>JAXGXG010000001.1:0-5090000 GCA_040772845.1 Thermoguttaceae bacterium
AGGCCGCTAGCCATTCGCTTACCCTCCGGGCGTGCCGCAGCACTAGGGAGTACCGCTTATAAGTTTGATGAACTCTTCGTTGGAGTTGAACTTTCCGAGTTTCGAGGTTAGCTGTTCCATGGCGTCCACGTGGTGCATGCTCGACAGGGTGCGCCGCAGCATGGTGACGGCATGGAGCCAGTTGGGCGGCAGGAGTTTCTCTTCGCGCCGGGTTCCCGACTGGCTGATGTCGATCGCCGGCCAAACGCGCCGGTCGGCCAGCTTGCGGTCGAGCACCAGTTCCATGTTACCCGTTCCTTTGAACTCTTGGAAGATCAGCTCGTCCATGCGGCTGCCGGTATCGATCAGTGCGGTGCCCACGATGGTCAGGGAGCCGCCCTCTTCGAACAGGCGCGCCGTGGCGAACAGCTTTTTGGGGATGTCCATCGCCTTGATGTCGACGCCGCCTGACATGGTTCGGCCCGTATTGCCGACCCACTTGTTGAACGCGCGGGCCAGCCGCGTGATGGAGTCCATGAGCATGACGACGTCCTGGCCCATTTCGGCCAGCCGCTTGCAGCGCTCCACGACCAATTGGGAAAGGCGGACGTGGCTTTCGATCTCGCGGTCCAGGCTGCTGGCGACGACCTCGCCCTTGACGGCCCGCTTCATGTCCGTCACTTCTTCGGGTCGCTCGTCGATCAGCAGGACCACGAGCTTGACGTCCGGGTAGTTCGTGGAAATGCCGTGACTGATGTGTTGCAGGAGGATGGTCTTGCCGGTACGGGGCGGCGCGACGACCAGTGCCCGCTGCCCCTTGCCCAACGGGGTGAGCAGGTCCATGACGCGGGTAGTGAGTGGCTGGGGGCCGGTCTCCAGCTTCAGCCACGACTCCGGGTTGATGGGCGTCAGCTCGTCGAACGACTTGACGTTCCGGTATTCCTCCGGATCCATACCGTCGACGTCCTTCAGTTCGCGCAGCCGCGGCCCTTGCTGCTTCCGGGCCGGCTGGACGAGGCCGTTGAGCAGCACGCCCTCGCGGAGCCGATACTTCTCGATCATGCTGCCCGGTACGAACGGATCGGAAATCTGGCGAATGTAGTTGGCTTCCGGATTGCGTAAGAAACCGTACCCGTTCGGGTGCATCTCCAGAACGCCGCCGCCGGGTTCCGTGGTTCCCGGCTCGCCTGCATCGACAATATCCACCGGCCGACTGCCGTTGTCTTCAACGCGGCCGGGACGCGGGCGACGACGATTTCCTACCGCCTGGTTGCCACCACGTCCGCGTGGGCGGTTCTTCTTCCGTTTGGCCATAAGCACACCTACTTCAGTTCCTTCAATTGGACGCGCGATGGTGCGCGTCTCCAGCCTTGCCTGCTCCAGGAAGGCACAGTCCTCCACTCCTGAAGAGGAAGGGTATTTGTTTCGCACTAACTTCGGGTGATTGGATTCCGCCTTTGTGAGAGCCGCGCATCGTGCAACTGTGAATCTGGCATCCTGGCCGCCGGCCTTCAAATTGACTCGCCGCTTCGAGAAGCGCGAGAGGTTTGGAATCGTCGAATTGCGTTGAAGCGTGCACCGGTACCCAGGCACGATTCATCCTGACAGGGCATAGTCACAGCACCATGGATCTGCCACCCTGTTCCAACCCGATCTCTTTCCGAGCAAGTGAACTCGGCATTTCGAGAAACAGGTCAGAGAGCCGAGACGAACTCGGCAAAAAGCGGATTCCAGGCCATCTTAACAGACAGGCCCGATTCGGACGGGCCATCCAGCCTGGGCTATTCATTCTAGCAAGCTCTACCTTCTTATACAACAGGGTCTCGCATTTTGCAAGAGGGAACTCCAAAAATCCCCTGTTTTGGCCGGAAATACCGGCAATTCTTGCGTGATCGCCACTTTTTCCGGGACTGGACCATTGGGCTGCCCGATACTCATTGAAAAGGTGTCGATCAGGCGGACCATAATTGTGGCAGGGCGGGAAGAATGCGTTACTTGGGGGGAATTGGGGTTGCCGTTTTTGGTGTTCTGGGGCTGGTAGCCAGTGCGCTCGGTCAGTCAGGTGTGCAGTGGCACCCTGATTTCGAGGGGGCTAAGGCGGTGGCTGCTCAGCGGGGGCAGCTTGTGCTGGCCTATTTCTGGGCGCCGTGGTGCCCGGTGTGTCTGCAAATGGAACGTGAGGTCTTCAGCCAGCCGGCGCTGATGGCTTCGATCCACTCGGGCTACGTTCCGGTGAAGGTGAATCACGATGACGCGCCGCAACTCATTCGATCGTACGGCGTGCGCGCCCTGCCTGCCACCGTCCTGATTTCTCCCGACGGAAGGCCGCTGGACCGGATCGATGGTCGGATGTCGGCGCGTCAGTTGTCGGCGCGTTTGCAGAAGGTCGCCAGTCAAGCGCAGCGTCCGCCGGCAGGTCGGCCACCGGTGGGTCGGCCGCCGGTTGTGGCCAGCAAGGGGCTACCTGGTCCTGGTGCTCCGGCTGCCAGTCAGACTCCGCCTGCCGTCAGTGGGCCGGCCGTGAGTGGGCCGGCCTTGAGTGGTGGGTTTGCCGTGAACAATGGGCCCGCTTCCGGCACGGTTCCGCCACCGGCGGTCGGAGTTGCGCGAACGCCGCCCGTGCAACAGAATCCGCCCTTGGCGTTGGAAGGATATTGTGTTGTGTCGCTCACGGACGATCTGGCTGCCGGTCAGCGTCGTTGGGTGTTGGGCAATCGGGCCTATGGGGTAATCCATCGTGGACGCACGTATTTGTTTGCCGACGAAGAGAAGGCCGCTCGGTTCTTCCAGGAACCGGATCGGTATGCGCCCGTCCTGTCGGGGCAGGATGTAGTTGCGGCAGTGGACGAAGGGCGGACGGCGTCGGGGCGTCGGGAACACGGGGCCTTTTTCGGCAGTCGGGTCTATCTCTTCTCCAGCGAAGAGACGCTGCAGCGATTCGAGAACAACCCGAACCGATATGCCGACGCCATCGTGCGTCTGTCCTCGCGCCGGGGACCGTCCTGGTAGGGCGGTTGCCTATTCCTCGACCAGCCGTGCCAGGCGGACCACCTGCATTCGCACGCCTTCCAGGTCCGGGTTCAATCGGAGCGCGCGTCGGAAGCTTTCGAGTGCGGAGACGTAGCTATCCAGTTCCATGTAGGCATGGCCCATGGTCGTGGCGGCGAGGAAGTGGTAGGGGTTGATTTCCAGGGCTTCGTGGCAATCGCGAATGGCTTCGGGGTAATGTTCCTGGTGGAACATGGCGGTGGCGCGTTGGCTCCAGGCTTCGGCGAGATGGGGCGCTTCTTCGAGGAAGGGGGCGGCGATGCGCACGACCTCACGGTACTGCCGGGCGGTATTCAGGCGGGCCATCAGGGCCAGCTTTCGGCGTTGGGCTTCGGTGCCGACCCGCAGCCAGATTTTGCGGATTGCGGATTCGGCCAGTGTTCGCACGGTGCGATCGTCATCCAGCAGGGCGCGTCCGAGTGCGTGATTCGCACTGTAGTCGCCCAGATGCCCCAAACCGAGCGCAGCGGCGCGACGTACTTCACAATGCGCATGGGCAACCAGACGTTCGAGAGTTCCCGGACTGTAGTGCCGCGACAGACCGTCAAGGAGTGTGAGGGTGTCGTGCGATTCCAGGTAGGTCTGGTAGAGTTTGGCGATCAGTGGCTTGCGGGCGTTATCGGTACTCACGGGTGTGGTTCCTGGACGCTGGAGGACGGACGTTTGCGAGCGAGTGGCGACGGCCTTGTGTTTCCGGTCGGGGGGTGACCTTCAGGGTGACCTTGGCGGCCGGGAGTCGGGCCGATAACTTCGATTGTACTTGAACTGGCCGCGAGGATTCAACGAAAACCCCAAGAATTCTCTGGTTGCGAACGGTGGATTTTGCTTCCGCCGCGCGGCACAATAGGAACACCGAGTACCTTCAGGGGGCATCCGCATGACTTTTTTGTACTGCGTATCCTTTCGTGTCTGCCAGAATGGCCAAGCTGCGATGTCGGCGGGGGAGCGTTTGCCCGTGCGAGGGGGCTGGGCCGAGTGGCCCAAGGCGGCGTTCCGATGCTGGCGAGCGATCGTGCTTCTTGCCCTCCTTGGCGCGATCGCTTCGCTGGTGGGAGGTGCTGCTGCCTGGGCCGACGACGACCTGGCCGGAAGTACGAGCTTGATGGACAGTACGCCGGAACGGCAGTCGGATGCGGTGCGGACGAATTGGGCGACGGGGACGACCCTGGCGGAGCGTCTTGACGGTTTGGTGGGTGTGACGTTGAGTGGCCGTTCGTTGCGCGAAGGGCTCTACCGGCTGGGTGAGACGCAGGGGGTTGGCGTCTTGCTGGACCGCCGGATCGATCCGGGGTTGGAGTTGGACCTGACGTTGCGGCAAGTGCCTCTGGCGGATGCGTTTCGGAAGATTGCGGAGGCGGGCGACATGGGAGTGACACAACTCGGTCCGCTGTTTTATTTCGGCCCTCGCGCAACGGTGGAAAAGCTTCGCACACTCGCTGCGATGAAACGGGAAGAATTGCAGCAGGAGATACCGCGCGAGGTTGCCTTGCGTCTTGCCGGAAGGCGTGGTTGGAGTTGGGGCGACTTGGCAACGCCGCGCGGGTTGATCGAATTGCTGGCCGAGGAAGGGCAGTTCCGAGTAGAGGGGCTGGAGCAGATTCCGCACGACCTTTGGGCCGCCGCCGATCTGCCGCCGCTGACCCTGATCGATCGTTTGGTCCTGGTGGCGGCCCAGTACGATCGGACGTTTTCCGTTTCTTCAGACGGGACCACGCTCCGGCTTGTTCCGTTGCCGCAGGAGATTGCCGTGGTGCGCCGGTATCCCGGGGGCGCCCATGCGAACGAGGTTGCAAAGAAGACGGCTGCGCTGGCGCCCGATGCCCAGGTGCGCGTCGTGGGCCGCGACGTCTATGTCAAGGGGACCGTGGAGGAGCACGAGCGGATCGTGGCGCAGCGTTCGCCCACGCGCAAGCCCCCGGTGGATGCAAGCGCAAGCTCGCCGGATCACATCACGATTCCGGGACTGAACGCGCAGAATATCCCCGTCGGCGCGGTTCTGAAGAAGATTGCGTCCCAGTTGAACCTGGAGTTGACGTACGACGATGCCGCCATGCGTCGCGAGGGCGTGTCGTTAGATACGCGCATCAGCATCCATGTGGAGAACGTATCGCTGGATGAGCTACTGGAGGAGGTGACCGGCGCCGCGGGTCTTGTCTGCCGGCGTGAAGGAAGGCGGCTGGAGATTCGGCCACGGCCGTAGCGGGCGGAATCTCCAGCGACCGACGGCGGGTCAGCAGCCGTGCTTTTCGAGTTTTTCGCGGAGCGTGTCGGCGGTGAATGGCTTGACCAGGTAGTCGGACACGCCGGCCTGGATCGCCTGCATGACGCGCCCTTTTTCGGCTTCCGTCGTGACCATGATGATGGGCACCTTGGCGTCTTTGGCGCGGATTTCTTGAACGACTTCCAGGCCGGTCTTTCCTGGCATATTCCAATCGGTCAGGACGAGGTCGAACTGGCCGGGTTGGAAGAGGGAGACCGCTTCCGCGCCGTCGGCTGCCTCGACGGTTTCGCTAACGCCAACGGCCTGGAGCGACCGGAGGATAATCTTACGCATGGTGCTGGAGTCGTCGGCGACAAGGACGCGTGCGCTCATGATGGTTCCTCGTACAAAGAAAGGGAATGGGCTCTTACGAAATGGAGCGGCCGGGGGCATCCATCGGACTCGGCCGATCGCGGTAGACGTTCGGAGCACCTTCCTGGCGCGTCAAGCAACCATAGGTTGCGGCGACGGCAAGTCAAGGCTTTAGCGTTGCGGGGTTTGGCTTTCAAGGCCTGGTTTTTGGGTCTTGGCTCCGGGGCACTTGGCGTTCGCGGCGTTTCTGCGGAAATTGTAAGGCCCGTTTCGTGAAGCGGAATTCCGGGGGGCTCCATGGGAGGGGGGCTTTCCGGCGAAAATACCGGCTGTTGCTGCTTGCGATGGGCAGGTTTTGTCGCCATTCGGGGTGGTTCGGGGCGTTTTCCTGGCAGCGGTCCATTTCCTTGCGCTTGTCGAAAAGAACCGTCGTAACGCGCCAAAATCCGTAACCTATAGTTGACGCGGATGCCGCTCCACCACGAACGAACGGCACGCGGATATGCAATATCCGAATTGTCGCGCGGTGGGGCGGCGGACAAGAGAAGTCGAAATCTGTTTGTTACTGTTCGCGAAAGCAAAGGAGCGTAACGGTGTCCACACAAACCGCTGAGCTTGCCGTCCAGGATAGCCATCTTGCCGAAGCCACGGGTACGATGCAGTTGGTCAGTTTCCGCCTGGCGCAGGAGGAATACGGCGTCGAGATTACAAAGGTGCAAGAGATCATCCTGATGGGAGAGATTACTCGCGTACCCCAGACGCCTGACTACATTAAGGGGCTGATCAATCTTCGCAGCACGGTCATTCCGATTGTTGATCTCCGTCTCCGATTCGGCCTCTCCCAGGAAGAGGTGACCGACGAGACCCGAATCATGGTGGTCAACGTTGCCGGCAAGACGATCGGCATTATCGTCGATGCGGTGAGCGAGGTGCTGCGGATCCAGCATGAGCAGATCGCACCGCCGCCGCCCACGGTCGCCGGTTTGGGCCGGGAGTACTTGACGGGACTGGTCAAGCTGGAAAATCGACTGCTGATCCTCCTGGATATCGACCGGATTCTTGGAGAAGAAGACGTTGCCACGATCGATGCCATGACCAGCTAGGCGTGGAGGAATCGCGACCGAGCCAGGAGAATTGCGAATGAAGGACGCCAGTACAACGGCAAATATGCAAGTCGTAGTCCCGATAGCTCCTATCGGCAATTTGGAGCAGGTTACCGATAAGGAACTGCGCCAATTCGCGGATCTGATCTATTCGAGGACGGGCATTCGCGTGTCGCCGCAGAAGAAGACGCTGCTGTCGAATCGGCTGCGGCGCCGATTGCGGCAAACGGGAATCGACAGCTTCACCGCGTATTTCGAGCATCTGAAGAAGCTGTCGGCCGGACACGCAGAATGGGATGCGTTCTTGCAGGAGATCACCACGCACGAAACCTATCTGTTCCGCGACGAACAGCAATGGACGTGGTTCCGCAATGCGTACCTGGAGGAAGTCAGTGCTCGGGCCCGCGGAGGAAAAGGCCCGAAGACGTTGCGTCTTTGGTCGGCCGCTTCGAGCACTGGGGACGAGGCCTATACGGCGGCCTGTTGTATTGCGGCCTGCTTGCCGAATGCCAGCCAGTGGACGATCCAGATTGTGGGGACCGATATTGGAGCGGGGGCGATCGAGCAGGCGAAGGCTGGGGTTTTCGGGGAACGGGCCATGCGGCTTGTTCCGGAAGATTACCGTCGGAGGTTCTTCACGAAAGCCAAGGATGCACACCTGTGGCAGGCGAAGCCCGTCTTGCGCCACATGGTGGCGTTCCGCCAGCATAACCTGATGCAGCCGCTCCGCGACAGGCCGTTCGACATGGCGTTCCTGAAGAACGTATTGATCTATTTCGACGCGGCTTCGAAGAAGACGGTCGTCGAGAACGTTCGGGCGGCGATTCGCCCGGGCGGCTTGCTCCTGGCGGGAGCGGCGGAAGGAATTACCGATTACGTGCGGGATTTCCAGCGATTGCAGCCTTGGCTGTATCGCAGCCCCTAGGAATACGACGTTTTGCCCGACGTGGGAGCCTTGCATCTCCCTGAAAGCGAATAGGGACACAATGAAGTCATATTCGACCCTTTGGTACAACGGAGGCCGGGAATGAGCAACACGGACGCCATACCGCGAGACGAGTTTTTTGACAGTCTGCTCGGGGATTTCCTCGATGAGTCCGGCCAGCTTCTGGATCGGCTGAACGAGAATCTGCTGCAATTGGACGAATGGGTCCGAAGCCTCGACGAAGGCGACCATCAGAGCTGCGACGCCGAACTGCTCAACGAAATGTTCCGTTCGGCACACAGTCTGAAGGGCCTGTCGGCCATGCTCGGCCTGACCGACATCAATACGCTCACCCACAAGGTGGAAAACGTATTCGATGCCGCCCGCAAAGACGAACTCATTGTCGATGGCGATTGTGTGGAAGTCGTCTTCCAGGCGGTCGATCGACTCGGCGCGCTCGTCGAGGTGCTGAAGAATCCCGACGCTGAATCCGTCGAATGTGACGCCGTTGTGGAGCAGATTGCCGCCATGCTCCAGTCGGCCGGTTGTGAAAGGAAGCAGACGTCGCAGGCGGATGCGGAACGCGCGTTGCAGGATACGGCGGAGCCGGCGCCGGAGCCGCCGGCCGCGCCGGTAACGCCGGCCACACCGGCAGACGCGGTCGAAGTAGCCGCCACGGAGACATCTGCGCCGGACGCGTCGGCTGTGGATATCTTCGCCGGTCTGCAGGACGACATCGAAACGGCCTCGAAGTACCTGTCGATCTTCATCGATGAGGCGGAGATGTCGTTGGATCAGTTGACCGAGACGCTGCTGGCCGGTGAAGAGGAGGGTGGTCGGCAGGCGGTGGAACGCCTTCTGGTCACCTCGCATCGCATCAAGGGTTCGGCTGCATCCGTGGGGCTCAATCGCGGCGCCAAGCTCGCACACCTGATGGAGGATGCCCTGCAAACGCTGCAAGAAGAACAGCGTCCGCTGACGTCCGCGCTTACCGATTCGTTGCTCGCTTGCACCGACGGTTTGCGTCACTATGTCGAGGGATTGAAACACGGGGAATCGCGCGTGGAGGATTTCTGCCGGCTGGCCGAGGGTCTTCTGCAGGCACAGGGATCGGCAACATCCGAAGCGATTCTTGCCGCCACGGAGACACCGGCGCCCGACGGCGCAGACTCGAACGCTTCGCCTTCAGCGCAGGCAGGCGCCGCCGGCATAGCGATCAGCGAGGCGCTTCGCGAGAAGGTCGCTTCGTTATCTTCAGATCAGGATGCGACGCTCGTCGGGCGGGTGCTCTTCGAGCGAAGCCTGGCCCTGGTCGGCCTGAAGGCCCAGCTACTTCGCGAGAAACTCGCCAACCTGGGCGAGCTGTGTTATTTCGATCCGCCCGGCGAGGACCTGGACGAACTCGAATCGCTTGAAGGCATCGCCTTCGGCCTCGTTTCCGAGAACGGAATCGAGGTGATTTCGCGGCAGCTTCGGGTTGCCGGGGTTTCGGGCTTGCAGGTGGAGGCGTTGCAACAATCCAAGGCTACGGCCAAGGTCGGCGCGGACGCCAAGCCGGCCGGTTTGGGCGCGGGGGCTGCCGCCAGTGGCGGTGGGGCGAAGGCTGCGGCTCCGGTTGCGAAGCCCAAATCGGGGCCGGCAAAGGAGCCCGTTGCCGACAATGCCGCAGCGAAAGGACGTTCGGCCGAAGCCGGCAGCAGGCCTGCCGAGACCCTGCGCGTCGACATCGAGCGGCTCGACCACCTGATGAATCTCGCCGGCCAGCTCGTGATCAACAAGGCCCGGTTCACGCAGATTGGCGAGAGTCTTAAGAAGGCGCTGATCGGCAAGCAATCCTCACACCTGCTGGGGAACGCCTTGAGCACGTTGCGCAAGATTGCGTCTGGGACGGACGACAGACATCACGGCGACATGCAGGCGGAGCTGGAGGACGTGCGTACGAGTGCAAGGCGCGTGCAAACGGAATTGGAGGCCGTGGAGCGGGAATTGAGCCGCATGGGCGAAATTCGTTTGGCGGCGAACGATCTGATGGAGACGATCCACCAATTGGATCGCGTCACCGACGGGATTCAGCAAAGCGTGATGGATACGCGAATGCTTCCGATCGGTCCGCTTTTCACCCGATTCAAGCGGGTCATTCGCGACATCACGCGTTCCAACGGGAAGCAGATTCGGCTTGTCATCAACGGCGAGAAGACGGAACTGGACAAGCGGATGATCGACGAGCTGGGCGATCCGTTGATCCACATGGTGCGGAACTCGGCGGACCACGGCGTTGAAATGCCTGATGAACGCGAGGCGGCCGGCAAGCCGAGGGAAGGCACGGTAACGCTGAATGCGTTCCATCGCGGGAACAGCATCGTGATCGAGGTGATTGACGACGGCAAGGGGCTCGACGCCGAACGCATTCGGCGCAAGGCGGTGGAAAAGGGAATGCTCACCGAGGCCGATGCGGAACGCATGACGCGGCATCAGCTTTACCAGATGATCTGGGAGCCCGGCTTGAGCACCGCCCAGAAGGTCACCGAGGTGTCCGGGCGCGGCATGGGCATGGATATTGTCAAGTCGAAGATCGAAGACCTCAACGGCACGGTCGAAGTTCAGAGCGAGCCGGGGCAGGGCACGACCATGACCATCAAGTTGCCGTTGACCCTTGCCATCTTGCCGAGTCTGATGGTCGATATCGACAACGACGTGTTCGCCATGCCGCTGGAATCGGTCGTCGAAATTGTGAGCGTCGGCGCGCAAGACACCATGACCGTCTACGGCCAGTGGACCGCGCGAGTTCGGGGGCGCGTGATCAGTCTGGTCCGACTGGATGATCTGCTCAGCTTCCACGGCGCAAGCAGAACGCAAACGCTTGGAGCGAACGAGGAGACCACCCTGGTGATCGTGAGCGAAGGGGGGCGCGAGATCGGTTTGGCCGTTTCTCGCGTTCTGGGCGAAGAGGACATTGTCATCAAGTCCATGGCCGAGAACTACCGTAATGTTCCGGGGATCGCCGGGGCCAGCATTCTGGGCGACGGTCGTGTGTCGCTCATTCTGGACCTCGCCGCCCTGATTGATATGTGTGCCGGAAGCAAGACCGCTCCGGTCGGGTAATTCGTGATCTGTCACTCGGAATCCGGGCGGCACCTTGCCCGGGCAGAGGAGAGCACCCCATGCCAACTTGTATTTCTGACAATCCGAAACTGGCCGTGTTGCACCAGTTGTTCGCTTCGGCGACGCACGATGCCTCTGCGGCAATGTGCCGCTGGACGGACGGATTGATCACGTTGACGCTCGACGAGGTGCGGGAATTGCTCCTTGCAGAGGCGACCGCAGAACTGGATTTGGGCGAAGACCTGCTGACCATGGTCGTCCTGAGTCTGCAAGGCGAGGTGGGGGGCGAAATGATCCTCACCTTCGATGAAGAAAATGGCCGGCAACTGGTGGCCGCCCTGCTCGGACGCCCGGTCAATACCGAGCAAGAATGGAACGACCTGGAAAAATCGGCACTGACCGAAACGGGGAACATCCTCGGCTGTGCGTACATGAACGCCATTACCCGATTGATCGACCACGACCTGGTCCCCTCGGCGCCCTATTTTATCCAGGATTACGGCGCAAGCGTGTTGCAGCAGGCACTGGTTGTTCAGGCGATGACCAGTGATCAGGTGCTTGTGTGCCGCACGGGATTCCACCGTGAGGGCGAGGAATTGAATTGGCGCGTCCTTTTTGTGCCCACCGCGGCGCTGCGCAACGCCATGGAACATGCCCTGCATGGAAGGATGTAATTTGAGGTGATTGTGCCATGCGTTGTACGCAGGAACCATGCAGCAGTCTGGAATGAAGGAACAAGCAATGACTATGCCAACAGCCGTCGCCGCTCCGCAAACGTTGAGTGTCGGTATGGGGCAGATCGGGACCAGTTCAGACGCGACGCGTCTGAGTGCTGTGCTTGGGTCTTGTGTGGGCGTGGCCGTGTATCATCGGCGTCTGTTCATCGCGGCCCTCAGCCACGTTGTGTTGCCGGATTCGAGCGGGCGGGAGGCGGCGCCGGGCAAGTTTGCCGATACGGCGGTTCCTCGCATGGTGGAAATGCTGCAACGCGAAGGCGCTCCGGTGAGCGGCCTGGTTGCGAAGATCGCCGGCGGCGCCTGCATGTTCGGCGCGACGGGCCCCATGCAGATCGGCCTGGCCAATGCAGAAGCCGTGCGGGAACAGCTCAAGGCGTTCCATATTCCGCTGCTTGGCGAAGACATTGGCGGGACGAAGGGGCGCCGCGTGATCTTCGAGTGCAAAGCGGGAACGTTGACCGTGGAGATCGCCGGAACGAAACCGAAGGTCCTGTAATCCAAACGAACTTTGTGGGAGGAAATCCCTCACTCGCGGTGGAAGTCAACGGAGCCAAGTCGCCCTGCGGTTTCCGAAAACGACGCTCAACCGCAATCCCACGTCCGCTTGCCCTGGGACAATGAATCATGCAAAAGACACTGCTAATCACTGACGATGCACTCATTATCCGCACGATGATTCGAGATGTGGCAGTCGCCGCCGGCTGGGAGGTGGTGGCCGAGGCTACCAACGGCAAGGAGGCGATCGAGAGTTACCAGCAGACACGCCCGGCGGTCATGACCCTCGATCTGGTCATGCCCGAGTACGACGGACTGCACGCGCTGCGCGGGATCCGGGAGTTGGATCCGGATGCGCGCATTGTCGTGGTCAGCGCCCTCGATCAGCGCAGCGTCTTGAAAGAGGCCTTCCGATTGGGCGCGTCCGATTTCATCGTCAAGCCGTTCGACAAGCAGGCGCTCGTCGCCACCTTGGAGCAGCTTGTGGCCGATTGGGCCCCCGCTGCTACGCCTGCATGACGCAGCGAAGGCATACTCCTTCGCCAATACACCGGTTCGTTGCGATCAGGCGAGAACGCGGTTCAGCTCGTCGCGGATACGCTGCTCGATAAACCCCTTGAACATGGCGGCCGCCAGGGGCAATTCCGCATTGACCCGGACCAAGGCAGGTTCAACGGCCACCTTGCCGGCAATGGTCATACCGACGGCCGAGAATCCGAACGCCAGTTCATTCTCGCACCATTCTTCGCGAAGATTGCTTACCTGCCCGCTGAATTCCTTGTGGACCGCCTCAAGCTTGTCGCGAAGTCGCTGAACGGCTTCCTCCAGGCCGAGCTGATGTGGAACGTCCATGGTCAAGAGCGCCATTGAGCAATCACCTTTCAAACGGGGTGTGGTTTCTGCCGTTTCCAGCGGTGCAGGCGCATCGCCGGGGTTTACAGGAGGTCTCCTTGCGGGACGGGGAACTGCTGGCACAGCTCGGCGACG
This sequence comes from Thermoguttaceae bacterium, assembly GCA_040772845.1. Lineage (GTDB taxonomy): Bacteria > Planctomycetota > Planctomycetia > Pirellulales > Thermoguttaceae > PWXP01. The sequence continues at coordinate 12,949 of JAXGXG010000001.1, forward strand.
CCGCCACGGATACGTTCGGCAAGTTGTTCGTCCTCGGGGCTTCGCAGCACGTCGAGAATCCAGCCGGCAATGGTGCGTATTTCCGCCGTCTTCATGCCGCGCGTGGTCAGGGCCGGCGTACCGAAGCGGATTCCCGAGGGGTCCAGCGGCTTGCGCTGATCGAACGGCACCATGTTCTTGTTAACCGTGATGTGGCAGCGATCCAGCGCGGCCTCAGCAATCTTGCCCGTGGTTCCGACCGACGTGACGTCGGCCAGGACGAGGTGGTTGTCGGTTCCGCCGCTGGCCAGTTTGAGCCCGCCGGACAAGAGAACCTCCGCCAGTACCTGGGCGTTTTCGAGCACCTGCTTTGCGTATGCTTTGAACTCCGGCTTCAAGGCTTCGCCGAAGCAGACGGCCTTGGCGGCAACGACATGCATGAGCGGCCCGCCTTGGACCCCGGGGAAGACGGCGCGGTCGACGCTGCGTGCGTACTCCTCTTTGCACAGGATCATGCCGCCGCGTGGACCGCGGAGCGTCTTGTGCGTGGTGGTCGTTACGTAATCGGCGACTGCCACCGGATCGTTGTGCACGCCTGCGGCGACCAGACCGGCGTAATGGGCCATATCCACCATGAGCTTGGCGCCGCAGTCGCGTGCGATCTGGGCGAACTCGGCGTGCGGAACCTGGCGCGGGTAGGCGCTGGCCCCGGCCACGATTAGTTTCGGCTTGTGCTCGCGGGCGAGTGCGGCAACCTGATCCAGGTCGATCCGATGCGTATCCTCACGGACTCCGTAGGCATGGAAGTCGTACAGGATGCCCGACGTGTTCAGGTGCATGCCGTGTGTCAGGTGTCCGCCGTGAGCGAGGTCGAGCCCGAGGACAACGTCTCCCGGTTCCAGGGCGGACAGGTAGACGGCCATGTTGGCCTGGGCCCCGGAGTGCGGCTGAACGTTCACGTGGTCGGCGCCGAAAAGCTGCTTGGCGCGGTCTCGCGCCAGGTTTTCCGCCACGTCTACGAACTCGCAGCCGCCGTAATACCGTTTGCCGGGATATCCTTCCGCGTATTTGTCGGTCATCACCGAGGCACAGGCAGCCCGCACCGCCGGCGACGAATAGTTCTCGCTGGCGATCATCTCCAGGCCGCTTCGTTGGCGCTGCATTTCGTTGGCGATCGTGGCCCAGACTTGGGGGTCTTGCTCAGGTAGAGGATTCATGGATAGCTCGTTACGGTCAGTGGAATCGAATGCTGCGGCCGTGGGCGCTTCTGCGAGAAGTCCGCCTGGTGGGGAGGACATTCGGGCCATGCCCGGCCTGCTCGTCGTGCGGCCAGCTACTAGGAAACAGCCCATTGTCGGCATTTACGCCGCCCCGTCAATGTCCATAGAACGGGGGGTAGGGACGGCGTCGTGTCATGCGGGGGCCGCGGTCCGGTGTCACTGTCCCGGATGATTCACGATAGGTAGGGTGGGTCAAACAAGCCGCTTCTTCTGCTGGGTCATCGGTCGCTGATGCCGGCCTTGTTCCAGGCGGCGGGCTGTAAACCAGCTCGGTTGCGGCTTGTGCGGACCCACCAACGATCTACGCGACCTTGACCCGCCCTACGTAGATGAAAAATTCGGGCTATCGGAAGGGGATGGGGCGGCTGGTGTCGTTTGCGGCGCAGAGAGGCGTTGGGTGCCGCGTCTGTGGGTAAGAACAGAAGCGGGGGCAGGAAAGCACGTTTCCTGCCCCCGGAGTTTTCACGCTTCACCAGTCGAGTTGGGAGAAGGCTCTCCCGTCGGCCGGTTACTTCAACTCTTCGGTTGTGAATGGGGTGGCGGGGAATCCCTCGGCGTTGTACAGATTCGCGCCCTCGGGGTTCTGCTGCCACGCGTAGCGAACGTTCTTGATCGCGGCAACGTCCTTCGCGCTGAGTTCCACGCAGTCCTTGCCGACGATTTTGGCGTCGGCCCAGAAGTACTTGCCATCTTCTCCCGCCACGGCGAATCGCTTCAGCGGTGCGTCCGCTTTGGAGAACTCCCGCTCCTGCTGCTGGCCGACCACCAGTCCGGAGCCCACGTGGTCGAAGACGACCGTCGCCTTCGCGCCGTCCAGTTTCACTTCCTTCATCATGGGCGAGGCATAGACGATGTCCTTGCCGAACTCCTTGGCCAGCGCCCAGGTGGCAAGCCGGTTGCCCGGCACGTACTTGTTGCGCGGGTGAATGTCGCCGGCGTCGCCGACGTCGATGATGACCGCCTGCCCGGTCTTGGGCGCCTCCAGGCATTTGGTCTGGGCATCGCGAACGCGGCCCCAGCCGGTTCGGTCGTTGGGATCGTCGCTGGTTGCGGTGAAGTTGGCCAATTGCACCCAGTAGAATGGGAACTCATATCCCCAGATTTTTCGCCAGGTCTCGATCATGGCCTTCTGCTTGAGGAAGTAAGAAAGGCCTTCACCGCCATTGCTGCACCCCTGATACCAGATGGCTCCCTTGATGGCATACTTGGTCCAGGGCGCCATTTTGGCATTGTACATGCGCGACGCCCCTTGGTGCTTGCGGGCTTCGGTTGCGGCGAGGATCGGGTCGGCCATCTCTTTGGGCAACAGATCGAATGCCTCTTTCGGCATCCACGTTTCGATGCAGGAACCGCCCCAATTGCAGTCGATCAGCCCAATTGGAATGCCGAGTTCCTTGTTCAGCCGGACTGCAAAATGGAACCCGACGGCCGTACAGCCTTTCTGGGCGCCGTCCTTGCAGACGGTCCATTGGCCGCCAGCGATCTCGTCCTTCGGTTCGTCGGCAATCACGTGCGGATCGCGGCAGAACCGAATAAAGCTGTAGTCCCCGTTGTATTCTTCCTCGGCGCCCGACTGGCTGCCCAGCCGCCATTCCATGTTGGACTGGCCGGAACAAACCCAGACGTCTCCGACAACAACGTTCTCGAGCTTGACGGTGTTCTTGCCGGTCACGACCAGATCGGAACCTTCGCACCTGGCGGCCATGGGCTTCAGCTCGACGCACCATTTGCCGGCATCACATGCCTTGGTGGCGACCTTCTGTCCGTTGAATGAGACGGTCACTTCTTCGCCGGCGTCGGCCGTTCCCCAGACCCGAACGGCCGCATCGCGTTGCAGGACTGCGTTGCTGGAAAACATTTTCGGCAGACAGACATCGGCCGATACTGCGGTTGTCATGGTCGCAAGAACGACAGACAGCCAGAACCCTCTTCTCATGGTGCTCTCCTTAAAGCGGGTAAAGGAAGGGAGGGAGTAAGGCAAGAGTTTTTGCCAATGCTGGGATTGTAAAGTGCGGAAGTCGGGAAAGCAAGCGTTACCTGGGCGATTGAAGCCGAATGCGCTGTTCGCAAGTCCTTGGCTGGAGAGGACCTGGGAGAGGGTTAAAAATGGTCTTACCCGCAAAGTCGTGATTTTTCTCCGTGTTTTGGCCGCCGACTAGCCGATTTTTTGGATTTTTCGACCACTCCTCCCCTTGTGCGGGGATTAGTTGCGGTGTATAATAGGCCCGTCAGTTACGCACGGAGGCCAACCATGAGAATCCAAGTCCAACTTCCGCTGTTCGCCTGGGTTTGTCTGGAAGACGCGCCCGCTCTGGTCACCCTTCGACGCCTCTTCGAGACCATCCCGGATGGGCCCTTGCTCGAAAGCCTTCGGACATGGCGCGGCCGGGGACGTAACGATTATCCGGTGCTCGTCCTTTGGCGTGTCGTGGTGTTGACCATGGCACTGAGGCACCGGGATGTGGAGGCCTGCTTAGGAGAGCTGAGGCGGAATCCGTCGCTGCAGAAGATCGCCGGCATCGAGTCGCCGGAACAAATCCCCAACGGATGGAACGTCTCCCGCTTCCTGGACGTGCTTGGGCAAGATCCCCATCGGCCGCATCTTGAGGAGATATTCAACGTGATGGCTCAGCGATTGGGCCGTGCCGTGCCGGACTTGGGGGAAAGCACCGCCGGCGATTCGACATGGCTGAATGCTCGGCGCACCCGGGCCGATGCCCAGAAGCACAAAGAGGAAATGGAGCAGAAGAAGGCGGCAGACGCCGGGAAGGAATCATCCAGACCCGCGGCGGCGAGCGGCCCTTCTGAGGTAGAGCGAGGGACCCACGGCCCCGTCCCGTCTCAACAACCGGCAACGATCCAAGGTGCAACGGCTGCGGAGGGCTCAGCCGATTCGGCTGCCGACAAGAGGGCATCGAAGATCGAACTGGACAAGAACGGCCTGCCGCAGCCGGCCGGCGGCCGGAAGGAATACAAGAATGAAGACGGCCTAGTCAGTCGTATTGTGGAATGGTTTGGGTTCAAACTGCACCTGCTTGTCGACACGCGTCACGAAGTGTCCTTGGCGTACCGCATCAGTTCGACAAAGACGGGTGACAACGAGATGCTGCCGATCCTGGTCGATCAGGCCCAAGCGAACCTTCCCGAGGGGCGCATGGCAACGCTCGCTTACGACAAAGCGGCTGACGACGCCAAGGTCCATCAGAAGCTGCACGAATCCGGCATCAAACCGGTCATCCAAAACCGTTCGCTATGGAAGGAGGAGCACGAGAGAATGCTTCCCGGCCACGACGGCAACTCGAATATCGTGTACGATGAGGCGGGTACACTACACTGCTATGATCGCGTAAGTACGCCTATGGTTCGGCACCGCATGGCCTACATCGGCCACGAGCCGTCCCGGGGCACTTTGAAGTATCGCTGCCCGGCGATGCATGAGGGCTGGGAATGTCCGATGAGCTCTCGCTGCAACGCAGGCAAGAAGTACGGCTTGACGGTGCGAGTCAAACAAGAGATCGACCTGCGACGGTTTCCTGCTATTCCGCGTGCCACGAAGCAGTTCGAGCGGCTTTACAAGGGCCGCCCGGCTGTGGAGCGGGTCAACGCGCGGCTTAAGATATTCTGGGGCATCGATGACGGGAACGTCACCGGCGCCGCGAGATTTCACGCTCTGGTCGGCACGGTGATGATCGTGCATGAAGCGTTCGCTACGATGCTGGCCAGTCTACCCCGGCATGAAGGGTCGCTGGGCAAGATGCGGCTGAGCCCGATCGCCAAGGCGATCGACGCGCAGATTCGGGGCAAGGAGTTGCCTCCGAAGCGGCCACGGCGGAAGAAGCCACGAAGCTCTTCCGAGAGGCAGCAGCGTCTGTTCCGCTGACCCGCACAAGGAGAAGACAACACTCGGTCTACAGACAACCACCGCTGGCAAGCTAGCAGTTGCGACGGCGTTCGGGCTTTGGGCCGCGAAGCCCAAGCAGCATGCCTGCTTGCCCCGGCGTATGCTGCGCCTCGCCCTCGGCGCTGACTTCCGAGGGTGCGCCGTATCCTCGCCTCGCTGTGGATCGCCCTGTTGTCTTCCTGAGTGCTTCGCGCCCCCTTCGTCTCCGAAGCGGTCCACCCGCCATCCGGAACGCAAGCCGTACCCGCAGAGGCACCCCTCGTCCTGTCTGTTCTCAGCCCGCGCAGCGTCACTCGCCGGTGCTTATCCCCGGACCACAGCGCATTCGGCTTGGGCGATTGAGGGGTGGCCGGCTTCCCTCCGCTTGACTTGCCTGCTGCCCCCAGTTAGACTCGATCGCGGTGCGGAAAGCTGAGGTCCTGCTGTGTCTGTTTCCGCTCACCAACGTGTTGCGATAAGGCCGACGTACTTTCCTTGCGAACTTCCCAACGCTCTACCAGGAGAGCCCGATGTTTCGATGCGACCGAGTCTTTCGTTTGTTGTGTGTACTGCTGCTGGCATCGGCTGCACTTGCTCAAGTAACGAAAGCCGCCGAGCAGGGCGACGATTCCACATGCGTTGTACGCAACTGCATGCAGCAATTCGTCGATCAGGGGGAACTGGCCGGTGCGGTTGCCGTGGTCGGCCGGCACGACCGGATTCTCAGCTACGAGGCGGTCGGTGTCCGTAATCTCGATACGAAACATCCGATGACCAAAGACACGTTGTTTCGTATTGCCTCGATGACCAAGCCGGTTACGGCCATCGGGATTATGCTGCTGGTCGACGAAGGCAGACTGTCGATAGACGACGAGGTAGAGAAGCACTTGCCCGAGTTTCGTGGGCAGATGCTGGTTGTCAACCGAACGAAGGAATCGGTAACGCTCAAGAAGCCGGCGCGCAAGATCACCATCCGTGATCTGCTGACCCATACATCGGGGCTGCCCGGGCTTCATGGGATTCCAGGATTGGCCGATCTGTATGCGAAGCGCGACCGCACCTTGGCCCAGGCCGTCATGGCCATTTCGCAACGGCCTCTGGAGTTTGAGCCGGGGAGTCGCTGGGCGTATTGCAACTTGGGAATCGATACGCTCGGACGTGTGATCGAAGTGGTCAGCGGGCAGTCGTACGAGAGCTTCCTCCAGAAACGAATCTTCGAACCGTTGGGTATGGTCGATACGACGTTCTATCCTTCCTGGCAACAGCGGGATCGGACTGCAACGATCTATGACTTCAAAGACGGAAGACTGGTCGCTCAGGCCGATCAGCGGATCTGCCCCGGCGAGAACGTATGCTATCCCCTTCCGGCCGGTGGTCTCTATTCAACGGGCGCCGACCTGGCAAAGCTGTATCAAACCATGCTCTGCCACGGTGCGTATCAAGGCAAGCGACTTCTGACGGAAGAAAGCGTGCAGGCGATGACCTCCTTGCAGACGGGCGAACTCGTCGCCGGATTCGTGCCTGGCATGGGCTTCGGATTGGGGTGGGGCGTGGTGCGTGAACAGGCCGGTGTGACCGAGATGCTGTCGCCCGGCGCCTTCGGCCATGGCGGCGCCTTTGCGACTCAGGGGTGGATCGATCCGAAACAGGACCTGTTTGTGATCCTGCTCATTCAGCGGCTCGGCCTTCAGCCGAACGGCGATGCCTCGGTCGTGCGGCGCGCCCTGCAAGAGGCAGCCGTTGCGATGATCAAAGACGGGCAATAGTCCCGTGGCCTATTTCTTCGGGCCAAACAGTTGGAACTCCCACAGGCTTGGGCCCTCAACGGCCTCGGTGATATTCAATCGCACACGTCGGGCCGTAATCGTATCCAGCCTCTGAGACCAGTGGGGGCCGATGGTCGTGCCGCGGAAGAAGGTCTTCCACGTCTGTCCGTCGAGATATTGCAGTTCAAATGCCCGGACTCGCTGGTATTCGGCCGGTTCGTCGATCATGACGCGGGCGATTGCCTGCGGTTCGCCCAGGTCCACTTCAAGCCAGGCGGCATGCGTACCGGCGTCGGTTGCCCAGCGTGTTGTTGCATCTTCGTCCAGGGCCTTGTCCGGACCGTAATGGGAAAGCTGCTGCTGGAAAACGTTGGATGCTTCTGCCTTCTTGTCGAAGGTCAAGGCCCCGGAAACGGAACCTGGCGATACCGGTGCAATGTCGAGAGCCTTGCCGCGCACCGCCAGCTTGACCATGGTTGCGATGGGATCGCGGCGATCGTTCGGAATATCGAGCGTGAAGCTTTCGGAATCCGAGGTCCATTTGACTGTGCCGCCGCCGGCCATGGTGACACTGAGGATCTCCGCATCGATCTTCGGCAACTGAAGCGGGCCTGCCTCGGGCCACGTCATGATGAACAGGTAGATGGCGTCATCCCTGCACGTCGATGCTCCCCACGGGCCTGGTTTCCACGGACCACCGCGGGTGCCGTAGATCGCCTCGGCGTGCTTGTTGATCCATGCACCCATCTCCCAAAGCCGTTCGACCTGGCGAGGTTCGATACGCCCGTCGGGCATCGGGCCGACGTTGAATAGCAGGTTGCCATCGCCGCCAATCGTCCTCAGCAGCGTGCGAACGCACTGTTCGAGCGACTTCATCTGGTCGTCGGGCTTCCAGGCCCACTGCCGGCAGATGGTCATGCACGTTTCCCACGGCCGTTGGCGGTTGAAGCCGCCGACACGCTGCTCGGGCGTGTCGTAATCGCCACTGGGGCCGCCGTAGCCCCGGTTGTTGATCACAATGTTCGGTTGCAGGCGGCGGACGATGGCTTCTGTCGGCTTGCCGTGCTCGGGGCCGACCTGCTGTGGGACGTCGAACCACATTGTGGACAAGGGGCCGTAGTTGGTGATCAGTTCGGTCACCTGCCCTTGCATGTACTCGACGTATCGGTCGAGATTGGGATTCGGCTTGCGTGTCTTCCCGCCGGGGCTGCCCAGTGGGAAGTCGGGATGATGCCAGTCGCAGACACTGTAGTATGTACCGAACTCAAGGCCCTGTTTGCGGCACGCCTCGGACAGTTCCTTGAGCACATCGCGCCCGAACGGTGTTTCGCCAATATCGTAGTCGGTATGCTTACTGGGCCACAGGCAGAAGCCGTCGTGGTGCTTGGTGGTGATGACCATGTACTTCATGCCGGCATCTTTGGCCGTCTGGACCCAGGCGTCGGCATCGAACTCGGTCGGGTTGAACTGTTTGTACAGTTGATCGTACTGTTCGATGGGAGTCTCGCGGCCGCGCGACCAGCCGATTTCGCGGCCCGTGAGAGAGACAGGGCCCCAATGGATGAACATACCGAATCGCAGATCGCGCCAGTGGTCGATGGCCGCCTGTGGGGCGCCGGCGGGCTCGGCCTTTGCGGCCTCTTCCTGGGCCGGAGCCGACAAGGCCGAGAGGGACAGTACGATGAAAAGGGCCGGTACCGGGGAACGTCGCGTGTGCATCGTGAACAAGGAGATGTTCACCCGCCCGAAAAACTGCTTGCGTTGCCAATCCCGATTGACCCGCCAGCGGCCGACAAACCAGCCGATCAACATCAGAACCGCGGCCGTGACGAACTTGACCCAGTGATCCTCCAGATGATCTTGAATCGCCAGGAAAAACTGTTCCATCGCAGAGCGCTCCTTATTGGCACGGGCGGCCTTCAACTAGTATTGTCCTCTCATGCGGAACTGGGCATTGCCAACACGAAAGGAAATATGGCCAAGATGCCAGAGCTACAGCAATCACCAGCCCGTTTCAGGAATTGTCGTCGATTCGGTTGCCTTGTGCAACACCAGGTGTGGAAGGGAGTGACAAGAGTCCTTGGCAAGGCTAATCTCGCGAGAACACACGCCCACTCCTACACCCAAACGTAACCGCCGACCGATCTTCGCTAACGCAGCCGCAGTGCCCAGGCGTGCTGGCACGGGGGATTGTCGCGGACGGATTGGGCAATGGCGACGCGCCCGTCGGCATCGGCCTTCAAGACGCCGTATCCCAGCAGTTCCACTTCGGCTGAGTCCTTCAGGAGATGCTTCGGCAGGCAGACCTCGGCAGGCATGCCGCTGGCGTCATCCTTGCCCAGGACAATCGCATAGACCGTACCGTCACGCGCGCCGGTGAATACCAGGTTGTCCTGCTCGTACGGCTTCACCGGACGCGTTGCGTAGATGGCCTTGCCATTGACTTCGAGCCACTGGCCGATCTCTTGCAGTCGATCGTAGACAATCGGATCGAACTGCCCTTTGCCGTCCGGGCCGATGCCGATCAGGTAGTCGCCGTTACGGGCCACAATGCGACAGAGATTCCTGATGAGCGTGCCTGCACTCTTGAAGATGCGTTGTCAAGTATTTGGGCAGGGCGTGTCTGGCTCTGGCGTATTCGAGACGTCGCGCCGGCATACCGACCGCGGAAGAGCCAAGAGAAATGGCAATCGAGCGACTCACACGTTTCCATCGCGAGGCACTCGACCCGGCTGAGTAACCTTCGCGGCCTGAACCCCCGAGTCGCATGAGGAGGAATTGGAGAACTGGACTGCCGTGCCGGTGCTTCAGCGATCAGCGTCGAGTTGCGTATCAGACAGTACCTCGCCGCGGGTGGAAATGACGATATCGCCAAGCGGTACCTGGCGGCCGGAAGCGTTGATGGCGGCTTGGGCGATGGAACGCAGGCCGCTGCAGCAGGGTACTTGCATACGCACGACGGTGACCGATGCGACGGCCGCCTCGGCCAGAATGGCAGTCAGCCGAGCGGCGTGGTCTTGCGCATTGTCGAACTTCGGGCACGCCAACGCCACGGCGCGGCCGGCCAGCAATCGCTGGAAGTCAGGCATGGCCACGGGGACACAATCGGCGACCAGCAGCAAGTGTGCGCCTCGCAGAAACGGGGCGCCCGGCGGAATCAGTCGAAGCTGTACCGGCCAGTGACGAAGGGCCGACACGGCATCGCTTTCTGCCTGCCCGGCATCGACACTTGCACTTGCCGGCCCGCTGTTCATTTCGACCAGCGGTAGCGAGAAGCTCTGTACCTGCGACCCAGGACACTTGGGGCGAGAACCTGCCGGGGCTGCTCGCGGTTTTTCGGCATCGGCCAGGTGTCGGTGGACGGCCGCTTCGTCGAATGCCGGCGCTTCCCGCTCGACCATGCGGATGGCCCCCTTCGGGCATTCGCCCAGGCACGCCCCCAGGCCATCGCAATAGACCTCCGATACCAGCTTCGCCTTGCCGTCAACGATCTGGAGCGCGCCCTCCGCACAGCCGGGTACGCACAGGCCGCATCCGTCGCACTTCTCTTCGTCAATCTCGATGATCTTGCGCTTTACCATGATTCTCCTGGCAGGCGGATCGACAACAGGAAGAGTGTTTCCCCGCTTCTGAAGTGTATTCGGCGGCGCGACGACCGGCAAGTGCGATCAGGATGGGAGCGGGTGCATTCCCAAGCCCAATAAGGACTTCCGGGGTCGTTGCAACGCTGCGACCGGGAACCTGGACACAATCGCTTGCCGCTACGGAGCAGGTGTGAACACGACGGCGTCGGCAAGGACCGGGCCGTGAGAACCTTCGGCAAGAAGTTCGATCCAGCCGTCCATGCCTTCCTCAAAGGCGAACGTACCAATGGCCCGGTCAGCGGCCGGCTGAACATGAATCGTGTCGACGCCAGTAGCATGACGTACGCGAACCGTGAAGCGGCTTTCGGGCGAAAACGGCGTGGCGTCGTGGAAAGCAACGCGGTACGTGCCCGCCCGCAGATCAGGCGTGAACCGGACGAACTCGCCGGCTTGAGGGCGCCCGCCACTGGTGCGGTAGAAACCTGCGTAGCCTCGCCGGTCGGCCGGACAGTTGCAGAAGCGATGCCCGACCCAGAAGTGTGGTGTGGCGTAGAAGCCGCTGTCTTTGTCGTCTACGATTTGCGTCTTCAATTCGCTTCCGGCTGCACTTGTACGCTTAATTGGCCGGCGCAGTGAGAAAGCTCGGCGGCCGACAGGTTGATCGTGAGCATGAGTGTGCCCGATTGCGAGGGAGTCAGCGTCGTGCCGAGTCCGACGACGATGGGGCTTAGCAGCGGGGAGAGCGCGTTTGCCTGCTGGCCGTCGGGGCGAATGGCCGCCAGGAGTTGCCCCAGGGGCTTGCCCTTGTAGTAGCGGATCGATACGCCGCCCGGTTCGCACCACCAGGGTTCGGGATTGTCGGCGACCTGGTATCGGCCCGAGGCTGTTAGCCGGTAGGACTTGCCGGCCTCCAGTAGCAGGCCGCTCGATTGCCAGCCGCGGTCGGCCTGGATGGTGACTGTAGCTCCATCGGACGGTAGGGGTTGGCCCGGCTTTCGCTGAATCGCCGCACGGGCAATCTCGGTGCCGTACTCGATGCCGTTGACGAATACCTGCCAGTCCTCGCTGAGCTGGGGCCGGTCGTCGCCGATGGCCCGATAGAAGATGTCGTTGAAGTCGGGTTTGAGCACGTCCTTGGACATGGCGCGGAAGCGGTCCCGGTATTTCGGATGATGATCGAGCAGGGCCGCCGCGGCCCAGGACCAGGCGTAGGCATCGTTTTCCAGGTAGGCCGACGGCTGGTAGGCGATGACCTTGTCCAGCGTCAGGGCCCTTCCCTTGTCGAACGCCTCCTTGACAATCCGGATACGGCCCCAATGCGGCGTTTCGTCGCGATCGGCCGGCATGTGGTTGAGCGTCAGCTTTCCGTCATGCCAACGGTGCGTGCCGAGCAGTTCGGCCGTGCCTTCCATGTACCACGGCGGCCCGCACGCGCCGAGCATCGTGTTCATGAACCCGTGCACGCCTTCGTGGATCAACAGATGTCGCCGGTAATAGTCGCTGGGCTGATCGTACAGCCACAGCTCGTCGTTCCGTGCATAGCCGTGCGGGAAATCGGGCAAGCTATCGGGCAGCAGGCCCGCGCGTACGAAACGGTCTTTGTCCTTCATCAGGAAACCCGTCATGCGCCAGGCCGGGTGTTCGTTCGGATCGATCCCGAAGTACTCGCAGTATTGCGGAAACGCCTGGTCGAACACCATGGGCAATTGGTCGATGGCAGGCTCCGGCGGCATGTCGGTATACAGGGTGAGTCGGCGGGATTCGAGCTTCCGGATGCCCTCGGCGGCGGCCTTCTTCCGGTCGACTTCCACCCGCGGTATTTGCGGCATGTAATACGGCGCCGAGTCGACCGGGTGGGCGAGTAGATCTGCCAGGGTCCGGTTCCGATCGCTGTACTCGGTCGAGGCGATCTCCTTCGGCTCTCGCATACGGGGGGACGTTTTCGTGGAGGGGCGACTTGGCTTGTCGGACCCGTTGCGAGTGGCCGGCGTCGCCGCGTTCTCGCTGCGGCTGGAGTCCACAGACTGGCGCGATTCACTCGCTGTCGCTTGCGACGCTTGCGGCGAGGCTGGCGGCTGTTCGGCCGGCGGAGTTTCGTCGCTACAACCGAGACAAGCGAGGCTCAGGCAAGCCGCCAGGGCCCATCGTGACAACGTGCTGTGCGTTTGCATCGTGCTTCCGCGAAACCTGTGGTTGAGAAGCGAACCATTCCCGCGCCCACAACTCAAAGTGCGATCCACCGGCGTGGTGCGCCTTGCGCTGCGAAACATGGGATGCTTGTTCACGAACGATCCGCTGCTATTCTACAGGGACAGTACAAACTCGACCAGGTCATTGATCTGTTCGGCAGAGAGCTTCTCGGCGTCGCCGTTCTTCAGGCCATGCCGGCCTTCCTGGAACAGGCTGTGGAGTGAAGCCCAACGGCCGTCGTGCATGTAGGGGGCGGTGCGCCACGCCTCGATCAGTGTGGGCGTGTCGAACGCATCGGCCCGTGAATACTTCCCACGACTTCCCACGTTGTGCAGCACGCCGTCGGTGTACAGGGGCTCGGGGTGGCAATGGGCGCAGCCGATTTCGTCGCTGAAGAACAGCTTCTTGCCTCGCTCGGCGGCCGGGCTCAACTTGCCGTCTACCAGGTGGGGGCTGGGAACCGGCTGCATCGATTTGAGATACTCGTCAATTGCAACGGCATCTTCTTCCGGCCGTACAGCGAACTGGATGTGCGTAATCCCGGCGCGCACCGCCTCTTCGGCATTCGCGCGAACGCCCAGGGCCATCGACGGCGCCGTCTTGTGGGCCAGCAGCATCGACTTCGTGTTCTTCGGGTTGCCGATCCCGTCGTTCATCAGGTCCCAGTTCAATGCGTCCACACGAGAGTCCGGATGGCAACTTCCGCAACTCTGCCAATTCTGGAAGCAGAGGTCGGCATTGTTGAACAGCATTTCGCCGCGCCGCTGGATGCTCATTTCCGGCGCGGGGCCCAAGGCGATGGAACTGACCAGCTTGCCAGGACGATCTTCGAGATCAACCGCCGATAGCGTGTCGGCAAAACGCATCGCGACAAAGGCCTTGTTGCCAATAACCGCGACGCCGTGCGCGCCTGTGCCTTCCAGCTTGATCCGGCGGCGGAGTCCCACCAGGAACGCCAGGTCGTTGGGAATGTCGGCCTGGCGGACCGACGCGTAGATCGAACGGTCTGGCGTCTTTTCGGGGTCGGGTTCCACGGGAACGCTGGCGATCTTCTCCATCAGGGCCTTCGCGTCGATTACGCTCAACTCCTGCGTACCGGCGTGCGAAACACAGATGAGCGAGCCGTCACCGTTGGTCGTGACGCCCCACGGGTTGGCGGCGCCCAGGTCGACGTCGTCCAGCAGGACGGTATTGACGTGCTTCTTGGCCGCCGCGTCGATAATGCTCAGTGCATTCGTATTCATCCAGCCTCGCTCCAACTGCGTGGTCGGCATCTGATAGCGAGCCAGAATGTGCGGTACGTAGACGTACTTGCCGTCCGGCGAGATGGCAATCCCTCGCAAATTCGTGCTGCCGTTGGGCAGGCGGATGTTCTGCGCCTTGTTGTCGGCCGTGTTGATTACGGTGACCTCGGCGGCAACGTCGAAGCCGTCGGCCGGGTCGAGGGACAGGTGGTTGATGACGAAGACCGTGCTGCCGTCAGGCGTGCACACCGCACCGTGCGGCTCCCGAATGACGGGGATCGTTGCGATCTGCTTCTTGGCGGCCCGATCGAAAACCGCCACTTCGTTATTGAACCGATTGCACACGTACAGCTTGCTGTTGTCCGGTGTGACGGCAATGCCCGTGGCCGTGTGTCCGGCCGGAATCGTGTCGGCGACGGCCTTCTTCTCCGTATCAACGATGGCGACCGTACTTTTCGGCGCGGCGCAGGTAACGTAGAGCAACTTGCCGTCCGGGCTAAGCGCCATGCTTGTCGGCGGCGCGGGAACGGCAACCGTTCCGGCAACCTTGCCCGACGCGGCGTCGACGACGAGCACCTGGTTTGCATCTCCGCAGGCGACGTAGAGGCTTTTGCCATCGGCCGATGCCTTGATGGCGGAAGGGCCCAGCCACTCGGCTGCATGGACCGTCCCCGGGCTATCGACTGCAACCAGGATGAATGCGGCAATCGACAGGAAACGAACGGGGTGGGAGAGTAGAGCACTCCGAATCATCTGATAGCTCCTTCTGCGGATTGGGTGGGACTCGCATGGGCCTGGGAGGAAGACCGGCGTATGTACGACCGATCGTCCGAACCGCTGGCGGGAGCGGGGAGCAGCGAGGCGGGACCACACTGCATATCCTGCTGGGTGCCAGTATAGCGTTCCCGCGCAAAGAAGTCCAGCAAACCTACCGCCGAATCCGATATAATATCGAAGCATCGGGGGGTACGATTGCGTCGTGGGTGGGGCGTGGGCTCGTTGGCGTATGTGAGCCTAACCCGGATTATTCATATACGTAGGGTGGGTCAAGATCGCGTACAGCATTGGTGGGTCCGCACAAGCCGCAACCGAGCTGATTTACAGCCCGCAGCCGGGAAGCACGCCGGCATTAGCGATCGATGACCCACCAGAGAAGCGGCTTGTTTGACCCACCCTACCTATCGTGAATAATCCCGGCTAAGTTGCGCAGAAGACAACTGTGCGAGCCGGGCCGCAAGCCGGCCGGTGGCCTTTGTCCAGCCATGCACGTCCGTTCCAGCACCTCCGTGCCCGGCGTACCGACGTCTCTCCTCGGCGCATGGTGCGGAACGGGCTACAATTCTGGCATCGCTTCTGGCGAAGAAGTTGTCATGTACCCGTTTCTAGCCTGCGGAGTGTGCCGAATCATGTCGAATCGACTTGTCGAACTCAAGCAGTTTCCGTCCACGGTCGAGGCGTCGATTGCCCGAGGGATATTGGAAGACGAGGGAATTGACGTGCAGCTTTCGGACGAGGGGATTGGGGACATGCGTCTCGGGCCGGCCGTAGGGGGTGTGCGGCTGATCGTTCGCGAAGAGGATGTCGAGCGGGCCACCGCGATTCTCGCGTCGGTCCACCGTCTCAATGAGGACGAAGCGGTCGACTTTGGCGAGCGGTCTGAGGAGGCTGAAGACGAAGCGGGCGGCTGTTGAGTCGCGTGGGCCCATCGCACAGCCTGCTATGGCTCCGGCGTCGCTACGTCGGGCGGATTGATCGGCGCCTTGTCGTCGGGCGTTACGCCGCGGACCGGTTCTCGTTCGACGGTCATGGGTTCGCCTTCCGGAGCGGCGGTCACCCCGGCGGCTGCGGCAACGGCCTGCCGCGAGTAGTCGATCGATTCGGCGAGAATGCGGGCCGACTCTTGCGCTGCGTGGAAGCCGTGGGAGTTTTCGGAGAAGACGAAATCGAGCCGCCACTGGGCCTTTCGATGCAGATCGCGTAACGGCTTGAGTTGCTCGTCCGTCCCGCCTGCCTCGCGAGCGGCGACAATGGCTTCGATCATGTCGGTCAATGCCGCCGAGGCGCGCCGGATCAGCCCGTGGGTTCGATCCTGGATCGTATGGGCCCGTGTGACAAGCTCGGCCTCCGGGACGTTGTGGCATGTCTGGCACGATGCGGCCACGTCCAGAAGCGGGCTGCGCACATGATGGTCGGAAACCTTCATGGCCCCCACGCGCCGATAGGGCATATGGCAGTCGGCGCAGGCAACGCCTGCCTGGGCGTGCGTGCCCTGATTCCATAGCTCGAATTCCGGGTGCTGGGCCTTGAGCATCGGAGCCGCGGTCATGCCGTGCTTCCAGTCGTAGAAGTCCATATCGTCGTAATAGGCCTCGATCTCGCCGACAAGCAGGCCATTGCGCCACGGGTAGGTGAGCTGATTGTCCGGCTTGGTGAAGTAGTACTCTACGTGGCACTGCGCGCACACGAACGTTCGCATCTCCTGGTGCGAAGCATCTCGATTCACGTCGTAATCTTTCACGCCTTGCGATTCTTTCAGCGCGCGGATGCCCACCAGGAAACCCGGCCGGGTTACCCGGGGACGCATGGTGGCCGGGTCGTGACAGTCGAGGCACGTGACCGGATGTTCGATCAGCAGGTTGCCCTGTTCGTCCTTCAGGTCGCGGGCCTCGGTCCACGACATGGAGTTGACCTGCCGGAATCCGGCCATGACATCGCCTTTACCGACGTAACGGTAGGCCGGAATGACCGACGCGTGGCAGTGAATGCATGCGCCGGGCTGGGTGCGTTCGGTAATCCGTTTGGTGTGCTCCTGATCCCAGAGCATGTGGGCGTGGCCGCGCGCCTCGCGGTAGTCCAACGAGAAGGCGTAGCCCGACCACATTGCGCGGAGCCACGGGTATTCGTCCAGTTTCTGGACGGGAATGGCGTCGCTACCACCGTAGCGGGTTCGCTCATAGTCGACCGTTCTTCGGTAACTGTCGTATTGGCGCGGCCAATTGGCGCCCCAGATGGCCGGGGCGACCGTCTTCTCGTCGATCTCAATGACGCGCTGGAAGGGCACGCGCGCCTCCTGCTTGCGCGTGAAAATGTTCACCAGCAAAGCGAGGATCAGGACCATGCCCAGTCCGGCGCCCACGATGGTTGCGGCATACAGCGCGATCGTGCGTCCTCGACTGGTGGGCGTACTGCTTTCGGTCGTCATACGTGCGACTCCCTTCAGGCGTGTCAATGGGCATAAAGCCGCGGTCGGGACGTGTGTCCGACGTCGGCATGACAGTGCAGGCAGGAGATGCGGTCGTCATCCGTTCCGGAATATGCCTGCATTTGCGCCACCAGCCGCTGGTGGCAGCGGACGCAATTGTTTTCGAGGATACGTCGATTGCGCGGCTTGAGTTGGATGGGTTCGTGGAAGTCCTGGAAGGTGAACGCCCACGAGTGGAAGAACCCGTTGTCGGCTTTTGAGATGTAGTTGTTCGGGAAATGGGCCGGCAGATGGCAGTCCACGCACGTTGCGGTTGCGTGGTGGCTGCCTTTCAGCCACGTATCGTAGTGCGGCTGCATGATATGGCAGTTCACGCACGTTTCAGGCGATTTGCTGAAATAAGACCAGCCTTCGCCGTAATGGAAGGTGAATCCGCCTGCGCCAACGAAACTGCCGACCACGGCGGCAGCCGCGAGTCCCGCCAGTGAGACATTTCGGATTCGACGCATCGGCTGATTCCTGCACGAGAGAAAAGGACAGGCTTCCTCCACCGCTGCCCAATTCTACATCATCCCGACCGTACAGTAAAGGCTGGGGTGGCGGTGGTGGTGAGAGTTCTTGGCAATGCCAATCTCTTACAGTCAGAGATACATCACCAAGAAATCTCGCCATACCCGACGCAGGGCGCCTGGACACGTTCAGGTCAAGTGTGGTGTTGGATACGCTCGGAAGACCAAGTTCAACACCGCCGATACTTGCTACGGTCAAATCCAACACGGACTAGTTCAGGGCGGCGTTTGCCTCTTTCAGCCGCTGTGCTGCCTTTTCGCGGGCCTTGGCGATGAGTTCCGGTACGCTGACCGGTGTGCCGCCCAGCCGCTTGCTCTCGTCGGCGGCGTCCATCAGGGCGTAGATGGCAATGCTTTGCTCCAGCGGCACGCGGACTTCGCCCGTCCGGAACATGTGCAGAATGTCGAGCGTCAGCGGGCGGAAGTCGCGACGCTCTCCGAGCTGGAAGGTCCCCTGATCAGTGAAGACCGTGCCGCCGAATCCCGGGTTGTGATCGCGCATGCCGCGGACCGTGCCGATACGGCCGTCTTTCCACTTCGCCACAACGATGTCCTGGCCTTCGCTGTGCGTGCGGCTGACCGATTCGATGTCCGCCCCCATGATGGTCACGAGCGGTTCGACTGCGTGGATCATGTACCAGTAGAGATCGGGGTGCGAGGGTTCCAGTTTTGCTGGCCCATACGTATCAACTGCCAGCACTCGCCCGTGTTTTCCGGCGGCGTGCTCATCGGCGTGTTCGATGTAACGTAGGGTGGAACTGGTGAAGACCGGTATGCCCAACTGCTTGGCAGCCGTGAACATTGCAATCAGGTCTGCCAGCGATGCCGACGCAGGCTTGTCGATGAAGACCGGCTTGCCCGCCCGCAACGCCTGCAGGGTTTGGCCAAGGCGGACATGGCCGTCGTTGGAACTCACGATGACCGCATCGACCTTGCCGAGCAGCTCGTCGATCGACTGGGTAATCTCGACGCCCAGTTCGACCATCTGCTGGGTAATTCCCGGCTGACGTACGACGCTTATCTCCAGGTCGTAACTGCCCTTGGGGTTCGCCGCCACAATACGGCAACCGGCCAATTCGGCATCGTCGTCGGCCGCCTGGTTGAGCAGCTTGGCAAACGCCACCGGGTGCGAAGAATCCAACCCGATAATGCCGATCCGCACCGGCTCGGCCGCAACCGCCACCGCGGAACCAAACAAGGCCGCTACGAAGGCCGTCCAAACGAGAATCAGGGCCGTTGGTGCGAAGCGTCTCATCGAGTAAGTCCTTTCTATGGGACGGCAGCAGGTACCAGATGCCGTCGCGGTGCACATCCGGGGGTGGGGAATCTACACAACGGCTGCCAATCTATCGCGGTCGTCGGCGGATGTCAATCATGCGGCTTACAACGTGTGCGCCGCCAGTTTCCCCGCCGGGCGTGGCCCTCGTTGTTTTGCACAAGTTTCGGACGCCACCGGCCGGCTTGTCCGGCCGGAGCGGTGGTCCTTAGCTACAAGCGGCTTCCAAACTCCCCATTTTCCTCCGCGAATCGCCGCTGCCTTTGGCGGCGGCGATTCGCGGAGGATACTATTGCGGGTGCCCCATCCTGTAGCTGGCTGACCATGGCTCCGGCGGGACAAGCCCGCACGGTGGCCTTGCTCGCAACTCGGACTTGTTCAAAAGGATGAGGACGAGCCCGAAGGTGACCTTTTCATGTCCGGCGATTACGCAAGCCCCATCCACATCAGTTCGCAAAGCTCTTCGCCCATTGCTGCTTGGAAGCGTCCCATTCTTTCGTGCCGCCCCGGCCGCCGATCAGAATCGTGTATACGGGCTTCTCGGGCGTGAGCGACTGGCCAGGCTGGAGGAGGACTTCATGCCGCCAGCGGATGTCCGGATGCTGGCCGCCTTGTTCGTTGAGCCAGAGTCGGATGGCGACGCCGTTGCCGCGCGGCGCGACCGCGCCCCAGAACAGCCCGGCGTCTGCATCGACCCACGCTTCGCCGGGCGCGTTGGTCCAAAGCCGAGGCACGCCGCTGGCATTCGCCGGCTGATCGCCTGCGGCCGAGCCGCCTAACGCACTCCTCGGTTGCACAAAAATTCCCTGCACGTCGATCGGTCGAGAGTCGGTATTCGTCAATTCGACGAACTCGACGATCATCCAATCGGCATGGGCAGGAAGCGCAATACGATTGTGCAGGGTGAACGAGCGCATCGGGCTGTCTGAACCGGGGGCGTCGGATCGGGCCAGCGTATCGAGGATCAGCAGGTTGTCCTCGACGCGGCCTTCGACGCTTTCGAGTCGTTCGGGACGGGCCCATCGATCGACGCCATCGCTCACATAATGCACCAGACCATGGAGGCGTCCGAGCAGGTCTTTGTCCAGCAGCACCTCGTCGGCCAGATCGGGATCGCCCACAAGTCCGCGAAGCGTAAGACGCCCGTTTTCCGCCTGGTACTCGTGGCCGTCACGGGTGAAACGCAGGGCTTCACGCGCGTCGGGCGAAGCCCGATGGTCGCTTTGCCACTTCCTGATGACTTCCTGCCAGGTGGGGATATGAAGCGGTTCCGGCTCCGGCAGGCCGGCCAGACCTTCCATGCGGAATCGTTCGGCGTTGCGATGGACGCGCGCGAATGTCTCGGTCAGTTCGGCGTACGGCCGGTTGTCGATATTGACCAGTCCGTAGTTGCTGTTCTCGGGAAAGGCTTCGGTAATGCCCTCGGCCGGTTCATCGACCCACATGAAATAGTTGTATCCGAGCATCCAGGGCATGCGGAGCAGGGTTTCTGCATAAACGCCGGCCGCCAGCGACCGCTCGTGCTGCGTGCGGAATCGCTGTCCGGCGCCCTCGGTGCACGGCAGGCCGCTATCCAGCGCGATGAACGACCATTCGGTAACCAGCAGCGGGCGCTCGCCGGCCAGCCTGTAGAACCTCTCGAACGGGACGGCCAGCGGCTGGCCGCCTGCATCGTGATCGTGATCGAGGGCGACCATCCGGTCGATGTCCACGTTGCCGTAGTAGTTGAGAGTAACGACATCGCAGTACGTTGCGGCGGCCGCCCACACGACCTCGGACACGTGCCCGCCGGCGAACCGGCAGCCGAGGATCATGTGGTCCGGATCGACGCGGCGGATCTCGCGCGACAGGGCGCCAAAGTATCGATCGGCAACCAGTTCGAGGAACGCGCGCTTGTCGGCATCGACCGTTTCTGCATTCGTACCTGTCAGCGAGTCGCGGTCGAGGATGGCGTCGAACGAATCGATCGAAATCCCCCAGGCGTTCCGGAAGCGTTCGATATCGTTCTCGTAACGCTGGGCCAGGAAATCGCGAAGCGCTCGTTTGGCCGAATGACCGGCCGGCTTGACCATGGCGGCGTCGAACAGACCGGTATCGACGTGTCCGCGGCCCCACCACGCCAGCTCGTTATCGAGGAAGTAGCCGAACAGCCACGGATCACCGACCCACGGCCGGCATCGCTGTTCGACCCGATAACGGCAATACTGCTCGAACTCCGGATGAAAGACGTTGGGGAATGCGGAACACGGGCGGCCTTCGTGCGGCGTGATATTCAGGTCGTCGTCGTGGGCGGCCCAGGCCATGCCGTCAATTCCGACGAACTGCGAATGGGCCAATCCCCTGTGGAGCATTTCCGTCGGATGCCCGGCGCCCAGCATGTTGAATCCCCAGCTTTTCAGTTGCTCGGCCGTTTCATTTGCCCACTGCTCGCGGCTGGCATACTTCTTGTCGTTGCGATCCTTGTAGGGATGCGTCTGAAGTGCCTGGCACCAATGCCCCTGGTACGACACATGGTCGACGCCCAGCACGACACAACCACGACCCAACGGATCGATGGTCCACCAGCGACCGTCCTGCTTCTCGACGTGGAAGAAGCCGGTGGCCTCGCCGTTCACGGTTGGGACGAAGCTGTCGCTTGTGTACTGCGGGAACTCGGGCTGTTGGTCGGCAATCGGCTTCTGACAGTCTGCCTCGATCTGGCTGAATCGGGCCACAAAGCCTTCGGCATGGAGCGCCGGGCGCCCGGCGACAACCGCCTCGGCGGTGAACTCGAATCGAATATCGGCCAGGACGTCGCCATCGGTATCGGACACCTGCCCTTCGATACCCTTCGAGTCGATTGCCAGGACCAGGTGATAGTCCTTGCCGTCCCGCCACGGGCGGCCCATAGTGCGGCGGCTGCACTGGAGGTTGTTCTGTGAGAGCCAATGCCCGTCGCGCATCTGGCACAGCTCGATGAACCGTTTGGCGCCTTCATCGTTGGGCGATTCGACAAGCGCCAGGTGCCAGTAGTTCCCAGGATCGTCGAAGACGCCAATCCCCGCCACTTTCCAACGCGGTCCGACCGAACGCACAACCTGGAGCGTCGCCTCCATGCGGAGCTTCTCGCATCGCGGCACGTCGCGCCGCACGGCCATTCCTGCCGGGCCTTCGGCCAGGAAGCCATCTGCTTCAGCTTTCCAGCCGAGCGGGTTGAGAGTCCATTCGGGCGGGGCGGCCGGCGTCGCCACGGCAAAGCCAAGCAGCGCGGCCAGCAGTGTCAAGGTGGAAAGGGCTCGTTTCGCGATCGTCGGACGGGGGGTGGATTGCATGTGGATCCTCTTCGCATTGGAAGTACAAACACTCGCTCGTCACGGTATACGTTGTATTACGAGAGAGGTCAAGCGTGGGGATGTGGCAGGAGTCCCTGGCAACGCCAATCCCATACGGTCCGCGATACGCCTGTTTTTCGGCCGTTTTTGTGATATAATGTCCCGTTTTGCGTTGGCGTGGGGCCCGGAAAGGGCAGGGGAGTACCAGGTACGGTGGCGATGGCGGCGGAACGATTCAAGGAAACATGGTGGTTGCCAGGCGGCCATGCGCAGACACTTTGGCCGGTGCTGGCCCGGCGGGTTCCCCTTGATGTGCGGGCGGAACGGTTGGAACTGCCCGACGGCGATTGCGTCCGGCTCGAATGGGTTGGGGCCGGCGGGCCGATTGTCATCGTCCTGCCAGGTTTGCAGGGGGACCTGGCGTCTCCGTATGTGCGGGGCGTGATGCGCGCGTGCGAAGCGCGAGGATGGCGCGCCGTGTTGCTCAACTACCGGGGCCGCGGCGAGCCCAATCGCATGCTCAAGAGCTACCATTGCGGTATGACCTGCGACTTGGACTATTTCGCCCACCATCTCTCCGAGCGAGAGCCCGGTACGCCGGTTGCCGTGGTCAGCTACTCGGTTGGGGCGAACATCTGCCTGAAATGGCTGGGAGAGTGCGGGCGGCGTGGCGAGGTCCCGCCGGTGGTCTCGGCGGTTGGCGTGTCGGCGCCGTTCCACCTTGGCGTGGTGGCCAAGAGGATCGAACGGGGGCTTTCCCGCATCTACCAGTGGTACCTTCTGCGCAGCCTCCGCGGCGATGTCGCGCAGAAGACAAAGGCGATGGGCGTCGACATTGGACTGACTCCCCGCGAGTTGCGCGGACTGAATACGTTCTTCAAGTTCGACGACCGGATCAGCGGGCCCTGGAACGGGTTCGATGGGGCCGAGGACTATTATGTCAAGACGCGATCCGACCTGCTGTTGCGGCATGTGACCGTGCCCACACTTGTGGTGAACGCCCGGAACGATCCCTTCGTGCCGAACCACCTGATTCCGCACCCACGAGATCTATCGGAGCACGTCACGCTGGAAGTCACCGACGGCGGCGGGCACATGGGGTTCGTCAACGGCCGATGGCCCTGGTCGCCCCATTTCTGGCTCGAAACACGAGTCCCGGAATTCCTGGCGCGTCACTTCTGAATCGGTCTGCCAAGGTGAAGGTTGCGTGGAAGTCCACCGTGCGGGCTCGTCCCGCCGGAGCCATGGTCAGCAAGCTACCGCGACACACAATGAAAAAAGCCTTCCCCCAGGGCGTTGCTGCCGCCTTCAGGCGGCAGCAACGCCCTGGGGGAAATGGGGGACTGTGGCTCCGACATTAGCCAAAAGACCATCGCTCCGGGCCGGACAAGCCGGCCGGTGGCGAGTTGCGTTTGGTCGCGGCTTTATGGAGTACGGCGATTTATCGCCGTTTTCTTCTTCATCCCCGCAGGGTGCGGTCAAGGTCGCGAAAATCTTTGGTGGGTCCGCACAAGCCGCAACCGAGCCGATTTATCGCCGGCCGCTGGAAAGAACGCCGGCGCTAGCGACCGATGACCCACCAAGAAAACGGCTTGTTTGACCCACCCTACCTGTCGTGAACAATCCGGGCTCCACCAGCCGTATTCTCTACTGCGCCCCATCGCCAAAACGGAATGCCTTGGCCGACGCCTGCACGCGAATCGCTTCGACCAACGCCTGATCGAGCGTCTTCCGGCCCGATTGCTCGGCCGCATTCTTGCTCTCTTGGGCAATGTACGCGTTCCGCTGGCCGTTGAGTTCGTTGATCTGTTTCTGGATGCGTTTCCGTTCGGTCGCCTGCCGCTCGACGTATTCCTGCCGCTCGTTGAGCGACATACTCTGCATGTTTTCGGGCAGGTCTTCCTTCTTGACCTTGGCCAGTTCGACGGCGCCGTCGTCGATGGCGTCGACCAGATCCCAGGAACTGTTGCGATAGAGCGCATTGGCCTTGGAGACGGCCCGGCTGGTTGCGCTGCCCACGGACATTTGGGCGGCGTTCGTATCCTGTGCGACCTGCCGTGCCTGGGACTCCGCGGCCATGCGGCCGAATGGCACGTAGGTCTTGTTCAGCGAGTCGCTCAGCCGCACGATCTCTGCATCCTGCGGGGCCTCGATGTGGACAACTTGTGCATTGTGGTCGATGTTCATGGCCTTGCCTTCGGCCAGCAATGCCCCCTGCCGCCAGTCGTCGGGAATACCGCTGCCGCAATGGATCGTATTGACGATGACGCCCCTGGCAATGGCTTCCTTGCAGGCGTCACGGTAATCGACCGGCCCCTGGCTGAACGGTTCGTTGCCGGCAATGAAGATCAGTTTGAGGTCGTTCGGATTGTCGCTGAAGGCCAGCTCGCGTACGGCGGTTTGGATTACCTGCCCGCAGTGTTCGGCGCCCCCGCTAATCGTAACCGCGAAAAGCGACTCGGACACCTTGTCCAGATCGCCGGTCAGGACGTTGATCTGTTTGGGCGGCGGGTCGCCATAGGTGTACAGCGCCACTTCAAGCCGCGGCGGTTTGCCGTTCTGTTTGGCCGTGCTCAGTTCGTTCACCACCCGCCATAGTTCGCTCTTGGCCTGCTCGATCAGGCCGCTCATCGAGCCGGAGTTGTCCAGCAGGATGGCAATCTGGACGAGCGGTTGGTCTTCGTTGCGGTCAGGCTTGACCGGCGCGGATGCCGGGGCGGTGGGCAGCCCGGTCTCGGCTCGCGAATCGGCTGCGGGTGCTACGGCCGCCAGCACAAACGCGGCGGCGGTCAGTTGGATAAGACGGTACGGCATGACGGGGACTCCTTGTGGTAAAGTGGAAAGAAGTTACTGCGGTACATTGCGGACCAGTACGTGCTGGCCGTCGACAACCAACAGGATCTCGCCTTGCATCATCAACGAGCCCTGCCGGTGTTCATTGGCCAGACGTCGGGCCAGGTTGAGAAACTGCTGCGAACCGTACTCGATAACCTGCTGCGGCTGCGACTGCCCGGCCTGATTGACGATCCGGCTGTCGACCCAACGGTTGCCGCGACGGTAGAACGCGCGGTCGGCCACCTGCTGGACGTTGCTGATCTGGACCCGGTCCAGATTGGCGTCCAGGAACGTATTGCGGTAGTTGAGCTGCGCGGCCGATTTCTGCGTTGCCCTATTAAACTCCTGGTTGACCGAGCCCAGACCCGAGCGGGTTGCGCGGGCACGATCGTCGAAGTACCGCCAGGCCTCGGCCCGTATGCGCTCACGGTGCGTAAGATCGGTGCCTTCGCGGGCGAGGAAGGCGGTGTACTCGGTGAGGATACCGAACTCGGTCGACAGGCGGACGATCTCGTCGACCAGCTCCTTGATCTTGGGATCCGTGCTTTCGCCGGCGCCGACCTCGGCGCCGCTGGCTCGCACGGCGTCGACCAGAATGCCGATCTTCCGATTCGCCCACAGTCGCGGTACGAACGCGTTTCGCGTGGTTGCCTTGTCGAGACGGAACTTGAACCGGAACGTCTGTGTCTGGCCCAGGTAATTCCCCGTAAGTTGCATCATGAGCGGTCGCTCGCCCACGTACTGGCCCACGAGGACGAGTTGGTCGCCGTCGAAGACGTCGGGCAGTTCGCCGGGGATCAGATCGCGCACACGGCCCGGTTGCGGTTCGCCGTCGGCGTCGACGACCGACAGCTTGGGTTCGGCCAGGATGGGGCCGGCCAGCCGCCGGAAGACGCCTGCCACTTTCAGTTCGATGTCTTCGCCTGGCAGGACGAAGGTGGCCGTCGCCCGCGAGCGATAGGCGATTGTCTCCAGTAGCGGCGAGTTCACATCGACGCCCACGCCGAAGGTGAACACGCGTTTGCGGTACTTGTTGACGGCCTTCACCGTTTCGCGGATCGTTTTCTCGCTGGTTTCGCCGATGGTGGGCCGCCCGTCGGTCAGGAACAGCACGATGGGCAGCCGATCGCGCGTGGGTTTCTGCCGCAGCGCCTCGACCAGTGCATCGTGGATGTTGGTCCCGCCGCGCGCCAGCACGCCGTCGAGATACTTCCTTGCGGCGGCAACGTTCGATTCGTCTTTGACCACCGGCTGGGTCGAGAAGACATCGACCGACTCGTTGTACACGATCAGGTTGAACGATTCTCCCGGCTCCAGCCCGGCGATAATCTGCAGGGCTGCCTCACGCGCCTGTTCGAGCTTCTTGCCGTTCATCGAGCCCGAACGGTCCAGTACCAGCGTAACCTCGCGCTTGATCTTGGCGCGATCGTCCGGCGGTTTGGCCGGCACGCCTGCCACAAGCAGGAAATAACCGCCGCCTACCTTTGCGTCGGGGTATGCTAGCAGGGTTGCCGCGACGCTTTCATCCTCGCACAGCAGCAGCGAAAGGCGGAATGGGCCCGGTTCGACGTCAACGCCCTCGGTCAGGTTGACGTTGATTCGATGGCCGCCTTTGAGGATCCGCCGGTCGACCGTATGGCTGGGCGAATAGACGGTGGCGATCGATCGCTTGGACTTGGCCGTCACCTGGATTGTCCACGGGACCTTGTAGTCCAGCGACTCGCTCCGCGGCAGCACGTAGTCGATCCGGTCGCCGTCGGCCTCGCAGAACTGCTCGTAGGTCAGGCGGACCTTCTGT
Organism: Thermoguttaceae bacterium; assembly: GCA_040772845.1. Lineage (GTDB taxonomy): Bacteria > Planctomycetota > Planctomycetia > Pirellulales > Thermoguttaceae > PWXP01. The sequence continues at coordinate 39,863 of JAXGXG010000001.1, forward strand.
TGGCCCTGTGCCTCGACGGGGAAGACGCTCGAACGGATCAGATTGTAGTCGATGAACTCCAGCAGTGCCGGGTCGCGAATCTTGGCCACAATCGAGTCGTAGATTCGGCGTGCCTCGTCCTTGGGCAGCAGCGTTGCGCTGGGCTCTTCGCCGGCGCCGTGGAAATCGAATCCCCGCACGGCCACCCCTTCGGGCACGGGCAGGATCACCTCGGCTTCCAGCCGCCGCGACGTGGGATTGCGAAGCGAGATGTCCAGGGTCGTTGTGGCCACCTGCTCGACGATCGTCACGGTGGCGTCCACCCGTTCGATCTCCACGGTGCTCTCGGTCGCAGACCTTGCCGCCGCGATCACGCTCCGTTGCGGAATAATGACATTGGCCGCCAGGGGGCGCGAGTCGTAGTGATGATGCACGTGCACATGCGTCGTCTGCCCCCGGGCGATGCCGGCTGCAATCAGCCCCAGCAGCACGAAGGGCACTCCGGTTCGAAATCGGGTCATGGCGGAACTCCTGTTGGGTTGGAAGTTGGAGGTTCGTTTCCCACAACCCATTAGACGCGATTTCAACCCGTTTGTGCGTAACGAGTATGTAACAAGCGTCCGCCTCGAGGAGTTGCCGGATCGGCATGACCAGCAGATGGCTGAACCGGCCGTTTCCCTCCCCGGTCGCGATGCGAGGCGGAGTCTGTTATACTTCGTTCATGTTCCTGCCGAAGCGACAGGGGAACGTCGCGCCCCAACCTGCCCCAACTCCTGACTGGCCTGCCGACGCTACCATCGAGGCTCACGAATCCCGGAATCTGGCGATTCTGGCGGTGCATCAGATCGTTTTCCGCATGGGGTGGATCTTCAAGACGGAAAGCGTGATCATGCCGGCCTTTCTCGATCTGATTGCCGGCCCCGGTTCGGGCATGTTGCGTGGTCTGCTGCCGGTTCTGAACCGGTTCGGCCAGAGCGTACCGCCGGCATTTGCTGCGGCGTGGCTGCGGCGGCGCCCGCTGAAGAAGCTTGCTTTGGCCGGATTCGTCTTGGCGATGAGCGCGCCGTTTGCCCTGCTGGCCGTTCTTTGCCTTCTGGGCGACTTGTGCCGGAAGCCTTGCATTATTGGTTGCTTTCTCGGCCTGTATATGCTGTTTTTCGTCTTCAACGGGCTCTATCACCTTGCGTTCGGAACGGTTCAAGGCAAGCTGATTCGGCCGCGTCGGCGGGGCCGCTTGTTGCTGGTCTCCACGTTCTATGGGGCTCTGCCGGCCACACTGATGGCGTGGTGGCTACTGCCCCAATGGCTTCGTGTGCCGAGGGCCGGGTTCCCGTGGATTTTCGTGTTTGCCTCGGTCTGTTTCTTTCTGTCCGGTCTGATTGTACTGCTGCTGTCGGAGCCTCGGGACCGAGACAGTCACGATTCGCCACGTGCAGCGGGGGCCAGCGTGGCCGATATGATCTATGTACTGCGTCACGACCGGAACCTGCGCCGGTTGACCCTGGTTACCCTGCTGTTCGGCAGCGGTCTGATTATTTTCCCGCACTACCAAGCCCAGGCTCTTGGCCCGATGCAGTTGCCCATGGAAGTCCTGATGCTGTTCGCCATAACGCAGAATGCGGCGGTCGGCATCTTCAGCCTTTTTCTCGGACCGCTGGCCGATCGCTGGGGAAACCGAGTTGCGTTGGGGCTGGTCATTTTGGGCTCGGCAGTCGCGCCGACGTTGGCGGTCGTCTTGTCGCGTCTGCCGGCCGGTGTCGGCGAAGGCGCGTACTGGATGGTTTACATCCCCATGGGGATCACGCCGCTTGTTCTGCGCATCCTGGTGAATTACACCTTGGAAACCTGCCCGCCGGAACAGCATCCCCGCTATCTGGCCACGGTGAACTTATGTCTGGTAGTGCCGCTGGTGTTCGCGCCAGTGGTAGGCTTTCTGATCGATTTGGAATCGGTCGGCTTCGAGCTGGTGTTTCTGGCCACGGCAGTCCTTTTGGTGTTCGGCGCCCTCTTGACGCGGACTCTGGAAGAGCCCCGGAATGGGCCGATGGACGAGGACCTGGTCGCCCTGGGCGCCGGTGGCGAGGAATGACCCGGTCGCCCCCCTTCGACGTCCGGTTCATTCACACGTTATGGAGTACGGCGACTGATCGCCGTTTTCTTCTTCTGCGCCGCGCTCGGCTACGGGGACACGCCGCAACGGTACCGTTACGCGCACTGCAGATGAGAAAGCGGCAACAAGTTCCCGCACTCCAAGGCGGCTCGGCCGCGGGGTCGCGTATCGGTTGTGGCGCCCGTTGGCTGTCGTTGTCCTGCACAGCGTCAGGCGGTCCTGTTGATTCCGCCTGAAGGCGGGACTACAAATATGTCGTACCCTCGCGGCTGCGCAGGAAGGGGGAAGAGCCGCGGTGGCCGACCCGCGCCGCTTTCGCTTTTCAGACGAAGATCAGGTGGCCTCTGCGAGGACCATCGCCTGCTCTTCCAGATTGCCGAATTCGACAAACGACATGGCGCCCATGAGGACCGGCATGCGATCCTGGTGGCGTTCTCGGACGCGCACGATCTGATCGAACGATCGCTGGAATGCGTCGACGACGACCGGGTCGAAGTGCTTACCGGAATCGGCCGTAATCATGGCCCGGGCGGCATCGGCCGGATAGGCCGGCTTGTAGGGGCGTTCCGACGTGATGGCGTCGAATACATCGGCGACGGTGACGATACGCGCGACCAGCGGGATTTCCTCGCCCATCAGGCCGGCAGGGTAGCCGTCGCCGTCGAACCGTTCATGATGGAATCGCGCAATCACCGCCGCCATGGCCAGGAAGTCGCCGTGCGGCGAGTGAAACACGGCCTGCTCCAGGATATTGGCGCCGATGACCGTATGCTGCTTGACGATCTCGAATTCTTCGGCGGTAAGTCGATCGGGCTTCAGCAGGATGGCGTCGGAGATACCGACTTTGCCAATATCGTGCAGGGGACTGGATCGATGGAGGTCTTCGAGAAACTTGTCGTCGATCTGGTCGGCGTAGGGGCTGTCGGCCCTTAGGGTTTCGGCCAGGATCTGCGAGTAGGTGCGCATGCGGATGAGGTGTTCGCCGGTGCCCTGATCGCGCGATTCGGCCACTTCGGCCAGGGCCATGACGGCCACGTCCTTGGTTTCGGCCAGCTCACGAGCTCGCTGCTCGACCATGCGGTGGAGATCGGCATGATGGCGCGTGATCTCGCGGCGCACCGCCGCGGCCTCTTCTACGGCATCGAGCAGTCGGAAATGCAGCCGGGCGCGGGATTTGAGTTCCTGCGAATCGATGGGCTTCACCAGGTAGTCGTCGGCGCCGGCATCGAACGCACGCAGTTGCTCCGTCTCCGACGAACAGGCAGAGACCATAATGATCTGCACGTTTCGGCCGTTGAGCAGGCGGCGCATACGACGGCACACTTCACAGCCGTCCATGCCAGGCATTCGGATATCCAGCAGGATAAGATCCGGAACGGACCGCTCCAGACTCTCCAGGGCCTGCTGCCCACCATAGGCAGTCGCCACCTCGCACTGCCTGTCGAACAGTCGCGCAAGCAGTCCGCACGTGTCACGATCATCGTCAACAATCAAAACGCGTCGAATCATAAGACAATGCTCAAGCTACGGGTCTTACCGACCAGGACGATAGAGGTAGCCGAAGGCACCCCAGGCAATACGATTACCGATACCACACCCAAAATGTAGGTTACAGACACCTTTGCAATCAGCGTTTCTTACGAACGCGACTCGCCGGCTAGCCACCGGGATGCCGGCCCTGGTGATTCTGCCGGTTGGCGCGATTATGCTGGTTGCATCCTGGATCGCCCCGAGAGCGCCGGTCCAAACCGTGTCGCACGAGATAACCACATGGAGTGAGCCTTGCTGCCGGCATGGTCTTCCGTTACGATGCGCCAAGGCGACCGCCGTCGGCGCCGCGGCTTTGCGTGCTGTGAGGGTCGCGTACCCACCGTTCCACCATCCCCACCAGGAGCCCCGCTGCCATGGACCGCTTCTTCTCGCGTCCGTATCACAGCAACCATTCGGCCACGATATCCTGGCCCCTGCAAATCCTGGCTGTGGTCGCACTCATTGCGTGCCCCTTGTCAACTTCGACATCTGCCTTTGCGGAACTCGTTGCCGACTTCGACGACTCCGGCGCCGTCGAATCTTACGCCCCGTGGAAACTGCGAGGCGATAATCCGGCCATCGTCCCCGGTGGCCCCAGCGGAAAAGGGCATTGCCTGAAGGCCGTCACGGCAGCGCCGGCTTCCTATTGCAGCATCCGCATTGAAGGCCCGATTGTCTTCGAGAAGAACCTTGTACTCTCTTTCGATTACCGCACCGAAGTTGAAACGGATTTCGAGGGCGCCTATCTCGGGATAATCTTTCACGTTGACGGACGGCAATGGTGCTTTCGCAGCGAGGAGTTCTGTAACGAGTGGCGCCGCGCCCAGATCGAATTGGGACGGCTTCACGAACCGCCTGCACGCGTGCTGCGACCAGGCATGGAGTTCTCTTCGATACGCATCTACGCTCGCGTGAAGGAGAAGACGGCGAAGCGGGGCGAGACGAAGGCCGGCATGACGCTCTGGCTCGACAATCTTCGGCTGGCAGTCGCCGAGCCCGAAAGCCGGCTGTCCGATACGATTCGCACCTCGTACTCCAATCCGCCCATGTTCACGTGGTCGCCGGTGGCAGACCCGAAGCATCAGAAGCTTCAGTACAGCCGCGATCCCCAGTTCGACGGTCCTTCCACCCAGACCGTGGCGACGCAATGGGGCTTCCACACGCCACAGAAACCACTGGAGTCCGGAACCTGGTATTGGCGCGTATGGAACGAGAACGATCTGTTCGCCGGATATTCTCCGATCGCCCAAAACCGGATCTTGTCGTCGTTCACGACCTGGTGGCCGCGTCAGCCGCCCCGGTCCGAGTCGATTGGTTGCTGCACGCCGTAGCCCCCATCAAAACAGAAGGCGATTTGAAGCAGTTCACGATCACTTGCGATCGGGCAACCCTGCGAGGTCGCCTGCTCTCGCCCGCCGACGCAAACCTGCAAGTGACCACCGGCTTCCCGGTGGAGCCTGTCGATGGCTACAGCACGCGTCCGGCGCCACCGGAGAAATACGTGCAGGAATGGCATTTGAGCGCAAGCCCCAAAGAAGCCGTCGCGCAGACCGAAGTCCTGGCCGCCATGCAGATCCAACGGACTGCCGAGCCGGCCCAAGCCGAGTACGACATCGAGGCGCTCGACGCCGAAGGAGCACTCGGGGTCCGATTCCGGACAGAAAAGCGGAGTCATCTTGTCTTATCACGACGCCAGGCCGCGGCAGGCACGCTGGCAGGAGGCGGCCTGGAGTGCGACGGGGAAGCCGCCGCCATCGAACTCGACGATCACGGCACACCGATCCGGGCCATGGCCATCCAGGCCACATACCTGCGGTACAACGGCCTGGAAATTCACAGCAGCCAGAAACCGGCCGACTGGAGTGGCGGGGTAACGACGGTGTCTCGTTAAGAAATAGGTGATACGGTCCGTTCCCGCCCCGCGAATCGGCAGATTCTGCCGGTACGTACGCGGAAATCGGCGAGAACGGCGTGAATCGTAAGCCGTCTCACCTTGTGGCCCAGCCACAAGGCGCCACGATAAATGCCTAAAGGAAAGTGTTTTACGCGTATTATGCGAATTCCTTTCATGTTTGGCGCACCGTTTGCGACAAGGTCACGTGTCTACCCGCCACGGATGGCGCGCATGTGGCAGAAACGAACGGAGTCCCTCCATGGAAATTCAGAACATTCTCTCCCGATACGCCGATCCGACGATGCGACGGATGGCGGAAACGGTCGATACGGTCAGCACAACGATTGACGAGAACGGTTCGTCGGACACGTCGGTAACGACCTCGGTGTTCGAGTCGGGCCGTAATATCCTCGAAGAATACGACGTGACCGATATCACACCGAGTGAGTTCAGCGAGATGATTCAGCGGCTGCACGACAGCGGGGCCATTTCGCAAGCGGAATTCGAGCAGATGGCCGCAATTCGCGTGGACCTCGATGCGGCCGGCATCGACTCCGACGAATCGGTCAACCTGCCGGAATTCTGCAGCAAGCAGCTTCAGGAATCGCAGCGAAAAGGCGATCCGGACGCCACGGCCCTCATGGCCCGGCTGGATTGGATGGAGAAGTTCGCGCTCATCCAAGGCGATTCGGATGCACTCGGGCTCGATACGTTCGCCTGACGCGCCAAGCAGTGCTAAGCCTGGATTATTCACAACAGGTAGGGTCATCGATCGCTAGCCGGGATGATTCATCACGCGAGCTGCCGCTTGCTTTGGGCCTATTTTCTTAGCGGAGCGGCGCGAGCCGCCCGGCTTTCCACCGTAATACCGGACGGCTCGCGCCGTGCCGCTACAAAGAAAAGGGCATCGGGCTAGCACTCAGCGACTAATGAATAATCCGGGCTAGTGTCGGCGTTTTTCCAGGCGGGCGACTATAAGTCAGCTCGGTTGCGGCTTGTGCGGACCCACCAACGACCTGCGCGACCTTGACCCACCCTACGCAGACAAATAACCCGGGTTAGCTGCGGCCGACGATCTCGTAGCACCGTCCCTCGGCGCCGGACTCGTAGTGTTCGCGCGCGCTTTCTGCCAGCCGCCGGCCGCACAGGGTGGGATACTCGCCGGTAATACACGCCTGGCAAAGGGTATCTGCGGGAAGGCCAATCGCCTTGGAGACGGAGGCGACCGGCAGGTATCGCAACGAATCGGCGCCAAAGGCCTCGGCCATACGCATCTCGGCCTCGGTGGTCAGCCGGCCTTCCTCGAGAAATGCCGGCGCGAACAACTCGCCGATGGTGGACATGTCGATGCCGTAGAAGCAGGGCGAGATGATGGGCGGGCAGGCGACGCGGACATGGATTTCGCTCGGTTGCCCGAGATGCCGCACTCGCTCCACCAGGGCTTTGAGCGTTGTCCCCCGTACGATGGAGTCCTCGACCATAAGCACGCGTTTTCCTTCCAGGACCTCCCTGAGCGGTGTGAACTTCGTGTTCACCTTATGTGCGCGGTTGCGAGCCCCTTCGATAAACGTCCGGCCTGCGTATCGATTGCGAATCAGGCCTTCCACGCAGGGAATCTTCAGGGCATAGGCCAGGGCGTCGGCGGCCGCCTTGCTGGTGTCGGGCACGGGCACGACGACCGTATTCTCGTCAATGGGCACGGTTTCCAGGCGCGCCAGCTCTTCGCCCAGTGCCTTGCGAGAAAGGTACACGTTGCGGCCGTCGAGCGTACTGGCCACGTTGGAGAAATACACCCACTCGAAAAAGCAATGCGCCGTGCGCGGGCTGGGCGCGAACTGCTCGAATTGCAGTTTCCCGTCCGCAATGATGGCTGCGTGCCCCGGCGGCAGCGAGCAGATCGATTCGGCCGAAAACCCCAAGTTCAACAGCGCGACACTCTCGCTGGCGGCGCCGAACATGGCCCCCTCAATCGCGTAGCTTAGCGGCTTGATCCCAAGGGGGTCTCTGGCGACCATCATGTTCCCAAGGGCATCGAGCATGACCATGCTATATGCGCCGTCCACGCTGTTCGCCAGATGGCGGCACACATCGCTCATCAGCGGATGCCGGCTGGCGGCCAGGGTCCGACTGATCTGGTGCATGAAGATCTCGGTATCCGTCTCACGCGCCAGATAATTGTCTTCGTTATCGAGCAACTCGTCGCGGAGTTCCGCGTAATTGGTCAACTGCCCGTTGAACGCGAAACTGAACCACTTGTGCTTCTTCAGGTGATGCCGCTCGAACGGCTGCGCGTAACTGCGATCGTCGTGACCGCACGTTGCGTAACGCACATGCCCAATCGCAGCACGTCCCGAATACGCCTGCATCAGTTGTTCCGCCGCCTCGCGGTGCCCCAGCCGGAACACCTCGCTGACCGTACCTGTGTCCTTGTGGGTATCGATCAACTGGCGACGAGTCGGATTGTAGGAGGTCATTCCGGCGGCAAGCTGCCCCCGGTTCTGCACGTCGAGGAGCATGCGCGGCATGAGCCGGGACGTCTCCTCAGGATTATCGTTTGGGCAGAGCGGGCTAACCCCTCGCCCGGGGAGATGGTATAGTGCGGCTATACCGCATTCGTCATGAACTTCGCTCATACACCGCATTGTAGAGAGCAAACGGATTTGCGACAAGCAGGTGTCATCCGAAGGGGCGCAAATCCGTCTAGGACGCGACTTCCTGCATCGGCCGGACGCGCGGCGGCGGCAGAGGACGTCCTTGCCGGCTGAAATGCTCGGTGACCTCGCTCACCGTTTGGCAGAGTTGGGGCATTGAACGGAGCGGGAAAACCTGCTACAAGCAGGTGGCAGCCTGCCGCTCCGGTCGCCTGTTCCGGTCCCATCACCCCTGACGTGTCGAGGTATTCGTGAAATACGAAGTCGAGCAGAAGTTTCCGGTAGAGGGGTTCGACGCCGTGCAGGCAAAGTTGGCGCAACTCGGGGCCCGATTGGCAACGGGCCACGAGGAGGTCGACCTCTATTTCAACCATCCGCAGCGAGACTTCCGCCAGACCGACGAGGCCTTCCGAATTCGCCGCCACGGTCGGGCCAACCGGGTCACCTATAAGGGGCCCAAGATCGATGCCACGACCAAGACGCGGCAGGAGTTGGAACTCTCCCTGCCCGACGGCGAGCAGATCGCCGAGCAATGGACCGAATTGCTGGAGAGGCTCGGTTTCCGACGCGCAGGGCAGGTTGCCAAACGGCGTCGAAAGTTCCTGGTGGAATGGCAAGATCAGACGGTCGAGGGCACCCTCGACGAAATCGACGGTCTGGGACAGTTCGTTGAATTGGAGCTAGTCGTCGATCCGGACGAATTGGACGAAGCCAAGCAAGTCATCGCCTCGTTAGCCGCCGAACTCGGGCTCGCCCAGAGCGAGCGGCGCAGCTACCTTCAGTTGCTGCTGGCCAAGGCGTAGGCCATTCGGCCTTCGGAGCGCCCCCTTCCGGCTTGCGTCAGGGCCGGAGAAAAAATTCTGCGAAACTCCAAGATTCGGCCAAGATCGACGAATACGACCCAGACGGCCTGCAATCTGCCAGGGGGGCGTGTGTGGGCGGCGGGTCGCCGGGTGGGGGTGTTTGCCGGTGGCTGCTCTCCCAGATGTTGGGTTGTGGTACAATCGATAACGTCTATTAGGGACTCTCCGTGTGAATCTGGCAATCTGCACCGAGCATCTGACCAAGGTCTACGGCGGTCGCGTAATCGCGGTCAATGACCTGAACCTCGCGGTACCGGAGGGGGCGGTGTACGGATTGCTCGGCCCGAACGGGGCCGGAAAGACGACGACCATTCGATTGCTGCTGGGCCTGCAGCGGCCAACGGCAGGTACTGCCAAGGTCTATGGCAAATCATCAGGTGTGAACGCCACGAGCGTACGCGGGCTGGTCGGCTTCCTGCCGACCAATCCGAGCTTCCCGGGCCATCTGCGGCCGATCGAATATCTGGACCTGCTCGGAAAGCTGTGCCGCCTGCCGCGCGAGGTCCGCCAGCCGCGATTGACGTCGCTGCTGCGGGCGGTCGGGCTGACCGGGGCGACGGAGCAGCGGATTCAGACGTTTTCGACCGGCATGCGTACGCGGCTGGGCATTGCGGCCTCGCTGCTGGCCGATCCGCCGCTGCTGTTGTGGGACGAGCCGACCGCCGGTTTGGACCCGGCGGCGCGGCGATTCACGTTGAATCTGATTCGTGAACTGGCGCCGTCGCGAACGGTGGTGGTTGCCACGCACATCCTGAGCGATATCGACCAGATCTGCGATCACGTGGGCGTCATGCTCGAAGGGCGCATGATCTTCAGCGGCACGATCTCGGAAATGCGGCGGCAGTTGAGCACTGACGAGATCAGTCTGGAGTTGGATGGTCCGGACGACGCCGTCGCACGATTGATCGAGCAGGCGGCCGAGGTGCTCGGTGCGAACGTCGAGCTGCGCCCGCCGCGGACGCTGGCCGTGCGGATTGCCGAACCTGCCCGCCGCGCGGCCGTATTGGCCGAGGTTCTGCGGCGCGTCGACGGCAGCGGCTGTGCGTTGCACGCCATTCAAACCGGGCGAAACGATACCGAACACGCATATTTGCAACTATTGCAGGAGGACCATGCCCATGGCTTCAACCGGTTCGACATCCGACTGGCGGATGCGATGGATGCCGGCCGGAGCGATCCTGAAGCATGAGTTGGGCGGCCTTCTGGCTAGCTGGCTCGTGCGTCTTTGGTTTGCTGCGACAGTTCTGCTGACACTGCTGATCCTGGCCGGAAATTGGGCCGCCATGCAGACCGCGCCGATGTTGCAGGCGTTGCTGTTCCCGTACCTGGTGTTTCCCTGGTTTCTGGTGGTGATGCTTCTGGGGCTCAGCCCGGTAACGGGCTCGCGATTGGACTCGCTTGCGGACGGGATTCTCAGCCGGCCGGTTACGCGGTACGAGTATCTGCTGGCGGCGTGGGCCGCGAGGGTGGTTGCCGTACTGGCGGTATACCTGGTGGTGATGATCCCGGTTGCGCTGCTGGCCGTGTTTGCTCGGCGTGAGGCGGCGGCCGATCAGGTGACCGTATACGGCGTGATCGTAACGCTGGGTGTGGTCGGGCTGATCCAGACATTCCTGGTGACCTTGGGGTTTCTGGTCGGCACGCTGTTGCGGCGTCCGATGCTGGCCGCCGTGGTTCTGGTCTTCACCTGGCTGCCGATCAATCTGGTCTTGAGCACGTTTTCGTTGGAGGAGTTCTCGCCACTGACGATGTACCAGGCGGTTCCATCTCTGCTGCGGACGCCGTGGACCGAGGTCGAGGAGGCTGGCGTTGCCGTATCGACGAAAGAGGATGCCGAGGCCCTGGAGGCCCAGGCCGATCAGTTCATGCGCCTGCTGTCCGGCCACTCGCCAGGGCCGGCCAGATCGCAGCCGGATGGTTTCTTCGCGCCGCGGGTTTTCGAGAACCTTTCCGTTTCCCGGCTGCTGGCCGGTTACGGTCTGCCGGCGCTGGGAGCGCTTGCGCTTTCGTTGTGGGTGTTCAACCGGCGGGACCTTTGATGGAGAACCGCCGACAATACGTATCGATTCCCTGGTTCCTTACTTCTACGAGACATGCCAATTCAGGAGCATCCGAAATGATCACCAATCGCTGGCCCGTTCTGCTGTTGTTTTTGCCCGTCTTCATGGGCGCCGCTGCGCCGGCTGCCGTCCCGACTGATTGGCCCCGCGCCGCCGCGGTCTCGCCCGAAGCGTACGTTGTGCTGGAAATCACAAAGCCGCAGGTAGTGCTGGACCGGCTGTTCGATCCGCAGGTGGTTCAAATGGTAACGGCGCATCCCGAATACCAGCGCCGCGCGGGGGAACACGATTTCCAGCAGGCAATGAATCTGGTGCAGTACTTTGAACGGCGTTTCGAGACCGACCTGCGTGGCCTGTTGCAGAAGCTGGTCGGTGGCGGTCTGACGCTGGCCGTCGGCCCTGGAGAGCAGGCACTGCTGATTGTCGAGGCGGAAGACGCCAAGGCCCTGAAGGAAGTGCACGACTTCCTGCTGATGATCGCCCGTGGCGAAGCCGGCAAAGAGGGGCAGGCGGACCGAATCAAATCGGCCGATTATCGCGGAATCACCGGCTGGAGCCTGGCCCCTGAGCAAGCGCACGCGGTCATCGGTAACCGGCTGCTGGTGACCAATCAGCCCAAGGCGCTGACCGAGGCAATCGACCGCATTCTAGATCCCGATACCTCCAGCACGGCTTCTTCGGCGGGCTACCGCAAGGCCCGGACTGCGTTGAAGCCGTCGGCGGTGGCTACGGTATTCGCACGCATGGACGTGCTGCGGCAGTTGCCGCAGGCGCAGTCGGCGCTGGATCAGGAGAGCAACGCGCTTCTGACCCTTCTGGCGGCGCCGCTGATGCAGTCGTTCCGTCAGGCGGAATGGCTGGCGATGGGGCTGGAGATGACCGACCTGACGTTTGTCCTGGAGGTCGTTGCCGGAGGCGATTCGTCGAATACGACGGCAGCCGACACCTTCGCTCGGCCTGAGGAGTCGGGCGGCGGGGCGCTGCCGAATGTCCGCGTGCCGCGGCAGATCGCCGGAGTCAGCCTGTATCGCGACCTGCACAAGTTCTACAGGGCCAAGGACGATCTGTTTCCCCAGCGCACGTCGGGGTTGATCTTTTTCGAGAACATGATGGGCATCTTCTTCACCGGCCGCGACCTGACCGAAGAGGTTCTGGCGGAGCTGGGGCCCGAAGTACGCCTGGTCGTGGCGGGGCAGCAGTACGCCCCCGAGGTCGGCACACCGGATCCGCAGTTTCCGGGTTTCGCATTGATCTTCCGGATGCGGAACCCGGAGAAGTTTGCTCCGATTGCCGAAGAAGCCTGGCAGAAGGCGCTGGGATTGATCAACTTCACGCGAGGCCAGCAGGCCGAGCCGGGCCTGATTCTCGATCGTCCGACGCATGCCGGCGTGAAGTACACGATGGCCTATTTCTCGCCGCCGGCCGAGGACGAGCGCTCGCCGGCCGACATGCGATTCAACCTGCAGCCGTCCGTGGCCATGCCGGGCGACTATCTGATCCTCAGTTCCACCGACGCGCTGGCGAAGGATCTGATCGAGGCCCTCGGGCGCGAGAGCGAGGCCGGAGTGGCCCCGGTGTCGGGCCGACATTCGATCGTCGGAATCGACGGCAAGGCGCTGGCCGATGTGTTGGAAGCGAATCGGGAAACCCTGATCCTCAACAATATGGTGGAAAAGGGGCACGAACGGCAGCAAGCCGAAGACGAAATCGGGATGTTATTGGCCATCGTCAACAGCGTGGCGCACCTGAAGGTCGCCGCCGGCGACGAGGCCTTCCAGAAGCTAACCATCGAACTGAGACTGGACGTGACGCCATGACACCCGAACAGGCCTGGTTACCTTACGAACCCGACGGCAAACGCCCCTGGAACCTTCGGCTGGCCGCCCACCTGCTGCGACGGGCCGGGTTCGGGGCGGACTGGCCGTCGCTCGAGCAGGCCGTTGCCGACGGGCCCGGCAAGACGGTCGAGCGTTTGCTATCTCCGCCAGCCGATCTGACCGCGTTCAACGCGACGTTCGACCGGTACGACGATGCTTCGTCCACCGGGAACTCGACCGAAACGCTCCGCGCGTGGTGGCTGCGGCGGATGATCGAAACGCCGTATCCGCTGTTGGAGAAGATGACGCTGTTCTGGCACGGCCACTTTGCCTTGGGCAATCACGCGGTCAACAATGCCGCCCTGATGGTTGCGCTGGTGCGGTCGTTGCGAGAAGGGGCTTTGGGCAGCTATCGATCGCTGATCGAAGCGGTGATGAACGCCCCGGCTTTGTATCTCAGTCTCCGTTCGCAGCGGAGCCGGCGGTCCCAGCCGTCGTCGAACGTGGCACAGCAACTGCTCGCCGTGTTCGGTGTAGGCCCGGGCTACTTCGACGAGCAGGACGTGCATGCAGCCGCGCGGGCATTGACCGGCCGTTCCGTTTTGCGCAACGAACTGCGAGTATTCGAGCACGATCACGACGACGACCCCAAGACCCTGCTGGGGCATCGTGGCAAGTGGGATGCCGACGACGCGATTCGCATCGTGGCGGAGCATCCGGCCACGGCCGAACATATCGTCCGAAAACTGTACGCATGGTTCGTTTCCGAATGCGACGAGCCCGAATCGGCGCTGTTGGAACCGCTGGCCAACGACCTCCGCGAACACGACGACGTCGGACGGCTGGTGGGTATCCTGCTGCGGTCGAACCAGTTCTTCTCGGCCGCGGCCTACCGGCGGCGGATCAAGGGGCCCGTGGAACTGGCCGTAGGCCTCAGCCGGGCGATGGAACAGACCGTACCCACACTGCAACTGGGGCAACAGCTTGCCGAACTGGGGCAGGACCTGTATCGGCCGCCGACCTCGGCCGGGTTTCCCAGCGGCCCGGACTGGATCAACCGGATTTCCCTGACCGGCCGGTGGAGCCTCACTGCGGAAATGCTCGCCGCGTCGGGCGTCTACGAGGGGCGTTTCCACCCGGCGGCACTGGCAAAGAAGTACGGGCGGAGCCAGCCGGAGCAGGCGCGGCAACTGCTGGCCGAGCTGCTTCTCGATGGCGACGCGCCCGAATCGGTCGCGCAGAGCGGGCGGCAATCGACATCGGCGGCCGGTTCTCCCGAACGATTGCGTGAACTGGCCATCGCACTCACGCGACAACCCGAATATCAACTTGCATGATCGGAGCAAACCCATGTCTATCCGCCGTCGCGATTTCCTGAAGGCCGCCGTGGGAACCCCGGCGCTCGTGTCGTTGGGGACCTTCGTGCCGCCGATGCTGTTGCGTGCGGCCGCCGCTTCCGCAGGTTCCGGCTCCGACCGTCCGACGGTGCTGGTGGTGCTGCAACTGTCGGGCGGCAACGACGGCCTGAATACGGTGGCGCCCGTTGGCGACGATCATTATGGCCGCAATCGGCAGACGCTGCGTTTGACGCCGCGCGAGGTCCTAAAGATCGACGATCATCTCGGCTTTCACCCGGCCATGACGGGCATTGCGCGACTGATGGCCGAAGGCCGGTTGAGCATTGTGCAAGGGGTCGGTTACGAAGCCAACAGCCGCGATCACGACATCGCCATGCGCGAGTGGCACACGGCCCAGCCCGGCGATACGGGTTGTCAGACGGGCTGGCTTGGCCGCGCGATCGATGCCGTTGAGGCTCCCGCCCGAATCGAGACGCCGGGTGTCTTCGTCGGCCCCATTCCCAAACCGCTGGGCATGACGGCGCAACGAGCGGTCGTGCCGCACGTTCGGTCGCTCGAATCGCTTGAACTTGCCGGTCTCGCCAAAAAAGACGTTTCAGTCGAGGCCATTCCGGCAACCGACAACCCTCTGCTCGAACACGTGCGGCGCGGGGCCGTCGCGGCGCGGCTGGGCAGCCGGCAGGTGGAACAGGTAGTCCAGGCATCGGCTTCCGGCGGGCCCTATCCCGATTTCCCACTGGGAGGGCAATTGAAGATGATCGCCGCGCTGATCCGCGCCGAGCTGGGGATTCGCATCTTCTTCACCGAACTGGGCGGCGGCGGAATTGGCGGTTTCGACAACCACGCGAACCAGCGAGACAACCACGCTTCGCTATTGGAACAGCTCTCGGCGGCCGTAACGGCCTTCATGGACGACCTGCAGCGAGCCGGGCTGGCCCAACAGGTTGCACTCATGACGTTCTCCGAGTTCGGGCGTACGTTGGCCGAGAACGGGCGGCGGGGCACCGACCACGGAGCAGCCGCTCCGGTCCTCCTGGCCGGCGGCCGGCTGCGCGGCGGTCTGCTGGGCGAGCATCCCGATCTGGCCGATCTGGACGGCTACTCGCCCAGGCCGCACACCGACTTCCGCCGTGTCTATGCCACCGTACTCCAGCGATGGCTGGGGTTCGACGCCCGAGCCATCCTCGGCCAAGCGTACGAACCGCTGGACATCTTCGCGTGACCGAGAAATCCTGCCACACCCCCGGCTTGCTTCCCTGATTCGTCAGCGATAGGATGATTCAGGTTGGGATGGCGCGAAGGAGGGCATGTCCTTCGTTGTGCCGTTTCTACGATTGCTTGTGCTGAGTTGGATTGCGTGTACTTCTTATTGTGTTCCGAATAGGGACACGCGGCTCGAACCGTAGGGAGTGTGCATGATGAGCAGCGAAAGCACCGACCAGAGGTACCGTGGTTTCACCCGGGATTTCCTCGTCGACGGCCTGGGTGGTTTGATTCCGGGCGTTCTTTTTCTTTCGAGTATCGTTGTCGTCCTGGCGCCTGCGGCGCAGGCCATTTCGAGCGCCCTGGGCAATACCTTGGACGAGAGATCGTTCACCGGCTCGCTTCAGGCTGTGCTGGCCGCTTCGAGCAAGGCGCCGAATATGGTCTGGATCGGTATCTTCGGATTCACGTTGATGTTGAGCTATTTTCTTGGTCTGCTCTTCTATCGACTCGATCCCAAGACGCCGGACCGTAAGAGCTTTGCCCGGCTGGTAAAAGGAGGACTCTCCGATCAGTCGATGCACGACCGCGAGATTTGGCTTCGGCAGAACTATGGATGCGATAACGAGCGCGACTGCGAGTTCCCGTATCCCTACTTGCGAAACTACCTCGAACACCGCGGGCATGACCACTTGCTGTTTCTGGTGCCATGGTCGGACAATACGTCGCGGCGAAGCAAGACCCACCTGAATCGGTTGAAGATCCGTCTGAAGTACTTCTGCCCGGACAAGTGTTGGCCGATTGTTCGCAACGAAGCGCAAGTCCGGCTGGCGACTTCCATGTGGTACGTTGCCGACGTTCTGACAAAGACGGCCGTTGTTGGCCTGCTGATCGTTTTAGGCGCGGTGCTGATTGCGCATTATCGTGGAATCGCTGCGCCGTCCTTAGCCGAGAATCCCTGGCTGCTTCTACGCTGGGCGTTCCCGTTCCTGCTGTCGCCGGCCGTCGTGCTTGTCGTGACGATGTTCTGCAAGGATCGCGTGGAGAAGTTCGTCCATTATCAGCGACTTCACGAAGTGTTTTACGTTCTCGAGCTTGCGTTTACGGCAGCCAAGACACATAAGGAGATTCTGGAAGACTTGCCGTCCTCGGACGCTGATTCCGAATCGTCGGAGAACCAGTCCGGCCGGAAACGCGGCACCGGTAAAGCTTAGACCGGATTATTTACGGCAGGTAGGGTGGGGCGAGGAACGAGACCCACCATCAGCCTTCCATGTTCTTACTGACACTGTGGCCGCCGAATAGCTGAAGGACGATTCGGCTGTGTGTTTCGTCTACGGACCGGCGGCCTCAAACGGCTTGCCGGTCGCATCGACCGGGTTGCGCGCCTCCACCGGGCGCGGGGCGATGGCGCGGATGAGGTCGGGCAGGTCGTAGCGCTCAAGCGCCTTGGCGACGATCTGCTCAAGCTGATGCTCGGCCAGCGGCGTGGCCACGACGGCCATCCACGAAGGGACGGTCTCTTCCACGACGACTTCCGCAATGCGCCCGTCCAGAGCCGCCGCGTGCAATACCACGGGCCCGCCCCGTTCGATTCCCATCAGGCGAACCTGCTTCCCGTCGATCTCCTCGCGGCCGAGCAGCACCTCCAGGGCGGCCAGCACGTCCTCGGTCCGCTGTCCCAGCAGAGGGCGGCCCAGGTGGATGCCCAGGTAGGCCAACTGAAACTCGTTCTTGCCAATCAGACGGGGCTTCGCAGGCGCCGTCTCGCCAACGCCGCGCATGTCGATGGCCAGGACGGCGCGGCCTTCCTTGACCAATGCCTCGATGGGCCCGCCTGGTGCGGCTGCGCCCTGCTTGCCACGCCCGTCAACGTACAGGACGGCAGGAAGCTTGCCGTCGCGCGCGGCTGGCAGGAAGAGCAACGCAGGTACGGGCGGCTCGCCCGCGCGCTCGATGCGAAGCTTTTCGATGGTGTATCCTTCACGCGCAAGCGAGCCAAGGCTCTTCCCGGCCGGCTTGTCGGCCATCGGGCGGATGCCGGCCAGTCGGCGAACCTCGGCCAGACATGCGTCCTTGGAATGGTCACGCCAGAACGCCTCGCGCTCGTTGGCCAGTGCCGTGGCGCGATCGAGGTTCAAGTCCCACGCCGTCCGATCGCTGAAGTCCGTGACCACTTGGCCCGACTTGGTTACCTGCAGGGCCTCGTCGGTCTGCAGCATCGGCTCGGCCTCGGTGGGCGCGTCGTCGATGCCTTGCAGCCAGCGGCGCATCCAGCGCAGCGCGGCCTCGCGCCGCGGCTGCGAGAAGCCGTGCTTGTCCGGATACTCGAACAGGCCGACCCGCTCGCCGAATCCCAGGATGCCGTAGAGCCGCTTCGCCTCGCGGAACGTGTCCCACGAGCCGTCAATGTCGAAGAAATCGTACGTGCCGGTCAGCAGCAGCGTTGGCTTGGGCGCACGCAGCATGATGTAATCCGCATGATCGATGCCCAGGGCCACCTGCGCGGTGATATTCTGTTCGCCATCCTGCGGGCCGATGGTGTTGAACAGGCGGCTGAGCGACGTGATATAGCATGAGGGCGCGGCGGCCACGATGCGGTCGTCGGTTGCCATGAGGTACGCCGTCAGCGTCCCGCCGCCCGAGTTGCCCGTGCAGCCGATGCGTTTCGGATCAACTTCAGGGCGCGAGAGCAGGTAGTCGATCGAACGGATGCCGTCCCATATCCGGTAGTTCGCGGCGCCGACTCCGGTCAGTCGCGCGCCGATGTCGGTCAGCGTGTGCTCCGTGACGCCTCCGATAATCGGCTTGCCATTGTCATCGAGCAACTGGTATCGCTCGCCCTGGCCGATTGGATCGTAGATGAGCACGACAAAGCCATGACGCGCCAGCAGGATGCACGCGCTCTGATACGCGCCGGCGGCCTTGCCGTTTCCCGAATGGCCGCAAGGTACGAGCACGCCCGGGAAGGGCCCTTTGCCTTCTGGAATGTAGAGGTTTGCGGTCACGTGATGGTTGGGGCGACTTTCGTAAACGACTCGTTCGATCCGGTAACCGTCGCCTTCCAATGCGCCGGTCGTCTTGCCATTGAGTGGCGAGCGTTCAGGAAACGGGCCAAGGGCGGCCATCCAGTCCTTGCGCACCTGCTCCATCCGCTCCTGCACGGCTTCGGGCGTCTCCAGCTTCCGGACCTTTTCCCGCCGTGCTTCGAGCAGCGTATCGCACTCCTTCACCAGGTAGGCGCGGAGCAGTTCGCCGGGCTGCTCTTCGGCCGAGAGGACGGCCAGATTGTCGTCTTCAGCGACCGGCTCGCCGTGCGCGGGCAACGGGAAGACAACCGCGGCGAGTAACACAAAGGCAGCAGGGCAGGCAGTGGTACGCATTGGAGGATCTCCCAGGGGGTGAGGGCAAGCGGCGTGGACCGGCACGCGCCGCCATTCGCAAGGGAATGGCGCCCATGCCGACCAACGGTTTACCACGGCAGCCGCCGGGTTGCAAGCGGCCGCCACAAACGATGCGCAAGGGCCCAAACGTGGGGAGGTAAAAGCCCGTGCGAAACTGGTCTAATTCAGATTGGCGAAATACGTGCCATTCTTGATGGCGTCTTCCGCTTGCGCGTTGACCGTCCATCGTCGCACGACTCTCCGAGTCGTGAACCTTCCAGACAGAATCGACTCGGAGAGTCGAGCGACTGCTCGCCATCGCCTCGGAACACAAACGGCCACCAATCTCCCGCGAAAGCGGCAGTCTCTCTCATCAGCCCACCCCAGACGTTCAATCGCCTAAGGGCGGGCCCTCGTTGCAGTGGCTCAGAACGCACTGCCGTCGACCACTTCGCCGTCGTGGCGGTTTCCCAGCCGGGAGTGAATGACCGGATCGAGCGAGTAACTCAGCGATCGGACCGAGCCGTCGCACAGGACCGCTTGCCAGCCGCTGGGATGGGCGCTTCCGAAAATGCTGTACAGCGCGGGACCAGGCCGATCCTGCCGTGGTGCTCCAAAGCCAGGGTGCGTGAACCGGTAATGGTCGTTGTCCACGCCCACGTAGAGGTTCTCGTTGTCAGCGCCATCGTTGCCGGTGGTGTAGTCGTCCGGGTTCAGGTATTTCTCGCCGATCAGATACGTATTGCTAGTGCCGTCCCGAATCTCGGCGACGGTCACCTGGCTCCGCTGATGGGCGATGCCGTTGCGGTCCGACATATCGGGCCAACTCCCCGGGGCCAGGGCGTCGCCATCCGCCACGGTCAGCGGTCCGGCCGTAAGTTTCGTGTCGGAGTGATCGCCTGCGTTGATTGCGTAGTCGGTCAGTCCGGCCCTGGTCGCAAAAATCTTGTCGCAGGAGGCGGTGCGGTAGGGGACGTTGACGCGTTTGTCCGGATAGCTCATCGACCGGCGGCGGGAGGGGCAATTGAATGCGGCAATGGGCGTGGCGATTCGTTCGATAATGGCGTCGGTGCGTGCTTGCCCCGAGAGCCCCAGCCCCATGTCGCGCAACGCTTGCTGCTCAAGGAAGGGGAGGATATTGAATGCCCAGCCGCCTGGCTGCTTCGTATCAAATCCGCGTTCCGGCTCGCCGACGAATCCCCATCCCCAACCGCCGGTGGGAAAATGCCCGTGGGTTGCCTCGTGGTTCAGGCAGGCGAGGCCAAGCTGCTTGAGGTGGTTGGCGCACTGCAACCGGCGAGCCGCCTCGCGCGCGCTCTGCACGGCTGGCAGCAGCAGGCCGATCAGAATGCCGATGATCGTAATGACCACCAGCAACTCGACGAGTGTAAATGCCATCCGGGTGCGTGCAACGCCCCTGCGACTGCCCGGCGCGCGTGCCTCTTTCCGATCCTGGAACAAGGTTTCACCTTTTCCTTTACGCGGCCCTAGCGACATCGCCGTCGCCGCATGCAACACAGCAAGCCCAGCATGCCCGTCACCATCAGACCGATGGCGCCCGGTTCCGGCGCGACCCACAATTGAACGTTGTCGAATGGTTACGGCAGCGGCGTATTGGCGGCGACGGCGTCGGCCGGATACGGGTTGTTCGGTCCGAAAACGTGCATCTGCTCCTCGGTCTCCACGGTAACAAACGATTCGTTGATCATGCCGTCACGGCCGCCCCAGATGGTCTGGCCGTCCAGGCCGAGGTGACGGATGAAGAACGGATAGGCGGCCATCCGCTTCGATGGGCCGTAATCGTGTCCCTCGTTGGCGAAGTGGGCGTTCTGGACCTTGTCGGCGGCTCCGTACAGGTCGTACACGTGCCGAATGTAGGGGAACTCCACCTCGGGCGTGAACTTCGTATAGTCCGCGCCGTTGGAAAGGATCAACTGCGGACGCGGGGCCACCATGGCGCACAGCTCGGCGTTGTTCGTCTTGTGGTTCGGACCCCAATGGATCGGCATGCCGCTTTCGCAAACACAGCCGCCGAAGAAGTGGGCAGATACCTGACAACTCGGCGCCGACACGGCTACTCGATCGTCGATGGCCGCCAGGACGAACGTCTGTGTCGCACCGCCCGAGTTGCCCGTCATACCGATGCGTTTCGGGTCCACGTCCTCCAACGATTGCAGGAAGTCGACTACGCGAATGCTGTTCCAGGTTTGCAGCCGCAGCACCTCCGGGGTCTCGCCGTGCTTCCAGCCGGCCGCCTTCGAGTCGCCGTAACCGACCATATCGTAATGGAAAACCACGGCGCCCATCCGGGCGAGTACGGCGCAGCGAACCTGCCGGCCGGGCCGGAATCGGCCGCCATGCCCGTGCGCAGAGACAATGCCGGCGTAGGGCGGCTTCATGTCCAGCGGCCGATAGAGCGTGCCCGTCACGTAAAAGCCGGGCCAGCTCTGGATGGCGACGCTTTCCGCCGTGTAACCGTCGTAGGTGCGTTTGTCGAAGAACTGCGGTTTGAGCGGCGTCTTCTCGGGCAAAGGTGAGAGCCTCGCCCCTTCCAGGATCCCCTGGCGGATGCGCGCCTTGCGCTGCTCCCAGCCGGCCAGGTCGGAGAACGATGCCTTGAACTCTTCCAGTTCCTGCTTGGCCTCGTCCGGTGTCTGGGCGTGCCCCTTGCGGAGTTGAGGCCCCTTCTCGGGCTCTGCCGGCGGATCCTGCTCCGCCTGCGGTTGGTCATCGGCGGCGACTCGTGCCGGCAGGCTGCCGAGAACCGTCCCGGTCAGGCATAGAGCGCCGGACCGGCGAAGAAATGCGCGACGGGTGGTCGCGCGTCGGCCATCCGGGGCGGCGTCCGTGACAGGGGAGTCGTGCAGCACGGCATCGAGGGCGGTGACTCGCTTCATGGGTGCTCCTTCCATTGCAAGTTGGCGATGCTTGGGCCGGGGGCCACGGTGGGGGAAAACTGCGATTTTCCCCCCGATTATCGATGAAGCGGCTGGCCGTTGCAAGTCGTTTTCCAGAAACAGACTTGGAGCACCCCCCCCCTGCCAGCAGGCTGCGGGGAGCTTGAAGCTGGGAGTTGGGAGCTGGGAGTTGGGAGATCGGTCGGATCCGACGGATATGTCCGATCCGACCGATCTTCTCCCCGTGTCCCGTGCCACCTGCCACCTTGCACCTTACACCTGACACCTGCCACCTGACCAGATCGTTCTCGCCGGTCGCACGGAGCAGGCGGGGGACTCACGCTTCCGTTATCGGACAAGGGCACGCAGATCCGGCAGGTCGTACACGGTCAAGGCCGCGTGGACCGTGTGGACAAGCTGATCGGACTGCAGCGGACTGCCGACGATCTGTTCGAACGACTCGGGCCCGCCGGCAATGTCAACCTTGCCGAATTGCGCCCGCTCCAGCGCGGCGGCGTGCAGCGCAGGAACGGCCGCCTGACCGCCACGCGCCACGAGCTGCACGGCGGCGTCGCCGTCCGTCAGTGTCCGCGCAATCCGCGCCGCCACAAGCACGTCCTCGGCCCGCATGGCCACGTAGGATCGGCCCAGCAGGTACGCTACGGCTACGTTCGCGCCGTCGTGGCCGTTGCGGGGGCCATACCAGTGGTTTTCCTCACTTCGGGTTTCGCCCAGCCCCCGCAAATCGACCGCCAGGACCGCCTGGCCTTGGGCCACGCGTTTTTCAATCTCCGCAAGCGATGCGCCATTGCTCTTGCCGAGTTCGTCCAGCCATAGAACGACCTCCTTGACCGCGCCGTCGGGAACGAACGCCAAGGCCGGCAGGACGATGCCTGGCTCCGGCTCGATAACCAGCTTGTCGATGCGATAGCCCTCGCGCGCGATTTCTCCGGCGCGTTTCGGCTCGACGGCCGGCAGTTCATCCAGCTTCCGAATGCCGGTGATGCGTCGCACCTCGTGCAGCATGGCGTCGCCGCGTTCGCGCCACGCGGTTTGGCGTTGACGGCGCAGCCGCTCCATCCGGTCTGCGTTGACGGCATGGACCGATCGCGCGCCCTCCAGGTCGAGCACCTCACCGGTGGGCGTTACCTGGAGTTCGGCTTCGGTAAGCACCTTAAGGCCCTCGGGCTCGTGCACCTCGCATTGGCGGCCGGCGAGCCAACGGAGCATCCAAGCGACCGTTGCCTCGCGCAGCGGCTGGCGCCAGCCGTGGGGCGCATCGGTCGCGGCCATGGCAATCCGGTCGGCGGCGTCGAATCGCTCGAAAACGGTTCGCGCCACGGACACCGACTGTCGCGCGCCGGCAATCGGGAAGAAGTCCTTCTCCGCAGAGCAGACCAGCACAGGCATCGGCGCCCGCATGATCAGATAGCCCCAATGATCGAGCCCTGCGCCAATCTGACCGGCCACGTTCTGCTCGGCGTCGCCGGGAACATCGCCCCGCTGCTCCAAGAATGCCAGCCAGTGCTCGAAGTCGGTGATATAGCACGAGGGTGCGGCCGCTTTCAAGCGATCCTCAATGCCCATGACAAGCGAGGTTTGCGTTCCGCCCCCGCTATTGCCTGCCATGCCGAGACGATCGGCGTCGATCTCGGGCCGTGTTTCGAGGTAGTCGAGGCAACGGATAGCGTCGTGGATCATGAACTGAGACACATTATTGCCCAATAGCATGGCTCCGACTCCCAAAGCGTTGTGCGCTTGCGTGCCCCAGAGAATCGGCTTTCCCTGCTCGTCGCGCATTTGATGGCGCTCGCCCTGGTCAATCGGGTCGAACATCAGCGCGGCGATTCCATTCAGCGCCATGGTGGCCGCGCCCCGCTGGTACCCGTCGTAGGCCTTGCCGTTGGCGCTGTGCCCGCACGCTACGAGTACGGCCGGATACGGCGGCTCGTGACGTTTCGGATCGGGCAGGAACAGGGCCGCCGTTACGAAGACGCCCGGCTGCGATTCCAGCAGGATCTTTTCGACTCGAAACCCATCGCGTTGGACGGCGCCGGTAATCCGGGCGTTCAACGGCGTATCACGCGGCGGCAGCCCGCCAATCGCGCCGAGGAACCATGCACGCATCTGCTGCTGCCACCGGCCGATGTCCTCCGTCGCCGTCCGGGCGAGCATCTGACGCCTGCAGTCCGCAAGGCGTTCGTTCACCTGCCCCAGAAGAAACTGCGGCATCATGCGTGCTGCGGGAACGTCGCCCACGTTTTCGCCGAGCACTTGCAGGTTCGGCTCGTCACCGAGCGACGATTGAACGCACATGCCTACCGACAGAACGGCTGCCACCGCGACAGAAGCGAAACGGGCCCATTTCGGCGAAATCCGGAACTGCATGGTCATCAGTTGTCTCATTCAGGGTAAATGTGTTTCGGGGGCGAGCCGGGCCGGCAAGCCAGCGATGCCGAATGTCGATTCGTAACCGTTCACGGATCGGCAGCGCGTCTTGTCCCTCGTATGCAGTGGGGAGAATGGCTTGCGCCGCTGACCCGTGAACGGCTACGAGCCATTATACCCAACAATGAACGAGTGCAGGAGCGCACCGCGGCGCTTGCAGGTACGCTTCCGGGGGGTGGTTTCCCGTCATCGCGCACGCGTGTCCAGTTCAGATTTCCGGCGTCGGGCGGATGGTATTCCTAGCCAAAGCCGAGACTCCAACGGGTTGCCTTCGCACCTGGAAACGGAAGAGCCGGGAACCGGTCGTTTGGGGCTTGGGGCACGCGAATGCCAGGTTGTATCGAGGGTTGGGCAGGCGGCGGGCTGGGCGGGGTTGTGGTGGGCGATCCGAGGCCGGGAGGGTGCGAGAAAACGGTTTTCAATTTTAGGTGCTTCCCTGGCCCGTCGCGGCCGATATAATTGGGACAAAAGGGTCGGGACGGCGAACTGCCGGCCCCGTTCGCCGAATTGGAAAAATTCCGATGAGGGTTGTTGACGACTCGGCGAGCGACTCGTATACTTAGGTTTTCCCGTGGGGGAACGGCAGGTTGACGGGGCGGATTCGGCCGTGAAGATTTTTTGGTTGCGGCCTGTTGACAGTCTCTCGGGGAGCTGATATCCTCACGGATCTGTCGAGCGGGGCCAGTCGGAAAAAAAGTCTCGCCGGCCTGTTGACAGCGGTTTTGAGTTGCGATAGAATCAAGGTTTCCCCAAACGGGGCTGCTAGCAGCCCGGGGATTTCCAGGAGGTGTGCTCTTGCGAGAGCATAGCTCCTGTCGATCCGGCAGGGGTTGGCTGGCGGCGGCGTAAGTCGCGGCGGGCCGGCTTGGAGTTCTTTGACAATTTGGTTGTGGTCGAAGTGGCATCTAATTAGTGAACCACGGCGATGTGCAAGTATTTGCGTATCGTTCGGGTTCACCGAGCACTTAGTATGTTTTTGGAGCAATCGTTACATGGGTTGCGACGCGAGGTTGGCCGTTTTCGGTCGGCGTTGCGGTAGCGGCCCAAACGTGGTAGCAGACATATGGATTCGGGTTTCGTTTGTGGAGCTTTGGATTCATGTGGCCAAGCTACTAAGGGCACATGGGGGATGTCTTGGCGTTAGGAGCCTTTGAAGAGCGTGGAAGACTGCGATAAGCCTGGAGTAGCTGTCAAACAAGCGTTGATCCCGGGATACTCGAACTGGCCTGAGCTGAATCCATAGGCTCGGGTCGCGAACCCGGTGAACTGAAACATCTCAGTAACCGGTGGAAAAGAAAGAAAAATCGATTCCCTGAGTAGCGGCGAGCGAAACGGGAAGAGCCCAAACCGCGAGGGTTTCCCTCGCGGGGTTGTAGGGCCTTTCACATGGGAGTGATCAAGCTGCAGGATAGCCGAACCGTCTGGAAAGGCGGGCCATAGCGGGTGACAGCCCCGTAGGCGAAATCTTTACAGCCTCCCGAAGGGTACCTGAGTAGGTCCAGTCACGTGGAACCTGGACTGAATCTGCGGGGACCATCCCGCAAGGCTAAATACTCCCTAACGACCGATAGTAAACTCAGTAGGGCGACTGAAAGATGGGAAGAACCCCTGCTAGGGGAGGATACTGAACCTGAAACCATGTGCCTACAAGCGGTCGGAGCCCTATTTCTAATGGGTGACGGCGTGCCTTTTGCATAATGATCCGGCGAGTTACCGTCGGCGGCCAGGTTAACCCGTTCCGCGGGGAAGCCATAGGGAAACCGAGTCTGAATAGGGCGTTTGTCGTCGGCGGTAGACGCGAAACTGCGTGATCTACCCATGAGCAGGTTGAAGCGCGAGTCACATCGCGTGGAGGACCGAACCCACTTGGGTTGAAAACCGAGGGGATGACTTGTGGGGAGGAGTGAAAGTCTAATCAAACGCAGAGATAGCTCGTTCTCTCCGAAATAGCTTTCGGGCTAGCCTCGAGCCACTACGTACCGGGGGTAGAGATACTGAATCGGTTTGGGGCCCTTCCCGGGGTACCCTGCTGAACCAAACTCCGAATACCGGTACGATTATCTCGGGAGTCAGTCCGCGGGGGATAAGCTCCGCGGTCGAGAGGGAAACAACCCAGACCACCGATTAAGGTCCCCAAGTCAAACTCAGTCACTAAGGAAGTTGGGTTGCGGTGACAGCCAGGATGTTGGCTTAGAAGCAGCCACCATTTAAAAAGTGCGTAACAGCTTACTGGTCGAGCAACCTTGCGCCGATAATGAACGGGAGTAAGTTTGACACCGAAATCGTGGATTCGCCTTCGGGCGTATGGTAGGAGAGCGCTGGTGAGGAGATACAAGCCGTACCGAAAGGAGCGGTGTCGGCCTCATCAGGTGATTATGCCGGAATGAGTAACGATAAAGCAGGTGAGAATCCTGCTCGCCGAAAGCCTAAGGTTTCCTGGGGAAGGTAATTCCGCCCAGGGTTAGCCGGTACCTTAGTCGAGGCCGAAAGGCGTAGACGATGGATAGCAGGTCAACATTCCTGCGCCACGGAAGTGGACTGATGGAGGGACGGCGTTTGAAGGGTGAGCGGCTCGAGTAGAAATGGCCGTAGACCGAGTTGAGGTGGGGGATAGGCAAATCCGCCCCCGCAAGCCAAGACTCGGGCTCGAGAGCGTTTACGATCTTGAAGTCATCTGAAGGACGTCCAAGAAAAGCTTCTAAAGGTTGAAGCTTCCGTGACCGTACTAAAACTGACACAGGTAGGCGAGACGAGTAGTCTAAGGCGCTCGGGAGAACACTGGTTAAGGAACTCTGCAAAGTGACCCCGTAAGTTCGCGATAAGGGGTACCCTCGGGGGTGAATAGCTCCTGGGGGTCACAGTAAATCGGCTTCTGCGACTGTTTATCAAAAACACAGGACGCTGCTAACTCGTAAGAGGATGTATAGCGTCTGACGCCTGCCCGGTGCCGGTAGGTTAAGGAAGAGGGTTAGCCTTCGGGTGAAGCTCGCAACCGAAGCCCCGGTAAACGGCGGCCGTAACTATGACGGTCCTAAGGTAGCGAAGTTCCTTGTCGGGTAAGTTCCGACCTGCATGAAAGGCGTAACGACAGAAGCACTGTCTCAACCAGTGACCCGGTGAAATTGTAGTCGTGGTGAAGATGCCACGTTCCCGCAGCGTGACGGGAAGACCCCGTGAACCTTTACTGCAGGCTGATATTGGGCTGTGGTATGTCTTGTGTAGGATAGGTGGGAGGCATTGAAGCCGGGACGCCAGTCTCGGTGGAGCCAACCTTGAAATACCACCCTTGGCTTACTTTAGTTCTAACGCTGATTCCCGTGAATCCGGGCAGCGGACATTTTCAGTTGGGCAGTTTGGCTGGGGCGGTCTCCTCCAAAAATGTAACGGAGGAGTGCAATGGTACCCTCGGCCTGGTTGGCAATCAGGCGTCGAGCGTAAGGGTAGAGAGGGTGCTTGACTGCGAGAGGTATATCTCGAGCAGGTACGAAAGTAGGTCCTAGTGATCCGGTGATTCCGTATGGAAGGGTCATCGCTCATCAGATAAAAGGTACTCCGGGGATAACAGGCTTATCGCTCCCGAGCGTCCATAGCGGCGGAGCGGTTTGGCACCTCGATGTCGGCTCATCACATCCTGGGGGTGGAGAAGCTCCCAAGGGTTTGGCTGTTCGCCAATGAAAGTGGTACGTGAGCTGGGTTCAGACCGTCGTGAGACAGGTCGGTCCCTATCTGCTGCGGGCGTTCGAAACTTGCGGAGGTTCTTCTTTAGTACGAGAGGATTTAGAAGGACGTCCCTCTGGTGTTCCTGTTGTCGCGCTAGCGGCACGGCAGGATAGCTAAGGACGGAAAGGATAAACGCTGAAAGCATATAAGCGTGAAGCCCGCTCCAAGATCAGGTTTCGTAAGCGCTCACGCGCGAGAGTCCCCTGGAAGACGACCAGGTTGATAGGCCGGATGTGTAAGCACAGCAATGTGTTCAGCTAACCGGTACTAACGGACGAACGCTTGGCCACATGTATCTAACGCTCCATAGACGTTCCTTTGCGATGGGTTTCCGAACCCGCGCGAAGCACGACGAGCGCTCGATTCGCGGTGTGCGGTTTAATATCGCATGTCCCATGTCACTTGACCACAACCTGGCGACGGGGTCTGAAATACGGCCCCGTCGCCCCTTTCCGGCGACCATATTCGAAAGGCCACACCCGTTCCCATCCCGAACACGGTAGTTAAGCTTTCGGAGCCGATGGTAGTACCACAAGTGCGAGAGTAGGTGTTGCCGGATTTTTTACACCGCCCCCGGGTTCCACGCAGAACCCGGGGGCTTTTTCGTTGCCCCCAACCTCGACCCGCCCTGCGTAGATGATTAATCCGGCCTAAAGGCGGGGCTCCAACTGTGGCGGTCTGTACCGAGAAACGGAAGAGGCTCGAAACTGACCATTGCCAACCGGCTTATCCGTCCTCGGACGTGTCCTCGCCTGGTGCGTTGGTGAATACAAACTCTATGGCCCTCTGTTCGTTTGGGGCCAGTTGGTTGGCGATTGCTTCCCAGATAAGTCGCTGTCGCTCGTGTTCCGGCATTTTCTTGAACGTGGGCGAGGTGACCACGACGGTCACCTTGCCGAAGGCAGTGGAATGGACGTTGATTTCTGGGGCATCGAGTCCCAAACCATCAAGCACGCGGCTAATATCACCTTGGCCAACCATGGAACGGACCTCCTGTTCGGTACCTACATTGCGTGGATCACGGCATTTCCGAATTCTTGAACGGCGGACAACCACGCTTCTACCGTCCGGCGAGCCAGGGAGCGAGCCGGGTGTTGTCCCCGCCCCGTCGCATCGTTTGCGTCAGCTCGATGCACAATAAGGTGGCGCCGGCTGTTCATGGCGCCGATATCTCCTGCGTGGGCGATCAGCAGTTTCGGGTCAAGTCCGACCTGTTCGAGAAGATTGCGGATATCACCCGGATGGTTGTAGTTGGCCTGTTCGAGATATTCGCGCACGGCCAAGTCGATCACTTCTTGGACTTCAAGAGAGCGATACGCTGGGATCGCAAGGGCGGCAAGGTCAAACCGCTGCTTTCGTTGCGTCCCGACAGGAAGCGGAATCGTCGCAAGCACGGCCGGTGCAGCCGTCGGCAAGCGTTCCTGGGCGACCATCCGCAGCAAGTCTTCCAGTGTCGCATGGAGCAGCACGACTGCCGCGCGTAATAAGTCCGAATTGGCAACGCTTGGGCGGCCCTGGCGAGGTCCAACCGCAGTGGTGTACGTGCCGATAACGGTCTGAACTCGCTCGAGATTCCGGTGAAAGACGGTATCAATTTCGTTGGGCGTCACATGATTGCTCCTGTTGCCTGTGCGGGATTATGTCCCAGCCAATAACACGCAACTAGCACATCTGCGCGGCAGCTATGCTCTGTTGGCAGTCGCCACCGGGTTCGCAATGTAGCAAACCCCCGCGTGGCTGTCAATGCGTTGATGGCGCGACCTTGCCTTGCAATGTGTCCGCGTGGACGGCGCAGCGGCGTATGCGATTGTCAAGTTTTCGAGTTTCGACCTTTCCGGTCCCCCGACGATTTTTCGAGGAGGTGTGTCAAGCGCCTCACGGCACGCGAACTTCCCCCAGGCGGCCTGAGAAGAAGAAAAGCGCAATCCGTGATGGGGGAGCTGTTTGCTGCGGTGGCGAAGGGCGTATAATTCAATCGTCTGTTTGGAGAAACGTCGGGCGGCTTTTCCCCAGGAGCGGGGGGCCCGCCTGCCTGTTACGGAAGTGCATTGCTCCGTTTGCACGGGAAACGGAGGAGCGGCGGCGGCTGCTCGTTTCGCCGCTTAGCCAGGAGTTCACCGCGTGTTTGATCTTGTCAGTCCGTACCAACCTGCCGGGGATCAGCCCGAGGCAATCCGAAAATTGGTGGAGGGACTCGGCGAGGGGCGGAAGCACCAGGTGCTGATGGGGGTGACGGGGTCGGGCAAGACGTTCACCATGGCGAATGTGATCCAGGCGGCGCAGCGGCCAACCCTGGTCATGTCTCACAACAAGACGTTGGCCGCGCAGCTCTACTCGGAGTTTCGCGATTACTTTCCCCACAACGCGGTTCATTACTTCGTAAGCTACTACGACTACTACCAGCCGGAAGCCTATATACCGCAGCGCGACATCTACATCGAGAAAGACGCGTCGATCAATACGGAAATCGACCGGCTGCGATTGGCGGCGACCAGCGCTGTGGTGAGCCGCCGTGATGTGATTATCGTCGCCAGCGTATCCAGTATTTACGGGCTGGGTTCGCCCGAAGACTACCGCGCCATGATGGTGGCCCTGGAGGTCGGGCAGATTGTCGATCGGGATCATGTCCTCAGCAAGCTCGTGGACATCCAGTACGAGCGACACGACGTCGAGTTCCAGCCGGGCCGGTTCCGCGTGCGCGGCGATTGCGTCGAGGTGTGGCCCAGCTACGAGCAGTACGCCTACCGGATCGAACTGTGGGGCGACGAGGTGGAGCAGCTCTCGTTCATCAATCCCACCAGCGGCGAGGTGATCGAGCGCCAGCAGCGGCTGTTCATTTATCCGGCCAAGCACTTCGTTCTGCCCGAGGAACGCATCGAGGGCGCCGTGGCCGAAATCCGCAAGGAACTGGCCGAACGACTGGAGCAACTCAAAGGGCAGGGGAAACTGCTCGAGGCCCAACGCCTCAGCGCCCGGACCCGGTTCGATATCGAAATGATGCAGGAGGTGGGCTACTGCCCGGGCATCGAGAACTACAGCCGGCCGCTCTCGGGACGCCCGCCCGGTTCGGCGCCCGATACCCTGTTCAGTTATTTCCCTGACGATTTCCTGCTGTTCGTCGATGAGTCGCACGTGACCGTTCCGCAGATTCGCGGGATGTACCACGGCGACCACAACCGGAAGGTCACCTTGGTGGAGCATGGGTTCCGGCTGCCCAGCGCGTTGGATAACCGCCCGTTGCGTTTCGAGGAATGGCTGGATCGAATCCGCCAGGTTGTCCATGTTTCAGCCACACCTGCCGATTGGGAGGTGGAGCAGGCGGAAGGACGTGTGGTGGAGCAGGTGATTCGTCCCACGGGGCTGTTGGATCCGGAGATCGAGGTGGCGCCGGCCCGGACGCAGGTGCCGCATCTTACGGAACTGATTCATCAGCGGACGGCCGCTGGCGAGCGGGTGCTGGCGACCACGCTTACGAAGCGGCTGGCCGAAGACCTGGCGGCGTATTTCGACAAGCTGGGCGTGCGCTGCAAGTGGCTGCACAGCGATTTGGATGCGTTCGAGCGGGTGGAACTGTTGCGCGACCTGCGACAAGGCGAGTTCGACGTGCTGGTGGGCGTGAACCTTCTGCGAGAAGGGTTGGACCTTCCCGAGGTATCGTTGGTGGCCATTCTCGACGCCGATAAGGAAGGGTTCCTTCGCAGCGAGACCTCGCTGATGCAGACCATCGGTCGCAGTGCCCGCAATGTCAACGCGAAAGTGATCCTGTATGCCGACAAGGTGACGGACTCGATGCAGCGGGCTATTGACGAGACGGCGCGGCGGCGCGTTTTGCAGGAGGCGTACAATCGCGAGCATGGGATTACGCCGGAGACGATCCGCAAGGTCATCCGTGCGGGGATCGAGGCCGAATCGGCGGCGCATCAGAAGGCGAATGCGGCTGTGGGGCGCAAGGAGGATTCGCAGTACATTACCGAGGAGTACCTCAGCGAGTTGGAGGTGGAAATGCTGGCCGCTGCCGACGCGTTGGAGTTCGAGCGGGCCGCTGCGCTACGGGATCGGATTGAGCAGATGCGGGAACAGATCGGCAAGACGGTCGATGAGGCGGAACTCGAGCACGCCACGCGTCAGCAGCGAGGCCGACGCCGCAAAGGCGGGCCGCGCAAGGATGCGCCAAAGAAAGTCCCGCGACCGAAGAGGTCGGTCTGATTCCCATGTCATGAAGGAGGGGCAGTTCCATCCCGCTGGCCCGAAATGGAGCATGGCGGCTCCGGCGCTATCGGCCGAAACCGCCATGCGAATAGACCTCGTTCTGTCGTGACGGGCCGGCCTATTGCCGCTCGATCAATTTCTTCATCTCTTCGGTAATGGGCATGACTTCGAAATCCTTGAAGAACATTTCGCTGTCCGCCCCGCCGTGCATCTGCAGTCCCAGCTTGCCGGTTTTCTCGCATTCTTCGTCGATGATGTCGGACGTGCAGAAGCCGTTGAGGATCTGAACCAGCCGGTCGCCGCAAGCGGCGGTGCAGGTGGTGTTCCACTGGTCGTCCTTGTTGCGGACTTTTTCGACGAATTCGTCGTTCGAGACGACCCAGCCGCGGCCGGGAATGGTCTTACCGTCGACAATGCCGGCGGTATGCCACAGGGCCGAGTCTTTGGGGCCGTTGGCGATTTCGTTCTGGAACCCTCGCAGCACCCACGGCGCGGCCGTCTCTTCGGCCCGGAAGTACAGGGCGCTGTTGCCGCCGTGCATGCGATAGGTGACGCGAGCAATGAAGTTGTCGTAATTCTTGTCGGAAATGACGAGCCCGTCCTTCCGCTGTTGCTTGCCGTGAACGCCGTGCAGGACACCGTCTTCGGTGAAGGACCACTCTTCGGGCAGTACGAAGCGTGCATCGACCAGCTTGTACTTGCCGTCTTCGCCCTTGACGAAGAACGGCTGCCAGGTGCTCTCGCCCAGGTCTTTGATGCGAATGTTCTTCCAGGCGACCTTGCCGGACTTGCCGGAGTGAATTTGCAGGCCGAAGAAGCCCTTCATGGTGAAGTCGTCGTACATGTCGGTGACCAGTTTGCCGTTTAGCCAGGTCTTGATGGATGGTCCGACGCACTGGATTTCCACGTCGTTCCATTCATCTTTCTGGTAGGCGGCCTTGGCGGCATCGAGGCGATCTTGCGGTGTGAAGATGTCGAGCCAGATCACACCGAACTTGAATCCGCGCCGGCCTTCGTCGTAAATGCGGCCGGTCGAATCGCCGTCGGGCCGCAGTTCGTACTGGTAGCCGTAGACGCGCTCGTGATCCCCTTCCGGGCGGGCGGCCGAGCGGAATTGTACGCCGGAGTTGCCCGGCTCGAGGAACTTGAACTGCAGCTTCAGGATGAAATTGCCATATTCCTTCTCGGTGCACATGAACGTGTTGCCTGGTGTGTTGGGCACGCACGTTCCGACGATGCAGCCGTCTTCAACCGCGTACTCGGCGGAACCGCCGCGTTTGACCCAGCCGGTCAGGTCCGTGCCGTTGAACAGGGAGGTGAAGCCATCCTCCAGGTCGGCAGCGGGGGCCGTCAGGCAGCAGGTGGTCAGCAGCACAGTTGCCGCAGTGGTCGCGAAAAACGTTCTCATGGTGTTCCTCTTTGCAGTGAAAGGTACGGACAGACGGGAATTACGATTCCCACGCATTCGAAATTGTGGTTTGGCGGGAGGGGGTTGTCAAGTTTGGGGGGGCGGGGAGAGGGGGTGGGCGGGCAAGAAAAGCGAAAGGGGCCCTTGTGGGCCCCTTTCTGGATTTCAGGCACGGCTTCGACATGGCCTCCGGTGGAGGCGGTGACGGCCGTCTCGATGGGCTTTTTCCAGCAAAAAGGACGCCCATCACTGCTGCGGTGCTCGCTTACGGGGCAGCGGGCTCGGCAGGAGCGGGCTCTTCAGCGGCGGGCTCTTCGGCAGCGGGCTCATCAGCCGGTTCCTCGTCAACCACCTCGGTCTCATCGACCTCGACCTCTGCCGGCGCATCGCCAGCCGGGGGGGCTGCTTCTTGCGCGCAGCCGACCGTGAACATGCACAGACTCAACAGCATCAGAAACAATGCCAAGTACCTCATTGTGACCACCTTTCTGGTTTCGAGGGTCCTTCTGGCTCAACTGGCGGCACACCCTGCGCCGCCAACACAAACCATTCCAAAATTGCTCGAGACGACGAACGTCTATACCCTTTAGAGCCCTGCCCCTGGGAAATTATTCCCGAGATTCTAAAATATACACCAACTCTTGTACACGCCTGGAATAATTTCCCACTCTTTGGTCTCTAAGAGGGAGGACGGCCGCGCCGACTAGCTAACTCCCATGGATATCGCTCAGCTCGTTGCCGACTACCACCAAGCCGTTTACCGTTACGCCTACCGGCTCACCGGTTCGGTTGAAGATGCCGAGGACCTGACACAGCAGGCGTTCCTCGTGGCGAGTGGCAAGATAGGGCAACTACGAGAAGAGGGCAGCGCAAAGGCTTGGCTGTTTGCCATCCTGAGGAATGATTTTATCAAGCAATGCCGAAAAAATTCCCCGATTCCGGCTGTGGATCTGGAGTTGAATGTCGATCATGTTCCCGAAGTGGTGGACGAGCAGGAAATCGATCAGCAACGCTTGCAGCAAGCGCTGAACGAGCTTCCGCCCGATTATCGAGCCGTAGTGTTGATGTTCTACTTTGAGAATTTGCGCTACCGCGAGATGGCTGAGATACTCGGTGTGCCAATGGGAACGATCATGAGCCGGTTGGCAAGGGCGAAAGATGCGTTGCGGGGCCGGCTTCTGGAGGCGGAGAAGGGCGAGAAGACGCGTGAGCCGAACGGACCTCATTTCCCGGCCCGTTCACAAGTGAGTTGAGGATCGCTGGATGGGCAATGACCCGATGCATGACCAACGAGTTCGCGAGGCCCTGGAGGCGTGCCGGCCGGGCAGCGAAGATCGTCTGCCTGCGGAGTTGCAGCCGCTGCTGGACGCCAGTGCGGAATTGCAGGATTTGCAGCGACGTATTGAGCGGGCGGACGTGCGCATTGGGGCAGCCATGCACGAGGCGCCGGTGCCGGAAGGATTGGCCGAGCGGATTCTCGGCGCGGTGGCCGCTGCCCAGCAGCCGTACGGTCACGAGCATCGCTTGGGGCATCGCGGAAGGCGGTGGTTTGTCGTCGGCGGATTGGCCGCACTGGCCGCGTCCGTTCTTGTGGCTTTCTGGCTAGGGGCGAAACGGGCGGGCCCGTTGGACGAGACGACGGTTCTGGAGGTCGCGTGTCGGCAGTTTCTTTCGGAAGACGCTGATGGTGACGAGCAAGGGCAGCTTGTGGCGGAGGCGCCGGCGCCGGAAGGGTTTCCCGTGAGTCGGGCCATTGCGCGTCTACCGCAGATTCGCTGGCGGATGGTTGGCGAATTGCTTGGGCGGCGGGCCGTTGCTTATGACTTCCCCGGCGCCGCGGGGCGCCAGGCAACCTTGTATGTCTTTCCTGCCGGGGCGTCCGAGGTGGTCCGGACGCGGCCGGCAAGCAATCCGAGTCAGGCGACCGGCGGGGTTTGCGCCTCCGTGTGGCGCGAGGGCGAGCACCTCTATGTGTTTGTCGTACGGGGCGATGCCCGCGACTATCGCCGCTTCATCTATGCCCCCAGCGGACCGCTGACCTGATCTGGACGATTCGCACGGGCTCTTCCGTTTCTAGAAACGGAAGAGCCTTCGCAGGGATAAATGGGGAATTTGAGGGGGGGCAGCAGCGAACAGGCCATCGCTTCGGCCGGGCAAGCGGCCGCTGGCGTCCGAGGCTTGTGACAGACGGCGAGGACCTTTGGGCGGTAATCGATAGAAACGCCTTAATCCCAACCACTGTTACAGGCCGAATCTCCTAATAGCCCCGATGGAGCCGGTGCCGCCAGGCGGTCACCCTGGGGAGTGGTGCGCTGGGCCGAGGTTCTGTTGCCGGGGGGTTTGCAGAAGTACTTGTCATATCAGGGGGGGATCGATGAGGAGAATGACTATTGGTGTCTGTCTGTTGGCCGTGTTGACGGCGGGGACGGTTTCCGCGCAACAGCCCAATCGAACGGCTGGCGACCGACACGACCAATCGCAATCGCGCATTGCCGTCGGCGAGCTACAGCCGACGCCTGAAATGTGGTTTTACGAACAGTATCAGCAGCAACAGGACGATCCGGCGGAAGGGGTCTATGCCAAGGCCCAGCTCCGCGCCGCCCAGCGTCAGGGGCGTTTGGCTTCGATGCGTTGGTATGGGCTGTCTAACAGCCGGCCACGGGCGTCGAGCGATCCGTTCCATGGCGAATATTCGCCGAAATGGTCGGCTAGCGGCCGTTATCCGGATCGCTGGATGGGGGGAAGCACGCCTCTGGTGGTGATTCGGTCAGAGTCGTCGCGTACCCGATAGACGCACTACCGTTTGCGAAACTCGCTTCGGAACACCCGGTTGTGGTGTTGACGCATGCGGCGTTCGAAGTGGGTGCGGTAGTCCA
This sequence comes from Thermoguttaceae bacterium, assembly GCA_040772845.1. Classification (GTDB taxonomy): domain Bacteria; phylum Planctomycetota; class Planctomycetia; order Pirellulales; family Thermoguttaceae; genus PWXP01. Next base: position 76,269 of record JAXGXG010000001.1, read on the forward strand.
AGTCGTGTTCGGCAGGCTGTTCCGGAACGGGTAGGGGGCCGTCGAGCCGGGTGTAGGTTGTCGTGACCTTCATGGCCGTGTGGAAATACTCTTCCACATCGGTCCAGAAGTGGAACGAGCCGCTCGGTTCGAGGACCCGTTCCACGTCCGCGACGAACGATTCGCGCATGATGCGCCGCTTGCGATGCCGCTGCTTCCACCAGGGATCCGGGAAGTAGACGTGCACTGCGCTGACAGACGCGTCGGGCAGGAACTCCGCGAACAGACGCATTGCATCGCCGGCGACAATTTTGGCGTTGGTCAGACCGCGTTCCGCCAGTCCGGCTGCGGTAAAACGTGCGTACTTGCGGACCACCTCAATACCGAGGAAGGCGCGGTCCGGCTGCGCAGCGGCCGCGGTTTGCAGGAACAGTCCTTTGCCCGATCCCACCTCGATTTCCAGCGGTTTGGGGGATCCGAATACGGCCGTGCTTGTTGTGGGGCGAGGCAGCGTATCCGGATCGAGGAGCCAGCCGGAGAGGTCGAGGTTCGGGTCAATAGGACGGAGCGCACGTCGGCCCATAAGACTGCCTACGCACTGTCTACCGTGAGCAGATCGGCCGGAAGGCTCATTCCTTTGACGATGCCCTCGCACACCAGGTTCTGGTCGACGAAGCACTGGAACTCCGAGGACATCATTTGCCGGCGGTGTCGCAGCAGGCGTGCGACGACGACGAACGTGTCTCCGGGGCGGACAACACCGCGGAAGTGGATATCTTCCAGACCGGCGAAACCGACGATTCCTTCGAGCAAATTGTGCTTCTTGCAGTAGTATCCTGCCACTTGGGCGGCGGCTTCGCACATGATCACGCCTGGCATCAGCGGCATACCCGGCATGTGGCCCCGTGCCCAGAATTCGTCTTGTCGCAACACTTTGTAGCCGACGACAATGTGTTTCTTGGTGTCCTCATGGCAAATGGCCGTGAGTTGCTCCATCTCGAAGCGTTGCGGGTTATGCCGGCGAATCTCTTCAATATCCGCAACCACATGGTTGAGGTCGTACTGGGAGAAGTCGAGGATCAGCGGTTTTCTGGCCACGCCCGACTCCTTATCGGTTGAGGGTTCTTGAATCGTCCGCCCCGTTTACCCCCCGAGCGAATTGCTCGGGCGCATGCGGTCGGGGCCCAATAGGAATGCTGGAACACCACGGAAATCATGTCCGCACGAGTTGCCGCTTGCGCTTGCGCTGCTGGCTGCTGGCGGGACGCTTGCCGTGGTTCGCTTTTTTCAGCTTGTGTTGTGGTTTCGACATGACAAGATCGGGGCGGTCTGTTGCCGCTTCCAGGGCGGATTTCAGGGTTTGTAAACCTACAGTGTAGCAGGCACGATGGCTTTAGGGAAGGGGGCGCAGAGCATGCGTGCGAAAACGGGACCGGGTTTTCTGTGGGGAAGAGTTCTGGCTCGATTCGGGGGTCATGGCGAACGTATTCGGCGTCCACATGTTCGCGCTGCCAACTCGCCATTGGGGACTCCATGGTGACTTCGGCCGGAATAGTGGCCGGGATCCCGTCGCACAACGCGCGGCGGTTCTGACTCTGTGGTGGGGGGCTCCGTGTCCTCGGCAGGCGCTGGGCGGCGGCGGGTCAGCCACGTCAAAAGGGCCGGCAGCATGACCAGTGACGAGAAGAGGCAGCAGCAGACGCCAATGGTCAACACCCGGCCGAGGCTCTGCAAGCCCCGGTGGCTCGCGATCATCAGACTGCCGAATCCGACCATGGTGGTCAATGAGGTGATCAGGACCGCGCTGGCGGTCGAGGGGCTCAGGCGGTATCGCCCCTTCTGGAGGCGGAAATCATGGACCACATGAACCCCGTCGTCGATTCCGATGCCCAGGATCAGGGGCAGGACAATCATGTTGGCCGGATTCAGCGGGATATCCAGAAGCCCCAGCAGCCCGAAGAGCTGGCACATGCCCACGCCGACAGGGAGCATGGCGAGGAGGGTGAATCGCAGGCTTCGGAAATCGACGTACAACATGGCCAGGACCGCGACCAATGCGTACCAGGCTGCTTGTTCGTAGCTGCGTTTCATCTGCCGGGAGGCTTCGTAGGTCTGCAGCGGATTGCCGGTGGCTCGCGGATCGACGGCCCGAACGTCGGCCACAAACTGGCGCATGGCTTCCATGTCCCAGATGTCGCCCTTGGCGTAAATTTTCAGTAGATGTCGCCCGTCTTGTCCGACGAATCGCGCGACGAGGCCTTTAGGCAGATCGCTCAATTGCGGTGGTTCCGGGTTCGCAATGGTCCGGAGAGTGTGCAACCGGCTGAGCAGATCACCTGCCATGCGCTGCTGATACTCCGTCAGTCGCTCGTAGCATTCGGCAAGCGGCATGCGTCGCAGCGAGTCGCGAATGCGTTCCAGTTGCCGCTGGGTTCGAAGCATACGTACATTGCCGGCCAGCAGTTCCTGCGCGCCTGCCAGGACGCGCCCCAGGTGAGCCGGCGGATCGACCGGAATGCGAGGCGGTCGTTCGGGGAGGCCGGCCAGGCGGTCATGGATACGGGAAATCAGCGGGTGCTTGTCTTCGGGGTCGGCCGGAAAGAAGCCGGCCAGGCTCTCGACGCGTTCGACCGTCGGCTGTCGTTCAAACTGCTGTTTCAGTTGTCGGCCGTGTTCGGGGCTTTCTGCAATGGAAAGGGCGTACCAGACACTTTGATTGCTCTCGTTCAGTAGCTTCTTTTCCAGATCAACGCTTTCGAGCCCTTCCGGCTGAAGGTTGAGAAGATTGTGGTCGTACCAGAGTTGGCTGATGCCCGATCCCAGCACCAGGCTACCTGCAACGGTGGCCAGCAGCAGGAGTCGTGGATACCTGAAGATCGGGGCCATCCAACTGTGCAGGTCGAGCGGGACGGGCAGGGGTTTGTAGCTGTGATGCTGGTCGCTCAGGAAGACCATGGCCGGCAGGATGGTCAGTGCTGCGACAAGGCATAGCAGGATTCCGCCGCCGGCGACAATTCCCAGTTCGGCCACGCCCGTGAATTCCGTCAAGCCGGCCATGAAGAAGGCGGCGGCGGTTGTGGCGGCTCCGGTGACGATGCCCGGACCGACACTCCTCGCCGTTTGTACCAGTGCCTGGCGGCAGTCGTGGAGTTCGTTGTGCAGTTGGAGATAGCGAGCAACGAAATGGATGCCGAAGTCGATGCCAAGACCAATCAGAATGACGCCGAACGCCATGCTGAGGATATTCAGATGACCAACGCCCAGCGTAATGTAGCCGAACGACCATGCCATGGCGATCAGCAGTGCCAGCACGGCCATTAGCGGATGGCGGACGCCGCCGAATCCGGCGATGAACAGGCAGGCGACTCCGGCGAGCGACAGCAGGGTAGCTTCCAGCATGGAGGTTTGGCTGGTCCGCATCTCGTCATTTTCCATGACTGGCAGGCCGGTTAGCCCGATGGTGACGTCGGCGTGCCGGCTCTGCACGCCTGCAATCTGCTCGCGCAGCGCATCGATGGCTTCGGTTCCCTGGGCGAAGCTGTCGCGGTCCTTCTTGGCCAGCCGGAGGAATACGAACCCGAGGCGGCCTTCCTGGGCCAGGATATAGTCGTTGGACAGTTCGCTGAGCGTTGCGACCAGTCCCGGCATGGCCGGCCAGGGCGATTGGTATTGCGGGCGGTCGGAAATGGCGGCATACAGACTTTCGGCCAGCCGCGCCACTTCCAGTTCGGCGCGCGCCTGCTCTTGCGGCTGTCCTCGCGTGCGATGGAGTCGATCGCAGATAGCGGCGGTTGTGTTGCCGAGGCTCAGGCGCGCCCAGCCCCCTTGCACGATCGGCGTCATCTCGCTTAAGAAACCGTCCAGACGCTGGAGTTCCTGCGACTGGAGATAGTGCAAGCCCTTGGAGCGAATCCCCGAAAGATCGACCTCGTGGAGGACCGCGTCAAAGAATTGCTCCTGTTGCGAAAGTGCGTGCGAGAGTTCCTCCAGGACGGGAACGACCTGTTCGCGGCACGTGCCCTCGACCACGACGACCACGTCGTCTTCGTCCCCGAATTCATCGATGTATTCGATCCACAGGCGATTGCACCGGCTTTCCGGGTTCAGCAGATCCAGCCGGCTTGTGCGAAACCCCAACCGCGTACCGGCCAGGGTCAGCGAGAACAACGCCGCCGCTATCCCCAGCGCGATCGTCGGCACGGGGAATCGGATTACCAGCCGGGTGAGCCAGCCGAGCGGCGGGCCCAGGAGCGACGGTTCGGTATTGGGAGGCTGCGGGCCGGACATGCGGGTCTTTTCGAGTGCCCCAGTTCAACGCGTGCAGGCATGCCGGTTTCGATGGAATCCGACTGTGCAGTGAGGTTTGGTTACGGTTTGAAGGATGCAAGCGCGGCGACAGGTGAGGAATCTGCCCGGCGCATCCTACAATCGGGCAGCATTCTAGCGAGGTATGCGGTATGCGGCAAGGCGAGTTCTTCGCGCTGTTCGGCCCGTAAACCATTACTTCTAAGTGGTTTAGGATAACAATCTGGCGACGATTCGCATTTGCGACAATCGCTTGTGTTGGTTGCAGCGCTAGCGTTTGCAGCAGCGAAAGCAATGCCGGCAATAACCTACTGAAGGATTGCGCCGGCATCACACAAAATTGCCTGCAGACGCGCGACGTCGACCTTCCGCGGCGTCACGCCTTTGGTGTGCGCCAGGTGCGCGGCCGCACCGGCCGCTTGCCCCATCTTGATGTATTCCGGTTCCATCCGAAGGGTGCTGTAGCCGAGATGGGTCGATGAAACGCACAGGCTGACCAACAATCCCTCCACCTGCCGCGGCAGCATGATGCGGTACGGAATCTGATACCCTTTTCGGACGGGAATCCGGAAGTTCCCCGGCGGTATGCGGAGATGAAGATTGCCGCGATGGAAGCTCTCTACCTGATGGCTGTTGATCGGATACCCACCGCATCCGAATAGCCTTCCTCGCAACGCGCCCGGATTCGTCATCGACGCTGGGCGAGTCAAGGCGGCGCAAATTGCATTCAGGGTTTGCCTTGGGGCGTGGCCGTGGCCGACGGAAGACGGACGAGATCGACGGCGTCGTCGGGGATCATCTGGGCGCGAAGCCGCGGGAAATGTCGCTCGATCCGGCTTTCCTTGGTCAGGTCCCACAGCGAGGTCTCCATTTCCCGCATGGCCAGCACGGCGACGATCCACCCTTGGGTCCAGCCCGATTCAATCGACCACGCACCCCAGCCTGCATCCGCGTTGCTTCCCCAATGTTCCCAGCGATTGAAGTCGAATGCGCGGAACCAGCCGCCGTCCACTTGGGGCAGTGTCGGGCTGTCGATCTGGATGCGGCAGAGGAACTTTGCCAGTCGGTTTTCCGCCTCGACGATATCGGGGTCGCCGGTGGCGGCCGCGGCCTCGCGCAGGCCGAGGAAGGCGAAGTTCGTCGTGTAGAGCAGATCGCTTACCGGATCGCCGTTTTCGGCAATCAGGGGCGCTTCGGCCGTGCCGTAGGAAGCATTGTCGCGTGGTGGCGGATATCTCCCCATTTTCCGGTCTCCAAGCTCTTCGCGAATGGCCCCGCACGGTTGCTGAAGTGCCAGGACGCCATCAATCACCTTTCGGAGCATTGCGCGGTTCGCCGACGTGTCCTTAACTCGAACCAGCCAGGCAAGGGGCAGCAACATGCGGGCCTTCTCCTGGGCCAAGCCGTTGGTCCATCGCCAGCCGTCGGGGTATTCATCCATCATCATGCGCAAACCTGTCTCGGCGCGATTGAGGAAGAGCGGCCAGCCGGTCTGTTCGTAGGCCCAGAGATAGCAGGCCCAAAGGTAGCATTCGTAATGCGGCGCCCGATTGATGATCTTGCCCGCAAAGTACGATTGCCAGGGCCGCTGGTTAAGTTGTGGAACGTCGATCCGCCCGCCACGGAACCCATATCGACCGGCGGTTCGAAGATTTCCGAGCAGACACATCATCATGGCCTCGTCCCAGCGATCGTCGCCGGTCAACGCGGCGGTAGCCAGCACCGCAAGCATCAGGCGGGCATTGTCGTCGCCGTAGTTGGCCACGAGCAGAGCTTCGCTCGAAACGCCCCATGCAATCAGGCCGTATGCGGAATGGTTGGGATCGCCTCGCTCCTTCTTGCGGGCCGGCGACTCGAACAGGTAGAAGTCGACCAGGTTCTTGGCGATCCGGGCGTCGGCATCCTGTTGCAGCAGTCGCGATGAAAACGCGTGAGCCATGGCCGTTTCGGTAATGCAGTCGCCTCGCAAGGCGGAACTGATGGTCTGCGAACCGTCGTGACGGATGTGCGAGAGAACCGCTTCCATGCTGCCCAGTGAACCGTCGGGGCTTGCCGCGTCTTCCCCGCCGGATGACCGCACGAGCATCTTCGAACCGTCGAACCACTGCCGGCCGCGCCGAATGGCTTCACGTTGATGGCCGGGCGCCAGCGGCGCTTGACGGTCGTAGGCCGCACGGACGGCCGGCGTCCAGCGCAGCGGAGGCGGCTCGGAGCCGGCGGGAGTCGCCCACGCCAGAATGCTCCGCCAGATTTCCCGCCAGGCATCCTGCGGGGCATATCGCCCCGTAACGAAATGGCTCAGCTTGGTCGTGGCGACCAGTACGTTCCGGTTGGGAATCTGGAAAAGGATGGGTGCGGTTTCCGCAGGCAGGCCGTACACCGCATGGTCGAAACCGGCGACACGTGCGGCGACCATGTGCGATCGTTCAACGTTTACGGGCGCCAGTTGCAGTCCGTGAACGGCCAGGATGCGGAGCTTCTTCAGCTTCTCGCCGAAGAAATCGGACGCGATCACCACGCGCGCGAAACGCATCGGCTTCGGCGTGCCAACGGTCAGCCCGGGCAGGGCCCCGGGATACTCGACGAAAAGGCGGATGCTCTTGGCCTCGGCCGCCGCGAAAACTCGCGCCGGGATTTCCGTCACCTGCTGCGGGTATCCGTCGGCCAGAATCAGCACGCCTGCCCCCGCCGGCGCTCGCTCGATGGCCGCGGCCGCATCATCGAAACGCAGCGAGTTCGTTCCCCCGGCCGCGACCGCGCGGAACAGGTCGTTGTCCGGCCGGCACACGAAGATCAGACGGCCGGCGGCGCCGCTGTCTGCGGCATGAGAGGACGAAGCCGGCAGAAGAGCGATTGTCGTCCATGCCACCAGGAAGGGCACGCATCGTTTCAGGCGGGAATGTCGCATCGGATCTATCTCCGAATAGTGTCTTGGGGGATCGTAAGAGAAAAAGCCGTGTTACTCGGCCTTCGTCGATCCAGGCCTCGTCGAGTCGCTTCAGCTCTTCGCTGTCCGGTCGCGCGTTGACGTCGGCCGCCAGAATGACCGGTGAGCCCCCGCGGGCAAACAGGCGACTGATCTGTTCAATCTGACCGATCCGTTGCGGATGCTGGCGTTCCCGATTGGGGCTGTGCAGGTGCGCGCTCAGGAATCGGATGGGGCCGGCGTGCGGCACGTCCACCGTCGCGCTCAGTACGGCGCGCTGCTCGCCCCACGACCGCAGCAAGTGATTGTTCTGTTCAGCAATAGGCCAGCGAGACAGAACGGCATTGCCATACTCCCCGCCAGGCCGGTCGCTGGCCTTGCCGAAGGCGAAATGCATATCGAGCAGGTCTGCCAGGGTTCGCGCTTGGTCTTCGCCATCCGATCGATCGGCGCCGCGATCGACCTCTTGCAGGCCGATCACATCCGGCTTCATGAGGCGAATGGCATTGGCCGTGCGCTTCAGATCGTACTTGCCGTCCGTGCCGCGTCCGATTTGGATGTTGAAGGATGCGACGCGTATCCGGCGACGCTCTGCTTCGTCTGCACCCAGCGCCGCGGAAGGCGCAGCCATGATCGCGGCGGTGGATTCAAGAAAGATGCGGCGATTCAATCTGGCATGCATCAATCCGTTTGCCTATTTGGAAAGTGTGAAATCCAGCGTATTCGCGCCTGGCTCGACGGCCGCGTTGAGGCCGCTTGTTGCGGGATCCCCGTATCGTGGCGGAATGGCGGGCGGGGCTGGACGGGGTTGGTCCATCTCGTGCGGTGCAGGAGGGGGCGGTGGCGAGACAGCCACCTGGTAGTCATCCGCAGGGAGAGATGGGATGTGATAGGCGCCCGACGAATCGAGATCGGCACTGATGCCGACGCCCGTGGCCGAGTTGGAAAACAGGACAGTGCCGGCGGTCAGCGGGGCGCCGCCAAGCGTGACCGTTCCCGATACGGAGCCGGATGGCCGGCCTTCCGAGCAGCCGCCGAGACAACACATCGGCGCCGCCAGAATCGCGATGGGCCACCATTTGGCAAGAGTCGTCTTTGTCATGTCCGTTGATTCCTTATCTCTGAGATGCGGTTAGAATTCGCCGACCGTCATGCCGTCGTCAGCGGCCGACAGCCGTCGTAGGGTTTCCATGTCGATGGCCTCGGAAACCGAGTGTACACTGCCGTCGGCCATGAGCACGTTGATTGTACCTGGATGGAACGAATTGAGAATCGTGTTCGTTTCGTACGTGGCCCTGCTCGAACCGGAAACGCTTGTTTGTGAGTTGATGGCCCAACGTACAACCGTCAGGCCGCAGTGGTAGTAGTTGGCGCTTCCATCGTTGGGAATCTGGTTTGCTCGACGCGGGTGGAGGTTGTATTCAGTTGCGTGATCCCGGCCGCCTGCCCAGCCGCCACAGTAATTGGAGCGGATGGGAGTCCCGTCGACCAGGCCGGATTGCTCGGCAACGATGATCGTCTTCGACGTCCCGTCCTTGGCATTCTTGATGCCGGCAACCTGGTGCGCCAGGAGGAGCCCGGACGTGCATACGTATCCGCGCATGCTTTGGCGGCAGACGGCGCTGCCTCGCCCGCCGGGATCCGGATAGGCGCCGGCAATCCCTACATAATCGTGCATTAGGCTGCCCGAGTCGTTGCCCGACGTCGGCTCATTCACAAAGGGATCGATCGTACTCGTGGGACACTTGTAGACTGGGAGCGCCAGCCACTGGAGGACTTCGTTCCCATTCGAAAAGGACGGGGACACACTATGACCCGAAAACGATCCCGTCTCGAAGTTCAGGCTGTCGTACAACGGCTTCTGTTCCAGAAACGGCAACAGCGCGGTGCGCCAGTTCGTGCCGAAGGTGTTGTAGCTTGGGATGGCGCCGGAACGCGAACCGATCGGAAAACAACGGAACGTGCCGTGATAATTGTGCAACGCCAAGCCGATCTGCTTGAGGTTGTTCGAGCATTGCATCCGCCGGGCCGCCTCGCGGGCACTTTGGACGGCAGGCAGCAACAGCGCGATGAGAATGCCGATAATCGCGATCACCACTAGCAATTCCACGAGGGTAAACGCCGTCCTGGAATCCTCGCGTTTGATTGTCGAAGTCTCGATAGGCATCGATCCGTCTCCTTCGGTTCCCGCGGCGAAAACCATCGTCGTCGCAACCCTCGATCGGTCATTGGTGAAGTGCCGCAAATCGAAGTGCGGCACACCGTTCCGAGTATCAAGTCCGCCGCCGGCGTCGACGGAACAGAAGCAAGGCCGCTCCAGCCATTGCAAGAAGTCCGATAGTCGACGGTTCGGGAACGACGGTTAGCGTCAGGCTGACGCCCTCGGGCGATGGTATGCGATACCCGACGCCTTCAGACCTATATCCGTCATCCATGTTGAGCCGAAGGTACGCGTACGATCCGCCGGTATAGCCGGGGTTTGCGTCATAGAACCCTTGGATGTACGAGGTGAGCGCTTCGTTGGCGGAACTGATCGTACCGAACTCCGTCTGGGGTGTGATGATGTTGTCCTCGATCTTGATCGTGCCGGAATTGGGGTCGCCCGTATCGTACTGAAAGTACTTCCTCATGGTCGACGTGTTTGTGTCGTTTTGGAACCCGGCGCCCCAGAGGTCGAGATTGAAGGTTGGCGACGAGTTCTTGTCGGTAAAATCGAAGGAAAGCTCGGCCGAGTCGATGAACTCATCGTCGGCCAGCACCGGCAGTTCAAAAGGCCAGAAGAGGACCGTTCCCCGAGCCGGGGTACCGCCAAACCCCACGCGATAGGACGTTTGGGTTCCGATTACTTGCGTGTTGGTAGGGGTGTCTTCGGGGTTTGCTTGTTGCGCCCAATAGCCGAAATCGGCATCATTGCACGCAATGTTGACTGTGTACATGCCGGCGCCGCATGTTGAGGCCATCATGAGAAACGTCAGCCCGACGACGAATGTCGTGATTCGCATGTTCGTCATTGTTCTTCTCCTTGGCAAAGTGTTGGGGTGGCACGTTTGGTTTGGAATGGAACTTGGGAGGTACCGACCGTGTTTGTGATCAACATTTGACGGCCTGGCTTGGCGGCTCGACGTCGATGTCCTCTACGATGAACGCAGCATCCGGCAATAACGAAACTCTCAGCGTTTGCAGGCGGTGACGAAGATCAAGTTTACAGATGACTCAAGGTAAAGTCAACATTTCAAGCATCATGGCGGGGAGAAAAGTCCGATATCGGCCAACACTTAATGTGAAGTCATGCAGCTGTTGTCTGGTTTCTGGGGCGGGGAGTCGGTGCGTCCTGTGGGGTAAGGTAGCTCGTGCGACGGGTTGAAGTTACCCACGTTAGTCGGGTACGGGGCGTTAGAATTCGTCAATGGGCAAGCCATCGTCTGCAGCCGCCAGTCGCCGCAAGGTCTCCATGTCAATGCTGTCGGCAATGGACTGCACGCTGCCGTCGCCCAGCAGTACGTTGATCACGCCCGGGTGGAATGAGTTCAGGATGGTATTGGTCTCGTAGGTCGCGTTGCTGGAGTTGGCCTGCGAGGTTCGCGAATTGATCGCCCAGCGCACCACGGTCAGGCCGCAGTGGTAGTAGTTGTCGCCGCTGGAAATCTGGTTGGCGCGGCGCGGGTTCAGGCTGTAGTCGCCTGTATGGTCACGCGCCCCGGCCCAGCCGCCGCCGTAGTTGGACCGGATGGGCCTGTCGCCCACCAATCCCGATTGCTCGGCAACGATCATCGTATGCGACGTTCCGTCGCTGGCGTGCTTGATTCCGGCAACCTGGTGTGGCAGGAGCAGGCCCGTGTTGCACACGTAGCCGCGGCTGCTTTGCCGGCAGACGGATGTGCCTCGCCCGCCCGGATCGGGATACGCGCCGGAAATGCCGACATAATCGTGCATCAGGCCGCCGCGATCGTTGATCGACGTCGGCTCGTTAATGAACGGATCGATCGTACTGGAAGGGCACTTGTAAACGGGGATCGCGAGCCCGACAAGAACCTCGTTGCCTCCGGAAAACGGCTGGTTTTCCCAGCCCGAGAAGCTACCGGTCTCGAAGTTCAGGCTGTCGTAGAGCGGCTTCTGTTCGAGGAAGGCCAGCAGCGCGGATCGCCAGTTGGTGCCGTAGGTGTTGTAGGACGAAAGCGTACCTGACCGTGAGCCAATGGGGAAGCTGCGGAACGTGTCGTGGTAGTTGTGCAGCGCCAAGCCCATTTGCTTCAGGTTGTTGGAGCATTGCATGCGGCGGGCCGCTTCGCGAGCTGCCTGCACGGCCGGCAGCAGCAGGGCGATCAGGATGCCGATGATGGCGATCACCACCAGCAGCTCGACCAAGGTGAAGGCCGCGAACCTCAGTCTCCTGGTCTTCCGTCCGTGACGGGGATTCATTTGTTGTCTCCAATCGTGATCCAATGCGTACTGCAAAGGTAGCGACAGTGCACCGCCTGCGAATCGGGCGCCACTACATGCGTCTGCGACGCCCCAAGGCCAGGAGCCCCAGCAGACTCACCGCCAGCAGGACCAGCGAGCCGGGCTCGGGAACGGCGGTGAGTACGAGGTTCTGGCCGCTGGAGGCGATCTGCCAGCCCCGGGCCCAATCCGAATCGTTCACCAGATCAAACAGCCCGGCGTCGAAGTTCACGACGTCGCCGGTGAAGATGGTGAACTCATCATACCAGTCCACCGTATGTCCGGGCTCGCCCAGGATGTTCAGCGTGATGGCGGGGGTTGAGCCGGCGGTGGGCAGGATCAGGCTTGCCCCATTGTCGCCGACGGCCTGGTCGTAGCTGCTGGTATCGATGAACTCCCAGTCCCAAATGGCGCCGTTGGCCAGGGTCAAGTCGTCGAGAAAGGTGAGCGTGCCCACGCTTGCACCGGTGGCGAGGGAACCGCCGCTTCGGATTGAGGTCGGACCGCCAATCGTGCCCGTGCCCCCGAGAGTTGCGCCGGCAGCGACATCGACGCCACTGCTGGCGGCCAGTGACGTATTGACCCGCAGCGTACCGGCACTGACGTTGATGCCGCCGGTGTAGGCGGCGGCCGTACCGCCGAGCGTCAGCGTTCCGGCGCCGCTCTTGGTCAGGTCGCCGGCGCCGGTGAGCGATCCGGTGAGACGGATATCCGCTCCGCCGCCCGGTGTGCTGATCGTTCCGCCGCCGGCCTTGATCTCGACGGGAATCGCGGTGGTCATCAGGCCGGAACCGTTGTTCTCTAGCGTGCCGCCGTTATCGAAGCTCAGCAGGGTGGTTCTGTTCTGGGCGGGCCCCGCCGCGATGTTGATCTGGGGAGTGCGAAGCGTCCCGCCGTGAAGGTTGTAGATGCCCTCCGTTCCGTCGATATCTGTTGCGACGTGAATTCCATTGGCATGGGTAACAATGACCGTGCCTCCGGTCTGATTTACCGTGCCGCTGCCTTTCCAACCGAGGTACATGGTCGAGCCCACCTCGATCTGGCCGCTCGACATGTTGAGCACGCCAACCGAATCGATGCTGCCGCCGGCTCCCAGCATGAGATAGCTGGTGGTCCTGAGGCTCCAATCGCTCAGTGTCAGCGTACCCGTGCCGCTGCTACTGGTTCCAACGCGGACGCTGCCGCGCGTGGTTGGCAGGTTGTTGTTGGCGACAACGACCTCACCTGCGTCAATGTAGATATCGCCGTTGAACGTACTGCCGGCTGCCGCGGACAGTTGCAGCGTGCCGTCGCCGGATTTCGTGAGCCTGCCGCTGCCGCTCATGGAGCCGGTCAGGCGAATATCCGCTCCGCCGCCCGGCGTGTTGATGACGCCGCCACCGGTCGTGAACTCAACCGGAATCGCGGTGGTCATCAGGCCGGAACCGTTGTTCTCCAGCGTGCCGCCGTTATCGAAGCTTAGCAGGGTGGTTCTGTTTTGGGCGATCCCCGCCGCGATGTTGATTTGGGGAGTGCGAAGCGTCCCGCCGTGAAGGTTGTAGATGCCCGTCGTACCATCGATATCCGTGGCCACGTGAATTCCGTTGGGATGGGTAACAATGACCGTGCCTCCGGTCTGATTCACCGTGCCGCTGCCTTTCCATCCGAGGTACATGGTTGAGCCCACCTCGATCTGGCCGCTCGACATGTTGAGCACGCCGACCGAATCGATACTGCCGCCGGCTCCCAGCATGAAATAGCTGGTGGTCCTGAGGCTCCAATCGCTCAGCGTCAACGCGCCCGTGCCGCTGCTGCTGGTTCCAACGCGGACAGTGCCTCGCGTGGTCGGCAGGTTGTTGTTGTCGACAACGATCTCCCCTGCGTCAATGTAGATATCGCCGGAGAACGTACTGCCGGCCGCCGCGGAAAGTTGCAGCGTGCCGTCGCCGGTTTTCGTGAGCCTTCCGGTGCCGGAGATCGGGCCGGTCAGGTGGATGCCGGCGCTCGCCGTCGGGGTACTGATCCTTCCCCCGCCTGCCTTGAGTTCAACAGGAATGGCGGTTGTCAGCAGCGCCGAGCCGTTGTTCTCCAACGTGCCGCCGCCGAAGGCCAACCGGTTTTTGGCCGCGTCGGCAAATGACAGGTTTGCCAGTTTCAGTGTTCCGCCATTGAGGTGATACGTTCCGGTACCCGCGCCGAACTGCAACGCGCGGTTGGAAGCGATGGTCACGGCGCCGCCGGTCTGAGTTACCGTACCGGTCGTGTCGGTACTCAATGCAATGCGGAAGTCGCCATTGGCTTGAACCGTACCGCCGTCCACGTTGAACGTGCTTTGGCTGGAACCGTATCGGGCAACATAGATTCCGCCCGAACCTACTGTGAGCGTTGCCGGAGCGTCGTTGGTGTTGATGGTGTAGCTGGCGGTGCCGCCGCCGCTACTGTGACCGCCGAGGGTGAGCGAACCGACTGTGGCGCTGCCGCCGCTTTGCACGAAATCGCCGTTTGCGGCAGCCAGGTATCCGATTCCGACGTTGCCGGAAACAGTGAGAGTGCCACCCTTCAGGTAATATTCGCCGTGGCCCGCGTCGGACGCAATGTCGAGCCTCGCGGCAGTGACGTCGCCGCCGGTCTGGGTAATAACGCTGTCGCTCGCATGGCCACTGTAGAGCGTCCCCGTCACGTTAAGCGCGCCGCCCTGCATATTGAACACGGCCTTGTACCCGGTGCCGCCCGTAAGACCGCCGCTCGCGCCGATGATGAAGTATGGGACTGTTCCGTTGATGGTGCCGCCGGTTTGGGTGAACACGGCATTGCCCGCGGAGCCGCCGACCACGTGCACTCCGTTGCCACCGCTGATCTCGAGCGTGCCGGCCTCGTGCGTGTAACCGCCGCCGGCACGGACCTGGACCTCGCCGGGAGTGGTGACGGCGCCCTCGCCATTCTTGGTCCAAGTATGGCCGGCGTTGATCACCGTTGTGTTCTGAATGGTGAGCGTCTTTCCGCCGGCTACGGTGACCGATTGGGTTGCGCCGAGGGTCGCGCCGTAGATGGTGGCCGACTGGTTGGCAACGATCCCGCCGGCGCCGACCGTGACGCGGTTGGCGCCGAGCGTGTAGCCCGCGCCGTCGAACACCAGGCTGTTGGCGCCGACACCGCCGGCCACGGTGATCGTCGAGGTTCCGGACGTGTAGAAGTGCGCGTCATCGGCCGACGAGGTCCATGCAAGCAGCGGATCGCTGCCTGCAGTGCCATCGCTCCATGCAGTCGCACTATTGTCATTCCAAGTTCCGCTGCCGGCCTGGATGCCGGCGTCGGTGCTGGTATCCCAGTACATCGGCGCGGCTGGAGACATGGAGGCATGCAAAAGGCCAAGGAGAACAGCCGGCCAGAAGGACACGGTGATCATGCGTCTCATGGTTAACCTCCCAGGTATGGCGACTTTCTGGTTGCAGGTTGTTGCCGTACTCCGCGTTGCGAGCGTGGCGGGCGGGCGGCAGGTGATTATTCCCGTGCGTTGGGACCAGGCGGCGGAGAAAAATCGGGTTGTTTCAAGGCAATCACGTTGACTCTCTCACGATCAGTTTTGGCTGGATCATCACGCGCCACTCGTCCGGCGCCGGGGCGCGGCCGTGGATCATCTGTTCGAGCATGAGCACCATCTGCCGGGCGGCGGCTTCGTGCGAGAGGTCCAGGGTCGTCAGCGGCGGGTCCGTCCAATCTGCCAGGTAGTGGTTCGAGTATCCGACCAGGGCCACGTCGCTCGGCACGCGGATACCGCGGGCGCGGAGACGCCTGAGCAACGCCGCCGCCCAGAAATCGTCGTGCGCTACGATTGCATCGGCGCTGTTGTCGCCGACCAACTGGTCGATGGCGCGATCGATCACAATCTCTGGGAAATCCCATTTGCCCGTTTGGTGATCCTTCATGGCGCAAACCAGGCCGAACGGTTCGCCGTTGAAGACGAGGCGTGTATCGACGGCAAGCCCCTGGGCCGCGAGTTCGTCACGATAGCCGTCGAGCCGGGCCCGGTGCTCGGGGCGCGTGACGCCCATAACCGCCAGCCCAATTCGCTGCCGTCCGCGCTGGGCCAGATGTCGCACGGCGAGGCGGACGGCCTCGGCGCGGTCGACCAGCACGACCGGGGCGCCGACAATTCCCCGGTCCTCGTAGAAAACGGTATTCGGATGGGCGGCCAACAGGGCGGCGCGGTCGCCTTCCCAGTAATGATGCACCGCGCAGAAGACCCCATCGACCCGGCGCCGGGTGAAGTCTTCGACCACCGTATCGAAACGGTTGGAATAGACCTTCGGGTTACCGACCGTATTGGCGATTAACACCTGGCAGCCGGACTTTGCGGCCTCGACGTCGATATACTCCACGAGGAAGGAGCGGAGCGGATCGCCGGCCGATGCGACCATCAGGCCGAGCGTATACGAGCGTTTTCCGCGTAGCAGCCGGGCCGCCGGATTCGGATGATAGTTCAGCGCCTTGCCGGCCTGGCGAATGCGCTCGGCCGTTGCCTCGCTGACCCGCGAGTTGCCGCCGCCCTTGTTGAGCACCAGTCCGGCCACGGAACAGGAGACCTTCGCCAGCCGGGCCACGTCGATCAAGCGCGCGGGGCGGGGCAGGGCGGTTGTCTCTCGGTCGAGCCGTTGGAGTGACATCAGCAACTTCCTGGCTACGAGACAATGGATGAACGCAGCATCCGACAATAAGGAAACAGCCAGCCTTTGCAGGCAGCCACAAACATCAAGTTTACAGATGACTCAATGTAAAGTCAACATTCTGGGCGTTATTCTTGGTGGAAAACGTCTGTATCGGCGGTAACTTAATGTAAAGTCAATCAGTTGCTTTTCCTGGCCGGTCTTCAACGCCAGATAGGGCTTCCGTGTCTTGGTGCGAACGGCAAACCGTAGGAGTCCCAGAGTGCGCGCGAAAGGTTATGCAGATTAGCTCGTGGTGGCTACGTAGTTATGTGGAGTAGTGTGTAACTCCAGGGTGGTATGCGAAAGCCGTAATCGAGCTGTCTTATGGCCGCCCGGCCGAGAAGAACGCCGGGCTATCCCTCACCGGCGACGATCCGGCCGTTCCAGCGCCACAGCACCGCCGCCAGGCAGGCCGCTGCGGTCAGCAATCCGGCGAGTGTACTGTAGGTGACAGCGTCGCTGGCGATCTGGCCGGCAAAGGCCGGGCCCAACGCTCCGATGCTGAAGCTGAGCGTGTAGTACAGCCCATAGCAGACGCTCCGCCTGTGGCGAGGAACGTACTTTGCCACCAGACTGTTGAAGAGCGGCTGGTGCATGAAGAAAAGTGGTGTGAATACGGCAGCCGCATAGAGGCGAGCCGGTCCAATGGCGAAACCCATCCACAGCACGCATGGCGCGGCCGCGAAGAATGCTGTGGCTAGCAGCGGCTCCAGCAGGTGCGCGCGTCCGATTCGGCCTGCCGTGTACTGGCCTGCGATTCCCAGCAGCATCACGCCGGCCGTCAGGTAGTTGCGAATGCCCTCCGGCGGCAGGCCGAGGAAGCGGAAGTCGGCTCCGTCCAGGTATCGCGGCAGGAAGGTCATGACGGCAGCGTAGACGAAACCGGCCATAGTGCCCAGAATGAGCAGTAGGCTGAACGATGGCCAGTGGATGCTGTTGTCGGACTCGACCAGGACGCTGGCGTTAGTGCCTGCAACGGCTTCCAGACTCAGGTTCTTCGATTCGTGATGCAGCCAGAGGTGGAGCAAGATGGCCAGCAGCACACCGGGTGCGCTAAGGAGCAGGAAGAACGTTTGCCAGCGCATCCCGGCGCTCAATGCAATTGCGGCCAGCAACGGGCCGCCGGCAATCCCGATCGACCCGAGGATGCCGTGATATCCCAAGGCCATCGATCGGTTGTCCGGAATGGTGTGCAGCGAAATCAGGCCGACTCCGGCAGGGTGATAGATACTTGCGCACGCGCCGAGCAGAAACATGGCAAGGAACAGCATCGCAAGGTTGATCGAAAGAAAGGCGACCAGGCATGCGCCGCTACATCCGACCAGGTAGATCAGGAGCAAGCGTTTTGCACCGAACCGATCGGCAAACCAGCCTGCCGCCAGGGCAAAAAGACCGAACGGGAGGCGGAGCGTGCTGCCGATGGCGCCGGTTACGCCCATGCCGACATGGAATTCGGCGGCAACCAACTGCTCGACGCTTGCGAACGAGTGTTCATAAACATGCACCAGGGCGTGACAGCAGGAGACCAGGAGCACCAGCCGCAGCGAGGGGCCGTTCAATCGCGACATGATATCTCCACGAGCCGGTCGAGCTTCCGCTGCGCGCCGCCCGAATCGATTGCCTCGGCCGCAAGGCGAACGCCATCGGCAAGCGTGGTGACGTGACCGACGGTCCACAAGGCGGCTGCCACATTGGCCAGGACGATATCGCGGGCAGGGCTCGGTTCACCTTTCAAGACGCTCCGAATGCGTGTCTCGCTTTCCGCGGCGTCGGCCACTTGAAGCGCTTCCAGGGAGACTTGGGGCAGTCCGAAGTCGGAGGGGAACCATTCCCAGTGTTGCAGTCCGTCGGGGGTCACCTCGGTCACCTCGGTGGCGCCGCCCAGGGTTACCTCATCGAGGCCGTCGACGCCAAAGACCACGAGTGTTCGGCGCGTGCCCAGGACTGCCGCAGCTTCAGCCAGCAGCGGCCGCAGTTCGCTGCGCCCCACCCCCAGAAGCTGATAGGGCGCCGAGGCCGGGTTGGCCAGCGGCCCGAGGATATTGAAAACGGTCGGGTAGGGCAACTGCTTGCGGGCCGGGGCCACGTGCTTCATGGCCTGATGGTAAAGCGGGGCGAAGCAGAAACAGAGACCCGCCTCGACAAGACACTGCTCGACGTTGGACAGTCTTGCGTCGATGTTCACGCCCAACCGGGCCAGGACGTCCGACGCGCCGCTCCGGCTCGTGACGGCCCGGCTGCCGTGTTTGGCAACCTGTACTCCGCATGCGGCCGTCACAATCGCCGCCGCCGTCGAGATATTGAACGTTCCGGAACCGTCGCCCCCCGTCCCTACGACGTCGAGCAAGTGATCGCAGTCGGCAGCTCGGATACAGGTCATCGACTCGCGCATGGCCGCCGCCGCGCCTGCAATCTCCGCCACGGTCTCGCCTTTTCGATGCAGGGCTGCCAGGAAGCGGGCGGTGAGTTCCACGGGCACCTCGCCGCTCATGATTCGGCGAATGGCCTCGGTCATCTGGCCGACGGCCAGATCGTGTCCCGACTCGATCAGTTCAGAGTAGGTTTGGATCATCATGAGCAACGTTCCGCAGTCTTTGGAAAACCCGTACTATCGGCTCCGGCGGGCCCGGTGTCAAGGGTTTCTTCCATCGGCCGGCCGTCTCGGGTGCCAGCAGCCGTGGGCAGAGAATGCCTCAAGGCGCGACTCCCCACCGACGGTGCTTCCAGAAACGATACAGCCCCATCAAAACGCTTCCTCGTCCAGGCCGTCGACCAGATCGTCGAGGTCATCGTGGGAGCAGGTCGGGCAGTCGCACGAGGCAGCGGTGGGCGGCAGCTTGCTGCGTATCTGCTCGCGCTCCGCTGCGGTCAGGTCCAGCGAACTGGTAGCATCGAACAACTGCACCAGGTCCAGGTTGACCTGCCCGCCGTTGCCGGAGGCATCCCCTGCAATGACGGGGTCCTGGTGGTCGGGGAACATGATGGCCCCGGCCGAGCATACGCGGCTGCACGCGGGGCAGCCGTCCTTGCAGGCGTCGGGGGCCTCGACCAGGAGCTGTTCCTGCCGGTCGATTCCGAAGACCCCGAACAGGCAGAAGTTCAGGCAGTCGAGGCAGTTGGCGCACCGGCTGCGATCGACTACCGGATACCATCGCCGCCGGGTTGGCTCCTCCAGTTCCACGGGTTTCTGGCCAGCAACCGCTTCTGCCGATGGGCCTGGACCAACGCGTTCGGTTCGGATGCGTTCGATCTCGGCCAGCAGAGGAGCGGCGTCGTCGAACTGGCGAAGATCGA
Source organism: Thermoguttaceae bacterium (assembly GCA_040772845.1). Classification (GTDB taxonomy): domain Bacteria; phylum Planctomycetota; class Planctomycetia; order Pirellulales; family Thermoguttaceae; genus PWXP01. The sequence continues at coordinate 95,898 of JAXGXG010000001.1, forward strand.
AGCACCAGATGGTTCGTTCATGACGGCCGGAACCGGTTACCGACTCGCCGGTCTGGTTGCTGTCGATCAGGTCCGATTGGCCCATTCGGCCGCCGATACCGTTGGCGTCGAGCACCCAGAAGGCCGCTCGCGGATGCAACCACGATCCGACAATCAGATCGCCTTCGATCGTGCGAAGCTGTTCCATGACCGTGCCGTCGGGCGTCAGGTCGTACAGATGGGGCGTCACCCACAACGCGATGCTTTCGTGTCCGGGCAGAGCATCGGTAAACTGCCCGATCAGCTTCTGCTGCTGTGAGCTTTCATGCCGATTGCGGCATAGGACAACGTGGATTGTCTCGCTCATGGTCGCTCTCCAAAGCAGTAGAGAATACCGTCATCGGTCCCAATAACCAGCCGGCCTCCGGCCACCGCCGGCGCGCCTGCGATTACTCCGCCCGCCTCGAACCGCCACTGCTGCCGGCCGTCGGCAAGGTCGATTGCGAACAGGCGGCCATTGGCCGCGCCGACGAACACGCGCTGCCCCACGATGACGGGCGAGCCGTCCACCCTTGCCCCGGCCGGAAACGTCCATTTCTCCTTGCCCGAGTTCGCGTCCAGGGCGTGGATCGACCGATCACGCGATCCGACCACCACGAGCCCTTGGTCCACCGCGGCCGAGCCGCGATAGGCGTCCGGACGTTTCGGGTTGACGTATCGCCATCGCGTTTCTCCTGCACGCCAGTCGATGCCGAAAAACGTGCCGTCCTCCGTTCCGACGAACAGCATCTCGCCGGCCACCGCAGGTGTGGCGCCGGTCGGGCCGTCGAGTTCGACGCTTCGTATTTCTTTGCCATGCTCCAGATCGATCACGTGCAGCCGGCCGTCGCAACCGGCCACGAAGGTGACGTTCTCTACGATGGTGGGCGAACAGCGAATCTGGTCCGGGCTTTCGTACTTCCAGACCAGTTCGCCCGACCCGCCATCCAGGCAGTAGAGTATCCCGTCCTGCGAACCGAACAGCACGCGGTTGCCGTGGAAGCTCGGCGCGGAGTTGATTTCGGCCTGGGTCTGGAATTGCCATTGCTTTTCGCCCGTTTTCCCGTTGAAGCAATAGAAGACGCCCTCGCTGTCGCCGACGAACACGCGCCCGTCGTGCACGGCAGGCGAGGCGGTAAACCCCAACTCGGTTGCGAAGTGCCAGAGCGGCTGACCATCGTCGAAGTTCAATGCGAAGAACTTACCGCCGAGCGAACCGATGTAGACGGTCCCGTCCGCGATAACGGCCGTCGTCTCGAAACTCCCGTCGTTGTCGGTGAACGTCCAGAGCACCTCCGGGTTCTCCGGGAGTGATGAGGAGGCGACTCCGCTGCCCCTCGCGTCGCCACGGGCAAGCGGCCATCGGTCCGGCGGTGCGGCCGGCGGCGCACCCGTGCCGTTTTCTTCGTTGGAAACCGGAGCCGCGTGGGCGGCTTCCGGCCGGATCGGGTCCGGTTCGATCGGTTGGGACGACGGTGGCCGTTGCGCGTTGGCGGTTGCAGGCGGTTCGCCCGCAGGTATGGGGCTGGCCGGCTCAGAGTTTGTGCCGGCGAAGCAGTACAACTGCGACTCGGTGCGAACGATCAGATCGCCCTCGACAATGGCCGGCGTCGCCAGGCAGGCTTCGTTCAGCGGATTCTCGGCGAGCAATTCGAACTGGTCGCCGGCGGTGGTCACACGGACAACGCCACGCTCGTCAACGGTGTAGACGCGGCCATCGGCGGCCACGGGGCTTGCCGTGAATCGGCCGCGTAACCGCTCGGTCCATACATTCGTCCCGTCTCCGGCGTTGTAGCAAGAGAGATGGCCGACGTCGGTCACCACGAACAGGCGATTACGGTAGGCCAGCGGCGTAGGAATATAGGGTCCGCCCCGTGCATGGCGCCACACCACGCGTGCGGTCTCGTCGGCTGCGCCGGGCCGCAGGGCCATGATGGGGCCGTTCCGGCCACTGGCGCAGTAGACCAGGCCGCCTGCCTCGACCGGCGTGGGCGTAACCAGCGCAGTGGTCCCCTCCACTCGCCACAGCTCGGCGCCATCGCCGGAATCGTAGGCGGTGATGCATTGCGTGACACTATCGCCGTTGACGATAATCTCATGGCGAGCCGGCGCTTCCGGCGGGTTCACCTGGACCGGCAGCGGCGTACTCCAGCAGCCTTCGCTGGCCCGCGCGACGCGCCACAGTTCGCGGCCCGATTTCTTATCGAACGCCGCCAGGTAGGAATCGTGCTCGTTGTCGCACAACTGGATCACTCTATCGCCCAGCAGGACCGGACTGGCCGCCAGTCCCCACATGTGTCGCAGCGGTCCCAGGTCGACATGCCACAATTCGCGCCCGTCCATGTCATGGCAGAACAGGCCCGTTGCGCCGAAGAACGTGATGACGCGCTCGCCGTCTGTTACCGGAGTGGCCGAGGCGTGGCCGTTCTTCGCGTGGGTTTCCCCTTGCCCGACGCCCACTTGCGTCTTCCAGAGAAGCCGGCCGTCGCTGCGATCGAAACAGAGCACGGCAAGCGCGGGCGATGCATCGTCCCCGATTGCGGTGGTCAGGAAGATGCGGCCGCCCCACACGGCAGGCGACGAATGGCCTTTGCCTTCAACGGCCGTCTTCCACCGCACTCCCTGTTCCGGGCCGAACGTGATGGGCGGACTACCGCCCGGCGCGATTCCGGACGCCTGCGGTCCTCGCCAGGAAGGCCAACGGTCGAGTGCCTGGCCCGTTTCTCGGACGTCGTGTTCTACAGTCGGCAGAGGCTTGGCCTCTCCGGTTGCGTGGTAGGTCGGTTGGCAACCGGTAGTTGCAATGGCCGCCAGCAGCACGGGCGCGCGGAGAAGCGGGAACAGGGGCAACGTGCAAGAGCGCTGCTTCGTGGTGACGGACACGTCCATTTGTCAGGCCCTCGCTCACTCTTCCCGGCGACTGGCTGCCTGTTCCACGGCAAGCGACATCCAGTTGATGAGACAACGTCCCACGGTGCAGAAGCAGATGCTCCTCAATTGCCTAACAGGAATAACCGCGTCACCCTATTCCTTCAGACGGAATCTCCGGCCGGCGAGCAGCCGTGCGCCTGGTTTCGTGTCACCGTGTATTGGAAGTGCCGGTGGGGTTGGGGGTCGCACTCAATTGCGACAGGACCTGGAGCAGACCATTCAGGTGCGCCAGGCGCGGGCCATAGCGATCAATGAACTCGTTGAGCATGAAATCGCCTTCGACCAGGGTATCGAAGTTGGCGTTGATCTCCTGCGTGATCCCGTCGAGAAACTCGGTCTGTACCTTGCCGAGCTTTTCGGCGGCGCGTCGGCAGCGGCGAGCCAGATGCGGGTTCGCCTGCTTCCACTGTCCCAATTCGTTGGCGCGCTGTCGTTGGTTGGCGTGAAGCTGCCCGATCAATTCTTCGAGCAATTCGTTCTGCCGATCCTGGGCGGACAGCAGTTCTCGGAGCAGTTGCGTCTGATCGTTACAATCCCCCCGCGCCGTAGTTGCCGCGCGAGGGTAATCTCCATGCGAAACATCGATCTGACTGTACATGGACGGCCGTGAAGGGGTCGGGTCGTGCGTCATCTGCAGTGCTCCTTTCGTTCCTTTCAGTATAAACACACCTCGCCCCGGTTGTCGAGTGTCCGTTTAGAATGAGGGCGGAAATCGGCAAGAAAGATCTGAGGATCTGTGAGTATTCCCTCTTCAGAGTGGTGAAAGCATCCAATTCCGCAAATCCCGCCTAAAGTCTCCCTTCTGCGCAATCCGATGCACCACGAGGTCCCCTGGCCCGTGCTGCGGAACGCCTGCGGTGTATCCTAAGTGGGAAAATGGGGGATTTCGGCAAAGCAATGCCTGGACACAACTTGAACCTGCCGGAATAGAAAGCGATGGAACGATCATGCGGCGACCCCCCTCTCCCTCCACCTGCGTTCTGGGTTTCTTCACGGTGGTCGAATATCCGGACCAGGGGCTTTTCGGCGGGTATTTGCTGCTGAACCGTATGGGCAAGCCGCTGGAATTCCATTGCACCACACCCGTGCGTCCGAATCGGGCCCAACAGATTCTTTATGGGCCTTCCCTTTACCCGTTCCTGTACGGGGAGCAGATCGGCGCAACCCTGGTGAAACACGCGAAGGTCTCGCCGATTGCCGTGCTGACCGATAGCGAGCCGGGATTGGCCGTGCGGGAGCATATTGAGATTCCCGTGGCGATGGTTCTCTCGGCGGCCAACGAGGTTCCGGCCGCCGGCGCTGCGGTTGCCGATCGAGCCATCCGTTTCGACGGCGCCCATGCCGCAGGCAGTCCCACGGGCCCGCATCGTACGGTCGGCGGCGAGGTGGTCCTGTTCGAGTTGGGGACGCAGCAATTGGGCCTGCCGCGAGAGCGAGAGTCCGACCGTCTGGTAATCACCGAGCGCATGGCCGCCCTGCCCGAAGCGTTTGACCTGAACGAGCCCTTCGGGCGGATTCGCGAGGCCATTGCCGAGGCCAGGAAAGGCGCCCGATGAAACCGGCTCCGCGTGTGTCCGCAATATCTGTACGATCGATTCGACCCGCATCCCAAGCCTCTGTTCCGAACGCCGTACGCCGGCCGGACGTGTTCTCGTGGCAGCCGCCCGGTGCGCCCGGCGTCCGCGCTCTCGATCTGAGTGCGTCGGCCCCGGAGCTTTGGCGTAACTGCGTTTTGGATGCATACGGCGAGGCCATGGCTCCGCCGGCGGTGGAAGTGAGGAGCGAGTCGCTCAAGTTGCCCGATCCACGAGCCCTGGCGCTGAGGATCACGGCGCCGCCCATTGCAGTTCGGAGTTTCGGCTTCGCGGCGCCGGAGTCGCCCCCGGCCTCCTTGGCGCCGGGTAGTGAGAACGCGCCGGTTGCGTCGCAACCGGCAATCGCCGGCCTGGTCCCCGGGCGGCAGGGAACCCGCATCCGCCCGCCTGCCGATATCATCAAGCTTGAAGATCGGCTGCAATACCTGCTGCAACCGCCGCTGGAGAGTCTGCTGGCGGAGCGCGCGTTGCGGTTTCCCTTCCAGCCGTTTCCGTATCAGTTTGAAGGAGTCGCGTTTCTCTATCCGCGTCACGCGGCCATTCTGGCCGACGAAATGGGGCTTGGCAAGACCATGCAGGCAATCACGGCCGTGCGGCTATTGCTGCGTCGGGGCGAGGTGAACAACGTTCTGTTGATTTGCCCGAAGCCGCTGGTTTCGAACTGGCAGCGGGAGTTTGCCCAATGGGCGCCCGAAGTTACGGTGATGGTGATCGAGGGCGATCGGGCGCGCCGTGCGTGGCAGTGGCAGTTGCCGGACATCTCGGTCCGCATAGCCAACTACGAGTTGTTGTGCCGCGACCGCGACCTGCTCGAAGACACCGGCAACGCCTTCGGTCCCGCCAAAAGGAAATCGCGCCGCGGCTCCCGGCAGCGGTCTCGAAAGGCGGAACCCGACGGCCAGATTTCTGCCGGCGAGGCATTCTCGCTGGAGGACTCGGCTGCGCCGGCGCAGTGCGTCGATTTCGATCTGGTCTTGCTGGACGAAGCCCAGCGCGTGAAGAACCGTTCCGGCGCGACGAGTCAGGTGGCGCGTTCGATCCGCCGGCGGCGCAGTTGGGCCTTGACCGGAACGCCTGTGGAGAACAGCCCGGAGGACCTGGTCGGCATATTCGAGTTCCTGGCGCCGGGTTTCCTTTCGCCGGATCTGAAGCCGGGCCGCATGGGTCGTACGGTTCGCGACTATGTTCTGCGGCGCACCAAGGACACGGTACTCACGGATCTGCCTCCGAAGCTCTTTCGCGATGCCGAGTTGGAGTTGACTCCGGAGCAGCGCGGCACCTACGATCTGGCCGAGAACGACGGCATCGTGCATCTGAACGAGCTGGGCGGCTCGCTGACCATTCAGCATGTGTTTGAATTGATTCTGCGACTCAAACAGATCTGCAACTTCGATCCGGCGTCCGGCGCCAGTTCCAAGCTGGAACGACTTGCCGCCGACCTGGAGGAAGTGGCCGACAGCGGTCGCAAGGCCATTGTCTTCAGCCAGTGGGTCGGCACGCTGAAGAGGCTGACCAAACGTCTCCGCCGGTTCGGCCCGCTCGAATACCATGGCAAGATACCGTCGAAACAGCGCGATGGGGTCATCGAGCAATTCCGCAACGATCCGTCGCGCCATGTCCTGTTGATGAGCTACGGGGCAGGCAGCGTCGGCCTGAATCTGCAATTCGCCGGCTATGTGTTCCTGTTCGATCGGTGGTGGAATCCGGCGGTCGAGGATCAGGCAATCAACCGCGCGCACCGGATCGGCGCGGACGGTCCGGTTACGGTTACGCGTTTTCTGATGCTGGGCACGATCGAAGAGCGGATCAACCGTATTCTGGAAGAGAAGCGCGAGCTGTTCGACACGATCTTCTCCAGCGCAACCGGCAGCGGAAAACGAAGCCTCTCGCACGACGAGCTTTTCGGCCTTTTCGATCTGCGTATCGGAGGCTAGCTTCCAGCTTCCAACCCCCACCTTGTGCGGGCGGGTTTTTTGCGGATAATAGGGGTTTCCTGAAGTCCCGACATCTCGATTTGGAGTCCGATCATGCCGAATCCGCCCCGCGTTATCCTTTCCGGCTTTGCCGACGAAGCAGCGAACAACAAGACGGCCGTCGAGCAGTTTGCTGCATTTGCCGCCCTCGGGCTCCAGTATTTCAGTATCCGGTTCATCGATGTCGGTACGGGCATCAAGAACGTGATGCAGCTTTCCAAGCCGGAGATTCAGAAGGTCCGGCAACTGATGAACGAGTACGGCCTGAACGTCTCGTCCATCGGATCGCCGATCGGGAAGATCAAGCTCAACAATACCGACGACGGTACGAACAACAAGTATGTGCCGTTCAAGCAGTATCTTGGCCGCGACGTGAAGAAGGCCTGTGAACTCGCCCATGCCTTTGAGGCGAAATTGATCCGCGGCTTCTCCTTCTATCATCCCAAGGGAACCGATCCTTGGCAGTTCGTTCCCGAAGTCGTGGACCGCCTGGGGCAGATTGCCGAGGTCTGCCATCGTAGCGATCTGACGTTCGGACTCGAGGTGGAAGCGAACCTGGTCGGCCAGACGGGGGAACTGCTGGCGGAGCTTCACAAGCAGGTGAATCATCCGGCCATGGTGCTCATCTTCGATGCGGCCAACATCGTCTGCCAGGGCTACTCGACGGCGGATACCTTCACGCAATACCAGGCGATGCGGCCGGGACTGGGCTGGCTGCACATCAAAGACTACCTCAGCCCGCCGGCAAGCGAGAAGGGTGGACACGTCAACGAGGAGATGCTCAAGAACTTCGTGCCGGCCGATCAGGGCGACAGTGCCCACGAGGCCATCCTCCGCGACTTCGCGCGTGTCCTGCCTGCCCTCGAACGCAAACTCCGCCGTCGCGGTATTCCCGGCGTCTTCCTCGATATGGAACCGCATGTGAAGGGCGGCGGCCAGTTCGGCGGGTTCAGCGGACCGGATGGAATGGGCGTTGCCCTGCGAGCCCTCTGCCGCGTGCTCGATTACGTCGGAATCGAGTATCACCTGCGTGACTTCGAAGATGTGAAAGCCGCACGCGGCTTCTAACCCGGATTGCGCATCTCGTCTGCCGGTTCATCGTCTGTCGTCTCGGCGGAATCGGCGGGCGAAGCGTCGCCATCGCCCGGTTTCAGTACGACGCTGTCGGCCAACCCGCGCAGCTTGCCCTTGATTTCGGCAAGGCCGGGAAGGCTGACGCGCCGATGCTGGCCGACTATCAGGCGGCCGGTTACTACGGCGTACTGAACTCCCCAAATTACCGCGACGACCAGGCTGACGCCTGCCGCCAGCAATGTCCCAGCCATGGGCAGGTGTGTCGCCCACAGCCAGAGCAGTAAAACCGTGACCATCGCGGCTATGGTCGCCACAATGAGCTTCGAGCGACGGACAGACTGCATCTGCCGCCTCGCGTGTTGATCCACGGCGGCCCGGGCAGAGACGTTCGCTACCTCTCGCATTGCGGCAAACCCCGTTCGTTCCGGCGCCGGGCCGCGAGGACTCATCTTCGCCGGTTTGCGGACCTTCGGAGTCGCCGGTCGCTCCTCCTGCGTGGCAGGCGCCGGATGCGAAGCGGTCGATACCGGACGTTCGAGCGGCGCCCGTGGATCTGATCCTCGCATACGTTGCATCAGTTGCGACATGTACTCGTCCACCGACACTTCGTCGTCATCGTGGCCTCGCGCCTCACGAATTCCGGCCGAAGGTGATGCCGTGCCGCCATGTCCTGCCGCCTGCCCCATGGTGCGAGTTGTCGCGCCAGAGAATGGGGTTCGATCCTCATTCAGTTCGTCGTCCAGTTCGTCGTCATCGAGTTCGTCGTCGTCGTCCAGCAGCAAATCACTCTTGCCGAGCCGTCGGAGAACGTCTGCCAGAGCGACGGGAGCTTCCTCTTTCACTTCGGCAACCGGTTCTTCATCGCCCCCGGTTGTCTCGTCCCAATCAACCGTCTGTCCTTTCAACTCAGCCTGGGCAGTTTCCAACTCTTGTTGTGCAGCCTGCAACTTCGCGGCCAGCGCATCCAGCTCCGCCTCGCGCGCTGCAAGCAGGTTCTCTTTATCTCGACAACGCTGTTCCCAGGTTTGCGATTCTCGCTCCATTGCCTCCTGCTCGGACTCCAGCCGCGCGCGCTCCTTCTCCAATCGGGTGTGTTCGTCCTGCAAGCCAATGCGTTCTTCTTCCATTCGAGTCCGGTCGTTCTCCAACCGCGTTCGCTGTTGCAGCAGTTCTTCACGCAGTTCGACAGCCGGTTCGCTTTCGACCTGCTCCGAACGGGACTCTTCCAATGCCGTGCGGAGGTCACTGCTTTCTTCGTGCAACTGCGCCAGTTCCGCTTCCAGCCGCTGTTTCTCGGCCTGAAAGCGTTCGCGTTCGGCCTGCAGATCGCCGCCCTCGGCTTGCAGCCGGGTGAGTTCCGCTTCCAGCCGCTGTTTCTCGGCCTGAAAGCGTTCGCGTTCGGCCTGCAGATCGCTCTCGAGTGATTGCAGGCTTGCGCGGCGGTGTTCCAGATCGGTACACTGACGTTCGAGTTCGCGGCGTTGCAGCTCAAGCTCGTCTTCCCGTTTCTGCAGTGCCTGACCGACAACCGTCTGTTGCTCTTCCCATTCCGTGCGTTCATGTACAAGCCGGTTCTGTCCGGCGATCAGTTCCGCATGCCGCTGTTGGTCTTCTCGGAGTCGCGTTTGCCGTTCGATTTCGAGGTTGGCCAGCTCTTGCTCAAGAGCTTGCTGGCGGTCGTCGAGTTTGCGTTCACGTTGTTCGAGTGCAGTCTGGCGTTCCGCCAATTCCGCGGCAAGGTTCGCTGCTCGGTCAGGCGTCGATGCTTCGCGCTGGCAAGTCATGGGCGTTGCGCCGATGTCCAGCACCTCGATTTCGATCGGTCCGACGCTCAACCGGTCGCCTTGGCGCAACTCGGCATCGGTGAAAGCACAGCCGTTCAGTCGGGTATCGGGTCCCCAACGACGAACGACCGTCCGCTCTTCGCCGCGGAAGACAACGCAATGGAGAGGGTGGACACTGCGTGCGTCCAATCGGAGCGTGCATCGCGGTCCCGAACCGATCGAACACTTTGGAGAACGGAGCCGAACGATCTGGCCGGGCCTGCCGGGACCGCGCACACGCAGGACGAGGTCTCCTGATGTGACATTCAACCCACGCGACAACAACGAACTGCTCGCAACCATGGCACCACTGCGTGATAGAGTTCCCGGCGGGGAGGACGAGGCGCGTTTGGCCGACCTTTCGGTTTGGTTATCGCCCCATGAACCCAGCCTTCAAGTACCACCTCAGTGCTGGCCCGAGGCGACAAATCCCTTACATTACGTAGCTTGTGCAATCTGTGCTGTCAAAAGGTACCCCGTGCGGGTTGCTGCTGGAGAGCGGGAATCGTCAAGAACGGCTGTATATCCTTGCCGGTTTTGACGATTATCGGATAGCGACTTTGGTACGTGATTGCTGCTGGGGCAGTGGCCCTCGTCGTTAGCGTGTCGTAACTCTTATTGCCGAACAACGAACGAAGTTCGAAACCGGCCGGATAGGGGGAAACATGGTTTCTCTCGGCCCTGGTGATGACCTTCGGGGGGGAACACAATGAATCGGAAAGAGGCGGTTCTCAATCTACACCACGCACTTGTGCAGCGGCGTGACGCACTCCGGAAAGCTCTGGCAGGCGACCTCAGCCTTCTGCGGGAACTCAATGCTCAGGCATCGGGCGATGTGGTCGATGCGGCATTGGATTCTGCGCAGGACGAAATCAGTTCCCAGCTTGCCGAGGTCGAGAGCCGGGAGCTTACCCGGATCGAGGATGCGCTGGAACGGATGCGAAACGGGCAGTATGGCGAATGTGAGGCGTGTGGATGCCCCATTCCCATGGCTCGTCTCCAAGCTCTTCCCTATGCGGCCCTGTGCATTGAATGCCAGCGTGAAGCCGAACGCGAGAACGGTGGTGGATCCTATACCGCCGACTGGGGGCGATTGCTCGACATGTCGAGTTCCGATCTCGACCTGTCGCTGTCCGACATCGAAATGGACGTGTCCTAGGACCCCCGGCCACTTCAGATGGGTGCAGCAGCGGACTTGCATTCACGGAAGGGCCACCGGCAGGCTTGCCCTGCACGGGGCCATGGCGCCGAGTTCATCGTCCGGCAAGCCCTTTCGGATGGCTCCGCCCTTTTTGCCGGCGCCATGATCCGCAGAATAGCGGCCGAGCAAGGTCATTCCGGGGGTGGATCACCTGCGGGAGACTCCCGTACAATGCATGTGTCAGAAGATTTCATCGAAGTGTCCCCGTGATGTTCTCCCGCATGCCAACACCTATTCGCTCCACCGCGCTTCTTTTTGCCTTCTTGCTCGTCGCAGCTTGTGCGCCATATTCGACGGCCGAGGAACCCGAAGGCACGTTTCAGCCGACAACCTGGCAGAGTCCGGAGCAGCGTTCCGAACTCTACCGCGTGCTTGAACAGAACGCGAAGGTCCTGGAAGCCCAATCGGCCGTACTCAAGGCCGTGTCAAGCCTTGTCGGACCGGCGGTCGTCCATATCGAGGCGGACTCCGGCCCTCGGCCCAGCCTGCAACTCGGCAACCGGAAGCAACAACAGACCGAAGAGGCCGGTTCCGGCGTTCTTATCGAGTATCACGGCAATTTTTACGTATTGACCAACCGGCACGTGGTTCGGAACTCGTTGGCCGACGGCATTCGGATCTATCTGTGGGATGGGCGCATGGTCAAGCCGACCCGCGTTCTCGGCGATGACGATTCGGATATCGCCGTGCTGGCTGTATCGGCGACCCGCCTGACCGCAGCGACCCTGGGCGACAGCGACAAACTGGACATCGGCGACTTCGTGCTGGCCATCGGCAGCCCGTTCGGGCTCAGCCAGTCGGTCACCTTCGGGATTGTCAGCGCGAAAGGCCGTCGCGACCTCCGCCTTGGCGATGCACAGCTCCGATTTCAGGACTTCCTGCAGACCGATGCCGCCATCAATCCCGGCAATAGCGGCGGTCCGCTGGTCAATCTGCGTGGTGAAATCGTGGCCATCAACACGGCCATCGCCAGTGCGTCGGGCGGAAACGAGGGGATCGGATTCGCCATTCCCATCAACATGTTCATGTTTGCCGCCCGGCAGTTGATTGACAAGGGGCGTGTAGAACGGGCTTTCCTGGGTGTGAGTCTCGACGCGCGCTTCACTGCCGACGATGCCGCCGCCGCCGGGATTCCCTGCCCCATCGGCGCCCGGGTCTCCGCCGTCACGGCCGGCAGCCCGGCCGACACGGCCGGCTTGCGCATCGGCGATATTATCCTTCAGTACGGCGATTTACCCGTTGAAGACGACGCGCATCTGGTCAACCTCGTCGCTCAGACGCCCATCGACAAAGAGGTGGAGCTGATCGTCTTCCGCGACCGCAAGCAAACCCCCATCAAGCTGCGGGTTGGCCGGCGGGAGCAGGCGGCTGCCAGCCAGTAGACGATCGCGAAGCCCTTCGGTTTCCAGGTGCGAGCGGCGGAAGGCCGGCTGAAGGCGGGACTAGGAACGGAAGGTGCGCGCCGGAACGGAAACGCAATCACGAAGGCGAATTCGGCAGCCGTCTTGTGCTTGGTTGCTTAAACGCCGTTCACCCGGCCCGTTGCGCAGCGCCGCGGATACCGCGAAGAATGGCATCGACCACCTCGCGCTCACGCAGGTGTTGCGCCACGCCCATGTTCCGCCGCCATACGGGCACGCGACGGCGATCGAACACCGTCATCCCTGCCGTCAGCTCACCGGTGATCTCCACGTCACCTGCCATCTCCTCGATGGTGAATAGCTCCGGATGCAACGCGGCCATCAGGGTGACCGTGTCGTGGACGTGAATCCCTTCCAGCCCGTACTGCTGGCGGTATCCACGAAATGCCGGCGGCAGAATCCGATGCAGAATGTTGCCCACCTTGGTCGATTGGTCGGGCAGCTTGTTCAGGAGATCGAACGTCAGGACGATCCGGTTGGTCACGTCCAACGGGATGATGGTCTTCGTGGTCGGCGCCCGGAAAACGGCCCTTGCGGAGACCGGGTCGCAGTAGATATTGAACTCGGCCGCCGGCGTGATGTTTCCCGGCCCCGAATTCGTTCCCCCGGCAATCGTTATTTCGCCAAGCAGGCTCGGCAGCTCCGGATCGCGCTGAAATGCGCGGGCGATATTCGTCAGTGGTCCAAGGGCAATGATCGATACCGATCCGGGCGGCATGCTGCGCACCTGATCGCAGATCACCTTCTCCGAAGGATGGAGATGGTGGAACTCGGCCACCTCGAAATCGGCGCCACCCAAGCCGTCGGCCCCGTACAGGTTGCGACCGTCGACGGGGAGGCCCGTGTCGGGAGCCGATGCTGCGCCGACCCGCGGCCAGCGAGGCGGATCGAGCTGTTCGACGATCGCCTGCACGTTCCGCGTCGCTTGCTGAGGCGCTACGTTCCCCCCCGTTGCGGTTACGGCAAGCACCTCCAGGCTTGGGTCGAACAGGGCCAGGCAGAGGGCCATGGCATCGTCAATACCGGGATCGCAGTCGAGAATCACCTTCCTAGCCATTTCCAGAACTCCCTCTCCAGCAATCTCGCCGGCTTTCTCGGGATGCCACGATTCCATTGCGACGTGAGATTCTTGCGCAGAATCCCCGCGAAGGCCGTCAGGCTGTGGCTGCCTTCATCGTGGGGGGATTGTACAGGCTGCCAACAGGGTTGGCAATATCATCGTGTGGAAAAACCCGAAATTCCAGCCGCCTCCGACTCGCAAGACACTTGCCAATCGGATCATGGCGGAAGGACCCAGCGGGAAGAGGTTGAGGCTGGGCGGGCTGCGCGGCATGGGAAACGCTACCCCCGCCTCGTTTGCTCCAGTCGCCGCAACACAATTTGTGTAACGTCCACGATGTTTTCGACGACGGAAACCGCGCTGCCAAAGTCGCCATCGCGGGTCCAATCGCTGAGGACGATGACGCAGGCCACCCCGGCGGCCGTGGCCGCAGCGAGCCCTCGCTCGGAGTCTTCCACCGCCAAACACTGCCCAGGTTGAAGACCGTGCCGGGCCATCGCGGCCAGGTAGGGCTCGGGGTTCGGTTTGGAGTGGGTGTAATCCTCGCGAGTCAACACGAAGTCCATATAACGCAGCACCGCCGTTTGGGCATGAGCCGCCTCGAAGTGTCCGCGGCGACTGCTGGTCACTATCCCCATGCCAACCCGACCGTACAGCGCCTGCAATGTCGTTTCTACCCCGTCATTCACCGGACACTGCGAGAGAAGCAATTCGGTGTAGACCCGATCTCGCTGCTGGCGTAGTCGCATTATGTCATCGGCCGCGATCCCGTGATCGGCAGCCAGAAGAAACACGCTCTCGCCGCGACGCAGAGAAATGTCCTGAAACTCCTCGAGCGTCAGATCAATGCCCGTACCGGCCAGCACTTCCCTGCACGCCTGGAAGTACAGACCTTCGGTATCCACCAATACGCCGTCGTTATCCCAGAGGACAGTCAGCATTTCTACCCGTTCCCAAGCTCCGCAAGTAGGCTGTTGCGGTTGGCCGGCTTCGCGGCTCCGTCGGTGTTCTGCGGCTGCTGACTGGGGCGGGTATCGGGTACAAGGGCCTTGGCTTTGCGAACCAGCTTGAGGAACTCGGCCCGGTACCCTTGCGGATCGTCGCCGATTGCAGGCTTGGCCAGGTCGAGGACCTGCCCATAGCTGAACGATCGGACGTGTTCGCTTTCACGCAGCAACTGGCCGAAGGCGGCCACGGCCGCGGCAAACCGGAACTCCGGAGTCGTTTCGCCCAGGGGCTTTCCCGCATCGGCCCTCAACGGGAAGTTCAGCCGGCTCGAAACATCGCCCTCCGGCTCCTTGTAACGCAGCTTGACGGTGAGAACTTCTGCGTCCCCGCCCGCCGCCGACTCCGGTTGTGCAGCCTGGTACTTCAATGGATCGACCGACGGGGCGTCGGTCACGGCCTGGCCTGCAGGAATCAACTCGTAGAAGGCCGTGACGGTGTGCCCTGCCCCAATGTCGCCGGCGTCCACGCGGTCGTTGTTGAAATCCTCCTTCCACAATAGCCGGTTCTCGTACCCGACCAGCCGGTATCCGGCCACACAAGCCGGATTGAACTCGACCTGGATCTTCACGTCCTTTGCAATGGTTACCAGCGTACCCAGCATCTGGTCGACGAGCACTTTGCAGGCTTCGTCGAAGTTGTCGATGTAGGCGTAATTGCCGTTCCCTTTGTTCGACAGCAATTCCAGGGTCGAGTCCTTGAGGTTCCCCATGCCAAACCCGAGCACGCTCAGGAATATGCGCGAACGAGCCTGCTGTTCAATCAGCCGTTCCAAATCGCCACGTTGGGTCATGCCGACGTTGAAATCGCCGTCGGTGCACAGGATAACCCGGTTCATGGCCTCCGGGTCGAAATGCTCTCGTGCCGTATCGTAGGCAAGCTGGATTCCGGCGCCACCGGCCGTACTCCCCCCGGCGTGCAGACGTCCGAGGGCATTGAGGATATCCTGGGTCTGGTCACCTCGCGTTGGCGGCAGCACCAACCCGGCGGCGCCGGCGTATACCGCAATGGCCACGTGATCGCGGGCATCGAGTTGCTTGGCCAGCTTCTGCATCGAACGGATCACCAGCGGGAGCTTGTTTTCCGGCCCCATCGAGCCGGACACGTCAAGTAGAAAGACGAGGTTCAGCGGCGGGCGGACCTCCTTGGCAATCACCCTGCCTTTCAACGCGATCCGCGCGAGCCGATGCTCCGGGTTCCACGGCGCGGTGGCCATCTCCAGGTGCACGGCAAAGGGCACGTTGCCTTCCGGCGGCGCGAGGTCGTAGGGGAAGTAGTTGATCAACTCCTCCACCCGCACCGCGTCTTTCGGCGGCATTTGCCCTTGGGCCAGAAACTTCCTCACGACGGAATACGAGGCCGTGTCCACATCGATCGAAAACGTCGACAACGGATGATCGGCTACGCGAATGAACTTGTTCTCGTGCAGTTCGGGAAAATCGTCGAGACTCGGGCTCAGAAAGGGCTGGCCGGGTCCCTCGGACAATGTATCGTCCGTGCGGCGGTCGTGAACGGCAGAGCCCGCCTGGAACATAAGATTCGCCCTCGGTTCTCCCACGTAGTTCCTCTGGCGTGCTCCGTACATGTCGGCTACACCAAACTCCATCGCCAGGGGCTGGCCCTGTGCCGTCTTTTCGTCCGCGCGGCGAGAATCGCGAATACCCCTTGAAAGTTCAGCCTTGAGTTCACGCTGATTCGGTAAACTCGCGAACGGATCCTCGAGTAGCGGCCCCATACTCGGCCGTTCTGTCTCCAAGCAAACATCAAGATCACAGGATACGTCGAGCGATTCGTCCATAGCCTCCTCGGTCGGTAACGAACTAAGATGTGCTTCCGAACGTTGGTGTCTCATCGCCGACGCAGGTCCTATGGCGACCTCCCGTGCTGAAGACCGCCAGTACAGGGTTACGGCCACCAGCAGCAGGGCCGCGGCCGCCACAGGAACAAGCATCCAACGGGCGAAACGCCTCTGCCCTGTATCTGGCCGCTGTCGCGATTGTTCGAGAATGGCCTGCCGCTGGCCGGCGTCGAGTTTCGGGGCCGGTTCGTGGTGCAAGGCATCCTGAAGTTGAACGGCAAAGGCGTGGATGCCCTTCACCAGATCGTGCACCTCGGGATTCCGCCGGATTTCCTCCCGGACCTCAGCTCGCTCGGAATCGCTGAGTTCGTTCAATACGTATGCAGTATATTTGGGATCGTCGGCATTGAAGCTCATGATACGGCTCCTTGTGCTCTTTGCACATGATCGCGGAGGCTCTTCATCCCCATGTGGATGAGATAGCCCACGTTGCTTTCCGAAACGTCCATAACCTGGGCGATGTCGCGATAGCTGAGACTTTCTCGGAATTTCAGCCGGATGGCCTCAGCCTGCCGGGCAGGCAGTCGGGTCATCAGCCGCGAAAGCAGGTGTTCCATGTCGCCCTGGCCCGCCGCATCGGCCGGTGCGTGCTCGGACGTCGCGAGGTTCGCAGCCTCAGTAGCGGTCAGCGGTTTCACGGGTTTCTCCTTTCGCACGATATCGAAGACCCGGGACCGGCATACCCGGAACAACCAGGCAGCCTCATGCCCCTCCACCTTCGCCCGGTCCGCTCTGCACAGCCGCAGGAATGTCTCCTGGACGGCATCCTGGGCAGAAGCGACCGAGCCGGTCAGGCTGAAGGCATACCGGCAAAGCGGGCGTTCGTATCGCTCTACCAAAGAACCGATCCATTGTTCATTCGCCATGGGCTGCGATCTCCCGGACTCGTTCCGCCTCAATGAGTTAACGATCCACCAACCCTTTTCTTAGGAGGAAATCCAAATTATTGCAGTCGGCGGGGTGAAGAGACATTCGTTCGGTAGAGGGGCTTCTTCATTTTTGACGAACCGCAACTCAATGAGCAGGGTGATTTCGGGTTTGCCCCGTTGAGATTGCCGGTGCAAGATGCTGCGAAGAAGGGCCGCGACTTCCCGGCAGCCGAGGCCGGGGGCGGCAGCGGGCTTCTTTTGCGAATCAGAAAGGGATTGGGTGCCACAAGTCCGTTCCTACACCCGCCGAGCCCTTCAAACCCAAACGGCCGTTGACCACACTGTGTTCGCACCGGGGTGCCTGCTGTTTGACGTGTCGCTGGTTTCTGCAGAACACGCTTCTACTGCCAGGAGGTGGTCTAGTGCAGTTTTATTCCGCAAGATTCCCGTTGAATTGCCGCCTTAACGGACCCACTCGCTGGCGCTTCGAGCTTCTGCGCGCTGGCGCGTTCCCCCTGCAAGCACGCGGCGTGGGGCAAGTGTGTTGACGGGGGCAGGTCCAATACTGCAGCGGTGCGTCGCAACACCTTTGGTTTTCAGTGTGTACGGGTAATTGGACCTGTCCGTCTAATCGCCTCTGTCCCGTTTAATTGCCTCGTGTCGGCCACCCGCGTCGTGACGAGAGCCTTTTCAAAAACCGCCTCCCCGCGGTCGCGCTCCCGGTGCGCACCCGCCTACAAATCCGTCCTTTCCCTATGGAAGCTTTGGTTCGCCCGGCCGGTAGTTGACGCTAACAGGCAATCGCAGTATCGTAGTTTTTCCAGGAGGCCAGCGCCAGTTTTAACAATCAGCGGGAGATCTCCCTGTTCATCGTACCAGCGCCGAATGTGATCGTCTTCGGCATTCATCCGGCAAGAGGATTGAGGGAATAGGCATGAAGCGAGTGGAATCCGAGGACTTGAGGGTAATGATCATCGGCGCGCATCCCGACGACCCCGATATTACGGGCGGCGGGCTCGCCCTGAACTACGTCAAGGTCGGGGCGACGGTGAAGCTGGTCTCGATGTGCAACGGCGACAAGGGGCACATGACGATGACGCCGGAGGCGCTCGCGGCACGGCGATACCTGGAGGCGCAGAAGTCGAAGGAAGTCCTGGGCGTAGACGAGTACCGAATCGCCCCGCACCACGATTGCGAGCTTGAGGCGACGCTTGACATGCGCAAAGAGGTAACGCGGATGATTCGCGACTTTGCGCCTCACGTCGTCTTCACGCACCGTACCTGCGATTACCATCCGGACCATCGAGCCGTTGGAACGCTGGTAATGGACTCCGCCTATCTGTTAGGCGTGCCGCTATGGTGCCCCGAGTCGCCAATTCCGGCAGTGACGCCTGCGATCTTCTTCCTGCGGGATGCGTTCACCCGTCCCATGGAATTCCGGCCCGACATTGTCGTCGATATCGGGGAAGAGATGGACCAGTTGCTCACCGCGTTGTGTTCGCACGAATCGCAGTTCTTCGAGTGGCTGGTATTCGACCGGCAGATCAGCGAAGCCGTTCCATCGACGCTGGAGGCGCGCAAGGCCTTCATCAACAAGTATTGGATGATACCTCGCAAACAGTTCGATGCCGACCGATTCCGTTCCCGCTTGGAAGCGGTGTATGGCAAAGAGCAGGCTCAACGGATTCACTATATCGAAGCGTACGAGTTGAGCGAATACGGTTATCAGCCGACGGCGAATGAGTTGCGTCAGCTTTTCCCGTTCATTCCGCGGTGTCCGACCGATGTAGCCTAGGCCGTCGCGGTCGAATGAAGAACATAGCGGTGATCCAACGGTCCTCTGCGAAAGGAAGATGGGCGAGACGGCAGGAAATCAAGGTCAGGCGGATTGAAGGTGCGGCGAATTAAGGCGTGCAGTACCTTTATTCTTGCAGAAAAGTACCGCACGCCTTTGACTCGCCCGCCGCAATCCAAACGCCGCAAATGGTATTCCCATCACGATTGCAAGGAGACTTTCATGCGAACGACGAGCACGCGGTTGAACTGGCTAATGGGCCTCGGGGCATTTCTATGCACGGTGTGCCTCGCACGGGTGGATGCGTCGGAACCGGCGCCCGAAAAGCCCGGTCCGCTCCGCGTGGGGTGGGCCATGGCGGACCTGACGCCCGACGCGCCGGTCCACATTGCGGCAAGCTCCAATTTGCGAGTTTCCGAAGGGGTGATGGATCCGATCGTGGCGGCCGTGCTCGTGCTGGAATCGGTCCCCGAAGACGGGACCCGCGACATGCTCGTCATGGTCGGTTGCGATCTGGCCCGCGCCGAAACGGCACTCTGCGACCGGGTGCGGAAACTGGTGGCCGAGTTGCAGCCGGAAATCGACGTGGACAAGATCGTCATCAACGCGACGCATAACCACGGCGCGCCGTGCGTGCGAACGGCGCCGGAGCTGGCCGCCAGGCTCGCCGATCGCGGCCTGGAGGTCCCCGCCGAGTGGTCCTATTACGGCATCGACCCGGACGCCATGTCGCCGGTCGGATACCTGGAGTTCGCCGCGCCTCGCATCGCCAAGGCCATCGTCCAAGCGTGGGAGAACCGCAAGCCGGGCGGCGTGAGCTTCGGCCTGGGCCATGCCGTGGTGTCACATAATCGCCTGGTGGTCTTTCGCGATGGACGGTCCCAGCAGTTCGGCGACGTCAGCCGTCCGGACTTCAGCCACATCGAAGGCTACGAGGACCACTCGGTCGGACTGCTCTACACCTTCGATGCCGGCGGCAAGTTGACCGGCGTGGTGGTCAACGTGCCGTGCGCGGCGTGGGGCATGGGTACGAAGCTCACGGCGGACTACTGGTGCGAGACCCGCGCCGAACTGAAGAAACGGCTGGGCGAATCGGTTCACGTCCTGCAGCAGATCGCCGCCTCCGCCGAGCAGTGGCCAAGGGTGCTGATCGAGTCCCGGGCCAACGACCGCATGCTGAAGTTGGCCGGGAGGACGTGGCGGCAGGAGATTGCCGTGCGGCTGGCGGACGCCGTTACCAGCGTATTGCCCGAAGTGCAAGACCACATCGAGTGGAATCCGGTGTTCACCCACCGCCTGGAGAAGGTCGAACTGCCCCAACTGCGAGTGACGGAAGAGATGGCCGAGAGCAGGCGGCGGGAGTTCGAGCGACTGCTTTCGGAATACCGCAAGATGCGCGAGGAGATCGAGGCGAATCCGGAGATTCGCAAGAAGCCCAGGTGGTTCGAGAAGATCAGCGGGGTGTATTGGCGGATGGCGCGGGCCGATCGGGTGGTGGAGATGTTCCAGCGTCAGAAGACCGAGCCCAATATCCCCGTAAGGATCCACGTGGTCCGCATCGGCGACATGGCCATTGCCACGCACCCGGTGGCGCTATACCTCGATTTCGGCACGCAAATCAAGGCCCGCAGCAAGGCTGTGCAGACGTTCACCGTCCAGACCGCCGACGGGCATTACCGATACCTTCCCACCCAGCGGTCACTGGCCGGCAGCGCCTACGGCGCTGTGCCCGAGAGCATCACGTTCGGCCCCGAAGGCGGCCGCGAACTGGTGGAACGCACGCTGGAACTGATCAGCTCGCTTTGGGAGGTGCGGGAAGAGCCCTAATCAACGACCACAGACCGCTCGTTTCGGACACCCGCGTCGTGACGAAGGCCTTTTCAAAGTTCGCCCCCGCCGCGGTCGCGTTCCCGATGCGCGCCCGCTTGCAAATCTGTCCTTTCCCTATGGGAGCTTTAGTCCGCCTGCCCCCGTTTCTCCCCGGCGTCTTTCACTTCCACGATTCTAAGCACCAGATCGGCCGCGAAGCAAACACGCACGCGATGTCCTCCTGCGACTGCTCGTTGGAGAGTATCGTAAGAAAGGTTCGGGTTTGCACTCCATGATCCGAACGCAAACGACGAATCACCTACTCTAAACAGGCCGTCCGGTTGGCGTGCGCCAGGCTTCGTCTGTATTGGTATTAGGACGATCCGACCTTCGACGGCACTGTAATTGCCAGTCGCAATCCGGTCTTTCAGTTTCGAAATCAGTGAGCATTGATGACAGTATTGGAAGATGCTCGCAGTCACGATTCCAAGCACGCCGATGGTCATAAGCACAGGGAAACCGTAGGCGAATGGCGCGTAGCGACGATGCCGAAAAAGCTTACGGCACACCCAGAATGTGAAAAAAGCTGCAATCACCACTATTGCCCCGGCCCACCAAGGAACCTCTGGCGTCGTGGCTACAGTTACGTCGTATATCGCGCGGTCGGTCATGTCATCCCCAATTCGCACTGTGAGCGGTTCTACAGGGCAGTATCTCGAGGAACGTCTCCTGAATCAAACCGTTCCATTTGCTTCCTGAGAACGATGGCGGTCTCACTGGGAGGTCCTTGATATGCTCTAACAGCATCCACAGCGGCGGCTACACTGTGTTCGCACCGGGGTGCCTGCTATGTGACGTGTCGCTGGTTTCTGCAGAACACGCTTCTGCCGCCAAGAGGTGGTCTAGTGCGATTTTATTCCGCAAGATTCCCGTGTAATTGCCCCCTTAACGAACCCACTCGCTGGCGCTTCGAGCTTCTGCGCGCTGGCGCGTTCCCATACAAGCACGCGGCGTGGGGCAAGTGAGTCCGGCGTTTCGGGACCTTGTATATCCTCGCGCGGCTCAGGGTACACGCACGCAGCGCGAGCAAGTGTGTTGACGTGGTCAGGTCCACTATTGCAGCGGTGCGTTGTAACACCTTTTGTTGTCAGTGTGTACGGGTAATTGGACCCGTCCCGTTCCGCTGCCCCGTCCTGATGGTCTGGCCCAGGCGGTTGTACTCGTATTCTACCCGATCGTAGGTGTTGTCGTTGCCACCCCCTAAAACACGACGCACTACTTTCGGTGGCTGTCCCCCTTGTTCTCTCGACTCCCACAGCGCATTGCTTCCTCAATTAGGTGAATGCTCTGTCGAAGTTGCGAGACGTAATCGAAATCACTGACTGCGTCCAATGATTCTTGGGAACAGGCATCCAGCACTCGTCGGGCCGTGAGTCCAGCCTCATTAATCGGTGCGTCCGGGTCACACCCCATGTCTTCTAGCTCAGCCAGTATCCGCGTCTTCGCCTCATCGCACCGATCGGGCTCGGTCTCGTGCGCATCGCTGCATTCCTCGTTCGCCTCCGTGAGGCACTGCCGCGCATACTCCAAGGCTGTCTGTCCATGCGCGTCAGTTGCCGATACGCTCGCGCCCGCTTGGAGCAGGAGTTTCACCTTCGTTGGGTCGCCAACTGCCGCCATTAGTGTTGTTCTGCCACTATTAAACGTTGGATAAGTTCGGCTCGGAAACAAGTTGTTGACGTTGGCGCCTACATTAATTAGTGCCTGGAGTTCGTGGTGCGTTCCGCCAACCACCGCACTCATCAGCGGCGTATGGCCCCAGCGATTCCGCTGCTCGACGTTCGCACCCGCATGAACGAGAACGCGCGCCAACTGGCTTGGAACGTCACCGGTTTCGGTTGGACCGTCCACGTCAACCATCATGTGGAGTGCCGTAATACGGTCATCCGTTTGCGCATTCACGTCTGCACCAGCCTGAACCAAGATCTGGACAACTTGCGGCTTTCTCTCCATTGAGGATACCGCAACCATCAGCGGAGTTAATCCTCTTTCATTGCTAATGTGGACTAAGGATGGGGCCCGGCCAAGCATGCTTTGAACCGTCTGGATATCGCCCTCTCGAACTGCCTGAAAGAACAGTTCTTTGTCAGTTGACGTCATCGTGGCTTCACATCCGAAACCTGCGGCGGTTACGAGTACAAGAAGCAATAATCGAATCATATTGCCGCCCAAACTCGCTTTGGCGGCGCTTACAGCGTTAGTCGGCGGACAGTACGGGCCTAGGCTCATGTTACGGGGTAACTAAACGGGACCGGGCTAATGATTGGGGACATCCTTACGTGGCCTTGCTCTGGACCGCAAGGTCGATTCCATTCCGAGCGGTTTGCCAGTCTTGCGAATCCAGTTGTATTGACCGTACGGCTGGCCCCGAGTGACACTTCGTCGAATTGCCTCGAACTCGGTTTCCGTTTGTGGTGCATTGACCAGATCAACCCGGTTTCGCGGGCGAGACAATGGCCACTTGCCAAGCCAACGGCGATCGTCTGCCGTTCCATAGACCCGACGCCAGAGACTCGACCATCGCCACTCTTCCGCGCGCTCGACCAGATTGGCCCGCAAGGCGTTCTGCTCAACGTAACGCACGACTCAACACAACGTCTGCGTCCTTCAGCAGCAGCCGCATCCTTCCCACACCACGGCTCAACACGTGGAATACCATCCCTCCCGGAGCATATCAAGCTGTACGAGGCATGCCAACAGCTTACTCCTGCTCACCCGACGTGTCAATATTGGACCGGTCCCGTGTAATTGCCCCATGACTTGGTTTGCCCTCATCTACCGAGAATATCCAATACCTTCGTTTTGACGGTCGCGAAATCGCTCTTCGGATCGAGGATACCGAAATTGGCGTGCATTCTTCCGGTTGTCTCCCCAACCGCCGCCGACAGCAAATGACCATCGAAATAAGCCAACTCGAAATCAAGTATTCGGACAAGCTGAGGATCGGTGTCTTTGGTCCAGACACGGAAGCTGTAGGGGCGCACGATGCCGTCCTTCTTCTCGGCGCGCTCCTTCGCCCCCATGTTGTAATGCACGTCTATCCGGTAGCGGTTCGTCGTGAAGGAACCGAGGCCCATCCACGCGAGTGTGTTTCCCGCCGCCTTGAACTTCTCCAGAGCAACGGCCGCGTGGTCGACGGCTTCCTGCTCTTTTCCCTTGATGAACAACGCCTGGCACTTTCTGTAGTGCAGCATCGGATCGTCAGGAGCAGCCTTCAGGGCGGCTTCGATCTTGTCCAGGTCACGGAGTGGTTCGTCCGCCGCGAGTAGAGTCGGCGCCAGAACGGCGAACAGAAGTGTGAGTGTCTTCATGGGTTGACTCCAAAGGTCTAGTTCCTGGTTCATCTTCATGTCGTGAGTCGACTTGTTATTCTACGCCGATTACCCTTCCCGGAACGGCCATTTCACAAACCAAGATCGTAACCCGACCAGAGGGCCGCGGCAAGCGGTTCTGGCGGAATTCTCACGCCTTGGTAGCCGTGAGCAACCAGCGATCAGTTGCCAGCACACGCTTCATGCGTTCTGCATGTCCGCCCACCAACGGAGAATAGAAGGATAGGCAATGCGACCCCCTCTATAGCGACAAGTGTCATGCGTTTGTCTTGTTTCGCAGACCCGCTCCAACATGTGGGATCTTGCCTGCCCGGAAATCATTCAGTTCCTTCCACCACTTCCTGCTCTCTGGGAGCAGGAATCTGCAAAACTCCGCTGGATCAGTTTCCGTATGGCCCCAGACATTCTGAATGGCTTCGAGAATGCCAATGGTCGCAAGTTCTCTGACGTAGCCATCTCCGTCGAGATGGAGACGTTCGATTGCTTCACAGAGTGGCGTGAACTCAGCAGTCTGCCTGGACTGGTGAAGTGCGAGGAGATGGCGGGCGAGATCACCCATGACCACGTACAGCAGTTCCTGATCGTCCGATTTGTCCCACGTTTCCTGAAACGAGGGGCACGCTTCAAGAATCATTGGTACGACTTGCTCTTGCCTGGTCATCTTCACTGCGCAACGATAATGATCATGCGGTTACCGCCACGTGATCAACCATCCAGTTCCAACGCGACCGGCAACTCGCGTGCATCATCTAGTTCTGTGTCCTCCCGCTCGACCGTAGCCGCGTCGAATGCCAGGACGCCAACGCCGATGCGATTGCATTGTAGGCGGCAATCTGGGTCGTGAGCGGGCTGGAATCAACCGGATGATATGCAAGCCTCGATACCGTGATGTCCCATTCGGAAAGGTCAACTTCGTAGTCGGCCGCGAATCTCCTCACCCCGGCGTCGGCCGCCTCAGCAAGAAGGCTCACGTCATCTTCGATGGGTTCTCCAGTACGCCAGTCCGTCGCCAACACCTCAAGCGTTCCACAGGACGATCCTCGCGGCCGGACCTTGACTGTGACGCCGCCCAATCGCTCTGCACCCGGTGCCTGTCGGATTAGGTAGCTTGAGCCAATTGCATACATGGTTTAGCTGTCTTTCTCAAACCCAACGCCACCGTTCACCGGGCCGCAGCGAACGACATTGCCTTCAGAATCCGCGCGGCCCGCGGTTCGGCGTGGAACGGATTGTTAGGTCCTTCCATGTATTTCAAGCAGTTCGTTCATCAGTTCTACTAGCTCTTTCGCTTCCATTCCATATGTGTCTGGCAGAGCTGCCTCTGAATCTGCCAGCGTTATCGATACTCTTGCCCCTGTCTCCTGCACGACATGGTCCTTAGTGTAGAGCCATGAAACCACATAGTTGTAGCCAATTTCGATCTCGGAGAATCTGTCAACATCAGTCCATCTTGTGGTCGTCTTCCGAAATAGGCTACAGATAGTGAACCCGTCTTCTGTCAGCTGAAGATATGAACTGCCTGGGAATAGACTGATTGTGGAGAGCAGTATTGCTGAGCCAAAGAAAGCGGCGCCCAGGTAGCCGATCAGCGGGTCTCTGGCAACCATCCAGATGGATAGTGCGGTAAGGCATAGAGACCCGCACAGCGCGCCGAACGCACGCAACCTATTTGGCCGTAGTGTGATTGGCAAGTTGGTTTGAGCATCCATTTCTATTGCATGGACCTACAAAAATTAGCTGGATCCGCATAAGATGCGGGCAATCACTTTCTTGGCCGTATAAATAAGATGCCTTTGGATTTCCTGCCGAAGGCGCGACAAAACGCGGTCGTTCAATATCGCGTGGTTCCGACTGCCGACCAAACCGAGCGTCGTGAACGCATTGCATCGCAGAACTGCCTGGACTTGTGCTGTGTCGAACCTGAAGACTTGAGTGGATACTTCAGGGATGGGAAATTGGATTTCCCGCAGGCTTCACCGTAATCACCAGAAATGGGTGAGTCAAGGGGGGGGCTGTCGGGGGCGAGACTTGCCGGCCAAGCCGCATGCCGACGGCGTTTGCGCGGCTCGGCTGGGAGCAAATCCCGCGGCACGGGCGCACCGTCTGCGCGGTCCCGGTTGTCATGTATAGACGCAATCAGACGGGATGGGTCCAATTTCGGGTAAACACCGTCAAGAAAAGGTGGTGCGGCGAACTTCTGTAGTATTGGACCGGTCTGCTTAAGTTCCTCGGATGTTTCGGGTCCTTGAGGGACCCACTCGCTTGCGCTTCGTGCTTGTACGCGCTGATGCGTCCCCCATACAAGCACGCAGCGCGAGCAAGTGTGTCCGGCGTTTTGAACGCTTCGTTTCGGGTCCTTGAGGGACCCACTCGCTTGCGCTTCGAGCTTGTACGCGCTGACGCGTCGGGCGTAGGAGCATGCGGCGCGAGCAAGGGGAGCGAGGGTTTCGGATGCTTCGTTTTGGGGTCCTTGAGGGCCCCACTCGCTTGCGCTTCGAGCTTGTAGGCGCTTGCGCGTCCGCCATACAAGCACGCAGCGCGAGCAAGTGAGTCCGGCGTTTTGAACGCTTCGTTTTGGGGCCTTAAGGGACCCACTCGCTTGCGCTTCGTGCTTGTACGCGCTGACGCGTCCGGCACGCACGGAGGGCACCCAAGGGGGCAAGGGCCGATCGGGCTTCAAGACGCCGCTCTCATGAATTGCCTTGGCCACATACGACATCGGCATCCTCCCCAAAGGTTCCCCCGTTCCCATTATACTAGACGTCCTGGCCCTTGCCGCTTACTTCAGCCTGCCCGACACCTGCCGTTTGCATTATTGTGATACGGTGAAGTTTTTGCTAGAATACAGTTTGCGTATCGGAGCTGTTGTGCTACCAAACGTCCTGCTTTCCCCCACACCCTAACACTGCAGTTACAGGCCGCAGTCCTGCCGTTATCCCGGTGCAAGGAGCCCCCGCATGTCGATTTGCCGTTTATCGTTCGTGGCGTTGATCTTGTGCGTTGCGATGATCCAGGTCGGTACTGCCGCGGCAGCCGATATTGTCTTGACGACGGAAAGCTGGGCGAACAACGATGCCGCATTCGAGGAGTTCGCGGCACGAATTGCGAAAGGAACCGATCGGAACCTGCTGGCGCGCCGTAACGTCCGGATGCTCGGCAAGAACGCCTCCGTGCCAGGTGGCGTTCAGCAGCTCTACGACGGTCTGGCCGGGTCGCGTGGCAACGAAGGACGTGTCTTCGTCAACGGTCAGCCAACGGTGCTCCATTTCTACCTGGGCGAGCCGAAGACGATCACCGAGTTCGGACTGTTCACCTTCAACATCGACGCGCGCACGAACCAGGACTACGAGGTCCGCTTCGCCCGCAGTAGCGGTGAGGCAGGTGAGATGCCCCAATTCCCCGAACAGCCCAACCTGACAACCGGCGATGTCATCGTGGGCAGCGACTCCGGAGGGTTCCATACCCGCTTTGCTCGTGAAGACGGCGCGCCGTTGGTCGCCGAAAAGGTGGACTGGGTACAGATTCGCATCTGGCGAACCTACAACCTGAAGGCAGGCGAACCGGCCAAGACCACTCGGGCTGATGGCGCAGCGTCGCTTATCGAGATCGAGATCTATGGCGAGCCGGACGACGTGTACCGGCCCTCGGCGGCCGAGCTGGCCTTCCGCGAAGCCTTGCGCAACACGCCTGCACCGCCGGAGTTCGTGCGCCGCAACAGTTGGCAGGAGACACTGATTGCCGGCCGCGAGGCAATTCGCCGGTGGGAAGAAGGGCAGGACCAGCTTGCTGCGTTCCGGTGCGTGGCCGAATGCGACACCTGGTGGTCGCTCGGCCCCTTGCCCGGCAAGGAGAGTGCCGTGCAGGCGTTTCGCAGTGCCCAGCGGATCGACTACTCGCAGGCGGTTGTGCTCAGCGACGGTCGGCAGTTGCAGTGGCAAGAGCGGCCGAAACTCGCCGACGGTCAGATGCACGACCTTGGCGAAATGTTCGCCGGCGAACAGGGAGACGTCGTACTGCTTTGCCGCGATGTGCAGTTCGCATTGCCTCCGCAGTCGCGAGAGCTCATGCTGGAGATCATTGCAGCAAGGACTTCGGCCCGCTGGCTTCCGTCGGGTCGCGGCCAGACGGTGCGTCCTTCGCCCTGGCAAACCACGGGCGGCGAGGAGGTGCGCGACGTGAGCGGTGCATGCCAATTGCTCGTCCAGATGCCGGCCAACCCCGATTCTGACCGCCAGTTCTACTTTGCTGTTCAGCCGAATATGGGCAATCCGGGGGCAGGCGATGCCTGGCAGCGTGTCAGGCGTCGTGAGCAACTCCTGCGTGAAACGCGCGAGGCCTTCGAGGCGCCGAATGACCGGATGCAGCTCGACTGGGAATTGACCGACGGCATATGGGTCGCCGACGGGTCCCGGATGGACGCCTGGTATCCGGGCCACTCCGAACCGTTCCTCCAGCAGCAGTATCGCAACGCACTGGGCCGCCGGCTGAAACGGCTCGATGCGAAACTGGCGGAGCAGGCCGGTGTCGTGGCCATGACCCTGGCGGAGCGCCGCCCGCAGGTTCAGCAGTGGCGCGACGCGTTTGCAAATGCGATGGCGGAAGCCAAATCGGTCGAGTCGCTACGGACCCTGTACTACCAGGCGGCGGCTGTTGATGAGACCATTACGTTGGCCGGCCGGCTCGTCTCGATGCGGCTGGCTGTGGAGGACCAGCGACGATTGTTTTCTTCTGACCGCTATCCCCATGCCGACCGCTTTCTGGCGCGCATCGATGAACTGGCAACTCGCATGACACCCGTATGGACCGAGGTGCTTGCCCCGCAGCCAAACGCCACATCAGCAGACCAGCTCGTTGCGATGAAATCGGCCATCGACACGGCCGAGCCTGAACTCCTGCTGGCCAATCCGCTGCTGGACTTCGAGCGATTGCTTCTGGTGCAGGGTAATCCGGGGTTCGCCTCGAACTGGGGCGGCGCTAACCGGCTTGGCAACGCGATGATTACCCTCTCCCCCGTGCGGCCCGATGGCAAGATCGAAACGATCTACGAGGGGAATATCGCCAATATGGAACTGCACTGGTCGGGCGAGCGCGTGCTCTTTTCCGACGGAGGGGCGATTTTCGAGGTCAACATCGACGGATCGGGATTGCGCCGTATCTCTCCGGAGGACGATTGCCTCCGCTACGACGCGTGCTATCTGCCCAACGGCCAGATCATGTTTGTGAGCAATGCGTGCGAGCAGGCGGTGCCGTGCACGGGCGGGTCCAATGTGGGCAACATGCACGTATGCGATGCCGACGGAACGGGCGAGCGGCGGATCACCTACGACCAGGACCACAACTGGAACCCGACGATCATGCACGATGGGCGCGTCCTGTTCACGCGATGGGAATACACGGACACGCCGCACTATTTCAGCCGGCTGCTGTTTCGCATGAATCCGGACGGCACGACGCAGCAGGAATACTACGGCAGCAACTCGTACTGGCCGAACGCGATGTACTGGCCGCGTCCCATCCCCGGTCATCCGACGATGGTCAGTTGCGTGGTGTCGGGCCATCATGGGGTTTCTCGCGTGGGCGAATTGGTGCTACTCGATCCGGCCCGCGGCCGTCACGAGGCCGATGGCGCGGTACGGAAATTGCCCGGTTACGGGAAGCAGGTTGAGGCGATCACGAAGGACAACCTGATTGGCGACGTCTGGCCCCGGTTCGCGTCGCCCTGGCCGCTGGCGGAGCCGGAAACCCATCGCGGCGCCGGCGATTACTTCCTGGCGGCGGTTCAGCGCGACGCCTACTCGAAGTGGGAATTGTGCCTGGTCGACCGGTTCGACAATATCACAACGATCCTGTCCGGCGGCTACTCGACGCCCATCCCGCTTCGTCCCCGGCCGGTTCCGCCGGTCGTTCCTTCGCGGATCGATCCGCTGGCAACCGAAGCCACGGTGTACCTGGCCGACGTCTACTCGGGCCCCGGGCTGGCCGGTTTTCCTCGCGGTTCGATAACGCGGTTGCGAATCGGCTCGCACCATTATCGCTTTGCCGGCAATGGCGACACGGCCGCTTCGGCGCGCGAGGGCGGCTGGGACGTGAAGAAGATTCTGGGAACGGTTAACGTTCATGAGGACGGCTCGGCCATGTTCCGCGTACCTGCCAATACGCCCATCTTCGTTCAGCCGCTCGATGCGGAAGGCAAGGCACAGCAGGTGATGCGGAGCTGGTTCACGGCCATGCCGGGCGAGGTGGTGTCGTGCATCGGCTGTCACGAGCGGCAGAACGACGCGCCCCCGCTTCGCTATACGATGGCGGCCATGGCAAAACGGCCGCAAACCATCCACCCGTGGCGCGGAGCGACTCGCGGCTTCAGCTTCGACCGCGAGGTGCAGCCGGTACTCGACCGCCGCTGCGCCGGCTGTCACGACGGCAAAGAACACGAGATCGACGGTACGACGGTGGCGATGATCGATCTGCGTGCAAAACGCCTGCACGACGATCCGGGCGAGCAGTACAGTCCGGCCTACCTGGCGTTGCAGCAATATGTGCGTCGGCCGGGTTTCGAGGGCGACTACCATATGCCCAAGCCGGGTGAATACGATGCCGATACGAGCCCCCTGGTCCAGATGCTCAAGAAGGGGCATCACGGCGTCGAACTGACGCCCGACGAGTGGGAACGGCTCTACACCTGGATCGACTTCAACGTCCCCTATCCGGCCAACTGGCAGGAGAGCCACCGACCGCCCCGCGAAGAGCTGGTGGCCCGCCGCGTGAAGTATAAGAAGCTGTTTGCCGGCATTGACGATCGCGATGAAGATCCGCTACCGCTGCCGCCGGTGGCCGAATTCGAACCGCCGCGTAAGCCAGCCGCTGCACCGGCCGAGCCGCTTCAAACGGCCGGGTGGCCGCTAGCACCCGAGGTTGCCGGACAATTGCCGCAGCAGGTTTCCGTCGAACAGGGGCTACCGCGCGAGATCGAACTGGACCTGGGTGGCGGTACGACCATGCCTTTGACGCTCGTTCCGGCCGGCCGGTTCGTCATGGGGAATTTATGCGGTTTCGACGATGAACGACCGCAAGCGGTTGTCTCGATCGACCGGCCGTTTTATCTCGGACGTTACGAAGTGACCAACGAGCAGTTCAACCGCTTCGATCCCGAACATAACAATGGTGTGATTAACGAACGCTGGAAGGATCGGCAGCATCGTGGCACACCCATCGACACGCCCGATCTGCCGGTCGTCCGCATAACTTGGCATCAGGCAATGGCCTTCTGCCATTGGCTTTCGCAGCAAAGTGGCCGGCGGGTAGCATTGCCAACGGAAGCGCAGTGGGAATGGGCATGCCGCGCCGGTTCCGCCGAACCGTTCCAGGCAGGTCCCTACGTAGCTGGCCAGATGGCGCCGTTTGCCAACGTGGCCGACCAGCGCATTCAATCGTGGAACCACGGCCGAGCGGAACCAGGCTATAACGACGGCCTTTCTTTCACCGCGCCCGGCGGCCGATTTGCAGCGAATGCCTGGGGCCTGTTCGACATGCACGGCAACGTGGCCGAATGGACGCGGACGGTCTATCGCCCGTATCCGTACGATCCGGGTGACGGGCGTGATGCCCCGGAGAGCAAAGGACCTCGCGTCGTCCGCGGCGGTTCGTGGAACGACACGCTACGGTTCGCAACGGCCGCCTCCCGCTGGCGGTATGAACCCTACAAGCCGGTCTACAACGTCGGTTTCCGCGTAATGGTCGAACCGTAGGCGGACAAAGGGAGTATCAGGCCGCACCGGCCTCCGGTGATTGCCTCGTTACGATGGCGCGGGGCCAGTCCCGTGAGCATTCGCGTGGAATCGGGTCGGTCATAGGCGTGCCCCCGCCATTCCGTTTGCGTCATCGCCTGCGGCGCGTTGTCGCCAAAGGCGATCGTTGTCCTGGCTTGCCGTTTCTGCTCCAGGCCGGATTGTTCCAGCCGGCAGTCTCCTACCCCCGATATGCGACTGTCGCAAGAAATCTTGCCTAGGAGGCTTGACATTACGCCCATTGAGGCGAAAACAAAGATAGAAGGAAAGTCTCGCGCACCCCCCAATCGCAGGGGTTCCTTGCTGCGGCTTCCGGGGGTCTGTTTGTTTGCTGCGTTAGCGAAAACGACTTGCTTGGTCTGATTCACTGTTTCTGTCCAAGGCTTGCCAATCGAAAGGGATAGCCATACGGATCAAGAGGCATGTGGTCGCGTCAGTCGGTGTTTTCACGCTACTTCTTTGCAGCTCGCTGGCAGCGGATGATGGCAAGCCGGATCTGCGCGAGACGGCACGAACCGAACAGCCGGGGTTTCTCGTACGTGTGTCGCTCAACCGCGCATCGCGCAGTTACCGCGAAGGCGACGTTCTGAGCATGCATGTCGTCTCCGAAAAGGACGCGTACGTTTACGTTCTCTACCAGCAGGCCGACGACACCGTTCTGCAGATCTTTCCCAATCGCACGCAACCCGACAACCGCGTGAAGGCGCACGAAGAAGTCCAGATCCCCGCGGCCGACGACCTGTTCCGCTGGATGATCGGACCTCCTTTCGGCCGCGAAGTGATCAAGGTCATTGCCGCAACGAAACCCGTCGAGCATTTCGAGACCGACCCTGCTCGACTGCGGCGTTTCACGCCCGTGCCGGCAAAACAGTTGAAGGAGGTGGACGAGGAGATCGAGGCGACACCTCCGGCCGAGTGGACGGAATCGGACATCGAAATCATCACCTACCCGCGCGGGCAGTCCACAGAACGGACCGGCGCGAGGCGGTTCGGCGTCTTCTTCGGCGTGTCGAAATACAAGTACAATACCGAATACGCAGCCTCGCGGGACGGCAAGCATTCGTTGGACCTCGTGAATGCCCAAAATGACGCCAAGAGACTGGCGGCCATTCTCCGCGAGGTCGGCCGGCTGGACGGCGTGCAGGTTTACGTCAACCAGCAGGCGACGCGTGAGCATCTCGAAGAGGCCATAACCGAATGGCTGCCTGCCGTTTCGCAGCGCCCGATGCGGCGGCAATGGCCGAACTGTTCACCCAGCGCGGCAGAACACTCTACGGCGACGGGCACGTCAAGGTGACCAAGTTGCTGGACGGGCAGGCGACCACGTCGGGCATCGAGCAGGCATTGGCCGGGATTGCCAAGACCGCACGAGCGCAGGATACCCTGCTGGTGTTCCTGGCCGGACATGGAACGGTCCTCGGTCAGCGGTATTATTTCATTCCGCACGAGTACCAGACACGGTCGGACAAGCTGGAAGAAGACATCCGCCAGCAAGGGTTGGCCGGCGATGTGCTGGGCGACTGGCTGGCCGCCGTGCCGGCGCTGAAGCGTGTGGTCATCTTCGACACGTGCCAGTCCGGCGGCGCGATCAGTCTTGAACGTACGGCCCGCAGCCCGTTTGCCTTTCGCGGGGCGCTGGAGCGACTGAGCCGGGCGCAAGGCATTTTCACCATTGCCGCCACCGCGGCAGGCGACGAAGCCCAGGAAGTGCCCGAATTGGGCCACGGCGTGCTGACCTATGCCTTATTGGCCGGGCTCGGCGCGGTCGATTCGGGCCCGCTGAAACAGCAGGCGATCGAGCCGAAGGAAGGCAAGCTGGTCGAGGTTCGCGATTGGTTCGCGTTCGCGCAAGACAAGGTGCCGTGACTGACCGGTCTGTACTTTGGCCGCGAGCAGTTCGTCGGCTTCAGCAGCCACGGGCAGAGCTTTCCCCTGTTGCCGGTGGGCAAGCAGCCTTGATTCGACACGCCCGGCCGGTTCGGAGGATTTCGGACTGTGAGTCAGGCCGCACGGCGGATCCGCCATGCATGTTTGCTTGCTTTCGCTGGCTGATACCGGTGCGCAAACCCTTACAATTTTTGCGCAATGCCATCCTTGACGGGGTAGGGGTAGAATGCCAGAATCGCCAAGGGTGCAGGCGGCATCGGCAGAGAATTGTGGCGTATTACGAAACATGGTAGCCACAAGAACCGTCCGGTTGCAGCGAAGCATCGGTGGGCTGGAGAGCCGGAGCGGCGGTTTGCAGCATGGTGTGTTTGCATTTCTCTATTCAGAGGAGTTCGGCAACGAAACGTCTTTCGTGATCCGTCACCCTTTCAGCAAAGGAGACGATAAGATGAGTTGCTCTTTTCGGAATCTGCTGTCTTCCAGCATGATGCATTTCGGCGCGGTCGCTTGTGTCTTGATTAGCGGAGTCGTTCTCGATGCCCGCTCGCAAGGCGGCGTGATCTATACCGAGGAATTCGCGACCCCGGATGGGAGTGGCGGCGGGCTTTCGCTTTACGGGTGGAACGCGGGGTATGGGGCTGAACCTGTCGAATCGGGCGTGTCCGGTGGGTATGGCTATTGTCGGACCTACGTCAATTCGGCGCCAACCTACCCTGCGGCCAATATCATGGTCTGGACAACGGAACCGGGCGACGTTGCCTCCGCGTTGTTCGAGTCGATGTCGTTCGACGCCAATACCAATACTTCGACGGTTCTGCGAGTTGCTGTCAGAATCGACGGCGACTGGTTTGTCACCGATGGTGTGTTTCCTCCATCGTCAGCTTCGGGTTGGAATCGCTACACATTCGACTGGACCACGGATGCCGCCGTGTGGCGGGACGTGACGTACGATCAGGGCAGCGAACTGTCGCTTGGGGCTGTCCGCACCTCGGACTTGCCCTCCGGTAGCGTTTCGGCCTTCGGGTTCTTCACCGATGGCGTCGGGGGCAGCCAGTATGTCGGCACCAGTCGTTTCGACAACATCGAAATCTCAATCGTCCCCGAACCGTCTTCAATGGTCGTGCTGGCGACTCTCGTTCTGATGGCTCTTGCCACATTGCGCCGCAGGCGAAATACACGGTAGCGTGGCGAGAACAGGGCTTGTGGTCCAAGGCTAGCTGGATGACCACGGCTGCGGGCGGGACAAGCTCGCCGGTGGCCCTTCCGTGAAATGCAAGTCCGCTGCTGCACCCGGCAGCCCCTCGATCACGATTGCCTGTCCCCGCCACGACTGAGCACGAGTACGAAGAGGGGGACGCGTTGCCTATCGTTACAGTCTCCGTCGTTGGGTGGACATGCAAGGCGCATTGATCGCGTTTCTGTCAACTGCGCGCTGGTCGTGCGGCTGCCGAGGCGTGAGAATTCTGTCAGAACCGCTTGTCTGGGCCCTCTGGACGGGCTAGGATTGTGGTTTGTGGATGGCCTCTCCGGGAAAAGGGGGATTGGGCTGGAATAGGAAGTTCGTCGGATCAGGGACCTACTCTAGTGATGCTATCGGCTGCAGACATTAACGACTTGTCGAAGAAGCGAGCTTGGACACTTCTTCCTGCCGCAGGCGTCGGAATCCTCGCTATGTTTGCGTACTTTGCACTGGTCGGTTACTGTCGCGACTGGTTGGTGGAGTTCGCGCGGCAACACGCAGGGAAAATATTCGCGGACCTTCTACCTTTGACGCTTATGTTTCCATCGGTTGGATTCCTTCTCGCACCGTTGATTTGGGGCGAGCGTAAATCAAAACGTTACGCCCTTATTTGTCCCAACTGCAATACGGACATCTCTCGGTTTACTCGCCGCGTACTTGCTACTCGGTTCTGTTGTTCTTGTGGAACGCAAGTCGTCGAGGGGCGTCGTACCCATGGGGCCAAGGCGTTCGAGCGGTTTTCCCGAATGAAGCAACGCCGATTTCTCATTTACTGGTTCTGGACTTGGCCCGTTTTGGGGCTGTTGGTACTCGCCTACTACCAGTTTGACCGTGCGGCAATGGAAAATTGCCCGCACATGTTGTTTATTCCGGGATTGATTGGCATTGTTGCGACTGGCTGGGCTTTTGCCCGTACAATGGATACACGCTACCTTCCACAACTTGCCGCATCGGCATTGGTGTTTTGCTTTGGCGTCAATGCGTTTTGGTGACGCAGAAATCCGACGAACAAAGCCGTGGACTGAAGCGCCAGCGCTTTGCGGCGCACGTCTCTTTCTGGGGCCTGCTCATCGCATCGCCGTTCCTGTTTCTCAGGTGTAGGGGGAATCGCAGACCAAAGGACGGTCTGAACCAAGACCGCCATGGCACTACTGGGGGCCACTCGGACGTGCCGCCTAGCAGCCCGTGAGGGCCAGGCGTTCATCAGGTCAGTCGATCGTCAATTCCTTCCACACTGTCACGCTGGTCGCTTGTGAGTTCGGAATCTGCCGCACTTCAAGGTCGATCAGGGCACGGTTGCGCTTGTCGACTTTCCCGATCACGACGCGAACCCTCCAATGTGAAATGCAGCTTCATGGCCGACACGAATAACAAATGACTTCCGATCAGGATAGGCATTCTTGGCGGCCATTGCCGCGTCGATGAATTCATTGCCCAGAAAAAACGACTCCGATATCGGCTCGATGGCCACAAACCGGTCACGGTGCTTGGCTTCAAGTTCCACGCGAAGGCGGGATTCGTAGAAACGCTTGGCTTGCTCTGCAACGGACATGACTTGTCCCTTCAAGTTTCCTCAGGCGAAATGCCTGATGCATTTGCCACCGAATCATGCTATCACTCGGGTGAGCCGATGTCAATGTCGGCATTCGAAGGCCGGGGGTAGGCCTGCATTCTGAACCTTGGTATGCTGCATATTCACGCTTCATCCTCGCCCGTTGGCCCGATAAGTATGGCTAATCGGACTTCTGGAACGTAGGCAAGCTGCTGGTCGGCTTTCTGGAAACCGCATTGCGCGAGCTTGGTTTTGCAGGTTCTTTGGTGCGTGCGGCAGCATTGTCTGGCACGCTTGTCCCGGGCAATCGCTTGGTGTGAAACTTATCACCGTCGGGATCGCCCCGGCGGAACCGTGACTGGTCAGCTACCAATCGATCGGCACAGAAGAAATGACGGTTGACATACAGCCATACGTGTAGTATGGTAAACCATATGAAGACAACGCTAAACATAAGTGACGTGACCATGGGACGCCTCAAGCGGGAAGCGGCGCGACAGGGGCGGACGATGTCCGAACTGGTTGAGGCCGCTCTTCGCGCTCTGCTACAACCGAGCGATACGAAGGTTGAACTGCCGCCACTGCCGGAGTTCGGTACAGGCGGCGCACGCGTCAACATCGCGAATCGCGACGCACTATACGAGATCATGGAGCGCTGACCGTGTTCGTCGTCGACACAGACATTCTGCTCTACGCAGCGGATCGGGATTCGCCCGACCATGCACCCTGCCGGAAGCGTTTGGATGCGTGGCGCCGCCAATCCTTACCGTGGCATCTGACGTGGGGTGTTGTTTATGAGTTCCTGCGAGTTGCCACCCATCCAAATGTCTTTCGCAAGCCGCTGTCGGTGGCCGAAGCATGGTCATTCGTGGAAGCCACGCTCGCGTCGCCAAGCATCTCGCTGCTTGTGGCGACGGAACGCCATAGGCAGGTGGCCGACGAGGTGTTCTCCGAGCTTCCGGACATACGCGGCAATCTTGTTTTTGATGCTCACACTGCGATTCTGATGCGGGAGCACGGGATCAAGACGATTTACACACGGGATACGGACTTCAACCGCTTCCCTTTCGTGGATGTTGTCGACCCGCTTCAGGAGCACCGCAGAACAACGGCGCCCAGTCGACGTCCTAAAGACCGCGGCTGACGCAAGCGTTCGCTTCCTGGACTTCTGTGTTTAGCCATCGACACACCACCTGCAACGTATGCAACCAGGTCATCACGTTGACCGATGTGTACGAGCCGACAGAGGGCAAGGTTGTGAGCGACTTTCCTTCCCCGCTGGGCTTGTCCCAGCGGAACCATGACTGGTCAGCTACAAGCACCCGCTCCGCTCGCATTCCTTCCCCGCTGGGCTTGTCCCAGCGGAACCATGACTGGTCAGCTACGAAGCACCCGCTCCGCGCGCATTCGTTCCCCGCTCTCGCTTGCCCCAGCCGGTCTCATGACTGGTCAGCTATCTAAGGTGCCCCTGGCAGTTCCTCGATTACGATTACCACTGCGGTTGAGCACGGGCATGAAGAGGGGGGAAGCTTTGCCTGTTTGCGCACTCTCCGTTGTTGAGTGGACATGCGAAGCGCGTTGAGCGTGTTCTGTTCACTGCACGCTGGTCTCCCGGCTACCGAGGCGTGGGAATTTGGCCAGAACCGCTTGCCCGGGCCCTCTGGACGGGCTAGGATTGTGGTTCCTGGGGTGGCCCTTTCTGGAAAGGGTGATCGGGGTAGAATAACATTTTGCCACGGAACCTTGGGTCTCACGCGATGGCACGAATCTACATTGAAACAACGGTTATCAGCTTCTACTTCAACGCTCGCCCCGAGCCGGAAATGGTGGCTCGTGAGCATTGGTCGCGCTGATGGCTCGACGCTGCACTGTCAGGAACTGACGAACTCGTGACGAGTCTTGCGGTGGAAACGGAACTCAGGGCCGGCGAGTTCCCGAAGAAGGACGACATGCTGGCATTGGTATCACGTCTCCCTTTGCTGGATGTCAACGATGCCGTGATCGAAGCAGTAGAAGTGTACATGGCTCGACACGTGATGCCAAACGATCCTGGTGGTGATGCCTTTCACTTGGCAATCGCTTCGTTTCATCGCTGCCACTTCCTCGTCACCTGGAACTGCCAACACATCGCAAACGCCAATAAGTTCGCGCATATTCGGCGAGTCAATGGTATATTAGGATTGGGCAATCCGGCGTTGGTAACGCCGCTGGAACTATTGAACGAAAGAATTGACAATGGATAGCTACAGCGAAGTGCGCCGCGTGCGAAAAGAAATGTCGAGTGCCGCAGGCCATGATGTTCGCAAATTGGCTGCAATGTTCAATGATCGCAGAGCTCAGGTGACAGATCGAATCATCGACCCCGGCACGAAGGCAGAACAGACGGATGCACGCGAGCGGGGAGACGTCTTACAGGATGATTAGCTCGCCCCCCGCCACGTGATCCGAGACGTTCTGGCATGTAACCTCGACCACTCGTGGGCAGGCATTTTCCACTCTGGGGCTGGGACACTATCAACGAAGTGTGTAATCAAGTCATTACGTTGACTGAGGGGTAGGAATGGCCGATGGGCAAGGCCGTCAACGGCCTCCCTTCTCTGTT
Organism: Thermoguttaceae bacterium; assembly: GCA_040772845.1. GTDB lineage: Bacteria > Planctomycetota > Planctomycetia > Pirellulales > Thermoguttaceae > PWXP01. Next base: position 134,787 of record JAXGXG010000001.1, read on the forward strand.
TCCTTTGCTACCTCCTGTTCATCTTTGACGTGCAAAGTGCATTGCGCGAGCTTGGTTTTGCAGGTTCTTTGGTGCGCGCGGCAGCATTGTCTGGCACGCTTGACCTGTGCAATCGCTTGGTGTGAAACTAATCACCGTCGGGCTCGCCCCGGCGGAACCGTGACTGGTCAGCTACCAAACACCTGCTCCACGCGCACCCTTCTTCCCCGCTCTCGCTTGTCCCAGCCGGTCCCATGACTGGCCAGCTACGAACGTGCCTGTGGCAATCCCTCGATTACGATTACCTGTCACCGCTGCGGCTGAGCACGAGTACAAAGAGGGGGTCGCTTTGCCTATCCTTACATTCTCCGTTGTTGGGTGGACATGCAAAACGCATTGCCTGCGTTTCTGTCAACTGCGCGCGGGTCGCCCGGCTGCCGAGGCGTGAGAATTCTTCCAGAGCCGCTTGCCGCGGCCCTCTGGACGGGCTAGGATCATGGTTCGTAGGATGGCCCCTCTGGGAAAGGGGAATCAAGGTAGAATCGCAAGTTATCGGGTTAAGCATGAGACTCACCCTATGTTTCGCGATCTTGAGCATGTTACTTGTCGGATGCGACGGCGCGAGTTTGCCGCCGCACCCACCTACTCAATCGCCTGAAGGATTCATTGCTGGTTGGGGCGAAATGGGGATGTGGCTTCCCGACGCGGAACAGGTTAAGGTGTTCCGCGACAATTTCGACGTTGCCCGCGGCTCTTTGTGTGATGCGCTAACGCATAGTAACCATTCTGTACGGATTCGTGCCGCGTACGTGATTGGCGAAATTGGTGAAACTGCAAAGCCTGCCGGTGAGGAATTACTCGCACGCCTAGGCGAGGAATCTGACGAAGTTGTTCGGATTTACATCGTCGACGCGCTCAATGCGATTGGTTACGACACCGAAGCGGCCATAACGGTGCTGATCAAGCGATACGAAGCTCTTGACGGCGCCAACGTGCCACCGAATGACGATCATTCGTACGCTGAGGTCGATGAGAAAATCACAGTCGCTTGCGCACTTTATGCATTTGTGGACGCTGAGTCAAAATCTCGATATTTCGACTTTGTGACGAAATGGCTCGATCCACCGGAAGATGACCTAAGTGGCGATTTGCTCGAAGGCTATTGGGAACGCCGATGGATGGCGGTCAATGCCTTGGAGCAAATGCCGGATGCAACGGACGCAATCCCAAAACTCGAATCACTTGAAGTGGAGCCAAATGCAAAACCGTGGGTAGATATTCATGTGCCACGGGTTCTCGGTGTACTGCGAAGAAATATCCGATAACGAGCACCAAACCGAAATACGCCAGTACGCGGAATAGGCTATGAAAGAATCGTACGATTTCTCCAAAGCAGAACGGAGAAAGTCCCACCGCCCCGATGCCAAGCTCAGTATTCCGGCATTTCGTGGATGATTGTGATGGTGCGCCGGCCGTGACGGTTGTATGGTTCGCTATGACGTACGGCTGCACGGGGCGAGATTGTTGAGACTACCTGGCTTAGGATACCAGGAAGAAGCATTGAAATCGGCGTTGGTGAGGACAGTGGAGTCGCCACCGGCCAGCTCGTCTGGCCCGCAGCGGTGGTCTGTTGGCCAATGGCGTTGCTCCTGAGCGACTTTCTTTCCGGGCGTTGCTGCCGCCGAAGGCGGCAGCAACGCCCGGAAAGAAAGGCTTTTGGTGGTGCGGCCTCGTGTAGCTTGCTGACCATGGCTCCGGCCGGGCGAGCCGGCCGGTGGCCCTTTCTTGCAGCGTCTTGTATCAGTGTCTAAGCCGGAAAGTCTCTGTTGCCCGATTACCAGAACCGCGGTAGGATGGGACTGCGGGCTTCGGGTTCGAGCGGGGGTGCTTCCGCCGGCAGGCGTCGTTGCGGTTGACGGACGGGGCGGTCCAGCTCGAATGCGCTTTCGGACGGCTGATCGGAATCGGGATAACGCGGCTCGTTCGGACCGGGGCGGTAGTCGCGCGGATAGCAGCGATCGGCGAACAGGCGGCCCATCGGTCCGATCGATGCGTAACGCTCCTCGGCAAATCGGATGCCGTGCGCTTCCAGGATAATGCCTGTCTGCCGCTCCAGGGTTGCCAGTTCGGTGTTGTAGGCGGTCAGGGCATTTGCCTCGGCGCTGACGGCGTTGCCCCAGGCCGTGATTGCCTGCAATACGTTCAGGTAGATGGCCCGTTCGCCCTGGCGCGATAGGTTGACGGAGAAGACGGCCATCTGGGCGTCGAGGTTCTGTTGCGAGGCGGCGCGGCTGTCCTGGTAGGCGCGATACTGCTCGTAGTATTGTGCGAGGTTGCGGTAGCAGGCGGCCAGTTCGTGCGCGGCGCTATGGTAGGCCTGCTCCAGTTGGGCCTGGACGCGGCGGGTGACCAACTCTTCCTCACGGAGCCGCGCCCGGGCGGCCCGCTGGCCCAGGGGGATCGAGAAGTTCACGCCGAGCTGCCATTCGGTGTACTGGCCGGCTTGGGTCGATATGATTTCGCGGTCAGGCGTGCGGCCCTCCAGGCCATTCCAACGATAGACGGCCACGGCGTCCAACTGGGGCAGCGTCTCGTTGCGACGCATGATCCTCCGCTGCTGCTCGGCCTCCAGGACCAGCTTCCACTCGACCAGGTCGGGCCGGCGGATGGCCGCTACGTCGAGTACCGTTTGCCAGTCGACCTCCATCTCCTGCTTCGATGGTGGTGTGACCGGTACGATCTGCGCCGCTGCCGACGGTGGCAGCCCCAGGATGTTTCGCAGCGTCGCTTCGCGCGCCAGAACGGTTGCCTTGGCCGTGATCAACGACGCGCGGAAGTCGGCCAGGGCCGAACGCGACTGGGCCACATCGGCCAGCGAAGCGAAACCGGTGGCGAGGTTCGCCTCGGCCACTTTCAGGGCATACTCGGTCTGCTCAACCTGCTGCTGACGCGCCCAAACGTCGGTTCGTGCCGCCACCAGCGCCCAGTAGGCCTCGATCACGCCGCGAACCATCTCCTGTACGGCGTCCTTCATCTGGAAGAACGACCGTTCGGTATCGATGCGTGCGATCTCGATGGGCGCCAAGTTCGTGCTCCAGCCGCCTCCTTGCAGCAGCGGCTGTGTCAGGCTCATCTCGACCGACGAGGCGGTGCGGGGATTCAGCGGCAGACCGGCTACGCCGTACCGGTTCGGGTCGGTCACCACGCCCACGCCTGCGGTGGCGCCGGTCGGGCCTACCTTGTAGACGCCCGTCTGGTTGCGGTACTCGTGCCCGGCGGGGCCGGTGATGATGACGCGCGACGGATCGCCGGGATCGAACGACTCGCTTGGCTTCTGGTTTCGGTAGAAGTTGTTGTCCGAATCGAGGGTCGGGTCGAACCGGCCCTGGGCCACGTCGATCTGGGTATTGGCCACGGCCGGATCGTAGATGGTTCGCCCGCTCGAGCCGCCCAAAACGCGGATCACCTCGGAGTTGTTTAGGCCGACTTGGATTGCCTCGTCCAACGACAGGTTCTGGGGTGGCGCGTCGGCTGGCGCCATCGCGGTCACGGTGCGTGGCGCGGGCATGTCCGAGAACTGCCGACCGGGAAGTCGGGCCGGATCCCGCACCTGCATATGCCGCTGTTCGGGCAGGATGACGCTCCACGGCTGTTGCGCATGGGCAGGCATCGTGGCCCACGGGGTCAGCGAACCGAACAGAATAACCAGAAGAAGCGCGCGGGAATGGCGATCCATACCTCTATGTTCGGCCAACTGATGTGCGAAAGTGCCGTTACAATCGCCAGAATCGTTACAGGCGTTAAAGTTGCGCCGTTACGGCTTACGTGACCCGCAAGGTTTCGCTGTATTCGCGACCTTGCCGATATTGCCCAATATAGCAACTGCGTCGCGCCACGAAACGGCGGGTTGCTCCCGCACACGACTGAAGGGCTTCCCGGAGCCTGCCCGAGTCGCCATCTTCGAACTTCGAACTTGGCCCTTCGATTTCCCCGCGTCATCGCGTCACTGAGAACTCTTCCCCGTGGCCCGATTCTTTGACTTGCAAACTGGGGCCAATTTGCTATAGTCAAAGACGTGTACAGGTGTGCCGTATTGGACTGCCGCCGAAAGGTCGGTTTCTCGTGCCACAGTTGGCCACACATGGTATAGTGAAATGATGCAAAAGCCACGAGTGTACGTCGAGACTTCCATTCCGAGTTTCTACTTCGAATTGCGAACGACTCCGGATGTTGTCGCACGCCGCGAGTGGACTCGACAGTGGTGGAACGAGGAACCGGCCAAGTACGAATTAGTGACCAGTGTGGCAGTCATCAGTGAACTGTCGGCGGGCGTTCCCGAACGAAGTGCCGAACGGTTGTCCTTGGTTCAACACTTGCCGTTGTTGCCGATTGAGCCTGCGATCACAGACATTGTGACGACCTATGTGCAACAGAAGGTTATGCCAGCGGACCCTGCGGGAGATGCCCTCCATTTGGCCGTCGCGTCTTTTCATAAGTGCGATTTCTTGGTTACCTGGAACTGTTCGCATCTCGCCAACGCCAACAAGTTTGGGCACATTCGCAGAGTTAATACTATGCTTGGTCTATTTGTTCCTGCCCTGGTAACGCCACTGGAACTCCTTGGAGTCGATCATGAGTCCGACAATTCCTGACCCGGCCATTGCCGAAATCCGCGAAATTCGGCATCTCATTTCGGCCAGTTGTGAGCACGATCCAGCGAAACTTGTAGCATATCTCATGCATTATCAAGAGCAATTCGGAGATCGCTTGATTCACGATTCGCCAGAACACGCTGCCGTTGAACAGGCGGGAGAGGCTGGCGCTGGCCAAGGTGGCGAATCGGCTCTTTCTTGTCCCTGAGGAACTCAAGGACACGTAATGTCGAGGTGCGATCCATTGGCCCCACTCAGCGAAGCTCTTTGGGAGAGCTTTCGAGAGACGTCATCCTTGACGTGGGCTACTTCCCTCCATATTCTGATGTAATATTCTCGTCAAGGACTTTTTGGAATTACAGTGAACGAGCGTTTTCCCACCCACGGCATTAACAGACATGGGCGAACCTTTCGAGAATACTGATCGAACTCCGGCCGCTTGTGTGCGTGAACCAGGATGGGGTAGCCGCGTTGCCCTGTCGCTTGCTGTCGTAGTACTGATGATTGCCGTGTTTGACAACTCATTCGCCGTCGCACGTACACCATCGGTCGGGCGAGTGTTCATGTTGGTCGCGTACGCAATTGGTTTCGTGGCCGCTTGCTTTTCGCTGTGGCGGACAGCTTGACCACGGAGGCCTGTTGCGGTATCTTACTCCCATGGCATTGCTCGAGGACATCCGGCTGAAGATCGCTGCGCGGCGGATCAGATGATCATACGGGACATCAGCACCGCCGAACTGGAAGAGGCACTTGCCAATCGAAGCGAGTTGGTTGAGGACTATCCCGACGACAAGTATGGGCCAAGCTGCTTGGTCTTGGGGGGCACCCGTGGCGGCCACCCGCTGCACGTTCAGTGCAGCTACCCGTCCCGGCCACTCATCAAGGTCGTGACGGTGTATTGAGGATGCTCACGCGTTCCTTCGCGAGCATGAAGCGGTACTGCGTAGCCTGACGGCAACGCACGCGATCAGCGACATTCGGCTGGATTTCCCGTATTCCTCTCAACTTGGCGAAGGGGTGTTCGCGCAATGCGACTACTTCCCGCCCGAGTTCCTTCGGCTTGCCGGAGAACTCGGCATTGGCATTGAACTGTCGCACTATCCACGCATCGAGAAGGGCGAAGGCCCTGGACAACACCCCGGCTCGGTCCGGTGAACGTCGCGTGGAGGCGGACTTCGTTGGTCGGGTCAGGGGGACCATCTGGCAGGAGCGGTGGCATGGACGATGATGATTTCACGCGGATCGAGAAGGCCCTTGGCGTGGGGCTGCCGGATTGGATTTGGGCCATGCGCTGCTGATCTGGGCGAGGCGAGTTTGTATTCCCGCTTGGCGCAGGCGGTGGGGGCACGAAGAAGGCTACCGTGTGGGCTTGTCCTTGGGCTGTCAAAAAGTTGGGGTTGCGGCGATTTGGGTTTGCGCAAGGTTTGTTCCCGTTCTGGGGTCCGATAGGTCTTCTAGCCGCGCAAGCTGAGTGTCGGGTTGGATTGTGTCTTTGATCCAGACTTGAACGTGCCCGATGTAACAGGGAGGAAAAAGGGGCCGGGCGTGGCGTGTTCAGGCACCGCCCCCGGCGTTTTCGCCGTAGGCGATCAGCACCGTAGCCTGGGGTTTCTTTACCCCAGGCCCCATGGCCGCACCACATTCCCCAACACATTCCCGCGATGTTTTTGCCGCCGCAGGCGGCAAAAACATCGCGGGTGTTCCAACCGGTTTGCCGGTTTGTTCCGCCGCCTGCGGCGGCGGAACAAACCGGCAATAAACGGGGACGTGGGGTGGTGCGTATGGTTTCCAGGGGTAAAGAAACCCCTGGCTACGGTGCGAATCGCCTACGGCGAATAGGCGCGGATCAGTGGCCGGTGGTGCGCGGCGTGTGGGAGTCGAAATCGTACTGTAACAAGCGACTTTTGGATTGGCGGCGGGCGGAAGGAATAAAATCGCACTATCCAAACACCGTGTCAACCCCAACTTTTTGACAGCCCAGGCTTGTCCCGCCGGGGCCATGGTCAGTTGGCTACACAGGCAGGGCTCATCCGAATATCCACCCTGCGAATCGCGGCCGCCTCCGGCGGCCGCGATTCGCAGGGTGGATAGGAAATCTTGGCCGCGGCACGGTAGCTCACCGACCACCGCTCCGGCCGGACGAGCCGGCACGGTGGCGAAAGGGTGGCGGCCCGCGCTTGTTCGGAGTTGTCGCGTCGTTGGTGCTTGTGTTCAGCGCGGCGGTGACACGTAATCGAATTTGCCTGGCGTGTTCGACGTGAATGCGGCGTGTTTCCCGGATCGGCGCAGGCGGACGGATGGGCGGGCAATCTTCCGCCAGGGGTGCCGCCCTTTCAGGGCATGGTTGCTTTGGTGGCCTTTTTCCAATAACCCGGATTATTCATCTACGTAGGGTGGGTCAAGGTCGCGTAAATCATTGGTGGGTCGGCACAAGCCGCAACCGAGCTGATTTCCAACCCGCCGCTTGGAAAAACGCCGACACCGGCGACCGATGACCCACCAAGGAAGCGGCTTGTTTGACCCACCCTACCTATCGTGAATAATCCGGGATAGTCGTATTCGTGCCGTATAGCCACAAGCAAGGTCACGCTTCACCGACGGAATGCAGAGCAGCCGCGATGGTTGCCGTATCCAAGTATAGACCTGCGGCACGGATGGCGGCGAATCCGTCTGCTGCCAATACTTCATCGGGTATTATGTCCAGCAGATGATTGAGGCCTGCCTTTGCCAAGACAATGATCGGCGATGCATTGACCACCCAGAACTCATTCACCGGTTGCCTCCGCAATGATCTCGTCGGCATTGTACTGAAATGGGGTCGTACCAAGCCGGCTAAGAGCATGCAGGAACTCGCTTCGCGAGATACCGGCAATTTCGGCGGCACGAGCTTGCGAAACAAGTCGCAATTCATACCACTTTACGGCTGCGGCAAGCCGAAGGTCGGTAGCGAAACCGGAAGGGTCCTTCCGCATGGCCGCCAATGCGCCTTCGGGTATCTCGATTGTCATTCGCACCATCAGGTTATCTCCCGCTGGACCCGACTTCGACATGGTGTGTGACACGAATCCCCACCGTTCCAAGTTTAGCAGACAGCGCAGACTCGGGTAAGGGCTTGCGTAGCTGTTCACGGGTCGGCGGCGCAGGCCGTTTTCTCCACTGCATACGAGGGGGACGGTCCCATGTCGCGGCTTGTAGCAGTGGCCGGTGGGGCAAACTGCCCCATATGCCGCGAAAACTGGGACAGTCCCCTGTGAACGGTTACGGGCTTCCGAAGAAATCATGCCAGAAAACCCCGACAGTAGCGAATTCCCTGTGCACCTGAAGCTCTGAAGGGCGAGCCTCCTGGACCGAATCACGGATTAGGTTCCGTCCTTTCAGGGCTGGCGATTATCGTGGAGGCGGATTCCCACGGCTGCGCCTTTGCGAGTTGGTCGCTTTCAGGGACGGCGGAACGAGCTGGTCCCTTCAGGGACGGTGCCGGTTGCGGTTTGGGCGGGCGAGTCGGATGCGTGCGGGGGGACGTGCATGGGGGGCGGGGCGAGCCCGCCAAGGTGCATGGCGCGGAGGACGGCGGCGAAGTCGGTGGTGTCCTCGATGATCTGGCCGTCGCGCAGCACGAGGGTGCGCTTGGCGTGGCGGCCGATCTCCTGGTCGTGCGTTACGAGGATGATGGTAATGCCGGCCTCTTCGTTCAACGAGCGGAGCAGTTGGATCACCTCGCCGCTGGTCTTCGTGTCGAGGTTGCCGGTCGGCTCGTCCGCCATGAGAATCGCCGGGCGGTTGACCAGCGCCCGAGCGATGGCCACCCGCTGCTGCTGTCCGCCGGAGAGCTGGCCGGGATGATGTTTCAGCCGGTCGCCCAGCCCGACCATCTCCAGCGATTCGATGGCGCGGCGACGCCGCTGGGCGGCCGACACACCCGGCGAGTAGAGCAGGGGCAATTCGACATTCTCCAGCGCGCTGGTCCTCGCCAGGAGGTTGAAACTCTGAAAGACGAAGCCGATCTTGCGATTCCGCAGCCGGGCGCGGCCGTTACGCGACATGTCGGTCACCTCTTCGTCGCCCAGCAGGTAGCTTCCCTGCGTCGGCCGGTCGAGGCAGCCGAGCGTGTTCATCAGCGTGGACTTGCCGGAGCCCGAGGGTCCCATCAGGGCCACGTATTCGCCCGACTCAATCCTGAGCGACACGCCGCGCAACGCCTCGACTGTGACCTCGCCAAGGTCGTACACCTTCCAGACATCGTCAAGCGTAATGAGCGGCATTGAACTTAGGAGCAGTTTGCAGGGTTATTCATAGCGCAGCGCCTCGATCGGATCGAGTTTCGAGGCGCGCCAGGCCGGGTAGAACCCGAAGGCGATCCCGACCGCGCCCGAAAAGGCGATGGCCAGCACGGCGGCCGGAATCGAGACGACCGTGGGCCACTGGACGGTTTCGATCAGGCTATTAATTACAGCGGTAATGGCCATGGACGAGCCTACGCCCAGGGCGAATCCGATGAGTCCGCCGATCATGGCCAGCAGGACCGACTCGATCAGAAATTGCTGCAGGATATCGCGGCCGCGGGCCCCGACGGCCATACGGATGCCGATCTCGCGCGTGCGTTCGGTTACCGAAACGAGCATGATGTTCATAATGCCCACGCCGCCCACCACCAGCGAAATACCTGCGATGGACGAAAGCAGCAGGGTCATCGTGCCGGTGATGATGCCGAGCACGTTGGCGATTTCGGTTGTATTCTTCACCTCGAAATCGGGCGGTTCGCCGGGGCCGATGCGATGGCGTTCGAGCAGCAGTTGCTGGATCTGGTTCTCGGCCTCGGCCATCTGATCGACCGATCGGGCGGAGACGAGAATCACATCGACCGTGTCGAACGACCGGCGTCGCAGACGTTTGGCGACGGTTGTGTGGGGCATCATGATGATGTTGTCCTGGTCTTCGCCCACCAGGTTGGCGCCCTTGGGCTCCAGGATTCCGATGATTCGGAACGGGATGTTGGCAATCCGGATTGTCTCGTTCAGCGGATTGGTGGTTTGGAACAGTTTCGCCACGAGCGTATGGCCGATCACGCAGACCTTGGCCGCCGAGTCGATATCGCGCTGGGTGAAGAAGCCGCCATGCCGCAGCGACCAGTTGCGGACCGTAAGATACTCGGTTCCGACGCCGACCATTTCGCGCGGTCGCCAGTTCGTATTGCCGTAGATAATCTGCCCGCCGGCGCCGACGATAGGCGACGACGCGAGCACGGCCGGGCATTCCTTGGCGAGGGCCTCACTGTCGTCGGCCTTCAGCGACGGCGCCGTTCCATGGCCGTGGCGGACCGGGCCGTGCCGCTGGCTGCTGGAGAAGACCACGATGACGTTGGTGCCGAGCGACTCGAACTGATCTTGCACCAGTTTGCTGGCGCTCTGGCCGATGGAGACCATGGCCGTGACGGCGGCAATGCCGATCACAACGCCCAGGATGGTCAGGCCGGCGCGCATCTTGTTCTTGCGCAGGGCCCGCAAGGCGATTCGAATTGTCGTCAGCAGGTGCATTGGGCTAGGGGGCTTCCACGCGTGTGACCAGCTTCTGGCCTTCTTTCAACTCGCCTTCGACCAGTTCGGTAAATTGGTAGTCGCTCAGGCCTGTCGTTACGGGCACGGCTCGGAGCAGGTTGTCCTGGACAATCCAGACGTGGCGGCAGGATCGCTGTCGCCCGTCCTCGGCCTTTTCCGACGCCGACCGGTTATCGCGAGTGGTCTCGGCGTCCTCTTCGTCCAACTCGTCCGACCCGGCGCCTTCGAGAATGTCGCGGTCGTCGGGATGGACGTGCTCGGGTTTGGGGTAGAACCGCAACGCGGCGTTGGGAATCTTCAGCACGTCTTTCCGCTGTCCGACCTGGAAGGAAAGGCTGGCTGTCATGCCGGGCAGCAGTTTCATGTCGGGGTTCGGCGCCTTGATGACGACCGGGTACGTGACGACGGTCTCCGTGGTCGTTGGGTTCAGGCGGATCTGGTCGATACGGCCCTTGAACAGGTCGGCGGGGTACGAGTCGACGGTGAACTCGACGACGGCCTCCCGCTTCTGGGCTTCGCGGATCAGGCCGATATCGGCCTCGTCGACCGAGGCGTAGATGTTCATCTCCTTGTCCATGTCGGGCGCGACGACGAACAACTCCGGTGTGGAGAACTGGGCTGCGAGCGTTTGACCTTCGTCGATCTTCCGGTCGATGACGATGCCATCCACCGGCGAACGGATTTCGGTATAGCCGAGGTTCGCCTGCGAGTTTTCGAGCATCGCCTCCGCCTGCTTGATCGATGCTTCGGCCACGCGGAGCTGGGCATCGAAGGACTGTCGCTGGAAGCGATACTGGTCCATAACGGAATCGGCGAGGTATTCGGGATTGATTTCGCGGAGTTGTTCGGCGCGTTTTTCGTCGTTGATGGCCTGCTGCCTAAGCGCGATGACGCGCGCCATTTCGGCCTTGGCCGTAGCCAGAGCAGCCTCATCGCGAGCAACGGCGGCCTCATAGATTCTCGGGTCGATGCGCGCCAGGAGCTGGCCCTTCTTCACCCGGTCGTTGAAGTCGGCCGACAACTGGCTGATGGGGCCCGAGACGAAGGTACCGATCGACACGCGAAGCACCGGCTGGATCGTGCCGGTCGAGTTGACCACGGCGACGATATCGCCGCGGGCGACCTCGACTTCGGTGAACTTGGGCTGATTCCGTGCCTTCCATACGGCGGCCAGTTTCACGCCGCCGGCGGCAAGCAGCCCGCCCACCAGCACAAGGACCAGGATGACAAGGAGAAGCTTCTTCATAAGGCGAACGTTTGGAGAAATCGACGATGCCAATCCCGCCATTATACCAACGAAGCGAGGCATCTGGAATCGGATTTTTGGCGATTCCGGCCGATGGGCCGCAGGAACGGACTTACACCCTGGAAAGAGGCCACCGGCCGGCTTGCCCGGCCGGTGGCCATGATGCTTGGCGACATTCGGACTGTGCGTAATCCAGGCGATCTCTTCAGGCAGTCTTCGCTTTCCGGTCTTATCCGGCACTCCAACTGGAAGTGGCAGATCCCTCGTCCTAAACGATCTGCGGCACGACAAAAGGCTCGCGGTATTCCCGCTTCAGGAAGCCGTTGGCAGCGTCGGCCCCATCGCCGGAGAAGCGTTCTGTTTCCGGATCGACGGTCAGCAGGGACGTGAAGCGGATGGCTTCGTCTTCCAGGCCCATGCCGTGGGCGCGGAGCAGGTCGCCCATCTCGCCGACCAGCCCTTTCCATAAGCCCGAAGGCTCTTCGACCCGCGCGGCCTCGGCCGCCGAGAACCGGCCGCCGGCCCGGGCCATGATATTGGCCAGGTGGCACCAGCCGGTCGTATCGCTGCCGACGCAAATGGGCGAGTTGAGCAGGGACGCGTCGCGGGCGCGCAGGGCGTCGATGAAGTTCTGCTGGTGGATGACGTTGCCGCTATTGCCGGAGAATCGGCGGATTTCTTTGCCCTCGCGATCGAAGGCGACGGCCCTGCCGCGTTGGCCTTCCAGCCGGCCGCCCTCGCAGTAGGCAATGTAGCCGCTGCCCGGGCCGGGATGCGGCGAGGCGCTGCGCGAACCTGGCTCCGCCGGAAGGTTCGACAGACCGATCACCACGGGCATCACGCCGGCGTCGAAGTAGACGAAGTGGACGTTGGGCGTTTGGCCTGCGTCGTTGAACGCAACGCGACCGCCGCCGCCGCAAATGCGCCGCGGCAGCACGACCTTGTCCAGCAGGACATTGGCTCGCATGTCGTCCAAGACGTGAACGCCCCAGTTGCCCATCTCGCCGGCGCCGGTGTTCCAGTCCCAGTGCCAGTCGTACTGTAGCTTGTCGCGATAGATGGGCACGTCCTTCGCCGGTCCGAGCCACAGGTTGTAATCAACGTCTTCCGGAATCGGCAGCGGCGTATCGCGTTTGCCGATGGGCGGGCGGACGCCGTAGCGATTGACCCTTGCCGAGAGGATCCTGCCCAGCGCCTTTTCCTCGTGGAGGAACTTCCGGATTTCCGCCTGCATGGGGTCCGAACGTTGCTGGGTGCCGTGCTGGCAGATCCTGCCCGACTTCTCGACGGCGGCGACCGCTTGCCGCGCTTCCCATAGATTGTGCGACATGGGCTTCTCGCAATAGACGTCCTTGCCTGCCTGCACGGCCCAGATGGTCGCCAGGCTGTGCCAGTGGACGGTCATGGCGAGGACAACGGCGTCGATGCCGGGATCGTCGAGCAAGCGTCGAAGATCGGTGGCCGTCTTGGCCTCGGGGAACCGCTGGGCGGCGCCGGCGAGTCGGGCCCGATCGGGATCACAAAGGCCGGCAATCCGAACGTCTGCCATCTTGCTGAATACGGCCCGATGCTCGCCCCCTCGCCCTCCGCAACTGATCATCCCGAGGCGAATTGCGTCATTGGCGCCGACGGCCCGGTGCGATGCCAGCGGAACGGCCACCGCCGCGCCGGCGGCCAGTCCAGAGCGAAGAAAACTGCGTCGTGTTACCGAAATCATGCGATGTCTCCTGAAAATGGGGCAGTTCAACCGTCTCCATTATCGGCCGCCGGCGCGGGCGTGTCAAAGGCGCACGGCGAAACCGGGAGCGCGTGGGTGCAGGCGGCGGCAGGAAAAGTCTGGTTCAGCCAGGGGCAGCCCCGGATGGGCCTCCGCCCGTCCGTGTCTTCCCGGCCCGCTCGCTCTGGCGGTATTCCAGCGGCGTCATGCCGGTCACTCGCTTGAAGGCAAGTCGCATCTGCGCCGCGCTGGAGAATCCGCAAGCCCTGACCACACTGTGGAACTTGAGCTTGTCCGGAGTGACCAGTAGTTGCTTGGCCCGTTCGATTCGCGTCCGATTCAAGTAGTCGTAGGGCGAGCAGCCGAGCATCTGCTGGAAACGAATCTCCAGCTTGCGGCGAGAAATCGAGGTGGCCTTCACCAGCCGGTCGATGCCAAATGGCTCGTTCAGGTGATCATGGATGAAATGAAGGGCGGCGGCCAGGTGCGGATCTTCGACGGCGATCGTGTCGGTCGACTGCCGAGCAACAACGCCGGCCGGCGCGACCGGCAGGTCGTCCGGTACCGAGAGGCCGTCCATCAGGCGATCCAATGCGGCGGCCGTTTCGAATCCCAACCGCCACGAGTCGCGCACAACGCTACTCAGCGTCGGCCGGCAGAACTCGCAGAGCGTGGGGTCGTCTTCCATGCCGATCACGGCGACATCGTGGGGGATATGCAGGTTCAGGCGCCCGCATTCCTCCATGAGGACGCGGGCGCGGTAGTCTTGGACGGCCAGGATCCCGACCGGCCGCTGGAGCTGTTTGAGCCAGCCGACGAGCAGCTTGGTCCGCTTCTGCCAACTGGCCCATCGCCCGCAGTCCTGGGGCACCTGCAACACGTCGCACGTCGCGCCCGCCTGCTGGGCTCGCTCGGCGAATCCGCGGCATCGCTCTTCGGAAAACCAGAAGCCCTGGAGTCCGTAGTAGGCGAGTCTCTGGAATCCGCGTCCGAGGAGATGTTCGGCTGCCAGGCGTCCCATGGCATAGTGGTCGGGTCGGACTCGTGGGATGCCCGTGTCTCGTAGCGTCGATGCGCCGTTGAGCACCGGGATGCGCAGCCGCCGCGCCATGTGGATGTCGGCCTGGTTGAGAATGGCGGCGAAGACTCCGTCTCCGGGCCAACCACGGAGGTCGGCGAGGGTGAGCGCCTTCTCCCCAGCGCCTATTAGCGAGGGGGGGCTGGTTGTTAACGACCAGCCCCCATGCTCTTGACCATAGTCCATGACTCCGCGGAGGAAGATCGTCATGTGTGGCACGGCCAGCGGATAGGCAATTGCCACGAGTCGTCGGACTTTCATTGCATCGCGAGTAGGCATCTGGAAGCTCCTTGGCGCTGGGCAGCCCCCGTGAGCCAGCCAAGCGTCCCCGGATTGCCGTATTTTCAGCGTGCGCAAAATTGCTTCGGGTTGCGCAATTCAACCATTGCTTTGCGAGAGCCAACCATCTATGCTAGTTCAAGGCCGAGTCCTTGAAAAGGGAGAAATTGGCTCTTCTCCTCGTTGCAATTGGTTGCGTGGAGAGTCAACCTCTCGGCAGGGCAACGCGCAGGGGCTTTGGGAAAAGGGGGCAGTCGCCTTCCATCTCGCGTTTGCAGCAAACAGGAACCGCAACAAAGGGGAGCCAGTCCGCATTTTCGGACAGCGTCTCCGCTGGAGGCGTCCGGAAGCGCGCGTCGCGCGCAGTTCGATACCCGAGCTTTCTGATTGGCTCCAAATCACGAAGGGGGTACTGCTATGATCAGGTTGAGAGTATTCATCGTGTCGGCCGTTGTGTGTTCTGTCTGCGCCGCGGGGGCCGTGGCCGGATTGATCGAGAACGGCGATTTCGAATCGGTGACCGCTGGGAAGTTCGATTCGTGGAACTACGCGGTGGACAAGACGGTGGCCGACGCCTCCACCGCGCCGGCGGTCCTTGAAGGAACCTACAGTGCGAGGTTGATACCGGGGCTTACGGATGGCGGTGTGCTGAATCAAACGGTCAGCGCCGTTGGCCTCTCGGATTTCAAGATTGATTTCGACTTCGCCGTGTTGCCTTCGCCTGGCGGCACTAACAAGCGGACGCTTGGGATATCGTCCAACGGCGACGTGGCCAACGTGGCCGTGTATTACACCGCGAGTGGCGCGGAGCTTAATTTCTACAGCGGTTCGAGCTGGCTGCCAACGGGTTTGCTCGTTGCCACCACGCCGAACTGGAATACGACGCCGGTCATCAACCATCTTACGCTGGAAGGGACGGACTACGGAACCCAGGATGCATCGCTTGTGGTGACTCTTACAGGCGGTGTGGTGGATGGGACATATACGAATACATCGAATGGCTCGAAAACGGCCGGGCTTTCGACCTTCGGTTTCTTCGGGCACTATCGCGATACGGCTTTCCTGGTCGACAACGTATCCGTTGTTCCCGAGCCGTCCACGGGTGTGTTGCTTGCCATGGTCCTGGCGGGACTGCTTGGCTGCATTCGGCGAAGGCGAGCGTAACCGGCAAAGGCGAGGAAACCGATGGATTGCCGCAATCTCAACGCACGCATATCGAAGACCCGCGGTTTCACGTTGGTTGAACTGCTTGTGGTCATTACGATTATCGGCATTCTGATTGGGCTGCTTCTGCCGGCGGTGCAGGCGGCGCGTGAGGCGGCGCGCCGAATGCAGTGCAGCAACAACGTGCGGCAGATGGGGCTGGCCATGCACAACTACGCCACTGCCTGGCGGGAGTATTTCCCTGCGGGCAATACGGGCGCGTTGAACCGGTGGAAGCCAGGACTCTGGTCGTTGCTGCTTCCGTACCTGGAGCAGCAGGCCCTGTACGACCGGCTCGACATGACCGGCGCGACCGATACGATTGACGACGAGGACAACAAGTACACGGTCATTCCGATGTACCTGTGTCCTTCGTGGCCGCATCCGGCCGTCTATCGCGACATGTCGCCGCGCTGGATCAACGGGGCGATCGTCACCTATCGAGGCACGTGCGGCGCGTATCCCACCGTGAAGCCGTACACGGATTTGCAGGATGGGAAATGCCCGCAGAATGGCATGTTCGGCATGAATTGGGCTCGCCGGATCGCCGAGGTGAAGGACGGTCTGAGTAACACGATTGCAATGGGCGAGTTTGTTCAGATGGATCGGACCGGGACCTACGCCTCGCCGCCGGGGAACACGCGGCCGTGGATCCTGGGCTCCAGTTGGACCATGGGCATGTACGGCTGCATGGTGGTCGAGTATCCGATCAATGTCGACGTGGACCGCTTCGGCGAAGGCATTCCGGGCCACTGGCTCCCCATGGGCAGCCACCATCCCGGCGGAATGAACGCATTGGTGGCCGATGGCAGCGTTACATTTGTATCCGATAGCATCCGACTGGAGACGTACAGGCAATTGGCAACCGTGGCTGGCGGAGAGCCGGTCAGCTTGCCGTGAGCACTAAGGGCCATGGTCGATCGGCTCGTGTGTGTTCTGCGCGATTGCCGGTACGTTCCGGTCCGACAACGGTTCGCCGTTTCAGAGGTGACATCATTTGAAAGAGTCCGAGCCATGCAAACATCGATGGTGCTTTCACGGTTGCACGGAATCCGGCCGACTTGGGGCTTCCTCCTGGCGTTGCTATCGGCGGTCGCCATGAGTTCGGCCGGTTGCGGGAAAGAGGACCGGGAGCTAGCGCCGCTTGCCGGCAAGGTGATGTACGAAGGTGAGCCGCTGCGGTTCGGGGCCGTGGTGTTCGAACATGAATATGGCCAGCCGGCCACGGCCGCCATCCAGCCGGACGGCGCCTTCGAGTTGGTCACGCGCGGCGAAGCCGCGGGGACCGTCGTGGGAACGCGTCGGGTCCGAATTGCCTGCTACGAGGGGCAGAATCCCTCGCGAAGGTCCGGCTCCGACGGACCGGCCGAACTTGGACGGTCATTGATTCCGGAAAGGTATACATCGTTTGAGACCAGCGGTCTTGTCGTTGAAGTCCGCCCAGGGGCCAACGAACCGGTCGTGTTGAACTTGAAGAAGTAAAAGGACATCCCATGCATCGCATATTCCTGTCGTGCAGCGTTCTGATTGCCTTGACCACGTCGGTCTTCTCTCAGCAATACAGCGAGGAGGACATTCAGACGCGTCATACGCGTCCCTATCCGGTGGCTCGCCTGCACCGCGACTGGATGTACCAGGACCATGGTTTGAAGGTGGCCGACTGCTTTGTCGCCGCGACGGGTAACGATGTTGAGCAGGGGATGGTGCGAAAGGTGCTGGGCGAGTTGAAGGCGCGCGACGTCGCGGTCGATGATTTCGAGAAGGCGCTCGTCGCCCTTGTAGAGGGGAAGATGCCGGGGAGGGATCCGGCATGGAAGGACCTTTACTTGCAGGCGTGCGAGGCGCGGCGCAAGCAGCGTCTGAAGGTATTCAACATACACCCGCGTGAGTTCGTGTACGCCAAGCACTTCGTGTTCGGCGATGCCCAGGCGATGTTCGCCATGACGGACCACCTTACGGACGCGATCTTCCGCGAGTGCGGTGCGGATTATCGCATGGGATCCCAACTCTGCCGGATGACCATTGGCGAGGAGGGTGCCGTCTCTACCGAAGTGCTTTTCGACTGCCCGGAGGGTGTCGTTCGCGATCCGTGCCTTTCGTACGACGGGAAAACGTTGGCCTTCTCGATGCGGCGGACCGATCACGACGGAGGCGACGATTTCCACCTTTACCGGATGGACCTCGGAGACCGAAGCGTTCAGCAAATCACGTTCGGAACCGGCACGGCCGATATGGAGCCCCAGTGGCTGCCAAACGGCCAGTTGATTTTCACATCCACCCGCTGCGTGATCTCCGCCCCGTGCTGGTGGTCGAGCGTGTGCAACCTGTTCACGTGCGACGCCGAGGGACGCTATATTCGGCGACTTGCCGTCGATCACGGCCATACGGTGTTTCCCCATCTGATGCATGACGGGCGCGTCATCTACACGCGCTGGGAATACTCCGACCGCACGGCCGGCTACCTGCACAGCCTGTTCGTGATGAATCCGGACGGGACGAACCAGGCGGAGTTTTACGGGAACAATTCGCAGTTTCCGGCGGCGTTGCTTCATGCGCGAAGCGTGCCGAGTTCGACCATGGTCATTGCAATCGAGGGAGCGCATCACATCGACCAGCGTGGCAAACTGATTATGATCGACCGGAAAAGTGGAACGCAAGCCGGCTTCGGAGTGAAATACCTTGCTCCGGAGAGAGAATATCCGTACCAGGAGAGCTTGGGGACCGGCGGCAACATCGTTCATGGCACTGGAGGAGAGCAGTTCCAATACCCCTATCCACTCGATGAAGACAACTACGTGGTTAGCTATTCGCCGGAGGGCGGTCCGATCCGCGGGCTGAAGGGGATTCGGGACGGCAAGGTGGGCAGTCCGGCCTTCGGCATCTACTGGATGCATCGCAATGGGCAGCGGGAACTGCTGATTTATGACCCGGTGATTTCCTCGGGCCAGCATGTGCCGACCAGCCATTCTTCCGCGCCGTTCCAGAAGGCGAGCACCGTGGATGAGCGTCAGGACACCGGCCGTTTCTATGTCCAGAATGTCTACTACGGCCCCGGCCTGAAAGGCGTCAGTCCAGGTACGGTGAAGAAGATACGCGTGGTCGGGCTGGACTATCGCGCCAAGGGCGCCCTGGCGCTGGGCCTGCATCCGTGGGGTGGCCATCAGACATCGCCGTGCGCAATCAACAATGGCAGCTATGACGTGAAGCACGTGCTGGGCACGGTGGACGTCGAGGAGGATGGAAGCTGTTGTTTCGAATGTCCCTCGCGCGTGCCGGTGCTCTTCCAGATGCTGGACGAGAAGGGACGCATGGTGCAGAACATGCGAAGCTGGACCATGGTCTTGCCGGGCGAGACGTTTGCGTGTATCGGTTGCCACGAAGACAAACACGACACCTATATGGAGCACCGTGCCGTGACGAAGGCCTTGGCCAGGCGGCCGCAGAAGATCAAGCCTTTCTTCGCACCGGGCGACGAGCCGGTCCAGGAGATGGAGCGGTTCCTGACCGATTCGGAAAAACGCGCCGTGAAGTACCTCGGCACGAACGCTCCGCAGGCAATGGACGTTCCACGCGGGTTCAGTTATACGCGAGAAATCCAACCCATTTGGGATGAGCACTGCATAGGGTGCCATGCGGGCGACAAGAATCCCGACAAGAAGGACGTGCCGCTGAGCCTGCTGGGCGACTACCGGCCCATTACGAATCCGGAGATCTACAGTCGCGCAAAGTGGCGTCTGACGCACCGGATTTACGGGGCCAGCACCAAAGGGCACCCGGGACGCGCTTTCAGCGAGTCGTATATCAACCTGACCGATTTCGGCTACAACGCAAGAATCCCGACGGCCGGGGCAGGTGGGAAGGCCGATGCGCGGGCCGACAAGGTCTACCTTGAGTACTTCGGAGGGAAACCGGAGAATGTCCCGAATCCGGATGCCGTGGGGTATAGCGCCGATGAATACGCAGGCGATGGAATCATCAACTGGCTGCACGTCTCCAGCGCGTGCGCCATGCTTCCGCCGTATGCCTATGGTTCCGCATCGAGTCCGTTGATGGATTACCTGGAACCGTCGCACTACGGCGTGCAACTCTCGCGGGAAGAGAAGGAAAGGGTCGCGTGCTGGATTGACCTGAATGTCCCGTTTGCCGGTTCCTGGATGGAGCTGAACTACTGGGATCAGCTCAATCATGCCGTCCACTCGGGGTTGACTCCGTGGTACGTGTATCGCGACAAGATGCGGCAGATCTATCTGTACTTCGAAACGAAGCGGCTGAAGTACGCCGAGTTGGAACTGGAGCACATCGACAAGTATCTGCGGCACATCGATGACGGCGAGCAGTTCGAGCCCGGAGACTTCAGCCAATACGCGTTCGGCGGGCAAAGCGTGCAGAAGCAGTTTGTCGAGCAGTACGACAGCCTTCCGGTGACCGTGCCGATTCACGGCCTTTCAGAGGGGAAAGATGCCCGCGGCGGCTCCAATGTGGCCGGTAACCCCGCGCGAAACCTGGCGGTGAACGAGGACGCCTACGCCTATCATCTGCGTTCGTATCCGCGGGCGACGTCGAACTCGCACTATCGATATCGGCCGGAGTACTCTCCCCGTAATGCGATCGATGGGGATTACTCGCCGGAGAAGTACTGGCGACCGGCTCGCCGTACGGACGTTTGGCTGATGGTGGAGTTCGGGCGTGAAGTCGAAGCGGAGCAGGTGGTTCTCCGCCTGCACCGGCGCGATGGCCAGGACAAGACGTGGACCGGGGCCACGCTGGAGTTCTCCGACGGCGAGAGGATTGCCATCGAACTGAAGAATACGGCCGAGCCGCAGGTGTTTGCCTTTCCGAAGCGGAAGTGCACGTGGCTGAAGCTTGTCGATTTCCAGGAGAGTTTTCCGCTGGGCGACAACGGGATCGTGGAGCTCGAGGTCCACGGGCAGGACGCAGGAGAATAATCCGGGCCATGGGCTTGCGCCGGGCTATTTCCGCCCGGGCTGGCGCAGCATGGAGGGCAGGGCGGTTTGGGAAAACGGTTGCCAGTGGGCATCGATCTCGGCGGCAGTGGGGACGCCTGCGTGCGTCCATAGGCCGTATCGCAACCGCAGCGGTCGGCCCGGCTCGATGGTGATCGGTGCGGCGAATGTCAGGCAGACGCCCATCCAACCGTCGCTTCGCACGTGGAACGGCGTCGGATGGCCCGGATTGCTCGGGTGGTCCATCAGAGTAATGCCGCCCGTCGCTCCGGGGGCGGCCGGACCGCTGTAATCGACCCAGCGGGCCGGTTTGCGAAAGATGTCGGGCTCGCCGGCGCTGCCTTCGCTGTTGAGAATCCGCCCGCCGCCGTCGTGAACGCCGATGGTCTTGGCCATGCGCACGCCAATCATGCCGAAGGCCGTCTCTCCGAGGACCAGAGGCTCGTTGTCCGGGGCCCCCAACTGCATATCGATCAGCATGAGCCATTGCTCGGGCGAGTGCGGCTGGACCTCGATCCGCCGGCGTTCGAGCATGATCGTCTTGCCGTCGGCGTCCTGCCATGTGTTCACCGCGAGCAACCAGGCCGAGGCATCTCCGTCCTCGTATTGCTCGATCCGTTCGCACTTGATCTGCGGGCCGGGCCGATCTTCCCAGAAATTCACGCCTCCGACATTCTGGTGGGATATCCAGACCGAGTTGTGATGGCTGTGCGAGATGGGGTCCCGTGGATGCCCCATCCGCGTCAAGGAGCGTCCGGCGATGCCGTTCACTGGATACAGGAATGGCCGCTTGAGCGACGCGCCGAAATGGTAACGTGTCAGCTCTTTGCCCTGTTGCTCGAACGAAGCCTGATCGTACGGCAGCGGCAGCACCTGCACGTGGGGAACCGGACAGGCATTGGGCAACTCCGCTGCGATTAGGGCAGTCGCAACAGCATGGATGAGAAACACGATAGACGCAAATGCAACGATTTTGTTCACGATACACCTCGTGTCTGCAAGGTTTGCCTGTCGTTTTTTTGGGAAAACGTCAGCGCGGTTAAGGGTACCATCGTTGGCGGACGTGGTCAACGACGTTGCATGAAGGGCCTCTGTTGGCCACGGCGCGTTGCGGTCGTAGGGGACAGGGCGGCTGGATGGGGCTGGAGAGGGTCTCGGACGCGGTTTGGATCGATTCGGACAGCTATCCGGATCAGGTTGGTCTTGCCGGAATTGCGAGGGAGATGACACTTTGCCACTTGCTGACTGGGATTTTGACTTCGTGTGGCTGCTGACCTAGAGTGATAGCAGGCTCGTGTTTCCCGAGCCGTCTCTCCTTATGGGCGAGGTTTGGATTATGAATCAACAGAGGGGTGCTTCAACGGCGGCCATATTCGACCGGCAAGAATTGGTTGCCCGGTGCATGGGCAATCTGGAGTTCGCCTGTCGGATTCTCGATAAGTTTCGGGTCCGCTTTCTGGAAGACTTCTGGAAGCTCAAGGAGGCGTGGCAGGTGGGGGATGCCGATTCGATTGCGAGCATCGCACATCGGTTGAAGGGGGCATCGGCGAACCTGGCCGCGCACGGCTTGCGAGACCGAGCGGCGACGATCGAAGACCTGGCGCGTCGCAAGGATCTGGCCGGAATTGCGTTCCATCTGGAACAACTCGAGCGAGAGTGGTCAAGTTTTGACGAGTCTGTTTCGGCACTTGGCGATGAGGCAGGCTGTAATCCCATCTCGATGGAGAGAAGCCCGTGCGAGTCCTGGTAGTCGATGACGATTGTGTTACCGGCGAATTGCTTGCCAATGCACTTGGGGAGTTCGGCTACACGGTAACGGTAGCGAACGACGGTTGTCAGGCGTTGGAATTGGCGCGGACCGGACTGTACCGGTTGGTTGTCTCCGACTGGGAAATGCCCGGAATGAGCGGCGTTGAGTTCTGCCGACAGATACGAAAGCGTTCGTGGAGCGGCTATATCTACGTGATCTTGCTGACTTCTTTCAGTGGTGTGGAAAACGTCGTTCGCGGCCTGGACGCCGGCGCCGACGATTTTCTGACAAAGCCGTTTCAGCCCCAGGAGCTTCGCGTTCGATTGCGGGCGGGTGAACGCGTGCTCGCCCTGGAAAGCCGTGAGGTTACCATTTTTGCATTGGCGAAGCTGGCCGAATCGCGCGATTCGGAAACCGGAACGCACCTGGAGCGTATCCGCGAGTACTGCCGCGTCCTTGGCGACGAGCTGTCCCGCTGGGACTCGTATTGTGACACGGTTGACGGCGAATACGTGCAACTGCTTTATTTGACCAGTCCGTTGCACGATATCGGGAAGGTCGGCATTCCGGATCGAGTGCTGCTGAAGCCTGGCCGGCTTACGCCGGAAGAGTTCGCGATTATGAAGCAGCACACGACGCTGGGCGCGAATACGCTTGATGCCGCAGCGAAGGCGCACACGGGCGCGCCATTCCTGACGATCGCTCGGGAGATCGCCTTGACGCATCACGAGCGATTCGACGGCAAAGGCTACCCGGATGGCTTGCGGGGAACGGAAATTCCGCTAAGTGGCCGGATCGTTGCTTTGGCCGACGTCTATGACGCGCTGACAAGCCGCCGCGTCTATAAGGATGCATTCAGTCACGAGGCGGCGCGCGACATCTTACTCGAGGGCTGCGGAACCCAGTTCGATCCGGATATCGTGAAGGCCTTCTTGAACCGCGAGGACGAGTTCATCGCGATCCGAGAGCGTCTCAGTGCTGAAGACGCGGCGCCGGGACTGTTCGTCGCAGATGCTTCTCAGGGCGAATCCTCAGTGCAGGAAGTCGCCTGGGCAGGCTGACCACGGCAGCGAAGCGGCGGCTAGCGATGTGATGTGATATCGGGCTGTCTTGAATTGCAGGCCGATTCGCCCCATTGGGACGCGTCTTGTTCGATTCGCGGAAAACGGCCGTCCACGCGGCCCTCTGGCGACTTCACCGCCATGCTCTTGACCCCCGTCCTCTTGACGGCATTCATTTCGGCTGCGGCTTGGACCGGATCGACTCCTCGCCTCCATACTTCTGGAAGCCGAAGCCGATTCTTGCGCCCAGCATCCCACCGGATACAGCGATTGCTGGGAGGCGGCTGCCTTCCCGGACTTCTTCTGCGTCGGCTCTGACGCCAGGCACAGGTTGATGCCCTCGTTGGGGAGAAGTCGTTCGGTTCGTTGTGGGGGGCGCCCTTTCCGGTAGTTTCGGATATGCGAGCGGGGTTTGGGGAGAAGAGCCTAGAAACGCCATGCCAATAGTGGCGGACGGGATTCCCGGCAATTAGAATCGGGGTTATCGATGCAGCTCGCGTTCGCTGAGGTCTCACTGTGGAGGAGCATTACCATGGCTGTTCGCACCACTAAGTTTCGCCTGTTTCAGGAACACTCCATTCCAACGGAAGGCAACGAAGTCTTGCACGCGAAGATGATGATGCCCAAACCGCCTTGCCAGCCGCAGCGGGTTGTCTTCATTTCCCCGTTGGTCGGCGCGGGAGCGGCTCAAACGCAACTGATCTTCCGCAGCCTGACGCGACGGGGATCTATCCTCCTTTCTTTCGAATACCGGGGCCATTTGCATTCGACCGGCACGTTCACCTTGGATCGAACGGTCAGCGACGTGAAGCACGCGTTGATCTGGGCGTGGAACTATGCGAACGATCGCAATCTGCCGCTGCATGGCTTTACTACTTGCTATGGTACGATTCCGCTTCTCGCGCAGTTCGCCGGCAACGGTTGCGGTGTCTTGTTGCAGTCGCTCAGTACAATCTGCGGCCTGTTTCGTCTTGACCAGATCATGAAGCTGGAGAACTTCATGCCGATCCTGTCTCGGCATCTTGGCCGCGAATTGAGTTGCGCTTCCGTGCTTCAGGGGCTTCATCGCAACGAGCTCGATTGTGACAGCAGGCCTTTCCGGCAAGCGCTGCATGAGTTTCTGGCGGGGCTGTTTCCGGAGCTTCGGATCCAGTACGACCGTTTCGAGGAGTTGTCTTACGATCGAGCCGACGTTGCGGCGACGTTGCGGCAGTTTCTCGAAGCGCGGTATCTCGAAGGCGTCAAGGTTCCCGCCTGGATGCCGTGTCACTTCTTCTACGGGCACAACGACGAGCTGCTATCTGTCGATACGGCAGCGGGAAGCGAAAGCTACAGAAAGCATGTCCTTTCACTGGCGCCTCATGCTGTGGTCGACGGATACGACATCGATCATTACGGGCGCGGGCCCGAACATGAGGTCTTGATGAGCCGGTTGGGCGATATTTGGGAGCAGTATGACGGACTGGCTGCTCATCACGAGGACTATCAGGGATTGGTTCAGATGGACGGCATTCTCGGAGGCATGGGTTAGAAGAGGCCTCCGGTTCGTTCGTTTGCCGTTTCCACCAAGTTCATCGTTATGAGAGGGCTCTTGAGATGAAGCCGATTGTCCGATTCTGGAACGAGCAGTGCGGCGTGACTCGCCGGTTGGAGACCGATACCCAGGGCCAGCGATTGCTGAACCGGTACGCAGTTGCGCCTCTGATGAATACATTCCCGTCGGTGGCTACCGCGATCTTCTCTCGGAGTCGTGGCGAACTGGCCCGCCGACTGTTCGCAGAACGCGAGGGAGGTTCGTTTCGCGTTCTGCGGGCGATGTACGAGTATGAAAAACCGGGGAACTCGGGCGATTTGCTCAACCGGATCCTCATGCAGTCGCCGGCGATCAAGGCCGCCAGAAACCGTCGCGCCATCGCGCAACGCTTGCTGGAGATCTGCCTGGAGGAACAACCTGCCGGCGAGCCCGTTCTCGTCCTGGCCTTCGGAGGCGGCGATGGGCGATTGGAGGCGGAAGTGATTGCCCGAACAGGAAGGCCGGACATCTACTACTGCTCGGTCGATAAGGATGCCGACGCCGCCGCCGAAAACCGCAAGGTGATGGAGGAGCACGGGCTGGGCCGCAGGGGGTTCGTCTTTTCCGGCAACGTGGCGGAGAAGCGTGATTTGGAAACGGTTCTGGAAGCGGCCGGCCGCGAGCTTTCGGCGACCTTCCGTCAGGTGAACGTCTCCGTCTGCCTTGGCATCGCAGAGTATCTGGACATGGGGTCGGCCTCGAACGAGAAGCTTGCGAGTTTGCTCGACGCCGTCTATGGCGTGACGCGAGAGGAAGGGAGTCTGATTATCAGCCAGACCGATTATCATGACAGGGTGGCGTATCTGGAGCGGGAGTTGGCATGGTATATGCGCCTTCGGGACATTGATGAGTTGGCGACCGAAGTCGAGAAGGCGAAGTGGCGAATCTCGGTGTGTGAGCACGAGCCGATGCGGTTGATCAGCATGTGCCTGGCGAAGAAGTCGCCGGCTGCGCTTCGGCGGTTTGACGATGCAGACCGGCCGACGCCTGCCCGTGTGCAAGAGGTTCCGGTGTCGCGTTCCAAAGGGCGTGTGGGTGTTGGAGGCCGTTGAGGATTTCCGGCCGCATGCGGCAGATCGCTTTGTGGCGTCCCTCCGCCCGCGATGCAAGCGCGCCGTCGCCGTGCCGGTCGGTACGCCTCTCCAAGAGTCCGGGTAACCGGTGTGACTGTCGCTACCGCTATCATCCGCGTAGCCGGTTTCAATTGGTTTTCTTGCGACGTTCGTTCGTTTTGTGCTGGCCGGCGGGCCGCATCGGGCCAAGCGGCAAGCTAAACTAGCTTAAATACCATCTGAGTGGATGGAATTCTGGCGGCTGGCGTTAGTCTTGTGCCCTGGCGCGACGAATGAGCAACTCGGCCCGCAGACAATCTGAACCGGCAGACGGCGCGTTGCCGGTCCGGGATATTACCGGCGAACGACTGATCGGCGACCGCTATCGACCGGTCGATCTGTCGCAACGGGACCGTGATGCGGTGCGCGTGCTGGCGAGCGATGTCCAGTCGGGCCGGATGGTCGTGATCCGGTGGCTGCCGCTGGACGCGGGGCCTTCCCAGACGCGGCTCCAACTCGAGCGCGAAGTGGAGATTGTCCGCAGGTTGCAGGAGCGGTCTCTGGGTGGGCCGGTCGAGATAGGCCAGGACGGAGAACGGCTCTTTGTGGCGCTTCCCTTTGTCAGAGGGATTCCTTTGCAGCGGCGTCTCAATTCCGGAGCGCTCAGTCTTCAGGATGCCGTTACGATTGGAGGTTGCCTCTTTTCGGCCTTGAAGATGGCGCATGCACATGGAATCTTGCATCGCGACATCCGGCCGGCCAACGTGGTCGTCAGCAGGCATTCTCCAGTCTCTTCGGCCGTTCTGACCGACTTCTGCCTGGGACACTTTGCCGACCCGACCTACCTCACAGCCGAAGAATCGCTGGAGGTCGCCCGCTATCGATCTCCGGAGCATGCCGGGCTGTTGGATCACGACGTGGCGGAGGCATCAGATCTCTATTCTGCGGGAATTGTGCTTTTTGAATGTCTTGCAGGGCGTCCTCCCTTCGATGGGAAAGAGGTCGGGGACGTCTTGTTGGAGCATATGACAGCCGGGGTTCCGGAACTGCGTAGTCTGGGAATCGACATTCCTCGCCCGTTGGACGAACTGATTCAGCGGCTGCTACGCAAGGATCCCCGAAACCGATATCAGAGCGCCCAGGCGGTTCTTGCCGACCTGGAATGGATTGTCGGAGAAATCGAAGGAGAAGACGATTCCGGGCGCGTCGTAGGCGCTTGCGACTGGCGCCCGACGCTTACCGAACCTGCCCTGGTCGGCCGGCATCGCGAGTTGAAACAACTGGAAGAAGAGATTCGGCACACGATAGCCGGGCAATCTCGCCTGATATCCCTGGAGGCGGAATCGGGCGGTGGGAAGACCCGACTTCTCTCCGAAGTCGCCCTGATGGGCGAACGCCGGGGGATGCAGGTGTACCGTGGTCAGGGCTCGGAACAGGTGGGGCAGCAGCCGTACCATGTTCTCGGCGGTGTTGTCGAACAGATCATTGCCAGGGCCCAGTGCGAACCTGCATGGGGCCGCGAACTCCATGATCGCTTGGGCGAACATGCCGACGCCGTCGGAGCCGTTCTGCCGAGCATGGCGGAAGCCTTGGGTTGGGAACGGCCGGAAACCCTTGGTCCCGAGGCGTTTGCCGAATATCGGAGCGTCCAGGCGTTGGTTGCACTGCTTGACTCGCTGGGCGATGAGGGCCGTCCGGCAATGATCCTTCTGGACGATTGCCAATGGGCCGATGAGATGGCGATTCGCTTGATTGCGCAATGGCGCCGCGATCGCGCCGGGAACGGCAGCCGGCGCGTGCCGGCGCTGGTCGTTCTCGCGTTTCGTTCGGAAGAGGTCGAAGCCACGCATCCCTTGCGGAAGATACCGACCTCGCTTCACCTGCGGCTGGCCAGTTTCGGGGCGGCCGAGGTGAAATGCCTGCTGGAATCGATGGCCGGTCCTCTGCCAGTCGAGGCGATTGAGGTGGCGGTCCGGCTTTCGCAGGGGAGTCCGTTCATGGCCGCCGCCGTGCTCCGCGGCATGGTGGAGTCCGGCGTTCTTCTGGCCGAGTCCGACGGTTGGCGTGTCGAATTGCTCGCCTTGGCCGATCTTCAGTCGTCGCGCCGGGCCGCCGATTTCCTGTTGCAGCGAATCGATTTGCTTCCTGCGGAGACGGTAGGGCTTATGACGGTCGGCGCCGTACTGGGCAAACACTTCGATCCCGGCTTTGCCGCGTCGCTGATCGGCATGTCGTCGTCTCGGTCCCGGTCCGTCCTGGACGAGGCCCAGAATCGCCACTTTCTCTGGTTCCGGCCGGACAAGAGCGAATGTGTGTTTGTGCACGACAAGATTCGCGGCGCACTGCTTGCCCGCCTGCCGCGATCTCGGCGCAAGGAGTTGCACCGTTGCATTGCACGGCGTTTGCAGCGGCAACATCCGAAGCCGATTTATGAGCTGGCCTACCATTTCGATGCGGCGGACGAGAGCGACGAGGCGCTTCCGTATGCGCTGGCGGCTGCGGAGCAGGCGCGGTCACGGCATTCGCTGGAGGTTGCCGAGCAACTGTACCGTATCGCACTGCGCGGCGAGCACTCGGTCGACGAACAGACGCGGTATCATGTCCGTGAAGGGCTCGGCGACGTATTGATGCTGCGAGGCAAATACGAAGATGCGCGGCAGATGTTCGAGGCTGCGGCTACGGTGGCTGAGGGCGACTGCGCGCGGGCGCAGATTCTGGGGCGCCTCGGCGAGTTGGACTTCAAGCGAGGCGACATGCAGCGGGCCGCCGGCGCCGTTGAGGAGTCGTTGCGGTTGCTTGGCTGCTCGTACCCCGGCAAGATGCCATGGTGCCTCTTTACATTACTGTCGGCGGCGGTCATCCAAGGATTCCACACGATCTTCCCGCGGCTCTTTTTGGGCTGGTGCAAGCGAAAGCCATCGAAAGTCGAGCTGCTGCGTATCCGGCTGCGTAGTCGTCTGGCCTATGTCTACTGGTTTACCCGAGGAAAGCTCCAGCCGTTTCTGTTGAATTTGCACAGTATGAATGTGGCGGAGAAATACGCTCCGACCTTGGAGCTGGCGCAGGTCTATTCCGAGCATTCGATGGGGATGATCGTACTCGGCTGTTTCCGCCGCGCCATTGCTTGTGTTGCGAAATCGTTTGAAATCCGCCGATCGCTTGGCGATTTATGGGGGCAGGGGCAGTCGCTCAGTTTCCATGGCGTCGTGCTCTATGCCGCATCGCGATACAACGAGGCTATCGAGAAATGCCGCGAGGCGGTTCGTCTGCTCGAACGTACCGGCGATTGTTGGGAGATGCACATTGCGCGGTATCAGATTGCCGCCTCCCTGTATCGTCTGGGCGATCTTTCGGGCGCTCTGGAAGAAGCGCGGCGAATGCATTGGTCGGCCATGGAATTGGGCGAAGAGCAAGCGTCCGGGATCAGCTTGGACATCTGGGCCCTGGCCACGGGAGGGCGCGTTCCTGAGAAAATTCTCGCGGAAGAGGCCGCTCGCCACCGGTACGATGCTCAGGGCAAGCTGCAAGTCCTTCTGGCGCAGGGCATCCAGTGGATGGCCGACCAACGGTACGAAGCCGCCGTCTTGACACTGGAGCGCGCCGTGCAGGAGGGACGCCGGCTCGGTCTGGCCAATGCCTATACTGCGCCGGCGCTTCCGTGGCTGGCCACCGCGCTGCGATGCCAGGCGGAGAACCGGGAGGAACTGACCCCGGGCCCGCGGGCAGAGTTGCTCAGACGCGCCGAACGGATTGCCCGCCGCGCCGTACGGATTGCACGCCGCCTGACGAACGATCTTCCTCACGCACTCCGCGAGCTGGCGCTGATTCGCGCCATGCAGGGGAAGACCCGCAGCGTCCGCCGGTTGCTTGATGAGAGCCTTGCCGTTGCCTTGCGCCAGCAGGCGCGTTACGAATACGCCCAGACACTCGAGGTGTGCGGCCGATTGGGGCAGGAACTCGGCTGGCCCGGCGCAGACCGGCAAGCAAGTCGGGCCCAGAGCCTCTTGCACCGGCTGCGGCTCCCGAAGCGAGACGATGGCTGCGACCCCGTCGCCAAACCAGCCACGCTCTCTCTGGTCGATCGTTTCGACACGGTGCTCGCGTCGGGGCATCGGATCGCATCGGCCCTTTCCGCGTATGTCGTCTACGAGACATCGTGTGAGGCCGCCATACGCCTGTTGCGGGCAGAACAATGCCTGGTCATCGAGGTCGATTCGGAAACGCAGCCGAGCGAACTGATTCCCGTGGTGGGGAACACCGAGGGAGAATTCGATGAGACGGTTGTCCGTTCCGCCCTGGATGCGGGACGCGTTATCATCCCGGATGGCAACGGTGCAGGCGCCGAAGACGGGGCCGAACAGCGAGAACGGTCGGTGCTGTGTGCGCCGATCTACGTGCGCGGGCGGGCGGCGGCCTGCCTTTACGTCAGCCACGATCATCTGCACAGCCTGTTCGGGCCGGATGAAGAACGCCTGGCCAGCTTCATTACCACGATCGCCGGCGCCGCACTCGAAAACGCCGAGGGATTCGCGAAACTGCAACGGTGGAACGAAACGCTGGAAGGCCGTGTTGCCGAACGCACGGCCGCGGCCGAGGCCCGGGCCAAGGAGCTCGCCCGCTCGAACGACGAACTGAAACGCACGGCCGACGAACTCCGTCAGACCGAAACCCGCCTGAGAGACGCCCACAAGGCCGCCGAGGCGGCGAACCGCGCCAAGAGCCGCTTCCTGGCCACCATGAGCCACGAAATCCGTACGCCCATGAACGGAATCCTCGGAATGGCCGAACTGGCGCTCAATACCGCGCTTACGGATCAGCAACGTGACTACATGATGACCGTCAGGCAATCAGGGCAGGCACTGTTGACTCTGTTGAACGACATCCTCGATTTCTCCAAGATCGAAGCCGGGCGGATGGAACTGGAGCAGATCACCTTCGATGTGCGCAACGCGGTCGGGGACGTCGTCCGGTTGCTGGAATGCTCTGCGGCAAAGAAGAACCTCGAACTCGTCTATCGCTTCGATTCCGATGTTCCCGACGTCGTCGTGGGCGACCCGGTTCGCCTGCGGCAGATTCTCATGAACCTTGTAAGCAACGCCGTCAAGTTCACCGAGCAGGGGAAAGTCGCCATCGAGGTGCAGACGGAAACGTCTGATGATTCCGAGGCCATCCTGCATTTTTCGGTGGCCGATACAGGAATCGGCATTCCCGCTGACAAACAGCGAGATATCTTCGACGCGTTCCGGCAGAGCGACAGTTCGACAACACGCCGGTATGGCGGAACCGGGCTGGGGTTGGCCATTTCCTTCCAGTTGGTGTCCTTGATGAACGGATGCATCTGGGTGGAGAGCGAGGTGGGCCGTGGAAGCACGTTCCATTTCCGCATTCCATTGTGCCGGTCGGAACTGTCGGCCAGGGAGTTGTCCGACATGGCCGGTTCATCAAATCAGGACGAGGCGGATCGCTGCGGCTCGGGTTCGAACGAAACCGCGCCGCTTCGAGTGCTCCTGGCCGAAGACGATCCGATCAATCAGGACGTGGCCGTCGGCCTGCTCGAACTGCGCGGACATAGTGTCGAGGTGTGCGGCACCGGCCAAGAGGCGGTCGATGCCTTCCGGCGCGAGGCGTTCGACGTGGTGCTGATGGATGTGGAAATGCCCGAGATGGACGGATTCGCCGCAACTCGGATCCTGCGAGAGATCGAGGAGGCATCAGGAACGCATATCCCAATTATCGCAATGACCGCCCATACCCAGGAATCGCTGCGGCAGAAATGTCTTGCGGCCGGAATGGACGACTATATTCCGAAACCCATCGATCCGCCGAGACTCTTCCAGGTACTTCATGCCGCCGGAAACTCCAGGAACGCAGGCAACCCTCCCGCGGCGCCAAATGCCCATCCTCCGGCCCTGCAGGACGTGAGCTGAGTGGCGCGAGTCAGCGCGTCCACTCGATCGCCTTGTTGCCCATAGGGTCAAAGCTGATAGATCGAGCCGATTCGCTTGAAGCCAAGCTTCTCATAATACGCGTCTTCATCGGAAAGGACATAAACGCCGACATCGGGATTCATTTGTTTGACTTCAACTAGCAACTTTCTTCCATAGCCATTGGCTCTGTGCGGCGGGGCAACATACAACTCGCTTACATACACTCCGAATCCATCGACCAAAGCACGTAGATACCCGCAAATCTCACCATGACGGATACAGACATAGGTTTCACTCTCAAGCAGTGCCTTCTTGAAGGCTGCTATTGCACCATCACTGGTGAATGGGCTCCAGTCCGGCTCTGCTTTGAGCAAGGCAATCAAAGCATCCTCGTGTTCCTTGCGATATTGCGAGATACTGCACATCGGAAGTCGCCTCAACTGGCGGACTTGTTATTCCACCCCGGCGCCCTTTCCCGGAAGGGGCATTTCACGAACCCGATCCTAGCCCGTCCAGAGCGGCGCGGCAAGCGGTTCTGGCGCCCGTCATGGCCTCGGTGCTCCATACACTCGCCGCGCGTTTGGGGACTCTCGCAGCGAAGTTGGCCGTATGAGACGCCACAAGCGGGCTGTGCGGTAATACGCATGGGGCGATTCACTGCCGCATAAACACACCTTCCACGGGCCGACTTGCGGAGCGGGCAAAATCAGCAGGAAAACGCAGCTTATACGTCCTATCCGCTTCCGCGGTTCGCGTTCACTTGCACCAGGAGCGGACGACGCCGACCTGCCGGCGCACGTCGGCGAGGATGTCGTCGCCCACGAGGTTCTCGAGCGTGTACGAGCAGGGGTTGCCCGTGCCGCCATAGTCCTCAACCGTTACGGTTATCCCGGCGGCGTTCGCCTTCGCGACGAGTTTCCTGAGTCCCTCGCGGATCCGCACGTAATCCGCCTCCTGGTCGCCGTCCTTGGAGAACTCGTCGGGCACGACCATGATCCGCGGCACGCCGTACTTGACCGCCGCCGCGACGAACTCGTCGGAATCCTTCGCCCGGCGTCGGGGCCGAGGAACTTCGGCCAGCCGTAGAAGTTGATCGGCTTGAGGCCGGTGTTCGCGAGTTCGGGAAGTTTCGGATCTTTGTAGCTCGACTCGAAACCGGTCACGCCGGCCTCCGCGAGCAGCGCCGCCGATTCGCCCAGCGAAACGCCTTTCGCTTTCGCGACCTGTACTACCGTGCCCGAAAAAACCGAGATCTTGACGGACTCGCCGCCATTGCAGATACAGCACCCGACCGCCAACACGGCCGCCAACAACGAGAATATGCGTTTCTTCATACCGAGCTCCTACCGTAAATCGTCCAGACCGTTCAGCAGGGCCGAAGGTCCTTTCACCTGGGAGTTTCCTTCGGGTTGGCCGGCCGGGGTAGCATTCTAATGCTTCAGGACAAGTAGGCTATAAGCGGAAGAAACCGTGTTCTGGTCGTACGCAGCCAATCGGTAGTCGGAAGCAAGGCGTCCGCCCAGAAACTTGACCACGCCCAGCGCAACGGCTACATTGACATCGTCGCGCCGTGACGGTGGCAAACGTCCCTTCGCTGCCGACGGCGGACTGGCCGAAACGGTTGACGTCCCCTATCTCTTGCCGCGAGTAAAGAATCATGATCCGAATTGCACCGGCAATATGGTTTCAAGCAGTCTCCTTTCTGGCAATCGGTACCGCGTCGCAGTGGACTGCCGCTGGAGACGCCAACGCGACATTGTGGTACCGGCAACCTGCTACGAAATGGGTCGAAGCCCTGCCGTTGGGCAACGGGCGGCTGGGGGCTA
This sequence comes from Thermoguttaceae bacterium, assembly GCA_040772845.1. GTDB lineage: Bacteria > Planctomycetota > Planctomycetia > Pirellulales > Thermoguttaceae > PWXP01. The sequence continues at coordinate 168,649 of JAXGXG010000001.1, forward strand.
TGGTCTTCGGTGGAACCGAGCAGGAAGCGGCCAAAGAACGCTTCCAGCTAAATGAAGAAAGCCTTTGGGCAGGTGAACCGACGGATGCCTATCCCGACCAGTTCACAAAGAACTTGCGCGAAGTCCAATCGCTCGTCCTCGAAGGCAAGATTGCTGAAGCCCATGCACTCGGGCTTAAGACGCTCCATCAATCGCCTACCTCATTCCGCTCGTACGAACCGCTGGCCGATCTCTGGATCGACATGCCTCACGACGGCCGCGTGCACGACTACCGGCGAGAACTCGATCTGGAAACAGGGCTGGCTCGTGTCACCTACCGTATCGGGCAGGTCCGGTTCCAGCGGGAAGCACTGATTTCGGCCGTCGACGACGTCATGGCAATCCGCCTGAGCACAGACCGACCGGGAGCCCTTCGAGCTGTGATCCGAATGACACGGAAGAAGGATGCCGTCATAACGGCCGCAGGGCAGAATCAGTTGCACATGGACGGGCAGATTGTCGACGTGGAAGCACCTGCGGGATACGACGACAATCCGGGCGGCTCGGGACCGGGCGGCAAGCACATGAAGTTCGCCGGTCGGCTGCTGGCCACCGCCGCCGGCGGCACGATTCGATCGGACGGAGATTCCCTGGTCGTCGACGGCGCGGACGAGGTGATTATCCTTTTCACCGCAGCAACCGATTATTGTCTCGACAAGATGAACTTCGATCGCGCGAAGGACCCGGCGCAAGAATCGGACCGGCTCCTCGAAGCAGCCGCCAGGAAACCCTGGTCGAAGCTTCTGCAGGACCATACGGATGAACACAGCGAGCTCTTCAATCGTGTGGGGTTGGACCTTGGCAGGTGCGATAACGATGCCCTGTCCACCGACCAGCGACTGGCCGCGGCGCAGCACGGCGACGGAACGCCAGGAATGGCCGCCTTGTACTTCCAATATGGCCGGTACCTGCTGATGTCCAGTTCACGCCGCCCGGGCCGTCTCCCGGCAAACCTGCAGGGAATCTGGAGCGATCAGATGTGGGCCGCCTGGGAAGCTGATTATCACCTGAACATCAACCTGCAAATGAACTACTGGCCGGTCGATCTGTGCAACCTGTCAGAGACGATCGATCCGCTCGTGGACTGGCTTGAGCAACTCAGCGTGAAGGGCCACGTTTCGGCCGACCGTCTCTATGATGCCGACGGCTGGGTCTCGTTTCATGCGACGAACCCGTTCGGCCGTACCACGCCAAGCGGTTCGACCGCTTCGTCGCAGTTCGTCAATGGCGTGCTCGATCCACTGGCCGGGACGTGGATGGCAATGACCTTATGGCGGCACTACGAGTTCACGCAGGACAAAGATTACCTTCGGGATCGAGCCTATCCGATCCTCAAAGGTGCGAGCCAGTTTCTGCTCGATGTGCTGGTAGACGACGATGGCGTTCTGGTCATCGTCCCGTCCACCTCGCCGGAAAACGAGTACATCCATCCCGTTACAGGCAAACCTGTTCGAATTACGAAGGGATCGACGTACCACACCAGTATTGTTCGGGTCATGTTTCAGGCAGTGATTAAGGCGTCCGAGATTCTCGATTGCGACGCGTCGTTCCGCAACGAGTTGAAGGCGGCCCTGGCAAAACTGCCTCCAATGCAAATTGGCGCAGATGGAACGATCCAGGAATGGATCGAGGATTACAAAGAAAGCGAGCCGGGGCACCGCCACGTATCGCACCTGATTGGTCTGTATCCATTCTCCTTGATTACCGAGGCCGATCCACGACTCTGGGAAGCCGCTCGGAAGACGATCGAGCGGCGCGGCTTCGGCGGCGACGTCGGTTGGAGCAACGCCTGGAAGACCTGCTTCTATGCCCGCCTGCACGATGGCGAACAGGCACACTGGTATTTCCAGCGACTGCTGGGCAAGAATGCCCTACCCAACCTGATGGACGGCATCTTTCCCGGCCGTCTCTTCCAGATCGATGGCAATCTGGCAGGAACGACGGGAATTGCCGAGATGCTCGTACAATCGCACGCCGGTGATATCGACTTGCTGCCGGCACTGCCCCGTACGTGGCCGACCGGTTCGGTTACGGGCCTACGTGCGCGCGGTGGGTTTGAGGTCGACGTCGCCTGGCAGAACGGGCGTTTAACCTCGGCCGCAATTCGTAGCATTGCGGGTCGGAACCCTACCGTCCGATATGGCGACCAGACGATCCGCCTGGAATTGCAGCCAGGGCAATCCTGCACAATCGGAGCGGACTTGACGCCAAAGTGAATACTTTCGTAGCGCGAGCGTGTTCCGACCTGCAAGATCCGGAGACCGATCAACGTTGCTGCGAGGAAGGGATAGGGTATTTGTTATCTCTTTTCGTTCTGTGCTTTCCAAGCTTCCAGAGCTTCGTCGGGATAGTCGGTCGTGATGCTATCCACGCCCATTGCGTAGAGTTCGGCAAGGCGGGCCGGATCGTGCTGAACAGTCCAGACCATGACATAAATTCCGCGAGATTTCAGATCCTTGACAATTTCCGGAGTCATGCGAGAGTGCTCAATGTCCACGCAGTTGGTTTTGCCCGCACGAACCATTCTTTCAATCGCATCTGCAAGTTCCTCGTCCGGAATGTTCTCGCATTTTCCGAGAAGAATGGAAGTAGTGATTTCCGGGCACAATTCCTTAACCTGATGCGAACCTGAAATGAAAATGACCCGTTTTTCAAGACTGCGAGCCTTTACTGCCGCTACGACATCCTCAACCAGTCCCGGTTTTTTCAGTTCAATGACCGGAATGCAGTCCGTATCTTTCAGTGCGTCCAAATACTCATCCAGCGTAGCGATTTTCGTTCCGCGGAACTGTTCACCCTTCCAAATGCCTGCGTCGCTAGAACGCAAGGTTTCAAAATCGTAGTCAACAATTTCACCCAGCATTTTGTTACCGTCGGAATCACGTAGTTTCCGATCCGTTTTGACATCATGGAAAAGCACAATCTTTCCATCTTTGGAACGCTGGAGGTCACATTCACATCCGTGTGCTCCAGTCTCAACACATTGAAGCACAGCAGGAATCGTATTTTCCGGCTGAATGGAAGAATGCCCGCGATGCCCGACTACGGGAGCAAGCAGCGGTTTCGGCATTGCTTTCAAATCCACGGCCTCCTGAGCAGCGGCGTTTTGAGACACAAATCCAATCAAAACACCAAACAAAACCAGAAACAGACCACAGGAAACGACATCAGACAAACCTCTTCGAGACATGGTGGGATTCCTGAAAAACGGGGGAGGTGGAACGGAAAATTGCACCGTTTTCACGATGCAAGTTTCCCAAAAGAAACATTAATTCATTTCAATCGCAATGGCTTTGTCTGAGGGATAGGAAATGTGATGTTTCTCACAGAGGTCAAGCCTAGACAGGAGAAAATGGAAAGTCAAGGCGGCGCAGGCGCGTTTGGGAACTCTCGTGGCGAAATTGGCGGCACGAGGTGGCACACAAAGGGCATGCGATATAACACACATGGGTCAATGCATTGCCGCACAAACGAACCTTCCACGGGCCGACTCGCCGAGAAGGCAAAATCAGAAGGTCGCCGGGAACTCGTCCATCTCGACGAAGGTCAGTTCCCCAGGTGTGCGGTACCTTTAGTTCGCGCAAAAAAGCACCGCTTTAATTTCGCCTGATGTCGGGCGTCGGGCTGGAAAGCCGGCCTTACGCGCATCTGTGGGGGCCAAGTCACTCGCTGGATAGGTTCACGCGGAATAGGTCACCTGTCAGGGCGACCAGCGAGAACGTATGTGGGGAGTGAACCCGATCCCGCGGAGCGTCTTTGGCGGCACTCCAGGCGCCAGTACTGTCTCCGAGAATACTGAACAGCACCAGGTAGACGCCGAGCCCGGCCACTAGCACTAGGACACGCCAGAGGTGTTTTCCTGGGGCTCCGGGCACGCTTTCGTGTCTCCTTGGAAAGGGAGGCGAACTGGACTACTCGGGAGCAACCGGACGCCCGCTGTGGTTGTCTTGCTCAGTTTGCTTGGGTTGTGGCTGTATCGCGGTTCTTCATTGGGCGGCTGATGAGCATCCGCAGCCGCGAGTTCGGTTGAACGAGTCGCCCGGCGAGAATATCGTCTTCCGTGATGCGCGCCATCAGGATTTCGCCCAGCCGGGACCGCTGGTGATCGTAGGAGATGAAAACGGTACCGTCCGGCGCTTGGGTACTGTCGGGATAGGAGATACCGTTTCGCTCGTCGAGCATCAGGCCGCCCTTCCAGGTGGCGCCGTCGTCTTCGGAGAGCCATGCCGTGAGTTTGCTGCGCCCGGTGTGCGAGTCAATCGCTTCGCCGTGCTTGACCAGCAGGAGACGCCCCGAGGCGAGCCGGCGCACGTGGAACCGGGCGGCCGGATGTACAATGCCCTCGGGCGCCGTGGGCGTGGACCATGTTGCGCCGCGATCGGCGGAAACGCTTTGCATGATTCCCTTACGCGTCCGGGCCAGCATCCACAGCGAACCGTCTTTACGTTCGATGATCATGGCCTCGTGCCAGCATGGATTGGGGAACGGTCGATGTCCGAGCCGCTTCCAGGTGGCGCCCTCGTCGTTCGATACGAACACGTTCACGCCGCGATACGGATCCAACTCCGGAAAGAAACCGGGCGAGAAGGGCCCGAAGCCCTTGCTTTGTAGCAGGTAGGTCGGCAGCAACCACTGGCCGGTGGATAGCACGGTCGGCTTGTTCAGCATGACGCCGTGCCAGATACGCCGCGGCGCGGACCATTGCGGGGCGTCCGCATCGGGGTTCTCGCAGACGGCGGCCCAGAGCCCGGCCCGGCCGTCATAGTGGTGCATTACCTGGTCGAAGAAGAACCAGAGCCGTCCCTGCGGATCGGTCCAGAGGGCGCCGACGATCACGCTTCGCGCCACCGGCAGGTTGGGCGACTGGCTATCGATGACCAGGCGCGGCTTGGACCAGGTTTCACCGTTATCGTCGCTGGTTGCCGCGACCATGAAGGCCCGCGGTCCGTCTTCTCCGCCGACCCATGCCGCCCAGAGCCGTCCCTTCGGCGTTCTTTCAATGCCGATGGTCATGCCGTAGTCGAGCTGGTCGTAGTCGTAATCGGGCAGCGGTGACGTATTGAGCTTGGGGGGGAACAGGGCCAGGTCGGCAATCTTCCTCATCGTCTCCGCGGAGCGATCGCCGCTACGGTAGGCCTCACGGACCTCGGTCTCGTACGCCTGCCGCTGTGCGGCAGACATGGTCGCGAACCGTGCCTCTGGGGGCTGCGCCCCGGCCACCGATGCGGCAAGCAGGACGACGGAAGCAAAGACTAGTCGCAAGATCGTGCCGTGGGACGCACCAAGGATATTTCGCATAGCTGGCCTTTCGGATGTAGTTGTCGTACGGGGCGAATCGTCATTATTGACAACACTGCGAGGTGGAGCAACCTCGCCGACCGTCGGATAGGGGAGAAGCTGGAAGTTAGAAGCTCGAAGCTGGGGACGGGCAACGATACGTGTTCGACTGAACGCGCATCCTGTCGCCCCAGCCGGGACTGAGCGGGATTCGCCGAGTCTTTCGCCAGGAACCATGGCTATGAAGAGATGCTCCTTCACGCTCGCGAAACGGCCGTGGGATTCTACGAGAAACTAGGATATGCAATCGAAGGCGATCGATTCACCGAGGTTACGATACCGCACCTCTCGATGCGAAAGACCTTGCCGGACAGGGAAAGATAGCGGGGAACAAGCGCCGAGACCTCGTCCAATCCATCCTGACGGGCACGTTCTGCCCGCAGCGGGCGAGTTGCTTTCTTTTCCGGTCCGCCCTGTTCCTTACCGACTTGGAAGCTTGCATCGGCATCAAGCATCTTCGTTGGATCACTGAATAGCTCCCGCTATCTCCTTTGCGTCGTTGATGGGGCATTGCTTGTGGTGCTCAACGTTACTTGCCGTTTCTTGTTCCCGCCGCCGATAGCCGACATGTGGCTCTACTACTCAGGCCTTGTTGCGGCATAACAGTGTTGCGCGAGTCTGATCATTCACAAAGCGTGAGTTTGGCTTCGCCACCTCCTTCAAAGTAGACGGTCGCCTCCTCGGCATCCTCGGGAGCGGGAAACACCATGGCCACGGCGGTTGGTTTCTTTGGCCGGATAGCAGCCCTCTCCCTCCTGCAACCCGTCGCCCGTCTTCGGGGCCTGTTGGGGTAGGACTTGCCGGCCAGGCCGCGTACTGACGGTGTTTACGCGGCTTTCTGGGGGGCAAATCCCGCGGCACGGACACACCGTCTCCCCCGCCCCCTGGCGTTACTGGGGGCGCTGCGGCGATCAGAACTCGGACTAGAGCGCTTCGTCGATTACGAGCACGAGAGGGCAAAGGAGCCAGGGGGTGTTGGCGAAAGCCGGAGAGAGGTAGCGAATGAAAGAGTCGTACGAGGTAAGACCTGGCCAGTCGCCTTGGCCTCGAGTGATGCGTGTCGTCGGACAACCGGCGAGGCGAAGCGTTCACAGAGGTACAGCCGGGCCGCAGAGAAGAACCGCTAGTCGTCTGCGGATACACATGGCATGGCTGCTCATTTCTCCGTCCAACTGATCTCCCACCCACCGCGCGAGACTGCTACAATCTGATGCGGAATCGTTGGAATTGCCTACTCAAGCCACCCAAACAAGGGATGCAAGTATGTTCTCGTTGATTCGATGGCTGTCCGCTCTGTTGTTGTGTTTGATTGTGATTGGGCTGTTCCGGGGCTGGTTCAGTTACTCCCGTGCCGACGGCGACCCAACGAGTGAACAGGTCAATGTGTCGGTTGATACGGGGAAGGTAAAGGCCGACGCCCAGAAGGCGGGACAATTGGCGGAAAAGGTCGCTCAACGGATCAAGGACCGCCGTGATGCGTTGCACTCCGAAACGCTCAAATGAAGCCACGTGCCTTCGCGGTGAAGGCGTTGTTTGAAATAGGTGGCGAATCGCAATGAACAAGGATGCGCTTCCCGTGCAAGACCGCGACAAAACGAAAACGCAACTCGTCGAGGAGTTGGCCCGGGTGCGGCAAGAGCTTCTGGACTTGCGGAAAACGGCCCAGGAATCGATGCGCGAGGCCGTACTCCTTTTCCAGGCAACTCCCCTTGCAATTCACGGATGCGATACCGAAGGCCGAATCACATTCGTCAACATCGCCCAGGAGGACATTACCGGCTATCCGCCAGACGAACTGTTGGGAACATTCATCTGGGATCGGATTGTCCCTGGCCCCGAGAAGGAAATGCTACCTGCCTATCTGAAGCGGTTGGTGGTGGAGCAGCCTCCTCCGACACCATTTGTCGCCAAGAACGTGAGGAAGAACGGAGAGGTTTTCGACGTTCGAATCGATTGGGACTACCATCGGGACCCCGACGGGCAGGTCATCGGTTTTGTTACCATCGTGACCGACATCACCGAAGACCGACAGGCCTGCGCCAAACTCGCGGAAAAGATCGAGGAACGCACTTGCGAACTCCAGCAAGCCAACGAGGAACTCGCCATTTTCCAGAGGTTCGCCGAGTCGTCCCGCCAGCCCTTTGGCATGGCCGACATGGACGACGTGATCACTTACGTCAATCCGGCGTTGTGTCGCCTGATTGGGGCAACGAGGCCGGAGGATGTCATTGGCAAGCACTTGATCAAGTACTTTCCGGAGGGCTACCGAATGCGTCGGGAGAGGGAGATCGCGCCTGCCATTCTCCGAGATGGGCATTGGGAAGGGGAGCTTGTTGTTGGTATTGGGGGGAAGATCGTCACGGTGCTGCAGCACTGTTTTCTGATTCGGGACGAAAGCGGCGCCCCTTGTCGCTTGGCGACGGTGATTACCGACATTACCCGGCGCAAGGAGGCCGAAGAGGCGTTGCGACAGAGCGAAGAGCGGTTCGCACTGGTCGTTCAAGGAGCAGGAGTCGGCATCTTTGACTGGGACATCTGCAAGGGCAAGGTCTACTATTCTCCAAGTTGGAAGACGCTCTTCGGCTACGCTGAGGACGAGATCGGCGACAGCCCCGAGGAATGGGCAAGTCTTCTTCATCCGGAGGAGCGTGAGTGGGTCATCGAGGCGCAAGAAGAGTTCTTCCGAAGCGATCGGACGATGTTCACCATCGAGTATCGTTTCCGCCACAGGAACGGCTCTTACCGATGGATTACGGCTCACGGCACGGTTGTTCGGAATGAAGAAGGACAGCCTTGCCGACTCGTGGGGTCGCACGCGGATATTACCGACCGTAAACTCGCGGAGGAGGCGCTGGAACAGGGGCATCGAACTCTCAAACACTTGCTGCAATCGAGCGACCACGAAAGGCAGTTGATTGCCTACGAGATTCACGACGAGCTCGCCCAACAGTTGGCTGCGGCCATCATGCAGTTTGACACCTACGCGTATCAGAAGGACTCGCAACCAGAACTGGCAGCGAAGGCTTTTGGTGGGGGCATGGCCATGCTTCGTCAGGGGCACGGCGAGGCTCGGCGGCTGATCAACAACGTGAGACCTCCCGTCCTCGATGAATCCGGCGTCGTGGCCGCAATCGCCCATCTCGTGGACGAAGCGAGAGGGGAGACATCGCCTGAAATTGAGTATGCAAGCGACGTGGAATTTGACAGGTTGACTCCGATCCTGGAGAATGCGATCTACCGTATTTGTCAGGAGGCATTGAATAACGCGTGCAGGCACGGCGCGAGCAAGAAAGTGAGTATTGCGCTCACGCAACACGGCGACGTGGTCGACATCGATGTCCGAGATGATGGCATTGGGTTCTGTCCCGACAGCATCCCGGAAAACCAGTTTGGCATCACGGGCATGCGAGAACGCGCCCGGTTGCTTGGAGGAACATGTTCTATCGAGAGCAGGCGGGGAAAGGGGACTCGCATTCACGCAAGGCTGCCCGCTGTTCTACCGGACGAACCGGCGCCTGGACGGCCTGACTCGCATTTCCCTTAAACTGAACTGGCCTCGCGAACATGCGCCTCCATGGCGAAAGGACAGGTAGCTTTCCATGCGGAGATTCGTCACGGTTTTCGCCTTTCTCATTGGCATCGGGTTTGTTGCGGATCGTTTGAACGCCGACGAGCCGAGCATCTTTTGGACAACCGGCGACCGGCTTTTGCCGGCGTGGGGTTTCTTTCCCAACGGCGCGTCCTACGGTGATACGTCGCCCTTGGGCAAGGCGGCTGCCTGGACCGTTGGCGGCGGGGCGCACGTTTTGACATGGGTGGCAGACGTCCCATCCGCGGGTCCGTGGCAGGTTTGGGGGCGTCAGTACGGCGGCTACGGCAAGGTGACCGTCACGGTTGACGAGCGGCCGGTTGGCGGCGGGCGTGGCGGTCCGGGCGGCGGCCGGTACGTCTGGCGGCACCTGGGCGAAATCGAGGTTGACGCGGGGACCCATCACGTCGATCTGACCGTGAACCATGGAATGCTCGACGCGGCACTCTTCACCACCGACCCAGCGCTCGATCCGGCCAAGGCCAAACTGCCCGAGCCGGTGGAGAACCCGACTCTGCGCGGCTTGCGGGCTTACCGCGACGACCGGCGCCTTTCCGCCGCCGCCGGCTCGCTTGGCTTCGTGGTCGGCCGCGTTACCCCCTACGCCGAAGTCCGTTACGACTGGCTGCCGGAACTGGATCAGCTTGACGACCGGATCAGCTTATGGGGCGCTGCCGGCCAGTACGTTGCGGGCACGTTCGCGGTGCGGGCAGTGAAGTCTGTCGAGTCGTTGCAGGCATCACTCGCGGAGATCGTCGGACCGGAAGGAACGAAGCTTGGCCCCGAGGCAATCGACCTTCGGGTAGTCCACGTTCGCCACCGGTCAATGACGTTGCCTGCCACCCGGCGTTACTCCGACCAATTTCCAGACTTGCTGCTCCGCGACGACCGCACGGCCTTGCCGCCTGCGGGCAACCAGGGAGGCTTTGGTGGCGGGACGTGTACAGCCGACGTCCCGGTTCACCGTAGCCGCCAGTTCTGGATCACGGTTTTCGTGCCTGTCGGATCGCCGTCTGGGACATATCGGGGAACGCTTGTTCTTTCGGGCAAGGATACTCCGGAGGTTCGGAAGGAACTGCATGTCGAACTGGAAGTCTTGTCGCTCGATCTTCGACCGGTAGAAGGCTACTATTCGATTTACTATCCATCGCAGCCGCTCAAACCAGAGGGGAAAAACTACGTTTCACCCGAGCGTTATCTTGCGGAGCTTCAGGATCAGGTGCGGCACGGGCTGAACAGCACGACGCTTTACGGCGGATTTGAAACGTTGCCGATAGCAGCCGAGGCCGGCATGACCCGCGCTCCCTGCCTGATGCACTGGCCCGGTCGCAACGCCACGGAGCAGATCAAAGCGGCACGGGATTTGGGTTTCGACGGGCTGTTGTACTACGGCGTTGACGAGCCACGGACTCCGGAGCAGGTGGAACGCTGTCTCCGGGAGGCTCGCCGGCGCCGAGAGCTGGGCTTGCCGATGTTCACGGCAATCAACAGCACGCAGGCGCAAGAGGCCCTCGGCACTGCGGTGAGCCACCCCGTGTACAACATCAAGGTGTTTGGTGGCCCGGACAACCCGGTTGTCCTCCATGCTCGCGAGCAGGGCAACCACGTTATCTCGTACTGGACAACTCAGACCGCCTTCCCGCTTTTCTATCGGGCGTTGGCAGGCCTGTACAACACGCGTTGTGGCTACGAGGGGACGGCCCCCTGGGCCTATCAGGACTATCCCGACGCTCGCCTCTACACCGAACCGGCCCATGCGGTGGCCTACCCGGACGCTGCCGGGCGGCCGATTCCCACGCTCCGTTGGGAGGCACTGCGCGACGGCATCGACGACGTTCGCTATCTCCAGGCCCTCGACCGCGCAATCGCCGCCGCCGAAGCCCGACTGGCCAAGGCCGATTCGCCTGCCGAACTGACCGCGGCCCTGGAGCAGGCACGCCAGATCCGCCACGAGTGTTACGAGTCGATCGGCGGGCGGTGGTTCCACTACACGGGCAACCTTATGCCCGGTGATCTTGATCGGATACGCCGGCGTTTGGCCGACGCCACGGTGGCGTTGCGTCAGCCACAGCCGCGTGCGGCGACGGCCCTTGCGCCGACCGACAATTTGTGCAATTAACCGGTTGGAGCGGCGCCAAACCAGAAGAGATCGTTTCCCAAGCAGCGGGGAGCGGCTTTAATGAGATTATCGTCGGAAACCACGACCCGCAGTATCTCGGGCAACTCGTCTCGTTTGGACAGAAGCACGAGATTGGGATTTACGCCTCTATCTGCTTCGGGGATGTGAACGACTGGAAGAAGCGACGCCCGGGCGTCAATCCGCCCTTGCAGGCGATGAATGCCGAGGAAAACGACGTGCTGAACGACCCGGCAACCCGCGAGGTATTCCGGCAAGCGTTCCGCGGAGGCGAGACCGCCGGTGAAGCCCGTGCGAACGAACACGGCCTCAAGCTGGAACAAGCAGGTCCCTGATACGCGTCCGAATCCAGGCGGGGTGCATACCCTGTCGGACAGCCGGCCGAGGATTCACGCGACCCGAACCAATTGGCAAGAACGCTGTCGGGTAGTGGTCAACCGGCGGTTGTTCCGGCATGGGCGGCTGATCGGGGACAGGCGGCCGTGCCACGGAAACCGCCGCGAGATACTGCTCGTGCACGGCTTGCAAGATGCGGTTTGCGTAGGGGTTTACCGGATACTCACCTCACATTCGCGCATACGTCTGTTGCGTGGGTGTGTGAGAGTGATGATAGGGGCGGAAGTAGCAGTGCCCATGCGTGGGCGGGAAACAGGCATGGTGCTGCGGCATGTTCCACGTACTGCCGATCATGCGGGCTCGGCGTCGGCAACAACGTCCGCAACATGAAGGGATAGGAAATGAGATTCTTGCCACGGAGGTCAAGCTTAGACAGGAGGAAATGCACAGTCAAGGGGGCGCAGGCGGGAGCTTTCTCGGTCAAGTTGGCGCCCGTTGCATTGCCGCACAGACATAGCTTCCACGGGCCGACTTGCCGAGAAGGGAAAACCAGAAGGCCGCAAGAAACTCGTCCATCTCGACGAAGGTCAGTTCCTCGGACTGCTCGGATGAAATCGGCTGGTTGTCCCAGTCGGCGTCCGGCTCATACACCCAGCCGTCCCTCAACGCCGACGACTAAACCCGTAACGGTTTGAATCCCGCCGCCCGTTACGGTTCGATCAGGTATGCCTCGTCGCCAAGGTTCAACAGGACGGGCTCGTCGAAGACGAGATACTGGGCAATGGTCTTTCCGTGCTCCCGCGCCAGGGCGAAATACTCGTCGCTGAATTGCTGGATGCGCCGGGCGTTCTTCTGCTGAGCCTCGCTTACCTGCGAATCGACCCATTGGTCATCGCGCCGGTAGAACGTTCGGTTGCCGATCTGGCGGACCGCCTGGCCGACGCCTTGAAGTTCCCTGGCGGCCTGGGCCACGTCGGCCATCGGCGCCGGGCCGGCCGGCATGCCGCCGCCGAACCCACCGCCCGACTGCATGGGTGGTCCGGCAGGCGTTGGCATGGCGCCGAGCGCTTCGGCGGCCTCGGCGGCCGGGGCGAAGGCGGCGTCGGCCTGCGCCACCTTGGCGCGCTGGTAGCTGCCTCGCATGGCGCGTTGCATGACTCCGCCTCGTCCCGACGTCTGCGCCAGGGCTTCAAGCCGATTGTCGGCCCGTCGCATGTTCCCGGCCACGTCATGAAGGTTGGTGTTCTCATCGGCCATGAACGAGGTGTACGGCGTCAGGATGCCGTGCCGGGTCGAGAGCGTCACGAGTTCCTCGATCAACTCGTCGTTCTTGCCCTTCAGATCGAGTTCATCGAGGATCTCGCCGACGCGGCGAATCGCCCACAGTTTCTCGATGAACGCGTGCGTCTCGTCCTTGCTGTGCTTGGTGAACTCGGCCGGAAACTTGACCTTCTGCTTCTTGCCTGCAACCGAACCTTTCACCACGACGCGCGCCGCGCCCGAACTGCGATATCGTCCCACCACGACAAGCTGTTCCCCGGCGAACAGGTCGAACGATCCCTTCGGATACATGCGATTGACCGGCTCACCGGCCTCGGCCTTTTCATCGAACTCGAAGACAAGCTGCACGTCGGTCATGACGGGCGCCTCGATCCGGTTGTACAGGCGGCTGACGGAGGTCTCGATATCCTCGTCGGGGCGAACGTAGTCGGTCTGGCCGAAGTTCTCGCGGGCGAGCTTTTCGAGCAGCCGGCTGTTCACGTCGTAGCCGACGCCGAACGAGAAGACCCGAGCCCGAACCTTATTCTCCTTCGCGGCGTTCTCGACGATCTTCATTTCGTTCGTTTCGCCGGTCGTGGGCAGGCCATCCGTGAGGAACAGAACGTAATTCGGCCGCTTGGAATCCTGAAGCTGCGCCAAGGCCGTGCCGAGCGCCTCATTGATATTCGTCGCCCCGCCTGCGTGAATGCCTTCGATGAAACCGAGGGCCGCCTTGCGATTCTCGTCCGTGAAGCGTTCAAGCTCGGGACGGAAGACCTCGACCCGGCTGTCGTATGCCACGATGTTGAACAGATCGCCTTCACGCAAGTTGTTCAGCACGAAGCGGGCTGCCTCGCGCGCCTGCTCGATCTTCTTGCCGCTCATGCTGCCTGAACGGTCGACGACGAACAGCACCGTTTTGTCCACGGGCTCGGTGTCCTTCGCCTTGATCTTCGGACTGGCCAGCAGCAGGAAGAAACCGTTTTCCTCTTTGTCGGGGCGGTAGCTGAGGACTCTGGCGCTGAGCGGGCCCGTGCCGGTATCGTAGAACAGACGGAAGTCGCTTGCGGGGACGGTTTTGGCGGCCTCGTAGGTGATGGTGGCATGGCGATCGTCCGGCCGTTTGATCTTCACCTCGTGCGTGGGGCTGTAGACGTTCTTGATGTCTTCGGCGCTTTCGATCGTCGCCCGAATGGTTACCTTTTCGACCGGTTCCGAGGTGTATTTGGCCGTGGACAGCGGGAAGAGGAAGTCCGTCAACCCCTGTTGCTTGCGGCAGAATTGCGAATAACGCAGCGAGACCGTTCGCTTGGCCCCGGCCGGAACGGGGAAAACGCTCGTCTTGAACAGGCCCGTACCCATCCACTCCAGCAGCGCGGGATCGCGGTTCTTGCGCACGATCTCCTCGTACATGCGCCGCGCCTCTTTCGCATCGAGCAGCTTGGCCGGGTACTCCTTGCCGTCCACCATCAAGGTCATCTCCTCAATGGCCCCGTCGTGCGGAAGGGGGAAGACAAACGATACCTCCAAAGCGCGGCTGCCCGTGTTCTCGAACGTCTGACTCACCTGCACTTGGGCTATCTGATCCGTCAGGCGGGCATCCACCTGCAACTCGGCAATCTTGTACTGCGCCGGCGGCGGTACCGGTCGTGGCCGCGGGACCGGCCATGGATGCGGCGGGTAGGGCGGATAGATAATGATCGGGCGAGGAAGCCGTGCCTCCTGGTTCGGGTCCACCACGATCAGCAACCCCTGGGCTGACGCGAGAACCGGGAACAACAGGGCGATCAGCACTCCGGCGACAAGGCAACGACGGAACATGACTGAGACCTCCAGAACAGCAGGCTTGTTACCAAACAGATTTCGGGTCTGTCAATCAAGTAGACGTGATCCGCTTGCCGGAAGTTCCCGCGGAGCCTCTTTTCTGGTTGCGTGGATGCCCGCTGGTGGTAGTTGACTGCCCGGAAGCTTGCGTTCAGGCGGGTTGGGTGATTTAGGGTGTGTTCTGCAGGGGGGGCACGCCCCGAAAGACGTATTGCTCGATTTGACCCGGAGGCCGGCTCTGCTATGATCATATTAGGAGCCGATTTGTGGGTCGGCTCTGCCATCTCGCCTCACGCAGGCGGTTTCTTTTTGACGTTCTGTCACGGAAAGGAGTTGCATCATGGAAATGGCCAAGCAACTGTCGGTTTCGCTGATCAACAAGCCCGGACATCTCGCTGATATGCTCAGCAGGCTCAACAAGGAGAAGGTTGAGTTTCATGCGTTGTCGGTGATGGATTCGGGAGAGCGCGGCAAGGTGCGGTTCGTTCCGGCCGATGCCAAGGCGGCCGCAGAGGTGCTGCGGAAAGCCGATATCTCGTTCGAGAAGGCCGATGTGTTGCTGGTCGAGGTGTCCAATCAGCCTGGTGGATTCCGAAAAATCTGTGAACGCCTCGCCTCCGAACATTTGAACATCGATTACGCCTACTGTTCGTTCGACACGGGCGGCCGGGTGAAAGGGAACGTGATGGCCGTCATCCGGGTGAACAATCTTGCCAAGGCGCAGCGTGTGCTGAGCGAGAACGGCAACGTCTCTCGCCGCAAATTGCCGCAACGCCGGCCCGTCCATGCCCGGTAGGCATACGGGCACATGCGGTGACCGTGGCATGTGGCACGAAACAGAGCGGCTTGATATAATGAACGCCGATCAATCGGGGCCACAGTGAGACGCCGTGGCCGTTGGCAGAGCGGCGGGGGAAGGGTTATTCTGCTTTCCGGCCGACGGAAGCAGCCACCACAAGGCTTCAGGCCCCTGGACGGCAGCGACGGCCCCTGCTAGGGTAGCTATTAGTGGCATTGGCCCAAGACGGATCGGCGTGTCGGATCGAGGCTATGCGCAGTCAACCCACGCCGATGGTTAGGCTACCTGGGCGCAGCACGCGTACGACCGTCACTCCTCGATCTGCACCTCGACCTCGCCTTCGACATCGGCCTGCAGTTCCAGCACCGCCGTCCGAAGCGGTTCATAGATTCAGTAGTTCCAAATTTCGTAACTTGATATAGGTGAACGCAAGGGCTTTTTGGTAAAGGACTTAGGGGATCACACATACCCAAGTCCAGACCAGGAGGTAACCCATGCGTTCACGGAAGAACCATTGTACGATCTCATGCCGCGAAGTCCACAACCGCGCCGGAGCCATTGTCCAGCAGCATCTCCAGTTGCAGGACCATGGGTACAAATGCCGGGCGTCGGTCTTGCTGAATGTCCTCTTTTACGCAGCTTCCCGTATTGGCTTCATTTCCGCTGCTTGCCGGAATCTGGCGGGCGCGCCAACACAGCAGACCGTATTCAACGTGCTGGTGGCGACGTTGCCGGAGTATCACGAACTGGAGAAGCGGTTGAACAAGGCGCTGGTGGACGGCCTTCCCAAGGCCGTGCGACGGCGCAAACAGACGCTGGCGATCGACCTGACGTTGATCCCGTACCATGGCGAGCCACATCGGCACCTCGACGAAATCTATCGCAGCCAACCGAAGAGTGGCACGAGTCACTTTCATGCATACGCCACCTGCTACGTGGTTCGCAACGGGCATCGTTTCACGATCGCCTTGACGCCGGTACAGCGCGGCGAATCGATGGAAGAGGTCGTCCGTCGCCTGCTGCGTCAAGCACGCGCCCAGGGCGTAAAATGCCGGCTTTTGCTGCTGGATCGCGGGTTTTACTCGGTTGCAGTCATCCGTTATTTGCAGGCAGCCCGCTGCGCTTTTCTGATGCCGGTTGTCAAACGCGGCCGCAAGCCGAAGGCGGGCCAAGCCGCGACGGGTACGCGGGCCTTCGCCCAATGGAAGAAGAGCGGTTGGGCCACACACACCCTGAAAGCGTCCAAGGCAACCAAGTACGGCAAGACCGCGACCGTCAGGATTTGTGTCAAGTGCGGCAATCTTGCCGGCAAGTGGAAACGCCACGGCCGACGGGCGTTCGTGTATGCGTTTTGGGGATTCCGGCCTGCCAGCCCGCAATGGGTGTACGAAACGTATCGCAAACGGTTCGGTATCGAAACCAGCTATCGCCAGATGAACGAGGCACGCATCCGCACCTGCACTCGCAATCCACTGTTGCGGCTGCTCTTCTTCGGCTTGGCGATGATCCTCCGCAACGTCTGGGTCTGGTTTCATTTGACCACCCTCTCGGAACGCCACGGACGACGACTCGCGTTACATCTGGAGCGTCTTCCATTCCGCGATATGCTGCTGAACCTGCAGCGGGTGGCCGAAGTGATCATGGGAATCACACAATGCATCCTCGACGTAACCTCCGGCCACGCAACACCTTCTGACACACCGGACGCTTTCAGCTAAAATTTGGAACTACTGAGATTGGGATTTCCTGCCCCACGATGTCGAACGTGACCACCAGCGTGTAGCGGGCCACCGCATCGGGATCACGGCTCCAACCCTGGTGGCCGCGAACTGCGACGCAGAAATCGTCAGGAAGGGCATTCGATTTGACGATCGCCCAGTCCTTCTGAACGGTCCCGATGTTGCGTCGAATATCGCGAATCGTTCCCCAGTTGCTGCGAGATTCGATGGTCCAGCCGATAGCGCCGGGGCTCTTCGGCGGATCGGTGTCCCGTTTGACGGCGCGATCGCGAAAGTCGGAGAGTAGCTCTCCACGGCCGTTGCTGATCCAGTCCAGCCACGTCGCGAGATAGCCCTGCGGGGTGCGACGGATCCGACGCGGGGCGGAGGCGTACGAGAGCGTGACGTCGATGCGGACGTCGTAGTCCTCCGCTGGCGTGCGAAGCATCGCCGGAATCGGCACCTGATAGATGTGGCAGTCGCCGGGGCCGAGCGGCTGCTCCTGGTGCGTGATAAACGTGGTCCGGAAGTCGGTATTCGTGGTGGCGCGGTCGATGTCAGGAATTCCAAACCCGATTCGTCTTAGGACGTTCGCCTGCTCATCGGGTGTCAAATCCGCTGCCCACGCCGGCCAACGTGCCGATTGAACGATCAATGCCCGGTAGAGCAGACAGGACTCGTCTGGCAGGACTGACTGCAGACGAGCGGCAATCCTCGTGACCTTGGGAGCCGCATACGACGTACCGACCTCGTCGCGATCAAAGGCCGGCCCACCGTGCATCGTCGATCGCACAAGTTCGGGATAGCAGTCGCGGCCGACCGTTGGCGTGTCCACGGTCGGCGGATTGCCACCGCTAACGAGAGAGTCGCCGCCAAACTCGACAACCTCCGGCTTGATCGAATCCCAGATGCCGAGCCCAGCTCGGCTGAAGGCGGACGGCTGCCCGTTGTCGGAGGCCAGACTTCGCCAGCCAACTCCTTCATAGGCGCAGTACGCGACGGAGCCGACCGTGAGGGCCTGCAGGCTCTGGCTGGGGTTGGCGATACGGCAGGCGCTTTCCGCAAGATACGTCGGGTAGGGCTTCCCGCTGGCAAGATGTTCTACGATTCCGGGCCGGGGAGCCGGCCGAGACGACTTCAGATTGCCGGAGCTTTGAATGATGAGAACGTCGTAGTCGTTGCAGAGCAGATCGATCTCGGCCGCCCACGCCGACATATGCCGCGTGCGGCAGGGGGCGTCTGCGTTGATGGAGTGGTTGAAAATGCGGGTGTGGCGATTCCCTTCGTGGTAGCGTTTGACTACTTCCCGTAAAACCGCCGGCGGGAACATGGTTTCGGGCATCCGGCAACCGTTATCGAGAACACGCGCGTTCTGCACCCAGCATTCCAGCGGCACTTCACCCGACTTCGGGATGACTTCCCCGTGCAACACGGCGCCCGCGATGCGAGTGCCGTGGCCACCTGGAGAAACATAGTCAGCGACATCGGAGTCCGAGACATTGGGGAGGAAACAATGCGAGGTTCCCTTGTCGATGCCGGGTTCCAGCAGGAAGTGTTCCTCTTGAATGCCGCTGTCGACTACGCAGACAGCGGGCGCGGCGGGTGCGGGCGGGAGGATGCTGAGCCGTGCCTGTGTGGCCTTGAGGTCGCGGGCCATCTGCTGCGGCGTTTCGATGTCGTCCGGCTCCGCTACCTCGAAGATGTAGGGATAATTGAGGACCAGGTCTTTGAGGCCCGCGCCCGAAATCTTCAACCGCAGCGTGAAGCTGTCCGGTAGCGCCAGGGCTTCGGCGTGGACGTCGTCTACGTCCATCAGGATTTCGGCCTGATGGACGTTGAGGATTTCACGGACTCCCTGGAGCCGATGGTCCTTCAGTGCGTCCCACTTCTCGTAGGCTTCGCGGCGGCTGTTTGACCATTCGTTCTCCTTGCGAGCCCACGTTTCGTCTTTCCAACGAGGGTCTCGCTTGGGTTTTTTCGTTATCTCCCAGTTGCCAACGCAGGCGATGCTCACGTCGCAGATGTACTTGGTATCATCAGCGATGGACGGCCATTCCTGAAACAGAACGTCCGTGAGGACCAGCTTCAACCGCTCTTCCTGCGTCAGGTCTTCGCGGAGTTCGTGAATCTTCGCGACGTTCGCCGAGCCGCTGACCGTGCCGATGAAGTCGGTCAGCTTCTGCTGAAGCAGCTTCAGATCGACGTCGTCGGACGCGACAATGACGAAACCATCCTCCTGTTCCGAGACAATCTCGAACTCGAACTGCCGGCGCAAATCATCCAGGTCGAGCGACGTGTCGATCTTCAGTAGCAGCGGGATGCCGGTGATGGGAGGCAACCCTTTTTGCACGCGGGCCTGCTGGCGAGCCTGCCAATCGGCGGAGACGCTGGATGTGTGGGCTCGCAACCCCCCGGTATGGATTACTCGGTTGGCTTTGTTCGTGGTGGTCGTGGGGTCTTCCGGCTGGGGGGCCTGCGGAAAACGAGCCGGTCCATGCTCCCGAAGGACGAGCGGGAGGTAATCGAACTGATGAGTTGCGGGCATGGGTCAGTCGGGGTTCCTCTCGCCGTTGCCGTGTCTGCTCTCGCTGACGGCTTTGAGCAGCAGCGGTTCTGTCACGATCTTTTCACCGCAGAGAACCGCCATCTTGGCTGCGTCCCGTGCGGTTTTGACGGCCATCGCCGCAGAGGCGCCAGCGAGTTGCTGGACGATGCCAGCCCAGTTGATCTGGTCCGACACCCTGACCGAGGACAAAGTCATGTGTAGAAGCTTGTCGATTTCGTTGGGGCCGGGCAGCGGTACCTGAAAGACATCGTCGAACCGGCGAAACAGGGCCGTGTCGAGTGAAGCTTCGATGTTCGTCGTGGCAACGAGTAAGCCGGGGGCATCGTATTCCTCCATCAATTGAAGCAGCGAATTGACGATCCGTGAGGCCTCACCGATGTCCTTGGACGTTGTACGGGAACGGGCGATGAAATCGCATTCATCCAGCAGTAGAACGCATGGACGCTCCCCCGCCGCGTCGAAGACCGACCGCAGATTGGACGCGGACTCTCCGAAGTACGACGAGATCAGCGCATCAAAGCGCACCTTGATTAACGGCAGACCGGTGTTCCACGCCAGCCGTTTGGCTCCGAGCGACTTGCCGCATCCGGGCGGGCCGTAGAGCAAAATCGTTTTCCGGTTTCGCAGGCCGTAGGCTCCCAGTCGCTCGCGGGCGGCGTATTCGCGTTCGATCCTAGCGAATCGTTCTTCTACATCCGCCGGTAGCACCATGTGGTGCTCCAAAGCGTCCCGTGGCATCACGGTGGCGAGCAATTCGCCATGCCGTCGACTGAGGGGAAGTTCCTTCAGGCTCCGTTCGTTGTCGGTCTTAGGTCGTGCGGCACTCTTCTTCGGACATGGCTGAGTCAAAATGGTCTCCAACTGATCGGCGAGTCGCGAATGACCGCTCTTTCGCTCCGACTCGACCACCTTGTGTGCCAGCCGTTCCAAGTCGCGTTGCGACCCGTCGGCAATCGCCCGCACAATCCGTTTGATGATGTCAGCATTCATGGGCGTCTGCCCTCTTGCGTGCGTAGTGCTTCATTGCCGGGCTTCCGCCAGTTCACGGCGATGAGATACGGTGGCCGGCTCGTCGAGTACGTAGCTCCAGCCGTCAGACTGCTTCTCCGATCGGATCTGGTGGCCGCGTTCCTTCAGGGCGCAGATAGCCCGCGACACCGTCGGGACGGAGACGCCCAGTTCCTCGGCGATCATCGGCGTCGAGTACCCACCCGCCCGGACCAAGGCCAGAACGGACTCCAGGCGTCTTTCGATCTCCATCGAACGTTCGTAGAGCATTGCGAAATCCTTCTCATCGTCTCTATCGGCTTTTGATAGACTTCTTCATGAGTCTACTCGCAGACGGAGGGGGCGGTCAACTACCCTCGTCGCCAAGACTTGGTGTTGGAGCAATCAGGGAGCGGTAAACCACTCAAACCCATCCACTGCTCGGGCTCCCTGCCAGACTCCGGCCCACTCGCAAACCCGCTTGCCACCCCAGTATGGGTGTCGGTGACGATCCGTTTCCCTCTGCCAATCTCGGGTACTCTAGGAATTCCCCAGTATCCAGGCACTGCCTGCCGAGCGAGCGCATGTTCGCATCCAGGGGCCGATCGTATTGGCGGAGCAGGAGAGTCGCCCCGAACCCGACGTCCTCTGGCTGGTGCCCGGCAAGTACGGCACGGCTCCCGTCGCGGCCGATGTCTTGCTCCTCGTCGAGGTGGCTGACGCCACATGGACCTACGATACGCGCGAGAAGGCGCAACTTTACGCCGAGGCTGGGATTTCCGACTACTGGGTTGTCAACCTGGTGGACAACTACGTACGGGTCTTCCGCGAGCCGGGCCCGAAGGGGTATCGGCACACACGGGAATACCGCGCCGACGAACCGATTCGCCCGCTTGCCTTCCCCGAGTTGGCCGTTCGTGTTGACGACATCACCCGGTAGCGTAACGCCCTACCCGGTTAATCCGCGCGTGCAGATCGTCGACAACCCAGTGCAAGACGCAGGCGTGGATGGATTCGGCCATGCCCATGTCGTCGATCGGGGCGTGAAGGCCGGCCGTTTGCATCTGGCGAAGCTTGCCGCCGTCGAAGCCGGTCATGCCGAAGGTGGTCAGTCCATGGCGGTTGGCCCAATCGACCGCGTGGATGATGTTCGGGCTGTTCCCCGAACCGCTAATGGCAATGAGCAGATCGCCTTCCTGCCCGTAGTGCATCAGTTGCTGGACGAACACCTGGTCGTAGCCGATGTCGTTGGCCAGGGCGGTGATCCAAGGTGCGTTGTCGGCCAGACTGAGAATGCGGAACCGCCGCCGGCTCTCGTCTCGCAGGTCGGCCTCGCGAAGGGTTCCCTTGCCGACGTCTTCGGTAATATGCGAAGCGAGTGACGCCGAACCGCCATTGCCGCATACAAATACCTGCTGGCCCTGCTCGTAAGCCGCGAATAGCAGGTCGGACATCCGGGCAATCTCTGCCCGGTCGGTGCGGTCGAGCACACGGTGCAGTTCGGCCATATAGTCATCGATTTGCAAGTCGGTTCCGATCATCGGTGGGCTCCTGGGGAAAGGCGATAGCTTAACAGGCGTCTGGAGTTTGGCCAACCGGGGGTCTGTGGCCGGGCAGGAATTGCCGCAGGCAGCGTTCCACTTCCTCTTGCCCCTGAAGAAACCGGAGTTCGATCGTCACGGCCCAGAGCGGGCACGCGCCGAGCGAATCGGTCTCTAATTTGACCAGATCCTTGTGCGTGCAGACCACGGCTGCCACGTCAAAACGCTTCACCCAATCGGTCAACGAGGCAATGTCGGACGCAGTGTATCGGTGGTGGTCGGGGAACACCCGCATGTCGACCGGTTGAATGCCCGACTCGATGAGCGTGTGCCGGAATCCGTTCGGATTGCCGATAGCGCAGAAGGCGGCAACCCGCTTGCCGGCCAGGGAGGAAAGCTCGGAGGTTGT
The DNA here is from genome assembly GCA_040772845.1 of Thermoguttaceae bacterium. GTDB lineage: Bacteria > Planctomycetota > Planctomycetia > Pirellulales > Thermoguttaceae > PWXP01. The sequence continues at coordinate 191,191 of JAXGXG010000001.1, forward strand.
GCCTGAGACATTGAGCAACGCGGCGGGCGCGTGGGCAGCCTCGGCGCATACGGCCCCGGGCGCCTCGCGCCGAACACGCTGCCACACCTGCTGGCGATCGGGCAGGCCGAGCATATCGGCCCGGCTGAGAAGGATCATGTCGGCGCGGCGGATGGAACGAAACGGTTCCCGCAATGTTCCTCCGGGGAAGACGGTTCCGGCCCCGAAGGGGGCCGAGGCGTCCAGTAGTACGATATCCAGGTCTCGGGCAATGCGGCGATGCTGGAATGCGTCGTCCAGTACGATGAGCCCGGCGCCTTGATGGATTGCCGTTTGCGCGGCTGCAACGCGATTGGGGTTCTGGAAGTGCGGTACGTCAGGCAGGTTCTGCGCCAGTTCCATCGCCTCGTCGTTGGGCTGGCCGGCTTCGGCCCCGTAACCGCGGCTGACTACGGCAACCGGAACACCGTGCCGGCGGAACCAGCGCGCCAGCCAGGCTACGGCAGGCGTTTTTCCTGTGCCGCCGAGCGAAAGGTTGCCTACGCTGACCACCGGGACCGCTACGTGATGGGCTTTGATCAGCCCCCAGTCGTAGCACCGATTTCGGAGCCGAACGATTCCACCGAACAGAAAACCGGCCGTGCGCAGCAGCCATCGCAGCAAGAAGGCGCCAAGGCCTCGCTTCTGGCCGCTGATGATTGCGTGAAACGTTTGGGCGCTGAACACGACCGATCCGGCTGGGGCAGGTAAAAACGTGAGTCTCGATCGGCCGCATTGTCGCAACTCCTGCCCGAAGCGACAAGGTGGAACGGCGCGGATGTATGGCTGGGGGTGCAGTCGCGCGCGTATGTGCGCCAGCCCGCAGGGAAATTCGGTGGAAACGGCGAATCTTGCCGAACTCGGACGCTAGGGGGTGGCCAATTGGCCGGTCTTTCCGAATAATGCATCAGTTGGGGCCCTCGGCGTGGCGGACGCCAGGCCGGGCGGCCGACGCGAAACGAAAATCCCTTTTGCGAGGTGCGGATATGGCAGCGATTTCTGTTGGCGATCATGCGCCGGACTTCTCGGCGACCGCACATACGGGCGAGACGATCCGGTTGGCCGATTTCGCCGGAGACAAGGCGGTTGTCCTGTTCTTCTATCCGAAGGACGGGACTCCGATTTGCACCAAGGAAGCCTGCACCTTTCGCGACTATTACGAGCAATTCACCGAAGCCGGTGCTCAGGTGATAGGAGTCAGCAGTAGTGGTGACGAGAGCCATCGGACGTTTGCCGGCCGTCATAGGCTTCCGTTCCCGTTGATCAGCGACACTGACGGCGCCTTGCGCAAAGCGTTTGGCGTGCCCAAGACCCTGGGGTTTCTTCCCGGCCGTGTCACCTACGTGATCGACAAACACGGAATCGTCCGCATGACGTTTGTCGCCCAAATGACCGCCGATCGACACGTGACCGAAGCCCTCAACGTCATCCAAGCCCTCAGCGCTGCCGGAAGCGAGGAGCGAGGAGCTAGGAGCTAGGAGCTGGGAGCTAGGAGCTAGGAGCTGGAAGCTGGAAGCTGGGAGCTGGGAGCTGGAAGCTAGGAGATTTGAGATTTGAGATTTGAGATACCCAAATCGTCACCTGTCACCTGTCAACTGTCACCTGTCAACTAGCAACTAGCAACTAGCAACTGTCACCTGTCACCTGTCAACTGTCAACTGTCAACTGTCACCTGTCAACTAGCAACTAGCAACTAGCAACTAGCAACTAGCAACTAGCAACTAGCAACTAGCAACTGTCACCTGTCACCTGTCACCTGTCAACTGTCAACTGTCACCTGTCAACTAGCAACTAGCAACTAGCAACTAGCAACTAGCAACTCACGATGGCTCTATTTCATCTTTCGGAAGTGTATGACGCGCTGGTGAACTGGCCGAAGCGGTTGGCCAGGGAGGAGCCGTTCTACCGGCAGGTGTTCCAGCAAGTCGGCGCCAAGAGCGTGGCGGACGTTGCTTGCGGTAGCGGACGGCATGCGGCCATGTTCCACAACTGGGGTCTTCGCGTCGAGGCGGCTGACGTCAGTCCGGAAATGATCGAACTGGCGCGGCGACGTTTCGGCCAGCCGCCGGGCCTGAACTGGACCGTGCGGTCGTTTGAACAGCCGATTCCCTCGGGACCGTTCGATGCCGCCATTTGCGTGGGCAATTCCCTGGCCCTGGCGCCGAACCGTGAGACTCTTGCCCTGGCCCTCCGGCAACTGCTTGACGCGGTTCGGCCCGGCGGGGCCGTGATCGTGCAGGTGTTGAACCTGCGGCGGATCCCCGAAGGGCCGTGTGTTTGGCAAGCGGTGAAGAAGGCGACGGTGGCCGACCGGGAACTACTGTTGATCAAAGGCGTGCACCGGTGTGGCCCAGGGGGATTCGTCGAGCTGGTCGTCGTCCCGACCGACAGCAACGAGGCGCTCCACACCGAAGCCTCTGCCCTGCTGGGAATCGAGGCCGACTGGTTGCAGCGTGCCCTGTACGAAGCAGGTGCGTCAACGATGTCGCTGTATGGAGACTACCAGCGTACGCCATTTGACCGCGAGAAGAGCGTCGATATTCTCGTGGTGGCGCGGAAATAGCCCCCCTGCATGGGGTGGTTTTCGGTTTTTTCGGGCGGCAGGGCCGCGCGACGGCATCGAAAAGCCTGTTTTCTTGGAGGCTTCCATTTCTGAAGGCCCGCGAAGGTTGCCGTTTGCACCTGGACGTGGAACCGATTTCCAGACGCCGTGAAACGCGCGGCTTCGTCTGCCAAGTGGCCGATTTGGGGGCTGGCATCCATCCTTGACGGATTTTGCGGTGTTACCTACACTGTAGTGTCACTCCAGGAGGAAAGACCGGACCAGCCATGGAAGAAATCATTTCGCGAATATGGGATCTCCTGAGCGACTTCTTTAGCGGAATCGCCCGGGGGGTGGAACGTGGCCTTACAGGACTGTTCGGCTCGTCCAATGCTCGATATCTGAAGAAGCTCGAACCGATCGTCACTGCCATCAATGACCTGGAACCGAAGTACCAGGCCATGACCGACGAGGAACTGCGCGCCCAGACCGACCGGTTTCGCCAGCGTTTGGCGGCCGGCGAGACGGTCGACGATCTGCTGGTCGAGGCCTTTGCCGTGTGCCGCGAGGCCAGCCGCCGCGTGTTGGGCATGCGCCATTACGACGTGCAGTTGATGGGCGGCATCGTCCTGCATCGCGGTACGATCGCCGAAATGGTGACCGGCGAAGGCAAGACGCTGGTGGCCACGTTGCCGGCCTATCTGAACGCATTGGAGGGCAAGGGCGTTCACGTGGTTACGGTGAACGACTATCTCGCCCGGCGCGACATGGAGTGGATGGGGCCGCTCTACATGTCGTTGGGCCTTACCGTCGGCGCCATCCAGAGCAATATGCCGGCCGATGCGCGCCAGAAGGCGTACGAGTGCGACATCACCTACGGTACGAACAACGAGTTCGGCTTCGACTACCTGCGCGATAACATGCGGCCGGCGCGCCGCGGCGACGACCGTTATCCGCGCGACCGGCAGCAGGTGCAGGGGCGGCTGCATTTCGCCGTAATCGACGAGGTCGATAACATCCTGGTTGACGAGGCGCGGACGCCGCTGATCATCTCGGGGCCTGCACACGACGACGTGACTCGCTACGCCCGTGCAGACCGCATTGCGCGGCAGCTTCGCAAAGACGCGCACTTCGAGGTGAACGAGAAGGAGCACTCGGCCCACCTGACCGACGATGGCGTTCGCGCGGCCGAGCAGCTTGCCGGCGTCGAGAGTTTCTACACGGCGGGCAATATGGAATGGCCCCACCTGATCGATAATGCCCTGAAGGCGCATCATCTGTACAAACGCGACGTGAACTACGTGATCAAAGACGGCGAAATCGTCATCGTCGACGAGTTCACCGGCCGTCTGATGCCCGGCCGCAACTGGAGCGACGGGTTGCACCAGGCGGTGGAGGCGAAAGAAGGGGTTCGGATCAAGGAAGAGAACCAGACGCTGGCGACCATTACGCTACAGAACTTCTTCAAGCTGTACGATAGGATTTGCGGCATGACCGGTACGGCCATGACCGAGGCCGGCGAATTCTGGAAGATCTACAAGCTTGACGTCATTGCCATTCCGACCAATCGGAAACTCCAGCGGCTCAATAATCCCGACGTGATCTTCCGTTCGGAACGCGAGAAGTACGATGCGGTGGCCGACGAGATCGAGCGGATCCACAAGTGGGACGTCCTTCTGATGCAGGGGGACGAGGAGCTTTGGGGCCGGATTACCCGCGAGGACGACGACACGATCGAGCTCCAGCCGAAGGGGAGCAAAGCCCGCGAATCGATCTCCCGCGAGAAGGTCAAGCAGATCGAGTACCGCGGCCGGCCGATCCTGGTGGGGACCGTGTCGATCGAGCGCAGCGAGCATCTGTCCCGACTGCTCGAACAGCGGGGAATCCCTCACGCCGTGCTCAATGCGAAGCATCACCAGCGCGAGGCCGAGATTATCGCGCAGGCCGGCCGATTGGGCGCGGTTACCATCGCCACGAACATGGCCGGCCGTGGAACCGACATCATCCTGGGCGGTAACCCAGAAGCCATGGCCTGGGCCCAGCTTCAGGACAAGTATCCCACGCGACTGGAGGTGCCGCCCGACGAATGGGACTCGCTCGTCGCCGAAATCGAGCAGCGCGAGCAGATGAAGGCCGAGGGGCGCAAGGTGGCCGCCATGGGCGGGCTGCACATCATCGGCACCGAACGTCACGAGGCGCGCCGCATCGACCTGCAGCTTCGCGGCCGGTGCGGCCGGCAGGGAGACCCGGGGAGTTCCCGGTTCCACCTCTCGCTGGAAGACGACCTGATGCGCATCTTCGCCGGCGATTGGGTGCGGGGTATTCTGACACGCCTCGGAATGCAGGAAGGTGAGGCGATCGTAAGCCGCATGGTCTCCCGGCGGATCGAAGGCGCCCAGAAAAAGGTCGAAGAACGCAACTTCGAAATCCGCAAAAACCTGCTCGAATACGACGAAGTCATGGACGAGCAGCGCAAACGCGTCTACGGCTATCGGCAGGCGATCCTCGACGGCGCGAACTGCAAGATGCTGATTGTGGATATGATCGATCAGCAGATCGATCATTATGTGGATGAGTTCCTGGCCAAGGACTACGGTACGGAGAGCTTCGCCCGCTGGGCCGGCAAGGAGCTTTCCGTGGAATTCAATGCGAACGACTTCCGCGGCATGGACTACCAGTCGGCCGAGCGGTACGCCAAGGATGAGGCCGAACGCGCCGTCGAGGGGCAAGTCTTCGAGATGATCGAAGAGAATCTTCCCGAAGAGGAAGATCCTGCCGACTGGAACTGGGAGGCACTAGCCAAGGGCGCCAATCTCCGTTGGCGCCTGAACTTCCGCGATCGCGACCTCAAGAAGGTCGGCCGCGATGAAGTCGGAGAGTTTCTGCAGGAAAAAGGCGAGGCGGCGGTCGATCGGGTCGATTTGCAGCAAGGCGCCCGGTTCCTCGAACCGACGTTCGGGATCGAGACCGCCCGCGCATGGGTTCGCCACAAGTTTGGCATCGAACTGCCGTTAGACGAGGTCAAGAACCTGGAGCCGGAGGCCTTCAAGGAAATGGTGCGCGAGCGTGCCCGGAAGGCGTACGATGAAAAGGAAGCCGAGTATCCCGTCATGGCGGGACTCTATCACTTCACCACGCGCGACGCCGGTGGTCATAAACGCTACGACCGCGAAATGCTGGTCGACTGGGCCCGCCGACGTTTCGACGTCGAATTGAGCCTGGACGACCTGAAGAGCAAACAACGCGATGAAATCCGAGCCCTGCTGTTCGAGCAAAGCCGCAGCCACGCGGCACAGGCTGCCCAGGTGATGAAGGAAGCTGAACGACGGTTGGACACGGTCCTGGACGGCGTAGACTCCGATACTCGCAACCTCCGGCAGGCGGCCGAGCAGGGACGGCTGCAGCCGCTGGCCGAATGGCTCCGCAACGAGTTGCACTTTGACCTGCCGGTGGAGGCGATGCGCGACCTCGTGCCCCAGGAACTGCGCAACGAGGTGACCGGCGCGGTCGAGGAGAAGTATCGCCCGGAGATGCGGCGCATGGAACGCGCACTGCTCTTGCAGCTTCTCGACAATGCCTGGAAGGACCACCTGCTGGCGATGGACCACCTGCGTAGCAGTATCGGGTTGCGCGGCTACGCCCAGGTGGACCCGAAGGTGGAGTACAAACGCGAGGGAATGAAACTGTTCGACGGCATGTGGACCTCCACCGGCGAACGGGTGACCGACCTGATCTTCCGCATGGAGCAGCTCGACGAGGGATTCGTCGGCTCAACCTGGACCGAGGCCGAGGCTCGGCACGAAGACGCGACCAGCGCCGGCGCCATTGCCCAGCAGCAGCAAGCCGCGATTGAAGGCACTCAGGCCGATCACAAGCCCGAGCCGATCCGCCATCGCCAGGCGCGCGTCGGGCGGAACGACCCATGCCCTTGCGGCAGCGGCAAGAAGTTCAAGAACTGCTGCATGCGCAAGCGAAACGCCGCAGGCTGAAATGTGAAATGCGCGGAACGGGCCTCATTCTGAATGCCGTCTATCTGCTGCTCGTCCTGGTTGGCCTGCCGTGGTTTGCTTGGGTCGCATGGCGGAAGGGCAAGTATCGCGAAGGCTACGGCGAGAAGCTGCTGGGACGCGTGCCGCGACGCCGTTCAAACCGCCCGTGCCTGTGGCTCCATGCGGTGAGCGTGGGCGAAGTGAACCTGCTCGCTCCCTTGCTGCGAGTGATTGCTCGGCAATGCCCCGACTGCGAGTGCGTGATCTCCACCACCACGCATACCGGCATGAAGCTTGCCCGGAAGAAATATCCGGAATACACCGTGTTCTACTGCCCGCTCGATTTCACCTGGGCCGTGGCCGCGGCCATGCGCCGGGTCCGTCCCGACGTGCTGGTGCTGACCGAACTGGAACTGTGGCCCAACCTGATCCGCGCGGCGCGCCGCCACGGCGCTCGGGTCGCCATTATCAACGGGCGCCTGAGCGAGCACAGCTTTCGTGGATACCGGCGCATCCGTTTCCTGCTGCGCCGCGTGCTCCGCCAGATCGATCTGATCGCCGTGCAGGATGCGACGTACGCGGAGCGGTTCCTGGCCCTGGGCGCCCGGCCGGAGACGGTGCAGACAACCGGTTCGATGAAGTACGACGGCGCCCGGACCGATCGAAACAACCCGGCAACGCGCCGGATGGCCGAGTTGGCCGGCTTCGGGCCGGACGACGTCGTCTTCCTTGCCGGCAGTACGCAGGAGGGCGAGGAGGCGGCGGCCCTTGAAGCGTTTTCCCAACTCGCCCAGCGTTTTTCCCGGTTGCGGCTGATCCTCGTGCCGCGTCATCCCGAGCGGTTCGACGCGGTCGGGCGGTTGCTCGACCAGTCGGGCGTTGCCTGGGTGCGACGAAGTCACTTGCCCGATGCTTCTGCAGACAGCGGAGAAGCTGCCGCACGCGTGCTGCTGGTGGATACGGTGGGCGAGTTGGGCGCCTGGTGGGGCACGGCGCATATTGCGTTTGTGGGCGGCAGCCTGGGCAGTCGCGGCGGGCAGAACATGATCGAGCCGGCCGCCTACGGCGCGGCGGTCAGTTTCGGCCCCAATACCCGCAACTTCCGCGACATCGTCGCGTCGCTTCTCGCCTGCGACGCCGCCGTAGTCGTTGCCAATCGCGACGAACTCACCGCCTTCGTCCGCCGCTGCCTGGAAGAGCCCGACTGGGCGGAGCAGCTTGGCCGCCGCGCCCAAGAGCATGTCTGCCGCCAGCTTGGCGCGACCGAGCGAACCGTGGATCTGCTGGTCCGGCTTCGGTCACTTGGCATTCCTTGCGCGTAAGAAAAAGTAGGGTGGGGCGAGGTACGAGACCCACCAACAAAAGAAAACGAATTCGAGAGGACGAGAATGGTGGGTCTCGTGCCTCGACGCACCCTACTTGCTTCTGTTACGTTGCACGACTCTCCGAGTCGTGATCCAACAGCAACTCGACTCGGAGAGTCGAGCGACAGGTTCGGGCGGATAGTATGGCTCGTGGCCCGTCGCTCAGCTCGTCTTCCCCGCCGCTTGAACTCGGTCTTCGACCATGCGGCGCAGGACCTTGTAATCGGTCTTGCCGGTGCCGAGTACGGGAATGGCGTCGAGGCGCACAACCTCGTCAATCCGCATCACGCCGCGAAGCCCGGCCTCGGCCAGAATTGTGTTCGCGTCACGCGGAGGAATATCTTGCGTGGCGAACAGCACGATCCAACGCCCTTCTGGCGTCTCGATCCCTTCGACCGCCACTTGGGGGCCGTTTTCACCGGCTGGGAAGCGGTCCGAAAACGGTTCCTCCAGGGCCGGAAGGGAGATCATCTCGCCGGCCGCCTTGAGAAACCGTTTCAGACGCCCACGGAAGTAAATGAACCCCTCGCTGTCCAGTTCCACAAGGTCGCCGGTAACGTACCAGCGTTTCCCGTCGACCTCGATGAACGGATCGGGGCCGTCGTAGTTCAGATAGCCGCGGAAGACCGACGGCCCGCGAACCAACAAGAGGCCGGTCACGCCCGTCGGAAGCGGCTGTTTCGACTCCGGATCGACGACCATGACCTCCACCCCGCCGATCGGCTGACCGACCGTGCCGAGATGGACGTTTTCCGGACGGTTGCCGGCCACGACCGGCGAGCATTCGGTGATTCCGTAACCCTCGATAATCGTCGCCTGCGGGATCTGCCGGCGCGCCTGCTGGAAAAGCCTCTCGGGGCATTTCTCCGCACCGGTGACGATGACCCGCAGCGCGTGCAGGTCTTCCGGCCCGGCAGCGCCGAGCATGTAGCTCAGGAAGGTAGGCGTGGTGATGGTGATCGTGGCGCCATAGGCGGCGGCCGTGCGCACCAGGCCGGCGGCGTCGGTGGGGTCGGGATGGTGGACAACCCGCACGCCGGCAAGGACTGGGGCAATTACGGTGCCCATCACGCCGAAGCTGTGAAACGGCGGCAAGAAGCCCAGGATGGAGTCGGCCCGTGTGGCCTTCAGCACGGCCAGACTCGCCCGGACGTTCGTGATCAGGTTGCGGTGGCTCAGCGGAACGGCCTTCGGCGTGCTCTCCGACCCCGAGGTGAACAGTACGACGGCCGGCGCTTCGGCATCGGGCTGGGGAAGATGGCGGAGCAGCCGGCTCGCCAGAAGGTACGTTCCCAGCAAGGCGGCCAAGGCCTCGGGCTTGCCGATTTCGCCCCGCAGGTCTTCGAGGAAGAGGTAGTCGGCCCCGCGGACCTCGATCCCCAGCCGGTCGATCAGCTTGCGCGAGGTGATGACGTGACGGATTCCCAGCGATGCGACGGCGTGGGCCAGGTTGGCCGGACCGGTGGTCCAGTTGAGGATGACCGGGAGCTTCCCGGCTCGATGGAGCGCGAAGAAGACGATGTCGGCCGCGGCCGACGCCGGCAGCAGCACGCCGATCGCATCGCCTGACAGCGCAGCGAACCGCTTGGCCATGAGCCCCGTGGCGACCAGCATCTTCCGGTAGGTCAGCGCGCCGGAGAGGCGGTCGGCCACCGCGACGTCGTTCGGGTTTTGCAGGGCCCGGCGGACGAACGCCTCGGCCATCGTCTCGGCCAGCACGTCGGTTGGCCCCAGCGTGCCTGGCGGCCGATTCCAGACCTTCGGCGCCTCGAGCGCCGCCTCGCCGCTGCCGCCGAGAAGACCTTCGGCCAGGGCCCAAAGCTCGCCGAGTGTCTCGGCCACGCGATCGGAGCGAAAGCCGAACCGGTCTTCGAGTTTCAGGGCCATGTCCATGCGGTCGAGGCTGTCGAGCCCGATCCGGTCCAAGGGCATGTCCGGCTGCGTCTCTTCCTCGCCGAGCGTGCGTCCGAGATGCTCTTCCAGGAGACCATTGACGGCCTTGATGGTCGCCGGCCGTATCCTGTTCAGGTCCACCTGGGCGCCGGCGTCCGGATCGGGGTAGTGGAACTCGCGAGGCCCGAAGAGGCGATGATAGGGGACGTAGGTCGGCGTTTCTTGTCCCTCGCGGTTGTACCAATCTTCCAGGAAGCGGTTGAGCTTCTCGCGCCCCTCCGAGGGCAACTCGCCCCGATCGAGCACCTCGACGGTCATCGTCACGTCGCGCCGTGGCGCGAACAGCAGGAGGTTGGCAATCGACCAGCCGAGCGCGCGCAGCACGCAGCGGCCCAGCCGCGGGGACTCCCCGGTCTGCGCGTAGCTGAACATGCTCCCCCAGACCCCTCGCGTGCGAACCAGCACGACATTGGCCTGCGGGCACCGCTGGAGGATCTCGGCGGCCGCCCGGGCAGCGCCGATCTCTTCCAGCCCGCGGCGCTGGGCGCGTCCGGATGGGTAGAGCAGATAGCTTTCGCCCCGTTCCACCCCTGCGACAATCGCGTCGATCACCGCCAGTGTCTGCTGCCGGGCATCGTGGCTGTGCTCGCTCAGGTCGGGCACCTCCAGGGCATTGGCCAGTCGCATCATGGGGTAGAGGACCGGATTGCGATACATGCCCGAGAACACGGTCGGCCGGATACCGCCCCGCAGTCGCACGTGGCTCATCACCAACGGCGGGTCGATGTAGGCCGGATGATTGGGCATGACCAGCGTGGGCCCGCGCAGCTCGGCCAGGCGTTCGCCCCCTACCACGCGTACGCGATAGCGCGCCCGGGACAGCAGTCGTACGAGCGACCAGAACAACGTTTGGAGGAAACGAGCCATATTCTTCCCTTTCGAGGGGGCAGCGGTAGCACCAGCGAAGCCCTGCGCCGCCAAGCGGCTACCTGTCCGGGCGAGTCTTGCAGCGAAGTATAACGATTATAAGCCCCGGCCAGGAGAGAGAAAGCATGGGGTGACGGGGTGCAGCAGCGGACTTGCCCTTGTCAAAAAGTTGGGATTGGCACGGTGTTTGGATAGTGCGATTTTATTCTTTCTGCCCGCCGCCAATCCAGAAGTCGCTTGTTCCCGTACGATTTCGAGTCCCCCGCGCTACGCACCAGCGGTCATTCATTCGCGCCTATTCGCCGGAGGCGATTCGTACCGTAGCCAGGGGTTTCGTTACCCCTGGAAACCATACGCACTACCCCACATCCCCGTTTATTGCCGGTTTGTTCCGCCGCCGCAGGCGGCGGAACAAACCGGCAATTGGCCAAACCGGTCGGAACACCCGCGATGTTTTAGGGCAGTGTGGTGCTCGTCAGCATCTGAGGCGACCTGAAACCCTGACTGCCAACCGTCGTGCTGCGCGGTATACTGGACGAAACTGCATCAGAGGGACGCAAAAGCATGAAAACCGACCTGACGGCAACGGTGATTGGCGGATCTTTGGAGCTCGACGCGCCGCTTGCATTGCCCGACAAGAGCCGAGTCCGGGTGACGGTCGAGTGCCTTGGCGGGACAAACGACGGGTGGCAGACCGCGCTTACGGCCTTGGAGCGACTCCGCCGGGAGCGGCCCATCCTCGCCCAGGGGGTGCGATTCACGCGAGACGAACTCCATGAACGCCATTGATCCCTTTGCATGATTGCGAACTGCGGCGTGGGATGGAACGCATGCCGGCATCTTCAAGGCCTGCCGCACACGTTCAGAACGTCTCCAACGCATCCCGGTCGATCGACTCGCCGCCACCACGCGTCAACAGCGCCGCAACGTCGTCTTCCGGCAGGCTGGCGGGCAGCGTCATGGCCGAACCATCGACAAATAGCACAATGGCCAAATTCGGATGACGGCTACTGATGGACGGACGCGACTCGTCGTTGATCTTCAGGGACATAGCTGCGCGATCCAGGTCAACCGGCTCGGCCCAGTGGATCTGGCTGTCGCGTACCTCGACGACCATGATGGTCGCGTTCTTGTCGTCGGTGAAGTCCTCGAAGGTCAGGCACTCGCCGTGCGCCCATGCCATGCCGGGGCCGATGACGGCCAGATAGCTGGTCATCGGTTGACTTCCAGACTTCACCGAAGGACATCGAAAGACTTCGAGATGTTGCTCGGCCAGCGGCCGGTTGTGCAGGCTGTCCCATGGCTCGTCCAGATGCCATTGTTCGTAGAGTGGGGTTTGCTCCATGTACGGCAGGAGCAACACGCGCCAACTGTAGAGCGGCTTGCCCTTGGCATCGGCGACGTAGGGCGGCGGGAAGCAGCCGTTCTGATCGTGGTAATTGTGAAGCGCAACACCGATTGTTCTGAGATTGTGTATGCAGTGCAGTCGCCGCGATGCTTCCGGTGCGGCGCCAATGCCCGGAAGAAGCAGTGCAACAAGCATCGCAAGTACAAGCAGCCCAATTGCCCAAGGTCGAAAGCGCGAGGAGAACACGGCGACAAGCAAAACGAGGAACAGGGCAGTCAGCACTGCCCACGGACCACCCCACAGAACCCCGACCAGCCCGGTCAGCACGATACCGCCTGCCAGGAGGAAAAGGTCGCTGAGAAGGGATCGGTGTGGCGTTTCGGGCGGAGGTTCACTCCCGGCGACTGGCGGCTCCTCTCGCATCGTCATGAGTCTCCGTACCGTGGGTTAGGGGAGACGATTGTGCCGTAATCGGTCCTTGAGAAGACCGCACGCGGTATGCACCTGCCACGTAATGTTCCTACCGCATATTTCCGGCCGTTTCAAGTCGCGGTCACGGCGCCTCTCGAGCAGCCGGTCCATCTAACCCTTCTTCTTGTCCTTGCCTTTCCCTTTCTTCTTCCCCTTTTTGTCCTTCTTCTTGTCGCTCTTGCACGCGCCGGTGCATCCTTTGTTGTCGCAGTGTCGGCAGGCCATGGCGAAGACTCCCTGACGTGAGGAACGCCGCGTCGGTCGCGGCGGTTGGGACTGCTTGGCTACCACTTCTTGATCGCGGTCGGATCAGAGCGCGCCCTTGGTGCTCGGTACGCCCGGCATGCGACTATCGGCCGCGAGGGCCATGCGCAAAGCCCTCGCAAGGCACTTGAAAATGCCCTCGGCAATGTGATGCGTGTTGCGCCCGTAACGGACCTCGACGTGCACGTTGCAGCGCGCATTCTGGGCAAAGGCGTGCCAGAAGTCGGCTACCAGCTCGCTGTCGAACTCACCGATCTTCGGGCTTGGCATTTCGGCCCGGTAGACGAAATAGGCCCGGCCGCCCAAGTCGACGGCGCTCAGGACCAGCGTCTCTTCCATGGGCAAGGTGAAGTGCCCGTAGCGGCAGATGCCCATCTTGTCGCCAAGGGCCTGCTCAAATGCCAGCCCCAGGCAGATGCCAACGTCTTCGACCGTGTGGTGCTGATCCACGTCAAGGTCGCCCTTGGCGCGTACGGTCAGGTCGCATGCCGAGTGCTTCGCCAGCAGGTTGAGCATGTGGTCGAAGAAGCCGACACCCGTCTGTACGTCGGCCTGCCCCGTGCCATCCAGGTTCAGCGATAGCTCGATCTTCGTCTCGGCCGTATTGCGTTGGATCGTGGCGGTTCGCGGCATCGCAGTGGTTCTCCCTTCGTTCAATCATACAATATCGGCAAGGGCCGCGAGGCATGCCTCGATTTCGTCGTCGGTTCCCACGCTGATCCGCAACCCGTCGCCCCAACCTGCATAATCCATGTAGCGCACCAGGATGCGGCGCCGCCGAAGCTCCTCGAACATCGGTTTGACCGGTTGTTCCGGGTGGGTATTCCAGGTGAAGTTTGCCTGCGAAGGGAGCACCTCGAATCCGAGTTGCCGCATACCTTCGGTCAGCCGCTCTCGGGTGGCGAGTATCTTGCCCCGGGTTTCTACGAGCCATGCCCGATCGCCCAAGGCGGCCGTAGCGCCGGCGATGGCCAACGCGTCGCAATTGTACGAGTCCTTCACCTTGGCCAGTTCGGCAATCATGTGCGGCTGCGCCACCAGGTATCCAAACCGCAGGCCGGCCAGGGCGTACGACTTGCTCAGCGTGCGCGACACCATCACTCGCTCGCATTTCCCTACGAGGGCCATGCAATCCGTTTCGGCAAAGTCGACATAGGCCTCGTCTACCAGCAGCGGGCAGGGGAGCGACTCGGCAAGGCCGAGGATCGTTTCGGGCGGCAGTAAGGTCCCGGATGGGCTGTTCGGATTGGGAAGGAAGACCAGTTTCAGGTCCTTGGGCCCCTTTCCAAACGCTGCCGGAAGCGACCAGTCCGGATTGAAATGGACCTCTTCGCTCCGGGCGCCCTGCAACTCGGCAAGCGTCTTGTAGAGGATGTAACTCGGGTACGGCAGGCGGAGCATTTCGCCTGCCCCAACCAGTGCCCGCGTGACGATGGTCAGGATATCGTCGCTCCCGTTGCCGCACAGGATCCAGTCCGGTTTCACACCCAGCAGCTCGGCGGCCTTTTGGCGAAACGCCTCGCCCATCGGGCTCGGGTACTTGCTCAGTCCACGGACAACCGTCTGTCGAATCGCCTCGTCCACCGCAGGCGAGCAGCGATAGGGGTTCTCATTCGTATTCAGCTTGATCACGTCAGCCGTTTGCGGCTGCTCGCCCGGCGCATAGCCGGCCATCGCTTCGATTTCAGGGCGGAAGTACATTGTTCAGTTGACAGTTGACAGTTTTCAGTTTTCAGGTGTCAGGGGGCAGGGGGGAAGATCCGTCGGATCAGGCAGATCCGTCTGATCCGACCGATCTCCGATCTCCCATCTCCGATCTCCCATCTCCGATCTCCCATCTCCGATCTCCCATCTCCGATCTCCCATCTCCCAGCTCCCAGCTTCCATTCGTCAGCTTCGGGGGCCGCCGAGGCGGACTTCGATACTCTCGCGGTGGGCGGTGAGGCCTTCCTTGGTGGCCAGAACGCGAACGTCCCGGGCGAAGTTCACCAAGCCGTCCCGGCCAAAGTGGATGACGCTGTTGGTTCGCAGGAAACTGTTGGCCGAAAGTCCCGATGCAAATCGGGCCGTGCCGCTGGTCGGCAGTACGTGCGACGGGCCTGCCACGTAGTCGCCCAGCGCCACCGGTGTGTAGTTGCCAAGGAACACCGCACCGGCGTGGGGGATCTTCTCGGCCAGCGCCTCGGCGTTTTCGGTGGCAATGTGCAGGTGTTCCGCTGCGATTTCGTCGGCCAGGGCACACGCCTCGTCGGCGTCGCGGGTAAGGATGACCGCGCCGAAATCTTCCAGGCTCTGCCGCGCCAAATCGCCTCGCTCCAGCTTCGCCAACATGCGATCGAGCGCTGCGACCGCCGCATCCAGAACCTCGGCATCCCAGCCAATCAGGACACTTGCCCCGGGTGCATGTTCTGCCTGGGCAATCAGGTCGGCAGCGGTGAACTCGGGCTGCGTCGAGGCATCGACCACGACGACGACCTCGCTTGGGCCTGCCAGAGAGTCGATGTCAACATGGCCGTATACGTGCTTCTTGGCCAAGGTGACGAACAAATTGCCTGGGCCGACAATCTTGTCGACTTGCGGTACTCCATCGATTCCGTATGCCAAGGTTGCCACCGCCTGGGCGCCGCCAAGTCGATAGACTTCGGTAATTCCCAATTCATGGCAGGTGGCCAGGATGTCGGGGTTGTTCGCGCCGAACGGCGTAGGGGGGGCAACGACGGCAAGCTCCTTAACACCGGCCACTTGGGCCGGGACGGCCGTCATCAGTACGGTGGACGGATAGGCCGCCGCCCCGCCCGGCACGCACAGCCCGGCGCGCCGGATCGGCCGGTAACGCTGGATCAGGTAGCCGTCAAGCCGTTCGACCCGCGTATCGCGGTGGAGGATTGCATCCTGGAACTCGGCAATGTTCTCCCGAACGCGTCGGACCGTGGCCAGAAAAGCGGGGTCCGCCTGCTCGTAGGCCTCGCGCAGTTCAGCCTCAGAAACGCGAATGGTTTCCGGGGACAGATCAGCTCCGTCGATACGGCGAGTATAGTCGAGTACGGCATCGAGACCCTTGCTGCGGACATCCGAGCAGATGCGATCGACCACCTCGACTGGCGTGAGCGGCTCGCCGAAGACCTCCATGGTCCGTTTCCGCCCCGCTTCACTTACGACGTTTCCCTGCGGGCTCAGCCGCTTGCGCAGTTCGGCAATCCCCTGCCGGGCATCGTCGCGCGAGGTGTCGATTCGTTGGATATTCAGGCCATTGTCGGTCATCGGGCACATCCTCCTGCCGGGTGGGAGGGCACTGTACGCAAAACCCTCATTATGTCTTACGGGGGCCGTTTGCGGTAGGGTGGGTACCGGCGAGTATTATTCCTAAGCCTGCCAGCGCCTCCATGCTGCTGATGAGTGTCGCTGGCCTGTTGCTTGGGCGACGCCGCAGGGACGTCTGACCCTTTATCCTTGCTTCGCTTCTGCCCTTTCGTGTGGCAAACACGTTCTAGAGAGTCCAGACATTCCGGGAGTCAGGAAGGTAGCGGAAATTGAATTGGATGAGGAAACGTAATCTGATCGTGGCGATCGAGAGCAATGGATGCATCCTGCTCCGCAATGGGTGTGCGGCAGAATTCTCTGGTGCTTTCGGAGGTAGTCGATGGCACGCTGTCGTTGGCAGGGGGTGGTTCCACATGTGGCCTCATTCAGCCGCTGGAATCTTAGGCAGATAGGAATTGGGCACGAGTTCCAGCGAGCAGTCCTCGCCAACGAATGTGGCGGCGAAATAGTCAAATCTCATGCGAGCCCCACGAAAGGAGCGCGTGGAACCTTCTGGAGTACTGGGCACGCGCAGCCGTGTTCGGCCGCCTGACGCCGGACTTCGGAGAGGTCGCTGCCGTGAGCCAAGACCTGACTACGGTCGTCGTTCCAGGCGATCCACTGTCCGGCGAGTTCCGCTGCGACCGGCCGACCACGGTCGGGAAACCGGGCGGAAAACTCGGCAAGCTTCATTCGCATAGCCGTCCCCTATTCTGTGAAGATATACCAAGTATACGCTGGCCGCGTCGTAGGTCTCAAGACCATCGCCGGACTCTCCGATGTCTTCGCCACCGAACGGGCTTGTTTCCAGCACCAGGATGACGCCGGTGTCGAAGCCCCCAAGAAGAAGGAGAATCCGCCAGCGGGACCATTCCGTGACAGGACGCTTCGGGCAACGTACAATAACAGAGGCTGCGGTGGCGCCGGCGGGCGATGGTGTGCGCTGCGGCCGTGTGCGGTCTGTTCAGCCCGAGTTCCTATCATCCAGCCGGCAAATTCCGTAAACGTGGCAGAAACGTTATTCTCGATCTCCTGTACCACCTGCGGCGCGAAACTCGCCGTGCGCAGCGCCGACTCGATCGGCGCCATCGTCGCGTGCCCGAAGTGCGGCAGCATGGTCCAGATCGAACCACCTCAGGGCTGGGAGCCGCCCGAGTCCGGCTCGGCCGCGTCTGAGCCGGCCGACGCCGAGGCGATTTCGCCGGCAGGCGATACACCGGGTGCATCGCGTGGCAGTCTGCCGACCGGCGGTCCGCCGGTTCGGCAACCGCCGGCAACCCATTCGGCGACCCCTCGGTCCCGCGGATCGCAAGCGCCTGCCGGGGCCACTCCCAGCGGTATTGGAAAGGCCCGCCCGGCCGATCGGCGGACCGATCGGACCAAGCCATCTGCATCGGTGCTTGAACCGGCAGCACCACCCGCCGCACCACCGGCTGCTCCACCCGCAGCACCACCTGCCGCACCACCTGCTGCACCACCTGGGGCGAAGCAGGGTCGGAAGGGGCGACGGGCTCGAAAAGCGGCGGCCCTGCCTGCGGTCGGCGGTTCGATGGTCGCGGCCGATCAACCGACGGCTGCGGCCGGCATGAGCGGTGGGAAGACGGCCCCGCCCCCGGTGATCGCCGCCGCCGCGCCGCAGCCAGTCGGGCAGGCATCGGACCCGGTCCTGCCGCCTGCCGCAGGCGAGGCTGCCGGACCTGTCGCCGGGTTCGCTTCGCCCGTGGAGCTGCTGTGGCGGAAGTGGCTTATTCGGCTCGGCGCGCCGCTGGCCGGGCTGGTGGTCATCGTCGGCATCTGGACCATGGTTTCGCGGAGCGCTCCGGAAGAGAATCCGCCGGTGGCTGCCGAAGAGCCCGAACCGGTTGCCGAGCCGGAGCCCAAGCCGGAAGAATCGGCGCCGGTCGGACCAGACCAGTTCGACAACCGCTGGCTGCCCGCCGGTACGGTCTTGCTGGTTGATGTGCGAATGAGCGAGAGCGTGGCATCGACCCAAGGCGGGCTGTTGATCGATACCGTGATTGCCTGGTGGCGGCCGGCGGTGGCGGCGCCGCTGAAGGGCTTGGGGTTAGACCTTTCGGCGGTCCGGCGTCTTCGTGTCGTCTCGACGGATCTGACTGCGTGGCCGGATCGACTCGCCCTGCTCCTGGAATTGAACCCCGGGCATGACGCGACGCTTCTCGCCTCGCGGGGCGAGGCGGCGCCGATCGTGCTAGGTCAGGCGACATGCCGACGACTGACCGACGGGCCCTGGACGCAGCCGTTTGCCGTGTTGGACGGGAAGACGATTCTTGCCGGCGACCAGGCCATTCTTAGTGAACTGGCGGGCCGGACACAGCCCTCGGAGCTGCGCAGCGTGCCGGTCCGACGCATGTTGGATAGTCCAATGCTGAAGGCAGACGCGGACCAGCGTTTCTTGCTCGATTTGAAGGCGGCTCGCTCGGCCGGCTGGCGGCTTCCGGCTGCGGCCCTGGATGTGTGGCCGGAGGCGCGTCATGCATGGCATACGCTGTGGGAAGTGCCCATGGGATGGGGAACCGTGCTCCATGGTTCCGAGCGCCTTCAGGGCAATTTGGTGCTGCCCTGCGAGAGCGAAACGGCAGCGGAAGAAGTGCGAGCCGCGTTGGATGGACTGGTTCCCCTGGGCAAGCAGGCAATTGCCGGGCGACTTGCCGGATTGGCCGGCGAAGAGGCGGCGAAGGCCGATCCTGACGCCCAAGGGTACTCCGTGTTCCTCCGCGAAGTCGCCACGGCGCTTCAATCGATGCAGTGGAACGTCGATGACAAGGACGTCTTGGTCGATGTCGCCTGGGGAGTCGGGCCCTTGGCCTTGGCCACGGCTGCGTTGACTGCCCAAACTCCGCTTCGCGACGACTGGCTCGGCGCCGCCATGACGGTCGATACCGAGCAGCAGAAGGGGATTCTGAGCGGGCTGAACCAGTATCAGCAGGCGGAAGGCGCGTTTCCGGCGGGAGCCGTGGGCGGTTCGCTCTTGCCGCCCGAAACCCGCCTCAGTTGGATTGCCCAGTTGCTGCCCTACTACGGCCACGCCGATTGGCATCGCTCGCTTCGATTCGGTTACGCATGGAATTCGCCCCAGAATCGGAGCGTCACCCGGCGGCAGCTCGATCGCATGATCAACCCTGCCCTGAGCGAGAGGCGAACCGAAGCCGGCTACCCGGTGACACATTATGTTGGTGTTGGCGGTGTTGGGCCCGATGCGCCGACCTTGCCTGCGGATCATCCGCGAGCAGGCATGTTCGGATTCGGGCGGCAAACGCGGCTGAAGGAGATAGGCGACGGCGCGTCGAACGTGATCGCCATTCTCGGCGTTACCGAGGACCTGGGGGCCTGGGCCGCCGGGGGAGCGGCAACCGTGCGACCGCTCACCAAACGCCCCTATGTGAACGGTCCCGACGGGTTCGGCAGTGGACAAGTCAACGGAATGCTGGCCGGTATGGCCGATGGCTCCGTGCGGTTCATCTCGAAAGACGTCGATCCCGAAGTGATCGAGTTGCTTGCCACGATCAATAGCGGAAGCGGCATGACTGTGGCCGCCCTGGGCGACGCGCCGGCCTCGCCGCCCGATGCCGCCGAGCCGCAAGCTCCGGCTGATCCCAAAGAGGCAGGCGAGCGGCCCATGCCGGTTGCCGAAACCGCCGTTCCGGCAGAACCCTCGCGTCCGCCATTGCCTGGCGTCGACGTGGCTGCCGGACTGGCCATGCCGGTCCCGCAGATTGCCCTGAGCGACGTGGCCTTGGGGCAGGCGGTGGCTCTGATCGCTCAGCTTGGCGGACTGCCGGTCACCTTCGATCCGGCGGGGATGGAGTCGGCTGGTGTGTCGTTGCGCGATTCGGTTTCCGTAAACCGTAGCGACGCGACGTTGGGGGCCGTATTGAAGGATGTTCTGGATCAGCGAGGGTTGGTTTCGGTAGCGGAAGGCGGCCAGTTGATCATCACCTCACCGGCAATCGCTCAGGCCGAACAGAGTGCGCGCCGGTACAGCATCAACGATCTGGCCGAGGATCAGGCTGCCCTGGAGGCCCTGGCTACGACCGTTCAGCAGTTGATTGCGCCGGAAACATGGAAAGGGCAGGGGGGCGGAGGCGCGATTCAGGCCAAAGATGGAACGCTCCACATCGATCAGACGGCGATGAATCATTATCGTTTGCTCGTCTTTTTCGAGCGACTTCGCACGGCGCGCGGCCTGCCGCTGCGAAGCCGGATGCCCTCGGATCGGTTTCCGCTTGTTTCGCGGCGGGCCCGGGCGGCCGAGATGCTCGCCAGGAAGGTATCGGTCAACTTCCGGGAGCCGGCGGCCTTGGTGGAAGTCCTTGGACGCCTTGGCGCATTGGCCGGCGCCGACATCCTGATCGATCGGCAGGCACTCGCCCTCGAAGGCATTCCCGATACCGAGCCGGCCTCGGTTGCCGTCGTGGAGGAATCGTTCGAGGCGACACTCGACAAACTGCTTCGTCCGCTGGGACTCGCATGGCGCGCCGTGGATGCGCACACGATTCAGGTGAGTACGCAATCGTCCCTGGATGAGGCCATGGAACTGGAGTTCTACCCGGTTGGTCCGCTGCTGGACGGGCTGGTGACCGGCCCGACGCTCGTCGAGCAGATTCACAATCGCATTGCCGGGCCTACCTGGTCCGACGTTGGCGGCCCCGGCGCCATCCACTACGACGCCAAGGGGAAGTGCCTCATCGTCCGTCATAATCAGGCCACCCAAGCCGCCGTCGAACGCCTGCTTGGAGAACAGCCTGCGGCTCCTTCACGCTAGACCAGTTCCCGGTCGTGGCGGATTTTTGGGTTTTCCCTCTTGCTTTTTTCCGGCCACATGCCAAAATGGAAGGGAATGAGAGAGTTGGCCTTGCCGGGCCGACGATATTGAGACTATGAGCATCGTACGGACCACCTTCTATTTTTGGTATTACTTTAGCCCCCGAGGTCGAGGGGAAGGAGTCGGTCTGTAGCAATCGCTCATAACAGAAAAGACCCCAAAGCCCCAAGGCCTCGAAGCCTTGGGGCTTTTTTTGTTGCCGTGGGGCAGAACACCGCAAGTTGCTACCGTATTCCAACGTTTATCCCGTTATTGGAGAGTCACCCATGATTGTTGTTATGAAACGCGGCGCGACGCCGGACCAGATTGCCCATATGATTCAACGTGTGGGCGCCCTTGGCCTCAAGGCACACCCGATTTTCGGAACCGAACGCACGGTCATTGCCGCCGTTGGCGAAAAACGCGACGAGCATCGCCAGTCGCTCGAAAGCGGCCCCGGGGTCGAAGAGGTCGTTCCCATTCTCGCGCCCTACAAGGTGGCCAGCCTGGAGGTGAAGCCCGAGCCGACCGTTGTTCGTGCAGGCAGTCTGGCGGTGGGCAACAGCCACGTCGGCATGATTGCCGGCCCCTGTTCCGTCGAGAGCGAAGAGCAGACCTTAGCAACGGCGCGGGCCGTGAAGGCTGCCGGCGCGACGGCATTGCGAGGCGGTGCGTTCAAGCCGCGCACCAGTCCGTACAGCTTCCAGGGTCTGAAAGAGAAGGGGCTCGAAATCCTTGCGGCCGCCCGCGAAGAGACCGGTTTGGCCGTGGTTACGGAAGTGATTGCCACCGGCGACGTGTCGCTGGTCGCCAGTTACGCCGACGTGCTTCAGATTGGCGCCCGCAATATGCAGAACTACCGGCTGCTGGAGGCCGTTGGCGCATCGGGCAAACCGGTTCTGTTGAAACGAGGGCCGGCGGCCACACTCGAAGAACTGCTGTTGGCCGCCGAGTACATTCTGAACATGGGCAATCCGAACGTGATGTTGTGCGAACGCGGAATCCGTACGTTCGAGGCGCATACCCGGTTCACGCTGCCGCTGGCGTCTGTGCCCTGGCTGCACGCGCGCACGCACCTGCCCGTTGTGGTCGACCCGAGTCACGGCACCGGGCACGCGAACCTGGTCATGCCTATGGCCATGGCCGCCGTTGCCGCCGGCGCCGATGGGCTGGTCATCGAGGTGCACCCGGATCCGGAAACCGCGATGAGTGACGGCTATCAATCGCTCACATTCGACCAGTTCGAGACGCTCATGGCGCGATGCCGCGACATTGCCGGGGCCGTAGGGCGCTGTATTGCGCCGAACGAGCAACCTGCCGCCCAGGCCGTTGCCGTTGGATAAGCGATTCTCGCGAGTCAAAGATACCATGAAACAGCCGCTGGCTTGAACCCCTTTAGTCGTCTGGTAGGCTACCTTCAGGCGGCTCCCCCAGTCTCGCCCAAGACGAGAACCACGAAATACACGAATCACACGAAAGTGGTCGGCAACAGCGATATTCCCGGCCTGCCCGTGGAACGTTTACGGTTTCCGCCCGTCGTTCTACCGCCCCGGGCGCGTTTTCGCCGTAGGCGATCCGTACCGTATGGTCACTATCCCGGACCCACGCCAACGCCACATCCCCCACGTATTTCCCCGTCGTTCTACCGCCCCCGGCGCGTTTTCGCCGTAGGCGATCCGTACCGTATGGTCACTATCCCGGACCCACGCCAACGCCACATCCCCCACGCATTTCCCCGATGTTTTGCCGCCGCAGGCGGCAAAACATCGGGGCATCGATTTCGCCCCCGGGGTTGCCGTTTCCCAGTTCGGTTCGCCGCCGCAGGCGGCGAACCGAATGGGGAAACACTACATGGATCTGGGGTGGGACGTAGTTCAAGGCGTGATGCCCCCTGGCTACGGTGCGAATCGCCTTCAGCCAAAAAGAACCCGCTGACGCATTGGGTGATCCATCGCCTTCGCCTTGCTTTACCGCGGCGAAGCCGCCTATGGATTGCGGGAACTTGTTCCCGCACTCCCACGTGCCACTGCTGAGGGCCATTAAACGGGACAGGTCTAATTGTTGGGGGCATCCTTACGTGGCCTTCCTCTGGACCGCAAGGTCGATTCCAATCCGAGCCGTTTGGCAGTCTTGCGAATCCAGTTGTCTTGACCGTACGGCATGCCAACAGCTTACTCCTGCTCACCCGACGTGTCAATCTTGGACCTGTCCCGTTGAATTGCCTCTTGGAGCCCCAGGCTCTTTCATGGTATCTTTCTCTCGCCGCCCTTTGACTCCAAATCTCCTGCTGTCTTCTCCTCAGGGGCCGTCGCCCGCACAACAAGCACAAGTACCGCGAGCACTGCACAGGCACTCCCGCACAATGGCAGGAATTCCAAGATGGCATCCAAAACCGGGGGGTACAGCGTCAGTAGGCTCATGGCGCAGGCAAAGAGGAGTGTGAGCAAGAGCATGATGCGTAGCGAGAACTGTATCTTCCCTGCAGTTCGGCAAGCCAGCACCGCCGCGCAGTAAGCGCTGCCACAACTGATCACGATGGTGAGAAGCACATCTGCC
This sequence comes from Thermoguttaceae bacterium, assembly GCA_040772845.1. Lineage (GTDB taxonomy): Bacteria > Planctomycetota > Planctomycetia > Pirellulales > Thermoguttaceae > PWXP01. The sequence continues at coordinate 214,685 of JAXGXG010000001.1, forward strand.
ACCAGCGGATAGACCTCGAATCGATAACACTGATTGCCATAACGCATGTCCCACCAAGGCCAACGAGGCGACCAGAAGAAAGGCAGTTGCCTATACCTCCAGCCCTGCGGCCCCAGATCGATACCCACTACGGACTTCCGCCACATGAAGGTGAGTGGCCACCCGTGTTCCCACCGATGTCGGCTAAGGCTTGACAGGCACGGCGGGCTGTCTCCTCGGAGGTTCTCCACCAAGAGAGACGCAACGATAGGGAGCGACGCAATCAACCCGACGAGGTACAGCCCGACGTCGAGGCGACGGGTGCATGGGGCAGGACCGCATGTTGTCGTTCTCATCTGTTGGCTCCTCGCAATGTGCATGTCAAGCTAGATGACACGTTCGCATTCACCTATTCAAGGATACCGGGGGCAGGCCTACACTTTACGCTTTCGTCGTAGGCGTCATTTCGAGGAGGCCAGGTTGCACACCGTCTGTCGTTTCTCGCATTCCGCCTGCTCTTGCGTATCGGCCACGGTGATCTGCCGATTGCGGGCGTCGTACTTGGCGTTCCGACCCTAAAGTGCAAAATGCAAGCCAGACACCGATCGTTCGCCACGGTTCAGCACGTGGTATGCATATCCCCCGGTAGAAACTGGCAATCGTCGCGGCATGACCTCAGATTACCATCCTCCACTACGATCGTCCAGAGTGGAGACTCCCGACCCTTCCCTGACGGAAATGGCAGTTGGGAGTTGGAAGCTGGAAGTTGGGGACGCGCCGGCGCGCGAGGGGCTGGGCGTGGGTTTGTTTTCGCCGAAGGCGATGAACAACAAAGCCCAGGGTCGCTTTAGCGCACCCTGGGGCCGCGACAGATGCCCACAAACAAACCTCAACGAGGTTTTACCACGAATGTGCATGGTGCCGTTGCACACAATGGAATGCCGCTTTGTTGTGCAACCGCTTTGCGGTTGGGAATGCGTGATGCGCACCGTGCACCCAGGGTGCGCTAAAGCGACCCTGGGCTTCGTTGTGCAACCGCTTTGCGGTTGGGAATGCGTGATGCGCACTGTGCACCCAGGGTGCGCTAAAGCGACCCTGGGCTTTGTTGTGTAACCGCTTTGCGGTTGTGTAAAACTTGCCCCGCCGCATCAGCGCGTCCCGATCTCCCATCTCCGAGCTTCCAGCTCCGATCTTCACCGGAGGGCTCGCGCCCTTCCGCTTTCAATTCCCCAGCCCCGCGTCAGCGCGTTACTGACAACTGTCAACTGCACACCGGAGGGCTCGCGCCACATTCCCTAAAACATCGCGCGGTGTTCCGACAGGTTTGCCGGTTTGTCCGCCGCCTGCGGCGGCGGAACAAACCGGGAATCAACGGGGATGTGGGGTGGTGCGTATGGTTTCCAGGGGTAAAGGAACCCCTGGCTACGGTGCGAATCGCCTCCGGCGAATGGTCGCGAATGAATGGCCGCTGGTGCGTCCCGATCTCCGAGTTGCGAACGCGCCCGACGGAGTCGACTCGGAGAGTCGAGCGACGAGGATGGGCGGGGAGCGAAGGGGTTTCGGCCGCGCAAGACCCTCGATTACGAGTACGAGCACTTCGAAAGCTGAGCACGAGTGCGCGAGGCGTTGGGGATCGGGTAGCCGCTGACGGGGCGGCGGGGCAAGTCATTTTCTCCACTGCATACGAGGGGGACAGTCCCCTGGAAACGGTTACTGATTGACTTCTGCGTGCGACTGGGATAGGGTCATTAGGGATATCCTGCCATGTACTTGCCTGCTGACCTACCGAGACACCTTGCCATGCCAACGAACCAGTTCGGACGATTCCTTTTGAGCGTCATCGCCTTTGTGGGGGGTGGAGTTGCGATGCTTCCGGCGTTTGGCTGGCATACGGCAAATGCCGCGACGCGCGAGGTCTTCGTCTCGCCTGACGGGGATGACGCCGGTAATGGCAGCGAAGCAGAGCCGTTTGCGACGCTGCCGCGAGCGATGCAAGCCGTGCGGGAATTGCAGCAGGCGAAGAACGCCGTGGGGCCGGTGAATGTGTACCTGCATGGCGGGACCTATCCGATTCGCGAAGTACTTGCGTTCGGTCCGGACGATTCCGGCACGGCCCGTGCGCCGGTGACCTACCGCTCCTGCCCCGGCGAACGGGCCGTTCTGAGCGGCGGGCGGCGACTGGCAGGCAGGTGGAGGCAGTCATCCGGAAAGCCCTATTTCGAGTTGGACCTTCCGGAAGTTCGGGAAGGTTCATGGCATTTCCATTCTCTTTATGTCAATGGCGAATCGCGCATGCGGGCGCGTACACCGAACTGGGGGCAGAAGGTGCTGCGCGCCAACGGCTGTGCACCGAGCGAAGATCCCCGGCAGGCGTTTCGTTATTTCGCTGGCGACATCGATCCGGCCTGGTCCAATCCGACCGATATCGACATCGTCCTGCTCCAGTCGTGGACGCCTACGATCCACCGCATCGAAGGGATCGATGCAGACCGGTACGTGGTTCGCTTTCACAGTTCACACGGCCGGACGGTCGATTATTGGGAGAGGAACTTCCGCTATTACTTGAGCAACGTGTTCGAGGCGCTCGATGAACCGGGCGAATGGTATCTGAATCGGCAGACGGGCACGTTGTACTACTATCCCATGCCTGGCGAAGACCCGAATACGTCGGAGTTCATCGCGCCGGTGTTGAAGTCGCGGATGATCGAGTTCGCCGGCGACCTGGCAGCGGGCCGTTTTGTTGAGCATATCCATTTCAAGGATCTCGACATCCGTCACGTCGATGCGGACCTGAACCGCTACAACGGCATGTATCGCCAGGGCCATATGTTCCTGGATGCTGCGATTGTCGCGCATGGACTGCGTTCGGCCTCATTCACCGGTTGCACGCTGGCCCAACTTGGCGAGTATGCCTTCGAGTTGGCCGACGGATGCCGAAACGTGCGCATCGAGCAATGCCACATTTGGGACCTTGGGGCCGGCGCTATGCAGTTGGGGGTGACGGACCTGCAAACGCTGCTAACGCCGCGCGGAGAGCCGAATGCGGAGAAGGGTGCAGCGGAGGCGATGCCCAACGGCGAGGGGGCGGCGGTGCAGGAGGTAGTGGATCTGGTCATCGAGAACAACTGCATTCACCGACTGGGTACCGTTTGGCATGGCTGTTACGGCGTTGTCAATCGTTTTGCCAGCCGCACGCGCATCAGGCACAACGAGATTTTCGACACCCACTGGGACGCCATTGGGCTCGATGCCCGCTGGAACTGGAAAGGGGAAAAATACTCGCACGGAAACGAAGTGGCCTATAACCATTTGCACCACCTGGGGCTGCGCTACCATACCGACGCGGCCGGTGTCTACCAGTTCGGGCCGCTGGATACGCACATACACCACAACCGGATTCACAACAACGTAGCGTATCCGTACATCTGTGGATTCGCCGGCATTTACCTGGATGAGCAATCGCGCGGAGCTGTGGTGGAAGACAACGTGGTGCATGACGTCGAGTGGTACGCCTATTTTCAGCATAAGGGCGTCGACAATGTCTTCCGCAACAATATCGGCGCCTTCGCACGCGATGGAATGATTCGTCGCGGCGGCCTGAACGAGAGGTGGAAGGCCAACCACATGGAGGCGTACCGGAATCTGTACGTGACAGATAACGAGATTGCCTTGCGCCATGGTTGGACGCCGGGTGATCGGCCTCCTGTCTTGCGCGACAACACGTATTTCACGCTGGCCCCGGATGTCGAGTTGACCTTTGCCGGCAAGAGCTTTGCGGAATGGCAGGCGGAGGGCCAGGACAAGGGTTCGGTTGTTGGCGACCCCGGGTTCGCCAATCCGGCCGGCCGCGAATTCTCGTTTCGACCGGACGCGCCGGCCATTGCCGCAGAAGGTTTCCAGCCCTTTGACGACGAGATACAGAAGGCCGGGCTCTATGGCGAGGCCGAGTGGCGCACCGTGGGCAGCAAGTATCCGCCGCGAAGGCCGACGGCAACCTGGACGCCGGAGGAACTCGTGCGACTTGTCGCGTTCGAGATGGACTTCGAGGACATGCCAGTCGGCAGCCGGCCGGATGCATTCCGATTGAGCACGTCGGGCGAAGGTTCGGTTGCGGTGACTGGGGAGGCGGCTTTGGGCGGTGCGAAGTCGCTGAAGTGTATCGACAAGAAGGGGCTGGCCAGGAGCTTCTATCCCCTGATGCAGATGATGCCGCGTGGACTGGACAGCGGCTCGGTCCGGCTTTCCTTTGCGGTCATGCTCGACAAGGCCGCGCCTGCCCCGCTGTGCGTTGAGTTCCGCGGCGCCGGCGGTACGAGTGAAACCGGCCCGACGCTGCGGTTCTTATCCGACGGGCGCGTTCTGGCGGACGGCAAGGAGGTGCTGACGGCGGATCTCGGAACGTGGACGCACGTGGGCATAGCTTTCCGGCTTGGCGAAGATGCGCCGGACACGTACGTGCTGACACTTCGGCGCGATGGCGTCGCCACGGAGCAGGTTCTTCCCTTCCGGCACGACACGTTCGATGAAGTTCGCTGGCTCGGCTTCATCGCCACCGACGACGTGGACGGTGTTTTCTACCTGGACGATATGGAACTGGAGCTTGGCGAGTGATGCCTGATCTGTCAGGCGTACGAAGTGGGGTAGGGCGCAGTCCCTTTAGATGGACCCACCGCAGCCGACTACTGGTGTTCCGCTTGGTCGCGTTGTTCGGCCGGTACAAGCAAGCGGTCGTGCAGGAATTCGGGGGCGAGGTCGGCCCCATTGGCCCAAGCGATGGTTCTTAGCTCGGGATCGAGTCGGACGGATCTGAAGAGGTCGATGTCCTTAAGGGGAGCGAATACCTCGCCGTAGAGTTCCTCAGCCAGGTCGACGAACCCCTCCGCTCCATCGTTGAACTTGAGGTATACGATGTAATCCCGTTCGTATCGCGCCTCGGTGACATGGAGAATCATGCTCCTACTCCAATACCGAAGAATCTGCTGACAACAGGCATGGTGCGATGCTACATCAAAAGTAATCAATCGGCCGACCGCCCAACTCATCTGCCCGTGCTGCCGACCAACAACATGAATTCTACCACAGGACTCGGCCGGCGGCAATGCCCAATTGGATTGCGCCGAGCTTCCCCAAGACCTGCCGCCACTCTGCTCGATCGGCGGAAATGCTTCTCCTGAAATTGGGTCCGGTAGATGCCGTGGCCTGGATGGTTTAGAATGCCGGAGGTTCGACGGCTATGGACACCGGGTGGCTGGACCAGAGGAACCGCTGATGGCGCTGTGGTCGGTGCGAATCGAACACAAACGGAGGATCAAGATGCAAGACGGCAAGCTTGGAGTGGCCATTCACGGCGTTGGGGAAGTGGCCTACGCACACGCGGCGAGTTGGAAGAAGTGCCCGAAGGCCAGAATCGTGTCTGTGAGCAGTCGGCGGCGGGAGAGCGCCCAGGCCCTGGTCGATCGGCTTGGACTGGACTGCCCGGTACGCGATTCGTACGAGCAAGTCCTGGCGGATTCCGCGGTTGATATTGTCAACCTTAGCGGGCCGAATCAGGTGCATACGCCGCAGGGAATCGCCGCGGCCGAAGCGGGGAAGCACCTGATGATCGAAAAACCCATGTGCCTGACCATGGAGGAGAATCGCGCGCTCCGTGCGGCCGTGACTAAGGCAGGTGTGAAGAGCGTGTGCAGCTTTGTGCTGCGGTGGAATCCGCTGGTCCGCAATCTCAAAAACCTGCTGGCCCAACATGCAATCGGGAACGTGTTCTACATCGGCGTCGATTACTGGCATGGCCTGGGCGCCTCGTGGCACGGTTTCGAGTGGGGCCGGAGCCGGGAAGGCGGCGGGAGCAGCTACCTGCTGGGTGGATGTCATGCCCTGGACGCCCTGCGCTATCTTTCGGACAAGGGCATTGTCGAAGTCACGGCCTATTCGAACAATTCACGCGGGCGATTCGAGTTCGACGCGAACGTGGTGGCCGTGCTCCGGTTTGTCGATGGGACGATCGGCAAGACCTCGTGTTTGCTCGATGCCGAAATGCCCTACCAGTTCAATATCGATCTTTGCGGCATGGACGGGGCCATACGCGACAACCGGTTGTGGTCGACCACGCTTCTGCCCGGCCAGACCGGCTGGACGGAAATGGATACGATTCTGCCCAACTCGGGCGATGTGAACCATCATCCGTTCGATGCGCAAATGACGCATCTGGCCGACTGCATCCTGAACGATTGCGAGTCGCACTGCAACGTGGCCGATGCCTATAAGACGCATGAGGTCTGCCTGGCCATCGACCGATCGATTGCCGAAGGCGGCAAGCCGGTCATGATTCCCCTCGTATAACCCGTATTTGACCCGCAGTCGGTCCCTCGGTACACTGGCCTGCAGACCTGCAAAGGGCATCTGTGAAGAATGCGCATCGGGAAGAAAGGAACGAAGGCATGGAACTGGCTTTGTCGAGGAGCGGATTCAGGGCTTGCGGCGTTCTTCTCTACCTGGCGATTGTGTGCGGAGGAACGTATTCGGCTGTGGCCGCCGATCGGCCGAATATCCTCTGGATCACCAGCGAAGACAACAGCCCCTATCTGGGGTGTTACGGCGACGGGCAGGCGTTCACTCCGAACCTTGACCGGCTGGCCGCCGAAGGCGTGCGTTATCGGAATGCTTTCGCGAACGCGCCGGTGTGCTCTGCCGCACGGACGACACTGATCACCGGCATGTACGCCTGCTCGATCGGCGCCCATAACCATCGCAGCCGTGTGGCGATTCCCGGGGCGTTTCGGCTTTATCCTGAACACCTTCGCGCGGCCGGCTATTACTGTACGAACAACAGGAAGACGGACTACAATCTGTCGAACGCCGGCCAGCCGTGGGACGAGTGCAGCGGTCAGGCGCACTATCGCAATCGGAAGCCGGGGCAGCCGTTTTTCGCCGTTTTCAACTTCGTCACGAGCCACGAGAGTAAGGTTGCGCCATCGCCGGACAAGACCGCCTTTCGTGTTCCGCCTGATGAGATTGTCCTGCCGCCTTATCATCCCGATACGCCGGCGATTCGCCGTGATTGGGCGAACTACTACGATCAGATCACCCGGCTGGACGAGCAAGTCGGCGCGATGCTGGAAGAGCTGTCGCGTGCAGGGCTGGCCGGCGATACCATTGTGTTCTACTATGCCGATCACGGGGGCGCCCTGCCTCGCGGGAAACGCAACCTGCACGATTCCGGAACACGCGTACCGCTGATCGTCCGTTTTCCGAAGAAGTGGGCCCACCTGGCCCCGGCCGGCCCGGGTGAATGGATCGACCGGCCGGTCAGCTTCGTCGATTTGCCTGCAACGGTGCTGAGTCTGGCCGGCGCGCCGGTGCCGGACCATTATGAGGGGCGCGTCTTTCTGGGGCCGCAGCAGGAGGCGCCGCGCGAACACGTCTTTCTCTTCCGCGGCCGTATGGACGAGCGGTACGATACGGTGCGGGCCGTTCGCGACCGGCAGTTCCGCTACGTGCGCAACTACAGTCCGCATCGGCCGTGGGGGCAGCATTACTCGTATCCGTTCCGTGTCCTACCCAGTATGCGATCGTGGTATTCTGCCTGTCAGGCAGGAGAATGTAATGCAGTGCAGGCGCGTTACTGGCAGCCGAAGCCGGCGGAGGAGCTTTACGATACGAAGGCCGATCCGTTCGAAATCGAGAACCTTGTCGGCCAGCCTGACCATGCAGATCGTTTGGATGCGATGCGCCGTACACTGCGAGAAGAAATCATCGCAACTCGCGACACAAGTCTCATTCCCGAAGGCATGTTGATGCGACTCGCTGCTGAGAGCACCGCCTACGAATACGCCCATAGCGACCGGTATCCGATCGAGCGGGTCGTGGCGATTGCCGATCGAGCCGCCTCGCGCGATGCGGGCGCTCTCGACTCGCTTGTCCGCGCATTGGCCGATCCGCATCCGGCCGTGCGCTACTGGGGGGCGACCGGGTGTCTCATTCTGCAAGAAAAGGCGATGCCGGCGAAGCGGCAGCTATTGGCAACGCTCGACGACGAGTGGGGCGACGTCCGTATAGCTTCGGCCGAGGCGCTGGGCTACCTGGGCGAAACCGAAGCCGCGCTCGAAGCTTTGGGTGTCGTTCTGCGGCAGGGCAACGAATACGAAGTTCTCGCCGCCCTGAATACCCTTGACTTCATGCGGCAGGCCGGACGCGTGTCTCTTCCTCGCGTGCAAAAGCTGGTCAAGGGCCTTGAACTCCATGAGCCTGCCATTCGGATTCCGCAGTACTGGCTCGAATTGGAATGACGGGATGCCAAGAGACGGATGAACGCTGAGGGTCATGCAAGTCGCCCGTCGGTGTCTTGCCGCGAGATATGCCACAATGGGAGCTTTAACCCCACTCCATGATCTCCAGTTGGATATCCTGATCGTACCGCCGAACCGATTCGGTTGCGATCCTTCGGCAACCGAGAGTTGCGTAAAAGGACGTCGCATTGAGGGTCGCTTTGACGATCACAGGGCGCAGCTTGATCTTGTCGACCGCAAACGTGAACAGTTGTGTGCCGTAGCCTTTTCCGTGATCGCTTGGATGGACGAACAGGCCGATGACCTCGAAATCTCCGATGTGGACGAAACCGCGAACGATTCCGGCGTCCACCAGGGAATAGACATTACCTTCAACAATAACCCGAGCCACACCTTCGGCGGACCGGCCGTTGTTCCATATCTCAATCACTTCGGGTGGGTAAGCCTTGGCGCAAGAAATCTCGGTGGCCTGCACCATGATTTCGAACAGACGCTCGGCCTGATCGTACGTCGCTCGCTCGATTCTTCTCATGGACCAAATCCTTGTTGGAACGTCTCTGAGAACAAAGGGGGCATTCAACTCCGGAAGCCGGCGGCAGATTCTCCTGTTCTATCCTGCAAACGATCTCGAATGAGCCTGTAAAAGGTCTCGGACGGGTGGCTTCCCTCTTCTTGCGAGAGTCGGTAGACGTCGGGAGTCCACGCTGTCCATGTATTATATCCCAGATTTGCTTGCCAAGGCGAAAAGCGTGCATTATAGTCAAGTTTGCTGTGATGCGGCGGCTTGAACGGGGCGTATCGAGGAGTCGTTGTGTTGGGGGATTCTGCCACGCGAAGTGCGGTATAGGGAGCATTCATCATGCAAACTCGCATCGGTTGTATCGGGTTGGTGCTTGTGAGCTTTCTGGGGGCAGCGATGAGTTCGGCGGCTGCGCCGCGGCCGAATATCGTTCTGATCCTGTCCGACGACCAGGCGTGGACGGACTACGGGTTCATGGGGCATCCGATCATCGAGACGCCCAATCTCGATCGCTTGGCCGGCCGAAGTGCGGTATTTGCCCGCGGGTATGTGCCGACCGCCCTGTGCCGGCCGTCGTTGGCCACGCTGGCGACAGGCCTTTATGCGCATCAGCACAAGACCTCGGGCAACGATCCGTCGCACGCACTTGCGCCGCCCAATTCGGCCGAGTACGCGGAACTGCGCGAGCAGCTTGTTGGCCATATCGATCGCCATCCCACGCTGCCGAAAATACTGGGCGAACAGGGGTATCTGAGTCATCAGTCGGGCAAGTGGTGGGAAGGTTCGTTCCGTCGCGGCGGATTTACGTACGGTATGACGCGAGGATTTCCCGAACCGGGCGGCCGGCACGGCGACGATGGTCTTCGGATCGGCCGCGAGGGAATGGAGCCCGTACTCCAGTTCATCGATCACGCCGTGGCCGAGGAGAAGCCGTTCTTCGTTTGGTACGCACCCTTCCTGCCCCATTCACCGCACAATCCACCGGAACGCCTGCTGGCGAAGTATCGTGATCGGGTCGAATCGATTCACGTGGCGCGGTACTACGCCATGTGCGAATGGCTCGACGAGACGTGCGGCCAGTTGATGGAACATCTGGATAGGAAGAAACTCACCCGAAACACAATGGTTGTCTACGTGGGCGATAACGGTTGGATTCAGGATCCCGATAGCCCCCGATTCTCGCCGCGGTCGAAGCAGTCTGCCAATGAAGGTGGAGTTCGCCAGCCCATCCTGCTGAGTTGGCCGGGAGTCATCCAACCGGGACGGCGGGAGGAACTGGTTAGTACGATCGACCTGATGCCCACGATCCTCAGCGCGGCCGGGGCGCCGATTCCGGATGGTCTGCCTGGGCTTGATCTGCTGCCGGTGGCGCGCGAGGGCCGGCCACTGGGGCGGAACGAGGTCTTCGGCGAGGGATTCGCTCATGATATTGCCGATCTGGAGGATCCCGAGGCGTCACTCCTCTACCGCTGGGTGATTGAAGGGCGTTGGAAGCTGCTGCTTACCTATGATGGACAGCTCGGTTCCCGCGCCCGGTTCCATCCGCGGACCGAACTGCGGCCCCAGCTTTACGACCTTCTTGCCGATCCGCACGAAACGAACAACGTTGCAGGCGAGCATCCCGAAGTCGTGGCCCGCCTGGCCACGAAGATCGCCGCCTGGTGGCCCGTTACCGAACGCAAAGCGAAAACCCGCTGGGCCGATTGACTGCGGTTTCGAGGGCGGGGTGGCTGCCACCGGCCGGTTTGCGTGTGTGCGCACCGTTGCAGATGGAGTCTCATGTCAGGCGATTGCACGAGGCAGGCACGCCAGGAAATCCTGCCGCACGCGCCCCCGGTTGGAAAAGCGGGGCCGATCGTGCATAATTGAGGGCTGGAGGGGCGGTCTCACCCCTGTTCTCGTACGGCGGTTTTCCAGGCATATCCCATGATTTGCGTTAGTATTGGACGTGGCCGGCATCGGCACATGATGGCGGAGCATCGGCATCTGGTTGAGCAGGGGGCCGAACTGGTTGAACTGCGGCTCGATTACATTGCCGGCGAAGTGAACGTCAAGCGGTTGCTTGCCGACCGGCCCGGCCCGGTTCTGGTCGCATGTCGGCGCGAGCGCGACGGCGGGAAATGGAACAAGGGCGAAGAGCAGCGGCTCATGCTCCTTCGGACCGCGATTGCCGAAGGGGTCGAGTTCGTTGACCTCGAAGACGACATCGCCGGCAGTATCCCCCGCTTCGGCAAGACCAAACGTGTCGTCAGCTTGCACGACTTTCGCAAAACGCCGGATGATCTCGACGCCATCTATAACCGTCTGGCCGAGTTGGATCCGGACATCATCAAGATTTGCACGATGGCGAATCATCCGCAAGACAATTTGCGGATGTTGGAACTGGTGGATCGGGCCGCCATTCCGACGGTCGGCATTTGCATGGGCGATATCGGCATTGCCACACGCATTCTATGCGGGAAGTTCGGGTCGCCGTTCACCTACGCGACGTTTCATCACGAACGGACGTTGGCGCCGGGACAGCTCAGCTTCCAGCAGATGTCCGAGATCTACCGGTTTGACGATATCCACCGCGAGACCGACGTCTACGGGGTGATTGCAGATCCGGTCGGCCATAGTCTGAGTCCCCTGATTCACAACGCGGCCTTTGCGCAGGCGAAGCTCGATAAGGTCTACGTTCCATTTCGCGTGCTGCGCGAGGATCTGGGCCGATTCATCGACGATGCAACACGGCTCGACATTCGCGGGCTGAGCGTGACCATTCCGCACAAAGAGGCCGTGGTGTCCAAGCTTACGCAGGCGGACGGCGCCGTGCGCGGCATCGGCGCAGCCAATACCGTCGTCTTCGAGGGCGACCAGCGACTTGGCTATAACACCGATTATCGTGCGGCTGTCGAAAGCCTTGAGGAATCGATGAGCGGTCATCCGGTTGGCCTTCAGGAAACGGAAGTCAGCAGTCTGAAGGACAAAACGGCCCTGGTCTTGGGGGCCGGCGGCGTGGGCATGGCGATTGCCTACGGACTCATCCGCCGGGGCGCCCGTGTTGTCGTGGCCGATGGCGTTGCCGGCAAGGCAGCGGACCTGGCCCGCCGGTTCGAGTGCCGCCACGTCGACTGGGCCGCCAGGCATTCGGTCGCGCCCGACCTGCTGATCAACTGCACGCCGATCGGAATGCATCCGAATGTGGACGACACGCCGTTCGAGAAGCACTATCTGCGGCCCGCCATGGTGGTGTTCGATGCCGTCTACAATCCTGAAAATACGCTCCTGATCAAACAGGCGCGCCAGCAGCACTGCAAGGTCGTTACGGGACTCGACATGTTTGTGCGGCAGGCATGTTTGCAGTTCAAGCTGTTTACCGGGCACGACGGGCCGGCGGAACTGATGCGATCCGTAATCAAGAGGGCCATCGGGGCCGTTAAAGTGTAGGAGAACGTTGGCCATGCTGTTGATCCTGATCGGATACCGGGCGACGGGCAAGACAACGCTTGCGAAGATGTTGGCGGAGCGGCTCGATTGCGATTGGGTCGATGCCGACGTGGAGATCGAACGGCGGGCGGGCAAGTCGATTGCCCGTATCTTCGCCGATGACGGCGAGTCCACGTTTCGCGACCTGGAAGCCCAGGTGATTGCCGAACTGTGCGACCGCACGAGTTTGGTATTGGCCGCCGGGGGCGGAGCGCCCTTGCGAGAAGAAAGCCGCAGAAAAATGCGTGCGTCCGGCCGTGTGATCTGGCTGAAAGCCCGGCCGGAGACCATCCACCGCCGCATGACGGCCGACGCAACGACGGCCGAGCGACGTCCGAGTCTGACGGAATACGACCCCGTGCGCGAAATCGTCGAGCTACTCGAGCGCCGCGAGCCGATCTATCGCGAGACGGCCCATTGGGAACTTGATACGGAAGGGAAGTCGCCTCAGAAGCTGGCCAGCGAAATCCTTGCGCAGCTTCGGGAGTCCGCCGAGTGAACGCGGTGCTTGCCATTCCTTTGGAACTCCGGTTTGCCGCGTTGGCGTTGCTCGGGGCTTGCCTGGGATGCCTGGTCAATTGGGCCGTGTACCGTCTGGCGTGGAATCCGCGTCCCATGACGCCATTCGGACCGGCGCCGGACTCCGCTCCGTCCCGCCCTCTGTCGGACCGCATTCCGATCTTCGGATGGCTTGGGTTGCGTCGTGAGGCGAGTGTTCACGGCGCCGGATTCTGGCTGCGCCCCATGATGGTCGAGGGGATTCTGGCCGCCGGTCTGCCCGTGCTTTACTGGTGGGAGGTGGTTCACGCAGGTTTGCTGCCGCCAGGATTGCCTGCTCCGGTCGGCCCGGCGTTGGGGATGCTGCACGCCCAGTATGCCGCCCATGTTGTGTTGATCGTACTGATGCTTTCGGCGTCGCTGATCGATGCCGATGAGAAGATCATCCCTGACGCGATTTCCGTCCCCGGGGTCTGGTTGGGTCTGATCCTGGCGACCGTGGCGCCTTGGTCGCTGTTGCCGGCCCTTGTGCCCGATATGCTCGTCGCTCCCGGACAGGCAATTCCTGGGAATCTTTGGCACATTTTCGCTATGCCCAATGTGCGGTGGCCATTTCTCGATGCGACCGCGCCGGTCGGCTGGCCCGCCAGCCTGGAAGGGTTTCCGAATGTCTTTGCACTCATCGTGGCTTGGGCGTGCTGGTGGGGGTGGTGTATCGCCATCTTGCCACGGCCGTGGCGTGGCCGCCACGGTTGGCGACGTGCGGTCAAGCTGCTACTGGCCCGACTGGTTCGCCAGCGGGTGACCTATCAGATTGGCGGGATGGCCGTGCTGGGGGCGGCGGCCATTGCGATTGTATGGCTCGTTGGTGGGGATTCGTGGCGCGGGCTGCTGACCGCCCTGGTAGGGCTGGCCGGCGGTGGCGGAATCGTCTGGATTGTCCGCATCATCGGTTCTGCCGTATTGCGACGCGAAGCCATGGGGTTTGGCGACGTAATGCTCATGGCAATGATCGGGACCTTTGTCGGCTGGCAGGCATGCCTGATGGTGTTTTTTCTGGCGCCGTTGGCGGGTCTTGTCGTCGGGATTGTCCAGGTGGTGGTGCGGCGAGATTCGGAGATTCCCTATGGTCCCTTCCTGTGCCTGGCGACGCTGGTGCTGCTGGTTGCCTGGGCCCCCATCTGGGCCTGGGCCTGGGGCGTCTTTGCCCTCGGCTGGATCGTTCCCTTGGTCGTAGCCTTCTGCATGATTCTCATGGCGATCCTTCTTGGCGGCTGGGTTCTCGTCCGGAATGCTTTCGTTGGCTGATCCGGTGCGATTGCGGGGGAATATGCGAGTTTTCTGCCGGTTCTGGGTTGTTTTCGACGCGGTGACGTGCTCTAATGTTGCGTTCGGTATCCGCTAGGAGTTGCTCGATGGGTCAGTTTGAAATCCGCCGCGATAAGTTGCGTCGCAGGTTGACGCGTGCGGGCGCCGATGCGCTGCTGGTGACCGACTTCACCAATGTGACCTATCTGACCGGGTTTACCGGGGACGATAGCTTCTTGTTGGTCCGCAGGGATGGGGATACCCTCCTTAGTGATGGGCGATACACAACGCAGATCGAGCAAGAGTGTCCCGGGCTGGACGTTGTTATCCGCGGGCCGAAGGTCAGGCTCGTTGATGCCGTTGCACGGTTGGTGCGTTCGGCAGGAGTGGGGCGTTTGGCTTTTGAGGCCGATTCGTTGACTGTGGGCCAGTGTGACCAGTTTCGAGAGAAACTCCCGAAGGTGGCCTTTCTGAGCACTTCGGGGCTGGTGGCGGAATTGCGTATTCGCAAGGATCGGGACGAAGTGACCCGGATATCCCGAGCCATCCGGTGTGCAGAGGAGGCGTTTTCTGCCGTATGCCGCGGCTTGTCTCCCGAAAAGACCGAGAAGCAAGTGGCGGACGAGTTGGACTTCGCCATGCGACAGCGGGGCGCCCAGTGTGCCGCATTCCCCCCCATTGTTGCCGCCGGGGAACGCGCGGCGCTGCCGCACGCGCCTGTTACGGCCTCGGCGATCGGGGAAACCGGGTTTGTTTTGATGGATTGGGGGGCTCGCGTCGATTTGTATGTGAGTGACTTGACACGCGTGGTGATTCGCGGCAAGCTATCGGCCAAACTTCGCCGGGTTTATTCGGTCGTTCTTCAGGCGCAGCAGAAGGCGATCGAAGCGATACGGCCCGGTATAGTCGCCCAGGAAGTCGATGCCGTCGCCCGCGGTATTATCGCCGATGCCGGTTTCGGACGCCGTTTCGGGCACGGCTTGGGGCATGGGATAGGGCTTGCAGTCCATGAGGCGCCCCGATTGGCATCGTCTGTTGAGACGGTCCTTCAGCCGGGGATGGTGGTAACGGTAGAGCCTGGGGTTTATCTTCCTGGCTGGGGAGGGGTTCGTATTGAGGATGATGTGCTCGTGACGCGTACCGGTTGCAGGGTGCTTTCGCGCGCGGCCAAGCAACTGGAAGAGGTATGCGCTTAGGGGAAGTCATGGAGGGGGAGCCGCGAGGGCGGCAGAGTCGTACGAGATTATTCAACGGAGCGGGCGAGGGTAGTGCGGCCGAAGAAGGCCGCAACGCCGAACGCTCTGGACCATCTGATATGGGAGACTTGGCATGGCCGGTTCCTTGCCGAACCAGGATGTATTCGACGTGAGAAAAGTGCGGCGACTTGTGGTGCTCATGAAAGAGCACGACTTGAGCGAGCTTGAGATTCAACAGGGGGACACTCGCATTCAGCTTCGGCGCGGCACGGAGCCCGTCGTATCGGTTGGAGCGGTCCCGGCAGCACCGGTCGTTGCGGCCGCGCCTCCCGCGCCTGCCCCGGCCCTTGCCGGCGCCGAGGCGGCTGCCAAGTCGGAGCCGGCGGCCGATGCAAATATGCTGCTGATCCGCAGCCCGATGGTCGGAACGTTTTATGTCGCTCCCGATCCCGAATCGCCTCCGTATGTCAAAGTGGGCGATCACGTCGGACCGGACACGACGGTTTGCATTGTCGAGGCCATGAAGGTGTTCAACCAGATTCCGGCGGAGGTTTCCGGTAAAATTGTGACCGCCCTGGTCGAGAATGGCGAGACGGTCGAGTTCAATCAGCCCTTGTTCAAGGTTGACCCGCGAGGATAATGTCCGGTCGCTTCGGGCGCGCGGCTTGAGCGTCGCGCGGCTCGGGCCGTGTATTCTGGATCCAACGAACCACGCCCACGAAACAGACGATATGTTCAAACGTATTCTTATTGCCAACCGGGGCGAAATTGCCCTGCGGATTATTCGCGCCTGCCGCGAGTTAGGCGTCGAAACCGTTGCGGTCTTCAGTGAAGCCGACCGCGACGCCGCCTACCTGAAACTGGCCGATGAGGCTTACTGTATCGGCCCGGCTCGGGCGGGTGAAAGTTATCTGAAGATCGATCGCGTGATTAGTGCGGCGGAAGTGGGGAACGTGCAGGCGATCCATCCTGGGTATGGATTCCTTGCAGAGAATGCGCACTTCGCCGACGTGTGCCGTAGTTGCCATATCGAGTTCATCGGCCCCTCGTCCGAGGCGATGGCCTTGTTGGGCGACAAGAATGCTGCTCGCCGTCTCGCCATGGAAAGCGGCATTCCGACCGTACCCGGCAGCGAGGGACTGATCGAGAACGAGGCCGAGGCGGTTTCCCTGGCGCACGACATCGGTTTTCCCGTGCTGGTCAAAGCTTCCGCTGGCGGCGGCGGGCGGGGAATGCGCGTCGCGGTGAACGACCTCGCTTTGCGGTCGGCCATCCAGCAGGCGCAGGCCGAAGCCCAGGCTGCATTCGGCAGCCCCGACATCTACCTGGAGAAGTACATCGAGCACCCTCGCCACGTCGAGGTGCAGGTACTGGCCGATACGTGCGGCTCCGCGGTCCATCTGTGGGAGCGCGACTGCACGATGCAGCGTCGGCATCAGAAACTGATCGAAGAGAGCCCGGCGCCCAAGCTGGACCAGGAAACCCGCAAGACCATGTGCAATGCCGCCGTACGGCTGATCAAGGCGGCGAACTACACCAATGCAGGCACGGTCGAGTTCATTGTCGATCGGGAAGGCAAGTTCTACTTCATCGAGCTGAATGCTCGTATTCAGGTGGAACACCCGGTGACGGAACTGGTGACCGGGCTGGACCTGATCAAGGCCCAAATCCGAATCGCTTCCGGCGAGCCGCTGCCGCCGGAGTTTGCCCAGGAACGGATCGTTCAGCAGGGCACGGCCATCGAATGCCGGATCAACGCCGAGGATCCGTCGAAGGGGTTCCGGCCCAGCCCGGGCAAGATCCAGAGCATGATCGTACCCGGCGGATTCGGCGTGCGATTCGATTCGCATGTCCATGTTGGGTACGTGGTCTCGCCGCACTACGATTCCATGATCGGCAAACTGCTGGTGCATCAGCCCACTCGCGAGGAGGCCATCGCCTGCATGAAGCGAGCACTCGATGAACTGTCGGTCGAAGGGATTCAAACGACGAAACCCATCTTGCGAGAGATTCTCGACCATGCGGCGTTTGTCGAATCGCAGGTCGATACGACGTTTATTGAACGTACCTGGCTCTGAGGAAATTACCATTGGAAGGCGACCTTTCCGGTTGCGGAACATGGCAACGGCCTTGTTCTTCCATGCGGAGAGGCGCCTCTTGCGAATAGCGTTTAACCGAAAGAGGAGAAGTCTATGAGTACTACGTTGTCGCGACCGCCGCAGATGGAGTCGAACATCCATCGCGTTGCCATCCTGTTCGCCGGCGGCCCCGCGCCGGCGGCGAACGCCGTCATTTCCACCGCCGCCTGTTCCTTCTTGCGAAACAATATCGAGGTGATCGGCGTTCTCAACGGCTATTCCGGACTGGTGAAGTTCGGGCCGGAATATGCTCTGCGGGAGGGTCGCGATTATGTGCGCATCGACCACACCATGTTGAAGCGCACCCGCAACAAGCCCGGAATCATGATCGGCACCGCACGGACCAACCCGGGCAAGCAGATCTCCGATCCCGCTCACATGCAAGATGCGGAACGCACCGCCCAGCTCCGAACCGTCTACAAGGCGCTGCGGTCCATCGGAGTGGATGCCCTCATTTCCATCGGCGGCGACGATACGCTCAAAACGGCCAACAAGTTCCGGCTCTTCCAGGATACGTTGGCCGAGGGCGATTCGCGAATCCCCGTTGTCCACCTGCCCAAAACGATCGACAACGATTACATGGGCATCGACTTCACGTTCGGATACTTCACCGCCGTGGAGTTCCTGGCCGAAGAAATCCGCAACCTGCTGGCCGACGCCGAGGCGAACCGGAGCTACTTCATGGCCGAGACGATGGGCCGGAGTGCAGGTTGGCTTTCCTATGGCGCCGCCATTGCCGGCGAGGCCAGCCTGGTCATCAGCGTGGAAGACATCACCGGCAAGTTCGAGTCCAGCGAGGAAGTGACCGACCCGCAGACGGGCAAGACGACCATCCGTCGGGTCATGGATTTCCAGGAAGTGGTCAAGCGGATCGTGGCGACCATGCGCGTGCGGGAAGAGGCCGAAGGGAAACCGTACGGTGTTATTATCCTGGCCGAGGGGCTGGCCGAACTGCTGCCCCACAAGCACATCGAAGGCGTGCCTCGCGACGAACACGGGCACATTGCCATCTCCAAACTGAACCTCAGCAAGCTCTTCTCCGAGCGCGTGGCCGAAGAGTACCACAAGCAGACCGGCCGCGACAAGAAAATCACCGGCCTGCAGCTCGGATACGAAAGCCGTTGCGCCCGCCCGCAGGCGTTCGACGTCATGCTCGGCAGCCAATTGGGCGTCGGCGCCTATCGCGCGCTGGTCGAAAAGCGACTGGACGGCGTGATGGTTTCCATCTCCGGCCAGTTGGACCTGAACTACGTACCGTTCAACCAGTTGGTCGATCCTGAAACGCTCGTGACCGTAGTCCGCTACATCGAGCCCGGCAGCGACTTCCATCGCCTCGCCCGATTCCTCGAGACGTATGTGAACGACTGAGAATGCCGTTCGGTTGCGCGATTGCCGGAACCGTCATCAGGAGATGGTTCACCGCAGGCGTTTGGATGAATGCCATGACGCCGAGTTGGCATGCTTGAAAACGTAGAAGGCGGATGAGGCCAGAGCAATCTGGCCCCCATCCGCCTCGCTTTTTTGTTGCGCAATCCCAGATGTGTTCGCGAACGACACGCGAGCCGGGCAAAGACTTGGTTGTCGTCCCTCTTCGGTCATTCCGCAGCCGGGGATTCCGCCATCTTGTTCAGTGCCGCCTGGATGTAGGCCCGGGCCGGCACGCCGCAGGAACCATGGTTCGTATCGGGATAACTGTGGTATTCCACCTTGTTTTCCTTCGTTCGCCGGAGCATGGCGGCCAGAAGTGCGTTCTCCTCGACGCGGGCGGGCCATTCGAGTTTCGGATCGCCCACCAGCAGGTGGATCGGGGAGATTGGCGTCGTCGTATGGAACAGCGGGGCGAACTCGTTGATTTCCAGCGGATTGTTCGCGCCGCCCTTCTCGCCCGTCTTGCGCTCGGCCACCACCTGGAAATGCACGGTCATCTGGCCGCTAATCGGATAGAGGGCCGCCAGGTCCGTGTTCTTCAGGCCATGCCTGGCCAGGTATTGCGGGTTCATGCCGACCATGGCCGTCAGGTAGCCGCCGGCCGAATGGCCCGAGACGGTCACCTTGTTCGAATCGCCGCCGAAGTCTTCGATGTTTTTCATGGTCCAGGCGACGGCAGCCGCTGCGTCTTCAATCGCTTCGGCACACTTCGCCCGCGGGAAGAGCCGGTAGTTCACCGGGACGACCAGGAACCTCTGATCCATGAACTCACCCGGAATATGGCGGTTTCCGCCTGAAAGTCCGCCGCCATGGAACCACACCACCGTCGGCGCGCCTGCCGGCAGTCCGTCGGGCCGGTACACATCCAGCTTGCACCGCTCGTTCACGTATTCGCGGTCGCCGCTTACCTGGAAGTCGTCCGCGTAATAGGCGATGTCCTTGGTCGTTTCCGCCAGCAGTTGCGCACAGAAGGCTAGCATCATCAGGCAGGCGAGGGCCAGAGTTCTTCGCATCGTAATTTCCTTTCGGTTCTTTCGGAGCAGGAACGATTGGTGAGTGCTTTCCATGGTAAGGGTACGGCCTGCGAATGTCAATGTTCTGGGGGGTATTCCGAGTATATGGCTGGGAGAACGCTCCAATACCTGGCGTCGGTTATCTCAATCGATTCCCATCCGAAGTCCCTCTGCTGTCATCCCTTCTCCAAGCACGTAGATGGGCGTTTCGCTGGGAGTGAATTGCTGTTCGGATTGTGGGCGGCCCATTAGGTCCAGCAGTGCGAGTTTCGGGTTGATTAAGCGGACTGGCGTGGCGTCGACACCGTTTGGTGTCCAGACGACGGCGAGGGCGCGTTGCCCGCCGGCGAAGACATATGCGCGAACGCCGTTGCCCAGATTCAGGCGGCCGGCCGGTTTCAATTCGGGAGCCAGCAATCGGGCCATCACCGCTTGGGCAGCGTAGATTCGGTGAGGAGTCCCCGCGTATTCGTAAAAGATGCCTTGCAGGCTGTCGCGATCGATGCCGTCGCACGTGCCGGCATGGTAGAAAACCTTTTCGACGCCGTGGGAGAACATGATGGCTGCCCAGCGGACCGCATACTCGGCCTGCAGCCGTTCACTCGGAAGCGGCTGGTTGAAGCCGTGGTTGGGCATTGGCCGGCTTGACGGATCGTCGTCGGCATAGTAGCCGTATTCGGTCAGCCAGATTGGCTTTCGCCCGCCATGACGATCCATCATGGCATTCAGGCTGTCGAGCAGCTTCTCGGTGAACTCGGGCGGGCGGAGTCGGGGATAGTGGTGAATATCAACTGCATCGCAAGCCGCCAGCCCGCCGGCGGCGAAGAACTGTTCGAAGTCATCCATAATTTGTCCTTCGCTCAGGTACCCCATTCCAGCCAGGATACGGCACTGCGGGTCGGCGTCTCGTGCTGCCCGGGCAAAGGCCTTGGTCCAGCGCCCGTAGTCGGCGCCTGTGTAGCCCTTGGCCCGTGGCAGCGAGTAGCTAGTGAACACCGGTTCGTTGAACACCTGCCACCAGCGGACGCGATCTTCATAGTGGGAGACGGTGCGAGCGACATAGCGGGAGAAGTCGATCTCGTCACGGGGCGCGTAGGCAACGACACCACGTCGGGCCTCGTAGCTGTTGCCGTTACGTTCAGCGGCCGGAGCCGTCGATGCCCAGTTGCTGGAAGGGAAGGGCAGGAGGCCCAGTACCTTCAGACCGTGCTCCAGCGGGCGGTTGATCTGATAGTCGGTCTCCGTGAAGTCGAATTGCCCCTTTTCCGGTTCAATCGTCTGCCACTTCAGCGACCAGTCACGAACCCAAATCAGGCCCGCTTTGCGGCACAGGTCCAGTAAGTGCGGCCACGGATAGGCATGGTTGACTCCGAACCGGGAATCGTTGCCGGTGTACACGGGAACTGCGGCCAAACGCATCGATTGCTCGGTACGTACGTCGCCGTATGCCAGTACGGCATGAAGCTTGAGGAAACCTCGCCGCTGAGGATCGGGGGGAAGCTCGACTGTTTGCTCGGCAGTCGAACCGGCTGGCGCCTGTACAGAGATGTCTTTACGCCAGATTGAATGGTCAAAGAAATCGGTCAGTTGAAGATCGACGGTCGTCGCGACGTCTTGCTTGGATCCTGTTCCAGAGATGGCCAGTCGGAATCGCAGTGGTTCATCCCAGTCGAAGATGTTACCGACGTTCTCGGTTTCGATTCCCAGTTCAACCGGTTCGCGGGGGCGGAATGCAGTTGGTTCGGTTGCCTGCTCAAGCTGCACGGCGTCGATCCATACGGTTGCCTGTCTCGGAGGTAACGGTTCACCGGGCCGCTCGATCAGATCGGGGCCGGCAAGCACGTAGCACCACTTCCGATGTGGTTTGAACTCCAACTTGTAACGCTGCCACTTGGTCGAAAGAAGAACCGCCTTATCGAACGATCCATCCGCATATTGCCGCACGGCAATTCGGGCAGGTGTGTCCGGCGCCGTCGCCTTCATCCAGGCCGAAAGCACGTAGGGACGGCCGGGTTCGACTTCGAGAAAGCCGATGTTTGCCGCCAGGGGGGCCATGATGGGCGTACGGTAGAGGTCGTAATAGTCGAAATAGGAGATCGGCTGGTTCTCTGACGCCAGTTCGATCCGCAGCGACTTCTGGCCCTGGTAGGCTTGGGTGGCATCCATAGTGCCGAAAAGCCGGTTCATCGGCCCGCCCCAATGTTGTACGCGGTCCCACGCAGCAGAGCCCCAGCCGTGGGCGCCACATTCGAGACTGCCGTTGGGTACGAGGTTGGCGGTCATTCCCGGCCCGATCACGAAACCTGGTCGGACCAGGTCGCGGTCGCCGGGGGTTAATACCATGTCGTCGACCCAAAGTGTGCCTGTCGACGTGAACCACAACTGGAGTCGGCTTCCTTTGGGACAGTCGCGGGTGGCACGGAAGATGAACTCGTAGGGACGCCACTGAACCGTTGGGACCAGTGCCGCGTTCAGACCGCAGTTGCTCCACTCGCGGGTGTCGGAGATGGCAATCGATACCGTATCGGCGGTGATACTCTCTCCTTTGGCCCAAAATGTCAGCCGATAGTCCTGCCCACGTTTCATTGGCACGTCCATCTGGCAGAGCATCGCATGGCAGGCAGGCGTCTTGTGTTCAAACCGCCGACAGTGAAGTTTGGCGCAATGCCCTCCGTCGCGTCCAATGTCAGCCGAAAGCTCCTGCTCCACCAGCCGGCTGTCGCCAGACGCTTTCCACTGGTCAGGCATGGCGTTGCTGCCGACAGTCTCGAAGTCGCCATTGCGCACAAGATTGGGCTGATCGGCTGCCAGTGAGCTGACCGGAAGGATGACCGGTACGACAAGACAGACGAGCAGAATAACCGAGTTCCGGACACTCTTCATTTTGGAGAACAACCGCAACCTCTTCTGGGGCCTGTGTATTACGGGGGGACAGGAGAACTCGTCCTTCTTCACTCGACCAGACGACAGTGCCGTTACAGGAGCGAGAACGGGGTTGCATGTTGTTGCGGGCATGATGTGCCTCGGCTGAAGATGGGAAACCTCATTCCGCCAGGAACGATTCGGATAGTACACGATGCCCGCACTCTACCGTTGCCAAGCGAGGGTGTCAACAATCGGTGTTTGCAGGGCGCGCCACCCAACTTCCAAGAAATCTTGCCACACCCCGTTTACAACCTACTGGCGTCGATCGGCTCGCCATCCTTGCGGTTCCCCAGGCGGCGATAGATGGTCAGGTCGACCGCGTAGCTGATGCTGCGAACGGAACCATCGCAGAAGACGAAGTTGCATGCACTCGCGTGGGCGCTGCCGAAGTTGTAGCCGATATGACTGGCCGGAAACGTCTGCGGGCGGCGCCGCGTCGGGCAGTTCAGTAGCGAGACTGGCGTCATCGTCATGCTTTTGGCGGCGTCCTTCTGTGTCGTGGTGAGCGTGGCTGGATCGCCGTCGGCGGGCAGTTGGTGGAGAGACTGCTGTTCGATGAACGGAAGAAGGTTATAGATCCAACCGCCTGGTTGTTGGTGTCCGAAACCGCAGCCGATAGTGGGTTCGGTTGATCGGCTTCAGGTTCTTCGGAACTGCTTGTCCAGTTCCTCGCGGGTGAAGACCAGCGCAGTGGGGCGGCCGTGGGGGCAGTGGTGGGCATCCTGCACGAGATGACGCTGCCGCAGCAGTTCGGTAACCTCCTCGGGCGTGAGCCGATCGCCTGCCTTGACCGCCGCTTTGCACGCGATGGAATGCAATAGGGCGTCGAGCAAATCGCGCGGTTCCGGCTGTTTGCCGCCAACCAGCAGTTGGTCGATCACCTCGCGCAAGACCTCGGCCGGATTCAGGTTGGCCAGCATGGCCGGATAGCCCGAAACGAGAATCGTATCGCCGCCGAACGGCTCGATCTGCAGGCCGAGCCGAGCGAGCAGTTCCTGGTTTTCCAGGGCGGCGGCCGCTTCGGCCGCGCCAAGGTCAACCGGCTCCGGAATCAGAAGTCGCTGCGTCTCGATCGGGCCGGACTCGATCCGGGCGCGCAACTGCTCGTACAGAATCCGTTCGTGCAGCGCGTGCTGGTCGATGATCGTTACGCCATCCTCGGTCTCCGTGACCAGGTAGGCGTTGTGCACCTGCAGGCCGGTCAGCCGGGCGGCCGGATCCGGCGCCGTTGGCGCGAAATCGGGCCTGGACGACGGCGGGGCAGGGTAGGGGGCAGCCGGGGCGGGGCAGGGGGCCGAACTCGCGGCAGACCAGGGGTGGTCGATGCGTGTCAGGCTGAGCGATTCCGAGTGGGAGCGGCCCGGGCCGAAACCGCCGGAGGTCGCCATGCCTCGATCGCGGTTCGTCCGATCCGTTTCGGGCCAGGAGGCGACTTCGTTCTTCGCCCAGTCGACCAAGTCCTGCCGCATCTGCTGGGCAAGATCGTCTCGCTCGGTCGTTTCCACCGATTCGTTTGCGGTGCGAATGTGCGTGTTCAGGTCTGTGGTGAGGAACTTGCTGCGAAGCGTCGAAAGAAGCTGACTGTACAACCGCCCGGAATCCTGGAATCGGACCTCAAGCTTCGTCGGATGGACGTTCACATCGACCAGGTCCGGCGGCATCGTGAACTGCAAGAAGGCAATCGGATACCGGCCGACGGTCAGTAGGCCGCGGTATGCTTCCGTCAACGCATGCTGCAGTGCTCGATCGCGGATGTGTCGGCCGTTGAGGAACACATACTGGCTTCGATTGTTGCTCCGACTTTGGCTGGGATGGGCCACGTAGCCGGAGAGTGTAATATCGCCGTCGTTGCTCTCGACGTAGAACAACTGGTCCGCCAGATCGCGTCCGAAGAAGCGGGCAATCCGGTCAAGCTGCCCTTCCGACGCCGGCAGGTCGAATACGCTGCGATCGTTGTGCCGGAGGGTGAAA
Source organism: Thermoguttaceae bacterium (assembly GCA_040772845.1). Lineage (GTDB taxonomy): Bacteria > Planctomycetota > Planctomycetia > Pirellulales > Thermoguttaceae > PWXP01. The sequence goes on from JAXGXG010000001.1 coordinate 239,414, forward strand.
TGAACGTGCGGCGCCGGAAGTGCAATGCGCGTGAATGCCTCGCTCACGTGCCCGAACTCGGTCGAAACGGTCCGCATGAACTTCCGTCGCACCGGCGTATTGTAGAACAGGTTGTGGACCTCGATGAGGGTTCCGGGGGGGCAACCGCAAGGCGTTACCTCGCCGACGTTGCCGCCGGCGACCTCCAACTCCGCACCGCTCTGGCTGTCCGGCGTGCGGCTGCGCAATACGGTGCGGCTGATCTCGGCGATTGAGGCCAACGCCTCGCCGCGGAATCCGAGTGTATTGACGCGGAAGAGGTCGTCGGCGTCGGCGAGTTTGCTGGTCGCATGACTGGCGACGGCGAGCGGCAGTTCCTCGGCCGGAATCCCCTGGCCGTTGTCTACAACTCGCACCAACTCCATCCCGCCCTTTTCGACCGCAACGTCGATACGCGAAGCACCTGCGTCGACGGCGTTCTCCATCAGTTCCTTGACGACGCTGGCCGGGCGTTCGACCACTTCGCCGGCGGCAATCTTGTTGATGAGCGACTGGGATAATTGGCGAATCGGCATAGTTGAATCGGAAGCGAAAACGAATCGCGTCGAATGTCTTCTTGACTGGTGGGAAGGCGACAGGTCCCGAACTTCGGTTCCTATGGGTCAAAGGTCGTACTGCTTGATCTTTCGGTAGAGCGTCCGTTCTCCGATCCCCAACATGCGGGCGGCTTCCTCGCGGTTCCCGCCGGTGAACCGGAGCGTCTCGCCCAGGAACAAACGTTCGAGTTCCTCGAGCGGCCGACCGACAAGACTGCCAAGCGAGGCGGCGTCGAGCGGGCCGTCCGGCTCGGGCTTCTCTTCCACGTCGGTCAGTTCTTCCGGCAGATCGTCCAGATCCAGCAGTTCGTCGTAGTCGACCACGACCATGCTTTCCACCACGTTGCGGAGCTGACGCACATTGCCTGGCCAATCGAACGCAGCCAGACGACGGCGGGCCGCCGAGGTCATTCCCTTCACCTGCTTGCCGTGCTGTTTGATGAACTGTTTGATGAAATAGTCGATCAGGATCGGGATATCCTGGCGTCGCTCGCGGAGTGCCGGAAGACGCACCGTAACGACCTTCAGCCGGTGATACAGGTCGCGGCGAAAGGCGCCTGCTTCGATCGCATCTTCCAGGTCGCGGTTGGTGGCCGACAGCAAACGGACGTTGACCTTGATGGGTTGATTCGAGCCGACGCGGGTGATCTCGCCGTTTTCGAGCACGCGGAGAAGCTTGATCTGTGTGGGCATGGGCATATCGCCCACCTCGTCCAGGAAGATCGTCCCGCCGTGGGCGTATTCGAACTTCCCGACCCGATCGCTCGATGCGTCGGTGAACGCGCCCCGCACGTGTCCGAACAGTTCGCTTTCGAGAATGTTCTCGCTCAGCGCCGCACAATTCAGCGCCACAAACGACTTCTCTTTGCGCGGGCTGTTCTGGTGGACTGCCTGAGCGACCAGTTCCTTGCCGGTCCCCGTTTCGCCTTGGATCAGAACCGCTGCGTTGGTGGGCGCAATCCGCTTGAGCCGCTCGAGAACCGTTCGCATTTGCGGGCTGTCGCCCACAACGCCTTCAAACCCGAACTTTTCATCGAGTCGTTGGCGCAGCTCCAGGTTGGCGCGCCGCAGCCGGGCGCTTTCGGCCGCACGCTGGGCCGTGGCGCGAAGCTGGCCGATATCGACCGGTTTGAGCAGGTAGCTGAACGCGCCCCGCTGCATGGCATCGACTGCCGACGGGACCGTGCCGTGCCCCGTGACCAGGATGACCTGCGCCTCGGGCTGGGCCGCCTTGGTCCGCTGCAGAACGCCCAGTCCGTCCAGGTCGTTCATTACCAGATCGGTCACCACGACGTCAAAGGCCGCCTGCTCCGCCTCTTCCGCCCCGGCAGTCCCGGAAGTTGCCACACGGCACTCGAAACCCACTCGTTCGAGGGCTTCGGCGACAGTCTCGGCATGAGACGGGTCGTTGTCGACCACCAGCGCCCGGTAGGGTGCTTCCGGTGCGCCGGCATCGGTGCTCGCTTGTTTTTTGACTTCGTTCATAGACCCGATCATACCCGGTTTTTTCCGCCGGCAGAAGCACCGGTCGTGCAGGGGGCACGGCTCTGCCTGGGCGCGTGGATGGACTCGAAACGTCTCTCCGCGATACACGATTCCCGGCTCAAGAAGGCTTACTGTTCTCCGTATCTCCAAACCGGTATGCTTCTCCGGCCATGACAGCTATAATGCAATTGTGGGGGGCCGTGCATGGCGCCGGCTGCAATACCCTAATCCATTGTATTTTAGAGTGCCCGTAAAGAGGGGGTGCCGTGGCTACTGTACTGGAGAGGCATCAGGCGGAGGAGCGTCTTGTGCTGGACGGGGTCTCCTGGTCCACCTACGAGGCCCTTCTTGCCGACCTGGAGCATGGCGGTGTCCGATTGACCTACGACCACGGGAGGCTCGAAATCGTGTCGCCTTCAAGACAGCATGAGCGTTTCAAGAGGCTGATTGGTCGAATGGTCGAAGCGGTAACTGAGGAGTTGCAGATTCCTATCATGAGTACAAGCTCATGGACTCTCAAGTCGGAGCTGAAGCGTCGCGGCCTTGAGGCCGACGAATCGTACTATGTTGCCAATGAGCCGAAGGTGCGCGGCCGGGAAGACTTAACGCTTCAGCACGATCCGCCGCCGGATTTGGCGATTGAGGTGGAAATCTCCAGCCCGTGGATCAAGAAGGCCCCCATCTATGCCGAACTGGGCGTGCCCGAAATCTGGCGTTATGACGGCCAACGATTGTCCGTCGAGTTGTTGCAGGGAGACCAGACCTACGCAGCCAGTCCAACCAGTGCTGCATTCCCCTTCTTGCCTGTTGAGAAGCTCGAAGCGTTCCTCGACCGCCGCGCCGAGACGGACGAGACCACCTGGATCCGCCAGTTCCGCGCCTGGGTCCGCGAAGAACTGGCCGACCGCCGGTCTCAGTAGGCTGTCGGCGGCTCATTGCGGACTGCCTTTCAAGTCTGACCGACAGGCAGTTACGTTTCAATCGGCCGCTTCACGATAGTACCCAGGGGACCGTGTCGTGAGGCAGCGGAAAAGGGGCATAGCCATGGTGGCGAAGAAACGAGCAAAATGGTGGGTTGTGTCTACTCATGTCCTGACGACAGGCTTTGTGATGCCGTTCCTCGCCGGCAAAGTAGGTGGCGCCGTCGTGGGCGGATACGGTCTCCGCAGCCTCCCCGCCTTCGCGATACTCCTGGCAATCCAGGCTGCCGGCTACATCGCCGGTACGTATTATTCCCTGGGGTACCTGCGGAGGAGCACCATCACGGACGATTGGCGGGGATGCATCACACCCTCCGTAATCAGTTTCGTCGTCCTGTCGGTCATCGGCTTCGTCGCCAACGCCATCCAGGTCAAGGGCTCCATCATGGCGATCGGAATCTTGGTCGTCTTCCACGGTGTGATCATCGTTGCGTTTGCCAAGATCACAGCGAGCGGCTTTCACGGCCTCCAAGCCCAAGCGAGTCACTGACACTTGCGGCCAACTTGCCTTGGGCGCATTGCAGGTTCATCGAGTTGCCAGCCACGGATAGAACACGGAAGAAACACGGACGAACAGATCACGAAACACACGAATTACACGAAAGGAAACGGCCATCATCTCGCTCCGCCGTCCAGCCACTTGACGCTCCGAACTTGCATCCGCCCTTTCGTGTGTTTCGTGTGTTTCGTGTTTTTCGTGGTCCAGGCGTGCCTGTCGGGATATTGCCCCGCTTGTTGCCCACAGGCAAAACGCATTGCCTGTCCTTGCGGTTGTCGTTGAGGTCCCTCAGTATTCTTTGCCGCTCATCAAAGAGGAACAGAAGCCAACAGAGGAAACAGAGGGGTTGATCAGGCTCTCCCGGGCAGGCGTGACACCCACAGGGTTCCGCTAAGAGGCTTCTAACTCACCGCGTGATCGTTGTCCTTCTCGTCGAACCTTTTTGGCGCAATCCTGTTCTGTTGCCTCGTTTGATTGCCTGATCGTTTCCGAGACAATCCGACGAGCGCCGCTTACTTCCGTGGTCCCGCCGGGGGCGCGCCGGATGGCTTGCGCTGGAGTCTCCTTACGGCGTCGGCTGGCGACAGGATGGGAATGCTACTCCAGGAACCCAGGGCGAGCAAATGGGAATCGCCGGAGACGATCAGGTCGGCATGCGAGGAAGCCGCGCATTCGAGAATGGCGTTATCATCGGGGTCGGCCGCGACGGCTCGCACTCTTTCGCGGGGCGCAACGACGTGGCAAAGGTCGTGCAGTTCGTCGACGAGTGCGAGTACCTGGTCAGGCGTGAGCCCGAACTTCGGCCGCAGCAGAACATCGCGTATTTCGTCCAGAATCGGCATCGACGTGAAACACCGCACCGAGCCATCCACCGCAATCGCCAGGAGCCGAGCCGGAGGGCCCCCGAAGAGAAACCCGGATATGACGACGTTCGAGTCCAGGACGATTCGCGGCGTGCTCATCGACGCGCGGCCTTGCGCTTGCGATGGGCCTTAATCTCTTTGGATACGTCGTCCGGCGCGAGCCCGCGGTCCTCGGCAATCTGCCGGCCGGCGGCGAACAGATCGGCCCAACGCTGCTTCCGTTCGATGTAGGCCCGAGCCGCCTCGCGCAGCAACTCGGACCGGCTGCGCGATTCCGTCCGTGCAACCCGGTCGATCTCGCGGAGAAGGCTCTCTTGAAACGCGATGTTCACCGTCGTCGTGCCCATTTTGTTTTCTCCATGCGTCACCGTTTGTGGGAACGGCGCGGCAAGTCTTCTCCGCCCGAGGAAAACGGACAGTACCGCTCTCGCGTTGGTCCGACGGGCAACCGGATCCGGTTCTGCCTGCGTCCCAGCGTGGGAAATGACGCGGCCCGCCATCAGCGGCCATGTTCAGTCAATATACAAGGATTGTCTATTCGCTGTCAAATGTCAAGCTGCCCCGATTGGGGGTGTGTGCATGTGCAAAACGTAATCAGAACGCAAGGACATGGAATGCGCTACTTGGCTGCATTGGCCGCCCTCGGTGGGCCTTCCGGATTCGAGGATCCAGCCGAGTGGCAGAGGCAGTCCCGAGTTGACCGTCCACTGCCGGGACGGACCGTGTGATGCTCGATAGCGATCCCATCATCGATGCGGTTCGACCAGAGTACCCAGGGTACCGTGTCGTGAGACAGATACATCACACCCTCCTTAATCAGTTTCGTCGTCCTGTCGGTCATCGGCTTCGTCGCCAACGCTAAAAAGAGACAGAAGCCAGCAGAGTAAGGGCTTGGCGCGCTAGACGGACCATACGGCACGCGGACCGCGAACTTGCGAAAGGATGGTAGGGGCTTGACCGGCAGTGGTTTGCGAACCAGGATTAGCGTTGGTTCGGGGGCCCGTTCCCGCGATCACCGAGCAGAACAAAGCCGACTTGACACGTTGCGCGGAAGAAAGTCGTCCAAGCGCAGAATGAAAGGAAGTGGCGCGTGAGCGGTTTAATCCTTTACACCTCGGAGGATGGTCAAACCCGCCTGCAACTGCGGGCGGACGGGAAGACGATCTGGCTGACCCAACTGGAGATTGCCGAGCTGTTTCAGACGACCAAGCACAACATTTCCATCCACACGAAGAACATTTTCAAGGACGGTGAGTTGGTCCCGGAGGCAACTGTTAAGGAATCCTTAACAGTTCAGTGGGAGGGGGGACGAGAGGTCAAACGGCACATCCAGTTCTACAACCTCGACCTGATTCTGGCGATCGGCTACCGGGTTCGCTCCCCCCGTGGCACGCAGTTCCGGCAGTGGGCTACCACCCATCTGCGGGAGTTCGTTGTCAAGGGGTTCGTGATGGACGACGAGCGGCTGAAGAATCCCGGCGGCTGGGACCACTTCGACGAGTTGCTCGCGCGTATCCGCGAGATCCGCGCTTCGGAAAAGCGGTTTTACCAGAAAGTGCGAGACCTGTTTGCCCTAAGCTCGGATTACAAGGTGCGCGAGCAGGATACGAACCTGTTCTTTGCCGAGGTGCAGAACAAGCTTCTCTACGCCGCCACCGGCCACACCGCCGCCGAGTTGATCGTGAAACGCAGTGACCCCGCCAAGCCGAACATGGCGTTGACGGCCTGGAGTGGCTCGCGTGTCCGCAAGCAGGACATCATCATCGCCAAAAACTACCTCAGCCACGATGAAATCGACACCCTCAACCGTCTGGTCGTTATCTTCCTCGAACAGGCGGAACTCCGGGTCAAGCAGCAGAACGACCTGACACTCGACTTCTGGCGGGACAACGTGGACCGAATGCTGGCATTCAATGACCAGCCGATTCTTATTGGCCCGGGATCGGTAAGCCACAACGACATGAAGCGCATAGCGAACGATCGATATGATGCTTTCGACGAGAACCGCCGCGCTGCCGAAGCGATAGCGGCGGACGCCGAGGATATCAGACAGATCGAGGACCTGGAAAAGAAGCTGAGAGAGAAGAAGCCCTGAACTCTGTCACTCAAGATCGCGCACGTTTGGAGGAGTATTGAACCCTGCGTGTTCGTAGAAGTCGGGCGACTAACAAAAGGTCGCCGCACCAAGAATCCCTGCGGTCAAGTCACTGTCATGATTGAAGCAGATTGGCGCGTTGAGAAACCGCGTTCAATTCAAATAGGCAGCGGTTTCTCGTGTGCCCGCGCCAACGAGAATCGTGTACCGGAACCAGACTGGAGGGCATGCTCTTCGCCGGGGCATCCAACCGGTTCGAGCCAGGGGCAGAAGCCGCGTGCGGATCATCCTTGGCGAAAGCGTTCGGGGGTGAAGAAAAACTCGGGGTAGTCTCCCGCCAGCCACTACATACCTCCTAAACCAATGGGACATTTCTAATGGTTGACAACCAGTGGTAATGCCGGGTGACTTGCATCCTTACCGACAGGCAGTTATACTTCAGTGAGACGCTTCGCAATAACTGCTCCACGGGAAAATGATCATGTTTCCGACCTACCCTGCCGTTCTTCGTGCCGGCCGGCTTGAGTGGGAAGCCGGTAGCCCGCCCGACGACCCCGTTCGCGTCCATGTCACGGTACTCGCTCCGCTGCCCCCGTCCCCGGCTTCCGGTCCGTCGATGACGAGCGCCTTGGCTGCATTGGCCGCCCTTGGTGGGCCTTCCGGATTCGACGATCCAGCCGAGTGGCAGAGGCAGTCCCGAGTTGACCGTTCATTACCCGGGCGGACCGAGTGATGCTCGACAGCAATCTCATCATCTATGCGGCTCGACCAGAGTACCCAGGCTTGCGACGGCTTATCGCGACTCGCTCGCCGGCCGTGTCCGCGATCAGCGTCGTTGAGGTACTCGGCTACTACAAGCTGTCTGAGGAAGATCGTCGGCACTTCGAGGCTTTCTTCGAGGCGGCCATCATCTTGCCGATCTCCGATGCCGTGGTGACGCGGGCGGTGTCCCTGCGCCAAGCGCGGAATATGTCGCTGGGCGATGCGCTCGTGGCGGCAACGGCACTGGTGTTCGGGCGGGAGTTGCTGACTCGCAATGTCAAGGACTTCACGGGAGTGCCGGGGCTCGTTGCCGTGGACCCGCTCGCCGCCGGCGACCCTGCCTGAAAGTCACGATCTGCGGTTGAACCGTCGACTGCAACCGAGCCGGCGGTCAGGCGGGGCCTGCACCCTGAAGCGGAAGGGCCAATCTTGTCGTACACGTTGCCCGATCCGTTTCGCATCTGACGGAACGCCACACGCCGTGCCGTACCATCGCGCGTCAGGAAATCCCTTCAACCTGCCGAAACCACAGGTTCGGGAGGAGCTGAGATTTCAGATTTCAGATTTCAGATTCAGTTCGGTCGCGTCTGTCCCGGCCCTTCCGGGTTCGGAAGGGCCGGGAGGAATAGGCGTTGGCTTAGCTGAACCGATAGATGCCCGGCTTGGCCACTTCAGGCGTAGGGTAGGGGCCGAGTTCGTATTTCTCGGGGCCGAGGCGGGTGGTGGACTTCATGGCGTCGTCCCAGGTGATCTCCTGCCCGCTGTAGGCGGCTTCGCGGCCGAGGATGCCGGTCATGGTGCTCTCGGCGACCGCCTGGGCCTCGTTGATCGGCTTGCCCTCGCGGATACTGGCGATCAGGTCCTCGTGCTCCTGCCGGTACGGGCTCGGCTGTTGCTGGCGGAAACGCCATCGGTCGCCCGACTTAGGGTAGATGGCGTCTTTGCAGTTGCTTGTGCCGCCGGCGCCGACGAGAGACTCTTCTACCTTGTTGCGGCAGCCGTTGATCTGGCGTGCCTGGCTGAACATCGAGATGCCGCCCGGGTATTCGAACTCGACGGCGAAGTGATCGAAAATATGGCCGTGGACCTCCTTGGTCCGAACCTGCCGGCCGCCGATGCCCGAGACGGCCTTGACCGGGTGCGCGCCGAGCACCCAGTTCATGATATCGAGGTTGTGCACGTGCTGCTCTACGTAGTGATCGCCGGAGAGCCAGGTGAAGTAATTCCAGTTGCGGAGCTGCCATTCCAGGTCGCTCCAGCCTTCCTGCCGATCGATGACCCAGATCTCGCCGCCGTTCCAGTAGCACTTGCCGTAGACGATTTCGCCGATTGCGCCGTCGCGCAGCCGCTGGATCGTTTCCTGATAGCTCTTCATGTGCCGCCGCTGCGTTCCGGCCGCGATGCCCAGCCCCTTTTGTCGGGCCAGCTCGCCTGCCTGCATGACCAGTTTGACACCCGGTATATCAACGGCGGCCGGTTTCTCGATGAACGCGTGCTTGCCGGCCTCGATGGTGGCCAGGAGTTGGGCGGGGCGGAAATGGGGCGGGGTGGCCAGGATGACGTAGTTCACCTCGTCGACGGCCAGGAGCTTCTTGTAGGCGTCGAATCCGGTGAAGCACTGTTCCTTGGGGATGTCGATCTTCAGTTTGGCCAGTTGTTCGCGGCATTGGTGAAGCCGGTCATCGAACAGGTCGGCCAGAGCGACCACGCGAATATTCTTGTGGGCGATTTCCGCGCCTTGGGCAACGTCCTCGGTATGGTAGCCGCTGGACGGATAAATGACTCGGGTGGCCGCACCCAGTGCATCGAGCGTAGCGCCCGTGCCGCGTCCGCCACACCCGACCAGACCGATCTTGATCTCCATCTCCTCGCCGGCGGCATGGGCCGCCCGATCGATCGCCAGCTCGGCCGCAGCCGCACCGGCCAGGGCGAGAGAAGACCGCTTGAGGAACTGCCGTCGCGAGACGTCGTGCTTCTGGGGCGTCATTCTGGGGAATCCTTCATGTAGAGATGGGAGCAGGGTGAATCGACCCGTCCATCGTAGCCGGAATGGGCGAAGATTGCCAGTGTGAGGGGGAAGACGCACGTCGAGCCACACGGCAGAGCACGACTGGGCAAAGGCGCGCGACGGATGGGAATACCGCCTGCAGGCGGTATTTTCGGTCGTTCGGGGCATTCGTGGTCTGGTCCTTACGGTCTCCCGTTGGATATGGCAGTGCCGTCTGTTAAGCTATGGATGGGGCACTCGTGTTCCCTGATCGGGATGGTGAGTTCGGTGGCTCAGGAAGCCTGGCATCTCATTGTGACCGGAGTCTCGACGATAACCGGGGTTTTGCCCATGCGACTTGCGTACAGTTCCAATGCGTACATGAAATTTTCGCTGGAGGAGACCGTTCGGCGAATTGCGGCGCTGGGTTTTGAAGGCCTTGAGCTTCTGGCCGACGTGCCCCACGCGTGGCCGGCGGGACTGCTGCCGGAGCGGAAGGAGGCCATTCGCCGCTGCCTGGCGGAGGCCGGATTGGCCATTTCCAACGTGAACGGGTTCATGATGAACGCCGTGGCCGACCCGCGCCAGCCGTACTGGCATCCGTCGTGGATCGAGCCCGATCCTCATTATCGAGCGATCCGCCGGGAGCATACCAAGCGGGCGTTGCGCCTGGCGGCCGACTTGGGGGCGCCTTCCATACAAACGGAACCGGGGGGCCCTCTGGAACCGGGCGGCTCGTGGCAGAAGGCGGCGGCGCTGTTCTATGAGGAGCTCATGCCCTGCGTGCAATTGGCCGAGGAACTGGGCGTTTCTCTGCTCATCGAACCCGAGCCTGAACTGCTCGTCGAGACGTTTGAGCAGTATCTCGAAATCGCCGGCCGAGTCGATTCGCCGGCGTTGGGGTTGAACTTCGATATCGGGCACGCCTATTGCGTCGGCCAGCCGCCGGAACAATGGGTGGCCCGGCTTGCCGAGCACACGCGGCACTATCATGTGGAAGACATTGCGGCGACCCGGTGGCATGCACACCTGATTCCGGGGCAAGGGGCAATTGACCTGCCGGCCGTTTTCCGGGAGATTGTCAGGAGCGACTACCAGGGGTGGGTTACCGTGGAACTCTACCCGTATATCGACGATCCCGATACGGCCGGCCGCCAGGCGAAGCGATACTTGGACGGGCTGATCGGGGCGAACTCGGGCGAGTAGCGTCGAGAATCGCATTTTTCACCAAGCGGTCAGGGGGATTGTGGTCATGTCCAGCAAGAAGAAGGAATCGAAGCCCGGCCTTTCCGCCATGTTCCGCGCGCTTATGGAACTGCTGCGCGTGCCGAACCTGTTCACCGCGGCGGCCGACGTGGCCATGGGGGTGCTGTTCGTCAGCCAGTTGGAGACTGCCGGCGAAACGGTTGCCCTGGTCGTCCTGGTCGGTGCTTCGTGCCTTCTGTACGCGGCAGGCGTGGTGCTCAACGACGTGTTCGACGTCCATCTGGACACTCGTCATCGTCCGGAGCGGCCGATTCCATCGGGCCGGATTCCTCTTGGACTGGCGCGTATGCTCGGCTGGCTGTTGCTGCTCGCCGGCATGACCTTGGCTTGGGCGGCCGCGGCCGTAGTGGGCCAATGGGGGCCTGGGCTGGTTGTCCTGCTGCTGGCCGGTTGTGTCGTGCTTTACAACGCACGGTTGAAAGCAACGCCGTTGGGGCCCGTTCTGATGGGGGCCTGCCGTGCGCTGAACGTGCTGCTGGGAATGAGCGTGCTGACGACGGCCTGGCAACCCCAGCACGGCTTGGTTGCCGGGGCGATTGGTGTTTACATTGCAGGCATTACCTGGTTCGCGAGGACCGAGGCTGGGCGCAGCCGCCGGCCGGCGCTGTTTGGGGCCATGGTGGTTATGCTTGCCGGGATCGGCTTGCTGGCTCTGTTGCCGTTGGTCATGCCGGCGCGTGAGTTGATCCGTCTTCTACAGCTTCAACCGCAACGCTGGTACATGTTCCTCGGAGCGCTGGGGGTTCTGATCGGCTGGCGGTTTGCGCGCGCCGTGGCGGAGCCGTCGTCCATCCGCGTGCAGGCGGCCGTGCAGCACGGTATCCTGTCGCTGGTGTTCCTCGATGCGGCTGCGTGCTATGCCGTGCGTGGGATGGGGCCTGCGGTGGCGATTCTGCTGCTGCTCATTCCGGCTACACTTTCCAGCCGGGCCATTCGGATGACATAGAGGTTCATTCGGCCACGTCGCTAAAGGCGGGACTCCGACCATGTCGGCTTGTACCTGGAAACGGAAGAGCCGTTGGACTGTCAGTTCGCTTCGCAGTCTTCCGTGTATGCGGCGGAGCATTTGGGCGTTTCCCAGAATTGAACTTCGACGACGGGCAGCCCTTGCTGTTTCGCGTAATCGAAGATGAGCTTCGCCAGATTCTCGGTCGTTGGATTGACGTCGATCAGCACGAGAGGTTCGCCCAGTTCTTGCAGGGCAGGGATGGCCGGATCATTGCGGCGGAGGATCATCCGATGGTCGAGTTCTGCATCGATCCATTGCTGGACTATCCGTTTCATTTCGCCGAAATCGAGCAACATGCCGCGATTGTCCAGTTCCTCGCCGACAAGCGTGAGGACGACCCGGCCATTGTGGCCGTGCAAATGGCGGCATTTCCCCTCGTAATCGAGCAGGCGGTGGCCGTAGCAGAAATCGATTTCCCGTGATACTCGAAACATGGGGGCGGGTCTCCTAGGAATGATGTGCGTATTCCGTTGGGTCTTCAGCGGCAATCAGGCGGAACGCGGCTTGGCGTTCCGCACACTTGTTGCAGCGGCCGCAATGGCGGCCATCGACCGGAGCGATACAGCAGAACGTCAGGGCGAGCGGAAAATCCCGGCCGAGTGTCATCACCTGCTGCTTGTTCATTCGGGAAAACGGCCGGACAATCTTCACGTGGCGACCGCTTGCCAGGGCGAGCGCCGCGGCATACTGGTCGAAGAACGCGACGGTTGCGTCGGGAAAAGGATTCGACCGCAGCGTGCCGAGGGCCAGTTCGTCGATGTCGTGGGTTGCGCACCACAGCAGGGGTTTGATGGTCAACAGGGCATTGCGTCCCGGAAGGAAGACCGCTTCGTCCGGACTCGTGGAATCGGGCACTTCCTGCCCCGTTATGCTCCAGTGCTTCTCGTAGAGATCGCCTACCGGAAGACTGAAGACCACCAGCGGAGCCAGTGCAGGTGACGCCAGGGCCTGGCAGTACTGCCCCAGGGCGTTCAGTTCCGCCGGCTCCCAGAACAGCCCGGCCCGAATATAGAACGGCTGTACCCGGTAGCCTTCGGCGAGCAGATGTCCCAAGAGAATGCAACTATCCAACCCACCGCTGAGCATAAGGCCGATGGTCTTGGCGGCAGGTTCGGCTGTCATAAACAGGCCCGTCAGGGGCGAGAGGCGGAGATTTCGAGGCACACGCATTGTACTCTTGCCGCGACGGTCGGCAAGTCGTCATGACGGGCCAATTGACACAGCCCGCCGGAGCGGGTATTCTTCGGTCCTCGTTTGGTTCTGTGCAGCCAGGGTGTGGTTTCTCGACCCGTTGATCTGGGAGGAATATGATGAACGACGTTGCACAACAGCAGGGGGGCGTTCCCGCGGCGGCCCATGCGGCCATTGAGTATCGACAAGCCATCGGCAGAGTGCGTGGCTGGTGCTTCTTGTTGGCCTTCTTTGGTGGTTTGGCGATCTATCAAGGCCTCCAACTAATGGATGCTGGTGTCGATATCGCGATTGTGGGGGTGGGCGTCGGGGGAATCCTGCTGCTGGCTGCCGCCGCTGCCGGGATCAGACCTTCGCCCGCAACCATGGTCCTGGAGGCGTGTGCCTTTGGCGCCATTGCCGCTTGGGATCTGTTCCTGTTTGTATTGAGCGGCGCCGAGGCAGCGGAGTTTGGTATCTGGGGCCTGGTCGAGGTCGGCATTGCTGTCTACCTGCTGGCCAAGTTGCCTGGCTTCTTTCGCATCGCCGCCCAAAAACCGTCGAAGGAGATACTCCAGCAGCTCGATGCGATTGTCGACGGCATTCGGAAGGCGAAATTGAAGGAAGAGGACGATTTGATCGAATTCGCTGCCAACAGCACGATGTGGCGAGTACGACTCTCGGAGGATACGGCGATCTTTGTCGAGGCGAAGCAGGGACACGATATGTTGTTTGTCGACCGCGAGGAACTCGATATTGAAGACCGAACCAAGCCTGGCAAGGAGGCAAAATCGCGCCCCGTGACAATCGCCACCGGAACGAAAACCTGGCAGACAAAACTGAGCCCCGAGCATCTGCAACGGCTCGTGTCGTGGAAGGAAGGGCCCGGGACGCTGCCTTCCGATGGGTCGGTGGTGGAAGCGTAGGTCCCAATAGAGGGGTTCGGGCGGCTGAATACTTGCGACCCAATTGAAGTGGCGCCGGTGTCGCGTTTGGTGGGGGGGCCACTGCATGCCCTTCGGGTGGCTCGGCTGGCCTTGCCTGGTTCTTGCAGTCTGGATAAACTCGCCGTCCGAACTCCTTCTGTGCCAAATTGTTGTCTTTTCGTTCTTTGTCTTGAAATGCGGGCTGGTGCTTTTACAATAGAGATAGAGGGCCCAGCTTGCCCAGACTGCAAAGGTTCTTGTCGTGACCATGCGAAGTGCAATGCTAGGGACCCTGGTGGCTGCCGTCATCGTTGTGGCGTGTGTCGGTTCTTGGGACTCGGGCCAAGAGGCCTATGCCGAACGACCGACCGTTTACGCTCCCGCAGGCGGTGACTTGATTGCGGTGCCGGCGGAGACCGACGGCGGCCAGGTGCTTACGGTGATTGATACGCGTCAGCGTGTGATGAGCGTGTACGGGATTGACGGGGGAACGGGCAAGATTACGCTGTTGAGTGTCCGCAATATCCAGTGGGATTTGCAGCTTTCGGAATTCAACGGCGAACATCCGCTTCCTCAGGAGATTCGGAATATGCTCGAACAGCGGTAGGCTGAGGGAACAGAGGCATCACTTCGCAGCGGCTCGACCCGGAATGGCCGCCCGAAGGTAACCGTCCCGCGTGGGGGGACCTGGAGTTCATCAATGGCCCAGAAGTATTTGAACACGAGTCAGGCAGCCGAGAGGCTCGGCCTTTCGGAAGGTGACATTGCCCGGATGCGCGAGAACCGTGAGTTATACGGCTATCGCGACGGGGCCGACTGGAAGTTCAAGGTCGAAGATATCGAAAAGATGGCAGAGAAGGCATCGAAATCGTCCGCGGCCGAAGAGGACGATGGCGATGTGCTGCTCAGCGAGGTGGAGTTGGGCCAATCGGATGCCGGGGCTTCCGGGACCGTCATCGGGATGGGCAAGCAGGATGCCGTTTCCGACGGGAGCGACCTGCACAAGTCGGGCAAGGACTCGGCGGAAGCCGGCTCGCAGTTCGAGGAGCTCGATCTGACGCTTGACGAAGACCTGACCTTGGAAGACAGTGCGATCGGCTCGCAGTCGGGCGGGTCGGGAATCGACCTGGATGACGATGACCTCGTCCTTGGCGGCAGCGGCAGCGGCAGTGATATCACGTTGGGGGGCGACAGCGGCATCTCGCTGGTCGATCCGGCCGACAGCGGACTTTCGCTGGAAGAACCGCTCGACCTGGGCACGGGCGATGAATCGCTCGAACTGGGCGAAGACGACATGATCCTCCTGGATGATGACGAGGTCGATGAGGACGCGGCAACCGAGCTCAAAGCGGAAGACGACTTCCTGCTGACGCCCTTGGACGACGAAGGCGATGAAGAGTCGGAGAGCGGCTCGCAGGTGATCGCCCTCGATACCGAAGGCGACGAATCGGCCACGATGGTTGCCAGCACGTCGAACGCTTCGATGGCGGCCATGCTGGACGAAGACCTTGGCGGCGGAGGGCTCGGCGTTGATGACGCCGCCCTGGGTATGTCGCTCGGCGGGCAGCCGGGCGGGATGGCCGGAGGAGCGCCCTTGATGCAGCCTGCGGCGGCGTTGCCAGAAGCGCCCTGGTCGGTTTGGAGCGTCGTTGTGTTGGCGTTGTGTGTGGTGGTGCTGGTCTTCTGCGGCATGTTCTCTTACGACCTGATGCGGAACATGTGGAGTTGGGAAGGGGCCTACGAGGTGAACAGCTCCTTGATGGACTCGATCCTGAGTATGTTTGAAAGTTAGAACGGGATGGCGTCGCGCGGCGTTTGCACGACGGATCGCGCGGCGCGCGCCCAATCAGTTGCGATTCGAAAGGAGTCGAATCCATGACTGGATTTCGTAGCATTCTTGTCTTTCTGCTCGCCGGATGTGTTCCTGGTTTGTCCGGATGTCTTTTCGTGCCGGTTACGACCTATCGGGCCAGTGAGACGCAGAACCGGAACCTGACGGAGTTGACCCGCGCGCAGGCCACCGAGCTTGAGAATCTGAAGGTCCATACTCGATCGACGGAAGATCAGCTTCTTCAAGCGGAGCGGGCCCTGGCGCAGATGGAGGAGGAGCTGGGAATCAACCGCCATCAGCTCGCCAGCTTCCGGCGAGAGCGCGAGGCGTTGCACGAGCAGTTTGAAGGTCTGGCCGGCCACTTCGGCCATGTGCCGCCGGAGGTCGGGCGCAAGCTCACGGAGTTGTCCCAGCGGTTCCCGGCACTTCAATTCGATCCGCAGACCGGCTTGAGCAAGTTCGATACCGACATCCTCTTCGATTCAGGCGAGGCCGATCTGAAGCCCGAGGCGAAGAAGGTATTGGCCGAACTGGCGAACATTCTCATGTCGCCGGAGGGCAAGGACTTGCGAATCTTTGTGGCCGGGCATACCGATGACCGTGGTATTGCCGGCCGGCCGGTTCGGGAGAAGTACCCGACCAACTTCCACCTGAGCACCGCTCGCGCGCACGCCGTCGCAGAGGCGTTGCGCGGCAAGGGGGTCGAGGAGCATCGCGTGGGCGTGGCCGGTTTCGGGGCGCACCAGCCGATTGCCCCGAACGCCGCCCCGGAAGACCGTCGCAAGAACCGCCGCGTCGAGGTCTTCGTCCTCGCCCCCCACGTCCCCATCGTCGGCTGGACCGAGACCATCCCCAGCATCTACCGGTGAGTGCGACCGGTGCATTTTGTGTGCATGCGGCACTTCTGCTTGTTATGCTCCGAATCATGTTCAGGAGAGTTGGTTCCGCAATTCCAGTGTTGGCAGCGAACGGCCTGAACTACCTTCTGTTGAAAGATCGCACCGAACGAAACGTTGCCGGGACAATTTGCGAAGCCCCCCCCTTGCGGCTGGTTGGTCTTGGGGGTACAAAGTGTGGACAGTCTTGATGCGCAAGCCCGGCGGGCGGGAACCAGCGATGGCGAAGAGGATTGTGGCTGACCGAGGGATTACGTTGCTGAAGATTATTGTGTGAGGCTTGCTATGGATGCAGACCGGCTCATCGACGCCCTCGGTTATTCGGAATCGGCCAATTTTCTCACACTGGCGGGCGATAACCCTTTCCACCTTGCCGCCGACTTTGGCCACATCTTCCACCGAGCACAGAAACCCTGCAATTTGCACGGTGTGTACACGCTACGTCATCCCGAAGAAACGGGACGTGACACGGTGGTGCCGGTCGTGTACGTTTGCGAGGCCTCCGACGAACGGGAGGCCCGACGGATCCATCGTATTGTCTGGAACCAGAACGCCGTCCCGTTTCTGCTCGTCGCAGCCCCGGACACCATTCGCTTGTATTCGGGGTTCCGATATGATCGGCCCCAGGCCGGAGTTGACGCGGATGCGACCGGCTTGCTTAAGACCGTTGGCGACATGAAGTCCGCGCTAAAGGCGTTTGGCGCGTTCCGTGCCGAACGCATTGACGACGGCACGCTTTGGGAAGAATGGGGCAGCCGGGTGACGCCCCGCACTAAGGTTGACTGGCGGTTGCTCGCGTCGCTAGACGAGTTGGACCGCTGGCTTCAGGCCAACGGGCTCGACGACCCTGAGGTGTCGCACGCGCTCATAGGCAAGTATGTATACCTGAACTACTTGCACGAGCGGGAGATTCTCTCCGACCTTTGGTTTGAGGAATGGGGGCTTGAGGAAGGTCATATCTTTGGGCGTGGTGTGCAGGCATCGGCGTTCTGGCGAGTGGTCGAGCGACTTGACGAACGGCTGAACGGTTCGGTCTTTCCGTTGCCCACGTCAGGGGCCCGGCGTCCGAAGAAGGAGCATATTCGGAAAGTGGCCGCCACATTTGCAGGCGACGATCCGGCGAGTGGGCAGATGGCGCTCGATTTTGGACTGTATGATTTCTCATTCATACCGATCGAAACTCTATCGGTCATTTATGAACAGTTTCTGCATTCGGCCCACTCAGAGGGCGGCGGATCGGCTGGAAAGGAAAAGGGAGCTTACTACACGCCGGTACCGCTGGTCAATTTCATGCTGGAGGAACTCGATTCGATCCGCCCATTTCGGCATGGTATGCGCGTGCTGGACCCGGCGTGCGGCTCCGGCGCGTTCCTGGTGCAGTGCTACCGGCGGATCATTGAGCGGGACGTGGAGTTCTCGCGCGGTAAACCCATGCGGCCGGCTCGATTACGAGAATTGCTTCAGCGGCACATTTTTGGCATCGACCGCGATGAAGACGCGTGTCGCGTGGCCGAACTCAGTTTGACCCTGACGCTGCTCGACTACGTCGATCCGCCCGACCTTCGGCGCACGCCGCAATTCCGTCTTCCTAAGCTTCATGGGACGAATATCCATCAAGGCGATTTCTTCGATCCGGCGGCGTCCTGGCGCGAGAGTAAGGAGGGGCGTTCGTTCGACTGGATTGTGGGGAATCCGCCCTGGATTGAACTGAAGAAAGGCAAGGTGTCCAAGGCTGACCAGCAGGTGTGGGAGTGGATACAGAACAAGGACAGCAAGAAGCGTTATCCCGTAGGCGGCAATCAGGTGGCTGAGGCGTTTGCGTGGAAGGTGATGGAGCACCTGACCGAGGAGGGACAGGTGGCGTTACTGCTGCCCGCAATGACACTGTTCAAAGACGAATCGACGGGCTTTCGCAAGCGATTTTTTACTGCGGCGCACGTGCATTCAGTCGCGAATTTCGCCAACCTGGCCTATGTCCTGTTCCCGGGACATTCGTCGTTGGCCCGCGCGAAACATGGTCGACAATCGCCGGGCCGGCCGGCAGCGGCACTATTCTACGCGGCGAGCATCCCGGAAGGTGATAGTATTCGCGTGTTTTCTCCGCTGGTGGTGGAACAGACAGCTAATCGTCCGCCTGAAGCAGGAAAGCAACAAGACGTATGGAACATTGTCGTTCACAGCAGTCGAATTCAGACGCTTGACCTGCGCAACGTTGTCGATGGCGCAGGGTTGCCTTGGAAGGCGGCCATGTGGGGATCGGAACACGATGTGCGATTGCTGGGGTCGGTGAGAAGGCGATACGAATCGTTTGAGGAGTTTTGTGATAGCGTGGGGTTAGCGCATGCTCAAGGATTCGAGTTGCGAGCTGCCGAAGCTAGCGAATCGGTTGATCCGATACCGGAATTGGCCGGAAAGCCATTGCTGAAAATGGATCGCATGCGGGACTGCGGGGCGATTTTCGAGTTTCCCCACGATGCATTGGTGCCGATCGAGACCGATCTCGCCAATCTGCGCGTACGTGGCGGTCGGTCGGGGCTGGATGTGTCATTGCCGCCGCATATCATTGTCGATGCGACGCGCCGGTTTGCCGTGTACTCGGACGAGTTCATCGCTGTGCCTCCTCGCCAAATCGGCATTAGCGGAGCGAAGAGTCAAGCGTCCCTGCTCAAGGCAATGGCGCTTTATTTGGTTTCCGATTTCGCGAAGTACCATCAGTTCTTGCTGTCGCCCGAATGGGGAGTCTCTACGTCGCGAGCTACTCTGAAATCGCTACGTCAATTGCCTGTGCCATTTGCACAGGTTGATGACAGCGAGATCGCAGACTGGGCCAAACTGCATGACCGGATTGTGCAAGCCGCACGGGCTGAGGAGGATGCCGGTAGCCTGTTCGCGCAGGATGCGTCGGAGAGCCAGATGCTTGCGTCACTGCTCGCGGAACTCAATGACCGTGTGTTTCGCGCCCTTCGACTTGGCGACTTCGAGCGAGCGCTGGTGCATGACCTTGTCCATGTTCGCATGCGACTCATCAAGGGCAAAGTCGATCGTATGGCAACCGATCCCCCGGATTTGTCCGAGATGGAACGGTATGGCAATATCCTGGCCGAGGAACTCGATGCGTTTGTTGACGATCAGCCGACGCTCAAGCATTCTGTCCTGATCGGTTACGAAGCGCGAGGGGCCATTCTTCGCGTGCAGCTTCGCAAGGGCAAGTTGCCGGCGAAAAGGGTGCAAGTGAAAGAGCTTGACGCTCGTGCGGCTGCCGACCTTGCGGAAGTCCGGCGCCAAGTGCGGCGAAAACACAGCCAGTGGCTCTATTTCGAGCGCGAACTCCGCCTGTTCGATACCGCCGGCAATACCTGCATCGTCAAGCCCTTGGAACGACTCCATTGGACTGAGAGCCAAGCCTACCTGGATGCCGGAACGGTCATTGCCGAGACGCTGTCGTAAGTGAGGTTAAACAACTATGGGAGTCGTGCGCCGAAAATCGCCACCGTCCTCACCGTGCAACCGATCCGACTATCAGAAAAGCTTCACTACTCGGGTGCATCAGGTCTTGAGCATGGGCTACGCACGGCTGAACGTAGGATCGCTGGCAGCCAGCAAGGAAGAAGACATTACAGGGGAGTTGACGTGCGCCATGCAGACCGCTCTCCAGGAACCGGGGGCGCCCCGGTGGGCCAAGTACTTCTGGGTACAAGAGGAAATCCCTGTTCACGGACAAGGTCGCGAGGGAAAGCGTCGGTCGCGAGTTGACATTCAGGTGATGCAACACGGTCGCACGAAGCGGCCCCGTTTTCGCTTCGAGGCAAAACGTCTGCACGACACCAGAAGCCGACGCGAGTATCTGGGACGCGATGGCTTGGGATGCTATCTGACTGGCCGATATGCTTCCGATGACACAATGGCCGGCATGCTCGGATACGTGCAGAAGGGAACGGTCGAACACCAAGCTACTTCGTTTGCCGAAGCGTTTGGGAGCGATCCGAAGAGGTACGGCATAACCGAAGAGGGCCACTGGACTCATGTGCAGGTGGTGGCAACACTGACGACCTATCGTTCGGTTCATGACCGAGTAGAACCGCTACCTCCCATTGTGTTATTGCACACACTGCTAGCGTTTGCTGGTGAGGCCCCACCCTCCGGTTAGTGCTGTCTCACGAAAGGGAAGCCGGCGGCTCCCTAGCCGATCTACTACGTCGGGGGTATAATGGAGGTGTTGGGTGTTTGGCGGTGATCCGGGGTGGTTCTCCGGGGCATCGCAAGGACCTCCCCCCCCTGTTGCCTTCCACCGACCCCACGCGAATTGCCTTGAATTCTCGATCTCGCACACAACCTCTGGGCGAAGACCGGCCGCGGCGACGATTGCCCTGGCCGATTCGCTTTCTGGCGTCGCTGCAGTTGGCCGTGGTGCTCATCACGGTGTACGCGGTGGTGCTGATCTGGGCCGCTACGATCATCGAGCGGAACTACGGCCACGACTCGCGCGCCGTGTTCTTCGGTGTGTATCGCTCGTGGTGGTTCGGGGTGCTCAATCTGCTGCTGGCGGTGAACGTGGCCATGTCGGCGCTCGTTCGCCTGCCGTGGAAACGGCGGCATGTGGGGTTCTTAGTCACCCATGCAGGAATCCTCGTCCTGATGGCAGGGTTTGCCGTCGGGCATTTCTGGGGAATCGAATCGCAACTGAATCTGTTCGAAGGCAATGCCGAGCATCGAGCGCTCAACGCGAAACTGTACCTGCGGCTTGCGGAACTTCCCGGCGAGGGGGGGGCGGACAAGGCAACGGTCGAAGCGGAGCCCCGTCGCGTTGTGGAGATTCCGTTTCGAGGCGGGCCGTTCAATTGGGAGGCATACAACCAGCTTCCGTATTTGCCGTGGCATCTGGCGCGCCGCGACCGGGGTACAGTCTACGAGCGCGATGGCGTTCGACTGGAGGTGTTAGACTATCGGGCCAATGCGGAACAGATGGAAGTCCCCCGCGTCCAATTGGCCGTAATGCCGGGAGTACGACCGGAAAGGTCGCTTGTGGACGCGGCCGGCGAAACGGTCGAGCTGGTTGTCCGTCCGACGCGGAATCCCCACGGGCCGGGCCGCCGCGAACTGGCCGGGGGTCAGCGGGTGATCTTCGGAATGGCTGCCAGTCAGGCGGAAATCGACGCCATGCTCGACTCGGCGCCCGAGGGGCCGATCGGCGCCAATGGGCTGATTGTCCTCCATGCAGGCGGCCGGAAGTTTTCGTTTTCGATCGACCAGTTGCAGGCGAAACGCCGGCAACCGCTCGGCGATACGGGACTGGAAGTGGAGCTGGTCCAGTTCATTCCGCAGCTTCTGGCGGCCAGTCTGCAGGTGCATCGGGGCGAGCAGCCGCCGCGCCGCCTGATGCTCCTGGCCGATTTTCCTGAGTTGAATCAGTACGATGCGCACAATGGCGTGTATGGCGTTTTCTATTTCGACCCGGATGCAGAACGCTCTGAAGAGTCGCAGGCCCGCTACGAACCGCGGATTCTCAACAATGCGCGGCGAGCGCGGATTGAACTGGTGCAAGGGCCCGATCGGAAACTGTACTGGCGTGCATGGCGCCCGCCGGACACTTTTGCCGTTGGACAACTGGCTACCGGCGGCGAAGCAACGCCGCTTCTTGCAAATACACCGGAGGCAATGACGATTCGCGTTCGCCAGTTCGATCCGGCAGACGGCCCCGGTACGAAGTGGGTGGCCCTGCCGTTCAACCGGAAACTGAGTCCCGGGGAAAGGCATCCGCAGGTGCAGTTGCGATTGACCGTGGACGGGCGGAGCGAGGAATTCTGGATTGCCGGACTGCCGTATGGCATGGCCGACCGGGACGACGAGGGGCGGCTCCTGGCGCTGCCGCCCGATTACCGCCGGGACGTGGCCGGCGACGGCCGTCGCATCGCAACGACCATGGCTTGGGGCGACATGGAACTGGGGTTCGACGTCTACCTTCAGCGTTTCGACCGGAAATTGGACCCGGGGGCTGACACGGTCTCGCATTATGCCAGTGTGGTCGATTTCCTAAGGCGGGACCCGCAGCGCAAGCCGATCTGGGAGGATGTCCTGATTACGCTCAATGCGCCGGTTGATTTTACCGATCCGGTCAGCGGAAGATCCTATCGGTTCTACCAATCGAGTTTTCGCGGTCCGTTTCGTCCGGGCGATCCGCAATACGAGCGGTACGTCGGCGATCGGGGCGAGCGGAGCCAGTTGTTCCAATCGGTGCTGTCGGTCAACTTCGACCCGGGGCGTGGGCTGAAGTACTTCGGGTCCATGTTGATCTCGGTCGGAATCGTTCTGACCTACTATTTTCGCCGGAAGACGAGGCCGCCAAAGAGCTGATGCCGCTTGCGCGGCGAATACACTTTTGCTGGAAGAGCATTTCATGCGTCAGGAAGCTAGGAACTTGCGAAGACCGTTGCGGCGTGTTTTCATTGCGTGTCTGATGCCGTTGCTTGCCGGCGGCGGCATAATGACGCCTGCCGTCAGGGCGCAGGCGGACGAACTCGATTTTTCTGCGTGGCGGACCTTGCCTGCCTTCGATCGCGGGCGTCGAATGCCGCTGGAGAGTTTTGCCGACGTGGTGGTGCGTGAGATATGCGGCCGGTCGAATCCGACACTCGATCCGAGCGACGTTCTGGAGCAATCTGCCGAGGGGTCTGCTGCGCGCGAGGCGTGCAAGCGGGTCTTTCCCGACGGCAAGCCGCGGCGGTTCAAGGCGTCGGAACTGCTGTTTGCGTGGATGATGGAGCCGGAAGTCTGGGAGTATATCCCCTTCCTGACCGCACGGCACGAGGAGCTTCGCAAGGACCTGCTCGACGTCCCGTTACGCGGCCGTCATGGAAGCCGTCTGAAGCACGTCAGCCCGGCGCGGCTGATTGAGGCCGAAGCCTTCCGCCACCATCTGCGCGAGATGAGCCGCGAGCAGTCGCATGCCATGCAGGAAGGACGCGAACACTCCCTTGTCGGACTCGACCGGTACGTCAACAAGCTCTATCAGGCGTATGCGCTCTACCGGCTGATGACGTACAATCCGGAGGCCGAGGTCGATATCGAGACGAACCGCCAGTTCGGCGACCGGCTTGTGGACGTGCATAATCTTTGGGTCGAGGCGGCGCCGCCTGAGGAGTTGCAGGGGGCCAGGTTGTCGCCGGACGTAGAGCAGGCGTACCAGGCGGTTCGGGAGGTGTTCGAGCAGTTGGCGGGACGTGTCCGCAGTGCAACGTTCAATGCCGCCGAAATCGATCCGTTTGCCGTACAGCTTCGCAAGGCGTGCGAGCGGTTTGCCCGACTCGTCGAAGAGCAAGAAGGCGAGGTATCCGAAGCGGCGAATGCCGGCGCAGCGCAACGTGCGGCAGCGCAGCGCCGCGCGGTCAAGGCCCGTGAACTGGTGGACGCGGCCGGCCAGTTGCACCGCAGCCTGTACGACGTCGGCCGGGCGCTTCGTCTGGTCCCCGGACTCGATCCGGAAGCACTACGCGCCGATCGGGAGCAGGGAGAACAGCGTCCGCCGTGGCTTTCGATCCAGGCCATGATGCTCGGTTCCGACGCGCTGCTGGCCGGAATTCCACAGGCCGAACTGCAAGCGGTGCGCGAGGCCTATGGCCGATTGGGGGCCGTCTATACGGATCGCCGAAATGCCAACCGGACCGAGGAATTCGCCACCGCCATGAAGCAGTTCGCCACAGCCGTTCGCGAGTTGGGCGAGGCCGTAGAGCCTTTGCGACAGAAGCTTCTCGTACCTGGTAGCGAAGAGGACCGCCAGCGCCTTCTGGCCGAGACTGCCTATCCACCGGTCGGGTTCAACCGTGCGGAACTGCACTACAACCGGATGCAGCCGTTCCTCTGGTCGTGGGTGGTGTGCCTGCTTGCGACCATCTGTACGGCGGCGAGTTACGCCGTTTTTCGGAGGACGCTGTTCTGGGTAGGGATCGGCATCCTTATTGTGGCGCAACTGATTATTGCATACGGGCTTGCATTGCGCACGTACATAACGGGCTATGCTGCGGTAACGAACATGTTCGAGTCGGTCGTGTTCATGGCGTATACCGTGGCCCTTCTTGGCGTCTGGTTCGCGTTGCTGCCGCTGCTGTGGCCCGGGATTCTGGCGGCGTGGCGGCTGACGGCCATCATGCCGCGGGTACGTGCAGTTTTTGGCGTCTTCCAGCCGAAGAGCAGAGCCGAGCAGTGTGCGGCCGTCGAAGAGGATGCCGACAACGCGCCGGGAGAAGCCATGTCGACCATTGCTGCCGAGCAGACGCCTGCAACATCGCGTGCGGTCGCCCTAAGTCAATGGCTGTTTCTCGTTCCGCAAGTGGCGGTGATGGCGGTGCTGGTGATTGCACTGACGACGTTGCCTTACGGTTCGGGCGGGCGCGCCATCTTCCGGCTGCTGCCGGCCGTGGATCCCGGACGAATGCTGCCGACCGCAAGCGGCCTGTTCGCGTGGGGCGCCGGGTTGATCGTGCTTGCGATCACCGTTTGGCTGACGCCTCGCATTCTGGCAACGGCATTGGCCGCTCTGGTGACGATCCCGCGGTTCTGGGTGCGTGGCGATGCAGCGTCCGGGTTCGAAGAGGCCTATTCCCGCCGACTGTTCGTGCTGGTCGGCGCCGCCGTGGGGTTTCTGGCCGGTGTGATCGCCTACCAGGCGCCCATTTTCGATCGCGATATCCAGGCATTGCAGCCGATCCTGCGCGATAACTTCTGGCTGACCATGCACGTGCTGTCGATCACCGCGAGCTATGGGGCGGGCGCCCTGGCCTGGGGACTGGCGAACATCTCACTGGTCTACTACCTGTTCGGCCGATACCGCCAGGTCAAGCCGAACGCGGACGGTGTCTCGTTCAGAAAGCCGCCTGCGGCGTGTCACCGGCTTGCCGGCTTTATTTACCGCGTGGTGCAGGTGTCGGTCTTGCTGCTGACCGTGGGGACGATTCTCGGCGCGTTGTGGGCCGACGTGGCGTGGGGGAAGTTCTGGAGTTGGGATGCGAAAGAGGTGTGGTCGCTCATTTGTATTCTGGCCTATATGATCATATTGCACGGCCGATACATCGGCTGGTTTGGCGATTTCGGCCTGACGGCCGGAGCCGTATTGGGGCTGACTACCATTCTGATGACATGGTATGGCGTGAATTACGTGTTTGGCAGCGGACTGCACAGCTACGGCGGGGGCGCCGGCGGTCAATACGAGGCGATGGGCTTCGTTGCGGCCAACTGGCTGTTCCTTATCGCCGCGGCCGTCCGGTATCTCGGAGAAACGCGGCGGACGGAATTGCGGTCGAGTTAGTGTTTGACGATGTCGAGACAGGTAGGGTGGGCCAAACAAGCCGCTTTCTTCGTAGGGGCATTGGGCGTTGGTGTCGGCGTCTTTCTTTGCGGCAGGCTATAAGCCAGGTTGGTTGCGGCTTGTGCGGGCCCACCAACGATGTGCGCGACCGCATATAAGTATGAACCAGGTTAGGGCCCTTCGTTTGTGATGGCATCGAGTTTGAGGTAATCAAGCCCGAACATGTGCCGTTTGATTGCCTTGGCGTTGGCGCCCTCGATTTCCACTTCGAGTTGATGCGATCCTTCGGCCAGTTCACGCGCGCCAAGGTCATACACCTTCCGAATCACACCGTCGTTGTAGAGGTCGATGGCGTCTCCTAGCGAGCTGCCATCGAGCGTCAGGCGCACAATGCCGTAATCGACCGCTTTGGTCAGTTCGGCGGAAATCTTGTACGTGCCGCCCTTGTTCAGGTTGAAGGCGAGCGTCATTCTGTCGCCTGGCTTGCCATCGATCCACCACAATTGCTTGGCATTGCTCCAGCCGAAGTGGGCTCCTGATTGCACCTGCGTTTGGCCGCCGGTGAGGGCCTTGACTTCGAGCCCTTCGCCTTCAATCGCACCTTGCACCTGGCGGGGTTTGGCTTCTTCGGGGACGTCGAAATGGTAGACCTTCAGCGCCTCGGGGGCCGGGCCGTGATTCGCCTGGGCGCCCGGGACGCCATACCAATAGGTCGCTACGGCGTACGCGATATTGCACGGGCGCCAGTGCCAGACCTCCATGTCGACCTTCAGCGACGTTGTGAACGGGATTCCGTCGAGCAACCGCACGCGCGTGTTGGTAACGTGGCCGAAGTTGCGAGGCCCCTGTGCCCGGGGTTGGGCGTGGAAGGGCGACTCGAAAAACTCGGGTGTGCACCAGGCATAGCCGTAATAGTCTTCGGTACCGGTTCCGAAGTGCGACGGGAAGGATTCGCCATCGACATAGATCTTCTCGTCCCCTTCGCCCCACCACGCGAGGACCGGGTTGACGACGCACAGCGTGTCGCCCATGTAAACACCCTGCCCACGAGTCTCCAGGTAGTTCCAATCGGCCTTCTGGCTGGAATCGATCGGGTACTCTTGTCGCCAGGTGGTGTGGAACAGCATGGAACGGTCGTCCCACGTCCAGGGACCTGTATCCGCTTGCACGGTCACCGTTACCGGCTGCCGCCCGTGGTTGGTGAATTGCATTCGGCACTGCTTGCGATAGGGCATGGGCCAGTAGCAGATCATCGGACCGTCTTTGCGGACTTCTCGCCACCAGCCGCGGTAAGGATTCAGACCTACACCGCTCCCGAAGAAGTCGCCCACCGGGCACCATACGGTCGGTGCGCCATCGAACTCGGCCTCCAGCACGGTCTGACGCGTCGCCTGGGCCATGTCTTCGGCCGCCAGTTGCACCGCCAGGCGTCGGACGGCTGCCGGGCCTTCCAAGATGATTTGCGTCGACTCGCCGGGCGCGAGTTCTGCCGTTTGCGGGGCGTGTGTATCCAGATTCGCCGGGAGTGCCGCCGCAGGCTGCAACAGGGATTCTTGAAGTTGGGCGATCTGCGTTTCTGCCGCGGCCAGTGCGGCGCGCGTGAACGATTCCACCTTGCTGCCCGACGCGTAGGTGCGATAGTTGATCTGGTAGTACAGCAAATCGTCCCGGTTCTTGCTCACCTGGAAGTTGGGCCGGTCGTACGTGACCTTGCAATGGGTGGCGTATGGAATGGGCAGGTAAAAGTTGCGGCCTCGCGCCCGAGTTTCCGAGAGCGGCGGGCCGACCAGGGCGTTGTCGCCGATCAGCTTCTGCGCCTCCTCGGCCAGAACGGGTTTATCCGAACCGTCCAGATAGACGCGAATTGTACCGCACGCATTGCTGGCCGTGATCCAGATGCGAACGATACAACCGGGGCCGTCAGCATCGAGCATGACCCATTCCTCGCGTCCGCCGTTCACCTCCGAGCGCAGAAAGAAGCTGCGGTCGTTATTGGCCCACCAGGTGTCGGGTTCGTCGGAGGAAACCGAGGCCTGGTCGTAGCTGCTCGCTTGGCGGCACGTGTACGCGGGGGCGGGGAATCGGGCGGCCGTATCGCGGTCGACCATCTCCGCCAGAAGCGAGGAAAAGGTGACCGTTGGCGTTTCTGCAAAGATGGGGCCGGCGAGGGAACACAATACGATCCAACCTGCGGGGAGCATGCGTTTCATGGCAACCTTTCCTTGAAGTGGAATTGGCGATGGGACGGTCCCTGGACTATAACCCATCACGCAAGAGATTTCCACCTGCTGCACACCACACCGCCCTTTTGTGAGTGTCGCGATTTTCTGGCACGCTTGCCTTGAGCCTGCGAACGTTCCGAATGCCGCTTATGTGATCGCTCGGTATAGAACGGTCCCCGCTTGGCTTGTCCCAGCCGGTCTCATGACTGGTCAGCTACAATAGCCGGCTGACCATGGTTCCGGCGGGACAAGCCTGGGCTGTCTAAAAGTTGGGGTTGCGGCGAGTTGGGCTTGCGCAAGGTTTGTTCGTGTTTTGGGGCCGATAGGTCTTCTGGCCGCGTGAGCGTCAGTGCCGGGTTGAATTGTGTCTTTGATCCAAGCTTGAACGTACCCGATGTAGCAGGGCGGCAAGAGGGGGCGGGCGTGGCGCGTTCAGCCCACCGCCCCTGGCGCGTTTTCGCCGTAGGCGATCAGCACCGTATGGTCACTACCCCGGCCTTATGGCCACGCCAAATTCCATTCCCGCGATGTCTTTGCCGCCGCAGGCGGCAAAGACATCGCGGGTGTTCCGACCGGTTTGCCGGTTTGTTCCGCCGCCTGCGGCGGCGGAACAAACCGGGAATAAACGGGGATGTGGGGTGGTGCCTATGGTTTCCAGGGGTAAAGAAACCCCTGGCTACGGTGCGAATCGCCTACGGCGAATAGGCGCGGATCAGTGGCCGCTGGTACGTGGCGTGTGGGACTCGGAATCATACCGTAACAAGCGACTTCTGGATTCGCGGCGTGCGGAAGGAATAAAACCGCACTATCGAAACATGGTGTCAACCCCAGCTTTCTGACAGCAAGGACAAGCCCGCACGGTGGCCTTCCGTGCAATTCGGACTCGTATACAACAACGAGGCCACGCCCGGAGGCGGAAACTGGCATCGCACACGTTGCAGGCTGCCGCTACCGTAACCGCTCGGTTGGATTCGGATCGGCGACGTTTTGCGACGAATGGGGCAGAGGCAAGTGTCGTAGAAGGTGTTCGGCCTCGCAGGTGGCTGGCACCTTGGGTGAGTCGCGGGGGACGAGCGTTCGCACCAGGGCGGCGACCGGAAGCGGCTGGATGACCGGTTCTCCCACTTGCCATGGTTCCGTGCCGACCAGTAGCGTTCCCGGGTTCCCCGAAGCACATCGTCCCTCAAGTCGCAGGCCATCGGCCGTAAGCTGCCAGTTCGCGGCAAGCTCTTGGTAAGCAACCCGGCCATCCTGCGTGCCGGGCAGCGAGTTTCGGATCAGGCTCATTTGCTCGACGGCGTTGTCCAGCAGGGGGCTGGCGAGGGTTCCGGGGCCGAAGGCAATGCTTCCCCATGCGTATTCGATCCGGCCTTGGTTGAAACCGGCGCGCTCCACGGTCAACTGGCCGACGCCGGTCAGGTGCTGCGCGAACTGCTCTTGCACAAGTTGGCCGAAATCGACTTCGGAAAAATGGCCCGTCAGCTCACCGAGCCATCCGTCAGAAGTTCGATCTGCACGCAAATAACCGCGAAACCGGCAGTCGGGGCCAGGTGTTTGGAAGGCCGGAAGGCCGACCGCCAGCAGTCGGCAGGGTAGCGGGCCGGCGCCCGTATACAATTTCAGCTCGACGCCGGCTGGTGATGTCTGCCGGTTGCGATGAAGTTCGATGTGGGCAGGTTCAGCCGAAGCGCTGCCGGCAAGCCGGAACTGGAGCTGCGACAGAACGGCTTCCGGCTGCGACTTCATACTCCCGGAAAGGTCCTCCAGTTGGATGGGCGCATCGCTCGGACCGAAGGCCAGACGATCGGCCGTCCACTGCACGTCGAGCGGTTTCGGGCCGATCTGCGCCTGCATGGCGCGCCACAGAAGTTGGAACAGCGCATTGGCGCCCGACGGGTCGGTGGTCGGGTTGTGGGCGTGCAGAAGCAGGGTGGTTGGCGAGTCCGATTTTGGTTTCGTGCGGGTCACTTCAAGGCGTTCGCAACGAAACAGGCAGCGGTCATCTTCCGGATCGTGTAGCGAGAAGCCGTTGTAATGCCACTGGCCAGGTTTGGCGTGCCATATGTGTTCGATTTGAACGCGCAGCCCCAAGAGTCTCGCCAGTTGGCGGGCTTCCGCGCTGGCGTGCCACGGCATCTGGCGATGCAGTCCCCAAAGCAGAATAAACACTGCCGGTACTGCACTGAGGGCGACGAAAATCGCCAGGCCGACCCTCCGCCGTGTCCGTTCGTGAAGCGGGAACATCCTTGCCATTCTCCGGGGGCTCCTCCCCTGTGGTTCTTGCTTACCCTGCTTAGTGCTGCCGCGCCAATTGATGGAACAGGTCGTACCGGGCCTTCATCTCCTGGAGGCTGTCGCCGCCGAATTTCTCGACCAGTGCCTCGGCAATGGCGAACGCGACCACATTCTCCAGAATGCAGCTTGCCGCCGCAATGGCACATATGTCGCTCCGTTCGTACGATGCTTGCTCGGACTGCTTGGTCCGGAGATTGATCGACTCCAAGGGGCTGGACAACGTGGAGATGGGCTTCTTGGCAACGCGCAGCACGATGGGTTGCGAATTGGTCATCCCTGCCTCCAGTCCTCCAGCATTGTTGCTGGGACGCGAAAAGCCGAGCGTCGGACTCTCTTGTTGGGCCGGATCGAACTGGATCGGGTCGTGAACCTTGGAGCCAGGCTTGTCGCAGTAGCCGAACCCGAGCCCGATTTCGCATCCTTTCATCGCCTGCACGGCCATGACGGCCTGGGCGAGTCGGCCATCGAGCTTACGGTCCCACTGGGCGTGGGTTCCCAGTCCGAAGGGCACGCCTTCGACTCGGATCTCGAGGATTCCGCCCAGGGTATCTCCCTTCTTGCCGGCTTCGAGGATGGCCGCCTTCAGTTCCTCGTCCCGGTCAGGATCGAGTGTGTACAGTGCGCTTTGGTCGCGGCGCTGCCGTTGTTCTACCAGGGAGCCCGGTTTCGGGGGCACGGCGATCGGGCCGACCTGGACCACGTATCCGAATGCGGTGATTCCGAACTGTGCCAGGAGCTGGTTGGCCAGGGCCCCGGCTGCGACCCGCGCGGCCGTCTCTCGGGCACTGGCCCGCTCGAGGATGGCGCGAACCGAAGTGAGGTACTTCAGCGAGCCGCTCAGATCGCCATGGCCCGGCCGCGGCCGATCGAGTTCCTCCATACTCTCGATCTTATAGTCGTGGTTGGGGATGAGCAGGGCGATCGGACTGCCCAGCGTATCCCCTCGCCAAGTGCCGGATAGGACCTCGACGGCATCGTCCTCCAGTCTCTGCCGACCGCCTCGTCCATAGCCGCCCTGCCGCCGACGCAGTTCGGCGTTGATGGCTTCTTCGTCCAGGTGAACGCCAGCCGGAAAGCCGTCTACCAGTGCCAGCAGCGCCCGCCCATGCGATTCGCCTGCCGTGAAATATCGTAACATGTTGCCTTGCATGGATCTTGTGCCCTATCGAGAAAGTACCTTGACCACCTATTCTACCGACTTTGGGCCGATCAGAACAGGTCGATTCGTCTGCGGCGATGGGTGGGCGGGGTGGTGCTCTAGTTGCCTTGGGGGGTGGCTGCCGTTGCGAAATCCATTTGTCGTCCCTGTAGCAATGAGGGAACTCTCCGGTTGCGATCAATCCCGGCTCGCCTTCTCTCCCGAGGGTGCAGCAGCGGACTTGCACGGCTGAAAAAAGGCACGGGCCGGCTTGCCCCGCCTGGAGCCGTGGTCAGTTGGCTACTGGCAACGCTCCCAATCGATTCTCGCCCCGCACCGTGCCGCCGCCGGAGGCAGAGGCACGGTGCGGGGCGAGAACATGGCTCGTGGCCCACGGTTAGCTGGATGACCATGGCTCCAGACGGGGCTTGCCCGGCGGTGGCCCTTCCGTGAAATGCAAGTCCGCTGCTGCACCCCTCTCTCGACGTGTGGCTTCATTACCATTGGCGCACTCGTTCCATTTGGTTACCCTCTGCGGCGACGGCGAAGGGGCGACGCCCTGGTTCGTATTTCAAGTCCTTGTTTAGTGATCACATCATGCCGTTGATTTGATGTTCGATGCCGAGCACTCGCTTTTCTCGATAGCCATGGAGTATTGGGGAGCCTTGGTTCTCTTCCTCCGAGTGTTGGTTGAGACTGGAATCCTGGCAAAGGTGATTTTGTCCTGGTTTTAGGCGGCAAAACGCAATGTCCGCACCGTGGTGCGTGTGTTCGGTGGAGGGAAAGAACTACGAACCACACAGGCCACTCTACTACTCCCGCTAAGACTCCCTCCGAACACGACACATTGACGCAGCACTTGTCCTTGTGCGCCTTGCGCGTGCCCTTGACGGTCGTGATGGGGGGCGGTAATCTCAGAAGATGTCGTTTTACGCCTGATGCCGGGCTGATCGCGAACCGCCCTTGAATCACGGAGACTGTCATGCCTGAGGAAGCCGACCACAACGCATGGCACAGCCTTTCGCTCGAAGCGCTTTACGAACGAGTCGGCTCGGGCGAAGCGGGGCTGGAAAGCGACGAGGTCTCCCACCGCCTTAAGCAACAGGGGCGGAACACCATCCGTGTCGAGCGTGGTGCAGGCGTACTGCAGATCGTCGGGCATCAGATCCATAATCCCCTGATCTATCTGCTTCTTGGCGCGGCAGGTGTCTCTCTGCTTGGCGGGCATGTGGTTGACGCCGTGGTGATCGGCGTAGTTGTTGTTCTGAATACACTGATCGGCGCCGCCCAGGAGTGGAAGGCGGACAAGGCGCTCGACGCCCTGCGAAAGATGGCCGCGCCCAAGGCGCAGGTACTGCGAGACGGCGAGGCCACCGAAGTGCTTACCGAGGAGATCGTCCCCGGTGACGTCCTGGTGCTCGAAACGGGCGCCCGGGTTGCCGCCGACGCGCGTCTGCTGGAGAGTTCGGAACTCCAGGCGGACGAGTCCGCGCTGACGGGTGAAAGCGAACCGGTCCATCTGCGGCCGGACTCGCTGGACGAGGCAACGCCCATGGCCGACCGGACGAACATGGTCTGGAGTTCGACGGCCATTACCGGAGGCCGCGGCCGGGCGATTGTGGTGGCAACCGGTATGGATACCGTTGTGGGCCGCATTGCCGGCGACGTGCAGGGAACGGAACGGGAACAGACGCCGTTGCAGCGGCGACTTGCTCGCCTGGGGGCGATTTTGGGCTTCGCCGGGATCGGCCTGGCAGGAATCGTCTTTTTCCTCGGCCTTCTGCGGGGATACGACTGGCTGGAGATGATGCTCTTTTCCGTGGCGGTCGCTGTCTCGGCCATCCCCGAAGGGGAAGGCTGCGTTCTTTACGTCAAGGGTGGTGCAGATCGCGTACTCTCTTTCTGCACGCACGTCCTGGTCGATGGCCAGAAGCGGGAACTGACCGAAGAGCTTCGCGCCTGGATCGAGCAAGCCAATGACGACTTCGCCGACGATGCGCTACGCGTCCTTGCCGGTGCGGTCCGCTCGATGCCCGCCGATGCCGAATCGGCCGTCAATGAAGATGCGGAAAACGGGCTCGTCTTCGTCGGTTTGTGGGGCCTGGTGGACCCGGCTCGCCCCGAAGCGATCGAAGCCATTGCCCAGGCCCGAGAAGCAGGCATCCGCGTGGTGATGATCACCGGTGATCATGCCGCTACGGCCGCCGCGATCGCACGCGAGGTCGGCATCGCCTCCGATGAAGCCTCCCGGGCCGTCACGGGGTCAGAAATCGACCGGATGGATGACGAAACACTGAATCGCACGGCCAGCGAGGTGAACGTCTACGCACGCGTGTCTCCAAGCCACAAGCTGCGCATTCTGAAGGCGCTGAAGAGCCATGGCGAAATCGTCTCGATGACAGGCGACGGGGTGAACGACGCCCCCGCGCTGAAAGGGGCTGATATCGGCGTGGCAATGGGGCGAACCGGCACCGAAGTCGCCAAGGAGGCGGCCGACATGGTGCTGACCGACGACGACTTTGCCACCATCATGTACGCCGTCGAGGAAGGCCGCGCCATTTACGCAAACCTCCGCCGCGTGGTCTTCTTTCTGGTTACCACCAACCTGGGCGAAATCATTACGCTCACCATTGCGCTTCTGGTCGGACTGCCCTTGCCGCTCACGGCGGTCATGATCCTCTGGATCAACCTGGTTACCGACGGAGCTTGCACAATTCCCCTTGGCATCGAGCCCATGCACCGCGACGTGCTCACGCAGCCGCCTCGCGATCCCAAGGCCTCCATCCTCGACCGTACCTTGCTGCGCCGCATGCTCATTCTTGCCCCGCTGATGGCCTTCGGTACCCTTGGACTCTTTGCCTACAGCCTCAATAACGGCCAAGAAGAACACGCGATGACGATCGCCTTCACCACGCTTGCAGCCTTCCAGTGGTTTCACGGACTCAACGCCCGTACGTCGCGGGTCTCGGTCTTCTCCGTCGGCCTGTTCTCCAATCCTTGGCTCTGGTTCGGGATTGGCCTTGCGGCCGTCTTGCAGGTGTTGGCGGTGCATACCGGTTTCGGGCAGGCCATTTTCAAGACCGTGCCGCTGTCGCTTGCCGATTGGGGCATGATTCTTGCCGTTTCCAGCTCCATTCTCGTTGTGGACGAGGTATTGAAGGCGCTGGGGCTGCACGGGAAAGACCGGGCGACAGCATGACAATTCGAAGAATCATCGGACGGACTGCCCTGCCAACAGCGACAGCGAACGTAATTCGAACCGTTTCCATTCGCAATTTGGGCGTGCGAGGGAATCAACTATTACCCGAGAGGATCATTCCATGAAGATCGTTATTGCCGCCGACTCGTTTGCCTTGGAACTGAAAGATGCCCTCATCGCCCATCTGAAGAAGAAGGGCCACGAAGTGCAAGACGTCGGCGCCACGGCGGACAATCAGGTGCCATACTATGACGGGGCTGCCGCGGCGTGCGGGTTGCTTCAGGAGGGAAAGGCCGACCGCGGGTTGCTTCTGTGCGGGACGGGGATGGGCATGTCGATCGTGGCCAACAAGTTCAAGGGAATTACCGCCGCGTGTGTCGAATCGGTCTGGGCAGCCCAGACGTGCCGGGCGATCAACAATGCGAACGTCCTCTGTATGGGCGCTATGATCTGGGGGCAGTGGATGGCCTGTGCCGCGGTCGACGCTTTTCTCGAAACGGGCCACACCGAGGGGCTCGAACAGTTCGCCGATTTCCTCAAAGACGCCGAGAAGAAAGTGGCCGACATCGAGGCGGAGAATATGAAGTAGGGATCCTGCTGCAATTGCGCAATAACGCGTTTGACTGGTATGGCGCACGGATGAGACGCGCGGCGTATCTGCCGGTGCGAACGCGAGGTGAGAGTCCTCCCGATATGGGAAGCTGCTACCGGGCCAGTAATGTCGGCATGATTCGCATATTGACCGTGCCGCTGCCGATGCCGGGCGCAACCTGCACCCATCCTTCCCGGACATCGTTGTCGGTATCGTTGACCATGAGATTGAACTTGAACCCGCGTGCAAAAGCGGCAGCATCCGAGCCAATCGCCGCGAAGGGAATCGTGATGACATAGGTCGTCCGGTCGCCGTCCCTGGCGGTTGACAGCTTCAATTTGGTTTCGTCGCCCGTGACGCCCAATGGCAGTTGTCGCAGGCGCGCGTGGTTGCGACCGTCTTCATCACGAGCGAAGTCCATTTCGCACGCCGTCTCCATACCGGCCGGCGCCAGGAACAGTTGGACGCTGTCGCCATCCCACGGATGTCCGGTGGCGGCATGCTTCTGGCAATGCCGGTCGTCCGTTGCGACGACCTTGACGGTCAGCGCCTGATCATCCATGGCCAGCCACACCTTGGCGCTCAGATCCTCGGGGCCTTTCCAGGTATTGTCCTCCTTGGCGGGATCGCCGACGCACAGTTGCGTCACCTTCGTATGGTCGGCCAGGTCAAACAGCGGCTTGCCCTCCATCCGGCTCTCGAACCGGAAAGGCGCCGGCAGCAGATTCATCTGGCGAACAGGCGTCAATCCCTCCAGTCGGCCTTCCACCAGCACCCATTCGCGCGCGGCCAAGTGTTTCGACACGCCCGCCGAAAGTGTCAGGGTCGCATCGAATGTCGCCAGGCCAAACGGCGGCACGACCGCCTCGAAGACGTTCCGATTGCAGGCGACCGTTTCAGGCAGTGTTAATGTGGCCATGGCCTTGCGTGCTTCGCCAAACGGATTGACCAACGACACCGTCAGCGGGGCTGCCTGGCCGGGCAGCAGCAGTTCGGGCATCTGGAATCGGACCAAGGGCGGAAGCAGGTCTATCGAGGACGCGTCTTTCAGCACCAGGGTCTTGGGCTCGCAACCCGTCTCCACGAGCACCGTCCCCGCGATAACCGGCGCCGGCGTCCGATTGCCGAACATATCGGCGAGTTCCGCGGCCGCGGCATCGGTTTTGAACTGCCGCTGGATGGACGTCTGGCCGTCATTCCAGACGCACAGGGCGATGTCACGGTCGGATTTGAAGGCGAGCGCCCATTCGCCCCAGGGCAAATCGCACGCCTTCATGAATTCCTTGTCGTTGTACAGGCCGGTCAGGCCGTTGTAGGCGGCATAGACGGCTTTCGGATAGAAATCCCAGGTCATCATTCCGTAGTTATGTTCGCCGTCGTCGGGCAGTTCGCCCTTCGAACGCAAATTGTACCAGGTGAATCCCCGGGCTCCGCGGCTCCAACTGAATAGCAGCTTCTTGTACACCGCCTCAGCCTGCATCTTCTCGGTAACGCCGCCGCGCGAGGTCAGCGCCGTTTCGTTGGCATACCACGGAATGTCGATGCCGAGGCTCTCGCGCATTTGCAGCAGGCCGTTCTGGATCGACGATTTCGCATAGCGTTCGAAGGGGCCATGGCCATGGAAGCAATGGATATCGAACACATCCTTCAAGGCCGCCATACTGTCGTAGTGGAAGGGGCCCATGCCGCGCGCGCCCGGAGCCAAGGTGCAATAGCCGGCGGACATCAACTGGGCTGCAGGGTCGGTCTCGCGCAGGAGTTTCGCCGTTTCCTTCGCCAGCGCAATGTATTCCGGCGCCTTGGGCGCTTCTTCTACCGGGCCCCAAGGGATATCCGGCTCGTTCAGCATCTCCCAATACTGGATGCGCCCCTTGTAACGCTCGAACAGCTTCCGATAGCCGTCCAGGCACGCATCCATGTTGTATTTGGCGTTCCCTGCGCGCAGCCCCGGCAGGATGAAATCGAAGTTCATGCCGGCATTGCTGAATGTCTCCACGACGCCGTCGAGATGCTTCAGGTAGAGCGGACTGGCATCCCATCGAACATCCGTGCGCAGGATTCGCAGGCCGATCTGCGACATCGCCGCCGCGGCTTCGCGGACCGTTTCCGGCGATCCATGGGCATGGTCCAGATGGCAGACGCTGCCGAACTTGAACCCCTTGACGAACGTCTCGCCCGGCTTCGCGCCGGTCAGCTTCATGTGCGCAAACGAACGGCGATAGGACTGCGGCGCCATGCCAGGCGCAGCGACCTCGAACTCGACATAGTATACGCCGAAACGCGGGGGAACAGGCACCGTGCACAGATCGATGGTTGCACCGCCGCCCAGCGTCAGGTCGCGTGCAAACGTCCAGTTCTGCACGGCATCGTAGCAATCGGTCAGCTTCCCGGTAACTTTGAACGCCGCCGGTTCGGAGGCCATGTTGCACAGCGTCGCCGCGACACCTTCGGCCGCCTTGTCCTGTGTCACCACATGGCCTACGGCGCCGGTCTTCAATTGGAGATGTAACGCTTCCAGCGGCGAGCGCGACCATTTCGCGTCGATACCGTCCAGATAGACGCTCCCCTGGAAATCCGATTTGCATTCGAAGCCGACGCCTGCCAGGACAAACAGCGGCGTCTCCTGCCAGTCGCGGGAGCCCCATGGCTTCTTCGTCCTTACCAGCTTGGGCAGCACGAACGCAATACGATGTGCGCCGGCCTTGTCGAAGTTGACGGGAATCCGATGGATGTACGGGCCGCCGACCGCCTCCACGAAGGTCAGACGCAGCGTTGTGACTTCCGGCAATGCGTGTTCCGTTGTTACGCGGACCGTCATTTCGCCGCCATGCTGGCGGCCGAGCTTCTGTCCCAGCACCCCCCGGGGCGACGTCACGATTGTGAAATTCACCCCGAAGCACCCTGATTTCCCGTTGGCGGTCATCTTCAGCGACTCCGCCTCCGTCACGGGATTCACGGCCTCTTCCAGCACCGTATCGCGGAACGGCAGACGCTGCGGCATCTTCAGCGGGTCGATGAATGGCCGCGCCAACGGCGTCATCGGGTAGTCCTTGTCTGCGGCGACCGGTTCCTGTGGAAGCGATTCCATCGTCAGCGATTCGACATACGCCTCGCCCTGCATCCCGTCTTCCGGGAAATCCAGCGTCAGCCCCACACTCTTGATGGGGAAGTCAAGCCTGCGGTTGGCATCGGTTCCGTGACTGACGTAGGACACCTTCTCCATCCGGGACGTGTCGACGATCCATTCCAGGCGATGGCGGCCAGGCGTCAACCAATTCACGTCCAGCGGCCAGTAGAAGGTCTCGGTGTTCTTGTCTTGCATGCGCAGACGGCAGCGGCTGACAGGCAGAGGCATTGCCGTCGTTATCGTAGCCACGAATTGTGCTCGCTTGAAGTCCGGCAGCGTCCCCTTGGGATTGTGCAGGATGTGCATGTAGTCCGTAATGCCGGCATCCCAGGAGGCCTTCAGCGCCTGCTTGCCCGTCGCCGGATTCGGTGCATACTCCAGCCGGCAGCGGTCCAATGCCTTGTTTTCGGACCACCAGTGCATCTGCGGCTGTTCTTTGGATAAATCGAGTTCCCAGGCGCAAGCCACAGTCTCCACCAACGCCGCCATTGCCAGAATCAATGTTTGCATGCTTCGATTCCTTATCATAAACCTGAGCATAGTCGGGAAAGTCTACGAAAACAAGCGGTCGAGCGGGGCAGGAGAAACGGTCTCGGCAGCCAAGCGGGAACTTCGATTGTGATTACGAGCACCGCTGCAGTTGAGCACGAGCAGGAAGGCGAAGGGTGAATACGGCAGCAGGTTGACAACCGTGGTCCCCTCGGGTAGGGTGTCGTATGCTCGTGTCTGTTACGATGAACATTTCAGATTAGGTCCCAGAACCGCAAATGAGGTGACTTCATGAATCGGACGTTCTTCCATCGGTGGTGTATTGGGCTGGGGATCCTTGTTGTTGCCTGGATGGTCGTCCAGCCTGCACAGGGGGCGACGGAGTGGAAGGCAGGCGTCGCCAAGGTCTGCATTACCCCGGAGAAGTACATGTGGATGGCCGGGTATGGCGGGCGCAAAGAACCGGCAAACGGCAAGTACAGCGATCTGTGGGTCAAATCGCTTGTACTGGAAGATGCGGCCGGAAGGCGGGCCGTGCTTGTGTCGTTCGACCTGTTGGGCATCGGGCACGACCTGGCCGCATCCATTTGCGACCAACTTCACCAGCAGTTCGGGCTGAAGCGTGACCAGGTGGCACTCTGTTTCTCCCATACGCATTCGGGCCCGGTCGTGGGGCGGAATTTGGAGCCGCTGCATTACCGGCAGGTCGATGCCGATCAGCAGGCATTGATCGATCAGTATGCCGATACGCTTCGGCAGCACGTCGTGGCGTGTGTCGGTAAGGCGGTCGAGGCGGTGGAACCGGTTGCAGTCACGTGGGGTTCCGGTACTGCCACGTTCGCCGTCAATCGCCGCAACAACAAGGAAGCACAGGTTCCGGAACTTCGCGAGCGGAACGAACTGTGCGGGCCGCAGGATCATGACGTTCCGGTGCTGGCCGTGCGCGATGCGAAGGGCGGCCTAATGGCCGTTGTGTTCGGTTACGCATGCCATGGAACCGTGTTGAGCGATCTGTCGTGGTGCGGCGACTACCCGGGCTTCGCCCAGGCCGAGCTGGAGGCGCGGAACGCCGACTGCGTGGCCATGTTCTGGGCCGGTTGTGGCGGCGATCAGAATCCGCTACCGCGCCGCAAACTCGAACTGGCCCAGCAGTACGGGCGTCGGCTCGCCGATGCCGTGTCCAAGGTCCTTGCCGGGAAGATGGAGCCGGTTGCCGCGGAACTGAAAACGGCATACGTAGAAGTCCCGTTGCCGCTGGCGGCGTTGCCGACCAAGGCCGAGTGGCAGCAGGCGGCCGGCTCGAAGAACCGGTACGAGCAGGCGCGCGCTCGGATGTTCCTCGAACGCATGGAAGCGGGAGAGACAATTCCCGATACCTACCCATACGGCATTGGCGTCTGGCGGCTGGGGGACCGGATCGATTGGGTCTTCCTGGGCGGCGAGGTCGTGGTCGATTATGCCCTGCGGCTGAAGGCCGAGCTTGACGACAGACGCACCTGGGTGGCGGGCTATTCAAACGACGTGATGGCCTATATCCCCTCGGTGCGCGTGCTGGAAGAGGGTGGATATGAAGGAAAGACGGCCATGCTATACTATGGTTTACCCAGTGCGTGGGCGCCCGAGGTCGAGAAGGCCATCGTCGACGCCGTCCACTCGCTCGCGGCAGAGGGCCGCAAATAAGACAACTGTCAATCACCGTAGATCGGGCCTTGGGGAAATGCGTTATTCGCTCGGCAGTGCGGTCGGAGGCGACGTTCTTCGGGCAGCAGCGATGTCTGTTGCTTGAGGGCGTTTTCTTCAGATCGCGCTGCCGACATCCCGCCCGCTACCCATTTCGTGCAATTTCGGAAGGACTGTATAGCTGTGACTCGGCCGCTCATTTTCCTGTCGATCCCCAATTTACGCGAGAAGGACGTGGAGGCCATGTCGCGTTTTCGCGATATGACCACGGGCGGAGAGATTGCCGATCTCCGTCCCAGTTTTCCGGCGGTTACCTGTTCGGTGCAGGCGAACATCACCACGGGCCGACTGCCACGCGAACACGGTATTGTGTGCAACGGCATCTATTGGCGCGACCGTCGGAAGGTGGAAATGTGGACGGCGCCGAACGACGTGATCGAGCAGCCGCAGGTATGGGATCTTCTTTCGCACTGTCCCTCGGGGGTGAAGTCGGCCGTGTGGTTTCCGCTTCACTCGAAGGGGTGCGAGGCGGATTATGTATGTACGCCGGCGCCCATTCATAATCCTGACGGAAGCGAATCGCTTTGGTGTTACACACGTCCGACCGACCTGTACGGCTCGTTGCGCGACGAGTTGGGGCATTTCCCGCTGCAGCACTACTGGGGTCCCATGGCTGGGATCCAGTCGAGCCGGTGGATTGCCGAGTCGGCGGCACACGCTGCCCGGAAGTGGCGACCGGAGTTTTTCTTCATCTATTTGCCCCAACTCGACTATGCGGCGCAGAAGATCGGCCCCGATACGGACGCGGCCAATCAGGCCGTTCAGGAATTGGACGCGGTAATCGGCGACCTGGGCGCGGCGATGGAGGAAGCCTACGGAGAGCGGCCCCTGTGGGTTGCTGCCGGCGAGTACGCCATCACTCCGGTCAGTCACGTGTTCTATCCGAACCGCGTCTTACGTGAAGCCGGGCTGCTTGCCGTGCGCGAAACGGACGGCGGCGAGCAGATCGATTTCGAGGCCAGTCGGGCCTGGGCGATGGTCGACCATCAGATGGCGCATGTCTTTGTGGCCGACGGCGACGAACAGACGATTCGACGTACGGCGGAAGTACTCCGCGGCGTCAAGGAAGTCGACGAGGTCCTCGTCGGCACAGAGCGTACGCGTTATGCCATGGATCACCCGCGAAGCGGAGAGGTCGTGGTAACCTGCAAGCCCGAGGCTTGGGCGGCGTACTATTACTGGCTGGACGATGCGAAGGCGCCGGCCTTCGCGCGGCAGGTCGATATCCATCGCAAGCCGGGCTACGATCCGGTCGAGCTGTTTTTCGATCCGGCCACCAAGAGCATTCCGCTGGATGCGAGTCTGGTTCGCGGTTCGCACGGCGCGCCGGTGCGCGATCGGTCCCAGCACACGATCGCCTTGGCCTCGGAACCGTTGAAACTCCCCAAATCCCCGATTGCCGACACGCACCTGTTCGGCATGATGTTGCGTCACTTCGGATTGCAGGGTACCTGACCGCCTGCCCTGTTTGCCTTTCCTGCGCCTGCCTCGCCCCGTTCCTGCCCTACCCCCGTTCCCGCCCTGACCATACCTTACCTTCGTTGATTAAGGAGCCTGTCGGATGCGACGATACTCGTTGTGTGTTGCGTTTCTTCTGTGGACTATCGCGTTCTCCGCGACCGGCATGGCCGCTTCGCCGTTGGCGCCGGCTCCCGAGCGGGTCGCCGCGATTGCCGAGATGTTGCCCGAGCAACCGCGAGGCCTCGGCGCGCCCATTACCGACCGCGATGCCTGGGAACGGCTGGCCGGCCAACAGGCCTACCAGGCCGTGGTCGCCTACGCTGAAGATCTGGTGAAGACGCCCATGCCGGAGATGAGCGACGAGACATACCTGGACTTCTCTCGCACGGGAAACCGGACGCGCGGCCAGCGCGTGATCTCCCAAAGGCGCACTCGGCTGAACAATCTTGTGACAGCCGAATGTCTGGAGAACCAGGGACGTTTCCTGCCGGCGATTGAAGAGGCGATCCGTTCCATCTGTTCGGAGAAGGCGTGGTGTCTGCCGGCGCATGACGGGAAGTTACGGAACTTTCGGGGGGAAGTCAGCGAGATCGATCTGGTCGTGGCAGGTCTCTCGTGGAACCTGGCGACGGCGCACTGCTGGCTTGGCGAAAAGTTGAGTCCCGAAGTTCGTACGCTCCTGCTGAACGAGCTTGAACGGCGAACGTTTGCGCCGTATGAGAGTTCGCTTTCTACCGGAGAGCCCCGGTTGTGGTGGATTACCGGAACGAGCAATTGGAATGCCGTGTGCCAGGCCGGCGTGATCGGTGCGGCCTTGGCGGCGATCGAATCGCGCGAGCGGCGCGCCTTTTTCCTCGCGGCTGCCGAGAAGAACCTCGATCACTTCCTGCGTGGGTTTACCGACGACGGCTACTGCTCGGAAGGGATGGGCTATTGGAACTATGGTTTCGGCCACTATGTGTTGTTGGCGGAAACCAGTTTTCAGGCGACCGGCGGCGGTCTCGATCTGCTCGCGCAGCCGAAGGTTCGCGAGATTGCCCTGTTCGGCCCCCACATGGAGATTGTGCCCGAGGTATATCCGGCCTTCGCCGACTGCCGGCCGGGCAGTCGGCCGGCGGTGTGGATTCTGGCCTTTCTCGATCGCAAACTGGGCCTGGGACTGGCGCCGGCCGGGCAGGAGGCGGCGCTGCCGAAAGCCAATCCTCGCGGCGACCTGTTCGAGATAGGCCTGTTCGCGTTCGGGAACTCGGCCACCGACGCAACGCGTGAAGAAACCGTCCTGGCACGCGAACCCCGGCACTGGTTTCCCGACGCGCACGTGCTCATCGTTCGACCCGGCCTTGAGCAATCACGGGTGTTCGGGGCCGCGATGAAGGGCGGGCACAACGCAGAGCATCACAACCATAACGACGTGGGCACGTACGTCGTGGCCTTGGGAAAGGCGACTCCCCTGGTCGATCCGGGCGGCGAGGTCTATACCGCGCGCACCTTCAGTTCCCGGCGGTACGAAAGCGATGTGCTCAATTCGTTCGGGCACTCGGTTCCTCGCGTTGCGGGGCAATTGCAGGTGGCGGGGCGGAAGGCCGCGGCCACGGTGCTTAAGACCGATTTCTCGCCGGCGGCCGATCGGCTTGTACTCGACCTGAAGGCGGCGTATGCCGTGCCTGAACTGCAGAAGCTGCAACGGACGTTCGTCTTCTCGCGCGAGGGGAGTGGAAGCCTGACGGTCGAGGATGAAGTGTGTTTGAGCGAGCCGCAGGCGTTCGAGACGGCCCTGGTTACCTTGGGCGATTGGGAAGACCTTGGTAATGGAAGGCTCCGTTTTCGCGATGGCGGCGAGGCGGTCGACGTGCGCATTGATGCGGGCGACGCTGACTATCGGATCGAGGCGACGCGTCTGGAGGAAGATCTGGGCAAACGAGAAGCCACTCGCATCGGTATTTCACTGGTGCAGCCGGTGGAGAAGGCCGTCATTCGGCTTGTGATCACACCCGGCAGCGACTAACGACCCCGCCACCCCAGCTTCTAGCTCCCAGTTCCCAGCTTCCATTTTTCGCTCTGGCCGCAGAAGGTCATGGGATTGTCGTAGACGATTTGGCGAATGACGGAATCGTCGTGACCGCGGCGGCGCATGACCGACATGAACTTTCGGACGGCCAACGGATCGCTGGGGCCCCAATCGGCCGAACTGGTAACCAGGATGCGGTCGGGGCCGTAGATTTCGATCATGTCGGCGGCTCGCTCCGGCGTGGCCTTGGTCGTCGGATAGAGCGTGATGCCGGCCCAATAGCCTTCTTCCAGGACCATGCGGATGGTGTGTTCCTCGCAGTGATCGACCCAGACCCTGGCCGGATCGACACGTGGATCGGACCGCAGGATGTCGAGGATGACGCGGGTGCCATGGTATTTGTCGGCCAGGTGCGGCGTGTGGAACAGCAGCAGTTCGCCGCGGGTGAGCGCCAGATCGATCAGCAGGAGCAGTGTTTGGACTTCGCCCTTGGTGTTCTTGTTCAGTCCGATTTCGCCAACGCCCAGAACGGTCGGCTTGTCGAGGAATTCGGGCAGGAGTGCAATCACCTCGCGCGCAAAACCAACGTCGTCCGCTTCCTTGGCGTTGATACCCATCCACGCATGATGCCGAATGCCAAATTGGGCGGTGCGCCGCGGTTCCCACTCGGTAAGCTGGCGGAAATAGTCGTAGAAGCTGCTTGCGCTGCTACGATCGTAGCCCATCCAGAATGCAGGTTCGCCCACAGCCAGGCAACCGGCCTGGGCCATACGCTGGAAGTCGTCGGTCGTGCGGGCAGCACAATGGATATGAGGATCGATGAAATCCATGCTCTAAAGACCGTACCTTTCCCGCCACTTGGGCTCATAAGGAAGCGAAAATGCCAATTGGAGCTGCTCGGCCCGGTTTTCCTTCTCC
The DNA here is from genome assembly GCA_040772845.1 of Thermoguttaceae bacterium. Lineage (GTDB taxonomy): Bacteria > Planctomycetota > Planctomycetia > Pirellulales > Thermoguttaceae > PWXP01. Next base: position 284,245 of record JAXGXG010000001.1, read on the forward strand.
TGGGCCAAGATTCCGAGCGTTTGGGCGATTTGCTGAATCCGCGGATCATCGGCAACCGATCCGTCGGCCCGGTCGATGCGATCCAGCGCGGCAGCCACTTCGATCAACCGCGCCCGGACCGTTAGCCATTCGCGGTCCAGCACTTCAGATGCGTTTCGAGGCATGACAATTCCTTGAACGAGAGCATGAGAACTAATCTCAACATAGCGGGCCGGAGCGCCTACGGCAAGGGGGTATGTGGCAGGATATTCTGGCAACCGCCGGGACGTGATATTGCACGGTTTGTAGCGTGTGCGATGCGGGTTTCGTAACACAGACGGGGGGAACCCACGCAGGGAAGAAGCGGAAGGGACGCATGTTGGTAGCGGACCGTAATGAGCGGACCTCTACAATCGCCTATATTGTGAACCATGGCACACACCGCCGATTCCGTGTAAGTGGTAGTCTACGCAGGATGGGTTGACAATTCCGCTTAAGCTGAAGATTCCGACGACCCTGGACGATAGTAGGTTTGGGTTAGACCTGTATGTGGAGGATATGCGCGCCGTGAGCGATGGGTTAGCCACAACCCTGAACGTCTTGCAGAAGACCGACAACGAGGCCGCCGTGCGCGTTCTCGTTCCCGCCCTCGACTCGCCCGATCCGGACATTCAGGATGGGGCGCTGAAAGCCCTGTTGCTGCGGCGGAGCAAGGCAGGGCATCGCGAAATCCTCCGGCGGCTTCCGCGAATGCCGGTGCGATGGAAGACCATTGTGCGTCAGCATCAGGGGCGTTTGGCCGGCGCCCTGCGCGATGCGCTGCTCGGCGTGGACCCGCAGATGTGCCTGATTGCGTGCGATGCCGCTCTCTGGTTCCACGAGTACGATCTGATGCCTGCCCTGGTCAACGCGCTCGATGGCCGGGGGCGCGTCCCCATCGATGTCCTCGCCCGGACAATCCTGGGCTTGGCCCAAGCCTTGTACGGGGAGCTTGCTTCTCCGAGTGAATGCGAAGGTTTTCGGGATCCGCAGGTGATACGCGACCGTATTCTGGTGAGTTTGGAGGAGTCGGTCGCGCGTTTTCCGCAACACCGTCGCCGTGAAGTGCTGGAGGCGTTCCTCTTGCTGACGGGGCGCGAGAATTCTGCCCTGAAAAAGATTCTGATCAATCCGCACCATCCTGCGTTCCTGCCCATCGTTGAGATGCTGGGGCAGAGCGAGTCGGGCGGTGTGGTACGGCTGTTGCTGAGCATGTTGGACGATCCGCACATTCCTTCCGCGGTTCTGGGAGTGATTGCCAAGCGAAAAGACATGCGGTTTGTGGAACATCTGCTTGCGAAGCTTGGAGGAGAGCCGTCGCCGGCGGCCATCCAGAACCTCAAGAAGATTCAGGTTGTAGGGTGGTATCAATCCGCCATCAGTTTCCTGGACCAGTTGGACGAAGCGGGCCAGTGCGGCATGGTGCGACTGATCATGAAATCGGGAATCCCTCGCGTGCAGGCGTTTTCTGTCATACAGCAGGTGCTTCTTCATGGGAAACCGAAGGGGCGCCGCGCCGCGGCTCATGCCCTGGTCGAATTCAGCGGCGCCGATGCGAATGCGCTGGCCGTACGCGCCCTGGAGGATCCCGACGCGCAAGTGCAGGCGACTGTCGTACGCCAGCTTCGGCGGCGGGGCATTCCGGGCGTGCTCCCTCGGATGATCGAATTGCTGGACAGTCCGCACGTCGAGGTGCGCAACGCGGCTCGCGAGAACCTTTCGGAGTTTACCATCGAGCGGTTTCTGGCCGCGTACGATCTGCTGGACGATCAGGTTCGCACCAGCACATCACTGCTGGTCAAGAAGGCCGATCCCCGTACGCTATCCGTACTGCGGCAAGAGTTGCAGTCGGGGCTTCGTTCCCGGCGGCTTCGTGGGATCGACGTTGCCTGCTCGATGGATTGCGTGGAGGCGTTGGAGGATGCGATTGCGGAACTGCTGAACGACGAAGACCATCTTGTACGCAGTGAAGCGGTCGAGGCGTTGGGAAAATGTGCGTCGCCGACAAGCCGCGAGGCCCTCCAACGGGCGCAACACGACAGTAACGAACTGGTGCGGCAGGCGGCCACGCGCAGCCTGCATCAACATGCGGCGTTTGGCAACTGGCGAGAAGCCTTGGCCGATCCGCGAGACTAGGCATTTGCACGGGAGCCTCCGACCATGCACCTACACGGGTTCGAACTGTCGTCTCTGGCATTGTTGGGGCGAAGCCGGCTGGAGGACATGTCGCGGTATTTTCGTGGGCCGCGCGTGCAGCTCAGCTCGCGGGATGCCGTCTTCATACTTCTGGGGCTTGCCGGTCTGATTCTGGTGATCTGGTTGCTCTCGCTTGTGGTCCAGTGGCAGGAACAGGGGCGCAAGAAGCCATCGGCGACTCGGCTCTTCCTGCAACTGTGCCGTGCCCATCGGCTGAAATGGCGCGACGGCTGGCTTCTTTGGCGTCTGGCGATCTCGCAGCGATTGACGGATCCGGCGCGAGTCTTCCTGGAGCCCGAGCGTTTCGAGCCGGAGCATTTGATGGGGACTTTGCGCTTTCACGCAGCCCGGTTCCAGATGCTGCGGGGTAAACTGTTCTCTTGCCCGGAGCGAACGCCGCCGCCCGATGGCCGCGATCCCACCTGGAACCTTCCCTTGCAGGAACGTAAGGGCACGCCTCTGGCTCCCGTGACACCGACACCGCAGATCCGTTAAGCCGTGTCGGCATGGGCGGCCAGCGCCAATGCCCCGTGGACCACGACTTCCTCGCCAAGTAAGGCAGGGACGATTCGGTAGGTTTCTCGGAGTGACGGAAAGACGTACCGGTTGACTTCATGACGCAACGGAGTGAGAAACAATTCCTCGCCAAGCTGCGCCACGCCCCCGCCGACGGCAACAACGTCGGGCCCGAGCAGGGTGATGGCCTGCGCCAGCGCCCAGCCGTATGCCTGACATGCATGTTGAAACACGTCGCGCGCCAGCTCGTTCCCGTCGCGCGCCGCATCGGCAAGCAGTTTGGTCGAGATCTGCTCGAGGTAGCCATTGCACCGATGCAAAAGGTCGGCGGCAGCCTTCTCTCCCGCTTCTTCCAGTTCAACCAGGCGGGATCGAATCCCTTCGGGATCGAGCGGCTGGTCTTGGAACATGCGGGCGCTGAGCGAATGGAGTTCCGGGTTCAGCAGTTTTGCCTGGGCGTTTTGGGCGATCGCCCACCCGCTGGCCAACGATTCGACGGTTTCGTCGGGCTCTCGGCAGTGCAGGCCAGGCCGCAGATGACCGATTTCGGAAGCGATGCCGGCGGCCCCCTGGTGGAGCCGTCCGCCGACGACCAGGGCGCCGCCGATTCCACTTCCGACATTGCTGTACAGGACCACGCGGCATCCCTTGCCCGCTCCGAAGCGGGCCTCGGCCAAACCGGCAAGGTCAGAATCGTTCCCCAATACAACAGGCATTTTCAAGATATCTTGAAGCCATCGTGTCAAGGGGAAATGGTCCCAGCCTTCGATTTGATGGCTGGTCAGCGTGACGCCCCGTTGGCTATCGACGGGCCCTCCGAAACCGATACCGGCGCGCTGCACCGCATGGGCTTTCACAAGGGAACACGCGGCCTCGGCAATCTGTCGGCGGATTCCCTCGGCGCCCAGACCGGGCACGACATCCAGCCTGACAAGCGCCGACAGTGCCGTGCCATCGCCCTCGCCGATGCCAAGTTGCAGCTTCGTTCCGCCGATTTCAATGCCAAGTAACATGCCGGTTCGCTCGGTCGGGAGATTGAACACATTGACGGCGAAGGGGTTATACGGCTTCTCGACTACCGGATGGCCGCCATCAAGACTTCATCACAAAGACAAAGGCCCTTCACGTCCTGCCTGATCGTAACGACCCGATGGAGGACGTCAAGAGCCCCTGTCGCAAACATACGCGCGGTGCAAAGAACGCTGCACTGCCGGGATGGGCCGGCCCTATTTCAGCTCCTTGATGCGGATGGCGCGAAATGCCACCGGCGAACCGTGGCCGAGGAATCCGATATGGCCGCTCTCATTGAGCAGGCCGGGATGCTCATTCCCGTCCATGTATGGCTTCTCGATCTTGGCCAGGTCGGTATCGACGATCGTGTGTCCATTGAGAATGACTTGGATGTGGCTACCTTCCGCGCGGACTTCCTGGCTGTTCCACTCGCCGGCCGGCCGCAGAAAGCCACGCTTTGCCGGCGCCACGCCGTACACGGAACCGTGATACTGATAAGGTTTCAGATTCTTGTAGCAAGGAGCTTCATTATCGAGCACCTGGAGTTCCATGGCGGAATAGGCCGGATTCCCCTGGACGCCAGATCGAATGCCCAGGCCATTGTTGCCGCCGGGCGGCACCTTGAATTCCAGTCGCAAGATGAAATTGCTGTACGGTTTTGCCGTGTAAAGATTGCCTCCCTTTCGGCATACGATGGCGCCGTCTTCAACGGTATAGCCTTGGACGGCGCCTTGCCAGCCGTCCAGGTCCTTCCCGTTGAACAGGCAGACAAATCCTTCCTCGGCCTCTCCGGCAGGAAGATCGGCCGAAATGGCGGTCGCGGCAGATACGAGGCAGAGGGTCGTCAGTGTGAGGAAGGGAAAGAAGCTTTTCATGGAAATTCGTCTCCGTAGGAAGAAATAGGTGGGATGTCTCTTCGGGGGCCCGGGTGTTTGCCGACAACTTCTGGCGCCAAAACGGCGCCCTCAGTTGAAACCGGCATCCTATGCTCGCCGCACGTCGTCTTTGCGCTTCTGCAGGATGGACATTCTGTCCGTCCGGGTTCGGACGGGCTGAATCCCATCTTGCCAAAACGCGCAGTCTCCAACCGCGACGCGCATGCGTCCAGGCAGTTTGCCTATTGTCGCTTCCGTGGAGGGGGCGTGTCAATCTTTCGCAGCAATTGGAAGCAGAAAGATTGCGCAGCGATGTGTGTACATGCCCTCAGGAAGCACTGTTGCTCCCCCTGACGGGAGTGCTTCAACTTCACTCCTGCGGCCTGTGGGCTCGGATTTCGGCCGTCGCACGCATGGAGCAGAATTTCGGCCCGCACATGCTACAGTAGGGCGATTTCTTTCCGGTGTCGTCCGGAATGGTCTCGTCGTGCATGCGACGGGCGGTCTCGCCGTCCAACGCCAGGCGGAACTGCTCTTCCCAGTCGAACTGAAAGCGGGCGCGGCTCATGGCGTCGTCGCGGTCGCGTACGCCGGCCCGGTGGCGACCGATATCGGCCGCGTGGGCGGCGATCTTGTAGGCAATCACTCCTTGCCGGACATCGTCCAGGTCGGGCAGACCGAGATGTTCCTTCGGCGTAACATAGCAGAGCATGGCCGCACCGTACCAGGCAGCCATTGCAGCGCCTATGGCGCTGGTGATGTGATCGTAGCCCGGCGCGATATCGGTCACCACGGGCCCAAGAACGTAGAACGGCGCTTCGTCGCACCATTGTTGCTGGAGCCGGATGTTCTGCTCGATCTGGTCCATGGGGACATGCCCCGGACCTTCAATCATCACCTGGCATCCAAGGTCGCGCGCTCGACGCCCCAATTCGCCCATGACCTTCAGTTCCGCCAATTGGGCTTCATCGGTTGCATCGGCCAGGCATCCCGGTCGGAGGCCGTCGCCCAGGCTCCAGGTTACGTCGTACTCGCGAAAGATTTCGCAAAGCTCCGAAAACACCTGGTATAAGGGATTCTGCTGCCCGTGAGCCGTCATCCATTTGGCCATCAGGGCGCCTCCGCGACTCACGATCCCTGTAACCCGGTTGTTTGTCAGCGGCAGATGCTCTTTCAGCAGGGCGCAATGCACCGTCATATAGTCAACGCCTTGCTTCGCCTGCTGTTCGACAACGTCAAGAAACATCTGCGGACGCATATCGGCAATCTCGTCGAGTTCTTGCGCGGTCTGATAGATGGGAACGGTCCCAACCGGCACGGTCGAGGCGCCGATAATCCGGTCTCGCACGGCATTGATCTGATCGCCGGTCGAGAGGTCCATGACCGTGTCGGCGCCGAACTTCACTGCGGTGAAGAGTTTTTCCAGTTCGCAACTGGTATCGCTGGCTACGGCCGACTTGCCGATGTTGGCGTTAATCTTCGTTCTTGCGGCAATTCCGATGCCGATGGGCTGGAGCCCTTTGGCAACATGGTTCTTGTTGGCCGGAATCACCATGCGTCCTCGTGCCAGCTCATCTCGCACCTGCTCCGGAGCAAGGCGTTCGTGCTCGGCAACGAGATGCATTTCTGGGGTAATCGTGCCGGCGAGGGCTTCCTGCAACTGGGTCATTTGAGGTAGATCTCCCCTCCTGGGGGTAGTAGCCTGAAGGAAACAACGATCTCCTTATGCTACCGCATCAGGGATTCAGGTCAACGGGTCGGTTCGGAAGGGAGGCAAATGGGGCAGTCCGTAGAGGCTTTGGGAGCGTCGCTTTCGTCACAAGAGTGGTGCTTGCTGGGGAGGAATACGGCTGGTGCGAGAAGTGGAGATTTGCGCTACGATTTTACCCAGATTGTATGACCGTTAAAACTTCAATAAGCCTCAAGAACGGTGCAATCCATACCGATAAACACCCAGCAAGGGGCGTTTCGCCAACGTCCTGCGTGTAATCTGCGCCACTCCAAGCTCGTTCAAGGTACCCGCTCATGCCGACAACAAACTCCGTTCCGCGAGGGCAGAAGACCGTCAAGGGGTCCGGCAGCGAGCCGGAGTCAACGCAAGGCGCCGGCAAGACTGGCGGTTTTCGTACTCCGGTGCCACGTGTTCTGGCGCGATTCCCGGACTTGGACGCCAAGGAGGGGGGTGTAGAGGTGCCCACCGAGACCCTGCCGAGCTTTGAAGGGCGGTTCGTTCATCAGAAACTTGCAATGCGGATCCTCGTCGGTGTGGCCGTCGTCTTGGTGCTGATGGCCGTTCTCCCGAAGATGTTCCAGGAAAAGGGAGCCGGAGACTCGGATGGTACGGCGTCTTCCAAGCCGTCCTGGCAGCCGGAGAACCCGGCTCCAGATGCCTTGGCTGCGCCACCTTGGAATGGCGGTGGTCAGGTGACCGACAGTGCCATAGGTTCAGCAGATGTCCGCCCTGTGGAGTTGCCCCCGATGGACTACCAAGCTGGTCCAGACGCGGCCGCCCGATCGGCGGTCGTACCGGCAACGGAATTGGCCGCAGAGAACGTTGGCCACCCGGGGGACGGAAACGAGAACCGATGGGAGCAGCAGGCGACCACTCTGAATCGTGAGCAGTCTTTGGTCTCGGCGGATGAAGCCGCCCGGATGGACTATCGGCCGGGAGTCTCTCCAAACGCAGACAGTGGAGCGAATTCGTATTATCCGCAGAATTCCACCGTGAATCGAGCGTCGGCCATTCCCGATTCCCAGTTGCCGGCGGCCGGCTATGGCAACGGGTATCAGGCGGATGCCTCCGCGCAGCCTTATCGGCAAGGCTATGGCGCCGGGGCCTATGCAGAGCAGTCGGGACGCTATGATACAGCAGGTCGCGACGGAAACCGGCCAGCCGCGCCCACGGCGTACCAAGAGCCGGCCGCAACCTATCCATCGTATGCGGACAATGGTTCGTCCGGCTCGTCGTACGAGGCCGGCTATCGATCTTCTGCCGCATCGACTCCTTCACAGGCGTATGACGCAGGCAGTCAGGGGATCGGTGGCGGTTCGGCGGACTACCGCGACTATCGTCAAGCAGCGACCGGGAACTATCGTCAGCCGGACACGAATGACTACCGTCAGATGCCCGTAGCCGACTATCGCCAGATGCCCGTGGCCGACTATCGCCAGTCGGCAACGAGCGACTATCGGCAATCGGCAGCAGCCGACTACCGGCAAGGTGCGGTGCCTGACTATCGTCAGGCGTCACAGCCGGTGAACTCCGGGGCTGGTTCGACGTCCGGCTATCCGGCGCAACCGTACCGTTCCGGCTATGGCGATCCTCGGCAGAACGAGTTGCCGCAGCAGCAGTATGGCAGTGGTTACAGCCAGGAATCGGGCGGTTATCCCTCGACTGGTATTCAGAACGGTACCGGGGCAGGCGTGGCTCCGGCGCAGGGGACCTCCTACTATCAGGCGGATCGTCGCAACGAGGCCGGAACCGGCAACGCATCGTATGGCGACCAGCCTGGCGCGGCCTATTTCCAAGGCACAATCGAGCAGGCCCCGGTGAATTCCGGGACGCGTCTTTACTAACCTATCCAATGCCCGAGCAGCCATCCCACGAAAGCAACAATGGCCTCCTTAGATAAAGCCTTCATCAAGGCCTATCGACAACAAGATCCGGCGGTAAGCGCGATTCCGCTTGATACGTCGGGGACTCAGTCGCTGGTGGAAGCGCTGGAGGACCGTCCGCTGCGCGAGGCGAAGAAGCAGACGGCCGTTGCCCGCCACAACGGCGTCTTGGCGGCGCTGCAGACGGAGCGGTTGCAGCCGAAGTATCCCCAGGTTGTCAACAAGCCCGCGGCGAAGCATGCGCCTGCCGCCGAGGCCGAGGACCCGGAATCGGAGGCGTGCAACGGTGGCGTGCCACCCTTCCTGCGACGTTTTGCCGCGCCGCGCGGACTCGCCGTCGGAAATGGCGCGGCCGTCGATCCGGACGGCGCCCTGCAGACCGGGCGGACGGCGCGCATCGACGCCGGGGCGGATGACGTCAGCCGGCAAACGCAGGTGGTCCCGCCGCCGCACATTGATTCGGCGGCGATTGCGAATGATCGCGCTGTTGATCGCGCTACGAGTGCGGCTGTCGAAGGATCGGATGTCGAAAACGATGCCGACGCCTCGGATTGCCTGCAGAACGCCGGATCAGCTTCTGAAGAGACATCGGTAGCGGACACCGATGGAGAGTTGCGGGAGTCACCCGAATCCGACGGTTCAGATTCCGGGGTGTTTCGCCCGGTACTGCAAGTGGAGTCGCTTGCTCCGTCCAGCGTTGGCGAGCGTTTGCAGCGGAAGGCGGCGGCTGAACTGGACCGGCTGGCCGATGTTTCGCTGGATATGGCCAAGGCCGGAAAGACGGTGCTCGGCTTCGCATCGGATCATCCCGGCCAGGGAACGACAACGTTGCTCGGTTGCGTTGCTCTGCGGCTTGCCCAGCGAGGGCAGCGCGTTGCCATGGTCGACGCGAACCTGTCAAATCCGCAACTGGCGGAAGAAATGGGTTTGCTACCGGAGTGCGGCTGGGAGAAGACCGTTACCGAACCGATACCCCTCGAGGAGTTGGTTGTCGAGTCTGTCCGGCAGTCGATTTCCTTGCTGCCGCTTTGTTGTCCATGCGAGCTGGCCGGTTCTTCTGGCGACTTCGCACCCTTTCGGAAAGCCATCGGAAGGTTGCGCCAACACTATGAATTGGTGCTGGTCGATCTTGGCGTCCCGGGTGAATCGCTCATCGGCGCGTTGGAGGCCGTGGTCGATACCGTACTGCTCGTTCGCGACGTCCGCAGTGCGCAACCTGACCGAGTTTTTGGCTTGCATCGAACACTCAACCGGGCGGGAGTGAACGTGGCAGGAATGATCGAATCGTTTGTCCGCGGCGAATAGCTCCATGTACGAAGCCTACTGGCAACTCCATCAGAAGCCCTTCGAAGGGACCGCCGATCCACGGTTCTACTATCCCGGTGAACCGCAGCAGGCGGCCATTCTCAAGCTGCGCTATGCCATTGAGAATCGACGATCTGCGGCGTTGTTGTGCGGTGCTTCCGGGACGGGAAAGACCTTGGTTGGCGGCATGCTGCGCGCGACGCTCGATGCGAGCTTTTCGCCTATCGTGCATCTGGTCTTCCCCCAAATGCCCACTGCCGAATTGCTCGGATACCTGGCCGATGAAATGGAGGGGGAAGAGCCAGGTGCGGCGCCCACAACGACCCGGCGGAGCGTTCGTCGCATCAAAGACTTTCTCGGCAAGAATGCGCACGCGGGACACCATGCCGTCCTCATCGTGGATGAAGCCCACCTGATCGACTCGGCCGAAACGTTCGAGTCGCTGCGCCTGCTGTTGAACTTCGAGACGGAGGGGCAGCCGGGGATAACACTGCTGCTTTGCGGCCAGACTGCCCTGCTTCCCAAACTGGAACGAATGCCTGCGTTGGAAGAGCGGCTTTCGGTCAAATCGCTTCTTCGTCCGTTGACCGAGCGGGAAACGGGCGAATACGTCTCGCACCGTCTGCGCGTCGCCGGCGCGACCTCGCCGATTTTCGATCCGCAGGCGATGGCCGCGTTACATGGCTTCACGCAGGGCATTCCCAGGCGGATCAATCGGCTTTGCGACCTGGCTCTTCTGATCGGCTTTGCCGAGGAGCGCAAGACGATAGGCGCCGAGCATCTGGAATCGGTCGCGCAAGAACTCGTGGCCGTCACGCCGGAGTAGGAACGGCCGCGGCGGACGGACAGTCTTCCTATTGTCAGGTTTGCAGTTGCAGCCACGCCCGGCGGGAGTCCCTTGCGTACTCACGTCGCGTTGGTCTCCTCGACCAGGCGTATCTCGTCCTCGCTCAGGTCGTAAAGCTCGTACACAAGTCGGTCGATCTGGGCGTCCGTCGCGTCGATTTGCCGTTGGATTGCCGTCTGATCGTGGGCCGTTTTGACGTTCGGCAAACGCTCGTTGAGGTCTAGTATCTGCTGCACCAGGGTGACCATGCGGTCGTGAGTCTCGGGAGAACCTTCGCCCGTGCGAATGGGCAGGTGCTTCAGGTAGGTTCCCTTGATCTTTGGAAAGGTGCGACGTCTATCGTAGAAACGGTCGTTCCAGAGCGCGGCGATAAGTCTCGAATTCAGGATGCCAAGAAGGTAAAGTGGATGCATCACTTCTTGTCTTACATTCACCATGAAGACCGTATTCAGACACTGATACCCCAACCGGTCAATCCCAAACGCCGGAAATCTTCCAATCTGGCGAGTAACGAGCTTGTTCTTGGCGTCTTGCTTGTCGTTATCCCAGCATCCGCCGCACTGGGCAACTCGGTCGTTTAGGCACGCCAAGTTGCCCCATCGTAGAGCATATCGATGGACATCGCGACCAGTATAGCAGGGGCGATAATTCCGTGGAATGCGATTAGCCGCCTTCACAGCCATCACGTCTCTCTCGTAGAGCTGCCGGTTGCGAAGCTGCTTGCCGAAATTGACATGCGCAAGATCACTCAATGGCAGACTGCCCTCGGTACAACGCTTCCACAATGATTGGGAAATCGCCGTTTGACTGCCGGTGAAAAGCACGTGTGGATCCTTCAGGATTGTCGCCTTTGCAAGCACCTGCCGCCGAGTCTCCTTCAGTTCTGCTCCATTGTGGAATGCATGAATCAGATGGATTACTGAATCCGGTGTTCCCCCACGTCGGATCACCCAGATAGCGTTGTCCACGCTTATGCCACGGAAAACGCCGCCATCGATCACGACAATGTGATCGACGTCAGTCTCGTTCAGAAGAAAACGTCGCAATAAACCAAGATGGTTGTTCGCGAGGAAGTTGGCCGGCGTAATCATCGCCGCCATCCCGTCACATTTCACGAGACGGACTGCTCGTTCCATGAACAAGTGATACGTGTCCAACTTGTAGCTCGCACATTCGTAATGGGTTCGAAAGTAGTCCAACTGGGCATCATTGCGGAACTCGTCTTGCAGCAGTACGTACGGCGGGTTCCCGACCACCGCGTCGAAGCCGCCGGCGTGCATGATGGCGTGAAAGCCATCCTTGCCGTCCCAGTCGAATACGTTGACTCGCAACCGTTCGTCTTCATCGAGGAGGCTGAGCTGCTGCCCGTTGTAGAAATCGGTCCCGATCAGCGAGTTGCCGCACTTGATGCTGCCGGTCAAGTCCGGCAGGGCGCGTTCCTTGTGGAACAGCCGATGTTGAGATTGAAGCGTTTCCTCGGTCTCGCCTTCGAGTACCTTCAACAGTAACGACAGCTTCGTCACTTCGACCGCCTGGTAGTCGATGTCCACGCCGTAAATGTGGGTTAGCAGAATCCGTTTTCGTTCGCTGCTGGTCAGACGCCAGTCACCGTTGCGGAACTGGTACACGCGAGGGTTGGCGCCGCGCGCGTGCTTTTCGGGGGCATCTGCTTCGGTGTACTGCTTGAGGTACCAGTCCAGGAGGAACTGGTAGGCGACAATCAGGAACGAACCGGAACCGCAGGCCGGATCGAGCACTGCGAGTGGCCGAAGCGTCTTTGAAGATCGCCAGGCTGCGGTCATGCCCCCGGCCTCTTGCGGCGTCTTGCCCTCCAGAAGCTTGCCTACCGTACTGGCGACGATGTAATCCACGATGTACGTGGGCGTATAGTACACCCCGCCGGCCTTGCGGACTTCGGGCTTCTCCTCGACCTTGGCGCGATGTCCGGCGGTCAACCGGATGACCTTGCCCAGGAACTGCTCGTACACCTGGCCCAAGATGTCGGCCGGTAAGGCGGCGAACTCGTACGGGCTTTCGGGGTAATAAAGCCGGACAATAATATCCTTGAGCACCTTGTCGTCGACCGCCAGTTCCGTGGTCAACTCGTCGGGCGGCTCCCGGCCCTTTTCCGGCTGGAAGTGGAAGAGTCCCGAGTTGTACTTCTCGTCGGCCCGGTGGAACAATTCGACCAGTCGGCGGTACGTTTTAGCGCCGTTCAGAAGCGACTGAATCTGCCCGAACGGTTCGATGCCGCGCCCTTCGCACATACGCAGGAAGATGATGCGGTCGATGATCCGCTGCACGGCGAAGTTCAGCTCGCGATCCGAAAGCCGTTCGTTGCGCAAACTGAGATTCTTCGCCAGCGCGTCGCGCCACGATTCAATTTCTTCCAAGAAAGCAGCATCGACCTCAGCGGTGCCCCGCTTCTTCTTGGTCGACTCGGCGAACCGGTCAAATGCTCCGTGGAGGATGGCCTCGCGCGAGAAGATGCCGGCAATCTCCTCCCACCGGTCAACGTACTCGCGGTAGTGGATCAGCAGGATGCGGGCGGTTGATGCCTTGTCGTTCTTGTCGGGCTTGACGCGGCAGTCGTAGACGGCCAACTGCTCGAAATCGGTAAGGATCGACAGCGGCAGTTTGGCGGTCCAGGCATACCGCCGGAGCTGGAAGGCCGCCGTGGCATCCTGGCCCACATCGACACTGGGGCGCTTTGCCTCTACGAAGAACTTGCGCGACCCGCCAATGCGGAACCCGTAGTCGGGGGCCTTGATCGTCCGCTCCACACGAATCGCGTCCTCGTGGATCACGTCCCGATAGGCTTCGGCATACCCTTGGCGGTTATGGACGTCCCAGCCCAGTGCAATGAAGAATGGGTCAAGAAAATCGCGGCGGAGTTCCGTCTCGTTGTAGTCGCCGCGTCGATACGCGTCCGCGTGTTCGGCGAATTGGTCTACCAAACGAACGATTTCGGCAGGTGCGTTGCTCATGGTAACCAAAATTACACCGGCATGCGGGGGGCGTCAAGGACCCGCGACGCCTTCCGACAACGCGCGCAATCGCGAGGAACGTGCTTCTAGCTCTTCGGTTTCGAGGTGCAGAAGGGAGCCCGTTGGAGTCGCGGCTTCAGCCGGAAAGGGGGAAACCGCTTCTAGAGATTTTCCGGCTTAACGCTAGAAGCCTTTCTTTCGGGGCGTTGCCGCTGTCTCCGACGGCGGCAACGCCCCGAAAGAAAGGTAGTCGGTAGCACCGCCATTAGCCAACAGACCACCGCTGCGGCCGGACGAGCCGGCCAGTGGCGGCTCCACGGTCCTCACCAACGCCGACTTCAGTGCTTTACTCTGGTGTCCTGACCCGGACAGTCTCTGAAGGCGAGCCTCCAACCGTGGCGGTGTGTTTCCCGGCCACGGAAGAGCCGTTCTTCTGTCCCGATGCTTCGTTTTCCAGCGGCCGTGAGGCCTACGGCGTTGCCTCCCATGCCCACGCCGTGAGGCCAGGGATGGTGAAGCTGAGAGTCAGCGGCGAAGTTGCGTCAGCCTCTGCCTCCTGCCCCTCTACTGTGATCTTGGCGAGTTTCAGCTTGTCGGTCAGACCGTACGGGCCCAGGTCATAGGTCAGCCCGGTGGCGACCGGCTCGTCGCTCACGTTGACCACAAGCAGAATGATGCGCTTCTCCCGTGGCAGCGTCCAGGCGCCGGCTCGGACCGCATCGGTTGTGACGGGCCAGACGCCACTCCACTGCCAATCGGCCGTGACTCGTGGAATGTCTCCGGCAAGTTTCGGCGGCCGGGCCATTTCGCCAGCGTAGAAGTACCGCCGCAGGCGCCAGCGAAGGCCGATGATCTGGCGAAGGAATTCGGCATTCTCGGGCTGTTTGATCACCTCGGGCCCGAACCAGCCGATCTGCTCGCCGAACACGAGCTGCTCACCTGCCTTCATGCGCAAGGCAAGGTCCTTCGTCGCGCCGCCCCGATACGCGCGGCCGAACATCTGGAGACTGCCGCCATACACGGCCGGAAACGCAGGTACCTGCCCGTCGTATTGCCAATGCCAGGTCAAATACCCGTCGAACCAGCGGATGTAAGGCTCGGCGTTGCACTCGGTGGTGAGCATGCGATCGGGTGGCATGTCTTTGCGGATGCGCTGGAGCAGGTCCCAGTAACTGGCCGTCCACCAGTGACCGCCGCCGAGCGGATGCCCGTGCGCGGCGTCGAAACAAAGCATCGGACGGGCCGCCGCTATCTGGTCCATATACACGCCTGCCACGTGGCACTCGTTCATCAACCGCAGTACGATCCCTCGTTGGCGGCTCTTCCAGACGTCGGTTGCCGGGCACATGACGGCCAGACGCACGCTGCTCTGGTCGGTTTCCTTGCTGCGATATGTCTCGATATAGGGCTCGCCCTGCTCATCCTTAGCGGCGGCAGGCAAGGCTTTGGAGGTGAACTCGAAGTCGTCGAGGCCTCGGTCCCGCGTATCCCACAAGCGCCCGTTGATATAGGGCATCACAAACACGTTCTTCTCGCGTAGCGATGCGACGGCGTCGGCGAAGCCATCCTTGGTCGGAAAGAAGTGCGGGTAGTCGTTGTCGAATGGTATCTGGTGCCAGTTGTACCAGTGGACGCCTACGGGCGCGCCGGCGAACTGGGCGAACTCTTCGATCGCCGGAACGAAACCGGCCGGGGCGCCGCCGCCCAGCAGCCAGACCGGGAGTTCTCGCATCCAGAGCGGCGTATCGGTTCGCCCGTCGGGCCCCAGTTCCGGCCACCATCGGGCTTCGCGTCGAACCCAGTCGCGATAAATCAGTGCCGCGTCGAACCAATCGCCTCGCAAGAGCTGCCACACGGCCAGGCCTTCTGTGTGGAAATCGTTGCCGGGCCGGCTCATGTCGGCCACGGGATGATCGAACGCGAAGCCAACGGCCCGATCGATCGGGCGGCTTTCGACCCGTATGTCCTTCGTGCTGCCGTTGGGATCGTGCATGCCGAGGTAGAGCCCTGTCTGCCGCTCGGCGTCGTAAGCGGCCATGAAGGCCATGGTTGTCCAGCCGTTGGGATAGGTCCCTTGGTGCCGATACTCCCGCTGCCACAGTCCCTTTTGCACCTCGCCTGCCCCGCGTGGCAGAAAGACTTTTGCGTCTGGTCCCAGGTCAGCCACCGCGACCTGCGGGAAAACGACCCGCCAGGTGGTCCATTCCTCGCTGGAATTATCAACCTGGATGCTCCACACGAGGGCTTGGCGCTGATGGTCCGGTCGGACGCGGACCGAGACACTCAGGTCGCCGAGTCGCGCGTCGGAGGGACGCCGCCATGTGATTTGCAGTCCTTCGGCGGCAGGCAGAATGACGGCGACCTCTTCCCATCCCGTTTCGGCTGAAAGGCGACACGTTTCCGGCTCGGCTTCTGGAGAATCGTTGCCGTTGCCCTGTGTCGGATTCGCCTCGGCCGGGCCGGCGGTCGCCTTGCGCATGGTCAGATCGAACAGGGGCAACGGTGTGGCGGTCAGCAGGTTTTGTCCTGTCTTGCGATCGATAAGCTGTTCGGTGTGAATGCCGTTGTCGTGTGCGGAAAGGATCATTCCGAGCGAACCGCCCGATAGGAGATACCAGCCTTCGGGAAGCAGTTGGTCGGCGGCTGCGGCTGCTGCCTCGAATTCGCCGCGCCGTTGCAGCGTTTCAATAATCGCGGCCCGCCACCATTGTTCCGACGGCTGCGAAGCGTCCTCGGCGCGGAGCGATGCGAGCTTCTTCTGAATCGATTCGACCGATACGACCGCGCGCGCCTGCTGCGGCGTCTTCTGGGCGGCAGCTTCGACCGCAGCGGCCGGGTTGTCGCTGCCGCCGATATACAGGCAGGAGTCGACGCGGCGTGAGGTCCCGTCGAATCGACTCCATGCAAGTCCGGGGCGTGCGTGCAGGTAATTGCCGTATCCGCCTTGACCGTCGTACACGAGCACGCTACCCGAGCCGATGACGGCAATGGCGTTCTTCTCGTCGGCCAGTGCGGCATAGCGGGAGAATCTTGTGCCCTGCTGTGAACCGGAGAAGGCGCCTTCTTGCTTGGGATCGCCGCCCAGATACCGGGGGAAGTCATCGCCCGGGAAGTTCAGTTCCAGAAAATGCCACTCGCGCCACTCGAAAGGCTTCGCCTGCGTTTGCTCTGCCGTTACGTAAACGAGCGGCCGGTCGGAAAAGTAGTACCAATCGTAGACGGCGGCAGGTTGGCTCTCCGGTTGCTGGTCGCCTCGCATGCAGCGGGCGCGGACGCGAACGACCGAGCAGATGGGGCCGTCGCACACTTTCTCAACCGTTGCCTGGCGATCGTCGCGGAATTGGTATCCACCCAGGTCTGGATGATGGACTCGATCTTGCCAGCGAAAGTTCTCGAAGACCTTGCCTGTCTTGGTGAACCGGATTCGGCTGGGCAGCCCGCCTTGGGCTTCCGGCTTGTGTTCGATATCGAAGGACGGAGTGGTAATTGTCCCGGAGAAGGCTTCTGTGGCATTGGCGGCTTGCGATTGTGGGGCTGCCACTGCCAGTTTCAATTCTGCCGGGCCGCCGTCGAGTTGCGCAACGAACGTCCCGGCGATTCGCTTTGTCGGATCGTAGCCCGGGTCGGGGACGAACTGGCACGGGACCACCTTGCCATCCGACGCATACACCAGCCCAACAGCGTTGGGCTGGACGGGGCCGAGATGGGTGTAGTTCACCGCAGCCGTCAGATCGACATGGGCGATCGTCGGCCCGTCCTTTGACGAGTCATCGAGGGAAAGCAGTATCGCATCGGCCAGCAGTGGCGAGGAACCGAACGTCCCGGCGAGCAGTAGACCGCCAATCAAGGCAGGTAAGCGACAATGGACCTTCTTCATGGTAGCACTCCTCGAAATGCGGAAGGTTGGTACGCCGGCCGATCTGATTTGTCGCCTTGCCGCAGGGGCGTTGCGGCCCATTCGACCGACCCTATTAGAATGCCATTCTATGCCGGCAAGATACGAGGTGGAAGCGTGCTCGCAACCCGTTTATGGCAGGATACTCTGGCCAGTCCCGCTTAGGCCCATGTGTTACCGGCCTGTTCGTTCTGCAGCGGCGCGGGATGGGCCGCGGTTGCTTGCAGGCGGTGTTTCAGGCAGTTCCTTCGCCGGTGGCGCGGCGGAGGGCGACAACCTCCTGGCGGGTCAACGGGCGGTAGGAGCCGGGCGGCAGGTTGCCCAGACGAACGGGGCCGACGGCGATGCGGGCAAGGTGGGTCACCTTGTGGCCCAGACGGGCCAGCATCCGGCGTATTTCCCGATTGCGGCCTTCCGTCAGGACGATCTCGAGAATTGCGCTCTGCTTGCGCTGGGATTTCAGTACAACGCTTTCGGCGTGGACCCGGCCTTCGGCCAGGTGGATGCCGCGGCGCAACGCCGCCAGTACTTCCCGATCCGGACAGCCGGCCACCTGCACGCGATAGGTCTTATGGATCCCATAGCGCGGGTGCGTCAGCCGATTGGCCAGATCGCCGTCGTTGGTGACGAGAATGAGCCCTTCGCTACCCAAGTCGAGGCGGCCGACGGTGATCAGTCCTTCCGGATCGCCGGGCACCAGGTCGATTACCCGTTCGCGGCGCGCCGGATCGCGGTGCGTCGAGACGACGCCCGGCGGCTTGTTCACGGCGTAGTAGATGCGTTTGGGTTGAGGAAGCGGCTGACCATCGACCCGGATTTCCTGCCGATGCGGATCGACGCGCGTGCCAAGCTGTGTGACCATGGTTCGGTCCACTTCGACGCGTCCCGCTGTGATCAGCTCTTCGCATGCGCGACGGCTACCCAAGCCTGCGGCCGAAAGGACCTTCTGAAGACGCTCGCCTTCGGGCTGCGGACGTTTGGATTGCGGCTGGGGCGACTTTCGCAACGGACGCGCCGACTTGGTGCGAGACTTGCTGCTTCGACCGGCAGAGCGCTGAGCCTCCGGTTTGGACTTCGATTTTCCGGGCATAAGTCAGTTACCTCGCCCCCAGTTCCAAGGCAGCCAACTGGAGCTGACAATCGAAGGCGCCGGCCGGACATGCCGAGCGCGATCGACCTCGGGGACAGGTTTCGCGTAATCCATAGGCCGACTACCTTCGATCGCCGGCCCCGGTTCGTTTTCCGGATAGGGGTCAAAGACCTCCGCTCTCGCCTGCTGGTGACTGGCCGTCCCTGGATAGCCGATACTCGGCGGCGCCAGATTCTTGCAGCCGATCATCCCTCCAAGCGAAAGCATGCATGCGCAGCATGCGACGAAGTTTCGTACGTTCAAAGGATAGGCTCCTTGGAGGAACGGATGCACTCAGATTCTGTTTTCTGGGAGTCCCCGGTCAGGACCTCGGATTATAGACACGCGGCACGATCGGGAGAAGGTGAATCTGG
Organism: Thermoguttaceae bacterium; assembly: GCA_040772845.1. Lineage (GTDB taxonomy): Bacteria > Planctomycetota > Planctomycetia > Pirellulales > Thermoguttaceae > PWXP01. The sequence continues at coordinate 303,013 of JAXGXG010000001.1, forward strand.
AAATCGTAAGCCGAATGCCCTCTGTCTGGATCGTCCGGTGCGGTTATGACGGATAAGCCAATTGGCCGGTTGTAGTCGCAACGGGGGGGGTAAAGGGTGGGATTGAATCGATTTTAACAGTTGATCCCATAAGGCGGGACTGGAGTTCAGGGCAGATAGGCGTCCAGCAGGATTGCCTCTTCTGCGGGGGTTGCTGTCACAGCTCTCGCGGTCGCGGGGAGAAGGACGGTCGAGCCTTTCGACAAGGCATCGGGCGATGAATCTCCTTCCATTCGGATTGTACCCGCCAGGACGCTGACGATATGGCAGCGATCCTCGCCCCCCAGAGGGAGAGATTCAGACAACCGAACACGATCTAGCCGGAAATGGGGACAGCTCACAAGCGACTCGCGTCCGGGCAGGCCGGTGGGCTGCGGTTGCCGGGCGGTTACCGGACCTCGCTCGAAGTCGATGACTTCAAGGGCTCGGTCAATATGAAGCGGCCGAGGCCGGCCATCGGGACCGACTCGGTTCCAGTCGAACAGACGGAATGTGGTATCGCTCGATTGTTGAATCTCTGCGACGACAATGCCCGCGCCCAAGGCATGGACCGTGCCTGCCGGAATGAAGATGCAGTCGCCCACAGAAGGCTCGAAACGGTGCAGCAGGCTTTCGCAGTTGCCTTGCTCAAGCGATTGACGCAGGGTGTCGCGATGGACGTGTGCGTGCAGTCCTGCGTAAATGAGGCTGCCGGGTTCGGTGGCCAGGACAAGCCAGGCTTCTGTCTTTCCGGCATCCGGAGGCGATTGTCGCGCGGCCTGCTGGTCGTTCGGGTGAACCTGAACCGAGAGCGTCTTCTGGGCATCGAGGAACTTCAGCAGCAGGGGAAACCGGTCCAGAGGATGATGGCGTCCAAGCAACTCCGGCCCTCGAGTACGGACCAGTTCGTGGAGAGTCGTGCCTGCCAGGGGACCGAACTCGACGACGCTTTGGGCATCGCCATGATCGACCAGTTCCCAGCTTTCGGCGTAGTCGTCGCCGTGGCCGATGGGCTTGCCAAGCAGGGTTTTGAGCCTGCGACCCCCCCACAGGGCTTGCTTCAGGATGGGTTGAAAACGCAGAGGATATAGCTGTTGCACAAAACGGTCCTTTCTCTGCGAGGGCAGGGGTGCCGTTGGGGACATAGTCGTCGATGGGGTCACATGTCGTATTTTCGGCCCCTGGGCTATTGTGTCAACCGTACTGACTACGGTGGGGTGCGTGTGGCCTGGTTTGTTTGGGGGGCAGCAGGACGGTGCGCTCTCGACAAAGACTTCATTGCCAACCCACCTGGAGGGTGTTATCATTGTATGTTTGCCTGCCGCTGTAGCGGCCTTCCTGTTGATCTGCCCAGTGCCGCCATGCCCCGCTCCCGCGAAGAAGACCTTTTTGCCGACACAACGATGACTTTCGGGGAGCACCTCGAGGAGCTTCGTACTTGCCTTTTCCGTGCTATCGCGGGCTTGATGCTGGGCTTTATCGTGGGGCTGTACTTTGGCGGCGACGTGGTCGCGTTCATCCAGCGGCCGCTAAAAGAGGCGCTGACGCAGTATCGCGAAGAGCAGGACATGAAGATGTTCCAGCAGCTTCAGGACGAAGGGAAGCTGCCACCGGGTGAGATTGACCGCTACAGATTGCTGGTTGAGAAGGATCAGCTTTTGGCTTCTGCGGTCTATCTTGATCCGCAGGAGGTTCTTCAGCAGGCGCAGAAGCTTCGCCCTGAGCTTCCGATTACCGAGGAGGCTCCTGCACCCGTTTCGCCGACGGAAGGTGAAACGAAGACCGCCGATCCAGGCGCGGAAGATGCGAAGAAGAGCGAAGAGGAAGGCATTCGGCGGGACGACATGGTTCGCGTGTTTCTTTGGCGACCGGCCGAAGAAGAGGTGAAAGTCACAAGCCTTAGCGCCCACGAACCCTTCAGCATTTACCTGAAGGCGGCGCTGGTCACCGGCGCGTTGCTGGCGAGCCCGTGGATTTTCTATCAGATATGGACGTTTGTGGCGGCGGGCCTCTATCCGCACGAGAAGAAGTACGTGCATGTTTTCCTGCCGTTCAGCCTGGGGCTGTTTTTTGTCGGAGCGGCGCTGGCGTTTTTCTTTGTATTCGAGCCGGTGCTGACCTTCCTGTTCTCGTTCAACGCGTGGCTTGGGATCGAGCAGGACATCCGAATCAGCGAATGGTTGGGCTTCGTACTGATCTTGCCGTTGGGATTCGGCATTGCGTTTCAGTTGCCGCTGGTCATGCTGTTTCTGGAACGCATTGGCATCTTTGACGTGAACGCGTATCTGATGAAATGGCGCATTGCCATCCTGGTGATTTTCATCATCAGCATGTTCCTTACTCCGGCCGATCCGTACAGCATGCTGCTGATGGCGGTCCCGCTGACCGTGTTGTACTTTGGCGGCATCTTGCTGTGCCGCTATATGCCGAAGGGCAAGAGTCTTCTGGGCGATTGGGACGAGGCATAGGTCCGGTGGGGCGGCGTCTGCGTTTGCAGCACATTCAGGCCGTGAGGCAGCGATGCGAGGGGCCGGTCAGATGGCTTCGCCGCCGCGCTCGCCGGTTCGGATGCGGATGCAGTCTTCCAGGGGCAATACGAAGATCTTCCCATCTCCGATTTCACCCTTTTCGCCTGTTCGGCCGCCTTGGATGATTGCGTCGATCGTCGGTTCGAGGAACTCCTCGTTCACCGCGATCATCAACTGCACCTTGCGCAGCAAGTCGACGGTGAACTCGTGCCCGCGGTAAACCTCCGTTTGCCCCCGCTGCCGGCCGAAACCTTGGACATCCATCACGGTCAGTCGGAAGACTTCGACTTCGGCCAGGGCGGCCTTGACGGCCTCCAGGCGGGTGGGCTGGATGATGGCGATGATGAGTTTCATGGCAATGCCTCGCAGGCAGAGAAATGCAACTGTTGGAAGTTGCGTCCATGGTAGCGGAACGGGCGCAGAAAAACCAGCCCTTCCCTGCCGAAACCGCTCGGCCGGAAAACGGCGAAGTGCGTACGTCGAACGGATCGACATACGCACTTCTGTGGATTCGGTCAGGAAGGCTCGGGCGACGTAATCGCGGCAGATGCAATCACGCGCCCCTGGCCATTTCGCCCCGGCGGGCTAATAGGTGAAAACCACGTCGGTCGCGAAGGTGACCTGGTTGCTGCGAGTTCCGCCGTCGAACGGCAGTTCGTTGTTGACCGGGTCTCGCGGCCCATCGTACCAATCCCACCGTACTTCGGGGCGGATGAGCCAATTCGGGCCGGGGCGCCACTGGACACCTGCGGTGATCTCGTAGAAATCGCCGGCGAAGCTCGTGTTGCCCGGAGTCCCGCCGTCCCAGGCGCGGCCGGCGGCCCAGGGCATGTTGCCCAGCCCTACAACCCGAGTGCCGTCGGCGTCGCGGAGCCACTCGGCACGGAGGCCGGCAGAGAGCTTCGGCGTAAGGGCGTAGAGGAAGTACTGGTTGAGCCCGTACCATTCGGCCTGGCCGCCGCCAAGCCCGGTTCCGTCCTCGACGCCAAGGTTATGCTGGAGTACGTATTCCAAACGGTCGGTGAATTTCCTTCTCCAGACGAGGCTGGAGGCGAATCGGTTGTGATCGCCGGTGGGATCTTGGGGACCGACCGAAAAGGCGTATGCGAGTGAGGAACGCTTGTCGTCGGAGGTGTACTTCAAGGCGCCCATGAAGTCGAGCGTGTCGTTGTTGTCCTCCCACATCATCCAGCCGCGATGGAAACCGCCCTGGACCAACCATCGATCGGTGAGTTGATAATCGACCATGAGTCCGGACACCAGAAGCGGCTCGGTGTAACACATGGCATAGGAATGCGAGTAGAAGGGGTTGAGAATCGACGGCACGACTTCGTACCCGAGCAGGCCGGCGAAATGGCCGCCACGGATCTTCGCGCGGTTGTAGGCCACTTCAAAATAGGCTTGCGGCATGACGAAACCGTACGACTGGCCATCGCCGTTGATGCGGTTCTCGAGGCCGTTGTTCACGCCGTAACGCCAGTCGGAACCATAGACCAGGTCGATGTGACCGCCGATATCCCATCCGTAGCCGCCCGTGTTCGTGGGACGCGAGAGGTACAGCCACAACTGGTTCATCTGATACTCGCCGTCCCAGTCGTTGGTAGCGACCGGGCCGTTGTAGCCATCCGGCGATTTGCGAGAGTTGAACGTGATTCCCTGCTGGAGCCAACCCCCGATCTTGATGCCGCGGCTCTCCAGCACTGTCGGCTGGGGCAGAGTCCACGGCTGCGGCGATTGGGCGGCGGCTACCGAAACACTGAGCAAGACGCCAGCTATCAACGCAAAGCTATAGCGAACGTAAGTCGAGTCTATCATAAAGCCCCCCTGTCAAGTACAAAACAGACGTGTCCGTGCTGGAGTACCCCTAAGGCGAAACGCCGGCAATCTTAAGGACCGCCGACGTTTCGCATCTCAATCTTGATTGTCACCACTTCCTTCGGCCACGCGTCAGAACGTGGCGATTACGTCAAACCCACCGGTGAACTGGTTCAACCGGTTGCCCGGATACGGTCGCCCGGTTCCCTCGAACCAGTCGTATCGCAACTCGGGGCGAATGGTCAGATTGGCGTGCGGTTTCCAGTTCAAACCTGCGGTAAGCTCGTAGTAGTCGCCCGGATTGCCGGCTACGACACGGGCGCCGTCGTCGTCGCGAAACCACTCAAACCGCATTCCCGTGGCCCAGCATTTGTTCAACTGGTACAGGAAGTACTGGTTGATGCCGTACCATTCGGTATCGTCGCCGGCCAACGCGTAATTGATGCCAAGGTCGTGCTGGAGGATATAGGTAAAGCGATCAGTCAGGTTCCACTCGAAAACGACACTGTTCATGTAGAGCTCGCCGTCGTTGGCGAAGGAACCATCGCCGAATCGGCCGGTGGTCACGGCCCAGGTCAGGCTCGCCCGATCGCTAATCTGCGTCGAAATGCCGCCCAGGAACATGGATGCCGAATCCCGATCACGCCAGCCGCAGTCCCAGCCATTGGTCCAGCCTGCATGAACGGTGAAACGGTCGCCCACTTTACGCGACAGCAGCGCACCGGTGTGGGTGAACGGTTCGCCATAGTACATGGTGTACGAATGGCTGTAGAAGAAGTTCTCGGGGGCCTGGACCACTTCATATCCGATCAGGGTATAGAAGTGGCCGGCTTTCAGTTCCCAATCACCCCAGGCCAGGGTGCCGTACATTTGCGGGATCGCCGATCCATAGGTATCCGATGTGTCCAGGCCGAAGTCCCAGTCTTCATCGCCGAATGCCTGGGTGTCCGGGCCGTCGACGCCAAAGACATAGTCGATCCGACCGCCCCAGTCCCAGCCCAACTCGTCAGCGTTGGCCTCTTTGTTGATGTAGCCCCAGAGCTGGTGCAGGTTGAATTCGTTGCGGTCGTTGAACCCGAGTGGGCCGTTATCGCGGTTGCCCCGCGAGTTGGCCAGGACACCGGCCGACATCCAGCCGCCTACAGTGATATCGTGGCACTGCATGTAGCACGTCTGCGGCAGTCTCCAGGGATCGCCCTGGTTGCAGCAGAACAGTGCGCGGCCGAGTGGACCGTAACACCGGGTTGATTCACAGGTGGAACAGCCGCATGAAGATGCGGGTCCCCGGCAGGCAACGGCAGCGGGTGCGTAGGGAGCTTCCGCCGCAGGTTGCGCGGTATCGCTCGGCGAAGGCGCGGCATCGTCGGCGATGGTGTAATACTCCAGACTGTCGTACGTGTACGCAGTCGGTTCCACCGATCGGGGCTGATACAAATCAGCCGCGTCGGCGTCAGGGTACCAGGGGGCCGCGACAAATGCGCCCAAGAGCGCGACGCGAGCCATTTGCTTGATCCTCATCATCATTCCTTGAACTCCGCTGTGGAAAGGTGGGGTGGGGGTCTCCAAACACAGGTGGGGCGGATCGGAAAGTCGCAGCCGGCTAAACGAACTCCGGTTCAGGACTTGCGCAACCCATTACCCAGCTTTGCATCCTTTCCTATCGGTTCAACCGTCAAAGCCCATTGACCTGAAACGTAGCGGAAAAGAGGGCATTTTTGTATGTACGAGGCCATCTGTGAGAAGGCTTAACGGTTACGAAAACCTCGCGTGCGAGAACCCTTGAAAGGGCCTCCCCTGGAAGCAATGGTAAGCCGACAGAGGTACATTCTTGTCGCCATCGCTCGAATCTGCGTGCACACGCCTGCCCAAGTTGCTCCCCAGGGCCGATGGTTTCGGCGGCATTGCGCTGCACAAAAGGCATGGCATATCGGGTGGGACGAACCGGGAAAGGCGGAGTCTTGTCGGTTTTCTTATGGCAGCTTCATATGCAGGAAAGTGGGATTCGACAAGGCCTCTTGTGTTCTGGTAGGATGGGCTTCCGGCGGACGACCATGTCGGCGCTTTCCGGGACGAGGGGGCTGAGGATGTGGAATCGGACTGAGACGCCCGGAGGGTGAGCCCGGATTATTCACGATAGGTAGGGTGGGTCAAACAAGCCGCTTCCTTGGTGGGGCATCGGTCGTCGGGGCCGGCGTTTTTCCGAGCGGCGGGTTGAAAATCAACTTGGTTGCGGCTTGTGCGGACCCACCAATGATTTACGCGACCTTGACCCACCCTACGTAGATGAATAATCCGGGTGAGGCTCGAAAATCCCGTTATGGTCGCTCCTCGCACAAGAGGATGGGATTCGATGGCGGTGTGAACACACGCCGTGCAGGAAGGGCAGGGCTGGTCTTGGAAACTGGTTTCTCGGAATCCTCGCAGAAGACGAACCCGGGAACGACCAGCGAAACAGAAACGTTCACCTGCTCGCTCGGTGAGAAATATCTCGACTCCTCCAATGGCCTTGCCAGTCTCCCGGTCGATATGTGCGGCGGGCATGCCGTCGAGATCGCCGTGACCGGCTGTGGCAAGACTACGCTCGGCCACCGGAAGTCCGAGTGGTGAAGCCCTCTTGTGCGTCTTCAAAAGCCGGCGGCCCGGAGGCGAACGGTCAGGGCAAACAGTAGATCAACTCCACTTCGCCATTAGGCTTGTCGGGGGTTGGCGTACCGACATTGTATCGCCGGAAGGAAACGTAGCGGATGTCGTGCAGGCGGCGCCCCTGGTATTCCAGCCAGATTGGTCCGGTGTTGAAGCGGCCCTGTTTCTCTTCCGGCTTCAGGCCGGCTCGCAACGTTACCGTGTTCAACTTCTGGAGTCGGTCGGCCGGCACGGGTAGTTCGATCGTGCTTTCGCTGGGGCTGTCGGCCGGAATTGTGCCCAGAGGTTGACCGTTCAGGTCGACTTCGCCAACCGTGTTCACGTTGCGTACCGTCATCTTCAGTACGGCCGGGCTTTGGGCGTCAAACGGGGCAGGACGATTATTGACAACCAGATACTGGGTTATCGATCGATCCGTCTGCCCATCTGCAGTAACGACAACCTCCACATTGGCCAGGCCGTCGAAGGCGCGAGTCGTGTCGAGCGTTCCTTGCCAGAGGGACCATGCGGACTGGCGGCTGGCAAGTTTCAGGTCGGTGGTCGTTTCGCCCAGCTTCGCCTGCACTTGCAGCGGCGCCGCGTTGCCGTAGTCGAGCACAACGACTTCCAGCGGCATGGCTCCGGAGTGGATATCCTTGGAGTCCGGACTCCGAACGTAGAGGGAGCGATACCCTTGCCGATCCGTATAGGCACTTGTCAGATTGTCGCCGGTAATATGCACCAGGCGGAATCCTTGGGGCGTTCCATCGGGATTGGCGCCGCTCCACCATGCTCCGGAAAGAGCGCCGGTGTGGATGATGGGAACATCCGTTCTGTTGCGTTCGAACGTTTCGTGCAGGTGGCCGCAGAACCCAGCGAGCACCTTGCGGCCTTCGAGCAGATTGAACAATTCCTCGCCGTCGCGGATGGTCAGCAGCGATTGATGGCAGAACAGGACAATGGGTCTTTCCTTCGGTGTGAGGGCCAGATCGTTCTTCAGCCAGGCGAGTTGCCGTTCGCCCAACCGTTCCTGGTATGGGAGTGTGGTGCCGTCCAGGGCGATGAAATGCACGTGCGCATAGTCCCACGAATGATAGACCGGGCCCAGCAACTCGCGGTAAAGTCCTTTGCCATACCGGGGATGGTTCTGGTCGGCATCCTTAAGGTGCATGGCGACGTGTTCGTGATTACCTGGCAGGTTCAACAGGGTTCCCTGAAATTCGGCGGCGCCCTCAAGATAATTGTCGAACTGAGTCTTGGCTGCCTCGATGGACGCCGTATCAACACCGCCGACGAGGTCGCCCGTATTGATGGTGAATGCGAGTGGCAATGGGAACCGGTTGATCCTGGCGGCGAACTCTTTGAACAGATCGAGCCGGCCAAGGTGCGAGTCGGTGACATGGACGAAGTAGAAGTCGTTGGGCTGCTTCTGTTCGACCAATCCGAAATCGACGGGCGCGGCGCCGCCGGTCTTCTGCCAGAAGCTGCCCGACGGGGTATGACCTTCAGGTCGCGTCATGCGGACGATTGCCGGCGATTCGGCCAGCGGGAACTGGTACGAACCGTTGTCGGCGGTAGCGACGACGGTCAAGCCGTCGCTGACGAGCACTCCGGCAATGCCTTGTTCGCCCGGGTCGGCTTGCCCGTTCTTGTTTGCGTCGAGAAAAACTCGGCCGCGGACTTCGGCTGCGCAGATCGGAGCCGCAAGCCAAAGGAGGGTGATCATCGCAAGCAGCATCTTAAAATGGCGTCGCATCGGCGTTGCTCCCGTGGTGGTGTGGGGATATCGCTTTTAGATTATCCATCAGGAGCACGTGTGGTGTCAAGTTTTGGAGAATCGTAGTGTGCGGAAAGACACTCTGGCAACCGGAAGGACGTGATATTGCAAGGCTTGTCGCGTGTGCGATGCCCAGTTTCCCCACCCGGACTCGTTCCGGGGGAAAACCGAAAAGCGCGGAGAGCAAGCCTTCTGGGCAAACTCAGTTCTCTTCTGCTTTGCCGGCGCCGTTTTCCCGATTCAGATGGCGGCGAAGGTAGCGGGCTCGCTCGATGTTGCGGTCGACGACGCCCAGTTCGCTACCGGCAAGTTTCTGCAAATGGGCCGGCTGCGTGTAGATGAACATCTCGTTCAGCTTCGGTATCGCCAGATCGGGAATCAACCCGAGATTCACCCCCATGCGAACGCTGGATAGCAGGTGCATGGTCTCTTCCGAACTGATGGTTTGTGCCGTGCGCAAGATCCCATAGGCCCGGCTCACCCGGTCGTGAAGGTTCTCGTGACTCTCCTTCACAAGAAAGTCGCGAGCCTGACGCTCGTAGTCGATAATGACCGGTACAATCTCGCAAATCTGGTCGATCAATTCCGTCTCGCTACGGCCGAGCGTGATCTGATTGCTGATCTGGTAGAAATCACCCATTGCCTGCGAACCCTCTCCGTAGAGACCGCGCACGGCAAGATTGATCTTCTGGAGGCTGCGGAACACCTTTTCGATCTGGCGGGTGATGACCAGCGCCGGCAGGTGGAGCATGACGCTGACCCTCATGCCGGTCCCGACGTTCGTGGGGCACGCGGTGAGATAGCCCAAGCGGTCGTCGAAGGCGAAGGTGACGTGCTGCTCGATCAGGTCGTCGATCTCGTTGATCTGAGTCCAAACCCCGGGCAGATCGAAGCCGCTCTGCATCACCTGGATGCGGAGGTGGTCTTCCTCATTGATCATCAGACTGACCGTTTCGCGGTCGTTGATGGCGACGGCGCGCGATCCGCGGCTTTCGGCGTGTTCGCGACTGATCAGGTGGCGTTCGACCAGAAGTTGCCGGTCGAGTATTTCGAGTTGCTCAACATCGAAGTAGAGGAGGCGCCCGGAGGCCTCCATGCCGGCGATACGTTCATGCAAGATGCCTTCGATACGTTCACGGTCCTGATCGCCGGCGCGAGAGATGAACGGGAAATCGGCCAGATTCCTCGCCAAACGGATGCGGCTGCTGATGACGATGTCGGCCTCCGGTCCTTCGCCACGAAGCCATTCGCCGCTTGTTTGAGTCAGGTCATTCAGTTCCACTCTCGCGCTCCTGTTCAATACGGCGAATCTCATCACGCAGCTCCGAGGCCCGCTCATATTCCTCCTGGCGAACGGCCTCCTGCATTTCTCGCCGCAGGCGTATCAACTGAGTCCGCTCGGCACTCCCCTGGGCGCTGCGAGCGGGGCGCTTCCCGGTGTGCTCGGTCTCGCCATGAATGTTCAAAATCAGCGGCTCCAGTTGCTGTTGGAAGGCAATATAGTCGTGCGGACAGCCGAGGCGCCCTTGACTGCGGAAGTCGTAGAAGGTCATTCCGCACACCGGGCACGCCTGCTTGTCGAGCTTCGCCAGTTCCTCAGCGGTTTGGCCGATGGCCATCTGCTGCGCCATCTGTTGCGCCAGTACGGCGGCCATGCTACCGGCACTGCTCGGTTCCGGCCCTGCCTGCGAAAGGTACTCTCGGGCGTGCTCCTCGCACAGATGAACCTCCTTCGGTTTCCCGCCGGTAAGCTCGGTGATGTGAAAGGTGGCCGTTTTGTCACAGCGCTGACATTTCATGGCAAGCAGACAATCCGTGAGGCGACAATCTTGTTCTCCACGCCAAAGCATTATGCCCGATCGGGCGGGGCTCCGTAAGCCCAACTCGCGGGTAGCCATTCCGTATGCCACTTTTGCAGACTTCTGCAACGCGGGGCTTTCCGGCTCGCCCTGCAGGCGAATACCATGCAAGGAAGGCAAATTGGAACGCTACAGGGATTCTAACCGACTGCTGTAGACTGTCAAGGTAAGCTTCGGGACCGGCCAGCCAGGTAGATGGGACCGTGCCAGAAGAAGGAGCATCTGTTCGTTGACTTTTTGATCGTGATTGTGTAAGAAGATGGCAAATGGGGGGGAACCCCGGTCCAATGGGAGAGGGGACGCCAATGCTCGCACCAGACCGCAAACAGCCGTGTATCGATTGTGGCCAACAACTCCAGCCGAGGACGCGCAGAGACTGCCGGGCCGATAGCCGAATCACCCGTAGGGCGGTCCTGGCGGGGAGCACCGCTGCCGTCGCTATCCACACAGTCCGGCCCCTGTTGGCCAACGGACACCATCACGTCACGCCTGACGATGCCATTTGGGACGCACACACGCATTTGGCCGGCGTGGCAGGCAGTGTGGCGGAACGCGTCGATCAATTGCTCGCGTATGCCGACCGGGTTGGGGTACGGCGTCTTGTGCTGTTCATGGGGACGTCCTTTTCGCGAGATCCGTCTCCCGAACGCTTCCGCGCCGAAAACGACGAAGTGCTTGCCGCCATCGCCCATGCACCCGATCGTGTGCTCGGTATGGTCTATCTGAATCCGAAGCATCGCCAGGCCAGCTTGGACGAACTGAACCGTTGCGTGCGAGACGGGCCTATGGTCGGTGTCAAGCTATGGATTGCCATCCGATGCAATCAACCGGAACTGGATCCGATCGTCCGTCTCGCAACGGAGTTGCAGACGCCGATTCTGCAACATGCCTACGATCGGGTTGCAGGCAATCTTCCGGGCGAATCGAGTTGTGCCGACGTGGCTGCTCTGGCGGCTCGCCATCCCGATGCCTCGTTCATCTGTGCCCATACGGGCAACGACTGGGAACGGGGCATTCGTACCATTCGCGCCTCGAAGAATGTCTGGGCCGAGGTGAGTGGTTCCGATCCCACGGCCGGTTTCGTCGAGATGGCTGTGCGAGAGTTGGGGGCCCGGCGCGTTCTCTATGGCAGCGATGCTGGCGGGCGGAGTTTCGCCTCCCAATTGGCAAAGGTGCACGGCGCCAACCTGCCCGATGAAGACAGACGGCTCATTCTTGGCGGAAACCTCCGCAGCTTGCTGCGCGCTGTGCTTGCCCGAAAGGGGGGACTCGGATGATTGTGGACGTGAATGCCAGTGTGTCTCGGTGGCCGCTCCGACGTACGCCCTGTGACGAGTTGCCGGCTATGCTTGCCGCGTTCCGCAAGTCTGGCGTACGGCAGGCGTGGGTCGGAAGTCTCGACGGGATTCTGCATCGCGATATCGGGGGCGTCAATAAACGACTGGCTGATGATTGCCGGCGGCAGCAAGAGATCGAGTTGCTTCCGTTCGGATCGGTCAATCCCATGCTCCCCGACTGGCAGGAAGACGTTCGCCGTTGCGCGGAAGACTACCGGATGCCGGGTATCCGATTGCATCCGAACTATCATGGCTACCGGTTGGAGGAACCGGCGTTTGGCGAATTGCTCGACCTGGCAATCCGGCGCGATTTGATTGTTCAGGTCGTGGTTCGCATGGATGACGTTCGAGTCCAGCATCCTTTGCTGCAGGTTCCGGATGTCGATACGACGCCATTGGCGGGGCAACTGGAGACTCGCCCCGGTCTGCGTCTTGTGTTACTGAACGGCCCTGCCCGGTTTGCTCCGGCCCTGGCTCGGTTGCTTGCCCAGCGGCGGATATGGATCGACATCGCCACGCGCGAGGGCGTTGGCGGCGTTGGGCGATTGCTTCGTACGGCGCCCCCGGAGCAGGTGCTGTTCGGATCGCATCTTCCCCTGTTTCCTCTGGAAGCGGCGGTACTCAAGTTGCAGGAAGCCGGGCTCAACGAACACGAGCGCGAGGCCGTAGAACATGCCAACGCGGCGCGCCTGCTGACCACAAGAGATTAACCCGGATTGTTCATCTACGTAGCGTGGGTCAAGGTCGCGTAAATCATTGGTGGGTCCGCACAAGCCGCAACCGAGCTGATTTCTAACCCGCCGCTTGGAAAAACGCCGGAACCGGCGACCAATGATCCACCAAGGAAGCGGCTTGTTTGACCCACCCTACCTATTGTGAATAATCCGGGCTAGCAGCTTGTGTCAAGAAAAGCAGAAACACGCCCGGCGAGGCAGGTTTCTTTCCGACGTAACCGTTCACAGGGGACTGCCCCCCTGGTATGCAGTGGAGAAAATGGCTTGCGCCGCCCACCCGTCAGCGGCTATCGCAACCAGAGACGCCGCACATGAAGGCCAAGTGTGCGGGCTGCTTCATCCAGCGAGAACTGCCGGTCGACGTTGCCTTCCACGAAGGCGACCTTGTTCATGCCGTACACGTCGCTGGAGTCCTCGTCCTGCCCAAGCACGTAGCCGCCCGCCCTGCGAATCTCGCCACAACCGTCGGAACCGTCGCGTCCCATGCCGGTCATAATGACGCCAAGGCACCGGGAACCGAAAATGGCGGCGGCGGATTTCATCATGACGTCCACCGACGGCTTATGGCTGCTCACCTGCGGTCCGTCGCGCAGTTTCGTCTGGACGATACTGCCCATGCGTTTCAGTTCAAGGTGAACTCCGCCCGGTGCAATGAGTACCTGATTCATTTGAAGCCGATCACCTTCGGCAGCCTCTTTGATGGCCAACTGGGAGAGTCCATCGAGTCGCCATGCCAACGCCTTGGTAAAATTGGGCGGCATATGTTGCACGACGACAATCGGTGGCATCGGCGGGCGAAGATTCTCGAAGAGCGAGCGGAGCGCCGGTGGTCCGCCGGTCGATATGCCCAGGGCGATACACTTGTCGGCGAGTTCTGCCGGTCCGGTTTCCGGAGCCTGCTTTGAAACTGCCTGTTGCTGCTGTCGCCGCTGCCGATGTTCCTGCCGCCGTCGCTTCCGGGCGTGCCGTATCTCGAGGATTCGCTTGACGTCGGTGCCTGCCACAGACCGGATCTTTCGAGGCAGCTCCTCACTGAAGACCCGTTCTGCCTCGGTGCGCGAATCGGGCTTCGCCACGTAGTCGATGGCCCCCCGGTCGAGTGCGTCCAGGGTGATATCGGCGCCTAGACGTGTGTGGGCGCTGACCATCAGAACGGGAACCGGGCGACGGGTGAGAATCTCGTCGAGCGTACTAAGCCCGTCTCGATTCGGCATCTGGATGTCGAGTGTGACGACATCCGGATGGATACGGTCCATCGCCTCAAGCGCCTTGTCGCCATCGGACGCGCATCCGGCCACTTCCATTGCAGGCGCTTTCTCGATACCGTCGCAAATCATCTCGCGCATCAGCGCGGAATCATCAACGACGAGCACGCGAATCGTCTTTGCAGACATAGATCTCCGCCAGTCTATGGGAGTGGACTCAACCGCAGCCCGTCGCGTCCGCTGTTGGAGATAGCCCTGACGCGACGGCCAAGGCACCCTTTTAACTCAACTATAGCTTGACAAAAGCAGGTGCAGCGCAACGCCTGGGAAGCCCGTTGCATAATCCGACTAATCCGCACATCCGCACATCCGCAATACTTCTGGCGAAGTGGTTCCCAGACAGCTTCATGCAGCTTGTTCATGCGATAAGTGTCGAGAGGCACGAGGCCCGGCGTTTCGCCGTGCAGCTTCAGATGCTTCTCGCGGTCTTCGAGCCATTTGGGCGGGGGCTCGAGATCCTTGCGAAGGACGTTGCGGCCGAGAACGGTGGCCACTCTGGTCTCTGGGCTGTCAGCCGGCCCGTCCGATCCTGCAACTCCCTTCTCCGCGGCAGGTTCCGGCTGCGGTTCGGCTCCAGCGCCATCGCCAGGCAGGCTGGTCACTGCGACAATGCCCGCCAGAATCAAGCTGCGCACCGTCAGGTTTAGCTTCCAGGGATGGTCCATAGGTCCTCCTTTTCTCGCTCTTGGCGTGTCTTGCACAAGTTCTGGCTCAGCATCCCCAAGTCACAGAACTCAAGTTTAGATGGGGCGAACGCTAAAAAGTCAAGGGGGCGCGGGAATTGGGGAGCTTGCTCGTTCCCTGCACGCTGGACCATTCCGCGAACACCTCTTGGCGCCACTGTCGTCTCGACAGTGCTGTTCCCTGCGACGTACCTTGCTCGTTCCTTGTACACTGAACTATTCCGCGAACAGCCCTCGCCTGCACCGCCGCATCACCGGTCCTTGCGTTTGGCCATTCCACGAGTCCAGAAGGGACATTCCTAAACCAGCCTGGGGTGGAGCTGATGCGAGCGGTGCGAGCAACGCGCAACGCCGGGTTCGCATCCATTAAAATCCCCGCAAGCACAACGGCCTAGACGCTCCCCGCATGCAAACACCCCAGTTCGCACATCGCCGGTCTGTCAGCATCTTGCGAATCGGCGCCTTCGCCTGCCCATCCGTGGCTGGGTTCTTAACGGACCCACTCGCTTGCGCTTCGAGCTTGTACGCGCTGGCGTGTGCCCCACACAAGCACGCAGCGTGGGTCAAGTGGATCGGGTGTTTCGTTTCGGATCCTTAACGGACCCACTCGCTTGCGCTTCGAGCTTGTACGCGCTGGCGCGTGCACTATACAAGCGCGCGGCGCGAGCAAGTGGATCCGGCCGACGACCGACGATGAAGCGGAAAGACTTCTAACAAGCATCGCTTGAAACCGCTCCTGCGGCAACAAGGCATGGCAAGACCGGCAGGCGGCTTTGGACGAGGATCCGGGTTGCATGGAACAACCGGAATGCTTCCTCTGTGGGAGGGGCGCAAGGCCACGGCCTATTCGGTCCGGCTGGTCACTTCGAGAAGGTGGTAGCCGAACTGGGTCTTTACGGGGCCTTGGACTTTGCCCACTTCG
Organism: Thermoguttaceae bacterium; assembly: GCA_040772845.1. Classification (GTDB taxonomy): domain Bacteria; phylum Planctomycetota; class Planctomycetia; order Pirellulales; family Thermoguttaceae; genus PWXP01. The sequence continues at coordinate 318,573 of JAXGXG010000001.1, forward strand.
GCACTGAAGACGACCCGATCGAACTCCGGCACCATCTGACCGGGGCCGAATTCGCCAAGATCTCCCCCTTGCGATCCCGAGGGACACTTCGAGTGTGTCTTGGCAAGGTCTGCGAAATCGGCCCCATCCTCGATCTGCTGTTTCAGGGCCTCGCATGATTCTTGACTTTCGACCAGGATATGCCTTGCTGTAGCCTTCTTTGCCATCGGTGTTCCTTTCAAAACGGGTAGCGGGTAATTGGACTCGGAGTCTGTCCGAAAAGAGGGGCAGGCACCCTATATCTCGGCCCTGCGTCAAACACGAACCCCAACATGCGGGAGCCAATTCCCCTTTTCGGACAGCCTCTCAGACGCAACATCGTACCCGATTCCCTTGGGTTCGCCAACCACACCCGATGCGCGCCAGGGGGTGAGGGTAGGATTTCCTGGCCGCGCGGATTCTTCGGCGAAACTGCAGGGAGGTCACCGGGGACTGGGCTGCGCGGGGCAATGACCGGAGAGCGTTGCTGCTATACGCAGAACGTTCAGAAGCGGATCTCGTAGCCGAAGTTGAGGCCTTGGGCCCAGAAGTCGGCGTTCTGCCAGGCGAAGGCCGGCACGGCTGCGCCGCCTGGGCTGGTGGCGGGCGGCATGTACGAGGTGTTCACATTCGTGTCGATGTGGTCGCCGGCGCGTTTTACTCCGGTCCACAACAGGAAATCGTAGCCGGCGTAGACGCGCGAATGGTCGGTCAGTTGGTAGCCCACCTCGAATCCGAACTGGGGGATGACGGCGAAGCCGTCTCGCCGATACGTACCGATGTTCGTGTCCTCCAGGGCGAGCAACCCGCCGGTGTGCGTGACCGATGCCACATTGGGTTCCGTGATGATCGTCTGCCCGTTGATTGTTACCGTCTGGCGGCAGCCGCCCATGGCCAGTTTGGCCATGGCTTCGAACGACCAGCGACCGCGGAACCGCTGGAGGACCAGTCCGATCTCGCCGCCATGGAATTCATTGCGGGACTCGAAAGAATCTCGAACATCAAACACGGTGCCGGCGGGATGGCCGCCGCTTCCGGCCGTAAGGGTGATATTCTCCGTCACTCCGACAGAGTCGCGGAGATGGTAATGACGATATCCGCCGATCAGGTCGAGTCGGGCCCCGTCGGTATCGCAATCGCCGCAGCAGGAAGCACGGCACAGCAGATTGCGTCGCAGACCGGCGCCGACGGCATAGAAGCGGTTGGACACGCGGGCATCGACACTTCCCTCCGCTTCGCCTGGATAAGCGATCAGTTGCACGGCATCCATCTCGCGCAACACGTCGTAAAAGGGACGTGCGAGGATAGGGTCTCCCGTGGAGCTGGCCGAGTATTCCGAACTATTCTGCCCCAGATCGAGCCAGTCGGCCTGAATGGCCCAACGGCGGCAGTCGCCGAACCAGTGGCCGAGTCGGAAGCGGTATTGGTGACGAATGTCGTCGGTATATCTCCCGTCCCCGAACAGAGTTATGGTATTGGGAACCGGGTCGCTGGTCGCGCCGCTGCTGACCAAGGCGGGAACTCGCGCCCCGGCCGTCGTCCAAAGGAGGTAATCGGCGCGCGCCCAGAAATTGCCGTCGGGGCCGCAAGGGCAGCATGCCCGCTGGCAATCCAGACAGTCCGGCTCGCACGTATCCCAATTCCACCGGGTCATCTTGACCAGATTGGTGAACGGCATGGTGAACGGGTAGACGGCTTCTTTGAGTGCCTGGGGGACAGGCAGCACCGTGTTGTAGATTTCGCCCTGAGCGAAAGTGGCGTCGGTTACGCCCAGTAAAAGACCACAGAATGCCGCACCCAGGAGCAGACGTTTGACGCCAGCAGCCATGACTCCCCCCTTAAGATGAGTTTTTGACCCGAACGGATCCCGCGATTCCCATGAATATAACGATTATTCAGGTTGTACCCCTTGTATCGAATCGGCCGGTTCTTCCGGTTTCGTTAGACTTAATATGGGGTTGGGCCTTGTCGGCCCCCGGGATGCCCCTCTAGAATGCAAGGTTCGTCATCCAATGCTTCGCAAGCAACACCAACGCCAGACGGGGATTTATGGGCGTTTCTGATATACTGGTCCGCGGCGCGCGCGAGCATAATTTGCGCGATGTGGACCTCGTTTTGCCCCGGAATCAGTTGATTTGTCTCACCGGGGTCTCGGGATCCGGAAAGAGTTCCCTGGCATTCGATACCCTCTATGCGGAGGGGCAGCGACGCTATGTAGAGAGCCTTTCCAGCTTCGCCCGGCAGTTTCTCGGCCAGATGCCCAAGCCGGATGTCGATCTGATCGCCGGCCTGAGTCCATCGATTTCGATCTCCCAAAAGACCGGGGGGCAAAGCCCTAGGTCCACGGTGGGGACGATCACCGAAATCTACGATTATCTACGCGTCCTGTATGCACGTGTCGGTACGGCCCATTGCCCCCATTGCGGACGAGAACTTTCGGCCCAGAGTCGCGACCAGATCATCGATCGGATTGCCGCATTGCCGGCGGGTACGCGGCTGCTTGTGCTGGCCCCTGTCGTCAGGGGGCAGAAGGGAGAGTATCGCGACCTGCTCGGTGACTTGATGCGGCAAGGGTTTGCCCGTGCCCGGGTCGATGGGCAGGTGGTGTCGGTTGGCGGCGATCTGCATTTGGACCGGCAGATGCGGCACGATATTGAAGTGGTGGTCGATCGGCTGACCATCGGGGAGCGCATCCGAGGCCGATTGGCCGAGGCGGTAGAGACGGCCTTGCGTGTCGGCAGTGGGAATCTGATCGTCGCGGCCGACAAGGACGCGCAGCGCCGTGCCGCCGAGGAAGCGGCCGGCGCCTCGCCCCTGGCGTCTTCCTCCGAGCCTGCACCCTCTGAACCATCGGCGTTGGGTGATAGGGATCTGCGTTTTTCGGCCGAGTATGCGTGTATCGACTGCGGGGTGAGTTTCGAGCCGCCGAGTCCCCAGATGTTCAGCTTCAACAGCCCTCAGGGGATGTGTGATGCGTGCAGCGGGCTTGGTGAAATCTATTCGTTCGATCCGGATCGGCTGGCGCCGGACCCAACGAAGTCGTTTCAGCAGGGGGCGATCGAGCTGCTGGGGCGATGGCGCGATTTGGGGCGATGGAAACGCCACATTTACAGCGGGGTTGCCGAGAATCTGGAGCGGCGGTTCGAGCTGCCGCCGGGCGCCGCGCTGGAAACCGCCTGGGAGGAACTCGATCCCCGCGTCCGCCAAGGATTGCTTTGGGGAACGGGAGACGAACACATCACGTATACGTGGCGAGGTGGTCCGTCGGGTCACAAGTGGGGTGGAACCTGGGAAGGGATCATCCCGCGGCTGTTGACTCAGTATCGCAACAGCAAAAGCCGGCCGCAACGGCGCATGCTCGAAAAATACATGCGCGTGGTGCCGTGTCACGCCTGCCATGGCGAACGTTTGAACTCGCAGGCAAGAGCCGTAACACTCACGTCGCTTGCCGAGTCGTTTGCCGATGCGCCAGAGCGGTCTCTGCCCGGGCTGTGTGCGCTGCCGGTCTCCGAGGCTCGCGACTTCTTCATCAAGCTGAAGCTGGACGAAACGGGCGAGAAGATTGCTGCTGAAGCCGTCAAGGAGATTCGCGGCCGGCTGGGATTCCTGGCCGACGTCGGCTTGGACTACCTGACACTCGATCGGACCTCTCCTACCTTGGCCGGGGGCGAGATGCAGCGAATTCGCCTGGCAGGTCAGATCGGTTGCGGACTGGTCGGCGTTCTGTACATTCTGGATGAACCGTCGATCGGTCTGCATCCGCGCGACAACAATCGATTGCTGAAGACGCTGGTCCGGTTGCGCGATCAAGGCAACACGGTGGTTGTGGTGGAGCACGATGAAGACACGATGGTGGCCGCCGACTATATGGTCGATTTCGGTCCCGGCCCCGGCGTGCGCGGCGGGCACATCGTCGCTCATGGTGCGCCGAAGGAGGTCGCCGCAAATGCAGGTAGTCTCACCGGCAAGTATCTCAGCGGCGAGCGGCAGATTGCCATCCCGTCGTCGCGCCGGGAAGGCAATGGCCGAAAGCTCGTGGTTCGCGGCGCCCGTCACAATAATCTGAAGAACGTTGACGTCGAAATTCCCTTGGGTGCGTTTGTCTGCATTACCGGCGTAAGCGGTTCGGGCAAGAGTTCTCTGGTGGGCGATATCCTGGTCGAAGCGCTGCGCCGCGACCTGAATGCAGGCCTTGGAAATCCCGGCGACCACGATGCGATCGAGGGGCTCGAACACCTCGACAAGATGATTGCCATCGATCAGTCGCCCATCGGACGGACGCCGCGCAGCAATCCGGCCACGTACATCAAGGTGTTCGATGAAATCCGCCGCCTGTATGCCCAGCTCCCCGATTCGAAGAAGCGGGGCTATACGCCGGGCCGATTCAGTTTCAACGTTGCAGGTGGGCGCTGCGAAGGGTGTGAAGGCAATGGTTCAAACCGGCTGGAAATGGACTTCCTGGCCGATATCTGGGTTACCTGCCCCGTGTGTGAAGGACATCGGTTCAATCGCGAGACGCTCCAGATTCGCTACAAGGGGAAGTCGATTGCCGACGTGCTGGAGATGGACATCCAGGAAGCACTCGATCATTTCCAGAATATTCCGAAGATTGCACATCGGCTGCAAACGTTGCACGACGTCGGCCTCGACTACATGAAAGTGGGTCAACCTTCGCCCACGCTTTCGGGCGGCGAGGCCCAGCGCGTCAAACTCGCACGCGAACTGGTCAAGCGGAGCACGGGAAAGACGCTCTACCTGCTCGATGAGCCGACGACCGGACTCCATTTCGCCGATATTGAACTGCTGCTTCGCGTATTGCACAATTTCGTCGAAGCAGGCAATACGGTGATTGTCGTGGAGCACAACCTGGAGGTGGTCAAGACGGCCGACTGGATTATCGATCTGGGGCCTGAAGGCGGTAAAGGCGGCGGGCAGATTGTTGCCGCCGGGACGCCCGAACAGATTGCTGCGCAGCCCGGCTCTCACACGGGCATTGCTTTGCGGCCGATGTTGAACAAGGCGGCCGGCCGACCCGATGCAATACCTTCGGCATCGGTATCCGGCGGTTCGTCGCAGGCGTCGAGAAAGGCAAACCTGGCCAAGACGATCGTGGTGCGCGGTGCGAGGCAGCACAATCTCAAAAATGTCGACGTCGAGATTCCTCGCGACAAGATGACGGTCTGTTGCGGGCCGAGCGGTTCCGGCAAGACGTCGCTGGCCATGGATACGATCTATGCCGAGGGCCAGCGTCGCTATGTCGAGAGCCTCAGTTCGTACGCCCGGCAGTTCGTTGGCCAAATGCCCAAGCCCAGCGTCGAGCATATCGAGGGCCTGTCGCCTGCCATTGCCATCGAGCAGAAGAACCTCGGGCACTCGCCTCGCAGTACGGTGGGAACGGTCACCGAGATTTACGACTATTTGCGAATCCTCATGGCGCGGCTGGGCACGCCCTACTGCCCCGACTGCGATGTGCCGGTCGGTACGCAAACGGCCGACGAGATCATTGCCAAGGTGCTGGACCGGCCTGAGGAGACCCGGCTGGTTCTGTTGGCGCCCATCCAGGTGCGTGTGGGAGAGCAATACGAGACCATTTGGGACGATCTTCGCGCCAGCGGGTATCTGCGGGTGCGTGTGGATGGCCAGATGCATTCGTTGGACGATCCGCCGGCGATCGACCGGCGTCGGAATCACCAGGTGGAGGTTGTCGCCGACCGAGTGACGGTACGGCAGGATGCACGGTCGCGCATTGCCGAGAGCGTGGAAGCGGCGCTTTCGCTGGGGAAAGGCGTATTGCGTGTGGTCGAGCCGAACGAGGAGATGCCGGAGTCTCAGTGGCCGGTCGAGACGCACAGCCAGCACTTCAACTGCGAGCGATGTGGCCGGAGTTTCGAGCCCCTTTCCCCGCACCATTTTTCGTTCAACAGCTCTCTTGGCTGGTGTCCCGAGTGTCAGGGACTGGGCATCCAGACCGGAACCAATCCGACGGCCCTTCTGCGCGATCCCGAGCTGTCGCTGGCCGCCGGGGCCGTGGCCCTGTGGCCCCAGCCGGGGAGTCCGCTGCTCGATGCCATGGTCGCCGCGTTTTCGCGTGGAACGGGCGTGCCTGGCGACGTACCTTTCAACCAACTTTCGGCGCGCCACCGCCGACTCATTCTGCATGGAACGGGCGACAAGTGGCTTGTCGTCGACGACGGCGCGGCGCCAGGGTTGCAGTTCCAGTACAAGGGGCTGTACCCCGCACTGGCCGAGGCGAGTCGGCTGTCGCCGGCGCTGCGCGGCAAGTTGGAGCAGTTCGTCGATGAAGTGGAATGCTCGGCGTGTGCCGGCAGCCGGTTGCGGGATGTTTCTGCCGCGGTGCGATTCCGCGATTGCACCATTGACGACTACTGCCGTATGCCGCTCGGCCGATTGTGTAAAGAACTGGCCGCGTGGCAGCCGACGGATCGCGACCGGCAGATTGCAGGCGAGGTCATCCAGGAGATTCGCAATCGGGCCCAGTTCCTGGTGGACGTCGGGTTGGAGTATCTGACACTCGGCCGTGCTGCGCCTACGCTTTCCGGAGGCGAGATGCAACGGATTCGGCTGGCTGCCCAGGTAGGCAGCGGTCTCTGCGGTGTCCTGTATGTGCTCGACGAGCCGACGATCGGCCTGCACGCGCGCGACAACCGCCGGCTGCTGGACGCCTTGCGCCGGCTGCGCGATCTCGGCAATACGCTCCTGGTGGTTGAACACGATCGGGAAGTGGTTGCCAGCGCCGATCGGCTGCTCGATTTCGGCCCGCACGCAGGCCGGCAGGGCGGCGAGGTCGTGGCCAGCGGTACGCCGAAAGGCGTTGCTCGCAAGCGCGATTCGGTGACTGGCCCCTACCTGAGCGGCAAGAAGGCCATTGCCGTACCGACGAATCGTCGCATGAATGGCGTCAACACGACCGGGCAACGGGACGACACCATGGAGATGGGCGCGCCGGGCGGCTGGCTCGAAGTGCGCGGGGCCCGGCAGAACAATTTGAAGAACATCGACGTGCCCATCCCCTTGGGAACCTTTACCGTGGTTTCCGGTGTCAGCGGCTCGGGGAAGAGTTCGCTTGTCGAGGACGTACTCTACAAGTCGCTTGCCCGGCTGCTGCACCGTGCGGCGACCATTCCGGGCGCCCACGACGGAATCCACGGGATCGATCGCATCAATAAGGTCATCCGGGTCGACCAGCAGCCGCTCGGCCAGACGCCAACGTCGAATCCGGCCACGTACACGGGTGCTTTCGACCTGATTCGCGAACTGTTTGCCCAACTGCCGGAATCGAAACTGCGGGGCTACACGGCGCGGCGCTTCAGCTTCAACGTCTCCGGCGGCCGGTGCGAGAAGTGTGAAGGCAATGGGCAACTGAAGATCGAAATGCACTTTCTGCCCGACGTCTGGGTCGAATGCCCCGAGTGCCACGGCCGGCGATACAATGCCGAGACACTCGCGGTGCGTTACCGCGGCCGATCGATTGCCGACGTGCTCGACATGTCGTGCGGCGAGGCGTTGCGTTTGTTCCGGCAGATTCCCAAAATCCGCCGCATTCTGAAGACCTTGTGCGACGTGGGACTCGATTATATCACCCTGGGCCAGCCGGCGCCGACCCTTTCGGGCGGCGAAGCACAACGCGTGAAACTGGCCGCCGAACTCTCCCGCCCCGACACGGGCAACACGCTCTATCTGCTCGACGAGCCGACGACCGGCCTGCATTTTGAAGACCTCCGCAAATTGCTCGATGTATTGAACCGGCTGGTCGATCTGGGCAATACGGTTGTGGTGATCGAGCACAATCTCGACGTGGTCAAGACGGCCGATTGGGTTATCGATCTGGGGCCCGAGGCCGGTGAAGACGGCGGTTACGTCGTTGCGGCCGGAACCCCGGAAGACCTGGTTGCCCGATTCGAGGGCGACGGTGCGAAGACCGCCAGGAAGACGAAGAGGAAGGCCGCCCGGTCGCCACGGAAGACGGTCGATGCGCCCCCGCCGGCAAGGCGATCCTATACGGCCGAAATGCTCGCCCCGATTCTGGCCGCCGGTCCGCACGAGAAGCGGGTCCTGTACGATTTCAACGCCGACCTGGAAGAGCTGGACGACGATCTGGACATTACCGAGGTGGGCGCCGAGACGAAGCCGCCGTGGGAAGTCGACGGCCGCCGATGGCACTGCGTGGAACGGACGGCGCGGAACGGCAGTCCGTGCCGATGGGACGGCCGCATCCTGGCCGAGACCGTTGATCGAATCCAGCAGCGCGCCGAACTGTTCAGCGAAACGGATTGGCAGAACCGAACGATTGTGGAAATCCGCGCCGCGAAGAAGGCCGACGGCTGGTTCTTCCATGCCATTACCGGGGAGGAATGGCTGCTGAAAATGAAGTTCCGCACGGCACGGAATGCCTTCCAGGCCTACGAATTGGTTTCGAGGCTTGATTTGAAGCCCTTGAACGACATGCCGGAGTTGCCTCTGTACGGCCGCGAACCGCGAGTGAAGGTCCAGAAGTTGCAAGGGCCCTGGCAGGAGATCGATCTGAAGGTGCACTCCTATGCCGAGATCGACCGGCCGGAGTTCTGGCAGTTCGTTGACGAAGCGGTGCAGGGGTTTGCCGACTTCTGCACGCGAGTCGAGCAGCAGTCGGATATCCTGCATCCGTGGAAACAACTCGGCGAGAAATGGCATTTCGCACGGCGGGGCTTTTCGGCCCGAAAAACGCCCAAGTGGGACGTTGAGGTGCTGGAATCGGTCTTCCAGATGTTGCGCGATGCCGCGCCGGACGCGACCTTCAACTGGACGAACAAGCAGGTTGTGCCGGTGCACGTACCTGGCCGGCAGGAGGCGTGGGCGGCCGTCCAAACGAAGAAGAGCGATGCCGTGTGCCTCCACCTGACTGGCCCGAAGCAGCGGTTCACCCAGGGGCAGATTCGAGAACTGGGGCATCTGCCCAGAATCGATGGGAGCGGCGGGGACACCGATGTTGTCCATCTCCGATTCCGCAACAAGAACGACCTCAGCCGTGGCGACGTGCCCGGCTTCCTCAAGGAGCACCTGGACGCCGTCAAGACGCCGGATCCCTAGACAATGCGTGCGGCCCGGTTCCTCCCTACGCCGCAGGGCGTTGCCGTACTATCAATGGTTTTCGGTTGGCGGTTCGCTGAACTTGCCGCTGGACGATACGTGACTGAACGATTACGAAGAGACTTTCATGAGCGAGATTCTTCTGCCGCAACGGTTCCTGTTTCGATTCGCCGCGCCGTGCCGTTACTGCGCGAAGCTGTGGACGAAGCGAGGCGCCGGGCTCGACGCATCGTACAGCTTGCCGTCCCTGGCCGACCTGGAGGGGCGTTCCTCCTTTGCCGACGTCCGCGCGGGCTGGAGTAGCCAGGGATTGGCCTTCACCGTGATTGTCGATTCGAAGCGGGTGAAACCGTGGTGTCGCCACGAGCAACCGGACGACAGCGACGGGCTGCATTTGTGGATCGATACGCGCGACGTGCACGATGTGCATCGGGCCACCCGCTTCTGCCACGCCCTGTATTTCCTTCCCGCCGGCGGCGGCGCGAAGTACGACCGACCGGTCGCCGGCGCCGTGACGATCCATCGGGCGCAGGCCAACGCGCGGGCCATTCCGCCAGAGCAACTGGAGCTGGTTGCATCGCTTGGTCCGAAGGGGTATCGGCTCGACGCGTTCATTCCGGCGGATGCCTTGACCGGGTTCGATCCCGAGGAGCATCCCCGGCTTGGCTTTCAATACGCCGTGAAAGACCGCGAGCTGGGCGCCCAGACCTTCGCCGCCGGCGCACCGCTGCCCTACGACGAAGACCCCAGCCTCTGGGCAACACTTGAGCTGAAACGCGACAAGAAGTGATTGTCCCACTTCACGTTTCAGATTTCAGAAACAGCGAGTGTCCCGCCGGTCACTTCTTCTGTGCGTGTTTCGTCTTCTGGGCGCGTCCGCGCGCGGTTTGCGGCGGATCCGTGGCGGGGACCTTCAGTTCGCGGCGGAGCCGCTTCAGTTCCTCTTCGAGTCGCTGCTGGACTTCGGCGTATTTCGCATCGCCATAAACACTACGCAGTTCCTTCGGGTCGGTCTTCAGGTCGTACAGCTCCCATTCGTCGATGGGCGATGGATCCCAGGGATGCGGGTAGAAGTGGATCAGCTTGTAGCGGCCATCGGCCACGCCGTAATGCCGCCGCACGCTGTGCACGGCGGGGTACTCGTAGTAGTGGTAATAGAACGTCTTGCGCCAGTCGTCGGGCGTTCGGCCCTTCAGCAGCGGCGCCAGGCTGCGGCCCTGCATATCGCCGGGAACGTCTACGCCGGCCATATCCAGGAAGGTCTCCGCGAAGTCCAAGTTCGACACGATATCGCGGTTGGTGCTCCCTGGCGCAACGACGCCCGGCCAGCGGACAATCAGCGGAGTGCGCAGCGACTCTTCATACATCCATCGCTTGTCGAACCAGTTGTGCTCGCCGAGATAGAACCCCTGGTCGGAGCTGTACACGACCACGGTATTTTCCGCAAGTCCCGTATCATCCAGGTATTTCAAGACGCGGCCCAGGTTGTCGTCGACCGCCGCGATACAGCGGAGATAGTCTTTCATGTACCGCTGGTACTTCCACCGCACCAGGTCCTTGCCCTGCAAGCCGGCCTTCTCGAAGGCTTCGTTCTTCGGCTCGTAGGCGGCGTTCCAGGCTGCCGCCTGCTCGGGGGTGAGGTTGCGCGGCGGGACGAGCTTCAGGTCGCTGGGAGTCATTGTCTCGGCGATGGACATATCTTGCGTCTTCGCCGCCGTGCCGCGGCCCGAGTAGTCGTCGAAGAGGGTATCCGGCTCCGGGATGGTCGTGTCGTCATACTTGGTCAGCCAATCGGGGCCGGGCTGCCAGTTGCGGTGTGGCGCTTTGTGCTGGTACATGAGCATGAAGGGCCGGTCCGCATCGCGCCGCGTCTTGAGCCACTCCAGTGCAAGGTCGGTAATGATGTTGGTCGTATAGCCGGTGTGCGATACTCGCCGGCCGTTGCGGATCATCGGCGGGTTGTAATACGGCCCCTGCCCGATCAGGATTTCCCAGTAGTCGTAACCTTGCGGATCGGTGGCAAGGTGCCATTTGCCGACAATTGCCGTCTGGTAGCCGGCTTTCTGGAGAAGCTTGGGGAACGTCTGCTGGTCGCCGTTGAAACGATTGCCGTTGCAGCAGAAGCCGTTCAGGTGGCTGTACTTGCCGGTTTGGATCACGGCGCGCGACGGGCCGCAGATCGAGTTGGTGACGTAGCAGTTGTCGAACCGCATCCCCTCCTGCGCAAGCCGGTCGATGTTGGGCGTTTCGTTCAACTTCAGCCCGTAAGGAGTGACCGACTGATACGCGCTAATGGCCTGGCAGGCGTGATCGTCGCAGAAGACGAACAAGATGTTGGGACGTTTCGTGGCGTTTTCGTGGCGCTCCGCTGCCGTAACTACGCAGGTGAAGGTCACGAGCCCTGCCAGAAGAAGGGCGGTGCGGGCCATACCCCTGGCAACCGGGGAATTCACGGTACGGCTGAATGGAAAGGTTTTGTTCATCGTTACTCCCTCTGAGTAGCGTGATTTTGCAGGGCCTGGCGGCGCGTGCCGATTGTCTTGCCTGTCAGGATCACCGATCGGCGCGCCGGTTTCCAGCTATTGCCCGCCGAGGCTCGCGATGTCCTCGGCCAGAACCTGCTTGAATGACACCTGTTTCTCCGGGCTGCAGTACGCTTCGATCTGCTGGCTTCGGAGCGACTCGTATTCCTTGAGCGTCTCCACGCGGTCGAGTCCCGGGTTGAGTTCCGGCTTGTGAAGAATCACCGCCAACGGCGTGATCAGCTCCTTGTTCACCCGCAAGCGGAACGGGGTTCCGTCCGGGGCGACCTTCTGGGCCTCTCGCAGATACCCAATCACCTTGGCGAGAAACTCCGGCGTTTGGTATTCGCGGCGCGGATTGGAAATGTAGACCAACGCCTTCTTCTCCGAGGCGACCGCCTGCCGCAGATCGGCCAGAAACGCGGTCATCGGCCCGGACGCCGGACCGTAATGCTTGGCCATGTAATCGCTGATCAGTGCTTGCTCATCCTGATCCGGATCGTTGAGCATCTGGTAGCCCAGCCAGATGTGCAGGTCGTGGAAATTCTGCGGGTTCACGTGAAGGTTCGATTCCGCCTCGGCGAAATAGGAAATCACGCCTGCGTCGCGATAGTATCGCAGATCGGGCGCGATGGCGTCCACCATCGTCTCGACGCGCGGCGGTTTGAAGTACGGGCCCTTGAGGATGCCCATGTTCCAGTAGTCCCAGAGGGCGACGTTCGCGCCGACCGCCTTCCACCCGTCAAGCTGCTGCTTGCGCGAGGCATTGAAGGGACTGGTGATCGGACGATAGCAATCGCTTCGCGTGTATAGGTCGCACCAGCGCATCAGCAGGTTGGGCTCCGGCCGGATGGTCTTCGGGGCGCATTCGGTCGAGACGTAGGCAAACGTCTGGATGATGATCTCCGGATACTCCTTGGCGATTTCGCGAGCGACCTTGTTCATGCACGTCAGCGTCAGGGCCGATTCGGAACCTTCCCGCTCCGTGATAGCCGTGCAGGCGGGGCATTTGCAGATGTAGGGGAAGTTGTCGTTCTGGGAGATGTCGTAGACAACCGGCCACTTATCCCGTGGCAGTTCCTTGCGATCCGCCGCGATGAACTCGCGCAGTTTGGCCAGCATCACGTCGGCCACCTCCGGGTTGCTCAGGCAGAGCTGCCCTTGCGAATGCATGTTCGGGCCATGGAACCGTTCGCCCTTCTCGTTCATCGAGAAGTACTCGGGATGGGTGTCGAATAGCTTCTCCCAGGAGACGTACTGGTAGAACGTGTGGCACGTTCCCGGCCGATGCGACATGCGCAGCGGACTATCCATCTGGTTGCCGCGGTTGCGTTTGATGAACCGCAGGTAGTCCCGATTCCGCTCGCCGGTCAGTCCCAGCGACCAGTGCGGGACGTACAAATCCCTGTGCCGAAACGCAGGCTTCCCGCTGCGATTCCATGCCTTGAACTGGATTTCCGGCAGCGAGGGCGTCCACGAAGATTCGAAGGTGAACCAGCGGCAGCCCAACTCACGCTCGAGGAACTCGCACACGGCGTAGATGGTTCCGGTCTTGCCGCCTGAGAGGATCAGGTTCTCGCCAACTGTCTTGTACAGCCACGCCTCCTGCTCCAGCGCATCGAACGCGACCCCATTGGCTTCCGCGAACCGGGTCCGCCCGACGTACAGGGCAGGCGATTGCCCGTCGAACACCGATTCCTTCACCACGGGAAACGCGGCGCCGGTCATGGCTTCCAGGTGGTCTTTCAACTCAAGCGATGCGATTTGTCCCGTCGCGGCCGTTTGCGGTTCTTCATCGGCGGCGACGATCACATAAGAAGTCTTGCCATCCTTGGCCAGGAAGGCCGCAGGAGGTTCCGATTGTGCAAACGACATCTGGCCGAAACTGGTCAGCAGGCAAACGGCAAGAAACAAGGCGTGTCTGGCGATCATGGCTGGAACCGTTGGATGGGGTGAATGGGTGGGTGTCTTCAAGCTGTGGAAACCTGACCGATGGCCCTCAGTGTACTTCCCTGGTAAACGGTTGGCAAGCGAACGGGTGGGGGGCGTATTGGCCAGATTCCATGTCGGCACGTGCTCGCATGCTCAACTCAAGCGCGCCGGAATATCCTGCCGTACGCACATGTCGCTCGGTGTTCTGCACAAGCCTTGGACGCCACCGTGCCGGCTTGTCCGGCCGGAGCGGTGGTCTGTTTGGCTAATGCGGTCCCCAGATTCCCCAATTTCGTCTGCGTATCGCCGCCGGAGGCGGCGATACGCAGACGAATAAATCACGGGTAACCTTCCTGTAGCCGGGCGACCATGGCTCCGGCGGGACAAGCCCGCACGGTGGCCTTCGACGGTCCATGGTTGCCAAGGATGCGAGCTTCTCGGCTACGGCGGTGGCAATGAACTGGTTCAGTGAAATGCCTTCTTGCTCGGCACACTGTTTCAATTACCTGTGTATGGAATCCGGCAGTTGAAGGCTTAACGTTGTACCCATTTGCACAGGACCTTCTGGATCTTGGCTTGCACCTCGTCACGGGCCAGCGACCGGTCTCCGTAGCGGGCGAGTAGCCGGTCATAGTTGGTGTGCGTGTGCCGGATGTGGGCGACTACCGCCAGGCGGACGGCGTTCGCATCGAACTGCTTGGCAGCGGCCGTGCGACCGACGCGGCCCGAGTACTTCTGGCAGGCGTGGGCGGCGATCTGCTGGGCGTTTTTCGGTGGGCAGCCGGGGAATTGCTTCAGGACCGCCTCGGTGAAGGCCGCAATGTAAAGCTGGTCTTCCTTCTCACGCCGCTTGGCGGCCTTCGCCTGCTGCTGGGCACGCTTCTCGGCGTCCGCAGCCGATTCCGCCTCCGCCCGGCGAATGGCATCCGGCTCGGCCAGAATGCCCTGCCGCTCCGAACGTTTGCGGGCGGCCGATTTCTTCATGACCACGACGTGCAGGTCCGAGTATTTCGACGCCCGGCGCGTGACGGCCGTGTCTCCGGCCGGCAGGTATTCCAGATGGGCCAGTCCGGCGCAGTCCAGACATAGCGCCTCGCCGCCGGTCAGGCAAACAAACTCCTTCTGCCACAATTCACGGTTGCACCGCCCGCACTGGGTCTCGCGGCGGAGGATGTAGACAATCCTGTCTGCTTCCTTCGGCTGTGGCATGGTCAGCTTGCCTCCAGGTGTTCGTCCAGCCAGGTTGCGAGGGATTGGGAATCAAACCGCCATGATGTCGGCAGGTTGGAAAGGGCCTCTTGGCTGGGATGTGCGGCGAGGTGCGTCTTGCGCTGCACGGCAATTTCGACCAGTTCCACCATGTTCACAACGTCGGTCAGATTGTAGAAGGCCAGCTTCCTGAGTGCTTGGCGGTCGCCGCGTCGCCAGCAGTGCCAGAGCCGAACGGCCTCGA
The DNA here is from genome assembly GCA_040772845.1 of Thermoguttaceae bacterium. Classification (GTDB taxonomy): domain Bacteria; phylum Planctomycetota; class Planctomycetia; order Pirellulales; family Thermoguttaceae; genus PWXP01. The sequence continues at coordinate 333,585 of JAXGXG010000001.1, forward strand.
AACCATCGACACCCTGGATGGCCTGATCCCGGCTGAGTCCCAGACTTCTTTCAATGGCCTTAAGGCCGCCGCGGTACCCGAGCGAACTGAGCGTGAACCGGAGGTCGATGTGCGCCTGATCCAGCCTTGCCGTGGGGAAATGCGACCGCAGAAACGGCACATCGAACTGGCTGCCGTTGAACGTGACCAGTAGCGGGAACTGGGCGACGTAGGCCGGGAACTGGTCCAAGTTGACCCCGTTGATGAACAGGGCCAGCTTGCCACCGCCCAATGCGCCGATGGTGGTGACCTGGTCGTAGTAGGGAGAAAGGCCGGTCGTCTCGATGTCCAGAAACAGCACCTGCCCGGCAAACTCCGGATAGAGCCGCCACGTCTCCCGCGCCGGAAGTCGGCCGCCGAAGAACCGCACATCGCCCCCGGCCGCGGCCTCGACCGACTGGCGAACTACTGGCGCGGCCGATTCGCGGAGCTTCTTGGGAAGGCGCCTTTCCTCGGCAGCCGCCAGGAAGCAGTCCCAGTCGAGGATGCCTTGCGTCCATAGCGTTCGCTCTCGGACGGGGCCGACGCCGGGGAGATGCACAAATGTATTACGAAGCATGAATCCCACCTGCGAAATGCGTTTGGTCCTCACGATACCTCCCTCCGGCGTGATCATCCAGGGGGGGCGCGCGGACGGATCACGTTCCGATTGGTGGCGAGGCAGATTCCAGGCAGGCGACACTTGACGGGTTGGGGAATGAAGAACCCAGCCTTTGGCGCGAGCACATCGATCAGCAAATGAGGAAGTTGTTTTTGGGCCGTCCCTTAGGAGCAAGCTGCTGCCTGCCATGGTCGCTTTGCTCAGTCTGTTTGGGTACTGTCGGGATAGGAGATACCGTTTCGCTCGTCGAGCATCAGGCCGCCCTTCCAGGTGGCGCCCTCGTCGTTCGATACGCGTAATCGGGCAGCGGCGACGTATTGAGCTTGGGGGGGAACAGGGCCAGGTCGGCAATCTTCCTCATGGTCTCTGCGGAGCGATCGCCGCTACGGTAGGCCTCACGGACCTCGGTCTCGTACGCCTGCCGCTGTTCGGCAGACATGGCAGCGAACCGTGCTTCCGGGGGTTGAGCCCAGGCCACCGATGCGGCAAGCAGGACGACGGAAGCAAAGACCAGTCGCAAGATTGTGCCGTGGGGCACACAAAGGATGTTTCGCATAGCCGGTCTTTCGGATGTAGTAGCGGTAGTCGTACAGGCGTGATCGTGGTGCATTATTGACGACACTGCGGAGTGGAGCAACCTTGCTGGCTGTCGGATAGGGGGGAAGCTGGAAGTCAGAAGCTCGAAGCTGGGGACGCGCTAATGCGCCTCCCTGCGATGGTGGGGCCCGGTTATCGAAGGGGCACTGGCTGGTTTGTCCAACTGGAGTCATGGTCAGCGAGCTATACGACTCAAACTGAAAACGCCACCACCGGGATAAACCCGGGCGGTGGCGTTTTCAGTTTGAGTCTACAAGATTGGACCAAAAAAGCCTCGATCCCAGGGCGTTGCTGCTGCCTTCGGCAGCAACGCCCTGGGATGACAGAGGAAGGTGTTTCAGGAGATGTCGCGGTGTAGCTGCGAACGTGAACCTCTCCCGGACAAGCCGGGAGCCTCGTCTATTGGGTCGCTTGGCCTTGGCCTTTTGCTTGCTCCGCTGTTGACGAGTGTATTGGAGGATCCACTGGATTTAGCCCGGAAACGTTGCGGCGATCAGGTATCGGCGTACTCGGGGAATCGTTCCACGGCGATATGGATGACTCGCATCAAGTCGCGGCCGCGGTGAGACTTCAACGTTGCCCAAACGGGGAAGTCGTAGTGAGCCGGCGCGTACTGGGGAGTGGCGTGCGGCCAGGGATATTCTGGGTTCGGACCGTTGCCGGCCAAGTCGGGAGCGAGACGCTCCAGGTCGTGGGTCATGGGAAGGACGGCACGAATCCAGTTTTGGAAGTCGCTGAAATGACGAAAGGAAAACAGGTTGGCAATTCGTTCACGATCTCTGGGACTCGTATGCCCCAGGAACTTCAAAAACTGCCTGAGCCCGGCGTGACTTTTCGCCGGTGGTTTATCCGATCGCCAGAAATATGCTTTGGCGATCTTTTCGGTAGCCATCTGGAGGTAGTGGAGAATATGGCATTGTTCGACACCCTGGCTACGGAGCAAGACAAAGGTGTCGTGGTCGGACTTGGCTTGTTGCCACCAGAGCTTTTGATAGCCGTTCATCTCATAGAGGGAGTTCAGCGTCGAGCGACCAATTGCCAGGAAGGGGGAGTTCGCCGGCCTGAATCTGCTGCCATTGGCCGGGCGTGACGTCCAGAACGAACAACGTGTGCTCCGTATCCATGCCGCGGTCAATGCCGAAATCGATAGGCTCCAGGGCGCAATCGTTCCGTTCGCCGATAAGGTTGTTGATTTCGACAAGGCGTATTTCGCGCTCGCCGGCGTTTTGGGGCAGGTAGTGCACAGCCTCTACGCCCGGATCTGTCTTCCGGTGTTCCTTGGCATACCACTGAGCCATTGACTCCGCATCAAACTGTATCGCAGGCATTGGATAACACCTCCCGTTCAAGCGGTGGATCTTGATTTCGCAAACGTATTCATTCTCCGCGTTCCCGATCATTCAGCGCCCGGCTACCCACCTAAAGCACTATACGCTTTGTGTGAGCCTGGAGCAAGGGGCTGCATCGCATTCCGAGGTTAGGGGGGCGTCGGTGTGAGGAATTGACCGGACCTCATATCGCGATACGGATCCGCTCCGTGCACGGAGACACCTCAGGTACCTGTTGACCACGCCCTTCGTGCCTCAGGGACGTGCCACCCAATTGTCAGGAAATCTTGCCACACACCTCCCTCTTGTCCCCCTTGACTTTCCGGCCTCTCGATCTTACCGTTACCTTCGGCCCTATTTCGCAAGCCCCGAATGCAAAAAGACGGCCGGTTTCCTGTCCCTCTTTCAGGGAATTGTAGATGAATGAACTCGTCCTGCTGCTCAGCCGTATCCAATTCGCCTTCACGGTTGCATTCCACTTCCTGATCGTGCCATTGACCATCGGCTTGATCCTCTTCGTGACCCTGTTTGAGATTCTTCACCTGCGGACGGGTAGGGAGGTCTACCGCCGGCAGGCGGACTTCTGGGGAAATCTGTTCGCCATCAATTTCGTGGCAGGCATTGTCACGGGCATCACGATGGAGATTCAGTTCGGGACGAACTGGGCGGAGTACTCGAAGTTCATGGGCGATATCTTCGGTTCGCCGCTGGCCATCGAGGCGCTGATGGCGTTCTTTCTCGAGAGTACGTTTGCAGGCATCTGGATTTTCTACCGTCACAAGATTTCGCGGCGGCTCCGGGCGGTGACGGCCATGCTGATTTTTGCTGGCGTCCACGTGTCGGCGATCTGGATCATTACGGCCAACGGCTTCATGCAGCATCCGGTCGGTTACGCGATGGCGGAGGATGGCTCGAAGGTAGTGCTGTTGGATTTCGGCGAACTGGTGTTCAATCCGCATGCGTTGTTCATGCTGGTCCATACGGTCACGGCTTCGTACCTGCTGGGGGCGTTCTTCCTCTTGGCCGTGAGCGGCTATCATCTGCTGCGGAAGACTCATGTCGAGTTCTTCATGGCAACGGTGCGTATCGCACTGCCCATTCTGTTTGGGGTCTCGCTGATGCAACCGGTGATTGGGCACTTCTATGGGCAGTACGTGGCCCGGGTGCAGCCATCGAAGGCCGCGACGTTCGAGATGGTGTGGGAGACGGAGCGCGAGGCGCCGTTACATCTGATTCAGATTCCGCTGCCGTCGGAGGAGCGCAATATCGATCTGCTGCCCATCCCCTGGCTGGGCAGTATTATGTACGGTAACTACCCGTCGACCGAGGTGGTGGGCATCAAGGATGCAACCCGCGACTGGACGCCTGCAATGGTCGAGGATTTCAAGGCGGTGGTGGCGCTGGTGCATTACGCCTTTCGAATCATGGCTGGGCTGGGGTTCCTGTTCATCGTGCTTTCCGGCTGGGGCGTGTATCTGTTGTGGCGGGGAAGTTATGCAGAGAACCGCACCGTCAACCGGCTTTTCCTGTGGCTGGTGGCGGCGCCTTGGGTGGCGACGATCCTCGGCTGGGTGGTGACGGAGGTTGGCCGCCAGCCCTGGTCGGTGTACGGGTTGATGCTCAGCCGAAATGCGGTCTCGGCGAATGTCACCGCCGCCCAGGTGATGTTCTCGCTGGGGAGCATATTCATTTTCTACGCCGTACTCCTGGCGGTGGAGTACTATCTGCTGGTCAAATTCATCAAACGCGGTCCCATCGACAACCCATTTGAGAACAGGGGATAGCGGATGCTGCACGACGTGCTGGGTATTCTTTGGTATGTGCTCCTGGCGATTCTCTGGACGGGCTTCGTCCTGTTGGAGAGCTTCACCAGCGGCGTAGGGATGATCTTCCGTTGGGCGCGCAACGAGAAGGAGGGACGCGTCCTGCAGTATACGGTAGGACCGTACTGGGACGGTAGCGAGGTATGGTTCATCACGGCAGGCGGCGCGACGTTCGCGGCCTTTCCCTTGGTCTACGCCGAAATCTTCTCGCATCTGTACGTGGCGTTGTTCCTGCTGTTGTTCATGCTCATCATCCGGGGCGTGAGTATGGAAATGGTGTACAAGGACGACAGTCGCAGGTGGCAGTGGTGCATGGGCTGGGCGTGGCTGGTATCGAGCTACGGGCTGGCGCTGCTGCTTGGCGTGCGTTTTGCCAATCTGTTCCTCAAGGCCAGCACAGACGCCGTGGCCGACGGGTCCTTCCTTGCGCTATTGAGCAAGACGGGCATTCTCGGAGGGCTGTTCTTCATTGCCTTCTTCCGCACCAGCGGCATTCTCTGGGCGAACCTCAAGGCGAAGGACGACGTCGTTGTCCGCCGGCGTGGCGAGGCGCTTTATTCGGCGATTGCCATGGCCGCCATCGCGCCGATCCTGATGCTGGCGTTCAATTGGCGCTCGGAGCTGTTCCGGGGGGCGGCGCTGACGGCCGTTCCGGTGTTGTGGATACTGCCAGTGGCGGTGATCGTGCTGCCGGTTGTTACGGTGCTGCTGTTGTGGAAGCACCGCTACGGGTGGGCGTTTGTGGTCAACCTGGCGGTCATGGCCGCATACATGACGACCGGCTTCGTGGGCCTCTATCCCTACATGTCGCCGGGAGTCACGCTGTTCGAGGGCATGGCCAGCCTGAAGACGTTGCAGGTGATGACCACCGTCGTCGGCATCTTCCTTCCGCTGGTCCTCGGCTACCAGGCGTGGAAGTTCTACTACTTCCGTCACCCGATTTCAGCCGGGTATTTTCAGCCGCAGACGAAGTCGGGGGACGCGTGAAGCAAGCGGGGAAGAGTCCTACTTCTTCTTGCGTCGTGGTGGACTACGTTGAAGTGACAAGTAGCAGTAGTGCCGACTACAGGATAATGGTTCACGCAAATCAAGTTGCTGCTAAGGAGGTGCGATGGAGGATGACATCACCGGTCTCGACCTGACTCAGCTAAGGCTGACAGTACAGCAAGCAGCGTTGCCTGCCGATCGACAAATGGCTCGCTTGAAAGGCTATGATGTGCCTTTCGAAATCGCTGATGATTTTGACAACTGGTGCCGCTGGGCACTGGGCAGTACCGATCTGCAGTTGACCACGGAACAGCGATCTTGCCTTGCTGCACTGAACTTGCGGCTCAGCAAAATGAGCGGTGAGCACAATGCCATACTGTGGGATATCGATTCCCTTCAGCATCGCATGGAGTGGGAAGAAGTTCGCCGCGATGCCCACAAGATTCTGAGGGCATTCCATTGGCCTGCTGCAGAGGATGCGGAGGCCGACAACTGACGGAGGCAAGTGAGACGAGATACCCCAAGAGTCAAGATGTGGTCTGATCTGATCGCGACCCTCGTATGATCTGGTACCGATCTGCGTGAGAGGGGCCGCGTTCTTGAAGTTGTCACCTGTCGGGGTGGGGCCAATTGACGAGGCGCTTCTGAACTACTAAGACGCTACAGTTCGGGAAAACGTTGGGGTTTGTTGACCTGCGCTCTGCACGCCGTCCAGCCGTACCCTAGTCACTGCGGAACGTCAAACGCAAGGCACGTTAACGTGAACTGGCGCTGGGCGTCATCCTTGCGATTAAACACATAGCGCGCTCCGCTCATGTGTTCGAATGGCAAGGATGCCACGCACTGTGGGTGACCGTGAACAGTCGACCTCATTTTGTTGATGACGTCGGTGAAGTTTTTGTTTCGGTTGAAAACAAGCAGTGCCAGCTTCGAATCTCGCCACATAGCGTATTTGAAAAGCTGATCGTCCATCTTTGATCGCAAGGTTGCCTCGCCCGTCCACATGAGACACTCTGCGATGAAGACGTTCCGGTCCTCGTGACGGATAAGGATATCGGTCTTTCCAGTGCCGTTGAACGTTTCCCCGGTTGCTCCTCCTTCATACAGGCCGTTTAGGGCGACAAGCAGGATTGTGCGCAAGTCTTCTTCGCCCATTTGTTTAAACACCGTGGGGCTTCGCTCAAAGACATGGACCATTGCTTGAATGATGTTCAGGATATCATCGTACGAACTGATAGGGAGTTCCGGCTCCATAGGAGATTTCATAGCAGGCGGCAATGGAGCCGGTTTGCGTTGAACTGGCACGATTATCTTTTCGGTACCGTCATCGCGTCGACGAAGCGGCACGAGCTCGGATAGCCTTTGTTGGAATTGCTCTTGGCGGGTCAGTGCCGTCTTTCGTTTGTTGATTGTTTGAGTCGCCCATTCCGGAATATGCTTGGCCCAACGAAGTGTTTGCTCACGAAGCGTATTCAGTCCATCGTTCACCGTTGTGATGAACTGTCTCATCTCATCCCGAAAGAGATCGGGGTATTCGAGATGTACCTCCACCTCAACGGTGAGGTGTTGCCCTTCGACTTGGCAGGGAGTGCAAATGACCGGGTGTGAAGTGGCTGCTACATCGAACAGTTTCGCGTCGCCTTCGAACGGAATATAGCACTTGAGCTTGACAGAGCGGGCATAAGGGTTATCCAGTGGGGCATCAGCCGTGTATTCTTCTTTCAGAACGGGGACGTCAATACGGTGTTTCTCCACGAAATAGTCGCACATCTCATTCAGGTCTTGGTTGAGCTCCGCATCGGACATGCCCTCAATCTCACTCTCGAGCTTAATTCGGATGTCGTTCATGTAATCATCAATCTTTATCCGGCCGAACAAGTAGCTGTGAAACACCGCAATCCCCTTCGATGTTGTTATGAGACGTTACGGTAATTGGCCCACCTTCCTTATACGCTCGCAGTCCGATCTAGTCTAGCCGTGAAGTGCGATTTGCAGTGGTCAATCATGGGTTCGACCGGCAACGGGTTGGCCGCGGGGGGGCTGGACTGGATGGAACGGCCAGGGAGCTGCATTGAGTCTCGGCTGTGAGCCTTCATGGGAGTTTCTGAACGGATATCCGGTAGGGCTTGCCCTTGGGCTGTCAAAAAGTTGGGGTTGCGGCGATTTGGGTTTTTGCGCAAGGTTTGTTCCCGTTCTGGGGTCCGATAGGTCTTCTAGCCGCGCAAGCTGAGTGTCGGGTTGGATTGTGTCTTTGATCCAGACTTGAACGTGCACGATGTAACAGGGAGGAAAGGGGCCGGGCGTGGCGTGTTCAGGCACCGCCCCCGGGCGTTTTCGCCGTAGGCGATCAGCACCGTAGCGTGGGGTCTTTACCCCAGGACCCATGGCCGCACCACATTCCCCAACACATTCCCGCGATGTTTTTGCCGCCGCAGGCGGCAAAAACATCGCGGGTGTTCCAACCGGCAATAAACGGGGACGTGGGGTGGTGCGTATGGTTTCCAGGGGTAAAGAAACCCCTGGCTATGGTGCGAATCGCCTACGGCGAATAGGCGCGGATCAGTGGCCGGTGGTGCGCGGCGTGTGGGAGTCGAAATCGTACTGTAACAAGCGACTTTTGGATTGGCGGCGGGTGGAAGGAATGAAATCGCACTATCCAAACACCGTGTCAACCCCAACTTTTTGACAGCCCAGGCCAGCCCTTTGGGCTTGTGGTTCTTCCTGTTGTTGCCAACCCGGGGTTGCGCGTCGCTCGCACGGCTCGCGACGGCTTCACCCCGGGCTGATATAGGGGCATCCCTTCGGGACTGATGGAGAACACGGGTTACTGCCGGCGTGGCAGTTTGTCGAGTACGAGTACCGCTGCGCTGAGTACGAGTACGAGCAGGGGGGCGGGGAAATCTGGGATGCCCCTTGGAAGGGCCTGCCCTCGCTGCGTAAAATGGTCGGATGGAACGGACGTACGATTTCGATGTGGTTGTGGTTGGCGGCGGTCATGCCGGTACTGAGGCCGCGCTGGCGGCTGCGCGCATGGGGGCCCGGACGGCGCTTCTGACCAGTAACCTCGATACGATCGGACTGATGAGCTGCAATCCCGCAATCGGCGGGGTTGGGAAGGGGCAACTCGTCCGGGAAATCGACGCCCTGGGCGGAGCCATGGGGCAAGTGATCGATCGGACGGGCATCCAGTTCCGGGTGCTCAACCGGCGGAAGGGGCCGGCCATGCAGGGACCCCGGGCTCAGGCCGATAAGGACGCCTACCGGCGCGAGCTGAAACGCGTTTGCGAAGAGCAGGCGAACCTGGTCGTACGCCAGGAAGCGGCCGACGACCTGCTGACAGAAGGCGCGCCCGGTTCGCTTCGCATGGCGGGTGTTCGCGTGGCAGGCGATGTCGTCTATCGGGCGCGGGCCGTCGTGCTCTGCTGCGGCACTTTCATGGCCGGCGTACTGCACATGGGCGAGAAGACGACGCCCGGCGGCCGCATGGGCGAGCCGACCACGGTTCGTATCAGCCAGGCGCTCCGCCGGCTCGGCCTGGAGGTGGCCCGGTTCAAGACGGGCACGCCGCCACGAGTGAACGGGCGAACCATCGACTTCAGCCGGACGGAACGCCAGCCGGGCGACGAACAGCCGCAGCCGTTCTCGTTTCTTACCGAGAAGATCGAGTGCGACCAGTTGCCCTGCTACATCACCTACACGAACGAGGCCGTACACGGATTGATCCGCGATAACCTGGATCGCGCGCCGATGTACAGCGGGCAAATCCAGTCGACCGGGCCGCGATACTGCCCTTCGGTCGAGACCAAGATTGTTCGGTTCCCGGACAAGGGCCGGCATCAACTCTTCTTAGAGCCAGAAGGGCGTCATACCCACGAGTTCTACCTGAACGGTTTGGCCACCAGCTTGCCACGCGACGTGCAGGAGGCGATGCTGCGGCAGATTGCCGGATTGAAGCAGGCAGAAATCCTGCGGTACGGCTATGCCATCGAGTACGACTACGTCCCGCCTCAGCAGCTTTCTCGTTCGCTGGAGGCGAAGTGCGTTTCGGGCCTGTTCCTGGCCGGCCAGATCAATGGCACCACCGGCTACGAAGAGGCGGCGGGCCTCGGGCTGCTTGCCGGCGCCAATGCCGTACTTACACAACGCGGAAAGCCGCCACTGGTGCTTGGCCGTGAGCAGGCGTATCTGGGCGTGATGGTAGACGACCTGGTAACCCGCGGCGTGGATGAGCCCTACCGCATGTTCACCAGTCGGGCCGAATACCGTTTGCGACTGCGGCACGATAACGCCGACCGGCGTCTGACGCCCCTGGGCCGCGAGATTGGCCTCGTCGGCAATGTGCGTTGGCAGCGGTTCCAACAGAAGCAGGCCGAGATCGAGCAGGTCACCCAGTTGTTCCTGCAGGTGCGCATCGGTCCGAACTCGCTCGGACAGCAGTTGCGCCGGCCCGATACGTCGTGGAACGACGTTGTAGCTCACTGTCCTGCCCTGGCAGATATCGATTCCGAAACGGCCGTTACCATTATGAACGACGCGAAGTATGCAGGTTACGTTGCCCGGCAAGAGGTCGAGGTAGCGCGGCAGCTCCGCTATGCCCAGCGGGCCATTCCGGCCGGGTTCGACTACGCTGCCGTCAACCACCTGCGGGCAGAAGCTCGCGAGCAACTCAGCCGTATTCAGCCGGGTGATTTGGCCCAGGCGTCACGGATTCGTGGCATCACGCCTGCCGACCTGAGCGTGCTCATGCTGCATTTGCAGGGACGCGGGGAGGCCTCGCTGCGCTCGGAGTAGCTGGGAGTTGGGAGTTGGGAGTTGGGAGTTGGGAGTTGGGAGTTGGAAGCTGGGAGTTGGAAGCTGGGAGTTGGAAGCTGGGAGTTGGGAGTTGGAAGTTGGGAGTTGGAAGTTGGAAGCTGGGGGACACGCTGACGCGGAAGGTGGGGTTGAGGATTTGATATCTGGGATTTCAGATTTGAGATCTGCGATTTCAAATTTCGGATGGCAGATTCTCTGCTTCCCGCCTTCGGCTTGGGTTGCGGGTTTAGAGGCCGTCCTCGTTGGCTTCGGGGAACTTGTCGCTTTCCACGGCCTTGCGAAGCTCGCGCTCTTCAGAGCTGAGCAGCCATTGGCTGGGCGTACTGAGGGTGCGCGCCACGGGCGACGATTTCAGGATGGGGCCGCGCGAACAGCCTGCAACAGCCAGTGTCGCCGATGCCAACACGATGAAGACGAGCCGGCGCCAGTTTCCGTTTTGCGTTGGGTTCACTCTTGCGTATCCTTATTCGGAGATTCACATTTGGGGGCGTTCCATTCCGACGAAGTCCTGCGGAGACTGGGGAAGCGGGGCTTCTTTCTCCTGTGCCCAGAAGGGCGTGAACCAGCTCTTCTTTTTCTGCTTCGGTTGGCTCGGTACCTGCCACGGATGAAGCGGACGCGGCGGAGGCGCCGATTTGGCGGATTTCCAGGTGAGGGCGTCGGCCGTCTTCGCGAAGAATCGCTTCGTCCCGTTGTTCAGCCGGGCCATATCCTGCTCGAACTTCTGCCAAAGCGAAGGACTTTGCTCGCTTGTGCGATGGGGTCCTCCACTGTGGTACGCAGAAGATGCCGCAGGCTGTGGATCTTTCTTGCCGAAAGAAAACCAGCCTTTCTGAGACGCCTCTTCGGCCCACGACCAGTGCGAAAGGAGCAGTAGCACCGCCAGTGAGGCAATCTGTGCCTTCTTCATAAATGGCTCCCATGCAAGAGAAACACGAAAAGGGGAATTGAACCAAGGCTGCCCAGAGGGCCTGAGACAGCTTGCAGGGGGCGGAGTGTCGCAAATTCCCCGATACGCGTAAAGAGCGATTTTCTCCATTTTGAGCTGGCGTCTGGCGGATGCACAACGTCTTCTTCACGCATTAGCGGGAGCCCGAGGTAGTCGTTGGCAGGCTGGAGGGCTGTGGCGATCTGCGGAGAAAGCGCAATTTGGGCTGGCGGACTTCAGCCGCTTGAGGCGACAGCCAGGGGCTGTTTGAAGACGCAAGGATTAAGAGTCACGTCGCCTGCCGCACTCGCGCCTGCAACCTGGTTGCCGTCGCTCTTCTGCCATGCCCTTTGTGTTGACGCGCGAGATCAGCCATCTGCCCAGGCTCTGATTTGCTCGGGCTCGCTGGCGTTGCTCAGAACGCATCAATGTGCCAGTTCCAATTCCGTTGGTCCTCCATGGTCTTCTTCAGAGCAATCATTCTTGTTTGCCGATCAGCGAACAGTCTGTAGTACACTCCCGGAGGAAGAATTTTGGCCCATACTCCCTGGTGAATCAGGAATGATAGACCTCGTGCAACAATGCGGTTTCGTGTCTTGGCTTGGCCAAGCACCGATCCAAGTTCCTTGTAACAAGGGTAGTTCTTCAGGTAATTGACGACACGTTTCACGGATTGAAAAGAGACATCGTCAATAATCAATACTCCACCAATGCGAAGCAACCGTGTTGCGGCGTCCAGGTTTGCGGGACCGGAATAACCGGGCGGAGTCTGGATTAAGTTGGCCGGAAAGGAACCCCGCCCCGTATCCCGCTGCTTACCCCGCCGGGTAGATTCTATGTAGAACCCCGCCCGTTGTCTTGGGCTGGGCCGGGAGTATGCGCGCGAAAAAGGGAGGAACGAGATCCGTGTAGTGCGCGATCCTCGCCCCTCCCATAACAAGAAAGCTAGCTGCCATGAGTATCGAACTGCCTGCACTCACTACTGTACGCGAAGTTGAGGAACACAACCGCGCGGTGCGCCGGCGGAGTTCCGTTCGTAAGTGTTATCGAAAGTCTTGCGCCCGCTGTGATGCGAAGGGACAGTTTCAACCGCATGATGTGCGCCCTCGCGGCTTGCGGCTGATCGTCGGTTACACGGTGCCGTGCGTGATCGTGTGGCTGGCCCGCTGGCGGTGTTGCAATTGCCGGTACGTCTTTACCGATTACCCCGACTTTCGTACTCCCGTATAAGCGTTACGCCGGTCCGGCCCTGCTGCATCTTTCCGCCAGCTATCTGGAGCACGACGGGCAGAGTTATCGCGAAACAGCCAGTCCGAAAGGCCGACCGAGGGTCTACCAAGACCCGCCGGACGCGCCAGCCCGAGATGCGAGGGGACTTTTCGACCACAGCACCCTTTGGCGAATGCTGGCCTGGCTGGGATGCCAATTGGCGGCCCTGGCCGAGGGGCGTCGGCTGATTGAGCAGCACTGTCCGACATCGACCTGCCATCGCTTCGTCGGGGCTGTTGCGCCGCAGAAGTTCCGCAGCCCGCAACGGGAGCGGCTGCTTCGGCAATCGCGCCAACTGCTCCATCTTGCCGCCGAGTGGGAGGGCGTGTTCCCGGAAAAGTTTTTCCCCCGTTTTGCAACAAGATCGGGCTTCGGATGAGGTAGGTTGGGACTCTGATGCGGGTTATTCGTTCCTGACAAGGAGTCCAAGCGATGGTTCGTAACGATGAGGACTGGGCCGTCTTCTGGTGTTCGCTGCTGAGCCCCGTGCTTTTGGGGGAGATTCCCGAAGCGCAGCGCGAACGGTATTTCCAACAGCTCAGTCAGGAGGAGCGTCGCCTGCCCAACGGACAGCGGCAACGCATTTCGGTGCGCACCTTCCGTCGGCAGTGGCGTCGCCTGAAGGATGGAGGGGTGCCGGGTTTGTACCGCCGTCGGCGCAGCGATCGAGGAAAGGCGCGAGCGAAGCACGCCGACTTGCTGGCCCGCGCCGTCGTACTGAAGAAGGAGCAGCCCTACCGCTCGGACAGGGTCATCAATCGGATCTTGAAGCGGGAGTTCGGCCGCGCCGTTCCACGGAGTACCCTCTACGAGCATCTGCGGCGCGAAGGGGCCACGCGGCGGAGGCTGGGAGCTTCCACGCAGAAGGTCCGCTGCCGCTGGACCCGGGACCGGCCGGGCGCCTTGTGGCTGGGCGACTTCGAGCACGGCCCCTTGGTGATGCAACGGGGCGAGGCGATCAAGACGCACTTGTCCGCCTGGATCGATTGCCATAGCCGGTACATCGTCGAGGCCCGATATTACGTTCGCGAGAACCTCGACATCCTGATCGATTCCCTGCTCCGCGCCTGGGGAAACCAAGGCGCCAGCCGCGAGTTGTACGTCGACAATGCCAAAATCTACCACGCCAAGGCGCTGCAATTGGCGTGCGCCCAACTGAACATCAAACTGTTGCACCGCCCGCCGCGCGAGCCGGCGCCGGGCGGACTCATCGAACGATTCTTCTGGACCTGCCAGACGCAGTTCGAAGCCGAAGTCCGCGCAAGCCAGATCCTCACGCTGGACGAACTGAACCGCGCCCTGGCCGCCTGGCTGGAGGTGGCGTACCACCGGGAGGTGAACCGCGAAACGGGCCAGACGCCGCACGAGCGATTTCACGGAGAACCGCGCCTGATACGGCAGGTCGACTTGGGCGTCGTGCTGACCTTCTTCCATCAGCGCGTGCTCCGCACGGTCGACGTGGACCACTCCGACGTCCGCGTCGACAACCGGCTGTTCGCCGTCGATCCGAAGCTGCGGGGTGAAAAGGTGATCGTCCAGTACGATCCGTTCTCCGCGCTCGAAGAAGTGCAATTGTACTCGCCGACCGACGTCTATCTCGGCCGCGGCAGGCGGTACGAGCGGGAACGGGGCAGTCACACGCAACCGGCGCCCGCGACGCCGACCGACCCCGTCACGCCCCACTATCTCGACGCCCTGCGCGCCGAACACGACGCCATGCATCAGCAGCAACGCAGCCAGGGCCTCGACTACCGTTCGGCCCGGCAACGAAACACGTGGTCGCTGACCGGCTTCGCCGGCGCCTTGGCCCGGCTGTTGGGGCGACGCGGCGGGCTGTCCGGCCTGGCGGCCCACGAGATGGATATCCTGGCCGCCTTCCACGCCCGGCATGACCGCGTCAACGAACGCCTGCTGCGGCAAGCCTTCTCGCAGGCGGCATCGCCCGCGATTCCCGAAATCCTGTTTCAACTTCAATCCCTACTTCACGAAAGGAACGACTGATGTACCTGGAGCACTTCCAACTGAAGAGCCAACCCTTCTCCGAACACGCCGCGGCCTCCGCCTTGTGGCAGGACCCTCGCATGGAAGAGGGTCTGGCACGCATGGAGTATCTGGTCCAATGCGGCCAGCTCGGCCTGGTGACTGGTCCCAGCGGGGTGGGCAAGTCGGCGCTTCTGAAGCGGTTCCTCCACGGCCTGCCGCCCCAGCAATGCCAGGCCCTCTACTGCCACCTCACCCATCTGCCTTGTGCGGGGCTGCTGAAGATGGTCGTTGCCCAACTCGGCGAGACGCCACGCCGGGGAAAGGAACGCCTCTATGAACAGATCCTGGAACGGGCCGCACGCGCCGAAGGGACCTTGTTGCTCGTCTTCGACGAGGCCCACCTCCTCGACGGCGACGCCCTGACCGACCTGCGGCTGCTGATCAGTTCCGCACTCGACGTGCGGCCCCCGTTGAAGATGCTGCTGGTCGGCCAGGAACCGCTCCGCGCCGTCCTGCGGCAGGCCCGCCACGCCGACCTGCTCAACCGCGTGTCGGTCCGCCACCAACTCCGGCCCCTCTCCCGCGAGCAGACCTGCCGCTACATCGACTTCCAACTCGGCCAGGCCGGAGGCGACCCCCAGGTGTTCGGCGACTCGGTGAAGACGGCGATTCACGACTTCACGGGCGGAGTGCCGCGGCAGATCAACAACCTGGCCACGGCTTGCCTGCTGCAAGCCGCGGCCCGGAAGGTCCTGCGGATCGACGACAACCTGTTTCAGCAGGCGGTTGGCGAATTCCAACTGCCCTAACGCCGGGAGTCCCGCCATGCCACGATACTTCGACGACGACATCCTGCGCCGGCTGCGTAATGACATCTCGTGGAAGCTGCTGCTGGAACAGCTTCGATGGCCCCACAAGCAGCGGCAGGGCCAACTGACCTTCCTGTGCCCTTGTTGCGGCGAGTACGTCTCGGCCGTCAACCCCCGCACGAATCTGGGCCGCTGCTTCCACTGCGAGACGAACTTCAACCCCATCGACTTCACAATCGCGGTGGAGCGATGCGACTTCGTCGCCGCCGTAACCCTCTTGAAGCCGCTACTCCCAAGCCGAACACCGAGTCCTCCGGCCAACTGACCCGTCTCTGTCCGACTTACATCAACGCGGGCGGCAAACCTCGCCGCCCGCGTTCTCGTGCGCCTTCCACGCAGCCCTCGCTTCCCACCAACCTTCACCCAACTACCGGCCATCCAAACTCAGACAATCTCGGACAAACAATCCCAGACGCCGCACGTGTGGCGTAGAAGCAATCCAAGAGCGTGTGATCGAAGGTGTGCCAACCATCGATGAAGACGAGGTCGAATTGACCTTCTGCCTTTTCCAGCATATGTGGCAACGCAAACTCGGACTTGACTTCAATCAAATCGAAGAACTCGATCCCGGCAGTCTTCAGATTCCGGATGCCAGCGCCATCCCAGTCTGTGTTCTGGAAGGGGTCGATGATGGTGTGTGATGCTCCTGGTCGGCCGTGGATGGCTGAGCAAATGTGCAGTGAAGAAAGCCCATAGGCGCAGCCAACCTCAAGGGTATTCCGGATTGTGGGATCATCGCGAATAATCGACTGTACAAAGGCGCCTTCTTCACGATCAATGGCAGAATGGAGCTTATGGAACTGGCCGCTCTGACCCTCGACAAGGCCAGTTTCATACAGTTTGTTAATCAAGGCCTCCATCTATTGGTCCCTCGTAAAAATGTGGTTCAACCAGAATCCGTATTACACCCTGTTCAGCACCTTGCGCCAGCTCGCGAACGGGAGGTATAACACCGTACTTATGTGGAGTCAAGCTTGCATTGTCTGTTTTGTCTGATGTCTGATGCGACTGTGGTGGCCCGAGCATGAGTTGGGATGCTTGCAAGTCAAGGTGATTACACATACGGCAGATGCCTGGTAGTATGTGCCGCGGATACAGTACTGGTGGCAAGCTGAAGCCGTTAGCGACAGAATCTGGGGGGGGAATCCGGCTATCTGCGGGGAATACGCGTTCCCCGCTTTGCCCCAGATTCAGCACGTTGCAGATTCTCGTCCGCCTTCTCGCAACCGTTGGCCCAGAAGTACGACGTCGCGAAGGGCCTGCTCGTTTGGTGCGGCGAGCCAGCGTTTCATGAACTCGTGGTCGCGTACAACCTGGGCAATCGCGGCAAGGGCGGTAAGATGGTAGCTCCTCTGGTCCCGAGTGCCAATAATGACGAACACGGCACGAACGTGAGGGGCTTTGTCGTGGAACCGAATGCCCTCTTTCACGCGGGCAAGCAGAATATCGAATCGGCCTTCACCGCCGACCACAATGTGGGGGATGGCCAGGTCCGGATGGAAGGCGGTCGTGCTTTCACGCTCGCGCTTCCAAAACGCCTCTTTCAACTTGTCCGCCGGCAGGTTGAGTCTGTCGGCAAGTCGATCGGCCACCTGCTCGAAAAAGGCATCGAGATCGACGGCGCTATTCAAGTCGAGTACGAGCGAGTTCTCGATGATCCCATCGAATCGATCGGCTGCGATTCCCTCGCGCTCGCGGACAACTTGCTTCAACTCATCTTCCAGCGAACCGGAAGCGAGGTCGCGCGCCATCAGGCGATTGACCAAATGAAGGAAAGCGGACTCCTGCCGGTTGCGTTTCCGCCCGTAGAACCAGTAGCCGCAGAAGGCGGCGAAGACCAGCACGGCGCTGATGAAGTACGCATCCTCGCCCATTTCGAGCAGAAGGAACGTCAAACCCAGAATCCCAGCAATCTGGACCCACGGATAGAGCGGCGTGCGGAAGATGGGCCGGTAGTTCTGCAGCCCGCTTTCTCTGAGCACGATGACGGCGACGCAGGCGAGGATGTTGTTGAAGATGAGGACGGTGGAGGCCGCTTCCGCAAGGATCTTCAGGTCGAGCAATTGGGCGGACGCAATGAGCACGCCGGTAATCAGAATGGCCACGTAGGGTGCGTGGAAACGCTGCCCGACTCGCGCTACGGCCGGGGGCAGGAGGCGGTCACGGCCAGGGCCAGCAGGTATCGCGAAGCCGAAAGGATGCCGCCATTGGCCGTTGTGACAAAAGCCAGAAACGCTCCCACACCGAGAGCAATTGCGCCGCCGCGGCCCAGGAAGACGCCTGCCGCGTCGGAAATGGGCGTCCGAGTGGCATGCAAGGTCTCGTGATCCAGGACAGCACCCGTGATGAAGACGATCACGGCATACAGCAGGCATACGATCAGCAGGGAGAGCATCATGCCCAAAGGGATGTTGCGTCCGGGCTTATCCACCTCCTCGGCGACACTGGCGACGTTCAGCAGGCCGCCGAAAGAGACGAAGACCAACCCGGCGGTGAAGAACAAAGACTTCATTCCTCCAGGCAGGAACGGATGGAGCCGCTGAATCCCTTGCTCTGACAGGGCGGGGCCGAGTCCGAAGGCAACGAAGACGCCCATCAGCGCCAGGAGTCCCACAACGAGAATAACCTGAAGTCGCGCCGCCTCCTTGGAACCACAGAGATTGACGGCCACGAAGACCAAGGTCAGGCTGCCCCCGACGATCGCCTCGAACCCGGGAAACGGATCGAATGCCGCGGCCGCGACAACTCGGCTCAGCGCCGCCATGCCGACTACCGCAAAGGCGCCTTTCAGCGAAAGGCTGAACCAGGTGAGCAGTCCGGCGATTGTCCCAACGGCCGGCCCGAGCGCCCGGTTGAAAAAGAAGTAGTCGCCGCCTGCCTTGGGCATGGCCGTCGTGATTTCGGCCACACTCAGCAAGGCTGGAATCGCGAGCAAGCCGGCCACCAGATAGGACAAGACGACGGCGGGCCCCGCCTCGGCATGGGCCAGCCCGGGCAGCACGAAGATCCCCGAACTGATCATCGCGCCTGTCGCCAGGCAGAAGACGTGTCGGAGCTGGAGGTGGCGTTTGAGATCCATGGTTGCGTTCACGCAGTTCGTCCCTGGAGACTGGTTGGCGTTCGGGCAGGGGAATGCTATCGGGTTCTTCCATTTCCGGGAGTATCGCCGGTTCGTCGTTCCGCCTTCAAACGATCTTCCGTCGTTCCGGCCGCACGCCGGACTACGAACGGGCCGCGTCCGTACCAGGAAACGGCAGGGGATTATACCAGAAATAGGGCGGAGCCATCCACCGGTGCGTGAAGTGTAAGGTTCCCCCCCATTGCCCCAGCGCCGCCTTTGCGCTAGCATGGGGCCAGCGTGACCGACCGGTTTTCCGGCAGAAAGGCGAACATGATGTTGAAACAGCGCGTGGGCTTCATCGGCGCCGGCCAGATGGCCACGGCACTCGGACAGGGGTTCATCCAGGCAGGACTCGTCGCTTCGGAGCAGGTATATGCCGCCGATCCGGTGGAGGAGTCGCGAACGCGGTTTGCCCAATTTACCGGCGCTGCCGTGTTTCCTGACAATACGCCCGTGTGGGACGCAGCAGACGTCGTCTTTCTGGCGGTCAAGCCGCAGCAGATCGGCGCCGCGATGGCTCAGGCGGCCGGGAAGGTCCGAAAGGAGCAGGTGGTGGTGTCCATTGCAGCCGGGGTGCGAATCGCCACGCTGCAGAACGCTTTGGGCGATGGCGTCCGGGTGGTTCGCGTTATGCCCAATACGCCGTGTCTGGTTGCGAAAGGGGCGTGTGCATTCTGCCTGGGCAAGGCGGCGACGGCGGCCGACGGGCAGGTGGTCGGCCAGTTGCTCGGTGCGGTGGGAACGGCCTACGAGGTTGAAGAAAAACTGCTCGACGCGGTAACAGGCCTGTCCGGTTCCGGGCCGGCCTTTGTGTATGTTGTGATTGAAGCGCTCAGCGATGCCGGCGTGCGTATGGGACTGCCGCGAAACGTGGCGACGAGCCTGGCGGCGCAAACCGTTCTGGGCGCGGCCCAGATGGTGCTCGACACGGGGGAGCATACGGGCGTCCTTCGCGATCGGGTGACAAGCCCGGGAGGCACAACCATTGCCGGGTTGCAGATGTTGGAGGAACACGGATTGCGCGCGGCGCTGATGGCGGCCGTAGAGGCGGCCACGCTGCGGTCGATCGAGCTAGGCAATGCTCAGAAGTGATTGCCCGCCGGAAGCGAACATCGCTTGAAGAGAGTGTCACGACGTGCCGGAACCTTGCTGGAAAAGGTCGGCCTGAAACGGACGGCTGGCGGCCGTCCCCAGAACGGATCGGAGGTCGGTCGATGTCCATGTTCGAGAATAATCAATATCGCTGGCGCGAGACCTATTTCGTGCTCTTCCACTCCGGCGATCGGCCGAAACTCGACGTTGTGAAGAAGACACTCCATCGGCTCGATCCGCAGTATCAGCTCACGAATCCCAGCGCCGACCACGGACTATTCGAATCTCTCACACTCATTTCGCCCGATGACTTCGCTGCTATCGATATCTGCTATACCGAAGGCGACGAAGTCCGGGAGCAAGTGAAGGATCTGGTCGAGGAATTGCGGCCGATCGCCGGCGAGACCGATTTCGACGCCCAATTGAAGCAGATGGCCAATTGTGATGCCCGGTTCGACGTCCTGCATTTCGAGGAGGTCTCCGAAGCGGCTGGCGACGCCGACGACGACGTACTCGACGAAGCGCTCGACCCCAGCGCCCTGCTGTTGGTTATGAACGAATTGGCCAAGCTCACCCGCGGCATTGCCGTCGATCCCCAATCAGGAGCCATGTTTTGAAGTCTGATGGTTGATGTTTCAAATCTGAAATCTGAAATCTCAAATCTCAAATCTGAGATTCTGGCTTTGAGGCCGTGTGTGCTTTCCGGTGGAAGCTGGGGACTGCAAACAGGTTGCTTTGCGGGCATGGAAACCCAACAGCCCGTCCCGCTTGCTCATCCCCGCTCCTGCCGAAGTGCCGGAAGCAGTGGCGTCCTGACTGCGGCGCGCACGGCCAATGCGCCGGCGGCAAGCCCGGTAATTAGCACAACGGCAAGCGTTCCGGCCAACGCGGCAAACGGCACGGCAGCCGTGCGACTCGCCAGGTGTGGCAAGACGGCCACCAGGGCGGCCAGCAAGCCGACACCAAGGCCGGCCAGCAGCAGCGACGCGTTCTCCAGCATTACCAGCAGAGCAAGTCGGCGGCGGCCGAACCCTGCGGCGCGAAGCAAGGCTAGCTCCCCGCGCCGTTCAAACACGCTGCGCATCTGCACAACGGCCAGCCCGAAGGTGCCCAGCAGCAGCCCCAAACCGCCGAGGCTCTGGAACGTCGATAGATACGTGTTCTGCACCGCCAGGAACCCGGCCAGTCGGCGCCCGGTCGTCTCGGCGGCAAAACCGTAATCGCCCAACACCGACTCCAACGCGCGCCGAACCTCCACGGTCTTTTCCGCAGGTGCACTGACCAGGAAAAAGCGATATCCGGCCACCTCGGGGAACAGCCGCAGCAACTGCCGTTCGGAAACTAGCAAGTCACCCTGAAGAATGCTGTTGGTGAGCATGGCCGCGATCCGCAAGTTCACGGTCCGCCCGTGGCTGTCGGTAATCGGAAAGGTCTCGCCCACGCCGCCGTACAGATGCAACGCATACGTGGCCATGTTCTTTTCAAGAGCCATGGGAACGGAATCGATTGCGTCCGGCGGATCGGCGCCCGAATGCAAGAGCAGCCAAGGATTTTCTCGTTCCGCAGGTGTGTTCGCCGCCGTCCCGGCCCAGGCGAAGCCGTCGTGCTCGACCAGGGCAGGGGGGATGCCCAGAATGCGAGGCTGCCGTGCCTGGTACAGGTTCAGGCAGCTCGCATTGTCGCCCGGCTGCACGCGCAGCGAGATGATCTCGCACTGCCGTAGCAATGCTTCCTGGTCGGCAGAGAACCCCAGTGCCGCACGTCCGTCCGAAGAGTTCAGATCCTGGTACATCGGCTGCGTACTCTCGGCCACCAGTGCGAACCCGCCGTCGCCGCTATGCAGACGCGGTTCGCCTTGCGTGGGATCGAGATGGAACGCGCTGACCGACACAATCAGAAACGTGGCCGACGCCACCAACCCGACGCACAGCGTGCTGCGCCCCGGATTCCGCGCCGCGCTGCGCACGGCCAGCCGCCGCAGGTTTCCGCCGCCGGCTTTCACCGCCGCGCCTGTCGCCCCCGAACGTAGCCGGTTGCGCAATACGAACATGAGCCCAATCAGCACACACGCACCGGCGCCAAAGAACGCACCCGCCTGCATCTCCTCGCCAATCCGTCCGGCGGCAAACCCCAATAGCAGTGCCACGACGAGCAACCCTCGACCGACGAACAGTTCCCAGCGGGTGCGACGACCCAGCAAGTCCGATTCCGGCTGAACACTTCCCGCCATCAGCCTGCGAGGCGAAACTCGCGCAGCCTTCCGCACCGACCACCAAATCGCCAGTACGGCCAGAACCAGCCCACTCACAAAACCGATCGCCAGGCTCTGTGGCGTCACATACAGACGTAGAAACGGCGTCACGACAGCGGCAAGCCACCAGGTCCGCAGGCCGTAAACCATCAACGCCGCGTAGCCCACCCCGGCGGCCATGCCTGCAAGCGAACCGGCCGTTGCAACCGCCAGCCCCTCGGCAGTCAGGATGCGAACGATCTTGCGATTCGCAAACCCGGTGGCGGTGAGGATTCCCAACTCGGCCGCACGCCGTTCGACCCCAAGGCGGAACAGCAGCACAATGAGCATCACGGCGGCGGCAATCAGAAAGAAGCTGAACGCCAGGAATAACACATTGAACGGCGTGCTCCCGGCCGCCGCTTTCAACCCCTGTTGTTTGATCGGCTGGAAGACGAAGCCCATCGGCTCCGGTGCAGGCGTCAGCCGCGTTTCGAGTTCGTCGGCAAAGACGCCTTCGGGCGGTACGATTCGCAGGCTTGTCGTCTTTCCGAACCGGCTGGCCCAAAGCTTCCGGCCTGTCGCAAGGGACACGAATGCCTTGGGCGTGGGGCCGAAGTCTTCCCAGTATTTCTCGTCTTCCGGACCGATACGAGTGGGATCGAACGGAAACGGCGGGTCCCAACTGGCCATGGTCAACTCGTCGGTAATCCCCTCGACGCGTGGCGTCAGGCTGCGATCGCCGGCGGCACTGCCAAGCTCGAGAACGGCCGCCAGCCGCTTCTCGACCGTGTGCTCCGCTGGTTCGCCATCGGTTGTCTCCGGGCTGAAATACGTCAGGCGCACGCGGTCGCCGGGCGTTGCATTCAAGCGTTCTGCCGCCCACTGGTTCAGGGCGATTGCGTCGTCGGCCAGTGGCCCCAACGGCCGACCATCGGCCGCATGGAACAGGCCGAGCGGCGGTTCCATGGCAAAGTCGATTGCCGTCACCGTGGAATAGGGAATCGAACGCTGGTCTGCCCCTTCTCCCACAGAAATCGTATTGGCCAGATACGTCAACACCGGCTCGACGCGCCCGCCTTCTGCGACAAGCCGTTCGAGGGCCGGCTTCAAGGCCGCCTCGGTCTGCCGAGCCAGCAGCATCCGATCGGAAGTGATTTGGAAGTACCCGCGCCGCGCCCTCTCCAGACGCAACCCGAAATCGGTCAGTCTCGGCTTCAGTAGCTCCTGGATATCCGTATCGGTCGGGCAGGAGTCATCACTTCGTTGCTGTGCCTCGGCCGCCTTCTTCCGATCGGCCACGAACATGACATTCGCACGGTTGGAACGGTCGAGCCGGTCGGCAAGCCAATCGAGCGGCACGTACGCGTTTTGCGGTAGATGCTGCGTCGGCTGAACGCCGAACCGGCCGAGTCCCTCGTTGGGTACCACAGCCGCTACTTTCAGCCGGGCCGTTCGCACCGTCTCGTGCCGGCGGCCCAACGTGCTTTCCGCCGGGATCGCACCCGGCTGAGACAACCGCAACAAAACTGTATCACCGACAGCAACCGACAGTACGTCCGCCGCCGCACGATTGAGCACCACCTGGTACGGCTTCGGCATCGCACCGGGGCCACCATGGCCCAACTGCCAGAATCGAGCGTCGCAGCCGATCAGATTCACATCGTTCGCCCGCGCCGCCTTGTCCGGATCGGGATTCTCCAGGCTGGCCCTCAACAGGATGGCCGGCACGCTCGTCTCGAATGAATCCTCGAACCCCGGCGCGGCGGCCAGTTCCTCGCACAGCTCCTGCCGAAAGAACCGATCGGTCAGCAGCATCTGGTCGATGCGTCCCAATCGGTCGAGCACCAGATATCGCAGGCTTCCTCGCATCGAGTCACCCACCAGCAGCGCACCGGTGAGCACGGCCGTGGCAACCGCCACACCGGCCGCCACCGCAATGTGGGTGCGCCAATAATGGCCAAGCGATGCGAGAATCAGACGCAGTGTCGACACGCCTACGCCTCCTTCAAGGTTCCTTCGTCCAGTTCAAACTGCTGCGACATCAGCCCGGCCAGACGTTCACTGTGCGTCACCACCAGCAGAACCATCTGCTCCTGCTGCTGCAGGCTGAGCAGCAGTTCACCAATGCGACCCGCCGTGGTTCGATCCAGATTTCCGGTCGGCTCGTCGGCCAGCAGCAGGGTAGGGCGGCAGATGAGCGCCCGGGCCAGGGCCACGCGCTGCCGCTCGCCGCCGGAGAGTTCGGCCGGCCGATGATCCATTCGGTCGCCCAACCCCACGCGTTCGATCAGGTCGTTCGCGCGTTCGACGCTCTCGGCAGACGTCTTACCTGCCGCCACCGTGGGGATCAACACGTTTTCCAGCACGGTGCACTGCGGCAGCAGATGATGATCCTGGAAGACGAACCCGATC
This sequence comes from Thermoguttaceae bacterium, assembly GCA_040772845.1. GTDB lineage: Bacteria > Planctomycetota > Planctomycetia > Pirellulales > Thermoguttaceae > PWXP01. The sequence goes on from JAXGXG010000001.1 coordinate 357,679, forward strand.
CGCTCGTTCCGGAACGTGGCCAACTGCGGCTCGTCGAAGCCGGCCGGATCGAGCCCGTCCAGCAGTACGCGGCCCGATGTGGGCTGCTCGAGCGTGCCGAGAATGCTCAGCAGCGTACTCTTGCCCGATCCGCTTGGCCCGACGATGGCCACCGTCCGATCCGCTGTTGCCGTAAACGACACATCCCGCAAGACGATCAATCGATCGCCTCGCGTCGGATACTCCTTGGCAACGTGTTCCACTTGAAGTTGCGCCATGCGTCCATCCTGCAAAAGGAGTCCCGCTTCGGGTCTTCGCGCCCGCACCATCCGGCCCCGGTACCGCGTCCACCTTCAGCCTACCCGATCCAGCCCCTTTTGGAAAGAGCCGCCGGCCAGTTGCCAGCGAGACGTTCGCGGCAGCAGGTCGGGTCTTGGAAGTCCAAGAATCAGGCCAGAAGCCAGTTGTCAGTTGCCAGTGGTCAGTGACGCGCTGCCGGGGGGGGCGAAGCGCATTGCGTGTTCCTGCGTTAAGGTCCCGAAACGCCGTGAAACACCGGATCCACTTGCTTGTATGGGCGACGCGTCAGCGCGTAGAAGCTCGAAGCGCAAGCGAGTGGATCCCTTAACGACCCGAAACAAAGCACGGGAAACGCCGGACTCACTTGCTCGCGCTGCGTGCTTGTATGGGGGACGCGTCAGCGCGCAGAAGCTCGAAGCGCAAGCGAGTGGGTCCCTTAACGACCCGAAACCAAGCACGGGAAACGCCGGACTCACTTGCTCGCGCTGCGTGCTTGTATGGGGGACGCGCCAGCGCGTAGAAGCTCGAAGCGCAAGCGAGTGGGTTCCTTGAGGCCCCGAAACGAAGCACAGGAAACGCCGGACTCACTTGCTCGCGCTGCGTGCTTGTATGGGGGACGCGCCATCGCGTAGAAGCTCGAAGCGCAAGCGAGTGGGGCCCTTGAGGCCCCGAAACGAAGCACAGGAAACACCGGACTCACTTGCTCGCGCTGCGTGCTTGTATGGGGGACGCGTCAGCGCGTAGAAGCTCGAAGCGCAAGCGAGTGGGTCCCTTAAGGCCCCGAAACGAAGCACAGGGAACGCCGGACTCACTTGCTCGCGCTGCGTGCTTGTATGGGGGACGCGCCATCGCGTAGAAGCTCGAAGCGCAAGCGAGTGGATCCCTTGAGGCCCCGAAACGAAGCACTCGAAAGCCGAATCCACTTGCGAATTGCCCTACGGCCTCCTGTTCGTCTTTCGGCCATTGCGATATATCTATTCTGCGTTTCGTGTAATTCGTGTGTTTCGTGGTTCTGGCTCCCCCTTCCACTGAAGAACACGGCTCGTGGGCCGTGGGGCTCTCGCGTCATCATCTCCCATCCATCCGTGTTTATTCCGTGTTTAATCCGTGGCATTCAATTACCCTGGCCACGGAACCCGGCGAATGCCCATGAAGTTGGGAGCCACAGATTGAACACGGAATAGACACGGACAAGACTCCGAGATTCAACCTTGACTGGTGATTCGTGGCTTGACCGGCGAGATCGGACGAGTACAATCCGGGCATGGCAAAGTGTTGCGAATCGCGTTTCCCGGCGCCGTCTATCACGTGACCTCTCGCGGGAATGCGAGGTAGGATAGTCAAAGCTGGAGAAGGCACCTCGCTAATCACAAATCAGTCTTTGCCCCAAGACATTCGATGACATTCGGAACTCGAGACCATCGCCGACTTGCTGTGCGACGGTCTCTTCCCAACATGATTCTCTGATGCGGAGATCGAATTCCAGAAGGGTTACTCAGAATGAGATGGAATAAAACGACAGCAAAGGTGTTCTTTGGAGTCGAGCAGGGCCGAATTGATGGGCTCGCGGAACTAATTGCGGAACACCCAGAACTCTTGAGGACCTACCTGGCTGCGAGTACAATCATGCACGCGGCGGCTAAGGGCAAGAATATAGAGGCAATGGAGATACTGGTTCGGGCAGGCGTAGATGTTGACATACCTGACGAATATGGGACTAGCAGTCCTTTGCAAGATGCAGCTACCAGCGAGTCCGTTGAGACGGTTGAATGGCTGCTCAAGCGAGGGGCGTATGTCGATGGCATATCCAAGGGAAAAGGTGCATCACCCCTGGCTTCGGCCGCAAGGCGGGGCACCCTCGAAATCGTTCAAGTCCTTCTCGACCACGGAGCGGATGTCAACGCGTCGTACGAATTGGGTAAAGGTCCGTCACGAACAAGGTTCAACGCGCTGAGGTGGGCGGTGGCGAACGGCCGTGAGGACATCGCGGAGTTGTTGCGTCGCCACGGCGCGAGGATGCCCGAGGAAGAGCCTGTTTCTAAGGACACTACTCCAGCAAGCCTGCATGAAGAGATACTGCGGCACATGCAGAACCACGCAGGCCGCGTCAAGGAACTCGCTCTTGCGGAAGTTGTGCCGAGCGACTTGGACATTGCCGTACACGTCATTTCGCCGACGCCGGAGCGTCCATCGACGCTCCTCTTCACGACTGGCATGAGTGAAAGGGCGATGAACGTGCCCGAAGGGGCCGAGGCTTACCGGTATGCAGAACTGTTCTTGGAACTGCCGCCGGAATGGCCGCTGGACGATAACGGGCTTGAAGATGAGCGGCACCGTTGGCCGCTTTGCTGGTTGAGGAAGCTTGCTCGCTACCCGCACGAGGCCGGTTGTTGGCTGTCGAATTATCTCGTTGTATCGAACGAGGAACCGCCGCAGCCGATCGCACCAGGAACCGAATTATGCTGCATGATGCTCCTTCACTCAACGGACTTAGGCGAACTGGTCGCCGCAGATGGGCGACGAGTCAATTTCTATCAGGTTCTTCCGATGTATCGCGAGGAACGCGACTTTCTGCTTGAACAGGGCGTTGATGCCTTCGCCAAGCTGCTACTGGAACATGACGTGGACACGATCATCGATACGAACCGTGTGAACGTGGCACGGTCCGGCGCATGACCGCCTGTGGTGTGTGGTCCGCCGGCTTCGCAATAAGGAACGAAGAGAGGACGCCCCCAAATGGGCAGCCGGGGGCCAGAGCGCCGCCAGACGTTAAGCGACTGACTGAAATGTCCGTTTCGGCGGGTGGGTGTCCGTCGTGTGCTTATGTACGACCAATCCGTGTTTGATCCGTGTTCAATCCGTGGCATTCCGGTCACCCTGGCCTCGGGCGCCGGCAAATGCCCATGATAGTAGCCACGGATTGAACACGGAATAAATACGGACAAGACTCCCAGGTTCAAGCTTGACTGGTGATGCGCGGCTTGACCGGCAAGGTCGGACGGGTACAATCAGGGCATGGTCGGAGCGCTGCGAATCGAGTTTCCCGGCGCTGTCCTGAGAATTGGAGAGTCAACGCTTGATTCCTGCAATTGGTTGTGAGGGGAGCCGGAATGATTCGCCTAAAGGACGTTATCCCCGCATCGTACGAGGTCACGTTTTTGCCACTTGTATTGGCCTATGTCTGGTTTGGCCTTGGACTCTCGCTCAGCGTATACGTGGCGTTGCTTGGCCCGATCCTGTATGGCTTAGTTTGCGTGTTGTTCATTGCCGGAGATTTGGGTAGGGGGACACCGATGACGACACTTCTTGCAAAGATCGCATTTGTTTTGGTTTGCCTTTCGCCAGCAGCCCTTGTTTGCTTTCTTTCAGAAACCTAAATAACCTTTCGGGGGAACTCTGGGCCAAGTGGTCTCGGGCGACGAGTCGGCAGACCCGCTGGACACCGGGTACTAGGAGTTTCAGTAGTTCCAAATTTTAGCTGAAAGCGTCCGGTGTGTCAGAAGGTGTTGCGTGGCCGGAGGTTACGTCGAGGATGCATTGTGTGATTCCCATGATCACTTCGGCCACCCGCTGCAGGTTCAGCAGCATATCGCGGAATGGAAGACGCTCCAGATGTAACGCGAGTCGTCGTCCGTGGCGTTCCGAGAGGGTGGTCAAATGAAACCAGACCCAGACGTTGCGGAGGATCATCGCCAAGCCGAAGAAGAGCAGCCGCAACAGTGGATTGCGAGTGCAGGTGCGGATGCGTGCCTCGTTCATCTGGCGATAGCTGGTTTCGATACCGAACCGTTTGCGATACGTTTCGTACACCCATTGCGGGCTGGCAGGCCGGAATCCCCAAAACGCATACACGAACGCCCGTCGGCCGTGGCGTTTCCACTTGCCGGCAAGATTGCCGCACTTGACACAAATCCTGACGGTCGCGGTCTTGCCGTACTTGGTTGCCTTGGACGCTTTCAGGGTGTGTGTGGCCCAACCGCTCTTCTTCCATTGGGCGAAGGCCCGCGTACCCGTCGCGGCTTGGCCCGCCTTCGGCTTGCGGCCGCGTTTGACAACCGGCATCAGAAAAGCGCAGCGGGCTGCCTGCAAATAACGGATGACTGCAACCGAGTAAAACCCGCGATCCAGCAGCAAAAGCCGGCATTTTACGCCCTGGGCGCGTGCTTGACGCAGCAGGCGACGGACGACCTCTTCCATCGATTCGCCGCGCTGTACCGGCGTCAAGGCGATCGTGAAACGATGCCCGTTGCGAACCACGTAGCAGGTGGCGTATGCATGAAAGTGACTCGTGCCACTCTTCGGTTGGCTGCGATAGATTTCGTCGAGGTGCCGATGTGGCTCGCCATGGTACGGGATCAACGTCAGGTCGATCGCCAGCGTCTGTTTGCGCCGTCGCACGGCCTTGGGAAGGCCGTCCACCAGCGCCTTGTTCAACCGCTTCTCCAGTTCGTGATACTCCGGCAACGTCGCCACCAGCACGTTGAATACGGTCTGCTGTGTTGGCGCGCCCGCCAGATTCCGGCAAGCAGCGGAAATGAAGCCAATACGGGAAGCTGCGTAAAAGAGGACATTCAGCAAGACCGACGCCCGGCATTTGTACCCATGGTCCTGCAACTGGAGATGCTGCTGGACAATGGCTCCGGCGCGGTTGTGGACTTCGCGGCATGAGATCGTACAATGGTTCTTCCGTGAACGCATGGGTTACCTCCTGGTCTGGACTTGGGTATGTGTGATCCCCTAAGTCCTTTACCAAAAAGCCCTTGCGTTCACCTATATCAAGTTACGAAATTTGGAACTACTGAGTTTGGAGTTTCAACGCTCTACGACTTTCTTCTATCTTGGACAACTGGCAGCTCCGGCAGATTAGTCGGCGGCAAGCTGCGACGACCTTCGTGGGGTGATGTTGAGCAACATCTGGAGGCGGCAGCACGTACAGGGTGTGGTACTGTTATCCTTGATATTGTCAACGCGGACGAAGTGGGACCGCAATCGCTGCAAGTCCACTGCAAATGTGGCATGTTTGATGTAACGTTGGGAGAAACTACGACCGATGACCACGATGTACGTGTACTCAACCCTGCCTATGCGATCTCCACTTCGCGCATACCTTCCACCGATTGGTTTCCTACCAATTCGCTCAGTGAGGATTTCAGCCTTATAAGGCGCATCCTCAGGGAATTCTTCGAAACCGGTAACGTCTCACGCGAGTTGCTCTCGTAACGGCTCGTGATATACGGACCCTTTGGGGTCAGAACGCCGCCAGACGTCCGGCGATTGACTGAAATGTCCGTTTCGACTGGCGTGTGTCCGTCGCAACTGCTCGGCGCATAGGCTGTGCGTCTCTTCCGTGTTTCCTCCGTGTTCCATCCGTGCCATTTGACTACCTTGGCCACGGGACCCGGCGAGGCGGTTCACTCACACCTTGTTACCGCTGGGACCAGCCCTTCGGGCTTGTGGGGTTTGGGTATTGCTGAGACCCCAGGGTTGCGCGTTGCTCGCACAGCTCGCATTCGCTCCACCCTGGGCTGGTTTAGGAACGTCCCTTCGGGACTAACAGACGGAACACGCGATACGTTTTTCCAGTCCTTCCTCTTGGCTTTCATTAGCGTTGATTAGCGTCGATTAGCGGTTGGTGATTTTTTCCGGTGTGTCACGAGCGCGGCTGTGTACAGGAGGGCGATGTTCGCGGAGAGGGTTTGTCGTAAATCGTAGCGAACAAGGTACGTCGTAGGGAAAGACACTGTCGAGACGACAGTGCCACGGGCCGGTCCTCAAGGAGTAACAAGAGAGCGGAGGAGGCCACGACATAGACAGCAAGCATGTGCAATTCGGTGGCGGTGAGGGAGACGGGAACGGACGATGGCGGACGGCACGCGGAGCGTGCCTGCTACTGTGCCGCTTGATTAGGGCGGTTCCGGCAGGGGCACTAGCATTCCCTGCGGGAAACGCGACGTGCGAATCGGCCGCTGGGCAACAGAAGAAGCAGCAAACCGGCGAACAGCGCAACGGTGGAGGGCTCGGGAACCACAGTCACGACGATGTCGTTACCAATGCTGCCGCCATCGACATTAGCGAAGTACGAAATCTGCAGCATGTAATCGTGGCTGGGACCGGAGGCCGTGAATACGGCGCCTTCGAGCAAGTCTGCAAATATGCCGTCGACCAGGTCGGCGCCGTCGTTGACCAGCAGCGTGTACGACGCGTCGAGCGCGGTAGGGGTGAGGAACTCGACGTCGAGAAAGCCGTCCAGAGAAACACTACCGTCGACATTGATGGGGCTGATACCACCGTCGATGACGAGTTCCAGCGTGGAGAGGCTATTCTGGCTGTAGCCGTCGACTTCGATAACGGCAAGATCGCCACTGATTTTGAACAGGCCCGTGCCGGTCTTGTCGATGAAGTCCTGGTTGTCAAGCGATTGGAGATAGGGTGCCTGGAACCGGGGGCCCTTGCCGTGTAAGGTATGGGTACCCGTGCAGACCTTTAGGCGTGCGCGAAGTGGACGCAAATCGCGTCTCTCCCGGCCCCTTGAACGAAGGGTGGAATCGCAGGGTTTCCAATGAGGGCGAATGACGATTCGCACAGGGAAGCTGCACGTTCCTCGTCTCTTGGCCAATGCATCGTGGGGAACTACAATGCGATGCTGCGTCTCACTGTCCATGGTTGGTTGCTACCGCCATACGCTATGTCAGGAGAATTGCTACCGTGTATGACGTCATTGTCGTGGGAACCGGCGTTGGGGGCGGAACGCTTGCGCGGCGATTGGCGACTGGCGGGAAGCGGGTTCTTGTCCTGGAACGCGGCGATTTCCTGCCGCAAGAACCGGAGAACTGGGATCCCCGGGCAGTCTGGAGGGAAAACCGCTACCGGAGCGACACGTGGTACGATCACCGCGGACGCCCATTCGATCCCCATGTCTACTATTGCGTTGGCCCTGGCTCGGGACGGTTATCGCGTGGGGCTTGTCGCCCGCCGTACCGAACGGTTGGTGGAATTGCGAGACGAGATTGGCGAGCATGCCGTCGCGCAATCAGCGGATGTCGCAAACCCGGAATTCATCCGGCAGACGCTCACTGCGATGATCGAAGACTGGGGCGAAGTGGACCTGATCGTACTGGCCGCGGCTGTCTCGCATTGGAACCCGGAGCTTCAATGGGAACCGCAAGCGGCGGAGATCGATACCAATGCGCGTGGCTTTGCCGCCGCCGCAACGGTGGCCATGGATCATTTTCGCCGCATCGGACACGGACATCTGGTAGGCATCTCCTCGGTTGCGGGTATCCGCGGCTCCAGGAACATGGCATCGTATGCGGCCAGCAAGGCGTTTGTCTCGACCTATCTTGACGGACTGCGGAATCTGGCAGCATCCCTCCGATTACCGATCTGCGTAACGGAGATCCAACCTGGGTTCATGGATTCGGGTACGGCGCACGGCAAGATATTTTGGTCGGTATCCTTGGAGAAGGCCGCCCAGTTGTCGCTCCGGGCGATTCGCCGGCGAACAAAGCACGTGTACATCACGTCCCGCTGGCGGCTCATCGCAATCTTTATGCGTTATGCCCCCGACTTCCTCTGGAATCGATGCCAGTAGCCGCCGATTCGTTACATCCCGCTTGAAGGAGGCGTCAGGAAACGTCGGGAGGGGGCGATCGGCATAGTAAGCGTGCCGTGCAAGCCGGAATCACTCACCCTACTTCTTGCGATTTCGCTTTTTGCCGGTCTTGGGCTTTGCGACTGGCCGCGGGTCGTTGGGGGTGGGCATGGGGGCGGCGATTGCTTCGCGCCATTTGACAAGCCTGGCATGGAGTCCTTCTGCCTCGCAATGAAATCGACGGCCTTGTCGGTCAGGAAATCGGCCAGGTACTGCCCCTTGGGATAGTCGGTCTTGGGTTGAGTTGTGAAATCGAAATGCTTCCCGTTCGATACGATGGCCTCGTCAAACCCGCGTTGGGCAGGATGATACTCGTCACGCTGGCCCAGATGCCATTTGCCGAACATGCCCGTCGCATAACCTGCACGCTTCAGTGCCTGGGCAACCGTGATCTTGTCCAAGGGCAGATCGGTCACGTTGTCGACCGGCCGCAACGGCCGACTTCGCCAGTCGAATCGATCGATGCCGCCAACCGTATAGACGCCGGTCCGAGACGCATATTGACCGCTCATCAGGGCGGCGCGTGTGGGCGCGCAGTTCTGGCAGTTATGATACGACTGCAGCCGCATCCCTTGCGACGCGAGACGGTCGATGTTTGGCAACTACAAGCGGCCTCACAGGGCTCCTTCGGTCTGGGTCGCCGTGGTGCCGCCCGCGGGCGGCACCACGGCGACCCAGACCGAACCTTGGGAAGAAAGCCTCTTTGTTGTAGTTGTCAAACACCGCTCCACCGACGCAGGGTCGGTGGTGGCGTTTTCAGTTTGAGTAACAGTACATTCCCCGCATTCGCACTTCCCGGGCCACGGGGAACCACCATCATCATAGCATGTTGGCAGCCTGGGGGCAGGGCGCTTGTTGTTGTACACAGGTCCCGAATTTGTGTACAACAACGAGGGGGATGGCGTCACCGGCTTGCTACTCCGTATGGGGGCAAGGTATATTGGGGGGCGCTGCCGCCCCAGATTCGGCCGCATGAATCGCGATATCATCTGTCCAGGCACAAAGGAACTGCAACATGAAATACGTTATCGTACTGATACTCGGGCTCACCGTGTCAACGGCGAAGGCAGAGCCGCCGGCCTGCCCACTTGCTGGCGAGTGGCAGTTCGTGCCGGCGTTCAGCGATGAGTTCGACGGCGAGAAACTTGACGACAGCAAGTGGTGGGACTTCAATCCGATGTGGGTCGGGCGCAGACCGGGGCTGTATGTTCGCGATAACGTCGCGGTGAAGGACGGGATGCTGCAGATCTCGGCCACCAAGATGCCGGAGCATATGGAGACGGTCGAAAACCACGTGCGCGGGTTTCACACGTTTGCCACCGGCGCGGTGAAGAGCAAGAATCGCGTGAGATACGGTTATTTCGAGGCGCGGTGCAAGGCCATGCCGTCGCATTGTTCCAGTGCGTTCTGGTTCTACGATCCGCTCGATCCGCCCAAGAAGTACCAGAAGGGTTCCTACTCGGAAGAAATCGATGTCTTCGAGGTATTCGGCAAGCCGGACCGGCTGAAAAACATCTACCACATGACCACACATCGGATGGAGACGCCGTACGTCGAGGCGACGGTGCGGTTGAACAATGTGGTCAAGGGCAGCAAATGGGAAGCGCCGTTCCACTTCTGCGACGATTTCCACACGTTCGGTTTCCTGTGGACTCCGGACGTGATGACGTGGTATGTCGACGGCGTCGAGCGCTGGTCCATGCCCAACGAGAACCACAAGACGGCGCTGACCGTCAATTTCGATTCCGAGACGTTCCCCAAATGGAGCGGAATGCCCATGGTCGAGGAACTGCCCGCCACCTTTTACGTCGACTACCTGCGATGCTGGCAATTGCCTGAGATGCAACAGAAAAACTAACCTCCGGAGATACCGCAGTGAAAGCCGCCTTCCACTTCATCAGCGTTCTTCTTCTGGCAGTCGTTCCGGCATGGGCTGCCGATTCGCCACAGTCGCCGTCACCGGAGCAGGTGGCGAAGGCCGTTGAACAGGCGCACGAGGTGTTGTGGAGCACGTTCATCGGCGACGACGGGCTCATCCACGATTTCGTCGGAGAGATTCCCGGTCCGAAGGACTGTGCCGAGGGACGTCCCAACGCCATCGGGTGGTGGAGCCCGATTGAGAATGGCCCGATGTTCACGGGTTCCTATCTTGTCGCCATGTGCGAGCGTGCGCGGCGTAGCGGCGCGGCAGCCGATCGCGCGGCGGCGCGGCGTCTGGCCCACGGGCTAATTGCATGTGCATCGGTATCGGACGTGCCAGGGTTCATCGCCCGGGGCATGGGTACCGACGGCAAATGTCATTACCCGATGGGTTCGCAAGATCAGACGCATCCGTGGTTCTACGGACTTCACGCCTATGCCACAAGCGGCATTCCCGATGCCAATGAGCGGAAGGTCGTCGTCGACAAGATGCTGGAAGTCGCCGAGGCACTGGAGGCGGCCGAGTGGCAGTGCCCCTGCGATGGCGCATTCAAAGGACAGTTCCGAGGTAGTTTCAAGTTATTCCGCCACCATGGCGCGGTCATGTACCTGTTCAATCTTCGAGCCGTGTACGACGTCACCGGCGATTCCGTCTGGCTCGAACGCTATCGGACCGCCCTCAAGGAGCGATGCCCGAGGACCGGCAAGTCCCGGCTCGAGATCTGTGCGGCAGGTTACCCGTACGACCGCGATCAGATTCCCAACATCGATCGGGCGGCATTGTGGATTTACGTCAGTTCGCAGGGGGCGTTGGCGCGTCTGGCGGATTGGGAGGAGGACGAGAGAACAGAAGCCCAGTTCCGTGAAGGACTTGCCACGAATGCGCGCGGGGCACTGGCGGTGATCGACGTCTACAAGACGTTTGACAACAACGATACGAAGGTCTTCGGCCATGCCCGCTGGCGAGAGGCCTATCCGGCATGGTTCCCGCAGAAGACGCAAGCCGATGCCGAGAAGATGGCGTCCGGCGGCGATCGGAAAGCACAAGGACAACGCAAGGGTTACGAGGCCAGCCGAATGCGGCATCCGCTCGCGGCGGCCGCAATCATCGCCATGGCCGGCTATCGCGAAGGTTTCGACTCGGTGCGAAGCGCCCTATGCCACTACGATTACACGAAGCTCAACATGGCCGAACTCTTTTTCGCCGAGTGTGCGTATTACGCGTTGCCTGCCGAATAGGCAGGAGGCCAGTTCCGCCACTGTTTGCCCACCGCGAACCCACTGGCTATAATTGTCACTACGTCATTGAACGTCCCACCCCATTCGCCACAGCACAGGAGATGCTCGTATGTGGAAAGTCCCTCGAATCGCGTTATTTGGTTTGGCCTTCACGCTTGTTGTGCTCACCACCAGCTTTCTTTGCGCAGCCGAGTGGTACAAGGGCCATACGCATTGCCATTCCCTGTGGAGCGACGGAGATACGCTGCCCGAACTGGTTGCCCAACGCCACAAGGACCTTGGCTACGATTTCCTCACCATGTCGGACCACAATGTCTTGATGCAGGGCGAACGCTGGCGCGACATGCGGGGAAAACGGCCGGTTAAACCCGAGGCAATCGAAGAAGCCCGGCGCCTGTTCGGCCCGAATGCTTTGGAGGTTCGGGGCGAAGGTGAGAAACAACAGGTCCGCCTGAAGACACTGGCCGAGATTCGCCAGCTTGTAGAGGAACCGGGCAAGTTCCTGATGATCGAGGCAGAAGAGATTACCGGCAGGTGCGGCCCCAAACAGGTGCATGTCAACGCCATCAACGTGGCCGAGCCGATTCTGCCGCAAGAAGGAGGCGATGTCGTCGAGACACTTGACAACGACCTTGCCGCGGTCGACGAGCAAGCTCGCCGACTCGGGCGCCCGATCTTCACGCACATTAATCACCCGGGCTGGCCTTATTACGACATCCGCCCTGAGGACCTGGCGGCTGTCGAACGCGGCGTCTGCTACGAAGTCTCGAATACCAACCACGGCTCGCGATTGGCCGGCGACGAACTGTTCGGCGATACCGACAAGACGTGGGATATTGTCAATACGCTTCGAGTGGGCGCCATGCAGAAGGCGCCCTATTTCGGTGTGGCAACCGATGATACGCACCACTACTATGTCACGGAAGGCGACTGCATTGTCGGACGCGGCTGGATCGTTGTTCGCGCCGAGGAACTTTCGACCCCGGCCATCCTCGCAAGTCTTCAGGCAGGTGATTTCTATGCCTCGACCGGCGTCGAGCTTCAGGAGGTGAACTACGATGCCGACAAGGGGGCCTATACCGTAGAAGTCGCTCCGGAAGAGGGCGCAAATTATACCATTGTCTTCTATGGAACGATGAAAGACTATGACCGCACGACCAAGACGGTCGACGTTCCCGATTTCAAGGGTGAGAAGCAACGCCCAACCATCCAGTACAGCAAAGACGTCGGATGCGTTCTCGCAGAAGTTCACGGCACCAAAGCCGTCTACAAGATGACCGGCAACGAGCTTTATGTACGTGCCGTCGTTATCTCCGACAAATCCATGAAGTACCCATTGGCAAACTACCCAAGCAACCAGCGTGCGTGGTGCCAGCCCGTCGGCTGGCAGAAATGGGTCAAGGCCAAAGACGGGCAGTAAACGCGAACCGGGTGCAGGAACGGAGTTGTGTTGATCTCTGGGCGGCAGTTCGTTCCTGCACCGCTCTTGCCAGCTACTACAAGAAGTGCTTTGCCCAAATCAGCCGCGGGCATTCCTCGAAGGCCTTTCGGAACCACTTCTTGGCTTGTGCAGGTTTGGAATCGGCCAGTTCGGCAAGGCCTTTCAGATAGGCGGCCTCGGCGGAACGGAGACCGACGCGTTCGTTGGGTGTATTCTCGCCACCGAACTTGGCGTAGGCGTTCACCGTCTCCGGCTGCTGCAAGGCGGCAATCGCAGCCTGTAACGAAGCTTTCTGCTCCGCTACACCTTGCTGGTCGCCCAGTTCGCGACATGCGAGCAGACGGTAGTAGTTCATTTCGCCGTTGCCGACACGTCCTTCCAGCGCCTTCCGCAGTTCAACGTTCGCCCGTTTCGCATCGCCCAGTGCGCGATAGGCCTTCGCCGTGTAGTAGTGGATCTTCGGCCCCTGCCCAGCATCGCCGGGCCGGCCTGCCTGCAGGTTTTCGGGATAGGTGTTGGCCGTTTGGAAGTCGTGTAGGGCTTCCTTGTACTTTCCTTCAGCCATTCTCGCCAGACCGCGTAGCAGGCAGGCATCGACAAACGGCTGGTGGAGTGCGGCGGCGCCTTCCCACACGTGAAAACGGCGCGTTGTCAGGATAGCGAGCGACTTGTCGTACTGCCCGGTCTCGTTGTACAGATAGGCGAGTCGCAGCATGGTCGGATCGCTCTTCTCGACAACCGCCAGATGGTCCTCCAGCAAGGCCAACCGCTCGGCAGGGGCTCGATCGAGTTTCTCCGACAGCTTATCAAACTCCAGGAAGCAAGCGCCGTTTTGCGGATCGGCCTCGATGGCCGCCATGTAACGTTTGACGGCCAGTTCCCGCTTCTCCGGAATGCGCCCATAGGCAAATCCCAGATTACGCAGCGCCAACGAGTGAGACGGGTTCAATGCAACGGCCTTCTCCCACGCGGCAATCGCCCGCTCGCGCTGTTCGTAGAAGTAGCACAAGTCACCCAGGTAATACCACGTATTGGCATCGGCCGGACAGAGTTCCACGGCAGCGGTGAGCATCTGAAGCTCCTCGTGCCGGAACGGGAAACAGTAGTCGGTTGGCATTGCCGCAGCCTGAGTGAACAGCTTGCGTGCCTCTTCCACCTGCCCCATGCCAAGCCGATAGTAACCTGCATAGTATTTCAGCAACGGACCGGTATACCCTTCGCCTGCCGCTTCCGCCTGGGCCAATAGCGACAGAGGTTCATCGGTAGCACCGAGGTTGCCATAGTCGGTAACGACCTCCAGCAGTTGCTGCAAGCGGTCGCCGCGGTCGCGTTGCATGGCGGCGAGAGCCGATTGTCCCTTACCGGCCAAGAGGCAACCTTCGGCCGCCGACCAGACGTCGAGCGGATCTTCTTCTGCAGCCTCCGCAAGCGAGGCCGCCGCCTCTTCTTTCCGATCGAGCTTGCGGAGAATGTACCCTTTCAAGGTATGTGCCTTGCTGGAACGCCGAGCAACGTCCAGGGCATTGTCGACCATGTCGAGCGCGCGGGCATAGTCGCCCTTGCGGCAGGCAATCTGTGCCAACTCCATATAGGCGGCCCGCTGATAGGTGTCGCGCCACGCCGCCTTCCACAGTTCGTCCTCGGCCTCTTTCAACCGGCCTTGTTCCTTCAGGACAACGCCCAGGTAGTAGTGCGGCTCAACGTCCTTGGCGCGCATGTGATTGCGGGTTGTGCGCTCAACCGCTCGTCGCAGGTGTTCCTCGGCCTTTGCGAACTTCGCTTCCCGGGCCAAACGGATACCAAGGACCGTGTTGACTCGCAGGTCCATCGGATCGCGGCGCAAGGCCTCTTCGTAGTAGGGCAGGGGATCGATAATGCCGTTATGGAACTGCTCCAACCGGAGGCCGACCAGGTACAGTTCCTCGACGGTCTTGTATTCAGACGGCGCCTTCATGTTCTCGGCCAACTCGGGCAACGGCTTCTCGTCCACAACCACCGGGGTGTAGCGGACCAATTCACGCCCATCGGCTGCAAAGAGGATGGCCGTCAGGTCCTGATCCTTCACGCCGGCGGCTATCGGGATTTCCTCGACGTACGGCGTGTTCGGCCCGATATCGATATGCTTGGAGAACGTTGCCTCGCCGTGCTTCAGAACCACGCGGGCATGCGGGAACTCGCCCGTCGCGTTGAACCCCAGGAAAACAGTCTCGGGCGAACGCCGTTCGAGGTTGACGGCCGCGTCGAGCGTCGCGCACTTCACGCCGCCGATCTTCTTGATCGGGTACCAATACTGCTTGCACGAACGGGTTTCATAGGGCGAGATCCAACTGTAATCGGGCTGGTTGTCGGAATAGGCCCCAACCATCAGTTCCAGATACGGCCCGTCGTGATCGGTAAGCACTTTGTCCCAGACGAAGCCCCCGGGGTTGTTGCCCCAGAGAAAGAACTTCTTGCCGCACACGATATGATGGTTCGCCACGTGCGCCGTGCCCAATTGCCGGGCATGATCGTAACCTGCAAGGAAATCGTTGTCGGGATCGATCGCGAAGATAGACCGGTGGTCGGTCGTGAAGTTCTTCCACCAACTCAAGTCGGCAACGGCGTCGATACCGACGTCCGGCCGTCCGATGGGGTAGCGGGTGAAATAGGTCTTGTGATGGTCTGCCCCTACGCGGCACGATGGCGGAAACAGGACCTGGTAGTCGGGCCCGCAGTGGACCGAAACATTCGCCCAGTAGAGCATGGACTCGATGTACGCCTGCCGGTTCATGAAACGGCAGTCGGCTTCAAGATACGAGCGTCCCGGGTGCATGGTCAGTCCAATCGACCATTTCATGCGATGGCGCCACTCGGTCTCGCCAATCCAAACCGTCTTGCTCCCGTCGGCATTCTCCTTCAGCGTATAGTCCACCGGCATAAAGGTCGTGGCGCGATGGTGGTGCGGGAAGTTCCATTCAACGCCGCCCGAGGTCCACGCCCCGAGCATACCGATCAAAGCCGGCTTGATCACGGATTGCCGGTAGAATATCTCGAAGCCGGTGTCCTTATCGGTAAATGTGAACAGCCGCCCGCCAATCTCGGGCAGGACGGACATCTCAAGGTACTTGTTCTCCAGTACAAGCGACGTGTAGGTCTTGTCCACTTTTTCGTCGTGCAGAACATCCTGCAGTGGATAGGGATAGACGCGTCCCTGGGCGCCCTGGTAGACACGTCCCGTATAGAAGATTGGGTTCTTATCGTAATCGCCAGGCGGATAGGTCGGCAGGGTCACCGTGGTTTCTTCGACCTTCACCTCGGCCAGGCACCACGACGAAACAATAAGACACGCCATAACGGCACAACACATGCTGAGCTTCGGCATCGGCTCCACCCTTCTTCCCTGGTTGTGTTTCTTTGCAGCCCAATACGACCTTGCAGCCGCCGGGACGATTTTCCGAAAAGCGTATGACCGGCATTTTCGCCAGGGAGGATTGGGTTGTCAAGCTGGCGCAAGGACACAATGGACAGGTCTCTTGGCAACATCGACTCCGTGCCGCATACGGCCTTCACACGGCTAGAATATGCCACCTGCCCCCATGCCGCCGAAACCCTTTCCTTTCTGGTACATCTCTTGGAGCTGATCGCCCTCCTCGCCCTGGAACTGGCGCTGCGACTCCTCCAGGCCGCGGAGCAACTCGGCCTTGCCGCCTCTGGCGGCAGGTGCAAACGGCGTTGGAGCGGAGTTGTCACGAGCCGGAGCGGGCCCGCCGAAGAATGCGCCGCCCATGCCGCCGCCCAATGTACCGCCCATGCCGCCGAGACCGCCGAAACCGCCCATGCCGCCGCCCATACCGCCAAGACCGCCGAAACCACCTTGCAAGTGAGGAGGGTCTCGTACGGGAAGCTCACCGTCCTTGGACTGCGCTGCCACCTGTCTAAGCCGGCTGATGAGCTGCTCGATCTCTTCGTGAACCTCCCCAATCTGCGAGAGGACGATCACGTCTTCGCCCTGGACCGTCATCGAACTGATGGAACCGGGCCCACCGACCTCGTCCCAGGTTTGCGGCTTCACGGTACTTGTAATCAAGTCGATCAGCGAATCGAAGTCGGCCCATTGTTCGCCCTTTGTATTCTGGAAACGGACCAGGTCGCCCACCGGATACATCCGGGTTTCCAGCCGATTTTCCGCCTCTTCGGGCGTGGTGATCAGAAGTACTTCGTTTTCAATCGCGTAGGTCAGGGCCAACTCGCGGAGCAGGAGTCGCAGCGCCGATTTCAACGAGACGTTCTTCAAGGTCGTGGTGATCGGCGTATCGGTCCCGATCCCCACGTCATCCAATGCCTTTCGGTCGATCTGGATCTCGATCTTTGTGGCATGTTTCAGGTAGTCGACCACGTCCTGAAGCGGTGTCTCGATGAACTCCAGGGCGATCGGCGCCTGCAGCGCGTGGCGTATCTGCGCACCGCGGTCTTTGCCAAGCGGTACTCCAGCCCTCGTGTTTCCGCCCTCAGGCATCGGGGCTACCTGCACGAAGGCCATTGGAACGCCATCGCCCTTCATCGCGGTTACAGGCGCTTGATGCAAGCTGTATCGGGCTGGTTCATCTTTGACAATCACCGTTGGCGGGCCGGACACGCCTTCAGCGACGAACACGCCACGCAGGTCGGTCTTGCCCGTGATACTCAGTCCGGTTGTCGAGTCGATCACGTTTACCAGCGCGCCACGGACCACCTGGTCGGCCGCGCTGTCGCGGACCATGACCCGCGCGACAGCGTCGGCTTCGAGATGCTCCACCTTGGTTTCGAGCGGGGTGACCAGGACCAGGCCGCTGGAATACTCGTTGCCGCCGCGGCAGACCACGAGGTAAGCGCCGGTCTCCTCCAACGGCAGAGTGAGCGTGTGCTTCCTGCCGGAAGCACTGAGCTTGTCGTCCAGTTTCACGGTCTCTTCATGCCGAGGCCGGATTCCGGCCAGGTTTACCTGCTGCACTCCGGCCAGGCTGCGGCGCGACCGGCCGAATTTCACCAGGTCGATGCCGTAGACCTTCACATCACACGACGGCACGTTGCGGTACGTGAGTTCCACTTCCGTTGCTTCGCCCGGCTTGAGGGTAGTAAGCTCAGGCAGGGCAATCTGCTGACGGCGGAAGTAGGCAATGGACCGTCGCGCATCGACAAACCGGTCTTCGACACGGCGGTACTCCTCGATGGCCTGATCCAGCCGCCCTTGGCTATGGAAAATCTGGCCGAGCAGGTAGACGGAACGCCATTTGTTGGTGCTTTCTTCCGCGCGTCCCGTCTTCGGGTCGGTCCATTGGAACTGGGATACCTTGCGAAACAGATCGGCCGCCACATCCGGCTGCCCCAGGGCAAACTGGCAGTAGCCGAGCATATACCAGTAGCTATCGACCAGTTTGCTTTTAGGATAACGATCGGCATACAGGCTGCATGCGGCCATGGCTTCCTTGTGTTTCTCCATTTCCAGCAGGGTGTTGGCAATGGAGAAGGCAGCCCGATCCGCATGGTCGTGTTCGGGATACTCGGTAAGGAACTGTTCGAGCATGGCAATGGATCGCCGACTCAGGTCATCGCCATTGACACCGGCCTCCCGCAGCTTGGGATCATCGCCGGCGTGGGCCGCTTTCGCCTGCACGTGCTGCGCCAGCGAATAGCCGGCCGCGGCCACATAATCCTCGGGAGGATACTCGCGGAGCAGGCGTTCCATCCAGTCGATACTCCGCAACAATTCGCCCTCCGATTCGAGAAATCCGGCGACGGCGCCTTCCCGTGTCAGGTTTCCCTCGACGGTAGCCCGGTAGACAAGGTAAGCTCGCTCCATTTCGCCCATGTTTTCATACGCAGCGCCAATCTTCAGGAGCTGCTCGAAGGTAATCTCGGTATCCGGCCATTTCGTTCGGACGATTTCAAATGTATCGACCACCTTGGCCGCAGGGCCGTTTTCCAGGTAGATGTCGAGCAGCATCCGAATTGCCTCGTGATACCCTCCAGCGCGAACATTCCACTGATCGAGCAGTTCTCGCAAGTATCGCTCTGCCTTCTGGTATTCGCCTTTGCGGAAATGATGCCTCCCCAGTTCGGCCAGCTCTTCCGGGGTGAACCGGTAGGGATCGGCGGTCTCGGCGCCTCGCGGCAGAATCTCGAGTTTGGCTCGTTCGCCGGACGCCAGCAAACCGCCCGCGCGGTGGGCGTGGCAGATCAGTGTCGGACCTGCCTGGTAGACGCCCTCGATGTCGGCAACCAGTTCGTAGCGAATCACGCCAACGCGTTCAGGGTTCACCACGTGGAAGACAATCCCCGACGGCGTGATTTCGTACCGCTCCACCGGTCCTTCGATCGAGTCTTCAATCACGCGGGTTCCGGCCGGAATGGGATCGATCAGGACCACGTATTCAAGCTGGCGACGCGTTGGATCGAAGGGGATCAACTGGCGAAAACGCAACTCCACCATTGCCCGTCCGTCCACCGGCAGTTGCGAAAGTGGATTGGTGAACGCCGTGTAGTTTCCCGCCAGGTTGGCGAATCCGCGTGGCAGGTTGCGGCCTTCCAGTGTTCGTGGAGCAGGCTGGCACGTCTTCTTCAACAGCTTCGCTCCGGTAGCCGCCACGGGGTTGCCAGGCGGGACGTAGCCGCCCAACTGGCACAGCCATACGTAGCTGGCCTCGGCAGACGTGAGGAAACGGATTTCCGGCGCATCGCCGGCGAGCATTTCACCCGGCACGTCTACCACCTGCGTTGCACCGCCCGGCTTTACCTCGAATCGTTTCAACTCTTTGCCATTGACCGAGACGGCCAAGGGATACGGCTTCAACGGTTCGTTGCGTTTCGCATTCCAATCGGCGAGTGCAACGATGGCCGGGCCCATTGCCCCGCCGAACTTCCACCGCGCCGACGCGCGTTGTGCGAGCAGCCACTCGGCTACGGTCTTCACGTGCGGGGAGTCCGGCTCCACTTTCTGAAGCGCCAGTAGCCGAACCGCCTGCAATTCGACGGTCGAATGGCTTCGCTGGACCGATCCGGTGGCCGGATCGGTGTCTTGGTCCGGCTTCTTTTCGGCCAGCAGTTGAAGCACCTCGGCCGCCGGCTCGCGACGATCCATTTCGGCCAGCGTAAGGGCCAGATAGGCCAGTGCAATCGACGAGAGCTGGTCCCGATCGCGATACAGGCGATTGACCAGCGGGAAATTGCCTTCCCCTGCCGCAGTCATTGCGTGCAGCAAGATCACCTTGCTTTCATAGTCGCCGTCCTCCGCCTCGGAGATTCCGTTGCGAAGGGCCTCGCGGGCCGCGGTCATCGTCGCGTCAGGAACCGGATAATCGGCCGCCTTGGCCAGAGCCAAGGCCCAGGTCGCCCGAGCGGTGCTCCGCAGGTCTGCACTATTGCCGTAGCCCGTCCATGTCCAGACGCCCGTGGGATCCTGCGAAGCCACCAGTTGCGCGATGGTGAGGGCAATGCGGCGGTCCAAGGCCTCGGCGTCGGCAGAGGCCGTGTCCGGGGCCGTCGCCTCTCGCAGCGCAACGGCGGCCATCAGGTCGCTCGTGGCCGTTTCGAGATAGGACTGTTGCGATGGGTACGCCATGGCGAGCGGCTCGCTTGCAGACGGTCGAAGCACCGTATCGAGCAGCACGCGGTGAATCGTCGGACTGATCAGAATCTGCATCGACCGGCGGTTGGCGACTGTCTCGGCCGGGTGACCGAGTTGAATGCCCTTCGGCCCGGTAACGATTCCACCGGCCGTCCCATGTACCGGAACGCCCAAAGGAAGAACCGGCGCCGTCTGCCGGACGATTTCGGTACGGTCGCCGGCTGTGACGGTCAACTCCAGGACGACGTCGAACTGCGGCGGTGCGACGGTAAGGTGTTCGGGAATCGCAAGAGTAACGGGAAGGTAGACGGTAACCGCTCCCTTGGCTTCGACCTCAACGTTGCGCTGCCCTTCGGTGGTGTGACCGAGAATGGTGGCCTTCCACTTCAGACCAATCGCCCCCTGGGCAAGCACGTTGTTGTGGATGGCAACCGGAATACGGGCCACGTCGCCTTCAGCAAACGCTTTCGGAACGCGCATCTCCACGAAAAGGTCTTGCTCGACCGTCACGTTCGCTTCCGCCTGCCCGGCAAGCGTGCCATTCGCCACGCCTTCGGCGAGCAGGCGCCAGGCGGCCTGTTGCGAGGGGAGCGTGATCGCGACCGTGGCCTTTCCATCGTCGCCCGTATGGACGACCGGATTCCAAAATCCGGTATGGGCGAACTTGATTTCGGCGGTCGGCGTCTTGGGTGTTTCAGGCTCGAAGATCTGGACATTCTCGGCCTGTTGCTCGCCACCGAACCGATCGGTCTCTTGGTTCGACTGGACAGATGCAGTATTGCCGGCCCGATTCGTACCGAACGGGTCGACCTTGTGCATTCCACCGCCGAACTGGAAGAACCCGCCTCCCATTTGCTCCGGCTGTCCGGCGCGCGTGTCGAGGATGCTGTCCAGACCTTTGGGCGCCGCTGCTCGGGCGTTGTTCCAGTGCAAGGCGTTCTCAGGGATCGGCTCCTCTTCGATCTGGGAATCGTCGCCCTCACCGGAAGACCCCGCGCCGGTCGTCTCGGGCCGATACCCGAACACGATGCTGGAGCCGGTCTGCATGGTCAATCGGCGGGGAGCTTCGCGGAAGACTGCCTGCGGCGCCGGTCGCCCGATACCGACCTCGGTTTGGAAACGTGCATCGACCAGCGCCAGGCCGATTTCCGCCGGTAGCGGATTGCCCTGGGCATCGGTGGTTGTGACGGTCACGTTGAGCGTTTCGCCTGGCCGGTACGGGCCTTTGACGCCGCCTGCTCGCGCGATTGCCAGGCGGACGTCCAATTCACGCCGGACCGTGAACGATTCGCTCGCCGAGTAGAACTGGGCCTTGTTGCTCGTCTCTTCTGCGCCATTTGTATTTGCAGCCTGCTCTTCCACAGACGCCGCATCTTCACCTGCGGCCTGGCCATCTGCGTGAACCGCCGGCAGGTGGGCGTCGGTCATCACGGCCACGGCAAGCCGGAAGTTCGGCGCCAGGTTCGCCGAGATCGGGATTTCTATCCGGTTGGCGCCGGTCTGCAGTTGGATCGGTTGGGACTGGAGTACCGTCGCCCCCTCGCACGTGAGCAGAGCCGGGGCTGGGGCCTCATGCCAAAGAACGGTAACTGCGAGCGTATCGCCCGACTTACATTCGGTTGCGTCGGCCAGGATCCGAAGTCGTGTCTCGTCGTTGTGGTCGGAAATCCAAAGGCTCCGTTCCGCATCAATCGTATTGCCGAACCGATCGGTTGCTTCGACCCTCAGCAGGTAATCGCCGCCGGCCTCTAGGGTCAATACCTGCTCGGCTTTTCCTGCGGCATTGGATTCGAGTTCATGTTTCGCGACCAGTTCTTCTGTTTCGGTCTTCTCCGCACCCTGCTTGAAGGCGCTCAGGACGAGTTTGCCGGCAACGGGGCGTGCATGGGCGTCGCGCATTTCCACATGAACCGGAAAGGCCTCGTCTGCCATGTAGACCGAGCGTGCGGTGTGCAGATCGATACGGAAGCCGTCGACAACGAGTCGCAGTATTGCCTCGGCATGGGGCCCGTCTACCACATGTGCCGAGAGCGGGAGCACCTGGGGCTCGTAGAACTCCTGCGTGGGCAGTTGGAAATGAATCTCGCCGTGTTGATCGGTCGTGGCCGTTTGCTCCAGTTGGTCCGCCAACTGGTAGCGGATTTCGCGTCCGGCCAGGGGGACGCCGTAGGAGGTGACCGCTCGCATCTCGCCTTCAATCACGTCGCCGCGGTAGAAGACCGTTTGGGGAAGGTCAATTTCCAGTCGAACCGGTTTCTCCTCCATCGCTTCGACGGTGATGCTCCGGGAGAACCGTCGCCCCTGTGCGTCCTCGGCGCAAAGCGTGTATTTGCCTGGCTCGCAGACTTCCGGTAGCGAGAACTGCGTATGGAAGCTTCCCCAGTCGCCGAGTACAACGGATTCCTGCCACAATCGGCGGTCGTTGCAGTCGTAAACGGCGAACGTGTAGGACTTGCCCGGTTCGAACTGGAGGGCGCCATCCTTCATGTGGCGCAATATGCCGCGCACACGCACCACCTGCCCCGGCCGATAGATGGGCCGGTCCGTCGCCAGATACCCCTTGTCGTCAGGCGACGCAACCGGCTGGATATCTTCGATTGCCAGGCCGTAGGCGGCCATGTTCGCGTCGCCGGCGGCTAGCACTTGCAGGGTGTCGGCCTCCTTGAGCTTGTCGAATGTCCCTTGAAAGAGGCCCTGTTCATTGGTGACCGCTTCCATGCACACGGCCGTTCCGTCGGACAGCAGCAAGCGAGCGCCGGGCCACGGTTTGCCGGTAATCATGTTCTGGGCGAACACGAATACCTGATCGCGCGAACTCTTGACAATCACATCCAGATCGCTCTGTAGGACGAGCGTGGTTGCCTGCTGCGTCTTGCTGGAGACGGTAATTGCCAATACGCCTGCCGTTTGACCTTCGGGTAATGGCACTTCCACGTCGCTTTCAAACAGTCGATATTTCTCGTAGTCCGGCGCCTCGTACGTGAAGGTTGCATCGGGGTCGATCAAAGCAATATCGAGGGAACCGACGTCGTCGGTGGTATGCATCTTGCGGAAATAGGCTTCCAGGTCCAAACGGTAGACGCGTACCGAGACCGCCTTGATATTCCGTGTGCTGATCCGTACCTTCGGCTTCTCGGTCGAGCGGAACACTCGCTGGGTAGCAAGTGTCAGGCTGGGCGAAGTCATTCGGACGACGGCCCCCTGGGCTTGCAGGCCTACCGGCTGGTAGGCATGGGATTCGGCGAGCGTCCGATACTCGGCCAGAGCGTCTTCGAGGCGGCCGAGTTTTTCCTCCAAGGTCGCGGCAATTGCAAGGCGTGCGTGCTGGGCCTCGGCGTCATTGGGATACTTCGACACGAGCCGGCGCCACGTGGCGATGGCCGCCTCCCACTGCTCGGCTTTCGCGTCGATCGCGCCAAGGAGGAACAGGATCTGCGGGTTTCGCTGGTCGAGCGGATGCTGGGCCAGGAATTCGTTCCACCAGGCAGCCGCCTGCTCGTACGACTCGGCCTCGTATGCTTCAATGGCCCGCGAGTACTGCGTATCGACAATCGCTTTCTGGACGTCGCTCCACGCGGGATCGGCCGGATGTCTGGCTAGGAACTCCTGCCAGGCGGCAATCGCTTCATCGTATTTTCGCTGCTTGTGATAAGCATGGCCCAGCAGGCTGCGCGCCGGGGCAAGTTCTTCGGCCTTCTCGTAACGGGGCTGGGCGAGTAGCGACATGAGCACTTCGACCGCCGCTTCATGATCCTGGCGATGCATGTAGCTTTCAGCCATTTGTAGCCAGGCCTTGGCCGCCAACTCGTGATCGGGATATCGCTCGGTAAATTGGCGCAGGGCCGCCGTGCCCTGTTCAAGCTCGCGTTTCGATTCGGGCTTGGGAATCCGCCAGGTCTCAGCGAGTCGGAACGCTGCTTCGGCGATTCGCGGGGAATCGGCCTCGGCGTGCTGAGCCAGCAGTTCCCGCCACACCTGCCGAGCTTCAGCCCGCTTTTCGCTTGTCAGATAGGCTTCGCCCAAGCGGAATCGGGCCTCGATATCGTGCGCACTGTCCGGATGACTGTGGAGGAAACTCTTGTAGGCGTCGATCCCTTGGTCCAGGGCATTGCCTCCTTGTTCAACCTGGCACCGGGCGATGCGAAGCTCCACCTCCAAGCGTTTTTCTGGCAGAAGTCCGGCATCCAGGGCTCGTTCGTAGAGTTCCTGGGCTTTGACGTAATCGGGCTTGTCCGATTCCTTCGGCGGATCGAACAGGGGTTCGGCGAATTCCAGGTAGATCTGGGCCATCTGTTTCTTGCGTTCGTTCGACAACAGCGATTCGGCTTCCGCACGGTAAAGCGCCTCGGCCTTGGTGAAATCGCCTTTGGCTACGAAAGCCGCCGCCGCGGCAAATCGCCCCTTGCGCGCCCAGGGGCTGGCAGGCGTTTTCTCGCCAATGCTCAAGAGGACGGCGGCCGCCTCGTCGTACTTCTTGGCAAGCGCAAGCGAGCGTCCTTTCAAATAGCTCAGGTAGTCCTTGGGAGTCCCTTCTTGTTTGAGAGCTTCCTCGATCGTTGCAACGGCCCCCGCGTAATCCCGTGCCTGCATCGCCTGCTGCACGCGAGTATCGACTACCGGCGGGTTGGCCGCAGAACCTGAAGCCCACAAGGACACGACCGCAAGAAGAACCGCAAGAATCGTTCGCGCACACGGCATGGGACACCTCCTGCTAGACGCCGAGCGACAGCCCATCGCTCGGCATGTGTGTACAGTTCGCTGAGAAAAACTCTGTTCCGTACGCCTCGCCCTCAGATGATCTTGGCCCGGTCCAAGGCGATTGTCAAGGCCATGCCGCGCATAAAGAGACCGACCAGCTCAGAACAAAAATCTAACCCGCTCATTCGGGTTTGCAAAGAAAAACCTACGGCGATTGGACTTTCCACTCCAGGATGCCGCCGGAGAACGCCGGTTGGAGTTGGACCTCGATCTTCAAGGCCGTGGTCTCGATGGGTGAGAACTCGACGTGGTTGAACTGGTCCAATGCAGTACCGAAATCCGCGACACCCTCGACCGGTTTGAACGTATCGCCGTCGCGGTAGAGCAGTCGCCACGATTCGGGCGCCCGGCACTGACCTTTTCCCGTATCGTCGAACCAGTAAACGTCGACGCCCGAGACCTTGCGCGGTTTGTCGAACTCGTACTGCACCCATTCCTTCGTCCCGCGATGGTCCCACCAGGTAAGCCTGGGAATCGAGTGATCGGCCGATCTGGAAGGCTCGAGCTGATCGTTCACTGCGAATACCGTATCCTGCTTCCAGCAGTGCGACGCAGACGGCCGGCTCAATTCCATCATCGACAACGGAGTGGACGGCCCCAGGGTTGCCGGATCGAGTGTGCGGTAGAGCGCGCCTTCCCATTTCAGATCGTCGGCGTCGGGCGTGCGCGATTTGCCGTCCTGGTAGACCCACACGGCCATCGGTCCCGGCTGGCGATGGTCCCATGCGTAATACGGGATGGCCGTCACTTCGCGTCCGTCACTCGCCGTGGTCTTGATAACGGCTATGCCGCCCAGCAGGTCCGACTTCTGCTCGATGCTGAACTTCGGCTCGCGCGGCAGCATGATATTCTGCACGCCTGCCGGATTATCGGCCTGCTCGAAGCAATAGACCACCGGCCCGCGTTGCAGTGCCACGCGTCCGCGGTCGGCTTCCACCTTCGGATTGGCCTCGATTCGCCGGACGGTCATATCGAGTTGCAGCGTCACGCAGTCGCCTGGCCGCCACGTGCGCTCGATCATGAGATAACCATTTTGCGAATCGACCTTCGCTTTCTCATCGCTTTCGACCTCGGCGACCGTCTCCTGCGACCATCCGGGATTGCGAAGGCACAAGCGAAATGCCATGGGTTCCGGCGGATTGATGACCAGTTTTACCTCACCGGCCCATGGATAGCCGGTTTGCTGGGTAACGGCCACTTGCTTGCCGGCCAGTGGAACCTGTCCCGAACCGGCAGCGTAGAGGTTCACGAAGATGGAATCTTCATCGGTAGCATACACATAGCCGGGAACCGAGGGGATGAACCGCACCACATTTGTCGGACAGCAGGCACAACCGTAAAACGGTTGGCGGTGGTGCCCGCCACTGGAGGCCAGCGGATTGACATAGAAGAACGTCTTGCCGTCAAGGGCGATACCTGAAAGGATACCGTTGTACATAACCCGTTCGACCACATCCGCGTATTTCGCATCGGCATGGAGCAAGTTGAGTCGGTGATTCCACAGGGCCATTCCAATGGCTGCGCACGTTTCGCAGTAGGCATCTCGATTGGGCAGGGCGTAGTCACCACTAAAACCTTCGCCGTGCCCCTGGACGCCGATTCCGCCGGTCACGTACATTTTCCGCCCGGTAACGCTCTGCCATAGCCGCTCCATGGCATCGACGAGCGCCTGGTCGCCCGTGTAACCTGCGATGTCGGCCACGCCGGCATAGAGGTACATGGCGCGAACCGCATGGCCGACGATTTCACTCTGCTGGCGTACCGGGACGTGGTCCTGGCAGTAGGCCCCGTAGATTTTGGGGCGTTGCGACTGGTCGCCGCGGACGTCGATGAAGAATTGCGCCAGTTTGAAGTAGCGGTCTTCGCCGGTCAATTCGGCCAGCTTGACCAGGGCCAGTTCAATCTCTTCGTGCCCCGGAACATCATGACGCTTATCCGGTCCGAAGATACTATCGATCAGATCGGCCTTCTTGATTGCCACATCGAGCAACGTTCGTTTGCCAGTCGCCCGGTAGTACGCCACGGCGGCCTCGAACATATGGCCGGCGCAATACAACTCGTGGCGTACGGCCAGATTGGTCCACTTCTTGTCCGGTTCGACCAGCGTGTAGTAGCTGTTCAGGTATCCATTGGGCTGCTGGGCGGCGGCAATCTTGGCAATCACTTCGTCAACGGTCTTCTCCAGTTCCGGATCGCGCCGATCGGCCAGCGAATAGGCCGCCCCTTCGAGCACCTTGTAGACGTCGGAATCGTTGAAGTAGATCCCCTCGAACTTGCCATCCATCAGCCCGCCCGCTTTGGCAAAGTTCGAGATTCTTCCGGTCGACTCGCACCACTCGAAATTGTGTGGTAAGGAGGCATCGCGATTGGTGGTAATCCGCGGAGCCCAAAAACCATCGTCGAGCTTCACTGCAGTAAACGGCACGGCCGTCAACTCACGATGCGGAGGAGCCTCGGCGGCGGCGTAAGGAGCGATCGACAACAAGGCGGTCAGAGCAAAAGCGGAAGAAACAATGCGGTTCATCGTTGGGTTCCTGCATGGCGGGTGATTCAGACCGGCAACGAGGCAACCAAGGCATCGGTCGCCCCGCGAGTATTGTATCCCATTCAACAGACCAACGCCAACTGTCGCCCCTCCCTCAGAAGGAGTTCATGCCAAGGCTGGCTTTACAGTGTACGCCGTGCCGGAACCGGCCAGCCTGTCGCTATGCCTGCTGGGAATCCTCGGATTGTCGACGGGGCGACGACGCAAGCGCTAACGCTTGGTCACCGTAGCGGTACGGGCCGGCCGATGGCGATCGAGCGTTCCTGGAGCGTTCCGGCAGGATGGCTCCAACGATATGCGACCGGTCGGCCTTGCGGGTCCGTCACAAACCACATCAGCCCGCGGCCGATTCCCGTCTGTCCCTTGGGGCGGCTGTCATTGCCGTGTCCCGTACTGGTCGAATCGACAATCGCCACGCACACCTGCCGATCGGGCAGAAGAAACGGCAGACTGTCGATGATGATCGGCCAGGAGTGCCGACGCGGCGATGCCGTAAAACGTATACTCGACGTCAGGGCAATTGTCTTGGGCAACGGCAAGGTATCCGCCGTGCGGCGCCGCTAGGGCTTCAACGAATCGGCGGACAGCCGTAAGGTCCAACGCATCGCTTCTGCCAAGGTCCGCCAATGCCAGGAAGCCGGTAAATGTGCTCAGCAGATCGGCAGTCGGCACGGAGGTGTGTGCCTGCAATCCGCCCGAGGGAGTCTGCATGCCGATCAGGTAGCGACCGGCGGTTTCTCGCAGGGATTCGTCCAGGGCGTTGCCCATGCGCAGCAGGGCGATGGCGGCGGCTGTGGGATTCACGCCGCTTTGACGCATCACGGGAAGCTCGACGAACCCGCCATCCTCGCGTTGGCGCGCCCGCAACATGGAGACGATCGCGTCCCAATTCTCGGTGGGCAGGCCGACAGACTCGCGGCACAGCGCGGCCAGGAACGTATGGTACGTGCTACTCGCACCGCTGCGCGTGCTCTTGGCCACGCCGCCGTCGGGGCAGCAGAGCGGCTCGAACACCTGCCGGACAAGCGAGACCGGTTCCATGCCGGCTTCGGCGAGGCAATCGTTTCCGCCGGCCGCCTTGACAAGCCGCGACGACGAGAGCCAGGCGAACAGGTCCACGGCGTTCTGCGGCCGGCCGGCTTGCGCGGCCAGAAACGCGCCGGCCTGCCGCGCGACCTGGCCGTCCAAGGCATCGAGGACAAACAGCCCACGGAGTGCGAAACTGGTGTAGTAGACGTCACTGCCCCCCGCCCGGCCGGAGAATCCACCATCGGGCTGTTGGGCATTGCGGAGGAATGCCACATGCCGGTTTCGGTCCGGTTCGGGAAGTCGAGCTGCGGCTTGCGTGATCTGCGACGTCAGTTCAGCGAGATAAGGCATGAGAATCGAGCGTCTTTCGGTACAGTTCGATCGTCCGGGCGGCCAACGTTGATTCATTGTAGCGCTGGTGCACGCACATTTGCGCCTGCCAGCCATACGCTTCCGCCTGTTCCGGATCCCCTATTATCGTCGCAATCCCATCGGCAAGCAAGGCGGCGTTGCCCGGCTCGTGGAGCAGGCCTCCGCGGGTCTCCGCGATCAGTTCCACAAAAGCCCCGTGATTGGGGAGTACGGCCGGCACGCCGACGGCCCAGGCTTCGAGTGCAGGCAGCCCCTTGCTTTCCGGCAACAGCGTAGGCAAACAGAACGCGTCGAACGACTTGAGCATGGCCATCTTTCCGGCATAATCCGGCGCTCCATGATAGTGGAACCGATCTTTCAGTCCCGCCTCGGCCATAAGTCGTTCCACTTCGGCCAGATACGGGCGTTCGGCCGTCGCAAGGTATCCGCCGGCGTGCAGTTCAACCGGCGGAAGCGAAGGATCTTTCGCCAGCAAGGTAACGGCCTCGGCCAGCAGATGGAGCCCCTTTTCCGGCGCGATGCGCGAGAAGAACCCCACACGAAACGCGGCGCCTTCCGGCAGCCTCGATCTTCCTTCATTTGCCAGATCCTGACTCTCGCAGTCCAATCCTGGCGGGACCACGTTAATCCATCCGCGGGGCAGGCAGAGCCGCTCTGCCATAACGTCTGCGTAGTAGCGACTCAGAGCCATCAGGACGTCCACTTCCGCCATTCGCTCGCCCAGCAACTGCCATGCCTGCTCCCGATGGGGCGACGGCAACTGGTCCAGGAACGCGTCCTCTCCGGTCAGCGAGCAGACAACCGGCACGTTGAGATGGTGACGAAGGGTTGGAGCAACGCCGGCCAGCAGGGCATTGTTCAAATGGACCAGGTCCGGTTTGAGCACGTTGCCCAGGATGTGCAGAAGCTTTGCCAGCTCCTTGCGCTGCCGCCCTTCCTCGCCTTGCAGCATGGAAACGGTAAGCGGCCCCAACGCACCGGGCTGGGTTGTGCCGGCCCACCGTGACAGGCAGCGGAGCAGGGCAGGGCGGTCCAGCAGATGGTCCACCAGCCAGGGCGTACGCTGAAAAAGCGACCATCGCTGCTGCAGGTAGACATTCACCCCGCCGTACGCAACGTACTGAAGGCTGTGGTTGGTCTGATCGGTACGCACGGGCATGTACATGGGCAGCAGCATCGCGTCGACGCCTGCCTTCGACAGTGCGCCGACGAGCACGTTGCCCTGCAGGCAACTGCCGCAGTACATCCCTCCCGCACCGGCCACCAAGTGAACTACTTTGATCGCTCCCATACCCCAGGAAGCTACCGTCTCGCGCCGCCGGCGTCAAGGGGCCTGGGGCGCGGCCCCATATGTGTGGCCGAATCGTCTGGCAATCGCATCATGCCTTCACCTTCACCCAGACCGCGCAGCCTGCTTATTCCCATTCCGGTCCTTGAGGGACCCACTCGCTGGCGCTTCGAGCTCGTACGCGCTGGCGCGTCCGGCATACAAGCACGCAGCGCGAGCAAGTGAGTCCGGCATTTCGAGTGTTTCGTTTCGGGTCCTTACGGGACCCACTCGCTGGCGCTTCGTGCTTGTTCGCGCTGGCGCGTCCGGCATACAAGCACGCAGCGCAAGCAAGTGGGTCGAGTGCTTCGTTTTGGGTCCTTACGGGACCCACTCGCTGGCGCTTCGTGCTTGTTCGCGCTGGCGCGTCGGGCATACAAGCACGCAGCGCAAGCAAGTGGGTCGAGTGCTTCGTTTCGGGTCCTTACGGGACCCACTCGCTGGCGCTTCGTGCTTGTACGCGCTCGCGCGTCGGGCATACAAGCACGCAGCGCAAGCAAGTGAGTCCGGTGTTTCGAACGCCTCGTTGCGGACCTTAAGGGACCCGCTTCATGATTGTACTCACCCGCGCGGCAGGCATACAAGCACGCTGCGCAAGCGAGCAAGTGGATTACTCTCAATCTCGGTCGGAATGGCGGTCTTGGCCTTCCTTGACATACACAATGACGGCGTGGAGGTCGTCTTCGTCATTGATCCACCGGCAACTGCCGCCTTCCGTCCAGAACCGCTCGCGGCCCGGGCACTCCGGCTTGAGGGTTCGCGCACACCACGCCTTGAATTGATCGCGAACGCGCTCCGGACGATAACCGGGCGCCGTCACGACTACGTGTACGTGGTTGGAGCGGGCTGCCACGGTGTGCAGGGGCCACGACCGGATCTCACAATGGCGGGCAATGGTCTCCTCGACGATCGGCCGGAGTTCGGGCGACAGAATGAACGCCGGCGCTTTCATATCAGCCGACGCCATTTCGCAAAACAACGTATTACCCTCATGATGTTCCCCCTTGCGCCACCACCCGCGCTCGTCGCCGGGAAGCCAGGTTCCATAGGTCGTCCACGTAATGAAGTACGCGATCGGCTCGTCGGTGTTCAACACCCGTTCCCCCATCCACTCACCCCTCCAAGCAAGTGAGTCCGGTGTTTCGGACGCCTCGTTTCTGGGTCCTTAAGGGACCCACTCGCTTGCGCTTCGAGCTTGTACGCGCTGGCGCGTCGGGCATACAAGCACGCAGCGCGAGCAAGTGAGTCCGGCATTTCGAGTGCGTCGTTTCGGGGCCTTACGGGACCCACTCGCTGGCGCTTCGAGCTTGTACTTGTACGCGCTCACGCTGCTTTGCCCCACGCCCACTTCCGAGTCATGCCCCGGCAAGCTACTCGTCAGCATCGATGCGCTGCGGCATGGGCAGGACGCGGCTTTGCAGCCCCGCCTTGGCCAGAATGAAGTACAACAGGAAGCCGACCACAAAGGCCGACAGCGGCGGTACCGGTACGAGCGTCGCAAACGGTGACGTGGGCCAGAACACGCCCATCACCAAATTGAAGGCTCCAAAGCAGAAGCCGGCGCCCCACGAGATCCAACCGGCCATATTGAAGCTGGCGCGCGGCCCGGCCCACTTCCGGCCGGCCAGCATGTAGTCTGCGAACATGGCCCCGCAAACCGGCCCGAACGAGGCGCCGATGACCTGAAAGACTTTGACGACATCCGCCGCCAAGCCGGTTGCCGCCAACGCGATCGCTGCAGCCGTACCAATTCCGACGGTAATGAACGGATTGACCTTGGGCAAGGTCGTCTTGAAACTGTTCGCCGCAATGAACGAGGCGAAACAGGCCGAGGGGAACGCCGCAATGGCCAACAGGCACATGCAAACCACGCCAACCTTGGCGCCCAGCACACTTCCCATCAACTGCGTCGGGTTCATCTGGGCAAGGTCCCCGCTCTTTCCAGCGCCGTGCGCGCCGGCCACAATCAACAAGGCCAGGACGCCGGCAAAAATGGTCGATCCGGCGACACCGACCAGACCGCCAAGCTGCACGTCCTTGCCGTCGCGGTTATTCATGCCGAAGTCGCAACCGGCGGCGCCCGCGGTGGCGAAGAAGCCGAGGATGTACGTCAGCGTCAGACCGAAGATGTCCCCAGCGGAAAGAGGCGGAGCACTGGACGCACTTGCGTCGATGGACTGCGCTACATCGTACGCACCCACGCCGCTTACCGTCGATACGAACAGCACGATCAGGATGACCAATGGGATCAAGGGCAGAAAGGTCGCGACCTTCCCGACATACTGGATGCCTTTCAGTCCTAAGAAACCTGCCAATGCCGCAAACACAACGACTACTGCAATGTGCGGCGGCGTCGCGATCACCTCGAGCAATCCCTTGTCAGCATAGAATGGTTGGACAAGAAACGCGGCCGCGAAACACGTGTTCACGGCCAGCCAGCCGAACTGCAACGCGCCCATCAGAAAACCTGGCATGAAGAATCCACCCTGCACGCCATATGTCGATGTCCCGACGATGTACAACGGCAGGCCGCTCTTCATTCCCATCAAACCGGGAACCAGGTAGTAGAGGAAGTGGCACAGCAGTGCGGCAAGCACCACCGCGCCGATCGCTACGCCCAGTCCCGCCGCCAACGCGCCACCCGGCGCCCCGGCCGCCGTCGGTACATCCTGCCAGAACACAAACCAAAGCATAATGCCTGCATACGTTTGAGCCGTACTGCTGAACCACGGGACACGATTGGTCTTGGGATTGGGCTGGGCAGAAGCGACATACCCGGGTAGGTTGGACGGCATGGGAGACTCCTTTTTCGGGCTAAAGCTGACAAAAATGCCGGTTTTCTCTGGCGTTGCGGGTGACGGCTCGGACATTACCCGAGCGGTGCACAATAGCGTTGAATCTAGCGTCACGGCAGCACAGCGTCAAGCATGTCCCGGTTGACTTTCCGGCTTTTTCCGGGAAATAACTTCGACAGTCGTCGCCCTGAACCTCCCCTGCGGAAAATGTGGCTTCCCTGGCTTGCGTAATGCGTGCAGATTAACATGCCTTCAACTGAACCTGGGCGAAGGCATCTTGACCACAAGGGGATGCGGGAGATACGATGCACGGTCTGAGAGTTTCGCCGGGGATGCTATGCGCCGGCGAAGCAGAAAGGAAGCCTCGGCCCGGTAGGATACGGCTCGATGATAGACCGACGCGCATGGACGCATGTCGGATGGATACTGCTCGTTGCGCTGACCGCGCGCGTGGGGGCCGTTGCGCTGTGGCAGCAGCGCACCGAAGGCCGATTCTACTTCGGCGATAGTGAGACCTACTGGCAACTGGCCCGGCAGATCGCAACGGCACAGCCCTATCGATACCAGGCCGACGGTTACGAGGCTGCGGTCTTTCGGACGCCAGGCTATCCGCTTCTGCTCGCACCGCTGTTCCTTCCTGCCGGTCAACCGCCGGCCGTTTTGTGGGCGCGGGTCCAAAGCGCCGTCTTCGGAGCAATGGCGGCTGCCGCCGTGTGGCTTCTGGCGTTTCGGCTATTCGACCGTCGGACGGCGCTGGTCGCCGGGCTGATTGCAGCCCTCTATCCGGGTGCGGTGGCCACCAGCGTTCTGGTCCTCACGGAAGCCCCGTTTTCTGTTCTGATGATCCTTCAGCTCTGCCTGTGGGGTGCTGCGTGGCGGTGCGAACGACCGGTCCGAGCCCTGGGGTTGGGGCTGGGCGTCGGCGTCCTTGCCGCCACCGCTGTTCTGGTTCGTCCCAGTTGGCTGTTGTTCACGCCGACCGTGGTCGGACTGGGCTGGCTCACATCCTGGCTGGCGCGTCGCCGGGCCGCAGTGCCATCGGCCGACACGAAGGACAGCTCTAGCAATCGTCCGAACGATAGCACCACACCGGCGTGGAACGAGCCTCGGGTTGGGCTGGCCGTGTTCGCGGCCATGCTGGTTGTTCTGGCCCCGTGGTGGATTCGCAACTGGCAGGTGACCGGCCGCTTCGTACCGACCACGCTTCAGGTGGGTGCTAGCCTGTACGATGGTCTGAGCCCAACCGCCACGGGCGCGAGCGATATGGCATTCGTCGACCGGTTTGTCGAGGCAGAAAAGAGCCGGAATGCCGTCGCTACGGAATCGTTGGAGGTGCGGCTCGACCGGCGGATGCGGTCTGAAGCGGTCGCCTGGGCCGCTCGGCATCCTGCAGAAGCCGCGAGGCTGGCATTGGTCAAGATCGGCCGGATGTGGAACGTGTGGCCGAACGAACCGCGGCTTTCAGCGTGGCCGGTTCGGCTGATTGTTGCAGGCTCCTACGTTCCAATCATGATTCTGGCGTTTATCGGGGCATGGCGAACGTTTCACCTTGGTTTGCCGTATATGCTGTGCTGGCTTCCGGCCGTGTACTTCACGCTGTTGCATGCGGTGTTCGTCAGTTCGATTCGTTATCGGGAGCCGCCCATGCTGGCCCTGATCGTACTGGCGGCAGCCGCGGTCACCTGTTGGCCCTCGGTTACTCGAACATCCCAGGAGGGTCGCTAGCCATTTTTGCCCGGACGATCAATCTCTGCTGGTTCTGCTTCAAATGGGGCGGACTGATCGGGCTGGTCAGTGCGGCGGTGGTCGGATTCCATTTCTACCAGAATCGGCATGACGAGGTTCGGCTGCGGGTGGAAGCGACACTTGGGGCCCATTACCCGGGTTTGCAGGTTCGCGTAGGTTCCGCCCACGTGATGGAAGGGGAGGGGATCCGCATCCGGAACGTGCAGATTATCGAACCGGGCGCTGAGGGGCCTCATGCTGAACTGCTGGCCATCGATGAGATGATGCTCGTGTGCCAGGCCGACCTGCGTCATCTGGTCGCCGGCGAGATCGAGGTCGAACGCATGGTGGTGCGTCGGCCGGTGCTTCGCGTCACCCGCCGGCCGGATGGCTCGTACAGCGCAGCCAAGCTCCTGCCGCTTCCCCATTTGAGCGAGAAATCTCCGGAAACCCGAATCGAAGGCGGCACGGTCGAACTGTTCGACCCGATGCGGAATCCGTCGAGCACCTTCACCCTGCGTGACGTGAGTATCGTGCTCCAGCCGCCGACAGTCGATCCGGAATCGGGCGCGGCGACCCGGCAACTGGAAGGGACGCTCAGCGGCGACCATTTCCAACGCATGGCCGTCAAGGGCTGGGTCCAACCGAACTGCATCGCATGGGACCTGAAGGGCGCCATCGAGGGGCTTACGCTTTCGCCGCAGCTTCGCGATGCGCTGCCGGAGCCGATCTCCACGCACATGCACGCCATCGATGACCTGCGAGGCCAGGTGAATCTGAACTTCCATGCCGACCATGTCTCGGACCGCCAGCCGGCGGATCGGATTGCCGTTTCCGGCCGTTTGACGCACGCCCGCATTGCCGACCGCCGGCTCCCCTATCCTCTGACCGATGTCCGAGCCACGTTCCGGCTCGACGAGAACGGCTTCACGGTAGACGACCTGACGGCCCGGGCCAACGAAGCTTCGCTACGCCTTACAGGGCACACCGGACTCGGCCGGAACGCGCCAGCCGAAATCACGGCCGAAATCCGGCAACTGGAACTCGGCCGATCGCTGGCCGGGGTCCTGCCGGAGAATCTCCAGGAGCAGTGGGAGCAATATCGTCCTTCCGGGCAGGTTGACGTCGATGCGAAGCTCGCATTCGATGGCCGCACCTGGTCGCCAACCGCCCAGGTCCGTTTGCTGAACGTCTCGTTCACCCACATTCACTTCCCGTATCGGCTGGACCAAGGCATGGGGACACTGCACCTGGCGGACGGCAGGCTCCAGGTGAACATCCACGCTTGCAGCGGGACGGAACCGGTGCGAATCGATGCGGAACTTGTCGAGGTGCTCAATAGCCCCCATGGATGGATGCGGGTGCAGAGCGATGCGATTCCCCTGGACGAGAAGCTGCTGGTGGCCCTGCCGGACGGCAGCCAGAAGGTGGTCCGCTCCCTCCAGCCGCAAGGCACGATTCGCGTCGACTATCGCATATGGCGAGAGCGACCCGAATCGCCGCTCCAGAAACACCTGGTCGTGGAACTGAACCGCTGTGCGTTACGCTTCGACAAGTTCCCGTACCCGGTGCGAAACATCCGGGGCGTGATCGAGATGCAGGACGACCGCTGGCAGTTCCGCGATCTCGAAGGAAACAACGAAGCGGGAAAGGTGTACGCCTCGGGCCGCTTGGAATCGCGGCAGGAAGGGCGCGAGTTCCGTCTCACCTTGCAGGCGATCAACATCCCGCTCGAAAGCGAATTGCGCGATGCGCTCGCTCCCAATGTCCGCAGACTCTGGGAAGACCTTCGTCCACGCGGCGTCGTCGATCTCTCGACGGAGATACGCTATCTCGCAGAAAAAAAGACCCTGAGCGTCGCCACGCGAATCCGCCCGCAGGCGAATACGACTGCCATCCACCCGGTCCGCTTTCCTTACCGCATGGACAAGCTCCGGGGCGAAATCGTCTATCGGGACGGACACGTTTCCTTCGATCGCCTGGAAGCGGAACACGGCGACGTCCGCATTGGAACGGCCGGCGACTGCGAAATCCTGCCCGACGGCCGCTGGCTGCTGCGCCTGAGCGGGCTATCCGTCGATCGGCTCCGGTTCGACCGGGACTTGGTGCAGGCACTTCCGGGAAAGCTGAAGAAAGCGCTGGCCGGATTGAACCCGACCGGCCTGTTCAACCTTCGCGGATCGCTCGACCTGGAGGGCGGCGCCCGGGCAGACGAACGGATTGAGGCGGCATGGGACGTCCACGTCGGCTTCCACCAGGCAGGGATCGAGTGCGGCGTCAAGCTGGACGATCTGCATGGAAACTTAAGTCTCGTGGGCCGCTACGACGGCGCCCGAACGACGTCGCAAGGCGAACTCGACCTCGACTCGCTCATCTACAAGGACTTCCAATTCACACAGATCACCGGTCCCGTGTGGATCGATGACGATCAGGTACTGCTGGGCTCGTGGGTCGAACGACGTCGTACGCCCGACCAGCGGAGTTCGCTTCGCGCGCGGCCGGTCACGGCCACGGTGTTCGACGGCGTTCTGCAAGGCGACGTCTGGATTGCACTGGGCCCCGTTCCTCGTTGGGGACTGCATGCCACGCTCAATCGCGCCGAACTGGCCCGCTGCGCCCAAGAAGTACTGACCGGCCAGAAAAGCCTGCAAGGCAAGGTGTATGCCACCGTCGATCTCCGCGGCGCAGGGCCGAGCACCAACGCCATGGTCGGCCACGGTTCAATTCGTCTGGAAAGCGCGGACGTGTACGAACTGCCCCTGATGATCGCCCTGCTGAAGATTCTGAGCGTTCGCACGCCGGATCGGAACGCGTTCAGCAAAAGCGATATCCGTTTTCGCGTTGAAGGGCAACATGTCTACTTCGACCAGATCGACTTCGGCGGCGACGCCATCAGCCTGCTGGGAAAAGGCGAGATGGATTTCCAGCAGAATATCCGCATGACGTTCCATGCCATTGTCGGCCGGGGCGAATTGGGGCTGCCCATGCTCAAGCAGGTGGTCGGCGGCGCGAGTCAGCAGATCATGCTCATCCACGCCACCGGCACGCTTCAGAATCCGGAAACCCGGCGCGAGGCCTTTCCCGTCGTGAACAAGGCCCTCCAGCAGCTTCAAACCGACGTCCAGAACACCCCCGAGCCGTCCAGTTGGCTCCCCAAAGGCCTCTTCCGATGGCGTTGACGCGTTACCTCGGATGATTCCTTAGCCGCTGGCTGCTAGCCCAATGCCCTTTGCTTTGTAGCGGCACGGCGCGAGCCGTCCGGTTTCCACGCCCCGGATGCACCCGGCTTGCCCGGGTGAGGCTCACGCTTTTCGCTACCGTACGGATGCACCCGGCTTGCCCGGGTGAGGTTCACGTTTTTCGCTACCGTACGGATGCACCCGGCTTGCCCGGGTGAGGCTCACGCTTTTCGCTACCGTACGGTGGCCTTCTCCGCGCCCCAGATTTGCTTCTTCTCCATTCGCCAGAAAGTCCCGGACACCCAATCCACCTTGCGGATTGTGCGGACAACCCGCGAGCGGTAGAATGACGGCTTCCGCGACCTGCAAGTCGCGGAACCATCGATGCCACTCCATTGTAGCAGGCACACGCCGTTGTGCCGTCCACCGGGCAAGAAACCGAAGAGCCAACAAACGCCGACATACGCCGTGACGCTGGAACAAAAAGCCCGCCGGAAAATCGACCGCGAGCTTGGCCAGTGTGGCTGGCTGGTGCAGGATTACCGGAGCATGGACCTCTCGGCCGGCCCGGGCGTAGCGGTGCGCGAGCTTCCGCTCACGACCGGCTTGGCGGACTATCTCCTTTACGTAGATCGGCGCGTACTGGGCGTCATCGAAGCCAAGCCCGAGGGCCACTCTGGTGCAACGTCAGAACTGGCTTCACCGGAAAGGATTCCGTATGAGTGACAACCTGCCTGCACCGGCCCCTGAGGACTCCGGCGAGTTCCTGCTCTACCAGACCGAGGACGGCGAGACGCGGATCGAAGTTCGCATGGCCGAGGACACGATCTGGCTTTCACAGAGGGCCATGGCGAACCTCTTTCAGACGACAAAACAGAACGTAAGTCTCCACCTCCAAAACATTTACGAAGAGGGAGAACTGCGTCCTGCGGCAACTGTCAAGCAATACTTGACGGTTCAAACCGAGGGCGCGCGGCGCGTATCCCGCGTGGTCGACCACGATAGTCTCGACGCCATTCTGGCCGTTGGCAGCAATCATGTCAGCATTGCGCGGCAATACGGGCCAGAAGACAACCCGTTGTTTGTCGGTATGCGTGAGCACGCCAAACGGGTATGCGCCGGTGCCTTCACCACGAAACGCGAGGACAGTGAGCTGCCCAATCGGTTTGCCCGAATCAAGTAGCTGCCGAATGGGCCGCACCCATAACGAGGATTGGGCGCCAATATCGTCGTTCTCGCGGAACAGCCTCGCAATATCTTCGTTATCGTCGGGAGTTGCCATTTTGCCTCGACTCGCTCAAAGTAATTGGGTATCGGTCACCGGCCGCTTGGACGACTATGCACGTCCGGTATCGCTCTTCGATGACTCGGTCTATATCTGACGCTACGGTGCTCCCCAGGGCGACTTGAAGACAACTACTCCTTCGATACGCGCATGTCGTCCAGGAACTCTGACGCCGGTTCGACACCGGTGACCAACAGGTGATCTCTGGCTCGCGTGCAGGCAACGTACAGTAAGTGCCGCTCGGTGTCATAGATTTCCTGCAAGTCGGCATCGTCGCCGACGTTTTCGATACGATCTTGCAGCGGGATGACCTCGTCGTCGCATGCCATGACTACCACCGCGCGAAACTCCAGCCCCTTCGCCAGGTGCATCGTGCTGATGGACACATGGCCGGGTTTGCCCTCGCTCCCGGTGTCGAGAATCGCAAGCGGTACGCCGGCTTCGTCCGCGGCCGATTGGGCTCGGTCGAGTTGGGCTGCCGATCTGACGAACACGCCGAACTCGTGCGGCAGAACCCCTGCCTCCATGTGTTCCTTGATCCAAACGGCCACAACCTGGGCCTCCTCGGCTTCGGTTTCGAGCAAGCGAATCGCTGGTGGGGGACCGTTGAAGACGGAAACCGTATCGCTACGATCCTCGGCATTGCCGTCGACGTCCGTCATAGTAGGGCCCAGCAAGCGGTCGGCCTGCATGCGAATCTGGTGGGACGTGCGATAGTTGACTCGCAGCGTTCGGCTGCGCCCGCGAATATCCACGCCCAGCGACTTCCACGAGAATGGTTGCTGGAAGATGCGTTGCCCCAGGTCACCCGCGAAGAAGAGGGCATTGGGCCGATCCCCGCCGATCGCTGCGAGAAAACGCATTTGCGAGACACCGAGGTCTTGCGATTCGTCGACAACCGCAAAGTCGAACGGAACAGAGCGTCCACTGGCATATTCGTCAGCCAAGCGGGAAAACATGGCGGACTTGGTTACCAAGCCTTTGGCTGCCAGTTTCCCGCGAACATCCTCGAACATCGACCACAGAACCTTACGTCTTGCCTCCGGCAATCGCGTCTTGCGGCCCAATCGCGCCACGTCGCGATAGGCTTCCCAATCGTGCAACTGCCACGCATCGACGACGTGCTCCCATTCGGCCATCAGGAAAGAAAGGCTGAACTTGTGATCCCCGGCCCGAAGCGACGCCTCACGCAGCAGGTCACGAATTGTGTCTTGCCCGGCGATTGTGGCCGGGCCAAGGTGCATCTTGTAGAGACGCCGGGCGATGGCGGTTAGCGAGTACACGTCGATCCGCTCCGCGAGTCGCGGTTCGCCTGTCACCAGCCGGTTGAGCCGTGTCCGCACGGCGTTTGCCAACGCGTCGGAAAACGTGGTGAGCAGCACGCGCAATTCCCGGTTCGCCCGGGCGAGATGGACTGCCCGGTGCAAAGCGACGATTGTCTTCCCTGTACCTGCCGAGCCCGATACCCGCGCCGGCCCGTTGTAGCTGCGTTCCACCAATTGTCGCTGCTCCGGGTGCAAGAAGACGGTCCACTTCTCCCAAGGGAAGTCGAGCGCCCTCTGCAGCTCCTCGACATTGGTCATCACCCGGAAGCGTCGTTGGGCATCCGGATGCTCGAAGGGACTGGCTGCGACGGGTTGCGGCACCAGCGGCTTGCCGCCCGTTGCCAACTCCAGCAGTGCCTCCGCGGCTTCGCCGGGCAAATGGTCAACCAGGGCCAGCAACGAATCCTCTGTGGCTGACCGCACGTCGTCCAGCCATTCGTCCGGCACGCCGTATCCCAGCAGTTCATCGTCGTCGCAGCGCTGAAAAAGGGGCGGCTGCGCGGCGGCCGGCTCCGGTGCGGTTACCTCAACGTAGGTGGGGACCACAATCTCCTGAACCGTCTCGCGAATTTCGACCAACTGTGCAGCCCCGGTCTTCGGATGCGTTTGCAGCTTGCGCCGCTCGGCCCAGGCGTAGGCCCTGTCGTGATGATCGACGTAGCACAGCAGCAGGCTCGTTGCCGTCCGGTGAACGATCAGTCGAATATCGCTGCTCACCCGCACCGACCAGAAGTTCTTGTCTCTGGCTTTGTCCAGCTTGTGAAACTGCATGCCCGGACTGGCCGGGTTAAGCTGCAAATCGAACGCCGTGGTCTTCACAGCCTTCTGCTCATCGCCGGTCAACTTAGCCAGGCTCTCAGTGAATGTGCTTGAAATCCGCAGGTCCATGCCCCATTCCAGCAAGCTAGGAAAAAAACTCCGTTTGGCGTTCCCTGTGATCGATGAATTCGTAGACTTGCTTCATGTCACGACCAGCTGCTTGAAGAACCGGTGCCAGCGCTGCCCGAAACACATCACCAGCCTCGCTCTTCAAAAGACTTCCCATCCTGTACAACTTAACATCGTGGAACTTCGAGTGTAGTATCGGCCATTCAGCTAAAGGTGAATCTATCTTTGGATCATATGGCAGTTTGTCCCACACTACTTCCTTGGATACTCTCTCAAGTACGGTAGGATACACTTGCCTCCTCCTTAAATGATAGAACTTAAGCATGTGGCTCGCTCCAAATATTGCTATGCGGTTTTCCCTCACACCAACTAGATCATCGCCAAAGACCTTCTGGAATGCCGTTTTACTTGGTTCCCAGCCGACCGGTATTCGCTTGTCCTCGTCTCCAAATGCAACCCAGCCAGCGTGGGGAATTAAGAAATGCTTGCAAAACATGTAAGGGTTGATCAATTCCAGAAACTCAATAACCTGTTCCCAATCGTTCCAACTACGCACTCGGTTGTTCAGGAATGTCTTAACGTCATTCTCTGCCTGTCCCGAGAGGAACCTTGCTGCGTAAAACTCCTGTACGGCCTTGTGCGCGAAGCGGCACATCGTCCCTTCTTCCAACAGCAGATTGGTGCCTTCAACTATATCATCCAGTGCATCCGCTGGAGCAAATGTCCGCTTATAGAACGCAATTCCGTTCTCACACACTTCAACCATCAAAGACCGAG
The DNA here is from genome assembly GCA_040772845.1 of Thermoguttaceae bacterium. GTDB lineage: Bacteria > Planctomycetota > Planctomycetia > Pirellulales > Thermoguttaceae > PWXP01. Next base: position 399,796 of record JAXGXG010000001.1, read on the forward strand.
GGGATTCGATTGTGCCGCGCTTCTTGAAGGCATAGCACGAATAGGCGAATAAATCTGCCAATTCTTGCTCCGACGCCTTTGAGCGGCGATGCCGCTTATAACCTTTAGTTTGATCGTGGCGCCGCATCAGGACGTCAAACAGATCACCAAAAAATGCTTGTTCGGTTTCAGGGAACTCGCCTGTGGCGCGATGGTGCAACAGAAGCAAGGCTACCATTAGAGGTGTCGTTAGTAGCTTTGACACGCGATTATCAGCTCGCTTCAATTCCTCCTCTATTTGTGTGAAACTGTCGTGCTCACCACACATGCGCCTCAATGTCGATTTGGCTTCCGCAGCAGACAGATTGTCAAGACGAGCTACACGGAAGTAATTCGACGATTCGATATTGAGGGTTGGGCGGGAACTAATATAGATGCGACAGGTCGCATGCCTTCTGGACAAGTCTTCAATTTGTTTGCGAGCCTTCTGTTGCTGGCCATGTGGAATCTCGTCGAAGGCATCAAAGTAGATGGCCGCTAAGCCAGAATCAAATAGAAATCGAAGCATTTGTAAGTCTTCGGGAAACCCAAGTGTCCCTAGCTCGGACACCAACAACTGTTGGATGTCCGGAGTATGTTCGAAATTCCTTAGCTCAATAAACAATGGTAGACGACGCGATGCAAGCTCGTGCAGGGCGAGGTAGCGGAAAAGTATCGACTTCCCTTGACCAGCGACGCCGGCAATGACCATACGTGGGTAATCGGCTAGCGTGGCCGGGGTGGCGACCTCAACTCTCTCCCCCGAGGGAAGTTTGACGAACTGCGGTGAGTAGAAGTCGGTAATAGGAAGCGAGTGTTCGAGGCAGAGGATGGTCTTCACTTGGCTGATATCTTGGGCGCGGGCGGAAAGGTTCCGCACAAGGTGCTTTGCCAATGTCTTTCTTACTTGTCCAGTAAAAGCTCCTTTGGCTTGCACGAAGAGCTCGTCGACAAGTGGCTTTATTGCTGCCAACGCCAAGCCCACTTCAAACGGTGACATAGTCGCATTCCTAGTATCAGGGCTCATGGTTCCACCCGAAACACCTTCATCACCTCGTCGCCGAGGTGGTTGATTACTTTGACTGCGATTCGCCCGGACTCGGGTTTCTCGAAGGGTCGCGATGTGTCGCTGTTGAGGGAGGCCCAGGCGTCGGCGTTGATCTCGGCCTTGAGGGTGGTCTTGAGCGACTTGTAGGGATCGCTCGCACCGAGGAAGTAGGCATGGCGGACGAAGAAGCTCTCGTCGTTGTAGTTGGTATCGACGAACCAGCAGGCGATGCCTTCAGGGCCGTCACTGCGGACTTCGCCGGTGTTCGGGTGGAACACGTCCACGCCGTTGATCTTCACGCGCAACCGGCCGTCTTTCTCCGTAAGGATGGCGATGTCCGGTTCGCCGAAGATCACGAACAGGTTGCCCTTGCCGGTGCTCTTGAGGTCCTCGGCCATGTGGAGGTCGGCGTTCATGCGGGCCTTGAGGACGGGGATTCGGCCGAGCTTATTGAACTCGGTGGCGTGGGCCTCGTAGTTGAAGGCGCAGGCAATCAGCACGTCGAAGCCGGCGTCGCCCGCTTCACGGGCCGCCTGCACCAGGTCCTGTCGCTGCGCCGTGCCGAACTCGGGGCCGATGAAGATCGCGGCGCGGCGCTGGGTATCGCCCTCCTGGTAGAGCCCTTCGGCACAGACCATGCTGCCCGGCCAGGGCACCAGCGACGTGAATGTGATGCGGTCCTCCTTGTGCGCCTGCTGGACGCCGGCGGCCTTGAGGTTTTCCAAGATCATCTCGGCGAACGATTCCGCGTCACCCTGCCGAGCGCGCCGAAGAGGATCGATCAGGTCGTCGTTCTCATCGACACCCAGCATGCGGTGGGGCGAGAGGCTTTCGACGGTAAAGGGACCGGCGATGCGGACCTTGGACTTGTCTTCGTACGGTTTGTCGTAGAGGTACTCGAAGTCGGCCTTGGCAGCGATGGATGCGTCGATTTCCTTTTGGCGGGCGATCCTCGCATCCCACCATTGCCCATGAACCCGCTTGGCCTCCTTGCTCCATCCTACGCCCGCCTCGCGAGGGATCTCCCACTCTTCCCATTTCTTCGTCAGGAGCTTGTTCAACTCCTTGCGCAACGGTTCGAGCGTCTTCAGCGTCTTCTCCCAGATCACGTCGATCTCGGCGTTGTTGGCGATCGAGCTGAGCATGATGTGGGGTACCCGCTCATAGACGAACCCTTGGCGGATATCGCCGTGGGTGGGGGCCGAGGTACGCTCTGTCCGTCTCAACTCGGCCTCTTTCTGTTGTCCGTCACGGCTGTCAGCCAGCAGGTAATACGGATAGCGTGCTCCCATGATCCTCGTCCGGGCCAGCGCCATCGCTACCCGCGACGTGTCGATCGTAATCCACCGCCGCCCCCACTGTTCGGCTACGTAGGCGGTCGTGCCCGAACCACAGGTGGGGTCGAGGACGAGGTCGCCGGGATCAGTGGCCATGAGGAGGCAGCGTTGGACGACGCTAATGTTGGTTTGCACGACGTAAGTCTTTTCTGCTGCGAAACCGGAAGTCGTCGTGTCAGTCCATAGGTTTGACTGAGGGTAGATTGCGAAGTCATCCAAGAATCGCACGTAACGGAGTGTGTCACCGATGAATATCATCCGCTGCGATGCAGAAAGGCGACGCAGGCCAATATCATCGGTCTTAAAGGTTCCTTTCTTAGGCTCGTACACCTTACCCTCGAACATGAAATTCAGAACATCAGCGCCCTGCTTTGGTCGCTGGCTTGTGATGTTGTCGTGCGCGAAGATCCTAAGCGTGTTTCGAGACACTCCACGGTCTTCCCAGTTTGTCAACGAGTCGCGTTCGCCATTTGGGGACTGTGCGAGACTGTATTGTGTTGCTCCTACTTCCCCAGGTGCCTTGAGATGATGCAGTGGACGATACTTCGCTTCGTCACCCTTCCGATACCAAAGAAGATAATCGAATACTGCGGAAAGCTCAGTTGACGATGAGGAAGACGTCTTCTGGAACGCTATCTGTGTGATACACTTGTTCTCTCCAAAGACCTCATCCATCACTGCCCTGACCCGATGCACATTTTCATCGCCGATTTGCACGAAGATCGAGCCGGAGTCGGTCAGCAGATCGCGGCAGACGGTCAAGCGGTCGCGAAGGTAGGTCATGTAGGAATGAATACCATCTCGCCACGTATCGCGGAACGCCTTGACCTGTTCGGGCTCACGCGTGATGTGATCGGGCTTGCCGTCCTTCACGTCGCGGCTGGTCGTGGACCACTGGAAGTTGGAGTTGAACTTGATGCCGTAGGGCGGATCGATATAGATGCACTGCACCTTGCCGCGGAGCCCTTCGCGCTCGGCCAATGACGCCATGACTTGCAGGCTGTCGCCGAGGATCATGCGGTTGGTCCAGTTCGCTTCGTGCTGGTAGAACTCGGTCTTGGCGTCCCCCTCCGGGACGCCATTGAAATCGGCGAACAGGTCGAGTTGCTCCAGTTTGCCTTGCAGTTTCTTCTGGCGGGTTTGCTGCAAGAGGTCGTCGATCAGGACCTTGGGGTGGACCTTCTCCTGGATGTAGAGCGGCGGCGCATGGACCACCAGGTCGGACCAGTCCTGCTCGTCCTTGCCGCGCCAGACCAGTTGCGGATCGAGATCGCGGTTGCGGCGCTCGTAGGCAACCCGCACCGGGGTCACGTGTTCCTTCTGGACGATCGGCTGATACTCGGCTGTTGGAATGTTCATCCGTTTGTCGGCGTCGTGCGTGAGCGTTTCGACGGATTTCTTCTGCGATTTGTCTTTGCTTGTTCGTTTCGCCATCTATCCCTCACCTTCTTCCGTGACAAGTGCGTCCGGATTCTTCAGCGATTTCTTTTCCTCGGCCGCCAGGCGACGCTCGACCTTTTTCACATCTTCCGCCGGAGGCAGTTGCTCCGGGCGGATACCGCGATTGAGAAGTGTCTGTCGCACGGCTCGATTGTTGGTGATATGCTCCGCGGAAATCGAGCGTTCAGTGGCTAAACGCTTCTCGCGAGCGTTGTGGATGGTGATTTCCGTAGCAAAGTCTTTCGCTTTCAGGATGATGGTCGGAGCAAAATCGGCCAAGGGCCGGTTTGCCGGCACTTTCCATTGCGATTTCATCGCCTGCGTCGATTTGCCGAAGAGCGCATTGTCGCCTTTGCTGCGAATGAGGGCGAAGTTCTTGCTGCCTCCCGTCTGCTGATAGATGACCGAAGAGAGTTCCTTTTCGGTGACAGTCAGTTTTTGCCTGGCCGACACGCGCTCAGCCTCGAGCAGCCGCTGTTCGATCAGCTCCGCCTTGCGTGTCTGGAGCGCGAAATAGGTCTGAGCGAAAGCAATCTGCTCCTTTTGGGGGTCCCCATTCTGGGCGATCAGGTAGCAGGCGTACCGGGTGAGCATGGTGTCATCGATTTCCCGCTGGCTGCCCGACCCCAAGTCGACCATTTTCCCGACGTCGGCAAAATGGTCCAAGACCTCGCGCCCGGAGACTTCGCAGGCGGTTTTGGCCTTGGAAACGACGTTCAGGAAGTTGTCCCACTTCGTATAGCCCAGCAGGTGCTGCAAATCGCGAGCCAGCCAGAACTCGACCCCTCCTTCGGTCTCCTGCGCATGGGCTTCGAAGGTGGTCGTCAATGTCAGCACGGTTTCACGTTTCATGCCGTCACTCCTTCTTCGGCGTTGGTTGCTGCGTCGATCATTTCGTTGAACTGTGCCTCGATCTTGGCTTTGAAGTCGGCCTCGATCTGGTATACCTCGCAGAACTCGGCAAAGGCCCAGCGGCCGTAGGTACCCAGATGGTTCACTCCGGGCACCCAATAGGTGTCCATCGTCCCCTTCTTTTCCTTGGCGTCTTCAGCACGGTAACCTTTGATCTCGACGATCAGATGCAAGTAGTCCGGTTTTCCGTCGGTGTGTGGGGGGTGGCCATCGTCGACCAGTACGATGAAGTCGGGGCGGTACTTGCGCGTTTCGCTGCCGTAGCGGTAGGGAACCTCCAGGCCAAGGTTGTGGTTCTTGACGTAGGCGCGCACTTGCGGGTGCGACTCGGCGACGCGGCAGAACTCGGCTTCCCAATCGCTATCGAGGATGAGCCAGTTGACGTGGCAGTGGTCGGAACTGGTTTCCCAGCGGTCGGTCTTGCTGGTATTGAAACGGACGTACATGGTCGATCCGGTCGGGTTGTACGGGTCGAGAAGCGCTTTGATGGGGCGGTCGCCGAGGAAGTTGCGCGTGATACCGGCGGTAATGCGGTTGCACGCCATGTCGGCCAGTTCCTGGTACATCAATTGCGCGGGATAGGTGCCGCCCTTGCACACGAGGCAGCTATCGAGCCACTGCCTGGTGATCCGCTTGAGTTGACCGAACAGATGCAGCTTCGGTTCTTCGCCGGGATCGCGCCACTTGGTGTAAAGCAAGCGTTGGGTGACGTGAAATACGAGCGTCGATGGGCGCATGTCGCCGAGATGCTCTAGGTTCAGATCGATCTGCTCGCCGATGATGCCGGAATTGCGGGTGATTGACGGGCCCACCAGATCCGGCGTGAGCACCAGAACGGAGTCGTCGTTGAAATCGGCCGAAAGACGCTCCTCGGGAAGCTCAACTCGGTAGCCTTCGACGCGAGGAAAACGAATCTCCAAATGGTCTCGTTCGGGACGGACGGCCTTAACCTGGATGGTCTCGCGCGGCGGCTGCGGCGGGGACACGACGGGTTTGGCCGTGAAGTCGAATGGAATCCCGAACACGTCGGCATACTCGACGTTGAACAGGTCTTCTTCGTTAAGGTCGTACGACTGGCGTCGCAGCGCGCGGCCGATCACCTGCTCGCAAAGCAGTTGCGTGCCGAACGCGCGGACGCCGAGCACATGAGTTACTGTGTTGGCGTCCCAGCCTTCCGTGAGCATGGACACGGAGACGACGCAGCGGATGGAGCCGCCGAGTTGCCCCGCCTTGCCGACGGTGTTCATGACTTCGCGGAGCAATTCCTGATCGGTGATGTTCTCTCCGGCGCGCGCGTCGCCGGTGCGCTCGACCATCTCGCGGCGGAACCGTTCGATCTCGTCGGTGGCCATCGTACGGAAGTTCGCATCGAGCGCATCGCCGGCTTCGAGTTGTTCGCTATCGATCAGCAGCGTATTGGGCCGTGGCACCGGGTTGCCGGTGGTTTCGTCGAAGTTGCGGAATAGCGCCAAGCGGCCGTTTTCGAGCGTGCTGGACCCGTCTTCGTTCGTGCGGTGGAAGCCAGAGATATAGTCGTACACCAGCTTTGAGATGGCTGTGTTCTGGCAGACGACAATGAAGCAGGGGGGCGCCTTGATGCCGCAATCCTGCCAGAGCTTGAATGTCTTTTCGTAATGGCCGTACAGCGCTTGCAGAGCCGTTTGCAGGCGGGTCGGCAGTTTGAGCGGATCGAGTTCCTTGGCCTTGCCGCGCCCCTTCTTCGGCATGTCCTTGCGGATGTTCTCCCACAGATTGCGGTACATGGGCATCTCGTTGCCGGGGATGTTCTCCGCGACGGGGACCCGGGGTAACTTAACGATTCCGCACTCGATGGCGTCCATGAGCGAGAAGTCACACATGGTCCAGGGGAAGAGGGTCCCTTCCGCGTAGCCCGAACCACGAAGGAAGAAAGGGGTCGCCGAAAGGTCGTACACGCGGGCCAGACCGAGCTTGCGATTGACGGATTCCAGGCCTGAAATCCACAGGCGGGCCGCTTCGTTGTTCTTTTCGGCTTCCTTGCGATCGTCGCCCTTGAGATCGGCGTCGTCGGCTTCCTTCGGTTTTTCGCGATAGCAATGATGCGCTTCGTCGTTGAGTGCAAGAATACTCTTCATGCCCATCAGGTCGGGCATGACGCGCTGCAGCATCTGGCCTTCGGTCTCGAGTGTGTTCAGCGCGTCACCTCGCCGACCCTGCAAGAGTTGACGTCCGCCCTTCGACAGGTCGATGCGCTCCCGCAGTTTGAAGGCGTGGTAGTTGGTGATGACAATCTTCGCTCGGTTCAAGTCGTCGAGCATATCGCCCGGGACAAGTTCGCGACTGGCGTAGTAGCTATCGGGGTCGTTCGGCTGCAACACGCGAAGGCGGTCTTTGATGGTCAGCCCCGGGGTCACGACGAGGAAGCCGCGGGTGAACTTCTTGCTGCCGGGCCGGCGAACGGCGTTGATCGTCTGCCAGGCGATGAGCATGGCCATGACCGTGGTCTTGCCGGCGCCGGTGGCAAGCTTGAGGGCAAGACGGGACAACTCGGGGTTGGCGTCGTTGTTTGCGTTGGCCAGGTGTGTGAGCAGGCGTTTTCCGGCCTTGGAGTTGGGGGCGACCTCGGTGAGCCAGATCGCCGTTTCGACGGCTTCGACCTGGCAGAAGAACGGTCGGAACCCGATGAAATCGTGGTGACGCCAGTGTTGCAGAAGCCGGGCCGTTTCGGGCGTTACCCGCCACTGGCTAGGGTTCGGCAGGGAACGCCAAGCGTCAACTTCCTGACGAACTTTGTTGATGAGCGAGGTGGGATCGTACCGCTGTTCTTCGGTCGACAGCCCTGCTCCTTCGTCAAAGACAAACTCTCGTTGCTCGGTGGCTTTCTTCTGTTTCTTTGGCTTGGGGATGGGCGTGATGAACTCGGCGCGGCGGCGCGCTTCGATGATTCTTTGGGTGGGTTGTCCCTCGCGGTCGAGTTCCCAATGTCGTGCCGGGCAATCATACGGCGAATTGAGGATCGGCTGTTCAAAGAACGGGTTTGCCATGTCGATACGTCCTGTTGTCGCCATCCGAGCAGTCCACCGTGCTTTTCCGGACACGGAGGACTTCACCGTCTGCACGGTCTTCCCCAAAAAACTCCCGGTCCGGCCACCTGAAAGGCCGGTAAACGTTGGCCGGCTTGCGATGCAGCCGGGACATTTTCCTCGGCAGCCCACTTGCGAAGGGTGTTCTGCGCGACATCCCGCATCTCGCGCGGCTCCGATTCGAGCTGGCCGCGCGACGTGGTAGAAGCCCCATGTCGTCTATCGATTTTACCTGCCCTCCAACGACGGTCAATAGGCCCCAGCTCTGGTGGTTGGCTCTCCGGCTTGATTGGCCCAGGTGGTTTACATACGGATTGTGCGGACAACATGCGAGCAGTCGAATGGCGGTTTCTGTGTTGGCAAGTCGGGGAGCCATGGCTGGCACGAAACGTGTTCGCCCACACGCGGAATTGGGTTGCACTCCACGTGCGATAGGGCTTGCCCAAAACGCCGATCTCTCCTTCTTCCTTCTCTCCTCTTTGCATTCCTGCGCCTTCGGGTTGAGTGAAAAGCTACGGACGAAACACGGACGAAACACGGATGGAACACGGATGGAACACGGATGGAACACGGATGGAACACGGATGGAACACGGATGGAACACGGATGGAACACGGATGGAACACGGATGGAACACGGATGAAACAGGGATGGAACACGGATGGGCAGACCACGAAAACCACAGAACACACGAAAGTGAGACGGCAATCGTTTGGCTCCGCCGCGCGAGCCACTTGACGTTCCGAGCCTGCGTCCCTCTTTTCGTGTGTTTCGTGTTTTTCGTGGTCCAGGCTTGCCTGTCGGGGACCGCAAGGACAGGCAATGCGCCTCCCTCGGCTCGTACTCGTGTTCAGCGAAGCGGCGCTCGTACTCGAATGCGCGGGTTGCGATTGGCTGTAGTGGTCAACCATCCGCTCCACCGGCGCGGGACCAGGCAACACCACTTGGCCCGCAGGCTGGGCCCGGCCGAACCTGTTGGCCCGGAGTATTCGCCTACGTAGGGTCGGGGTCGCGTAGATCGTTGGTGGGTCTGCACAAGCCGCAACCGAGCTGATTTACAGCCCGCCGCCTGGAACAAGGCCGGCATCATCGACCGATGCCCCAGCAGAAGAAGCGGCTTGTTTGACCCACCCTACCCATCGTGAATAATCCGGGCCAGCAGCTTCAAACCGACGTCCAGAACACCCCCGAGCCGTCCGGTTGGCTCCCCAAAGGCCTCTTCCGATGGCGTTGACGCGGCACGGTGAGCAGTTACGGGTTACCAAAATCGTTGAATGCCATAATCACCTTGATGGCAATCTCCCAGTAACTGGCGGGACTGACAAAGATTGTGTTCGTTGGGTCCGCAATCGCATCCAATGCGTTCTCGCTCAATTGTTCGTTGCTGGTGACGAACCACAGGAAGGTGTGCGTGTCCAGAAGCATCCTCACGGCATGTACTCCTTGAAGCCTTCCAGGTGCTCCTCGTCCTCGACCAGGAGTGTTATCATCCCCTTGCAACGTCCCGGTTCGCGCCGCTCGGGCGGCTTGCTTTGGCTCAATAGCCTGGCTACCGGTTGCTGATTCTCGGTGATGATGATTTCGTCGCCAGGCGCCAGGCAATGAATGAGTTCCGCCAACCTATCTTGCGCCTCATCAATACTGATGGTCGCTCCCATGTTTGTTCTCCATTCGTGTCTTGGAACCGTGAACCAATAGCTGGCCACTCGGGCAGGCTACGGCCACGGTCGCGCGCCGTCAAGTTACGCCGACACAGAAGTAGTCTATCCTCTTTGCCTTTCTTCACATCCTGAATCTTCCCGAAGCTGAAACCGCTATCCATTCCCACGCGCAAGCATCGGCAAACACACCCCTTCATGATACCTCTAACGGGGAGAAGGGCAAGGGGAAGTCCCCGGGCTTTCAGGATTCCCCATTTTCGGGCGGTATGCTATAATTGGATGGTCCAGAAGTCGCCCCTGGCGCCAAGGATCACATCAGACGCACGGCGGCGTGACAACCGGTAACTCCTGTCAATGCGAACGCCGCCAAAGGGCCGTTCGCAACCCGTAGGAGGTTGCTCATGAGCGTAGGTCCTCTCAGTGGGCTCGCAAGCAGTGCGGCCGCGACACCGCTGGCGCAGCGGCATGGCTCCGACGTGGAGCGGGCAGGGCAGGATGCCGGCTCGCAGCAGCGGAAGATCCAGAACGATCAGAAGGCGGAAGATGCCGCCGGAATCGGGCAGACCGACGGCGAAGACCACGAAACCGAAGACCGCGACGCCGACGGCCGACGCCTCTGGGAAGAATCGCCCCACCCGCCCGAAGACGAAAATGGCGACACCACCACGGACGCCCCCCCCACCCGCGTCAAAGATCCACACGGAGAAAGCGGAAACCTGCTCGATCTGTCCGGGTAGCTGGTAGCTGGAAGCTGGGAGCTGGGAGCTGGGAGCTGGAAGCTGGTAGTTGGAAGCTGGAAGCTGGTAGTTGGGAGCTGGGGGCTGGAAGCTGGGAGCTGGTAGTTGGGAGCTGGAAGCTGGAAGCGGTTTCTTCGACGAAAAGCCCAGCGATGTTTTCCGGGACGGATCGTCTTGCCGGAAAGCCGCCGCTTGTCTAGAATGCCGCGTATTATGCAGTTCACCAAAATGCACGGGGCTGGCAACGACTATGTCTACGTCGATTGCTTCCGGCAGCCCACCCCTGACAACCCTCCACAGCTTGCCCGGCAGGTGTCCGATCGGCACTTCGGCATCGGGGCAGATGGGCTGATCCTGATCGTTCCCAGCGAACGGGCCGATGCGCGGATGCGCATGTTCAATGCCGACGGGTCCGAGGCCGAAATGTGCGGCAACGGCATTCGGTGCGTGGCGAAGTACGTCTACGACCACGGAATCTGCCGACAACCGGCGCTTACGATCGAGACCGGCGCCGGGGTGCTCAGCCTGGATCTCGATATTCATGACAACCGCGTGCGCCGCGTCCGGGTCGATATGGGCGAGCCCATCCTGTCGCCCGAACGGATCCCCACCACGCTGCCGCTCAGTCCGCTGGCCGATCAGCCTGCCGTGGTCGATGTCGATCTGCCGCTGGAGAACGAAACGCTCCGGGTAACGTGCGTGTCGATGGGCAATCCGCACTGCATTACCTTCGTCGATCAGGTGACCGACGACTGGGTACTCGGAGTAGGACCGCAGGTGGAACGCGACCCACATTTTCCCAATCGCGTGAATGCCGAGTTTGTTGAGGTCCTCTCGCCGGCGGAGATTCGGATGCGTGTTTGGGAACGCGGTTCGGGCGAAACCCTGGCGTGCGGTACAGGCGCGTGCGCGGTGTGTGTGGCCGGTGTGCTGGCCGGTCGAACTGCGAGAAAGATCCTCGCGCACCTGCCTGGCGGCGATCTGGAATTGCATTGGTCGGACGACAACCACGTGTACCTGACGGGCCCGGCTGTCGAAGTATTTTCCGGAGAATGGCCCGAGTCGCAATAACTCGACCCGCAATAACTGCAAACCATCGTTTTCCAAACAGCTAGCACGGAAGCAAGCGTATGAAGATCGATGCTCCCTGGATCCATCGCGTAGGCGGTCTGTTGGGCGCGGCAGGCGTGCGCGCCTGGATGCGTACGCTCGACTACAAGGTTGCGTACTACGACCCGGCGGTCGATCCGATCTTTCCGGAATGCCAGGGGCAGAAGATCTACATTTTCTGGCACGAGTACATTCTGTTCCCGCTTTTTCTTCGGGGGCACTGCAACTTCGCCATGCTCCTGTCGCGACATCGGGACGCCGAGATTCTGTCCCATGCCGCACACCATCTCGGGTTCGAGTTTGTGCGTGGCTCGACCAATCGTGGCGGAGTAGCAGCTATTCGCGAACTGCTACGGAAGAGCAAGCGAATGCACCTGACCATCACGCCCGACGGACCGCGGGGCCCGCGTCGCCGCCTGGCGCCTGGCGCGATCTTCCTGGCATCGCGGCTTGGCCTGCCGCTGGTGGTGATGGGGTACGGTTACGATCGTCCCTGGCGCGCCCGCAGTTGGGACCGGTTTGCCATACCTCGCCCTTTTTCTCGCGCCCGGGCCGTTCCGAGTGGCGAGATTTTCGTCCCGCCCGATTTGGACCGTGACGGGCTGGAGCACTTCCGCGTGAAGATCGAGAATCTGCTGAATGCCCTGACCCTGGAAGCCGAGACGTGGGCCGCCTCGGGCACGGCGAAGCTCGGCCAACGTCCCATTGAGCGCCGCGGCGCGCCGTTGCGATGCCAGCGCAACAACCGGCCCATCACTCTCACCGGCCCGCACTGGAACCGAAGTGAGGAAACCGGCCGCTGCTCTCACCAGTCGCCCCCCTCTTCAGTAAGCCCCCAAGCTTGACAATCGGTGGCCCCGATACGAGAATCAAAGTATTTGGATACGGCATCTGCCTGAGGGTGATGCTCTCCAACCCACCATCCTCCCTGTTGCTCCGGACTGGTTCACACGCCTGTCTGAACACGCACGACTGTGAGGCCCAATATCATGAGCGCAAGAATCCCCATTTCGTTCCTTGTATTGTTGTTGGTGCTGACCGGAGCGTTGTTCGCTCAAGACGCAATGCCGACTCCCGCCCAGCAACCTCTTGCAGCGCTCAACGGAGTACGGTGGGTCGGTCCCACAGTCACGCCCAACATGCTTCGCGACAAGACGACCCTGGTATTGGTCTATGCCAGTTGGTGTCCGAAGTGCAATCAGTGGTCGGGCGAGCTGTTTCAGCAACTCAAAACAGCAACCGCCGACAAACCGGTCGTCATCCTCGCCATCAACGCCGATTCAAGCCCGTCTGAGATGCAGCAGTACATCACCCAACGGGGCTTCTTCGGGCCGAACATCTTTCACGGTTACGATCCGGCCATTCCTGCGAAACTGGGGCTCGAAGACAATCTGTACAACTACGTGATGATCGGCCCCGACGGCGCCATAAAGGCTCAGGGATCTGCCGCTGGTTTCTTTCCTGAAGGGGCAGGCAAGCGATTTGCGGTGCCCTCGGCATTGGCGAAAGCGACGAATCTGGGTAGCTTCAAGCTCATCACCGCAGGCATGTCACCCGAAGCGGCAACTGCGCTGTGGCCGCTTGAACTGGGCGGCATCTCCGAGCCGGCATTACGCTCGGCACAAGGCAAACTCGCCCCGGGACAACGCGCCGAGGTCGAGACGGCCGTGACCCAATACCTGGACGCTCGCCTGGCATTCATTCGAGAACGCTACAAGGGCGAAATCCCCGAGCGCATCGCGGCCTACGAAACGGCCGCCGAACTGGCCGCCGCCTTTCGAAATGCGCCCCAGAACCAAACGGCTCGGCAGGTAGTGGAGTTCATGGAGGCCGACACCGCCTTCAAGCAGGAGGTTGCCGCCAAAAAGGCCTACGATTCCAGTATGCGAATCGTCACCGAGAACCCACGCCGCCGCGCTTCGGTGTTGAAATCCGTCGCCAAGCGATTTGAAGGCACCCATTACGGCAAGCTCGCCGCCGAATCACTGGCTGCGGATTCACCGTAACCGCATCGCCCATACTGAATCTGCCAACTGCGAAGCCCGTGGCGACAGGAATCGCGTCTCTACCGCAGCCGATATTGCCCCAGCCCGGATTATTCATCACGCGAGCTGCCGCTTGCTTTGGGACCATTTTCTTAGCGGAGCGGCGCGAGCCGCCCGGTTTTCCGACGGTAATACCGGACGGCTCGCGCCGTGCCGCTACAAAGTAAAGGGCATCGGGCTAGCACCCAGCGGCTAATGAATAATCCGGGCCAGGTCCCGCATCTGAAAACGCCCCATGGCAACCCCCACCTCGGCGAACCCTCCCTATTGCTAATCTGAGTTGCATCCGAAATACTAATGGCGCCTTGCGTGTTGCCCCGATACGGGCGGACATGCCGTCCCCCCTTTGGACCGCAGATTATCAACTGGTCGGTTTGACTTCCACACCGGTCAGAACCAGGAGTGCCCCCATGTCGGATCCCCAGTTCACAACGCCGCAACCCAGAATCGAACCGCCGGATGGCAAGGACGATGGCTATGCCGTGAGCATGCCGATGCCTCGCCCCACGGCGCCCGATTCGCAGGCGGAGCATCGGGCTGAGGACATCCTTTCGCGGTACGAGCGGCAGGCGTTGGAAGAGGCTCCGACGCCGCCGGCCACCTTCCTGGCCGGCGTCTTGCGTTTTCCGTGGTACCTTCAGTCGTTGGCCCCGTGGCTCCTCTGCGCGATGGCTATCGCCCTATCGATGCTCGCCGTCATGTTGGCCATCTGGCTGGCGGACACCGGGCTGGCTCTGGTTGCCTATGCGCTGCGACTGAGCATTTTCTGGGTGATTATCCTCGCGATGTCGTACCTTTCCGGCTGTCTGCTGGCGATTGTCGAAGGCACGGCCAACGGGTACGACGAGATCACCGACTGGCCTGCAGGGGATTGGCGGGATTACCTCTTTTCGCTTGCCTATTCGGCCGGAATGCTTGTTCCAACCGCGCTCGTTGCAGTGGCCGTCTATTGGCTGATTCCGTTAGAGACGTGGGTTCTTCCCATGGCAATCGGAATCCTCTGCTATCCTTTCTTCCTGCTCTCCGCCATGGAGAATGGAACCGCATTGCGAGTCTTTTCTAAACCGATTCTGCGAACTTACATCGACCTGTGGTGGGGCTGGGGAATCGTCTACAGCATTTCGGCAGGAATGTTCGGCCTGTGGACGATCTGGTTCGTTCGGGCGTTTCCCGACGCGCCCTTTGCCACCGTCGTTCTTGCCAGCCCGGTTCTGGCCGCCATCCTCTTCATCTACTCGCGCCTTCTTGGCCGCCTGGCTTGGTGGTCGCAACACGTTGCAGCAGAAACCGACGACGATTGACGGTTTCGCTTGATGATTTCCGGACACGGTACATTTCTTTCCTTGGGAGCCTACGATGAATTGCTTGAAACACGCCGGTTATTGTATTGTTGTCGTTTGGTCGGGTTGTTTTGCCGGTTGCAGCGGTCCCGTTGCCGCGCCGACGGCCTTCACAACCTATCAGGCAAAGGATCAATCGTTCGCTATCGACCGCCCAGAAACCTGGGAGGTTGCCGGGGGAGGGCGGTCCGGCTACTACAGTGCGCGGTTCACCAGCGGCAGTGCGTCTGTGAAGGTGACGGCCGACACGGTTGGTTCGTTGCTCGGTGACATCGCCAGGTCGCAGACCAACGCCTTCGGCGGCGAGACGGAAGCCCCTGAAGAACTCAAGCCGGTACACGTCATCCACGAGATGGGCAAGGAGACGATGGCTGAAGAATGGTCCGATTACACGGAGACCTCGCTGGAAACGGTCCAAACCGGTTTCGGCGAAGGACGCCTTGCCGAGTTCACCGGGAAGAGCTCCTTTGGCGGCAAGTTTTCCGGGCTGCGCCTGACGGCATTGGGCGTCGATCGGCGGATTACCGTCGTCTGCTGCTGCCGCGAAAGCGACTCGGAGAACTTGCGACCCGCCTTCGATCAGATGATCGCCAGTCTCAAACGCGGCGATTGAGTTCCGCCTCAGAACCAGCCCGCCCACACGTCGCGCCGCATGGCGCCGAGGGAGCCCCTGATCTCCCAAAGACGCAACTGCTGCGGGCGATTGCCAAGAAACTCTGCAAGCCCGCCGCCCAAATACTTCAGGTCGCCGGCGCCAATGGGAATCGGCTGGTGCAAAAGCACCGCCCGGCCCGACCGGTGATCCGGCATCTGCACCAGTCGGGGCGACACGAGCACCAGCCGGATCACTGTCGCACCCGAGTCCGTCCCCATGATCCGAAGCGGATAGTAGAACCTGGGCGTTGCGAACTGGTATCGCACCGACCGCCGGGCGACCATCTCCGGCCCCAGTTCAATTACATTGAACGCGAACCACGTGAAACCGTCGCGAACGTAATCGCGAGCAAGGGACTTCACTCGCGCAGAAACGGACGGATCGTCCACGCCTGCCTCCTGCAGGCGTTCCGTCACCCAAGCAACGAAACTCCGGCCATCGGTCAGGCGAACGACAACCGTGTTCTGCACGTCAATTCTCTCGTAAAACTCGGCATCGTGTCCGCCGGGACCGCTGCGCACGGCGGCCTTGACGCCAGCCGGCTGCTGCCCGGGCAGCTTGTCTTCAATCAATTGACGGGCTTTCTGGAACAGATCGTCCTCAACCACCGCGACCTTCGGCTTGCTGGGAAACGGCAGGAATTCAAGGACCTTGGTCGGACGATCGGCTCGCAGGTCGGTCGACAGCAGCAGAATCTGCTCCCGTCCGTCGAACGCGGTCACCGCCCGCTGGGTTGGCCGGTAGACCGTTGCCTCGGCCACAAACGGGATCGAGCCGCAGTTGGCCAAGGCATCGGTCGTGGCCATTGTCGCAACGCCTGCCAGAAACATGCATCGCCAGTCAACGCGCGAAAAGACCTCCTGGCGAATCGGCTCCATGCGATTGCTTGCTATCTTCGGCGGTGCGACGGAAAACGCCATAGTCGGCCCCATGAGTGGAAGACCGGATTCTCTGGTGTGAGGGGGCTATCCAACGGAATGGTTCAACCCCTGGGCCGGGACAGCAGAAGAGCCTATCGTCACCGCTAACGGGAGCAAGAGAGTCTCTGTGGCTCGATTTCAATCCTAACACTCCAGGCACGCGGCGGCAAGCAAGCAGCAGTACCCCCATGGGGTCTGGTGCTAAGCCCTTATCCACGGTGGCCCTTCCGGAAAACGCAAGTCTGACCTTGCATTCGCAGGCATAGGCGAGGCGAGCTGAATCCAACGGTTCTTCGCGCGCAGAAAAAACCGCAAGTCATTCTCTTAAAACGACTTGCGGCTAGCGAGGGCGACGGGACTCGAACCCGCAACCACTGGATCGACAGTCCAGTACTCTAACCAATTGAGCTACGCCCCCGTGACGTAAGCTGGAAATTATACCTCCCTATGATCGGCCTGCAATAGGGTGGACTTCCATTTTTCCGTTTTCCGACCCGGCGATTCTGCGAAATGTCAGAATGGATCGTCGCGAACAGTGCGAAGGGGGGGTGATGGGCGGCTATTGCAGGCGGTTTTTGAGGGTTTGCGATTCAAACTGGCTGTTCGTAACCTAGACTTCAAGGGACGCAAGAATGTTCCTATCAGGGAGCGTATTCCAAGCTGTTTTCACTCGTCTCACCGCATGGGGGGGTGACAGCGGACACGGGAAGTACAGGTGACGAAGATGCAAAGCCTCTTTCGCGACATACTCCGTGCTATCGATCGTCTGGGACCGACCGAATGGGTCGTCGTACTTGGCGTGGTTATCGTGATCGGTTTGGTATGCATGAAGGGTTTCGGCTCGCGTTCCCACTACTGAGCTGGGAGCAAGGCAGCACTCGCTGAAACGGGAAGGCGAAGTCAGTTATGGACTTGTGGAGCATCCATATCCCCATTCCGGTGGCGTTGGCCGTCGTGGCGACGATCGGCTATCTGGTCGGACGCCGCAAGAAGGAAGCCGACGCCAATTCGCATCAACGCTCGCGTCGCGAGTTGCGCCGCGCGCATGCCGTGGCCACCGAGTTGGAACGCATTGCCGTTGAGGTTCGCAAGAGCCTGGCTCGACATCATGCGAGCTTATCGCGGTTCAAGGCGCGGGTAGGGAAGCTTAACGACGGCCAGCAAGAGGCGGCCTGGAAGGAACTGTGCCGCGAAGTCGAGGATATTCTGCGTCCCACCCTGCAACTGGCGTCGCAGATGGCCAATGCCTACGACGAGATACGGCAGCAGAGCGCCAACCTGATGACGTTCACCGAAGTGCGGACCGACTCGCTGACAGGCCTGAACAATCGACGCGGACTGGATGACACCCTTGGCGCCCAATTCGCCATGATGAACCGGTACAATACGCGATTCTCGGTCGCCATGCTCGATATCGATCACTTCAAGCAGGTGAATGATCGGGAGGGGCATCTTTACGGCGACAAGGTGCTGCAGGATCTGTCGCGAATGCTGGACGAATGCGTGCGCGAGACCGATGTTGTCGCCCGTTACGGCGGCGAGGAATTCATCATTGTCATGCCCCAAACCGAGCTGTTCGGAGCGTGTGTTTTTGCCGAACGTCTCCGCGATCGGATTGCCCATGGGATGGACCTTACCATAAGCGTCGGTGTCGCCTCGGCGATGGAGGGCGACACGGAGCAGTCGTTGCTGGGCCGTGCGGATTCCGCCCTCTATGCGGCGAAGACAGCCGGTCGCAACTGCGCATGGCGGCATGACGGCGAGAAGACCGAGTCGATCGTCGAAGAGATCGTCCTCGCCGACGGCTGCGACGGCCGGATGTGACCCCCTGAAAGCACCGGGCTGAGGTCCATACTCCTTCCGAAAACCGGACATTCGGAATAACCGGCAAATTTTCCGCAATTGACAAAGGTCCGCCCACCCGAACTGCCGACGTTCTAAGCAAGGGGCAGAATCTCTCATCCTCTGCCTCCACCGTTCGTTCAGTCGGTACTTTCCGGGGGGGAAGAGTCATGAATCGTCCATTCTTGTCTTGGATCGGCGCGGCCGTCTGCGTTCTGGCGGCAGGCCAGGTTTCCATTGCACTTGCGGCAGACGCTAGTTTCTGGAAGGATTTCGCCGTAGGTCAGGCTTCGTATCAGGACTTCACGAATCCTTTCGAGGAGGATCCGGTGCCGCCTTCTCGGTCGAAGACCGCGCCGCAGGAGCCGAAGGAACTACAACGCATGGCCGAAGAGCCGGCCGAAGTCATGCCGCCCGATCCGGCATACCAGATACCTGCTCCGGCCACCCCTTCGCGCCGCATCCAGCCGCCCGCGCCCCTGGTTCCGCCGGATACGGGAACGATTCCGCCGCCACCGGCTATTCCGTCGGAGACGCCGATACACGACGAATTGTGGCAGGCTGACAGTTCGGCCGAATCGTGTTACTGCGATTCGTCTGCGGGGTGCTGCGAGACATGCGACGGTTCTCCTTTCCAAAGGGCGGTGTGCGACATGCTTCACCGGGCCCGTTGCGAAGACTGCAATGGGTGTGGCGATGCGGGGCTTCGCCATGGCGGGCTGCCGCTCGGTATTCGCTGGGAAGGCTGGATTGCCCAAGGGGCGACCTTGAACACGGAGAGTCCGAACAACCGAAGCAACTTCCCGGTGACCTTCAATGACGGTTCCAATGAGTACCAGATGAATCAGCTTTACCTGGTCGCAGAGCGCGCCGTTCGGAAAGACGCCTTCAGTGTGGGCGGGCGTGTGGACCTCCTTTATGGCACCGACCATCGCTATACCATGGCCCGCGGCCTGGAACTCGAGCGCGACCTGAGTCCCAAATGGAACAGCGAAGACTACGGGCTTTCGGTGCCGCAAGGCTACATGGAAGTGTTTGCCCCGTACGGGACTGGGGTCAGCGTGAAGATGGGGCATTTCTACACGATTCTCGGTTACGAGACGGTTCCGGCCCCGGAGAACTTCTTCTATTCGCACTCGTACGCCATGCAATATGGCGAGCCTTTCACGCACACAGGCGCCCTGGCGGCCACAGAGGTCGGGCCGTTCAAGTTTCAGGCCGGTTTCACACGCGGGTGGGACAATTGGGAGAATAACGACGACGAATACGGCTTCCTCGGCGGAATGAACTGGACCAGCTACGACGAACGCACCTCGCTGGCGCTCGCCTTGCACACCGGCAAAGAAGAGGGAGTCCTCTCGCCGGCCACCAATACGCGAACCACGTACAGCATGGTGTTCTCGCACGATTTCTACGGTCCCTGGTCCTGTGTGGTGCAACACGACATGGGCATCGATCGGCACGTCATCGGAAACGGCGATGACGCGAAGTGGTACGGCGTGAATATGTACCTGTTCCGCGAAATCAACGAATGCTGGAAGTTTGGATATCGGTTCGAGTGGTTCCGCGACAATGATGGCACGCGGGTCGTCCGGGGTGAACGGGCCGACTACTACGAAATGGCCTGGGGGCTGAATTATACCCCCAACGACCGACTCAGCGTGCGGCCCTCGATCAGGTGGGACTGGACCGGCGCTCGGGGCTCCCATCCGTACGTTGACGGAACCCGTGATGATCAGTTGCTTCTTGACTGCGACGTGCTTATCCGATTCTGATTTTTCGAGCCGGGTGTCCTGGGCAGGCGGACGGGTGTACAATGGGCGTTTTCGTCATCCTCCGCGACGGCAGTCGGAGGGTCTGTCCCAGGATGCAGGCTCGGTTTCCGTGGTGTGGCGTTGGCAGCCAGCAGGCATGCCCACCACAGACGAGGGGGCCGGGCACGCCTGACAAGTCAAGGGTTTTCCATGCCACTGTTCGAGATTGAGACTGAAGCGCACATCGTCATTACATGGGCCGAAACGGAATCGGCCGCCATCGAGAACCTGAAACGGAGCTATCCGGACGAAGAACCGGCTCGCGTCACGAAGCGCCCTCGCGACACGTGGGTTATCTCGAAAGCCGCACTCGGTATTTCCGGGCAAACCGATCCCTGTTCCGCTGCCCGCGACGCCTTGCACAAGGCCCAGGGCGACAAGGTCCACGCCATCCGCATTTACATGCATCAGACCGGGGCCGACCTGGAAGGGGCGAGGAAGGCCATCGAGTCGAACATGGTGATGGGCTGGTAATTCTGCCCCCCGCCTTGCAGCCGCCGGCGGTTCGTGTAGAATAACGGCTTACGTGTGCGTTGGTGGTTGGCGTTTCCTGCTGAAAATGCCAACGAACAGGGAACCCGGTGCGATTCCGGGGCGGTCCCCGCCGCTGTAACCGAGCAGTAGTGCCACGCCCGACTCGAGTGCCATTGTCGCCGTTGGAGCGACGAGAAGGCCGGGTTGTGGTGGCTCGGAAGCCAGAAGACCTACCAACGACGGGTCAGCAGTGCCCCGCGAGGGACGGGAACTGCAGAACACGGTTCGTTTGGAGGCATCCAGTTCTCCCAGCGTGTTCTTGTTGGCCAGGTGTCTTACGCGCCTGCCGCGATGAACCGTTTGGGGCTGGTCGTTTGCCATGACTGCCCTACCAATGCGTCGGGAAGCCACGGGCGGTTTTACTCTGGTAGAACTGCTGGTGGTGATTACCATCATCGGCATCCTCATCGGTCTGTTGCTCCCGGCAGTGCAGAGCGCGCGCGAGGCGGCTCGGCGCGCCAGTTGCCTGAACAACAAGCGACAGATGGGCATTGCCATGCACAACCATCACAACGCGATGGGAACGTTTCCGCCGGGCGGAATTGAGCATCGCTGGATGATCAATCCCGCCACGGGCAAGCGCTATGGCGACAGCGGACGCCAACTGGCGTGGTCGGTCTTCTTGCTGCCCTATATGGAGCAGGAGTCGCTGTACCGGCAGATCGACATGGAGAAGCCTTTCGACGCGGAAGAGAATGCCGATGCCGCCGCCGTGGTTCTCTCGGTCTATATCTGCCCCAGCACGCCCGGCGGAAGGCAGCTTGTGTCGGGCCGCGGGCCGTGCCACTACGGCGGTGTTTTCGGCGAACGCATTACCAGTTCGAACGACCCACCGAAGGGCGTGATGCTCTACGACCAACCCATTTCCATTGCCGAGATTCGCGATGGAACCTCCAATACACTGGCCATTTCCGAAGATAGCGGATTCTCGGATGGACAATGGATCAATGGCCTGAACGTGTTCGATCAGGCGTACGGGATCAACCAGGCCCCGGCCTCGGAAAACGATATCCGCAGCAACCACCCTGGCGGCGCGAACGGACTGTTCTGCGACGGTTCCGCCCGGTTCCTGGCCGAGAGTATGGACTTGAAGACCCTTGCCGCCCTGTGTACCCGGGCAGGCGGTGAGATTGTCTCGCTTCAGTAAGAGACTGCCCAAATGCCCGTAACCCATCAACACGTCGTCGCCGTTTGCCTGCGGCGCGCGCACCATGCATTCCACCGAACCTTGGAGAAACCTTCGATGAACCGCACCTTGTTGACTCCCACCCGTTTCCTCTTGCTAGCTGCATATGTCGTGTTCGGCACAGGCGTCGTGTGTGCCCAAGTTGCCACGTTCAACGAGTTGCCGCTTTCTGCGGAAAGCTACTGGAACGGCCCGGACGAAAGCGTTACCCCAGAAACGGTGACAAGCTGGGGCGACACCGGAACTGTCTACGCCGGCAGCTTCACAAGCGGAGGCGTCGACTTTGCGAATACGTATACTACATGGGAGAACTATACCCCAGGGAATACGGGCGATGACTACAGTTCTTGGGAAGGCTGGGCCTACTCGAACATAACCGATATAACCACGGCAGGTATCGGTAACCAGTACAGCGCGTACGCCACACCCAACGGCGGCGGATACGGCGGATCCGGCAACTACGGTATCTTCTTTGCAGGCTATGATGATTTGGCTCCCACAATCAACTTCGACGCTCCAACTGTCGTGTCGAGCGCCTATCTGACGAACACCACGTACGCCTATCTCGCCGTAGTCGACGGAAACGATGGCGGCGCCAATTTCGTGAAGGGGCCTTTCGCACAGGACGATTGGTTTAAGGTAACCGTCTGGGGATTCGATGCCGAGGGCGAGGCAACCACGTCGTTGGACATCTATCTGGCGGATTACAGAGACTCCGATTCAGACAACTGGTATGCCCTGGACGAATGGACTCAGTTCGACCTTTCGAGCCTGGGTGAGATATCTGGATTGGGCTTCGAACTCTCTTCGACAGACAGTGGCAGTTGGGGCATGAACACGCCTGGCTACTTCGCCATGGACAATCTTGCCTTGGGGGCGATACCAGAACCGTCGGCTTTGCTGCTCTTGCTGTGCGGCGGTTTGGTTGGCCTAACGTCGTTGCGTCGGCGCGGTCCACGGGGTCGATAACCGGCGAAGGACGCCGTAGCGGCACGGCGCGAGCCGTCCGGTGGGTGCGCCGCTGCGAGGTGCGCCATCCACGCACGGCTGTGACCGGAGGGCTTGCGCCCTTCCGCTTCCGTTTGTGAACGCGACCGGTTCTATCACCATTCGGCCTTCAACAGGAACAGATCCTCTCGATCCACCAGTGAAACGAGCCGGAGACCCGCGGCCGCCAACAACGGGTTCCATGCATTTCCACTCGGCAGATGATCTACCGAGACGGCCCCGTTCACGCCTGCGTGGAATGCGTTGATCGCCGCGCTGCTGGCCAGATGCATTACGACAAGCCGGCCGCCAGGCTTCAACCCTCTGGCCAGATTCCCGAGCGCGGCCGCCTGATCGCGGAAATGCGGGAAGCTATGGAAACAGAGGACCAGATCGAAACAAGCCTCGCCGAGATCGTCGCAACAGACATCGGCCTGGCGGAACTCGGCTGGAATGTCCTTCGCCTGCGCCTTTGCCAGCATGGCCGGTGAGAAATCGACGGCAACGACCCTGCCCGGCGACGCTCTTTCGGCAAGCCAGGCGGTCAGTTGTCCCGTGCCACAGCCGACCTCGAGGACATCCGCCCCCGACTGGATGCCCAAGTCATCTGCCAGCTCGGCAACACGTCGGACGGTCTCGTCGGGCGACTGCTCATCTTCATCCCAGCGTCGGGCAAGATCATTGAAAAAGGCGATCCGAGGATCGACGTTGGCATTCGACATTCCAATCGGCTCCGTTGGCGGGTGTTACACTTACCGGGAACATAATACCGCACGCCGGCGAGGAGGGCAAGGCGTGCGCGCCGGTTGCTCAGACGCAGGCGTCGGCTGCTTGCGCATGCCTGGCAACAACGGCCAGCAGATGGGCGCGGTCGATCGGCTTTGCGGCGTAATCGTCGCAGCCGGCGTCGAGGCATCGCTGCCGGTCTTCGGTCATCGCGTGGGCCGTCAAGGCGATAATCGGACCGGTATATCCCTGCTCGCGAAGACTGCGTGTCGCAAGGTAGCCGTCCATGATGGGCATTTGCATATCCATCAGCACGACGTCGAATGGGCACTCGCCCTGTTGCGCCGCCAGGATCTCATCGACGGCGCTCTGGCCATTGTTCACGACCACCACCTGAGCCCCGGCCTTCTCCAGAAGCATCGCAATCAGCCGCTGGTTATCCAGACCGTCTTCCGCCAACAGGATCCGGCAATCGAGGCCTTCGTTTGCCATCTTGTCGTTCCCACCCGGTGTGATCTGTTGATCAAGCATACCGCTTTCAACGGGGGAATCGAGCAGGGCAGTTCCTTCCAGCGAACCGGTTGCGATCGTCAGGCTGAAGGTGCTTCCTTTTCCCAAGGAACTGGTGATGGCGATATCGCCGCCGAGCATTCCGGCCAGACGCTTGCTGATGGTCAGTCCCAGCCCGGTGCCGCCGAACTCCCGGGTCGTCGACGAATCGGCCTGCGTGAACGGCTCGAACAGTCTCGATATATGATCCTCGGCAATTCCGATTCCGGTGTCGATCACATCGAATCGGAGGCGGGGCGATTCGGCCGTCTCATCAACGAGTTTTGCGACAATCCGAACACTGCCGCGTTCGGTGAACTTGATGGCGTTTCCGACCAGATTGATCAGGATCTGCCGCAACCGTAACGGATCGGTGTGAATCCATTCCGGCACAGGTCCGTCGTATTCGATGATCAAGGGGAGGTGTTTTTCTTCCGCGCGAAGCCACATGAGCGCCCGCACTTCGGCCAACAGGTCGGCCGGCGCGCACAGGGCCGTTTCCAATTCGAGCTTTCCGACCTCGATTTTCGACAGGTCGAGGATGTCGTTGATCAGTTCCAAGAGATGCTCGCCGTTACGGCGGATCGTCTCGATCGCGTCGCGCCGATCCGCCGATACGAAATCGGCGTCCGGCGTGTCGAGCAACGTCTCGGCGAAACCGAGAATTGCCGTCATGGGCGTTCGGATTTCGTGGCTGATGTTGGTGAGGAACTCGGTCTTGGAGACACACGCGGCCTGCGCTTGCAGGGCCAGTTCCCTGCTGCGGCGAGTCTCTTCCATCAGCATCTCGCTGGTGGCCATGGCCTCCTGTTTGGCCGCTTCCGCCTGGCAACGTGCGATCACGAGTTCAGAGACGTCAATCACGTTCAGCAGCACGCCGCGATAGGCATCGCCGTTGTAGACAGGCTGCATGCGCATCATGACATGCGACTGCTTCAATTGCCGATGCACCTCGAGCGGCTTCAGGAGTCTTCTTGTCCGGAACATCTCGACCGCCTGCATCACGCGGTCCCGGATCTCGCCCTCATGCAGTTCAACCAGCGACCGTCCAAGGATCTGGCTCCGATCCCTTTCCAGGAAATCGCAGAAGAACGCGTTGACTTCGACGACGATACCATCGGTATCGGCAAAGACAACGCCCTCCTTCATGCCGGTAATCATCGCTTGAATGCGGGCGGATTGCTCTGATGCCTGGGCGCGCGCGGCCTCGGCGTCGGCGGCCATGCGAACGGCTTTTCGTCGCGCCTGCTCGGCCTCGACGAGTGCATGGCGGACGGCGTCGGTCGCCTGCTTCCGCTCGGTGATGTCCTGAAACGTCTCGATTGCGCCAATCATTCGGCCGTCGGCCCCGTAGACGGCCGCCGCGGTAAAGTGGAGCCATCGGCCGCCGTTGCCCAGCGTCTCGAAGAAGTATGTCCCCTCGAATGCGCCGTCGAGAAGGGCCGACCGGTGACAACCGCCATCGTACCAGTCCGGAATCCCGTCCGTGGCGCCGTCCAGGAGCAGGTCCGCCAGGCACGGTCGGGGCGAATCGTACACCACCCGCCAGTGATCCGAAGTCCCGATCACGTCCTCGGCGGGAATATCCGTCATGATTTCCAGGGCCCGATTCCAGTGCGAGACGCGATGCTCAGCATCGATGACAAACGCCGGAATGGGCAATCCCTCAACGATACTCGCCAACGCCTTCTGAGACTGGTTTCGGGCCTTCACGTCGAGTACGATCAGCACTGCGATGCAGGCGACGAAGAGCAAGCATACCAACACGGCGGCGAACATATGCCGGGTCAAACGGGCATTCGCCTCGGCGTAATAGGCATCGACCGGCAGGGCAACCAGTTCCACCGAGACCTCGCCGGGCGAGCGTCCGAATCCTGCCGTTGAACCGTAGCGTTCCAGCAGGGCTTTCGGCGCATCCTCCGGTCGGCCGTGGCATTCAAGGCATTGTTCGGTGAAGCGGCGCGGGGCGGCGCGCACGAAGTGCTTCTCCCCCCGCTTTCCATAGACCATGGTTCCGGCCCAACTGGTGGCTTCCGGATGCTCCTCGAAATAGCGAATAATGGCTTCTTCTTCGGATGTCGCAAGGTTAATCGGGTTCCGCGGATTCGTAGAAGGGAACCGCAGAATGCTCTCGGGCAGGGACTTGTGAACACCCTCGAAGATTCGCCTCGAGACGAAGGAGGTCGACATCGTCTCGGGAATGAACTCACCCGTTTCGACGCGTTTGGCCATCTCCGGGCGGATATGGTCTTGGACATAAGCCCGAATGGCCTTATCGAACTCGATCGCCAATTGCGCCTGCCGGGCGACCGTGCGATCGATATGCTCATGCGTCCAGTGCCACGTTTGTATCAAGACAACCGTCAGGAAGACAATGGCGATCAGTCCAATCCCGACCAGCAGGCGCGCCGTGGCGCTCTGGTGAGCTCGCCTGCCTCCCGACGGTTTATTCAGACAATTCGACATAATCTGCCTATTTGCTGCAACGCGTCTAACCATCATCTGGCTAAACACTGTGCATGACGCTCAAGGGAGCGCGCCAGGAAAATATAGGTCAAAAACACGGTGGAACGCGGGCAGTCGGATGCCGCCGCGGGTGCACGAGCAGGCTTGTGTTTCCCTTTCCCGGGATGCAAGTCCGCCACCTTGTAACCGTTCTCGCATGCAGTGGGGAGAACGGCTTGCGCCGCCGACCGGTCAGCGGCTACGCCGCCTTTTCCTGGTATGCGCGATTCAGGATACACGCACACGCATTCTCGCACCAAGAGACGAGGCCGCGGGCGCCGAAACGCCCGCAGCCTGCCGGGGTAATACGCCATGAAATGGCGTCGTCACGCATGGGCCATGCGGCTGTCGTCGGTATGGAACTGCTCAACGAGTTCCTTCAAGGCGGCGGCCTGGGCGCCGAGCTCCTCACTGCTCGACGCCATCTCCTCGCTGCCGGCTGCCGACTGCTCGGTCACTTCCGACACGCCCTGGATGGCCTTCGCCACCTCCTGGGTCCCCGTCGCTTGCTCGACCGTGGCCGTGGCGATTTCGGCGATCTTCGCGGCCGTGGTCTCAACGCCCGAGATGATCTGCTTGAGTGACTTCTCGGTCTCGATGCTGAGATTGGCGCCTTCCTGCACCCGGTTGCTCGACTCTTTGATCAGCGTGGTGATTTCACCGGCCGCCTTGTTGGAGCGTTCGGCCAGCTTGCGTACCTCGTCCGCCACCACGGCGAATCCCATACCGTGCTGGCCGGCGCGGGCCGCCTCAATCGCGGCGTTCAAGGCCAGAAGGTTGGTCTGGCTGGCGATTTGCGAGATCACCTGGATGATCTCGGCTATCTGGTCCGAACTGGTCCGGATCATGCTCATGGCTTCGGTGCTCTTGCGAACGGCAACGCCGCCCTCCTCGGCCAGCCGGTTGGTCTCCTTCGAGACCTTTTCGGCTTCCTGGGCGTTGGCCCGCACGCTATCGACCGAGCGGCTCAGCTCCTCAATGGCGGCATTGATCTGCTCGACCGCGGAACTCTGGTCTTGCACGCCGCTGGCCAGGGTCTGCGCGCTCTCGGCGATCACGCGAGAGCCCTCGTTGAACTGCGCGGCGCTCTCGTTGATCAGACTGATGGCATTGCACATGTTTTCCACGACCAGATTGACGTTGTCGCGAAGCTTGCCGTAATCGCCCGGGTACTCCGTCTTCACCGGTTTGGAGAAGTCCTTTTCCGCCATGTGCTGCAAGGTCTCGCCAATCTCCCGCATCGGGACAAGGAATCCCTGCAGGGTCCGATTCATACCCTCGATGATCTCGCGGTACTTGCCTTGATAACGAGTCTCGTCGGCCTGCGCTTCGAGGCGTCCTTCCGCAGCAGCTCGGGCCAACTCGATGCCGTCGGCCACAAGATGGTTCACTGTATCCCGAAGGCCGTTGAGCGAGTTGGTCAGCAGGATTTGCTTGCCGGGCAACTCTCGCATCTCCTGCGACAGGTCCCCCTGCGAGTACTTCTGCATCAGCGCGACGGCGTCGCCCGTGGGAACCACCACGGCGGCCAACGCCTTGTTCACGCCGTCGGCAAGCTCCGCGTAGACGCCCTGCAAATGGCTGGCGTCGCAGACCGCGTCCATCTCGCCTGCCCGTTGCGATTCGATGACCGTCCCCAATTCGCCGGTCAGCGTGTTCAGGGCCTCGATGCATTGGTTCAGGTTGTCCTTGATCGCATTGAAGTCCCCCTGATAGGTTTCGGTGATCTTCGCAGGGATGTCGCCTTTGGATATCCGGTCGATGTGTTCGGCCGCCATGTTCAACGGTCCGATCAGGGCGTCAAGGGTGCCGTTCAGGCCGTCGACAATCGGACGGAACTCGTGGGTGACCAACTCGGGATCGCCGCGCACGTCCAGTTTGCCGGCCACGGCGGCTTCGGTCAGCCGCTTCGTCTCGGCAATCAGTTTCTGAACGATTCGCGAGATGCTGGTCCCCATCCACACGCCGGCAACACCCACCAGGACGATAATGACGCCGATGGCGCCGATAGCCTTGAGCAATGAAGCGAGAATCGTGGCTTGCACGCCGGCAAGAGCGGCCTGGAACTCGTCATCGTACGTGCCAGCGCCGATCACCCAGTCCCACGGTTCATAGTAAGTGACGGCCGAAGTCTTCAACCGCGCCGTCGCGTCGCCTTCGTTCTTCCAAGGGTAGGAAACGAACTGGCTGCGCCCGTCTTTGGTTGCACGCCCCTTCGTGACAAGGTCCTGGACGAACAAATTGCCGTCGGCGTCCTTGGCGTCCCAAATCATCTCTCCATCGCGCAGCCCCTTGTGGGATACGAGGTACTTGCCCTGCTCCGAACCGGAGCCCCCGATGACAAAGACGTAACCCGTTTCGCCAACCTTGGTCTCCATGATGGCCTTGCGAAGGTGGGCGACCGACTCCTGGAGAACACCCACGTAGAGCATTCCGATCACGTCTCCGGAACTGCTCCGGATGGGCTCGTAGGCCGTGATATACCACGCATTGACCACGAAAGCGCGGCCCACGTAGGGCTTGCCGGCGAGAATGGTGGAAACAACCTCGTCCGATTTGCCGTCCTCGCCAACCGCGGGTATGAACGTGCCAATGGCTCGCTGTCCTTCCTGGTTCTTCACATTCGTGGCAACGCGAAGCATGTCGCCAGTCGGGTTCATGCGTTGGAAAATCGTGCATGTGCCCCCAACCATCTCCTGAACCTTGTCGACGACGGCCGATGGCTTCGCCGGGTCGCGGTTCTGGCCCAGCCACGTATCTCCGACCATCATTCGGGGCAAGGATGCGGCCACCCTTGCGCGAGTTGCCTGGTTTACCGCGTCCCATTGAACGGTGTCGGTGGCCATCGTAATGCCACCCTCGCCGGCAAGGGTCTCCCTTGCCACGGCCAGATCACCAGCTAGCTTGATCCGCAGGAGCTGGTCCTGCGTGGCAATCATGTCGTAGACACCCTGGTTGATTCCGGCCAGACTCGTTTCCATGTCCTCCTTCATGTTGTTCTCCAATTGGCTCCGTATGGAGCCTTGGATGAACGGCACGAACGCACACAAGCCGGCCCCTATGACGAGGGGGCCGACTAGGGCCAAGGTAATGATTCTTGTCTTCACAGTAGTGCGACTCATCATGGCAATTACCCCTTGTAAGTGGTACACCCAACATTGGGCTATACTATTGAACGGTGGGAGCCCCGTGCGTGACACACCAGGAATCTCCCCGAAACTCCCTCTCCCGTCTGCCATGACGGATTCGCGCGATGACGGCATAATCACAACCGCCATTGGGAACTATAGGCCGATTGCCCCCGACTGGCTTGCGAAAAACGCAAAAGGCTGCGCATTTCCGCAGTCTTCGGCTCCCCGTCCCTGTCACAATCGCGCCTGCACGAAGAATCGAACCCTCTTAATGGCTATTCGTCCCGATACCTGCACCGGTAATGACACGGGTTCGACCGCCTGTTATACTATGTAGGCGCGGCGATCAGAATCCAGAATTCCAACCCACCCTGCCCGGCCGCGTACCATGCCCTCACTCCAGGCAAGACACCGATGCTCGCCGCGAATATTCTCGATCTGATTGGCAATACGCCCCTTGTCCGCATTGGCTCTGATCCGATTTATGGGAAGGCGGAGTTCCTGAACCCGGGTGGTTCCATCAAAGACCGCGTGGCCCTGGCCATGCTCGAAGGCGCGGAACGCGACGGACGGCTGAAACCGGACTCGATCATCGTCGAGCCGACCAGTGGCAATACGGGAATCGGAGTGGCCCTGATCGGTCGTATGAAGGGTTACAAGGTTACCATTGTCATGCCGGAAGGCATGAGTGAGGAACGGAAGAAGATTATCCGAGCCTTTGGCGCCGAGTTGGTCCTCACACCGGACCGCGAGAGCATCCCAGGCTCGGTTCGCAAAGTGGCGGAAATGGCGGCCGCGGATCCTCGCATTTTCGTTCCGCAGCAATTCGAGAATCCCGACAATCCGCGTTGCCATTATGAAGGCACGGCGCACGAAATCTGGCGGCAGATTCGCGGCGAAGTCGATTGCTTCGTGGCGGGGGTCGGAAGCGGCGGTACACTCCAAGGGGTGGGGGCCTTTCTCCGCGAGCATCGCCCCAATGTTCGCATCGTCGCCGTCGAACCCAAAGACGTCGCCGCCCTGCTGGGGCACGAGCCCGGCCTCCATCAAATTCAGGGGATCGGCGACGGCTTCATCCCCGCCGTGCTTGACGTCTCCCTGGTCGACGAGGTGATCGAGGTTACCGATGGCGATGCGATCGAGACCACACGCCAACTCGGCCGCGAACTGGGTCTGCTGGTAGGCGTTTCTTCCGGGGCCAATGTCTGGGCGGCCCGACAGTTGGCCAAACGCGTCAAGGGAAATGTCGTCACCGTCCTGCCCGACCGAGCCGAACGGTACTTTTCGACGGCGCTGCTCTAGCCCGCTTCTGGCTCCGCCTGACCGAGTGCGGTTCTCTTCCGTGTTTCCCCTCATGTTGCCGTGTGGGTGCCTGTCGCACGCATGGATTCCGGGGGTTTCTGGAATGGGGGGGCCGTACCGCCTGCCTGTGAACGGGGGGATTTTTCCCGCTACCCCGTTATAATCGTTGCAATTTGTTCTGATATATATACAATGAAAGGTATGAAGAGGCCTGTCCGTAGCGACCCTCGGGAGCTTGCCTCGGTCGCCGCAACCCTCCGGTATGAATCGCCGACTTCCACAGCGTGAGGGCGACAGACGCTTGTCCTTCCCGCTGCCTGCCTCAGAGCCGAGTTGGTATGGATGTGCCGTACTTGACGCGTCAAGGTGGCGTTCGGCGGTACGCGGCCGGCTTCTTCCATTTGGAATGTATCCGTTCCCAGCAGACGTTCCTGATTGTCGTGGTTCCATGGGGCTTTGGCTCCGGCGATTGCCTGTCGCAGGCCGCGAGAATCGGGCGGTCTGTCCCGCAGAAAGCGGGGACGATTGACCTGCGCCGATGCGAGAACGATTACGTTGGAATGCCATTTGAGACCGTGCGGGAAGATAGCTATGAACGTTCGTCGCCAATCATTGTGTGCCCCCCTGAACGCCTGCCGTATCGGCCTGAGCGTCGTTCCGGCCGCGCCAATCCTCGTTTTGCTGGCCGCGTGGTGCCTGGCGCCCGTGCAAGCTGCGGCCGTCCAGCCGGCGTTCCAACTGAGCGATCTGCTTGGAGTCCAGACCGACGGCATGCAGGTGCGCGTGGTCAATGGCGGCAGCGTTCCCAACATCGACATTGCCGAGCAGATTCTCGCCTCGGGCAGTCTGGTCGGAAACGGCAGGGGGCTGTACTCCGTGGTCAATTTCGGCAGCGGCGGCAGCTTCTCCGGCTGGGCAAACTACCCAAGCGGCGCAAATGGCGATAACTTCGCTTTCGAGGCCAACGGCCTGCTCCATGTTCCGACGGCTGGCGCCTATGTACTGGGCATCAACAGCGACGACGGCTTCCGTCTGCGTGTGGGAACCGATCTCCAGGCGGTCTCGCAATACTACGGCGGCACCGGGAACAGCAATACTCGTGTGGTGGTCACGTTCGATCAGGCAGGTCTGGTCCCCTACAAGCTTACGCACTTCGAGAACAGCGGCGGACAGTTCATAGAGTTCTATGCACGGCCAGGCACCGATACGTCGTTCACCACGGGCTCGCCGGGCGACTATCGCCTGATCGGCGACACGGCCAACGGCGGCCTGCAGACCATTGCCACCGGCCAGTTCTTCGTACGCGATGTGAAGTCGTCCGGCACGGTCGGCAACCTGGCGGCGGTCGATGCCATGCTCCGCGGCGATACCGCGCCTCAATCGCAAACCACCGCGTTTGCCAACGTTGTGGACTACCTCGATACGGGCAGTGCGGGACGATTCGGCACGAACAATGCGTTCCCCGGCGCGACGGCGGCAGACGATGACGACTTCGGCATCGAGGCGACGGCCATGGTCTACATTGCGGAGGCCGGGACGTACACTTTCGGCAACAACAGCGACGACGGCGCCCGCATCCAGGTGCAGGGCGTGCGGGTGGTCAACGCGGATCAGGCGCAGGGCACCACCGACGCATTCGGTACGATGACGTTCGAGAAGGCTGGCTTCTACGATCTGCGATACACCTACTTTGAACGAGCTGGCGGCGCAAGCGCCGAACTGTTCGCCGCGAAGGGAGCGCACACCGTTTGGGACGCCGGCGCCTTCCGCCTGGTGGGCGACGTGGCGGCCGGCGGACTGGCCGTCTATTCGCCCAAAGGTTGGCTCGCTGACGCCAGTGGAAGCTGGAGCTCCGCCGCCAACTGGCGTGACGGTGAAATTGCCGACGGCGCCGACGCCTTTACAACCTTCAGCCTCGTGGACCTCTCCGCCGATCGGACGATTACCATCGGCGACTCGGAGACGGTTACCATGGGCCACGTGCGGTTTGGCGACGTGGACGTGACCGGCGGACCGCATGGTTGGACGGTAGCGGGCGCCGGCACACTCGAGCTGATTGCCACCACGGGCCAGCCGGTCCTTGACGTCGTGAACTCGCAAGCCACCATCGAGGCGACCCTCTCGGCCGACAGTGGTTTTGAGAAGCAAGGCGACGGGACACTTCTGCTCGCCGGAACGCAAACCTACACGGGCAACGCCACGGTGAGTGAGGGGGTCCTGGCCATCGCTTCCACCGACGCGCTGCCCGGCTGGAATATCGCAGGGCGGTACACGGTCGCTGAAGACGCGGCCCTCATCGTCGGCAACAGCGTGACCGACGATGATTTGGCCGACATGATCGCCACGGGCAACTACCAGGCCGGCGCCGGTGCGGGGTTCCTGGCAACCGGCGGTAATCGCACGTTCAGTGGGGTTCTCACGGATACAAGCAACGGCGCACTCGCACTGGTCAAAGGCGGCGAGGACACGCTGGAGCTTACCGGGGCCAATACGTACACCGGCGGCACCGTGGTTCGCGAGGGAACCCTCTCGCTGGGCGCGGCCGATGCGCTTCCCGCCGATACCGTGGTGACCTTGGGCGGCGGCGGTACGGGCGGCGCGTTGGTGCTCAACGGCTACAGTCAGCAGGTCAGCGGCCTGCAAACCGCGGGAGCCGGCGGCGCGACAAGCCGCCTTGTCAACGGCAGCGGCACGGCCGCCACGCTTACCGTGGACGTTGCGGCAGGCGTTCTCAACCGGTTCGCCGGAACGTTGGGCGGCTCGGGAACCGACGAAAACAACTTCGACCTGGTCAAGCAAGGTCAAGGCACACTCGTGCTCTCGGGGACGAACACGTACTCGGGCGGCACAACGGTCGATGCTGGCGTCCTCGCCATCATGACCACCGCCGCCCTGCCTGGCTGGAATACTAATGGCAGTTACACGGTTGCCTCCGGCGCGGCGCTAGCCGTCGGAAGCGGCGTGTCCGACGTCGATGTCGCGACCATCCTCGGTACGACCAATCTGCAGGCCGGCGCGGCATTCGGATTCCATGTTGACGCAGGCGCCACCCGCGTTTTCGCCGGGCAAGTAGTCGATACGCCCAATGGCGCCTTGCCGATGGTCAAGATTGGCGGCGGCACGTTGAGTCTGACCGCGGAGAATGCTTACACCGGCGGTACCATGGTTCGCGAGGGCACGGTGCAACTGGGCGTCGCGAATGCCCTGCCCACCGGTTCGGTGCTCACGCTCGGCCAAGGCGGCGCGAGTGGCATGTTGCGGCTCAACGGGTTCAACCAGCAGCTTGCCGGCCTCCTGATCGAGGGAACGGCCGGCACGGCCAACCGGGTGGTCAACGGCAGCAGTACGGCCGCTACCATCACGCTCGACATTGCCGCGGGACAGACCGGTACATTCGCAGGCATGTTCGGCGGCAACGCGTCGAACGAGAACAATCTGAGCGTGGTCAAACAGGGCGAGGGCACGTTCAGGCTCGGTGCCGCAAGCACCCACACCGGCGGCACGACCGTCCGCGAGGGAACCCTGTCGCTGGGCATCGCCAACGCGCTGCCCACCAGTTCGACGGTTACACTCGGCGGCGACGGGACGAGCGGAACGTTTGCGCTCAACGGCTACAGCCAGCAGTTGGGCAGGCTTGCAATCGCCGGTACGGCCGGCGCGGACAATCGCGTGATCAACGGCGGCAGTACGGCCGCCACGCTCACGCTGAGTATCGGATCGGAGCAAACACAGACATTCGGCGGCACACTGGGCGGACCGGGAGCGAATGAGAACAACTTCAGCCTGTTGAAGAGTGGCGCCGGCACGCTGGTACTCTCGGCAGCGAACACCTACACCGGCGGCACGACGATTCGCGCCGGCACGGTCCAGCTCGGCCGCGCCAACGCCTTGCCTGCCGGTTCCGCCGTTACGCTCGGATATGACGACACCAGTTCCGCCAACGCGGATACCAGCGGCACGCTGGCGCTGAACGGTTTTGACCAGCAGGTGAGTGGTATTCGGGTGGTTCGCGCCACCGGCGCGGCCAATCGCGTGATCAACGGCAGCGCCACGCCGGCCACGCTCACCTTCGACACGGCCGCCGGTGATTACACACGGTTCGCTGGCACATTAGGCGGGACAACCGACACCGACAGTAATTTCGGCCTTACGAAGCAAGGCGCGGGCATGCTGCAGCTTACCCAGCCCGGTCGTTACACGGGAGATACGGTGGTCGCCGCCGGCACGCTGCAACTCGGACTGGCGGCCGGTATGGACGGCGCCAAGCTGTGGCTCGACGCGAACAGCGGCAACGTCATTACCAACGAGAGCGGCGGCGTCACCCAATGGCTGGACCAAAGCGGCAACGGACGCAACGCAACGGCCGCCGGCGCTACCAATGCTGTGGCCACGACCAACACCCTGGTCAACAGAATGGGAGTCGTCCGTTTCAATGGGACCGATCAGCATTTCGGCGTCGATCTCTCATTCCTGGCCAATAGCGGCTATACCATCTTGGCGGTCGAGGGCCGCACGGGAACCGGAAACCACTACTACTTGGGCACCTACAAAGCAAACAGCACCAACCAGGCCCTGCATGTCGGCTATCGCAACAATACGCAGTACACGCTGGCCCAATACAGCAACGATCTGAACGTTACGGTTGGAGGCTATGGAACTCAGCAGTTCCGGGTCTGGGCCAATATGCTCAACCTGACCACCAACCAACAGGCCATCTATCGCGATGGCGCGTTGCTTGGTTCGCGCAGCGCAGGCGGCGCGCTGACAGTGGCCGACAACGGAAGGCTCGGCACCGGATTCAGCAGCCAGTGGTTCAACGGAGATCTGGGCGAAATAATCATCTTCGACCGGGCGTTGAACGCGTCCGAACGCGCCTTCATGGAGGACTATCTGATGCTGCGTTGGCTCGATGGCGGTTCGCCCTCGGACAATATCCTGCCAACCGACACGAACCTGCTGGTCGGCGGCAGCGCCACGTTCGACCTGGGCGGAACGAATCAGACCGTCGCCTCGCTGGCCGATTATGCCGGCAGCGGGGGAACCATTTCCAACCACGCGGCCGGCAGTTCCGTGCTGACCATCGCCGGCAGCGAGACGACCCAGTTCAGCGGCGTCCTGGCCGACGGCCCCGGCGGCGGCGTTCTGAACCTCTCACACAGCGGTACGGGCACGCTTGCGCTGACCGGCGACAACACGTACAGCGGCACGACCACGGTCACGGACGGTTCGCTGCTGGTCAACGGAACGCATGTCAATGCGGGTCAGTACCTGGTCAGTGGCGGAACGCTGGGCGGAACGGGCTCGATTGGCGGTGCAACGACCATCGCCGCCGGCGGAACCCTTGCCCCCGGAGTGAGCATCGGCGCGATGGAATTCACGGAAGCCCTCTCGCTGGAAGACGGCGCAACGCTCCGGTGGGAGTTCCTCGCAACGGGAACGCCCGGCCAGCAGTACGACACGATCCACGGGACGGACCTCATCTTGCCCGAATCGGGCGCGGTCAGCTTGAATATCCTTGGGCTTGACGGCTACACGCTTGAAGCCGGCGACAGCTTCACGCTGTTCGACGGCGACGTCTATCAGGGCGCGACCCTGTTGGCCGAAGGCACCGACATTAGCCACCTGTTCAGCATCGGCGACAACATCGGCTGGTGGGGCAGTTGGCAGGTCAGCGCCGGCAGCCTCGTTCTTACGGCCGTGCCCGAACCGGGCACATGGCTCATGCTGCTGTCCGCCCTCGCCCTGCTGCTGGGCCGGAGGAGGAGGTGGTGAGATTTTTGATTTTTGATTTTTGATTTGAGATTTGAGATTTCAGATTGTGGGCCGTGACGCGATTGACGTTGCGGCATGCTCTTCGTGTTGGAGGTTGTTATGCTCGGGCGAGATGGCAGGAAGCACTACACAAAACCAGCGTTTACCCTCGTAGAATTGCTGGTGGTCATCACGATCATTGGCATTCTGATCGGTCTGCTTCTGCCGGCCGTGCAGAGCGCGAGGGAAGCGGCCAGGGCGTCGCAGTGTATGAATAATCTGCGGCAAATGGCCTTGGCCAGCCTGCAGCATGTCGAGGCGCACGGCCACTTTCCAACCGGCGGCTGGGGCTGGCGGTGGGCCGGCGAGCCGGAACGCGGATTCAACTACGGGCAGCCGGGCGGCTGGCACTACAACATCCTGCCGTACATCGAGCAGCATGCGTTGCATGAACTGGGGACCGGATTGACCGACGAGGCGAAGAAGACGGCCATCGCCCAACGATTGCAGACGCCGGTCCCCATCTTCAACTGCCCAAGCCGGCGCCGCAGCCTGGCGTTCCCTTGCCCGCACTCCACCGCGTTCATCAATGCGCAGAAGACGTCCGTCATCGGGCGCAGCGATTACGCGGCCTGCGCCGGCGATCAGGCTATCAGCAGTATGTGGGAAGGGCCTGGCACCTTGGCGGCTGGTGATGCCATGAGCCAGGCCGAATGGGATGGCAAGGACGGCGGCGTCCATGACGAGCAGACGGGTGTCGTCTTCCGCCGCAGCGAGATCAGGCCGGCCCATATTCGCGACGGCATGACCAATACGTACCTGATTGGCGAGAAATACATCAACCCCGATCATTATCTCACCGGGACGCCCGGCGGCGACGATCAGGGGTGGGACACGGGCTACGATCAGGACGTACTGCGGTGGACCTACCCGAACGATTCGTACCGGCCGCGGCCCGATCGTCAAGGCACCAACTACAACACGATCTTCGGCAGCGCTCACACGGGCGGGATGCATATGGCTTTGTGCGATGGCTCCGTCCATCAGGTCAGCTATTCCATCGAAACAGAAGCCCATCGCCGACTCGGCAACCGCTGCGACGGCGAGTCGGTCCCGGCCGATGCAATTCGCTGAGTTACCGCCGACGTATCGGCCCATGATGCACAGCCGCCGCCAGCGGTAACAGAGGACGTGTTCTTCACGACTCCTCCGTCACTTCCCTTCGCCGAGTACGGCGTGCGCGTGGCGGGCGAGGTGGCCACGAAGGTCGGTGGTGTAGTTTTCAAGAATCTTGCGGCCCAGCCCCTGATGATCGCCGCAGCGATAAAGGGCGCGGGCAAGGAACAACTCGCGGAGCGATTCCCGGCGGGTCGTCTCGGCATTCGTGCCGCCAGGTACTTCGCGCGCGATCGCCGTGGCGATGTCCGGGTGATGCTTGCCGGTCATGTCTGGCTTGCCCAGCAGTTGGGTAAGGGGCTCGGCGGCCGAGGGGTCGCCAATCAGTTCCAACGCCCGGCCGACCGCACGGTGATGCGAGAAGGCCTGGTCGGCCGAAAGCAACTCGACCTTCTTCAGAATCGCCGGAACGGCGCGCGTCTGGCCGGTCATTCCGATCGCGACGATCAGTGCGTCCAGTTCGCTGTACGCGCTGCCGTACTGGCCCATGCCGCGATAGTTCCAACCCTGGTCCCACTCGGCGGCCGCGTTGAGCTTCTCGAGCATCGTATCGAGCCCCGAAGCATCACCCAGAACGGCCAGCAGCTTCGCATAGGTGACTCTCGCATCGCCCGCCGCCTTGGCGAAGGCTTCTCGCACCAACGGCAACGCCTGCTCGCGGTGGGAAAGCACCACCGCGGCGCCTGTGCCTTCAGGAATCGACCGAACGGCCTCCGCGATGACTTCCGGCGACAGAGGATACGAATCGCCGTGCTCCAGCACGTCGGCCGGAAGGTTGCCGATCTCGACCAGGTGCTTCTGCAGCTTTCGGATGTCGATCTTACGCAGCGGCACACCTGCCTGGGCCGCCATGGCCGCGGCAGTCCCGGCGGCGTAACCGCCGTTCTGGATGTCGGGCTGCATGCGAACCAAGGGAACGGCATCGCGATGCGTACTGATGCCCAATCCGACCACCAGGATGCCTTTCGGACCCTTCGGCAACATGGCGCGATACGGAATATCCACCAGGAACCCTTCCCGGCATGCCGGGTGTTCGAATAGCAGAAGCGGTTCGATCGTATAGCCGTGCGTGTCGAAGTCGCTTCGGGCGCGGACGACCGTGTCGGGGTAGGTGCGCCGGTTCACCTGGTCGAGCAACGTGACGGTCGCTTCCCCGACAATACGCCTTCGCTCGCGGGTATCGATCAACCGGCCGTGGTCGAAAGCCTCTGTGTACTTGCCCTTCGAATGGACAAACACTTGCCAGATATCGACCATGTCGGTTTCGTCAACGATGGTGAAATCGGTGTTGTTGTAGCGTGCGCCGAGCTTCCGGCCGGGCAGGCCGGTCCCTTGCATTCCGAACTCGGAGGCGTCGGTGTAGTCGGTATCGGCGCCGGCCGCCGCAGCGACGTCGCTATTGCCGGTGGCGTCGATGACCGTATTGGCCAGCACAACACCGCGTCCGAAGGGGGTGGCCACGACGGCCCCCTTCACCTGCCCGTTGTCGACAAATGCACCACAGCCGATCGTGCCGAACCAGATGTCGCCGCCGGCGTCGAGCAATTCGCGCCGCCACCACTGCTTGCGGTGCTCGATGTTCCACGAGGCGACATTCTCCTGCACGGTGGCGGTGAAGCCGACCCGGTTGCCCCAGTAGTAGACGGAGATCGCGCCCTCGGTGCCGGCGCCGCCGAGGCCGGAGAGATACTCGACCACAAGCGTCTTCGCGCCATGGCGCGCGGCGGCGATGCCGGCCGGCGCCCCGGCCGTCCCCCCGCCCACAATCACCACGTCGTACTGACCCAGCACGGGCAGGGCGCGGGCTTCTTGCGATACGCTCGGGCCCTCGTCGATCGGCCGCACGCCAACGAGCAACTCGCGAACGTCCCCCTTGGCCGCAGGCGAGGCGGTCGGCTGCCCGGGTAGTTTTACACCCTGCGGTTCCGGCAGCGAGGCCGCCAGTTCAGCCGCGGCACGGCCCACGCGCGCGCCGAGGTCAATCAGCGGCAGCGGGCGCAGCAGCTTCGCAGCCGCATCGCGAGACACATCTGCGCAGCCGCCCAGAACGTAGATGCGTTCTGTTCCGGCCGGCCGCAAGACGTCCAGCGGCAGCTTGTCCACGCCCTGCCAGGGGCCATCGGCCGACTCCTGGCCGTGCATGGCGTCGGGCGGAACCTGGAACAGGCGGTCCGAGGTCCATTGCTGGTCCGGATGGTAGGTCAGAGATCGCGCTTGCTGATCGGCCGCCGACCAGGAGACGTAACTGCCATCGGGCATGGGCAGTTGCAAGGTGTATTCAATGACCGGGAACTGGCCGGCCACGTTCGCGCCACCCAGGGACGGGCCGATGACCCGCGTCTTCACCCCGTCGGCCGCGAGCACCTCGCCGCCAATGACGACGTACCGGAATGTATGTGTCCCAGCCGGGTACGGGCGAAACTTCGCGCCGGCCAGCCGGGCGACTTCAGCCCGATCGGTCGCATCGATAATCGTCTTGGCCAGTACGGCCTGCCGTCCGGCCCGATTGGCCATGACCACTCCGGCCGGTTTCCCCTGGGCGTCGCGAAGCAGATCGGTGGCGTAGCAGCTATAGAGATACCGGACGCCGGCGGAAAGAAGGGCCTCGTCCAGCGTCTTCTTCACGTGCATGGGCCGCGGCATGACGTAGCGAGGGCCGGCGTTGGCCTTGTCGGGGCCGATCAGTTCGATCTCGCCCAGCAGGATGCGTGCGAAGCGTTCAGGCTTCTTCGCGGCAATCCGAACGTATCGCGCGGCCGCATTGACGGGGAGGGAAAGGACGTAGCAGTCGTCGCCGCCGCCCGGCTGTCCCTTCTGCTCGCCCACCTGGCGCCACGACTGCTTGTCATCGCTTACCGAGACGGTCAGCGTTTCGACGTTGAACCCGCTGCCGGCGGAATTCTCGACCTCGCGACGATAGACGACCACGCGGACTTCTTCAACGCGCTCCGCCTTGCCGAGATCGGCCGTAACGGTGACGTCGCCGTCGTACTGAACGCTCTGGTTGGCAGCGTTGCCCCATTGGCCGTCCGCCAGGTGGGAGGGCGGGTCCGTATCGCGATGCTGCCGGGCGCTGGGCGTGTCCGTTTCGTACGAAAACGTCAGGAGATTCCTGGTGCTGCGCGAATCGAACGGATCGTCGAAGATGCGCTTGGCAAGCGGATGCTCGGCCTGCTCGTCGGGCTCCAGCCACATGCGGAGCGTGGCCGTCATATCGTCGCCCAGATAGGGATACGGGGCTGCAAGGAACACGGTCGCCCCGGCCTCTGCCGCCGCAACGGCCGCCGAAACCGCACCGGTTCCGCCGCCCACCACGGCCACGTCCACTTCGTACGCAATAGGAATCTGGCGCGCCGATTCATTGACGGCCGCCCTTTCCCCGCCCATTCCTAACGAAGGCATCCAGCCGGCGGCCAGGGTCAACAAGATCACGGTCATGTGCGTGCGCATTGCGATAACTCCGTTTTCCGAATGAAGCTTAAGGGCCGCCCCGTGCAACGTCTCAAACGGTGCCGCGACGCCTGGTCAACAGCATCCCAGCCAGGGCGGCCAGGAGCAACAATGTGGAAGGTTCAGGTACGGCGGTAAGAATCAGGCTGCCGGTGCTCACCTCCCAACTGCCCCACCAGCCGATGTTATCGCTGATGGTGAACAGGTCGGTGATATCCGTCCCCAAGGCAAGCAGGGTCGAGCCCTGGTAAACATCGCCTTCAAACAGCGTGAAGCTGTCGCCTGCCTTGATGGTGTAACCGTCCAGGCCCGCGATGTTCAAGTTCACCGTCCCCGTTTCCGGCAGAATCAGGTCGGTGCCTGCAATCGAGTCGTAGTCCGTGCCCGCCGCGCCCGGTTGCAGGAACTCCCAGGCGAGCGTTGCGCCTTCTTCCAGTGTGACGTTGTTGGTGAAGCTGAGCAGGCCCAGGCTCTCGCCGGGCGAAAGAATGCCGCCCGATTCGATGGTTGTAGCCCCGCCAATCGTCCCTGTGCCTCCCAAGGTTGCACTGCTCTTCACGGTATAGTCTCCACCTCCGGCATGGACGCCATTGACCAGCAAGGTGCCGCCTTCAACGCGAGTGGCGCCCGTATAGATGTTCGTGAGGCCGGAGAATACTTGCGTACCGGTCCCAACCTTGACGATTGAGACCTGTCCGCCGTTGTCGAGAATACGTCCCTCGTAGCTGCCATCTGCGCCACCGTAGCCGATGTGAAGCGTTCCGGAACCCGGGTTGCTGTAAAGGAACCCGGAACTGTTGCCAGACAGTCCGCCGATCGTTTCGGTGTAGCCGCGAAGGTTCAGGTAACTGTTCAGGGTCAGGTTCGATGTGTCTGGAATGACTCCATCGGCCATCATGTCCACGTAGCCTGCTTCGACGATGGTCGGCCCCTGATAGTTATTCGTCGTATTGAAGAGTCGGATTTGCGCGCCGCCCGTCTTGGTGAACCCGCCGGTGCCGGTGATCTGGCCCACGAGGCTCAATGCCACGGGACTGTTGATCTCACTCTGCGAATTGAGGGTCAGGGTGCCGTTGAACTCAGTAATCGGGGTTGATGCGACGGAATTGCGAAGCGTTCCGCCGTTAAGCGTAACCGGCTCTGCGGTGTTCACGCCGTTCAGATCGAGCACGCCGCCCGTGTTGACCAAGGTTGCACCGTCGCTCGTCCCCAATGCGTTAGAATGCCCCAATGCCAAGACCCCACCGCTAACGGTCGTCAAACCAGTATACGCATTGTCGCCGGAAAGCGTGAACGTGCCACTACCGGTTTTCGCCAGGTTGAAGCTATCCTGGCCTGTAACGCCAAGTACACCGGCGAAGGTATAGTCGTTGGTATTGTTGACGGTCAGCGTTGCCTCGGTGCCACTGTTGATCACACGACGACTACCAGTCCCCAAATCATAGAGTCCGGCAATCGCCTGACTATGGCCATTGAGGTCCAGAGTACCATTGGTACCGCCGGTACTCCCAATCTTCACAACGGTGGCGGTCGGCATCGCATCGTCCAGACCGAGCTTTAGTGTCCCACCATATTCAATGGTCGTACCGGCCCACGTATTACCACCCACGTTGAGTTCCACGGTCCCGCTGTTGAGAACCGTCATCCCGTTGGTTCCGACGTTGATCGGCTTGTCCACAATGCGAATGATGCCGGAGCCAGACCCGAAGATAGCGTTGCTGCCGGTGATTCCACCGCTGAGTGTAAACACCGTGCCGGTTGCGACCCCAATGCGAGTATACCCGCTAATCGTGATCGACCCGCTCCACGTGTTGTTTCCTGACGCATTGTGCAGCGCGCCGGACCAACCGATTCCGGAGCCCGTAATCGTGATCGGTTCGGCCACGGTAATGCCGCCCTCTAGTTTCAGCACCGCTCCGCCGGCAACCGTCGTGCCGCTAAGGGCTGCAGAACTGCCCAGGGCCGAGTTGGTGCGGATGGTGAGCGTGCCTTCGCTGACCGTCGTTACTCCCGTATACGTGTTGTTTCCGCTCAGGACGAGCGTTCCCTCACCCGTCTTCACGATCGCAAGATTATTGTCGTTCTCCTCGGTCCAGCCAAGATGGCCGTCGTAGGTGTTGGTGGCGCCCGAGGCGATGTTGAGTGTCAAGGTGGAGAGGGTTGCACTATTGCCGACCACGCGGTTCAGTGCACCGGTGCCGTTGGTGGTCAAGCCGGCCAGTTGCTGGTTGTAACCGCTGAGGGCGAACTTGCCGCTGCCGGCGCCCGTGCCGAGCGTGCCCCCGTCAGTACTATGCGAACCACCGATGACAAGCGTCGTCCCCACGGGCAACGCGTTACTGACGCCCAGCCGCAGATTGCCGCTGTAAGTTCCACTGCCATCATCGGCAAAGTTGGTGGTGAGATAGGTATTGCCGCCGTAGGTGCTCTGCCCGCCGAGGATGATCTCGCTCTTGCGGCCATTGGTTCCCCGATAACTGCCGCTGGAAAGATCGGTAAGGAAATACGCGCTGTGCGTCTCACCCGATTCGTCTGCAATAACGCTGTTGATGAAGAAACGAATCACGTCCCCTTGCGTGTCACTATCCGACTTCCAATCGGCAACCGCGAAAGAACTGTCGCGGTTGAGCGTAATAGGGCCGTCCAGTATGATATTGGTGCCGTTATAGCACCGGATCGAGCCAGTCGTATGGATCCCATCCAGAATGAACGGCTCCGAGATGGTCGTGCTGCCAGTGTCGCGCGTCGAGAACTGCCCCGTGCCGTTGATCGTCGTACCGTGGGCCGTATCTCCCAGCACATTGGCGCCCGAGAAGCCGCGCGCCTGCACGACGGCGCCACTGTTGATCACAATATCGCCGGTGAAGCCGGTTGAATTCCCCCGCATCTCCGTGGTGCCTCCGGAAAACGTCAAGGTCCCACTGCCGGTAATGGTGCTCATGAAAGCGGCCGATCCCTCGCCGGTCTTGGTAAGACCGCCGGAGCCTACGACCACAGGAGCAAAGATCCTCAAGGCCGCATCGCCGCCGGAAGAAGAGCCTGATTCGATCACCGGGTTCGTGCCGGCGAAGGTGAACGTCTCTGAACCCGTTGGAGCAATCTCCAGCCGGAAGTGGGGCGTCTCTTTGTCGGTGAAACGAAGGGCATTGACGGCGATGTTCTCGGTCAGCGTGATCGTTCGAAGGGCCGTGAGGTCGGTCTCCAGAAACTGTGCGTCGGCCGTGTCGCTATTCGGGATGCCGTTGTCCCAATTGCCTGCCACACTCCAGGAGCCATCGGCATCACCCAGCGACCAATTCGTGACCTGCGCCTCGCCCGGCGTCGCCAGAAGTGCCGCCAGAAGAGCCACGGAAACGGCGAGGAGGCCGCGTGGGCTGGCGCAAAGCTTGTCACTGAGTTGGCTCATGACCGATCTCCTTCTGCTTTCTACG
The DNA here is from genome assembly GCA_040772845.1 of Thermoguttaceae bacterium. Taxonomy (GTDB): domain Bacteria; phylum Planctomycetota; class Planctomycetia; order Pirellulales; family Thermoguttaceae; genus PWXP01. The sequence goes on from JAXGXG010000001.1 coordinate 444,465, forward strand.
GCAGGGGCAAGTAAGGACTGACTGGCAAGAGAGCAACGATGCTCGCCGCGAGTCATCTTTCCGCTTCTGGAGGATGGACATTCTGTCCGTTCCGGTTCTGACGGGCTGAAGCCCATTCTGCCGAAAAACGCCGTTTCAAGCCGCAACGAATATACGTACACGCACCCGAATATTCGCCCGGCGCACACAGACCATCTTGCGGGCGGGCAAACCCACCGACACATGCTTGAGTGTAGCAAGAAAAGGGCGACTTTGTCAATTATCCGAGGAAAAACCGGACAGTTTCCTGCTGGCGAGGGGTTGGTGTGGCAGGTGGTGGATCAGGCATTACTCCGGAGTCCGGTTTTCACTGGCCGAAATCACCTCCGGTGCCCCCGCCACGGCGCCTCGGCTGCCTGCTGCAATGAGGTTGCCACGCACGACAACGGCCGCGCTTCTGCCTGCTGCCTCCACGCCGGCAACCAACGAGGCCCGTGCGTCCGCCGCAGTCACCAGGCACCCGGCAATCTGGACGTTCGAACTGTCGCGCACGACCAGCAGGTCGGTGGAATCGGTCGCCTCTGGCCCGTTCTTGGCCGGTGCCGACACTTCGGACCCTTCAACATGAAGATGCCGGTCCTGTCCACAAGCCGGAAAAGCAGTGTAGCGATATGCGAATCATGGTCAATCGTCGATTGTTGCACCCCATGCCTGATCTGCATCAATGTAACGGGTTCTTCCAGCGCAGACCGACGAAGCGGGCGAAATCGCCATCTGTCGAACAGAGCACCAAGTCGTGTTCGATGGCAAGCGCCGCCAAATGAGCGTCAGGCACATGGTTGGGACGCAAGCCGGTCATCTTCAGCATGGGACCGAGAATTGCCTCGTGCCGGTCCGTTGGAACGGGCGTCCAGCTTACCGGGCAGCCCAGCCAAGCCCTTACCTGCTTCCAGGCCATTGCAATGGATTCAGGCTGTTCGAAAACACGAGGATTGGAAACTAACCGAACAAATCCCAGCAAGCTCGGCCACGGCAGACCGACCGGTTCAACACCGCTAAGTCTGCCATCAAGCCAAGCTCTCGCCATCTCGTGCTGCGGGAACGATCGCACATGCGAGTAAACCAACAGATTGACATCGACCAGGATCACCGGAAGTCCTCCCCTTCCGCCGCGGCAAGCGTGTCCGCCACATCGTCAATACTGTCGACCAAACACCGCCCGAGCGAAACCGATTCGGTTTGAAAGGGCGCCGGCAACGGCTCCTTGGCGGACAGGTGCTTCAGCCCCTCGCGAAGCGCCTCATTGATGACGTCCTTAAGCCGTGCTTTTCGCGCGTTCCGCACACGATCCAGTTGGGCGGCCACATCGTCGGCAATGGTCAGTGTCGTTCTCATACCGCAATTATATGGTACGGTGCGTTGATGTCAACGGAATGATGCCCAGACATCAGATCGATTCCAATGCGCTATCCAGACAGACTGCACAGAGCCGTCTCATTCCGGAGTCCGGTTTTCACTGGCCGAAATCACCTCCGGTGCCCCCGCCACGGCGCCTCGGCTGCCTGCTGCAATGAGGTTGCCACGCACGACAACGGCCGCGCTTCTGCCTGCTGCCTCCACGCCGGCAACCAACGAGGCCCGTGCGTCCGCCGCAGTCACCAGGCACCCGGCAATCTGGACGTTCGAACTGTCGCGCACGTAGATGCCTCGAAATCGGGGCGACAGGATCTGGCAGGCCGTGAGCGTGACGTTCCGGCACTGAATCACGTCGATCGCGCCGCCTTCCTCTACGCTTCCAAGTAGCCCGTGGTCCACCTGCACGCCATTGAGAATGACACCTTCGCAACGGCGGACGGCGACCCCGTTGGCCCATTCTGCGCCGGAGGAGTTGTAATCGGGGTTGGCGTCAATGGAGTAGTTGCCCACGACAATGTTGCGGCAATCCTCGATAAGGAGGGCATGAACGCCGCCCCGAATGCTGTTGCCGCTGACCGTAACTCCGCGAACATTCTGCAAGTGGAGGTTTGTCTCCTGGCTGCTGATGTGGTTTCCCGTAATTGCGAACAGCCCGATCTTGTCAGGCGAGTCGGGCGCGCCGAGCATGCGGACGTTGGCCCCGCCCGGCGTGCGGACGGCCTGGATGTCGTTGCCGACGATGGTCCCTTCCCGCACGCTTCCTCCCTCGCGAATATCGACCAGCACGTCGGCCGAGTCGGTCGCCTCGGCATCGTAATTGTACTCGATATCGTTGCCGACGATCTGGAGGTTTCGGATCGAGGTGCGTTCCAGGCGGATGCCGCCCTGCTTGCAGTAGCTGATATGATTGCCCGTGATGTTGATCTGGTGCAGGTCGACGGCATCGAAGAAGATGCCTGCCCCACGGCAATCGTAGATATGGCTATCGGCAACGAGGACATTGCGGTTGCTGGTGATGATCTGCTCGCGTCCGGCGTCGCCTGGTGTGAACCGAACGGCGTGACGCACGCGGTGGATCAGCGCGCCGCGTACGGTCGGCTGCATGACGTAGCTGAACTCCAGGCCGTCCGCTTCCGGATGCGCACCGGTGATTTCGAGGCCGTCGATCTGGGGCATTCGCTGTTGCTCGAAGACCCCCGGTTCAAACGTCTTGGGACTCGCGCTTCGGCGGTGCGTGCCGACAAAATGGAACGCCGGTCCCGGCCCCGCCATGACAACGCGTCCGACGCCGCCTCCCTGCAGGGATACCCGACCGGTCTGTTCCAGATCGATCCGAATCGTTTCGGTAATTCGATACGCACCCCTGGGAAATTCGATCGTCCCATCCGGCGTTTCGCGCACGGCGCGGCGGACGGCCTCGGTATCGTCGGCAACCCCATCGCCCTTTGCTCCGAACTGCCGGACACTGGCCCCGCGAGCCGGCGGAGTGGCAACCGCCGCGAAAAAGGCCAATCCAACAGCAGCATACACGCCCACGGCCCACCTGAAGCAGATCGTCATCGCCTTACCTCCCCTATGCTGGAATCATGGTCCCCACCGGTCACCGGCGAGTCTATCAGGGCTGGCAGCGAGTGTCAAATTGTGCTAGCATCGGATGCTGGTGTTCAGGGACGATAGTCGTTGCGGCTTGAACATGCTCATTTCTGCAGGATGGGCTTCAGCCCGTCGAGGATGCACAGAATGTGCTGCGGAATCGCAACGACGATGTGGGGCATTTATGCCTGGATAGGCCGGTGAGACCGGCGCATTCTGCCGTCTGTCGCCGGAACCTTCGATTTGCATGAAGATGAGCAATCCTTACAAGTCACCGGTGTCGGCTGGTCCTAGCGACCGAACGCGAGGCACTCGGTGGCTTGTCCGGCTTGGATTTGCCTGTTTGACGCTATCTCTTGGCTGCTTCAAATAGCGTGCGGCAAAACGAAGAACGGAGGCGCGCTGCCGGTCACACGCCTCCGCAGAGGTGAGGGGATAGCTTGGATACTGCGGGCCAGGTTGGACGACGCTACTCGACAATCACCCGGAAGCCGGTGTGGTAGACGCGCTGCCACGTGGGGTATCCGAGCCGGTAACTGGAGGTCGCGCGGAACGGCCGATCGTGCCACGATCCGCCACGGACCACCTTCTTGCCTGCGTTGGACTGATTCCGGCCGTCGGCGTCGTTGTAGGGGTAGGGCCGATACTCCGACCGGGTCCATTCTGCGGCGTTTCCGTGCATGTCGAAAAGTCCCCATGCGTTGGGCTGGTAGCTGGCGACTTTGGCCAGGTGCAGTGCGCCGTCGTTCGAGCGCGGGTCCTTCAATTCAAAGTCTACATGCGGGTTCGGGTTGGCGATTGGTTTCGGGTTGACGCCGCTAACGGCCATTTCCTTGACCGTGATATCGGCCATGTTGGCGAACTGGGAGAACTCGGTATCCAAGTTTCCGAACGAGAGCGGCGTGCTCGCGCCGGCGCGGCAGGCCCATTCCCACTGGGCCTCGGTCGGGAGTGTCACCTTCCGGCCCGTCTTTGCCGAAAGCCACTGGCAGAACTTCATGGCCTTGTCCCAGGAGACGCGGATGACCGGGTATTCCATGTCGTTCATATAGTACCCGCGCTTGACCTGGTCTTTGTAGTGCATGTCGTAAACACCGTTGAGGTAGTCCGGATCGAACTGGCGGTACTGTTCCAGGGTGACCTCAGTTGCGCCCATGAAGAAGGGCTTTTCGATGCGTACCTGGCAAACCGGTTGTTCGGCAGGTGTCTCCTGGTTGCTGCCCATGGAGAACTCGCCGGCCGGGATGCTCACGAGTTTCATGGCAACGCCGTCGCCCAGATCGAACTCCAGTGTCTCCTGCGAGCGCGCCTCGACCTTGGCCGGTTTCGGCTCGACCAGTTGCGTCTGCCGGGGTTCCGGCATGACGCGTTCGTCCGATTTCTGGTACGGATTCAGGACGATTTCCGGATTGAACTCGTCGGCGGCATACTTCTCGCGCAGCTCCTGGCGGCGGGCGAGTGTCTCCTGACTGGCGCCGGCCTCGGTCCAGGTGCCGTGATACGGGGCATTCAGATCGATCCAGGTGATCAGCCGTTCCCAGGCTTCCTGGTCGAGTTGCACGTTGTGATGGCCTTTCTGGAGCATCTGGACCAGTTCGCTGGTATCGGCGTGGAATTCCAGCGGTGTGAGCAGATGATAGTCGCCCTCGGGGCCATTGCGCCGAACGTAGGGATGCAATGCCGTGTGTGCAGAACCGGCATTGGAGAAATCCGGGATGCCGCATTCCGCGAACTTCTTGCCCGTGTTCGGGCCGGTGCCGATGATGCGGTCGGCCACCTGGTAGCGGCCGGCCCTATCGCGGCCGTCGCCGGTCAGGTCTTTCGAGCCGTCGTGGCAGCCTGCGCAGTACTTATCGAGGACGGGCAGGACTTCGCGCTGGAAGCTGAATCCTCGCGTCGCCCCGTGGAAGCCTTCGAGCTTGCTGGGCTTGCGGTACATGGCCATCGCGCGTGTCACGGGAGGCGAGGTGTTCTGGCTCTCGTGGCAACCGGCGCACGACAGACTCTCGCCCGGCATGGCGACGGTCCAACTTCGCATCAGTTGGAGCGCCTTGCCGTCCTTGTCGAGCGGCTGGATTGCAAAAGGCGTGTTCGCCGGAACGACGAAACTGGCTGATCCGTCGTCCTCCACCGGCGCCGTTCCCAGAACCTGTTTGGCGTCCCAGCCTGCCTCCATGCCCATTGCGTAATGGCTGCCCTTGTGCCGCGGGCCGTATTCGTAGCGGTAGACGCGAACGGCCTTGACCGCGCCGCGCGGTACTCCGTCCAATCCGGGGCCGTTGTACACGTCGCCGATCAGGACGTTTGCCGCCTTGCTGTCGAGATCGATTCGGTCAGGCATGACGGGCGGTCGCTTCGTCTTGCGCAGCGGAAGCGGTTCGTAGTAGCCGCCCTCGCCGTCCGCCTTCTTCAGGCAGAGCATGTTGTCGAACACGTCGACCAGGTAGATCGAGTTGCCCGTCATGGCCAGGAAATACTTGTCGCTCAGCGGATACGGATGATAGAACATCGGGCTGTACGCAGTATGCAACGCGTCGATCACCAGCGGGTGGACCTTCTTGCCGCGCCCGGTAATGAACTGCAGGGCGCCCTCGGCTTCGTTCCGGCCTACCGAAACGTCGAACAGGCACATCGCGCCGCCTTTGGAGTTGCTGTGGTGACCCGTAACCGTCGAGACGAACTTGTTCGGATGCCCCGGGATCTGCCGCGCGAAGAAAATGCTGTTCGGCCAATACGAATTGCTCCCGTAGTAGCCCTTCTGGTCCGTTCCGTCCGGGTTCATCGTCATCAGCACGCGGCTGAAATAGTGGGCCGAGTCGGTGTATTCCCAGCGCGTGTACAGGATGCGCCCGTTCTCCATCATCGACGGGTGCCAACTCGCGTCCTGGTCGAAGGTCAGCCTGCGAATCTCCGTGCCGTCGGCGTTCATCCGGTACAGGTTGGCCACATAGTCGCTGCCGCCGACGCAAGGCACGCCTTCATAGGCGGCGGTCGATGCGAAGATAATCCGCTCGTCCGGCAGGTAGCAGGCGTCGTAGCAATCGATATCGCTGCCCATGTCAGGCGTGACGGGGCGCGGATCGCTTCGTTTCTCTCCGGTCTTCGGATCGATCGCCATTTCGAAAACCGCATAGCCCTTGCCCTTTCCCGGCGCAGCGCTCAACTGGTCCATATCGCGGTGCGAGGCGAAGAGTACGCGGTCGGCATCGAAGTGGAGGTCCACGTCGCCGACGAACTTGCCGCCTTCCGGCCGATAGACCACCTTCACTTCGCCATCCGAAAGCGGCGACATGACCACCAGCGCGTCGTCGTAATTGCCGGCAGGGTCGCACGATGCCCGCGTCTGCCAGTTCGCAGGAAAGCGACGTCCCTTCTTGCTGCGGACCATGAGCAGGTGGTCGAAATCGAGCAGGGGGTTGGCCAGCAGGGCCTCTTTCTTGAGTTCCTGGAATTCGGGCGAGCTATCGTTTTCAATGGCCTCCAGTCGCTTGAGGAAGTCTGCGCCTTTCGGATACTTGCTGCCGAAGGTGGCCATGAGGTCCTCGATCGCCAGCTTGAGCGATTCCCGGTCCCCTTCGCCCTTGGCCCGGTGGCCGGGGGCCATCAGGGGACCGTTGAGCACGCCGCGGTTGGGCAAGGCAGATTCGACCACGGTGGCCACGCCGTCCATCTGCGCAAAGCTATCGACCCCAGCGACCTTGCCTTGGATCGTTATGTGGCTCTTCCAGTTGGCAACGTCGAACACGGTTTCGCCGCGCCCAGGTTGTGCAGAAAAAGCGCCCCAAACGAGTTCCCGATCGGCATTGAGGACCAATACGTGAACACCGTTCAGCCGGACTTCAAGACCGTCCCGGTTCCACACGGAGATCTTCTCGATGTTGACCGTATCCCCCAGATCGACCTCCCAGACCGGCGCGGTTACGCCTTCCTCGCTGTGCGTGATACTGCCGTGCCCCCATTCGCCATCGGTATTGCCGTCAACGGCGCGGGAGGAAGCCCCGCCGTGTTGCGTCGAACTCTGCGTCGTTGCCTTGCCCTGTGCAATGTTCTTGCCGCCACTGAACACCTGCACTTCCGCCAAAGAAAGCGTCCGGTCGGTTCCCGGCAGATAAACCGTTACATAGCGCCCGGCTGCCGGTGCCGCGGAAGCAATGCTCCCGGCCAGATGGACGACGAATAGGGAACAGGCAGACAGATGGATGACGCGGGCTGCAAACTTCATCAACGGATCTCCGGGCCGGGACGTTTTGTGTAACTGACCAAAGCAGATGGATTGCACGTACTGACGATTCGGCAGTCGATTGAGGGGGGAGGTTGGGCGGGTTTCGGAAGTGAACTTGTCTGTTTACCATTCTCCCAGACCGAGGCATTTCAGTCAAGTTGTCCTATCGCCAGTCGCCGTACGGAAGGTGGTTGGGGGGTGAAAGGGGTGTCCGCCGGTGGAGTCGCCGCGGTTCTTCGCTCTCCGGCGGGTTGCATTTCTGTGTTTCAGGGGGGGGCAGCCGCCGCAGTCCCGCCTTCAGGCGGCGGCTCCCCCTGTGTTGCCCAAGACACAAACCACGAAAGAACACGAATCACACGAAAGTGGCCCGCAACATCCCGTTCTCTGTTTGCTCGGTTTCCTTCTGTTCATTCCCTTCCTGCATTACATACAAGAAAAGGTCATGCACTATCCCTTAACGTCTAACGGCGCTCTGACCCCCAGAGGTTTACACGTTGGCGACCAGTTTCTCAACGAATTGGCGCGCTCTGACGGCTTCCTGGGCCAGGTGTGGGAGATCGCCAGGGGCAAGGGTCTCGACGGCCAGTGGGCCGTGGGTGAAGCCGCCTTTGGCAAGCCGCGCCATCAGCTCTGGAAAATCCACCTGCCCTGTCCCCGGTGAAATGCTCACGGTCTTCGGGTGGCGATAGTCCTTGATGCACATCGCCGTCACCAGCCCGTCAAGAACCGTACAGTCCTCGACCGGGTTCACCTGCCCGTCCGAATAATAGTAGATGTTGCCCGGGTCGTAGATCACGCGGAAGTTCTTGTGCCCGACGGTCTCGACGGCCTTGCGCAGCATGGGCCCCGGGCAGGTGAGTCCGCCGTGTGGCTTGATCACCATCGCAACGCCCTTCTCGGCGGCATAGGGGCACGCTTCGGCAATGGCCTTGCAGTGGTTGTCGTACGTCTTCTCGTTGCCAAGACTCGCAATCAACACGGCGCCAACCTGCGCTGCCGCACAGTTGTCGATCATACGCTGCAGGCCAGCCACCCCGGCGGCCACGGATTTGTCGCTCTCGAAGCGGCCGCCATAGGCCGTAAGAACCTGCAGACCGCGGCGCCGTGCTTCTTCGCCCATCTTGACCGCTTCTTCCATTGGCGTAGCCGGGGCGATGACGCGTTTGGTAGCCGACTGAATTCCCGAGAAACTGATGTAGCGGTAACCTGCCTCGGCAATCGCATCGAACGCGATGTCATAGGTGTACGCGGCCCAAGGGCGCGTGTAGCAGCCAATTCTCCAGCCTTGCGACGCCTGGCTTTCCGCGGCGCCGGCAGGTATGGCGTAGCGAGTTCCCACGAAACCGGCCGCTCCTGCCGCAAGCACCTGGCCGAGAAACCGCCGGCGAGTCGAGTCTTCCCTAACCGTCTTGTGCAACGTCGTCATGTCGAGAACCTCCTGAGCGCTAGAGCAACCATTGGCCTTCCGGGCATACCGTTTCCAGTCGCTCTATTCTCGCCATCGCTCAACGTGGTTGCAAGTCCTGGGTGTGCGGCAAGATATTTCGGCAATCGGGGGCGGGGCTGTAGCTCGCGTGACACGAGTTGGATGTCCATGCCACCGCACACCTCGATCGACGATCCGGTAATGTTGGCTGCCTTGGACGATGCGGAGGGAGTAAAGGGGACAGGAGGGAGTAAAAGGGACAGGGAGTAAAAGGGACAGGTCCAATATTACACGGGTTCGTCGTAACACCTTGTGCTGTCAGCGATTACGGGAAATTGGACCTGTCCCGTTTAATCGGGAGAGTCCAACGACGAAGATGGGCGGGAGTGGAGGGCAGGTTGTTCGGCCGTGCAAGACCTTCGATTGCGAGTACGAGCACCGCTGAAGCTGAGTACGAGTACGAGTACGAGTACGATGCGAAGGACCGCTGGGGGCGAGCGTGGGGCAAGAGACGAAAACGGTGATGAATCACCGTACTCCATAGGGCGATGACGCGCGGGTGAAAATGTCAGGCGGGGGAGTCGGGGCGGGGGGCGGCTCTGCGGCGGGTTGCGTTTCGATGTTGTAAGGGGGAACGGCCGGAGTGCGCTTTGAATGTGCGGGCGAAATGCTCCGGAGAATTGAAACCGGACGACGCAGCCACTGCCGGAATCGACAGGTCGGTTTCCGCAAGGAGCTGTTTCGCTCGCTCCAGGTGGACGCGGCGTATCTCTTCGCCTGGCGATCGGCCAAGAACGCGCCGAAACTCCTGCTCCAACTGCCGGCGTGAAAACGGGACGCGACGCAGCACGTCGGTAACCCGGATCGGCTCGGAGGCGTGGTTTCGGATGAAGGCGATGGCCTGGGCCAGGTCGGCATTGTCGATTGCCAGCGTGTCGGTCGAACGGCGCGATACCAGGGAGGTCGGCTCGATCAGAATCGGCCGTTTCGGCGGTCGCTTGCCGTGCATCAGCCGATCGAGCAGGGCGGCTGCCTGATAGCCGCTTTGCTCGGAACTCGATGTGATGCCGGAAAGGGGCGGCAGGCAGGCGTTGCAGAGCAGGGGATCGTCGTCGCTGGCCAGTACGGCCACTTCCTCGGGTACAAGGACATCGGCATGCCGGCACGCGTCGATCACATCGCGGCCGCACTCGACAAACCATGTCAGCACGGCAACCGGCTTGGGCAGCGATTGCACCCAGCGAACCAGGTCGGTATGCCGGGCCAGCCATGGCGAGAGACCGGCCGGTCTGCGTTTGGGGTGATAGGGCGCGCACGCGTGGCCGGCCGTTCGCAGGGCTGCGGCGAAACCTTCGTAGTGATCGCGAACCAGCGACCGCTGGCGCGGACCGTAGTACGCGAAGTTCCGGAATCCGCGATCGAGCAAGTGCTCCGCTGCAATCCGGGCAAGCGATCGGAAATCGGGCATGACGCGAGGAAACGCGGCCTCCGGCACGTTGATGGCCGAAATGTTGACGCAGGGAAGTCCGGTGCTGCGGATGTGGCGCGCCATGCGAGGCGTTGCGACACGTGCGATAATCCCGTGCCCTTGCCATCCCTGGGGAACGCGCGCCTCAGGCTGGAACGTACTCGGTTCGATCCAAAGCGACCAGGGGCCTCGCTCGTGGGCATATTGGATGATGCCGTGAATGAGGCGTTGCCCCCAGCCGGTCGAGGTGTTGATCAGAACGGCGACGTTCGGTGCATGTGCGTGCTTCACGGGATGGTCTCAGGTGGGCCGCCGGGGTGCAGCAGCGGACTTGCATTTCACGGAAGGGCCGCCGGGCGTGGGGCGATGGAAAGGGCCATGCGCAAAATGTTAGAATATCTGCGCATTCAGTTCTTGTCAACCGTTGGCTCGCCCGAGTACACTGAGAGACAGTCATGCAGGCAGCGGAAGCGGCCGCTGCTTGCCGGATGCACCGGATTCCAAAGCCCTGAGGACGTATTGCCATGCTCCACACTGAAACGCCGTTTGTGAAGAGATTCAGCCGCCGTCGCTTCCTGCGCAAGGCGGCCGTTGCTACCGGGACGACCTTGGCGCTGCCCGTCTTCGTTCCCGGCGCCGCCTTGGGCGCAGACGGAAAGGCGTTGCCCAGCAATCGGATCGGCATCGGTCAGATCGGGTTGGGACGCCAGGCGGTGCATGCCAATATGTCGGTCTTTCTGCGATCGGGCTATTGCCAGACCGTGGCCCTGTGCGACGTCGATCGCTGGCGGCTGAACGTCGAGGGGAACCCCACGGTCGCGCGCGTGGCGAAGCGGAACAAGTGGGATCCGGCCCTGTTGAACGACACGTTTCGCACGACCGACTTTCGCGAACTGCTGGCGCATCCGCGCGTTGACGCCGTGATGATCAACACGCCTGACCATTGGCATGTCCCGATCGCCCTGGCGGCGGTCAAGGCCGGCAAGCACATTGCGTGCGAGAAGCCGATCGGCCTGGCCATTGCCCACGGCCGCGCCCTGGCCGATGCCGTGGCCGAATCGGACATCATCTTTCGCACCGACAGCAACTTCCGATCCGAGCCTGAACTGTTTCGCACGGTCAGCCTGGTGCGCACGGGCAAGATCGGCCAGATCAAGAAGATTCGGATCTCGGTGCCGATCTATCCGGTTCCGGAACCGAACGAGGCGCCCATGCCTGTTCCGGAAGAGTTGGACTACGAGATGTGGCAGGGGCCGGTCCAGCGGCAGCCGTATACCGAAGACCGGGTGCATCCGCGAGGGAAACTCGGCCGGCCCGGTTGGTTCTGCAATCGATTGTATTGCGACGGGATGATTACGAACTGGGGCTACCATCCGGCCGATATCGTCCAGTGGGCCAACGATACAGAGCTTACCGGACCGGTCGAAGTGGAGGGGCGGGCAGACATGCCGCCGGTCGATCAGCTCTACAACGTGCACGGGGAGTTTCAGGTTCGTTACCGGTATGCGAACGGAGTCGAATTGGAGTTTGTCGGGAGGAAGGACTACAAGGAGGGCGAGTCCTACATGCATTTCGAGGGGACCGAGGGCTGGGTGCGCGGCTGGCGCGCGCCCAATCGGATTGAAGCGGAACCCCGTTCGATCCTGAGCGCCGAGGTGAAGTACGAAGACTTCCCCTTCGAACTGCGGAACGAGAAGACCGACTTCATCGAATGTATCCGTTCGCACAGCCGAACGCTCGAGGACGCCGAGGTCGGCCATCGCTCGAGCACGGTGCCTCAGCTCGGCTACATCGCCTGCCTGCTGGGGCGGAAGCTCCAATGGGACCCGGTCAAGGAAGAGTTCCCCGGCGATGACGAGGCCAACAAGCTGGCCGCGGGACACGCCGGGTTGCCGCCCTGGACCATCGAGTCGTAGCGCCAAAACGTCTATCGCGTAAGACGGCAATGTAGCGTCAGCCAGTCCGACGCCGGCTGAGCCGTTCATCTCACAGCATCACCAGTTATCAGGGAGTCCGTCCATGTTGAAGCGGGAAATCATCGTTGTGTCGGCCGTTCTTCTGTTTTCCATGGGAATTCTCGTGCAGGCTCAGGAGGACAATCTGGGCTTCACCGACACGCCTTTTCTGCCGAACTCGCCGTGGCGTGTCCATGATCGGAACCGGCCGCATCCGCCCATTGTCGAACCCGGGGCAACCTGCCGGCAGCCGCCTGCCGATGCCGTGGTCTTGTTCGACGGCAAGGACCTGTCGCAATGGGAAGGCAAAGAGGACATTTCGTCCGGGCTGGAAGACGGTTGCATCAACATCCACAAGGCGGGCGAACTGCACAGCAAGCAGGAGTTCGGCGATTGCCAGTTGCATATCGAGTGGGCAACGCCGGCCGAGCGCGATACCGAGAATCGCTTCTGGTGGGGCAACAGCGGCATCTTCTTGCTTGGGGAGTACGAGTTGCAGGTGACCGAATCGCACGAGAACGTCCACAAGGCCGACGGGCAGGCGGGCGCCATCTATGGCCAGACTCCGCCGCTGGCGAACGTTGCCCGCAAACCGGGCGAATGGCAAACGTACGACGTGGTGTTCCTTGCCCCGCGGTTTGAAGGCGAGAAGCTGATTTCGCCTGCCTATTTCACCGTTTTCTGGAATGGTGTTCTGGTCCAGTACCACACGCCATGCATGGGAAGCACGCGTTACAAGACGGCGCCGAAGTACGATTGTCTCGATACGACCGGTCCGATCAAGCTCCAGCAACACGGTTCGGGTGTGCGTTTCCGGAACATCTGGGTTCGGCCGCTCGACCTGGGCGTTTCGGAGTCAGGCTGACCGGCCGCGGGTTTCCCATTGGCCCGGATGATTCGTCCGGGCAGGGTGTGGCGAGGTCGCGCAGGCCGGATGATTCATCTACGTAGGGTGGGTCGAGTCGAGGTTGCGTGAATCGTTGGTGGGTCCGCACAAGCCGCAACCGAGCTGATTTACAGCCCGCCGCCTGGAACAAGGCCGGCATCAGCGACCGCTGACCCACCAGAGAAGCGGCTTGTTTGACCCACCCTACCTGTCGTGAACAATCCGGGGTAGGCCGATCCACCCTGCCGGTCGTGAATCATCGGGTCAGGAGGGGCAAGTCTGCTCGTTTGATGGGGCAGGCGTTTCGTCGGTGGCGGCGGGGGCGAGTCGGGCGGGGCCATGGAATTGGCCGGCTTCGAAGAAGGCGCCCATGCGACGGAACTTGGCGTAACGCTGTTCGACCAGGGCGGGGACGGGAACCGATGAAAGTTCCCGCAACGCGCCGCGAAGGAATTGCTTCAACATGCTGGCCATTCGGTGATGATTGCGGTGTGCGCCGCCGAGCGGTTCACGTACGATCTCGTCCACAACGCCGAGCCGCATGAGGTCGGGCGCCGTGATTTTCAGGGCTTCGGCCGCCTTTTCCTTGAACGTGTGGCTTTTCCAAAGGATACCGGCGCAGCCTTCCGGACTAATGACGGAGTAATAGGCGAACTCCAGCATGGCGACTCGGTCGCCGACGCCAATGCCCAGCGCGCCGCCGGAACCGCCTTCGCCAATGACCACGCAGATAATGGGTGTGGAGAGGCGCGACATCTCGAACATCGATTCGGCAATCACCTGGGCCTGCCCGCGCTCTTCCGCGCCGATACCTGGATAGGCGCCGGGCGTGTCGATCAGGCAGATGACCGGCATGTGGAACTTTGCGGCCATGCGCATTTTCGCCATGGCCTTGCGGTAACCTTCGGGATGGGCGCAGCCGAAGTAGCAGGCGTTGCGTTCTTTGAGCGTTTTGCCCTTCTCATGACCGACAACCATGACGCGGTGCGTATCGAGCTTGGCCCAGCCTGTACGGATGGCCCGGTCGTCGCCGAAAAACTTATCGCCGTGCAGTTCGGTGAAGTCGTCGAAGACCAGTTCCAGGTAGTCGGTGGTTCTGGGGCGTTCCGGATGCCGGGCGACCTCGACCGTTTGCCACGGCTTCAGTTCGCTGAAGATCCGCTTCTTCAACTCGGTGAGCTCGCGTCGGAGGCGAAATATCTCATTGCGAATCTCCGGCGTTTGCGGCGTCTTGCCGGCAAGCTTCTCCAGCCGGGTTTCCATTTCGTAGATCGGTCGCTCGAGGGGGAGGCGGTGCTGGTTCGTGGGCATGGTCGGAACAGGTATGGTTCGTTTGAGGTGGCGAGCCGAGGTTGGTGTCGACCTCTTCTCGTGGGAGTGTAAGTTTTGCCGGAGACGCTCGTTCGTAGGAAGAGGCGTCTGCGGCGAACGCTAGGAACTCGGGGTTTCGGCTTGGGGTGGCCGTGGCGCCACCCGCCACATACGCAGCCGGCGGAAGTCGGTCAGGAAATCGGCCATCGATTGCGGTCGCTCTTCCGGGCGCTTGGCCATCGAGCGGCGGATCAACTGGACGAACTCGGGTGTCAGGTTCTTGTCAATGGTTTCCAAGGATGGCGGAGCTGCTTTCAGGTGTTTGTTCAGCAGTTCGTTGGCCGTAGCGCCGGTAAACGGCGGCCGTCCCGAAAGCAGTTCAAAAATGACGCACGCGTAACTATACAGGTCGGCCCGCGGGTCGGCCGCCTCGCACCGGATCTGTTCCGGCGCCATGTAACTGCGAGTGCCCTGGAGCTTCGGCGCCCGCGTGAACCATTTTGCCAGGCCGCCTCGGGCGCGATGGGCCAGGGCAAAATCGATCAATTTCACTTCGCCCGTCTCGCTCACCAGGAAATTGTCCGGTTTCACGTCGCGGTGTACGTAGCCCGCCTTGTGTAGGACGTCCAATCCGACGGCGGACTGCTCAACAACCCCTTCAAGCAGGTGGGCGACCGGCGCCGTACCCTGCCGGATCAGGTTCTTCATGTTCGGTGCGGCGAACCATTCCATTACGAGGTAGGGACGTCCCCGGTCGACGTCGTATTTCTCTATCTCGATCACGTTCGGATGGTTCAGGTGTTGTCCAATGGCATACTCCCGTTTGAGGTATCCGACCTGCTCACGGTCGCGACGGAATCGGTCCAACAAGGTCTTGATGCAAACGCGACGCCGTTTTCGGTCGTCGTAGGCCTGCCATATCTGGCTTGCATGCCCCGTATGGATGGCATTTAGTAGCCGGAAGGGACCGAGATATCCTGGGGTTGCCGTGCTCACCGGTGACGCTCACTGAAGTCCGGGCCAGAAAGGCCCCTTGTCTTGCGGGGTTCCGATAGGTCGCCATTGTACCCGGTCTGACCTCCTGCTGCAACCTCGCGAAACCCGCAAGCCTACCGATCGTCGCCACCATGACATCTCGCGTAAACCCTTCAAAAGGTACTCATCGTCCATTTCCGGGGGAAGACTGGTACGGAATCGAGTACTTCGGTCCCGAAAAGGACAATGTGAAGCATAGGGGGGCGCGTTGCCTCTCGGTGGGGGTGCTGGCCGGATTACGCCTTGGCTCCCTGCAGAAGGCGGAGGTAGAGGCCGCGAATGTCGGCGGTCATCTGCTGGTGGCCGAAGGCATTGGCGAATCGAGCCCGGCCTTGGCTGCCGAGTCGTGTGCGGAGTTCGCCCGAAGTGGCCAGGCGGACGATGGCCTTGGCCAGGGCGGTAGCGTTACGCGGCGGCACAAGAAAACCGGTTTCGTTCGGCAGGACTACCTGGCGGGTCCCGTCCACATCGAAGCTGATTACCGGCTTGCCGGCAATCAGGGCCTGGGGCAGCACGCGGGCGAGTCCTTCACGCAGGCTGGCGTGGACGACCAGGTCGGAGGCGGCCAGGAGTTCAGGGATGCGTTCGGGGGGGACGAGTCCGGTGAACTGGAAGTGTTCGGCCAATCCGGCTGTTTCGATCTGCCGTCGGATACGATCCTGCAGAATGCCGTCGCCGACCAGCAGAAAACGGGCGTTGGGAACCGTTTGGACTACCTGTTCCGCCGCGCGTACCAGGTACTCGTGTCCTTTGAGGTGAAACAGTCGCGCCACCTTGACAATCACGATCTGGTCGGGGGTATATCCCAATTCGCGTCGCGCGCGCTGCCGGAGGCGGTCTGACTCGAGAAAGGGTTCGACTTCCATTCCGCTCAGGATGGTGGTGAACTTTTCGGCAGGCGCGACCCGGCCGGCGACCATCAGTTCGGTCATGCGATCGGCCACGCTGATCATCGCATGGCAGCGGCGGGCGGCCCATCGCTCGCAGGCGCGAATGGCCATTCTCGCCGGGGCGCTCTGGTATGGGTGAAATGGGGCGCCGTGAACCGTGTGGACGATGGCCGGAACCGCGAGCGACCATGCGGCTGCGCGGCCCAGGATGCCGCCCTTGGCGCTGTGCGTATGGACAACATCGGGCTGGAAGTCGCGTAGAACGCTCTTGAGCTGGAAGTAAGCCCTCGCATCCCGCCAGGGATGGATCGGGCGGCGCAGCGAGGGGATGATATGCATCGGAATGCCTGCCGCTTCGGCGCGCTGGGTCAGGCTTCCTTCCGGGCCGAGCGGCGGGCCGGTGATCAGCAGCACGTCATCCCCGTAGGTGTGCAGCAGATCCTCGCAGCAGAGCACGGTGTTTTCTTGTGCCCCGCCGAGAATCAGCCTGGTAATGACGTGGGCGATGCGCATGGCCTTGGGCCGCTTCTAATAGGTGACGTTGACCAGGAACAGGCCGTGCGGCGGTGCGGTCGGTCCTGCTCGCCGCCGGTCCCCAGCGGCAAGGACCTCGGCGGGCCACGATTCCGGTTGTGCGCCGCGTCCAACCTCGGTGAGCGTTCCGACGATTGCACGCACCATGTTATAGAGAAAGCCGTCTGCTTCGATCTCCAGCGTAATCCATGGGGAGCCATCGTGGCAACCGCCGGCCGTGTCGTTCGGCGGCGTCACCTGTTCGGCCCCGCCACGGACGACGCTCAGGTCCAGCACCGTGCGTACGGTTGTCTTGCGTTCGGCGCCCGTGGTTTGGAAGCTACGGAAATCGTGTCGCCCCAGCAGTGCCCGGGCGGCGCGCTGCATGGCTGCGGCGTCGAGACGGCCGTACGGATACTGCCAGGCGAAGCGGAGCGAGAAGACGTCGCGTATCGATGCATCGTAGAGCACGTATCGGTACCGCTTGCGCACGGCGTCGCGGATGGGATGGAAGCCGTGCGGCGCTTCGACTACGTCGCGCACGGCGATGTCTCGCGGCAGGTTCGCATTGATCGCCCGGCGGAAGGCATCACAGCTTAGCGCCGCGTCCGTGGAAAAACCGACCACCTGACCCAACGCATGGACGCCTGCGTCGGTGCGGCCGCTGGCCACCGTGCGAACCGTCCGGCCCGTTACCTTCGTGATGGCTGTCTCTAGCGCCGCCTGCACGGTTGGCTGACCGGGTTGCACCTGCCAGCCGGCGTAGCCGGTCCCGTCGTAGGCCAGTAGCAGTTTCAAGGTGCGCACGTTCGTCCACCTGATACGGGCCACCGGGCAACGATTCACGCCGGACGCAGGGCGGCCCTGCCGCTGCGTTTAGTTCTTTCCGGCCTTTGCCACGAGCAGTTCGGCAATCTGGACGGCGTTCGTGGCAGCGCCCTTTCGGAGGTTGTCGCTGACGCACCAGAAGATCAGGCCGTTCGGGCAGGAAAGGTCTTCGCGAATGCGCCCGACGAAGGTCTCGTCGCGGCCGTCGCCGTTGATCGGCATGGGGTACACCTTGTTTGCCAGATCGTCCATGACGACCAGGCCGGGCGTTGCGGCGAACAACTCGCGCGCCTCGTCAACCGAGATCTTGCGTTCGGTTTCCACCAGGATGACTTCGCTATGGCAGTTCGAGACCGGGACGCGCACGCACGTGGCCGAAATCTGAATCGAATCGTCGCCCAGGATCTTCTGGGTCTCCCAGGTCATCTTCATCTCTTCGGACGTATAGCCCTGCTGCTTGGGGCTGCCGATTTGCGGGATGCAGTTGAAGGCGATCGGATACGGAAAGACCTCTTGCGTGTAGGATTGGCCGTCGAGCTTTGCCCGGCTGCTGCCGAGCAGGTCGCGCGTACCGCCCACGCCCGCGCCGCTGGTTGCCTGATACGTGCTGACTACCACACGGCGAACGCGACCGGCGTCGTGCAGGGGTTTGAGCGCCTGCACCATCTGTGTGGTGGAGCAGTTCGGGCTGGCGATAATGCCTTGATGCTTATCAATCGCGTCGGGATTCACTTCCGGAATGATCAGCGGGACCTTGGGGTCCATGCGCCAGAAGGCGCTTTCGTCGATGACGACGCAACCGTGTTCGACTGCCTTGGGCGCCAGTTCTCCGGCGACGTCGTCCGGCGTGCTGCTGATGGCCAGTTCAACGCCATCGAACGATTCCGGTCGCAGTTCCTCCACCTTGACCTTTTTGCCTGCGAACTCCAACTCCTTCCCGACCGATCGAGCGGAGGCCAGGAACTTGATCGTCTGGTGGGGAAACCGACGACTCTCAAGCATTTCGCGGATCAGGGTTCCGACGGCGCCGGTAGCGCCGACGACGGCGATGTGGTCAAACACAGGTTTCTCCTCTGGGGTAAGGTCCGGATGCCAAAGGGGCAGCCATGGGTGGCGACGGCTGGTCAACCGCCAGGTTGGGGGCTTGCTGCAACGCGGTTCTCCCGTTCGCGAGACCAATCCCGCGGGGGCCGCTGTGCAGGTGTAAACGCACTATTATGCTTTGCTGTCGGAGGTTATTCAAGCGGACCTGGGAAAAAAACGATCGGGACTACGAACGGGCCATGCACGTGGAAATGGATGAGTCAGAAAAGGGGAACCCCCGCATCGGAACCCGTCCGATGCGGGGGTTGTTGAGTCTCCCACGTTATCCTCTTCCGGGCAATGACGCCGTTTTGCGGTGACCATCGCCACGGGGCTGTCTACCACTGCGAGGCAAGCGATTGCGATGGAATCGACTGGAATCCGAAGGCCACGGAGGTGTCTTCGCCTGCGGTCAGTGTTACCGTTCGCACGTCTTCCAGAATCTTGCCGTCCCGGACGACCTGTGCCTTGATTTCGTACTTGTAGCTGTAGCCGGATTGCAGGCCGTACGAGACGAACTGGCGGCGGCTTCCCTTGCTCTCCGTGACATGCCCGTTGACGATGACTTTCGCGTCGTAGGGCACCCAGACGGAAATCAAGGCGCTGTTCGACGGCTTGGGCACGTAGGAACTACTGGGCCGCTCGGGCGCCAGCGGGTTGAAGTCGAATCCAGGCGCAGCGGCCGGAGGCGACATGGGCGCCGTTGTGTCGGGAACCGGATCCGGGGTTGGGACTGCGGGTTCCATGGGCGGCTCGGCAGGGGCCGGCTGCT
Source organism: Thermoguttaceae bacterium (assembly GCA_040772845.1). Classification (GTDB taxonomy): domain Bacteria; phylum Planctomycetota; class Planctomycetia; order Pirellulales; family Thermoguttaceae; genus PWXP01. The sequence goes on from JAXGXG010000001.1 coordinate 463,842, forward strand.
CTTTCGGCTGATTGATGATTGTCGGCATCGTGTCGGTCGGCTCCGGAATGGCCGGCGCCGCGCTGGCTTGCGATGGCGCTGGTTTCGCAGCCGGCTTCGGTTGGGCCGGTTGCGACGGCATCGCAGCCGTCGGTGTTACGACCGGGCTGTAACATGCGTCGTAGCAGCATGGGGTCGTCCAGCATCCGTAGTACCAACGATATCGTCCGAACAGCAAGCGGCGGAGTGGCCCGGGACGATAGCCCAAGTAGTAACTGCACGTTCCCCAGTCACACGGATCGCAGCAGTAGCTTGTCGTGTAACAGGGTGTCGAATAGCAGTACGAGGTTGTATAGCACGGGGTGGAGTAGCAGCAGGAATAGGCGACCGGCCGGTAGTATCCCCACCAGCAAGCGTCCGCCTTCATGGCGCTCCCGGCAATCGCGGCCACGGCAATTGCACCAACGAACAAAGGTTTCCAAGCAGATCGAAACATGGGCGACTCTCCCTTCCTCAAAGGTCCAGCTTATTGTGAGATACACTCCATCAATAACATAGCAAGCGTATCAGGGAATTCAAGCGGCTTCAGGAGAAACAGGGCGACTTTGCCGACAAAGCACAGCTTTTCGGGGGGGCCATAGAGATATCTTGTGGTTATGCTCCCCTGTGGGACGCATTGGGGGCCGCAGTCCTGGTCCTGACGGGCTTCAGCCAACCTACGGAATGGGCTGAAGCCCAACCTGCGGGAATGTGCGGTTCCGAGCCGCGGCGAGGATGCATGGCTGGCCGCAGTGGGGGCGGCGGCATGTTACTGCTGGGTAGTGCAGTCTGCCGGCGGCTCTCGGCGGGGAGGACCGCCGCTATCGGGACGTTTGTTCAGGAATCCACCGAAATAGGGGGCGTTTGCGTCAATCCACGTGACAATCGTCTCCCACTCGTCCGGATTGAGTTTTACGCTCTTGCGGTGGAAGGGATCTTCCAGCAGGGTGTGAATCAAGCGGCTCTGATGGGAACCGAATTGCTTCGGTTGGGTGATGCCGGCGTTGGAGAATCGATCGGCCGTTGAGACGAGCATGGCGGCCGTCTCCTTGCCATCGCCCCGGCTTCCGAACAAGGTGTGGTACGACATCAACAGCCCATCGTTCATGCGAACGGCGCTCAGATCGACGTTTCCTTGCGGAGCGCGGTTGCCATGGCATTCGGTGCAATTGCGTTCGAAGACCGGTTGCACCATCGCCTCGTAGTCGACCGTACGTTCCGAGCCCCAGGGCGGCGGCGTGGGAGTTGACGGCGCGCGCGACATTGCCAGCCCAAATCCGGCGCCGATGGCCGGCGACTGGGCCTGCGATTCGTGACATCCGCGACAGCCTCGAACCTCGCCTGCCTTCATCGAAACAAAAGAACGCATCCGCTGGACTTCCATGTGCCGCTGGTCAAGGGCCTGGAAATAGATTGCCACGTCGCTTGGCACGGTGAAATGCGCGGAGCCGTCCGGTTCGACCGGAACCGTGCCAAACACCCGCACCGGCGCCCAGCTCTTGAAATCCAGGTGTCGCGAACCGGCATTGCCGGAAATATAGTCCTGCGTACCGTGCACCTGATCGTACGGCCAGGGCACATGTTGGGCGATGCGAAGGTACTTGATCGTGCCCCGGGGAATCTCGGGCGGCATTCCGTCGTAGACGTCTGGAACGTAGCAGACGGCCTCTGTCGCCCGTTTCGGCGTTTCGGGTGTCTCGGCTACGGTCGGAATGATGGGCGGCCGTTGCCTCGGCCGCAGCGGAATGGGCGAAGCGCAACTGAGTAGCGGATCGCGGTGCAGCAGTTCGCGGTTCCCATAGGCGTCGATCAGGTAGAGGCCGAATCCGTTCGAGTCGACGCCGGACGTGCCGGTACACTTGGGCCGCGCATAGGCATAGGCGACCAGAAAGCACTGTTCGCTAAGGGCCCAAGGACTGCGATACAGACCGCCTGGATCCGGCACGCCGCCCCGGTCCACCGGCCGACCGGCCAGCGGGCCTTCCTGAAGCTTGACGTTCGGTGTAACCAGCCGGAGCCCGGATACACTGTTGAGCCCGTGGGCCGGATCGACGGTGACCACGGCGCCGTAACTGAACGTGTGGTGGCCCGTGGCGACGGCCACCAGTCTTGCCGTCCCGGGGATGCTGCGGGCGCTGCGCAGGGCCAGCGGGGCGGACATGTGCTGTTTGAACAGGGCGTCGGACATGGTCCCATCCGGCCGGGCCGTCCAGAGTGCATGGACCTCCATGAAGTGCCGTTCCTGGTATTCCCAGTGCGTGTAGACGATGCGGCCGTCGTCGAGGCTGTAGGGATAGCGGTCCAAGTCTTTGCTGTCAGTGAACTTGCGCACGACGGGCGCCGGCTCATAGCGGGCGAGTCCGCCTTCGGTTGGTGGGACCAGCCGGCTGTCGCGCCGCGAAAGGATGTACAGATTCGGGTTCGTATGGTCGTAGGTTACGTTGCCGCACTCGGGGGCCTTGCTGCAGCGATCGGAGGCAAACACCACGTCGCCTGCCGCCGTATAGGCCGGTTCAAAATCGCTCCAGTAGGGATCGTTGGTGAGCTGCGTGATCTGCGAGCCGTCAACCGCCGCCTCGTAGAGACGAACGGGCTCGAAGATCTTCCGCAAAGGAAAGACGTTCTGACCCTCGATGGCGGTGCTGGTCGTATCCAATGGGGGCGGCCATTTCGGAAGCCTTGCGTAACTGAACAGCACACGGTCGCCATCCCACCACAGGTCGAGTCCCCAGACGTAGCCAGGGCCCAACCGGCCTGCCAGTAAGGGGCGTGCTCGGACGTCATCCTTGATGTCGTCGAGAATCTCGATATCGCCGCCCGGCTTGTGCTTCCATGAATAGGAACGCGTGATGTTCCGCATCGTGTGCGGGGCGAATTGGGTAAGGAAGACGATCTTGCCGAAGTCGAACGACGGGTTGGCCAGCGCGATCTCGCGCATCGCACGGCGCGCATCGAGCCAGGTCTGCTGTGCCGCAGACAACCCCTGGTCGCCTTGTCGGATAGCGGCGAGTTCGGCTTGCGCGCTACGGATTACGGCAAGCTGCGCGTCGAACCCGTCCGGCAATTCCCCGTGCAGCCGGAAGTCGGTTGCCATCTGCTCGGCCCGCTGCAGCATGGCGTCCACGTCGGCCGACAGTTTCGCCGGATCGCGATGGATATTGCGTGTCACCGCCTGCCGGACCCAGTCTGCTTCTCTTCGCTGTGCAGGTGGGATCTGCAGATAACGCTGAAACCACGGTTCGGCCGCTTCGCGAGTCCACACGACCGCCTGGCCGTTATTCTCTCCGCCGATCTTCATGGCAATGGCCCACTCGGCCATACCTCGCGCAAACGGATCGCTTGATTCGAGAAGCTCTCCGGCCAGATCGGCCAGATCGGGCGAAAGCTCGTTCTGTTGGGCAAGACGCAATAGCGACTCAGCCGCCCGGGCAGGATGCTTCTGGATATCTTCGGTCAATGCGTCTTGAGGGGCGGTAAAGCCATACTTGTTTCGCAGGTATGTCTCCACGCGGTCGAACGTGGGCTTGTCCAGGGCCGATCGATAGACAAGCAACTCGGCCAACTCGCCTTCGAGCGGCCAGTAGACGCCGGTATTCTGAGCGGTCTCGCGGCGAACACCGATCAACACATCACCTGCGGTGCTCCCCTTGCCTGGCTGAAACCGGACCGCCGCCCCATCGTGGCGCAGTTCTGCATGGCGTCCGTCGCAAACCATGGCGGCGATGCGGGGGCCATCGCCGATAGGCGTTTCGTGCCGGGTTCCGTGAACTACGCCGCCCAGGCGGCCGGTTGCCGTGTAGAGGTGGTACTCGCGCCCTTGTTGCGGCCCACCCCCCTTTGCCAGCAGGGTTCCGAACTTGCCTTCCGCTACCGAGTAGGCGGCAATGATCGTAAACGCCTGCCCGGGCGGGAAATCGAGCGAGGCCGGTTGGCCGAGGTTCAGGAATTGACCGTTGCGGAACCGGACGGCCGGCCGGTCGCCGAGGGCGGCTTCGACCCACTGGGGGCGAAGGTTCCGATCGGTCTGTCGGGCGTGGTTGCCTTCAGCGGAGCGGTCGCGCCATTGTGTGATGCGGCCGTCGGACGCCACGTGCCCGGCCAACTCGGCTGCATCGAGCCACAGGACGAGATCCTCTTGCGGAACAACGGAGTCGGACGCCAGAACGCTCGTTGCGGCGCCCAGGACGAGAAGTCCGAAGCTCCACAGGAAGGTTGCGGTTTTCATGGTCGATTTTCCAGTGCTATGGGAAGGATTCGGCTCGATCTTTCGAGTTGCAAAGTGATGACCGCGGAGTGCCGCCGAGGGATCAGTACTGGACGTACACGTCGCGGCGGGGCGGCCCGCCCTCCTTCGGTCTCTTGTTGTAGAAACTGTCGTAGTACGGTGCGTTGGCGTCGATCCAGGTGACCAAGGCGCGCCACTGGTCGGGCGAGAGTTTGACCTCCTTGCAATGCAGCGGGTCGTTGCGCAGCACCGCAATGAGGCGGCTGGCGTGCGACCCGAATTGTTTCGGGGCCGTGACTTGCACGTCGTCAAAACGGTTCGATACAGACACCAATGGCGGGAACTGCTTGTCGGTCCCTTCACGGCGGCCGAACAGGGTACGGAACGATTGGACGAAGCCGTCGTCGGCCCGGGTGGCAGACAGATCGATTCCGCCCTCGGGATCCGCATGGCCATGACATGTGGTGCAGTGCCGGTCGAAAATCGGCTGGACGAGCCATTCGTAACCCAGAAGCCGACCGGCGCCCCAGGGCGGCGGCTCCGGGGTGTCCGGCGCCCGGCGGAATGCAAGTCCCAAATGACGCGGAATCGGAGGCGCCTGCGATTGCGTCTGATGGCACCCGACGCAACCACGCAATTCGCCCGGCTGAAACGTTACGTGGCTCCGCATCCGACGCACTTCCATCTGGTTCTCGTCGAGCGCCTGGAAGTAGACGGCTTCGTCCGCAGGCACGGTGAAATGGGCCGATCCGTCTTCGGCAACGGGGACCTTGCCCAACACCCGTACGGGCGCCCACGACCAGTAGCCGAACTGCCGGGTCCACGCGTTATCCGGAATGTAACGCATCGCGCCGATCTTCTCGTCCAGGGGCCAGCCCACCCGTTGGGCAATCCGCAGGTACTTGATCGTACCGCGAGGAATCCCGGGCATATCGCGGTAGACGTCGGCCACGTAGCAGACGGCGTCTTGCCGATCGGCCAGCACCGGGCTGGCTGGTAGGATGGGCGGTCGGCGACGCGGCCCGAGCGGCATGGGGAATGCGCAGGAAAGCAGCAGATCGCGGTGTACGAGCTCCTTGTTTCCGTGGACGTCGACCAGGTAGACGGCGAACCCGCTGGCGTTCGTACCGCCTGAAGTGTTCGACGGCGGTCGCGCGTGGCTGAACGATACGAGAAAACACGTTTCGCTCAGGGCCCAGGGGCCATGGTATAAGCCGCCCCGGTCGGCCACGCCGCCCGAGTCTACCGGCTCGCCTGCCATGCGGCCCTCTTCCGGCTTGCTGTGTGGCGTGACGATGCGGAGTCCCTCGTCGGTGTTGATGCCGTGGCGAGGATCGACGAGCACAAGCGGGCCGTAGGCAAACGTGTGATGCCCCGTTGCAATCGATACAAGCAGCGGCGAGTTCGGCACGCTGCGCGTGTCGCGCAGTCCGAACGGCGCGCCCAGGTGTTGCTTGAACAGTGCGTCGGCCATGGCGCCATTCGGCCGAACCGCCCAAATCGAATGGAGCTGCATGAAGTGCCGCTCCTGGTATTCCCAACGCGTGTAGGCAATCAGGCCGTTGTCGAGGCTGTGCGGGTGGCGATCGATGTCCTTGTTGTCGTTGACCCGCCGTACGCGACTGCCGTCGGCATCGACGGCGTACAGATTGACGACCGTATGATCGGCCGAGAACCTTCCGCATTCGCTCGATCGGCCGGACCGGTCCGATGCGAATACGATGCTGCCGTCGGCGCAGTAGGTCGGCTCCAGGTCGCTCCAGAACGGATGGTCGGTCAGTTGACGCAATCCGCTGCCATCGACGCCGATCTCGAACAAATGGATCGGTTCTTCGTGGCCGCGCAACTCGAACGCGTAATTACCGGACACGGTATCGAACGGCGGCGGCCATTGCGCCTGCCGCGCGTAGCCGAATACCATACGCGTTCCATCCCACCAGAGATCGATTCCACGCACGTGTCCCGGGCCGAGCTGGCCTTGCAGGACCTCCCGAATCGGGCTGCCCGGCTCAAGCCCTTCCTGAACGTAGATGCCGCCGCCTGGCTTGTGGACCCACGGATACTGGGAACCGGTGATGTTCCGATGGGTATGGGCCGCATACTGTTTGACGAACAGCAACCGGCGCACGTCCGCTGCCGGATTGGCCATGACAATGGGCCTCGCCGCCTGACGCGCGCAAAGCCATAGCCGGCGGTGCGCCGGCAGATCGTCCGGCGACCGCTCCACCTGCTCGGCCAATTGCCTGCAAATCGCATCGAGCTGGTCAAGCTGCCGTTCGACCATCGTGCGTGTGGTGTCTGAACCGGAACGCAGGGCTTCATCGGCGGCGCCATGCGCCCGCAGGACGATGGCATGGGCGGAATCCAGCAGTTTCTGGCCGTCGCGGTGGATTTCCCAAAGCACCGCGAAACGGACATAGTCGGCCTCGATCATCGCCTCGGGTGAAAGCTGCAGCCATCGCTGGCGCCACGCCGGCGGGTCAGCCTGCGGCCAGCGAACGTCCTGCCCCTTGTTGTCGAGTTCGACCCGTGTGGCCAGCGCCCACTCGGCCAGGCCGCGGGCGAACGGATCGTCCGCATCGAGTAGCTCGGCCGCTTCGGCGGCCAGGTCGTCGCTGAGCGCCTTCTGTTCCGCCAGACGCCACAACTGCTCGGCCCGTTGCACCGGATCGTCCGCCTGCCCGGTCACGTCCGACTGGGCTGAGGGTTGGCCGGCGCCAGCCAGACGGATGAACGCCGAGAATCCAAGCCCTACGACGCAGCACGCTACGGTCCATCGTCTCATGGCTTCACCTCGTATTCGGGTTGGCGCGGATGGCGGCAGGCAATTGGGCGGGCGCGGTCCTTTGCAGGTTGCGGACCAAACGTTCACGTTTGCCGCACCGTCGGCAGGCGCCTTCTAACATACACGGTCATGCCACCAAATGGAACCCCAAGGAGGTCCCGGAGGCGGCAAGATATACTCGCTGCGGTCCGAAACTACGCATTATTGCGTGCAGGCATGAACGCCTCGCGTCTTCTTTGCGATTCTGCACGAGGGAGATTCCTATGCCTGCTTACGGAAGGGGGTGTGTTGCCGCGTTCGTTGGGGGGTCTTTCGGGTCATTGGTGGGGCCCGGCAGGCCGTAGCCTCGCTGATTTCTATCGCACGGTGTGGAAAGGCGCTGGCGCGACACTGAGCGGCAACGCGTGATCCTTGTCCTCGCCCACTGAGGAAGTCATAATGGGCGTACCGCCGACAGCGATTGTCCCGGGGGCCGATCCTGGCGATCCCTCCGAGCAGTTGTCTACCCGTCCCGCCTCACCACCCGCCAAGAAGGATCTCATGAGTCGAGTAACCTGCTGCGTGAAGTCGCTTCCGTTCCACCGCATTCTGGCCGCAATGGCGTTGGCCTTTGGTTGTCTACAGTGCGTAGAGGCAAGGGCGGAAGATGCCGCCGCTTCGGCGCGGACCTTCTACGTCGATTCCGACGCCGGCAACGATGCCAACGATGGCCTGGCTGTGGACCGCGCATGGCAGAGCCTGGAGCAGGTTGAGGCGGCCGAGTTGCGGCCGGGCGATACGGTTTGCTTTCGATGCGGCGGCGCGTGGCGGGGTTCGCTTACACCGGCAAGCGGCGACGAAGGCGCTCCGGTCACGTACACCTCGTTCGGCGAAGGCCCCAAACCCTTGATCCTCGGCTCCCGGCCACGGAACCGTGCGGAAGACTGGGTAAAGGTCGCGGACCACCTGTGGGCCACACTGCCCATGGAATATCAACGGGAGCGACAGGTGGCCGATCTGCGAAAGTACACGTGGGGACGACACCAGGAGGCCGGGGCCCAGGTGGCCGTGAAACACGTAGATGATCCGGCCGGGCGGGTCGTGCAGCTTGCCTGCACCCAGAGCGGCGAGCGTTCGAACCACGTACAGCTTTGGGGCCCCGAAGTGCCTGTCGAAAAAGATCAGTATCTCGTGTTCACCTTCCGGGCGCGCTGCACCAAGCCATTCTGTTTCCCCGGCATTGAGATCATCAACGGCAGGGCGCCGTGGACCGGGTTCGCCCGATCCACGCCGGCCGATCGTTCCATCGGTCCCGACTGGGATACGTATGAAGTTGTCCTGAAGGCATCGGCAACCTCGCCCACGGGCCGGCTGCATGTCAGCTTGGGCGGCGTGTTGCCTGCCGGGGCCGTTCTCGACTTTCAGCCGCAGAGTCTACACGTGGCCACGCCGAACATTGCGGACCCGCTCACCGTGGACGTGGGGAATATCATTTTCGACGGCGGCGCCGTGTGCGGGTGGAAGAAGTGGTCGGTTGAAGATCTGACGAAGCCGTACGATTACTATTACGACCGGCCGTCGCAGCGTGTCTACCTGTACTGCGACGCGAACCCGGCTTCCCAACACAAGAGCATCGAATTGGCCATGGCCCGGCACGTGATCCACCAGAGCGGCAAGCATCACATCGTGTACGACGGGCTGGCCATCATGTACGGCGCGGCCCATGGCTTCGGCGGGGGGAATACGCACCATATCGTGATCCGCAATTGCGACCTTGGTTACATCGGCGGCGCCCATCAACACACCAGGCCGGACGGCAAGCCGGTGCGGTTCGGGAACGCCATCGAGTTCTGGGGCGCCGCCCGTGACAACCTGGTCGAAGGCTGCCACATCTGGGAGGTTTACGACGCCGCGCTGACCAACCAGGGACGCGGGCCGGATTCCAAGCAGATCAACATCACCTACCGCAACAACCTGATCCGTAATTCCGAATACTCGTTCGAATACTGGAATAACCCGGAAACGGCCGTGACCGAGAACATCCGGTTCGTCAACAACACGTGCATCAACGCTGGCGCGGTATGGTCCCACGCGCAGCGTCCGGATCAGAACGGTAGCCACCTGATGTTCTACACGAATACGGCGGCGACATCCGGCATCGAAGTGAAGTACAATATCTTCTACAACGCCAGCGACTGGGGGAGCCGATATTCGGCCGGCTGGAAAGTGCGCCCCGAGATGGACTATAATCTATGGTTCAGCGACACGGGGATTGCGGCCCGGTGGTTCCGCGAGAAGATCGGCTCGTTCGAGGAGTATCAGAAGACCACCGGGCTCGACGCCCATTCGCAGTTTGCCGATCCGCAGTTCGTCGACGTGAATAACGGCGACTACCGGCTCCGGTCCGATAGTCCGGCCCGCAGCTTGCGTCCCGACGGCGGGCCGGTTGGCGTGGAAGACCTTTTTCGCGCACAACGACTGTCGGACAACTGATTCGAAGACCTTTTCAGGATTACAACGATGAGCAAGACACTGAGTCTGTTTGCCCTGTCCGTGGCTTGGCTGCTGATTCCTGCCGCCGGTTCCAGCCGCTCGGCCGAGACAGCGGCCGCGCTGCCCGTGACGCTGGTCGATCTGGCCGCTCCGCTCGATGAAGGCGCGGCGGTGGGGGTCGATGCCGATCTCGAGGCAGGGCAGGGGAGGCTGCGGGTTCGTGTCCACAGTGGCGCACTCCGGCCAGGCGTTACCTTCAAGAGTCCCGATGGCCGCTGGGATCTGACCGGAATGACCGAGTTGGAGGCAATGGTCAAGAATGTGGGCAAGTATCCGTTGTCGGTCCACTGCGCCGTCGATAATCCGGGTTCGGATCGCACCGAACGGCGGAACTGCTGTATCGGATCGATCACCATTCCGCCCGGAGAAGAAGCGCCTTTGAGAGTCAAAATCCGCGGCAAAGCCCCGAAATCGCTGCAGGAGAAGTTCCACGGCATGCGCGGCTGCCCGGGTGGATTTCAAGGCGGAGGCCGCCACACGGTCGACCCGACCGACGTGGTTGGTATTTCGGTCTATGTGTATCAGCCCGGAAGCGACCGGGTCTTTGAGGTCTCGGCAATTCGCGCCGGGGGCGAGCCGGCGTTTCCGCTGCCGGAGAATCTGGACGAGCTTTTCCCGATGATCGATCGGTTCGGCCAGTACATCCACAAGGACTGGCCGGGCAAGACGCACTCGGAAGCAGACATGGCCGCCGCACGCAAGCACGAGGCCGCCGACTTGACCGCACATGCGGGCCCGCAACAGTGGAACCAGTACGGCGGCTGGCTTGGCGGGCCGCAACTGGAGGCCACCGGCCGCTTCCGCGTCGCCAAATGGAACGGCCGCTGGTGGTTCGTCGATCCGGAAGGCCGGCTCTTCTGGTCGCACGGATTGGTGCGCGTCACATGGTCGTGCGGCTATACGCCGGTAACCGGCCGCGAGCATCTCTTTGCGGACCTGCCGGCCCACGATTCGCCGTTCGGCGTCTTCTACGGGAAGAGCACCTGGGCCATTTCCGGACTCTATCCCCGTGGGACCGAGACGTACAACTTCTCCGGCGCGAACCTGCTGCGCAAATATGGCCCCGACTGGATGGCGACGTTCAGCGACGTGGTCCACCGCCGGTTCCGAAGCTGGGGGCTGAATACGCTGGCCAACTGTTCGCAGCCGGCCATTTACCTTCAGCGTCGCACGCCGTACACGGCCACCGTCTATAGCGTCGATTCGCCGCCCCAGGACACGCCTGACAATACGGGCTATGTCGCCACCATCCACGACGACAGCCGTGTGATCGAAGGCACAAGCGGGGGCTGGGGCAAGTTCCCGGACGTATTCGATTCCAGCTTCAAGGCAACGCTGCTGACGGAAGTCGCCCTGCACCGGGGGAAGGCCGTCGGCGATCCCTGGTGCCTCGGGTATTTCCCCGGCAACGAGCTGAACTGGGGCAGCGACGAGGCGGCCTTGGGACGCGCCATCCTCGCCTCGCCTGCCGATCAGACGGCCAAACACGTCCTGATCGACCGGCTCAAGCAGCAATACGCAAGCATCGAGAAACTCAATGCCGCATGGAAGACCGAATACGCCTCGTGGGACGCCATGCTGCAATCGACAACTCCGCCCGGCGAGGATCACGGACGCGACGACCTGGCCGACTTCCTCGGCCTGATTGCCGACGCCTACTTCCGTCAGTGCCGCGAGGCGGTGAAAGAGGTCGATCCGCGGGGACTCTATCTCGGCTGCCGCTTTGCCGGCAGCAGCCACCCGGTGGTCTTCCGCACGGCTGCAAAGTACAGCGACGTCGTCAGTGTGAACCGGTACAGCACGACCCTGACCGACCTGAGGCTGCCCGACGGTATCGACAAGCCGGTCCTGATTGGCGAATGGCATTTCGGCGCGCTCGACCGCGGCAAGTTCCATGCGAGCTTGCGGGAGGTGGCCAACCAGGAGGCCCGCGGCGAGGCCTACGAGACCTATGTCCACAGCGCCCTGAAGAACCCGCTCGTGGTCGGCGTCCACTGGCATCAGTTCAGCGACCAGGCGACCACCGGCCGCGACGACGGCGAGAACTTCCAGAACGGCTTCACTGACGTTTGCGACACGCCCTATGCGGAAACCATCGAGGCGTGCCGCCGAATCGGCTACCAACTTTACGATGTTCGCGCCGAACGCAACGAGTGATGGCTCAGACGCTGTATAACTTACTGTCGGCTCCACCCAAAACGAAAGGCCATGCTATGAAACTGCACCTGCTCGGAATCATCACGCTGTTGGCGGCCGGATCGGCCTGCTTTGCAGAGAATCCCGAAGGCCTGAAGGCCCGCTGGCGCGAAGAAGCAAAGCTCCCGGTGGTGGATCTGTCGGGCGGCACGCAGCGGCAGGTGGTCATTGCCGAAGGGACGTCCGAGGTCTATCAGGGGCATCCGACCACCGTATCGATGTCGGACGGCAAGACGCTGTTTGCCGTCTGGTGCATCAATCACGGCGGCAAGGCCGGGCCGATGGCGCGCAGCAACGACGGCGGCAAGACGTGGGTTCGGCTGGACGATCGGATGCCCGAAGGATTCACGTCGCACCAGAACTGCCCGAGCATCTACCGCATGACCGATCCGGCAGGCAAGGAGCGACTCTGGGTTTTCTCCGCGTGGATCGGCCGATTCGGGCTTCCCATGCCGCGCATCATGAGCGAGGACGGCGGCGAGACGTGGAAGGAGTTGCCGCCGTTGGGCAAGCCGTTTCGCTGCGTGATGACGTTTAGCAGCATCGTTCGTCTAAAGGACGGCTCGTACCTTGGGATGTACCACCGGGGTCCGGACGGGGCGGACCGCGCCCCGCTGGAGGTCCTCCAGACGGTGACCAAGGACGGCGGCTTCACGTGGAGCGAACCCCGGGTGGTGGCCCGTGTTGAAGGGAAGAACCCATGCGAACCGTTCGTCTTCCGTTCGCCCGACGGCAAGGAACTGTGCTGCCTGATGCGGGAGAACACGCACAAGGGCTATAGCCTGATGATGTTCAGCCGCGACGAAGGCGCCACGTGGAGTACGCCGGTCGATACGCCCTGGGGACTCACCGGCGACCGGCATATGGGTGTGTACGCCAAAGACGGCCGGCTCGTCATTGCATTCCGCGACCAAGCCCCGCAATCGCCCACCCGCGGCCATTTCGTCGCCTGGGTCGGTACGTACGACGACATCAAGCAGGGCAAGCCGGGCCAGTATCGCATCAAGCTTTTGCACAGTTTTGCAGGCGGCGACTGCGGCTATCCGGGCATGGAACTGCTGCCGGATGGTACGATCGTCGCTACAACCTACATCAAGCTATGGAACGACGCCCGCAAGCACTCCGTGGTTTGCACGCGATTCCGGCTGGAGGAGACCGACGCGCAGCTTAAAGCTGCGGCCGAGTAACACGCGTTGCGTCAATCGTTCGATAACTCGGCAATCGTTCGATAACTCGGCAATCGTTCGATAACTCGGCCGCCGAAGGAAATCGCCGTGTTCTTCACCCATGTTGAACGAGACCCGTGCCTCTTCCGTCTGTCACGCGTATATCGAGGGCGGATGGCCCTGGGCATTCTCGTGTTTTCGGCAGGCATTCTATCAGTGCTCCGGCCGGTTGCGGCGTGGGGTAATGAGAACCAAGGCGCGCCGAACATCGTGCTGATCATCACGGATGACCAGGGGTACGGCGACTTGGGCCGCCATGGCAATCCCGTCCTGAAAACGCCACATTTCGACAAGCTTCACTGCGAGAGTGTCCGGTTCCCCGATTCCCACGCGCCGCGATACCGGTTCACCATGGGCCGCGACCTTGGTAGTGCTGCAGAGTATTGTAGCTGCCAAAGGCGAGATACCCGAAGAGCAGCGCCAGGAAGAAACTGCCCTGCATGATTCCAAGCACGGCAATCGCACCGGCCGCAAGCATCGAGAGGATGAGCGAGTGGCGAATCCCATCGCGCGGCATGGCCATCAGAAACAGCTCGCGCGCGATCTGGCCGCCGTCCAATGGATAGATGGGCATCAGGTTCAAGACACCGTATCCCACGGTGACAAACAGCAGCAACGTCACAAATACTCTCAGCAACTCGTTGCCGTCCATCCCCACAGGCGCCAGATTCATTCCAAACGGCAAGCCCCAGAAGACCAAGATCTTGGTTCCCGAGAGAATCAGGCCAAGACACACAAGGCCGGCCAGCAGGAACCCGGCGCCAGGACCGGCTGCCGAGATGCCAATCTGCCGCCACGGCGAAAGCGACGGCATTCCATAGAAGCCCGGCCCATAGGAGGCCGCGCCTCCCAACCCGTACAAGGTAATGCTCGGCTGGAAACCGTTCCAACGCATTGCGACCGCGTGCCCCAACTCATGAACCAACACGCCCACGAATACGGCAACCACCCACAGGACAAGGGTGCGCGCGTCAGGCATGCTGGCCCCCAGAAGTACCGCAACCACCCAGAATAGCGGGTGTATGCGCACGGGAAAACCAAAAACGCGGAAGTTCACATCGGCTTGGGTACGGCCTGGTTCACCAAATAACACGCCAGCGGCTCCTGAGAGGTAAGGAAGCGGTGCATTCTATGATAGAATACCATGCCCCAGAACCCCTCGGACGTGTACACCGAAATCCCCTTGCGAGGACTGCCGTAACCAGGTGGCCCACAAAGCAGACAACCTGAGGCTGCCCCTAGCCGTAACACGGGGATCCCACTAAGATGACCCGCACCGAAGGGACATCAATCATGCACATCATTCTGGCGGCCCCGCGCGGTTTCTGTGCAGGTGTGAATATGGCGATTGCCAGCCTGGAGCAGGCGATTGCGCAGTACGGGGGGCCCATCTACGTCTTTCATGAGATCGTCCACAATCGGTGGGTGGTCGAACGGTTTCGTAATCGCGGCGTCCGGTTTGTCGATGGTCTCGAAGGCGTGCCACCAGGGGCCACCCTGCTCTTTTCCGCCCACGGTGTTGCGCCGCAAGTCCGCCAAGAGGCCACCGCTCGCAGCCTGCGGGTTATCGATGCGACCTGCCCGCTGGTTACCAAGGTACACCGAGAGGCCGCACGACTGGCCCGCGAAGGATATGGGATCGTGCTGATCGGCCACCCTGGACATGATGAAGTCGTCGGTACCGTAGGCGAAGCCCCAGCGGCAATCGTCCTCGTGGAAATACCCGACGACGTGGATCGGCTCCAACCGGCCGATCCTTCTCGGATTGCCTATCTCACACAAACAACGCTTTCGGCCGTCGATGCGCAAGTCATTATCGAGCGACTGAAGCAGCGTTTTCCCGCAATTGTAGGTCCCAGAAAAGACGACATCTGCTATGCAACCCAGAATCGGCAGGCTGCGGTGCGCGAACTTTCGCAAGAAGCGAACGTACTGTTGGTGGTCGGCAGTGCCAACAGTTCGAACAGCCGCCGGTTAGCCGAACTGGGGCAAGCCGCCGGAATCCCTTCGTATCTGATTGACGGGCCCGATGACATCCGTTCCGATTGGCTTGCCGCCGGCCAGACTGTCCTGATTACGGCCGGCGCCAGTGCTCCGGAAGATGTCGTACAGGACTGCGTCTGTTGGTTACAACGACACTTTGACGCAACGGTCGAAGAAGACAGGATTTGCGAGGAACAAGTGCAGTTTTCCTTGCCGTCGCAACTTGCGCGGGGGTAAAATTGCCGGGAAGAACCAGTGCTCAAGCCCAGTCGAAACAATCGTCTGACAGGCCGTTTAACCTGCGGCCAACGCGAATCATGAGCAGACATTTTTCCAAGAGAACGCTGCCGGCCAACGTCATGCAGATTGTGGAACTGGAGCTTTCGCTGCTCCAGTTCGCACAAGGTGCAGGGATTCCACCCGTCCGTTCGCTGATCGTCCGGCTGGTGGCTGACGATGGTTTGGAGGGATGGGGTGAGGCGCCTTCCACCTGGAAGCCCGACGAACTGGCAGGCCGCACGGCAACCCTTCGCGCCTCCATCGTGGGCCGGAGTGTCTTCGACCTGGAAGAGCTGCTCACGCTCGACGTCCTGCAGAACTCGGCCGTTCGATGTGCCGTCGAAATGGCTGCGTGGGACCTGATCGGCCAGCGCGCCGGTATGCCACTGTATCATCTTTTCGGCGGGGCTTACCGGCGACGCGTTCCCGTGGCCATTCGACTGCGGGCAAGGAATCCGTTGCAGGTGGCAAAACAGGCGGCCGAACTGGCGCAGCAGGGGTACCATGCCCAGATTCTCACGGGTTCAGGTTATCTGGACAACGATCTGGCTTTGTTGCGAGCCGTTCGTGAAGCCATCGGCGATCGGGCTGAACTGCGGCTGGACGGATCGGGACGCTTCAATACCGAAGGGGCCCGAGACTTGTGTGCCGCGTTGGAGTTCGAATCGGTGGCGTTTCTGCTCGACCCGCTGAACGTGCAGCCATTTCACGCCACCGCGGCCTTGGCGCGGCAGACAAGCGTCCCGCTGGCCATTTCACGCTCGATTACCTGTCCCAACGACGTTCTGGCCGTCATCCGCTCTGGCGCGGCAAGTCATGTCGCGCTCCGGATGCCGGCCTTGGGAGGACTGCTGTCTTTACGGAAGGCGGCCGCCATTGCGGAAGCGGCAGGCTTGAAAACGCTGGCCGACAGCGGTCCCTCCGTCGGAATTGCAACCGCCGCCATGCTTCAACTGGCCGCCGCATTGCCGGTTCTCGACGGCTGCAACGAGTGCAATTACCCGCAACTGCACGACGATCTCCTCACCGAACGACTCGAACTGGTGGACGGCATGATCACGGTTCCCCAGGGCCCTGGCCTCGGCATTTCCGTCGACCGCGCCAAACTGGAGCAGTATCAGGCACAGTGAAAGGAACGACTATCGTTCGGGGAGTTCGGCAATCCCGATATCCCGGAACGAGATGTCTGTGGTCGGATCGTGCCCCTGAAACTGGATGGTTCCGGCTTCCAGCCGCAATCCGCGACGCGGGTTGGCGTTGGGCTTGCGACGGTCGGTCCAATCGTTCACCTGGCGCCCGTTCACCCACACGGCCATGTGGTTGTCGTCGGCATGGATGGTCTTCCAGAACCACTCGAAGTCGTTGGCCACGACTTTGCGCGCATCCTGGCGGCGGAAGATGCCTCCGGTGCCCGAATTGTTCGGCTTCGTCCGATCGCCGTCCGTGTAGCCGTTGTGAATCTGGCTTTCGTAACCGTTCCAGTGTTCGCCTGGAATGGACCGGAAAAAGACGCCCGAGTTCAACTCCTTGCCGTTGACAAAGACCTCGAGTTGCAGAGTGAAGTCGGCCCATTGGCCTTCGCTTTCCAGTGTGCCCGGGCCATCCTTGATGTTGATCGCCCCTTCCGGCGTCACGGAAATCACACTCGTCTCTTCATGGACTTTCCACCCGGTCAGATCCTTGCCGTTGAAAAGCGAGTTCATCCCCAACGGCTTCAGCTTGACGTTGCGAAACTGGACTGCCCCGCGCCGGAACTGGAGGCCGATAAAACCGCGTCCAATCGCTTTCGGATCGTCGTATTGGAGAATCTCCTTCCCGTCAACCTGCACAACAAAATGACTGCCATCGGCAATCATGTGCATCGTGCGCCAACCGTCGTTGGCCGGAACCGCATCGGCCTTCTTGTGATGGACCAGGCTGCCTGTCGGCCACGGCTCGTCGGGTCCGTCGGCGATGTTGAACTCGTAATACCGGCCGGGTGTCGCAGGCGGACTGGGCGGCGTGCGGAGGAAGACGCCGCTGTTTCCGCTTTGCTCGCACCGGAAATCGACCTTGAGTTCGAAGTTTCCCCACTGGCTGGTTGTATAGAGCAACCCGGCATTTCCCTTCTCGGCACAGATCGTTCCATCGGCAACTCGCCAATTGGCGTCACTGGCGGCCCGCCAGCCGTAGAGGGATTCGCCGTCGAACAGCAAGATCCAGCCGGCATCCAACTCCTCGGCAGAGACCGTATTGTGTGTCTCGGCCGTGGCAAAACCCGACGGAAGGGCCGAAACACAAACGGCGGTTGCCAGCAGCAGAGTGTAACTCAATCGAAATACTCGCATGTTTTTCCTCCAGGGTAGGTTTTCCGGATGCAGGACAACAAAGGCTGCCTTAGTATAGCGAATGGCTGGACGGGACTCCATGCTTTTCGCACGGGTGCAGCAGACTTGCGTTTCACGGAAGGGCCACAGGCCGGGCAAGCCGGCCGGTGGCCTTCTTTCAGGATACAAGTCTGCTGCTGCACCCTTTTCGCGCGCCCCCTTGACACGCGTCTGTCCCGTGATAGAATCAGTCGTGCGTTGTGACAATTTGAACGCTCGTCGGCATCCGTAGCGGCACTGCCGGCAACCATGAGCACCCATTGCCACCCAGGGCTCGAAATACCGAGCCGGTGGCAATGGGTGTTTTTTCTTGCCCATACGGAAATTTCACCCCCATTTCATCTTACCCCCTGCAAAGCCATGGCCAGCATCGAATTGAAACTGACTCCGCGTTCCGTCCCGACCGTCGAGACCAAGTACCGCCGTATTCAAACTCAGATCCCCGTGCCCGAATCGGTTGCAATCCTTCAAGGGCTCCGTCGCCATGAACCACGTTCAATGGGCGGCCAGCCGCCGATCCTCTGGGATCGGGCCGAAGGCTGTCAGGTATTCGATCGCTGGGGCAACTGCTGGTTGGACTGGTCCTCCGGCGTGCTGGTGACCAATGCCGGACACGGCCATCCACGCATTCGGCAGGCCATGCTGGATCAGATCAATCATGGGCTGATTCACAACTACTGCTTTCCCAGCGAAATCCGGGCCAAACTGACCGAACGCCTTGCCAATGCCGCACCCGAAGGACTCGACAAAGCCTTCCTGCTTACCACCGGCTCCGAATCGTGCGAATGCTGCATCAAGCTCGCGCGGACGCACGGACGCGAGGTGGGCGGCGACAAGAAGATCACGTTCGTAACCTTCCAGAACGCCTTTCACGGCCGCACACTCGGCTCGCAACTGGCCGGCGGTATCCCTGCCTTGAAACAGTGGATCGGCAACCTGGATCCCGATTTCGTGCAGGTACCGTTCCCCGACGGGTTCCGTTGCGGACCCGACATGAGCTTCGACACGTTCGCCCGTTCGCTCGAAGAGCAAGGTATTGCCCCGGAACGCGTGTGCGGCGTCATGACCGAAACTTACCAGGGCGGAAATGCCAGCTTCGCACCGCCGGAGTACATCCAGCAGTTGCGCAAGTGGTGCGATGCGAACAAGGCCCTGCTTATCTTCGACGAGGTGCAGGCCGGCTTCGGCCGCACGGGAACCTACTGGGGATTCGAGCACTATGACACGGCGCCCGACCTGATCGCCTGCGGCAAGGGCATTTCCAGCGGCATGCCCTTAGGCGCGGTCATCGGCCGGTCTGAGATCATGGACCTCTATCCGCCTGGATCGATGACATCGACCCACACGGGCAATCCCGTTTGCGCAGCGGCCGCGCTGGCCAACCTCGACGTGATCGACGAAGAGAACCTGGTCGAAAACGCCCGTCGCATGGGCGAAATCCTGCAACCGGAACTCCGCCGCATCGGCGAGCAGTTCCCCGACCACGTCG
Source organism: Thermoguttaceae bacterium (assembly GCA_040772845.1). Classification (GTDB taxonomy): domain Bacteria; phylum Planctomycetota; class Planctomycetia; order Pirellulales; family Thermoguttaceae; genus PWXP01. The sequence goes on from JAXGXG010000001.1 coordinate 482,941, forward strand.
GCGCCGTGCATGGCAAGGGGCTCGTTGCGGCGCTGCACATCGTCCGCCCGGGCGGTATCGAGCCGGACGGCGAGCAGGCTACCAATATCGTGATGCGCTGCGTGGAAAAGGGACTCATGATGTTTGCTCCGGTAGGATACGCCGGGGCCAGCGTGAAGGTATCGCCACCGCTGAGCGTCACGGAGGAACCGTTGCGCGAGGGCATTGCCGTCCTGGAAGAAGCCATGAAGGAGATCTGTTCATGACAGCCCGGAATACACAGCCGATCGACGTCGTTATCGTGGGTGGCGGCATGATCACACACGATCAGATTCTGCCGAGCATCTATCAGTTGCAGCGGTGCGGCGAGGTGGGACAGATTCGCGTCTGTGCACTGAACTCGGCGCCGCTTCGGCAACTTGCCGAATCGCCCCGTCTGGCCCAGGCATTTCCCGGCCAGTCGTTCGAGGCGTTCCCCGCACTCGACACGCCTCCGGAGAAGATGCATCCGGAGCTGTTCGGCCAGGTGGTCGCGTCGCTACCGTCGCGGCAGATGGTCGTCGTGGCCGTGCCCGACCATTTTCACGGCCCGGTCATCGAGACCGCGCTCGATGCCAACCAGCATGTGCTGACGGTCAAGCCGTTGGTGCCCACCTACCGCGCGGCCGTGGCCATCGAAGAGCGGGCCCGCGCCCGCGGCCTGTTCGTCGGCGTGGAGTACCACAAACGATTCGACCGCCGCTCGCTCGATGCCCGGAACCTGTACCGGCAGGGACGGTTCGGCGAGTTCAAATGCGGCGACGCACGCATGATCGAACCGTACTACTACCGCCACTCGAACTTCCAGAACTGGTTTACCAAAGAGAACTCGGACCCGTTCACCTACGTGGGATGCCATTACGTCGACCTGACGTATTTCATCACGGGTCTGAAGCCGGTGGAGGTCTCGGTTCGCGGTGTCGAGGGGCGGTTCCCCAACGGCAACACCGGCTGGATGTGGTCGGCCGGACGCGTTGTCTGGGAAAACGGCGCCATCTTGAGCGTGGTGGATGGCCTCGGTTATCCCGACGAAGGCGCCGGCTCGAACGATCAAGGGCTGATGATGCTGTGCGAAGGCGACAACTGCGGCGGCACGATCCGCCACGACGACCAGTACCGCGGCATCTGCCACGGTTATGTCGACCGCAAGGCCGGCGCCATGTTCCGCTTTGTCAGCCCGGATTACTTCCGGCTGGTGCCCTGGGAAGGCGACGGTCTCCATCCGGTTGGTTACGGATTCGACTCGGTCGAGGCCAGCGTCCGCGCCGCGCGGCGCATCAACGCCGAAACGGCCGAACTCGACGAGGCCGCCGCGCTCGCTCGCCGGCAGCAACTGCTCGCGGAAATCGACGCCCGCGGCATCATCGCCACCCCGGCCAACAGTTCCATCAACGAACTGGTAACCGAAGCCGCCCGGCTCTCCATCGCCGCCGCCGGCCAAACGGCCGTAATTGACTACGAGCCGGAACCGAAGGTGCGTCTGCGATAGAGAAGGAAGGCAATTGGGTGGCATGCGCCGCAATCCAATGAGCAACGGGGCGGAGCCTGTTTCCATGCCTGTCAATGCTTGACTTTCCATTCCAACGCATCTACCCTTGCGTGTTGTAGGAAGAGTCCATCTTCCCGATCGTTCCGTTCCGCATCGTCGGCGCATGATCCCATACAACCAAATCCAGGTAACTTGACGTGATGAGAAGAATAACCCTACGGTTGACCTGCGTTTGTGTTGCGTTGTACCTGATGAGTCAGACTATGGCTTTGGCGGGGCCGCCGCAATGGAACATTCGGAATGTGCCTCGCGAATCGGTTACGGTTATTGCGCATCGCGGCGCCGGGTATCTGGCGCCGGAGAACACGATGGAGGCGCTCGAACTGACCTGGGGCATGGGCGGTATTCCGGAGGTGGACGTTCGCACGACGAAAGACGGCGTCATCGTGATGTTCCACGACGGCAATTTCTCGCGAATCCTGCCCCACGCGTCCGAAGCCATGAAGAAGACGCGTCTGGAAGATCTGACCTTTGCCGAAGCGCGAAAGCTCGATATCGGCGCGTTTCGCGGCGCTCAGTTTGCCGGTCAGAAGATTGTCAGTCTGGACGAAATTTGCGATGCGCTGCGGCGGGACCGGTGGCGACGTGTCTATATCGATGTGAAGAGTGTGGACTTCGCACGCCTGGCCAAGGCCACCGAAGGGCTTCATGAGCAGATCGTTCTGGCCACGGGCAGCGATGCACAAGCGCAGCGTTGGATGGAACTGGCGCCGCTTTCCGGAACCTTGCTCTGGATGGGGCTGGGCAGAGCGACGGATGCGGATATCGAGGAGCGTTTCAAGAGACTGCGCCAGACGAAGTTCCGGGGTGTCACGCATCTCCAAATTCACGTCAGGTTCAACGGCGATGGGACTATCATGCCTTCGGAGGAATGTCTCAGAAGGGCGGGAAACGAATTGCGCCAACATGGCATCGAGTTCCAGACAATGCCTTGGGGGGTCGGAAAAAACGGCGACAAGGTGGAGTATTACCATCGGTTGCTCGACCTGGGAACGGCTGGCATCTCAACCGATCGCCCCGATATTGCCGTGGAAGCGTTGGACGCCTATTATGCCAATCCGCCGGCCGGCCTCTGGAATGTGCGCGACCACATTCCGTTCGAGAAGATCATCGTGCAGGCGCATCGCGGGTACGGGAATGCCGGGCCGGAAGGCTCGCTCGAATCGTTCGAGATGGCCTGGAAACTCAATATGGCGCCGGAAGCGGACCTGCGCATGACCAAGGACGGGACCATCGTTTCGTTTCATGACGGCGACTTCGCCCGCATCATTCCGGATGCCCCCGACGAATTGAAGAAGAAGGGAGTCAAAGATCTGACGTTTGAGGAAACTCAGCAGCTCGATATCGGGAAGTTCCGCGGCCCGCAGTTTGCCGGCCAGAGGATCATCAGTCTGGCCGGGATGCTTGAGGTTCTTGACGCTCATCCGGATCGTTTGCTCTATGTCGATATCAAACAGATCGACTTCGACGTTCTGGCGCGGCAGACGATAGGGCGCCACCCGCAATTGATTGTCGCGTCGTCGAAATACGACGAACTGAAGGAATGGAAACGGGTCGCTCCGCGATCGAAGACGCTCCATTGGATGGGCGGCAGCGAAGCATCGCTCGAGAAACGAATCGCCGCCTTGCGCGAAGTCGAGTTCGCCCATATCGACCAGCTTCAGATTCATGTCAGGATTGACGGCAACGGAATCATCTCGCCCAGTGAAGACTTCCTGAAGAAGACCGGCGACGAACTCCGCAGATACGGCATTCTCTTCCAGACGCTTTCGTGGACGCAGGGGAACCGCCCGGAAACCTATCGGCGGCTGCTCGATCTCGGCTGCGCCAGCTTCGCCACCGACTATCCCGAAGAAACGATGAACGCCATCAAAGCCTATTACGACGAGAAACCGTAACGAGGAACGGAACCGTTCACAGGGGACTGCACCCCTCGTATGCAGTGGAGAAAATGGCCTGAGCCGCCGACCTGTGAACGGCTACCCCTTGACTTTCCATCTCCCCCCCTCCATCCGGCAAAAAACGCAGAAAAAGAAGGAGGTTTTATGCGATATGTATTTCTGACGCTCGTTGGCGTTCTGCTGCCAATGACGGCGCCATGCGCCGACGTAGTCCTCGACGCCGGCAGGCCGTCCGCCACCCTGGACGTCTCCTCGGACGACGTTGTCAGAGACGGATACACGGTGCAGGTGGAGGTCAATCTCGACAAGTGCGTGGCGAATGAACCGCTTCTCGAAATTCCAGGTGGACTCTCTTTGGCGATCCGCATGGCGGGCGACCGGAACGCGTCCGACCACCGCTGGGACAAGGACAACGGGCGCGAGAACTACTTCTCGTTCTGTCTGCCCGACACGACCTGTCCTGTCCTGGAGGCGATAATTCCCGGCCCGGCGGGACGCATTGGCGTTCCGCTCGGGGCGCTGAAGAACTCCGGCGGCGACCATAGCGTCGTCTTGCAGTACACCGGCGTGCACTGGACGTTGTGCGTGGACGGGCGGAATACCGACGAGGACCTCCCCCGCACTCCGGCCGTATGGGAGGACAGTCCCACCATGCGAATCCTCGCGAAACGCGTGGCATCTGTAAGGTTTTCCTCGCCTGCGAGAAAAGATGCGCTGCCGGAAACGCCCAAGTTCGCGCCGGTCAACAAGCCCATCCAGTTCTTCACGCCAGCCGACCATAACGCGTGGGTCGGCGACGTTTCCGTGGGCTATTTCAAGGGGCGTTTTCACATCTTTTATCTTTTCGACCGCCGCCACCATGCGTGCAAGGGCGGAAAAGGCGGGCATTTCTTCGCCCACCTCTCGACCACGAACCTGGTCGATTGGTGCGAACATCCGCACGCGACGCCGATCGAGCATCAGTGGGAGACGCAGGGCACCGGGACGCCTTTTGTCTACGACGGCAAGCTTTGCCTCTCCTATGGATTGCACACCACGCGCATCGTCCCGGAAGAACTCACGACCGGGCCGGTCCAGGAGGCCGATTTTCGCAAGACAGGCGTTATGCGCGCGTGGAAGTTCGATGAGATCGACGGCGTGCCGATGGGCGCGACATATTCGGTCAGCCATGACGACGGAATCACCTTCCACCCCTCGAACACGCTGATCCACACCGCACAGAACCTGGCGATCTATAACAGGGACGACGGGTCGCTCTGCCTGTTCGGGAGCTACGGTTCTGCCTGTGGGCGGTTCCTCTCCAGGACGCTCGGCGACTGGGTTCCTGTGAAGGAGACACTCCCGGTCAAAGGCGACTGTCCGGCGCATTTCGAGTGGAACGGATACCATTATCTTTTCCAGGGCTTTACCGACGCGGCGATGAGCACCACGGACGCGCCGAATAGCTATGTTGACCTTGTTGCGACTGGCAATGATATTTACGACGGCCTTTCCGTGCCCATGGTCGCGCCCTTCGCCGGCAACCGCCGCATTATGGCCGGCTGGATCGCGCATCCGTGCGGGTGGGGCGGCTGGCTCGCCCTGCGCGAACTCGTCCAGTATCCCGACGGGATGCTCGGTTCCAAATGGGTCCCCGAATGCACGCCCGACGCGACCAATGTCGACGTGTCGTACGACAAGGTCGTCGATCTGCCCGAGTCCGGCAACGCAATGTTCATCCTGAAAAACGCTCGGACGGACATCCCGACCCGCTTCCGTTTCTCGAGGGGAGACGCGGATCCACGCGAGTTGGAACTGTGCGTGAATCCTCTCACCCGCCGCGTGCAGGTGGCAGACGCGGTCAAGGGCGAGCTGGCCTTGGAGATGCCGACTCTCTATGACCGCCGCGTCCGTCCGAACGACAAGGAATTCCTGGCCCGTTGCGGGAATCCCAACGGGGCAGGTTCATTGGCGATTTGCAACGTGCGCGGCCTCGACAAGCCGTTCGAGATCCGCGTGATTGCCTGGTATGATCGAAAATCCCGTTGCACGCTTTTCGACGCTGAGATTGCCGGCCAGCGCACCATTCTCTGCCGGCGTTCCGGCGGAAAATACGAGAACGTCCGTGTCGAGGCCCGGAACGTTTCGTCGACCGCAAGGCCGGCGCCATGTTCCGTTTCCTCAGTCCCGACTACTTCCGGCTGGCGCCTTGGGAAGGCGACGGCCTCCATCCGGTAGGCTACGGCTTCGACTCGGTCGAGGCAAGCGTCCGAGCGGCGCGGCACATCAACGCCGAAACGGCCGAACTCGATGAAACCGCCGCGTTGGCCCGTCGGCAGAAACTACTTGCCGACAATCGCCAAAGCGGCAACGATGTCTTTCCACGCCGGGTAGACTGCAGGCGTCTCCGCAAGCATTGGAAATCGGGCTTCAAACGCTGCAGCCAGTTTCTCCGTACCCACTTGTCCCAAAAGCCTCAAGAGCCGAGATGTTACGCCTGCTAAGGCGCTCGTGATCGTACCAATCAATCATGGTACGCGTACGACCTGCCACGATCAACCCCCAACAAATAGGATTGATGGCAAACCTCTAGTCGGCTTCAGCCGACTGGTTACTTGCACCAGTTTCAACCGGGAAATGGCGATAACCAGATGACAGCCAAGCTTGCCCCCTCACAACGACTTCTCGAATCGGACGGTCACCGTGGTCCGAATACCACCGCGGGGGGTGAAGGCGGCTTCGATCGTCATCTGCCGTGGCTCGACCGCGCCGGCCAGATCGTCCAGAATCCGGTTCGTCGCATGCTCGTAGAAGATGCCTTCGTTGCGAAACTGCTGCAGGTAGAGCTTCAGGCTCTTCAGTTCCAGGCATACCCGATCTGGTACGTACCGGATGGTCAGGGTGCCGAAATCGGGCTGGCCCGTCTTGGGACAGACAGAGGTAAACTCCGGGGCCACGATCTCGATGGTGTAGTCGCGGCCTGGATATTGGTTCTCAAAGGTCTCCAGAAGACTGGAAAACGGTTCGCTCACGGGCTGGCTCCTTTCACGGTTTCTCACATTATGGCAAAATGGGGAAGTTTTGCACCGGGGGGCTTCGATAGAGTATCTACCCACTTTCATCATTCCTGCATCCAGTATTACAACCATTGAAAGCTGTCCTTCTACTTTCGGGTGGGCTCGATTCGACCACGACTGGGGCAATTGCTCGGGCCGAGGGGTTCGAACTCTATGCGCTGTCGGTCGATTACGGCCAACGACACCGGTTCGAATTGGAAGCGGCTCGGCGCGTGGCCGCGTGGCTCGAGGTTATCCGGCATGAAACGGTCTCGGTGGATCTGGCCCGGTTTGGCGGTAGCGCCCTGACGGACCGAATTGACGTTCCCAAGGACCGTTCGGACGCCGAGATGGCCGACGCCATTCCGATAACCTACGTCCCGGCTCGGAACACGGTGTTTCTGTCTCTGGCCCTGGCCTACGCCGAGGTGGTCGGCGCGGCCGACCTGTTCCTGGGTGTGAACGCGATCGACTACAGCGGCTACCCCGACTGCCGCCCGGAATACATTCGCGCGTTCGAGACGCTGGCCAATCTGGCCACCAAGGCGAGTACCGAAGGACGCTTGCACTATCGCATCCACGCGCCGTTGATTCACCTGACCAAGGCCCAGATTATCCTCCGTGGCATGGAGTTGGGCGTCGATTACGGGCTCACCTGCACCTGCTACGATCCCACCCCACAAGGCCGCCCGTGCGGCCATTGCGATGCCTGCCAACTCCGCCAAAAAGGCTTCACCGAAGTGGGCCTCGTCGATCCCCTGACAACTGACACCTAGTAATCGTTCATGCGTATTGCCGAGTTATTTTGTTCTCTTCAGGGCGAAGGCCGGCTTACCGGCGCCGCAAGTGTTTTCGTGCGCACCAGTGGCTGCAACCTGCGATGCGGCTATTGCGATACGCCGTTTGCGTCCTGGTCTCCGGAAGGTGAAGAGTTGTCGGTCGAAGAGGTGATTCTTCGCGTGGAGCAGCGTGCGTGCACGGGGAATGATGCAAGGGCAATTGATCACGTTGTCGTCACGGGCGGCGAGCCCATGTTGTATGCCGAACTGATCCCCCTATGCCGGCGACTGCGCGAGTTGGGCAAGCATATCACGGTAGAGACGGCCGGGACACTCTATCTGCCCGTTGAATGCGACCTGATGTCCATCAGCCCGAAAATGCGCAACTCCACCCCGGCTGCAACGAGCGATCCTCGCTGGACCTGGCGGCATGAAACGGTGCGTCATGCGCCCGATATCGTACGCCGTCTGGTCACGGAATACGACTATCAAGTGAAATTCGTCATCGACAAGCCGGACGATCTGCCGGAGGTCGAGGCCTATCTGGCCGAGGCGCCCGAAATCGAGCGGGCGAAGGCAATGCTCATGCCGCAGGGGACCGACCCGGACGGGCTGGCCGAGAAGACCGCCTGGATCAAGCCGTACTGCGACCAGCACGGGCTCGCCTTCTGTCCCCGCCGGCAGATCGAGTGGTTCGGCTCGCGACGAGGAACGTAACCTCCGTAATCCCATCGGAAAACGCAAGGGCGCCGGCCTGCAAGGCAGGCTGCGGCACGAACCGATCCACCGCCTGCGAAGCGGAGCACCTTGCCCTACCGGCCGGATTCAAAAACAATACACGCCATCCTCAACATCGGCGACCAGAAAACGATGATCATTCTTAACAAGACCATACGGTTGTTCCTCGACAGCATCGGCCGGCGAGAAGAATACGAGTTCTACCTCGGAAAATTCCATTCGGAGCATACGGCCTGTTTCGCCCTTTTGTGTCCCGATCCTGGAAGTATTGAAGAAGGGGCCGGTGTCCTGGCGTTCGATTTGCAGTTCCTGATGCGACTTGAACTGGTGCCCACCCTGCTATTGTGCAACGGCCAGGCAGAGCGAATGCAGTTACTGCTGGCCGGCGAGCCGATCTTCGTATTCCAAACGCTTGGCGCCGGCGATGCCACCGAGTTCATTCGGAAGTCGCGAGCGGCGGAAAAGGTCCCCGTGCTCGTGGCGCAAGATCTGCCCTTGGATGACGCACTGCTGAAGCTCGTTCCCGCCGTGGCCAGGCGTATCCATTTCATCCGTGCGGCAGGGGGGCTCAAGAACATTGCAGGCGAGCCCTTGCCCTACGTCTATACGCACAAGGAGAACTTCCAGACGGTCGAGCCGCTCGAATACGACTTCCCCAGGTTAGCCAAACGCCTGCTCGACGAGCGCCCGGGCATCCATCTCTCGGTAACCTCCCCCATCAACCTGCTGCGCGAAGTCTTCACGGTAAAGGGGGCCGGTACGGTCTTTCGCCGGGGTGCGGAGATTCTGCGATTCGACGGGCTGGAAGGCGTCGACCGCGCCCGGATCATCGATCTGCTGGAAACGAGCTTCGGAAAGAAGCTTCGGAGTCGCGCCTGCCTGGATCACGTCACCCAAACGTATCTGGAGAAGGACTATCGCGGGGCCGTGCTGCTTGAAGAGCATGCCGAGGGGCAGTACCTTTCCAAGTTCGCGGTCGGTCGCGAAGCACGCGGCGAGGGGCTGGCCTTGGAACTATGGCGAGAAGTCTGCCGGCATCATGGGGCGCTCTTCTGGCGATCGGCTGCAAGCAACCGATTCAATTCGTGGTACCATCGGCAGGCGGAAGGCCACCATGCCACCGGCAAGTGGCAAATCTTCTGGCGCGGCGTCCCCGGCGCCGCCATCTCCGGCATCGTCAATTATTGCACCCAACGGGAAGAAGACTTCGTCTAACCCGGCCGATGCCTTCTCCCTGCTCCCGCTTCGGTTGTGCCGAGAATCAGTTGCCAACCGGGCGGATTTTGCTTGCCTGGTTGGGGTGCAGGAACGGGCTTCTTTTACGACTCTCAACGGCATTGGTTGGTTTCCTCCGTTTGACAACCGGGATCATGGTGCTAGAATAGCTTCTCCCGGTTGTGCGGGCCAATTGTTCCCTCTGCGGTGGGGGTTTGCGTGGATAGCATCAACTTCGGCGAACCGCCCCAAACGGCGTCAACCTCGTCCAGTCTCGTTGTCGCGGCAAAGGCGCAAGAGCCGGAGGCGTGGGACCGGCTCGCGCGGCTCTACGGACCGATGGTTTACGGCTGGGCTCGTTCATTTTCCTTGCAGCAATCCGATGCCGCCGATGTTGTCCAGGAGGTATTTGCCTCGGTAAAGACCGGTCTCGCCCGCTTTGAGCACCGCAAACCGAAGGATCGTTTTCGCGCGTGGCTGTACACGATCACGCGCAATCAGGTGCGTGCTGGCGTCCGTCGCCGAGACCACAGTCCCCAGGCAGTGGGGGGCACGGCAGCGTATCAGGCAATCCAGCAGATTCCCGACTCGCTGGACGAATACTCCGCCAGCTACTCGCGCGATGGTGAGGTGGGATTCCTGCATCGAGCAATGGAAATCATCCGGGCAGAGTTTCAGCCACCGGTCTGGTCGGCCTTCTTGGCATTCACCTTGCACGACCGTACGGCGGCCGACGTCGGCGACGAGCTGGGGATGTCGGCCGACGCCGTCCGCCAGGCAAAATGCCGCGTCCTCCGCCGGCTCAAAGAATTTCTGGCCGACGACTAGCCCGGGAACCGTTCAGCGACAAGTGCGCGTAAACGCTTGTTCATAAAGGACTTCCGCAATGCAGGGAGCTTCCGGCACCAATTTCTGTCACACCCCCGCATTAGTAAGGTAGTGAGGCAACCACGCAGGCTGAAACTTAAAGTCAGGATAGGGTGACAGAATGGCCGAGCACTTTGGGAACGACGCACCCAACAACCGACTGGCCGAGCAGTCGTCGCCTCCGGCCGACCGATCGATGGGCCATGAGAATCAGGCGGATAGGAGCACCGCTCGCGACATTGCCGACGAGTTCGACACGCTCGTCGCACTGCTGCGGCAGCCGGCTCCCTCGGATATGTTCTCCAAGGAATCGGCCTGCCAGCGCGCGGTCGAGGCCATCCGGCAGTTGGGCCGGACGCCGAATGCCTCCGAACTTGGCCCTGCCGGGTCAACAGACGACGAATTGCCGGCGCTCCGCGCCTTGGGCCAATACCAACTGCTCGAGAAGATGGGCGAGGGAGGCATGGGGGCCGTCTACCGCGCGCTGCATACGCGGCTCGAAAAGGTCGTCGCCGTGAAGGTCCTGCCCGCCGGCCGGGTTGGCGACGCCGAGGCGATTGCCCGCTTCAGCCGCGAAATGAAAGCTGTGGGGCGGCTGGATCATCCGAATATCGTCCGCGCATTCGACGCCGGCGAGGCCGATGGCTCGCACTACCTCGTCATGGAACTCGTCGACGGGCATGACCTTGGGGCAATCGTCCGCCGCATCGGACCGCTGCCGGTGGCCGACGCGTGCGAGGCCGTTCGCCAGGCCGCCTTGGGACTCGACCATGCCCATTCCCACGGACTGGTCCACCGCGACGTGAAGCCATCGAACCTGATGCTCACGCGGCAGGGCGAAGTGAAGATACTTGACCTGGGCCTGGCCCGGCTGGCGGATCAGATTCCAGGTGGAAAGGAGTTGACAAGTACGGGCCAGATGATGGGCACGTTCGAGTACATGGCGCCGGAGCAGGGCAGCGACAGCCACGCGGTGGACCACCGGGCCGACGTGTACGCCCTGGGCGCCACGCTGTACAAGCTGCTGGCCGGCCACGCCCCGTTCGCTGGCTCGCGGTACGATACGCCGCTGAAACGCATGATGGCCCTGGCCACCGAGGACCCGGAGCCGATCCGGCAGACTCGGCCCGATGTGCCCAAAGGCCTTGCCCGTCTGATCCACCGCATGCTGGCTCGCGATCCCGACCATCGAACCGCCACGGCCCACGAGGTAGCCGACCTGCTTGCCCCGTTCGCCGCCGGGGCCGACCTTGCCGGGCTCGTTGCCCGCGCCGACGAGGCCTCGCCCGCGCCGGCGGTCGAACCCGGCACGGCCAGCACGCAGCCGGCTGCGGCTTCGGCCATGGAGCACACCCCGCACACCATACAGATTTCGTCTCCCGCCGCCTTCCGGCCCCAGGCCAGCCGTTTGCGCCGGCTTGCGGCGTGGTTCGGCAACCTGCCGCCGGTAGCCCGTTTCGGTCTGACGGCCGCTGCTGGTGCGGCGGGCCTCGTTCTTCTGGCCGTGATCCTGACGGTAAGGACCCCGCAGGGCACGCTTGTGGTCGAGAGCGACGATCCCAACATCGAAGTGCTCGTGAAGCAGAATGGCGAGGTCATTGATATTCTTAGCGCCGACCGTGGCTGGAAGGTGGGCTTGAAGGACGGCAGATATGACGTCGCGCTAACAGCCGGCGCGGAACGGATGCAGCTTTCCGAAAATCAAGTGACGCTCACCCGCGGCGGCCGAGTTGTGCTGCGGGTGATAAAGAAGGCCGGTCCGCTAATTGCTCCATCAGTCGCACCGTATGTCGACGGCGATTGGGTGCGCCTGATCAACCGCATGTCGGACTGCTGCATTGGCGTGAAGGATGCGTCCGCGGACCCTCGGGCGCCGCTGCATCAATACAAGCCGGCCCCCGGCGCGCTCCAGCAGCACTGGCGCATTGAATCGACCGACCGACCGGGGATGTATCGGTTGAAGAATCGCAAAAGCGGCCTCTATGTGACGCTGAAACAGCCTCGCCAGGGCGAGGGCTATTTGCAGCGCCCGTTTGAAGAAGACAACAGCGAATTCTTATTTTCCATTTTGGACATCGACGGCAAGTGGTTCCGGATTGTCAGCCAGGAAAGCAAGCTCGATGCGGCCATTTGGGGCGCCAGCATGCGCGAGGGCGAATGGATCATCCAGTGGCCGTTCTCCGTCGGCGCGACCGACAAGTACTGGCGGATGGAACACGTCGACGAAGCCAGTGAACACGGCTGGGTTGACGTGCTGGCCCAAATGAACCCAGACAAGCACGGCGTCTTCGGCGCGTGGCGGCGCGACGGCTCGCGGCTCGTTTGCGAGCCATTGGATTTCACTCGCATCGGTTCACCCGTGTACGCAACTGGCAATTATGAGGTGGAAGCACATTTTCGCTGGATCAATAAGGTGGGCGAGGTGAACCTGTTGCTGCCGGTGGGCGATTCGGCGATTCACGTCTGGGTGAAGCCTGGTTCTGGCGCAATCGGACAGTTCTCCGGCAGCAGTTTAGCGTTACCGGCCAAAACCCGGACGTACGAGGCTGACCACCGGTATACTCTTGCGGCGACCGTGCGCGTGGACGGCGCGACGGCGACCATCGAAACCCGGATGGATGGCGAGCCCTACGCCAAGTGGAGTGGGCCGGTCGAGTCGCTCTATCCCCGCTCCGACTGGATGGTCCCCAACCGGACCCTGGGCTTCGGCGCCCACGTGTGCCACGTGTCGTTGGAGGGCTTGCGCGTACGGCCGTTGACTGGCGGGCGGCTTTTTAGGAAGACGTATCGCGCCGAACCTGCGGGCGTCGAACCGGGCCAGTCCGTCGAACTGGCCGCTCTGGTTGATCCGGCCCGGCACGCCGTGTTAGGCAAGTGGGAAGTGGCTGACGGCGTGATCACGTGCGTTGAGTCGCGCGAGTTTGCTCGCGTGGCCATTCCGCTCGTGCCGCGCGGCGATTACGAGTTGAGCGGCGCGCTGCTGCGACCGAAGGGGTTGAGCCTGGCCACCCTGGCAATCCCCGTCGGCCGGAGCTACACAGGGCTCGAAATCAAGGACAAGGCCGTGGTTCTTGAGCGAGTGGTAGGATCTCCACCGTGGAAACGGGCCGACGTGCAGATGGGCCCGGAAACCCAGTTCGAAGTCCGTGTGGAACACCAAGGCGACATTGCGAAGATCCACGTGGCCATCGACGGCAAACCGGCTCTCGACTGGGAGGGGCCGACCGGCGCCGGGCAGCCGCGATTCGACTGGGTATTCAACCCCCCTAGCCTCGGCGTAGGTACGCACTCCGGAGCCCTCGCAGTCAAGGACCTGAAGATCAAGCTGCTTTCAGGCACGGCGGAGCGGATCGTGGAGAATGTCGAGCCAATCCCGGATTCGCAGTCGGCAGTCGGTCAGTCTGGCTCACTCTTCCCCGCCGCCTCGGGAACGGTGCGATTGGTGCATCACGAGACCGGACGCGGATTATTCTTCGCCGAGATGGGCCATGGAAGCCCTGCCACGCTCGCCCAGCGCCCAGTTCAGGCGAACAATGGTACGGCTGTTTGGCAAGTCGAAGCCGCAACGGAAGGGCGCTTTCGTCTGAAGAATCTTGAGACGGGACTCTACCTGGTGAGCGAAAACCGCGAGCGTGATGCCCACGTTGTCCAACGCCCTTTAGAGAAGGACAACGCTGATTTTGTCTGGAAATCGGAGCAAGTGCATTCAGGTTTGCTGCGTGTCGCCAACCAGCGAACTGGATATTACCTGACGGCGTCGGCAGCCGATGCGCAGCAGACGTCGCTCCTTACGCTCGGCGCTTTCGCGGCACGGTCAGCATCGCAGTACTGGCGGCTGGAGCCCGTCGAACCTACCGCCGCACCCTTTCCCGCCGAAGGTACCGCCGAAGAGCAGAAGGCTTGGGTCGTGGCGGAGTTGAAGCGGTTGAACCCGGAATATGACGGAGACCCTCGTTTTGCTTTTGCCGAGGGCGATATCGTGAGGGTGGAACTCCGGGGACGGAAGATCCGCGACCTTCGGCCGTTTGCCCCCTTGCGGAAGCTCCGCGTGCTGCTCTGCAACGACTCGTCGGTTTCCGACATCTCACCGCTGGCGGGCATGCCGCTGGAGGAGTTGCGGCTCTACGGGTCAAGAGTTTCCGATTTCGGCCCGCTCAAGGGGATGCCGCTGAAAACGGCCGACCTGTGCCATGCAAGCGTAGGCGATCTTTCACCACTGGCCGGATTGCCTCTCGAGACGCTGGGCCTGTATGGGGTCCAAGCGATCGACTTCAGCCCGCTGAAAGGGATGGCGTTGAAGGACCTCAACGTCGGAAGCACACGTTTCAGCGATCTGTCCCTGCTCAAAGGAATGCCGCTCGAGACTCTGTGCATCCTGAACACGCCCATTCGAGACCTTACCGGGCTGAAAGGACTGCCGCTGAAATCATTGACGTGCCACTCAACTCAGATCTCGGATCTTTCTCCGCTGGCCGGCATGTCACTGATTTCGCTAAGCCTTCTCAACACGCCGGTGGAAGACCTCTCTCCGCTGACCGGAATGCCGCTGAGATATCTTGGTCTCGACGGCACGCGGGTTGCCGACCTTTCGCCGCTCAAGGGCATTCCGCTGGAGAAGTTCCAGATGGCGAATACCTTGATATCGGACCTGAGTCCACTGGCCGGCAGCCCGTTACGGTGGCTTACCTGCAACGGTACGCCAGTGAAGGATTTCTCGCCGCTTAAGGACACGCCGCTACTGTCGATCTCTTGTGATGTCCGGCCTGAAGATGCCGCGGCGCTGCGGCAAATCAGGACTCTCAAGACGATCAACGATCGCCCGGCTGCAGACGTGCTGCGCGAAGCGGAAGAGACTCTGAAGCAGGCGGACGTACCCGAGAGGCCGGAATCCCGATCAGAGCGGCTTGAGAACCCGTCGGGCGAGCCGCCCAAGGACACCGCATCGGCAAGCGAGAAGCCCGCGGACGCTCCGAAGGCCGACGACAAATCGGCACGCGGAGGCAAATGACACTCGGACTGCAGCAAGACCGACACGCGCGATTGGCGGAGCACAAACGTGTGAGTCATGAGGGGGAGGCAACCGTGAACAAACCGGGCGGCACCAACATTCGCGCGGCATGCCCGGCGTTGCCCGAACCCCGCGCGACGGTGTTTCCCGCAAGACCCGATATTCCCCCGCCGCTCGCGCCGCCCGTGCAGTGGGCTACCATGCGGGGTCCGCTTGCGGAGCCCGGCGGGGAAGGTGCGGCAGTGAAGGCGCCTCCAGTACAGAAAACGGCGGTGTTTCGCCCGCCGTGGTTTCGGCATTGGCTGGCCGACCGTGAAGGCTACTGCTTCAGCACGCTGGTCAGTATGGTGGTTCACCTGACCGTGCTCATCGTGCTGGCCGTGTTGTATCCGGTAGTCGTCCCCGACGGCTCGGGTGTGGACCTGACGGCCGGCTACGTTGTCGACGAGGACGACTTTTACGAGTCAGTGTATGAGCCGTTGTCGATTGACGTGGAAAGTCGCCTGTTGCCGGAGCAGATGGACGTCCCGGTCCACCTGAGGTTGAATGACGTGCACATGGCGAGTATCGCGCCCGACCTCGCCGCAAGTACGCGTCCAAATCAGGGTTTCGAGTTACGCGAACTGCTCGGCGCCGACCCGCTGGCCACGGTGGAAAGCCAATCCGCCTCAGGAAAACGTAATGCCAAGAGTGCAAGCGTCCTTGGCACAGGCCGTCCGTCGCTGAGGACTTCCACCAGTGCCGCCGACGCCGTTTCCGGCTTGGGCGGCGACATTGCCCGGCGGCTTAGGGACGGCGATACGCTGGTGGTTTGGCTGCTGGACGCCTCAATGAGCATGCAAGCCGACCGCGCCGAGGCGGGTCAGCAGATGGTGCGGGTATTCAGGGAGTTGGACGGGCGGTGCAGCGACCGCCCCTACCACCACCAGCACTCGCTGATGTGGTTTGGGCTCGGCTCGCGCCAACTGGTACCACCCACGCGGAAATGGCGCAATGTGACGGAGGGCGTGCCGTATATTCCTAACGACCCGAGCGGCGCAGAGAACGTGTTCACGGCGTTGGAGTATGCCATTCCCGAGTATCGGAAAGATTGGGACAAGCAACTGCTCTTTGTCATATGGACCGACGAGTCGGGCGACGATGTCGGCAAACTGGAGGACACCATCGTACTGTGTCGCGAGCACGCCGTTTCCGTTTTGGTGGTCGGCCCCAGCGCCGTGTTGGGCCGGCCGAAAGGGCTTCAGTTTTTCCAGTTCAACCAGCAGTGGTCGTGGTGGCTGCCGGTCGACAAGGGGCCCGACGCGGGCGTGCTGCAACTGTCGCAGTTCCCCCACTGGTTCGGCGGGCCGTTGCCCAACGCCATGCCCTCCGGTTTCGGGCCATATAACCTCGTGCGGCTCAGCCAGGCGACCGGCGGCAGCTTCACCCTATACGACCGCGAGCAGGATCGCAGTCCCTTTCGAATCGAAGACCTGACCGCTTACCTGCCCGACTACCGCGACCACGACACGATCCGACGGGAGATTGCCGGCAACCGGCTGCGCCAGGCCATCGTCCACGCAGCGGAAATCACTGCCCGCGCCGAGTACCGCGACCCGCCCCGGTTCTCGTTCGACTGGCCATTCTATCACTCGCCGAGTGAGTTCTGGCAGGAGTTGTCGGTGGGCGTCCAAAGAGACCTGCAATACGTGAAGAGCACCATTCCGCTCATTGACGAGGCCGTGAAGCAGTTGAGCGAACCATACCTCGACATTGAGCTTACGCGCGAGCCGTCGGCGCGGTGGCGGGCCAACTACCTGCTGATGAAAGGCCGGCTGTTGGCCATGAGCGTCCGCTCGCGCGAGTACGTGCATTTGGCAACGGAAATCCTGGACGAACGCGATATCCGTGCGGACTCGAACGAGGGCGAGTTCGTTCCCAGCGGGTCTCTGCAAACGGGCGGTGCCGTCGGCGAGCAGGAGCAGCAAGCCCGCGAGTTGCTGCGCCGGTGTGCCGAGGAGCATCCCGGCACGCCGTGGGCGGCGTTGGCCGAATGGGAGATGAAGTTTCCGTTCGGCATACAGTTTCGACAGCGATACGTTCCTTGCAGTGGCGTGGTGACGGGTGTTCCAACCGCGCCCATGCCGCCGCGGCTTTGACCTTCAGGCATCCGTTATGACCAACCACTTCGACCCGTACCACAAATGGCTCGGCATTCCGCCTGCAGAGCAGCCGCCGGACTTGTACCGGCTGCTGGGGGTGGCGAGGTTCGAGGCCGATCCCGACGTGATCAGTAATGCAGCCGATCAACGCATGGCGCACCTGCGGCATTTCCAGACGGGCCCGCACGGAGCGGAGTCGCAACGGCTGTTGAACGAGGTGGCGGCGGCTCGGGTCGTGTTGCTTCATGACGAGAAGAAGGCGTCGTACGACCTGGAATTGGATACGGAGCAACCGCCGGCGCCGGAGGCCGCGGCGCCGGAGGCCGCGGCGCCGCCCGTCGCGGCGCCGCCACTTCCACCCCAGGTCGACGGGGCCGCGCTGCCCTCGCTTTCCATCGACGACGATCGGGAGGAGCATTTCTTTCCGCCTGCTGCGCCACCACAACCGCCGCTGGCGCCTAACTCGTATCCGACATGGTCGAACTACGTAGAAAGCAGCCTGGAATCACGTTCCTATCACCCGGACGTCGACCTCGTGAACGGTGTCGGCATTGACCCGGCATGGGAGCCTGCACCGTCGCAGGTATTCTACGATTCGCCAGCCGCCTCGTCGTCACTGTCGTCGATCGGTATGGAAACCAAGCAGTGGCTCGACAATGTCCTGGCGGGGCTTTCGGCGTGTGGCAATACGTCCTCGCTGGTGGACGCCAAGCCGTGGGAGCAGTGCGGACACATTCCTGTTCTGCCGGTGGTCGACGGTTCCGGGCCGTTGCCGCCGCCCGTTGCCGCGCCGCCCGACGCGGAGGTTGCTCCGTCATGGTTCGATCGCTGGGAAGGGCCATCGATGGCTGCCGTGAGAGCGATATGGTCAATCTCGCTGACGGCAATACTGTTCCTGTTGACCCTGTCGGCACTGGCGGCTACTCCGTTTCCGATGGCAAAACAGCGTGAGTGGCTTATGGTTGTTCCCGGCGAGGACGAGACATTTGATGAACTCGACGACCTGGATGAGCTGCTCGACCAGCCGATGGACATCTCGATGGAGGTGGTTTCGGCCGACGTCCAGATGAAGAGGGAGCAGTTGGATCTTTTGCGAACTGAAGCCGAGGAACCGGCGCAAATGGCGGTCGACTTGAGTGACTTCGGCGTCCGGCGCGCGCCACGCAGCGACCTGTTGGCGCAGTTGGGTGTGGTGAGCGGTTCGGGCTACGCGGGGCGAGGTGCGAGTCACAAAGCGCTTGGCGCCACGGGAGCGAGCGAGGCGGCAGTCGCATTGGCGCTGCAGTGGTTTGCCAACCACCAGTTGCCCGACGGCAGTTGGAGCTTCGACCATACGATTGCCCCCTCATGCCAGGGGAAATGCGGCAATCCGGGCAAGTTGCGAGAAGCCCGAAAAGGAGCGACGGCGATGGCCCTGCTGCCGTTTCTGGGCGCCGGCCAAACGCACAAGAAGGGCAAGTACAAGCAGAATGTCCGCGCCGGACTCTATTATCTGGTCAGCAATATGAAGATGAGCAAGCAGGGCGGCTCGCTGCACGAAGCGGGCGGCAGCATGTATTCGCATGGCTTGGCGTCGATCGCGCTGTGCGAGGCGTACGGCATATCGCAGGATCGCGCGCTGATGCAGCCGGCCCAGGCCACGGTGAACTTCATCTGTTATGCCCAGGACCCGGTCGGTGGCGGTTGGCGTTACGAGCCGCGTCAAGCGGGCGACACGTCAGTAGTGGGCTGGCAACTGATGGCGCTGAAAACGGCACAAATGTCGCATTTGCAGGTGCCGCCGGAAGTGATCAAGAAGGCGTTCTTGTTCCTTGACAGCGTGCAGGCCGAAGGCGGTGCCACATACGGCTATACGGGACCCGGCGAAGGACCGGCGACCACGTCCATCGGCTTGCTGTGCCGCATGCACCTCGGCTGGACAAAGGACAACCCCGCCCTGCAGCGAGGCGTCGAACACGTGAACAGTTGGGGCGTTTCGACGGATGGCGACATGTACTACAACTACTACGCAACCCAGGTTGCCCGGCACTGGCAGGACGACGTGTGGGAAAAGTGGAACCGTCAGATGCACGACTGGCTGGTCAACGCACAAGGGAAGCGGGGGCACGCGGCAGGAAGTTGGTGCTTCCGGGGCGACCCCTATGTCGACCGGGGCGGACGCCACTATATGACCTCGCTGGCCACACTAATGCTGGAGGCGTATTACCGGCATATGCCCATCTACCGAGAACCGACCACCGAGGACGCCTTCGCGTTGTGACAACTTCGCGCAGGAATCGCCATTAAGCCCCCCAAAACAACAAATCGATCGGCGGAGGGCGCCGGCCACAGGAAAACACGCGATGGAGAAGCACTTCGACCCGTACCATAAATGGCTCGGCATTCCGCCTGCGGAGCAGCCGCCCGACCTGTATCGGCTGTTGGGTGTTGCGCAGTTCGAACACGATCCGGACGTTATTGCCAACGCGGCCGATCAACGTATGGCGCACCTGCGGACATTCCAAACCGGGCAGAACGCCGCGCTTTCTCAGCAACTGCTCAACCAGCTTGCCGCCGCGCGTGTCGTACTGCTTCACGCGGAGAAGCGGGTGCAATACGATGCCCAATTGCGAGGAGAACTGGAGGCGAAGGCTGCACAGGCGCGTGAACCCAAACCGCCGCCTGCCAGGCAAGGCCGGCCCCCGGCCGCCCCGCCGCGCGCTTCTTCCCCGGAGCCCAGCACAAGTGACCGGCTTAATGCCCTATTCGAGAACCTGTCCGTCGAAGAAAAGGCCGTGCTGGGGAAGGTGCGACGATCGTTGGGGAGGGCAAAAGACGAACGGGCGGGACATGGGGAGCCGCTCGATCCGCAAGCACGGCAGCGTCGTCGGCAGCTTGCCGTCGGTGCTCTCGTTGCGGGCGCGGTCGCGGTTGGCGTGGTTCTCCTGAGCGTAGTACTGGCAGGCCGCCGTATGGCGACCGAAACAGCCGGTGCACAGGGCCCCGTCGAGACGTCGGATGAAGTTGGCTCGCCGGCCGACCGGGAACTCGAAACGGACCGCCGTCAACGAGACGCAGAGGCCGTGGAGCCGTCACTCGCTGCTACGGCCGTCTTGATCCTGCGATGGCCCGAATCGGAGCGGGCCGGCGCCCAGTTCACCATCGACGGACTCCGCGTTGCGCCGATCAACACATCACCCGCTCACCTCGAGTTCAAATTGCCGCCGGGTGAACACCGGGTCCGAATTCTCCGGGACCACTACGTGCCTTTCGACGAAACGGTCAGTTTGGAGATCGGCGCGAAGGTTGATAGGACGGTGGTCTGGCAGCCGGTTGTCCAGAGCGACGGCACCGGCCTCTGGGCCGAATACTTTAACGGGCGCGATTGCAGACAGTTGATCTTCCGGCGGATCGACCCGAATGTACAGTTCATCTGGGGCGATGGTTCGCCCGACGAACGCGTTCCGGCCGACGAGTTCTCTGCCCGCTGGACCGGCTATCTCAAGGCGCCCGTCTCCGGACGTTACAAACTCCGGGCAATTATCGACGATTTCATGCAGGTGTGGATAGACGGCAATATGGTGCTCTGGGGCGCCGGTGGGGCTAAAACGCATCCGGAGGTCGAAGTCGAACTGACCGGCCGGCCGCAATCGATCAAGATCGAATTCTGGGAGGGAAACACCAATGCCGTTGCCTGTTTGAACTGGCTGCCGCCAGGCGACTTTGTAGAGCAAGCGGTTCCGTCCGAAGCGTTCTTCACCGAGAAGGCGGTTGCGGAGAAGACACCGGTTCCCGAATCCATTCTTCGCCCCGCGCCCAGCAAGGACCCGCCCGCGCTTGTTGTCGGCCAACCGGTGGACGTGCTGCAACGGATTGACCCCGACCGACACGCCATTCAAGGGCGCTGGTGGTTCGACGGGAGCTCGCTGATATGCTGCCGAGGCGAGGCCTCGCTCGTCGAGCTTCCCTGCCCGCTCCCGGAGGAGTACGAGGTGCGCATGACGGTAGAGCGGCTGGATGGGCGCGATGCTCTTGGTTTGACCATGACGGCCGCTGGAAGGACGTTCACTGTAGTGCTTAATGGGGTTTCACGAGGCACGCCGATTTCGGGCGTTGAACTCATCGACGGAAATCGCTTTGATCGCACTGAAACACTGCAAACCGGATGGGGCTTTGTCAATCAACAGTCCCACGAAATCCATTGCATGGTACGGGAGTCTCGACTAGTGGTACACGCGGATTCTGAGACCGTCATCGACTGGGATGCTGATTACCGCCGTTGTGGGATTTTCGGACAATGGTTTGCAGAACGGGTCGTCCCCTTCAATCTTGGAACATGGAATAGCCGTTTCCGCATTTCCAAGCTGCAACTGATCCCGCTTGGGGCGTCGGATGGAGAAGGCGGCGACAAATCAACGCGTGTCAACCTTGCGCAGCATGGAGGCGACGCCACAGGCGGCAAAGGGGGGGCAGAAAGCTCGAGCCCCCAGACGCTCGCGCAGAAACGCATTGCTGCACCATCCATAACCGCCTTGGACGCGAAACAGGCTGAGATTCGCAAGCTTCTGTCGAATGAATACACAGACAAGTCGAAGACGGGGAAGCTGGCTCTGGCCGGAAGGCTGCTGTCGCTGGCGTCAGAAAGCCGGCAGCAGGATGCTGCGACAGCGTATTGTCTGTTGCGCGAAGCTCAGCAAGCGGCGACCGACGCACGCGAGCCGGGGGTTGCATTCCGTGCGGTCGATGAGGCGGCGAGGCAGTTCGAAATCGATGTCGTGTCCGAGAAAGCAGACTCCTTGGCTGCCATGATCAGCGGTGCTTCCGCCGACGAGGCCAAAGCCATCATCCTGGCATTCATTGGCCTTGTGGGCGAGAGCACCTCAAGCCAGGATATCGCCGCCGTGTCAAAACGGCTGCCGAGTATGATTGTACTGGCGCGCCGAACTGGCGATCGGGAATTGGGCAGAAGCCTCGGCCATTGGGCCCACCGCCTGCGTGACATGACCAAGATATGCAATGATGCCGAATCTGCACTTGAGGTGCTGCATCAAGGTGAGGCAACACCGGAGCATCACACCACCATCGGGACGTACTGCTGTTTTGTACTCGGTGACTGGAACCAAGGATTCGAACATTTTCTGCAAAGCGATGATGCCGAATTGAGGGATTTGGCGACCAGAGCGTCCGCCAATCCAACCGACCCAGGCGATCAGTTACAGCTTGCCGATGCATGGTGGGAGTTGGGCGATAAGGTTCCCGAGGTACTCGCCGACAAGGTGAAAGCAGAGGCGGCGGTGTGGTATCGCAAGGCCCTGCCTCAACTGGCGGGACTCGAACTGCTGCGAGTGAAAAACCGACTCGGACTGGCGGAGTCGAGTGACCAGCCTGCCGATGTCGAGACGCTCAGGTTGGCGAAGGAGGCCCCGTTCTGGGTTAATCTGGATGGGCTCGCGGGCGCTCCCGGCTATCTTCCCGAGAAGGCGCCGCCTGCATGGCGCACAACGGGCGCTTTTGCCCGAATCTTCGGCAAAGGCGAGATCGCGTATCCGACGGTTCCGGCTTGCTGGTACGTTATTGAGGCGGAAATTGAAGTGATGTCTGAGGATGCCTCGCTTAGCATCAATTATCTTCGTGGCGGCCTGGGCATCGGCAATTCTATCGATATTCATTTCGACAAAGACAAAGGGAAAACCATCTGCAGCTTTCCTTTGCATCGCCAAGGGGTGTGGCATTCAAATAGGGAATACGACAAAGGCGAGAGGCTTAGGCTCAAACTTGTCGCCGCCGATGGGAGGATTGCACTGGTCGATGATGCCAAGGATAGTCAGCGCCATGGATACTGGCCATCCTATCTGGGGCTGAGGATTCGCTCTCACAACGACAATACACAGGCAATCATCCACCGTCTAGCCGTTCGCCCCCTGCGTAGCGACGACGTTGCCGAGTTTGGGTGGCCCATGCCGTCTGCCCACCTTGACCTCAGACCGGAAGAAACCGCGCTTCGAGTCAAAGAACGAACCGGCCATTTGGAAAGCGACCCACACGAGGGGAAACCGTTTTGCGTGCGGAGTACGGGAACGGAAATGCGGTGGATATCCCCGGGACGATTCAAAATGGGTTCGACCAGGGACCTCTGGTGGGAAAATGAGTATCAGCACGATGTGCAAATATCTCGCGGATTCTGGATTGGCGCCTGTGAAGTCACACAAGGAGAGTGGCTCGGCCTGATAGGGGCGAATCCCAGTGTCATTACAGGCTCGTCTTACTTGCCTGTCACCTGGGTAAGCTGGGAAGATGCAATGCGCTTCTGCGAGCGATTGACCTTGGAGGAGCACAAGGCGCGTCGGCTGCCGAGCGGGTATGTCTACCGCCTTCCCACGGAAGCCGAGTGGGAATATGCCTGCCGCGCCGGAAACTCGGGCGACTTCTCCATCGACCGCAGCGGCATGTGGTGCGACTCGACGAGCGACGGACGGCCTCACGAAGCAGGCATGTCGGAACCTAATGCGTGGGGAGTCTACGACATGCACGGGAACGTAGCCGAATGGTGCCTCGACGCTTGGGGTGGAGCGCGGAAGGACACTCAGCTTTACGTCGATCCATTCAAGAAAGGAGACCCTGCCAGAAGCTCATTCGTCATTCGCGGTGGCGCCTATTATTCGTCGGCAGGAGATTGCCGTAGCGCTAAGCGGGATGGGAGCCGATCGGCGCCGCATGGCCACCATGGTTTTCGCATCGTTCTCGGCCCAATGGCGCAGTAGCCTGCTGCTCGACATCTTGGCTCAATGGCAACTGCTTCCCGCCTTGGCGACCATGACGTTCGACGCACATTCTCGACATGAGATGGCTTCCGGAGCATGTGCCATCACATCCACCGGGGAAATCTCGCCGATCGCACAAGCGTCCACCTTGCCAGATGATCCCACGGCAGATCATCGGCGAGAATCGATTTGGGGCGGCCGATGCTACGCAGGATGCACTCGGCCGCCAGGTAGCCGCTGCGAACGGCACTTTCCATCGTGGCCGGCCAACCCGTAGCCGTCCAGTCGCCGGCCAGCGCCAGGCCGGCGATTCCGGTTGTCTGCGAGGGACGGTGATCCTCCATGCCTGGCAGAGGGGAAAAGATGGCGTGAGATTGCGTTACCACGCGTGCGTGGAGCAGGCGCATCTTCGCTGCGAGGGGAAAGGCCGCGGCCAGTTCAGCCTGTATGCGGCAGATCAGTTCTTCGTGCGCCATGCCGGCAAGCGCGTGCGAGGCGCTGATCACGACCTGGTACGTCTGAAAACCATCGCCTGCCGGACCGGCAAACAGCCATTGGCTCAGCCGTCCCGGCAGGACGGCGTGGGGCAGGGGAGTGATCGGCCGCTCAAATGCAAGATGCACGGCCGTGATGGGAGCAGACTCCAATGTGTCAACGTCGACAAAGCCAAGGTATTTCGCAGGCAACGACGCCTTCAAAAGGTTGTACGCCTGGCGCCAGGGCACGGCCGATACGACGAAGTCGAACGTGCGACGGCTGCCATCCGCCAGGACGATGCCGGTCACACGCTCGTCGGAACAGAGTAGTTGAGTGACTCGGGAGCCGTTGTGGAGGGCGACGCCTTTCTCGGCAAGCCGGCCGATTGCACGCCGGTGGAGCAATGGGCCGAGTGGTTCGGTCGGCAGATACATGACGTACGCGTCGCGCGACGCCATCATGCCGTCGACAAAGACCTTGCGGGCGACCGGCACGGCGATTCGATCGATCGATTCGCTCAGCGCGCTCAGCAGGACCACGTTCCAGAACAACTCGATGGCTTCTTCCGACTGCCCCTGGCCACGAAGCAACGCGGCCATGGTCATCTCTTGGTCTTCCGGTTGCGGTGTTCGGCGGCCGAGGCGGTGGAGTGCCGATGCGATGGACAGCCGATCCTTTGCTCGCAGGAATCGCAATCGCCAGAGGGCTGGCGCCAGGTGGAGCGGGGCGGGCAGCCATTGGGCAGGAGCAAACCGATGGTAACTCCCATCCGGCGCAATGAAGTGGAGTGTGTCGTGTCGTGCCAACGAATCGTCGAGTCCCAGTTGCCGGCAGAGGGCGAGGAAATTCGTGCAGCAGCCCAGCGCGACGTGTTGGCATCGGTCGAGGCGCAACCCGAGTTTCGGGTCGTGGAACGAGCCGGCCCGGCCGCCGAAGTGCTTCCGCTGTTCGAAGATGTCCACCTGGCAACCGTGTTCTGCCAAGGCGACGGCCGCGGCCAAACCGGACAGTCCACCGCCGACGATGCCAACGTGGGGAGAAGCGTGGGATGGCAGCATGGTGTGGCGTTTGCTCGCACGGAGGGTTGGGGAGCGTGACCGTACCGCGGAACGGTCTTCATACGTCACGCCATGAGGTCGGGCAATCTGGCCGCCTGGAATGACCTGCGAAGCACACCGCCTGCCATGCCTGCCAAAGCGGCTTCTGGAAGCCCTTTGGGGCTATCAATCGCGCGAGTGCCGGAGCTGGCCGACCAGTTGCCGGAGGTCGTCCGGCTGCATGGCATGAAGCTGTTCGTCCGGAATGGGCGGGAGGTTCAGCAGTTCTTCGCACAATCGCACTTGCCCAACCAACCCTTCCACCATGACTCTCTCGGCTCTGGCTTCGGCCTCAGCTTCGACCCGCTCGGCTTGCGCTTCCGCCTGCTCGGCTTCGGCCTGGGCCCGCTCGGCTTCGGCCTGGGCACGCTCGACTTCGGCCTGGGCACGCTCGACTTCGGCCTGGGCACGCTCGACTTCGGCCTGGGCGCGCTCAAGCGATAATTGCCAGTTCAGGGCGTCGCGACGTGCTTTCTCGCGGTCGAAATAACGGTGCCATTCTCGCTCTTCTTCAGTCAGGGCTTTCAAGACACTCATCGCTTCCTCCACCTCCGGAATGCGTATCGATTCTGGAAGACTGTCGGGACTCAGTCCTTCTCCATTATTCAAGAAATACAGCCACCTGTCAAGCGAATCGGTCAGCTCGTCGGAGCCCTTCTTGAAGTTTGGCAACTGGAAAACGTGAATGGCCAGATGCTCCGAAAATACGAGCTTGGTTTCCGACTCCTGCACCTGAAACAGCAAGCGGTACCTGTCTGTTTGGGGGAAGAGTCGCCAGTCGAGAAAGCAGATGGAGACGACTGGATTGAGCAAGTCGTACCCCTCACCTGCCTGAGACTGATTTGCGTACAGCCTTGCCCAGTAGAGCAAAAAGCGGTCCCGCAGGCCGGGGTGGGATGCCATCTGCATTTCGACGTCGAATTGCCGGCCGCTTTGGTCCCGAGCTCGAATGTCGAGAATCGACATCTTCTCATCAAGGTTCTGCGGCTCAACAATGGGATTGAGAATCACCACGCTCTCGACGCGAAGGCCTGGCGGCGGGTCGAGCACGGCGTTCAGCAGGTGGACAAGGATGCGAGTGTGATGCTCGCTGCCGAACACGCACTTGAACGCGTAATCGTTCTTGGGGTCGATTCCGAGTCCCATAAGCAGGTCTCCTGGCCATGGAGTTTAGCTCACACTATATTTTCGTTTCGCGCCCGGCTTGCCACGCAGCCACGCGGCATTGCGGTGCGACCGCGAAAGAACCAGCGCAGGGTTAGCCGGGCCTTGGTTCCTACCGGCAGGTGAATACGCCGTTGCAGGACGACCTCCGGGCGCCGTTCGATGGCGTCGAGCAGGGCCCGATACCGGTCCAGGATCACGCCACACATGCGCCGGCCGTCCGGTTCGAGCCACTGAAGAACCGGGAACCCCTCGCGGTAGTACGTCTTGGTGCGATCGATCATGTCGGCCATGAGGCTGTGGAAACGGGCATCGGCCGCGCCGCCACGCAGGTCGGCTTCGGTGACCTGGTGCTTTCGTAGATCGGTTTGCGGAAGGTAGACGCGGTTGCGTGCAAGGTCTTCTTTCACGTCGCGCAGGATGTTCGTCCATTGCAGCGCAATCCCGCACTTCTCGGCCGGGGCAAAAACGGCATCGTCGTGGTAGCCCCAAATGTGAACGCACGTCAGCCCGATGGACGAGGCGACACAGCGGCAATACGCCTCCAGGTCTTCGGCCGTTTCGTATCGATTGCGGTCGAGGTCCATCTCGGCGCCGTCGATCAATGCGAATAGATGCCGTGGCGGAACCGAGAACCGTTGGACCATATCGGTCACTGCCGGTAGGGCTATTGCTGCGGCAATCGAAGGCATGAGGCCGTAGGCATCCTCTGGATCGTTTGTTCCAGACGAGGATGCTGCACCGGGGGCCTCGGAGGAAGTCCGGCCGGGGGCTCCCAATGCGCCTTCCAAGGCCTGCCGCCAGTTGGTAAGTTGGCGGCGGCGCTCATCGACCTGCAGGTCGGAGTCGGCCAGGTCGTCGGTCAGGCGGGCGAACGCATACAGAGCATCCATGCCGTGGCGCCGTGCGCCTTCCAGCCATGGAAAACCGAAATACAAGTTCGAACGCGAACCACGCCCGATGCGGCGGCATGCATTGTAACTGGCTTGCAGGGAATCGATGGGGCGGCTCATGTTTCGCTTTCGTTCGTGCGGCCACGCGGCAAGGTCCACCAGCAGCGGGCGAACAGCCGCAATTTGTCGATTGTAGAGAGACGTGGCCTTTCGGTCCAGACATCGAACTGCCGCCGCCGAATGGCGTCGGCCACAGCCAGACCGCCCTCGACGAACAGGGCAATCTGCAAACGCAACTCATGCGGCATTTGCGGGATCAGGGCCGCGCCCTGTCGCAGCAGACCCTCCGCGTGTTCCACCTGCGAGGCCAGCAGGCGTCGGAAGGCATCGCTGGCGTTTCGGGCGGCGAAGTCCGATTCCTTGTAGCCAAAACGACGGCATTCGAACTGCGGAAGATAAATGCGGCCGCGATCGTAATCGCCGGCCACGTCCTGCCAGAAGTTCACCAGTTGCAGGCCGGTGCAAATCCGATCGGACAGCGCGATGCGGCCGGGCGTGGCGCATTGCCCCAGGTGCAGAACAATCCGGCCGACCGGGTTGGCCGAATAGCGGCAGTAGCCCAGCAGGTCGTTGAACGTCTCGTAGCGGCTGACGCGCTGGTCCTGGCGGAATGCAACGAGCAGGTCGACCAGCGGATCGATGGGCAAGTCGAAGGTTCGGATCGTTTCGGCCAACGCGACGAAGACCGGGTGCCGTGCCTGACCTGCGTAACATGCCCGTAACTGCTGCTCCCACCAGTTCAGAAGCGCCATGCTCCGCTGCCGGTTGTCCGACTCGTCGGCCAGATCGTCGGCCCAGCGGCAGTAGGCGTAGACGTTTGCCATGTGCTGCCGTAATTTCCGTGGCAACAGCAGGTGGGCTACGGTGAAGTTCTCGTAGTGCGACCGGGTCAGTCGGCGGCAGTAGCGGCGCGCGGCCTTCAGGGGCACCGGCAGGTCGGCGCCCTGCGGGCCGTAGCGTTTGAGATCGATAACCGACATGGAAAAACCCCTCAGGTTCCGTCTTGGAAGCTTACCGCGGCTTCGCGATGGCGGAAATGGGGGCGGGGCAGGGCAGGGGGGGCCGCCGGGAGTGCCGCAAGAATGTACTCGGCGGCCCGCTGCGACGCGCCGCCGTGCCCCACCTGCTCGCGTAGCGCTTCGAGCGACTTCACCCGAGCCATACGCCGCGCCGGATCGGTCAGCCACTCGATTATGTGCGACGCCACCCGCCAGGACTTGTCTTCGCACGTCAGGTATTCGGGGAACAGGACCTTATCGGCATCGGGTTGGGCGGGATCGAACGGCGTGAGGTCGTCCGATTCGATCTGGCCGGTCGATAGCAGGTTGACCAGCGTAATGTACTTCACTGTTCGGAAGAACTCCTGCACGCGGTAGGCCAATCGGCTGATCCAGTACAAGACGACCGTCGGCTTGGCGTGGTAGAGCAGTTCCAGCGAAACGCTGCCCGAGACGGCCATGCAGCAGTCGGCCAGACGCATCAGTTCCGGAGTCTTGCCCACGAACACGTCGGCAGTCAGCCCGGCCGTGGTCAACTGGCGGCGGGCCAGTTCCGCCTGCTTCGGTTTGAAGGCGGCAATCGCAAATCGAACGCCCGGTACGGCCTCTTCGACCATACCGGCCGCCTTGATGAACCAATGCAGATTACTCTTCACCTCTTGCGTACGCGAGCCCGGCAGAATGACGACCAGCGGCCCGGGCCGTTTCCCATACGAGTCAAGGAAAGCCTCGTCGTGCGAGTGCTGACGCACCTCGTCGAAGAACGGGTGGCCGACGAACGTCGCATTGCAGCCACGCTGGCGGAACCACGCCTGCTCGAAAGGAAGGCAGCACAACACGTGATCCACGTTCCGACGCATCTTCTTCACTCGCCACGGGGCCCAGCCCCACAATTGCGGCGGCGAATAGTAGAACACCGGAATGTTGTGCCGCTTCGCGCGCCAGGCGATCCACCAGTTCATGCCTGGATAATCGACCAGGACGACCGCGTCGGGCTTCTGATGGCGAAAATAGCGATCGGCCCGACTCACGAGCCCCCAGAACTTGTGCAGATTCAACAGCACGCGACCGAACCACATCACCGCCAACGCGGTCAGGTCCGTATGCAACTGGCAGCCGGCCTCGGCCATGCGCGGGCCGCCGTAGCCGACCGTCTCGATCTGCGGGCATCGCTTCCGAAGGGCCCGGATCAGGTTCGCCGCATGCACATCGCCACTCGGCTCGCCCACGGAAAAGAAGATTTGACGCGTCCGGCTGGCTGTCATGCGGGTTCCTTCCCGTTAGAATCGAGCGGTGGATGCTAACCTGGATTACTCATCTACGTAGGGTGGGTCAAGGTCGCGTAAATCATTGGTGGGTCCGCACAAGCCGCAACCGAACTGATTTCCAACCCGCCGCTTGGAAAAACGCCGGCGCCGGCGACCGATGACCCACCAAGGAAGCGGCTTGTTTGACCCACCCTACCTATCGTGAATAATCCGGGCTAAGCAATACTTAGCGATGGGGCAGGCGAGTCTCGTCAATTGCCCCATCGAATACGAAGTATCGCAAATAACGCTATCGGTACAAAGCCCAATTGTCAACCGCGCAACCCCCTGTGGTATAATGACTTACGAGAAACTCGTCGCTGCCGCGTCCCGTGTTTTGGAACGCGGGTTGATTGTCTGGCTGGTCCTGCTGAGCCTGGTGGCTATGATTTGGCCTAAATGGGGGGTGGCTGCGTTCGACCCGTTTGTGGATGCCAAGCCGGCCTTGGACCTGTTCATTGCAGTGACCATGCTCGCCATCGGATCGCTTCTGCCCCGCGACGAGGTGGTGCAGGTGGCGCGCCGCTGGCCGACCGTGCTGGGCGGCACCGTGGTGCAGTACGCAGCCATGCCCCTGCTGGCCTTTGCGACGGCCTGGGCGTTTGGTTTCGAAGGGCCTGCACTGGTCGGGGTGACCGTGGTCGGATGCGTACCGGGTGCGATGGCATCGAACGTGCTCTCGCTGGCTGCCCGGGCGAACGTATGTTATTCGGTCAGCCTCACGACCATGTCCACGCTGCTCTCTCCGATCATGGTCCCGCTTACGTTAAAACTGACCCTGGGGCAATGGCAGGCGTTTCCTGCCGGACAGGTAAGCGTCAACCTGCTGTTGACCGTGGTGTTGCCCGTGCTCACTGGCTACAGCCTTTCGCGATTCTGGAGTGCATGGCAGCGGAATGCACGGCTATGGGGGCCGATGATCGCCAATCTGGTCATCCTCTGGATCATTGCCATGGTGGTGGGGCTCAACCGGGATCGGCTACTGCACTCCGACCCGGCCGTCTATCTGGCCCTGTTGTTGATCAATTTCGGCGGCTACCTTGCAGGCGATCTCGGCGGCCGGGCTTTGTGTTTGGACCGGCCCATGCGTCGTGCGTTGACCTTGGAAGTCGGCATGCAGAACGCCGGCCTTGGCGCCTACATCGTTCTGACCATCTTTCCGGACGATCCAACCGCTGCCATCCCGCCCGCTCTCTATACGTTCGGGTGCATGCTCACCGGCAGCATCCTCGCGCGAATCTGGGCCGAGTTCGGCCCGGGGCCGCAGGACCAGCAATAGCGAGCGGCCGGCTTGGATGCACGCCGGATAGAATATCGATGTGCCAAAGTAACAGGCACGCGCCCTCGCGCCGTCGGCCATACCGGGTCAGAACCTGACCGTCTTTTCATTGTCCAGTTCTCGTTCGGTCGGGTCGTACACCGGGATGCCTTCTTGGCGGAGTAGATCGAGAAACTCACGACGTGAGAGCCCCAGAATACCTGCCCCTTTGCTCGAAGAAATGACTCCCTCACGATACCGCTTCAGAACCAGAAGAACGGGCACTTGCTCGCGGATTTCGGCCTCGGTGTATCCAAGGTGCCGCAATTCCTCGGGGAACTCCACGGCTAGAGTGAATGTACTCATGTTCCAATACCTCGCTTCTTCATGATCATCACGCACGCGATACAGTATATGCTGAAAACACCCGGTTGGCAACCATCTCCCGGGCCGGCATTCGCCAATCCCACCCACCTTCCCCGTCGCGGGAGCCGCCAAAGAGGCGCGTCGAAACAGGCGAGCAGTTAGGGATGAGTCGTTCGACGGGTACTCGGCACAACCGCCCAACTCGCCGGAGTACGGGGCAACTACCACCGGCCGCGTCCCTCGCCCAACCAATCGCGTCCGCGCGTGCTCGGGCTCCCGGCGAGACATCTTCTTCTTGCTCATCCGTGTTCCGTCCGTGTTTCATCCGTGGCTCTTCGTCCAATCCCCGGGGCTTCAGTATCCGTCGGTCTTCTTTGCGTCTTCGCGCCTTGGCGTCTTTGCATTAAGCGTAACGCCGCCACCGGCGCAAGGTCGGTAAGAGCTTTTTCAGGTTGAGTTATAATTCGCCCACCTTCAATCCGCTTCTCAGCGCCTTGTTTCGCCCTGCCTTCCGGGGTAGACTCAATACAGAATGCAGGAATCAGAATTCCGGTCAGTCGTGCGCACGGGCGCGCCGTACCCGATCGACCAACGCGAGGCGTGGAAATCCTTCGGCCGAATCGAACGAACTTGCACGGACGCGTGCGCCGGCGACCGGCACGCAACCTAAGGGAGCGAACGTGAAGAGAATCGTATTTCTGGCCGTGGTGGGGGTCGGGGCAGTTGCGCTCGGCGGCGACGTATTCGGGCCGCCCGTGAAGGTGGACGGCGCGGGCGACCAGGCCATGGCGCTCTGCCTTGAAGGAGATGTGCTCTATGCAGGCTGCGGACAGTCGCTGGTGGTCTACGACGTGACGGAACCGCTCGTGCCGAGGATGCTCGGAAGCGTCTCCGGCTTCGGCGCTATCCGCCAGGTGGCGTCCCAGAAGGGCATGGCGTACGTGGCCACCCGCGAGTCCGGGTTCTGGATTGTGGACGCCACAGATCCGCACAGGCCGCGCATCCGGTCCCGCTTCGACTGCTGCGAGCTCGCCACCGGCGTGGACGTGGCGGGGAACGTGGCCTTCCTTGGCCAGCGTCAGAACGGCGTGGAGTTCATCGACGTTTCGGATCCGGACCATCCCGCCCACATCGCAATGCGGAAGACGGATGAGAGTCAGAGCGTCAAGTATCGCGACGGCTACGTCTATTCCGGCGACTGGGGCGCGGGCAAGCTCACCGTGTTCGACGCACGCGACATGAGGAACATCCGGCAGGTTGCGCATGTGGACCTCTACGGCTACGGCGACGGCGTATGGCTGAAGGGCGGTTACCTCTACGCGGCCACGG
Organism: Thermoguttaceae bacterium; assembly: GCA_040772845.1. Lineage (GTDB taxonomy): Bacteria > Planctomycetota > Planctomycetia > Pirellulales > Thermoguttaceae > PWXP01. The sequence goes on from JAXGXG010000001.1 coordinate 515,881, forward strand.
GCCACCACGCGAAGAACCGCGACCTTGCCACGCTCACCTATAAGGCCGTCGACACGCCGGAGCTCCGCGCGTTCGGCAAGGTCGACGCGGGGTCCGGGTGCGGACACGGCCTCGACATCTTCGACATTTCCGATCCGGCCGATCCGAAACGCGTCGGACGCGTCGACTACCCGCCGTTCTACGCACGCGGGCTCGACATGTGGACGCCGCGCACCAGCGCCAGTTCAGACATCGTCTTCGCCGCCCAGACGCACAACGGCATCTTCGCGGTCGACTGTTCCGATCCGGCAAACCCGAAGGTGCTCGACCGCTGGACGTTCCCCGTGGCAAACCATCCCGAATGGCCGAGCTGCTGCATCGGTTCGATCGCCGTGGGCGACGGCTGCGTGTACGTGGCAGGTTTAGGCTGCGGCGTCCTGGCCATCCCCGCGAAAGGGGCTGCGAAGGAGACGTTCCGGCAGGGAGAACCGCCAAAAAACGCTGACTTCCGCGAGCCGTATCCCACGGACGAGAAGGAGTTCTACGTGTGGAAGCCTGCAAAACCGGGGCAGGCGCGCGCGGTGGCCCTGCGCTGCGTCACGGAAGCCGGAGACCGCGAGAGCGCCGTCGTCTACGCCGCGTGCGGCGATGCAGGCCTGCACGTGCTGAAGATCAGGCCCGAGGGCGGGTTCGAGAAGATCGGCGAACTCGCCGGGCATCCGACCGTCTTCGACGTGCAGGTGGAGGGCAACCGCCTCTACACGGCCGAAGGACTCGAGGGCTGGGCCGTCTACGAAATGGACGGCGTGGCTTCGTTCCGCGAAGTCGCGCGGCGGAAGTGGCTGGACGACAGGCGGGATCCCGCACTCTGCGTGTGGAAGCCGCGTCCGGGATTCATCGCGCTCTCCACGCGCCGCAACGGCGTGTCGGTCTTCGACGACAAGGACCTGAACGCGGAAAGGCCGCTCGTCAAGGTGGGCGGCAGTCCCGGCTGGGACAAGTACCTCATGGACGCGCCCGTGGCCGGCGGACGTTGGCTCGCGTTCAACGCAGCCAATTCGTACGTCCGTTGGATCGACCTCGACGCGAAGCCGAAGCCGCAAGTACATTCCACCGTTACCAACCGCATCTTCCTTTCGAACGGCATCTGCCGGTTCTCGGAGAACAAGGCGCTGGCCACCAGAGGCCGGGAATATCTCTTCCTCGATCCAGGCCAGTGCGATCCGCCGGACGGTTCGCAGTGGCCGACGAAGAAGTTCCCCGGCAGTTCCATCAGCGGCATCCCGCGCGCGTCCGAGGAGGGCCTCGTCGTCCTCACCAGCCGCATCTACCGCCAGATTGGTCTCTGGGATTTCAAGGATCCGGAGAATCCGAAGTTCATCAAGCACTGGACGGTTTCAGGCAATCCGGACCTCGCCATCTTCCACAACGGCAAGATCATCGTCCCCTGTGGACACCAAGGCGTACTCCTGCAGAAGTGACCGCAACGAGAAACGCAATGTCGAATGTCGGCAGGTGGCACTGTCGTCTCGACAGTGTTTCCTCCCGCCACGGACCTTGCTCGTTCGATTTACCACAAAACGTTATGCGAACACCGCCCCTCCGCTCGCGTCCGCGCGTCCCTGAGAACTGATCACTGACCATGAGTTCTGCAGCACTCCCCGCTCCCGCCCCCCGTCGAATCTCTCGCATCCCCTTTCGTGTATTTCGTGTCTTTCGTGGTTCAGGCTTGCCTGTCCGGGTTAGTGTTCCCCAAGGGATTATCAGGAACACTAATCTTCACTGATCGACGCTAATCAGAAGGAAGCCTGACCTACGAATAGGGTGCAAAGTAGCAGGCACGCTCCGTCGTGCCGTCCGCCATACCGGATCAAAACCTGCCCGTCTCTCCACCCACGCACGGCGCGTTGCCTGTCCTGGCGTTCACGTGGACGGCATACTCGGGGGCAACAATCGGCCCCTCGCCATGGTCTTCTTTGCGTCTTCGCGGCTTGGCGTCTTAGCGTTGAGCAGGGGAGGGCCTCGCGGCACAGAGACCGAGAAACATTCAACGCAAAGGCGCGAAGGCGCAATGACGCAAAGAGGAGAGACCGATTCGGCCGCCTCCTAGCGAAACTGTTTCCACCCGAACAGTGCTAGACAAAGAATTGCAGCTACAAAAGTGCTGAACGAAGCGCTGAGGGCCCAGCGCAACCTCTTTTCGCAGGGCTTGATGTTGATGTCATAACTGGCCCTCCTGAGCAATTGCGCAATGGCGGGGGAGGGGTCCGTTTGCGTAGCGATGCTGGACTCGACCGCCTTCCACAGGTCTGGCGTGACGTCGTAGAGTCTTGCCGAAAGAGAGCGAAGTCCTGCGCCCTGCCAGACACCGCCAAGCGCTGTAACCGTCGTTACCGAGAAACACAACCAACTCAGAAACAGAAACCAAGGCCACCCTGGCGTCTGCGAAGCATTGAGAATGCTTCCGCTGAACGTCACGGTGAGGACGAGGGCACCGGACGAGAGCTGAATCAACGTCTTGAGGAGGTCAATTTCCGCTGCCCAGATTGGGCCGTGGAACCTCTCAAGCGTGTTGCCAACCTCAATCGCCATCTCCCTGAATGCCTCCACCGTGTGTGCGCGAAGAGCATCCATATCCTCCAAGTCCACTGGTTTGGCATCACCCTTAGCGTCATTCATGTGATCGTCTCACCCAACGTCACCGATCACGAGGCGGCGACGATGGTCTGCTTTGGAAAGGCGGCAGGCTGGGGCTAGAATGCCGTTAGCGGTTAGGCATATTCTACTAACCGTGATCTACCCCCTGGAGTCGTACGAAACGCATTCTTCAGATACTATATCCTCAGCGGCAGAACGCCGCAAGATGGGGAGAAGAACGGTGACAGCCACAAAACTGGCGAGACTGGGACATTCGGGTAGACTATCTGGATGCGTCGACCACTGCGATTCACGCCGGGAGGAATGGTGTTCCGTGTCCTGAGTCGGAGCGTGGGCCCAAGGACGCTTTTGGCCAAGTGATAAGGAGGACGACTTTTGCCATGTCGTCCGGCATGTTGAACGCTGGCGCTTTGCGGGCGGAGCGTGTGGCGAGGGCGGGACTCTGGCAGTGGTCGAGTTTGGGACGCGAACGAGGCGAGATCGAAGAAGCAGCATTCCCGATCCTGTCCGGATGGGCGCTGCCCCGGCCCGGCGACTGGCTGGACAACAGTCAATCAGCCACAGAGCGAAGCGGAACTGGCGACAGTCCGCCAGTGCGTCAACCGCGGCTGTCCCTGCGGCGATGCAGACTGGATTGCCCGGACAGCGAGAAGCCTGAGCCTGGAATCGACTCTTCGCTCCTGCGAGCGACCGAGAACGAGGTAGTAATCGCCCAGGCTGCCGCATTTTGCCCAATTCTGGGGGCGGTCACCTTTTCCCCAGCGAGTCGGAACGCGATGGCTTCCACTTGACAGCCGAGAATCTCGCGGCTCAAATACACGATGATATGGATTCGGCCATCGCCGCATCCACAGCAGTCTGCGGCGGTCCAACACCGGCGCGTTCTCGCCGAGCATGGCAATTTATCCACAAGATTGAGGTTCATTACCACCAAAGCCGAAAAACTCGGCAAGATTCCGTAGCGGACAAACGAATTACATTTGGACCGAGTGGGGATTCATCAAGGTGCTCTATGGCTAATCAGGAACCGCACAATGAAGCACCGACCGAGCGGGAAGCACTAGAACTCCAGAAGGTGAGGCTGGAAATCGACCGGCTGAATCACCCCATTCGAACGTCCCTTCGTAAGTTTGACTGGAAGGATGTCACGACAGTCGTCGTTGCAGTTCTTGGCATTCTGGCTGCCTGGTATGCGGGCGTATTCGAAGTCCGCCAACAACGACTGGCCATTGCCACCGACAAACTGAACGTTGAGCGACTGAATCTTGAGCGTTCAAATGCTGACCTTCTGAAGACTAAGAACCAGCTTGAAGAGGACGCCCACCAATTGAACGTGAAGATTCGTGGCTTGCAGGACCAAGTGGGAAGCTATGAGAAAGAACGGGCAGCGATCAGGACAATCAATGCTCGCAACGACGACAGTGGGTTGTGGGTCCGAGTGTCCCTCGCCAATGACTCGGACCATTTCGAGGTGTCGATAGAACCTTCGCCTGGCAAGATCGACTGGGACATTCTCGGGACACCGAACGAACGAATTGACTACTATCCTGCGATCCGCCCTTTGCTGGAAGAGATGCGCAGTATTCCGCGACTAAGAACCCTGCGCATCGGTGGCGTGGAACTTACGCACCGGGAAATGGAGGGCATCGGTGAACTCCGGCAGTTGGAAGCGTTGCATCTCGGCCACGCAAAACTCGCGGACGGAATGCTCGACCCGCTCACGAACTTGCCGAGATTGAAACGTCTCGGAATCGCCGACAAAGGTATTCGTAACCCCAGACCATTGCGACAACTACCCGCAGTTGAAATCCTCTATCTCTCAGGTACCTCACTCGACGACGATGGGCTTTCGACCCTTACTTCAATACGCAGTCTCCTTAAGTTGTGGACAGATGAGACGAATATCACAGACGCCGGGATCGAACACATCAACAACTTCAATAAGCTCGTGCTAATCGGACTTCGCAAGACGAAGATTTCGGCACCAGGATGCCTGAAGATTAACTTGCGAACGCTACGGTCGCTCGAAGTCAGCCCCGGACTAATGCCGCAGGCAACGAGAGACCAATTGCACAAGCAGCTTCCCAATCTGCTCATCAACGACACCTATGATCCAGGCAGTCTTGATAGTGTGCCCCGGCTCAGAACATATTGGGCCAACTAAAGAACCCTCTGGGAGACCCTCTGTGGAATTGGCGAAGTTAGGCGGGCATCACGGAAGGTCAGGGACAGGCTTTCAATGCTAACTTCGCGGGATCCGGTCGATGTGGTAGAGTGGTGACATGCCACGATTGCCGCGAGTGAACTACCGGAATGCCGTGTATCACGTGACCGCGAGAGGGAACGGGCGTGCCATGATCTTCTTCGAGGAAACACAAGGACGTGCTATGCGCCAATGGCGGGCGCGTAACTGAACGCGGAAGTTGGGCGGAATGGGAGGTTCTGTATGCTGCGGATTGGCCAAGAGCCTGCTGGAGTGGTGCTTGTATCGTACAAAGGGCTAACCTGAAGGGCTCCGTGAGCGGGTTCGCGGCAGGCAGCGCGGGGCGAAGGCAGAACTCGGACGGGGCCATGCGCCGGGCATAACGCATTGCATGTCCTGGGCGCTCCGACAGAGGGTTTCCAACTCACTTCATGTTCGTTGCCCTCATTCTTCAAGCTTCTTGACATAATCCCCTTGAATCCCCCCCCTTAATCTCCAGGCGTGACAATGCTGCCAGCCCGGCTTGCCGCAGCTCGCTGGACGGGCTACGATCATGGTTTCTGGGATGGCCCTTCCGGGGAAGGGTAATCGGGGTGGAATAACAAGTTCGGCGGCGTCGGAGGCTATGATTCCATGATTGATGCCATCCGCGACAACCTGGCACAGAACCTCGCCCGTGTCGAGAACTTAGTCGCTGTTTACGAATCTTACCCTCTTGCGCAGGCGAAGGGGCGGAAAAGCGCCGAGGTGCTCGATATCCTTCGGGCAGCAGTCGTCCTGCTCCACGCATCACTTGAGGACTTGTTGCGGGCCCTAGCCTACTGGAAGCTACCATCTGCCGATGCCAAGGTTCTCGACGAGATTCCGCTTGTAGGGCAGGGATCAAACCCGAAGAAGTTTATGTTGGGCGAGCTTGCAGCCCACCGAGGCAAGCGTATCGAAGATGTCTTGACTGAGTCCGTGCATGCCCACCTTGAACAATCCAACTACAACAATACCGGCGAGATAAGCTCGCTGTTGAAGAACATCTCGATCGACGTAGCGACGGTGAACTCCCGCTTTGGCGATCTGCGGACGCTCATGGAGCGGAGGCACCAGATTGTGCATCGAGCGGATCGGCAGAAAGTAGTGAAGGGCAGCGGTGACCACAAGATCCGGGCGATCAACAAGGGCACCGTCCGTCGCTGGGCAGCTGCTGTCAGAGAGTTCGGGGCGGCGGTGTTGGCGGAGTTGTAACGCCGAACCAGGCGCTGCACCTGACCCGGCGGGCATGCAGGCTGTTCGAGGGTCATACCTCCCCACGCCCGCCGGGCAGGTGAGCGCTATCGTTCGCACTCTGTAATCCGAGATCGTTATGACCGTTGTAGTACACCTGCCCGAGATACCTGAAGGGAAAGCGCTTGAGGAGTTTGTGTCAGCGTTCTACCAAGTCGGAGGACGCTATGTGGAAAGAAGCATCGTTCAGCGGGAGACCGAAGAGGTTCTGGAACTGGACGTTCTTGTCACCGATTACGATGTGTCGCCACCAGCCTACCTCTTGACGGAAGTTAAGTCAGGTGGCTGGGGATTTCCGGATCTGTTCAAGCTTCGGGGATGGCTCCACTATCTCCAGCTTGACCAAGCGGTCTTTGTCGCAACGAGGGCAAAGGATCACATGGACTTCTACAAGGGCAAAGCGACGGGCCTGTCCATTCGACTCATAGCGCTGCCAGACCTGAAGGATGCAAGCACCCAGCTTGCAGAGGTAACGGGCACTACAACCCCGTCAGAGCTTGATGTCGCTATTTGGCGCTTTTCACATTGGCTCGATAGAGTCCTAGCGTCAGATCTCATCCACAAAAAAAAATCGTAACCGTTCACGGGTCTCAGAGCCATTCTGAGTGGATTCCCCGCGAAGCGGCATGAGTGTAAATTCTCGTTGAAGTTGATTGGGTTGTCAAGTAGCGGCCCCGAACGGGGCTTAATCGTTTGGGGTATTCTCGCGGCGGCAGACCCCGAGCCGCAGAGGCGTGCTGGTTTTCTCGCGATACGGCCCGTATTGATCTTGCTCTTGCTCGTCGATGCCGGTATCGTCTCGCACCATGAAATTGCGGCCCACGACCGAATGTCCGAACTGCAAGAAGCTCGCTGGGCGAGTTGGCGAGTTGGAAGAGCAAGTAGCCGCCGCGCTTGAGCGAATTGCCGAACTCGAACAGCAGTTGGCCGCGGCACGCAAGAACTCCTCGACTTCCTCGAAGCCACCGTCGAGCGACATCGTTAAGCCGAAAAAGCCGCGTGGCAAGGGCGGCAAGAAGCGGAAACGTGGCGGTCAGCCGGGGCACGTGCGACACGAGCGGCCCGAGTTTCCACCGGAGATGGTCAACGAGTTCTTCTGCCACACACTCGGTGCGTGTCCGGAGTGCGGCGGCGAATTGCGATTCTCGCGCCAGGCCGATCCACGTGTCGTGCAGCAGGCTGAGATGATCGAGACCCCGCTTTGGATCACCGAGCACAAGATGCTGGCGTACTGGTGCCCGCATTGCCGTAAGGTGCATTACGCCCCCATGCCCGAGATGGTCGCGAAGACCGGGCTGTTCGGCCCTCGACTGACGACCCTGGTGGCCTTCATGAAGGGCGTCTGCCACGCCTCGTTTAGCACGATCCGCAAGTTCCTCCGCGACGTGGCCGGGATCAAGGTCTCGCGCGGCTATCTGGCCAAACTCATCGCCAAGGTGACCGAGTGGTTGACGCCCGCCTACGAGGAACTGCTCGCGCGCCTAGCCAGCGAAGCGTTCCTGAACGTCGACGAGACCGGCCACAAGGAAAACGCCAAGAAGTTCTGGACGTGGTGCTTTCGTGCCGAACTGTTCACGTTGTTCCGCATCAAGCCGTCGCGTGGTTCGGAGGTGCTCATCGAGACGCTGGGCGAGGAGTTCAACGGTGTGCTGGGCTGCGACTACTTCGGCGCCTATCGCAAGTACATGCGTCAGTTCGACGTGCTGGTGCAGTTCTGCCTGGCCCACCTGATCCGCGACGTGAAGTTCCTCACCACGCTTTCTGACAAGAAGCAGAAGGCCTACGGCGAGCGAGTCCGCGAAGCCCTGCGGGACCTTTTCGCGGTGATCCATCGCCGCGAGAAGCTCAGCGAGTCGGGCTTTGCGAGGAAGCTTCAAGCGGCCCGCGCCGAGGTTATCCGCGTGGCGACCACACGGGTGCCGCCAGGCAAGTACGCCCAGAACTTGGCCGCGCGGTTCCACAAGCACGGCGAGGCCTACTTTCAGTTCATCACCACCCCGGGCATCGAGCCGACGAACAACCTGGCCGAACAAGCGATCCGCTTCGTGGTGATCGACCGCCGCATCACCCAAGGAACGCGCAGCGAAACCGGCCGCCGCTGGTGCGAGCGGATCTGGACGACCGTCGCCACCTGCGCGCAGCAGGGCCGCTCGGTGTTCGCGTTCCTATTGGAATCGGTCGAAGCTCATCTTCACGGTGTTCCCCCGCCCTCGCTGCTGCCGTCAGGAAGCTGACGGCGTTCTTCTCTCAATGTCCCCTTGTCTCGCCCTGCGGCTCCGCGCTCATCCTCCGGCAGCCCCGTGAACGGTTACAAAAAATCAGCCCCAGAAGCCAAGCGGTACGTTGCCCTAGCCGACTATCTCCACGCAGTCAACAGCGGTGCCTTCTTCCGGCAGACAATCAGTGAGCGAATGTATCATCTGTGCTCCAAGTACAAGGAGCATCCGAACATCTCATCCCGCGTGGCCGCGGAAATGAAGGGACAGCCCTTCGACGAAGAATATGACAAGGTAGACAATGAAGTTTTCAAGCAAACCTTCTATGACTGTGACTACAATGATCTCCAGATGTCTTGCTTTGTCGAGCATCGAGCGCGTCTCGCGCTGATGAAATATGCAACCGATTTTCTGCTTTTCAGTAAAAGTGGGCGGCTGGACATTGCCAAGGATACGCGGATAGTGACGATACTGGGACATGACATCGACTCTTCTTCGTTCGAATCATTGCCTGGGACGTTCCGCACGGGAATAGAGCGGATCAAGGATGAACCATTCTTTCATCGGTATCCTGTTTTCTGGCAGTGGTTCATGTGGGCATATGGTGGCTTCATCCTTCTTGATAAGAAGGACGAGGAATACGCGCACATGGCCACACGTACGGGTATACCAGTTGACGAAATACCGCGTGCCCTTGCGGCCTATGATGCACTATTTCCAACCTCAGAGACATGGTTCACCGATACCTCGCCGAATGCGCGGATTCTGAAGTTGAAGATGTTCCCTGTGCCGTTCATGGGCCTTGGTGCGTTTTATCGGCGTCGCATGTACTGCGGGGAGGATGGCCTTGGCAAACTTGCGGTCACAGGAAGGTACACAGTCTCAGACCTAGCCAGATGGAACAGCGCCGCAGTCAGTGTATTGAACAAATAGTGCGAACATGGACAACGCGTCTATTGTCGGTGGCAATCTCGGTCAACAACGGGCGAGTGTCGGTCACCTGGCCCACGATGCTCCCGGGGTTGGTTGCCATCCCGGCAGCCATTCAACTTACAGCATTGCCCGTGTACCTTGTGTCGAAACTCATTCACAGAAGACGGACCGCAGAACAAAGCCTCGGAGGCGACTCCGAAAACCTCGCCGAAGACGGCACGGTTCGCGGAGCGCCTCAAGGCTAGCGTTCCGCTTGACGGGAGGTTCAGATGCCGTATCACCTTATTGTGTCCGCCGATTCGCAAGCGTTCCTGGCAAATCGTTTCGAAATGCCTGCGGCGCGTTGTCTTGAATATACCGACGACAATCTTCGTGACTACTTCTTTCGTTTTCCTTCAACTCGTACCAATGAGCTGCTCACATTCCCGGCCCTTCTTGCCCATGAACAAGGCGTGACTGATGATAACGTCCGACTTGCTCGACTTACTGAAGTTGCGCGGCGCGGTACTCGCATTCGTGCATTGTTTGAACCGTTGGGGGCGGAATTGACCTTCGACCAATTCAGGCAACTGTCCTTCGAACTGGACGTCGATGGCTTTGAATTCCATCGAACTCATTGGGCAGTCAAGAACGTTGACTTGCTGGAAGTGCTTGCAACATCTGGAATATCGACTCCACCGTCGGCCTTCCCACGTCGCCCGTACGTCAATCTTGAGGCTCATTCATTCCAGGTCGCTTTGTCATTTCCCGGCGAGGAGCGTCATCTAGTTTCCGAGATTGCGTCACGCCTCGAACAGAGGCTTGGTCTAAATGCCGTGTTTTATGACTTTCACTACAAGGCGTTTTTGGCCCGTCCTTCACTCGACACGCTATTACAAACAATCTACACCAATGCCCGCCTCAATGTTGTATTTCTTTCCGAGAACTACGAGCGGAAACGGTGGTGCAGTGGAATTGAGTTTCGTGCCATTCGAGAGATAATCACCAATCGTGAAAACGATCGCGTCATGTTTATTCGCACTGGTGAGGGAGACATCACTGGCGTGTTCAAGACTGATGGTTGGATCAATTCAGATGACCACTCGCCCGATGAAATTGCCTACTTCATCGAACAACGCGCCCGTGTTTACGACGGAAGCGTCCCATTGATTGTTAAAAGTTGACGATGGTCTCCCGCTTGGCGATAATCGCCAGGCAACATAACCGACAAGGGCCGGAGGTTAGGCCGGCCCAGGACAGGAGACCATCGTCATGGATCAGTGTAATTGGAGCGAGGTTCTTGGGCAAGCGAGCGTGAGCGAGGCGGGTGCGATATTTCGGGAGTACCTGCGAGGCGCGGTACGAACGGGATTACATCGTGTATCTCAAGTTCAACGATGGAGCGGAGGGATTCGTCGATTTGGCCGAGGAACTCTACGGCGAGATGTTCGAGGCCCTCAAGGACATGGACCTTTTCAGATCCGTCCGACTCGATCCGGAACTAAGAACCATCGCTTGGGCCAATGGGGCCGACCTCGCCCCCGAATTCCTCCACGAGCGCTTACTTGTACCGGCCGAACAAGACGATCAAGCGGAACATCAGTAGTCGGCCGCGTTGCGTCCGTCTATTGGTGGTCCAGCAACCGCAAGTGTTCGGCCTCCTGGGTAGTCCGTTGCGTGCGGGACACGCTGACATCTCCTGCATGGTTTGCCCCTTCGAAGGCGGGTTGCTCCGGTTGTGGCAAGCTGCGCAGCGGTTGCATACTCAAGGTCGTGGATATCCTGATGGCGGGAAAAGGGGGGGCAAACGCGAGACGGAAGCCCGAAGGGCTGGCCCTAACGGCAAACGTGATGCCGTCGAAACGGGCTAGCGGCAGCCAGAATGGCCAAGTGGACCACGTGCAGGACTATCTGATGTCCCCATTGCAGGTTGTGCTTCGAGGACCGATGATCTTTGTCTACGATGTCGCGTCGGCGATGGTCACCAGCGCACGTTTTCCGACGGCTTGGGCGTATTTGCGGACCATATCGAGCGAGAAATTGGCGCGCTGCCCGGTCTCCAGCTTCATCAACGTCGACCGGTCGATGCCGGTCCTGGCCTCGATGTCGTCCAAGCTGAGCCCCAGGGACTGACGAACCTGCTTGAGTTCGACAAACACCGCCGCCCACTCGCGCTGTTGGGCCAGTTCCGCTCGGATCTCGGCGTCGATCGCCGGTTGTTCGCGCTCAATATCCGCTCGCATTTGACGATATCGCGCCGCTTCCTGCGGTGTCAGCTTTCGCCCGCGCGAGACGCTTTCGATACGACGTGTAGGCATGAGTCATTCCTCCGGTTCATAGGCCGTCACCGGGTACACCGTCTCTTCGTCCACCCATTCGAATATCACCGCCAACAGGCGGCCGGTTCCGGTATAGCCGAACACCAAGGGTCTGCCGCTGGACCGGCTGAACTGCTCGGCGCCGGCAGCTTGCAGGACCTCCTCGACCTCGTCCGGTGTGACGCCGTTCTGCGCAAGATGCTGGATGTTCCCCTCCATGTCGTCAACCAGATCCCAAATGATCCGCAAATATCGCATACACCATCCTTATGCACCTCTATTGTAGCATATTACCACATCCGGAGCGTTAGTCAAGGTTGCGCCTTCGGCCGTGCACCATCCACTCACACGCCAGGACCGGAGGGCTTGCGACCTTCCGTTTCCCCTTTAGTGTATTTCGTGTTTTTCGTGGTTCAGGCTTGCCTGTCCGGGTTAGTGTTCCCCAAGGGATTATCAGGAACACTAATCTTCACTGATCGACGCTAATCAGAAGGAAGCCTGACCTACGAATAGGGTGCAAAGTAGCAGGCACGCTCCGTCGTGCCGTCCGCCATACCGGATCAGAACCTGCCCGTCTTTCCACCCACGCACGGCGCATTGCCTGTCCTTGCGTTTCTGCCAAAGTAGCAGGCACGCTCCGTCGTGCCGTCCGCCATACCGGATCAAAACCTGCCCGTCTTTCCACCCACGCACGGCGCATTGCCTGTGCATTTCCCCGCGCGATCCGCCGTCCCACTTCCCTATTTCTCGCCCGTTCTCCAGGGCGGTCGCGGTAACTCTATGCCATGCTCCGGTTTATGCCCTCACCATCTCCATTCTTCTTCCCCGCGGCCAGGAACCAGTCGGCCCGCGTGGCCCGGCCTGGTCATGAAAGCTCCACAAACCCCGCCGCCGCCACTTGACTCCCCGCCGATCGTTGGGGTAAAATGGATCGCGAACGGCCGATGGCAACCCCATAGACGCTGCTGCATCGCGGTTTGAGTTCAACTCGGTTATATCCCGCACGCTTCCGGTCGGGGGGGGATCCATCACATGGCCGTTGGCGGGACCGAGCGGGAGAAGCCTTAACGGTTTGGAACGGCGACAAAACGAGAGAGGCAGCGTGAGAGGTGGCTGGTGACAGCCCCATCTGGGAGGGTGAGATGAACGACGCGACAACGGACAAGCCGCTCTACGTCTCGACAGACGGGAACGCGGGGCCGTACATCATGGTGCCGGTGGAGCAACTTGAGCCGGTGAAGGCCCTTCTCAATGTGAACAACGTTTCCCACTGGGTCGATGAAGAGGCGATTTCGCTTGATGGGAAACCAGAGGTCGCAGTGATCAATCTAGGGCACGGAAGTGACCCGAGAGGGATTCAGAACCTGCTGGACAGTATCCCCTGAAGGCACAGCGGGCGCAGACTATGGCGCTGGCCGATGAAATTCAATGCCTCGCGACCCGGACGCTTTACTCGCTGGACGCGAGCCACGACTACTACACGTATACGAAGAGGGTGTGGCGATTGCTGCGCGGTACATGGATTCTTGGCCGTGCTCCAGGAAACGTACTGCGCGCATTTCATCCTCTGCAGGTCGAGCCCATGCGCCCTTGATCACTCGACTCGCGCGGAGATTCAGAGGCAGGCTTGCACTTAACACTTTGCGGAGTTGCGACAGCAGGCGTTCGACGGTCGGCGGCAGTATGCCACGCTTGGCTCTCTCCGCAAAGTGTAGACTTCAGCCCTGCCCCCGATCTTCCGCATTGAGGTTGTCTGCAGAGCCGACCTGTCCTGTCTTCCCGTCCTCTGGGCGTGATGGTCTAGGGCGGAGCATCACTACTACACGAAAAGCAAGCGTGAGTTGTACGCCGGTGAAATATGCTGCCACAAGATGCATAGTATATATTGATGGCCAGATGGTCAACGGAGTAGTAGAAACGCAGTAGAGGACACCCAGCATTGCAAGACCTCCCAGCCCTATCAAAAATCTGTGCAACGCTTGCTCTGTAACGACAGCAGAGGCTCAGGTTCGTTACGCCACGACGGCTTCTGAAAAAAAGATCACACAAGGAAGGCGGCAATCCCGAGCTGCTCAGCGGCCCGGCTCAAGGTGACGTCAAGGGTGGCCAAGGGGCACGCTTCGCGCAAGGCCAACTCCAGGTAAGCTGCGTCGTACGCAGTAATCCGTTGCGTCCGGGCAAGCGATAAGGTTCTGGCTAAACCTTGCTGGGCGGTCTGATCGTCGATCCGGATGGGGAGGTTACCGAGCATACCGACGAACTCGTCTATCCTTGCGGCCGTCACGCGGTCGCGGCGCTCGCAGATGGCCAGGACATTGGCGACCTCAAGTGGCCAGAGGGCAGGAACCAAGGCCCCGCTATCGGCAAGGTGTGCCAACACGGCATCGGCGCGTGGCTGAGCCTCGTCTTCAAAGCACCACGCCATCGTCATCGAACAGTCGAGTACAAACCGGGTCATCGGCGTCCCTCTTCGATCATCTCGCGCACGGAAGCTCCACCCAACGTCCACCCCTTGCGCGAGGCAAGCACGGCCTCGATCGTCTGCCGAACGCCCGCTTGCGGACGGCCCGAAAACGGCGCGAGCACCGCAATGGGTACCCCGTGCCGGGTAATCGTAATCTGCTCCCCTTTGGCAACCCGGGCCAATAGGGCCGGCAGGTGGGTCTTGGCCTCGTAGGAACCAACACTTTCCATAGAACCCTCCTATCAGACTGGTCTTATACTAGTCTAACCCGACTGGGCGGGGTTGTCAAGCGTCAGAAGAAACGCAAGGACATGCAATGCGCATCACCCCCCTCCTCATGCTCCAAACCCTACCATGGCGGCAGAAACCCTACGAAATGTTACAAGCGGTGTTCGGCGACAATTACTTTTCCCCTTGAGCGACAATTAGAATTCCCGGTTTCGCGTGCCGGTGGGGGCCAAGAGAAGGATGCTCCCGGCTTGTCCGTGTTTCTTCTGTGTTCCATCCGTGGCTACCAACGTCATAGGCATTCGCCGGGTTCTGTGGCTAGGGGGGATTCAGGGCCACGGATTAAACACGGAAGAAACACGGATTGATGAGAGTGAGAACGTAAGGGACACGTGGCCTACGAGCCGTGTTCGTCAGCGAATTGGGGAGCACGAACCACGAAAGACACGAATCACACGAAAAGCGGAGTAGATGTGTTGCCACTGCCGAAAGAGGAACAGGAGGCCGCAGAGGAAACAGAGCAAGAACGTCTTTGCCACTGCCCAGCCTGCCCATCCGCATTCCGGCCAGTGGTCGCGCGACTCTCCGAGTCGTGAACCTTCCGAACAGAGGATCGACTCGGAGAGTCGAACGACACTTGAGCGATCACATACAGTAATCCTGCACGTACGGACCTGCGGGAGCCCCGGGTGAGCAATCACCCCGGGGCCACCGTGCCCGAGAGTCTCTCTCCTACTCCCCACCGGTATTGTCCGGCGCTTTCTCTGCCCCCAAAGTCTCCTCTATTTATCCCGAAATGTAGAAGAGGCACTTTTCTGATGTGCGATACGTGTATGACACGCCGTTCTTCCACAAATCAAAGTACGCAGCAAATGGTTCATCCAACTCACACGACCTCGCATACGCTGGCCAAAGCACGTAGCCTTGCAGAAAGATGTCGTTCGCAATCGAGCAGACAGCCTCTCGAAGCAAGAGAGCAGGAGTGTCCGCAGGGGTGAGCGACCCAATGAAGTCTCCAACCATATCGTAAATCCAGACATCTGGGCTGTCGTCTGTCACAGAATCAGCATTGAGATCGGCGCGCGAAGAAACCCGCATCATGGATTCCCTAGACAGCAACTCAGCAAGTTCACTATCATCCATCTTCCGTGCAATCTCAATGATACAGCTAAAGTGCTGCCTCAAGAGGTGGATTGCTTCACTTTCCTCACACGGCGGCTTTGGTCGTGGCACAAAATACGCGTCGGATGCGATAAATCCCGAAGCGGTTGCAGCATAGATATGCTTCACTCGCTCACAGATCTCGTTTCCCAATGGCAACTCGTGGAAGACAGCCTCAACTCCATCACCATTGGGCCGGAAAGTCTGAAACAATCCCCGCAAGTCACGAGCGTCAGCAACCTCGGGAAGTCCAGCAATCTCCGCCCATCTCTGTATGCGGTCACTCATGTAGGCACTCCTATATCTCAGTTGAAGTCCAGGCGGGAGGTCTTTCACACTGTTCGGCAGCCAACGTTGTGCAAATCTCTGCATTCGGAGCATGAAATCGTAGTTGCGGCTGGCATCGATGAGTGCTCGGGTGGGCCAACTAAAGGTGGGGCAACTAAAGGTGTGCCGCACATCTATTCTTGGCCCCCGCTCCAGGAGGCGTACTGCACGCGTTTCATTCTCTGCATCGGAGCGGTCGTTACCGGTGCCATTCGGGCGCGAGGAAGCCGGTTGCCTCCGGGAAAGTGGGCCGGCGGCGAAAGTCGCCTGGATCGTAGGCAGGCGTATTCGGGTCGGGTTGCATCCATTGCGGATGCTGGCGGCCGAAATAGCTGCCGTAATACTGGTAATTGCTGTCCACCCATCGGGCGACGACCATCCTTTGCATCGGCGTGAGCATGCAGGCATGGTCTTCCTTCGCGTTTTTCGGATGGGCGGGATCGGTCAGGATCGCCATGAGTGTGCTGGCATGGCTTCCCAGTTGCTTCGGCGGGAGATACGCGCCGTTGTAATTGCCCTGATCGCCACGGTTGAACGACGTAAACTCGGAAATGAGCGGCCCGGCCAGCTCTTTGCGTGCTAACTGTTCGTAAGAGGTGCTGTAAAACTGCGTCGTCTCCCCGGTCAACCGCAAATCGCCGGCCGGATGATTCGCGCCGTGACATTCAACGCAGTGAGCGTCCAGAATCGGCTGGATGTCGGACGGATAATGGATCACCTGCCCGGCCAGCCCGTCGCCACCGTGGGCCGCCAGGTCGCACGGCTGCGGCTGGGGTACGCTTGGCGGCCGGCGGAGTGCCATCGGCAGGTTGATGCTGTCTGCCGACGCCGTGCGGTTCGCTTGACCGTGGCATCCCGTGCAGGATCGCACCTCGCCCGGGGCGTAGTTCACATACGTTCGCTCGCGCTGAAGTTCCCGAAAGTCGGCATCGAGCGCCTGGAAGAAGATACTCCGGTTGGCCGGTACGAGGAAATGGGCGGAGCCATCTTGCTCGACCGGCACGACCCCCCACTGCACACGCGGCCACAAGGCCGCTTTCCAACTGGAACTGCTCAGCGATGGCTGCCACCGCCGGCCGGTGGACCAATAGCGGGGCAAGGCCTCGTTGACCCGCAGCCATTTCACTTCGCCCGGGGCAATGCCTTCCATGCCCTGGTAAACATTGGTGAGAATGCACAGGGCCTGTTCCTTCGTCGCCAGTTCGGTATCGCGTGAAAGGCTCACGTCCGGCGGCACGGGACGCGGGAGTACCGGCGTTGCATGCCAGCAGGAAAGGTCCCGATCGGCATGCACAAAACGCCTCGATCCGTCCGTATCAATCAGGTACAGCGCGTAGGCGTTGGGAACCTCCTTGTAATGGTCCGAAGGATTCAGCTTGTACGACACCAGAAACTCGTGCTCGCTGACGGGAAACGGGTGCGTGAAGAGATGCCCATGGCGACCTTCGCGATCGTAGACGTACGTCCCATCATCGGTCAGAAAGAACCAGCCGGGTTCGCTGCGGCGGCGGATGAACACTTCGGGCGTGATGTTGACGACCGGATAGCTTCGATCGTTCTGGACGTAATCCGGCTGGTCCGGGTCCGGACCGCGCACGCGCAGGCCCATGCCGAAATCGACCAGCATAATGGCTCCAAGGCAGCCGCCCTGAGGATAATGGCACGTGCCGACGCACACCAGACGATGGTTGCTGCCAGGAAGGGGCTGGGGGTACATGTAGACCGTTGTCGTATCGTCGGCCAGCCCGTAAAGCTCCTGCGGCCGAGTCCCGTCGGGATTCATGGCCCAGATGGTCTTCGCCACGCGGGCGCCCTTGTCGATGTACTCCCAGCGATGATACACGACCCGGCCGTCGTCGAGGACAAGGGGGCATAGTTCGCTTACCGGACTCCGCGAAAGCTGCTGGACACCGCTTCCGTCGGCGCGCATCCGGTGCAGCGTGGGCGCCACAAGACTCGCCGAGCCTCCGCACAGCACGGTGTGTTCCGAACGCGTCGAGGTAAACATGATCCTGCCGTCGGGCAAGTAGCACGGGTGGATGTCGTCGGTGTGCCACCCGGGGCGCCATCGGGCCGCCTTTTCCAACTCGTCCTCCGGCGGGAACGAAACTTGGCGCAAGCCCGTACCGTCGAGGTGAACCTCCCAAACGCGGAAACCCGCGCCGGGATGCTCGCGGAAATCGAACACGACCTTTTTCGCATCGAACGAAAGGCTGATCTTGCCTATCAACCCCTTGCCGCCGGGCATGTCGGCGGCGGTGACGACGGGCCGCTCGGCACGGGTGCGCACGTTGAAAATGTAGATCCCATTGAGCGGATCAAACCGGTCGGGGCTGGCGCCGTTGTTGATGTCGGTATAGTAATGATCGGAGGAATACGGCCTGCGTTTGACAAAAACGATTTCCTCGAAGCTGACGGTGTCCGGCGAGATGGGCTTTCGGGCTTCTACGGCAAGCCTCTGCTGAATCGCGACCGCGCGGTCGTACAGGTTCGCCCACCGCAAATCGTCAAGCGGCGCGGCGGCGGCAACCAAGGCGTCGAGTTCCTCGCGAAACCGCGGCTGCTCCGCGCCCAGCGATTGCAGTACCGGCTCAAACACCTGGCAGGCCCGTCGCATACTTTCGGCCGTGCACTGCCCCGCGGCGATTGGGATCGAGCAGGTCGACCAACGACTCGTGCTGCTTTGTGTGGCCGGCTTCTTCAAGGCCAGATTCGTCTGGCCGTCGGTCGCGAACACCTGCACCTCGTCCAGATGCAGCCACACTCGGCCCGGCGCCTGGATGCGGACGAACCGGCCCGACTGGCCGGCCAACGGCACGAGGAACGGTTCCCCCGCACTTTCGCCCACCGGCGGCGGGCCGTCATGCCGGTACACTTCGCGCCACTGGACGCCGTCGTCGGAAAGCAGCAGTCGGAAGCCTGCCAGCCGTTGCGGTACGTGCGGATTGAAGACCGCCACGCGTCCCAGGTCATGGACTTCGCCCAGGTCAACTTGCCAGAACGGGCCTTCGTCCTGCCCCGTATGGAAGCTGAACCGCCCGAGTACCTGGCCGTCGACGGCTCCGGCCGCGTCCTCTTCAGGCAGAATCCCCTCGCGTTGGCGTACCCGGTTCAGTGCGGCCAGCCAAACGGCGGTATCGGCAGCGGCCAAGGCGGCAGGGAACACGGTCGCCGCAGCCAACAGCAAGCCTGTCGCAATTCGCATAACACTTCTCCAACCAGGCAGGACGGTGTTTGAAGACAAATCCGTTTCCGGCGAAATAACGGTGGGGAAATAACGGTGTGCGGTACGTTTTCTAGCAAACGTCAGGCCCTCACGGGGTAACCCGGTGGGATCCCGTCCGAGCAGTGGCGAGTTCTGCACGTACGCCGTCAGGTTTGCGTCATGCAATCTGACTCCGGTCGGGTCTTCGCTTGGCCATCTCCCTACTTGGGCATCATACCACCGGTTGAGGGTGTTCTGCAATGCGGTATCGGCGTCGAACGGGCGGGCGGCTACGAGTACGAGCACCGCTATCGCGGAGCACGAGTACGAGTGCGAGTGCGAAGTTCGTGCAGATCAGAAGCCGAACAGGAGGCCGCCGAGGAAGCAGAGTCGCCCTGACCCAAAGATTCTCTATCCACCGGTCTTCTTTGCGTCTTCGCGCCTTTGCGTCTTTGCGTTAAGCGGTTCTTCCGCTTCAGGGCGCAAACTGCAGCAAAGTAGCAGGCACGCTCCGTCGTGCCGTCCGCCGCGTTGCGCCCAACCTCAATCCAGACGCGTAGTCTGCACCCAGAAGAGTAAGAGCCCGTTAAGCGTTCGGGCCATCGCGAGCTGCAGGTGGACGGAACGTCAACGCAAAGCCGCGAAGCCGCAAAGAGGCCGGCAGAAAGGAGGCAAGATCAGCAAAGAACCCACAAACCTTCTCCCAGCCGGTGCTCACCTGCCGCTTGAGAATCACGGCGTCAAGAAGGCCATTGGCGTTCACATCGATGAACCGGGCCGTGCGATTGCCTTCGGCCCAGTAGAAATAGGACAAAACACCGCCGAAGAGGAGTTGCTTGTTCGCGCCGGTGAGGTAGTTCGCGCCGTTGGTGGTGACGAGACTCAAATCCCGCCTGCAGCCCGAATCGTCCGCAATCCAAGACGTCAACCACGAAAGACACGAATCACACGAAAGTGGCCGTCAGCATGTCTTTCTCTGCTTCCTCCGTTTCCTTCTGTTCCTTCCCTTCCTGCATTAAGCCAATGGCGACTGTGTTCAAAAGACGTCCTGCCACCTCATCCTTTCCCACTATCTGTCAGGTGTCAGGAGTTGACCCCCGCATTCGCCCAAGCTTAATACCTGCTACCGGCCTGACCCCAAGGTTCCCCTACCGGCCTGACCCCAAGGTTCCCCATAAACAGAAGCATCCCCAAGTGACAAAATCCGCGGAGACTTCCCTTGACAACGAAGGCTCTTCAGGGAGGGGTCGGGAGTCTTTAGAAGGTAAAGACTCCCGACCCCTTTACGCTTCGTGCCGAACAGTATTGGACCTGTCCCGTTTAATTGCCCTTGAATTGCCCTTGAAGCCCTGGGCATGGCTTCCCTGGAGCTACCGCCAGACGCTAGCCGCCGCCTCCCCGTCTCCCGCTCACGCCGCAGGCTGACCGTCCACCAGCCCCCAATTCCTCCCGTCCCCGCCCGCTCCGCCAAAGTTTTTCACGCTTGCCGGAAGGACACCGCGGCTGTCGTCACGACTGCAAATTCGTTAGCTGCCCACACTCAGGACACCGAGAATAACTAACCTCTGGGTTTTCTCTCCAGGCATTGGAGCAGTTCGCGCATTGTCGCCAGCACTCGTCAATACTCGTAGCGACAATGGCATCTTCACGCGGAAGCTCGAAGCCAAGCCGCAACGACGGCCCAAGGTATTCCTTGCCCAAGAACGCGACTTGGACTTCTTTGCTTATGACCCAGCAGTCTTCGGCGTTGATAGAAGCATTTCCAAGGCCAAGCTTGACACTATCCTTTTCATACTTGCAGTCAAACGCCAGTTCATCAAGCCTTTGAAGAGAAAACGCCCTCACGTCGAAACACAGAAACTCAATACCGAAGACCGCCGGGTTCCCCGCTACGGCAACAACCATCCGCAAATCCCGAGGAGACCAAGCCTCTCCAACCCGATCGTCACCTGAGTCATTCTGCAATCTCTGATAGCAACGGAGTGTAGTAAAATACAGTTCCCGTATGAACGAATGAAACCAATTGAACTCGCTCTGCAATCGCGGAATGGCGTCTTGTATGGAGATGTAGTTATTCATTGAATTGGCACTCCAGGCTCGACCCGTTTAGGTGCCCATCCGGTTCCAGGCTGGGGATTTGTTGGGTAAGTGAACGGGTGCTGATGAGGCAACTCACCTTCGCCGAAACCATATTGCATGTGAGGGCGACCGTATTGATCGAACGTAGTTACGGTCTTGAGGTCTCCGGCCTTTGTGTAGGTTGTCTTTATATTGAACGGTGATGAGCCAGACGTGTCGTGCATACCGCCCCAGTAATCACGGTATCGCGCCGCCTCATCCGGCGTCATCTGATCGACGAACGTGCCTGCTTTTGCTGGGGCACGAAGTCCGTGGAGTCCCTCAGCTCCCACGAGAGCCTCGACGGACAACTGTATCGTTCCCAGTGTGGCATTGAGGTATTGTTTGAACGTGGATACACGAATTCCAGTGACGGGATCTGTATTATCGAGCCAGTAACTGAAATTGGTTACTCCTGTCATATCACCAATTACAATCGCACCCGATTGGTACATGGCGCTCAAAACACCGTAATCAGAGGCGCGGGCATTGTCAAAGACTTGCTTGCCACGTTGCCCCTCGACGATTGCCCCCTCGGTAGCATCAATCATAACGGCTCCAGGCGATCCTGCTGGGAAGAGCGCGTTCTTTCCGCCGTTTTCCCAGATTACAGGGAGCCACAGTCTAGTCGTGTCGACAGGATTCCAGCTTGCGGTGGGATCCCAAGGCCACACCCATAGCCCTGTGGGATCCACATAGTTGGCCGGACTATTATGTGCGTAGCGATACAGATTCCCATCACCTCCTTCAAAACCTATCGGGTCCTCGCTCAGCCAACGTCCTAGCTGGGGATTGTACCAGCGGTTGAGGTTGTTCTGCAAGCCGGTGGCTTCGTCGAAGAGGCGGCCGGTGTAGCCGAAGAGGTGGTCGACGGCGGCGGCGCTGGTCTCGGCGGTGACGTTGCCGAAGGAGTCGTACGTGACGTGGTTGGCGACCGTCGTGTCGCCGGAGAGGGGATCGTAGGTCACCAGGTCCCGAATGGTGTTCTGGTGGTCGCCGAGCGCCCAGCCAACGTCTTCGGCGCCGCCGTCGTCCACCGTCTCGGCGGCCAGCAGGTGGTCGACGGCCTCGGCCCAGAGGTAGCGTTGGGCCGGCACGCCGGTGTCGTCGAGCTGAAGGACCATCTGGCCGATTTCGTCTGAGTCGTTCTCCGAGGGGTCCCAGGGCGTGACCGTGTCGGGGGCGGTGCCGTCGTAGACGAAGTAGGTCGTCTCGGACGCGTAGGCCGTGGCGTCGCCGTCCAGGTCGACCGTGCGGAGCACCAGCCGGTTAAGGTAGTCGTAGGCGTATTCCACCGACAGTGTGACGGGCCCTTCCGCCACATCGCGGGTCACGACGCTGGTGAGCCGGTTGCGGTGGTCCCACTCGGGGCAATTAAACGGGACAGGTCCAATTACCCATAATCGCTGACAGCACAGAGTGTTACGACGCACCCGTGCGATATTGTGGCAATTAAACGGGACAGTGGCAATTAAACGGGACAGGTCCAATTACCCGTAATCGCTGACAGCACAGAGTGTTACGACGCACCCGTGCGATATTGGACCCGTCCCCTTTAACGCTCCCCTTTACCGTACGGCTCTTTCATCCGCTACTCCCCGCCGGTTTTCACCGGCGCTTTCTTTGACCCCAAAGCGCCCCGCCAAAGCGTCCCGAGTTATGATGAGTGGAACTCGCTAATCAACTGCCGCAGAAATATGCTTTCACCGAAGTAGGCAATCGCGTCATTCCTGCTGCACAAGCGACCAGCGTAAAAGTAGACGTCAACGTTGCATTCACTATCTGAGAGGACGATTGTGTCGGGATCTTCGCGGCGAACACTAAGGCACCCCACCGTCCACGAAACCGGCATCATGAACCTTCTGCAACCGTGTAAGACGGCGAACATGTCGCCGCCAGGCGATAATCCCTTGATGGCAATGATTGCGGTACGGTGCGGTGCAGCAACATAGGTTAGGACTTCAGCCTCAAGTCCTGTGAATCGCAAAAACATGTCTGGATCGTCAGAAGTTGAGCCAATCCAGTGGGATGTCGATTTCTCCGAATTCGTCATAGAACGTTACCTTCTTTCTCAATGCCTCATCAGTCAGCACTTCATACAACTCACGATTTGTGACACCTGAAGCTCCTGGATACGGTTCATAAGTGTGGCCGCCTCGCCACATCCAGTCCTGGAACTGGGTTTTGGTCATGCCTTTCATGTTGAAATGAATGCTATCAGCATCACTCATGGCACGACGTATTCCCTGCCACATGCTATCCGCTGCTTTTGTTAAACTTCTGAAAGGAAAACGTTCGACGTTGGTGCCCACGCGTCGACGAACCGAACGTGTGAAAGCGTCGATGTTACTCCCAAGGCCAAGCGTGATGTGTGCACAGCTATTATGCACCAACGTCCCCAACTCTCCCACCCGGTAGACGTGCTCGGTGGTTTCGACGTTGTAGACAAAACCGTCGTGGTCGATGGGCGTGACGGAGATGACGTGCTTCGGGCCGTAGATGGTGTCGACGAGTTCGCCCACGCGGAGCTGCCCGACGGGGACGAACTCCCGGCGGTCGACCGACCAGTAGGGATGGTTGTCGGTCACGCCAGTCGGTTCGATCTGATCTTCAAGCTCCAGGTGGACGACGCCGGCGTTCGCCTCGGCCTCGTGCTTGAACCTTCCAATCACCACGGCGCCGCCATCACCGGGCTGGATGGGAGGACATGGACCGATATAGGTGACCTGGGCATCGCCCACCGCCCCCATGTCGGGCATCTCGAAATAGATGCTGCCGCCGACCATTGCGCCGCGCTCGTCAATCCACGAAAGGGGCCGCAGCAGGTCGATCCAGAGGCCCAGCCCGCTCTCTTTGGTCATATAGAGGCTGATCTTGCGCCACGTGGCCGGATCGGGCTCGACCAGTTCCGCCTGCTCGCGGATCGGATTGCGTCCCACGAGTCGTTGGCCCACCTGTATCGTGTTAATGCGTTGTGCAGGCAGATGGCGCTCACCTGCATTGCCGGTCACGGACGTCGCCGTAAGATCGCCGGCCGGGCAGGTGGCGGCAGGAGTCGGCGGCTGCGAGCCGAACGGCGAGCCGTGGAATACCAATCCGCCCCCCAACAGCACCAGCAGCCCGGCTACCGCCGTCCAGAGCCAGCCGGACCGGGCGCGGTGCGGCTTGACGGGAGACGGCGTGCGTTTTCGGGTTATCGGTGTGTGGCGCATGGGGCTGACGGGGTCGCGAGGCGGTACGCTTCTGATTGTCGCCTTTGGGCATGTAACCAATGCGGCGTGCCGCGGCGCCGGAGCTAATTGTAGTCAATCATGCCCGCTTCTGTGGATAGTCCGTTGATGAGTTCATCCGTATCTTCGACGATCTTCCATACATCGATTGCAAGGCCCTTCAAGACGGCAACGGCGCTCTCCAGAATGTGGCGAAACACAACAACGTACGAGTCTTGCCGATTTGGGTCACAATCCACATACGGCAGGAAGATCGTGTACTCAACGTCCTTATCTGATCGAAACACGGTCGGCCCTATCACTTCTGGTTCCGAAAGCGTCGCCTTAGCGCTTATGTTGAATGTCAAGTCATAGTCATCGCCGTATTTCGAGACGAATGCGGGAGACGGAGTAATTCGTTTGCTCAGTTGTTCGCCAATCCACCTTTGAAAACGGTGAGAGAATGGATACTCAATACCAACCTCAATGTAGATTTGCGTCACGTAGACTCTCATGGTTTCAAACTCTTCCAGTTACCGAGCGGAACAAATCCCGATTTCCGAAACTCCTCTAGGATTCGTGCGTGCTCCACCTTCTTAGCCATTTGGGTCGTAGTCTCGCCTAGATTGTCCACAACACGCCCTGACACATTTTCCTTGCCAAAGACCTTCCGCAGTTGTCGTACCTGTTGGTGCAAGCGGGTTGGTAGTCCGCTTGACCTCGTAACCCGACCCAAATGTGCCTTGCCGAACTTGTAAATGAAGTCCTTGACCTTGATCTCGTAGACACCGAAGATCGCTTTGGCAGCATTGTTGTTCAGGTGTACTCTCTTCGGCCCACACGTATTATGCACCAGCACCCCGTCTACCGACACATAATACACATGCTCGACGTCCACCTCGAGGTTGTACACGGGCTCGAGGCCGGGACGGGCGGTGATGGAGAGTACGGAGGTAGGCGTGCCGTCGGCGGTGAGGAGGGTTTCGCCGGGGTGGAGGTCGCCGGCTTCGACGAACGCTTGGCGGTCTTCGGACCAGAAGCGGTGGTTGCGGGTGGTGCCGATGGGTGAAGCGAGGCCGGCGACGTGAACGTTCACGCAATCTGTCGATGAGTGGCGGAATACGCCTGTAACCAGCCGGCAGTCCGGATGGGGCTTGGGACCGGGATCGGGGCAAGGCACAACGGAAACGACCGTGGCGTACCCGACGGCGCCCATCTCGGGAAGATCGAGCCACGTGGTTGCGCCGGGTGTGATATCGTTAACGACGAGCCACGCGATAGGCCGGCCGAGACCGACCTTGAGCAGGTCGCCATCCGGCTTGGTCAGTTCGAGTTCGACCCAGCGCCACTCGCGATAGTCAACCTCCTCGGACTCCAACCGCTCCTCGTCCGCAACCTCCGGGTTTCGGGCCAGCACCCACTCGAACCCGCGAAAGTCGCGAATCCGCTTCGTGGCGTACTTCGCCACGCCATCGGCCGGTGCGGAATGGAACGCAGGAGAGGCGGAAACGGCCGTGAACGGCCCCGGTGCAGGCGATTCGCTCGCCTGGCGGAACATCAACCCGCCGCCCAACAGCACCAGCAGTCCAGCTACCGCGGCCCAAAGCCACCCGGACCGGCGGCGGTGCGGTTTGGCGGGAGGCTGATTGCGCTTTCGGGCAAGGGACGTGTGAGGCGTGGTGTTCACGGAATTGTGGTATTGTGCGATGTTGCTTGTCGGCCTTGAACCCGTGTTGTCCTCTCCGGTGATGCCTGTCTCGACGCGGCTGACGACTCTAGGCTCAGGTTTTCGCGCGCATCTTCAGTTCATAGCGAGCAAGCAGCCATTCGTGGAATATTTCGGCGTGTCCTTGCACACCATGACAGCATCGCATGCTCCTGAAAAAGGCCGCCTCATCGCCGCCTCGCAGCTTCGCTATGCCCGTGTAGAAGTCAGTCTCTGCGTGCATGATGGCAGCTACCTGCTTTGGAAAGGCTGCGGCGATTCTGCGAAGGTCATCCTCGCACGGGTCACCCAAGATCAAACGCCCCAGTGCATACTCAAAGCTTTCCGGATCGGCCAGCTTCTGAGCCTTCTCGACACATTGATGGATTTCGCTTATGCTGCACAAGCTGGGTTGGCGCGCTTGAGCATACCAAATAATAGCCGGAATCTCCATGAGCCTATACATTGAATAGTGACTTCGCATCCCTTCTCGCCAGTAGGCCACCGCTTCCGTAAAGTCATTGCGCAGCCAGCGGGCAATGCCCGCATAGACGTAATGGAGGCTTACTCGATTGGGTGCAGTGGCAATTAAGTCATCCAAGAGCCGTCCTGCCTTCGCGTAGTGCCCGGCACACAGATGTGCTACCGCCAGCCCGCAGATAGGGCCAATTTTGTAGTAGTCTGTCTTGTCCTTCGATGCTTCGATCTGAAGCCGCGCAATTGCCTCCGGATACTTGCGACGGACCAGAAGCTCCATGCCTGTTGCCATCAGTAGACCCCAACGAAGAAAATAGCGCCCTGAGCGTCGTACATGAACAAGCCTACATTCCCCCGAAGCCCCGTTGTTCGCCAGCGATCCAACTGAGAGAGAAATGTGTTGAAGCCTGATGTTGAATAGGGTTTCAACTCTGCGTGACGAAAACCGCGTGACACGTTTCCGCGTACATCGCGCACGCGCCGAATCGTCTGATAGAAAGTAATGTCAACTCCTCTCAAGCCCGGTCTAGTCCGATCTATCAGCCAACGTTGGCCTGTTAGTTGTCGCAGGTGTTGTGTAAACTTGGCATGTATCTTATTGCCAAACGCAACTGAACCATACGTGTTATGCACCAACACCCCATCCGCCGCCACATAGTACACATGCTCGACGTCCACCTCGAGGTTGTACACGGGCTCGATGCCGGGGCGGGGGGCGATGGAGAGAACGGAGGTAGGCGTGCCGTCGGCGGTGAGGAGGGTTTCGCCGGGGTGGAGGTCGCCGGCTTCGACGAACGCTTGGCGGTCTTCGGACCAGAAGCGGTGGTTGCGGGTGGTGCCGATGGGTGAAGCGAGGCCGGCGACGTGAACGTTCACGCAATCTGTCGATGAGTGGCGGAATACGCCTGTAACCAGCCGGCAGTCCGGATGGGGCTTGGGACCGGGATCGGGGCAAGGCACAACGGAAACGACCGTGGCGTACCCGACGGCGCCCATCTCGGGAAGATCGAGCCACGTGGTTGCGCCGGGTGTGATATCGTTAACGACGAGCCACGCGATAGGCCGGCCGAGACCGACCTTGAGCAGGTCGCCATCCGGCTTGGTCAGTTCGAGTTCGACCCAGCGCCACTGCCGGTAGTCAACCTCCTCGAACTCCGACCGCTCCTCGTCCGCAACCTCCGGGTTTCGGGCCAGCACCCACTCAAACCCGCAGAAGTCGCGGATCTGCTTCGTGGCGTACTTCGGAGTGGCATCGGCCGGTGCGGAATGGGACGCAGGAGAGGCAGAAACCGCCGTGAACGGCGCCGGTGCAGAAGATTCGCTTGCCTGGCGGAACAGCAGTCCGCCCCCCAACAGCACCAGCAGCCCGGCTACCGCGGCCCAAAGCCAGCCGCGTCGCGTTTGGGCGGCAGGCAGATTGCGCTTTCGGACAGACGGTGTATGGACCATGGTTCTCACGGAAGCACAGGACGGGACACCTCTTATTGTCGCCTTTGGGCAGGCGATGTCAACTGCCGCGACCGTGGCTTTTCTTGAAGGTGACGGTGACGATTTCGCCTTGCACGTCTTGTGCCACAGGGGATGGTCTTGATCGTTTTCGTTTGTAGGGAAAGAACCGCCCATTGGATCGATGCATTCGGCCGCTGAGGCGTTTCTGTCCATCCATTCACCGTCGCCTTGTGAAAAGACCCGGTCACAGCCGGTCTTGAAGGCGGCGTGGCTCAGGTGGTTGTGGCGATGGAATGGCTTGTCAAGATTGCTGCTGGCAACGATGTTTCTGGGTGGAGTGCCCGGTTCCGGTTCCTCGCCGTCGTCCTCTACATCATCCAGCAGGTCCGTACCGCCAAACAGTGCGTCGAGAGCTTCCTGTTGCTCGCGGGCTTCACGCCGACGCCGTTGATCGTCGACCAGTGCCGTGGCGATTCCCAGACCGGCAACCAGACAGACCGAACCCCACAGGGCATTGGCATGGGCAGATGCATGTTCGGGCGAAACCTGCAAACCGGCGATCACGGTGCTGTCCGAAGCGGCCGGGTAGATCAGTACCTCGGTATCGCCGACAAAGCAGCCGGGCATTCCGACCAAGATCTTGGCGGGACAGAGCATTCGTTTGGCGGCGCGGCCGGCGGCGAGTTGCTTCCGCGGATGGGGAACAGGAACCACGAAATACACGAATCACACGATTCCCACCTCCCCCTCACGTACGATCCCTCTCCGCGCATACGCCGTCATGCGTCACCTCCTTTCGCCAAGATTGGGAAACTAGGCAAACCAGAGACGTTTGCGTGAGATCACCTATATGGTCCTAGAAGATCGTTCCGAATCCGTCAAGATCTAATTTCAGTAGTTCCAAATTTTAGCTGAAAGCGTCCGGTGTGTCAGAAGGTGTTGCGTGGCCGGAGGTTACGTCGAGGATGCATTGTGTGATTCCCATGATCACTTCGGCCACCCGCTGCAGGTTCAGCAGCATATCGCGGAATGGAAGACGCTCCAGATGTAACGCGAGTCGTCGTCCGTGGCGTTCCGAGAGGGTGGTCAAATGAAACCAGACCCAGACGTTGCGGAGGATCATCGCCAAGCCGAAGAAGAGCAGCCGCAACAGTGGATTGCGAGTGCAGGTGCGGATGCGTGCCTCGTTCATCTGGCGATAGCTGGTTTCGATACCGAACCGTTTGCGATACGTTTCGTACACCCATTGCGGGCTGGCAGGCCGGAATCCCCAAAACGCATACACGAACGCCCGTCGGCCGTGGCGTTTCCACTTGCCGGCAAGATTGCCGCACTTGACACAAATCCTGACGGTCGCGGTCTTGCCGTACTTGGTTGCCTTGGACGCTTTCAGGGTGTGTGTGGCCCAACCGCTCTTCTTCCATTGGGCGAAGGCCCGCGTACCCGTCGCGGCTTGGCCCGCCTTCGGCTTGCGGCCGCGTTTGACAACCGGCATCAGAAAAGCGCAGCGGGCTGCCTGCAAATAACGGATGACTGCAACCGAGTAAAACCCGCGATCCAGCAGCAAAAGCCGGCATTTTACGCCCTGGGCGCGTGCTTGACGCAGCAGGCGACGGACGACCTCTTCCATCGATTCGCCGCGCTGTACCGGCGTCAAGGCGATCGTGAAACGATGCCCGTTGCGAACCACGTAGCAGGTGGCGTATGCATGAAAGTGACTCGTGCCACTCTTCGGTTGGCTGCGATAGATTTCGTCGAGGTGCCGATGTGGCTCGCCATGGTACGGGATCAACGTCAGGTCGATCGCCAGCGTCTGTTTGCGCCGTCGCACGGCCTTGGGAAGGCCGTCCACCAGCGCCTTGTTCAACCGCTTCTCCAGTTCGTGATACTCCGGCAACGTCGCCACCAGCACGTTGAATACGGTCTGCTGTGTTGGCGCGCCCGCCAGATTCCGGCAAGCAGCGGAAATGAAGCCAATACGGGAAGCTGCGTAAAAGAGGACATTCAGCAAGACCGACGCCCGGCATTTGTACCCATGGTCCTGCAACTGGAGATGCTGCTGGACAATGGCTCCGGCGCGGTTGTGGACTTCGCGGCATGAGATCGTACAATGGTTCTTCCGTGAACGCATGGGTTACCTCCTGGTCTGGACTTGGGTATGTGTGATCCCCTAAGTCCTTTACCAAAAAGCCCTTGCGTTCACCTATATCAAGTTACGAAATTTGGAACTACTGAATTTGGGTATCTTTGGGTTCTCTATCAAGACCCCGTTTAGGTGTCTTTGAGGTACCCTTTGACCTCTATTCCTGGCGTTCGTCACTGAACCGGCGAAACCAACCATGTTCCGAATACAACTCGCCGGCAAGTCCGTCGCTAGCATCACTAATGCTCTCGATTCGTCCGCTCTCGGTGTCAACTGCGACTTGAATGTCATCTACATCATCCAAGGACTGCAAGAAGTTGTGTAGCGACGTATCCACGATCTTAGGAACAACCTCTGATACAATCGCCCTTGCCTCAGGCGACAGTGTTATGATCGATGAATACAGCCGCTGTGACTCGTCGTCCTTCATTTGTCCGCGGAGAACCATATCCCAATGGCGGATAGCGCGATCACGTACGCCATTCATAAGGAATCTGCCAAACCTATCTAGTGCTTCTCTTGACATGGGAGCCTTTCTGTTGCGTTGTCAGTTCCACGGGATGTTAGTTGGCGCCCGAAGAGCCTGCTTGCGGAGATTCAACAGAGACTCTGCCACAAGACGCCTTGCCTGTGCACGTGTTGCGCCACCAGCGTGCAAGGATTCAACTGCGATACGGCTGTGCTCCTTCAAAGTGTTGGGACGTCCGGTACGCGCGAGCTGGTCAAATAGCTGCCTTTGCTTCGCGGTCATCGCTTGGTGGCTCCAGCCACGGCTCTGCATGAAATCCTGACCTATACTGAACGCTTTGCGTTTGCTGTATCGGGCCGCATTCTTGAACGCGGCCTTGGCGTGAACGTGATGGCCGCCGACCAGAGAGTACGCGCCCTTACTCCACGATGCACACGAGTTATGCACCAACGTCCCCAGCGACCCGACGCGGTAGACGTGCTCGGTGGTTTCGACGTTGTAGACAAAACCGTTGTGGGCGATGGGGGTGATGGAGAGGACGTGCTTGGGGCCGTAGATGGTGTCGACGAGTTCACCGGGGCGGAGGTTGCCTGCAGGAACGAACTGCTCGCGGTCGACCGACCAGTAGGGATGGTTGTCCGTGACGCCGGTCAACTCGCGCTGGTCTTCAAGCTGCAGGTGAACGACCTTGTTGCTCGCGTCGGCTTGGTGCTTGAAGGTGCCGGTTACGACGGCGCCGCCATCACCGGGCTCGATGGGTGGACATGGGCCGATATAGGTGACCTGGGCATAACCCACCGCCCCCATGTCGGGCATCTCGAGATAGATGCCACCACCGGGAATCGCACCGTGCTCGTCAATCCACGCCAGCGGCCGCAGCAGGTCGATCCAGAGCCCCAGCCCGCTCTCCTTCGTCATGTACAGGCTGATCTTGCGCCACGTGGCCGGATCGGGCTCGACCAGTTCCGCCTGCTCGCGGATCGGATTGCGTCCCACGAGCCGTTGGCCCACCTGTATCGTGTCAATGCGTTGTGCAGACAGATGGCGCTCACCTGCATTGCCGGTCACGGACGTCGCCGTAAGATCGCCGGCCGGGCAGGTGGCGGCAGGAGTCGGCGGCTGCGAGCCGAATGGCGAGTCGTGGAACAGCAGTCCGCCACCCAACAACACCAGCAGCCCGGCTACCGCCGTCCAAAGCCACCCGGACCGGGGGCGGTGCGGCTTGGCGGGAGACGGCGTGCGTTTTCGGGTTGCCGGTATGTGATGCATGGGGCTGACGGGGTCGCGGGACGGTACGCTTCTGATTGTCGCCTTCGGGCAGGCGATGTCAACTGCCCGTGCCGACGGCGTTCCCGCCAACCGGTTCCCGACCACTCCACGCCAGGGGCCGTCTTGCTGCGACAACACCCGGTCGCAGCCGGTTTGGAACGCGGCGGAGGTGAGGGCGTCATGCCGGACAAAGGGTGCATCCGAGTCGCCCCCCTCGGCGTCCATTCCGAACGGAAGGCCGAGGTTCAGGCGGTTTGCGTCGTCATCGTCGTTATCGTCCAGCAGGTCCGTGCCGCCGAACAGTGCGTCGAGGGCTTCCTGTTGCTCGCGGGCTTCACGCCGACGCCGTTGTTCGTCGACCAGTGCCGTGGCGATTCCCAGGCCGGCAACCAGGCAGACCGAACCCCACAGGGCATTGGTATGGGCAGATGCATGTTCGGGCGAAACCTGCAAACCGGCGATTGTTGCGCAGTCCAAAGCGGCCGGGTAGATCAGCACCTCGGTATCGCCGACAAAGCATCCGGGCATGCCGACCAAGATTTTGGCGGGACAGAGTATTCGTTTGGCGGCCCGGCCGGCGGCAGGCATGTGCACCAGTCTGGATGCGACATCGATGCCTGGGACTAAAAAGGCGATACCTTTATTCTCGCAGAAAAGTACCCCAGACCTAATTCGCTCGATGAGTGCTAGGCAGGTCCACATCAAATCGCATCTCTTCGGGTATCTGCGCACCAGCCAGAAGTGATTCGTCTTCAATGTGGTACAGAGCTTTCCAAGGACACTGGAAGCCGCCCCATGCCGCCAGGAGCAGTACTGTCTTGCCAAGCGGAATATCAGGATGCCGCGCAGATTCGCGACTTAGAGCTGCAAGCACATCCTCCTGTATTTGTGCAGTATCAATTGACGAAAAGGATTCGGCCACGGGAACCACGTCACTTGCCAATGTGGCCAGTGTTGAATCGCTTGTGGCCCCAATGTCTTCAGGCTGCATTCCGGCTGACGATAGTAACCACGAGAGCAATTGTCCTAATCGCATCGAGGGCACCAGTCGCCAAAGTTTGCCGATTTCATCGACTACATCTTTCTTCATCACTGTGCTGCCTGTCTGCTTCACTTTGCGAATAAAGCATCCGTGTCGTGGGGCCACAACACTAGAATGCCATCGGCAAATCGCTAATACACGGCAACTGCCGGAAATCCTGGTTGAGATCGACGAATATCGGCACTTCGATTCTACGCGACGGAATCCCTGCGCGGCGCATCGTTTCAGAATACTTCATGTTCAATTGATGAACTCGGGCGGATCGTGTCTGGCCGTCAATGAGTCGTATATTGCCGTATCGGTCCTGAACGCCAAGGATCGGATGTGTCCAATCAGTTCGCGTGCCGTGTTTGGCATAGTCACGGCGGACTTTGGAAAGCAACCGGTCCATGTTTTCAGAACTAGCGTCAGATAGACGGAGTCTTGCAGGATTCACTTGTCGGGCACACGTGTTATGCACCAGCACCCCGTCTACCGACACATAATACACATGCTCGACGTCCACCTCGAGGTTGTACACGGGCTCGAGGCCGGGACGGGCGGTGATGGAGAGTACAGAGGTAGGCGTGCCGTCGGCGGTGAGGAGGGTTTCGCCGGGGTGAAGGTCGCCGGCTTCGACAAACGCCTGGCGGTCTTCAGACCAGAAGCGGTGGTTGCGGGTGGTGCCGATGGGCGAGGCGAGACCGGCGACGTGGACGTTCACGCAATCGGCCGAGGAATGCCGGAAGACGCCGGTCACCAGCCGGCAGTCGGGATGAGGCTTGGGACCGGGATCGGGACAAGGCGCAACGGAAACGACGGTGGCGTAGCCGACGGCGCCCATCTCGGGAAGATCGAGCCACGTGGTTGCGCCGGGTGTGATATCGTTAACGACGAGCCACGCGATAGGCCGGCCGAGACCGACCTTGAGCAGGTCGCCATCCGGCTTGGTCAGTTCGAGTTCGACCCAGCGCCACTGCCGGTAGTCAACCTCCTCGAACTCCGACCGCTCCTCGTCCGCAACCTCCGGGTTTCGGGCCAGCACCCACTCAAAACCGCGGAAGTCGCGTATCGGCTTCGTGGCGTACTTCGCCACACCATCGGCCGGTGCAGAGTGGGACGCAGAAGTGGCCGAAACCGCGGTGAACGAGGACGGCCCAGCCGGCTCGCCCGCATTGCGGAACATCAACCCGCCACCCACGAGCACCAGCAGCCCGGCTACCGCGGCCCAGAGCCCGGACCGGAGGCGGCGGGGTCGCGGTTTGGCGGGAGGCACGTCGAGTTTTCGGGTTGCCGGTATGTGATGCATGGGGCTGACGGGGTCGCGAGGCGGTACGCTTCTGATTGTCGCCGTTGGGCAGGCGATGTCAACTGCCGCGGAGGTGGCCTGTTTCGTCGAGCCGGTCGGGGATGTGTGGCTCCAAAGGGAATTGTTGCGGTCGGCCTGGTTTCCGCAGGTACAGTTGCGCGGCGCGTGGATGAACCCGAATGCTGAGCCATTCGGAACCACTGCACGCGTTGTTCTCATCTCTCATTGAAGTATGCGACACGATATTCCAAAGAGATAAACTTCACCCACTATGCCTGAGAATTTGATCCGATCACCAAGCAACTCTTCGGCATCTTCATCAGATACCTCCTTGAAGCTACTGCGGGGATGAGGTAACATCTCGTCAGGTAGAGAATCCCATATCCCCTTACGCACACCAACGACGGTCCGGCCTAAAGGCATTTCATGCACGAAATAGAGGCACAGGTACTGCTCGTGAATCGTATCCCAGATGTCCTTCGCAGCCACCAGTGTTGTCGGGATTTCACGCCGATACTTCACCCAGTCCGGATACTCAGTCGCGGACGTCATCGCGGCGGAAAGACGCCATGACAGCGGATCGTACCCGATGCTGAGCACGTGATTGGTCAATTCTCCTTTCCTTCTTCTGGCTATGATATCCTTGATCCATAGCACGAACCGACCTTTTGACTTGAATTCAATAGGATGTGTCACGACTATTCTCCGAACACCCCGTCCAGAAGTCTCCTGAGAAACGGGCTCGCAGGACTACGCGCCTGCTGAAGGATCTGACCCTCTACGATGTTTCTCGCCATCGTTGGCGAATACTGCTGCCCACCTGTGACCAGTTCCTCGTATCTCTTCCGAATCCACCGTGCCTGCTCCACCTTTAGATCAAAGTCCTCTGGTGGTCGCCATTTCGTTCTGCCGCCTCGCCCTTTGCCGCGCACCCGGTCGGCTCTAAGGGTCGTCCGCGACGTTGGGAAGACCCGCTTATTGGACTTCCAATAGGAACCCCGTACGTTGCCGCCACAGTTGTTGTGTACAAGGATGCCGTCTGCCGCCACATAGTACACATGCTCGACGTCCACTTCGAGGTTGTATACGGGCTCGAGGCCGGGGCGGGGGGCGATGGAGAGAACGGAGGTAGGCGTGCCGTCGGCGGTGAGGAGGGTTTCGCCGGGGTGAAGGTCGCCGGCTTCGACAAACGCCTGGCGGTCTTCAGACCAGAAGCGGTGGTTGCGGGTGGTGCCGATGGGCGAGGCGAGACCGGCGACGTGGACGTTCACGCAATCGGCCGAGGAATGCCGGAAGACGCCGGTCACCAGCCGGCAGTCGGGATGAGGCTTGGGACCGGGATCGGGACAAGGCGCAACGGAAACGACGGTGGCGTAGCCGACGGCGCCCATCTCGGGAAGATCGAGCCACGTGGTTGCGCCGGGTGTGATATCGTTAACGACGAGCCACGCGATAGGCCGGCCGAGACCGACCTTGAGCAGGTCGCCATCCGGCTTGGTCAGTTCGAGTTCGACCCAGCGCCACTGCCGGTAGTCAACCTCCTCGAACTCCGACCGCTCCTCGTCCGCAACCTCCGGGTTTCGGGCCAGCACCCACTCAAACCCGCAGAAGTCGCGGATCTGCTTCGTGGCGTACTTCGGAGTGGCATCGGCCGGTGCGGAATGGGACGCAGGAGAGGCAGAAACCGCCGTGAACGGCGCCGGTGCAGAAGATTCGCTTGCCTGGCGGAACAGCAGTCCGCCCCCCAACAGCACCAGCAGCCCGGCTACCGCGGCCCAAAGCCAGCCGCGTCGCGTTTGGGCGGCAGGCAGATTGCGCTTTCGGACAGACGGTGTATGGACCATGGTTCTCACGGAAGCACAGGACGGGACACCTCTGATTGTCGCCTTTGGGCACGTGCTGTCAACTACCGCGACCGTGGCTTTTCTTGACGGTGACGGTGACGATTGCGTCTTGCACGTCTTGTGCCACAGGGGATGGTCTTGATCGCTTCCGTCTGTGGAGAAAGAACCGCCCGCTGGATCGATGCATTCGGCCGCTGAGGCGTTTCTGTCCATCCATTCACCGTCGCCTTGTGAGAAGACCCGGTCACAGCCGGTCTTGAAGGCGGCATGGCTCAGGTGGTTGTGGCGCTGGAATGGCTTGTCAAGGTTGCTCCTGGTAACGCTGTTTCTGGGTGGAGTGCCCGGTTCCGGTTCCTCGCCGTCGTCCTCTACATCATCCAGCAGGTCCGTGCCGCCGAACAGTGCGTCGAGGGCTTCCTGTTGCTCGCGGGCTTCACGCCGACGCGGTTGTTCGTCGACCAGTGCCGTGGCGATTCCCAGACCGGCAACCAGACAGACCGAACCCCACAGGGTACTGGTATGGGCAGATGCATGTTCGGGCAAAACCTGCAAACCGGCGATCACGGTGCTGTCCGAAGCGGCCGGGTAGATCAGCACCTCGGTATCGGAGCGTTAAAGGGGACGGGTCCAATATCGCACGGGTGCGTCGTAACACTCTGTGCTGTCAGCGATTACGGGTAATTGGACCTGTCTCGTTTAATTGCCCGCCGGTCTTCCTTTGCGTCTTCGCGCCTCGGCGTCTTTGCGTTAAGCGTTGCGGCCGCCGCAGTAGAGACGATTTCAACACAAAGCCGCAAAGCCCAGTGTCTCAAGTTCGCAGTTTTGCCTTCAGGCGGCTTGCCCAGTGTCGCCCAGGACAAGAACCACGAAAGACACGAAACACACGAAAAGAGAGTGAAACTCGAACAGGAGGCCGCAGAGGAAACGGAGGGATCGTTGCCTTTGTTGTCGCAGCAAGGACAACACGCTTTCCATCTCCGATGAGTGAAGATTAGCGAGGATCAGTGTTCCCTTTCTCTCTAAATCATCAGGAACGAATGGACGATGATCGACGAAGATGGGCGGGGAGGGAAGGAGTCTCGGCCGCGCAAGACCTTCGATTACGAGTACGAGCACCGCTATCGCTGAGCACGAGTACGAGTGCAAAGTTCGTGCTCGTGCTCGTAATCGTAATCGAAGAAGTGCTACAGAGGCAGTTCTCGGTTCGATGTTTGCGGCACAGAGAGAGTTAGGGCCAGCCCTTCGGGCTTCTGTTTTGCGTTGTTCTCGTAACCCACGGTTGCGCCTCGCTCGTTCCTCGCATCGGCTCCACCCTGGGCTTGATTAGGGACGTCCCTTCGGGACTGACTGGCTGATTGTCGCACGACTCTCCGAGTCGTGAACGTCCAGGCGGAATCGACTCGGAGAGTCGAGCGACGAAGATGGGCGGGGAGGGAAGGAGTCTCGGCCGCGCAAGACCTTCGATTACGAGTACGAGCACCGCTATCGCTGAGCACGAGTACGAGTACGAGTACGAGTGGAAGGTTCGTGCCAGCCAACTTTCCTTTCTCTGCGTCCTCTGCTTCCTCCTGTTCGTTCTCTTCTTTGTCTTCGCGTTGTAGTCAATCGTGTCGTGGTCCGGAAGACGGGCAGGGGACCGAGACGTTCCGTGCAATGACGAATGTCGAAAGTCAAATGACGAAAGAAGCCCGAAATCTCAAATCGACGCTTCCCCCTCCGCGCCAGCGCCCTTCCGCTCCCATCTTCCAACTCCCAACTCCCAGCTTCCGTTTCCGCCAGCGCGTCCCGATCTCCCATCTCCGATCTTCACCGGAGGGCTCGCGCCCTTCCGCTCCCATCTCCCAACTCCCAGCTTCCAACTCCCGCGTCAGCGCGTCACTAGCAACTAGCAACTAGCAACTGGATTCCTCCGAACTTCCAGCTCCGATCTTCACCGGAGGGCTCGCGCCCTTCCGCTCCCATCCCCCCCTCCGCGCCAGCGCGTCACTAGCAACTAGCAACTAGCAACTAGCAACTGGATTCCTCCCATCTCCCATCTCCCATCTCCGATCTTCCATCTCCGATCTTCACCGGAGGGCTTGCGCCCTTCCGCTTCCACCTTGGTCGCGAATCGTCGTTCGACTCTCCGAGTCGTGAACGTCCAGGCGGAATCGACTCGGAGAGTCGATGGACAAAGATGGGCGGGGAGGGAAGGAGTCTCGGCCGCGCAAGACC
This sequence comes from Thermoguttaceae bacterium, assembly GCA_040772845.1. Taxonomy (GTDB): domain Bacteria; phylum Planctomycetota; class Planctomycetia; order Pirellulales; family Thermoguttaceae; genus PWXP01. Next base: position 554,054 of record JAXGXG010000001.1, read on the forward strand.
TTCGATTACGAGTACGAGCACCGCTATCGCTGAGCACGAGTACGAGTACGAAGTTCGTGCTCGTGCTCGTAATCGTAATCGAAGAAGTGCTACAGAGGCAGTTCTCGGTTCGATGTTTGCGGCGGGGAGAGAGTTAGGGCCAGCCCTTCGGGCTTCTGTTTTGCGTTGTTCTGGTAACCCAGGGTTGCGCCTCGCTCGTTCCTCGCATCGGCTCCACCCTGGGCTTGTTTAGCGACGTCCCTTCGGGACTGACTGGCGGATTTATGACCGCATCGGTGCATTCCGACCTCCGAGTTGTGAACGCGTCCGACGGAATCGACTCGGAGAGTCGAGCGACGAAGATGGGCGGGGAGCGAAGGGGTTTCGGCCGCGCAAGACCTTCGAGTACGAGTACGAGTACCGCTATCGCTGAGTACGAGTACGAGTGCGGAGTTCGTGCTCGTGCTCGTAATCGTAATCGGAACGCACGCGCGACGTTTGGTCCGGCAGCCAAGCCTGACGTTGAACCGGAGAGAACAAAGGCAACGGCGGTGTGGTAAGAGACGAAAACGGTGATGAATCACCGTACTCCATAAGGCGAGAACGCGTGGGTGAACCCGAATGCCGAAATCGACGCCTCACCGCGCCAGCGCGTCCCGATCTCCGATCTGCGATCTCCGAACTCCGTTTCCCCGCCGCGCCAGCGCGTCACTAGCAACTAGCAACTTCCCCTCTGACACCTGTCACCTGACACCTGACACCTCCTTCGCGGTATTTACATCGGCCACGAAGTATGGTAAGGTGACGGCATACTCTGACGCCACTATAGACAGGGGCCTGTGGGCAGCGTAAGGCCGAACAGAAGACCTGAATAGGGGTGGTATACCGGCGTCGTAAGCCCGGCCACCTGACGCGCGGATGCGATTGGCGAGACTGATACTTTCGCCCGCAAAACCGCACGCAGGTGAGGCGGCGTGTGTGGAACAGCGTGCGGAGGACGTTCCTATCTGGACGTCCTTCTCAGCGGCGGCCCCAGCGGAGGGTTCCGCCGTACGGAGTGAGGGATCCTTGCGCGGCAATGGCACAGGATCGGCACCGTACGGTCTGCTACTGCGTCGCATAAAGCCGGCGGAATAGGACCGATTGGCAACGTAATTCCTCGGGCAGTTTTTGGCAGCCTAAGACCAGCGTCGGAGATGCAGGCACCCTCGGGTCGCATAAGACCACCCGTCGCAGAAAATGGTTCTGCGTCGAACGGTGGAAGGACTGCGCCCAATGGGCCCCCGTAAGCCGGCCCTTTCTGCTGTAAGTCCTTTTGAAATAACAGGTTAGCGAAACAGTGGGCGTTTTCGCTCACCTATTTGCGAACACCGCCTGAAAAACACTGTTCGACAATATCCAACTCCTTGCCACACAACAGGTTACAACCCGTTTTTGGGCCTCGGACGCCGAGTTTTGCCACGCGTGGAAATCGCGCGTAACCTCAATGGCAGCAACGGTTTAAGGTAATCGGCCACCTGTTGTCGAACAGTCGAACAGGGCCAAGGGTGTGCGACAATTCCGGGGCTGTTCGTTTTTGCCGTCGCACGACTCTCCGAGTCGTGAATGGTTCGGACGGAATCGACTCGGAGAGTCGAGCGACGAAGCCGTCCGGTTGGTTTGCGCGCCGGGACCGGAGGGCTCGCGCCCTTCCGTTTCTATTGTCGCACGACTCTCCGAGTCGTGAATGGTTCGGACGGAATCGACTCGGAGAGTCGAGCGACGGAGCCGTCCGGTCGATTTGCTCGCCGGGACCGGAGGGCTCGCGCCCTTCCGCTTTCAACTCCCCACTTCCGTGTCAGCGCTTTACTGACAACTGACAACTGACAACTGTCAACTGCACACCGCAGGGCTTGCGTCCTTCCGCTTTCTCGGTCGCACGACTCTGGGAGTCGTGAATGTTCCGGACGGAGGCAAGTAATCTACATCTGGCGTCTCGCATATGCACAAAACGGGAACCACAACCTCCGAGAGCCGATTTCCGTGTTCCGACGGCCTCGAAGTGGTTGACCGAACTTATGTTGGGATTACAATGAGGGGGTGCGAATCGGTTACTTGCCAGGGCCGCTCACGTTTCGGGCACGGCACAAGGAGGCTACTTTATGCAAGCAGGCAAGCGATTGGGGTTTACGCTCGTTGAACTCCTGGTGGTCATTACAATCATTGGTATTCTCATTGGGTTGCTGCTGCCGGCCGTGCAGTCGGCGCGCGAGGCAGCCAGGCAACTGCAGTGCAAGAACAACCTGTACCAGATCGGCCGGGCATCGTTGATGCACGTCCAAACTCACGGTTTCTATCCGTCGAGCGGATGGGGCTATCTTTGGACCGGCGATCCCGACATGGGATTCGGCGCCCATCAGCCGGGCGGATTCTTCTACAACCTGTTGCCCTATATTGAACAGCAGGCAATTCATCAATTGGGCGCCGGACTTGGCGATTCGGAGAAACGGGCCGCATTGGGGCTGCAGAAATCGTCGGTGGTCAGCATTTTTCATTGTCCGAGCCGGCGCCGAGCCATTGGTTATCCGGCAAAAGAAAGTTCGCGTAATGCGGATCAGCCTGGCACTCTGGCCAAGACGGATTATGCAGCCAACGGCGGGACGTACCAGATCCTGGGCGGTGGCCCGGGGCTGGAGTGTTTGGATGACTATCCCAACTGCTCATGGACTCACAACGATACGTTCATGGAAACCAATTTCAACGGTATCTCAAGTGAACGTAGCGAAATACAGGCAGCACATATCCGTGATGGAACGAGCAACACCTATCTTGCTGGTGAAAAGTATCTGTCCATGGACAGATACCTGACTGGTGACGACGGCGCGGATAATAACTCAGCGTACCAGGGTAACGACTGGGATACCAACCGTTGGGCTTCTAGCGCATGGACGCCGCGTCAAGATCGAGAATCTTACGACGTTACGTCATCGCGATTCGGTAGTGCGCATTCGGGATCGTTGAACATGGTTTTTTGCGATGGTTCAGTTCACAGTATCAGCTATTCTATTGATCCGAGTGTGCACGGGTACCTTGGCTCCCGCCATGATGGAGAGGCGATTCCTGGTGACACATTCCGCTAAACGCTTGCGCCTCGGCGTTGTCTTTCACCAAGTGGATAAGGAGGAGTCAGTTGCCATGCAATTATGCCGCATATGCTTCGGAGGCCTTTGGGGAGCCGTCCTGCTAGCCGGCTGTTCGGGAAGACTAGGCCCGCCGGAGAAACCCAGCCTGGATGCCGATGCGGCTGGTCAAGCTGCCGTCGAAACGTACGATGAGGATGGCAACGGAAAACTGGATGTCCAGGAACTCGGTCATTGCCCGTCTTTGCTACTGACGCTTCCACGGGCCGATACGGACGGTGACAAGGCCTTGACGGCTGACGAAATCTCGGCGCGCATCACGAAGTGGTTTGCCGATACGATCATGATGGATGCGTCTCCCCTGATCATGCTTGACGGGAAGCCGCTGGCGGGCGCCGAAGTGGTTTTTGAACCGGAAGCGTTTTTGGGAGAGGGGTTCAAGACATGCCGTGGTACGACTGATGAGTCCGGGCGGGCAGCCATGTTCGGCCCCGAGGAAGATCACTCGGGTGCTTATGTCGGGATATACACGGTACGTGTTTCGAAAATGGAAGGCGGAGAGGAGACGTTACCGGCTCGTTATAACAGCGACTCTGAGCTTGGTCTTGAAGTGGCTGCGGACATCGACGATTTGTATTTGTTGCTGCAGTTTGAACTGAGAAGCCGCTAAGCATGACGTCGCACTGGGCCTCCTTTGGAAGGGGGGGTCGCCCTGTTCTGGCGAATGGGGGCTTTTTGCGTGATTTGCACGCAGTTACTTGTTACAATGTCGGGATTGAGAAAGATAGACCTTCCATCAGAAGGAAAGACGTCATGAGCCGCGGTACTTGGAATCGGGTGGCGGTTGTTACCGTTGTTCTGTTTGCCGTGACGGCCCACCTGCCGGCTGCAGTCCTTACCTGGACCGGCAACGGCGACGGGACCAGTTGGAACAATGCGGCCAACTGGGATTTGAATCAGGCGCCCGTCTATACGGATACCCTCAATATCACCACCAGTGCGACGATCGCCAACGTCTATCGTGACACGGGAACCAGCCTGTACAGCGATGGATACACATGGCGCGGCGTGGTGTCCCTGAATGAAGGAACGGTGAACCTTCCGTCCTATTTCGGCACCGGTTCAAGTGGTGTGTTCAATATCGGTGACGGCACGCTCACGGGCGGAGTGCGCGACGCCCTAGTGAACGTGGGCGGTACGTGGGAGTTCGACCGCCACGGTGACGGCACGTTTACGTTGAACATCCTTAGGGACGGCGCGCTCTACGGCGGCACGTTTCTCGGCTATGGCGGTCACGCGGGCCGCAAATATGTCATCAACGTCGACGGCGGGTTGATGGCGTCATCCAATGCCTGGAACATGGGCAGCGACGCGACGGACAGTAACCGAGTGAACATCTCCAGCCACGGGCGCGTGACGGTTGGAGCGGTGACGATGGACGCCAACGACGTCATTGATTTTCTTGATCGGAGCGCCGAGTTCACCGCCAAGTTTGGCGGGAGCTTTGCCAACATTGCCGCGGTGAACGCCGCCTTGGGCTCGCGTTTCGTTTCCAGCGCAAGTTCCCTCCCCATGGCCGTGGATAACGGAAACGGAACCTTCTCGGTCGGCGGTCTGCTGCCGCCGACCGGACGTACGCTTCCAGGCGGATTTCTGGCGAACTCGTTGCAGAGTGGGCTGCTGTACCATCTGGACGCCGCTGCGGGAGTTGCGACGGACGGGACCGCGGTGACCGCTTGGGCCGACCAAGGCGCTGCAGGAAACGATTTTGCACAAGCCGACACGAATAAGCAGCCCGTCTACCAGGCCGGCGGATTCGGCGGCAACAACCTGCCGTCGGTTCAGTTCGATGGTGTGGTGGACTACGCGCAGGCGGACCAACTGGTTCTGGACGAAAGCGCCAGTGCGCAAACGATCGTGATCGTCAACAGTATCGAGGCACGGACAAGTTCTGGCGGGATCATCGGGCATTACAATTCCGACTACGGCATTCGCGAGAACAGCACGGGATGGACCAGCACCGGAAATGGCAACGACTTTACGAATCCTGCGGGAAGCGAATTCTATGTGAACGGCGAAGCGACCGGCAACGTCGGCGTGCAGACGCCGCACATCGTTTCCGCCGTCCGCGCATCGGCGATGACCTGGGCGGCAACGGGGCTGGGGAACTACTTCTACAATTCGGTGCACGCGGCTCGTCCGTATCGCGGCGACATCGCCGAGGTGCTCGTCTTCGACCGGGCGCTCAATACGGCCGAACTGCGAATCCTCGAGAACTCTCTGAGTGCGAAGTACGACATCGGTCTGGCAGAGCACGACTACTATGCCGGCGATACGGCGGCCAACGGGGATTACGATCTCGATGTGGTCGGTATCGGTCGCGCCGATAGCGAGAACTTCGTTTACCGGGCAGGCGATGCGGGGTTCGGCATGGCGGCGTACAATCTTGCCGACGGCGACTGGCTGATGGCGGGTCATGCCTCGCCGGGTAACGATTGGGTTGTCGGCGATCTACCGGCCGATGGCAAATCGCGATGGGAACGGGTGTGGTGCGTTGATGAGACGGGCGACCTGGAGAGCGCCACGTTCGTATTCGACTACGCCGATGCCGGTCTGACGGAAGCTGGCGCCGGCCAACCGCTGGGACTTCTGTACCGCGAGAGCGGTGTGCTGGACTTCTCGATCATCGCGCAGAACCCGACGATTGTCGATGGAACAGTTATCTTCGACCTGGCCGGCGCGCAGATTCAAGATGGATATTACACCCTCGGGGTGATTCCGGAGCCTTCGACATGGATGCTTGCGGCCGTGGCATTGCTTGTGTTGACCGTGCGGCGACGTTGGTCCTGATTGGGCAAACGCCGGCATATTGTGCCGGTATTTCGGGAGACATTACCATGAGCAAGAGATCGGGTCTTCATACGGTTGTCCTGGCGTTGGTCGGTGTTGTCGTCTGTCTGGCGGTCTTGTGGCCGCAAGCGTCACGCGCCGCCGATGGCGCCTGGAACGTTGGGGCAAGCGGCAACTGGTCCGATACGGGCAATTGGCTGTCTGGCGCCGTTGCCGGCGGGGCGGACGCGACGGCCTGGTTCAACGCCGTCGACGTGCCGGCCGGCGGAGTCGCTGTGACGTTGGATGTCTCGCCGACGGTTGGCAATCTGGTGTTCGGCGATACGGACACGGCGACGGCAGGCGGCTGGAGTCTCGCCGGAGCCGATCTGACACTCGCCGGGACCGCGCCTACGATCACCGTCGGCACATTGGGGACGGGTGCGACGGCCGGTATCGGCGCGGTGATCACCGGTTCCAACGGACTGACAAAAGACGGCGCCGGGACTCTGACGCTCACTGGCGCCAATACGTATACGGGCGGCACGATCGTCAGCATGGGGACGATCGCTGCGAACATCAACGCCACACAGAACTCGCTCGGGACAGGCAGCATCGCCATCGGCGCGGGTTCTACCGTACTGTACAACAACACCAATACCAGCGGCGACCCTACCTCCGTTACGGTGAACAACGCGATTACGGGCGATGGGCGACTTATCATGAACTTTGCCACCGGCGGCAATACCCGCAATACGTATCTGCGCGGGTTAACCGGTTTCGCAGGCACGGTTGAATTGACCAAGGCCAGTACTGCCACAACCCCCGACAAGTGGAATCTCAGCGGCGTGGGTACGACCAACGCCGCCGTGGTCGTGAATCCGGGAACCCAAATGTATGTTTCTGCCGTCACCACGTTCAACGGCGGGATTACCGTTAGCGGCATTGGCAATACGGAGAACCGCGGGGCGATCCGGCTTACCAATACGCTGAATGGCAACATCACCGTGGTTGGCGATACGACGATCGGCCAAGAGGGCGGCACTCTTACCGGGAACATCACGAGCGGCGCGGCGGGAACGCAGACGTTGACCTTCGCCGGGGCCGTTGCCAACAGTTCCACGGTGAGTGGCGCGATTGCCGACGGAGTTGGAACCATCGCCCTTATCCAGAATCGTGCAGGCGGTACGCTTACCTTGACCGGCGCCAACACGTACAGCGGCGCCACGACGATTTCCGCCGGTACGCTCCGAATCGGCAACGGCGGGACTACGGGAACGCTCGGTTCGGGCGACGTGGTCAACAACGCGGCGCTGGTGTTCAATCGCTCGGACGACCTGACGGTCGCCAACCGAATCAGCGGTTCCGGAACCCTGGAGAAGCAAGGGGCAGGAATACTCACTCTCACCGGCGCGAATGCGTATGCCGGCAGCACGACCATCAGTGGCGGCGAGTTGCACGTCGGCGCGGGCGGCGCGACGGGAACGCTCGGCGGCGGCGCGGTTACCAACAATGGCGCACTCGCGTTCTACCGCTCCGACGCGGCCGACCTGGACATTGGCAGAACGATTACCGGCGCCGGATCCGTGACCTACCGTGGCACGGGCGTGACCGAACAGAGCCGTTATGTTGTGGACGAGAACAATGGCTACACGGGCGGCACGACGATCAACCAGGCTCGGGTCGCCATGCGGCACAACAATGCCTTTGGCACGGGCGCCGTCAATATTCTCAGCGGCGGGCAGGTGTTTCTCAGCGCGACGAACGTCGAGTTGTCCAATCCGCTTAGCATTGCCGGAAACGGTTGGTCCGAAGGCGCCGGTACCTTGGGGGCTGTCCGGCTCGCGGCCAACGCCGTTGTGTCCGGTCCGGTGACGCTCGCGGGCAATTCCCGCGTTACCGCCTACTCTAGCGGCGACTCGGGCACGATCAGCGGCGGCATCTCGGGCGACTACGCAATCGAGAAGACCGGGGCCGGCACGGTCGTCTTCTCGGGCGACAACAGCTACACGACCACGACCATTGCCGCCGGTACGCTCCGAATTGGTGCAGGCGGCACGACGGGGACGTTGGGCTCCGGCAGTGTGGTCAACAATGGCCTGCTGGTGTTCAACCGCGCGAACGACCTGACCGTGGCCAATACCATCAGTGGTACGGGAAGCCTCGTGAAGCAGGGCGCCGGGACGCTCACGCTCAGTGGCGCCAAGACGTATGAAGGCGAGACGCACGTGGCAAACGGGACGTTGCGACTGGTTGGACCTTCTCAGCAGAATCCCGTTACGGATGGACTGACGTGGTTGCTTGATGCTTCGGATGCATTGACTGTCAACGGGGGCAGCCCCAGTGATGGTGACGCTGTCAGTACGTGGACCGCTCCGGTGGGCCCCACCCTAAGCCAGAGCGACTCGGCCAAGCAGCCGACCTATCAGACCGACGTGCAGAATGGCTTGTCGGTCATTCGGTTTGACGGCGTCAACGATCGTCTGTTCTCCGGCACTAGCAATGCGGCGGCCAAGACGATGTTCGTGGTCACCGACCCCATCGGCGCCCAGAAGAATCTGGCGGGGCTCGTCGGCGGCACCGGTGGCGCTGGCAGTGGTACGACCTCGGACAAAGGCATCCGAATGAATAGCAGTACGACCTGGCAAAACCTGGGCGACGCCAACGATTTCACGAACCCGGCCGGAAGCCAGATGCGCATTAACGGCGTGGTGACCAATTCGTTTGCGGGGCTGGACTTCCACATTCTCGCGGCCACCCGCAATAGCGACGCCATGCGGTTCAACGCCGTCGGCAGTTATCTCGATGGATATCCTCGCGAGTTCAGCGGCGATGTTGGAGAAATCCTGGCCTTCGACCGGGTGCTCACCGCCGAAGAGATATTGGCCGTCGAGGGTTACCTCAATTGGAAGTGGTTCGATATCAGCGACGTTCTGCCTGCCGGCGGGGCCGTGACCATCGATGCCGGGGCGACCTTGGAATTGGTGGACTTGAAGCAGAATATTGGGACCCTGGTCGGCGAATCGGGGAGTTCGATTGTTCTTGATGATGCGACTCTTGCCGTTGGCGGCGATGGTTCGTCCACCACGTTTGCCGGCACTGTTACCGGCGCCGGCGCCCTGGCGAAGAACGGGGCGGGGACGTTCACCCTCTCGGGCGCGAGCGACTACACCGGGGCGACGACCGTCAATGCCGGTACGCTGTGCGTCACCGGGGCGCTGGGCAATACGGCTGTTACGGTGAACAACGGCGCCACGCTGGGCGGTACCGGCGGAATCGGGGGCGCGGTGTCGGTCCTTGCAGGTGGGACGCTCACTCCGGGGATGAGCCCCGGCGTACTCTCGGTCGGATCATTGACTCTTGAAGACGGCAGTACGACGGCCATGGAAATCGATGGACTCGTGCGGGGCGATCAGTACGACGGAGTCGATATCGCCACCGAAGGCGGATTGGAGTATGGTGGTACCTTGTCGCTGGCCTTCGGCAACACAGACACTCTCGCGGCTGGTTCCGTTTTCGATCTGTTCAGCTTCACCGGCGATGCTTCAGGGGATTTCGAGGAAGTCGTTTCGTCAGGCTTCTACGCGGGTATGTGGGAGTGGGACGGCGGTGATACGTTCTCCTTGGAGGCCGGCTGGCAGACGCTTCTGTTCAGCCAGGCGACCGGCGACGTCACGATTGTGCCGGAGCCATCGGCGCTGATACTGGCAATCTTACTGGGTATCACGGTGGCGTTCGGCCGGCCGCGACGCCGGGGCCGCCGCCGAGTGTAGCCCTGGCGCCGGACGGCGCTGAAACGCGAGGACCTTGCCGCCGCTGGCCGTTTCGGGGGCGGGGGTAAGCACGCCACCCCGTCGCCCGGCGCGTCGTGTCGCATCTGTGATTCCGGCAGAGAACGGCTATTGTGGCGAATCTTGTTCGACTTGGCGCAACCGGTCGATTGACGCAGCCTGCTGGACCGCTACAATGGGGGCCGCTTGTTTGCGATGCGGCGAGACGGTTCGCCACGCGCAAGCGGAGACGGAATAGGGAGTCTGCACGATGAATCTTCTGGTGGTCGGCAACGGTGGGCGAGAGCACGCCTTGGCATGGAAACTGGCGCAGAGCCCCCGCGCCGAACGGGTATTTGTAGCGCCTGGCAACGCCGGTACCGCGATGGACGCGGAAAACGTACCGATCGACGCTTCGGAACCCGAGAAGCTCATCCGCTTCGCACGTGAGAATCAGGTTCAGCTTGCCGTGATCGGGCCGGAAGCGCCCTTGGCCGCAGGCATTGCCGACCAGTTCCAGGAGGCCGGAATCCGCGTGTTCGGGCCGTCGAAGGCTGCCGCCGAGTTGGAGGGAAGTAAGATCTTCTGCAAGAAGACGCTTCGGCAGGCGGATGTGCCTACGGCCGACTATCGGCAATTCAACAGCGCCAACGACGCTTTGGCATATCTGAACGAGCGCGAAGACACGCCCGTTGTGGTGAAGGCCGACGGCCTGGCTGCCGGCAAAGGGGTGATCGTCTGTGTGAATCGCGCCGAGGCCGTGGCTGCCGTGGAGAAGATCGCTTTGGGAAAGGCGTTCGGTGCGGCAGGCGACCGGATGATCATCGAAGAACGGCTTGACGGGCAGGAGGCCAGCGTGCTGGCGCTGACCGATGGCCAGACGATTGTCACAATGCAACCGGCCCAGGACCACAAGCCGGCCTACGACGGCGATACGGGGCCGAATACGGGTGGAATGGGAGCGTATTGCCCCGCGCCGTTGGTGGACGACGCCATGTTGCATTGGATCGAGGAGCATGTACTTGTCCCCACGGTCCATGCGATGAAGCGGGCGCGGCGGCCGTTCCGCGGCGTGCTGTATGCCGGGTTGATGATGACCAATCAGGGGCCCAAGGTCCTTGAATACAACGTCCGATTCGGTGATCCCGAATGCCAGCCGCTTCTGATGCGATTGAAGACCGACCTGGTGGATCTATTGGAAGCAGTCGCCACGGGCAAGCTGGACGAGATCGGGTCGCTCGAGTGGGATCCTCGGCCGGCCGTGTGTGTCGTGATGGCATCGGAAGGCTATCCCGGCAACTATACCAAGGGGCATCCGATCCGCGGACTTGACGAGGCCGCCAAGCTCCCTGATGTGAAGGTGTTCCACGCCGGCACGAAACTCGACGCCCAGGGCCGCGTCGTTACGGCAGGCGGACGTGTCCTGAACGTCACCGCATTAGGCGACAGTATCGCGCTGGCCAAACGCAATGCTTACGAGGGGGTGAAATGTATCCGCTGGCAAGGCGCCTGGTGCCGCAAGGACATTGCCGATAAGGCGCTGGGGGGATAAACGGCGGCCCGCTTGCGAGTTCGACGAGAAGGGGTGAGATCGCTGGAGTTGTCGGGTTGTTGTCATCACGAGGAACTCAGGAGGCGACCAGCCATGAAGATCGGGTTTCATACCGATGCGTTCAATTCGTATGCATTCAGTTTCGAAAAGGCCCTGGCATGGGCACAGGCGAACGGGGTGCATTACATCGAGCCGGGATTGATCGACGGCGCGTGCTGGATTCACGGGCTGGGGTATTTCCCGCACGTGGCCCTGTACGAAGACCCGGTTCTACTGCGCAAGAAGATGGAAGGCTACGGCGTGCAATTCAGCCAGGTCGATGCCGCCTATCCCTTAAGCGGCAAAGATGGACCGAGCCGGGGGCTGCCCTATGTGCTCAAGTCCATACCGTGGGCCGCCCACGCCGGCTGCGATCATGTCGCGACGACCGACGGCCTGCATGCGCCCGAAGGGCTTTCCGACACTCAGGCCATGGACCTGATGAAGCGCAGCTACGAGCAGATTGTGGAAGTGGCCGAGGCGTACAACGTAACGGTCACCATCGAAGTCCACGGCTACTTCACCACCGATCCCGACCGCGTGGAGCAGATGCTGGCGTTCGTCGATTCGCCGAACCTGCGTATGAATCTGGACACGGGCAACACGTTCATTGCAGGCCAGGACCCCGTGGCCTTCTGCCAGCGGTTTCTGGACAAGATCAGCCACGTGCACGTCAAGGACGTGAGTGCATCGCTGGCCGAGTCGCTACGCGGCAAGGACAAGGGCATTGCCATCAGCCACTGCGCCATTGGCGATGGTGTGAACGCCGCGAACATCCGCCGCTGCCTGGAACTGCTTCGTGATCGGGGGTACAACGGAGTTCTGAGTATGGAGTGCGAAGGGCAGGGGGGGCCGATGATCGAACGGTCGCTCTCGTGGCTCCGCGCTACCTTCAACGAGTTGGGAATTGCGGAAGAGGGGTAGGTGGTCACAGGGTGGCTGTCATTTCCGCATGGAGCGGAGGCAACTGTCTGTGCTGCCCCGTGAACGGTTACGAAGAGCGAATCGCAGGTTGAGTGACTTCCAATACCAATCCATCAGCAACAGAAGAGGCACACGATGCAAGCCAGTCGCAAGAGTCATAATGGCATGTCGCGACGCGACTTCGTTTTGAACACCGCTGCGGCAGGCGCGGCCGTGACGGGGCTTTCGCTCGCACGCTCGGCCCACGCGGCCGGCAGCGACGTGATTCGCGTCGGGTTGGTCGGTTGCGGCGGCCGAGGGGCCGGCGCCGCGGCACAGGCCCTGCAAGCCGACCCCGGCGCCCGACTGGTGGCCATGGGTGACGTGTTCGCCAACCGTATCGAAGCCCGCCGCGCGGCACTGAAAGGCCAGAAGTCCGAGCAGGTTGCGGTCGATGACGATCACTGCTTTGTCGGGCTCGATGCGTACCGGAAGGTGATCGAAGTGTCCGACGTGGTCTTGATTGCCAACGCCGCCAAATTCCATCCCATGCAGGTGGCGGCCGCCATCGAGGCCGGCAAGCACGTATTCGTCGAGAAGCCGCACGGCATCGACCCAGGCGGCATCCAGGTGCTCAACCGTGCCTGCGAAATGGCCAAGCAGAAGAAGCTCTCCTTGCTTTCGGGCCTGCAAAGCCGCTTTCATCCGGCCATCCGGGAAACGATTCAGCGAATCCATGACGGGCAGATCGGCGAGATCGTCACCATCGAGGAGAACTGGCTCCGGGGTCCCTACGGCAACACATCGCGGCCGGAGGGCATGACGGAACTCGAAATCCAGTACGGCAACCAGTACCGCTTCTCGTGGCTGTGCGGCGACGACGTGACCCAGACCCTGGTGCACAACCTGGACCGGGCTACCTGGGCGCTGGGCGAAACGCCTCCGGTGTGCTGCCACGGACTCGGCGGCCGATCCGGCGCGCAGAACTTGCTGGGCAACGTGTTCGACCATCACTCGGTCGTCTACCACTATGCCAACGGCGTGCGTCTGTACGCCCACTGCCGCACGTCGCTGAACTGCTACAACGAGAACGCGAGCATTGTCATGGGCACGAAGGGAATCGCCGTGCCGACGGCTGGCTCGATTTCCGGCGAGAATCCGTGGCGCTATAGCGGTACGGGCCTGAATCCGTATCAGGAGGAGCATGACCAGCTTTTCCGGGCCATTCGAAGCGGCGAGCCTCTATACTGCGGCGACTACATGGCCCGCAGCACCCTGGTGGCCGTCATGGGGCAGCTTTCCTGCTACAGCGGCAAACAGATTACCTGGGACGCGGTCAGTAAGTCGGACTATATGCTGCCGCCGGCGCCGGAAGCTTGCACGTGGGACATGGAGCCCCCCACCAAGCCCGACGAAAACGGCGTGTATCCCGTCTGTGCGGTGCCCGGCTTCACGGCGACCGTGTAGCATGCTCGCTGGAATAAGTCTTTCCGGGCTGCCCATCCTGGACAGGATGGGCAGCCGTGTGGAACGCGCAGCCTTCGCGTGGGGGCGTGGGAAGCTAGAAGGTCGGCAACGACCAAGCTGACCAGGTCGCCGCCAGTCAACTCTCCACTTGATTCCGACCAGATCGGCGACTCTGGTCCAGCGATCGGTTGTCCGCGATCCGGCGCGCGGGTCTTCGAACATACTTGCGTCCAGACGTTGCTTCTCGCCGACGAAGATCGTCGAACAGTCGGTGTACATCGAAGGCCATCTCAGCACCGAGTTCGTGCCGGATTCGCTTGATTTCTGCGACAGGGTCAGGAATCATCAGACGCCTCCAATAGTTGCTCTGGAGTGCAGATTGTCGGGGGAATGAAACCGGCATCCCGAATGATTGCGTCAATTGAATGTTGGGTGTGCGGATTGAGGATGTGCTTAAAGTTCCAGGTTACGAGAAAGTCAATGCCGTGGACCGCCGCAAGGGCGATATGAGCAGCGTCCCGCGGTTCCGTTCTGGGCACCGCGCCTCCATTCAGAAGCGATCCGACCAAGGATTCCGCGTCGTCCAACGGCGACAGGATGTCGATGTCGTCGATCACTTGCTGGCGCTCCGCAGCGGCAGACGAATCGCCAGCACTACATTCGACGATCACCAAATCGGAAATGTACAGTCGATATCGAATCGAGGCATCACGCCACCAACGCCGTGTGACGGACTGTCTGGCGAGAATTATTGGATCAGGATGGTCGCGGGACGCGATCGTACCGACCACCGTTGTTTCGAGGTAAACGCTTTCCATGGCTACGGTCTACAGCGGATAACTTAGAAATCACCTTTTGCCGGGCTAACGCAGGTAACGCTACCGCGATGTGTGGGCCCCGTCAAGTGGGCTGGGACAAAAACGCCGCCCGCAGGGGGGGCGCAGGCTGTCATCCGATGGATAACCACGGATATTCCGTTATCCCGATCTGGATGAACAGGAAACCGAGATATTGAACACGGACGAAACCTGGATGAGACGCACCGTCTGACGGCGCTCTGACTCGAGTCTGCCCTTCCATTTCTCCCGCCGCCAGTCTCGCAACAAGCGCATTGCCTTTCCTTGCCTCTGCGATTAGTGAAGATCAGCGAGGATTAGCCTTCCCTTCCTTCCTCGATGGAAGCACATTGTATGTCCTCGCGTTCAAGTTTGAACCTCGGAACCTTGTCCGTATTCCAGTCTTCTCCCCAGATACTCGAATGACATTGCAGGGTCAATCTGCCGGTAACGACAGGCAGCATGCGGCGGTGCGAGCTGTCTTCTCCGTTGCACGCGAGGGGGGACAGCTACCTGTCGGCACGCAATTGTGGTAACCTTGTTATGGTGTTCCTCAAGCTGCTACCGACCCGGAGATTGTCGATGGGTCCCAAATCTCTGCACGGGAAGTCACTTCTGCTTGCTGTTGTAGCGATCGGCCATCTGCCGGCCGCGGAGGCACAAGTCGTGGCTGCAGAGCGCCCGAATACCATTTTGATTCTCGCCGACGATCTCGGCTGGTCGGATCTCGGTTGTTACGGTGGCGAGATTCCTACGCCGCATATCGACTCGTTGGCAAAGCGCGGTCTGCGGTTCACCCAGTTCTACAACAACGCGGTTTGCGGGCCGATCGTTTGGAGAAGCTGTCCCGATGATCCTCAGACGCCAAGAATCCCTAACAAGACTTCCGGCACATGCTGAGGGTTTCTTCAGAAAACGCTTGATGACATCGCTTCAACTTGAGCCATTGAAGTATCCTTTGCCGAGGACCTCGACATGAAAAGGACAGTCAGCACGGCCCTATTCCTGTCTCTACTGTCGGCCGGCACGCCCTGTGCCGGACAGGACAGTTTCAGCCTTCTGCCGCTGCTTCAGGGTGAGGATTGCGAGGTGCGCGAGACGGCGGTCAGCCAGTCGATGCGGGGACTGCCGGGCGTGCGCCGCGGTCCCTGGAAACTGATTTTCGGGAAGGGCTCGGGCGGTTGGAGCCCAGGTGAAGACGACTACCCGGCCCAACTCTACCAACTGGACGAGGATCTGGCGGAGATCCGGAACCTCTATGCGGATCGCCCGGAAGTTGTCGCGCAGCTTAACGAATTGTTCCGCCGTTTGGTGGAAGAAGGACGGAGCACTCCCGGTTCCAGTCAGGCAAACGACGTTCCTGTACGCTGGAAAGCCGTGAGATGATTGCGTTGCTCGCCGTTGGCATCGGTATTCTACGGATGTGAAGCGCGCGAGGGAACGTGGGAATCGATCAACCCTCCAGCAAGTCTTCTCCATAGCCTTCCGGAAACGGATTGGCCAGCAGGTCGGCCTCGGCGCCGGATGGTTTGTCCGGCGAGCCGTCCTGGGGCGGTTTTCTGCTGGTCGAGTCCTCGGGGGTCGGCGGTGACTGGGTTTCCAGTTCCGTTTTCAGCCAGGCTTCGATTGCTTGCTCGCCGCCGAACTGGCGAAGCCAATAGTCGACGTCCTCCTCCAGCAGTGGAACGGGTGGGCGGGGCGCCATCTCGGATTGCTCGGGCTGCGCTGCGTATCGCTGTCGCTTCAGTTCGGCATACCAGACGCCACTGTCGGCGGCATGGGCCTTTCGCCGCCGGGCTGCCCGTTGCACCTGATGATCGCTGGAGACGACCGTCAGTCGCCGTGGCGACGAATGTTTCCGAATGAGCTCCTCGATGAGCGTATCTGCATCGGTGTAGCCGGCAGCGAAAAGGACCTTCATGCCGCCGTGTCTGGTTTCACGGGGCAACCCCGAAAGACGGGTGCCTACATCGAACACAATTGTGGTGCGCGATGCCATTTCCGGTTCGATCGAAGCCGCCAGAAAGCCTAACAGCGCCAGTCTTGCGCGTTCGAGCGTTCCCGGGCCGAACCCGCGCGCCACAATCCCCGTTGCGTGCAGCAGGTTATAGCCGTCAATGATCACAAAGCCTGGCATCGGCACTTGTTTCTACAGAATCGATCAGAACAGTGCCGTATCATCGACCGGAAACGTCAGCAAGTCAAGGACTCCGTCTGATGCCGGGCCGATTTCTTCCGGTCAGTCATGAGCCAACCGGGGCGAGGCCGGCCGGGAAGCAGTGTTTCGGCGACATCGGAAAAGGAGCCCCAGAATGCCGACAAGCAGCAAGCTTGCGCCGCCTGGCTCGGGGGTTACGACGAGCTTACTCCCGACGCGGAACCCGATGTCTGATTCTTCGGAGTCAATAACGTTGGGCAGCCGGTGTGACGAAGCGAGTTTGTCGGCGGTCAGCCCGAAAGCCCCGCCACGTACAGCACGGTCTTCCATTGGGCTGTAGCTGCCGACAGTGTAAGGGCTCTCCAGCCATTCGGATACATTGCCCATCATGTTGTAGGCGCCGTTAAGCTCCGTGGCGCCACGGTCGACGGTCCATGGTTTCGAGATGCCGGACGCCTCATAGCACCACCTGGCTGGGTCGGGCTCGCCGGACAGCAGGTCGCCGGCGGATGCATTGGAATAGGTCTGCAATTCGGTCCCGTTCCAATACGCGGCTTTGACCCATTCGTCTTCTGTTGGCAGGAAGTAGAAAGCGTCTTTGTGGCGGTAGAGGTTTGTTCCGTTGGCTGCTTCCTCTGTACTCCAAACACCGAGCGAATAATCGCTTTGCCCCTGCGTCCCTGTGAACTTGTATGCGGCTTGGTGGCCGCTGCTCGTGTTCAGCCAGTTGACAAACTGGGCGATTTCATACCAACTGACTCGGTTGGTTGGAAGGTTTGCATCGGGAAACGTGGGATCTTGGTCGTATGCGCCTGTTGGGTTGCCGGTGACTGCAGTGCCCAACGCGGCCTTGAACTTGGTCCACTGGTCATTAGTGATCTCGTACAACCCCATGCGATAATCGTAGGCCACGCCGGTGAATGTGAAGTCGTCGCCTGCCGGAATCCCTGTGGTCGGATTTGTGGCGGAAGGGATCGATGCGAAGTCGATCGTGAACTGGTTCGCGCCTGTGCCGAACATGTCCGCTACGGCAATGGAAGCCCCCATGGAAGACGCCGCCGCAAAAAAAACGAATACGGTCGAAGCAACTCGTTTTCGAAACGTCATTGAAATGTCTCCTTGCTGGGTGCCCATATTGAATTGCCATTGCCTCGCGGGTTTTTCGCGATACCCGCAAATGCGACTATTCTGAAATACAGCAGAAGTCCCCGTCAATACCCCCTGGAGAAATTATTTCATTTAGGGATAATATCTACACCTCCGCTGAGGGGTGTATTTAGTCCATTTTGACACGCTTGGAATCAGGCTATTGTACGGGGGGCCGCCCGCCGGTGGCCTTTCCGGAAAACGCAAGCCCAGCGGGTAAAGAGGCAAGGGCAGAGCCGTGCCGCGGTGAATCGCAGTTCGCCCGCAGCGGCTTGACACGGGCAAGACGTACGCTATCGTGGTTGCCGGAAGGTTTGGGCTACAGGTTCGGGAAAGGGGAGTTCCGAGAAATGCCGGAGATATGCAGATTCCTCGGCATTGTGATCACGTGTACTTCGATGAGCACAATCCACCGCATTTCCATGTACGGTACAATGAGTACAGGGCTTCCGTGGAAATACAAACGCTAAACGTAATAGCCGGGACGATTCTCGCAAGAGTGCGCGGCCTTGTCGAGGAGTGGGCGGAATTGCATCGAGTTGAGCTTCTGGGCATGTGGGAATCCCATGATTTCCACAGAATAGCCCCCTTGGTCTAGCGGAGAACGTCACCATGGAATGTGTTTACGTGAGAGAAGCGAAATACCTCGGAGGATTCAGGGTGTTCCTGAGGTTCAACGACGGGAAATCCGGAGAGGTTGATCTGAAGGACACTGTTTTCAGGTATCCCGTCGCCTCACCATTGCGGGATCCCGAGTCTTTCTCCCGCTTCCACCTGGATTCATGGCCGACGCTCGCTTGGGATTGCGGATTCGATATAGCCCCTGAAACGCTCTACGAGAAATGCAAAGACCCGGATAGACCGGACACTCATGCTTCCCGCCAATAATCCGCATGTCCGCCAGCGACCATGAAACATGACGGTGCGATAGCCGAAATCTGCCAGATGCCGCGAGACTTGCGACTGCATTGCAATGCGCCCGCGGTCCGGTTGCCGTGTGTTGGTTTCCAACTCGTCGGGAGCCTCGTCCTGCCGGTCGGGATGTGGCTGAATGGGAGCGGATTCGTTACTACCGCCGGAACTTGACTCTTCCGCCAACGATGACCACGTCGGCCCGGCCGGTGAGCTTCCAGCCGGCAAAGGGGGTGTTCTCGCTCTTAGAGCGGAACTCGTCTGGGTTGACGGTCCATTCGGCGTGCGGGTGGATGATGGTAATGTCTGCATCTGCGCCAAGCGCCAGGGTCCCCTTGTTGATTCCCAGGATGCGCGCCGGATTCAGGGACATCTTCTCGATCGCTGCCGGCCAGTCGAGATGCCCCGGTTCGATCAGATGCGTGATCACCAGTCCCAATGAGGTTTCCAATCCGATGATGCCGAACGGCGCACGGTCGAGTTCCTGCATCTTCTTCTCTTTCGCGTGCGGGGCGTGATCGGTCACAATGCAGTCGATCGTTCCATCGGCCAGCCCCTCGATGCAGGCGTCTACGTCGGATCGGTCGCGAAGGGGAGGATTCATTTTGTAGTTCGAGTCGAAAGTGCGGAGACACTCGTCGGTGAGCGTGAAGTGATGCGGGGTGACCTCGGTGGTCACCCGCACGCCGCGTCGTTTGGCTCGCCGCACGGCGTCCACACTGCCTGCCGTAGAGACGTGCATCAGGTGGAATCGGCCGCCGGTGGCCTCGGCCAGGGCGATGTCGCGGCTGGCCATCACGTCTTCGGCGGCAGCGGGCATACCGGGCAGGCCGAGTATGAGCGACGTCTTTCCCTCGTGCATCACGCCGTGCTCGGTCAATTCGCGAATCTCGGAATGGTTCAGCACCGGCTTGTCGAACATCAAGCAGTATTCGAACGCCCGGCGCATGAGTTCGGGATCGGAGACAGGCGAGCCGTCGTCGGTGAATCCGACGGCCCCGGCCTCGACAAGCTGCCCGATTTCGGCAAGCTCTTTTCCCTCTCGGTTCTTACTTACGCAGGCGAGCACATACACGCGGCAGTTGTCGGCCCGGGCGGCCCGATCTCGCACGAACTCGACCGAGCCCTGGCTGTCGATGGGCGGTTCGGTATTGGGAACGCATGCGATGGCTGTGAACCCTCCGGCCAGCGCGGCGGCCGTTCCGGTGGCAATCGTCTCGTCCTCCTCGCGGCCCGGCTCTCGCAGATGCACGTGCATGTCGATCAGGCCCGGGGCAACGATCCGATCGGCGGCATCGATTACGTCATCGCCAGGTTCGGGGCTGACATCGTAGGCGGCAATACGCCCGTCGGCGATACGCAGGCTCATAATACGATCGATTCCCTGCGAGGGATCGATCACGCGGCCGTTCTGGATGAGGATGGGCATGATACTGGTGCGTTTGTGTCAAGTTTCTGCCAGGCGCCACGACGGTCTTGGCGGTGAAGCTTTCGTTTGTGTTCCACTTGGCGTGCGCTGTGCCGAGCTTCCGCGCGCCAGGAGTACAGTTGCCTTGGGATAGGGTTGTCACGTTCTACCGGTTTGCTTGTCGTACGCCGCTCAATAGCCACAACACGGCCATGCGCACGGCGACTCCGTTGGTGACCTGTTCGAGGATGGCCGAATGGCGCCCGTCGGCGACGTCGGGTGTGATCTCGACGCCGCGATTGATGGGGCCGGGCGCGAGGATCAGGATATCGTTCTTCGCTTTCGCCAGCCGCTCGGCGTTCATGGCGTACAGGTGGGCGTATTCGCGAACCGAGGGGAACGGTCGCCCATACTGCCGTTCGAACTGGATGCGCAGCAGGTTCAGCACGTCCACTCGCGGCAAGATTTCGTCCAGGCTCCAGGAATACTCGACACCGAGTTCTTTCCATCGGGGCGAGACCAGGGTTGAAGGCCCGCACACGATGACGTGGGCGCCGAGTTTCTTCAGGCCCCAGATGTTCGAGCGGGCGGTCCGGCTGTGGGCGATATCGCCTACCATGGCCACGGTCAGGCCCTCGATGCGGCCGCGTCGCTCGCGGATGGTCAGCATGTCGAGCAATCCTTGCGTCGGGTGCTCGTGCGGGCCGTCGCCAGCGTTGATGACCGAAGCGCCGAGGTTCTGGGCCAGCAGGTGTGGGGTACCGGGGGTCCGATGCCGGACAATCACCATGTCCATCCCCATGGCCTCGATGTTCTTTGCCGTATCGATGACCGTTTCGCCTTTTGACAGGCTGCTGGTCGATGCGGAAAAGTCGACGGCATCGGCCCCAAGCCGCCGTGCGGCGAGCGAGAAGCTGGTGCGAGTGCGGGTGGAGTTTTCGAAGAACAGGGTAACGCAACTTACATCGTTCAAGAGTGGTATCTTCCGCTGCCCTCGGAGCATCGCCTGCTTGAAGACCTCGGCCTTATCGAGGATCAGCGTGATTTCGGCGGCCGAAAGCTCTTCGAGCCCCAGCAAGTGCCGCCGTGTCCACTTACTGGGGAATGTCCCCAGCCCGATGCTTTCCGCCGCCGTGCTCATAACGTCCCTCCCCGGTTGGCCTCCTGACGATTGCCCCCGCTTGCACTGCCGATGATTGTATCATCCGACCGCCGGCTGGCAAGGCGGTGCAACGGAGTGGCTCCTTTGCCTCCTGTGTGGGGCGGTTGAATCCCCATCAGCGATCGCCCGTTGTTGGGCGACGATTGTGTGGCGTGGCAATTGGCAACCGATCAGTGCAACCAATCCTCGATTTGCAGGTCGGGGACTTTCTGGAAGTCATTTGCATTTCGGGTCAGCAGTGTTGCACGGTTCGCCAAGGCAATGCTGGCGATCTTTGTGTCCATCGTTCCACCAGGTGATCGGTATCCAGCAATAACATCACATGCTTTCTGAGTTGGCTTGGTTCCGATACTCGCGGCCTAGCCGCACGATTTCGTCGAAGTCGGGGTCTTCTGCGAACATGCCAAACGTATCTGGTACGCTACTCAGAGGTTTCAATAGATGCAATTCCTCTCTCAGCTCCGCGATTTGTCGTTCCAAATCGCCCATGCGTTGTTCCAACTGCTTCAGCGTCATCGTCATCGCCTTTTCGTTCTGCGATTGCCATTCCTGGCATGCGTCCAGCGTGGTACGTTTCCTGGTTACCTCCAGTATTGCAGCAGTCCCCCGCACCGTCAAGAGAAAGGGTGTTGTGTGCTGTGAAGGGGTGAAAGGAGACGCTAGATCGGATTATTCATCTACGTAGGGTCAATGTCGCGTAGATCGTTGATGGGTACGCATAAGCCGCAACCGAGCTGATTCACAGCCCGCCGCCTGGAACAAGGCCGGCATCAGCGACCGATGACCCAGCAGAAGAAGCGGCTTGTTTCACTCAACAAGACTCCTATGGGAGTGACCAGTCTTCCATCGTCAGGTCGGGAATGGCCACGAAATGGCGAGCGTTCAGGGTTGCCAAGATCAGGCCATGGCTTCTCGCGGTGGATGCGATCAAGAGATCGATGTGTCCAGCAAATACTTGAGGGCCAAAACTCAATCCTTGAACGGGTCTGCCCAATGGGCTTCGTCCAGATGGCGAGGGGGCGGGGCGAAGTCCTCGCGTAACGGTCCGCAACTCTGGTCGAATTGCCGCCGAAGCTCCCAGATTGAACATTCAGCCGGGGCTTCCGATCGAGACAGGGGAACAATCGATACGAGCGGCTGCAGATCGCGCGTTATCACAACTGCCTGCCCCGTGTTGGCCACGGACTGACATAGTGCCGCAAAATCTCTCTCGATATCAATGTCTATCGCTTTCATGGCCGGCATTCCCAAGGGAACTCGAAACCGTGTAGTTTTCGATCGCGCGATAGGCCTGATGGGTGAATTACGTCTCTCTCGGCTGTTTCGCAGGCTAACCCTTTCGTATATTCATCATGCCACAGTTGGCGGGGAAAGTCAACTTGTCCCAGTTAATTCGTCTGCGCCACAACAAACTGAAGCCGTGTCACCCTGGCAGCTCGGCGAAGTTCCGGAGGATGCGAAGGCCGTCTGCTTGGCTCTTTTCGGGATGAAATTGGGTGGCAAACAGGTTGTCGCGCCAGATGGCGGAACAGAAGGGACCGCCGTAGTCGGTTTCGGTGGCGATGACCGCCGGGTCGGTCGGTACGACGTAGTAGCTGTGCACGAAGTAGGCATAGGTCCCGCTGGCCAGCCCATCGAAAATGGGGGCCGACCGGCGAATGTCCAACTGGTTCCAACCCATGTGCGGCACCGAGAAGTCGTTGGGCAGGTTGAACCGGCGGACCTCGCCGCCAAGCACGCCCAAACCCTTGTGTTTGCCGTTCTCGTAGCTGACATCAAACAGCAGGTGCAATCCCAGGCAGATTCCCAGGAAGGGCTTGCCTGCCGAAATCGCATCGAGGATGGGGGTAACCAGATGGCGGTTTTGCAGTTCGGCAATGGCGTCTTCGAATGCGCCGACGCCGGGCAACACGACCTTTGCGGCACTCGCGATGACGCCCGGATCGTTGGTGATTGTAGCCTCGTGGCCGACCTTTTCGAACCCCTTCTGCACGCTGCGAAGGTTCCCCATACCATAGTCAATGACCGCAATCATGTCCGACCGCCGTTTCCTTGAAGGCGCAAGAAACACCGAATGCCCCTGGTATCGCCGGTGCAGCCAAGTCCGGTCCTGGTGGAACTGCGAGACGCGGCCAGCTTCTGCCAGCGGCCGCTATTGTGCCGATGACGCGGCTATTCTGCAAGAACCACCGCAACTTGGGAAAGCTGCATCATCGTTTGGGTGGTTGCGGTTGGGCGAAAACTCGGCGAACCGGCGTCGGACGAGGCCACAATGGGCTGAAAATGGTACTTGGCGAAAATGTTTCCGCGGCGTATGTGCTTATGAAACAGCGGCTTATGCCCCCACCCCCCCCATGGTTATGGAATCGCCTCTGCGCGTTTGACAAAGCCCGGTTGTTTCTGCCAGACCAACTCTCGTGCTAGCAGTCGGGTTGCTGGCCTCGGCGAAGCGGGCGTGTCGTGCAATGGCAGAAGTCGCTCGAAACGAAGCCGTGGCGATTGCCGTTTTTCCCGGTGTTCGCACTTAGAAACGGCAGAGCCCAAAAATCGGGGGCCAACAAGACGTTCCATCTTCCCGCGGCACCGCATGGGGCGCGTGACCTCCGCCGGGCCATCGGCTATTCGTTGAATGAAGCATAGCCACGAGAACAAGTCGGTCCGCTCGGCCCGCTCCGAGTAACGGGAGGTCAGTTCGATGACATTGATGGGACACGTGCAAAATGGGGCCGTTGTGTTCGATCAACCGCTGAGTGTTCCCGACGGGACGCCCGCGCGAGTTGATCTATTGAACTCGGAGACTCCGCCTGCAGCGACGCAGCGCAGGCAGGGCGGGCAGTGGAGGGGGCAAGTGGCCATCGCCCGGGATTTCGATATGCTGCCGGATGACATCCGGGAGGCGTTTGGGATGACGTAGAGGTCATGAAGCTGCTGCTGGATACCCACGTGGTTCTTTGGTGACTGGATGATCCGCTGCTGCTTTCGCCAGGGGCGCGCGAGGCGATCTTCGATCCCGGAAACGAGGTGCTCGTCAGTGCCGTGGTCTGTTGGGAGATTGCCATAATGGGCGTGCAATGTGCGATCGACACCCGGCTTCTGCCAGGGGTCCCTATTGTGCCGATGATGCCGCCATGATGTAAGAACCACCGCAACTTGGGAGAGACTGTACCGGCGTTTGGGTGCGGCCGCGGCCGACGGCGTTGAGAAATGTCTACTGGACCTGTTCTGGATAAACAACCAGTTCCACGCGGCGATTGCGTTGTTTGCCTGCTTCCGTTGCGTTTGAGACGACCGGATGATTGGCCCCATGCCCAACGACGAACAGTTGCTTCGCCTTCAGGGCGGTCCGAGTGGCAAGCACGTCGTAGACGGCCATCGCACGAGCCGCCGAGAGTTGGTGGTTCGATTGCCAGCCGCCGCCCACCACCGGATCGCTGTCGGTGTGGCCCTCCACGCCGATAATCTGTCGCGGGTAAAGGCGGGCCAATTCCGCCGCGATCTTCGCGATGGTTTCCTGGGCGCCCGGCCGGAGGCGAGCATCTCCCGACTCGAATACCTGCGCGCCGGACAATTCGACGCGAATAACATCGCCATCCCGCCGCACTTGTACTCCCGGCACAGCGATTTCGGGAACTGTATCGAGCAGGCTCGTGTTCGGAGTAATGAGCACGCTTCCCCGTTTGCGAAGCGAAGCCTGGAGTGCCTGTACCTGGTTGTCGGCACTTTCTCGTTCCTCGCGTGCTTCAGCAAGTTGTGTCGTGACGCTACGAAGCTGTTCACGTGTGGCATCCAGTTGCTTGTCCAGCAAATCTGCCTGCTGCCGCGACTGCGCCAGAAGCGCCTGCAACTCCTGGTTGCTTTGGTCGAGTGAGGCCGACCTCGCCTGCAATTGCTCCTGTTGGCGGTTGAGTGCCACCTGCTGCTGCTCGAACTGATTGAGTTTGTTCTGCAGTACGACCGGGCTGTCGGCGCAGCCGAGGAAGGCCGGCAGGATGACGAGGACGAGCAGGAGAAGGCCCAAGTTCTTCTCTGACAACATATAGGACTCCCGGCCAGGGGCCTCCGGAGGAAAACGCGCGGGATTCTTGCGGTGTCGGCCTGAACAAAACGGGCCGGCGCAGCAGCGATCCCGAGAATCGCCGCAGATCGTAACAAGACCCCCAATGGGAGGCAAGGTGAGTTTTTTTGGGGTAAAGTGGTAGAAGCAAACGCTGGTTACCGGGTAGGATGATGTCTGGTGGCCGTGTACTGTGGTCCACGAAAACGATCTTCGTGCTGGAGGGGCAGAAGACCAGCACGTATCGGGCGGGTCTTCTGGGGGGGGCTGTTGAATTCTCGCGTCGGGAAGGAGTTGGAAAGATGCCTATACGAGCAAATATCAGTCCAGGTTTCACTTGGCGGCTGGCACTCGTTGCCGTGTTCTGTTTTGGTATGGCCCTATGGTTCCTATTCGATGGGTTGGTGACGTATCCGCGGCAGCGCGAGCGGGCGCTTGAGTATCAACGGCTGGAGGAAGAGGGCCGCTTGGACGAATGGGAGGGACTAGCGCAGAAGAGGGGGTGGTCGACCGAGAATCCTGGCGAACCGAAGACGGAGGCGGACAGCTACGGCCAGTTCATCTTCGCAGGGTTGCTCGTGCCGCCGGGACTCATCTTTGTGTTCCGTTTTCTTCGGGCTCGCAAACGCTGGATTGAGGCCACGGAAACGGGGTTGAGGGCGAGTTGGGGACAGCAGCTCGACTTTGAGCAGATCGTCGGACTGGACAAGCGGCAATGGGCGAAAAAGGGGATCGCAAAGGTGATCTACGAAGAAGGCGGGCGTAAACGCCGGTTTGTGCTCGACGATTGGAAGTTCGAGGCTGACCCCACCGGCGAAATCCTCCGCGAGGTAGAGGCTTGCATTGCTCCGGATCAGATTTTTGGAGGTCGTCCGGAACCCCCTCTGGAAGAGGAGGCTGAGGTCGAGAAACCGGGCGAGGAGCCACGCGAGCCTTCGGCCGGTGAGTCGCCCGATTAGGCGTTCCGCGAACCCGAACGTTGTCTCGCGGCCTGAACACAGCCTGGACTAACCGCCATGCCGGAGGGCGACCTATACTTGCGGGGCAAAAATTCCCCGCGTCTCCCAGGAACCGGCATATGTTTCGCTCTCGAAGGATTTGGCTAGCAACTCTTGCGGCTGTCCTGCTCGTCCTCTGTGTGTGCGCATGGTGGCTGGGGCGTAGGCGAGGCGGACTCGCAGGCACGGCGCCGATTCTGATTGTTCTTCGTATTTCTCCCCAGGTCCTTGCTCCGTTGGTGGATCGTCCGTTCGAGTGGAACAGCCCGGTCCAGGAAACCGTGCTGGGGGCCGACGTGACGGGGGCCTCAAAGGCATCGGGGAAGGTGAGCCTGGAACTCCTGCCCGACTCGAAGGAAGCGATTTTGCAGATTGTGCTGCATGGTCAGTCGATTGCAGAGACCATCGCTGCAGAAGGCCCAGCTCGGGTCCGCAGCCAGTCTCGTACTCCGTTTGTTGCGAAGAAACGGATATTGCTCGACGCAAAGGGATTTCGTTCTCTGCCTGCCGAGGTGGAGGCCCATGCCCGGACGCAGGTTGAAGGTGTCGGATCGACATTGCCGGGCGTGCGCGGCCGGATTGTGGAGCGTGTGGCCCAGCGGCGAGCCGAGCAGGCGAGGCCGGAAGCGGAGCATGTGGCCGAGGACGATGTAATTCGCCAAGTTGCCGATGCATTTGACAAGGCTGTGGACGATCATTTGGCAACGCTCAACCGTACCGCCATCTTTCCCGAGATTTTCAGCGATGCAACCGGGCAAGACCGTTCTCCTGCGATCCACTTTGCGACCGCCAAGGATTGCCTGAAGGTGATCATCACCGTACGGGTGGGTAAACCACACGGGCTGCCGAGTGTTGAACCGGGAGACCGTGGTCCTGTCGTGGCATACCTCAACTGCATGGAATTGGGGGAGCGACTGCCCGAAGTGCTGGAGACGTTAGGGCGGGCGCACGGGATGATGGAACGACGGGAGGCGGAGACTTTGGCGAAGCAGCCAGGCGTTTCCTCGTTTTCCACCCCCATGGAATTGGAGACAATCCGCCGGCAGGGAACCTGGCTGGTGGCCATCCTCGGTGTCGCACGGCAGGCGGACGTCGCTTCGACCAGCCCCTTGGCGACCGCAGCGAAGCCGGTTCCGCATCACGACTAGGCGAACGTATCCGATACGGTCCGACATGAGGGGATCGGGTTGGAGTATTTCTGCTGGTCGAATAGGCAAAATGAGTTGCCTTTAGCAATCTTCGAGGTAGATTTGACAGGAATGCGGGACCCCCGCTAATGTATTGAATGCCAATAACTCCAGTTGTAGTCTGGAGGTTCTTGTGATGAATCCAAATCAAACCGTAGACCCGACCGAAATCCTCCAAGCACTTCGTGGCCTTTCGCACGATATGGGGGCAAGTCACATCATGTTGGATCACTCGTTCCGGCGACTGAAGTCGCTGTTGAACACGGATCGGTTGGAACCGGCTCGGCCGGAGGAAATCCACGGGTGTCTTTCCGAAATGGACGCTTGCATGAAGGCGTCGAAAGGATACCTGGATGATCTGGTGCGGCTGTCCAACTCCGGCTCACTCGAAATGGAGCCAGAACCGGTTGAAATGGCAGCGCTGGTCGAACGGGTGCTTGCGGAGCAGGCGCCGTTGTTGGACGAACATGCAGTGCAGGTACAAGTGCGCGGTCCGCTGCCCTCGGTTTGGTGTCATCCGGACCGGCTAAGACAAGTGCTGACCAACCTTGTGCGAAACGCCGTGTTGCACGGTTGCGATCCGGAACGGCCGCGGGTTCACATCTATGCCTGCGACCCGCCGGACGGCGACGATACGATGGCCGCAATTCGCGTTCATGACAACGGGCCGGGGATCGACCCTTGTCGTCGTCGCGAGATATTCTTGCCTGGCCGGCGGCTTGCGAAGACCCGGGGGGATGGTTCCGGATGGGGACTTCCGGCGGCGCGGCGGATCGTCGAACGATTCGGCGGGAACCTGTTTCTCGATATCCAGTGTCCCACTGGAACGGCCTTCGTTCTGGCCATACCTGCGGTGACCGATGCGGCGATCGAAGCGAGGGAACGTGAAGCCGTGGAAGAGGGGCGCAGTTGGCGGCTGCAGCTCGATTCGCGTCACCATCGCACCTCACGTCATGGCCACACCCAGGGGCAGAATGACGAATGTCGAATGGCGAATGTCGAATGACGAACGACGAATGTCGAATGCAGGCCAAACGGGAATACCTCGCGTGCTAGGCGTGGCCATTGGTTGAACGCGAGCGGCAGCGGGCATTTTCATGTGGGCCATATCTCCCGTCTGGAGACGGGGTGTCAGAAACCGCACCTACCTCTTGCCCGATACGTACAATTCCGGTAGGAATGAACGCGCTGCGGCAACGTTCTTTCTTTGGAGGGAGAAGTGTTGGGAAGCCGAATCGGTGGTACGGCGCTGGCAACGAGCGGGTTTCTGCCCTGGATGTTGTGGCCGTTTTCCGTGACGGCATGCGTGGTCCGATCAATCGCGGAGAGAAACTGAACGATGTTGACCTATCTTCTGTTTATTGCACCAGCCCTGATCTTGGGCCTGTGGGCACAGATGCGTGTGAAAGCGACCTATGCCTATGCGCAGCGTCTGGCGGCGCCGCTGAGCGGGGCTGCGGCTGCACGCCATATTCTCGATTCCGCCGGTCTTCAGCATGTTGCCGGTTGAGTTCAACGCTTCTGCGCGTGCGAAGGAGCAACTGGTTGCGTTGGGCGTGGTGAATTCGCAGGAACTGGTATATGTAGACAAGGTGCTTAGTGCGGCCGCATGGACCTATGTCGCCGCAACGCTCCAGGCGGTCATGACGTTGCTCTACTACGTCATGATTTTCAGCGGAGGCAGCCGCGACTAGTTGCGCGGGACCGAGCATCGCAACACTTAGGGCGCTGGAGCGCGGAGGTTCTGGCCGAGAGGAAGGGTATACTGGCGGCCGTCGAACTCGAGGTCGACCTCGCGCTGGTCGATGCGGAGCACCTTTCCTTCGACGCCGCCGATCTCGAAGGAGTCGCCTTCGAACAGTTTGGAGGTTTCGCCCGTCGTACGCGCGAGAATCCACGCTTGCGGACGTCCGTCGGCCGAGACGATGGCTGTCAGGTAAGCGTGTTTTGCGGGGTCGAAATGGGGAGCCGGCGGCGAGGGCGGGGCTGGGCGGGGGGCTTCGGCGGTTGGCTGTGGCGGCGGTTCGTACGCGGCGAACAAGTTACGTTTGCCGATGGAATCGCGGTACGTGTCCAGTGTGGCCATGTTATGCTCCGAAGGTACTGCGGCGAGTTCTTCGGTCTGATCGGCCGTTGGTAGCGACAAGGCCTCAACGATTATCTGGACCTTAAGCTGCCCGTCTCGCCCCTCGGGAGCCAATCCCATCGCCAGAATTTGGTGGAGATGGCCTGCCTGGTAGAAATTGTGCAGGAAGGTGGTCAATTCATCGAGCGTGGCGGCCGCTTGGAGCGTGAACCGGAGTGCCTGATAGACATTAGGACGCCGGCGAGCCGGCACGGCGTCGATGGAAATGTCCGAGAGGCCGGCATCGCGGGCCGTTTGCAGCAGCCAGTTCTGGTAGAGCGACAGGGCGGCTTCCGGGTTGGACGGAAGCGACCGTTTGCGCCACGCCTCGAGCTGCTGCATCGCCTGGAGACCATGTTCCACGCGGGTTTGCCGGCGCTGCAGTTCCGTGTTGGCCTGATTGCGTTGGGCCTTGAGCGCCTGGTGTGGGTTGAACAGGGTCGAGGCCAGCAGATACAGGAGCACAAGGCCGGCGAGTCCGCCCGTGGCGATTGCAAGGTTTCTTTCGCGTTTGTTCAGGGCAAGCTTCACTGCGGTTGCTCAATCTGTACGATGGATCGGAACTGGATGCGGTAGCGGGCGTCGGAATGGTCTTCGCTTTTCGTCTTTCCCAGCAAGCGGTGTCCCTCGTCCTGGAGTTGGCGATCGAGCCGGCTCGCGGCGTCGACGTCGCGGGCAAGGCCGTCCAATCGAATCTCCGGCTGGCCGGCGCCCTCGGTGGCGACCAATGTCGTCAGCATGGCGTCCTGCGACGAGGTGAAATTATCGGACAGCCAGCGTAGTTCATCGAGCCAGACAACCTCATTGTTGACCCACGCGCCGACCTCTTCGGCGTTGGCGACGATCTTGTCGGCTTCCGACGCACGTTTTTCCAAGGCTTTGGCTTCCTTCTGAATTCGCAAGATGTCTGCTTTGAGGCTCCGTGCTTGCAGGAAGTTGATCAGCATCGCCGCGAGTATGAGCATTGCGACGGCCAGGCCGGCAAGAACGTACGTATTGCGGCGGCTCGGCGGTTCCGGGCGTTTTCGTGGATGCAGGAAGTCGAAGGCCGGCGGCCGATTCTCACCGGCGTCTGCCAGGGCGCCAACCAGCGCGGCGAATCGCGGCTGCCGGTCCACATCGAACTCGGCAACGGCGGTGTTTGCAGGAAAGGGATCGACCGGTTCAACGGTCATGTCGAGCGAGTCGCCCAGCCGCTTGGCGAATGTCGCCCACGGGGCGCCGTGTCCGAAGACGAAGACCGCTTGCGGAAGCGGTAGTCCTTCCTGGTTCGCGGCGGCTGCTCGAGTGCGGCGTATTTCAGCAGCGAATCGTTCAGCAGCGTCTCCGTTGTCGGGGAGTCCGTCCGGGAGCAGGACTTGACGGGAGAGCACCACTCGCCCGTCGCGGATCGCCGTCAATTCCGCCTGGCCGTCCAGGACATCCAAGGCGAGGCACCACCCGGTCTGTAGTTCGGGCCGGCGACGCAACAGCAGGGAAGCAGCGGCCGCCGGATGCAGAATCAGGCGTTCGAGCTGCAGGTTGGCCCCTTCGCAGATACGCATGAACCGTTCCGCAACCGGCGACTTCAGGGCAGCGGCAAGGACGCGGCGCGGCGCGTCCACTGCGCCTTCCAACGGCAGGAAGTCCAGCGCGGCGTCAGGCTCGAAATTCGGGAAATCCTGCCCCGCCTGGAACCGAACCATATCGGGCAGTTCTTCATTGGGGGCCGGCGGCAGTTGCAGAAGCCTTAGCTCCACGTCGCTGCGCCCCACGATGCCGATGACCGGCAGGCGTGCAAGCCCGCGGTCGGCCAAGGCGGCAATCAGGGCGGCATCTTGGACGGCTGCGTCCGATGACGAGGTTTCGTCCGAATTCCACGGCGTGCAGAAGGCCTCTTCTACGGCAACTCCGCCGCTGCCGGCGCGCGCCAGCAGCACCCGCGATTCGGTCCGGCTCAGTTCCACGGCAAGGTAGCGAGGCATGGTTTGTTACTCCGCGGCGCCCAGCATCGCGGGATCGAAACCGCGGCCGAACGCGCTCAGGTCTTTCAAGGATAACACGCGGGCAGGTGTGGTGGTAGCATCCATGATGGCTTCCAGCCGGACGATCGGACCACCTGCGTCGAAAAATCCAACCGCCTGCAAGCGGTACACGCATCCGCCAACCGTCAATCGGGGCAGTAACGCCTTGGCCTCGTCCAGGGGAACCAGCCCTTCCGTCAGCAGCCAGGCGAGATTCTGTTGGCTTGTGTCGATTCCGGTGGGATCGGCCGGACGTTGCGCGACGATTTGTGCCGCCAGATCGGCGTCGATTCCCGGCACGCAAGTGAGCACGGCCTCGGAAGCCAGGTGGATATTGACCCGTCCGGACGCGGAGGTGGCGTCGTCGATTGTCAGGCAGTCGAGCAACTTGGGCAGGTAGTCGGCCATCGCGTTGGCATCGTCGGCAAACTGCGGAGAGACGACCACCGGGTTCTCGCGGCCGGCATACTGGACCTTGATGCTCTGGCCAATCAAGTCCAACACGCTATCGAGCGTCTGGGATGCCGACTTGCTCAGGTCCAGTTCCCCGGTGATCTCGTCTTCGTACTCGATCTCTTCCTCCTCGTTCGATCCCGGCTGACCGCCGTCCTCAGGACGGTTCGGGCCACCAGTGTCGTTGTTGCCTTCCTGATTGGTGTCGTTGTAGAGTTCCTCCTGCTGTCGATAACCGACGATGAACGTGGCCCACTGCGTTCCGAGTGCTTCTTTCAGTTCGGCGTGGAGGGTTTCCAGGTCATCCTGGTTGACGTTGATTTTCGCTTGGCCGTCGGCCCGTTGGATTCTCTCGGCACTGTGGAGTGTGAGATAGGCGGCCCAGCCGCGCTCGTCTGTGAGCGTGCTCTGCCCTGCTTCGTTTGCATCGACGATGCCGTTCCGATTGGTATCGGCGCCAAGGAGGAGTTCTCGCGTCACGCCGCGGACGTGCAGCAATTCTTCGATGCGTCGCAGCGGTCCATTCGTCGGCTGGTAGGGACTGGCGAGCGACTGGTAGTATTGGGCCTCGGCGCCGAACTCGCGAGCTTCATCGTCCTCGTCGAGCCAGTCGAGAATGGCGTCGGCAATGTCCTCGGTCATGTCGGGCAAACCCATCAATCGTTCTCGCGCCGCAGTCGGATCGTCTTCGTCATCGAGCAGGGTGTTGATGTTCAGTCTGGCCGATTCGCATTCCAGTCCGAATCGAATGTCATCTTCCCTATCCGACGCCGGAGCGACGACGCTGAAGCGTCCGCGGTCGTTGGCCGTGCCGTCGTCGATCACCAGGATGCCATGCAGCCGCGACTCGTCCAGGTACCAGGCGTCTTCCTCGGATGTCCCGATATCGGGTTCTTCCGCCAGCAGCAGCTTTGCGGCTTCGATGCCCGATTCGGCCAACAACCTGGCCTGCACCTGTCGTTGGACAACCTCGACGAGTTCGCGCCGATTGACCATCAGTTCGGCGAAGGCCAGTGCGCCCAGACTCAGCGCTGCGACGACCACAATGACCAGGATCAGCACCATGCCTTCACGCGCAGCGCGTCCGGTTCGACCTGCCGTGCGAGGCGGCCTTCCGGCAATTGTCGCGATGTGGGAGGATGGCATCATGGCTCCTCCTCCATGCCGGCCGTGTCCGCCGCTTGCGTATCGGCGTCCTCGGCGGTCTCATCGTCGCTTTCAGTTCCTGTTGATTCTGCGGAGGTGCTGTTCGACGTTTCCGAGCCGAGGCTGACCACCAGGCGGTAGGCAAAGGCGTCTTCGTCGTCCGTGCCCCAGGCGGCAGATGGGTTCGCTGCCTGGACGGCCGAATGGCCGTTTGTCTTGTCGGGCGGGAACATCAGTGTGATTGCGATAGCGCACGGCAGGGCGCCTGTGGCGGACGAATCCCACTCGTCGCACCATTCGTTGCCGTCGTGGTAACGGAACTCGAGGCCGATCACCTGCGGGGCGAGCGGTGGAACAGACGTGTCGAGCTGGTCGAGCAGACCCAGTTCCCGGGCATACAAGGCGACCGGTTCGATCCATTCGCGCCGGACGAGGCCGCCGGTTGGCGACTGTTCGTCTGTGGAATCGATCACTGCCGTCGATTCCTCAGCGGTTACAAGATAGTAGACGATGGTGCGGATGCCGCTTTGCTCCGGCATGGGAGTGTCGGCGAGCCATGTCGCCGCATCCGAGACGGTTTCTGCGGTTGACGACATGTTCGGCGCGGCCCGAAGGACGTCGATCCATAGCTGGTCGGTTTCGCCGTACAGGACGATCGGTCCGGAACCGGTCGAGTCGGTGGTTGCGGCGAGAGCCGAACTCATCTCCTCGGCAAGCGAATTGGTCGAATCTTCGGACTCGGTATCATTCTCGGTGGATGCTGACTGCTCGGTGTTGGCGGGGCCGAGGGCTCCGTGCAGGTCGGCGGCGATGCGTCGCAACAGAACAAGGGCGAGCCGGTCGCGATCCGTCTTCCGTACGGCATTGTCGAATGCTCGTAGCTGGACTTCAATGGCAGTGAAAACAACGACAAGCAGCACCGCACTCAGCGCGGTGGCCAGAAGCAGCTCG
Source organism: Thermoguttaceae bacterium (assembly GCA_040772845.1). Classification (GTDB taxonomy): domain Bacteria; phylum Planctomycetota; class Planctomycetia; order Pirellulales; family Thermoguttaceae; genus PWXP01. Next base: position 588,251 of record JAXGXG010000001.1, read on the forward strand.
ACCAGCGTAAACGCGCTGCGCACGGAAGGAGATCGACGCCTCGGGAAGGCGGCGGTTGTCTGGCCGTTGCTATGCGTGCGCCGCGTTGCGCTATTCATCGGCCGTTTCCTCGTTCGGGTCGATCCGCCAACGCACCAGCGTCGATTCAGCGGCGTATCCCACCGACGTGCTGTCGCGCACCGTGACCGTTACCTGCATCATGCCGTCGAGCGAAGCATCAGAAACGTCGATCGAGACGAGCCAGCGGTCCAGGTCGCCATTGGCCGTCAAGGTGTCCTGCCAGTCGGAACTCAGGTCTTCGATCCGTTGTTCATCGACGGATTCGAGCGCGCAGATGCCGGCATCCAGTTCGGCCATGACGCTCTCGGCCATGAGTTGGGCCATCACCCGATCGCCGGCAAGTCGTGCGTTCTCCAGGCCGCTCCACGACATCTGCGAGAGTACGGCCACCGCGCCGGCCAGAATGGCCAGGGCCAGAACGACCTCAAGCAGCGTGAGCGCGCGACGGCCGGCTTTCCGTGTCATGGCTGCATATCCTCATCGCTGGTTATCTCGCTTGCCGTTGCCGTTGCCGTGAGCCCCTGCATGGAAATGGTGATTGAGCGGCCGTGCGTATTGTGCAGCACGAGGCGGGCCGACATGCACGTGCCGTCAGGATAGAAGAGCAGCGTCGTTGTGTTCTGGCCTTCTGCGGGGTCGCCGGAGGTTGCAGAGATAGGCAGGCTGCCCGCTTCGAACGTATCGACCGGTGCGGCGGCCTCGATAGTCAGCGCGCCAAAGGTGATGCCGTCCGGCAAATGCATTGCGTCCGAGGACGATTCTGCGGTTGCTGTATCGGCCTCAAGCGTGTCCTGGGCGGAATCCGAGGATCCGGCGGACGCCTCGGTCCAACAGCGCCGGCCGTCTGCCTCGATGCGAAACTGCTGCACGTTTCCGCTGGTGATGGCGCGAACCTGGGCCTCGGCCCACTGGGCCCGGATCATGTCTGCAGCGTGACGCAGTTCGCCGTCAGCGAAGGAACGATCCAACGCCGGCCACGCTACGGCGGCCAGCAAGGCCAGTACGGCCAATACGAGCAGCAGTTCAAGCAGTGTGACCGCGCGCCGATCGGCAGGTGCAGGCTTGGCCGTTTGGCGGTAGAACGTCGCTACGGGCGCTGCGCACCGCCGGCGCCCGTCGTGGTCAATCGTTGCCACCTGCCGGCGCGCCATGGGGATTACTCCTCGACGGTCCAGTTGCCGATATCGTCTTCGGTGCCGTCCATGCCATCCGGACCGTACGACCAGATGTCGGGCATGTCTTCCTGGTACTTGCCCGGATACTCGTATCGATAAGGATTGCTCCAGGGATCCAACGGCACGGGGCTTTCCAGGTAGGGGCCTCGCCATTTGTTCGGCGCCGCCAGGTCGGAGGGCGGATTTCGCAGTGCTTCCAGTCCCTGCGACGAATCGGGAAAGGTCCCAATGTCGATGCGATAGGCTTGCAACGGTGTCTTGAACGCCTTGACCTGGGTTTCGGCGGCTCGCATATAGGCACTGCGTTGCATTGGACCGATAGCCACGACGGTAATCGATGCGATGATCACCAGGATGGCCAGAACCAGGAGCACTTCAATGAGGGTCAAGCCGCGGCGGGAAGGCTGCCGCCGGGAACGCGTAGGATGTTGCACGAGATTTCCTCCGTAAGGTTGGGTGGGTTGGGTGGGGATTGTACGGTTGTTGTCGGGATTGTTGGATGTCATCCGATCGTTCCACTCATCTTGAACATAGGCAACAGCAGGGCAATGGCCAGCAGCAGTACGACGCCGGCAATCATGACCAACATGGCCGGTTCCAGCAAGCGGACTGCGAGGTCCAGATGGCGGAACGTGCGGCGGTGGAGCGAATCGGCAATATCGATCAACACGCGATCCAATCGGGCCGATTCCTCGGCGACCGCGATCATCTCGACGATGGTTTCCGGGAAGTGTTCACACCGCGAGAGGGGCTGGGCAAGCGTTTGTCCGGCCGAAATGTTCTCGGTCGCTTCGACCACGGCCGACGCCAGCACACGATTGCCTGCCGCTTCGCTCGAAATCTGCAGTGCTCGCAGGATTGGAACTCCGTGGGCAAGGAGCATGCCGAGCACTCGGCAGAAGCGGGCGATGGCAAGGTTCCGGAAAATGCGTCCGACGACAGGCAGGCGAAGCTTTGTCAGGTCGAGCCAGGTTCGGCCTTGATCCGTCTTTAACCATTTCGCCATTGCGGCGCCGAGCAGGGCGAGGACAAGGGCGATCCAAAGGCCCCATTTCCAAGCGAAACGGCTGGTGGCTAATAGGCATTCGGTTAACAGGGGCAAATCACCGCGTTCGCGCATGATGGCGAAGATGGACTCGAATCGGGGGACGAAGAACACCAGCAGCCCGATCACGACCGCCATGAAGATTCCGGCCAGGGCTACCGGATAGACCAGGGCGCCGATCGTGCGGCCCTTCAGGTCTTCCTGCATTTCGATGAACCCTGCCACGCGGCCGAGGGATTCCTCCAGGAATCCGCCTTCGCCGCCGGCCTCGACCATACTCACGGTAATCTGACCGAACACGCGCTGGTGCCGCTGCATGGCCGCGGCAAGCGATGTGCCGTCTTCCACTTGGCGATGCAAATCGGCAATGACCTCGCGCATGCCCACGTGCGAGATTTGCCGCCGCAGGATTTCCAGGGTGCGGAGCAGGGGGACGCCGCCTTGCAGCAGATCGGACATCTGGCTTAGCGTGGTTGCCAGCATGGATGCCGGGATACGCCGACGAATGACGCCGGGTGCCTTCTGGGCGTCGACTTCGACCGGAAACAGGGACCGGCCTGCCATCTGCGCCAGCACTTCCTGTCGGGAGGCGGCTTCGATGGTTCCGGTCACTCGGTTCCCGCCGGCGTCGCGGGCGATATAGTCAAAGTGCGGCATTGCTGGTGATATCGTTTCCCTTGGTTACCCGAACCACTTCCTCGACCGTTGTCCGGCCTGCCAGGACCTTGGCCCAACCGTCTTGCCGCAGCGTTTGCATCCCTTCTTCCAAGGCCGCCTGCCGGATCATCCAGCTACTGGAACGGTCGTGCGAAATCTGCCGAATCCGATCGGTGGTCACCAGGAGTTCGAACAGCCCGATCCGCCCCTTGTACCCTACCTGGCGGCATGCGCGGCAGCCCCGTGCCCGGTACAACCCGTCGGGAATCTGCTCATACGGGAAATCGGACGGCAGGTCTTCCTGCTTGGGGTGATACAGTTCTCGGCATTCGGGACAAAGCGTTCGGACCAGACGCTGGGCCATGACGGCTTCCACCGTGCTCGATACCAGAAACGGTTCGACTCCCATGTCGGTTAGTCGAGTGTAGGCGCCCGCGGCGTCGTTGGTGTGCAGTGTGCTGAAGACGAGGTGACCGGTCAGCGAAGCCTGGATGGCGTTTTCCGCCGTTTCCAGGTCGCGGATTTCACCGATCAGGACAATGTCCGGGTCGTGTCGCAGAATACTGCGGAGCGAGTCGGCAAAGGTCAGGCCGATCTTCGCGTGAACTTGGATCTGGCTTATGCCAGACAACTTGTATTCCACCGGGTCTTCTGTCGTGATGATCTTCGTCTGGTCGTCGCGAATCTCCTGCAGCGCACTGTACAGGGTTGTGGTCTTGCCGGAACCGGTCGGGCCGGTCACCAGGATGATCCCGTGCGGCAGGGTGATCAAACGGCGGAACGTCGTGCACATGTTGGGACTCATGCCGACGTCGGTAAGTGTGAAGGTCATGCGGCTCTTGTCGAGCAGGCGCAGGACGATCCCCTCGCCGTGGATCATTGGGATGACCGACACGCGGACGTCAACCTCGCGTCCGCGTGCCTTCAGCTCGATGCGGCCGTCTTGCGGCAGCCGCCGCTCGGCAATATTCAGCCGGGCCATGATCTTGATGCGGCTGATGATGGCGGCGCGAAACCGGTGGATTTCCGGCGGCATGGGCTGCGGGTGCAGCACGCCGTCGAGCCGGTACCGGACGCGGATGGCGTGTTCTTCCGATTCGATGTGGACGTCGCTCGCACCGGCCTCGATGGCTTCGAGCAGGATTTCGTTCACCAGTCGAACGACCGATGGCTCCTGGGCCAGTTGGGACAGCTCGGATCCGTCGGCTTCGCCTTCGTCGATGACCGTGATCGCGCTGTCGTCACTTTGGGCGATCAGCCGGTCGACCGTCTGGCTGCCGACACCCAGGTGTGTCTTGATGAGCTTGACAATCTCCGACCGGGGCGCCAAAACCGACTGAACCGGTCGGCCCAGGGTGGCGCTCAGCTCGTCCAGGGCGTAGAGACCGAACGGATCGGCGGTGGCGACCACCAAGGCTCCGTTCTGCTGGCGAACGGGGAAGATCGACTCGTGGTGGATCACGCCAGGCGGAACACTTGCGAGAAGCGACAGATCGACTTCGGTTTCGGCCAGATCGATGAAGGGCACGCCGACGGCATCCCCCAGGGCGCGCAAGGCTTGCTCTTCGGTGATCAACCCCATCTCTACGGCGGCTTCATCGAGCCGTTGGCCGTCCGCCTTCGATTGGCGCACCCTCTCCACTTGCTGCTGATCGAGCAATCCGGCGGAACAAAGTACTTCGGCCAAATCCATAGAACGGACTCTGGGTACCGGCCAAGCCGGCGAGAGTTGGACCCAGTCTGGAAAGGGGTGAGAAAGGAAAGGCCGGAGCAGGTTGCCCCGCTCCGGCGGTATTATTCATGTCGATTGGGACTCGCGGGGGCGGCCTGCTTGCGTCACACGCAGGCATACCTCCATTCTAGTCAGGGCGGGGCGTGTCAGCAACGTGCGGACGTGGTGTTGTGTCGGGCACCGGGGGATGCCACCGCAGACTGCCGTCAGTTATTGCCGCGTCCATCGCGATTGCCTCGTCCGCGGCGGTCACCGCCACGATCGCCGCCCTCGCCTTCGCCCCGCGGTCGGCGGTTACCGCCTCCCCAGAGGGTTGACGGATCGATATTGGCCGGCTCGCCCATCATTTCGGCAAGCTCCGCCTTCTGCTCCGTAGTGAGGACGGCCATGCTCTCCTTTTGCACCTCGGCCTGGATCTTTTCCATGTTCTTGCGCATCTCTTCCCAACTCGGCCGTTCGCCTTCGCGCGGTCGCATCGCCTGCATCCGCTCTCGAATGCTGTTGTCGATTTCGGCCAACTGTTGCTTCTGCTGGTCGGTGATCTTCAGATGCTCCTGGATTTCCGGGCGGCGGAGGGCGGCGACGCCCTGAACTTGCAGCTCGATCTGCTTCAGCCGCATAAGCTGCTTGGAATCGAGGATTTCCGAGAGTTTCTCCATGATTTCGGCATTGCGTTTCGCGCGTGCTTCTTCGAATTGTTTGCGCATTTCCTCGCGTTGTTCGGGCGTCATTTCGCGGAAACGGCCACCACGTTGACCCGCGTTTGGTGGTCCTTGAGGTGGTCGTTGGCCCGAGTCGGCATCGCGCGGTGGCGGTCCCTCGGGCCGTCGGCGTCCGTCGGGCCGTCCTTCTCCGGGGCGTTGTCTGGGGCCATCGCCTTCCCCGCCTTGACGTGCACCCGGTCCGCGCCGGCCTCCCCATTGTTCCTCTTGCCACTTCTGGAGTGCTTCCTTTTGGTCCTCACTCAAGTTGAGTGCGGCTTGGACCTGTTCGGCTCGAAGCAAGAATACGACTCCTCCACCGCCCGGACCCATCATCATACCGGGGGCCATGCGGCGTCCGGGGGGAGGCCCGTCTCCTCCTTCTGGGGGCGGCCCGTCTGGCGCCTGTGCCAAGGTGATCGAGGCAAAAGTCAACACGAGGGCGCCGGCGCCCAGACGAAGCATGGAAACCTTCATAACGAGAACTCCTTTTGAAGAAGGGGGGGAAACCAGGAACCTATATCTCTTGAAACACCATGCCGACCGAAGAGTTCCGAAAACGAAGAACTTTTCTTGGAGTTGAGGGTTCAATACTATGGGCCTGACAGCGAACGCGAACCGTTCGCCGTGTCGGCTTTAGCCGGACAGGACGACCGTCTAAGGGCGGAACGAGGGACTGGGGATGGCTGCAGGGATGGCTGAGCCGGAAATTCGAAGGGTTGGGGCTCGCCGGCGGGGAGTTTTTCAACCATAATGACAAATATCCTTGGCAAACCTGTGGAGCGTTCGGGGGCTTGGTTGTGCGCGTAGTTCTTGCCATCCTTCTGACCGTTGTCGTTTCGTGTTCTACCAGTGCGCTTCGGGCTCAGCCTCCCGGATGGGGCTCTGGTGGCTCTTTTGGCCCGTTTGGCGGTGGACCTGGTGGTCCGCCTGGAATGGGCTTTTCTGGCGGTCCTGGCGAGACTCCCGGTGGCGACGATGCGTCACGTGGAGGTGGGCCGAGATTCAGTCGCGGCGGCCATGCCGAAAGAATGGAGGGATTCCTCCGCAGCATGGATGCCAACGGCGACGGAGTGATCCAGGAATCGGAGGTGCCCGAGGAACGCCAGCGAATGTTCCGGTTCATGGCCGCGCGGGCCGGTGTTGATCCGGCGGACGGGGTGACCATTGCCACTGTGGTTGAAGGAATCGCCAACCGGATGGGTGGGCCGCCTCGGGAGCCGAATCCAACCGGACAATCGCAGCAGGGGGCGACTACTCCAACAGGCGACAAGCCTGCCAAGCCGGTGGAACCGCCTTTGGTGCCCGGCTTCGGTGTCGATAGGCCCATGAGGACCGTTCCAGGCTTTGGAACCCGCCTGCCTTCTCCGTCACGGGAGCAGGCCAGTGGGGTCTCTACTAAGGAGGGGGAGAGCGGGCGTGAGCGAGGACATCGTGGCGAACGTTCCGAGGATTCCGGCGGTTCTGAGGCGAATTCGGACCCCGAGCAACAGCAGTCGCGCTCCGATGCGGCTGGGCGGCGTTCCTCCTACCGTTTTCTCTCGCCCCGCGAACGATTGCCCGAAGGGCTGCCCGACTGGTTCCTCGATCGCGACTCCAACCTGGATGGCCAGGTGACCATGGCGGAATTTGCGACGGACTGGACGGACGCCAAGGTCAACGAATTCCTTCGCTACGATTGTAACAACGACGGGGTCATTACGGTGGAAGAGGTGTTGAACCCGGTCGACTCGACGGCGGAGCCGGTTGGCGGAAGCAAACGGGCAGGTCCCGCAGATCGTACAGAACCTGCCGAACCTGCGGAACATGCCGAACATGACAAATCGAACAGTTCGGAGGAATCTGCCGGTAGTGGCGCGCCCAAACCGTGGTGGCTTCAGTAGTCCGGCGAAGGTGTGGTTCGGGAATGCAGTCCATCTGAAAACGGGCCGCTATTGGTTTGGTATGCGCGCCATGGCTGATTATGATGGAAGGAAGGCGACCTTGGCGTTTTTCAGGTGGAATAAGCGTCCTGTTGCCCGCCTGCTGCCGCGCTGCTGAAAACCATTGAGCGAGAAAACTCATGCATTTTCGGATCCCATTGTGGATGATTCTTGGAGTCGCCGTATCGTTGATTCCGGTCGGCCTGTTGTGGGCGCAGATGGATCGTCCCGTACTGCCGCCGACAGCGAGCGATTCGACGATCGGAGACGAGGGGCGACCGGCTGGTTCCGACGCCCCGGCCAGTGATGCCGTTTTCGCTCCCAACTGGGACGATTTGGCTCCGGCCGGCAGAGATCGATCGGAGGAGACGACTTCGCCGGAGCCGAAGGCGTTAGCCGAACCGGCGTCACCGGCCGAATCGACGGTTCCAACGGAGCCGAGTGGCCCAGTGGCGCCCATCGGTTTGCCTGCTGCTGCCGATTCGCAGGAATCATCGGAAGCCGTGTCTTCGGCCCGTCTGCGGTTCAACTTTCGATTTCAACCGTGGTCGGAAGTGCTCAACTGGTTTGCGGACCAGGCGGGTTATTCTCTCGTGCTCGATGTGGCGCCGACTGGCACGTTCAATTATTCCGACGCTCGCCAGTACACGCCGGCTGAGGCAATTGATCTGCTCAACAGCGTGTTGGTGACCAAGGGGTACACCTTGGTGCTGCGGGATCGGATGTTGATGCTGGTGAATCTGGAGGACACGATTCCGCCGTCGTTGGTTTCGGAGGTGCCGCCGGCCGAGCTTGAGGGGCGCGGGGCATTTGAGCTGCTCAGCACGCGATTTCGGTTGAAGAACCTTTCGGTGGAGGATGCCCAGGACGAGATCGAGGAGTTGATCGGGCCGCAAGGATCGATGATCCCCTTGCCGAAGGCGCAGCAGTTGGTGGTCAGAGAAACGGGCGGGCGTTTGCGGACCATTCGCGACGTTCTGGAGCAGGCGGAGCGTTCCCGTGATCCGGCCTTGCATGAACTGCGGTGGTTCGAATTGCACTCGGTGAGCCCGGACGAAGTCGTTGCCCTGATGCGCCAGATGTTCGACATCCCCGAAGACAGTAACGCCATGTCCGACGGGTCGTTGCGATTTGCGACCGATCCGGCGGGACTCCGATTGCTGGCTGCCGGGAAACCCGAACGGCTGGAACAGGTGGCCAAGATGCTGCAAACGATCGACCAGGCGGCCTTTGGCGACGCGATGCCTTCCGGACCGCAGGCTGCTCCTCAAATCGAGGTCTACAGTGTGGCCCCGGCCGATCCGGAATCGGCGTTGCAGGTCATGCAAACGCTTCTGGCAGAATCTCCGGGGGCAAGGCTCTCACTCGATCCGAAGACCAATAATCTCATCGCCATGGCCCGGCCGGCCGAACATGCGACCATTCGGGCTACCTTGGATCAGATGCAGCGCGACGCCCAGGATATCGAGGTCATTCGCCTGCGGACAGTCGATCCGCATCTTGCGGTGTTGGCAATCAACAAGCTCTTTACCGAAGAAGGCGCGAAGCCGCCCACGGTGGACGCCGATCTTGTCAACCGTCAATTGCTCATTCGGGGCAACGCGGAACAGATTGCCCAGATCCGGTCGCTGTTGGAGAAGATGGGCGAATCGCGAGACTCGGCCGGTGTGCTCTCCGGTGGAAAACTGCGACGAATTTCGCTGGAGGGCAACGTAGGAGAATTGCTGGATCGTTTGAAACAGTTGTGGCCGAGTTTGCAGGAGAACGACCTGCGAATCATTACCGCCGATGGGGCGGCCGGCGACTGGATTGACGAACGAACGCCCGTTCCGTCACCGGCCGACGAACGGACGGAACCCATGAGTCGGACAGAGTCGGCGGAGCCGGGAGGCTGGAGAAGCCGTGGTGGTTCAATGGGGCGTGGTGGTTCAATGGGGCGTGGTGGTTCAATGGGGCGTGGTGGGTTGATCGGCGGCGGTCGTTCGATGCAAGCGGGGACGTTGCGAGAAGAAGAATCGCCGAGGGAAATCGCAGAGCGGTTGCCGGATGTCGGTCGCGAGGCGGTCTCTGACCCCGCGGTGGATCGTGAGTTGCCCGCGGAGACTGCGGTGGAACCTGAGGAGTCCGATCTGGCAGTCGGCGAGCGGTCGGAACCGGGCAAGTCTGCCACGGCAATTCCGGCGCCGGATATCAGGCCGCCTCGGTTGCCTGAGGCGGCGTTGCCCCCGTCGTTGCCGGCCGTACCGGAAGAACCGCTGGAGGCGATGCGTCCGCCGGAAGAGCCGTCTGCGATGCCGCTGGACCTGCCTCCGGATGCGAGCCCCGGGGCGCCTGTGTTACCACCGTTGCCTGACGGCGCACCTGACGCACAAGAGCCGTTGGCGCCTTCGAACGATGCGGAGGTCTCGGGGGAAGAGGCGCCTGTGTTTGCCATCCCCGGCCGGGATGGAATTGTCATCTCTTCCGAAGATACCGAGGCGCTCGATCGTCTGGAGACGCTTGTCGGAGTGCTGGCCGGCGGTGCCGCGGCAGGGCAATCGAAGCTCACGGTGTTCTATCTGCGTCACACACAGGCCACTACGGCGGCCGAACGGTTGAACCAACTCCTCGCCAGTTCCGGCTCAGTATCAGTTTCGACTTCTTCCACCACGGCTGCGGCCGTGACTCCGGGGCAACCGTCACGTTCGAATGGTCGGACGGACGCAAAACCGGCTGAGCCGCCGAAGACGCAACCGTCGGGTATTTTCGGGACGTATGGCGGGGCAAGCTCTGTCGGCCATATCACGCTTGCAGGGCCGGTTTCGATTACGCCCGACGCCCGGTTGAACGCACTTCTCGTGCAGGCATTGCCTGCCGACGTGAAGACCATCGAGCGGCTGCTTACCATTCTGGATCGGCCGGGCAGTCCGGAAGAGGTTGCGGCCGATTCCAAGGCGAGACTGATTCCGGTGGTGCACACGACGGCTTCCGAGATTGCCAAGGTGGTCAAGGAGGTGTTTGAAGATCGGCTGACGAGTACATCGAATCGGAGAAGTCCGCAGCAGATGATGATGCAGATGATGCGCCGTGGACGCGGAATGCCTGGAATGCCCGGAATGCCCGGTGCGATGGTGGACCTGGGGCAGTCGACCGAACCTGAACAGAAGATGTCGATTGGCGTTGACGAGCGAACCAACTCGGTCGTGGTTGCAGCCCCAGAGCCGTTGTTTGAAGAGGTCCGCCAACTCGTGCTGACGTTGGATCAGGCTGCATCGGAGGAGAATCAGACGGTCCAGGTACTGTCGCTGCGGAACTCGAATCCCGAGACCGTGCAGGCGGCGCTCAGTACGGTTTTCGGCGACCTGGTGCAATCGAGCGGAACGAGCAACTCGCGGAGCAGCAGCACCAGTCGAACGGGAACGAGCAGCAGGCGCGGGCCAACGGGTAGCTTTTCGCAGTTTCCCTATAGCTTCATGATGCGCCCCGGCGGCAGTTCGCGATCTCGAACCGGCTCGCGGCGATAGTCGCCGGCTACTTATTTGTGTACGGTTTGAGGTAGAGATAACGTGGTTGTGATCATCTTGGTGGACGCGGTTTCGCGATCTGGGGATGGCTGACCGGAGGCGGGCGTCTCATGGGACGCGCGATCGGCCGACAACGCATGGGGGGGCGGCGAGAGAACGGATGTCTGCCGTCTGACCAAAGGGGGCGCTTCGAGGACCACGCGGGCAGGCATGCCCATGACCAGATCGCCTTCGGTCGGCGCGAAACACGCGGTGAGCATCAGCTCGCGTTTCGGTCCTCCGGCCTTGTCCCACGGAACCCAGACACTGTAGGCGTGCCCCAGCGGCGATTCCTTGTACTGTTTTGTAAGTTGATCGGCGGGGACCACAAACTTCGCGTCGGGAGCGACCTTCTCGGAAGTGCGAGGCGAGTCCTCGTAGACGTAAACTGTCAGTTGGCCGTCCACCTTGATGGGCGTCTTGCGATCCGGGCCATAAAAGGTCACGATCCCGCCAAATCCTCGCGTCGGCGTCGCGCCCGGCGCTTGTAGCACGGCCGTCTTCCATACCACGGCCAGACTCTTCGGCGATTCCGTCGTCTCGTCCTTCGCCTGCCAGGAGGACAAGGATTCGGGGAGGTTCGGAAGGCTCGGCAACGCGGGCATGGAGGGCGTCTCGATCGAGGCGCATCCGGTAGCCAGCAGCGCAACCGCAGCGGCGGCCAGCAGTGCCAGGAAGAATCGATCGATCAGACCGGTGGTTGGCATCAGTCTACTGCTTCAGGAATCGGTCTTCGGGTTGAAACGGACTTTCTTGGAAGCGGAGGCCCGGATCGGCCGACGTATTCGGTTGTATCTGCGGCATTGTTTCGGAGGTCTGCGGGAAGGGAGTGACCGGCGTCCCGGGCGGTGTGGGAACCATCTCCACGCCTTCCGGAGCCAGCGGCGGCTCCTCCATCGAATCGATCGTCGGCGTCAGGTGCGGATAGATCACGCGAGGACCCTCCTGAACGTCGCCGTAGAGGACGGGGTTCGGGCTGTACCCGCCGTGCAGACATTCCACGTCTTGCAGGCACCACGACATGCGGGCCGATTCGACTTCGGCAATCTGCCGGGCCTGCTCCACGCCTTCGACAATCCGCGGCGTCATGATGATCAACAGTTCCTTACGCGCTTTCGTGTCCGACTTGTATTTGAACAGATTGCCCGCAATCGGGATGTCGGAAAGGTAGGGAACCCGTCGCGTCACATGCTCGTCGTCGTCCACAATCAGTCCGCCCAGGACGACCGTTTGTCCGTCCAACGCACTGACGACGGTTTGGGCGCTGATCATCTCGATGCGGGGTGAACGGATGACCTGGTCGCCGGCAACCGAGACGGGAATGCCGTCCTCGGTCGATCCGACCTTGGAGTTCGTCGCAACGATTTCCATAACGACCAACCCATCCGGGCTGATCCGCGGCGTCACGGTCAGGATCAGGCCCACTTCGCGATAATCGATGGAGTTCTGCTGGCCGTACTCGGAGAACGTGGTTCCCGTAATGTAGGGCACGTCTTCACCCACGACAACCTGGGCGGATTGGTTGTCGAGCGTCATGATTTGCGGGCGGCTCAGCACTCGCACCTTCTGGCATTGCGCCAGGGCGCGAATCAGAACGCTAACCGACTCGCTCGACGCGCTGAGCACGAGCCCGCCGAAGGTCAGGTCGGAGTTCACCTGCCCGGTAGAGAAGTTCGTTGCGGCTTGCCCGCCGGTCAGGCTGCCGTCGGAGAAAAGCGCCCCGGGAATGGACAATCCGCCGGTATCCAGCACCCGATTGAACAGCAGTGAATCTTGCAGTCCCATCTCGACCCCGAGTTCTTCATAATTGCTTAGCGAGACCTCGGCGATGACCACCTGAATCATGGCCATCGGGGGCCGGCGGTCGAGCTGTTCGACCAGGCGCTCGATATCGTCGAAGTACTTGGGCGTCGCGCTGACGATCAGACTGTTGCTGACCGGCTCCGAAACGACAATCACCTCGCGCTCCACCTGCTCGAATGCGCTGAGAAGCCCCGAGGCCGACGTTTCGACCTCGCGCTTGCTGGTCAGGTATTCGTTGACGGCCGTTGCCACGTCGGGCGCGTAGGAGTTCTTCAACCGGTAAACTTCGTTGCGCCGCTGGCGAACGTCGTTCGCGTCGAGGCGGGCGAGGACGGCCTCGACGACCGTCAGCGCGCCGGCCGAACCGGTGGCGATAATGCTATTGGTTCGGACATCGACGGCGAATCGCAGGCCGACCAGTGAGGTGTCGTCGTCTACAATGCCCGTGCGCACGGCCAATTCGGTGCCGGCCACGGTCTCGCCGAAGATGCTTTCCAGCATTTCGCCCATGTTCGTTGCATCACCGTTGGCCAACGTGAAGACTTTCACTTGCGCTTCAACCGATGGGGGCTGGTCCAACTCGCGAATCAGTGCTTCCAGAAGCGGCATACTGTCGGCAGCGGCAGTAACGACGAGGCTGTTCGTGCGCGCGTCGGCCGTAACCTGGGCGTCGGCCAGAATACCGGAGTTGAGCACGCGGCGTCCATCGGCGCCGATGGTGACCATCCGTAGCCGGACCGACTTGCGTTCGTAGTTGTCTGCCTGGGCGACGGCCATCCCGCCGCTAGGGCCCATCTGGGATCGCTGCCCGTACATCTGCCCCGTTACGGCGTCTTGAAGGATCGGGCCCAGCGTTTCTGCCAGCGAGTTCTTCAGCTTGAAGACGCGTACTTCATTGAACGCATCGCTTTGCCCCGCGTCGAGGCGGGCGAGAATCGCCTCCACTTCAGCCAGATCCCGAGGACTGGCGCGCACGATCAGCGAATTGGACCGGAAATCCGCAACGGCCAGGACACGCGGCGTCAACGTGGCCTCCGAGTCGTCTTCCGGCTCGAAGAACTCCGTGATCTGGGTTTGTGCCGTCTCTGCAGGAACGTGTTTCAACCGGAATACACGGAACCGAGACGTTGGCTCGAACGGAATGTCCAGTCGTTTGACGAGTCCGAGCATCTTCTCGACGCTCTCCGGCCGGCCGATCAGAAGCAACGCATTCGGTGCGGCCAATGGGGTAATGCTTACCGCCCCTTCGCGCGCCGCATAAACCTGATCGTAAAGATCCTGCAAAAGGGTCGCGATTGCCGACGCCTCGACGTGCGAAAGCGGGGCCAGTTCGATCGACGGTTCCATAATCAGGCTGTATTGTTCGATCTGCCGGATCAGGTCCCCGACGCGTTTCACGTCCTCAGGCCGGCCGCGGATGATCAGCGCGTCCAGGCCTTCGACAATCTCCACCTGCACCGGCGCGACCAACTGATTCGGGCCTGATGAGCCTTCGGCCTCTGCTGCATCCGCCGCAGGTGTACGGTCTTGGGTGTCTTCGTTTGGTGATGCTTGAGCGGCATCGGCTGGGGCGTCTTCTGCCAGGGCGAAGCCCTGGTTGTGCGCTTGTACGCGAGCCTCTGGTGCAGCGGACCGTCGTGAACGTGTGTTCTGCGCCAGCAGGTCGGCGGCTGCCGGCTGCCGCGCCGCCGACGGGCGAGTGCTCGACTGGACGGCACGAACCAAACGACGCAGGTCGTCCGGCTTTGTTTGAGGGATCGGCAGGAAGCTCACACCGTTCTCGGCGCCGATCGGAGCATTGTCGAGCGCCCGAACGAGCTGGATGGCGCCTTGCATGGCTTCTGTGGCGCCCTCCACGACGACTTTCCCTTCGCTGCCGTCAATGCACATGCGAAGTTCGTTCTTGGCGAGTGGGACGCGATACTCGGAAACGCTGCCCGAGTGATGCATCGGCGCCAAGCGATCGCCCAGGGCCTGCCGCAGCGATGCCTCGAACTCCGTTGCGCTTGCGTTCCAAAGGGTGACCGCCTGCCGGATACTCGCCCCCGAAGACGCTTCTGCCTGTTCCGATACATGCCGAACCGGAGCAGGGGAGGGGGATGCGATTTCGGTACCGATCCGGTCGGCCGTTTGGACAGGCGAGAGATCGTCGGAATGCCCGGTTAGGTTGATTTCGGATACCCGGGAGACCGTGGCAGCCCTCGGTTCGACAATACGCGGGGGGTTGCTATCGATGTTGATTAGAGCAGGCGTTTCGCTTGTCTTGGGATTGTCGGCGACTGCTACCGATGCCGGTTCCGACGTGGCGGCTGGCGGACGTGCGTTCCCCAAGGAGCCGACAAGCGGCGCCAGCACCGCCCCGACCGCAATCCCGGCCAGCACGCCCATGACGACTCCGGGCCGGTTCTGGGCGGCGGCCAATAGCGACTTGAAAGGGCGAACCAGCATCGTTATGTATCCTAAAATACCCATTATGCCACGAGTTACTTCGGCATTGTCAGCATAATCGGCAAACTCAGCGCAGTTCTCCAAGTTTTAACCCTCGGCAGGGGAGTGATTCACCAAACCGATCATTCTGCGGTGTTGTCCCGGGGGATTCGGGTGGGCAAGCCAAGTTTTCCACGCCATTTGAGCAGGGAAGTGTGCCGATCTTCACACCAGGGGCCGGGATTGGGTAGAATAAGAGGACAAGGAGTCCATTGTTGTGCGTACATTGTTTCTCACACTTGTGATGTGTCTGCTAACGGCCTACTGGCCCGGATCGATCTGTGCTCAGACTGCACGGAGCGGTAGCAGTACGGCCCAGTCAATCGGCAGTAGCATTGCCGATGCCGCTACCGGACTCTCGTCCAGCGTGCCGGCTTTGCAGCAGGCCGAATCGTTGCGGGATACAGCGACACGTGGAAGCTTCGTCGGTGCGGAATCGGGCGATGTGCCCGGATTGCTTGGTTCCGGCGAAACGACCGGCGGCCAGCAGGGCAGTCGGCGATTGAACATGGGTAGTTCGCAGGTGCGGCAGCCGGGTTCTCAGCGGGGGCGAACCTCGGCTTACGGTCGGCAGTCAACGACCTCGGTGCAACCGACGCTTACCCTTGGATTCACGCCGCCTGCTGTATCTTCGGGCGAGATCTTCAAGCGCGCGTCCGAGGCGGTTCACCGGGCGGCTCAGTACAGTTCCGTTGGTGTGCGCGTTGAGGGGGGACACGTTGTCCTGGAAGGGACCGTTCGCAGCCGGCACGAACGCGCCCTGGTTGCCCAGTTGATAGCTCTGGAACCAGGGGTTACCAAGGTGGAGAACCGGCTTGTTGTGACGTCTGGCGAAACCAGAGCTCAATGACGGTTTACGCGATCTCGACCTGTCTTACGTCTACGTTGTTGCCCAACGCATCAAGCAGCCGGGCGATCATCGTGGTTGTGTGGGTGGCAAACACTGCGATGCGGAGCGCCCCTTGTTTCGGCAAGCCCGAGTACCGAGCGAAATAGGCGATGAGGATTCCCTGGGCCGCAAGATCGGCCTGAACACGCCGCATCGCTTCGGCAGACTCGAGACAGACCGATACGATGGGAGTAGGACTATCGGCCACGTCCATTCCCAGCCTGCGTAGTCCGGATTTTAGGGCGATGGCGTTCACATGCAACTGTTCACGTCGCTCGGGCTCCGCGCCTGCAATACGGATGCCTTCGGCCGTCGATGCAGCAACCGCCGGGGGCAGTGGGGATGCGCCGCTGTAGATCGGTGATTCGATGCGCAGCCACTCAACGAACTTGTAGGTGCCTGGAATGATTCCGCCGTATCCACCAAGAGCCTTGCTCAGCGACGCGCAGAAGAACACGCGAGGCCCCTCAACGCAGTGGTCTTCCTCGTGGCTGTTCACCTGCGAGTTGAACAGGCCAACACGTTCCAGCAGCCCTCGTCCGTGTTTGCCCAGAACGCCAACGCCATGGGCATCGTCGACCAGTAAGCTCGCGCCGGAATAGGCCTGCAGAATCTCGTGGTATTCTGCTAACGGGGCGATGGTTCCAAGTGCGGAGAAGACACCATCGGTTGCTACAAGCGGACGATGTCCTCGCGCCACGTGGATGCACAATCTCTCAAGCAGGTCAGCCGGGTTGCAGTGCCGAAAGGCAATCACCGGTTTGCCGCAACCGGTGGCCGCGCTAGAAATGGCGCTGTGGCAGCACTCGTCCAGCAGAAGAACGTCGTAGGTGTCGCGCAGCGTTGCAAGCAACACCTGGGGGCCGAGATACCCGGAAGGAAGGTACAGGGCAGTCGAACACCCGAAAAATTCGGCCGCGCGCCGTTCCACAAGCAGGGCAGGGGGCGTGTCGCCGAATCCGGTACGGCTGCGAGACGTGGCGCTGCCTGCCCCGTATTGCTCGGCCGCCTCGCACGCTGCGGCAACGACCGCAGGATGACTCTGCAAGCCCAGGTAACCTGTACCTGCAAAATACAGGTATTGACGTCCATCGACGACAGTCATGGGCCCCGGAGGGCTTTGCATTGTCGGCATGTGGCACTCCTTTGCCGCCAGCGGCGGCCCGATGCCCTGATTGGAGGCTTCCCGATTCAGAGCATCGGGCCGTTGGAGAAGGAAGGGGGTGCTGCCAGGCACATCCCATCCGTCCTCACTGGCAGTGTTACAATGCCTCGCAGACCAGGTCGCCCACCTCGCTGGTCGAGTAGCCCATCTTGCCGGCGGCCTGGCTCTTCATTTTCGTGCCGGTCACGGTCTGGATGGCGGCGCTGACGCGCTGGCCGGCCTTTTCGTAGCCGCTTTGCTCCAGCATCATGGCCACGGAGGCAATCGCGGCGATCGGATTGATCACGCCCTTGCCCGTGTATTTCGGGGCGCTGCCGCCCATGGGCTCGTACATGCTCGTTCCGCCGGCTTCCGGATTGATATTCCCGCCGGCAGCCACACCCATGCCGCCCTGCAGAATACCAGCCAGGTCGGTGATGATGTCGCCGAACATGTTCGTCGTGACGATCACATCGTAGTATTCCGGGTTCTTGACCATCCACATGCAGCAGGCATCGACGTGGTTGTAGTCTTTCTCGATATCCGGATACTCCTTGCCGACTTCCTGGAACGTCCGCCACCAGAGATCGTGGCCGAACGTGAGGACGTTTGTCTTGGCGACCAGGGTCAGCCGTTTGCGGCGATTTCGTTTGCGGGTGTACTCGAAGGCCCAGCGAATGCACCGCTCGCAGCCCTTGCGCGTGTAAACGGCCGTCTGTGTGGCGACTTCATCGGCCGTTCCCTTCTTCAGGAAACCACCGACGCCGGCGTACATGTCCTCGGTGTTCTCGCGCACGACCACAAAGTCGATATCTTCCGGCTTCTTGCCGGCAAGCGGAGTCTCGACCCCGGGATACAGCTTCACGGGGCGGAGGTTGATGTATTGATCGAAATGGAACCGCAGTGCGAGCAGCAGCCCTTTCTCGAGGATGCCGGGCGCGACGTCGGGATGGCCGATAGCGCCCAGCAAAATGGCGTTGTACTCTGCAAGCTCACCAAGGACGCTGTCGGGGAGAATCTCGCCGGTGGCCAGGTAGCGATTGCCACCCAGGTCGAAATCCTTCAGTTCGTAGGCAATGTTCTCTTTCTGGGCAATCGCCTTGAAGACCTTGACGGCCTCCGCAGTCACTTCCGGCCCCGTCCCGTCGCCGCCAATCGCGGCAACCCGCAACGCACCTTTCTCGCTCACAGCAATAGTTCCTCACATATTAGGGAGCATTCACAGCCCTGTTGGGCGGGGGAGCAACAAACCCCCTCGCACGGCAAGCAGCCGATTATAGCAGTACCGGCAAGGCTCCGCAAGGCACTGCCTTGGTGGCATGGTCGCGGGGGCATGGTCTCGGTGGCGCCGCCGTTTCGGCAGCGAACTTGTGTTCGTTTCCTTGTGGTATCGGGATTCCGGGGCCCTTTGCTGCCTAGCCGGGCGTTCTTCGTGGAACGGTTCCTTCCTTCCGGGGTGGGCTCAGAGGCCTTCACGAATGCGGAGGGCCGGTTTTTCCAGCATAACAACCGTACGGGGAGGGACCGAACGGGTGATCCACGTACTCGAGCCGATGACCGCGTCGTGGCCGATGACCGTCTCGCCGCCCAGGATGGTGGCGTTGGCGTAGATGACGACGCGGTCCTCAATGGTCGGGTGGCGCTTCTGGCCGCGGACCAGATTGCCCTGTTCGTCCATCGGGAAGCTCAGCGCGCCTAGGGTGACCCCTTGGTAGAGCTTCACATGGTCACCGATCTCGGTCGTTTCGCCAATGACGACGCCCGTTCCGTGGTCGATGAAGAAGTGCCGCCCGATCGTGGCCCCTGGGTGGATGTCGATGCCCGTCCGGCGGTGCGACCATTCGGTCATCATGCGCGGGATAAGCGGCACCTTCAGATCGCACAGCAAGTGCGCAAGTCGATAGACGGTGATCGCCTCCAGTCCGGGATAGCAGAAAATTACCTCGTCCAACGACTTGCATGCCGGGTCGCCCACATACGCCGCCTGCACATCCAAGGCCAGGATGTGTCGAAGCTCGGGCAGACGCTCGAGGAACGCGAGGGCTTTGGTCTGGCCCAGGGACTCGAAGTCGGCCTTCTGTTGGGGGTTGCAACGGGTGTTCTTGCCGGCCTCGTGGCACAGGGCCCGCGCGATCTGTACGGCAAGTTGGTCGTGCAGCCGATCGATCAGGTCGCCCGTATGGTACGTGACGTTGCCCAAGTGCAGGCCATCGCGCCGCCGATACCCGGGGAACAGCACCTCGCGCAGGTCTTCGGTTGCGGTGATGACGGTTTCGTAGTTGGGCAGCGGGCAATGCCCGAGGTGGCTGATCGAATCGACCTCGGCGTAAGTGTCAACCAGCCGTTCGGTGAGGATCGGCAGGTTTTCCTTGAGTCGCGGGTCGACAGCCATGCGGCACCTATTCTTCTTCCTCTTCTTCGAGCTTCGTCTTGGCAATGATCTCTTGCTGGACGTTGCCCGGCACCACATCGTAGTGGCTGTACTCGATGGCGTAACTGCCCTGTCCGCCCGTGATGCTGGAGAGGCTTCGGGCGTAGGTCATCACCTCGGCCAAGGGCACCTCGGCGGTGATGGTCTGCATGCCGCCACCGGCCGAGTCCATGCCCAGCACGCGTCCCCGGCGGCCGCTCAAGTCGCTGTTGATATCGCCCACATTGCCGGCGGGAATGGTGATTTCGATCTTCACAATCGGTTCCAGCAAGCCCGGTTTGGCCTGCTGGAACACGTTTCGGAAGGCCATGGAGCCGGCCATCTTGAAGGCGGCTTCCGAGCTATCGACCGGGTGATACTTGCCAAAGTGCACCTCGACCGCCACGTTCTGCACCTGGTAACCGGCAATGACGCCCCGCGTCATGCGTTCTCTGAACCCCTTTTCAATGGCAGGCATGAAATTGCTCGGGATGGTGCCGCCCACAATGGAGTCGATCCAGACGAAGTTGTTCTTCTCGTCGAAGTGGTATTCTCGCATGGAGGGGAAGCGGGCCTTCGTGCAATATTCTTCGGGATCCGTATCCTTGGGGAAGGGGAACATGCGGATGTGGACCTCGCCGAACTGGCCGCGACCGCCTGTCTGCTTCTTGTGCCGGTACATCCCCTCGGCATTGGCCTGGATGGTCTCGCGGTAGGGGATTTTCGGCTCCTTGGTTTCGACCTCGACCTTGTCGCGCCGCTTCAAGCGTTCCTGAATGATCTGCAAGTGCAGTTCGCTCATACCGGTGGCGACGATTTCCTTCGTCTGCGAATCGCGATCGAGTCGGAAGGTCGGGTCTTCCTGCACGATCTTGTGAAGCGCGCCGGACAGTTTTGCTTCGTCACCACGGCTCTTGGGACTCACCGCGAGGCCGACCATGGGCAGCGGGAAGGCGATGGCCGGCATGACCACGTCGCCCAAGCTCACGCCCGTCTCCAACTCCTCGACCTTGGTGATGGCGCAGATGCCGCCAGGCCCCACTTCGGAAATCGACTCCAATTGGTCCGCCTGCACATGGTTGAGTTGGCTCAGTTTGACCCCCTTGCGATGGCCCACCATGGGCGCCGTGTCGCCTTCGCGCAAGGTGCCGGAGAAAATCCGCACGACACTGATCTTCTGGACGAACGGGTCGATGCGCGTCTTGAACACCTGGGCAACCAGCGGTCCTTCCGGATCAGCGTTGATCTCGACCTCGTTGCCTTCGGCATCCTTGGCCTTGCGGGATACGGCCCCGGGCGGCAGGGCGCACATGTCCAGGCCTTCGAGCAATTCATCGAGGCCCACGCCCGTCTTGCTGGAGCAGCAGAGAACCGGAATCAGGGTTCCCTCGGCGACCGCGCGGACGATCAGGCGAGAAAGCTCTTCCTTGGTCGGCTGTTGGCCCTCGAAGTAACGCTCCATGACCTCTTCGTCGACTTCGATAATCGACTCCAAGAGCGACTCGCTGATCTCGCTGGGATCGATCAGGGCACCGGCGGTGTCATCGGGTACATTCAACGTACTGACCACACCCTTGAAATCGCTGCCGTGCCCTACCGGCACGTTCAGAAGCTGGCACGTATTGCCGAATACCTCGCGGACCGTCTCGATCAGGGCCGGAAAGTCGATGTTGTCGGAGTCCATCTTGTTCAGCACGATAATGCGCCCCAATCCGGCCTTCTCGGATTCGGCAAAGACGCGCCGCGTATTGACCTCGATCCCTGCCTGGGCATTGATGACGATTACCGCCGTATCGACGCCGCGCATGGCGCCGATGGCCTGGCCGATGAAGTCGGGGTACCCGGGCGTATCGATGGCGTGGAAGTGCTTTCCCCCATGGTCGAAATGGGTCACCGTTGCCTCGATCGAGTACTTGTGATGCTTTTCCTCTTCGTCGAAGTCGCAGATACTGGTGCCGTCGTCCACACTTGCCTGACGTTTCACCGCGCCGGTCTTGTGCAGCAACGTATCGAGCAGCGTGGTCTTTCCCGCTGAACCATGGCCACACAGGACGATATTGCGAATCTGATCAACCTGATACTTCGACATAGTGCATTCCTTGTTTTAGCAGACAAAATGCCCGTTGTAATCGTGCTTGGAGCGTGGGCGCTGCAACCCGCGCTTCGTATTGAATTGTCTCAAGTCGGGAGGCCTCTCCGTCAGGCAGCCCTTCCTCCCGCCGCCGCCAGCGCGTCGGCCAAGTCGAGTTTTCCATCGTACAATGCCCGACCGATAATGCAGCCGTCCAAACCGGCCTCGGCCAGGCAGGCAACGTCGCCGGCCCCGCTCACGCCGCCGGAGGCAACCACCGGCCAATCGACCGACTGCTTCATTTGCCGCATGGCCTCGACATTCGGTCCGGTCAACATGCCGTCGGTCGCTATGTCGGTATAGACCACGGCGGCGATCGGCTCTCCGGAAAACTGCCGAGCCATCTCGACGGCCGGAGTCGTACTCGTCGCCAGCCAGCCGTCGGTCGCTACGAGACCATCGCGTGCATCGATCCCCAGCACCAATCGGCCGGGAAACATTCGGCACATGTTCCGAAACCAATCGGGGTCCCGCAAGGCCAACGTGCCCACCACAAGCCGCGTCAGGCCCGCATCGAGCAACGCGCGAATGGTCGCCTCGTTGCGGATTCCGCCCCCCAACTCGCATGGAACCTTGGCTGCCGCCAGGATGGCGCGTACGGCCGGCAGGTTTTCCGGATTTCCCGATCGGGCCCCATCCAGGTCCACCAGGTGCAGACGTTCCGCTCCCAGCTCGACCCAATGCCGCGCCATGGCGGCCGGATCCTCGCCGAAAACGGTTTCGCGTTGGTAGTCGCCCTGCTGGAGGCGTACGCAATTACCCCCACGCAGGTCAATCGCCGGCCAGATTTCCAATCCGCACCACTCCTACCCAACTCGGGGCTCAAAAAGGCAAAACACGCAATATGCCATAGGGTGGGGCGGAAGACAAGGGGCGGGGAGGCGGGAACAGCTCGCCTTTGACAGCTCGTCCGGACCGCTCAACCTCGCCGAAACCGACCGTCTTGCCCATTACCGGGCTCCGCAAATACATCCGTGCCGGTACAAGGGCAGAAAGGAAATCTGGATTTCAAATTTGAGATTTGAGATTTGGGATCTCGAATCAATCGTTCCGCCGTCGGCGGCAGGCCAGCAGGGCGAGGATACTCGACAGCAATGCGAGGGTGCCCGGCTCAGGCACCGCCGTCAGAATCAGGCTGCCGGCCGTCACCTCCCACGAGCCCCACCAGCCGACGTTGTCGTTGATGGTGAACAGGTCCGTGATATCCGCACCTGCTTCCAACAATGTCGAACCTTGGTACACGTCGCCTTCGAACAGCGTGAACCTATCGCCTGCGGCCAGCGTGTAGCCGTCCAATCCCATGATGCTCAGGTTCACCGTTCCCGACTCGGGCAGGATGAGTGCTGTTCCATCGATGGTATCGTAGTCAACCCCAGCCGTACCGGCCGCCGTGAACTCCCACATCAGCGATGCGTCCGTTTCCAGGGTCACATCGTCGGTAAAGGTGAGCGTTCCGATACTCGCACCGGGCGCAAGGAACCCGCCGTCGTTGATGGTGGTCGCCCCGCCAATACTGCCTGTGCCGCCCAAAGTCGTGCCGTTGTGGACGGTGTATGCGCCGGCGCCAGTGTGTGTGCCGTTGACCAACAGGGTGCCGGTATTGACGGATGTCGTACCGGTGTAGGTATTGTCGCCGTCGAGCACCAAGGTTCCGCCATCCATCTTCCTCAAGTCCCCTTCGCCACGGATCGCTCCCGGCACGACAAGACTGGTATCGGTCCGGACTTCAAACGTACCGTTGGCCGCACCGAGCGTGACCCCGCGGTTGGCATGAAGCGTAACAGAACCTCCATCGTTCTTGAGAACGCCGCCGTCGAGGACAATGTTGTCGGCGTCAAATGAAGTGGGCGCGGCCCCCAAAGCCCCGTCGTCGACAATGCGCAGCGTACCTGCCTTGATGATCGTGCCACCTGTGTAGGTGTTCGTCGCAGTAAGTCTCAGGATGTTTGCTCCAACCTTGGCCACTCCCAGGTCGCCGTCGATTGCGCTGCTGAAGGTTCGATCGCCGGCAGTCGTATCGAACCCAACGAATGCGCCGTCGGCGATGTTCTCCTCCATATCACGAATTGCGAAAAACTGGGTGCCAGACACCGCATTTCCGACCGCCAAAATGGCGCCTTCCGCAACGGAGTAGGCTCCGGCCTGGTCCCAGCCAGGAAGTGCAGCGGTGGAGGCGATGGACAGCGCACCGCTGCTGACCGTAGCGCCGCCCGTGTAGGTGTTCGTTCCCGAAAGCAGAAGCGTCCCGGTTCCGATCTTGGTCAACGAACCTGCCCCACTCAAGTTGCCGCTGAATTCCGTGTTCTTGCTGTTATTGCCGACAGTCAGCGCAATGGCGTCGGGAGTGGGATTGTCATTCTCCAGGACAAGGTCGCCACTTCCGGAAAGTCCGCCCAGCGTAAACGCATTGCCTGCTACCGTACTATCGAACTCGACTTCGTTGACCGTAAGGGTGCTGTTCTGCAGGGCAAGACTGTTGCTCAAACGCAACAGGCCATCCGTGACAGTTGTCGTGCCGGAATACGTATTTGCGCCGGAGAGCACCAGCATCCCGGCGCCCATCCTGGTCAGACTGCCGGTGCCGGAGATCGCCTGGCTGATCACAATATCACCGCTGCGATTGATCACCAGAGCTCCATTGTTCTCGATGTCCACCGTCCCCAGAGTACCTGTCGTCCCACCGTCACCGATCTGGATCGTTCCGTCCTCGATTTGCAGCGGCTTGCTGATCGAGGAGTTCACCAGGACAAGCGTTCCGGAGCCGGCCTTGGTAATGGGATTTGTATTTCCGGTAACACTGCCGTAAAACGTTGTCGTATCATTGTCGATCGTCATGACTTTCGCGACGCCGCCGCCGCGCAACTCACCATAGAAGACGAGGTCGCCCGTACCGTCAGTTCCCAAGGTCACGTCCGACGAGAGGTTGATCAGGATCGGGGTAGCCGAACCGCCAACCGTTAAGGTGTTCGCATCGGACGAGCACAAGGTGATGGCTCCACCGGAGCTGCGAAAGCCGATTTCACCGGTCACGTCGAGGGTTGCCGTGTTGTCGATGGCCAGAGTGCCGGTGCTCAGCAGAATCTCTTCCAGGCTTGCTTGACCGGAAAGCATCAACGTGCCGGCGCCTCGTTTGTCGAGCGTTTGGCCGACGCCGGCGATATCGCCGGAGAGCGTCAATGATCCGGCATTCACCTGCACGGTCAGCGTATCGGCAAACTCGATATCGTTGGCGATGGTATTCGATGCCTCTCGGGCGCAGTTCACCGTTGGCAGAAGACCGCCATTGGCCTCAAATCGTAGCGCATTGCCGCTGAGATTGATCCCATCGCCCACGCCGACGATACTCAATCGATTCAATAGGAATGGATCGGTCAGGTCCTGCACCGATACGGTTGAATCCGTATTTCCGAGCGTAATGTTCGCGGTATTGCTGCTCGTTGGCGCGAGTTCACCAACCCAATTGGCAACGGTGCTCCAATTGTTGTCGCCGCCACCGCCTCGCCACATGCCTGACTCTGCGGCCGCGATCTGGATGTTGTCGAACTCGAGCGACGCCCCAGTGTTAGGCGCATACACATACATCCGAAAGAACACATCGTCGGTAACGCCCTGGAAGAGTGACGTGTCTAACAGAAACGAGTAGTTGGTGAACGTGGTTCGCGCGGTAGGAACATCAGAAGTGATCAGCAGGTTTGCATATCCGTCGAGGCTGCAGGCAATCGCGAACCCGCGAGGTGTTGACGAACCGCCTCGCGCTACGTCGAACGACAAGACTCCTCCATAGAGCAGGTTGGGATCGGCGGAACCCATATTCAGTCCAAAGTCGAAATACATGTCATTGGCAATCGCACTACTGGCGCTCGTAACGTCGATATTGGTTACCCGCAAGACCGGGTCGGTAACGTATCCCCAGTTACCGTCGGCAAGTCCCGGAGCGCCGGCGCCGCCGGTCACGGCATACCCGGTGATTCCTGAAGCATCCACCGTCGGCTCAAGATCTCCGTCAAAGATGTACTCGATGATTGCAGCGTCTGCCGGCATCGTGAAGACCGATGCGAAGAACGCCAACAGACAACCAGCCAAGTAGAATGCACGGCAGGGGAGTATCATGAAAGTATCTCCAGTACGTGACTCACAAACACAAGACGTTGGCCCAGAAGAGCCATCCAATTGCCTATTGTACTAGAAAACATGCCCTTTGCAAGACACAAGGAACCCTATCGCCCCCCAAGAGAAGGCGCACTCGAACCAAACCCACGAAGGCGGCGGCAAACAGATACGGTCCAGGACAGTCTCGTCAGAAACCGCTCTGATCGATGACAACGCCGGACGCGCGGGCGCCCAAGGCCTTGTGGGTGGCGGCGTCGATGGAGTAACTGACCGAACGGACCGAACCGTCGCACAGCGCCACGTTGAATCCGCCGCTGTGGGCGCTGCCGAATCGCTGAGCCGTCAGGTATTGCAGTCGGTCCTGCGTGGGAGTGAGCCACGTTCCCACGAGCCCGTCCTGGTCGTGGCCGGAGTAGAGGCACTGGTCGTCGTTCCCCACTCCGCCGGTCGTATAGTGTTCAGGCATCAGGTACTTCTCGCCAACCATGTAGGTGTTGCTCATGCCATCGCGGATCATGGCCGCGTCAACCATGCTGCGGCGATACGTCACGCCGTCGTACGTATTCCCGCTCTGGTAGCTGTCGATCCATTGCTGTTCACTCAGTGCATCTCCGGACGAATAGGAACCGGGACTGCCGCCTCCCCAGTATCCGGCACTGCCGAGATTCGCGGCATAATCGCTTCTCGCGACAACCGAGGCCGAGTCGCTGATTCGGTAGGTGTTTGAGTTCGGGTAGGCCATGGCGCGGCGGCGGCTCGGGCAGTTGTAACAAGACACCGGCGTGGCGATGCGCTGCGAGACTTCCGTAGCTTTGTCACTGTCGGAAAGGCCCGCGCCTGCCGACCAAAGGGCCTGCTGTTCAATGAATGGAAGGATGTTGTAGGCCCAACCGCCTGCCTGCTTCTGATCGAACCCGCGATCGGGATCGCCTACCCACGAATACCCCCAACCGCCAGTCGGAAAGAAGCCGTGGGTGTGTTCGTGATTCAAGAATGCCAGCCCGATCTGCTTCAGGTTATTCTGGCACTGCAACCTGCGAGCCGCCTCCCTCGCCGCCTGCACCGCCGGCAGCAGCAACCCGATCAAGATGCCGATGATCGTAATGACCACCAGCAGTTCCACCAAGGTAAAGGCAGCCCTGCGTGAATGCTTCTTGCACACCTTCCAACTCATCAGGATCTCCGGGAACAAGGAAACGCCTTCACGCTCGGGAATACCAGATTCAAATCTCAAATCTCAAATCTCAAATCTCGAATCTCAAATCTCAAATCTCAAATCTCGAATCTCGAATCTCAGAAGTCAGACCTCGGCGTGTTCTCCGCTTGCGGCGGCATGTCAGCAAGCCCATCGCAGTCAGTAGGAGCACGAAGGCGCCCGGTTCAGGCACGGCCGTCAGAACCAGGCTGCCGGCAGTTACCTCCCACGAGCCCCACCAGCCGACGTTGTCGCTGATGGTAAACAGGTCTGTGATATCGGTTCCTGTCTCGATGAGCGTCGAACCCTGATACACGTCACCCTCGAACAAGGTAAAGCTGTCGCCTGCGGCAAGGGTGTAGCCGTCCAGCCCCATGATGTTCAGGTTTACCGTTCCCGACTCAGGCAGGATAAGCGATGTACCGCTGATGGTATCGTAGTCAACCCCAGCCGTATCGGCCGCCGTGAACTCCCACATCAGCGAGGCATCCGTTTCCAGGGTCACATCGTCAGTAAAGGTGAGCGTTCCGATACTCGCGCCGGGGGCAAGGAACCCGCCGTCGTTGATGGTAGTTGCGCTGCCAATAGTGCCAGTACCGCCCAGAGTCGTGCCGTTGCGGACGGTGTATGTGCCGCCGCCAGCGTGTGTGCCGTTGACCAACAGCGTGCCGGCGTTGACAGATGTCGTACCGGTGTAGGTATTGTCGCCGGTGAGCACCAAGGTTCCGCCGTCGATCTTTCTTAGGTTTCCTTCGCCACGGATTCCCCCTGGCACAACGAACTCGGTGTCTGTCCGGACTTCAAACGTACCGATGGCGGGGCCAAGGGTAACCCCGCGGTTGCCATCAAGCGTGACGGAGCCACCATCATTCTTGAGAATGCCGCCATCGAGGACTACGTTGTCGGCAGTAAATGAGAGAGGAACAGCCCCTAAAGCCGCATCGGTAGCGATACGGATCGTACCCGCCTTGATAGTCGTGCCCCCTGTGTACGTATTCGTACCGGTAAGCGTCAGGATGCCAGCGCCGGTCTTGGTGAGTGAACCGTCACCACTTGCAGCACCGCCGTACCTGACCTGGCCGGAAACGACCTCAATCGTGCCGCCAACTGTGATGCCACGGTTCGTGCTGATCGTGAAATCGCCAGTCACCGCCAGTGTGCCACCATCAAGGACCAGATGGCCAGCCGTGGCCGTTCCCGGGGCTGCTCCAAGATTGGCATCGGCGCTGATTGCCAATGTGCCATCGCTGATAGTCGTACCTCCGGTATACGTATTGGCGCCCGTGAGTATCAGCGCACCAGGTCCGGCAACGGTCAGGCCGCCGCTGCCGGATAGCACTCCCGAAAAGGTTGCGATCTGGTCCAGGCTGACGCCGGAATTGAGTGCGAATGCAGAACTGCCGGCAGTAGTAAACGCATGAAGCGTGTAGCCCTGGTAATCGTCGGTCAGGCCACTGATTGTGTCGCCCCCGGTCGCCACGGCTACATCACCTGCATAGCGAACGTAGACCACACCGGAGCCGCCGTCGCCACCGGCGTTGTCATCGTCTCCCCCGCCGCCACCGCCACCCGTATTGGCCTGGCCGGATGTTGCTGTCGTCGTGTCGTTAGCCCCACTGCCGCCACCGCCAACTCCACCGCTACCAGGCGTACCGTCGGTTCGGCCGCCGCCGCCGCCACCACCAGCGTAGACCAGCGATCCACCTGTAATCGTCGATGCCAGACCCGCACCGCCATTACCACCAGCGTCGCCTGATGCGTTACCACCTGCGGCTGCAGCGCCGCCACCACCGCCGCCGCCTTGGCCACCGTTGCCAGTACCACCTGCATTGCCGAATCCACCGGACTCCGATGTCGGTTGCAACGCTGCACCGCCAGCGATTGGAGCGTCTCCTCGGCCGCCTCCGCCGGAACCACCGTTGAGCCCATCCGTGTTGCCCCCGGCGCCGCCGCCACCGCCGAGCGCCACAATCGAGCCGAACTCGGAATTCTCGCCGTTGCTCCCAGAATGGTGGCTGTCTGTATCGTACGGTCCACCTGCACCGCCAGCCCCTACAATGACGTCGTAGGAATTTGCCGTGATATCCAAGGTCCCCTCGACGAGTCCGCCCGCGCCTCCGCCTCCGCTGCCGGCAGTGCCAAAAGGAACACTTGAGCCGCCCCCGCCACCCCCGCCGACCACCAGAAACTCAACGGCCCCGACGGCAATGGTGATCCCTCCGGCATCGATGGTTGCGTCTCCGGTGTACTCGATAGAACCTTCGCTCAGGATGGCCACGGCGCCGGAAAGCGTTCCGCCACCAGGCAAGACCGGATCGGCCAACGCGACCGAGCCAAAGATCGCGACGAGCGCAAGTCCCAAACCGGTTTGTTTAGACAGCATCGCAAGACCTCACGAGTCTCCGGGGGTGCATGGTGCTATTCCCCCGAAAGAGTGTATGAATAGCGTGTCTCCAGGCAAGCTATCCCAAGATTTCCGTTTATACGTGCATTATCGATTGTAATCGAAGGCGATAAGAAACGCAATAAATCGGCTCTTCCGTTTCTAAGTGCAAACACCGGGAAAAACGGCAATCGCCACGGTTTCGTTTCGAGCGACTTCTGCAATTGCACGGCACGTCCGCTTCGCCGACGCCAGCAGCCCGACTGCTAGCATGAGAGCTAGTTTACTAAAAGGACATGGGCTTTGTCAAATGCTCGGCAGGGACGGAATGACTCTGGGGGGGGGGTGGGGGGCGTAAACCGTTGTTTCATAAGGACTTACGCCGCGAAAAAAAGTTTCGCCAAACGCCATTTTTCGCCCATTTTCGGTCTCGTCTGACGCCCGTTCCCAGGACTTTTCGCCCAAACGCAACCGCGCCGTGGCCTGATTGGAACCGCGTTGCCGCCGGTTGTACCGGCCAGCCGCGCACTCAGCGCGCTCCACGGATACGCGCACGGCCGGTTTCCTCGCCCGGCGTGGGCTGTTCTGCGATGATTGCTCTGGTTTCTTCCAGCCCAAAGCGGCTATCCTGCACGAAACACGGCGGTCGTACGCTTCGGCCGCAATCCAATACGAAGATCGTACCCAGGGAAATGGAGGCCACGGATGGCACAGCCCATGAACGTTACGGTAACGCTCGACTTGCCCGACGACGTCGAGTTTCTCGGCTACGAACGCGTCGGCGACGGGCACGGTATCGAGGTGAAGTTCCCGCTGCCCGACGTATGCCAGTGCGACGCGTGCGCGCACAAGGAAGCGGCAACCTACGAGTACAAGAACACCGTCTACATGGCGCGCGACCTGGACTTGTGGGGACAACCTTGCTTCCTCGTGTATCAGCCGTGTTTCCATCGTTGCTCGCGGTGCGGACATCGGCAGGAGCACCTCGCGACGTTCAAACGCAAGCACGTAACGTACACGTACCGCTTCGAAGAATACGTGCTGCGCATGCTCATCGGCAGCAACGAAGAAGACGTTGCCCGACGGCTGGGCATCTCGGCCGAAACCGTTGACCGCATCGTCGAGAACCAGTTGCAAGACGATAAGCGGATTGACCCGGAGCGGATCATCGAGCACGTCGGCTTTGACGAGATCAGCCTGAAGAAGCGGCACAAGCTCTATGTAACCGTCATGACCGATCTGACCGACCCAAATGCCCCGAAAGTACTTGCCGTGGCGCGGGGGAAGGATACGGCGGCCGCCCAGCAGTGCCTGGACAAACTGACGCCCGAGCAGCGCGAGCGCGTGCAAACGCACCGGGTGGACATGGGCAGGGTGTACGGCCCCGTATGCAACCGCCAGTTCCCCAACAGCCGCTTGATTGTAGACCGGTTCCACGTGGCCAAGCATTTCGGCGACGTGGTGGACAAGTTACGGAAGAAGGCTACAGGGAAGCACAAGGCCAAGCTGTCGAAAGCCGAACGCTCCCGCTTCCGCTCGCTGATGTGGGAGTTCCGGCGCGATCCGGACGAGCTGAAGCCTCGCGAACGCGAGGCGTTGGAGGGACTGTTCGCGGAGGTGCCCATCCTAAAACACCTGCACGACGCACGGGTGCGTTTCAAGGAGATATTCGATACGGCGCCCGATCCCGCGACGGCCGAACGCCAACTGGCCGAACTCCGCCAGTGGACAGGGGCCATGGGGCTGGACTTCGAGAAGTTCTGGACGACCTACGACAACTGGAAGACGGGCATCCTGAACTACTTCGACGGGCGCTACACGAGCGCGGCAGTCGAGGGCATCAACAACAAGGGGCGCGTGATTACCAAACGATGCTACGGCGTAAAGTCGGCCGGCACGTTCTTCAAACGCATCGTCCTGGATATCAATCGCGCGTCGGAAGCCGTCGCGCGGAGCATCGCCGAAGTGCGGGAAATCACTGCCGCCCTAAAGGCCGTATTCCTGCAGTATTGCACCTAGAAACGGAAGAGCCAATAAATCCAACGAATTCCTCCTTTCTCCCCCAAAAACTGTTGCGAATGGACCGTATAACGCGTTGAGTAGCGCCAGAGAGTGTCTGTGACCCGTTAGCAACCCCAACACAACGCCGGGGCCCTGTGCGGGAACCCGTATCGGGCCTGCTTTCCGATTACGAGCACGAGTACGAGTATGAACCCAAACATCGTGCTCGTGCTCAGCGTAGCGGTGCTCGTAATCGAAGGACTGCGTCGAAGCTCAACCGGCAAGCAACGGACTTGCACAGCTGGAAAAAGGCCACTGGCCGGCTTGCTCGGCCTGGAGCCGTGGTCAGTTGGCTACTGCCAGCGCTTCCAATGATCTATTCTCCCCCCGCACGGTGCTGCCGCAGGCGGCAACACCGTGCGGGGGGAGAATATGGCTCGTAGTCCTCGGTTAACTCGGCGACCATGGCCCCGGGCAGGGCAAGCCTGGGCTGTCAAAAGGTTGGGGTTGACACGGTGTTTGGATAGTGCGGTTTTATTCCTTCCGCCCGCCGCCAATCCAAAAGTCGCTTGTTACGGTACGATTTCGACTCCCACACGCCGCGCACCAGCGGCCACTGATCCTCGCCTATTCGCCGTAGGCGATTCGCACCGTAGCCAGGGGTTTCTTTACCCCTGGAAACCATACGCACCACCTCACATCCCCGTTTATTCCCGGTTTGTTCCGCCGCCGCAGGCGGCGGAACAAACCGGCAAACGGCCAAAACGGTCGGAACACCCGCGATATCTTTGCCGCCTGCGGCGGCAAAGATATCGCGGGAATGGCGTGGCCATGAGGCCGGGGTAGTGACCATACGGTGCTGATCGCCTACGGCGAAAACGCGCCGGAGGCGGTGCCTGAACGCGCCACCCCCAGCCTCTCTTGCCGCCCTGCTACATCGGGCACGTTTTTCGGATCAAAGACACAATCCAACCCGACACTTACGCTCACGCGGCTAGAAGACCTATCGGACCCCGGAACGGGAACAAACCTTGCGCAACCCCAAATCGCCGCAACCCCAACTTTTTGACAGCCAAGGGCAAGCCCGCCGGTGGCCGTTGCGTGAAATACAAGTCCGCTGCTGCACTCCTGTTCTATGCAGGCATGAGATGCATTGTGACTACTCTTATTGGCGGTGAGGCTGCTGGTCTCAGGCGGGCCATGGATGCCGCGAGTTCTTTCCAATGCCCTCCCTAATTGCTGGGGGCATCCAGATCCGTCCCTGGTGTTGTCTTGGACGCGAACGCAGCATGGTTGTCAAAAAAGACAGGAAAATCTGACAATGCGGATAACTGCATCCTATAGTTGGTCATCGCAGTAATGAATTGCCACTTTGGTTGCGCTATCTGCTGTGACTCAAGTGGCATTTCAGCGGAACATCCCCGCCCCTCGTGGATGATGGTCGTACCCGGTTTCCGTTGTGGTGTTCGTTTCACCTGTTTTATGGGCGACAAGCCTAGTGCCGCAAACCGCAATTGAGGGTACACCAGGCGATAGTTCTGCCTAAATTTCGCCAACCCATTCTTTCCGGACTGCGCAAAACACCCCGTTTCTATAGACTGAAATAGACCTTCCCCTTATATGAATGACCGCAATTTCTCACGTCCCGGTCTTCACACAAGGAGGAAGGTCATGTCTGGCAAGGCGGCCAAGATTGTGCTCACCGAAAAACAAGAGGGGATTCTCCGGCAGATTCACCGTTCGACAACGGCACCGCAGCGGCTCGTCCTGCGGGCTGGCATCATCTTACTGTCTTTTGCCGGCTCGCTCAATGTCGGCATCACCGAAACGTTGGGATTGGCACGAAAGCAAGTGGGCCTTTGGCGGCGGCGTTGGCAGCAGTCATTCGACGCGCTGGTGGCTATCGAATGTCGCGAATCGCAGGCGGAACTTCGCCGTGCGATTGAAGAGGTTCTCGGCGACGCCCCTCGGAGCGGTTCGGCCGGGAAATTCACGGCCGAGCAAGTGACGCAGATTCTGGCCGTAGCCTGCGAAGAACCCGAGCAATCAGGGCGACCCGTCGATCGATGGACGCATCGCGAACTCGCCGATGAAGTCATCGCTCGCGGAATCGTCAAGTCGATCTCGGTCAGTCAGGTCGGCCGTTATCTGGCCCAGGCCGAACTGCAGCCGCACCGCTGCAAGTACTGGCTGCACACGAAAGAGAAAGATCCCGAGGTCTTTCAACAGCAAGTCGAGGCGGTTTGCCAAACCTATCTGGAAGCTCCGGACCGATATTTCCGGGAGAATACGCACACAATCTCGGTAGATGAGATGCCCGGCATTCAGGCGATCGAGCGGATCGCCGAGCCGATCCCGATGCGGTCTGGCCAACCCGTGCGGATCGAGTTCGAATACAGACGTCATGGAACGTTGTGCCTGACCGGCAATTGGGACGTCGTGCTGGGGCAGATGATCGCCCCGACGATTGACGAGACGCGTACTGAAGAGGACTTTGTGCGGCACATTCACAATACGGTGGCCACCGACCCGGCGGCGGGTTGGATATTCGTGGTGGATAACTTGAACACCCATTGCAGCGAAGGCTTGGTTCGATACGTCGCCGAACTGGAGCAGATCGACGGAAATGCACTGGGCAAGAAAGGCAAGTGCGGCATCCTCGAGTCGATGGCCAGCCGTCATGCCTTTCTGGAGGAACGGAGTCATCGAATCCGGTTCGTCTACCTGCCGAAGCACACGTCGTGGCTGAACCAGATTGAAATCGTGTTCGGGATCGTTGGGCGACGCGCAATCCGGCGTGGGAACTTCAAGTCATTGACGGCCTTGAAGGATCGCTTGCTGGACTTCATTGACTACTTCAACCGCACGTTTGCCAAACCGTTCCGTTGGACATATACCGGACGCCCCACCACCGCCGCAACGACCAAACGCCCGACAACCTGGAAAGAAAGCTGGGCAAGATGCCGCCAAAATAGTCAAACCTTGGCCCTCGTGGGCTAACAATTGCGGTTTGCGGCACTAGGGAGGTTCCAGAACATGAAGGGTTACGTCACACTGAAGACGCGCGTCATTGCGCTGGCGGTTGCAGGTCCACTGCTGATCGGACTGGGCGTATGCGTGTTCGTCCCGCTGCTCGAGCGGTCGATGGGGAAGCACTTGAAGAAGACGATGCACGAGGACATGGAGGCCAGCTTGACGGTGATCAATCAGGGCGTCTACGACATGGTCACAACGCAAGACCAGCTCTTGCGCATGAAGCTGTCGAGCGACCTGGCAGTCGCAAGCGAGATGCTCGCTAATGCAGGCGGGGCGAAACTCGCCGAAGACCAGGTGTCTTGGGAAGCCGTCAACCAGCTCACGGGTATCCCATCGGAAGTCTCGTTGCCCAAGATGATGGTCGGCCAAACGTGGTTGGGCCAGAACCGCGACACGAACGAACCGTCGCCCGTCGTTGACAAAGTGCGCGATCTGGTCGGGGGCACCTGCACCATTTTCCAGCGGATGAACTCCGCGGGTGACATGCTGCGGGTGAGTACGAATGTTGCCACCAAAGACGGCCAGCGGGCGATTGGCACGTACATTCCGGCGAAGGGCAACGACGGAAGCCCCAGCGAAGTGATTGCAACGGTCCTCGGTGGCGACACGTATATCGGCCGCGCCTTTGTGGTCAATGCGTGGTATATCACTGCGTATAAACCGATCTGCAGCGATTCGGGCGATGTCATCGGTATGTTATACGTAGGGGTGCTGCAAGAGTCGGTAGCGCACCTGCGGAAAGCCATTATGGACACCCAAGTCGGCGATACCGGTTATGTGTTCATCCTGGGCGGCTCCGGAACGGAACGCGGCAAGTACATTGTCTCTCAGAAAGGCAAGCGGGATGGCGAGATGATCTGGGACGCGAAGGATGCCGATGGCAGGTACTTTATTCGCGAACTGATCGAGAAGGCATGCGAAACCCAGGAGGGGCGCAGCACGCTGGTCTCCTATCCCTGGAAGAACGAAGGCGACGCTGATGCTCGTGTGAAGACCACGGCCGTCACCTATTATGAGCCTTGGGACTGGGTCATCGGGTCCGGCACCTACGAAGACGAATTTGAAGAGACGTTGCGTGAAACGCAGGGCGCGTTGCACAGTACTCTTCTGTGGGGACTCGGAGCGATTGTCGCGACCTTGGTGATCGTCGGTCTCTCGGGGGTCTGGGTGGGAACCGGTATTTCGCGAATGGTCCGCCACCTGATTGGCGAAATACAGCATCTTACCGACGCTGCCGTTAGCGGCGACCTTCAGACGCGGGGTAAGCCTGATCTGGTCGGCGCCGAGTTCCGACCCATCATTACGGGCATGAACGACACGCTCGACGCGCTTATCGGTCCACTGAATATGGCGGCCGAGCACATCGACCGCATCTCGAAGGGCGACATTCCCAATCGCATTACCGACACCTACCAGGGCGATTTCAATGCCATCAAGAATAACCTCAACCAGTGCATCGACGCCCTCAACGGACTGGCCGGCGATCTTGGCTCGGTGATCGAATCGCAGCGGGCCGGCGACCTCGACGCACGATGCGACGCCTCGCGCCTCGAAGGCGCGTACGCCGAACTGGCCGACGGGGTGAACAAGGCGCTCGACGCCGTGATCGTGCCGACGCGCGAGAGTATCGACCTGTTGCAGAAATACGCCAAGGGCGACCTGTCCGAGGCCCTGCGCGACTTGCCCGGCAAGCAGATGGTCCTTACCAAGTCGATTAACGGAATGCGCGATTCGGTCAACGGCCTGGTGGCCGATGGCATGGAGTTGGCCACGGCGGCGGCGGAAGGCCGCCTGGATACAAGCGTGGACGAATCGCGTTACCAGGGCAAGTTCCGCGAGATCATTGCCGGGATGAACCGGACGCTGAAGGGGTTCCTGGCCCCAATGCGCGAGATTGGCGAGAACCTCCAGCGCATGGCCGACAAGGACTTCTCGCAACGGGTCAAGACGGAATACCCGGGCGACTACGGAAAGCTGCGCGACAACGTCAACCTGGTGGCCGGCAATATGTGCGACGCCATCAGCCAGATCAACGAGAGCGCGGCCCAGTTCAACGAGGGCTCACGCGTCATTGCCGAGAGCGCCCAAACCCTGGCGACCGGCGCCCAGGAGCAAAGCTCCAGTGTTGAGGAAATTACCGCCTCGATCGAGGAGTTGAGCCGTTCGGTCGAAGGCGTGCGGGCCAATGCCCAGGAGGCGGATACGGTTTCGCGAGAAACGAGCCAACTGGCCGAGCAGGGAGGCGTTGCCGTCCGCAAGAGTGCGGAGGCCATGGAAATGATCCGCACCAGTTCGGAGCAGATTGCCGAGATCATTCAGGTGATCTCCGAAATCGCCAGCCAGACGAACCTTCTGGCCCTGAACGCGGCCATCGAGGCGGCTCGGGCAGGCGAGCACGGCATGGGCTTCGCCGTGGTGGCCGACGAGGTCCGCAAGCTGGCCGAGCGGAGCAATCAGGCGGCCGGCGAGATCACCTCGCTCATTAAGGAATCGAGCACCCGGGTGCAGGAAGGCGCCAATCTCAGCCTGGAGACGGAAGAGTCGCTCAAGAAGATCATCGAAGGAGTCGAGGCCACGGCGACCAAGATCAGCGAGATTGCTTCGGCGACCATCGAGCAGGCAACCGGCGCAGAGGAGGTGTCGAAGGCCATCCAGGGCGTATCGCAGGTGACCGAGCAGTCGGCCGCTGGCAGCGAGGAGATGGCCTCCAGCAGCGAAGAGCTGGGCG
This sequence comes from Thermoguttaceae bacterium, assembly GCA_040772845.1. GTDB lineage: Bacteria > Planctomycetota > Planctomycetia > Pirellulales > Thermoguttaceae > PWXP01. The sequence goes on from JAXGXG010000001.1 coordinate 625,402, forward strand.
CCCAGGCCGCGGCGCTGAAGGAGCTGGTCGAGCAGTTCCGCACGGAAGACGCGCACCATCACAAGTACGCCGCTACGGCTTCCGCCTAGCGGGAGACTGGAATCTCTGTTGTTCCGGAGGGCCGCAGGCATTTCGATGCCTGCGGCCCTTCTGTTTGTGCCGTTTGCTTTCCCGGGGCGAAGACGGCTCGGTTGTAGGTAGCCATTCACGGGTCGGCGACGCAGTTTTTTCTGGTATCCTGAGCCGGACAGTCTCTGAAGGCGAAAACAGCAGTAGTATAGCAGTCGGGGCCCATCGCCTCCCTCTCTAGGGTTGGCGATGGGGCTGCAATATGTAGCTGGTAACGCAGGCCTCCATTCTCTCCCGTCAGAGTGCAGGACCGCTCAACCGCAACGATCCTGGTTCGATTGCTGACGATTGACTTGCTGGACTTGCGCAAAGCGTAACCTACATTCGAGTAACGTTGCCGTACGTGTCTTCTTCAGGGAAATCACCATTGGGATGACTAGTCGGCGAACGGACGGCGGCCGGGCTTGGGGCCCGGCGGAAATCGGCCGATATTTCCTGTTCGTTTCCAAAGAGTTGGGAGGTGCGTGAGATGGGGTTTTTCTCGAATTTGAACACCAAGTGGAAACTGATCGCCGGCTTCGTTGTGGTCGCGGTCATTACCGCGTGCGTGGGCGGGGTGGGGTACTGGGGGGTAAGCCGCCTGGCAGGCGACGTTCATCAGGTCGGCGAAGTCCGGCTGCCTAGCATCGATAGCATTCAAACCATCAAGTCGTGCGCCGAGAATATTCGCGGCACCATGCGGACCCTGGCAATTCCCAGTATCTCGGCCGAGGTGCGTGAGCGACAGCAGGCGAATCTTGCGCGAATGCGAGAGATCTATCCGCCTGCGTTCGAAACTTACGAACCGCTTCCCCACACCCCTGAAGAAGTCAAACTTTGGGAGCAGTTCAATGTCGAATGGTCGGCTTGGCGTGTGGAGAACAACAAGGCCATAGAATTGGCCAAGAAACTGAATGAGTTCATTCAAGCATACGAGAAGTCGGACTTGGCCAAAAGCCAATCCTACGTACAGACTATCGACCAGGCAGAGACCGACGCCTTCCGCGCACTCGCGCAATTCGAGTTGCAACTCCGCGAGTGGAAGAACCTTATCCTGCGGGGAACGGACCCACAGCAGTACGACCGTTACTGGTCGGCATTCGAGAAGCAGGAAGGGGCCGTTCAGGATGCACTCAAACAGCTACGCAGTGTTGTCCAGGATTTGGGTCTTGGCACAGACACAGTCGATGCCGCCTTGGCGGCACACATGCAGCTCGGCAAAGAGTATCGCGAAGCCATTAAAGAGTTCGACCGCAGTGATCCTTTGTCGGGAGCACGCGTAGACAAGCTCGTTGAAAGACGGGCACGGCCGGTAAACGAAGCGATGGATTCATTTGCCGCCAAGATTACGCACGCCAAGCAGGAATACCATGGTGTCGCCGACAACCTGGAGAAAGTGCTTCTGGGGGCATTGTCGCAGCACCAGCGAAACGCGTGTGACCTTCTCGATCAGATTGTGAAGATCAATCAGGATTCGGCGAGCGAAGCGGTTGCCGGCGCCCAGACCATGGCGTCGCGGGCGCGGTATCTGACGCTGGGTGGGGCGGCCGTCGGCGTTGCGTTGGCGGTCGGTTTCGGCCTGTTCCTTGCCGCATCCATCGCCAAGGTGCTCGCCACGCTCATTCGTGAAGGCAAGCGAGTTGCGGAGGCCGCCGTTGCCGGAAGACTCGATACCCGGGGTAATCCCGATCTGGTCAGCGCCGAGTTCCGACCCATCCTTACGGGCCTGAACGATACACTCGACGCCGTCATCCAGCCGCTGAACATGGCGGCCGAGCATATCGACCGCATCTCGAAGGGCGATATTCCGGATCGGATTACCGACACCTACCAGGGCGATTTCAACGCCATCAAGAATAATCTCAACCAGTGCATCGACGCCCTGAACGGGCTCTCCGGCGACCTGGGCTCCGTCATCGAATCGCAGCGGGCCGGCGACCTCGACTCACGATGCGACGCCTCGCGCCTCGAAGGCGCGTACGCCGAACTGGCTGACGGGGTGAACAAGGCGCTCGACGCCGTGATCGTGCCGCTTCGCGAGAGTATCGACCTGTTGCAGAAATACGCCAAGGGCGATCTGTCCGAGGCCCTGCGCGACTTGCCCGGCAAGCAAATGATCCTGACCGAATCGATCAACGGACTCCATGATTCGGTCAACGGTCTGGTGGCCGACGGCGTCGAACTGGCCACGGCGGCGGCGGAAGGCCGCCTGAATGCGAGTGTGGACGAATCGCGTTACCAGGGCAAGTTCCGCGAGATCATTGCCGGGATGAACCGGACGCTGAAGGGGTTCCTGGCCCCGATGCGCGAGATTGGCGAGAACCTCCAGCGCATGGCCGACAAGGACTTCTCGCAACGGGTCAAGACGGAATACCCGGGCGACTACGGAAAGCTGCGCGACAACGTCAACCTGGTGGCCGGCAATATGTGCGACGCCATCAGCCAGATCAACGAGAGCGCGGCCCAGTTCAACGAGGGCTCACGCGTCATTGCCGAGAGCGCCCAAACCCTGGCGACCGGCGCCCAGGAGCAAAGCTCCAGTGTTGAGGAAATTACCGCCTCGATCGAGGAGTTGAGCCGTTCGGTCGAAGGCGTGCGGGCCAATGCCCAGGAGGCGGATACGGTTTCGCGAGAAACGAGCCAACTGGCCGAGCAGGGAGGCGTTGCCGTCCGCAAGAGTGCGGAGGCCATGGAAATGATCCGCACCAGTTCGGAGCAGATTGCCGAGATCATTCAGGTGATCTCCGAAATCGCCAGCCAGACGAACCTTCTGGCCCTGAACGCGGCCATCGAGGCGGCTCGGGCAGGCGAGCACGGCATGGGCTTCGCCGTGGTGGCCGACGAGGTCCGCAAACTGGCCGAGCGGAGCAACCAGGCGGCCGGCGAGATCACCTCGCTCATTAAGGAATCGAGCACCCGGGTGCAGGAAGGCGCGAATCTCAGCCTGGAGACGGAAGAGTCGCTCAAGAAGATCATCGAAGGAGTCGAGGCCACTGCGGCCAAGATCAGCGAGATCGCTTCGGCGACCATCGAGCAGGCAACCGGCGCGGAGGAGGTGTCGAAGGCCATCCAGGGCGTATCGCAGGTGACCGAGCAGTCGGCCGCCGGCAGCGAGGAGATGGCCTCCAGCAGCGAAGAGCTGGGCGCCCAGGCCGCGGCGCTGAAGGAGCTGGTCGAGCAGTTCCACACGGAAGACGCGCACCATCACAAGTACGCCGCTACGGCTTCCGCCTAGCGGGAAACTGGAATCTCTGTTGTTCCGGAGGGCCGCAGGCATTTCGATGCCTGCGGCCCCTTTTTCTTTGTTCGAGATCATCCACACAGGTTATTCTGAACGCATTGAAGAAACTCGTGTATCTTCGATTGCGGAGATTCTCTGCCTTGCTTAGAACGCCTCAAATGGCCTCCCGCACAGTATCCCCGGCGCAAACCTCCCTGAAGCACAATGGCATTGGGCCACTGTTGCGAGGGGGATGCCGCCACTTTGCGCAACACCGGCAAGACCGTATACTGAAAGTGTGAGAAATGGGGCCCAACGTTGCGGTACTCATAGGATGATTGGGGGGCAGCAATGAATGTGCGACGAGTTGGACTCCCGCCTTCAGGCGGCTTTTCCAAACGGCTGAAGCCGGGAAATCGACAAGGCCAGTCGCTTCAACTGGAAGCCTCCCTCTACACTCCGTGATGCGTCTCATTTCGTGGTCGGCGGGCTCCAGGAGGTCTGGGTATTGAACTGCATAACTCGATTTGGGCGATGGTTGCTTTTCGCGGCAGCCTGCTGGGGCGCGCCGATAACCATACCGGCGCAGATAGGCTCCGTACCGACCGGCGCCCGATTTCAATTGGACGTCGAGGTCCAGGTACCGCGCATCGTAGGCGATTTGCGTACACAGTTGGATCGCGCGGATGCCCTGCTGGATAACGGGCAATGGGAAGAGGCGGTCGACTCTCTGCTGGACGCCGTGGCAACCAAGGACGATCGTTTGGTTCCGGTGACGGAGCATCGATTCGTCGGATTGCCGGAATACGGCCGGTTGAAGCTCGCTCACCTGCCGCCTGAGGCACTGGGCGTCTATCGGCGCCGCATCGATCCGGTTGCCCGCCGGTGGTTCGAGGAAGGGCAGGCGACGCAAGACCGGGGGCTCCTGGAGAACATCGTGGAAAGCGCCTTCGCCAGTTCCTGGGGGGACGAGGCGCTGCTGCTGCTTGGCGACATGGCGCTGGAGCGAGGCGAGTTCGCCCTGGCCCAATTCTACTGGGAGCGCATCCTGCCGGTAGAGACGCCGCCGGATACCGGCGCGACATGGCTTCGATATCCGGACAGCCAACTGGATCTCGCTTCCGTACGCGCAAGACTCATTCTGGCCTCGATTGTCGAAGGAATGCCTGGGCGTGCAGCCGAGCAACTCGATTCGTTTCGCCGCCTTCATCCGGACGCACGCGGTTGGCTGGGCGGGCGCGATGTCGATTTCGCAACGGAGCTTGCAGGCTTGCTGACGGCAAGCCGGACGTGGCCGCCGGAGCGTACGGCGTCCTTCTGGCCTACCTTCGCCGGTTCGCCGTGGCGCAATACGACGGCGCCGGAGTTGCCGGACGTGGGCCATGTCGCATGGCGTTTCCCGTTGCCGGACGCCGGCCCGCGAGCGGCGGCTGCCTTGGCCTACCACCCGGTTTGGATCGACGGCCTTCTCTTCGTCGCGGGCCACCGAGAGATTCTCGGATTCCGCCTGACTGATGGAGCCGCGGCCTGGCAAGACGCCGGACGCGCCGTCTTCCGAGAACAGCTCGAAGGCATCACGAAGCCGGGGCCGGTTCTTTCGGAAACCCTGGGAAATCCGCAGTTCACGCTTACCGTCCACAACAACCGCCTCTACGGCCGCATGGGCAGCAGTATTACGGCGGAGCCGCTGGAGCGCGATGCCGCGTTTCAGCCAGGTTATCTTGTCTGCCTGGACTTGCGCGCGGAAGGGCGGCTGTTGTGGCAGAGCGCCCCCGACGACGGATGGGCGTTCGAGGGCGCGCCGGTCAGCGACGGAACGAACGTTTTCGTCGGCATGCGCCGCAGCGATGTGCGGCCACAGGCCCATCTCGCCTGCTTCGACGCACAGACCGGGCGCCGCCGCTGGCGACGTTTCCTCTGTGCCGCCGATACACCAGCCCGCAGTCTGATGTCGCAGGCATCGCACAATCTGATCACGCAGGTGGGCGATACTCTGTACTACAACACGAACCTGGGGGCCGTGGCGGCTGTTTCGGCCGGCGACGGGCGACTACGCTGGCTCAGTCTGTATCCGCGAGTCCGCTCCGGCGATTCCCTGAACCTCGCCCCGCATTGGCAACGTGAACTGAATCCGTGCGTTTACCATCAAGGCATGCTCCTGGTCGCTCCTTCAGACAGCCCGCGCGTGTTCGCGATCGACGGCGCCACGGGACAGTTGCTTTGGCAAACCGGCGCAGAAACCGAAGGCATTCTGCACCTGCTGGGCGCTACCGATCGCCACCTGATCGCCGCCGGCGATCGACTCTATTGGATAGCGCTTGCAGGCGCCAAGCAGGGTCGGATCGAGCATGTCTGGCCCGATGGCCCGGATCGCCCCGGTTTTGGTCGCGGCGTGCTCGCCGGTTCCCACGTCGTGTGGCCCACACGAGACATGATCTACGTTTTCGATCGGCAGACGGCTCGCCCGGTCCGGGCCATCGACCTGGCGGCCCACGGCGCTCAGGGAGGCAATATCCTTGTCGCCGGCCCGTATCTGCTGATTGCCACCGGAACCGAACTGATTGCAATCAGCAGACACCAGAAGCCCGATGATAATCTTGCAGAACATTCGGCAGCACACCATTTCAAGTAACCGGCATTCCCCCGTTTTGTCTTGTTTCCCGTAACCTTTGCACACAACCCAGTTGCACACCATGTCCGATCGTCACGATATTGAAGCCGTCCAGGAACTGCACGAGGCTTTCCGGCTGATTACGGACCAGCTCAGCCAGGTCATTGTCGGACAACGACAAGTCATCGAGGAGCTTCTGGTGGCTATGTTTGCAAGGGGGCATTGCCTGCTGGTCGGCGTGCCGGGCCTGGCCAAGACCTTGCTGATCCGGTCGTTGGCCGACACGCTCGACCTTTCGTTCCGTCGCATCCAGTTCACTCCGGACCTGATGCCGTCCGACATTACGGGCACGGAAGTCATCCAGGAAGATCGCGAGACCGGTGTGCGTTCGCTCCGGTTCATCAAGGGTCCGATTTTCGGCAACATCGTTCTGGCCGATGAGATCAACCGGACGCCGCCGAAGACGCAGGCGGCGCTGCTGGAGGCCATGCAGGAACACCAGATTACCGCAGGCGGCGTGCAGCATCGGCTGGAGGAGCCGTTCTTCGTGCTGGCCACCCAGAATCCGATCGAACAGGAGGGCACCTATCCGCTGCCCGAGGCGCAGCTCGATCGCTTCATGTTCAATACGTTCATCGACTACCCGGAGCATGACGAGGAGTTCGAGATCGTGCGGAAGACGACGGCCGACCTCGAGCCGCAGGTGAAGGCGACGCTTGCCGGCCCGCGCATCATCGAACTGCAGCGGATCGTGCGTCGCGTGCCGGTTGCCGATCACGTGGTTCGGTATGCGATTCGGCTGGTCCGCAGCAGCCGTCCGCACAAAGCCGACGCCCCGGAACTGGTGCGGCAATACGTCAGTTGGGGCGCCGGTCCGCGCGCCAGCCAGTATCTCGTACTGGGCGCGAAGGCAAGGGCGGCGCTCAACGGCCGGTTCCATGCAGAAACGGACGACATCCGGGCCGTTGCGGCGCCCGTCTTGCGTCACCGTATCATGACCAATTTCAATGCGGAAGCCGAGGGGATCACGCCGAACGAGATCATCCGTCGCCTGATCGAATCGGCTGCCCAGAACGAGGATGAGGCCGCCGCCGGTGGACAACTCCCGAAACTATTTAGATCCGGCGGTCCTCAGTCAGCTTAAAGGGCTGGCATTGCGGGCCCGGCTGGTGGTGGAAGGCTATGTTTCCGGCGTCCACCGCAGTCCCTTTCACGGCTTCTCTGTCGAGTTCGCCGAGCACCGGGAGTATGCGCCCGGCGACGACCTGCGCTATCTCGATTGGAAGGTCTACGCGCGGACCGACAAGTACCACCTCAAGCAATTCGAGGAAGAAACCAACCTGGCGTGCCACCTGCTCGTTGACACAAGCCGGAGCATGACCTACCAGAGTCCCGCCGCCGCCATGTCGAAGCTCGACTACGCTTGCTGCACGGCGGCCTCGCTTGCCTACCTGATCCTTCACCAGCAAGATAGCGTGGGGCTGGTAACACTCGATCGGGAAATCCGTTCGCTCGTGCGTCCCAGCACGAATCCATCGCACATGGAGCGTCTGATTACCGTGATGGAGAGTATTACGCCCGACGAGGGAACGTCGCTTGGGCCGCTTCTTCACGAGTTGGCCGGCCGATTCGATAAACGAGGCATCATTATTGTGCTCAGCGATCTGTTCGACGACGTCGATACCCTGGTCAAGGGCCTGAAACACCTGCGGCACCGGCGCCATGAAGTGGTTCTGATGCACGTACTCGACCCGGCGGAGTTGGATTTCCCCTTCGAGGACACGACGCTGTTTCGTGGTATGGAACAGGCGCGGCAGGTGGTGGCGGAGCCGCGCGCGATACGCCGCGCCTATCTGGACGAGTTCGGCGCCTATGTGCGGCGTCTGAAACACGCCTGCCGTATGCACCGCATGGATTACGTGCAGCTTCGCACCGACCGGTCGCTGGCCGTGGCGATTTCAGGTTACCTGGCATCACGAGGTCGCAGCTAAGTCAAGCCTATGCACGATCGGTTCCCCATCCTTCTGGCATTCGGCTTTCTCCACCCGGCGTTGCTGGGGTGGCTGGCGGCTGCCGCGATTCCGGTTGCCATCCACCTCTGGTCCCGGCGGCGGTACCGGGAGATATCCTTTGCCGCCATGGAGTACCTGCTGGCAGCCATGAAGCGGCAATCCCAAAGGTTGCGTCTGGAACAATGGTTGCTTATGGCTGTCCGGATCCTGTTGATCCTGTGTATTGTCTTGGCCGCCTCCGAACCGTATTTGGACCGCCCGCTGTTGAGTTCCGCGCCCGAGGGGCGTACACATCGCATGATTATTCTCGACGGATCGTTCTCGATGGCGTACGAACCGGCCGAGCAGTCGCGATTCGCCCGTGCGAAAGAGATCGCCAAAGAGATCGTTGGAAGCGCCCCGGCCGGCGATGCCTTCACGCTGCTGGTCATGTCGTCGCCGCCAGACGTGGTCGTAGGAACTCCTTCACCGGCCGTGGAGGAGGTTGCCAGCGAGATCGACGCACTGGAGCATTCGGATACGATGGGGAACGTTGTGGATGTGATTCCGCGCGTACACGAGATTCTTGAAACCGCGAGGCGAGAGAATCCCCGATTGCTGCGCCACGAAGTCTATTTTCTGACCGACCTTCAACGGACCGCATGGGCGACCCAGGGCTCCAAGGCGGCAGTGGCCGACTTCCATCAGCAGGTGGCGAAACTGGCCGACGCCGCCGCGCTGGCCGTCATCGACGTCGGGCAGCCAATCGCCGACAACCTGGCCGTGACCGCGCTGCGGCTGCTTACAACTCCGCCCATTGCCGGACGCACCTGCCGGTTCGAGGCCGTTGTGAAGAGCTTCGCCGCCCGGCCGGCGCCCCAACAATCCGTGGAGCTTCTCGTCGATGGGCGACGCGTCTCACAGAGAACGGTGAACGTACCGGCCGGCGGCGAGGCGACGGCCGTATTCGAGTATCGATTCGACATGGCAGGCGATCATGCGGTGGAAGTCCGTGCGGAAGGCGACGCACTTTCGATCGACAACCGGCGGTATCTGGCCGTGCCGATCCGAAACAACGTGCGTATCTTGTGCATAGAAGGGATTCTTTCGGGCAAACCGTTCGGCGGAGCATCCGACTATCTTGCCGTTGCCCTTGCGCCCGACCAGGATTCCGGCGCGGTATCGCCGATCGAGGTGGAAGTGGCGCCGGAAAACGCGATTCTGGAACGGGAACTGTCCCAGTACGATTGCATCGCCATGTGCAACGTCGCACAATTCACTTCCGGCGAGGCCGACATCCTGAGCACCTACCTGCGAAACGGTGGGAACCTGCTGTTCTTCCTGGGCAACCAGGTCATGCCGGAGCGTTACAATCGCCAGATCGGCGTTCAGGCGGAGGCGGAGAACCGGCTGCTGCCGGCCGCACTTGGTCCCGCCGTTGAAGCACCGGCGGGACGACTCGATCCGATGGAATACCGGCATCCGATTTTGCACGCATTCCGGGGCGCCGAGGGCGCCGGGGTTGCGGCTGCAATGGTAGAGAAGTACGTGCGGCTGGATCTGCCGCCGGATTCCGAGGCCAAGGTCGTCCTTCGATTGCCTGGCGACGACCCGTTGATCGTGGAGCAAACCAGGCGCCGCGGCCGGGTCGTCCTGGTTGCTACGTCGGCGGATACCTCGTGGACGACGCTGCCGCTGTCGCCGAGTTACGTACCGCTGGTTCAGGAGATTATTGCCTTCTGTCTGGCCGACGGCGCCGCCGACCGGAACACGCTGGTGGGAAAGCCGCTTCACGAGTTCGTTGCGTCGGCCGGAGACCTCAACGCGGTCGTTGTGCGGACGCCTGATAGTCAGCGGCGCGAGGTTCGCTTGAGCGGCTCCGGCAACCAGCGCGAGTGGACATTCGCCGATACCCGGCAGAATGGCATCTATGCCGTCCGACCGGCTGCATCGGATGGCGAGGAGCAACTGTTCGCCGTCAACGTCGATACGGCGGAGAGCGACCTCGCGCAGCTCGGCCTCGACCGTCTGCACGCCGAGGTTTGGCCCGGTATTCCCTTTCAGTACAAGACCACGTGGCAAGAGCCCGACCACCCCGAATCGGTTGCCTTGCGAGCGGTCCCCGGCCGTTTGCACATCCTGCTGCTCGGCGCGGCGTTGGGGCTTCTGCTGCTGGACACCTTCCTTGCCTGGCGATTTGGGCATCGTACGTCATGATGAGCGGAAACTTACCCTACTGGCTGGAACATTGGCTCGGCATCCCTGCGGGCCCCGGTGAGGGTACGGTCTGGTCGCTTGACGTCGTTTGGCCGTTGCCTGCCTGGGGCGCCATTGTGCTGCTGGTGTTGGCGCTGCTGTATGTTGTGGGCATCTATTCGCGAGAGAATCCGAAGGTCTCATTACGTCGCCGCCTGGCGCTGGCCGCGGTGCGGTTGACGCTGATCGGCATCGTGCTGCTGATGCTTGGCCAGGTTTCGCTTGCGTTGCGGCGCACCGGGCTTCCCTACGTGGCCATTCTGCTCGACAATTCGGAGAGCATGACCATTGCCGACCGCGACAACGAGAAGCTCGCCGCCCGATTTCGCGACGGCCTTGCCCGACTCGCGACACCCGAGGCCGCGCCAACCCGGTGGAATTTGGCCCGCGCCTTATTGCTTGAACGGGATGGCCGCCTGCTGGATGCCTTGCAGCGAGAATACAAACTCCGGTTCTACTACCTGACCGATACGCCGTCGGGAGCACGCGCCGCGGGCGATTCCGATCGCGCGGCCGTGGCGCGCGAACTGGTTTCCGCCGATGCTTCCGTCGAATCGACGCGTCTGGGCGACGCCATCGAGACCATTCTGGACGACTTCCGCGGAACGGCCCCGGCGGCCATCCTGGCCCTGACCGATGGAATTACGACCGAGGGCGCCGAGCTGGCAGAGGGCGCTGCCGCGGCGCGGCGCCGCGGCGTGCCACTCTACCTCGTGGCAATCGGCAATGACGCACCGGTGCAGGACGTCAAACTGACCGACCTGCTGGTCGACGATCTCGTGTTCGTCGGAGATATTCTTCATTTCGAAGCAAAGCTCTCGGCTACCGGTTTCGCAGGAAAGGAAGCGAACATCGTTCTGCGGCGCGAGGACGAGTCGGAACCGGTCGCCCAGCAAACCGTCGCCTTGGGGCCGGACGGCCATATGCAAACCGTACGCATCACCCATCGGCCGGAAACGGTTGGCCAGTTCCGTTACACCCTGGAGGTGGAGCCGCTTGACGGCGAACTCCAAACCGAAAACAACCGCCAACAACGAAGCGTTACGGTTAGTGACGAGAAGATTCGCGTCCTTCTGGTGCAGGCGTATCCGAGTTTCGAGTTTCGATATCTTTGGAACATGCTGACTCGCGCAGAAACCAGTGTCGAACTGCACGCCGTATTGCAGCAGGCGGATCCGGAACTGCTGCATCACGACACTCCGGCGGAGCCTGGCGACCCGGTGCTGCGTCCCTTCCCGCTGCAGCGAGAAGATCTGTTTTCGTATGACGTCATCCTGTTCGGCGATGTCCAGCCGGGATTGATCAGCAATTCCATACTGGAAGGGATGGTCGAGTTCGTCAACAGGCCAGGGCAGGGGGGGGCCGTCGTGTTCATTGCAGGCCCTCGGTACACGCCGGAAGCCTATCGCGAAACGCCGCTGGCCCGGCTGTTCCCCTGCAACCCCGACTCGGTACGGCTTCCCAAGCCGAACGAGCCGATTGCAGAAGGTTTTCAGGTGCGACCGACCGAACTGGGGCTCCTCAGTCCGACCATGCAACTGGAACTCGACCCGGCTGCGAACGTACAGACTTGGGCGAGCTTGCCGCCGTTGTACTGGTTCGCCGAGCTTGGCGATTTGAAACCGGGGGTCCGCGTCCTGGCGGTGCATCCCACGGCAACCGACAGCCAGGGCCGCCGATTGCCGTTGATCTGTATCCAGTACATCGGATCAGGCAAGGTGCTCATGCATGCGACCGACGAAACCTGGCGATGGCGGTGGCGAACCGGCGACGTCCACTTCCAGCGGTATTGGGTCCAGATGCTCCGCTACTTGGCGCGTTCCAAGCTGGTGGCCGAAGATCGCCCCCTGGTCCTTACCAGCGATCGCCGGGAGTACACCCGTGGTGAATCGGTCCGCCTGCGAGTCCGCTTCCCCGACGAACGTCTCGCACCGCCGGAAGACGACGGCGTTACCGTGGTCCTGGAACATGCCGGCCATCAGACGCGGCGGCTCCGGCTTCAACGGAGCCCGGGGCGACGTGGCATCTTCGAGACAACGCTCCAGCGGCCCGGCATCGGGAGCTACCATGCCTGGGTGGCAGAGCCCTCGCTTCCCGAAGCGGCGCCCTCGCTCGATTTCTCTGTCGTGGCTCCGCCAGGTGAGTTCCAGCAGACCCAGACGAATCTTGCCGCGCTGCGCCGGGCTGCAAAACAGACCAGCGGAAAACTGTACACGCTCGATCGCGCCACGAGTCTTGCCAAGGATCTTCCCCCCGGGCGTCAGATCCCCATCGAGCCGCTCCCCCCCAAACCCTTGTGGAACCAATGGTTCCTTTTGCTCGTCTTTCTGGTATTGATCACCGGTGAATGGACCCTACGCAAGCTAGGGGGCATGGCGTAAAATTGGAATGAGAGGAACAGCTCCGCGATTTCGAGATAGAACGAGAAAAACGGCCCCGACACCACGGCCATAAACCGGCAGTACGACAAGATATCAGGACAGGCATTCCGTGCATCCGTTGCATCAAAAACTCCGTCAGCTTCGTATCCGGCTGAGGCAACTGCTGTTGCTGCACGGGCTGAGTGCGACGGTTGCCGCGGTATTGCTGACCATGCTCGTCCTGGGGGCAGCCGATTACGCCTTTCGCCTGCGAGATCCAGGCGTACGCGTGCTTAGCTCGCTGGGGCTGCTGGCCGTGGCCGGTTGGACCGCCTATCGCTTTCTGTGGAAGCCTTTGGCCGGGCAATGGGCCGACGCTGAAATCGCACTCCAACTGAAACGCCGTTTCCCGGAGTTCGGCGAACAATTGGCCTGCGCCCTGGAGTTCCTCGACCAGGCCGAAGACGAACCAACGGCCGGTTCGCCCGTCCTCCGGCGCGCCGTGATCGATCGGGTCTGGCGCCGTGTTGAGAAATTGGACCTTCGTGCTGCGCTGAGCCTGCGTGTTCCGCTCCGGGCGTTGACCGTAGCCGTTACCGTCTGTCTGCTGGCGGCCATCCTCGCGGTGCTCGACCCAATATCGACCCGCATTGCAGCGGCCCGACTTGCCAACCCGTTACTGCCGCCGCCATGGCCGCAGAAGACCCACCTGGCGCTTCGGAACGTCGTCGAGCGGGTGGCTCGCGGCGATGCCTTCGAGGTGGAAGTGGTCGATCGTTACGGCCGCCGGCTGCCTGAGAAGATGCAAATCGAGTATCGCCTGCCATCGCCCGAGGGCGCAACGAGTATCGAATCGGAGCCGATGCGGCGACGGGGCAAGGCGATTGCGTTCGCACGTCGCGAGCACGTCGCGCGTCCCTTTGCCTATCGGGTCGTCGGCGGCGACGACAACTCCATGCTCTGGGTCGAGGTCGAGGTTGCCGATCCGCCTGCCATGGAAGACCTTACCCTGCAACTTGCGCCGCCTGCGTACACCGGATATCCTCCTTACGTGGCAGAAAAGCATTTGCGGGTCTTGAAAGGCACAACGCTTTCTGCAACAGGGAGTACGAACCGGCCCCTGAAGTCGCTTGTGCTCCATCGCGACGGCCACGCGCCTGTCGCGGCGGGAATCGATGGGGATGGACTCGAGTTCCACCTGCCAGGCGCCAACGCGCCGGCGCCTCGGCTCGAGACCTCTGGCGACTACTGGTTCGCGCTGGCCGATCGGGAGGGTCTGACGGCCGAGACGCCGCACTGGGAGTTCAACGTGGTTGCCGATTCGCCTCCCAGCGTCATGATCGAACAACCTTCGGCCAGCCTGTTCGTTACGCCCGAGGCGGTCGTTCCGATCCGCGTCGCCGCGAAAGACAACCTTGCCGTCCGCAAGATCACGCTCACCTACCAGCTTGCGCAACAGACCGATTCGCACGAGTTGCATGGAGAACTTGTGCTGTTCGAGGGCTCGCCGACACCGCAGCCGCCTGAAAATGGCAAGTCGTCTCCGCTGGACAACCCGGGCGACTACCGCGCTGCCGAGCGACGTTGGTCCATCCAGTCGCTCGGCTTGCGTCCCGGCGCGCAACTGTTGCTGAGGGCTGCGGCCGAAGACTACCAGCCGGTCGTCGCCGAGAGCCCTCCCGTTCGGCTCAGTATCATTACGATCGAGGAGCTGGAGGGCCGGATAGCAGCCCAGCAGAACCTCATCCTGGCCGAACTGCGGCGCGCCCTGGAAATCCAGCAGCGAAGCCGGTCCCTGGTTGTGGAATTGGGGATCCGGATCGACCAGACGCGCCATGTGACGCGCGCCGAGGTGGATCATATGCAGGCGGCCGAGCTTCTTCAGCGCCAGTTGGAGCGTGAACTGACCGGGCCGAACGAAAGCGTTGCCAGCTACATCCATGCCCTGTTGACCGACCTGGATAACAATCGAGTAGACAATCCCGAACTGCAGCAGCGGATGCAGGGACTCCTTGCCTCGCTCGACCGGCTACAACGCGAGGAACTCCCGCCAATTCGCCACGTCCTGATCTCTGCGGTGAAATCGGCCCAGGCCTCAAGCCCGACCGACAGCCCGACCGACAGCCCGACCGAAAACCCGACCGAAAACCCGACCGAAAACCCGACCGACAGCCCGACCGACAGCCCGACCGATCATGGCCGGCTTGCCGATCCGCATGTGGTCAAGTCGCTTACGGCGGCCCATGACGGCCAGCAGCGAGTGATCGACACGCTTGCGGCCCTCTTGAAAGACCTGAGCCGCTGGGACGACTATCGTCGCTTCTACCGGGAGATGGCCCAACTGGCGCGCGAGCAGGAGGACCTCGCGCAGCGAACCTCGGACGCAGGCCGGCAGACCATGGGGCGGAATCCACGCGATCTGCCGCCCGAAGAACTCGCAACGCTCCGCACCCTCGGCGCCGCCCAACTCGATCTGGCCCAGCGGCTCGACCGGCTGACCGTCGATATGGAACTCGCCGTCGGCCAACTCGAAGCGTCCAACCCCCTGGCGGCCGATACGGTTCGCCTTGCCGTCGAAGAAGTCCGCCGGCTGGCGATGAGCGACCTGATGCGGACCGGCAGCGAGAATGTCAGCCAGAACCGGATCGGGCAGGCGACGATGAACCAGCATCGCATCGGCGAAGCTTTCCAGCAGGTACTCGATGTCCTGGCAAACCGCCGCGAGCATGAACTCGAACGGCTTGCCGAGCGGCTTCAGCAGGCCGAATCCGATCTGGCCGACCTGGCCCGACGTCAGACACAACTCAAAGACGACTTGCGAGAAGCGGCCCGCACGAAAGACGCCGAAGAACTCGATCCGGCAGAACTCCAACGACGCCTGGAGGCGCTTGCCCGTGAACAATCGGACCTGGCCGCCGCCGCCGATCGTACTGCGCGGCGACTCGGCTACCTGGAGGCGCAAGCCGCCGCAGAGACGACCGCACGGGCCGGCGACGCCATGGCCGAGGCCTCAAAGGCTGCTCGCCCCGACCAGGCCAACGCGGCGGCCGATTACGCCGGCCAGGCCGAAGAATTGCTCAACCGGGCGAGAAACGAATTGCTCGACTTCCGGCGGCAAACGCAGGCGCGCCTCGCGGCCGAACAACTCGCACGTCTTGAAGATGCCGTTGGCGAGCTCCATCGGTCCCAGCAGAAGCTCATCGGCGAAATGCGGCAGGTGGACCAGTCACTCGACTCTCCCGATGGGATGACGCGCGCCCACCTGGCGGCAATCCAGGACCTCATCCGCCTGCAACAGGCCATTCGTGCTGACACCGAGCATCTGGGGCGAAAACTGCTCGGAGCCAATGCCATACAACTGGTGCTCGACGCCGCCGCCGGCCACATGGCCGAGGTCGCCGCGCGACTCCAACGGCGTCAGACGGGGCAGGAAACGCAGGATGTCGCGCTGCGGGCGCGAGATCGGCTGGCCATGCTGCTGGAAGCCTTCCAGACCGGCCCTGTCGACCCGTCGCACGATCCGGCAGGCGGGAATACAGGCGCCGGTGGCGACGCGTCGGCCATGGGAGAGCCGCTCCCCGCCGCCGAGGTCAAACTCCTGCTGCTGCTTCAGCAGGACATCAACCGGCGCACCGCCGAACTTGCTGCGTCGGTGAGTTCGCCATCGGAAATGTCGCAAGACCAACAGGAAGAGGCCAGACGCCTCGCCGAGGAACAGGGTCGCCTGGCCAATCTGGCCGCCGCGCTGCTGCTCGATCGAAGTGAGCAGCCCAGCGAAAACACATCTCCGGCAATCGCTCCAGAAGGTCCCACGCCATGAAGACAATCGTTCTGCCCATCCTTGTCTGCCTTGCAGCGTCGTCACTTTCGACCGGCTTACGCGCAGCGCCCCCTGGCTCATCTTCGCTGGATGACAAGCTATTTGGCGATTCCCAGAATCAACTGCCAGATGCAGCCGTTCGCAAGCCGTCCTCCCAGGACGAGCCTGCGGCGACAGACGGCACAGACCTTGCGCCACTCGACCAGCGGTTGAGAAACCAATTGGGCGAAGCGGCGATTGCAGAGGACGCGCACCCGCTCATCGCCATCGCCAGCCAGATGCGCGACGTGCAGGCGCGCCTCGCGACACGCCCGGCCGATCCTGAAACGGCAACATTGCAGAAACAGATCGTCTCGCAACTGGAACAGTTGCTCCGGGACGCACGCAGCCAGGCATCGGCCTCCGGCGAAGCATCGCGGCAGGCGCCGCCGGCAGACGATCAGCCGCCAGGCGCCTCGCCGGCCGAGCAACCGGGCGGCAGCGACCGCACGCCGCGCCAGGGGCCGGCCCGCCAGTCCACCGACAAACCCGGCAACGACACGGAGGCAGCGGGTGGCTCCCCCGAACAGGATGCGCGGCATGTCATGGAGCGTCTCTGGAACCAGCTCCCGGCGCGTCAGCGCGAGCAGCTCCTTCAGTTAGCCCCCGAGCGATTCTTGCCCAAATACGAATCCCAGATCGAAGAGTACTTCCGTCGCCTTTCCGAACAGCAGCCCTAATCCGGCGCGACAGCTTGGTCTGTAGCCGTTGGGCCGCAAGATGGATTTCAGCCGGTCGTCACCACCCCGATCCTCTTCTGCTCTCGCTTTCCGCTCTCCGCATGTGCGTGCCTTTTCTCGCCTCTTCTCTTCCATCAGTTCCATCAGCGTTGAGTCGCTTCAGGAACAGACGTATCGGAAGCTTCAATTCGCTCGTTATTCTCAGCAAAGCATGCGGTGGAGGAGGCGGAATCCAACGGCCTGCACACCCGTGCATAACGGCGCTGGCTCGTCGTGTGGGCCATCGCCGGCGTGAACGACGATCGACTGGGATGAATAGCGAGTCACCGCCGACTGCAACCGAACCAAGGAGCGCGCATCGTCCGGCATGGGCGTACGCGTTGCCTTGGCTTCGAGCAGCACCAGCCGCCGATTGCCTGCGTCGATAAGGAAATCGACTTCTAGCCCTTGCCGGTCGCGGAAGTAGTACAAACCGCGATCCCGGCCGCGGTTGAGGCGGGCTTTCAGGATCTCGGAGGCGACCAAACCTTCGAACAGCGGACCAAGGAACGGCGACGTGGCCAGCGTGGTCTCGTCCCGCACGCCGACCAGCGAGGCGGCCAGCCCGGAGTCGACGAAGTACAACTTCGGCGTCTTGACGAGTCGCTTGCCAAAGTCCTCGAAGAACGGCGGCACCAGGATGATCTGCCCCGTGACCTCCAGAATGTTCAACCATTGCGAGATCGTCGGCACGCTCACCCCGAGGGGCGCGGCAAGGTCGGTCTTGTTGAGCATTTGCGCGCATCGGCTAGCTAGCAGCCCCATGAATCGCCGAAACGTGGCAAGGTCACGAATGGACGTCAGCGCCCGAACGTCCCGTTCCAGATACGTTTGCACATAGGAACGGAACCACAAGTCGGCGACTTCCGGCGCGGCAAGTACTTCCGGAAACCCGCCGGTCAGCAGTGACAGTTCCCTCGCTTCTTCCGACGAAAACGGCAACAACGAAAAGACCGCGGCGCGGCCGGCCATCGACTCTGACACTCCACGCATGAGAGACGCTTCCTGAGAGCCCGTAATCAGCCACTGTCCTTTGCGTTCCGGCTGCGCGTCGCTTCGGCTTCGCACATACGAGAGCAGCTCCGGCACGTTCTGAATCTCGTCGAGGATCACTGGCGGCCTGATCCTATCAAGAAACGAACGCGCATCCGCTCGAACGCGCGCCACCACGTCGGCTTCCTCCAACAAGACGTAGTGCGCATGCGGGAAGAGGTGTCGCAGCAGGGTCGTCTTTCCCGATCGGCGGGGTCCCGTCAACAGCAACGCCGGGAAGTGGCGAGCGGCACGCTGAATTTCGCTTTCCAAAGTCCGTGGCCGGTAATGCATATGACAATTCTAAAGTGTAACCTTCAATTTGTCAAACGCATATGCCGCGACCAGCCCGACCGCGGGGCAATACTTGACCTGCATGGCTGGCAAGAAGGCCACCAGCCCGCTTGCCCGGTCCGCAGCCGTGGTCTTCGCTTAGCTCGGTGGCCATAGCCCCCGGCGCTTTTTCGCCGCATGCGATTGGCCCGGATTATTCATCTACGTAGGGTGGGTCAAGGTCGCGTAGATTGTTGGTGGGTCCGCACAAGCCGCAACCGAGCTGATTTACAGCCTGCCGCCTGGAACGAAGACGACACCGGCGACCGATGACCCACCAAAGAAGCGGCTTGCTTGACCCATCCTACCTATCGTGAATAATCCGGGTTGGCAACCTGTTGCGAAGAAATGGCTTCCGGCCGGCTACGTTCGTTGCAGGCGGAGGATGGTCCTGGTGGTGGAAGTGAAGATATCCAGGAGAGTGGTATATCGGTGGCTATCTGTATTGCCTCCGTTGCGGCGGCTCGATACACTTCGCGGTCCGCGATAGGAGGTCGCCGGTGTTGTCGAAATGGCCAATTCGTGTGAAGGTGCTCATTTGTCTGGGGCTGTTGGTCCTGGCCGTGGGGGCGCTGTCGCGCAATGCGCTCTATACCACCTATGCCTATCGCGATCTGGTCAAGAGCCTGAGCGCCCGTGTGGCCGAGCTGCCGGTTGCCGCCGAGCTTGCTCGGCATGTGGGCGATCTACGGATTACGCTCAGCGAACTCCGCGGGCTGCGGGCGGCGACGTTTCCCAGCACATTGGCCGACCGGATGCCGTTACGCGTGCGCATGGTGCGCGACCAGTTCCGGTTCCAGCTCGATCAGGTGGAAAAAACCCTGGCGAAGTACCGTATGCGGCTGGAGTCCAAGCTCGAAACCGACTCGCAAATGGCCGACAACCAGCGAGAATGGCAGACGGTGGCGAAGATCGATGCCGCACTTCAGCGCGTTCACGAGGCAGAGCAGGCGGGCGACTGGATGCTCGACGATGTGCGCATCGGGCGGCTCGACGCCGAACTGGAATACCTGCAAGCCCTTTCCGGCGAACTGCCGAGCCACCTGCACACGAAGCTCGAGGGGTTTGCCGACGACGTCCGCATGCAATACCGGGCGTTGATTGTGGGAACCTGGATCACGACCGTCTCGGCGGGTTTGTTGTTTGCGCTGTTCGTGCAGGTGTTCTATCGGTGGATTGTGCGTCCGTTACGGGTGTTGATTGACGGCTCGCGGCGTGTGGCGGCCGGCTGTTTCAATTTCCGGATTCGGCTGAATACCGACGACGAGATGGCGGAATTGGCCGGGGCCATGAACGATATGACGGCCCGCTTCCAGGCCATTCGCGACGACCTGGACCGCCAGGTTCAAGAGCGGACCAAGCAGGTGGTGCGTAGCGAGCAGTTGGCCAGCGTCGGCTTCCTGGCGGCGGGGGTCGCCCACGAGATCAACAATCCCCTAGCCTCGATCGCCATATGTGCGGAATCGCTCGAAGAACGCGTGGCGGAGGTCCTGTCGCGTCACGAGTCGGTCGATCCGGACGAGCACGCCGTCATCAACGATTACTTGCGGATGGTTCAGAGCGAGGCCTTCCGCTGCAAGGAAATCACCGAGAAGCTGCTCGATTTCTCGCGTGTGGGCGAGGTGAGTCGGCAGGAAACCGAACTGGGCGAACTCGTTCAGGATGTGATCGACATGGTGGGGCGCCTGGGGCGATATCAGAACAAACGTGTCGAGTTCAACCCAACCGAGGTCGTCTTCTGCTGCGTCAACCCCCGGGAGATCAAGCAAGTTGTGTTGAATCTTCTGACCAATGCATTGGACAGCATCGACGAGAACGGCGAGGTCCGTATTGCCGTAAAGGCCGAACGGGGCATTTCGGAAATCGAGGTGTGCGACAACGGCTACGGAATCGAGCCTGGTGTGATTGAGCATATTTTCGAACCGTTCTTTACGCGGCGACGGCAAGGGCAGGGGACCGGCCTAGGCTTGTCGATTACCTACCGGATTGTCGCCGACCACGGTGGCGAGCTGGATGCCTACAGTGCCGGCGTGGGCAAGGGCGCAACGTTCCGCGTTCGATTGCCGCTGGCCGGGCAGGCAGAACACCACGAGAGTTATGGCGAGGCCGCCTGAGCTTCGCACGGCTCCCGGCTTGCCGCCGGTTTGGGCCGGCCGCGCGACAACCCGCAGGCGGCAGTGATACCTATTTCCTGAAATACCTTTGGGCAGTTATGAGCGATCCGATCCCGACGACCAAACGCCTGCGACTCCTCTTTGCCGATGACGAGCAACCGCTGCAGGAGCTGATGCGCCGCGAGCTGCCCCGGTTGGGACACGAGGTGACCGTATGTCCCGACGGAACCACGGCTATCGCAGCGCTTGAGCGGAATACGTACGACTGCATTCTGGTCGATCTGGACATGCCGGGGCATAACGGAATCGAGGTGATTGCCCACGCCAAGAAGCTCTCGCCGGAAACCGAGGCTGTGGTCCTGACAGGCAAAGGGACCATGCAGACGGCCATCGAGGCGTTGCGCCATGGCACATTCGACTACCTGACGAAGCCGTGCAAGCTGATGGATCTGAAGACCATGCTGGCCCGCGTGGCCGATCGTCGCGAGTTGACGCGCAAGTACCGCGCCGTCAAGCAGCGGCTGGACCGCATTGAAGGCGGCTCCGATCTGATCGGCGACTCAGCCGCCATGGGGCGGGTGCGCACGCTCATCGAGAAGGTGGCGCCGACCAATTCGACTGTGCTCATTCTTGGCGAAACGGGGACAGGCAAGGAACTTGCCGCCCGCGCTGTCCACGACAACAGTTTGCGTGCAGCCATGCCGTTCGTACCGATCAACTGCGGCGCTTTGCCCGAGAACCTCATTGAAAGCGAACTGTTCGGCCATCGCAAGGGCGCATTCACCGGCGCGGAGGAGCATCGGACCGGGCTGGTCGAGGTGGCCGACGGCGGCACGCTATTCCTCGACGAAATCGGCGAGCTGCCGAAGTCGTTGCAGGCGAAGCTGCTCCGGTTCCTGGAAAGCGGCGAGATTCGCCGCGTGGGCGAGAACGAGCCGTTCCGTTGCGACGTGCGCGTCGTGTGCGCCACCAACCGCGACCTTGCACAGATGGTCCGAGACGGCGAGTTCCGCGAGGACCTCTGGTTCCGCGTGAACACGTTCGAGGTGCCCTTGCCGCCGCTGCGCGAACGGCTGGAGGATATCGAAGTCCTGGCACGGCATCTTGCAGCGAGGTTCGGGGCCGGCGTACAGCGGGGCGATCCACTGTTGACGGCCGAGGCTGACGAGGCGATGCGCAGCCACGATTGGCCCGGCAATGTGCGCGAGCTGGCCAACGTGATCGAGCACGCCCTGATTCTTTGCGACCGGCCGCCCATCGCCCTGGAGCATCTCCCCAGCCGGTTCGGCGGGCGCCCCGCTTGCAGTGGCGTGTTGAAGTTCACCTATCCCTGCACGCTTCAGGAGATTGAATTGCGAGCGATTGAAGAGGCGCTCCAGCGGCATCACGGCAGCAAGCCGAAGGCCGCCAAGGAGTTGGGCGTCAGCCTGAAGACGCTGTACAACAAACTCAACCAGGACGCCACGCTCGGAAAGACGGCGTAGTGTGCTGGGGCGGTTGGCCGCTTGTGAATAGACTGTCTAACCAGCCTGGCAGCCTTGGCATTGGCCGTTGCACTCGGCGCCGTCCCAGCAGTAGGTGCAAAGTTGTTCTTTCGGCAGGCCGATGGCGGCGACCAGATCGTCAAGCTTCTGGTATTTCAGCGTCGTCAGGCCCAGGCGGACGCGGATGCGGTCGACCATGGTGGCGTGCCGCTCGCTTGTCGGATCGGCGTATTCTGCCAGATGACGGTCGGCATCGCCCTCGATCTCTTTGATGACCTTGCGTGCGGCCAGGTCCATCTCGGATTTCGAGCGGGAGAAATTGAGGAACTTGCAGCTATAGATCAGCGGCGGGCAGGCCGGTCGCATATGGACATCGACCGCTCCGTAATTGTAAAGCCGCTGGATCGAATCCTTCAACTGGGTGCCTCGCACGATCGAGTCTTCGCTGAACAGCAGACGCCGGCCATGAATTAACTGGCGGATTGGAATCAGCTTCATCCGTGCGACCAGGTCGCGCACTCGCTGATCTTGCGGCATGAAGCTTCGCGGCCAGGTGGGCGTGTATTTAACGAAAGGCCGACCGTAGGGAACACCTGCCCGGTTCGCGTACCCGATGGCGTGTCCGGTTCCAGAATCCGGAATGCCGGCCACCATATCGATTTCGCAATCGTCGCCCTCGGCCAGGGCCTCGCCGCAGCGGTTGCGAACCAGTTCGACGTTGATGCCTTCGTAGCACGAGGCGGGGTAGCCGTAATAGACCCAAAGAAACGCGCAGATCTGCATGACTGACCCGGGCGGCTGAAGCGTCTCAACGCCTTCGGGCGTGAATCGTACAATCTCGCCTGGACCGAGATAACGCTCTACTTCGTACCCCAGGTTTGGCAGGGCGCACGTTTCCAAGGTGGCGCAATAGGCATTGGGCTTGTGGCCTATGGCCACCGGCGTGCGACCTAGCCGGTCGCGGGCGGCATAGACGGCGTTGTCGGTCAACAACAGCAGTGAGCACGAGCCCTCGATTGCCTGCTGTGCATGCCGGATGCCGTCCTCGAACGTTGCTTCTCGGTTGATGAGCGTGGCGATCATCTCTGTGGGGTTGATGGCCCCGCCGCTCATTTCGGAGAAGTGCACGTTGCGTTGCCCGAAGACTCTGGCGACCAAGGCGTCGATATTCGCGATTCGTCCCACGGTCACCAGGGCGTAGTTACCCAGGTGCGAGCCGATAATCAGTGGCTGGTCGTCGTAGTCGCTGATGACGCCGATGCCCAGGTTGCCGTGCATGGCGGCCAAATCGTCTTCAAACTTGCTGCGGAACTGGGTGTTGGTGATGTCCTTGATGAAGCGGGTGAATCCCTTGCCGTTTTTGACGGCCATGCCGCCGCGGACCGTACCCAGGTGGGAGTGGTAGTCCGTTCCATAGAACAGGTCGGCAACACAATCCGTTTTCGCAGCAACGCCGAAAAGTCCGCCCATCGTGCGCACACTCCAGGTGAAGGTAGAACTTGTGAGATTCTTGGCTCTTCCGTTTCTAGGTGCAGGCCGCTCCAATGTAGTAGGCACACGCCGTTGTGCCGTCCACCGGACAAAGCAGTCTGCACCTAGAAAGGGAAGAGCCAGATTCTTTCAGCCTGTTGCTCCAGGCCGATGGTTCCCTTTTGATACGCGATGAGGCGCGCGGCGTCAAGGGCCCGGCCGGTTTTACCCTGGGTATTTCGGGTGACGCATTTCAAGGTACGAAGAACGGAGATTGATTGGCCGCATCGCAAGGAGTGCATCATGCCAGCGAATCTTGTCACGGTTTGCCAACATGGGGTCTTGACGCCCTGGTTCCATCGGCCTATCTTCAGACTCTGTAGAGAGGGGGAACGTCCTTTTCCTTGAAGGCGCCGCAATAATAACCTTGGCCTGATGAAGGGCCACGCGGCTCAGGGGAACAGGAGAAAACAGGGGTAACAGAAAGGCAGACTATTCGGATGACTTCACTTCTGATCTGCAATTGCCGGCCGTTCGACGCTGCGGAATCGTCAGGACTTCGCAGTGTATTCGTGCGTGACGGTCGGATCGACAGCATCGCGCCTGCGGAGAAGTCCTTGCAGGCCGACGAGGTTCTTGATGCCGAAGGCCGTACACTGGCCCCGGGGTTTATCGACGTCCATATCCAGGGCGCCGGGGGAGTCGATGTCCTCGATGCAACGCCGGAGGCACTCGGTACTCTCGCGCGAACATGTGCACGATTCGGGGTTACCGGCTTCCTGGCGACCACGGTCTACATGGCCGGGCAGGAGAACGCACACCTGCAGGTTGCCGCCGAATGGACGGGTCGCGATCTCGGCGGCGCGCATCTACTGGGCGTCCACCTGGAAGGGCCGTTCATTTCTGCGAAGAAACGCGGCATGATCCAGCCGGACTGCCTTGTGGAGCCGTCGGAACTGGCGCTGGACCATATCGAGTCCCTGTTGGGCAAGCACCTGAAGATGATGACCGTCGCGCCGGAACTGCCGGGCGGTTGCGACATCATCCGAAGTCTCGTCGCACGCGGAGTGATTGCCTCCTTCGGCCATTCCAACGCGACGTATGACGAAACCGTTGCCGGGTTCGAGGCAGGCGTCTCGCACGTGACCCACTTGTTCAACGCCATGCCCTCGCTGCATCATCGTGCCCCTGGGCCCCTGGCCGCCATCTTCGAACGACCCGAAATCACTTGCCAGGCCATTATCGACGGCGTTCACCTCCATCCGGCGGTCGTGCGGCTCCTTTATCATGCCCTGGGGCCGGAGCGTCTCATTCCGATTACCGACGGCATGCAGGCGTTGGGATTGCCGGACGGCCAGTACGTGTACAAGGGTGGCTTGTCGTACGAAGCGAGCAACGGCGTCGCGCGTTACGCAGACGGAACGCTCATCGGAACGGCCGTCGGCCTGGATCAGATGCTCGCTCGTCTCGTCCGCTTCACCGGCTGTTCGCCTGCGGTAGCCATTCGAACCGTCACCGAGAATCCGGCCCAAATCCTCGGCCTCCAGCAGACCAAAGGCCGCATCGCCCCCGGCTACGACGCCGACCTCGTCCTGCTCGATCCGGATTTCTCCGTATCGAGAACCATCGTTGGTGGGCAGGTCGTGTGGCCGTGAGTTGTGCAACACGACCTCAATCCACCTCACCCAAATCGAGAAAGGTGATGTTCGAGGGGTTGCCGACTGGGGCGAAGTTGCCGGTGAAGGCGAGGGCGCCCGTGGTGCGGTTGACCTGGAAGACGGCCAGGTTGTCGCTACGCTGATTGCAGCAGTAGAGGAATCGCCCCGTGGGATCGAAGTTGAAGCTGCGCGGGTAGTTGCCTTGCGTCCATTCTTCTCCGACGTACGTTAGCTCGCCGTTCGGGCCGACCGAGAAGATGCCGATACTGTCGTGCAGGCGGTTGCCGGCGTAGACGAAGCGGCCGTCGCCGGAGACCAGGATTTCGGAGCAGAAGTTGCTGCCGGCGAATCCGGGTGGCAGTGTCGAGATGGTCTGTCGCGGAGTCAGGCGGCTGGCGTTCGCGTCGTAGTCGAACAGGACAACGGTCGAGCCTTCCTCCTGGATGGAATAGAACCAGCGGCCGTTGGGATGGAAGCGGAAATGCCGCGGCCCGTCTCCAGGTGGCAGCGAGACCGCCGGCGGATCGTTCGGCGTGAGCGTACCCGTTTTCTGGTCGAACTTCCAGACGACAATCTGGTCGAACGCCAGGCTGACGTGCAGTACGAAACGTCCGGAGGGATCCGCCTGGATCATGTGCGCGTGCGGCCGATCGTGTCCGCTGAAGGCATGACTGCCCGGAGGTGCGTTGGTCGCCTTCGTCGGGCCGAGTGTACCGATGTCTTTCTTCACGTCGGTGGCGCCGCCCAGCCGGCCGTCGGCCAGAATGGGCAGTACGGCAACGGCTCCGCCGGCATAGTTGGCCACTAGTAGGAAACACCCGGACGGGTGAATACTTGCATGCGTCGGACCTGCGGCCCCGGATTCCACCGTGCCGAGCAGTGTCAGGTGCCCGTCGGTCCGATCGACCGAGAATGCACTGACCGTCCCCACGCCATTCTCACCTTCGCGAGCCATTTCGTTCGTGGAGTACAGACGAGTGCCTGCGGCGTTCAACGTGACAAAGCTGGGGCTCGTTCCAAGCGTGTAAACGCCGGCAGGCGTCAGTGCCCCGGTCGCCCGGTCTACCTGAAAGATGTGGATGCCTTGCCCGTTACCCCGTGGCCGATCCACCTGCGTCGGCAGCGGGTCGTGAATGGGCGCACTGAAGGTGCCAACGTAGGCCAGCAGCGGCCGATTCGTATCGGCGGCCTGTGCATGGAGCCATCCGGCCGCCAGCGGAGCGGACGCCACCAGTGTGGCAGAAGTCTTCAGAAACGAACGTCGGCAGTGGGTAGCTGAAGTCATGGCAGACAGCGTTCCATTGGGGAAAGGAATGTGGAGGGGTTCTGGCAATGGCATGTCGGAAATCGTCTCCTAGCAGCCTCCGCCCGGCCTGGATCTTACAGCGACCATATTAAGGTCGATCGGCCCAGATTGCAACCAAGCCGCGGGTGGGCTATCCGATGTGGCATCGGGGTGCAGCAGCGGACTTCTATCCTGGAAAAAGGCCACCGGCCGGCTTGCCCGGCCTGGAGCCGTGCGGGCCCTTAGCTGGATGACCACGGCTCCAGGCGGGGCAAGCCCGCCGGTGGCCCTTCCGTGAAATGCAAGTCCGCTGCTGCACCCGTGGCATCGGGCCTGCGTTGCCATTACTTGACATCGTCAAGCGGTGACTTTACCCTTGCATAATGTGCCAAATGAGGCGAACATGAGTGGTTTCGACGGGAGCCCAGCCGAGACTACATGGCTGTGTAGCCAAACGTTCGGAATGTGACAGCACTTTGGTGTCCGTCGGCATAGGGAACACAATCGCAGTGAGGAAGACATCGATGACAAAGCGCACTCGGGTATCCAGTTCAGTCTCTCGCCGCGAGTTCCTGGGCGTTGGCTTGGCGGCTGGGGCGGGGCTGTTCTGTCGGCCGGCGCGGGGCGGTTCGCCGGAGGTGGAACTCGACGCGGTTGCGAAGGCCGTCGGCTGGGACGCACAATCGCCGGGCAGTTTCTACTTTCTGCACGTGACGGATCTGCATGCCAGCGAACTCACCAGTGGCGCCTTGAAGATGCCCGACAAGTTTGGCGGGCGGAACTTCGCCGATGATATGAACCTTCTCCGGCCTGCCCCGGCGTTTACCGCGATAACTGGCGACCTGATTGCAAGGACGACGCGGTCTCCGGCCACGTGGCCGCAGGCGGAGGTTGGGTTCCGGCGGGTCGAGGAGAAGATCGTTTCGCGGTTGACCATGCCGTGCCACATGATCATCGGGAACAACGACTGCTCGCCCGAGGCCTTCCACAAGGTATGGCCCGATCGGCCGGTTTACTGGTCCTTCGACCAGCAGGGTGTTCATTTTGCCGGTCTGCACGGCTACAACTGCTGGACGCCCGAAAACGGCAACCATGCAGGCATTCTCCTGGACGACGAACAGTTGGCGTGGCTGGCCAAGGACATTGCGGCCGTCAAGACATCGACACTGGTCCTCTTCACGCACGAACCGTTGTGCGATCCCGATTGCCATCGCATCCGCAAGCAGCTTGCACCGATTCTTGCCAAGTATGCCGGTGAGATGTGGAACATTGCCGGGCACAATCACGCCAACGTCACGCGCACCGTGAAGATCGGCGGAAAGCCTGTGCATGTTCTGGAGACCATTACCCCGGTTGGCTCGTGGACACCGGACAAGGGCGCGTACCGTTTGATCGTAACCGTTCACGGGTCTCAGAGCCATTCTGAGTGGATTCCCCGCGAAGCGGCATGAGTGTAAATTCTCGTTGAAGTTGATTGGGTTGTCAAGTAGCGGCCCCGAACGGGGCTTAATCGTTTGGGGTATTCTCGCGGCGGCAGACCCCGAGCCGCAGAGGCGTGCTGGTTTTCTCGCGATACGGCCCGTATTGATCTTGCTCTTGCTCGTCGATGCCGGTATCGTCTCGCACCATGAAATTGCGGCCCACGACCGAATGTCCGAACTGCAAGAAGCTCGCTGGGCGAGTTGGCGAGTTGGAAGAGCAAGTAGCCGCCGCGCTTGAGCGAATTGCCGAACTCGAACAGCAGTTGGCCGCGGCACGCAAGAACTCCTCGACTTCCTCGAAGCCACCGTCGAGCGACATCGTTAAGCCGAAAAAGCCGCGTGGCAAGGGCGGCAAGAAGCGGAAACGTGGCGGTCAGCCGGGGCACGTGCGACACGAGCGGCCCGAGTTTCCACCGGAGATGGTCAACGAGTTCTTCTGCCACACACTCGGTGCGTGTCCGGAGTGCGGCGGCGAATTGCGATTCTCGCGCCAGGCCGATCCACGTGTCGTGCAGCAGGCTGAGATGATCGAGACCCCGCTTTGGATCACCGAGCACAAGATGCTGGCGTACTGGTGCCCGCATTGCCGTAAGGTGCATTACGCCCCCATGCCCGAGATGGTCGCGAAGACCGGGCTGTTCGGCCCTCGACTGACGACCCTGGTGGCCTTCATGAAGGGCGTCTGCCACGCCTCGTTTAGCACGATCCGCAAGTTCCTCCGCGACGTGGCCGGGATCAAGGTCTCGCGCGGCTATCTGGCCAAACTCATCGCCAAGGTGACCGAGTGGTTGACGCCCGCCTACGAGGAACTGCTCGCGCGCCTAGCCAGCGAAGCGTTCCTGAACGTCGACGAGACCGGCCACAAGGAAAACGCCAAGAAGTTCTGGACGTGGTGCTTTCGTGCCGAACTGTTCACGTTGTTCCGCATCAAGCCGTCGCGTGGTTCGGAGGTGCTCATCGAGACGCTGGGCGAGGAGTTCAACGGTGTGCTGGGCTGCGACTACTTCGGCGCCTATCGCAAGTACATGCGTCAGTTCGACGTGCTGGTGCAGTTCTGCCTGGCCCACCTGATCCGCGACGTGAAGTTCCTCACCACGCTTTCTGACAAGAAGCAGAAGGCCTACGGCGAGCGAGTCCGCGAAGCCCTGCGGGACCTTTTCGCGGTGATCCATCGCCGCGAGAAGCTCAGCGAGTCGGGCTTTGCGAGGAAGCTTCAAGCGGCCCGCGCCGAGGTTATCCGCGTGGCGACCACACGGGTGCCGCCAGGCAAGTACGCCCAGAACTTGGCCGCGCGGTTCCACAAGCACGGCGAGGCCTACTTTCAGTTCATCACCACCCCGGGCATCGAGCCGACGAACAACCTGGCCGAACAAGCGATCCGCTTCGTGGTGATCGACCGCCGCATCACCCAAGGAACGCGCAGCGAAACCGGCCGCCGCTGGTGCGAGCGGATCTGGACGACCGTCGCCACCTGCGCGCAGCAGGGCCGCTCGGTGTTCGCGTTCCTATTGGAATCGGTCGAAGCTCATCTTCACGGTGTTCCCCCGCCCTCGCTGCTGCCGTCAGGAAGCTGACGGCGTTCTTCTCTCAATGTCCCCTTGTCTCGCCCTGCGGCTCCGCGCTCATCCTCCGGCAGCCCCGTGAACGGTTACGTTTGATCTTCGTCTCCGAGGGACGCGTTGCAGGCTCCGCCCTGCGATGGCTGACAAAGGACGGCGACCCGCTGCGGTTCGACGTGGACGGCAACTACCGCACGGACACCATAAGCCTCACCTGCGAGGAGAACCTGCGCGAGAATGCCGTACGCACGTTCATGGTCGGCGAGGAGGACGTGGCGATCCGGCAGGATGTGACGCAGGTGACGGACCGGGTTTCCAATTTTCGCTTCACAGACGGCCGCGGTCTCATCTACCGGATACCTTTGGAGGATTGGGGCAAACGAGTGCGGCGATTGGGCGTGGCGGGGCAGGCGGCTACGCTGGCGATTGCCTTCTCCACCGATGGCCAGAATTGGCAGCAGAGCGGCAAGATCGAGTCGCACTCGGGAATCGCCTATTGTGATATTCCGTCGGATCTCGCTGCCGGAGAGTACCTATACCTGCGTCTTGTGGCCGTCGAGGGGCAGTCGCAGCAGGTTTACGGGATTGCACTGCTGCCCTGAGTTGTGTACCGAACCGTGTCGGCATGCGGCGCCATGCTGGTCACCCGGCCGCGCAGATAACAACGGCGAGCGTTCGGGGCAGCTACCACGTGGTACGGAAGATGAGGCTCACCATGAATCGAAGGAAACACGGTTCGTACATTCTGATGGTCTCCGCAGCGGCGGGGCTCTTGTTCGCGGCGGCACCGCCCGCGTTCGGATGGGGCGCAGGGCATAAGTGGATTCGGCAATGGGCGGTGCAGCAGCAGCCGCAGTGGGTCGCTGAACACTTCGGCGCCACCAATGTAGACGCGCTCTGCCAGAAGTACACATCGCTTCAGGATGCTTATGCCGGTGGTCGGAGTCCGGCACTTGCAAAATACTGTGTCATCCCGGACGTTCGCGTATCGCTGCATGATGTCAACCCGGTCGAACCGACGTTTACGGCCGTGCGATGGTACCTGGATCGGATCCAGGCCGAACTGGCCGCCGGCAACGGCGACGAGGCCATGAAGTATCTGGGCGTTCTGTGTCACTGGAACGAAGATCCCGGCTCGCTTTCGGCCCATAGCAGCCCGGTCAGTGAGCAGCTTCTGCGCGAGCTGATCCCGCCCCGCGACGACCAGCAGAATAAGAACTACCTGTTTGGCGCCGGTTCGATCGGCAACGAACGGAATGTCGGGCTCGACGGCCTGAGTTATCAGCCGCGGCTGTTGGGCAAGGACATTGCAGAGGCGGCCGTCCAGATCACACACCATCAAGAACTGGTGCGCCGTCATTCGGCCGGGCTGATCGTTTCGGCATTGCTTGGCCACGTCGAAAACGACGAGGATCGCCTGAACCGAGCCATTGCAAGTGCGCTATCCTGCACTGCGCGTCATATCGCCGATGTCATCTATACCGTCGCGTGGCTGACGGCCAATGGCGAGAAGGATGCCGATGCAAAAGGTCCCGGTGACCAGCGGCTGACCGAGTGGCTGTCGCCCACGCACGGCAGCATGATTCCGCATCCTTACTACGTGCGTCCGTACATCATCAATCAGTCGATGGACGCCTCTCGCAAACTGCATCCGCTTGCATTGTTCGACAGCAACCGCCAGGCACAACCTGTCGCGTTTGGCATGGGCATGGGTGCGCCGTATACGCTACCGTTTACCTTTGCCAACGGTGGTGTGTATGATCGCATGACGGTTCGCGTCGGTCTCCATCCGACGGCCGGCGCCGAGGGCAAGGTGGGTTTTGTGGTCAGACTGAACGGTATTGAGGCGGCAAAAGTGGAGCCGATTGCTGCCGGCGAGCCGGCGCAAGTAATCGATGTAGCCCTGCCGGAGACGGACGTCGTGCAACTTCAGCTACAGACGTTCGCCGGCGAGGGCAGTGCGTCGCTTGCGAATCTGGCGGTCTGGGGCGAGCCTTTGCTGCATCGCTGCGAGTCCCGCAATCCTTGACTCCCCCAGCTTGCTCCCGTACACTCAGACCCATGGCGCCGTGACGTGCATTCGTCGCAGACTGTTCGATTCTGACGCCTGGTACGGAATCGAGTCCAGACTATTCCTCCTACCGACGGCAATACGATGATCCATTCCCGCCTGACCGTTGTGCTTCTCGTACTCTTGACTGGGACGGTTGCTTCTGCCCAGGAGCCGCCGGTCCAGAACAGTGTCTTCTGGTCTGAAGTGCCCGGAACGTATTGGGACGGAAATGACTCGGACGGGATGCCAATGGGCAACGGCCTGATGGGCGTGCGGTTGTTCGGGGCGATTGACACCGAGCGGATTGCCCTGAACGAATCGACGTTCTGGGCTGGGGTTCCCCATCGGTACGATAATCCCGATGCGCACAAGTCGTTCCCGGAATTGAAGCGGCTGGTTGCTGAAGGTAAGTATGCCCAAGCATGGCAGTTGGCCGACAGGGAGTTCATCGGCGGGCCGGTGCGGGAAATGCCCTACCAACCTATTGGCGACTGGCGGCTGGAGTTCGCCTACGGCAGTTGCGTTCCGGCCGAAGGCAAACGACGTGTGACTCGCTGGAAGCCAGGTTGGGACTACGTTGTTCCGGTTTCGGAAACGCCAACGGCCGACTACCGCCGGAAACTCGATCTCGAAACGGGCGTCGCAACGATTGCCTACAAGGTCGATGGTGTCGAATACCGGCGCGAAGCGTTCGTCTCGTATCCAGACAAGGTCATGGTTCTTCGCCTCTCGGCCAGTCGGCCGGGTGCGATCAACGTGCGATCGTCGGTCGTGTCGCCTCATCCCACCTCCGGCGCCGTCAAGCAACAACAGACGCAATACGTACAGACCATTGACGGCGCCTGGCATGGCCTGCCGCAGGTGAATCAGCATTTACTGAAGGAAGGCGAGGAACCGCCGGCGGTCGCGGAGGTGGACGGGCTGCGATTCCAAACGCGCATTGTCGCGACAGTGAAGGGCGGAACGGTGAGGATCGGCGACGAGACTATCGCTAAGTCAGAAGGTGCAGGCACGCCCCATGCGGCGGAACTGACCATCTGTGGCGCCGACGAGGTCGTCTTCCTGCTGACCATGGCGACCAGCTTCGCCGATTACGAGGATATTTCTGCCGACCCGGCCGGCCGATGTGCTGCAGTCTTCGAAAAATTGGGGCCGGTCGACTATGCGGCTCTGAAGGCTCGGCACGAGGCGGACTTCTCCTCGCTGATGGGACGCGTTCAGCTTTGCGTGGGCGATCCGGCTCGTGACGCCGTGGCGACCGACAGACGCATCGTACAGGCGAAAGCGGGTGTTCGCGATACGAACCTGGATGCGCTCTGCTTTCAGTTCGGCCGGTATCTGCTCGTGTCGTCCAGCCGTGCCGGCGGGCAGGCGGCCAATTTACAGGGGATCTGGAACCAGGACATCCAGCCTGCGTGGGAGAGCAACTATACGGTCAATATCAATACGCAGATGAACTACTGGCCGGCCGAAGTGTGTAATCTGTCCGAGACGCATACGCCCCTTTTCAACCTGCTGGAAGATCTGGCCGAATCGGGGGCGAGGACGGCGCGTTCACTCTACGGCGTCGGCGGCTGGGTGACGCACCACAATACCGACCTGTGGCGCGATACGGCGGTTGTCGACGCGGCGCGATGGGGATTTTGGATCGGCGGAGGCGGCTGGCTGGCGACCCACCTGGGAGAGCATTTTGCGTTTACGCAGGACAAGGAATTCCTGCGTAAGTACTATCCGATCTTGCGTGAATCGGCCCGGTTCTATCAGGAGATCATGGTCGAAGACAAAGACGGCCGGTTGATCATCCCGGCGTCCATGTCGCCGGAACACCCATTCGTCTATAAGGAAGGTGGCCAGGAAAAGCAGGGGGTGATTGCCGATTCACCCGTGATCGATATGGCCATCAGCCGTGAGGTGTTCCGCCAGGTGATCGAGGCCAGTACGATCCTCGATACGGACCCCGAGTTCCGTGCGAAATTGCAGGAGACGCTCGACCGGATGTTGCCGTTCCAGGTGAACTCCCAAGGTGTTTTGCAGGAATGGGGGCCGGATTTCGCGTCTCCCAATAGCGGACACAACTATTCTCCCTGCTATCCCGTGTTTCCGGGGACGTCGATCGGTGAAGATACGCCGGAGTTGCTCAACGCCTTCCAGGCATGGAACGGTCCTCGCCACAAGGGAAATGGCGGTTGGCCATCGACGTGGGATATGGCCGTCTACGCCCGACTGGGAAACCGGGACGCAGTGGGCGAACGGCTTCGGTGGTACGTCTCCAACAACCTGGCGCCAAACTTGCATTACAAAGGGCGGAACCAATCCGATGGAACATTCGGGTTCACCGCTGCGGTGGCCGAAACGCTGCTGCAGAGCCATCGTGGGGAAATCCATCTGCTGCCCGCCCTGCCGCCCGAGTGGCCGGACGGACGCGTGTCCGGCCTGCGCGCCCGAGGCGGTTTCACTGTCGATATCGACTGGAAGGAGGGCACGCTGGCAAAGGCGCGAATCACTCCCGATGACGGCGGAGACATCGTTGTGCGATTCGGCGACAAACGCATACGGCGAACCGCGGAGGCGGGTGTTCCGGTGGTTGTCGACGCAACCATGTTCTAGTCGAGCCCCGCACAAGCGGGTGTTACATAAGGGTAAAGGAAGGATGGAGCGTGTGTCTCAGAAAAAGCCTCCTCCGGCAATTCGCCGGCAGACTCTCAAGATTCGGCTCATGCTGGTCTTTTTCATTGTCGCACTGGCGGTCAGTGGATTGACGGCCTTTCCCCTGGAAACCGAGTTGCGTTGGGCGGCCTCCATGCTACCCGATTCGCAGAGTGAGAACCCGTCGGCCTTGACGGCATGGATTCTGACCGTACGCGACGCCATCGTCGCGACGAATGCCAGGTATCCGTTTCTTGCCTACGGCACCGACTGGCTGGCATTTGCACATTTGGTCATTGCCGTTGCGTTCTTTGGGCCCCTGAAGGATCCTGTGCGAAACATCTGGGTTATTGATTTCGGGCTCATTGCCTGTGCAGGCGTTATTCCATTGGCCCTGATTGCCGGTTCGGTTCGTGGCATCCCGTTTGGGTGGCGGCTGATCGACTGTTCCTTCGGCGTCTTCGGCGCTATTCCTTTGCTGTTGGTAAGACACTGGATTTGCCAGCTTGCCTCGCTCAAGGGCAAGTGAAAGCCGTTCTGCAAACTGGTCCGTGTCTTCTCAGTTCTCGCACGCCAAACTTGCGTGTGTCATTCGGCTCGATGGCCGGAGGCGTCGCTTGTTCCGATCCAGGTGCGTTCGATCTCTTCGAGCGTCTTACCCTTGGTTTCGGGGACGAATCGCCAGACGAAGAGCAAGGAGACGGCGCACATCACACCGTACGTCCAGAACGTGGCCGCCTGTCCTATGGATTCGAACATCATGGGAACCGTTTGGGAGATGCCAAAACAGGCAATCCACAGGGCTACTGTGGCAATGGCCATGGCGCGACCGCGAATGCGAGTGGGAAAGATCTCGGAAAGGACGACCCACACAACCGGGCCCATGGCAATGGCGAACGAGGCGGTGTAGAGCAGCGTGAACCCGAATATCCACGGCGGAGAAAGATGCTGCTGAAAGGCGAAGCCCAGCAAGACCAGGGAGATACCCATTGCGGCCGAGGTGGCCAGCAGCAGCGGTTTCCGACCGCCGCGATCGACGATCCAGATGGCAACGAGCGTAAACAACAGGTTGACGGCTTGCACAGCTACGGTCTGCAGCAGGGCCTGCGCCGCACTCATTTCGACGCCAGAACCGCGGAAGATCGTTGGCGCATAGTACATCACGGCATTGATGCCTGTGACTTGCTGAAGGACGGCCAAGATCACCGCGATGGCGAGCGCCGTGCGAACGCCCGGTTGGAACAGTTCGCGCACGGAGCCGGTTTCCAGGGCGATCGCACGCTGTATCTCGTCGATTTCGGCTTGCGCGCGGGCCGGTCCGCCAATGCGTGTAAGGATGGCCCTCGCTTCTTCCTGCCTCCCTTGCTTGATGAGCCATCGCGGGCTCTCCGGCACGAGGAACAGACACGCGAGAAACAGGATCGCAGGCAGTGTCTCGGAAGCGAACATCCAACGCCAGCCCATGGTGACGTTCCATTGCTCGCCCGGGGCACGCTCGGCAATAAGCCAATTGACAACCGACACGACAAGCATGCCCAGAATAATGGTGATCTGGTTGAGCGATACGAGACGGCCTCTGATGGTTGGCGGAGATACCTCGGCGATATAGAGTGGCGAGAGCATGGAGGCCATGCCTACTCCCAGGCCGCCGATGAAGCGGGCCAGAACCAGTTCAGTGAAATCGCGCGGCAGGGCAGAACCGATGGCAGAGACGGCGAACAGTACGGCGGAGACCAGCAGGATGCGTCTCCGCCCGAGCCGGTCGCTGAGCGGTCCCGCCGCCGCGGCCCCGATCATGCAGCCAACCAGTACGTTCGAGACGGCCCAGCCTTTCCCGGCGGAGCTGAGTTGAAAGTGGGTTTCCAGGAAGTCGATCGCTCCGGCAATGACTGCCGTATCGTATCCGAAGAGTAACCCGCCCAGAGCTGCAACCGATGCCAACAGGAGCACGTAGGCGGTACTCCCGCCGGAACCGTTCGTTCTCGTGTCCATTCTGAGACTCCTCCCGGTGTTCGCGATGGATCTATCGTATCGGCTGGCATACCCTGTTGACAAGCGGGGCAGGCTTGGTGTCTCATAGGGAAAATGTCGGCGTTCCTTCGCAAGCCCTTACTTCACGGACTTTGCAGTACCATGAACCATCGCCAGCGCGTTGAGGCGGCACTCCGGCACGAAGAAACCGATCGAGCGCCTTTGGACCTGGGAGGAAGCGCCGTTACCGGCATGCACGTCAGCAGCGTCTACAAGCTTCGGCAGGGCTTGGAATTGGACCCGCCGGGGACGCCGGTCAAGGTGACCGAGCCCTATCAGATGCTCGGTGAGATCGGCCCGGACCTGATGGACGCCCTGGGGGTCGATGTCGTTAGCCTGGGCGGGACGCGCGGGTTTTTCGGATTCGAGAACAAGGACTGGACGCCGTGGACTCTGTTCGACGGCACGCCGGTTCTGGTTCCTGGGGCCTTCAACACCGAGCCGGAACCGAGCGGCGACATCCTCATGTATCCGGAAGGCGACAAGACGGCGCCGCCCAGCGGTCGCATGCCCAAAGGCGGTTACTATTTCGACACGATCATTCGCCAGGAACCGATCGACGACGAGAAACTTCGCGTCGAGGACAACCTCGAGGAATTCGGCCCCATCTGCGATGCCGAACTGCAGCACTTCCAAACCGAGGCCGAGCGTCTAAGCGCCACGGGCCGGGCAATCCTGGCCAGCTTTGGCGGCACGGCGTTCGGCGATATTGCGCTGGTGCCTGCACCCTGGCTGAAGTATCCCAAGGGTATCCGCGACGTCGCCGAGTGGTATATGAGTACGGTTGCCCGCTTCGACCACGTTTACGCGATCTTCGAACGACAGTGCCAGATTGCGTTGGAGAATCTCGCAAAGATCTCAGCCGTCGTAGGCGATCGTGTTACGGCCGTCTTCGTTACCGGCACCGATTTCGGTACGCAGAACGGGCCGTTTATCAGTCCCGATGCCTACCGAAAGCTCTTTCAGCCCTTCCACCGGCGGGTGAACGACTGGATTCACGAGCATACGCAATGGAAGTCGTTCATCCATTCGTGCGGTTCGATCGTCGGTCTGCTACCCGATATTGTCGAGGCGGGATTCGATATCCTGAACCCGGTCCAATGTTCGGCTGCCGGAATGGACCCGCAGGTGCTCAAGGACCGGTTCGGTGATCGTCTTACATTCTGGGGCGGGGGCGTCGATACCCAGAAGACGCTTCCGTTTGGGACTCCGGACGAGGTGCGTCGCGAAGTGCGCGAACGGATCGAAGTCCTCGGACGCGGCGGCGGCTTTGTCTTCAATCCGGTCCACAACGTCCAGGCGAAGACGCCCGTAGAGAACCTTCTCGCACTGTACGAGACGGTACGAAAAGGCCGGTAGTATAATGGCGAGGGAAACGGTTCTGTCGTCTTCAGCAGAATCGGCCAGCGTCTCACGATTTGCGTCGGTAATCTCGTCGCGATGCGACGTTATCAGGCGGCGGAAACGGTCCATCCGCTCTGCCTGGTCTCGGTTGTCCTGTATCGTCAGGCGATGAGAGGCCAGCGAATGGGCAACCGCAATAAAGGTCAGTCCGTGCACCATGGTTCTCCTTATCCGTGCCGTGTGTCTTCCGAGTTGAGGCTGTGGCTGGGAAATGTCCGCCCGCATCCACCAGTCTTTCTTCGTCGCTGGCGCCACGATATTAATATTGCTCCAAGATGATCCCTAGGCCGATTGGAGGCAGGAGGCCTCTTGGTTGTCTTTTGAGCTGGTTTGGCTTGGTGATTGTCTCACCCCATTGTCTCGCGGCGGTCGAGGACGCGCTGGGCCTTGCCGGTGAAGCGTTCGAGTGTCTTGGGAGCGACCAGGTTCACTCCCACGCGGATGCCGGTGATGGACTGGATCTCGCGGTCGATGCGGTCGTGCAATTGCTGCATTTCGCTCATCTTGTCCGAGAACTGCTCAGGAACGACTTCGACGTGAACGGTGACCTCGTCGAGTGCGCCGGGTCGCTGGATTTCGATCTGGTAGTGAGGCGCAATCCCTTCGACGCGCAACAGGGCTTCTTCGATCTGTGATGGAAAGACGTTGACTCCGCGAAGAATCAGCATGTCGTCGGTGCGGCCCACGACGCGGCTCATCCGGATGCCGGTCCGGCCGCAAGGGCAGGGGGTGGAGTCGAGCCGGGCCAGGTCGCGTGTGCGATAACGCAGCAGGGGCATCGCCTGCTTCGTCAGCGCGGTGATCACCAACTCGCCCGTCTCACCCTCCGCCACCGGTTCAAGGGTTTCCGGATCGAGGCATTCGACTAGAAAGTGATCCTCCTGGATGTGCATCCCCTGCTGTACGTAGCACTCGCCGCTGACGCCAGGCCCGATCACCTCGCTGAGGCCATAGTTGTTGAACGCCTGGATGTGCAGCACGCGTTCGATGGTCTGCCGCATGTCGTCGGTCCAGGGTTCGCCGCCTAAGTGGGCGTACTTCAGGTGCAGCGTGGCCGGGTCGATTCCCTGGGCGGCAATGGCCTCGGCCACCGTCAAGGCGTAACTGGGGGTGCAGACCAGCACGTCGGTCTGCATGTCTTGCAGCAGCATGATTTGCCGGGCCGTATTGCCGGCCGACGCAGGTATGACGGCTGCTCCCACGCGTTCGACTCCGTAGTGCAGCCCGAATCCGCCGGTGAACAAGCCATATCCGAACGCGATCTGCACGGTGTGTTCCGCCCGGAGTCCGCCGGCCACCAGAAATCGGGCACAAAGCTCGGACCAAAGCGCAAGATCGGCCTTCGTATAGGCCACAACGGTCGGTTTTCCAGTTGTTCCGGACGAGCCGTGGTAGCGGACGACGTCTTTCCGGGGCGCCGCCAGAAAGCCCAGCGGATAGTTGTCGCGCAGGTCGGCCTTGGTCGTCAACGGCAGTCTGCGGACGTCGTCCAGCGTGCGAACATCGTCCGGCGCCAGGCCAATCTCGGTAAACGCCTTCCGGTAGAACGGGACCTGGGCCACGCGAGCGACGGTCTGCTGGAGTCGTGTTAGCTGCAACGCTTCTAGCGGATCACGGGCAAGTGTCTCGTCGGGGCTGAAGACACGGTTCTCAACGGTCGGTTTACGCATCGTATTGGCGGAAGACTCGGAACAAGGCTCTCATCAATGGAAGAACGCCGGCGAACACGTTCAGAAGCTCAGCACTTTCGCTGAAACAGTTCAACGGAATCGAGGACATGGATGTCTGCCTTGTGTAGTACCTGGATGGCCGCGTCCGGTTGATCGAAACGAAACACCATGACGGCTCGGTCTTTCGCGCCGAACGTGAAGGCGTACATGTATTCGATATTCACGCCGGCTTCTTCGAGCGTGTGTAAGATCGTGGCCAGACCACCTGGCCGGTCTTCGACCTCGGTGGCCACGACTTCAGTCAGTTTGACGACATAGCCGGCCTCTTCCAGCACCTTCTTCGCGGCCGTCCAATCCTGCACAATCAGCCGTAGAATGCCGAACTGCTGGGTATCGGCCAGCGATAGGGTGAGGATATTGATGCCGGCATCGGCCAGGGTTCGGCAGGCGCCGCTCAGGTGGCCCGGTTTGTTTTCAAGGAACAGGGATATCTGGTTCAGCTTCACCGCGTAGTCCTTCCTGAGTGCGCGAGGGAAGATGGATACGTAGGCTCTATCCTGCGACTAGAAGCCGAATGCCTTGATCGCTTCATAGGCCCGGTTGAGCCAGTCGCCGACGTGATGGTTGTTCGGGTCCAGGGTCGGATTCGCGCCGAATCCGTGGCCGACCTTGGCGTAGATGTGGAGTTCTGCAGGAAGCTTCATGGTTCGCAGCTTGTGGTAGACGGCGACCGAGCCCATTGGCGAATAGCCGTCGCCATCGCCGTGGATCAGGCACATGGGCGGGGTCTTGGCGTCGAAGGCGAAGTCCTTGACCAGCGCCGAATCGTTACCCTTGCCTGCATTCGGGCCGTTGTTGCCATCTTCGAGAACGTACGCGGGATAGACCGGGACGGCGAAGTTGACGTGGCAGGGAACCGTCTTGTCCAGTTCGTCCACCGGTTCATAGGCCGGTGTCTGCGAGGAAGTCGCGGCCATGAGCGTCAGATGCCCGCCCGCAGAGAACCCGGTAATCCCGATCTTCTCCGGATCGAATCTCCATTCACCTGCATGGGAGCGGACGACGCGAACGGCGCGTTGGACATCCTGCCAGGCGGCGATGTGTTTGCGGTTCGGTTCCGGATAACGTCGCGGTACGCGGTACTTCAAGACGACGGCCGTCATGCCCTTGCTGTTGTAGAACTGGGCGATTTTCCAGCCTTCGTGGTCGATTGCCAGTCCCATATATGCGCCGCCCGGACAGATGACCATGCAACTGTCCGACGTCTTCTTCTCCGGCTGGAACAGGAAGATCGATGGCGAGGCAACGCCTTTGGTTGCCGGTTTGGCGGCATCTTCTCCGGGCGCGGTGCCGGGCCAGATGTTCAGTTCCGGCGCATTGCCCTGGGCGAAGGCAAGCGAGGCAGACAGCACGAACAGGGCGGACAACGGAACGCATCGTTTCATGGGTGGTGTTTCCTTAAGGCTTTCTCTTTCAAATCAGTCTTGGCCAGTTGCGGTGGAAGGGAACGCTACAGTTTCTGTATCCACTGGTATGCCCGTTCCAGCCAGCTTCCGATATGGTCGCCGGTCGGCTTCATGCCGAATCCGTGGCCGACTTTGGCGTAGATGTGCAATTCGGCAGGGATGCCCATGGTCCGCAATTTCCAGTAGATGGCCGCAGAAGCCATTGGCGTAATGCCGTCGGAATCGCCGTGTACGAGACACATGGGCGGCGTCTTGGCGTCAAAAGCAAGATAGTCGCAGAAGATGTCGTCTTTGAACTTGCCGTCGACCATGCAGTCGTTCCCCTTGTTGCCGCTGACGCTCTCTTGAAGGATACGCCAGGGATACACCGGCACGGCGAAGTTGACATGGCATGGAACCGCATCGACGTCGTCGATCGGTTCGTAACATCGCGTCGCGCCGTTGGTCGCGACCAGCATGGTCAGGTTGCCACCGGCAGAGAAGCCCATGCAGCCGATCTTCTCCGGATCGAATCCCCAGTCCTTCGCACGCGAACGCACGAAACTGACCGCGCGCTGTGCGTCCTCGAATGCAACGTTGTAGAACTCGACGCCTTCTCGCGACGGTACGCGGTACTTCAACACGACGCAGGTGATGCCCTTGGCGGTCAGATAGTCGGCGACTTTGATCCCTTCGTGGTCGTAGGCCAGAATCCGGTAGCCGCCGCCAGGAAAGATGATCATGCAGCGGTCGGACTTGGGGGCGTCCGCCTTGGGGCGATAGACGGAAATGGTGGGACGCGTCACGTCATGGATTCGTGCGATTCCGTCTTGCTGCGGTTTCTCGCCGTCGGGACGGTTCTCCTTCTCGCCCGGCGCAAGGTCCGGCCAGATTGCGTACGCTTCACCCTTCTCGTCCGAAGCCTGTGTGGCCAGGTCGGTTGGTTGGAAGGAGGCAGGATTGAACGGTTCGGCGGCGCCGGCCAGTGTTGCGCCGGCGAATACTCCAAGGCAAAGGATCGTCAGAAGTCGTTTCATGGTGGGGTTCGGCAAACAGGATCTGGATCGTGAATTGGAACTGGGCAGGGAGTGAAGATCGCCGGCGGAGGCATGCGGCGACTGACGTCGCGACTGCTAACCTGCAACGTGGCCTCATTGTACTTCGTGCCAGAATCGGTGGTCAAGTCGCCCATCGTTACCTTTGGAACGAGCGAATACGGTCGAGTGTAGGAGTTGTGAGGTCGTTGGGGTTCGCAGGGATGGTGGTGAGGCAACGCCGCTGACGTTGGAGGACCAGATTGAGTATTGTCACGTCGGGCGCGGCCCTGGTCGACACGGGCGTTGCAGCTGGCAGCCTCTAATTCACCTTTCGTACGACACCAACCACAACGCCGAGCACACGGGCGTTCTTCACGTAAATGGGTTTCATCTTGGCGTTGGCCGGTTCAAGTCGGATACGCTTGCGTTCGGGGAACCAACGTTTGAGCGTCGCCTCATTCTCATCGGTAAGGGCCACCACGATTTGCCCCTTCGATGCCGTCGCCTGGCGGCGGACGATCACATAGTCGCCGTCGGCAATCTGGTCCTCGATCATCGAATCGCCCGACACTTCGAGCACGAACAGGTCCTGGTCGGCAGCGTCGAACATGACGCCGAAATCGACGCGATCGTGCTGCTCCACTGCCTCGTGCAGCACACCTGCTGCAATGCGTCCGGCCAGGGGAAGGCTGCGTTCGTGGGCGGCCTCGGTGGCGAGTTGGATGGCGCGCGACATATTCGCCTCGCGACGGATGAGGCCCTTCTTCTCCAGGGCCTTCAGGTGGCACATCACGCCGTTGGGGGAGCGGATTTTGAATCGCTCTCCGATCTCCCGCACGGTCGGGCCGTAGCCGCGGCCGCGGATTTGCATCCGAATGAAGTTGTAGACTTCACTCTGCCGTTTGGTCAGGTTTTCAAACTGTTCCATGTTCGCCCTCCAATTGGTCGTGGGGTGGTGCGAGAGCCCCTTATCACCTCAGAAAACGGTCCCATTCACAACAAGGATTGCAACCAGGCAAAGCAGTTCCTTCCGCCGAGCGGTTGCTCCCCCAGGTAGGCAGTCTTGATATTCTGTGTACAATCGTACAATATACGAATGTACATTGTCAAGGGGAGCCCCTTGGATGGCGGCCTGTCGGGTAGAGTTCCAGCGGGGATTCGCTACGTAACTTCAATCATGACAAAGACTTAGGGTTTTCGGCAGGCGCGTCGTGGCGGATTCGGGCGGGCAAGTACAACTGGCCGACGGTTTCGATTATAATGGAACGATTGGGAGCGGTCGTGGAAACCGCCTCCGAACCATTCGCTGAACGTTCCCTTGAGGACCACCTGCCTGAGTAGCGATCAGGAGTGCTTGCGCGTTCACGGCTCACCAACCGCTGCTTGCGAGCCAGGGCCGCCGGGCAGGCATTCCATGGTGTTGTTTTGCTCACCGAGGGTGCCCTGGGGCATGCCTGAAAGTACTTCCCGTTGTCTTCTTTAGAAGGGTCTTTGAAAATGCCACCATCTCACCAGAAATCGCGTCGTCAGTTCCTTCAAGGCATTGCCGCCGCGGGGGCCGCAAGTATTCTGCTCCCGTCGGCCAACCGGGCATTCGGTTTTGAGTCATCGAGTGACCGACCGGTTTTTGCGACCATCGGTCTTCGGAATCAAGGCTGGGCCATTACCAGCAAGACGTTGGGCTTTGCCGATTTCGCCGCCCTGGCCGACGTTGACGCGAAGGTGTTGGGAACCAACGTCGAGAACGTCGAGAAACGGCAAGGGAAGAAGCCCGATGCCTACAAAGATTATCGCAAGGTTCTCGATCGCAAAGATATTGACGCGGTCATGATCGCCACACCGGATCACTGGCATACGAAGATCGCGGTCGAGGCGATGCTGGCCGGCAAGGACGTCTACTGTGAAAAGCCCCTTACCCTGACCATCGACGAGGGCAAACTCCTTGAGAAAATGGTCAAGCAGACCGGCCGAGTCTTCCAGGTGGGCACGATGCAGCGAACCGAGAGCGGGCAGCGCTTCCTGCAGGCGATTGCGATGATCCGCGACGGCCGTATCGGCACGGTCAAGAAAGTGACATGCGGCATCGGCGGGATGATGTCTTCGCCGGTCATTCCCGTTGCGCCGGTGCCCGAAGAGCTTGATTGGGACTTCTGGCTGGGACCGGCTGCCAAGGTCGCGTATCGGGCCCTGCCGGAAATCCGCAAGGGTTACGGCGGCGGCGTACCGCTTTATAGCAACGGCCACTATTCGTTCCGCAACTGGCACGAGTATTCCGGCGGGAAACTGACGGACTGGGGCGCCCATCACGTGGATATCGCCTGCTGGGCACTCGGCGCCAGCCACACCGGCCCGAGCAAGATCACGCCCGTCAAGTACACGCTGCCGGTCGAGTACAAGGACGGCTATCCGGTAGTCGACGATCAGTACAACACGGCCACGCAGTTTTCGCTCAGCGTTGCCATGCCCAACGACGTCGAGATGATCATCACCAGCGAAGGCGACAACGGTATCCTCTTCGAGGGCGCCGAAGGCCGGTTCTTCGTCAACCGTGGCAAGATCGCCGGCAAGCCCGTCGAGGACTTGAAAGACAAACCGTTGCCGGAAGGGGCCATCGAGCAGGTGTATGGCGGCAAGGTCAGCCAGAACCACAGCGCCAACTGGATCGAGTGTATCAAGTCTCGCAAGCAGCCGATCTCCGACGTCTGGA
The DNA here is from genome assembly GCA_040772845.1 of Thermoguttaceae bacterium. Lineage (GTDB taxonomy): Bacteria > Planctomycetota > Planctomycetia > Pirellulales > Thermoguttaceae > PWXP01. The sequence continues at coordinate 669,935 of JAXGXG010000001.1, forward strand.
CACATGACCGGATGCTTGAGATCTGCCACCTCTCGAACATCGCGATGCGTCTCGGCCGGGAACTGAACTGGGATCCGGTCAAGCGGGAGATTGTCGGCGACGAACAGGCGAACTCGTTCCTCGCTCGCGAGAGCCGCAAGGGCTTCGAGATCAATATGTAGTGCAGTACTACTGCCGCTCGATTGAGCGGTTGAAGTGATCAAATATGCCGATAGGGGCCGCTGGGACGATTTCCAGCGGCCCTTGTTGTATCTCTTCGGGGCAGCAACGCAGCGGCAGTGAGCGAAAGAGGCGGGGATAGACGAACCGGGAACAGCCTATGGCCGCTTTTGGCACCGAAGCTGGTCGACCAATCCTTGCAACTCATCCGGTTGCATCGCATCGAGCTGCTCAGCAGGAGTTGGCGAAAGCTTCAGCAGTTCCTCGCACAGCCGAACCTGCCCGATCAATCCTTCGACCCGAGCCCGTTCCGCTTCAGCCCGAGCCCGTTCCGCTTCAGCCTGAGCCCGTTCCGCTTCAGCCTGGGCATCTTCGAGCGATAGCTGCCAGTTCAAGGCATCACGGCGCGCCTTTTCCCGGTCAAAATAGCGGTGCCATTCCCGCTCTTCTTCGGTCAGAGCTTTCAAGACACTCATCGCTTCCTCCACCTCCGGAATACGGATCATTTCCGGAATATCCTCAGGACTTAAGTCTTCTCCATTATTCAGGAAATAGAGCCACTTGTCAAGCGGATCGGCCAGTTCTTCAAGCCCCTTTTTGAAGTTGGGCAGTTGGAAGACGTGAATTGCCAAATGGTCCGAAAATACAAGCCCGGTCTCCGGGTCCTGCACCTGAAACACCAGTTGGTATTTGTCGGTTTGGGGGAAGAGCCGCCAGTCGAGAAAACAGATGGAAATCACAGGATTCAGCGCACCGTACTTCTCACCTGACTGTAACTGATTCGCGTAAATCTTCGCCCAGTAATACAGAAATCGGTCGCGCAGTCCCGGGTGCGAGGCCATCTGCATCTCGATGTCGAACTGCCGTCCACTCTGGTCCCTGGCGCGGATATCGAGGATGGATATCTTGTCGTCGAGTTTCAGGGGCTCGTGACTCGGGTTGAGAATCGCCACCTCTTCCACACGCCGGTCCGGCGGTGGCTTGAGCACGGCATTCAGCAGGTGAACAAGAATGCGTGTATGCTGCTCACTGCCGAATACGCATTTGAACGCGTAATCGTTCTTCGGATCGATACCGAGGGACATGAGGTTGCCTCCTGGAGCCAGGGGCTACTCTACCGCAGAAGCGGCATGGCTACAAGGGCCCCAGAGGGGGGCTGGCCGCAAATTCGGATGGCTCAGCGTCGGTCCATCTGTCCGGCGTGCTGTCCTGGGTTGTTGACAGGAGGGGCCAAATCGACGAAAATACCTCGTTTTGTGAAGGCCCCAGACGATCGATAGCAGGTGAATGTAGCCCCCTCCGAAGGAGTTTTACGAATGGTCATGAAGAAGTTCATTAACGATCCCGATAACCTGACTTCGGAATTGCTGGAAGGCTATTGTGACGCCTACTCCGACCGGGTTCAGCTTGTGTCGGGCAAGATCGTCATGCGCGCCAACCCAAAAGATGAGGGGAAAGTGGCGGTTGTGACTTTAGGGGGAGCTGGGCATGAGCCGGCTTTGAGCGGATTTGTGGGCGAAGGCATGCTCGACGCCTCGGTCGTTGGCGATATCTTCGCCGCCCCCGGTGCTCCCAAGGTGGTCGAGGCCTTGAAGCTCCTCAAACGCGAGGCAGGAATCCTGCTGGTCGTGCTCAACCATGCAGGCGACGTGATGAGCGCCAACATGGCCATGGAAATGGCGAAGGAAGAGGGGATCGACGTCAGGATGATCCTCACGCACGAGGACATTGCTCCTGGCGCCGACGCTCCAATCGAAGATCGCCGCGGATTGGCCGGCTGCATTCCGTTGTATAAGGTCGCCGGCGCCGCCGCCGAGGCCGGTATGAGTCTCGACGAGGTCTATGCCGTAGCCGAAAAGATCAACAACAACATGGCCACCCTGGCCGTCGCGCTCAAGACGGCGACGCACCCGCAGTCGGGCGGCGCGATCTTTGAACTGGCCGATGACGAGATGGAAATCGGCATGGGGCAGCACGGCGAGGCAGGAACCGGCAGGTGCAAGCTCATGACGGCCGACGAAACGGCCGAGAAGATGGCCGCGCAGGTTCTGCCTGCCGCCAATTGCGCTTCCGGCGACAAGATCTTCGTAATGATCAACGGGGCCGGGGCCACGACCCTGATGGAGCAGTTCATCGTCTTCCGTGCCGTGAAGCGTTTTGCCGAGTCGAAAGGAATAACCGTCGCCAAGGCCCTGGTCGGCGAATACCTGACCGTCCAGGAAATGGCCGGCTTCCAGATGTTTGCGGCCAAGCTCGACGACCAGCTCCTCGAGCTGATGAAAGCGCCGTCCAATGCCCCCTTCTGGACGACGCGATAAAGAAACTACAGTTCTGCCGGCTCCTTGCCTTACCGCAGCATGTATACGGCGCATGACGCCACTCTGATCAGAGGGAGAGAATCGAGTGTCAGAATCACTGGACTTTCAGGGCCTGACGGCCATGCTCTTGACTGCCGCAGAGCGGATCAAGGAGAACCGGGCGTACCTGTCCGAACTGGATTCCGCCACCGGCGACGGCGATCACGGAACGGCGGTCTCCAAGGTGGCCGGTGCGATCGCCGAGGCGATTGAAAAGGACGAGAGCAACAGCGCCAAGAGACTGCTCAAGGCCGTCGGGTGGGCCGCCATGTCGACCGACGCCGGTTCGACCAGCCCGCTCTACGGCTCGTTCTTCATGGGCATGAGCGAGGCGGCGCCGGAAGAGGGGCCGATGGACTGTGCCACTGTCGCGGCAATGCTCGAGGCAGGTGTGGCCAAGTTGCGCCAGAACACGCGCGCCCAGGTGGGCGATAAGACCATGATCGACGCACTCGTACCGGCGGTGGAGGCCATTCGGGCTGCCGCCGACGGAGGCAACGAGCTTGCAGAAGCACTTGCCGACGGGGCCGACGCGGCTGTCAAGGGCGCCGCGGCGACCAAGGAAATGAAGGCGGCCTTTGGGCGCGCCAAGAACATTGGCGAGCGTTCGATTGGGCATGTCGACCCAGGCGCAACCTCGATGTCAATACTATTCACCGGACTAAAAGAAGGACTGACGAATGGCTGAAGCAGAAGGCAACAAGAAGGCGAAAGACTACGGTGTCGATATTCCGCAGAAGAACGTGCTGTTCGAGTTGAAGGGCTCGAACAACTACGATTGGGGCATGAAGGATCGCCTGTCGCGAGTCTTCAATCCGAAGTCCGGCAGGACGGTCATGCTGGCGTTCGACCACGGCTATATCATGGGACCGACCTCCGGCCTGGAGCGGATCGACCTGACGATCGTGCCTATCCTGCAATATGCAGACTGCCTCATGTGCACGCGGGGCGTGCTGCGGACCCTGGTTCCGCCGACGGTCAACAAGCCCATCTCGCTGCGGACTTCCGCCGGTACGACCGTCCTCACCGAATTGAACGATGAGTGCATTGGCGTGGATATCGAGGACGCGATTCGCCTGAACGCATCGATGATGGCCGTGATGTGCGCCGTTGGCGACAAGCGGTTCGAGGGCGTGACGGTCCGCAACCTGACGAAGTCCATCGAGATGGGCAACCGATACGGTATCCCGACGCTCGGTGTGAATGCCGTCGGTAAGGAACTCACTCGCGACGCACGCTATCTTGGCATGGCCGCCCGTATCGTGGCCGAGAACGGCGCCCAGGTCGTCAAAACCTACTACTGCGAAGAGGACTTCGAGCAGGTTACGGCAGCTTGCCCGGTTCCGATTGTCATTGCAGGCGGCAAGAAGATACCTGAACTCGATGCGCTGAAACTCGCTCGGTCGGCGATTGACAAGGGCGCCATGGGTGTCGATATGGGACGCAACGTGTTCCAGGCCGAGAATCCTGTGGCGATGATTCAGGCCATTCGGCACGTGGTTCATGACGATGCGAAGCCGGAAGCCGCTTTCGAGATGTACAACGACCTCAAAGCGTCCGCTTGACCTCGAATTCATGACTGCCCGTATGCGTTGCAGTTGAGTCCCAGACGGACTGTCCCGCCGAATATATATGCCGCCCACCGAGATTGCCCAGTTCGAAGAGATAGCCGCCTCGTTGACGTCGCAGGTTGTGGCCGTTGCCGGCGGCGACAGGGAAGGCGATCTGCTGCTTTACCGGCAGTTGCGCGAAAAGGCGTACGTGAAGCAGTGCATACTCGTCGGCGACGAAGCCGATATGCACCGGGAAGCCGAACGGCTCGGCTTCTCGGTTTCTTCCGAGGATATTGTCGCCACGACCTCGCAGGAGGAGACGGCGGAACGTATTCTGGAACTCGCCCAATCCGATCGGGTGGATGTCATCCAGAAGGGCAATATCTCGACACCCATTCTGAACCGGCAACTGGTCCGGATGCGGACTCGCGACACCATGTCGCTGGCCACCGTCTTTCAGGCCGGATGCTTCCGGGGTGGCGCACCGATGATCATGACCGATGCCGGTGTCTCGGCCATTCTCAATTTCAGCCGAATGACGGGGCTGATTCGGAACTCGGTCGAAATCGCGCAGATCGCGCTGAATATCCCGAAGCCGAAGGTGGCCCTGCTGGCCGGAAATGAAAAGCCGATGGCGGCCTTGCCCTCGACGCTCGTGGCGCGCGATCTGGCCAATGCCTACTGGGACGATGCCATCGTCTACGGCCCCTTGTCCTTCGATCTTGCCGTCGATCCTGCGTCCGTCAGGCTGAAGAAGGAAACTCTCCCGGAGGGTTCGCCGTTGTACCAGGTTGCCGGAATGGCCGACATCCTGGTCAATCCGACGCTGGATGCGGCCAATATCATGTACAAGATGCTCATGTGCATGGTGCAGGCGGATCTGGCGCGCATGGCGTGCGTTACGGTGGGAATCAAGGCGCCGTATATCCTCTCATCGCGTTCCGATCCGGAAGGTTCGAAGATCGACTCGATCGCCCTCGCCTGCATCTATGCCGATGCTATGCATAAGAAGGCGGCCGGTTCGTCGGGTTCGCAGAATCCGGAGCACAAGCCGCCGTTTCGCGTTCTGGCGATCGATCCCGGTTTCGTGCGAACGAAGATGGCCGTCTTTGAAAGCTGCCGCCGCGTGAAGAGTTTCGAGTTGGCCGGCGCAAACAGGCCGCGAGAGAAGGGCGAGGGGCTCGACGCCGAGGTGAATCGCCACGTCGTGCAGATTCGCGATCTTCTGGGCGAGGATGCCTCGCGCATCGACGCCGTTGTGGGGCGCGACGGATTTCTCGACCGGGAGAATCGGCATGTTGAGGGTGTGTACCGGGTTTGTGCAGTGAACGAGGAGGGCGTTTTCGTCGATTCCAATCTTGCCGCAATTCTGCGAAATCATACCGAAATCGACCATCCGTCGCGGCTGGCGGTTCCCATAGCCGCGCGAATCGGCGAGGAGCTGCGCGTGCCCGTTTTTGCCATCAATTCGCTCATCGGCGACGAACTACACGAGGAATCACGCCATGCCGGCCGCCCGGCGGTCGAAACGTGGCATTCGCTCAGCATTCGCGCCTCGGCGGCGCGTGCGGCAACGGCAATCGGAAAGCCCTTGGACAGAAGCCGCTTCATTGTCGCCCACCTTGGCGGCGGTGTTTGTGTGGCCGCGGTTCGAGACGGCAAGATCGTGGACATTGATCTCCAGAATCTCGCCCCCGAGATCGAGCAGGCGATCCATGCCGGCAGTGAAGAGGCCGAAAAGGCGCTGCGCGGCGTCGTCTACCACACGGCCAAGGACATTGGGGCCATGAGTATCGCTGTCGGACCGGCGCTCGATGCCCTGGTCCTGACCGGTCCTCTCGCCGATTCCGAGCCCTTGGTCGCCGGGCTGAAGAGCCGGGTCGGACAGCTCGCCCAGATGCTCATCTACGCCGAGAACCTGGAGCTGGAGGCCATGGCCGCCGATGTCCTGGCCGTCCTCCAAGGCGACAAATCCCTGCAAAGCTACCAGTCGTAAGGGCTCGCGCTGTTCATCGAACTGGCGAATCATGACTCCCGCGGGACAGGCCTGCACGGTGGCTCTTCCGTGAAACGCAAGTCCGCTGCTGCACCCGGCGCACCCCCCCGGTTCTGTCGAAAGATTGACGAAACCTGGAAATTCTGCTAATATGCAGGTCGATATCGGTAGTCGGGCTGCCGATGTGTCTGCCGCGCGAATGTGGTCGTAGCGCCGGGTGTGGCAGAGAGGCCGATACGGTCGGGCAAGACGTCGCTACGGGAGGGGACTCATGGCGGTCAGGACGACATCGGGGACAGTCGTTGTTGCTGTGCGGATCTTGCTGCTGGGCATGTGCGTTTCGCTGGGTGGCTGCGGCGGTGCTCAACGCCAGGCAGAGCAGCGGGAAGAGTCGCATCTGAAACCACTCGTGCTATTCTACGGGCAGTATACAGGCCAGCATCAGGGGCAGCCACCTGCCAACGAGGCGGAACTGAAGGAGTTCATCCGTTCGCTCGGCCCCGAGGCCCTGGCATCGTTCCCGGTGGATACGGTTGACGCGTTGTTCATTTCAGAGCGGGATGGAAAGCCGTACGTCGTCCTCTACGGCGATGCCGCGAAGGGCAATCCGCCCGGCCCGGCCGGCGCCCCGGTTATTGCCTACGAACAGGAAGGTACGGGTGACACGCGTTTTGTCGGTAGTTCGATGGGAGCGGTAGAGGAAGTGGACGAGAGCCGTTTTCGGGAATTGGTTCCGAACGCTTCCGCCCCATAACGGCGATGCGAGAATCCTGGCTCACTTGGGCCGGACAACCAGAAAGACGCGAGAGTATCGGAGATTCTTGGCACAGCGAATCAAAAGCCCTTCTTTCGGAGGAAATACCATGGCATTGCCACGCCTTCACCGCCACGGTTTCACGTTGGTGGAATTGCTGGTGGTCATCACGATCATCGGCATCTTGATCGGTCTTCTGCTGCCGGCAGTACAGAGCGCCCGTGAGGCTGCCCGACGCATCCAGTGCACCAACCAGTTGAAACAAATGGGGCTGGCGTGCCATAACCATGCGGGGGCACTCGGCGTCTTTCCTACCGGCGGTGATATCCCTTGGCCCAATCTGGCCAACTACCGAACCAATGGCGCCCCGAACGGGCCGGCCAAGCAGGGGTTGAGTTGGGCCTTTCAGATCCTCCCTTACCTTGAACAGACGGCCCTTTACCAACTCGGAACGCAGGGTGCGCTGGAGCAGCAAGCGGTCGGCCTCTATTTCTGCCCTTCCCGACGGCGTCCCACACGTCAGGGCTCTCGATACCTGAACGATTACGCCAGTGCGACACCCGGCAAAATCACCCGCAATTCCGACGGGTCCTTCAGTCACGAGTTCGACGCCACCCGCAGTTTCTGGGCCGGGCATGATGGCGCCGAAATCGATCATTACCTGATCAGTAGCGCGCAGCCTAACCTGTTCTACGGGGTGATCGTACGAATCAACTGGTGGTACAAGGACAGTACATTCCTCGGTGGAAGCCCCCCGACCACCTTCGGCGACATTCGGGACGGCACGAGCAATACGATCATGCTGAGCGAAAAACGGATTCGTCCTTGCGAATATGCGTCCGGCGCATGGCACGACGATCGGGGCTGGACCGATGGTTGGGATCCGGACGTCGTTCGGTCGACCGGGTACGAGCCTGGTCCCGATACCGACTCCGGTCCGCGCAGTATCGGCGGCAGTGTTCTGGGCGCCAGTCTGATCGGCTATTGTTTCGGCGCAGCCCATCCGGGCGGCTTCAACGCGTGCATGGCCGACGGCTCGGTACAATCGCTCAGCTATTCCATCGATCGCAGCGTCTTCAACGCCATGGGCGACCGTCGCGACGGCGCCGTAATCAGCGGCGCGTTCTGAACAGGAAAGGAGTTACCGATGAAGAAGAGTTCTCAGCAATCGATCCGTTGTACACGGCGGAGTTTCATGAAGACAGCCGCGATCGCCTCGGCGGCGGCCTTGCCGCAGATTGTGCCGGCCTCGGTCTTCGGCTCAGCCGCCCCCAGCAATCGGATTACGGTGGGGCAGATCGGTTGCGGGCACCAGTCCCAGCGAATCGTTCCTTCGTTCCTGGTTCACGACGACGTCCAGATGGTGGCCGTTTGCGACGTGAACCGGGCCGGCAAAGGCTACTATTATGGCGATCGCGTCCTGGGACGTGAAACGGCCAAACGGTGGATCGACGAGTACTATGCCAAGAAGGCTTCCGGCGACTTCTCCAAGGACGATGCGTACGACTACATTCTTGGCCATAAATGGGCCCAATCGGAGAGTGAAGCTCCCGGCGGACAGAAGGTATCCGGCGGTTGCGCCGCCTACAACGACTTCCGTGAACTCCTCGCGCGGGACGACATCGACGCCGTTACGATCGTTGTGCCCGATCATTGGCATGCGTTGATTGCTATCGCGGCTATGAAGACAGGTAAGGATGTGTACTGCGAGAAGCCGCTGTCGCTGACCGTTCATCAGGGGCGGGAGATGGTCAAGGCGACGCGCAAGTACAACCGCGTGTTCCAGACCGGCGCCCAGTTCCGTTCGTGCCCGGGAGTGCGTCGGGCGTGTGAACTGGTGCGTAACGGCCGGCTCGGAGAGATCCGACTGGTTCGCACTACCGCCGCCGCCAATAGTTTCCCCAGCCCGGGGCCAGGCTGGCAGCCTCAGCCCGTGCCGGAAGGGTTCGATTACGACTTCTGGCTCGGTCCTGCACCCGAGGCGCCTTATCACATCGAGCGTTGCTTCCACCGCTGGCGCTATATCCTCGATTACTCCAACGGGCAAACGGCCAACTTCGGGGCGCACACAAACGACATTGCGCAATGGGGCCTGGGCATGGACGGGACCACGCCGGTCGAGTTCGAGGACAACGGATCCGAGTTCCTGCCCGAAGGAAGCCTGTTCACCACAGCCGTGAAGACGGCCTTCCGCGCCCGTTACGCCAACGGGGTCGAGTTGACTTGCGATACGCACAAGTCCTCGTTTGCGAAGTTCGAAGGAACGGAGGGACGGCTGGAAATCACCTTGGGTGGCACGATCAGGACCTTCCCCACCAACATCAAGGACTCGGTGATCGGGCCCAATGAGATCCATTTGCCCAAGAGCAATCCGGCCCGGAAAATCAATCGCCGTAACGACATCGACTCCGATCACGTTGGTAACTTCCTCGACGCGGTCAAGAGCCGCAAGGACCCGGTCGAGCCGGTGGAGTTCGGCCATAGTACGGCCAGCCTTTGTATCCTGGGCAACATCGCGCAGCTTCTGAAACGCAAGTTCACCTGGGATCCGTCCAAGGAACAGAGCACCGACGAAGACGTCAACCGCATGTTGAGCCGGCCGATGCGAGCACCGTGGAAGCTTTCGTAATCTTCGGAATATCCTTGGAAGCGGGGCAGGGCAGGGCAGGGGGGCGTGTTCTGAAGTCTCGGAACTCTTCCGGTTCCGGAGGCCGTCCGGCTTATTCATCACGCGAGCTGCCGCTTACTTTGGGACCATTGGGGGGCGTTTTCTTAGCGGAGCGGCGCGAGCCGCCCGGTTTTCCCATCGCAATACCGGACGGCTCGCGCCGTGCCGCTACAAATCAGCAACCGATGCCCCAGCAGAAGAACCGCCTTAGCGACGGATCTTCCGGTAGAACTCGGCCATTGCGGCGGCCTTCTGCGGTTGCTTTCTGAGTCCACTCCAGTGGAAGACCATCATACCCGTGGCAGGCAGGCGCGTGCCGTGGTCGAGTACGGCGTGTACCTGCTGGACCGGGACTTCTTCGCCCCAGTCTGCCAGTTGCACGATGGGCCATATTTTGATGCGATCATCGGGCGCGCCCTGAACGCCCAGGTGGCGGCCCAGCCAGGCCGTCTGCCGCGAGATCCATGCCGGGTCGGCAGCGTGGCCGAACCTCGCATGATAAGGCATGATGCTGAAGACGTCGATGTAGCTGGCCTGAGCCTTCAGGTCGATTGCCAGCTTGTTGCGCAGCGCACCGTCGAAATCCGTATCGCTCCAGGGGCAATGGAACGTACCCAGCAACGCTTGCGGACGCGTTTCGTCCAGAATCGCCCGAAACTCGCGAACCCAATCGGTGAACACGTCGCAACGCCATTGAATCCAGGCGTCCCGGTACCGGTCCAGAATCAACTCGGCCAGCAGGGCAGGGGACTCATCGGGGAGTTCGATCTTGGTGTCTCGGGAGAACTGCCCGATACACCGTGGGCAGAAACACGTATCGGGCATGGCAGGTTCGTCGCGTTCCCAGCTTGCATGGCTGTGATGGTAATCGAGCCAGATGCCGTCAACCTCATAATCGCAGAGAACACGGCGGAACTCATCCATGCGGAACTGCCGATACCCGGGGTGCGTCGGGCAGATGCCTTGCCAGCCGTGTGGAGGCGGAGCGACCTTGCCGTCGACGCCGACGGGAGCCGCGTCGGGGTGCTCCTTCAGGTAACCGGCCACGTGGAGCGTATTGAACTCGGCGAATATCCGGGCCTTCTGCTGCCGAACCAGGGCGACCCGTTCGGCGGTCAGGCTTCTGGAACTCATCCATACGGCGTTGATTCCATGCTGCCCGAGTGTCTTGCCGTCTTGGAGCAACTCGGTTGGGACACCGCCGTAGAGACCACGCACCTCGATGTGCAAACGTTGCTCCGCAGCGGCGGCGAGCTGAATCGTTGCGGACAAACCTGCCAGGACGATTGGAATGAACCGGTATGTCGGCCACATGTCATTTCTCTACTGTAGTCATGTACACATCGAACACGCGTCGGTACCCACAATGTAGCCTGTGCTGAGGCGGAGTACAACAAGAGAAACGTGTGTTGACTTCCCGCTTCATTGCTGCGGGGCAGGGGAGGGCAGGGGGCCGTGAAGGCCGCGCTGGGTGAGTTTCGCTGCCTGGTAGGCGATTTGGAGACGCACTTTCAGTGGTGGTGAAAAGCGGTAGTTGTCGCGCAGTCGCGCCAAGCCGGCCCGGAGAAGCTCTTCGTTGAGCATCCGATCGCCAACCCAAACGGTTGCGAGGAACCGGTCGTACTTGTCCTTGCGCGGCCCGTCGAACTCCAGTCGCACCTGACCGTCTCCCTCGGCCACGAACCGTTCGGTAAATGCGGTGGCTTCCGGACCGAACGGCTCGACCGGGTGATCGGGTTTGACGGTCTCGGGCGTATCGGCGCCGATCAGGCGAACTCGTGCGCCGCCGGCGAGCAGCAGGGTATCGCCGTCAACAACGCGTTCAACCTGATGCATGCCCGGTTGCAGCGAATCCGGCGGAGCGATGGGCGCGAACTGATCGGCCAGTCGGAGCAAGACGACGACGAGCAGGACCAGGGCGGCTGCGAGCAGACGCCGGCTGGGCAGACGCCGGCTGGCCAGACGTCGCACCGGACTTCGGCGGCGCGCCATGCGTCAATTCTCGCTGAAGCCGAGAACCTTGGCGACTTCGCGCGCCAGGGGGTTGGCAATGAACCGCTTGCGGCACTCGGGGCACAGATCAAACCGCATCTGCTGGTAGACATCGTCGCCGATTTGCGGATCGTCGATGTCGCGCATGCGTTCCAGGATCTCTTGGATTTCCTCGAGATGATCCCGATCGTTGGGATCTTCTTCTTCGCCCACCATGGGGTCGAATGCAGCATAGACTTCCATGCGCACTACATAACGCAGATCCTCGTGAGGATCCAACTCGCGTCCACACAGATCGCAAGTGTAGCGTATCATCTTTCCACTCCTTGAAAGAACCTGGCGAATGCCGAAACAAGAAAGGCAGTTTCACCTCCAACCCACCCATCATACTACGGCGCGATGCCGGATGGCAAGGTGTTCGCGGAATTGCCAACGGCGTCGGGTTTCTGACCTGCTGGGGTGAGGCTCCGGGCTGGAGCGGGGCGAGGGCTTGCTTCGGGCGGCGGTTGCGGCCAGGGGGATGCGCCGGAAGATTCATGCGAAAATTCTGGTTTCCGCTCCGACTTCCATCCGGCGATTGTTCCGATTACAATACAGCAATCGATACGGTCATCGGGTTGGCAAGGGGTTGCCTCGTTTGGAGGACCTCGTCACACCGCCCGGGCGCGATACTGGGGAACTTGTCCATGCACCAGGTTCTCAAGGCGAAGCGACGTAGTCGGCAGGGGCAGTCATCTGCTGCCGGGCGGGCTACCTTAGCGCCCGAGGATTCCCCGCCTGCGATATCCGGGTTGCAGACCAGCGTCCTGGTGCTCAACCGCCACTATATGGCTGTACACGTGGTTACCGCCAAGCGGGCGTTCGGCCTGCTCTATCGAGACCTGGCCGAGGTGGTCCATGTGAATGAGGGGACGTTCGGGACCTACACGTTCCACTCGTGGCGAGAAGTGAGCGAGTTGCTGGCCATAGACAAGCAGCCGCACGACGACTGGATTCGCACGGTCAGCTTCGAGATCCGGGTTCCCCGGGTCATTCGCCTTCTCAGTTTCGATCGGGTGCCCAAGCAACGGCTGAACCTGAACCGGCGCAACGTCTTGGCCCGAGACGGTCATATCTGTCAGTACTGCGGGCAGCGGTTTCCTATTTCCCAACTGAGTATCGATCACGTGATTCCCCGTAGCCGTGGCGGCCAAACCGTGTGGGAAAATGTCGTTTGCGCTTGCCTGACCTGCAATGTCCAAAAGGGGGGGCGGACCCCGAAGGAAGCCAAGATGCTCCTGATGCGTCACCCGGAGCGGCCGAAGCGGAATCCGATGTTGGTGCTGAAGTTAAGCAATCCGAAATACGCAAGCTGGCGTACTTGGCTCGAAGGCGTCTTGTGGGACATCGGAACGGGTGACTAAGAGTTTGTCCGAAAACGGGGACTGGCTACCATCGGTTGTGGTTCCTCATGAATGCAGATACGAGATTCAGGGCGCCTATCCCTTTCGGCCCACGCTATTGGCGGATGTTGCGGTTGGCTTTTCCCATAATGGGGGGTAATCTTCACGTTCTCTTGCATTGCACAGCATGGCTGTGTAGAATGGACTTAGCGTCGAGGGTTGCGTTTCGGGCCGATGTCGACCTTTTCGACGTGGTCAGCTTGGCTGTCAACAGGGCGCTGCCTACGATGAGGGAACCGACAGCGTGGCACTATCTGAAATCGACCGAAACTTGCTCCAGCGATGCTTGGACGGGAAGCCCAGGGCGTGGGAAGACTTTGTCGACCGCTTCATGGGGCTGATTGTCCATGTGATTCAGCATACGGCCCAATCGCGAAGCGTCCGGTTGCGCCCGGAGGATTGCGACGACTTGTGTGCGGAGGTCTTCCTGACGATCGTCAAGGACGATCGGGCGCTGCTCCGTAGATTTCGCGGCGAGAGCAGCCTTGCGACCTATCTGACCGTTGTTGCGCGACGGATCGTCGTGCGCGCCATGCTGGACCAGCGGTCGGCCGCCCGTCTCGAAAACGGCAAGCCGGACGAAGTGGTGCAGGCGGTCGCCGATTCGCAGCCACCGGTCGAGGATCGCTTTGAAAGCCGAGATGAAGTGGAGCGGCTGCTCGCCGGCCTGGCAGACCAGGAGGCCGAAGTGGTGAAACTCTTCCACCTGGAAGGAAAGAGCTACGAGGAAATCAGTTCCAGTGTCGGGATGCCGATGAACAGCATCGGCCCCATCCTCACGCGTGCTCGGCAGAAGATGCGCGGCGCCGGTGTAAGCTAATCGGTCATCCTCTCGCGCCGGCCAGGCAGCTTGCGACGCGAATGGCTTCGATCATGCCGCTCGTCTCGGCCCGGCGTCTCCAGGCGATATCGAATGCCGTGCCGTGGGCGACGCTGGTGCGAATGATGGGCAGGCCGAGCGTTACGTTCACGGCGCGATGCATGCCCATCAGCTTCAACGCGATGTGTCCCTGGTCGTGGTACATGGCGACAACGGCGTCGAATCGGCCTTCCCTCGCCTGGGCGAAGACGATATCGCTCGACACGGGGCCGCTGATGCGCAATCCCTCCGCCTGTGCCTTTTCGATTGCCGGGGTGATGACGCGTTGCTCCTCGTCTCCGAAAAGTCCTCCCTCGCCGGCGTGCGGGTTGAAGGCGCATACGGCGATATTCGGGCGCGAGCCCATCAGGCGGGTCATAAACTGATCGGCCAATCGGGCCTTGCCCAGCACGCCTTCGGTGGTCAGTTGTTTCAGGGCGTCGGCCATGGATACGTGCAAGGTCGTATGAACCACCGCGAGTCCGCCCGATCCCAGAATCTCGTCGCTGGGCGCGAGGTACAGCATCATGGCGAAATCTTCCATGTCGGTCAGGCCGCAGATTTCTGCGAGCAGTTCGGTATGGCCAGGGTGGTCGTGGCCGGCTTGACGCAGCGCATGCTTATGAAGCGGGGCTGTGGTGATGGCGTCGATTCGGCCGCTCATGGCCAGCTTTCCCGCCGTTACGATCGCGTCGAAAGCCGCCTGCCCGGCACGCGCGTCGATCTGGCCCGGTCGCACGTCGAGCACGTCGTTACTACAGCAACGCACGCAGGGGATGACGCCGGGGGCCGGCTGGGCTTCTTCAACCGATTCGATCTCGACCACCTGCACGCCGGTCTGCCACAACGCGACGGCCCGTCGCAGGATGCCGGGATGGCCGATTACGACCGGGCGGCACCATTCGTGAATGACCGTTTCCGGCCAGGCGCCAGCGATAATCTCGGGGCCGACGCCGGCGGCGTCTCCCATGGTAAGTGCGATGAGCGGTCGTTCTGGCTTGATTTGTTTGCGTTTCGGCATGCGGCAACCTATCGGCCCGGCGTGGGTGTTCGTATTATGATAGTCCCCGCTGGAAATTCAGCCAGGGGTGGCGTATCGTAAACCCCATGATTGCATGTCTACAGCGGGTACGCCGCGCCCGCGTTACCGTCGGCGGTGAAATTGCAGGGGAAATAGGCCCCGGTGTGCTGGTTCTGTTGGGGGTCGGCCATTCCGACTCGGAGCAGGATGCCTGCTGGCTGGCCGAAAAAGTCGCAGGGCTCCGGATTTTCGAGGATGCCGAGGGCAAGATGAATCGGTCTCTGGCCGAGGTGGACGGCGCGATGCTGGTGGTGAGTCAGTTCACGCTTCTGGGCGATTGCCGCAAGGGGCGGCGTCCCAGTTTCACGAAGGCCGCGCCGCCGGAAACGGCCGAGGCCCTTTACGAAGTCTTCGTCAGGGCCGTTCGCAATTGCGGCATCGAGGTTGCAACGGGCCGGTTCCGCCGGCATATGGAAGTGGAACTGGTCAATGACGGACCCGTGACGCTGCTGGTCGAGAGCGGCGTTACCGATCGCTGACCGGTGACGCAACCTTCAGCGGATGATGCGGTCCATCAACTGGGTGGCCGTTCGCTGGATTTCCGGCTTGAACTGTTGTTCGTACTGGTCCATCCAGGTCGGCTCTCTCAGTGCCACGTAGCTTAGCAGGGCCAGCTTGGCGAACGTCGTGAAATTCGCCCACCACTTGCCGCCCCATAGCTTCAGGGCCGTGCCGAACGAACGCTTCAACCGCAATCGGCCCTTGGACCACTCCACGCTGTAGATCTCGTCCAACGCAAGATGCGAAAGATAGCCGATCAACACCGCAGCCGCCTTGTAGAGCCGGATGTTCGTGTCCCCGGACGCCAGTAGGAAGGCCAACTCGCCGAAGATGATGGCTGCGGGAATGCTGTGGAACATGCCCCGGTGGACGGTGTACTTCCGCAAAAACGCTGCAACGACGAAGCGAATGAAAAGGTACACCGCGGCGCCGATCAAAACAATCGACTCCGCCGATAGCCCCATCTGAATCAGGCGATCCACCAGCATCATGGGCACCACCGCGGCCCCGAACGCCAGGCTCTCGCGAAGCGGTACTCCGGAGTCGCTGTCGATGTCGGGCAGCATGCCGGAGACGCTGCAAAGGCCGCCGGCCAGAATGCAGGTGGACAACGGGACATCGTACATCAGCAGTGCCGTCGTGCCGTACCCGGCGCCGACAATCGTGCTGAAGGTCAGGTGGGTTTTGAAATTGGCCATGAGATCGTTCCGTTCGGCTCGGCGCGAGAAGTCCCAGACGGTCTTGTACCCAACTCGTCCGACCCGGCCAATAGCAGTTTTGTCGGCTGGCATCGCTAGCAGTGCTAGCAGGCCTCGCCCGCGCCGCCGTGCCTCCCCTGCCCGACCGCCGGGATCGCTTGCAGGTTGGCCGGTGCAGCAGCGCACTTACATCCTGGAGAAGGCCGCCGGCCGGCTTGCCCGGCCTGGAGCCCACGGTTAGCTGGATGACCACGGCTCTAGCCGGGGCAAGCCTGGGCTGTCAAAAAGTTGGGGTTGACACGGTGTTTGGATAGTGCGATTTTATTCCTTCCGCTCGCCGCCAATCCAAAAGTCGCTTGTTACGGTACGATTTCGACTCCCACACGCCGCGCACCAGCGGCCACTGATCCGCGCTATTCGCCGTAGGCGATTCGCACCGTAGCCAGGGGTTCTTTACCCCTGGAAACCATACGCACCACCTCGCATCCCCGTTTATTCCCGATTTGTTCCGCCGCCGCAGGCGGCGGAACAAACCGGCAAACGGCCAAACCGGTCGGAACACCCGCGATGTCTTTGCCGCCGCAGGCGGCAAAGACATCGCGGAATGGAATTTGGCGTGGCCATGAGGCCTGGGGTAAAGAAACCCCAGGCTACGGTGCGGTCCGCTGCTGCACCCCCGGCTGCTGCACCCGTCGGCATTGGTCTTCGCCCTGCGGCTGCCGATCGGTATACTGGCGGGCAACGCCGGACGGTACTGCCGGCGCGGACCCTGGAATGCGGGACGGAACCACCGGAGTGATTTCATGGAAAGCTTGCCGTTGCAGCCCTACGACATTGGCATGTTGGCCGTGCTGCTGATCGCGGTCGTACTGGGCGCGTGGAAGGGGATGGCGTGGCAGCTAGCATCGCTAGCATCGCTCGTGCTGAGTGCGGCTGTGGCCATCCGGTTCAGCGGGCCGTTGGCGCCCATGTTCGGCGGAAGTGAACCCTGGAATCGGTTCGTTGCGATGTTCGTCTTGTACCTGGCGGTGTCGCTGCTGGTTTGGGTAGTCTTCCGGATGATTTCGCACGCGATCGACCGGGTGCAGCTTCGCGAGTTCGACCGGCAGGCAGGCGCCTTGTTCGGCGGGCTCAAGGGGGTTGCATTATGCCTGATTATCACATTCTTCGCCGTCACGCTTTCGGAAGCGGCCCGGCAGGCGGTTTTGAAATCGAAATCGGGGTACTACATCGCGAAATTGATCCAGCGGGCCGAGCCGGTTTTGCCGGAAGAGGTTCGTGGTGCTCTGGGGGGATATATCGAGGAACTGGATCGTCGTCTGGACCCGACGGCGCCGCCCGAACCTGGGCCGTTGGACCGGCTGACGGACCCATCGAGCGAGAGCGGCAGGGGGGTGGTCGACGGCGTTCTGGACGCAGCGAAGCGAGCGGCTTCCGAGACGGCCGGCCACGGCGTCGATCCCTGGTCGACCGACTTGCGATGGCCGCAAACGGATGCGGTTGGATCGGAGAACTGAGGGGCCGTCTGCGTGCGGGACGCTTATCAGGGAAGTTGGCATATCCCGGGAAAAACGGCCCTCTGACCAAACATAAGATACATTATCGGACGTTGGCGGGGGCCCTCTCTACGGCCTGTTTCAGCCGGAATGCCTTGCTATTGCCATGGCGGCTCCGTGGCTGCTGCATGCACCCTATCGTGCAATGAAGTTCGCGCTCGGCGCACGCTGCCGGCTCGCGCACCCAGGCGCGAGACCGGAAACCGGGATCGGAAAACGGCCCGGCCGCCAATCGTGTAAGGCCCATCGGTTCGGTCGTTGCGGATCGGCTGAGCGAGCTCGTTCTGACGCGTTGGGCGGTCCGTGCTCGGGTGCCGGAAACGGGCGATTTCGGCAGGGGGGCTCTGCCGGGGCGGCCGTGGTTCGCGCCGCCGATCCCCCTGTGGTCGCACTTGTGTGCTGTATCGATCTTGCAGTATTCCCATCCGGCGACCATCCACTCCGAAGGCAATGCTACCAAACCGGGTTGACATGGTGAGCCGGCGCGGTATCCTCAGCGGCATCGGGGCGCGCAGGAGCGGACCTGCAATTCACGGAAGGGCCACCGGCGGGCTTGCCCTTGTCAAAAAGTTGGGGTTGCGGCGATTTGGGGTTGCGCAAGGTTTGTTCCCGTTCTGGGGTCCGATAGGTCTTCTAGCCGCGCAACCTGAGTGTCGGGTTGGATTGTGTCTTTGATCCAGACTTGAACGTGCCCGATGTAACAGGGAGGGAAAGGGGCCGGGCGTGGCGTGTTCAGGCACCGCCCCCGGCGTTTTCGCCGTAGGCGATCAGCACCGTAGCCTGGGGTTTCTTTACCCCAGGACCCATGGCCGCACCACATTCCCCAACACATTCCCGATGTTTTTGCCGCCGCAGGCGGCAAAAACATCGTGGGTTTTCCGACCGGTTTGCCGGTTTGTTCCGCCGCCGCAGGCGACGGAACAAACCGGCAATAAACGGGGATGTGGGGTGGTGCGTATGGTTTCCAGGGGTAAAGAAACCCCTGGCTACGGTGCGAATCGCCTCCGGCGAATAGCGCGGATGAATGGGTGCTGGTACGTGGCGTGTGGGACTCAGAATCATACCCTAACAAGCGACTTCTGGATTGGCGGCGAGCGGAGGGAACAAAACCGCACTATCGAAACATGGTGTCAACCCCAACTTTTTGACAGCCCAGGCTTGCCCCGCCTGGAGCCGTGGTCATCCAGCTAACCGTGGGCCGTGAGCCATGTTCTCGTCCCGCGCGGTGCCGCCGCCGTAGGCGGCGGCACCGCGCGGGACGAGAATGGAAAGGCGGCTGTCTTTCGTGGTTTGTCCGTACGTGTCCGGGTTGTAGAACCGCGAAATCCATGTGGCTCTGTCTCTCATCGCTCCCCGCGACGCCCCCCCTAGAAATGCCGCCAAACTGGGTTGACATGGTGAGCAGACGCGGTATCCTCAGTGGCATCGGGATGTATCCGTACTGGATCGTCCAGAAAAAACGAACTCGGGTAGGATCAGAAGTCTAGTGACAAAGAGACTCCAATGGATGAAGCACTTCGTAAATGGCTAAACGACGAAGATGAACGTGCCATCGACGACGCGTTCTTCGATAGCGGGTGCCGACACTTCTTTGCCGTCGATTGGGGCGAAGACGATGCCGACATTGTGGATTACTGCGCTGACTGCCTCGAGGACGACTCGCTCTGCAGCGAATGGCGGGACGATTTGCTCGTGATCATTCGTAATGGCAAGGAAACGATAGTCCCACTCGCAGATGATGAAGGCGACCGGTACGTTACAATTTGCACCTTGAATGACGTGCTTCGACCAGACTATGAAATCCGATTCTTGGTCTGCTCTCACGGCAGCGACACGGCCGGCTTCGCCGCGTTGCCGGCCGCTGATTGGCGATCGTTGGACACTGAATTGCCGAATGCGGTCCAAGCGAACTTCATTAAGTTGCGAGAACTACCAAACGTGTTTACTGAAATGACTGACCAGCATCTGCCGGAGGCCGCACATGCCCGCTTTCAGCGAATGCTTGAGCGCAGTCGGAGATCCTGACCACGTCGCATGTTGCCGAACAATACCGTGAACCGGAGGGGAGCAGGAGGAAACAGAGGTAGCGGAGTGGGAGAACTCTGTTGTCTTCTCTTGCATCCCCTAACGTGTCAATGAACTCGGGTAAAATCAATAGTCGGGCACAGAAATTGATGAGGGATTATGACCAAAAACGAGTTGACTGATGACGATCGTGGCAAAATCATCGACTCACTCATGGCAGGCAAGAAGATCCAAGCCATCAAACAGTACCGTGAGGTAACCGGCACAGGTCTGAAAGACGCCAAGGAATTCATAGAAGAACTCACGCAAGCACTCAGCGAAGAGCATCCCGATATCATCAAGAAGAACCAGGCATCAGGTTGTGCAGGCGTCGTCCTATTGATCCTTACAGCAGCACTTGCAGTAGCTGCTGTTTGCTGATGAATTTGGCAGACGGATGAGAATATGGGCATATTGGCAAACATAACTTGGCCATCGCTCGTGTACTATCAGCGAGAACGAGCATGGTGGCTAATAATCGTAGTGATCATCGTTGAGTTCCTGATCCTTCGCCGGTCGCTCAAGACCAGACCTGTTTGGGCTTTCGGAATCGTCGTTGCGATCAACATCTTCTCCGCGATTGTTGGGGCGATGCTGACGTTCTCCTCGGGATTTGGGCGAGTACCATTGCTTCCATGGATTGGGCTGAATTGGACGCTCTACGTCGATCACGGATACTACACCTACTACGCCTTCTGCATTTCTGTCCCGTGTGCGGCATTCATCAGCACAGTCATTGAGAGTCTGCCGCTCTTCACAGTATTCCACAAAGTGGCGAGCAAGAGATGCTTGTTCTGGCTGCCTATAGCGAACTTGGGGTCGGCGGAGCTGACTTTCTGCACCCTATGCTACCCGCCAATAACAGTGCCCATGGCCGTTACGTTTTTGTGTGTCTGTGCCGCCTGCCTGCTTGCTTTCGCCTGGCGGCGCCGTTCATCGAAACGACGGGAAGGTGACAAGAATAGCCATAATGGCGAACCACCGAATGCAGCGGACGGGCAGGCTGCTGCTAATTCGCAAACGTTGGCGTCAGCACAATGACGATAGACCTGACAGAACTGTTTGGAGCGTTCTTCGCGAAGAACCGTGGCCCGGACGGAATAAGTCCAGAGTACGGCATCTGCGCTCTTGCGGACGCCCCGTTGCTCAATGACATTCGCCTCACACTCACTTTCAAGGCAGGGCGTCGGTACTGCTGCGGTGAGCCGGGTTGCCACTTCCCTCTGGACTGGGCGCGCTTGCGAGCAGTTGCCCTCAAACGCGGTATTCACCTGGGCCACCCGCTCAGAGTCCGAGTTCACGGCGTTGTGGAGGCCGGATCGGTGTTCAGCTCAACCGTACAAGCCGGCGGACCGGAAACGAACGAGCCATACACGTTCGACGAGATATACGTAGAAGCGGCCCAGGAGACGCCTCTTCCATTACCCGAGTGGGCGATGCGATAACGGAGGCGGCTCGGCGGCGAGATGAAATGTTGGCCGACCCCAATCTTGGTTCGACACACGAGGAGGTCTGGAAGCGAATTGGCGATTCACGCAATGGCTAGAGCACTACGATACCACCCACTCTTTGATTCAGATGTGCTGAACGCCGCGGAATGGTACGATTGCCGGCAGCCAAGCCTTGGGGCGGACTTTGTCGTACGTGTTCGGAGAGCGGCAGATCAATTGACTGCAGATCCGGAGGTGAACCTATGACGTGGTTTGAGGCTTTAACCGGATGCGAGGAAACGTCGCCAGACCATGTGCGCAGCCAGCTTCACGTTGCAGCCAGCCACTTGCTATCCAAGGCCAACGGCAAGTCGTGGCGGTGCGGGACGTTGGAAACGCCAAGTCTTTCTGTGTTGCGAGAACGCGTCCGACGGAGTTCGGCGGGCCCTTCGCCCACGACCATTCGTGAAGTTGTTGCCGACGTCCAATCGCTGCATTATGATGCATCGAACGCCGGTGCGATGTTCCAGGTTGCGTCACAATTCAACCTGCTCGAAATGACCTCGCCGAATGTCACCCCCGAAGATGGCGTCGGCATCTACGAACGCGATTGTACTCAAGGTCCCGCCTGTGCAATCGCAGCAGGTGCAGGCACCATTTACCGAAACTACTTCGCGGAGGTGAACGGTCAGATTGGTCAAACGGCTGACAACCAAATCGACTGCCTTGCCGACATTGGTGCTCGACTCGGAAATACGGATCGACGCCTCTGGGAAGTGACGAACGGATATGCGTTGCCTTCGAGGACCGGATTGGCGCGCGTTAATGATCGTCTGATGCATTTGGACGAATCGAAACTGGACGGACTACGTGGTCTGCTTCGCATCGGTGTTCAAGTCGATACGCAGGTGACGTTGAGCAATGCGTCTCATGTTGTTTCGCAAGCGTATTGTTCCGCGATGCCTGTCGCCTACACCGAGGATTCATCGCAACTATGGGGGCCTTTCGCAACCCTCGTGCTCGAAGCTGCATATGAAGCGACGGTCTGTGCCGCAATCGAGAACGCACACCGTACGGGAAACAATCGGCTTTACCTTACGCTACTGGGTGGTGGCGTTTTTGGAAATGAAATCGAGTGGATACTTGGCTCGATTCATCGAGCGGTGTTGATGTACGCTGATTCCGGCCTTGACATTGCTATTGTCAGCTACGGTCACTCAAATCCATTGGTGCGACAAATCGCTCGAACGTTAACTGCTCAGACGCGCGACAGAACTACGTGATGAACCCGACCGGGAATGGCGGTGGGCATGAAAATGAAGCCATTGATCTGCGACGTTCTGTGCAAAGGAGTACCAATGGAGTTCTTGCCACTAGAAATAGACAATGAAACAGTCTATGCGGGATTTTGGAAGCGACTTGGTGCGGTCCTTGTCGATCTTTTCGTATTTGTCCCACTTGTGGCGGTGTTTCATTTTGCCCAAGGCTTGTCAATAGTCAGCGCAATGATAGTGGTCGTTGTGTGGAGCCTGTTGTTTTCTGCCTACACGATTTACTTCCACTATAGATTTGGCGCCACTATTGGGAAGATGGCTGTCGGCATCAAAGTCACTTTCCCTGACGGTAGCAGAATTGGACTCAAACAGGCCTTGCTGAGATCGTCGGTTGATTTGGGATTTGCTTTCTTTTTTGTCTTTGCTCAGGTTCTTGCAATAAGCAAAGCTGACCCAGATACCTATCTGAATGCTGGGTGGATGGAGCGAGCGAGATATATTTGGCCCTTATTCCCTGCCTGGTACGGCTTGGTAGACGCTCTCAGCCAATTGTGGTTCTGGGGTGAATTCCTGGTCTTGCTTTTCAACAAGAGAAAGCGGGCTCTTCATGATTTCATTGCCGGGACTGTAGTGATCAAGCAAGAATACGCAGAACAAGTAGCTGAGCCGGACCCGGTCGCTGGCGCTCCTTCTCTGATGAGCTAAGCGTTTTCTCGCTCGCCGCATTCACGCTTTCGCGCACGCGGCCCCGAATGACTTCAGCCAGCCACTGGCCAGCGTTCTCGATGGCAATGATCCCGCATTGGACCACCAGCGCCGACCTACCATTGGCCGTTCCAGCGGACGAAGGCTTCCATGGCGTAGTATTCGGGCAGGCCGATGCGGTTGTAGCGGTCGGCAGTGGCGCGGTTGCGGTCTTCGGCACGCTGCCAGAACTCGCGCGGGTCGTCGGGGCCCGGGAAGAGGGCCGAATCCTTCTGGGATTCGTGCCGGAAGATCGCCTGCTTCTTCAGTCGCAGGTCGCCCGGGCTCAAGGGTACGGCAATGTCGATGACGTGCATCGCCCATTCCTGCCAGGCGCCGCGGTACAGGAGTACGTCCGGACGGGCGCCCGTGTCGGCCTCGATCTGTTGCAGAGCGCGGAAGATGGCTTCGGCACAGACGCGGTGCGTTCCGTGCGGATCGGAGAGGTCGCCGGCGACGTAGACCTGATTCGGCTGAACCCGTTCGATCAGCTCGCGAACCATGCGGACGTCGTCTTCGGTGATCGGTTTCTTGGCAACGGTTCCGGTCTGATAGAACGGAAGGTCGAGGAAGTGCAGGTGTTCTTCCTTGCAGCCGCAGACACTTGCGGCCGACTTCGCTTCGGACCAGCGGATCAACGCCTTGATCTTCAATACGGTTTCGTGGTCCGCATCGCCGGGGCCCTTGTTGGCAAGCGATTGCATTACCTGCGATTCCAACTGGGGCGTCTTCTCGGTGTCGATCCCGAACTGGCGGTTGATTTCGGTTACGAGGTCGGCCAGGGTAGTCGCATCGTGATCGAAGACGGCGATGTTGCCGCTGGTCATGTAGGCGACGTGGACTTCGTGGGAATCTTCGACCAGGCGGATCATGGTGCCGCCCATGGAGATGACGTCGTCGTCGGGGTGCGGGCTGAAGACCAGCGCCCGCTGCGGCTCGCGGCCGGCCGGCTTGTACTCGATCGTATCGAGCAGCCACCGGAAGACGCGGTGCGCGACGCTGGGGGCCGGCCCGTGGTCGCGCAGCAACTGGTGCAGGCCGTGGGCGCGGAAATCGTCGCCGTCCAGCTTCAATAGGGCCTTGCCGGTCTGATCGCACAGCCACAGCACGGCCCGTTTGATCAGAGTGTCGGTCCATTCCACGCCGCCGAGAATCCAGGGCGTTGCAATGGCGGTCAGCTCGGCGGCTGCGGCCGAATCGACGTAGACGGCCGCCGCTGCGTGTTCGCGAATGTAGCTGGCCGGAACGGCGTCCGTTACCGGGCCCTCGACCGCTTCGCGGATAATGCGGGCCTTGTGCTCGCCGAACGCCATGAGTACGACCTTGCGCGCCTCGAAGATCGTGCCGATCCCCATGGTCAACGCTTGGGTTGGCACGTTGTCTTCGTGGAAGAAGTCGCTCGCCGCATCCTTTCGGGTTACCGGGTCCAACGTGATCAGCCGGGTGCGGCTATGACGCTCGCCGTACGGCTCGTTGAAACCGATATGGCCGTTCCGCCCGATGCCCAGCAGGACGATGTCCAGCCCGCCGAACCGGCTGATCTGCGACTCGAAGTGCCGGCAATGCTCGTCGACGTCTTGCGGCGCCACCGTGCCGTCGAGGACGTGGATGTGATGCTTGGGGATATTCACGTGGTCGAAGAAGTTCTCGGCCATCCAGCGGTGGTAGCTCTGGAGCCGATCGGGGCCGATACCGTAATACTCGTCCAGGTTGAAGGTGATGACGCGGGAGAAGTCGAGCCGCTCTTCGCGGTGCATCCGGATCAGCTCCCGGTAGACGCCGATCGGCGTGGAGCCGGTGGGAAGGCCAAGCACGGCATTCTGACCCACGGCGTTTCGCTCGCGAATCAGGTTGGCGATCATCTGAGCGACGTGCCGGGCGACATCGTCGTTACTTGAAAATGCGAAGCAGGGTGCTTTAGTACCAGGAACGGGGAGTGCAGGTTGAATCATGGTTCGATGGGGATGCCTACGCAGGACGTATCAGTGGGGGTTGATTGGGGGGGGGCTTAATGCTCCGTCGGGGTCCATCGGCGTATCTTCGTCCAGCCAACAGGCCCGCGACAAGCTGGAACCCCTCATTTTACTACAGATTCCCCATACTTACCAGAGCCACCAAAAAACGGCGCATTTTCCCCGAATTGTGCAACCGTAATAGTGTCGTTTTTCGCGGTAGCTTATTCGCGATGGCTACGGGCCGGCCGGTGGCCCGTTCCTTGCAGCGTCTCGTATCGGCATCTAACCCGGATGGTCTCTGAAGCCGGGACTCCAACGGCTCCCGCGCTACGCGGACATAGCCGTGCCGAGGCTGCCCCCTCCTGCCCTCCCCTGCCCTATTCCTTCACGCTTTGCCCTGGCGCGTGACGGCCATGTTGTCGCGGTGGATGACTTCGTCGTAAGGACGTTGGCCGAGGGTTTCGGAAATCTGGTGCGTGCGAAGCCCTTTGATGCGATCGAGATCGTCGGCGTTGTAGTTGGTCAGGCCGCGGGCGAACTCTCGGCCGTCCGCATCGCGCAAACGGACGACGTCGCCTTTGCGGAATCGGCCTTCGACGCCCACGATGCCGATGGCCAGCAGGCTGCTGCCGCGAGTTTGGACGGCCCGTTTGGCGCCTTCATCAAGGATGAGGGTTCCTCGGGGCTGTACGGTCAGGCCGATCCACCGCTTGCGCGCGGCAACCGCTTGTCCCTGGGCGAGGAATAGCGTGCCGACCGGCTCGGATGCGATAATTCGTGTGAGTACGTCCGGGCAGGCGCCACTGGCAATGATGACGTTCTCGCCGCCCGTTGTCGCCAGGCGGGCCGCTTCCAGCTTGCTGGCCATCCCTCCTTTGCCGAGACCCCCGGCGCGATCACATACCAGGTCAAGGATCGAGTCATCCAACCGTGTGACCGTTGGCAGCAGGCGGCTCGCCGGATTGCGGGGATCGCCGTCAAAAAGCCCTTCGACATCGGAAAGCAGGACCAGCAGCGGCGCGCGAATCAAATTGGTGACGATAGCCGCGAGCCGGTCGTTATCGCCGAACGTGGTCTGAAGCTCATCGACCGAGATCGTGTCGTTCTCGTTGATGACTGGTACCGCGCCCAGTTCCAGCAGCGTAAGAATCGTGTTCCGGGCGTTCAAATACCGAGTCCGATGCTCCAGATCGTCTGCCGTCAGAAGGATCTGGGCCGCGTGGCGACCGAACCGGAACAGCGATCGCTCGTAGGCCTCGACCAGCATGCTTTGGCCCACCGCCGCCACTGCCTGCAGGTGCGCCAGATCGGTGGGCCTTCCGGCAAGTCCCAGACGGCCGACGCCGGCGCCGACGGCTCCGGAGCTGACCAGGACGATCTTGCGGCCCGACTCCATAACGGCGTGAATCTGCGACGCCAGTTGCTCGATGCGCTGGGAGTCAAGTCGGCCGGCTGCATCGGTGAGCACGCGTGTTCCTACCTTGACGACCATGGTCTTGGTCATCGCGGCAATCTCTTGTCGAAGCAAATCGGGCATGGCAGACTCTCCAGCCTTGATGGTCTCATTTCCCACGGGTTCAGCTCCTGACTTTCAGCACGGAGAGCAGTTTTCGGGCGGCGGCCGCCGGGTCTTCCGCTTTGAGCACCGCACCGCTTACAGCCACCCTTGTGCAACCGGCGGCAAGTACTTCCCCAAGATTTTCGCAAGTGATACCACCAATCGCGAAAGCCGGCAAGCGGATTTCTGCGGATACGTCTCGTAGCAAGGCCGTCCCTGGGAAGTGGGGGAACTCCTTCGTGCCGGAGGCGAATACCGGGCCGACCCCGATATAGTCGGCCCCGTCCAGTACGGCCTGACGCGCCTGCTCGACCGAATGGGTCGAGACGCCCACGAGCATTTTCGGGCCAACGATTTGCCGAACATCCTTCACACACAGCTCGTCCTGGCCCACGTGAACTCCGTCGGCGCGGCTGAGGGCGGCCAGGTCCGGTCGATCGTTCATGATGAACAGGGCCTCCGAACCTGCCGTGATCTCGCGGAGGATGCGTGCTCGGCCAAGCAGTTCTCGATCCGTTGAATGTTTATCTCGCAACTGGAGTATGTCGGCGCCTGCCGCAACCAGGGATTCTGCGAGTTGTCGAAACTCGCTAAGGGTAGCCTTTCCGTCGAGCAGAATGTAAAGATGGGAGGTGTCGAGGTATTGGGTGCCTCTTCTGGTCGAGGTTGTCGCACGCTGTAATGTGTAGCTTCGGTAGCGGAGTTGCTTGATTTGCTCACCGAACCTGGGATCGACGAGCTTTCCGTATTCTTCCAGAGAGCGTAGCGCCTCCTGCAGGCGACCGAAACCGGCGGCCAGGACGGCTTCGCGGTCTTCTCGCGACGCCTCGTTTGCGTTGGTTAGTTGTGTTCCGACGTCGGCCTGCGTGTCCCGGGCCATCAGACGCGCTTCGGCCGGAATGGCTACCAAGGCGGTTGTCAGATCGTGGCGCAATGCTTTACACTGCTCGGTGAGGAAGCTGTCGTCCAGGACGAAACGCAAGTAGTCTTCAATCACTCGGAACGCTTCTCTTGCCCGATTGCTTGCGGCATCAAGTAGTCGCAAGGTGGCAGTTTCGGTTTGTCCGATTTTCACGATAATGTCCCCACGAAGGAGATATGGGATATTCCTGGCATTCTGAGAACCGATATTCGATGCAACCTGTCCAAAGCGGATATCCGGTCTGATATTGCCCGTCCGTTCCCGCTCGGGAGTGTGGTGTTACGGTTCAGAGTCTATCCGCAAAGGGGGGACTGGCAGCTATATCTCGTGCCTGCGTCAACTACGAACCCCAACATGCGGGAGTCAGTCCCCGTTTTCGGACAACCTTAGTGTCGCAAAACGGAAGGGGTCTTGTAAGCGGGGTTGGCGTGTAACTCGCAAGTATTGTTTCAGCTTGCCTTGATTGAACGCCAACTGCAAGTTACAATTCCCTGGCGGTGGCCCGATTGGGTTCCGCCGGACGGTCTGGCAAGGGAAAACGGGTTGAGGGAGCGACCGATGTTCGGCACGAAGCCGCGAATAACGTTTCTTTGGCCTGGTTTCCCCCAGCTTTGGGCGCGGGGGAGTTGGATTGCGCTGGCGGTGGCCGCTGGGGCAGGCAGCATGTTGAATGTTGCCTTGCTCGGTAGTCTTGTCTGGCGTGAACTACTCCCGGGGGAGATTCGTAGCGCTATTTGGCTGGCGATTGGTGTGGTGTGGTTGGCCGGCATCTTGTATTCGGCGTTGTTGGATTCCGACCTTCCAGCCCACGAACGTTTTGATGTTGGGGAGGATCCCTTCCCTGGTGCGGTGGCCGAGTATTTGAAGGGAAACTGGTACGAGGCCGAGAGGACGTTAACGGCCCTGTTGCGTCGCGACGTACGTGACGTGCAGGCACGGCTTCTTCTGGTGGCCCTGTTGCGCCGCGTGGGGCGGTTGGAGGAAGCGGGACGACAATTGGATACATTGACCCGATTGGAGGCGGCCGATCACTGGCGACTGGAAATCCAGCGGGAACGGCAACTGATTCAAAACAAGCAGGCAGGCGACTCTGACAAGCCCGACGAGCTTCGCGCGGCTGCCTGACCAACACTAGGGAGTATTGGAATGTACGAACGCTTCACCGACCGTGCCCGGAAGGTCATGCAATTGGCTAACCAGGAAGCACAGCGGTTCAATCACGAATACATCGGCACCGAGCACATTCTGCTCGGGCTTATCAAGGAAGGAAGCGGGGTTGCCGCAAATGTGCTGAAGAATCTTGACGTCGATCTGCGCAAGATCCGGCTGGAAGTCGAGAAGCTTGTCCAGAGCGGGCCCGACATGGTGACCATGGGGAAGCTTCCCCAGACCCCCAGGGCAAAGAAGGTGATCGAGTACTCCATGGAGGAGGCTCGCAACCTGAACCACAATTACGTCGGAACCGAGCACATCCTGCTGGGTCTGCTGCGAGAGCAGGAAGGCGTGGCCGCCCAGGTGCTGATGAACTTGGGGCTGAAGCTGGAAGAGGTTCGTGAAGAGGTGTTGAACCTTCTCGGGCACGGCCTGGAAGGGCCGGAAGGCGCCGAACGCGGCGGTGTGACCGCCGGCGGAGGCGGATCCGAAAGCCAGCGCAGCGGCAAGTCGAAGACCCCGGCCTTGGATAGCTTCGGACGCGATCTGACGGAATTGGCGCGACAGGGCAAGCTCGATCCGGTCATCGGCCGCGAGAAGGAGATCGAGCGGACCATGCAGGTGCTTTCGCGGCGCACGAAGAACAACCCGGTGCTGCTGGGCGAGGCGGGGGTCGGAAAGACGGCCATTGTGGAAGGGTTTGCCCAACGCGTTGTCGCAGGCGACGTGCCCGAACTGCTGGTCGAACGCCGCATCGTCGTTCTCGACCTCGCCATGATGGTGGCCGGAACGAAGTATCGCGGCCAGTTCGAAGAGCGGATCAAGGCCGTGATGAACGAGGTGCGCCGCGCCAAGAACACGATCCTGTTCATCGACGAACTGCATACCCTGGTCGGCGCCGGCGGCGCCGAGGGCGCCATCGACGCCAGCAACGTGCTGAAGCCGGCGCTCAGCCGCGGCGAGATCCAGTGCATCGGCGCCACGACCCTCGATGAATACCGCAAGTATATCGAGAAAGACAGCGCGCTGGATCGCCGTTTCCAGATCGTTATGGTGGAGCCAAGCTCGAAGAGCGAAACCATCGAGATTCTTCGCGGACTCCGCGACCGGTACGAACAGCACCACCACGTGCAGATTACCGACGACGCCGTCGAGGCGGCCGTCGAGCTGTCGGGCCGGTACATTACCGGCCGATGCCTGCCGGACAAGGCTATTGACGTGATCGACGAAGCCGGCGCCCGCGTCCATTTGAAGTCGATGACTCGCCCGCCGGATTTGAAGGAGATCGACGAGCAGGTGGAGCAGCTCAACAAAGAAAAAGAGGAGGCGGTGGCCAATCAGGATTTCGAGAAGGCCGCACAACTCCGCGATCAGGCCGACAAGCTCAAGAAGAAGAAACAGACCATCACGCAGCAGTGGCGCGAGAAGTCGCGATCGACTGATGGCGTCGTCGATGAGGACGTGATTGCCGAAGTGGTTTCCAAAATCACCGGGATTCCGCTCACCCGGCTTTCCACCGAAGATTCGATGCGTCTGATGCAGATGGAGGATGAACTTCACAAGCGAGTGGTCAGCCAGGACGAGGCCATCAAGTCGATCTCGAAGGCCGTACGGCGGAGCCGCAGCGGGTTGAAGGATCCGAAACGGCCCACCGGTTGCTTCGTGTTCGCCGGCCCGACCGGCGTGGGCAAGTCGCTGTTGGCCAAGGCCCTGGCCGAGTTCATGTTCGGCGATGAGGATGCCCTGATCCAGATCGACATGAGCGAGTACATGGAGAAGCACAACGTCAGCCGGCTGATCGGGGCCCCTCCCGGATACGTCGGCTACGAGGAGGGCGGCCAACTTACCGAGAAGATTCGCCGCCGCCCCTACGCCGTCGTCTTGCTCGACGAAATCGAGAAGGCCCATCCCGACGTATTCAACATGCTTTTGCAGGTGATGGAGGAAGGCCGCCTGACCGACAGCTTCGGGCGCAACGTCGACTTCCGGAACGCCATCCTCATCATGACGACCAACGCCGGGGCCGAGGCGATCAAGAACGAGTCGGCGTTCGGCTTCCAGAAACCCGATGCCGACGCCTCGTACGATAGTATGAAGGATCGCGTTCAGGAGCAGATCGAGAAGGTCTTCCGGCCGGAGTTCCTCAACCGCGTGGACGACGTCATCGTGTTCCGCCACCTGACCGGCGACGATCTGAAGGAGGTGATCGACCTGGAGCTTGGAAAGGTGCGAGAGCGACTGACCGAGCGCGGCCTTGCCCTGGTGCTGACCGACGGCGCAAAGACCTTCCTGGTCAAGAAGGGGAGCAACCTCGATTTCGGGGCCCGGCCGTTGCGGCGCGCCATCGAGAACTTCGTCGAAGACCCGCTCTCCGAAGAACTGCTCAAGGGCGAGTTCCAGGGGAAGGATACCATTGTGGTCGACGTCAAAGAGGTCGGCGGCAAGAAGCAGTTGTTCTTCGAGGGTCAAACGGGCGACGCCGTGGAAGAACCGGCGCCGGTCGGAGCCGGTGCAGGCTCCGAGGCCGACGAGGCCTCCTGACGTCGTTCGACATCTTTCTGAAATCCGATCGGGCACGCCCCGGTGCAGCACGTTCGCAGCGCCGGGGCGTGCCCTTTTGCTTTTGCAACAGGTCGTCGGCAGGATTATTCCCGCGGGTTGCCTAAGGGGACGTTCGTAGTTCCGTCTTCAGGCGGCTTTCCCAGTATCGCCCAAGACAAGAACCACGAAACACACGAAAGTGGCCGGCAACGGCGATATTCTCTGCCTGCCGGTGGGACGTTTACGTTTCCCGCCCGTTGTTCTACCGCTCCGGCGCGTTTTCGCCGAAGGCGATCAGCACCGTAGCCTGGGGTTTTGCTACCCCAGGACTCGTGGTCGCGTCACATCCCCGCGCAGTTCCCGGTTTGGTTCGCCGCCGCAGGCGGCGAACCAAACCGGGAAACGGTGGCGGAGTATATCGGGGTGGGGCGTATAGTCCAGGGGCCCCCTGACCCCGAGACGGCCTTTTCTGCCCCTAACAGTCCCTCTGTCACCCTGATATCACATCCAGGTGCCTGCTTGCGAAACGCAGCAACTCCTTCACTCGTAACACGGGTGTTTTCAACGTTCAGGCTGCGCAATCGCGGGAGTTTACTGAAATACTCCAAACTGAAATCGTTAAGATCACTCGATCCATGGAAATCCAGCACTTCGACATAAGAGAGCTTCGCCTCTTCTGCCCACATCTGCCCCAATATTGCAGGATTACCGATGAAGCCATCTTGTAATCCGCTCGGATCCACCGCGTTGACTGGCTCATTCCCCACATACACATACGGATTCCCACCCCTCCCCTCAAACCCAATCGGGTCCTCATTCATCCAGTGGCCAACGGCAGGGTCGTACCAGCGGTGGAGGTTGTTCTGCAGATCGGTTGCCTGGTCGAGAGGACGGCCGGTGAAGGCGAAGAGGGTGTCGTGGGCGGGGTTGGCGCGCTGGTCTGGGACTGGAGGTTGCCGTAGGCGTCGAAGGTGCGATGGTTGACTACTGTCGTGGTGTCAGTGGCCGGGTCGTAGACGGCCAAGTCACGGATGGTGCCGAGGTGGTCGGCAAGCGGCCAGAGGATATCGGCAGCAACGGCCGGATTGGTTACCTGTTCGTCGGCCATGAGCTGGTCCACGGCTGCCGGGTTCCAGAGATATCGGTGCGATAGGTGGTCTTGCGTGAGCGGATCGGCCGAGTCATCGCTGGGGGCGAGGGCGCGGTCGAACTGCAACACGATCTGATTGCCATCGTACGCAAACCGCGTGCGGGTGTCAATCTGCCCGTCCGCGTCCAAGTCCACGTCGCGGCCGATCCAGAGGTTTTCGGTGTCATAGAGATAATCGACGGCGCGGGTGGCGGGGTCGCCGTACGTGGCGTAGTCGGTGACGCAGGTAAGCCGGTTGCGATGGTCCCAGGCGTAGGTGGTCGCGGCCGTATCGCCTGCGTCGAGAAGGCCGTTGGCGTTCACATCAATATAGCGGGCCGTGCGGTTGCCTTCGGGGTCATAGGTATAGGAAAAAACGCCGTCGAAGAGGAGTTGGTTGTTCGGGCCGGTGAGGTAGGCGGCGGCGTTCGCCGTGATGCGGTTGCCGGCGGCATCATAGGAATACGCTTCGGCCGCTTGGCCCGAGGTGTAGGTTGCGGCGAGGAGTTGCCCGGCGGAGTCACAAGAATAGCTGACCGTGCCGTCGAGCGAGGTGATTTCCGTAATCAGGCTCGCAGGCGTGCCGGTCCCTTCCCACAACGCGTCGACGATTGTCCCGGTATCCTGCCCCGGCATGAGCCCGCCGGAGGGGAGCCAGGCGAAGGCGCTCTCTGCCCTCACCCCCAGCCCCTCTCCCGCAAGCGGGAGAGGAGAGTTGGTATCGCCGTAAGCCCAGGCGTAGGAGGCGAGGGTAGCTGCGCCTTGCGAGTAGACGAGGGCGGTGAGACGCGCGGCGGAATCATACGAATACTGGGCGAGGACGGCCAGGTTGCCGTCGGTATGGCGGGTGACGGTGGCCAAGAGGCCCTGGTCGTTGTAGCTGAGGGTGATCTGCTTGTCGGCCACGGCGCTACCGCCTGCCGCGCCGTACTGGGCGATGGAGACGAGCCGGCCGGCAGAATCGTATGCATACTCATCCACGTAGTCGGCCATGCCGTCGATGGTTGCGGCCGTGCTGGTGCGGAGGCCGGCGTCGTTGTAGGCGTAGGCCACGGGTAAAGATACCCGACCCCTTTACACGTCGTAGGCGTAGGCCACGGGTAAAGATACCCGACCCCTTTACACGTCTCGACCCCTTTACACGTCTGAGGGGTGATGGTTGATGGTTGATCGGAAGACGATGGGACCGAATCGGCCGCGGTGTCGTAAGCCCAGGCGTAGGAGGCGAGGATGGTTTCGCCTTGCGAGTAGGTCAGGGCCGTGAGTCGCGAGGCGGAATCATACGAATACTGGGCGAGGACGGCTAGGTTGCCGTCGGTATAGCGGGCCGTGCGGTTGCCTTCAATTGCGCTGTTTTGCGGGAACGTTGTTGAGTCGCGCGGAAGTCAGCAGTTCTTCCACGTCAAACACAAGAGTCGCACCTGAAGTGCCGCCAGCGGCCACGAGCCGACCGTCCAGCGAAAAGGCGACAGCTTCGACCTCCCCTATGTCCACGGGAACCTTTGCGCGCTCCTTGCCGGTAGCGGCATCGACAATACGTAACGATTCGTACAGCCCGCCTGCTAACAGCGTGCTGTCTGGCGAAAACGCGACCGTCAGGGAACCGACTCCCAGCCGTTCGGAGGAATACGTCGCGAAGGCCTGTTCGCCATCGTCGCTCTTCCAGAGAACTCGACCCGTTTGCACGTCTGACGCAACGCAGGTGATTCCATACTCATAAATGCTCGTCAACTCCACGAGTATTCTTCCATTTGGCGAGATTGCGAGAAATCGACTGAGACCACCAGGCACTTCGCCACGCCGAAGAGTGACCTTTCCTGTCTTCACATCCATGCACCGAACCCGCATTGCGTTTGCCGCTATGACGGTCCCACTATCGGCCGACCATACCAACGACCTGATCGCTTCGTGTCCGGTGTCTTCTGGGGCAGGCCAATGCTGAAGGGTGCGACCAGATCGAACATCGAATATCAATACGCTTCCATCGATATCGCCGTATGCAAGCAGTGTGCCGTCGGGAGAGAACTCCATGGCCGTTGGGAATTGGTCGGTTGTGAGCGAGATTGTAGACCGGCGTTCCCTCTTGGTCATCTCCCAAATCTCGATTCGGCGGGACTGAAACCCGAGTGCCATCAGGTTCAGGTTTGGCAGCACAGCCACCTGTTGCGGTTTGTCGCAATAGGGATACTGCGGGTCGTATTCAGGTAGTTGCCAGATCGGTGTGGTAGTACTCATATCCCACAGGATCACTCTGGGCGTCCCTCCCACCGTCACAATGTGACCGTTTGCAAGATTAGCCACCAGTCTTGTCGCTGCCGAGTGTCCGATAGTCGTTACGGGCTCTTCCATGTCTGGAAAGGCTCGGACGTCTATACCCGCGCCATCAGGCGCTGCCACAAGGTCGCCAGCCGGTGAGAATGCCAAACGGTTCCAGGATACCATGACGAGAGTTTTTTGGTTCATCCGACTAATGCGTAGGTTGTCTCATGGATGCCGAGTATCTTGAGTTTGAGGAACTCAGGATCTCGGAAGCCATAAGCTTGACGTTTCATGGTCTTGATTTTGTTGTTGGTGCCTTCCAGCGGTCCCGTTGAGATCGGGTAGTCATACCAGTTAAGGATGCCTATCGCATGGAGCCGAAGCGTTTTGGCGAACTTCTGGAGCATGCGGATACCGGTCGATTCGGCATACACGATCCAGTCCATCAGCAGGGATTGCGCCGTTTCCCGGTCATCCTGCTCCCATATCTCGTTGAGTTCCTCCTTGAGATGATAGGCGATGGCTAGGGGCTCGTTCAGACGCAGGGCTTCCCGAAGCCGCTCGGGCTCACGACGCGAAGGGTCGAGGTTCTCCGGCCGCTTCAACAGCAGCCAGCGGATGCCCTTCAGGACGTCTTTGTGCATCGTGTCGGCCAGTTGTCGGTGCAAGTCGCGGCGCAGGTCGGAAAGCTTGTCGTTGTAGAGCTTGATGACGTGAAAACGATCGAATACCAACGTAGCGTGCGAAAGATGCGTCGACACGGCATCGATATACGCTGGCGACATGTCGGTGGCCACGGCCTCGATCTTGGCTCGACTGGCACGAAGCCGCTTCCAGAAAGGCAGCAGGGCGTCCCCGCCTTTTCCCTCGCCTACGTGAAGTACCGCGCCGCTCTTGAGGTCCATGACGATAGTCACGTACTTGTGGCCCTTCCCGGTGGAAATCTCATCGATGGCGATCTGCTTGATGTGTTTCAGCCTCGGCTTGCCGAAACGTCGTTTCAGGTATTTCTTCTGGATTTCCTTGACGACATCCCAACTCACACCCAGGTGGCAAGCGACATCCTTGATCGTCATATGCTGCGACAGTTCCAATACGTAGCGTGCAAACGACTTGGTGTACGTCCGTTTCGGCTCGGCAAAGCCGATGGCCGCCTGGCGGACCGCACCGCAATCGTGGCAGGCCAACCGGGGAATCCTCGCTTCCAGGTCAACCCGCTTCCTCCCCAAGGGCACCGTCCGAAACCGCCGCACGACGCCCCCCTGCCGCCACACGTTTGGCGAACCACATGCCACACAACGGCAGGTATTGCGCTTCCGCTCTATGGTGAAGACAATGCCCCCTCTGATGTATTGGGTTCTTACATACCGGTATTCACGCACCCCGAATCCATGGTACAACAGTGTCGTGGACATGCTGAGTTCTCCCGTCTGAAGTCGTTGGTAAAAACTCCAGATGGAACCAGCATGTCCACACTTTTTCAACCCCCCAACCTACGCATCAGCCGGATGAACCAGTTTTTTGATGCTCACCTGTCGTGGCGTTCCACGTTACAAGCTTGGAGCCATCATCGTCAATCAACAACACTGCCAGAATGTCCCGTTGCGGCACAAATGCGATATCCATCGTGATGCATCTACGCGAGATCGGCGGGAACGGTATGTCGAGCAATTTCTCACCTGTAGCAACGTCCCAGACAACAACCGACGTTTCGTTTGCCGTGCCCAACCTCTTGCCATCGGGTGAGAATGCAACGAGACTCGTCTTTCTGTCCGGATATTCAAACAGGCGAACTTGCGTTCCCGGAACCATGTCCCAGATGCCGACCGAGTGGTTGGCCAAAGCTGCGGCAATGAGGTTGCTGGTGGGTGAGCGACATAGCCTGACCACGGGCGAAGGAACGTCAATCTCCCGCACCGGTTTGCCGCTTGCTGATTCCCAGACCTCGATCACCGGGGGCTGTCCACTGCATGTGTCCGCAGCGCTTGCCCATGCCAGCAGCCCGCCATCAAGCGAGTAGACACAATCGCCTACCTCACGATCCGGCTTGCCCAAATGCCGAACGTCGGGATCGCCACCCGGACTCCAGATCAGAAGATGTCGCTGGCAGGGAATGGCGATTGCACTCCCATCAGGAGCAAAGACCGGCGCGCAGAAGAAATGTGCACCGGAAGGAATGGTCGGTTTACAGAGAACAGCCCTTGGCCCCTCACAAGTCATCGGTGACTCCTGTTGGGCGGCAGACTCGGTGAGGCGGTCGTTGGCCTCAAGTAGCCGACCATCCGCAACGTTCCACAGGCGTACGGAACCGCGCGAGGTCGAAGCCAGTTTGCGCCCGTCAGGCGAAAAGGCGACTCCAGTAACGAAAGGCGCGTGCTTCAAACGGACCGTCCCCAGGCGTGCAACTGCCCCGAGAGGAAGCGGGTCACCGTGCGAGTCGACGCGGTCACGATGACGGAGTGTCTGATTCGTCGATCGCGTTGGCTGTTGTGCCGGAACGGTCTCACCGACACCCAAGAGCAACCACACGCACATCGCCACAAACGGTGTGCCAATGGATGGTCGTGACACACCACTCGTGCCGTCGCAGAATGATGCACTTCCCAATCTCATGTGAGCCTCAATGCGAATGTGAATAGGCCATTACCACGGCAGAACGACTACCACTCCGGGCGCGATGCGGTCTCCCAGAACCAGTTCGGGTCGCGTGCCATGGTGCTAAATGGATGTGGGTCTACTATATCCTCTATGGTCTGCCGGACCACCACATACAATTCGCGACTCTTATCCAGCCACTCGGTGAATAGCCTGTACTCCTCTGCGTATTCCTTGGCCACCACGTTGACTTGCTCGTCGGACAGATACAGTCGAGTTTGCTTGATGTAGAGCGTCCTGAACTCAGCGATTTCGGGGGCCCGTGGGTTCGACGCAGCGTCGGCAATTTCGTAAAGCCTCCTGACCGGTATATTGAAGTCATTGTAGGTCGTCCTCGGTTCAACCCCGAGTGCGGCACGCAAAGGATTCTCCACAAGAGTAACAACGCCCCCGCATGTTGCTCCCGGAAGTACGGGCCACGGATCTCTAAGTCCGATCAATGCATGCCCCAATTCGTGTCCCAGGACTATCGCCGCCGCGGTATCTGGGTTGCACTCGTAGAGAGGCCCCGTTTCCTTATATAGGGCTTGCAACTTCGCCTCTCTTTTCGCCCGTACCTTAGCTCGCATCGCGGCGGTGTTGGTCGGTCCTTCAGAAGTCACACCTTCATACTTGTCGCTAAACTCTTCGATCTTGTGCTCAATCTCACGTTTCGCTTCCTTGATTTTCTCCAGCGGTGCCAAGAACCGAGACGTGGCTGGAAGCAGTAGGTCCGCTTTACGTGGATTACGTGGGTAAAGGGTGGCGTACGGATCAGCGTCCGGATCGAACTCTACGTTAATTTGTTTCTCGGAGGTCATGATATCTACGACCAGAGCCTTGCCGACAGCACCTCCATAGTCTCCCAGAAGCAGAAGCATCTTGTAGAAGTACAGCTTCTGCGGGTCTGTCACGCCGCGTCTGAAAGCAACCGTGGTCCCCGTAGAGTCAGTCATATTCGTCGGCCCATTACCGACGTACCCATACAGATTCCCGTCCCTACCTTCAAACCCTATCGGGTCCTCGCTCATCCAGCGACCGGTGGCCGCGTCGTACCAGCGGTGGAGGTTGTTCTGGAGACCGGTGGCCTGGTCGAGGGGACGGCCGGTGTAGGCGAAGAGGCAGTCGACGGCGGGGTTGGTTTGAGACTGGAGGTTGCCGTAGGCGTCGAAGGTGCGATGGTTCACTACCGTGGTGGTATCCGTGGCCGGGTCGTAGACGGCCAGGTCGCGGATGGTGCCCTGATGGTCAACAAGCGGCCAGACAATATCGCCAGCAACGTCCGGATCGGTTACCTGTTCGTCGGCCATGAGCTGGTCCACGGCGGCTGGGTTCCAGAGATATCGGTGCGATAGGTGTTCTTCCGTGAGCGGGTCGGCCGGTTCGTCGGTGGGAGCGAGGGCCCGGTCGAACTGCATGACGATCTGATTGCCATCGTACGCGAATCGGGTCTGGCTGTCAATCTGGCCGTCGCCATCAGCGTCCACGTCGCGGCCGATCCAGCGGTTTTCGGTGTCGTACATCCCTTTCTCTGCTCCCTCTGCTCCCTCCTGTTCATTCTCTTCTTCGTCTTCGCGTTGGCGTCAATCGTGCCGTAGTTGAGAAGATGAACAGGAGACCGCAAGCGACATAAAGCAAGAACGCCCTCGCCTGCCCGTCCATGTTCCATGCGCCGCATCCAACCCCCACAACCTCAGTATTCGTCGGTCTTCCTTTGCGCCTTCGCGCCTTGGCGTCTTTGCGTTAAGCGTTCCGGCCGTCACACCGGAGGGCTCGCGCCCTTCCGCTTCCACCTTGATCGCGAAGTGTCGATCGATGCTCCCAGTCGTGAACCTTCCGGACGGAATCGACTCGGAGAGTCGAGCGACGAAGATGGGCGGGGGCGGGGGGGCAGGTTGTTCGGCCACGCAAGACCTTCGATTACGAGTACGAGCACCGCTATCGCTGAGCACGAGTACGAGTGCAAAGCTCGTGTTCGTGCTCGTAATCGTAATCGAAGAAGTGCTACAGAGGCAGTTCTCGGTTCGATGTTTGCGGCGGGGAGAGAGTTAGGGCCAGCCCTTCGGGCTTCCGTTTTCCGTTCTCGTAACCCAGGGTTGCGCCTCGCTCGTTCCTCGCATCGGCTCCACCCTGGGCTTGATTAGGGACGTCCCTTCGGGACTGATTCGCGGATTTATGGCCGCATCGGTGCGTCCCGACCTCCGAGTTGTGAACGCGTCCGACGGAATCGACTCGGAGAGTCGAGCGACGAAGATGGGCGGGGAGGGAAGGAGTTTCGGCCGCGCAAGAGCTTCGATTACGAGTACGAGCACCGCTATCGCTGAGCACGAGTACGAGTGCGGAGTTCGTGCTCGTGCTCGTAATCGTAATCGAAGAAGTGCTACAGAGGCAGTTCTCGGTTCGATGTTTGCGGCGGGGAGAGAGTTAGGGCCAGCCCTTCGGGCTTCTGTTTTGCGTTGTTCTGGTAACCCAGGGTTGCGCCTCGCTCGTTCCTCGCATCGGCTCCACCCTGGGCTTGTTTAGCGACGTCCCTTCGGGACTGACTGGCGGATTTATGACCGCATCGGTGCATTCCGACCTCCGAGTTGTGAACGCGTCCGACGGAATCGACTCGGAGAGTCGAGCGACGAAGATGGGCGGGGAGCGAAGGGGTTTCGGCCGCGCAAGACCTTCGAGTACGAGTACGAGTACCGCTATCGCTGAGTACGAGTACGAGTGCGGAGTTCGTGCTCGTGCTCGTAATCGTAATCGGAACGCACGCGCGACGTTTGGTCCGGCAGCCAAGCCTGACGTTGAACCGGAGAGAACAAAGGCAACGGCGGTGTGGTAAGAGACGAAAACGGTGATGAATCACCGTACTCCATAAGGTGATAACGCGTGGGTGAACCCGAATGCCGAAATCGACGCTTCGCCCACCGCGTCAGCGCGTCCCGATCTCCGATCTCCGATCTGCGATCTGCGATCTCCGTTTCCCCGCCGCGCCAGCGCGTCACTGACACCTGACACCTGTCACCTACACCTCCTTCGCGGTATTTACATCGGCCACGAAGTATGGTAGGGTGACGGCATACTCTGACGCCACTATAGACAGGGGCCTGTGGGCAGCGTAAGGCCGAACAGAAGACCTGAATAGGGGTGGTATACCGGCATCGTAAGCCCGGCCACCTGACGCGCGGATGCGATTGGCGAGACTGATACTTTCGCCCGCAAAACCGCACGCAGGTGAGGCGGCGTGTGTGGAACAGCGTGCGGAGGACGTTCCTATCTGGACGTCCTTCTCAGCGGCGGCCCCAACGCGAGGGTTCCGCCGTACGGAGTGAGGGGTCCTTGCCCATTAGTGGCACAGGATCGGCCCCGTACGGTCTGCTACTGCGTCGCATAAAGCCGGCGGAATAGGACCGATTGGCAACGTAATTCCTCGGGCAGTTTTTGGCAGCCTAAGACCAGCGTCGGAGATGCAGGCACCCTCGGGTCGCATAAGACCACCCGTCGCAGAAAATGGTTCTGCGTCGAACCGTGGAAGGACTGCGCCCAATGGGCCCCCGTAAGCCGGCCCTTTCTGCTGTAAGTCCTTTTGAAATAACAGGTTAGCGAAACAGTGGGCGTTTTCGCTCACCTATTTGCGAACACCGCCTGAAAAACACTGTTCGACAATACCCAACTCCTTGCCACACAACAGGTTACAACCCGTTTTTGGGCCTCGGACGCCGAGTTTTGCCACGCGTGGAAATCGCGCGTAACCCCAATGGCAGCAACGGTTTAAGGTAATCGGCCACCTGTTGTCGAACAGTCGAACAGGGCCAAGGGCGTGCGACAATTCCGGGGCTGTTCGTTTTTGCCGTCGCACGACTCTCCGAGTCGTGAATGTTCCGGACGGAATCGACTCGGAGAGTCGAGCGACGAAGCCGTCCGGTTGGTTTGCACGCCGGGACCGGAGGGCTCGCGCCCTTCCGCTTTCAACCCCCCACTCCCGCGTCAGCGCGTTACTGACAACTGTCAACTGTCAACTGTACACCGGAGGGCTCGCGCCCTTCCGCTTTTGTGAGACGTCAAGCGAATTGTTTCTGCGGGTTGCCTAGTGGGGCGCACTCCCCTGCCCTGCCCTGACGCCGAAGAGAACTCGATAC
This sequence comes from Thermoguttaceae bacterium, assembly GCA_040772845.1. GTDB lineage: Bacteria > Planctomycetota > Planctomycetia > Pirellulales > Thermoguttaceae > PWXP01. Next base: position 711,340 of record JAXGXG010000001.1, read on the forward strand.
CAATGTCCTCTATCCTTCCTAGCCTGCGCGTTTGTTTTAACGTGCAAAGTCAATTCAAGCTGAAGCGGCGCCGCGTCGAAGAAACAGGAAGGTTTTCCTCTTTTTCCTGCGCTGATGGTGTAGCATGGCCAGTGCGTCTGAGTCTTCCAGCAGAAACACGCCGGTGCACGAGCAGGGCAAAGTCTGGGTGATTGCCGACTGGATTGCCGATCTGGGGGCTCTGATCGTCGACTGGATTACCGAGCTGGGCAATATCTCGATCTTCGCCGCGCGGACGATTCGTTGGCTGTGCACCCGTGCCCCGCGCAAGGAAACCTTGTTGCCTAATTTTTACCAGATCGGCGTGCTCAGTCTTCCGGTGGTCGCGCTGACGGGCACGTTTATCGGCATGGTGCTCGTCGTGCAGACCTATGTGCAGTTCCGCATGTTGAACATGGAGACGCGGCTGGGGGCGGTGATCAACATGTCGTTGGTCCGCGAGTTGGGGCCGGTGCTGGCCGCAACGATGCTTGCCGGGCGGGTCGGCAGTTCCATGGCGGCCGAGTTAGGCACCATGCGGGTGACCGAGCAGATCGACGCACTGACCAGCATGGGCGCCAATCCGATCCACTACCTGGTGGTGCCACGCTTCCTTGCGTGTCTGCTGCTCATTCCGGCATTGACCATTATGGCCGACTTCATGGGTGTGGCCGGCGCTTTCTTCTATGCGGTTTGGCTTCTGGAGATCGACTGGCATCATTATCTGGTCAACTCGCAACGATTTGTCAGCAATTTTGACGTATTTGCAGGTGTGTTCAAGAGTCTGTTTTTCGGAGCGGCCATCGCGCTGATAGGTTGTCATCGGGGATTTCACTGCGATCCGGGCGCGCAGGGCGTAGGCCGGGCCGCAACGACCGCTTTTGTCGCCTCGTTCGTGATCATCCTCCTGCTGAACTTGCTGTTGGGAATCATGCTCGATGGCATCTACTACACGCTTTGGCCCGAAGCACCGAAGATCCTGTAGCTTCCCATGGTTGATACAGCCGGCAGCCTGAAACGCAAACCGCTCGTGGAGGTGGTCAATATGCACGTCCACTTCGACGAGCATCGCGTGCTGCGCGATATCAATCTTACCGTGACCCGCGGTGAGACCTTGGCCGTCATCGGCGAGAGCGGGTGCGGGAAGACCGTATTGCTGAAGACGATCATCGGCCTGTTGGCGCCGACGGCGGGGCAGGTTCTGTTCGATGGCCGGGACTTGTCGAGGCTGCCCGAACGTGAGCTGACGCGGCAACGGACCCGATTCGGCTTCGTTTTTCAGCAGGCGGCGCTGTTCGATAGTCTGACCGTTGCGCAGAACGTTGCCTTTCCGCTTTGCGAGCATACACGGAAGAGCAAAGAGGAGATCCACCGCATTGTCGTGGACCGGCTGGCCGAGGTGGGGTTGCCGGAAGCCGTCCTGTCGAAGAAGCCGGCTGAGCTTTCCGGCGGAATGCGCAAACGGGTGGGCCTGGCGCGGGCCATGGCGATGAATCCGGAGATCATCCTGTACGATGAGCCGACAACCGGATTGGACCCGATCATGAGCGACGTAATTAACGAATTGATCCTCAATACGCGGCGGCATCATCCGGCGACGGCCGTGGTTGTGACGCACGACATGCGGACGGCGCAGAAAGTTGCGGACCGGGTGGTCATGCTCTATCCCCTGCCCCGTTTACGAGAGGATCAGGCGCAGATCATTTATGACGGTCCGCCGAACGCGATCGATTCGGCAGGCGATCCGCGTGTGACCCAGTTTGTACGGGGCGAGGCTCGCGAGCGCCTCATGGAAATGCGCGGGCAGAACGGGAGCTAAAACAATGGACGAACGCATTATCCAGTTTCGCGTCGGTGTTATGGTGTTCGCCACCATCCTGATCACCCTGATCCTGGTGTTCATGTTCGGCGATTTCAACCAGCTCATTCACGGCACGTACCAGGTGCGCGTATGGCTGCGCGAGGCGCCGGGCGTGGCGGTCGATACGCCGGTGCGTAAAAGCGGCATCCTGATCGGTCGCGTCATTGCGGTGGAGTTCGCCGAAAGTGTTTCCAACGCCGAGGAAATCCGCCGGAAACTCGGCGTCAGCGAAAGCGAGTTCAGCCAGGGCGTGGTGATTACCATGTCCATCCAGTCGGACAAGCGGATCTATGAGAATGAAGTATGCACCGTGAAAACCTCACTATTGGGCGACGCCGTTGTCCAGATTGTGCGAGACGATCGTTTTGTCCCGGGACCGCCCGGCGCAGTCGGTGCGACGGGACCCGCCGGACCTGCCGGAAGAGAAGCCATCGAGCCCGGACAGTGGATGCGGGGCGAGATTGCCGTCGATCCGGTTCAGACCGTGCGCGACCTGGCGCCCAAGTTGGAAAGCGTTCTGGCCTCGATCCAGACGACCAGCGATAGCATTCGCGACCTGAGCGGCAAGTTCAACCGGCTGTTGGACAGCAACGAACAGAATCTCGATCGCGCCATCGGAAATGCGGCCGAAGCGCTCGAGGCCGTCGAGCAGTTGGCCAACAACACCAATGCGATTCTCGGCGACGAGCAGGCGCAGGCCAATATCCGGAACGCAATTGAACGGTTGCCGGTGATTCTGGAGGATACCCACAAGGCGGTTGTGCAAACACAGCATAGCATGGCAACGTTCAACCGGAGCCTGAAGAATATCGAAGACTTCACCGAGCCGCTGGGCCGCGATGCCGAGAAGATGATCGGCCGCGTCGACAGCAGCCTCGCCAAGCTCGATCAGCTTGCCGGCGAACTGGTCCAATTCAGCCAGGCGGTCAACAACAGCGAGGGGACGCTCGGGCAGATGATCCACAACCCGGAACTCTACCAGAACCTCAACCGTACGATTCGGAACGTCGAGTACCTGACGCGAAAGCTCGAACCGATCATCGACGACGCCCGCGTCTTTTCCGACAAGGTCGCCCGCAACCCCGGCGTCATCGTCCGCGACGCCGTCCGCCCGGGACCGGGGCTGAAGTAGGCACGGCGGCAATTCAGCGCGCCTGTTGGCTGACTGTGTTGCGGGATTCGAGGCATCGCAGGAGCAGTGGCAAAAGTACGAGATTGCCGATGAACCCGCCCAGCATGGCGACGCTGACGAGGATGCCGAAATGAATGAGCGGGACGAAATGGGATAGGGCAAGGACGCTGAACCCGAGGATCAACGCAAGGTTGGCAAAGACCAACGCAAGCCCGACGTTCTCGTGCGTGACACGCAGGGCGTCCAGACGCGTCAGGCCGGCGGCGCGGGCGCGGCGATAGCCGAACAGATAGTGAATGCTGCAGTCGATGGTCAGACCCATGGAAACGCTGGCGATCATTGCCGTCGCGATGTTCACCGGCAGGCCCGTCCAGCCCATCGCGCCGATCACCATCGCAATCGGCACGACATTGGGGATGAGCAGCGCCAAACCGACCCGCACGCTCCGGAAGGCGATGGCCATCATGGCGCCGATGCCGGCCGCTGCCAGAAGGAACGCCTGCACCTGATCGCTCAGCAGGCTTTCGATCAGGAAGGTAAGCAGGACGAACAGGCCGGTGACCTTCGCGTCGGGAAACTGCTCTCGGGCGAGTCGTTCCACGTCGGCGATCAACCGGTCTTTGGTTTCCGCCGGTTGCTGTTCGAGCGAACGCAGCAGGATGCGCATTCGGCCGGCATCGGCATTGTAGACCATGGCGACGGCCTCCGGCTGAAGCTGTGCAAGGATGGCCAACCGGTCCTCCAGCGTGAACTTCTGAAAAAGAACCTGCTGGGGCATCAGCTCCAAACCATCGCTCAGGGCGACGACCTTCGTCAGGCGGCCGGGCTGGGGTTGGGCGCCTGGTGGTTGGCCAAGTTCCTCTCGGAGCCGGTCCGCCAGACCGGTGACCCTCGCCAGATAGGCCTCGGTCAATTCGTCGGGAGCGGAGAAGTTGACTTCCCAGTTGCCGGCGCCGCCCAATTTGCTTTCGACGTACCGCAGCGATTGGACGATGGGACTTGAGCTGCGGAAGTTGCGGCTGAAATCGGTTTCGACCCTTAGCCGGAGAAACCCCGCAGCCGCCAGGGCTGCCATCGTTGCGCCGGCCACTGCAACCGAAACGGGACGGCGTTCGAGCATGTCGACAATGCGACCGAGCGACCGAGCAATCGGGGCTTCCAGCATGACTCGACGCGGATCAGCGCCCATGCGGCCGATCAGAATGGCGCCCGGCATGATTGCCGCCACGAACACCAGCACCAGCAGCGATGCAAGGGTCATCATCACGGCAAAGCTGCGCACGGGCGACAGACCACTGACCAGCAACGCGGCAAAACCGGCGCCGGTCGTCAGGCAGGTCCAGAATACCGCGGGGCCGAGATCCGCGCATGTCTGCCGTAGGGCATCCGGCCGGCTGCGACGGCGGCGGAGGACGCGAAAGTGCACCGCTATGTGCATAACCGTGGCGATACCGATGACGGTTACCAGCGAGTTGAGTATCGAGCTGACCAGGCTCAATTGCATTCCGCGGACGACCAGCAGCGCACGCGTCCAAATAATCGCCGCAAGCACCACAAGCAGGGCCGAAAGCACCCAGCGGATGCGGCGAAACAATAGCCCGATGACCAGCGCCAAAACCACCAGCGAAACACCGAACAGCATCCGGCCATCCTGCTCGACGTACTGAAACATGTCATAAACCTGCACCGGTTCTCCGACAACGTACGCCGGCGGATCGTGGGCGGCGGCCAAGGTGCGGAGGTCGGCGATGGTGCGGCCCCGCGGAACCGGGGCTTCGGCAACCGGCAGCAGGCGCAGAACGACGGCGGTTGTGGCGCCGTCGAGCCCGAGCAGTGTGCCTTCGGTCAGCCGACGCACGCGGTCGCGACGGTACGGAAACTGCAAGGCATCGGCGAGGGTTTGCGTGCTGTCGCCATGGACGCCAGGCACCGCGGAAAGCTGCCGGGCGAACGCCCGAATCCGACCGCTGCTTTCGGCGGTGAGTTGGTCGGTTCCGTCACGAAACAGGTGGGGTTCGGACCAGGCGACAACGACAAACTCATCGCCGCCGAACAGCCGACGGCTTTCCGAATACGCCTGCAAATGAGGATCGTCCGGCGCATAGAGCGATTCAATCGACTGATCGAACGCCACCCGTGAAGCGGGGAACCATCCGAGTACGATCAACAGCAGCGAACCTGCCAGCAGCGCGTACCGGCTTCCGATCAGGCGGCTGCAGATACTGTCTCGCAGGTTATGGCAATTGCCAGTCATCTCGGTGGCCCCGGAAGAATGCCATCGGAAATGTGGTCCAGTATTGCAGATATCGCGCCAAAGCGGCAGGGGCTGCGAGGAAGTGGGATAGCCTGCGTGTGCAATCACGCCGGGATCCGCGATCGGCATCGATTGACATCCGGCTGTGGTCCAGTTACGCTTCAAGCAACCGGATGTCAGGTTGTCTATGCTGACAGAATGGCCGGGAATCCCGTTCTGGAATGGAGATATCCATGCGCACCGCAGTGATTGTCGTCGTGATTGCCTTTCTACCGTGCCATGCGCTCCGCGCGGCCGAGCCGGTCGTGTTGTTCGATTTTACGCAAGGTGCACAAGGCTGGACGCCGGCCCATCATGTGGCGAACGTACGTGCGACCTCCGAAGGGTTGGAGTTCGACTGTGTGGGAAACGATCCCTATATCATCTCGGAGCCGGTTGGCGATTTGCCGCTGGGCGATCGGGTGCTGTTGACAATCCGTATGCGGTCCGACGCGGATTCTTCCGGCGAGGTGTTTTATGGACGTGCGTTTCGGGCGAGTGACTCGGTGCGATTCACCGTCAATGCCGACGGGCAGTGGCATGATTACGATATGTTATTGCCGGCTCAGGCCGAAGGCGCCCGCTTGCGCATCGATCCTGCGTCCGGTGAAGGGGATGTTGCCCTTGCGTGGATCAAGGCCATTGCGCTGAAGCCGATTTCGACGGAGGCATTGGCGGCCCCGGCCGCCGGCGAGTTTGGAGACGGCGCACCCACGGTGCGAGCGGGAAATATGTCGGTGGTCCACAGTGAAAAGCACTGGGATCAGTTCGGTGTCTGGGTGGATGGCCGGCAGATGGCTCGGTCGCACGGTCGGCCTCAACTGGGCATCGTATTGGAGGGGCGACCGGTCTATCTCGATTTGGAGAACGCGAATACCGAGGTGCGAACGCAGGCAGACGGGACCGTTTGCGCCGTTGCCCGACTCCAGGATAGCGGCGGGGCCGTGTGGCAATTCCGCCGCCTGCTCAGCCCACGATGCGACGGGGCCGTTGCGATCGAGACCAAAGTGACGGTCGATCAACAGCGGGACGTGTTCCATTTACCCGTTGTGACCTTGCTGGCAGGCGTGGGGACATTCGGCCCGGCGAAGACACAGGCCGTGTTGCCGGGCGTAGAATACCTGGCAGACGAGCCGAGCAGTAGCGAGGCGGACGTTCGCGGAGCGAACGCGGATCGGCGGATTGTGGACGATATGAAGCTCTGCTTTCCGATGATGAGCGTTGCGGCCGATGGCCGGTATGTCGGCCTGGTTTGGAGTCGTCGCGACCACCCGGCCGTCGTATTCGATTCGCCGGACCGTATCTTCGGTTCCGGCGGTCATCTGATGGCCTTGTGGTATCCGGGGGTTGGAAAAGCGCGTTTGGAAAACGAGTTGCACGCATTCCGGCCGTTCACCATGGCCGCGAACACCCCCCTGCCCTGCTCCGTTACGGTGATCGGCGGGCGCGGCGAGACGATCGAGCCGGCGGTGAGGCAGTACGTACAGCTTGCCGGCGGACTCCCGCCACTACCTGAATACAAGGGTGGTTTCGAAGCCGCCGTTGAATTGCTGGCTCACGGCTGGCTCGATTCGGCGCTCAACGAAGACGGTACTTGGCGACACGCGGTTTGGGGCGACCGATTCCCCGCGCACCCCGCAGCCGATGCGCCGGGCTATATGCTATGGCTGGCGGAGCATACGGCCGACGACGCCTTGGCGGAACGGCTACGTGCAGGCGCCCAGCGCGGTCTGGCGCGGCTTGGCGAGCCGGGACACTGGGAGGCCCAGTGCTCGCATGTGGCGCGGCCGTTCGCGCCGCTGTTGTTTGGTGCAATCGAACCGTACGCCGCGCGTCGTCTGGCCGCTGCCCGGCAGGCGCTTGCCGCGTTCGACGAGAAGGGGTTGGTGTACTATCGGCCTCGGCCAGGCAAGCCAGACTATAGCGAAACGCATTGGGAGGACCATGCCAACGGTCTTAGCGCCGCCCGGCTGGAACCGATCCTCGAAGCGGCCGCCTTTACCGGCGACGACGATCTGGTGGCGGCGGGCTTGGCCGTGTTGGACAAGCAGCTTGCCGTGTATCGCAACACGATCCCTCGTGGCGCACAAACGTGGGAAATGCCTCTGCACACGCCCGATATTCTTGCCGCAGCACGTATGCTTGCCTGCTGCAATCTGGCTTACCAGCTTTCCGGCGATTCGAAGTATCTGGCGGCGGGGAGCGAGTGGGCTTGGAGCGGCATGTCAATGGTCTATCTCGATCCGCCAACGGACGGTCCCGTTGGTCTGTACGCGACGACGGCCGTTCTTGGAGCCACCAATTGGAACTCGCCATATTGGATCGGCCTGCCGGTGCAGTGGTGCGGGCTTGTGTATCGTTCTTCCGTGCAAGATTTCGCTCGGCTCGATCCGGAACAGGGCGCGTTCTGGGGCCATTTGGCGGCAGGCATCACCCGGTCCGGCTTGCAGCAGAGCTTTGCCATGGATGATGCGCAACGCCAGGGGCTGCTGCCCGACTTCTTCCATCTGCGCGAGCAGCGACCGGACGGTCCGGCGATCAGCCCGGGGACGGTACAAGCGAATGTGGCCGAGGCCTATGGAAAGACGCCCATTTACACCATGCAGCGGGTCGGGCCAGGCGGGATGCTGATGCACATACCGGGTGGCGTCGTGCGTGTGGATGGGACGGATGGTGTGGTGCGAATTGAAATGACCGGTTGGTCCTCGAACCCCTACTGGCTGCGTCTGGTGCGTGTGTCGGCCGGGCCGCCTCGCATTGAACTGGAAGGCGGCAAGGTTCTGGAAACAGACCACAACGAGGACCGCAAGACGCTCAACCTCCGCATCAAGGGGAAGGGGCCCATGGTGCTGTCGCTCACTGACGCAGCACGGGCCGATGGCGAGTCTCGCGATTGAGACAAGAAACAGAGAGGCCGCAGGCACCGGAGTGCCTGCGGCCCGGGAGGGAACGTCGCCGGGTTGGGAGCGACGTTATGCGTGAGCGAGTTCGGCAGAGTCGTGCGACTTGAGCGTGCGGAACTGATCGACCAGGTCTTTGAGGGTGGCCGCCTGAGCGCCCAACTCCTGGCTGCTCGACGACATCTGCTCGCTGCCTGCGGCCGATTGCTCAGTCACGTTCGCAACGCCCTGAATGGCTTTGGCTACTTCCTTTGCGCCTGCGGCCTGTTGAATGGTTGCCGTGGCGATTTCGCCGATTTTGGCGGCGGTGGCTTCGACTCCTTCGATAATCTGTTTGAGCGACTCTTCCGTTTCGCGACTGAGATTCGCGCCTTCCTGCACGCGGCTGCTCGATTCCTTGATGAGCGAGGTGATCTCGCCTGCGGCCTGATTGCTACGTTCGGCCAGTTTGCGGACCTCGTCGGCGACGACGGCGAAGCCCATGCCGTGCTCGCCGGCGCGAGCCGCTTCGATGGCCGCGTTCAATGCCAGCAAGTTCGTTTGGCTGGCGATTTCGGAAATGACCTGGATGATCTCGGCGATCTGCTCCGAGCTGGTGCGGATCATCTCCATGGCCTCGGCGCTCTTGCGGACGGCCACGCCGCCCTGTTCGGCCAGGCGGCTGGTCTCCTTGGAGACCTGGTCGGCTTCCTGGGCGTTGGCTCGCACGCTGTCAACCGAGCGGGCAAGCTCTTCGACCGAGGCGGTGATCTCCTCGACGCTGGAGCTTTGTTCCTGGGCCCCGGCGGCCAAGGTTTGCGCGCTTTCGGAAATAACGCGAGAGCCTTCGCTTGCCTGGGCGGCGCTCAGGTTGATCTGGTTGATCGCGTCGCTCAGGTTTGTGATGACCGTATTGATGTTGTCCGTCAGATCTGCAAAGGCGCCGGAGTAATTGCCCTGAACCGGCTTGGTGAAATCGCGTCCGGCCATGGCCGTCAGGGCAGCACCGGCGGCGTTCAACGGAACAACGATGGCGTCGACCAGGCCGTTGACGCCTTCAACCAGCTTCTTCCAGTCGCCACGGAATTGGGCGGCATTGGCCCGCGCGGCGAGATTGCCGTCCTTGGCGGCGACAATCAGCTTGCCGGTTTCATCCAGCAGGCCGCTGACAACGTCAATGCACTGGTTCAGATTGTTTTTGATCTCGTTGAAATCACCTTTGTACTCGTCGGTAATCTGTTGCGGCACGTCGCCCTTGGAGATGCGTTCGACGTACTCGGCCGCCACATTGAGGGGCCCGATCACGGCATCAAGCGTGTTGTTCACGCCCTCGATAATGCTGCGGAAGTCGCCCTGGTGCCGCGTGGCATCGGCGCGTGTGGCCAGCTTCCCTTCAACGGCGGCGGCCGCAAGCGACTTCGCATCGTCGGCCATGAGATTGACCGCATCGATGCACCGGTTGAGGTTGTTCTTGATCTCGTTGAAGTCGCCCCGGTACTCCTCGGTGATGCGGTCGGGAATATCGCCCTTGGAGATGCGGTCAACGTATTCCGCGGCCACGTTCAGCGGTCCGATGACCGCGTCGAGCGTGGCGTTGAGACCCCGAATGATCGGCTGGAACTCGGAAGGAAGCAGTTCCGGGTTGCCCCGGGTTTCCAACTTGCCGGCTACGGCGTCGTCGCCCAATCGCTTGGTTTCGGCAAGGATGGTCCTAAGCACCTTGGCGATCGAGAAGGCAAGGCCCAAGCCGAACGCGACGGCCAGGATCACGCCCAGTGCGGTCCCGCAAAACGCCAGGCACTGAGCGAGGGCTGCCGTGCTTTGGGCGTTGGCAACCTCCGTCTCCGCCGCCTGCTTGTTGGCCGCGATGAGTTCGTCGAGTTTCGCGGCGGCTTCCCGCATGCGGTCCGTGGCGGGCCCGAGAAGCTCGGCCACTGCCTCGTTGCGCGTCGTGGCCGCTTGATCCGCCACGGCCAGCAGGTCGTTAAAATGGCCGAAGGTCTCGGCGGCGGCAGGCGTCATCTGCCGTTCAAACACGGCCATCGCCTCGTCCGCCTTGTCGTTGGCCACGAGCGTCTTGATTTGCCGAATGGACTCGTGAAAGCGTCTATGGGGCGAGTCCATGGCGTTGATCGTCTGCCGGAGCGCGTCGCTATCGGGCTTGAACGTGGTGAGCCAGCGGCCGAAGTTGCACGTGGCGTGATCCTCGCCCCCTTCAAACGCCTTCTTGGCTTGGATCAGAAGCAGCGCGTTTTCGGACAGCGCGTGGTGGTCTTTCATGAAGCTCTCAATGCGGCGAGCGACATAGAGAGGATCCGGAATACCGGACCGGTCCGACTCGGCAAACAGTTCCATTGCCTTGGTGTTCTCCTTGACCAGAGCTTCCCACAACGGGATGAACTGCTCCCAGAGCTTGGCCTCCTCGGGCGAATGCGGCACGTCTTCGTATGCCTTCCATGCCACCTGGTATGTCTCGCGAGCGGCCTTCAGATTGTCCGCCTGCCTTTGTCGCATCTCTTGAGTCAGGCCAGGCATGCCCAGCGTTCGGACCGTGCCGCGGATGTTCTCGAACTGCACCTTGATGGTGAGAAGACTGTCAATGCTGGGCATGCGTTCGGTCCCGATGGCGTCAACGCTGCCGGTCAGGCGATGGACGCCCCAATAGCCGATGCCGCCGACGCAGGCGGTGAGCGCGGCAACCGTCAGGAAGCCGCAAATCAACTTCGATTTCGTCGTGACATTTGAACAGAAACTCATCGTACACACCTCCCAATCGAACGGAAACGGGTTGGAATGGTCTGACCTGCCACCGGATGTTGACCCGGTGCGCCGGACAGTTACCGGGCACGATACGCACGGGCCCACGCCGAGTGGGGCAACCAGGTTGGATTCGCGTTATGGCTGCCGTCCAGGCGACGGTACACCTGCGTGAAACTCGAGACAGGTTCGAAAAGCGAGTTGAGCGACCCGGGCAGCTTCTGTGTATGCTCGGTGGCCAGCAGACCGCCGGGCCGCAAGGCTCGATAGAACATACGAAACACCTCTAAGCGTTGTGGTTCGTCAAAATGTAGGAGTACGTTCTTGCAAACAATCAGGCTGAAGTCCTCGCGCGGCGGCTGCAGCGAAAGCAGGTTGTGCTCATGGAAGGAAATCTTCTGCCGAAGCTGGTCGGCAATCTGAACGTGCCCTTCGGCGGGGGCCGTCTGGAAATAACGGTTTCGGATCTCGCTCGGAATGCGTTTGACTTCCTGTTCCTGGAAGACGCCCGCCGTGATCCTCGGACCAAACTGGGGGTCGATGTCGGTCGCGTGGATATGCACGTTGCGGAAGACGTAGTCGGACATCCGCTCGCGGAGAAGGATGGCCAGGGTGTACGGTTCCGGACCGTGTGCACAGCCGGCATCCCAGATATGAATGAACGCCTGGCCGCAGAGGGTGGGCATGGCCTGCTCGACCAGGGACTGAAGCGTTTGTCCGTCGCGAAAGAAATACGTGAATGCCATTGGTGTGTAATTTCTGTGGGGGGGGGTAGCCTTGTCTTGTAATCTCCCTCAGCAGGGGGTGGTTGCGCCGCCAATCGTCGCAGTGCTATTTGAAGGTAGGTTGTAAATTGCGAAAGTCCAGCGTGGATATCCGCAATTTTCCGGATGGCTGATTTCGTGGTTCGAGACTTACCCAGGGAACCACACCCTGAGTGCTGCTTCTGTGCGGGGTGGCTGAGGGTGCGCGAAGGGACTTCCATTCTGGAAAAAGGCCATCGGTCGGTTTGTCCGGGCTGGAGCCGTGGTCACTTGGCTATCCCGGATTATTCATCTACAAAGGGCGAGATAAGACAAAGAGAAAGGCCGCAGGCATCCGAGATGCCCACGGCCTGGGAAGACGGGATCGGTTTTTCAGCGTAGGTTCAGCCGGATGTCGTGGGCTGGCGGCGGGAGTCGTCGGTATGGAACCGTCCGACGAGGTCCTTCAGGGCAGTCGCCCGGGTACGCCGTGGCGACCCGTTGCGAGAAGTCCTTGTCGGCCATCTTTTCTGAGATTCTGAACGCATCTCTACGTCAGAGTAACTCACCGGATTCAGGGACAAAGGCTGAAATGGAGGTGTTCTTATGCGGCGGATGCTTGTGCTTGCAGGGCACTACTTACGGCACCCGTGCGGAACTGATCGACCAGTTCTTTGAGCGAGACGGCCTGGGCGCCCAGTTCCTCGCTGCTGGAGGCCATTTCCTCGCTGCCGGCGGTCGACTGTTCGGTCACACTTGCGACTCCCGCAATGGCCTTGGCCAGTTCCTTGGCGGCGGCGGCCTGCTCGACGGTGGCAGCGGCGATTTCGGCGATCTTGGCGGCGGTCGCTTCGACCCCTTCGATGATCCTCTTGAGCGACTCCTCCGTTTCCTGGCTGAGGTTGGCGCCTTCTTGCACCCGGGTGCTCGATTCTCTGATCAGCGAGGTGATCTCGCCTGCTGCGCGGTTGCTGCGTTCGGCCAGCTTCCGAACTTCGTCCGCCACAACGGCGAAGCCCATGCCATGCTCGCCGGCGCGAGCCGCTTCGATGGCGGCATTGAGGGCGAGCAGATTGGTCTGGTCGGCAATCTCGGAGATAACCTGGATGATCTCTGCAATCTGGTCCGAACTGGTGCGGATCATCGCCATGGCTTCGGCGTTCTTTCGAACGGCGAGCCCCCCCTGCTCCGCCAGTTGGCTGGTCTCGCGCGAGACGGTATCTGCCTGCTGAGCGTTTGCTTGCACGCCTTCAACCGAACGGCTCAGGCTGTCGATGGAAGCGGTGATCTGTTCGACACTGGCGCATTGCTCCTGTGCGCCGGCGGCAAGTGTCTGCGAATTCTCGGCGATGACTCGCGATCCTTCGCTTGCCTGGGCTGCGCTTTGGTTGATCAGAGCCATGGCCTCACGAATGCTGTGGATGACCAGGTTGATGTCGTTGCGTAGTTGGCGGAAGATGCCGGTGTATTCCTTCTTGACCTCCTGCGAGAAGTCCTTATTGGCCATTCGTCTCAGGGTTTCGCCCAGTTCGCGAGCCGGAACGAGGAACGCCTCCATGGCGGTATTGACGGCAACGATCATATCTCGGTATCGACCGGAGACTTTGGATGCGTCGCCGCGTGCGTCCAGATCGCCTTCAGCGACGCGTTGCACCGCTTCTCCCGCATCGAGCAGGGCATTGATCGATCCGATGCACTGGTTCAGATTCGTCTTCAGTTCATTGAAGTCGCCACGGTACTCGTCGGTGATATGTTCGGGGACATCGCCCCTGGACAACCGGTCGACGTACTCGGCTGCCACATTGAGCGGGCCCGTAAAGGCGTCGAGCGTGTTATTGACGCCTTCGATGATCCGGCGGAAGTCACCGCGGTGGCGCGAGGCATCGGCCCGGGCGGAGAGTTTGCCTTCAACGGCCGAGGCTGCCAGCCATTTGGCGTCGTTGGCCATCAGGTTGACGGCGTCGATACACTGGTTCAGGTTGTTCTTGATTTCGTTGAAATCGCCGCGATATTCGTCGGAAATACGTTCAGGAATCTCACCCTTGGAGATGCGCTCAACGTACTCGGCGGCCACGTTCAAGGGGCCGATCACGGCATCGAGCGTGTCGTTCAGTCCCTGGATAATGGGTTGGAACTCGGTGGTGACCAGCTCGGGATCACCGCGGACTTCCAACTGGCCGGCAACCGCGGCATCGCCCAATCGACGGGTCTCCGTGATGAGCCGTCGCAGCATTCGCGAGATATGAGAGCCCACGGTCACCCCGCCAATGCCGACCAGGAGCAAGACGACGGCGCCTGCTCCCAGACCCCAATACAGGTTGTTGCGGATCATCTGCTCGATACTTCGGACGGAAGCCTGGAATTCGTCTTCGTAGGTGCCTGCGCCGATGACCCAGTCCCACGGTTCATAATAGGTGACGGCGGAAGTCTTCAGCCGTGCGGTTGCATCGCCCTCGTTCTTCCAGGGGTAGGAAACGAAGTCGCTCCGTCCGTCTCGCGTCTCGCATGCCTTCTTGACAATATCCTGGATGAAAGGGCGTCCGTCGGCATCCTTGGCCTCCCAGATCATCTCGCCGTCACGTTGTCCGTCAGAGGAGATGATGTACTTGCCCCGTTCCGTCCCCTTCGCTCCGAGGACGAACACATAACCGGTATCACCCACCTGGATATCCATAATGGCCTTGCGCAAGTGCGCCACGGATTCCTGCGGGACGCCGACATACAACATGCCGACAATCTCACCAGACGGGTTGCGAATGGGTTCGTACGAGGTAAGGTGCCAGACATTGACGACGTAGGCACGTCCGGTGAAGGTGCTGCCTCCAAGAACGGTGGCCACGACGGGATTGGGTTCCCCGTCAGGGTTCGTGGCCGGGATGTAGGTGCCGATGGCCCGTGTCCCGTCTTGCTTCGCAACGTTCGTGGTGATTCGCAGCATATCTCCGGCCGTATTCATGCGCTGGAAGACGGTGCACGTGCCGCCAACCTGCTTCTGGACGTCATCTACGATGGGCGAGAACACTCTCGGGTCGCTGTTCTGCCCCAGCCATGTACCGCCCGCGGTCATCCGCGGCAGGGAAATGTCCGCCTTTTGGCCCGTGAACTGGTTCTCGGCTTCCCAAGCAACGGTCTCGTCCGAAAGCGTTACCACGCCCGCGTTCGACAAGGTTGTTCTTGCAACGGCCAGATCACCTGCCAATTTCTGCCGCAAGAGGTCATCCTGCGTGGCGATCATGTTATAGACCCCTTGGTTGATCGTGGTCAGATCGTTCTTCATGTCGTCGTGCATCTTGTCTTGCAGGAAGCTGCACATGGAGCGTTCGACAAACGGAACGAAGACGCATACACCAATTGCAATGGCAAGTGGCCCGGCGATGGCCAGGGCAATGATCTGGGTTCTGACAGTAAGACACGCCCAAAAACCCCTCTTTTTCGCAGTGTTCGTTTGCATTTGGAAGGCCTCCCGTTCGAATGGAGCAGAAATACTTGACCGGCGCGCCAATGCGGAGCAACGGCTCCGGACCAGCGGACCGGCGGAAAAACGCGTGGCCTTTGTCCGAGATGCGACTCCAAAGATGATCGGGCCAATGGGGAATACGCACGATGCACGTCTGTTCTTGCGGTTGTTGCCGGGGCCGTGGTCATGTTTTCGGGGGTGCCCGGCCAGGGGGGGACAGCACGCAAGTCTGTGCAGTTCTATTCGATCGTAGGTCAAATCTTGCGAACGTCCAGTGCATAAGTCCGTGTTTCTTGGGGGGGTTGTTTTGCGCGGTACTCGCGGTTTGTGCGGAAAGGCGCACGTGGACGCGGAGCATGTCAGGGAGAGCCAGCGGCAGCCGTCCGTCGATGCTTGGGTGGACCGCGTGGGTGGGCTGCTGGAAAAACGCGACCTGTGTTAGACTTAGGTGTGCCAGGAGAAGGACCGCGTTGTTGTGCACAAGTCCGAGTTGCGTACGACAACAAGGGGAAGGACCTTCGGCAAACGACCGTTCTCAATGGAGTGAAATGACGTATGTGTGGAATTGTCGGATATGTTGGCGGCGGCCAGGCGGTCGAGTTCCTTGTCGATGGCTTGTACCGGCTGGAGTATCGTGGCTACGATAGCGCGGGGGTCGCTACCCTTGACGCCCACGGACAATTACACCTGACAAAAACAGCCGGCCGGATTCGCGATTTGCAGGATCGGTTGACTGCGAGTCCGGCGCCGGGGACGGTGGGAATTGGCCACACGCGTTGGGCGACCCACGGTGCGGCGACCGACAAAAATGCCCATCCGCATCTTGGTGGCGACGGCGAAGTGGCCGTGGTCCACAATGGGGTGATCGAGAACTATGCTGCTCTGCGGGCGCGATTGATTGCCGAGGGCTACGGATTCCGGTCCCAGACGGATACCGAGGTGATTGGGCATCTGATTGCACAGTGCCTCAGCCGCCGCAATTGGGATACGAGCGATAGCGGCGACGGAAATTCCATGTTGGCCGAGGTCGTTGCCGAGGCGCTGGCCCAGTTGCAGGGGACGTACGGAGTGGTCGTCTTGTTTCGGCAGCATCCTGGAGTACTGATTGCGGCTCGTCGCGGCAGTCCTCTGATCGTGGGGGTGGGCCGGGGCGAGCATTTCCTGGCGAGCGATGCTTCTCCCCTGGTCGGCCATACGGCTCGGATCGTCTACTTGGCCGAGCACGAACTGGCTGTGGTCACCGCGGACGATCTGCGGGTGATTCACCGCGACCAGGGAAGCGTGCTCCCGCGGGTGGAGCAGCTTGAGATCGACTCGAGCCAGGTGGAGTTGGGGCGGTTCGAGCATTACATGCTCAAGGAGATCTTTGAGCAGCCGGAAACGATTCGTGCCGCCATGGCCGGCCGGATCGATCACGACGCGGCGACGGCGAAGTTCGGCGGATTGAACCTGGCCTCGCACGAGTTGCGGACGGTGGATCGGTTTCTCATGACGGCTTGCGGTACGAGTTGGCATGCGGCCCTGGTGGGTGAATATCAGATGGAGGCCTTGGCCCGGATCCCCGTTGAAGTCGAGTACGCCAGCGAACTGCGCTACCGCAATCCGCCCATGTGCGGCCATCCGCTTGTATTCGCCATTACCCAAAGTGGCGAAACGGCCGACACGCTGGCCGCCCTGCGCGAACTGAAGCGGAAGGGCTACTGCACGCTCGGATTGTGTAACGTGGTGGGCAGCACGATTGCCCAGGAGTCGGACGGCGGCATCTATCTTCGGGCGGGGCACGAGATCGGGGTCGCTTCCACCAAGGCATTCACTTCGCAGTGCACGGTCCTCGCCATGCTGGCCCTGTATTTCGGCCGCTTGCGCCACCTCAGCTTCGATGCCGGGCTGCGCATGATCGAACAGCTCCAACAACTGCCTGCAAAGGTAGCCGAGGCGCTTCAGACGAACGATTTCGTCCGGCAAATCGCCGAGAAATACGCCGAATGCACCAACTTCCTCTATCTCGGCCGACAGTACAACTTTCCCACGGCACTGGAAGGCGCGCTGAAGCTGAAGGAAATCAGTTACATTCACGCCGAGGGCTATCCGGCCGCCGAAATGAAACACGGTCCCATCGCCCTGGTCGATAAGAAGACGCCTAGCGTCTTCCTCATGCCGCAGGGACCCGTCTACGAAAAGGTCATGGCAAACCTGCAGGAGGTGAAGGCGCGGGGAGGACCCGTCATTGCCGTGGTTGGGCAAGGCGACACACAGGCGCGCGAATTGGCCGACGATGTGATCGAAGTGCCCAACGTCGAGGATTTCCTGCAACCGATCGTCTCGATCATCCCGCTGCAGCTTCTGGCATACCACATTGCCCTTCTACGCGGTTGCGACGTGGATAAACCGCGCAACCTGGCAAAGAGCGTGACGGTGGAATAATCCGCCTCAGGCCAACCCGTAGAACCGGATCGCGTTCTCTGCAAACAGCTTGCGCTGGTCGGCGGCGGGGCGATCGGCCACGATCTCGCGCAGCACCTCAACCCAACGACGGAACGAGGCCCCTTGCAGGCATACGGGCCAATCGCCGGCGAACATCACTCGGTCCGGCCCGAAACAGTCCAGACAATGGTTGACGATCGGCGCCAGATCGGCACTGCTCCAACCGTCGGCAGGCACGCGCGCGATAATGCCCGATATCTTGCATACGACGCGGTCGCGTTCGGCCAGGGCCGCAATGGCGCGCCGCCATTGGTCTACGTACTGCTGCGCCGCTGCATCCGTTTTCTTCGCAGCCGCCATGAAGTTCTTCACGTCGGCATTGCCGCAGTGGTCCAGGATGAAGCGGGTGTCCGGACAGCGATCGACTAGCTCAGTTGCGGCGGGGATCCAATGGGGAGGCGGAACGAGGTCGTACGACATGCCCAACTCGCCCAGCAGGCGAATGCCGTCGACGAATGGCTTCTCGAGGAAGAACGGCGGCTTGGATGCAGGGCCACCCATGCCCTGACGGACGCCCTTGACGTAAGGGTTGTCCTTGAAACGAAGAATGTACTTGCGGAACCCCGGCTCGCCCGGCCGGGCGCCCAACACGGCGGCACAGGTGAGGAAATCGTCGCGGCGGCACAAGTCGAGTACGTACTCGGCCTCGATCAGGTGTTGTTCGGGTGGCGCGGCCACTTCCATGTAAACGGCCTTCACCACGTTCAGGTCTTTGGTGGCCTTCAGGTAGTCGGCCGGCACGTAGCTCCGGTCCAGAATCCCACGTCCCGCCAGCCATGGCAATTGGATACGGCTGAGGTCCCATAGGTGTTGATGCGTGTCAACAATAGGCATGGATTTCGACTCCTCGGCCACGGCTCGCATGGCGCCGGTCAACACGGTTGATGTCAGCGCGAATTGGCCGGCCGTTCGCAGGAATTCTCGGCGATGGCAGGACATGGCAGCAGTTCTCCGGAAGGCAGTGAGTGCTATGTTTCCAGTGTAGCCGGTAGCCTTACGGCGGGCAAGTCTTGGCCAGCTTCGTGGACGGGGGGTGGCACTGCCGTCTCGGCAGTGAATGTGTTCTCGTTTCTTGCTGCCTGGAGCGTCGCGGCCCGTCTGTGCGGTGGTTTGCTGTTTGGAGGAATCGTCCTCGCGGACTCGTCTTCCGCGGCACAGACGGCAAGAACCGTTTGAAACGGGCACTGTCGGGATGGCAGTGGCACGGTGGTTGTGGCCGTGAAGATCGCTATTCGGATCGCTCCGGTGGCGGGGAGGTCGTACTTGCCGGAACGGATTCCGGCAGGCCGTATTGCACGGCGCCACCCAGCAGCCAACGGAGGACCGGAAGGCACAGGATCAGGCCAATGATCAGTGCCGGCACCCAACGTCGATACCCCTCAGTTCCCAAGACGTGCTCCTTTCGTTGATCGTATGCGGTTGTTCTTGACCACCGTTGAACGAGATAGACCTGTTACCTGGGCGTTGCTTTCTGCCGGCCGGCGCCGAGCCCGACACCGGGCGCCATCGTATCGACCGTGCGGGCGCTGAACTCAAAAATGGTAAACCCTGGCGCGCCCAGCCGGCGAGCGTGGAGGATTTGCCCCACCACGCGGTCCGGATCAAGCCCGGGGGCCGACGCGCCAATGCCTGGATATACCGGCACTCGTTTGCCGACCAGTTTCAACTGGTTCTCCACCAGGTTGGAGAACTGCTCGTCGCTATCCGTATAGTCCATGGGGCACAGGAAGTCCAAGTAGCCGGCCTCGGCCCATGCGACCCAATCCTGGGCGACCGACTCGCGGCAGCCCGGGTAATGGCCGAACACGGCGGCCGAGATGGCAAGTTCCGGCCGGAGTTTCTTGCCCTCGCGGTGGACGGCCGCGACCAGGTTGGTGATCTGCTGGCATCGCCATTCGTTGTATTCGTCGCTCCGCGGGCCAGAGTGGCAGTCTCGCGGCCAGTTCGCCACCTTCTTGCCACTGGCTGCCTCGAACCGCGCGCGGCAGCCGTCGCAGTAGCATGACTCTCGGCCGGGATAGCGGATGTAGTCGAAGTGGATGCCGTCCACCGGATACATGCGAGCCACCTCGATCATGCTTTCGAGTTCCAGCTTGAAGTTGTCTGGATGCGAGGGGCACAGCCAGTCATGCCGCTCGCCTTTGACGTCGTACTGAAGCCGCCCCTCCCTTGCCATCCGATCCAAGAACTCCTTCGGTGCGTTCTGGGCGTTGTAGTTTACCTTCCACACGTGAACCTCAAGCCCGTGCTTCTTCGCGGCGGCGCAGCATTGGGTTATCTGGTCGCCATGCTCCTCGAAGGTGCGACTACGCGGCAGAAGATCGCTCGCGTAGTGGGCCAGCCCGCCCCAGAGCATATTGGGCAGGATCATGTTGAACCCGTTGTCCGCCAGGACCTTGGCTGACTTCTCCCAGTCGCCCGGATAGGCGCCCATGCCCGAGTGGTTCCAGACGGCGCGGGCCTCGCGGGCCGGGCTGGACGGCGCTCGCATGTACGCCTCGGCCGCCAGACGCCGACTCTCGCTCGCCGCTTCGACCGCCGCGGCTGGTTCGCCGGAGGTGAGTAGTTGTTCCGAGCGAGTACGCTGGGCCAGGGCCGCTTCGAACAGCCGCGCCGCCTCGGCGTCGTCCGAGGCTTCGACCACCTCGCGAAGCTCTTCGATGGAGCGGCAGTGGCCGACTTGTTGGGCTCGTTGGAGTGCCGCGCGGGCCATCGTTTGCCATAGCGGCGGATGGAATTGCCCCAGCACCGCGGCCAACATGCGGAGCTTTGCCGGCGGATCGTCTGAAAGAAGGACGTGGCTGAAAAAGGCCCCGCGATCACTCACCAGCATGGCCGGCCAGGGCGTCGCCTTGCCTGAACCGTCGTGCCAGTGGCCAATGACCCGCGCCCCCTGCCCCGCAGGTTCGGCAACCGTGATGTTCCACGACGCCTGCTTCATGGCCGACGGCAGGCCCGGCACGGTGTCCGCGTGGAATCGGACCTCGGCCAGCGTGCCTCGCTCCGGGTGTACGTATTGGCCTGGGGCGAAGCCCAGGGTGGCGGCCAGGGGGGCCGGCAGGTGGTAACAGAGGAACACCTTGCCGCCGCCTTCGGCGAATTGCACAAGCGCGCCGATCGTCTCTGCCGACATTCGCGGGTTGTACGCCAGGATGGCCACGCGGCGCGCGCCGAGGGCGCCTGCCGCAACGCTGGACTCGGGAATCGCGTCTGCCTCCAGGCCCAGTTCGACGAGTGCGTCCATCATCTGATCGGCCGACTGCTGCGCCGCCCGCAGTTCGCCTGCCGACGTCTCACTGTCCTCGGCCGGCAGGATCACTGCCACTTCGTGCGTGGTGGCGCGAAGCTGGTGCAGCACGAGCCTCGCATCGAGGTCCTGGCCGCGCCAGGCGGCAATGCGGATCCCGTCAATCTTCTCCCAACCGGCCGGGCGTTCCTCGGTCCGGAACCGGTTCTTGGGAAACCGCAGCGTCTGCCGGCCGCTGCCTCGCAAGCTTGCGCCGCAGCCATACCAGCCGCCGCCGCTTCGGAAGTAGAGCGTGATACCATTGACCGCTTTCGGTTCGTCAATCGCCACGTCGAGTGCAAACGCACCCGGCTCGGACAGATCGAGCTGCACTCGCTGATCGACCACCGCGCGAGTCAGCTTCTTGTTCTCGGCGAAGGGAACTCGCACCACGACGGCCCGGCCAGCGCCGTCCGCTTGCACTTCGACCGGCGGCGTCCCTTCCGCGGCGATCCACGCCTCGCGCGCGGCGGCCGGATCGGCATACTGCATACTGTCCAGAACATGATCGGCCCCAAGAATCGCGGCCAATACGGTGGGGAGGTAGATGGCTAGGCTCATGGTGGGTTCTCCGGTGGGGATTTCCAGCCATTGTCGCTGTCCCGCAGCCCGGGTGCAAGCCGGGGGTAGCTGACGGACAGGCTATAGCTGACGGACCACGGCTCTGGCGGGACGAGCCCGCGCGGTGGCCTTCTTGGTGCGCGGGCAGTCCGCTACAGCCGGTAGAACAAGCGCGGCCACAGCCGGATTACGAATTCCGTACAAGGGGGCTTCTTCAACCGCCGCCATGCGCCGGCGCAGAATACCCCGCCTACCAACAGCATCGAGCCGGCGAGCCAGAAGAGACGATGATTGAACACGACGGCCAGCGCTAAGAGGGCCGCCACCTGTCCCGCCATCATTGCGATACAAAGCCGGATCATCCAACGCGGCATGAGATAGGCGTGGTAAGGTACTCTCCACATTCGGCCAAAGAAGCTGGCTTGCACGCAAGGCATCGCAAACGCAAGTGGAGAGGCCGCAATCGTCCACGCCAACAAGAACATAACTTCCATATCGTCAGACATTGCCGGCAATGGTATTTCGTTTGGCGCGAATGCTGCCGCAGTAAACATCGATGCCGCGACGATGACCGCGATCAGAACGACCCATGCGTCGAGTTTCATGATGTGCTTGGTCTTCATCTGGTTGTCAACCACCGCCGATGTGCCGGGCGCTTATCACGCGCACTTGACCCGCGGCGTCGCGGTGGTGTTCGATGTTCGCGTATTGCCCGGAACCTTCGAGCAAGCGGGTGACGAGCTTCTCCTGCCCGGCGCCGATCTCGAAGACCAGGATGCCGTCCGGGGTGAGTAGATCGACCGCGCCGGTGATCAGGCGGCGGAAGATGTTGATGCCGTAGGGCCCGGCGTCGAAGGCGACGTGCGGTTCGTGGTCGGCAATCTCCTTCGCAAGCTTCGCCAGCGTGCTGGTGGGCAGATAAGGTGGATTGCAGGCGATGATGTCCACTTTCCCCTGCCAGCCAGCCGCGAGAAGCGGCTCGTACAAGTCGCCGTGGAAGACCGTTACGCGATCCTCCAGGCGGAACTTGGCCACCTGCCGACGGGCGATGGCGACGGCGGCCTCACTGACGTCACTGGCCAGCACGCGGACATCCGGCGCGTGCATGGCCAGGGCGACGGCGATGTTGCCGCTGCCGGTGCCCATGTCGAGAACGGTGAGTCGTGGCTCGGGCGCGTTCGGTTGGGCGGCCTGCCTGTCCTTAATCAGGCCGAGGGCGGTTCGCGCGAGCAGTTCCGTCTCTTCGCGCGGAATGAGTGCACCGGGCGCGCAATCAAGTTGCAGGTCCATGAAGACGGCCTTGCCCAGGATGTACTCCAGGGGCACGCCCTCCTTCCGTTTCGCCATAAGCGACTGGAGTTCCGCCTGCGAAAGGCCGGCGGCGGCTGCCTTGCGAATTGCGCCGGCGGAAAGTACGTCGAACAGGCGCAGCGTTTCCAGCAGGGGATCTTCCACTCCAGCTTGTTGGAATGCGCGGAACGCGTACTCGAATGCTTGAAACATTGGCGTGACCGTTCGTTTTGGCGAGGTACTCACAACTGAATGGGCCAGAGGAGTCCGCACGTGATGCCGCCATCGACGTAGATCACCTGCCCCGTGACGAACGCGGACGCATCGGACGCAAGGAAGATGGCCGTGCCGACCATGTCTTCGGGCGTGCCGATCCGTCGCATGGGCGTATTGGCGTCGCGCCAGGCTTCGAGTGCCTTGTCGCGCTGCCAGAGCGGGCGGGTCAGGTCGGTCAGCGTGAATCCGGGGCCGAGCGAGTTCACTCGCACGCCGCGCGGCCCCCATTCCATGGCCAGGCATCGCGTCATCTGGCGCATGGCGGCCTTGCTCATGGCGTAAGGGGTGACGTGACTCAGCGGGCGGTCGCTGTTGAGCGAGTCGATGTTGATGATGGCCCCCCTGCCCTGCCCCATCATCCGGCGGCCGACCGCCTGGGCCAGGAAGAACGCGCCGCGAATGTTCACGTTCGTGATGAAGTCATAGGTGGCCTCGTCGTAGTCCTCCACCGGCATCCGCTTGTTCACGCCTGCACAGTTGACCAACGTATCGATCCGGCCGAACTCGGCGACGATCTCCTCGACGAGCGTGTCGAGGTCCGCCTTATTGGCGGCGTCGCACACCTTCGGATGGACGTTGCCGCGGTTGGCCGCGAGTTCGGCGGCCGTTTGTGCAAGCGTCTCCTGGTTGCGGCCGGTGATGATCACCGTGGCCTCGCGATCGGCAAAACCCTTGGCAATCGCCTTGCCGATCCCGCGGCTTGCGCCGGAAACCAACACAACTTGATCTTTGACGGAAAACAGGGAATCGTTCATGGTCAGTTGCTAGTTTCCAGTTGCTAGTTGCTAGTTGCTAGTGGTTGGTGGTTGGTGGTTGGTGGTTGGTTACTCGCGCTCCAGTAGGTACCACATGGTGGCGTATTCGGGGGCGAGGTTGAGAGTCGGGGCGGCGTCGGTCGAGGCGTGGACCGGGACTTCCTTACCGAGGGTGCCGTCTGGCTTCAGGGCGTGGCAACGCCATTTGCCGCTGGGTAGTGTTATCGTGGCCGTAACGGGTTCAATGCATACCGGCGGCTCGCCCCAGTTGCGGCCGACGGTCGTGCGATCTTCCGCGAAGATCATGCTCGTGTTCTCCGCGCGGCCGCACGCGGTAACGAGCACGGATTTCGATGCGTCGAGCTGCCGGCCTTCGAGTGCCGTCATGGTGATGACGGCGAACTTCGGCGCGGCGAGCGAAATGCCAGCGCCTTGCGAGCCGTCATGGCCCACGAGGACGCGAGCGCCTTCCGCCTCGACGGCGAAGGTCCCCTGCCCTTCCACTATATCCCATCGCAGCGTTGGCGGCTTCGCCACTTGGTGCGTCAGCGTCGTCGTTTCGCCTCGATGGGCCAAGGCCAGCCGATGGGTGAGCAGGTCCTGCCACGCGAGCGGATTGCAGGCGGCGGCGACGGCGAGCATGTCGCGGTCGTGCTCGCGATGCAAGGCGATCAGGTCGTCCAGCAGTCTGCCGGCCGATCGGGCGATGGCGACCTGCCGCGTGCGAGGAAGCGGCGGCACGGCGCCTCGCAAGAAGATGTCGGCGCCGGCCCGCATGAAGCCCCACTTGGCCGGGTTCTGGTCGATGTCGAAATAGGAGTTGAGCCGCTCGCGATGCACGTCGCTTTCGTGGCTGTAGGTATAGAGCCAGATGCCGTCCCAGTCTTGCGCGGCGGCGTAGGCGGCCAGCATGGGGATGCATTCCGCCTGGTAGTCGTTCGGCGCCGGGTGGTTGTACTCGCTGACGGTGAACGGCTTGCCGGCCAGGCGTTCTGCGGCCAGACGCGGTAGAGTCGCACGGTCGGGATGATCGACCATGGCCAACTGGTTCACAACCCAGTTGCCTTGATCCCAGGGGCGGCCTGGAAACCGCGGATGCTGCCAGTAGGCATGGGCGTCGATGAAGTCCATGTCGGTCTGGGCGTACTGGCCACAGGGGCCGAATACGATGGTGCCGGTTACCAGGGCCTTGCAGCCGACTTCGTCGCGGATGACCCGATACATGCGGTCGAAATAGCTTTTTTCGGTCTCGGTCAGGAATCGCCAGCGATCTTGTTCGCGAGGGGCGCTCTCCGTGTCGGCGAAGACGGCCACATTGGCTTGTTCGAGCGATTCACCGGGCCGGAGCCCTTCCCGACCGCCAGGACATAGGCGGATATCGGCCAGTTCCAGCGAAGTAGGGTCGTCACCGAAGGAAAACGCCAGCCGCGTACGGTCTTCATCTGCTTGGGCAACGAACCCGAAGCGGAACGATTGCCACTGGGGAGTCAGTTCTACGCGTCCGCCAAGCCCCAGACTATTCCACGGATCATGATTCTGCCCCACGGAATAAGTGAGCGGGCGCGGCTTGTCGGCGCGCGCACGGAACATGAGCGTATAATACTGCCCCGCCCCGATCTGGATCGGCACCTGCTTGAGCATCAGGTGCCAGTTGGTATCGTCGGCCTTCTCGATGTTCAGCCGCACGCCTGCCGTACCTGCAAGTGCGGAAGCCTTCATGCGGCAACCACCATGCTGTTCAAGCTGCCAGCGCAGGGCGGCAGGATCTTCCGGCTGGGGCATGGAAAACGTTGAATCGACGAGCATGTTGTCGCCCAGCGGTTCGGCCCCTTCCGACCACGCCGCCTGCAAGGCATCGGTCGTCTTGTAGCGGTCTTTCAGCCAGACGTTGAAACGAGCTTGCAGGATGTTCGCGTAGTATTCCGGCAGCTCGGGAAGATCACGGGCGGCACTCCACATGAACAGGCTGTCTTCATTCGTGATTTCGACGAACGCGACCGCCGGGTCGTCTGCATAGCGGACCTTGCGCACCGTATTCACCCGGCCTAGTAGATCGTGGGCGTACTGGGCCTGCGCCTTCACCAGTTCCGGAGTAAAGATGCCGACGATCTTGTCGTATCGCGTATTGGCTTCTGGCATTCCCAGTGCCCGGCTGGCCACACGGCCGACGTGCAGGTTGATATTCGCACGTATGCCGTGGCGGGCCAGTTGGTCGATGAAGTAGTCCAGTCGCTGAAGGGCTTCCGGGACGAGGCGGGTTGGATCCTTCGGATCGAACAGCCCGCGGGGCCACGGCGCGCTGTCCATATGATGGAAGCGGACGCTGTTCACCCCGGCATCGGCCAGCCGGCGTGCGATGAGCGGCGCGTCCTTCTGCTCCGGCAGGCAGGCAGCGAAGCTGAGATTCACCCCCCAGATTCGCACGCGTCGATCACCGATTGCGAAATGGCCGTCGCGAACGACCAGCCGTTGGGCATCGACCGGGATGGATTGGGATTTCAGAGCAATTTGGGATTCGGAGTTCGGCTGCGTCGGAATGACAAAGGGCGCCATTTCCGCCGCCTGGGCTATGAAGGACCACAATGCCGCCACCGCGGCAAGTCCAATCCGTTGCATGGTCAAACCTCCTGAATGTGTGTTTCCATCGTGCCGGCGCGAATATCAGAATACCGCAATTATGCCTTCGCCCGGCCCCTCCTGCCAGTCCCCCTCTACGGTGCGAGTGGTGGAGGCGAGATTCCAGCCGAGTGGGAAGACCGCCCTGGTCTTGACGCCATGGGGATGCAAGCGACTGAACGGTACGGTGTCGCTACGAGTTAGGCGATTGTCTCCAATGGGCGTCGCAGCGAAAACAGCTAGTGCCTGCCTCGAAGCTGCAATGAGGAGCAGGCATAAACGGGTTCGAAAAGGGGCAAGAGAGGCTCTTGTCGCGCTAGAACTGCACACAGAATGGAAGAAAAGCACTCGGGTGCCCCTTTGAAGGGGGGTGTGTTGGCGCTCGTTGCGCTGCGTGTTATGATGAATCTATGATTCGAGCCTATGATGAGATCGTGGAATTCATCGCTGCGGGAACGACGCCCGATTCGGTTGCGAGATTCGAGGCTTCGCAGCAGGCGAAGGACTGCATCGCCGACTTGATCCGCAAGGAAAAGACCGTGGGGCTGACACCTGAGGAGTTGTCGGAACTTGATCACTTCCTGAAGATGGAACACCTGATGCGGTTGGCCAAGGCTCGCGCTCGAACCCTCTGTGCACAATGACCAGCTATGTTCGTGCTGAGCTGCGTCGCCTCGTCGAGTCACGGGCACGTCGTCTTTGTGAATACTGCCTGATCCACGAAGATGATACCTACTTGGGTTGTCAAGTTGATCACATCATCGCAGAGAAGCACGGCGGAGTTACCGACGCAGGCAATCTGTCGTATGCCTGCACGTGCTGTAATCGCGCAAAAGGAAGTGATATCGGCTCTGTTGCGTCTAGCACAGGCGAGTTCATTCGCTTATTCAATCCACGTAGTGACCGGTGGATCGAGCATTTTCAGTTGAACGGGGTTGTCATCGAACCTCGAACACTAATCGGCGAGGCGACCGTACGCGTGCTCAGGATTAATGAATTGGAGCGTATTCTGGAGCGACGTGTACTTCAGAGTATTGGACGGTACCCGCCGGCCGTCGCGGCAGAGTATCTGGCAGAAGGCCGTCTATAGTCAATCGGTCAGGATGGTCGGAAGGTCCACTGTCACTTGACCGGTGCTCTTGTGGCTTTGTCGGCAGTTCCGGATTACGGAAGCTGATGAGCAACAGAATTGCGGTTGGGCGACAGGGGGCGGATGCTGGAGTAACTCGCCGATTCTACCCATCCAGAGGATGCGCCAGTTGCGACGGCTGCTTGTCGTCAGCCTGTCAACCATCAGAAGCCGTTTCGCCGGGCATGACGTTCAGTTGCCCGACGACGCCGGTGAGAAAGGCGGCAAGCCGTCCAGAGGCGATCAGGATGTCTCTGCGAAGTTGGGAGCGGGCTCTTCAGATTCAGGAGACAGTGGAACACGCCCACGGACTGCCAGAAGTAGACCAATAGTGGCGCCAAGGAGCGTGAAGAAACCGGTTCCGCGAATGACATTCTCTGAAATGGGAAAGTCGGCTAGGATGGCCGGCAAACGGTTGCGCCCTTGCAGGGATGCGGGCAATCGGTATCGAGGTTCGTCGGCACGTACCAACGTCTTCGCGTCTTTTGGTGGGAGGTCGCCGTTGGCGAAGTAGACGTTTTGGTCGAACATGATGATGCCGCGTTCATACGGGCGCCGACGCCAGTCGGGTAACGGCGGCTTGAGCCACCATTCCATCAGCGTAGGTTCCGGAGCAAGCTCGTCAATAAACGCATCGACCGAAAGGTCGCGAGGCTCGATCCAGCCGATGTCCGATGCAAATGTCTCGACTACCATGATGGTATACGCGGGGCTGGGAATCTCCTTGCGATTGCATCAGCAGAAGAATTGCGATCTGGCCAGGAAGGGGTGAACGTCGGAGCAACCATAATACGGCGATGACAATGCCTGCGATAAACAGTAACGGCGGGCCGCACTCCAGCGTGATCGCTAACAGGACAGTGGCCAAACCGAGCAATATCACCCCTAAAGTTGCGGCGGACCGCTTTCTGTCGTCCTGTTCCTTCGCATCGTCAACTGTACCGTCCTGCTTGTGAGAGGACGGTCGCCACGTCACCGCAATAGCTATCAGCAAGGCGCCTGCCAACCAGCCTCCAGTGCTTCCAAAGGCAGTCAAGGCGGCAAGGACCAGAAGCACTGCCAGTGCGAGGATTGTGACAAGACGGATCATGAAAAGAGGTCCTTTTGCTGCACGGCTTGAGCAATTGCTTGTCAACCGTCAGGAGCCGTTTCCCCGGGCATGACGTTCAGTTGCCCGACGACGCCGGTGAGGAAGACGGCAAGGCGCTCGGAGGCGATCAGCGCGTTCTCGCGAAGCTGATAGAGGTCTTTCAGGCTGGAAGGGCGACGGAATACGGCGGCCGTGGCGGCGCCTAAGCGGGTGGCGGTTGTGGGCTGGGCCAGCAGAGTCTCGACGTCACGCGGAAGACGTTCGTCAACCGGGTCGTAGACCACGCGGACGCCAAGGCAACGAACCTGCCGCCGGCGGCAGGTTTCCGCCACGGCGAGACTCTCCATGTCGACGGCCAGGGCTTCGTACTGCTCGCCCAGCGACGCCTTCTCCTCCGGGCTGCGTATGGGGCGGTCGACCGAAAGGATGCGCCCGACGTGTACGCCCGGATGCCTTTCCAACTCGGCCGGGTCCACCGATAGGTCGATTTGCAGTTGGTGACCTTCCCGGTCGGCAACGCGGCTGGCCATGACAATGTCGTTACGGCGAAGACCTGCTTTGAGTCCTCCGGCGAATCCGGCGGAGACGATCCACTGCGGCCGGTGGACATCCAATACGGCCTCGGTCGCCTGGGCGGCGTTGTCGGCTCCGGCCCCGCTTGTGACAACGGCCACCCGTTGCGACTGGAGGGCGCCCAGACGGATGGTGAACCCTCGGCCGCGCAGGGCGATTCGCTCTTCCATTCGGTCGATGAATCCGCCGGCCTCGATTCCCAAGGCAAAAAGGATGGCGACGTCGCACGTCTCCGGCGGTGTATCGGCCTGCCGTTGCGCGTCGGCCATCCGCTCGCGGAGCTTCTGTTGTGCGGTGTGAGCGAGCCAGCGGTGGAGCAGTGGATGGAGTGGCATAGACGGTTCTGGCGAAAACGCCCTATCAAAAATCTCGGTGTACGGCGGGATTCCCCCAGGGAGACCACCTGGTTGCCGCGGTCATGGCCGTCAGAAGGCATCGGTCACGGCCTGCTCGCGATAGAGCGGCATGTACCGATAATACACTTCGAGCGTCATTATGGCCATAGCCGTATTGTACAGCCGTCCGCCTGCATCGCCATACCGGTCGGGAAAGTACCAGCTTCCGGACTCCTGGCCCTGGTCCGATTGTGTGGCCACGAGGTAGTCGCGCATGACGGGGTTCCACCGCTGCCACGGCTGGCGGCCGTAGTGATGCATCACCTGTGTGGCGTAGTAGTTGAAATACATATTGCCCTTAGACGGTCCGAGCGAATCGAGGTAGGCGACGCCGCGATGCAGGGGGTCGTAGTCGCGTGGCCAACCGGTATACATGCGGCAAAGAAGGCCGATGGCCGTCGTGGCATCGCCGGGCGTGGGCCCCATGTAGCCGTATTTCGCACCGCCGTCCGACTGTACGCGGTCGAGGAACCGATGGACCAGGACCAGCGTGGGCGAGGGCACATTCAGGCCGGCCATCTGCGCGCTTTTCATGGCCATGAGTTGCCAGCCGGTGACCGTCGTATCGCCGGGTGCGCCGGGCGTGTATCGCCAACCGCCCGTCTCCTGATTCTGGGCGAAGACGATGAACCGTACCGCCTCCTGGCTGAGCCCGCGCACTGCCGGGTCGTTGGTCATGGCGAAGGTCTCCGACAGTGCGATTGCCGACAGACCCTGGGCGTACATCGTACCATTCTGCAGATCGGCGCCGTGCGGCGTCTGGCGGGCGCTGCGGACGAGGTAGTAGATACCGCGTCGTACGACATCCTGGTAGGGCCCGTCCAGATGCGTGTAGCCGGCGCCAAGATAGGGCAGCATGCACAGGGCGGTTGCCGCCGTGGTGCTCGCCTCCGTACCGGGGTTTCGGCAGGAACCCTGCAAATGGCGCAAGCTGAAGCTGCCGTCTTCGCGCTGCTGTGTCATGAGCCATCGCAGCCCGCGTTCGACGGCATCCTCGCTTCCCGGCGTTGCGCCGCCAGTGCGTGCGAGTTCGGCCCGCGCCTTCTGTCCGCGGCCCGCCAGGGCGCCCGATACATCACCATCGGTCTGCAAAAAATAGTCGGCCTCTTGGGCCGGCATCCGGCTCTCGGAACGCCGTGGATGCGTGGAAGGCAGCCGTTCGCTCGCCGGGCCGCGAATCTGCGGGCCGTCAAATCCATGTTCCATCACCGGGGCTTCGCCGGGCAGCCGGTCCGATTCCGATGAAGGCAAGGGTTGCAGCACGTCATCGCTGAACACGAGCGGCTCGTCGTTACTGAGTGAGGCGATCAGGTTGATACCCCCCGTCCCTGTCTCCTCGACCGGCAGCCAGAGCGCAAGACTCAGGATCAATGCAAAATGGAAGAGGAAGCTTGCCAGAAAACTCGCGACGCCCCGCGACGAGCACCAGCGAAACCAGCCGGTCCGTGCAGGCGTGTCCTCGTGCAGTTCGATGGTCACCTTGCTTTCGACCAGCACCGGCGGTGGCGGCAGCTCGATCACCCGTGCCGAAACATCGTCTGCAGTACTGCCTGCCAACGGATCGGGCAGCCAGGACGAGTCGGTCGAATTCGAGGCGCAATGGGCCACCGGGGGGCCTCGGCAAAGAAGGAACAATCGGTATAAACTGCATTGTGCGCAGTCCTTACTAATTATAGCTTGAGACACGCGGTAGAGTATATTGTGCAAATCGCCCAGTGTCTCGACGTATTCACGCATTTTCAGAAAGAGCCAGTACCGTGCGGTGGCCCGTCCGAATCCAGTTGCTACTGCTCATGTTGGGGGTCGTTGGGCTTGGGATCGTACTGACCAGCCTGACGAGCGCCTATCTGGCCGTGCGAGAGGCGAGCCGATACCAGGCCGAGAACCTGGATCGGGTCGTGCGCACGCTGACCGCGGCCAACTATCCCCTGAGCCAGACCGTCTTGGACCACGTGAGCGGTCTTTCGGGGGCCCAGTTCGTCGTACTCGACAATCAGAAACACGTGCTGTATACAACCATTGCCGTTGACGCGGACCGGGTAGCATCCCTGATGCCTGATGACCGAGAGATCGCACCTGCCGAACGTTTTTCACGAGGAAACGTGGTGCAACTGCGCGGCCGCGAATTCTTCATCGACGTTGTGCCCCGGATCGGGCGCGATCCGTATGCCGGGGTTCGATGGCTTGTGGTGCTGTATCCGCGCGAACGCTGGTGGGCGGTGGCCCGCCAGGTGGCCACCCCCATTCTTCTGGCCGGAGCCATCACGTCGCTTTTCGCCGTGCTCGTTTCGGCGCTGGTCGCCGGGCATTTCGTGCGGCCGATTCGCGCGCTGCGCAACCAGGCCGAGTCGATTGCCGCAGGTTGTTTCGAGCCGATCACCATTCCGAACCGCAACGACGAGTTCGCGGATTTGACTCAGTCGATCAACAGTATGACGGAGCGTCTGTCGCAGTACGAAACCGAGGTGCGAAGGAATGAGCGGATGCGTACGTTGGGCCAGCTTGGTGTGGGCATGGCGCATCAACTGCGCAATTCGGCCACCGGCGCCCGCATGGCGCTGGAACTGATCGAACCGTTCCATGATCCGGACGGCGCGGAAGGAATTGCCGTGGCCCTTCGGCAGTTGCAGCTTATGGAATCGTACCTGCAGAGGTTTATGACGCTCGGGCGTCATTCAACCGTGCAGCCTGATGCCGTTGCGATCGACGCGGTTGTGGCCGACGTGGTCAAACTGGTGCAGCCGACGTGCGATCATGCCAAGGTGGAGATCGAGGTTCGGCAGGCGTCCGAAGCGGTCCACGTTCTGGGCGATCGGGATGCCCTGGTGCAGTTGCTGATGAATCTGGTGCTCAATGCAGTGGAGGCGGTGGAGCGGCCGGACTGCGTGCGCGCACACGTCGCGATTGAGACGGCGCGCGATTCGGACGATTGGGTGGAGGTTCGTGTCGTGGATTCGGGGCCCGGTCCGGCGGACGAGGTTGCGCAGCGGCTGTTTGAACCGTTCGTTACCGAGAAGCCGAACGGAACCGGGTTGGGGCTCTACTTCGCACGCCAGGTGGTCGAAGCCCACAAGGGCGTCATCACCTGGCGGCGCCGCGATGACCAGACCTGTTTTACGGTGCGGCTGCCCGCCTGCACGGATCCTTGAAAATGGGGGCGGCATCCCCGATAATCCGGCTTCTGTACCGCGGCGCGGAATAATCCGGGCGAAATGACCGAAAGCGTTACTATGGCGCATCTTCTGATTGTTGACGACGAACAGAGCATCTGTTGGGGCTTCTCGAAGCTGGCGGAACGTATGGGGCTTTCCGTCGATACGGCGGCCTCTGCCGAGGAAGGGCTGCGGCTGGCCGAGACGACGCGGCCGGATGTGGTGGTGCTGGACGTACGGCTGCCCGGAATGGACGGGCTGACGGCCATGCAGCACTTTCATGAACGGCTTGGCCGTGTTCCCATCGTTGTGATTACGGCTTACGGAGAACTGGACACCGCCGTGACGGCCGTCCGGAACGGGGCGTTCGACTATCTGACCAAACCGTTCGAGTTGAAGACGGCCCAGTGCGTCATCGAGCGGGCGCTGGACGAGCGAGAGAAAGCCGGGGTGGCCGTTGCGTCTGCCGCGGCCCCGGACGAAATGAAGATGGTCGGCGCGGCGCCGCCGATGCAGGAGGTGTTCAAACGGATTGCCCTGGTCGCCGCCTCCGATGCCTGCGTTCATCTGCGAGGCGAGAGCGGCACCGGCAAAGAACTGGCTGCCCGCGCGATCCATCAGTACAGCCGGCGCGCGGCCGGGCCGTTTGTGGCCGTGAGTATCGCGTCGCTCAATCCATCGCTGGCCGAAAGTGAACTGTTCGGCCATGTCCGCGGCGCCTTCACCGGCGCGGAGGATGCTAGGAAGGGTCTTCTGGAGCAGGCGGACGGCGGCACGATCTTCCTGGACGAGGTGGCTGATATTCCGCCGTCGATTCAGGTGAAGTTGCTGCGGACCCTGGAGCATGGCGAGGTCCTGCCCGTCGGTGCGACTGGCCCGGTCAAGTCCGACTTCCGGATCGTCTCGGCCACGCACCAGAACCTCTCCGAGCGGGTTGCCCGGGGCGAGTTCCGGCACGATTTGTACTTCCGGCTCGTGACGTTCGAGATCGAATTACCCCCGCTTCGCAATCGGCGGGAGGATATCGGTCCGCTGGTCGAGCATTTCATGGCTACCCTGGCCCACAAGGCCGGCCTGGCGATGCCGGCCATTTCGGCCGAAGCGATCGCGGAACTTCAGCGCATGCCCTGGCATGGCAATGTGCGAGAACTGCGCAATGCGATTGAGCACGCCCTGGTCCTGGCGCGAGGCGGGACCATTGGCGTCAATCACCTGCCGCCTCCGTTGCCGGCTACGGTTGTGGCCCGTCACGTGCAAACCGATGCGATCGGCACGATCTTGTGCGAATGGGCGCGGAACCGGTTTGCCGGCGAAGAACAGCCCGATCATCTCTACGAGGAGCTTCTGGCCTTGGTGGAACCGCCGTTGCTGAAGGTTGCCATGCAGCAGAGCCACAACCAATGCGCAACGGCCGCGCGCCGGCTTGGCTTGCACCGCACCACGCTTCGCAAGAAGCTGGATCAATACGGGCTTGGCGGCGACTGAGGCCGATTACTGCCCCGATTCCACCTTGGCCCAGAAGGGATGCTGCCGGTCGCCGCGGGCGCGGGCGTCTTCCAGAAGGGTCCACAGGTCCGGCTGGATGTACGGATCGTTGGTGTGTATGCGGCGGCCGTTCACTACAATGTTGATCTGCTCGTTCATGTCGACCAGCTCCGGCGAAACCCAAACCGTGACCGGGGCGCCGCGGTAGTTCACCCGCAGACCGTTGGTTGCCGTGACCGACGCGTTGACCGTTGCGGCTCGGGTGCCGCGCGAGGGCGGCCAGTCGACCGGATCTACCTGCGATCCGCTCGGAAGTCCCGCCAGTTCAACCCACCAGAAGAAACTATCGAAAGACCGCATGGT
This sequence comes from Thermoguttaceae bacterium, assembly GCA_040772845.1. GTDB lineage: Bacteria > Planctomycetota > Planctomycetia > Pirellulales > Thermoguttaceae > PWXP01. Next base: position 745,935 of record JAXGXG010000001.1, read on the forward strand.
TCGGCATTCAAAGTCGCGTGGGAAGAAGTCGCGTTTGAAGCGGCCCATCCAATCGAACAGACGCAAGACTTCGTCGGAGAAGTCCTCGTGGCCTCGTCCCAGGTATTCTACGACCGTCACGTTGTAGTTGTTACGGAAGTAGCGATCGAGGTCTTGGGCGTTGTGTGCCAGCAAGGCGGCACTGTCCAACTCGCCGAAGACACAGTAGAAGGGGACATATTTCGCGTTCTGCCAGTAGTGGGCGCAATACCGGTCGGCCTTTGCGGCAATGGGCATGACGCCGGCCCACAGGTCGGGATGCGAGAGGCCCAGATCCCAAGCGGCATCTCCGCCAATCGAGTGACCTGTCAGATAAATGCGGTCCATATCGATTGCAAACCGGCGACATGCATCGCGCAGGCAGTCCAGAATCGCGGCGTGCTCTCGGGCGGAATAGGCGTATTTCTTCTGATGCTCCGTGGTCCATTTGGGGGCGACGACGATGTATCCGTGACGTGTCGCCTGCCCCGCGCGCCATCCGCCTTCCGTCCAGCCGCCGGCCCACCAGTCGATCTGTTGTTCGGCCGAGGTACCGGCCCCGTGCAGTGTGAGGATGGTCGGATAGTGGAGATACGGGTCGTATTCAGGCGGCGTTTGCACCAGGTATTGCACCGGGGGATTGCCGCCCAGACCGGCAACCTCGAACTCGAATAGGCCAGGCTTGTCTTCGGCGCGCGGCTGTGTCACTTCGCAGGGCGGCTTCATGTTTCGGAGGATGGCCGCCACAAGCCCGGGAGACGCGCCTTCTTCCGAGCCCAGCTTCGCCATCAACCGCTGACGGTGGATGAGCACAGGTTCGTTCATGAACTCCCGCACGATCGCCCGAACCCGGTACAGAGACAACGCCACCGGAAGGTTCAGCGTCGCCATGTCGCTGCCCACAATCCATCCGCTGATGGCCAGTGCCAGCCGCTGCTCCGGCGGAAGCTGATCGTCGTCGGCATGTTGACGGAATGCAGCCATGCGCGTGAGCGTGTTGAGGTTGAGTTCCGACTTCAGCTCCTGGCGCGCCGGTTGGATGTTGGTGCGCGTTTGGGGCTCGGTCACCTTCTCGGCTAGCGCGTCGATCTGCGCCAGGACGCCTTTGCCTTCCTCGCGAATGTGGCCGTATTCGTCCATCATCTCGCGGACTGCCTGCAAAATCTCGCCGGCAACGTCTTCCGAGGGGAAGGACTCCAACCGCGCGTAGACCAGACGATGCTGTCCGGCGTCGCGCCGGAGCTGAAGCTCCTTGAGCAACCGTTGTGCGCTCATCTGACGCAGCGCTCGGATGGACGGGTCGAGCTGGGCCCGCAGTTCGGCGTTGTCCGGCGCGGTGGCAAGGATGGCTTCGAGCGCCTGACGCGCGTCCGAGAATCGTTCCGCTTGCAGGTAGAAACGGGCGACCTTCTTCTGGTGATCGACGTTTGCCGGGTCGATCTGTTTCTGCAGGATATTACCGAGAACGCTTGATGGAATGGAACTGGTCGCGATGCGCATGTCCCAGACGTGGGTCAGGCCTTCGACCTTCGCCCAATCCGGGGTCAGTTCCGTAATCCCTTGCACCACGTCGACCGGTCCGGAGTGGGTATTCATCTTCAGGATGCGTCGGCCGAACTCGTCGAAAGGCGACAGTTGCATGATCGGCCCGACGGTCTGCACGGTTCTGCCCTGTCGCATCGCCCGCTGGCGGATGAGGAACTTCTCGTCGCCGGCGGCGCCTGCTTCTGCCTGGCGCACGCTTTGGATCTGCCATCGCGGCACGAACGTGCGTCGCAAGTCGTCGTCAGTCAGGACGATCAGGGTGACAGGCCCTTCCCCTTCGGCCGAATGGGGCTGCGGGATTCCAGCCAACGACGCAACCTGGGCCAACCGGCCATCGATCGCGCGGCCGTCCTTCATCAGCAATTCCGCGGCGCGAAGTGGAACTGGTCCGCCGAGCAGGATGACGGCCACTAGAAGGAGGGTTTCTCGATGGCAATGTGGGCGGTACATGGAACTCCTCTGTATCCGGAAGACCCTTTCTACCTCCATTGTGTGGCAGAGTCCTCGCGTGTCAAGGAAGGAAATGGCAGCGAGCTGCAATTCTACCCACTCAGTCCGTGTGGATACTTGACACGGAGTCTGCGGATTGGGAGAATTGGAAGGGTTGGGACGTTTCCGCGGAGGGTTGCCCGGGTAGGTGCTCTCGCTTTGGGGGTGTCGTCCGCCCTTTTGTCTATCTCCTCGAACTGTCCGGCCATGACCTATCGATCGACTTCACGTGGTATCCTGCTGTTCTTGTTGGGCGGGGCCGCTATCCTGCCGGCATCGGCTTGTGTTGTTCTGGTGCTCTCTGCACTGCTCCGAGCCATGGGCGATTCGACGGGCGCCCAGGTGCTCGTGTACGCGAGTTGGGGGATCGGCGTCCTGTGGTGTATTTCTCTGATTGCTCTGGTTTTCTTGCTGGCCATCCGGGTACTTGTCGAGGCGGAAGTGCGGAAGCATCCGTCCCGTGCAGATCGCGAGCATTGGCGCGAAGACCCGGACGGTTGATCCTGGCGGTTCTCCAGTTGTCCTCACAACATCGCCCAGGGGCGCTGAATTGGGCGGGAGGGCCTTCCCTCTGTGGGGTGTGATCCTGGCGGTTCGCACTGTTGGGTGGTACTCTGGAAGAGGATGGAGGCGTCGTCCGGTGGAAAGGACGCGAAGGAAAACCGTGCTCATTACGCGATCGTTATGTCGGTCCGATTTTATTGCCAGCGCTGTAACCAACTGCTTGGGATTGCCAGCCGCAAGGTGGGTAGCGAAATTGCATGCCCCAAGTGCGGCTTCTCGCAAATGGTCCCGAGTGAGGAGGCCGCTGCGGCGGCCAACGCCCTTCGTGCCGGCGCCGGTCGCAGCGCGTCCACGGCTGTTGGTGCGGAAGACGAGTTCGCCATCTACGACGATGCTCCGGAGCCGGTTGAAGTCGCACCCCGACGCCAGCGTCGGAAAGCCTCTCCATCCCGAAAGGCGGCGACTTCACAGAAGGCGACCTCCTCGCCGAAGCCGTCATCGTTTCGGGACCAGAAGCCTGCTGGGAAATCTGCGGGGGATCAGGAAGCTCTGCCGAAGTCCAATACGCCTGACCTGCCTCCTGAGGCGCCTCCCGTATCGCCTGCCGAGCCCTCGGACGAGCCGGCCGGCCCGGCCGTGCCCGGCGGGATGGTCCTCTTCCCTCGACGGACGCTTTACGTTCAGGGCGTGCTCGTGGTTGTGCTGGCCCTGGTGTTCTTCGCGACGGGGTACTTCATCGGCCGGGGAAATGCGACTCTGCAATTGACCTTGGAGCATCAGGAGGCGCTGCGAGAGCGGACGCTTGTGGAAGGGCGTGTTGTCTACAGGCCGGAGCCGCAACGCCTTGCCGGCGACGAGCGGGCCGTTATCGTGGCTCTGCCGGTCGACGCTGTGCCCGAGGCGCCCATTCCCATTCACGGACTTCGGCCGCAGGATCCCGATCCGCCGCACTCGCTCCGGAGTTTGCGAATGCTGGAAGAACTGGGCGCCATGTACGCTCGCGCCGATGCAGAGGGCCATTTCAGCATGGTCGTACCTGATCGTGGCGAGTACTATATCCTCATCATCTCCCGCAACGTCGGCCGGCCCCGCGACACCGATCCGGATGAAGGAGATATGATGGAGCTGGGCCGCTACTTCACCATGGCGCAACGTCTGGTCAGCCGCTACAAGTACGGTTGGCAGAAGTACGACGTCCACGGCGGCATGCCGCCCATCGAGGTCGATTTCGGCGAGGACGGGCAAGAATAGCCGTTCTTACTTCGTGCGTTTTCCAGTCGCGTCGCCACGGCGTGGCCGCTACGCTGGCCCTCGTTGTTTTGCACAAGTCGTTGCCACGCTCTGCCAGCCTTGCATCTTCCGGGCGTAGAACGACTCGAAACGGTCTTCGACAATCGCCTGCCGGGCGTCCGTCATCAGACGCTGGTAGTAGGTTACGTTGTGCAGCGAGAGCAGGATCGGGCCAAGCATCTCGCGCGAGACGAACAGGTGGCGAAGATAGGCGCGGCTGTGCCGACATGCCGGGCAGGGGCAGGTGGTCTCGAGCGGGCGATCGTCGTGCTGATACTGGAGATTCCGCAGGCGAAGCGGCCCTTGATCGGTGAAGGCCAGGGCGTTGCGGCCATTGCGCGTCGGCATGACGCAATCGAAAAGGTCGATGCCGCGCCGGATCGCTTCGAGCAGGTCTTGCGGACGCCCGACGCCCATAAGATAGCGCGGCCGGTCGGCCGGCAGGGCCGGTACGGTGGCGTCGAGAATCCGATACATTTCGGCCGGCGGCTCGCCCACGCTCAGGCCCCCGACCGCGTAGCCTGGCATGTCGAGTTCGGTAAGCTGCTCGGCGCACCATTGCCGCAACTCCGGATCGAGTCCCCCCTGCACAATGCCGAAAAGGGCCTGATCCTCGCGCCGTGCGGCGTCGCGGCATCGGCGGGCCCAGCGGACGGAACGTTCGGTGGCCTCGCGCACAACGTCCGATTCGTTGGGCAACGCCACGACGTGGTCGAGCACCATGGCAATGTCGCTGCCGAGCGACTCCTGGATTTCAACCGCGCGTTCGGGCGAAACCTGCAACTCATGCCCGTCGATGTGCGAACGGAACGTGGCGTGCGACTCGGTGATGCGGGTGCACTGGGCGAGGCTGAAGATTTGGAATCCACCGCTGTCGGTCAGGATGGGGCCGTGCCAGCCCATGAACCGGTGGAGTCCGCCAAGGTTCTCGACGACCTTTTCGCCCGGTCGCAATGCCAGATGGTACGCGTTGCCCAGCACCATTTGGGTGCCGGTCGCGCGAATCGCATCGATTTGCAGTCCCTTCACGCTAGCGAGGGTAGCCACCGGCATGAAGGTCGGCAACTCGACAGCGCCGTGCGGCGTGTGGAAGCGGCTGCGACGCGCGCGGCAATGGGCATCGGTGTGCAGGAGGGTGAAACGAAACGAGCCGTGCGCCATAACGAGCCTTCCCGGGAGTCGGCGGCTGCACCGCCCTGCCCTGCCCCACTCGGCCGCGTTTCGCGGTTACTCGCCGCGGAGTTTCAGGCCCAAGGCGCCGAGCTTCTCGCGAACCTCGTTCAGGCTGGTCACGCCGAAGTTCTTGCATTCGAGCAGATCGTCGCCCGTGCGGCGGATCAGCTCGGAAAGCGTACTGATGCCCAGTTTGATCAGGCACTTGCGTGCGCGAACCGACAGATTCAGATCGGTCATCGGCTTGTTCAGGATGGCCTGATCTTCCGGCGTGAGGGCCTCGGGCTCGAACGCGTCGGCCACGTGCCGTTCCGGAGCGAATTGTCCGAGGTGCAGACCCTTGGCGTAAAGCATGTCCTTGATCTCGACCAGGCTCGTCTCGCCGAAGTTCTTGCTGGCCAGCAATTCACTTTCGGTACAACGGCACAGGTCGCCCAGGGTCATGATGCCCATCTTCTGCAGGCAGTTCCGGCTGCGGACGGACAGTTCGAAATCGGTAACCGGAATGCTGAGCACCTGGCTCATGCGATCGCGTTTCTTCTGCGCGTCTTCGTCGTAGTACTGGTCGCCGGATGCTTGGGTGTCCTTCAGGTACAATCGTGCTCGTGGATGACCGGGGAACGCGTCGAGAACACGCTGGAAGCAGCGCGCCGCCTGATCGAACTGTTCGTGATCCTCGTACAAGATCCCCAGGTTTACCAGGGAGCCGACGTGCGCCGGAAAACGATCGGCAGCCTTCTTGTAGAGATCCATCGCGATCTCATCGTTACCGTAACGATCATTTTCCACCGCCAGCCCGAACAGGGCCGCAGCGTGGTCCTGATCGGCTTCCACGGCCCGTTCGTACAGGGCAATGACTTCGGTCGGATTCCCGCCAATCGCGGCAACGGTTGCCGCACGCTGGGCGAGATACTCGGCCGTCTGTTCGACGGCGCCCGAAAGGGAATCAAGCACTTCCAGCGAACCCTTCGCGTTGCCCGCGTTCCGCAAGGTTTCGGCTTTTCCGAGCATGCAGGCGTCGGCATTGTAGCCCGCTTTCTTGGCTGCGTCCCAGCTTGCGACCGCTTCGTCAAAGAAGTGTCGCGTTGCATACGACTTGGCCAGATAGAAGTGCGCCAAAGCGCCGCCGTCACCTTTCTGTAGGGTTTCGATTGCCGCATAATAGCGGCCCAGCAGGTAGAGGCACACTCCCAGGCGGACGAAACTCGCAGGAGTCGGGTTTTCTCGTTTCTGAAGCTCGGCAACCGCATCGCGCAGCGCACGGAAGGCGGCATGGTCGTGGGCAATCGCCTGCTGCAACTCGGCAATCTCGCGAGGGCCGAAAGACCCATCGTACAAAACCACCTGCTTTACGTCGAACGCTTCCGTTTCCGGCATCAAACGAACTCCTCTACGCCCTGTTGGTATCCTCGCCGGGCGGCACGGTGCAGCAACCCGGTCCAGTTTCTGGAAAGCCTGGAAAGCAACGGCAACCCGACCACGTCGTGCTGGGCGACCCCTCGTAGGAGAACCTGGATTGCCAAGAGCCAGCGGTGGGAGTCGAACCCACAACCCCCGCATTACGAATGCGGTGCTCTGCCAATTGAAGCTACGCTGGCGATACACGACATGGAAAGGCCCAAACGGCCTAGTTTAGAACATGTCGGCCGCGACGTCAATTCGGGGTAAACGATTTTTCCCTGTTCTTCAGGCAGGAATCGCACAAGAGTCTATCCAAGAGGCCTCTGGTGTGCAACCCCCCGGTACGAATGAACGGACAAGAAACGCGGTGTCCGGGGGGGCCTGGTCTGCTAGAGTAGGGGCTAGTCGGTCCAGGGTTTGTTTTCTGCGACGCTATCAACCGATTCCGATCGCGGTGTCGAACGAGAATACTGCAACTTCAGATCGGTCACGATAACGTCCGAAACGGCGCGGATTCCCAGAGTCTCGTTCACCTGTGCCTGGAGCTGGCGTTTCAGGTCCCCAAGCGTCGGATCGTCAAAATCGCCGCCATGCGCTTGACGCAGCAGTTGCTCAATATCCTGCTGGACGCGGAACTTGTGCGTGGTCAGCCGCGCGTATCCGGTTGCTTTGGCTTCCGGGATGAAGGCCAGGTGGAGCGAAAAAGTCGCACCTACAATCGGATTCTGTTCATTGGCGTCCGCCAGGAAGTGGAATTCCCCGATACTGACCTCTTCCTGATCGTCGTTGGCGTTTTCTGCTGCGGAACGAAGCCGGGAAAAGCCGAAAACGGTTCCCGGCACAACGACTGCGAGCACGACGATCAGGCTGAGCCACTTCGGGTCGAGCAGATGACGCCACCAAGGGATATCCGTTTGAACGGAATTCTCGGTGTTTCGGGCAAGAGGGTTTTCGATCGGGGCTGGCGTATCGCCTGTCTTGGCCATGATTGCCACCTCCAGCAAGCCGTGGTACCAATGGACCCGGTGCAGAAGGGCACCGGCCCGATATAACTCTAGCTTATCTGGGGGCAAGAAAAAAATAGGGGCCTCTGAAGCGCCACCTACACAGTGGCCTATCGAACGGTAAGGGCAAGGGAAACCGTTCGATCAATTCCCTTCAGAGGCCCCACGGGCCAGCTTGGTAGTGTGGCGGGCATCACCCGCCGATGTCGAGACTAATGCACACATCGTGCCAATTGTCCGGCTTCTCTGGGATGTAACGGCAGGAATTTCCTTATGTCCTTTGGAGCAAAAGACTTGCGTTTCGAACTCGCGGAGGGCCTCGGCCAGATTCCGCACGGCAAGGATGACCGGTGACCTGTGCAATTCTGCTACAATTGCAGCAGAAGGGTACTGCAAGGCGATGGGCGGGGCAGTATACTGGTGACTCGGTTTCGAGGCGCTCAGCACGCCTTTCCTGGCGCAAGCCCCTTATTTCCGGTGTGTCTATCTGCGGAGGAGTCGTTGTGAACCACCCAGGAGAGTCGTCCCCGGCCGACACCGATCGAGTGGTCGTTTGTGTCAATCCGAACGCCGGTGCCTGCTCGGCCAGCCAACGGGTGGAGGAGTTGGTCTCTCTGCTTCGGGAGCATGGGGTCACGGCTGAGGTCGATACATCGCTCGATGCCGTGACGGAAGCGGCCATTCGATGGCACGAACAACGCCGCTTGCGCGCCCTGGTCGGAATTGGGGGTGACGGTACCGCCGCAGAACTGGTGAACCGGACGCCTGCCGGGCTGCCTCTGGCCATGCTGCCGTCGGGAAACGAGAACTTGCTGGCTCGCTACGTCGGTTGGTCTCGGTCCCCGATGGCCCTGGGGCAGATGCTTCTAACCGGCCGGGTGACCCAACTGGATGCCGGCCGGGCGAATGGCCGATTGTTCTTACTGATGGTCGGCTGCGGGTTCGACGCTGACGTGGTCCGCCGCGTTCATGCCCGACGCACGGGGCATATCCGCAGCCGCGATTATTTCAAACCGATTTACGAGTCGGTTCGTACTTATTCTTATCCGGCAATGCAGGTTGCATACGATTCGGACTCTGAACTCGTGGCCGGAAGTGCAACGGTCGGCGATACGGCGCGGTGGCTGTTCGTATTCAACTTGCCCTGCTATGGTGGAGGTTTTCGGATTGTGCCCGATGCCGACGGTACGGATGGGATGCTGGATGCCTGTCTGTTCCGACGCGGCGGGATGTGGCACGGATTGCGTTACGTGGGTGGGATTCGTTTGGGAATCCATCGGCGGATGCGCGACGTTGTGATGCGGCGGGTTTGCCGCGTGACGATTACGGCCGACGCGGAGGTGCCGTACCAGTTGGATGGCGACACGGGGGGGGTGTTGCCATTGGAAATCGAGACGATACCGCAACGCATGACTCTTGTTGTGCCGCGAAATGTTGGACTGTCCTGATGCCGGCGAACGAGAGATGCCTGTGAGAAGGAATGTCATTTGTTCCCTAGTAGCTTGTCGATCGATCTGGCGAACCCTGTAGCACTTTCTCTTGCCACTGTGTGCCATTGTGCCTGAAAACCCTGTGACGATCGGTCCCTATCAGTGCGGCTTGGGCCGGCCGCTTCTGGTCATTGCCGGGCCGTGCGTGCTCGAAGACTCGGCCATTACCTTAGAGATTGCGCAAACGCTCAAGCAGGTTTGCCAGCAGTGTTCAGTTCCGTTGGTTTTCAAGGCGTCGTTCGACAAGGCCAACCGGACGAGTGTGAAGGCGTATCGAGGGCCGGGGCTCGCAGGGGGCCTGGCTCTGCTGGACGAGGTGCATCGAACGACCGGGTTGCCTGTGACCACCGACATCCACGAGGCCGCCCAGGCTGCTGCCGCCGCCGAGGTCTGCCATTTGCTCCAGATTCCGGCGTTCCTCGCACGTCAGACCGATCTGCTCCTGGCGGCCGCGGCTACCGGGCGCGCGGTGCACGTGAAAAAGGGGCAGTTTCTCGCGCCTTCCGATATGGAGCATGTCGTCGGCAAGCTTCAGGCGGGCGGGTGCCGAAACATTCTGCTCGGCGAACGGGGGACCTTTTTTGGATACGGACGCTTGGTGACCGATATGCGCGCGATTCCGCAAATGCAGGCGCTGGGCGTGCCGGTCGTTTTCGACGCGACACACAGCGTTCAGGAGCCTGGCGGATTGGGCGGAGCGACCGGCGGCAACCGTGCGATGGTGGAGCCGCTTGCCCGGGCCGCCGTGGCCATCGGCGCCGACGCGTTGTTTTTTGAAACCCATCCCAACCCGGAGCAATCGCCGAGCGATGGGCCGAACATGGTGCCGTTGGCAGAGTTCTCCGGCCTCTTGCAGCGATTGATGCGAATCCGGAAAACGGTGGAGGAGTTGCGGTGACTTTTCGACATCTTGCAGTTGTGGTGGCTTGTCTTGTTCCGTCCTTGGCGTTTCTGTTGGTGACCGCCGGTTGTCGCGAACCGGCCCCGTTGCTCGACACGAAATCGGAGAGCGAGGAGGCGGAGTATAGCGACGAAGCGCTGGCGGTTGCCCTGCAAAATCTGGGACGGCTCGAAAAGTTCCGGTCCGGCGAGATGCTCGAAGAGATTGTGGGGAGACTGAACCAGTGGGCGGCAGCCCAGCCGCCCGAGACCGAGTGGCGCCGCGATCCGTTGCTCGACACCCTGCCTGAGCCGCTTGCTGCATTGCCGGTGGTCGAGCAGGTCGATTCGACGGCGTTTCCTCGCCATGACGGGGCCATGCTTCAGCAGGCGGTGTGGCTTCGCGATACTGCGCGTTGGGCCCGGGGCGAGAAGCTGGAGCCGCTCAGCCGCGCCATGTGTCTGTTCGATTGGACCGTTCGCAATATCCAACTCGACCCGGCCAAGGACCCGTCGGCAGAATCGAACGGCCCGCCGCCACTGGCGCAGTCGCCTTGGGAAACGCTGCTTCTGGGACGAGGGAGCGTTCTGGATCGGGCTTGGGTTTATGTTGAACTGCTGCGGCAAGAGGGCATCGACGGCGCCCTGTTGGCAATGCCTGCCGAAGAGGGCTCGGTGTCATCGGCTCCGCGCGCGTGGGCCATCGGTGTTCTGATTGAAGGGAAGATTTACCTGTTCGAGCCAGTTCTCGGACTGCCGATCCCCGGTCCGGACGGCCCATCGCTCGATGCCGATCGCAAGGTTGTGATCCGACCGGCAACGCTGGCGGAAGCGGTGGCCGATCCGGCCGTACTTCGCCGTTTGGACCTTGATGAAACGACGGCGTACCCCGTCGGCCACGAAGACCTCAAAAACCTGGTGGCCCTGATCATTGCATCGCCCTCGGAGTTGTCTCGTCGTATGGCCATGGTGCAGGCGCAGCTTGTGGGCGACCAGAAGCTGGTGCTTACGGTCGATGCCCAGGCGCAAGGCGAACGGTGTGTGGCCCTGCCGCACGTGGAGCGCGCGAGTCTGTGGACCTATCCCTATGTGGCGATTGCGCAGCAACTGGCCATGGCCGACAGTCCGGAATTGGTTCAGAGGCGGTTGATGGAGATGGCGCCGTTTCAGGTTGGAAACGATGCTCCGCTTTGGAAAGGGCGAGTTCTGTATTTCAAGGGACGCTTCATCGGCGAGGAGAGTGCAACTCAGTATTATCAGGCTGCTCGTCCGTCCAACGCGCAACTGGATCAGTTTGCGGATTACTTCTACCAGGCCATGAAGGCCGCTCAGCCCGATGCGGAGGATGCGGCCGTGCGGGAGGCGGCCGAACAGCGGGCCGCCATGGAGAAGCCTGTCTTCGTCCGTGCAAAGCAGGACGCCAGCTACTGGCTCGGGCTGATGGCCTACGAGCGGAAGGCCTACGCCGCAGCGATCGACTATCTGCAAGTGCGAACGCTGGAAGCCTCGCCCGATGGTCCCTGGACGCACGGCGCACGATACAATCTGGCGCGCGTCTACGAAGCATCCGGCGAATTGGAGAAGGCCGTCTCGCAGTTGGCGGCAGACCCCATGTCCCCTTCGCGTCACGGAAACCTCCTCCGCGCCCGCTGGATCAACGAACTGCTTGCCGAATGAGAAAAGGGGTCAGGAGCCTTTTTCGTGGTTGGTGCAGACAGGGCAAGATGGGCGGTCTCGTGTCCCGGTAGAGACCATTTGTCGGGCCGCAAAAACGAAGGAAGCCCTTCGTGAAGCGCCCAGGATGCCCAGCTTGCCTTTAAGGTTCCTGACCCCGTTTCGGTTGTGTGCGCAAGTTGGGCAAGAGAGGCTGTGGGCCGGAGCCTTGTCTACGGCATGTCGATGGGGAAGGAGTTGTCGCCGGCTGCGACCGTGATGGTCAGGCCGCTGGTGGTTTCGTTCCAGTACTTCGACGGCACCTCGGGGCGTTGCTTGGGAGAACCGGTCGCCGGTGCGCCGGCCACCTCGCCGTCGTCGAAGAAGAACGCTAGCTGATAGGTGCCTGTGGGAAGTGGCTCACTGAGATGGAACTCACCTGCCGAATTGAGGTCGGCCACGCCGGCGGGGACGCCCGGTTCGCGGAAGAACACCAGCGAACCCTGAGAAACCGGGGCGCCGCGCAGTGTCAGGGTACCGGCCACCTCCCCCGTCGCCTCGCCTGACCCGCAGCCTGGCAGAAGCAGAAGGAGAAGTGTGGCGACGTGGAACCGGCATTGCGAACGACTGGTCGAACCGGGCCGACCGTAGGTTTTGCTGTGTCGAACGGGCATTGTGAAAGTCTCCAGAAGACAAGGGCTTGAACTAGCCGCGGATCTTTCCTACCGGCCTTCGGACCGATGAACGTTGAGTATACTTGCTATATCGGGGAGATCAATAGGGAATGCAAGCAGGGAGTGCCTTGGTGCGTCAACGTGGCGATGTCTCGGGAATCGTCTCGCAGTCCATGAACCGATTGTCCCGAAGATCGGCGTTCCCCCATCGTTCTTCTTGGCCCTTGTGCACAATCTGCTTGCACCGCTCGAATACGTTGTTGTGGAACGGTACGTGGACATCCTGCCCAAGCCGGTCGGCATGCAGGCTCAGGGCGGCGGATTCCGGCTCGTCGAATCCGACCACCAGGTTGCCGATCAGGGTGAAGCGGCCTCGCCATTCGATGGCCTGCCGTACTTCAGCCGTACCGCCGCGGGTAATTATGTTGTTGCGCACGATCGAGGTCGGGCTTCCATGGGAGTCCAGCACGATGGGGTGCCGGCAGTCTGTGACGGTATTGTCCTGAATGGTCCAGTTGGCCGCGGGAGGAACGAGTTCGAAAGAGTCCCCCGGCTTGATGGCCCGCGGCGCCCGAAGCACAACCTGCACGGTATCCGTGCCGCCGGCGCCCGTGATGGCCTCGATGACCGATCGTTCGGCCGGCTTGCCGCCGGCCAGCCAGACTAGTTCCCAGCCTGCACATTGCGCGGCCAGCCGTTCGTCCAATGGAATGAACCGGCTGCCGGGTGCGAAGGTTCGCTCATCGACGACTTCCGCCACCGTCGAGACACCGCGCCCGGCGACGATGCCGGCGCCGCAGTTGCGAATCAGGTTGTCGTGAACGTTCAGGTTCAAGGCCGGCTCCAAGAGCTTGATCGCGGTGACTTGCGGATCGCATGCGCCGCGCACATAGATTTGGTTGTCGCTGACGATGACGTTCGAGCCGCTCACGTCAATGGCGATGCGGGCCGCGGATTCCCCGCCAATCTCGGTCATGTCGAACAGGTTGCCGGCGATGGTGGCCGTGGCCGTGGGGTAGTGGGTGGGATCGGAGCGGCCGCTGATGTTCACCGCTGAAGACCCGAAGTTGACGAACAGGTTGTTGGTGATCAGCACCTGCGTGGCGCCCACCGCCGCGCGGACGGCGCAGCCGCCGTAGGGGACGACGCTCTCGAATACGTTGTCGGCAATGATGTGTTGCCCGGCGCCGAGTTCCGGAAAGGTCTCGTCGTGGTTGGCCGGTCCCAGGTTGCCCATGGCGACGGTCCCGGCATTCCGCACGTAATTGCCATTGAACTGTACGAAACGGGACGCCCCTTCCCAGGCGCATCCGCCTACGTCGACGATGCGGCAGTGGAGTACACTGGTGTTCTCGGAACCGGACATGACGTCGTTGAAGGCGTTCCGGCCGCAGTCGATGGCCGAGCATCGCAGGTAGGTGGTCTGCTTGCAGTGCGCGTCGTTCGGTTTTTCGGCCGTTCCGCGGCTTCGGCTGCCTGATACGAAACACTCGGTCGCCATGCGGCGGCCGTGGCAGTTTTCGACCAGGACCCGCTGCGTACTGCCGATGCTTACCGCGTTGCATCCCTTGGCCCCGAAGCCCCAGAAGTAGCTCGATCCGAGCGTACGCAGGATGCCGCACTGATCCCGTTCGGCAAAGCCGGAATGGCCCACCATGGTGAAGTTGCGAAGGGTGACATCAACGCCTCCGGACAGGGTGATGCAGGCGCCCTCGCCTTCGCTGATGTCGAGGATCGTGTTCACGGCATCGGCCCCTTCGATAACAATGGATTCTGCATTGCGCACGCTCAGACCGCGAGACAGTCGATAACGCCCGGCGGGTACGTAAAGGTGCACCTTCTCCTTCATCGCACGGTCGATAGCCGCCTGCAAAGCCGCGTCGTCGCAGTGGCGCATGGTGGCCGCCTCGACCGTGCGCGTGGGCGTATCGCGGAGCGTGACCTGATTGCCCTCGATCTTCTCAATGACGGTGACCAACTGGCCCCGCAGGGTGAAATGCACCGTGTAGCCTTTTTCCCACTCGTGCTCGTTGAATCGCACTTCGAGCCCGTCGCGTAACGGCTGCCAATCGCCGGTGATCGGGACGGTCGGCTGCCAGGTGCGGGCGCGGTCTTCCGACCAACGGAAAGACTTGGAGCCTTCGGCGACGTCCAATAGGAGGACCAGCCAATCGCCTTGGCTTCCGTCGTAACCCCGAATTTCGGCCTTCTTCTCGAGCGGGCGGCCCATAACCACCTTGTGCCGCGGGCCCCACAGGGTTTCCCGTGTGCAGCGTGGATTGCACTCGGAAAGCATAACCCCCTGCCCTGCCTGGAAATCGCCGACCTCAGCCACCCTCACTTCCTTTGCGCCTGCCGTAGCCGAAGCTGTGGTCGAGAACTCGGATCCCGACGCACCACACGCCCTTGCGTCGAGCCAATTCGATGCCGCCCCCGCAGGCTCCTGGGCATAGGCTGGAGCTGTCAGGCTGAGTAGCACCACAGATAGCAATGTGGGGAAGATGGTTACGGAGGACTTCGGTAATGGAATGCTCATCGGGGCGCCTCTCGGAGGGAAGTTCGAACGTCGTCAAGCATAAGACCCGCGAAACACGAAACGCCGGTCGGCGTACCGGAAGCAAGGTTCGGAGCAAGGGCGGAAGGAACGGTCCGCTGCAACGTCTGCACGGCAATTGGCTGGTGGGCGTTAATCTGGAATCGCAAATCTCAGATTTCAAATCGGAGCTCCGATGTCTTATCTTCGCCGTTTCGTCGTTAGTATACAGGCGAGGAAGACCAACAGCAACGCAACGCTGGCTGGCTCGGGTACGGCGGTTAGTTGCATGACGTAGTCGCTGGTGCTTCCTCCGGAAAACACGGCCGTGTCCGGCGCGGTGGCCAGTTCGATGCTCCAGGTGGGCCACGACAGGGCCGGATTCCTAGAACTCGCCAATCGTTTTGCCGTCGTCCTTGGCGGCGAGGCGTCGCAGGATTTCCAGGTCCATCGACTCGCTCAGGAAGTGAACCGAACCGTCGACGAACGCACCCTGGACACCGCCGGGATGGTGCGAGTTGAGCACCGTGTTCGCGTTGTGGGTTTGAGACGCGCCACCTGCGACGGCCCTGAGGTTGATCGGGTAGCGAATGGTCGTAACGCCCGAACACCAGTAGTCGCCGTCCGTTCGCATATGAATTGGCTGCACGCCCTTACTGTCGTCATTGAAGCAGCCGGCCCAGCCACCGTGATAGCAGGCGCGGATGTCGGCCTTACCCACCAGCCCCGATTGTTCTCCGACGAACACCGTGTGCGAGGTGCCGTCGGTCACTTGCCCGATGCGGACGGCGCCGTCAGGGAAGAAGACGCCGTTCTGGCAGTAGATGTTGCCGCCATACCGGGTAATCACATTGCTACACACGCGAGTTCCTCGTCCTCCCGGGTCGGGCGTGGAACCGGCAATGCCTACGTAATCGTGCGTCTGGCCCTCGGAACGATTATTGTACGTGGGTGTTTGGCCGCAGGCGTTGGTTGAGTGGGGACTGGAGGGGCAGTTCCAGCCGGCCACGACCAGGCCGGCCAGGATGGCGTTCGGGTGGACTCCCGGCGTGCCGTAGCCGCAACTACCTGTGTCTTCGCGCTGGGTCGAGAAGCCGCCGACACTCGCTTGCGAACTAAGGTCGAGCTGGTCGGATAGGGCCTTCTGCTCGATATATGCCAACACCATGATTCGCCAGTTGGGGGCGCCGATGGGCCAGCGGGTTCCATGGGGAAAGGACTTCAGGGCGTCGTGGTAGTTGTGAAGGGCCAGGGCGATTTGCTTCAGTTGGTTCGAGCACTGCATTCGGCGGGCCGCCTCTCGGGCTGCCTGCACCGCCGGCAGAAGCAGCGCGACGAGAATGCCGATAATGGCAATGACCACCAGAAGCTCAACGAGCGTAAAACCTGGGGCTCGTTGCCGTAGCACCGGGGATGTTCGGTTGCCAGCAGTCACAGTCACTCCCTCCATGCAAAAGCCAGTCGCCAAGAGGTCACGGTGACGCAGTCCACCTGCAAGTGCCGTTGGATGCTACCGGGCCATGCGCGTTCCTGCCTGCCGCTGGGCGAGGCAGGTACACTCAACACGGACGGCGCGGTCCTTCGGGAGCTTACGGGGAATGTCTTCCTGCATCATACGGAATTCCAGGGTGCCATGCAACAGGCTGAGAAGGCGGCGGCAAGTTCTTCCGGCGTGCTTGTCTTGTGCAATCGCTGGGTACGACGATAATCGAAGGCCTTTCCGGCTCGAGCTGCGACGCCAACAGGCCCGCTCGCAGCTAGAAACGCAAGAGCCGCGAATCTTTCTGAACCTGGCGGGAAACCCTCTTTGCAGGGGCATCGGAAAGGCGATAACGGATGCGAGGGAAGGTGAATGGAGTGTGGTGGTGATATTTCCCCCCTAGAAGTTGTGGTTCATGGGTGGGGCAATGTAGTCAGGCGTACGGTGTTCGGCACCCTCGTTTGCGAAAGCCTTCGGTTTTCACCCTCCCGCGCAGTGGAAGGTTCGGGCTCATAGGCCCGGGGAGGGTACGCACCCGTTGTGGCAAAACACCTGATGGGCCAAACAGCGCACCCCACCCGGCCGCTACCGCGTCCGACCTCCCCGGTGGGGAGGTAGAAGTGTTGGCCGTTGCCGCACGGACTTGGATAACAATGAAGTCTAGATCCCGAGGGGGGGATTTCTTCGGCGGGGCTTGCAGCTCGGCGATAGGATCGATAGAATTAGGGATTCGACCAATGTCGCGTTGGTCGGTGTAAATGGAGCAGTACAGCGGTTTCCTGGGGCGCATTCGGGCAAGGAACGAGGCGATATGAAAGAAGGCATTCATCCCAACTACGTAGAGACAACGGTTACCTGCGGGTGTGGCAACTCGTTTACCACGCGCAGCACGAAGCCGGAGTTGAAAGTCGACATCTGCAACGCGTGCCATCCCTTCTATACGGGCAAGCTGAAGTACGTCGATACGGCCGGCCGGATCGAGAAGTTCCAGAAGAAGTTCGCGTCGACCGGCTACACAAGCCTGAAACGGACGAAGAAGCAGGCGGAACCGTCCGCTCCAGAGTCGGAATAGGCGACTGGTGGTGCTTGGGACGGCGGCCGATCGCTTGTTCGCGGGAGCCGGCCTGTTCGAGTTGGGCATTCTGAACTGTTGTGCGGCTAAGCCGAGTGCCGCCCGGGTGCATTCATGCGCGAGATACTTGAAGCGAAACTGGGCCGGTTCCAGGAACTGGAGCAGAAGCTGCTCGATCCGGCCGTCTTGGCGGATGCCCAGCAGATGGCCGCCGTTGCGCGCGAGCATGGCTCGCTCGGCCGGCTGGCCAAGAAGTATCGCCGATTCAAGGATCTGAATCGCGAAATTCGCGAAGCCAACGAGATGCTCGACGGGAACGACCGCGAGATGCAGGAGTTGGCGGAGGCCGAATTGCCCGAACTCAAGGCTACACGCGAAAAGCTCTGGAATGAACTGCTCGACATGACCGTCGGCGGCGAGGACGCGCAGCGTGCCCGATGTATCATGGAAATCCGCGCCGGAACCGGTGGCGATGAGGCCGCTCTGTTCGCACGCGACCTGTTCGACATGTATCGGCGGTACTCCGAAATGCAGGGATGGAAGGTCGAGGTCATGGACATGAACTCGACCGAATTGGGAGGGTTCAAAGAGGTAATTCTCGGAGTGGAGGGCGAAGGGGTCTTCCAGCGTTTTCAGTATGAAAGCGGCGGGCATCGCGTCCAACGTGTTCCGGAAACCGAGGCCAAGGGGCGGATCCATACGTCGGCCGCTACGGTTGCCGTGATGGCCGAGCCCGAAGACGTCGAGGTCGAACTGGACCCGGATGACTACCGCGAGGACGTCTTCCACGCCAGCGGGCCCGGCGGGCAGCACGTGAACAAGACCGCCTCGGCCATCCGGCTAACGCATCTTGCGACGGGGATTGTCGTAAGCTGCCAGGATGAAAAGAGCCAGCACAAGAATCGTGCGAAGGCGCTCCGCGTTTTGAAGAGCCGGATTTACGATCAGATGCGCGCCGAGGAAGACCGCAAGCGGGCCGACGACCGAAAATCCAAGGTCGGCTCGGGCGACCGAAGCCAGCGCATTCGCACCTACAATTTCTCCGAAAACCGTGTGACCGACCACCGGATCGGCCTGACGCTCTACAAGCTCGACAGTATTCTGGCCGGAAACCTCGGTCCGGTCATCGACGCGCTGTTGGAGCATGAGCGGCAGGAACAGCGTTCGGCATTTGGCGCTTTGGACTAGTGAAAACGCGACACTTGATCTGAACTTGCTCAACTGAGAGAATTCCATGTCCGACGCGGCTCCGTGGACGATCGGCCGGCTGCTTAAGTGGACGACCGAGTATCTTCAGACGCACGGTTCCGATAGCGCGCGGCTCGAGACGGAAGTCCTTTTGGCCCACGCGCTTTCGCAACCTCGCATCGCTTTGTACACCGCATTCGACGAAGTGCCCCCCGATGATGCCCGAAGCGTCTTTCGCGACCTCGTTCGCCGGCGCGCGGAAGGTGTTCCGGTGGCCTACCTGGTCGGCTATCGGGAGTTCTACTCGATGCGGTTTCAGGTGACGCCCGACGTGCTGATTCCTCGTCCGGAAACGGAACACCTGGTGATTACCTTGCTCGACCTGGCTCGCGGGCGGTCGGGAGCATCCTCTGTGCAAATCGCCGACGTCGGCACGGGCAGCGGGATCATCGCCGTGTGTGCTGCGAAGCACCTGCCCGGCGCCCGCGTGACGGCGATCGATCAAAGCGGGGCCGCCCTGGCGGTGGCGCGTACGAATGCCGAGGCGCATGGCGTGGCCGATCGGATGAAGTTCGTCGAGGGTGACCTGTTCGATGGCATGCCGGCTGAGCCCCAGTTCGATTTCATTGCCAGCAATCCGCCGTACGTCACGCGCGCCGAGTTCGATCGGCTGGCGCGCGACGTGCGCGAGCACGAGCCTCGCGAGGCACTGCTGGCCGGAGAGCGGGGAACCGAACTGATCGAACGCCTGGCGCCGGATGCCGCCGCGCGGTTGAAGTCCAACGGACATCTGCTGATCGAAATCAGCCCGATGATTCACGATGCCGTCTGCAAGATTGTGCAGGCGGAGCCGGGACTTCGCCTGGAGGCGACCGTCAAGGACCTGGCCCGCTTGCCGCGCGTGGTGCATGCCTCGAAAGCCGACCGGTAGTCCACTTCAGCGAGGCCGTGCCCATGTCCGGCGTTTTTCAGATTGCAGGCGGCATTCCGCTTCGGGGCGAAGTGCATGTGGCCGGCTCGAAGAACGCGGCGCTGCCCATGATGGCTGCGGCCCTGCTGACCGACGCTCCGGTTCGTCTCGAAGGCGTGCCCCGGCTGACCGACGTAGAAACGCTCGGTCGCGTGTTGAACGAATTGGGGGTTGCCGCAGGATGGGACCTGTGCGCATCCGTCCCCGGTGTGGCGGCACAAGCCGAGTCTCGGACAGTTCCGCCTGCGGGCCGAGAGGAGCGTCGGGACAAACGACTCACGGGTCGGTCGGAATCCGGCCTGTTCGATCCCTGCTGTGTATTGCAGGTTGTAGACTCGACGCCGGTTCGGGCGCGGTATGAACTGGTCCGGCGGATGCGGGCGAGTTTCTGTGTGCTGGGGCCGCTGTTGGCCCGCCGCGGGAAGGCCGTGGTTTCGCTGCCCGGCGGATGCCGCATTGGGGCCCGTCCGGTCGATCTGCACTTGAAGGGACTGGCTGCCCTGGGCGCCGAGTTGACGCTTGCCCACGGCTACGTGATTGCGCGGGCGAAGCGGCTGCGCGGCGCGACGATCGATCTCACCGGTCCGGCCGGCTCTACGGTGACCGGAACGGCCAATGTGCTTAGCGCTGCCGTACTCGCTCGTGGCGAAACCGTATTGCGCGGCGCCGCACGCGAGCCGGAAATCGTCGATCTCGGCCGACTGCTGTGCAAAATGGGCGCCCGGATCGATGGCCTCGGCACGAGCACGTTGCAGGTGCGCGGGGTCGAACAGCTTGGCGGGGCGCGGCATCGGATTATTCCCGATCGCATCGAGGCGGCAACACTCGCTCTGGCCATTGCCGCTACCGGCGGTACGGCGGAGATCACCGGCGCCGATCCGGGGCATCTGACAGCCGTTCTCGATCGGCTGGCCGACGCGCGAATTGAGGTTGTGGCGCGTGACGATCGAATTGGCATTGCCGCACCGCGCCCGCCGCGACCGTGCGGTATCGCCGCGGAGCCGTATCCGGGCGTTCCGTCGGACGTGCAAGCACAGTGGATTGCCCTGATGACCCTGGCTTCGGGCCGGAGCGTCGTGTCCGATCGGGTCTTTCCTCATCGATTCGCCCACGTGCCTGAACTGGTCCGCATGGGCGCACAGATCCGGCTTGCTTCCGGCACGGCGATTGTGCAGGGAGTGGGCCACCTGACCGGGGCCACCGTAACAGCTTCCGATTTGCGTGCGAGCGCCGCCCTGGTCATCGCCGGTCTCGCCGCCCGCGGCAAAACCCGAATTGAACACACCCATTGGCTTGACCGCGGCTACCAAAACCTGTGTGGAAAGCTTAAGGGGCTGGGAGGGGAGTTTGATGTTTGATTTCTGATGTTTGATTGTTGATTTGATGTCTCGTTCGGGTGTTTCGTTCGGGTGGCACTGTCGTCTCGACAGTGTTCTTCCCCTGCGTCGAACCTTGCTCGTTCGATTTACGCGGAACCACTCTACGAAGAGGGGCAGGACTACGGAGTTGGCTATCCGCCCTTGCGCAGGACATGTCCGCCAACGCGTGGGTGAACCCGGCATGAGGCGATGGTCAATGACGTGGCCTGCAAACGTCGTGTCTGGGCGATCGGCATAGGGAGCGTGCCGTGCAAGCCGGAACCACCCACCCTACAATACGCAGCGGAAGAAGATTCACACCCGACAGCGAGCAACGGTTACCCGGCGACGAGTCTCTTCCGGTCGACGATGGCGTCGGCCAGGAAGTGGAGCAGCCGGCGGAGAGCCGGATGCGGTAGTTGGGCTGCGGTTTCGATGGCGCGGGCGTGATGCTTTTCCAGCAGGGCGCGGGCGCGTTCGAATACCTGGGCGTCGTGATAGAGCTCAGAGACGCGTGTCACCGCGTCGGCCTGCCGGAAACTGCCGGTGACAATGGACTGAAGTTCGCGCCGGCCGGTTTCAGGCAGTCTCTCGAGGGCGAGCGCCCAGAGGATCGTGGGCCGGCCTGTCAGAAGATCGGTTGCGCGGTCGACCTTGTTCGCCGTATCCCCCGTCCAGTCGGCCAGATCGTTGACAATCTGATAAGCCACGCCCAACTGGCGCGCATAACGGGCAAGCGGTTCTCGCATGGCATCGACCGGACCTGCCAGGCGGGCGCCGGCCAGCAGCGCGGCTTCAAACGCGGGGGCCGTTTTCAAGGCGTAGATCTTCAACGCGTCGAGCGGCTGGATCGCCTTGTTCTGCCCGTCACGCCAGATCAGTTCGGCCCCCTGCCCTTCACACAGACGCGTGTGGGCCATGGCGAACTGCGCAATCAGATCGGCAATCACGTCAGACGTCAGACGTCCATGCTGCGCCGCAACCAGTCGATAGCCGAGGCCGATCAGGTAATCGCCCACGTTGATGGCCGTGGCCGCGCCGAACCGCCGATGCAGCGCCGGCTTGCCGTAACGAAAGGCATCGTCGTCTTCCACGTCATCGTGGACCAGCGATGCTTTGTGGAACGCCTCGGTGGCCAGGGCGACCGCCTGCACTGCTTCGGGAATTGTGGCGGAATCGCTTTCCGCAGAACCTGACGCCGATACCGCGCCACTACCGTTCAATGCGTCGTACACGGCCAATGTGATGAAAGGCCGCGAGTACTTCCCGCCTGCGATCAAGTAATCGTACGCCAGCGATTCCGTGCAGGCGATCGGATCGACCGTCTCCGCGACGAGGTCCGTTGCTGCGGGCCAGCGGTCCTTGCGCAGCGGCGGGGCCACGCGATACAACTGCTCCGGCTCGAACAATCGAGCGGCGCACCGCGTCAACGGCAGGTAGCTTGCCGTATGCTGCCGGCCCGGACGATACGGCACGGCAATCAGGCGGTGAACGGCCGATGCATCGACGGTCGTCCGGCGGCAACCGTTGCGCAACAGCGGGACGGCCATGGCCGGAATGCCGCTGCGGACCAATTTGTCGAACATCTTCTCGAGCGAATCGAGACACGCGACGCCGACAATTGCATCGGCCTTTCCTGCAAGGATCAGCTTGATGACTGCCGGCGATCCTTCCGCAATGAGAACCTGGTAGCCGTAACGGCGCGCTTCGGCGCGAAACTCGCTGAGCGGGCAGGCGCCGCAATCGCGGCAGAGAAGCCCCAACTCGTCGCATTCGGCCGGGCATTGCTGTTCGTCGCGAAGGCATCGCGGCAGCAGCAGGAGTCGGCGATCGTACGGTATGGCCGCAACCTGATCTCGCCAGAACGCACTGGCCACGGCGACCATGGCCCAGCCCAGATAGGCGTCGGTCCGTTGGAGTTCATCGAGCAGCCGTTCGGCGGACGAGCGGATCTCTCGTTGCGTTGGCGGATGCGACTTCGGGAGCCCTTCGGCCCATCGCTTGGCCGCTTCGGCAATCTGCTCGCGCAGCGCGAAGGACTCCGGCACACACTTCCGCTGTTCCGGCTCGCTCATGGGCGAGACGGATGCCTGAAGCTCGGAGGCCGTCGTTTGCAGGTGGGGCTCCACGTTGGCCACGGCAGGTCTCTTCGTTGGAGTACAACGCGGCAGGTCGATACGGACGTGCTACTCCAATGTCCGCACGGCACGGCCCAGGGCCGAGACGGTGAAGATCATCGGATACAGGTATTCATGATACCATAGTTTCGCGAAGTAGAAACCAATTGCCGCGGGGTGGCGGTGGCGACCTTGTTCGACGGCATGCACCAGCCGTTCTAGTGCGCCTTCCAGGACTGGCTCAATCGAGGGGTTTCTCGGGTCGCTCAGCAGGGCCTCGACGGCCAGCGCCGTTTCTTCGATGCTGGACGGTCCCCGGTCGGGCAGCCCGCACCCCCATCCTCCATCCAGGCAACGACTTGCGCACAGCCATTGCAGGCCACGTTGGGCTTCCTCGCTGGCGATTTTCCCCAGATCGCGGTAGGCCAGCAGGACCCGAGCCGTTCCGTACACCGGGTTTTCTTCCTCCGGATGGTGCTGATTGCCGAACCATAGGGGAATCCAACTGCCGTCCGGTCGTTGCCGATCTGCCAGAAAACGGAACCCGGCGGCGATGGCGTCGGGGATACGTTCTGTGTCCGGGACGGCTCGGGCCCAGGCGGCTAGGGCGCGAATGGCGTGGGCCGTGAGGTCGGCGCCGCTACGATCGAACGGCAGGCGGCCCCAACCGCGGCAGAAGGTGGGCCAACCGCCGTCACTGTTCTGTAAGTTGAGCAGCCACCGAACGCCATGCGCCGCTTCGACCCGGGTTCGATCTCGCCGCGTTTGCGAGGCCGAATGCTCCAGGGCGGTCAGGGCCAGAAGCGCGCCGGCCGTGTCGTCGGCATCGGGCACGGCGCCGGACAGGTCGGTCCAGCCCCAGCCGCCCGGCTCGGCATTGGTGAACGGATGACGTTGGTCGTGCTGACAGTCCAGCAGCCAGTCTGTACAGCCAAGTGCCCCCACTTCGCCCGTCGCTACGGCCAAAGCCTGGATGGCCGAGGTCGTGTTCCATGTGGCCAGATTCGTATCGATGGGCCAGGAACCGTCTTCGCGCACGGAGTCCAGTAGAAATCGCATCCCGCGACGCGCCACCGGATGATCGGCCCGTCGGGTGGCTGCCAGGCTCATGACGACGAAACTGGTCAGGGGAGCGGCTTCCAAGTAACCGCCGTCGGCCGGCTGCATCTTGGCCAAGGCCTTCATGCTCGGCCACACGCTGAAACGTCGCAGCAGCCAGGTCAGCGGATTCCGCGGCCGGTGGTGGAAGAACCGTGCCTGACCAATCGCCACCAGGGCCGGCACGGCATAACTGACCACCGGCAGATTGAGGAAGCGAAGGACGGAAAACGGCAGGGCGGCCAGTTCGAACGGCAACGGCGACACTTCTTGCCAGGGGACCAGCCCGGCCAAAGCGCAGTTGGTAAGGATGGGGACGGCAAAGGTCTTGTCGTCGCCATAGCGATGGTGCAGGCCGTCTGCCCCCCCCTGCCGTTCGATATACGCCTCGGCTCGGGCCAGACGCTCGCTGTGGGCATCGGCCACGTCGGCCAGGTGGAACGCGGCCCGTACGAGCATGGTGGTTGCGATGTTCGACGCACTCCGGTCGGTATCGCCCCAGCCGCCGTCGTCCTTCTGGTTTCGGCACAGCCAGTCGATTCCTCGGGCGGCCAACTCACGGCCTGCTCGCCGCCGGGACGGGTCGGTTGTATGGGTCGCCACGAGCGCCAAGGCGCTGGTGGCGGTCGCGGTGGAGAGGGCGGAACTACTCAGCCAGCCCACCCAATGGCCGGCTTCGCCCCGCTGGGCCAGGAGGTCGCGCCGGGCTGTCTGGTAGGCCGATTGAAGGCGATGGAATTCAATCACTGTAGGGTATCGAGGTTCGTTGCTAGCGGGAAAGCCTATCAGTGTAGACAGAAACGAGGCAGCCGTCGAGATCCCCGATTGTCAGGCACCCCCGTGAATCGTCGGCCTGCCGACGGTACACTAGTTCCATGCTTCCCCAGCTTCTTTATCGAATGGCTACCGATGTTTCGCCACGATGTTTGGCGAAAGCAGCCCACCTGTGGGTTTGGAAGGGGGTGCGCGCGGTGCGGGCCTACCGCAAGCGACAGTCGCGGGGTGAGCTTTTTCCCCCGTTCCTCTTCCTCGCCCTCACCGATGCCTGCAATCTCCGGTGCAACGGCTGTTGGGTCCATCGCCGCACTGCCCCGCGCAATCTCCCCTTGGAGCACATCCATCGCCTGATTGAGGAAGGCAAACGGCAGAAGGCCTACTTCTACACGCTGCTGGGTGGCGAGCCGATGCTCTACCCGCAGCTTTGGGAAATCGTCAGGGCGCATCCAGAGTGCTATTTTCAGATCATCACCAACGGGATGTTCTTCGACGAGGCCAATGTGGAGCAGGTTCAACGGCTCGGAAACGTCACACCGCTGGTCAGCATCGACGGTTTCGCCGCCGAGAACGACGCACGGCGAGGCGAACGAACGTTTGAGGCCGCCGTCGCGGGCATCGAACGCCTGCACAAGGCCAAAATCCTGTTCGGCATCGCCACAACGGTGACCGGCCGGAACCTGGACGAAGTGACGGCCGACGATTACGTGCGGTACTTCATCGACCGGGGGGCGATGTACCTCTGGTATTACGCGTTCCGGCCGATGGGGCCCGAGCCGTCGCTTACGTTCTGCATGGACCGTGACAAGATGTTCCGTCTTCGGCGGCGGCTGCTGGAACTTCGGCGAAAGCATCCGATCATTCTGATCGATACTTACTGGAATGCGGCCGGCGAGGCGGTTTGCCCGGCGTCGTTGGGACTGGGCTTCCATATCGGGCCGGGCGGCAGCATCGAACCTTGCCCGCCGTTGAGCTTCGCCTGCGAAAACATCTGCGATCACAACGGCGACCTGTTCCGCACCATCAACGGCAGCCGATACCTGCGTGACTTCCAGAAATTCGTGACCGACCGCACCCGCGGCTGTGTCATTCTGGAGTATCCGCAAGAGCTGGCCCAGTTCGTTCGCAAAAGCGGCGCTGCGGATCACAGCGGTCGGGACGCCGTGGGCGAGATTGCGGCGTCCGAGTCGCGCACGAGTCATCATTTCCCCGGCGAGGAGATTCCTGAGGACTATTGGGTGTACCGCTTCCTGAAGCGGCGATTGTTCTTCGGCATGAGCGGATACGGATAGCCCCCGCAGGCGTGAATCGCTACTGCAACCAGTCCAAAGCCAATACACGGACTTCTAACCTGTTTTTGTGAGAACACGATGCTTGCCAAAGAGATCAAACGCGGCGCCATTGTCAACTACAACGGGGCGCCCTGTATCATCGAATCGGTTTCGGTCCAGACCCCTTCGGCCCGCGGTGCGGCCACGTTCTACAAGTACCGCTCGCGCAACCTGATTACCAAGCAGAAGGTCGATATCACGTTGCGCGGCGGCGAGGGACTGGACGAGGCCGACTTCCAGCGCCGGCCGGTCAAGTATCTTTACGCCGACGCCAGCGATATGATCTTCATGGACCAGGAGAACTACGAGCAGTATTCGCTGCCCAAAGAGGACATCGAGGACGAAAGTAACTACATTACCGAGGAACTCGAAGGCCTTCTGGCACTGATCTACAACGACCAGTGCGTCGGAGTGCAGGTACCCGTTGCCGTCGAATTGAAGGTGACCCAATGCGATCCGAGCGTCAAGGGCGACTCGGCCACCGGTCGCACGAAGCCAGCCACGGTCGAAACGGGACTGGTCGTTCAGGTCCCCGAGTACCTCAAGGAAGGCGAAGTCATCAAGGTCGACACCCGTACCGGCGAATACTTGTCGCGGGCGTGAGCACGTAGCGGCCGAATGCGGGTTTCGAGCCAAGTACCTTCCTCTACGGCCGCTGGCGATAGGGTTTGCCGGCTTTGTACAATTCGAGTCGCTGTCCGATTCTCTCGGCCAGCGACTCATGCTTTTGTTCGGCCAAGTGCTGCGCCTGGGTGGCGGTGCTGACTGCCTCGGGAAATCTGCCTGCCTCAGCATAGGCGGCTGCGAGTGTGTCCAACAGGGCCGGCATTTTGTGTTGCGTGACTTCGCATGCCAATTCGGTCAGCTTGACGGCCCTGGTCCCATCGCGAATCTCATCTTTTGGGCAGGTTGCAAGCAGCCAAGCCAGATCATTGATCGCTGTCAAGTCGTGCGGGTCCGTTGCGAGGGCCCGTTGCAAGTGGGTGAGGGCCTGCTCGTATGCTCCTTTCGCGGCCCATGCATTACCGAGTCGAAGGTGTGCCTGCGTGTGTTCTGGGGAGAGGGCAACGGCCTTTTCCCACTGTTGGATGGCCTCGTCCGGCCTGTTGAGTTTTAGCAGAGCGTTTCCCCAGTTGAAATGAGTCAAATTGGATTGGGGGTCGATTTCGAGGGCCCTTCTGTAGTGTTCGATGGCCTGGTCGAATTCTCCGAGATCGGCCAGAGCATTTCCCCAGCTTCCGTGAGCGCGACTGTTTCGGGGATTGATGTCAACCGCCTTTGCATAATGGTCGATAGCCTGCTCGGGGTTTCCCTGTCTCATCAAGACATTACCCCAGTTGTAGTGAGCCGAATCGAATTGGGGATTGATTTCGAGGGCTTTCTCGTAGTGTTCGACGGCCTGGTCGAATTCTCCGAGATCGGACAGAGCGTTTCCCCAATTGTCGTGTGCGCTGGCCAGTTCGGGGTAGAGTGCAATGGCCTTTTTGAAACAGTCGACGGCTTGTTTCGGTTCTCCTTGCGTGTACGAGACGATGCCGAGATTCACGTGTGCGAAGACGCATTCGGGATCGTACTGAATTGCCTTGAGAAAGTGGCGTTTGGCTTCTTCGGGTAACCCTTTGCTCAGCAGGACATCGCCAAGATCGTTGTGGGCTTCTGCACTTTGGGGATCGAGCTGTAAGGCCTGCCGGAGGAGGCGTACTGCCCCATCGAAATCGCCGGCCACATGGTATTCGTGTGCGGCGCGGACGAAGGAATGGGAGTCGACGAACTGTTGCCGTATCTTCCTGATTGCATCGGGTTGTATATTCACGAACTCCGGAATGTTTGCGGCCCGGTCGGCAGCGGTGAAGTGGGAGAGCATCACGGGAGGACTGCTGCGACCTTGTTCGTCGATATGGGTAAGCCAGAGCTGCGTGTAGGGGCCATTTGCCTTGGAACTGAAGACCAGCCACCTGCCGTTGGGCGACCAGCTGTGCCAGGAGTTCATCCGGGCGATATTGCACCGCATACGCCGGGCTTCTCCACCTTCGGCCGGAACAACATAGAGTTGACTGTCCGGTTGCAGCAGCATGAAGCTTTTGGCCTTGCAGAACACAATCCATTTGCCGTCGGGAGAGTACTTGGGGAAGTAGTTGCTCATCCCATCGTTCGAAGCGCCTTCGAGCGGCTCGGCTTGGCCGCCTTTACCGTCGTTGAATGGAATTCGATAGAGGTCGAACAGGAACGATCTGCTCCCGTTCAGAAATTCGGCGCAATCTCTTCTGGTCAGCAGAACCTTGGTGCCGGCGTCTTTCAGTCGATACGATTCACTTCGGGCAAAGACGATCGTCTTCCCGTCCGGGCTCCATGTCGGGTTACTTTGGACGTAACGCGGATCGTTGGCTCCTGGCAAGGCGAAGAACTTGCCCGTTTCCCGGCAGTAGACAGCCAGGATCCCTTGCACCGGGAAGAACAACTGGGAGAACTCCAAGCCAGGTCGCGGTACGAACACCGATCGATCCTTCACGGTACTGATGACGTACTTGCCGTCTGGAGAAACCTGCGACAGTAGCCCGTAGGTGGGCGTTCCATCTTCCTTTCTGTAGTCATTCCACGTAATGATATTGTCCTTGCCGAGCGTCGTTTCCTCGGCAAGCGGTACGATTGCGTAGGAGCCTCTGTCGTTGGCATAGTCGACATCCATTCCAAGAATCGAACCATTACCAGAGAAGGAATGACAGTTCCCACAAACGGGTAGCTTCTCCAGCACAATCGGCGGCGGCTCCTGGGAGGATACCTCGCCAAACCGCCACCGAATACGACTGGGGTCTTTAACGGCATCGATGAACGGCAGGTTCACTTCGCGGTAGAAGATCGGGGCCCCCACCTCGTCTTTCGACGTGCTGATCGTGACGTTGGCTGCCGAGAGAATTTGGCTCGGGGCAGCTCGGTTCACGCCCAGCACGGTCAGTTCTACCGGGGTGTCCACCGATCGGGCTTTGATGACCTCCCACTGTTCAGCCGACGGGGTCCACTGCGTGGTACGGCAGATAGAAGCGATTCGTGATTCGCCGTCAGAGAACTCGAACGTGACAAGCCAGAGATCGACCTTGGTGTGTGCATCCTTCCAGCAGACTGTCGGGGCGGCCATTTCCGGAGGGAAGACGGCTTCGTCGTAAGGGTAGGTGATCTCCAGGCCGGGGTATTCTGTTTCTGCCCGGTAGGTTTCCAAGATTGCCGCTGCTGGTGGGGCGATCTTTGGGGACGCAGGTTGTACTGTGACAGAGGATTTACGCCCATGCTCTAATGCTACGAGAATTCCAATGGAAAGGCATACAATGCCTGTTGCCAGGTAGAAGACACGACTGCTGATTCTTTGTCGGTTACGACGTGCTTGAGTAGCTTGATCGCGCATTTACCCGACATTCTCCGTCCAGGGCGAACTTGAGGACGATCCTGTTATGTGAACACAGCTAATCTTCCTTCGTCTCCTCCACGCGGCTTACCGCCTGGCCACGGGCAAACCGGGTTGTAATCGTGTCGCCGGGAGTGAGATCGGCGGCACTGCGGACGACCATGCCATCGGCCGTGCGCTGGGTGACGCTGTAGCCGCGGGCCAGGACGGCCAGCGGACTGAGAGCATCGAGCCGGCCGGCCAGCTTTTCGACCTGCTGCCGCGTACGGTTCACCTGTTGGCGGACTGCTCGGCCGGCGCGCTGTTCCAGTTCGTCAAGCGTTCGGGCCCGGTCCTCGATGAGTTGCCGGGGGCGGCGGAAGACGAACGAGGCCTCGATTGCCTTGAGCCTCGCCTGCCCGTCGGCCAGCCGGGCGCGAAGTGCGCCGGCCAAGCGGCGACGCGCCTGGACCAGGACGGCCTGCAACTCGGATGCATCCGGGGCCAGTAGCTCGGCCGCTTGGCTAGGCGTCAGGGCGCGGACGTCGGCTGCCAGATCACACAGGGTAACGTCGATTTCATGCCCGACGGCCGATACGACCGGTATGGTTGACGCCGCTACCGCACGGACAACCGGTTCCTCGTTGAACGCCCAAAGATCTTCCAGGCTTCCGCCGCCGCGCGTGACGACAATGCAGTCGGGCGGCGGGTTCAATTTCGAGGCCATCTGGACGGCCGCTGCGATTTCGGCCGAGGCCCCCTGCCCTTGCACTCGCGTGGGGAGGATCAGCACGTCCGTGCCGCGCCAGCGCCGGTTGAGCACCTGCAGGAAATCGCGGATCGCAGCGCCGGTTGGGCTGGTGACGACGGCGACGGTTCGGGCGAAGCGAGGCAGCGGCTTCTTCTTTGCCGGGTCGAACAGCCCCTCGCGGCCGAGTTTTTCGCGAAGCTGCCGGAATGCAAGTTCCAAAGCGCCCATACCGGCCGGCTCGATCTTCTGGACGACAAGCTGATACTCGCCTCGCGGCGCGTACACGGCCAGATTGCCGCGGCAGAGTACCTCCTGCCCGTCGGCCAGATCGAATCGCAACCGCTCGGTCGTGCTGCGCCACAGCACGGCGCGAATCTGCGCCCGGTCGTCCTTGAGCGTCAGGTAGATATGCCCGGATCGCGGCCGTGCCAGACCGGAAATCTCGCCCTTGACCCACGCCATGGGAAATGCCGTTTCCAGCAATTCCTTCACCTGCGCCGTAAGCTGCGAAACGGTAAGCGGCCCCTGCTGGGAGGGCGACTGATCAAAGAAGGAGGGGCTGTCGAGCATGACAATGTGTCGCAATATGTGAGCCTTGTCGCTCGCTAAGTTTTTGCGGCCATTGGCATGGCCGCGATTAGAGCACGCAATGCGTGGTTTACTGCGTCGGGCGTTGTGAATACCTCGGCCACGTCGGCATCCAAGGCCACGACGAGGCGCGGTTGATCCATTCACGATGCGAATCTGTTCGGCTTCGCCTTGGAATAGTCGAACTGGTATTCGTCGCGAAGGTCCTCGCTTGTGCTCCGTCTTGATTTACCGCCGGGTACCTTCTTCATAATCGTTCCATTGTTCGGCCTAAGTGACACGCTGTCAAGGGGGAAACGGCAACTGCTCGCGTTGGGCTCTATCCGGAGTGGTCCTTGCAGCAACTTGACAAGTGGGGTTGTGCTGGGCCACACTGGAAGCAGTGGCGGTTGCCCGCCAGTGGCTATTCGATCGATTTCCAAGGAATTGGCGATGACTTCTCTTCTGATTTGCGTGGTGCGACGGTTCTCCTGGTTCGTTCTTGCAGGATGGGTTGGCGCGGCGCCGTCGCTGGTACATGCCCAGTCCCGAGTAGGCGATCAGTTACCCAATTTCGTCATGATTCTCGCCGACGATCTGGGCTATTCCGATGTGAGCTGTTTCGGCGGCGAGATTTCGACGCCCAACATCGACCGCCTCGGGAAGGAAGGGCTTCGGTTCACACAGTTCTACAACTGCGGGCAGGATTCGCCCACCCGGGCCGCGCTGCTGACCGGCCTCTATCCGCACCAGGTGGGCATGGGCCATTCGACGGCCGACTACCGCCAGCCAGGCTACCGCGGCAACCTGAGCCGCGATTGCGCAACCCTAGCCGAACTGCTCCAGCAGGGCGGATACCAGACCATGATGGTCGGCAAGTGGCATCTCACCCCGCACATTGCCCCGGAAGGCCCCAAGCATACATGGCCGGTCAATCGCGGTTTCGACCGTTTCTACGGGACCATCCACGGGGCAGGCAGCTACTTCAAGCCGATCACGCTGTGCCGTGGCGGGCAGTTCCAGGATGAGACGGACCCCGATTTCTACTACACGGATCGTATCGCCGACCAGGCCGGCGCGTTCATCGAGCAGGCATCGCGGGGAAACAAGCCGTTCTTTCTTTACGTGGCGTTCACCGCGCCGCATTGGCCGCTGCATGCGAAGGAGGCGGCGATCGAACGCCAGCGGGCGAAGTATGCGGTCGGCTGGGATGCAATACGCAAAACCCGATTCGACCGCATGCGGGCAATGGGCATCTTGAAGCCGCAGTGGCAGCCCACAGAAATCGACCCGCGCGTCGGCGCCTGGGAACTCAACCAGTTGCGTGCCTGGCAGCAACGCCGAATGGAGGTCTACGCTGCGCAGGTCGACCTGATGGACCAGGCCGTCGGCCGCATCCTCGAAAGCCTGCGACAGATGGGCGCCGAGCAGAATACGCTGGTCATGTTCTTCTCCGACAACGGCGCCTCGGCCGACGAGATCATGGCGAACTGGCGCGGAGCAGGCATCCCCAAGGAAACTCGCGCCGGCCGCGCCGTGCAGGTGGGCAATCATCCCGACTTACTGCCGGGCGGTGAAGACACCTATCAGAGTTACGGCATCGCGTGGGCGAACGTGAGCAACACACCGTTTCGTTCGTATGCAGGTACGGTGCATGAAGGCGGAATCGCCACGCCGCTTATTGTTCGTTGGCCGGCCGTCTTGCGGCAGGGCGGCAAGATGGTCGCTCAGGTAGGTCATGTGATCGACATCGTGCCCACGTGCCTCGAATTGGCCCGCATTCGTTACCCGGCCACATACCAGGCCCGCCCGATTCCACCGCTGGAAGGGCGAAGCCTTGTGCCCTTGTTGCAAGGGCAAACACGCACGTACGATAGACTCTTCTGGGAGCATGCCGGCAATTGCGCCGTGCGCGACGGCAAATGGAAGCTGGTTGCGCCGTACCGCGGCTCGTGGGAACTCTACGACATGGAGGCCGACCGTACAGAAACGACCGACTTGGCCAGGCAGTACCCAGCTATCGTCAAGAACATGTCCGAAGCCTACGCCGCCTGGGCGAAACGTGTCGGCGTGCTGCCCTGGCGGGAGTAGCGGGGCAGGATAACGCAACTCGTTGCTCCCGAGAACCGTACCGCGTTGCGTTTTTTCAACACGGCCAGCCGTACCGCGGTGGACCGCTGGGACTTTCCCGGGTGGTGCGCGCGATAAGTCTCGTCCTGGTCTAGGGTTGCGTTTCATCGGTACGGCCAATGCCCGCGGAAACGAAGCTTGGGCGCACGGTTTGCTCTCTGGTGGGAAGGCAACGCATCCTTCGGAGAGCATCATGGTGAGTCTGGCCGACTTCTGTACCTTGGAAACGGGATTCGACATCGCCACACCGGTATTCGTTCCGCCGCAGCGACGTCGTACGGAGCCGTGCAGGAGTCGGCAGCCGCGACGCGTTCGGCGTATCCGGCCGGTGGTTGCCAGTGCAATTTCACCTGCCGTCCGGCAGCTTGCCGAGGGACGGGAATTTGTCGCTCCCGAAGGGAATGCTACAATCCGCTATCAGCGTGCGAAGCGGGGGATTGACGTCGTTGGGGCCCTGGCGCTGCTAAGCTTGTTAGGACCCATCATGCTTGTCATTTACGCCGTGCTTTGGGTAACCACCGGTGGGCGTCCCCTTTACCGGCAGGTTCGAATCGGTTATCGCGGCCGGCCTTTCACCATGTTGAAATTTCGCACCATGCGGATCGATGCCGACCGGGTCCAGCATACCGTAAGCAACGAAAAGGATGAGCCGGTGTTCAAAAACCGCCGCGATCCCCGCATTACGCGAATCGGCCGCTGGCTCCGCAAGACAAGCCTGGACGAGACCCCGCAGCTTGTCAACGTGCTGCGAGGCGAAATGTCACTGGTTGGGCCAAGACCCCCAATTGGTCAGGAAGTGGCCAAGTACCAGCCGTGGCAACGCCGCCGCTTGGCGGTCAAGCCGGGGCTGACCTGTCTTTGGCAGGTGAGCGGTCGGAGTGAGGTAGACTTTGAGAACTGGGTCCGCATGGACCTGTGGTACGTGCTGAACCAGACACTGTGGAACGACCTCGTGTTGCTCTTCCGTACTCCATTGAGCGTCCTCACGTGCCGCGGGGCTTACTGATCGTTTTTGATCTGCCTGGTGAAAGCCGGCGATTGCGGTGAGGAATCCGATCGTCTGCCGAGAACTCTGCCAGAGACGCGGAATCGATGAGCGAACCGAATGCACCAACCACCGACCGGCTTGTGCAGTCCACCGTTCCGGTGGATGCTCCGGCCTGGATGCCTGACGACCCGAAGGTCCGTATTCTGGGCATCGATATTGCCGACGTCACGCGCGGCCGGGCGGTGCAACTTGTATACGAGATGATCGACGCCTACGCGGGGCGGCCACGCAGCGTCTTCTTTGTGAATGCGCACACGCTCAATCTTGCGGCCGCTGACGCAGGCTATCGCCAGGTTCTCGATGCCGGAACCTACGTATTCGGCGACGGCACGGGTGTCCGATGGGCAGCCCGCATGAAGGGGGTTCGCCTGCGCGATAACGTCAACGGCACCGACCTGGCGCCCGAATTGCTTGCCGCCATGCCAGGGCGTCGCTACTTCTTGCTCGGAGCCGACCACGATACCGTCCGCCGGGCAGCCGCCAGGGCGGAAATACAGTTTCCGAACTGGACGCAGGTAGGGTTCCACCACGGCTATGCTGGTGAAGACGCGTTGCGCGACGAGGTGATTCCAAAAATCAACGCGGCCGGCCCTGACCTCCTGTTGGTAGGCATGGGCAATCCTCGCCAGGAATGTTGGATTCACCAGTACCAGTCGCAGTTGCACGTTCCTGTGTGTATGGGCGTAGGTGGCCTATTCGATTTCTGGGCCGGGAATGTCAGTCGTGCGCCGTCCTGGTTACGCTGGCTGGGCCACGAATGGCTGTGGCGCTTGTGTCAGCAGCCAGCCGACAAGGCCCGCCGCTACCTGCTGGGGAACCCGCTCTTTCTGCTACGCGCTTGGGCTGATAGAATCGAGGCATGAATACGATATGCCTTGTTCTCGATGGACTCCACACGGGTTTTCTTGGCCCGTACGGGAATACGTGGATTCACACGCCGGCGTTCAATCTGCTGGCAAGCCATGCGTTCACGTTCGATTGCGCACTGATCGATTCGCCACAGATCGACCGCCTGTACGATTCCTATTGGCACATCAAACATGCCCTGGCGCCGGCCCCGGACGGCCCGTCTTTTCCCACGCGGATTCGGCAGGCGGACCTGACGCCCGTTCTGATGAGCGACGAACCGTGCGTCTTGGCGCATCCCCTGGCGGCCGACTTCGAGAAGCATGTCAGAATCGCTTCGCCGGACGGCCCTCGACCGATTGCGGAGGAATTGGAGGAGACGCATTTCGCTTCGTGCTTCGCCCAGCTTATCGATTGGCTGGACCAGGCGCCAGAACAGTTCTTTCTGTGGTGTCATCTTGGCGGTCTGCGCATGGTTTGGGATGCACCCGCGGAGTACCGCACCGCATATGCCGCCCCGGACGATCCGGAGCCATTTCTCGGGGTGGAACCGCCCCGATGCCAATTGCCCACCGATTACGATCCCGACGATCTGTTCGGCATCGTCCAGGCCTATGCCGGTCAGGTGGCGCTGGTGGATACCTGCCTGGGCGGGCTGCTGGGCATGCTTGACGAGACTCCCCTGGGCGAGAACACGGCATTGGCCGTTCTGGGCGCCCGAGGGTTTCCGCTTGGTGAGCATCGGCAAGTCGGATTGGATAAGTTGCTGCTCTATGGCGAACTCGTCCACGTACCGGCCATGATCTGCCTGCCTGACGGACGTGGCGCCGCCGCCCGAAGCCCGGAATTGGTCCAACCGGCCGACCTTTCGGCGACATTACTGGATTCGGTCGGCGCGTCCTGTGCAGGCGTGAAAGGGGGCGCGAGCCTCTTGCCCCTCCTGCGAGGTGATGCAGATGCAACTCGGCCGTGTGTCCTCCTGGCCGGTAGCGATAACGATACCTCCCGGGCACTGCGAACGCCGGCATGGTATTTTCGGCAAGGCGAGCTGCCCGAATTATTCGTCAAGCCCGACGATCGGTGGGAAGCCAACAATGTAGCCAGCCGCTGTGTCGAAGTGGTCGAACAATTCGAGGCAGTCTTGCCACGTGTTACCCAATCTGCCGAGTCTGGGTGTGCGCCGCAGTCGCCGCAAATACCCGATATTCTCGTTTCCGGCCTCGAATAGTTGGAATATCGGGCTAGGTTTCTCCGTCTGGTGTTGGCTATAATCCCTCGCCTTCTTCCGCCAGAATTGCGCGAACGGTCTGGAGCAGGCCCGGCATGATGTTGGGGAATGCTCTCGGATTGACCATGTTCGGCGTTCTTGGACGTAACAAGGTGGGGCGATGCAAGGCCTCACGACTCTCTGCGTGCGGTGAGGGTCTTGCACGTTCACCGCATGCGAATTGCCTTGGAGAAACGGCGGTTTCCAAGCGATCCTCGCTACAGACAGCTTCGCTAACGGACGGATTCAAGATGCTCGGACACGGACGTCCGACCAACTCGAAACAGCATGGGCGCCAGGCCTGCGGCGGAACGTTTGCCGTTCCGGCGTTCTTTGCGTTAAGCCTTTTCTTGGCGTTCACAACGAGTTTCCAGTCCGTTCGGGCGGAATCGGTGCGGCTGCGGATCGCGTGGGGTGGGGGCGCGGCACGGCTCTGGACCGGGACATTGACCATCGATCAGGGGGCCTTGCTGGAACACGAGTCGTTGGGGATCGAGGCGGACGAGCCTGGTTCGATGTGGGGTTCCGAGGATGGCGGCCGGTTGGAAATCCGGCAACGCAGTGTTCGTACGTACGACGGGTTCGATGTGTTCGTCGATGCACCTTTAACCGCGGTCCTCGAGCTGATTCTCACACCCGGCGATCGTCCGGAGGAGGCTGCCCGTTTTCGCCTCCCGGTGGCCGACCTGCTTGAAGAATCGGTCAACCAGCCGCTCGACGAGCGCGGGAACCGAGTTCTGGTGCAACGCTCGCCTGGCGATGCCTTGCGCGTAACCATGCAGCGCACGTCGCTTGTCTTCGCACCCGAAGAAACGTTCGAGTTGACCGTCGAACCGCATCTGCTGCCGGTCTCCGAAGAATCGCGTTTCCTCGTGAAGTGCGAGTTGATCCCCTCGCGGGGCGAACAGGTTCTCTGGTCCGCCGAGCGCGAGGGCCGAGCCGGGCAGGCTGTCAACTTCCCGCTGAGTGTGCCGCTGCCTGCGGCGGAAGGAAGCTACGATCTCGTTATGACCGTCACGCGCGCCGGTTGGCCGAATCCGGTGCGGCGACCGTTGCACTGGCGGCAGACGGTCGTCCAGCGGAAGGTGCAACTGCTCGTGCTGGCCGCTACGGCGCCGCGTTCGGATGGAAGCGTGGAGGATTTCCGGCAGGTGGTGGAGATCGATCCCGTGCATCCACGCTGGTGGGAATTGCTGGGCAAGCTGCCCCAGCTTCCGAAAGTACAACGGCTCTGGAAGACGCCGTTGGGCAACGGCAATATGCAACGATGGCGGCATTCGCTGGGAGAAGTGGTCCGATTGAATCCCAGTCGCCAGTCGCCCGATCTGAGCTGGGAGGCCTACACGCTGCCCATTCTCGAGCCTGGCCGACCGCACGTGCTGGAAGTGGATTATCCGAGCGACGTGCCGCAAACCCTGGGAATCAGTGTTCTGGAGCCGAATGCGGTGGGGGCACTGATGCCGATCGGCCTGGATTCCGGGGTGAATGTGGAACCGGCGTCGGTGGACATGCACGAGCCGCCTCAGTGGCGGCGTCACCGATTGATCTTCTGGCCCCGGACAAGTTCCCCCATGGTCTTGATGACCAATCTCCGGGCAACCGAACCTGCCGTCTATGGCAAGATCCGTGTCCTTGCCGCCGGAGAGCACTTGCCCGCAGCCGATCTCCCGAATCTGGCCGACGGTCGGCTTTGGGCCGCCTATATGGATCGGCCCATGCTGCCGGAGAACTTCTCTGCCCAGGAATCGTTCGATCCTGGAATCGAACGCGGACTGGACGATTGGCAGACGTTTCACGAAGGCGGGACCCGGCTGGTCGAGTACCTTCGGCATACCGGCTACAACGGACTGATGTTGAACGTCCTGGCCGACGGGAGCACGATCTATCCGAGTCGGATTCTGGAGCCGACGCCGCGCTACGATACGGGCGCCCTGTTCACCACGGCCCAGGACCCGATACGCAAGGACGTACTGGAGATGCTTTTTCTCCTGTTCAATCGGCATCAGTTGAAGCTGGTTCCGGGCCTGGAGTTCGGGGCGCGCCTTCCTGCTCTGGAAACGGTGCTGAGAAACGGGGGGCAGGAAGCCGAGGGGATCGAGTGGATCGGCCCCGAAGGCGAACCCTGGTCGAACGTACACGGCACACAACGAGGACTCGGAGCCTATTACAATACACTGCATCCGCGCGTGCAGGCGGCCATGCTCGACGTGGTGCGCGAGGTGGTCGGGCGATACGCCCATCATCCCTCGTTTGCCGGTTTGGCCATCCAGCTTTCTGCGCACGGGTATGCACAACTCCCGGGCCCCGACTGGGGACTCGATGACGTGACAATCGCCCGTTTCAGTAGCGAAACGGGGACGAGTGTGCCGGGATCGGGGCCCGAACGTTTCGCCCAGCGAGCGCGATTCCTGTCCGCGGAGCCGCATCGAACCCTGTGGCTGCGATGGCGCGCCGATCGATTGCACGATTTTCACTGCCGGATTCAGGCCGAAATCAAGGCGCTGCGTCCCGAGACGCAACTCTATTTGGCCGGCGCCGAGATGCTGGCCGGCGATGAAATCGCGCAGCGACTTCGACCTGCCCTGATCGGCGGCCCCTCGCTTGCCGACGTTATGCTGGACATCGGCGTGCACGCGGAACACTTCCGAAAGGAAACGGCCCCCGTTCTGCTCCGCGCCGAACGGCATGTTGAACTCAATGCCGGCGGCTCTGTCGCCGCGGGGCAGGAGTTGTCGCACATGCCTGAGTTCGATCGTTGGTTCGGCCAGCAGGCTGCGTCCGCCGCCCTGTTCTTTCACCCGCCCCACAAATCGCGAGTCGGCTCCTTCGACGCGAAAAGCCCGTTTCAGCCAAGCTACACCTCGCTGTTCACCCAGATATCGCCATCCGGCTACGAGAATCGGCGACGGTTCGCCAACGCGATGGCAAATCAAGATCCGGCCGCCGTGTTCGATGGCGGATGGCTCTTGCCCATGGGGCAAGAGTCGTCGCTGCAGGATGTCATGGCCGCGTACCGCCGGTTGCCGGCCGTACCTTTCTATCGGGTGAAGGAGCATTCCTTGCCTTCGCAGCCGGTCGTGTTCTGCTACGCACACCATCGCGGGCAAACCTACGCGTACGCCGTCAATAATGCCCCATTTCCCGTCGAGGCTCGCGTCCGAATCGATGCGCCGCCTGCATGCAGCCTTGAAGAACTGACCGGCCGCCGCTCGACGGTCCCGCTACGGCAGGATGGCCGCGGCCGATTTGTGTGGGAAATGCAATTGGAGCCCTTCGACCTGATTGCCGTGCGGCTGAGCGCAGCAGAGGCAAAGCTCGTTGCTCCCGAGGCGGTCATTCCCGCATCCATCCGCCTGGCTCTGGAGCAGCGAATCCGGAGCCTCGCGCAGCGAGCCGCCGTCTTGCGGAATACGGGGCCGAATCCCCTGGTCGAGAACCCCGGGTTCGAAGAGTCTCGCGGGGCGGCCGACGATATTCCCGGTTGGGCCATTACGCGCAATCGGCCGGGAGTCGAGGTCTGCCTGGACGAGACGCGTGCGCGCGACGGGAAACAGTGTGTCCGCATGAACAGCCAGGGGCCAATCGGTGTCCTGGTCAGCCAGCCGTTTCCAATGCCCACGACCGGACGGGTTACCCTGGCCGTGTGGCTGCGCGTCGCCGACGCCTCACGCCAGCCGCCGCTTCGACTGGCGCTCGAAGGAGAGTTCGGACGAATTCCCTATCGATTTGCCTCCGTCGGGGCAGCTCCAGGCTCGGGGCATCCCACCGTCCCAATCGGCTCCGAATGGGGGCAGTTCGTCTTCCATGTCGCCGATCTGCCCTTGGAACCGGGACGCCAGATGGCCGTCCGATTCGATCTGATGGGCGCCGGCGAGGTCTTCATCGACGACGTGGAAGTCTACGATCTTTCGTTCAACCGAAATGAAATGGTCGAGCTGTCCAAACACATCTCCTTGCTCGATCTCAAACTCCACAATGGGCAACTGGCCGATTGCCTGGAACTGCTGGGAGGCTACTGGCCGCAGTTCCTCGAACGCCATGTCGCCCTGCCGACGCAGTTCACCGAT
This sequence comes from Thermoguttaceae bacterium, assembly GCA_040772845.1. GTDB lineage: Bacteria > Planctomycetota > Planctomycetia > Pirellulales > Thermoguttaceae > PWXP01. The sequence goes on from JAXGXG010000001.1 coordinate 786,028, forward strand.
CGTGCAAATCTCGCCGACCGGCCAACCCAACCCCGAAAGCCCCAATCCAAGCAAGACCATTCCGACGCGGGGGAACGCACTAGCCTGCTCGACCGGATGCGCGACTTCGTCCCCAAGAAGCTCTGGTAAGCTATTCTTGAGTGCTCTGGTTGAACCCACGCCATACCGCGGGGGTGGAACCGGACCGTGCGTCAAGGGCTGGGGCCCAGCTATGGCGGCCGGCCGGTGGAGCAACGGCCGGTTGTGCAGGTTGTATCGATCTTGTTTGCGGGTGGATTGCGATGAATTTTTCGTGGCCGATCTTTGCCGTTATGCTGTTGATTGGCGCCGTGCAACTGGTCGTTGGCGTGGTGCTGGGGCGTTGCATTCCACTTGCAAACCGGCGCAGTGAAACGCCAGGCGGCAAGATGGAGATTGACCAGCGCCGATTGCGCTTCTTCGCCGGACGGCTGCACCGATTGCTGGCCGGAGTCTCCGGCGACGTCGACAGTCATCGTCAGCAGATCTCCGAGGTGAGCCGGGAACTGGCCGTTGTCCAGGAAGACGACACGGGGGCTCTGACCGATTCGGTCCTTCGCTCCTTGGCCCGCATCATGGCCATCAACGAGCGACTTCAGGGACGCTTGGAATCGGCCGAGCAGCGGCTTCGGCAACAGAACGAACAACTCGAAGCCCATTTCAACGAATCCCGCACCGATGCACTGACAGGCCTGATGAATCGCCGCGCCTTCGACGATGCCTTGGCCTTTCAGGCCGAACATGGAACCCGCCCTTTCGCCGTCATGATGCTGGACGTCGATCATTTCAAGGCGATGAACGACGAGCACGGGCATCCTGCCGGCGATGAGGTTCTGGCTCGCATTGCCAATCGCCTCGAAACGCTTCTCGCCGGAAGAGGTATGGTCGCCCGGTACGGCGGTGAAGAGTTCTCCGTGATTGTCCCCGCAGTCGATGCCACTGCGGCGCAGGAGATTGCCGAACAGCTTCGGCTTGCTGTTGCGTCGACGCCATTCCATTACGAGCAGGCCAGGCTTTCGCTGAGTGTGAGTGTTGGCGTTGCCTTGGTAACAGAAGGCGACGATGCGACGGCCTCGCTGAAACGCGCGGACGAGGCATTGTATACGGCCAAGCGATCGGGCCGGAACTGCGCCTTCTACCACGACGGTGAGATGTGCCATCGGATCGATTGTGGGCAGGAGGGCATTCCCCTCCCAGATCAGCGCGATGCCGTTGATGAAGCGGCGGACACGTCTCCCGGGCGCTGGGTTGCATCCGGTTTGGCATTGGATGACGGATTCGATGAACTCTCGGCGGACCTGCGCCGGCGCATGGAGGAAATCTCTGGAATGCCCGGACAGCCCATTCCCTGAGCCTCGGATCCCTCTGCACAATAAACGCAGCCCTTGCATCGGCAAGTCTCCCATCGCCTGCAACCTGAATCGGGGCCGCAGCCCAAAACAAGAATTACGAACCACACGAACGTGGCCGGCCACGCCGATACTCCCGCGGCGAAGCCGCCTATGGAGTGCGGGAACTTGTTCCCGCTTTCCCCCGTGCCACAGCCGTCTCGGCAGTGCTCTTTCTCACGCCGTACCTTGTTCGTTCCCTTTACCCTGAACCATTGCGCGAACAGCCGTCTCCCACGCCGCAACCCAAGGTCTCCCAGCGCCTGCTGACACCCCAAGGTTCCCCTGACCCCAAGGTTCCCCGACTACGCGGCGCCGGTGTAAATGCGTTCGCGACGAAACTCGCTGGGCCCTTTCATCTGTGGATGTATTCATCGCATATTGTGACGAGGTCGCCGACAGTGTCAACTGTGTTCAATGGCAAACAGTCGCCTGATGTTCCAAGAAGGTCAGATATTTCTTCTTCAAACGCATCCATCTCATCATCTGCCCCCAGTGCAAGCCACGATATGCCTTTGATGGCAAGCTCCGCCGCAAAGCGGTCTGTTGCGAGGATCTGTGTGGTATGGCAACCAAGACAGTTGGCGAGACGCTCAACAACAAGCAATGCGCTACAAAACCGTAGACCGGCGGGCTTGTAGCTCTGTTCGTACCATTGGACAAGCGAACGCACCGGGCGCATTTGCAATTGGTTACATCGCTGCCGCGCCGCACGCGTGTTTACGACTTGAGCAACAATGGCTACGACAATAACGACAATCACAACGCCGCCAACAATAATCCACGCGATAGAATCCATCTTTGTTCCCACATCTGATCACACTACAATGGCTTCGTTCAGTGAGGGGGCCGTTCATAGTGCCAGTCGCTCGGCATACTTCCGCATAGTGCAGTACAGAACGCTTCGACTCGAAGCGATATGAGCCCTTCGGCAATTGTCGCAGCGATATTGAATCGACCAAGCCACTTGAGGAATCCCTTTCCGAGAATTCCCTTCAGCCCTGATGGCAGTTTCTTGAAGAGATCATTGGCAGATGTCGTGTATGGCGTCTGCCCCGGCAGAGGGAACCCCTTCTTGTGCAGCGGAAGCATCTGACGAATACGGTCTGCAAAGGGGAGGTTGCTTGGAAGCACAACATTGCCACCGGCGATAGCCCCTTTCTCAATGGCCAGGGCCAGAATTATCTTATACATGAGTCCCATCTGATCCCTGATGCATTCTCCCGTGCAATCCAAACGGGTGTAGCAATCACCACCGCTGAGCGAGAGAAAGATACCTGGCGTGCCTGTTTTGTCAAAGAACGAAACAAGTGAATCATCGAACCACGATGCTCCTGACGGATCCCTATGATTGAGTGGGCTGCCGAAGACATATCGATACAAACTCCAGTCGCCAGCCTCATACCCAATCGGGTCCCTCCCCACAAACCGCCCCAACTCCGCATCGTACATCCGGGCACGGTAGTAGTAGAGCCCGGTCTCTTCGTCAAGCCGACGGCCGGTGAAGAGGTAGGGGGTGCCGATGCTCGATGTCTGCGGATCAAGCAGGTTGGCGTTGGCGTCCAAGAAGATCGGTTTGCCGTAGGCCGAGTAGGCGTATCGCTCGACAACGGCGCCGGTGGCGTCGGTCAGGGCGGCGACGGAGTAGAGCGAGTTCTGGTGGTAGTAGTAGGGTGTGGTCGCTGCGCCGTTGGTGGCGAGCATCATGATGGGCTCGTCAATGTACTCGGCGTAGACGAACTTCCGTTCGGGTGAAGCGGGTACAGCATCGGCCGCGTACTCGGCCAGAACTTGCATGGCGTGCGGTGAGTGGGCCAGGGACTGGATGGTGCCGACGAACACGGTGGTGACGGATGCTTCGCCATCGGGAACAGTCTTCGAGACTCGCCTTCCCCGGGCATCATATTGATACCCACACTCCGCTGTCCCGTCCTGATCGACGTCGGCCGTCGCAAGCCGATTATCAAAATCCCACGTGTACCGGTCCAGAGTGTCACTGGCGTTGCGGGTGAGATTCCCCGTAGCGTCGTGAACGACCGAGGTGGCGTCGATCGTGGCGATCTCGTGCACGCTGGTATGCGTGCGCAGCTCTTGTACCTGGTTCTCGGTAAACGTGGCCCAGTTGCCCACAAGGGAAAGATTCCACGCCTGGTCGAGATTGCCGTCCGTCCGGTTCCACGCGGTGAGGCGGTCGGCCGGGTCGTAGGCGGTGGAATTGAACCCGAAGTTGGCCATGGGCGCCGAGATACCCTCGGTCAGCTTGTTCTTATTGGCGTCATGCGTGTAGGTGAATGACGCGCCGGGGATGCCGGAGTTGATGGCGGTAGGCAGATTGTCCTGTCGGCCGTACACCCACGCCGTCTGCGTGCCGGGCGCGTCGGCCAGCGTGCGGCTGGTGCGGCGGGAACCGGCATCGTAACCGAACGAGGCGACCATGGCGCTATTCTAATCGATCTGGGCAAGCTGGTCACGGGCCGTGTATTGCCGCGCAACGACCGACCCGTCCGGGTAGGTAATGCCCGTCCGGCGATTGGCCGCGTCGTACTGGGACTGGACGGTGTAAGTCGTGGTCTGGCCGAAGGTTACGGTGAGTGACTCGCTGGTCAAACGCCCCGCGGCGTCGTAATCGAACGCGACCGTGTTATTGTACCGCCGGCTCTGGGCCGACGCCATGCGTCCTGCGTCGCCATCCATGCTCAATGTCTGTGGCAAGAATCAAATTTCCTATCCCTAAATTTCCTATCCCTTATTTGTCCGATCGGCGGCGATCTTCGCCGTGTCGATGGTCTTTCCGCCGCCCATTCCGACGAGAACATCCACCTGCTTCCGAGCGATAAGGACGGACAATCGGGCCACTTCATTCTCGCAACACTCACCGCCGAAAGTCTCAAGACAGATCGTCGGCGCGGTCGGATCGAGCCCGCACTTCGGCAGCACCTTGTCGATTACCGAGGGCGAGGCCAGGATCAGTCCCTGCCTGCCCAGCAAATCAATCAGCGCCGGCAATTCGCCAATCGCACCGACGCCCTGGATATACTCCCCCGGGAAGACTGCTTTTCTGAACATGTGGACCTCCTATTCGCGGGGCACGAGTTACCCCAGCTCCGATGGCTACCACTGTTATATCACATTATGGGCGTGGATTACCAGTTCGTCCAACGCAGCAACAACGGGGAAACGGCCTGTTGGCCTAATCGTGCCCGTTTGTCGCGTCTTCTTGCGTGCCGCCGCCGTCCGTGGTAACCTTCCAGAATCGTTCGGACGCACGCAAAAAGGAAACAAGGGCCTTTGTGGAGCATGTGGAGCATGGGCAATATCAGTCGGCGAAAGATGATGCAGTCGGGCGTTCTCGGAACGGGGTTCCTGCTCGGTGGTGGCCTTTCCTGTCTGGCGGCAGGCTCCGAGCCGTCCCCCGCGGCCGAACCCGGCCCACCGTACGGGCTGGAAGGATTCCCCAATTTCAAGGAGTACAAGGCGGCCAAGAAGACCGCCGGCCTAACAATCGACCCCGTTCGAGTCGATCCGGAAAATCCGTCCATCCTGCTGCACGATTATCTCTGCCAGAAATGTGGGCATTGCGACGAAGTGTGTACGGACCAAATGACCGTGTCGCATTACCGCAAGCCGGCGGCCGTGCCAGGGAAGGCTGCGTGCATCCATTGCGGCCAATGCACCAACATCTGCAAGCGGGGTGGGATGTCGGAGAGATTCGATTTCCCGCGTATCCGTCGGATGACGGAAATGAAGGGGCTTGTCCTCGTCGCATCGACGTCGCCGGCGGTTCGCGTTGCGTTGGGAGAATCGTTCGGTCTGGAGCCAGGCGCCGATTGTGAAGGAAAGATGGTCGAGGCGCTCCGCGGCCTCGGCTTCCACCATGTTCTCGATACGACGTTTGCCGCCGACCTAACGGTCGTCGAGGAAGCCAATGAGTTGATCAGGCGACTCGACGCAAAAGGGGCGTCGAAAGCCGCTCTTCCTCAGTTCACAAGCTGCTGCCCGGCATGGGTCAGTTTCGTGGAGTTATTCTATCCGACTCTTCTTCCGCACCTCTCGACGACCAAGAGTCCCGTCATGATTCAAGGGGCCGCGATCAAGACTTGGTTTGCGAAGAAGCACGGAATCGATCCCCGGTCGATCGTGAACGTTGCCTGCACGCCCTGCACGGCGAAAAAATTCGAGGTTCTCCGACCCGAAATGAACGCATCGGGGCGTCATTGGAGGGACGCGTCGATCCGCGACATGGATTACGCGCTGACCTGCCGGGAACTGGCGCAGTGGATATTCGAAAGCCGCATCCGGTTCCATGAACTCCCGGACGGAGAATACGACTCGATGATGGGGCGAGGAAGCGGCGGAGGGATCATCTTTGGCAATACGGGTGGCGTTACGGAGGCGACCCTCCGCGCGGTCTGGCTGTATCGGACCGGCGCGCAAGCACCGGCATCCCTGCTGGAGTTCAAGCCGGTTCGCGGGCTGGCAGGCGTTCGCGAGGCGTCGGTTGAGATCGACGGAAAACCGCTTCGCGTTGCCGTGGTTCACGGGACCGGAACCGTACGACCGCTGCTGGATGAAATCCTCAAGGGGAATGTAAAGTACGATTTCGTCGAAGTCATGGCTTGTCCGGGTGGCTGTATCGGCGGCGGCGGCCAGCCCAAGCCGAACGGCAACGGGCGGCCGGACGACATTTTGCGTCAGAAGCGAATTGATGGACTCTATTCGAAAGACGAGAAGCAGACGATTCGCTGTAGTGCCGACAACCCCGACGTGCAAGCGATCTACAAGGAGTTTCTCGGCCAACCGCTCGGCCCGATGTCGCACAAGTTGTTCCACACGAGCTACGGCCAGACAGGAACTGGCTGATGTCTGTGTCACATTGACCGCTTGGCAAGTTCCATAGCGTGTTGCGGAGAGGCCGAGCCCCCCCGAAGTTACCGTGTGTGTCGCGCTGACCATCGCTCCGGCTTGGCGGGCCGCCTTCGCGCGTCCCGGTCCGTTGCGTTGGCTCGCCCCCGGGAGCATAATGGGTACCAGCAGGCGTATTTGCGCAAAACCACATCTATCGAAGGATATCCAATGACGAACGGCATTTCACGACGAGACGCACTCAAGACCGGAGCCGGGCTTCTGGCGGCGGGCGCATCAATATCGCTCTTCGGGCGGGTAGGCTGGGCAGCCGAGGCCAAGCAGATCCCGATTTCCCTGTAACTGTACTCGATTCGTGGCGACTGCGCGCAGGACTTCGACAAGGCGGTCGAGGCGGTTGCCGGAATGGGCTACGACGGAGCCTTTTGGGGTCAGGCCGGGGAGCCTTTTGGGGTCAGGCCGGCATTAGGCATTAAGCAGCTTCTGTTCCAGGCGTTTCACTGGAAGCCTTTGGGGTCAGGAAGCCTGTGGGGTCAGGCCGGCATTAGGCATTAAGCAGCTTCTGTTCCAGGCGTTTCACTGTGCGTTGCAGTGCGGCGGTCCCGTGCTCGACGCGACGGATCGCTTGCCCGACGCCGCCGGGAGAAACAAAGGTGTCCGGTATGTTTATTCTTGACAATCCTCGACAGATCGCTATACGATTGGAATGAGAAGGCCGCCGCAAACGCCCTCGCCTGCCGGTGTTTGGTTCATAGTGTGCCATCCAACCTCCGCAGTCACAATATCCGCCGGCCTTCCTTCGCGTCTTCGCGTCTTTGCGTCAAGCGCTCCGGCCGTCACACCGGAGGGCTCGCGCCCTTCCGCTTCCACCTTGATCGCGAATCGTCGATCGATGCTCCGAGTTGTGAAACGTTCCAGACGGAACCACGAAAGACACGAAACACACGAAAAGCAGAGCGGATATCGGACAGAAGGGCGCAGAGGCAACAGAGGGATCGTTGCCTTTGTTGCCCAGCAAGAACAAAGCGCCTTCCATTTCCGATGAGTGAAGATTAGCGAAGATTAGTGTTCCCTTCCTCTCTAAATCACCAGGAACACGAATGGGCGCTGATCGACGAAGATGGGCGGGGAGGGAAGGAGTTTCGGCAGCGTAAGACCTTCGATGACGAGTACGAGCACCGCTATCGCTGAGCACGAGCAGGAGTGCAAAGTTCGTGCTCGTGCTCGTAATCGTAATCGAAGAAGTGCTACAGGGGCAGTTCTCGGTTCGATGTTGGCACAGAGAGAGTTAGGGCCAGCCCTTCGGGCTTCCGTTTTGCGTTGTTCTCGTAACCCAGGGTTGACCAGCCGCGTCAGCGCGTCACTAGCAACTAGCAACTAGCAACTTGGTCGAGCTGGGCATCCCGGCGCCGGCTACCAGCGGAACGGGAATATCTGCCGCCGGGCCACCTCGTATCGCACCTTGCCAGAATGGCGTGGTACATGGCGCTCGGCGGACTCGGACGCGGCAACCGGTTCCTGCTGCCGGGCATTCCGTACCGCCTTCTGGGCGCTGCGACTAGCCGCGATGCCACGAACGACCGCGCGCACAATCACACCTGCAAGAATGCCGTTGCTGAGCGCGGCCAACGCCAACATCGCCACTCGATTCTGCCAGGCATTGCCCCGGTCCAACAAGGCACTCGCGCCGGACCACAAGGCCGTAAGGACCAGCGCCGTCAAGACGAGCGCGCGGAATCGGTTGGCACTGCTCACGACACCCCCCCAAGACCACCAAGCATTGGAGCCATCCTATTGCCCATTCTGCCGACTTTCGGCCGCACGGTCAAGTCTCCGATACACGCGGAGTTCTTCGTGTATTTCGTGGCTCTTGGTTGCTCTCATCGCTGCCAACGTACGGGTGCCCTCGGCTGCGAGGTGAGTGCTACTCACCTACTGCCATCAAGTGGGTGAAGGTGCGGAGGAACATCTTGCCGCCGGCAATAGCGGGCGTGCTGTGCGAAGGTTCCTCAAGATCGTTTTGGGCAAGGACCTGAAACTGCCGGGCGGCTGCCAGTACGGTCACGACGCCATCGCGGGAAATGCAGTAGAGGCGATCGTTCACGCGCACCGGCGAGCCGTAGTAGTTGCCTCCCACCCGCTCGCGCCAGTGGACGGTCCCCGTGGCGACGTCGATACACTGGACAACGCCGGAATCGCCCCAAATGAAGAGCAGGTTGTCGTGGGCGATGGGAGTTGGCACGTACGGCATGGACTGGGTGATTTCGTAAGCGACCTCTGCTTCTGTACCTTTGGCAGAATCGCCCGGCCGGACGGCAAACATCTGGCGTCCGCGGCCACCGGTGCCGACAGCGGCGAAGACCAGGCCCCCGGCCACCAAGGGGGAACCAACCGAACGGAACTGGAACAAGGGCAGTTGCCAGAGCTGCCGGCCGGACTGGGGATCATAGGCAGTGAACCCAGGTCCCCAACCGACCGTAATAAGCTGAGGGTTTCCGCCTGCGGAGACATTAAAGGTCTGCGGTGCCTTTATTCTCGTGAAAAGGTACCGCACACGTTAAATTCGCATTGGTCACTCGAACCTCTTCGCATCGTCCTGCCGGGTTCGCCGGCGAAACTGTTTGATCGTGTCGAAGATCATGTAGTTCGAGTCGTGAAAATTCTTGCCGTACCAGCCGAGACGGCAGACAAAATGGATGTCGTTGCCGATGATTCGCCAGTCACAGTACTGAAAGCCGGCGACATCATTGCCTTTGGCATGCTGATAGATGATCGAACGCACATCCCAGTCCTTCAGATCGTCGGAGCAGACCAAGGCCAGCGTCGTCCGAGAGCCTTTTTGTCCAGGCTGTACCCAGTTGGTCAGCGCCCAGTACTTGCGCGACACGTCGTCATAGCGGATGCAGAACTTCGCTGCGCCACCGGGGAAATCGAGGAAACCGTTCTCGGGATCAAAGCAGAGCGTCTTGCCGTCGGCCGAGAGGTCGAGACGGGCCACAGTGCGGCCGCCGCCGCCCGGACGTCTTCCGTCTTCCACCCTGGCGAGGATATGCAATGAGCCGTCGGGGGCCGCCACAACATTGCCCTCCAGCCAACCGGTGAAGTGCCGGTGCGACGGCCACGGAACGGCATTGCTCCGTGTCCAATTGGCGGCGTCCAACAGGTCGCTGTCCACCGGGGCGCTGATCGCCATCATATTGAACTGGCCCGGCCAATCGACTTTACGGGACCTGTCGACGAGGTCAACTTGCCACCACACCCGGCCGCGGTGGAGGAGTACGGGGACGGGATCGGTGTAGTACGAGGCGTCGGAGAGAAGCAGACCCGTCTTTGCGTCAACGGGCTCCGACCAGGTCTTTCCACCGTCGGTTGACTTGCGAATCGCCACGCACCTAGGGCTGACGCCCTTGATCTCGGGCATCGCATAGCCAACCTGATACAGGACGTCGGCAATGGCGAAGAGCGTTCCGCTGCGTTGCCGGTCGAACTGTCCCACTTTGGCCCAGGTATTGCCGCGGTCGGTTGACTGGTAGACGTCCGTGTGCTTGTTGAAGTTGTCGTGCGTGAAAACGTATGTTCCGTTGGAAAGGATTTCCATCGATGGCGAACCGAGGAATGCCTTTTCCCAGTCGACGCTACAGGCGATAACCGTTCCTGGCGGCGGCGGTGTGTTTTCACGTTGCGGCGCGGCGTTTACCGCCCGAATCGAACTCAGAAGGAACAATACCCACACGATTCTCGCGGTCATGATGAGAAGCTGTCCTTGATATCCAAAGGTAGCCGCCACGGTCACGCAGCGCATCGTTCGGTGTCCGGCCGGATTCTGGCAATATACAGTATTTGTGCCCGCCGGACAACAGTTGAGGCATAGGCGACGACCGTATTCGTATTTGCCGCTGCCTGAGATTCGGCGACGCCCAATGGCAGCAGCGCACCGCGAAGCAGTTAGGCCTCGAATCGACCCTTCGCCCCCGCGGTCGCCCTTGGCCTTCGCCATCCGAACCCAAGTAAAGACGCCCGACCCTTTTACACGTTTGACGAACCTCCCTAAATCAAAATCAACACCAGAGAACATTTCAGCATGCTCTGGTTTCGCCACCACTTACTTTCTATAGAGAATGCCTGGTTTTCCGGCAAAGCCAGAATAGCAGCCTGCGACGTTCCATCTCATGAGGTGCATTCATCCTTCAGCCGATGCGATAGCGATCGGAGGATCGCGTCGAGCACGGTGTCCAGGCATTTGCCCACGTCTTCAGCGAGGAAGCGTAGTACGAAGTAACCGTTCTCTTGCAGGAGCGCGTCTTTGCGCCGGTCGCGACGGTAGGCATCGGTGTTTGCCAGATGCTGTGCGCCGTCCAACTCGACGGCAAGCCGTCGCTCGGCACACAGCAGGTCCACTTCCATTTGCCCCCAACCGTCAAAGGGAATCGGCAAGTTGGCATTGAGGCGAAATAACCCTGCGGTTTCCGGTAGCGTGTCAAGCCGCCGGTAGAGAAACGCCTCGGTCGCACTCCGCGCTCGCTGGACACCCTCGACGTTTGGGCTTGCCACGGGTACTGCGTCGACGAACAGATGTGCTAGTGGCACGTCGACGCCATCACGGACAAGCCGCCGCACGCTGGCTGCGTACTCGCTCTTCCACTGCGGATCGACGGGAAGCGGGACTTCGGCGGGCCAACCCGGCACCGCGCTGCCGGGCAACATCACGGTGTATCCCACGGCTTCATAACCACGGCAGCGACGGTCGAACATCCGGGCGAGCATAGGCACATTCAAATCGGCGTAGTCGAACACGCGGACCTCACGCTTGTGTTCGTTGAGACGGTGCAATCGGCCGACGTATTGTGCAATGGTTCCGCGCCAGGACACGGGGAGTGTCAGAAACAGAGTGTCCAACCGTGCATCGTCGAATCCTTCGCCAACGTAACGCCCGGTTGCAAGCAACACTCGATCTTCGCCATTCGGAATGGCCGCCAGGCGGGCCGCGATTGCCTGAGCCTCCTTGACCCCCGTACCGCCACGAAGTACGACGACATGCCGGATGCTCGGCGACAATTGGGCGTCCAGGTAGGCGAGATGCTCCCTGCGTTCCGTCAACACCAGTGGCGAGCGGCCTTCCCGAACGGCCGCGATGACCTCGTCGCAAATGAGACGATTGCGAGCATCGTCCGCGACAAGTTCCTTGTACAAATCCTGGAATTGGTTCCGCAGGTCCGGATCGGCTTGCACCAGGGGCCGAAACGACGTGGGACGAACCACAACCGTGTGACGGAACGGACGTGCGGCCGCCTGCGATTTCGCGTCGACGCGATGACGCACAGGCCCGCACTGCATGAAAACAATCGGATGATGGCCGTCCTTGCGCGTAACGGTGGCCGACAACCCAGTTACATATCGCGCCTTCGCCCGCCGTGCTACTTGCTCGAAGCTCCAAGCCGACAGATGGTGGCACTCATCCACGATCAGATGGCCGTACTCTCCCACACAATCCTTGACCACGCCCTTGCGAACGAGGCTCTGAATGATCGCTACATCCAGCGAGTTGGTCAGCTTGCGTCGGCCACCGCCCATTCTGCCAATCGCCTTGGGTGGCAGGCCGAGAAACGTTGATAGTCGCTCCACCCATTGCTCCAACAATTGGCGACGATGTACGAGAACCAGTGTCTTGACGTTGCGTTGGGCAATGAGCCAAGCGGCAATCACGGTCTTTCCGAACGCGGTCGTGGCAGACAGAACACCGGTATCGTGAGCCAACATGGCGCGGGCCGCCGTCTCTTGCTCCGGCCGCAACTGGCCGTGGAATGTTGCGTCAAGAGGGGCCCCCACGTATCACTCGTCCCGAAACGTGACATCTATGCCGAGGCCGGAGAAGAGCCCCAGCACGTCTTCCAGGCAGCCGCGGGGAATACCTATGTGATGTGCGTGATCTTCCGCGCAACCAATGATGCGCGGCTTGCCGTGCGTTGGCAGACGCATCGCCTGGGCCTTATAGAACTCGGGATTCTGAAACGCGGCAAGGCGAAGTAGTCGATTGCGAAGGCTTGGCGACAATTGGTCCTTGGCAAGATAGACCTGGTCACCCAGAGTCAGTTCAATACTCTTCGGCAACGGCCCGGTAACGGGCATTTCGGCCCGCCGCCTTGAGGGCGGCATGGCCCAAGGCGCGGCGTCTTCTTCCTCTGCAAGGGGAAGTCGTACTCCGACAATTCGCCCGCGTCGTTCGGCATCGCGGACGATTTCCTCAACATCCGCAAGGCCGAGTTTGCGGACGGCCGAAAGAAAAGCCCATTGATCGGGATAAGGAACGTATTGCTCGTTGAGGAAGACGCTGTTACCCAGTTCTCGCGGTCGCTTCTGCATTGGTAGGGCAATTAGGTTCCCGAAGCCGCCTTGAGGTAGTGTGTCTTGGTTAGGGAAAAAACGATCGTAGGAATTCAATCCGATGTCTGGCCGGCGTTCCATTGTTTCTGTCAGGAGGTGCGAACCGAGTCTGCGAGCCATCGCCGCTGGGATCGCCTCTGTGAAGAACAGCCAGATGTGCCCGCCGTTGCCGGAGCGAGACCGCTCCAATATGGCTGGCAGGTTCATGCGGCGGCAGGTTTGGAGAACAGCGTCAACATCTTCCTGCCAGTGTGCGTTGTCGAAATCCGACGCGAGGAAAAAGCAAGTCTCATCCTGAAACATTGGGTAGACGCCCATCACGAAGTCGCGGCCTTCGGAGTCGTGGCCGGAAAGATGCCATCGGATCGCCTCATCGGTGACGGGCAGAAACCGCCGGTGTGGACACTCCGCGCACTTGACCTTGGGCTTCTCGCACACGCCTCGCGTCCACTCATTGGCACACGCCGGCGTGTAGCCCGACTTCCCGCTCCTGCGACTCTCAAAACGACGAGGGTAAACATCGTCGCGCCCGCGAAAAAGTGAACGAAACAGGGCGATCTTCGCCTCGGGTGAGGAGTGGCGGTGGACAGGTTCGTGTTTGTTGTCCATCAATCATCCTCCGGTAAGAGCAGGACCCTGTGGGTACATTCATTCTGTATTGAATCTGGCGGCCCCAAGACCGTCAATCACCGCAAGTGATTGCTGTACAATAACTTGCATCCTGGACTGGCGGTTGGCCGTTCAGAAGTGGGGCGTGCACTTTCTGAAGAAAAGTCAGAAGTGATCGAATGCAAAGCGTTGTGGACAAAATACTTGCAAGGATTCATCGAACCTGGCGTGGTCGAGCCTATTCGAGCAAGGATTCCCTAGACTTGGGCAACCGATCTACCGGCGATTCGGTTGTGCGGCACGCCAGCCTTGGTGAAGCTGCTTGCCGAGGCGTTGGACTAGATCGGTGTAGTCTGAAAGCACGGCGAGGTTGCGGTTTTCCTGAGGATCGGCTTGATGGTCGTATAGCTCGATCGCTTCGACGGCCCCGCCTGGGCGAATCCATTCGGTGTAACGGTAGCGGTCCGTTCGCATGGAGTAGCCCATCGCGCTGCCACGAGGATATTGACTGAAGGTGGCCTGCTTCCACGCCTGCTGCGGATTGTCGACCAACGGGGCGAAGCTGGTTCCCTCAACGTGATCCGGAATGGAAAGGCCGGCCAATTCGCACAACGATGGGTAGATGTCCACGAACTCCGTCAGGGCGGAACACGACTTGCCGGCGGTGCGCGCCCCGGGAACGCGGACGATCATCGCCACGCGAGTCGCACTCTCGAAGTTGGTGTGCTTGCACCATAGACCATGGTCGCCCAAATGCCAGCCGTGGTCGCCCCAGACGATGACCAGCGTGTCCTCGGCCAGCCCCAAACGATCCAATTCGTCCAAGACTCTGCCAATTTGGGCGTCGACAAAGCTGACGCAGGCGTAGTAGCCGTGGATGAGTTCGCGGGCCTGTGCCTCCGGAATTGGGCCCGTCTTCGGAACGCCCTGGTACGATCTCAGTTCGCCGAAGTTGTGCATGGCAATCGAGGGCACTCCCTCCGGTGCGCCGGGATTGTTGGCCAGGACAATCTTCTCGCGGTCGTACAGGTCCCAGTAACGCTTGGGGGCCGTGAACGGCAGGTGTGGCTTCAGGAACCCGACCGCCAGGAAGAACGGCTGGTCCTGCTTCGATAACGTGTCGAGCGCAGCCACGGCCGCATCGGCCAACCCGCCATCGCGGTAACGGTTGTCGGGAACGTCCGCATTCTCAACCGCCGGCCCGGTACTGTAGTTATACAGCGGGATGCCTTTGAGCCCCTTCTTGCGTCCCTCTTCTCGACGCTTCGCCTGGTAGGCCAGGACCGCTTGCGATGCGTAGCCTGTCCCACCGAACTTTGGCGCCCGGACGGTCCACGACAGTTTGTCGTCGAGTCCACCGTGATAGATCTTCCCTATGCCCATCGTGACATAGCCGTTTTGGGCGAAGTGCTGAGGTAGTGCCACCACGTCGGGAATGTTGTCGCGGAAGTGAGTCGTCAGGTTGTACACCTGCGTCGAATCGGGACGCAGGCCCGTCAGCAGGCTGGTTCGCGACGGCGAACACACGGCCTGCTGGCAGTACGCCTGCGTAAAGATCATGCCGCCGGCGGCGAGCCTGTCCAAGTTGGGCGAGATGATCTGGCTTGCGCCGTAGCAGTTCAATTCCGGCTTGAGATCGTCGACGGCAATGAACAGAACGTTGGGCCGCTTGCTGGTCGGCGACGGTTCGGTCGGCTGTGACGATGCGGGGCCTTTCTGATCGGTTCCGGCATCGAGAACGTTCCATTTCCACGGCTGGGCCTCTTCCAGTTTCACATTCCGCACCTTCAAGGTGACGCGTGCATAACCTTTGGGTGTGCCGTTGAGCGTTGCCACGCCTGCATTGATCGCAGTGCCTTTGCTGCAGGTCCATTCGGCGGATTCCAAAGAAACGTCAGGCAAATCGGCCGCCAACAAGGGCGCACACCCCAAAGCCAGCAGAAAGACAATCCGATTCATTGAAAGACCCCGGTTAAGAATTCCGATTGACATGGAATCTCCCCATGCAGACAGTCTAAGTCGCAGGAACATGGGGATCAAGCGATTCACACCATATATTCGGTTGGCCGCCGGAGGAGGACGGTGACGGTCGGAGCATAATTCGATAAAATGCGGGTGCTGCCGCAACCGCCCCCGATTTATGGAAGTCCTCGACAAGCTTGAAGGACGTACGATTATCGCTACCCAGAGCGCCCGCTGCCGCAAGCAACGGTGACGCCAAGGGCCCATGCAAGAAGAGATGGCCAGATCGGCTGTGTGTTGGACGGGCAATCCACCAACAATGTACAACGGTGTCACCTCCCGAATACTTGAACGGAAAGGAATGAGCTATGACCGAGAAAGAGGAAGTACTGTCCGAAGGCGACGCTTTCGAGATCGCCTTACGGGATCATCCTGAGTGGCGTCGCAAATGGGGAAAAGGCGAGTTGCCTGACGAGATCCCTGGTGAAGATGGCCAGCCCATGAACCCCCATCTGCATCTGACGATTCACACGCTCGTCGAACGCCAACTCGCCGCCGACGAACCGAAGGGGATACTTGCCATCGCCGGCGAACTGGAAAAGCTCGGCGTGTCGCGACACGACATACGGCATGCGATCGGAACCATAATCACAAACCACCTGTGGCACATGCAACAAGAGAAATGCCCGTTCGACGAACGTCGCTACATGGCGGATCTACGCAAGGTCGTCGATTCGTATCGTTAACGCCTGTTTGACATCAGAACGAAAAGGCACTCTACGATGCCGGGCGCCGGCACGAGGCTTACGAACAGTACTCGCCTCGCGAAAAGGAACCCGCGGCAATTTGGAGTACGGCGACTGATCGCCGTTGTCTTCTTGCGCGCAACGCTCGCCTTGCAACGAAGAGGGGGAAGTGCCATCGCACTCCTGACAACTGATCAAGAGAGGATGTGTGGCATATGCAATCACTTTGCCGTAACGTCTGTGGGTTTTTCGAGAATCACAGCCGCGTATTCGTGATCGTGGTGCTTTTGGTGATGGCAATGCGGTCGTGCAACCGTGTCATCGGAGATGTGACGCAACCTGGGCATAGTCCGTCTCTCGAAACGGTTCTTGACTCCTTCTTCATCGTGGCACTCGGCTGGTGGGCTGCTTTCGCCACTTGTTCCGTCCCACTTCGGCTAGCAGGGTGGTTGGGGGGCATGGCGTCAGTTCTCTTGGTTTCATTGCAGGCACATGCACTTGGCAATTGGGTTCCAATCGAGTACAGCCCCGAAATGCGCCAGGCATGGTGGATTCTTATTCTTGGGGACGTGGGTTTCTGGGCCGTTAGCGCTGCCACAGTACTCCTTGCATTCCTCCTGTGCAGATGGCTTCTGCAATCGTTCGGCATTCGCCTGAGATCGGCTTCCGGCAATTTGCCGCAGGCAGCCGAAAGAGTATCGCGCCCCTGGAGGCTGACAGCCCTTGACTTGCTGATCCTTGCGGCCGTGTTTGCCATGGTGGTTGTCTCTCTTCGTTGCATCGAGCCATACTATGTGTTGGCTGAGCGATGCCCCGCATGCCATAGCAGCACGCCCCGGCTTCGCGGGTACACTCATAGCTATTGGAGTCGCTGATGCGCTTACGACAGCAATCCTGGCGTTGCCAGTCGCATGGTTCTTCCTGGGGAAAGGGCATGTCCTGAGCAGAATAGGCCTGGTTCTCCTTGGCGGTTGCTTCTACCTCCTCATTTCCATGTTACTGGCGTGGCTCTATCAGACCGAGATTCCAATCGTCGATCAATTGACTGACATGGCGAGACGTGCTGCTGTTGTGACAGTTCTATTCGCACTCGTGCGCTGCTGCGGTTACAGTTTGGAGCATGCTCCGAGTTTGGAGACAACACCGGCTGCAGCCGACGGGGAGTAGCACGTGAAAGAGTTGCGCGGCAAGAGATTACCGACTCATGCTGACGCCCAGGTATGTGCCAATCGGGATTCACCCTGCGATGGATGCGCACGCAGCTCGGAGGAGGAGCAGAAGCCCGCAGAGGAAGCAGAGACGTCCCATGCAATGACGAATGTCGAAAGTCAAATGACGAAGGAAGATGGGAGATCGAAACCCGCTCACGTGGACGATCTGCCGCGCTGGCGCGAGGGGCCAGGCGTGGGTTTGTTTTCGCCAAAGGCGATGAACAACAAGACCCAGGGTCGCTTTAGCGCACCCTGGGGTGGGGACAGATGCCGACAAATAAACCTCAACGAGGTTTTACAACGAATGTGCGCGATACCGTTGCACACAATTGCATGCCGCCTTGTTGTGCAACCGCTTCGCGGTTGTGTAAACCTTGACCAGCCGCGTCAGCGCGTCCCGATCTTCCAACTCCCAACTTCCATCTCCCAACTTTACCGGAGGGCTCGCGCCCTTCCGCTTCCACCTTGATCGTGAATCGTCGATCGATGCTCCGAGTTGTGAAACGTTCCAGACGGAACCACGAAAGACACGAAACACACGAAAAGCAGAGCGGATATTGGACAGAAGGGCGCAGAGGCAACAGAGGGATCGTTGCCTTTGTTGCCCAGCAAGAACAAAGCGCCTTCCATTTCCGATGAGTGAAGATTAGCGAAGATTAGTGTTCCCTTCCTCTCTAAATCACCAGGAACACGAATGGGCGCTGATCGACGAAGATGGGCGGGGAGGGAAGGAGTTTCGGCAGCGTAAGACCTTCGATGACGAGTACGAGCACCGCTATCGCTGAGCACGAGCAGGAGTGCAAAGTTCGTGCTCGTGCTCGTAATCGTAATCGAAGAAGTGCTACAGGGGCAGTTCTCGGTTCGATGTTGGCACAGAGAGAGTTAGGGCCAGCCCTTCGGGCTTCCGTTTTGCGTTGTTCTCGTAACCCAGGGTTGACCAGCCGCGTCAGCGCGTCACTAGCAACTAGCAACTAGCAACTTGGTCGAGCTGGGCATCCCGGCGCCGGCTACCAGCGGAACGGGAATATCTGCCGCCGGGCCACCTCGTATCGCACCTTGCCAGAATGGCGTGGTACATGGCGCTCGGCGGACTCGGACGCGGCAACCGGTTCCTGCTGCCGGGCATTCCGTACCGCCTTCTGGGCGCTGCGACTAGCCGCGATGCCACGAACGACCGCGCGCACAATCACACCTGCAAGAATGCCGTTGCTGAGCGCGGCCAACGCCAACATCGCCACTCGATTCTGCCAGGCATTGCCCCGGTCCAACAAGGCACTCGCGCCGGACCACAAGGCCGTAAGGACCAGCGCCGTCAAGACGAGCGCGCGGAATCGGTTGGCACTGCTCACGACACCCCCCCAAGACCACCAAGCATTGGAGCCATCCTATTGCCCATTCTGCCGACTTTCGGCCGCACGGTCAAGTCTCCGATACACGCGGAGTTCTTCGTGTATTTCGTGGCTCTTGGTTGCTCTCATCGCTGCCAACGTACGGGTGCCCTCGGCTGCGAGGTGAGTGCTACTCACCTACTGCCATCAAGTGGGTGAAGGTGCGGAGGAACATCTTGCCGCCGGCAATAGCGGGCGTGCTGTGCGAAGGTTCCTCAAGATCGTTTTGGGCAAGGACCTGAAACTGCCGGGCGGCTGCCAGTACGGTCACGACGCCATCGCGGGAAATGCAGTAGAGGCGATCGTTCACGCGCACCGGCGAGCCGTAGTAGTTGCCTCCCACCCGCTCGCGCCAGTGGACGGTCCCCGTGGCGACGTCGATACACTGGACAACGCCGGAATCGCCCCAAATGAAGAGCAGGTTGTCGTGGGCGATGGGAGTTGGCACGTACGGCATGGACTGGGTGATTTCGTAAGCGACCTCTGCTTCTGTACCTTTGGCAGAATCGCCCGGCCGGACGGCAAACATCTGGCGTCCGCGGCCACCGGTGCCGACAGCGGCGAAGACCAGGCCCCCGGCCACCAAGGGGGAACCAACCGAACGGAACTGGAACAAGGGCAGTTGCCAGAGCTGCCGGCCGGACTGGGGATCATAGGCAGTGAACCCAGGTCCCCAACCGACCGTAATAAGCTGAGGGTTTCCGCCTGCGGGATAGTAGATTAGAGGGGTACTGTAAGTGGTTTTGACGGTAGTCCGCTCGACCTTCCAGCGGGTTTGGCCCGTTTTGCAGTCCAGAGCGGCGAGCCATGAACTGCCCTTGTTGTCACATAACTGGATTAGTGAGTCTTCATAAAGGATAGGCGAAGTCCCGAAACCGTGCTCCGAATCGATGGGGCCCATATCGCGCTGCCAGATCGTTTTTCCATGGCGACGGTCCAGGGCCTGGAGGATGCACTCTTTGGGATTGGCCCATACGATGTACACACGCTGCTCATCGACAACGGGCGTGGCGGCGTCGAAGGCCGTGGCGTTGCCCAGGTCGAAGGTGGGGGAAGGGAACGTGCGTTGCCACACGGCGTGCCCGTCGGTGGCGTCAATGCAGCACAGATACCGTTGTGCATCGTCCTGCGTTGCCGAACTGACGTAGACATAATCTCCCCAGACAACCGGAGAGGAGTGGCCGATCCCGGAGAGCGGGATGCGCCAGACATAGTCACGGCTGGTCCACTCGGTGGGAATAGAGTCGGCATCGCTGCTTCCGGCGCCGTCGCGGCCCCGGAAGCGAGACCACTCTTGCCCAGAGGCTTCTGTCGCTATAAGGGCGAGGATTGCTACAACCCACAGAAGTCGCGAACTTTGCATCATGGGGTTATTCTCCATTAGAGTGCTTCAGTCACCTGCCGGTGTCCGATTGTATGGTGCAACGCCGAAAGACGGAAGCAATCGCGGCAACAGAATCCAAGAGGTTGTATCCGGGGCTCCCCCCTGGTTGAGTATATGAGAATTGTCGATGCGGTGGGTATGGTCGTGGTCGGGCTTGTTCCGACTGCTGGCGACGGATAAGATACGGTAGAACCGGTGCTTCAGGAACAAATTCTCTATTTGCCCGAAACTATCACCAAGTCGGAGAGGTATTTCGCGATGCAAAGGCGTTCTTTTTCGCGTTGTTTTTGGTTCAGCTCGCTTGCGGGGCTCCTGTCGGTATTGATCCTGTCCCCACTGGCGACCTCAGCTCCGAATACATCGGAGCTGACGGAGCCGAGTGCGCGGGACCGCCAGATTACATTGGCGGTCGTTTCGTTGCTTGGTCGGGAGCACCTTTCCACGCATGAATTGGATGACGAGATATCGCAACGGGCCTTCCAGAACTTTCTGAAGGTGTTGGACCCGATGAAGGTCTACTTCTATCAATCCGATATCGATGCCTTCCGGAACTATGAAAGCCGTTTGGATGACATGGCCCGCCGCGGGGACATCAGTTTTGCCTATCTGGTGTTCAAGACCTTCCTGGAGCGGGTTGACGAGCGGGTTGCGACGATCGACGGACTGCTCGCCATGGACCACGATTTCACGGTGGACGAGCAGATGGTGGTGGACCGGGACGAGGCACGCTATGCGGTAACCGTGGAGGAAGCCCGCGAGCGATGGCGCAAACGCATCAAATACGATCTGCTTGTTTTGATGGCGGATGACACGGAAGGCAAAGAAGCCATCGAGCGATTGCGGAGGAGGTACCACAGTTTCGCCAGCCGGATGCACCAGACGGACGGCGACGAATTGCTGGAGATGTACCTGACGTCGCTGACGATGGCGTACGATCCCCATACCAGTTACATGTCGCCCGATACGCTCGAAAATTTCGAGATCATGATGCGGCTGAACCTCGAAGGCGTTGGGGCCTCGCTGCAGTCGGACGACGGCTACACGGTGGTCAAGAAGATCATTCCCGGCGGCGCGGCCGATCGGCAGGGGGATTTGAAGGTTGAGGATCGCATTGTCGGGGTGGGCCAGGGAGACGATGGAGAAATCGTAGACGTGGTCGATATGAAGCTTTCGGACGTGGTGGACCTGATTCGCGGCAAGCGAGGCACCGTGGTTCGGCTCGAGGTTACACCGGCCGACAGCCCTTCGCGCAAAGTCATCCGGATTGTCCGCGATCGGATCGAACTGACCGATAGCGAGGCCAAGGGCAAGGTATTCGAGGTGGGACGCCGACCTGACAACGGCCAGCCCTACAAAATTGGCGTGATCGATCTGCCCAGTTTCTATATGGACATGGCGGGCGCCCGGCTCGGGTTACCCGATTTCAAGAGCACGACCCGCGACGTTCGCAATATCCTGGAAGGTTTTCAAGCGGACGGCGTCGATGCCGTCGTCCTCGACCTGCGGCGCAACGGCGGCGGTTCGCTGACCGAAGCGATCAGCCTGACAGGCCTGTTCATTCCGGAGGGTCCGGTGGTGCAGGTGAAGGATAGCGAGGGTCGCGTCCAGCCATACCATAACCTCGATCCGAGCATGGCGTGGAAGGGACCGCTGGTTGTTGTGGTGAGCAAGTTTTCGGCCAGTGCGAGTGAGATTCTGGCAGGCGCGATCCAGGACTACGGGCGGGGGCTTGTCATTGGGGATCACGCAACCCATGGCAAGGGAACGGTTCAGAGCCTGATGGACCTTGGCCAGCAGTTGTTCCGGATTCCCAATGCGCCGGCCATGGGCGCGTTGAAAGTCACGATGCAGCAGTTCTACCGCCCCAATGGCGACAGCACGCAGAAACGCGGCGTCTTGTCCGACGTGGAGATTCCGTCCCTCATTACCCACCTGGACGTGGGCGAAGACGATTTGGATTTTCCTGTCGAGTTCGATCAGATTGCCGCCCAGCAGTTCAAGCGATTCAGCTACGTTGATCCGGTTGTCTGCGAAATGCTGCGGCGTCGTAGCGAAGAGCGCTGCAGCCAGTCCGAAGATTTCGCCAAGGTTCAGAAGAACATTTCGCGATACAAGGAGCAGAAGTCTCGGAAGTTCGTGACGCTGAACAAGGAGAAGTTTCTAGCGGAGCGGGCGGAACTGAACGCCGAAAAGGAGCAGCAGAAGCAGTTGGAGGAACTCAACGGCGGCGACGAATCGCTCGAAATCAAACGCGACTACTATCTGGATGAGGCCCTGGCCATTACCGTAGACTTCCTCAACTCGAGGCAGTTGGCTCAGGCCAGATAGCCGGCCAGGGGCAGGGTGGGTCAAGGTAGCACATGTCTTTGGTGGGGCCTCACAAGCCGCAACCGAGCTGATTTATGGCCGCCCACCTGAAGAACGCCGATGCTAGCGACCGATGACCCACCAAGGATGCGGCTTGCCTGCCCCACCTTGCCGGTCGTGAATAAGCCGCGTTAGTCGGCCAGGTTCAGGATCCTCCGGTTCGTGCGCTGAACTTCAGCAGTACGCTCGTATCGGTATCGGCAGGCCCGGATAACTTCAGATCGATGCGGGCTCCGTAGGGAAGCAGTTGCGCCGTCTTCGTGCGCGCGGCCGGTCCGTCCAGTTGCGAAACGGCCAACTGCGGCGGAGCAGGGAACGGAGGACAGAAGGCCACGTGCACGTTTTCGGTGCGCTGGCCGGGGGCGAACGATACCCGCAACCAGCCACTCAACTCTTCAGTACCGTCGGCCAGATGACGTCGGGTCAGTTGTTGGATGACCTCGCTTGCGAGGTCATCCGCAGGTTCGACGCGTGCGATTTTGGGGGCGGGAGACTGCGTTGTTTCGATCGGTTCTGGCGGAGTCGTACGCCGCGACCCGTTCGGCCTGCGGCGGAACCGCACGGGCCATCCGGGACGCGGTATCCGAACAGCTCGCCACGAAACGGTCTCGCCTGCAACGATGGCCAGCCACAGACAGGCCAAGCCGAGCCCCCCACTTCCGGGAACGCTGAGCGATAGCGCCGTGGCAAACACAGCAAGGGAGGTGACGGCTCGGATTGGCATGCGCCCCTTCCCTGCCCTGCCCAGATGGGGCGCGCGATTGCTGATGGTTCTCACCGCAAGAGCCAGCATGGCGAGGGCCACACCCGTCGCCGCCAAGATGGGCGACGGGAGTGGCGCGACCAGTGCTCCCAGGATGCGGCGTGCAGCGAGGATCGCGGCGGTGGCCACCAGCACGACGAGCAGGGCCGCCAAGCCGGCGCGTACCGCGACTGCCTCGGCTTCACGGCCGGGTCCGATCGGCATCGCGGCATCGGCGCGGGTTAGATCGGACGGATTTGTCATGGCGTATGCAGTGTCCTACGCGCCGGCGGCGTCGGCCAATTCCTTGGCGCGGTGGGTGCTTTCCCAGGTGAAGTCCGGATCGTTCCGGCCAAAGTGACCGCCTGCGGCCGTCTTGCGGTAAATGGGCCGACGCAGATCCAGGTATTGGATAATACCGCCGGGCCCAAGGGGGAACAGTTGTCGCACCAATTCGCCGAGGCGTGTTTCGCTGATACGGCCTGTCCCTTGGGTATCGATCAGGACGCTGACCGGTTCGGTGACGCCAATGGCGTAGGCCAATTGCACTTCGCAAGCGCTTGCCAATCCGGCGGCAACGATGTTCTTGGCAACGTGGCGGGCCATGTAGGCGGCGGATCGATCCACCTTGGTGGGGTCCTTGCCACTGAAAGCGCCGCCACCGTGTCGGGCCCAACCGCCGTAGGTGTCCACAATGATCTTCCGGCCGGTCAAGCCGCAGTCGCCGTGCGGCCCACCAACTTCGAATCGGCCGGTCGGATTGACCAGATATTCGATATCGCCCGTGCACAATTCGGCGGGGAGTTCCGGCTTGATGATCTGGTCGATGACGAACTCGCGAATCTCAGCCTGGCTTACATCGGGACCGTGTTGCGTTGAGACGACGACGGTATCGATTCGCACCGGCTTGCGCCCGTCGTATTCGACCGTGACCTGACTTTTGCTGTCGGGGCGAATCCAGCCGGCTTCGCCTTTCTGGCGGGCAACCGTCAGGTGGTTGGTAATGCGGTGGGCCAAGGCGATCGGCAGCGGCATCAGTTCGGGGGTATCGTCGCACGCAAAACCGAACATAATCCCCTGGTCGCCTGCGCCGATTTCCTTGCCCTTGTCGGAGTCTTCGTCGACGCCCATAGCGATGTCGGGGCTCTGGCGATCGATGGAGACCATCACGGCGCACGTGTCGGCATTGATACCGAAGGCGTCGTTGGTGTATCCCGTTTCCCGAATGACATGGCGGACGACGTCGGGATAGTTGATTACGGCTTTGGTGGTGATCTCACCGGCGACGATCGCAACTCCGGTGGTGACCATGGTCTCGCAGGCGACGCGGCTTAACGGATCCTGGGCGAACAGGGCGTCGAGCACGCCGTCGGAAATCTGGTCGGCTAGCTTGTCGGGGTGCCCCCCGCTAACGGCTTCGCTGCTAAACAAATACTTACCTTGTGCCACAGAATACCCTCCAGTATGCGTATGGCGGAACCTGACAACAGTCCCCGCACGACATTGAAGCAGGCGATTATAGCGGAGCGGCGATGGCTTCTGCAAGGGTCGCTTTTGAAGTGTGTGGGTCCGGATGGTCTGCAGATTGTCATCAGGAGGTCCGCCGACTCATGTCGAGGGTCGCGGGGGTACCCCCTTTGGCTTGCGGTGCAAGCAGGGTACAACCGAATGGCATGGCTCATGAAGAACGACAGCCCCTGTTTCCGGGATTCGATCAGCCGGTAGAGGCACCGGTCGAGGATGCGCCTGGCGGATTCTCCACCGAGCCGATTGTCTGCCGCGAGGGTTCTGCTTCGCCGGATGATTTCTCCGGCCAGACGGTTTGGGTTGTGGATGCCCACAACCTGATTTATCAGGTCTTCCATGCGATTCCGGAAATGACCAGTCCGCGAGGAGAGCCGGTCGGTGCGGTGTATGGTTTCGCTCGTGATATGCTTGCTTTGTTGGAAGAGAAGCAGCCGGATTATCTCTTCTGCGCGTTCGACATGCCGGGCAAGACGTTCCGGCAGGAGATGTTCGAGCAATACAAGGCCCAGCGGGCAGCGATGCCGGAAGATCTGGTTCCGCAGATTACCGTGGTGCAGCGTCTGATTCGCACATTGGGCATCCCGGCGATCGGCTGTGAATCGTATGAAGCCGACGATGTCATGGCGACCGTGGCCGAGATTGTCCAACAGCGAGGCGGACGGTGCGTGCTGGTCACCAGCGACAAGGACTGCCGGCAGCTCATCGGCGATCGCGTGACACTGTACAACATCCGCAAGGGGCAGGTGATCGATCGTGAGGCGTTGCACGAAACGTGGGGGATTCGGCCCGATCAGGTGGTCGATTTCCAGTCGCTTGTGGGCGATTCGGTAGACAACGTGCCTGGCGTGCCCCTGATCGGTCCCAAGTTTGCGCGCGAGCTACTTGGCCGATTCGAGACGCTCGACAACGTGTTGGATCACGCGGACGAGGTTTCGGGCGCCAAGCGCAAAGAGAATCTGAAGACGTATCGCGATCAGGCCCTTCTGAGCCGGGAACTGGTCCGTCTGAAGCGTGACGTTCCGGTGCCGATCGACTGGCGCGCCGGTCGCGTCGGGTCCGTAGACGTGGCAGCGGCGCGGAAGTTGTTTGAAGATTTGGGCTTTCGTGGCATTGCCGCACGACTCGACGGTCTGGCGGGCCGGCCGATTGCACCGAAGGAGCCGGCGGAAAAGGCCCGGTATCATATCGTCGATACCCCGGAAAAGCTCGCATCGCTGGTCGATCTTCTGGGCCGGCAGAAGGCCATCTCGTTCGACACCGAGACCACGCATCTGTGGCCCCGGTGGGCCGAGTTGGTCGGCTGCTCGTTTGCCGTCAACGGCGAAGAGGCCTGGTATGTGCCCGTTCGCGCGCCGGAAGGGGAGCCGTGCCTCGACCCGCAGCAGGCGCTCGCCGCGCTGCGGCCCGTGCTCGAGAGTGACCGGATCGAAAAGGTCGGACAGAATCTCAAGTACGACATGATCGTCCTGCGCAACGTGGGCATTACCTTGCGGGGCGTTGCGTTCGATACCATGGTGGCCAGCTACCTGCTCGATGCCGGCCGCCGGACCCATAATCTGGATGATCTGGCTCTCCGCTATCTCAATTTTACGAAGATCAAGACCAGCGAGGTGATTGGCGCCGGAAGAGACCAGCGACGCATGGACGAAGTACCTGTCGCCTGCGTTGCCGAATACGCGTGCGAAGATGCCGTTGTCCCAATGCGGCTGCGCCCGATCCTGGCGGAACGGCTGGAGCAGGCGGGGCTTTCCAAGCTGTTTGCCGAGGTGGAGATACCGCTGATCGACGTGCTGGTGGAACTGGAGTTTAACGGCATCAAGATGGACGTCGACCGGCTGGCCGAGTTGAGCCGCCGTTTCGGCGATCGCATGATGGCTGCGGAGACCGAGATTCACGAACTCGCCGGCCGGCGGTTGAACATTGCTTCGCCCAAGCAACTGCAGCAGGTGTTGTTCGAGGAATTGAAGCTTCCGGTAATCAAGAAGACGCCCAAGAAGGGGCCCAGCACGGATGCCGACGTCCTGGAAGAGCTTGCCCAGATGGGTAACCCGCTGCCGGCCAAGATCGTCGAGTACCGGCAGTTTGCGAAGCTGAAGAACACCTACGTGGACGCACTGCCGAAGTTGGTGCATCCGAAATCGGGACGGGTCCACGCTTCGTTCAATCAGGTGGTTGCCGCTACCGGTAGACTGTCCAGTAGCGACCCGAACCTGCAGAACATTCCCGTTCGTACGGAAGAAGGCCGTGAGATTCGCTCGGCATTTGTTCCAGGCCGCGAGGGATGGCTGCTACTGGCGGCGGACTACTCGCAGATCGAACTGCGTGTCCTGGCGCACCTGTCGGGCGACCAACGGCTGTGCGAAGCCTTTTCCAATGACCAGGACATTCACGCGCGCGTTGCTGCCGAAGTGAATGGCGTCCCACTCGACCAGGTCACCCCTGCCATGCGACGCGAGGCAAAGGCCGTGAACTTCGGCGTGATATACGGTCAAGGCGCAGGCGGGTTAGCCCGGTCGTTGGGAATCGATCGGGAGCGTGCGGCCCGATTTATCGAGGATTATTTCCGGCAGTACCGCGGCGTGGAACGGTTCTTCGCCGAGGTGCTTACCGAGTGCCGGCGTCAAGGCTATGTGACGACGATTCTCGGCCGGCGTCGGGCGATCAGCGGAATTCGGCACGATGCCGAGCGGGCAAAGAACCTGCCGGAACGAACCGCGGTGAATACGGTCATCCAAGGGTCGGCGGCCGATCTGATCAAGTTGGCCATGCTGGCGGTGCAACGTCGGCTGGACCGGGAGGGGTGGCAGGCGAAAATGCTCCTGCAAATCCACGACGAGCTGGTTTTTGAGATGCCGGAGGGGGAGCGTGCCGGGCTGACGGAGATGGTTTGCGAGGCGATGGCATCGGTGTTGCCGTTGCGTATCCCTCTGAAGGTGGATGTGAAGTGTGGGCGTAATTGGGCAGACGCAGACTAGGGGCAGAGGCTGATGCACAGGATAGGCATTTTGGGCGGCGTTGCTTGTGGGAAGAGTCTGGTTACAAGTCAGTTTGCCGATTTGGGGGCCAGGGTGATCGATGCCGATCGGCTGGGGCACGAGTCGCTGGAAGAGGCTACGGTTCGGGCGGCATTGCGGGCGCGTTGGGGGGGGCGGGTCTTTCGTTCGGATGGTGAGGTGGACCGCAAACGTGTCGCCGAGATCGTCTTCGCCCCCACGCCTGAGGGGTGCGCGGAGCGGCGGTTTCTCGAGTCGGTTGTTCATCCGCGGATCACCGAGCGGTTGACTGCCGAATTATCGCGATTGCACGGCGAAAAATATCGGGTGGTGGTACTCGATGCCCCATTGCTAATCGAGGCCGGATGGGATAGGCTATGTGGTAGACTGGTTTTCGTCGATGCGCCACGCCATCTTCGGCTGGCGCGCGCCGCGGCACGGGGATGGACCGAACAGGACGTTGCGCGGCGCGAGGCTGCCCAGGCGCCCCTGGAGGTGAAGCGCCGACGCGCCGATGCGACGATCGACAATTCCGGAACACCGCAGCAAACCCGAGTTCAAGTCGAGCGGATTTGGGCATTGCTCGTGGAACAGGACAACCCACCTCTGTCACCGTCTGAGTGACACCTCTCTACCTTTTCGGGAGTACCATAATCATGCCACAGTCGCGCTTTTCCAAACGAGGCGCCGAAGAGAACGAATTGCCGCAGCGGAGCGAATCTGCGTCCGCCGTCAATGCCGAACCACCGATTCCTCGCAATGCCTTTGCCGCCAGCGATGACACCCAGGCCCTTACCAAGAGCGAGACCATCTACGACGAAGATGAGCCCCTGTCGCTTGCCGAGGAGATCATTGCCGAGAGCGGCCATTTGCCGAAGGCGCAACTCGAGAAACGCTATCAGTTGCCGGCCGACGCGGGCGATACCCATGTCGCCGAGCTGCAGCGCATGAGCATGGCGGAACTGATCGACGAGGCGCGGCGTGAGAACCTCACCGATTATTCCGGAATGAAGAAGCAGGATCTGGTTTTCAATATCCTCAAAGAGCGCATCAAGCTCAACGGGCTGATGTACGGCGAGGGAACGCTCGAAATCCTGCCCGACGGATTCGGCTTCCTGCGCAGTCCCGAGTACCACTACCTGTCTTGCCCGGACGATATCTATGTTTCGCCCAGCCAGATTCGCCGTTTCGGTCTGCGGACCGGGGCTACCGTGTCTGGCCAGATCCGGCCGCCGAAAGAAAACGAGCGGTACTTCGCGCTGTTGCGAGTGGAAGCGATCAACTATCAGGATCCCAATCTGCTGTCGGGTAAGGTGTCGTTCGATGATCTGACGCCCGTCCATCCCGACGAGCGGGTTCGCATGGAGACGACGGCCGATGAGGTGAGTATGCGGGTGGTCGACCTGATCGTGCCGATCGGGTTCGGCCAACGCGGTCTGATTGTCAGCCCGCCCCGCGCCGGAAAGACCATTCTCTTGCAGAAGATGGCCAAGGCGGCTCTGACCAACTATCCCGACCTGTACGTCTTCATGTTGCTCATTGACGAGCGGCCGGAAGAGGTGACGGACATGGAACGGCAAGTCAAGGGGCCGAATTGCGAGGTGATCAGCTCCACGTTCGATGAGAACTCCGCGCGTCACGTGCAAGTGGCCGAAATGGTGCTCGAAAAGGCCAAACGCATGGTCGAATTCGGGACCGACGTGCTGATTTTCCTCGATTCGATTACCCGGCTGGCGCGCGCGTGGAATGCCGAATGTCCCAACTCGGGCAAGCTGCTTTCCGGCGGCCTCGACGCGAATGCGCTCCAGCGGCCGAAGCGGTTCTTCGGCTCCGCACGCAAGGTGGAAGAAGGCGGCTCGCTGACCATCATCGGTACGGCGCTGGTAGATACGGGCAGCCGCATGGACGAGGTGATCTTCGAGGAGTTCAAGGGAACCGGCAACCAGGAGATTTCGCTCGATCGCAAACTGGTCGACCGCCGCATCTGGCCTGCGATCGATATTAACCGGAGCGGTACGCGACGGGAGGAAATGCTCCTCGATCCTGAGGAGTACCGCCGCGTTTGTATCCTGCGTCGCGTATTGAGCGACATGAACCCGCCTGATGCCATGGAACTGCTCGTCAATCGATTGGAGAAGACCCAATCGAATGCGGAGTTTCTCATGAGCATGAACATGAAGTGAGGACCATGCCCAATATTTTCGAAGGAAGCTCGACGGAAGCTGAGGGGCGATTCGCCATTGTCGTTGCCCGCTTCAACGAATCGATCACCCGCCGCCTGCTCGATGGAGCCGTAACAACGTTGCTGGAACGCGGCATTCCCGATGCCCGAATCGACGTGGCCTGGGTGCCCGGCGCCTACGAGATTCCCACCGTTGCCATGCGCATGGCGCGTTCGGGACGTTACTCGGCCGTGATATGCCTTGGCGCGGTCATCCGTGGCGAGACCACGCACGATCAGCACATCAATCGGGCCGTGGGCAATGCCCTGGCCCAGATCGGCATGGAGACCGGTGTCCCCGTGCTCTTCGGGCTTTTGACGTGCAATACCCTGGAGCAGGCGGAGGCCCGCAGCGGCGGCCACGCCACCACGGGCAAAGACGTTGCCCGCAAGGTCGTCGGCAACAAAGGCATTGACTGCGCGCTGGCCGCCCTGGAAATGGTCGACCTGCTCGGTAAGATTTCCAGCTAGTTGCTAGTAAAACGTGTGAATCTCAAATCTGAAATCTCAAATCTGAAATCTGACACCTGACACCTGACACCTAATCATGTCCCGACGAAGCCGTGCTCGTGAAATTGCATTTCAGGTTCTGTACCAGGACGATCTGAATCCTGGCGGAGATCCGGGGGCGCGGGATCAGTTCTTGCGGCGTCGTCTGGATGACGATCTGTACGCGTTCGCAAGCGAACTGGTTGCCGGTGTTCGACGCAATCGTACGGAACTCGATGCGAGGCTTTCCGAGACGGCGGAACACTGGACGCTCTCTCGCATGGCGGCGACCGATCGAAATGTGTTGCGGCTGGGCGCCTACGAGCTGCTGCATACCGATACGCCGGAACGCGTGGTGGTTGACGAGGCCATTGAATTGGCCAAGCGGTACGGGACCGCGCGGAGTTCGCAGTTTGTCAATGGGATTCTTGACCGGCTTATGAAGAAAACGGAAACGAAGGATCATGGGACTATTTGACCAACTCAAGCAAGGACTGCGCAAAACGACGCAGTTGCTCCACACCGACATACGCGATCTGTTCAAGGCTGAAGGCCGACTGGTCGACGAGAAGACGCTGGAGGAGCTGTTCGAATCTCTCGTCAAGACGGACATGGGGGTGAAGTCGGCGCAGCAGATCGTGGACGATATCGGTTCGCAGTTTCGCGCGAGGGTGGTCCGCACGGAAGAGTTGATCGGCGCAATCAAACAGACGCTCAAGCAGCTTATGGCGCAGCCGCCCGAGCCGATTCGGTTCGCTCCCAGCGGTCCGACCGTCATCATGGTGGCCGGGGTGAACGGCTGCGGCAAGACGACCTCGATTGCCAAACTGACCAAGATGTTCCGCAACGAGGGCCGTAGCGTGGTCCTTGGCGCCGCCGATACTTTCCGTGCCGCGGCCGTCGAGCAGTTGAGCATCTGGGCGGGCCGCTTGGGGGCCGAAATTGTCACGGGCCAGTCTGGCAGCGATCCGGCCAGCGTCGCGCACCGCACGGTTGCCAAAGCGCTGGAGGACAGGCTTGACATCGCGATCGTCGATACGGCCGGCCGGCTTCAAACCCAGCGAAGCCTGATGCAGGAACTTGCGAAGATCCATCGTGTACTGGGCAAGCAGATCCCGGACGCACCGCACGAGGTGCTCCTGGTGCTCGACGCCACGACGGGCCAGAACGGCATCAGTCAGGCCAAGCATTTCACCGATGCCGTTCAATGCACGGGCATCGTCCTGGCGAAACTGGATGGAACGGCCAAGGGCGGGGTCGTCGTCGCCATTCGCCAGCAGGTGGGCCTGCCGGTGAAATACGTGGGCGTGGGTGAACAGGCCGATGACCTCGCGCTGTTTGAACCCGATCCGTTCGTTGACGCGATGTTCGAGCAGGTGTAGCTGCTGGTGGGTCCGCACAAGCTGCAACCGAGCTGATTTACAGCGTGCCGCCTGGAACAAGGCCGGCATCGGCGACCGATGACCCACCAAGGAAGCGGTTTGTTTGACCCACCCTACCTATCTGCCCGGACGATCCGAACGGGCTAGGATGGGAGTGGCACGGCGGAGGGGACCGGTACTTCGACGAGTCCGACCTCGACATCGATCTCGCCCCATTCGCATTCGAACGGGATGCAGATGGGCGTGGTATTGCTTGGGAAGTCGATGCAATGCCCTTTGCCCGTAATGACGGACGGGAGGCTCACGCTCAGTTGGAATTGTTCCAACTGGGCCTTGGCGCTGCCGGCGATCATGTTGGCCAATTCGCCGACGGCGTCGATGACGTCGGCGTTGATCGAGGAGGGCCGTTCCTGCGTCATGACCTCGGTCGCCTCCAACGCGGCATCCCGGTCGAGGCTCAGGACGATCGTGCCTCGCGCTTTCCCGGAAAGACCAATGACACCGCTGATCTGGTGACGCGGCTGGAACCCGGCTTTCACAAAGGGCTGCCCTCGCGTAAGCTCGGTGCCCAGCATCGTGCGAAACACGCTCAGCACGGCAGACACAAACGGATTGATGTATTCTACTCGCATCGGGAGTGGCTCCTCGGCATCGCGTCTTCTCGGCAGATGCTTCTGTCGTACCGCAAGGCGCAATTCTATCAGCGCAGCGCCCGTCCGGTTTCCTCGAAACCCTACGTTACGCGCGCCCGCATTGGCAAGTGCATTGGAGTGGATTTCGCTGAACTTTGTTAACGATTGTGAGGGTTTTGCGGGCGCGTTATCATACATGGGCCGAAGAACGCCCATGCAATCAGGCGGCATGGCATTTGCATCACGTTCTTGTTGTCATGTCGGCAACGGCTTTGCGACGTCGCATCACTGGCGAATCACCGGTTGCGGGCCCTTCCTAAGGCCGGCATTTTAGGAATCGGGGCCCTGGGGGCATGTTCAGCTATGCAGATTTTGCACGGTAGGAGTCCAGCGACTGTGAAAACTGTGCAGCACGCGCGAATCCGTTGCCTTCGGCACGACGTTTCCTGACACGGAAGAGGTTTCTGTGCAGACGCAAACCAAAGGGAGAATTGCTATGAGACACTTGGTCACACTCACACTGACGACGGCGTTGTTCCTCAGTTCCGCCGTCCCGATGGCCCATGCCCAAAAAGGAGTGGGAGACCCCACCGGCGTTGCGCGACAACCGGCCAGGCCGGAGATCGTTGCGCTTTCGGGAAAACTTGTCGAGGTCCGTTCGGGCCCCTGCGAGGCAACCACCGGACGCGCTGTGAACGGTACGCACCTGATCCTGGCGACCACCGACGAAAAGCAGCTCAACGTTCATCTTGGTCCGGCCGCGGTGATGGCCGACACGGTGGCCCAGTTGAACGCGGGGCAGCCGATTGCGGTCAGTGCGTTTCGTACGGAAAAGATGAAGGAGAATCACTACGTTGCCCAATCACTCACCTTCGGCGAGACGACCGTCCGACTGCGTGATGCCGAACTGCGTCCCGTTTGGGCCGGAGGGAACGCCGGCTGGCAAGGTGCTCCAGGCGGTCCGAGAGGAGTTGGCCGGGGAATGAACCAAGGCTGGGGACGGGGTTCGGGGCAGAACCGTGGTCAAAGCTGGGGACGAGGCCAAGGCGCCGGTCGCGGCCAAGGTTGGGGACGCGGTCAAGGTTGGGGACGCGGCCAAGGTTGGGGTTATGGCCAGGGCGCCGGTCGCGGCCAAGCTTCGAACCTCGGCGGCCAGTCTGCCGGCAACTCGTCACAGCGAGAAGCGGTCGCCGCCAACAAGACGACCGGCAAGATCGCCGTTACTGCCACCGAACCGTCCATGGATGCGACGGTCGCGCAACGTTTCGGACACTCGCCCTACTATATTCTGATCGATTCGGACAATGGCAGCTTTGAGGTCTTGGAGAACAAGAATGTGGCCGACAACAATGCGGCCGGCGCGGCAACCGACCTGCTTGCCGTAAAGGGCGCGACGGTCCTTCTGACCGGAAAGTGCGGAGCGAAGGCCATCGATGCGCTCGCGGCGGCAGGTATTCGGGTAATGACCGGCCGTTCGGGTACGGTTCGCGACGTCGTTGCCCAATGGAAGTCGGAGACTACGGAGGCCAAGGACAAGGCTCAAGCAGCTTCCGAACCGGCCGCCCAATAAGTTTCCCTATCTGTTGCCAGTCCGAATCAGACCAGCGCCAGGGCCTGCTCCAGGTCCTCGATCAACTGTTCCGGCGGTTCGATTCCGATCGAGAGCCGCACCGTGTTTTCTCGGACGCCGCAGATCGTTCGTCGCTCCGGCGGCAGGTAGAGCATGGTCGTCAGGTACGGGATGCAGATCAGGGATTCGGTTGCTCCGAGGCTGACCGCATGGTAGATCGTTCGGAGACCGTTGATGAAACGTCTGGCGTCCTCTGGGTGTTGGCCGACATCGAACGACAGCATGCCTCCGAAACCACGCTCCATCTGCTTTTTGGCGACTTCGTGATCCGGGTGACTCTCCAAGCCTGGATAGGAAAGGCTGGAGATCTGAGGTTTCTTCTGCAGATATCTCGCAACGGCATCGGCGCCCCGGGCCATGGCGGCGGCGCGGATTTCGAACGTCTTCAACCCGCGGTCCAGAAGGAAGGCCGAATAGGCGTCAAGCGTCGTGCCGATGGCCTGGCGTGTGAACCAGAGTTCGTTGTAGTAGCGTTTCGGTCCGGCGATGGCCCCGGCCATGATGTCGTTGTGTCCGCCCAGCGCCTTGGTGGCGCTGTGGACGACCAGGTGCGCGCCATGCTTCAAGGGCTTCTGATGGTAGGGCGTGGCGAACGTATTATCGGCAATCACCATTGCCCCCACCGTATCCGCCGCTCGCCGAACCGCCTCGATATCGATGATCTTGCACAGCGGGTTGCTAGGCGTTTCGAGAAACACCATGCGGGTATTGGGCCGGAGCTGGTCGGCAATCTGCGCGGCGTCGGCGGCATCCATCCAGGAGACCTCAATTCCCATCCGTTCCAGGATGAGCGATACCTTGTAGTTCGCGCCGTAGGTGTCGTGGAAGATCAGCAGATGGTCGCCGGCCCGCAGATAGGTCAGATAAACCATCGTACATGCAGCCATTCCTGAGGTACAGATCACGCAATCTTCTGTCTCTTCCAGCGAGGCGATCTTCTTCTCGACCTCCCGTACCGTCGGATTATCGTCCCGGTGGTAGGTGTAGCCATCGATCTCCCCCTCGGTAATCTGACGGAGTACTTCAAAAGAGGCGTATTCGTAATTCACGGCATTGACAATGGGGGTGACCATTGGCCGATTGCCGTAAGGAGTCAGCGGATCTGGCGGCATGGGAATGGACCTTACATTAAGACAATCTTCAAAAGAGCATAGTCTACCACAGCGACCGGCCTCTACGCTAGCATATCCGCCGGCTTTCGGCGTTTGGCGCGAATATCCATGTTGAGCACGGCCACGATGCTCTCGCCGTTGGGCACGACATAGTTGCTCACGTAGTCCTTGCTGCCCAGCAAGCCGTTTTCTTCCGCGTTGAACCCGACGAAGCGGATCGTGGCGCCAAACGGGTACTGGCTGAGCACCCGGGCCACTTCCAGCATACCCGCCGTGCCCGACGCGTTGTCATCACCTCCGGGCCGATCGCCTGAAACACGGTCGTAGTGGGCGCTGACGATAATGACCTGGTCCGGGTTCACCACGCCGGGCAGTTCGCCAATCACGTTGTAGGAGGTTCCCTGTGTGCTTACGCCGAGTCCCATTCCGGCCAAGGTATCTTGCAGGTAGAGCCGTGTTTCCTGATTGCCCAACGAACCGGGCCCGGCCGCACCTTGACGATTGCGGTAGCCCATGTTGTAGGACGCACCGCCATAGAGCCCCAGCCCCATGTTCTCAACCGTGAGGTGGTAACCTTCGTACTGCGTTTGCGATATCTGGTTTACGATCGCTTGCACCGCCGGCAAGGCGTCGGCTAGCGTGGCTGGTATGGGGCAGAACACGGCAGCCACGCAGGCAACGACTCGGGCGATCGGCAGAGAACGGAAGCAGAAAGACATGGGGGCGCCTCTCATGTTCGGCACGCATTGCGTCGTCGGATCCGAAGTCGTGGCGACACATGCCCTCGGAGTTGTCAATGTAATACGGGCAGCGCCGGCTGTCAAACACCTCGCTATCCCTAAACAATCGCCAAGCAAGCCGGACTGAAGAAGAGCCCTGACGGAGCGTGCCGCCAAGCTCTCTTGCGTTGGATCGTGCTGCGGCTCAGCTTCGCCGGCGGCGGCGAAGACAGCCCAGCAGAGCCATGCCGGCCAGTCCCAGCATTGCGATGGTTGTGCCCGGCTCAGGCACGACGGTGAGGACGACCGAGTTGCCATAACTCACTTCAAACCTCTTCCAGCCGTCGAGATGCTCGAGTCCGCCGAGCAAGTCGACCGTTGGGTTGAACTGGCCGGTCAGTTCACTTTCGCCCTGGAGGATGGTCCAGGAGTCGCCCAACTCCGGGCTGAAGCCCAGGTCGACGCAAATGGTCGCGTCGTCCACGGCCAGCAGCCCGCCGGACATCTGCACCAGGTCGGCCAGATTGAGCGATTCGATATCGACGTCGAAGTACGCGCCTTGCGCAAAACTCAGGTCGCCCGTCAGGTTGAGCGTGCCCGCGCTCATGCCCGGTGCGAGGGCCGCGCCGGCCAGCACGTCCACATTGCCAACCACCGTGCCGCTGCCGCCGAGCGATTGCCCAGACGCCAGGGCCAGCGTACCGTCGTTGAGCCCCGAGACATCGAGCGTTGCGCCAACGCCTGCCTGCACGAGCGGACTCGCGGCAATGTTGTTGTTCGACGCGTGACTCAAGGCCAGCGTACCGCCAGAGACGGTCGTGTCGCCCGTGTGGGTGTTATCGCCGTCAAGGGTAAGCGTACCGCTGCCATCCTTAACCAGACTTACGGCTTCTGTAAACGCACCGGAGAATGTCCGGTTACTGCTTTGATTGACGGTGAACGTGGCAGGCGTAGCAGACGTGATTTTCGATCCGGCGGCTCGCGACAAGTCTGGCCCCGTGTACAGGGCCCCAACCGTCTGGTCGAAGCCGTTAAGGTCCAGCGTCCCGCCGGCGCCGTAGCTCAGGCCGCTGTGTCGAAAAATCGTGTTGGACGGCAACGCGTTGGCGACCCCCATACGCAGTGTCCCGCTGGCAAAGGTCGTGTTGGCAAACGTGTTTCCGGCAACGGCAAGAATGGTCAGGCCGCCGGAGTCCGTGTAGAACGTCCCGCTGTTCAGATCGATCGGGTTGGTAGTGATGTTGACCGTGCCGTAAGCATTGACCACGAAGGTTGGATTGGTGGACGTCGTGGCCCCGCCCGTGATATTAAGCGTGGTTCCACTGCTGGCCACGACCCGAGCACCGCTACCCGAGAAAGTGAGCAACCCACTGAGGGTATTGGTGCCGCTAATGTTCTGCAGACGGGTACCGGAAGAGCCTCCGCCGAGCGTGATTGGTTCAGCGACGTTGATGCCACCGCTGATTTGGAGCGTAGCGCCGACGGTCTCGACCGTCGTGCCAGACGAAGTATCGCCCAGCGCGGTGGCGCTGGTGATCAAGAGCACCCCCTGTTCGACCGAAGTCGGGCCCGTGTAGGTGTTGTCGCCGGAGAGCGTGAGCGTTCCGGCGCCCGACTTGGTGAGGCCGAACGAATTTCCGCCCGCGGCGCCGAGAACGCCACCATAGCTATAGGCGCTGGCATTGTTGACGGTCAGCGTGGGGGTCCCCCCCGCGCTGTTCATAATGCGGCGGGTCCCGGTGTCGCCAACGATATCGGTGAGGCCTGCGATCTGCTGGCTGTGGCCGTTCAGGTCAAGCGTTCCGTTGGCGTTGTTGGTATGACCGATGGTTACGACCGTCGTGGTCGGCATGGCATTGTCCAGGCCGAGCTTGAGCGTGCCACCGTAACACATCGTGGTACCGCCCCAGGTGTTGCCGCCGACATTCAGTTCCAGCGTAGAGCTGTTCACCACCGTGACGGTGTTGCTGCCGACGTCGATCGCAGTCGTCGTGACTCGGATGGCGCCCCCGTAGGAACCGAAGGAAAACCCGTCGCCGGTGATACCGCCGGTGAGAGTGAAGAGCGTTCCGGAGGCAGCGCCGATGCGAGTGCTGCTGCCACTGATAGTGATGGGGCCGCTCCACGTGTTGTCACCCGACGCATTTTGCAGCGCGCCGCTCCAATTGACACCAGAGCCGGCAATGGTGACCGGCTCGGCGACGGTGATGCCGCCTTCCACTTGGAGGGCGGCGCCGGTGGCGGTAACGGTGGTCCCGCTGCCGGACGCAGAACTGCCCAGCGCCATCGGGTTGGTGATCGTCAGGACCCCTTGATCGACCGTAGTGGCGCCCGTGTAGGTGTTCGCGGCGGTCAGCACAAGCGCGCCGGGGCCCTTCTTGACCAGAGCGAGGTTGTTGTCGTCGGTGTCGGTCCAGCCGAGGTAGCCGTCGTAGACGCTCGTCTCGCCGTCAGCGACGTTGAGTGTGAGGGTGGAAAGGGTCGCGCTGTTGCCGACAACGCGATTCATCGAGCCTGTGCCGTTGCTCGCCAGGCCGGCCAGTTCCTGGCTGTGGCCGTTGAGCACGAACCGGCCGTTGCCTGCCGCGGTGCCCAACGTGCCGTCGTCGGTAGTGTAAGCGCCGCCGATCGAGAGTTTGGTCCCAGTGGGAAGGGCATTATCGATACCCAGCCGTAGTGTGCCGCTGAAAGTCCCGCTGCCGTCGTCGGCGAAATTGGTCGTCACGTAGGTGTCGCCGCCGTACGTGCTCACTGCGCCGAGGATCATCTCGCTCAAGCGCCCCTTGGTGCCCTGGCCGTTAGCCGAGGACAGATCGCCGAGGAAGTACACGCCGTGGGGGCCGCCCACGCCGTCCTGGATGACGCTATCGATGTAGAAGAGCCGTTTGTTACCGGTCGGGACGCCCTCGGACGTACTCGCCCAGTCGGCTACCGAAAACGAACTGTCGGCATTGAGCATCACGTCGCCGTTGATCGTGTTGTTGCCGCCGGCATAACACCGTAGCGAACCACCGGTGCGAATCCCGTTCAAGATGAACTTCTCGGAGATAGTCTTGCCACTGCTGTCGCGGGTTTCGAACCATCCGTCGCCGTTGATAATGGTAACGCCGGTTGTGTTTCCCAGCACGTCGGCGCCCGAACCTGCAAAGCCTCGCGCTTGAAGTCGGGTGCCCGATTGGACGATGATGTCGCCCGAGAAGTTGGGGGATTGCCCCGATAGCTCGATGCTGCCCGCCGAGAGCGTCAAATCATCCCCGACACCGCCGGTGATGCCGCCGCCAAACCGCACAACGCCACCGCCGGTGTAAATCAAGCCAGCCGCGCTGATGTCGATCGGGGCGTTGATATCCAACCCGTGGTTGGCGCCGGTCTTCGATTCGACCGTCGGGGCGGCGCCGGTGAAGCTGAGCGTGTAGGTGCTCGGTGAAATGATCACGTTCATGTCCGTGCCGCCGCCGGTGTCCTCGAAACGGAGCGCGTTGACCTGAATGTTCCCGGTCAACGTGATCGTTTGATCGGCCGTAATGTCCAACTGGATCCGGGCGTCGGCCGTGTCACTATTTGGAAAATCGGACGACGAACTGGTCCAGTTGCCTGCAGCACTCCAGTTCCCACCGGCATCATCGTTCCAGGTGTAGACGTCGGCCCGAGCCGCCGCGGCCAGCACGATTGCCATCACCATTGCAGCATGGAAGGTAAACGCGAGTGCGAAGCCTTTGGCGATGAACCGTTGCATGTTCCAACTCCTTCTCCAGTTGTGCGAAGGGGCGCTTGGCGTGGTGAGTAGGATGTGTTCCGAGGAGTTCCCCCGATACGATCCGTCCATGTGCGTAACCACGACATTCCCACAGTCCTCCAGGGGAAAGCGACAGTCGCGCCGGCATGCAATCCAACCCGGTAGGCGCGGGTGCAATGGCCCCACCATTAAGTGCGGGGCGACCACCCCAACGGAACAATCGCTATTATAATCAAAGGCACTCGAAACGCAAGCGTCGAGGAGAGAGAGGGCCAGGAAAAAGGATAATCCTCCGCAGGTTCCGATGCCTTCGGCGGGTGCAACCTTCAGGGCTCGCTTCGGTGGCGGCATGACTGGCCTGTTGCGGACCGGACTTCCCGCACGCACTGTCTTTCACCGGATGGTCCACATGCTGCGAAGATGTTACACTGATTACCGCGAGCCTCCGCCGCTCCGTCCTGCCTTCGGTCCACATTGGGAGTCATCATCATGAAACGTCGTGAATTTCTGCGAATGGGTGGTATTGCTACGGTCGGTGTTTCTCTGTTTCCACACGGTTGGGTTGCGGCGGCGGATAAGAAACCACAGAAGATCCTCTACTACACGCGCAGCGCGGGTTATGAACATTCGGCCGTGAAGCGCGAAGACGATGGACTCAGTGTCTCGGACAAAGCGCTCATCGCGCTAGGCAAGCGAGTGGGCCTGGAGGTGGTCTGCTCGAAGGATGGCCGACTCTTCGATGGCGACCTGGACCAGTACGACGCATTCGCATTCTACTCGTGCGGCAATCAGTGCGTGCCCAGTGCAAAGACGGACGATCCGGCGATGACGCCCGAGGGCAAGCAACGCCTTCTCGACGCCGTTGCCGCAGGCAAGGGGTTCATCGGCTTTCACAGCGGCGCCGATACGTTCCATAGCGGCAAAGAAATCGATCCGTATGTGGCCATGGTCGGCGCCGAGTTTATGGGGCACGGTACCCAGCAGCCGGGACGTTTGGAGATTACCTCGCCCCAGTTCCCCGGTCTCGAAAAAGACCGGGACAAGGATGCCGTAACGATCGAGCGCGAAGAATGGTATACGTTCCGCAATTTCGGCCGCGACCTGCACGTCATTCTCGTGCAAGATACCGATATGCTTCGCAAGGAACATGATCGCGACAAGTTTCTTCACAGCCGGCCTTCGTTCCCGCAATCGTGGGCCCGCATGGAAAAGAAAGGCCGTGTGTTCTACACATCGTTCGGCCATGTTCATGAAGTGTGGACCGATCCGTTTTTTGAACGTCTTGTGCTGGGCGGCATCGCCTGGGCGCTCGGAAATGTCGATGCCGATGTAACGCCCAATATCGAAAAGGTAACACCAGGCGCATGGGACGTGCCGCAAAAGGCGTGACGGCGCCTTCGTTTCGCCCATGAGCGACTCCGGCCGCGGATCTGCCGGCCGGAAACGGTTTCCAATACGCCCCGGCGCAGAACACGGCTCACTATTCTTGACCCGCCCGCGTCGACCAGGGTGCAGCAGCGGACTTGCCCTGGGCCGTCAAAAAGTTGGGGTTGCGGCGATTTGGGGTTGCGCAAGGTTTGTTCCCGTTCCGGGGTCCGATAGGTCTTCTAGCCGCGTGGGCGTAAGTGTCGGGTTGGATTGTGTCTTTGATCCGAACTTGAACGTGCCCGATGTAGCAGGGCGGCAAGAGGGGCTGGGGGTGGCGCGTTCAGCCCACCGCCCCCGGCGCGTTTTCGCCGTAGGCGATCAGCACCGTATGGTCACTACCCCGGCCTCATGGCCACGCCAAATTCCATTCCCGCGATGTCTTTGCCGCCGCAGGCGGCAAAGACATCGCCGGTGTTCCGACCGGTTTGGCCGTTTGCCGGTTTGTTCCGCCGCCTGCGGCGGCGGAACAAACCGGGAATAAACGGGGATGTGAGGTGGTGCGTATGGTTTCCAGGGGTAAAGAAACCCCTGGCTACGGTGCGAATCGCCTACGGCGAATAGGCGCGGATCAGTGGCCGGTGGTGCGGCGTGTGGGAGTCGAAACCGTACTGTAACAAGCGACTTTTGGATTGGCGGCGGGCGGAAGGAATAAAATCGCACTATCCAAACACCGTGTCAACCCCAACTGTTTGACAGCCCAGGCCGGGCAAGCCCGCCGGTGGCCTTTTCCCAGCCGTGTAAGTCCGCTGCTGCACCCCGTCGACCACGTGGGCGGTTGGCGCGTTACGTGCGGGTACGCAGGTTATTGCGGTGGATTTGTTTCCGTATCGGAGTCGGCCTTCAGGTTGTCTGATAGGGATTCCTCCCCCCTGCCCTGTTCGGACGGCGGAAGCCGGTTTGGTGATTCGCCGTCGGGCGGCGCAATCTGCGGGCGGGGGCTGCCGAAGAAGTAGCGACGCACCCACAGGAGATAACCGAACACTCCGGCAAGGAATACGACGGTCATGACTGTCGTCATTCGCTGAGCAAGATGGGAACAAGCGGCCCCACTGCCACGTGGGCTGCCGCGGGCTCTGCCATCGTCAGCGTAAATCCGACGAAGGGAATCATCAACGCCCAGAAGCACGCGATGAGCAGTTGAAGAACGCCAAAAAGAGTCAGCCCTATACTGCGATCGCGATACGAACCGGCCGTTTCGGCAGCCGTCCCGTCGGCGATCTCGGGAGACACGTAAGGGTTGATGCTGTTGTCGGCGGACATGTGGTGAGGTTTCTCTTGTCGTTTGGTACGGAAGTGTAGTTGCTGCAGTCTTGACCTTCAGTGTTGTATTATCGGACAACCACTCCTGCCAGCACCACCCGAGCTTCTCGGCTCGTCTGCCGCAATGTGATGGAAGCAATCGGATCGCCCGGCCGCGGATTGCGCCACTGCATGGCATAAAGGTGTAGGCCATCCGCATTGCAGGTCAACGGTGTGACGCCCAGCGAATTGTACACAATCGGCGCGTCGCACCAGCCGTCCTCCGGATCCCGCACGTCCATGGAGTACCGCACGGGGATCGTTTCGATCGCGCCGGACGCGTAGCTTATCACGTACTCGGCAACCGGCGCGCCGGCCCAGTGTCGCTTGTCCTTGAGTGCCTCGGCCATCGCGTCGCGGTCAAGCAGGCGCGCCCCGTGCAACAGATACATCATCTTGGCCTGCCGCCCCACCGGTACTGTGATGTCGTCGCCCGGCTTGGGCATGAGGCCGCCGGCGACCTCGAACCGCAGGTGTCCGAAGGTCACGGGATCGAGGGAAAGGCCATCGATCGCCGCCGGCTCGGGCAAGGGAATCTGCGCGAGTGGGCCGCCGAGAACGGGTTCCGCACCGATGCGCCACTGCACTAGCGGCCGCCGGGCAAAAAACGCGGCATCGAGCGGCGGCATCGGATCGAACAGGTCGGGCCAGTGGTTCCACGAATACTCGGCCGTCGCGAGGAACGCCCCGTACCCGTTCAGTTCCAGCTTTGGTTGTGTCCCCTCGACCAGCCACGGAACCTTATACCAGCAACCAAACATGTTGCCCACCAGCAGTTGCTGCTCGGCGAGCGTCGCCCCGCGCGAATTGGACTTCAAAATGCTCTCGAAGCCGCGGTCCCGCAGCCATGCGTGCGAGTCGGGCATCATGCGCGTAGACCAGTTCGCAACGAGCACGTCCTTCGGCAACCGGTCCACGGTCTCGGCAAGATTGTAGGCCGGGCCGCCGTTGTGCCCAGGCAGGATCATGTCGCCCCACATGACCATCTGGATACCGCGGCGGGCAAGAAACTCGTGCAACATGGCCACCCACTCGACAAAGATGTCCTGCTTGCTCTTCCCGGCGCAAAGCGGGCATCGCTCGGCTTCTGGCAGCGTATCGGTCTTCCAGCGTATCTCATCCAAACCCACATGGAAGTATTTTGGCTTGACCAGGTCGATGATCTCTCCGTAAATCTCCTGCACAATGCGTTTGGCGTCCGGGTGCGAGGTGCAGATCTGGTGAACATCGCCGTCCTCGGCCAGCCCAAGGTTGCGGTAGGGAATGCACAGCCAGTTCATGTGACCCAGGGAGTTCATGTGCGGCACCGGCTCGACGCCCCAGCGGCGAAGCGTATCGAAAACGCGCTTCACCTCCTCCGGCGACCAGGCGGCAGGCCCGGCGACGGCCGGATGCGTCTCGTACCGCATTGCCTGGTGGATGATCAGAACCGCCATGTTCATCTTCGTACGCACCATCGTCTTGTGCAGAAAGTCGAGAAACATGTCGGGGTCGGCAGGCGGATCGTTCGGGTGCCCCCAACGATTGCACGGCAACGGCAGAGACACTGCGCGAATCGGCATGTTCGGCCAGTCCACTACGTGCATTTCCGGAACCGCCTGCTCACCGGTCAGCGCGAAATGGCTTTCCCACGCCTGCAAGAGTGTCAGCACGCCGTTGCGGAGCCCCTCGGTATCCTTGGCGCGAACCGTGGCGCCTCGCTCGTCAACGTCCAGCAGATACCCGCCGGGTGGCAGACCGGCGAGCCGCGAGACGGCATCGTTTGATGCACTGCATCCGGCGCCAAGCTGTACCGAGGGCGTCACGCCCGCTGGCAGGGGCACATCTCGGACATTCGATTCCGCGACGGTCGCCAGGCTATCGGACAGCAGTCCGATGGCGATCCGAGAGACCTCGCCCACGCCGGTGATGTCGACTTCCTCGGCAAGTGCGAGTGGCTTGTCGCCCAGTGTGCATTCCTTCGGGGCCGGCAGAAGCGATAGACGGGTTGGATCGGGTAGCGGGCGGGCGGCAATCGCGTCGAAGTCCCACATGGCCGACGCGGTCTTCTCTCCAGATGCAATTCTCAGCGTCAGCTTCGCCGCGCCGCTTTCTGTGGCGGGCGGCGCCGTCAACATCGCTTCGCCGCCGGCGCTTGGACCATGAAATTGGGCGCGCGCCGCCTGCCGGACGCCGGGCAGAGAGTACTCGCTCGTTACCATGGCCGGTCCGGGCAGCAAGGGTGATGGATCGAAACGCACGCCGTAGCGACCGTCGGCCAGTTGTATCAGTTGCGGCTCAAGACCGAGATCATCCCCGCCGACCTTCTGAAGCGGCACGGGCCGTTGTGACGCCTCCAGCGAGATCTGGTCCACCTCGAAGTGATGATCGCCTGCATGTCCGATGTACATGCGGACGATCTTCCTCGCGTTCATCGGAACTCCCTCGCGATTCCAGAAAGAAGCAACCGGCGCGTTGATCCGCCGCCAGTCGGTGCTGTCCATTGGCAGGCTGTACGAATAGCTCTGGGTGATCTCCTCGCCCTCGCCCGTATGGACTCGAAGCGATGCCCGGGTGGGTGTGCCGTCGCCTTTGAACCAGAGGCTGATGACGCCCCAATCGCAGCGTCGCCATGCGGCATCTGCCGGCAGCCAGGGAGAGATTGTGTTTCCACCCTTCTGCACGCCAATAAGTCTGGACCGCAGAGCCTCGGAACCGTATTTCGGCTCCTGGGCCGTGCTGAGCGTTACCGTGCCGCCCCCGCCCCAGACATTCGTTGCCCATCCGTCGAT
Organism: Thermoguttaceae bacterium; assembly: GCA_040772845.1. Taxonomy (GTDB): domain Bacteria; phylum Planctomycetota; class Planctomycetia; order Pirellulales; family Thermoguttaceae; genus PWXP01. The sequence goes on from JAXGXG010000001.1 coordinate 831,026, forward strand.
GCCGCCCTCGAAATCGAAGAGTACCTGCTGCAACGGTTGCTCGGCGTGCACCGAGACACCACACGTAGCAACCAGCAATGCAAGCCAAATGGATCGCGCCATGGATTCACCTTGTATTGTTCGAGAGCGAGCGAGTCCGCTACTTGTTCCTTGTAATGACCAAAGCTCTCTCAGCATCCAGCGAGAAGTAGCCTGAAAGACCGCCTTCGACTCGAATCCACACGTCGTCCATGGCGCCGACAGGCGCCCGGCGAACGTCCAGCTTCCACCAGCCGGCTTCGGCTGCGCCTTCGGATACCGCAATTGCCGAAACCCGTTGACGGTCGATCGATTTATCCGAGCAATCGAGTGTGGCGGCCGTTCGGCCATCGGGCGCGTAGAGCGTTGCGACGGCGGTCTCGCCCGGAGGCGATGCCTCCAGCGAAACATGGAAGGTCGATACGCCTTCTGGGACGTGGAAATAGAGAGGCGTGGCCTTGCCCAGCACGTGCAAACCCTGGTCGCTCAGGCGTCCGTCTACGGCCCAGGCGGCGCCGGTAACCTTGAGCATGAACGACGCAGAACCGGCCGAAATCACTAGGTGATAGTAGCGGCTTCCATTGGGCGGCAGGCAAATCGGCGACTCCGAACTCGCCAGTCCGTTCGTCAATTCTTCACCGCGATCATCGTAGATGCAATACGTAATCAGCTTGCCGCGGGCCGTAACCTGCTGAAAACGCACCTCGGCCGGAGTCTTCTCCAGAGGCCGCAGCACGACATGCTGATCGCCCCGCAGGCGGAACGGCTTCATAGCCTCAGAATTGGGTAAGGACGTTGCCGCCGAAACGTTGAGCTTCTGCTTGACCGAGGATGGGCGTCTGACCGTTTCCGTCGAATGCAGGGCCAAAGAGCCTCGGTGCGACTTCAGATACTCGAAGAACCCGGTGTCCGTCCGATAGAACGTCGATTGCTCCGGATGCGGCAGCATGTGAAACTGCCGCAAGTTCCAGTGCAGTACGGTCAGGTTGTCGCCGATCATCGCGAGCCGGGCCGCCGTGTCAGGATCGTCGACCTGCGCCTCAGCCTCGCGGTACAGCCGCTCGATCTCGGCGAAGCTCTTCGCATAGACGTCGCGCATCATGTCGGGCGAGAGATGATACCTTGCGTTGGAATACTCCAGGAAGTGCCGCTCCATCTCGGCGTCCAGCAGGCGGAACATCCGGTTGATCTCGTCGCCTCCCTTGCCGTACGCCTTGGCGCAATACTCGTCGAACAGGGCCTCGACGTCGGCGTTTGGATTCCAGGCTAACCTTGCGAGCAGGTAATTCAGCGGCCCACCGCGGCCCCATGCCTCGATTCCATAGACATAGACGCCTTTCACGCCGGCCGCCTTCAGGCGGGGGTAAATGAACTTGAGAATCTTCAACCCGGGTGGATTCAATGCGCCAGCTTCGGTCGATATATTGACCGGTAAATCGTAGTACGAGAGGTTCTCGGTAGTTTGCGTCCATTGGGCCAGCAGCGATTCCCATTGCTTCTGCAGTTCAGGGCGGAAGAGTGTGAAACCGTAGTCGAAACTCGGCGCCCACACCAGGAAGACGTTCGGTTCCAATGGGATCGGGTCCTGGGGCGGAAACACATAGGCGGCGTAGACATACCCGGCCAGTCGTTTCTCCGGATACTTCTCGGCCACCAGCCTTGCCACGGCGTTGTAGAACGTCAGAATGGCCGGAGTTACCGATCGGTTCCCGTTTGGGTCCGTTTCGTACAAAGCAGTACACTTCTCGCACTCGCAATAACCGGCCGAATCGGAAGGCGACAGCGAGTAGCACGTGGCGTCCGGGTTCCGATCGAAATAGTCGATTGCCGCGTCGGCATACGCTCGGATCATGCCGGCATTGGTGGTGCACAGCTTATATCGCCCGGTGGGCGGCATGCGAACACCTCCGTGTTCGGGGAACCACTCGGGATGTGCATCGTAATGCGAGGCAGGAATGCTGCGCCGCCAGTTGTGTGAGTGAATGAGCAGAAGACTCCAGCCCAGTCGCTGACGGGCCCACCACTGCTGCACCTCCGGTCTCCGCTCCTGCGTGTACGGCACGCGCCGGTTCAGGAAGAACGGCGCGTCGCTCCGATCGATTGCAGGAATAGTGATCGTGTTTGCCTTCGGCACGTAGTCGCCATATTCGCCCGGCATGAGCCAGCGAACGCCCAAAAACTGCTCGAGAAACGCGTAAACGCCGTTGCGGGTGCCGGCCGATGTGCCGCCATCAGGCGTGCGCTGGTCGTCGGCCGTGTCGCGTCCCAGGATGAAGATGTTTCCATCCTTGGCAACCATGCGATAGCCTTCCCAGGGCAGCGCTTCTGCTGAAAGTCCGGCGGCCTTCGAAGCCGCATTCTCGCCCAGGCAAATCATCGGCGTCGCCTGCTCATGCATAATGGCCAGTTCGACGCCACTGGCCTCCTGGACGTAACGCTGCAGTTCGGCCGCTGCCATCGTCACCGACGACGGGGCCTCGGCATCGTGATAGATGACCAACGGGCTGCGCCCATCGCGAACCAAGTCGATCGGATCAGCGACGGCAGGCACGCACGTGACGAAAAGCAGCAAGGCAAGCATGGCAGGATGGCTCTTCATAGTGGTCGGGCTCCAGGTGAGATCTTGGCGAGAGTGCGCGACAAACGCAGTCCCGAATACCTTGTGCAGGGGTACGGACATGTCGCGGAGAACGCTCCTGCGACTGCCAACCCACCCTCTACTTTCCCCCGGACAACCCGCGATGTCAACAGCCCGGCCCCCCGTTTTCAGTCCCGAAAGGTATAGTGACGCGACCGCAGCAGACGCCGTGCAACCCCTTGGATCACCCTTGGAGCAGGCTCGACAACGAAACCGCATGGCGCCACACGGTGTCTCGGCGCCGGAGCCGGCGGTTTGGCCAGTGAGACAGAAACGGTAACTTCATCTCCGCGAACACCTCTCCCCTCCACAGCAACCGGCAGGCGAAGCCACATATAGAGTACGGGAACTTGTTACCGCTTTCCCCCGTGCCACTGCCGTCTCGGCAGTGCTCCTTCTCACGACGTACCTTGCCCGTTCCCTTTACCCTGAACCATTCCGCGAACACCTCTCTCGTGCCACTGCCGTCTCGGCAGTGCTCTTTCTCACGACGTACCTTGCCCGTTCCCTTTACCCTGAACCATTCCGCGAACACCTCTCTCCGACGCCGCCGCATCACGTGCCCTTGCGTGTCTCCATTCCGTCAGTCCCGAAGGGACGTTCCTAAATCAGCCCGGGGTGGAGCCGATGCGAGCGGTGCGAGCAACGCGCAACCCCGGGTTCGCATCCATAGAATCCACGCAAGCCCAACGGGCTGGCCCTAGACGCTCCTCGCACCCTAATCACCCAGTTCGCGCGTCCCGATCTCCCAACTCCGATCTCCGATCTCCGACACCTTGTGTCCTCGTGCTCGAAATCGTAATCGTCTTTGTATTTCCCTCTGCTTCCTCCTGTTCATTCTCTTCTTCGTCTTCGTATTGGTGTCAATCGTGACTCAATTCAGAAGAGGAGAACCACGAAATACACGAAACACACGAAAGTGGCCGTCACCATCCCCTTCTCCGTTTCCTTCTGTTCATTCCCTTCCTGCATTACATACAAGAAAAGGCCATGCACTATCCATTAACGTCTAACGGCGCTCTGACCACAAGAGTCCCTCAAGACTTTCAAGGCGCCCGACCCCTCCCGTGTCATTCTATATCGAAAGCGCTGAATCGGTATCCGCAACGTATACGATCGCCGTTCTCCTTCAGGAATCGCTTCCAAGCTTCCTTCTCAGTCTTCAACGACGCTGCGGTTGGAACCGCCACGCACTCCCAACGAACGTCCCCAGCGCGACCGGTTTGCGCGATGTCATTAAGAAACGCATAGACATACTGGAACAATGGGGTTGTGTCCAAACGATCAACCAAGGTCTCCAAGACCTGATCCGGCGGAAACTTTCGGCTCAATGCCTCGTCCGCGGCGAGACGAATCACACTTGGGTTTCTAGAATCGGCGATTACTTCGCGTGTCGCGGACCAGAAGTCCTGACGCAGTTCATCTGGCAACGGGTTCACGGCACGAAACAGGGCCGTTTGTCTCACGAACGCAGGCCCCCGTCGAACCCAACTGCGCCATAGTTCCTGCCAGTCTTTTGGTCGGAACTTCTTTTGTTGCCTGAGAGCGGCCAAGTAAGACACAATCTCGCCGGAAGTTCTTGGCTCCAAGAGAGGCAAGGCTCCGCGGTAAGCAATCGCTTCAGCCGCGAAAACAAGATCCTCGCACGCTTGCCGCATGGGGCAGTCGGGATCCAGCGGTTCCTCGTCCTGAAACCCTCCTCTTGTTCCGGCCAAAGGAACTGTTGCGTCAATTGCCGATATAATGGCTGGCATGTCATTCGCGGTGCCAACTGCCTCGAGCATAAATGCTCCGCACCGAACCCATTCGGGATATTTGACTCGGATAGCCGCAGTGGCGAAATCGCGAACTGGTACGGAGAACTCGGCTTGCCATGAGTCCTTACCGAACTGTGGATCAATATCCTGAATGTGATTGGGGATGCATCGGACACGCTGGACGGCCTCCTCGGGCTCGGGCAGACGCTCGCTCAATGCACCGGCCACATTGAGAACAAATGCCGTGTCGGGATGCTTGAGCAAGCGACCGAGTTCGCGAGTTGCCTCAGGTCCGCGGGTATTTGCAATTCCTGCGAGTACGTTGGTGTAGCCTTCCCGACCTTCGGCCAATTCCCGCAATATCGGCAGATAAACCGGATACCGAAGACACGAGAAGTCGGCGTAATCGGGAACGCCGCGATTGCCGTCCTTGGGATAGAATCGCTCAGGAACCCCCCGGGCCTCTCCTCGCATTTGCGTCACTACTTTCCGTGCCTGATCTGCGTCCGGCATGACAAGATCCACGGTTGTTTCCGCCCATCGAGGATCGGATGCTGGACGTGTTTCTAACTCCGCAACGGAGCGATCGTTGGACCAGCCCAGATGTGCAATGACACGCACACGATAACGGCCAGGCTTCTCGAACGCACAATACCGCATCACCGGGATGGTGAAAGTCATGGTATCCCCACGGCGTAATACGCGCCCGCCATGGCCTCCACTGCTACATTTCAGCCTGCATTGTGGTACGATATCTCCGGCCCGATTGTTTGCCACTGCGGCACATAACTGATTGTCGTCAACACCCGTACCGAAACCAACCGTGACGGTGCCGTCGCCCTTGTAAGAAACCCGGTAATCCATCAGGATGTTCTCCCCCAAGAAGTACTCGTTCTTCCGAGCTTCCAGACTGATCGTGACGTCAGTGGGGATTGCTACAAGAGGCGGCGGTTCCATCGGCGCTGCAGTGAAAGGGTCATAAGGTGTTTCGTCGCATGCGATAACGTTCGTTTCCCGCTGTGGTACCGCCTCGCTGCCTTCCTTCCACGAGGGTGGACGAGCTGCCACTACGCTGACAATTCCAACGGTTATCAGCACAACCGTGAGCACAATTGCGCGCGTCCTCATTCGAATTCCTCCGATCCTGCAGGCGTATCACGCCGACGTTCAATCATAACGAGCTTACCCCACCCCATCTCGATTCCTCAGTGCTGCATACTTCGGTCGACTCGGCTTGCTGGTCCAGTGATGGCCTTAAAGATAGAAGCGTGCTGCCGATGGCCCCCACCCTGGATCCCCGTTGCGGGGTATAATATCCCAGCCCGTGTCTCCATCTCCGTGGATACGACCTTCACGCGCCGCCTTCCGAAGGGCCAACTTGATGCTCTTTCTCAACCCGTCCAGCTTCTCCTTCCTCAGTATAAGCACTTCGTTTACCTCATCTGGACGCTCGAGCTTGTCCTTGTCCTGAGCACTTAGCTCCAGGAGCAATTCCTGGTAAAGCCGGCCCATCGTCCACGGGCGAGCTGCCAGTATATAACCCGTCTTTTCGCGAAGCAGCGTTGCGGTGCTAACGACCATCTTCATGATATCAGCAGCAAACGGATCTCCCTCTAACTGCTGTGGGAGTACCTCGGGATGCGCCACCAAAGACCACTCGCCGTCTTCGATACTTCCTGTCCAATAACCCATTATGACAGGGACGTCGGCATACTTTCTGTTATACTTATCAAAATTGAGGCTGGGCCCATACAAAACATCGGTGTAGATCAAGACGATGTCCATGTGCACTGCGCCCGCAGGTATTGCGTCAGTCTCCCACTGCACGGTACCGTCTTTAGTCTTGGTCCAATATGCTCCCACGTCACGACTCTTACTCTGTGCAATGGCGTTGCAGTAGTACCCAACCACATTGCCGTCGCTATCTGTCCATCTAGCTGCGAACTGAGCAGAGTCGTTGTCCGTTCCCTCCCCAGATAGGTCGAAAAGCAAAGAGTGGCTGGATTTGTAACCGGGCCCGGCGGAAACACTGACGCGAAGCACGACTGAACCGTCCGCCTTCTTGACGCATCGCACATCGGAGATGACCGCAGGCTCAGTATTCTCGAGCTTCCTGAATGGGTAGAAGCACTCGATTTGCGTGAGCCCGGTCGGGTCTGTTCCATTCACCGGGTTATTTCCCATATACCCAAACACATTCTCATCTCTACTGGCGAACCCAACCGGATCTTCACTCATCCAGCCGCCAACCGCTGGGTCGTACCAGCGGTGGAGGTTGTTCTGGAGGCAGGTTGTTTGGTCGAGCGGACGGCCGGTGAAGGCGAAGAGGGTGTCGTGGGCGGGGTTGGTTTGAGACTGGAGGTTGCCGTAGGCGTCGAAGGTGCGATGGTTCACTACCGTGGTGGTGTCGGTGGTCGCGTCGTAGACGGCCAGGTCGCGGATGGTGCCCTGATGGTCGCCGAGCGGCCAGACGATGTCGCCGGCAACGGCCGGATCGGTTACCTGTTCGTCGGCCATGAGCTGGTCCACGGCGGCTGGGTTCCAAAGATATCGATGCGACAGGTGTTCTTGCGCGAGCGGGTCGGCCGGGTCGCCGGTAGTGGCGGCGGCGCGGTCGAACTGCATGACGATCTGATTGCCATCGTATGCGAAGCGGGTGTGAGAGTCAATCTGGCCGTCGGCGTCCAGGTCCACGTCGCGGCCGATCCAGCGGTTTTCGGTGTCGTACAGGTAATCGACCGCGCGGGTGGCCGGGTCGCCGTACGTGGCGTAGTCGGTGACGCAGGTGAGGCGGTTGCGATGGTCCCAGGCGTAGGTGGTCACGGCCGTATCGCCTGCATCAAGAAGGCCGTTGGCGTTCACATCGATGAACCGGGCCGTGCGATTGCCTTCGGAGTCATACGAATAGGAAAAAACGCCGTCGAACAGGAGTTGGTTGTTGGGGCCGGTGAGGTAGGCCGCGCCGTTGGCCGGCCCCTTTACCTGTCTCCACGACAACCGCCAGCCCTGAAACGGCGCGAGTTTCGTTACCTGCAAACCAAATCGGCCGCAGCCCAAGAGACATGAACCACGAAAGACACGAAACACACGAAAAGAGAGTGAAAATCGAACAGGAGGCCGCAGAGGAAACGGAGACGTTCCGTGCAATGACGAATGTCGAGAGTCAAATGACGAAAGAAGCCCGAAATCTCAAATCGACGCTTCCCCCTCCGCGCTCGCGCCCTTCCGCTCCCATCTTCCAACTCCCAACTCCCAGCTTCCATTTCCGCCAGCGCGTCCCGATCTCCCATCTCCGATCTCCCATCTCCGATCTTCACCGGAGGGCTCGCGCCCTTCCGCTTTCACCTTGACCGCGAATCGTCGATCGACTCTCCCAGTCGTGAACCTTCCGGACGGAATCGACTCGGAGAGTCGAACGACGAGGATGGGCGGGGAGGGAAGGAGTCTCGGCCGCGCAAGACCTTCGATTACGAGTACGAGCACCGCTATCGCTGAGCACGAGTACGAGTGCGGACGACCGCCTGAAGGCGGAACTACGAACGGGGCGGGGGCGAGTTGGATAGGTCCTTGCACGGTCGGGGCCGAGCGTGGTGCGGACGAAAACGGTGATGAATCACCGTACTCCATAAGGCGAGAACGCGTGGGTGAACCCGAATGCCGAAATCGACGCTTCGCCCACCGCGTCAGCGCGTCCCGATCTCCCATCTCCGATCTTCACCGGAGGGCTTGCGCCCTTCCGCTTCCACCTTGGTCGCGAATCGTCGATCGACTCTCCCAGTCGTGAACGTTTCAGACGGAATCGACTCGGAGAGTCGAGCGACGAAGATGGGCGGGGAGGGGAGGAGTCTCGGCCGCGCAAGACCTTCGATGACGAGTACGAGCACCGCTATCGCTGAGCACGAGTACGAGTGCGGAGTTCGTGCTCGTAATCGTAATCGTAATCGAAGAAGTGCTACAGAGGCAGTTCGCGGTTCGATGTTGGCGCAGAGAGAGTTAGGGCCAGCCCTTCGGGCTTCTGTTTTCCGTTCTCGTAACCCAGGGTTGCGCCTCGCTCGTTCCTCGCATCGGCTCCACCCTGGGCTTGATTAGGGACGTCCCTTCGGGACTGACTGGCGGATTATGGCCGCATCGGTGCATTCCGACCTCCGAGTTGTGAACGCGCCGGACGGAGTCAAATTGGAGAGTCGAGCGACGAAGATGGGGGGGGAGGGGAGGAGTCTCGGCCGCGCAAGACCTTCGATTACGAGTACGAGTACCGCTATCGCTGAGCACGAGTACGAGTGCGGAGTTCGTGCTCGTGCTCGTAATCGTAATCGGAACGCACGCGCGACGTTTGGTCCGGCAGCCAAGCCTGACGTTGGACCGGAGAGAACAAAGGCAACGGCGGTGTGGTAAGAGACGAAAACGGTGATGAATCACCGTACTCCATAAGGCGATAACGCGTGGGTGAACCCGAATGCCGAAATCGACGCCTCACCGCGCCAGCGCGTCCCGATCTCCCATCTCCGATCTGCGATCTCCGAACTCCGTTTCCCCGCCGCGCCAGCGCGTCACTAACAACTAGCAACTAACAACTAGCAACTGGATTCCTCCGATCTCCCATCTCCGAGCTTCCAACCCCGATCTTCACCGGAGGGCTCGCGCCCTTCCGCTCCCATCTCCCCCTCCGCGCCAGCGCGTCCCGATCTCCCATCTCCGAACTCCGATCTCCGACCCCCCCCACCGCGTCAGCGCGTCCCGATCTCCCATCTCCGATCTGCGATCTCCCATCTCCGATCTTCACCGGAGGGCTTGCGCCCTTCCGCTTTCACCTTGACCGCGAATCGTCGATCGACTCTCCCAGTCGTGAACCTTCCGGACGGAATCGACTCGGAGAGTCGAACGACGAGGATGGGCGGGGAGGGAAGGAGTCTCGGCCGCGCAAGACCTTCGATTACGAGTACGAGCACCGCTATCGCTGAGCACGAGTACGAGTACGAAGTTCGTGCTCGTGCTCGTAATCGTAATCGAAGAAGTGCTACAGAGGCAGTTCTCGGTTCGATGTTTGCGGCGGGGAGAGAGTTAGGGCCAGCCCTTCGGGCTTCTGTTTTCCGTTCTCGTAACCCAGGGTTGCGCCTCGCTCGTTCCTCGCATCGGCTCCACCCTGGGCTTGATTAGGGACGTCCCTTCGGGACTGACTGGCGGATTATGGCCGCATCGGTGCGTCCCGACCTCCGAGTTGTGAACGCGTCCGACGGAATCGACTCGGAGAGTCGAGCGACGAAGATGGGCGGGGAGGGGAGGAGTTTCGGCCGCGCAAGACCTTCGATTACGAGTACGAGCACCGCTGAAGCTGAGCACGAGTAGGAATACGAGTACGAGTGGAAGGTTCGTGCCAGCCAACATTCCTTTCTCTGCGTCCTTCGTTTCCTCCTGTTCGTTCTCTTCTTTGTCTTCGCGTTGTAGTCAATCGTGTCGCAATTCAGCAGAGCAGCAGGAGACCGCAAACGACATGAAGCAAGAACGCCCTCGCATGCCCGTTCATGTTCCATCCGTGGTTGGGTCCTTAACGGACCCACTCGCTTGCGCTTCGAGCTTGTACGCGCTGGCGCGTCCCCCATACAAGCACGCAGCGCGAGCAAGTGGAATCCGGCGTTTTGGTCCTTGCTTCGCCGCGGCGAAGCCGCCTATGGAGTGCGGGAACTTGTTACCGCTTTCTGGTCTACAGCCGCCCGCAAACACCCCAGTTCGCGCGTTCCGATCTCCCAACTCCGATCTGCGATCTCCGACACCTTGCGTCCCCGACGTTCGTAGTTCCGCCTTCAGCCGGCTTTTCCAGTAGTATCGCCCAAGACAAGAACCACGAAAGACACGAAACACACGAAAAGAGAGTGAAAATCGAACAGAAGGCCGCAGAGGAAACGGAGACGTTCCGTGCAATGACGAATGTCGAAAGTCAAATGACGAAAGAAGCCCGAAATCTCAAATCGACGCTTCCCCCTCCGCGCTCGCGCCCTTCCGCTCCCATCTTCCAACTCCCAACTCCCAGCTTCCGTTTCCGCCAGCGCGTCCCGATCTCCCATCTCCGATCTCCGATCTCCGAGCTTCCAGCTCCGATCTTCACCGGAGGGCTCGCCCCCTTCCGCTCCCATCTCCGAACTCCCAGCTTCCAACTCCCGCGTCAGCGCGTCCCGATCTCCCATCTCCGATCTCCGAACTCCGACTCCCCCTCCACGTCAGCGCGTCCCGATCTCCCATCTCCGATCTCCGATCTCCGAGCTTCCAGCTCCGATCTTCACCGGAGGGCTCGCGCCCTTCCGCTCCCATCTCCCCCTCCGCGCCAGCGCGTCCCGATCTCCCATCTCCGATCTCCGAACTCCGTTTCCCCTCCGCGTCAGCGCGGCACTCGCAACTAACAACTAGCAACTAGCAACTTCCCCTCTGTCACCTGACACCTCCTTCGCGGTATTTACATCGGCCACGAAGTATGGTAGGGTGACGGCATACTCTGACGCCACTATAGACAGGGGCCTGTGGGCAGCGTAAGGCCGAACAGAAGACCTGAATAGGGGTGGTATACCGGCATCGTAAGCCCGGCCACCTGACGCGCGGATGCGATTGGCGAGACTGATACTTTCGCCCGCAAAACCGCACGCAGGTGAGGCGGCGTGTGTGGAACAGCGTGCGGAGGACGTTCCTATCTGGACGTCCTTCTCAGCGGCGGCCCCAGCGGAGGGTTCCGCCGTACGGAGTGAGGGGTCCTTGCCCATTAGTGGCACAGGATCGGCCCCGTACGGTCTGCTACTGCGTCGCATAAAGCCGGCGGAATAGGACCGATTGGCAACGTAATTCCTCGGGCAGTTTTTGGCAGCCTAAGACCAGCGTCGGAGATGCAGGCACCCTCGGGTCGCATAAGACCACCCGTCGCAGAAAATGGTTCTGCGTCGAACCGTGGAAGGACTGCGCCCAATGGGCCTCCGTAAGCCGGCCCTTTCTGCTGTAAGTCCTTTTGAAATAACAGGTTAGCGAAACAGTGGGCGTTTTCGCTCACCTATTTGCGAACACCGCCTGAAAAACACTGTTCGACAATATCCAACTCCTTGCCACACAACAGGTTACAACCCGTTTTCCGGCCTCGGACGCCGAGTTTTGCCACACGCGAAAATCGCGCGTAACCCCAATGACAGCAACGGTTTAAGGTAATCGGCCACCTGTTGTCGAACAGTCGAACAGGGCCAAGGGCGTGCGACAATTCCGGGGCTGTTCGTTTTTGCCGTCGCACGACTCTCCGAGTCGTGAATGGTTCGGACGGAATCGACTCGGAGAGTCGAGCGACGGAGCCGTCCGGTGGTGTGCGTGCCAGGACCGGAGGGCTCGCGCCCTTCCGCTTCTATGAGACGCTCGACGAAGATGGGCGGGGGGAGTCGGGGAGGGCCTTGCACGGTCAGGGCCGAGCGCGGTGCAGAAGAAGACGGTGATGAATCACCGTACTCCATAGGGCGATAACTTGGCGATTCGTCTGGGCGAGCACCGGGTGTTAGCCCGGTGTTGGCTTTCCCGTTTGTCCAAGGCTCCAATTGGTAGTAGGACGTGCTGACGGGGGTGGGGGCACAGGTTGTCCGGCCGTGCAAGACCTTCGATTATGAGCACGAGAACGATGCAGAAAACCGCCTGAAGGCGGGACGCCAACAATTCCAGGCTGTACCTGAAAACGGAAGCGACGCAAGGAAGGGGGGGTAGTTCTTGGACAGTGGCCGCAGAGTCGGTGTTACACTAGAAGATAGAAACATGTCGCCTTACTCTCGGGGAGAGCCGTGCTGCTTGTCCGCTTAATCCTGCTGAGCGCTTTATGTGTGGGTTGCTGGCCCACAACTGCCGGTGCGGATATCTTGCATCGCGAGGCCCAAACCCTGCTGGAGCAGTACCGGACCGATCTGAACGAGCTGGCAACGTGGTGTACGGCCCATGGTCTACCGGAGCAATCTCGCGAAACGCTCGACATCCTTGGCCCGAGCAATCCGTATAAGCTGTATATTCCGAATCTTCCACGCGTGGTCGGCCCGACCACCCTGCCTGCCGATGCGACGCCCGAACTGGCGCAATGGCATCGCCAACTTCAGCAGATACGGGCGAAATACGGAGCCGCGTTTTACGACTTGGCGCAACGTGCCGTACGCGTTCGGCCGTCGCTGGCATACGAACTTGCCCTTGCCGCAATCCGAGCGAACCCCGACCACGAAGCCGCGCGTCGCATTTTCGGCTTCCAGAAATACCTGGGCGAATGGCGCACCGCTTACGAGGTCGCGCAACTCCGTTCAGGCAAGGTTTGGGACGATCGCTTCGGATGGCTGCCGAAAGCCCATGTGCAGCGCTACGAGCAGGGGTTGCGACTGCAGAATGGACGTTGGATCACCGCCGAAGACGATGCCAAGCAACGGGCCGATATCCGCAATGGCTGGGACATCGAGACGGAACACTACACGATTCGAACCAACCACAGCCTTGAGGCCGGTGTGCAATTGGGAACGAAGCTGGAGGCGCTGCACGGCATTTGGCAGCAACTGTTCATTCGATTCTACGCATCCCAGGCCGATGTCGTTGCCTTGTTCGGCGGCCGGGCGCAACGCCGGACGGCGGGCGTGCCTCGATTTCAGGTTGTGTTCTTCCGAGACCGGGAGGATTACAACCGTTCGCTCCGTGCGGCCATGCCCAATATCGACGTTTCCATTGGCGTCTACGTTCCCAGTATGCGGCGCGCCTACTTCTTTGCCGGTAGCGACTATGACGACCGAACGCTGTTCCACGAGGCAACCCACCAGCTCTTCCAGGAATCACGGCGAACAGTACCGAACTTGGGGACGCGAGGGAATTTCTGGATTGTCGAAGGCATTGCCCTGCTGATGGAATCGCTCCACCGTGAGGGCAACTACTGGGTGCTTGGCGGGTTGGACGACCCTCGCTTCTACGCCGCGCGGGTTCGACTACTCCGCGACGACTTCTACGTTCCGCTCTCGGAATTCACCCGCCTGACTATGACGGAACTACAGACCAGTCCCCGTATCGCGACACTGTACAGCCAGGCCGCCGGACTGACCCACTTCCTTGTCTTCCAGGAAGGGGGCGCCTACCGCGATGCCCTGGTGCAATATCTTTCGGCAGTTTACTCGGGACGCGACACCGCACAAACGCTTGCCGAACTGCTCGGCGCCGGCTATGCTGAAGCCGACGCGATGTACCGCCAGTTCATTACCAACGCTTCCCGCGCCGACGGCCAACCGTAACTTGTCGGCAAGACCGTCAACCACCCCAACGGGAAAGCGTCCTCAGGAGGCTTCTATGCAAAACCGTATTCTCGCTTCGGTCCTGACGCTCATTGTCACGGCTCACCTGTGGACCGCAAGGGCCCAAGCAGAAGCCCCGCCAGGAATGACCGTGTTCGTGTCGGCGTCGGCCGAGGAAGAGGGCGATGGCGCCCGGCAACGGCCTTTCAGCACCTTGGAAGCCGCCAGAGACGCGATCCGCGCAAAACGAAAGGACGGCTCACTGCCCACAGGCGAAATCGTCGTCGAGGTTCTTCCCGGCCGTCTCCAATGCAATCAGCCCTTCGTCTTGTCGGCCGACGACGCGGGAACGAAGGCATCGCCCATCGTATACCGCGCCACCGAACCAGGCGCCGCCATCCTTTCTGCCGCCATTCCGCTGGCAGGTTGGCAACCGGTGGCCGACCCGGCTGTGGCGACGAGGCTCGATCCTGAGGCCCGACCGCACGTTGTCTGGATCGATCTTCCGAAAGAAACCCCCCAACCCGTTCCCGGCTTTGCCAATGGCGGTTGCGGATATGCCGGCAAGCCCGAGTATCCTCTCGCCTTGTTCCAGAACGGCCGGCGGCTGCCTGTCTCTCGATGGCCCAATCGGACGTTTGCCAAGATGGGCCCCTGTGTCGGCCGCCATGAAGAGCACGGGCACGTAGGCACCGCATACATCGACGGAACCTTCATCTTCGACAACGACCGGCTCATACGATGGATCGGCGAACCCGATGCATGGTTCGACGGCCTGTGGTTCCATCACTGGGCCGATCAGAAGATGCAACTGAAGCAAATCGATCCGCAGGCGAAGACTATTGCTTTGGCGAACCCCGAATCGCACCGATTCGGTTACAAAGAAGGACAGCAGTTCTTCGCGTTCAACATGATCAGCGAAATCGACCGCCCGGGCGAATGGGCCGTCGATCGGCAGTCGCGGAGACTCTACCTGTGGCCGGAGAGCAATCCGAATGAGGCAACCGTGTTTCTCGCTGTCGGCGACCATCTGGTCACGATGACCGATGTGGCGAATGTCCGATTTGAAGGACTGACGCTTGAAGGGTGCCGTGAAACGGCGGTCGTGGCGAAGAACTGTCGTAACGTGAGCATCTCCGGCTGTACACTGCGCCAGTTGGGAAGCTGGGGAATCGCCATTGACGGCGGAAATGAATGCACGGTCTTCGGCTGCGATCTGTACGATCTGGGTGAGGGCGGCATCCAAGCGTCCGGTGGCATTCGCAATACGCTTGAACCCGGCGGCCACCTGATCGAAAATAACCATATTCACCACTTCGGGCGTATCGTCAGCACCTACCGCCCCGGCGTAGCCGTTCACGGTGTGGGGAGCAAGGTTCGACACAACCTGATCTACGAAGCCCAACATCAGGCAATCGCTTTTTTCGGAAACGACCACCTGATCGAGTACAACATTGTCCACGATGTCTGCCTGCATTCGAGCGATGCCGGCGCCATCTACGCCTGCGCACGCGATTGGAGCCGGCGCGGCACCGTGATTCGCCACAACCTCTTCCACGCATTGGGCCAAGGGCTGGATGGCTGCGGATGCCGCGCCATCTACCTCGACGACATGACTTCCGGAACGATCGTCCAGAGCAATATCGTTACTATGAGCGACTGCGGACTGAATTTCGGCGGCGGGCAGGACAACCTGATCACCGATAATATCGCCATCAGTTGCGTAACTTCCGTCAATCTCTCCAGCCGGGGAGTCGACAGCTTCGCACGCAAGAACGCCGAAAAAGGGCGTGAAAGCGCCCAATACCGCCTGCTGTCGCGCGACGAATCGCTGTTCCGCGGCGAAGTGTGGAGCAAGCGGTATCCTCGCCTCCTCGCGCCGCTGGAAATGGATCCGATCGACGCCCAGAATGCTCACTTCAACGTCATTCGCCATAACGTGAACGTCGGAGGCGGTCCAGTTGTGATTCGCAATGCGAAAAACGTCATGCGCACGTGCACGGTGGAAGAGAACATCGACCTGTCCGAAGACCCGGGCTTTGTCAATGTCTCGGCGCTCGATCTCCGCTTGCGACGTAACGGACGGCTCTTTGAAGCATTGCCCGATTTCCAGCCACCCGATTTCGCACGCATGGGTCTTTACGATGATCCGCGTCGTGCGTCGGCTGCGGTGAAGTTCGGACCGCAGGTATCGCGTTTGGCGCCGATCATGTCGCCCGAGGCGCGGCGTGAAGCGGAGCAACCCGTTCTGGTTTCCGTGCCGGCCGCCGAACGCGCCATCCAAGTGGACGGCAGCCTTACGCCTTCGGAGTGGCAACTGGCCGCCGGCTCGGAAACGGCCGTCTTGGCCGAGATCAAAGACGGCTCACAGCCAGCCCTGCCGAGCCGTGTGTGGCTCACTACGGACGGCACACAGTTGTACATTGCAATGGAACACACGATTACTCCTGGTGCTTCCCCCACATCTGGAGCCGACTGGGGGCAGGATGACGGTGTCGAGATCGTCTTGGCGCCGGCGCGCGACGAGCGTCTTCCGAATCGCCTCGAAGGCGTTGTGTTGCGAGGATACGCCGGTGGCGCCCTGACGATTGAGCGAACCGGCCAGCCCCTGGGCACGACATCTGATAACACGAAAACCATCCGTTATGCCGCGAACCATTCTTCCGAAGGAAATTGGACCGCCGAGTTCGCAATTCCGTTTTCGGCCATCGGTCTTTCGCCGTTCGAGACGAATCTTCCCGTCTTCTGTCACGTAACCGTCCGGAAGCCGGCCGCCAATCAATGGGTTACGTGGCGTCAGCGGTGGTCGTCGTCTCCTGCCGACCCGAAATGTGCATGTGCCCTTTGGTTGCGGCAGTTCGGCTGCATTCCGTTTGCACCTGGGTTGGCCGCATCCGTCATCCGCATCGACATCCAGGGCGATCGGGACGTGGAACGCCCGAGCATGACGCCGGGCGAGGGGACCAGTGCCCCTGCCTGGGCAGTCAAATGGAACCGCTTACTTGCGCAGTTTGGAGCAGCCCGAGCCGATCGGTGGAAGCCGTGCCGCTTCGAGTTCACGCCACTGGAGGATACAACCGTCCGGTTGGAGTTGATGGGCTCGCAAAGCCCGCCTGGCACCCCCCCAGCGTGGACGTACTACGACGGCTTTCGTGTCGAGGGCGCCGAACTGGTGAACGGCGACTTCGAGATACCGGCCGAGCACGAGCGTTTTCCCGGTTGGAACGGTATTCCCCGTCAGGTGCAAGATTCAACCACCCTCGGAGATCATGCCGATATCATCGATCTGGAGCGTGCCGCCGCATCGGGGAGCAAGGTGGCCAGGACATCGCACGATTACCGAATCTCTCAGCCGATTGCCGTTCGCAAGGGTCAGAAGGTCATCGTCACCTTTCAGGCGAGAGCCGCCTTGCCCGGCGATGCCGCACGATCTGCCGCAGGCCCCGTTGACAGCCCCAGAAACGGAAACTAGAATGATTTGTCTGCCTTATGGTGGGTATAGCTCAGTTGGTTAGAGCGCCAGATTGTGGATCTGGAAGTCGGGGGTTCGAGTCCCCTTACCCACCCTTCTTCTGCAATATGTACTTGTTTGAAACGGTCGCCGATCTCACTGAAGGAGCCGAGTTGCTGCGGCAACGGCGGTTCGGAGTGGTTGAGTTGGCCGATGGCGCCTTTCGACGCATCTGTCTTCGGCCCTGGCCCAAAGTAGCAACGGCGGCAGGGGCGATGATCCTCGGCGGACTGGCGCACCGGCTTTATTCTGGTGACCGGGTCTGGTTCTACTACAATCAGCCCTGGGGATTCTCCAATTTCCTGGTATTGCGCTATGTCGTTTCGGCTCGGACTGCATCCATGCAGTCACTCACTCACGGCTTGGACGTGATCGACGAGATCGCACGAATCAAGCGAAGCGATGCCATTCTGTGTGATGTAGGGAACTTCCGAATCACCACCCGGCTCCTTGCCCGCTGGGGCTTTGAACCGCACTGCCCGTCGCGGTGGCATCGGCATTACATCAAACGGTTCTACGGCCAATACCCCCCCCGGCCTGCTTGGCTGGTGTTGCAGTGCAGCCCCCATCTTGCGGGCCGATAGCACGTTGGTAATAATGACGGCCATGGACGAGCCGTCTTACCTGTCTCAGACCGGGGCAAACGATCCCTGGCGCCGACCTGCTCGCTACCAGCCCTTAGTGATCGTGCTGGCCGCGACGGCAGCAGGCATTGTGGCCGATCGATATTGGCCAATGCCGTTGGTTGCCTGGTGGGCAGCGGCTGCCATAGCCTGGCTGGGCTGGCAAATACTACGGCGGTTGCAGCGCGATCAACTGGCCGCCGTGGCCCTGCTATCGACCGTCACCGCAACGGCTGCTGCATGGCATCACCTGCACTGGTCGGTGTATGGGGCAGATGATCTTGGCTTGCATGTATCCCAGGATCGGAAGCCGATTTGCATGGATGCCCTTGTGCTGACCCGTGTTTGCATACAGCCGGCGCCACCGCCCGATCCGATGCGTCCCATGATGGCCGGTCCACGCGTGCAAATGGACGTAGCCCCTGTGGCTCTACGAAATCGGCAGCAGTGGCGGCCGGTAAGCGGTCGGGCCAGATTGACCGTCTACTCGGAAGTTCACGATGTTCACGTAGGCGACCGGGTGCGCATTCTGGGATATGTTGCCCGCCCTGCGGTCGCGAGGAATCCCGGCGAGTTCGATTATGCCGACTACCTGCGGGGAGACCGAATCCTGGCGCAAGTGAGCACGAACTACGCCGGATCCATCGTGGTCGTGGAGCGAGGCTCGCCATGGAGTGTGGCCCGCTGGCTTGCCGCGCTTCGTGGCCGTTGCGCCGCCGTCCTTCAACAGAGCGTCCCGACTGGTCAGTCGGCCTTGGCCCAGGCCGTACTGCTTGGCGCCCGCGAACAGATTGACGACGACGAAAAGGCAGCCTTTGTAGAAACGGGCACCGTCCATCTGCTGGCCATCTCAGGACTGCACGTGGGGATTCTGGTCGGCGCCTTCTCGTTTCTGCTACAACGGAGTTCCTTGTCTCCGAAGCTGTGCGTCGTGCTGCTTGCGGCCTTGGCCATCACGTACATGCTTCTGACCGACGCGCGGGCGCCGGTCGTTCGCGCAACCGTCTTGGTATTGGTGTACTGTGCCGCCAAATTCTTCGGCCGTCCCACGGCGGGGTTCAATTCGCTGGCCGCCGCAGCGTTGGTTGTTCTTGCCATGAATCCTGCCGATCTGTTCCATACGGGCGCGCAGTTATCATTCCTGGCGGTGGCCACCGTGATTTGGGTGACGCCGCTATGGGAGCGGACGGATGGACGCAACCGGTGGCTGCAACATGCCATACTGGCGGAACTGCCGTGGATGCAGCGGATCCTCTGGGTATGGGGGCGCGCCGCCCGACACCTGCTGCTGGTCAGCCTGGTGATCTGGTGTGTGACCACGCCACTGGCCATGGCCCGATTCCACGTTATCGCACCGGCCGCCATTCCCCTGAATACAGTGCTGTCTATTCCTATGACCCTGGCGCTTGTCGGCAGCTTCGGGGCCTTGCTGCTTGCCCCGTTAAGCAGGCTGCTAAGCTGCGCGTCGGCCATGATGGCCGGTGGCGCGCTCTGGTTGCTTCAGGCCGTGGTGGACTGGTCACATCGGGTGCCGATAAGCCATTTCGCCGTGCCCGGTCCGCCTCCATGGTGGCTGGCCGGTTTCTATGGCGGCCTGCTCCTGCTGGTCGCGGCGCCGCGTCTGCGACCGCCAAGAAGATGGTGTGTTGCCCTGGCAGGCGCGTGGATTGCCGCCGGTTTGGTCTTTCCATGGCAACTTGAAGCAGAAGATCGCCCTTTGCGCTGCACCTACGTCGCCCTGGGACACGGGTTGTCTGTTCTCGTGGAATTGCCGGACGGCCGGGCCATGCTGTACGATGCCGGCCGGATGGGGCCTCCCGCATCCGGAGCTAAGGCGATTTCCGCCGTGCTCTGGTCACGCGGCATCACCCATCTTGACGCCGTTTTCCTTTCGCACTGCGACCTGGACCACTACAACGCCCTGCCCGAACTGCTCACGCAGTTCTCTGTCGGCAAGATTTATGTAACGCCCACGATGTACGAAACCCCAAACGCGGCCGTCGATGCACTGGGCGATGCCATTGATCAAAACGGAGTGGAGCAAGAGGCCGTGTGGGCCGGTTTTCAGTTCGCTGAGGGCAGCTACAAGATCGAGGTGCTCCATCCGCCGCGCAAAGGCGTTCTAGGAAGCGACAACGCCAACAGCCTCGTACTGGCCATTGAATATGCAGACCGTCGCATTTTGCTGACTGGCGACCTCGAATCGCCTGGGCTGGACGACCTGGTTGCCGAACCGCCGCATGACTGCGATGTGCTCCTGGCCCCGCATCACGGCGGCCGACGCAGCAACACGCCCGCATTGGCACGGTGGTGCTCGCCGGAATGGGTCGTGGTCAGCGGAGATGATCGGAACCGTACTTTTGCTAACCTGAAGAGCACGTACGAAGCCGAAGGGGCTCAAGTCCTTTCGACTGCCGAATTGGGCGCCATTACTACGGAAATCGGCCCGAAAGGCGTTCACGCAACCGGCTACCTTGCGAATCAGCGCAGATGAGTGACGATTCGTGTTCCTCGTTCCTCCGGGACTCAACGGGAACACGTATCTTCACTGTATTGACGCTGCGCAAGAGACGACAAAGCCGCTGACTTACACCGTTGGGAATATCCCGCGTTCTCAGACCTTCTACGGTATCAGAAGGGCAGGTCATCCAGCGATTTCGCGTCAAGCACGGCCACCAGCAGCGAGTCCAACCGCTCGGCCGATTGGATCTTGCGAATCCTCTCCGTCACCAGTTCAGGAAGGACGCCAAACTTCCGCTCTAGCTGCAAGAGCAGTGTCTCCTGCCGGCCTTCCTGCCGGCCTTCCTGCCGCCCTTCCTGCCGGCCTTCCTGCCGGCCTTCCTGCCGACCCTTCTCGATTCCCTTCTGCTCGTAAACCGTGATCATCTCTTTTACCTCCACGTAGTCCTGATCGCTCGCCACAATCTGCTCGAACTCCGCCTGCTCGACTCCGGCCAGCGGCATATACGTCTCCACAAAGTCCACCAGCAGACTCCGCCGCGCCGGGTCCACCGGAACCCCCAAAATCCAACGCAGGAAGTCCGCTTTCAACCGCACCCGCTCTCTTCGATTGTAGTCCATCTTCGCCATCAGGGCAAAGGCCAACGGATTGGCGGAATCGACAAAGCTGCGGTAATCCAAGTGCTTCAGCTTGATCAAATGGTACTCAAACTGTGCAAAGACCTTGCCTGCCAGCCCAAGCTCGAAACGATCCGGCACGGGGCGTTTCCAGTGGGCATCGTCGGTAAACACGGCAATGGGGACGATTTCCGTGTCGTGCCGCAGGAATAGCTGGCAGAAGTACCGGAACATCCGGCGTGGAGAATCCGGCTCCTTGCGCGAGGCCTCAAACTCGCCGTGCACCAAGACGAACTTCTCGCCCCCCTCCTTCAGCCCGACTTTGGCGACCAAGTCCAGGCGTCGGCGCGTCCCGCGTTGCACATCGGTGAAGTGCTCCTCGCGCAGAAACTCCACCCGGGTGAAGTCGATCAGCGTTGCTTCAGCCGGGCAGAACAACTCCATGAACTCCCGGAAGAACGCCTCAATGAGGCCCTTGAAGATCTGGTCGTGGTCGATGAAGCCGGACATGCCATACATTCATACCTACTTCTAACCGAACAGGCAACACCCCCCGGACGGGTTCTTGTGCGATTGAAGAGCCGACAAGGCCGTTTCGCGTTCGCGGTGAACAACGACGATGGGCTTGATCTTCACGGTTGTGCGTGAGTCCACTGTAAGCCGCAACAGACACTGCGATTGAACGAACGCGTTCACCCTGGCCAAGCCGGAAGTCGCGTGTTACGGCATCTCGTCTTCTAGCGTGCCGGTCATGAAGTTCGACATGGCGTCAAGTTGAGCTTCCGAATAGCTGTAGGAATCGCTGAACGGATACCATGGGTTGGCATTCCAATTCGCGAAACTCCCGCCGCGCAAACCCGGGCTGACGATCTGAAACGTGCGGGGATTGATCCAGCCAGTCGTTCGACCGTCCCGAAAAGCATACACTCTGTTGGTTGTATCGTACTCGTTGCTCACATTACCCGCGTTCGCACGGTAATAGACGATCGCCTTATTGTGGTTACTATCGTCCGATTGCCGAGCTTCCTCCGTCGGGTAGTAATAGCACAATTCCAGGTTGGGGTGTCCGGAGGCGTTGGGCGCCAGCCGATCATGATCGAACTCAGTAAAGAACGGATCGATCCGGCTTCCGCCAGTTGCAAAGGGGTAAACTGGATTTGCACTGAACCCCGTGAACTCCCCGCTCACAGGAAGCCCACCCAACCAGAATACCAGGGCCGTATTCGGCCGCAGATGCTGGCCATACGTGTTCCATGCCGCCTCTATATTCGCGGAAGTGCACCGCGGAAACGCCTTGCGGACATGGGCCGTGAACAAGTCCTTTGCACTCACAGTTGTCCCGTCCGCCTTTTTGACCGGCAACCCATCCGGTGGAAACTCCCCAAACCGTTCCTTATACGCCTGCAGTGCCATTTCCAACTGCTTCAGTTCCAAGGCGTGGGCAGCCTTCTTCACGGAACTCTGAACCCGAATGGCGGCCGCGGTGACCAGTCCGGCCAGGATTCCGATAATCACGATGACGGTAAGCAATTCAACGAGCGTGAATGCACGACGGGAACGATGCGACGATTTCGCGAAAAGCATGAGCGATCCTCCTACCCCGTTGGCGTGGGCATGCCCTCTCGGCCCGCGCCGCAGGCGACCGAACAGCCAGCCCGCTCTTTCTATTGTTGCCGATTCGTCCGCCGGACGCAAGAGGACGGCTTGGGCATGTTGCAGGATTCCCGGGCTCTCCGGCCCTGCCACGTCCTCGTAAGGATGGCATCGCCTCTAGGCCCCACTGCGGAGGCACGCGGCCCCTTCCTTCTTGCACTTGTAGTCCTCATGACTGATGGCAGGACCGATAACGACCGCCTCGACATGCTGGGCGCCAAAGGCGGCAAGGACCTCACACGCGGCACACAGCTTCGGGGCGCTGCTATGATCGCGCCGCACGGAAAGCACCACCATGTCAACATGCTGGCTGACAAATCGCGTATCGGTCACGGCCAACAGCGGACTGCTATCGAGGATAACGAACTCGAACTCGGCACGCAGATCGCCCAACACGTGTTCCGAAGCACCGTTGGCCAACGCAATGGTGGAAGAAGAATCGCCGCGACCCGCCGGCAGGACCCACAGGTCGGCTCCCACTTGCGTTAAGGCCTCACGCAGTTCAAATTCGTCGCGAATGACCTCACTCAGCCCCGGGGCCAACGGGAGCCCGAAAATGCGGTTCACGGCGGGGCGTCGCACATCGAAGTCGACCAGCACGGTCCGATGTCCCGCACGCGCCAGACTCATCGCCAGTTGGGCGGAGAAAGTCGTCTTGCCTTCCCGAGGAACGGCACTCGTGATGAGAACACTTCGGATATCGTGAATCTCAGCCTTGCGCAGCAATCGGACCATGATGCCGTCGACCGTTTCGGTAAGCCGATCGTGCCACCGCGGCTCGCCCCCCTGTCGCATGTCCATGCGAGCGAGCGCCCGGCGGGGAACGACCGGAATCGCCCCCAACACCGCCAGGCCCAAACCCTTCGACACCTGCTCGGCGTTGTTGACATAGCCCGTGCGAATATCCCACCCCATCAGACATAGAAGCGGGAAACCAAAGGCCAATGCGCCGGCCAGGACGGCCGACGACAGGCGGTGGTCCACCGAAGGTCCGAGCGGAACGCGTGCAGGAATGAGTTCGCTTACGGGAAGCGGAGCGTTCAGTTCAATCCGCAACTTTTCACGTTTGACGCCAATCTGCGCAAGGATCGCCTCCAGGTTACCAATACCGGCCTGCAACCTTTCGATATCGGTAGATCCGTTGCCTATTCGCTCTGCCTTCTCGCGCACTCGGGCCAGCGCTGCGGCAATCTGCTCCTCCTGCAACCTGAGCGCCTCGTTGCTATCGGCCAGCTTGCTCAAATCTCGTTCTGCAGCAGCTCGGCGTCGCAACATGGAAGCCTCGCGGAACAGGCGATGGTACATCGCATACTGTTTTTCGAGCAAGGTCACTTCCCGGCGGAATCCTTCCAGACGATCTTGGGATGCCCCGGGAGCTGTTACGTCCTTCTCGTGCTCGAAAACCGTACGTGCGTGGGCAAGACGATCGGCGACCTTTCTCGCACCTTCTTTGTTGCCGTCGTAGAACAGAATGGCCGCGGAAGAAGGCGTGGTTGCACCGAGACTTTCCACCAGACTCTTCTGGGCAGCAAGATCACTCCGAACGCGCAATGCTTCCAGCCGAACCTGCAACTGCAATTGCTGAAGCCCGGCATACTCATGCACACTGTCTGCGTCACTGGAGGAGACAATCTCGCTTTCGATGCGTCCGAGACGACTGCATAGTCGCTGGAGTTTCGTTCGCTCCGCGCGGACTTCGGTTTCCTTTTCGGCAAAGAGCCGATCCAAATCATCCAGTCGCTGAATGGTCTCGATCCGCTCGGCATACACCACTTCCTTCATGTAGGCGCGCACCACCGCCTGCACCAGCGAAGTGACCTCGTTCGGATCGCTGCCGCCAAGCCCGATCTGCATGATTTCGCCGCTCACCGGCTGACTAAGCCCCGCCTCGGGCAGGACTTCGCCCAACACGCCCGCCGGAAACCCAACCTGGAGATTCGCCCGGAGCCACGCAACCGGGTCCTCGCCCTGCGCCTTCAATTTGCGAACGATTCCCAGTTCTTGGACCACGGGGTCTCGCGCGACGGCGTTCAGAACATAGGGACTGCGGATCAATTGTGCTTGAGTGCTCCGGTAGAGACCGAAGTCCTTCGGTCGGCTGCCATCGACATGGAACACGATCGCACGGGTTCCGGGCGACAAACGCAGATAGTGCGATGCAGAATAGGTTACCGGCACACAATGCCACACGACCGGGGCCACCAGACAGACCGCCGCAACAGCAAGTCCCAATGCCCACAACAGCCGGCGACGCAGTGCGTGCCAATAGGGCTTGATCATGTCGATGGGATCTTGGGACGCACGTTCGACCACCGCAGCCGGCATCGCCGGCCACGCGCGATCCACTACCATCGACGATGGCCGAGCCTTCCGGGGCGACTCCCGCGAGAAAGCGTCCTGATGCTCAGCCAAGGTTGTCATGCCAACTTCTCAAATCGCAAGCCAAGTCTCTGTCCACTCCGCCACAAAAAATTATGTGCCCAGGGAGACGACCAGGTTCCGCGCCAGTCGCAACTCCGCCCTGCCGGGCCTAGTTCACCCCACCCAGTTTCCTTGCCGGAGCCCTAAATGTCAACGGGGAGTCCCAGAGAACCCCCCCTCAATTGCAGCCCCCCTCATTGGAGGCGGCTCCACCAATCCCTTGAGAAGCCTACCCGCTGCCAAAACGAGACGAATAGGCGATGGGGCCAGAGAAGATGACCTGCACCTGCCTGAATAGAACCCCAATTCGAAACGCAAGCGTTATCAGCAACGGAGAATAGGGAGGCATGGCAGGTAGATCCTTGGGTGCAGAAACGACAATTGTCACGAGAGGCTGGATATGCAAGCGAGTGGCTACGGCAGACGTTCTGGTTTCTCATCCGTTTCGTCCGGCTCGGTGGCCGTCTCTTTGGCCGTATCGGCCGAGGCTTCCGGAGCCGTCTCCGTAGGCACGGCATCGCTCGCTGCGTCAGAAGCCTTCCCCGGCGTCTTGACAGAGACGATCCGGCTACGTTCGTGCAACCATTTTCGGATGTTGCCGGCAAGGTCCATCAGTCGCATGTCGGCAGCTTGAGATTCTCCCTGATCGGCCGAGGTCTGCAGCATCACCTTGACCATGGCCGGCCACGACTGATAGCCGGCCAGGGCCATCTGGGCGTTGGCCAGGTCGAACCGATCCAAGACCGTGTGTTCGCCCAACTGATACCAGTAGAGCACCTTTACCCGATGTCCTTCACGTTCCCACGTGGAGATTTCCACGGTGATCGGCGGAGCTTTGGGCACTTCCAGATCTCGTTTCTCAACCCCGAGCTGCTTCCAACCGGCGGCGCGGTAGCACCGGGAGGGAAGATGGACCACAATGGCCTCATCGAAATCCTTGAACAGGGCAGTGTGCGCCGAGATGACATCATTGTCACGGTTCTCGTAAACGCGGTCGGCCACAACGTCGGCGCCGGTCCGCATGAAGAGCCGCTCGTCCAATTGCTGAACCTCACCGCGCCAGTCCGGGAACTCCAAGGGAAGCTCCTCCACGCTCCAGTCGGGCATGACCACCTCAAGAGGCTTGAGCATGGCTTCCACCTGCCAACTGAGCAATTGGACCAGGCCGATGATCCCAACGACAATCGCCAGGCGAATGGTCGTATCGAAACGAATGGACATGGGCGAGACTCCAAGGCGGTCGATAAATGGTTAGATCAGGTTAAGTCACGTTACCTGTCTTCCTTGAACCGTGATTCTCAGGCATCCTCTGTCGGCGAGACATCATTTTGGTCGGGCGGCGGCTGCTCGGCGTTCTTTTCTTTCTTCGCGTGTGTGCTCGCGGGGAGTTCTCCCAATCCGGCCAGCAGGGCGGCGGCCGGCGTTCTATCGGACCGCGCACCGCGAGCGACGGTCCGAGATCGCGCCTCCTGGGGCACCATAATCCGATGCGTATCGCCTGGTTCCACAACAAGATGCGAGATCAGCCACAGTTCCCCGGAAAGCACCGCAATGGCAACCGGCATCATCATCATGCCGGCAAAGTCGTGGAATACCTTGTCGGCCAATTCCGTACTGACCAGGTCGTGCAAGAACGCGGTAAGTGCAATGCGGAACACGTTGGCCAGAACGGCAATGGGTACGGCGCTAAGGACGATGACGACCTTCTCCCACCAGGGCTGCTTCAGCAGGAAAGCTGCCCCCACGCACACGGCAAAGAACAACATGAGCATGCGCAAGCCGCTGCATGCCTCGACCACGCCAAGCTGACCTTCTGTCAGATGAATAACGTTTCCCTGGGCAGTGGCCGGAATTCCCATGGTCTGGATGATATAAACGCTACTGATCGTCCCCACTCGCTGCAACGGATCGCGTAGGAACGTGGAAAACGCCTCGGGCAACGGGATCATGAACACAAGGAACGCAATCGCCGGCCACGACCAATGGAGCGCACGCCAGCCGCCAACCAACAGGGCCGCTCCGGCCAGGAATGGAATGATCGATGCGCGAACGGGGCTTGCGTACGGAAAATAGTCGCTGGCCAGCACGAAGAGCCCAAACACGCCGAAACATGCCAATCCCCACCAGCTTCCTTCCTTGGGCCACGGCTTGACCATGTCGCGCCGAGACCAAAGAAGCACCAGCGAAAAGACCGGCACGAAGAAACTATGCCCGTAGTCGGGCATCTTCCACCACACGTGGATCAGGTTGCCCAAGGTCGGAGCATAGAGCGCCAGGAAGGCGGCCGCCACAACGAACCAGCCGATCAGAACGACCGGTCGCGGCTGCATGGCCTTCAATTCGTTACGGATTTCGTTAGGAACCATGATTCGAGCATCTCGGGGAATAGCGGTATGCACTCGGCCATCGGCCGAGCTTATGGCCACGACGGCCGCGCCGCCGCAGCGGCGCTGAACCGTGTGCTATCGAAAGGCGGACTACCCAAAAACCGCTAGGACGCGGCGACCTCGGTGTAGTAGTAATGCTCGTAGCGGCTTTCTCCCGGGCCGATGACCACGGTTTCCACCCGCTTTGCACCGAAGGCAGCCAACATCTCACATGCCGCCTCGATCTTCGGCGCGCAACTCTGATCGCGCAACACCGAAAGAATCACCATATCGACGTGCTGGCTGATGAACCGGGTGTCGGCCACGGGGAGAATCGGACTGCTGTCGATAATGACGAAATCGTACTCCTCGCGCAGTTCCTGCAGAATGCGTTCCGCCATGCCGCCGGTCATCGACGCCATGACCGAGCGATCCCACGAACCTGCCGACAGGAAAGACAGCCGGTTGTTCACCTCTTTCACGGCATCCTTCAAAGCACATTCGCCGCGGACAATCTCACTGAACCCCGGTTCCACGTCCACCCCGAATACGTGATGCAGCGACGGATGCCGCATATCGAGGTCGACCAGCACGGTGCGATGGCCGTTGCGGGCCATGCTCATGGCCAACTGCGTGGTAAGTGTCGTCTTGCCTTCACCACTAACGGCACTGCTGACCAACACGGTTCGGGTATCCTGGATATTGGCCTTCCGCAGTAGCCGCGCCATGATGCCGTCGACTGCTTCGGTAAGCCTCGCCCGCCACTCATGGTGGCGTTTTGAAGGATTGTTCAAATGGGCGATCACCCGGTGGGGAATGACCGGCACCGAGCCAAGCACCGTCAGGCCGAGGCCCTTCGAAACCTCTTCAGCCCCATTGATGTGCCGGCTGCGCGTATCCCACCAGGCCACGCAGAACAGCGGCAGCCCGAACGCGCACAAGCTGGCCAGCACGGTCAGAGGGATGCGGCGGCTCGGGTCCGGGCTAATCGGCACGCGGGCAGGAATCAGTTCGGTCACCCGGGCATCGCTGTCCACTTCAATTCGCAGCTCCTCCCGCTGCGAACCGATAACGCTGAGAACCTGCTCGCGGTTCTCGATGTTGACTCGCATCATTTCGATGTCGATGGAACTCGTTCCGAGCCGCTCCGCCTCTTCACGGACCTTTCCGACCTGAGCCTCAAGAGTCTTGTCCTGTTCTTCAAGGGTCAAGATATTGGTCTTCAGCTTCGTGATGTACTCCTCAACGGCGGCACGACGATGCCATACCAACTGCTTGCGCAGCTCCTCTTGCTGCTCTTTGTACTTCTGCTCCAGGGCAGCCAGATCGCGTTGCCGGCGATCGAGGTGATGCTGCGCAGCGCCGGGAACGATGGCCTCCTGCTCGTACGCATAGAGCTTCTGAATATACGCGAGCTGATCGGCAATCTCCTGCGACTCGGCGTCGTCCTTGGCGTACATGGCAAGGACCACATCCGAAACGTCGTCGTCATCGAGCTTGACGAGAATCGCCTCCTGGGCCTTCAATTCACCCTCGATACGCAATTGCTCGAACTGCACCCGCATCTGCTGCTGCCGCAACGCAGCGTATTCTTCGAGCGTACGTTCCGCTTTGAAGGTAAGCGTCTCGCTTTCGGCCGCGCCCAACCGCTCGGCAAGCTTCTTCAGCGCGGCGCGCTCCGTCCGAATCTCCGTCTCCTTCTCAGCAAAAATCCGATCCAACTCGTTCAGTCGCTGGCGGTTCGCCTGCTGCTCGACGTAGACCACCTCGTTCAAGTACGCGTTGACCACAGCCAGCACTAGTTGCGTGACCTCTTCCTTGTCCGGGCCGGACAGGCTGATCCGCATGATCTCGCTGCCGCCAGGGAACGCAACCCGCAGATTCTTCTGGAGCCAATCGACCGGATCCTGCTGCTTCGCCTCAAGCTCGCGGATCGTCTTCAACTGCCCGATGGCCGGGTCGCGAAGGGCGGCCAGAATGACGAATGGACTGCGAATCAACTGCTCCTGCGTATTCCGGTACAAACCGAAATCGGTCCCACGTCCAGGGCCTTTGGCGTCGAACACGATCCGCTGTTCCTGGGGAGCGACACGCAAATAGTGCTCCGCCGTGTACGTGGACGGGACCAGGTACCAAACCAACGGAGCGACAATGGTCGCCGCCACCAGGGCGAGCCCGAACGCAGGCAGGGACCGCCGGCGCAACGCATGCAGATAGGGTTTAATCAACGCAATTGGGTCTTGTGCACCGCTGCTGCTACTGCTGGTAACAACCATCGACGTGCCCGAATACCCGTTACCATGAGCCTCCGCAAGGGACGAACGTCCCACTGTCATCGGGAGTTTCTCCTGGGTGGATTGGGAAGGATTCTGGTCCGCTGTCATGCTGGTAGTCCCCAATGTGGATTCTTTGGGAGTGATGTGCCGGATCGCCTGACACTGGAAAAGGTCGGAGGGCCGACGAAAGTCGCAAACCGGCGAGGTTCTGTTCCGCAATCGCGGGCAAAGGCAACAAAGGCGGTGGATGGCAATTCCGCCGATTGTGGAAAAGTGG
Source organism: Thermoguttaceae bacterium (assembly GCA_040772845.1). Lineage (GTDB taxonomy): Bacteria > Planctomycetota > Planctomycetia > Pirellulales > Thermoguttaceae > PWXP01. The sequence continues at coordinate 860,904 of JAXGXG010000001.1, forward strand.
GTCGCTGCTGCCTCGCCCACCTTTCAGTTTGATTACCGAGGTCCGCAAAGTCAAGACACTGACACAAAGGCGGTCTGGGCCACCCCGTTCTCCACATCGCGATGATCTGCCGGCCCTCGCCTGCTTGCCATTGGACTCGAATCGTACACCCCCTGCACTTCGTGCCGCACCCGATACAGTTCAGGGTCCAGGAATCCGGCGCAATTGTCAAGGGCTGGAAACGCACGAAACGCAGGAATAGCCAACACTGCTGAGCCAGAGCACCCCATCAGACGGCCTGGGTAATCCTTCCGATAGCCGTTGAGTTGACAGATTATGCCGATTTTGCAGACGGAACAGGCGTAATCCGATTCCGTACGGTCGCTACTGCTGACAACACCAGCCAGAAGGAGGGAGTCCGCTGTCGCGTGGACCGCTTCGATCTCGTCCGCGGCCGTGTTTCCGTTCGCTGTGCGCGAACGCCATCCCTTCGAAGTCCCGGCTTTGGCCGTAAAGACGAAATATCGCCTGAAGACGAACCACGAACGGAAGCAACCCCTACATTGAGAACACCTGTACCTCCAGATGTGTGCCACCAATCTCGCAGGTAGGGATCGTTGTGCCCTTCGTCGGCCAAAGCAGGCTTCAGTGAGGTCTCCGCGGATACGTACCGTCGTCCAGTAGCGAAATGGCGACGCCACTCAGCCCGCCCGGCGGCTCGCCAGCCACCAGAGCAGAACAAGAGCAGCCGCATAGAAAACCAGCCCAATGCCCTCGTGAATCACCACGTAGGGAAGTGGCAAATGGGTCGCTGCCAGACAAATGCCAACGATCCGAAACGCGTTGAACAGGATCGCCAGCGGAAGGGCAAGGGCAAGCAACCCGATCTTGGCAAACCACGAAAGGTGATAATGGAAACCCAGAATGGCGGCAACCAAAAACGAAGATGAAACCAGTCCGAACCCATTGCACTCGGCGGCGACCACGAATAACCGATCCTTCACCGCCAGCAGCAATTGCGGTGGAACCCCCTGTCTCAGCGCAACCCCAACATCCATTCCAAGATAGTCCAAAAAATAGGCGCTGTATTTTGCACCGATGGCCCGTAACGGCCAATCCAGCCACGGCGCCACACCTGCCAGAATACCCAAAATCAGGATGCCCGATATGGCAGGCAGCAGAGCACGAACTCCGACGGTCCCGAACAGGAACGCCGACAAGCCGGCAAACGACAGACAGAACGAAAGCAGCGCAACCGGCAACGCGAACGCCGGTAGCCAACGCACCAGATATAGGCCCCCAAGCCCCACAACGATCAGGGCAACGCCCAGGGTATTCCCCTCCGGCCGGAACGCTCGGGCGCGAATGGCATTTCGCAGGCTGATCAGCAGGGCGAACAGGACAATAAGCCCGCCATTGTGCAACTGCTCTAACGAGATGGTCGTCCGGCCAAGCCACAGCACCAGCGGGGCATAGACCGACGCCAACAGAACGCCCAATACCAACACGATCAACACATCGACAGAACCGCCGGATGCTTCAGCCGGCAGCTTTCTATTCTCCTGCTCCACAACGCTTCCTTTCGCAACCTCAGGTCAGTTCCTGTTTTCGCGCCCAACCGGTTGCAGCAGTCGCTCGATGGCTCCGGCGATTTCCGTCCGGCGTGTGTGGATCGGCTCCGGATCGGTCGTGAACGTAGTCATTTCGGCGGTAATGCTCGGCGGCACCTCCAGTAACGCAAGGTAACGCGCCCTCGCCTCGTCCGCCAGCGACTCGCCATGCCGTTCGAGCAGAGATCGCAAGAGGTAGAGCATCTCGTAATCCTCGACACCCTCGCGGAGCATCTCCAACCGAATGCTCGATACGGGCGAATCCAGTACGGGCCCCTCTCCCGCAATCTCGGGCGTTGCTGCCGTCAACGGTGGGTAAAGGAACCGGCCGTCACCGTTCCCCCAGGGACGTTTCGTGCCCTTCGGTGTGCTGTAGCCGGAAACCCAACCCATCGGGTCTTCATAGGGATTCTGATGGCCATCGGGATACGCGGCCCCGGAAGTCCAGTAGTTGGCCTGCCAGACGAGCGCGCCGACGATATCGCGTTGCCACGTCTGCCAATGCCACACACGCAACTCGGTCGCCGGATGGTCAATGAACAGCGTGCAATACGGCGCCTTCGGACCACAGCACACGTACCACCAGAATCGCTCGCCTCGGGCACGGCACTTCTCGGCCTCACCGGCGTCATAGTTATGGCTGACCGGGCACCAGATGTCGACCGTACCGGCCAGCACGTTGTCCTCCGGCTGCTCGGTGAGCATGCGAGCCAATCCCGGAGCATAACGCTTCAGTCGCTTCATTCCATTGGCCACGAACTCATAGTCCTTCGGATCGGGTTCATCGAACCAGTACACATACATCATATCGAGCCAGCCCTTCTGCTCCAGATGCTCCCGAAGCTGACCGGCATAGCTGGCAAACGTGGCCTCGTATTGTGGACTACCTGCTGCATACGGACCAATCGACGGATCGGTTCGGTCGTGGAATGTACCTCCCCCCATCCCGTGCATCGGCAGACGGTAATTGGTAAAGTGGTACTTCTCGGTTACTCGTGCAAATTCACGATCGAAGGCATCAAAATCGAGTTCCGCCCGCGGCGGATCGGCGTCAGGCATCAGCCGAACACGGATCGGATCCATTGGCGCCGGATCGTACGGACTCAAACGGCTGCGCGACATCAGCGCCAGATACTTCTCCCAAACCCGACGCCGATCATCGTCGGTTTTCAGGCGGTGATACTGGGCAATCGTCCCCAAACTGAGCCCGAAGGCCGTCGCCAAATGATTCTCTTTCGGCAGGGTGAAATCCCACACGTGCAGTCCAATGGGCACCTCCACCAAGAATCCCTCGGCCTTCAGGGTTACCGTGCCCACGTAATCGCCGGCCGTCACACCTTCCGGCACATGAACAAGCACCCAGATCGGCTGGTTTCGCCCGGCCGGAACATCGACCGGCTTGTCCAGCGGCGGGAGCGCATCGGGCCACCAGTCGCGAACGCCCGTGCGATCGGTCGGTGTCTCCACGAAGTGGTAATACACCTGCGACAACTCGACGTTCGCCGCCTCGATCACCGTCCCGCCGGGCCCGGTAAGCGGCCCGACGGCGGCCGTTAGGCCCACAAGCGGCTTTTCGCCTGCCCGGACCACCAGTTGCACCGCCTCGTAGTCGTTCCGAGCGGCGGAAAGCTCCGCCCCCTTTGCCTTCTGGTTCGGCAGGGCGCGCTGTCGCGGTACCTTGTGATCGGCCCGGCACCACCAGACCGACGCTGGCCCGGCCTCGGCGACCACTGCCCCGTAGTCGGCCCGGTAGTAGTCCGGTACCTCGACTATCGTCCGAAGCACAAGCGGGGACGACTCGCCCGCCTCAAGGGTCAATTCCAACTGATTCTCACCGGCAGACATCGCCGGTAGTGGCACGTAGATGTCCGTAACTTCTCCGCCTGCCAGCTTCAGGCTGACTGGCGGCAAGGAATCCACGCTCCCGTCGGCTCCCTTCACAACAACTCGCCCAGTCGCCGCAAGATCGCCATCGCCGGGATGCCGGGCCGAAATATGCAGCCCTTTGGGAGCCGCTCCTACAGACGATTCGCAGATCATCTTCTCGACCAAAAGTCGACCTGAAGGCTCAAACACCTCTGCAAATACGGTTCGCCCCATCGCATCGAGTGTCGTATCATCCACCTGAGCTGTGAACTCGACATGGTCCACTTGCACAGCGCAGGATTCTTCGGGAGTCCTGAAGCGCACATAGATTTGCTCGGCAGGTAGCAAGGTGTCGGGAATTGTCGCTTCTGTGGTCCCTGGTTCAGCCCGCTCGGCCACGGATTGCCAGTCGGCGCCGTTTCGGCTGGCCTCCAGCAGAATTCGCCCCGCATGGTGGTAACAGACGCCGAATCGCACCTTGCCCGCCTGAAACGCGTGTTCAGGCAAGGCAAAGCGATAGACGACCTCTTGATTGCGGCCGAACGACCAACGGTTGCTGTTGAACCCGGCCGTCGCATGATGCAACGTACGATGGTAGTTGCTCCCTTCATGCGTGAAACGCGTTTGGAAGCAATACAATCCTTTGCGAATCGACTCGCCTGCGCCGAATATCCATTCACCCACCTGCGTATGCACGGGCAATACGGGCCGTAGCGCCGCCGACTGGAACTGGACCTTCCCGCTCATGTGCCATTGTCCCAAACGAACGGCCGTCTTGGCTGCATGGCTCGGCGTCTGGAACACATGCCCGTAGGACCGCCACACCTCGGACGGTTGCTGGTCGCGATTGGCAAACTCGGGCCCGGTAATCATGCATCCGCCACCGCTCCCCTCGCGCCGCGCGACACACTGAAACCGATACAACGCGCCGGGCTCCAAATCCAACGAACAGCGCCACGCACTGCTGTTCTGGCCATCTCCCGCCACCTGCAAAACGCCTCGATCCAACCATTCTCCCGACCCTTGAAGCGTCCAGCCGATTGGCGCAACGTTGCCGTCCGAAAAACCCGGATTGGGCAGAAGCTGTTGCCCGCTTGCCGTAAGACTCATTAGACCAAGAACCATTCCCGAAAAGGCATACCTGAACGTCGTCATCATTGCATTAGACTCCTTGGGTGTCTCGCAACCGCTTGGCGGCCTGCTTCGGACGAACGGTATCGCATACCAGACGCCAGCAGTGCCTGTGTCGCCATGCTACCGCCGTCATCCCAGAGGCGTCAAGCATCACAGATCGGTGGCCCCATATCGACCTGGTAGCAGGAGCTTTCATGAGTGACGCAAAAATGCTACAATTGATGGCCCTATTGCAGTCAACTTGACACCACGACACCCTTCTCCCGAGTAAGAAATGCCCCCAAGAACAGCCACTACAGGGGATTCGTCCGATCTAATCGATACCTTTTGCCACCGGCACGTAGCGTTGGCGCCCATTGCGACCGCCATTCTGTGGCAGGCTGACTACATTGATTCGTCCAAAGCCTTTTTGAAAGCTGCCTTGCCGCGGATCGGCGATGCCGTTCATGCAGAAGCGGCCGTTGTGGTGGCAGCGGCAGAGGGGGCGTGGCAACGGGTTGCCGAGTGGGGAGATGCGACAGACCTGCCCTGGGATTGGTTGGCCGATATCCTCGATGGCGAGTCGGCTGCCGCAAGCGGTACGTGGGCCGCCGTACCCCTGGCGCCACGAGGCGATGGGCACGTACTTGCCGTTCGTCGGAAGCCGACATCGGACGCGAAGTCTGTCCTCGATGCCGTGGCCGGGCTGGCCCCGATTCTGTTCGCAGGCATGAAGAAGATTGCTCAGCGAACTGCCCAGCGGCAACGAATTCGACAGCTTGAGGCCATCCTGGAAATAGCCCATCAGTGGAACCGCACACACGAACTCGGCCCTCTGCTGGAGCAGATGGCCCAAGCGGCAACAGAGCTCTTCGCTGCGGAGCGATCGAGCATTTTTCTATGGGATCGAGCCACCCACGAATTGGTCGGCCGGCCCGCACTGGGTGTCGACGGCGGCGAACTCCGTATACCCGATGACCGGGGCGTGGTCGGCCGAGTCGTCCAAACCGGAGAGCCTCTACGCGTTGATGTCGCGACCCAACCCGATGCCATCGACCGCCATGTCGACAAACAAACCGGTTTCCGGACCCGTACCCTCCTGTGCGTCCCGCTTCGCAGCGCGCGGGGCGATCTTTTCGGCGCGTTCGAATTGCTCAACAAACAATCGGGGGCATTCACGCCCGATGACGAAGCCGGATTGACCGAACTGGCGGCACACGCCGCGGTCGCCCTCGAAAACACGCGAGACCGCGAACGCCTCTTATCGGCCAACCGGCAAATGATAGAGCAGGCGGCAGCGGATGTCCAATTCATCGGCCAGAGCCCGGCCATTGATGCGCTCCGTTCAATCGTTACCCGCGTAGCCGACACGGATCTGGCTGTGCTCATTTTGGGTGAGAATGGAACCGGCAAGGAAGTCGTGGCCCGTTCCATTCATTATTGCAGCCGTCGCCGTCGGCAGCCGTTCATTGCGGTCAACTGTGCCGCCATTCCAGACCAGTTGGCCGAAAGCGAGTTATTCGGCCACGAAAAAGGCGCGTTCACCGATGCGCATGAGGCCCGCCCAGGCAAGTTCGAATTGGCAAGCGGCGGCACTCTGCTCTTGGATGAAATTGGCGAACTAAGCCAAAGCAGTCAAGCCAAGCTGTTGCGAGTGCTGGAGGAACGGACCTTGGTGCGTGTGGGCGGTTCGCGTCCTATCCACACGGATGCCCGGGTCCTGGCCGCGACCAACCAGAATCTGGCCGACATGGTCCGCGAGAAACGTTTCCGCGAAGACCTGTATTTTCGGCTGAACGTCGTGACCATCGAATTGCCACCCCTGCGAGAACGCGCGGGCGACGTGATTCGATTGGCGGAGCATTTTCTGACCGATTTCTGCCGTCGTGCACGGCGTCCCGTGCCTGCGTTCACGTCAACAGCCCGCGCCCGATTGGAATCGCACCCGTGGCCCGGCAATGTGCGCGAGCTGCGCAACCTCATGGAACGAATCGCCTACCTGTCCACCGGAGACGAAGTCGATGTGGAAGACTTGGCCTTCCCGACTTCTCCCCGTGGCCAGGAATGGATTGCCGCCTTCGACCTCCCTCTGGCCGAAGCCACAGTGCATTTTCAGAGCAACTACATACGGCGCGCGATCGAGTTGGCAGGCGGGAATATGAGCCGGGCTGCCGACCAATTGGGCCTCCATCGCTCCAATCTCTACCGGAAGATGCACCAGCTTGAGATGGAGCCCCCCGACTAGACGGCAGTCTCCCTGCAAAAAGGGGATTCAATAGAAGCCTTTCAGGATACGGCCTCGGAATTTTCGGGTACCCCCTTGATTCCAATGCCGATACGAGTAGTATTGATGTTTTGCGGGACATAAGTCACCGTCATCGCTACCCCCTTAGCTCAACCGGCAGAGCATCTGACTCTTAATCAGAGGGTTGTAGGTTCGAGTCCTACAGGGGGTACCTGAACGCTTGTACAGTATAAGACAAGTGACGTCACCATGCGAAAAAACCCCTGTTTTCCAGGGGTTTCTTCGTTCTTGTCGCATGGTGTCCCGTGCTAGGCTGCATGGACTGCTGCGGCTTTTTGCTGCGCTTTGCGGGGCACCTATCGCACGCTCGTATGCTGCGTCGTTGGGTCTTTGCAGGTAATGCTTCGCTGCCACAACCACGGAATTGCCAATCCAGTAGCAGACGTCACTGATCGGGAACTCCCGCACTAGCTCGCTTTGTCGGGTGGCTCGGCAATTGTGAAACAGTTTCGGCCATGGCACCACCCCGGCCCGATCCAGTATCCGCTCCGCCTGCGTCCGGAGGTTCATGTTGCTGTCCCGATAGCGGCTGATGACGTACTCGGCACCTGGGGCTGCTGCATCGAACGCCTCTTCCAGGTAGGGCCTTAGTTCTCGAAACAACGGGATGATCCTCGCTGCCGTCTTGTGCTTCCTGATCCGCACCCGGTTACGCCCCAGTCCACGTCTACCCATCGCAGGTCTAGCGTCTCGCTGGGGCATCGCAGTCCACCGTACCGGCTCAACGCGAAGATGCACCGCCACTCGGCATCTGGGCACGCGTCCAATACCTGTTGGATCATCGCACGCGTCACCTCGAAGTCCCGTTCCCTGTTCGCCTGCGTAGGGGCCTTCACTGTCTGGAACGGGTTGGACTGCACCAGCTTCTGCCGCATTGCCGCCGCGTAGAACTGACGCGCCCGTTTGATGTCGCCCAATGGTAGCAGGGGCATAATTCTTGCCCACCATGCTCTGATACAGGGCATCTGCGTCTGCCTCGGTGATACTGCCCATGGGCCGATCCGCACCGTAGAACCCCACCAGACGCGCCTGCGCCCGTCTCATGTTGCGCACGGTGAGGGGGCCTATGTCCTGCGCCCCGTAATGTATGCGTCTGTGAACTCTTGCAGCTTCGCGGTAGGTTCCTTACTCTCCACGAGTCCCACCTTCGCCAGCTTGGCGTACAAGGTATCGTCGATCTCGCCCAACCACGTCACTGTGCTAGGTGGGGCTGTCTGTCCCGATGCCTTGGCCGATGCCAGATGTTGAACGTGTGTGGCAACACCCTCTGCCGCCCGCTGGGAGATGACGCCCAGACGGATACACTTCCTCTTGCCGGCCACGATCACCTGCACCATACGCCGGCCACCGGACTGTCTACAAACGCTTGCCATTGCATCACCTGCGCTTTCTCGGGGAAAGAGTCGTTCTTGGCACAAGCACCATGTCCAGGGCATCGGCTAATGTGTCGGATGCCGCTTGCGATAGGGCACGTTCGCGGCGTGAGAACCGGGATAGAACGGATACGTCGATGCCAGTCTCCCGTGCCAACTCGCGTAGGCTCCGGACGTCCTGCTGCATCGCCTGCCTCAAAGAGTCGCTGACTGTGTCCATACCGCTATTATCGGTACTGTTGTCAGAAAGTCAACAGGTACCTTTTCAGTTTCTTCTCAGCCGTTCGGCCAACGCCGCCAACCGGAAGGAACGTCGCAGGGGTTCCGGCCTGCACGTCTCGCAGTGCGCTTGCCGAGAAAGTCCCACCAGAACAGAGAGCCACCGCACACCGGGCAGGGATCGGGGTGGGGCAGATCATCCCAAGGGATATCGTACCAGTGACGATCCACCAGGGACGTCTGCCTGCGTCGCATCGAAGGATGCTGCTGCATCGCTGCCACACGTCGCCCGGTGTGCCCCTGTAACGCCTCGATCACCTCCCGCTTGTGCTGCCGTAACTGCTCCCGTAGCGCCTCGGGCATACGACACGCGGGACGATACCGCACCGTCTCGCCATGGACACGCAATTCCTCCACACCTGCACGCCGGACTGCCACAAGTAGATCGTCCACGCTCATCACACGGCCCCCATTCTTCACTCGGATAACACGCCTGAAGAAGATCGTCCACACCGTCACCAGTAGCCCCACCTGCTAGGGGTTCAGTTACCGGCCATTCGCCCATAGATGCCATAGATGCCTGTTTCTCGTAAGGGGCATCTATGGGCATCTTTGCACCTTTGGGGGGTAGGCTCCATTGCCAGACCGCACCTCGGCCAAACCCTACTCGGCTCGGCTTGCCGCCCAGATCCCGGTATGCGGATCGTACTGTGCGGATGCCGTAGCCCGCCGCCTTAGCTGCGTCCTGAACCTCGCTCGCAGGCATGGGGCCATCGCACAAAGTCTCAGCCAGCCACGCCTGCACCTCGCGGCCCGCATCGCCACGCCGGCCAGCTCGGGCACCCATCACCTCATCGGCAGTCACCGTCACGTCGCCCGGTTCCCAGTCGGCTATCGGCACCCCACCGAAGTCCCGCACACGATACGCGCGCCCGGCCACGTCGGGGGCAAGGTTGTTCTTGCTCGGAAGGAATAGACGTCGCCCCTGATCGTCGGGATCACGCGTCACGATCCACGCCGCCCGCGCTGCCGCAACGAACGCCAACGATCCCATGGCCCGGTACATGGCTGCACCTTCACCCTTGCGCAGGTGAGTCACGCACACCACCGCCGCGCCCAGTCGCCCGGCCATTTCCTTGAGTGGTGCCATCACCGCACCACGAACGTCTGCATTGTTGTGCGAGTCCGTCTTGCCCATGTACGCGCTGATCGGATCAATGACGATCAGCTTGACGTCGCCCACCTGCTTGGCAACGTCCTCGATCCGATCCACGTCTCGGGACAAGTCCGGCTGCCTCTGGTACGCCACCCCTCGCTCTGCACCACTGACCGCAGACAATGCCACGATACGCCCCACGTCGGCCCCTGCTGCGTCCAGACGGGGCCGTATGGTATCGCCTAGATCATCTTCGGCAGACAACAGGATGACGCTCCCACACGGCGCACGGCCCGTCTCATGCGGCCACACGTCGCCGGTCGATACCCGGGCTGCCATGTCCAGGGTAGCCAACGACTTGCCCAGTCCGGGATCACCTGCAATGATCGTCACCTTACCCAGCGCGATACGCCCCGGCCACAACCATTGCACCTCCTGGGGCTGCACGTCGGATAGTCGGACGATAGTAGCCCGGGGCTCTGATGCTGCTCACTCATGGCTGCACCCCCTCTCGCAACACCGACACCGGACGTCCATGCCTGGCTAGCGTCTGCTCCACCCTTGCACGTCATACCGCCACGTCCGACCGAGAAGGTATCCTCCCGGCCAACCGCCATGCACGTACCGCCTGCACCGTCATGCCCAGATGCTTAGCTAGTGCCCTCGCGCCCACCGCCGCTGCTCTGCATCATCACGACGTCCCTCCCATATCTACCCGTGGGCATCCATCCTCGATCCATGCCAGCAGTCGCCTACGCTGCCAGCGGATAGCACTCCGCGGATCACCGCCCAGCTTGACGCCCCTAGGGGCACGCCCCTCTGCTGCCCACCGGGATAGCGTCCGCGGCGATACGGCCAGCAGCTTCGCCGCGTCCCTGATACCGATCAGCTCCGGTGTCACGTCCATGTCTCGTCGCTCCGTCATTGTCCATTCTCGACCAGTGTCCCTGCGCGACGTCCATCGCCGCGTCCTTACCCACAATATAGGTCTTCCGGCCGGTATGTGCTATTTTTGTCTGTCTCGCTGCCCCCACACCGACAAAGAGGCAAAACCCCCGCGCATCAGGTGCGGCCGAAACCGATGGTTACGGCCATTCTCCCTTACTGGCGCGGCCCAAACCTGCATGTCCCCAGAGGTTTTTTCGGAAAAAACTCCAGGGCTGGAACCTAATAGAGAATCGCGCGCGATATGAGGGGGCACCCGGGGCCTTGCTGCTTCTCGGCGGCAAGACGCTCGGCAGTTTTACGGGGTTCACTTTGATCCCCCGAAAGATTGCGGTCGGCACGGCCACCGTCCGCTTTCTTCTCCCGGTTATACAGCCTACCGAGAAAGTAGCTGCTTGTGCGGTACTGACCGGGGCCGACGATCCGACGATGCCGACGATCTTTTGCAGGGGTTCTCTGGCTGCATCCCACACGCCGGGCTAGTCTACCATAACAGCCATGCGGTAACTGTGTGCTGCGGCTTAACGCTGCGCTCAGCCGAGATACCCTGTTTTCATCGGGAAATAAGCACCCGTTCGAGTCCTACAGGGGGTACCTTAAAGCCTTGCGTAGCAACGGGTTACGCAAGGCTTTTTTCGTAGGCCCAACCGTCACAATCGCCTCGCTGCGATTCTTCGGGGCATGGATTCAGATCCGTCGCGACTGGCTTTAGCTTTGTGCAGGATAGTCGGACGACGGCTGAGTACGGTCTCGATAAGCCTCCAGGGGGTGCTCCGCCGTCATGAAGCGATAATCCTCTTGTTCAGCATCGATGTGCGTTTTCACGGCGGCAATCGTTGGCGCCCATTCACTGTTGGCTGCGCTATGCCACTGGAAGCATCGGTCCCTGTTCGCAAGCTCGCCCACATCGACGTAGAATCTCATGCCGTTCTGGCGCGGCCGGCGCAGGAGCCAGATTGAGTGTGTTTCCCATCGCGACCAGGTACTGCTACGTCCTCAAATCGCTGCCACAATGGACGGGCCAATGGCAGGATGGCCGCACCGCACCGCCCTTACCGCTTACTGCGGCTTCGACGCCACAGACATCTACAAAGACATCGGGCAGGGGAATGGCTGGGGGTTCCGGATTCGCGTGTGCAACGACGTGCTAGGTTCGTGCGAGTGGGAGCAAGTATAAGAGCGCTGTGCCCAGTGCCTCAAGGCTTTCGAGAATATGGTGCTCCCTACTGTGCGGTTGCCATCAGTCGCTCTTCTTGTCGATCACGCCGTAAGCCGACAATTCGACCCGTTGGCCTGAATCGGTTTCGAGAATGATATGCGGCGCAATTCTTCCGGGCTGGTCGCCTGCCGTCAGTGTCATGGGGATGACATAGTGGGTTTTCGGCTCATCGGCTGAAGGCACGCGAGCAACCAACCCGTCGTAGTCGGAATGAATGTCCGTAATGCGAAACGGCGCCTTCCCCTGCACGACAATCTGCCTCGTAATACACTGGCCGGGGTGAATCACTCCCAGGAACAGCGAACTCGGACTTACAGCAATCTCCGGCAGAATGTGCCCTTCGACGAGCACCGGAATGCGCTCGGCGCGAGAATCGTTCGTCATTAACCACAGGTGCTCACGCAGATAACCAGCCGGGGCATCCGGAGCCAAGTCTACCTGCATGTCGTAAGCGACCCGATTTCCGCGACGAAGCGTCTCGATCACCTCTCCCGACAGATACGGAATACGACTCTTGACGTCGAGAATGCGCCAATTGGTTCGTCCCTCGAAACGGACCACTATGGTCTTCGCAGCCCCCGTGCCGACCGGCACCGTGCCGAACGCAACACTTGCCGGCTCAAGAAGCACATTGCTGTAGACATAGGCCTTCACGTGTAGCTGGACTTGCGCCTGCGTCGGTCTGTCGAACGTCACGGTTACCGTGGCGCCCTGGCGTCCGACAAACGAGCCGGTATTGATCCGTGCGACGACCGCACCTTTTTCGTACGTCTTGAGTGTCGTCTTGTCAGAATCGATACGCGGGCTGGTACATCCGCAACTCGACCGAACGCCGGCAATCCGAACGTCCTCCATATACATATTGGTCAGTTCGAAGACGAACTCGGCCTTGGCGCCGCGTGGAATCGCGCCAAAGTCGTGGCTGGTAACCTCGAACATCTTCCGTGCCCACTGCTGCGCCACAGCCGACGAGTCGAACGCGGCGACGACAAGACACCCCACCACCAATCGAGACATTGCACGAACCATAGCTCTCTCTCACATGATTGCGTGAATAATCCAGCTTATTGAATCATACCGGACGCCATGTGAATGGCAAATTCAACACCAGTCCGATGGGTGGCAGACAGCTTGGCAGGGCAAACACCGATGTTTATACTGGATGAACGAAGAAGGGAGGTTCTCGTTGCTTGGCCGCCCCATATTCTGCCGCCATTCCTGCTGCCAATGCCTGCGGAACAAGGACACCACCGTGTTTGATCTTCAGTTACCGTTGCTCCTATCACAACCCCTTACCGAGGCGGAATTGCGCCCCCGACGATCTCTGACTCTTACGTTTCCAGACGCAGCCTGTTCTGCCGGGTGGACGACACAACGGCATCTGCCGGCGATATTGGCGCAGCCTGCCCCCAGAAACGGCGGCGCCCAATCTTCTGTCCACTGGCATGTTCTCGCCGGGATTCTGCTGTGCTGCGGTCTTCCGTTTACCTCAATTCCGGTGCAGGCGCACACGCCGCCCGAGTTATCTGTGGCCTTTCCATTTCAGTTCTGCCGCTCCGGCGAACAGACCGCCGGATTGGTCAGTATCCGGCACGGCCGACTTGATGGCCCAGTCGATCTGTATGCAATTGCAACGTTCCCTTTGCAGGAAGGCCAATCTGTCGTTCGCTGCGCCGATGCTTCAGGCACGTTGACCGAAACACCGGTGCCGTGCCGAACCGTTCAGCAGCCAAGCCGGGGGCAGATGGCGATCAAGCTGAACCAGCCGGCCATTCCGTGGGGACGGGTACATCAGGTGGCCTGGTCGGTGGTTGCCGTTCGGGCAGGCAGCAAGCCGGGCGATTTCGACGAACTTGCCAAGATGAACCTGGCGAGATCAAAACCGTACGAGTTGGCCATCGCATCGACGCCACACAGCCATCCATGGAGCCGTTTCTCGATGACGCAGTCGATGGGCATTGCCGGGGGCATCGGTTTCTTCGCAGAGGTGTGCGACGAGGGACGTCGTTTTGCATGTCATGCCGGCGCCGATGCCGCTGAACGGCTATGGCAGAAGCCGGGGCCGAAGCTGATTCTGATTGCCGGCCTCGGTTGCAGTGGCCGGGCGTGGGTAGGCGATCCGCAACAATTCGTGGTCGAGGGCCGGATGCCCCCACAACACCAGGGGCTACTCGCATGCCAATCGCTCGTGCGCAACTATCGCTGGGTTGCCTTCTTCGAGTATCCCAGCGCCAATGCCGTCGATGGAGCGGCGATCCTTGGAAAGCTTTGCGAGGCCATGCGGCAGGCACAGCCAGACGACCGTATCGACATGGTTGGACACAGCATGGGCGGTCTCGTAACGCGATGTTTCGTCGAGCTTGGTAACGGTCACCGCGTGGTCGATAACGCCGTCTTTCTGCAAACGCCCCTGAACGGCGTGAGCAACGGACTCCACCAGCAGTTGACGGCCCTGGCGCCCGCCGCAGCGATGGATGGACTGCTCAACAGGCTTTCCCCCCTGGCGAGGCTGCTCCGGGGAAGTGAATTGTTCAAGAGGCTCAACGAACCGTGGCTGCGAAACGAGCCGCCCGTTTCACCTGGCGGTTTCGCCGGGTGCCGGTACCTGAGCGTTGCCGCAGGTGTCTTTGGCAGCGGCCAGGACCCTCGAAGCGCTGCCGGCTGGTACGATTTCCAATCGGAGGCTCTCCCGACTGAAATCACCGCCGCCACGGCCCTGTGGCTGCCCTTGGGTGGAGGCGGTCCGGGCGAACTCGATCCCACCGGCGAGCATGAAGTGCTGCTCGTATCGCGCTCGCCGGAGCAAGACCCCTACCTGCGACACGCGTCTTTCGTCTTCCACATGGCCGACGACCGACATAACGGCGCCGGCCGTTGGCTTGCCGATCGACTCTGGCCAGAACCTTGAATGCCGGTAGCCGTTTCTCGCCGAAGGAGCATCTTTTGAAACTCTTAGCCGATACGCTTCCAGCGCAGGCTTTCCACAGACCAGGACACAAAACGGCCGCGGCTTTGTTGGCCGTTTGGGCTGTCCTGCTCACAACCAGTTTCTTCTCGTTCCCGAACTGGCATGAGGCGCCACGCTCGATCACGTTGCGGGTCGGCTCCTCCGTTGCGCTGGTCGCCCTGGCATGGTGGACTGTATGGCAGGGGCGGAGCACGGTAGGGGCCCGGTTGCGATGGGGAACCGCTTGCGGCATGTCGCTGGGATGCCTGGGAGACGCGTGGGCTCTGCCGCCCGAAGCTTCGCTGCCCATTCCACGTCTACTGGGTGCAATGATCCTGTTCGGTGCAGGACACCTGGCGTATTTCACCGCATTTCTTGGGCCGGTTCCAGATGGATCTTGCAGGTTGGCGAAACGGGCAAGATTCGGCTGGCCGAGCCTATTCGCGGCTTGGCTGGCCGTGGCAACGTTCGGATGGTGGCTCACGGCCTCGGGCGCCAAGGTTGGGGGCCTGCGTTGGCCGGCACTGGGATATGCCTGGCTGATCAGTCTCACCGGCGCGGCGGCAACATGGCGTTGGCAAATGGATGGCCGTTGGCTTCTCATCACCGCAGGCGCCTTGCTGTTTTTCGCCAGCGACCTCATTCTTGCATGGCAGTGTTTCCACGCACCATTTCCTTACGCTTCCGCTTGGTGTTGGGCAACATATGGCACGGGGCAGATGCTCATCGTGCTCGGCGTTCGCCATCTGTCGCTCGCGGGATATTCCGCTTTTGGGTGCAGGCCGCCGTGGTTGGAGTCCCGCCTTTGAGCGGTCTGGCTTTTCCGGCTGAAGCCGGGACTCCAACAGGTTGCCATTCGCACCCAGAAACGGAGGAGCCCGCTCGCGGCAAGCGAATAGCAGGAGGCGAGTATTCGCTTCGCCGTGGCGGCACGGCGGTCATTCGGCGCCGCCGAAGAAGCCGTCGTTGATCCAGATGGGCCGGTATCCTTGCTCCAATACGAAGCGGAAAGCCGTTGCATAACGTTCATACAGATCAGGAACGAAGTTCTTGTAAAACGGCCACCAATATTGCTCATGGCCGCCGATATTGAGCAAATGGCTCTTGGCAGGATTCTCGATCACGGTGCGAATCCGGGGAATCGTCTGCTCCAGCGTCGTCCACTCGCGCGTACCCGTGGAAGCCGTATAGAAGATCAGGCCGCTTTCGAAATCCATCCATCCCTGATGGTGGAATAAGTAGTCCAGAATCCGGTCGGGCAGATGATAGTCGCAGTACTTCGGATCGGTTGCGCCGAGTTTTCGACCTCTTGTGGCAAGCATCTTCACGCCGCGGTCGGCAAGGACCTTGTAACAACTCGGCGGAACGTCGGCAAAGTGAATCTGCAATCCAACATTGTAGGCGGTACCGGCAATCCGCTTCAATTCGCTGGCAACCAGGTCGAAATCGGCGGCAAGCTGCTCCGGTGTCGCGTTCTTGTATGGAACGGCAGGAAACTCATTCTCGGAATGAAACGCCACGCGGAGCCAGTGTGCGTTGTCCTCAAACTCCGATTTGTACTTGTCGGGGAACATCGAGAGGCTGAAATCCCGCTCCGGCGTCGTATTGAAACAGTTCAGGTTGATCTTCACGCCGAATTCGCGGTGGAGTTGCCGAAGCCTGGCCGGGTAGAAGCAATCGAAAATACTCTTGTACTTCTTCTGATAGATGTCGCGAAGGAAGAAGCTGTGATCGTCGATGTAGCACTGAAACCGCGGATACGAGTTCCTGGCCCAAACCGGCCGTGTGCAGATTTCCCGCCGTGCGCCGCCCATGGTCGCGAGGGCCTTGATCTCGGTAATCCGGTCTTTCAGCAGGGCAGTTCCGCGGAAGACGCCATTTTCGATCGTCACTGGGATCTTCTGGCCATCGGTCGTAAAGACGTCGAGCTTCGCGCCGGGCGGGACGGAACCGGCAACTTCGATCTTCAGCATGGTCCGGCCGTCCGGGCCCGATTGTGTACCCAGAACGGGCGGGCCGGACTGTTCGTGGATGACGCCGCCGTCAAAGGGCTGGGTGAAATGGAAGCGGCCGGGCGATGCTCCGTCTCCCACCACGGCACCTGCTTCGGCCGCACAGACGGCATGGCAAGCGCTTGTCCAAGCGCCTGCGGTCAGTGCAACCTTTTCCAGAAACCCGCGCCGTGATGTCCGGCTGAAATACTCGGAATGCTGAATCGCCATGATCTCAGTCCTTCCTTCGCGGTGTGTTTTACTCGCTCGATGCCGTAAACCGGAAAATCGTCTGAGGGGCAGCTTCTCGGCCGACAGGGCTGAGAAACAAGGGCAAGCCTATCCCCGGAAAACGGCCATGGTCACGCCGCGCCGCCGAAGAAGCCGTCTTCAATCCAGATAGGCTGGTACCCCCGGTCCAGAACGAAACGGAACGCCGCCGCATAACGTTCGTACAGGTTCGGAACAAAGTTCTTGTAGAACGGCCACCAGTATTGCTCGTGACCTGCAATGTTGATCAGGTGGCTCTTGGCCGGTTTGTCGATCAGTTTGAGCAGATCGGAACCGATCTCGTCAATTGGCGTCCACTCGACGGTGCGTCCCGTGAAGCTGTTGTAGAAGATCAGGCCGCTCTCGAAATGCATCCATGCCTGGTTGTCGCACAGGTAGTCAAGGATTTCGTCGGGAAGGTGATAGTCGCAGAGCCTTGGCTTGGTCGAGCCAAGCCTTCTGCTTCTTGTCGGCAGCATCTTCACGCCCCGATCGGCAAGGACCTTATAGCAGCTTGGCGGGACATCGGCAAAGTGAATCTGCAGTCCGGCAGTGTAGGCCTTGCCGGCAATTCGTTTCAGTTCCTTGGCCACCAGGTCGAAATCGGCGGCGAGCTTTTCAGGGATCGCGTTCTTGTACGGGATGCCGGGAAATTCGTTTTCCGAGTGGAACGCCAGCCGGAGCCAATGGGCGTTATCCTCGAACTCGGACTTGTACTTGTCCGGAAACATCGCAAGCTGGAAATCCCGCTCCGGCGTGCTATTGAAACAGTTCAGGTTGATCTTCACCCCGTAATCGCGATTAAGCTGCCGGAGCCTCTCCAGATAGAAACAATCGAAAATGCTCTTGTAGTCTTTTTGCAGGATATCGCGGAAGAAGAAGCTGTGATCGTCGATATAGCAGCGAAATCGCCGATACGAATTCGTCGCCCACACGGCTCGCGTGCGAATCTCCTGCGTCTGGCCGCCGATGGTCGCCCGGGCCCTGATCTCAGTGATTCGGTCTTTCAGCACAGCGGTTCCGTGGAACTGGCCGTTCTCGATCGTCACGGGGATCTTCTGACCGTCGGTTGTGAAGACGTCGACGTTCGTACCATGCGGGACAGAACCGGCAACTTCGATTTTCAGCAGTTTCTGGCCGTCAGCCCCTGCCTGCGTGCCGAGAACGGGCAGGCCGCACTCCTCGTGAATCACGCCGCCGTCGAAAGGTTGCGTAAAACGGAACCCGTCTGTTGCTGCTTCTGAGGCAGTAGCCCCCTCAGCCGCACACGCGGTATGGCGCATGCTTTCCCAACCGCCGACAGCCAATGCAACGGTCCCCAGAAACTCTCGCCGTGATGTTTGCCGCAGAAGTTCCGAATATCGCGTTCTCATGCTATCAGCCCTCTCTCCCTTGCTCGTAATGTGCTTCCGAAATTACAGCCGGCCAAACGATAAACAGGAAAGCCATCGGCCGCCGAAACTGGGCGACGAGCCTGAGTGTACCCCGAGCGCCAGGCGGGTTCAAGAGGCGAGAGTCGCCCGGCGGCAACCGCTTTCGAGCCCTGATCTTCCGATCTGCGACGCATTCCACGCAATGGTATTGCCTACGCCAACCCATAGAGCGGGAAGAGTTTCCCACGCAGGTACCCGATCAGCGGCTCGCAACTGAGTGGGCGGCCGGTGACTCGCTCAGCCAGCTCGGCGGCCGACCAGCGGCGGCCATGCTGATGGATATTCTCCCGCAACCACTCCCGTAGCGGGCCAAACTCGCCGCGTGCAAACTGCCGATCAAGACCGCCAAGTTGTCGGTCGGCCGCCTCGAAGAACTGCGCAGCGTACAGATTTCCTAAGGCATAGGTCGGAAAATAGCCGAACGAACCGCCGCTCCAGTGAACGTCCTGCAGCACGCCCTCGGCGTCCGAATCGGGCTCAACACCCAAAAACTCCCGGTAGCGATCGTTCCATGCCGCGGGCAGATCGGCAGGCGCCAGACTCCCGTCCAACAGGGCCAACTCCAGTTCGAACCGGACCAGGATGTGCAGATTGTACGTTGCCTCGTCGGCCTCGACGCGAATGAGCGACGGGCGCACTTCATTGACGGCAAAATGAAACGCGTCCAACCGTATATCGTCGAACGCGCTGCCGAAATGCTGTCTGGCAATCGGATGGAAGTACTCCCAGAACGCATGGCTGCGCCCGACCATGTTCTCCCACAGTCGCGATTGCGATTCGTGGATGCCCAGCGATACCGATTCGCCCAGCGGCAATCCCCAGTGTTCTGCAGGGAGTCCCTGCTCGTAAATGCCGTGTCCGGCCTCGTGCAAAATACCGAACAGAGCGCTGGGGAAAAAGTCCTCGTCGTAGCGTGTGGTAATGCGCGTATCGCACGGCCCCAGCCCGGTGCAGAAGGGATGGGCCGTAACATCGAGCCGCCCGTGTGCGAAATCGAATCCGATAGCGCCGGCCGCCTGACGCCCGAACGCATCCTGCACATCGGCCGGTACATGGCGAGACAGAAGACTCCGGTCCGGTTGGCGGCGAGCGCCGGCAAGTTCTGCCACCAAAGGCACGAGCCGCTCGCGAAGCTCTTTCAGAACCCGAGCAACGTTAGCCGTGCGTTCCTCCGGTTCAAAGTCGTCGAGCAAGGCATCGTAAGGCTGATCCGGGAAACCAAGCGCATCGGCCTGTTGACGTTTCAGCCGGATCGTCTTCTCCAGAATCGGCCGGAACGCACTGAAGTTGTTGTCCTTTCGCGCCGTTTGCCACACCTGCTGCCCCAGCACGGCCGTTCGCGAGAGTTCCTCCACCAGCGAGGTCGGCAGCTTGACGGCCTTCTGCCGATCGCGGTGCAGCCGCCGGATGGTCACGGCCGCATCGGTCTCCGGCTCGAATGCCTGCGGACCCTCGGCCAGAGTATCGAGCCACTGGCCGAACTCCGGATCGATCCATCGGCGATGCACGAATGCGCTAAGCAAGGCGACCTGCTCCGCTCGATGCTCGGCCCCGGCCGACGGCATCATGGTGCGATCGTCCCATTCGAGCACTGCGGCGATGGACGACCACCGGGCCGTTTCCCTTGCGTATCGGCAGACCTTCGGAAACAAGACTTCGCGATTTTCGGACATTGGCGCATCCCAACCAAATAGAACAGAAAAGAGGTTCATCCGACTAATGCGTAGGTTGTCTCATGGATGCCGAGTATCTTGAGTTTGAGGAACTCAGGATCTCGGAAGCCATAAGCTTGACGTTTCATGGTCTTGATTTTGTTGTTGGTGCCTTCCAGCGGTCCCGTTGAGATCGGGTAGTCATACCAGTTAAGGATGCCTATCGCATGGAGCCGAAGCGTTTTGGCGAACTTCTGGAGCATGCGGATACCGGTCGATTCGGCATACACGATCCAGTCCATCAGCAGGGATTGCGCCGTTTCCCGGTCATCCTGCTCCCATATCTCGTTGAGTTCCTCCTTGAGATGATAGGCGATGGCTAGGGGCTCGTTCAGACGCAGGGCTTCCCGAAGCCGCTCGGGCTCACGACGCGAAGGGTCGAGGTTCTCCGGCCGCTTCAACAGCAGCCAGCGGATGCCCTTCAGGACGTCTTTGTGCATCGTGTCGGCCAGTTGTCGGTGCAAGTCGCGGCGCAGGTCGGAAAGCTTGTCGTTGTAGAGCTTGATGACGTGAAAACGATCGAATACCAACGTAGCGTGCGAAAGATGCGTCGACACGGCATCGATATACGCTGGCGACATGTCGGTGGCCACGGCCTCGATCTTGGCTCGACTGGCACGAAGCCGCTTCCAGAAAGGCAGCAGGGCGTCCCCGCCTTTTCCCTCGCCTACGTGAAGTACCGCGCCGCTCTTGAGGTCCATGACGATAGTCACGTACTTGTGGCCCTTCCCGGTGGAAATCTCATCGATGGCGATCTGCTTGATGTGTTTCAGCCTCGGCTTGCCGAAACGTCGTTTCAGGTATTTCTTCTGGATTTCCTTGACGACATCCCAACTCACACCCAGGTGGCAAGCGACATCCTTGATCGTCATATGCTGCGACAGTTCCAATACGTAGCGTGCAAACGACTTGGTGTACGTCCGTTTCGGCTCGGCAAAGCCGATGGCCGCCTGGCGGACCGCACCGCAATCGTGGCAGGCCAACCGGGGAATCCTCGCTTCCAGGTCAACCCGCTTCCTCCCCAAGGGCACCGTCCGAAACCGCCGCACGACGCCCCCCTGCCGCCACACGTTTGGCGAACCACATGCCACACAACGGCAGGTATTGCGCTTCCGCTCTATGGTGAAGACAATGCCCCCTCTGATGTATTGGGTTCTTACATACCGGTATTCACGCACCCCGAATCCATGGTACAACAGTGTCGTGGACATGCTGAGTTCTCCCGTCTGAAGTCGTTGGTAAAAACTCCAGATGGAACCAGCATGTCCACACTTTTTCAACCCCCCAACCTACGCATCAGCCGGATGAACCAGAAAAGACAGGATTGTCCAGGATTATCCGCCCCGTGTAAAGTGCGGGCGGAAGCCGCAGAAGCCAAGTCAGGCAAGACGCGCAGACCAATAGAGCAATTGGGAATGGAAGGCCGGCCTACTCGACGTTCGCAGTCCCGCCTTCAGTCGCCCTTTCACATCCTACTCGTACTCAGCGATAGCGGTGCTCGTACTCGTAATCGAAGGCCTTGCGCGGCCGAACAACCAGCCCCCCACCTATCTTCGTCGCTCGACTCTCCGAGTCGATTCCGTCGGGCGCGTTCACGACTCGCAGATCGCCGCGCACCAGCGGCCACTGATCCGCGCCTATTCGCCGGAGGCGATTCGCACCGTAGCCAGGGGTTCCTTTACCCCTGGAAACCATACGCACCACCCCACATCCCCGTTTATTGCCGGTTTGTTCCGCCGCCGCAGGCGGCGGAACAAACCGGGAAACGGCCAAACTGGTCGGAACACCCCGCGATGTTTTAGGGAATGCGGCGCGAGCGTCTCATAAAAGCGGAAGGGCGCGAGCCCTCCGGCGTGCAGTTGAAGGTTGTCAGTTGACAGTTGACAGTAACGCGCTGACGCGGGGGTGGGGAGTTGAAAGCGGAAGGGCGCGAGCCCTCCGGTGTGCAGTTGACAGTTGACAGTTGTCAGTTGTCAGTTGTCAGTTGTCAGTAACGCGCTGACGCGGGGGTGGGGAGTTGAAAGCGGAAGGGCGCAAGCCCTCCGGTCCCCGCGCGCAAACCAACCGGACGGCTCCGTCGCTCGACTCTCCGAGTCGATTCCGTCCGAAACATTCACGACTCGGAGAGTCGTGCGACGCCATAAACGAACAGGCCCGGAATTGTCGCACGCCCTTGGCCCTGTTCGACTGTTCGACAACAGGTGGCCGATTACCTTAAACCGTTGTTGTCATTGGGGTTACGCGCGATTTCCGCGTGTGGCAAAACTCGGCGTCCGAGGCCGAAAAACGGGTTGTAACCTGTTGTGTGGCAAGGAGTTGGATATTGTCGAACAGTGTTTTTCAGGCGGTGTTCGCAAATAGGTGAGCGAAAACGCCCACTGTTTCGCTAACCTGTTATTTCACAAGGACTTACAGCAGAAAGGGCCGGCTTACGGGGGCCCATTGGGCGCAGTCCTTCCACGGTTCGACGCAGAACCATTTTCTGCGACGGGTGGTCTTATGCGACCCGAGGGTGCCTGCATCTCCGACGCTGGTCTTAGGCTGCCAAAAACTGCCCGAGGAATTACGTTGCCAATCGGTCCTATTCCGCCGGCTTTATGCGACGCAGTAGCAGACCGTACGGTGCCGATCCTGTGCCACTAATGGGCAAGGACCCCTCACTCCGTACGGCGGAACCCTCGCGTTGGGGCCGCCGCTGAGAAGGACGTCCAGATAGGAACGTCCTCCGCACGCTGTTCCACACACGCCGCCTCACCTGCGTGCGGTTTTGCGGGCGAAAGTATCAGTCTCGCCAATCGCATCCGCGCGTCAGGTGGCCGGGCTTACGATGCCGGTATACCACCCCTATTCAGGTCTTCTGTTCGGCCTTACGCTGCCCACAGGCCCCTGTCTATAGTGGCGTCAGAGTATGCCGTCACCTTACCATACTTCGTGGCCGATGTAAATACCGCGAAGGAGGTGTCAGGTGTCAGGTGACAGGTGTCAGAGGGGAAGTTGCTAGTTGCTAGTGACGCGCTGGCGCGGAGGGGAAACGGAGTTCGGAGATCGCAGATCGGAGATGGGAGATCGGGACGCGCTGGCGCGGGAGTTGGAAGCTGGGAGTTCGGAGATGGGAGCGGAAGGGCGCGAGCCCTCCGGTGAAGATCGGAGATGGGAGATCGGAGATGGGAGATCGGGACGCGCTGGCGGAAACGGAAGCTGGGAGTTGGGAGTTGGAAGATGGGAGCGGAAGGGCGCGAGCGCGGAGGGGGAAGCGTCGATTTGAGATTTCGGGCTTCTTTCGTCATTTGACTTTCGACATTCGTCATTGCACGGAACGTCTCGGTCCCCTGCCCGTCTTCCGGACCACGGCACGATTGACTACAACGCGAAGACGAAGAAGAGAACGAACAGGAGGAAACGAAGGACGCAGAGAAAGGAATGTTGGCTGGCACGAACCTTCCACTCGTACTCGTACTCGTGCTCAGCTTTAGCGGTGCTCGTACTCGTAATCGAAGGTCTTGCGCGGCCGAGACTCCTTCCCTCCCCGCCCCCACCCATCCTCGTCGCTCGACTCTCCGAGTCGATTCCGTCTGAAACGTTCACGACTCGGAGAGTCGTGCGACAATTAGCCAGTCAGTCCCGAAGGGATGTCCCTAATCAAGCCCAGGGTGGAGCCGATACGAGGAACGAGCGAGGCGCAACCCTGGGTTACGAGAACGGAAAACAGAAGCCCGAAGGGCTGGCCCTAACTCTCTCTGCGCCAACATCGAACCGCGAACTGCCTCTGTAGCACTTCTTCGATTACGTTTGCGAGCACGAGCACGAGCACGAGCACGAACTTTACACTCGTGCTCAGCGATAGCGGTGCTCGTACTCGTAATCGAAGGTCTTGCATGGCCGAAACCGCTTCCCTCCCCGCCCATCTTTGTCGATCAGCGTCGATTCGTGTTCCTGGCAATCTGAAGGGGGAGGGAACACTAATCTTCGCTAATCTTCACTAATCGGAAATGATGCGGCCACCTTCCTTAATGTGTGCGAGTGAGTCCCGTTGGGAATATGGCTTCCTCTTTGCGTCCTTGCGCCTCTGCAGCTTTGCGTTGAAATCGTCTCTACCTGCACTGCAGCGGCCGGAGCGCTTAAGGCAAAGACGCCAAGGCGCGAAGAAGTACGGAGATTGGGGCCGCGGTGGTTGGATGAAAAGCCACGGATGAAACACGGACGGAACACGGATAGACGGGAGAGGTCACAGATGCGCAGGCGATGGCAGACCGAAACGCCCGATCCACTTGCTGGCGCTGCGTGCTTGCAGCGGGGACGCGCCAGCGCGTACAAGCTCGAAGCGCAAGCGAGTGGGTCCGTTAAGGACCCAACCACGGATGGAACATGAACGGGCATGCGAGGGCGTTCTTGCTTGATGTCGTTTGCGGTCTCCTGCTGCTCTGCTGAATTGCGACACGATTGACTACAACGCGAAGACAAAGAAGAGAACGAACAGGAGGAAACGAAGGACGCAGAGAAAGGAATGTTGGCTGGCACGAACCTTCCACTCGTACTCGTACTCGTATTCGTACTCGTGCTCAGCGATAGCGGTGCTCGTACTCGTAATCGAAGGTCTTGCGCGGCCGAGACTCCTTCCCTCCCCGCCCATCCTCGTCGTTCGACTCTCCGAGTCGATTCCGTCCGGAAGGTTCACGACTGGGAGAGTCGATCGACGATTCGCGGTCAAGGTGAAAGCGGAAGGGCGCGAGCCCTCCGGTGTGCAGTTGACAGTTGACAGTCACGCGCGAGCGCGGAGGGGGAAGCGTCGATTTGAGATTTCGGGCTTCTTTCGTCATTTGACTTTCGACATTCGTCATTGCACGGAACGTCTCGGTCCCCTGCCCATCTGCTCAACCACGGCACGATTGACGCCAACGCGAAGACAAAGAAGAGAATGAACAGGAGGAAGCAGAGGGAGCAGAGAAAGGGATGTTACCGGCTGCTTTCGTGTGATTCGTGTCTTTCGTGGTTCATGTCTTGGGCTGCGGCCGAAGCGTATTCCTATGATGCGGCCGGCAACCGCATCACCGCGAACGGCGCCGCCTACCTCACCGGCCCCAACAACCAACTCCTGTTCGACGGCGTTTTTTCCTATTCCTATGACCTCGAAGGCAACCGCACGGCCCGGTTCATCGACTGTAACGCGAACGGTCTTCTCGACGCAGGCGATACGGCCGCGACCACCTACGCCTGGGACCATCGCAACCGCCTCACCTGCGTCACCGACTACGCCACGTACGGCGACCCGGCCGTCCGCGCGGTGGATTACCTGTACGACACCGAAAACCGCTGGATCGGCCGCGACGTGGACCTGGACGCGGACGGCCAGATTGACACCCGCACGCGGTTTGCGTACGATGGCAATCAGATCGTGTTGCAGTTCGACCGCGCCAGCGCTACCGGCGATGACCCAACCGACCCGCTCACGCAAGAAGACCTATCGCACCGATATCTCTGGAACCCAGCCGCCGTGGACCAGCTCATGGCCGACGAGCACGTCACTACTCCCGACACCCCCGGCTCCATCCTCTGGCCGCTGGCCGACCACCTCGGTACCATCCGCGACCTCGCCGCCCACGATTCTTCCACTGACGCCACCACCATCGTCAACCATCGCGTTTTCGATTCCTACGGCAACCTCCAGTCTCAAACCAGCACCGCCCACGACACCCTCTTCGCCTTCACCGGCCGTCCGCTGGATCAGGCAACCGATCTGCAGAACAACCTCCATCGTTGGTACGATCCGGCCGTTGGCCGCTGGATGAGTGAGGACCCGATCGGATTCGAAGGCCGGGACGGGAATTTGTCTGCGTATGTCGGCAATGGACCGGTGAATGCGGTGGATCCGAGCGGATTATGGCCACCTACAAACAATGAGATTTGGCCACATCCCGGTGGCTTTCCAGAAACCTGGTGGCGAGGGCGTTCGACGCCACCTCCTCCGTGGACGCTGGAGCAGAAGGATGGGCGGACCCAACCTCGCGTGGATGGTTACGACGAATGGGTTAAACTCAGTAGTTCCAAATTTTAGCTGAAAGCGTCCGGTGTGTCAGAAGGTGTTGCGTGGCCGGAGGTTACGTCGAGGATGCATTGTGTGATTCCCATGATCACTTCGGCCACCCGCTGCAGGTTCAGCAGCATATCGCGGAATGGAAGACGCTCCAGATGTAACGCGAGTCGTCGTCCGTGGCGTTCCGAGAGGGTGGTCAAATGAAACCAGACCCAGACGTTGCGGAGGATCATCGCCAAGCCGAAGAAGAGCAGCCGCAACAGTGGATTGCGAGTGCAGGTGCGGATGCGTGCCTCGTTC
Source organism: Thermoguttaceae bacterium (assembly GCA_040772845.1). GTDB lineage: Bacteria > Planctomycetota > Planctomycetia > Pirellulales > Thermoguttaceae > PWXP01. The sequence continues at coordinate 887,373 of JAXGXG010000001.1, forward strand.
ATCTGGCGATAGCTGGTTTCGATACCGAACCGTTTGCGATACGTTTCGTACACCCATTGCGGGCTGGCAGGCCGGAATCCCCAAAACGCATACACGAACGCCCGTCGGCCGTGGCGTTTCCACTTGCCGGCAAGATTGCCGCACTTGACACAAATCCTGACGGTCGCGGTCTTGCCGTACTTGGTTGCCTTGGACGCTTTCAGGGTGTGTGTGGCCCAACCGCTCTTCTTCCATTGGGCGAAGGCCCGCGTACCCGTCGCGGCTTGGCCCGCCTTCGGCTTGCGGCCGCGTTTGACAACCGGCATCAGAAAAGCGCAGCGGGCTGCCTGCAAATAACGGATGACTGCAACCGAGTAAAACCCGCGATCCAGCAGCAAAAGCCGGCATTTTACGCCCTGGGCGCGTGCTTGACGCAGCAGGCGACGGACGACCTCTTCCATCGATTCGCCGCGCTGTACCGGCGTCAAGGCGATCGTGAAACGATGCCCGTTGCGAACCACGTAGCAGGTGGCGTATGCATGAAAGTGACTCGTGCCACTCTTCGGTTGGCTGCGATAGATTTCGTCGAGGTGCCGATGTGGCTCGCCATGGTACGGGATCAACGTCAGGTCGATCGCCAGCGTCTGTTTGCGCCGTCGCACGGCCTTGGGAAGGCCGTCCACCAGCGCCTTGTTCAACCGCTTCTCCAGTTCGTGATACTCCGGCAACGTCGCCACCAGCACGTTGAATACGGTCTGCTGTGTTGGCGCGCCCGCCAGATTCCGGCAAGCAGCGGAAATGAAGCCAATACGGGAAGCTGCGTAAAAGAGGACATTCAGCAAGACCGACGCCCGGCATTTGTACCCATGGTCCTGCAACTGGAGATGCTGCTGGACAATGGCTCCGGCGCGGTTGTGGACTTCGCGGCATGAGATCGTACAATGGTTCTTCCGTGAACGCATGGGTTACCTCCTGGTCTGGACTTGGGTATGTGTGATCCCCTAAGTCCTTTACCAAAAAGCCCTTGCGTTCACCTATATCAAGTTACGAAATTTGGAACTACTGAAACTGATAGAGAATCAAGAAGCGAAGCATAAGGGGCAAGCATACTACGTCGCTGCAGGGGTCAAGACGTTCTACAAGAGGATGGTTTGGGCTGCCGGTACGATTCGCGAATTCAGACCGGACATAACTTTGGGTGAAGGTGCTACCGCCATGTACGTTCCAAGCGAGAGAGCTATTCGTTACAGTGATTATGGTAGTGGCAGCATGCGACACGTGAGTTATGCCACTGCTGTCCATGAGACAATTCATGCCTTTAATCATAATTGGAATCCACTTTCGTTAGACCTGAATGAAAGGAGCGCGTACGGTGCTGCAAATTTCATGCTCGCCGACACAAACACTGTGACAGATGTACTTCGTTGGTTCGAGATGTACATACGTGAAGAGCTATGGTTTGAGCTTGGAGGAGGCGATCATCCAATCGAAACCGGATGGCAGACGGTGTGGAGACTAATCACGAATTATTTCGTTGGTCGGAGCTATTATGTTAATGGCGAACGAAAGCTGATGCCAGCGGAAGGGTATACACTCATCAAAACCCAATTGGGGCTTGACTTCACCTTCCGCACGCTTCAGCCCGTGTACAAAAAGCTATGTGACACTCTCGGATGTGCCGACAAGCACTGGGCCGCCCCCGTTTTTTGTACCAAGGGTTATGAGAGTACGGGTTGGGTTGGAACTGCGGGGTTTCGGCTGTGCGGCTGCTGTTGGAGCGTAGGCGCAGCCGGAGCGGAAACAGCAGCCGCACAGCCGGCGGCAAACTCCGCCGGGGTCTGGTAGCCTAGCGAGCTGTGTGGCCGCCGGTGGTTGTACTCCAGCCGCCAGGCGTCGCCCAGGTGCTTGGCCTCAGCCAGGCTCGTGAACTCTTCTCGGTCGGTCAGCTCGTCTCGCAGGCGGCTGTGGAACGACTCGGCGTAACCGTTCTCCCAGGGTGAGCCCGGCGCGACGTAGAGCGTCTCCACGCCCGCCTTCACCAACCACTGCCGGATCGCCTTCGCGATGAACTCCGGGCCGTTGTCGCTGCGGATGTGCTTGGGCACGCCACGGATGCGGAACAGGTCCAGCAGCACGTCGATCACCCGCTCGGCCGTGATGCCTCGACCGATCTCCAGGGCCACGCACTCCCGCGTGTACTCGTCCACGATCGACAGCCACTTCAGCGGCCTGCCGTTGGTCGTCCGATCGTGTACAAAATCCCATGCCCATACATGGTCCTTGTGCGCAGCCTTGCGCCGTGAGCAACTGTTGGCACTATGCCCCAATCGTCGCTTTTTGTGCTGTTTTTGCGGCACTTTGAGTCCCTCCTGACGCCAGAGCCGATAAACTCGTTTTCGATTCACCTTCCATCCCGCCTTCCTCAACAACGCCCATATCCGTCGATAGCCATACCGAGGATGTTCGCCCACGAAGGCCAACATCTCCTGAACCAATCGTTTCTCTTCCTCGTCGTCCAGCGGCTTGTAGCGCTGGCTCGAACGACACTGACCGAGCGCCCCACACGCCCGACGTTCGGACACGCCCAACTGCCGTTGAACATGCACAACCGTCGCACGCCGACGGGCAGGGCTCAGAAGTTTCCCTGGAGGGCCTCCTTGAGGATCGCCTTGTCCAGTTCCGCCTCGGCCAGGAGCTTCTTCAGCCGCTGGTTCTCCACCTCCAGGCACTTCAGGCGCTTGGCCTCCTCGGCCTTCATCCCACCGTACTGGGCACGCCAACGGTGGAACGTTTGCTCGCTGACTTCCAGGCTCTGGCACACCTGGCCGATCGTCTTGCCCGCCGCCAACATGGCGTCGGCGTCCCGCAGCTTGCCAATGACTTGCTCGGGCTTGTGTCGCTTCTTCGGCATCGAAAGTCTCCTTGCCCTTCCTGGGCTGTTAAGACTCTCATAACACATGGATCAGATTTTGCTAGTTGTCACGTTTTTTGGGGGCCACCTGTTCGGTATCCGCCGAGGGAGGCTGACACCAGGAGGTTGTGTAGCCAGTTCTCGTGGTAACGGTGCTTGTTAAAGCGTTCAGCGGGGCTGCGCCAGCTGGCGTTCTTCCGGGTAGCGGCCGGGCACCAAGGGGCAAAATTGTGCAGCAAGGCCCAGCTACGGCTGTGTCGTTTAGAGGATTCGAGCGAACCGTGCAGATGTTGACCGTTGTCGAAGTACCGATTCATCGACCGCATCAGCCGATCGAGCATGTTGCTGGTGCGGTGGCACCCCGGTTGTTGGTAGGCAACAAGCCATCGGTCGCGCTTTTCGCACAGATCCATGACCTTCTCCAGGACGACCCCGGACAACCGCGTTGTGGCCCAACTCTTCAACGCCTGAAGCTTCTGCGAAAACGTCCGTTGGTCGGGAGCATGATAGACGTCCCAGACTCGCTCGGAAATCTCCGCAAACGTGTCCTTCAGATGCTTGGCTCGCTCTCGTATCTTCAGCCACCCGTGAAGAAAACACTGGATGATCAGGACCCCCTGGAAGAGGCTCCGCCAGGCGGCTTTCGTACCCTTCCAGCCGTCGGTGTTGACCGACTTCGGTGCGTAGTCGGGCTGAATGTTGCGAGCCTCTTCGCGGAAAACGGCATAGGCCGTGGTCAAATCGTCCGTACTCGCCGTTTCCGCCACCGCGGCACCGAGAACAACGCCGTTGCCAACGGTGGTGGCGATGTACTTTTTCTCCCCGTTCCGGGGTTGGTGATGTTCGTCGGCCAACAGGTGTTCGGGCAACGCCGCCCGGCGGACGGTGGTCCCCACGATGCTGTTGCGTCCCAAGCCCGTTTCCAGGCGGTACCAGTACATCGCGTCGCGACCGAAAACGTGAGCCAATGCCCAGTAGGGAACGCCGAACTTCCGCAGAAACAGGGGTGCTTCGGCATCGTTGGTTCGAGCACTGAGATAGGGCATGAGAAACGAGGGGCGAATGCTGTACGCCGTACCGTTCCGCAACTCGATACGGCGGATCGTCAACCCCGTCTTGCTCGATTCTCGGCGGTCCTTCAACTCGTACCCCTTTTCAAAGCTCTCCGGAAACAACTCCGGCATCTCCTGGTAGCAGCGGTCTACCACGCGACGGAATCTCGCGCCGTCGTTGGCAACCTCCCGATATTCCCCTTCCCCAATCGGCAAACAAATGGTACGAATGTTCCCAGACGAGCCTCCAGCCAATCCTTTGGCCATGGTCCACCTCCTTCCTTGACTCTTGGTGGATCATGGCCGTTTTTTCGTTCTGTGTCACCCCCAAAAAGTGGCCCCCAGAGGCCGTGACGATCAGAGATTTTGGGTAGCAGGCCAGCACCTCGGGCTCAAGATTCCAGCGGATCTTCCCAGTGCTTTGATGGGCTAAGCCCGTTTTTGCGTGAATGCCATGAGCCGGATACGAGTCATCGATGTTTGCATGCCAGGAATCTGCTTCGCGATATCGGGCGCAGTGGGAATCTCCAATGTTATCCAATGGCGTTACTGGCTTTGGGGGGTAGTCGGTTGTGCGGGGATCGGTTGCATTCTGGCGCTGCTCCTGCGTTCTTATCGGCCAGTGCTAGGCGTCGGTGCCTTAGTGGTCCCGCTTCTTCTGGTGAGCCCTCCTCCTATCTGTGATCACGAATCTGGTCCTTTTTTCGCCTGCAAGGACAATCTGGAGGCAATAACCAACGCACTGATTGCTTATCAGAAAGAGCATGGGCACCTACCTCCACCATACCTTGCCGACGACTCGGGGCAACGAATGCACAGTTGGCGCGTTCTGATCCTGCCATACCTGGGGTACGACGAGTTGTATGCTCGCTATCGTTTCGACGAGCCATGGAACGGCCCGAACAACAGTCTTCTGCGGGATGAGGTGGTCCAAGTGTACCGCTGCCCGAAGGATACTGAAGCAGCTACTGCCGGCAACACCAGCTACCTGGCAGTCGTTGGGCAATCGGCATTATGGTCGGGTCCGAAGTCCACGATGTTGGTGCGCCCCGCTGGCTTTGGAGCTCCACCGCGTTTACTCGTCGTCGAAGTTCCCAATTCTGGTGTCGGATGGACAGAACCTCGTGACCTTTCGGCTGATGCCGATCACAGACCCGATGTTTCACGCTATGAGGTTTTGCGATCCGGCAATCACCTTGGGCTCAATCAAGCCATCGCAGTTTCCCACGGATGCCCGGAGATTACCGAATTATGGACAATCGACGAGCTTGATGCATGGATACAAGGTGACGAAGCCAAGCAAGAGTATTATCGGGCCAAAAGGATTGAAGGAGTCCTGGGGGTGGAGTGAAGGGCAGGGCGAGAAAGGGGTGCCATGAAAGAGCCAGGGGAACTCTTGGGGTCAGAGAAAGCGCCGGTGAAAACCGGCGGGGAGTAGCGGATGAAAGAGCCGTATGGTAAAGGACTAGCGATCCATACCAACCCCGAGTCATGCGCCGGCGGTGGCAACACGGCGGGTGAAGCGTTGACAGGGGCACACGCAGGCCGGGTATTGAGCTCCGAAACAAAAGCTTCGGCGTGCCGACCCCATTCTGACAGGGGGAAGGCAACATGAGGACCGACGATCATCGCGAGCCGGTCCTTGACGCCGCGGAGTCCGAGACCCCGCGCATGTGTGGAAACTCTCCGCACGGGAACCGGGAGAGCCAGCAGGCTTCCTCGCACGATGGTGGCGAGGAACGGTCGGGGAAGGCCGTAGGCCGCACGCCCGACATGCACGCCTGCGGGCAGTCGGACGATTCCATAGTACCGAAGAAGCGGGCGAACAACGCCAGCGGGTCGGCACGGTCGGGATATTGTGGCACTCGCAGACGAAAGGGCGAGCGAACGGAGAACACGAACACCGGCCTAAACCAGCCTACGCGAGCGGCGGAGCCCGTGGAGGGAAGGGGATCGATCGAAGGGAATGCGGAAGAGGAGGCCACGCGCCGAACGCAGTGTCGGGAAAGCGGGTCGACCGGCCTCAACCGCATACGAGAGGTAGCAGAGCGTGATAAGAAGGTGCGGTTCACCTCGCTGCTGCATCACGTCGACGTGGGGTTGCTGAGGCTCGGCTTTCACAAGCTGAAGCGCGAGGCAAGCCCAGGCGTGGACGGGGTAACGTGGCACGCGTACGCGGAGGGGCTCGAAGATCGCCTGGTCGATCTTCACGAGCGACTCCATCGCGGCACCTACCAAGCGCAGCCATCAAAGCGGGCATGGGCACAGAAACCGGACGGTCGTCAGAGACCGCTTGGGATCGCGGCCTTGGAGGACAAGATTGTCCAACGGGCCGTATGCCTGGTCCTGGAGCAGATTTACGAGGAAGACTTCCTCGGGTTCAGCTACGGGTTCCGCCCAGGGCGAAGCTGCCACAACGCGCTCGACGCGTTGTACGTAGGAATCGTGAAGCGGAAGGTGAACTATGTGCTCGACGCCGACATCCGTGGTTTCTTCGATGCCATCGACCACCAGTGGATGATGCGGTTCCTCGAGCATCGCATTGCCGACCCCCGTATCCTGCGACTGATCCGGAAGTGGCTCAGGGCAGGCGTATCGGAGGAAGGGCAATGGTCGAAGACGACCGTAGGGACTCCCCAGGGGTCGGTGATTTCACCAATGCTGGCGAATGTGTTCCTGCATTACGTCTTCGATTTGTGGGCCAATCATTGGCGGAAGCATCGGGCGACGGGAGATGTCATCATCGTCCGGTACGCAGATGATTTCGTCGTAGGTTTCCAGCATCGGGGTGAAGCGGAGCGGTTCCTTAGCGAGTTGCGAGAGCGGCTTGCGAAGTTCCGTCTCGAACTGCATCCCGAGAAGACGCGGCTGATCGAGTTCGGTCGGTTTGCGATCGATCGACGTCAGCAACGGGGCGAAGGCCGTCCGGAAACGTTTGATTTCCTTGGATTCACGCACATATGCGCCAAGAGCAAGCGGGGATGGTTCGAACTTCGGCGGCAGAGCATTGCAAAGCGAATGCGAGCGAAGCTACAGGAGGTCAAGAAGGAACTGCGATACCGGATGCACCATGAGCCATCCGGTGTCGGCCGCTGGCTTCGCTGGGTAGTCCAAGGATGGTACAACTACTACGCCGTGCCAGGCAATCAGGACCGGCTGAATGCGTTCCGCGACCGCGTAACTCGCTACTGGCTGCACGCCATCCGGCGACGCAGTCAGCGAGGGCGCAAGGGTTGGACTTGGGAGCGTTTTCGCCGTCGTCTGGTTCGCCAATGGATTCCATCGGTTCGCATCGTGCATCCATATCCGACTCAGCGATTGATCGTTACTACCTGAGATAAGAGCCGTATGAGGTAGTCCTTCACGTACGGATCCGTGCGGGGGGCGGCCCGAAAGGGCCGTCCCTACCGCGACGAAAGCGCCGGTCAAAACCGGCGGGGAGTAGCGGATGAAAGAGCCGTACGGTAAAGGGCTAGCGACCTATACCGACCCCGAGTCATGCGCCGGCGGTGGCAACACGGCGGGTGAAGCGTCCGCAGCAACACACACGCGTCCGGGGAGACTCTCGGGCCGTGTGGCCCAATGTGAGATATGAGATCAACGCGAGTCTGCTATGAAGCAATCCATCATTCTCGGCATTGGCGCCGGCCGTTGCGGGCTGGCCTCGCTGGCGAGGATTCTCAACGGGCAGCCGGATGTTCAATGCTCGTACGACGAGCCGCCCTTGCTGCCGTGGACGCCGGATGTACAGCCTGCGGCGGTTCGCCTGGCGGACGGTGAGGGCGAGCAGGGCCCGGGGAGCGTCATCCGGGCGCGATTCGCGCGGTTCCGGCAGCATGGTACGGCGCGGCGGCTGGGCGACGTGGCGTCGTCCTACTTGCCGTATCTCGAAGAAGCCATCGCTGCCGAACCTGACATCCGGATTGTGCCGTAGCGACACAAGGTGTCGGAGATCGCAGATCGGAGTTGGGAGATCGGGACGCGCGAACGGGGTGGTTAGGATGCGGTGTAGGCCAGAAAGCGGTAACAAGTTCCCGCACTCCAAGGCGGCTTCGCCACGGCGAAGCAAGGACCGAAACGCCGGATCCACTTGCTCGCGCTGCGTGCTTGTAGGGGGTGTCCTTCCGGCAAGCGTGAAAAACTTTGGCCGGACGGTTGCACTGGGGGCGGAAATCGGGGCGGGCGGTCAGCCTGCGGCAACGGCGGGGGACGGGGAAACGGCAGCCAGCGTCTGACGGTAGTTCCAGGGAAGCCAAGCTCGGGGCTTCAAGGCGGCCTCGGTGGCGTGCCGCTGCAGTTCGGTGAGATAATCGAAGGGGTTGGCGCCGCAAAGCTCGCAAGTGTGGATAAGGCTCATGTAGATATCCCCAACGCGAGCGCCGTTCTCGGTCTTGAAGAAGAGGGAATTCTTGCGATGCAGAATCGCCTTCTTCAACGCGCGTTCGCACAGGTTGTTGTCCAGCGGGGCCCCAGCCTGACGCAGGAACAGCGTCAATTCCGGCCAGTGCCGGAGCATGTACCCGATGGCTTTGCCGAGCGACGAGTTCGGCTCCACCAGCCGCTCGTCCAACTGGCGGCCGAGCCACGCATGCAGTGTCTGCATCGTTGGGCCGCTTTCGGCCTGGTGAAACGCCAGCCGCTCCTCCGGCGAGAGATTCCGCTCCTGGGCCAACGCGTCGTTGTGGTACACCACTTTCAAGGCATCCAGCACGTACTCGCACGCCTCGGGGAAGTACGCCACCACATCGACGAACTGCCGCCGTCCGTGGGCCAGGCAGTTCGCTACGATCGTCTCCAGTTCGCCCGGAAGATTGCGCGACAGGGCGTCGCACATCTGGATCGGCGCTCCCAATTCGGCCACACGCCGGGCCAGGACGTCCTTGAGGTTCTCGCCCGCGTGCTTCCGCCCGCTGAAGAACAGCGCGATCCGATGACCCTCGTACACCGAGATGATGCCGGTGGTAAAAAGCCCTCGACGCTCCGGCCCGTCCTTTTGTCCGGAATCCGCCGTAGCGGCCTGCCGCGCCGCAGCGGCCTGCTCGGCGCGTTTCCCCATCAGCGACAGAATCTTCGCCGGCGTGTCGTCGTTGTGCAGCAACTCGCCCTGACCGGCCAGATACACCAACGCGGCGTGGATTGGCTCGAAGGACGGAACCTGTTTGCGGATGATGTCCCACTGCGTCGAGGCCGGCAAGGGAATCCCCAGATGCCCTTGCAGGCCTCCGAATCGGTTGAACGGCATCCCCGTTCCATACTTCAGCAGCCCGATCATGCTTGCCGCCGTCGCGTCGTACTTCGCCGAACCCACGCCCTTAGGGGTCTCGGCCGTGAAAATTGTGCCGCACAGGTTGCAGCGTAGTCGTTCGAGTTCGTAAACTTTCGCCTGCAAGGGCGCATGGCCGGTAACCCGCACCAGGACCGCCGGCGACGCCATCCTGTACACCGTGCCTTTCGTGCAACCTGGGCAGGGATCGCCTGCTTGCAGCGTCGAGTGGCCCACCGGAATCCTCTCGGCCCCGTGGTAGGCCTTTGCGCCATTGCGACCATGCCCGGGGCGTTTTGGTTTTGGCTCCGCTTCCGCAGATGCTTCTTTCTCAGGGACGTCGGTCGGCGAGCCGGCCGATTCGGCTGCCCCAGGCGGCTGCGAAGGCTCTGAATCCTTCCCGCGGCCGATTACTGCCGCCGTCTTCTCGGTACGGGCGCCAAACACGATCTTCCGCAGCCGAGCGAGGCTCATCTCCTTGTCGGCCAGCAACTCGGCCAGATAGGCGTGCGAGTCGACGAACGCCTTGAGCGTCTCGTAGTCCTTCGCGTCCAGCGCGGCTTCCGCACGCCGCAGAACGTCTGCCAGCTTTTCCATGTCGATCTCGATGATGTTCGGCTTCTTCCGTGCCTTCATCATATCCACGCGAGTGACTGGCGAAACCCCCGGGACCACGCGACGGGCCATGACGGGGCAAATGGCTCAAAACGGCTGAAGGATAGCAAGGAAGCGGTCGGAGCGCAAGACCGAATTGGGCAATATTCGACCTTCCGGCCTTGTCCTCGTCAGGCCGCCGGGCCGACCGGGCGCCATGCCGGCGCCGTCTGCGCTGCCCGTGGATTACCAGCCGAGAAGAGAATCTGCACTTGGTGCGCCGCCAGCGTCAAGGATGATGCATCCGTGCGGCTGGGCCACCAAGGAAACCGGCCGCTCGAAAGCCGTTTGTGGCAAAGCCAAAACCCCTGCCCGTCGTAGACCAGCACTTTCAGGGCCGTTGCCCGCCGGTTGCGGAACACGAACACCCACCCGCTGAACGGGTCGTGCTTGAGGACCTCTTTGCACAATCGAGCCAGCCCGTCGATCCCCCGACGGAAGTCGGCCGGCTCGACGGCCACCACGACGTGCATCTGCGGCGTTACCTGGATCATGAAGCGGACTCCCAGAAGCTGCGACTGAGGGCCGCCAGATCGGGTTCCGCAAACCCCTTCAGGTGCACCCGCATTCTCGCCCCACCGACCTCCTCCAGTTCCAAGGTGCATTCACTGCCAGCAGCCCACGCAGGCGGCGGCAGTTCAAGGAACGTTGCCCCGGACGCTGAGTCCGCCTTGGATCCTCCGGTTGCCACGTCGGCTGGCACTCCTTGCCTTCCTCTCCTGTCAGCCAAAGCCTCCTCAACGCGTTTCTTGAGCGAATAGTAATCCAGGCTCAACGCTTTCGACGTCCTGTGAACCCCGTACGTCTCGGCCAGCGCCACCGCCGCATCCCACAGCGGATCGGGAATCCTCGCCTTTGCCTTCTTTCGCTTCCGTCGCCACCGCTCAAACCGCCGCTGAACCCCCTCCAATCGAGCAGGCATCGCCCGCGAACCCTTCCCAGTACCCATCAGCTGTCCTCCTTCCAATCGTGCGTGGACAGCCAATCATACCACCCCGCTCAAAACGATTCATACACGCTTGCCGGAAGGACACTGTAGGGGGGACGCGCGAGCGCGCAGAAGCTCGAAGCGCAAGCGAGTGGGTCCGTTAAGAATCCCGCCACGGATGAAAGGCCGGCAGACGGGCGAGGGTGTTCTTGCTCTAATGTGCTTTGCGGCCTCCTGTTCGTCTTCTGAATTGCGGCACGATTGACGCCAACACGAAGACGAAGAAGAGAATGAACAGGAGGAAGCAGAGGGAACAGAGGGAAATACAAAGACGATTTCGAGCACGAGGACACAAGGTGTCGGAGATCGCAGATCGGAGTTGGGAGATCGGGGACGGGCGAACGGGGGTGTTTGCGGGCGGCTGCAGGCCAGAAAGCGGGAACAAGTTCCCGCACTCCATATGCGGCTGCGCCGCGGCGAGCGGCAAGGACCAAAGAGTGCATCGTGTTGGGCCGGCTGAAGCCGGGACTCCAACGTTCTGTCGTTCACACCCAGAAACGGAAAGGCCAAGAAGTGGCAACGGGCACAGGCCGTGGTGCGGTCTGTGCCCGTTACGGAATGTCGAAAGCCACGGTCGGCTATTGCTCTTCCTTATCGAAGGCGGCGTCGAAGGCCACCTGGCTGGGCGCGAAGTCGGTGCGCCGCACGAAATCGCAAGCCTCCTGGGCGCCGTGGTCACGGTCCATGCCGCAGTCTTCCCATTCGACCGAAAGCGGGCCTTGATACCCGGCGTGGTTCAACGCACGGATGATCTCTTCAAAATCGACGCCACCATGCCCCAGGCTGCGGAAGTCCCAGCCGCGACGCGGGTCGCCGAAGTCGAGGTGACTGGCCAGAATGCCGGTCCGACCATCGAGCGTGACAATGGCGTCTTTCATGTGGACGTGGTAAATCCGGTCGCTGAACCGGCGGATGAACTCGACCGGGTCCACGCCCTGCCACAGCAGGTGGCTCGGATCGAAGTTGAAACCGAACTCCTCGCGATTGCCCAGGGCGTCGAGTGCCCGCTCGGCCGTGTACAGGTCGAACGCGATCTCCGTCGGGTGGACTTCCAAGGCGAACTTGACGCCGCATTCCGCGAAGACGTCCAGGATCGGATTGAACCGCTCGGCCAGCAGCCGGAATCCCTCGTCGATCCAGGCAGGTGGAACGGGCGGGAACGAATACAATAGCGGCCAGATGCTCGATCCGGTGAACCCGTTGACGACGCTCACCCCAAGCTTCTGGGCGGCGCGGGCCGTATTCATTAACTCCTCGGCGGCACGGGCATTGACGCCAGCGGGGTCCCCGTCTCCCCATACGTAGGGCGGAAGGGTCGACTTGTGGCGTTCATCAATGTTGTCCAGGACGGCCTGCCCCACCAGGTGGTTGCTGAGGGCCCACACGTTCATGTCGTACTTTTCCAGCGTTTCCCGCTTCTTGGCGCAGTAGTCGTCCTCGGCCAAGGCCTTGTCGACCTCGAAGTGATCGCCCCAGCAGGCCAGTTCCAGGCCATCGAAACCATACTCGTTGAACTTCCGGGCTAGTTCCTCCACGGGGAGGTCGGCCCACTGGCCGGTGAACATCGTGACGGGTCGTGCCATGTCGTACTCCTTGTTCTTATTGACTTCAGACCAAATGGGCCTCAGAGGGCCGGCTATTCCATCAACGGCATGCTCGAGGGAGCTGTCGCAAGGATCCATGGGTTATTGTGTCAGATTGCCCGAAGGCTTCAAGCGGGGGCGACCTTCGGCCGCAACCGGTTTCCGAAGGGCGGGGGGCTGTCCCTTGAGGTACAATTCAGAAATGCACCCCTTCCAGCCCCCTGCCACGGAGGCCTTTCATGCGTTCCGCCAGATTGATGCCCGTGTTGACCCTCGTCCTTTGGCTCCTGTTGCCCCCCTGCCCTGCCCTGGCGGCCGGCCGCGTGCAAGTGGAACTGGTTGCCGAGGGGGCTGCCGTGCAGATGGCCGCTCAGCATTGGGCGCGGGCGCTGGATCAGGCTGGCATCCGGAATGTGCGCATCCGCGCCGCACGACCAAGCGATTCTGTCGGTGTGGAGGTGCGCGGTACCGCGGCCGGTCCGCTGTACGTGGTGACCGGTTCCATCCGTTCGCAGACGGAATTGCAGATGCCGTCAGGCCGCTTCCGGCAGGGCGAGCTTGGCCGCCTGGCTGCCTGGCTCGACGACTTGGCCAAACGCGGTACGCCTGAATCACGCGAGCCGGTCGGCGCGTTCGGTCTGACCACCACGCAGTTTGAACTGGTCAGCCTCGATCTGACCAAGCCGGTCGTGTTCGCCACGAAGGGGAGCGAACGGACCGAAGCCATCGATCGGATTGCCCGACAGCTTGCCATTCCCCTGCGTATCGAAAACGCCGCGCACCAGTCGCTTGGCGAAGATAAGATTGGCGAAGAGCTTGACGGCCTTGCCAGTGGAACGGTGCTGGCCTACCTGCTGCGTCCGGCAGGCTATAGCCTCGTTCCGGGGTTGGAGGGGACCGACGTGGTGCTTCGCGTCGTGCAGGCGAAACCGGGGTTGGAGATATGGCCGATCGGTTTCGAGCCGAAGGAACCGGCCAATCAGATCCTGCCAGCCCTGTACGAGTTCCGCGATGTGAACATCGCAGGCGTTTCGGCCCAGGTAGTGATCGATGCCTTGGGGAAGAAGCTCGAGGTTCCCATTCTTCCCGACCACAACGCCCTGGCCCGGCACGGTATCGATCCGGCAAAGAAGATCGTCAGCTTTCCTCGCAGCCGTACGACGTACAGCCTGGCCCTTCGCCGTATTCTCTTTCAGGCTGGAATGAAGTTCGAAGTCCGTGTCGACGATGCCGGCAAGCCGTTCCTGTGGATCGACACGATGAAGCCACTGTGAGACTCTCGCCCCGGAAGCTTGCGGAAATGTCTCTGGACGTGCTCCCCAGGAGACTGAGCACGGATTTTCGGTCCTACCGGGGAGTGTGCGATTCTGGGGCTCTTGCCCGGTGCGAAAAAGGTCAATACGTTGACACGCGACGGGCATGGCAGTAGATTGAAGCGACAATGACGATGTCGCCACTTGCGCTGCTTACGCCTCCAGGGGAACCATCATGAGTAAACCGACGTGGAATCGGCGATCGTTTCTGAAATCTACCGGAGCTGCCGTATGTGCCTTGCCGGTGATCGTTCCCCGTGACGTATTGGCCTCGCCGGGGAGAGCGGGGGCGAACGCGCGGATTGGCGTCGGGGCCATCGGTATCGGCCATCGGGCGTCGCTTTTGTTGGAGCAGTTGCCCGAGGATGCTCGTATCGTCGCGCTTGCGGAGTGCAACCTGCCGCGAGCGGAAGCATTTCAACAGAAGAAGCAGGCGCCGTGGCCTATCTACCAAGACTACCGAAAGATGATCGAGCGCAACGACGTCGATGCCGTTGTTGTTGCAACGCAGGCGTTTCAACGGGTATTGCCTTCCATTCATGCGTGCCAGGCAGGTAAAGACGTTTATGCCGAGAAGCCGCTCACGTTGTACGTGCAGGAAGGGCGCGTTCTGGTCGACGCTGTGCGGAAGTACGAACGAGTGTTTCAGGTCGGTACGCAACAGCGTTCGATGGAAATGAACCGGTTGGCTTGCGAGTTTGTCAGAACCGGTGGACTCGGCGCGATCAAGGAAGTTCGGGCGGTGAACTATACGGGGCCGAGTCCACTGCCGAAGGAGCCTTTCCCCGAGGAGCCCGTACCGGAGGGGTTCGATTGGGATATGTGGCTGAACCAGGCGGCATGGCGCGCGTACAACCCGCGCTGGATGGGCAACTGGCTGGATATGCGCGGCGGCCAGATGACGAACTGGGGGGCCCACGGCATCGATCAGGTACAGTGGGCTTTGGGGACGGACGACACCGGGCCGGTCGAGACGTGGCCTATCACCCCCGGCTACAACGGCCAGGTGGGAATGCGTTATGCCAACGGCGTAACGCTTAAGTTCATGCAAGAGAAGGGACCTATGGGTGGCGCGATCTTCATTGGGGAAAAGGGCAAGCTGGAGGTCAATCGAAATAAGTTCAACTCGAACCCGCCCGAGATCGCCGCAGAGCTGAAGAAGCAGGTAGACGTCACCGAGGAAGAACGCAAATGGAGTGATTCACTCGCACTCTGGCAGGCACGGTGGCACATGCAGAACTGGCTCGACTGCATCCGTAGCCGGCAGCGACCGGTCTCGGATGTTGAGATTGGTCACCGCTCGATCAGCGTCTGCCACCTGGCCAACATTACGCGTTTCGAGGGCCGCCCGTTGAAATGGGACCCAGTTGCAGAGCGCTTCGACGATGACCAGGCAAACCGTTGGGTTGTGCGCGAACGTCGCGAAGAGTATCGGCTGCCCGATACGCTATGACGACGTGGGTATCTTCAGGATTGTCCGACGGCCTTGAAAAACGTATAGCAGAACACGCCATCCGGCTCGGCGGTTCGATACAGATCGGCCACGCCGCGGTCGAAATCCGACGGGCTCATCAGTTTCGCGGCAATCGCCGGCTCGCGCACGCCCTCGATCATGGCGGTGAATGTCTTGCGTGTGAAGCCGTCGACCAGGCTCGGCTTGCTCGAATCGACGTACACCATGCGCGGCGACACTCGCACCTCGCCGAACCCGGCGGAGGCAAGCAGCGGGTAGAGTTCGCGGCCGATCAGGGCGTTTCCGCCGGCCTGCGATTGTAGCTCAATCTGACAGCCGATAGCCTTTCTCGCGTACTCGCTGTCGGGGTGAAAATAGGCGGAGCCATGATCGCCCTCGATCACGGTAATGCTCCCGCCCGGCTTCAGGACGCGGCGCAACGCTTGCAACGCCTCGACGGGCCTCGCCAGATGCTCCAGTACGAAGCACACAAACACATGGTCGAACGAGGCCGGTCCGAACGGCAGGTGGAAGAGGTCTGCCTGCATGAATTCAACGTTCGTCAACCCGGCCGCCTCAACGGCGTTCCTGGCTTGCTCGACGGACGTTTCCGACACATCGATTGAGGTAATGCGCGCCTTCGGACTGTTTTTTGCCAGAGTGACTGTCTGAGCACCCACGCCGCACCCTGCCTCCAGGACGGTTGCCCCTTCCGGATACTGCGTGTCGGAGTGCAGCAATTCGACCAGCGTGCCGGCCTGATCTTGAAGTCGCTGCGATTCTCGGGGATCGTAGCCGTGGACATAGTTACCGTTTGCTGCCGCTTGCTGCATATCGCAGTTCCTTTTGAGTTACCCCCTTTAGAATACCACTCGGAAGCAAAGCCGTTCGGGCCCCGTTTTGTGATCGCCACATTACTTGCGATGCCGCCGATGTAGCCAGAACGCCAAACCGAGCAGGGCTGCTGGCGCAAGGACCAGAGCACCGAAGTACGCGTACGAAACGATTACGGCAATCGGACTTGCTGGACCATTGCCGCCTTCCGCTACCACGGCGAAGAATTCCATTTCGCCGAAACCAATGACTGCCAGGAGTGCGGCCAGGACAATCAGGAGTAGAAGAACCAGCATCTTGGTTCGCATTTCCATCCCCCTTGCACTCGCCAGATTGGGGCAAATGACTTTGCCTACCCATAGCTGTTGCGGTATACGCGATTTGGGCGTACTTCTCGCCTGTCGAAGTTGAAAACTGGCAGCGAACTCCCGCTCGTCACCCCTTCACCAGTCCGTCCAGCTCGTCCACCAGGCGGCCGAACTGGCCGAGGGCTGCGTCAACGGCTTCGGGCTTTTCCATGTCCACACCGGCGCCGCGCAGCAGGTCGAGCGGATCCTTGGACGAGCCGCCGCTGAGAAAGCCCAGATAATCGTCCAGCTCCTTCTTGCCGCCGTTCAGGACACGATCCGCCAGGGCGATCGCGGCCGACATGCCGGTGGCGTACTTGTACACGTAGAAGGCGCGGTAGAAGTGCGGGATCCGCAGGCATTCCAGGTCCAATTCCTCGTCCAAGGTGAAGTCGGGACCGAAGTACTGCACGAGCAACTCGTGGTAAATCTCCTTGAACTTGTCGATCGTGAGCGGCTCGCCTGCTTCGAGTGAGGCGTGCGCGATCTTCTCGAACTCGGCGAACATGGTCTGGCGGATGATCGTCCCGCGCATGGCGTCGATCTGCCGGTTGATCAGAAAGGCTCGCTGGCGGTCGTCGCGTGCGTTCTGGAGCATGTGCCGGGCGAGTAACTGCTCGTTGAACGTGCTGGCGACCTCGGCCACGAAGATTACGTAGTCGTAATACTGATACGGCTGACTTCTGGCCGAGTAGAAGGTGTGCATCGAGTGCCCGGCCTCGTGCGCCAGAGTGAACACATGTTCGAGGACGTCGGGCTGATAGTTCATCAGGATGAACGGGTCTGCGTCGAACGAACCGGAGCTGAAGGCGCCGCTCTGCTTGCCCCGGTTTTCGTAACGGTCGCACCAGCGGCCCGCAAGTCCTTTTTCGAGAACGCCGCAATACTCGCTGCCCAGCGGCGCGAGCGCGTCGAGGATGACACGAACGGCCTGGTTCCATGTATGCCGAGCTTGCAGGTCGGCCAGGATGGGTACGTAGGTGTCGTAGTGATGGATGTCGCGCAGCCGCATCTTCCGCCGTCGCACGTCGTAATAGTGGTGGACCGCCGGAAGATGCCGGTGGACCGATTCGATCAGATTGTCGTAGACGGCCGCCGGCATGTTGTCGGGAAACAGCGAGGCTTCGAGGGCGCTGGGATGGTTGCGAGCGCGGGCGTAGTACACGTCGCGCTGCATGGAGCCGCCAAGCGCGGCGGCCAGCGAATGCTGATGCGCCGAATACTGCTCGTAATACTGCTGGAAAGCCGCCCGGCGCACACTGCGTTTCGGCGAATGCAGCAGCTTGGAGAATGTGCCGTGGGTCAGTTCAAGTTGCTCGCCTTGCTCGTCTTTGATTGTGCCGAATCGCATGTCGGCGTCGTTGAGCTGGCGGAAGATATTGCTCGCCGCCTGGGCCATCTCCGTCTGCATGGCCAGCAGCCGCTCCTCCTTCTTGCCCAGCGTATGCGGCTTGTATCGAACCAGCCGTTCCAGCAGCAGCCGATAGGGCCGCAGCGATGTGTGTTCGAGGTATTCTCGCAGTTGCGCGGCCGGAATGGCCAGAATCTCCGGGCGAATGAAGCTGCCTGCCTCGCCCGCCCGGCCGGCCACGTTGATGTACCGGCCCATCAGACGCTGGTAGGTGGAGTTGGTCTGGTCTTCTGTGACTTTCAGATGCGCGTAAACGCCCAGTCTCTCTCCTGCACGGTCGAAGTCGGTGTCGAACTTCAGGCATTTGGCCAACGCTTCCGGCCCGTCTCGTAGCGTGCCGCGGAAACGCGCATAACCGTCAACCTGCTTCTCCCAATGAGCGAACGCCTCTTCCCACGCGTCATCATTCGGGAACAGGCTGGCCAAGTCCCACGTGTCGGATGTCTTGACCTTGCTGCGGGGCGGGAGCTGCTTGGCTTGTTTCATACTTGGTCTCCATACGCTTCGAGGAACAAAGCAGGCGCCACCGACTCAGGCGCACCCGCACGATGCATCGTTAAACTCCTTCGGCGCGCCCTTGTCACGGCTTTCTCGCAACCAACCGCCCGCGCCAGCGCGTCTCCCATCCCCTATCTTCGCCGCTGGCCAGCTACCATCGCATCAGCGCGGTGCCCCAGGTGAGGCCGCCGCCGAATCCGCTGAACAGGACCAGGTCGCCCCGCTCGATGCGGCCTTGCCGGTAGGCTTCGTCCAGCGCCAGAGGAATACTTGCCGACGACGTATTGCCGTAAAGCTGCAGATTATTGAACACGCGGTTCGGATCGATGCCCAGATCGTTCACCGCCGAATTGATAATGCGCATGTTTGCCTGGTGAAAGATGAATAGATTCACCTGTTCCAGAGTAAGGTCCGCCGCCTCGAGCACCTGGTGGCACGTTTCGCGGAGCATGCGAACGACCCATTTGAAAATGGGCCGCCCTTCCATTTGCATGAAATGCCGGCCGCGAGTCTCGGGGTTGTACGAAAACGGCTCGCGAGAACCGCCTGCGGGACGGTTGAGCAGACCGAGTCCCGAGCCGTCTGAGCCGACCGCGTAGGAGAGCAGTCCTTGTTTGTCGCCGCCTGCCGACAGCAACACGGCGCCGGCCGCATCGCCGAACAGCGGATAAGTTCGTTCATCGGCCGGATCGAGCACGCGCGAGGTGCAGTCCGCGCCAATCACCAGCACCAGCCGACTACAGCCCGTGCCGATGTATTGGGCGCCGGTAATCATGGAGAAAATGAAGCTGGCGCACGCCGCCTGCAGGTCGATCGCCGGCGCCGTGATTCCCAGCCGATCCTGGACCAGGCACGCGGTGGCCGGCATCAGCACATCCGGCGTGTAGGTGCCCAGCAGAATCAGGTCGATATCGGCGCGATCGACGCCAGCCGACTCGATGCACCGTTCGGCCGCCTCGACCGCCAGATCGCTTGTGGCGATGTTTTCCGATGCGTGGCGACGTTCCGTAATGCCGGTGCGCTGGACAATCCAGTCGGCATCGTAGCCCAGCGCGGCGAGATCTTCGTTACGGACGCGCTTGTCGGCAACGGCGCTGCCCATCCCTGCGACCTGCACACCCATCAGGCGGCCGATGCGGGAACGGGTAGACAGAGCGGGGCGTTCTTCGGAACGGGGTAACTCACTGGGGATGGTCACGACAGCAAACTCCCTGGACGGGGGGGTATTGGGGTTCTGGGCAGATACGAAGACGCTTCAGGATACGTGCCGACCGCTTCTTTGGCAAGGGCGGGAATGGGAGTTGGGAGCTGGGAGCTGGGAGCTGGGGGGCCGGGGACAGGGGGACGACCAGCAACGGCGATTGTCGGGCGGCGGCACGGCTTAGGGACCAGCGTCGCAACCCCCTGAGAGCCGAGATTCGCAGGCCAGAGCGAGCAAGGCTACACAAGTCGGGCGGGGGGCCATATCCGACGGCGGCGCGAGCAGAGCCCAAGGCCGACCAGAAGCCCCACCATGGCCAGCGACCCCGGTTCGGGGATGGTTGACAAGTAATGGTGCTCCACCTGGTCGGCGGTGAGTGCGCCGTCGAATAGAGTTACCGCGCCGTATTGCGCCATCAAGCTTTGGTCCCACATGGCGTTGCCAATGGTGAAGCCGGCGGAATCGTCGGCTACCTGCCGATTGACAGAGGTGGTTGCCGTGTTCAGCAACTCGCCGTTTCGGTAGTAGCTAACGGACACCGTGTGATCTCCTGCCGTGGTCAGCCCTTCGGCCACGAGGGTAATGTGCTGCCACTCTCCCGGTGCAAGAGCACCAGCAGAAGAGGAGAGGCTAGCAAAGCTGTTCGAACCATCCCAGAGCCGCAACTGAAGCTGACTGGCATTGGAGCTGCCCGTCTCGAGATTCCAGCCCTTGATTCCGTTCGACGGCGACGGATCGCAATCGCCAAGTAATTCCAGCCAGGTTCCCAGCGAGGTGGGATTCACCCAGAAAGCGAGTGTGAAGGCATTCAGACTGTCAATCGTATCGAGATCGGCCGTGTATACGCGATCTGTGCTATTGTCAACAACCATGGCGCCGCCGAGAAACACCGGATCGGTTGGCCAGCCGGTTGGTTTTTCGAAGGTGGTCCCCGTCGCCACGGTTGCATTCCCCGCAGTGCCCAAGACGCCATGATTCGGCACGGTCGAGTCGGCAACGTCGTCAAACCAGTACTGCAACACGGGCATCGGGCTTGCTGCGGCTGACGTGATCAGCAGGGCAGATCCCATGAATCCCAGCACAGCCAGAATCCAACAGAGCTTATGAACCTTCCACATACACGGTGACCTTTCGGGCAGGATAAACCGATATTGCAGTTCCTGCTTTACTATACACGAGGGCGGCACTGATTTCAACGGTTTTCCGGAGCGACGGCGTGCCTTCGAGAAGACTGATTCGGGTGAGTTAGTAGGCCGATCCGGAAATGGGCAGGCCATCTGCGGATAGGTTGAGCTTGTCCCATACGGAGGGAGTTTGCCAGGAGCGGCTGGTTTGGATGTTGTCGCTGATCCAGTGGACGCTTCCGTCGGCGAAGCAGGTGAAGACACCACCCTGGTGCGCGCTGCGCGAACCTGCCTGGCGGTTCGGGTTGGTCGAGGTGTCTTTGTAGCATGGCATCCGCTGGCGCAGGAGCATTTCTGCGCCTACGGCTGTGTGGACTTCGCTACAGCCGGCCACGTCGTCGGAATTCTCGAACAGGCAGTTCGGCCCCACCGCGTCGCCCGCATAACCATGGGCCCAGCACGAGCTTGGCCCCGCGCCCGACATGGCCCACGTGCCGCGAACGTCGTGCGAGACAATCCCGGCGCGAAGCTCCAGCAGCAGGAAGGTGTTGCTCGTGCCGTCGCGGATATCGGCCATGGTGCTGGAGGCGTTGGCGCCCATGACGCCGCGGACGCGGTTGTCGCCCCACGAGGTCCATTTCGCCGCACAGCCGACGTCCGGGCCGTTGTTGATGCCGGGAATCAGGTCGCAATGGGCGGAATCCGACTGATGCCCCAACGCCCCGTTTGCACCGTAATTGCCGCGGCCCCAGTTGGAGCCGTGGTTACTTGTTTGAGAGCTTCCGGGCAGGCCACTGTAGGGCGTCTGGTTGTTCGGGTCCGACGGACAGCACATGACCGAAAGCCGGGTGGAGCGTGGAGCCGCATTCCGATCGTTGTTGATGGGCAGCGACAGGTCGAACGCATCGTACAACGGTTGTTGTTCAAGGAACGGCAGGATCATAATCACCCAGTTTTCACGCAGATTGCTCTGGTTCTGCTGCCGCATGCTGGTGGCTGCACTGTTCGGCCCGAGATCGGCCCAATGGGAAGCCGGCGGAAAGATCTTGAAGGTGCTTTCGTAGTTCAAACACGCCAGTCCCAACTGCTTCAGGTTGTTCTGGCATTGCATGCGCCGAGCGGCTTCGCGAGCGCTCTGCACGGCCGGGAGCAATAGACTGATCAAAATGCCGATGATGGTGATCACCACCAGCAATTCTACGAGTGTAAAACCTGCGGAACGAAATCGCATGGAGCGGTTCTCACTTAGGGCTTCGGGACCGTAAGGTCGAAGGATCGTTTGCTGCCCACCTCGATGTTCAATGGCGTGGTGGCGGCATCGCTGTATTCACGCGGAAAATAGCTGTAGTCCGGAACTCCGCCGTCGCCGAGCACCTCGACGACAACCTTGTGTTTCCCCGGAATCGCGCCATCGCCCGGTTCGTAGGTCGTGACTTCACTGAAGGTCCCGTCGGCCACGTTCACCTTGGCAGACCCCCGCCGCGGAAACGTCTTGGCGTCGACGTTTTCCTCCTGCGACTCGAAGTAGAGATAGATAGCAGGTGCAGGAATCAGGGAGCCATCCTCATAGGTAACCTTGCCGCTGATGGGGGCCGTTCCATAGGGTTGGCTTCCGCAGCCGGAGATCATGCTCAGAAGAATCATTCCTGCAATGACCGTGCAGTACGTCCGACCAAGTTGCGCTGAAGTGGGCATCGTTGTCATACTTTCTCCAAGGACATGCAGTACCCTTTCGAATTCGTGGGCCCCGGCATGGGGGGCTTGATGTTCGCAGCCGCACTTATGGAAGACACACCGTCGTGCGCAAACCGGCAGCTCCAAGCCTGACAGGCAATAAAGCCCATTTTGGCAAGTTTTTGAGGCTTATTCATTCAGTATACTCGGTTTCCGAAAATCAGGCAACCATTATGGAAGTACCGCCGGGGGCAGGGTCTCTGCTGGCGCCGCCGGTTGATGTATCGACGGCAGGCTGTCAGGGGGGCGGTGTCGTGAAGCATCTGGGCTCGAAACCGACGATTCCCTTCTTGTTAGCCGCGGCGCGGACAGTCGCTGCAGCGGGCTGATTTGGTGATGGGGTTCGTGTGGGCCATCCAAAAAACCACTTGGGGGGTACTCGGTGTGTCCGAGAGTCGATACATTGGATGCTTTGCCGTTTCCCAGATTGCATTGTTGCTTGGAGGGGCTCAGCCAAAGGTCAGGTGAACCTTGCGGACGGACCTGTTTTGCCGGCTGTTCTGACCTGTTGCTGGAGTCCGATGACCCATGTGCATTATGGCCATCCTGTACAAGACGGCTCGCGATACACCCGTCTTGCTGGCCGCCAACCGCGAGGAGCGGTTTTCCCGGCCTTCCTTGTCGCCCAGGATCCAGTCCGGTTCGCCCCGGGTGATTTGCGGTGTGGACCGGGAGGCGGGGGGGACCTGGTTTGGCGTGAATCAATACGGTACGGTTGCCACGGTCGTCAATCGTCGGAAGACGCTGATTCCGGCGGCGCCGCGCTCGCGAGGCCTTCTGTGCCGCGAACTGCTCAATTTTCGGCGTGCGCGGGATGCGGCCCAGTATGCCGCAGATCAGCTTGCGACGGGTGCATACGCCGGCGCCAACTATGTATGTTTGGACGCCAGTTATGGCGCGGTAGTGTATGGCGGGGACCAGATTGCGATTGCCGAGCTGGAACCTGGCTTGCACACCTTGGGCGCCGGCAATTTGAACGACCGGAACGATCCGCGGCAAGACTTCATCCGGCGATCGTTGACCTTGCACAAGCTCGATTCCTCGGTCATGTTTCTTGCCGTCGCAAGCCGTACTTTTTCGCGTACGCACGACATTGCCGGCGGGCGGGGAATCGTTGTTACCGGGACGGAGCACGGCACGGTGTCGTCGTGCTTGCTCTCCTTGCCGCGTCGGCTCCAGCAGGCCATTCTTCAGCATGCGGCCGGACCGCCTTCTGAGGTGCCCTACGAAGACATTTCGGCCTTGTTAAGACAGGTGCTGTCTACCGAGCGGAGTCGGCAGCGCGCCAAGGAGGAACGCGAACGGGCGGCTCAGGAGGAGGCCGATCGGAAGGCCGCCGCCAAGGCGAATGCGGATGCAGCCAAAAAGGCGGAGGCGGGTCGGGAGAAGGCCGAAGGTGATGGGCACAAGAAGGCCAAGCACGCTTCCTCTAACGTGAAGACTGCACATGCCGCATCGAGCGAAACGAAGAAGAAGTCGTCGAAAGTGCGAAAAAAGAAGTGACAAGCTGATCCAGTCGTCCTTGGGTGGGCGGCCACTCAAGGGATGCATATCCACCGAAGGGTAGTGAAGTCCCGGCTGGATTCCCCGTTTCTCGCGCGCCTTGACATACTCTTCAACAACATCGGTCTTGTTGCCGCTGTTGGCGACTGTGAAATCGGTGTACCTGCTGGGCCACAGGCAAAACCCGGGATGGCGTTTGGCCGTCAGTACGGCATATTTTCATGCCGGCGTCTATTGCACAAACGCGGCGATCTCATCGAATGCGGCTTTCAGCGTCTCGATGCTTGTGGCAAACGAAATACGAGCGTACCCTTCGGCGCCGAAGGCTGAACCCATGACGGTGGCCACACCGCGCTGGGCCAGCAATTCCAGGCACCAGGTTGCGGAATCGTTGATCTGTACGCCGCCGTATTCCCGGCCCAGATGCTCCCGAATGTTGATGAACGCGTAAAACGCCCCGGCCATCTCGGCGCAACTGAGCCCGGGAATGCCGCCAATGCGCTCGACCACGTATTGTCGGCGCTTGGTGAACTGGGCCAGCATTTCGTCCACGCACGTCTGCGAACCGGTTAAGGCCGCTACGGCGGCGTACTGGCTGATACTGCAGGGGTTGGAGGTTTCCTGGCTTTGCAGGTTGTTCATTGCCGAGGCCACGTGCTGCGGCGCCATGGTCCAGCCGATCCGCCAGCCGGTCATGGCGTAGGTCTTGCTTACGCCATTGACGAGGATGGTGCGATCTTGCATGCCGGGACGCACGGTGGCGAAGCTGGCGAATGTATGGCCGGGGTAGACCAGTCGTTCGTAGATCTCGTCAGCAAGGACGAGTAGATCCCGCTCGATGGCGATGTCGGCCAGCTCGCCCAACTGCTCGGGCGAGTACATCGAGCCGGTGGGATTTGAAGGGCTGCACAGCAGCAGCATCTTTGTCCGGTCGGTCAGCGCGCTGCGGAACTGGTCTGGGGTCAACCGGAAGTCGTCCTCTTGACGTGTTGCGACAATGACCGGTACGGCGCCGGTCAGTTTGACCAACTCGGCATAGCTGACCCAATACGGGGCCGGAATGATCACTTCGTCGCCGGGATCCAGCAGTACGGTAAACGCGTTGTGCAACGCATGCTTGGCGCCGTTGGCCACCGTTACCTGCGTCGGCTTGTACTCCAGCCCGTGCCGGGCTGCATATTGGTCGACAACCGCCTTTTTCAGTTCCGGAATCCCGCTTGCTACCGTGTAGTGTGTGTGTCCCGCCTTCATGGCATCGGCAGCGGCCTGGCAAATGTGCTCGGGGGTGGTGAAATCCGGCTCGCCCAAGCTGAGGTCGTGCACCGTTCGACCGGCAGCCTTCAGTTCCTTGGCCTTGGCTGCCATCGCCATGGTGGCCGAAGGTTCCAGGGCCTGGATAATGCGGGAGATGGTGGCGGACATGATCGGTCCTTTTCGTGTTCTCGTGAAAGGGGGTTTGGGATTTCGCGCTGAATGGACCCCCTGGCGGGGTGGTTTCCTGGGTTATTCGCACGCCAAGGGCCTCGGCTTGCACCAAGAGCGCAGCAAATGCTAGGGCTGCATCGATTCGGGACGGGCCGGGACCGGTTGACGCATGGTCGCAAACATCGGACAATAAGAAGTTTACGAAGTCGAACCGCGCTTTCAAGTGCCCCCGGGCAACACGGCGGCATTTTGCCCGGCAATGCCTCTATCGGCAGTCAGAACTCCCAGATGACCGAATCGAACGATTCCACCCGCCCTCCCAAGAAGCGACGCAGGCGTCGCAAAAGCCCGCGCACTCAGGCCGATGCGCCTGCTGCAGTTGAACAAGGCGCCGAGAAGCCCTCGGCCCAACCACGTCCAACCCGCAAGGTAAGGCGGAAGAAGACCACGGCCTCGCAGAACGAACGAGGCAGCGACGATTCAGTCTCGCGAGATACGTCGGGGCCGCCACTGCCCGATGATAGTCCGTTCCGGGAACTTGGCCTTTCGCCGGAAATGATGCGCTCGCTCGCCGCGGCCGAATACCTCGAGCCTACCCCTATCCAAAAGGGGCTCATACCACGGGCGATGGCAGGCGTAGACGTAATGGGGCAGGCACAAACGGGCACGGGCAAGACGGCGGCCTTTGCCGTGCCGATCCTGGAGCAGATCGAACCCGGCGGCAAAGGGACGCCGCCTCAGGCCATTGTACTCGTGCCCACTCGCGAATTGGCGGTGCAGGTGCGTGATGAGATCGAGAAGCTTGCACACGGCCGGCGAGTTCACGTTATTGCCGTGTACGGCGGCAAGCCCATCCGTCAGCAGACCCAGCAACTCCGGCTGGGGGCTGAAGTGGTCGTCGGTACGCCGGGTCGCGTGCTGGACCTGATTGCCCGCGACACGCTCCACCTGGACCAGATCCGCATGATGGTGCTGGACGAGGCCGACCGGATGTTGGATATCGGGTTTCGTCCCGATATCGAGAAGATTCTCCGCCGCTGCCCGAGCAGTCGGCAGACGCTGCTGCTCAGCGCGACCATTCCGCCTCCGGTGGAGCGGCTCGCCAAGCGCTACATGCGCGAACCGGAAATGCTCGATTTCTCGCCGACGGACATTGGCGTCGAGACGATCGAACAGTATTACTTCTCCGTCGATCCGGAACGAAAGTTCGACCTGCTGGTGCAGTTGATCAAGCGTGAAGAGCCACGGCAGGCAATTGTCTTCTGCCGAACGCGACGCGGCACCGAGAAGATTCACCGGCGGCTGACGCGCAAGTTCGATGGCGCCGAGGCGATCCATGGCGATCTGTCGCAGTCATTGCGCGATCGCGTGATGCGGGACTTCCGTGCAGGAAAGGTGCGATTTCTGGTTGCCACCGATGTGGTGGGTCGGGGGATCGACGTGAGCAGTATCTCTCACATCATCAATTACGATATCCCGCAATTCTGCGACGACTACGTGCATCGCGTAGGCCGAACCGGGCGCATGGGCCGCGAGGGCGTGGCCTACACGTTCGTCAGTCCGGAAGAAGGGGCCGAACTGACCCGCATCGAGATGCGCATCAACCGGCTGCTGAAACGCGACGAGCTTCCCGGATTCGATGCACTGGCAGAACCGAAGTTGCAAGAGCCCGGCGAGCCCTTGCCCGAGAAACCGGCGCCACAGCCCGTATTCGGCAAGCGGACTCGCCGCTACCGCCGCGCCCTGTAATTGCGGCGCTTGTCATCCTGCCGTCGCTGCCTTATGCTGGGCGGAATTGCCGTGGCGCGGCGCAGGCCATGTTGGCCTTCCGTGCCTGAACGCCGTCGGCGTTGCGGTTCACTGAGACGCCTCTAGGAAAAGGAGCTTTCGCATGTCAACGGTACGTTGTGACGTCAGACTTTGTACGGTGTTGTCTGGAGCGATCCTTGCCGTTTGCAGCGGCAATGTGCTGGCCGACGATCGGCCGTTCGAGCTCCTGGCCGCCAGCGATGCGGTGCGCGTCTTTGAAGACGGCCATGGCTGGGCGGACGGCGAGGCTGCGGAACTCCGCGTATTTGGGCTCCAGAAAGAGATCCTCTCGGCCCAATGTGCGGTGCGCGCCCATGTTGACCTTGAGAACCTGACCGTCTCGGTCGGGCCGCTCCGGCAGGAAGGCGGCGCCGCTGTGATTGCCGAGAAGCAGCTCCAGTGGCGGTTTGTCGAGAGTATTCTGATTGAAGAGAATACGCCGAAGCTTCGCAAGGCGGACCTTACCCGCCCGGCTCCGGCCCGATTTCCCGATTGCCTTGTCGAGGACCGCCTCACAT
Organism: Thermoguttaceae bacterium; assembly: GCA_040772845.1. Taxonomy (GTDB): domain Bacteria; phylum Planctomycetota; class Planctomycetia; order Pirellulales; family Thermoguttaceae; genus PWXP01. The sequence goes on from JAXGXG010000001.1 coordinate 914,973, forward strand.
CCTTGCCGAAAGATGGCTTCAAGGCCATCTACCTGACCATTCGTGTTCCGGCCGATGCCCAACCGGGCGAGTACCGAGGCGAGGTGACCGTCTCGGCCGGCGAGCGGAAGGAATCGCTGCCGCTGGTGGTCGAGGTCTACCCGCTCGTACTTCCTGATGACCGGAACTTGCTGACTGTGCTTTGGATGTCGACCAGCCGGTTCCACCAGCATCACGGGATCGATCCATCCGATCCGGAACAGCTTGACCGGATGCTCCGCATCTACGCCGAGAACATGGCCGATCACCGCCTGAACGTGTTCCGTGTGCCCATGGAGATGGTGGACTGGACCTTGGCGGAAGACGGTAAGCTCCGCTGCAATTTCGACAGTTTCGACCGGCGGGCGCAGTTGTTCTGGGACACGGGACGCATGAGTGCAATCGAGACGGGATTTGTCGCAAGCCACGGCGAAGGCGGCTGGTCGAGCCCCGAGATCAAACTGCGCAGCTATTCCGTGAAAGAAGCGGCTACCGGCAAGACGCGCCGCATGGCAGGCGAGGAGTTCCTGCCGCTGTTCCTGCCGCTGTTTGTGGAGCACCTGCGAGAAAAAGGCTGGCTCGACAAGACGCTGTTCCACATTTGCGATGAACCGGCGAACCATAACATTCTGCTCTGGCGCGAGGCGTCGGACTTCGTCCACCGGCACGCCCCGGAACTGCGCCGGATTGACGCGATTGAAACCACGCATTTCCGCGATCGGCTCGAAGTATGGGTGCCGAAGCTCGACCATCTGGCCGCCTGGCAGGATGCCTATGAGGCGGCCCAACGCGATGGTTACGAGATGTGGCTCTACACGGTGGGCATCTTCCAGGCCGGCTCGCTGCCGAACAAGACGGTGGACGTCGATCTGATCGAAACCCGGCTGCTCCACTGGCTGAACTATCGCTATCAGCTTCGGGGCTATTTGCACTGGGGATTCAACGCCTGGACCGACGATCCGATCAACGCGCCGGGCAAGCATCGCGGCGACGGATGGCACGTCTACCCGAAGCCGGGCGGCCTGCTCGATTCGCTGCGATGGGAGCAGATGCGCGCCGGCATCCAGGACTATGAATGCCTCAGACTCCTGGAGGACAAGATCGCCAAGGTTCGCGGCGAACTCAGCCCGCGCGCGGCCGAACTGATCGAGCCAACCCGCCGCGGCATCGAAATCGCCTCGCAGGTAGTGCCCACGTACACTGACTGCTCGCACGATCCCGGCGTTCTCTATGCTGCCCGCCGGCAGGCGATCGAGGAGGCGTGTGACCTGGACCGTGCGCCGCGCGTGTTGGTCCAGACCAATCCGCCGGAGCACTCGGTACTGGCCAACAACACGGCGATTGACGTCTACGGCTGGGCCGATCCGGGCACGATCGTCAGGGTCAATGGCCAGGAGGTCCCGGTCGCCGACGACGGAGTCTTCTTCGTCTACGGCCGCGCCGCGAAGGACGGCAACCTGACCGTCCTCGTCCAAAAGGGCGAGAACAAGAAGCAACTCACCCGCCGCTTCCGCCTGCAGTTCGATCCCGAATCGCCGTAAGGGCAGACGTTTGACACAGTTTCGGCCGTCGCGAGGCGCGAGGAATCGGACGCTTGGGTTTTGACTGCACCGTGCCGTTTCGGCGACCGGCTCTGCCGTTCCGGCGACTGGTTCTTTCGTGCCGAAGGCACAGCCCTAATCCAGCCCAAGGGTGGAGCTGAAGCGAGTGAAACGAGCAAGGCGCAACCCTGGGTAGAAGATCAGTTGCGACCAGAAGCCCCAATCGGGGCGGCCCTAATCGGCCCCGCAAACCCATTCCCGCCTCGGCCGACCAGTGCCTCCTCCTGCCGCGTTCCTTCTTGCGGAAAGAGGGAATGTCATCAAACGCTCATCGACGCATCACGAAGAACCGCTACCGACCTTGCCACCCAGACCGTCTCTAGCCTCGGCGCTCTGATTGGACTTCTCTATATGATCCATGGAGAAGGTCTTCCCTTGAGGCGGATTTGCATGCTCTCGTATTGATCGGGACTGTCTTCAAGGTGCATTGCTATCCCGTTCCCAAACTCGAATACTATCGATCTGTCGCCGATGACCTCGCACCGAGTGACTTGCGTATTCATGATCGCATAGAATTCGGGGTCTGGCCATTTCCCCTGCTCCCAGTGAGCGACGAGTTCTCCGGCACGGAAAAGGTTCACCGGCGTCTCGATGGCGAAGTCAGCGTCGCCAAAGGTGAACTGCAAGTCGAACTGTCCGACCCACACTTGGGTGGTGAATTGGCCGACCACGGCAGACAGGTCCAGATCCTTGGGTATTCTGTACATCGCGCAATCTAACGAATAGGCAAGGCATCGGCCAGTCTGGATGTTACCTTTGACCGTTGCCCCCGTCGAAGATGATCAATGACGGAATCGGTATCGAGCAGGTAACTCACGCCAGTGGCTCCCGCTTCTCATATTCACCTTGTTCGGGGCGTTCCAGCAGGCCCTGCCATTTTCCGGCCGTTTCAAGAATGCAGCGGCGCCACTCGTCGGTTGACAGGGAGGAAGGCGGGGCTGGCTCGACCGAAACTTGAACTTCCCGATCAGCATCGGCGGTACCGACCGGTACTACCAGTTGCAGGATACCGTCGCTACCAACCCGCGGTCTGACCACAATGCGGTTCATGGGAGCCTCTCCCCGGTATTGGTGGCCATGTTTGACCGTATTGACATGTTGCCCGAGCTTTCGAACAAATCGACACTTCCTATGATATTCTAGCTTGCCCCTTCTTCACAAGAGGGTGTTGATATCTCATGTCAAGTGGGGCTTGGTGGCTGATATCTTGAAGGAACGCGTAAGCGATCGCTGTTCTGCGATTGCCGATCTGACGCACCCGTTCACTCCGCTTGCCCATCGCGCTCAGTAGACGCTTTGGGGCCAGTGTCATCGGCGCCGGTCCATTCGCGGAGCCAGAGGAGGTCTTCGCGCAGTTCTTCGATCGACTCTTGGAGTCCGACCAGGTTGCGGCGGAATCGGCGCCAGGCGAGAGCGGCGGAGGAGAAGGCTGCGAGCAGGAGCCCTATCGCAAAAGCCAGCAGCCAGCCGGCGCGGCTGATCTGGGCGACGCCGTCAAGTGCATCGGCCAGCGAGACCACCAAGAGCGGCAGGCTGGTCAGCAGCATTACCAGGGCCACCAGCAAGACAATGGCCAGCCGTTTGCCGGACCGGTAGTCGTCGGCCAGTTCGAGTTGAGCCAGTTCCAGACGCAGCTTGAGCGACTCGGCCACGTCGCCGGCCAGAGAACCCAACTCGTCACGCAGGCCGCTCAGGAAGGGGCGTTTTGAGTCACTCATGGCGGGCGGACTCCTCCGTCGCGGTGCTGCGGGGGGAGGAAGCGGACCAGATACGCCGCAACTCGCTCCAGAAGGTGCGCTGCCCGCTGCGAAGCGACTGACGCACCAACCGCAGGCCGAACCATCGAGCCAGCGACCGGGCGGAAAGGCCTCCGGCCAGTGCAAGACCAACCCCGAACGCTGCCAGCAGGCTATTGCCCGGAAGTCGTTGGATCACCGTCCGCCAGGAGAGCAGCCGCTGGCCTTCCTGCTGCGCGGCGCGCACACGCCCGTCAATCTGCCGACGGAGACGGCCGATCTTCAGACGCAGTTCGCGTTTGCGGTGTTGCGGGTCGGATCGCGGTTGGGACATGGTGCGTCATCGACGGAACAGGCGACCGAGAAAGAAGCCCAATACGGCGGCGACACAAAGGCTCGGGCCCGGATGCCGCTTCACCTGCTCAAGGACTCCGTCGCACAGGTCGCCCACCTTGGCCTCGCGGACGTCGCGGAGTCGGCGCGTCGCCTCGTCGCACACTCGGTCGTAGGCCTCCTTGGCGCGTTTCAGTTCGGCCTCGGCCCGGGCCACGGGCCCCAGGATTTGTTCGGTTTCCGACGGGGCATTTTCATCAGGCTTACAGCACCCCTCGGCGGGCGGGTTTGCCTCGTTCTGGCAATTCGTTCCACACATGGCGATACCTCCTTTTGTGCATCATCCAATTCTAGGTTCTTTTCCAGCTTGGCTGAACCGGTAGAATCAGGCGGTTTCTGACGGGAATTGTATCGCCGCCCCGGTTTTTTCCGCGGAAGTCACATGAGTGTCGCACGGGCGACCAGCATGGCCAGTAGCATCAGCAGCAGAATCCACTTGGCGGCACGACCGTCACGAACTGGTTCAGGGTTCACAGGGGATACCTTTCGATTGAGGGGTAGGGAAGAGCTTTCAGCAGCAAGAACAACTTTCATTGTACTAACCCCCCGGCAGGATGTCAAAAGGGGGGCGGCACTTCAAAGCCGAATGCGCTGTTCGCAAGTCCTTGGCTGGAGAGGACCTGGGAGAGGGTTAAAAATGGTCTTACCCGCAAAGTCGTGATTTTTCTCCGTGTTTTGGCCGCCGACTAGCCGATTTTTTGGATTTTTCGACCACTCCTCCCCTTGTGCGGGGATTAGTTGCGGTGTATAATAGGCCCGTCAGTTACGCACGGAGGCCAACCATGAGAATCCAAGTCCAACTTCCGCTGTTCGCCTGGGTTTGTCTGGAAGACGCGCCCGCTCTGGTCACCCTTCGACGCCTCTTCGAGACCATCCCGGATGGGCCCTTGCTCGAAAGCCTTCGGACATGGCGCGGCCGGGGACGTAACGATTATCCGGTGCTCGTCCTTTGGCGTGTCGTGGTGTTGACCATGGCACTGAGGCACCGGGATGTGGAGGCCTGCTTAGGAGAGCTGAGGCGGAATCCGTCGCTGCAGAAGATCGCCGGCATCGAGTCGCCGGAACAAATCCCCAACGGATGGAACGTCTCCCGCTTCCTGGACGTGCTTGGGCAAGATCCCCATCGGCCGCATCTTGAGGAGATATTCAACGTGATGGCTCAGCGATTGGGCCGTGCCGTGCCGGACTTGGGGGAAAGCACCGCCGGCGATTCGACATGGCTGAATGCTCGGCGCACCCGGGCCGATGCCCAGAAGCACAAAGAGGAAATGGAGCAGAAGAAGGCGGCAGACGCCGGGAAGGAATCATCCAGACCCGCGGCGGCGAGCGGCCCTTCTGAGGTAGAGCGAGGGACCCACGGCCCCGTCCCGTCTCAACAACCGGCAACGATCCAAGGTGCAACGGCTGCGGAGGGCTCAGCCGATTCGGCTGCCGACAAGAGGGCATCGAAGATCGAACTGGACAAGAACGGCCTGCCGCAGCCGGCCGGCGGCCGGAAGGAATACAAGAATGAAGACGGCCTAGTCAGTCGTATTGTGGAATGGTTTGGGTTCAAACTGCACCTGCTTGTCGACACGCGTCACGAAGTGTCCTTGGCGTACCGCATCAGTTCGACAAAGACGGGTGACAACGAGATGCTGCCGATCCTGGTCGATCAGGCCCAAGCGAACCTTCCCGAGGGGCGCATGGCAACGCTCGCTTACGACAAAGCGGCTGACGACGCCAAGGTCCATCAGAAGCTGCACGAATCCGGCATCAAACCGGTCATCCAAAACCGTTCGGCACTTCATGGCTGGCAGACACGCGGCAAGGACCGCCATTGGGGGGTGACTCTGCTTGACGTACGGGGTGTAGGCTACAATTCCGTTGGACGACCGGTACCGATCCAATGCCCACGGAAGACGAGGAATACCCATGCGATTGTCGAAAACCGATCAAGCAGATCCCGGGTCCGTGAATGAGCAGATGGCCCGCATGGATGGAGCACGTGCGCGATCGTCTGCCGCCAAAGGAGAACCGCCGATGAACGCAGGCGATCGGCAGGCTTTCAAACGGGCCCGTCCGTATCGGCTTGTATTCACCGGCGGTTCTGGTTTTCTGGAAAGTACTATCCCATTTGGGCGAGAATCTGCTTCAGGCCCTTCAGGGAGATTTCCGTGCATTCCATAGGCGATTTGCCATCAGGATAGCTCTCTTGCTCAATGGTGATCCATTCGGTGCCGCCCACTTCGCGGCAGGCGGTGATGACCGCAGCCCAGTCGACCGAGTCCTGGCCGATATAGGCCTTCTTGCCGGCATCGCCGTGTTTGGCCGTCGGCTTGAAGTGCGTGATGCGCGTGCGGCCGGGGTACTTGCGAATGAAGGCGACCGGGTCGCGATCGGCGTGGGCCGTCCAGCCGCAATCCTGCTGGAGCACGACGTCGTTGGTCGTCCGTTGGGCGAACAGGTCCCACCAGGTCTTGTCGGTTCCCGGGGCGACGGTCATTTCGCGCGTGTGGTTGTGGTACCCGCAGAACATGTTGTGCGGCTTGAGCGTTTCGGCGGCCTTGTTGAATGTTTCTGCAAGCACTTTGCTCTTTTCGGGATCGCAGAAAGCGCCGTCGCCGGGCACGATCAGGAATTTGCAGCCGAGCGTCTGGTGGAAGTCGATGGTTCGCTGGATGTTGCCTTCCGCAAAGGAGCCGGTTCCGATGTGCGTGCCGGCAACCTTCAGCCCCAGTTCGTCGAGCTTCTTCTTGAGCCCTTCCGCATTGCCGCCGTACTTATGGTAGCCGGCGAACTCGACGCCTTCGAAGCCCATTTTGGCAACGGCTTCGAGCGCCTTGTCGAAGTCCTGAGCGCAATCACCGCGAATCGAATAGAGCTGTACCGAGATGGGGATATGCTTTGTCTCGGCAGCCCAACCGGTTCGGCCGAAGAGCGAGGGCGACAACACTCCGGCAGCCAGCAGGCCGGCTCCGGTCCTCAGTGCGTCACGTCGGGAAATACGATTGTTGATCATCTAAGGGTCCTCAAAGGATGCAGGTGTACTGAAGTATTCCATTATGTTCCCGGAAAGAGGGCAAGACAAGCCAGTCGGAAAATGGGGGGCTTGTCCATGCAATAGGGGGTGGAATTTGCCGTTTGGAGGGGGTGTCCGGGCTACACGTGGCCTGTCCCCTGCCCTTCTCTATCCGGCCAGTCGCTTGGCCACATCGGCGACATGGCGTCCTTGGAAGCTGGCGATGGCGCGTTCATTGGCCGAGGGGCGCCGGCTGCCGTCGCTGCCGGCGATGGTGCTTGCCCCATAGGGCGTGCCGCCCGTGATTTCGCCCATGTTCGTCAATTCCGGGCATTGGTAAGGGACACCCACCACGATCATGCCATGGTGAAAGAGCGTGACGTGAAACGAGGTGAGGGTTGTCTCCTGTCCGCCATGTTGCGATGCCGTCGAGGTGAACACGCTGCCCACTTTGCCGACCAGACTCCCCTTGGCCCAGAGGCCCCCGGTTTGGTCCAGGAAGTTTCGCATCTGTGAACACATGTTTCCGAAACGGGTCGGCGTTCCAAAGAGAATGGCATCGTATTCGGGCAGTTCGTCTACGGTGGCAATCGGCGCCGGTTGATCCAGTTTGGCGCCAGCCTTCCGGGCGACCTCTTCCGGCATCAACTCAGGAACACGTTTGACGACGACATCGACACCGTCAACGTCCTGGACGCCTTCGGCTACGGCTCTCGCCAGGGTTTCGGTATGGCCGTACATGCTGTAGTAAAGAACGAGGACCTTGGTCATGGCGTGCACTCCTGCACAAGGTTAGTTGCCGCGTTACAAGGGACTGCTGGGCGGGAATGGAAAACGTCGAGCCGGTGGGCTCTATGGCAATTGTTTCGCCTGGCCGGAATAAGGCAAGAGGCATCGGCCTGAAAAGTCCCCTGCGTCCATCCCCCCTCCCTGCAAACCGGCGTTTTCGGGGCTTGACATGCAGCCACTCCTGCATCAAAATCGCGTCATGAGGGTATCTCTCCACTTCTTCTGCGGGCATGAGGGAGGAGATTATGCGATATCGTACTGGAGCCGCTTTTACCTTGGTGGAATTGCTGGTGGTCATTACGATCATCGGTATCCTGATCGGATTGCTCTTGCCGGCGGTGCAGTCGGCGAGGGAGGCAGCCCGCCGGCTCCACTGCACGAACACGATGAAGCAGTGGGGCCTGGCGCAGCACAATTATCTCACGACACATCGTGTCTTTCCGCCGTCGCAAATCGCCAACCGGGACTGTCTGGTTCCCTATCCTTATCCGAACTACACGGCGATGAACCTCAACGGATTGGTGCTATTGCTCCCATTCATGGAGCAACAACCGCTTTACGACCAGTTCGACTTCGACTATGCATTCGGCACGAGTTATGGCTGGCAGACCCCGGAACCGCCGCCGCTTGCCGGGGGCGGAGAGGGACCGAACAAGGCCCTTGCCGACGGTGATCCACCGTCGCTGTTTACCTGCCCCAGCGATCCGGTGAATCCCAGTTTTCGACGCAGGACGAACTACGATTTCATTGTCTACCGATCCTGGAGTGCGTGCAGTGTCTGGCGAAGCCGCTCGGCAACGACTCGGAGCATGTTCGAGGACGGCAGCAGTTGCGGCCCGGAGAACATCCGAGACGGCCTGAGTAATACGGCGGCCATGACCGAGGTATGGAAGGAGTGCTGCTGTAATGGGACCAATGCGGAGTGGGCGCGGCGGGGCTATACCGGAATCGGGCTGACACTCGGGAGCAGGGCGCCGAACTCAACGTGGTATAACGTCAGTTGGGCGACGCCGCCCCACATGTGCTACGACCGTTACAACGGGCAACGGTTGGCCGATTGGGGCAATACCGGAAGCCATCACCCGGGCGGACTGAACGTCTTGCTGGCCGACGGTTCGGTCCGGTTCCTGTCAGAGACGTCGGACGCGACGCTTCGGCAGCGTTTGGACCGGATGAGCGATGGACTCCATGTCGGAGAGTTCTAGCCGGAACGATACTGCCGTTTCTCCACTTGGTTGAGAGAACCGACTTGTTCAGAAGGGGGACGACAATGCATCGGAGCATTCAACGAAGTGTTGCTTATGCACTCGCGTTGGGAATGGGTTGGACGGTCGGTGGTTGCGGATCAGGCTCGGCTCCGCCGTTCCTGAAGGACCTGGTCCCCGCCACGGGTCGCGTAACGGTCAACGGCAGTCCGATCGCCGGCGCTAGCGTAACCTTCTCGCCGGATATTTCGGCTACGGGCGGTCGCCACGCCATGGCCGTTACCGATGCGGATGGAAACTACGAAATGGTAACGCTTGTGCCCGGTGTGTCGCAAAGCAAGTGCACGGGAGTGCTTCCCGGCGAGTACGTCGTCTCGATCAGTCGAATTGCCCTGCCGGACGGTGCGGTGCTGCCCGACGATGTAACCGACGCAGGCGAAGCCCTCGCGCGAGGCGCGAAACAACTGGTGCCGGCCAGATACACGAATCCGGAAAGTTCGACATTGAAAGTCATTGTCGCGCCGCCCGAGGCTGAGAACCACTTCGACCTGTGACCGATACACAACAGCCAGAACGGCGAAGCAATCGGACGGAGCGGGGCGCTGCGGCGCGAACCGCAGGGGCCCGTTGGGCTTTCCTGTCGTGTGCAGGCGTCTGTCTGATGGCTGCTGTTATGGTGGCCGGTTGTTCGCAGTCGGACTCTTCGATGACGGATGCCGGCGGCTCCGATGTTGCCGGCGGAGAAACCGCGGTTGCCGGGCTTGCAGGCTGCGGGCCGGTTGAGATCGTGTATCCATGGAATGGCGCCGTTTTCCCGCCGGAGATTGCCGCGCCGACGTTTCGCTGGAAGGTGGAAGGCGGCGCGTGCGATTCTTGGCGCATCGAAATCCGCTTTCGAGACGGCCGGTCGCTGGATGCGAGCACGCGGGAACTCCGGTGGACGCCGGCGGAGCGCCAGTGGGAAACGATCAAGAGCCGTTCGCGCGAAAGCGACGCCGTGGTCACCGTTACCGGACTCGGCCCTTCCGGGAGTAGCTTCGACAGCGCCGGCGTTTCTTTCCGTACGTCGAACGATGAAGTGGGCGCCCCGCTGTTCTATCGGGAGGTGAACCTGCCATTCATCGATGCGGTGAAAGATCCCTCGCGTATCCGGTGGCGGTTCGGCGAGATCTCCTGCCGGCAACCGCCGCCGGTCGTTCTGGAGAAGCTGCCCGTCTGTGGGAACTGCCACTCGTTCTCGGCAGACGGCGCGGTCTTGGGCATGGATGTGGACTATGCCAACGACAAGGGATCGTACGCGATTAGCGCCGTGGCGAAAGACATGGTCCTTGACCGAGGGAAGCTCATCAGTTGGCGCGATTACGCGCGCGAGGACGGCATACCGACCTTTGGACTCCTCTCGCAAGTATCGCCCGATGGCCGATACGTTGTGAGCACGGTGAAGGATCGTTCCGTCTTCGTTGCGACCGGCAACCTGGCGTTCAGCCAGCTCTTCTTTCCGATCAAGGGAATCCTGGCCGTCTACGATCGGCAGTCGGAGCAGTTTTCGGCCCTTCCCGGGGCCGACGACCCGCGGTTCGTCCAGAGCAATCCCGTCTGGAGCCCGGACGGCAAATACCTGGTCTTTGCACGAAGCGAGGCCCATGAGCTGGCGAACCTGCGCGACGAGACGAGAACCCTGTTGAGTCCCGAAGAGTGCCGGGAGTTCCTCGAAGGGGACGAGACGTTTCGATTCGACCTCTATCGCATTCCGTTCAATGAAGGCCGGGGCGGCATTGCGCAACCGCTTGAAGGGGCTTCTGGCAACGGCGAGAGCAACTATTTTCCGCGGTTCTCGCCCGATGGCAAGTGGATTGTCTTCTGCCGGGCCGGTAGCTTCATGCTCTTGCAGCCTGACAGCCGACTCTGGATCGTCCCGGCCGCCGGCGGCGAGGCGCGCCAGTTGGAGTGTAATACGCCGCGGATGAATTCGTGGCATAGCTGGTCGCCCAACGGCAAGTGGCTGGTGTTCTCGTCCAAGGCCTTTTCGCCGTACACGCAGCTCTTCCTCACGCATATCGACGAGCAGGGCAACAGCAGTGTGCCTGTGGTGCTCGATCGGTTCGCGGCTCCGGACCGGGCGGCCAACATCCCGGAGTTCGTCAACGTCGCGCCCGGCGCCATCGGGCGAATTGCCGCAGATTTTCTCGACGACAACAACTACCTTCGGGCGGCCGTGACATTCGTTCGCTGGGGCCGCGACCCGGCCGGGGCGATTCCGCTGTTCTACAAGTCGCTGGAAATCAATCCGGACAATATCATGTCGCGACTGGAGCTGGCAACGGCGCTTGCCGACGAAGGGCGGACCGGCGAAGCGAGACAGCATATCGACCGCGTCCTCGATGTCCAGCCCCAGGACGTCGTCGCCCATCATCGCCTCGGCTACGTACTGGCCAAGGAGGGGCGGCTCGAAGAGGCGGCCGACCAGTGCCGCATTGCGTTGCGGCTGGACCCCGATTCGTACGAGGCGCATCTGAATCTGGGGCGGATTCTGCTTGCTACGAACCAGTTGGACGACTCCGCGGAACCCCTGGGCGAGGCCCTTCGCCTCGCTCCGAAGGATCCGACGGCCAACTACTACTGGGCCTATCTCATGCAACGCCGCGACCGGCCCCATGAGGCCATGGAGTATTATCGGCGCGCCGTAGCGCTCGATTCCGAGTTCGTTCCGGCCTTGCTGGGCGTTGCGTCGCTCTTTGTCGCCGACGAGCGGGGAGAATGGTCCGATGCGAAGGAGGCAATCGCCTTCGCCGAAAAAGCCTGCGAGGTGACCAAACACAAGGACATCGACTCGCTTCGTATTCTGGCCGGCGTGTACGCCGTCGTCGGCCGGTTCGATAAAGCGGCCGACGTCGCGCGTACTGCAATCGAGGCGGCCCGGGCGGCCGGCGACCGTCAGGCCATCGAGCGGATTCAGGGCATGCTGAAGCTCTACGAGAAACTGCAGGCAGGCAAGCGGGAGTGAGTAGCCACCGCGTTGCGTGTTTCCCGGCGGCTGAGGCTCTCTCCGGCAAAGGCGGCTCAGGCGCTCTCCGGCAAATAGGTTGCGAACACGACGCCGCGGGTTTGGGGCGCGGGGCCGAGGATCTGCGCGGCGTGCAGTTCGATGTTCCGGGCCTTCCAACGGTACGCCGTGCGCACCAGACCGGCCGCGGCGCAGGGCAGCAGGAAGATGGGTTTCCGGCCTCGTTGGCTGTCGAGCGCGCGCCACAAGAGGGCGGTTGCCGCCGCCTCATCGCAGGCGACTCCTGGCCCAAGGATGTTCAGGAAGGAATGATTGTTGCAGGTCAGGAAGCCCTCCAGTTCGCCGCTCGGACCGTCCAGCACGAGGGTTTGCCACGAGCCAACCTCGTTACGCAGGAAGAACTCGTGATCTCCCTGGCGGCGAATACCCTGCATGCTCTGCTCGAAATCGGCCAGCCGTGCAGCTTCGTCGGGACGAGCAGGGCGCACGCGCTCCGCGCCCGCCGGGGCAGGCTCGCTCATCCCGGTTTCAGGCACCTCCAGGCACATATCCTGGTACATCGTGTGGGGGACGAAACCCAGCCGTGAATAGAGCGAAAACGAATCGAGGTTCAAGAGACTGGAGATGAGCCGGACCGGCTTGCCGGCGTCGTTGGCCCGTGCGATGACCGCTTCCATCATGGCGCGCGCGATTCCCAGGCCGGCCGCCTCCGGCGCGGTGGCGACAATACCGACCGATACGTGCGTTTCACGCGGATGGACGAAGCAGACGCCAAGAATCGCGCCATCGTCCCTTCTCGCGAGGATCCCCTCGTTCGGATCGAGCGACTGGTAGACTTGCGGAAAGAGCAGAAACGGCTCATGGCTGTCGCCGAAGTTCGCGCCTGCCCGAAGGTGGTCTTCGTACCAGGTTACCAGCGAGCGATGCAGCAGTTTCGCCACCGACTCATGGTCGGCCGGCTGTACGGGGGAGAGCGTATAGGGCGATGTCATGGGGAATTGCGTCCATGGGGAAGAAATACGGCTGGTAGAAATGACCGGGACGGTTCCGTATTGTGCGTCGATCCGTCGTTTGCAGGACCGTCCCGGTACTCCCTGTGTCTTAGCTTACACGCAAAGCATTTCGGCGCCGCGACCTTGTTGGATGAGCGGTACGAAAGTCTCGAGTTCTTCGAGCGTGGCCGGGTCGGTGAGGTCGACCACGGCACGGCGTTCCGCCGACAGATAGGCGGCCATGGTCAGACGCACGATTTCCAGCCCGTAACTGCAATCCAGCAGGGCGGGCCGGCCTTTGGCAATCGCTTCGACCAGGTCGACATTCTCGTCGGTATAGCCGTACAGATCGGCTTCATTGGGCTGAACGGCCAGCAGGCCGCGCGTCGATTGCGATTTCTCCAACGCGGCCTCGGCGTCCGCTACGGTATCGGCGGCGACGTCTCCGATGAACAGTTCGAGCGGCGAGCGGAGTGTATTGAACTCGAATGCGTAGCCTGCCCCCAGCCCGTCGCAGAGCAGGCGCAACCCTTGCTTGTCGTACATCCATGAGACGGTGAACTGGGCCTTCAGAAGCTGGTTTGTCTCCGGGTTCTTGTAGGTGACAATGCCCGTAGCGAAATCCTCGGCCGGCGTTTTCGAGTAATCGACGCCGAACTTGTCCTGCAACTCCTTCCGCCAGCGAGGCTGCCCCCATTTCAGAAGCGAAAGGTCGGCCTGGATCGCCTGCGGACGGAGGAAATCGACCGGCTTGCCGGGCGGAGTGAGCATGTGCCAGCCGACGGCCAGGCAGTGGCAGCCCATATCGCTCATCACACCGCCGCCTTGTTGCACCGGATCCCAGAACCACCCCTTGTGCGGACCGGCGTGCTCCTCGTTGCTGCGGACCAGCAGGGGCGCGCCCATCGAGTCCATCACTCGCGTCATCTGCTGCCGCACGGCCGTCAGGGCCTTCATGTGGACCTGGTTCTCGAAGTAGGCGGTCGGCACGTTGACCTGGCCGATTAACTCCAACATGCGGCGGGCCTCTGCCATGTTCCGCGCCAGGGGCTTCTCGCAAATGATGGCCTTCAGTTGCGCGCCGGCCTTGATTGCCTCGACCGTTTCTTCGAGCACCTGGACGCGCACGAAGTTCGGAACGAACAGGGCGATGACATCGACGTTCGGCGCCATCTCGCGGATGGAATTGTAGATGCGGCCTTCACCCAGCTTGTGCTCTTGCGTAAATGCCACCACCTGATCCAGCGGATCTTTGGAAACGAACCCCGCGACCTCAACGCCGTGCACCTGGCGAAGCGCCTGCAACTGGAAGCCCGCAATGAAGCCGCCGCCGACAATTCCGTAACGCAATGGTTGCATCGAGATTCTCCTCTGGGAACGGGATGGTGAACATCTTCAGTTTACGAACTCACGGTTTCTCCCACAACCGGCGGCTCGCGGCGGTGTCGAGAATTGCCACAACATCATCGGGAAGCAGGAACCCTTGTTGTTGGAGTTGCAGGGCTGCTTCGGTCATGCGGGCGAGGTAGTCTGCGCGGGTCGGGTAGCGTTGGTGAACCGCCGGTCGCGGGTCGCCAAGCTGGCTGCGCTGCTGGGCGGTCCGCGCAAATGGAAGGTACATCCCATCCAGTCGCGAGAGCTTGCCCTCGGCGCCGAACGGGGCCGCTCGCAGGTTCCAGCCGGTGTAGGTGCCCAGCGGCACGGCAACGTCGGGCAGGTGGATGCCGGCGATATCGTTGCCGTCTGAATCGACGGCCGGAACCAGCGTTTGGAAGCAGGGACCCATCTTCGGCGGAATCACGTCCGCGATCCCCTCAGTGTGGAAGCGCGGACCGAAGTCGAGCCGGGCCGGATGGTAGTACGCTTTCGGCAGGTTCACCCCGGGAATACGCGGAAACTGCTGCCGGAAGGTCTCCAGGTTGACCAGCGTTCCGTTGTCGATACGCGGGTAACGGCTGGCCGGCGGTTCGGCGCCGTCGCTTACCCACTTGTCCAGTGCGACCAGAAGGGCGCGCAGGATGGGGCCGCGGTCGTCCAGTGTGTTGCGTGGCTGCTGGCAGATGCCGGGCGTATGCGGGCCGCCGCCGAGGTGCTGCGCGCCGGCCACCAGATACACGCGCACCTCGGGCGGAAGCTCCAGGTCGATCTTGCCTGCGACGTCGGTATGCAGTAGCGACGCGCCTCGGCTCCAGTATTCTGTAGACGTTTGGACGAACATCATGCGTGGCACATGGCCCGTCTTACGTGCGCGGGCCAGCGTATTGCCCGTCTCGCCTGTGAGCGGATCCGTTTGCGGCACGGGCGCCATGGGGAAAAACTCGGAGCCGGAGAGGTTGCCCTCGTGGTAGGTTCCGTACTCGGTGCTCATACGGAACCGGTAGTTGAACATGCCCTTGCCTGCCCCGGCTACGTGCAGCAACGCGCCGTCGAAGACCGGGCGTCGCGCCTCGTCCGTATTGAAACCTTCATAAATGAAATGGTTGATCAACCGGCCCGACTGCGAAATGCCAAAAATGTACGCCTGCTCGACCGCTCCGGCCAGCGGATTGGCCACACCGTTGCGATCCTGCCGGGCGTAACGGAGGAAGGCCACGCAATCGCGCAAGGCTGCCATTCCCAGGCCGGTTACACGCGGCTTCTGGGCCGTGTATACAAGATCATACAGCCAGCCGGGGCGGAAACCATCTTTGACGTAGACGTGGGTCGGATCGGGGATGAGCTTGCCATCTTCCAAGCGAGCGAAAGCCCATTCTGTGTGCGGAATGTCAATGGCCGGTTCTTCACGGCTCGCCCGCATGGTGAGCTTCGCCTGCCTGGTGTCGAGCGAGACGGTGGGGAACGCATCGGAAATGCCCCACGGACTCCATGAGAACGCGCGGCTGAAGACCTTCTCCGTCGTAGCGATTTCCAGGTGTGCCGGTCCGGTAATCGTCTGGCCGTCTGCTGTAGCAATGGGTAGCCCGGCAAGCAGACGTTGTTTGCCGTCTTCCACGACTTCGCCATTCCAGCCGGACCATAGGATGGAATAGCCTTGGTTGAAGAGGAACCCGTTGCCTGCGTGATCCATTGTGCTGGGATCGTTGCTGCCCTCGGCGTTGTTGAAGGTCCACAGCGCCAGCTTATTGCCGCGATTGTGGACGTCGTACAAAATACGCCGGTTGCCGCGCCGGGGATCGGCCGGTGTGAGCAGGAAGAAGTCGGTCCAGCATTCAACGCGCCCTTGTTTATTGCGTGGCGCAAACTTCAGGTCGTGGATCCGTGCATTGGCCGGATCGTCCGGATCGACCTCGACAACCATCCGCCCGGCAATTCGTTCATAGGGGCCGGCGGCGCCAAACCGATGCCCATCGGCAAACGACGCCCGCTGGCGAATCTCCATCCGCACCACTTCGGCATGGACTACGCCCAGCAACGAGGTGAAGATACCCAGCGCCAGGGCAATACGAAGCAAGGTTTCGCGGGTAACCTGCAAAGATAAACGTCCCAACTGCTCGTTGTGCGTCATGATAGTTCCACCAGTCTGCGAAGAAAGCTCTCGTGCCGCCGACACCTCCGGCAAAGCACGCACCAACCGATTATGGCGGACACGCTGGGAGGTGTCAAGCTGCCGGCTTTGCAGTGTAGCGCACGGCTTTGAACGTCACAACTCTCCCCCACTTTGCTCGCCCCAGTGGTCCCGTGACCGGCGAGCTACCACAAGTATGCGTGGCCATGGAGGACTGTCCCAAGACGATTTTGGGGCGTGAACGCTGTGGGCCCGTTGGTATTGTAGTCCCGAAGGGATGTTCCTATATCAGCCCAGATGTAACGATGATTTTCAAGGGGGGTCAGGCGTGATGACGCCGAGTTTTTCTTGGGCATTGGCTAGTTGTGAAGGGGACATGATTAACTCCTGATAACGAAGGGGGCTACGGGTTCCCTATACGGGTTCCTCTTCTCTGTTCGGGATTGAGCGGCAAGTCGAACGTTTTCGCCAGGTGCAAGGCCCCTTCATAGAGCGACAAGTGATGGATTTGACACCACAGGTCAAGTGCGTTCCCTGACGCGCCGCATGGCGGATGGAAGCACTGGTAAACGTTCCTGCCCAAATGTACCGAAAACGTACGTCCTCGATCTCGCTTGGTTCCGTGGACAGGGCATGGGCCTCTGCGTTGAGGGCCGCTACCTCGCAAGCGGTCGAAGTATCCCAAGTGGCGGAGAATTTGCTCAAGAGTGATTTGGCTGCGAAGGTAGGCGAAGTCGATCGAACCGTCAGAGAGGGTTTCGTCGACGGGGCGCTTTGCACCTTCGGAGGCCGCCGAGCACTTGACGGTTTCAGGTGCCCGGGTTATCGTGGAGTTGGCTGTGGTGACCGCTTTCCTTTTGGGGGACATCCCCGTTTTGCGGCCCGCAGCCGTTTCTTGTTTGGTCGTGGGTTCCTGGCGAGTTGGCGTTGTGGCCTCGGGCGTGTCGGTAGTCTGGGCTTTCGGCATGCCATGGTGAGGGTCGTACGGCCGACCGGTGACCCAAATGGCAAACACTTGGTGCAGCAGCTTTCGCATGCAGTGGCCCAGCGCCACATCCCCGCGCCGTCCCCGAGCTTTCAGTCGTGCGTACAAGGCTTTGACCTGGACATTTGAACTTGATCCGAGGGCAGCCAAGGCGGCCATCCACAGGTGCTTTCTGACCAAGTCGTTTCCCTTGCGCGACATACGCATTGTACCAGGTGGGATGGGCCTGCCGAACTTATCCACCCCCGACGTGTTTTCTTCCGGAAAGACCCCGAAGTAGCTCGTCAAGTGAGCGGCTGTCGGGAAGCGATCGATCAAACCGATCTTGGCTACCAGGATGGCGGCGGTGCGTCTTCCGATGCCGGGGATGGTAGCGATCTGTTTGATTCGCACGTCGGGCAAGGCGTCAAAAGCTTTGAGCAGGAGCTTTTCGGTGCGTTGTTCTGCCTCCAACGATTCGAGGAGACGACAGGCCGAACTGCGAACCAGTTCTTCGACGATCTCCCCATCCTCGGAAGCAACCGACCTCTTGGCCGCCTCTTGGAGTTCAGCCGCTTTCTTGGCGGGCAAGTACGGGATGGTCCTGATCGAACGGAGTTGTGCCTTGGCGATCCGCTTCGCCGTAGGATACTTCAGCAGCATCCGAAGAACCCAACGAGCTTGCAGATCATTCTGCAGGACCGCCAACTCAGGAAAGACGCGGCCGAGTAGATTGTGCAAGCGATTCACATGGCGAGTGGACAGCTTGACTTCGAACTCCAGCCGGCTGGCCACCTCTTGCAGGACTCGGATTTCGGGCGTCAATCCTACCGAAGGCTCAGGCCGTTCCACGATCGCGTAACGAGCGCAGGAGTGGCTCTCTGTGGGATCGGCTTTCCGCTTGGGAAAATGAACTTCCCGATAACGCTTGTTGCGTGTCGGCTCGCCAACCGAAATTGTCTTATCCCAAGGCAACCGGTGAAGAAAAGCCAGAAGGTTATTGGCATACTGGCCGGCAGCGTCCACGCGGATGTGAAAGTGGACGTTGGGATGTTTGTCGGCCAGGAGACGCAATCCCTTCTCCAATTGCTGATACCCGGCAGATGATTCATCAAAATTGAACGGCTTGGCGGCGTGGGCACGATCCTCGTTGAGGAACGTCACGTGATGCCCGTAGCGGGCGGTATCAAACCCCACGCCGATTGCCGTGATCGGAGCGTCTGTCGTTGTGGACATCATTGTGTTCCATGTTTCTCCTGGGGTTTCGTCATAAAGGTCCAAGCAGCCATGAGGGACCTCCGAGATCCTTCGACGCGATATCCTTGTGATTACTCGGTCAAGCCGTAACATGTAACAAAGCGTTGGTCAAAGGTCGGAGGGATCAATCTGGGCTTAACAGGTCAACGCCTCAGGGCAAAAGCCAGCATCTCCTCACGACTTCCACAACCAGATAGTCTGCCTTGACATCAAACGGTTGGGAATAGGGCCTCTCTAAGTATGATTTTCATCATACAAGGGTGGAGTCGAAGCGAGCAGCGAGCGAGACGCAACCCTGGGTTGCGAGTACCGTGGAAGACGGAATCCCGAAGGGATGGCCCTAATCAGCAGCCGCAAGGACGCGCTGCGGCGCATCTCCCTTTCGTGTGTTTCGCGTATTTCGTGGTTCATGCTTGCCCGCGTTGCCTTCCGGGGCTGATGGCGGCGAAGGACGGTCTGCGGAGAATGGCGGTCGTAGGGCCAGCCCTTCGGGCTTCTCTTGCTTATGCTACGGTTAACCCGGGGTTGCGCGTCGCTCGCACGACTCGCGGCGGCTCCACCCCGGGCTGATATAGGACCGTCCCTTCGGGACTGAGCTGCATCGTTTTAGACGCAAGCCGCTCCGCTTGTAGCTGACCAGTCATGGAACCGGCTGGGGCGAGCCCAGCGGTGACCGTTTTGTACCGAGTAATTGCACCGTGCGTTCAGCTTGTGACACCGCACCCAAGTTGACCGTCACTGCGAAGTATAGGGGCCGAACACGGCCGTGACGTGGCTCTCCGTACGGTCATCGACGATCACCACGCGATAACTATCGCCGCCGGGCGCCACGCGCAGGACGATGTGCCCGCCAGCACTGGCCAATTGTTCGATACCATCGATGGCCTCTCGATTTGCCGGGTGCAGGTCGGTCGCGAAGACGTCTCGTGGTCCTGGGTAGAGGTCCGTTGACTGCAACCGTTCCCACACACCTGCTGTGGGATGGTACATGTCCCAGACGGAAAGCGTCCAAACTCGCGGATGAAGTGTAGCGACGAAGAACGGGTTATGCGTGTCGAGGTAGCCGTGGTGGTTGAGGATGGCGGCCTCTACCGGGCCGACGACCTTGGCGACGGGTGTTTCAACGTCGTGCCATGCAGGCCGGGTTGGCGGATTGACCCCCGGGATGTCGCCGCCATTGTAGTAGTCGAACTTACCGTAGCTTAGGCGAAAGGAAATGCTGCACATGTTTTCATGCGGCCACTGGGCGCGAGGAATGGTGTCCTGATCGGCAGCTCGCCTGCATCAACCAGAAGGGTGGTGCCGTCCGGAAGGACATAAAGCCCCGCGTTGCCTCGCCCCGAACTGATTTGGTGGATATCCAGCATACCCGGCTGCCATGCGGCGAGGGGCATTCCGACGGTGTCCCCGGCGTAGGCCGTTATGAACAGGGATGCGTAGAATCCGAGGGAGAGAAGTAGTCTTGTCGCCATTGCTCTATTCTCCAGGCAGCGCGTGGGGGCACGTAAGTACAGTAGGAAGTCCGCCGGAATTGTACCATGCGGGGCATGGGGTTTCTACATTGGCATCGCAAGCGGCAAGGTACTCTGGCACGTTTGAGTTGCGCGTGCGAGCGCGTGCCGCAAGCGGCTTCCGCAACCGCCCAGCGGGAGTGGATTCGCGCCAATCTTGCTCGGCGGAGCCATGACTGGCCCCGCCGGGCCAAGCCCGGGAGGGGAAACTCGCGCCCCACGCATCGTAAGCCGCGGAATACCGCGTTCTTGCCATTGCCAGAATACGTTGGCCACCCGCTCCACCAACGCAAAGCTCGCACGGTGGGCGCAACTCGATCACGGTCCCCGGCCCTTAGTCTCGTTTCCGCCGGGTGCAGGCGAGAATGGAGAGAAACACACGCGGGATAATACTGGGGGATCTCATTTGTTGGTTGACATCTTTGGTTGTAGTAGGGGACCGCAACGATCATTGGAACGGCACACGCCCCAAGTGCGATGTGGTTGCTGCTCGTTGTTCAGTGGTAGGGAAATGCAACGATCATTCAACAACTCGCCACGCGAAGTAGGCAACACTAATGGCGGACGCTATTATGTGTAAGTGATGGCGGATTTGTCAACTTCCCGCGACACATTCTGAGCATGAGTAGTTGAGTTGTTCTAAAAGCGACGTGCATGACCTGAGGATGAATGCAGGAGACGTCCGTTTCCTGACGCGTTGTCTCAGTATTCTTCTTCAGAAAATGCATCAGGCCATGAGCATCGGAGTTCTGGTGGGGAAGGAAAAAACTCCCTCCTGACGAAGGGGGGGTGGCTGCTGGACTTGCTGTGATTGAGACGGTTGTCAGGCGACAGAAGACTCTTCTGGAGCAGATGGATGGTGGCAGATCAACTCGGGGCGCACGACGCGCTTTGCGTTAGGCGGCACAGTGTTTGCTGGCGGGCGGGGTGTTGCGGCGGTAGGTGCGATGACCAGTCGCCGAGGCTGTGCGCCGCGAAATGGAGGAATTGCGCGGTGAACTGGCCCGGCGTCTTGCGAGTCTGGAGCAGGAGGTTCATGTCCTGCGCTCGTTGACCGACCGGGCGCCGTCCATCCGGATCGATGTCCACGTGGTTGAAATCGATCGGGCGAAGCTGCCGGATTCGATCCTCGAAAGCCTCGGGTGGCGCCGAAATCGTTCCGAGGGCGATTCTGCAGGCTTGTGTGATGCTGTTGCTGTGAAACCGCTGAAGGGGGATGCGGCCGGGATCATTCAGGCTCTCGGCGAAGCCAAGGCGGCCAAAGTGCTCGCTTCACCGACTGGTGGGAAGCTCGAGACGGTCTTGCTTGTGCGCGCGAGCAAAGTACAATAGAGCGCTTCGCACTACAGAGTCAGGAAGTTTGCGGATGCCGATTCTTCGAAAAGAACCAAGTATTTTCCCCGAAAACCTACTAGATGAGCAAGATCGGCCGGAAGACGATCGGCGTTGGCGGGTGCTCTATACCAAGGCGAGGCAGGAGAAGGCCTTGGCTCGTGACCTGCATGGGGCCAACGTGCCGTTCTATTTGCCGCTGATCGCCAAGGAAAACGTGATGCGCGGCCGGCGAGTCGCATCCTATATCCCGTTGTTCACCGGCTACATGTTCCTGTTCGGCGATGACGACGAGCGGTTGCGCACCCTGCAAACCAATCGTATTTCACGGATTCTGGATGTCGAGGATACCGAAACGCTGGTCTACGACTTGCGGCAGATCCAGCAGTTGATCGCATCGGGTGCGCCGCTGACCGTCGAGAGTCGGCTGGAACCGGGAGACCGCGTGCGCGTGAAGCATGGACCGTTTGCCGGTGTGGAGGGAACGGTGCTTCAGCGCCGCGGCAAGACCCGCTTGCTGGTGGCGGTCAATTTCTTGCAGCAAGGCGCTTCGGTCGAGGTCGACGACTTCTACCTGGAGCCGATCTGAAGAACGCGATATCAACGAGGGGCATTATCCGAACGAGATCAACATGAACATTCACTGGGTGGATGGCGATCTGGTTCGACGAACGAAAGCACAGCACATCGAGGTCGACCAGCCGCTCAGCAAGGAGTTCCACACGTTCGGATTCCTGTGGACCGAGCGAGAATTGGTCTGGTATTTCAAGGGCAGAGAAATCCGTCGTGAGTCCAATTTCTTCGCTCACGCCGATGCTTCCGTCTTCCTCAGCTCTGCCGTCATCAAATGGGCGGGACCCGTGACCGACGCCATCGACGGGACTAGCATGGACGTCGACTACGTGCGTGTTTGGCGGCAGCCGTAGGCCAGAACTGCCAAACGGTGCTCTGAAACGATAGCCTGGTGGTTCTCGCTCGTGTGGAGTGTGAAGGCGCGAAACGGTCCATGGCGTCGATCAGGGAATCTCCAGGACGACACGAAAACCGCGGTTGGCGGACTGGCCGTTGAGCTTGGACAAGGGGGCTCGCGTATCAGGTCGGTGGGCGCCGTCGGTCCAGGAACCACCGCGCAGAACACGCCGGTCGCCTGGCCCGACCGCGCGGGGATTCTCCACGGCGGAACGGCGGAAGTAGTCGGGATCGTAATCGTCCAGACACCACTCCCACAGATTCCCGATCATATCGTGAACCCCGAAGGGATTGGCGAGGAATTGGCCGACCGGCGCGGTCTGTGGAAAAACATCGCGGTCGCCCGACAGATTGGCCGTTTCGTATACGTATTCGGCCGATTCGCCCGTTGTGTAGGCTGTGTCTGTTCCTGCTCGACAGGCGTATTCCCATTCGGCTTCGGTTGGTAAACGGTACGAAGCCTTCTCCTTCTGGCTGAGCCACTGGCAGAATGCCGCTGCGTCGAGCCAGCCAATCTGTACGACAGGGTGGTCGTCGGTTTGGGCGATTCCTGGGGTCTTCCAGTTGGCCTCCGGGGTGAACTGCCAGTTGCGGGAGGCTTCATCGAGTATCTGGCCGCCCTTGTCCAGCTCGGCTTCGGTCAGATACTCGGTTTCCGCCACGAACTGGCGAAACTGGCCCACGGTGACTTCATGCTTCCCGAGGTAGTACGGTCGGGTGATCCTGATTCGGCGTTGCGGTCCCATGGACGAAGCTCGTTCGACCTCCTGCGATGTGGTAGCTCCCTGGATTGCTCGTTCGACCATGTCTTGCGGTGCGCCCATATCGAACTCGCCGGGCGGGATGAGCATCAGACGTATTCCGAGGGTGTTGGTTTTCTGTGTTTTGGAAATGCGTTGCTCCGGAGCCGGCCTGGAATTCACTGCACTGGTAAGGGCCCACAAAACGATCGCCAGCACCGCGAGACCGGCACAGGCCAGTGCGACCGATAACCAAGGGAACTTGCTTCGCGATGCTGTGGTCCGGACGCGACTGGTTTGGATGGCCGGCAAGGCGGCTGTTTCGACCCCGGCGTGCTCAGCGGAAACTACCGGCACGGCGGTGGCTGTGGGGGTAACGACAACCGACTGGACAGCGGTTGGCAAGTTGTCGCGTAATTGGGTATCGTAGGCGTTCTTCTGATCGGCATTGAGCAGGCATACGCGAGCGGCCGCGACCTCGTTGAGCAGTCTCTGGCACTCCACCGAGCGCCGACCGGTCTGGAACGTGTGAAGGTGGAGCATCCGCTGGTCGGCTGCCGACTCGATGACTTCGGCGTCGCCCTCGAAGCATCGTAGGCCGAGGAACCGGTAATGGTGTGGCGGCTGTTCTTCCGGCGGGATTCCCAACCATTTGTAATATGGGTCAAATTGCTCGGTCATCGATGCTTTTCTGACTGCTTGGACAGAATTCCTTGCATGAAATGCTAGTCACAGACTGTCTGTACTATACTCCCCGAACGAGATACATGTCTAGTAGCCGTTGGTGCTAGATCAAATGCATATACCCGTTGGGGGCTTGGAACTTCGCATCTCGGCAGGATGGGCTTCACCCGGATTATTCACGATAGGTAGGGTGGGTCAAACAAGCCGCTTCCTTGGTGGGTCATCGGTCGCCGGTGTCGTCCTCGTTCCAGGCGGCAGGCTGTAAATCAGCTCGGTTGCGGCTTGTGCGGACCCACCAACAATCTACGCGACCTTGACCCACCCTACGTAGATGAATAATCCGGGTTCATCCCGCCAAACCGGTGGCGACAGAGTATCCATCCACCAGAAGCGCAATGGCGAAACGTGGCGCGTATCGCTGCTGGAAGAGCATCGCCAGGCAAACTCGGCGCCGGATCGGCGATGCTGGAGTATCGTGCCGCCTTTGCATGGAAACACGATCACACGATGGCGTAATTTCCAAGAATGTTTACGCAATTATGCGTTGGCGAGTCGGGGGGCCACTGATAGAATGGAGTGCTGTCCGGCGACTGGGCAACCTCCGGGGGGCTCTGCTGCGCTGTGGAGACCATCCGATACCTGCAACGTCCATCGCTTACCATGAACACCGTCGACTATCTTGTCCTGATGGTGTATATGACCGGGATTGTGGCGGTGGGGCTACTGTTCGCGCGTGTGAATCGGAGTGCGTCCGACATGTTTGCCGCCGGGGGCCGGTCGCCCTGGTGGGCCAGCGGGCTGAGCGGGTTCATGACCATGTTCTCGGCCGGTACGTTCGTTGTGTGGGGTGGAATCGCCTACAAGTTCGGACTGGTGGCCGTGGCCATCAACCTGTGTTACGGCATAGCGGCGCTGGCGGTCGGGTATTTCGTCGCCGGCCGGTGGAAGCAATTGGGCATTGAGACGCCGGCCCAGTTCATTCGCATGCGTTACGGCAGTGCTGCGTTGCATTTCTACACGTGGTCGATGATGGTGTACCGCATCGTGAGCGTTGCTGTGGCGATGTATGCGCTGGCGTTGATCCTTACCACGCTTATGCCGTTGGCTGAGGGCAACCCGTTGCGCGATCCGGCGACCGGGAACCTGTCGCTTGTGTGGGCGATTGTGCTGTTCGGGGGCGTCGTTGTGCTTTACACGATGCTTGGCGGGCTGTGGGCCGTGCTCATGACCGATGTGTTGCAGTTTGTGGTGCTCAACCTGGCGGTATTGTTCGTCGTACCGATGCTTCTGATGAAGGTGGGCGGTGTGGGGACATTCGTGGAAAGCGCGCCAAAGGGCTTCTTTCTGCCGGTCGGCGGTGGTTATACATGGTTCTTTCTGGCCGGATGGGCCGCCATCCATTTCTTCATGGTCGGCGCCGAATGGGCGTTCGTCCAGCGGTTCCTCTGTGTGCCCAATCCACGTGATGCGCAACGCAGCAGTTACCTGTTCGGCGTGCTGTACCTGGTAAGCCCCTTGGTTTGGCTGCTGCCGCCGCTTTTGTGGCGAGTCCAGACGCCTATTGGCCCCGGAGCTACCGAGGCGGCTGTCGATGCAGCGGCCGAGCAGGCGTACATCCTTGCCTGCCGATCGGTGCTTCCGGCCGGCATGGTTGGGGTGATGGTCGCGGCGATGTTTTCGGCCACGGCCAGCATGGTGTCATCGCAACTGAACGTGTTCGCCGGCGTGCTGACGAGCGACATCTACCATGGCCTGCTCGATCCGCGTGCAGACCAGCGACGGTTGGTGTGGGTGGGCCGCGCGTGGACGATTCTGCTCGGGGCGGTCCTGCTAGGCATTGCCCTGGCCATTCCGCACCTGGGGGGCGCGGAGCGGGTGATTGTCGGTGTCACCAGCCTGCTGGTCGGGCCCTTGCTCGCGCCGGCGCTTTGGGGACTGTTTTCTCGCCGTGTGGACGCCCGGGCGGTATTTGTGACGGCCGGTGTGTGTTTCCTATTGGGCTTTGTGGTGAAGTTCGGTCTTGCCCCGGACGGCCGGCTGGCGAATGTTGCCAGCTTTGAACCTGCCGTACAATTCGCGCAACAGAATGCACGGACGGTGGACGTCTTCCTGGGCGTTCTCTTGCCGGTGGTGATTCTTGGCCTTCTGCAGCGAACTGGTTCTCGCACGGCTGTCGGCTGGCAGCGAGTGCAGACATTCGAAGCGGAGCATCGCAAGGCTTCGCTGGGGGCCGATTCGGTGAAGGCGAGTCGATTGCCGGCGGTTGTCGTTGCCTGGGCGCTTTCTGTGTGCGGCGTCCTGATGGCCGTGTTGGCGATGCTCGACGCCCAGTCGCGCACGGTGCTTGGGGTTTTCGCCGGCGTGTTGCTGTTGATTGCCGCTGTCATTGGAATCTGCTCTCGATACGTTTACCGGGATCGTCTATGCTGAAGTCTGTTGCAGAATCTTGTCGTACGCTGAAAACGGAGACACTCCGCACCGATCTGGTCGTTGTCGGCGGCGGGATAGCGGGAATATGCTGCGCGATTACTGCGGCCCGGGCAGGGATTTCGATCGTACTGATACAAGATCGCCCCGTATTGGGAGGCAACGCATCGAGCGAAATCCGTCTTTGGGTGCTTGGCGCGACCAGCCACATGGGCAACAACAATCGGTGGGCGCGCGAAGGGGGCGTGATCGACGAGATTCTCGTCGAGAACATGGCCCGCAATCCGGAGGGAAACCCGCTGCTGTTCGACATAATCTTGCTGGAGAAGGTCTTTGCGGAACCCAACATCACGCTCCTGCTGAACACGGCCGTGTTCGAGGTGGCGAAACACGATCCCCAAACGATCGCGGCCGTCCGCGGCTTCTGCAGCCAGAACTCGACGATGTATATTGCAGAGGCCCCGTTGTTCTGCGACGCCTCCGGCGACGGCGTGCTCGGATTCCTGGCCGGCGCGGCGTTCCGCATGGGCGCGGAAGCCCGCGCCGAGTTCGGCGAGATGCTGGCGCCGATCGACGCGAACCGTGAACTGTTGGGGCATTCGCTCTACTTCTACACGAAGGATGCCGGCCGGCCCATCCGATTCACCGCACCTGCCTTCGCCCTGACCGATATCGAACAGATCCCCAAATACCGGCGGTTCAACACGCGGGACCAGGGATGTGAGTTATGGTGGATCGAGTATGGCGGGCGGTTGGACACGGTGCACGACACCGAACGCATCAAGTGGGAGCTATGGCGCGTGGTCTATGGCGTGTGGGATCACATCAAGAACTCCGGCCAGTTCCCGGATGCCGAGAATCTGACGCTGGAATGGGTCGGAACGATTCCCGGCAAGCGCGAGAGCCGGCGATTCGAAGGGGATTTCATGCTCACGCAGCAAGACGTGGTCGAGCAGCGCCGGCATGACGACGCCGTGAGTTTCGGCGGCTGGGCGATCGATCTGCACCCGGCGGACGGTGTGTTCAGCGAGCAGCCCTCTTGCTGCCAGTGGCATTCCAAGGGCGTGTACGCGATTCCGTATCGTTGTTTCTACAGTCGCAACATCGAAAACCTGTTTCTGGCGGGGCGGATCATCAGTGCGTCGCACGTGGCATTTGCTTCGTCGCGCGTGATGGCCACATGCGCCCACGGCGCCCAGGCCGTCGGTATGGCGGCCGCCCTGTGCCGACAAACGGCGGCCCGTCCGCGCGATCTGGTCCAGCCGGGCCGCATGCAACAACTGCAGCAACGCCTGATTCGCTCCGGGCAATACATTCCCGGTGTCGCAGGGGATGACCCCAACGACCTCGCACGGCAGGCCGCGGTCGATGCGAGCAGCAGTCTTGTGCTGGGGGAGTTGCCGCCATCGCAGGCGTGGCTGCGTCTGGAAACGTCGTGGGCCATGCTTCTGCCTGTGGCTGCCGGTCGCGTGCCGGCCTTCCGCTTTCTGGTTGAGGCCGACGAGCCGGCCGAACTGGAGCTCCAGTTGCGAAAGTGCAGCCGGCTTGGTAGTTATACGCCCGACGTGACCTTGACCACGAAGACGGTCGAGTGCGGTTCCTCCTGCACTGATGCGGAAAGCGGTGCTCCCATCGCCAACCCGGCCGGACCATGGACGACTGTTGACTTCGACGCGGCCATTGACGCGGATCAGTACCTGTTCGTGTGTCTGATGGCCCAGCCACAGGTGCGCGTCCGGCTGAGCGACCGGCGTGTGACCGGTGTTCTGGCGTTGAAGCACGGGGCGAACCGGGCGGTGACCGAATCGCGCACGCAAGCACCGGAGGGGGATTTCGGGATCGATACGTTTGAATTCTGGCTGCCGGAACGGCGGCCCGGTGGTCGCAATCTGGCCATGCAAGTCGATCCGTCACTGGCGTGCTTCGAGGCACGGCAGGTCGTATCGGGCGTCGATCGTCCGACCGTGACGCCGGGCGCCTGGGTTGCCGAGCCGGGGGACCCCTGCCCTACCCTGTCGCTGCGCTGGGACCGGCCGCAGACCATCCGCCGCGTGGAATTGGTATTCGACACCGACTGGGATCATCCGATGGAGTCGGTCTTGCTGGGCCATTCAGAGCGGGAGATTCCCTTTTGTGTACGCGCCTTTCGCATTCTGGACGCAGAAGGCCGCGTCTTATCGGAATGCGACAATAATCATCAGACGTTATGCATCATTGATCTATCCGAACCGGCAGTGACCGACGCCATTCACATCGAGTGTTTGGCCACGTGGGGCGGCGCGCCGCCGGCCGTATTCCGCGTTTCGTGCATGGAATGAACGGCGATGTCGCTGAACCGGTGCTTGCCCTGCAACCGGAGGCCCCTCGTGTCTCAGGCGATGCTTCTATGCTGCCCCGCAGAGCTTCGTCAGGTGTGGCAATGCCGACTCTCATGCCGCTTGCCGTGTATTCCGCCATCAGGCGACCTCGCATTACCCTGCCGAGATGAATCATCTGGCGGAGCCAGGGGCGGGCCCGGCCGCAGGCTTGCACCGTGGACTATTCACTCCGACTCGCGGCCGAAACAGACGAGGCACATGTCGTCGATCTGGGGGCATTCGCCGACAAACTGCTTCACATCGTCCAGAATGGCGCGTCCAATACGGTCGGCCCCCTCGTTGTTGATCTTCAGCAGGTCCAGAAGACGCTGTTCTCCGTACGACTGCTCCTGCCGATTCATCGCGTCGGTGATCCCGTCGGTATAGAGACTGATGCAGTCGCCGGAAGATAGGGGAATCACCGTCTGCGGGTAATCGGCATCGGCAGCGACTCCCAACGGCAACTGCGAACAATCTTCACCCACCGGTTCCACCGTTCCTGATGCGGTGCACAACAGCGGAGGCATATGACCGGCGTTGACAACCGTCAGTTCGTGTCGCTTCGGATCCAGTACGCACACTACCAGCGTAATGAATCGGTCCTCCCAGCCGCTGCCGGAAAACACCCGGTTCAGACGCGTGATCGCGCGGGAAGGGGTAGGTTCTGCAGCAAGGCAGAAACGGGTTTCCGCCGAGAACTTGGCCATCAACAGCGATGCCGCGATCCCCTTTCCCGAAACGTCGGCCACCACGACCGCCGTTCGGTTGCCTGAAAGGGCCACGTAGTCGTAGTAATCTCCCCCAAGTTGACGCGCAGCCTGGTAGAAGCTGAAAAAACGGTAGCCGGGAATGGCCGGCGACTCGGCCGGCAGGAAACCTCGCTGCACTTCATGGGCGAGAGCCAGGTCACGCTCAAACACCTGCTCGCGCAAAACTGTCTCGTGCAGTTGCGCGTTCTCGAGGGTCACGGCCGCCTGGCAGGCGACGCTGGCCAGCACGTCAAGGTCTTCGCGGCTGAACCGGCTGCGCTGATCAAGCGTGTCGATCTGGATGACGCCGAGCGCCTCACCGGATCCGCTGACCAGCGGCGCGCACATCATCGATCGGATTTGGAAATCCACGATACTGTCGGCCAGGTCGAAACGCGAGTCGCTGGCGGCGTCGGCAGAGAGGATGGCCTCTTTCGCATTCATCACGCTGCTGATGATGGTGCGGCTGATTCGGATAGTCTGCTGATCGTCGATTCGCCGGTATTTGACCGCTTTGGGAATGAGCCGCCCTGTTGCCGGGCTGCGCAGGACGACGAATCCGCGATCGGCCTGCGCGAAGATTTTGAACAGGCTGTCGAGCAGTTTCGGCAGCACCTCGTCGACGGCTAGCGCCGTACCGAGATTCTGGGCGATTTCGATGAGCGCCTTGAGTTTCGCTTCGGCATTCACCTCCAGTCTCAAGGCCGTGGGACCGCTCGACACGTCCACCTTCGACATGATGGTCGAGTTGGACGGTATTCCGCCATCGTCGAACAGGATGCCGGACGTCTGGCCCAGTTCGTCCTCGGTTTCCGGGCGGGCCCCAGGAAGCCGGCGGTGGAATACAAACACCAAGTCACATACGCTGAGTCGGTCCCCCTCATCGAGGCGATGCCGACCTTCGACCGGCTGGCCATTGACGAAGGTGCCGTTCCGGCTGTTCATGTCTTCGACGAAGAACTCGCCATCGAGCGATAGAATCCGCGCATGGTGACGACTGACCGCGCCCGATTCGAGTACGATGTCGCACTCCGGATGCCGTCCCAGGATCGCCTGCTCGCACTCCAGGGGGAACAACTGCCCTGGGTTCGCGCCTTGTAACGCCCGTAGTATTGCCACGATAGCACCTGTGGTTTGGTGTTCTTATCCAGAGAGGGGGTGCGTCAAAGCACGGTTGGTCTCCCCGATGGCAAACCAATCTCTGCTTCCACCGTTCATTGGGGGGAGACGCTGCATCGTAGTCGTCGCACGCCGTGTGCCGATACTGCGGCAGAGGCTATCTGCGCTGAGAACCGAAGGAAACGAGTTTCCCGTGGATCTGTTACGTTCGCAAGGCTCCCCTTGACGAAATGTCGTTTGGCTTATACGCTTAAACAAATCACTGCAACTTAGCCGATGCCACGGCTGGACGCAATGCGGCTTACTGGGGAATAGTGTAACGGCAGCACGACTGACTCTGGATCAGTTAGTCTAGGTTCAAATCCTAGTTCCCCAGCTTCCTAAGCCCTTTGCTCAGCTAGGTTTGCGTCTTTCCCTGGTCCAGGGTCGGTAGTGATGCCGGTCGGTTCTTGGCCACAGTCTTTGCCAACAGCCTCTTCAAACGCTCCCCAAATGGTCTCGGCGGTGTTTTGGGCGTTTCGGCTCGTGTAGTACTTCAGCGTGGTGTTAAGGTCTTCGTGCCGCATCATGGACTGCAAGACGATAGGCAGCACTCGATCCTTCCAGCGGTCGCCGAACCCACGTCGCAGGTCGTGCGCGCTGGCCCACTTCACGACACGGCGGGGTTTGCCATCAGCCCCCCGCTTGGTGGTCTCGGATACCGCAATACCTGCCTGCTTGCCGATTCGGGTGATGGCATCCGAAACGTACTCCATCCCCAGTTGGCCGGTCTTGCCTCGTACCCCAATGGGACGGAACACTCGGCCTCGGCGCTGCGCTGGCGGGGTGGCCAGGACAAGCTGACAGAACTCCGGTGCCAGCGGGTACAACTCGTCTTTACCCGACTTCTGGCAGTCGCCCGGTATCCACAGCATCGGACGTTTCCCCGTCAAGTCGATGCAGGGCCGGTCTCGCCGGTCCCACGACAGGTGCAGGGCTTCATCCAAGCGGAACCCTCCGGTCCACAGTCCGCGCAGAAGGTACTGCCACGACTCCACGACTTCGGGCGACGGTGCCTTCGGTTCGCGCCTCTGCTTATTGGGCCGTTCCGTCAGGGCCGACTTCACAGACAGAAGCATCTTCTCCACTTCCTCTTCGCAAAGGCATCGGCCCTTCATGGCCTTACCATTCCTCGCCCGAACCACCTTCGGGAACTTCGGCACCGTCTTGAGTAGGCCGATCTCCTGCGCCCACCCCAGCGCGGCCCGCAAGTGCGCCAGGTAGGACTTAATCGTGTACTCGGATCGTCCTTGCTCCCGCAGCGCGGCCGTATATGCACTCAGGCGTTCCGCGCGCAGATCGGTCAACCGCTTGATGCCGGTCAGCCGTTGCACGCTCCCGAACACGGTGCGGTAGATGCGCCCCGTCTTGTCGGCCAAGCCGGGTTGGACCACCTGTTCATGCCGCAGACAGAAATCCTCCCAGGTGAGCGGCGTAGCCTTTCGTCGCCGGCGTTGCATGGACGGCACATAGGAGCCATCGCGGAGTTGTTGCTCCAGCACGCCCGCCTTCTTCGCAGCCTCTTCCGGATCGTCCGTGCCTGAAGTCTCGGCGCGTCGTTCGCCGGTGTCGGGATCGGTCCAGCGCAGCATGAGCTTGTGGCCCGGCCCCCATGTGGCAACTCGAACCTTTACGTCGGTCGGCATTTTTTCCCCTTTCGTTTTCGGGTAGTAGTGGGTTTCAGTTCCAGCCCCAGGACGGGCAGAATCGCGTCAAGACTGGTGGTCGTCAAGCCGGCTTGGCCGTTCATAAATCGGCTCATCGCGGCGGGGCTCATGCCCGATTCTTTGCAGAGGCAGTACCGGCTTCTCGGGTCGGCCTCAATCGCACGTCGCAGTTGTTCGCTGAAGGTCATCGGTGTTCCTTTGTTTTGGATTCTATCGGAATAGTTCCTACTTGTCAACTGGTTTCGGATTTTGGGCGAACTGCTCCACCGTCAACGTCGGGTGCAACCCCAGCCGCGCGAACTCGTCGGCCATGACGTCCCGGACAATTTGCTCGTTCCCCTCGCTGGTGACAATGCTATCGTGGATCGTCAGCAGGGGCAGGCTTTTGTACTCGGCCATGAGTCGCGGGATACAACGCCCGAACACGAAGGCCGACTCCATCCGTTGCCCCGCATGGGCAAGCGAAGCATAGCCGAACTCTCGCTTCGTCGCCCGTATTGCCGCCCAGGTGTCCGGAAAGAGCCGTTCTAACGCTCGGCTTGCTCGCGTCCGGTGTTCTGGCCGTCCGAACAACGCGGCCATTACAGACTCTTTGACGGCCTTACGCTCGACGGCCAGCAGGTCCGCAACAGCCTGATATAGCCCACGTCGCTCGCACAGTCCCAGCCAGTCGCCCAGGTCGGCGGTGGCATGGTGCAACATAGTAGGACTTTCCCCCCGGTGTGCGTAGCCTGAATCATTACCGGTTTGGTAATCATGGTGCAACATAAGGGGAGGTGCCCGGTGGTGTGGTGTGGGGTGGGGTTGGGCAGCCGGGGTGTGGTGTGGTGGTGCGGTGCCGTGGGTGTTCGACGCAAGGCCCAATGCCACAAACAATGGTTGCGATTCGCCTATGTCCACGCCTGCCAGCCTGCGCCCGTCCACACGCAGGTATTGCCGTAACCTCCGGGGCAGTGAGGTCAACGCCGTGTGCAGCCGCCCGTACTCGCAGACTTTCGCCCAGCTTGCACGTCGCCGGATTCGGTCGATGATGATCTGCTCCGTTGGGCTGCGCGGTTCAACCCGGTCGATCCGCAGCCGGTCCAGGTTTTGCCGCAGGTGCTCGAACACTTGGCGCGAGATGGTAGACCCCGGTTCTGCCAGCCGGCGCGCCTGCTCGTCGGCCATCCGTTCCCGCTCGCGGCGTATGTTCTCCAGCAGTCCGGCATCTCGGATGGTGTACTGCCGCAGTCGAGCATGAACGTACTCGCGGCCGATCCGATAACCTTGCGAGAATCGACCGGTGGAATAACTCCGGTCGTGTAGCACGTAGCCCAGACGTCCGGCCAACTCGCGTACCGGTGCCAGGTATCGCCACCCAAGCGTCCGGCGCAGAATCGCCGCAGACAACGGCGCTTCCCCTGCGTCTCGGCATCGGGGGTCAACTACCAGCCGCGTCAAAACCGTATGCCCTAGCCACAGCACCCGCTCGCCCAGGGCCAGCCCATGCTCTTCCAGCAGGGCGTTCGGGTCAAGCGATTGGGGAACCCAGGCGTTACAGGTCATCGGCAACTTTTGAGTCTAGATGGAAAAGTTAAAACCGAAGGTCCGATGCCAGGGTCCGCTTGATCCGCGCCAACTCATCGCAGTCGGCGCGTTCCTCGTCGCATACCTGCTCGTAGACGTCCATGTCCATGTTCGATTCGATGGCGTTCTTGATCTGCTCGCACAGATAATCAGGCGGCAGGGCTTCGCACTCCCAAGTATCCGCGCCCCCGGTACGCTTCACGAACGCGGCATATTGGGTACTCGATTCCTTTGCGGGGTTGCAGTCGTTTGCCAAGTCGAGGTCGTCAATCTGCTCGCGGGTCACAGCTACCCGGTGGTAGTCGGCATCGACCCCGAACAGCTTCAGAGACCGGATCGCGTCATCGGCCAGGGCCAACCCCTCCGGGTCGTAATCGCTCACAACGATCAGGCTCATCGCCTCGCGCCCGGACTCGCGGAACCGCTTTGCCATATCCCGCCACACGGGAATGGAACAGAATCCACGCCCAATACTGAAGGGCACGTAGTACGGCTCGCAGGCCCGCTCCACGATCCGGTACAGGGTGCTCTTCTCGGCAAACACCTCAATGTGCCGCGCTTGGCCATTCTGCTTGTCCCGGTGGTAGCCTGCGAGGAAGATGCTCATTTCATCTTCAAGGTACTTCGCCACCGTACTCCACCCGTTCGGTACGACTACCGGTCGGGTCGGATCGTCGATTGCAGTCATGGACACCTGCCCGTGATAGCGTGCCGAGGTCAGCAACCGTACCAGTTTGTTGTACGACTTCTTGTCGTTCTTGTAGAGGTAGTGGTCTCGCGTGAACTTGCCGCCTTTAGGCGTGAGGGTCATCGGCGGGTTGTTCAGCAGCCGGTAATGCACCTGCCGTACACTCAGGGGCCAGTAGTCCCGCAAATCCTCAATGACGGCTTGCGCGGCTTTCAAGAACTCCTGCCGACCGGCCCCGACAGGCTCAATGTCCTTATCGCCATCGACCGTGAGGAACTCGGCGTCAACTTTCGTAGCCGCGTCTCGGTGCTCCACGATCGCGCGGTACAGGTCCTCGCCCGTGTTCTGACGCAGCAGGGACTCCCGTAGCAAACTGCCCACACCTTTGATTCGGTGTGTGTTGAACGTCGCCAACTCGCGGTGGAACTCGGGATTCGCCAGCCGTCGCACCTGCCGGCGGGAAACCGGAATGTGCGTCCACCCCAAGCGTTTACACGCGTAGTATCGCCGATGCCCGGACAAGATGAAGTTGTCCCGCGTTATGACGATAGGCTCTTCCAGGCCGCGTTCGCGGATGCTCTCAATCAGAATGTCAATCTGTTCGTCATGCTCGATGGCCCCGTACAGATCATCGTTTTCGGGCGAGGGGTCGATACTGTCAATCGGTACCTCTTGCACCCGATAACGTTCAAGCGTACAATCCATTGTGAATCTCCATTCCTACCCCGCGCAGCCCGCCAGCTTGCGCGGGGTGTTTTGTTTTAGGTGTTATTGAATCCAGCAATCGCGCCGCTCTCCGTAGGCAGCCCCGCCATGAACTTCAGCGCGTCGTCGGCCAGCACAAACCCCTGCCGCCCGAATCGTCGAATCGGCAGGCCCGCCCTACGCATGGCAGCAATACCCTTGTGGCCCAGCCGCAGCCGGTCGCGGAACTCGGTCAACGAATAGCACGCGCCCGCCTCTATCACGCCCGGCGCAGTCGGCGGTGTGCTCGCAGTCTTACGCATCGGTACGTCCCTCCCATCGCTTGCACCCGCTCGCCAGCCATGCGATGATCTCGCTACGTCGCCAGCGTAGCGGGCAGCGGTCGCCGTCGCCGTATCGCACTGGCGGTGGGCATCGGCCATCCAGCGCCATCTGGCGCAGCGCCCGTACTGTCACAGCACATAGCGCGGCCGCGTCTCGCGGTCGGAGCATTTCGGTTTCCATGTTTTCCTCCGTGATGTCTGAGAATCAAGTGCCCCCGTAAGAAAAGTAGGTGTTCGCGCCGCGAAAGGCAACCAACAGTTCCAGATTCTTGCACATTATTTCAATCTTCACACGGCCGTTCCCCCCAAGCGAAACCGCATCGAACCAACCGCGCATCAGGTGCAGCCGAAACCCGACGGTTACGGCCATTTTCCGTCCAGGCGCGGCCGAAAGATGCATGAGGGTTTTGGCCGAAAAACTCCCGGAGCGGAACCTCATCTACAAAGGCGCGCGATGGGGGGCACCCGGGGTCTTGCTGCCCGGGTGCGGTGTGGCAGCTTCTTTCATCGCGTGTGCGTGCGTGTGTCGGGTCGGGCACTCCGAGTGGTTCAGCATCGCGTCATGTTGCTGGCGCATTGCATCGCATGGCACTACGTTGCCATCACGTATAGAATGGTGTTGCCGATGTTGCCAACAATGTTGCCAAAGTCTGTGTCAGACTATGATCGGCACCACAACGGACCAGTGACGGAACCGCAAAAACACCGGGGAAAACGGCATGTTGACAACGTTCGGAACAACGATAGAATACGGAAAGCGGCATTCCTTAGCACTGGAAATGAGGTGCCCCCTGACCGGGGTTGTGGGTTCGAATCCCATGCCCTCCGCTGCTGAGATGTTTCATTCCAAGGGGTTTCGGTTACAACATGAACCGAAACCCTTGTTTTTTGCGCCCTGCTAGAGAAACGCCTGCTGCCGACCGCGATGCGGGGCGAGGGTATTCTGTCGGGCTTCTCTGCCAGGAAGCTCTGACACCGCGTTCCTCGGCCTCATTCGCCGGTCGCACCGTCACGGAGTATCGTATGCCCTCGCCCAACCAACCCCGAATCTCCGATCGTGTCAGCCGCATCCCCAAGTCGGCCATCCACGAAATGACACGGCTCTCGCAGGCGGTGGAGGACGTCGCTTTCTTGTCGTGGGCAAAACCGACTTCCGACACGCCGGAACACATCAAGGAAGCCGCTGTGGCTGCGATTCGAGAAGGACTGGTCGGCGGATACAGCGGGAACGCCGGGCTCCCGGAACTGCGGGAAGAGATCGTCGAGAAACTGCGGCGAGATAACCAGATCGAAGCGAATGCCTCGCAAATCATGGTCACGGTCGGAGCCATCGAGGGACTGGCCGCCGCCGTCATGGCCGTGGTCGATCCGGGCGACCTTCGCCCACCTACTCAACACACGTCCGGCAGGTTATCATCGCCTCTGGAACCCCCGTTTTCGTACCCACAATCGAAGAGCAGGGATTCACGCTCGACATCGATCGTATTCGTGACGCGATTACTCCCAAGACCAAGGCCATCCTATTCTGCACGCCCAACAACCCCACGGGTACGGTGGTTGCCGAACAGCAGCTTCGCGAACTGGCCGACCTAGCACTGAAGCATAACCTGATGGTGATTACCGACAAGGCCTACGAGTATTTCACCTACGACGGCGCACGGCACTTCAGTATGGCTTCGATCCCCGAGATGAAACGGAACGTGATGAGCTGCTACACGTTCACCAAGACCTACGCCATGACAGGCTGGCGGATCGGCTACCTGCACGCCGACGAAGAGGTGCTTCCCCAGATCAACAAGGCGCACATTCCGTTTGCCATCTGCGCTCCGGTCGTATCGCAATATGCAGCCCTGGCTGCCTTGCGAGGTCCGCAGGATTGCGTGGAGCAGTTCCGCCGCCACTACCAGGCTGCTCGCAACCTCATGTGCGAGCGGCTGGACCGCCTGAGTTCCGTCTTCTCGTACGTGAAGCCCGACGGTTCCTACCTCATGTTCCCCAAGATCCTGCTCGACGAAGGGCAGGATTCCACCGCATTCTGCAAACGCCTGCTGCAAGAGGGTGGCGTTTCGACCACGCCTGGCATCGCCTTCGGCCCGACAGGCCAAAGCCACCTGCGTATGTCCTTCTGCGTTCCCGAGGACGAAATCAACAAGGCGTTCGATAAGATGGAGGACTACTTCCAGCGATGATACTCCTCCGCTCTGCCGTATGTCTCTGGTTTTGTGCTACGGGCCCTTTTGCGATTGACGCTATTCAACGGCCGGCAGGTCTCGCATTACGCACTGACCAACCACAAGGAATATTTTGCGGAAGGAACAGAGGCCTTCTTCTACCGCAACGATTTCTACCCCTTTGTCCGCGCCGAACTGAAGCTACACGACCCGGCCCTGCACGACCTGCTCGCCGACATCTGGGGCGAGTAAGACGCCGCAGAGAAGCCAACTTGTCAGCAAGCTGGTGGCTGCGAGCCGACCCTACACGAGGTCCGAAGACTACGGAAGGCGTCGGTCGGTAGCCGGCGTCTCCAGCCACGCCTCTTCCGTGCCCAAGCATTCCCGCGTTGGGCCTATCAAGTCCGAGTTGCGAGCAAGGCCACCGTGCGATCTTGTCCCGCGGCAGCCTTTGTCAGGCAGCTACAGGATTAACTTGCATTGGAAGGCACTGCACTGCGGGGCTCTATTGGGCGGCGGATGTCGAGGGGCGGCCGAGGAGGGTGTGGCAGTCGGCGAGTAGGTCTTTTCGCAGTGAGACGGTCTCTTCGGCGTCCGATCGGATGCCTTTCGGGCGGGTTTGCCGGAGCAGTCGGAGGGCGAACGTGGGACTGTATTCTATGAGCAGTTCCAGCACCTCGCGGTAGTCACCAACCCCCTCGAAGGCCCCATAGCCACTCGAGTTATGCCATTCTAGGCGACGCAGGCGTGCGATGGTTGCATTCGCACCGAGGCGGTCGACGACCCGGCGTGCGATCTCGCCCTCCCCGGCCTGCTGTGCGAGCATGGCCAGCCGAAAACGTTGAGGAAACGGTACGGAGCGGTCGAAGGCGAATGCGTTGACAAGCGGCAGGACGATTTCCTCACGCTCCTTGATCTCGTCCAGCCAGAGCAACAGCTCCAGGCAACTGCGAAGTGTCTCATGCGATCCGACGAGCTTCGTCAGACTTTCTATAAGGGTGCTGACGTTTTCCGTTCGCAGCACCATGCGGATCGATCCGTTGGGATTCTGGATATCGTAGGCCGCCGCAAGCCCTACGGGCCCGTCGTCGTACCACCTCCTGGCGACCAGCGACGACACGTTGCCCGACTGGGCCAACGTCGTATTCATCGCACGAGCCAACTCCACTTGAAACCGGTTGATCTGCTCCTCGAAATCGTCGCCCGCGTAATGGGCGTACCGGTGATACGAGAGCAGCTTGCCCTGGTCGCTAATGGCGAAGAGGCAACGGCCGACAATGCGTCCGGACTTCGTCTTCCCGTAGACCACCTGCTTGTTGATGTCGATGGCGTTGGCGACGGTCGAGAAGAAGTTGATAGCCCCGGGCGAGAGGCAGGTGCTGAAGTGGTGCCCCATAAGCAGCACGTCCACAATGTCTCGAGTGAATGCCAGCCGATACCGTTCCCCCGTGGCCGTCTTCCCTGCTAGTGCGAACGAGTCGTTCAGCCATGGTTCGACACGAATCCCCTTCGCTTCGAGCGTCTTTAGGAATCGCACGTTCTCGGGTTCTTCTCGGAAATCGCACTGCGGTGCCTCGCACGATTTCAGCAGAATGCGTATGGCGAGATCGCGGGTGGGCTCGCTCAATTGCATGATGCCTGCCAGAAGTCGGTCTCGCGGCGGCGCCAGTAGTTGCTCTACAAGTCCCCGTGGCCAAGTCTCTGCCTGCAGAACCGGCATGGCAACGGCATAGCAGGCGTCGATGTAGCGTTCCACCAGTTCCCGGTCCACCCGATGTGCGATCTTCGTGGCAAGGTTCTCCAGCCGGCGGGGGCTGACACAGGGCGGCTTGTCAATCCAGTTCTCGAGGTTCTCGGCTCGCCGGCGCAAGTGTTCTCGCGAAGGAGCCTCCGGCTCGAAGTCCGCTACGGAAAGCTTCGACTGGATAGCCGCCACTTCCTTTCGTAGTGCCGACGGATCGGGAAGATCCTTACGCAGAAGTCCGCTGGCAATGTCCTCTGCACGGGGTGTGCTCGCGTGCAGAGTTTGCAGCACTTCGTGGAGTTCCTGCGGGTATCGGTCGATCCAGTCGGACGATGCGTCGTTGGCCGGCAGCGTTGGGGGCGAGAGCCCGACGTTGAGGACCAACTGAACGGAGGTCGCCAAGCGTTTGAGCGTCTCATTGTCCCCCGCCAGGATACACTGTTGGACGATCCGGCGCAGGCGCTCGTCGGGCAGATTTGAACCGAGCAGTGCCACAACAGAACCATCGATATGGTAGTTCTCGTCCAACGCTTTGAGAATGGCCGCCGCTTCGGCGCCGTCTTGGGAAACTGCCATCGCAGCCGAAATCTCGGTTTGAAAGTGATGGCAATCGGGCCCGCCCACAAGATTGGCGATCATACGGCATGCCCAGCCGAGGTCGGGAGTCGCCTGGACAAACTCCCCCAGGGAGCAAAGAAGCCGGGGGCCGATTTCTAGGCCACGATCGTAGACGATCATTTCCAGAAGTTTGACGATGCTACGACAGTGGTCCTTGTTGAGGTCGTCGTCTTCCGCCAAGCTGGCCACAAAATCGTCACGGCGCCGGCCTGCCACACCAAGGAGAGCACGCCACTGCTTCACGATTACCTGACTGACCCCGCGGCGCGAAAACAATCGATCCATTTCGCAGAGGATTATCCTCAAGCGGCGGTCGAAATCATCCTCCACTTGCGGCTGCCATCGGTGCAGACCAGCACGATAATCCTCCCAATT
Organism: Thermoguttaceae bacterium; assembly: GCA_040772845.1. Lineage (GTDB taxonomy): Bacteria > Planctomycetota > Planctomycetia > Pirellulales > Thermoguttaceae > PWXP01. The sequence goes on from JAXGXG010000001.1 coordinate 955,222, forward strand.
TCGGAAGAGCCCCAGCCGAAACGTTTGCGCTTCAGGTGGCAGGCATGCCAGGAAACCTCGCCACCATGGAAAACGCCGCTGCTCTCCGACGATTGCCGCGGCATGTTTCAACAGAAAGGCCACGTTCGCCATGAGGGCAGCAGTCTCGTCGCTCTTGCGATTCGCATCCACGGACTCGGCGAGACGTTTCGCTGTGGGCATAACGCCGGACAAATCGCCTCGCTGGTACTGAGCCTTCAGCAGAAGCCGGTGAAGCTGCGTTTCCTGCTCCTCGACATCGGCCTGGAGCGTTCCCGCCTTCTCAGCCAGGTCTAGCGGCAGAAGCGCGGAAAGCAGATTTCCCACGTCGCGACGTGTTTTCGGCCTGCAGGTTAACAGATGGTTCAGCAACCGGCGCAGGAGATCCCCCAGTGTTTCCTGGCATGGTTGGCTTGGGATTATGAAAGACTGCCCGGAGACGCACTTCTTCAGTTGCCCTGCCAATTGGTCTACATAGGTGTAGGCGTTGCCCGAAGCCGCTGAGCAGAATGCCTCGCTGGCCATCAGGTCCATAAGGAACCGTAGCGTGTCCGCGTCCACGTCGTCTCGCAACGTAGAGAACGTGAGCTGCAAGGCGAGCTGGTGCTCGTCGCCGATTACGAGCTTCAAGAGACGACTCGCATGTTCGTCGACCCAATCGAACGCCTGCATGTCGAGTCGGCGGCGGCCCGAGAACGCAACCATTGCGACGGCATCGACCAACTGCGTGGCCTCTGGTCGCGTAGCTCGAAGCTCCAGAAAGCGGTCGCCCCAGCGCCGGTTCGAAGGATACGTTCGCAGCAGTGCAGGCACATCGATCGGACAATCGTCATGAACGGCCCCTTTGGCCGCTTCGAGAAGTCGCGTCATTCTCGCCTGCCAGTCGTCAACGTCCTCAACAATCTTGGGTAATGCGTGCGGGAATCGGTGCAGCAGCTTGCTCAACGTCATTTCTACGCGACGCAGGGCCTCCCGATCGATCGTAAAACGCCGCGGTTCTCCCGGGCTTTCCCAGGGCCATCCCTGCCAGTGAACCGCGCCCGGTTCAGTAACTGTAGGGAATCCGGGCAGCCATCCGGCATTCCGCTTCAGCAGAATGCGGGCTCTTGCCTTTCCTTGCTGTGGCCGATTGGCACGGCCTCTATCGGGTCGCATAAGTTGCCTTCGTTGGGAAAGGAATACGCCTGCCCGAGCAGTTCGCTGTCAGCCTTGTTGTCGCAGAGTCGTTGCCGGCAAGCGAGGGACTCGCGTTCTCCTCATAACCGACCTGAAGGAACACACCTCCGAACACGCCGGTAGTCGTCGTTGCAGGATAGGCTCTAAGTGTCTCAAAACGACCATCTTCGTGGCCCACCGCTTCCAGACCGGTTAGCACTATCCGGTTTGGCCGTCTCAACTCTTCGCAGCACAAGAAAGTCGAATTCTGCGTCGATTGAGGCTCTCAGGTAATACCCATTTCCCGTAAAGGGCCTCCTCAGGCGGGACGACCTTCATATCAGGTGCCCGAGATTGGCACCCAGCACAGATCACAATTCCGGCCATCACGCTATGCTGCAGTAGACGGCATGTACGCTTAACATGGAACGACACAACAGATATCCTCGCTCCCTCTGACTGTCATTTCGAATACCGCACCGGAGTATTTGTCAAGACGGCGACTATTTGGGCCATGACTAGATTGTTCGGCTCGATTGTTGCACAGTCCCGATTTGAAGGCAAGATCCCAAGGGGTGGACTTCTCTCGCCCATATGGAATCGGCGCCAACGGTGCGTTTTGTGACCTGCGATTACCGTCCTTTGCCACGACCGCCAAGGACAACAACTATCGTCCCCCCCTCATACACGGCATCTGTCGCTCTGGCCTGGTTTGCCCAACCCGGTTACAATCGGCAAAGATGCGATGAGGGCTAACCAATGTGGCGAAATCTGCTGATCCTGGCTTGTCTTATCTCGTGTGGTTCCACATGGTTAGGAATGGAGATTCGTCGCGCCGCACGACAGCAAGAGGCCGCCAGGGCCATTGAATGGCTCGGCGGATATGTCTGCCTTGATTGCCAGTCGTTTACCGTGCCATTGTGTCCGCCTGAATCCGCGGGCAATACTATCCCGCCGGCATTTAAGACCAGAGTTTCGGCAATCTGCAAAGCGGCTATAGCGCATTCGCAAGGCGTTGAAGTTGATCGACCGACGCCGGGGCCAGGGCGCCATCTTGATAGATCCCGACGTTGAATGTCATGGGGGCCTTGTGCCGGTTGCATGTCCGGACGAAGTGGAGGAGTTGTTCGTCCGAATAGAGGGGTGGCGGGATGGGCGTATCGAGCTTTGTGTGGACCCAGCGGCGATCTTCCAGGCACGTCCAGCCGAACCATTGCAGGCCATTGCCCAGGTAGCGACTCTCGGCCGGGGTCTCCAGGTTGACCATCTCGCCGGCCCAATAATCTTGATGGGTCGTGTATAAGAGTGCTTCCCACTCGCGGCCAGGGCGTCGGTCATTTCTGCGATCAAGTCTCGCTCACACGTGCGTCCCGGCAAGATTCTGTCGAGCACCGCGTTCGGGGCAGGAAGCATCTGCAGCGCATGAGCCGCGGTGAATAGCACGTAGTCTGCGCCTGCCCGTTCAACCGCCGCCATGAAGCCGTCCAGATTGAAGTCAGCAACCGCCTTCTGAAACGGTTTTGGCGCGCCCGTACGAGGTACGGTTTGGGCAGTCCAATGAACGCCAATCCCATACCGGCATCTGGCAAGCCAATCGGTATTGGCCCGTTCATACGGTGCGTCGGCGCCGGGCTGCCCGGCAAGCGACCGGAGCACGGGCCCAGCCGCGCACATCCCTGCAGCAGCGCCTGCGGCGCCTAGAAACCGACGCCGGTTCACTCGCATGATCGGCTCCCTTATTCTCGCTTCGCATCAACGCCCATTCTACCATCACCCCGTCCGGGTTGCTAGAATAGAATCTTCCGCCCCCAACACTGTAACCATGGGCCCCTGCCCTGCACTTGGTTTCGGCCAACACAAGGAGATTCTCGTGAAACTTACGTGCCTGCAGTCCATCGCACTTGCCGCCCTTACCGTTGTGCCTGCCGGACGAGTAGCCTACGGGGAAGAGACACCCCAGGTAATTATCTTGAAACTCGATGACGTGGTTTCCTATCGCTCGGCCGAAGGGATGCCCGTATCGCCGCGATGGCAGCGGATTACGGACTTCCTGCAGACGTCGAAGATCAAGGGGTCGTTCGGGATCATCGGCTTCTCGCTGGAGAAGGACGACCCGGTGTACTTCAACTGGATCAAGGACGTATCTGGTACTTCAAGGGCACCCAAACGCCTGGAACGACCAGCGGTGGGAAGGTTTTCTCGAGATCATCAGGTTCCTCCAGTCGAAGGGCTGCATCTTCATGACCCCGTCCGAGTACCTGGCCACGGTTCGCGCCGGCCGATGAGTTGCGAGAACCGGCTGTTTTCCGGCCCACTTGCAACCGCCCTATGCGGCTAGGTACAATACTGGGCAGTCAACAGGTGGCGACCGTCCGGCCAGCGGGAGTCGGAGGGCGTCCGTTTCATTCATCATTGTGGAAGCGTAGTAATGGCAGAGGGCACGATCAAGCGTCTAACGGACAGAGGCTTCGGATTCATCAACACAGGAGGTCCGAAAGACCTGTTTTTCCACGCGTCGAGTCTTGAAGGCGTCGAGTTCGACGAACTCCACGAAGGGCAGAAGGTGTCCTATACGGAAGCCCAAGGCCCGAAAGGGCCGTGCGCCGAGAACGTGCAGCCGCTATAGTCGCGTCCACGCACCATCGGCCAGATCCTTCTGCATCTTTTGGGCGGCAAAGTATGCGCCGTCGCAAAAGATCGCCCAGCTTCACTCCTGCCCCGACCGTTGACGGTTCGGTTGGCAGGTGTGAAGCCCCGGGAAAATGACGGTTCGGCCCGAAAAGGCGTTGCTCGATTGTCGTGAAATCGGTTCCCCAAGGAACCGGCGGACCTGCTATTGCCGGAAATGACCATGCAAGCACCCTCCGCGCCGTCGCATCTGTCCCCCTTGGAACTCGGCGCCGTCGCCTTTACAGGTGCTTACATGACGGTCTCTCTGGTCGCTGCCGTGATCGCAGGCAACCAGGAGTTCGTGTTCTATTTCGCGGTCATGTGCATCCTGATTGTGGCGGCCGGGGTCGTCCACTGGAAGATGCGGCTGCACGTTGCCTCGCTCTGGGGGCTTGCTATCTGGGGACTGGCCCACATGGCAGGCGGCCTGATGCCGCTGCCCGCTTCCTGGCCCATCCACGGCGAGGCACACGTCTTGTACAACGCGTGGATCGTGCCTGGCATGCTTAAATACGACCAGGTGGTCCATGCGTACGGGTTCGGTCTGATGACCTGGATCTGCTGGCAATTGCTGGCCCGGGCGTTCGCCAGGCGAGGCGTCACGGTACAGCCGTCGTTCGGCCTGCTCGTCTTATGCCTGGCCGGAGGCATGGGCTTCGGGGCGATGAACGAAGTCGTCGAATTCATTGCTACGCTCCTTCTGCCGAATACGAACGTGGGCGGCTACGTCAATACGGGCTGGGATCTGGTGGCGAATCTGACCGGCAGTACCATCGCCGCGGTCGCCCTGTATCTGCACCACCTGGGTACGGCAAGACGCGTCACGGCCGCCACACCGCCATGAAGTGCACCAACTGAAGGGATATCACCATGACGTCATGCACCCGGTTCATGTCTTTGGCCAACCCGTTTCCCAGAATAACGTTCACGGCATCCGTAGCGGTCGGACTGTGGATTGCGGCGGTCGCGGGGGCCTCGGCCGATACAGCCGCGGTCGCCTCTTCCGCCGTCGGCCGGCTGGAGTACTATCTTCCGGGCAAGGTCGAATACAACAAGGCCGTTCCCACGCCGTCGTCCGTCCTGGGGCACGAGGTTGGACAATGGCACGTAACGCACGACAAACTGCTTCAGTACATGCGTCTCCTGGCGGAACGGTCCGATCGCGTTACCCTGACCGAAACCGGCCGCACCTATGAAGATCGTCCGCTCGTGCTGCTGACCATCAGTGCGCCGAAGAATCTCAAACGCATGGAAGACATCCGCGCGCGGCATCTGGCGCTCAGCGATCCTCGCGAACCGTTCGAGGTGACCGACAACCTGCCGGTCATTGCCTGGCTGGGCTATAACGTGCACGGCAATGAACCTTCAGCCGCAAATGCCTCGCTGGTGGTTGCCTATCACTTGGCGGCGGCGACCGATGAGCAGACACTCGGCCTGCTGGAGCACGCGGTCATTCTGCTGGATCCGGTCCTCAACCCGGACGGCATGAATCGCTTCGCCAACTGGGTCAACGCGAACCGGGGAAACGTGCTGGTATCGGATCGGCAGAATCGGGAACTCAACGAACCCTGGCCGAACGGCCGCACCAACCACTACTGGTTCGATTTGAATCGGGACTGGCTCCTGCTGGTCCATCCCGAGTCGCGCGCCCGCGTTCGCGCGTTCCATCGCTGGCGTCCGAACGTCGTGACCGATCATCACGAAATGGGCACGGACCAGACGTTCTTCTTCCAGCCGGGCGTCCCCGGCCGTGCGAACCCGCTGATTCCCGCGCGCAACCAGGAACTGACCTTGGAAATGGGGCGCTACCACGCCAAGGCGCTCGAAGAAGTGGGCCAGACATACTATACCCGAGAACGGTTCGACGACTTCAACCTGGGCAAAGGTTCCACCTATCCCGACGTACACGGCGCCATCGGCATCCTGTTCGAGCAGGCGGCCAGCCGGGGGCATCTGCAGGAATCGGCAAACGGGGACCTGGCCTTCCCTGCAACGATTCGCAATCAGGTGCTCGTTTCATTGTCCACGTTGCGCGCCACAATGGACATGCGCGTGGAACTGCTGCGTTATCAGCGCAGCTTCTACGAAGAAGCATACCAGGCGGGACGCAAAGCGCCGGCGCGCGCCTGGATCTTCGGCGACGACGCCGATCCGGCCCGCGCCCGCGATTTCCTGAACGTCCTGCTGCTGCACGGAATCGAGGTTCATCCGCTGGTACGCGATATCACGGTCGATGGCTACGACTACCGGAAGGGCAGAGCCTGGCTCGTACCCACGGCGCAACCGCAGTATCGGCTTGCGCGTGGGATTTTCGAGACGTGCACCCATTTCGAGGACACGACGTTCTACGACGTATCGGCCTGGACGCTGCCGCTTGCCTATGGCCTGCCCTATGCCGAGCTGGGTCGGCAGTTCACCGACAGTCTGGCAGGCGAACGGCTGGAATCGGCGCCCAAACCGGCCGATCCGCCCACGATCGAGGACGAACCTGCATTCGCCTATGTCTTCGCCTGGGGCGACTACTACGCCCCGCGCGCACTCCATCGTCTGCTTCAGGCCGGAGTCCTGGCGCGCGCGGCGAGTCAACCGTTTACGCTTCCGACACGCGGCGGCAAGAAGGAGTTCGCCTGCGGCAGCATCGTCGTGCCCATGGGTATCCAACAGCTTGAGCCGAAGCGTGTTCTCGCCCTGCTCCGCCAGGTCATCTCTGAAGATCACGTTCACGTGCATGCTGCGCAGAGCGGCCTGGCGCACGAAGGCGTGGACCTGGGCAGCCCCAGCATGAAGCCGCTGGAACTGCCGCGCGTGGCGATTGTGGTCGGGCCGGGAATCAACGCGCACGAAGCCGGCGAGGCCTGGCACCTGCTGGACCAGCGGTTCCATATGCCCACAACCTTGCTCGACTCCGACAGGTTCTCGCGTTGCGACCTGGCGCGCTACACGCACCTCGTACTGGTCGACGGCAGCTACTCGAAGGACATGGCCAAACGGATCGACGATTGGGTGGAGGCAGGCGGCGTGCTGCTTGCCGGCAAGCGAGCCGCGCGCTGGGCCGCCGAAAACGAGATCGCCAAGGCCGAGTTCAAAGACGCAATCAACGTCGCCGAAGGCGATGACCGGCGCGACTACGCCGCCTACAAGACCGACTCGGAACTCCAACTGCTCAGCGGCGCCATTGTCATGAGCGACCTGGACACAACCCATCCGCTGGGCTGGGGAATCCACCGCCGCGAGTTCCCCGTCTTCTGCAACAGTACGATGGTTATGCTGCCTGCCAAAAACCGGTACCAAACCGTCGCGCAGTTGACGAAGGCGCCACTGCTTGCAGGCTACGTATCGCCGGAGAACCTGAAACGACTGTCGGCAACGGCTTCGATCGTTGCGCAACGTCACGGCAAGGGGACGGTTGTGCTGATGGCCCACAACCTGAACTTCCGCGGCTACTGGCTCGGCGCGAGCCGGGTATTCATCAACGCCGTCATGTTCGGCCGGCTTGTCGAGTCGACCGGGAAGTGACGGCACTGCGGCTCCCACTTGCCGACAATCCCCTGCCCGCCCATCCTACGATTCCGACTCGCCGGTAAGGATCGTATCGGCATGTTCATAGGCGGGAGCACAGCAGCAGAGGAACTTCATCACGCACTCGCCCGTATTGACCATCTGATGATCGCTTCCAGGCGGAATGGCAATGGCATCGCCCGGCCCCACGGCGCGAGACTGCTCGTCCACGCGCATTTGCCCCGAGCCTTCCAGGACGTAGTAGATCTCCTCGGCAGCCGGGTGCCGGTGCGGGGTGGTCGCAGCGCCAACCGGCAAGCGGGCCTCGGCCAGCGACTGGTTGCGAATGCACGAGTTCCGATAGGCCAGCAGTTCGCGGATTTCCGACCCATCCTTCGTCGTGAAAGCGGGAACCTCATCGATATTGAATACGTCCATGACAGCCCTTTCTCTACCTTCTGAGTAAACAACCAAGCAGTTTCCGAGACGAATTATAGCGTGCGTCCAGGTTTTCTCGGAGCCCGCTCGCCGCAGCGTCAAGGCCCCCGTCTTACAGGTCCCGTCCGGCAGAAGCCCGCACACACCCGGAAGATAGGCAAACGAGGCAAGAAGTCACCTCTGGCCACACCAGCAGAAACTGGAAAAAATCGGGGTTCCCCAGGTCGTGCCAATTCGGATAAAATCCCCCACCTGGAGGATCGTCCTCCGAAACCACGCCCCCTGAGGAAGTCCGATGAATCCATCCTCCTCAACGGCCGACCGGCCCAGACTGTCGGTGGCCATGATTGTCCGCGACGAGGCCAAGACACTTCCTGCCGCCCTGGACAGTGTCCGTGCCATTGCCGACGAGATTGTCGTCCTCGACACCGGCTCGACCGACCAAACGGTCCTGGTTGCCCAGACCGGCGGAGCAACCATCCACCATTCCCCCTGGAACGACGATTTCTCCCACGCGCGGAATACGTGTCTGCAGCACGTCCGGGGCGAATGGATCTTGTGGCTCGACGGAAGCGAACAACTGGAGGCCGCCTCGGCCCAAACGTTGCGCCGATTCGTCGAGGAAGAGGCCGACCCCGACCGCCTGTACATGCTCATGGTCGAGATTCCCCCACTCGATCCGGCAGGGTCAGCCGAGCAGGCGGCGCGCATCCGTCTGATGCCGAACGACCCAGCTTTGCATTTCACCGGTCGCGTGCGCGAAACGGTGCGCCCTTCAGCCGAGGCGACCGGGATGGAAATCGACCTGGCGCCGGGGCGAATCCTCCGCGATGTGTCGCAACACGATCCTCGGCGGAGCACCGCGCGGGCGCGACGCGATCTGGAACTGGTGGCCATGGAACAGCGGCAGTCCGGCTCGCTCAGTGCACGGCTTCTCATCACCCAGGGAGACGCCTACGCCAACCTCGATTCGCACGAACCGGCGCGCAATGCCTACCTTGCAGCTCTCGCCGCCGCCAAGCCGGGCAGTACGGACATGCTCGACGGCTACTACGGCCTGCTGCCCACCTTCGATCACGATCCCACGCTGCGCAACCAGCAACTCAAGGCATGCCTGCAAGCGCTCGAAGCCCATCCGCAAGACTGCCAGCTTCTTTTCGCAGCCGGCAACTACCTGCAACTTCGCGACCGCATGGATCTTGCCCGCCGGTCGTTCGAAGCGGCCATGAACTACGGGCAGGTGGACCTGGAAACGTGGCATTTGAAGGAACTGGCGGAAATCGTCGCGATATGCCTGAGCGTGGTGCAGCAACTCGAAGGTTCGGACGACGCGGCCCGAAAGACACTTGAAAATGCGCTGGAACGTCACATTCACTCAGCGCGTTTGTGGCGGCAGTTACTCGACCTCCACCTGCGTGCCGGGCGCGAAACGGAGGCCCTATCCGCCGCTGAGGCCTTGTCGATTGCGCCCTCGGAGTGGAAAGCGTTCACCAACGCGGTTCGAGGCGCATGCCGGGCCGCACAGCAGGATTGGACCAAGGCGCTCGGCTACCTGCAGGCGGCTTACGTCGCCGGCTGCCGCGACTTGATTTGTCTTCGGTGGCTTGCGATCACACTCCTGTCGAACGGCGAGTTCGAGGCGGCACGGCCCGTGCTGGCCGAATGGTCGGAAATCGCGCCCAACAGTGCCGAACTGCTCGCCTTTCTGAAGGCCATCGAAGCACACGAAACGCCGGCGGAGCCTCGGGACGACGATCGGCAGTATCGGCTGGACCAGGCTGACGACGCCATTCACATCACTCCGAGCCACGCAACCGATTCCGACAGCATTCGTGCAGGAATCGCTTCGCCGTCGCAGTCGAACGACTGACCGTACGGCACAAGGCCCTAAAAACGCTCGAACGGCAACCGCCACACACCCCGAACTTGGGGTATCTGGCGAGCTTAGGCACCGAAAAGTACCCCAACTGCCGGGGCAACAGTACAAGTTCGCCCAGAACACGGTTCACGGTGCTTGACAGGTTTGCCGATGTTTACTACCAAAGTTGGCGCGAAAGCCAACTCCGCCGAATCGTCGGCGGAGTGGTGTGCTGACGACGTGCGTCCAAAAAACGGGTTGCCTTCGAGCTAAGGAGTGTGTCATGGGCGTTTCTATCGGGTTGGAACAGGTGGGTTTTGAACACGGTCGCGAAGTGCGGCATTGGGGAGACAGCATGTCGGCAACGGCAGTGCAAATCCCACGATGTCAAGATGACGAAGACCTCGACGACTTCGACGATGACGATTTCGATGACGAGTTTGATGACGATTTCGAAGATGAATTCGAAGAGGACTTCGACGACGATTTCGATGATGATGACGATGATGATGATGACGAAGACGAGGACGAAGACCTCGACGACGATTTCGACGACGAAGACTGACCCCCACACGGCAAGGCCTTGCCCAGGAAGGACTCGCGGATGCGCGAACTAGCCAAACACGTAGAACAGGCCGTCGATGTCGTTCGAGGCCATTGGCGCGAGACTCCTCGCATTGGAATCATCCTGGGTACAGGCCTTGGCGGAATCGCCAAGCAGATCAAGACCGAGGCCACCATCGATTACGAGTCGATCCCGCATTTCCCCGTCTCGACAGCGGTCAGCCATGCCGGCCAACTCGTATGCGGGAAGCTGGAGGGCATTCCCGTACTGGCCATGGAAGGCCGGTTCCACGCCTACGAAGGCTATTCGCACACGCAGATCACCTTCCCGGTCCGCGTCATGCGAGCTATGGGCGCCGAACTGCTGATCGTCTCGAATGCCTGCGGCGGTATCAATCCGCAGTACAGGCGGGGCGATATCATGGTCATCGAAGACCATATCAACCTGATGGGCGATAACCCGCTGATCGGCGTGAACGACGACAAGCTCGGCCCGCGGTTTCCCGACATGTCGGAGCCGTACGATCGCGAGTTGATCGACCGCGTACTGGAAATCGCCCGGCGCGAGGATTTCGTCGCCCACAAAGGCGTCTACGTGGCCGTAACCGGTCCCAACCTGGAGACCCGCGCCGAGTATCGATTCCTGCGGTTGATCGGCGCAGACGTCGTCGGCATGTCGACCGTCCCCGAGGTCCTGGCCGCGCGGCACGGAGGCATGCGGTGCGTGGGGCTGTCCATTGTGACCGACATGTGCCTGCCCGACGCCCTTGCGCCAGTCGCCGTCGAGGAAATCCTGGCCATCGCGGCGGAGGCCGAACCGAAGCTCCGCGCGATCGTCCTGGGAATCGTCGCGGCGGAAGGCAAGGGATAGCCGGGCGTGCGAACCCCTCGTTGTTCTGCACAAGTCAGTGCAGCAACGGCCAGTCCTTTCACCTCCCCGTCTGGGAGGTCGGACGCGGTAGCGGCCGGGTGGGGCACGCTATGTCCCCCAGTTCTTTGCCTACGACGGACACGCACCCCCCCCGGGCCTATGAGCCCGACCCTCCCGCTGCGCGGGAAGGTGAAGAGCCGCGGCGCCAACTTGTGCACAAAACAACGGGCGCGAGCCCCGTAGGGGAGACTGGCGTCGCACGCGCTGCAAGCCGTGCAATACCACGTCCTGGCGGCTGCCAGATTGTCTTGCTTTGCACGTCCGGCTGGACCGGTTGCAAAAACGCCCCCGGCGTGGTCTATTGGTCGTTTTGCCATTGTCTGCCTACCGCCAATCGCTATCGCCATGTTTGAACGTGTGGAGAACTCAGTTTCCTTCCCCCGACTCGAAGAGAGTATCCTCGGATTCTGGAAGGAACGACAAATCTACGAAAAATCGCTGGCTGCCCGGCAGGATGCCAAGCCGTTCGTCTTCTACGAAGGCCCGCCAACCGCCAACGGCCTGCCCCATCCCGGCCACTGCTTGACCCGGGCCATCAAAGACCTATTCCCCCGCTATCGCACTATGCGTGGATACCGCTGCGAGCGAAAAGGCGGCTGGGATACGCATGGGCTGCCCGTGGAGGTCGAGGTATGCAAGGACCTGGGCATTCACAGCAAGGAAGAGATCGAGAAGTTCGGCATCGAGCCGTTCATCCACCGGTGCCGCGAGAGTGTCTTCCGATATACGCAGCAGTGGGAACAGCTTACCGACCGGCTCGGCTTCTGGATCCACCTGGACGAAGCCTACGTTACCTACCACCGCAGCTACGTTGAAAGCGTCTGGTGGGCCCTGAAGACGCTGTTCGACCGGGGGCTGCTGTACCAGGGGCACAAGATCGTCTGGTGGTGGGCCCAAGGCGGCACGGCCCTGTCCAGCGGCGAGGTAGGCCAGGGCTACCGCGAGGTGGCCGATCCGAGCGTTTACGTGCGATTTCCCTTGGTCGATCCGCCCAACAGCGAGCTGGCCGACGTGGACCTGCTGGTCTGGACCACAACGCCGTGGACCCTGCCAAGCAACCAGTTCGCGGCCGTCCGTCCCGACCTGGAATATGCCGTCTGCCGCGTCGAGGGCGAGTCGCGACGCATCCTGTTGGCCGCGGCCCTGGTCGAAGAGGTGGCAGGCAAGGCGAAGCGAGAACTGAAGGTCGAAGCGACCCTGTCGGGAGAATCGCTGATCGGGCTGCGTTACCAGCCGCCATTTGCGTTCTTCTACGACCGCGACGGCGATCGCCAGGGCGCGCTTACGCAAGGGGGCAAACAGCATGTCGCATGGCGCGTGGTGGCGGCCGAGTTTGTCACCATCGACACGGGAACCGGCGTGGTCCATCAGGCGCCGGCATTCGGTGAGGTGGACTACGACGTCTTGCTCGCCGAGCAGGCTCGTTTTGCCGAAGGCGAAGGCCCCGAGCTGATCTGCTCGGTCGCGCCGGACGGCGCGTTCACCGACGAAACGCCCGACTACAAGGGCCGATGGGTCAAGGAGGCCGACAAGGACATCAGCCGCGAACTGCGCGGCCGCGGCCTGCTGTTCCACCTGGAGCAGTATCTGCACGAATATCCGTTCTGCTGGCGGGCGGAAGAAGACCCGCTCATCCAGTATCCGCGCCGGAGCTGGTTCATCCGCACGACGGCCCTGCGCGACCAGATGCTGGCCAACAATGCGAAGATCAACTGGCTGCCCGAACACATTCGCGACGGCCGGTTCGGCAACTTCCTGGAGTCGAACGTCGACTGGGCCCTGTCGCGCGAGCGTTACTGGGGCACCCCGCTCCCGATCTGGGTCTGCGAGAAGACCGGCTACATGGAGGCCGTTGCCGGCTACGACGAACTGCTGGCCAAGCCGGGCATTGCCGGAACCGAAGCCTGGCAAAAGGCAAAGAAGGCCAACCCCGAACTGCCCGACGACCTGAAGGTCCACAAGCCGTATATCGACGCCGTCACCTACGATTCGCCGAAGGCGCCCGGCGCGCGGATGCGCCGGGTGAGCGAGGTGATCGACTGCTGGTTCGATTCGGGCGCCATGCCGTTCGCCCAGTGGGGATATCCGAACAAGCCGGGCTCGCGCGAGCGTTTCGCCGGCCAGTTTCCCGCCGATTTCATCAGCGAGGCACTCGACCAAACCCGCGGCTGGTTCTACAGTCTGCTGGCCATCAGCACGCTGTTGTTCGGCGAGGAGACAACAGACGACGGCCAATGGGGAACCCGCCCAGTTGACTATCCGCACCCGTACCGCAACTGCATTGTACTGGGGCTCATGCTGGGCGAGGACGGTGCGAAGATGTCCAAAAGCAAGCGGAACTACCGCGAGCCGCGCGAGATCTTCGACAAGTACGGAGCGGATGCCCTGCGATGGTACTTCTTTGCCAACCAGCCGCCATGGACGTCCATCCGTTACAACGAGCAGGCGATTCGCGACACGATTCCCGAGTTCCTGCTCACGCTGTGGAACTGCTACAGCTTCTTCGTCATCTACGCGAACATCGACGGCTTCGATCCGGCGGCCGAGATCGACGGTCCGGTCGGTCAACTGGGCGCCGACGTACTCGCGCGCGCCAAGACCTATCGCCCCGCCGCCAAGCGGAGCGAACTGGACCGGTGGATCCTGAGCGAACTGAACCGGGCGGCCCGCGCCGTGGTCGAGCGCATGGACAACTACGATAACTACGGCGCGTGTGCGCAACTGACCGCCCTGGTCGATGCACTATCGAACTGGTACGTGCGCCGCAGCCGCGACCGGTTCTGGAGTTCCGGCCCCTCGGCCGACAAGAGCGACGCCTACTGGACACTCTACGAGTGCCTGCTGACCATCGCCAGACTGGCCGCCCCGTTCGTCCCATTCCTGACCGAAGCCATGTGGCAGAACCTGGCCCGCGCCGCCTTCGGCGACCGGGCGGCGGAGAGCGTTCATCTTTGCGACTATCCCGCCGGCGATGAGGCCGCGATGGACGCCGCCCTCTCGGAGCAGATGGCGTTGGCCCGCGAAATCTCATCCCTGGGCCGCAGCGCCCGCATGGGCGCAAAGCTCAAGGTCCGCCAGCCGCTCAGCCGCGTCGAGGTCGTCCTGGCCGATCGGAAGCATCAGGCCTGGCTGGAGCAGCATCGGACGCTGATCTGTGAAGAACTGAACGTCAAGGCGGTCGAGATCACCGAGCACGCCGATCAGTACATCACCTACACCGTGCTGCCCGACCTGAAACGCCTTGGCCCGCGCCTGGGCAAACGCCTGCCCGGGCTGAAGAAGGCCCTGGGCGAAGCCGATGGCGCAACCCTGCTGGCCGAAATGGAAGACCAAGGGCGCGTAACGCTCGATCTGCCGGATGGTCCCGTGCAACTCGACTCGGACGACATCCAGGTACGCCTGCAGGCGAAAGCGGGCTGGACCGCGGCGCAAGGCAAACGTTGCGTGGTCGTGCTGGCCACGGAACTGACGCCGGAGCTGATTGCCGAAGGTCTTGCGCGCGAACTGGTCCGCGCCATCCAGGACCGGCGCAAAGAGATGAATCTGGAATATACCGACCGGATTCGCCTCGGACTGGTCACCGAGTCGGCCGATCTGGCCGCCGCGGCCGAGCAGTTCTCCGAATACATTTGTGGCGAAACGCTGGCAACCAGGCTCGACTTCAAACCGCTGGCCGACACCATTCCGGTCGATGCCAAGGCCGCCGGCGAGGCGATCGCGCTGTACCTGGAGAAACAATAAGGCCATGCCCAACGCTCAACCACTCCCCATCGCCGTCCTCATCTCCGGCGGTGGCACGACCCTGCGCAACCTGCTCGAAAGAATCAACGCCGGAACCCTGCCGGTCGATATCCGGCTGGTCATCTCCAGTGCGCCCGGCTCGCGCGGCCTGACGTTCGCCGCTACGGCCGGGATCGCTGCCGAGGTGCTTCAGCCCTGCGAGTTCGCCAATCAGGATGCCTACAGCCGGACCATCTTCGACCGATGCCGCACGGCAGGCGTCCAGGTGGTAGTCATGGGCGGGTTCCTCAAGCGGCTGACGATTCCTGAGGATTATACCAACCGGGTCACGAACATCCATCCTGCACTTATACCGTCCTTCTGCGGACACGGCATGTACGGCCACCGGGTCCACGAAGCAGCCCTGGAGTACGGCGTGAAGCTGAGCGGCTGCACAGTCCACTTTGCCGACAACGAATACGACCACGGCCCGGTTATTTTGCAGCAGGCGGTCCCCGTACTGCCCGACGATACGCCCGACACGCTGGCCGCGCGGGTCTTCCAGGCCGAATGCGAGGCCTACCCGGCTGCCCTTCGCCTGCTGGCCGAAGGACGCGTCACCGTCGAAGGCCGCCGCGTGTACGTTCGCCCAGAGGCGTAAGCTGAAACAATTGGCATTATTCCAGGCCGGAACATACAATAGGTATAGGCAACAACAGCGATCCCAAAGAGGTAAACGTGTTTCATTGTCACGTATGTGGAGGAACCGTTGCCAGAGCCGACTTCGTTAGCGAAGTGTTCTTTGTAAACGGACGGCGCGTATTGGTTGAACATATCCCGGCACAGGTGTGCCAGCGATGTGGCGAAGCGACATTCTCCCGAGAGACCACCGAACAGGTTCGAAAAATGCTCCATGAGAACAGGCCGCCAGTGAAAACCGTGCCCCTCGATGTGTTTTCACTAGCGTAAACGATTGTTTCGATGAAGGTACACGCCCGTTCACCGCAGAACCTCCGTTTAGACTATCAGGAGACCGGTTCAACACGTTCCGCCTGTCTGCCAACAGAAATCAGACCGAGAGGAATGCCACTCCTAGAGAAGATAGAGGAGCCCACTCAATGACTGTCATTTCTCGCCGCGAATTCGTATTAACGTCCCTGGCCGTATTGACGATTCCGCGTTTCGCAAGGGCGTCAGGCCCATCGTCCGTACGGTTCGGTATGCTCACCGACTCCCATTACGCCGACTACGAGTCGCGCGATATCCGGCACTATCGAGAGTCGCTCGCCAAGCTGCAGGCATGCATCGACAGCCTGAACGAGCACAAGGTCGACTTCGTGATCGAACTGGGTGACTTCGTAGACGGTTCACGCCATCCGGCCAAAGACGACGCCGTCAGGTGGCTCGACCGGCTCGAGGCCGTGCTGGCGCAATTCAAGGGCCCGCGCTACCACGTACTGGGCAATCACGACATGGAATCGTTCGCAAAAGGCGAAGTCCTGGCGCACGTTGAGAATACGGGGATCGATCCCGAGCGTTCGTATTACTCATTCGATCGCGGCGGAGTCCATTTCGTCGTCATGGACGCCAACTTCCGCAACGATGGCGTGCCCTACGAGCGGTGCAATTTCCACTGGACCGATGCGAATATCCCGGAAGCGGAAATCGACTGGCTCAAGAAGGATCTCGCGGCATCGAAGGGCCCGGTGATCGCCTTCTCGCATCAGCTTTTCGACGGCGAAGGCAGCACGTATGTGAAAAACGCCGCCGCCGTACGCGATGTCTTCCAATCGTCCGGCCGAACGCTGGCCGTGTTCCAGGGCCATCATCATGCGGGCAAGTACAGCCAGATCGACAACATCCACTACTACACCCTGAAGGCCATGGTGGAAGGCGAGGGACTGGACAACAACGCCTACGCCATTGTCGACATCCGGTCCGATCGCATCGTTGTGGAAGGCTACCGGCGCGCCGTCAGCCGCACGATGGCTCGCTGACCTAGCCCGGATTATTCATCTACGTAGGGTAGGTCAAGGTCGTGCAGATCGTTGGTGGGTCCGCACAAGCCGCAACCGAGCTGATTTACAGCCCCCCCGCCTAGAACAAGGCCGGCATCAGCGACCGATGCCCCACCAAGGAAGCGGCTTGTTTGACCCACCCTACCTATCGTGAATAATCCGGGCTAGGGTCCGCGCGTTAGAAAGAGAATAACCGTTCACAGGGGGCTATCCCCCCGTATGCAGTGGAGAAAACGGCTTGCGTCGCCGACCCGTGAACGACAACGAAAGAGAAGCTGTGCGATCTGGAGTGTTCCATGTGCTGATCGGTTCGTTCGCGTTCGCCCCTCGGTGCTGCTGACCGTCACATGCTGCCCTCTTCCGCTCAAGCGATCGTCAGGAACGACCGCGGGTTCACAATCGCGATACCGCGGAACGGATGAAGCACGAGCAGGTCCAAATCGCCGGTAACGATGTGGCTGCCCCGACCGCTCAGGGCCAAGTTCAAAAAGCTGTTGTCTTTGGGGTCGCGGCACTCCGTCACCACTTCGTCGACCTCAATCACCTCGGCCTCTCGCAACAGCGCGGCCAGGAATTCCAATCGCTGCAGTTCCGACACATACCTGTTGAATTTGGGACGACGAAGCACCTCGTCCAGTTCGACGATGGTCCGGTCTGACACAAGCAACGTTCCCCGCGATATGGCCAAGTCAAATGCTTGCCTTGGCGCCGAATGCGGGAGCAATACTGCGCTGACAATCACGCCAGTGTCGAGGACCGTCCGCCAATCATTCGTCACGGAGCATTGACTCCACGAGTTCGGGCGTAAGCCCCTGATTCGTCGCCTGCACGCCAATCTCGTCCATGATTTCCTTCAAGGAACGTGCGTTCTTCGAGGTCAGCTCACGCAAACGCAGACCGAGGAGGATCTCCATCTTGCGACGTTCTTCCGGCGGCGATTGACAAAAAGTGCGGGCCGCGTGAGCGTCGACCATAATCGAGATACTTTCCGTTGACATGATGTATCTTCCCGTCAATTGTCACAAGACCGGCATAGGCGAATACTCCGCGAGCACGCCTACGCTGCTCGGGACCGCCCCCGCCGCCGTTTCTCTATTTTACCAGGCTGAACAATCCGCGACAACCCTCTATGGGGCAGGCTCCCTCTGCTGCAGAAACCCGCGGACTCCGCTTTGGGAAAACAAAGATGAACTATCCGGCCTAGGGCAGCACCTGCTCCGGGAGGCCGATTGGAGTGGGTTCCGCCTTGTCGCCGGCAGCTAGACGTTTCAGGGTCACTTCCTGAATCGCCTGCTGTTTCTCTCCGTTGACCCGTTGATCCTTCCCCTCGACTTTCAGCGTATCTGCGTCGAGCGGGGTCACGCAATAGGTGGCTGCCAGATCGCTGCCGTCCGGCAGCGTGCCCCTGTAGTCGATGACCCATTGCTCACCGTCGCGAGTCCACGCGCTTTCGCCGAAACTGCCGTCGGGATGGAAAGTCCAGGATCGAATACGGTGCAAGCGGGGATCCCACCCGATGACTTCGGTGCCGGATAGCGTCTCTCCCATCGCCCCTTCGCGGAAGAACTTCCGGATCAGATACTGCCCTGTACTGCTCCAGTCACACGTGCTGCGCGGGCAGTCGCTCGCAGGCGCATCGCACGCTTCGCCCCACGCGCCAAGCAACCACTGGAGCTTCTTCAGATGCAGGTTGTGTGCCGGAACGACACTCAACGTCTCGTACATGTTGCCGATCTTCCAGGCGCCATCCCGATGGACAAGCACCATCGTCGCCACAGGCTTGGAGTGCAATCCTTCGGGAACGGGCGTCAACTCCGGCATGAGATCCACAAGGGCGACATCGTCGGCCACCAGACGCCACGAGGTGATGTCGAGCCGCAATTGGACATCCGGGTGATCTGCGAAGTATTCGCTGAAGGCGGCCTCAATTTCCTCGGCTCCGACAATGCGATTGCCGGCAGGGCCGATGAACTCTCCGTCCGGCATCCAACAGGCCGCCAGGCCCTTCGCGTCGCCACGATTGAAGGAATCCTCTACGGTAGAAACGACCTGACGGATTTCGGCAGCCTGATCGGCGGCAAAGCAGGAAGCGCCCAAACTGAGGATGAAAACGACGGTGAGTATTACGAAACGGCGAGACATGGCTTCTTCTCCAACAAGAAGTGCGGCGGCATGGGCCACCTGGGGCAGTTCTTTGTACAAGCATAGCTCGCAACAAGAGGTATCGCCCCCTCTCGTGAGGCATCTCGCTCAAATTCCCTGATGGCCGTGCTCTCTTGCCGGTAGCTCCTTTGTGGCCTAGAGTTTTCTACTACTACCGTCAAAAGCCTGCCAGTCATTTGACGAGAACTCGCAACCAACAGGAGCAGTCCCCTTCAACCGTGTGGCAACTCGTGTTGGCTGGCGGCTCTGCCGCCCTGTGTTCTTCCAGGAGTCGAACCATGTTACGGAAATTGCCGGCTGCTGCCTCTCTCGCAATGTTGTGCCTGTTGTCTGCCCCGGGTTCGGCCAGCGCCCAAGTCTGGCCCGGATACGGATACTGGGGTGGAGGTTACGGCGGCTGGGGCGGCGCCGAAGTGGCCGAACAGGCCGATTCCACCATGCGCAATATCGCCGCGCAGCAGCATGCAGCCAGCCAGAGCATTGCGGCCCAGCAGAACGCGACCATGCAGGCGAATATCCGCAATACTCTGGAAACGCAGGCCGACATGCGTTCGCAAAGCATCTTGAACCAGCAGCAGGCGAATCGCGATTGGTGGTTCCAAGTGCAACAGCAGCAGATGGCCCAGCGCCGGGCCTTGTCGGCCGGCGCCGGCCCCGCTGCCAGACAGGCCTTCGTCCCTCCGAGCACCGCCTCGCGCACCGCATCGGCCGCAACCGACATCATCCCGTGGCCGCCGGTCCTTTGCGATTCTCGTTTTGCCCAACAGCGCGCCCTGGTCGAAGCGCCCTACCGCCGCGATGACGGAATGCGAACCAAGCCGACCGTCGCGGATTACGAAAACATCATCAAGGCGGTCGACCAGATGAAGGACATCCTTGCCGGCATGACCTCCGAAATACTGGCGGAACCGTATCTCCACGCCGAGAAGTTTCTCAACCAGTTGGCCGCCGAGGCCCGCGAACGCATCGAAAAGCGGTAGGCTCCACGGGCATCACGTAGGTATACCGAACAGACGGAGCCAGGGGAATCGTGCGATTTGCTGTGACCGCGCCGTAATCCGGTCAATCAGCCGTTGTGCATAACGAGCCGAATCACGGGCAATGTACTCGTAAATCGAGGCCAAGTGGCCGGTTGCTGTGTCTGTCCACCGAACTTTCATTCCGGGAGCCCGAATCGACGGCGGACTTCAGCTACGTCCACGAGGCGTCCCTCGGCCGCATCGTGACGGCCGGCGTCAATTGCCTGCCGCACGTAGACTCGGTACATCACGTCGTCCCAGGTGGCGTCATCCGGAAGGTTATCCACCAGTTCCCTGGCGGCCGACTTGACATGTTTGCCTTGCGCGCCCAGCATTGGCGACGCTCCTTTCTTCTCTTCGCGCGAAAGCTCCACGTGGTGACGCCCTTCTTCGAGCACGGCTATCAGCCCGCTGTTCGCCGCACTGACTCGGACGGCCGTTCTCTCGCGGGTAGTGGCGGAGATGGCCTTGCGGGGTTAGCATCGCCGTCGGCCAAACGGTGCTTGACCTACTGCCATTACTCTACTCGGCCCTCGGCCAATTTGCAGCGGGGCTGCCTCAACACGGACTACGGTTCCGATGCATCGGTCGGTCGGTTAACGTAAAGCCGCTCGACGACCGCGACGATGATGCCGGTGGACAGACCGAGCATCAGCACGCCCACCGTCCCCTCGATGGGACCGAGCAACCGCCACGCCGTCTCCAGCCCGACGTCGCCGTAGCCAATCGTCGGATAGCTCATGAGCGAATAGTAGAAGCAGGTCTCGAAGTCGGGCAGGACTCCGAACCATCTGTAGGCCGCCGCCCACATGGCCATTGCCGCGAGGTGCAACACCAGCAGGCCGCTCACCAGGCGGATGAGCGCCGCGACCGGTCGCGTCAGCACCCTGGGATTGGGCTTCGCTCTCCAGAGGCCGGCCATGGGCAAAGCTATCCTCACCGTTCCGACCGCGTGAATAATCACGGTCACGGCCGAAAGGATCAGGGCCAAGAGAAGCTGCTTAATCATGGCGAGGCCGGTTTCGTTGCGAAGATCGATCGATCAGGCTGCATCGCAAGGACGCAGATGTAAGAGGCTGTCCGAAAACGGGGACTGGCTTCCGCATGTTGTGGTTCGTATTCCATGCAGCCACAAGATGCCGGATGCCCGTCCCCCTTTCCGAACCGATTCCAAGTAATCACGCAGGTCTTGTGCGTGTGCGGCGATCAACAAGAGGTTACTGGATGGCCTTCAGCGCGTCAGCGGCCGCGTCGCGAACGGACTTCACGTTATCGGTCGAGGCCTTTTCCAGCGCCGGAACGGCCTCCTTGGCAAGTGGGCCGAGAATGGCCAGGCCATCGGCGGCCGCTTTGCGGGTCTCGGGCAAAGGATCGGCAAGACCGGCCGCCATGATGGGCAACGCCTTGGCAGCCGCCTCCGGCGTTACCGAAGGCTGAATTTCCACATACGTCCGAGCGGCGATAACGGCCAGCGCCTTGTCCTCGCTTTCCATCGCCTTCAGCACTTGTGGCTCAGCCTTCGCGGCATCGGGTCCAATGCTCCCCAAGGCGAATATGATCGCATGAGCATTCGTCTCGTCGTCTTCTTCCAGTGCCGCGCACAGGGCCGGAACGGCGTCCTTCGCGCCTGGGCCGATCTTGCCCAGAGCAAGAATCGCTTCGGTCGCAAGGTGCAGATCTTCCGCCATCACGAGCTTGGCCAGCGCGTCGGTCGCGGCAGCGGCTTCCGGGCCCATCTGCCCCAGGATGTAGACCACCTCAACATGAAGCCCGTCGTACTTCTCCAGGACCTCGACGAGTTGCGGCACGGCCGGCGCGCCAATGGACGCCACCGCGTCCAAGGCCATACGAACGGTAGCCGGGTCGGCATCCTTCAGGGCCTCTTCCCAAATCGACATTTCGATCTCAGGCGCCGGAGGCAGCGCTGCCAATCCCCTTGCAGCAATACTCCGAACGTGAGGATTCTCGTCCTTCAGCCGCGTCACGAGTTCCTTCGTGGCCTCGCGGCGTACTTCCTTATCCTCCGGATGAACGCGGGCAAGCGCCCACAAGCTTACCGTGCGGAGCGCCGAATCCTCGCTCTTCGCGTTGGCCCGAATCACCTCCTCGGCGTCGGCCGGAATGGCGCCAAGCTCTCCGAGCACGAAGGTCGAAGCCGCCGCCATGTGCTGGTCGCTCAAGGTCGCCGCTATCTCGGGTACGGCCGGCTGCGCGGCTTCACCCATGGCCCCCAATGCGAGAACCGCTTGCATTCGGATTTCCTCTTGCGGAGCCTTGAGTCTCTCAGTCAAGGCCGGTACGGCGGCCTTGGCTGCCGGCCCGATATCGCGGAGTACAACACATGCCCAATAGGCCACGTCGTCGTTCTTGAGCGCCTCGATCAGCCCCGGCACAGCCGCCTCGCCGGCCTCGGCCAACGACCGCAACACCCGCAGTTGAACACCCGGGTCCGAATCTTGCATGGCCTTGGTGAACAAGGGAATCATCACGTCAGGCCCCGGCTTGATAGCGTGCAATGCCTGCACCGCCTGCCTGCGGACGGTCGCATCTTCATCCGCCAGCAAGGCGGTCAATTCGGGGACCGCAGGTTTCGCGGCCGCCCCCATCGCTCCCAGCGCCCGCGCCGCATTGGCCCGCGCCTCGGCTGAAGAATCGGCGAGCGCAGCGGTCAATGACTCAGCGGTATCCGCAGCCGCGCCCGTATCTTCAGCGGCTGCTTGTTCGGTCGTTTCCGTCGCCGCCTCTTCTTCGGGACATTCTTTCGAGCAGTCCGCCGGGCAACCCGCCGCTGGTGTAGAGTTGCTCGGCTTCTCGCCTTGGGTGCAACCCAGCATGAGCGTACCGCCGAAGGCGACAAGCAAAAAGGCTCTCTGTAAAGTAAGGGTCATTTGTCCTATCTCCAGTGAAACGTGTGTTCGCGTAATGCTGTCGACTCTAAAACCTTTGGAAACCAAGATCATCAAAGACGGATTGCAACCCGTCATGGAGTTCATTACAGATGACCTTGGGCCGTCGTGTAGATCAGACTCCGCAGGAAGTTTCGCGAAGCGAGGTATTCCTGGGACGGGATATCCTTGATCTGTGCTTTCAGTTCGGCAAACATGCTT
Source organism: Thermoguttaceae bacterium (assembly GCA_040772845.1). Taxonomy (GTDB): domain Bacteria; phylum Planctomycetota; class Planctomycetia; order Pirellulales; family Thermoguttaceae; genus PWXP01. Next base: position 978,381 of record JAXGXG010000001.1, read on the forward strand.
TCGACCGTTTCACGCGCGGCCATCTGACCGGAAAAACCAAGCGATCCGTGGGCGGCGATCGTTGCGGTTGTCTTCTCCAATTCGGCCCGCTGCTCAGCAAACTGTTTCTGCTGAAGCGCCTGCGGCCAGTTGATCTTCCCGCTGATCGGATTCACGTCACTCGGACTGAGCGGACCGGGCGCGCCGTCGCGAGCCAATCGAGCTAATTGCTCCGCAGTCGGTCGCGGCCCCCGTTCAGCCTCGCGGTAGGCCCGATTCGCCGCACGCATTTGGAAGTAGGCATCCGTGTACATCTTCTGATTCTCGATGTTGTTCCGCCTGGCCTGCGTCATATTCACCGCTGCCGCCGAGGTCGAGAGATTGTAGTTGCCCATTGCGGTAATCGCATTGGCCATGCCGGTCATCGCGGCCCCTGCCGGCGTAGTTCCTCCATACCACCCCGGATAAAACCCGCCGAAATTGGTCGTGGATGGCGCCGGAACCGCAGGCTGATAAGGCTGCGTGCCATTGTCGGAACCCTGGCTCTGGGCGCCAGCAATCCGGGCCAGCATCATCGCTCCGATCGCCATGACGCACGGAACACGTTGCCAACATTTCATAATATTCGCTCCTGGATGAAAGAAAGTGCTGAACGAATAGGGCATTGCGACGCACAACCCCACGGACTAGCAACCAAACACCGCTCCCAGCCACCGCTCGTGACAGGCATGCTAGGACTCTACCATAGCAATCAACGCATCCCCTGACTCCATTCTCCGCCAATATACACCCAGCACGCGCAACTGTATATCCACAGCGGCACGCAAGCCGCAGAAACGCCGACGAACACCCCGAGCGGCCAATGCTCACCAGGTATCCCCCACGAAATGACAGAACCTGCTTGCAATCTTTCAGGAGATGAAGCATAATTGTCAGAAGAGGCGTTTTTCCACCCATCAGGCGATTGTTTCATGTCGGTCCAGCTAGCAGAACAACGGCGGGCACAGCTCCTGGAGCTGGTCCGGCAGAGGCGTTTTGCGTCGCTGCCCGACCTGGTCAAGGCCCTGGACGTGTCGGAATCGACCATCAGACGCGACCTGGAGGCCCTGGAGGAGCAGGGCGTCGCACGCCGGATTCACGGCGGGGCGCTGTATTGCGGCGCAAGCCCAATGCTCCCGCATTTCGAGGCGATCCAACCCGGAGCATGGGGGGAGAAGCAGGCCATCGCTTGCCGGGCGGTCGAGTTCATCGAAGATGGCGATACACTACTGCTCGATGGGGGGAGCACAACCTACGAAGTCGCCAGGCTTCTGGTCGGCCGACGCCTGCATGTCGTTACCAACTCCCTGCCCGTGGCCAACCTGTTTGCCGCCGATACGAACAGTGACCTAGTCTTACTAGGTGGAGATATTTGCCCGCGGAGCGGAGTGGCCCGCGGCCCGTACACCGATCGGATGCTCTCCTCGCTGCGAGTCCGTCGCACGATTCTCAGCGTGGCAGGCATCAGCGACGAAGGTTTTTTCAACAATAACCTGTTGCTGATCGAGACCGAGCGTGCCATGATGCGTGCTGCGGATGAGGTCACCATTGTGGCCGACCACTCGAAATTCGGCCGGCAGAGCCTCGGACACCTGTGCCCGCTGGACGGCGTTAGCCGGGTCGTCGCCGACGATGGATTGGCGTCGCCGTGGCGGGAGAAACTTCCCGCGGCAGGCGTGGAGTTGGTCCTGGCGCCCCTGGCAATCGATCCTCCCCTGAACAACCAGACGAACCTCAACGGATCCCCATGAGTACAGCAGCACCCATCGAACGGCGGCACATCGAGCAGATTGTCCGCGAGATCGTCTTGCGACAGCTTGGCCGTGCAGGCGAATACCAACCGAATCTGGTGGTCAGTGTTTCGGCGCGGCACGTACATTTGAGTGACGAGCACGTCGAGGTCCTGTTCGGCAAAGGCCACACGCTGACGGTCATGAAAGACCTGTACCAGGACGGCTACTATGCGGCCGAAGAGACGGTGATGGTCGTGGGGCCGCGCCGGCGGATGCTGCCTTCCGTACGCATCCTGGGTCCGACGCGTCCGGAGAGCCAGGTGGAGTTGGCGTTTACCGACGGCATTTCGCTGGGGCTCGATCTTCCGGTTCGTCCCAGCGGCAAGGTGGCCGACACGCCCGGTTGCGTCCTGGTGGGGCCGAAGGGCGTGGTCGAACTGAAACAGGGCGTGATCCGCGCAGAGCGGCACGTTCACATGGGCCCGGCCGATGCCGAGTTCTATAGGGTCAAAGACAAGGACCGCATGTCACTGCGCGTCCATTCGCGCTGCACGACCACGTTTGAAGACGTGCTGGTGCGCGTGGGCGAGAAGATCAAGCTGGAGGTCCACCTCGATACCGATGAAGGGAACGCCTGCGACGTGGACCGCGCAACGGGCGTGGAGCTATTGAAGTAACCGGACAACGTTCCTGGATGTTTGCATGGATACGGTTGGGAAATCGCACACCCGCAGCGGCGTCCGCCGAGCAAGCATTCCGAAGCATGATTTAGCGGCACCATTCACCATTTGATTCTTTTTTACACGGAGAAACCTACCATGGCAAAAGCGATGGAAGCGTTGGGAATGATCGAGGCCAAGGGCTTCATCACCCTGGTCGAGGCAACCGACGCGATGCTCAAGGCGGCCAATGTCGAGTTCCTCGGCTGGGACAAAGTCGGCAGCGGCCTGGTCAGCGCATTCGTCACGGGCGACGTGGCGGCCGTCAAGGCGGCCACCGATGCCGGCGCGAATGCCGGCGGCCGGATCGGTGAGATCCTCAGCGTCCAAGTCATTCCGCGCCCGCACGAAGACCTGGATACGGTCCTTCCGGCGGCCGCCAAGGCGCGCCGTAGCGGCGGAGCGAAGTAAGTCGGGGCAATCGTCCTTCTCAACCAAGACAAGATCACACATATTTGAAGGGTTTTACTGCGATGCAAGACGCCATTGGTTTATTGGAAACGAAGGGGCTTGTCGCACTGGTCGAGGCGACCGATGCGATGGCGAAGGCCGCCAACGTTCAGATCGTCAAACGAGTCCAGATTGGCGGCGGCCTGGTCACCACCGTGGTGCGCGGCGACGTCGGCAGCGTGCGAGCGGCGGTGGAAGCCGGCGCCAATGCGGCCACGCAAGTGGGCGAGCTGGTCGGCAGCCACATCATTCCGCGGCCCGCCGAGGGCGTGATTGAAGCATACCTGGCGTAGGCCAACGGCCATGCAAAGGTGTGCGTGACGAGACGTCATGGCGCACGGCGCCCCCCTGCCCTGCTTCGGGACGCCGAGCCTGACCTCGCGCAGATCACGCAACGACTCCCCGCTCCCCAACCGCATGGAGAAAGGAATCCATGAAGATCCTCGTAGCGAACCTCGGCTCGACGAGTTTCAAGTATCGGCTGCTCGACATGGCCGACGAGCGCCAGCTTGCGCGCGGCGGTATCGAACGGATCGGTTCCGCCGAAAGCCGTTGTACGGTCGAGATCGGCGATAGCCGGCAAGAGCGGGTGCTCCACGTGCCCGACCATGCCGAGGCGGTGCGGCAGTGCCTTGCCCAATTGACCGACCCGGAACACGGCTGCCTCAACGCGCCGTCGGAAGTCTCGGCCATCGGGTTCAAGGCGGTGCACGGAGGCCGGATCAGCGGAGTCCAGCAGGTAACGCCCGAGGTGCTGGCGGCCATGGAGGAGATGAACGCCGTAGCGCCGGCGCACAACCCGCCGTACATCGCGGCCATGCGGCAGCTTCGCGAGCAGTTGCCGGAAATCCCGCTGGTGGCCGCGTTCGAAACGCATTTCCACCAGACCATTCCGCCGGCCAATCATCATTTTGCGGTTCCGCACGAGTGGGTGGAGCAGCACAACATCCGGCGGTTCGGATTCCACGGGGCGAGTCACCGCTACATCGCCACGCGGACGGCGGAGCTTCTGGGGGACGGTGACCTGCGGGTCATCTCCATCCACCTGGGCGGCTCCAGTTCGCTGTGTGCCATTCGCGGCGGGAAGAGTGTAGCCACCAGCATGACCTTCAGCGCCCAGAGCGGGCTTCCGCAGAACAACCGGGTCGGCGACTTCGATCCGTTTGCCATTCCGGTCGTGATGCAGCGGACCGGCCTGTCGCTGAAGGAGGTGCTCGATACGCTGGCCAACCGCAGCGGCCTGCTGGGCCTCAGCGGCGTCAGTGGCGATATTCGCGACCTGACCGAAGCGGCGGAAGGCGGCAACGAACGGGCCCGGCTGGCCCTGGACGTCTACATCGCCGACATCCGTCATTACCTGGGCGCTTACCTGGTCGAACTGGGCGGCGCCGAGGCCCTTGTGTTCACCGGCGGCATTGGCGAGAACTCTGCCGCCATCCGGGCCGCCGTGTGCCGAAACCTCGAAGAGCTGGGCATCGTGCTCGATCCGGCCCTGAACGAGAAGGCCCGCGGCGAGGCCAAGGTCCATGCCCCGGAAAGCCGGGTTCAAATCTGGACCCTGCCCACGAATGAAGAATTGATTGTCGCACGATTGGCCAAGCAGTTGCTGGAGGGCTAACCCATGCTCCTTGCCAAAGTCACCGGCTCGCTCGTTTCGACCCAAAAGGTCGAATCCATGACGGGCCATAAGCTCCTGCTGGTGGAACCGCATCGCGTCGACCGCGAAAACAACCGCCTGGTCGGCTCCGGCCGGTCCCTGGTGGCCGTCGATACGGTCGGGGCAGGCGAGGGCGAATACGTCCTGCTGACCCAGGGGTCGAGCGCCCGGCTCACGCCGGACACGAAGAACCTGCCGGTCGATACGGTTATTATCGGCATTCTCGACTCGGTCCATGTCGAGCATGCATGCGTTTATGAAAAGACGGAATGACTTCCTTTAGAGAAGAGCCAATATCATGCAAATCGACGAAACTCTGGTTCGCAATGTCGTGGAGCAGGTGGTTGCCCGCCTGAACTCGAACGGCCATGCGACGGCATCGGCTACACAACTCGCCCCCGTCGGCGGCGGATATCAGGGTCGTTTCGGCCAGTTCACCAACGTCGACGACGCCGTGGCCGCCGCATCCGAGGCGTACGAACGACTTTCGGAACGGAGCCTGGCCGACCGGAAACGTATGCTCAACCACATTCGACGCATCTGCCGCGAGCAGTACGTCGAATTGGGCACGATGGAAATGGAAGAGACCAAGATCGGCCGCCTCGATCACAAGATCGACAAGCAGTTGGGGGTGGCCGACACGCTCGGCGTCGAGTTCCTGCGAAGCGAGGTCTTCAGCGGCGATCACGGTTTGGCCGTGATCGAGCGGGCGCCGTTCGGCGTGATCGGCGTCATTACGCCGGTGACCCACTCGCTGCCCACGCTCACGTGCAATGCCATCCAGATGATTGCGGCAGGCAATACGCTGGTCGTCAACCCGCACCCGGGCGGCCGCCGCATTGCGGCCGAAGGCGCCCGCCGGTACAACGAAGCCATCTATCGCGACTGCGGAATCGACAACCTGATTTCCGTCATTACGGAACCCACCCTGGAAACGGCAGACCAGATCTTCCGGCATCGTGGCATTGCCCTGCTGGGCGTGACCGGCGGTCCGGGCGTGGCGATGGCCGCCATGAAGCAGGCCAAACGCGCCATGGTCGCCGGCCCCGGCAACCCGCCCGTTGTGGTCGACGAGACGGCCGACCTCGATCGCGCTGCAAAGTCCATCATCCGCGGAGCCGCCTACGACAACAACCTGCTGTGCATTGCCGAGAAGCAGGTGTTTGTGGTCGATCGGGTTTTCGACGCCATGATGGCCGCCATGGAACGCGCCGGCGCCGTCCGACTCAACGCGATCGAGATCGACGCGCTCACCCGCGCCGCCATCATTCCGCCCAGCGAGAAGACCGGCGGCCACGCCGTGGCCAACCGGGAATACGTGGGCCGCGACGCCGCCGTGCTGGCCCGAGTCGCCGGCAAGACCATTCCCGAGAAAACGGAACTCGTCTTCGGCGAGACGGACGAATCGAACCTGTTCGTCCCCGCCGAGCAGATGATGCCCTTCCTCCCGTTCGTCCGGGCGCGCGATGTCGACCACGCCATCGACATGGCCGTACGTAGTGAACACGGCTTCCGGCACACGTCCATGATCCATTCGCACGATGTCACCCACATGACGCGCATGGGCAAGCGAATGGACACCACCATTTTCGTCAAGAACGGGTCAAGCCTTGCCGGTTTGGGGAACGGCGGCGAAGGATACGGTTCCTACTCCATCGCAGGCCTGACCGGCGAAGGCATTACCACCCCCTACACGTACACCCGCGAGCGGCGATGCACCATGGTCGATAGCTTGCGCATCCTCGGGAAATAGCGAATGTATTTCGGACGCGTCGTCGGACAGGCCACCGCTACGGTCAAGCATCGTTCCATGACGGGCGCGAAGCTGCTGTTGATCATGGCGCAGCAGGCCGACGGCTCGCCCGAGGGCGACCCCGTGCTCGCCGTCGATACGCTCGGCGCCGGCTGGGGTGATACCGTCATGATTACCAGCGATGGAATCGGCACCCGCGAAATCCTGGGCGACAAGAGTTCGCCCGTGCGGTGGTCGGTCCTGGGAGTTGTCGATCCATGAGTCCAACCGCCGTAGATATCGAACGTGTTGTTCGGGAAGTGCTCGCCGAAATGGCGGCCGCGCCGACCGCTTCAACACCCGATCCGGCTCCCCGGCCCGATGCCACGACGGCAACTCCCACGCCCGCCGCTGCCGAAGAACACGATACGCCTGCCGATGCGCTCGTCCTGACCAGCCGTGTCGTCACCCTGGAACAACTGAAGGGCCGAACCTCGGCCACACGTCGTTTGATCGTGCCGCAGGGCGCCGTGGTCACGCCGGCCGTTCGCGACGAACTGCGCCGCCGCCGCATGGCGCTCGAATACGGCGATGGCCCGCGCAAGGTATCCGACAACGCCGTTCGCCTGGCCGTCTGGAACGTATCGAAACGGTACGATCCGTCGCCCCTGATGGCCATGATCGAGCGGGAGGGAATCCCCGCCCACCTGGAAACCGCCACGTGCCTGGTCGCCACCACCGACGCCCTGGCCGCCGACATTCAACGGGGCGATACGGTCGGACTGATCCTCACACGGGCGCCCGCGGTGGCCCTGTGCCTGGCAAATCGCCATGCTGGCGTGCGTGCGACGATCGGGTTGGACGCTCCGCAGGTTGCCGCCGACCTGGCAGCCGTTGGCGGAAACGTGCTGGCGGCCGACTGGGCCGCGTGCACCCTGTTTCAACTGAAACAGATGATTTCCGAGCTGTGCTCCGGTGCTCCGCGCGCCTGCCCGGATGAACTGAAACAACGACTGACCTAAGGCGGCAGGCCAATGCGTATCGGAAAAGTCATAGGAACCGTAACATTGAACACCCGGCATCCAAGCCTGCATGGCGCAAGCTTCAAGCTGGCCGTGCCGCAGTCCTGGGACAACCTCTCGGGGCAATCGGATGCCTGGCAGGATGAGATTGTTGTGTTCGACGAGTTGGGCGCCGGGCTGGGAAGCACCATCGCACTTAGCGAGGGACGGGAAGCGGCCATGCCGTTTTATCCCGATGTGAAACCGGTCGACGCCTACAACGCCGCCATCCTCGATACACTGACTTACAAACCCATCGTACCAACGAAGTAACCGTTTGCGGAACAGTATCATGCCCACACTATTTGAAATCAAAAAAGAAATCTGTGCGATCGGCGATCGCATTTACAAAAAGGGGTTCGCCGCGGCCAACGATGGCAATATCAGCTATCGGATGGGCCCGAACGAGATTGTCTGCACCCCCACCGGCATCAGCAAGGGCTTCATGAAACCGGAAGACCTTTGCGTGGTGGACGGCGAGGGCAACCAGACGGCCGGCCGGCGCAAGGCCACCAGCGAAATCAAATTGCACATCGCCATTATGAAGGCGCGACCCGAAGTGAAGTCGGTGGTGCACTGCCATCCGCCACACGCCACCGCATTCGGTATCGCCCGGGAACCGGTCCCGCAGTGCGTCCTGCCGGAAGTCGAGATCTTCCTGGGTGAAGTACCGATCGCCAAGTACGACATCCCTGGCAGTCAGAACTTCGCCGATACCATCTTGCCGTTTGTGAACAGGTCGAATGTCGTCATTCTGGCGAACCACGGTGTGGTAAGCTGGGGCGAGACGGTCGAAAAGGCCTACTGGTGGACCGAAGTCCTCGACGCCTACTGCCGCATGCTCATGCTCGCACGCGGCCTGGGACGCGTCAACTACTTCACCGAACCGGAAGCCAGGGCCCTGCTGGACCTGAAGTCCGAGTGGGGAATCAAAGACCCGCGCAACGAGCTGCAGAACTGCGACATCTGCGCAAACGACGTCTTCCGCCAAAGCTGGAACGACACCGGCGTCCAGCAATGCGCCTTCCAGCCGCCTTCCTATGTGAACAAACAGGCGTCAGGAAACGGCCAGCCGGTCAGCGGCAATGGCCAGGCGGTCAGCGGCAATACGGGCGGCATCGACATCGACCAACTCGTTCAAACCATCACCGACCGCGTGATGGAACAGTTACGAAAGTAAGTTGACTGGGCACAGGCGAACTGCTCTGGGCAACAGAAGTGTATTCCCACTTGGTTACTCAGGGCAATTCCGCAACAATTCCAGAAAATCCGTGGGACTAACCACGGCTGTCCCCTTGCACGCTTTCTTCGGAAAGTGCCGGAGATTTCCCGTTACCAAGATAGCGCCAGCGGCGGTAGCCACCTCGAGGAATGCCAAATCGTCCGGGTCCGGCAACGAGGTGGGAAGCGGCATAGCGGCCACAGGCTTGTTGAGCGAACGCAGCAATTCGAGCAAGGCCACTGCATCGGCTTGACAGATACCGAGTTCCGGTCGTTGGAGGACTTCTTCGTACTCGTCAAGAATTCTATCGTCCGCGCAAAAATCGAACTCGCCATTCAGTAATAGATCGACAATCCGGGCACACGTCCCTCCTGCTGTAATCGCGGCGGAGACGAGGACGTTCGTGTCGAACACAACCTTCACGGAGCGTCCCGCCTTTCTCGCCGCGTCTTGGCGACGATTGCCTCGATCTCGTCCATCGTCATGCGGTCCAAGCCGTCCGCCTTGGCCTTCGCCCGGATGCGACTGAGCGCACCGTGCGCCCGTGCACGGCGGATTGCGACGACTTCTTCTTCCACTCGGTCCGGCTCGACTCGCGTCATCACGGCAAATGGCCGACCATTCGCCGTGACCACGACCTCGCGATCCGTCTGCAAGTCCTCGCGTAGAGTGGCCGTATTGCTCCGCAGATCACGAATCGTGATAAACTTCATGCTTCCGCCCTCCTCTGAAATGCATCTATCCGCCATTTATAGTGTACACAATTATGACCGTATTGTCAAACTTTCCCGGCGTAGCCGTAACGGTGTACAGGCTTCGGTAATGCCCCCTGGCGCGGTCCAGTCGACACCGTAGCCCCCAAAACCGCCAATTCATCCCCGGATGCCCCCCTCTGTTATGGGTGGCGGCATGCCCCGCAGCGCAGTATACTGATCGCTGTGATGTTCCTCGGTCCGCCCCGGTTCAGCGCGAGCGCCCATGCGGCGTTCCGAAAGGGAATGGCGGTATGGTCCGTCTTATCGTGGTCCTTGTTCTGGCGAGTGCTGGTTCTTGCCTGCATTGGCCGGGATGACCTCACGCAAGACTACGACTTCAACGAGCCCTGGGACAGTCCAAACAACCTTCACCTCGTGTCGAGGATGCCCGACTTCTTCCGCACGCCGGGCGATGGGCGCCCACCAACGACGGGCGTAACGAACATCGTGGCCGTCGTTGGGCCGGAAACGGCATGGCCGGGTGATCGGGCAAGAAGCAGAAATGAGTTCGGCGAGAGGAAAGTGCTCTTGTTCGTAGAGACCTTCGCTTCGGGCATTCCCTGGACGGAGCCTCGCGATCTTTCGGTAGAAGAATTGACCGCAGAGCTTGCTCCGGAATTGACTGTCGTTCGATGGTGGCTGAAGCTTCCGCCGGCCGGCTGGAACCGCGCCCGGCCTCCGATAGGACGCGCGGTAGTTCTGTCCGACGGCTCCGCCCATTTCGTCCAAGGCGACCTGTCCCCCAAGGCCGTCAGAACGCTTGCCACAGCTCCGCGATCCGGAGCACGGCGCTGGGATGCTTCAGTGGGCAAAGCTTGTCTTCGACGCTGTATGCCTGCCGACTTCGATATCGTTTCCGTGCCGGGTCCGGATTACGATGCACCTCAACCACCTGCCCATCCAGGTCGATGACCCAATAGTCCTCAATACCGGCTTCGGCATAGATTTCGGCCTTTTCGCCCGTGTCGTACTTCAACGAGGTAGCAGCCACTTCGATCAGCAGCAGGACGTCGTCCGCTGTCGGTCGCTGCCGGGAGTAGTCTCTCTGGACAGACCACACAATGTCAGGTTCCGGAGCCGTCGCCAATCCGGGAATCCCAATCGATTGCTGAACCCGGACACGCACTTCCTTCTCCGAGACGCTCTTAATGCTCCAGACATTCAGCCGGTCAACGACGTCCTCGTACGGTGGACCAATGGGCACCATTTCTCGAATCTCCCCGCGGATGAGTTCCACACGATACTCTTCGCGCGGCTCGAAGACACCGGCCGCGATCATCCGATCGTAATCGGCCAAGCTGAAACGCGCTGCAACACTCATCACTTCTATTCCCCGAAACCGCAGCCCCCGGCTGACTGAGCTTGAACAACTCACAGAAATGGCAAAGAACTCAATCTTCCCTGCAATTCAGTTTAGGCAACAGACACAGGTACGTCAAGCCACGACGCGTTTACGCTTGGTCCGACTGTCGTCGGACCGCGCTCGACCCGTGGCTACAGCCTTTGCGCCCCTACCGGGGCGAACACGGCGGTGTTCGTGAGGCGAGCAGGCGCGAAAGGGCCATTTCGCCCCGGCAGGGGCCGCACATGGGCCTCTTGCCCTTGTGTTGCGGCCGGTTTATTCTGGCAATATGTGTGCCACCTCAAATTGCCGCAAGCACAAAGACGCGATGGAGGATCGGAAGTGAATACAACTGCGGCCCGTCCACGCAAAGCTGCCCGTAGACGCGATCGGCTGATCGCGGGCGGCGTTCTCGTTGCGATGCTGCTTGCGGTGCTGGGTGCGCTGGCCTATGCGTTCGGTCCGGCTTGCGCTGCCTACTGGGACTACCAGCCGCAGGAGGGCGATGTGATCTTCCAGTCGCTCCCGCATTCGCGTCTTGTCAATGCAATCGAGGGTGCAACGCGTTCGCCCTTTTCGCATTGCGGAGTTGTGGGCAAGCAGGATGGTCGCTGGGTCGTGTACGAAGCGTACGACGGTGTCGGCGCCACCCCACTTCGCGAGTTCATGTTTCGCGGCCGGAATCAGGGATTCGCCGTGTATCGCCTGAAGGCCGACCGGCAGCAACATGTGCCGGAAATGCTCAAGTGCGTTCGATCCTATCTCGGTCGCCCGTACGACGTACGGTATCGTTTTGACGACGAAGCGATCTACTGCAGCGAGTTGATCTTCAAGGCCTATCGCGACGCGTCCGATGGCGAAGAACTGGGCGCCGTCGTGAAGTTCGGCGATCTCAACTGGCAGCCCTTCGAGGCAACCGTGCGGCACTATGAGACCGGCCCCGTACCAGTCGACCGGGAAATGATCACGCCGAAAGACCTGGCTCTGGCGCCCCAGCTTGAACTCGTGTTTTCGCATGCGATCCGAGCAGAACGCCGGAAGGACAAAGAGGTTGAATCTGGTAGTCCGATCGAACCGTGAATTGACAAGCCATTTCAAGACACACAGACTGTTGGAGAGAATACGGCCGGACTGTTCGCCCCCAAGTCATAAGCAGTCGCCCCATTTCCTTGGTCGTGACAGGCGAATTCATGATGCATGTCTTTTTGCACTACTGGCACTGGGTTTTGTTTCTGCTCGCTTGCACGACGCTGTGTGCCTCCCTGCGAACGAGCACCGTACGTTACTGGATAGCCGTATCGGCCTTTGCGATCATCGTGTCCTTCCGGCAAGCGTGAAAAACTTTGGCCGGACGGTTGCACTGGGGGCGGAAATCGGGGCGGGCGGTCAGCCTGCGGCAACGGCGGGGGACGGGGAAACGGCAGCCAGCGTCTGACGGTAGTTCCAGGGAAGCCAAGCTCGGGGCTTCAAGGCGGCCTCGGTGGCGTGCCGCTGCAGTTCGGTGAGATAATCGAAGGGGTTGGCGCCGCAAAGCTCGCAAGTGTGGATAAGGCTCATGTAGATATCCCCAACGCGAGCGCCGTTCTCGGTCTTGAAGAAGAGGGAATTCTTGCGATGCAGAATCGCCTTCTTCAACGCGCGTTCGCACAGGTTGTTGTCCAGCGGGGCCCCAGCCTGACGCAGGAACAGCGTCAATTCCGGCCAGTGCCGGAGCATGTACCCGATGGCTTTGCCGAGCGACGAGTTCGGCTCCACCAGCCGCTCGTCCAACTGGCGGCCGAGCCACGCATGCAGTGTCTGCATCGTTGGGCCGCTTTCGGCCTGGTGAAACGCCAGCCGCTCCTCCGGCGAGAGATTCCGCTCCTGGGCCAACGCGTCGTTGTGGTACACCACTTTCAAGGCATCCAGCACGTACTCGCACGCCTCGGGGAAGTACGCCACCACATCGACGAACTGCCGCCGTCCGTGGGCCAGGCAGTTCGCTACGATCGTCTCCAGTTCGCCCGGAAGATTGCGCGACAGGGCGTCGCACATCTGGATCGGCGCTCCCAATTCGGCCACACGCCGGGCCAGGACGTCCTTGAGGTTCTCGCCCGCGTGCTTCCGCCCGCTGAAGAACAGCGCGATCCGATGACCCTCGTACACCGAGATGATGCCGGTGGTAAAAAGCCCTCGACGCTCCGGCCCGTCCTTTTGTCCGGAATCCGCCGTAGCGGCCTGCCGCGCCGCAGCGGCCTGCTCGGCGCGTTTCCCCATCAGCGACAGAATCTTCGCCGGCGTGTCGTCGTTGTGCAGCAACTCGCCCTGACCGGCCAGATACACCAACGCGGCGTGGATTGGCTCGAAGGACGGAACCTGTTTGCGGATGATGTCCCACTGCGTCGAGGCCGGCAAGGGAATCCCCAGATGCCCTTGCAGGCCTCCGAATCGGTTGAACGGCATCCCCGTTCCATACTTCAGCAGCCCGATCATGCTTGCCGCCGTCGCGTCGTACTTCGCCGAACCCACGCCCTTAGGGGTCTCGGCCGTGAAAATTGTGCCGCACAGGTTGCAGCGTAGTCGTTCGAGTTCGTAAACTTTCGCCTGCAAGGGCGCATGGCCGGTAACCCGCACCAGGACCGCCGGCGACGCCATCCTGTACACCGTGCCTTTCGTGCAACCTGGGCAGGGATCGCCTGCTTGCAGCGTCGAGTGGCCCACCGGAATCCTCTCGGCCCCGTGGTAGGCCTTTGCGCCATTGCGACCATGCCCGGGGCGTTTTGGTTTTGGCTCCGCTTCCGCAGATGCTTCTTTCTCAGGGACGTCGGTCGGCGAGCCGGCCGATTCGGCTGCCCCAGGCGGCTGCGAAGGCTCTGAATCCTTCCCGCGGCCGATTACTGCCGCCGTCTTCTCGGTACGGGCGCCAAACACGATCTTCCGCAGCCGAGCGAGGCTCATCTCCTTGTCGGCCAGCAACTCGGCCAGATAGGCGTGCGAGTCGACGAACGCCTTGAGCGTCTCGTAGTCCTTCGCGTCCAGCGCGGCTTCCGCACGCCGCAGAACGTCTGCCAGCTTTTCCATGTCGATCTCGATGATGTTCGGCTTCTTCCGTGCCTTCATCATATCCACGCGAGTGACTGGCGAAACCCCCGGGACCACGCGACGGGCCATGACGGGGCAAATGGCTCAAAACGGCTGAAGGATAGCAAGGAAGCGGTCGGAGCGCAAGACCGAATTGGGCAATATTCGACCTTCCGGCCTTGTCCTCGTCAGGCCGCCGGGCCGACCGGGCGCCATGCCGGCGCCGTCTGCGCTGCCCGTGGATTACCAGCCGAGAAGAGAATCTGCACTTGGTGCGCCGCCAGCGTCAAGGATGATGCATCCGTGCGGCTGGGCCACCAAGGAAACCGGCCGCTCGAAAGCCGTTTGTGGCAAAGCCAAAACCCCTGCCCGTCGTAGACCAGCACTTTCAGGGCCGTTGCCCGCCGGTTGCGGAACACGAACACCCACCCGCTGAACGGGTCGTGCTTGAGGACCTCTTTGCACAATCGAGCCAGCCCGTCGATCCCCCGACGGAAGTCGGCCGGCTCGACGGCCACCACGACGTGCATCTGCGGCGTTACCTGGATCATGAAGCGGACTCCCAGAAGCTGCGACTGAGGGCCGCCAGATCGGGTTCCGCAAACCCCTTCAGGTGCACCCGCATTCTCGCCCCACCGACCTCCTCCAGTTCCAAGGTGCATTCACTGCCAGCAGCCCACGCAGGCGGCGGCAGTTCAAGGAACGTTGCCCCGGACGCTGAGTCCGCCTTGGATCCTCCGGTTGCCACGTCGGCTGGCACTCCTTGCCTTCCTCTCCTGTCAGCCAAAGCCTCCTCAACGCGTTTCTTGAGCGAATAGTAATCCAGGCTCAACGCTTTCGACGTCCTGTGAACCCCGTACGTCTCGGCCAGCGCCACCGCCGCATCCCACAGCGGATCGGGAATCCTCGCCTTTGCCTTCTTTCGCTTCCGTCGCCACCGCTCAAACCGCCGCTGAACCCCCTCCAATCGAGCAGGCATCGCCCGCGAACCCTTCCCAGTACCCATCAGCTGTCCTCCTTCCAATCGTGCGTGGACAGCCAATCATACCACCCCGCTCAAAACGATTCATACACGCTTGCCGGAAGGACACCGATCATCTCACTTGGCTGCGCAATCATGGCCACGTTCCCGCTATTTCTCGGGATCCGCATGGTGAACGCGTTTGGTCCCGGAAGAGCGTCTGCCTTCCCCTACATTTCCACGTTGGGCCTGTTCGTCTTCTTCGTATTTCCGGCAATCCTGCTGTTTCCCTTCGTACGCCACAGGATTGCAGGACAAGTAGCGATTGTGTTCTACAGTATCGGTATCGTGGCTACGGTTGTCTCGGCGATTCTGAGCCCATCGTTCAGCCTCAAGGAATATTCGGCTGTTGGAGTGACCTACGGAAACCTCGTCCTCCTAATGGTCCTCCTATGGCTTCGTGTTCATGATATGCGACCTAAACTCGAAACGCGCAACTTGCCAAGCTGAAGCCACCTTGCAATAAGCGGCTGCTTGATGCCCAGTTTCGGCACATTCAGCGCCTCCCCGTAGTTGACGACATGCAGCAACCTGAGATAAACCCGTATGAATCGCCTGCGGCGTCTGGGATTGTTTGTCCGAGATTGTCTGAGTTTGGATGGCCGGTAGTTGGGTGAAGGTTGGTGGGAAGCGAGGGCTGCGTGGAAGGCGCACGAGAACGCGGGCGGCGAGGTTTGCCGCCCGCGTTGATGTAAGTCGGACAGAGACGGGTCAGTTGGCCGGAGGACTCGGTGTTCGGCTTGGGAGTAGCGGCTTCAAGAGGGTTACGGCGGCGACGAAGTCGCATCGCTCCACCGCGATTGTGAAGTCGATGGGGTTGAAGTTCGTCTCGCAGTGGAAGCAGCGGCCCAGATTCGTGCGGGGGTTGACGGCCGAGACGTACTCGCCGCAACAAGGGCACAGGAAGGTCAGTTGGCCCTGCCGCTGCTTGTGGGGCCATCGAAGCTGTTCCAGCAGCAGCTTCCACGAGATGTCATTACGCAGCCGGCGCAGGATGTCGTCGTCGAAGTATCGTGGCATGGCGGGACTCCCGGCGTTAGGGCAGTTGGAATTCGCCAACCGCCTGCTGAAACAGGTTGTCGTCGATCCGCAGGACCTTCCGGGCCGCGGCTTGCAGCAGGCAAGCCGTGGCCAGGTTGTTGATCTGCCGCGGCACTCCGCCCGTGAAGTCGTGAATCGCCGTCTTCACCGAGTCGCCGAACACCTGGGGGTCGCCTCCGGCCTGGCCGAGTTGGAAGTCGATGTAGCGGCAGGTCTGCTCGCGGGAGAGGGGCCGGAGTTGGTGGCGGACCGACACGCGGTTGAGCAGGTCGGCGTGGCGGGCCTGCCGCAGGACGGCGCGGAGCGGTTCCTGGCCGACCAGCAGCATCTTCAACGGGGGCCGCACGTCGAGTGCGGAACTGATCAGCAGCCGCAGGTCGGTCAGGGCGTCGCCGTCGAGGAGGTGGGCCTCGTCGAAGACGAGCAACAAGGTCCCTTCGGCGCGTGCGGCCCGTTCCAGGATCTGTTCATAGAGGCGTTCCTTTCCCCGGCGTGGCGTCTCGCCGAGTTGGGCAACGACCATCTTCAGCAGCCCCGCACAAGGCAGATGGGTGAGGTGGCAGTAGAGGGCCTGGCATTGCTGGGGCGGCAGGCCGTGGAGGAACCGCTTCAGAAGCGCCGACTTGCCCACCCCGCTGGGACCAGTCACCAGGCCGAGCTGGCCGCATTGGACCAGATACTCCATGCGTGCCAGACCCTCTTCCATGCGAGGGTCCTGCCACAAGGCGGAGGCCGCGGCGTGTTCGGAGAAGGGTTGGCTCTTCAGTTGGAAGTGCTCCAGGTACATCAGTCGTTCCTTTCGTGAAGTAGGGATTGAAGTTGAAACAGGATTTCGGGAATCGCGGGCGATGCCGCCTGCGAGAAGGCTTGCCGCAGCAGGCGTTCGTTGACGCGGTCATGCCGGGCGTGGAAGGCGGCCAGGATATCCATCTCGTGGGCCGCCAGGCCGGACAGCCCGCCGCGTCGCCCCAACAGCCGGGCCAAGGCGCCGGCGAAGCCGGTCAGCGACCACGTGTTTCGTTGCCGGGCCGAACGGTAGTCGAGGCCCTGGCTGCGTTGCTGCTGATGCATGGCGTCGTGTTCGGCGCGCAGGGCGTCGAGATAGTGGGGCGTGACGGGGTCGGTCGGCGTCGCGGGCGCCGGTTGCGTGTGACTGCCCCGTTCCCGCTCGTACCGCCTGCCGCGGCCGAGATAGACGTCGGTCGGCGAGTACAATTGCACTTCTTCGAGCGCGGAGAACGGATCGTACTGGACGATCACCTTTTCACCCCGCAGCTTCGGATCGACGGCGAACAGCCGGTTGTCGACGCGGACGTCGGAGTGGTCCACGTCGACCGTGCGGAGCACGCGCTGATGGAAGAAGGTCAGCACGACGCCCAAGTCGACCTGCCGTATCAGGCGCGGTTCTCCGTGAAATCGCTCGTGCGGCGTCTGGCCCGTTTCGCGGTTCACCTCCCGGTGGTACGCCACCTCCAGCCAGGCGGCCAGGGCGCGGTTCAGTTCGTCCAGCGTGAGGATCTGGCTTGCGCGGACTTCGGCTTCGAACTGCGTCTGGCAGGTCCAGAAGAATCGTTCGATGAGTCCGCCCGGCGCCGGCTCGCGCGGCGGGCGGTGCAACAGTTTGATGTTCAGTTGGGCGCACGCCAATTGCAGCGCCTTGGCGTGGTAGATTTTGGCATTGTCGACGTACAACTCGCGGCTGGCGCCTTGGTTTCCCCAGGCGCGGAGCAGGGAATCGATCAGGATGTCGAGGTTCTCGCGAACGTAATATCGGGCCTCGACGATGTACCGGCTATGGCAATCGATCCAGGCGGACAAGTGCGTCTTGATCGCCTCGCCCCGTTGCATCACCAAGGGGCCGTGCTCGAAGTCGCCCAGCCACAAGGCGCCCGGCCGGTCCCGGGTCCAGCGGCAGCGGACCTTCTGCGTGGAAGCTCCCAGCCTCCGCCGCGTGGCCCCTTCGCGCCGCAGATGCTCGTAGAGGGTACTCCGTGGAACGGCGCGGCCGAACTCCCGCTTCAAGATCCGATTGATGACCCTGTCCGAGCGGTAGGGCTGCTCCTTCTTCAGTACGACGGCGCGGGCCAGCAAGTCGGCGTGCTTCGCTCGCGCCTTTCCTCGATCGCTGCGCCGACGGCGGTACAAACCCGGCACCCCTCCATCCTTCAGGCGACGCCACTGCCGACGGAAGGTGCGCACCGAAATGCGTTGCCGCTGTCCGTTGGGCAGGCGACGCTCCTCCTGACTGAGCTGTTGGAAATACCGTTCGCGCTGCGCTTCGGGAATCTCCCCCAAAAGCACGGGGCTCAGCAGCGAACACCAGAAGACGGCCCAGTCCTCATCGTTACGAACCATCGCTTGGACTCCTTGTCAGGAACGAATAACCCGCATCAGAGTCCCAACCTACCTCATCCGAAGCCCGATCTTGTTGCAAAACGGGGGAAAAACTTTTCCGGGAACACGCCCTCCCACTCGGCGGCAAGATGGAGCAGTTGGCGCGATTGCCGAAGCAGCCGCTCCCGTTGCGGGCTGCGGAACTTCTGCGGCGCAACAGCCCCGACGAAGCGATGGCAGGTCGATGTCGGACAGTGCTGCTCAATCAGCCGACGCCCCTCGGCCAGGGCCGCCAATTGGCATCCCAGCCAGGCCAGCATTCGCCAAAGGGTGCTGTGGTCGAAAAGTCCCCTCGCATCTCGGGCTGGCGCGTCCGGCGGGTCTTGGTAGACCCTCGGTCGGCCTTTCGGACTGGCTGTTTCGCGATAACTCTGCCCGTCGTGCTCCAGATAGCTGGCGGAAAGATGCAGCAGGGCCGGACCGGCGTAACGCTTATACGGGAGTACGAAAGTCGGGGTAATCGGTAAAGACGTACCGGCAATTGCAACACCGCCAGCGGGCCAGCCACACGATCACGCACGGCACCGTGTAACCGACGATCAGCCGCAAGCCGCGAGGGCGCACATCATGCGGTTGAAACTGTCCCTTCGCATCACAGCGGGCGCAAGACTTTCGATAACACTTACGAACGGAACTCCGCCGGCGCACCGCGCGGTTGTGTTCCTCAACTTCGCGTACAGTAGTGAGTGCAGGCAGTTCGATACTCATGGCAGCTAGCTTTCTTGTTATGGGAGGGGCGAGGATCGCGCACTACACGGATCTCGTTCCTCCCTTTTTCGCGCGCATACTCCCGGCCCAGCCCAAGACAACGGGCGGGGTTCTACATAGAATCTACCCGGCGGGGTAAGCAGCGGGATACGGGGCGGGGTTCCTTTCCGGCCAACTTAATCCAGACTCCGCCCGGTTATTCCGGTCCCGCAAACCTGGACGCCGCATCGCCCTCGGTTCTGACAAAGAATCGTCCGCCTGATAATGCCTCGCCTACAATGGCTGCCGGGTGCTGCGTAGCAGTGGCAACCGTTCTTGGGTTTCTTATTGGTATCTTTGTGTTACCCATCGCAATACTCGGAATCGTGTTCTCGCTGCCTGGCAGTAACGTCTCGGACGATGGAGAACCTATCGGGCTACTGGTCATTCCGTGCATGGCCATGGTACTCGGGCCGGTAGGTGCTATCCTAGGAGCAATGGCTGGCGTCCGCGTGATACGGAAGCAATCTTATCGGTCGAGTGTCAATCCAGATACTCGGATCCAAGACATCCCCGACGAAGCCCCCTAAGCAATGCTCTGGCCACTGATTCTTCCCGCCACACTCACCGCGTGCATCTTTGCAGGTGTTATTGCCTGCATGACGCTCGTTGCGCCGCTTCTCAAATTCCGACGTTTACCGATGTTTCTTATTACGTGCCTGCTCGGTCTGCTTGCGTTCGTGCCGTCGTGCACGGGGGTGATGGCGGTTGTTGACGCGAGACGATTCGGTCTGTTCACCTACAAAACGGCTGCCGATGTCGGCGATTTCCGTGTCGATCGCTATCTGCCGCCGACGGCGACGAACATCACACTCCACAAGCACGCGCAAGGCTTTCGTGCTCGGTATACCATCTCCGAAGCGGAACTGATGTCCTACCTCGACGACCTTTGGGCCCGATACGGTCACGAGTCGGTCACCGAACGAGGTCAGCTTTCGCAAGGCAAGGACATCGGCACAGAAACCCACCGGCTGGCATACGGCGACCTGGGCTGGCCCTACCTGCCCGATGCCGTCGAGTTTCATAGTCCAACAGCCGCCAACGGCGCCGGCTTCTCGGTATGGTTCAGCCCGTCGAAACAGATTGCCTATGAAGATGCGGGTTATTGGTGATACCGACCTGACAAGGTTATTCGAGAACTCGTGTGCGAGTATCTGTTCACACCTCTCTCCCCTCACCACAAACCCTTCCGCCGAGGGGAGAAGATAGTCAAGCCCAGTCTGTGCAGGCCGGCAAGATTCCCGCGGGAGAGCCTTAGCAACAGCCAGTATATGTTGTGTTCCACAGGTTCGCGTCTATCCGTGAAAGTTTCGGTACGATACAATAGATTCTGACACTGTCGCTAAGTTGGGAATATTCGACAATGATTCCAGACTTTCGCAATGGC
The DNA here is from genome assembly GCA_040772845.1 of Thermoguttaceae bacterium. Lineage (GTDB taxonomy): Bacteria > Planctomycetota > Planctomycetia > Pirellulales > Thermoguttaceae > PWXP01. Next base: position 998,720 of record JAXGXG010000001.1, read on the forward strand.
AGGTATTGTGATCACGAATCCTATTGAGTACGAAAAGGCGCAGTCGGAACTCCGTGACCTGGAGAAACGGTTGGCCGAATTGCAGCGTGCTCATCCAATTGGCGAAAAAGGCTTTACCAAGGCTGGAATTCGCAAGTTGATTGCCAAGCTTAACGAAGAACTCGCTGTATTCGAGGGTAGCGAGGAAGCTCGCTCGTCGCTGTCGACGTAATCCGGTAAGCATATCGGAATTCTCTATACTATCAGGAAGAAAAAGAATAAGATGAAAGTCAGTATTATTGGTGGCGGTGGTTTGGTTGGCTCATGTGCGGGGTTCGCCCTGCAGGCACACGGTCTGGTGCGCGAAATCGCGATGCTCGATGTCAACCCGGATGCCGCCGAAGGGCAGGCGCTCGATCTGCTGCACGGAGCGTCCGTGTCGGCCGACCAGGTGATCCACGCAGGCGGGTACGAACAGGTTGCCGACAGTGATTGCGTGTGCATCACGGCCGGACTGCGACGCAAACCGGACGAAAGCCGGCTCGACCTGATCAATCGGAATGTCGACCTGTTCCTGAGCATCCTGGCCGAAATGACGAAGACTGGCCTGAAGAAGGACGCGATGGTCCTGGTCGTTTCCAACCCGGTCGACATCCTCACCTATCTGGCCACGCAGCGGCTTGGCCTTCCGGCCTCGCAGGTGATTGGGCTGGGCACGCTGCTGGACACCATCCGGTTCCGCAGCCTGATTGCCGAGTATCTGAAGGCCCCGGCCACGCAGGTTTCTGCCCTGATCCTCGGCGAGCATGGCGACAGCATGGTCCCCGTCTGGTCGAGTGCGACGGTAGGCGGACTTCCGCTGGCGAAATACCCAGGCTGGGGTCCGGAAGCGGCCGATGAACTGTTCACGCGCACCAAGGGCTCGGGCGCAGAAGTGATCAAGAAGAAGGGCGGCGCCGGGTTTGCCGTCGGGTTGGCAATTGCCGAGGTGATTCGCGCGATGGTGCTCGACAGCCGTCGCGTGCTGCCGGTCTCAACGCTGCAAGACGGCTGCTACGGCATCCAGGACGTGGCCATCTCCGTGCCAACGGAAGTCGGTCGTTGCGGAGCCGGTGCTCGGCACGAGATTGAACTGGCGGCCGAGGAGAGCCAGGCCCTGGCCAACAGTGCAGCCGTACTTCGCAAGACGCTCGATACCGTCCTGGCTGGCCGGTAGACGCAGCTTCATCCGGAAAGCGGAACGATCGCCTAACCCGGATTATTCACGATAGGTAGGGTGGGTCAAATGAGCCGCTTCTTTGGTGGGTCTTCGACGCGCTGCTGCCGATGTGCGTCCAGAAGGCGGACTGTCGATCAGTTTGGTTGCGGCTTGTGCAGACCCACCAACGATCTACGCGACCTTGATCCACCTACGCAGATGCAAAAAGCAACGGCCGGCACGCACAACAGTCGCACGTGCCGGCCGCGTCTTATGACTTCACGCCTAGACCGTGAACAACGCAGTACTTACGCGTCCAGGACGTAATCGCCACGGTACTCGGGCTTGACGATCAATTCCAGGCCCTCGACATTCGTGGCCTTGAGGTTCTTGGCGTCCCACTGGACCTTCGGGCCGACCTTACCGGCTTCCTTGGCCGTCCAGACAGCCAGGTTGCCCAGCAGCACGGTTTCGGTCAGCGGCGAGGCGTAGTCGGGGAAGTTCGACATGGCCGGCTTGCCGCCCTTGATGGCCTCGACCCATTCGGTGAAATGGCCGGGCGAGGGAGTGAACTCGACCTCCATCTCCGCGGCGCCACCCATGAACTCGTAGCGTTCCCCGTAATCGTTCGGAGAGTAGATCTTCCCCTTCTCGCCGATCACCAGGCAACCACTTGCACTGGGCGATTTCCCCTCGAGCAGTTCGGCGGGGCAGCGCTTGCCGCCGTCGTACCAGACCATCTTGAGCGGGCCACGGCTGTCGTTCGCGGCAAACTCGTAGGTGATGACCGACCATTTCGGATAGCTGTCGCCGTTGTGCCCGGACGTCTCTGCCTGCACCGAAATCGGATCGCGCAGATCCAAGCCGGCGTACGGCATGTTCATCGTGTGGCAGGCCATGTCGCCGAGGGCGCCGGTGCCGAAATCCCACCAGCCGCGCCAAGCGAACGGGTGATAGCCGGGGCCGTAGGGGCGCTCGGGCGCGGGGCCGAGCCAGAGGTCCCACTTCAGGGTTTCGGGCACCGGTTGTGGAGCAGGTCGATCGCCGCCCTGCGGCCAGATGGGCCGGTTGGTCCACACGTGGACTTCGGAAACCTTACCAAGCACGCCGGCGTGGAGCATCGCAGCCGCCTTGCGCAGGCCGCTGCCGGCCGTTCCCTGGTTGCCCATCTGCGTCGCAACGCCCTTCTCTCGGGCAACCTTGCCCATCAGGCGGGCTTCGTAGATGCTGTGAGTCATCGGCTTCTGGCAGAAGCAGTGCTTGCCCATACGCATGGCCATCAGAGCTGCCGGTGCATGGGTATGGTCGGGCGTACTGACCGTAACGGCGTCGATCTTGTCGCCCATCTCTTCAAGCATCACGCGGAAGTCGGTGAACTTCTTCGCGCCCTTGAATCGGTTGGCGGCTCCGTCGAGCCGGCCGGTGTCGATATCGCAAATCGCCACCATCTCGCCGGATCGCCCGGCGTCGTTCGAGTCGCTCGAACCTTTCCCGCCAATGCCCACGCTGGCCATGCGGATCTTTTCGTTGGGCGAGTCCGCCCCGCGGGCACGCAGCCCGGACGTGACGAAATAGCCGATGCCGACCGCACTGGTCGTCTTCAGGAATCGGCGGCGTGTCGTGCGTGTTGCCATTTCACGGAACTCCTTCTTCTGACTTTATTGGGGGGGGTAAGGTGGGATATCTTCACGCGATGGAAGCCCTGAACACCAACAAAACTACCAGCATGTTACCGCGAGTAGGTAATTCCCGCAAGTTGTGCCAGTTCGCCAGCTCGCAATCCGCCGCGGAACCTCGCCACCCCCCCACCTGCGAGTAAACGCGAGACACCCGCTTGCCGCTACGTCCACCGCCCCCACGAAAGGACCGGGGCTTCGTACAGAATGCCGCTTGCGTTATGCTAAAAGGTGCTGTACAAGTTGCCCACCTTTGCTGACGTCAGCAACACCAAAGACCAACGAAAGGTTGTGGGCGGGAGCCGGCCATCCGAAGTAGCCAGGCCCCGCCCTCTTTGCAGCCCCGCACTTCCAAGAAAGGAGTAATCTCGATGTCGAAACCAAGAATCTTACCTATTCTCTCCCTGGCCGTTGCCATCCTCCTTGCCCTGACCACGGTAGGATGCGTCCCGCCAGAGACGCCGCCGGCCGAACAGGCAGAAACCCCCGATTCCCCCGATGCGGCCGCCCCCGCAGAGCAGCCTGCAGCAACCGACGCTGCTGACGCGCCTGCCGAGCAGCCCGAGCCGGTAACAGAAGAGCCGGCCACGCCCGATCCGGCCGTGCAGGCGGCAATCGACATGGTTTCGGAACGCGGAGGCAGCATGAAGAAGAACGACCACGGCCACGTGGTCGAGGTCAACCTGCACGAGCGATCCACAACCGATGAAGATATCGCGCTTCTGACTGCGCTTTCTCACCTTCGCAGTCTGGAACTATGGGGCGCCGGGATTACCGACAAGGGGGTCGCGCTTCTCCCGAAGCTCGAGAATCTTGAAGAATTGGTCCTGGAAAACACCGACGTCACCGACGAAGGCATCGGCCAGCTTGCCGAACTGAAGAACCTCAAGGCGCTCAATCTGCGGCGAAGCACCTACATGACCGATGCCGGCATGGCGCATCTCAAACAACTGCCCAAGCTGGAACGGCTATCGCTGCTTTACAACAACATTTCGGATATGGGCCTTGAACCGGTCGGCCAGATCGAGACGCTCCGCCTCCTGGACCTTCGCGGATGCGCCCTGATTACCGATTCCGGCCTGGCCCACCTCACCGGACTGAAGAACCTGGTCAGCCTGCAACTCCGCAATCCGGCCGTCACCGACGCCGGCCTGGAATACGTAGCCGAGCTGGGAAAGCTCAAGTCGCTTTCTCTGGAAGACGCCGGTGTAACGGACACGGGCCTGGAATCTCTGGAGAAGCTGAAGGACCTTGCCGACCTTACGCTGTTTCGTGCGTATATCTCGGATGCCGGCCTGAAACACTTGGCTGGGCTGACCAAATTGCGAACCCTCTCGCTCCGCGATACGCCGGTTTCCGGCCAGGGGATTCAGGAACTGGCCCCCCTGGCAAACCTGGAACGCTTGGACCTGTCCGAAACCCAGGCAGACGACGCCGCGTTGGAGGTCATCGGCAAGAACTTCCAGAAGCTCACCTGGCTGAATCTATGGCACACCGCCATCACGAACGACGGGCTGAAGCACCTCGCGCAGCTCCCGAATCTGAAATGGCTGAACCTGGAAGACATCGGCATTGGCGATGCCGGTCTTGCTTCTGTCGCAAAGATCGAGTCGCTTGAAGACTTGAACCTCAAGCAGAACCCGATCACGGCGGAAGGGCTTGCCCAACTGGAAAGCCTGAAGAACCTGAAGAAACTGAACCTGGCGAACACCGGCGTTGGCGCCGAGGCGATCGAGAAACTGCAAAAAGCGTTGCCCGAGTGCAAGATTACGCAGTAACGCAGTCTACTGCATCGCAACAGAATCCCGAAAACAGAAGACAAGTGGCCCGGTTGCCTGGAGCAACCCGGGCCGCTTGCACCTCAGACGGGTTCGCTATTGCCACCGCGCCTTCGCGCCGGCCACGTAGGCATCGTATGCCTGCTGGATCGCCTTCGTGTCGCCGTCGCTGCCGTGAATCCAAATCCGGTACTTCGTCCGGATCGGCTTTCCGGCCTCGAACGTCTGCGGTTCCACGCCCGGCCAGCCGACGCACATCGCCCCGTAATGCCGTGTAAGCCAGGTTGGCGGATAGTCGGGATGCGATGGATGCGCCATGATCGTCGCGCCCGACCGGCCGGGCGCACCCTGGAAGTGCCGCGAGAAATCGGCCCACGGAAGCGGTGTCATCGGCAGATCTTCGGTCGTCTTGCCGCTCGCAACGGTAATGGTCTGATCTTTGTTCGGCATTCCGATAAAACGCACCGTAAGCCCGCCGTAACTCTTGCCGCCAGCGCCCCACAATGTGATTGGCGTCTCGGTAGGAATCCAGGTGAACTCGATATCGATGGCCCGGCTTCCTTCCGATGCCTTGAACGCACGCATCCATACGCGTTCGATCATCGCCTTGCGTTGAAACTCCGGTTCGATAAACCAACCATTCTCCACCGCAAGTTGTGCAGCCACCGGTCCTGCCGCCTTATAGAGCCAGGCGACGTATCGCTGCTCGATGTTGTCGCCTGCCCACGAGTTGTATTCCCGGCCTTCAATGCCAATATGCGGCCAGGTCCAGAAAACACCGTGGTGATGGTAATGATCGCGGGGGAAGTCGTCGGTGAACACCTCGCCATGCAGCCCCCAGACCGGATGCATATAGCAGGCACGGCGGCGCCGATGATCGCTCTCCGGGACGTTCTCGCCGGTGATCGTACCGTAATTGTAGGCGAAGACAGGTTTGCCAGCCTGGCTCAACTGAAGCGTGGTCCCAGCCTCGTCCTTCCATTGGAAAACACTGGCGGCATCCGCGGCATTTGCAGAATCCGTGATCGTCTGGAGCTGAAACCGTCGTTCTGTCGGCGCCCCGGCGCGCGACGGTATCACGGCCACAAGCCGGCCTCGTGCGGCCGGTGTTCCGTCGTCGGCCATCGCCGGAATGACCTGGGCCGCAATCGCCTTGCCCGGCCCACCGACCTCAGCAAGTGCAACCGAACTCCCCGGCGCCAGCGCCACGCCGTCGGGCAGTTCGACGGCCAAGAACATGTCCGCCGGCTGCGAAGGTACAACCAGTTCGACCGCAGGCAAATCCTCACCTGCGGACACCAGCAGGCCAACCGCAACCAGAAGCGTCGTCAAACTGCATGCGACCCTTCCTCGGCTCGATATCGTCGTCATCGCTGATTTCTCCCCAAGAGGACAACAGAACCCCATCCCGGCCTACGAACACACGCCGCAGAGGGAGGGGCAAGCTTGACTCCAGTATACTTGGTCGAATCGCCGCGCGAAATACGGCCACCTGCCGGTTTCGAGGGCCGAAATGGTCTTGAGACCTCGCGGCTGAACCCCTTTCCGGACATCCGGCCCTGCCGTAGAATGACGATTCGATGCAAATGGCCCCATAAATGGAGTGAACCTACCTTGGCAGACGCACATCGAATCCGGATAGTAGGCATTGGCGAGGATGGTCTGGAAGGCCTGACCGCCGCCGCCCGAACGCTTGTCACCAATGCCGAACTGCTGGTTGGCGAAACACAAACGCTCGATCGGATTCCACCGGGCAGCGCGGAACGGCTGGTCGTGGGCAACCGGCTGGAGGAGGTGGTGTCGCGATTGAAGGCCGTCGGCCGCCAGAACGTGGTGGTGCTGGCCGAGGGCGACCCCCTGTTCTACGGCGTCGCACGCTTCCTGTGCGACCAGCTCGGCAAGGACCGTTTCGACGTCATTCCGCACGTCAGCAGCATGCAGTTGGCGTTCGCCCGCGTGAAGGAGAGTTGGGAAGAGGCCTTTCTGACGAATCTGGCCAACCACGAGATCGACGCGGTGGTCGAACAGATTCGCGTGGCCGAGAAGGTCGGCCTGTTCACAACGGAAAGCTGCCCGCCCAAAGCTGTCGCCAAGGCGCTGCTCTCGCAAAACCTCGATTACTTCACGGCGTACGTCTGCGAAAACCTGAACTCGCCGGACGAACGCGTTACCCACGGCGAACTGGCAGAAATCGCCGAACTGACGTTCCATCCGCTCAACGTGATGATCCTGGTCCGCAAACCGGCCGTTCCCGACCGTCCCTCCGAGTCGATCGGGCGCCGGCTGTTCGGCAATCCGGACGAAATGTTCGGCCAGACACAGCCGAAACACGAACTGGTAACCCCGGCCGAAGTCCGCGCCATGGCCATCGCCGAGTTGGATCTCGGCCCCCGTAGCGTGGTTTGGGACGTTGGGGCAGGCAGCGGCTCCGTCGCCATCGAGGCGGCGCAAATCGCCAGAGAAGGGACCGTGTACGCCATCGAACAAGATGTCGAAGATCGGGAACTCATCATCGAGAACGCCAAACGCTTCGGCGTGAAGAACCTGGTCCCCATTCTCGGCCAGGCGCCGGAAGCGTATGCCGACCTGCCCGATCCCGATGCCGTCTTCGTCGGCGGAACCGGCCGGAGCGTAGCGCGCCTGATTGCGAGCGCCTTTGAACGCCTCCGATCCGGCGGCCGCCTGGTCGCCACCATGCGGAGCATCAACAACGCGTCCAATATCCAGCAGGCGTTCACCGCCGAGGGCGTCCATATCAAGCTTTGGATGATCAATCTCGCGCGCGGCACATACCAGTTGGACCGTGTGCGATTTGAACCCCTTGTTCCTACGTTCCTTCTGGCTGTCGTGAAGCCGTAACCGCCCATGGACCAACTCGACTGCATTGCCGTGGGCGCCCATCCGGACGATGTGGAAATCGGCTGCGGCGGCATCGTCGCCCGGCTGGCTGCGCAAGGATACCGCATCGGCATCGTCGATCTGACCGACGGCGAACCGACGCCCCTTTCGCCCGGCCCGGAAGTTCGGCTGGCCGAAGCACAAGAGGCCGCCCGCGCGTTGGGCGTCGAGATCCGGGTGACGCTGGCGCTGCCGAATCGGCGCCTGTTCGACGGCTTCGAGACGCGCGTCGCCCTGGCCAAGGTATTTCGCCAGTTTCGCCCCCGACTCGTACTGGGGCTCGGCGGGCGAACCCCCATGGCGTCGCCCGATCACGCCGAGGCGGCCAAGATCATCGAATCCGCCGTGTTCTACTCGCGGCTGACCAAGTGGGACGAGCAGTTCGATCACCTTCCCGTCCACACGATCGAACGGCATCTCGAGTACTTCCTGGCCTTCCGCGCACTCGCCCCACCGGCGCTGAATCCCCTGGTCATCGACATCACCGACACGCTCGATACCAAACTGGCCGCCATCGCCTGCTACCGTACCCAGTTCCCGCCGGAGCGGCAGGCAATGCTGGACCGATTTCAGGTATTCGCGCGCCAGCAAGGGATGGCCGCCGGTTTCGGGGCCGGCGAGGTCCTGTCCAGTCCATCTCCGTGGGGCACGTGCGACCTGATGGGACTGCTGTTTGGCCCGCCGCCGGAACGACCGAAGCGCTAACCGGAGTCCGTCCTCATGTCGCAAACCCCGCCGGAAATCGTCCGTGCCGATACCAGGCAGCGGCGCCTCGTCCTCGTAGCGACGTTGCTGCTGCTGATCGGCGGCGTGCTGGCCTTGTGGCGGCTCGATCGGCAGCTCGACACGATCGGCCGCATGACCGAAGGCAACCTGACCGCCCTGGCCCAGAAAGCCCGGGCCCTGGCCGGCTGCATCTTGCTGGTGGTGGGCCCCAGTTTCATCGGACTGGGCCTCTGGTGCTTCCGCCTTGGAACTCAGATCAATCGGGCCGAACGTTTCCCCCCGCCCGGCACGAAGGTCCTGTGGGATACCCGAGTGCGCACCGGATCCTCCGCCCGCCTGCTGGCCCACATCCTGCTGATCGCCTCCGTAGCGTCCGTGTTGTTCGGCACCGTCGGTATGTGGTATGTTTTCCGTTGGATTCACGCCCTGTTGGAAGTTGGAAGCTAGCTGGGAGATGGAAGCTGGAAGCTGGGGAAGACGCTGACGCGGAAGCCCAGCTCCCAACTCCCAACTCCCAACTCCCAACTCCCAACTTCCAACTCCCAGCTCCCAACTCCCAGCTCCCAACTCCCAGCTCCCAACTCCCAGCTCCCAACTTCCAACTCCCAGCTCCCAACTTCCAATATGTCGCCGCAATTCGTTAGCCTGATCGGTCTGTTTGCCATGCTGTTCCTGGCATGGCTATGTTCGGAGAAGCGCCGCGCGATGAACTGGCGATTGATTGCCAGCGGCGTGGTGCTCCAGGTGGTATTGGGGGCAATCCTGTTGCGAAGCGTGCCGGGGCGGCACGTCTTTCTCATCGCCCGCGATTTCATCTCGAAGCTGATCGCCTGCTCCGACGTCGGGGCACAGTTCGTTTTCAGTCCCTTCTTCTGGAATCGCGAGTACTTTCCCAACGGCCCGCCGTTTGCCGTGATGATCTTACCGACGGTGATCTTCTTCTCGTCGCTGACGGCCGTTCTGTTCTACCTGGGCGTGCTGCAGTGCGTGGTCAAGGCAATGGCTCGGGTGATGGTCTGGGTGATGGATGCGTCCGGATCCGAATCGCTTTGCACGGCGGCCAACGTATTCGTCGGGATGACGACGGCGCCGCTAACCATCCGTCCCTACCTTGCCACGATGACGCGCAGCGAACTGATGGCCATGATGACCGGAGGGATGGCCACGGTTTCGGGCGGCGTGATGGCGGCCTACGCAAGCATGGGCGCCGATGCAGGCCACCTGATGGTCGCCTCGCTCATGTCGGCGCCGGCATCGCTGGTCGTGGCGAAGATCATGGTGCCGGAACGCGAGACGTCGCCCACGAAAGGCGTGGTCCGCATCGATGTGCCTCGCCAGGATGCGAATATGCTGGACGCCGCGTGCCGGGGCGCCGCTGAAGGCCTGAAACTGGCCCTGAACATCCTGGCCATGCTCATCGCGTTCATTGCCATCGTCCATATGCTCAACTGGGGACTGAGCGAGTGCCCGCAGGTAGGCGGCGCCCCGTTGACGTTGCAACGCATGCTGGGTTGGCTCGGCGCCCCGCTGGCCTGGCTGATGGGTGTTTCCTGGTCCGACGCGCCAACCGTCGGCCGCCTGCTGGGCGAGAAGACCGTCTTCAACGAGTTCGTCGCCTATCAGAGCCTCACGAGCGACGAAATCCGCAGCGTCATCTCGCCGCGCTCCTTTACCATTGCCACCTACGCACTGTGCGGATTCGCCAACTTCGGTTCCATTGCCGTCATGATCGGCGGGATTGGCGGCCTGGCGCCGGAACGACGGCCCGATTTCGCCGCACTCGGTTTCCGCTCGCTCGTCGGCGGCGCGTTGGCCGCCTTCATGACGGCGTGCGTCGCAGGCATGCTCATCAACTGATCGGCGACCGAAATCGGCGACCTCGCAAGCATCTATTCCGCCAGTTCGTTAAACAGTCGTCTCCCGCCTGGATGGTGAATGCAGGCGTTTCCGCCCAGACATCAAACTCGCCGGTCGCCGTAACATCACTCCCCTGCCCTGCCCTCTGGATACTCTTCAGCGCATAGTCCTGCGCGGCGTATCCCCACGAAGGACCGAAGACGACCAGGTTGGCGGCCCCCCAATGGGACCCACTGGCCTGCCGCAAGACGCCGGGAATCTCGATCAACCCCCGATGGTCGACCTTCATGGGCAGCGAAATCCCTGCCTGCCCCATTGCCGTCGATGTGATCAGCGCCGCAAACATGGCGGCAAATACGCTGCTCATTCTCTTCGCGCATCTCATCCCCTTTGCTATAGTGAATACACCTGCATTCCTCAGGCTTACGTATGCAAATCGTACCACCGCCAGACACCCATTTCCAACAGGACCGACAATGACCGAACCTGTCGCCCGAAGAGGTTTCCTGAAGAAGACTGTCTGTTTTGGTCTTGGAACGGCTATGCTCTTTGAGCAACTCGGGGCGGCCGAGGAACCGGTTCGTGTCAGGACCTTGGGAACAGGCGCGGCAGATCACGACTGGAAACGGCTCGGCTCGCCCGGCGTGCGGGGCTCCACCAGCACACTACTGCCCTACGGCCTGCCCTCGATCCGATCGAGCGCCTTGCGTGCGGCAATGCGGACTTCGATCTCAGGATCGTCGGACGCCACGCGAAGCGCCGGAACGGCGTTGCGCGCCTCGCGAGGCATCGTGGCAAGCGTACCGGCGGCCGCCTCTCGCACCCACTTGCTTTCCGACCGCAGCGCCAAGGCCAGCGCCGGCACGGCGCACTCGGGCCGAGGGTTCCGTTCGGCAAGCTGCCGCGCTGCGGCAACGGCTTGCGGCTCCTCTGCCGAACCAAGGGCCTTGATCAGCTCGGCCACGTCAGAGTCGGCGCGGGCGATCGCCTGGGCAGCGACCTCTTCGAGATTGATCTGATAAAGAGCCAGTGTGGCCTCCCGGCGCACGTCTCGGTCCGAATCTTCCGCCTCGGCGCGTTTGAGCGCTTCGACCGCCGGCAATGCCGTCGGACCGAGCCGGCCGAGCGCCGCGGCAGCCCGGCGCCGCGTCTGATGGTCGTGATGCTCCAGCGCGTCCGCCAGTGCCGGAACCGCCTCCGCAGCCTGGCCTCCCAACCCGCCAAGCGCCTCGCACGCATACCACCGCACCCACGATTCGGCGTCCTCCACGGCTCGGGCAAGGGCATCGGCGGCAGGCGCTGCGCCGGCCCCCATCTCACGCAAGACGAACGCTGCGGCAATCCGCACATTCGCGCGTGGGTCCGACAGGGCAGCGGCCAGGCGCGGCGCCGCGTCCGGCCCCACTTCCGCAAGGGCCGCAACCGCCATGGCAGACACCTTGAAGGAATTGTCACCGCCAGACACGGTCACAAGCGCGTCCAAGGCCGTCGCCGTGGCATCCGGCCCCTTCGCGATAATTGCACGAGCCGCCTGCTGCCGAGCTTCTCGCCCCGTCGCATTCGTCAACGTCGCAACGAGCGAAGGAATGTCGTCGCTCCCGTCGCCCTGTGACTCCCCACGCAAAACGGGCCGAAGCTGGTGGGCCGACAGAATGACGACAATCAACACCAACAGGAAACCCGCAAGTCCAATCAAACCGCGGATGACCCAGGCCACAATTGCCGGAGAACCCGAAGCGGCATCCGGCGAAGACTCGGCGGCAATGGGCGGCGGCTTCACCTCGTTGTCCGGCATGATTCCAACGCTCCTCCCATACATCTGACAAACAGCAGTGCGCAGCAGACAGCCCGCATCTCGGTGGCTATCCTTGCAGACCCTTTCCGTTTAGGATAGCTTCGTAGAACGGTCTGCGGAAGGTGTGAGCCATCCGTAACGGGAAAAAACGAAGCAATTAAGGAGCGTAGTCGTGAAAATCCTGGGAATTTCCGGAAGCCCACGCAAAGGCGGCAATACGGAACTGCTTGTCCGAACGGCACTGGACGTGTGTGCCGCTGAAGGCGCCGAAGTGGAACTGCTGTCGCTCGCCGGCAAATCGATCCATCCCTGCACGGCGTGTGGCGGCTGCAAAGACACCACGCCCCCCCGCTGCACCTTGAACGATCCGGATTTCGACGGCATGGTCGAACGGTTCCTCGCGGCCGACGGCATCCTGGTCGGGTCGCCCGTCTATTTCAGTTCGGCAACACCAGAGACCCTTGCCCTCCTCGACCGGGTATGTTACGTCACCCGCGCGAATGGCGGACTCCTCCGGCACAAGGTAGGTGCGGCGATTGCCGTGGGCCGCCGCGCAGGGCAGAACGTCACCTTTGCACAACTGAACTACTTCTTCCTGGCAAGCGAGATGTTCGTGCCCGGCTCCAGCTACTGGAACATCGCCGTCGGCCGCGACAAGGGCGAGGCTGCGAACGATCAGGAGGGCATGGAAACGGTAAAAACCCTCGCGAAGAACATGATGCTGCTGCTCACCAAGCTGGGCAAATAGCCGCCCGGCCACCCTCGCCCGGACTATTCATGATAGGTTAGCTGGATGACGATGGCTCCGTGCGGGGCAAGCCCGCCGGCGGTTCTTCCAAACGCAAGTCTGCTGCTGCCCCCGTCGTGCGGAAGCCGGCGTCGAAATCGAGCAGTTCGTCGAGATTGGCAAGCTGTACGGTAGAACCGTCTTGGCTGGCTCGCCACAACGCGCCGGACAACTGATACGTAACACGCGCGAAGGCAGGATTCGGATAGATGCCTTCCATCAATGCGTCGCGTCCCAACTGCCTGCGCCAGCGAGTCAACGTCCGCAGAACGGACTCGTAGGAACTCGCATGGGGATCGATCGGCTGCGCCTCGCCATTGATCTTCAGTTGCTTGGCGCCTTCCAGGTAATTCACTTCAATGCGAAACGGCCGGCCGTCGCCACGGCCGCACACAACACGACGCTTGGTGAACTCCGCGCCGGCCTTGAAGTCGGTTCGCCCCTCGACGGCCACCTTGCCCAAAGCAAGCCGGTAGCTGCATTTCCCGTCAACAACGCGAGGATAGGCTTCCGGATTGGGCGGCGAGTACGGTTCCGACTCGGCTCGGATACACACGCCATCGTCGAAAACGCCGCCCAGACTACCCCGCACACGCGCGAGCACGAACAACATATACGCCAGGCAATGGACCGATTCCTGATACTGGATGGGAACCATACGCTTGTAATTGCGCGGATTCCCGGCATCTTCGCGATCCTTCGACCGGCACACCGAGACGTCGGTAATCTGCACATCGCGATAGGAGCCAAGGTGCTCCAGAATGCGTTCGGTCAGCGGATCGTACAGTTCCGGAAAATCGTACAGCATCAAGACACCGCTGTCGCTGGCTGCGGCGACCAGTTGCCGGCACTCCTCCGGCGACTGCGGCGCCGCCATCGGTTTCTCGTTCAGAATGGCCAACGGTTCCTGCCGGGCTCGCCGCAGCAGGATCTCCTGGCCTGCCCGGCGCTGCTCCGGGTGTGCCGCCAGGTGAAACAGATCGGCCGACTGGCGATAGAACTGGTCCTCGTCCCTCAGACGCGTCAGCCGGCTCGCGTCAACGTCCGCCGGCAAAGGTCCGGGATCATAGACAAACGCGCGAATCTGCCGCCCGAGGGCAACATCGAGAAACTTTCGACCGATATACCCCCAGGCTCCGGCAATCGCGATCGATTCGGGCAAGTCTGTTGCGACCGTTCTGTTCATCGTAGCTCCCTCGCGCTGCGAGAGAATATCCTTTCTTCGCTTTGTTACCGCACGTGTCTCGCCCCGTCGTCGCTGCGGCACACGAACGCGAACGCATCGTCCGCCAGTTGCGGCTGCTGTTGTCGGTACCGGCGCAGAACCGATTCAACCGCATGCTCGGCGGTCGAGCCGTCGATCAAGGCCAGGCAGCATCCGCGAAAGCCGGCCCCGCTGAAACGCGCCCCGTATACGCCCTCCGTGGCGATCAGAATCTCATACAGATCCACCAGCGGCTCGCAGACGCATTCATAATTGTGAATCGAACTCTCTCCGGAAGCCGAGACAAGGCGGCCGAACTCGGCCAGCTCGCCGCGACGCCAGCACGCAATCCCCTGCCGAACACGGTCCATTTCCGAGAAGAAATGGGCCGCGCGTCGCGCCGGCGGACCGTCAAGAACCTGCCGGTATTGTGCGTACTCCTCCGGCGCAATACTCCGCAGAACCGGCGCAGCATCGCTCCGGCCCACGGCGTCAAGCAGAAGCTCCGCCGCCGTGCGGCACTCCTCGACGCGACGATTGTAATCGGTGCCGACCAGCGCCTTCTTCAACCCCGAAAACGCTATCAAAACGGCCGGCGAGGGACAACTCGCTGCCGCCGGAATCAACTCGTGACGCCGCGTCTGGCAGTCGAGATGCGTCAGTTGATCCCTTCGAGACAGCAACACGGCCGACTGGTCCAGAATGCCGTTCCGCAGGCCCAGGTACTCATTCTCGATCGCCTGATCCAGGGCGATATTGTCCTGCTCGGCCACCGCCAGGCCGTTGGCTTCTTCCAATGCAAGCAGCAAGGCCACGCCAATTGCAGCGGAGGAACTAAGCCCGCCGCCGTCCAGCCGGCCGGCCGTGACGCCCGCAATTCCGTACCGCAGCGGATAACGCTGCTGTAGCGCGCGGACGGCGCCACGGGCATAGTTCCCCCAATCGCCATCACGCGACTCGGGAACACAAGCCAGCGAAAACGCAACTTCGCCCGGAAAATCCAGGCTGCTCAGCCGCACTTCGTCCGCCAAAGCGACATAGGCCACGTGGACCGCGCGGTCGATCGCCATGGCCGTAACGGCCCCCAACTGATGGTCGATATGCGCGCCCAACGGGCAAATCCGATACGGCGAACGCACAACCCGCACGTCGCCCGGCGCTACGCCATAGCGACAAACCACCTCCTGCTGCAAACGTTCGAGAAATTCAGATTCGGGCATCGGCGACTCGCAGGTTTCCACAGATCGGCCTTGGGATGTCGAGGGACGCCCGGCATAGCCGGACAACGCAATCCAATGTAACAGCCCGACCCTGAACCGCAAGGCGGGGGGGTAGCCGCCGCTGTGTTCCAACACGCCGCACCGTCAAGAAAATTCGCCACCGGCGCCGCACCCGTGGCGACCGCGCGCTTGTCGTGTTAGAATCACAGTTCTTGTTCTGCTTGTACCAAAGGGACCGTTTCGTTTTTCGTCGTTCAGGCGATTGCCTGGCAGTGTGGCGGGCGCGCTGTGCCGGAGTCGTTGGCGCAGTCTCCGTTGTTGGTCTGATCCAATCCATGCGGAGAAAGACATGAAACTACCGAAGTACTCGTTGGGTGTGGGCGACCGGTTCGCCCAGGAAGGCGCGTTTCAACTGGAGGCCGTTCTGGAAGCCTCCCAGGCAGGTGTGACGATCGCGCCTGTCTGGAATAAGTCGCACCGAGAACATCAGATCATCGGATCGGATCCGGTCGATGTTCGGGCCGAAGCCGATACGGTCACCCGTGCACGAGGCTTCAGCGCCCCCTACTTCGTCGATGCCGACCACGTCCGACTCGACTCGGTCGATCCCTTCCTTGCCGCCTGCGATTACTTCACCCTCGACGTGGCCGATGCGATCGGCAAAGAACCACCTCCGGAAGATGCGCGGCGATTCGCCCGCTACTGCGAACGCTTTCTCGGCGAAATTGCCCTCCCCCAGATCGACCAACGCCTGCAAATCTCGCCAGAAATGGTCGACCAGGCATCGAAACAATACCTGCTCGCCGTGCAGGAGGCGAACCGGCTCTATCGTCATATCCACGATTGGAAACCGGCGAACGGCTTCATCACCGAAATCTCCTTCGACGAAACCGATACCCCGCAAAGTCCGAGCGAACTGTTTCTGATCCTGGCGGCCATTGCCGAAGCAGGCATTCCGGTCGATACGATCGCTCCACGTTTTCCGGGACGTTTCAACAACGGGATCGATTACATCGGCAATCTGGCCGAATTCGCACACGAGTTCGAGTGGAATCTGGCCGTCGTTGCCTACGCCACCCAGGAACTGGGCCTGCCCGAAGGATTGAAACTAAGCGTCCATTTGGGAAGCGATAAGTTCTCCATCTACGGTCCCATGCGCCGCGCCCTGCGGAAGTTCAACGCCGGAATCCACTTGAAAACGGCCGGAACAACCTGGCTGGAGGAACTTCTTGGCCTGGCCGAGGCAGGTGGCGACGGCCTTGCAATCGCCAAGGAGGTCTACCGGCAGGCACGGGCAAGACTATCCGAAATGTGTGCGCCCTATGCAAACGCGGTCGATATCGATCCGGACGCCCTGCCGTCTGTGGAACGCGTCGATTGTATGAGCGGCGCGGAATACGCCGCCACGCTCTGCCACGACCCGTCAGAGCCTGCCTACAATCCGCATTTCCGCCAATTACTCCACGTTGCTTACAAGGTGGCCGCCGAAATGGGCGATCGGTTCCTCGACGCACTCCGCAACCATCGCGACGTCATCGGCCAGGATGTCACCGACAACCTTTACGAACGTCACATCCGCCCCCTCTTCCTGGATGAATCATGACCCAGTCATGCCGCACCGGCCCGACTGCGAGGAAGGAAATGTTGCCGGTCGATATCGTCCTGGCCCCCGCATGGTGGCGCCGGCACGAAGGCATTTCGTTCGACGAGGAGTACTTCTTCCATCCGGCGCGACGGGTGGAAACGGAACGGCAGATGGAGCAGGCCCTGTTCAACCGGTGGGGCCGCTTCGGACTCGGCTCGGATCGCAATGCCAACCTGCCCGTTCTCGGAGCCGTCCACCTTGCCGCCGGATATCTCATTCCGCAAATGCTCGGCTGTACCGTGCGATACACCGACAACAGGCCGCCCGAGGTCGTTCCGGCCAACATCGATTTGCTCGAACTCGACCCGGAGAAAGCGTTTCAATCGCAGGCGTTCAAGCGGTTCGAGCACCTAGTTGACGCCCTGCTGACGAAGTACGGCTATGTGGTCGGCGACGTGAACTTCGGCGGTGTCCTGAACCACGCCTTGGACCTGCGAGGGCAGACGATCTTCATGGACATGATCGATAATCCTGGCAAGGTGGCGAGATTCTTCGCAGCGCTGGCCGACGTGCAGGATCGGTTGACGACGTTCATCGAACGGCGGACCGGCACAACGTCCATCAGTGTGAATCGAACACTGCGTCATCTGCCGGAGCCGATCTACCTGCACAGCGAATGCTCCCACGTCATGATCTCGGCGAAGGACTACGAGCAGTTTCTCATGCCGCTGGATGCCGCCTGGAGCCGGCGTCGCCGCCCGTTCGGCGTGCACTACTGCGGCGCCGATCCGCAGCGGTTTGCGGCATCGTATGCCAAGCTGCCGCATCTGGCCTTTCTGGACGTGGGCTGGCCCGGAGACGTGAAAACGCTGCGAAAACACCTTCCGACTACCTTTCTGAACCTCCGCTACAGCCCCGTGGAAATCCTCCGGCAAACGCCTGACGAAATCCGTGCGACGGTACGGCGGCTGGTGCGAGAATCGGCCGATCCGTACCGGACGGGCGTGTGCTGCATCAACATGGACGACCAGGTAACCGACGCTCAGGTATCGGCCATTTTCGAGGAGGTCGAACAGTTGCGCAACGAGTTCGCCGCTTCCGAATCTTCCGCCTGAAGGAAGGCGTGAAGCTCTTCCCGTGTCGGGCATCCGGCCTGCCCACCCGGCCGGCGCGCCTTCATGGCCGCTGCCGCCGACGCAATGCGCAGCCGAACGGCTAGCGGGACTCCACGAGCAAGCATCGCCGCGTACACACCGTGGAATACGTCGCCGCAACCGGTCGTGTCCACCGCCTCGACGCAGAAGGCCGGAATGTGCCGTGCCGCGACAGGCGAATCGACGTACCAGCAACCGGCCCCGCCACACGTGACCACAACCGCCTGCCGAGACGCATCCCAAAGCCTCTCGGCAGCCGTTGCTGGCTCGTCCACGCCGGCAAGCTGCCGGGCGAAGCGGCCATCGACAATCAGGTGATCCACCAGCGCCAACACGTCGCGAAGCCGGCCGCCTGAATCGCGTTCCGGATCGCCTACGACCGGAACACCGGCTTCGCGTGCGATCTGGCAGATCCGCAACGTTCCCTCGGTTCCGTGATGGTCCACAAGGACTGTTCTGGCCGCCCGAATCAGGCCGGCTTCCGGCCGTTGCTCGTCTGGGCCAAGTGGGCTGGTAATGCTTGCGAAGATCGTGCGCGTCTTCTCCTGGCTGTCGACGATAATGGTCGCGTGGACAGGCCTGGCATCGGGCCGCCGGACCGCGTACTTCAACTCCACGCCTTCGCGTTCCAAGGTCGAAACGACGAACTGCGAAAGGCCGTCGTCGCCCATCAGCCCGGCATAGGCCGTGCGCGCGCCCAGCCGAGCCGCAGCCACCAGCGCCGTCCCCGTCTGCCCACCACACTGGCGATCCCGCCGCTGCACACGGACCTTGCTCTCGGCCACGGGGTAGCCGTCCACATGAAGCAGATCATCCACGGCAATAGCGCCGAAACCAAGAATGTCAAAACAGGGAAACACGGCGCACACAAAAAAGAGAGGAATTCGGGGCAATCCAGAACAAAAACCGCCAGACCCATCGCGCTGGCGCAATCGGCCCCTCGGAACGGCTGAGCGACATTATACGGCCCCTTCCGCCACCAGAAACCCCCCCTCAGGGAAGCCCATTGCAGTCGCCAGGGGTCCCAGGTAAGATAGACCCTTCGGGGTGGCGACCCCCTTGTCAAACTGGCGGGCCACGCCACGCCCAAAACAACGTGCCGTCACGGGCAGCGAGTATCCGAGACCTCAGAAGCAGGTAAGCCCTATGTCATGCAGCGGATATCCACGTCGTGGCCACCGTTTGGCGCCAGCCACACTCAGCCGTTTCCTGCAAGAGCCTCTTCCCCCAAAGTACTCGGCGGCGGCCGGAAGCAACGTAATGACGCTAGCCGATCTGGACGAATCTGCATGGTCCCTTTTTGGCGACCGGGCATGCCGGGAATTGGCGCGACTGGTCGTCGCCGCTATCAGTCGCGGGTCCCGCCTCCTCATGCATGTCGGCGCCCAGCCGTTGCCGAAACTGCCGAAAGGTATCTCGCTCGAAGAACTGAACCTGGAGGTCCGCACCGTCAATGCCCTGGTCCAAGCCGGCATCCACCAGCGGCCTCAAGACCTCGACCGGATGACCGTCGATGATCTTCTCGGGCTTCGCGGCTTCTGGTCGAAGTCGCTCGTTGACCTGTTGACCGCCATGGAATTCGTCATCGATCACCCGGAAGTACCGCGGAAACGCCGCCGCCTCGCAGCTTCCACCAGTCGCCAGCACCGGTCCGCAAACCGGTTTCCGCAGCCCAGTCGCCCAGTCGCGCCCGCAATCCTCAAAGACCTGCTCGATCAACCGATTCCCCGCGATCTGACGCGGGGAACTCGTTTTCCCGGAAAGCGATTGGCCGACCTCGACGAAACCGTTTGGGACTACTTCGCACCCGAAGTGATTGCTCAGCTTGCTGCACTTGTCCTTGCCCAGATCGGCGCCAAATCGATTCCACCGGCAGTACGCTCTCTTCCCTTGCCAGACATTTCCGCCGGGCTCCGCCTGGAAGACCTTCATTTGGAGAACCGGACGGTCAACAGCCTGGAACAGGCAAATCTGGCCCATGACATGCAGCAGTTCAGCCGAATGACCGTCGGCGACCTTGTTGCACTCCCCGGTTTCGGAGTGCGATGCCTGGTCGATCTGCTGGCCGCACTGGAGACGCTGGTCGTCCGGCAGCGGAGCATCGGCGATGAGCTTCTGCGGCAGGCGAAGCGACTTGCGGCCTTGCCCGCCGCTTCGACAATCCATTTCAACGATCCGCGACTGGGACGTCTGTTGCGCACGCTCGACAAGGAAAGCAGCAGTCTGGCAGAGTTCCTCCAGAGGATCCGCCGGCAAAAGCTGGATGGTATTGAACCGCTGAAGACCGCCGAAGGCTTCGACCGCCTCGTCAATACCGTCACCGGCTTCCAGGAGATGACCGTTGAAGACGAACTCCGAAGCATCTTCTCGCCCATGGCCAACGATCGCGATCAGGCAATTCTGACTTCGTACTACAACTGGGACGGCCAAGGGCGGCACACACTGGAGCAAATCGGCCATACCCATGGCCTCAGCCGCGAAAGAATCCGACAGATATGCCTGCGATGCACCCAACGCGTGCGGTTTCTCCCCGTCTACGCGCCTGTCTTCGATCGGACGCTGTCCTTCATCGCCAAACGACTCCCCCGTTCCACCGATGCGATGGAACACGAACTGCAGGAAGCCGGCCTGTCGCGCCACGGCCTTTCCATTACGGCCATCGAAGAAACCGCCCCGTTCCTGTCACGCACCGCGACGTTCCACGTCGTCCCGGTGGCCGAAGGAGCCATTGCCGTGGCCCCCGACCAGACCGATCTGCCGCCCCAGATCGCCCAAGCCGCAAAAATCGCCGTCGGCAATTTCGGCGTGGCCACGGTATCCGATGTCCAAACCGTACTCAACGACAGCCTGCCGAATCATGCCGTGGGACCACGGCTGATTCGCGAAACACTGGCCACATTTGCAGGTTTCCACTGGCTTAACGCCAGGCGTCATTGGTTCCGCATCGAAACCCCTGCACAGTGCGGGCTGCCGAACATGATCGAGAAGGTGGTTTCCGTTGCAGAATGCATCAGCATCTCCCGACTCCGCACGGCGATTCTGCGATATCGGCGTTGCAATCGGTCGATACCGCCGTCCGGCGCCCTGTTGGAGTACTGCCGCACGATACCGAGCGTACGGGTCGAGGACGACATGGTGCGCGCCGAACCGTGCCTCGACTGGCGCACCCTGCTGGCCGACGTTGAACGCTGCATGGTCCAGGTACTCAAGGAATCGGGACCGGTTCTCGAACGCAACGAGTTCGAGCAGCGCTGCATCGCCCTCGGTATGAATCGCTTCAGCTTCAACGCCATCGTCATGTGCTCGCCGGTCATTGCGCAGTACGACCGGAGCGTCTACGGCCTGGTTGCTCAACATATGGACCCGCAAATCGTGCGCAGCGCCGCCGAACAACGATCGCAGCTCACGACCGACCACGTGCTTCAAACGTGCGGCGTCGATGGAGACGATCGCACGTTCGTGGTCTACCGGCTCTCCAAGGCGGCAATTACCGGCGGCGTCCTGACAATCCCAGCCGCCCTGAAGGATCATATTGCCGGAGAATACGCCGTAGTCTCGCCCGTCCACAAACAGATCGGCCGCGTCGTCGCCAAGCAGGGATGCGGCTGGGGCTTCGGGCCGGTCCTGCGCGGCAGCGGCGCCGAACCCGGGCATTATCTGCACCTTCACTTCGACAATTCAAACCGCACCGCTACCCTTCGCCTGACCGACACCAACGTCGTAGGCAACGCATAGGCGATCCGCGCCGATTCATCAATAGAAAGGGCTCTTCCGTTTCCAGGTGCAGGCCGCTCCAAAGTAGTAGGCACACGCCGTTGTGCCGTCCACCGGGCAAAGCAGTCTGCACCTAGAAACGGAAGAGCCATGCAAAGCGTGCAGAAGACCAACGTCTCCTGCACGCTCATCAGATGGTGGGAACCGATCAATCGCCGGTCGCCCGATTCGGTTTTCGGAACGCCTTCTGCTACCGGGCCGCCGCGGCCGCCTTCATGACGGCTTCTATCGCCACCGGCTTGCCTTCCTGGCGTTTGCTCTCGTCGGCCGCTTCCATGAAGGCGTAAATTTCCAGCGTCTCGTCGTGCGCCACGGGGATCTTCCCGGTCTTCAGGAAGGCGGCAATCTCGCGCACCAGGCCGCCGTATCCTTCGTAGGTGCCGATGTAACCGCTCTTCTTCTCCGCTTCCACCGCGGCCCCGTAGCTCTTGTCGTGCAGCTTCTCGCCGCCGACGAACGCGCCCTTCCTTCCATCCTCCCAGACGCCAACAACCTTATTCTCCGATTCCCGCACCACTTCCTTGCAGCCGGGACCCATGACCGTGAACAGAATCTCCACGCCGTGAATGCCGTACCAGAACAGATCCGGGTGATGGGGCTCGATACTCATGGGACTCCAGGCAGTACACTCCTGGATCTTGCCGAACTCCCCCGCACGCGCCTGCAGAAATGCCGGGCTGAACCGGAGCGAGGAACTGGAGAAACACGGAACCCCTTTCTCCTCGGCCAAGCGGAAAATCTCGATCCCGTCTGCCAGCGTTCCGGCCAGCGGCTTGTCGATAAACAGCGGCTTGCCTGCCGCAATCACCGGTTTCGCCTGCTCCAGGTGCGGACGGCCGTCCAGACTCTCCAGCAGAACGGCATCGACTTTCTCGAGCATTGCAGGGATCGAATCGCAGATTTCAACCCCCTGGCTCCGCAACTGCTCCGTGTATTTTCCCACGCGATCCCAACTCGACGGGATATCCGGACTGCCGCCGGGGAATGCAGCCACCACGCGTACGTCCGCCAGATTCCCCTCGGCGTTCGGATCGTTCATGATCTTCGTGAAGGCGATCACATGCGACGTATCGAGGCCGATGATCCCGACACGAATCGGCGTGTCGGCTTCCGCCGCGAATCCGGCAGGTGCAACCGCCAGCAGTAGCAAGCAAAGCAAACCCGAAATCACTCGACATTGTAGACTCTTCATCGTTTACTCCTGTCATGAAAGGCACCATGCGAAGCGGGCCGCCGAACCGGCCACAAGCCGTCTCGGCCAGACCCGACTTCTCCGAAGTGCAGCGATTCTGCTCCCTCCTTGGAAGCACGCCTCAATTCCGCACCTATTTCCCAGCAATAATCAGATCGAGCCGCTCGCTTCGCTCCGCGAGTGAAAGCCCGCCGCTCCCTTCAATCGTCATCCACATCTCGTCCAGACCGAGTTTGTCCAACTCGCTTCGCACCAGCGGCCAGTTCACGCTGCCGTCCCGAATATCGACGAACTTGCCGCCATGCCCGTCCGGATTCAGCAGGAAATCCTTGACGTGACACCGGACGATCAGCGTGCCGAGCGTTCGGATCCATTCCTCGGCAGGCGCGTACTTCACGTGGTTGCCGATATCGAAATACGCCTTCACCCACGGGCTGCCGAACGAGGCCACCAGATTCTTGAACACCGCCGGCTTCACCCAGAGATTGTTCCACACGTTCTCCAACGCAATGACCACGCCCGCCTTCTCGGCAACGGGGATCAGCTTCTCCACCGCCTTGCGCGTGGCGTCGGTCGCCTGGTTGTGGGCCTTGATATACTCGCCGTACGGCGCATTATCGCCCTCGACCACCTTGGTTATATGGCCCGTCGCCTCGTCCATTTCAATCGCGAACTCCCACGGCTCCGGCATGGGCATTCCGCCAATCCGGCACGGCACCAGCAGCATGGCGGTCGCGCCGAGATTTCCGGTAGACACGAGCCCGGCGGCAATCTTCTCCACTTCGCCGCCGAACGCGTCCGCCTGATTCACACTCGCCCAACCGTACAGGGTCGAGTGGATACGCATTCCGAGCCGCTCGGCCATCTGCTGCGCGCTCTTGCCGCTCTCCGGCGAATAGCTGCCCACCCGCGCTTCCATACCGTCAAAACCTGCTTCCTTCCACGAGCGCAACGTCTCCTCGCTCGGAGAACCGATCAGCGCCTTCTTCAGGGTTGTCTTGAACTCGGCGGCTTGCGTTCGACCGCCCAACAACTGCGGACCCGCCACGGCGGCTACGGCCGATGCGGCCAGAAACCGACGCCTACTCATGCTTGTCTTCATGGAATGCACCTCGTCAGTGGATAGAAACACCGTCACCATCGCGGCCACCCCCCCAGCCGCAGCCGCCAGTATCGCACAGCCCACCGCAGGTGTCAAACAACGGCCAACCGCATACCTGGCAAGACACTCCAGCCCGTTTGCCCCGTGCAATCGCCCCGTACGAACCCCATCCCCCTCCCACTCGCCCCGACCCAACGGATGACCGGCCAGCTACCGGGCGGAGTTGCTTGCGCCTATTGCCTTCCGTACTTGGGTGACAGGGACGCGCGGAGGAAGGAGGGGGCGGAAGGAGGTGAAGTGCATTGCGCGTCCTTGAGTCTCGTGTGGTGATTGCACATTTTTGTCGGAACAAGCTGTTATTCAGGACCTTACATGCGGTTGCCGGCACCCGGTCTCCTTGTGCCGGAGGCAGGAAACAAGCATAATGACGGTGCACTTCTTCACGCGAACATGGAGGCCATCTCATGAGCGTGGCGACAGCGATTGATTTCACGTATCGCTATGAGTTCTCTTCCGGCTTTGGCGAAACCGATCAGGGATTCGGATTGCAACTGGCCACCTGCGGCGCCAAGCAGGAACAACCGCATTTCTTCGACGGCCAGATGCTCGCGCCCCGCGAGACAGGTCAGATGCTACTGGTCCTCAGCGATGTGGTCCGCACCCACTTCTTCCTCCCCCGCCCTGCCCTGCTCGATCCGGTAGTGACCAGTAGCGAGTCGATGCTCCGCTTCGAAGGCTTCAGTGGTTGTTGTGGCGTTTACGCCCGAGTCGATATCCCAGTCGAGGCCTTCACGACCGACTTCCTCGGCTGCGGCACGACCAATGTCGATTTCAACAACCCGATGCGTGCCGCGCTGGGCCGACTTCGCGATCACGACCAGGCCCGACTGGCCGTCGGCCGTGAGGGTGTCGAGCTTTCCAAAGGTGGCGATACGGTCGTCGAGAAAAAGGTCAAACTGCCGCTGCGCTGGATCAAGGGCTTCAGCGAAGTCCAACTCTACCAGCCCACCATGGAACTGAAACTGGACGTGCCCGGCCCCGAAGCCAGGCGATTCATCCAGAGCCTTCCTCGTAGCGCTGCCCCGAAACGGCCTACCTTCGCCGTTCAATCCGGCCGTTCGATTCGCTTAAGCCAACGCGAGAGTAAGGGCGCCGTCCGGTTCCTGGGCACGCACCGCGTCCGTGTGCTCGAGCCGCTGATGAACACGGCGAAAAATCTGCGGATCTGGGCCGACGACGAGTCGGGCGCCACCGCTTGGGAAGTGGCACTGAAGGCCGGCCGGTTCTTCCTCATGCTGAGTCCTGAGGTCTATCGCGGCTTCTCCGGCGAAGGCCAGGCCCTCGAACGCCTGGCCGGAAATCGGTGGCAAAAGGCCCTGCCCCTAGTCCGGCCGAGACTTCAGTGGCAAGCCCGACTCGACGCTGACAGCCTGGCACGCGAACTGGGTCTTACGCAAGGCGAAGTCGAAGCGGCCCTGGCCGTACTCGGCGCGCGCGGTCTGGCCGGTTACGACGTCTTTCGTGCCGGCTACTTCCATCGCGAGTTGCCCTTCGAACTCGATCAGGTCGAGAAGCTCCAACCGCGGCTGAAAAACGCCCGCAGACTGATCGAAAAGGGCGGCATCCGCGTCGTGCAGGAACTCGCCGACGGCGAGGCCGACGTCGAGGTGCCCGGTTCGGACGTTTTGCATCTGGTCCGCCTTCGCCGCAAAGGCGACAAGTGCTCCTGCCCTTGGTTCAACAAATATCAAGGCCAGCGTGGTCCCTGCAAACACATCCTGGCCGCGCGAATGACCGTGGACAAGGACGAAGACGAACAACTCACCCAAGACAGGGCATGACAATGACTCCCGACGATCTCGAACGACTGGTTGCCCTGGGCGACATCATGGGACTGGCGGATGCGGTAGCCGACTTGGAGGAGTCTGAGCGAAAGACGCTCTCCAAAACGGCCCAATCGCTCCGCCGGGAGCTTGAGAAGTGCCTGAACGGTGGATTCGATGGAAGGCCTTCTCTGAACCGCGTCTTGCAGTCGCTGGGCAAGACCCATGTCCGTATCAACGAACAGATCCTCGCGGCCGACCTTGCCTTGCTGGCCGTGGGTCCGCTGTCTTGCGCCAAACGGGTTTCTATTCTCCGGGGCGCGCCGGAAGAGGCCGGAGATCCGGTTCTGAAAGTGCTTTCCGATCGCCGTCCCGAATGGGCCGACCAGTGGCTCGCCACCGCAATATCCGGCGAGTATCCGGCAATTGCATGGAGTACGCTCCGAGGACTGATTATGCACGGAGTATGCCGAAAACCAACCTCGGACGACTACTACCAGGCCATGGTAGAGCGGCTCCCTTGGCCCGACTGGAAACACCGCCAGCCTCGAAGGATTTCGGACACGCTGGCGTCCGAGCCCGACTTGCTCGAGGATGTGTACAGGCTGTTTGAAGTTGAGACCAGCGCCTTCACAACGGGCTTTCTGTTCGAGAAGGATAACTCGGACTACGAATCATGGCCCACGGCAATAGCGACGCTCGCCGAACGAGATCTTCTGGACCGAGATCGGCTCCTTGACGCGACCCTGTCGGGTCAAATGACCGGCCTGAGGCCACACATACTCGGTGGCTTCGCCAGAATGCACGACTATCTGAAACCGACGATCGACGAGATGACCGGACGTCAATCGACCTATTGCGACCTGCTCTCGGTACCCGTACCGCACGTGGTCAGCTTCGCCCTGAAGCTGCTCAAGAAGGTGGACCAGAAGAAGCGGCTTGACGACACCCTGTTCGTGGCCGCAGTGACTCCTGTTTTCGGCATCAAAACGAAGGGGGCGTCGAAGACGGCCATTGGTATTCTGAAAAATATCGCCAAACGTCGGCCCGAGCTGATACCAGATCTCTGCCGGAAGCTGGTCGACGCGATCGGCCACCCGTCCGAAGACGTTCAGGACGCAGCCGCCTCGCTGTTGGCCACGCTGGCCGATCAGCTCGATCAAGACCTCGTGTCGGCG
This sequence comes from Thermoguttaceae bacterium, assembly GCA_040772845.1. Classification (GTDB taxonomy): domain Bacteria; phylum Planctomycetota; class Planctomycetia; order Pirellulales; family Thermoguttaceae; genus PWXP01. The sequence continues at coordinate 1,025,646 of JAXGXG010000001.1, forward strand.
CTGGCCGAACGGCTCGACATGCTGGCCGCGACCGTGAGACCACGAGTTGCTGAATTGATTGAGAAAGCAGGCGGACGAGTGAATACCGCCTTGGCCGCAGGCATGGGCGACGAAGAAGATATCACCGCCCGGCTGGCCGATTGCCAGGCGCAAGCCAAGGCTCTTGATCCGCACTGGCGAAGGCTGGCTGGCGTAGATACCGCACTGACGGCGCTGGAACACGGCCATTGGGCTCCGCCGCCGGCATTCAGCCCGATCGACGTACCCGTGCTTTCCGGTGTCGAGCCGGTCGAACCGATCGAAACGGTTGATGAGTTGATCGACGCGGTCGCCCACGCGATCGAGAAGATCGATTCATGCTACGAAGCCGAACGCATCCTGGACGGTATCAGCCGCCTGTGTGACCAACGGCCCGACGACTTCGACCGCCGCGTCGCTCCATTGATCGCACGGATAAAGAAGTTGGCCGAATCGGACAATAACCGTGGCATGACGAATCCGCACAACGGCCTTGAAGAGTTGGAAAACGTGGTCACGGCCTGGCTTTCCGGCAGTGTCGAGGAAAGACGGCATATCGGGGGAACGGAAGGCAGACCGGATCGAAGTATTATGCGATTCTTGAACCTCCGGCTCAAGACGCTTCGTGAACGAGTCATCGCCAGGGAAGCGGCGCCGTTGCTGGCGGCTCCAACCCATCGGGGCGGCTGGATCGATCCGAATGTGCTCGTGTCGCGCTGGCAAGAGTCCGAACAGCGCGGCGCAACAATGTCCCGGCAGGAGGTCATCCTGGCACTGTTGCGGATCGCGCCTTGGCCCCGCGACCAGGCGCTTCGCCAGGCGGCTTCACTCCATCATCCTTGGGCAGCGGCATTGCGTTGGGCCTTGGGTAGCAACCGGCGACCAACGGACGAGGCCAAGAAGGAAAGCGGGCTCTGGCTCGCGGCCGGTCGCGCGAGGTCGCCTCAAGGCCGTCTCGACGCACTCTCGGCTGCCGGGCTGAACGAACTCGGTCCCGACGGTATCTGCCCGGCTCAATACCAGTGGCAGGCCGCCGTCGAAGCGATCACGTCTGTGTATTCGAGCGAAACGGCACAGGTTGCCAGGCTTTCGATCAAGGTGAGTCCGCAATCGAATGGCAAATACATCAACTGGCGCGAACACGCAACCGTCTTGTTACACACCCGTTTGTCGAAATGGAATCCCTTCGAGACAATCGATGCTTGGGGTGGCGAGTGGGCTAGCACGGTTTGGCCGGCCCGTCTCGATGCATTCTATGCAATCGGCATCCGGAGCATGATGCTACGCCTGAATGATCTGAGTTCGATGCTCGCCCCGAACTTCCACTTTCTCGCCCCCCTATACGAAGTGGACCGCCCTTGGAGCCCCATGGCACAACTGATCGCGCTGGTGGGTGCAAACAGCCGCGATCAAGACGTGCGAGGCGCAACCACCGATGCCCTGATCAACGCCATCGCCGACGGACGCCTGCATCCTGAGCCGCTCGGCGAGACCTTGGCCACACTGGCCACGCCGCAGTGGCTGAAGCTCAACCGCCTGTGCGAGATGTTCGCCGAGGTCGCCCGTGTATCGCCGTTGCACGCATGGGTAGCAATGGGAACGCTGGAACGGCTGTTGGTCGAGTTCGAGGAGTTGCCTCGCGACGTCCACCACCTCCTTGCGTTGCTGCAAGAGCTTCACGCCCAACTGGGCCTGCCAGCAAGCCAAAAGGTAACCGAGAAGTTGAAATCGGTTACGGGCGCCAGCAAGACGGCCAAGCTGGCCAAGGCACTCTTGTCTTCTCCGCCAGCTTCAACGCGTGCCTGCCGTGAAGCCCGACTTCTAACCCTCGAAGCCCGTCTCGCCCGCGCCCGGCGCTGGGCCGACGCGGCCGGAGATCACTGACAACGAATCCCGGTCAACTCTCAACTCGCCTGCAAGGTTGGGAAGGCGATTACGCGGGCGAAGCAAAGCGCATTGCGTGTCCCTGCGTCTGCTCCTCACGCAAATGTCGGGACGGACTGAAGTCCATCCCACAGTAAGAACGCGTGGGTGTACCTGGCCAATTCCCAACAATGATGCGGAGCGACTTCAGACAGGCACCGCCCGAAACCGCCGCTGAGGCGACAAGACATGACAAGACCGGCAGGCGAAGCGGTTAGATTTGGGGCACACATTGCAGCGCGATGGTCGCCCCAGGACCATTGAGGCAATCTACTGGCTGCGTCTCCGTTGCGATTCCCACGGGGGGCGCAGTCAGTACTGGATTCTGCACTCCGGTAACCTGGCCTGAAGCCGTTTTACGCCTTCTTCGGTAACGTTCGAGCTGCGAAGATCGATCGATTCGAGATCCTTCAGCTCTGCAAGGTATTCCAACCCGGCGTCGGTAACTTGCGTCTCGCGCAGGCTGACATGGCAAAGGCTCATGACGGTTCGGAATGGCTCCAAATCGGCATCGGTCACCGACGATCCGCGGAACCAAATCCGATCGCGCCATACGGTTGCGTCGTCCATGTAGATATGCAAATCATTTGGCGACTCCGGCTTCGGAAACGTCCTGAGGAACTCCGCAACTCCCGCTACCGTCACACGACTGCCACGGAGGTCAAGGGTCAATCCGCGGTACCGCAGCTCTTTGATCTGTGCCAGATGCCGAAGACCTTCGTCACCAACGTCCGTAAATGCAAGGTCGAGAAACGGAGGCGGCGGGCCTGGTAAGAACTGCCGGAGACCGTCGTCGGTAATACGGGTGCTCCGCAAGTGCAGGCCTGGCAACGATGGGGCGGTCGCAAGATGGCGCAATGCTGTATCGGTAACAGGTGAGCGTGTGAACCAGAGCGTGCGAAGGCCATCGAGCTGTAACTGCCCGATCGCCTCGTCCGTGGCTGCGCCGTCGCCAAGACTGACAAGCCAATTGTCGTCAGTCTGCCCCATGAACATCGCCTCGCCACCGGCAATTGTCGTGAGCGCCCGGAGTGTCTGGAGGCGAAGCAGACTGCTCAACTGGTAGGTGTGCAGACTATCAAAAAAGGTAACCGTTCACGGGGCTGCCGGAGGATGAGCGCGGAGCCGCAGGGCGAGACAAGGGGACATTGAGAGAAGAACGCCGTCAGCTTCCTGACGGCAGCAGCGAGGGCGGGGGAACACCGTGAAGATGAGCTTCGACCGATTCCAATAGGAACGCGAACACCGAGCGGCCCTGCTGCGCGCAGGTGGCGACGGTCGTCCAGATCCGCTCGCACCAGCGGCGGCCGGTTTCGCTGCGCGTTCCTTGGGTGATGCGGCGGTCGATCACCACGAAGCGGATCGCTTGTTCGGCCAGGTTGTTCGTCGGCTCGATGCCCGGGGTGGTGATGAACTGAAAGTAGGCCTCGCCGTGCTTGTGGAACCGCGCGGCCAAGTTCTGGGCGTACTTGCCTGGCGGCACCCGTGTGGTCGCCACGCGGATAACCTCGGCGCGGGCCGCTTGAAGCTTCCTCGCAAAGCCCGACTCGCTGAGCTTCTCGCGGCGATGGATCACCGCGAAAAGGTCCCGCAGGGCTTCGCGGACTCGCTCGCCGTAGGCCTTCTGCTTCTTGTCAGAAAGCGTGGTGAGGAACTTCACGTCGCGGATCAGGTGGGCCAGGCAGAACTGCACCAGCACGTCGAACTGACGCATGTACTTGCGATAGGCGCCGAAGTAGTCGCAGCCCAGCACACCGTTGAACTCCTCGCCCAGCGTCTCGATGAGCACCTCCGAACCACGCGACGGCTTGATGCGGAACAACGTGAACAGTTCGGCACGAAAGCACCACGTCCAGAACTTCTTGGCGTTTTCCTTGTGGCCGGTCTCGTCGACGTTCAGGAACGCTTCGCTGGCTAGGCGCGCGAGCAGTTCCTCGTAGGCGGGCGTCAACCACTCGGTCACCTTGGCGATGAGTTTGGCCAGATAGCCGCGCGAGACCTTGATCCCGGCCACGTCGCGGAGGAACTTGCGGATCGTGCTAAACGAGGCGTGGCAGACGCCCTTCATGAAGGCCACCAGGGTCGTCAGTCGAGGGCCGAACAGCCCGGTCTTCGCGACCATCTCGGGCATGGGGGCGTAATGCACCTTACGGCAATGCGGGCACCAGTACGCCAGCATCTTGTGCTCGGTGATCCAAAGCGGGGTCTCGATCATCTCAGCCTGCTGCACGACACGTGGATCGGCCTGGCGCGAGAATCGCAATTCGCCGCCGCACTCCGGACACGCACCGAGTGTGTGGCAGAAGAACTCGTTGACCATCTCCGGTGGAAACTCGGGCCGCTCGTGTCGCACGTGCCCCGGCTGACCGCCACGTTTCCGCTTCTTGCCGCCCTTGCCACGCGGCTTTTTCGGCTTAACGATGTCGCTCGACGGTGGCTTCGAGGAAGTCGAGGAGTTCTTGCGTGCCGCGGCCAACTGCTGTTCGAGTTCGGCAATTCGCTCAAGCGCGGCGGCTACTTGCTCTTCCAACTCGCCAACTCGCCCAGCGAGCTTCTTGCAGTTCGGACATTCGGTCGTGGGCCGCAATTTCATGGTGCGAGACGATACCGGCATCGACGAGCAAGAGCAAGATCAATACGGGCCGTATCGCGAGAAAACCAGCACGCCTCTGCGGCTCGGGGTCTGCCGCCGCGAGAATACCCCAAACGATTAAGCCCCGTTCGGGGCCGCTACTTGACAACCCAATCAACTTCAACGAGAATTTACACTCATGCCGCTTCGCGGGGAATCCACTCAGAATGGCTCTGAGACCCGTGAACGGTTACCAAAAAAGATCACGTACGGTCCATAACGTCGGGAACTGGAAATGGACGGCCTCTCCGGATCGTTTATCTTGAAGCTCATCTGGTCAACCTGCAGGTCCCTGGGCTCCATCCAGCAGATGCCGGAACCGGTGATTTCGGCCAGGAGGATCGTGTTGTCCAAGCCGTCGGCGAAATCCGCTATTGTCACGGAACTGGAGCCAGGAAAGGCAGTCTCCGGGCCGACAATCGCGACAATATTGGTATCCAACGAGTCGTCGGGCTCATTGGGCATGTGGAAGTGGTGCGGTATTTGGGATGCGAGTCTCCGGTTATTCGGCCCGTTCCAGGGCTCGTCGAAGCGGTACTGGGAGTACCTTTCTTTCTCCTCGATGAACGGGAGAATCAGTACCCGCCAGCTATGTGCCGGCACACCATCCTCGTCGACCAGATAGGCGGGCGGGAAACAGCCATACGCATCATGGTAATTACACATGGCCAAGTGCAGTTGATTCAGGCGACTTTGCGATGAACACGCGATCGCCGCATCACGCGCTTCTCGAATGGCCGACCAGAGCAATCCGGCCGCTACGACGAGGATCGCCACCACGATTCCCCGGTAACACCAACGAAAGCCACGTCGCCGAAAGAAGGGGACTTCTGTTTTCATCGTGCCGATCTCCCATGTGCCTTGCCGGCTACAACTCGAAACGAAACGCCCCGGTAGCTTTCTGCAAAGTGCCGAACATGCTCAGTTCATTCTGATGGCCCCACCTCTATTACACGCGCAAGATGCTTCTTCAGAAACTCGTACTCCCCCGCGCTGCTGCGGTTGCCCTCATAATGAAACTCGCACTCGACGCCAAGTGCGTCAAGCTTGTCTTTGAGCACCTTGCCGAAGTAGGGATGGTGAATAACCTGCCCTTGCGAGGCGTCCGCAGGTAATGGGACATTGTCCAACTCGCCACGATAGAGCAGCAGGGTCGGCGGATCGTCGGCGCTGGCATGGTTGATCACCGAAGCATCTGCAATGATCGCCTTCACCTCTTCGTCGCTGGAATCGGCGTCTGCGATTCCGTAGAACAACGGCAGCGAGGAATGGACCTCTTTCGAGCCGCCAATGTTCGTCCGGATCCAGGCCGGGTCGAGATTGGTGGGGCCCGACTTCGGAACGATGCACGAAACCCTCGTGGATTGACGCTCGACGGGATCGGCGCTTGCCGGGTTGGCCATGTCGTCTTTGAAGGCAATCCACATGGTGATTACCGCCCCTGCCGAACCCCCACTCACGGCCACCCGCGTGGGATCGATACCGAACTCACCCGCCTTGTACCGCAGGTGCTGCAGGGCCCGAGCGCAGTCCTGCATGGGGACTGGTGCGATGACATCATGGCCGTTGACAAACCGATAATTGGACGATACGACCGCATAACCTTGCTCGAGGTACGGCCGCGGGTCGAACTTGCTCTTATCTCCGGCAATGAACCCGCCGCCGTGAGAGAACACAAAGACGGCAGGGGGCTCATTGCTTGCACTCCCCTCGGGAAGCCAAACGTCGAAGACGTTCCGCTCGTGAGGACCGTACTTCACATTGGCATAGGTCGGGGCCGGACGGTTCTTCAGAGCCGCTTGCAGCCGCGTCTTCCATCTCTCGGCGGAAGCGCGGCGATCTTCCAGAAACGCCCTCGCCTCAACAGCCGTGAGGACACCGTCCTTGTCGGCATCGGCCCCAGCGAATCTCTGGAGCGCCTTTTCGAGCCGCCGGTCATTCTCCGATGTACGCTCCGAACCTTGGTCCGGTTCCGCCGCTGCGCCCCCAATGGTAAACAACGTGACCCAAACCAGGGTGGCGATTGCCAGGACGGCTGAATAACCGTACCATGCGACGGTTCGTTGGGCATTGAACACCGTAACTGACCTCTCCTAATGCGTTCGAATCAATGACCGGCCACCGGTCATGTCCTGTTGATAAGTCGATCCCATCGCCCCACTCGTTCGCGCTTCGAGCGTGCCGACAAGTTCCTTTCTGCCGCTCGCCATAACGGGAGCGGCTGATCAGCCGTTCCTGCGTCTATCCTACCGGTTGGCCGTATCAGGGAACAGGTCCCAATGGCCCCGCAAACAACCGTTTTCTGAAGCACATCGCACCGTCCGCCGGGGGTTTCGTCGGCCCTGCGGCGCATCTGAAACCCGATCCTGTCTCTTGCTGGGAGGGGCGGCCCTTGCTATGCTGAATGGTAGCGCATCTGACGAACGAGGTCCCCTGAGACTTCCTGCAAACACATACCGGACAACAACGCGTCTGTCCCACCTTTGCGAGGCGATACTGCGTCTATGGCAACCAGCATTCGGCAGGCGAGCAGCGGCCCGCGGGAACCTCGGAATTGTGCGGTCATTGAAGTGCAGGCGTCGCGCCGTGCTCTGCTTGGCTTGGCCGCAATTGTGCTCGGCCCCTGGCTGGTGGTCGTGCTGCTGGCGTGGACGGCGACAGACCGGTTGCCTGCTACGGCAGATCCGCCCGCCGATCCCGTCGCCCCGGTAGTTGCCCGCCATTCGTCCTCGCAACTCACGCGCGATACGGCGGGCCAGGCCGGCGGCGTTTCGAACGGGGCGGCCGTCTCAAATGGGCGAGTTGAGCTGGGCAAGCCTGGACGCTGGGGCCAGTTGCAGTATACGCGAATCGCCATCGAGTTGCCCGAAGAGTTCGTCTATGTTCCGCCCCAAGGCGATGACCGCGAGGTCCGCTGGTTTTTCAAGGGGTTTTCCAGAGACCAGTTCGTCGCACTGCTGAAGTCGCTCGAATTGCAGGACGAGTTGCTGGACAAGTTGCTTGCCGCGCCATGCGAGTCGGAGCCCGGCGGTCTGTGGGTCGCCCCCGGCGACGAGTTGATCCTCGCCCTGCCCCCCGAGGCGCGAGCCGGCCTCTACTCCGTCCTCGTCGGTTTCGAAGAGAACGCCTTGTGCATCGATCCGTTCTGCTACCGGCCCGCGCTGCTCAACGAACGGCTGGAACGCAGCGGTTTGACGGACCAGTCACTGAATCTCTTCAAGTCGCTGCTCTATCATCATGGGCCGTCACTCCTGTTGTTCGCTGACGTGGAGCCCGCCTTGAGGAAGATCACCGACGAGACGGAGCAACGCCGCTTTGTGAAGACCATCTCGCGAAGGACCACCTTGCTCGCAAGCCTGCAAGTCACGCCCGACTGCAACGTTGCGGAACTGGTCGCCTATTGGGGCGTGGGCGGACGCGCGAAGGACCTGGAGCCCCTGCTGGACTCGCTGCGGCGGGTGGAAGGAGGCGCCGTGCTCGACCTGCTGCACGTATTGCCCCGATTCATGCGGCAACGACTCTACACCTACCCGCCCACCGTCGACGCGACCACGGCTGCCCGACAGGATTGCTTCTGGACCGCCTTCAATATATTCAACGACGAACCCGACGACCGCTATGCCGACATGAACTACGCGGCCGAGGTGCTGCAAACCGAATATCGGCACATCGCCAGTCCATCGCAACTCGGCGACCTCGTCTTCCTGGCCACCGAGGACGGCACCGCCGTCCATGCGGCAACCTACATTGCCGACGATATCGTCTTCACCAAGAACGGGGCCATGTACACGCAACCATGGATCCTCATGCGCCAGGACGACATGGTAGCCATCTATTCCATTCCCTACCCCGCCGACCGCCCACTCAAGGTCCACTACTACCGCCGCGCCTCCTTCTGATTCGCACCACACGCCGCCTCGCATTTGGCTCTTCCGCTTCTGGGTGCAAACTGCGGCAAAGTAGCAGGCACGCTCCGTCGTGCCGTCCGCCGAAGTGGCAACCAGCCTCACTTCAGACGCGTAGTCTGCACCCAAAAGCGGAAGAGCCTCGCATGGCGCCGAAGGCCGCCGCATCGGGGGCTCCGCCGCGATTCACGAGAGGTCATGCTATTTTGATGCATTTTCGGTTGCCTTCGCACGATTTCGAGCGTCCCAAGCGGTCCGGTTCTGGCGAAAACTACCCCTGCCGGGTGGTTGCATTGGGAATTTCTGAATTCTTTTCCCCGGCGATTGACCTCACCTGAGGTTTCTCGCTATACTGGCTCCTGCCTTCCCATGCGAGTTTCCTGACTGCCCGGCCTCCTCGCCCGGCGAATGCCAGTCCGATGCAACGCACAACGAGCGACAAACCGACGCGAACCCGAGCGCCCACGCTGTCCGACGTGGCCGAAGAGGCCAAAGTCTCGCGCTGGATTGCCGGCCAGGTGATCAACGGCGGAACGGCCAACTCGCGATGTAGCGAAGAAACGCGGCAACGCGTGCTCCTGGCGTCAAAACGGTTGAATTATCATCCGAACCACGCTGCCCGGCGACTTCGCGGCAAGCGATCGCAAATGTTCGGCCTGCTCGTGGCTTCGGCCGGCGACCCGTTGCGATCGTTTCTTGTCCAGCACATCGACGTCGAGGCTGTCAAGATCGGCTGCCATACGTTGGTCAGCAATACGATTGGGAATCCAGCGGTCGGGGAAGATCAATTTCAGCATTACATCGATGAGTTCACGCGCCTTGGCGTCGATGGCGTGTTCTGCACGGTGCATCACTGGTGGCCAGGCGACCGCAACGCCCTTCTGCGGCAGCATCCGAATACGGTGTTCTACGAGGATCCCGGCATCCCGGGGGCATCTCATGTCACGGTGGACCGCGAGGTGGCGGCGCGGCTGGCCGTGGCGCACCTGGCGGCACAAGATCGGCGGCGAATCGGACTGGCCGTAATGACGCTTTCCCGGCCGACGCACCGGGCGAGGCTCGAGGGTTATCGGTTGGAGCTTGCCGCCCGCGGGCACGATTACGACGGGCGGCTCGTCTTCAACGGAGAGCCGCACGGTTGGGCCTTGGCCTCCTACCGCGAAGACACGCGCCGATGGGAGTTCCCGATCGGCGTCGTGGACCAGGCGATCGACGCCCTGGTGCGCAACGCGGGAGCCGACGCGATTGTGGCCCATGACGATTTCTGGGCCGCCGCTCTCGTGCGGCGTCTGCGAGGCCGGGGTATCCACGTGCCCCAGGACGTGGCCGTCGTTGGCTATTTGAACCATTACCTGGCCGATTGGACCGATCCCGCCCTGACGACCATCGACCTGGAGCACCAGGCCGCTGCAAAAGCCATGGTCGAAATGCTCGAGGGGATGGTCCAGGGGCGCCCGGTGGGCGAGGAACAACGCGTGGTGCGCATTCGGCCGCAACTGATCGTTCGCGATTCGGCATGAGAGAGAACACTGGAGTCGCGTCTTGGATGAAGTAAAAAACAACTCCGTTGCATCCCCTTCTTCATGGGAGAGTGATCATGAACGCGTGCAAGTGGCTTCTGTTGCCGGCCTTCGCAGCCGGACTGGCATGCGGCGTTGCCGCGGCGAATCCCTATTACAACGCCGTTCTCAACGACAACCCCGCGCTGTACTGGACTTTCGACGAGGCGACTGGCGCGGCGCTGAACTACGGCTATTTGGCCGGCGGCAACCTCTCGGGTCAGAACGGCGTTCGAGGCGCCTCGACCACGACGGCCGGCGGCGTGAATCTGGGCACGGCTGCCCAATCTGACGGTAGCAAGTGGTTCTTCACTGACGATTCCGGCGGAAGCCGGCCGCTGGGAACCGTGATGGACAGCTATATCATCGAGATGTGGACCCGGGCCGACGCGCCCCCCACGGTCAGCCAGTACATCATGGAGGTCGGCACGTCCGATGTAGACCCGAACCGGCCGGCGGTTATCTACAACTCCAATCCGCAGGCCTTGGAGATGTTCGGCGGCGGGGGCCGTACGGGGGCAGGCGGCCCAACGGCCCTGAGCGACGGGCAATGGCGCCACGTCGTCGTCGGCCGCGATGCCGCCAGCGGCAGTCATACCTTTATCATCAACGGCGGGACGCCGCAAACGTTTACGGACTTCAATCAGCCCTTCTACGCTGACAACCGGGCCATCACTCTGGGTGCGGCGAGCAACGGCTCGGCAGGCTACCGGGGTTCGCTGGATGAGTACGCCGTGTACGACCTCAGCGGCGCGACCGCGGCCGAGTTCAATGCAAAGATGGCCGAGATCGCTGCACACCGGACCGTGGCTGCCGACGCGGCAACCGCCAGTGCGATGACCGCCTACACGTGGGAAGTCCTGAAGGCGAACCCCCGGTTCTACTGGAACTTCAACGAGGCGACTCCGCAAGGCAACGCGGTCGACCTGGTGCGCGGGCAGGCGAACGACCAGTTGGTGGCCCAAGGCGGCGCGCGGCGCAAGGTGGGCGCGTCGGAAAACCTCGGTTACACGGCCGCATTCGACGGCGCCGACCAGTTCGCCGCAAGCGCCCTGGCCGACGGATCCATGCCTGGGCCGTGGGCCATCGAAATGTGGCTGCAGGCCGAAGGGAGCCTTGACGGTAGCCGCAACGACTACCTGCTCAATGCCGGCGACAACAATCCGGCCCTGATTTACGACTTCAACTACGGAGGCACCAACAAGCTCGAGCTATACAGCACCGCGGGCCGCACGGCCGGCAACGGCCCGAGCATCGGCGACAGCGACTGGCATCACGTGGTGGCCACCTTCTACGGAAACGGCGCCGGTTTCGGCGTGGCCGATCGGGTGGACTTCGCCATCGACGGCGTTGTCTTGGAAGACGTGGGACGAAACACCTTCTCCTCCGGCTTCGACCTGAATGGCGCGCTGCGCATCGGCGCCGCACTGGCCGCCGGGCAGAACGGATTCCAGGGGAAGATTGACGAGGTGGCCCTGTACGACCTTTCCGGGCTGACCGAGGCCCAGGTCGCCGCCCGAGCCCAGCAGATCGCTTCCCACTACGCGTTACGCAATGAACCGGCCGCCACACCGCTGCGCTATGTCGACCGCGAGCAGATCAGCTACTCCTACGGCACTCAGCCGAGCGGGTCTTATCCGGACTCCTCCGGCCGGGAACTGGTCGATGGGATGATCGGTTCGACAACAACCAGTCTTGCCAACCTGAACGATTGGGTAGGCATTCAGAACCTCGATCCACAAATGACCTTCGACCTCGGCAGGCCAATGTCCCTCGATTCCATTTGGGTCGACTACCTGGGCGGAGGTCGGTCAGGCATCCATGCCCCGGCACAACTGGACGTGCGGCTCAGTCCCGACGGAATCGACTTCGGCGATCCGTTCACTTTCAGCGATTTCAACAATGCAGGAGGAACGAGCCGGTACTGGAATCGGCGATTGATTGCCGATATGGGCGGCGCATACGGCCGGTATGTCCAGCTCGCCTTCACGCGCGGCGGCGAGTGGACCTTCCTGAGCGAGGTGCAGTTCGTCGTTCCGGAGCCGGGCGCGGCCTTGCTGCTGCTTTCAGCCCTGGTTGCCGTGTTGTCGATGCGCCGGCGGTGAACAAAGAAGTGAAAAACAGTTGTACGCACGCGCCGTTGGTTCGCCAGCAAGGGCGCCGTTTCACCCCGCCTAGGGTGATGCGATTAGGCCGGGTGAGCGAAAGCCCTTCAGCCAAGACGACGGGCGCCACTGCGGCTTCCTGAGAGGCCGACACGCACGTGTACGGCGCCGGCGCGCCAGGAACAACGTCATGTGTACCAGCAATCCCAAAATTAACAACCAAAACACGCTGAACTGCACACTCCCCCAACACGCGTCACCCAGAGGCCTCCGATGACGACTCCTTCCCGCGTTCGACTCGCCGCGATGCCCGCGCTGCTTGCCGGGATTCTGCTGAGCGTGGCGGCCGCAGAACAGTCTGTTGCGCCAAAGAAACCGGAAATCAGCCTGACGCTCATCCCGCCCTCGCCGGTGACCGACAAAGTGGCGGTGACCATTTGTGGCGCGGTCTGGAATCGGACGAACGACCCGCGGGCGTTCGACGCCGCGATCTACCTGAACGGCGAGCAGCCGGAAAACCTGCTGCACCGCGTGCGCATCGATTCGGAACCGCAGTCCCCCGGCGGCTTCCGATTCTGCTGGCCGGCGAACCGCGTGGGGAGGCATCAGTTAATCCTCGCGGTGCAGTCGGAGGGGCAAACGGTCCGTTGTGAACGGCCCCTTGAAGTCCTTCCGTCCGACGTTCGCTCCACCCGGCGGCTCGGTGGGGCATGGGTCGACCTGTATCACCACGACGAGGGCGAAGGCAGACCCTTCAATGCCGAACTGGCCGCCATGACCGACTCCGATTGGCGACAACTGGTCGGCGCCATGCACGAGAGCGGGCAGGATATCATGGTCATCACCATGATGTTCCAGAATTTCACGCATCGCGGACGGCACAGTATCGAGCAAGAGGGCTACCAAGGCCGCGCTTACTATCCGTCGAAGCTTTTTCCCGGCCGCATGCCAATCGCCTCGCGCGACCCGCTCGAAGCGATCCTGTCCGAAGCCGACCGCCTGGGCATGCAGGTGCTGCCAGGCGTCGGGTGTTACGCCTTCTTCGACTACACGCCCGGCTCGCTCGCCTGGCACAAACGCGTGGCCGACGAACTGTGGCAGTGCTACGGGCATCATCCGTCGTTCTACGGCTGGTATGTGAGTGGCGAGAAGGACGGCAGCCTCGGCGGCCCCGAAGAGCGGCGCGAAATCGTCGAGTTCTTTCGCGAGTTTCGCGCGCACGTGCGGCGGCTGGCCCCCGACAAGCCGGTCATGCTCGCAACCAACTGCTTTCATTTGCCCGGGGCGGAAGACACCTATCGCCGGCTACTGCCGTACCTGGACATCCTTTGCCCGTTCGGCTTTCACCGCATGCCGACGGGCGACCTCAGCGGCGAAGAGGCGGCCGTCCTGCTGCAATCGCTGTGCGAAGAAGCCGGTTGCCATCTGTGGATGGACCTGGAGAGCTTCGTCTTCCGCAACGGCAGGGAGTTGCACCCTCGGCCCATCGCCGGGCTGCTGAATGATTTCACGCGGTTTCCCAATTTCGAAAAGACGCTGCACTACCAGTTTCCGGGCATGATGAGTTCGCCGAAGATGGCCCGGCAGCCGGGCGGACCGGCAAGCGTGAAACTGTATGAGGACTATCGGCGCTTCTTGCGCGAGGGGCCGCCGAAGCCCCTGGCTCACGCGGCGCGGAATCGGCCGGTTCGGCTCGCCGCGCCGCCCGATCCGCGCTATCCCGCGGTCGGCGCAAGCAGCCTGGTCGACGGCCGGACGGCAAGCGAGGAGTACCGTGATCCGCAATGGGCAGGCTGGTTCGGAAACGACCTGGTTGCGACCATCGACATGGGCTCGCCGGTCAAACTGGAATCGGTGGCCGTCCGCTGCCTGCAGTTCGCCCGGGCCGGCATTTGCCTGCCGCGTGAAGTGCAACTGGCCGTGTCCGACGATGGCGAGGCGTTTGTGCCGGCCGGTACGGCAAAGCCGCGACTTGCACCCGGCGCGGAGGGCCCGCACATCGAGCAACTGGCCATCGGCAACCTTGCGGTCCGCGCCCGCTGGATCCGCGTGCGCGCCGTCAACATGGGCACGGTCCCTTCCGGCGTGCCTGCCGCCGGCACAAAGGCGTGGCTGTTTACGGACGAAGTGGTCGTGGCAACCGGAGCGGAAGATGCAACATGAGAGGCAAAGGAAAGATCTGGGGCGTAGACATTTGGTGGTAGCGCCTTGGCCCTCGCCGTCCACGCTATATTGAAAAGAGGTGAGAACGATGGTGACTTTGCGGGAATGCATGCTGCCCGTCGGGGCGGCCTTGTTGACTGCGGCTCTTTGCGGCACGGGTGCCGCCGCGGAGAAAACGGCAAGGCTAGTCTTCTGCTGCAACGCCGAAAACGACCTGTACCGCGTGATGACCGCCCATGGCAATGGTTACCCGCGCTTCGCTACGCCGGCTGAAGCGGTCGACAATGCCCATGAGGGCGCCGGCGTGCTAATCCTAGCCGACGGCTATCCCGAACGGCCGACCGTGATCGAACCTGCCGTATTCGACCGTGCCGCGCAGAAGAAGCTGCGGCTGTTCGTCGAGTATCCGGGGGCGTTGCCGGGGATGTCCGTCGGGGAGCCCCGGGAAAGCACGCTCGAACGCGGCGTGGTCACGTCGGAAATTTTTGGCGCGGCGCTGCGGCCCATGCAGATCGTTACGGTCAACAGATGCCGCTACGTTCCGCTGGAGGCGTCGGGAGCGCATCTGGTGCTGGCCAAGGTGGCGGGAGTGGACACGGCGGTCTTCGGCCTGGACGACGTGCTCGCCGTACCGCTGCTGGTGGATCATCCCCGCGGCGACCTGCTGGTGGCTGCGAGCAAGCTCAGCGGCTTTGTGCGCGGCCGCTTCATGCCCAGGGACGCCTGGCGGGCGATCTGGCAGACGATCCTCGGTCGTCTCCAGCCCGACGCCCCGGCCCTTGTGCTCCGCTGGACGTCCACCGTCCGTCCCAGCTACGGCCCCGACGAGCCCTTGCCGGCGGACGTGGAGCAGGGGGCCCTGCGGCGTTCGGCCGATTGGCTGCTGCGCAGCGGCGTCCTTCGCCATCCAAGCTGGCCGCAGGGGGCACTCGACCGGTCGCTCCGCTACAATACGGTCCGCGAGATGCCCGCGGCCGACTGGCCGCTGGGCGACGGGTCGCTGGGAATCCTCGAAGGTTTCAGCTCCACGATCCGCGCCGACGGCAGCCAGCCGATGCGTTACGCCGTGCGCAACGACTGCACCACGGAGGCGGCCATGCTCCTGGCCTTCGACGCGGCCAGCGGGGGGCCGCCGCAGCACGGCAGGATCGCCGCGAACCTGCTGGACTACATCTTCACCGCCTCTGGACTGGCCGGCGGCCCGCGCGGCGACCCCGAGAGCCCTTCCTACGGCTTGGTCAGTTGGTCCCTTGACAGCCCGAGCCAGTACTGGGGCGACGACAACGCCCGGGCACTACTGGCCGTGGGGGCGGTGGCCGCGCTGCAAGACGAGTCGCGATGGAACAAGGCCACGGTCCGTTGCGTGCTGGGCAACTTCCGCACTACGGGGATCTACGGCTTTCGTCCTTCGTGCATCAAGGAGGAGTCGTTGCAGTCGAGCGGCTGGAGGGCCTACTGGACCGGCCGGCACACCCACTATTCCCCTCACTTCCAGGCTTGGAGTTGGGCCTGTTACCTCTGGCTCTACGAACAGACCCGTTTCGAGCCCCTCTTGACGCGGACCAAGACCGGCATGCGAATGATGATCGGCGGCTATCCGGCCCGCTGGGACTGGTGCCTGCGGAGCGGGACCATCGAGCGGTCGCGGCTGTTGTTGCCGCTGGCCTGGCTGGTCCGCGTGGACGACACGCCCGAACATCGCCGCTGGCTGAGGCAGATCGCCGAGGACCTACTGGCGCTGCAGGACGCCTCGGGGGCCCTGCGAGAGACGATCGGCAACGGCAAACACGGCATCCCCTCCAACGCCTCCTTCGGCACAAGCGAGACGAGTCTCATCCAGACCGATGGCGACCCGGTGTGCGACATGCTCTACTCGTGCAACTTCGCCCTGATCGGACTGCGCGAGGCGGCCGCCGCCACCGGTGATCCATTCTATTCCCAGGCCGAGGAGAAACTGGCCCGGTTTCTCTGCCGCATCCAAATCCGCTCGGAAAAACATCCCGAGTTGGACGGGGCCTGGTATCGAGCGTTCAACTTCCGCCGCTGGGAATACTGGGCCTCCAACGCCGACTGGGAATGGGGACCCTGGTGTACGGAGACCGGCTGGACCCAGCCCTGGATCGCCGGCACGCTGGCCCTGCGCGGACAAGAGACGTCGCTTTGGGACCTGCTCCAAAAGGTCGACCTGCAGACGTCCTTCCAGCGTCTGCGTCCGCAGATGCTGCCCGATGAGGATCTCCAGTTGCCCGAGATTGTCAAGGTCGTCCATGTGGGTCGGGACAAGCCGGTGCGGCTGGCCGTGGAGCCGGATCCGCGCTACCCCGGTTTCGGAGCGGCGGCGTTGACCGACGGCGTCGAGGGGACGGCCCACCACGGCAGTCCGGAGTGGCTGGGCTTCATGGGAGCCGACCTGGAGGCCGTCGTCGACCTGGGCACGCCGCTCAAAATCCGCTTCCTGGGACTCCATTGCCTCGAATCGACCCGGCTCGGCGTCTTTCTGCCGAAGCGGGTGGAATTTGCGGTCTCCGACGACGGGACACGCTTCCAGGCGGTCAAGAGGCTGGAAACAACGCCCCCCTCGGGCCACATCCCGCCGCAAGTGCGTACCTTGGCCGCCGAGGACCTGGACGTGGAGGCCCGCTACGTGCGCGTGCGCGCAGCGAACTTCGGCGCCTTGCCTGACTGGGTCATTGCGGGCGCCCCGCCGGGCTGGCTGTTCGTCGACGAGATCGTTGTGAACCTTGCAGAGAGCCGGTGAACTGGCACATTGTATCGTATTCATCCCTTCTCCCAAAGGAGAGCCGTCATTGACGATAAGAGAACACACCATGAACACTGCATGTTTGACGCTGCTCGCCGCGTGCTTCGTTTCCCCGGCCGTTGCTGAAGGAACGCCGGGCCCCACACTGATTTTCTGCTGCCATGCGGAAAACGACCTGTACCGCGTGATGACGGCCGACGGCAACGATCACCCGCGCTTCGCCACGCCGGCCGGGGCGGTCGACAATGCCCCGAAGAGCGCCGGCGTGCTGATTCTGGCCGACGGCTATCCGCAGCAGACCACGGTCATCGAACCGGCCGTGTTCGCGAAGGCCGCCGAGAAGAAACTCCGGCTGTACGTCGAGTATCCCGCCACGCTGCCCGCGCTGAAGTGCGAGGCCACGCGAGGCACGCATACCGAGCGCGCAGTCGTCCACTCCGATTTCTTCGGGACCGCCTTGCCGCCGCTTCGCATCCTGGCCATCAATGGCCTGCAATTCGTCCCGATCGCCGTCGAGGACAGCCACATGGTGGCCGCGCGCGTGGCCGGGTTCGACACGGCCGTGTTCGGACTGCCGGAACAGAAGTTCCCGCTGCTGTTCGAGCATCCGCAAGGCAACCTCCTGGTAGCGACAACCCAGTTCAGCCGGTTCGTCACCGGCCGCTATGCGCCGCAAGACGCATGGCAGGCGGTGTGGCGAGGCGTCTTCCGGTGGCTGACGCCCGGCGCGCCGCCGCTCGAACTGAAGTGGACGCCCGCGGTACGCGCCCGTTACGGCCGGCAGGAACCACTGCCCGCCGATGCGGAAGAGCAGGCACTCAAGCGAGGCACGCAATGGTTCATCGATTCGAAACTCCTGCTCGATCGATCGCGGCTGGGCGACAACTGGAAGTCGCTGGCCGCGGCAGGCGGGCTGATGGCAAAATACCCCAGCGGTCTGGCTCCCACGCCGTCGGCCAACGCGCCGGTGGGCGACGGTTCGCTGGGCATCCTCGAGGCGCCGCTTTCCGTCATCCAGGCCGACGGCAGCCAGTTGCAGGGGGTGGCGCGCCGCGGCGACTGCACCGGCGAGTCGGCTATGGCGCTGGCGTTTGGGGGCAAGGTGCTCGGCAACCTCCAGCAGGCAGCCATTGCTCGCAACCTCCTGGACTTCTGGTACTTCACCTCGGACGCGTGCAAGCGCGAGCGTGGCGACCCCGAGCACGGCGCCTACGGGCTCATCGCGTGGGGTATCGACTCCCCTGCCTGGTACCGGGCCAACTACGGCGACGACAACGCCCGGCTGCTGCTCGGTACGCTGGCCGCCGCCGCGCTGCTGGAGGAGGATCGGTGGGACGAGCCGGTCATGCGGTGCCTGCTGGCCAACCTGCGCACAACCGGCCAACTCGGCTTCCGCGGTGATCGCATTGACATTCCCGCCCTTTCCCAGCACGGATGGGAGCCCCTGTTCCTGCGGCGCAAGGTCAACTACCTGCCGCACATGGAGGCATACCTTTGGGCGTGTTACCTCTGGGCGTACGAACACACCGGTTGTGACTTGTTTCGCGAGCGGGCGAAGACGGCTATCCGGATGACGATGGCCCGATACCCGGACGGATGGACCTGGATGAACGGCCTGGCCCAGGAGAAGGCCCGCATCCTGCTCCCCCTGGCCTGGCTGGTGCGATTGGAGGATACGCCGGAACACCGGCGCTGGTTGCGGCAGGCGGTTGAGGGTCTGGTCGCCCTGCAAGACGCGAGTGGCGCCATTCGCGAGCAGTTGGGCCAGCTCGATCGCGGCCGGTACCCGCCGCCCCGGTCGAATGAAGCATACGGCACGAACGAGGCATCGCTCATTCAGGAGAACGGCGACCCGGTAAGCGACCTGCTCTATACGACGAACTTCGCTTTCCTCGGGCTGCACGAGGCGGCTGCGGCAGGCGACTCGCTTGCCGCCGAGGCCGAAGAGAAGCTCGCCGCGTTCCTCTGCCGGATTCAGGTACAAAGTGACGCGCATCCTTCGCTCGACGGCGGCTGGTTCCGCGCCTTCGACTTCAAACGCTGGGAGCCTTGGGGCAGCAATGCCGATGCAGGCTGGGGCGCCTGGGCCATCGAAAGCGGCTGGACGCAAGGCTGGATCGTCTCGGTTTTCGGCATGCGGGAAATGGACACCTCGCTGTGGGAGTTGACCGGGCAGAGTGGAATCGCGCGGCACTTCGAGCCGTTGTGCAAGGAAATGCTGCCCGACGAGGTACTCGCGAAAGTCCGGGCGCAGAAGATAAGTCATGCCGCCCTCGACAAACGGGTGTCCCTGGTGCGCCAGCCGCACGCGCAGTATCCCGGCGGCGGCGCGTCCGGATTGACCGACGGCGTGCGCGGCACAGCGGACCACGGAGACATGGCGTGGCTCGGATTCCACGGAGTCGACTTTGAGGCGGTTGTCGATTTGGGCGAACCCGTCGAAGTGCGCAAGCTGGCGGCCGGATTCCTCCGGTCGCATCGCGTCGGCGTTTTCCTGCCGCCTCGCGTCGAGTTCGCCGTTTCAGACGATGGCCGCACATTCCGCGAAGTCGCACGGGTCCAGTCTCCGGAGCCCGACCGCGACCTGACGCCGACCACCGCGCTCGTCGAGACCGAGATGACGCCGCTGCGGGCCCGCTTCGTCCGTGTCCGTGCGACGAACTACGGTAAACTCCCCGGCTGGGTCACGGGCGGCGCCCCGCCTGCCTGGTTGTTCATCGATGAGATCGTGCTGAATCCCTGAACGTGTCGCGGAATCGAGATACGGCGACGATCACGAGAACAAGGAACGGTTCATGGCAAATAAACGCGCGAAGGTGAGACATCGAAGTGCTTCGGCCGCCTTTACGCTGGTCGAACTGCTGGTGGTCATTACGATCATCGGGATCCTAATCGGCCTGTTGTTGCCGGCGGTGCAGTCGGCCCGGGAAGCGGCTCGGCGTTTGCAGTGCCAGAACAACCTGAAGCAGCTCAGTCTCGCCATGCTCAACCACGAACAGGCTCACGGCTTCCTGCCTAGCGGCGGATGGGGTTTTATGTGGACGGGCGACCCGGACGCGGGCACGGGCATCGGCCAGCCCGGCAGTTGGAGCTACAGCATCCTGCCGTACATCGAGCAGGAGGCACTCTATATGCTGGGCAGCGATAACCAGCCGCCGGAGCAGATCAGCACGGATCAGCGAGAGGGCTCCGTCGAGCGCGATCAGACACCCCTTTCAGCGTTCAACTGCCCTTCGCGCCGCCGGGCAATCGTGTTCAACCGTTCGCGCAACCGGAAGTACAACAACAGCAACAATCTGCCGCGCGCGGCCGGGTTGGATTACGTGGCCAACAGCGGCGACACGATCCGCTATTCGGGCGACTGGGCCCGTGGCTCGGCGCCCTTCGACGGGAACGGTATCTCGCTCGCCGGCGCTGAAGTGGCGATGGCCCATATCCGCGACGGAAGCAGCAACACCTACATGCTTGGCGAGAAATACATCGGTCCGGACCAGTACTTCAACGGGCTCGACGACGGCGACGATCACGGCATATACGAGGGGCACGGTGTCGATACGCACCGGTGGGCGGCGCACCTCCCAGCCCAGGAACGGCCCGGTGAAATGGCCTGGTGGAGCTTCGGTAGCCCACACTCAGGTAGCTGCAACTTCGCCTTCTGCGACGGCAGCGTGCGAGGCATCAGCTACTCGATCGACCTGGAGGTGCACAAGGTTCTCGCCCACCGGGCTTCCGGCGTGCCGGTCGACGTCAGCCAGTTCTAGTGCCGGGAGAATGCCAGCCGAGTCATACGGGATACAAACTGAAAATGCTGCCACCGGACGGGGACATTCTGCCTTTTGCAGAAGTAGAATGGCCCCTTTTCTATTCCGAAGGCACGGTTCGGGCTCGTAATCGGACAGTACGCGCGATACCGGTTCCCGCACAAGGCCCTCACGTCGTGTTGGGGTTGCTGACCGGTTGAACGTACCCCCAGTCCCTCGATTACGAGTACCGCTATGGCTGAGCACGAGCACGAGTACGAGGGCAGGGTTCGTGCTCGTGCTCGTGCTCGTAATCGTAATCGGACACTACGCGCGATGCCGGTTCCCGCACAAGGCCCTCACGTCGTGTTGGGGTTGCTTTCGGGTGCAGCCGCGGACCTGCATTTCACACAACGGCCGCCGGCGGGCTTGCCCTGGGCTGGAGCTGTGGTCATCCAGCTAACCATGGACCACGTGCCGGCCGTTTTTGCCCCGGCAGGGGCGCAAAGGTTGTAGCCACGGGTTACACTTGGTCCGACGACAGTCGGACCAAGTGTAACCCGTGGCGGCCAAGTCCCGTGCCCGAAAGCCCCGGCAGACGTAGCGATGACGGTGTAACCACGGCCGGGAAGCGGCGTCTCGGACATCAATGGCCACGACGCCCGAGCCGCACACCAGTAGGATCAGCAATCTGCGATGGAACATTCCTTGCTCCTTGCTCTGCCAATGGAAGGCCCGGCCGGCGTCGCGCCTTCCAGGCCATGGGTTATGTCGGCAGAACGTCGGGCATCACGATCTGGCGGCCGCCGCGAGGTGCAGGTAGATGGTAATCTGAGGCTATGCCGCGAGGATTGCCCGACGAGAAAAGGATACAAGCCGGCTCGTGTTTTGCCACTCGCATCCCCGGGTGCGCTCAAGCCCTCACGAAAAGGTGGCTTGGGTTCCCTCCCCGGAGGCACTCAATCACCGCCAAGCATTTGACAGAATCCATACATTGCTGCTAAACTGGTTATCATGCCAGCCGCTAGGCTTCCGGCGCCGGCGACGCGGGTGCGCCATGCCTACGCAATAGTCGCTCAGAGCAAAACCGTAGCACGTGCCGCTTTCCCGCTATTTGCCCGTAGAATCGAGATCGCCTATCCATTCTCGTCCGAGGTTTTGCCATGTCCAGCTTTCACTTGAGCCGCTTCGCCGTACTGGCTTCGTTGTTGATCGCCCTGTTGCTGGCCAACACCGCTTCGGCGGCCCTTCTGCTCTACGAACCATTTGACTACACGGGTACCGACATCGACGGTCAGAGTAGTTCGACCGAACAGGGTCTTTCGGGAACGTGGAGCGGTAACGTCACGGTGCCTGAGAGCGGTACTTCGGGCGGCTTCGGAACACAAGGAACGATGTCGATCGACGACACGGCCAGTCTGTCACACCCGGGTGTGGCAGGCACTCCCGTAGGCGGTCGCCTCGCCGACAGCGATGCAGGCACGGCAGAACGGTCACTCGACGGTTTTTCCATCGACATGAACGGCACCAACACCTACTACGTCAGCGGGCTGTTCAAAGGCATCTCAAACTATGTTCAGTTTGAAGGCACGTCGGGTGGCGCGGATTACGTTCGGACAGTATTCGGAACCACGACCGAGGGTGGCTTCATCCTGGGCCAACGCAACAATCCTAGCAACTATGTCACAGGCACGACCTACGATGGCGGCTCCAAGACATTCGACCCGGACACAACTTACTTGTTGACGATGAAGATCGTCTGTGGCGCGAACGATCAGTACTCCTTAAAGATCTTCGACCCCACCATGTGGATCGATGCCACCGAGCCAGTCGCCTGGGATTACACGGATACGGATCAGAGCGGCGTCAACCTTACCCGATTATTCATCGGCCGCTTGAGCGACAGCGGCGAGGTGGACGAACTCCGCGTGGGCACCCAGTGGAGCGACGTAATCACGCCCTCCGTTCCTGAGCCGGGAACGGCAATGCTGCTGTTGATCGGTTCGGTGGCCGGCACCGCACTGTTGCGACGTCGATACCGCGTGTGACTGGCCGAGGAACGCTGCGGTCAAAGCTTGCTCTGCACTCAGTGACAGATGGCGCAAGGAGGACATCCTGCCTTTTGCAGAAGTAGAACGGCCCCTTTTCTATTCCGAAGGCACGGTTCGTGCTCGTAATCGGACACCACGCGCGATGCCGGTTCCCGCACAAGGCACCAGCGTTGCGTTGGGGTTGCTGACCGGTTGAACGTAGCCCCAGTCCTTCGATTACGAGTACCGCTGAAGCTGAGTACGAGTACGAGGGATCGTTGAGCCGCGTCTACGCCTGCTCCGTGGCGATGCTGTCCCATATCTCGTGACCCTGGTAGCTGGCCAGTCATAACTCTACCAGGGCGAGCCCGGCAGGGACGGTTTCGTGCCGAGCGATTGCACAAATCGCTTCCGCCACGTTCGCTGGCACAAGTCGCCGCGTGTCCGAGCCCTTGCCTCGCGTGTGCCCGGCCCACCCTTGCCTTTCGGTGGGTTTGCCGGTAGATTGACAGGACGCCTTCGGCTTCCCGTCTGGCCGCGCGGCATGGACGTTGCGAAGCGAAACGAGCGACCCTCAAGGCCCGATTGTCATGTCTTTACGCTTCTACTCTTCCCGGGGCGCGACTGCTTTGCTAGCGGTCGTAGCAGTGACAGCATCCTCCGCGCTCGCGCAAAGCATCCGAGTCGATGCGTTCGTCGGCGAACCGTTTGGTGTCGGACGGATGGAACTGGAGCTTCCGCCTGCCGCCATGCCGCAGCCGCTTGGCGCCGACGGCCTGGGCCTTGTGGAGCAGGATGGGCGCGTGCTGTACCCGGCGCTTGGTCCGCATAGCAATACGGGAGCGGTTGTGTCCGATCTGCTTCAGAGTACGCCGCTGATGCAGGGGGGGCCGGTGCGCCGGCAGCTTGGCGGCCTGCTGCGCGATGTGCTCAATCGGCCGCCGAAGCTCGAGCTGTTCTTCCTGTTTCGCGGCGATCGGCCGCTACATCTTTCGCTGCTGGCCGAGCGGCCGGTCTCCGGACCGGTAACGCCGCGGCTCGATCCGCACGCCCACAAGAGACTGCTGGGCGACTGGTGGAAGGCCTACTCGGCGTCGTCCGAAGGCCTGTTCGATTCAAAACCGGCGTATCCGCCGCTGGTCGAGAACTACCTGCTGGCCAACTTGGCGCGAAGACTCAGTCTGAGACTTCCGGAAAAGAAACAGACGCCTTCCTGGCAGGAGGAACTGGAACAGAGCCTGGGGCTGACGCTCGGAACGGAATCGATCCGCGTCGGGATGATGCAGGATCGCATTCTGGGTCTGAATCACCTGCACCTGCCGGCGGATCTGCCGCTTCCGCATGCACTTCGGCCGATTCGCGATGAGTCGTTCGAGGCGCCGCCCGGAGTGGAGGTGGAGCCGATGGCGATGCGTGTTCCGGAAGAATGTCTGTACGTGCGTTTCGGCAGCTACCCGAACCTGCTGTGGTTCCAGGACACCATGGCCCGTTGGGGCGGCGACATCCAGAACCTGGCCTATTCGCGCGGTCTGAATTACGACCTGAACAAGCGATTCGAGCAGCGTCTGGCCGTGAAGCAGACGGCGCTGGCCCGCATGTTCGGCGAGGCGGTGATTGCCGACGTCGCCATTATCGGCGCCGATATGTTCTTCCGCGAGGGCGCCGCGTTCGGCATGTTGTTCCAGGCCAAGCAGCCTGCCATGCTCCAGACTTCGCTGGGAATGGCCCGGTCGGAGCTGGTCCGGGCCGGTACGGCGAAAGAGGAAACCGTGGAGATCGACGGCAAGAAGGTGCCGTTCCTTTACTCGCCGGACGGGAAGGTGCGTTCCTACCTGGTGGCAGACGGCAACTTCTTCCTGGCGACGAGTTCTCGCGCCATGGCGCACCGGTTCCTGGAGACCGGCAAAGAGAAGGGGGCCCTGGGCGCGTTGCCCGAGTTCCACTTGGCACGCGCCGAAATGCCGCTTGCGCGCAACGATACCATTTTCGTCTACGCGTCGCAGGCGTTCTTCGAGAATCTGAGCAGCCCGCGATATCGCGTGGAGATGGCCCGCCGGCTTCAGGCTCATGCCGATATCGAACTGGTGCAGCTCGCCGTACTGGCCGCAGCGGCGGAAGGGAAACCGGGGGCGACCATCGAGCAGTTGAAGGCGGGCAGACTGCTGCCGCCCGAGTTCGGCCCCCGGCCCGACGGCAGCGAAACACTGCTCAATGCCGAAGGCAAGGTGTGGGACAGCCTGCGGGGCGAGTACGGCGCGTTCCTGCCGGTGCCCGACACGCCGGTGGACAAGGTCACGCAGGCCGAGGTGTCGGCCATCGAACGGTTTCAGACTCTGCTGGTTGAGGAGTGGGGTGGCCGGTTCGATCCGCTGATGGTGGCCATTGGCCGCGAGATGCTGGAGGACAAGATCGAACGCGTGACGATCGACGCGAAGGCGAAACCGTTTGCCAGCGAGCATTTTCAAAGTCTTCGCCGCGTGGTCGGCGCCGCCGATACGACACGCTTGGCGCCGGTGCCCGGCAACGTGGTGGCAGGCGAGGTGCAGTTGCAGAAGCAGTTACTCTTCTGGGGCATTCGCGACGTCGGTCCGCCGCCCAGTTCGGTTGCCGGCAATCTGGTATCGCTCGGTTGGCTGCGCAACTTCGTGGTCGGCTACCTGGGCACGGCCGGGGAACTGGGGCCGCTGGCCCAGTTGCACATGCAACTTGGCCCGCCCGGTTCGGCCGGCGAAGCGATTAGCCAACGGCTCGGCCTCTGGCGGCGGCAGCTTGGCCCGTTCACCGTTTTTTCGTTCCAGCCGCAAGTGCTGGACGAAGTCATGCCGCAACTGCACTTCGTCGAAGCAGAGTATCCGGCCCAGCTCCGGCTTGAGGTGGCCGACCTGCACGCGCCGCACATGACCGGGTTTGTCAATAACCTGATCTACAAGCGAACGCGCGAAGCGTCGCTGAGCAATCTTCGGCTCTTCCACCAGTTGCAGCAGCAGCTTCACGTGCCGCCGGCCAGTTGCGTGGAAGCGGCCGAGTTCCTTCTGGGCGCCCAAGTCTACTGCCCGCTGGGCGGCGAGTACAAACTGGTCGACCAGAGCGGCACGGAGCGTTGGACGTCGACCGAACTGGTCACCAGACCCCTGATGGAAAGCCCGCTTCGCATCCAGGCGCCGCCCGGTTATGTTGCCCCGCCGCTGCAATGGCTTCGCGGCCTGCAACTGCAGGCCCAGATGCATCCGACCATTGTCGAAGCCCACGCCGAAGTATTCATGGACACGAACGTCACCCTGCAGAAGCCGCCGCAGTGAGGCGATCGGCAAGTTGAAACTGCCCCGCCGAATGTAGAACCATTGCGGCGTGCGACAAGAGTCTCTCGCAACTGCAACGACGCGCTATGGAGCAGCTCGCTACGTTTGCGACGCCAGCCCCCCACCCGGCCGCTACCGCGTCCGACCTCCCCGAAGGGGAGGTGAAAGTGTTGGCTGTTCCTGTACTCCCTAGTTTTCCGGAATCCGCTCTACCAGGTTTCGGATGGGCTGGGTGTCGTACCAGCGGTTCGATGGTTCGGCTACGAGCTGTTGGAGGGCCTTGCGTGCGAACTGCAGCTTCTTCGCGTCCTGCACACGACAAAGTTCCCGCGCGGTCGGCCATGACTCTCGACTGTTCGGCGATTCGAGCCACGCGAGAATCGGTTTCGACACGTCCTCTTGCCCAAGGATCAGAAGACTGACGGCCGCGCTGATTCGCACCTCGGCCGCCGGATCGGCCAGCAGGTTGCGGAGGATCGGCAGATTTGCCACCGCTTGCTCCGGTGTGCATTCGGCCAGACGGGCGGCGGCCTCGCGACGCGCCGTCGTGTCCGACTCGGCCGCCAGTTTGCGGTAGAACGCCTGCGACGCCTCGGGGCCGATCTTCCGTACGGCCGTCAGAATCATCTCCGGCGACAGCAAGGGTTCGTTACGGCGGGGATCGATCGGCTTCGTACAGTTGGCCGTCTTCAGTTCGTCCCATTCTGCCCCGATATCCGCCATATCCCGCAGGTGTTCGAACTGCGACTGGGCGACGGCCACGGCCTGGGCCATCCGGAAGCCTGAACCGGCGCGGCGACGTTCGTCGTTACGGGCATCGACGTAGAGCTTCGCCAGTTCCGGCAGTGCCGCGGTCGCCTTCAACTCACCCAGCGCCCATACGATCGAACCGCGCGACAGGCCGCTCTCCAGGTCCAGGGCCTCGATGAGCTTCGCAATCGACGACGCATGGCCAATCGCACCGCATGCTCGCGCGGCGTTGGAACGTACGACCCGGTCGTCGCTCTGCAGTGCTTCGTGCAGGATCGGCAGCATGGCCTCACCTGCAAACTGGAACACGTGCATGGAGAAATCGCAAACGGAACCGCCACCGCTTTCGCCATCGCAAACACGAAGCAATGCAGGGGCGACTTCCGGATGCTTCCGTAAGGCGGCGCCCAGCTTCGGGTAGACCTCGTTCGCGTAGTTGTAGCTGCCGAAATGGGGTGGATACTTCATCAGCAGGGCGAACACGGCCGGATCGGCGTCGTACGCCAGGGCCGCGTACGCCTTCTCCCGACTCGCCTGCACGCCCACCGACGAATCGATGTTGTACGGCATATTCCCGTAATCGTGCGTGAGCATGTCTTCAAAGTAGCGAAGCGGCGGCCGCCGGCCCAAACGCGCAAGGGCAAGCGCGGCGACGGCGCGAATCTGCGGATCGTGATCCGCAAGCGCGTTCTCCAGCGAAGAAACGATCGCCGGCGACTCGCTACGCGACAGCAGGAAGACGGCCGTCGAACGCACACGCAAGTGCGGATCGCTTGCGCAATCGCACAGTAGCGGAATATATCCGTCCGGAGTACCATCCATCAGCCGAGCTTCGCACAACGCGCGTACGCGAATGAAGGGATTCTCCGACGCAAGGTGGTTTTCAAGATCGGCAGGCGATTGAACCACAACCTTCGTGTTCCTGGCTTCCTCACGCAAGCGGACCTCCGGATCGGTGACCAGCGTGACGGCCAGTTCCCGGACTTCGGCTGTCGGGGCGCTGCCTGGAAAGATCAGCAGACCTCGCGTACCACACAGGTACGTCTTGTTACCGATGACTTTTTCGCCAATAACCCAACCGCCAACGAGCGGCGCCATACGGTTGCTTTGTGGATGGCGCGAGGCGATTGTGCGGTGCGCGTCGGTCTGGCTGGGATACGACGGTTCGCCCCCACTGGCAACTTCGCGGGTCGCCGGGGCGTACTCGCCCGGCGGATAGAGCCGGTAGCCGTACGGTCCGCCACGCCCGTATTCGACATCGTAGACCAGACGCAGACGGCCATTCACCGGTTCGATTCGGTCCAGTTTATTGGTCGCCAGTCCGTCAGGCTGGAACCGGGCGGTAAAGATGCGCGAGTCCGGATGGAAGATGCCCAATCCGCCGCCGTGATCTCCCCACGCGGTTGAGAAGAACAGCTTCCCGGCCAGCGTCGCGGCCGAGGTGACCCGATTGCAGCACAGGCCGTCGGCGCGTGAGAAGCGAGCGACGACGCGGTCGTTGGCGTCCAGCCTGGCCAGCCCAAGATCGGTACACAGCCACGCGCACTCGCCCGACGGGTCGGCAACGGCGTCGAAGACGTTGTCACCAAGAAGGGCGTCGGTATGGAACCGGTTGGAAATGCGTTGCGCCGTACCGTCGACGGCGACCAGATGCAATCCTCCGGCATCGTCTTTCTTGTCCCAGACAATATCGTCAAACGGCCAGTCTTCACGGGGATACTCGTACCGTGGTCCGTGCGACTGCCGCCCGGCGACGATGATTCGCCCGTCCGGCGCAAGGAGCATGGTCCAGGCATCGCCCTCGGTCTGACGGACACGCAGGTTGGCGGCGGGAGTCTCCGCGTGTGAACAAACGGGGTTCAGCCATTCGAGCCGTCCGGTGCGATGGCCGGGCGGAAGGATGCTCTGAATCGGATCGTCCGGACGATCCCAGGGCATGCCGATGGGACGCAGCTTGTCGATCTCCTCGTCGTAGATGTAACCGGGACTGCCGGGGCCGAACACCAGTTGCCCATGGAAGGTTCCGTAATAGGTGAACGGGCCGTTGATGCATCGCTGGTCGTCCGTGAGGCTCCCTTCAATCAGCAGTGGCGTCACTTCGAGCGTCCCGCGGTCGATGCGGCATGGCCGGTCGCGAAGCGTGTCGTTCAGGTACACATGCCCAAACAGCTTGCCGTCGATCACACCGATCAGCCCGACCTCGCGCCCGTTGTATTCGACCTTTTCCCACGTATCCGATGCCCGTTCGTAGCGGCGCAGCCCCATTGATCCGCCGGCCGCCCAAACGTAGTCCTGTTCAGGTAGAATCCGACGGATGCCACCCCAACTGTCGAGCTTCAGCTCGCGGTAGGAGAAGGCGCGCAGCGTCATGGTGCGTGTGTTCAGCCGTTGGACGTTGCGGTGCATGCCGATCCAGAGGTTCTCGCCATCGGGAGTCAGGGTATAGACGCTATTGTCGAACCAGTACGGCGCCGGCGTTCCGGGCTCGCGTCCGTGCCGCCGGTCTTCAGGTACGTCGCCGTGCAACCATATGTGGCCAACGGTCCAATCGGCCCGATCGATGCGGAACAGGCCCTTGGGCGTGCCTGCCCACACATGGTCGCCAATGACGGCCAGGGCCTGCGCAGCTTCCGCCAAGGCGATGCGCGTGACGGCGTTGCCCTTGAGGTCGTACACCGCGATGCCCCACGGATGTCCGGCGTAGATGTACGTTTCGTCGCGCGCCAGGCTGAGCGCGTTCTCGTGAGAGACCAATGCCCGCACGCCCTGGGGGAGATTGGCCCAGCCGACGTCGTTGATGGCAGACGGCTGGCTTGCTCCTTCCGCCAGCCGCCGGCTGAGCTGCCGCTTGGCGGGAAAGTCTTCGAGCTTTCTCCACAGGTCGTCGAGCCGGGCGCGTGTCGCGTCGTCGGCTCGGTTCAGCAGGATCGCCAGGCACGGGTTGACGTCTTCGGGCAGCCCCTCGTCGTCGCGATAGGCATCGTACGCTTCCGGCTGCTTCCACCACGTGCCGAAGGGCTTTTCGCCCTTGGCGATGCGAAGGCCCAACGCCTGGAGCTTGTCGAGCTGACCGGCATCTTCGTACAGACGCATGAGCCGGTAGGCCAGATCGAAGTAGTTGCGAAATCGCGTACGGTTATACACGCCCTTGCCATGGACGAACGCGCCGCCGTCCTCGGTTTCCAGAAGCGACTCGAAAGCGGCGATGGCCTCGGGACCTTCGAAACCATCGCTCAGGTCGAGCAACTCCAACCGGGCCCGCGCATGGGACGGATCGGCTTCGAGCACCGTCGTCAGGAACAGACGAAGCTCGTCCTTACCGACAGCACGGAATCGATCCACCCACTGCTGATACGAATAACCGTGTCTCTCGCCGGTCTTGAACGACTCGGCCAATGCCTGGGAGCAGGCGTTGTAGTCCTTCCGCACCCAGTGGATATTCGCTTTCGCCTCGGGCGTCAACGCCTGCGGGACTTGGCTGGCAAGCCAATCGTGAAACGGCTTCTCGCGATGGTGGACTTCGGCCTGGCGGGCGGCCTGTTCGAGCGAGTCGAGGTTGGCCAGTAGCGCCGGATTCGCATCGAACTGGCGGAGCGTGGTCTCGAAGACCTTGTCCGACTGCCCCAACGAGGCGTAAATCCACCGCAGCCGATCAAGAACCTGTGCCTGCAACGGCGACCGCCCCGGAGGCGAATTGAACTGAGCCACCGGCAGCGCCGCCTGCCGCATCATGTTCTGTTGAACGTTTTCCTCGTCGGGATCGGGCAGGTTCGGCTTCCGGTAGGGCAGCGCCAGAGTCTGCTCGTAGGCTTCGATGGCGTCCATTGTCTTCTGCGTATTCTCAAACGCCACGGCCCGGCGATATGCTTGGCTGAGCGGATCGAATTCGCCCTGCTCGATGTAGGCCAGTTCCAAGGCCAGCGCCTCGTCGATCCGGCCTTGGTGCAGCCGGACCTGTGCCAGCACGCGCCGCAGGCGATTCGTTCCGGCGTCGACCTGCCGCTGAAGCCGTTCGACGAGTTCGGCTTCCTTGCCGGCCATTTTGAACAGGCCGAACGCCAGACGTACGAATTCCTTGCGAGAAACGCCGGTCGCGCGCCAGGGGAAGAAGCTGCCAGAGTGCGGTGCGAGGCTGGCGTGCAGCGGAATTGACTCGCGACGGAAGTCTTCAGGGATCGGAAGATACTCGATCTGATTGGGGTTCCGGTCCATATCGACTGCCAGCAAGGGCTCGGCGACAATCGCCAATGCCCGATCGGCCTGCTGCCGCTTGTTGAGGAAGAATGCATAATCGAGGGCGAACTGGAGCCCGCGGCTGTTGAATCCGGCCGGCTCAATAAGCCGTTGTTCTTCGGTCACCTCATTGTTTCCGTGACCAATGCGAACGAGTACCCGGTAGGGTCGTGCATTGCGCCGGTGAATCTTCCAGATACGCGCGAGTTCCCGGCCTGCGTCTTCCCATGCTTCCAACGCGATGAAGCGCCGTACGAGCCAATTATCGCGATGGCTCCCCGGCCCGGTAGCGAACGGCTTGGCAAGCTGCCCGTGGGGAAAGGCGTGGTCTCTGTCGGCCACCGGCTCGGCCAGATAGCTTTCGGCCGGAATATGGCCCGAGGCCCAGCCCTGTTCTTCGGACGCGGCCACACACCGAGCGGCTGCCCGATAGCAGGCCAATGCTTCATCCGGCTTGCCCAGGTGGAGCAACAGATCGCCTTCCACCACCTTGGCCAGCGGCGTTGGGATTTCATCCGCATGTTTACGCAGGGTAGCCAGCATGTCCTCGGCCTTGGGCCGACCGAGCTGGACGGCCAGATGCTGTGCGCCGGGAATGGCTGCATACGCCAGGAACGCCTGCTCCATCTTGCCCTCTTGTTCGAGCGTTCTTGCCCGCTGAAGTGCGGCATGTGGTTCCTCGAGGGTCCATCGCGGGGGCGACGTTGACGCCGGATGGTCTGCCGCGTGGACGGAAGTGGCCAGCAGCAGGGACAAGATCAGCCCTGATACTGTCTGAGAACGGTTGCACGGCATGGCGGAAATCTCCCTCAAGGACAAGTCGTTTGCACCTCCGATGCAGTATACCGGGCCGGCCTGCGATTGCGATAGCCAATTGCGTAACAAGTATGTAACAAGTACCCACGGGTTCCGCTTGGTCCGACTGTCGTCGGCCCGCGCTCCACCCGTGGCTACACCCTGCGGCCCCTCCGGGGCAAAAAAAGGGTGGTTCACTTATGAAAGACGACGACCGGTTACCCTCGAGGTTACGAACTGGCCTTCCTCGCTGCGCCGGTTCGCAATCGCAGGGCCAGGGCAAGATAATGCCCGTCGATCAGGAGCATCAGGCGGGCATCGAGCCAGTCGGAAAGGAGCCGGTGCAAAGCCGTCTCGTCGGGCGAAGCATCGGGCACGACCTCCTGGGCGAAGTGACGGAGGTCCCCAAACCTTCGGCCCCGGTCGCAATACACGTAAAGCTCGCGTTCCAGTCCGGACAGCCGGTGCTGAAAACCGGCAGCACAAGGACGCGTATCGCTCAACACGAGCGCGCCATCTTCCTGGAACGACGCGCTCAGTGTCGCACGGTGATGATCGTTCTGCCACTGCTCGACCGCGTCGAGCCACGGCTCGATGTAGTGCTGCGGATCGCGGCCGTCGGCAAAATCGTGCTCGAAGTAATAGGCCAGCCGCTGGAGCGACTCGTCAGGCAACGGATAGACGAACCGGAACGCGCGATGGGGGCGGAGGTTTTCGATGCCGTACTGTGCAGGTTGGCAGAAGTAGGGCGAGAAACGATCGGCCCGAACCTGCCCCACGGCAATCGGCGGGGCGAAGTGGACGATGGCCGGCAGCAGTTCCGCCATGACGCGATATTCGTCCGGATCTTCACCGGGGATTCCCCACAGCAGGTTCCACTTCAATTCCACGCCGGCCTCGGTCAGCCACTTCAGGGTCTGAAGGTTGTCCAGCGCGCGGGTTCCCTTATGGAGCCGCCTGAGAATGGGCGTGCTGAACGATTCGACACCCAACTGGGCGGCGCCCACACCGGCCGAAGCCAGCAGATCGACCTGCTCGCGCGAAAGCCGCGTCCGCATCTCGTATTCAAACGTGAGGCCGATGCCGGCATCGCGCAGCATGGGCATCAGAGAATCGAAGTACCGGTGGTCGAGGATGTTGTCGGCCAGGGCGAAATGCCGCACGCCGTACCGGTCGGCCAGATGTCGCAGTTCGTCCAGGGCCCGGCGCGCACCTTTGGCTCGGAAGGTCAGCGTTGTCCCGTTCAGGCCGCAGAAGACGCATTGCCGCCGCTGGCCCCACCAGCAGCCGCGCGAGGTCTCGGCGAACAGCAGCGGAGTGATCTGGGAGCGCAAGGGGCTTCGCTCCAGACGCGTGAAATAGTCGTCGAAATTGGGGAACGGCAGCCCGTCGAGGTCTTCGACCATGCACGCCTCTTCCTGCCTTTCCACCTGGGCGGAATTGCGTTCGGCCGGCAGCGGTTCGTTCGGCCCTGCTTGTTCGACCACACCGGGCGGGAGCTGGACCGGGCCGCCGCGGAGGATCTGTTCCACCACGTCGGGAAAGGCGTGGTCGGCATTGCCGAGGAAGATGTAGTCGATATCCGGAAAACAGCGGATCAGTTCCCGCCCCATCTCGCCTTCGCACGCCGCGCCGCCGAAGAGGATCTTCACGCCCGGCGCTTCGGTACGAATGCGGCGGGCAAGGCATAGCGACGCCATCGTCTGCTGAAAGGCGGTGGTGAACCCGACCGCGCCGTAACGCCGCCAGGTAATCTCGGCCATGGCGCGATCGAGAAAGGGGCCAATGGCGGCGGCAACCGATTCGTATTCCCCGCGACTGCTCGCATCGAAATCGCAATCGGCCGGCTGGAGGACCTCGCGGAAATAGGCATCGTCGTCAGGCAGCCCAGCGGAAAATAGATGCCGGGCGAACAGCCGCTCGCCGCCCAGGACGAACGCGAACTGGTCCGCGATCCACGAGTACGTTTCGCCGCCGATCGCTTCCGCAAAATCGAAGTTCAGATAGGCCACGTCGCACCGGATGCCGCGACGCTGGACTCCGGCCTTCAACAGCCCCAGCGCGAGGCTCGGCCACCGGAGATTGGCAAACGGCATTTGCACCAGCAAGACGTCTTGCATGGAATCATCCGGGTGCAGGCAACTGGTCCAGGAAGTCGCGCAATGCTTCGTAGTAGTAGGGCGGCCTCGAATCGTTATGCTCCACTCCGGGCATCTTCAGGAATTGCTTCGGCCCGGCAGAACTCGCTGCGTCGAACAGCCGCTTCCCCTGCTCGAAAGGCACGATCGTGTCCCGCGTCCCATGCGCCTGGAACAGCGGGCCCGAATACCGGCCGATCTTCGAAATCGAGTCGAGCCGGGTGCGCAACAGCAGGCGGGCCGGAATCCAGGGGAAAACAAGCGCCGCCATGTCCGGCGCGCTGGTCAACGCACTATCCAGCACCAGGGCGCGGCAGCCGTCCGCCGCGGCCAACTCCACTGCAACCGCCGTCCCGAGCGACTCGCCCATCAACACGATATCGCCCGCAGGCACGCCTGCCCGCTCGGCCAGCCAGGCGCGTGCCGCCCGGGCGTCGGCGTACAGCCCAGGTTCGTTGGGCTTCCCCTCGCTGCGCCCGTACCCGCGGTAGTCGTAGACCAGCACCGATGCGCCAACCTCGCCAACGAGCGAAGCCAGGATGCCGGCCCGGTTGGTCACATTGCCGGCATTGCCGTGGCTGAAGAGGATTACGGCGCGCGGGTCGGGATGCTCGGCGTACCAGCCGTGCAATTGCAGGCCGTCGGCCGTCTTGAACCAGGCGTCTTCGACCTCAAGCCCCGGCGGTTTCCACGCGTCGGCCGGATACTTCGCCGGGACGAAAATGAACGACTCTTCGAGCCACATCAGGATCAGCAGAAGCCCGAGGTAAGCAATCAGCAAGGGACGCCCGATGCGCCACAGTCGCCGTCCCAGCGAGCACATCACTCGAATCGGAAGACGCTGCGGGCACTTTGCGGCTGGCATGAACCCTGATTCCTACCCCTTCCGTCGCGGCTAGAACTGGTAGTTCGGATTGCGAATGTCGAAATCGGAATCGGTGAAGCCCGGATTCAGCTTGACGTCGAGGTAAGTATATTCCTCGATCAGTTCCGGCGATCCGCCCGGCGTGGTGGGCCAGGAGTACGCTTCGTAACGGATCGGAATGTTCAATTCGTCATCGACGAAGATACGCGCCAGGTGGAAACGGAAGTTGCGACGCGGAACCGGATGTACGGCTTCGATGCAGGTGCAAACCCGATCGGCAACCTTGGCGCCCTTGTAGAACTTCACCTCGCATTCGCCGTATTTCGTGTCGGCCTCGGCCACCTCGATCAAGCGGCGAACCAGGTTCAGCAGCCCGATCTCGGTGATGGGATATCGGTTCCCTTGCATCGCGATGACGCCATCGGGCTTCAGCGAAACGGTACCGAACATCTGCTTGCGGACGCCCGTGCCGTGCGCGTACATCTTGCCATCGTTCTGACCTTCGATATAGATCACTTCCTGGCCTCGTAGATTCGCAGGCGAGAGGAAGCACAGGTAGACGCTGAACGGGCGATGGCGAATCTTCACAAACATCTTCTCGTAATCGCTTACCTTGCCGCCAATACGCTCCCGCTTGACCACGACGGCCGAGTAGTCGGCCAGATTCTCGATATCGACGAGCCCCTCCCGCGCCCAACGAAGGGTGGGCATGAGCGGATGTTCGGCCGGCTGGGCAATGGAAGGCACACCGGGAGGCGTCGCGTCTGCCAATCGGGCAGTACGGTCGGCAACCTGATACGGGCGCTGAGCCCCAGAGGTGTAAGATGGGTGGTTCTGCTGTTCTACGCGATCGGTATTACGGGGAAGCGGTATTTCCCGTCGATTCTGCCCCGGAATTTGGCTCCAGGCCGTCGATGCCGTCGCCGCAAGCACGAGGAACACCGAAAGCCCACAACGTGTGGAGACACTGCGACACACCATGAAGACACTCCTTTATGGGGGCACGCTGCCGGAATGGCAGACTCCAGGGTCGCCAAGACCGAGTTGCCTTAATTGTTTCGATCCGCTATCACCTGAAAAGCCGATCCTTGCGGAATAGCTTTCCTGTTCCGTGGATATCGCATTCTACGGCCGTCAAAATTACAATGTCTGGTTTTGCAGGGGCGATTCGCCCAATTGGTTGTTCTTGCCTGTCCAGAGAACTCCATCCAATCTGCAAATCTTACCTGATTTCAACCTGCTGAGGGAGTCCAATTTGTGAATACCCCCGAACTGAGCATTCTGACCGAGGTTTCCGTCCCTTTTGAAGAGAATAGCTACATTGTTCACCTTGTAGGCAATAATGAGTGTCTGGTGATCGATCCCGGGTTACAGCCCAAACAAATCATCGAGACGATCGAGTCGCACCAGCTCACACCGGTGGCCTTGCTGAATACGCACGGCCACAGCGATCATATTGCCGGCAACGCAGCCCTCAAAGAGCGTTGGCCCGATTGCCCACTTCTGATCGGCGAGGCCGAGGCCGAAAAACTGCTGGATCCAAACCAGAATCTCTCGGCTCTGTTCGGATTCTCGCTCACCAGCCCGCCGGCCGACGTCCTGCTGACCGATGGACAGATATACGAAGTGGCCGGGCTCACGGTTCAGGCCTTCGCCATCCCCGGGCACTCGATTGGCCACATGGTCTATCTGGTCCAGGGGGTGTCTCCCCTTGTGGTCTTCGTCGGAGACGTGATCTTCTCAGGAAGCGTCGGGCGTACCGATTTCCCCGACGGCGATTTTGACGCCCTGGCCAACGGCATTCGCGACAGACTCTACCGACTCGCCGACCCGACGAAGCTATTTCCCGGCCATGGACCGCCGACGACCGTGGGGCAAGAGAAGACGCATAACCCGTTCGTGCCTGCCCGGTGAATCGTCCTTCTGGCCCGGATTATTCACGATAGGTAGGGTGGGTCAAACAAGCCGCTTCCTTGGTGGGTCATCGGTCGCCGGTGTCGTCCTTGTTCCAGGCGGCAGGCGGTAAACCAGCTCGGTTGCGGCTTGTGCGGACCCACCAACGATCTACGCGACCTTTCACCCTACGTAGATGAATAATCCGGGCTAGAGCGGTTCTCCGACCATGGCCATGGCCACGTGCATGTAGATGATGATCCCGAGCACGTCGATAATACCGGCCACGAACGGGTTGCTCATCATTGCCGGGTCGAGTCCCAGCCGGCTGAACACCAGGGGCAAGAGCGACCCGATCAGGGTGCCGGCCATGACGACCGACAAGATGGTAATCGGAATAACGAACGCGGCCAGCCAGGAGGGTGCGACCGGCAGGGCGCAGAAATAGCCGACGCAACCGAGAATGCTGCCCAACAGCGCCCCCATGGCCAGTTCCCGCCATGCAACGCGCCACCAATCGCCCAGTTGCACATCGCCCGTCGAAAGGGCCGTAATGATCAACGTGGCCGATTGGTTGCCCGAGTTCCCGCCCGTGGAAATGATCAGCGGAATGAACAGCACCAGCCACGTGATCTGGTGCGTGACCGACTCGTAGTGATCCAGCGCGATGGCCGTCAGCAAAGCGCCGAAGAACAAGATGGCGAGCCAGATGCCGCGTTTCCACGTGAGCGTGTGCAGGGCCGTTTCCAGATACCCTTCCCGCAACGGCGCCACGGCTGCAATCATGTGGGCGTCCTCCGTGGCCTCCTCACGCATGACGTCAATCACGTCGTCGTGCGTAATAATGCCCAACATGCGGTGCTCTTCGTCCACAACCGGAATGGCCAGAAGGTCGTAACGGGCAACTTTTTCCGCCACCTGCTCCTGGTCGTCCAGTACGTTCACGCTGACCAGATCGCGCTCCATCAACTCGCCGACCGTGCTGCCGGGCGCGCCCATGACGACCTCGCGAAAGGAGATCAGCCCCCGCAGGTGATCTTCGTTGTCGACCACGTACAGGTAATAGATCGTCTCCAGGTCTTCCGCCTGTTCTCGCAGGACCGTTTTGACCTGCTCCACCGGCAACTCCTCGCTCAGCCGCGCGAAGGCCGTGGTCATAATCGAACCGGCCGTGCCATCCGGATACTGCCGAAGTCGCTGGATGTCGCGGCGTTCCTCGCTGTCGACCAGCGGCATGATCTCTTCGACAATCCACGGTTCGATCTCTTCGAGCAGGTCGACACGATCGTCCGGCGGCAGTTCGCCAATGAACTCCGCAATGGCGTTGCGATCCTCTTGCTCGAGAATCTCTACCTGCTGTTCGTCGGTGAGAAACCCGAATATCTGGACACGTAGCGGTAATTCCGCATGCTGCAGGACGGCCCATGCCTCGCGGCCGGTGAGTCCTTCCATGAATTCCGCGGTGCGAGCGGGGTGGAGTGCCGTGCAGAATTCTCGCAGGGAAGCGGTGTCGCTTTCCGCCAGCATCTCTCGAAGTTCAGGAAGGTAAAGCGTATTGGTCATACTAGTTCGGCCCGGTTAATGAATCTGCCATGGGTCTGCGTTGTCCGATGCGTTTTCGGCGTTGTGAAAGAACTGGGAGAGCAGGTGCGGTTGGGCGGCGAAGTCCAACTGGACCCAACTGCCGATCGTGCGACAGCTCTTCACCAGGGAATAGGGCGGTATCGCCTCGCTCGCGCAGCCGTGCAGCGCCCCGACCGGCTCGAGCCGCCATCGCGCATCCAGATACCCCCGTATCGTGTCGCCGACATTGCCCAGCCGGCAAGGCTCCGTCAACGTGAACTCGACGGCTCGGGGCGGCGCATGCTGCTGAAGACTGCGGGCAACGGCAGGCAGAATGCCGACCAT
Source organism: Thermoguttaceae bacterium (assembly GCA_040772845.1). Lineage (GTDB taxonomy): Bacteria > Planctomycetota > Planctomycetia > Pirellulales > Thermoguttaceae > PWXP01. The sequence goes on from JAXGXG010000001.1 coordinate 1,064,363, forward strand.
GCGATGCATTCCCGTAGGCGTCTCGATATGCTGGCACAGGTAGGCGGCGCCGCCGCCTTCGGCATAGATGCGGCCGCCCTTGCGAACGTGATTGCGGATGGCCAGACGCATGCATTCATTCCCAGACAACTGGGCGGCGTAGCGCTCCGGATGACCGCAACCGAGATAGATGATGTCGGCTTCCGGAGGGGCGCCGTCACGCAGCGGCGAAAAGTCGACGATCGTCGCCCCGCACAATTCGAGCAGGTCCAGCGTATCCGGAAAATAGCAGTTCATCGAGTCGTCGTAGGCAAGCGCCACCACGACCCCGGCAAGCGGCTTCTCCCGGGTGAACAGGCCGGGCGGTTTCCAGGTAATCGGACGCCGGCTGGCAATCTCAACGACACGTTCGGGCTCGCCGGTCCGCAGGAAGTTGTCGCCTAGCGCGTGGCATAGCTCAGCGGAGGGGCGGTCTCCAGGGATCAACTGCTCCAGTTCCTTTCGCAGCAGCGGCGGAATCTCAAGCGAACCCAATACGGGCACTTCCCATTGGGTCTCGATCTGGATCATCGTGCGAGCCAACTGGGTGCCGCTCTCGACACGATCCATCAAAACCCCGTCCACCTGCTCTGGCGGCGGCGGCAAACCGTCGACCAGTTGCGAGGCGTCCAATACGGCCAATCGCGGCAGTTCCAGCCACTGGCAAAGCGTTTCCAGACCTCCACCAATGGCTGTCGGGTCCTCATGGCCGAACTCTCCCTCGATCACCGCCAGATCGCTTGCCCCCGCGCCGCGCAGAAATACATCGCGGCAAAGATCGGGGGTCATCAGCCACGCATCGAGGTGACGCGGTGTGGCGCCGGCCACCGCAGCAATCGCACGATGCTCCGAGAAGCATGCCGAGGCAAAAAAAGGCTGGATGTGAAGCCCCTGGCGACGCAAAGCATCGACCAGCGCCCAGAGCACGGGCCGATACGAACCCCCCGGTCGGATCGCCCCAATCGCAACTCGAGGCAAAGGCAGCATAATCTCACTCCGACCGATTCGAGTTGCAGGTGAAGCCAACCATTGCGGCAACCGTCGGTATTGTTCGTCTCTCATGCCGTTCCGTCAAGGGGCATTGCCGACAACGACGTGTCGACCCTGGGGTGCTTGCAGACCGGCCGCAGTCGGTGGTACGCTATGGACTTGCCATAACCGATTTCGGTGCATTGTCGGGAAAGGAGTTCGACATGGTAGGGCTGTGTAGTCGTGTAGTTGCCACTTGGCAAGGTAGTTTTGCGCATCGAGCCGGACAGGCTACGATGGTGCGATATGCCGGCGTTTGGCTTGTGTTGGGCGCTTGGCTGGCTTTGGGGTTTTCCCAGGTGGCCATCGCACAGCTATTGCCGCCACTTGGCGGCAGCGCAAAGCCAAGCCCCGATGTTGAAGCCTACAACGAGGGGGTTCAACTCGTCGAAAAAGGTAATTTCGAGAAGGCGGTTGCAAGTTTTTCCAAGGCGATTCGCTTGAATCCGGACTTCGCGCGTGCCTATTCCGATCGCGGATTGGCCCAGGCGATGTTGGGCCAGCTCGATGCAGCCGTGGCCGATACCAGCAAAGCGGTTGAAATCAGCCCCCGCGAGCCGGAGTTCCTGCTGGACAGGGCGTTTGCGTACCAGCAGCGGGGGGATCTGGCGAAAGCCCTGGCCGACTACGATCGGGCACTCGGGTTGCGGCCGAGTCTGGCGGAGGCATATCGGGAACGCGGATTCGTTCAGATCTTGCTGGGAGAGCCACAACGGGCCATTGCCGACCTCAGTGCCGCCATTCGTATTGCACCCCGTGATTCGGCGGCATTCACCGCCCGGGGGATCGCCTGGTCGCGGCTCGGCATGTGGGACCGCGCAATTGCCGACCATACCCGAGCCCTGGAACTCGACCCGGACGACCCGGATGCCCTGGCCGACCGCGGCTACGCGTACACCATGAAGGGCGAAATCCCGAAAGCAATGGCCGACCTGAAGCGGGCCGTCGAGTTGGTGCCAGACGATCCGGCCGCACGGTTCAGCCTCGGATTCGCCCTGTTCCATGCCGATCGGCCGGAAGATGCCCTGGCAAGCTACAACGAGGCCTTGAAACTCGATCCCGAGTACCCGGAAGTCTATCGCGAACGCGCGTTCGTCCACGCGATGCTCGGCGATCAGGAAAAGGCCGAAGCCGATTTCGCCAAGGCAGCCGAACTGGAGCCAAAGGACGCGAGCGTCCCCTTGCGGCACGGGCAGGCCCTGTTGCGAGCGGGCGACACGGCCAAGGCGATTGCCCAGTTCAGCCGAGCCCTGGAACTGACGCCCCAACATGTCGAGGCGCATTTCCATCGCGCCGTGGCAAACGCCCTCGCCGCAGATATGGCGGCCGCACTGGCCGATTATCGCCAAGCCCTTCTGCTCAGCCCGCAGTCGCCCGACCAGGTGCGCGAGTGGCTCGAACTGGTCGGCAATGAAGCAGCGTCCGAGTGGGTCGATAAGCTCGAAACGGCACTCGAACAGTCGCGCGATGCCGCCAAAAAACTCTTTGCCGAAGGCGTCGAACTCCATAAAGAAGGAAAACTGGACGAAGCCATCGAAAAATACTCCGAATCCCTCGAAGCCTATCCCCGCTATGCCGAGGTCTACTACAACCGAGGCCTCGCCCATCGGCGGCAGGATGAACCTGCAATGGCGCTGCGCGACTACACGCAGGCGGTTCGGCTCGACCCGAAGTTTGCCGCCGCTTACTCCAACCGGGGATACACCTACTACAAAATGGGCGATCTCAATCGCGCGATGGCCGATTTCCAGCGAGTGCTCGAAATCGATCCCGAAAATGAGGACGCCAAACGAAGCGTTGATATTATCCGTAAACTGATTGGCACGAATTGAAGGAATCCAGGCATGACTTGTCGACCTACGGAACGAATCGGTGCTCTTCTTCTCCTTGGCGCGGTCCTTGTAGCCGGCTGCCAGCCCGCTGCCGACACCCCGAACGGGAACGAGTCAACCGCCTCGGAAACGCCCGAGACGCCGGTCAACATCCATGCCATACCGCCAGGGAGCGAAACCACCATGGGAATCGAAAAACAAGTGATCGGAAAAATGCCGGATGGAACCGAAGTGGAGCAGTATGTCCTGGCCAATGCCAACGGTATCCGCGTGACGGCCATGACGTACGGCGCAACCATCACCGGCGTCGTCCTGCCGGATCGCGACGGAAAGCTCGAGAACGTGACCCTCTACCTCGATTCCTTCGATCAGTATCTCAAAGGGCATCCCTACTTCGGCAGCGCGGTCGGACGGTATGCCAACCGGATCGCCAAAGGCCGGTTTGTTCTGGACGAAAAGGAGTACACCCTGGCCGCCAACAACGGCCCCAATCACCTGCACGGCGGGCCGACCGGTTTCGCCAAGCGAGTCTGGAAGGCAAAATCCGAAGAAGGCAAAGACTCCGTCGCCGTCTCGTTCACCTATACCAGCGCAGACGGCGAAGAGGGCTACCCGGGCAAACTCAATGCCACGGTCGTCTACACGCTCGATAACGAAAACCAACTCACCATGGACTACACCGCGACTACGGACAAGCCGACCGTGGTCAACCTGACGAATCATGCCTACTGGAATCTGGCCGGGGCAGGATCGGGCAGCGTGCTCGATCACGACGTAACGATCAACGCCGATGAGTTTCTCCCGGTCGATGATACGCTCATTCCGCTGGGCAAGCCGGAAGAGGTCGAAGGGACGCCCATGGACTTCCGCCGCCCGAAGACCGTCGGGTCGCGCATCGACCAGGTCGAAGGCGGGTACGATCATTGCTATGTGCTGAACCAGGCGAAGCAAGGCGAAATGACCTTGGCCGCTCGCGTGGTCAATCCGGGCAGCGGTCGGGCGATGGAAATCTACACCACCCAGCCGGCCGTCCAGTTCTACACGGGCAATTTCCTCGACGGCTCGCTCAGCGGCGATGGCAAGAGCTACGCGAAACACGCAGGCCTGTGCCTGGAGACGCAACATTACCCCGATTCGCCCAATCGACCGGAGTATCCCTCGACCGTACTCCGCCCCGGCGAGACGTATCACCAGACCACCGTCCACAAGTTCCTGCTGGCCAAGTAGGGGTCACAATCACCCCCCCGCACAGGGCCTCTGTACCGCGGCCGTCCTGCGCTTCAAACGGATCGTACTGTTTGAATGGGCTGGTGGACGGCGCGCCTGGTCCGGCGAATACGCAGCGCCGCCGTGCGCTTCTCGGACGGTACCGCCGATACGGGGCTTCCCCAAGCGTCGGGGTGTCCTGTGACCTATACTGGCATAGATGCCGACTCTGTCGACTTGGTGGGGGATCTTGCCGAGTTCCCGAGAGGAATTCGACGTGTGGCGACGGGAGAAAGGTGGTATGACCGGACGAATTCTGATAATCGACGATGCCGAACTGAGTCGTGAAGTTCTCGACAAGGTGCTGCGCGATGAATACGAGTTGGAGTTCGCAGAAAACGGCGAAGAAGGACTCGCAAAACTCGATTGGTTCAGTCCGGACATTGTCTTGCTCGACATCATGATGCCCGGTCTCGACGGCTATGAAGTGTGCCGCAGAATCAAGGCGAGTCCGGTAGGCGATTTCACACAAATCATCATAGTCAGCGCCAAGACCTCCACCGAGGAACGCTTGCTGGGTTTCAAGGCCGGGGCCGATGGCTATGTAGCCAAACCGTTCGACGCTGACGAACTGCTTGCAACCATCCAGGTTCATCTGCGGCTGCGGCATGCGCAGGAGCAGCTCTGGCAAGCGAACAATCAGCTCCAGCAGTTCAACACGCAGCTTGAAGAGGTGATCCGGCGCCGCAGCGCCGAGGTGGTCGCCACGCGCGACATCACCATCTTCGCGCTGGCCAAGCTTGCCGAATCGCGAGATCCGGAGACCGGCGAACACCTCGATCGCATCCGGCGATACAGCCGGTTGCTGGCCGAGTTGCTCGCGGAGGACAGCGCCTATTCCGATCGGATCGACGACGCCTTTATCAAAGGCATCTATCAGGCGAGCCCTCTGCACGATATCGGCAAGGTGGGCATTCCGGACGCCATCCTCCTGAAGCCGGGTCGTTTGACGTTCGAAGAATTCGAGATCATGAAACAGCATGTCGTCATCGGTTACGAAACGCTTTGCGAGGCGGCCGCGCAAGGGCCTTCCGGCGGTTTTCTCGATATGGCCGCCGAGGTCGCGCGGCATCACCACGAGAAGTTCGACGGAACCGGCTATCCCGACGGACTCGCCGGCGAGGAAATCCCCCTTTCCGCCCGCATTGTGGCGGTGGCCGACGTGTTCGATGCACTCACCTCGGCCCGCGTCTATAAGCCGGCCTTCGATCCGGGCGTGGCAAAGGCCCTGATCGAGAAAGAATCCGGCGGACACTTCGATCCGGAAATCGTCAAGGCCTTCCGGCGCGGCTACGACCAGTTCCTCGAAATCTGGTCCAAAAGCCCGCGGAGAAAGACGGTTGCCGCAGATCAGTTTCTCGCCACCGTCTGAACGCGCATCGCAAACGCCGAGCCACTCACCCGGATTATTCGTCTACGTAGGGTGAAGGTCGCGTAGATCGTTGGTGGGTCCGCACAAGCCGCAACCGAGCTGATTTACAGCCCGCTGCCTGGTACAAGGCCGGCATCAGCGACCGATGCCCCACCAAGGAAGCGGCTTGTTTCACCCTACCTATCGTGAATAATCCGGGCTCAGCCGTCAGCCCGTAGTCCGCAGCGTCGAGAAACAAGACCCGCCATGACCTGCTACTGCCGTGCGCGCAGCCACGTTGCCAGGACGGCTTGAAGCTCGGCCAGGATGGCTGCATGATCGGGCGAGTCTCCCAGGTTGACCCGTTCGTGCGGATCGTTCTGGAGATCGAAGAGCTGCCACTTTCCGATTTGCAGATAATGGATGAGTTTCCATCGCTCCGTTCGGACCATGCGCTGGGCGTCGCCGTAGTAGCCGAATACGTGCGGATACAGCGACCGGGCTTCGCCACGCAATAGCGGCGCAAGACTCTTTCCCTCAATCCCTTCCGGAATGGCGGCGCCACAAAGCTCGCAAATCGTCGGGAAGAGGTCGCGAAGGTAACACTGGGCCCGACTGCGAACACCGGCCGGAATGCCCGGCCCGCACAGAACAAGCGGCACTCCAACCGTATGGTCGTACATGTTCTGCTTCCCCCGCAAACCATGGCTGCCGATGGCCAGGCCGTGGTCGCCGCTGAAGATCACCACGGTGGTGTCTGCTTGCCCGGTGGCCTTCAGCGAATCCAGAATACGTCCAACTTGCTCGTCCAGGTGGGAAATCACCGCATAGTAGGCGGCCAGGTCGGCCCGCACGTCGGCAGGCGTTCGCGGCCGTGGCAGCAGTTTCTCATCGCGCCCGTCGAAATTGCCATGGTCGAACGGATGTTCCGGCAGGAAGTTCTCCGGCAGCGCGATATCGTCAGGCTTGTATCGATCTTTCCAGCCAGGTGGAACCAACAGCGGGTCGTGCGGCGCGGTGAAGTTGACGTGCAGAAAGAATGGCCGCTTGTCCGTCCGCCCGATCAACTCGATCGCGGCATCGGCAAACCGCTCGCTGATGTTCGGTGTCAGACCCACGCCCCACTCGGGCAGTAGCCGTCCGGCATCCGTCTGGAAAACCCAACCAACGTAGCCGGTAACCGCGCGGCCGGCGTAATCGGTCGGAAACCGAAGCGGATACCGCCGGCCGCCTGTTGCGTACAGTCCGAGCGATTCCTCGTAACCGCGCGTGGCGGGGCGGCCGTCGTTGTGCCATTTGCCAACATACCAGGTACGGTAACCTGCCGATCGCATCGCTTCGGCCCATAGAGGCCTGCCTCCGATGCGCGTGTCGATCTCGCCGCCGCGCAGCCCGCACAAGCTGGTCATGATTTCCGCCCGGGCAGGAACACACAGCGGATTGGGCGAAACGGCACGGAGAAAGGCCGTGCCGCCATGGACCAGTGAATCGAGGTGAGGCGTCTCGACAACCGGGTTACCCAGCGCAGCGATCGTATCGGGACGCAGGTCGTCGGCCAGAAGAAAGAGGACGTTCGGCCTGCTCGGCGAACCGGCCTCGGCCGGCGTTGGCAACCGGCACGTCAGGCAGACGACGGCCACACAGATCGGCGCAAGTTGCATCCATCGTATGCTCGACATTGGCAGCACCTCCCCATGGTCGCAGCCGCGCAAAGCGGTTGCGGCAAGACACTTCATCGGTGGTAACGGTTAACCTTCAATTTCGGGCAACAGATACGGCGCGCGGTAGAAGCCGCGGACAATTGCGTTGGCTTCCGCGTTATCCTTGATGCACTCCTTCTCCGTATCGACGTCCAGCCACTGGCCCATGGTAATGGTCTTTGCATCGACGTCGATTTCGTGGGCCTTGAGATGATCGATCAGTCGGTCAAACATCTCCTCGAACAGCCCGGCGCCGGCAATCTGCCGTCGAATTTCGCTTTGATTGGCCTGCTGGCCCACCCGGTAGGAGATATTGCCCACGTGGGTAATCGCCGTGGAAACGTGCCCGCCGAGGATGTCGGCATTGAGGTCCTCTTGCCGCTGACTACGGACGGCGCGGATGAAGTTCTCGAAATGATCCTCTCCGCCGCCGAAGCTCTGGATCTTCTTGCCCTCGCGGTCGAACACGTGGCCCGAATGGACCATCGCATGGCCGCCCTCGCAGTGGGCGCACACCTCGGTCCGGTAGCCGAGAAAATTCGGCGCGTCTTTCGATCCCTTTGCCGCCCGCAGATTATGCACCTCGTACAGCACCGGCGCCGAGGGAAAATCGTAGTAGCAGATCTGCGTGTTGGGCACGTTGCCCGCATCGTCGAATACGAAGCGACCCCCGATGCTGATCGTCCGCCGGGGCAGCCCCGACTCGCCCAAAAGCCACCGCGCCACGTCGATCTCATGAACGCCCTGGTTGCACGACTCGCCGTCTCCCTTATCCCAGGTGAAGCTGCAATCGTATTGAAGCCGGTCGCGGTAAACCGGCCCGTTGTCGGCCGGCCCGCACCACAGGTCGTAATCCAGGTCGTCGGGAATCGGCAGCGGCGTATCACGCTTGCCGATCGGATTGCGCGGCTTGTTGGCAAACGCGGTAATGTACTTGATCTTTCCGAGCCCGCCGCCTTGCAGGAAACGGATGGTTTCGATGTCCGATTTCCGCGACCGAGCCTGCGTGCCGATCTGCACCAGCCGATTGTACTTGCGCGCGGCCCGGACCATCTGCCGCCCTTCATAAACGAAGTGCGCCAGAGGCTTCTCTACGTACACGTCCATGCCTGCCTGGCAGGCCCAAATGGTCGGCAGCGCATGCCAGTATTGCATGGTGGCTACCGCGATCACGTCCAGTTCCCCCTGCTCGATCATCTTGCGCGGATCGGCGTGGCGGGCCGGTGTGTTTTTGAATCGCTCGTTCACCCTGGTTGCGGCCAGCGCGGTGCGGCTGCGGTCGGGATCGCACACGGCCGCGATTTGGACACCCTCCTGCCGCCCGAACCGGTCGATATGATGAGCGCCGCGAACACCGCAGCCGACCACGCCCACACGAATCGCATCGTTGGCGCCCAATATGCGGGACGACGCGATCATGGGCGCCGCCAATGCGGCCGAGGCTGCAACCGTCCGCCCGACAAACTGACGTCGATTCAACATGGCAATCTCTCCTTTTGGAGTAGGCTTGTTGTCAACCGCATGTAAAGCAACGCAAACACAGTTCTCTTCCGCCACGCCGCGATGCAATCTGGCGGCAAGCAGAGGCCGCTTCCAGTCGTCTCGGAATCCCATTATCGCCCGCAGCACCCGGCGGGGTCAATACTCGCCAATAAGGACATCTGCCGGTTATTCCTGGCGTCGATCGTAGGGTGGGTATTCCCGCCAGGTGTGACACGCGCACCATGCCCATCGCCCGAACGTGACCTTTGAGGGGAACCCAGTCCTACATCGCCCTCTGCCAGGTTCACCCACGCCTTGTGACAGTCACCTTGTCTCCATCCCCAACGCCGCGGCACAGTCGCCTTGGAGTGCGGGAGCTTGTTGCCGCTTTCTCATCGGCAACACCGGCGTGGCGATACAATTGACGCGCGCGACCACGGCCTGGCGTGGCGCAAGAGGACAATGGCGATAGAAACATCGCGGTACCCTGCCGCACACCACTCTGACACGACGCCCTACAGCACCCGCGTTACGCCAGGGATGGCGCACGGGTAGAGGCCATTGGGGCCAGGCTTGGGACCGGGATCGGCGTCCCAGGCGAGGTTCTGCGGGACAAGCTGCTGACTGGACGCCAGGGCCTCGTCCCACGTAACGATCTTGCCGGAGTACGTCGCCATGCGTCCGAGAATGGCGGTCATGGTGCTCGTGGCGCCGTAATCGGCCTCGTTGTGCGGCTGGCCGGCCGCCAGCTTGGCGAATAGCACGTCCTGCTCGATCTGATGCCCGTCCGGCCCGCGGTCCCACCGCTTGCGTTGGCCGTCCGCCAGGGTCATCTCGGCAGCGCCATGCCCCTGAATGTCGATGGTTCCCTTCGTACCGTGGGCGTGTTCAGAAAAGCTGTTCCAGCAACCGGGCTGGTGACGGCACTGGCTGAGCATGCGAAGACCGCCCGGATAGGTGAACTCCACCGAATGATGGTCGAAGATCTCGCCGTAGTCCTTCCCGATGCGCACCTGCCGGCCGCCCATACCGTTCGCTTCGACGGGCAGCGCGTCGGCCATCCAGTTGCACACGTCCAGGTCGTGCACGTGCTGCTCGACGATATGATCGCCGCTAAGCCAGTTGAAATAATACCAGTTGCGGGTCTGGTACTCCATTTCTGTCTGCTCCGGCGTGCGAGGCCGCACCCAGACGCCTGTCGAGTTGAAGTACGCGCGCATCAGAGTCAAATCCCCAATCACACCTTCGCGAATTCGGGCGATGGCCTCCTGGTGCTTCACCTCATGCCGAAGATGATGCCCGACGGCTACGGCCAGCCCCTTCTCCTTCGCCTGCTGGTTGGCCGCCATCACCTGCCGAACACCGGGTGCGTCGGTAGCCACGGGTTTCTCCATGAACACGTGCTTGCCGGCCGCAACGGCCGCCTCGAACTGCAGCGGGCGGAAGCCGGGGGGACTACATAGCAGGACAAGGTCCACCCCGGCGGCCATCGCGCCGACGTGGCAGTCGAGTCCGACGCACTTCCGATCCTCGGACAGATCGACCTTGTCAGGAAAACGTTTGGTCAAGGCCTTTTCGGCAAAATCGACCCGGTCCTGAAACGCGTCGGCCAGGGCGACCAGTTTCACATTCCCGTGGCCCGTATTGCCCAATGCATTGACCGCGGCGCCCATCCCCCGGCCGCCGCAACCGATCAGCGCGAAACGAATCGTATCGCTACCGGCGGCATGAGCCGTCCGCGCGATGCTCAGGCCGGCCAGGGTCGCCCCCGCGGCAACGGCGGTGGAACGCGTAAGGAACTCGCGACGTGACGGCGCACCGAAAGCTGCAAGACGTTTCATGACAGTATCTCCAGGATATTCGAGAGCATGTTGGAATGGTCGTTTTAGTGCAGTGACGGCTCGACGGGAATGCCGCGCCGCTGCGCCTCGGCGTCTTCGTAGGCGCCGAGGAACTCGCTATTGCAGTCGAGCCACAACGTGATGCGCGCGAAGTCTTCCGGAGGAAGCTCCACACCGTGGTGACTCTTCTGAAGATATTCGAGCAAAGGCGACGACGCCGCGCCGAACTTGCCGGCCAGGCTGCGGGCGCCCCCGTTGCGGCACGTGTTGATCGATCCGTTGGTCGACTCGAAATAGAACCCGTACTTCCCGGCCAGATTGGTGTACGACGTGGTGAACTGCCCTGCCGGCGTCCCGCTCAGATCCAAGGCCTTCTCCTTTCGATGGCACTCGACGCAATGCCGGTCCAGCACGGGCTGAACCAGTTGCACGTAATTGAACGGGCTGCTTCCCTCGGGGCCAGGCTGAAGCTGCGACGCAGATCGCCGTAGCGCCAGAGGCGGATTGGAAACGGGCATGGCCTGACGCCGTTTCGGCTCGTGGCATCCCTGGCAGCTCAGATGCTCACCCGGGTGGAGGTAGGTCCCGCTGCGCATCGACTGCACGGCCATCCCTTGCTCATCTAGCGCCTGGAAGTAGATCTGCATGTTGGGTGGCGCCTCGAAGTACGCGCTGCCGTCCGCCTCGACCGGCGCCGTACCGAGCACGCGGCGGGCATTCGTCTGCCTGCCAACGCCGATGCGCGGCTGATTGGGCGCAGGCGTCGACTTGGGCAGTACCTGAATGACCCGCAATGCCTTAATCGTCGTCCCGGCCGGCCACTGGAAATCGCTGTCGTATACGTTCATGACCGCCACGGTCGACGGCGGGACCACACCGCCGGCCGCCTCGACCGCGCGGGCCGTCTGCACGGTCCCGTCCGGAATCACGGGCGGCCGTGGCCGAGGCCCCAACGGCATGGGGCTCAACACGCTGATCTCCGGATCGCGGTAGATCAGCTCCCGATTGCCGTTCGCATCGACCCAGTAGATGCCGCGGTTGGTCATCTTCGCATCGTACACGCATAGATAGTCCGTTTCCGAAAGCGGCCAGGGTGTTCCGAACGCCTTCGCCTTCGGATAAGGCACTTCGGCTTCCGGGAACGGCACGTCCGGCGTCAACCGCGTAAGCTGACTCGCCGCGCCGTCATCCTGCAATCGATGGTCGATCAGCACCAGCGAACCGAACGCATGGCCGTGATGCGAACCGGCAACGGCAATGAACTTGTGCGAACCGGGAATCGCGCGAATGCTCTGCTCCATCCACGGCCGCGCGTTCCGGTTCCGATCGGCCGGATAATTGCCGTGATAGCTGCGCGGATCGCGCCCGTCCGGATACGAAATCCAGATGTGATGGGCCACGTTCGTGTCCCGATCCACGTAATCCCAGCGCGTGTAGACCAGCATCCCGTTGTTATCGACCGTCGGATGCCATTCGTGGGTCTCGTGGAAACTGAGGCATACGATATCGCTGCCATCGGGCTCCATCGAGTGCAGCGTGTAGGTCGGGCAATGCCGCCCGCATCGCAGGTATCCGCCGCGCCGCAACGAGTTGAACACAATCCGGCCGCCGGGCAACTCGCACGGGTCGAAATCGTCGTAGTCGCCGTCGGTCATCTGCACCAGGCGGCTGCCGTCGGCATTGCAGCGGAACACGTGATAGCTGGTCTGCGGATTCCAGGTGTAATTCTCCTTCCCCTGGTGCTTCGCCCATGCGCCGCACTCGCTGTAGGCGAAGTACACGGTTCGGCCGTCGTAGCTCACCGCAGGCGAGAGGAACGAGCCGCCTTCGAGCTTCTGCCCTTTCAAGCGGCCCGACTCGACAACCGAGTGCTCCAGCAGATTGACCAACTTCGGGTTCTCGCCGAATGGGTTCTCCAGCACGTACAATCCGCCGCCCGGCACGGCATTGCACCCGTAGTACTGATCGCACATGTGGATCACCCCCTGCGGATCGTGCCGCTTGATGAACAGCAGCCGATCGATTTCCGCCAGCAGCGGGTTGGCCATGGCAATACGGCGGAGCAGTCGCCGCGCATTCAGATAGAGGGCCTTGCGTTCGCTTTCAGGAACGTCGCCTGCCTTCTTGCGTTCGCCAAGCCGAGCCGTCATCTTCTCCAGTTCGGCCCGAAACGCCGTCAACGACGCCGTGCCTGCCGCCGGTTCCCACCTCGCGATCAGCTCCCCAGCCCTTTCGAGAACCTGCTCCGTGTGGGCCAGGGCAAACGGGCCGCCGTGCAGGGCGGCGTCCGCCGCTTCCGGCACAGCATTGGCAGGCGGCGCCCCGGCACGGAGCGACCGGTTCGGGTCCCATCGCCGATCCTGATCGATCCAATCGGCCTCGACAAGCGTCGCCAGGTGAGCACTTGTGCCAGCAGACTGTTTTTCGGTAGCAGCGCCCCCTTCGACTCGATTCCATCCCAAGAATACGGCAATCACCGCAAAGCAGAAGAAGAACCTGGTTTTCATGGCACGGGCTCCCGGTTGGTTATAGAGACGACGCCACACCCCACGTTTTACGGCATTGGCATCCAGAAAGCAACCCCCCGAAACCATCGGGCGCACCAGGAATATCCTGGCCATTGGAACCATGCACAGACGCAAGAAAGACGGCTGGCCCCGCGTCTGCTTGTACCATTGATGCGGGGCCAACCGAAACTCGCAGGAAAATGACTTGATCGCCTGGCTTCAACGGTGCAATCAGGCGGTTCTGACAGGGAACCTGACCGAACACCAGGCGTCTTGCCGGGGGCTATGCCGCCGCATGCGCCTTGGGTGGGTGCACAAAGGCAATGAGCACGGCCGCGGCCAATACCAGGGCGCCGCAAATGCTGAACGCAAGCGGGAAGTTGCCCAAATCGCCCAACGCTCCGCCCAACAGCGGCCCGAAGATGCCGCCGATCCCGTACGACAGGAACACCCAACCGTAGTTCTGCCCGACGTATTTCGTACCGAACGTATCGGCCGTGATCGTGGGGAACAGGGCGAAGTTGCCGCCGAAATTGAACCCGATCAGTGCGGCGCCCAAATAGAGCAACGCAGGCGTTCCGGCCATCCACTGGAAGCAGATCACCAGCACGCCCTGCGTGGCAAGCATGAGGAAGATGGACAGCTTGCGCCCGAGCACGTCGCTCAGCGTACCCCAGACAATTCGCCCGATTCCATTGGCCAGCGAGAAGAACACGGCCATGGCCGTACCGGCAATCGCACTGGCCTCGACCGGCGTCAGCCCGCCTGCCTCCAGGGCTTGCTTGGGGAACAGCTTCATCAGCCCGATACTCATCAGGCCGGCGCCGGCCCCGAAGACGAAGCACAGAAAGATCATATAGAACTGAGGCGTTGCAAGCATCTGCCCACTCTTGAAGTCGGCCGTTCCGGCCGCCGGTTTTCCACCGGCGCCGGCTTGCGGCGGCTGCCATCCGGCCGGCTTCCAGCCTTCGGGCGGATTCTTCATCCAAAGCGATCCGACAAAACACATCAGGAAGAACACAACTCCGTAAATGACAAAGGTTGCACCGAGACCGAACTGGGCAATCAGATGCCCCCAAGAACCTGCCAGCTTGACCCACAACAGCGCGCCGAATCCGAACCCGGCCACGGCCAGCCCCGTGATGAGTCCCTTCCTGTCCGGGAACCACTTCATGCCGATGGCGATCGGTACGACATAGGCCAACCCGATCCCGCTACCGCCGACAACGCCGACAAACAGGAAGGTGGACCAGAACGTACCCGGGCTGATCAGGCCGGCCAGAACATACCCGACGCCTAGGACGGCGCCGCCGGCCATCGCCAGTTTCTGCGGGCCGACCGTGGGCATCATACGACCTGCCAGAACCATGACAATGGCAAACAGGGCGAGTCCGGCGGAGAATATCCCCTGCGCCTGCGTCTTGGTCAGACGATACTGCCGCGCAGCAATCCGATCTTTCACGCCGTATTTCTCGGCTGCTTCTTCCATTTGGACAATGAGTTCGGCCTTCCGTCGTTCGGTATCGGCCTTCATCTTCTCGATCACCCCAGGATCCGACTCGTCGGCCATATTCTCGGCAAGCTCGCTAATGGCCACCTTGATCTGGCCATCGAGCATAGAGAGGTCTTTCCGAAGATTATCCAGTTGTGCCGGGCCGAGCCCCAGGGCCGTTTGGCTATAGATGGCAGCCACGTCGGCTGGCGTCGCCGCCGTCAACGCCGGTGTGAACACGCTCCAAGCGTATATCGCCCCCAGACAAAGCTGAATCAGAATCGCGCCAAGGACCACCAGCCACCGGTTCATCACTCTTCCGTCCACCATAGAATCTCTCCCTTGCTTGAGGAACGCGCAGGTAAGAAGACAGACCAAGAATCTGCCCGAACAGGAGGACAGACTCGAAGACGGTACAGGCAACAGACTGCCGTAGCGATCGATGCAGGATAGGCTCTCAGCTTGCCTTGTCGGCCGGCTTTCTCGGAAACCTGTCTCACGCGCCACGACAGCTTACTGCCGTGCAGTGCCTAACACGGTTATTCACGAGTATCCGGCCCACCGCCACGAGCCTCAACAACGCAAGATATCGGACCGGATAGCGGGATTTTAGCAGAATTGCCGCAACGCCGCCAGAGGGGAGCTTGCCACGCGGTCGATTTGGGTGCAGCAGCGGACTTGCATTTCACCGAAGGGCAAGCCGGCCGGTGGCCCTTTTCCAGGATGTGAGTCCGCTGCTGCACCCCGGTCGATTTTGGTCGAAACAGGCAGAATCCGGCTCATGCCGGCCGACCTACCGCGGCAATTCGCCGTGCACCGAACGATCCTCGATGCCCAGATGCCGCTCCAATTCCTGCTCGATGTACAGGGCCTGATCGGCATCGTCCAAGGTCAGCAAGGTCCACCGCGTGTTCCCCTTCCGAACGATCTCAACCCGATAGCGATACTGCGGGCCATTCTTGCCGTGCGAGATCGTCTCGCGACAATAGATCTGCGCAATCTGCCCGGCCGGGATATTTTTCGCGCCGGGCCAGGGCAATGGACCGTGCCGCACCTCAACCTGCGATCGATCCGCGCATATTTTCGTCGAATTGACGAACCCGGCCACCACATAATAGGCCAATCCGATACCAACCGCCGTATGCAGCAGGCCGAAACACGACATGAACCCGGCGCCCATCACCAGCGCCATCCCATGCCACACCAGCACAAACCCGTTCCAGATGACACAGAAGACCAGAAGGAACAGGAACAGCGGACAGAACCAGCGGCGGGTGATTTCGATCGACGTGCCGAAATCGACGACGGTCAGCCCCTTGGGCATCGGCACATCCCGCCGTTTGACCGCAGGCTCGGCCCCTTGCGCCGCCGCAGTCTCGGCGCCGCCCTCGGTTCCGGCCAGTGCGAACAGCGCGCCGCAGTGCTCGCAGCGGGCAATCGCCCGCGTCATATCGACATTGTCCGCGGTGAGCACCGCACCGCAGTTCTTGCAACGAAGTTCAATCAGTTCCACCGGTGTCTTCCACAAAAGCTGAGCGCAGCACGACTTCCCCCTAATGTACTCAGCTTTCCTCGACGCGACAAGGGACGCGGGAAACCGCACGATGCCAGAGCAATGCACAGGGAGCGGGGGTTCTTCTTGCCGTGTGTCACGGTAGCCTGTCGATCATGGCTCCAGGCCGGGCAAGCCGGCCGGTGGCCCTTGGGGGCATACCCCTGCACCAACAACTGAGCCGAACGGTCCCTTCACGCGGAACTCCCTTTCCGGCTAAAGCCGGGACTCCAACGGGATACCGTTCGAACCGACAAAATCAACCTCGGCCAGATCGAACACGATCGCAGCTTCGTCGCCAGCCATCTTGGCCAACCGCAGTCGCTGGTTGAACGCCGCCCGGTAGACCGCCTCGACGCTCCGATCCGTCTGCTCTTGATCGAACTGGCTGAACACGGCGGCCGCCGCCTTGGCGCGCTCGAAGTACGCGTCGGCCTTCATCCGCCACTGGTCGCTATTGGTCTCCATGGACGCTTCTCCAGCAGGCCTTGGGTTTCTGTCAGTTGGGAAGAACAGCAGCGCCGGCCGACTGCTCGATCGCAGCCAGTCATCTCCAGGGTGCGACGCCCCGTAAACATGGGTTACAGAAGACAGTAACGCAAGTCGGCATAACTGCTACTATCGCCACAAGAGACTCTTGACGCCCCGCCTCTCCCCCCGTTATAGTAAGCATATACACAAGAGACTGAATTGCCGGGTACCAACCGGAGGTTTGTGCTATGGAAATGGATCCTGGAAGCGTGCTGAATGTCGCTTTGAGTATGTCGGAAACTCAACGAGCCGGCCTGGCATACCAGCTTCTGTGCAGCCTGAAACCGCCGACCGTCACCTGCGACGAGTCCCCCGCGTTTGAAGCTGAATTGGATCGCCGCGTCGATGCATAACAGTCCGGGCAATCCGCTGCCTCGGATTGGGAGGACGTATCGCAGAGGCTCCGCGATTCTGTCACTCGGAGAATGCAGTGAAGCTTCGTATCCTGTCACGGCGAAGGCTTGTGAAGGAACGAGTCCCAATAGGCGCGGTCGGTGGCGTAGACGTCGATAGGCGTGTCGGTGGCAAGATCGGAAGGCAGGAAGCCGAACCGCTGCATCTCGCGAATGTAGTGCTCGTTGGGGCGGAACTCAGGCATGTCGAATCGCTTGCCTTCCATGAGCCGCGCATGGGCATTATCCACTGCCGCGAGCATCTTCTTGTAAAGCGGATCGTCCGCCGACGTGAATACGGCCTCCTTGCACCGCCCCATGCCGCCTGCCTCTTTCGCCAGCGGGGCCCGGAGCACACGCGATTTCTCCGGCCGATCCAGATTCACCAGCGACTGCCAGCCGTGACTCGTACCGCCGCGGAACGCCAGCCGCTGGTACTTCTTGCCACGGCTGTCGGTGAAATCTCGAAGATGGCACGCGCCGCACCGCTTGTTCATGTCGCTGACGGGCAGATGCGCGTGGTAGTCGCCGCAACCCAAAGCCGCATACGTGCCGGGATAGGTCGCACTCGTTTCGATCCAAAGGCGAATGAGCTTCCGCTCCTCGTCCGAAACACGTGCGTCGTGATGGCTGCCGTCGATCAGTTGCATCAGCCGGCTTGCCGCGCTCCCGTAGCTGTAGGGCGCATAGTTGCCGCGAGGTTCGTTGCGGGCATCGATTACGAGGTTCCGGTTACGGATCTCCCAGTAGCTCATCGTGTAGCGGATGGTTCGGTCGCCGGTGAAATCGGCGCCCCCTTCCAGCCGGTCGGCGTTGTGGCATTCGACGCAATGGCGATCGAGAATCGGCTGGATGTCACGTGGAAAATCGATCACCGCCGGCACGCCGGCAATCGGTTCGATCGGGCTCGCCGAACGGCCCAGGGCCATAAGGTTGTCCGGCACCACGTGGGGCGCCTGCAACCGCGGCTCGTGACAGCCGACGCAGCTTGTGGTCTCTCCCGGCTGGACGGTCGCAAAGCTGTGCATGCGTTTCACCGGCCGATCCTGCTCGTCGAGCGCCACGAAGAAGACCGACTGCAGCGCCGGCACGTTGAAGTAGGCGGATCCGTCGGGTTCGACCGGGACGGTGCCAAGAAGTTCGGCCAAGGTAAATGTCCCGCCGATCGTTAGCGGGGCCATGCCGCCGGAGAAATTGACCGGCTTGGGCAACTGCTTCATGATCAGTAGCCGCTTGATACTACCCCGTTCGACCCCCTCCATATTCCGACCGTGGTAGACATCCTGAAGGATCAACTGGCCGTTGCGACAGCCCAGGTCGACACGAGGGGCAATCACCTTTTCCAGCGGGCGGGCGCGAAGCGGGCGCGGCTCGTGGCATTCGAACGTGGAACGCTCCTCCTCCGGCAACTGGTAGATCAATTCGTTCTGACCACTGCCGTCCATGACGAACAGGCCCTTCTGATGAGCGACCAGGAAACAGTCTTCGCTCAGCGCGTACGGATCCTTCCAGTCGGCGCGCTCGCTGACATTGCGGGCCGACGGCTGATGATCAGGGCCCTGGCGCGGATCGACCAGGGCAACCCAACCCCGATGCTCCGGCCGCCCGTGCCCCGGCGAAAACGAGGCGACAATCTTATTGCTGCCCGGAACCGACTTCGCGTCGAGCATGGAGATGCCCGGGTGCATATTGCCGAAGAAGACCATCTGCCCCGTTCCATCGGGATTGGCCGTCCACAGGTGATGATAGTGCACCTGGCTCCGGTCCACGTATTCCCAACGCATATACAGCACGCGCCCGTCCGGCAGCATCCACGGTGTATTGTCGTGATCGTTGTTGCTCGACACCATGCGGACGTTCTTCCCGTCGGCATCGCACCGATACAACACGGCCACGCGGGTATACCAGCAGTTCACAAACCGGCGGCATCGGGACGAGCAGAATACGATACTCCCGTCCGGGCAATAGGTGGGCTCGATATCGTCGTCCGGACCGTCGGTAAGCTGCCGCAAGCCCGAACCGTCGATATTGATCTCGTACAGGTGAAATACGTGCGAGCCGCCCTTGCGATACGAGAACAGGATCTTCTGCCCGCTGTAATGAACCTGCGGGTCGCGGACCCCGCCGGCCGGATCGTCCAGCAGGACGTTGAGTTTGCCGGTGCGGAGGTTCAAGCGGCAGAGCCGACCGCCTTCGGCGTAGCCCCACCAGACTCCGTCCTCGAACTTAAATCCGCGATCCTTCGCCTCGTTTCCATGGTCGGAGTAGTTGCCGAAGGTGACGTACCAGTGATCGCGTCCCGGCACGCGCACGGCGAAGACGATTTCGTCGAAGTCTTGCATCGGGCCATCGAGCATCTGCCGGAGCATAGGCCCGGGCCGATAGGCGGCCGGTTCCTCGGGAGCCGGTGTTCCGGCACGGAGCACACTCGATAGAAATACAAAGACCGAAAGAAGCAGCGCAATTGCCGACAACCAGTCGCGACAACGCATGGCGGACCTCGGAGGGCGGGACATGGGAAGGGGGCCGGATGGATTTTACCGCACAGCAACGAAAGCAAAACGCCCCCTCACTCAGCGGTGTCCGAAAACACGCTGGCTCAGAGACAACACTTGCGGCGCGCCGTCTTTGCACTTCCGCAGGATGGAAACTCGGTCCGTCCCAGTTCTGACGGGCGGAAGCCCATTCTGCCGAAACGAGCAGTTTCGAGCCGCAACGGGCAAAACGCCTTCCATTCGCAGCATAGCAGCTTGGTTCCCATTATAGTCACATAATGCAATTCGGGCAATCTGCACACCAGACCGCATTTCAGCAGTTTCTTCCAGCAGAATTCACGCCAACATCGTAAGGTTTCTGCGCGAAGGAGTCTCTGCTGCTCCGAACTGCGTACATCCCGCACTCCCCCCAAGCCATCGGGTGCACCTCCGTCACCAAGTGGGCCGCGAGTCCGCATTGTTCGCCAAAACGCCCTATCTTAATTCCCGATTCGCCGATCATTTCGGCTGAGCCGGTTCAAGATTTGTGTCTCCACCATCCTATCCCCAGTGGTCGAAGAATGTAGATACCGTATTCCATCCGTCCGACGATTCCCCCCATTCTACCCAGACGCACAACAAGCATGTCCCTCGACGTTCATCCGTGGTATCCTTCTGAAATTACCGTACCCCTTGGGCCCCACAGCGAGCCACTGTCGATGACGGAACGGCCATCGGTGTTGCGTTTCCATCACCCCCTACCCTACGGAGCAATCGTCCATGACGGCGGGGTCCAGTTTGTGGTCTTCAGTCGATCTGGAACCGCGATGCGCGTCCTCTTGTACGACGACGTCGACCAGCCGGACCCGAGCGACATTATCGACTTCGACCCCGAACTGAACCGGTGGGGAGATATCTGGAGCATCTTCGTGCCCGGCCTGACTGCCGGGCAGTTGTACCATTTCCAGGCCGACGGGCCGCACGAGCCGCACCGCGGTCACCGATTCGACCCGCAGGCACGGCTGATCGATCCTTACGCCAAGGCGTTGGCCGGCACGTTTCTTCCGGCCGAAGGCGGTATTGTTCGACCGCCGAAGTGCGTTGTGATGGACGATGAGTTCGACTGGGAAGGCGACCGGCATCTGCGGCGCGAATTGTCGGAAACGATCATTTACGAAATGCACGTTCGCGGCTTCACGAAGTCGCGTTCAAGCCATGTCGATCGGCCGGGCACATACCTGGGCGTTATCGACAAGATCCCCTACCTGAAATCGCTTGGCGTGACGGCCGTCGAGTTGATGCCGGTCAACGAGTTTCCCATTTGCGACTGCCTGGGACAGCGTCTGGCGCGGCCGAACTACTGGGGATACGATCCGCTGACGTTCTTTTCGCCCCATCGCGGCTATGCACATAGCAAGCAGCGGGGCGCCCAGGTGCGCGAGTTCAAGGAGATGGTCCTCGCATTGCATCAGGCAGGCATTGAAGTGATCCTCGACGTGGTGTTCAACCACACGGCCGAGGGCAACCATGAAGGGCCGGTGTTGAACTTCAAGGGCCTCGAGAACCGCGTCTACTATATGCTGGAGAACGACGGCCGCTACTACCGGAACTACTCCGGCTGCGGCAACACGCTCAACGGCAACCATCCGGTCGTACGAGAGATGATCTTCCACTGCCTCAGGTACTGGGTGCATCACTATCATATTGACGGATTCCGGTTCGATCTGGCGTCGATCCTCAGCCGCGACCGCGAGGGCAATATCGTTCCGAACCCGCCCGTGGTCGAGTCCACCGCGGAAGACCCCCTGCTGGCCGATACGAAGATTATCGCCGAAGCATGGGATGCGGCAGGTGCGTACCAGGTAGGCAGCTTCGCGAAATTGCGTTGGGCGGAATGGAACGGGCGTTATCGGGACGACGTCCGCCGCTATTGGCGAGGCGATCCGCACATGGTGCCGCCCCTGGCAACGCGACTGGCCGGGTCCAGCGATCTGTACCAGTCGAGCGGGCGAGAGCCGTACCATAGCATCAATTTCATCACATCGCACGACGGTTTCCCGCTGAATGATCTGGTTACCTACAACCACAAGCATAACGAGGCGAACGGCGAAGACAATCGCGACGGCGACAACAACAATCTGAGCTACAACTACGGCGTCGAAGGTCCCACGCGACGGCGATCGATCGAGGCAATCCGGCTGCGCCAGATCAAGAACATGCTGACCACTCTCATGCTCAGCCAGGGTGTGCCCATGCTGTTGATGGGCGATGAATGCCGCCGCACCCAACGGGGCAACAACAACGCGTACTGCCAGGATAACGCCATCTCCTGGTTCGATTGGCGGCGCGCCCACAAACATCGCGACCTGTTCCGCTTTACGCAGACACTGATCCATTTCCGCCGGCGCGAGCCGGGCGTGCGCCAAACCGACTTTCTGCGGGGCCAGCCGCGGCGCCCCGGCGGCCTGCCCGACGCAAGCTGGTTCGGCGCCAACGGACAGCCCGTCGACTGGCAACTCGATGAACGCAGCCTGCAATGCCTTCTGGCCGCCGTTCCTCAGCGCGACCCGACCGCACCGCCCCATCATCATGTGCTCATCATGTTCCATGCCGGTGCAGAGCCGCGGCGATTCTTCCTGCCGGAAATTGCCCGCGGCCTTCCCTGGTGGCAATTCGTCAATACGGGCGCGGCCAGCCCTCGCGACATCTATCCGAACCTGGACGGCCCGGCGCCCCCGTCGACCGGCGAAATCGAACTCCTCGGACGTTCCATCGTGGTCTACGTCGCGCGCGACGACGTCTGAGTTGCACCTCCCATGCCACAGCCGTCTCGGCAGTGAACCCGCTTCCGTTCCCTTGCAGCCAAGGTGCGCCAAGATACGATTCCGCGAAAACGGCGCCTCACCGCACATTCCTCTCGCGTAAATTGCACGTACAAGGTACGACGCAAGAAGCCACACCGGCCAGCCGCCAGTGCCACCCGACCCAGTCCATCGAAATTCCCGCCATTCCTGCAGCGCTCCCCACCGGCTGCCGTTCGGTGTATAATAGGGGCCGGTATTTCCTCCACCTGCCCCCAGCTATGAAAGGCTACCGATGAACTGCAACGGCCCGTACTCCCTGTTCCGCCAGCTTCTG
Organism: Thermoguttaceae bacterium; assembly: GCA_040772845.1. GTDB lineage: Bacteria > Planctomycetota > Planctomycetia > Pirellulales > Thermoguttaceae > PWXP01. The sequence continues at coordinate 1,086,968 of JAXGXG010000001.1, forward strand.
CCCGTGGCTATTCTGTTCGCCCTTGCCGGTGCGCCGGCTGTTCGCGCCGCCCTGCCGGAAGAGACCGAAGCGCAGAAGGATGCACGCATGGACTGGTGGCGCGACGCGAAGTTCGGCATGTTCATTCACTGGGGGCTCTATTCCATTCCTGCCGGCCAGTGGGATGGCAAGCAAGTGCCCGGCTATGCCGAATGGATTATGAACCGGGCCAAAATCCCCCGCGACGAGTATGCCAAACTCCAGAAGCAATTCAACCCGGTCAAGTACAACGCGGACCAGTGGGTCGATATCGCCAAACGAGCAGGAGTGAAGTACATCGTCATCACCAGCAAACACCACGACGGATTCTGCCTGTTCAATTCGGAGCATACCGATTACGACATGGCAGGCACGCCCTACGGCCGCGACCTGCTCAAGCCCCTGGCCGACGCCTGCCATCGCAACGATCTCGGCATCTGCTGGTACCACTCGATTATGGACTGGCATCATCCGGACGCATCAGGCGATCGGTTCCCCAAGTACGTCGATCACATGAAAGCGCAACTCAAGGAGCTGGTGACGAACTACGGAAAGATCGGCGTACTGTGGTTCGATGGCGAGTGGATCAAGGAATGGGACGAACAGCAAGGAATCGACCTGGAGAAATACCTGCGGGGCATCCAGTCCGACCTGATCGTCAACAACCGGGTAGGCAAGCGGAAGCCGCGTTCGCCCGGCGACTTCGGCACGCCCGAACAGGAGATTCCGGCCAGCGGCATTCCCGGCTGGGATTGGGAGACGTGCATGACCATCAACAGCACGTGGGGCTACAGCAAGCGCGACGACCAGTGGAAGACGACCGAAGACCTGGTGCGCAAGCTGATCGATATCGTCAGCAAGGGCGGCAATTTCCTGTTGAACGTGGGCCCGACCGCTGAAGGCGTCATTCCCGAGAAGAGTGTCGAACGACTCGAAGGCATGGGCCGATGGCTGGCCGTCAATGGCGACAGCATTTACGGAACCACGGCCAGCCCGCTCGGAAGCATCCCTTGGGGACGTTGCACGGCCAAGCCGGGCAAACTGTTTCTGCATGTATTCGATTGGCCGCAGGACGGCAAACTGCTTGTGCCGCGCGTCGGCGCACTTGACGGCTCCGCCTACCTGCTGGCCGACCCATCGCAGAAAAGCCTGACCGTCGCTCCATGCGACGCCGGCGGCCTCTGGATCACCGTGCCGAAAGAGGCCCCGGACGCCATTGCCTCGGTCATCGTCTTGGAGGGCAAGTTCAACATTGCACCGCCGCAAACGGACACGAAGTAACCCCGTCGCGCCGCGAACTGCGAACCGATCACACCGGGAACCGTTCCGCGACGAGGGCCTGCCTGCGCGGAATCAGCTCCCAGCGCTCCTGAACTACAAGGGAACGAACGAAGATTCACTGCCGGGACGGCAGTGCAACGGCAAGTCTCACGGCCGATAACGGCGCATGACTTCGTCACGATGCCGGGCACGCTTCATGCCGATGGAGCCCAGTGCGACGGCAACCGCGACGACACCCAAGCCGACAAGGCCGATGGGCACGGCGTGGGCGGTGGCCCACGCGGCGAAGGCCTCCTCGCCTGCCTGCGGCGACTGGGACGCAGCCGGGTGCGGTGCGCCACCCTCGCCCGGTGCAGGGTGGATGGCTTCCGGCTTTTCAGCCTGCCGCAGCTGTGACGCGGGACGGGTCGGATTAGGCGGGGTGGATACAGCCGCCCCGTCTTCGGCCGTTTGGTCCGTGCGAGCCGGAGCGACCGCGGGCGCTACGCTGGAGGGCGAAGGTTTCGCCGGGCCGCCCAATGCGCCGCGAAGAACTTCCTGCAAATGATCCGGCGCCGTAGTTGCAGGCGAATCGTTCTCGACTACGGCGGCGACCTGGGCAGGCGGATCGGCTCTTTCCAGCCCATCCGCCGCGCCGTACGCCGTCGCGATTTCACCTTCCATCGTCTCCAGCTCATCCCGTGGAACCAGCCCGCCGACAAGCAGCGCGTCGCGGGCGCCGCCCTCGTTGAGGAAGGCGAAGAAGCTTTTCGTTGCCTCCGACGCCTTGCCGGAAAGGCACACGTAAACCGGCCGCGCGAGTGGGTAGTCGTTTGGGAGGTTGCGGGGCGAGGGCGGGTCGGCCTCGGTTTCACCCGGCGGGAGGATGGCCAGCAGTTTGACCTTCGTTTCATGCCGCGCGACCTTGGTCAGGTCCACCAGCCCCAGCGCGCCCGGTTGCGAGGCTACCGACAGGATCACACGTTCTGAGTTCGGACGCACCGTCACCTTCGCCCGCTTCGCGTCGGGCCCCATCGCCCGGTCCACCAACGGCATGAGCGGATTGGCCGGCGGCAGGGCGTACAGTACGATCCTTTCGGCCGTACCCGTCGCACCCGGCCATCGGTCCACCTTGCCTGCAAGAATCTGCCGCAGGTCGTCCATCGTCAGTTCGTTGAACGCACTGGCCGGATGCACCACCACCCCCACCGCCCGGCTGCCCAGCACCATTTCCGCCCCGCCCCTTTCCGTCACCCGCCCGCGCAACTCCTCGTCCATCCCACCATCCACCACGAGTAACTCCGCCGCCCCCGTCTTGAGCCTCTCGCCTACCGCCTCCGCGCTCCCACCGCCACTATCAAGCGTTACCTGCACCGCCATCTTCGCCCTTGCGAACTCCAGCGCCGCCGCCTTCAGGGTCTCGCCCACTCCGGCCATGTCGCACACGACAACCGGTTGGCCCTTGCCAGCCTTCACGTCGGCCACGCGCTGCTCGGCTTCCGCCTCGGCGCGAATGGTGGCGGGAAAAAGGCCCCAACGATGCACGGTCTTCTGGGCCTCGTCGCTGCAAGCGAACTGGGCGAAATCGTGGGCGGCGGGCGGTGACTGTTCCGTTAGCAACAGCTTGTACTGCCGCACCAGGGGATAACGTTCCAGGACGACGTTTTCGACGGTGGGCGGCACCGCGCTGGACTTGGCGTCGGCGGCAACGGCCACCACCTTGACGTCCGTCGGTAGGTCGGGCGTGAGGGCGACAAACCCAATGGCCGCTGCGTCGGCCATGACCGAGGCGATCACGTTGGCGTCGGCGTCGAGTTGTTCGACGGCGCCATGCCACGAGCCGTAGTGAAGGATCATATCGCTTGCCATCGAGCCCGACAGGGCCTTTGACGTGAGCACCCTGATACTCGCGCCGGAACCGCCCAGCGCCTGCCATGTGCGTGTCTTGCCAGACAAGATATCCTTCATCTGGTCGTGGCTGAGTTTCGAGAGCGGATTCCGCTTGTGTACCACCACGCCGAGCGCGGTTTGGGCGAAGGTGTATTCGGCCGGCGGGCGCGAGCCTTCGGGGAATGCCTTGGCCCATGCTTCGTCAACGTAGGGGCGCAGCGGGTACTCGATCACGGCCATGTCGATCTCTCGCTTACCCAGCTTCTCCACCGCGATGAACGCCCCGCCGTAACGAATCTCCAACTCCGGCCCCTCATGGTCGTTTCCGTACTGGTCCGCGATTTCGAGCAGCGCGCGGAAACACGTGGCCGTGCCGTCAAGCTTCAATGCCTGCGCTTCAGCGTCTCCACACACGAGACACGACAGGATTAGAAAGACCAATATCCGGACAAACACGCGTGGGGTGTGCATGCGAGCACCGTTGGATAATTCGATATCAAAGAGTCAGACTAAGAGACAACACTGTTCGATCCGAGGGCTGCTCCGCATGTCCGGAACGCGATCCGGATGCGTGCTTCATTGCCTATTGGGCGTGACGTGCTCCTTCTTGCGTGCCGGCATTCGTGTTTCCACCAACACGAGTGTCTGGCCGTCAAGCCGAAACACCAGTTCATATGGCGTCTCTTCCGTCGGCGCGGCGCCGGTGGCCGGATCCGCGTCGTACTTCATAACGCGGCCGCTCAGCACGGCATGCTTCCGCCCGTCGATGACTTCGAAGCTCAAGGAATGGCGTCGAGTACGCAGTCGATCCTTGCTGACGTCCGGCCCAAACGAGGCCGCCAGTAACTGGGGGAGTGTTATGCGTTGTCCGTTCTGATGCAGTTCCTTGGCGGTAGGCTGTTCGTCCAGTTCCCCGCACAATGCGAGTGCCGCGAGTTGCAGTTCTTTGTCGGGCGTTTCATATGCCTCACTTACCAGTTCTAGGCGACCGTCGCGCCGTCTTATCAACATCGTCATCTGCGCCCGCTTCTCAGCCTTAGCTGCGTTGGCCTCCTGGACTACCTTTGCAACGACCACCCAGAGGGGCTCGGTCCATTCCTTAGCGGCGGCAGACAACTCGCGTGGTCGATGGTACCGTTCCCTCTGCTCCACCGATATGATCGCAATACGAAGATCGGGCATGCCATAGCGGTCAGCGTATCTATGCCATGCCATAACGGTCGCCTCCCGGGCTCCTCGATCACTGACGTAGTCGTCGGCGAGCAAAGCGTAGGCCTCGCGCAAGTTGCCGGCCGAGAGCAATTCGAAATACTGCTTCACAACGGTCACGACGCCGGCGTCGGCATTGGCGGGAACGGCTTCAAACACGGCGTTGCCAGGCTTCTTCGGTTTCCACTGCGGCGGGACAATGCGGTCCAGCGGATCCGCGGGGGTCGTGCCAGACATGGTCTGGGGCGATCCTGCTTGCGACGACGGTTCAGGAGCCTGTTCGTTGTTGGACCGTGGCGGCACGGGCCTCTGGTGCAGTTCTCGCAGTATTTCCGTTGCCGGATCGTCGGACATCGGCTGGGCAGACGCTTCCTTGCCCGAGGGCTTGGCGTCCGGCGTCTTACCGGATGGGCCGTCCTCCGGGCTGCTGGGCGCCTCACGTCTGAGTTTCATGGCCGGATCCTCGGAGTAAGGCACCAGCGTTGCCGAAACATCGTGCCCAAACTCACTCTTCATCTTCCTTGCCCAGGTGCTCCACGGATAGGCCCTGGCCATATTGGCAGCGGCGCTGCGTGCCTGCTCGCGGCCGCCTTCCTGGAATTGGTGATGCCGAACAACGGCGTACATGGCTGCGGGACGAAGCGGATGATCTTGCGGCTGACGAACAAGCAGGGAGAGCCATGCCCGCTCCTTGGCCCAGTCGATATCTTGCGGATGGACTGCCCACTGGTGCTGACACAGGGTCCATGCCGCGTAAGGGGCGAACGTGGAGAGCGGATACTTCTCAACAATCGTTTGCAAGGCTGGCATCGCATGCCGTGCGTCACGGCCATCGGTAAGGAAAGCAACGCACGCGTCTTGAGTGAAGAGATCGGTTGCCTTCTTGTCGTCCGCGGTTGTCGGTGCCACTACCTCGATTTCGATTGTCCTAGCGTGTTCGGATGCCAAGGCAATGCGCCATCGGCCAGGGCTCGGGAATATCCACTGCTTGTCTCGGTCAAGGATGACCCATCTGGTTCCTCGAAATGCATCGCCGGGTTGAACGGTGGTCTGTGCGCGCAAGCCACCGGACAACTCATGAACTAACTCCTGCCAAAGCCCAAGGCGACGTTGAGTTCCCCCGAGCTGGGAAACAAGGATCCAGACCGAATCGTCAACAACCGTCACTGGCGTTGCCGTCCGGTTGACGTGATCGATCCTCAGCCCGACCGGTTCGTGCAACACGTACGAGACGCGGTCGGTCGAGAGGACCACCTCTTGAGTCGACCCGATCGACGTCCATCCGGCGATCATAAGAAACGCAATGCTCGCTACGAATTGCATGTGTCGCATTGTATTCTCCTTATTGAACGGAAGCACGCGTGAAAGAACCGTTGGATTATGTGTGATCGTGTGTCTGGCAGCGCTTCAAGGCCCCGCGTCACGCAGGAGCATGAAACGCCGCAATGACTTGCCCGTGAACATGCCGCCTCCTGGGTGCATGCCCGTTCCAGCCTGCATAATTCCATCATCTTCATGCCTTCCTCCTAAGACGTGCCCTACTTCGTGCAAGGTGACTCGACGGCGCCGCAATTCCGGGGAATCCCCAGAAACACCGGCGTTCTCAGCGTAATCACGAATGGTCTCCACGAACACCAATGCGCCGCCGTGTGATCCTGGTGCTATTGTGCGCGCCCAATATGAACAGGCCATACCCCATATAACATCAGTAGAATTGGGATCATATGCCTCTATGACACTTGGCTGGAAGCACTCTACCACCTGAGCAGTCCATTCGCTGACACCACCGGGCAGCCCGCGATTGGCGGCGGCTATAGCAGAAGGAAGAGCCAGACTCGAAGTGTCTACATAGAGTTGGAAGTCGGTGACATTGTCGTAGGTGCCATGCGGTATGGCTTCAATACATGCCGCGGGGAACCCATCCGGATCGTTGAACAAGGTCAAATCCGCCGTGGCCGGAGTTATTCGCGGACTCGCACCGTTCTCCAAGTCCACGTTGACGACGTCATCGTCGGCGATGTAGACGTAGTCCGATGCTGCTGGGACTGGCTCGCTAACCGTTATAGGCCCATCCATACCTGTGGAATGAGTTACGATGAATCTGTGCGCCAAGAACGAATTCCAAAGTATCCCCATATCCCAGAACATCGCGGCGCCACCTTGAAACTGGTTTGCATGACCGAAATCGAGCGTCGTACTCGCGGTAACGGTGCCCTGCCCACCGGTGACATCGCCTTCCTGGGCGGAACGCGTCCGGTCATATCCTTCCAGAAGATCAACCGGCCCCATGTAGTCTCGTTCAATCCAGAGACGCCGCCAGACAGTCAGCGTTTCCGTGCTCTTGGGCACGCCCGTTGAGCCTCCCGATATGGCCAAGGGCTGGCCGTTCGGGCCCGTGACTACTTCCAGGGTTTCACCGTCGGTGGGGTCGTTATTGATTCGGACCGCGTTGTGCAAGGTATTCCCGCATCCGGCGGCGAATCGCCAGTTGTTGCCAGGCGTTGCTTCGGTGATCTCCATGAATGAGCTTGTTCGCAACAGACCACTGCTCCCGTGCTCCGCGCCGACACGGTCCGCCCAGCGCACCTCGGTCGCGTTGTCGGCAATGACGTGTTGGACGGTATCCGCCAGTGAGGAGTGAATGCGAATCCCAATGTCGTACGCATCGCCCGCCACGCCGAATCGGGGGGGATCGCTTGGATCATCCGCCGCCGCACCGTAGCCGGTTCGGTTGTCGTTCGGTTCGCGGCCGGGACTGTGCCCCTCCGTGGTCCGACTGCTCGAAGCGTCATCGAAGGCTGTATCGCGGGAATAATGGTCGACGTCGAATGCCTTGACGTAAACCGGCACGTGCCAGCCGGAATCGGGTGGAATACTCGGAATCAGGGTTGCGCTCACCATGAACACATTGTGTTGGGATGTGTCGCCTGGATAAGCGGCGTCGGGGAATATCCGCACTCCAGTTCGTGTTTGGTTCGTCGGGTCCGTTGCAAAGTCGGGAACCGGGACGCCGCTATGCCCCGCATGGCACAACCCCTGATTCGGACGTATCTCAACTTGCGTGACTTCGTACACGGTCAGCAATACCGTGTCCGTCATGGATTGCGTTGCATTTGCATGGAACGTGACGGTAATGCTATCCGCCGAACACGCTCCCAGTCCTTCAATCCAGTAGTAGCCATCGTTGTCCACGTCGTAAGCGTCTGGCGCGGTGATGACCGCCTGCCCTGATGCATCCAGAGCAAGGAGAGTATTCTTGGTTGGTTCGTGCCAAATGCGTATACGTGTACGGAGCTGCAATCCCACTTGGAACACGATCTTGGTGCCGGCCTTCCAGTAGGGCACACGGAGTTGCATGGGCTCGAGGTCGTTGTCGGCCGTAGGCAGATTGGTGTCATCGACGTCGAGCGTTGTATCGCCGCTGACTTGCCGATCGTTGTCGTCGTTGACCCAAAGATACCCGCCGCGGCTATCCTCGAGTACGTCATCGTCGTCCGTGATATCAACCTTGCGGGATGCCAAAGGGATGCCATTGGCATCCTGGGGGTGGTCATCTACATTCACGTCGAGATCAACGCCGGTTACCACCCGCACCACGTCCATGGCTACCTTAACGCCGTTAACGGTAAGCTGCAGTCCGAGCATGACCTCGCCAGGCGCGACGCCGGTGATGAGGATGTCGTGGTCGGTGGCCTCGCCAAGCAACTGGAGCAGTGTCTTGCCGTCGCCGTCGGTGGTAGTCGAAGGGCTGATTGCCGTATTCAGCATGAGGATGGGAGGTTGAGCGGGATCGCCTGGGGCAACCTTGGGCACCTTCCACACACATACGTCACCTCCTCCCCCGGGGATTCGGCCAAGCTTGATGACAGGATTCGTTTGTACATTGTCGAGGACATAGGCCACGTTTTGTGAGAACAGGCCGCGAAGTTTGCCGGGCTTGCCATTCTCGGGGTTGGCGGTTACCGGGACGATCATTCCCGGCTCGCCCGGCTTCGCCTCGATGAGGTCGTCGGCAGAAGTAATTGTGCCATCGTTGTCGCTGTCGACGTCAATGTCCATTTGGACGGGCAGAACCGTTACGATATCCTCGGCCTTTCCTTCCCCCGGTCCCTCGGGGTCGTAGCTGGTCACGAGTTGTTGGGGCTCTTGATACGGTGTTTTGCCCTCGGCGTAGAAGACAAACGTCTGCTCCCCGGCCGAGTCGATCGTGCGGTTGCCGAGGAACGCGGCGCCCGTGTTCACGCCTACCGGTAACTCGCCCTCGAACAGCCTGACGGACGAGGGGACGGTAAACGCGAGGGTCCCAGGTGCCCGCTTGACGCCCACCTTTACCTTAATCTGCGCAAGCCCCACGCTCCACCCGCCGTAGTTCTTCCCCTCCTTGGTCAGGTCGGCCGTCGTGTTGTCCAGGTCGCGGCCCCACGGGTCGGCGCCTGGCAGGAACTCGTCGTGGTCGTCGTTCACGCCAATCACCAAGCCGGGCACCGTCGGCGGGGCCTGATAGCCCGGATACTCGGCGAAGTCCTCGGTATCGCTTTCCGATGGAGTCCGCGGGCATACGGCGGAGTTGTTGTCCGTATCGGCGTCGGCGTCCAGGTCGGAAACGGACATCCAGCGGATCACCTCTCCCTCGCCTTCACCAGGAGGGGCTAGTTTGGCCCAAATGACCACCCAGAAACGTTTGTTGGGGTCCACGCCGGTAATGCGGAACTTCTTGATATCCTCTTCGTCTCGCTCCCACGCCACGCTGCTGCCCGCCTGCTCGTCGATGCCCGTATCGACGATCTCGTACTCGGAAGTCACCTCGATCGTCAGTTCATACACGGCATCGCTTAGGTCGCTGAAACCGCAACCGACGTTTTGCGTCTTCGTTTTGCCCGGATCGACGTTGACCGTCATGGACCGCTCCGCCGCCGGAGTACTTCGCGGGCACGGCAGGATCGTGAGAACCGCAAGCACCAACAGCCACGGTAGCACGCAACAACGCAACGAGCAAGTAGCACGCTTGTTCATCTTTCACCTCCCGGGAGTGTTGCCGGTATTGGATGCGGCCAAACCCGCCTCCACTTTCTTCAGGTGGTAGTTCATCGCCGCCGCGGCCCAACGCGACTCCGGGTAGTCCCGAATCACGCGCTGGTACGCGGCTTTGGCCTGCGGCCACTCGGAATGCCATTCATGGAGCACCCCCACGAAATAGGCCGCCTTGGCCGCGGACTCACTTTTCGGGTACTGCCGCACCACTTCCTCAAACACCGCGAAGGCCTCCGGCCGCTTCCGTTGGTGATTGTGCAGGATGGTTCCGGCCATCAGCAGGCATTCCGGCGCCCAGGGCGTCGTGGGCCCCGCCTGCTGGGCAGCCACGTACTCGCGCCGGGCGTCTTCCTTCGCTTCCAGGCCCAAACACGCATGGGCGACCGCGCGCTGCCGGTGCGCCCACGACCGCTGGGCCGGTGTCGCGGTGCCCTTCGGCTTGTCGATGACCAGAGTGGCCAGCTCCAACGCCTTCTCATGCACCTCCGACTCCAGATACACATCCGCCAGCATGAGGATGAGGCGGGCCTTTTCATCGCCGCGACGGGCTTCTTCGGGGGTGAGGGACTTGCCGGCGCGGGCGGCGGCGATGAGCCGCTCAATGCCGGTGGGGATTTCGCCGTGGACGACCACGAAGCTCCGCTCGGGCTCGAAGGGCTTTGCTCGCTCGAACCACTCGACCGCTTCGGCGGGGCGTTCTGAAAGGTAGGCCACCAGCCCGGCGCGGAGGTAGATGGCGTAACTGGTCTGGTCAAGCGAGGGGAGCGAAACGGAGGATAGGTCGTCGGCCGGTTGCGCCGGAACGGCGCTGCGCTGGTTCCGGCCTACATTGCCGACGTTGGCCAGCCAATCGGCGGCGGCGCGGGCGTGAGTGGCGGCGATTGGGACTGGTGGGAGTCGTCCGCTGCCGGGAGCTGGTCGATTTCTACCACGTGGTCCAGCACGTCTATGCCTTGGCGGCCTTGAACAAGTCGTGGCGGGCGTCGTATCGGAAGCAATGGGTCACGCGGCAGCGACGCCGTTTGTGGCGCGGCGAACTGAAGGCGTTCATCGAAGACGTCGAGCGACTCTGCCGGGGAAAGCGTGGCAAGGATTGGGCCCGCGAACGAGACTACTTGTTGCGGAATGCTCGCGCCGGGCGTCTGGACTATGCCAAGGCGCGTCGGGCGAAAATGCCCATGGGCAGCGGCTCGATGGAGAGCGCCGTTCGCCGCGTCGTCAACTTGCGACTAAAAGGCGCGGGCATATTCTGGCACGAAGACCACGCCGAGCAGATGCTCATGTTGCGGGCGTATTACAAGTCGAAACACTGGCAAGTCCTGATGAACAAAGCCTTTGCATCCCCGCTGACCAATGCCGCGCAACTCCTACAAGAGCGCAATGCTCCCGCCCAGCAGGATACGGGCATACACGGCCGCGGCCTTCGCCCGGTCGTCCGGCGCGCCGCGTTGGACGATGGCGTCCGCCTGTTTTCTTGCCTCCGCGTAGTCTTCCTTGCCCAACGCCTTTTCGAGCGTGCTCCACTTCGGCCCGGCCGCTGGTTGGGCGGCAACGGGGAACGTTGGCAGTAGCAGCGCGATCAACGTAAGCAGGACGGGCAGCGAAGAAGGTACTGCCGTGGGGATGAATGACCAATGACGAAAGCCAAATGACGAATGAAACCCCAAGCCCGAATCTCGTGGCACTGTCGTCTCGACAGTGTCTTCGTTTCCGGCTTCTTGCCGCCGAGGAGCGTCACGGATGCCTCCACGCCGCTGGACACTGATCAGACCGCACTGGCGCACACGCGGCCCGCGTGCTCCAAACGGTAAGAGACGTGTAGAAGACTTGCCTGCAGGAAGGAAGGAAGGAAGGAACCGGCCGCAACGTGGCGGGCAACGGTCGGATGTGTGTCGCAATGCATCCATCGCCCCCCCCTCCGATATGACCTTAACTCGTTGACAGCGTGTATCTTACAATGAGACTTGATGCCCCGCCACGGTACTGCCGTCGATGTCACCTCCACACTCGTCCGGTCACCAACGATCGCGTCCAAACAGGTCTTTTTGGCATTTCAGCCGTGACTTCAAACGGCATTCTGCCATAATGCCGGACTGCTGTCAAGAGGCTGAATCATCAGAATTACGAATTTGGATTCTCTTTGGGGGGTACCCACACACTTAATCCACCTCCACTATTCCGGAGGGTAATTCGTTGGCGTCCCGCGTCATGGGTATCTTGGCAGTGCTCCCTTCTTCGGATTCCTGTCGCCCGGGAGCGTCACGGATGCGCCCACGATGCCGGACACTCAGCGGACTACACTCACGCACACACGGCCCACGCGCCCCAAAGGTAAGAGACGTGTGGAAAGAGACGCTGCCTTTCGCGGCAGTGACACATGCCGAATGCGCGCAGGGGTAACCGTTGACGGCGCGGCGCGATGAAAGCGGCAGGACGCAAGCCCTCCGGTTTGGTGCGGCTCGCACGACCCGGCACCGGGCGGCTGGCGCCGCAACGCTGCAAGCACCGGGCAATAATCGTGCCGAACAGTATTCGGACAGCCCCCCAGTGATCGGTTACGCTTCTGCCGCTCCCCATCGGCTCTCGTCTGGTGTATAATAAGGTTCCGTATTTCCTCCACCGACACCCACCCACGAAAGGCCACCGATGATTCGCAACGGATTCCCCTTCCTGGCCTACCGGCTTCTTTCCATCCTTCTCATCCTGGCCACTACAGGTGTACCGGCTGTCTGCGGCGAGGCGCCGAACGAGACGGACGCGCAGAAGGATGCACGCATGGACGTCGCTTCATGCGATGCCGGCGGCCTCTGGATCACCGTGCCGAAAGAGGCCCCGGACGCCATTGCCTCGGTCATCGTCTTGGAGGGCAAGTTCAACATTGCACCGTTGGAGACAGACAAACAATAGCCTAGAATCATCTCGAACTGCCAACCAACGGCGGCGGCATCCGGAAGATCGGAGCCGGTCGCCAAGAGTTGTCTGAAGAGCCTGCACAAAACATCCCCGCAATCCGGAGGAATTATCATGCGTCGTCACTTCCTTGTTGCATTGATCGCGGTAACCCTCATTCCGTCTGGCATAAGCCGTGCCGACGAACCGGCAACAATGACCGCCGGTTTTGCCGAAACCGACATCACGCCGGAAATCGGCATGGAACAGCCGGGCGGATACGGCAAATCGTTCCACCGCACCCTGCACGATCCATGCAAGGTCCGCGCCGCCGTGTTTGACGATGGCCGGCAGCGCGTGGCCCTGGTCGGTATCGATGCACTGGCCATTCGCCGCCCGCAGGTAGTGGCCGCCCGAAAGGCAATCCAGGAGCGATGCGGTATTCCGCCCGAAGCTGTCCTGATTGCCGCTTCGCACTCGCATTCCTCCGGCCCCACGTGCATGGTGCTGCCCGGCGAGTACGACCATGGTTCCGACCTGGTGAAGGAACTGGCGTACGAGAAATCGTCGTGTGCGGACGCAGGCTATCTGGAACGCGTCGTACAACAGATTGCGGCGGCCGTGGTGCAGGCGGACAAGAACCGCGCGCCGGCCCAGTACAGTATCGGATCCGGCCACGCTGAAGGAATCGCCTTCAACCGCCGATTTCGCATGAAGCACGGCGGCGCCTTCACCCATCCGGGCCGTGGAAACCCCGACATCGTCGAACCTGCCGGACCGACCGACCCGGAGGTCGGAGTCGTCGGTGCATGGGATGGCGAAGGAAAACTGCTAGGCTGTATTGTCAGCTTCGCCTGCCACGGCACGACGAACCCGGGCGGCATTTCCGCCAATTGGATCTACTACCTCGAACAGACCATTCGCGATGCGATGGGCGAAGACGCCGTCGTCGTGTTCCTGCCGGGTTGCTCCGGCGACGTGACACAAGTGGATAACCTCAGCCCCTACGCGGCGAAGAGCAGCAAGTACTACGCCGAACTGATCGGCGGAACCGTCGGTGCAGAAGCCCTGAAGGTGCTGCTCCGCGTCGAACGGGGACCGCTCACTCCGATCCACTACAAGACAAAGACCCTCACGCTCAACCGCCGCACGCCGCGCCCGGAGCGCGTCGCCCAGTCGCTGGAGTTGGTCCAAAAGGCCCCCAAGGACGTCGGCCATACCGAATGGACCTTTGCCAAGGAGATTGTGCTCCTCGACACGCTGCTGAAGAAAGAGCCGAAGAAGGACGTCGAAATCCAGGCCATCCAGTTGGGCCCGGCCGTGTTCCTGACCAATCCGGCCGAGTTCTTCTGCCAGTCGGGACTGGATATCAAGGCAGGCAGCTCGTTCCCGTTCACTTTTCCCGTATCGCTGGCAAACGACTGCACCGGTTACGTCCCCACAGAAGAGGCGCTCAGCGCAACGGGCGGCGGTTACGAAACCCGATTGACTGCATACAGCAACCTGGAACCCAAGGCGGCAACCCGTTTCGTCGAAACGGGAATCGCACTGTCCAAGGAACTAACGCCCGGCGCGGTCCCCGAACCGCAGAAGGCCCCGCCCTTTACCGCCCCATGGTCCTACGGCGGGGTACCGCCGGAAGTCGACTAGCACGGATGATTCACGACAGGTAGGGTGGGTCAAACAAGCCGCTTCCTTGGTGGGTCATCGGTCGCTAGCGTCGGCGTATTTCCTGGCGGGCGGCTATAAATCAGCTCGGTTGCGGCTTGTGCGGACCCACCAACGACCTACGCGACCTCGACCCACCCTACGCAGATGAATAACCCGGGTTGGCACAGTTACTGGATGTTGACCTCCGGCGGAAAGATCCCGCGGAGGAACTTTGCGTAGTACGGGTAATCGGCCATGAGGCCATTCGGGGCGGCGGCCTCGATGACAATCCAGCCGCTGTATTCGATGTCGTCAAGTGCCGCTCGTACCTTCCGGAAGTCGATGCGCCCCTCGCCCAACCGGTGGCGGCCGTCCTTGGCATGCATCTGGCAGAGAAGACGCTTGCGACCCAACTCGCGAATCTCGGCCAGGATGTCGTAGCCCTTGTCGGTCGAATTGCCCACGTCGTAGTACACGCCCAAGGCCGGCGAGCCGACGCGATCGATCAGCCGGCAATTGTCGGCCGCACTCAAGTAGTTCTCCAACCCAATCACTACACCGGCCTTCTCGGCCGCCGGAGCCACATCCTTCAGTACGCCCACCACACGATCGATCTCCGCCGTCTTGCCCATGTCCAGGTCGCCCTTGCCAAAGAATGCAGGCATGACAAGTCCCAGGCCCAGATCGGTACACACGCCAATACTCTGGGCAAGCCAGGCGGCCGCCTTCGGATCGCTCTTCAGCGGCACCTGATTCATTTCGCCAATGGCCAGCGAAGCAATTTCCAGTCCGCTACTCGCAGTTGCCCCACGATACTGCTGGCGCACCTCCGGTGAAGTGGTGTTCAGCCCGCGAAGTGTGCCCATGCTTATTTGCACGCCATCCAGGCCGATTTCCTTGGCCACCCGGAACGAGTCTGGGTTCGCCGCCCGTCCCAAATTCCAGTCGCAGGCGCCAATCTTGAACCATCGCGACTTGGGTGCCGCAAACAGCGGTTCAAACCCCGTCATAAAGGCAGCAGCGGCGACACCTGCCCCGCAACGAAGTGCGGTGCGTCGCGAAAAACAATGATCCATCGAACTACCTCCTGCCAGGATTTCGTTGTGACCATGATGAACCGCCGAACTCCGGTATTCCAGTATACGCAGGCGAACAGCCGAGCAAAACCAGTTGTCCCAAATAGCCTGCACTCTGCCCACTTGCCGAGTTGTCGGCGGGCCCATGTCAGCCGGTCTTTCCTTGCCGCCGCGGGTTCGCTATAATTCCGCCCGAGTTCGGGAATCATGGATACAACCCCGTGAGCGAGGAGGCTCTGTTCCGTGCGTGTGGGAATTGGTCACGATACGCACCGATTGGGTCCCGGAGGACCTCTTCGCCTGGGTGGCGTTGACATACCCCACGACGGGCACCTGATCGGCCACAGCGACGCCGATGTCCTTTTGCACGCGGTTGTCGATGCCTTGCTGGGCGCCGCGGCCTTGGGCGATGTGGGGCAGATGTTTCCCGACACCGATCCGATCAACCGCGGACGTGATTCGGGCGAGATGGTTGAAGCGGCCCGTGATGCCGTTGCGGCGGTCGGCTGGCAAGTTGTCAACGTCGACTGCATTGTCCATGCACAGCGCCCACGACTCCTGCCACACCGACAGGCAATGCGGCTGAGGATCGCAGAACTGCTCGGCATCGATCCCGAATGTGTCGGCCTGAAGGGCAAGACAGGCGAAGAGATCGGCCCGATCGGCCAGGAAGAAGTGATCGTCGCGCAATGCGTCGCCCTCCTGGCGCCCCGCGAGGACGCCTCGGGCGAGGACATCGAATAGCCGGGCGCCCGGAGCAATCTTGGCTCGCGCCGGCCGTCATCCGACAAACGAACAACCCCACGCGCCTCCTACGTATGGAAGCCGTGCCTTTGGAATCGACAGTACACCCCTATCCGGTACAACCATGATTCGCGTTTACAATACGCTTACCAAGACAAAAGAGCCCTTTGAACCGGTTGCCCCGCCCAAAGTCGGAATCTATCTGTGCGGACCCACGGTGTACAAGCCGAGCCACATCGGCCACATGGTCGGCCCGGTTATCTTCGACTGCGTCAAGCGATACCTCGCCTACAGCGGTTATGACGTAACGCTCATCGTCAATATCACCGACGTCGACGACAAGCTGATCAACGAATCGAACGCACGCAACATGCCCATGTCGAAGCTGGCCGAACAGATGACGGCCGATTACATGCGCAACATCGAAGCGCTGGGGGTCGATGTCATCGACCGGTTCCCGCTGTGCACCGCCCACATGACGGATATCATCGACCTGGTCGAACGCCTCATCGAACGCGGCTACGCGTACGCATCCGAGGGCGACGTCTATTTCGACATTACCAAGGCTGCAGAATACGGCAAGCTGAGCCACCGGCCGGCCGACACCCTGATGGGCGAAGGAGGCGGCATGGCCCAACGCAAGCGAAACGCGGCCGATTTCGCCCTGTGGAAGAGCGCAAAACCGGGCGAACCCTCCTGGGAAAGCCCCTGGGGCCCCGGCCGGCCCGGATGGCACATCGAATGCTCCGCCATGAGCCGCGCCCTGCTCGGCGATACGTTCGATATCCACGGCGGCGGACTCGACCTGGTCTTCCCCCACCACGAAAACGAGATCGCACAGAGCGAATCCGCCACCGGCAAGCCGTACGCCAAGTACTGGATGCACAACGGCCTGATGCAGGCGTCGGACGAGTTGGGCAAGGTGGGCGGACGTCAGACGCGGGCGCGCGAAGGCGATCTGGCCAGCCAGGAGGAAGGCAAGATCAGCAAATCGAAGGGCTCCAGCGCGTTCAGCGAAATGCTCCAGAACTTCTCCGGCGAGACGATCCGCTTCTTCCTGCTTTCGACCCATTACCGCCGCCCTATCGACTTCTCCGAAGGACGCATCCAGGAAGTCGAGACCGGCCTGGAGACCTTCTACCGGTTCTTCAAGCGTTTCGAACGCGTAACCGGCGAGTCGTTCTACTCCCTCCCGGCCGCCACGCTCCGCAGAGACGGCGAGTTTGCACCGGGCGACGATCCGCTGCTGAAGACCGTGGCCGAACTGCGAGCCCGCTTCCTCGAAGCCATGGACGACGACTTCAACTCCGGCGGCGGAATCGGCGCCCTGTTCGACCTGGTTCGCATTCTGAACAAGTACGTCGATGAACAGCATCTCGAACAGCCTGCAAAACAAGACGCCCAGAAACTGGCGGCCCTGCGGCAGGGGGCTACCACGCTCCGCGAACTCGGCCTGACCTTGGGCATCTTCCGCACACCGGTCGAAGCCCCCGGTTCCGATCAGGGGAGCGAACTGGTGGGCAAGCTGCTCGAACTGTTCGTTGCTATTCGCACGGAGGCCCGCAAGAACAAGGATTTCGCCATGGCCGACCGTATTCGCAACGGACTGGCCCAACTGGGCGTAACGCTCGAAGACCGCCCCGGCGGCACCGAATGGACCATCGGATGAGTTCGGGGAACCGCCCCTTCCCATGGCAATCGAACACGAACCGCCCAAACGCATCCTGGGTATCGACCCCGGGCTGAACACAACCGGCTACGGAGTGCTCGACGTCGAGTGCGGCCGGCTCAAGCTTTGCGAGGCAGGCGTGGTGCGCGGCCGGACTCGCGGCTCGCTCACCGCGCGGCTGAACCAGATCTACGAAGGCGTGGTCGACGTGATCGAGTCGCTCCGGCCCGGCGTGATGGCCCTGGAGGAACTCTATTCGCACTACGCGCGCCCGCGTACGGCCATTCTCATGGGCCACGCCCGCGGCGTCATCTGCCTCGCCGCCGCCCGGGCCAACATCGAGGTGGTCCACTACTCCGCCACGCAAGTCAAACGCATCCTCACCGGCTCCGGCCGCGCGTCGAAAGGGCAAGTCCAGCGCGCCATCCAGCGCGAACTCGGCCTGGCCGAACTGCCCGATCCGCCCGACGTCGCCGACGCCCTCGCCATCGCCCTCTGCCATCATTACCTGGGCCGGCAGGTAAAGGCTTAGACCGATACGGCAGCAGGATGACATATCACGAATGCCCTGGCTCTACCAGGTACATCTTCATGGCACAGCTACAGATTGTGGCAACACAATTCGTGCTCCACCGCCGGGCCATACTCGCTGGAAGTCACTCACGTTCAATGCAACCAGCATGTCCACATGCCACAACTGAGCGACTTTGGCAATCACTGCATCGTAGATTGTGCCACCAGCTTTGCCTCCCTCAATCATTTCTCCGACAAGCGACACATAATCGTCACCCCCAAGCACCCCGATACGGGCGCAACTCAAGATGCTCTCACGGATGAGCATTCCAGCAGTATCCGGACTGATACGCGGCTGCGTGGGCAATCGAGTGAGCACCGCGTAGAGTTCGGCAAGGCTATGCCCCGAGAAGATAAACTCGAAGTTCCCCGACTTCGCCGCTGATAACCAGGGAACAGACACTCCATGGAATGGGTGGCTTGACAGCAAACCGGCAACAGCCACTGAAGTGTCGAGCAGAATCCTCACTCGCCACCTCCTTGAGTCAAGTTGTCGATTCGCTCTTGCCGGATATCGTTGAGTACATTCGAGAAGCCCTCATCCAACGTTCCATCGTGAACAAGAACATTCGCCTGCCAACGCAACGGTGGCATAACGGGACTTTGAGAGCAGACTGGCTGCTCCTCATCTGCGTGCGTCTCCTCAAGCACGATTACCATGCGGTGTTCACCTGGCGGAACATCCACCGGCAGACGCGCCGACAGTTGATGGTCTTCGGTAACCAATCCGACAGTCTCGATTCGCTTCATTACCAGCTCCTGGATCTCGATCCTCCGCCGAATTCGCCCTTTATTCCAAGGCAACACACAACAAGGCAGTCAAGTCACGAACAGCAACCTGATGAGCCATTCTTTGACTATTCTACCATCCCGTCGCCCCTACCTCCAGGGGTTCCTGCACCGATCTGTTCGCTAGCCAGCAATCCACGGTATGCCCGTCGCCGACGCCCTGGCCATTGCCCTATGCCATCATTACCTGGGCAGGCAGATTAAGGCGTGATTGCTGACACAGCGAAGAAGTGCACAGCAAAGCCGCCACCGGCCCCACTGGGAATCTCAAATCTCAAATCTCAAACTCGGCGAGCCTCCATCCGGAGAGACACGCCATGCCTACCGCGAACCGGTTATTGACGCCGCGGCCAAAATGGCTACAATGAAGTCCAATCCTTCGCTCAACGCCCTCCCAGGAGATCGTGGATAATGAGTGGTTCCAACGCACCGTCTGCCGCCACAGTTGCAAACAAGCCGAGTGGAATCCGCCAGTTGCCATTGGCCCTGTTGCGCGCCGCGATTGGCTGGCATTTCCTGTACGAAGGTGTGGTCAAGCTGCAAATGGGCAATTGGACCGCGGCAGGTTACCTGGACAATGCCGTGGGACCGGCGGCCGAGTTCTATCACTGGCTGGGCGCCAACGAGGCGCTGATGCCGTGGGTCAATCTGGCGAATATCTGGGGGCTGATCCTCATCGGCGGCTGCCTGATGCTCGGACTGTTCACCCGGTTCGCGTCCATTTGCGGGATGGCGCTTCTGGTGTTGTACTACATGGCCTACCCACCGTTCTTCGCACCGGCGGTCGGGCCCGTCGAAGGGCACTACCTGTTCGTCAATAAGACGCTGGTTGAGCTTCTGGCCCTGATTGTCGTCGTCGCGTATCCAGCGCGGCTTTTCGGACTCGACGGGATTATCACCGGCATTCTGGCAGGCCGGCGGTTGAAGAAGATCACTGCCGCCAAGAAGGCCGACGCGGCGCCCACCCAGGCCGAAGCCATCGCAGCCAGTATGGTGCTTTCGCGACGCAGGCTCCTGGCCGGGATGGCCGGCTTGCCCGTCGTAGGGGCCTTTGTCCTCTCGACACTCAGAAAACAAGGCTATCGGACAACCGAACACGAACAGTTGGCCGACGCGCTGGCATCGGACGCCGTGAAGCCCGACGCCCTCTCCGGAGCAACGGTCCACCGCTTCGAATGGGTCGATATCAAGAACCTGAAGGCCAAGCCGCCCATGGCCAAGATCAAAGACCTGGAACTCAGCCGGCTGATCCTGGGCGGCAACCTGATCGGCGGCTGGGCGCACGCCCGTGACCTGATCTACGTCGACAAGCTGGTCAAGGCCTATCACAACGAGCAGAAGATCTTCGAGACGTTCCAGATTGCCGAACAGTGCGGCGTGAACGCGATCATCACCAATCCTGCACTCTGCGATATCATGGCCAGCTACTGGCAGAAGACCGACGGGAAGATGAAGTTCATCTCCGACTGCGGGGGTAAAGACATGAAGGAGATGGTCAAGAAGTCGATCGATACGGGTGCGGCAGCCTGCTACGTTCACGGCGGCATGGCCGACAGTTGGGCGGAGAAGGGCGAGTTCGACAAGTTCGCCGAGGTGCTCGACCTGATTCGCACCTACAACGTCCCGGCCGGAATCGGCGGCCACAAACTCGAGACCGTCAAGGGTTGCGTCGAGGCCGGCCTGAAGCCGGACTTCTGGATGAAGACCTTGCACAAGTCCAACTACTGGACCTACACCGAGAAATCCGAGCGCGACAACGTCTGGTGCGAGTCGGCCGAAGACACCATTGCCTACATGGAGACGCTTGAACAGCCTTGGATCGCGTTCAAGACCATGGCGGCCGGGGCCATCAAGCCCAAGGAGGCGTTCCAGTTCGCCTTTGAAGGCGGCGCCGATTTCGTCGTCGCCGGCATGTACGACTTCCAGATCGTCGAAGACGTCAACCTGGCCATGGACGTCCTCGGCGCCGAAATCAAACGCACCCGCCCCTGGCGGGCCTAACCCGGATTACTCTCAGGGCTTCGCTACGTTGCCCGCCGTATAGGCCTGGATCAGTTTCACGACGGGCGTCGGATCGTCCAACCCGTGGGGATGATGGCCACAACCGGGCTTATGGAATACCGTCATGGCGCCGCCCAGCGCTTTGTAGCGCTGTTGGATCACCGCCGTGTTCTCTTCGACCGGCACCACGTCGTCGGCATCGCCCACAACATGGATGAGCGGAATGTTCGCCTTGGCCAGCGGTGCGAGCAGGTCGACCGGGTTCTCCTTATAGGCCATTGCCTCAGCTTCGTCGTTCAGTCCGTACAGCTTGATAAGGCTGGCCCAATCGCCTGCACTCCCCCTGCCCTTGCCTTTCCCCCCGGGCCAGCTCTTGAAATCGCATACGGGTGCGTCGCCGTAGATGCACGTCACGCGCTCCGGATGGGCCGCCGCGAACCGATACGCATACAAACCGCCCCGACTCACCCCGATCAGCGTTGCTTTCTCGCTCAGCCCTTTCTCGACCAGATGGCGATAGAAGGCGTCCAGGTGCACTTGCGCCGAAGGACACCCAAACGTGTTCCCCACGCTCATGTAGACGTAGTGGAACCCGTCTTCGACCAACGGAACAACGCCGGTCCTGTTGTCAAATGCCGTCGGGAACTCCATGCACCACACCCAGGGATTCCCCTCGCGGGGCTTCGGCGGCGCCGCAACCCAGCAGGCGCACCCATCCACGGTGAAGTGATAGCGGGTGAAGTTCTTCCACGTATCGGTCCGCGTCGGCTGCCAGTCAATCGGTTCGCCGGCAATGGAAGGCAACGTTAGTAATGTCAAAATGCACGTCAAGAAAGCCGTCTTCATTTGTTGTACCTCATTCCCAACCAAGAAAATCGAAGATCATCGCGGCAAGTTCGTCGTGAGAAGCAATTGTCTTAACCGAATGCACCCCCGTATTCGATATGAAAAGCTGCGTGCGAACGCCTGCCTTCCATTGCGCTTCGTACAGCATGCACCCCTGGCTGACCGGAACGACGCGATCCATCACGCCGTAGAAATGCAATGAGGGGGAAGATTTCTCGCTGACGTAGGTAATGGGCGAACAGCGTTCCGCCATCGCCAGTATCTCCTCGGTCAGTTCGCGCGACACTTTTCCATTCTCCTTCTTGGCCCCCAATACCTGATAGATGCAATCGACGCAAGGGTTCTTCTTCAGGAAGTGGACCAGGTCCGTCGGACCGTAGAAGTTAATGACGCACTGCACCTGCGACGACTGGTCCAGGTTTTCGCCAACGTCGAAAATCTTCACCTCGTCGGGAATGCCGAGCATGTTCGAGATATGCCCACCGGACGAGTACCCCATGCAGGCGAATCGGCTCTTATCGAGTCCGTACTCTTGGGCATGGGCGCGCAGGAATCGAACTGCCGCTTTGGCATCCTCGATCTGGGCAGGAAACGGATGCGTCGCAACGCTGCGGTGCGGCACACTGGCGATGGCAAAACCCTTCGGCACCGCGTGGAAGGTCTGCCACAACCCGCCGCTGCCCGGCTTGCCGCTGTACCAACAGCCTGCATCGATGTTCATCAGCAGAGGCGCGTTCTCACGCATCTTCCCATCGCGCTCGGGCAGGAAGAGGTTGAGCTTCAGTTCGATGCCGTCCACCGTCTTGTAGACGACATCGCGAATCGTCTTGACCCCATATTCGGTCGCCGTCTCCTGTTGTGCCAGGACGGCTTGCGGAAAGGTGAGCAGCGTCCCGAACAAGACGCACACCAGAACCGCCAAGATTCTCTTCATGGAACTACCCTTTCATAGGAAGACCTCGGATGTTCAACCGGACGCTCAAGCTCTCTTGGCTGGTAGGGCTCGTGCCGCCAGGTTCGCTGCAGGGCATCGATTTGCATACCCCTTTCCACTTGGATATCGAATGTCAGGCCGCCGTTTGGGGCCGATGCCGCTGGCGGCGCGGCGTTCTCGGGAGCCGGTTTCCCGAGACAACCGCCGACAATCGCAACGGCGAATGCAACGCCGATTGCCGCCTTGGCCATATTGCCTTGCACAGGGCCCTCCATCCATCACCGGTCGCCAGCATCCCCAAACGAAAGCTGGCAATATACCCTCCGAAGCTGCTGCGTGCAAGATGCGCTTGGACCAATTCGCTTCTCCCCGTTGAGTGGCTTTCGGTCACGCAGCCCACGAAGACCACCTGGAAAAGGCAACTTTGACGCCTCCACGCCGTCCGGCTATAATCGTCAGTGAACCTGCTTGAAATTGGTTCCGTTGGCTGTCATCGCGTTGCGATGAGCCCGGTGCTTGGCTGCGGCTTTGAAACAGCTTCCCATAGCTTGCTGGGGCAGAGAAATGGCAACTGCATTCGATACCGTTGCTTTCGATCGAGGCACAGACCCAATTCTGAGTTTCTTCAGCGAGGAACAAGCTCGTGCTCTGATCGCGTATTGCGGCGATCCATCGCTTCGTGCAAGAATTGAAGAATTGGCCTGCAAGAGCACCGAAGGTGACTTGACCGACCAGGAACAAGCAGAATATGAGGGCTACGTCCAAGCCAACAAGTTCATCGCTATCCTCCAAGCAAAGGCGAAGAAACGCTTGAACACAGTCTAAATTGTGTGCGGATCATTTCGCGTGGCAGCTTCTTCCGAGACATTTCCAAGTTAGCCCTATTCCCTGCCAACAATCATGTGCCGCGGCCATAACACCAAGGTCAACCAACGTCCCCTCGTCTTCATGATGACTGCCCTCCTGTACGAGTGATGAAGATCTCACACTCCTGCAAGCCCCCTTCGCCCAGAACCGCCGACCTGACTTCAACCTGAGCCTCTCGACTCTCTCGCCGTCGCACCGGTAACCCAACCTACGGGAAATACCAGTACTTCCAGTTTCGGAACATATTCTCACGCAACGGCGGCCGGCGCTGCGGTGGCGAAAGATCTCGCGTCAGCAGTATCTGCAGATCCACCAGTAGCATATCGCGGTCAACCACATACCCATGGCCGATCCATGATGTATTTGCGTTCTTGCAGTCGATATTGTGAAGGCCGTCCATCTTGAGCCGGTATTGGCCCATGCGAGAGTCCATGTGGATCCCCTGCGACGTCTTCAGGGCCACGTCGTCCTCGCAGTAATACAGGGTCACGTCATCGGACAACCGAGACACGGACGGAAACGCCTCAACGAACGTCCGGACATCCACGTCCGGCGCGGCGAATATGACGTGCCCGAACGGCTTGTCTTCACGGTTCAGCCGCTCGTCAACCGTCCGCAAGGCCTCCAGGACGATCCGGCTGCCCATGCTGTGGGCAAGGACGTGAATCTCGCCCCGTCCGGCAGCGTCTCGTTGCCGAATCAGAGCGGCAAAACACTCGGCCAGAGCGCCGTAGCTCGCCTTGGCCTTCGCCTCGTCGCGGCGATACGGTCCCGACGGGTTCAGCCAGTTGAACGTCTTTCCTTCCGATGGCCAGGCAAACACCACCAGCGGACCGGCGAACTCGGTATCGTGCTTCAATCGCGCGCCAGTCAGTACGCAATTCTCGAACGCGTTCGCGTATCCATGCACGAACACCAGGATATCGTTTCCATCGTTGCCCAGTGCCCTTTTCATCATTTCCAGAAACGTATCGTCGGCCATGCAACTCACCGCTTCGACCAGGATGTGCTTCTTCGGATCCGGCGATTCCCACCAGCGTGGTCGCTCCAGTTGGCCGCGACGGTGCACCGCCAAAGGAATGCTGACCAGGCACGAACCATACCTCAACCGGGCAATCTCATCGCCAAACCGGTCCGGTTCTCTCGACGCAGGTTTCACGAGCCTCCGATTGGTCGCAAAGTGAATCTGAACGTGAGGCTCCGGAACCCATGGCCGCTGATTCAGCTCCGCGACAAGGTCCTGCTCGACCGACTCGCTCGCCGGTCCCACGGCGCCCGCAGGCTGCATGAGCGCAATGCTCCTGATATTGCGCACCTCCAGGTCGCGAGCGCGATTGCTCTTGTCGAGAAACGTGAGTGCGCCCCATCGTTTCGACGCGAACATGCGACCGGCATAAGAATCGCCGTCTTCCATGTGGGCAAAAACAGGCCCCCCCTGCTCCATACCGGCCACCACAGGAATCGGAGGGCGGACAAAGGCCGACGACACCTGCGTTTCACTGGCGACGACAATCGTCGTCGAACAAGGCTCCTCTAACGTGTCCTCGTCGCGTTCGATTGTTCCGTCAGGCTGGACAACGAACACAGGTTCCCGCTTTGCCGCAACGGCCACCCGCTGTTCCTCCACAAACGACTGGCGAGGCACCACTGCCGGCCTTTCCAGAACCTCGAGGAAGCTCAAAGCCGTCGCGGTGGTGAAATCCACTTCGCCGCCGAGCAGCACGCGCAACTCATATCCGATCCGATGCCGGCCGACCGGAAGCTCCAGGTTGTCGTAAGGAACGACAATCGCCGTTTCTCCGATACGCTCCTCTCCTTCCACGGTCAGCCGGGTTACGACGCAAAAGCCGCCGCCTGCATCGCGGAACGCATCATCGCGACCGGCGATGCGCCGGATTTCCAGCCCGGTTCCATCCGCATCCTCACCTTCGACCGCCTCGTACGCACGCACCTCGATCTCGGCCTCATGCTCGCCGGGGGCGAAGAGTATCGACAGTTTCAGCCGATCTCCCGGCGGCGCAATGGAACCGTAGGTTTCCAGATCCAGTCGAATGAGCGAAGCGGCCCAACCTTCCACCGCGCTGCTGAGACACAAGAGAACGACAAGCCATTTCACGTTCATGACAGCTCCTTCCCACTCAAGAGACTTCAGTGAAAGTGCCTAAGAACGAATATGTCGCCGGAGGATTCTGCGTGAAAAAGGAGCGCCCTCCGAATCGCCTCCCACAAACTCACGCTGTATGCGCTGCCCACTCCGAAGAATCAAAGCCGCGGTAACGAAAAGCACTCCTATCCACACACAACCGTGTTTGTCACCCCGACCGCGATCCTTGTCAAGCCCCTGCACCGCGGTTTCCCCTGTCCGGAGGCTAAAAGGAAGCAGTTCCCCACAGAGAGGCATTGCCGCACTCAGCCGTGCCCTCCCCCGATCGGTCAGCCTGTCCGGAACGACGCCCATAGGATACGGTGGTCGGAAATGTAATACTGAAGGTATCCGTAGAAGTCTTTGGGCGAACGGCTATTCCAAAGCGTCTTGAAGATCGCGCCATCGAAGTCGAACACGCCCGACGACTCCAAACGATCGCCGACCCCGGGAAAGAACGCCATCTGGTCGTAAGCCCGGTCGTCGCGAATGTTCGACCCGCCTACAAAGGTTGAGTGCGGCGCCAGATGGAGCCCGCGGGCATTAAGCATCTTCCATATCGCGTCATCCTGCCCCACCTTCTCCAGGTTGAAGTCGCCAAGGATGATGATGTTCTCGCTGTAGGCGTTCGGACTGGTGCGTCGCAGATCTGCCCATCGCGCTACGGCCAGCGCTTCCATGAACCGCCGGTTCTTCTGAATCGACGTATCCCCTCCGTAGTAAAGATGCACGTTCACCATAACCAGATTCATGGCGCCCGACTGGAATGCCGCCAAATAGGGGTTCCGGTCGAAACCGTCGAACGTCTGCGTTGAGCCAGGGACCTTGATCACGTGTTTCCAACGCGGTGGGATAGCGACCTCGCCAATCATATCCAGCAGGCGGACCTTGGCCGAGTCGTAAAGAAACGCGGCCCGCTCATCATTGCCCGCCTTGTCCGAGAACACCACCTTCCAGGTATCCGGCAAACAGGCCTGGACAGCCCGGAGACCGCGGAGATTGTCGTTCACCTCCTGCACGGCCACCAGGTCGAACCAGGAAACCAGTTCGGCAATCACCTGGTAGTCGCAATCTCGTCGTGCCTGCACGCCCAGGTTGGCGATATTCCAGGTGGCCAACAACAGGCGCCCCGGCGTCTTGTCTGGGATTTGGCGGCCCTCCTTGCTTCGCTCGTACTCACGAAGTGCGGCAATCTGGCTCGTTGGTCGGTAGTTGTACACGAAACTCGGCCTTGGGAACTCCATGCTTGCTTCCCCTCTCGAGTATCACACTCGATCTAGTGCCAGGTCAAACGCACAGATAATCACCTCCGAGCCATTCCGCCAGCCGTCCACCGGAGAGCCCACCAATTACTTGAGGCAATTGGCCGAATACGGCATAGGTGACAATTACTTGCCTATTAGACACTAACACCTACTCACAGAGAGAGCAACCCCGTCCAAAGCGGAGATTCTGCTCGTCGTAAGTCGGTCAACAACAGACTACGACGAAGAATACCGGCCGAACATGGCGCCAATCAAACATGCATTCAAGACATGCGCATGTGTCGACAGAAAAGCCTACCGGCCCCTTACCTGCCGCCGTCGCCTGACAACACCAAGTCCCAAGCCCATCGCAATGAACAACAGGGCCAAGGTGCCCGGCTCGGGGACGGCGCGAAGGACGACGTCGTTGCCGTCGTTGCCCTGGTAGGTGATGCGGAAATCGTAGCTGCGACCGTCGGACAGGGCGGACACCTCGTCGCCTTCCGCCAGCCCCGCGAAGGTGTCGGTAACGGCATCGGCGCCATCGTTATCAATGATCGTGAAGATGTCGTCGATGGCCGGCGCAAAACCCAGCAGCAGGTCCAGGTCACCGCCAAGCGATACCGTCCCGTCGACGTCGACCTGATCGTACCCGGCGCCTGCCGTGAGTCCGGCGAGTTCCAGCACGAGCGTGGCCCCCGCCTGCAGGTCGTAGTCGCCGGTGACAGTCTGGATTCCCGGCGAACTGCCGGGCGCGTGGATCGAGCCGTCCAGCAGCGTCAGGTCTCCCAGCACGTCGCCGGTCCCCATCAGGGTCTGGCCTGTGGCGAGCTGAAAACCGCCAGTAACGTCGGCCACGTCGAATGTGGCGCCGGCCTGGACGTCGATCAGCGGGGAATTGCCGATCGACCCGCCGGCGCCCAACTTGAGCGTTCCCTGCTGCACGATCGTATCGCCCGAATAACCGTTCGCGGCGCCCAAGATAACGGCCCCCGCGCCGCTCTTGGTCAACCCGCCAACGCCGGTGATCGAACTGTCGATCGTCAACTCGCCCGAAGTCGGCGCATCAATGAAACTCGACGTATCGAGCGTGAGGGCCGCGGCATAGACCACGCTGCCGCCCGTGTTCGTCAGTGTCCCGCCGGCCAGCCTGATCGGCTCTGCGGTAGCCTGACCGTTCAGGTCGAGCGTTCCGCCCGTCTTGACAATCGTATGGTCGGCCGCGGCCGTGCTCCCCAGTGCATTGACGCTGCCCAACTTAAGCACGCCGCCTTCAATCGTGACAGTGCCCCGGAAATCGCTGTTCGTCCCGCTAAACGTCTGTGTACCGGCCCCGATCTTGCGGATATCAAATGGATAAGCGTTCCCATTATTGTCCCACAGACGTCCCGCGAAGTCCGCCCCGCCACCGCCTGCACCGATAATGAGGGTAGCCTCCGTGTCGAAGCTATTGTATATGTATGCGTCACTACCGCCCGCCAGGCTGCGAATGGTCTCCGTGTGCCCACGCAGGTTGAAGTACTTATTGAGCGTTACGTCCGAAGTATCGGGAATGACTTCATCCTCCTCCAAGTCGGTATAGGTCGAGCCGAACACGGTAGGCCCCGTGTAGTCGTTATCGTGGTTGTACAGTTTCACCGTCCTGCCGCCGGTGGAACTGAATCCTCCACTACCGGTTATCTTGCCGTAGATATTCAGATACCCGTCGGCCACCAGGAAACTGGGCGCATCAAGCGTCAGCGTGCCGTTCACGACTGAAGTGGCGCCGGTGGGGGAGTGCAGCGTCCCGCCGGCCAGCCTGATCGGCTCTGCGGTAGTCTGGCTGTTCAAGTTGAGCGTGGCGCCGGTGTTGACCGTCGTGTCTCCGGTCGCACCCCCCAGCGCCGCCGCGTTGCCAAGCGTCAGCGTTCCGCTATCAACAACAATCGCCCCCGAGAAGCTGCTATTATCGTGGTTGAGCACCAGTGTCCCCGTGCCCAACTTCGTGAGTGTTCCAGTGCCAACAATTTCGTTGACTATCCCCAACGTCAGGCCGGAGCCGACCTCAAACGCACCGCCGCCGGCGCCGATGGTCACGCCTCGGTTGCTGTCGTCGATGTCGAACGAGGCCGTCGCTCTCAACGTGCCGCCGCCAAACAATAGCGCGTCCTCGTCAAAGGCGGCCGGGTTGCCGCCCAGGTTTGCCTCAGCGTTAATACTGAGCACACCGGCGTTGATCGTCGTCGTGCCGCTGCTGTAGCCTACATCGTCTGCCGTGGGAGCCGTGCCATGTGCGCCCATGATGGTAACCGTACCGCTCCCATTCTTGATGATGCTCAGTTGATTGGTGTTCCTTCGCACCTGCAAGTCCAGAACATTCGTATTTCCGCTGCCATCGAAGATAACAATCCCGCCGGCGATACCGCTCATGATCCCGTGGTCGATGTTAAGCGAGCCCGTACCGTCGTTCTTAAGCGTGTGCGACGCATCGCCGGCAATCCGAAATGAAACACGAGGGCTGGACGAAAACGTGATCGATGCGGTCACGCCGGCATGAATGGTCAGGTCACCACGCAGGTTCATCATCCCGCTATTGATAAACGTATAGGCGGCACACGTCGAACCGGAGAAGTCGAAATCGCCAACGTTTACATCGCCGTTGAGGTCGACGGTCGTTTTGTTACTGGGACCATTGAAGTAAGCATCGTTGCTTGTTGATGGCACTCCATCGCTCCAGTTCGCCGCATTCTTCCAGTCCGCATCGGCCGCGTCTTCCAGCCAATAGGTTACGGCAACCGCCCTGTCGGCAGAAAGTGTTCCCAGAGCAGCAGTCATTACAACAAGAGCCACCATGCCGAACGGCACGGTCTTTGGGCTTATCCAAGAGACGCGCAACCAAGCCGTGGAACGATACGTCATGACATCCCCTCCAGACCGAGCGTAATGCAGACTTTCCGTGTTCCTTTCACAGCCCGTCCTTTGCCTGGATCAGGCCACCTTCCAGTCTACTCAAAGCGCCTCGCAACGTCAAACACTCCACCCCCCTCTACCGACGGACTTCCCCCAGCGATTCGAGCGGGCCGAAATGGCACCCTCGATGACCAGCCTCACCCCGGTGCCGCCTTTGGATTCATAGGGTGCGTGGTTGCTTGCATCGCATGCCCCACATGCTGATCGCCCAAGCGCGACGTTTGCAGGCCACGCTATTGACACTCGCCCCGTGCCGGGTTCACCCACGCGATGGCAGCGCCCAGAGCATCCTTCTCTCTGCTCCCTCCGCTTACGGCCTCCTCATCCCTCGAGTCGCGGCAAGGTGACGGTGAAGGTGGCGCCGGTGGGGCCGTTGCTCGGCTGCGTGTTGGATTGTATCTGGATGTCGCCGCAGTGCATCTTGATAATCCCGTACGTGACGGCCAGGCCCAGCCCCGTGCCCTTGCCAAGCGGTTTGGTGGTGAAGAACGGATCGAAAACCTTCTTCAGATTCTCCTCCGAAATACCGGTGCCCGTATCGCCCACACTCAGCCAGACCCGATACTCGTCGCCGCCCGTCTCGATGGTCAACGTACCGCCCGATTCCATGGCGTCGATGGCGTTGTTGATCAGGTTGGTCAACACCTGCACAATCTGGTCGCGGTCGATCTCGGCAACGCAATCCTCCCTGTGGTGTTCGACCTTGAGTGTGATGCGATCGGGAACCTTGACGGCCTTCAATGCCCGGTCAGCCAGTTCCCGCACGTCGGCCGGATAGCGGGCGAGCTTATTCTGGCGCGCGAAGTGGAGCAATCCGGCAACGATCTTCTTGCAGCGATCCGCCTGCTCGGCGATCATTACCAGATCGTCGCGCATGGGCGAGCCCTTCTCGCAACTATCCAACAGCAGGTGGGCGTACATCAACACGACGCCCAAAGGATTATTCACCTCATGAGCGATACCGGCGGCAAGCTGGCCCATACTGGCCAGCTTCTCCGACTGCATTAGGGCCTCCTGGGCCTCGGCCAACTGACGGTTGGAGGCTTCCACTTCCTTCACCGCCTGCCGAAGCTGCTCGATCGTGTGCGGCAGGCACATCTCGCTTTCCGCCAATCCCGTGCAGATGGCAATGGCATGGTCGCGGCACGTATCGTAGCCGCAGGCGCCGCAGTTCAGTTCATCCTGGGGAGTGAACTTGCCCATTCTTGCCATGACTTCGTAGAACTGGACGTCCTGCGGCGCCGGAATGCGTTGGTCGTTGGCCTGGAAAGTGCGCGTCAGGTCGAGTATGGCTGCCCGCTGCATCTCTTCGAGCCAGCGTGCCTGGTCGAGCGTTTCTGCCCGCTTGCAGACGTACTGCCGTACCTGGCGGCGACGCCCGAACAAGGGCAACTCCCTGGTAATGCCTGCCCCCATGATGCAGCCCTCGCAACAGAGCGCTTCGAGCAGCTTGGCGCCCAATTGGCCGCTGGCGAACTCCTTGATGGCTTCCACCACGTGGGTTCGCCCCTGCGTGGCAACCACCTCGCCGGTCATCAGGTCTTCCTGGATGCTTGCCGCCTGCAGCATTCCACGACCCACGGGAAATATGCCTCCGATGCCGCCGTGCGGCGAATCAAACTCGCTCGGCTCGACCGTGTCCGCCGTATACCCGGCGCGCCCGAACATCTCCCGCAGCTCGGCAAACGTGAGTACGGCATCAACGTCGCCCGCCAGCGAAGGACTGTCGGCCTCGGCCTTCTTGGCAATGCACGGCCCGATGAAGACCACGGCGGCCGACGAACCGTAAACCTGTCGCGCAGCCCGCGCCGTGGCAATCATCGGCGAGACAATCGGCGCCAGGCAATCGATCAGTTCGGGATAGTAACGCTGAACGTAGCCGATGATCGCCGGGCAACTGGTGGCAATGTAGCGATGCTCGTCCGGCCTGGTCAGAAGCTCGCGATACTCGCGGGCAACCAGATCCGCGCCAAAACTGACCTCCAACACCCGCCGGAACCCCAACCGGCGAATCATCCCGACGAGCTGCTGGTAGTCGATCTCACCGAACTCGGCGGGAAAGCTCGGCGCCACGCAGGCTGCCACCTGCCGCCCCGACGCGAGCAGGGCATCGACCTTATCGATACTCGTAACCGGCTGCTTGGCCCCCTGCGAGCAGACGCGTACACAGTTGCCGCACGCGATACACCGCTCGGCAATGATCTCCGCCTGCCCGGTGGAGATGCGAATCGCCTTTGCCGGACATTCCCGCACGCACGTATAGCACATGCGGCAACGTTCCTTCAGAGTTGTAATGTATGCAGTCACTTCCATCCCAGAAGATCCTCAACGACTCCATGGCGGGAAAACAACCATTGTGTCATGAAAAGGGTGCGTATTCCGTACCATAACCTCGTCCCTGCCGCCCCAAACGGCCTCTTCAGACCAACCGAACATAGCGAAGCCAGGCAACCGCGTCAAGAGCGAGAAAGGCCCCGTATTGCGAAAGGGTGCAGGAACGGACTTCGGCGGGTTGGAGGGGACTGGAAACTCGGGTGGCGGATTTTGCCAGGACAGGTTAGATTTTGGGGCGTACCTGGGCAATCTGGTAATTTTGGAAAGGAATCTGCCATGAGCAAGGTCGCTCGAAACGAGGATTTGGAACTGACGGCGGAGGAGAAGGAGAAGTTCAGCGAATTGGTGGCATTGCTGGCAAGGCATGGTTTTGGCGAGGCAGGACCGCCGCGGGAAACCACGTTTGCCCAGATCGAGAAGTTTGGTCACCAAGCCGGGCAGATGCTGGCCCGCGCGATCGACGTTCGGCTGGCCGAGCAACATGCGATGCACTTTGCGGGCGAAGAACCCTGTCCGATCTGTGGCGAGAAGCACCTCCCGAAAGACAACCCGCATGATTTGGGGTTACAGACCGAAGACGGCGAGGTCGGGCTTCGCGAGCCGGCCTTCCGCTGCCCGCCCTGTGAGCGGGATTTTTTTCCCTCAACGCATCCCGCTGGGGATTGACGGCGGTTCGGCCAGTCCGGCCGTGTTGGAAAAGAAGGTGCTTGCCGTCGCCTATGCTCCGTCGTACTCGATTGGCGAACTGGTGCTGCGAAAGATTGGCGGCATCGGGATCACCGGTCGCGGGTTGAACAAGACGGGGGTGAAGATCGGTGCGGAAATGGTGCGAGAGCGTGATGCGAGGATCGAGGCGTACTTCGATCAACCGCTGCCGCGACAGCACGCCCAGCCGAAGACGCCGATCGAGTTGGCGTGCGTCAGCGTCGACGGCGGACGGATGCAAACGCGCGACGAAGGGGGCGGCAAGGGGGTGCATCATCCGCATTGGCGAGAGAACAAGAACGCCCTGTTTTTGCGGATGAAAAGCCGTTGTTTCACCGACGATCCACATCCCGACTTGCCCGCGTGCTTCGCCAATCGGGAACGGATGAAGAAGTTGTTGTCGGGTGTTGGCGAGGAGAATGTGCCGCTCACTGCAGCCGAGGAAACGGCTTCTCGCACCGGCATCGCCGAGGAACACGTCGCAAACGACTGGCATCCCGAGCGACTCTTCCGTACCTGCCTCAGTTCACTGGAGGACAGCGATGCCTTCGGACGCATGATGGAGGTGGAAGCCGATGCTCGCGGCTTTTATCATGCCGCCAAGAAAGCCTTCGTAAGCGATGGACTGCCGTACAACTGGACGATTCAGCAGCGTCACTTTCGCGACTTCACGCCGATCCTCGATTTCGTGCATGCCATCGAACACCTGTACGAAGCAGCCCGCTCCGTCTCTGACGACGCCCAGCGGCGCTGGACGGACTATCTCCGCTGGGCACGCGACTGTTGGGGCGGGAACGTTCTCTCGGTGGTCGCCGAACTTCGCGAGCATCAGCGGCGGGTGGGTTTGCCTCAGAAGGATTGTGAAAAGACCGACCCGCGAAAAGTCCTTGCTGACGCGATTGGTTACTTCCAGAACAATCTCCCGCGCATGAACTATCCAGCGTATCGTCGGCAAGGGCTGCCGATCACTTCGGCACACATGGAGTCGCTGGTCAAAGAGATCAACGCCCGGGTGAAAGGAACCGAGAAGTTCTGGAACGACGGGGCCAGTGGCGAAGCGATCCTGCAAATCCGGGCTGCCGTCCTGTGCGAGGATGACCGCCTAAGCAACTTCTTGCACAGTCGCCCAGGCCACCCCTTCCACCCTAATGTCCCCCGGTACCCTTCGCTAACAACCGCCGGCTAAAAAGGAGCCCGTTCCTGCACCCATTGCGAAACCACGCTTCTCTGCTTCCTCCTGTTCATTCTCTTCCTTGTCTTCGCGCTGGCGTCAATGGCGACTCCATTCGGAAAGATAGTCGGCAAGGCGATGCTCCCGGCCTGCCGGTGGGAGCTTCGCGGTTTCTGCCGCCGACGCACGCCCCTCCGAGTCGTGAACCTTCCGGACACAATCGGCTCGGAGAGGCGATCGACAAAGCCGCGTCCCCCCACAAGCACGCAGCGCGAGCAAATGGATCGGGCGTTTTGGGCGCCTCGTTTCCGGTCCTTAACGGACCCACTCGCTTGCGCTTCGAGCTTGTACGCGCTGCCGCGTCCCCCTACAAGCACGCAGCGCCAGCAAGTGGATCGCGCGTCCCGATTTGCCATCGCCTAAGCATCTGTGACCTCTCCCGTCTATCCGTGTTCCGTCCGTGCTTCATCCGTGGCTTTTCATCCAACCACCGCGGCCCCAACCTCCGGTCTTCTTTGCGTCTTCGCGCCTTGGCGTCTTCGCGTTAAGCGGTTGTTCCGCTTCCGGGGGCAAACTGCAAAGTAGCAGGCACGCTCCGTCGTGCCGTCCGCCGCGTTGCGCCCAGCCTCAACCCAGACGCGTAGCCTGCACCCTCTACACGTTCCTGGCTTCTCATCCAACCACCGCGGCCCCAATCTCCGCTCTTCTTTGCGTCTTCGCGCCTTGGCGTCTTTGCGTTAAGCGGTTCTCCCGCTTCTGGGTGCACTGCAGCAAAGTAGCAGGCACGCTCCGTCGTGCCGTCCGCCGAGTTGCGCCCAGCCTCAACCCAGACGCGTAGTCTGCACCCAGAAAGGTAAGAGCCCGTTAAGCGTTCCGGCCATCGCGAGCTGCAGGTGGAGGGAACGTCAACGCAAAGCCGCGAAGCCGCCAGGACGCAAGGAGGCCGGCATAAAGGAGGCAAGATCAGCATAGAAGCCACAAGCCTTCGCCCAACCTGTGCTTACCTGCCGCTTGAGAATCACGGCGTCGAGAAGGCCATTGGCGTTCACATCGATGAACCGGGCCGTGCGGTTACCTTCGGCCCAGTAGGAATAGGACAAAACGCCGTCGAAGAGAAGTTGGTTGTTCGCGCCGGTGAGGTAGGTCGCGCCGTTGGCGCGGACGAGACTCAAATCCCGCCTGCAGCCCGAATCGGCCGCAATCCAAGACGTCAACCACGAAAGACACGAATCACACGAAAGTGGCCGTCAACATCCCGTTCTCTGTTTCCTGCGTTTCCTTCTGTTCATTTCCTTACTGCATTACATACAAGAAAAGGCCATGCACTATCCCTTAACGTCTAAAGGCGCTCTGACCCCAAAGTCCTATACGCCCCCCCTCCTGTAAAGGGCTCGCCCTAGCGGTGGAGCGTCGAGGGGCCACCCAAACGTGGACAGGACATCGGCCGCCAACTGGCGTACCTCGGTCCACTTCGGCTGATTGAGGCATTCCGGGCCTAACCAGAGTTCCGGCTTTTCCGGTCCGCTCATCTCATCTAGAAGCTGATTCAAGGCCACAACCGCCTGACGCTGTTGCCGCGAACACGAATCGCCAAAGTTTGATTCAAACGTTTTCCACCAGTTGTCAAAATCGAGGGCAAGCTCGTCGGCGACAACGACAAACGGTGGAAACAGCGTGAGCTGTACGTCGGCGGGCTGGGCCAGAGCCTGCACGGCCCATTGGAATTGATGTTTGATGACATCCATTGACATTGCTCCAACGTTGGGTTGGCCCTTCTTCCGATCTCTGAGTACGAATAATACCAACTCTTGGTCCCTCACTTCCTCACGCGTTCAGATGACACTGACTCCTACTAAATCGTACAGTGGTCGTCAATTCGCCGCCACGCTGTGCGATATGCGCGTTCAACAACGAATAACTTCGAGCCACCCAACTGCCATCCAGATTTAGAACTTGATCTTCTCCTTTCTCGCTTGTTCGAGGTCAGCCTGTGCCCAATCGAAAAGCCACGTGAAATAACCGGTCACCCATGCACCCCAGCCAATTGGACTTACCTCGTACACCAATTGTCTCGCGCCGGCATTGTAGTCCCCCGCCATTGCCTCCGCCGCGCCTGGAACCAGGCACACCACGCCCGCACCGACGGTTTCTTCGACCGTGCGCAGGATTCCCGACTTTCCGTTACTAAATTTCCAGTAGGCATCCGGACCATGATGCCCTCCACCCGGGTGCCACTCAAGAAAAGTGTCGGTTGGCTTTCCATCTATCATCTCACATAGGATCAGTCCACCTCCCTCCTCAAGTGGTTTGCCAGCCCGCGAGCCTCGGCCTAAGGTCTCCTCAACCCACCCCATTTTCTTCAACGCTCGTATGATTTCCTGCGCCTTTTGGGAATTTGGGTGGTGCTTCTTCAGCGTGTCCAGCAACTCCGTTGCAAGCGTCCTTGCGGCACGCTCACATGTTTCCCTACTCCATCGTTTTCCGAGTATTCTGCCTATACCCTCCCAAGGACTGAGCCCGCTCGGATCAACCCAGTTCACCGGGTCATTCCCGCAGTATCGGTAGAGATTCCCATCACCTCCTTCGAAACCAATCGGGTCCTCGGTCAGCCAGCATCCTAACTCGAGATTGTACCAGCGGCTGAGGTTGTTCTGCAAGCCGGTGGCTTCGTCGAAGAGGCGGCCGGTGTTGTGTTCGTGCTCGTGCTCGTAATCGTAATCGGAACGCACGCGCGACGTTTGGTCCGGCATCCAAGCCTGACGTTGGACCGGAGAGAACAAAGGCAACGGCGGTGTGGTAAGAGACGAAAACGGTGATGAATCACCGTACTCCATAAGACGATAACGCGTGGGTGAACCCGAATGCCGAGACATTCGGAACCACCCACCCTACGATCGACTCGGAGAGTCGAACGACGAGGATGGGTGGGGGCGGGGAGGGAAGGAGTCTCGGCCGCGCAAGACCTTCGATTACGAGCACCGCTAAAGCTGAGCACGAGCACGACTGCAAAGTTCGTGCTCGACAACATTTCTTTCTCTGCGTCCTTCGTTTCCTCCTGTTCGTTCTCTTCTTCGTCTTCGCGTTGGCGTCAATCGTGCCGCAATTCAGCAGACCAGCAGGAGACCGCAAACGACATCAAGCAAGAACTCCCTCGCCCGTCTGTGTTGTATTCATAGTCTGCCATCCAGCCTCCGCAGTTACAGTATTCGCCGGTCTTCCTTTGCGTCTTCGCGCCTCGGCGTCTTTGCGTTAAGCGTTCCGGCCGCCGCAGTAGAGACGATTTCAACACAAAGCCGCAAAGCCCAGTGTCTCAAGTTCGCAGTTTTGCCTTCAGGCGGCTTGCCCAGTGTCGCCCAGGACAAGAACCACGAAAGACACGAAACACACGAAAAGCAGAGCGGATATTGAACAGACGCCTGCAGAGGAAACGGAGGGATCGTTGCCCTTGTTGCCCAGCAAGAACAACACGCTTTCCATCTCCGATTAGTGAAGATTAGCGAAGATTAGTGTTCCCTCCCTCTTCAGTTTGCCAGCAACACGAATTGGCGCTGATTGACAAGGATGGGCGGGAAGGGAAGGAGTTTCGACCGCGCAAGACCTTCGATTACGAGTACGAGCACCGCTGAAGCTGAGCACGAACACGATGTGAAAGACCGCCGGAAGGCGGAACTACGAACGGATGGGGGGCAGGTGTGGAAACTGGCGGGCATTTCGCAGACAATGGGCAGGAGGAAGAGGTGGCGACAACGAGCAAGTCTGATTATCCGCAGGAGGACGCGTTATGGGATTCGCTTCTGGAAGAGGTCGGTTATGGATTTACCTGACGGCGTGGGGACTTGGCAGCCTTGCATCGTTGCCCGACGCAGCTTGCGCCGATGATCGACCGCAAGCCGGAGCCGCATTGGCCGTTCCGACATTTCACTGTCTGGGACTCTACTGGTCGCCGGAAGGCGGGGCAGCGGACAAGGAAGTCCTTGTTCGATTTCGGCAAAGAGGGACGGAGGATTGGAGCGAGGGGCTGCCTATGCGCTACAATCCGATTCCCGAAACCGACGAGGACCTGGCCGACTACCGCGGCAGTATCGTCCATCTCGAGCCGGATACGGAGTATGAAGTCGAGATGAAACTCGCCGGCGCGGAAAGCGCCACACGACTGCTTGCGAAGACGTGGTGCGAGGCGTTTCCCGTGGGCGAAACGGTTCGCATCACCGACCGCGATACGCCGTTGGCCATTACGGAATCCGGCACGGCAGACGCCTGGCGCGTCTATGACGGCCGCGGGGCGACCATCGATGTTACGGCAACCTCATAAGCCACTGTTGGGACGATGGCCTGGAAGTGGAAGGCGGCAACCGGAACGTGCGGGTCTGGGGCAACTACATCACGCAATCGATGATGATGATCGGCAACGCGGCCACCTCGATCGGTCCGCTCTACATCTGGAACAATGTCTGCGCTCGCAGCCAGTGGAAGCCGGACTATCACGGCGGTTATTTTCTGAAGATGGGCTACGCCGGCGGCGAGCATTGGATGACCGGCCGCCAGTATATCTTCCACAATACGCTGTTCGCGGCCGACCCGTGGCTTCCGACCGGCGGCCTGGGGGGTAACCGCATTGTCAAACACACCGTTTCGCGCAACAACATTCTCCACGTACGTTCGCCGGAGAACCGCAGCGCGAGCGAGGCCAAAGAAAGCGTCGATAACGACTTCGACTACGACCTATACAACGGCAAAGTCCCCGAAGACCAGGAAGAGCACGGGATTCAGGGCGAGCCGACATATACCGCAGACGCCGGTTTCGATCCGGCAACCCGGACCGGCCGATTCCAACTTGTTCCGTCGAGTCCCGGTGCAGGCGTCGGGCAACCGCTGCCCAACTTCAGCAGCGGCTACACCGGTCGCGCGCCGGATGTGGGCGCCCACCAGCGGGGCGCCGGGCCCATACGGTACGGCGTAACGGCGTCCGTCCGTTGAAATCGCCAGGCAAGTCAGGTTCCTGCCTTCCTTTTCCGACAGGTTCTTACCGCATTGGAGGAGCCACCCCGTTTTCCGAAAGGCCCCAGCAGTTCGGCCAGCTACAGCGAACTGAGCTTCGAGAAACTGAGGGTTGAACTCAGCGGGAAAACGCCGTAGATGCCGCGAGTAAAGACCAGGTCGATGAAGTCGTCCGCCTGAAGAATCGCGCTCTTCGGGACGACAATGACGTCGGAGTCGGAGAGCCAGATCTCGCCGTTGGGGCACGGGTCGCGACCGAACAACGCGCCATTCACGTCCACCATGGTAGCCAGCAGGCGCCAGTCCTCGCCGCGGCGGAAGACGACAATCTGCTGCAAGTTCGCACCCACGTTCCAGCTTCCGGCCATGGCCAACGCCTGCATGAGCGTGGTCGGACCGGTCATCTCAAACCGTCCGGGCGTGGCCACTTCGCCCAAGACGTAGATATGGCGAGGCGCCCGCGCCACCAGGACGGGCACGACCTCGATGCCGGAGATGTGCTCTCGGTACCGCTCGTTGAGTTCTTCGCCGAGTTCCGTGAGGGTGAGCCCCTGGACATAGACCGAGCCGAGGACCGGCAGGGCGATATCGCCGGAAGGGGTGACGCGGGCAAGCCGCTGCAAACCGCCGCGGCCATAGCGCGCATCGACGGTCGCGCGGAGGTCTTCCAAGCGGGTATTCACCCGGAGCGGCGTGACGGTGATGGAAGGCGTTTTGTAGTATTTCTTGTAGAGTTCCTCCAGGTCGGCAGTCAGGTCAACGACCGATTTCTTCGCCGCCTCCACCTGGCCGAGCAGTCGAAGCGTGATGGTGCCGTCCGGCTGGATCAGCAGATCGCGGTTCAATTCCGGGTCGGTAAACGACTCGACCCGGACTTCGTCGCCGATTTCCAGGCGGTAGGGGCCGGACATCTCCTCGCGTGTGAGCCGGTAGACCAGATCGAGTTCATCGTCCACTCGCAGCCGATACTCCATGACGTGCGGCAGCCGGGCCGGCCCGGCATACTCGCCCTGCGCGTACTGCTGCCACTGGATCATGCGCGCCTGCTCCCAACCATTTCGGCAGCAGCCGTTGGCGCAGTCGACCCCGCACCGGTAGTATCCGCCGCCAGGCATGCACGCCTGGCACAGCATGACCTCGCTACGTTCCTCGGGCAAGATGGGGCGTCCGTTGAGGCAACGTTCGCGTCTGGCCGTTTTCACCGGAGAAGGATCGGGCGACGCGAGGTAGACGGCATGGGCCGTGGTATCGGCCGCCCGGGCTTGTTGCATCGCCTGTTCATCGTCCGCGTCGCACGTGCAGCGTCCACGGCAGTCGGCGACTGCGGCCACCCAGTCGCGTCCGATTGGGGTCGCGATTGCCATGAGGGCCAGCGCAGCCGCAACCGGCGCGCACCAACGAAGGCCGGCGTCGGACAACGTGGGAAAACGGTCGGCAAAGCGAGGCATGGGGCGTTATCTCCTGTGGGATCGCGAAACGCTGCTGGGAACCTGGCTGGTGTGAGGCGCCGCATGCACGCGCGAATCGACGTGCGTGGCGGCGAACGCGGCTGGCGAGAGCCACCGGACCTTGTCGGAACCGGCACTCCTTCCACCCCGAGCCGTCTGTTTCGCGATGGCATCGGCCATGCGCTGCGCATATTGGGCCTTGTCTTTGTCTCCCAGGTGGTCGTGCACCTTCGCCAGGTTTCGCCAACTGATCGACTGCGGATTCACCGCGACGGCATGCTCCAATACCCTGCGGGCGCCAATCCAGTGGCCGGCCCGCGCCAGGAGCACGCCCAGGTCGTTTGCGGCCATCAGGTTGTTCGGATGAACGAGCAGCGCCGCCTGGAAGAACGCCACCGCTTTCGGTTCGGCGGCCGGCAATTCGACGGCCGGATTGCGGGCGGCGGCGGCGTGCAGTTTTCCCAGTCCATGCAAGGCCATGGAGCCGGCCACTTCGTCGCCCATGGCCGCAGCCAACCTTTCCTGGGCAAAGGTGAAGTAGGTCTTCAGGGCAACCATGGGGGTCAAGGAGTCTGACGCCTGCTGTTTCAGGACCGGGGTGCGATGGCCTCGAACAATCGCCGCGAGATCCAGATCAGCTTCCAGACGCGCGCCGCGCGGCAAGAAGTCTTCTGCCTCTCGGACCGCTTCGAGCCCTTCGGCCAATGCCAGGCTGTGCGTTCGCGTAGCATCTTCCGTATCGAGTCCTTGGGCCAGAAGACGCATCGCGATAATGAACTGAAAGCGTGCCGCGAAAACCGCATTCCGCCCGGCCAAGTCGAAACCGCGACGCGTGTGCCGATCGGCCTCGCGTGCGATCCGCTCCAGTTGCTCGGAACGGTCATCGGCGCCGGATGGAGACACGGTTTCTGTTTCTGCCGTTCTATCTTTCGGTTCCGCCGCGACTGCTGGTGATGGAATCGGGTCGGTTGCCAGCGCCGGTGCCGGCAAAACGGATCGGACGCGCGGCGTGGGAAGCGAAGCCGGCTCCGCCGGAGCAGG
This sequence comes from Thermoguttaceae bacterium, assembly GCA_040772845.1. Classification (GTDB taxonomy): domain Bacteria; phylum Planctomycetota; class Planctomycetia; order Pirellulales; family Thermoguttaceae; genus PWXP01. The sequence goes on from JAXGXG010000001.1 coordinate 1,128,447, forward strand.
AACGTGCAGCATCGGGCAATCCGGGATCGCCGGACCAAAGCCATCTGCCCCAGCGGCGAGTGCCGTTCGGCCGCCCGTCCCCGCGCCGGGTGGCGATGCGGCAGCAGACGCCGGTGCGTCCAAAACCGCCAACCCCTCGTCTGGTGTGATCAGAACCGAACCCGCAGAAGCAACCTCATCCTTGTCGCCAGCCTCCGATGCGCAGACGATCTCCCGCGAGGGTTCGACAATAGGTGGTAGTCGCCGTACGCGATCGCGTGCAAGAAACAACCGCGGTCGCGAAATGGGTCGCGCATCCGATTCCGGCAGGTTACCCGGCACGGCAGGCGGCATGACGGCGACATCGTTCGGGGTAGAATACCCACAAACGGGCAGATCAGGGTCCGCCGTATGCTCTGCCAGCCAAAGCCCTCCAAAGGCAAGGCCGACCAGCAGACATGCCAGAACCGGCCGAAGCCGGATACTCCCGTGGCGATCCATACATTCTTCCGTGATCGAAAGCCAGCGTATTCCAGGCGGGCGCCATCCGATGCCACCCGCCAACAGTCGTCTTCCATAACCGACTGCCTTTGGGTCCGATCGTCCGGCCTATTCCGTTGCGCTCAGAGAAAACGTCTGGAGCGACGACCGCACCGCGGCCAGCGCCCGAACAGCCGTCAAAGGCCGTTCGAGTGGAACATGGCATTCGTCAGCGCCAGTACAACCCCTCCCGGCTCTGTCCGCGGAATACGCTTTTCAATCAACAGGAAAGGAACAGGACAGACAATCCGGCGCCATCCGACAATACCCCTAAGGAATGTGCCGGTTGCGCCGGTCGCAAGGAGAGGGAAATGGCAGGTGAATCGGCAAGGCAGTGAAACCGAAGCTACATATGTAGTAGTACCTGACCCTGGGGCAAAGCCTATGTTTCCGACCTCGCAAGATTCTCCCCTCGTACTGGTAGTCGACGACGAGCAGTCGGTCTTGGACGAGGTGGCCGCCGCACTGCAGGCAGACGGATTCCGCTGCACGCTGTGTACCACGCCAGCCGATGCCTTGGCCAAGGCGCTCGCCGAAGCGCCCGAGTTGATCATTTCGGATATCAACTTGCAGGGGCACAGCGGCCTGGAGATGTGCGAAGAGATCAAGTCGAATGCCGAGCTGCGAGACTTGCCCGTAATGTTCCTCTCCGGTGCGCAGATTCCCGACATCATTCGGCGTAGCCATGCGGCCGGCGGTACGTACTATCTTCGGAAGCCGTTCGATCCCGAAGTGCTCGTCGAACTGGTACACAAGGCCCTCTACATGCCCCACCTGGTCGCCGCTCGACAGTAATCGACAGGCCACCTCTCCCGGCGGCTGAATGCCCGTCCCCTGTAGTGTTCTCGCTTTGGAGGAAGGCAGTACGTCGCGTCCAGCCTTCCTTCTCTGGCGGAAACGCTTCACGTTAGGTGTTGCCGGATGAACTCCGCCGGGGCGATGGGGTTAGGCTTGTAGGGCGCCCCGGCCAGCGGGGCAAAATGGGCATCGTCGGTAATCACGTAATCGGCGTTCGCTGCGATCGCGCAATCAGAAAACTTGTTGTCATCCGGGTCTACCGCGATGACATGAAACTGGTATTGGGGATCTGAATAGATCAGCAAGTCACCTAGCTGGTCGGCTAAGTCGAACACCCGCTCCAACTGTTGCCACCGACCGGGCCCGCTGCGCTGCGTGATCAGTTCGCGGTATTCGGCCAGAATCGCTGTGCTTACCGCCCATTGGTAACGCCGGTTGAGCCAACCGTGGATGATGATCTCGTATGGGTGGCCGGACTTCGCCGCCTGCAACAGTACGTTCGTGTCGATGCAGACGATCATGCCTGGCTTCGCAGGGCCTGACGCGCCTCCTTGAGAACCTCGTTGAGCCGCTCGTACTTCCCTGCCTCCCAGTCGGCGGTGATTTCTTCCGAGAACTGTCCCCAAGCAGATCGCAATCGTAGTTCACTGGCGAGCCGGTGTAGCACAAAAATCTCCTCGTCGGGCAGGCTATCGAGCTGGTCCCGCAGGTCCTGCCGCAGCATTTCGGCCGTTTGTGGCATGGCGTTCCACTCCAATCGCTTGAGACGGTTCCCCTACTTACAGAATACCACAGCCATCGGTAGTTGACTACTGGCGAACCCGCGAGGCCAACATAGTCCCGCCGGGGGGTTATCGTGTCTGTTCTGTGGGCTACAACTCGACATGGGCGAAGCGGTGGTTTCTCTCGCCTGGCAATGCACTCCGAAATTCGCGATTCCGCAATCTAGCCCCCAGGAATAGGCCTTGCAGCCTGCAACGTTTCGCTTCACAATAAGCGATTCGCGGTACGAGGCGGCGTTTGGCCCATGGTTCGGGTGCAGGCTGGGCGTCGGTACCGCAACGGTCCGGAAAGGAGCGCAAGAGCGGTCGCTATGCCAATTTCTAGTATCATTGCCCAGCTTACCTTTGCGCGAGGAGTCCACCCTCCGGAGTGCAAGGACTTGGCGGAGTACTGCCCGATAGAGGTGCTCCCGACCCCAGCGAAGGTAGTTATCCCGCTGCTTCAGCATTTGGGTGCTCTTTGCTTGGCCACGGTCAAGCCGCGGCAAGAGGTTGAGTTGGGCGACATGGTGGGCGAGGCAACGGCACCGGTTTCTGCACCGGTCCACGCCAGTGTGCGAGGGCGAATCGGACGGCCGACGACCGTGACTCTGCCCAACGGGCGCCATGTCCCGGCGATCGTGATTGAAGCTGCCGCCGACCAGCCGTTGGAAGGCGATGCCTTGCTGGCCGAGATGGTTGCTGGCGAATACACGACCGATCAGTTGGGGCACTACATGCCGCAAGCCATCCGGCAGGCAGCGCACGCCGCCGGGCTGGTGGGACTTGGCGGCGCGGCCTTTCCGACGCATATCAAGCTGTCGCCTCGGGAAGAGACGCCGATCGACACCTTGCTGATCAACGGATGCGAGTGCGAGCCGTATCTGACTGCCGACGACCAACTGATGCAGGTGGGTTCGCGGCCGATCCTTAGCGGTGCTTTGTTGGCCCAGATTGCCACGGGAGCGAGCCGGGTCATTGTGGCCATCGAAGGCAACAAGCCGCGGGCCATCCAGGCGATGGAAGAGGCGATTCGGGGCACGGCAATCGAGATGTGCATCCTGAAGCCGACGTATCCGCAGGGGGGCGAAAAGCAGTTGATCGATGCCGTACTGCGCCGCGAGATTCCTGCCGGAAAGCTGCCGTTGGACGTCGGTGTGGTTGTCATGAATGTGGGCACGGCTGCCGCCTTGGCGAGGGCCGTGGTCCATGGCCGGCCGCTGACGCATCGGGTGGTGACCGTATCCGGCGGCGGCATCCGCCGCCCGGCAAACGTGCTGGTTCCTGTCGGCGCCAGCTATCGGCAACTGATCGAACATTGCGGCGGACTGCGCGACAGCGCCGTCCGCATTGTCGCCGGCGGTCCCATGATGGGCTTCACCCTGGGCTCGCTCGACGCGCCGGTCACCAAGGGGACCAGTGGAATCACGGTCCTTTCGGAGCGTGAAGTGCGACGGGCGAAGGAAACGCCGTGTCTGCGTTGCGGACGTTGTGTCGAGGTCTGCCCCATGCATCTGGTGCCGACCAAGCTGGGTCTGGCGGCCCGCGCGCAGAATGCGGAGTTGGCCCGGCGTCACCACATTTCGGCATGTGTCGAGTGCGGTTGTTGCGCCTACGTATGCCCGGCGCAGCTTCCGCTGGTGCAATTGATTCGCCTGGGCAAGGTGCTTGCCCGGCATTGAGGTCCCCCACCTATTGAACTTTCCACGGTTCTGGATTACGAATGCCCGACATTCCGCTTCCCCCGCTGATCGAGGTTGCCCCGTCGCCGCACGTGGCGGAGCCCACTTCCACAACGCGGCGCATGATGATTGACGTGCTCATTGCCATGCTCCCCGTGCTGGTCATGGCCGTGGTCGTGTTCCACTGGTATGCCGTGGTGCAGATGGGCATGTGTGTCCTGTGCTGCCTGATCACCGAGGCGGTCTGTTGCCGTGTTCGCGGCCAACCGATTCCTATCGGCGATTATTCCGCAACGGTCACCGGGGTCATCCTGGGCTTGTCGCTGCCGTGGGCAGCGCCGTGGTACATCAGCGTTCTGGCATCCGTCGTAGCGATCGGCCTGGGAAAGTTCGTCTTCGGCGGGTTGGGGTACAATCTTTTCAACCCAGCCATGGTCGGGCGCGCGTTCGTCATGCTCAGCTTCGCTCGCGAGTTGGGGGCGGCCGCCTATGTCGTGCTCCACTCAAACCTGGAAATCCTCACGCAACCGACGCCCCTGACCTTTGCCAAGGAAGCGACCCGGGCCTTGGGCGCCGAGAGCTTCTGGCCCCTGTTCGTCGGACAAGTGAACGGCTCGCCTGGCGAAACCAGCGCCGTCGCCCTGATGATCGGCGGGTTGTACCTGTGCATACGTCGCTCCGCGGCATGGGGGATCCCTGCCGGCATGCTCCTGGCCGGATTCCTGACGGCCGAGGGGTTGTACGCGGCAGGTCTCACCTCCTATCCGCCGCTGTACCATCTGATTACCGGTTCGTTCCTATTCGGGGCATTTTTCATTGCGACGGACCCGGTCACGAGCCCGGTCATCCACCGGGGACAGTTCCTGTTCGGCGTGGGCGTGGGCGTACTTTCGATTACCATTCGCGTCTTCAGCGGATACCCGGAGGGTGTCATGTTCGCCATCCTGCTGATGAACGCCGCCGTTCCACTGATCAACCGCTGGACCATTCCTCGACCGGTGGGTGGTCCTGTGATTCCGAGACCGCTTTCCTGAACCCTTTCTGTCATCACAACGAGTAACCCAATCGGCAACGACTCATGGATTCCGACGCACCCCAAGGCGGCTACCTGCGGCAAGCGTGGCTTGTGATCTTTCTTGGTCTGCTGTACGGCGGCGCCCTGGCCGGCGTACAGACGTCTCTGGGAAATCGCATTGAACAGAACCGTCGCGCAGAGACGCTGCGCGTCATCCCGGAGATTGTCCCCGGCGCCGATGTGGCCCACACCGAGGAGATTACCGTTACCGGAGCCGACGGCGAGCCCCGCCGGGTCTTCAAGGTCCACAATGCGCAAGGGGAGCTCATCGGATGGGTACTGCCGACAGGCGGCCTGGGATTTGCCGATCGGATCGACCTGCTCATCGGCCTGGATGCCGAACGGATCACCATCACCGGTATGTACGTACTGGATCAGAAGGAAACGCCGGGGCTGGGAAACTTCATTGCCGGCGAGCCGTTCCGCGGGCAGTTTGCCGGCAAATCGGCCGAAGAGCCCCTGGTGGTCATCAAAGAGGACCCCAAGGTAGGCAAGAACCAGATTCGGGCACTCGGCGGCGCCACGATTTCCAGCGAGAGCGTGGCCAACATCGTCAATACCACAATCGCCAACTTGCGGGACGCCCTGCAAAACAAGTAACGGAATGACCTCGCCTATGAGCAACCACGGTCCCACGGCCCTCGAACGCTTCGTCAACGGCATTTTGCCGGAGAATCCGGTGTACCGGCAGCTTCTGGGGATGTGCCCCACGCTGGCGGTAAGCGGCGCCATGAAGCCCGCCATGACCATGGCGCTGGCCACGGCCTTTGTACTGATCTCTGCCAACTGCATGATCAGCATGATCCGCGGCCTGCTGCGGCCGCATTTACGCATTCTCGTCTTCACGCTGACCATTGCCACGTTCGTTACCATTGCCGACCGCATGTTGGCGGCGTACCTGTACGAAATGAGCAAGCAACTGGGGCCCTATGTCCCGCTGATCATCGTCAACTGCCTGATCATTTCGCGTTGCGAGATATGCGCGTCGAAACAGAGCTTGCCGGTGGCGCTGGCCGACGCCGTGGGCGTATCGCTCGGCTTCGCTTTGGCGCTGGGCAGCATCGCCACGGTACGCGAGCTTCTGGGGAGCGGCACGTGGTTTGGTATGCAGGTGATGCACGACGACTGGCCGAATTGGGGTATTATGGTCCTGCCGCCCGGGGCATTCTTGACCCTCGGTGTTCTGTTAGGCACGGTCGAATGGTTTGCCGGCCGCAGAAGGAAGCACGTACAATGATAGAGACACTCATTAACCTCATTCAGATCGGCCTGGCCGCGGCGATCATCAACAATTTCGTCTTGCACTATTTTGTGGGGATCTGCCCGTTCCTGGGCGTTTCACGCAGGGTCGAGACGGCGTTCGGCATGGGGTGTGCCGTGACGTTCGTGATTTCCATCGCGGCGCTGCTGAGCTGGACTTTTACGTATTTCATTCTTCGGCCGGGCGCGCCGTTGCCCGGTTGGGTATGGCGCATCGCAGGCGGTGATCCGGCCACGACGGTCGATCTGTCGGTTCTCAGCTACATCATGTACATCTTCGTCATCGCCGGCTCGGTGCAGTTCGTCGAAATGTACGTGCGGAAGTTCTTCCCCGCGTTGTACAAATCATTCGGCGTCTACCTGCCGCTGATCACCACGAATTGCGCCATCCTGTTCGCCTGTCTCGAGATTATGAAGAACCTGCAGGATCCGACGCACCTCTGGGGCCTTCACGAGGCCTTGGCCCTGGCCTTGGGCGGAGGCGTAGGCTTCACGCTGGCAATTACGCTCATGGCAGGCATTCGCGAAGAACTGGAAATGTGCGATGTGCCGAAGCCGTTGCGAGGCCCCGGAATCAGCCTGCTAACGGCCGGTATTCTGGCCATGGCCTTCATGGGTTTCGCCGGCGTCGATAAGAGCGTGGAAAGCGCGCTGAAGCGATTCACGCAAGACGAGGCGCCGGCCGCAGAGCATCGAGCACTGGACAGAATGGAGCCAATGATCCCGCTCAATGAATGATTCCGGGCGTCTGCCGGCCGGTTTCCGCGGCGAGTTCGGACCCCGGACTCCGCCCCGAACGACAAACTTTCTTCTGAGGCGATTATGTTTGCTATCACAACCATCCTCCTGGCTGCCGCAATCCTGGCCCTCTTGGCGATCGCGGTGGCCTATGTGCTGGGATGGGCGAATCGGACGTTTCACGTTACCGTCGATCCGAAGGTCGAAGCTGTCCTCGACGTTTTGCCCAATGCCAACTGCGGCGCATGCGGCTTCGTCGGATGCTCGGAGTACGCAGAGGGCGTGGTCCATGGCGGGGCGGAAGTCACGCTCTGTGCGCCCGGCGGCGCCGGCTGCGCTCAACGGATCGCCGAAATCCTTGGCGTCACCGTCGAGGAAAGCTATCCGTATCGCGCCGTGGTCCATTGCGCTGCGCACTACGACGAGCGATTGCTACGCATGCCGTATGCAGGGGAACTCACCTGTGCAGCCGCCAATTTGGTGGCGGGCGTTCAGGGATGCACTTATGGCTGCCTCGGATTCGGCGACTGCACACGCGCGTGCAAGTACGACGCCATCCACGTGATCGATGGGCTTGCCACGGTCGACTACGAGAAGTGCATCGGCTGCAAGGCATGCGCACGCGCCTGCCCACGAAACATCATCACCATGGTGCCGTTCAAGCAGGAACGCATGTTCGTCGTCGCATGCTCCAACCAGGACAAGGGGGCCGAGGTGCAGGCGGTATGCACCGTCGGCTGCATCGGTTGTGCAGGCTGCACACGCCGCGCCGAACTGATGTGCATGCAGGGGAATCTGCCCGTTGTGGACTACGACCAGTACGAGTCCCTGGAGCATTTCAACGCAGCCATGGAAAAATGCCCCCGGGCAAGCATCGTCAATGTGGGCAAGCCGACCCCGGCCGATCTGGCCGCCGTGGCTGACGAGGTCCTTCCTGACCGCGTCGAGGCCGACTTCAAAACGACCGTCGACGAGACCGAATGGCGCGGGTAAGAACGCAGCAGACAACTTGTACTGCGCCGCAGGTTCGTTGACGGTTGCTCGCGAACTCAGGCGGCGCGCAGCCGAGAATACGGCTGGCAGGCCGCGACCGAAGACGGCTCGGCAACCTGATTCGCCGGATGCCGATTCTTCAGAAGCAGGTCAAACCACGCCCGGCCGCGGTCGTCGGCAGAAGCCTTCAGCCGCACCACCTGCCATCCGGTCGGCGATTCCTTTTCCAGTGCCGCAATTGCGCGCACCAACTGGTCGCCCGGCAAATTGATCGAGACGGGCATGTCAGGCAGCAGGAATGCTCGGCGGTACTCCCATTGGATTGCAGATTCGGGGTCGAATTGTTGGGTCGCCACGGATCGCACCAGAGACAAATGAAATGGAGGTTTGGGTTCTTCCTGTTGTATCGGACAAACCGGTTGCCGGGAGTTAGGAAAAAGACACCCCCTGCCCGGAGGCGACCTCCAGACAGGGGGCTGGGGATTTGCAGGTGTTGACCGAGGGGCCGGCCCCCTCGCCGACAACGGCCGGATCACACAAAGGGCGTGATACCTGGCATTGCGACCGGATAGTGGCCGTCGGAATCCGGCACGACCGGCGGCTCGGCGTCCCAGCTATATTCCTTGGGCGCCAGCAGCAGGTCGGAGTTGATCGCCTGGTCCCACGTGAGTGCCTGGCCGGTGTAGTCGACCATACGGCCGAGAACGGCAAGCATGGTGCTGGTGGCCATGAAGTGACCATCATTGACCGGTTTGCCCTCGCGGATGGCTTTGAACAGGACGACATGTTCGAGGTCGTACATGTTGCCGCCGGGTCCATCGTATCGCCATTCGGTTTCGCCGGTGATCTTGTTGCCCAGGATGTCGGCTCGCCCCTTCGTACCGGCGAAATGGTCCGACACGTCGTGATAGGTGCCTGCCTGCTGTCGGCAGTACGAATGAACGCGGCAGCCGTTTTCGTACTCGTAGACGACGGCGTGATGGTCGTAAATGTTGCCCCACTTCGGCTGTTCGGTACGAACCTGCCGGCCGCCCAGGCCCCAGGCGCGGACGGGCGGCTTGTCGCCCATGGCCCAGGACGCCTTATCCAGGCTGTGGCAGTGCTGCTCGGTATTGAAGTCGCCGGAGAGCCAGTCGAAGTAGTACCAGTTTCGCATCTGGTAGACCATTTCGGTATCTTCCGGCTTCCGGCCGCGATGCCAAAGCGTACCGGTCAGGTACGTCTCCTGGATGCTCAGCACCTCGCCAATCGCGCCGTCGAGCACCTTTTGCATGGTCGCCTGCACGGCCGGATGACGCCGCCAGCAGAATCCGGAAACGATGCTCAGTCCCTTTTCGTCGGCGGCCTTGGCGCTGGCCATAACGCTGCGAACGCCGGGCGCATCGACACCCATCGGCTTCTCGCAGAAGACGTGTTTGCCTGCATCGATGCACGCCTTGATGTGCTGCGGTCGGAAGTGAGGCGTTGTGCCTAACAGGACGACATCGACTCCGCTGTCGATGACCTTCTGATAGGCATCGAAACCGACGAAGCAGTTGTCGTCGGCTACGGTGGCCCGTTCGGCATCGCGTTTTCCGAGCGAGGCGCGAGCGCTCTGGAGGCGGTCGTCAAAGGCATCGCCCAGGGCGACGATTCGGACGCCCGGATCTGCGTTCAATGCGTTGACGGCGGCGCCCGTGCCACGGCCGCCGCAACCGACCAGTCCCACCTTCAGGACATCGTCGCCGGCAGCATGGGCGCCGCGGGCTACAGAAAGGCTGCCCGCTGCCGCCGCCAAAGCGGTCGTCTTCAAAAAGCTCCGTCGGGAAGTACCTGATGAACCGTTCAGCGAAGGATCACGAGACATAGCAAGCTCCAAGGTGGGTAGGAAAGTGGCGCGGCGCAAGCCGTATGGGGAAGGCTGGTTACGTCCTCAGCCTGCAACAGACAACTTCTTAGCATAGCCACCCGCCCGCCGTTTCGCAAGGCAAGCGACGACATGTGCGAGTGCGTCGCAAACCCCACCTTGCCCCCCGCAATGAGGGGCCACTTCTTGCCCTTTGGCTCGCTTCTTGCTAAAATGGGCGTTAGGCAAGGTTTGTTCTTGTTCTTTCGCTCGAGTTCGCCATGAAGACATACCTGTTTTCTACCAATCTGTTTCTGACAGTCGCTCTGCTGCTGGGGATCGATGTCGGCTCGGCCAGCGCGAGTTTGATCGGCTACTGGAGTTTCGACAACAGCACGGCAACTGACCTAAGTAGCTTCAGCAACAATGGCACGGTGGGCAGCGACGTCTCTTTTGTCTCCGATTCGCCGTTCACAACGGGCTTGGCCGGTCAGACGGGTTCCGGCGGCGGTTCCACTCGCGTCGTGACCATTCCCGATTCCACCTCGCTCCAGACTATTACTGACGAGTTTGCCATTTCTTTCTGGGTCAAAGGGACAACAACCGACAATGCGAATTGGGTTCGCTTGTTCCAGAAGGGGGCCGAAAGTAGCAGCAGCCGAAGTTGGCTAATCAACCGTTATGAGGGGACCGCTGACATCAACATGCGCGTCGATACCATCAATACGGGCGGACAGTATAACCAGAACATTGCGGTGGGTGGTACAGATGTCCTTGACGGCGAGTGGCATCACATGCTCTACAGCGTCAGCAACGGCCGGTATGTAGAGTATGTCGATGGCGAGGTTTCCAAGTCGGGTACGTACCTTCATGGGGACGGTTTCTACAACACACGCGACCTGTACATCTTCGGGAGAAATAGTGTAGGTCAGTTCGTTGGATTGCTGGATGACATTGGTCTCTGGAACGAGGCGATCGATGCCGGGTATGCCATGTCTGCCTACAACGTAAATGCCACGCTTGGGTTGGACTACGATTTGGGTGAGATGCTGTCGCTCTGGTCGATCTTTGAAAAGGGAGACGGTGGGTTTGGCATCGTCGACGGCATGCCGTGGTGGTACACCACCGAACTGCCTGGGACGCCTGCGTCTGAAGGCAATGCCTACGTTTATGATGACATCATGTACGTTGTCTTGGGAGATGGCATTGGTCTGATGACCCCCGAGCCGTCGACATTCGTACTGGCCCTGTTGGCTCTGGTAGCTGTGTCGGTTCGGCGGCGCCGTCGCACAATGTAGCCGCACCACCTTCCGATCCCAGGCACGCCACCTGACTTCCAGAAGCCGTCTCTTTCCGCTGTGTTGCAACTGGGGTGTACAACGGGGTATACTTGCGGGTGACCCACACGGTTTGCGGTGAATGCGTGGATCGCATGGACTTTGCGGGTCGAGCCGGTGCGATGCGGCTTTCCCGATGACTGCGGTCTGCCCACGCTTCTGAACACGCCAAGATACCAACCCACCCACAGGAGGGACCCATGCTTCGCCGGAGTCGTTTTGTCTCGCGTCGGCGATTCTTGAAGACCACCGTGCAGGTTGCTGCGGTGGCCGGCGCGCCGCAAGTCGTTCCCGGCCGGGCGCTCGGATTTGGCGGTGTGGCGCCCAGCGAGCGGATTACGCTGGCCGGGCTGGGAATCGGCGGCCGTGGTGCGGGCGACTTGCGATGCTTCATGTCGAACCCCGAGGTGCAGGTGGTGGCCATCTGCGATGTCCGTAAGGCGCGGCGCGAGGCCATCAAACAGATGGCCGACAAGCATCACGGCAACTCCGACTGTGCCATGTATCGCGACATGCACGAGATGCTCGCACGGCCCGATATCGATGTCATCCTGACTGCCACCGGCGACCGCTGGCACGCGTTGGCGTCCATCCTCGCCTGCAAGGCAGGCAAGGACGTCTACAGTGAAAAGCCCTGCTCGACGACCATTGCCCAGAGCCAGGCCCTGGCCGATACGTTCCGGCACTACGGGCGTGTCTATCAGGCAGGTACGCAGCGGCGCAGCATCGGCAATTTCCTTTTCGCGGCCCGATTGGTTGCCGAGGGCAAGTTAGGCAAGCTCCATACGGTACACGCGAATACGCTTAACCCGGCCACCAGCCACCAGTGGCTGCCCGAAGAGCCGCTTCCGCCGAAAGACGAGTGCGACTGGGACCTGTGGCTAGGCCCCTGTCCGTGGCGCCCTTACAATTCGCGTTATGTGCGCGGCGGTTGGCGCGGGTTCTTCGACTTCCATGGCGGCGGTATTCTCGAATGGGGTTCCCACACGGTCGACTTGTGCCAATGGGCCGCCCAGAAGGATCATACCACGCCTGTCGAGTATACGCCCGACCAGCAGGGTGTCGTCTGCACGTATGACGACGGCCTGAAGCTCGTCATGCGTTCCAGTGGCTGGATGGGGCTGGGCACATGCAGCGTACGGTACGAAGGGGACGAAGGCTGGATCGAGACGGGCGATAGCGGCCGGTTTGCCATCGAGCCCGAATCGTTGCGCACCGCACGCACCGAGTTCCGCCGGGCCGGAACCGACCCGAGCACACATATTCGCAACTTCCTGGACTGCGTCAGAAGTCGCAAGCCAGCCAACGCCAACTCCGACGTGGCCGCCCGGTCACACATTGTCTGCCACGCGGCGTATATCGCCTGGCAGCTTGGCCGGACATTGCGGTTCGATCCGGTCAGCACGCGATTTATTAACGATGAAGAAGCCAATCGGATGTGCGGCCGTGCGATGCGCGAGCCATGGCGCATTTGACACACCCTAACGCAACTGGTGTAATCAGATAGTTATCCGGAGAGAGTCCGAGCACATGTCAAGAGTTGTGGCAGACATTACAGGTCTCGCCACTGTTTCTACACCCTGGATTGGATTGCCCTTTCATCCCCCAAGGAGAATACTTCCATGCGTTGTCAACGTTTCCATTCCGCCATTGCCCTGGCAGTGATGTTCGTCGTCGCAGGGACCACCCGGCTGCAGGCCCAGCAGGCCTTTCCTGCCGAAGGTTCGGAAGCCGACCTGATCGCCGTACTCCAGTCCGATGCGCCCTTGTTCGACAAGGCGAAAGCTTGCCAGCGACTGGCGGTGATCGGTACGAAGGAGTCGGTGCCCGTGTTGGCCGGCCTGCTCTCCGATGCCAAGCTGGCCCATTACGCGCGCTATGCTTTGGAACCGATTCCCGACCCGGCCGTGGACGAGGCGCTGGAAGCGGCGCTGAACAAGCTGGACGGCAAGTTGCTCGTCGGGGCGATCAACTCAGTCGGCGTGCGCGGCGATGCCAGGGCCGTCGGCCGGCTCGAAGAGCTGATGGGCAATGCCGATTCGGGCGTCGCTACGGCCGCGGCTGCCGCGCTCGGTCGAATCGCTTCGCCCGATGCCGTCGCCGCCCTGCGCGAGGCCTTGAAAAAGGCCGAACCGCTTCGTTCTGCCGCCGCAGCCGCCTGCCTTGTAGCGGCTGACACCATGCTCGCCGCAAACAAGGCCGCTGACGCCGAGGCCCTGTTCGACGCCGTGCGCAAGGCGGAGGCGCCGCAGTACATGCACATGGCCGCCCTCACCGGCGCCATGCGAGCCCAGGGCGCCGCGGCCATGCCACTGCTGGCCGAGTGTCTGAAGTCGGACAACCAGGCCGAGTTCCGTGTCGGCCTGCAGATGGCACACAAATTAGGTGGCCCCAAGGTTGCAGGCTTGGTCATGGACTTGGTCGAGCTTCCCGCCCCGGTGGAAACACCGAAGGAAGGGACCGTCATCCACAAAGCGGAATACGGCGCAGGCGACCGCTGGGCCGACGTTACGGCCGCCGCCACCGCCGCCGCTGCCAGCGGCCAGCCTATCGTCGCGTCGAACACCCTGGCCGGCGATCCTGCACCGGGTGTGGTGAAGTCGCTTCGCATCGTCTACTCGAAAGACGGCGAAAAGACGAGTGTCGAACTTGCGGAAGGCAAGGAGTTGGTGCTGGAGGGCGTGGTGGCCGGACCGCAGTATCCGCGCCAGGTAACGCTCATTCGCGTCTTGGGCGACCTGGGCGAAAAGACGGCCTTGCCCGTGGTCTTAAAGGCGGCGAAGTGCGATGCCGCAGACATCCGCCAGGCGGCCATTGTTGTACTGGGCGGCTTGGGCGATGCGTCGGCCGTAACTGTACTGCTCGACGCGGCAGCCGATGGATCCCTTGCGGCCAAGCAGAGCCTGATCGATCTGCAAGGAGAGGGAGTCAATGCCGCGTTGGCCGGCGCCCTGGCCGGCGCCGAAGGCGCGAAGCGAATCGTACTGCTGCAACTGGCCGGCGACCGGGCGATGACCGAACTGGCGCCGGCGCTGCTGAAAGCGGCCGACGATGCCGATCCGCAAATTGCCAAGACGGCGATCGCCGCATTGGGTGCGACCATCGGACTCGACGAATTGCCTGCATTGATCGCACGGGTAACGGGATCCGATTCGGCCGATCTGGCCGCTGCAGCGAAAGACGCTCTGAAGGTGGCCTTGTTGCGTACGGCTGACCGCAACGCCGCTGCCGAAAAACTACTGGCCGCCATGCCGAAGGCGTCTGTCAAGAACCAGATCGACCTGCTCGAATTGCTAGGCGTTCTGGGCGGCGAGCGGGCTCTGGCCGGCGTCGCGGCGGCAGCCAGCGGCGGCAACGAAGAAATCCAGGATGCCGCAACCCGTGTCCTGGGCGAGTGGATGAGCCCCGACGTGGCGCCCGTCCTGCTCGATCTGGCACAGACCGGGCCGGCAAAATATCGGGTCCGATGCCTGCGAGGGTACGTCCGCGCGTTCCGCCAGCTTGGCCTTCCGGATGCCGACAAGATGACCATGGCCGCCAAGGCGTTCGATGCGGCCACGCGCGACGACGAACGCCGGCTGGCCCTCGAAGCACTGGACCGCATTCCGGACCCCAAGGCCCTGGCGATGGTCATGGCCCACCTGGACGATCCGGCCTTGAAGGCCACCGTCGCGAAGACCGCCGTAGCGATTGCCGAACGAACCGTGGCCGCCCATCCGGCCGTCGTGGCCGAAGCGATGACCAAGGTCCTCGCCACCAACCCCGACGCCGATACGGCCGGAAAGGCCCGCCGATGGCTCAACGAGGCCAAGGGCCGGCTGGGGAATAACTAACGAGTCCCAATTTCGAACTTGGGCCTGTCCTCTGTCGTATACTTGAACACCGAGGACTGCGCTTTTGTACCCATCACTCACCAAGGAGTAATATCGATGAAGAGGTCTCTTGCTGTGACATCGTTCGCCCTCATCTTGGTCATTGCCGGGCTTGCCCAGGCGGCAGACGATGGCAAGTGGACGGTCCTGTTCGACGGCGCCGACCTGTCCGCCTGGGACAACGGCGCCGGAGGCCCTCCCGGAGCCGGCTGGGTGATCGAAGACGGCGTGGTGACCCGCAAGGAGCACGCCGGATATATCTGGACCAAGGAGAAGTTCGGTGACTTCGTCCTGGAACTCGAGTTCAAGACCGAGGGCAATAGCGGACTCTTCTTCCGAACCGGCAATCCGAGAGATTGCGTCCAAACCGGCCTGGAAATGCAGATCCACAAGCCCATTGAAACGCCGAACAAGCACAGTGTTGGTTCGCTGTACGATGCCCTCGCCCCCAGCAAGAATGCTGCGGTCGACGGCTGGAACAAGGTCGTCCTGACGGCCAAGGGCAGCCGTATCACGATTGAAATGAACGGCCAGCAGATCATCGACGCCGACCTCGACCAGTGGACCGAAGCCGGCAAGAACCCCGACGGAACCAACAACAAGTACCGCACCGCGATCAAGGACTTCCCGCGCGAAGGCCACATCGGGCTGCAGGAGCACGGCGACGTCGTCAGCTTCCGCAACATCCGCGTCCGCCCCCTGTAGCAGTGGGAGCTGGAAGCTAGAAGCTGGAAGTTGGGAGTTGGAAGCTGGGAGACCGGTTTCAACCTCGCCCCGATTTCCAAACGTTCCAACACAACCGCCGGGACGGCTGCCACAGTGCCGCAGTCGTCCCGGCCGTGTTGTTTCTTGGCCTTTCATATCTGCGATTGTAGCCTGTTGGAGTCCCGCCTTCAGGCGGTTATCTTAACCGAGTGAAGAAACTGTTTGGCTTAGGATGCCAGAAAGAAGCACTGAAATCGGCGTTGGTGAGGACCATGGAGTCGCCACCGGCCGGCTTGTCCGGCCCGCAGCGGTGGTCTGTTGGCTAGTGGCGTTGCTCCCGACCACCTCTTTCTTTCAGGGCGTAGCTGCCGCCTCCGGCGGCGGCTACGCCCTGGAGAGACCGCAACCCGCGGTGCGCTAAAGCGACCCCGGGCTTTGTTGTCCAGCGCCTACGGCGCTATCGCGTACGGCAGGCGAATCGCTTCTTGAATCTACCACTCAGCAATTCTTTCGGTATTTGTGCCGCGGAGCATCGCTCCAAGTTTGCCTTCGGTGGTGTCCAGGCCAACAGCCGCGCCGTTGCGGAGTCCGAAATTGGCACATTCGCAACCGTAGCAATCGTTGAACACGGGTGTTGGCAGACTTCCCATGCCCATCACGGGAGAAGTTGACGTAAGCCAATCGGTCCACTTCTCAGCCATCGCTTGTGTTATTTCACTTGCCGGGTCCATCCAGCAGATCGAATCGATTCGTTCGACCAGCAGGATCATGTCGTCGCTATTTGGTCCGAAGTCGGCAAGCCGTTTCCCCCGGCTGCCTTCGAACGGCATGTCGGGGCCCACAACCACCGAATACGTGGTTTGCCCCGGCCCGGCCATCGGGTTGCTCGGGCAACGATAGACGGCCATCTCCTCGCCGTGGAACTGCCGGTTGTACGCGCTGTCCCACGGTTGGTCGAGCCGGATTCTCTTGTGGAGCGTCTCGTGCCCGAGGTAAGGCAACAACAACACGCGCCAGCTATGCAGCGGGTTCCCTTCGCTATCAACCGACCAGGCCGGCGGGAGCGTGCCGTGATCCCGCTCGTACAGAAGCATAGCAAGTGTGATGCGCCGCATTCGTTGCCGGCAGACGTCGCATTGTATCAGCCTGGTCATAGACGCGCACGATTGACACCTTCTTGCAAGATCGAAGTCGGCCAAGAACTTCGATCTTGCGCGAAGTGAAATGAAAGCAACACTGATCTGCATTAGACCAGATGGCCACGGCACGCTGCAATCGGATGCCGGTTGCTTGTCAAAGAACTCGTTGCACCGATTGCCAACAACGTTCCAATCGACTCCAAGGTTGGTAAGATATGCCCCAGGTGGTTCGTCGGTGAACCCCCATTCTTGCCACGAGGTCTCTCCGTGAGCAAGCGACTGTATGAGGTCCAGGCACAGGAAGCGGTCGTGTAAGACCATATCCGCCACATTAGGTGCAGGCGGAAGATCGTTCTCCGCGTCGAGAAGTCGCTGGAGTTGATTCTTGTCAGGCGGGTGGTTGAGGGCGCCGGCGATGCCGATTCCATCTGCGGCTCCCAGGATGGTGACTGCAAGTGACAGATCGTCGGCTCCCACGCCGTGTGCGAAATGGCGCCCCAGCCGCTTGCATGTGATGATGTCATCGACGGCGCCATTGATGTCACCCACTGCAGCGAGGTGGTGTGCGCGGGCCTCCAATCCATAAGCAAACATCCACATGCGAAAACGGTCCTGGCACCTCCAGTCAGACAGGTAAAGACGTTCTTCATCGGTCGACCGTGCCATCGGAATGTAGAACGTCGGCTTGCGCACCGCCTCGCTCATCAAGTCGAGCGCAGGACGGTTGTCTTCGAGCCACTGTTTCATCATGGGCAGCTCGTCGAGTGTCCAAGGCCAGCGAAGTCTCTCTTGGAGCAGTGTTGCGATGTCATCCGCAGAGTGTTTTCCTGCAGGCAACGAATCGAGAAACGCTTGATCGAGTGTGTTGGTTTCGCAGAAAGACTCAAGATACTCATAAGGATCCTGGTAGGTCATGTCGGGGCGGATCGACTTCGCATCCAGCCCAAGTTGGTCGCAAAGGCTCGCGAAGTGTTCCGGCGAGGTGTCCGGGCTTGCGCCGAGATGCTGCACGAGGAGCCGGAAGCCGTTGTTCTCGGTGGCGATGTCGGGCGGATAGGTTGCCTTTTGGAGTGCCGCGAAATAGTCGACCTGCCTACCGTCCGACTTCAAGGGTTCGGTAACGTACGTCGTTTCCCTCGAGATGTGCAGCGCCCGCGAATGGACCAGGTTTACGTAAGCCGTCGCCGCGACAAGAACGAGGACAATCCCACCGCAAATCCAGAGCGGACGCCGCGAGCTTTGTTTGTGCTGCTGTTGGTCCGTGGCGGTGCTATCCGATATCGACGCATCTTCGTTCACAGGCCAGTTGTCCTTTCGTGCAATATTCTGGTATTCGTCCCGTCGCTCGCCATCTTGGACTACCAGCCGGCCCATTGCCACCGGCGGCAGCAGGGCGAATGCTGATGGCGTTTATAGCACGGGGGGCCGAATTGGGAAAGATAACGACTGGCAGCGCTGGCTTGCGATATCGGATAAGCTATACTTACACAGTGGGGTTCCCTCGTCTTCGATCACCACGACGGGCCCGACCATGGCTTCCTTTCTGAAGCGATATCGCCAGCGGCTCGAGAATCGGCACGGTTGGGACGTACCGCTGGTGTGTACGCAGTGCGGGCATGACGGCCTGCCGCGCTCGGAAGGCTGGACGCCCAGTGCAAGCGTTCGTTTCGGCGATCGGCCGACCATCTTCAACGACGTGTTCTGCGAGAACTGTGGAAAACCACTCAAGGAAGAGGCAGGCACGGCACTGGCGGCCATGTTCTCCAGCCAACCGGTCGATACCCGCAACCGGCGGCTATTGTGGGACATGATCGGTCTTCTGCTGGTCGTTCCGGCCGTTTTTCTCGGTCTGATCTGGTTTGGCGTTTGGCATGGCTTCTGGGGGGCGTGGGCCTTCTCGTTGTTCGGGCTGCTGGGGTTTGTATTCGCCCCGGTGAGCATGTGGCTGAACTACCGAATCCATGCAGTCCGCCACGAGTGCCCCTGTGGTCAACCAGCCTATCTCTTCATGGGCCTGCTCGGCCGCGCCTCCTGCTACCGATGCTCCTCCTGCGGCCGCCTGCTGAAGCTGCGCGATTGAGGGTGTGGAGCGGCTGCTCGCGGGCTACTTCACGGTCCGGGCGCACGGCAAATCCAAAATTCCGAATACGGGGGCTTGTGGCATGTACGGACGTATAGTATCATGCGGGAAATGGAGTTCTTCCGTTTCTGAGGCAGGCTGCCATGGTTGGGGGCCCACCTTTAGGCGGTTTTCGCTTTCCGGATGAAGCCGGGACTCCAACGGGGCGGTCTGCGCACTCGGAAACGGAAGAACGGGAGTTGGATGTCTGGATTCTCCTGATGCGGGGAGGGGGTGACGTGGAAAAGGATGCTCCAGCTCGGACGGATAACGGCGGCGGAAACCGGGATCTTGCGGCGACCTTACACGAACGGTTCGGGTTCGACGCCTTCAAACCGGGGCAGCGGGAGGTGATCGAACATCTGCTGGCCGGCCATTCGGCGGCAGCCGTGTTTCCGACCGGGGGCGGGAAATCGTTGTGCTACCAGTTACCGGCCGTCCTGCTGCCGGGGCTGACCCTGGTGGTCTCGCCGCTGATTGCCCTGATGAAAGACCAGATCGACGCGCTGGCGGCCCGCGGCATCGCCGCCCGGCGGCTCGACTCGACGCTGACGGCCGACGGCTACCGCGAGGTGATGGACGAGGTCCGCTCCGGACGGCTGCGCATGCTGTACGTCGCGCCGGAACGGTTCAATAACGAGCGGTTTCGCGAGGCGATCGGGCGGGTGCGCGTTTCACTGTTCGCGGTGGACGAGGCCCATTGCATCTCGGAGTGGGGCCACAACTTCCGCCCCGATTACCTCAAGTTGGCCCAGTTCGCACGCCTGTGCCGAGCCGAACGCATGTTCGCCCTGACGGCCACGGCCACCCAGCGCGTGCTCGACGACATCTGCCGGGAGTTTCGGATCGAGCCGCAATGTGCGGTCCGCACCGGGTTCTACCGGCCGAATCTCACGCTGCTGACCACGCCGGTTGACGCCTCGCAGCGCGATTCGGAACTCGCCGAGCGGCTACGCAGCCGGCCGCCCGGCCCGGCGATTGTCTATGTCACGCTCCAGCGCACGGCCGAGGAAGTGGCGGCTCGTCTCGTCCGTGCAGGTTTTCCTGCGCGCGCCTACCATGCCGGCATGAAGGACGACGATCGCGCGGCGGCGCAAGATTGGTTCCTGGGCAGCGATCGGGGCGTGGTTGTGGCGACCATCGCGTTCGGTATGGGAATCGACAAGGCCAATATCCGCTATATCTACCATTACAACCCGCCGAAGAGCCTTGAGAACTTCGCCCAGGAGATCGGCCGGGCCGGCCGCGACGGCGCCCCGGCCACGTGCGAGGTCCTTTTTGTGCCCGAAGACCTGAACGTGCTCGAAAACTTCACCTACGGCGATACGCCCACGGCCGGCGCGGTAACGAACCTGCTGGGCGAACTGTTCGGATTGGGCGACGAGTTCGATGTGAGCTTCTACGAACTGTCGGCCTCGCACGATATCCGGATCCTGGTGGTGCGCACGCTGCTGTGCTATCTGGAGCTGCTCGGGTACCTCGAGGGCGGAACGCCGTTCTATTCGAGCTACCGATTCCAGCCGCTGGTTTCCTCCGCGGAAATCCTTTCGCACTTCGAGGGCGAGCGGCGGACCTTTCTCGAAAACGTGCTACGCCATGCCGCCAAGGCCAGGACCTGGTTCACACTCAATGCCGATGAGGTAAGCCACTCGCTCGGCTGTCCGCGCGATCGCATCGTCCGGGCGCTCGATTACCTGGCCGAGCAGCAGTGGCTTGAACTCAAGGCGGAAGGAGTGCGGCAGCGATACCGGCGGCTCCGGCTGCCCGAAAACCTCCCGGCCCTGGCTGCAAAGCTGCACGAACGAACGCTGCAACGCGAGAAAAGCGAAATCGACCGGCTTGGCCAGGTACTCGGCCTGGTGCGTCACGATGGCTGTCAGGTGGTGGCTCTGGGAACACACTTTGCCGAACGGCGCGACCGGCCGTGCGGGCACTGCTCCTGGTGCCTCGGCGGGCAGAAGCCGGTTGCTGTGCCTGAACGCAAGATCCCGGAAATCGATCCGAACGTGTGGCGTCGCGCCGCGGCGGTGCGCGAAGAGCATGCAAGTGTGTTCTGCGATCCGCGCGTTCTGGCCCGTTTCTTGTGCGGTGTCAGCTCGCCGGCCCTGGTGCGTGCGAAACTCACCCGTCACGATCTGTTCGGCGCCTTGGCCGATGTGCCGTTTGCAAAGATCCACCAGCACGCAGGGGAAAAACGGTAGCGGCGCCAGGACAAGGCCGGGACAAGGCTGCTCACGACGACTTCTTCAGCGGATAGAAACGTTCCTCAGGCAGAACGACGTTCGTAATGCGAAGACCAAACTTGTCGCCCACCTTGACGGCCTCGCCGTTGGCGATCATTCGGTCGCCCAAGTGCAGGTCGAGCATTTCTTCGCACGACTTATCGAACTGAATAATACAGCCGGGCCCCAACTCGACAATACGGCTGACCGGCTGCCGTTTTTCGGCAAGCGTTACGACCAGCGGGACCTTCACCCGTAGGAGGCTCCGCGAATAGAGAGGCAGCTCTTCCAGGCGCGCCGCCCTGCTTGCTCGCGCACCGGTTGGCGGTGCCTGTTGGGGCGACGGCTGGGGGGCTGGCTGCGGTGGCGCCGGGGCTTGGGCAGCTTCAGTCGCCGCAGGTGGTTCTGTCAACGCTGCCGGCGTCGTCGCCGGCCAGACGAGCCGCGCGACGCCGCGCCGACCATCTTCGGCTGTGACCGGAAAGGTCACCATGGCAGCCCCGTCTGCGACGCCTGCCGCATGCAGGGCCTCGACCAGATTGTCCGATCGTGTCCATTCGAACCGTTCGGCCGCGCAGTCGTCTGGCAGCACCAGCATCCCGAGTTCCTGCGCCAGGGTGCTCAGTTTGCTTTGGCCCGTCGCGTCGGGCGCGGCGCACCAGGCAGGCACCAGGCCGCTGCTTTCCGGTATCAGGAACAGGGCCGCCTCCTCGCCTACGTAAAGCTGGAAGACCAGCCCGGGCCCGCTCAACTCGGATGGCAACTGGGCCGGCGAAACCTGATCCGGCGCCTCCACTTCAACGGTTATTGCGCTATCCAGCGCGCGGCTGAGCGCTTCGGAAACCTCCTGGGCGCCGGCCTGGCAGGCGGCCTGAACCGTGTCGGCAATACTGGGCGATAACCCCGGCATGGATTCGTTTGCTAAGCTGGGCAGACGGGTTGTTGGGCGAAGCGGACGGAACTGGGCGACCGAGTTGGAGCACCGCCTTCAGGCGGCCGTGTGAACCGGCCGAAGCCGGGACCCCATCAAGGCCGATGGCCGACTGCACGGAAAGCCCGTTGCTAACCCCACTTCGGGCGGAAGCGGCGCAGCATCGGGGCGCTGTTTCCATCTATCGGCTGCAGGGCCCGCAAACTTTGCCTAATTGGAATAAACTCTCCGTTTGTAACGAAACCGTAACGGCGGCGACTCCGGGGTTTGACAGAGGCCACGGAAACCGGCATCATGATGACTGCTGAAAAGCAGATGCCGCCTTTGCCGCATCCTGAATTCTACTTTGAAATCTCGGCATCCGTCCCAGTCGCAACTCGAACAGCCGTGCCCGACTGGGGATGTCCCGCATCCCTGGCAGCCGGGTGCTTCGGAAACTGGTTCGCGGGACGGACAGAACGGATTGGCGGGAACGTGCGTCGAATGAAAGTTGTAAATCCTTATTGCGTCAATACTTAGGTTGCGTATCCTCCAGGCTTGGAGCCTTGGCGGGAACTTCTCCGAGGACTTGACGCGTCTATTCTGTGGGCCTGCGGTGAGTGACGACGCCCAATTGATTGAACAGACGCTGACCGGCCGTTCTGCGGCCTTCGGCGAACTGGTGCGGAAGTACCAGGATCGCCTGTTCAATTCCGTTGCGCATGTCGTCGGAAACACCGAGGACGCCCAGGACATCGTTCAGGATGCCTTTGTGCATGCGTTTCTGAAGCTGGAGTCGTTCCGGCAACGAGCCGCGTTTTATACGTGGCTCTACCGGATTGCCTTCAATACGGCGATGACCCATTGCCGAACCCGCCGGCCCACCGTGTCCATTGAACATGCCAAGGAATGTGCCGGGGCCGAACCGGCCGATACCAACGATAGCGCCGAGACGGCATTGCTCCGTAAAGAGCAATGCCAGCAGGTGCGCAGCGCCATCGCTCGCCTGAAAGACGAATACCGCCCTGCGATCGTCCTCCGCGAGATTGATGGCTGCTGCTACGAGACCATTGCCGAGATTCTTGAGTTGCCAATCGGCACGGTGCGAAGCCGGCTGTATCGCGGCCGGTTGCAGCTTGCCGAGGAACTCAAAATGGTGCTGACCGCTGGCGACGGATCGGGCAACTAACCGCCAACGTATCGAAAGCTCATGAAACTCCCGCCGGAATACGAACTGCTGAGCGCTTACCTCGACGGTGAAGTCACCGCCCCCGAACGTGCGCGCATCGAGCAGCTTCTGGCCGAAAGTGCGGACGCCCGACGCGTTCTCGACGAGCTGAAGTCCACAAGCATGACCGTGCAGGCCTTGCCCGAACTGCGATTGGCCGACGACCTGACCGACCGGATTCTTCGGAAGGCGGAACATGCGATCCTTTCGGGAGAAGGGCAACCGGAACCTGCCCAGCCCGTTTCGCCGCCCGAAACACATCGCTATCGACGCCTCTTCCTCCGCATGGTCACGTCGCGTGGCGTTGCATGGTCTGGGGCGGCGTTGGCGATTGCCTTGTTGATTATGCTCTCCGGCCCGCGGCAGCCACAGCGAGATTTTGCGCGTGCCCCGGAATCCGCCCTGGAGAAGACCGAGTCGGCGCCTCTGCCAGCGGCCGAACCCAGGGCCATTCCCGAAATGCGTGCGTTCGACGCGTCAGGTAAGGGTACCCTTGACCGCGCAACGGTAGACCAGAATCGGACGCAAACCGAGCCGGAACCGGACGGCGCTTCGATACTTGCCGATTCGGCTCCGTCCATGTCGGCCGAGCCGGCGGAACTGGCTGAACCGGCCGAGCCGGCGGAACTGACTGAACCGGCCGAGCCGGCGGAACTGGCCCAATCAGGCGCACCGATGGCCGCAATGGCCCCCGAGCAGCCTGTCGCGTCCGCCCCGCCCATGCCGGACAAACCGGCCGCTTGGCGCCGTTCATCGGTCGGATCGGGCCGCGCGGAATCCGAGTCGCCGCCGGGCGCGCCTGCCCCGATGGTTTCCATACAGCGCGACAACGGCAAGCTGGCGAATATCCGGTCCGAAGTCGCTCCGCCGACCGAGTTGGATACCAAGGATGCCGACAAGGTCCAGCCCGAGGCCAAACCGGCACGCGGGTCCATGGACGGGCAGGCAGGCGCGGGCGGTGCGACAGGAAGGGCGTTTCCAGCAGCGGCTCCGAAATCGCGCAAAAGGGACGTAGCAGAGGAACTGCCCGTACTGCTGATCCACTGCGATGTGACGCCCGAGGCCGCCCGCCGGCAGATGCTCGACCAGGTTCTGCTCGATCAGAGAATCGCCACGCAAAAGAAGGGAACCGATGCAGAAGGCCGCATGCATACGCCGCTTCCGGCAGATGCACTTCAGGCGGCCGAACGCGAAGAGACGCCAGAAGCCGACGCTCCGAAAGAAGAGGCCCTGGCCCAGGACGATTCCTCCCAACTTGATGCCGACCAGGCTTTCGATGTCGTTTACGTCGAGGCGACCCACGATCAGGTAGCCGCCGCACTCGATCAAATGGCCCAACTCCCAGACCAGTTCCTCGCCGTATCGATCACCCCGGCGCCGGGGGTTCCCTCGCAGCAACCGCTGACTCGCTTCAATCGTCGTGTGTCGCAGGTAGCGGCCGGCCGTGGCGAAAAGGCCGTCTCCGGACCGGTCGGCCTATCGGAAGCAGGCGAAGCGACGCTGAGCGAACGCAAGGCGGAAACCGCCGACCAACAGACGCAGAAAGACGGGGAAGACCGCAGCAAAAAGCCGGAATCGATGCGCATGGCTGGACCGCAGCCCGAAACCTGGAATGCCGCGCCGAGAATGGCGCCTGGTCGGCAGATGCCGGCCGGCGGTCAACGCCTCGGTGATGCACGGTTGGGGCTCGACGCCAATGACGATGGCCGACAGGCCGGTCCCGCCGACTTGCCTGTGCCTGACGAACCACCTGTGCTTGGCGAACCGTCTGCGCCGCTTGCCCAGCCGGAGAGCCTCGAGTACATGGCGCGGCCCTCCGACGCGCCGGCTGCCGAGTCGCGGCTTGGAAAGGAATCGGCCGCTCCTGCGCCGGCCGACCAGTCCATTGTCCCAAGTGCAGATTCTCGGTATCGCGTCCTCTTCGTCTTGCGTGTGGTTCCTTCCGATCTGCTTGCGGCGCCGGCATCGCCGCCCGCCGTGCCTGCCGACCTGCGGGGTGAATCCGGCAGTGCACCGGCTGCTACGGCCCCTGCCGCCGACGAACTACCTGCCGCCGAGCCCCCTGCCGCCGAAGCGGCCCCCGCTCCATGATCGCGGCTCCTCCTGGACATCCGGCGCCTCCGGGCCGCGCGGGATCCGTCCAGCTTTCGTTGTATTGGGAGTGGTCTTCGCAACGCGTGCTGCTTCAGATTCATTGCACTGTCTCGTACTGCAAACCGTTTCAGGTGTCGTGGAGCAGGCGGCCGTTGGGATAACGGAGCGAAACGGGCCGCAGCCCGGAAGAGGCGCCGGCGTAGTCGTACTCGACGTAGAGGGTATTCTCGTCCTTCGCGCCGCCCACGCTCCTGATACTCGCACGGGCCAGCCGATGCAATATCTCAATAAGTGTCGATCGTAGCCGTTGCCAGCAAACGGCCGATTACTGGCCAGCCCTGGTTTCAAGCAACCATCGTCAATCCCCAACCCATTCGACCGTGAGCTTGGGCAATTGCTTCTGGAGCATTTTCACACCTGTCGGTGTTACCTTTGTGTTAGCGACGTTGAGACGTCGAAGGCTTGCAAGCTCCTTCACGTGTGCCAATCCGGCATCGGTCACCTGTGTGCCAAAAAGGTTGAGAGTATCGAGATGCTTCAGGGCCGCTAGACGCGGAAGTCCGGCGTCTGTAGTGTTGGTCAGTGCAAGATCAAGTGTGCTCAGGCGTGACATTCGTTGAATATGCATAAGACCAGGATCCCCGACTGTCGTGCCGGATAGCAATAGATGCTGCAAGTCAGGCAGTTGCTCCAGATGAAGAAGACCTTGGTCTGTAACGGCAGTCATGCTCAAGTCCAAGCTCTCAATGCGTTTCAGCCTCCGCAGGTAGAGCAGACCGTCGCTGGACACATCAGTGAAACTCAGGTCGAGCGTTTCGACTTGTTCCATATTCTGAAGGTCAGCAAGTCCCGCGTTATCAAGCTCGGCATTCGCCAGGATCAGTACAGTCAACTTGGGAAGCCCTTCCAGATACCGGAGCCCGTGTCCTGAGATGCGAGCACCAGGAATGTCGAGGGTGTGAAGATACGTTGCATCTTGCAGGTGGACGAACATGCTGTCTCTCAGGTCTTTTCCACCCGTGCCATAGCCATTGAAACGAAACGTCTCAACACGTTTTAGTGCGGCGACAAGAGGCATCTTGTCAATCATGGCCCGGCCTATGACTACACCCACGACCGTCTTGATGCCATCTCGCTCGGCATAATCAAGCACACAGCGAGACGCCTCCAGTTTGGCTGCCGCGGCGGCTTCGCCGAGATTGGCATCAGCCGCCCACACAACACAGTTTTCCCATACGAGTAGTAAAGCAATCAGCAGAAGCGCAAGGTTTCGCATCGCTTCCTCCCTGTTTGTTTGGTTGTCGACACTAACGTGTCTTGCCCAGAAAGCGGTTGAAATCCGGGCAAGGATACAGTTGCCGTCCGGATGCTGCTGCACACGCTTCCTTTCGCCTGGCGTTCGCATCTTCCGAGTCTCGTTTCAGAACATCACAGCAGTCTTGTGTAAGCCCCGGTAGCTTCAGCCCTGCTGTTGCGCACATTTCGCTTACGCCATATGCGGAACACTCCCATATTGATCTATTGGCATCTGCCCATTCAATGTAGATGCTCGCAATGAGCTGAAAGCGTTGCCATTGTGTCAGATTGTTGCGTGGCCGAGGTTACAACGAGGATGCATTGTTGGAATGCATGAAGCACTTCGGCCACCCGCTGCACACACTCATATCGCACACATGATCGTTGGAATCAATCCAGATATTGATTCGCGAGTCGTCGTCCGTGGATAACCATTCGAGAGGGTGGCATCGAAACCATCCCGGAAAGTGGCGGAGGATCATCGCCCTCACCGAAACCGAAGGCATCTCTTGCATCTGCTGGACAATCACCACAGTACCGGTAGAGACTGTCTTCGTCACTTTCGATAGCCCACCGGATCCCGACTCACAAACCGCCCCGATCCGGATGATACATCCGGTTGCGATAGCAACAGGCCGGTCTCTTCGTCGAGACGCCGGTGGTGTGGCGTTTAGGGCCGGCAAGATTGCCGCACTTGCGTAAATCCTGACGGTCGGTCTTGCCGCCCGCCGCTTCGGCTTGCGGCCGCGTTTCTTCCATTGACAGTTGGCTGGAAGACGGGGGTGCAGACTTCCATGGTGCCGTAGGCGGTGTAGGTGAAGCGTTCGAGGGGATTGCCCAGGATGTCGACCAGGGCCGTGACGTTCCAGTTGGCGTCACGGAGGGCGTAGAGTCGCTCGGTAACGGCGCCGCTGGTCGTGGTCTGACGGTCACGGAGGATCAAGTGGTCGACGTAACGCGTGCCCCAGACGTACTGAGTGTCAGTATCGGTCGCGATGATGTCGCCCAAGGCGGTGCGGCTCTTCCACGCATTGCCACTGATCGGTGTAGTAGAAGTGCCGAGTTTCAGAAAGCACGCCACCCGAGTAGACCTTTTTGACGGCGCGCCGGTTGTCGCCCGTGTAGGTGTATTCGGCAACGGTATCCTCGCCGTCCTCCACCTTGACCATGCGGTTCCAGGCGTCGAAGGTGGTGGCCAATGCCTCGGCTGGGCTGCCAGGCTTGGGCATGGACGTCATATTGCCGGCACGGTCGTGCGTGGGCGTTGCCCAGGAAGAGACGGACGTGGCCTCGTTGGCCTTGTTGTGGCGGCGCGACTGGTCGAGGTCCCACGCGCCGTCGCCGCCCAGGTCCTGCCGGAACGCGGACCAGTTGCCGGTGGGGTCGAGACGCCAGTCCTCGGCGAAGGTTTTGGTGGTGATGGCGTCCTTGTTGGCGTTGAGTTGCCCGCGCTGAAGGTCGACAAGCTGCGAGACGCCTAAAATGGCCCTGGAAAACTGGACCACGACATAAGCTCGAATGTCGTGTAAGATTAGGCCAGTTTTCAAGGAGCAAAGGATGGGAGCGAAACGTCGGCGGATCGAGGCGTCCGTGAAGGCGAAAGTGGCGTTGGCGGCCGTTCGAGGCGATCGAACGGCGAGCCAGTTGTCATCGCAGTACGGGGTGCATGCCACGCAGATCGGGCAGTGGAAGCGGCGGCTTCTGGAAGGAGCACCGGGGCTGTTTGCCGAGGGCCATCGCCGGGAGGGCGGTGGCCCGGAGGTGGACACCGCCGAGCTGTACGAGCAGATCGGGCGGCTCCAGATGGAGTTGGCCTGGTTGAAAAAAAAGCTGCCCGACTCGATTGAGTTCAAGCGGAAGTGTATCGACCCGGATCATCCAAAGGTAAGTGTTCGCCGGCAATGCGAGTTACTGGGACTGAATCGATCGACGTGGTACTACGCGCCTCGGGGCGAGTCGCCGGAGACGGTCGCGCTGATGCGTCAGATCGACCGGCAGTACGTTGCGACGCCGTACTACGGCAGCCGGCGGATGGCACGGACGTTTGGCATCAGCCGGGAGCGTGCTCGACGTTTGATGCAGTTGCTGGGGCTGGCGGCGATTTACCCGAAGCCGCGTCTTTCGCGGCGTGGGGCGGGACATCGGATCTACCCGTATTTGCTGCGAAACGTGGCGATTGTGCGTCCGGATCAAGTCTGGTCGAGCGACATTACGTACGTGCCCATGCCGCAGGGGTGGATGTACTTGACGGTGGTGATGGACTGGTACAGTCGGTATGTGCTTTCGTGGCGGCTGTCGAACACGTTGGACGGCCTGTTCTGCCTGGAGGCGTTGGAGGAAGCGTTGTCGCAGGGACGACCGGAGGTCTTCAACACGGACCAGGGCGTGCAGTACACGGCCGAGGCGTTCACCGGGCGGTTGCAGGCGGCGGGCGTGGCCGTGAGCATGGATGGTCGCGGCCGGTGGCTGGACAACGTGTTCGTCGAGCGGCTTTGGCGGACGGTCAAGCAGGAGCACGTGTACCTGCACGATCATGGGACACCGCGCGACCTGGCAGGCGGCCTGCGAAGGTACTTCGAGTTCTACAACCACGAGCGGATTCACATGGCGCTCGACTACCGCACGCCAGCCGCAGAGTACCGACTGCCGCGAGGTGTCGCATGAACGCGCGCGGGCATGTCATCGAAATTGCATCAATCGCGCGAAAGAAATTGGAAAATCGACCTGTACCCAATACGAGGTAGAGGGTATGCGTCCGCGCGAGGCCTGGGAAGGGCCTCGCGGGACGCTAACCCCTCCACCTAAGAAACCTTAACCCGTGGTCTAGACAACCAGGGCCACCTCAGCCGTCGTATCGGTAGCCTTCGTCATCGTGGAGCAGGCGGTCGTTGGGATAACGGAGCGAAGCCGGCCGAAGCCCCGAAGAGGCGCCGGCATAGTCGTACTCGACGTAGAGGGTACTCTCGTCCTTCACGCCGCCCAAGCTCCTGATACTCGCGGGCGAGTCGAACCAATATCTCGATAGGTGTCAAGCGGGGTGTTACCACCACTGGCGCATGACTCGGGGTTGGTATGGGTTGCTAGCCCATTAACATACGGCTCTTTCATCCGCTACTCCCCGCCAGTTCTGATCAGCGCTTTCTTTGCCCCCACAATCCGCGGGGAGCATATCGAACTGTGCGAGGCATGCCAACGCTCTACTCCTATCTGCCCGACGTGTCAATACTGGCTCTGTCCCGTGTTCCAGTACGAATAGCGGATGCGTATCTCAGTGTCATCGCGATTGCGTTAATCAACGCAATCGCGTAGAAGAGGGCAACAGACCTCCCATCCTCTGCTGCGCTGCCGAGTGACCACGCCCGTCTTTTCATCCTACACCTATGAGCACCATTAGAGCAACGATCACCCAAACAGCCACCCAGGCGGCACCCATCTTGATTCGTGATGGATGACGGTACAGAACATGCGCCTGAAACAAACAGGTTCCGAGCAACAGCGATAACAGCCACATTCCCGACAATGTCCACAATGATAGGCACAGTACAACAATAACAATCCCGCCCAGGATGTCGGCAATACCCAACCACAAGCAAGACCGGTGCATGTTATGTTGCGAACCGTCGCTCATCTGCTGTTCCCCACGTGCTTCGTTGCATGCACGACCGACGAACACGGTCAGCAGCAACGAGCTTCCGACGCATTGTAGAATAACTTGCCGCAATGCTCTGACCTGCACCCGGGCAAAGACCGGATCATCAGGCAGCAAGAGTGTATTCACGGTGTTGGGAATCCCCAGCACAGCCGAAAGGGCAAGTATCCCCCAAATCCAAGATGGAACTCGCCGAAGCCAGAAGAACACTCGCCGGATCATATTGATTGTCCTCACCCTGACAGTCCAACAGTCTGATGCTAGCGAGCGAGTTGGTAAACACTCCTACCGGGGCAATCACAACACCGTGCGGCGTTGGCTCATCACACTTGGTTCTAATGGCGAAACGGGTCGCGGAGAGCAGTTGAGTACTGTGTGCGAGTCCTAGCTCCGCAACGGTGCTGACCCTCACGTGTCCGTCGCCCTATCTTCGGCCGCTGCCACTGGTGCAGTGATCCACCAAGACAATCCTTCCCCACGAACCTCCGTTTCAAAAATTACCCCACCCGCAAACACATTGAACCCTGACACCGCGTTAACATTGCCCAGGTCAGTCGCAAATTCTCCGGCGATCCCCCCGGTGACTGAAAGCGAGAGCGGTATGCCCACTGACCCGCCCACTCCAATGACGGTCGCAGCCACCAAGGCACCCTTCCAAATAGGCCACTCACAGCTAGCGGGATACTCCTTTATTTTGTAACTCATGCTGATATAACCCCACATTAGACCTTTCGATCTACCACGACCCGTTCCCTCAATCAAGTATACGCAACCGGTATCATCAATACCACGAAATTCGAACTCGCTCTTTGCCTCACCGTAAATACAAGTGAACCTGGCCCATACATCCCAGGATCCACGCCACTGGCAGTTTTTTCCCGAGCAACAGTCAGGTCGTTCGGGCGCGTCTTGGTCCCAGGGCTCCCAGGGTTTCAGCCCTGTAGGGTCAATCGATACTATTGGCTTGTTGCTAACACATCTGTAGAGGCTGAAATCGCCCACAGCATACCCCACCGGATCCCGGCTCACAAACCGCCCCAACTCCGGATGATACATCCGGTTGCGGTAGTACATCAAGCCCGTTTCTTCATCGAGACGGCGGGTGGTGTAAGTATAGGGCCAAGCGTAGAGGCTTGGAGCGCTGGTGGGTTGGAAGAGGGGAGTGCAGACTTCCACGGCGCCGTAGGCGGTGTAGGTGAAGCGTTCGAGGGGATTGCCCAGGATGTCGACCAGGGCCGTGACGTTCCAGTTGGCGTCACGGAGGGCGTAGAGTCGCTCGGTAACGGCGCCGCTGGTCGTGGTCTGACGGTCACGGAGGATCAGGTGGTCGACGTATTGGGGGCCCCAGACGTACTGAGTGTCAGCATCGGCCGCGATGATGTTGCCCAAGGCGGTGCGCTCTTCGATGGTTTGCCAGTCAGCCGTGTAGTAGAAGTGCCGGGTTTCGCTAGCCACACCGCCGGAATAGACCTTCTTGACCGCACGCCGGTTGTCGCCGGTGTAGGCGTACTCGGCAACCGTGTGTTCGGCATCTTCGACCTTCACCAACCGGTTCCAGGCGTCGAAGGTCGCGCCGAGCGCATCGACCGGGCTGGCCGGCTTGGGCAGCGCGACCATGTTGCCCGCGCGGTCGTGGGCGGGTGTGGACCACGAAGAGACGGACGTGGCCTCGTTGGCCTTGTTATGCCTGCGCAACTGGTCGAGGTCCCACGTGCCGTCGCCGCCCAAATCTTGCCGGAACGCGGACCAGTTGCCGGTGGGGTCGAGACGCCAGTCCTCGGCGAAGGTTTTGCCCAGGATGGCGTCCTTGCCGGTGCTCAACTGGCCGCGCTCAAGGCCGATCAACTGCGAGACGCCGTCGTATCGGTAGAGTTCGTCGAGATAAACGGCCGGGTTCTGCGCGGCGGCCACGGGGTTGGCGCGCCAGAGGCGATTACTCGCGCGGTCGTAGCCGTGCTGGATGCGGTCGGCATCGACCGAAAAGGCGTAGTCGCGCCAGCGGTGATCGACGATGCGGCCGAACCGGTCGAAGCCTTGATACGTGGCCGAAGTGCCGCCCCAGAGGTCGAGCTTGATCTGCGGCTCGACGTAGTCTTCGATCACTACGGTATCGAGCCCCAGGTAGGTGTACTGTGCGAGCGTGGCGCCGGGGCTGCGGGCGTTGTCGTCGCGGATGGCGTCGAGACGCCCCAAGACGTCGGCCGTACTGCAGGCGGTTCCGTAGGTATAGTGGAGCAGGCGGCCGTTGGGATAACGGAGCGAAACGGGCCGCAGCCCCGAAGAGGCGCCGGCGTAGTCGTACTCGACGTAGAGCGTGCTTTCGTCCTTCACGCCGCTGTGCTCCTGATACTCGCGGGCGAGCCGGCCGAAGCCGGTGTACTCGCGGACCACCTGGTTCAAGACGTTCCCACCGGTGGGCGCGTCGAAGCTGGTAACTGTCACAACGTGGCCCAGCAGATCGTGCTGGGTCTCGATCCGCCGCACCGCGGCGTCGATGCCCGGGCCGAGGATCGTGACCCGATCGACCGCCAAACGCCCGCAACGCACTTCCGCCGGCGAGCCGCCCAGATCGAGGTACGCGTGGAACGGTTCGACCTCGTACTCGTGAACCGTCTCGTTCTGGTCCTTCTTTCGGATGACCTCGCCAAGCCTATTGTAGCGGTATTCGGTCCGGTCGAAAAGCCCGGAATCGCCCTCCTCAAAGCATTTTCCCACGGCTTCGTTCGTGCTGTCGGGGTAGATTTCCGCCCGGAGCAGGTCGTTGCGGTAGATCATCGGCGCAGCGCCGCCTACGGCCGTGCCGTAAACGTACCGGGTTACCTGCCGGCCGTCCCCTCCCGTGGCGGGATTTATGGCAATAAGCTCCGTCAAAAGCCCGTCGGCGTTGTACGCCATCTCGACCGTGACGTTCCGGTCCGGATGCTCCGGGTCGCATGCGCCGGGCGCGACGTAGTTCTGGATGGTCTTCACACTGCGACCCGCGTCGTCGAACGCCTGCCGGTCGATCCGGCCGGTCGGGGCGACCGTCTCGGCCGCCTCGCCTCGGGCGTTGTACACGGTTTCGGTCACCAGGGCCGTATCGCTCCGCGCGGGCGCCGACTCGTTCTCCGGTGCCGTGCGGTCGAACGGGCCGGTGCCGAACTCGGCCGCGGCGATCTGCCGGCCCAGCGGATCGAACCACGAACCGGCGTAGGTGACCCGGGCACGTGGCTGGGCCCCGCCGGGCGTGGTCAATGCGCCGGTACCGGTGGCGTCGTGGCGCCGCTGCCGACTGACCGTGCCGATCGAGTTGCCCGCCCCGTCGACCAGCGACTCGGACTGCTCGACAATCGTGCTGCCGTCGAGGTGCAACCGGGCCGCGCCGCCCTCGTCGTACAGGTCCGCGGTCGTTTCGTTGAGATCGTAGCCCATGTAGACGGCCGCCGCGCGGCCGAGCCCGTCGTAGCCGGTCTTGGTGAAGGCCCGGGCGCCGGGGGCGACTTGCTTGAACGGGTTGCCGGCGGCATCGCACCACGAGAGGCCGACCAGGCCGTCGCCCACGGTGCCCGTGTCGGGATCGACCGCGTGCGTGGTGGTGCGCCAAACGCGGCTGCGGGCGTCGTAGTCGGTGGTTTCGCGTGCAATGAGCCGGTCGCCGGACGACGTGCCCTCGGCCCATTGGGCGGCAAGATCACCATTGTGGTCGTACAGGCGATCGACCTGGACGACCCGGTCGCGGTCGTCGTGATGGAAGCAGGTGTAGGTGGCGTAATTGCGCGGGCCGTCGGGCAGTTCGTGCGTACGGCGGTCGCGCCAGTCGTAGCGATAGTCGGTCCGCCGGGTATTGGCGTCGCGGTCGTCGCCGTCGACGTATTGCCACACCGTGGTGATTAGCCTGCTGCCGCCGTCGGACCCGCCGTCGTACTCCTGCTCGGCGACGATCTTCATCGTGTTCGCACCGTCGGCCGTCGGATCCAGGTCGGTCGCTCCGGAATCGTCGGTACCGACGTAGGTCTTGCGCTGGCGACCGAGTTTATCGAACACGGTGCAGGTAATGGTTCCGCCGGGGGCCGTGGTCTTGTTTCGGCGGCCGACCGCGTCATACCCGTAGCCGGTTTGGGCGTAATGGACGTTGATCACGCCGTCGCCCTGCTCGGGTACGTCGTGATAGACGCGCGACCAGAGCGCTCGGCCGAACGGGTCGGCGAGGCTCGACGTCCAGCGTGCGTAACGGTCGCGCAGCACGCCGGCCAGTCCCAGGGTGTCGAACTCGGCCCGGGTGCCGGAGAACGCGACTTGAACCGAATCGGTGCGCCGCCCTTCCACGCGCATTTGTTCCCGCTCGATGGCCACCGGGCCGACGACGTGTTCGGTTTCGTCGTCCACGCGCTGATAGCCCTGCGCGGTGAGCGTCTCGCGCCACGTGGCGCCTTCATGGTATCGAGTCCACGTGGCCCGGCGCACGGCGATCGGCTGACCGTCGACCACGGCCGTGTGCTCCGGCCCGAACGTGGCGACCACACGGCCGGCACTGTCGTACTCATGGTCGGTCACGCGATGCAGGCCGTCGGCGTTGCCCTCGAAGCCGGCGGGCGGATCGAGTTCGGCCTGGCTGTCGGTATTGACGTCTTCGATGGTGCGCGTTTGGAACCCGGTGGCCGGATCGTAGACGTGATGGGTCACCCGGCCGCGTTCGTCCTTGGTCCACACGGGGCGGCCCCAGGTGTCGAGTTCCTCCAGCCGGGTGGCGGCCACGCCCGATCCGTTCTTCGCAGCAGAAATCAACGGCAGGGTCGTCGCGCGCCGCTTGACCTGCACGGCGCCGTCATGCCACGTGTAGACGAAGCTTGTGGTGGCGGCGTCGAGCGAGTAGGGATCTTCGGTGATCGAGGCGAGTGGAAAGACGTCCTGCCCTCCCGCCGAGTAGGCGAAGTAGCTGCGCTGGCGAATCGCAACCTCCTCACTGCCGAACAGGCGACTCTTGAGCCACTCGCGTTTGAGCAGCCCTTCGACGTCGCCTGGAGTTTCCGGCCCGGCGGTTGTGCTTTCGCCATACTCGTAGCAGCGGAAGAGGCCCGGCGTTTCGCGGTACTCGGGCACGAGCGTGCCGCCAAGATCGGAGTAACCTGCTAACGCGGAGGGCAGGACGTGGAGAAGGAGTCGGTATTGATCGTCGTACTGTTTGTACTCGAGCCAATGGCCGCCGTCCGATTCCAGGTCGGTCAGCAGCACGTCGCCCCGGTCGTTCATGTAGACGGTCTTGGTGAACAGGGTGCGGCCCAGGGCGTCGGTGCACGTTTCGGTCGTTTTGATATTCCACAGATTGGGCGCAACCGTGGCGCACGAGTATTCGGTTGTGAACGCATAGGTGCGCTGTCCGCCGTCGATTGCATGCTCGGCAACCCGGCCGTCGGCGAAATAGGTCAGCGTTTCGGCGGCACAAGTAGCGATAACATCGGCCTGATCGGCCCGTGCTTCGTTCAGTTCGTGAATGCCCAACCTCTCAAGCAGTTGGTTGTACTGAAGCTGGTCGAACTTGAAGCGAACCTGGCCCGTCGCGGGATAGTAGCCCAGGTAGCGTGCGTGCTGAACCACCCACTTCCCGCCGCCGTCGCCGTTGGTCTGCCACAGTTCGATGAACTCGGCCT
Source organism: Thermoguttaceae bacterium (assembly GCA_040772845.1). Classification (GTDB taxonomy): domain Bacteria; phylum Planctomycetota; class Planctomycetia; order Pirellulales; family Thermoguttaceae; genus PWXP01. The sequence goes on from JAXGXG010000001.1 coordinate 1,164,296, forward strand.
TCACGTCGTCGGTTGTGCCGAAGGGGCCGTCGCTGGCGAAGTACTCGCGTCGCACGCGTTTCGTATCGGCAGCGCCGCCGGGGAGCGTACTGTCGAGCATACGGTGCCCGACCACCTCGAGTCGGCCGTTTGTATCGTAATCGAAATGGTACGTTTCGCCCGTGCTTCCCCCGGTCATTGTGATGCCCGTGGGACGTTGGGCGCCGGCTGCGTATGTGACGGCATACTGCTGTCCGCCGGCAAGCGTGACTTGCTGCAACGTCCCCTGCGAACCGTCGATGGCGTCGAGATCGGCGAAGGACCACGAACGGCCATTGTGCGAGAAGGTCACTCCATCCCAGGCAACGCTCAGCGACATGCCGGGCACGGCAGGCACCGGCTGGTAGCTGCCGTCTTCCTGGCGTTCGAACTGGAAGACGTCGGACGATATGTGGACTTCGATCACCTCGCCGCAGGCGACGCGTCCTACGGCGGGGAGTTGGACCTCGTTGCAGCCCTCGGCGCCGCAGCCGGCCGAGAGGATTTCCGGAAGATGGCCGGCGTCGAGACCGATGCTGCAGTTGGTCAGCTGGCCTGAAAGCAGATCAATGCCACTTTCGCTTCGGCCTTCCGATGCGCAGGGACCGCAGGAAGGACTTGGCGTTCGATCGACGATGACGTCGTCGGGGCAATCGGAAGACCCGCTACCGGAAGAGCTGTACTGCGACATGAGAGACTCCTTGAGTTCAAGATGTTCGTGGACAGTTGAATGCAGATGTGCGCGGCGCGAGCCATGGGCGCGCGGAAGGGGCGCAAAAGGTGCTTGGGGTGCAATCGGTTCGATGCGCGCACGAAGTGCGGGCGCGGATCGGTTTGGAACGGAGAGGCGGAAAGCCTATCGCATGGGGCGGTGGTGGGTCTTACGTCTCGACCCACCGCTTGACGATTGGGGGCGGTGGTGGGTCTCGTACCTCGACCCACCCTACCTTGACGAAGAAGGCGATGCATGAATGTCATCGCCGAAGCACGCACTCACCTTATCACAAATCCTGAAAAATGCAAGAGCCAGTTTCAGGCCACTTTCCGGCCAGGCAGCGGAAGGCGCGGCCGCGGGCCTTCAGCGCGAGGCGGCAGCCGCACTTCATGCAGCGAGTGTCGCGACGGTACTTGCACGCGTCGCAAATCTCCAGCCGCTCGCGGTACTCCGTTTCGCTGACCGTCTTGCAGCCGTCGGCCACGAACTCGGCCAGCGAGCGCGCCAGGTTCCACGCCTGCCGGGCAAGCGACGGCGGCCGTTGCTGGTGTCTGTTCGATACGTTCGTCGGGTTCACGGTTGAGGCTCCTGACAGTTCGTTGCGCGACGGCGCGAGCCATGGGCGCGCGGAAGGGGCGCAGAAGAAGGTCGGGGTGCAATCGGTTCGATGCTCGCGGAGTGCGGGCGCGGATCGGTTTGGAACGGATAGGCGGAAGGCCTATCGCATGGGGTGGTGGTGGGTCTCGTACCTCGACCCGCCCTACCTTGACGAAGAGGGCGATGCATGAACGTCATCGCCGAAGCACGCACTTACCTTATCACAAATCCTGAAAAATGCAAGGGCCAGTTTCAGGCCACTTTGCCGGTTCGGCGTCTGCTGTATACCGCGGAAGGCGAAGCGTTCATTTGCGATTCGTGTGGTTTGACGAGGAACAGCGTTCCTTCCTCTTCCAGATCATCAGGAACACGAATCGACTCGGAGAGTCGTGCGACGAGGCCGTCCGGTGGCCTTTTCCAGGTGCGAGCTACCCGTTGGAGTCCCGGCTTCAGCCGGAAAGGACAGACCGCCTGAAGGCGGAACTACGAACGCGGCGGAGGCAACTCGGAGAGGTCCTTGCACGGTCAGGGCCGAGCGCGGCGCAGACGAACAACGGTGATGAATCACCGTACTCCATAGGAACTCCACCGGTGACCTTCTCCTGCCGACTTTGCTGAGGCACTCAAGGTCATCGAAGATGAAGCCCCAGAAGAAGACAGTGATGGAATTGACGAAGCCAACAGAGAGTTAGGGCCAGCCCTTCGGGCTTCTACTTCGCGTTGTTCTCGTAACCCAGGGTTGCGCCTCGCTCGTTCCTCGCATCGGCTCCACCCTGGGCTTGCTTAGCGACGTCCCTTCGGGACCGACTCGCGGATTATGGCCGCATCGGTGCGTCCCGCTCTCCGAGTGGTGAACCTTCCAGACGGAATCGACAAGGTGCTTGGGGTGCAATCGGTTCGATGCGCGCACGAAGTGCGGGCGCGGATCGGTTTGGAACGGAGAGGCGGAAAGCCTATCGCATGGGGCGGTGGTGGGGCTTACGTCTCGAGCCACCGCTTGACGATTGGGGGCGGAAGGCGAGAACCGGATTGCTGCGACGTGGTAGTACATGGTTGCCCGAAACCGGCAGTGCGCGGGCCGCTTGAGGCCCCAGCCGCCGACGAGTTGCCTGGCGGCGAGGCCCCCGCGGCAGAGTCGTGCGATTCTCCATAATAGCGGTTTGTTCGGGACATCCGGTGTATTCGGGCCGTGTGGCGAGTGATTCTTCGCTCGGAATCCGTGAGTTTCGCCCACCGTACTCGACGTTTTCGCCTGTTTGGCCTACGATGTTAGATTATGGATTTGGTCATGATGGGAACCGGCCCCTTTGCCGTGCCGACATTCCGAGCGTTGTTCCAGACGCACCATGCCGTGGTCGCGTTGGTTACCTCGCCGCTGCGCCGGCATCGGGGGAAGCTGGTCGCCCCGGTCAGTCCGATACGCGATGTCGCCCGGGAGAACGACGTCCCGATTCTCGATCCGGAAGACATCAATAGCGAGGTCTTCCGTGCCCAGCTAGCCCAACTCCAGGCCGACCTGTTCATCGTGTGCGACTACGGCCAGATCCTGTCGGCGGCCACGCTGGCAACGGCCCGATTGGGTGGCGTCAATCTGCACGGCTCGCTCCTGCCGAAGTATCGCGGGGCGGCGCCGATCAACTGGGCCTTGTACCACGGCGAGCAGGAGGCGGGCGTAAGCGTAATCCACATGACCCCTCGGGTCGATGCCGGGCCGGTCATTGCCCAGGCGCGCATCGATATCGGAGCGGACGAGACGGCTTCGCAGCTCGAGCCCCGGCTGGCCGAACTGGGTGGCTGGCTCATGCGACGCTCGATCGATGCCGTGGAGGCAGGGCGTCTGGAAGCGATGCCGCAGGATCCTGCCCAGGCGAGTCGTGCGCCCCGGTTGAAGAAATCGGACGGGATCCTCGATTGGTCGCGCCCGGCCGGCGCGCTGAAGAACCACGTCCGCGCGATGGACCCCTGGCCCGGCTGCTATACGTGGTGGCTCCGGCCGGATGTACCCCCGATTCGGCTCATCCTTGGCCCCCTGGATGTTGCCGACAATCACGATAGCCCCGCCACTGCGCCTGGCACGGTGATCGAGGTGACTGGCGATCGACTTGTCATTGCCGCAGGCGAGGGCGCCGTCGCGCCGCGTGCGGTCCAGCCGGCCGGCAAGCGTATGATGCCTGTCGCCGAGTTCCTCCGCGGGCATCGTATTCAGCCTGGCGATCGGCTGGGGAACGAAAACGAGCGGGTCTGATCGTGGGGTCCTTGTCGTTGGGCATCTGCTGTTCTAGAATTGAACACATGGCCCGTCGCCATCGCGCGGGCCAGGGCGTGCATTCGGGCGTGTAAGCGTCAGGCCGCACCGCCCCTCCGGAGGGTACGCGAATGGTTAGCAACCTGACTCGAAATCAGGCGCCGGGAAACCGGTTGAGGGTTCGAATCCCTTGCCCTCCGCTTGTAAGGTATTGTGGGGTAAGAGGTTGCGTTCGTTAGTGTGCGTCGGCGGTCTTGCTTCGGAAAGTCGAGTCTCATCCAAAGCCGCACTTGCACTTCTAGCAATCCAGGTGGATCGCTTTCCAATAGACACTAACCGGGATGTATTCTTGGCCAGAGGTCGGCTGTGTGGTGGCTCAAGATGCGGGTTGTTTTATCCGATGGATTGGAGTAGAGTTAAATAGGATCTGAACCCCGGGTAAGTCCGGGTAGTAGGATCCACCAGGGCCCGCGAGGGCCCCATTTTTTTGCGCTCAATCAAAGCCGGACAATCCCAAGTTGTGCGGGATCTTTGGTAGAAGCCTGTTTGCAGAGTACAGGTTCGAGCCGCCGCAGATAGGCATTCCCGCCGTGCCGTTTCATGTAGGATGACGGTTCGATGCTTTGCTTGAGCAAGAACGCTGCGCAATCGGCGGCTTGGATCAAGTAGGAATCGCGAGAGTCTCGCAATACGGGATCTTCGATGACTACTTGAATTGGTTCATTCTTGTAAGCAAACGCGCCGTGTTGCTGTTGGATTCTCAGTGGATTGCTTTGCCGCATGTCGTTGAGATATCGCTTGAGCTTGCCGCCATCCGTATCGTCGGGGAAAACGATACCACGTTCGTGTGGGTTCTTTGGGCCAGGAAAATTGCCGCAGCGGATCGTGTTCTCAAATCGTTGAAAGAGCGAATACCAAGCCCAGCGGAAAACCTCATCTTTGTTCGGTACTCTACCTTGCTTGTCCACGACGACGTTGATGATGCTCACATCGGCAAGCGTTTTGATCTTATCTGCAAAATGGCGGATAATGGCAAGCCGTTCATACTTCCGAAGTTTTCTAAGCGATGGATCCACTTTGCCCGGCTTGTTGATCATCGCGGCAGCATGAATTTCAGCGTCGAGGTAGACGCCATATCTTTGTTTGATCCAATGCCGGAAGCGAACCAACTCCTCTACAGTGTCTCGCCATCGTAATTCGTGGACGACCAAGCCTGACAGGCAGAACAGCCGCGACGGCGACCCATCCCTTGGCATCCCGCAATCTCCGCTCTCATCTGCATACATCAGGTACATTGTGGTTCGTTTCGAGCTGCCTGCAAGAACGTTCCTCATCAAATAGGCGACCAAAACACAAGAGCCACACGCTTCGCCAGACCGTACTGCCCACCATATCTGCGAAATCAGTCGTTCTGCGCGTGCACTAGCAGATGCGACTGTAGTTCTGTCAAAGTCCGTTAGATGTGTCAAGAGTGAGTTGGGGGGGGGGGGCGGACAGCCGGTCTGCTGAAGCGCAAGAGGCAAGCCTACACTTCTGCTCCACGATTGGCACACGCCTGCTCGGCGCGGCATACTCGGGGCACGATCGGCTGGGAGCGGTTCCCGGCTTGAAGAAGTCTGAATATCCCACCCCAAGTGCAAGGACCACGGATCATGACCACCACTCGGAATCTCTCGTAGCGTGCCGCCGGTCGGCGGCGGTTTCTGAAGTCGACCGCGACGGTCGGACTCGGCCTGACCATTCTGCCCTCTGGCTTGCCGGATACCATGCCGAGGAAGCTCCCGATTGTCGCCACTTCGCGGCGGGCGAACAGGTGGTCGGGGGCATCCGTCGTCATTGGGATGGTTGAGTGCCGCGATTGACTCGGCGGCGAAGCAGCAGAGCCAAGCTGCCCAAAGCCAGCAGGATTAGCGAACTCGGCTCGGGGAGGAATTGCTCGGCGCCCAATGTCACGTAGGCGGCCTGGTCCGACATCAGCCGGTACTGGGCTGCGATCCAGTCGAGGCTGCGGGCGGTGTCCGAGATGCGAACCTCGTCGATCATGCCGTTCCATAGTAACCCGGTGTTCGGCGTATAGAAACGGCCCAGCAGGGTGTCTTGGTCCGTCGGGTAATACCCGAGGTCCTGCCCGGAAACGGCCTCCAGGACGCCATTGACGTACAATCGCGTATCGGCGCCGTCGTAGGTTGCGACAAGATGGTACCAGGTATCCTCGTCCGGATTCCAGGTGGTCTTCACGTACGTGTAATTGGTGCCGGAGCCGGTCAACGCAGATATCTCCTGTTCAGTCCCCATTTGCAGGTTGATGCCATCGCTCCAGGTGTACTTGTTTGTGATGATACCGTTCCACTTGTCCAGCACATCCGCGTTGGCCCAGGCCTCCATCGTGATTGTGGCGGGCCGCAGGGTGTCATCGTTGCCGAAGTTGACGTGGACGTTGGCGCCGTCGAAATCGAGTGCGCCGCCGATCTTGCCGGCGACCTGCTGCAGGTGACCGGCGGCCGTCCCCACCACCGTGCCGTCGTTGCCGTGCGAAGTGGAGTCGATCATCTGCGGGCCCGTGCCGCCGGGATCCTCCTGGAGGTGTTGCACCATCATGTAATGGCTATCCCAGGTCTGCGACGAGCTCGGGTTGCCCAGGTCGGGCCCGCCGTAGTACATGTAGATGACCGTATCGTGATCCTTGGAAAGCGGCGTATTGACCCAGGCGGCAAGCTCCTCCGACCCGCTCGCCTTGTTGAACGTCTCCAGGTCGTGGTTGAGCTTGGTCAGCCCGTCGGCCGCGGTGAAGACGACGTCGTAACCTTGGGGCGAGGCGGCATTGGCGAACACGCCATTAGCGCCGTTGGTGATGTGCACCAGGGCTGGGAAGTCGGCCAGGTCGGCCGCGGTGGCGCCGGCCTTGACGGTGATCGCCTGGCGGTACCTGTAATCCTTCAGAAAGCCGCCTTGCGTCTGCTCGCTGGAGTTCACCTGGTAGACGCCGGTATCGTTCTGATTCTTGAATGTGGCTGCGATCTCCTCGGCGGAGCGGGCAACGCCGGAGATGCGAATCTCGTCGAGTGCGCCATTGAACGCCAGGCTGCCGGTGGTGTAGAAGGAGCCGATTACCGTGTTCGGCGGTCCGGCGGCGTACGTGAGCGCCCCGGTGAAGCTGTTTTCCAGCTTCCCATCCACGTATAGGTAGTTTTTGTTGTCCGCGCTGCTGTGAGTAACGGCAACGTGATACCATTGATCCGTATTGGGAGCCCAGGTCGTCGACAAGTAGACGCCGTTGATCCCAGATGCGATAGAGTCCAGCGCACTGACCCTGAACATCAGGTTGGCGCCCGTGCCCCACGAAGGCTTGTTGGTGACGATGCCGGTCCAGTCGTGTCGCGTATCGGCTTTCGCCCAGGCCTCCATGGTGACATCGGCGGGGTAGAGGGAAGAATCGTTTCCGCAGTCGATCCTGTTGCTGCTGGAGCGTATGAACTGGAGTGCGCCGCCTACCTTGCCCATCACCTGTTGGCCACTGCTCATGCTGGTGACGGGTGTGCCGTCATTCGCGTTTGCGGTTGAGTCCCTTATGGGCTTGCCGGCCCCGCTGGGATTCTCTTCGAGGTGCTGCACCATTCTGTAACTCGAGTTCCAGGCGTCCGTCGAGTTGGGCGCGTCGGCGCCCTTGTAATACATGTACAGCCGCGTGAGCTCCGAGGCGGATACGTCGGTCTTCACCCAGGCATCGAGTTCCTTGGTGCCGGCGTTGCTGTAGTACTCGATCTCGCGCGCAAGCGGCGTGGTTCCGTCGGCCTTTGTGAAGACGATGTCAGCCCCGGTCGCCGAGTTCGCGTTTGCGAAGAGTTGGTTCTGCTGGTCGGTAATCTTGACCAGCAGTGGATACTCGGTCAGGTCGGCCGAGGTCATCGAGGGCAACACGATGATCTCCTGCCGATAGTCGTAGCCGGTCAGCCAGGCGGTTTGAGCCGAAGCCGCACAGAACAGCAGCACGCAAACAGACGCCAGAAGAGTCAGGGATCGCATCGGCACCTCCCCCGTCGTCGAAAAGGCCACTCGCACCTGCCGACCCGCAACACCACAGGCCGCGAGTCGGCGAGTGTGACGATACTGTACCACTCCGCCTAACGCCCACTATATCCACGACTACGCGAATTGCAAGGGATGGAAGTGATGGGAAATTCGGGATTCCACAAGTTGGAGTTCAGGTCGTGCACGCAACCGTCCGGCGTGGGGCACGAAGCGGTTTACCCCCCCTTTGGCCTGCGCTCGATGAACCTCAAACTGAACGGGGCTTCGAGAGTGCAGGATTTTCCGACACGACGCAATTCGCGAACTGGGAGTCTCGCGGAGAAGGCGGGTGAAGCCGGAAGTACCGCCTTTCGAAGCATCGCAACGATTGGCACACGCCTGCCCGGCGCGGTATACTCGGGGCACGATCGGCTGGGAGCGGTTCCCGGCTTGAAGAATCTGAATAGCCCACCCCAAGTGCAAGGACCACGGATCATGACTACCAGTCGGAATCTCTCGCAGCGCGCCGCCGGTCGGCGGCGGTTTCTGAAGTCGACCGCGACGGTCGGACTCGGCCTGACCATTCTGCCTGGCGGCGTGTACGGCGGTCCCGATGCGCCCAGCAACAAGCTGAACATCGCCATGATCGGCTGCTGGGGCCGCGCACTGGCCCATTTCGGCGCGGTCCGTCCGGAGAATGTCGTCGCGCTGTGCGATATCAACGAGGATCATATCGCAACCGCCGCGAAGGAGTTTCCCGGCGCGCGGACCTACGTCGATTGGCGCAAATGCCTCGAACAGAAAGACCTCGACGCCGTCGTTTGCAGTACGACCGACTTCACTCACGCCTTCGTGGCCAACTGGGCACTGAACCGCGATCTGCACGTCTTCTGTGAAAAACCGCTGGCCAATACGGTCCACGAGGCACGCGTGGTCCGGGCCAATTACCTGAAGAAGAAAGGCAAGCTTGCCACGCAGGTGGGCACGCAGCGGCACGCCAGTCCGAACTTCGACCGCGTGCGCGAGATGATCCGCGATGGGGCCGTTGGCCAGCTCAAACGCGTCCACGTGTGGGGCAACCGGCAAATCCGCCGCGACGGCTATCTGCCGGCCCAGGGCGAGCCGCCGAAGAACTTGCATTACGACCTCTGGATCGGACCGGTGCCGATGCATCCGTACAATCCGGGCTATTTTGCAGGCGGCCCCGGCGCGAACTGCCTGAGCTGGAACATGTACTGGGACTTCGGCAGCGGTCAGATCGGCGACATGGGCAGCCACACGATGGACCTCGCCTGGAACGCGATCGACGCCGGTCTGCCGACGTCTGCCGAAGGGACCGGGCAGGAGTTCGATCCGGAAGTAACGCCGGTCGACCTGACGACCACGTTTGAGCATCCGGCCAACGACTGGCGGCCAGCGATTCGGCTGACGTGGTATCAGGGCGCCAACAAGCCGAGCCGGCTGGAGGACGGCGTGGACGTTTCCGGAATCGGTCACGGCGTGCTGTTCGTCGGCGACAAGGGGCATCTGACGGCCGATTTCGGCAGCCATAATCTCCTGCCGCTACCCGGCGGCGACCTGAAGCATTACACGCCGCGGCCCGAGGAGCAGCGGATTGCCCCGATGGGCGGCTTCCAGCAACAGTGGATCAACGCCTGCAAGGGAGATCTGAAGACGTCGTGCGACTTCGACTACAGCGGCACGGCCATCGAGCAGATGCTGCTGGGCCTGGTTGCCTATCGGGTGGGCAAGAAGATCGAGTACGACGGCAAAGCCGGCCGGGTTACCAACAGCGATGAAGCCAACGCACTGTTGAGCAAGCAGTACCGCCCAGGTTGGACACTGGACGGGTAACGCGATCGCTGCAGAGCGAGCCATTCGGCGGACGTCGGCCGATGGATACAGCCCTCTGCAAGCGACGTAACATGATTGCAGCTTTGGCCAAGCACGTTCCATTTGGATGCGGTCGTAATGTGCGACCGCATCCCGTCGACTTCCTTCGCCGAGAGCTAGAACATGGAATCGTCACCGTCCCTAGCTTCCCTTGTTTTACGACCCCTTCCCCTCGTGCGCCGTCAGCCAGCCGCGTCCCTTGTCGGTAATCCGATACTTCTGGAGCCGGCTGGTAGGCTTTTCCGGGCGGGTAAGCTCGACAAGCCCTTGGCTAGTGGCGGGGTGGAGATAGTTCTCGCGGAATGTGGGCCGGTGCTTGACACCTAGCAGTTGGCGAAGTTCGCCGGATGACTTCTCCCCGGATTGCAGTGCCTGTAAGAGTCGCATAACTGGGTCGCTCGACTGGGTCGGTGACTGGGTCGGTGTCACGTGTAACGCGCCCCTCCTGGGCCGCCACAGCGTCTGGATAAACTGGCCGCCTTCCTGCCGGAACTCAGGCGTGGGTAGTCCGGCTGCCTCGCATAGCCCAATCATGTCGAGGATGCCTGTCCCCGCCTTCTCAATGTACCGGTTGAGGAACAGCGGCTCGGCGATGAGCGGGTTGTGCGGGATCGAAGCGTGAGGAGCCCGTAGGGCCTTGGGTGTCAGCGACGGCGGCAGCCGGCCGGGGGTCCAGACCTCCAGCCGGTCGGCGAAGAGCATGACCTGGACAGAAGCGTTGGAAGCATAGTCCCGGTGGGCGACGGCGTTGACAATGGCCTCGGCGACCGCTGGGCGAGGGAGTTCGTAGGTCACAGGGGCACGGGCGTTTTCGGAACGGGTGCCGACTGCGGCTGCTAGTTTCGACATGACAAAGAAAACCGCCTGATCCACAAGCTCGAACACGGTCCCCTTAAACACTTGATAGTCCGGGATTGGCTTGGCGACGGTGGTGCTCTCGAACTGAAGGCATTTCACTTCCGATGTAATGAGAAAACGCTGGGGCTGCTTGCCGAAAAGCAAAACGGCCGCATGATTTGGCTGCCCGTTGTCGAGCAAGTTCAGATGGGCCAGGGCTTTCGCGGTGGCCGTGCGAAGACCAAGAGGGTAGTTCCGCTCGGCTTGCGCACGGGCTAGGAATTCGCGGATCTTCCCTCGAGAAAGGTCATCGATCGTCGCGTCGGGGCAGGCTGCCGCATCAAAGGGCCGGGTGCGAACCATCCCGACCCGGACGAGGTATTCCACCAGACTGGCGTAAACCAACGACATCAGCTCAGGTATGCTCACAAAGCGGCGGCGGATCAACAGCGATCCAGCTTTGCGCACGAGGGCCTGCATCTTCGCGTGGCGGACGAAGTCGTTGCCGCCCTTGATGAATACCAGCCGCTCTTTGGCGGTCGCAGTGGCGCGGTCAAACTCGCGTTCCGTAGGCGAGAGACCCTCGGCGTCCTCATGGCCGTACTCGCTGCCCAGCAGGCCCAGGTAGACGTCGCAACGGTCAACCTCTTTGAGATAGACTCTGTCGGATCGACTTCCAGAAGCGGGCAGGTCCTCGAACAGGAAGACCTCGAAGACTCGTCCCAGGAAGGGGTCGCCTTGGATATAGTCCTTCAGCGCCCGCCGCTCAGCGGCAAGTTCCTTTTGGACCGAACTGATAAAGATCTTCTTCTTGCCATTCACGGCCGTCCCTCGCCATTGGTTTCCGGCCGGACGACCAGATGAGTCCGTCTGTGGTGCAGGTAGCGGGCCGTATCGGCAAACATGAACCGTGACAGCCCTACGGTCACCAAATCGAGTCGATACCCCGGGGCGAGCGCTAAGCGAATCAGGTCGATGACTCGGTCGGAGCCCGTGTTCTGGAAGAGTTCCATAAAGCCCTCACAAATCTGCACCTGAACACAGTCAATTTATCTCTTCCAGGGAATAGGTTCAACCAGCCGGTGTACCGAGGAGTTCTTTTTCGAGCCCTCCAAGTAAGGCGTCATTCCGAAAACGCCACCAGGCCAAACCTTGAAGCCTCTACCCAAGAAGCCCATCATTGCCGATAATACCAGTGCCTTCGGAAGAATCATGTCCAGCCTGCGGGAATTCCAAACGAGCCAACAGTCCCCTGATTTGTTGCAGTGCCCGGCGAAGTCTCGCAAAGACCGAATCACCGATTTCGACCGGGGGCCAGTCAATTCGCTTGCGTCAAGAATAGTCCTGGCGCTTGATCCCAAGTTTTTGGAGAGGAAGCAGAAGATCCCGAATCAACGGCTGCCACAATGTTCCGGAGAAGACTTATTGGTTACTACGACGATTCTCTCTAAACCTGCGGAGCCATAGTGTGACATGGTCGAAGTTACCTGCGTACGGTAGGTGGGGCGCCAGGGGGATCGAGATATGCCTGATTGTCTCTGCGTTCCTGCGAACCGGCCATGAGTTCGATCCGAGAGTAACGCCCGTCAATCTGACGGCCGCCTTCGAGCATCCGGCCAACGACTGGCGGCCGGCGATTCGGCTGACGGGGTATCGCGTCGGCAAGAAGATCGAATACGACGGCAAAGCCGGCCGGGTTACCAACTGCGAGGAAGCCAACGCGCTGTTGGGCAAGCAGTACCGTCCAGGTTGGCCGCCGGACGGCTAGCGCGAGCGCTGCAGAGCGAATCCGGCAGGCAAAACAACAGCGATGTTTGTTTGTAGCCGTTCATGGGTCGGCGGCGCAAGCCATTCTCCCCACTGCATGCGAGGGGGACAGCCCCCGGTGAACGGTTACGTTTGTTTCGGCGGGTGCGGCGCGGCGTTACTTCTTCTGCAGCGCGCGTTGCATCTTCTGATACTCGGCGACTTCAAGCGGCTGGAGCATGTCGGGTTTCAGGCCCTTCCAGTGTGCTTCGCCTAAGGCCTGAGCCGCCGCCTGCTTCTTGCCTGCCCGGAAACAGATCTGCGCCTTATGGAACAGCCAGACGGGCGACTGTTCTTCGGCAAGGGCGCGATCGATATCGGCGAGTGCCTTGCCGTATTCTCCGCGCGCGTTGTAGACGGTTGCGCGCGAATCGAGCAGGGCGGCAACCGGTCCGGACGCTTCGATGGCCCGGTCGACCAGTTGCTTGGCCTCGTCCAGCTTGATTCCCTGCAGCGCGAGCAAGACGGCCAGGTTGTTCAGCGCGACGGAATGGTTCGGGTGCTCGCGAAGGACGGCGCGATAATGCTCTTCAGCCTCGTCGTAACGTCCCTGTACGGTTCGCGCATCGGCCAGGACGAGGTGCAAAGCAGCGGCATCGGGACTGGCTTCGAGGGCTCGCTTGATAATGCGTTCCGTCCGCTCGATGTGACTTTCGGTTGCGGCTTCGCTATTGAGCAGGATTGCCGCCATTTGGGCGAGGTTTGCGGGCGTGAGGGACGACCATCGCCGTTCGAACATATCGACGGCCTCGGCGGTCCGGCCCTGGCGCGCGAGAAAGGCGGCCATGACAAGCTCATGCTCAGGCTGCGCCTGGACATATCGCCGATACAGCGGCTCGGCCGCGTCCATGAACTGGCGCGCCCAGGCGCTCTCCTTGGCTTCGCGCAAGCGGTTGACGAATTGCTCCAGAACGCCGGCCACCGCGCGCAGGCGGACCGGCCCGTCTGCCGGCTCGGCGTCCTTTCGATCGACGAATTCCTTCAGCAGATCGAGCGCCTTCTGGTACTGCTTGGTGCGGAAGAATGCTTCCGCCTGCAAATTGACCGTGCCAAGGTTATTCGGAGCGGCCGCGACCAACTGATCGAGGTACGGCTGCACGTCGACAGTTTCGTTGTTTTTCAGCATTGCCTCGACGAAGGTTGCGAGGTAGCGGAGTTCGCCGGGATGTTCGGCCACGAGATCGCGGAGTAGCGGTCGGGCCTTCGCCCAATTGCCGGCGGCCAGATAAAGCTGGGCGAGTCCGAGGGCGTCGCCCGGCGACTTCTGACCTTGTCCGGCCACGATGCGTTCGAGCGCCTCGATGGCCTTTTCGCGATTGGCGCGGCTTGGATGCGCCTGATCGAGCGCCACCTTCATGCGGCGATCGATTTCGTTTTCGCCGAGTTTCAGGTTTTCGTCGATCAGCTTCGTGGCGTCCACAAGATTCCGGTAGCCGCCTCGTGCGGTCAGGATTCGAGCGAGGAGGCGTCGCGCCCAGCGTCGGTCGCCGTCGTCGGCGCGGATGGCGTCGCCTTGCATCACTTGGCGCACCAGCTCCTCAGCCTGCTCCGACCGGTTGGTTCGCCAGTAGAATTCGGCCAGGGCCCGGGCGGCGCGAGGATCGTCGGGCTGTGCCTTCCTGGCGGCCAGGTATTGCTCTTCCGCCTTACCGGGTTCTCCGAGCAGTTCGTAGGCCGAGGCGAGCACCAGCGCGCGTTCGGGCTGGGCAACCTGCTCTCGGATCTGATCGAGCTGCGCGGCGGCCGGATTCTTCTGTTCGGAAATAACGTAGAACTGCAAGAGGGAGAGTCGGGCATCGGCGGCATTCGGCTCCAATTCCACGGCGCGGCGGAAGGCTCGTTCCGCTTCATCCCAGTTCAGTTTGGCGGCATCGTCGTTTCCTGCCGCCTTCTCTCGCTGGCCGGTGGCGGCGGCCAGGCGGCCGTACCAGAGGTGGTCCGCATATTCTTTGGAGTCGGCCGCGGCCATTCTCGCGTGCTTCAATGCCTGGTCCAATTGGCCGGCGCTGGCGAGCACGCCGCCGCGCAGGCGTTCAAGGTCCGAGGAGAGTTCGGAGTCCGATTGGTCCAGTTGGCGGAGCCGTTCCTGGGCCTCCTGGAAGTGGCCGCGCCGGGTAAGAAGCTGGATGAAATGGCGGTATGCAGCGGTGCTGGTTTCGCCCAGGTCGACTGCGGTGCGATAGTGATCCAAGGCCTCTTCGTAGTGTCCCTGTCGCTCATAGATTCCGGCGGCCAGCAGCGGCACTCGGGACCATCGCGGGCGCTGCTCGGCCGCGCGTTCCAGGAATCCGAGCGCCTGGTGCAATCGCGCGTCGCTCCCATCCTCGGCCTCAAGGGTCAGAAGAACGGCCTGCCCATAGAGCCATTGGGCCCCTTCGCCCTGAATGTCCTTGATGGCGGCCAACTGCTCTTTCATGCCGGCAATGTCCTTCTCGCGCATCGCCTGCTCGAACAGGGCGACACGAACGCCCAGGTTCCCCGGCTGCTGCTTGACCAGTCTCAATGCCCACTGTTTGGACAGATCCCAGTTGTCCACCTGCTGGGCGGCGCTGATCAGGCCGAGAAGGAGCTGATAGCGTTGCTGTTCCGGGTACTGGTCGAGCCCGTCAGCGAGGAAGCGGAGTTCATCGGAGGCCTTCGCTCCGTAACGGCCGACAAGGTAACGCGCCTTGACCAGCCGGAGCAGGACGACGTCGCCGAATCGTTCGCGCGCCTGTGCGAGAAGCTGTTCCGCATCGTCCCATTCCTTGATCCGCATGGCCAAGGCAATGCGGGTGAGCCACAGTCCGAGTTCGTCGGGATTCTTCTCCAGGGCGTCAGTAACAAGCTTGACGGCAGCCTCACCCTGGTCTTGCGCCAGGAGGACCTCGGCGCGCAGCCGCACCGCATCGGGCGAGCCGGGCGCCGCCTTCTCCAATTCGCCGATCGCGCGCTCGGCGGCCGCCCAGTTGCGCTCCTTGGCCGGAAGCTGAAGCGTGCGCAGGATGCTGAGTCGGGCATAATGGGCAAGGCCGGCAGGCGTGGGATCGGCCATGCGTAGCATCTGGCCGAACTCGCCAACGGCCTCGTCGAGTTCTCCGCTGGCGGCCATCAGGTCCGCCAGGGCGGCACGCGCCGGGCCGAACGTTCGATCGATACTCAATGCGTTCCGGTACGCGGCCTCCGCCTGCTTCCGGTCGCCCAGATGCTGATAGCAGCGCCCTCGCCAGTAGTCCGCCTGTTTCATCAGGTTCGGCCATTGGGCGAGCTGGCTGCGAATCCGTTCCAGCTTGCGGGCGGCATCCTGCCATAGCCCCTCCTGAATGGCAAGCCGCGCTTCCAGATAGGTTGTGCGCGCCTCGGAGAAGTCGGTGTCTTTCAGCTCGGCGACCATCTTCTTCGCCATGCTCAACTCGCCACCGTCCAGGTACAGATTGCCGAGATACCAAAGCAACTGGGGGGCACGATCGGTTGCGCCGAGTCCTCGTGTGATGAACGCAATAGCTTCATCTCGCTTGCCTTCTCGCAGGGCAACGTCGGCGGCAATGGCGTACATGGGGATGTGGTCGGGATACTCTTCGATGCCTTTCACGGCATACTGGCGCGCTTCCTCCAGGTGTTCCAGGCCCAATTCGCATTGGGCCATCAGCCACAGGCCGTCGCGGTTGTCGGGCGCCAGCGCGATCGCTTTCCTTGCATGGGCAATGGCTTCCTCGAAGGCTTCGGTTGTCTGGAAATAGTTGCCGGCCAGCAGTTGGGCCTCAAACGATTGCGGATTCGCCTGGATCATCTTGCGAATCCACTCGTCGGCAGCCTCATTCTCCTGAAGCCGAAAACGCAGGGCCACGGCAAGATAGCGATACGCCTGGAGTTGCGACGGATTGTATTCGATCGCCTTCTCCAGCGTCTTCACGGCGTCCCGATTCTTGCCCTCCATCAACTGGCAGATGCCCAGCAGCTCGTACAGTTCGGCATTTTTCGGATCCTCCCTCAGCAAGTATTGTTGCAGGTGGGTTTTGGCATCTTCGAAGCGACCGAACGCCATCGTGATATCGACCAGCTTGCGCCGGGCGTCGGATCGGCTCGGATCCAACCGGACGACTCGCTCCAGCGTTCCGAGCGCTTGCGGATACTGGAGCACATCCATCTGGAGGCCGCCCAGCTCCTCCAGCGCGTCCACGTTATCGGGCCTCATGCGGACGAACCACGTATAGTTGCGCACGGCGTTGTAGAGTTTCTCTCGCTTGGCAGCGGTCTCTTCCTCGGAGTCGCCTTCGATCGCCTCGGCCTCGGCAAGCGATTTGCGCGCCTGGTCAAGAAAAACCCCGGCGTTGCGGCGAACCTGAAAGCCATGCAATACATATACGGCCCCGGCCACAACGACGGTCGAAACGGCGAGGATGACGAAAAGGCGAACGTTGAGTGTTTTCATCCGGTTCCCTTTGCTATACGGACCCAACTCGAATTCATTATATCACGCCGCCCACTCCCGGCCAGCAGAGAAACTTGCTTGACACGCAACGATTACCCTCGTAGCGGGCCATTTCGGGGCCGAATGCGGGCAGATCGCAACGTTCCGGGACCGCCAACGGCCTGCAAGGGAAACACCACCTGATCCGAATATGACGATTTCAGGGGCCGAGCTTCGGCCTTCCCATGGGATCGGCGGCAAGGCCATGACGGTGTTGGGCTCCTATCGCCCAGTGTTTCCGTGTTGTGAAAGCAACGTCTCGCAGAGATTCGCGGACGGCGTTCGACAGGCGGAACGATGCAGTTCCGGCTGCCATCGGTTATCGGTAGCGCGGATCACGGCGCGTGAGCCGGCTGGCCCGCGAAGACCAGAACAGCGCGACCGCAGCAAGCCCGATCAGGCCGAGCACGGCCGCCGCCGGCTCCGGGATCGTCGAGATACTCACAATACTGAAATCGACGTTGCTGATCGGAATGTCATGGGCATTGAAGGTAAACTGGATTGTCTGCGCGTCTTTGAGCACGTCCAGCGGGTCGCCGCCTGGACTGCCTGACGGATCGTCGAATACAAACTCGCTAAAGGGCAATTCGTAGCCGACCGCCGTCGTCGTCTCGGCCAAGTCGACTGCGTGGACCGCCTGAACCCCCTCACTGTCGGTAACTGTCGTCGCAAGGCGAAGGAAATCGTCAAAACCCGGGTCCAAGGACAGGAACCGAATGACGAACATGGAGGCGCCCTCGGCGGTCAGGTCCATTGCCCCGGAGTCGATCTGGTAGGTCAACGACAGCCGGGCGCCCTCCTCGCCAAAAGTCGCCAGATCCAGTTGACCGGCTGGCATCCAGCCGACGGCGGCGTTGAAGGGAAACGGCCCATCTCCGACGAGTTCCAGAAGCAGGTTGCGAGTGCCCTGCCCCATTAGGATTCCACTTCCGGAGTCTTGGCGTGTGTAGGTATTGCTGGGATATTCAGGCCCCATCGCTGCAAGCCCTGGAGCAAAAAAAGTAGTCCCATCACCGGGATCCATGAAGCGATCGATGACAATCCCAGCTTGAATACGGTTCGAAAGGCCGGTTGGCGGAATCAAACACATCCCCGAGGCCAGGAAGCCCGCGACAAGAACAGATCTGTTCAATCGCATGATCACCTCCTCACGAATACAAAGCCCGAGTTGACCACTACCACCTCAGCGTGTACCGCTGTCCCGACAGTGGTCGTGTTGCTGTATCGGGCCAACGCTTTCTATTCTAGTCGGACCCTGAAAAATAGTCAAAGATTCGTATAATCTCTTGGCCCCTGAATTCGCAGATTCTTGCCGTTCTCTTGGAGGAATGGGCAACGGCTCGACTTCAGACGGGAAGCAGTAGGCCGCTTTGAACCGGCGGAAACGATGAGGACCAGCCGCCCCCCTCATGCGAGGCATCATCGAGCCGGCGAGAGTGATTTGCTGTCGGTACGGCCACTACAAACCGACCGGGACGTACAACTGGCGGCCCTTGCCCTTGTTGTGTCGATTCTTCGGGATGTCCGGACGGCTTGTTCCGGATGTACCGGAAAGCCTTGCTGCGGTCGGATTGCGACCTTTTCCACCCCGGTGTGTGCGCACCGATTGCCACGATCGGTGACTGCAAAAAGTCGTGCGTTACCACCGGAATCCACGAATGGGCCGCTCGATTTACGACGATGGTGGTTACGAGTGTCGGATGGAAAAGACACCGAACCACGTGATGGAAAGGAGTCGCAAGATATGGCTTTTCTTCGTTTCTCCGTATGGATAGGCATGGCGGTGGTCGGTGGCGCCGCCTTCGGCCAATACGGGCTCTACGGGTCGCCCGACCTGGTGGATTTTCCGACTGTGCAGAATGCGTCGGTGATGACCCCCGGCCATGTCGCGCGTCCGGTGTATCCATCGGCAACGGCCCAGGTACCGCAAGCCGGTTGGCGGCAGGGGCAACCGTCGCCTGCGTTTGCAAGGCGTCCGTTGTTGCAGTTCACTTCTCCTGCCGCGCATTCACCCAAAGGACTGGGGGCCATTTTGTCGCGCTATGCGGCCCCGCGCCGTGTCGCGCCTCAGTATGTGGTTCCACCGCAAGCTGTGGCGGCGCAACCCGCACCGCAATCCGGCTATGCGGTTCCACACCAGGCCATACCTGTGTATGCAGCACCGACGATGGTGCAGCCTCACCCGGCCGTGGCCGACTACTACACGCCGGATGCGCCGAAACCGGCGGATCAAGCGCAGCAGGCCATTCCGGTTCCTCCCACGCCACCGGGCATGTCCGATGCTGATGCCATTCCAAGCGATTTGCCAACCGAAGTTCCCTCGCCGCAGGTTGCCCCCCCAACAGCCAATTATCTCGACTACAATCCAAGTTTGCCAACCGAAGTTCCCTCGCCGCAGGTTGCCCCCCCAACAGCCAATTATCTCGACTACAATCCAAGTTTGCCAACCGAAGTTCCCTCGCCGCAGGTTGCCCCCCCAACAGCCAATTATCTCGACTACAATCCAAGTTTGCCAACCGAAGTTCCCTCGCCGCAGGTTGCCCCCCCAACAGCCAATTATCTCGACTACAATCCAAGTTGGGACTACCGCGGTGTGGCGCCGCAAGCGGGCCCGTCCTGCGAGGCCGCGTGCACCGAGGGCGCCGGCTGCAGCCCGTGCGATTCGGCGTTTTGCGCGGTCGCCCAACCGTGTCTTTGGTATGGCGGCGCCAAGGCCCTCTTTCTCAGCCGCAATGACGCGAATCGACTTTGGACCAGCTACGAGTTCGACAATGAACCCAATCAGTTGATGCGCAGCGATATGATTGGGTTGAAGTGGCGCGCTGGCGGCGAAGTAACGATTGGCCGCCGCTTCGGCTGCTGCACTGCTTGCGACTCGGGCTGCGGGGCTAGTTGCGACTCGGGCTGCGGCTCCAGTTACGGTACGTATGACATTCCCTATTATGACGCCGGTTATCGGAATCCATGGTCGTTGCAAGCGACCTATTTCACCATGGAGCCGTTCAATGGCTATCACAGCGTAACTCATGCCAATGGTGTAAGTTCTGTCCTGACCGTGGGAAACGTCTACTTCCATGGCTTACATGCCTCCGATTGGTTCGACCAGGCTCGGCGGCACGAGCTGTGGCGGCGCAACGAGATCCACAGCGTCGAGGTCAGCTTTGTGCGGGGCGGATTGCCCTGGATGGACGGCAGCCGATTCGACTGCAACGTGGAGTTCGGCGTTCGCTACTTCCGGTTCTGGGAACACCTGCTGTTCGGAGCCACTGCCGGCGCCGGACGCGTCGATCCTGCGTATGCCCAGCAGGCGTTTCTGGAAGACAAGGTCAGCAACGACCTGTTCGGATTCCAGTTCGGTTTCGACATGGGTTACCAGGTACTTCCGTCGTGCAGACTTTTCGCGGCGCCGAAGTTCGGTGTCTACAACAACCATATCGACCACTACTTCGTTGCCCGGCTGAGTGATGGCACGGTCGGAACTGTGACAAGCCCGGCCGGCGAGACGTTCCCGTCGCAATCGAATACGAACGTACTCTCGTTCCTGACACAGATTGACGTGGGACTGGACTGGCAACTGACGCAACGGTTGTCGGCGCAGATGGGGTATCGCGTGATTGTGGCGACGGGGATGGCCCTGGCCGACCACCAGATTCCTCATTACGTCAATGACATTCCCGAGTACCGTAACATCAAACACAACGGCGACCTGTTCCTGCACGGGGCATTCGCCGGTGTTACGTTGAACTACTGAGAATCGGGAGCCATTGTGCGAGGCAATACCTGTCTGCAATTCGCGGATCGGGTGAACGCCAAGCCACAGGCCATGCCGTTTGCATCGCACGCAGAACAAGCCCGGTGGCCGCGGGCCCACCAACACGGAGATCTCCTGTTGGTGGGCCTGCGCGGGCTGGTCGGGCAGCCGCCGGCAGGGCATTTCTGAAATCCGGCGCCGTTCTGTTCTCTCGCCCTTCTCCCGTTGCTTGTGGAGGACCATGGCACAGGCGTTCGGGATCGGGTAGAATTCAGGCTGTTGAACAATCGGCTCTTCGCCCTCATGACCACCACCGAGCCAACGACGCGCGAGGACAGGTTTCCACGGCGACGGCCCCTGGCCGCTTCGCTTGGGTGGATGACTGCGCTCCGTCAAACGGCGACGGGGACCGTGCTGACCCGCGAGGGTTGGTACTATCTGGTTGTCTTCACGCTGGTGCTGGGCGGAGCCGTGATGCGCGAAGTCAACCTCCTGCTGATCCTGGCCGGCATGTTGACCGGGCCCCTCGTACTGGGATGGTGGGTGCTCAGGCGGAGTCTCAGGGGACTCTCCGTGTGGCGACATGTACCGGAAGGCGCCAGCGCCGGAGACCTCATCGTGGGCCAGGTCCATCTGCAAAACGAACGGCCGCGGCTGGGCTGTTGGGCCATCGTGGTGGAAGATTCGCTGGAACGCCTCGCCGGCCCGCACAATCAAGGCCGACAGCCGCGCACCAGGCCGGTCCGTCCCTCCGTCCTGTTTCCGTACGTGCCTGCCGGCCGGTCAGCCCGGTCCATCTACCGCGGACGTCTGCCGGAGCGGGGACGGTATCGGCTAGGACCGCTGCGGGTATCGACCCGGTTTCCCTTCGGCCTGATGCGCAAGACGATCTCGGTGGGCGCCCAGGAGACGCTGACCGTCTTCCCTCGCCTCGGACAACTTACGCAACGATGGATGGCCCGACGCCGCGAGGCCTTCAGCGGAACGCACCGCCGCGAACTGCATCCGGGTGCGGAAGGCGATTTTCACGGAGTGCGGCCATGGCAGGAAGGCGATCCGATGCGGTGGATTCACTGGCGCACGACGGCGCGACTGGGCACGCCGGTTGTCCGGCAGCTTGAACAGCCTCGAAACCGCGACCTGGCACTGGTGCTCGACTTATGGCAGCCAGCGGCGCCCGAAACGGCCGATCGCGAGAATACCGAATTGGCGGTCAGTTTCACCGCTACGGTGATTGCCGACATGTGCCGTCGCGGCGGAAGCAACCTGCTGCTTGCGACGGCGGCAGACCGGCCGCTGATTCTCCAGGGACCTGCTTCGGCCGCACTGATGCACTCGATGATGGAACAGCTTGCGGTCGTTGAGGCGTCTGAGGAGGATCGTCTGCCCGAATTGCTTGCCGAAAGCCTGCGTCATATCGCGCCAGGCGCCGAGCTGGTGCTTGTTTCGACACGTCCGGTCCGAATGGACGACGCCATTCGCTTCCACACGTTGACACGGGACCCGAATCGCCGCGCCGCACTGCGCGGCATGCGCATTGTCGACACTTCGCACGCTGACCTGGAGACGTATTATCGTGCAAGTTGAACGGTCCGTGTACATTGAGCGATTGCTGCAGGTCAATTTGGCCGCCATGGCCTCGCTTGGCACGCTCATGCTCGGCATGGGACAGCGCAGCGCGGCGGTTCCCCTGGTTATGCTATGTATCGCCGGAGCCTCGGTATGGCTGACGGATATTACAGGCTACTTCCGACTGAATCGGATGGTGGCCAATTTCGCCGCCCTGGTGATTGCCGTCGTCATTCTGACACGCGAGTTCTCGCGTTTCGGAAGCGAGGCCCACATCCTGGCCATCGCCGATTTGCTGATCTACTTCCAGATTCTGTTACTGCTGCAGAAGAAACGGGACCGGGAGTACTGGCAGCTTTCGGTGCTCAGTCTTTTGCAGGTGGTGGTAGCGGCGGCGTTTTCGCAAGGCGCCTGGTTCGGTCTTGTGCTGGTAATCTACATGCTGGCAGGGCTTTCCGGGCTGATCTTGATGTTCCTCCAGCGGCAGCAGAGATTGTTTCCGCAAGAAGCCTCCGCCCGCGCCGCTTCCGGCCATGCTCAGCATGAACACAACGGGCCAACAGGGCAGGCGTCGAGCCGTTGGCCGCTGGCGGCAGCTCAGCCGCAGTTCGCCGGAGAGGCCGTCGAACATTCGGCGGCAGGACTGGGTTGGGCCCTTCTGCGACGCCTTATCCGCTGGAGTGCCGGAACCCTGCTGTTGACTGCCATTCTATTCCTGACGTTGCCTCGGTTGGGCCAGACCGCATGGCGCGGCGCCATTGTCGAGCAACAGAACGTGGTCGGTTTCAGCAGCCAGGTGACCTTGGGCGAACTGGGAGAGACCATTGAGAACCCCAAGGAGGTCCTCCGCATACGGTTCCACAACCATCGGACCGACGAACCGTACAACGTCGCCGGTCCCGTGTATCTCCAGGGTGGACTGCTGATGCGTTATCGGCGAGGCCAGTGGACCGCCGGGAGCGCGATGGCAGGTCTTGGTTTTCAGCCGCTCCGGCCCACCGGCCGACCGCTGCCTCCGGGCACGGTGCGGCAGGAGATCACCATCGAGCCGCTTCATCAGCAGGAACTGTTCTGTGTCATGCCCTTTCTGCCGACGGAGCGGAATGATGCCGTGCAGATTGACTTCCGCCGCAAACGGCTTCTGCGTGAAGCCTATCTTTGCAGTCAGCGATTCTCCTACCAACTGGGGACTACGGCGCTGGTCGATGGCCGGCAGCGGCCGCTTACGCCTGGCGAAGGACGCCGCCCCGACCGATCTGCGCTCGATTTGCCCGGCGGGCGCGACGCGTTGTCTCATGTCGGCCGCCTGGCCGGCCAGTGGCTCCGGCAGTCGGGGATCGACCCGGCCGACCACTACGCTCGGGCCAAGCACCTGGAGCACATGCTGGGCAGTTCCGGCCTGTTCCGGTATAGCCTGAAGGGGCAGCCGCGCGATCCGGCTCTGGATCCGATCGAGGATTTCCTGACACGCCATCGCGTGGGCCATTGTGAATACTTTGCGACCGCACTGACCCTCATGCTGCGAAGCCAAGGTATTCCCGCGCGAATGGTCATCGGATACATGACCGACGAATACAACGAAACCGGCCATTTCTTTCAGGTGCGGCAGCTTCATGCGCATACCTGGGTGGAAGCCTATCTGACACCCGATCAACTCCCGCCCGACTTGCTGCACGGCGAGGACCTCTGGGCGTGGCAGCGAGCCGGCGGTTGGCTGCAGCTCGATCCGACCCCTGCCGACGGACAGCGTCAGGAAACCGACCTCCTGGTAACCCCGTGGCGCCGCGCGTCGTTGTGGATGGACCAGATGTGGGCGAATTATATCCTCGAAATGGACCGACCACGGCAGCGAGAAGCGATCTATCAGCCCATTGTGCAGGCGGTGAAGCGGGCGTATGGTGCGGTGACCGATCCGGCGTGGTGGCGCGACGTACTTGCGGCATGGTCGAACCTCGGGCAGTGGTTCAGTTGGCGAGGCGGTCTTGTGGCCATGCTGCTGGCGGCGGTTGGCATACTCGCCCTGCGAACGTTACGCGGGCTGTGGCGATGGGCTGCGGCGCACCTGTGGCGAGGGGAAGCGGCGTTTGCCCTCGATGACAGCCGGCGGGTCCAATTCTACCAGCGCCTGATCGCCCTGCTGCGGAAGCGGGGGATGCGGCGGGCGCCAGGGCAAACGCCCTACGAGTTTGCCGCGGCAGCCGCCGGCCGGCTGGCGGCGACCCCGGGCCTCGAACATCTCGCCCCGTGTCCGGAGCAGGTGGTTCTGGCCTTTTACCAGGTTCGATTTGGCCACCAGCCCCTGGACAACGCTCAGCGCGAAGCTGTAGAGTATGCTTTAATGAAGCTTGCCCGCACGCAAGACGAATAGACGTCTCACAGCTTGGAAGGCAGCCATGACGCGGGACGGAAATCCTGCGGAGTTTACCAGATTACAGTTCACCCATTACGGAGCCCTTTCATGTCCAACTCGGTGACCCAGGTAACGCAGCAGTCGTGGTTCGGGCGACTCGGCGCGTCGATCAAAGGCATTTTGGTGGGTGTCGTGTTGTTTCTGATCTCATTGGGACTCCTCTGGTGGAACGAGGGGCGCGCGGTCAAAACGGCGTCCGGTCTCCGCCAGTTGCGAACCGAGGTGGTCACCGTCGAGTCTGACGAGATCGATCCGGCCAACGAGGGCCGCGCCGTGCATCTGGTGGGCGAGGCCGTTACCGACGAAACGCTCAGCGATCCCGAATTCGACCTTGCCGTAGCGGCCCTCCGGCTCCGCCGCCGGGCGGAAATGTACCAGTGGAAGGAGGAAAGCCGTTCCGAAGAAAGACGCAAGGTCGGCGGCGGTTCCGAAACCGTTACCACCTACGACTACAAGAAGGACTGGTCGGAGCAAGCCATTCCCTCGGATCGATTCCACCAGGCCACCGGGCATGAAAATCCCGGCCCCTTGCGTATCGAATCGCGGGACGTGGATGCCAAGGAAGTTGCCCTTGGCGCCTTCCGCCTTTCGCCCGGCCTGCTCCGGCAGATGGACGACTTCGAGACCATCACGCTCAGCGAAAGCGAGACCGCGGCGATCCGGAAGAAGTTCAACGATCGCGTAACCATTGAGGCCAATACGGTCTATCTGCCGTTCAGCGAAAATGGCCCGCTGCCCGTACCGGGCTCGCCGAAGATCGGCGACTTGCGGGTCCAGTTCTCGACCGTCGCGCCTTCGGTGGTCAGCGTGATTGCGCGCCAGGTGAAAGGCGCCTTTGAGCCGTGGCGCGCCGGCTCGGGCGTAAGCTTCGAACTCCTGGCCGCCGGCACGCGCAGCGCAGACGAAATGATCTCGCAGCGCGAATCGGCCAATACGATGCTCACCTGGCTCCTGCGTCTGGCAGGTTTTGTACTCATGGCGTTCAGTATCGGCATGGTCTTCTCGCCGCTTGCCGTTGTGGCGGATGTGTTGCCGATTCTGGGCGATCTGATGCGCATGGGCGTGGGCCTGTTCGCTATCGTCGTCGCCGCCGCCCTGTCGATGGTCACCATTGCCGCCGCATGGCTCGCCTATCGCCCCGTGCTGGCCGTATCGCTCATCGTGATCGGTATCGTACTGGTTGGCGGCCTATGGTCGTTTGCCCGTCGCCGGAAGGCCAAGGCCGTCGCCGCCGTACCGCCCCCGCCCCCGCCGCCATCCCGCGCCAAGTAAACCACCCACGTGGCACTGTCGTCCCGACAGTGTTCTCTCCTGGCGACGTACCTTGTTCGTTCCATTTACGCAGAACGACCGTGCGATGAGCATCCCCCTGCGCAGAAACGGACCCCGGCGCTCCTGGACTACAAGGAAACGCAAGAACATTCACTGCCGAGACGGCAGTGCCACGTGGCACTGTCGTTTCGACAGTGTTCTTCCCAAGCGACGCACCTTGTTCGTGCGATTTACGCGGAACCACCGTGCGATGAACGCCCCCCTGCGCAGAATCGGACTTCGGCGCCCCTGAGCTGCAAGGAAACGAAAGAATATCCACCGTTGACACAACAGTGGCACGGCATGTCTCACGACCGATACCGCCGCAGGACTTCCTTGCGATGCCGGGCTCGCTTCATGCTGAGAGTGCCCAACACAACGGCAAAGGCTACCACGCCCATTCCGCCCAACCCGACGGGTACGGCGTGGGCGGTGATCCAGGCGGTGAAGTCGGCCTCGGTCGTCCGCGGCTTGGACGCAGTCGGGTGCGGTGTGCTGTCCTCACTCAGGACAGGCGAAATGGCTTGCGTCTTCTCCGCTTCCGTCGGTTCAACGTGCTGCGGCCGTGCTGAGACGAGGTCCGTATCGAGGGGGACCGGTTCAGCCGCTACGTTTTCGGCAATGCCGCGTGCGACTGGTTCGGCCGCTGCTCCGTTGAGTCCCAGTCTGGCCGCGATTTCAGATTCCACATTGCCATGCGCATCCTGCCGGCCTGCCGCGTCCATCTGGCCGTCGCCTGCACCCGATGCGTCTGCTACAGCAATCGGCGCCCCTTGTCCCGCCTTGCCCTGCGAGCCAGGCATATCCTGCCGTTCGTTCCTTTTCCCACCTTCTTCTTTCCCCGAGGCCAGAAACGCGGCGAACTGGTTGGCCATATCGCTTGCGGCAGGCGATACGTACAGGATCATGGCGCGCCATAGCGGGCTTTCGTCACCAAGTGGGCCGCCGGGCTCCTTGCGTACGCGAACGGGTACGAGACGGACCGACTTCTCGTGGGCCGGCAGCCGGCTGACGTCAATAAACCCGATTGCCGCCGGGTTGCTCGCGACCGACAGGATTACTCTCTGGCTATCGGCCTGGGCGCGGTAGTCGAGCGCCGTCTTCCGACCGAGCTTCTCTCGCAGCAGTTGCGTGGCCGGATGCGTACTGCCCAGCCCGAACGCGTAGATCCGCGTTCCCGGCCCGTGCGCCGCGGGCCACCGCTGGACCGCACCGGACAGGATATCCCTGACATCGTGCGGCTCGAGCCATTCCAGCACATTCTCCGGATGCACGACAATACCCACCTCCAACCGCCCCAACTCAACCCGTTCGACGCCTTTCCCTTCGGCCTGCTGCTCCTGCCCCTCGCCCAACTGCAACGTATCGTCCGCCACCAGCAGTTCCACCTGCCCTGCCTTGAACCGCTCGACCGCTTCCGCAGGCGTGCGCACCTTCTGCACCTTCAGTTGCACGGCCGCTTTCGCGCGGGCGAACGCAAGCGTCCGCTCCTTCAGCGTGTCCTCTCCGCCTGCCAAATCAGCCACCGAGACTTCCACTCCCTTGCCATCCTTCACCTCGGCCACACGCTGTTCAGCTTCGGCCTCGGCGCGAATGGTGGCGGGAAACAGTCCCCACTGCTGCACAATTGCTTGCGCCTGTTCGCTGCACGCGAACTCGGCGAAATCGTAAGCGGCAGGTGGCGACTGGTCTGTCAGCAGGAGTTTGTATTGCCGCACCAGGGGATAGCGTTCCAGAACGACGTCTTCGACAGTAGGCCGTACGGCGGTCGTGCCGGGCTCCCTGGCGACGGCCACC
This sequence comes from Thermoguttaceae bacterium, assembly GCA_040772845.1. Classification (GTDB taxonomy): domain Bacteria; phylum Planctomycetota; class Planctomycetia; order Pirellulales; family Thermoguttaceae; genus PWXP01. Next base: position 1,191,703 of record JAXGXG010000001.1, read on the forward strand.
AGTTTCACGTCTTCCGGCAGGTCGGGAGTCAACGCCACGAAACCGATAGCCGATGCATCGCCCATGACTGAAGCGATCACGTTCGTATCGGCTGCAAGTCGTTCGATCTGATCGCGCCACGATCCATAGTAGAGAATCATGTCGCTTACCATCGTTCCCGAAAGCGCATTGGAGGTGAGCACCCGAATACGCGCGCCGGAGCCGCCCAGTGCCTGCCAGGTGCGTATCTCGCCCGACCAGATATCCTTCATCTGCGCGTGGGTCAGTTTCGTCAGCGGGTTCCGCTTGTTCACCACCACGCCGAGCGCCGTCTGTGCGAAGGTATATTCGGCCGCCGGCCCGGTCCCATCTGGAAAGGTCTTCGCCCACGCTTTATCGACGTGACGGACGAGCGGGAACTCGACCACACCGATATCGATCTCTCGTTTTCCGAGCTTCTCGACGGCGCCAAACGCTCCGCCGTAGCGGATCTCGAACTCCGTCCCTTCATCCAGTCTCGCATACTGCTCCGATATTTCGACGATCGCGCGGAAACATGTGGCCGTGCCATCCAGTCGTATTGCTTGGTTAATTTCGGCCTGCGGCGTCAGCGTTGTTGATGGTTCTGGCGCACCCGAAACCTTCGGTTGCTCGGGCTTTCCAAGATCGCCCTGCAATCGCGGCGGAAATGTATCGAGATATCTTTTCAGCAGGGGATCGTCCACACCGGCAATACCGGAAAGAGTAAATCTGTGTCCGAAGCCCGTTTGCCAGAAGACCCTTGCGCCGTTTGCCGAATTACCCCAGTGCACCGTGACCTTCCCCACCTGTTTGGTTTCCCATGCGATCAGATTTGGTGGAGGAATCGTCTGGGTATCAGGCGAAGACACCGTGCCCTCAATCCTCACCTCAACTGGGACAGATCGCTCCGCATCAAGGAACTTCAAAACGACCGAGTATGGCCCTCCGTTTTTTGCCGGGTCACAGTCCACAGCCGCTTCCTTGAGAATATACGAACCAATCCTTTTCTCAAGAGCAAACGCGGTTCGCAGCTCTGCAATCATAGCCTGTTTCGCCGTTGACATATCGTACTCGGCCTGTTCCTTGGCGCCGTCGACCCATCGGTATACATGGAATAGCGCGCCACATTCGGCGATTTCCACGTCCTCGTCCGGCCGATACTTCTCGACAAGTCCATGGAGAATCTGATCGCGTTTGTGCCTTTCGTGCCCGAATGGCCGTTCTTCGAGCGTCTTCTTGTAGAAGCGGCCCGGGGCGCCTCCCTCATGCTTGACAGCAGGCGGATGGACTACTGTCCAACCCATCTGTGCAGTGGCCACTTGGGGTCCAAGGAGGAACAAAGCCCAAGCCGTGCAGGCAACGAAACGCAATGTCGTGTACATCGGCTCACTTCCTTTCGGCCCCGTCAGGCTCCTGGGGTCGCGAGTTCACGGGTCTAGCGTGCGATGATACGATAGTCCACTTATCGTCGTCCAACGTCTTCAGTACAATCGTCAAATCAGTGAGAATCGAGCTAGCTATCGTTTGGGTGGTTGCTCGCGCCCGAACGATCAACAGATCACCCTTGAATCGGGCACTCTTGCCCTGATCATCCGGGGGGCGCTCGTACGACGCGGCGCGGTGAAACCCTTCCACGCGGAACCCCAACTGCTTGAGAATGCTTCGCTCGTGCGCGCTCCGGAAACTAACCTCCCAGTGACGCCTCACATCGTCCTTTGAGCCTTGATTTCCGACAAAGTCCTCCGACAGGCATGCAAGTGCGCCTTCGACGTCGCGCCGAGCGATCGCGGTTCGCCAAGTTTCCAATAGCGCGGCCGCGTCGGGCGGCAGGCCAGCCAGGGAACGCCGGTCGAGGTCCAGAGGCACCGGACTCGTTGCTTCCGGTTCTTGCGGCTCAAAAGAGTTCCCTTGCTCGTCTTCGCCGTCCCGACTGGGCACCGTACGCGGGAGTTCGGTTCGGCCTAGAACGCTTTGGCGAAGAATGTCCAGAAACCCGCTCCGTGGGTTCACTTGTGCCAACTCATGGATCAAGCGCCTGCGCTGTTCGCGCGCGTGCGTGATCGAGTACTGCAGCCAGAGAGCGTGTTCAACAATCGGCGGGTTGGTGTGATCGCTGACGAGAGACTGGAGATACCCAATCACCTCTTTCCGCGAATCGTCTTTCCGGGGCGACCTGTCACGCCGGACAAGATGTCGCGCAAGGGCTAGGCGAGCGTACTGCGCATACACGCTCTTCGGATACTTGGCGATCAAGTCCTTCAGGGGCTCAAGGTCCGGTACTATCGACTCCCGAAGTAACGGGAATTGCGAGGCCGCACGGTCCCTCCAGTGGGTAAAGGCAAGTTTATCTTGTTCGTTTGACGGCACGCGAGCCTCGATACTCACGCCCTGTTGGTCATCCTTATGTGCGCGAAGCGTGTACCGGCCCGGGCGCAGAAGGAGAAACTGTTCTGTTTCGTCGACGCGCGCTTTGAGAACGAACACTGTGAGGGAATAGGTTTCGCCGGGATCCAATGAAACCATGGGATGAGTGACGAAAACGTCAGATGGAACGAGTCTTGGGACGATTCCGCCGGGGCAGGTGAATTCCTGGAACTCACCGCCATCGACGGAAACGTAAATGGTGGAGTACTCGCGAGCGCTGTGGGTACTAAACCTTGTGGTATCTTTTGATCGATTTGTCCAAGTGAACGTAAGGGACACCGGTTCAGCAATGAGGTGTTCCGTCTTTGTGACGGACAACTCCGGCCCGACAACGTCGGCATCCGTGCCGGGCGAAATGGCAGGCAGCACGATCGCGCCGATACACGTTATGATTACAGTGTTCATAGCACTATCTCCTTATCGCAATATTGTGGAACGATTTACCTTCTACTATGCACAAACGGCTTCGCGTGCACGGCAAAGTCCGCGTTGCTCAATATGTCGTCTACGGTGCCGGCTGGTCGGGGCCCCCCGGGTGAATGAGCATGATCCTTCGTAGTATCTTTCCCGAATAGCCGTGGCCCAGCAACTCGACCGGGGCAGAGCCATCGATAGTTGAGTGCTGGACCACATCCATACAGCCGCCATCACCGTGACGTGCGCCGAACAGGTGGGCAATCTCGTGAGCGGCAGTACTCCTCTCAATGTCGTCAGGCGTCCAGCCAGGCTGGCCGACCTGCCCCGCGCGAGGCGCGACAAACGAAGCGTAGTCCCTGATAGTCTCAGTATACACGATACTGCCGCCGCGAGCATTGCCCGCCCCGCCTGCGGTATAGTAGCCTGCCGCTTGCCCCATCAAGTGGGACAAGCCGTACTTGCCGACACCGTCGCCACTCCGTTCATACTTTGGCTGATATGCGCCCAAACACTGAGCAACCCAGTATAACGCACTGCCCTGCGTACCCTTCGCTTCGGCAATCGTGTCGTGTGTTTGTGTGTCCTCCACATTCAACCGGAAGGGGCGATCGGTGGCGCGCAGCCGAAGGACCGGTTCGACGCATGCCGCCGGCAGGTAGTCGGGATGAGAGAGATTCTCGTGAAGCGGGTATCGCGTCTCAACCTTCGGCGTCGGCACGGGATGGGGATCCTGCCAGACGCTCACGCTTTGCGGGTCGACGTCATCGTCATAGATAACTACGTAGTTCGTATCGACATGCGGATCGGCATCCAGCAGGATTCTCATATAAGCCTTGCCTTCGTTCTCGCGAATATGTCGTTTCCCGCGGTAGTTCCAACCCCCGTCCGGATCCAGGTAATAGCATCGGGCGATGCCGCGTGTCTCATACGCATACTGGTGGACGAACCCGAGGGGCGTATCGATAGTCGTTGTCAATATACTCCCGTCCTTCGCGGTGACATTCCCGTGTTGCACTGATCGGACATTCTGCGGGCCCTCTGTTAGGTTGACACCAGCCATGTGAGCCAGTTCAACGTAAACCTTGCGCCACACGGTCAGAGTCTCCGAACTCTTGCTAGCCGTTGTTTGGCTGGGTGTTATGGCCAAGGGCGTACCGTCAACATACTGGATCGCAACTCCCTGGCCGGCGCCCGCGTCCGGTTTCAGCAGCACGGCATAGGGCAACGTATTTCCACAACTCGCGGCAATACGCCAGTTGTTGCCGGGCACGTGGTGCACCAGCCGGACAGTGCCGAATGCCGCTGGAGCATCGCCGTCAGGTTCCAGTCCAGCTACGTCCGCCCACTGAATGTCGTGGGGTGTCACGGTGCCATTCACCGGTGTAGTGCCGTTCGCAATGACGTAGGTTACGGATGGCTCTAACACTTCGAGGGCAATCTGGCTGCTGTTTCCCACCCCATCCGAGGGCAAGGTCACTCCGTCCGAATCTTGCTCCGGGATGTAACTGGTAAACGGGCTCTGATTGTCGTTCGGTATCCCCGCACTGTTCGGGTCGAAATCGGGGGCGTTATGGTAGTGGTCGACGTCGAACACCTGCACGTACACGGGCAATTCCCAGTCGAGTCCGCCGTCTGGAAGGGACGGATAGAAGGCAACTCGCACGCCGGGCGTGTCGCGAACCACGTTGTCTGCCGGTTCGGTCCGGTCGGGAAAAACCACCACTCCATCCCGGGACTGGTTTTGCGGGGGCGGAAAAGGAGATTCAGGTAAGACGATCGTTCCACTGTTTTCCGCAAAGCTTCGCCACGTAACGGACATGGGTGCGAACACAGTGACTTTGATGCTATCACTATGCAATAGCATCCCATCTTTCGTTAAACGGAACGTTATCGTAGCATTGCCTGTGTTCAACCCCTCGATATACAGTATGCCGTCCTCCGCGTTTGCCGGGACCTCAAAATCAAGGGCTGCCAGCGACGAGTACTCACCTGGTGACAGTTGGTGACTCTTGTTGCCCTGCCAAAGCCTGATCTTCCCGGGCAAGTCCACTACGACTTCAACGGAGCATCCGGATTGCCACACAGCTTGGGAAATGCTGTACGTGAACGGCTCGAGATCATTATCCACATACACGGAGGTATCGTCCTTGTCAATGGTGGTCGGGGTCGCCGAGTTGTCATTGTCGTCGTTCACCCAGATGTAGCCGCCGGGCGACATCTTGCGCGGAATGTCGGCCGCGTCGATTTCCGCCGGGGTGGACACTACCGGGATGCCATGCTCATTCTTCGGCTTGTTGTGTGTGTTGATGTTGATCATGAATTCAACGACCGTCACTCTTACCACATCCATGGCCACCTTGGCGCCATTGACGGTAAGCTGCAACCCCAACAAAACTTCACCGGGAGCGATGCCGGTGATCAGGATGTCGTGGTCGGTGGCGTCACCAAGCAAATGGAAGAGCGTGTTGCCATCGCCGTCCGCGGTGGTCGAAGTGCTCTGCGACGTGTCCAGCATGAGTATCGGATCCTGGCCGGCTCGCACCTTCCACACGCATACATGGCCGCCATCTCCCGAAATTCTGCCAAGGCGGATGACCGGATTTGTTTGCACATTGTCGAGCACAGAAGCCACGTTCTGCGAGAACAAGCCTCGAAGGATGCCAGGCTTCCCATTCTCTGGATTGGTGCTCGCCGGGACAATCATGCCAATCTCCTGTGGCTTCGCTTCGATGGGGTCGTCGGACGAGGTGATTGTGCCATCGTTGTCGCTATCGACGTCAATATCCATTTGGACGGGCAGAACCGTGACGGTATCCTGGGCCTTTCCCTGCCCCGGTCCCACGGGGTCGTAACTGATCACAAGTTGCTGGGCCTCCTGGTAGGGCGTTTTGCCCTCGGCATAGAAGAGGAACGTCTGCTCGCCTGCCGAGTCGATCGTGCGGGTGCTGAGGAGCGTTGCCCCCTTGTTGGCTGCCGTCGGCAATTCACCTTCGAAGAGCCTGACAGCCGAAGGTACGGTAAACGCCAAGGTGCCAGGCGCTCGCTTCACCCCGATCTTGACCTTGATCTGTGCAAGGCCTACGCTCGATCCGGTGTAGTTCTTTCCCTCCTTGGTTAGGTCGGCCGTCGTGTTGTCCAGGTCGCGTCCCCATGGATCGCTGTTCGGCAGGAACTCGTCGTGATCGTCGTTTACCCCGATCACAATGCCTGGGACCGTGGGCGGCGCCTGATAGCCCGGATATTCGGCGAAGTCCTCGGTATCGCTTGCCGATGGAATCCGCGGGCATGCGGTGGAGTTGTTGTCCGTATCGGCATCGGCGTCCAGGTCGGAAACAGACATCCAACGGATCATCTCACCCTCAGTTTCACCAGGAGGAAGCAGTTTGGCCCAAATGACCACCCAGAAACGTTTGTTCGGATCTACGCCTACAATATGGAACTTCGTGATGTCGTTCGCGTCGCGCTGCCACAGAACGCTATCACCTGCCTGCTCGTCAATGCCCGTCTCGACGATCGTGTATTGGGAAGTCACTTCGATCGTCAACTCGTAAACGGCATCGCTCAAATCATTGAACCCGCAACCGACGTTTTGGGTCTTTGTCTTGCCCGGATCGACGTTCACCGTAATCGCTCGTTCTGCAGCCCGAGCGAATTGCCCGGACGCCAGGACGGCAAAGATCGTAAACGAGGACAGATACGGAAGTACGAATCGATACAACGAGCAGGCACGACGCGTGTTCATTTCCTATCTCCCGTCAGTATTGTCGGACTGAGAAGCGGCAAGTGCCGCTTCCACTTTCTTCAGGTGGTAGTTCATTGCCGCCGAGGCCCACCGGGATTCGGGGTAATCTCGAATGACGCGCTGGTATGCCGCCTTCGCCTGCGGCCACTGGGAACTCCATTCATGGATCACTCCGACGAAATACGCCGCCTTTGCCGCAGATGCACTCGCCGGATATCGCCGTACCACTTCTTCAAAGAGCGTCAATGCCTCCTGCCGCTGCTCTTGGTGATTGTGCAGGATCGTACCGGCCATCAAGAGGCATTCCGGCGCCCAGGAGGACGTTGGGCCTACGTGCTGGGCCGCCATGTATTCGCGACGGGCATCTTCCTTTGCTTCTCGCCCCAGATGTGCATATGCGACGGCACGCTGGCGGTGCGCCCACGACCGTTGCGCCGTTGTCGCAGCTCCCTTGGGCTTGTCGATGACCAAAGTGGCCAGTTCCAGGGTCTTCTCGTGTAACTGCGATTCCAGGTACACGTCGGCCAACATCAGCATTAGCTTGGCCTTCGGATCGCCTTGACGGATGATTTCTGGAGTGAGTTGGCGGTTGGAACGAGCAAGATCGAGCAGCCGTTCCATGCCGGTGGGAATCTCGCCGTGTGCGACTACGAATGTGCGTTCGGGCTGGAGCGGCTTCGCCTGCTCGAAGAAGGCAGCGGCCTCGTCCGGACGCTCCGAAAGATACGCGGCCAGACCGGCCCGCAAATAGATGGCGTAGCCCGTTTCGCAAAGCGATGGAAGGATGAATGGGAACGCGTCGTCAAAGTAGCAGGCACGCTCCGTCGTGCCGTCCGCCTCCGTAGGACATACGCTCCAGGCTGCTGCGGTGGCGGATCGTGCAGGTTCAGGGGCGGGAGTCGCTTCGTTGGAAGCGGACGGCAGAGGGGCGGTGTTCGAGGAGGGTTCGTTTTGGGCGGACGGCAGAGGGGCGGTGTTGGAGGAAGGTTCGTTATGGGCGGACGGCACGCGGAGCGTGCCTGCTACTTTGGCGCCTGCTGCTTTGGCGTACCAAACAGCGGCGGCTTGGGCGTGCGTGGCGGCGGCGGGGAGGTCGAACTGGCGCTCGAGCTTCACATCGATCAGCCGAATGTGGGCGTCACCTGCCCAGGGGCTGGTGGGATAATCGGTGACGAGCCGCTCAAATGAAGCGACGGTCTCTTCCGGACGCTCGGCTTCGATATAGAGGATGCCGGCATGGTAGAGTGCTTGTGCAACGTGGCGACTCTGCGGATAGCGTTCGACGAGCGCCGTCCAGTGCGGCAATGCCTTCACTCGTGCGGCACGCAAGGGCTGTTCACGCTGCCGGCGGTCTGCATCGGATACGGCGGCAGGCGGAGTCTCGTCGCTTTGGTTCTTCGCCGTAGCTGGGGCGAAACGGACGTCGGCCGTATGTTCCTCAACCAGGGCGAGTTCCCGCAATGTCTTGTCGTGCCAGGCACCTTGAGGATGCTCCTTGACGCCCGACTGGTACGTGGCGGCGACGTGGGCGAGCTTGACCGGGTCCGCTCCGGCGTCCGGCAGGAGTGCCCGGGCAAGGCCCAGCCGGGCATACGCGCGATGGGCAGGCGAACCGCTCCGCGTCGGCCCACTGACGACCATCATGAAGAAGTCCTGCGACTGCTTGTAGCGACCCAATACGGAGTAGATCTGGCCCAACGTCAAGGCGGTTAGCGTTTGCGGGTCGCCTTCGGCCAACTCGTCGGGGAAGAGCCGCACACGCTTCCGGGCCAGAGTGATCAGCCGATCGAGACCCCGCGCCACGGTTGCTCCAGGTGGCGCTGTCGTGTCGACAGTGTTTTCTTCTGGCGTCGTACCTTGTTCGTTCGGTTTACGAGGAACGATTGTGCGAGAAGGGGCCGTCTGCGCAGAAACGGACTTCGGCGATCCTGGGCTACAAGGGAACGGACGAGGATTCACTGCCGAAACGGCAGTGCCACCTAGCGTTGCCCTCGCTTGCTCCAGCGACTGCACTGCCGCGTCGAACCGGCCTTCTGCCACCAGTCAGCCGCCTGTGCAATTCGGTTGAGGCTCCGATAGCATTGGCCGACGCGAAAGCCGGAGGCATGACCGTACTCGTCGCCAGGGTAGAGGGAGAACACCTGCATGTACGCCTGACCGGCAGGTTGAAACTTCCCCTCCTTGCGGAGCTTTTCGGCCTGATCGTATAGCCGCTTGGCCGCGCCGGCGGTGAAGTTGCTTGCGAGCCGGTTGCGGAGCAGGGCGAGGAGGTAGCCATCCTTCACGCCGCGATACTGGAGCACCTTGAGCCCGAACTCGACGGTCTGCTTCGCCTTCTCCATATCGTCGCGTGCCATATAGAGCATGGCCAGTACGTCGGCCGCTTCGGCAACGGCCTCGTCGGGCGAGTCGCTTGCCTGCCGTAGGATCGCCTCCAGCGTCTGGGCCGCTTCGTCCGGTTTGCCACACTGGGCAGCGAGCCAAGCAGCGTAGATGGCCCCCTGCTGCGCGGCAAAGCCCTGCTTCGCCTGCATGGCCAGATACTGGCGAGCCTGGTCGGTTTGCCCAAGGCCCAGCAGGATACGGCCATACACGGCCGCGGCCTTCGTCCGATCGTCCGGCGTCCCGCGCTGGACGATCGCGTCGGCCAGCTTCTTTGCCGCGGCGTAGTCTTCCTTACCCAACGCCTCTTCAAGCGAACTCCACTTCGGCGCCGGCGGCGCTTGGGCTGCGACGGGCAGCGTTGGCAGAAGAATCAGGAAGAGGCAAAGAGGCAAAGAGGTGAAGAGGCAAAGAGGTGAAGAGGCAAAGAGGTGAAGAGGTAGCGCCTGCCGGGTGAGGCGTGTTGCCATGGGCTGGTCGTAGGCTACGTCCATCGCTCGATACCCCCATCCTGGTAAAGATTGCCATGGATTGGGCGAGTTCATATCGCGCCGGGTTATGTACCCTTCCAGGCAACTATCTGCGACGCCTGAATTCTTCGCGTTGTGGAAAGCTACATTGGCGAGAATTCGCATCCACTTCGCAATAGAAGGGCAGCACACGATTCGGTTCTACCACAATTTGGACCGATATCAACAGTCAAAACCGACATTTTGACGGACAGCGTTTTCCCTTGGGGGGGTACCCCCCCAAGGGAAACATCGCAAGTTGTTGACCACGAGGTCGCATCGTGGCGCCGTACCACTGTCGCTCCGACAATGCTCTTCCGCTGCGTCGTACCTTGTTCGTGCGATTTACGCGGAACGACGGTGCGATGAACGCCCACCTGCGTAGAAACGTCCCCCGGCGCCCCTACACTACAAGGTAACGGAAAAAGATTCACTGCCGTCTCGGCAGTGTTGTCCAGCCCGGATGATTCAGCGAGCCGAGGACTGCGGCGACGTTCACCACAAGTCAGTCGATCGTGTCCATAGGCGGCGGCGGGGTGGCCGGTTTGGGCGGCGTGGGCGTTTGGGGCTTCGGTTCGGGCGGTGGGGGCGGCCCGACGCGGAGCGAACCGCCCAATGCAATGGTGTAATCGCCGCCGCCTCGCGCCTCCCAGCCGGCACTGAGCCCCATCTCCGTGGCGATCTTCCTGGCCTCCAGATAGACCTCGTAGCCGTCGGGCCAGACAATGTAGCGCAAGTAGAACTTCTCCGCATCGATGCGTCCGAGCGCCCGCCGATACCGGCTGGCGCCGGCCAGTTGCGCCGCCACCTCGCCTGCATCGTCACGCGGCACGAGTTCGATTCGCGGATACCGCCCGTGGAAGATCAGTTTCGGTTCGAACGTGCGCGTCGGATCGTTGATGCCCAGCTTATTGACCTCCTTGCCGAGGATTTCGGCATCGATCCCCTTCTTGGGATCCTGGTCCAGCTTGTTCCGCTGGATGACGAAGCCGACTCGCTTCTGCGCGTTGTCGCGAATCGCATCCTCATCGACGAACATGACGTGCTCGTTCCGACAGAAGAACAGCAAGGGCTTTGCCCCCTTGGGCGCCGGGCGAGGGTTGGGCAGGTAGACGATTTTTGCAGGTGGCGAGACGGGTTCGGGTGTCTCGGCCAATTGCGCGCGGAGCTTGGCGAGCAATTCAGCCTGCTCGTTGATCTTCTCCCGGATCGCATCGGCTTCCTTCTTCTGCTGTTCCAGGAGCTGCTTGGCCTCATCCTGTCGGGCCATCGCCTCTTGCCGGGCTTCCCGGAGCCGGTTTTCACTCGACTCTTCCAGCACGCGATTGCTGGCCTCGGCATCTTTGATTTTCTTGAGCGTGATGGCCAGTTCCTTGGCCGTGTCGTCCCGCTTCTCGTTGTGGTTGACGAGCATCCGAAGTTGCCGGATGAGCTCCTCGCGGAGTCGCTGCGCCTCGGCAACCTCTTCTTCCAGGCGTGCGATTTCCTCGGGATCGACCTTGGCGGTCTTGGCGATACGCTTGACCGCGTCTCCCACGCCAAGCTGGGTCACGGTCAGAAGGATGACCATGATCCCCACGACGTTCGTCATGGTATCGAGCAGGGAATCGAGGCTGGCGGCACTACCCTTTTTCCGACGCCGCATGAAACTTGCCTTGGGTTTGGGACGAACGTGTGTACAAAGCGGAGGCGAGCCCCCTGAGTTCACTTCCGGAACATACTCAAGTCGAGTTTGCCGTGGCCGATGATGGGCAACTTGCCGTTGCGGGCGCGGAGTTCGAGTGCAACGGAGCGGGCGTCATAATACGTACCGACCGCATCGTCGCGAATCAGGAAGATCACCGTCGCCTTCGGCTTGCCGGCAATGCGTTCCAGCAGGCCGCGGAAGGTCGCGTCGGTCTTCAAGTCTCCCCGGCGAACGTGGGCCGGCTTGTCGCCTTCGTGAATAAAAATACCGGACGACGTGCATTCGACGAAGGTCGGTTCGAGGTCCACGCCGCTTCCGCCGGGCCGGATCATGACCTCGGCCTCCTCGGGCGGCCGTTTGCGCTCCTTGATCTGTGCAGCAAGCGTCTCCTGCTGCTTCTGCATTTCCTGAAATTCTTCCTGCAGCTTGGCCATGGTCTGCTTGTGCGATTCGAGATCGACGACGATCACCTCGATCTCCGGCTCCGGTTCCTTGTTCCGCTGGCGCACCAGTTCCTCGGTTCGCCGCTGCAGGTTGCGCAGCTCTTTCTGAGCTTCGACCAAGCGTTTCAGCAGGTCGTCGGTATGGCCCTCGAATCGGGCGATCTCGGCCTTGAGTTGTTCGATCAGTTTGAGGTCGGCTTCGAGCTGCCGCTTCAGGGCGTCGAGCCGCAACTGATCGTTCAGCGAGGTATCGTCCATCTGACCGAGGGCCAGGGCCGTAATCATCAGCGTGAGCGTACCGATCACGCACGCCAGAATACTGAGAAACGGGAAGAGCGAGACGGCCAGTTTTGCTCGGTGTCGTCGTGCCATGGAGCCGCGTCCTTCACTTACTCATGATTGCTGCGGAAGAACAGCCATCGGCGCCGCGGCGCCGCTTGGACAACCACTTGGCGCTCGCCAAGCCCTTCAAGCACGCGGTTGAGCCCCGTAAGGCCGCGCTCCATGGCCTCGAAATAGCCTCCGATCGACTCGGCCGACTGTTTCATCAGGCCGGCAGCCCGCTGGTGCTCTTCGGCAGCCTGCTCGGCCAGCGTCTTCATGGTGCGATGGAATGCGGTGGCCATGGCGTCGAGATCGCGGATATCGTCGGCCGCTTCGTCCCGATGATGCCCCAGGCCGTCGACCACTTCCTTGTAGCCGTCCTGAATGCGCTGCGAGAGCTTCTCGCCAATCGCATCGAGCTTCTCGTTCCATGCCCGAAGCTCGGCATGGTGCGGTACCATAGCAGCGTCAATCGCCTGCCGTAGCCCGGCCGGACTGGTGGCCGGCGCGAGCGAATCGCCTGCCGTATAACCGCCATGCCCATCGTTGAACCGTTTCATCAGGTTCTCGTTACAGTACTCATCAACCGAGTTGAGCAGGTCTTCCTCGGCCTTCTGCATAGAGCTGGACGGGAACATGACCAGCATACTCATGACCAGGGCGACCAGCGTCGTATCGAACGCCGTGGCCAGACCGCCGGTGACGCTGTTCAACGACTCCTTGAGCACGGAGATATCCTGCGCCTGATCCAACGAGCCGGAGAAACCACCCACCGCCGCACTGATGCCGATAACCGTCCCAATAAACCCGAGGATCGGAATGGCCCAAATGAACACGTTAATGAGCGTGTAGCTCGACTGCACCGCGTTCGCGTCAATCTCGGAATGCGAAGCGAGCAGGGTTGCTGCTTCCGGGTTGCTCTTCCGCACGCGGAAGTGCTCCAGCCCGTGCATGACGCGATTGACCAGAAAACTCTCGCGCGGCTCGATCGGCAGGTCCTGAATGTGCTTGACAAACTTGCCGACCGAATCGACCGTAATGTCTTTCGAGATATCGGTTGGCAAGAGGTCGAAGAGCATAGACGCCTTCTGGCTCTTGAGTTTTCTCGTCTTGAAGAACAGGATAGCCACCGACCAGCCCATCAGGAAGACCAGGGCGTAAGGCACCCATCCGCGATCCATAAACAGCTCGCCGAAGTACGACTCGCGGAACGGAAACAAGGCCGCCAGGAACCCGACGGCCAGGGCCAGCCCCAGCAGGCCGCTCTTGACCATACTCACGTCGGTCCGATCGGACCAGCCGGCACTCGGGGCGGCGTGCGCGGCGCGTTTCTTGCTTCCCTTCGTTCGGACATGGCGGGTGCGCGTGGTGGTTTCCGTGCGACTGGTCGCTCCGGCCGTAATCTCCCTCAGGGCCGCCAGTTCATCGTTGGCCGCCGGTTCCGACTCCTCGGGCGGCGAAGGGACCAGGACCGACGCCTGGCAGTAGGGACAGCGGCATTTGCGCCCTGCCGCCTCTTCCTGAACCCGCAGTTTCTTACCGCAAGCCGAGCAGGGAAACGTGAAATACATGAACGAAGACTCCGAGGGGTAAGAAAGACGCAAGTCAGGGGGCCGGAGCCCACAAAACAAGTGGACGATGCCAATGCATCGCCCATACGCTCTAGTGTAATCAAAACCGGCCGCAAATCCAAACGGGGGGCATCCAAATACGCAGCAAGGCTCGCCAGAAGCCGCACGGCTGAACGTACGGAGACACCGAAGCCCTCTGCGCCGTGGGCCGGCTACACGGGTATACTTCGTGACTGCGTCCGAAAACGATTCCCGGTCACGGTTGCCAGGTAGCTGTGAAAGTCCCGGCGTTGTCTCAAATGGCGGAAGAAACACAGCCAATTATGCCAGAGAAACACACCGGTGCGTGACGGGCGGCGCTACGGTTCTACGTTGCCCCGTAGCGACGGCCAGACGGTACCGCGGTTGACGACAATGCCGCGCTGGACCTCAGAGAATTGGCTATTCTCCAGCACAGGCATGATCACGCCGGCCGCATCTTGTTCCGGCAGTTGGAGGGCCGCCGCATCGCCAAGCCGGGCGTGCAGCAGTGCCGCGGTTGGACTGTCCTTGCCCCGATTTGCCCGGGCGACGTTTCCCACAGCGAACCAACCGGCCACGTCGGAACCGGACTGAAAGAGCGGGCCGGTCGCACCACCTGCCGCACCGCAAGAGTCGAAATAGAACGCCGGTTGCGCACACTCGACGGACAGGCCGCCCATATGCTCCATCGTGTTCTCGCGCACCAGGTTCCAACCGGTCGGATTCCGGAAACCTGAAGTCAGCCCGACTCCGTATCCCACGCGCCTGAGCGTGTTCTCGGCAATGACGTTTTCGAAGGCGTTGTACCAGAACAGAATCCCGGCCACCTTGCTGCGCGGGTCGATGAAGCCGGCATCGATCGTGTTGCCCAGGATGATATTCCGGCGGAAAGCGGTGGTCAGCGTGACTCGGCTGGTTGCGTCGGGCACGACGCGCCACGGCCGTTCGAGTTTGAGCGCGATTTGATCCGGCGAACGGTCTGCCCCAACCACCACGCGGTACTGCCCTGCCCCTTTGCCTGCCGAGACGAACACGATCCAATGATCGTTGGAGCCGACTTCGTCGAGAACGCGGCTGGCAGCCCGGTCGAATGCGATATGCGGGCCGGTCAGCTTCCCGCCGTTGCGAGGATCGGCCGGGTTGACGGCCACATGGTTCGGCCCGGCGTCGCAAACGTCGAAGTATCCGCCGTGCGGATACCGGAAGTGGAACAGGATCTGCTCGCCCTGGTTCACCAGACGATCGTCACGCCGGCAAACCATGCCCACGTCGTGGCTGCGATTGTCGGCAATGAACAGGTCGCGGGTGGACGTATTGTAGATGCTGATCGAACGGTTCATCATCTTTCCGCCCTTCCGGTCGGCCCCGGCGAAATCGCACTCGCGGATGATCACCCGCTTGCCGTTGGGAACCTGAATGCCTTCGTTGAAGATGCCCATGTGCTGGTACGATGCAGGGTGGCCCGGCTCCTTGTAGAATCCGGGCGAGTAGCCGCGGAAGACGCACCGCTCGATACACACATCGTTGGTGCTGGGATCGGGATAACCGGCATCGGTATGCCCACGCTGGAGACCGCCGATTTCGATGCCGGAACCGGCCGAGTGGAACTCGCAATCGCACACCAGCAAGTTGGCCGCTCCCGGAGCCAAAAGGTGTAACGCGGCATCGTAGATTTGCAGGTCCTTCCGCTGCTGCTGGGGCGCGTCGGGCCGCAGATCGAGCAGAACCATGCGCACATTGCGAATCGTGACGTCGTGTTGCACAACACGTGCAGCGACGCGGCTGGGCGACTGGTGATCGTGAATGGTGCGGACGATGCCTTCATGACCGACAATCAAGGTCAGATCGCGAAGCGAGCTTCGCCGGCACGCAACGTAGACGAGGCAATCGGGAATCGGTCCGGCCGGCAGGTAGCGGAGCGTCGTACCGCTGCCCGTCACGGCTTGAGACCGCGCGTCGTAATTGCCCATTCCCGTGCCGAGCAGGTGGATTCCGCTACCGGGCGCGTCGGGCAAGGTGATCGTCTTCCCCAGGTGATAGACGCCTGCGGCGAACTGCACAACTCCGCCGCCTGCCTCGGCCGCCGCATCGACCGCCCGCTGGATGGCCGGGGCATCGTCGTTGCCGTCGTCCGGTTTGGCGCCGAACGCCGCAACGTCGATTTGTTTCTGGGAGGCCGCCGGCGCCTCGACAATTTCCACCTGTACCGGCTCACTCCAACCGAACGGCCCGCCGGTTCCGTTGTGGGCGAAAAGCTTGTAAACACCCGGCGCAAGTGCCTTGGGAATCTCGACCGTCAACTGGTAGGCCCGGGCGGCGAGCACCGGAAGCTCCTGCGCACCGTTGGGGCCGCAAAGATAGACGTGCGGTTCGACTCCGGCGAGTTTCAGGTTCTTTCCCATCAACAGTACGGTCGATGGCGGAACACCGTCGCCACCTAGCGCAACGCGCGGCGGCCACGCCCACCAGGCGGTCGCACCGTTGACACGAATGGGCGCGCCGGCAAGCCCATCGCGCACCGGCCAGACGAGCATGGTCGATACGGGCCAATCGCGAGGCACCACCGCCTGCAGCCGATCGTCGGCCGTGCGAAGCGGAACGATGTCCTCGATACCGCCTTCCCGCCACACGTGCAGGCGTGCATTGGTGAGTCGAGAGCCGGTGATCACAAGCGTTTCATCGGGAAAGGTGACGTCGCTGACAGCCGAAATCGCCGGTGCATCGGCAGATACGTTGTCGGCCAGAGGCGGCAGTGCCGCACCGCCCGGCCCCTGCACATCCGCCGGACCCGACGGCACGTCGTTCGGACGCGGCAACATCTCCACCCCCATGCCTGGACTTGAAAAACCCAGCATCCAGAAGGCAACCGCCGCCCCTATCCAAACAGTCGGTGCACAGACTCTCATCAGGCGGTTCATGGCAGGCTCACTTTGCTGGAGGGGATGATGGACGCCGGTCAGCGGCGAGAGGTGACTGCCGGCACGACGCTCGCGATACCCATTATAGCAAACCGGCATTGCGATGCCATCTTGTCACAGATGTATCTCTTGCCGCAACGGGTCTTCGGCCAAAATCATCCCGATCGCCGCCGACGCAACGGCACGAATGCCAGAAAACCGAGGAGCATCAGAATCGCCGTCGCCGGTTCAGGAACGACGGTGAACTGGGCAATGCGGCCGTAGATCAGGCCGGAACCGAAGTCGGCCGTTTCGGCTACTGTCGCCAGGTCCACGCTCAGCCAGGAAGCGTAGTTCTCCAGCGAATAGTAGTCCTGGCCATTGAATGTACGGTCGGTTCCCTGGCCGTCGCCTGCAACCCAATACGAAAGGGAAGCGTTCTCCATGGACGCGAGAAAATCGTCCGCCGTATCGGTATAGAATCCCCCCAGGAACGTGTCGCCCGCAGTTGGAGCGGTCAGGTCAAGATAAACGTCAATCGTGTTCTCGGCATCCAGCGACTGCGCGAAGGGAGTAGTATCGGTGATTCGTAGTACGTCGTTGATACTGGCCGAGGCATTCCCATAGTCAGGTGACCCGGCGGCCGTGAACTCCAATGCCACGTCCAGCCCGCCGGACGGATCGAGCTGATCTATCGCGAGGATTCCGGGACTGCTGCCCGGGCTGAGCAATCCGGAGCCGCTGACGGTCGCAGCAATGAGACCGCTACCGCCCAAGGTTGCCCCTGCCTCTACCGTCACCCCGCTGGTGCCCGAGAGGCTGCCCTCCACCTGCAAGGTTCCGGAGTTGACCGTGGTCGTTCCGGAGTAGGTACTTGTGCCGGTGAGCGTGAACATGCCTGTGCCGGACTTGGTCAGTCCGACCGAACGGCCGCCGGCCCCATCCTGAACGATACCGGTAAACGTTGTGGAGGCATTGTTTCCGCCTGTAGTCAGAACGACCGGATTGGCGCTGCCTGCCCCGCCATCCGACTCGTTGCGCACGGTGCCGCCGCCAGCCAGGGAGCCGATTTCCGTATTCCAACCGTAAAGGTCCAGATAGCCGCCACTGCCCATGGTGACCGCGTTGTTCACATTGCCCAGTGCGGTGGCCGATCCGACCCGAATCCGGCCATCGAGCAGGATGTCGCCGGTAAAGGAATTGTTGCCCGAAAGGCGATAGAACCCTCCCGTGAGGACGTGAAGGGGCCCGGATCCGGTGATACTACCACTCACATTCACGCCCGAAGTGGGCCCGAGCTGCAATTCCGCGTCCGAAGCGATATTGATCGAACCGGCCAGCCCGTACCCGCCTGCGTCTTGAATCCTGAGTACGCCGTTCTCGATCTGCGCGTTTCCGGTAAAACCCTTGAGACTGCCGGTCAGTGTCAGGATACCGTCTCCCAACTTGGTCAAGGCGCCGGTGCCGGAAACCGCGCCGCCGAACGTCCAATCGGTTGTCTCCACCTCGAACGTGGCGCCACTGCCGATGGTTACCCCGCTGCCGCTGGCAATGCGCCCGCCATTCTCCATTCGAAGCGTACCGCCAGAGACCGTTGTGGCGCCGACGTAGGTACTGACGCCGGTGAGTGTCAGTATGCCGTCGCCGGTCTTGACCAGCCTGAGCTGATTTTCCGTGCCGTCGGGTCCGCCTAGAATACCGCCGAACACGGTCGTCCCTGCAACGTTCAAGGTGAGCGTGGAAAACGTCCCCGATCCGCCGCCAACCACCCGGTTCGCGGTACCGCTGCCGCTGGTAAGCAATCCGGCCAGTTCCTGGCTGCGCGATGTGTCGCCGCCGCCGATTCCCAACACGCCACTTGTTGCCCCATTACCCAGTGTCACCACGGCGTCAATGGGCAGCCGATTGTCGCCGTCCCCCAAAAGGAGACGGCCCTCTTCAACGCGTGTCCCGCCGGTATACTTATTGGCGCCGGTGAGCGCGAACGCGCCCGTGCCGATCTTTCGCAGGACAAGCGGGACACCGGCGCCGCCGTCCTCGATGACACCGCTGAACGCGGTCGAGGTGTTATCACCGCCTACGGTGAGTACGGTCGGATTGTCGCTGCCTCCTCCATAGAACGCGTTCGCGTTACGGATCGTGCCGCTGCCGGCAAGGGAGCCCACGGCCAACGAATATCCGTTCAGTTCCACACTGGCATTGCTGTCCACCGTCAGCGCCGAATTGCTCCCGAATGCCTGACTGGAGCCTGCACGCAGGATATTGCCTCCCGTGGCCAAGGTAGGCCCGGTATAGGTATTGGTGCCCGTCACGCGCAGATCGCCTGCCGAACCGCTCTTGGTCAGTCCGCCCTCGCCGGAGATGTCGTTTGAAATGGCCCAGTTCGTTGCGGCAATCTCGAACGTTGCGCCGGCCGCGACGATGACGTCACTCGCGCCGGCAATACGGCCATCTCCCTGGATCAGAAGCGTGCCATCGGAAATGGTCGTGGCGCCGACATACGTGTTTCCACGGGTGAGTGTCAGGGTTCCTTCGCCGGTTTTGGTAAGGTTCAGCTGGTTTTCCGTTCCAGAGCTTCCTCCCAGGATGCCATCGAATACGTTTGTTCCTGCAATGTCCACCGTCAGTGTGGAATACGTGGTTGCAGTGCCGGCGCCGACAACTCGATTTTCTGAACCCGTGCCGTTGGTAACCAGCCCGGACAGCGTTTGCTCACGCCATGTCGTGCCCGAGCCAAGGCTTAGCACACCGCTGGTCGTATCGTTGCCCAGGACAACCGTAGTTCCAACAGGCAGCCGATCATTCCCGGAACCGAGAATGAGGTACCCTTCCTGGATCGACGTATTTCCCGTGTAGGTACTCACGGCGCGAAGGACAACATCGCCGGAACCGGTCTTGGTCATTCCGGCCGTGCCGGCGAGAATCGATTCCACAGTCGTCCAGTCCGAAATGTCGCTATGGACAACCGCATCGCCGGTAAGCGTCAGAGTCCCGCCCGTAACCGTGTAGCCGGAAACGTCGAACGCGATCCCATTGACCGAGCCGATCGTCCCGGAAACCGTCACCGTGCCGCCGGCGCCTTCGAAGTGGGCGTCCGAGGCATCGATCCAAGCGGTCGCGTCGTAGGGCCCTCCCGTGTCAATCGCCCAGTTCTGTGTCGAGTCGTCGTCGATCCAGGTGGACGAGCTTCCTTGATCGAAATAGAGTGCGTCAGCATAGGCCGGCGTCACAAGGGCCCCGATGCCCAATACGACAAAACTCAACAGGCGTGCAGACATCTTCGTCCTGCCCATGACAAGTCCTCCTCACCGCACGAACTCGCGAGTGATCATCTACCCGCTGCCGAAAAGCTGGCTGGTAAAAGTTTTCAAAACTTTGTGTCCCCCCCAGTATTCTACAGAGGAAGTGCGCATGACGCCACTATTTGGCAATTTTTTCAGTCTTTTGTACGCAAAATACACAAAAATCCCCCAAAATGCCCTCAAAACGGGCAAAAATATATGACATACTGGCACTCACGGGCGGCATCAGCCAGCAGGTCCTTTCCTGCCTGGCAACCGTCGGCCGGGGCTGAATGTCAACCACCGGATCCAATTACCCCCCGAGCATAATCAGGTTGCTGCGAAGGACTGCCTGATGAACTGAAAGCCATTTGCCGCTCGCAAAAGGAATCGGTACCATGGGTGTCACAAGATATTTATGTATCCATAATGCAGGAGCCCAACCGTGAGCCATCCTCCCGTTCCCACCGCGAGCAAAGAGTCTTTGTCTAACGGCGCATCGTATCCGTTTCTGTTCAGGCTGCTTCACTGGGTGTTGCCGGTGGCGATGATCGTCCTGGCGGCGACCGGGTTGAGCCTGCACGCGGTGGCGAGGCCGGGTTGGTCGATTTTCTCCGGCACACTGCCGGCTTGGGCATGGCCGGGGCGAATCGTTCTGTGGCATCAGGTGGCGGCGCTTGTGTTTCTGCCGTGTATTGTGGCCGCGGCCCTGCTGTTCGGCCGTTTCTGGCTGGGCCGGCCCAGTTCCAAATACGGGTTGCTTCTTTGCGGGCTCCTGCTAGGCGCAACCGGGCTGCTCATACTGGCGCCGGTCGGACCGCCGGCCGCTTACACGGCCTCGCGATCGTTGCACGCGCTACTCGGGCTGCTGGTGGCGCCGATCCTCCTGCTATGGCATACGGTTGTCGGGCTGACGCGTACGAAGGGGCGGTTGGTTGCCTCGTTCTGGTCGGGACCGGGGCCCGACTGGTTGCAGTTGATCGGCTTCGTCGTCCTGGCCGCCGCCACCACGTGCGTGCTGCTCAACGGACTGCCGACGACGCCCGCGTGGCGCATCCTGGAGGCGGCGAAGATCGATCCGCCGGCCGCTGACCGCCAGCCGGTCGATCCGAGCGCACTTCCCTGGGACGGGGCCCGGCCAATTCTGATGGAACTGGCCAATGGGTTGGGTTACCAGGATGGCCGGACCACGGTGACGCTCCGCGCGCTGCACGACGGCAATCGCTTGTACATGCTGGCCGAATGGCCCGATATCCACGAAGACCGCGTATGCCGCCCCTGGCGACGCACCAAAGATGGCTGGGAATATCTCGCCACCAGACCGGGCGGCGAAAACGTCTTTGCCGAGGATAAGTTCTCGATGGTCTTTCCCATTCAGGCAGATCCGTGGTTCGAACAGTATGGTTGCGCCGTTTCGTGCCATGCAGGCGGCGGGCGCGACTACGGCTACAAGGGTACGCCCCGAATGCTCGACGTATGGCACTGGAAGGCAACACGCAGCGATCCGGTGGGGCAAGTGGACGACCAGTACTGGTCCAAGGTCGATTTTCAGCAGAAGAATGTCGGCCGGATGAACGACCCGAAAGAGAGCGGCGGCTACAAGGGAAACGTATCGGACGACAAGAAGCATCCTGCGTGGCTGCCCGACGATCTCCAGGTTGTACGTGACGGCATGATTCCCACCGAACACGCCGTCGAGTACACGCCGGAAGCGGCCGCAGCCATTCCGCCCGGTACGATCATTCCCGGTATGGTCGTCAGCCCGGCAGTGGGCGACCGAGGCGATATCCGGTGCGTTTCGGAGCACAAGGATGGCATCTGGCGTCTGTACATGGAACGGGCGCTAGATACAGGCAGCGAGTACGATGCCACGTTCGTGCCGGGCCGCCCGCTATCGTTCGGCATTGCCACATTCGATCACGCCCAAACGCGACACGCCTACAACCACAGCGTCTACCGCCTGCTGTTGCTGCCGTAGTGGCATTCAGCGCCCACGCGCCACTGGCCCCTCCGACATTGCTGGGTTTCGTGACGTACCTTGCTCGTTCCATTTACGCGGAACGACCGTGCGAAAGGAAACCGTCTGCGCAGAAACGTCCCTCGGCGCCCCTGAACTGCAAGGAAACGGAAGAATATCCACCGTTGACACAACAGTGGCATGGCATGTCTCACGACCGATACCGCCGCATGACGTCGTTGCGATGCCGGGCTCGCTTCATGCTGAAAGTGCCCAACACGATGGCAAAGGCTACCACGCCCATTCCGCCCAACCCGACGGGTACGGCGTGGGCGGTGATCCAGGTGGTGAAGTCGGCCTCGGCCGCCGGTGGGTCTGGTGGGAGTGAATGCCCTGTGCTGTCCTCACTCAGGACAGGCGGGCTGGATTGCGTTTTTGCCGCTTCCGTCTGTTCAACGCGCTGCGGCCGTGCTGAGGGGTGATCCGTATCGGGAGGGACCGGTTCAGTCTGCGCGTTTTCGGCAATGCCGCGTGCGACTGGTTCGGCCGCCGCCCCGTTCAGCCCCAGCCTCGCCGCGATTTCGGATTCCATATTGCCATGCGCATCCTGCCGGCCTGCCGCGTCCATCTGGCCGTTGGCTGCATCCGATGCGTCTGCTACAGCAGCCGATACCTCTTGTCCCGCCTCGCCCTGCGAGCCAGGCATATCCTGCCGTTCGTTCCTTTTCCCGCCTTCTTCTTTCCCCGAGGTCAGAAACGCGGCGAACTGGTTGGCCATATCGCTTGCGGCAGGCGATACGTACAGGATCATGGCGCGCCACAGCGGGCTTTCGTCACCAAGTGGACCGCCGGCCTCCTTGCGCACGCGAATCGGTACGAGACGGACCGACTTCTCGTGGGCCGGCAGCCGGCTGACGTCAATAAACCCGATTGCCGCCGGGTTTTGCGCGACCGAAAGGATCACTTTTTGACTATCGGCCTGGGCGCGGTAGTCGAGCGCCGTCTTCCGACCGAGCTTCTCTCGCAGCAGTTGCGTGGCCGGATGCGTACTGCCCAGCCCGAACGCGTAGATCCGCGTTCCCGGCCCGTGCGCCGCGGGCCACCGCTGGACCGCACCGGACAGGATATCCCTGACATCGTGCGGCTCGAGCCATTCCAGCACATTCTCCGGATGCACGACAATACCCACCTCCAACCGCCCCAACTCAATCCTCTTGATGCCTTCGGCTTCGGCCTGCTGCTCCTGCTCCTCGCCCAACTGCACCGTATCGTCCGCCACCAGCAGTTCCACTTGCCCGGCCTTGAACCGTTCGACTGCTTCCGCAGGCGAGCGCATCTTCTGCACCTTCAGTTGCACGGCCGCTTTCGCGCGGGCGAACGCAAGCGTCCGCTCCTTCAGCGTGTCCTCTCCGCCTGCCAAATCGACCACCGAGACTTCCACTCCCTTGCCATCCTTCACCTCGTCCACACGCTGCTGGGCTTCGGCTTCGGCGCGAATGGTGGCGGGAAACAGTCCCCACTGCTGCACAATTGCTTGCGTCTGTTCACTGCACGCGAACTCGGCGAAATCGTAAGCGGCAGGTGGCGACTGGTCTGTCAGCAGGAATTTGTACTGCCGCACCAGGGGATAACGTTCCAAAACGACGTTTTCGACAGTAGGCCGTACGGCGGCCGTGCCGGGCTCCCTGGCGACGGCCGCCAGTTTCACGTCTTCCGGCAGGTCGGGAGTCAACGCCACGAAACCGATAGCCGATGCATCGCCCATGACTGAAGCGATCACGTTCGTATCGGCTGCAAGTCGTTCGATCTGATCGCGCCACGATCCATAGTAGAGAATCATGTCGCTTACCATCGTTCCCGAAAGCGCATTGGAGGTGAGCACCCGAATACGCGCGCCGGAGCCGCCCAGTGCCTGCCAGGTGCGTATCTCGCCCGACCAGATATCCTTCATCTGCGCGTGGGTCAGTTTCGTCAGCGGGTTCCGCTTGTTCACCACCACGCCGAGCGCCGTCTGTGCGAAGGTATATTCGGCCGCCGGCCCGGTCCCATCTGGAAAGGTCTTCGCCCACGCTTTATCGACGTGACGGACGAGCGGGAACTCGACCACACCGATATCGATCTCTCGTTTTCCGAGCTTCTCGACGGCGCCAAACGCTCCGCCGTAGCGGATCTCGAACTCCGTCCCCTCATCCAGTCTCGCATACTGCTCCGATATTTCGACGAGCGCGCGGAAACACGTAGCTGTGCCGTCGAGTTTTAGGATTTGCGCCTTTGCCTCAAGGGGGCAGATCAAAGAAGGGAACACCCCGTGAAGCAGCGTCAACAAGCAGAAGGCCCAATTTTCCCGTTGCATGCGTGTTGCCTTTCGTAGGTGTCTGTACTCCACGGGGCGGTGCACAGTAGTGGCGCCAATGAAGTTGGTATTTGCACTCCCAGTGTTTCTCAGCCTGGAGCACGAAGCCTCTTACGTGGCCCACTTATCGATTGGATCGTCGATACCCCCAACTGTCAATACGGCAGACGCTGCAACAACCAAGGGTATCCCCACAACTCATATTGGCCGAATACACTGTGGCTCAATTGTCGTGATTGGTAACTTCTGCTGCTTTTAATGCGGCATCGAAGGTTTTCTCCTCCTCGGGAGTGAGCTGCCATGGATGATTCAGGCGTCTCTCTTCCTCAGGCAACAACGGCCTCGAATCGATAGTTGGATCGGTCCAGAGGTTGATATCGATAATCGCACGTGAATCTCCTTGGATGACGCCGACCCTCTTCCCGTCGTCGATCCATATTATTCGGTCAGGCCATCCTCTACCACCTGGAATCTGAGTCTTCTCGCCATCTTGGCACACGACAAGATACCAGTTGCTCCACCCCTTCCGCAAAACATATGCTATAGTATCACCCTCTTGCGATCGAATGTGCCCATAGCGCACGCCAAAATTGAGTGGCTGTGTTGCTTGTTGCCAACCAATTGCCAACACAAACAGGAACAACGCAGACAATATTCGCTGGGTTCTGTGAACTGACCACCACATTGTCAAGAGCATTGCAACGGCCGCAACCAGGAGAATGATCCACCCCCATGGCAACAGTAACGCTACAATCGCCACAAGCACATCGACAACAAGCCGCACAATTGAACCCGGCATGAGATACCTTCTTCGAATGTCGTGCTTTGAGAAGCAGCCCCAATTCCATCTGAGTGTTCGTGCATTGACTACCCCCCGCACCGAGAGCGACTGCACCGATATGTACCAATGGTTCGCCGCGACTATTGCGAATGCTTGCTTATCGGTGATGGAGGCATTGACCTGAGTGGATCACCGGAAACCGCATTAGCGTTATCATACCATTCCTTGCGGAATCGGCCTGTCGGATCCAATCTGTCAAGTTGTTGCTGCAATGAATCAAGCTGCTCGTCGATCTGATGCAGCACATGAATTGTGCTAGACTTGGCGGGCTCATTGTTGTATTCTTCTCTCCGTGTCGACAACCTGTGGAATCGCTCTTGGGCGGCGATGAAATCTCGGGATGGCTGCATCTGTATCCGCAATGTCTTCTTAGGGTCCATTACTTCAATTAGAGTGGTGACTTGTGCTATTCTCGCATCCAGCTGCGACAATATAGCCTTTTGCTTTGGAGTAAGGTCCTCCTGTTTGTCACGTAAGCTTCTGCACAACCGTTCATCGGATGCCCGAATACTTAGGAAGTATCTCAGACGCCGAGTCTTCACTTCGTGCTCGTCTGGCCTAGCAAGTGGAGCGTCGAATTCGCGAGCAATTGTCCCCAGAGCATTCGCTGCTCGAGACATTCTCTTCAAGAATGCTTCTTGTTCAGGTGTAATGCTGAAGCAGACTCCACGAAGCGAAGAAAGCGCGATGCTACGCACTTCGTTGGAAAGGCTTCCATCCTGCGCAAACGCCCACAGAAGAGCCTGATTGGCCTGATCACGACAATTGTAGCCAAGCTGCTGGAGAGCAGCACGGCGGGCGTTCACGCTGTGTGCCTCTTGTACTATTTGCGCTAACGCTTCGCGGCCACCAAGCACACCCCGGAAGGAAGGGATGAGGTCGCAGAGTGGGTCCGCGTCTGGTCGCATCACACAATCCAGAAGAACGGCGAGCACATCTGAGCGAAACGCCCACTGCTGCAGTTGTATACAGGCACATACAGAGAGAGGCGTCAAGCTTTCACCATCTCGTCGTGCAAGAGATAGCAAGACAGGAACACTTGCTTCGGTTCTGCTTTCGCCTATCAATTGGACGATCGCCAAAGACATCTCTTCCGGCAAATCACCTTCCTGGAAGGTACGATGTAGTACGTAAACGGCTTCAGGGCTCGGTATTCGACGAAGCATCTGCTGGCACGAATTGGCAATCGAAGCGTGCTTCTGTTGGTAAGCCAAATACGTTCTTGCCAGAAGAACGGCCTTCTCATCACTGTCTGGGAGGGCATCCAATGCCTGGAGTCCGTAGGGCAATGAACTGGAGGGTGAACTCGGAATAGGAACCTCATCATTCCGGACTGTACGATCGGAACGTCGCCCCTCTGCATGTTCGGCCAGTGTGGGCGTTTGCAACAGTTGTTCAGGATTTTTCAGAAGGTTCGCTGCCATTTCGATTGTCTTTCGCGATGTTTCCGTGGGAGGTTCCAAAAGGCTCTCGGGCGGAATACCACATTCGAAGGCGTCCTTATAGAGAAACACAGTTCGACCGCCAGGATGCGTGATCATCCTGAGCGTTTCCTGAAACATATGTAGCACTCGTTCTCTGAGTCGGTCTTCTAGAGCAGCTCTGTCACATTCGCTCAGTCCTACCAGCCGCTCTTCATGCCTCGTCAGGTTTGGGGAGGCTTCGGGGCGGCGTCCAGCTTCCGTCAAATCCTTAAGAAAACGAACGTCTTCGCATCTAGACAGTCGAAGCCATGCGTCATTGGACGCATGGTCAGCGTCACACCCGGCACATGGCCTTTCAGAAACCGAGCCTAGCACATCGGGAAGTGGCTGCAGGGTAGTGCTCGCGACCGTACCGTTTGTAGTATCAGGCTTTTGCTCAGATGCTCCAGCTGAACCGCCAATTACTGTGGAGTTGCCGATTGCATCAACTTTGTCCGAAGTAGTATCCTGACAGGGCGGCGCTGCACTGGTGCGAGGCACAGTACTCTTGGAGTGCTCAGACGCCCTGGGGAATCCCGAAATGGATATGATCCCCAGGCCTATTAGCGCCATCACGACACCCACCGTGATTGACTGCCGGACCGATAATACCTTGGTATCCATGATTTCTACCCTCTACCAAGTTACTGGAGTCGTTCGCCACGGCCTATACTCAAGTCCATCCGTCACATGACTCCCACTTCCCGAAGGGTTGTAGTCGCCCCCCACCGCCGTGTCGTCGCTATCATCAAGGGGGCCGTCAGCTGCGCCCCAATAGCAGTTCCAGCCCGGCAATTCCTCGACATTACCACCTGAATCCATCTCTATCTCGCGTAAATGGACTCCGTACAACTGGGGCGATCCCGTGAAACCCTGGAGGTTACATCGGCTCAATCCGAATGCTTCTTCTGAACCACTCTTATCAATATCAAACCCACATTGCGTTCCGTTGGACAGGAAGCTTGAGTACTCAAACCGCAGCCCGAAATCCGCTGCGATGTCAGAGTTTCGAACGATTACATGTGTCTTCAGCGGAGCCCTCCCATTATTATCGAAAGTACAGTGGTACACATAGGCCCCCGCGGAAGCAGTTGTGAACAGCCCGACACCGTTGTCGGTAACATTACATCCGACGATCGTCGGTACAATCTGTCCTCCCAGAAATGTAATGGCTGCTGAAGAATGCTGCGCAAACGTGCACGATTGGAGGTCAATAGTCGCGCCAAGATTCCAATGCTCGTGTTGATAGTAGAGGCCGGCAGGTTTGATGTCGCGTGGGACAAGCGGATCCGTGATTCCACCACCGGTCATCGTGTTTCCTTGGACTAGCGATTCGGTAAGGCACAACGTATATCCTGCAAGGCCGAGTTCATCGACACTGCGTCGGCCAAAGATACCACCGGGACCATCTGCCGTATTGAAGACTATCTGCGTCTTCGTTGCACTGAACTCCGTATTCTGGATCCCACACCCGAATGCCACCCACCATTCCTCATTACCATCGAGGATCTTGATTGTGTAAACACCACCTCCATCATTGCTGGCCTCATTATAGGCAACCGCACTGGCAGGAACGGATGAACCATCCATCCGAATCTCGGCGCTACTCGCGCTGATTCCACCACCGTTTGCAGCCCTATTCGGATTCCCGACAGTTCCCACAATACAGTCAGTCAAAGTAACATCCCCTCCACATGTAGCATGAATGGCACCGCCATCGCCGCTTGCGGTGTTGTTCGTGAACACACAGTGTTCATAAACACCCTC
The DNA here is from genome assembly GCA_040772845.1 of Thermoguttaceae bacterium. Classification (GTDB taxonomy): domain Bacteria; phylum Planctomycetota; class Planctomycetia; order Pirellulales; family Thermoguttaceae; genus PWXP01. The sequence goes on from JAXGXG010000001.1 coordinate 1,219,782, forward strand.
TCCGCGAGTCGTGTGGTATATAGCACCGCCGTTGACGTCGCACTCATTCCCGTCAAACACAATGGGCGCGCCACTTGTACCTGTGATGTATACACCGCTCCTAGCGCACCCGGCTATTGCTCCGCCTCGCATGCTCCCTTGAGCACCTCCCGTTACTGTGTTACCTGTGAAAACTGTGTTAGGGCCCGTTGCTGTTACGGCACTACAGGAACTAGTTGCAAATATGGCACCACCTCTGCTTGTCGCAACGTTGCCGTCAAATCCGCAACGTGCGATATTGACTCTGATTCCACCCCAACCAGCATTTGGATCACACGAGTCAACCGTGCCTTCGGCTGCGCCTAGTACAGCCAGTGCCCCGCCGGACGCCGCACTGTTACGTGCGAAAGTTGAGGTTTCAATATTGACATCATATGGACAGTCCGTTAGCGCCGTGCCCTGACACGCCACAGCTCCGCCATACATGGCGGAGTTATCAGAAAACATACAACCACTGACTGAACAGGAGGCATCGATCACACATATTGCACCGCCTCGCGATGAACCTGCCGGGCAATTTTCGACGAATACACAGTTGATTACACGACTCTCCAACTGTTCAAGTGGGTCCTTCACCAATATGGCGCCACCCAAGTTCCCATGACACGCTGTGAAATAGCACGCGCTCACCAAGCTGCTCGGACAAGTATACAAACAGATACCACCTCCGCCATATTGCGCAAGATTGCTGTTCTCGAAAGCCGTTCCTTCAAAACGGCAACGGGCCACTGTACTACCATTGCAGCTCTGCATTAGAACACCACCGCCTCCAAGAGTAGACTCTGCATTCGATTGCCAGTTTCCGGTGAAGATGCAGCCCGATACTGTGCTGCTATGGGTAAACCGGAACATAATCCCAGCACCTCCCTCCGTTGCTACGTTCTCGTCGAACCGGCAAGACAGAACACTCACATGTGAGGACGTTTCGAACCGACATCCGGCCCCCTCCGCAGCGCTAGCATTCGTGAACACGAGTCCTGCAAGTTGAATATCGTTAACATCGGAAGCTTGAACGATTCCACTAGTTTCCTGCCCGTCAAGATGAGGCAACCGTTGCGTCCAGTCCATTTCGTTCGTTGTCCAAGGGTAGGGGTTGGGGCTTGGGGGCGGAACCAAACGACCACCAAGTCCTGCTAGTACGATCGACGAAGCCTGCAAGCTCATGCGATTACTGAACCTATAGTCGTAATCCCTTGCTACAGCGATGTTATCACCCGGTGTTGCAGCGGCCAAGGCTAGTGCTACCGAACTGGACGCGTTTTCGAGGAAATCATCGTACGGTGGATCGTGCTTGCCTGCACCGGGATTAACGAAGAGTATTCGCCCCGGTTGGGGGATAGCATCAGGGATCGCGCTGATCCGAACCTGGTCGGCGGCGATTGCGTTATCACCTATCTTCGCCACCAACATGAGATCAATCACACCCCCATAGGTTCCCTGGACGGAAAACGAATGTGACAGGTCTGCCCCGCTTAATTCTTTGGACACATCTGTGTCCTCCATCCAGATGGTTCCATCGCGGATAATCCGAATCTTACCCGGGCTCTTAGGAAGTACCACCTTTTCCAAGTAGAGTCGGACCCGATTGGGATTCTCCGAATCGTCCAGGAGTTCTATTGGGCTGAACGCGGGAGAGAGACGCAATGTGCACACATCGAAGTCTTCGTTTGGCTCCACGATAGATGTGATGCTACCTTGTGTGTGTTCTTCTAGCTGTGACACGGTACTTCCATTGAGGCGAGCGATATCGAGATTCGCGTGAATGACCGTCACCCGCACCACATCCAACGCCACCTTAGTGGTACCATTGTTTAGACGCAATTCCAACGCAAGCAGAACTTCGCCAGGCGTAACGCCGGTGATCAGGATGTCGTGGTCGGTGGCGTCACCGAGCAACTGGAAGAGGGTATTACCATCGCCGTCCGTGGTGGTCGAAGTGCTCTGCGATGTGTCCAGCATGAGTATCGGATCCTGACCGGCTCGCACCTTCCACACGCATACATGGCCACCATCTCCCGAAAGCCTGCCAAGGCGGATGACCGGATTCGTTTGCACATTGTCGAGGACCTGTGTCACTTGTTGTGAGAACAGGCCGCGAAGTATGCCAGGCTTGCCATTCTCTGGATCGGTGCTTGTCGGGACAATCATGCCAATCTCCTGTGGCTTCGCTTCGATGGGGTCGTCGGACGAGGTGATCGCGCCGTCGTTGTCGCTATCGACGTCAAGGTCCATTTGGACTGGCAGAACCGTGACGGTATCCTGGGCCTTTCCCTGCCCTGGCCCCTCGGGGTCGTAACTGATCACAAGTTGCTGGGGCTCCTGGTAGGGCGTCTTGCCCTCGGCATAGAAGAGGAACGTCTGCTCGCCTGCCGAGTCGATCGTGCGATCGCCGATAAATGCTGCCCCCTTGTTGGCGGATGTCGGCAATTCACCCTCGAAAAACCTGACAGCCGAGGGTATGGCAAACGCCAAGGCGCCAGGTGCCCGCTTCACTCCTACCTTGACCTTGATCTGTGCAAGGCCTACGCTCGACCCGGTGTAGTTCTTTCCCTCCTTGGTAAGGTCGGCCGTCGTGTTGTCCAGGTCGCGTCCCCATGGATCGCTGTTCGGCAGGAACTCGTCGTGATCGTCGTTTACCCCGATCACAATGCCTGGGACCGTGGGCGGCGCCTGATAGCCCGGATATTCGGCGAAGTCCTCGGTATCGCTTGCCGATGGAATCCGCGGGCATGCGGTGGAGTTGTTGTCCGTATCGGCATCGGCGTCCAGGTCGGAAACAGACATCCAACGGATCATCTCACCCTCAGTTTCACCAGGAGGAAGCAGTTTGGCCCAAATGACCACCCAGAAACGTTTGTTCGGATCTACGCCTACAATATGGAACTTCGTGATGTCGTTCGCGTCGCGCTGCCACAGAACGCTATCACCTGCCTGCTCGTCAATGCCCGTCTCGACGATCGTGTATTGGGAAGTCACTTCGATCGTCAACTCGTAAACGGCATCGCTCAAATCATTGAACCCGCAACCGACGTTTTGGGTCTTTGTCTTGCCCGGATCGACGTTCACCGTAATCGCTCGTTCTGCAGCCCGAGCGAATTGCCCGGACGCCAGGACGGCAAAGATCGTAAACGAGGACAGATACGGAAGTACGAATCGATACAACGAGCAGGCACGACGCGTGTTCATTTCCTATCTCCCGTCAGTATTGTCGGACTGAGAAGCGGCAAGTGCCGCTTCCACTTTCTTCAGGTGGTAGTTCATTGCCGCCGAGGCCCACCGGGATTCGGGGTAATCTCGAATGACGCGCTGGTATGCCGCCTTCGCCTGCGGCCACTGGGAACTCCATTCATGGATCACTCCGACGAAATACGCCGCCTTTGCCGCAGATGCACTCGCCGGATATCGCCGTACCACTTCTTCAAAGAGCGTCAATGCCTCCTGCCGCTGCTCTTGGTGATTGTGCAGGATCGTACCGGCCATCAAGAGGCATTCCGGCGCCCAGGAGGACGTTGGGCCTACGTGCTGGGCCGCCATGTATTCGCGACGGGCATCTTCCTTTGCTTCTCGCCCCAGATGTGCATATGCGACGGCACGCTGGCGGTGCGCCCACGACCGTTGCGCCGTTGTCGCAGCTCCCTTGGGCTTGTCGATGACCAAAGTGGCCAGTTCCAGGGTCTTCTCGTGTAACTGCGATTCCAGGTACACGTCGGCCAACATCAGCATTAGCTTGGCCTTCGGATCGCCTTGACGGATGATTTCTGGAGTGAGTTGGCGGTTGGAACGAGCAAGATCGAGCAGCCGTTCCATGCCGGTGGGAATCTCGCCGTGTGCGACTACGAATGTGCGTTCGGGCTGGAGCGGCTTCGCCTGCTCGAAGAAGGCAGCGGCCTCGTCCGGACGCTCCGAAAGATACGCGGCCAGACCGGCCCGCAAATAGATGGCGTAGCCCGTTTCGCAAAGCGATGGAAGGATGAATGGGAACGCGTCGTCAAAGTAGCAGGCACGCTCCGTCGTGCCGTCCGCCTCCGTAGGACATACGCTCCAGGCTGCTGCGGTGGCGGATCGTGCAGGTTCAGGGGCGGGAGTCGCTTCGTTGGAAGCGGACGGCAGAGGGGCGGTGTTCGAGGAGGGTTCGTTTTGGGCGGACGGCAGAGGGGCGGTGTTGGAGGAAGGTTCGTTATGGGCGGACGGCACGCGGAGCGTGCCTGCTACTTTGGCGCCTGCTGCTTTGGCGTACCAAACAGCGGCGGCTTGGGCGTGCGTGGCGGCGGCGGGGAGGTCGAACTGGCGCTCGAGCTTCACATCGATCAGCCGAATGTGGGCGTCACCTGCCCAGGGGCTGGTGGGATAATCGGTGACGAGCCGCTCAAATGAAGCGACGGTCTCTTCCGGACGCTCGGCTTCGATATAGAGGATGCCGGCATGGTAGAGTGCTTGTGCAACGTGGCGACTCTGCGGATAGCGTTCGACGAGCGCCGTCCAGTGCGGCAATGCCTTCACTCGTGCGGCACGCAAGGGCTGTTCACGCTGCCGGCGGTCTGCATCGGATACGGCGGCAGGCGGAGTCTCGTCGCTTTGGTTCTTCGCCGTAGCTGGGGCGAAACGGACGTCGGCCGTATGTTCCTCAACCAGGGCGAGTTCCCGCAATGTCTTGTCGTGCCAGGCACCTTGAGGATGCTCCTTGACGCCCGACTGGTACGTGGCGGCGACGTGGGCGAGCTTGACCGGGTCCGCTCCGGCGTCCGGCAGGAGTGCCCGGGCAAGGCCCAGCCGGGCATACGCGCGATGGGCAGGCGAACCGCTCCGCGTCGGCCCACTGACGACCATCATGAAGAAGTCCTGCGACTGCTTGTAGCGACCCAATACGGAGTAGATCTGGCCCAACGTCAAGGCGGTTAGCGTTTGCGGGTCGCCTTCGGCCAACTCGTCGGGGAAGAGCCGCACACGCTTCCGGGCCAGAGTGATCAGCCGATCGAGACCCCGCGCCACGGTTGCTCCAGGTGGCGCTGTCGTGTCGACAGTGTTTTCTTCTGGCGTCGTACCTTGTTCGTTCGGTTTACGAGGAACGATTGTGCGAGAAGGGGCCGTCTGCGCAGAAACGGACTTCGGCGATCCTGGGCTACAAGGGAACGGACGAGGATTCACTGCCGAAACGGCAGTGCCACCTAGCGTTGCCCTCGCTTGCTCCAGCGACTGCACTGCCGCGTCGAACCGGCCTTCTGCCAATGAGACGATGCCGTAGCGGAGGCGGATATTGTGGGCGGCCGAGGTCCACGACGGCTCGGCCGCTTGCTCAAGTGGCTCTTCCAGTACCGTATTGGCCGCCATGGCGTGTGCGGTGGCTGTGGCCAGGTCGAGTTGCGACTCGAGCACAAGATCGACCAGTGCGACGCGAGCCTGCCCTCGCCAGGGACCTGCGGGCGATCGGTCGATGAACTTCTGCCACCAGTCAGCCGCCTGTGCAATTCGGTTGAGGCTCCGATAGCATTGACCGACGCGAAAGCCGGAGGCATGACCGTACTCGTCGCCAGGGTAGAGGGAAAACACCTGCATGTACGTCTGACCGGCAGGTTGAAACTTCCCCTCCTTGCGGAGCTTTTCGGCCTGGTCGTATAGCCGCTTGGCTGCGCCGGCGGTGAAGTTGCTTGCAAGCCGGTTGCGGAGCAGGGCCAGGAGGTAGCCATCCTTCACGCCGCGATACTGGAGCACCTTGAGCCCGAACTCGACGGTCTGCTTCGCCTTCTCCATATCGTCGCGTGCCATATAGAGCATGGCCAGTACGTCGGCCGCTTCGGCAACGGCCTCGTCGGGCGAGTCGCCTGCCTGCCGTAGGATCGCCTCCAGCGTCTGGGCCGCTTCGCCCGGTTTGCCACACTGGGCAGTGAGCCAAGCAGCGTAGATGGCCCCCTGCTGTGTGGCAAAGCCCTGCTTTGCCTGCATGGCCAGATATTGGCGAGCCTGGTCGGTTTGCCCAAGGCCCAGCAGGATACGGCCATACACGGCCGCGGCCTTGGTCCGATCGTCCGGGGTCCCTCGCTGGACGATCGCGTCGGCCAGCTTCTTTGCCGCAGCGTAGTCTTCCTTACCCAACGCCTCTTCAAGCGAACTCCACTTCGGCGCCGGCGGCGCTTGGGCTGCGACGGGCAGCGTTGGCAGAAGAATCAGGAAGAGGCAAAGAGGTGAAGAGGCAAAGAGGTGAAGAGGTGAAGAGGTGAAGAGGAAAGAGGCAAAGAGGTGAAGAGGTAGCGCCTGCCGGGTGAGGCGTGTTGCCATGGGCTGGTCGTAGGCTACGTCCATCGCTCGATACCCCCATCCTGGTAAAGATTGCCATGGATTGGGCGAGTTCATATCGCGCCGGGTTATGTACCCTTCCAGGCAACTATCTGCGACGCCTGAATTCTTCGCGTTGTGGAAAGCTACATTGGCGAGAATTCGCATCCACTTCGCAATAGAAGGGCAGCACACGATTCGGTTCTACCACAATTTGGACCGATATCAACAGTCAAAACCGACATTTTGACGGACAGCGTTTCCCTTGGGGGGGTACCCCCCCAAGGGAAACATCGCAAGTTGTTGACCACGAGGTCGCATCGTGGCGCCGTACCGCTGTCGTTTCGACAGTGTTCTCTCCAGGCGACGCACCTTGCTCGTTCGATTTACGCGGAACCACCGTGCGATGAGCGTCCCCCTGCGCAGAATCGGACCTCGGCGCCCCTGAACTACAAGGGAACGGAAGAACATTCACTGCCGAAACGGCAGTGCCACCCGTGTTGCTGGGTTGGTTGACAACCGGGGGGAAGGTGCGCACAATGGAGGCGCTGCCGCTCGCGGTAGCCCCTGCCATATTTGCTCGCCCCATGCACCGACCCAGGAGTGCCTTCCATGCGCAACTATCTGAATTGTCTCCTTCTCGCAACCATGGTGCTTACCAGTCAGGCTCGGTCGGAAGAGGCGAAACCGGCGCCCGTCTGGCTCGATGCCGCGCCCATGACCGGTCAGAATGTTGTCCTGCCCTTGGAGGGCGGTGGCTCGGTCCGTATCGATGTATTGGGCGAGCAACTGTTCCGTATCCGCTACAGCAAGACAGGAAAGTGGACCGAGTCGGCGCTGAATCGGTACGGTGTCTTCACGTCCGCCTTTCCGGAGATCCCCTTCAAGCAGACGCAGGCCGATGGCGTTATCACGCTCGCCACGAAGCAGGCAAAGCTCACGGTCAATGCCAAGGACGGGGCCGTTACTTTCGCCGACGCCAATGGGAAGCCGATCACCGAGCAGGCGGCGCCCACCTACGAAACCAACGGTGGTTACGACCTGCGTTTCACGCTGGACAAGGACGAACGCCTGTACGGGCTGGGCGACGTCTGTCGCGACAACATTATGCGCCGCGGCGGTGCGTATGAGATCTGGGTTTTGAACGTGACCTCGTACATTCCCATTCCGGTTATTCTGAGCAACGACGGGTGGGGCCTGCTGATGAACACCACTTGGCGCAACAAGATCGACGTGGGCAAGAGCGATCCGGATCGGCTCATCTGCACGGCCGCGCGGAGCGACCTGGACTACTACCTGTTCTGCGGCGCCGATTACCGAAGCCTGCTGGAAACCTACACGTCGCTGACCGGGCGCCCGGCGCTGTTGCCCATCTGGGGATACGGCCATACGTACGTAGCCAACGAGAACATCGATGCGTTCAACATGATGAACGAAGCGATTACGTTTCGGCGCGAAGGCATCCCGTGCGATGTGTTCGGGCTGGAACCCGGCTGGATGTCGAAGCATTACGACTTCACCACCGAGAAGAAGTGGCATCCCGAGCGATTTCCCATCCCCTATTGGGCGCCGAAGGGGCCGCACACGTTTTTCGGTGCTCTGAAACGAAAGGGATTCAAGCTCAGCCTATGGCTCTGCTGCGACTACGACCTGAGCCTGTACGAAGAGCAGCAGCTTGCCGATCGTCGTCCCGCGACCGGCGCAAAAGGCGGCGATGGGAAACCCGAAATCGATATCGAGAAGGGCTTCATCGACGAGCGGTTGAGCAAGCCGGCCGATACGAAAGCAAAGACCGATGCCGCATCGAAAGAGGCTGCCGAGCAGGCGGGGCCGGAACCGTGGTTCGAGCACCTCAAGAAGTTCGTCGACCAGGGCGCTAGTGCCTTCAAGCTCGACGGGTCCGCCCAGGTGATCGAACATCCGAAGCGAGCGTGGGGCAACGGCATGACCGACGAGGAGATGCACAACGTCTACCCGGTCATCTACGCCAAGCAGATGGCACGCGGCTTCGAAGACCACACCAAGCGCCGCGCCATGGTCTATTCGGCGGGCGGCTACGCAGGCGTGCAGCAGTACGTTGCCACCTGGGCCGGCGATACGGGGGGCGGCAAGCGGCCGTTGGCCTCGATGTTGAATCTGGCGTTCTCCGGCCATTCCAACCATTCGTGCGATATGGCGGTCACGAATGTCGAGGGAATCCACTTCGGCTTCCTCCAGACGTGGGCGCAGCAGAACAACTGGGACTACTGGTATCAGCCCTGGTACCTGGAGGACCGCGAGCTGGACGCCTACCGCCGATATGCCCGGCTGCGTTACAAGCTTCTGCCCTACCTCTATTCGTCGGCTGCGGAAGCGGCGCTGACCGGCTACCCGGTCATGCGTGCGATGCCGATGGTCTACCCGGACGATCCTGCTTGGGACACGGCCATGTCGCAGTACATGCTGGGCGACTTCCTGCTGGTCTCGGCTTTTTCGAAGGAAGTCCGTGTACCGGAAGGCCAGTGGATCGACTACTTCACCGGCAAGGCCGTGCAAGGACCGGCCACGGTCCCTGCGGTGTTCGCACCCGAGTCGGGTGGCGCTTTGTTGCTCAAACGCGGCGCCATCATTCCCACGTGGCCTCCGTGCGAGCACGTCGAGAAAGGCTGGTCGCCGGAAGTCGGATTGCTCGTCTATCCGGCGGCGAACAGCACGTTCACGCTTCACGAAGACGACGGCCAGAGTCTCGGCTACCGCGAAGGGAAGTTCGCCCACACCCTGCTTGCGTGTGAAACCGTCGAGAAGACCGTCAAGCTGACCATTGGGCCCCGTAAGGGCAGCTATGCCGGTATGCCGGAAACCCGCGACTTCACCGCGACCGTCCACCTTTCCAGTAAGCCCAAAACCGTGACCCTCGACGGCAAACCCGTGAGCGACGTGCAATGGGACGGGACATCGGAAGATGGGGCTGGCACGGCTACCATCAAGATCCCCGCCTGCGGTAATGCGGCGCGGGTGCTGACCATCCAGTAAAAAGGATTGGGTTGGACACAGGCGGGCAGAATGGGCATAGTAGAATAGCGAGCCCGAACGTCCCCGAGTTGCGCCGAGTACCCCCCATGCTGCGGTCCGGTACCCTACCCCTGATCTGCGTTGTGTGCCTACACACGCTGCTTGTGGCTGCGCAACCTGAACGACCTGCCTCGGCCGATGCGCCAGAGCGGAGCGTCGATGCTGATCGGCAGCGGTTTCAAGCGGAATTGATCGGACTGCTCGGTCAGCTCGATAGCGACGATTACACAACACGCCGCCATGCGGCCGAACGTGTGGATGCTCTCGTTGCGATGCCCGAGCACGGCCGCGTCCTGGCCGCCGAGTTCGAACGGGCGTTACGGGAACCCGGCTTGTCGTTCGAGGTGCAATGGCGCCTGAAACGCTGGCTGCGGCGGCTGCCGAAATTGCCGCCGGAACCTCCGGGCAGCGCCCAGGCGGAGGAGCTGGACCGGCTGGTGCGCCAGCTCGACGCCGACGCCTATGCCGTCCGTCTCGCGGCCTTTCGCCGGTTGGAATGGCTGCTGGGCAACGGGAAGATGGTGGGCCCGATTACGTCCCGCGTAAAGGCCCGGTTGGCGTTCGCAGATTCCGGCGCGGCTGGCCGGAAGTATCTGGCCGAAGTATGGGAACGCCTGCGGCCCGTGTGGTCGCAAAGCGATCCGGCCGATTGGAATCTGCCGGACGTGCCGGACGAGGTGCTTGCCGGTTGGGTCGAGGCCATTGCCGGGGCCCCGCAAGGAGGCTTGTCTTTGTTGCAGCGGGCGCAGGCAGTTGTGGCGGAGCGAGAGCTGCGCGACTTGCTCATGCGCGATGCGTACGTGCCGCGTGTGGCCGCGGCCTTGAAAGCCGGGCTGGAGCGGCCGATTTCACCCGAGGGCCGGGAGCATCTGCTGACCCTGCTGGAAGAGAGCCAGCCTGCCATGGTGGCCGAATACTGGCAAAATCGCCGGCATTTGGTCGAGCAGCATCTGCTGGTCGATGTGCCGAGCCGGTCGGTCGGCGCGCCGCGGCCGAGCCATTTCGATCGGATCGACGACCGGATTGCGCATTGCGTATGCGGCAGTTCCCTTTCGCCGGGCGAGTATCCGGTCGGCATCGCCATCCCGCACCCGCGAACGACCGACGCGTTCTTCCACTTGGTCAACTTGCCGACTCCACGGCGTCGCCTGTGGTATCAGCATTATGTTGCCACAGATCCTGCCGAACGGCTGCAACAGCTCAGCCGGCGTACGGTCGATTGGTTGCGGGACCAGAGGCGGCCGCTTACCGAAGACGATCTCCGCATGCTGCCCGGGTTGGATCCGGGCGAGGTCTCGCGTTTTGCCGGCTGGTATTTCACGGCGATCGATGATAGTCCGCTACCGCCCTGGACGGAGCACAACGATCCTTACGAACCGGGCAAGACCATTCCGCTCGCGCCGCCGGACTACGTTGGCGGCCGGCCCAGCCGGCACGGGGCCCTGTGCCTCTTGCTGACCGCCGAGGGGACCCGCGCGGCCCTGCCCGGGCTGTTCGCGGCAATCGAACAGGGACGATTCCAGCCGCCGTCCGAAAACGCGCCTTACCATTTGGGCTGGATTGCCGCCCTGGCAATCGCCCAGCGGCAGACGCACGCAAACCGAGAGCATCCAGATCCTTCCCAGCAGAGATCGGAGGAACTCCGGCAGCCAGAGACGGCTTCTCCGCCGTCGCTCGATGCATGGTTGGCCCGCACAGTCACGTGCGACCGGCCGCTCCGTCTGGGCGATGACGCAGGCGGCGAAGTGGGTGCGACCGCCGCGGCCATTCTGCTGGCTCGCCATGGACAGGGGATTGCCCACTTCGGCCTGCAACCGGTCGAAGACGAACCACTTGCAACTCTGGTCTTCCAGGGCTACCGGTTCACCGCCCCCAGCGACCGTCGCCGCGTCCTGCAATGGCACAAGGAGACCTCCCCGACGCCACACACGGCGCCATGATCTGCATGAAGCGGCCGGCTCGGTTGGCGCGAACCGCGAAAGCGGTTCCACGGATAGTTTTCCCAGGGTGCGCGAAAGCGACCCTGGGCTTCGTTGTTGAACGCCTACGGCGTTGTCATGTGAGACGGTTCGGTTCGGTAGGCAACTGCTTTCGCACCCAGAAACGGAAAAGCCGATTGACTCCGCCGATCGCCCGCGAAACGGTTGCCGGAAACACGTCTGGACACCGGCGTCTCCCAGCCGGTAGTATCCCACAGATAATTAGCCTGGGATCGCCGTGCGCTCATGCTGCGGCGGGGTGCCCCGACTAGCTCGAGTGGCGTTTGCCCATGGCGCAAGCCTGCAAAGCCGACCGTCTCGCGGTCCAGCCGATCCGCCCGAAATCGAGGCGGCACGATGCGTTTGATCGAAGGTCCTATTTATGGTTCATGCCCTGATCCTGCTCGCGGCCTCTGCCGCAATCGGAGCCGACGACACGCCGGCCGACGTTGCCCTGGTCGTCCCGCCACCGCTCGAACAGGCCATGGAACCGTGGATTCGCTATCGGCAGGGGCAGGGGCACCGGGTGGCCGTTGTGGCAGGGAACCGGCCGATCTCCGACATTTGCACTGAACTGCGGGCCCTTGCCCAAGGCGGCCGGCTCAGGTTTGTGGTCCTGGTAGGCGACGCCGATCCGGCCATGTATTCCAACTCGACGATCGCCGCCCGCTGCGTGCCCACCGCCTATGCCGAGGCCAAGGTCAACGTGCTGTGGGGGTCCGAGTCGCATATCGCAACCGACAATCCCTATGGCGATCTCGACGGCGACGGCGTGCCCGAACTGGCCGTCGGGCGGCTCCCGGCCGATTCGCCCGAACAGCTTCAGTGCATCATCGCCAAGACGCTGGCCTACGAACGCTCGGCCAATTTCGGCGCCTGGCGGCGGCAGGTGAACGTGGTTGCAGGCGTGGGCGGGTTCGGCTGGCTGGCCGATTCGGTGCTGGAATCGGCGGCCCGATACTTCCTGACCCAGAAGGTGCCTGCCGAGTACGCCGTTTCCATGACGAACGCAAGCTGGCGCAGCCCGTTCAGCCCCGACCCGCGGCAGTTCCACCAGACCACGTTGCAGCGGCTGAACGAAGGGTCGCTGTTCTGGGTCTATATCGGTCACGGGTATCCGTACGGGCTCGATCGGGTGCAGACGCCGGGTGGAACGTTCCACATTCTTGCCAACGACGATGCGAACAAGCTCAACAGTATCCATGCGCCGCCGATCGCCCTGTTCCTGGCCTGCTACACCGGCGCGATCGATGCCTGGGAAGATTGCCTTGCCGAGAATATGCTGGTCCAGCCGGGCGGGCCCGTGGCCGTCATGGCCGGCTCCCGCGTGACCATGCCGTACGGACTTACGATGCTTTCGACCGGCCTGATCGACCAGTGCTTCCAGCAGCAAACGCTGACCTTGGGCGAGGCCATGCTTGCGGCCAAGCAGCACATGATGGCCGACGCCGATCCGGCCGATAGCCAGCGGGCCATGGTCGATGCCATTGCCCGCGTCATGAGCCCCGCTCCGGACCAGTTGGTCCAGGAACGGGCGGAACACGTACTGCTGATGAACCTGCTGGGCGATCCCCTGCTGCGGCTGCGATATCCGAAGCCGGTCGAATTGCAGATCACCGGCTATGTTCGAGCCGGCGATCGATTGCAGGTTGAGGGGATCTCGCCAATCGCGGGAGAGGGCAAGGTCGAACTGGTAGTCGCCCGCGGACGACTGACCTTTCCGCCGCCGGCCCGGAACACGTTTCCCGAGAGTTCGGATGCCCTGCTCGCATTGCAGGAGACGTACGAGCGTGCGAACGACGGCCGATTGGCGGTCGTGCCCTTGGCGACGCGCGCCGGCCGATTCACCGTCGAACTGCCCGTACCATCGTCTGCCGGCGGCGCGTGCCACGTGCGCGTGTACCTGGCCGGCGACAGAGACTATGCCGCCGGGGCCGAAGGCGTAACGATCGGTCCGGCCCGGAATGCGGAGCCGCCACACTACACGGCAAGCCGAGAGCGGTAGACGGATGATTTCACGAGAAGAACCAAAGAGAATTGTTGGGGTGGTCTTTCCCGCGTGCCGGGCGGGCGCGGTTTTCCATCGATGGCAATCGGTCCTATAATGAAGTTTGTGCGTCCCGGCATCCCAAGTTGGCTCATCTCCATGCTGCTGCACATGGCCCTGCTCATCGTGCTGGCGCTGGCTTTGCGCATGCATCCGCCACAGGGAGCGGCCACCGAGCGGACCGCCGAGGTGGGAATTGTCCTGCGGCACTCGGAAGACGGCGAAGACCTGTTCGAGGGCGAGCAAAACGGCGCCCAAACGCAGCAGGCCAGTACGGCCGAAGCGCCCGGCGGCGGCAGTCTCGACGAGATGCTGAGCGATGCGCCGGCCGTCGATCCGGCAACCGCACTGCCCGAGGCCTTTGGCCCCCTTGGGCCCGGCGATCTCCAGGGCGGCGGCGTCGGGTCGGCCCAGGGCGCCGAAAAAGGGCCCGGAGCCGGACCGCCTGCCATTGGCGGCAAGGCCCGAACCCAGGTATTCGGAGTCGAAGGCGAAGGATACCGATTCGTCTACCTGTTCGACCGGTCGGGCAGCATGGGCGGCACGGGCAACAGCGCCCTGGCGATGGCCAAGGCCCAATTGCTCCAAAGTCTCCAGAGCCTCGACCGCTCCCACCAGTTCCAGATCATCTTCTACAATCAGCGACCGCTGCCGTTCAATCCGACCGGGGAAGGCAGCCGGTTGCTGTATGCCACCGACCGGAACAAGGAACTGGCCTCGCGTTTCGTACGCGGCATGACCGCAGACGGCGGGACGCACCACGAAGACGCCCTCATGGCCGCCATTGCCCTGCGGCCCGACGTGATCTTCTTCCTGACCGACGCCGACGAACCCCGCCTGTGGCCCAGCCAGCTTCAGCGGATTCACCGTCGCGCCGCAGGCGTTGCCATCAACACCATCGAGTTCGGGCTCGGCCCGCAGCAGAACAAGCGAAACTTCCTGGTCCAGCTTGCCGAGCAGAACGGCGGCCGGCATACCTACATCGACGTCTCCCGAACCAACTCGAACCCATGAACAGATGCGACATTTGTTGGGCGGGGGCCTTCCTGCTGATCGCCTTGCCAATAACCCCGCTTGCGGCGCAGGATACCGTGGTGCTTCGCAGCAAGACGGGCGGCGAAACGCGGGCGACCGGCCAGATTGTCGATTCCACCGGCCGGGAACTGACCCTCCAGTTGCCGGGCGGGACGACGCAGCGTTTTCCGGCCGGGCAGGTGATCGGCATCGAAACACACCGGACGACCGAACAGACTCGCGGCGACGAGCAGTTTGCGCGCGGCGAGTTCGCCCCGGCCCTGACCATGTACCGTGCGGCGGTCGATGCCGAGCCGCGTCGCTGGGTCCGGCGCGAAATCCTGGCGAAGGCGGTCCGCTGCTACGACGCGCTGGGCCGCACGGCCGAGGCCGGCGCGACCTTCCTGCTGCTTCTGGAAGACGATCCCCACACGGCTTACTTCGATTGCATTCCGCTTGGCTGGCTTCCCCGGCAGCCGGACGCGGCACTGGAGCAGGCGGCGCGCGGCTGGCTCGATTCCGGCCGGCCGGCTGCCGCACTGCTGGGAGCAAGCCACCTGCTGAGCACATCGCTCCGCCCTCAAGCCCTCGCCCGGCTGAACGAGCTGCGCTCCGCGCCCGACCCGCGCATTGCCCAACTGGCCGAGGCCCAGCGATGGCGCGTCGCCGGCATGCAGTCGACAGAAGCAGAGCGTGCCGGTTGGCTGCGCGCGATCGAGGCCATGCCGGAACCATTGCAGCCGGGGCCCTATTTCGCGCTGGGGCTTGCTCAACAAGAGGCGGGCGACCACGAGGCGGCTGCCCTCAGCTTGCTGCGTGTCGCCTTTGTCTACCCTTCGCATCGCGCCCTGGCGGCCCGCGCCATCCTGGAAGCCGCCCGTGCTCTTCAGCAGAACGGCCAGGCCGAGTACGCCCAACAGCTCTATCGCGAAGTCATCCGCGACTACAAAGATCAAACCCGCGTTACCGCAGAAGCCCAAGCAAGATTACAGCCATGACGCACATGCCAGGCGCAGCCACGCGTTTGTTACACTGGCCACTGGGTGGCACGTGGTTCAATGCAATAAACGCGTGGGTGAACCTGACCGCTACGCGGCCAGAACCACCCACCCTACATAATAGGAACTTCCTTCTGCCGAGAAAGACGATGCTCGCAAGACTGCTGATTTGTTTGATATTGTGTGCCGTGGCGATTCCGGCCGTCGCACAGGGAACTCAAGGTACAGTACCTGCGCCCGCTGCTGCCGCGGACGACGCCGACGCGGCCGAGCCGGAGGGCGATTCGCTATGGGATATTCTGGCGGCAGGCGGTCCGGTGGGCCTGCTGATCCTGCTGCTCTCGCTGGCGGCGGTGGCCCTGGTGGTCGAGCATCTGATGACGCTGCGTGAAGCGGTCCTCATGCCGCCGGGGTTGGCCGACGACGTGTTCCAACTCCTTCTGGCCGGCAATCTAAGCCTTGCGATCGAGCGATGCCGGCAGCAGCCAAGCTTCCTGGCCTTTGTCCTAAACGCCGGATTGAGCGAGGCGGAAGACGGCTGGTCTGCCGCCGAAAAGGCGACCGAAGACGCGATGGCCGATCAGTCGGCTCGCCTGTTCCGCAAGATCGAATACCTGTCGCTGATCGGCAACATCGCCCCCATGCTCGGTCTGTTGGGAACGGTAGTGGGCATGATCTTCGCCTTCCGCGAGGTGGCCAATACGCAGGGCGCCGCCCGCGCGGCCGATCTGGCCGAGGGGATCTACCTGGCGCTGGTCACAACCGTCGAAGGGCTCATCGTGGCCATTCCGGCGCTCGGTGCATTTGCCATCTTCCGTAACCGGGTCGACCAGCTTGTGGCCGAGGCGGCCTATGTTACCCAGCATGTGCTCCGACCGTTGAAACGGAAGGAAACCGCCCCGCGACGCACGAAGACGCCGCCGGCGCCGCCCGCCGCGCCACCAGCCGGAGGCCGATAATGCGCGCGCCGAATCACCTGGACCGAGGCACCCCCGGATTCAACATGACGCCGATGATCGACGTCGTGTTCCTGCTGATTATCTTCTTCCTCGTATCGAGCCACCTGGCCCGGCAGGAAGTGGAGATGGAACTGAACCTGCCCGACGCGCAGACGGGGCAAGATACCGACCCGACCGACCTGACGCGCCGGCTGGTGGTCAATGTCCTGCCGGAAGGCGGCATCGTTGTAGGCGGGCAGCCGCTCGCCCCGGATGCCTTGAGCGATATGATCGCCTATGAAAGCGGGCGCGGCCGTACGCCCGGTGAACCGCTCGAAGTGCGCATCCGAACCGATCGGGAGGCGCCCTATCGCACGGTCGAACCCATCATGCGCGCCTGTGCCCGAGCCGGCGTCTGGCGCGTGACCTTTGCCGTGGTGGGAGACTGATCGTGCGCGCCAGCTACCGACATGCCGAACGTCGCAGCGACCTGGCGGTCTCCATGACGCCCATGATCGACGTCATCTTCCTGCTGCTGGTCTTCTTCGTCTGTACGGCCAGTTTCCGCCCGCCGGAGCAGATCCTGCCCACGCAGGTTTCCTTGCCCGGCTCCGAGCCGACCGAAACGCCGCCCGACGAGGAGTTCGAAGACCTGGACGACCTGGTCGTCAAGGTCCTTTGGCGGCAGACGCGGCCGGTCTGGGAGTTGAACGGGCGGCAGTACGCAAGCCTGGGCGAGGTACGCACCGTGCTGGAAGCCGCCCAGCGCGTGCAGCCGGGGCTGCCGGTTATCCTGAACGTCGAACCGGCCGTTCCCATGCATCATGTCATCGATCTGTACGATTTATGTCGCCTGGTCGGCCTAGACCGGGTCCAGTTTGCGGCATCGGCCAGTTGATACGGAACCCATGAAACGCCAGCTACGACAACCGTTGCTCCGAGCATCTGCGATCGCCTGTGCGATACTCGTGGCGGCGTGCGCAGTGGCCGGTGCGCCTGACGCACGTTCGGCCGACGCACGTTTGCTGGCCGGATTGCGCGGGCGGGCCATGTACGATCTGGCCGAGCACTACTGCGATGCCCAGCTTGCCCGCGAGGACCTCGATCCGTTGCGGCGCGCCGAGTTGACCATCGAGCTTGCCCGTACGCTGGCGGAACACGCCGCCGGCGACGAAACAGATGCCCGTAATCGGCTGTGGCAACGCGCGTTCGAGACGACCGAGCAGTTTGCACGCGAGTATCCCGACAATCCACGCCTGCCACTGGTCCGATTTCAAGGGGCACTGACTCTGCTGGCGCACGGCGAACTTGCGCGGCAGGAAGGGCAACTCACCGCAGCAGGCGAGACGCGGTTCGACGAGGCGCGCACCCAGCTTCGCGCCGCGATCGACCAACTCCAGAAACTTGCCGACGACCTGGAACTCTTGCGCCGCGAGCAAAGCCTGCACCCGAAGGACGATCCCCGACAGCTTTCCGCCCATGAGTTGGCGACCCTGATCAAGCGAATCGAATACGAGTTGGCCCGCGCGCGGCGCAATCAGGCCGAAAGTTATCCGGCCGGCAGTGCCGATCGCGTGAACTCGCTGACCGAGGCCGTACGTTTGCTGACGCCGTTGGTGCGGCTCGATGCGACCGATCCGATCTGCTGGCCGAGCCGAATCGATCTGGTATCGGCCTACCGGCTTCTCAGCGACTGGCCGACGGCCCGGCAGATCCTGGCCGCCATTGCCCAGCAGAACCCACCGCCAAACGTCGCCTTGCGCGCCCGCGCCGAACGCATCCGCCTGGCCTTGGCCGAAGGGCATCTGCCCGAAGCGCTGACGGCTGCGGCCGAAGGGCGGGAACAGGCCGGCACAACTTCACCTGAACTCGACCTGGCGCGACTCGAAGCCTTTCTGGCCGCATGGCGCAAGGCACTCGACGAACAGAACGATGCCGACGCGCGCAGGTGGCAAGATCAGGCGACCCTCACCGCCCGGCTGATCGAAGAGGCCTACGGGCCCTACTGGCGACATCTGGCCGGGATGCGGCTGGCCGAACAGGTGCATTCTGCCGGAGAAGGAACCGGTAACGCGCGGCTGATGATCGAGGCGGCCGACGACCTGTTCCGCGGCGGACGCATGGACGATGCCCTGGCCGGATACGATCGCGCCGCCGCCCTGGCCCGGCAGCAGCGAGAGACGACCACCGCCTTCGACGCCGGATACAAAGCGGCGGCCATCGAACATACTCGCCAGAATCATGCCGAGGCCATACGCCGATTCCGCGAACTGGCCGTCAGCAATCGCGACCATGCCCAGGCGCCGCAGGCACACCTTCTGGCCGCCTATCATGCGGCCCAACTCGCACGCACAGGCAAGACCGATGCACTCGAAGCCTATGCCAACCTGCTCGGCGAACATCTCGAGAACTGGCCCACCGGCCCGGCGGCCGACGAGGCTCGCTTGCGGCTCGGCCGCCTGCAGGAGCATCGTGCCGAGTGGCAGGCGGCCGTAGCTGCCTACCGGGGGATTTCACCCGACTACGCAGAGTATCCTCGCGTACTCGACGCCCTGGCCGGTTGTTATCGCCATTGGCTCGGCCAAATGCAAGCAGAAGGACAACCGGCCGCCGAGGTTGCACGGGAAGCCACCCAATGGTTCGAGTCGCTCGTGCTTCAACCAGACGGCGGCCTGCCTCGGACGTGGACGTTGGCCCAACGCAACGCGGCGCTGGCTGCGGCGGAACTCCGCCTGACACACACCGACGATGGCGCCGCGCGTGCGGCAACCCTATTGCGTGCCGCCCTGGCCGATCCGGGCGATGCCTCGCCCGAATGGACTCATGCGGCCGAGTCACTGCTGGTCTTCGCCCTGGCCGGGCAGGGGCAGCGGCAAGAAGCGGCCGAAACACTCGCTCGCCTCTCGGGCGGCCCGCCGGCCCAACTGCTGGGTACGCTTGACGGCCTGGCCCGCGCCGGCCGGCAGGCGGCGCCCGACGTGCGCCGCGAGTTGGCCGAACTTCAACTGCAAACGATTGCCCTGATCAAGGCCCGCTGGAACGACCTGCACGCCGAGCAGCAGCGCCGCGTCGAACGCCTGCACGCGCAGGCCCTGGCCGACGCCGGCCGTGCGAACGATGCCATTGCCGCCTATGCCGAGCTGGCCGAGTTGTATCCGGACGATGGCGATATCCAGGAGGCCTACGCCGCTCTATTGGCCGAACAGTCTGACGCCCGTTCGCAGCAGCTCGCTCTGGCCCGCTGGCGCACCATCGAAAAGCGCACCCCGTCCGACACCGAGCGATGGTACCGCGCGAAATACGCGATTGCCGAGCTGCATCTTCGCCAGGGCCGCGTCGAGCAGGCTGCGAAGATGATTGATCTGTTGGAACTGCTCCATCCCGAACTCGGCGGCCCCGCCATGAAACCCCGCTTCCAATCCCTCCGCGCCCGCTGCCGCTAGATAGTCCGTTGTTGGATCGCCGCAAGAGATCGGCCGATGGTTGAGAACGCCCGGCCGGTAGAAGACACGAGCGAAGTCGTTTCCCTCATAAGACCACCCGAGCTGCCGCGTCGGTGTTTGCGAGGGATTGCCGTGGGGCTGTGCTACGCGAGCGGGGCGCTCCCGCGTCCGTTCCAGGCGCGAACGCAACACTGTCGGGAAGGCAATAGATACTCGACGTGTTCCTGCCAGGTCAACAGTCCGTCGATGGTGTCGCCTTTTTCGAATCGTATTTTGCACCAGGAGGAAATGCGAGGGTCAAACGACGATGCAAGTGTGCGAATCCACAGATCGCAGAGCCGATTGCAGACGGGTCCGCAAACCTCTTCTTTCAAGGTATTGCCATCTCGTGGATAGCCGAGCAGCAAGACAGAAGGCCCCTTCTCCCGGATTCCCATCAATACGCTGAGGTACGAGCGACCGCCTCGAAGTGCGTGCGTTCTGAGAGACCAGTTCTGCCGCTTATCTGTCTTCGGTTTGCGTCCGAGCAGTTCTTCGGCCCGATCACCGAAGCAGTGAATCGGTTGCCACGAATCGCCGGTGTAACCGCATAAGACGATATCGGTCAGCCCGACTTCGCGACAAGCAAGACTGCAGAAGAGATCCAGCAACTCCGGGCCGGTATCGGGCATGTTCTCGCCGCGTCTGGCAGGAAACTTCGTGTTGTCACTGACCATGCATCCGGTCTTGAGTGCAGCGAGCAGGATCGACGGCATGAGAGATGCCATTGTCTCGGTCCCCAACGGTTGCTTGAAATCGATGCAGAAGACCATGTGCATGGAGCGTCCGGCATGGGGACTGCACAGCGTCATCGGGAAATTGACCGACGCCGCGATTGCTTTGGAATCGGGATGCCCCTCTCGGAAACGGCGCGGATGCTGGCCACTCCAGGACACGGGCAATCCATTCTGCAGTGCAAACGTACCGACGGTCGGGCGTCCCGGCTCAGTCTCGTACCGGTCGGACGGGGGATCGCCCGATTCAGCGGAATAGAATACGGCAGGGCGCAGATAACGTCCATCATCCTTGGCGACTTCGTAGCTGGGTTCCGCCACCCAAAGGCTGGCCATAAATGCCCCCTGGTCTCCGAGCGTAGTAACCAGATCACAGAGGATAGTCTCAATCGATCGCAGATTCCACCGTTCATACGTACACACGGCACGCAGCAATCGTCCTGCAGCGTTCCACGCAGCGTTCCATTCATGCGAGCCCACCGTACAGACACCGCCAGGCTGCAGGAACGAGAATACATCGGAACGGATGGCCGATTGCCGCTCGATCGGGCGCGACCAACCCGCGTGCCATCGGCTGAGCGGATGGACCAGTTCACCGGATATGCGGATTGCCAGCGCCTCGTCACGATCGACAAAGGGGCTGGAATCGGCAAACCGCAGCAGGCGGACCGCTCCCAGAACATTCTGGCTGTCGCGATCTTCATCGGGCGGAATGACCGCCCACCCCAGGATCGCGCGATGGGAAGTCTCGCCGGGCGACAACGTCTCGATGAACTTGTTCGTCGGCTGGTGTTTTCCAAGCTGGTCGTTCGCCTTGACGACTCGCAATACAGGTCGCTTTCCTCGGAGCCGTTCGGAGGAGCATAATTCCGTGGTCAATCCTTCATCGCCGGTCCTTCTGCCGGAAACGCTGACCAGGTATCGAGCATTCTCCGCTGCGATCGGCCGTAACGACTGGTCAAGAAGGCCGGTTGTTGCATGCCCGACCAACTCGAACAGGTCGGCCGAGACGTCACGCCTGGTGAAGATAGTGCCCATATCTGCGTCGAAGCACCGCAGCATGGCGTCCAGTTCGCAACAGAGTTCCGTTGTATCGGGGACGGGTCGGGTCGCCATACGGTATGCCACGTAGGAATGGGCAACGTCCTCGCGGAGCTTCCTCAGCGAGGCGATCATGTCACCCAAGCGGATTGCCAACGATCTGACGAATTCGGCCGTGTAACGGTCTTTCAGCCACTGTTTCCCCTTGATACGGACGCCCGGTCTGTTCGCCCCCTTATAGAAGAAGAGACACAAGACGCCGCGTTGGCCCGCATAATCGCTGTCTTCGTGCGCCACGCAGAAGGGAGTCGCAATCAGCCACTGCAATCCCATCCGCTGAGCTTGACGCGGTTTCTGATAACGCTGGCTCCCGAGCGTCTTCAGCGAATCGTAGGATACCTGCACGTCTTCGCCGCGATGCAATACTCCGCCCAGAAAGCTGTCGTCTTCTCGCACAGTGTGCTTGTTGAGGTACTCATATCCAAACCGGTACGCGCCTCGCCCATACAGCCGGCGATTCGCTTCATCGTAATACCAGATCGACACGCTCGGTCGAGGAAAATCGGAATCCTTGTCAATGTTCAACCGGCTTATCGTATCGCAGAACCGATTGAGCAGATGCCCAAGATCCCACGTATGGATATTGGGATGCCAGCCGACCAGCGTCGGCGTCGATGGATCCTGATCCAAGTGATTCCAGATTTGGATATGGGGCGCCATTTCCGTTGCCGCCGCCACGGCCTCTCCTACGTAGGAGTCGAGAAAACCGTGCGGTTCGATCGACTGGAGACTCAGGACGCCGAGCACTTCGCGTGTTCCATCTTCCAAGTGCGCGAAGATCGGGACGGCCAATTCGGAGTTGGTGGCCTTGTTCTTGCACCGATAGTACGGGTCCTTTCGGGTCTTCAGTTCAATGCCATGATAGGGCCGGCCAGTGGTAGCTACGTGACCGACGATGCCTTCGTTCAGTTTCAGGCATGCTTCCTCGGATTCCAGTGGTTGCGAAAGCTCCGGCTGTAAATGAAGCACGTCGCCATGTTTCAGAAAAAGATAGACAAAAGAGGCCGACATCCGTTCGGCCAACGTGCCGATAATCAAACGCAATTCCCGGAGCGCCTCGTACTTCGCGTCGGCAATCGATGCTAAACGAAAGTCCGTAATGGCAGCGTCGATCCTATCCTCGACTTGCCGACTCGGATGGCGAGGCGGCCGAATGGTAATGGGTTTCTCCAAGGCCCGTTCCCGCCAGGCCGTCAGCCAAGGCCCCAATTGAGAAAACGCGGAACCATATGCCACCTTTTCAATGCATTTGCTCGCGGTGACCGGCGTCGGAAGGGTTTCGCCGTCGCGATAGAGAAAGAGATGTTGCGGGTCCCTCCAGGTGGCGCTCATCCATGCAAACAAACCTCCCACGTTCAGGTCGTCGGCCGTTCCGCCGCAACCGATGAAGACGGCATGATGACTGGTGAAAACGCCATGCAAAGCCTTCTGCAGTCCGTCATTGCTGATAATGTGAGCATAGTCATCCCAGCCGAACACAATCGTCTCGAATGCGCCATGGTAACCATGCAAGTGAATCACCACCTCTTGTCCTTGCTCATAGACAGCCTTGCCCAGTTCGCTCCATTCTCGGGGAACGACAGGCGTACGACCTGTGACATCCTCCAATAGCGTATCATAATTCGTGGTGATGATAGGGCCGGAAAACTGCCGCAGGAACTCCGCAATGGTTTGGCCTTTGTCGTCGCGGTAGGATATCCGGCCGATCTTGTCAGCAATGTACCTCTTCAGCCCTTGCGGGTCTCCGGTAGTCGATTCATAGAGCTGAGCAAGAGCCGCCGCACGCTTGTCCTGCGGCAGGTCGACCCGGACTCCTTCATGCAACCGTTCCTGTGCCTCGCTCCATTCTCCCGAAGGATGGTTCTGCGTCAAATCGTACAAGGCATCTCTCAACAGGTCGTTCCATAGAACTGGCTGCTCATTCGTCAGTTGCGCAGAGACGCCCGCCCCGAGAAAGAGCAGAACTTTGTTCTGGGCCAGGTACTCAACGTACTGCGCCGACTGCGCATCGTTGCCGACGCTGTTGAATGAGGCAGACATGGCAAAGGTCTCCTGATACGGCGAGCCTATCGGCCAGACTCCGGGCAAGGCGAAATGCGAGCCTCAGCAAGCTCCCACTGTCCCGCCGGGAATCCGATGAAACGTCGATGGAAAGGTCAACGCAGGAAACTCAGGATGCACGTGCCGCGACGAGTAAGCACGGTCTTCCGAATGCCTGATCGGATCGGCGCAAGGAGACGATTCGTTGAAAGAGACCCGACCACCTGCCGCATTTCTCTGGGGGGCACGAAACGAAAGTATACCAGATGAGAGAAAGATTACAATATGCACGGCCCTGCGCGTAAGACAATATCTCCTGGCGGCTGAGCCGTGAAGGTGCGAATGGCCGGGTGAAATCGCCTTTCAGAACACCAAACGCGAGGCGCTAGAGCCGGCCTATTTTAACTATCTTCCCGATGCCGACAACAGAACGGCTGCTTGTGTGGGCGGATGCGGAAGAACAGGACGTAGAAGAGCGGAACGACCACGAGGGCGAGGACGGTGGAGCCGATCAGGCCGCCGGCGACGGTGGCGGCCATGCCTTGGTAGAATGGGTCCCACATCAGCGGGGCCATCCCGAGTACGGTCGTTCCCGATGCCATGGTCACGGGCCGCAAGCGGCTTACGCCCGCATCGAGGACGGCGTTGTACGAGTCTACGCCTTGGGCCTCGTTCAGGTCGATTTCTTCGATCAAGACAATCGCGTTCTTGATCAACATGCCGCTCAGTCCCAGATAGCCCAGAATGGACATGAAGCCGAACGGCAGACCGGTCAGTAACAGGCCTGCCGTCACGCCGATACTGATCAGCGGCAGGCACAGGAAGATGATCAGCGGCTGGCGGAGCCGGTTGAACAGCAGGATGAGGATCAAGAACATGCCGCCCAGGCAGATGGGGAACATCACCTGGAGCGGCCCGGTTCCTTTGGCCGAGGCCTCCAGTTCGCCGCCCCAGTCCAGCACATAGCCGGGCGGCAGTTCAATGGCTTCGAGCGCCGGCCGCATGCGTTGCAGCAGTGGCGAGGCGAGACCGGCGGCCGGGTTGCACTGGGCGGTCATCTCCCGCTGCCGGTGGCGTCGATGGATGAGCGGGTCCTGGAACGTCGTGTGCCTGGTCCAGTCGGCGACGATCGCATCGAGCGGGAC
This sequence comes from Thermoguttaceae bacterium, assembly GCA_040772845.1. Lineage (GTDB taxonomy): Bacteria > Planctomycetota > Planctomycetia > Pirellulales > Thermoguttaceae > PWXP01. The sequence goes on from JAXGXG010000001.1 coordinate 1,244,620, forward strand.
GGATTCCTTGTGGATATCGCTCCAGGCGTGTACCTGGCGAGCCTCGGCGTAGTTTTCCTCCTCTGCGTGAGGGGGCCGGAGAACGATGGGCAGCAGGTCGTTCTCTTCGCGGTAGACACCCACGCGCTGCCCGCCGAACTGCATTTGCAGCGCCTGGGCCAGATCATTTCGCGACAGGCCGGTCTTGCGGGCGGCCGACTCGATGAAGTCGGGGCGGAGGACCGAGACCCGGTTGCGCCAGTTGTCGCGGACAATGGCCGTCGCCTCATTGCGCATGATGGTCTTGGCCTGTTCGGCCAGATTGCGCAGCACGTCGGCATCGGGGCCGCGGAATCGCGGCTCGATATCGTAGATGTAGGCGGGGCCGTCTTTCCAGCGGCGCACGACCCATTCGGCGTCTTCAAACTCCTTGGCGAGAAATGCCTCAATCCGGCCCATCACGCGCTGCATGTTCGCCACGTCGTCCACGGCGACGACCAACTCGCCGAAACTCGCGTTCGGATCCTCGGGATTGTAGGTCAGAATGAACCGCAGGGATCCCTGCCCGACGAAGGTCGTGTATCGCTTGACGGCGTCTTCTTTGGCCAGGAAGGCTTCCACTTGCTTCATGCTGTCGGACGTTCGTTCAATGTGCGTTCCTTGCGGCCGGAACAGGCGGACCGTGAACAGCGGCTGGCTCGATTCCGGGAAGAAGAAGCTCGGCACGAAGTGGAATCCGATTCCCGCGGCGACAACCGTGGCGGCCAGCACGGCGAGCGTGGCTGGCCAATGCCGAATGATCCGGTCCAGGCTGCGCCGATACCAGCGGAAGAAAGACGTATCGTAGGGATCGGCGATAGCCGTCTTGGGAACCTTCAGAAACCAGACGCACAGCAGGGGCGTTACCGTGACGGCGGTCAGCCAGCTTATCATCAGCGATGCGGCCAGCACCCAGACCAGCGACTGGCAGAACTCGCCCACGTTGCCCGGCGCGAAGCCAATTGCCGCGAACGCCAGGACGGCGATGAACGTGGCGCCCAACAGGGGCCACTGCGTTTGGGCCACCGTCTCGATAGCCGCCTCTTGCCGATCCATGCCCTTCTGCACCTTGATCAACACGCCTTCGACGACCACGATGGCATTGTCCACCAACATGCCGAGCGCGAGCACCAGGGCCCCGAGCGAGATCTTCTGCAACGAAATCCCGGTCATCCACATATAGATGAACGTACCGAGAATCGTCAGAAGCAGTACGCCGCCGATGAGCAACCCGCTGCGAAGACCCATGAAGACCAGCAGCAGGACAATGACGATTACCAGGGATTCGATCAGGTTGACCATGAAGTCGTTCACCGCCTGATCGACCCGTTCGCCCTGGTTGTAAATCACGTCCAGGTGAATTCCCTCCGGACGGAGCGGCTCCAGTTCGGCCAGCCGAGTCTGAACGGATTCGGCCATGACAACCGCGTTTCCGCCGGCGATGGTCGATATGCCCATCCCGATTGCCGGCCGGCCGTTCGATCGCATGAGCTGGCTGGGCGGGTCCTGGTAGCTGCGCCGTATTTCGGCAATATCTCGCAGGCGGAATGCGCCGCCGGTGGCCGGTGAGGTGATCAGCAGATCTCCGATGCGCTGTTCTGACTGGAACTCGCCGGTCGGCTCGATGCGAACATAGGCGTCGCCTAACGAGACCTTGCCGGACGGCTGTACGACGTCCTGCGATTGCAGCACACCAAGAATGATCTGCGGCGAGAGGCCAAGCTTGGCCATGCGTGCGTGGGGAATCTCGATGTAGACCACCTCGGGTTGAACGCCGCAGAAAGCGATCTTGGCGACATCGTCGCACATCAGCAGTTGCTTCTTCAGCTCATCGGCGTAGTCTTTCAGTTCCTTGTAGGAACGTCCTTCGCCGGTAATCGCGTAGTACAGGCCGTACACGTCGCCGAAGTCGTCGTTGACGACCGAGGGGCCTGCATTCGGCGGGAGCCGGCCCTGGATGTCGTTGACCTTGCGGCGAAGTTTGTCCCACACCTGCTCCAGTTCCTGGCCGAAGAACTCTTCCTTCATTTCGGCATGGATGATCGACAGGCCGTCCTGCGAGGTCGACTTGATTTCCTTCAATTCACCGAGCGACTGGATGGCTTCTTCCAGGACGTCGGTCACTTCCTGCTCGACCTGCTCGGCCGACGCGCCGGGGTAGGGCGTGGAAATCACCGCGATCTTGATGACGAAATCGGGAAACTCCAGTCGGCCGAGGTTTGCGTAGGCGTACAAGCCGCCTGCCATCACAACCAGGGCGAGCACCGCTGTCGCAGTTCGGTTCTTCAGGGCAATGGTCGCGGGATTCATGGGCGTGTCCTGAACGACACCTAGTGGGTTGAAGCGGGCAAGCCTGCCTGCATTACTTGCTGATGCTGCTCGGCGCCGGCCGTGCTGTGCACTTCGACCTGGGCGCCTTCGTGCAGGAAGGCGGCCCCGCCCGCGACGATACGGTCGCCGGGCGCAATCCCCGTGATGACCTGGTACTCGTTCGATGCGGACAGACTGCCGACCACGACCGGTTTCTGGCGGACTGCCCCATTGGCGACCATCCAGACGAACCGTGTTCCGCCCTGACCGCTTTGCAGTGCAGAAGCCGGAATTCGCAACGCCTGCCCCGGCCTGCTCTCTTTCGACTGCGATTGCAGGACGACGTCGGCGATCATCCCGGGCAGGATATTCAGGTCAGGCGGCGATGGCATGACGAACGTCGCCAGGTAGGTTCGGGTGGCGGGGTCCGCTTCGGTGCTGATTTCTTTCAGTATTGCGTCAAAGGTCCGGTCGGGCGCGGCCACGAATCGGACCGCCACGCGGAAGGGGGCGTCCATCGTGCGGTGCATGAGTTCCTTGTCCGGCAGCGCCACGTCGATCTTCAACTGGGCGATATCGTGAACCACGAGCACGGTCTTGCCAGCCGATACGTGTTCGTGATTCTCGACCATGCGGCGGGCAACGATGCCGTTGAATGGGGCCCGCAGTGTGGCGTCGGCCAGGCGATCGTGCTCGCTTTTCAGGCTGCTTTCCATGCCGCGGATATCTGCCTCCATGGCGTCGATATCCTCGGTGCGAGCCCCGGTCTTCGCCTTTTCGAGTTCCTGCTCCAACGCCTCGATCTCGGCCTGAATGGCCGCCAGTTCGCTTTCCGAGGCGTCGAACGTCGCTCGCGAAACGGCGTTGGTTGCAACAAGCCGTTCGTTCCGCTCGTACATTGCCTGCAAGTATTTGCGTTTGGCAACGGCCGAATCCATGCGGGCTTCCAGTGCCAGGATGTCTTCCCTGCGTGCGCCGGCCTTCATGGCCGAGAGCTTCGCGCGGGCCGAATCGAGCGCCGACGCGGCGGCCTGAACGGCGTTTTCGAAGTCTCGAGGATCGATGCGCAGGAGTACGTCGCCTTTCCGTACGGCGTCGCCCGGCTTGACGGCCACCTCCACCAGCGGACCGCCGACACGGAAGGCCAGAGCGGCCGTCTCTGCCGCACGCACGGTGCCCGGATAGGTCGTCTCCACACCGGTATTCGCATAGCCGGCTTGGACCACCTGAACGCGTCTCGCCTTTTCAGCAAGCCGAGCATTCATCGTGGCCCCGGCAGAGGCCTGAGGGCCGTCCGTTCCGGTCGTTTCCGCCTTGGAACAATGGACCTGCTGTACCGTCAATGCAATCGTTGGCAAACCGACGGCAAGCAGGCCGGCGAACCATCGGTGCTTGGGCGATAACGACCACCGGGTAAATTGCCTCGCCATGAAAGCTCTCCTCACGCAGAATAATTCGATTGAACGGGGTGGAATGCAGCCAGCCATGAAGGCCAGGCTATTTGGAATCTCCGCTGGGCGGCAGCAGACCATGAAAGAAGAAGGTCACGATGCTTTGCGCCATGTCCTCAATGGCCCATCGGCGGTTGTTGCCAAGCTGCTCTTCGAGCATTTGGCGCATGGCGCCGAACAAGAGGGTCCCGTAGAATTCCGAATCGACGGGTCGAAAAGTGCCTTCGTCAATTCCCTGCCGAATGATCTCCGCGAGCCGGCGGCTGCCATCCCCCCTCGACGCTCCGATCAGCTTGTGGACTGCATGTTCGGTAAACAGGAAATGGAAGAGGCCGCGTCTTGTATTCAGATAGCTCAAGCAAGTAATGACGAATGCATGGAGCTTTTCCGGGGCGGTGCCTTCCGAATCGAGCACGGCGTCCGCGGCCTCCTTCAAGGGCGTGATTGCGCGTTCGTGGACGAACTCCAGCAGTTTGAGCTTGTTCTCGAAATAGTTGTACAGACTCCCCTTCGCCACGCCGGCCTCTTCGGCCACGCGTTCCATGGTCATGGCCTCGACGCCGTCGCGGACCAGAACGGCCACGGCAGCCTCGTAGATGCCTTCTTTCATCAGGGTCTTACGCTGTTCTATCAGTCGGACCATGGTATTCCCCCGGGAAACGGGGCTTTTCAAATGGATATCGGCACAATGGCCTGCCAAAAATGACTCCATGTTCATTATATGACCGTCCGGTCATCGGTCAACCGGGGGTTCTCGGATTTGGACATGAAAAAGGCGGCACCTACCCCTACCGGGTGGAAGGAACAAGAAGAAGCAGGTCCCTGCGACGCATGAAATAGGGAACGCGGGCGAGAATCTCAACGTCGCCCCCGACGAGCGGTTCGAGTTCCGGCCAAGCCTTGCTGGTGGTCAGTAGGAAACGATCGCCGCCTTGGTGAATAAAGCCGGCAGCCTTCTTCAAATCGTCGCCGTGGAACTCCTGGATGGGCCGGCGGGCGTAGAACACCCAGCTCGACTCGAAGCAACCGTACGTGGCGATCTGCGGTTCCGACGCCCGTGCGTACATGGCCGCAAACAACGTGTCGCAATGCCGATGACGCGATACCTGCGGCGCAGCCAACGCGAACAGCGCAAACGCGAACACGCCGGCCGTGACCGCCAAGGTCGCAATCGCATCGCGGTGCCGGGCCTGGCTCATATACCGGCGGCCGATAAGACCACCGACAACAGGAACGATTCCCACGAGCCCCACCCAACCATCACCCAAAACCGCCCAGCCTGCAATCACTCCCGCAGTCCCGACGCACACGCCCACAATCACGAGCCCATCGAAGGTGAATCGGAACCAGTATTCCGCCAGGCTATGCCACTGGCGGCGGACGCGATCGAGGAAACAACCAGTCAGCAATGCCAGCGCGGGCATGGCAGGCGTAATGTAATTGGGCAGCTTGGTTTGGGCGCACGAGAAGGCCGCGATGTACAGTGCCGCCCAGCAGGTGATCAGCACGTAAGGCGCATACGAGGTCAGCCGGCGGCGGATCCGGTTGGCCGCCTGCTCGAAGGTTGGAAGTAGCAGAAGGGACCAGGGGAAGAAGCTGGGGATGATGGCAATCAGATAATAGAAGAAGGGCCCCGTGTGGCCTTCCATGGATTCGGTCGCGCGCTGGAAGTGATGAACCAGGAAGAATCCTCGCAGCCATTCTCCGTCGGTGCGCAACCCGACCCAAAGGTACCAGGGAAGCGCGACTGCCAAGATGACCACCGTGGCCGTCAGCGGACGCATCGACCAGAGTACCGAAAAGAAATGCCGTGGCGCAAACGGCCGGAACAACCGCCGGACAAACTGGATAACCGGATCCCGGTGTGGTTCGACGCTCGGATCGCCGGCCGGCAGGCGTACGATGAGCAGGAACATACCGATCACGGCCATGGGCAGCAGGAATCCGACGGGTCCTTTCGCCAGCACGGCAAGGCCCATCAGGGCATAGATGAGCACAACAAGCGGCCAGGACGCGGGAAAATAGGTCTTTTCTTGGGCATCCGTCGCCCGTCCCCGTTCCTTGCGTTTCGGGAAAGCCCCAAACACATAGACAGCCGTTGCGGCCGTCGTGAAGAAGACAAGCACCGAATCCGGCGTGGCGGCGCGCGCGGCGACGGGAAACATCAGGCACGAAGCAAGGCTAATCGCCGACCAGAGCCCAACGGAGGGCGAGAAGAGCCTCCGCCCCATATGGTACGTCATCAGCACGGTGCCCAAACCGAAGACGGCGGACCAGAAGCGGGCCGCAAACTCGCCAACGCCAAACACGGCGTAGGCCGACATCATGAACCAGTAGAGCAGTACCGGCTTATGGACCCGCAGCTCGTCGTTGAATACGGGGACAACCCAGTCGTGCCGCTCGAGCATCTCCACGGCACAGCCGGCGTTCCGCGGTTCATCCCGATCCCATAGTTTCGGGGCCCCCAGATTCACGAAGAATACAGGTACTGCAACGAGGAGTATCCATCCGTAGTGTCGAAGTAACTGTCGCATTGCTAATCCTTTACTTATCTTCCGCCTCGCGGCCCATGTGAATGGAGAAGCCATTCACCGTAGCGTCGATCAGCATTCCCACGTACTCGTTCAACTCTTCGTCCGACGCACCGTCTCGTTGCAGTTCAAACAGACTCGACAAACAGCCCTGAAACATGCGGCTCGTGTGCGCCGGATTGTGCGGACGGAACGCTCCCTCCCGGATCCCCTGCTCAAAAATGCGAACCAGAATCCGCAGGAATCGAGGACGGATATCCTCGCGGATCTGGGCGCCTTGGCTCGTTCCGACCAGCAGGCGGAGCAATACCTTGTGCTTCACTGCCTGTTCCAAAGAAATATCGAGGATGGCGTGCAGCTTCTCAGGCGCAGACCGGTCGCTTTCGGCAGCGTCGGAAACCGCCTGCAAGAACGGCTCGACGCCTCGCGTGTAGGCCCGCTGCAGCAGATCGTCCTTGCCCTGGAAGTAATTGTAGAGGCTTCCCGTCGCCAAACCTGCCTTCGCGGCAACCCGGTCCATCGTGAAGCCGTTTGCCCCATGCTGCTCCAGCACCGCATTGGCGGCCTCGAAGATGGCATCCTTCATCATGGCCGTCAGGCACGCTTTTCTTGCCTTGCTCAGTCGCATTGGATCCTCCCATGAATTTGGGTTCATTTATACTGAATGGCAATTCATTATGCAAGGCCAGTTACGGACAGCTCTTCGGGAGGGGTGCTGAAACGGACTTACATCCTGGGAGAAGGCCACCGGCGGGCTTGCCCCGCCTGGGCTGTCAAAAAGTTGGGGTTGCGGCGATTTGGGGTTGCGCAAGGTTTGTTCCCGTTCTGGGGTCCGATAGGTCTTCTAGCCGCGCAACCTGAGTGTCGGGTTGGATTGTGTCTTTGATCCAGACTTGAACGTGCCCGATGTAACAGGGAGGAAGAAGGGGCCGGGCGTGGCGTGTTCAGGCACCGCCCCCGGCGCGTTTTCGCCGTAGGCGATCAGCACCGTAGCCTGGGGTTTCTTTACCCCAGGACCCATGGCCGCACCACATTCCCCAACACATTCCCGCGATGCTTTTGCCGCCGCAGGCGGCAAAAACATCGCGGGTGTTCCGACCGGTTTGCCGGTTTGTTCCGCCGCCTGCGGCGGCCGAACAAACCGGCAATAAACGGGGATGTGGGGTGGTGCGTATGGTTTCCAGGGGTAAAGAAACCCCTGGCTACGGTGCGAATCGCCTCCGGCGAATAGGCGCGGATGAATGGGTGCTGGTACGTGGCGTGTGGGACTCGGAATCATACCGTAACAAGCGACTTCTGGATTGGCGGCGAGCGGAGGGAATAAAACCGCACTATCGAAACATGGTGTCAACCCCAACTTTTTGACAAGGGCAAGCCCGCCGGTGGCCCTTCCGTAAAATGCAAGTCCGGTCCTGCACCTCTTCGGGAGGGTGGCTGTGTCCTGCCCAAACCCGACGATTGGGCGGGTTTGGGGCGGGGTTTCGCGCCCTTCGCCCGCGATGGCGTTTTGGGTACAATGAAGTGTTACGGTATTGTTCGCCTTCCCTACGGAGTTCCTCTCGGTGCAAGTTGTCAGGTATCCCCATCCCACGCTGCGGCATCTTTCCAAGCCCTTGAAGCGCGTCGACACGGAGTTGCGAAAGAGCATCGCGGAAATGCTCGAAGTGATGTACGTCGAGGATGGCGTGGGGCTGGCCGCGAACCAGGTGGATCTGCCCTACCGGCTTTGCGTGATCAACACAACGGGCGATCCGCAGTGCAAGGAGATGGAATACGTCTTCATCAATCCGGTGATTATGCGGCGACAGGGAACGGCCGAGGCGGAAGAAGGGTGCCTCAGCCTGCCGGGGATTCATGGCCACGTGCGGCGTGCCGAAAAGGTCGTCGTCTCGGCCTATAACCTCAAAGGTGAAGAAATCCACCTGGAACTGGACGGCCTGTTTGCCCGGGCCATCCAGCACGAGTGCGATCACCTGGAGGGGATCCTCTTTGTCGATCGTCTGAGCGATCCGGGCAAACTGGCCGTCCGCGACAAGATGGAAGAACTGGAGCGAGCCTTGGCAGACGAGCGTCGCCGGGGTATCGTACTGGACGATGAGCAAGTTGCACGGCGGCTGGCCGAGTTGGAGGCCCTGCGAACTTAACGCACGATTCGGAGCGCCTACCAGCCTGGGACTGACGGTTCGCGATTGGGAGAGAGATGGGAGCAAGGCCGGGAAGCCGCTCCCCGGAAACCTGACGGCACGATGCCGAGTTCACGTTTTGCACCCTTGGATCGGAGTCGCCACCGTGAGAATGCCGCCTGTCGTTGTAGTTGCGTGCAAATCTGTCGCCCTCACATGGCTCGTTGCTCTCCCGCTGTCGCTTGGCGCGACAGTCAAAGGTAGTGAAGGGGAAGCGAATCTTGCCGAGCATGTGTCGTTCGAGCAACCGGGAGACAAGGCCACGCTTCCTGCCGGCTGGCACGGTGATGCGGCCGTTTACGGTCGCGATACAAACGTAGCCAGGACCGGGACTGCTTCCTTGCGGTTTACCAACGATGACCCGTCGCGTTATCGCCTGGCCAGCCAGCAAGTGCCGCTTGAGCCGGGGCGAACGTATCGGTACAGCGGATGGGTGAAGACGCAGGATATTGCCGGCAGCGACTCGGGGGCGACGTTCTGCATCGAATGGTCGGACAACAGCGGCAAGTGGTTGGGCGGCTCGTACGCTACCGGTATTTCAGGAACGAACGACTGGACTCGCATTACGGGTGTCGCCAGCGTACCGGACGAGGCAGGCCGATGCGCTTTCTCGTGCTATGTGCGACGCGGCATGACGGGCACGGCCTGGTTCGACGATGTGGAGATCGTTCGCGTCTTCCAGCCGCCCATGCGGAGCATGATCACGTCGCCCGTCTATCGGGGCCGCATCACGGCAACCGGACCCAAAACGATTCAGGCCGTCGCAAGGCTCAACCTGCGTGATTGTGATGTCCCCCTGGCCGATCTGAGGGTGCAAGCCGTGCTCCTGACGGCGGCAGGCGGCTCGCCGTTGTCGCAATGCGAGACGAAGCCGGCGGGCGAGAGAGATTGCGTTGCCCCGGTTCGGCTTGCGCTAAAGCCCGACGCGCTCGCACCGGGGAAGTACCGGGTTCAAGTCGCGCTGCTCGACGGGAATGACAAGTCGCTCCAGACCGACGAGCACGAGCTGACGCGCATGCCCCAGACGTTCCAACCCAAGAGCTTCATCGATCCGCACCGCCGGTTGTTGCTCGACGGCAAACCGTTCTTTCCGTTGGGGATGTACTTCAGTGGCATCAAGGAAGACGAGCTGCGCCAGTATGCCGACAGCAAGTTCAACTGCCTTATGCCGTACGGCTCGCCGAACAAACAGCAGATGGACCTGGCCGACGAACTGGGGCTGAAGGTCATCTACTCCATCAAGGACTGGTACCACGGTTCGCGATGGTGCCCGAAGTCCATCACGTCACCGGACGACGAGGAGCCGATGGTTCGTGCTCGCGTGCAAGAGTTCCGCGATCATCCGGCGCTGCTTGCGTGGTACCTGAACGATGAACTGCCGCAGACGTTCCTTCCCCGGCTGGAAGCACACCAGCGTTGGGTTGCGGAAGAGGACCCGGATCATCCGACCTGGGTTGTCCTCTACCAGTACGATCAGGTTGCAGCGTACGTAAGTTCGTTCGACGTGATTGGAACGGACCCCTATCCGATCGGCCGCAAACCGGCGTCGATGGCCGGTGCATGGACCGCCGAGACTTTCCGCCAGGTGGAAGGGGCCCGGCCGATGTGGCAGGTGCCGCAGATATTCAACTGGGGGAATTACGCGAAGAACGATGCAGACCGAAGCAAGGGCCGCACGCCCACTTGCGACGAGATTCGCAGTATGGCCTGGCAGTGCATTGCCGAAGGGGCGACGGGGCTGGTCTTCTACTCGTGGTTCGACCTGAAACGCAACCCGGACGTCGATTTCGAGCAGCAATGGACCGATCTGAAACGCCTTGCGGCAGAGATCGACCGCATGGCGCCGATCATCCTGTCGATCGAGCCGGCAGAGGCCGTCACTGTGGACGGCGGCGTCTCACCTGCCTGGCTCCATTGCCTCGTGCGTCGCCACGGTGGTAAGCTGTACTTGATTGCGGTGAACGACGGCGACGGAGAAGGCGAGGTGACCTTCCGCCTGCCTGCCAAAGCGAGCCGAGTCTGTGAAACAAGCGAGAATCGCATCATTGCGATCAAGGACCATCTGGAGTTTCGCGACGCGTTGGCCCCGCTGGCGGTCCATGTGTATGAGATCGAGTGATTTCCTTCCCGCCCCTTGTGCAGGAAAACCGTTGACGGGCATCCTGCTGCACGGGCAGATGGACGTTTCCCCCCCTGATAGAAAGACCCACCAAGATGAAAACCTGCCTGCTGACCGTGAGCCTGTGTGTACTGGGCGCGTTTGCCCTGGCCGAAGACAAGACAAGCGTTTCCTCCCCGTCGAAGCCGAAGGTCGAAGGCTGGGCGTTCGACCGAGATCGCGTCGAAGAGTCGCTGGGCCGCGGCCTGGTGGCCACGCCGTGCGATGAGGGCGGCGCCTACATTCGCTGGCGACTGCTCAACACCGATCCGGCCGAGATCGCATTCAATGTGTACCGCGTAACCGATGGCGCCGACCCGACGAAAGTCAACGATGCGCCGGTTGCTGCAACGACCGATTTCCTCGATTCTGCGACCGAACCGGGTAAAACACATGGCTACTTCATTCGTCCCGTGGCAGGCGGCCGCGAAGGTGAACCTTCGGAACGCGGCAACGTCCTGCCCAAACGGAAAGGAACGCCCTACCTGGCCATCAAGCTTCAGGATCCGGAGACAACCTTCCAGAAGGTTGGCATTGCCGATCTCAACGGCGACGGGCAGTACGATTTCGTCATCAAGACACCGAACGTGAACGTCGATCCCTGGTATCTCTATTGGAAGCCCAGCAAGGCGACGTACAAGCTGGAAGCCTATCTTGCAGACGGGACCTTCCTGTGGCGCAAGGACCTGGGCTGGAATATCGAGTCGGGCATCTGGTATTCGCCGTATCTGGTCTATGATTTCGACGGAGACGGCCGCGCAGAGGCGGCCGTAAAGACGGCGCCGACGGACGTCGACTACCGCGATACCGAGCCCGGCGGCGATCCGGGCCGAGAATATCTGGCCGGGCGCGTCAGCAAGGGGCCCGAGTACGTTTCAATCCTGGACGGCCAGACCGGCGAGGAGAAAGCGCGTGCCGACTGGATTCCACGCGAAGGATTCGGCAAGAACGATGGCAACTACAACTTTGCGTCACGCAACCAGATGGGCATCGCTTATCTGGACGGAAAGACCCCCTGCCTGCTGGTCGCCCGCGGGACGTATACGACCATGAAACTCGTTGCCTACCAGTACAAGGACGGTCAACTGAAGGAACTCTGGTCGTGGTGCGGCGAAGACGAGACGGAAGGCCGCTACCGAGGTCAGGGCGCCCATTTCATGCATTCGGCCGATATCGACAACGATGGCCGTGACGAAGTCCTGCTCGGCTCATGTGTGGTGGATGACAACGGCCAGGGACTCTGGACAACCGGCCTGGGCCACCCCGATCACTTCTACCTGGGCGATATCGACCCCACGCGGCCGGGCCTGGAAATCTATTACGGCATGGAATCGCGTCAGAAGAAGAACGGCGTCTGCCTGGCCGACGCACGCACGGGCGAGATTCTATGGGGACTGGACAAGCCGACCCATCACGTGCACAGTACGGGTTTGATGTCTGACATCGATCCGGCCCACCCAGGGCAGGAGTGCTACAGCGGCGAGCATCCGGACGCGCCCAACAAGAACGCGCGATGGCTGCATTCGGCCCAAGGAAAACTCATTGCCGACGAAACCCGGTGGGACCAGGGACTGGCGCCAAGGGCTGTCTACTGGGGCGCCACTCCACAACGCACACTGCTTAAGGGGCGTCGCCTGTTCGACTATCCTGACATCCCGGTGGCCGGCGATATCGAAGGACATCAGGCACTTTGGGCAGACATCCTGGGCGACTGGCGCGAGGAAATCATCACCTCGACGCCGGGCGAACTGCGAATCTACCTCACGCCGATTCCGGCCCGAGACCGGCGTGTAACGCTCATGCAAGATCCCATCTACCGGATTGACGTGGCCCATTGCGCCATGGGGTACACCCAGGTCCCCACAACCAGCTACTATCTCGGAACCGTGGATAAGCCACAGAAATCTCAATAGGCAGTACCGCTATGAACGGACGTGAACGCATTCTTGCCATGTTCGACGGCAGGCCGGTCGACCACCTGCCCCTGATGCCCATTACCATGATGTTCGCCGGCGATCAGATCGGCGTTCCGTATGGCCGCTACACATCGGATTACCGGACGTTGGTCGAGGCGCAATTGGTCACGGCCGAGCGGTTCGGTTTCGACTACGTCTCGTGTATTTCCGATCCGGCGCGCGAGGCGGCCGACTGCGGCGCCCCGGTCCAGTTCTTTCCGGACCAGCCGCCTACGGCCGACGAGGTGCATTCCCTGCTGGCCGACAAATCGAAACTGACCGGGCTTCAGATCCCCGATCCCTCGGGCGGCGGGCGGATGCACGACCGGGTGCAGGCGGCGGCCCTGTTTCGCGAGAAGGTGGGTAAAGACAAGCTGATCGAAGGCTGGATCGAGGGCCCATGTGCCGAGGCTGCCGATCTGCGTGGCATCAACCGGCTGATGACCGACTTTTTCGACGATCCGGCGTTCGTTCGCGATCTGTTCGAGTTCTGCCTGGAAATGGGTATTCGATTCGGCAAGGCTCAGTTTGAGGCCGGCGCGGAACTGATCGGCGTGGGCGATGCGGCCGCTTCGCTGGTCGGCCCGCAAATCTACGAAGAGTTCGTCCTGCCGTACGAACGCCGACTGGTCGATGCCCTGCACGCGATGGGAGCCCGCGTGCGACTGCACATCTGCGGCAATATCGGCCGTATTCTTGAAGGCGTCGGTTCGCTCGGCTGCGCCATGCTCGATATCGATTCCATGGTCTCGCTGGCCCAATGCCGCGAGGCAATGGGTCCCGAGCAGGTGTTGGCCGGCAACATTGCACCGGTCCAGATTCTTCGCAACGGCACGCCGGAATTGATTACCGGCGCCCTTCGCCAGTGCCGCCAGGAAGCCGGCGACCGGTACATCGTCGCTGCCGGCTGCGAGGTCCCTCGCGATACACCTGAAGCCAACCTTCGCGCCTTGTGTGCCTTTGCACGCGAGTAACCAGAGCCATGGATCGGGCAGATCGGCCAGATCCGGCGGAAATGTCTATTCCGCAGGCATCGATCGGACTTTGATCCACTCGACCTCGAGCTTGAAGCTACCGGCCTTCTTGTCGGCCAGCAGGAAGCCAATGGCCTGTACCTTGGCCGGGTCCACGGGGGCTGCATCTTCGATCGGCCGACCAAAAGACGTTGCCTGGAAGTCCTTCAGCGGAATCTTCACCTCCTGCCATTCGCCTCACACAGGTAGGGTGGAGTCAAACAAGCCGCTTCGTTGGTGGGTCATCGGTCGCCGGTGTCGGCGTTTTTCCAAGCGGCGGGTTGGAAATCAGCTCGGTTGCGGCCTGTGCGGACCCACCAATGATTTACGCGACCTTGACCCACCCTACGCAGATGAATACTCCGGACTAAATCGCTCCCAAACCTGCATCGAGCAGGAGTTTTATGCCAAAACCGATAAGCAGCACTCCGCAGGTGGCGGAGATGGCGGTTTCGGCCCGCGGCCCGAACGCCTGGGCGCCTTTGTGGCCAAGGACCGAGAGCACCTCCAACCATCCGAAATCACACAGCCAGTGGGCCACGGTGAACAGGACCAGGATGATCGCGCCGAAGGCCAGGGCCTCCGTGATCAGGGTCAGTCCGACAGTCGCCCACCAGACAATGAAATAGGGATTAGCGGCAGTCAGAAGGATGCCTACCAGGAATGGATGACGCTCGACAGACGCCGAATCGGTCTGGACGCTCCGCTTGCGCATACTGAGGAGAAGCTGCATGCCCATCAGGAGCAGCGCCGCGCCGCCCATCATGCCGATTCCCGTCTTCACGGCAGCCGAATCGAGAAAACCGGCAATGCCGATCGCCAGCAGGACGATCAGCGGAACCTCGACCACCGCATGGCCCAAAGCGACCAACGCGCCTGCATGGCGACGCTGCGTCCCGGATACCAACGTTGCCGCCGTGATGGGGCCCGGCGCCATCACGCCCGAAAGGGAAATGCCAACGGCGGTCACAAAGAACGCGAGCATGGTTTTCGATCTTCTTTCAGGCAGTTTCTGCTGCGGACAGGCGCCGGTTATTGTTGCGTTGCCCCGGCTTTCTCCAGATTGTAAACGCGGACAAAGTCAGTCAGGAAACCGTCGGGGAGCTTGGCTTTCGTGATGTCGCCCGCCCAGTTACCGATTTCGTTGCTCAACTTGATATAGAGCGGGGCCTGGCAGACGCCGCCCGCCTTGGTTCGCCATGTTTCCTTTCCATCGACGTAGAAGACGTACTCGTCGGCCTTCCACCACAGCGAGAAGGTGTGCCAGCCGTCCATCACGCCGGGTACGTCCGCGACGTGGCCTTCAGACCGATGCTCCTTGCCGTAGCCATCCCAATGCAACGCATGTTGCACGCGGTTGTCGAGCCAGGGTTTCTCCATGATGTCGATTTCGGTGCCGTCGCGCCCGTCGTTGCCGATCTTTCCGACGCACGCGTTGTACAGCCAGAATGCCGACCAATGCCCGGGCTGCTCCTGCAACTTGATACGTGCGACATAATACCCCTGGGCGTGCTCGAATTTCCCCTTGGTCCGCACGCACGCCGAAAGGTACTTATCGCCATCCTTCATTGCCCGGATAACCAGATGCCCTTGCCCATCGAGCGAGACGGCCTTCGGAGACCACCAGGCGCCGCGACGCGGGTTGTCCGGAACATCCCATTTGGAAGCGTCCAACTCGGTTCCGCCGAACTCATCCTGCCAAACGAGTCGCCACGTCTGCCCGTCCGGCGGCGTCGGCAAGTGGTCGGACGGTTCGGCAGCGGCGGCAGGAAGGGCCAGAAATACAAACAGCAGGAAGGAGGATACCGTCTTCATTGGATTGAATCCCTTGCGAGCAATGGACAATAGACTCGTTGCGGCTCGAACCTGCGCATTTCCGCAGAATGGGCTTCAGCCCGTCAATACCGGGACGGACAGAATGTCCATACTACCAAATCGCAAGAAAACGGCGCGCGGCGAGTATGACGACAACACATTCCCTCTATTCTACCATTCGGCGTGCCCGCCGGCCAGAGATGCCGTGGTGCGTGGCAAGAGGGGCCTGGCGCGCTGGACGCACGCCTTTCTGCGCCTTTCTGCTGTCCACAAGTCCTATGCGGGCCTTAATGCTCCTCGACCAGCGGCAGCTCGGCGCGGATGAGCGTCCCCTGGCCGGGTTCGCTCTGGATGACCAGATCTCCGCCGAGCAGTCGGGTGCGCTCTTTAATCCCCTCCAGTCCGAACCGGCTTTCGTCGACGGCACTCAGGTCGAACCCAACGCCCCAATCCTGCACTTCCAGCCGCAAGCAGTCTTCCTGCTGAGTGAACGCCACCGTAATGCGATCACTGCCGCTATGCTGGAGCGCGTTGGCGAGCGATTCCTGGGCGATACGGTAGATGGCGTTTTCCATGACCCTGGCAAGGCGGGCAACCTTCACGTCGCTATAGAACGTAACCTTCGGTTTGTCGCGGTCGGTGTATTCGTGCACCAGATGCGCAATGGCGGCGGTGATGCCTGAATCGTCCAGGATGGGAGGGCGTACACCGCTGATGAGCCGGCGCGCTTCCGAATGGGCGCGCCGGAGCATTTGGAAACCGGCGGTGAACGCCGTCTTGCTCTGAGACGGATCGGAACTCTTCAGCGCTTCGTATGCCTGAAACTGCATGATGGCGGCCGTCAACTGCTGCGCGAGTCCATCGTGGATATCGTACGAGATGAGTTGCCGTTCATGGTCGCTTGCACGGAGCATATGCAGCAGAGTCCGATGCTGTCGCTCCAGTTCTTCCTGATCCTGCTTGCGCTTGGTAACGTCACGGAATACGGCGATGAGTGCCTGGGGCTGCCCCTCCGCGTCGTGGACGACGGCCGACGCGCCCTCCAATGCGAGCTGGGTTCCGTCTTTGCACAGCAGGCGATACTCGGTGCCCCTCCGGATGCCGTTCTGCAGCAGGGTCGGGAGGTTCGCTTCCATGCGTTCGCGGTCTTCACCGGCCAGAAGAGTCGATGCATCCTGCCCGATCAGCTCTTCAGGCGTTTTCGCTCCGTACAGGCGAACGGCCTGCTGCGATGCAAAGACAATGCGTCCCTGAACGTCGGCCAGGACGACGGCGTCGGGCGAGACATCGATCAACGTACGGTAGCGTTCGGCGTTCTGCTGGGCTTCTTCCTCGGCGTGCCGCCGCTCTTCCACTTCCCGCTGAAGCTGCTGGTACGCGGCATTCAGTTCGGCCGTACGCTCTTCCACGCGCCGCTCCAACTCGCTATGGGCCTTCTGCAGGGCCTGCTCTGCCTCAAGCCGTTGCGTAATATCCTGGCCGATCGCGAAAATGAGGTCCCGTTCGACCACCGGAATCAAGACCCAGGCAAGCCACCGGTACGATCCGTCTTTGCAGACGTTGCGGCCGATGAAATCGCTGACCGTCTCGCCGGAACGAAGTCGCTCGAACATCTGATTGGCGGCGTCTCGATCGTCGGGATGAAAGAAATCCGCACACTGCCAGGAGAGTACCTCCTGCCTCGACCACCCCAGGGTGCGTTCGAAGGCGACATTCGCATTTCGGCAATAGCCGTCAAACCCGCCGATTGCCACCAGAACGGGCAGCCCATCGAAGACTCGCTGCTGATCGGCCTTCGCTTGCCGGTACTTGACCAGCTCCGCGTCCTGATCGGCAATATGGCGCTGCAACGCGGAGATTTCCTCCAGCAGTTGCGCCTTCGTCTTCTTCCGGTCGTTCATGGCCATCGTTCTACTCGAATCGGGGGTTCGAAAGCTCATTCAGCCATAATGCACTGCCAGCCAGACGGTCGGTTCGTCGGGCGTGGTCCATTCGACCCGATGCCGGCGATGCGCCGGGATATTCACGAAATCCCCGGGAGACAGGTCCATCGTTGTCGTATCATCCTCGAATCGAAGCCTCGCAGCCCCGGTCAGCAGAATCACCCATTCATTCTGTTGCTGGTCATACCAGAACTCTGCCGGCGATGCATGGCCGCGCGAAACAATCCGCTCGATACGCACCGAATCTGCTTGCACCAGCGTTTGGACAATCTCGTCCGGCAGCGTATCGGGTATGCCAAAGTATAGGTTGCTCATCAAGCTACCCCCCATGCCGGGGGGCAATCTCTTGTGGCGCGAGAAATGTCCCGCTTCTGTCCTCCGAACACCGCATGTTCAAAACAACCTACGGTTCGGCCCATTGAAACGTTTCGGCGATCTGGTCCAGGGCAGGTTCATGGGCGGCGTGGCGATGGGTTCACACCCGCCGGTTGTCATCCCGATAAGGATGAGAAGAACGGTTACAGCCAACTGTTGGCATCGCATGATTGAGCTGTGTCTCCCAACAGGTCAAACGGGTTATGCCTTCGAAGAGCCGGATTGCTGCGAACGGCGTGCTTCGCTCCTGTCGGCCGGCAGCGGCGAATCGCCGTGTTCCGGCGCCGATTCTCGACTCTCGTTGAACTGCCGATGGCCTACGGCCAGATCGACCCAAGCGCCACAGTCGCAGCGGACCCGGTGGCCAAACTCGAAGAGCGTCACGTCGTACTCGGCTCCGCACCGGGGGCACTGAATTGCCATGGCCGTCTCACTTCGATCGGAAACATGAAACTGTCGTTGCCCTTGCATGAATGTCGATTCGGCCAAGTTAGCTTTTGTCGCTCCTCTGCCGTTGAGTTCTTGCCATGGCCAAATAGGCGTTTTTCCATGCCATGAACGCGATCGGGGCAAGAACGAAGGCGAGGATGAAAGCAGCCGTCCACAGGCATTTGTCGTACTTGCCTGGGAAATCCTCGTTGGTCAGCAGCATCAATTGCACGAACTGGTAAATCCACACGATACAGTAGCAGACGACGAGTATCGTGATACCCAATAGGGAGAAAGCAGCGTCCATTGGCATTGTGCTCCGTTGTGTGTGTGGTACTTCTTCTCGATCGCACCTGCTCCGGAAAAGCGATCCAGCGGTCCAGCCGTGTCCTCGCCGATGGGCTGGAGACCGGTACTCCGGCTCGGCCGCGCCGGTTTCTCGTCATTTCTTCCTGCCGACGTTCCTGCCGACCTTCCTGCCGGGCCCGGAAGGCGGGCGATTCTTCTGCATCTTCTTGCGCAGTTGGGCGAACTTGGTCGCCGGCGCACGGGCCGTTTGCCGTCCTTTCTGTGCCATCCCCTGCTCCTCTGCGGCCGTTGGTGTGTTCGGTCAGCGATTGGCCCCGCTCCCCTGCTTTCCCTTCCACCAGGGACAGAAGGGGCAGTCGCCGCCTTCGGGAAAGTCCTCGCCCTCTTCGTGCGGGCACCCGATGTTTCCATCGGATTTGGCGATGCGACAAACGTTGTGCTCCTTGAAAAACGCGGCGATCTCCCCCTGAATTCTCGGATTGGTCAGCACGTCGGTCGCAACCCATCGCCTCAGAATCGGCTCGGAGTCCAGATCCGTGAACACGCCTGCCGCGATCTTGGTGGTCGTCTTGTCGTCCGGCCCGTAATAGGCAATGGTGCCGATCGGCCCCGGCAAGGAGGCCGGGCCATCGTCGCTCTGGCTCTCCCAGTACCAGTTGCTATAGTCGTCAATACAAAGGTCGTTAGAACTGCCTTCCTCGCCTGCAAGGTCCATAAGAGGTATGCGAAGTATCTGCCCATCCTGACGTACCTGGCACAGGACCTTTCCTTCCAGATCGAACGGGGGCTCGGCGAATCCCAGGACCTCGACCGTAGGCGCCGCGGAAGGATCCGCAAGGGACTCGCGCCAATGCCTCCCCTGGAACGGGAAGGACATGTGAGCAACCAGATACTCAAAGAACTGCTGCCGAGTCTCCTCGCTGAACATGGGCAGCCCCTCATCGGTGGTCAGTCCGAATACCATTCGGATACGGTCTTCAGGATTCTCCTCCGAAAGTGGCCGCGTGACGATCTGCACGGGCTGTTCCATACCCGTGGGCGTCTCGCTTGCGGCCGGCGCTAACTGGTCCTCGTCGAACCAGTGGCGATGCGGCTGCAGCTCGTCCCGGGCCGATCGTGTGAAGAGGACAGGATGCGCCTGCCCGAGCGTTTCCGCCGTCCAATGAACGGCATACCCGATCGGCGACAGCCATCCGATCCGCCGAATCCGCCCCACCCAACCGCCCAGGGGAATATCCGGGTAGAGTTCGTGAACCACACCCGGCTTCACCTGCACCAGATCGCCCTTGGCAAACGCCGCCGGAAACTCGCATGCGCCCTGGCGGCGTCCCAGCCAGCGGCGCAACGTATACAACTGCCTGTTCACCGAGTCGCGGTCGAACTCTTCGGGATCGAAATCCGCGTCGAGCCACTCATCGACTTCGTCGTATTCCGTGCGGTCCGAGTCTGCGAGGCGTGTAAGAATATCTTCGTAGCCGTACGGCCCGCCGCAGTCTTCGGGCGGGCAGGCGCGCTCGCCCTCCAGGCATTGTGGATAGATGCCCCCTTCGGCGGCAGGCAGCGTCTTCTCGATCTCGATGATATGATGCCATTCGTCGCCGAAATCATAATGATAGTCAAACGACGTGATCCCGTCGTTGACAAGTCCGCTCAGCCACGCGTTCCGCGAGTCGTATTCCGCCTGACTGCCGCGCCGGGGATCACCCAGCTCGTCCCCGTCGATCATGAAGGCGTACATGTGCTCGTCCGTCCAGCCCATGCTCGCCTGGATGATCTCATGCAGGTCGGCCAGCGAACAATCGTTGGTCTGCACGCGTCGCCACACCTCCGGATAGATCACGTCCAGCGCGATCTTCACCTGATAGATCGGTAAGGCAGTGTCGAGCTTCTTCTTTGTGGCATTCTTCTTTGCGGCCTTCTTCTTTTTCTTTGCCATTGGCGATCTTCCTCGGAAATGACGCCAGACAGGTTCCCGTTTTGGCGTGACTGTCGTCCTGATCTGCATGCCAGAGCGTCAGGCGTGCCCCACCATGGTGCCTATCATCCTACTCCCCAGCAGAAAGGCCGGCAACCGGGAGCAATGGCCATCTGTCACCGTTCGCACGAGACTGCCCCAATTTTCGCAGCATATCGGACATCTTGCCAGGGATTTGAGGGTTCCGCACAAGCTTGGTAAACCGGGTTCTGCCGAAAGACGGGCCTGACGGGCCCCCATGTTATGCCTCATGCGCACGAGGAATGCGCCGGGCAAAGCGTCCGTCTTGACCTGCCGCTGCCTTCTGAACGACAATAGGCGACATTTGCGACTTCTCCACTCGACTGGGAGAAGGCCAGCGAGGTGGAGCGTCCGGTGATGATGCCGGGAGGGAGCAAGGGCCTCGAATGAACATGTGCGTACAAATACCAGGTGATCATGGATCGTGCAAAACGGCTGGAAACAGGAAGTGTGCGGCGGCTTGTCCTGACGTTCTCCGCGCCGGCAATCGTCGGCATGGTGGCGCAGGCCGTCTACAACCTGGTCGACCGTGTCTTCGTAGGGCAGGCGTTGGGGCCGTTGGGAATCGCCGGCGCAACCGTCTCGTTTCCAGTCGTACTGGTGATCATGGCCTTCAGCATGCTGATTGGGTTTGGCGCAACGGCCCTGGTCTCCATTCGATTGGGTCAACGCAAGAAGGCGGAAGCCGAGCAGGTGTTGGGCAATGCCCTGATCCTGTTCATCGCGCTGGCCCTGCTGCTGACCATCGTCGGACTGGCGATGCTCGATCCCATCCTTACCCTGTTTGGGGCAAGCAGTGACGTCCTGCCCTTCGCCCACGACTACCTGCAAATCATCCTGCTCGGCGCCGTGGTCCACTGCCTTGCGTTCGGGCTGAACGCGGTGATTCGCGGCGAGGGCAACCCGGGTATTGCCATGGTGACCATGCTGATCGGGGCCGTGCTGAATACGATTCTCGACCCGATCTTCCTGTTCGGCTTCGGTTGGGGGATGCGAGGCGCCGCAGCGGCCACGGTTCTTTCGCAGGCCGTGTCGGCCGTCTGGACCCTCGGTCATTTCATGAGCGGCAGAAGTGTCCTGACGCTCCACGCGCGGAACTTGCGGCTGCAATGGTCCATTTGCCGTTCGATCGTCATCATCGGCTCTCCGATGTTCGCGTTGCAGTTGGCCTCCAGCACGATGAACGGCATCTTGAACAACCAGCTTCGAGTGTTCGGAGGCGACCTGGCCATTTCCACCATGGGCATCATCCATGCCGTGGCCACCTTGATCATCATGCCTGTCTTCGGCATCAACCAGGGCGCCCAGCCGATTATGGGCTATAACTACGGCGCACGCCGGTTCGACCGCGTGAAAAAGGCACTCCTCACTGCCATCCTGTTCGCAACGGCCATTTGCGTTTCCGGGTTCGTTGTGGTCATGCTGTTTCCTTCGCAGGTGATCGGGCTGTTCAACCGCGAGGATCAAGCCCTGATACAGATGGGAAGCCACGCCATCCAGGTGTGTTTCGTGCTCTTCCCGATCATCGGGTTCCAGATCGTCAGCACAAGTTACTTCCAGGCGGTGGGCAAGCCCTGGCAGGCGATGCTGCTAGGTCTATCGCGGCAGGTGCTCTTGCTGATCCCGGCCATCCTGATCCTGCCGCATATTTTTGGACTCGATGGCATCTGGATGGCCCTGCCGACCGCCGATCTCGGCTCTTCGTTGTGGACCGGCACATGCCTCTTCTTCGAGCTGCGCCACCTCCGGCTCCGCCACGCCGCAGAGGATGCAGGCGGCGTTGCGCCGTGATGACGCGGGAGTTCATGACAAGTAATCAACAGACAGCCACAAAGGAAAATGGGCGAGATACATCATCGCGCCAGCCACGCAGAATGGGAGCAACCACGTCGCCCCGTACCATAGCCAGCGGAGACCCTGGGAGGTGGGCATCAGCAAAGATACAACCGCCCAATGGACAAGAGGGCATGCGCATAACACGAAGGGAGCCAGCAGAACCCCGTAGTCCTGGAGTAGATCGGTTATGGTGATCACGGTGATTGTTATCGCCGGCAGGTCCATGTCGAAGTCTTCATAAGTGCGAACCACTTGCGCGACGAAGTGCACGACCAGCACGATCAGAACTATCCACAGCACCGCCTGGGCCAAACCTACATAAGAGGCTACCGAACGAAATGGGGGTTGAATCTTCGCGTTCATGTGAGCCTTTCCTTCAGGGAGTTGTCGAGAATACCAGGTCATTGTAGTCAATGGTCTTATCCATGGAAATACGGCTGCGTCTGTGAACAGAAGACAGGGTGCAGCAGCGGACAATCGGCAGCAACTGGACATTCCGGCCTGTTGTTCCTATGTTGAACAGATGTTTGAAGGTTCATATCCTGGGGCACGTGTCATGAGTTGTATAATCGTCGCGCTCGCCATGTTCGTCATCGTGCTTGTGCAGCAGGAAGCCAAGTCCGTGGAACGCAAAGAAATGCCCCGATTCGATGCCGCCGATCGCGTGAATGTGTACGAATGGATCGGCAAGAAGTGAGTAACGAAGCCGTAGAACAGGGGAAACCGTTCGCAGGCGATATCCCCCTCGTATGCAGTGGGGAGAATGGCGTGCGCCGCCGCTCCATGAACGGCTACAATAAGGGAGACCGATTGTGAAGCAAGCGATTGTCCATCATCGCGATCAGACTGCCCCGCTGGACTGCCCGTTTGGTTGCGTTCAAAGGATCGTCACCGGCGGCGAAGGCGGCGTGGCGAACGTCCACGTTGTGAAAGTTGCACGGGGCGCCACACACGTGCATACCGGTTACGACGAAGTCTATTACGTGCTGTCAGGTACGGGCGCCGTCACGCTCGATCGGGAAACGCACGCCTTGCAGCCGGGCAGCGTCGTTGTGATTCCGGCCGGCGTCCCTCACTCGCTTGAGGCTAACCCGGGCGAAGACCTGGAGTTCGTCATCTTCGGCACTCCCCCCATGTCTCTGGACGACCCGCGAGCCAAGCCTCAGAAGGCGTGACACTCAATATCCTTTCATAGCAAGACCAATTGCCTTTCGAGTAAGCCGTGTCGGCAGGCCGAACGGTGGAAGCGATTCTCTGCAGCCGCCGGGCGAACTCGATTGCACCATCCGTCACCAGCGGGGGGTAGGATTGGCTGCCGTACCGAAGCAGCAGCCTCGTTCCGTAGAGCCCGGCCTTCAAACACAGTCCGGGTCAGGATACCAGAAAAGAGCATTGAAATCGGCGTTGGTGAGGACCGTGGAGTCGCCACCGGCCGGCTCGTCCGGCCCGCAGCGGTGGTCTGTTGGCTAATATCGCAGCCCAAATCCCCCACTTCTCCAAGGGCGTTGCTGCCGCCGGAGGCGGCAGCAACACCCTTGGAGAAGCATATTTTCCATCGTGTGTCGCGGTAGCTTATTGACCATGGCTCCCGCCGGACAAGCCGGCCGGTGGCCCGTTCCTACAGCACCCTGCACCGGCATCGAAGCCTGACAGTCTCTCCAGCAACACCCGATTGCCAAACGCGGCAGTCCAGCATATCTTGGTGGCAATCTAGAAGATGGCAGGCCGTCGGAACTTGCCCTGGCGTCTTCACGCCCACCAGTTGCAGGTGTTGCTATGGCGAAAATCGTGTATGGCGTTGCGGGAGAAGGTTCCGGGCATTCGTCCCGGGCGCGTGAAATGGCCGGTCACCTGTGCGATGCCGGGCATACAGTCCGGCTGGCGAGCTATGACCGTGGCTATCAGAACCTCAAAGACGACTTCGACGTGCTCGAAATCGAGGGCCTCTGTATCGCCAGCGGAGACAACAAGGTCTCGGTCGTGAAGACGTTCACCGAGAACCTCAAGCGGCTCCCCGAAGGATACCATACCCTGCAGCAGCTTCGTCGTACGTTGTTCATAGAGTTTCAGCCCGACTGCGTAATCACCGACTTCGAGCCCATGACGGCCTACCTGGCAAATCATTACGACTTGCCGCTTGTCACTATCGACAACCAGCACCGGATGCGTTATGTCGAGTACGAGGCGCCGCCTAGTTTAACGATCGACTCGCAGGTAACGAAGAACATCATTCGCGCCATGGTGCCGCGTCCCGACGTTTCGCTGGTCACGGCTTTCTGCGATGGGCAAACGAGGAACGACCGCACCTTTGTATTTCCGCCCATCTTGCGTCGCGCCGTTCTCGAGAAACAGCCTGCCCAGGGCGATCACATCCTGGTGTACCTGACGAGCGGCTATGAGACGTTTCTGGAACTGCTCGGCCAGTTCGGCCGCGAGCGGTTCCTCGTCTATGGCTACAACCGGTCGGATAGCATCGGCAGTCTGACCTACAAGCCACCCAGCCGCGATGCTTTCCTCGATGATCTGGCCAGCGCCAAGGCCGTCATGGCCACTGCCGGCTTCACGCTCATCAGCGAGGCTCTGCACCTTCGCAAACCGTACCTGGCACTACCCATGCGAGGGCAGTTCGAGCAGGAACTCAATGCCTATCAGCTTGAGCAACGCGGCTACGGCAAGCGGGTATTGGAACCCCAGACCGAGGCAATCGCCGATTTCCTCTGCCATCTGCCCGACTACCAGAAGCAACTCGAACAGTACCAGGCCGCGGATAACCGGGCCATCAAGGCCAAGCTCGACGAACTGACGGCCGACGACTGTGCCCTCGCACGGCTGTATCACGCACGACGGGCGTGACGCGGTGAGCCCCTACGTGCACGATCGAGCGATGAGCGGTTCGGTCAGGCCGTTGATGAACCCTTCGGACACCCAGTCTTTGATCCACGCATCCGGCAGCATGGCCTCAACGACCAAACAGGAGCGAGGCAGGCGGAAGTTGGGTGATTTGACAACATAGCGCACTGAGATTATTCTGGAGCGATTCTGGAGCCTGCCCGAAAGGAGAAGATAATGATCATGGGATGCCTGAGCCTGCTGCTCATCGTTACCGGCGGCGTGTTTGCACCGCAGCAAGAGAGACTACCCGTCCAGCCCCCCGAAGGTGCGATTGTGCTTTTCGACGGGAAAGGGACCAACCTCATGCTCGGCAAGAGCGGCGGGCCGATCGACTGGCCCATGGAAGATGGCGTTCTGGTTTCCACACGCGGCGATACCCGGGCGAACCATATCGTTTCGAGACTGCACTTCCGCGACGCCGATATCCACGTCGAGTTCATGCTGCCCGAGAACCGCGTTGGCAATAGCGGCATCTACATCCACGGCAACTACGAGCTGCAGATCATCAACTCCTTCACAAAAGAGGACGCTGCGCTCACCCAGGACGACGCCGGCGCCATCTACGGATTCTTCAAACCGTTGGCCCAGGCATGTCGCAAACCGGGTGAATGGCAGGTGTACGATATCCGCTACCGCGCCCCGCGCCGCGACAACAACGGCGCCATCGTGGAAGAGGGCTGCATCACGGCGTTCCTCAACGGTGTGAAAGTGCAAGACAACGCCCGCTTTGCCGAGCCCCGCTCGGTCTACCATCCGTACCGATACAAGACCACGCCCTATCTGACGGCCATCTGGCAACGGCAGAAGAAGACCGGAATCGGACCTGTCTTCCTGCAGGATCACGACAACCCCGTCCGCTTCCGCAACGTCTGGGTCAAACCACTCGACAACGATGCGTTCCTCTACGAGCCCGAAAAGTAGATGGAACCGGGCGGCGCGAGTTCATGTCGCACCGTATTGGGCTTTCCGATTGGGATCTAGAAATCCCATCGCCGGCTCGGCCGGCTGGGCGTCACTTCAATCCAGTCCACTTCAACGGGTTGCTCTTGCACGGGAAGATAGACTCGGAGGATGCCCACCGGCCCCATGTCGGGCAACGCGACGCTGACCTCCTGCCAGTCGCCGCCGGTCAATTCAAACGGCGCCGATCTCGTCTCGCTGGGCATGTTCGCTTTCTGGGGAGGCAATAGTTCAATCTGGCCGGCGCCGCCGTCCTTGCAGCGGACGCGGAGCTTGATCACCGCCTGGCCGGATCGGCCGCCCATGGCAACGCCCAGAAAGGGCGCGGGGCCCTTCGCGGTCACGATCAGCGCGCCGTCTTGGACGAAAGCTTCGCAGCGGCGCGCCTTCCAACCCAGCAGCGGGCCATGGATCGCGGCAGAGACCTTGCCGTAGTTGGGATTCCGCCTCGGAACGACCGCCTCAGTCTCTTGCAGGAAGCCGGTGATGTCTCTCCTCCGTGTCTAGACCCATGTAAAATCCGAAAATCAATCCAGAAAACAACCCCTTGACAAGTCCAACCATATCAGGGTGGATGGTTCCGGCGGTTTGCGGCAGATACATTCATCTGCCCATCCCTCCGTTTATCGAGTCGGCCGATCGTTCCAGAACTTCAGCCAGCCGGGTTCATCCACGCGTTTGCACCGCGAGAAACATGTCCGGCAACGCGTGGGTGAACCCGGCATAGGGCAAGTCACGGTAACGTGGCCGTCTAACGTTGCGTCCAACTTAGACGCGTTGCGACCCTGCCGCGCAAGCCGGAACCACCCTGCGACTCACTCGACCCGATAGATATGGCCGGCCAGGGGGGGCGAAGGCGTCGGTGGAGGAACCGCCCAAGGCCGCGAGTCCGTGACGTGTCTGGGTGAACAGCGGTTGCCGGAAGTGTGGTATGTGGCCGGTGCAATCCCTGCCATTTCGGCCTTTCTTCGCTTCCCGCCTCCCCGCACCTCCGGGGGGGCTTTGGCAAAGAAAAACGCCCTCACTTCTTGACACAGAGGGCTCCCCAAACGACGATGGTGCCTGTACCCGGGGGACGGACGTGCCCCGGATACGTCCCCGAAAACTGCGCCAAAGGTGTACAGCCTCGAACCCGCAAGAACGACCTGCCGGGAGGGAACGATGATCAAGTGTTGCTGCTGCTAGCGGCTGGCTTCACCGGCCTGCTAAACCTGGCCGGCCGACGGCGCAGACTTGCCTGAGACAACCGTTCCATCCGAATCCTGCCCCGCGAAAGGCGTATCCCCGCTTTCTTTCCCACCCCATTGCTCAAGGAGCTTGCGATGAAATCGTTCCGCTACGTGTCGGCCGGTGTGTTTGTGTTCATGCTCACCGCCTGGTGTATCGGCCATGCCGCTGCTGAAGACAAGGCGGCGTGGAAGCCGCTGATGAACGGCAAGACCCTGGCCGGATGGCACACGAACGGTGAAGGCGAGTGGACCGTCGAGGACGGCGCCTTCGTCGGCCGAGCCAACAAGACCAAACTCTACGGCCACCTCGTTTCGGACGATACGTTCAAAGACTTCACCGTCCGGTTCAAGTTCCAGAGCCCCAGCGGCGACAGCGGATTCTTCATCCGAACGACCATGAAAGAGCCTGACAAGACACTCGGCCTGCAGGTACAAG
This sequence comes from Thermoguttaceae bacterium, assembly GCA_040772845.1. Lineage (GTDB taxonomy): Bacteria > Planctomycetota > Planctomycetia > Pirellulales > Thermoguttaceae > PWXP01. The sequence goes on from JAXGXG010000001.1 coordinate 1,272,459, forward strand.
TCGGCCCGCTGGGAAGCGGCAACGGCGGTATCTACGAAAGCTACGGACGCGGATGGCTCCAGCGTCCCACGCTTGACGATGAGAAATCGTTCTACAAGACCGACGACTGGAACGAGATGGTCATCTCGGCCCACGGCAACCACGTTGTTGTGAAGGTCAACGGTGTGACTACGGCCGATGTAACCGACGACGAGATCGGGCAGGAGGCCGGCGTATTCGCCCTGCAAATGCACAGCCGTACCGTCACCTTGACAAAGTTCAAGGATATCGAGATATTGCTGCCCGGCGAGTAATTGCCTGCAAGTCTCGAGTTCGCGCCACATCGCACAGGGCCCTGTGGCGCACCTTTCGTTTGTCCACGCGTATACTGCAACTCGGAGAATCATTCGATGTCACGACGGATCGGCCTCAGCCATATGGCCCTGATTATCATGGGCATCGCATCTCTGCTCGCCTCGCCGAGCGGTGCTGAACAGCCACAGCGACAAGCATTGCTACGGCAGGCACGCACGATCGTTTTCCTGGGCGACAGCATCACATTCGGCGGCGGGTATGTGGCCGACTTCGAGGCGTGGCTTCTTGCCCAGAAGCTCGCGCCGGCGCCACTGGTGATCAATGTGGGGCTGCCCAGCGAGACGGTGTCCGGACTGAGCGAAGAGGGCCATGCGGGCGGCCGGTTCCCGCGCCCCGATCTGGCCGAACGGCTCGACCGCGTGCTGGCGCTCACAAAGCCCGATCTGGTCTTCGCCTGCTACGGCATCAACTGCGGTATCTACAAACCGTTGGACGACGAGCGTTTCCGCCGGTACCGGGAAGGCATCGAACGCCTCAAGCAGAAGGCGGAGGCTGCCGGTGCGACACTGGTGGTGATCACGCCGCCGTCGTTTGACGACCAGCGGAAGAAGAACCCATTCTCTTACAACGCGGTACTGGCTCACTATGCCGACTGGCTGCTGGCCCGACGCGCCGACGGCTGGCTGGTGGTCGATCTGCACGGCCCCATGACGGCCGAATTGGCCCGTCGCCGGCAGGCGGATCCCGATTTCACGTTCCAGCCCGACGCAGTCCACCCGAACGACGAAGGGCACTGGTTCATGGCCCGGCAGTTGATCCGCTGGTGTGGCGACACCGAGGCGGCCGACGCGGCTTCGCCGGAAGCCATGCTGGAAGCCCGCGGGTTTTCGCCCGACGTTGCGAAACTCCTCCGGCAGCGCATGGCCCTGTTGCGCGACGCTTACGTCGCCGCGGCCGGCCACAAACGGCCCGGCGTCCGCCCCGGCCCGCCCGTGCCGGAAGCCATGAAGAAGGCCGGAGAACTGACGGACATGCTCCCGGACATGACACGATAGGTTCTGCTCTCTGCCAGCCTTGGGAAGATGCGTCTGCACCTGCCGTTGCCGAGGGTGAACAGCAACTCATTGTTGTGTGGAAAGGCATGACTGCCCCCCGATCGCGTACTGAAGGGGCTTGTCGGTTCTTCACCCTCGGGTTACGATCTAAGCATTGTCTTCTGAATTGGCACACCAGCAGTGGGATAACGCATACAGCGGCGGTACGACTGAACGCTGGTGACCAACAAGGAACCAGCGGACCGCAAGACCGGCCGGTAGCGATTGGCTTTCCGATTCGCTCGATTCCAGAACACGACAGGTGTACGTATGTCTGACCATCATGCTCATGCGGGAATCCGTGAGATTACCATCAAGGACTTCCGTGGGATCGACCAATTGCACCTTTCTTTCGTCGGACCGCACGACTATCCGACGCAAGTGGTTGTCCTTACCGGTCCGAATGGCTGTGGCAAGACGGCCGTCCTTGAGGCGTGCCTTCTTGCGTGCGGGCATGAGAGCCTGATACGCGGCAAGGCCGGCCGCGAGGCTGTGCGATCCGGCCAGGCAGATTATCAAATCGACGCCATCGTCCAGACAGGCGAAGAGCCGACTAAGGTGCGAAGCACCAGCGGCAAACGCGGCCAACAGGTCGTCCACCTTCTTTACTTCTCTTCCTGGCGAGCGTCCACCCTCCCAGGGGCGATCGGTATTACGGCGGGGAAACGGGGCAAACGCCCGAAGAAGACCGAGGAAAATCGCCTTTGGTACATCAAGCAGTATTTCGTGAACGCCAGAGCACACGACTGGTACTCTTCCAGCGGGGACGATGAGCAGGACGCTGGGGAGAAAGAAGAGTCGAGGTTCTTCGTGGCCATCGACAAACTGGATCAGGCGTGGCAGATGTTTTATCCCGGGCAGTCTTTCAAGGTAGAGCCCGTTGGTGACGAGCCGGACGACGGTTTTGACATGTTCCTCTATCGCCCGAACGAGCCGAGGTTGGCGGTGGACCTCCTCAGTTCCGGCCAGATCGAACTCTTTACATTCGCCGGCGACCTTATCATCAGCGATTGGCCGCAGGGAGTGATTCTGATCGACGAACCGGAGCTTCACCTGGACCCGCAATGGCACCGCCAGGTCTTGCGAGCACTGAGATTCTTGAAGCCGGAGTGCCAGATCATCGTGGCGACACACTCGCCGGAAATCTATGACTCGGTGCTCTCGTTTGAAAGGCATTTCCTGGTGCCGGAGGACGACCCGCGGGCCAAGGCATGGCTTGCAGGCGTTGCGGAGGGAGATGAACCATGACGGCAACCGCCAGGTATCCGGGATTCTACCGCGGAGTGATCAATCTCTGGGTTGAAGACACGCTGACGCGCGATTACCTGGGCGAGGTCTGGCTGGCCGATCCCGCAGTTGTTTTCTATGTTGGCGGGGGAAGCGATGGGGTGCGCGCTGTGTTGCGAGAGGCGGAAGTCGCTGGCATCAAGAACGTTTTTGCGTTCGTGGACCGCGATTTCAACGTATCGAATCGTTCGGACTGGGAAAAACCGACCACTCGCCGGTTCGTTTCATCGCGCCATGAGATCGAGAACCATCTTCTTGCCCCAGAGGTGATCGCCGGATGTTCCTTGAACACGGGCCGTAGAGCCGCGGCGGACATTCGGACGCGAATGCATGAGCGTGCCAAGGAGCTTGCCTGGTGGATGGCCTGTCGCTGCTTGATTGCACAAGTGAAAAGAGAGATGCTACAGGACTTCCCCGCCCATCCCACGTGCCCGCCGGTTGTCGATCAGTCAACGGCGGAGATCTTTGCTCGTGGGCTCCCCTGGTGGACTCACATCGCGAAATACTCTGCAACACTCACGGAGCAAAGCCTTCGTACAGCTTTGGCGGAGCATCATGCCACGGTCATGTCGTGGCTTGAGAATGGACCATGGACCGTTGAGTTCCCCGGCAAGGAACTGTTCCGCGCCGTGAGTGGATGGGTTTACACGAAACCACCGCGAGGCACGTCGTCGGCGTTGAATCGCTCGAACTTGGTCAAATCGGTCGGCAAGTGGCAAGCCGAAAACGGCTACGTCCCAGAGGAATTGACCGATTTATTGGCTGTGCTCAAGGCACGCGTAGGAGTGCTGTAAGACTGTCTTAATGCACTTATTCCGGGAGTAATCCATAATGAACTATCGAACGCTTGGAAGAACCGGCTGGCGCGTCAGCGAAATCGGCTACGGCACGTGGGGCATGGGGAGCTGGACCGGCTCGGACGACGCACAGTCGCTCGAGTCGCTGCACCTTGCCATTGAACTCGGCTGCACGTTCTTCGATACGGCACTGGCCTACAATGAAGGATACAGCGAACACCTGCTGGGCCAAGTGATCCGCCAGCATTCCAACAAGCAACTCTACACAGCCACCAAGATCCCGCCGAAGAATCGCCGTTGGCCTTCGCAACGCGATACGACGCTCGACGAAAGCTTCCCACCGGACCATATCCGCCAGATGACCGAAAAGAGCCTCGACAACCTTGGGCTCGATCATATCGACGTGCAACAGTTCCACGTGTGGGAAGACTCTTGGGCCGACGACGAGCGCTGGCAGCGCGCCGTCGATGACCTCAAACGCGAAGGGCTGGTTCGCGTCTTCGGCGTCAGCGTGAACCGCTGGGAGCCATGGAATGTGCTCAGAACCTTGCGCACCGGGCTGATCGACGTGGTGCAGGTGATCTACAACATCTTCGACCAGGCGCCGGAAGACGAACTGTTTCCGCTTTGCGAGGAACTGGACGTCGGCGTCATCGCACGCGTTCCCTTCGACGAAGGCACGCTCACCGGCGCGCTCACCAAGGATACTCGGTGGCCCGAAGGCGACTGGCGCAATACGTATTTCGTGGCCGACAACCTCAAGGCCAGTGTCGAACATGCCGACCAGATCAAGCCGCTCGTGCCGCCCGGTATGACCATGCCGGAATTGGCCCTGCGGTGGATCCTGGAGAACCCGACCGTCAGCACCATTATCCCAGGCATGCGCAAGCCGGACCACGTTCGCGCGAACATTGCCACGAGCGACGCCGGAGCACTTCCACCCGAACTCTATGGCGAACTTCGCGAGCACCGCTGGGACCGCACCCCGACCGAATGGTCGCAGTAGGTCGATCGGTTACTTCCGCTTCGGCCGGTACAGATCGGTTGCCGTGCCATAGTAGACTTCCGCCGCGAAGCCCAGGGTTTCGGTCAGTGTCGGGTGCGGGTGGATCGATTCGCTCACGTCGCGCGCCGTACAGCCCATTTCGATGGCCAGTACGGCCTCGCCGATCAGATCACCTGCCCCGGCGCCGACAATGCCGCAGCCCAGAAGGCGTTCGGAACCAGGCTCGATGATCCACTTGGTCAGCCCCTCGGTTCGCCCGATGGATTGGGCGCGGCCGCTGGCGGCCCAGGGGAACATGGCCTTCTCGATCGTGCGGCCTTGCTGCTTCGCTTCGGTTTCGGTAAGCCCGGCCCACGCGACTTCCGGATCGGTGAAGACGACCGCCGGAATGGCCCGCGGCTCGAATACGGCCGGCTCGCCTGCCAGGGCCTCGACGGCCGCCCGCCCCTGATGCGCCGCCTTGTGCGCCAGCATGGGCTGCCCGGCCACGTCGCCGATGGCCAGAATGCGCTCGTCCGCCGTGCGCCCGCGGTTGTCCACCACGATGAACCCGGCATCGTCTACCTTCACCCCCGTGTTCTCCAGCCCCAGGTTGTCGCTGTTGGGCCGCCGGCCGACCGAAATGAGCACGCGATCGAATCGCTGCGTCTTCTCTTCGACCTTGCCGTCGAAGGTGACCTCGATGGCCTTCCCCTTCTCGGCCATGCCCGTCACCTTCGTGCTCAGATAGATGGCCGCCAGACGCCCTTCCAGTTGCTTCTGCAGCGGGCGCACCAGGTCGCGATCGGCGCCCGGCAGCAGACCGTCGGTCATTTCCACCACCGATACCTGGCTGCCGAGGGCCGAATAGACACTTCCCATCTCCAGGCCGATATATCCGCCGCCGATCACCAGCAGCTTCTTGGGCGCCTCGGGCAGGTCGAGCGCTACCTTCGAGTTCATCACCCGGTCGCTGCCGATGTCCAGGCTGGGAATCGTCGCAGCCCGCGAACCTGCGGCAATAATACAACGCTCGAACCGCAGGGTATCCCTTTCAGGCTTCGCGTCACCGACGGCGCCCAGACGTAGCATTTGCGAGTTCTCGAACGTGGCCCGAGCCTGAATGACGTTGACTTTGCGCTTGGCGGCAAGCTGCTTCAACCCGCCAGTCAGGGTTGCAACGACCTTTTCCTTGCGAGCGCGGACCGTATCGAGGTCGATCGTTGGCTTGTCGAACTCGACGCCCCACTCGGCCAAATGCTCCATATCGGCAATTGCCCGCGCCACGTGCAGCAGGGTCTTCGAGGGAATGCAGCCTCGCAGCAGGCATACCCCACCCAGTCGCGGCTCCTGGTCCACCAGCGTGACCGACATTCCCAGGTCTGCGGCCAGAAACGCCGCCGCATATCCACCCGGACCACCCCCCAAGACCACCAATTGCCCTTCCATCAAAAAACTCCTTCTCGTGATAAGTGACAAACAAATTGTCCCAAACCTCCCCAGTCACGACAAGGCCCCCGCTGTTTCTCGCATCACTTCACAACTGGGGCGATCTCTTCAGGCTTGAGGATGCCGGGGGGCAGTTCCATGATCTTGATGTTGCGGAAGTGGATCTCGGCCCCTTCCGATTCCAGGCACAGGTAGCCCTTCTTCACCGACGACTTGCTCACGCCGTTGACGAACTTGCCGTTGACCGCCAGCTTCACCACGCCGTCGACGCATACCACGTCGTACACGTTCCACTCGCCCTTGCCCTTGCAGCGGTTCTCGATCGACTTGCTGCGGCTGCCGCGAGGGTTGTCCGGCACCGCGGTCAGCCCGCCCGCCCCGAACAGCTCGCCGTGCACGTAGGCGATCGGCGGCAGGCTGCCGTCGCTCTGGCGATGCTGGTTGACCCAGTCGAGTTCGAGCATCTGGATCTCCATGCCCTTGGGTAACCGCCTGCCTTCCGGTACGCTGCCTTCGCACCATGCAAACACGCCCGAGTTCCCGCCTGCCTCCATGTGCCGCCATTCGATGTGCAGCAAGAAGTTCTCGTACTGGCGATCGGTGCGCATCACGCCGATCGGATGTCCCGAGCATACCAGCAACCCATCGCGCACACTCCACGTGTCGTCGGCCGTATTGACGTTCACCCAGCCTGCCAGGTCCTTGCCGTTGAACAGATCGCGATACTCCGGCAAGCCTTCCGCCTGCGTCGGGCTGTGAACGGCAAAGAACGTCAAGACTGCCGCAAGAGGAAACAGGATGCGAGTCTTCATAATGGCTTCTCCAGTTGGTCGGTGGGACAGGTTGTTGGAACCATTCTACCCCAAGGCAGCAGCCGGTGCCAGTTGCTCGGGCAAGGTGTGCGGCAAGATCTTCTGGCGCGTTTGGTCTGGGCTCACGAATACATGAAACGGTCCCCGTCGGGCTCGCCCCGACAGAGTCGTGACTGGCCACCAACAAAGCACCTGCACCAGGTTCACTTCTTCCCCGTCGGGCTCGCCCCGGCGGAGTCGTGACTGGTCAGCTACCAAGCGGACTCGCTTTCGCCTCCCGCCTCGGGCCTCGCCACTTCCGCCGCTTTAGCGGCGGAAGTGGCGGGGCCCGAGGCAAGAGGGTTCTTCCAAAGCTCGGCTGTAGCTGGCCAGTCATCGATCCTCCGGGATGAGCCCGACGGGGAAAACTAGCGTTGCAAGCCTGAACATGCCCGAAAACGGCAGTTCCCGGTATCGACAAACGGCTGCCGACTTTGTATGCTGCAAGCGCAATTGCGGCGCCACGGATCGTGTACACTGCCGTGGTTCCTATCTTCCGTTAAGGAGACTTGGAAAATGGATTTCGACATTCATCAGTTCGACGATGTATCCCCCGACTCGGTTGAAACGGAGTTCACGGAGTTTCGCGAAGCCCTTGTCAAACTGTTCGCACAATCGCCCGAAGGACTCGAACTCCAGAAGACGGTCCCTTGCATTGGCCGATGGGCCGATGCGCTGATGTACTATGGCTATCAGTACGAGGGCGAATCCTTGCCCGAAATGACGGTCGGCACGGTCCGGAACGTCATTTATGACCTGTTCCCTCGTAAGATCTCGCTCGCATCGCCCGACCAGGCGGACACGATCATCCCGGAACTGACCGCATTCTGGAACTATCTCAAACGCGAGTTCCGTTTGCGGCGGGCCGATGCCATTTTGCAGGTATTGGCGGAAGCGGAGCCGGAATTCCCTGACATTATGACCGATCCGGCCAACTTCGGCATAGCAAAATCGTTCTTCACGATGGGGCAAGAAGCCGGTTTCGATATGACGACCGAGGATGGACTTCAAGCCTTCATGCTCGCATTTAACAAGGGCATTCTTGAAAACAAACTACAGGCGCCCGTATTCACCGAACCGTTTGAAAACAGGCAGAAGACGACCGTATTCCCCAAACCGTGGTTGCGACACGACCCGGCCGACACGGAGTTCAAGAGTAACGCTGCCAGAAAGGCCCAGAAAAGGAAACGCAAGCAGGCTGAACAAGCGAAGAAGAGAAACCGCAAACGCGGGAAGTGAACCGGCAGCCAATACGGTTCGCGAACAAACCCCCAGAAACAAGGAGTGCGATCATGACGCGAGACAAGATGCACATCCTGCGAGTTGGCATCCTGGTTGCCGTTGCCGCAAGTGCGGTCCATGCCCAGGATTGGCCCGAGTGGTGTGGACGCCCGTCACGCAATATGGCCGCCTGCAGCGATCGGAGTCTGCCCGATTCGGCAGATTGCGGTGCCGAGACAGATGCCGGCGAGGTGGACCTCAAGTCGACGAAGAACGTCAAATGGGTAGCCCGGATCGGCCGCCGCACAACCGGCAGCCCGGTCGTAAGCCAGGGCCGAGTGTTCATCGGAACCAACTGGGATAAGGGAAGGGACCCTTGCTTCTTGTGCCTTGACGAACAGACCGGCAGGCTGCTTGGCGTCTTCCTTTGCCCCACGCCGGCCAGGGATAATCTCGAGAACTGGGCCATCAGTTCGACCCCGACCGTTCAAGGCGATCGGCTCTACTTCGTAAGTCCCCATCTGGAGGCCATCTGCATCGATCTGAGACTCCTGCTGGACGAAAGCGGCTCTCAGGAACTGGCAAACGCACCAGCATCGGCGGAAGAACAAAAGGCGGCTATCGAGCAGCGGTCTCTGAAGAGCATTGTCTGGCGATACGACATGTACGAACGCCTGAAGGCGTACTATCACCATACGGCAAGCTCCTCGGTCCTCGTCCACGGCGACTACGTCTACGTCTGCACCGGCAACGGCCGCTCCTGGGTGCCCGGCCGCATACCCTATAGCCCGTTGACCCCCAGCCTGGTCGTGTTCTACAAGAGAACCGGGCAACTCGTGGCGCGCGACGACGAGCAGATTGGCGAGCAGGTGTACCGCGGTCAGTACGCATCGCCATCCCTAGGGATTGTGAACGGGAAGCCCCAGATCCTCTTTGCCACCGGAAGCGGCTACTGTTACGCCTTCGAGCCGGTCGATCCTGCAGCATCCGTCGCGCCGGACCGTTGGACGACCACAAGTCTGCGCGGCCCGATTGTGCATTTCATTGACGTCGAAGACAAAGACACCGGCGGGCTTCTCCCTGCCGAATACGCGCGTTCGGTCGATCTTCTTGCGAGTCTGCCCACGCCGGCTCTTCCGCTGGAGTTTCGCTTCACGCGCAAGGCGCCGGCCATGACGCCGGTCGATACGATTCCGACGGCCAGGGTCCCCGACGTGCCGATCCTCAAAAAGATCTGGCAGTGTGATTGCATCCCAACCGACTATAAGAGGACACCGTTCTACCCGCGCGAAATCAAGGGTGACGGACGCGGGCATCCGTGCGATATCTTCGCGACTCCGGTCTTCTACAACAATCGTGTGTACATTGCGATTGGCGGCGATCCGAACCACGGCGGAAGAGAGTGCAAGGGGAATCTCGTCTGTATCGACGCGACGCAGGCAGGGGACGTTACCCGGTCAGCCAAGATCTGGTCGTACGATGACCTGAACGAGAGCGTCTCCACTGTCGCGGTGACCGACGGCCTGGTGTTCGCAGCGGACAATGCAGGCACAATCCATTGCTTGGACGCAGACAACGGTCGCTGCTACTGGAAACACCCTGGCCGAAGAGGCGCTACGTGCTTCAGTTCGCCACTGGTGGCCGATGGCAAGGTGTATCTGGGCAAGACCGTTCTGGCCGCGAGCAAAGAGTTCCGGCTATACGATGGCATCGAGAACAGCGACAACACGGTGTATAGCAGCCATAGCGTCGCCAATGGTGTCGTGTACGCCGTGATCGGCGACCGCCTCTGGGCCCTGTGCGAGAAGGACGGTCAGGAGCAGGGCAGCTTGAACGTGGCGGCGGCGGCGAAGCCCTCGGAAACGGCTCTTGAACCTGCAAGAGATATGCCCGTCGCGCAGCCGGCAAACGTTCTTCCCACGCCGTCGAAGGACGCGATCGAGAGGAACTGGCCGAATCTGCGCGGACCGTTCGGTCAGGGAGTCGCTTACCATGTGACGCCGGTAACCGACTTCGACGTTGCGACCGGGAAGAACGTACGGTGGAAGACGCCCATCCCCAAACCGGGTGCAAACTCGCCCGTCGTCTGGGAAGGACGCATCTTCCTGACCAGCGCCGATGAGCGCGTGCGCGAGGTCTATTGCCTCGACGCGACAGATGGAAAACTCCTCTGGCGGCAGACGGCCATGCAGCCGGACGAACTGCCCGAGGTGTCCGAAGACGGCGGACATGCGGCCTCGACCGGCGCGACCGACGGAGAGCGATTCTTTGCCATGTTCTCAACCGGCGATCTCGTCGCCGTCAACAGGAACGGCGCGGTTGCGTGGACGCGCGCACTCGGCGTGCCCAAAAGCAGCTACGGCTATGCGTCGTCGTTGATCGTGTACAAGTACCTGTTCGTCCAGATGGACGGCAAGGACGGGGCGACCCTGTACGCGCTCGATCCCGCCACCGGGCAGACCGTCTGGCAGAAGACCCGCGAGGTGGGCGAGTCGTGGGCGTCTCCGATCATCGCCCTCTCCGGCAATCGCGAGATGGTCGTCCTGGCCGAGAATCCGACGGCCACCGCCTACGACGTGAACACGGGCGCCGTGGTTGTCTCTGCAAAATGTCTTGCAGGCGAAGTCACACCATCACCGGCCTTCGCCGGCAACACGATGATCGTCGCCAACGACGGCGCCAAGCTCTCGGCCATATCACTCGCCTCGGGCAAGATTACGTGGACCGGCGACGAGGAGCTTCCTGACGTGGCAAGCCCCTTGGCGACAGAGGACTTCGTGGTTACCACCGACTCGTCCGGCATGGTGAACTGCTACGACATGGCCACCGGTCAACGGCTCTGGTCGCACGAATGCGACGATTCATTCTATCCCTCGCCCATTCTCGCAGCCGGCCACATCTACGCCATGGACAACGCCGGCATCCTGCACATCCTGCAGGCGGGCAAGACGTGTGTCCCCGTTGCCGAGGTCAATCTGGGCGAAGAAGCCCTGGCGACCCCAGCCTTCACCGGCGACAGTATTTTCATCCGCGGCAAGGAGAACCTGTACTGCATTGGTGCGAAGTGACCGTGACTAACTCGGGGTATTTATCTGCGTAGGGTGGGTCAAGGTCGCGTAAATCATTGGTGGGTCCGCACAAGCCGCAACCGAGCCGATTTCCAACCCGCCGCCTGGAACAACGCCGACGCTAGCGACTGATGACCCACCAAGGAAGCGGCTTGTTTGACCCACCCTACGTATCGTGAATGATCCAGGCTGACGGGACGCTCAATACTCGTATTTCGTCTTGATGCCTGGCTGGGGGATGGGGTAATTGCCGTCGGCGTCGGCTTGGACGGGGGCGGGGGAGTCCATGGTGAACTTGTCGACGTCGGGGGCGTATTCCTTGTCGCCGTTGAGAATCTCCTCGTAGGTCACCTCTCGCCCGATATGGGCGGAAATGCGGCCCATGTTCGATACGACCGAAGCCTCGACACCGGTCCGCACTTCGTTGAACGGCTTGTCGTTACGAATGGCGTCTACCAGGTCGTTCCACTCGTTGTTGTACGGGCTGAACTGGTCTGGCGGAACTTTCGACTCCCAGATCATACTGGCAGGTTCCATCGTGTGCCCCTTGAACGTCCGCGAAGGCGGGCCGCAATCGCCCGAGCGCGAAACCACGGCCGACCCCTTCGTGCCGTGCGCGCAGCTCGAATGGTCTCGCTGGCAGCCATTCATACAGCGGCCGTCCAGTGTCAGTTTCGTCCCGTCGGCAAACGTGTACTCGGTCGAGTAGACGTCGAAGTTCTGGTCGACGTAGGGCTTTCCTTCCGGCGAATTACGGTAATGACGCCCGCCAACCGACCTCGCCTTGACCGGCAGGGCGTTCTTCATCCAGCAGCAATGATCGACCACGTGGATGTAGAAATCGTTGTAGGCGCCGCCGCTGGCCCAGAGGAAGCTGTGGAAGCGACGGATCTGCCAGAGCAGTTCGCTCGGCGTCCCCGGCCATCGCTCGCTGAAGGCGGTTACCAACGGCCCGATCAGCCGGTAGGCGCGCATCAGGATGAGATCGCCAATCTCGCCGTCCTGAATCCTCGCGTGCAACTGCTGTAGCGCGCGGCTGTGGCGCGACATGAGTCCTACGCCCACCTTCAGGTTCTTCGCTTCCGACGCCTTCGCCTGCTCCAACATGCGGCGCGAGGTGGGCCCGTCCGCCGTAAGCGGCTTTTCCATGAAGACGTTCAGCCCCTTCTCGATGGCATACCCGAAATGCACCCAGCGGAACGCCAGCGGCGAGGCGAAGATAGCAATGTCGCCCGGCCGCAGGCAGTCCATGGCCTTCCGGTAGGCGTCGAAGCCGACGAAACGACGCTCGGGCGGAACGTCGATGTACCGGCCAAGACCTTCCGAATCGGTCCGATCCCAACTCGCCTCGATCCGGTTGTTCAGATAGTTCAGGCTGTGCTCGATCCGCTCCGGAAACACGTCGGCCGCAGCGACCAGCTTCATCGGTCCCTGCTTCACCATCAGGGCATTGGCCGCCGCGCCGGCGCCACGCGCCCCGCAACCGATCAGCGCCAATCGAATCGTATTGTCCTCCGCGGCATGGACATGAGCAACGGCAGCGCCGGCCAGGGCCCCACCTGCAACAACTCGCCCGGTATCCTGCAGGAATGTACGGCGATTCGTTTTGCTCTTCATTGTGGAAGCCTTCTCGATAGGATGATGTCAGTACAGATGCAGGCGCGACGAACCGGCCAGCCTAACCCCTCGACCGGCGCCGTCAGTCTACCGCAACCGCCAACGGATGTCAAATCCGTACGTACTTCAGTTGCAACCAGGCCACCGTGCAGGCTTGTCCCGCTCGCAGCCATGGTCGGTCAACCTTCGGGTCGCGCCGCGGCGGCGGCGCCTTGGAATGCGGCTCCGAAGCGCATTGTATGTCCTTGCGATTCTTCCAATTCAATCACCGCGACACTAGCCCTTGCAGGGGGCGCGGCAGCAGTTGCTTGCAATTTCGTTCGCGAGACGATATCCTGGAAACCGTATCGGCCGGGTGCGTTGAGGTTGCGACCGCAGAAAGGGCGCGCATAACGCCAGGTTGTCCTGTGTTCATCACTCGTTTCACGAGGACGGAACGATGCCTACTCTCATTCGTAGAGTGCCCGTTGCCGCGATGCTAGCGGCGGCCCTGATCTCAAGTATTGCCGGAGTCGGCCAGGCCGCCTTGGTTCTCTCGCTGGATAGTAGTAACGGCTCCAACGTACTGAACGCGAGCGACAATCCTGCTTCCCACGGCGAAGCAATCGCCCATTGGCTTGACGCGACCGGCGCGCCACTGAGCGCTACGGCCCAGACGGGCAATCCCGTCTATGACATTGACGGCGGGCCGTTGCAACAGCCCGTTATCGACTTCTCGACCGGGTCCGGCGCCAGAATGATCACCACCGATGCCGTGCAGGCTCGAACCATCTCAATGGTTCATCGGTGGGATACGACGCCCATAGGGGGCTCTTACCTGTTCGATCTGAGAGCGGGCATTCCGAACTCTTATGTTTGGCAAGGCGGGTGGGGAGCGAACTGGACCGTATACGTCAATAGTTCGAGCGTTCCGGCCTCTTCGATTGGGCAGTTGCGCAACGACACATGGCAGACGACCACATTTGTCGGAACTTCGACGGAAAGCGGTGTCTTGAACATTTTCTCCCGCTTTGAGAACAACGAATTCGGACTGGGCAAGGTGGCCGAGATCCGCATCTACGACACCGCGTTGACCGAGGCCGAACGGCTGGCGGTTGTGGACGAGCTTGCCGGGAAGTGGCTCCCCCCAATCGCGATCCCCCAAGAGGTGCTCATCCCCATTGCGTCGGCGACAGCCAGTTCGACGAGCATCAATACAGCGGAGGTCCTGATTATCAATGCGAACGGAAGGTACGACTACGAGGCCCCCAACCCCTCCAGCGGCGGTGGCGGGACGTCGTGGCACACCGGCGCCGGCGCCGGCACTTGGCTGATCTTCGATTTCGAGGACGTGGAGGGCGTTGACGAACTGGTCCTCTGGGACTATTACACCCATAGCCCATCCGATTGGACCGTGGAACTCTTCTCGGAAACCGATGCGACGGGCGAGCTGCTCCTGTCGCACGATTTCTCGATAACTCCCGGTTCACCTGGCACTTCTACCCGACATGTCATTGACCTCGTCGACACGTATGGCGTTCTGTCTGCCAAGTTGACCAGCCGGAACAACTCCACCAGAGGCGGCACCGGCCTGTCGGAAGTGGCTTTCGTGCAGGTTCCGGAGCCTTCCACACTCGCTTCCGCCTTCATCTTGTTGGGTCTCGCCGTTTGCAGCCACCGCCGCAAACGGCAGCGAGACTAAGGGCCCGCCCACGAATCACCGGCCGGTCTTGCCGGGCTGCGGCTGGAGCCGTTGAGCTGCATTGCGCGTCCTTGGCGGTTCCGAGCCGAACAGATCGGGCAGCCGCCTTCCCCGAGGGGTGTTTTTGAAAGGCGCTGCGGGGTAACAGCGCGCGTGGGCCTTTCCCCGGACAAACCGGGAGCATCGGGGGCTTGGCCCTTGCGTCTACGGCATTTACTTCCCGGTCCGGATGATTCTGTCGGTCAGATACTTTCTGCGGAGTTGATCGACCTCGTGCGCGAGGCCTTTCCATCGCGGGAGGGCGTTGGAGTAGACCGTGGCGACATCCTGGTCGGACATATCGGCTTTGACCATAGCGGCGTATGCATCCAGTTCCTCTTCGATCGGTTCGAGCACGGTCTGGTAGAACTCGGGATCGCCGATCTCGGAATCCGCCCAGCACTGGAAGAGATTTTCCTTGGCGCCGGGGTCGCGAGGAACGTCTTTGTAGGCGCGATATGCGTTGAAGATAATCTCCTTGCGAATCGCGTTCAACTGTGCATTCGTCAGTTCGAAGCGGAGATTTCCCCAGGCGGACGCGGAGTGGATGCCCTGGCTGCCGCCCCAGGAGACGCCGCCGGTCGGGGGCCAGGCGAGGCATTCAAAGCGCCAATCGGTCCCGTTCGCAGGCAGTTTGTTGTAGTAGCCGTCCCACGCGAAGAAAAGGTGCAAGACGTAGTCCGTCTCGGTAAACTCCACTTCGGATCGGAACGACTTCCGGGGAGCGTCTCGGTCGAGACGCTTGTGGTTCATGTTGCTGTACGTCGTATGGAACATGAACGTAACGCCTTTCGCCGGGTCGAAGCCGATGCACGTGTACGGCTGATTGACGCCCGGCGCAAAATACATTTCCGCGCCGATTCCGCGGGCGAACCCGCGTTCAATATCGCGCGCATCTTCCGCGGCCGCGCGCAGGAATACGTGCAGACCGCACCGGTCGCAGAGCGTCGTTATCTCCAGGGATCGGACCGCGGCGGACGTCGCATCGATCCGCACGTTCCGATCGCCCGTGGAAACGTCCGTTTCAAGGAAGGCCATCGAGCCTTGGTAGGGAATGTCGCAGTACTGTTTCTCCAAATGCGGGTAGACCTTTCGCCATGCCGTGATATTGCTGACCGGCGTATCGAAATACCTGACGACGATACGGCGTTCCGGCTTCTGTGCGAAGAAGCGTTCGTAGGCGGCGGAATACTTTTCCGCAAGGTCGCTCCTGTTCCAGGTCAGGCTCTGACGCGCAGCGCTCAGCAGAACGTCCGCTTGCTCCCTGCGGCTCAATCCCGCGTCTTTCATCAGGTGGTCCGCGTCTCTCCCGGACAGGATCGCATCGTAGAAACGGAATCGCATCCGATCGACGGGCGTCATCGCGTCGTCCCTCGCGTATTCGGCGGCCCGTTCGGCCCCTTCCGCGTTCCTGCCGAGGGCGCCGAGGGCGATGACGTACATCTTCCTGACGGCGGCGTCGGCCATCACTTTGGAGCCGGCATAGACCTCGCACAGCTCGACGGTCAACGGGTAATCGCCCAGTTGGAACGGGCGGCGGATATTGTTGATTGCCGGCCAGCCGCCATGATTGTTTTTCGCCGGGATTCCGGCAAGCGATTTTCGGGCGGCAGACATTTCCTTCGTGCCGAATGTCTCGAACAGGAAATGGCGAGCGATGTTGAAGCGAGCCGCCTCCTCGTTTTTCGCGTCCTTCACAAATGCAATTGCCTCGGAAACATACAGCGGCTTCAGCGGCCGTTCGTCGCGCCTGCGTTTCCCGCCAATGTAGTTGAGCTTCTCGTACGGGTCATCGGCCTCTTTCCAGATGGCGTCGGCATCGGCCAGCTTGCCGAAGGCCAGCGCGACGTCCGCGCCGGTGGTCGCGCCGCAGACGGCATGGTGTTTCATGGCTTCGCGCGCCGTCGCCATGGCCTGGGCATACTTGTCCTGAAGGCGGTACACGTCGGCAAGGATCGCGTATGCCTTTGCCTTATCGTGATCGCTGAGATCGGGCAATGCGATGGCGCGGCGCGCAACCGCTTCTGCTTCCCGATACTTCTCGTAGTCGCAATAGTAGATCGCCAAGGCCCTTGCCGCAAAGAGCTTCTGACCGCTCGCCACTTCCGCCGAATCGAGAATGGCATTGGCCGCGGGCGGCAATTCCGTATGCGCCGTCGCATAGTCGTAGTTGGCGATATGCGTCCACGGCGGCTGCTGGCAGAACCGGATGACCTGTTCGTAAATGCGGAGTTGGAGCCGCGGGTCGGCATAGGCAGGCTCGGGCAAGAGTCGCTTCACTTCGGCGATGCGGTCGGCATACTTCAGTTTCCTCTTGTGAAGATCCGAAACGAGCGTATCGATCGCCTTCAGGTTGGCCCGGTATTCCGCTTCCGCCTTCTTGCGTTCTTCCGCGCCCTTTTTCGCGGCGGCCGCTTTCTCTGCAGCCGTATTGTCCTGCGCGACAGCCTCCTGGGCCGGCGCAGCCGGAAGCAGGGCTACGAGCAGGCAGTATGTCAAGAGAGACCGTTTCATGATCGTTGTCCTCCTTCGTGATTATTTACTGAACGCCTGGAGCGCCATGATGTGACGGATCATTTCCAGACGCGCGGTCGTGAGATCGAAGTCGTCCGTATTCATGTCGGCGAGGAGCTGAAGCGCCTTCTTCGCGGCATAACGGGCCTGAAGATTCTCCGACTGCGTCAGCGGATGCGCCTGCTGCTGCAGCAGCGTCGCGTAGCGGATATCATCCATGCCTTCGCGGAACGCCTCCCAGGAGAGCGTGTCGATTACGCCCCTTCCGTGGCCGTACACGAAATTCATGGATCTGTAGGTATTGCCGCGAATGTCGTTATACCCGTTCAGGTGATGTGCGTAATTGTAGTGGCAACTGAAACCTGCCCGGTAGGGCGCAAGCCCGTACTGGCGGCGGATGAATGCGGGATTCTCCACGCCGACATGCTGGCTTGCGTACCAGCCGAAGTAGGCGTCGCCGCCCAGGGCATTCAGTTTGGCCGTGGCGACTTCACTCCGGAAATCGGGGCTGAGCGGCGGCCAGAACAGGTCCGCAAGATAGGCGCCGGCGGAATAGCCGTGGCGGCTGTTGATCGCGAACTTGAAGCCGGCGGCCTTGTAGATATCGACCATGGGCCGAATGCTCCGCAGGATGCTAAGGCCGTATTCGTCGCCCCAGGTGGCGTAATAGCCGTTCACCTTGCCGAATTCGCGGATATGTTCCTCCGCCTTTCGGCGCGCGTCGAATCGCATTTCCGCAAGATTCGTCAATTGCATGAACGTGGAGACGAAGACCGACGTGTCCATGCCGGCTTCTTCGGAGAACTCGGGGCGGGAATACCTTTCGCGATGGTTCGGCATCACTTCGTTGTGCGCCACGAAGTCTTTCAGCAGGGACACCAACTGTTGCTTCGCCAGCTCTTCGTCGTTGCCGTTGATCTGACGGATCAGTTCCAGGCTGACGTATTCGCAGAAGAACGCCAGATACTCTTTGTTCACATCGAAGTACGTCTTCGGTTTCGGCAGAGACAGCGGGAGCACGCGCAATTCCACCGGAACGGAACCGATCCTCTTGCCGTCCTTTTTCAGGGTGATCGCGCCGATATAGAGCCCGGGCTTCTGGCCGTCCTTCACGTGCGCCGTCAGGAAGAACTGCTTGAACACGCCTTCGTCCAGCGTCGCGCCGCGGAACGTGTCGGCGTCCTGGAAATTCGGCTTCATGGCGCAGAACGACTCATCCAGGCGGTATCCGGGCGCGTCTTCGGCGCGGTTGTCCACCGCGCGCGGCGGCGTGAGCCAGCGATAGGAAACGGCGCCGTTCGTTTCCGTCAGGCGCGCGTAGTTGGCGACCTTCTCCGTATCGACTTTGATCAGGTCCTCGTCGTTGAGCAGCAGTTCGGGGCAAAGTTTCAGTCCGTCATCCTGGAAGTAGCTGTACCAGCCGTTCCCGTTCTGATACCAGACTTTAACCACTTTCAGATCGAGGCCGGCTTTCGGAAACAGGGCGCCGTCAGCAGTCCTCAGATCGCCCACCTCAAACGAGATCTTGCCGAAGGGCTGCAGCGGATAGAGCACAAACGAGCCGGGCTCGTATTCGTTTCGGGCAGAAACGATCCGCACAGGCTTTCCGGCCTCCCCGTCGAACGGATAGGCGTCCGGCAAGTACTGCGTCTCGCTCATGGCGGGGACGTTGTAATACAGCACGTTCGCCGAAGGCAGTTCGGCAAAATCCGCCGCCACACGGGCGGCATTGATCTTCTGCCGGTCGGTTCCCTTGCCGGCGAGTCGGCAAAGATGCTGCCGAATGGCCGCAGACTCCTTCGCACACATGGTCTTGTACGCGGCGAGCCATTTCGCGGTCGTTTCCGAAGTCGGCGATTCCACCTGAGCATGCGCGGAAAGCGACAACGCGCCCGCGCAGTACAGGAATGCGCAGAGAATGTTGCGTCTCATTCGCTGTTCACCTTTCTGCTGGTTGGGTGAGATACAGTACTTCCAGCCCGGTCTTCTTCAGCGACCTGCCGTTGGCGAGCAAGCGGCGAGACTGGAGAGTCGAGGATATCATCGGCAGTGTCCCGAACCTCGCCCGGCGCGGGGCAAGTGGTTGGCCGCCGGAGGTCGCACTCGCAATTGCCGGAGGCTTCCGGAAGGGGATGCCGTTCGCGGCGGTCGTCGCGCGGCCGGCCTGGGGTCGCGCGCGGCCGGGCTGGACGGCGACTTCCGCAGGCTATCATTATCGCATGACGGTACGGGAATACAAGAGCGTAACCGTTCCCAGGGGACTGTCCCCGTTCCGTCCCACCGGGACCCACTCGCTTTTCCCTGTGTCTGCGACGTTCGTAGTTCCGCCTTCAGGCGGCTTCCCCAGCAGTCTCGCCCAAAACAAGGACCACGAAACGCACGAAACACACGAAAAGCAGAGCAGATATCGAACAGGAGCCCACAGAGGAAGCAGAGGCAGAAGGTGGTTGGCTTTACCCACGCCGCATTGCGTGTCTCCATTCCGTCAGCCCCGAAGGGACGCACCTAAATCAGCCCGGGGTGGAGCCGATGCGAGCGGTGCGAGCAAGGCGTAACCCCGGGTTCGCATCCATAGAATCCCCACAAGCCCAACGGGCTGGCCCTAGACGCTCCTCGCATGCAAACACCCCCAGTTCGCGCATCCCCAATCTCCCAACTCCGATCTGCGATCTCCGATTCCCTGGTTCTCGACGTTTGTAGTTCCGCCTTCAGGCGGCTTCCCCAGTGTCACCCAAGACAAGAACCACGAAAGACACGAAACACACGAAAGTGGCCGGCAACGGCGATACTCCCGGCCTGCGCGTGGGACGTTTACGTTTTCCGCCCGTTGTTCTACCGCCCCCGGCGCGTTTTCGCCGAAGGCGATCAGCACCGTATGGTCACCCGGCCCCATGGTCGCGCCACATCCCCCACGCATTCTCCCCGACGTTTTGCCGCCGCAGGCGGCAAAACATCGGGGCATCCATTTCGCCCGGGGAGACAATATATGGAGCTGGGTGCAAGTTGCAGCAAAGTAGCAGGCACGCTCCGTCGTGCCGTCCGCCGCGTTGCGCCCAACCTCAACCCAGACGCGCAGTCTGCACCCAGAAGGGTAAGAGTCCGTTAAGCGTTCCGGCCGCCACGAGCTGCAGGTGGACGCAACGTCAACGCAAAGCCGCAAACACCCCCAGTTCGCGCATCCCCGATCTCCCAACTCCGATCTGCGATCTCCGATTCCCTGTGTCCTCATGCTCGAAATCGTAATCGTCTTTGTATTTCCCTCTGTTCCCTCTGCTTCCTCCTGTTCATTCTCTTCTTCGTCTTCGTGTTGGCGTCAATCGTGACTCAATTCAGAAGAGGAACAGGAGGCCGCAAAGCACATTAGAGCAAGAACACCCTCGCCCGTCTGCCGGCCTTTCATCCGTGGCGGGATTCTTAACGGACCCACTCGCTTGCGCTTCGAGCTTCTGCGCGCTCGCGCGTCCCCCCTACAAGCACGCAGCGCGAGCAAGTGGATCCGGCGTTTCGGTCCTTGCAATTACCGCTTTCTGGCCTACACCGCATCCTAACCACCCAGTTCGCGCATCCCCGATCTCCCAACTCGGATCTGCGATCTCCGACACCTTGTGTCGCTACGGTACAATCCGGATGTCAGGTTCGGCGGCGATGGCTTCTTCGAGATACGGCAAGTAGGACGACGCCACGTCGCCCAGCCGCCGCGCCGTACCATGCTGCCGAAACCGCGCAAACCTCGCCCGGATAACGCCCCCCGGGCCCTGCTCGTCATCACCGTCCGCCAACCAATCCCTTGCAGGCTGCACATCCGGCATCCACGGCAACAAGGGCGGCTCGTCGTACGAGCATTGAACATCCGGTTGCTGATTCAATATCCGCGCCAGCGAGGCCAGGCCGCAACGACCGGCGCCGATGCCGAGAATGATGGACTGCTTCATAGTAGACTCGCGTTGATCTCATATCTCACACATTAGGCCACACGGCGCGAGAGTCTCCCCGGCCTGCGCGTGTGTTCCTGAAAACGCTTCACCCGCCGTGTTGCCACTGGCGGCGCATGACTCAGGGTTGGTATGGGTCGCCAGCCCTTTACCGTACGGCTCTTGCATCCGCTACTCCCCGCCGGTTTTGACCGGCGCTTTCTCTGACCCCAAGGACCACCCATCTCAATATTGGACCTGGCCCGTTAAATTGCCCGTTAAATTGCCCATTCGCTACCTTTCTCCGGCTTTCGCCGACGCACCCTGCCTCCAGTGATGTCCCCTTTTCCTGCCTGTAACCGTTCACGGGTCTCAGAGCCATTCTGAGTGGATTCCCCGCGAAGCGGCATGAGTGTAAATTCTCGTTGAAGTTGATTGGGTTGTCAAGTAGCGGCCCCGAACGGGGCTTAATCGTTTGGGGTATTCTCGCGGCGGCAGACCCCGAGCCGCAGAGGCGTGCTGGTTTTCTCGCGATACGGCCCGTATTGATCTTGCTCTTGCTCGTCGATGCCGGTATCGTCTCGCACCATGAAATTGCGGCCCACGACCGAATGTCCGAACTGCAAGAAGCTCGCTGGGCGAGTTGGCGAGTTGGAAGAGCAAGTAGCCGCCGCGCTTGAGCGAATTGCCGAACTCGAACAGCAGTTGGCCGCGGCACGCAAGAACTCCTCGACTTCCTCGAAGCCACCGTCGAGCGACATCGTTAAGCCGAAAAAGCCGCGTGGCAAGGGCGGCAAGAAGCGGAAACGTGGCGGTCAGCCGGGGCACGTGCGACACGAGCGGCCCGAGTTTCCACCGGAGATGGTCAACGAGTTCTTCTGCCACACACTCGGTGCGTGTCCGGAGTGCGGCGGCGAATTGCGATTCTCGCGCCAGGCCGATCCACGTGTCGTGCAGCAGGCTGAGATGATCGAGACCCCGCTTTGGATCACCGAGCACAAGATGCTGGCGTACTGGTGCCCGCATTGCCGTAAGGTGCATTACGCCCCCATGCCCGAGATGGTCGCGAAGACCGGGCTGTTCGGCCCTCGACTGACGACCCTGGTGGCCTTCATGAAGGGCGTCTGCCACGCCTCGTTTAGCACGATCCGCAAGTTCCTCCGCGACGTGGCCGGGATCAAGGTCTCGCGCGGCTATCTGGCCAAACTCATCGCCAAGGTGACCGAGTGGTTGACGCCCGCCTACGAGGAACTGCTCGCGCGCCTAGCCAGCGAAGCGTTCCTGAACGTCGACGAGACCGGCCACAAGGAAAACGCCAAGAAGTTCTGGACGTGGTGCTTTCGTGCCGAACTGTTCACGTTGTTCCGCATCAAGCCGTCGCGTGGTTCGGAGGTGCTCATCGAGACGCTGGGCGAGGAGTTCAACGGTGTGCTGGGCTGCGACTACTTCGGCGCCTATCGCAAGTACATGCGTCAGTTCGACGTGCTGGTGCAGTTCTGCCTGGCCCACCTGATCCGCGACGTGAAGTTCCTCACCACGCTTTCTGACAAGAAGCAGAA
Organism: Thermoguttaceae bacterium; assembly: GCA_040772845.1. Lineage (GTDB taxonomy): Bacteria > Planctomycetota > Planctomycetia > Pirellulales > Thermoguttaceae > PWXP01. Next base: position 1,294,826 of record JAXGXG010000001.1, read on the forward strand.
GGCCTACGGCGAGCGAGTCCGCGAAGCCCTGCGGGACCTTTTCGCGGTGATCCATCGCCGCGAGAAGCTCAGCGAGTCGGGCTTTGCGAGGAAGCTTCAAGCGGCCCGCGCCGAGGTTATCCGCGTGGCGACCACACGGGTGCCGCCAGGCAAGTACGCCCAGAACTTGGCCGCGCGGTTCCACAAGCACGGCGAGGCCTACTTTCAGTTCATCACCACCCCGGGCATCGAGCCGACGAACAACCTGGCCGAACAAGCGATCCGCTTCGTGGTGATCGACCGCCGCATCACCCAAGGAACGCGCAGCGAAACCGGCCGCCGCTGGTGCGAGCGGATCTGGACGACCGTCGCCACCTGCGCGCAGCAGGGCCGCTCGGTGTTCGCGTTCCTATTGGAATCGGTCGAAGCTCATCTTCACGGTGTTCCCCCGCCCTCGCTGCTGCCGTCAGGAAGCTGACGGCGTTCTTCTCTCAATGTCCCCTTGTCTCGCCCTGCGGCTCCGCGCTCATCCTCCGGCAGCCCCGTGAACGGTTACTCCTGCCTCGGGGTGAGCAATCACCCGGGGCCACCCGGCCTGACGTCCCGACGCTTACTGCCCCCGCCAGAACTCCACATCCGACCACAGTCGCATCAATACTATCGCGACAATAAGAGCAACCGTTACTCTTGGGGTGGCAATTGCCTTCCAGCCATAGTAGAACACCCCTGAAACCAAAGGCGAGAGGATGACCATGAGGCAGAAGAACTTTATCGCGAGCAAGACCAATAAATCCTGCTGCCTGAACGCAAACATCAGATCTGCTTCCGTTGGGAATACCTCGACAGCTATGGCTAAGACGAGGCTCGCCCGGGCGGGCCATTGGCTGTATTTCCGATCAGCGGGAAGCATTGAATACCCCATGTGCAAATCACTTGTGCCAGTTCAGCGATCGTCAGTTTGTGTCCGCAATGACCCGGATGTCATCAACATGTTGGTCGAGAATCCGGCGTGTGCGGTGGCAATGTCCGCCTGATGGCAACGGTGTTCGATCCCATCCCACACAGCGACACCGCAAGTCACACCACTTCGACATTGGCGACATCAGAAGAAGAAACCATGAATCCGTCTAGCGCATCCACTCTGGCCTCGGATCCCAAATCTTCTTCGGAGGCGGCTCAACCCACGGCTCGCGAGGGCTATCAGTAAGTTCCCCATACGGATATCTAATACGGTCAGGCGGCTTGACTGGATTGCCCTCTCCGCCATATCGGATCCAATACATTGCATCAAACCAACAGTTGTTGAGGAGCGGAGTGTATACCCCTGGCCACCATTGCCCCCCCTCAATTCGAATCAAATGTTCGTAAGCACCAAGCAGTGCTGTGTCCTGTTCGGCATTTGACGACCACGAGCTATAAATTGTGGCCCCAGTTGGAAAGCCCCGTACAATCTCATGGCCACATATGCTGAAATGGAGTTGTGCATAACCGGTTACATACTGGCCGCTATGATCCCACACTTCGACCAATATGAACAAATGCCCATAGTGGAACATTAGCCAACGGTTCCATCCCGTCGGATCCACCGCATTCACCGGCCCATTGCCGACATATGCAGACAGATTGCCGTCCCTCCCTTCAAACCCAATCGGGTCTTCACTCATCCAGCCGCCAACCGCTGGGTCGTACCAGCGGTGGAGGTTGTTCTGGAGGCAGGTTGTTTGGTCGAGCGGACGGCCGGTGAAGGCGAAGAGGGTGTCGTGGGCAGAGTTGGTGGCGGTCTGGGACTGCAGGTTGCCGTAGGCGTCGAAGGTGCGATGGTTGACGACGGTGGTGGCGTCGATTGCCGGGTCGTAGGCGGCAAGGTCGCGGATGGTACCCTGATGGTCGCCAAGCGGCCAGACAATATCGCCGGCAACGGTCGGATCGGTTACCTGTTCGTCGGCCATGAGCTGGTCCACGGCGGCTGGGTTCCAGAGATATCGGTGCCAAAGGTGGTCGATCGTGAGCGGATCGGCCGAGTCATCGCTGGGGGCGATTGCGCGGTCGAACTGCATGACGATCTGATTTCCATCGTAAATGAACCGGGTGCAGGTGTCAATCTGGCCGTCCGCGTCCAGGTCCACGTCGCGGCCGATCCAGCGGTTTTCGGTGTCATAGAGATAATCGACGGCACGGGTGGCCGGGTCGCCGTACGTGGCGTAGTCGGTGACGCAGGTAAGGCGGTTGCGATGGTCCCAGGCGTAGGTGGTCGCGGCCGTATCGCCTGCGTCGAGAAGACCGTTCGCGTTACAGTCGATGAACCGGGCCGTGCGGTTGCCTTCAATTGCCTTCTTCTACCGGTTTGCCAGTTGCCTCGGGCGCTGAAGCAAGCAGCTCTTCCACGTCGAACACAAGAGTCGCACCGGAACGGCCGCCAGCGGCCAGCAGCCGCCCGTCCGGCGAAAAGGCGACAGCTTGGACCTCCCCTATGTCCACGCGGACTTTTGCACGCTCCTTGCCAGTGGCGGCATCGACAATACGTAACGAGTCGTACAGTCCGCCTGCCAATAGACTGCTGTCTGGCGAGAAAGCAACTCGAAGCGGAGTGACGCCCACCGTTTCGGAGGAGTATGTGGCGAAGGCGGGTTTGCCATCGTCGCTCCTCCAGATGACTCGACCGGCTTGTGCGTCTGACGCAACACACCCCATTCCCTCCCCGTAAATGCTCGTCAACTCCACGAGTATCTTTCCATTTGGCGAGATTGCAAGAAAGCGACCGAGAGCGGGCATATCGCCCCCCCGCAGGTTGACCTTTCCTGTCTTCACATCCATGCAGCGAATCCGCATTGCGTTTGCCGCTATGACAGTCCCGCCATCGACCGACCATACCAACGACCCGATCGATTCGAATCCGGTGTCTTCTGCGGCAGGCCAATGTTGAAGCGTGCGCCCAGATCGAACATCGAATATCGACACGCTTCCATCAAAATCACCGTATGCAAGCAGCCTGCCGTCCGGAGAGAACTCCATGGCCGTTGCAGATTGGTCGGCGGTGAGCGAGATCGTGAACTGGTGTTCTATCGTGGCCATGTCCCAAATCTCGATTCGGCGTGACCACAACTCCAGCGCCAAAAGGTTCCGGTTCGGCAGCACGGCCACCCTGTGTGGAGGGTCGCGGTAGGAATACTGTGGGCCGTATTTGGGTAGTTGCCAGAGCGGCTTGGCGGTTCCCAAATCCCAGAGGATTAGGCTCGGCATCCATCCTTCTGTGAGAACTCGGCCGTTTGCGAGAAAAGTCACGAGTGTTGTCGCTTCACTGTGCCCAACGGCCGTCCGGGACGCTGTCAAGCCGGGAGAGCTTCGAATGTCCACACCCGCTCCATAAGGCGACGCCACGAGGTCGCCATCCGGTGAGAACACCAAACGACGCCAGTACGGCGCGATGAATACAGTGTTCAAATGCTCGCCTGTCGTCGCGTTCCACGTGACCAGCTTGGAGCCGTCGCTGTCAATCAGCAAGGCCGCCAAGACGTCTTGTTGCGGCACAAATGCGATATCCTGCGCGCTGCACCGGCCCGAGGTGGGCGGGAACGCCATGTCGAGCAATCGTTCACCCGTGGCAACGTTCCAGACAACAACCGACGTTTCGTTTGCCGTGCCCAACCTCTTTCCATCAGGTGAGAACGCAACGAGATGGGTCTTTCTGTCCGGATCTTCAAACAGGCGAAATTGCGTTCCCCGAACAATGTCCCAGATGCCTACCGAGTGGTCAGCCAACGCCGCGGCAACGAGGTTGCTGGTGGGCGAGCGGCATAGTCTGACCACGGGCGAAGGGACATCGATCTCCCGCGCCAATTTGCCCGTTGCCGGTTCCCAGACCTCGATCGCCTGGGATGGTTCGCTACGCGTACGTGCAGTGCTTGCCCACGCGAGCAGGGCACCGTCAAGTGAGAAGACACAATCGCCCATTTCACGATCTGTCTTGCCAACGGATCGAATATCTGGATCGCCGCCAGGAGTCCAGATCAAGGCATTTCTCTGGCACGGAATGGCGATGGTGCCGCCATCGGGAGCAAAGACCGGCGCACAGAAGAGGCGGCTCGGCTCACAGGGAAGGGGTACCAGCAGCAGTCCAAATGACGGAGGGCCTTGCTGCGTGCCAATCGCGACCAAGCGGTCGTTGGCCTTAAGCAGCCGACCATCCGCGGCGTTCCACAGACGCACTGAACCTCGCGCAGTGGAAGCGACGGTTTTTCCATCGGGCGAAAAGGCAATCCCAGTAACGAGAGGCGAGTGCTTGAAACGGACCGTCCCAAGGCGTGCAACTGCCCCGGCGGGAAGCGGATCGCCATACGAGTCGACGCGGTCACGATGACGGAAAGTCTGATTCGTCGATTGCGTTGGCGCTTGTGCCGGAACGGTCTCACCGACGCCCAAGAGCAACCACGCGCACATCGCCAAGCACGGTGTACCAATGGATGGTCGTGGCACGCCAGTAGCTCCGTCGCATAATACTACACTTTCCAATGTCATGTTATCCTCGATGCCCGGATGTAAAGGACGTTACTACGGCAGAACGACTACCACCCCGAGGGTAGCCAGTCCGGACGTGGCGCCGTATTCCAGAACCAATTCGGGTCGCGCGCGATTGTGCTGAGGGGATTTGGGTCTAGTATTTCCTCTATGGTCTGCCGAACGTCCACATACAGTTCGCGATATTTATCCAGCCACTCGGTAAATCGCTTGTACTCCTCTGCGTATTTTTTGGCCACCTCGTAAGCTGCTTGAGGGGACAAGAGGCGGCTCATTTGCTCCCTCAGGTAGAGCAGAATGAATTCCTGGGTAGCCGCAGGATTGTCTGGGAGTACATCCTGCGCAATTTCGAACATCCTTCTGTCCGGCACTTTGAAAATACCGTTCTGGGTTTCCCTTGCCGGGATACCGAACAGGGCACGTAGGGGATTCTCCACTAGGGTGACATTACCCCCCCATTCTGCCCCTAGTGTCCGCGGGTTGCTTCCCGGATCATGAAGCCCGATGATCGCATGGCCCAATTCGTGCCCAAGGATTACGACTGCGGCTGTCATTGGATCGCACTGGTATAGCGGCCCATCCTCCTTGGCGGCGTTAGCCAGGAACGTCTTCCTTAGTGCCGCCAGTGCATTTCGTGCATCGGGGCTGCCGGTCGACCCAACCGGAGTCCAAAGTTCAACTACGTGGCGAAGCGATTCAATTTTGCGCAACGTGTCTTGTGCATTCTTCATCCGTGTCTCCGGCGGCACCAGATACCCAGGATGATCTGGCAACACCAAGTGCCTCTTCCTGGGCTTGTCCAAATCTGTAACGTTTGGTGGCTTGGTCGGATCAAACTCGACGTTTATCTGTATCTCGCCAGTCATGAGATCCACGACCAAGGCCTTACCAATATCGCCCCCTGCGTCGCCCAGTAACAAGAGAACCCTGTAGAAGTTCAGTTTCTGTCTGTCTGTCACGCCAGGGCAAAAGGCAAGCTTGGTCCCCGTAGCGTCACTCAGAATCACCGGCCCATTGCCCACATACGCATACAGATTTCCATCCCGCCCCTCAAAACCAATCGGATCCTCACTCATCCAGCGGCCAACGGCCGGATCGTACCAGCGGTGGAGGTTGTTCTGCAGATCGGTGGCTTGGTCGAGGGGACGGCCGGTGAAGGCGAAGAGGCAATCGACGGCGGGGTTGGTCTGGGATTGGAGGTTGCCGTAGGCGTCGAAGGTGCGATGGTTGGCTACCGTGGTGGTGTCAGTAGCCGCGTCGTAGACGGCCAGATCGCGGATGGTGCCCTGGTGGTCGGCCAGCGGCCAGCGGATGTCGCCGGCAACGTCCGGATCGGTCACCTGTTCGTCGGCCATGAGCTGGTCCACGGCGGCTGGGTTCCAGAGATATCGGTGCGATAGGTGTTCTTCCGCGAGCGGGTCGGCCGGGTCGTCGGGGGGAGCGATGGCGCGGTCGAACTGCAACACGATCTGATTTCCATCGTAAATGAACCGGGTCTGGCTGTCAATCTGGCCGTCACCGTCCAGGTCCACGTCGCGGCCAATCCAGCGGTTTTCGGTGTCGTAGAGATAATCAATCGCCCGGGTGGCAGGATCGCCGTACGCGGCGTAGTCGGTGACGCGAGTGAGGCGTTTGCGATGGTCCCAGGCGTAGGTGGTCACGGACGTATCGCCTGCATCAAGAAGGCCGTTGGCGTTCACATCGATGAACCGGGCCGTGCGATTGCCTTCGGAGTCATACGAATAGGAATAGACGCCGTCGAAGAGGAGTTGGTTGTTGGGCCCGGTGAGGTAGGCGGCGCCGTTGGCCGTGAGGCGGTTGCCGGCGGCGTCATAGGAATACACTTCGGCCGCTTGGCCCGTGGTGTAGGTGGCGGCGAGGAGTTGGCCGGCGGAGTCGTAAGAATAGCTGACCGTGCCGTCGAGCGAGGTGATTTCCGTAATCAGGCTCGCAGGCGTGCCGGTCCCTTCCCACAACGCGTCGACGATTGTCCCGGTATCCTGCCCCGGCATGAGCCCGCCGGAGGGGAGCCAGGCGAAGGCGCTCTCTGCCCTCACCCCCAGCCCCTCTCCCGCAAGCGGGAGAGGAGAGTTGGTATCGCCGTAAGCCCAGGCGTAGGAGGCGAGGGTAGCTGCGCCTTGCGAGTAGACGAGCGCGGTGAGACGCCCGGCGGAATCATACGAATACTGGGCGAGGACGGCCAGGTTGCCGTCGGTGTAGCGCGCGACGGTGGCCAAGAGGCCCTGGTCGTTGTAGCCGAGGGTGATCTGCTTGTCGGCCACGGCATTACTGCCTGCCGCGCCGTACTGGGCGATGGAGACGAGCCGGCCCTCGCAGTCGTACGCATACTCATCGACGTAGTCGGCCACGCCGTCGATGGTTGCGGCCGTGCTGGTGCGCAAGCCGGCGTCGTTGTAGCCGTAGGCCACGGGTAAAGACACCCGACCCCTTTACACGTCCAAGACAAGAACCACGAAACGGACGAATCACACGAAAGTGGCCGGCAACGGCGATACTCCCGGCCTGCGCGTGGGACGTTTACGTTTTCCGCCCGTTGTTCTACCGCCCCCGGCGCGTTTTCGCCGAAGGCGATCAGCACCGTATGGTCACCCGGCCCCATGGTCGCGCCACATCCCCCACGCATTCTCCCCGACGTTTTGCCGCCGCAGGCGGCAAAACATCGGGGCATCCATTTCGCCCGGGGAGACAATATATGGAGCTGGGTGCAAGTTGCAGCAAAGTAGCAGGCACGCTCCGTCGTGCCGTCCGCCGCGTTGCGCCCAGCCTCAACCCAGACGCGTAGTCTGTACCCACAAGGGTAAGAGTCCGTTAAGCGTTCCGGCCATCGCGAGCTGCAGGTGGACGGAACTTCAACACAAAGCCGCAAACACCCCAGTTCGCGCATCCCCGATCTCCCAACTCCGATCTGCGATCTCCGACACCTTGCGTCCTCGTGCTCGAAATCGTAATCGTCTTTGTATTTCCCTCTGTTCCCTCTGCTTCCTCCTGTTCATTCGCATCTTCGTCTTCGTGTTGGCGTCAATCGTGACTCAATTCAGAAGACGAACAGGAGGCCGCAAAGCACATTAGAGCAAGAACACCCTCGCCCGTCTGCCGGCCTTTCATCCGTGGCGGGATTCTTAACGGACCCACTCGCTTGCGCTTCGAGCTTCTGCGCGCTCGCGCGTCCCCCCTACAAGCACGCAGCGCGAGCAAGTGGATCCGGCGTTTCGGTCCTTGCAATTACCGCTTTCTGGCCTGCAGCCGCATGCAAACACCCCAGTTCTCGCGTTCCGATCTCCCAACCCCGATCTGCGATCTCCGATTCCTTGTGTCGCTACGGTACAATCCGGATGTCAGGTTCGGCGGCGATGGCTTCTTCGAGATACGGCAAGTAGGACGACGCCACGTCGCCCAGCCGCGGCGCCGTACCATGCTGCCGAAACCGCGCGAACCGTGCCCGGACGACGCCCCCCGGGCCATGCTCGCCCTCACCGTCCGCCAGACGCACCGCCGCAGGCTGCACATCCGGCATCCACGGCAGCAAGGGCGGCTCGTCGTATGAGCATTGAACATCCGGTTGCCCGTTGAGAATCCTCGCCAGCGAGGCCAGGCCGCAACGGCCGGCGCCGATACCGAGAATGATGGATTGCTTCATCGTAAACTCGCGTTGATCTCATATCTCACACATTGGGCCACCTGGCCCAAAAGTCTCCCCGGCCTGCGTGTGCCCCTGTCAACGTTTCACCCGCCGTGTTGCCACCGCCGGCGCATGACTCGGCGTCGGTATGGGGCGCTACCCCTTTACCGTACGGCTCTTTCATCCGCTACTCCCCGCCGCTTTTGACCGGCGCTTTCTCTGACCCCAAGATACTCCCTACCTTTCTACGGCTTTCGCCGACGCACCCCGCCCCCTTTTCTCGCCCCCCACGGCCTTCAGAATGACCACCTTCGTGGCCCACCGTTTCTAGACTGATTAGCACTATCCGGTTTGGCCGCCTCGATTCTTCGCAGCACAAGAAAGTCGAATTCGGCGTCGATTGAGGCTCTCAGGTAATACTCGTTGTCTTCTTCGATAAACCAGAAAGCCATTTCGTGGCCTTGTATGCGATGGCCGTCCATCTCCGAACACTTCAGCCAAATATAAGGAGGGTGATAGGCTGGGCATCGGATCGACCAGGTTCCCTCTCCATTCCGATGTTGTATATCTGAGAACCGAACCTCGGATGAGACATCGGGCATAGCCTCAATCACAAAGTGTCCGTCCGGGCTGAGTTCCAAATAGCCGTCTTCTGGTTTGACAACTTGGCTTTCCCAGACGTTTTCGAGGTCCTCCCACGTTGTTCTCTCTCGATCAATAACCCATTTGCCGAACAGAGCCTCTTCAGGCGGGACGACTTTCATGTCGGGTGTCCGAGATTGGCACCCCGCACACATTACAGTTCCAGCCATTATGGCATACTGCAGTAGGCGTGTATAATCAACGCGGAGGGCCATAGTATATCTCCTCGGTCCATGTGACCGTCATTTCGAATACCGCACCGTCGTATTTGCCATAAAGGCCGCCTGTTGCAGATTTCCAATTCGTAGAATTCTCTATAGTAAACTTCACAATTGCAGTTTTCTTCTCTTTGTTTAAACTGATTATCTCCCATCGCCCCATGTATGAACCCAGAAACACGTCTGCTATGTTGTCACCATGCAAGTATGCACCGACAAACATGAAGTATATGTCGTACGCAGCCCGTGCAAACTGATCCGAGTAATCACGTTGGCATTTGAACTTGCCCTCTCTTGGACAATCGTATTGGGGAAGGCTATCTAATGCTGCTGCGGCGCCCATAGCGGTGACGCGTGCCCAATACACGTCATACATTTGACGCGCCTCCAAAGTGAAGGGCGTGTCACCCGTTATGTTAATGTCCCAAACTATCTTAAGATTACGCAGACTCCACCACAGCTTCCAGAGATCCCAGGCCGAGCCTTTGAAGTCAATCGTACGCGTCTTTCCCACTTCACGCTCACGGGCTTCACGGGCGCGATCCTTTTCACGCATTATCTCCCACTCTGGGCCCTCTAAGCAGCCACTCGGATCCAATCCGTTCACCGGCCCGTTGCCCACATACGCACACAGATTCCCATCCCTCCCCTCAAACCCGATCGTGTCTTCAGTCATCCAACGGCCAACGGCCGGATCGTACCAGCGGTGGAGGTTGTTTTGGAGGGAGGTTTCTTGGTCGAGGGGGCGGCCGGTGTAGGCGAAGAGGGTGTCGTGGGCGGGGTTGGTGCTGGTTTGAGACTGGAGATTGCCGTAGGCGTCGAATGTGCGATGGTTGACGACGGTTGTGGCGGCGGTGGAGGAATCGTAGGCGGCCAGGTCGCGGATGGTGCCGAGGTGGTCGGCGAGGGGCCAGAGGATGTCGCCGGCAACGTCTGGAGCAGTTACCTGTTCGTCGGCCATGAGTTGGTCCACGGCGGCTGGGTTCCAGAGATATCGGTGCGATAGGTGTTCTTCCGTGAGCGGGTCGGCCGGGTTGTCGGCAGTGGCGAGGGCGCGGTCGAACTGCAACACGATCTGATTTCCATCGTACGCGAAGCGGGTGCGGGTGTCAATCTGACCGTCGGCGTCCAAGTCCACGTCGCGGCCGATCCAGCGGTTTTCGGTGTCATAGAGATAGTCGACGGCGCGGGTGGCCGGGTCGCCGTAGAGGTCGTAATCCGTGACGCAGGTGAGGCGGTTGCGATGGTCCCAGGCGTAGGTGGTCGCGGCCGTATCGCCTGCGTCGAGAAGGCCGTTGGCGTTGACATCAATAAACCGGGCCGTACGATTGCCTTCGGGGTCATACGAATAGGAATAGACGCCGTCGAAGAGCAATTGGTTGTTGGGGCCGGTGAGGTAGGCGGCGCCGTCGATGGTGGCGAGACTCCAATCCCGCCGGCAGTCCGAATCGACCGAGGCCCAAGACGTGAACCACGAAAGACACGAATCACACGAAAGCAGCCGCCCTCAACTCTTTCTCTGTTCCCTCTGCTTCCTCCTGTCCATTCTCTTCTTTGCATTGGACCAATCATGACTCACATCAAAGACGAACAGAAGCCCGCAGAGGAAGCAGAGAAAGAACGCTGATGCCGTGCCTGCCCGTGGCTTCTAACCAACCGTGTCCGGGCGTCCCCGACCTGCCATCATTTCGGTGTCCGAGGCCTCTCCCGTCCATCCGTGTTCCGTCCGTGTTTCATCCGTGGCTCGTCAACCAACCCCCGCAGCCTCCATATGCCCCGTTCTTCTTTGCGTCTTCGCGCCTTGGCGTCTTTGCGTTAAGCGTAGTGGCCGCCACGAGGTGACGGTGGACCAGACTTCAACGCAAAGCCGCGAAGCCGCAAGGACGCAAAGAGGGGAGTAGGAAGAACCGAAGATCGCCAAAGAAGGTACGAACCTTCTCCCGCCCGGTGCTCTGACTCGCCCGACATGTCAATATTGGACCTGTCCCGTTTAATTGCCCCCGTTGCATTCTCGCGGTTGACCTTTCCGCAACAGAAACTAATTCGTCATAAACAGGAAATACACCTCCACTACCCACAAAGCGAATAACAACATATTCCAAAGACGCAGCACGCGCAACCTTGGAGAACGGCGAGCACGCAGTACGACATGTGTAACAATGCCGATACCGAAGCAGGCAATCGGAGTAAGAAGCTGACTCCATAAGGCGACGGGATAAAGCGTTATCGGCTCATGTCCTTTGCGGTGTGGGCCAGTAAGTACGATCAGCCAGAAAGCAGCGTGGCTCAAGGTCAAGCACGCAAGCACTCCCCACCCAATTCCAGCTACACTTCTTGGCACGGTGAAGGAACTGCTCGGCAATACTTGGAGACGAGGAGACGCGTAAGGATTCAACCTCTGCGATTTCGGACCTCTCATTTCATCAGTCATTGACCTTCCATACTCCAAACTATCAACGGATGCCGCGTCGGATGGAACTCCAGAATTCGTCAGCCTTCTGTCGCAGGTATGTCTTATAATTACTCAAGGTGTCCCCATAAGGGTCGTCCTCAGTCAACGGACGGCCGCTAGTGGCACTGGAGCCTTTCTCCCAGCCTTTGGGAGGAATATCCGTGGAAAAGAAAATATGATCATAACCACCAAGAGCACCATTGTCTATGTATGCGATGGTCCCGTCCGAGCATTCGATTCGTAGTCCCATGTGATAAGTCCAGTCAGAACCCAGTGTATGGCCCGACCAGTCCTTCGTTATTCTCCATTCTTCCCATTTGATTTCATAGTCACCATTGTCATAGTACTCCTTGCCAAGAGCGAGAATCTTTTCGCGAAGGCTCAAAACGTATTTGAAACAGCAATCGCCTCCCAAGTAAAAAGTCCATGTCCCACGAGCAAGGAGCACAATCTCCACAAGGTGTTGTTTGTTCACGTCATCTGCAACGTGAGCCAGCACCTTTCCGAGGTCACTAGTATTCGGGACAAAGAACGGATGTAATTCCCCTTCCACGTTGTAGATCGTTCCGTACAGGCGCCCTCGTAACGGGAGCTGCACGTATTGTTTACCATCTGACAAAGTCACTGCCTCGAAGAATCCTATGTATCCACCGGCAAGGATTCTGACAACAGTCGCGGCAACGGGCAGTGCATCAAGCCCCGTGGGATCGGTGCCATCTGTCGACCGGTTATGGCAGTACCTGATAGGATTTCCATCTTTGCCTTCAAATCCAATCGGGTCTTCGCTCATCCAGCGGCCTGTCGTCGCGTCGTACCAGCGGTGGAGGTTGTTCTGGAGAGAGGTCGCTTGATCGAGGGGACGGGCGGTGAAGGCGAAGAGACAATCGATGGCGGTGGCGGTCTGCGACTGGAGGTTGCCGTAGGCGTCGAATGTGCGATGGTTGACTACCGCCGTGGTGTCGGTGGCCGGGTCGTAGACGGCCAGGTCGCGGATGGTGCCCTGATGGTCGCCAAGCGGCCAGACAATATCGCCGGCAACGTCCGGATCGGTTACCTGTTCGTCGGCCATGAGTTGGTCCACGGCGGCTGGGTTCCAAAGATATCGGTGCGATAGGTGTTCTTCCGCGAGCGGGTCGGCCGGGTCATCGCTGGGAGCAAGGGCCCGGTCGAACTGCATGACGATCTGATTGCCATCGTAAATGAACCGGCTCTGACTGTCAATCTGGCCGTCGCCGTCAGAGTCCACGTCGCGGCCGATCCAGCGGTTTTCCACGTCGTACAGGTAATCGACCGCCCGGGTGGCCGGGTCGCCGTAGGTGGCGTAGTCGGTAACGCAGGTGAGGCGGTTGCGATGGTCCCAGGCGTAGGTGGTCGCCGCCGTATCGCCTGCGTCGAGAAGGCCGTTGGCGTTGCTATCGATGAACCGGGCCGTGCGATTGCCTTCGGGGTCATAGCAGTAGGAAAACACGCCGTCGAAGAGCAATTGGTTGTTCGGGCCGGTGAGGTAGGCGGCGCCGTTGGCGGTGACGCGGTTGCCGGCGGCATCGTAGGAATACGCTTCGGCCGCCTGGCCTGCGGTGTAGGTTGCGCCGACGAGTTGCCCGGCGGAATCATAAGAATAGCTGACCGTGCCGTCGAGCGAGGTGATTTCCGTAATCAGGCTCGCAGGCGTGCCGGTCCCTTCCCACAACGCGTCGACGATTGCCGTGGTATCCTGCCCCGGCATGATACCGCCGGAGGGAAGCCAGTGGAGGGAAGTTTGAGGGTTGATGTCTGATGGTTGATCGGAAGAGGATGGGACGGAATCGGCCGCGGTGTCGTAGGTCCAGGCGTAGGAGGCGAGGATGGTTTCGCCTTGGGAGTAGACGAGCGTGGCGAGACGCCCGGCGGAATCATACGAATACTGGGTGAGGACGGCCAGGTTGCCGTCGGTATAACGGGTGACGGTGGCCAAGAGGCCCTGGTCGTTGTACGCCAGGGTGATCTGCTTGTCGGCCACGGCATTGCCGCCTGCCGCTCCGTACTGGGCGATGGCGACGAGCCGGCCTTCGCAGTCGTATGCATACTCATCCACGTAGTCGGCCACGCCGTCGATGGTTGCGGCCGTACTGGTGCGGAGGCCGGCGTCGTTGTAGGCGTAGGCCAGGACGACGGTGGGCCCGCCGACGTGCGCTTGGGTAGTAGCGGCCAAGAGGCCGGAGTCGGTATAGACGTAGCTGACCGACGAGAGGTCGTCCCATTCGGACGTGATGCGTCCGGCATCGTCGTAGGCGAAGTGGATGGTATTGACCGGGTTGGCGGCGGCGTCTGCGTCGGCGGCGTTGGCGTACCAGATTTCGGCCATGACGCGCTGGTGGCCGTCGTACTCATATACCCGGACGCGGCCGTTGCGGTCGGTATAGCGTGCGAGGGTGCCGTCTTGGTTGTAGCCATAGTAGCGGCTATCGCCCAGGGCATTGATTTCCTCGGTGACCTGGCCCTCGGCGTCACAGACCCACTGGGTCATATTGCCCACCGCGTCGAGCACGGTAGCGAGGTTGCCGCCCGAGTCGTACGTAAAGCGCGTATTGCTTCCGTTGCCGTTTGCCACGCTTGCCACCCTGCCTGCCGTGTCGAACGTGGCGAAGCCCAGGTTGAGCAGCCCGGAGTCGAAGCAAAGCAACGACTCTCCCCTCGTCCTCGCGATCTACTGGCTGCAAAGTTCCCCTTCACCATACCAGATGAGACAGAACGGCACGTTCTTGACCAGTTCTTTGGCGCCCTGCTCGGTAACGCCTGAGGCCACAGCATTCAACAACACCAAGTTGTTTACAGAGTGAAGACTCTGCAATCCGTGGTCCGTGATACTTGTACCGTGAAGATCGAGTTCGATTGCGACCCCCAATTGCTCCATGTACTGTGCCAGCAACGCAAGATCGTCATCCCCAAAATCAGGCCGTTCGATCACTATTCCAATTGAGTGTCGCTTTTCGTATTCAAGCATTCGCCCATCGTATTCACGGACCATTGCTTGGATATTTCGGAATGCATGGGTTTGGCGGGACGCTCGGCGCAACTCGTAGAGTGTAACGGTCAAACCGACCAAAAACCCACAAGGCAACACGATCAGTGTCACAATGACTGCAATAGTGATCGATCTGCGTTTCATTTCGCGTCTTCCGTGATCCATGGTTGTTAAATGGGCCAAATACCTTCCCTCACCCGAGTGTATGCGTAGTAAGCAGGTGTATGGTCCATTCCTAAAGTCCATTTCTGTTCATATAACCTCGCTGAATCAGAACCAACCGCGTTTGGGCAAACATCATTCATCCACTGAAGGATTCCGGTCAGGAGAGCTGCTGCGTGTAACTGTGCTGTTTCCTCGTCCGAACCCGCGGCCGTTATCGCTTGATACGAGGCGTTCGGATCAGCTCGCCGCGCAGCTTTGCTCCAGTCATTTGTATCCAAGTTCCATGAGAGCCAAACGCCCCCCGAAAAAGGTGGTGAGAAAGCGGGAGTGAAATTGGGATTCATTGCCGGAACATTGGACAACGCAGGTACATCGCAATACAGTGGATCTTCCGGACGGCCACCTCCGATTGACGCAATCCGCAATTCCTCCAATTGCCTGTCAATGCGCTGAGCGGTCATTTCTATGCTGTTTGCGGTGCTATACCAAGTGTGATAGGCGTTTGCCCCGGTAAGGTTATACGCATCGATTACTCCTTGCGTCAATTGTCCTGGTCCCTTGGACGCACCGAAATTGCGGAAGTCATTCCAATGAAAATCGATCAACTCAGCCATTATCACGTTTAGCAATAGATTCTTTGGGATATTGTTGTGTTGTGCAGACGCCGACAGTTCGCCGTCCCATGCCTTGGCAAATGCATCGCGAAAGCTGATTTGGCGGTCTTTCGACCAACTAGTGTATTGCAGTGCTGCGCTGCCTTTGCCGTCCATTATTCTGTATTCAAAAAACTCGTAACCTCGTATAGTAACCCCCGGAATCAGGGATATCGCTCTACAACTCGCCCAGTTCAGGGCATCGGTATATTTCGTCTTGCTCCATTCCGAAGCGGAATGAGCCATGCCATACCCGAGTTCGTAACCGGGCCACAGAGTGTAGTCAATCACGGGATTTGGGGGAGAACGCCTATTGCATTCATGCCCTGCTTCGCGCATCGCGTTGGCATATGGGCTGCCCCAGGGGGAGACAAGTCCTCCCGGATCCGTCGCGTTAGGCAGACTGTTCCCCACATACACATACAGATTGCCGTCCCGCCCCTCAAACCCGATCGGGTCTTCGCTCATCCAGCGGCCCGCCGAAGCGTCGTACCAGCGGTGGAGGTTATTCTGGAGATCGGTCGCTTGGTCCAGGGCACGGCCGGTATAGGCAAACAGGCAGTCCGCAGCGGCGTTCGTTTGCGACACCAGGTCGCCGTAACTGTCGAAGACTCGGTGGTTGGCAACACTCGTTACACCATTTTGTGAAACGGCCAGGTCGCGGATGGTGCCCTGATGGTCGCCGAGCGGCCAGACGATGACGCCGGCAACAGCCGGATCGGTTATCTGTTCGTCGGCCATGAGCTGGTCCACGGCGGCTGGGTTCCAAAGATAACGGTGCGATAGGTCTTCTAGCGTGAGCGGATCGGCCGGGTCGCCGGTGGGAGCGGTGGCGCGGTCGAACTGCAACGTGATCTGATTTCCATCGTATGCAAACCGGGTGCGGGTGTCAATGATGCCGTCACCGTCAGCGTCCAGATCACGGCCGATCCAGCGGTTTTCCACGTCGTACAGGTAATCGACCGCCTGCATCGCCGTACCGCCGTACACGCCGTAGTCAACCACGCGGGCGAGCCGGTTGCGCGCGTCCCAGGTGTACTCGGTGATGTCCGTATCGCCTGCGTCGAGCAGGGCATTGCTGTTCGTATCGACATAGCGGGCCGTACGGTTGCCTTCGGCGTCATAGGTGTAGCGGCAACTGCCGTCGTACAACAGTTGGTTGTTGGTGCCGGTGACGTACGTGGCGCCGTTAGAAGTGGCACGGTTCCCGTTAGCGTCGTACGCGTAGGTCTCGTCCGTCTGGCCCGTGGTGTAGGTGACGGAGACAAGCTGTCCGGCGTCGTCGTAGGTGTACGTGGCGGCACCGTCGCCCGAGGTCATTTCCGTAATCAAGCTCACAGCCGTGGCGGTGCCTTCCCACAGGGCGTCGACGATTGCCGTGGTGTCCTGCCCCGGCATGATACCGCCGGAGGGAAGCCAGTGGAGGGAAGTTTGAGGGTTGATGTCTGATGGTTGATCGGAAGAGGATGGGACGGAATCGGCCGCGGTATCGTAAGTCCAGGCGTAGGAGGCGAGGATGGTTTCGCCTTGGGAGTAGACGAGCGCGGTGAGTCGCGAGGCGGAATCATACGAATACTGGGCCAGGACGGCCAGGATGCCGTCGGTGTAGCAGGTGACGGTGGCCAAGAGGCCCTGGTCGTTGTAGGTGAGGGTGATCTCTTTCGCGGCCACGGCATTGCCGCCTGCCGCGCCGTACTGGGCGATGGCGACGAGCCGGCCTTCGCCGTCGTACGCATACTCGTCCAGGTAGTCGGCGACGCCGTCGATGGTTCCGGCCGTGCTGGTGCGGAGGCCGGCGTCGTTGTAGCCGTAGGCCAGGACGACGGTGGGCCCGCCGAGGTGCGAAGGCTCCTGGACTCCCGAGACTCTCGCAAAGTTAACATTTAAAGCCTGACCCTGACGTCCCCTGACGTCCCCTCAGTTGGCCGGTTTTCAGCGCCCTCTGAAACGCTACGCCGCGCGGCTTCTGACGGGCCATGTCTTTACCCGAGGCGAACTAAAGGTGTCCGGTACTTTTTCTGGGGCGTCCCCGGGGCTTGATGGTTGACTGAAGATTGAGTTCGGCGGCGGCGTGCTTCACCCAATCGGAATCGCCTAGAGGCGCACCACGGCGGATGCTGTTACTGATTTGGTCCTGGTCTGCAACGGCCAGCTTCCGGCCGACCAGTTGCGTCCAGTGTTTGGGAATAGGCAGCGGGCCGTCGCTTAAGGCGAAGGGTTTCTCCAATCCCTTGCGGGCGGCGAAACTGGACCAGGGATACTCGCCTGGCCGCTCCACGACCTCGGCACGCAAGGGATTGGCTTCAATATAACGCAACACAGTCAGGTAATGCTCGTCGTTTTGGGTGGGAAAACTCTTGAATCGCCCCTGATAAAGATGCCCGATGCCGACCGTGCCGTGCGAGGCGTGGTATCGCTGGGTGTGCGTAAGCGTAATCCATCGCATATAGTCGGACAGATCGGCATCCCCCCGTGGCCAGAGCAGCATATGCCAGTGGTTGCTCATGATGCAATAGCCACAGATCCGCATATCGACCCGCTCCATACCTTCGGCAAGAATCGCCTCGAAGGCCGCGAAGTCCTCCTTCTTCTTGAAGATGCGCAGCCGGCCGTTGGCACGATTGAGAACGTGATAAACGTATCCGCCCAGCGTTATCCGTTTCGGCCTTCCCATTCCAATAGAATAGCGATCTATCGAGGATTGTCAAGAATAAAAGTACCGGACACCTTTAATTCGCCGGACAATCGGTTTTCGTTCGTTCCCTCGCGACATCACATGATACAACGCCCCGGGGAACTCGATTCGCAAAGGTCTCGCCATGCCCACACCCTAGCAGAAACCGACAACGCTGTCAACCGCCTAACGTCTGACGGCGCTCTGACCCCAAAATTCCCCCTGACCCCAAAATTCCCCTTTCGGCCTTCCCATTCCAATAGAATAGCGATCTATCGAGGATTGTCAAGAATAAAAGTACCGGACACCTTTAATTCGCCCTTTAATTCGCCCGCCGTTCCAACTCCACCAGGGCCCGCTCGCACGGCGGCGTTATGTACGTGGCGAAAGGCGCCAGGATCACACAGCGGCGCGGGTCCATCGGATCGTTAGGAAGCTGCCGCGGCGAGCGCCGGGGCGTACTCTCCACGCGAGTTCCGACGGCCAACACCTGCCGCTCAGGCGCAATGCCTGCAAAGCCCAGCAGGTCGCGCAGCCCCTGCTCCGTATTGAGCGCCTCATGCATGTCGAACACCCGCACATGCTCCGGATAGCGTTGCACAAGCGCATCCACGCGCGCGTCATACTCGTCCCAATAGCGGCCGATGCCTTCTTCGCGGTCCGTTGTATCGTACTGGGGAAACGTGCGCGTTCTGAGCAGGTCGTGATGCCAGCCGTCGGCCGGCTGCCGGGCCCAGTGATTGGTGGGCAGTGGCATACTGCGGTCGAGCCAGCGGCAGAAACTGGCGATTACCTCGTCCCGCGACCGTTTCAGGCAGACAATCCGGATGTCAGGTTCGGCGGCAATGGCCTCTTCGACATACGGCAAGTAGGACGACGCCACGTCGCCCAGCCGCCCAGCCGTACCATGCTGCCGAAACCGCGCGAACCGCGCCCGGACGACGCCCCCCGGGCCCTGCTCGCCCTCACTGTCCGCCAACCGATCCCTTGCAGGCTGCACATCCGGCATCCACGGCAACAAGGGCGGCTCGTCGTACGAGCATTGAACATCCGGCTGCCCGTTGAGAATCCTCGCCAGCGAGGCCAGCCCGCAACGGCCGGCGCCGATGCCGAGAATGATGGATTGCTTCATAGCAAACTCGCGTTCATCTCATATCTCACACATTGGGCCACACGGCGCGAGAGTCTCCCCGGCCTGCGTGCGTGTTGCTGCGGGCGTTTCACCGGCCGCGTTGCCACCGCCGGCGCATGACTCGGGGTTGGCATGGGTCGCTACCCCTTTTACCGTACGGCTCTTTCATCCGCTACTCCGCGCCGGTTTTGACCGGCGCTTTGTTTGACCCCAAGTCTCCACAAACGAGGCTATGTCCCATAGCTTGATAATACCTTTTCTGGTTGCTGCACTTGACGCCAGTGTTTTGCCATCTGGACTGAACGCCAAACAACAGACATCATAGGCGTTTGCTGTGAAATCCGTGATTCTTTTGCGTGTCGTTACATCCCATAACGTAACGATGCCACCCTCATGTCCCGATGCCAACATCCTACCATTTGGAGCAAAAGCGATCGTCCTTGGGGCAATCCCATCCTGGCGTTCTAGGATAGCCTCTGCCTTGTAGGTGTGTGTATTCCATAATTTAATTGTTTCGTCTTCACAGCTGCAAGTCGCCAATAACTTGCCGTCCGGACTGAATGATACCGTATTAACAATGTCGGTATGTCCCTTCAGTATGGCTATTTGTTTGCCGTCTGCCACATTCCATAGCTTTACGTTAGCGCATCTTCCTAGGTTGCATCCTGTTGTCGCAAGCATTGTGCCATCTGGGCTGAAAGCAAGCGAGGAAGCGGAGTTCTTACTTGGCAAAGTCATGGTTTTCTTCTGGCTTTTGGTGTCCCAAAGCTCAACTCTAAAAGGATCGCCAACAAAGTCGTAACTAAGAATCCCCGTTGCAATAATCTTGCCCTTTGGGCTGACCGCTAAGGAGATGACACGGCCACCAATACTACCAAATGTTGCCAGTTTCTTTTTCTTTGCTACATCCCACAACATAATCGCTGGAGTAGCGCCCCCTTCAATAGAGTACCCATCACGAGGTGAACCAGCAGAGACCAATATACTGCTCTCCTTTGACAAACATTCCAAGCATTCGACTACTGTGTATTCTTGGAATCTCGCAATAGATTCACCTCTAGACACGTCCCAAAACACTATGGTGCCATCCGAACCGCCAGAGACCAACGTCTTTCCATCATGACTGAATGCGAAGGCATCGGCAGAATTGCTATGACCAGTCAGTGTATGCAACAGTGTTGGTTCCGCGGCCGACAATCCGGATATGACTACCAACGATATACAAAGTAACCATGGTATTTGCTTTATCATATTCACCGTCCTATTAGCTCCAAAACTGCGGATATTCAAACACATGCTGGACGCTCATTTTTTGCGAGGGTAGTCTAGTATCTCATATTTCGCTCTCAAGGCGTCCCCCGCAAGCTTCATTCCGTTGGCCTGAATAGCCTTTAGCGCTCTCACGCCCCGCATTGACAGTCTTCTCGTTATCGCATAGAGCTTGCGTCTTCCGTCCTCAGTCGCTGGTGAAAGGGTCAGATTATCTCTGCTTGTGTTCAATGGAATGTCGTAAGTCATACTCTCAGTGGTCCATTCCCAGACACCACTTTCACTCTTGCGCTTTACCTCGCATTCAACATGAAGTGTTGCCCAGACTGCGATCTTTCTGACGTGGAGCTTCGTTGTTGCAGTTTGACCACCCATCCTTAGCGCGCTTTCGAATTGGCTTGCTAAGTCACTGGCACCTTCCGCTATGTCACCTATCGCCGGAAATATGTCATCGAGTGTGTCATTCAACACATCCTGCATATCATACAACTGGTCGACTGTTTTATCTTTCACCCAATCGGTTATTTGTTCTAGAGACGATGATCTAACGGTGATCTCATCTTCGGAGGACATTGTTACCACTATTCGTATATCTTTGATCGTGACTTTTGCCCACCAGAATACATAGACTTGTTCTTTGGTGTCTGTGGCTTCTGTGGTCCCTGTTGGATCGGTTGCATTGGTTGGACTATTGCGTACGAAGCCGTATATGTTATTATCTCTTCCCTCAAACCCGATTGGGTCTTCGCTCATCCAGCGGCCGGTGGTGGCGTCGTACCAGCGGTGGAGGTTGTTCTGCAGATCGGTGGCTTGGTCGAGCGGACGGCCAGTGTACGCGAACAGGCAATCGACGGCGGCGCTCGTCTGAGACTGGAGGTTGCCGTAGGCGTCGAAGGTGCGGTGGTTGACTACCGTAGTCGTGTCGCTGGCCGGGTCGTAGACGGCCAGGTCGCGGATGGTGCCGAGGTGGTCGCCAAGCGGCCAGACGATGGCGCCGGCAACAGCCGGATCGGTTATCTGTTCGTCGGCCATGAGCTGGTCCACGGCGGCTGGGTTCCAAAGATAACGGTGCGATAGGTCTTCTAGCGTGAGCGGATCGGCCGGGTCGCCGGTGGGAGCGGTGGCGCGGTCGAACTGCAACGTGATCTGATTTCCATCGTATGCAAACCGGGTGCGGGTGTCAATGATGCCGTCACCGTCAGCGTCCAGATCACGGCCGATCCAGCGGTTTTCCACGTCGTACAGGTAATCGACCGCCTGCATCGCCGTACCGCCGTACACGCCGTAGTCAACCACGCGGGCGAGCCGGTTGCGCGCGTCCCAGGTGTACTCGGTGATGTCCGTATCGCCTGCGTCGAGCAGGGCATTGCTGTTCGTATCGACATAGCGGGCCGTACGGTTGCCTTCGGCGTCATAGGTGTAGCGGCAACTGCCGTCGTACAACAGTTGGTTGTTGGTGCCGGTGACGTACGTGGCGCCGTTAGAAGTGGCACGGTTCCCGTTAGCGTCGTACGCGTAGGTCTCGTCCGTCTGGCCCGTGGTGTAGGTGACGGAGACAAGCTGTCCGGCGTCGTCGTAGGTGTACGTGGCGGCACCGTCGCCCGAGGTCATTTCCGTAATCAAGCTCGCAGCCGTGGCGGTGCCTTCCCACAGGGCGTCGACGATTGCCGTGGTATCCTGCCCCGGCATCAGGCCGCCGGAAGGAAGCCATTGGAGGGAAGTTTGAGGGTTGATGTCTGATGGTTGATCGGAAGACGATGGGACCGAATCGGCCGCGGTGTCGTACGTCCAGGCGTAGGAGGCGAGGATGGTTTCGCCTTGCGAGTAGACGAGCGTGGCGAGTCGCCCGGCGGAATCATACGAATACTGGGCGAGAACAGCCAGGTTGCCATCGGTATAGCGGGCGACGGTGGCCAAGAGGCCCTGGTCGTTGTACGCCAGGCTGATCTCTTTCGCGGCCACGGCGCTGCCGCCTGCCGCGCCGTACTGGGCGATGGAGACGAGCCGGCCCTCGGAGTCGTACGCATACTCATCCACGTAGTCGGCCACGCCGTCGATGGTTGCGGCCGTGCTGGTGCGAAGGCCGGCGTCGTTGTAGCCGTAGGCCAGGACGACGGTGGGCCCGCCCGTGCTTTCTTGGGTGGTGGCGGCCAAGAGGCCGGAGTCGGTATAGACGTAGCTGACCGACGAGAGGTTGTCCCATTCGGACGTGATGCGGCCTGCGTCGTCATACGCGAAGTGGACCGTATTGACCGGGTTGGCGGCGGCGTCTGCGTCGGCGGCGTTGGCGTACCAGATTTCTGTGGTGACGCGCTGTTGGCCGTCGTACTCGTACACGCGGACGCGGCCGTTGCGGTCGGTATAGCGTGCGAGGGTGCCATCTTGGTTGTAGCCATAGTAGCGGCTATCGCCCAGCGGGTTGATTTCCTCGGTGACTTGCCCCTCGGCGTCGTAGACCCACTGGGTGAGATTCCCCACTGCGTCGAGCACGGTGGCGAGGTTGCCGGCAGAATTATACGTGAAACGCGTATTGCTTCCGTTGCCGTTGGCGACGCTTGCCACCCTGCCTGCGGTGTCGAACGTGGCGAAGCCCAGGTTGAGCAGGCCGGAGCTTGCGGCCGTGCCGGTGGCGGCGGCCGGCGCGGCGAACAGGGCGGTTGCGGTGAGCGGGGACGTGGCGGCAGGCGCGGAGAGTAGCGCGGCGCCCGACGCGGCCATGCCGAGAGTCGTCTGTCCAGACTCACCGCTCATGCTCATCATTGCAGGCGGGTTGGCCGTGGTGAAGGAATGGCTGAGTCCTCCGCTATAGCCGGACATGGGGGCGGTGCCGGAGACGAATGCATCGTTTGTGTAGAGGAAGCCGGGTGTACTGACCGTCGTGTCGTACGGATAGCCGTACGGGTAGTCAGGCGTCGTTCCGTTGTAGGTGTTTTCGCCCCTCACGTGATTGGTGCACGTGGAATCAGACGTCTGTGTCCCGTCTGCATGGTAGGTGGTGGACTCCTCTTCCCGGCAGCCGTTCTCGCCGACGCCGTACTCGTCCATGCGGTAAGAAACGTCTGGATCACCGGTGTAGATTCCATACTCACCATCGAAAATGCATGTCCCACTGCTGGTCTTGACGTTGGAGAGGGACCCCACGGGCGTCAGAATACCGGCGGCATTCCGGGTACTGCGCGTGTCGAGTGATAGCTCGGAGGTGGACTGGTTGTTGAACTGGTAATCCGTCGTCGACCAGACATAGGGCTCGTCTCCCATCTGGCTGAATTGATCCTTGGTCACGCTCGCTTCGCTGTTTCCGCTGGCGGTGTTCCGCTCGGCAACCTTCGTCCATCCCTGTCCGGTGGAGAACCGCCACACGTCCTGCTCTTGGTGGGCGTAATTGCCATTGCCCGACTCGTCTGCCGAGAAGGTCCAGTAGCCGCTTGCGTCGTCCCCACCGCCGGAACCAGCAGCCGAATAGGAATACTCAGAGGAGCCCCAAGTGGTGTATTCGCGCCGGCCCTTTTCCGTTGACCATTCGTCAGTGAAGTGTTCAGAGCCCTGTTCCTCAATCGAACCTTCGTAGTCGCTGGGCAAGTAGTCGCTATCGTACGTTCCGTCGCCTGAATAGGACCAGTTGCCGGAACGGTTACCCGTGGATTTGACAGTGACCGTCGGATCGTTCCACGTACCGTCGGCGTTGAGTGAAGAGTGGGTGGTATAGCTGGTCTCAGCCTGACTGTCGCCGTCCTCCTGCACGGTGCCCTCGATCGTGCCGTCATCAAGGCTGCGGGAATAGCTGCCGCTGCCCGAATAGGACGAATGTTCGGACGTGCTCTGGGACCAGATGCTGTAGCTGTCGGCTTCATTGCACAACCAGCCGCCTTCCGTCTTATCGGTGACGATCCGATAGTCGTACGAGGTGTGGTCGCCCGCCCCCGAGGAACAGGCGCCGTCGGTGATGTAGCCCGACTCGTAAGTTCCGGTAGCAGAGTAACCCCAGTCGCTGCCGTCGACGCCGGCGGTGACGCGCCGGTGCTGGTCCACTTCCCACGTGCCGAAGAACGCGTCGAGCACGTAATCCGTGGTTGCTTCGGATCGCAACTGGTCGTGGCCTTTCGCAGTGACCGTGCCGTCGACCTCATCATCGTCCACTCCGTATTCGCCTTCGGCGGAATAGGAGGAGCCGGAGGTAGTGTAGGCGGTGACGGAGCCTTTGCCGTCGTAGAACCACAAGTCAAAGACCTTCTCGCCCGTGCCCCAGTAGGCGTATTCCACCCCGCCGCCTTGGTTGGCCGTGTAAGTGCCTTCGACCGACCAGTCATTGCCGTCGTGCTCGCCGTCGGCCGTGTAGGGGATGGGGTTGGTGGTGGTCTGCCGATAGCCGTACTTGCCGTTGCCCCGGACGCCGACGTCGGTCATCTGCCAGCGGCCGCGCTGGGTGTCGAGCGTGTAGTCTTCGTCGTACTTTTCATAGGCCTCGTCCCAGCCCTTCGTCTCGATGTCTCCGGAGAGGTCCGTGACGGAGTAGTCCCAGCGGTCGGACCATTTTTCGCTGTAGTCGGCCGTACCGGAGGCGTAATTCCAATGGCCTTCCGTAAAGGTGTAGTCGACCGTGGCGCTGTACTCGGTGTGTTCGTAGCCCTTTTCGCTCTGGCTGCCGTCGCCGTCGTCGCTCGAAAAGCTGCCTTCGCCCTGGTAGGTGTAGTGCGTGTGGCCGGAGTCGCTAACCTGGCCGGTACCCGTCTCATGCCACTTGCCGTCGGACCAGGTGGCGGTGGTTTCGTACTCGTACGTGGTGGTGTCGGCGCCCTCGTCGGTGAACTTGCCGCAGAGTTCCTCGTCGGGCGCGGCAGGCCAGTAGTTGCCCCCGCCCCTGTACGACCAGGTCCACGAGCCGCTGCCTTCCGAGCCGCCGCTGCCACTGGTCGCCTGCCACGAGCCGTCCGACTGGATGGCGTGGTTGAGCGTGTAGGAGTAGGACCACTTGTCCTTGGAGGTCATACCGCTGGTCTCTTTGTACGACCAGCCGTCGCCGACATCGTCGTACGTGTCGGTGTACGAGTCGGACGTACTGCCCGAATCGGCCCAGGTGGTCGTGGCCGTACCGGAGAAGGTCCAGCCGTTGACTTCGTCGTACGTGTAATCGACGTCGTAGTCGAAGTCGGAATGGCCGCCGTCGGCGTACAGGTAGCCGTCCTGCGTATAGCTGGGGAACGTCATGCCGGCACCGCCGTTGCCGAACCGCCGGCCGGACCGCGCGCCGGTGGCGTGGTTGCGCGTATGGGTGATGGAGTCGGTCGCGCCGACCGTCTGGGTCCACGCGCCGACCGCCGCGCCCTCCTCCGTCGCGCCGACCACGGGGGCCGATACGATCGCGGCGAACGTGTAGGCCGAGACGTCGCCGCCGCCATATGCGCTGAAGTCGTAGCCGTACGAACCGGTGACCGTGGCGAATGCCTCGCCATCCATGGTGGTGGTGACCGTGTAGGTGGTGGTCAGGACTTCGTCATAGGTCCATGCGCCGTAGGCGTCGAGCGTCTTGGTAATGACCAGCGTGGAGGTGGTCTCCTCGACGGACGTGTACACAACGCCGTCGACTTCCCACTCGTACTCCGTGGGGACGGTACTGCTCTCGATCGTATCGGTGAAATTCTCGGGGGTGGCCGACTCGAACGTGGCCGTGGGATCGACGATGAAGCCCGTGCTGAGCGTGTAAGCCATCGTGCCGGACGCCTGCTCGACGCGCGGCTGGCGGGTGTCGGGCGAGCCGAGTGCTTCGACCCACCATTCGGCCAGCCACGTATTGCCGAACCGGGCGGACGTGGTGGGCGAGGGATCCGTCAGGCTGACGTCCGCGTACGCGGTGACACTGCCGCCCGTAACGCTGACCGTGGCAGGGGATGATCCCATCACATGGCCGAATTGTCGGCGCCGCGGTCGGTGTTGGTCTGCGGCTTCGGGCCGAAGTTGAGCGAGAAGGACTCGAACCGCTCGCGATCCATACCGGCGTCTTCCCAGCCGTAGGCGTGCGTGCCGAGGTGCCAGAGGCGGATGGTTGTATCCGCCATGATCCGGTAGCCACACTGCCGCGCTCGCTCGCAGAAGGCGTAGTCCTCGGCCAGGTACCAGTGGCCGTCGTCGCACGGATGGAGCATCGGGTGGAAGAACGGCGCCATCGGTTTGCGAAACCGCTCGTTGCACATCGGCAGACGAAGCCGCTGCTGAACGGCCAGATACACCTCGCGCCGCACCAGCAGGAATCCGGCCCCGGCGTACAGAATCTCCACAAGGCCCCCCTCGCGGCCGAAGGTGATCTCCCGCACGCCTGGCGGCATGTGGCAGCCGAGTGCCCGCCGGCCCTTTTGCGGGTACGCGCCGCAGGTAATCGGCAGCCCATGCGAACGCAGCCGGTCCACGGCGTCCGGGTGGAAGTCGATATCGCCGTCGATCCACATCGTCTCTTCGTAGCCGTCCAGCAGTGCGTCGGTGACCATCTGGTTCCGCCCCTGATCGATGGCCGCATACCCGCCCACGCGCCGCACGGGATAGCCCCGCCGTTCCAACTCCACTAGCGCCCGCTCGCACGGCGGCGTTATGTACGTGGCGAAAGGCGCCAGGATCACACAGCGACGCGGGTCCATCGGATCGTTAGCAAGCTGCCGCGGCGAGCGCCGGGGCGTACTCTCCACGCGAGTTCCGACGGCCAACACCTGCCGCTCAGGCGCAATGCCTGCAAAGCCCAGCAGATCGCGCAGCCCCTGCTCCGTATTGAGCGCATGGTGCGTATCGAACACCTGCACATGCTCGGGATAGCGTTGCACAAGCGCATCGACCCGCGCGTCATACTCGTCCCAATAGCGGCCGATGCCATCTTCGCGGTCCGCCGTGTCGTACTGGGGAAACGTGCGCGTTCTGAGCAGATCGTGATGCCAACCCTCGGCCGGCTGCCGGGCCCAGTGATTCGTGGGCAGCGGCATACTCCGGTCGAGCCAGCGGCAGAAGCTGGCGATTACCTCGTCCCGCGGCCGTTTCAGGCATACAATCCGGATGTCAGGTTCGGCGGCGATGGCTTCTTCCAGATACGGCAAGTAGAACGACGCCACGTCGCCCAGTCGCCGCGCCGTACCATGCTGCCGGAACCGCGCGAACCGCGCCCGGATAACGCCCCCCGGGCCCTGCTCGCCCTCACCGTCCGCCAGGCGCACCGCCGCAGGCTGCACATCCGGCGTCCACGGCAGCAAGGGCGGCTCGTCGTACGAGCATTGAACATCTGGCTGCCCGTTCAGAATCCTCGCCAGCGAGGCCAAGCCGCAACGGCCGGCGCCGATGCCGAGAATGATGGATTGCTTCATAGTAGACTCGCGTTGAACTCATATCTCACACATTGGGCCACACAGCACGAGAGTCTCCCCGGCCTGCGTGTGTGCTGCTGCGGGCGCTTCACCCGCCGTGTTGCCACCGCCGGCATAACTCGGGGTCGGCATGGGTCGCCAGCCCTTTATCGTACGGCTCTTTCATCCGCTACTCCCCGGCGGTTTTGACCGGCGCTTTCTTTGACCCCAAAGTCTCCACAAACGAGGCTATGTCCCATAGCTTAATAATACCTTTTCTGGTTGCTGCACTTGACGCCAGTGTTTTGCCATCTGGACTGAACGCCAAACACCAGACACTATAGGAGTTCGCTTTGAAATCCGTGATCCTTTTGCGTGTCGTTACATCCCATAACGTAACGATGCCACCCTCATGTCCCGATGCCAAAATCTTACCATTTGGATCAAAAGCGATCGTCCTTGGGGCAATCCCATCCTGGCGTTTTAGGATAGCCTCTGCCTTGTAGGTGCGTGTATTCCAGAATCTGATTGTTTCGTCTTCACAGCTGCAAGTCACCAATAACTTACCGTCCGGACTGAACAATACCTTATTAACACTGTCGGTATGTCCCTTCAGTATGGCTATTTGTTTGCCGTCTGCCACATTCGATAGCTTTACGTTAGCCCATCCTCCTAGATCGCATCCTGGTATTGCAAGCACTGTGCCATCTGGGCTGAAAGCAAGCGAGGAAGGACTGTCTTCACTTGGCAGCGTGATGGTCTTCTTGTGGCTCTTGGTGTCCCAAAGGTCGACTCGAAAAGGATCGCCAACAAAGTCGGTACTAAGAACCCCCAGTGCAATGCACGTGCCGTTTGGACTGACCGCCATGGACATGACAAGGCCATGCACAACATCACCAAGTGTTGCTACCTTCTCTCTCTTTGCCACATCCCACAATATAATCGGTGGAGCAGGAATCTCGTTAGTAGAGTAGACAGGAGGTGAACCAGCAGAGACCGATATATTGCTCTGCTTTGATAATAATGCCAAGCCTTCGACCGAGCTGTGTTCTCGGCATTTCGCAATAGATTCACCCGTAGACACGTCCCAGAATACTATGGCACCATCCAGACCGCCAGAGATCAACGTTCTTCCATTCTGACTGAATACGAAGGTATCGGCAGAATTGCCACGACCACTGAATGTATGCAACAGTGCTGGTTCCTCGGCCGACAACCCGGATACAACTACCAAGGATACGCAAACCAACCAT
Organism: Thermoguttaceae bacterium; assembly: GCA_040772845.1. Classification (GTDB taxonomy): domain Bacteria; phylum Planctomycetota; class Planctomycetia; order Pirellulales; family Thermoguttaceae; genus PWXP01. The sequence continues at coordinate 1,323,738 of JAXGXG010000001.1, forward strand.
GGTATTCGCTTTGCCATATTCAGCTTCCCATTAGCTATGAAACTGCAGATATTCAAGTCGGCTGGACATTTACTTTTTGTAAAGGAACTTTATGATCGTGTATTTCGTTTTCAACTTCTCACGTGCCAGGTTCATTCCATTTTGCTGAATAACCTTTAACTTTCTCACGCCCTCCATTGAAAGTTGTCTCGTTAGCTTATACATCTCGCGTTGCCCGTCCTCACTCAGCAAATTAAGGAGCCAATTGTCCCTCATGTCTTGTTTCTTCACGTAGTTCAGTCGATAGTCGAAAGTCATACCTTCAGTCCTCCACTCCCAAACACCACTTTCATTCTTATGCTTCACCTGGCATTCGACATAAATTGTTGCCCAGATTTCAACGTTTTTGATAACGAACCTTCCGGAGACGTTTCGACTACCCATCTCGAGCGCGCTTTTGAAACTGCTGAAGACTTCACTGGCACCCACCACCTTCCCCGCCAGGTCTGGAAATACTTCATCGAGCTTGCCAAGCAAGTCATCCTGGATATCATACAATTGGTCAAGTGTTTTATCTTTCACCCAGTCGGTTAGCTGTTGTAGACACGATGATCTAACGACGATCTCCTGGTCACTATTCAACGTCACCACCATTCGTATGTCCTTAATCGTAACCTTTGCCCAATAGAATACCTTAACTTCTTCCTTTGTGTCTGTGGTTTCTGTGGTCCCTGTTGGATCGGTTGCATTGGTTGGACTATTGCGTACGTAGCGGTATAGGTTGGCATCGTTTCCATCGAAGCCAATCGGGTCCTCGCTGATCCAGAGGCCAACGGCTGGGTCGTACCAGCGGTGGAGGTTGTTTTGCAGACCGGTGGCCTGATCCAGGGCGCGACCGGTGTAGGCGAACAGGCAATCGACGGTGGCACTGGTTTGGGACTGAAGATTGCCGTAGGCGTCGAAGGTGCGATGGTTGACTACCGTGGTGGCGTCGGTCGCCGGGTCGTAGGTGGCGAGGTCGCGGATGGTGCCCTGATGGTCGCCAAGCGGCCAGACGATGGCGCCGGCAACAGCCGGATCGGTTACCTGTTCGTCGGCCATGAGCTGGTCCACGGCGGCTGGGTTCCAGAGATATCGGTGCGATAGGTCGTCGACCGTGAGCGGCTCGGCCAGTTCGGCGGCGGTGGCAACCGTCCGATCGAACTGCAGCACGATCTGATTTCCATCGTAAATGAACCGGGTCTGGCTGTCAATCTGGCCGTCGCCGTCGGAGTCCAGATCGCGGCCGATCCAGCGGTTCTCGGTGTCGTACAGGTAATCGACCGCCTGCGTCACCGTGCCGCCGTAGACGTCGTAGTCGACCACGCGGGTCAAGCGGTTGCGGGCGTCCCAGGTGTACTCGGTGATGTCCGTATCGCCTGCGTCGAGCAGGGCGTTGCTGTTGGTGTCGACATAGCGGGCCGTACGGTTGCCTTCGGCGTCGTAGGTGTAGCGATAGGTGCCGTCGAACAGCAGTTGGTTGTTCGTGCCGGTGACGTATGTGGCGCCGTTGGCGGTAGTACGATTTCCGTTGGCGTCGTAGGCGTAGGTCTCGTCGGTCTGCCCCGTGGTGTAGGTGACGGAGACGAGCTGGCCGGCGTCGTCGTAGGTGTACGTGGCCGCGCCGTCAACCGAGGTCATTTCGGTGATCAGGTTTGTAGTCGTGTCGGTGCCTTCCCACAGGGCATCGACGATTGCCGTGGTATCCTGCCCCGGCATGATACCGCCGGAGGGAAGCCAGGAGAGGATGGTAGACGCGGTCGTGCCGGACTCAACAAGGGCGGAGCCGTCGTCGCTATAGGTCCAGCCGTACGAGGCCAGTACGGTTGACGCCTGCGAGTAGACCAGGGCGGTGAGCCGTCCGGCGTCGTCGTAGGTGTATTGGGCCTGGACGGCGAGATCGCCGTCGGTGTAGCGGGTGACGGTGGCCAAGAGGCCCTGCTCGTTGTAGGTCAGGGTGATCTGCTTATCGGCCACGGCGTTGCCGCCCTGGACGCCGTACTGGGCGATCGACAGGAGGTTACCCTCGCAGTCGTACGTATAGTCCTCGACATAGTCGGCCACACCGTCGATCGTGGCGGTGGTACTGCTGCGGAGTCCGTCTTCGTTGTAGGCGTAGGCCAGCACGACGGTCGGCCCGTCGGAGCTCGCCTGGGTCGTGGCGGTGAGCCGTCCGTCGTCGTTGTAGACGTAGGTGACCGAGGAGAAGTCGTCGGACTCGGAGACGATGCGTCCGGCATCGTCGTAGGCGAACAGGAGCGTATTGAGCGGATTGACCTCGGCGTCGGCGTCGGCCGTGTTGGCGTACCAGGTTTCCGTGGTGACTCGCTGCTGGTTGTCGTACTGGTAGACGCGTACCTGCCCGTTGCGGTCGGTATAGCGAGCGAGAGTACCGTCTTCGTTGTACGTGTAGTAGCGGCTATCGCCCAGGGCATTGGTTTCCTCGGTGACCTGACCATCATCGTCGTAGGTCCATTGGGTCATATTCCCGACGGCGTCGAGGACGGTGGCGACGTTTCCGGCGGCGTCGTAGGTGAAACGGGTGAAGTTCCCGTTGCCGTTGGTGACGCTGGAGACACGGTCTGCGGCATCGAAGGTAGCAGAACCTGCGGTGAAGGTGCCGGAACTGCTATCGGTACTGGTGGCAACCAGCGTCGCGGCGAACAGGGCGGTTGTGGTGAGTGGGGTGGCACCGTCAGGAACGGCGACGGTCATCTCACTGTCATCTGTAGCCTCTGTGACAGCCGATAGCGGACCCGTTGTGCCGTTGTAACTGGTGATCAGCAGAGACGGCGGGGTGTAGTCATCGAACGAGTTGCTTTGAGTACCGGTGTAACCGGACTTGGGAGGGCTGCCAATATCAAAGTACCCAAAACCGGCCACATAGTATGCGTTGGAATAGAACCCGGAATATGAGATGGTCGTGTCGTAGGTATACACAGTAGGATCATCGTTAGATGGAAATGTTATTTCCGATGTGCCCTGAACGTGATTGCTTTCGTTCGGTTCCATGGACCAAGCGTCGGACAGAATGTCTGTTCGGTCGTAGGTAGGTGTCTTCAGTGGATAGATGCAGTAGTAATAGGCATTTGCTGTTCCGCTGCCACTCTCTTCATCCCAGGTGTTTGAACCATTGCCATCGGTTTGGACACCGGATCGCAACAGTGTACTTGATGCAAGGTCAAACTCTCGCGTTTGTTGATTGTGACTGTTAACGCCCGCCTCAGGGCCGTTTTCGCTGTATTCGTCAAAGTGATAGTTGTAATTGGCGTCACTGACGCAGCTTACATAGGTGCTCACATCACTCGCTAACCAACTACTGCCTTGAGTTGTCCAGTGGGTTTCCTCATGTTCTTCGCGGCTACCCGTTCCGTCTTCTTTGACGTCACTCTGAAGATTTGTCTCGAAGTACTCTCCGTCGGTGTAGTAACCGGTGATATTGCCCGTGCCCGAGTAGGAATAGTAGTTATCGGAGTCGGACTGTGTATGACCAGTTCCGGTCGTAGACCATTGCCCATCAGACGTTAGCACGGCGTCTATCTGGAATGTGTTCCAACAATCAACACTGCCACCTTCTTCGATAGAACCGTCAATGGAACCTTCAACAGAGTAATGGCTAGGAAGAAAGTCGCCATTCCTTGAATATGTCCCGCGTCCCTCGTATGACCAGTGCTCTTCGTTGGAATCTGTTGTTGTTCGAGTGATGGTTGGGGAGTCCCAACTTCCGTTGGCGTTGAGTGTGGAGTATGTGGTGTAGCTCACATCGTAGCTACTCTTACCGTCTGCTTCGACCTTGCCTGCTATTGTGCCAGTGTTGCTGCCAGATAGGAGGTCGTAGGCAATATCGTGACTATAGGTACCACTTCCCGAGTAGGAGGCGTCGGTCGACATGCCGATGGAGTAGGAGTTATAGCTTCGATCGAGATCAAGGGACCAGTTCTGCTCACCTGCGTCGCGCTGGTAGCCTCGGTAGTATTCGGAAGCCGTGTGGTAGGTCTCGCCTTTGTACTTACTGCCGCTTACGGACCACTCCGTGCCACTGGCCTCATAAGCAGAATCGAACATGGAGTAAGACCATTCTGTCGATGCTTCCCCGGAGACGGCGTAGCGGTATTGGTCGACCTCCCAGGTGCCGAAGTATTCGTCGAGCGAATAGTCGACGGTCGAATCGAAGCGGAACTGTTCGCGGTCTTCGGCAGTGACGGTGCCGTTGACCTCCTCATCGTCCACACCGTATTCACCGGTACCCGAAAAGGAGGAGCCGGAGGTCGTGTAAATGGTGATCGAGCCTTGGCCGTCGTAGAACCACAGGCCGAAAACGTTCGTGCCGTCGGCTTGGTAGCTGTACTCGATGCCGGCGCCTTCGTTTGTCTCATAAGTTCCTTCGATTTCCCAGTCGTTGCCATCGTGGGTACCGCTGGCCGTGTAGCTGGTCGGATCGGTTGTGGTCTGCAGATAGCCGTACTCGCCATCGCCGGAAACGGATGCGTTGGTCAGAGTCCAGGACCCCAGTAAGGTATTGAGTGTGTAGGACTCTTCGTGGCATTTGTAGGCTTCGTCCCAACCCTCCGTCTCTATGTTCCCGGAAGTGTCTGTGACACTGTACTCCCAGCGATCGGACTGCTCTTCGCTTTGGCCGATCGTGCCGGATGCATAATCCCAGTGGCCATCGGTCATGGTATAGTTGACCGTGGAGTCATAGTAGGTGGATTCGTAGCCCTTCTCCTCCTGGCTGCCGTCGCCGTAGTCGTTGGAGTAGCTGCCGCTGCCCTGGTAGGTGTAGTACGTGTAGCCCGTGTCGGCAATCTGCCCGGTACCCGTTTCGTGCCAGGCGCCGTCGGAATAGGTGGCGGACGTCTCGTATACGTACGCGGTCTGGGCGGAGCCCTCGTCTGTGTAGGTGCCGGAAAGTTCCGCGTTGGGGGTGGCGGGCCAGTAGTTGCCCTTTCCGTTGTACGACCAGGTCCATGATCCGTTGCCTTCCGAACCGCCGGTGCCACTGGTGGCCAGCCAGGAATCGTCGGACTGCAAGGTGTAGCAGAGCGTATAGGAGTAGGACCACTCATCGCTGGAGGTCATGCCGCTGGTCTCCTTGTACGACCAACCGTCGCCGGAGTCTTCATACTCTTCTGTGTACGAGTCGGAGGTGCTGCTTGAATCGTCCCAGGTGGTCGAGGCGGTGCCGGTGGCGGTCCAGCCGTTGACGGCGTCGTACGTGTAGTCGATGTCGTACTCGAAGTCAGAGTTGCCGCCGTCGGTGTAGAGGTAACCGTCGAGTGTGTAGCTGGGGAACGTCATTGAAGCGCCACCACTGCCGGAGCGGCTGCCGGTGCGTACGCCGGTTGTGTCGTTACGACTGTGGGTGATCGAATCGATGGAGGCGACCTCCTGGATCCATGCGCCTGTCGCCGAACCCTCCTCGGTTGCGCCGTTTACGGGCGCCGATACGGTGGCTTCGAACGTGTAGCTCGAGGTATCACCGCCACCGGATGCGCTGAAGGTATAGCCGTACGAGCCCGTGACGCTGGCGAACGCCTCGCCGTCGATGGTGGTGGTGACCGTGTAGGTGGTGGTCAGGACTTCGTCATAGGTCCATGCGCCGTAGGCGTCGAGCGTCTTGGTAATGACCAGCGTGGAGGTGGTTGACTCGACGGAAGTGTACACGACGCCGTCGACTTCCCACTCATACTCCGTGGGGACGGTACTGCTCTCGATCGTATCGGTAAAATTCTCGGGAGTGGCCAACTCGAACGTGGCCGTGGGGTTGACGATGAAGCCCGTGCTGAGCGTGTAGGCCATGGCGCCGGACGCCTGCTCGACGCGCGGCTGGCGGGTGTCGGGCGAGCCGAGCGCTTCGACCCACCATTCGGCCAGCCACGTATTGCCGAACCGGGCGGACGTGGTGGGCGAGGGATCGGTCAGGCTGACGGCCGCGCGGGCAACGACGCCGCCGCTGGAGACGCTGACCGTGGCCGGCACGGCCGCGCTGGGGGCCGTGTAGAGGCCGTCGGCGTCGATGCTGCCGGCCGTGGCGCTGAAGTAGAACTCCGGCTGCTCGGCCATGAGGTCTTCAAACTGGTCGTAGCCGGTAGCGGTGAACTGCTGCGTTCCGCCCAGGGCCACGCTGGGCGAGCTTGGCGCGAGTGTGATGCTGGTGAGTGTCTGGACGACGGTAATGGCCACCGAGTCGGTGACGGTGAGCCCGCCGCCGTCGGTCACGGTTACCTGGAACTGGTAGTTGCCCAGGCTGGTGAACGCGGCCGTGGCGTTGCGGGCGGCGTTCGTGCCGTTTTCGCCCCCTTCGACCGTAATGGTCGGATCGTCGGCCCCGGCCGGCTTGACCAGGCAGGTCCAGGTGTAGGTGAGCTTAGACTCGCCTGCATCGTCGGCGCCTAGCACGGAGAGCGCGGCCGTGGCGGTGGCCGGAACTTGCACGGCCTCGGCGGCGGTGGCGACGGTGGGCGCGGCGTTGGTCACGGTGACGGTGCTCGTATCGCTCAGCGAGCCGCTGGTGACGGTCACGGTGACGCTGGCCGAGCCCTCGGGTGCCGTGAAGAAGCCTTCGGGCGTGATCTCGCCGGCGGTGGCGGTCCAGGTGCGGGCGGAGGCGTCCAGGTCGTTGCCGAACTGGTCGACGCCGGTGGCGGTGAACTGGAGCGTCTCGCCTGCATGGAGGCTGGCGGAGGCGGGGGTGATGGCGACTCCCTCTGCGATCGTGGCCGTTTGGGCGACGGTGACGGCCACGCTGCTGGTGGTGGACTTGTTCGTCACGGTGTTTTCGAGCGTGACGGTGAGCCAGTAGGCGCCGGCGCTGGTGAACGTGACCGTGGCGTTCTTGGCGGCGTTGGTGCCGTTTTCGCTGCCGGCGACGGTGAACGCAGGGGCCGTGGCGCCCGGGGGCAGCATGGTCGCGGCCCAGGTATAGGTGAGGTTGGAGTCGTTGTCCGTGTCGTAATCGGCGCCGCTGGCCGTATTGACACCGAAGACGCTGAGCGTGGTGGACGTGCCGGTAACGAGGCTATCGGCGGCTGCCGCAGCCTGCTTCACGTACGGGGCCGAAGCGACGCTGGCGGTCGTGGCGGCGGCCGTGTTCGAGTCGGACGAATCGCCCACGTGGTTCGTCGCCCGCACGCGGAAGGAATACTGCTTGCCGGACAGCAGATCGGCAACAGTCCACGTGGTGCAGTTGGGGTCGGTAGTGGCGACGTCGGTGAAGGTCGTGCCGTCGGTCGATTGCTGGATGATGAAGCCGGCTTCGTTGTCGGAATTGTCGGTCCACGTGAGCGTAATGGCCGCGGCCCCGGAAACGGCCGACGCGCTGAGGTTGGAGGGGGCGGTCGGTGCGGTGGTCGCGGCGTCGGTGGTGATCTCGACCGCGGTGGTGTATTCCGACTGGCCGGCCGCGTTGTACGCGCGGACGCGGAAGGCGTACTGCGTGTTCGGCATGAGGTTGTCGACGACGAACTCGGGGTCCCACGCGGTGGCGATTTCGGTGAAGGTCGCGCCGCCGTCGGTCGATTGCTCCACGCGGAAGCCGTACTGACCGTTCGCGCCGGCGGTCCAGGCGAGCGTGACGGAACCCATGGAGACGTCGGTGGCGGCCAGTTCGGTGGGCGCCGCAGGCGTGGTCTGCACCTCGATCTCGTTGGACTGGGCCGACTGGCCGACCGTGCTCGTGGCAACGACGTGGAAGTAGTACTTGGTGTTGGCCAGGAGGCCGGTTACGGTCGCGCTCATGCCGTCGTCGCCCAGGGTCCAGGTCGGTTCGGCGACCGGCTGAGCCAGGCTGGCGACCGCCTGGGCGCTTAGGGCCTGGCGGTAGATGCGGGTGTCGTCGATCCGGCCGTCCAGCGAGGTGTGATAGCCGGCGTTGAGCGTTCCGAGCGTGAGGCTGGAGGCGTAGTTGGGAATCGCTTCGCTCGACTCGGCTGCGACCTTATCGAGCACGCCATCGACGTACAGCTTCACCCGTTGGGCTTCGGGCAGGGCGCCGTCGTAGGTGACGGCAATGTGGTACCAGCGGCCGGTCTCGAAGACGGTGTCGCTGGTGAAGACATCCTCGGACCCGTCGATGTAGACATGGAGCTTGTTGTCGGTATAGAAGAACAGGCTGTACGCGTGCTGGCTGTTCATGCCGTTGCGCTTGGAGACGATGCCGCGCGCCTGCCCGTCGAGCGTATCGGCGTAGACCCACGTGCTGATGGTCAGTTCGGACGCGCCGTCGAGCGCTGCCGAGTCGGCGACCTGGACGTACTGGCCGTTGCCGTTCAGATCGATCGCGCCGCCGGAATGGCCGTCGGTGGTCCACTGGGCGCCGCCGACGAGCGTGCCGGTTTGGCCGTTGCCTGCGGCGTCGGACGCCTCGGTCCCGTCGGTTTCGTCGAGCGACCACTGAGCGACGGATTTCTGCGCCTGCCGGGCGATCTGGTCGGCGGTGAGGGCCTGGCGGTAGATGCGGGTGTCGTCCAGCTTTCCATCGAGCGAGGTGGCATAACCTGCGTTCAAGGTGCCGAGGGTGAGATTGGACGCATAGTCGGGGATTGCGGCACTCGTTTCGGCGGCCACCGTATCGAGCCGGCCGTCGACGTAGAGCTTCACCCGCTGGTCTTCCGGCAGGTTGCCGTTGTAGGTGACGGCAACGTGGTACCAGCGGCCGGTCTGGAAGACGGTTTCGCTGGCGAAGACGTCGTTCGAGCCGTCGATGTAGACGTGCAGCTTGTTGCCCGTGTGGAAGTAGAGGCTGTAGGCATGTTGGCTGTTCATGCCGCTGCGCTTGGAGACGATGCCGCGGGCCTGGCCGTCGAGCGTATCGGCATAGACCCACGTGCTGATGGTCAGTTCGGACGCGCCGTCCAGCAGAGCGTTGTCGGCGATTTCGACGTATTGGTTGTTGCCGTCCAGTTCGATCGCGCCGCCCGACTTGCCGTCGGTGGTCCACTGGGCGCCGCCGGCGAGCGTACCGTTCAGGCCGCTGGTCGAACTGTCGAAGGCCGTTGTGCCGCCGGTTTCGTCGAACCGCCACTGGGTCGTGTGATCCCGAGGTTCCGTCGATATCTCGACGCGGAAGCCGTCTTGTTCGGAATTGGGATCGACGGTCCACGACAGGTCGACCTGGTTCGAGCCGACGGCGGTCGCCTCGAGATCGGCAGGCGTGATCGGCAGGTTAGCCTCGGTGGCGGCTTCGATGGCAACGGACGGCGTATAGCCGCCGGCGTTGTAGGCCACGACGCGGAAGAAGTAATGCGTATCGGCCGTCAGGCCCGTAACCGTGTGGCTTGTCGCATCGAGCGGGGCCCAGCCGGCGAAGCTGAACGTTTCGCCGTCGGTCGATGTCTCGATCAGGTAGCCGTACTCGCCGGCCGCGTTATCGTCCCAGGCGAGCGCCACGCGGGTGTTCGAGAGGACCGTTGCCGCCAGGTTCGTTGCCGCCTGCGGGGGCAGAGGCGCGCCGGGCGCGACGGCCAGCGCGGCAATATCCTCGGCGTCGAACGCCTGGTTGTAGACGCGGGTGTCGTCCATCCGGCCGTCGAGCGAGGCATGGTAATTGGCGTTCAAGGTGCCGAGCGTAAGCGGAGACGCGTAGTTGGGGATGGCGCTGCTCGTCTCGGCGGCGACCGTATCGAGCACGCCATCGACGTAGAGTTTCACGCGTTCGGCCTCGGGTAGCGAGCCGTCGTAGGTGACGGCAATGTGATACCACTGGCCCGTTTCGAAGACCGTACTGCTGGCGAAGACGTCGTTCGCGCCGTCGATGTAGACGTGCAGCTTGTTGTCGGTATAGAAGAACAGGCTGTACGCGTGCTGGCTGTTCATGCCGTTGCGCTTCGAGACGATACCGCGCGCCTGCCCGTCAAGCGTGTCGGCGTAGACCCAGGTACTGAGGGTAAGCTGGGACGTGGCGTCCAGGGCCGGGGAATCGGCCACGTGGACGTACTGGTTGTTCCCGTCGAACTCGACGACGCCGCCCAGCGTATCGTCCATGGTCCACTGGGCGCCGTTTGCCAGTGTGCCGGTCAGCGCGTTGCCGGACGTGTCGTAGGCGCTCGCGCCGCTGGTTTCGTCGAGCAACCATTGGGCGACGGGCAGCCGTGCCTGCTCGGCGATCGCCTCGGCACTGAGGGCCAGGTTATAGATGCGTGTTTCGTCGATCCGGCCGTCCAGCGATGCCTGGTAGTCGGCGTTCAGGCTGCCGAGGGTGAGCGGGGAGGCGTAGTTCGGGATGGCGCTACTGGTTTCGGCGGCGACCTTATCGAGCTTGCCGTCGACGTAGAGCTTCACGCGTTCGGCCTCGGGCAGCGAGCCGTCGTAGGTGACCGCAACGTGGTACCAGCGGCCGGTCTGGAAAACCGTATTGCTCGAGAAGACGTCGCCGGCCCCGTCGATGTACACGTGCAGGCGGTTGCCCGTATGGAAGAACAGGCTGTAGGCATGCTGGCTGTTCATGCCGTTGCGTTTCGACACGATACCGCGTGCCTGCCCGTCGAGCGTATCGGCATAGACCCAGGTACTGATGGTAAGCTGGGACGTGGCGTCGAGGGCCGGGGAGTCGGCCACGTGGACGTACTGATTGTTGCCATTGAGCTCGATCGCGCCGCCGACCTTGCCGTCGGCGGTCCACTGGGCGCCGTTTGCCAGTGTGCCGGTCAGTGCGTTGCCCGAGACGTCCGCTGCGCTGGTCCCCTCGGTTTCGTCCAACTTCCAGTAGGCGACGGGCAAGCGTGCCTGCTCGGCAATGGCGTCGGCGCTGAGGGCCTGGTTGTAGATGCGGGTATCGTCCAGCTTACCGTCGAGTGAGGCGTGATAGTCGGCGTTCAAAGTGCCGAGGGTGAGGTTCGAGGCGTAATCTGGGATTGTACTGCTCGTTTCGGCGGCGACCTTATCGAGCTTGCCATCGACGTAGAGCTTCACGCGTTCAGCCTCGGGCAGCGAGCCGTCGTAGGTGACGGCAACGTGGTACCAGCGGCCGGTCTGGAAGACGGTATTGCTGGAGAAGACGTCGCCGGCCCCGTCGATGTAGACGTGCAGTCGGTTGCCCGTATGGAAGAACAGGCTGTACGCGTGCTGGCTGTTCATGCCGTTGCGTTTCGACACGATACCGCGTGCCTGCCCGTCGAGCGTATCGGCGTAGACCCACGTGCTGACGGTGAGTTGCGACGTGTTGTCCAGCAGGTTGGAGTCGGCCACTTCGACGTACTGGTTATTGCCGTCCAGGTCGATCGCGCCGCCCAGTTTGCCGTCGGTGGTCCACTGGGCGCCACCCACCAGCGTACCGTTGAGCCAGTTGCCGGAGGCATCGTAGGCGGTGGTTCCGGCGGTTTCGTTGAACTGCCAGTAGGCGACATTGCCCACTATGATCCTTTCGGTGACGGTGGTTTCATAACCTACACTGTCAGTTACCGTGAGCGCGACCACGTAAGATGCGTCGTCATCGGGCGTGAAAGTGAAGTCGGTCTGGGAACCGGTGGCGTAGGCAACGCCGTTCTTGGTGACACTCCAGGCGTAGGTGTACGTTTCCTCCGGATCGGGGTACGCGATCAAGGAACCGAGCGTAATCTCCGTGCCTTCCTCGGCGGTGGCAGGGACATCGGTGATCGCGACCGTGGGCGTGAGCTTCACGCGCTGGATTGCCTCGGCAGTCAGGGCCTGATTGTAGATGCGGGTGTCGTCGATCCGGCCGTCGAGCGAGGCGTGATAGTCGGCGTTCAAGCTGCCGAGCGTGAGCGGGGAGGCGTAATTGGGGATGACGCTGCTCGTTTCCGCGGCAACTGTGTCGAGCACGCCGTCCACGTACAGCTTCACGCGTTCGGCTTCGGCGAGAGAGCCGTCGTAGGTTGCGGCAATGTGGTACCAGCGGCCGGTCTCAAAGACGGTTTCGCTGGCAAAGACGTCATTCGCGCCGTCGATGTAGACGTGCAGCTTGTTGCCGGTATAGAAGAACAGACTGTAGGCGTGCTGACTGTTCATGCCGTTGCGCTTCGACACGATGCCGCGCGCCTGCCCGTCGAGCGTATCGGCGTAGACCCAGGTACTGATGGTCAGTTCCGACGTGTTGTCGAGGGCCGTGGAGTCGGCCACTTGGACGTATTGGTTGTTACCGTCCAGATCGATTGCGCCGCCGAACTGGCCTTCGGTGGTCCACTGGGCGCCGCCCACGAGCGTACCGGTCAGGGCGTTTCCGGAATCGTCTGTTGCGACGGTCCCCGCGGTCTCGTCCAACTGCCAGTTGGCGACCGGCTGACGAGCCTGCTGGGCAATGGCATCGGCACTGAGGGCCTGGTTGTAGATGCGGGTGTCGTCCAGTTTGCCGTCCAACGAGGTGGCGTACCCGGCGTTCAGGGTCCCGAGCGTGAGGTTCGAGGCGTAATCCGGGATCGTGCTGCTCGTTTCCGACGCGGTTGTATCGAGCTTGCCGTCGACGTAGAGCTTCACGCGTTCGGCCTCGGCGAGAGAACCGTCGTAGGTGACGGCAACATGATACCAGCGGCCGGTCTGGAAGACCGTATTGCTCGAGAAGACGTCGCCGGCCCCGTCGATGTAGACGTGCAGCCTATTGCCCGTATGGAAGAAGAGGCTGTAGGCGTGCTGGCTGTTCATGCCGTTGCGTTTCGACACGATACCGCGTGCCTGCCCGTCGAGCGTATCGGCGTAGACCCACGTGCTGACGGTGAGTTGCGACGTATTGTCCAGCAGGTTGGAGTCGGCCACCTGGACGTATTGGTTGCTGCCGTCCAGTTCGATCGCGCCGCCGAGTTTGCCGTCGGTGGTCCACTGGGTGCCGTTCACCAATGTCCCGGTGAGCCCGTTGCCCGACGTATCGAACGCGGTCGTCCCTTCCGTCTCGTCGAGTTCCCAATAGCCGGCAGGCGTGACGGACAGTAGTTCTCGCTTTTCGAGCGGCTCCATGCGGAGCGAGCGGCCGTCGCGGGCGAAGCGGCTGCGACTGCCGGCTGTGCGGCGGCTTTTGCTGCTGCGGCCGAAGAGGAGTTCACGCCAGGTGGAATTCGTGCGAGCCATCGGGAATGATCCTTATTACAGTGGTTGCTGCTCTGGTGGTTTCACGGAATTGGCAAACCGGCGCGATCATGATTGCCGGCAGCCGAGATAGGGCGGTCAGGATTGGCAAAACACCGTGAAAGGGCCGTGGAATCCACCGTCGATCGGGAGCATAGCAAATCTGGCAGAACCCCGTCAAGCGTCAGGGGCGCCATCGCCCACAAAAAGGGCTTCGCCAAGGGGGGGTATAGCTGCAATAAGTCATTTCCAGCATTGGAGTTACGTGATTTTCGATGCCGGGCGGAAAATTTTGCACGAAGCCGGTCCGGAGGGGGTGAGATCGGAGATGGGAGATCGGGACGCCGCGCCAGCACCAGCGGCGTGGCGCAAGCCGCTGCGGTTCGTTGGTTGTACACCGGAGGGCTCGCGCCCTTCCGCTTCTATTGTCGCACGACTCTCCGAGTCGTGAATGGTTCGGACGGAATCGACTCGGAGAGTCGAGCGACGAAGCCGTCCGGTTGGTTTGCACGCCGGGACCGGAGGGCTCGCGCCCTTCCGCTTTCAACTCCCCACTCCCGCGTCAGCGCGTTACTGTCAACTGTCAACTGACAACTGCACACCGGAGGGCTCGCGCCCTTCCGCTTTCAACTCCCCACCCCTGCGTCAGCGCGTTACTGTCAACTGTCAACTGACAACCTTCAACTGCACGCCGGAGGGCTCGCGCCCTTCCGCTTTTATGAGACGCTCGCGCCGCATTCCCTAAAACATCGCGGGGTGTTCCGACCAGTTTGGCCGTTTCCCGGTTTGTTCCGCCGCCTGCGGCGGCGGAACAAACCGGCAATAAACGGGGATGTGGGGTGGTGCGTATGGTTTCCAGGGGTAAAGGAACCCCTGGCTACGGTGCGAATCGCCTCCGGCGAATAGGCGCGGATCAGTGGCCGCTGGTGCGCGGCGATCTGCGAGTCGTGAACGCGCCCGACGGAATCGACTCGGAGAGTCGAACGACGAGGATGGGTGGTGGCCTGTTCCAGGTACGAGCTACCCGTTGGAGTCCCGGTTTCAGCCGGAAAGGAAAGGCCGCCTGAAGGCGGAACTACGAACGGGGCGGGGCGGGAAGGGGTTTCGGCCACGCAAGACCTTCGATTACGAGTACGAGCACCGCTAAAGCTGAGCACGAGCACGATACGGAGGACCGCCTAAAGGCGGGACTACGAACGGGTGGGGGCGAGTCGGGGAGGTCCTTGCACGGTCAGGCCGAGCGTGGTTCAAAAGACAAAAACGGTGATGAATCACCGTACTCCATAGGGCGATAACGCGTGGGTGAACCTGAATGCTGAGACCTCCGATTACGAGTACGAGTACCGCTAAAGCTGAGCACGAGTAGGATGCGGAGGAGCGCTGAAGGCGGAAGTACGAATGGGTGAACAGGGCCAAAGGCGTGCGAAAGACCCGGGCTGTTTGACAGGGATGCGAGGTTGGCCTACTATGGGCTGGGATCGATGTACCTGCGGCCATGCAGGCGATCCGGTCAGCCCGGATGGGCCCAAGGTGGTAGTTTGCGACAGGATTCTCGCCCCCAATCGAATCTGAGGTTCTTACCATGACGCGGTTCAGCAAGCGACTGTTTGCCCTTCTTCTGGCGTGGTTTGTTTCGGTCGCGGGTGCGAATGCATCCATTGTGAATGTGAATCTACTGAAGAATCCCGGTTTCGAGCAGGAGCTTGCACCGGCATGGGAGAAACGTACGCCGGACGACTCGCAGCGGCGACTATATCGGGTCGAGAGTGGCGGGCGGAGCGGCGCAGCCGTGGTGCTGGAGAACATGACGCCGGCCTATACCCGCCTTCGCCAGGGGCACGATCGCTCCATCACTGCCAAGCCGGGGAGTCTGATCGAATTGGCGGCGTGGATCAAGTCGGAGCAGAGCGAGGGCGGGATTGCGATGCTCCAGCTCTACTGCATGGATGGCGATGGGCAGATTCTCGCCCAGCCGACGTCGCGGTCGCTGCCCGGCGCGTTCGATTGGCAACGCCTGCGAGTCCAGACGCTGGTGCCTGAAGGCGCCGCGTACCTCATGGCCTATCTCCAGACGCGTGATGGGATCGGGCGGGTATGGTTCGACGACGTGGAATTGCGTGTGCGTCGCGCCCCGATGCCCCGACCGCCGGCGCCGAAGATTGCACTGGTGACCGATCTGGCCGGGGACCACGCGACGATTCAGGAGGCCGGCGTGCTGTTTGAAGGGCTCGTGCCGTCGGGACCGGATGCGGCGGCTGCGTTGCAGGGCGCCCAGGGCGCGCTCGTATTGCATGAAGGCGATGTTCCGGCATCGACCTGGCACTTGCTCGTCGGGTTCGCCCGCGACGGCGGTCGCGTATTCATGGATATCCGCGCGTTCGCCCGCTGCCATGGCGTCGAGTCGGACGCGGTTGAGGTGGGCGGCGGCCAGGGGCGGTCGCTTGCGGATCGGATGGCGGCAGGGCTTCGCGTCGTTCAGGCGTCGGATGCGACGGCCGGCTTTGCTGTTGGACAGATCATGCCGCGTGCAAGCTGGCCGGAGGGGAAGCTGCACGTATTGCCGGCCGATTTCACCTTGCCGGGGCTTGAAGTGTTGGCCGTTGCGCCGGGCGACCGGCCCGGGCTGGTGCAGCTTGCCGTGGGACAAGGCTCCATAGCGGCTTGCGACGTACTTTCGTTGCGGGAGCCTTATTGCAGGAATATCGACGCGTACTACAAGTTCACGCCGGCAAGCGGCGCGTTGGGCAATCCGGTGCGGCTGGGACGGTACTATCCGCGGAGGCTTGCCTATGACGGTATTGTCGCGGAGATGAAACGATTGGCCGAGACGCACCGTGCGATCCGAATCGAGGACGAGGGGCCTGCCTCGGAGGATTATCGTCTCTGGAGCCTGAACCTCGGCGCGCGGGGCAAGCCGCTGTATTTTCTCTATGCAGCCGCTCATGGGAGCGAGTGGGAGCCGGGCTATGGGCTGCTGGCTTTCGCCCAGCGCATTGCCGAAGGGCAGCTCGATGACGTAATCGATCTGACGAAGGTCGAGATCAAGATCATCCCGATCGTGAATCCATGGGGTTACGACCACATGCGGCGTCAGAACGCCCAGGGAGTCGACCTGAACCGGCAGGGCGATTTCCAATGGGAGCGGTTCCAGGGGCGCGACAGCACGAAGGACGGCGTGTGGGGACCGGGCGACTACGACTGGAAAGGGGCGGCGCCGCTTTCGGAGCCGGAAGCGCGTGTTTACGGGAAGATTGCCGCGCTGCCCAACCTGTACTGCATTCTCGACTACCATGGCAATACAAGCGTCACGAGCAACAAGATCGGCATACTGCCTGTTGTGGGACATGCGGACAACGAGCTGATGGCGTTCGACGTGCAGCGAATTGCCAACGAGCGGTTGCGTGGCCGGCACCTGCTGCGGCAGAATGATGAGGAGGCCGTCTCGCCGTACTTGCTCGACCGTGTTAGCATGGGTGGCGGCACGCCGTTTCTGATGAACACGAGCGCCTGCGGCAAGTTTGGCCTTCTGATCGAGTTGACCGCAGGCTACGGCGAGTCGTACGGGACCGTGCTGCAGACGGACGTTACGTGCGAGTTGTGTCGGGCATTGTTTGTTGCCTATCCTGCCCCGACCGAGTGGCCGAAGTAGAAAGAAGGGGGCAGAAGACGCGAATGAGCAAGCGGCGACGGAAGGCAACGGATCGCGCCAGTGTCCAACGCGAATCGCCGAGCGCCGGCCATGCGGCGTCGCCGGCCTTGCCGCCGGGGCATTCCGGCCGCATGTGGCTGCTGATGGGAGTTGCCGCCCTTTTCGTGGCGCGGCCGCTGTTTCCGACGGAGTCGGCGACCCGCGGCGACGGGCTGCCCGTGGTGATGCTCTGGATCGCGTTGGCCGTGTTCTGGCTGCTCGGTGCGATTGGAAGACCGCGGTGGGAACTGCGTTTCGGATGGGTTGATGCGGCCGTGTGTGCACTGGTTGCATGGCATACGCTGGCAGGCGTTGTCGCTGCATTTACAGGCAGCCCACGCCCTGCCGTGAACATGACCTGGGAATGGCTGGGCATGGGGCTGAGCTTCCTGCTGGCTCGGCAGCTTGTCCGAACCGAGCGCGAGGGCCGGGCGATCATGGCGGTCATGATCGCGTTGGCCGTCGGTCTGGCAGGTTACGGGCTGTATGAATACGCGGTGGAGATGCCGGCGAAGCGGGCGGCCTATGCCGCCGATCCGGCAGCCGCACTGCGCGAGGCAGACTGGAGCTTCGAGCCGGGCACACCGCAGGCGAAGGCTTTTGAAGACCGTTTGCAGAGCACAGAGCCGCTTGCCACCTTCGCGCTGACCAACTCCCTGGCCGGGTATCTGGCGCCGTGGCTTCTTGTGCTGCTTGGCGCGGTGCTGCTGGGGATCCGGGGCCGCCGGGCGATGCTCTTTGCCCTTCTGTGCGCCGTACCGGTGGCTGTGTGCCTGATGCTGACCAAGAGCCGCAGCGCCTACGTGGCTTCGGCCGTCGGATTCGTGCTGCTCGGGGTGACTGCGTGGTACGGTCGTCGCGGAAAACGCGTACCGTGGAAGTGGGCGATTGCCGCTGGCATTGTCCTGGTCGTTGGTTTCGGGGTTGCCCTGGTTGCCGGCGGCTTGGACCGTCAAGTGGCGACGGAAGCGGGCAAATCGCTCGGATACCGCCTGCAGTACTGGCAATCGACCTTGCGGATGATGGCCGACCATCCGGTTCTCGGTTGCGGGCCCGGCAACTACCAGTTTGCGTACACTCAATACAAGTTGCCTGAGGCTAGTGAAGAAGTGGCCGATCCGCACAACTTCCTTTTTGAGATCGGGGCAACGGCCGGTATTCCTGCGGCCGTCCTCTTCCTGCTTGTAATCGGCGGTTTCTTCTGTTGTGTTTGGATGCGCCATGGCCTCCCCAGTTCGGCGGAAGAGAGCGGCCGGACAGGGGACGAGCCTCATGAACGGGACGGGGCGTGGTTTGTGGTTGCAGGCGGGGGCGTCGGTTTTCTGCTGGCCGTTCCGCTGGGCTGGTTGAGTTCGGCCCCGCCCAGCCTGATGTCGGTGCTCGTGGGGCTACCGGCGGCCGTGGCGGCGGTCTTCCTGCTTTCGGACTGGATTCGCGACGGCCGGCTGCCGCGGGCGCTGCCGGCTATTGGCGTGATGGTGCTGCTGATCCATCTGCTTGCGGCGGGAGCACTCGGTTTTCCGGGGGTGAGCGGTACGCTGTGGCTTCTGATGGCGGTGGGGCTGATCGGCGGCAATGCACGGGTTGCGCCGCGTGCAGCCGCGTTTGGGGCGTTGGCGTTTGGTCTGTTTCTGGCCGTCTTGTGTTATCTTGCGGCGTACGAACCGGTGTTGCAGTCGAATCGCGCGTTGCGCGAGGCTCGCGACGCAGCCGTGGCGGGGCAGCCGCTGCTCGCCGAGCAGCGGCTGCGCGAAGCGGCCGAAGCCGATCCGCTGGCGGCCGAACCGTGGCGCGACCTGGCGGAACTCATGCTGCAAACGTGGGAGGCGACCGGCGGCGCCCAGGCGCTCCAGACATTTCGCGAAGCCGACGCCGCGGCCGTGCGGCTCGAGCCGAACTCGGCAACTGCGTGGCTGGTCTCCGGCGATTGGCATCTGCGGGTTTATCGGCGAAACCTCGCGCGATCCGACGCCCAGCGGGCTGTAGCGTCGTACGAGCAGGCTGTGCGGTTGTACCCGAACAGCGGCCTTTGCCATGCGCGGCTTGCCCTGGCGTACCGGGTGGTCGGGGAGCCGGCCCAGTTTGCGGCCGCGGCGGAGGAAGCACTCCGATTGGACCGGCTGACTCCCCACGTCGACAAGAAGCTGCCGGCCGCACTTCGCGAGGAACTCCAGCGCGGATTGGCTGCGGCGCCTTGACCTCACACCACGGTTGGGCCAATACTGAAGATAGGGCGGATAGAAGGTCTTTTTCCCAAGTTCACTGGAAATCGGACAACCATGCGTATCACACTGATTGTTCTCGTCGCAGTTCTTGTCGGGATGGGCGCCGGAGTCGGGACGGCCCATTTGCGATTGCGGTCTTCGGAGTGGAACGGGGACCCCATTGGGACCGGAGAAGACGCGGCAGTCCGAGCGGCTGCCGATGGCGGGTCGGGAAAGGCGGAGTTGAGCGAATTGGAGTTCGATTTCGGGACGATGGACGAGAGTGCAAAAGGCCGCCATGACTTCATGGTGACCAACGTGGGAGAAGGCGTCCTTGAGGTCACTGCCGGCGAGACCTCGTGCGGCTGCACGATGAGCGAAATCGAAAAGTCGGAATTGGCGCCACGCGAGTCGACCAAGGTGACCATTACCTGGAATGCCGAGGGTCGGTCCGGGCCCTTCCGGCAAACCGCCTCGGTCTTCACCAGCGATCCGGATCATTCGCGTGTCACATTCACGGTTTCGGGCCGAATTGTCCAGGCGGTGCGTGTGGTTCCGCGCGAATTGGTGTTCAGTCAGGTGGCCGTGGGCGATTCGGCCGAGGGGACTATCCGATTGTTCTGCAACCTTCCGCAACCGCTTGAGATTCAGGGTTTGGAGTTCTCGGAAACCGAAGAGGCCCCCTACTTCGACGCCCAGATCGAGCCCCTCTCGGGCGTGCAGCTTGCCTCCGAAACGGGGGCACAAAGTGGCGCCCAGTTGCTGGTTACCCTAAAACCGGGCTTGCCTCAGGGGCCGTTTCGGCAGAAAATCCTTCTGAAGACCAACCTGGAAGAGGCGAGCGAACTCGTGATTCCCGTTCGTGGCACTCTGGTTGGCGATATCTCTATCGTGGGTGTGGGTTCCGGCTGGGAGGCAGAGCAAAGCCTTTTGGCTTTGGGGACGGTCGATTCCACCGATGGAGTACGTCGGCAACTGCTTCTCATCACGCGGGGAGAAGACCGGGACAACGTGGTCTTTGAACCGGTCCGCGTTTTTCCGTCGTGGCTGGAGGTGAATGTCGGCAAGACGGTGCAGGTGGGCGATGGCACGGTCAACCAGACACCGGTCTGGATATCGGTGCCCAAGGGCGCGCCGTCGGCGGTTCACCTTGGCTCCGAACAGGGAGAATTGGGGGAAGTACGGTTGAAGACCAATCATCCCCGAACTCCGGAACTGCGCATCCGTCTCCGCTTTGCCGTCGAAGGGGCGTAAGAGACGGGGGCTGGCTATCGGAGGTGGAGATTTGAGACACGCCGTTTCTCATCGCAGGTGGTTTCGGCGAATCGCGACCTGACAACCAGCAACTAGCAACCAATTCCCAGGTGAACTCAAGGACGATGAAACACCTTTGTTTATATCGCGAGTCTATTGTGCTGTCGGCATTCATTGCCGCAGTCTTGATTGGGCCGGCAGGGTGTTCGCGAAACGAACCGCAGGCATTGCCTGAGCCGGAGGCGGAGCAGCAATCGCTACAACCGCCTGTTTCCGACAGCAACGAGGCAGCACGTTCGGAGGCGGCGGCTGCGCCCCGTCCGGCCTGGGTTCCGGAAGCCACACCGCCGCAGGTTTCGGTCATGCCGCCTGAAGTCGCCTCGAGTGTCCCGCCAGCCGACGGGACCGAATTGCGTGCAATGCCGGAGACTGGATTACCGCCGGGGCCCGAGCCCTTGCTGCAACCGGGCGGGAGTGACCCGGAGTCGTTCAGCGAGAATCCGCTGCGCCGCAATGATGGGATACAGGGCGAATCTTCCGAGACCGCATCGATTCCGGCAGGAGCCGCCGTGACGCATGTACCCGAGAACCCGGCGGCAGAAAACCCGGCTGTTGGGAATCCGGCTGCTGGGAATCCGGCGGTCCATACGGACGGGAAGCCGCGAGGGAAGAAAGGGGACGGCAATTTCGATCCGATCGCCGTCAATGGCCCCATTTTCGTGGACTGGCCCAAGCCGAAGTTGGCTTTGGTCATAACCGGCTGTCAGATTGGGTATATGGAGCCTTGCGGTTGCGCCGGGCTGGACCGAATGAAGGGCGGCATGAGCCGGCGGCACTCCCTTTTCCGCGAGCTTCGCGAAAAGCGGGGATGGCCCACGGTCGGCCTGGACGTGGGCGGGATTGCTCGCGGCTACGGCAAGCAGGCGGAGCTGAAGTTCCATATTATGGTCGATGGGATGCGAACCATGGGATACGACGCCGTGGCGCTGGGAGCCGCCGAACTGCGGCTGCCGACCGCCGAACTGGTTGCCGTGGCCGCGAGCACCCCCGACCAGCCCAGCATGTTTCTGTCGTCCAATGTCGGGCTGTTCGGATTCGATGCCGGCTTGACGGCCACGCACCGGATCATTGAGCAGGCGGGTGTTACCCTTGGGGTGACCGGCGTTCTGGGCGCCGAGTTCCAGAAAGAACTGAACAATTCGGAAATCGAGCTGATGGATGCGGAAACGGCGATTCAGAAGGTATTGCCGAATCTCAAGTCGGCCGACATCCAGATCCTCTTGGCCCATGCGACCGTGGCCGAATCGGAAGCCCTTGCCCGACGGTTTCCCGAGTTCGATCTTGTGGTGACTGCCGGCGGCGCGCCGGAGCCGCCCGCCCAGCCGAAACAGATCGAGGGCGCCAATGCCTTGCTGATCGAGGTGGGCGAAAAGGGCATGGACGCAATTGTGCTTGGTTTGTACAACGGACCGGCGACCGAGTGGCGGTACCAGCGCGTACCGCTCGACTCGCGCTTTCCCCAGTCGCCCGATATGCGCGCATTGATGACCGCGTACCAGCACCAGGTGAAGTCGCTCGGGTTCGCGGGACTGGGCATTCGGCCGGCGCCGCATCCGCTGAAGGAAGTCGGCGGCGATTTCGTCGGTTCTCAGAAGTGCGAAAGCTGCCATGAGCCGTCGTACCGGATCTGGCGCAAGTCGTCACACGCCAAGGCCTATCAGACGCTGGCCGAACTGGATCCGCCGCGCCAGTTCGATCCCGAGTGCATCAGTTGCCACGTCATCGGCTGGCATCCGACCCAGTATTTCCCCTATGAGGGCGGTTTCTCAAGCCTGGAGGAAACCCCGCATTTGAAGGACGTCGGCTGCGAATCGTGCCACGGACCAGGCGGCAATCACGTGCGTGCCGAAATGAAGGGGACGCCCCAAGAGCAAGAGCAGTACCGGAAGGCTCTGGTCGTTACCAAGCAGGAAGCACACGACGGGCATTGCGCCTCGTGCCACGACCTGGACAACAGCCCCGATTTCGACTTCGATACCTACTGGCCCGACGTCGAGCATTACGAAGACCAATAGGAACGCTTGCAGGGCGAATCAGCCGAAATTGCCGCCGTGTAGAGTGACGGCTGCAACCCATGCCATGTAGCCGATGTAGACGGCCAGTAGCGCCGCGCCTTCGAGACGGTTGATCCTTGCAGGGCGGCCGAACCCGAAGCCGACGGCGAAAAGCGAAAGGGTCAACAGCGCCATCACGAGCCAATCGCGCGTGAGCACCTCGGGCGCCACCGTCATGGGACGGATCGCTCCGGCTATTCCGACGACGGCCAGCGTGTTGAATAGATTGGAGCCCAGGACGTTGCCCAACGCGATGTCGTGTTCTCCCTTGCGCACGGCGGCCAAGGAAGACGCCAGTTCCGGTAGCGACGTGCCCAAGGCGACAATGGTCAGGCCGATCACCAGGTCGCTCACGCCCATCTCGTGCGCGATTTCGACCGCGCCCCACACCAGAATACGCGAACTGACAACCAGAAGAATCAGGCCGGCGACAAGCCAGAACACCGCCCACCGCAGCGACAGAGTGTGCGTGACCACCTCCTGGGCAACCTGCGTACTGTAACTGTCAGTCCGACGCCGGATTCCCTGGAAGGTCGTCCAGGTGATCAAGATGGCAAAGACGGCCAGAAGGAGCCAGGCGTCAAGTCGGTCGATCCGGCCGCTCTGAAGCTGCACGGCGGCCAGCAGCGTAACGGCCGTCAGGACCGGCAGTTCCTTGCGCAATACTTGCGAATGAACGGCAATGGGACTCACCAACGCCGTCAGCCCGAGGATCAAACCGATGTTGGCGATATTGGAACCGTAAGCATTTCCCAGCGCGAGGCCCGGATTCCCTTGCGCGGCCGAAATGGCGGATACGACCATCTCGGGGGCCGAGGTGCCGAACCCGACAATGACCATACCGATCACCAGCGGCGGCACTCCGGCGTACCTGGCGGTGGCAGCCGATCCGTCGACAAAACGGTCGGCACTCACAATCAGCAGTAGCAGGCCGCCGAGAACGGCGGCAATCGCCAATGTCATCGGATCGCTCTCAAAACGTAACCTCCAGTCCGGTCATTGCACCATGATAGAACGCGGTGCTGTTCCACAAAAGCCCCACGTCGTCTTACTCAGTTCTGCCAACGTGGCTTCACGACGCCGACTGGATGCTCGTGTCCGCCGTGCGATTGGCCCACAGGGCGTGCCCCATCAGCAAGGCGGCGCCGACGACCAACATGCTATCGGCGATATTGAAGGTCGGCCACGGCCATGAGCCGATCATAACGAGAATCCAGTCGCGAACGGCGTACACCGGTTCACCGGCATCCGGGTAACCGGCGGGCCAGATCAGACCGGGGCACCCGAGTCGATCGTACAGATTGCCGAAGATACCTGCCGAAACGGAACCTAGCGCAACCGTGAGCAGCCAGTCTTCCGCAGCGCCGTAGACAAACAGCCAGACCACGACCGCCACGGCAGCGAAGATGGAAAGCACGGCGAACACAGGCGTAAACCCCTGGCCGAGTCCGAACAGTGCGCCTTGGTTGAGACTGGTTTGGAAGCCGAAGACATTCGGAATGACCCAGAACGGCGCGTGGCCGGGCATTCCGAGCCACTCGAACATGGCCGTTTTCGTCCACAGATCCAACCCGCATCCAACGGCGGCAACCGCCAGGAATACGACAATTCGGCTCGGCGAGACTGCTTTCATCGTTCCGTTCAGGGGCTCTCGCTGCCGTATGGACCACCGTCCCCCGGGCCATGGTTTGGCCGGTTGTTTTGGTGGGGGCCGTATTGGGGGCCGTGGCCTCCTGGGAGGAGGCCACGGGATGGGTCTCTGACCAAAGCTAGTCTGCGTGTTCCAGTCGCTCGGCGCACTTCACGCACAGTTCGGCATAGGGAATCGCGTTCAGACGCGTCTTCGGGATCCTCGCACCGCATTCCTCGCAGATGCCGTAGGAGCCTTCCTCGATCCGCTCCAGCGAGCCCTCGATCTTCCCGAGAATGTCTTCTTCACTCTGCATGAGGCTGAGCGTGAACTCTTGCTCGAAGTTATCGCTACCGATATCGGCCATGTGGATGGGCATGCTGGAAAGGTCACCATTGCCATCCATGCGACTCTTGTTCAAGGCCGCGTCGGCCATGTGATTCACATCTCCTCGCAAACGCGCTCGCAAGGCAAGCAGGCGATCACGGTAAATCTTCATGTCAGTTTTTTTCACGGTATTCTCTCCAGGTGAAATCTATCCTAGGCAATGCCACATCAACCTGCCGAGACCTATCATTGTAAACCATCGAAAAGGCGATGTCAAAGGCTGGGAGCGAGTGACGCTTCGTTGGGGCGCAGGACGCACTTTGTGGGCTCGACCAGTTCTGGTATCCTACGACATTGGATTACTGGAATCCGGTGAACGGTAGTTTTCCCGGTTCGATTGGTCACAGCTTGAGCAAAGGAGCCAAGGATGGCGAAGAAGCAAGCATTGCCAGCAGCCGTGCAGGACATGGTCAAGCAGGCAGCAGAGAGTATTGTGGATGCGGTGTACGGGGAAGGGGGGCACCCCCCAATCGGAACCCGGTTCACCGAGGTCGAAGATGTCGGCGTTGAAGTGGGGGACTCCCTGGCACGGGTGGTGATGCAATTGGCCATGGAGCGGCAATCTTCGACGATGGCAGGCATGCCGTGCCAGTGTACCTGCGGTTCTCCTGTCACTACGAGCGAATCGGAACCTCGCGTTATGACTACCCGCCGAGGTGAGATCGGGTGGAACGAACCGTCTGGGCATTGCTCGCCATGCCGGCGGGCTTTTTTTCCCTCAGGCCCAGGCGTTGGGCCTGAGGCCGGATGAGACACAGAGCCCAGGCGTGTTGTGGAAGATGATTCGCGCGGCCGTTCGATGTGGATCGTATCGGGAAGCGAGCCAGGAGCTGGAAGAGTCAGCGGAGTTGTGCATCCAACCGAAGACGCTGGAGCGGGCGGTGCGTCGGCTTGGTGGCGAACGTGTTGATCAACGCGATGCCGAAGTCGAAGCATGGAAGCAACTGCCGCTGCCGGTGCAGCAGCGAGGCTGTCCGGAAGGGAAGGTGGCGCCCACGGTTGCAGTGGTTCAGTTCGATTGCGGGCGGATGCTGATCCGGGATCGCAAGGCGAAGTGCAATGCCGCGAAGAACGTCGCGGCCAAAAGCGTCTCGCTGGAGAATGTCGCCGAGCAAGTGGCCGAGACGTTGGCGGAACAGGAAGCGGACCGCGAAGCACTTGCCGAAGCGGAGGAAAAGGGCGCATCCGAAACGATTCCCGGCGATAAGAATACCGTTGAGAATCCCTCGCGATCGCGTTATTGGCGCGATGACAAAGTGGGCGTGCTCCTGACGATGCACAGCGAGGAGCACGAGTCCGATCCATGCCCAGACATTCCAGTGACGTTCCTTGACCGCCAACGAACGCCCAAACTGGTGCAGGAATTGGGGCATTCATCGGGCGGCGCTCGAGAGGCGGCACAACAACCGGCGACGACCGATACGGCGGCAACTGGGACGCATCGCCCCGGGGCGCCGGAGCCGTTGGTGAAGAGTGTTGTCGCCAGTCGCGCATGCAGTGCCGTATTCGGTGCAATCCTGGCAGCCGCGGCCTGGTGCCGGGGATTTGCAGGCGCGCGGCGCAAGGCATTCGTTGCGGATGGAGCCGCAATGAACTGGACGATGTGGGCCAGATACTTTTCGCACTACGTGGCGATTCTCGACTTCATTCACGCACTGCAATACGTCTTCGCGGCGGCCATGGCGGGGCGCAGCTTTGACGAAGGTTGGGCGATCTATTGCCGCTGGATTCAAGCGATTTGGGCAGGCCGGGTAGATGACGTGCTGGGGGAGCTACGGGCACGCCAGGAGGAAATCGGCTTGCCACCGCCGAAGGCATCGGCAACCGATCCTCGGCAGACCGTCGCCACCACAATCGGGTATCTTGCGACCCACCGCGGCCGGATGGATTATCCGAGGTACCGTTGCCTCGGCCTACCGATTATGAGTTCGTATGTTGAGTCGGCAGTCAAGCAGATCGGACGTCGCGTGAAGGCCACGGAGAAGTTCTGGTGCGAGGCCGGCGCCGAAGCGATTCTGCAGTTGCGGGCCGACTATTTGAGCGACACGGCTCCCCTGGAACGATTCATGACGCGGCGTACGGAGTCGGCGACTGGCCATCGCACCTACCGCCGCAACCCCCCGCCCGCCAGCAAACACTGTGCCGCCTAACGCAAAGCGCGTCGTGCGCCCCTTCGTTGCGGGCGAATTTGCATCCCAACCACGGGAATTGTCGCCTTGAAAACGGACAAACGGCCCCAAAAATCGGTTCAGGAGGGTCTATGTCTAATTTTTCTGCCGATTTTCGGGGATTGTGACAATGGCTCCCCGGCTTACACTTCAGCCGAGGTTGGGGTATGTTTTACAGGGCTCTGACTTGACTGGTGCGTCTGGTGGATCGCGCCAGACGACCGGTTTCTGGTGGGGGCCATCAGCCAGCGGACGGTTTTTCCACGAATTTTCCCTTTGTCCAAGATGGGTTTGCCTTGACTCCGAAGCTCGCTTACCAGCAATGTATTGCGCCGGATTGTGCGGCCACATTCGCAATTGATGAGGTGCTTGTCGCCTGCCCCCGCTGCGGCAGCCTGATTGACGCCGCGTATGAGTGGGACCGCCTTCCCGTGCCCCGTACGCTCAATGCCCTGGAGAGCAAATGGGCCCAGCGCAGCGATCCGCATGCCTTTAGCGGCGTCTGGCGGTTCCATGATCTGCTGCCGTTCTCGCCGGTCGATCAGTGCGTCACGGTCGGAGAGGGGCAGACGCTTCTCCTGCCCTCGGAGGGGACCGCGGAGTTCACCGGGATTCGGTCCGGCCGACTCTATCTGCAATATGAAGGCATGAACCCGTCGGGGAGTTTCAAGGACAACGGAATGGCAGGCGCCTTCACGCACGCGCGATTGGTCGGCGCGGAGCGGGCCGCCTGTGCGTCTACGGGGAACACAAGTGCGTCCTTGGCGCTGTACTGCTCGGTAACCCGGCTGATGAAGGCGGTGATCTTCATCGGGTCGGGAAAGATATCGTACGGGAAGCTTTCGCAAGCGCTCGACTACGGGGCGCTGACCGTCCAGATCAACGGCGATTTCGACGATGCGATGGCGCGCGTCAAAGAGGTCTCGCAGCAGTTGGGCATCTATCTGGTCAACAGCGTCAACCCCTTCCGGCTGGAAGGGCAGAAGACCATCATGTTCCGTATTCTGGAGGCCCTCCGCTGGCAGGTTCCTGACTGGATTATCGTGCCGGGCGGAAATCTGGGCAACTCCAGCGCTTTCGGCAAGGCATTCCATGAATTGCATCAGCTCGGGTTAATCGACCGTATTCCGCGGCTGGCCGTGATCAATGCAGCCGGGGCGAACACCTTGTTCGATCTGGTCGAGCACAAGGGGCTACGCTGGAATGACGGCCGTCCGGACAAGCAGAAGATCGGCCAGTTCTATGCCGATATGGACGCTACCGGGCGACGCGCCTCGACCATTGCCAGCGCGATCGAGATCAATCGTCCGGTGAACCTGACGAAGTGCCTCCGCGCATTGCACTGGTGCAACGGCGTGGTTCGCGAGGTCACCGACCAGGAGATCCTGGACGCCAAAGCTCGGGTCGGCGCCAGCGGATTGGGGTGTGAACCGGCCAGTGCGGCCAGTGTGGCCGGGGCGAAGAAGCTGGTGGAAGAAGGGGTCATTGATCCGGAAGAGCAGGTGGTCTGCGTGCTGACAGGCCACCAGCTCAAAGATCCTACGGCCACGGTCGCCTACCACACGACCGACCAGGATCTGTTTAACAACGTTTTGGGAAGTCGAGGCGTACGGCGTGCGGCGTTTGCAAACCGGGCCGTGGTCGTTCCCAACGATCTCGATGAGATCATCAAGGCAATTCGCCTTTATAGTTAAGTTGGCTGTCACCGTTTCGAAAAATACCCGCCCATTCGCTGCGCGGGCCGGAATTCCTATGTTGAACATTGTGATCCACGGAGCCGCCGGCCGCATGGGCCGCCGGCTGGTCGCCCTTGCATCGCAGGATGCGGAACTGTCTCTCACCGCGGCGCTCGATGCGCCGGATCATCCGTCACTTGGTGCTGACGCCGGTGAATTGGCCGGCGTCGGGCGGCTGGACCTACCGATCCAGGCAGGATTGTCGGCCGATGCGGCCGTAGACGCCGTTATCGATTTCTCCTTGCCGGCCGGGACGGAATCCATCCTTGCCGTCTGTGTCGAGCGAGAGACTCCGCTGGTTGTGGCAACCACGGGCCTTGATGAACGTCGGGAGCGACTTCTGGAGGATGCGTCGAAGCGGATCGCCATACTTCGGGCTCCAAGTATGAGCCTGGCGGTCAACCTGACCATGAAATTGGCGCAGATGGCAGCCGAGTCGTTGAAGGACCAGGACGCGGACGTGGAGATTCTGGAGCGTCATCATCGTTTCAAAGAGGATGCGCCCAGCGGTACCGCCTTGGAGTTCGGCCGGATTATTGCCGTTAAGATGGGGCAAGCCGAGCACCGGCACGGCCGGCAGGGGCATACCGGAAAGCGTCCTCACGACGAGATCGGATATCACGCCATCCGTTCAGGCGATAATCCGGGCGAGCATACGATCGTCTTTGGAATGCTTGGCGAGACCGTCGAGTTGACCGTCCGTGCCTCGAACCGCGACTGCTATGCCGTGGGGGCCCTTGCCGCGGCAAAGTTCCTGGCCGGCAAGCAGCCGGGGCGATATTCGATGAATGACGTGCTCGGGTTCTGATCGCCGGGATTCGGGGATATCGAACTCAACCACGGCGCAGACCGTTACCGTTGCGCTTGGACTGGTATCCGGGCTACAGCAGAACGCGGTCTAGTAGGCTCCGCCAGCCCTTCGTGGTGGAGTTCGCGGGCGGAACAGCTCACTCACACTGCCGGTTGACGTTCGGGTGGTGGCGTCCGGGCTGCGTGGTCCGAGTGAGGGCGCCGGGGCGCCTTCGTGCAAGGGCTCGACCGTCGCCCGGTTCTGCCAGCCCATCATCTCCAGCAGTTGGCCGAGCGGGATGGTCTGAACGCCCAGCCGTTCGGCTTCGCCAACCATCTTGGTGAAGACGGCAATGGCGCCGGCCTTCCCCTTCTCGTCGGGCCTTTCGCCGAGCACAAGATATCGGGTGTTCACGGTCACATGCCCCTCCTGGTTGCCTGCCGCGTCGCCGACGGCGTCCACGACACCGCCGTTGGCGGTAATCAGGTTGCGAATCAGTTGCAGATCGTCACGGCCGTCGCCCGTGGCGTCCAGGAAGCCCACCAGTGCGAAGCGGCGGCGATCGCCTGCCGACCAGACCGGAGTGTGAATCTTGTCGCCCGGCATAATGGGATCGGAAATGCTGTCTTCGACAATACGGGCTTCCGCCAGATGGTCGCCAAGGATTTGGGTGACTTCGACGCTCGCCTTCTTGTTGTCCTGGCTCAGCCCGGTGGCATCGCCGGGATAGACGGCAAAGGTCGTCTGGCGGGGCAATGCATCGGCGCGGCCGAGGTTGATCCAGACGGTGCGGTTCTTCTGGTTTACCCAGCGGACATCGCCATCCGGCGTCTCAAAGGTCCCTTGGTGCAACTTCTCGAGTTTGTTCGTCTGGTCCTTCACAACCGTGACAAGGCTCTGGACTCGCTTGTTCGTATCTTCGAGCTTCCGGCTCACCTGCTGAACCCGTTGCGCCGCCTGCTCGTGGGCCTGTTTCAAGACATCCTTCACCTTGGCGGCATCCGCCTGCACGCGACTCGTTACGCTCTGGAACTTCGCCTTTTCTGCGGCCAGTTCTTCCTGCTTGGCTTGTGCCATTTGCTCATGCTGGGCAATCTGCTTCGCCTTGGCGACCTCGAGCGTGGGGATCGTGTCCTTCAGTTCTTGAAGTTCGACCTTGACGACTTCCAGCTCGACAGCCTTGTCCTGGATGGTCTGGAACAGATAGGCAAGGGCCTGATGATAACCCCGCGGCTCACCTCGGAAGTTCGCGGCGTAGGTGCTGAGGTCCTTGTTCACCTCATCGCTGATTTCATTGATCTGCAGCGTGTCGGCGAAGCCCATCAGCCCCTTGAGGCGGCTGTTCTCTTCGAGCACGTTTCTCGCCAGATCGTCTTTCTGACTCGCAGTTTCCACTGCCGCCGTTGCCCGGCCCTCTGCATCCTCTCCCTGCTTGAAGAAGATGAACGTCGTCACCCCGAGAACGATCGTCAGGATGACGAAGATGATCAGCGCAACTTGCAGTCCCTGATTCTCACGAGCCATGACCCGCTCCTTGATTGCTCCGATGTGGCAGGAATCCACATCGCCAGCACGGTTCAAAAAGAAACCTCTTCACCAGGCCCATCGCGGAACGTCACCTTCCGGTTGAATACCGTACGGCGCCACCTGAGTCCCGCTAGTTCCGTCAGACCTTCCAAAAGAGTAGAGAACACCCCAGAGAAACCAAACCCACAAAGCCTTTTCGCAGGCGGTCTGCTCAAGTATTCCAACTCAATGCCTAAAATCGATTTTAATCGCCGTTGGGGGGCGTGTCAACGAAAAGCCCCCCATTCGCAAACCTGGGGGCCTGGAGAAGCCTCTTGGCATGACTTTGCTGAAGCCCCCCTCCGTGCGGGTGAGGTAACATTGACGCTTTGCCGGTTCATCGCTGAAACTGGGTGTCTGCGTTCATTCGGGGCAACCATGCTACTGCTCCTGGTCTCTTCGCGATGCCAAGTTGCCCCGCGTATTGTCGCTGTAGCTCGAGACTGCGCGTTTCCGCAGGATGGGCTTGGGCCCGTCGAACCGGGACGGACAGAACGTGCATCCCAAAGGAACGCGACGACGACGCACAGCGAGAGCTATCAAACGGTTCTGGATGGGGGGTGCCGTAGTTCTGGGGGGATGCTGGAGGGCTTGTTCTTTGGTGGCCGCATTCCGGAAGAATCGATCGGCCCGAATAATTGGTGCAAAACTGTCCAGGACGCCTGCCTGCTGGAGCGAGCCGGAATTCACGCCTGCTCGCCAGTAGCATGGGGGTTCCCTCGCGTGTTTTCTGTGCGTTATACTTGGGTGGCTTGCGAAACATTTGCCGGTTGCGTTCGGAATGCTCCGGACGTGAATCGGATGTAGATCGGATGATTGCAGCCGGCGTGTTGTTCCCCGAATACGGTGGCAACTCCGCGGTTTGCGCGGATTTACGTTACGGTACCTTTTGTTTAAGGAGGACGATTGTATGAACCGCATTGCTGTCGTGTGCCTTGTCGCGCTGGCCATGGTGACCTTTGTGGTCTCGGCCGATGCCGGCTGGGCGTGCCGGGCAAGCACGTGTGGACCAGTCACCTGTATGCCCGCGACTTGCGGCCCGGTTACCTGCGGCCCGATGACCTGCGGCCCGGTCACTTGCTGTCCGGTCACCTGCGGGCCCCGCGCGGTGTGCCGGCGCGCGTGCAGGCCGATGACCTGTACGGTTGCCGTCACCTGCGCTCCGGTGACATGTTGTGCTCCGGTCACGTGCGCTCCGGCCGCGTGTTGCGATCCGGTAACGTGTGCTCCGGCCACGTGCCTGCCGAAGACGTGCCGCCCGCGTGGCGTGCGATGCCGTACCTGTCGGCCCGTG
The DNA here is from genome assembly GCA_040772845.1 of Thermoguttaceae bacterium. Taxonomy (GTDB): domain Bacteria; phylum Planctomycetota; class Planctomycetia; order Pirellulales; family Thermoguttaceae; genus PWXP01. The sequence goes on from JAXGXG010000001.1 coordinate 1,355,598, forward strand.
ACATGCTGTGCTGTCAGCACATGTGCTCCGGCCACTTGTGAACCGGCTGCATGTGAACCGGCCGCATGTGCTCCGGTCGAAACAGCCGAGCCGGCGGAAGCTGCCGAACCCGCCGCGGCGCCCGAGGCCGATTCGGCTGCATGTGCTCCGGCCGCTTGCTGCCCGGCTACGTGCCTGCCCAAGACGTGCTGCCCGCGTCCCTGTCGGCCGCGTACCTGCCGTCCCCGCACGTGCCGCCCCGCGACTTGTTGTCCCTGCTGCTGAGCCTTGTTTGAAGCAGTCGATCAAGGAAGCGTCCGGAGGCTACGGTCTCCGGACGCTTTTTCTGTCGGAGCCGGGGTATTCCACGGGCCCTTCGGTCTCTAATCTCGGCGTTGCTCTTCGAGCCGTTTCACGTGCTCGCGGATCTCCTCCATCTGATGATGGAGTCGACCGACCTCGGCCTGCAGTTCACGCAGTGCCCTTTCCATTTCCGGCCGAGGGGGGCCGTCTGGTGGTTCCGGGGGCGCAGGGTGACCGCCATACCTTGGGGGTTGCGGCGGTTCGGGTGACCATTCACGCCGAAACCTTTCCATGTTCTCATCGAATTCTCGCTGAAGCCGCTCGGCCAGATCGTGGAATCCACCTGCACGGAGGTTCTCTACGGCTTGCTTGAGATGCTCAAGACGCCGCATTTCCTCTTCGCCACGTTCTCCGAGACGTCTCGCACCGCCATGGAGGAGCTGCGTGATTTCTTGAATCTCACGTTCCAGCCGTCTCACCTCTTCGCGCCGGTTCGCTTCACGGGCGCGAACCATGGCCTCTTTCAGTTCGTTTAGCCGACGTGCCCACCGTTCTCGCTCCGCTTGGACGCGATCGGATTGACCGACGTCCTGCAGGCGTTCGTGGATCTCTCGTAATTCCCGCTCGAGTTTCTCCGCCAATTCGCCCTGATCGGGTCGCAGTTCTCGGAGGCGTTGCTCGAACCGTTCTCGCATTTCGTTCAGCTTCAAGACTTGCGTTTCACGTTCTGCCTTCTCTTTCTCCTCGGGGATCCTCCGGCGTTCAGCCTCTTCAGCGTCTGCCATCCGTTTCTTGGTAACGGCAGGTTCCTCGGAATCCGCTACTGCAGTCTCGACCGTAGCGGGAAGCGAGAGCACCGCCAGGACGATCGCGGCCAAAACGGGCCGCCATAGACTCGCGCGTACCCCCATTGTCAAATCTCCTATGCAAAAAGAGTGTGAAGAAGAAACCGCCTACGATACCTGTGAGTCTACACGACTTGACGAAGGCCGTCAACGATGATGCTCTTGGCAGCAGGAACGGTCTCTGCTTCTCGGGTTGCTTGTGTTCAGAGCAAGTATCTCCCGATAGTCCCCTGTGTCAGAGGGCCATCGGCTCGAGGGCGAAATGGGGCTATTGAGGCATGCGCCGATCCCGAAGCCAGGATTCGGCCATATACTTGCCGGTCAGCAGGTCGTTGGCGCGGGAGCGAACCGTTTCGGAGAGGCTCGAAGGCTCCCACTGGCCTCCGAGCGATTCGGACAGGCTGGGTAGCCAACGCCGGATGAGTTCGTCGGCATCGATACGGCAATCGGCCAGTTCGCCAACACCCGCCAGATGGCGCGCCGCCTCGGAGGCTCCGAGCAGAATGCTCCCGTGCTGCAGCACAGCGCCGCGACGCCGGCGTTGGGCGCTTCCGGTTACCTTGCAGCGTCCGGCCACCACGTCGCCGGGGGCGCGTCGCTCGAAGCATAGAAATGGCTCGCTGGCCGGGCGAGGTTCACCTGCAACGAATAACTGCGGTTCCAGTTTCCATTGCTCCAGGATCGACGCTACGCTTCGATGTACTACGCCGTAGAGCTCGTCCCGGCTTCGAGCCAGCGGATGCTCCCGCGGCACGATGACGCTATACGTCAATTCTCGATCGTGCAGAATGGCGCCTCCGCCGGTAAGTCGCCGGACCATCGGCAGGCCGCGCTGCCGGTAACGCCGCGCTTCGTCATCGTACGGCTGAAAATAGCCCAATGAAAGGGTCGGTTCCTGCCACTGGTAGAATCGCCAATACGCTCGACCACTCGCCGCCGCATCATCCAGCAGCGCTTCGTCCACCGCCATGTTCCATGCTCCCGAAAGCGGCGGATCGATCAGAACGTGATACATGGTTGGGAGGTGTCAGGTGTCAGATTTGAGATTTGAGATTCAAATCCGAGGGGCTTGGTGTGTGGCAATCGGTTGCTTTCCGCTCCCAACTCCCAACTCCTAGCTTCCAGCTTTGGCTTTGAGCACGGGTTGGCGGGCGGCCCGGACTTCGTTGGGACGGCTGACGGAGGTGGTGTGGGGGGCGTCGTGGAGCAGGTCGTGTTCTTCTTCGGTAATGCGGAAGAGGGCTTCGACAAATGCGTCCAGTGTGGCTTTATTCTCCGTCTCGGTCGGCTCGATCATCAGGGCCTCTCGCACAATCAGCGGGAAGTAGACCGTCGGGGCGTGGATGCCATGGTCCAGCAGCCGTTTTGCAACGTCCATGGCCGTCACGCCACGTTGGGCCTTCAACTCCGATGCCGACGCCACGAACTCGTGCATGCAACGATCGCCCCGCGGTACCGACAGGAACGATTTCACGCGGCTGAGCAGATAATTCGCGTTCAGAACGGCATTCTCCGAAGCCCGGCGCAGGCCGTCCGGACCGTGGGTGAGGATGTACGCAAACATGCGCACCAGAACGCCCGTACTGCCAAAGAAGCCACGCACCCGCCCGATCGATTTCGGCCTATCATATTCGAGTGCGAACTGGTCACCCTTTTTGACCACCACGGGTGCAGGCAGGAAGGGTGCGAGTGCCTCAGTCACGGCAATGGGGCCTGCCCCGGGGCCGCCGCCGCCGTGCGGGCCGCTGAACGTCTTGTGCGGATTGAAGTGCATCAGGTCGGCGCCGAAGTCGCCCGGCCGGGTGATACCCATAATGGCGTTCATGTTGGCGCCGTCCAGATAGACCAGCCCGCCAACCTCGTGGACCATGCGGGTGATCTCCCCAATCTGCCCCTCGAAGAGCCCCAGCGTGTTCGGATTGGTAATCATCAAGACGGCCGTCTGCTCGTCGAGCTTTGCGGCCAAATCCTCCAGATCAACAAACCCTTCGGGCGTGCTTCCGACAGAAACGACGCGGAAGCCCGCCATGGCGGCACTGGCCGGATTGGTGCCGTGGGCACTGTCCGGCAGCAGGACGACGCTGCGCTGTTCGCCGCGGTCGCGATAGTAGGCCGCCGCCACCAGCAGGGCCGTCAACTCGCCGTGCGCACCGGCCGCCGGCTGAAGCGATACACCCGGCAGGCCCGAGATCTCGGCCAGAAACGTCTGGCAATCGTACAGCAGTTCGAGCATGCCCTGGACGGACGATTCCGGCTGGTACGGATGCAGGTCGGCCAGTCCGGGCAGCGAGGCCAGACGTTCGTTCCGCTTCGGGTTGTACTTCATCGTACACGAGCCGAGCGGATAGAAATGCGTGTCGACCGACATGTTCAACTGGGACAGGTTAACATAGTGCCGCACGACGTCGGGTTCCGAGAGTTCCGGTAGCGGCGGCGTTTCTTCGGCAAGCGCCCATGCCGGCAGCAATTCGCCGACGGGCCGCTGGGGGACATCGCATGCAGGCAGCCGGGGGGCAGCCGTGCCGGGACGTGAGAGGTCGAAGAGAAGTTGAGTTGCTAAGTGATTTCGCACGCCTTACCGCCTTTATGAAAATAGGGACGCCAATCGGTCGATCTCGTCCCGGGTACGCTTTTCCGTGACCGCTACGAGCAGGCAATCGGCCAGTTCGGGATACCACCGCCCGAGCGACGGACCTACCAGCATGCCTTCCGCTAGGGCCTTTTCCACGGTTTCCGCCGTGGTGCGCCCGGTTGCACGCAACGTGAATTCCTTCAGTACAGGCCGATCGAACGCAAGCTTGAAGGCGCCACCGGCCGTGAGTCGTTCCATAGCATAATGGGCCTTCCGGAGACACAGCTCCGCCACCTGCCGTAAGCCGTGCGGGCCCATCAGCGCCAGATACACGCTTGCTCGCAGGGCGAGCAGGCCCTGGTTCGTGCAGATATTGCTTGTCGCTTTTTCGCGTCGGATGTGTTGTTCCCGCGTTTGCAGGGTGAGCACGAAGCACCGCTTGTTGCGGCGATCGACCGTTTCACCCACCAGGCGGCCGGGCATTCGGCGAACGAACTTTTCGCTGCAGGCGAGGATTCCCAGGTATGGGCCGCCGAACGCCATGGGGCAGCCCAGCGGTTGCCCTTCGGCAGCAACCAGGTCGGCGCCATAGTCGCCGGGGCGCTTGAGCAACCCGAGGCTGATCGGCTCGACCATTGCAACCAGCAGCGCCCCCTGGTCGTGGGCGATCTGGCTGAGTCCCTCCATCGGTTCAAGGCATCCGAAGAAGTTCGGCTGTGCGACCAGCAGGCATGCCGTCTGATCGGTAACAGTCTTGCGGGCATCGTCCGGTAAAACGGCGCCCTCGGGCGCGTCGATCAGGTCGATCGAAACGTCGAGGTTGGTCAGGTAGGTCTCCAGCAGTTGCCGGGTCTCTGGGTGTACGGTTCGGGCAACCGCCACCCGCTTGCGTCGCGTTGCGGCGACGGCCATCAGCACGGCTTCAACGGCCGCGCTTGCTCCGTCGTACATGCTGGCATTCGACACGTCCATGCCGGTCAACTGCGTGACGAGCGTCTGATACTCGAAGATGGCCTGAAGCGTGCCCTGGCTGGCTTCGGCCTGATACGGCGTGTAGGCCGTATAGAACTCGCTGCGGCCTGAAATGGTATCGACGACCGCCGGGATGAAGTGGTCGTAGCTGCCGCCGCCCAGGAAGCAGGGCGATTGCCCGGCCGGCAGGTTCTTTGCCGCCAGCGCGGTCATATGCTGCGTCAGTTCCAGTTCGCCCTTCCCGGCTGGCAGGTCGAGCGGGCGTTTCAGTTGCAGCGCGTCGGGAATCATAGCGAACAGCTCGTCGATCGAGCTTACGCCAATCGCTTCGAGCATCGCCTCTTGGTCGGAAATCGTATTGGGAAGATACGGCATGGATCTGTTTCGGCCGGAAGAAAGGTAGGTTGAGGCAAAGGTGTATCTCGGACTGTTGCGCCGGGATCCGCCAACGGGGCGACCGGCTCGCGCGTCTCACGGGAAACGCGAGCCGGCGCCAAGGGTAGATGCCTCACCGGAAATACTATTCGTGCTCACGACATTGGGCTTCGTACGCCGGGCGGTCCATCAGCTTATCCAGCCCCGCGTCGCCGGAAACCTTGACCTTGATCAGCCAGCCTTCGCCAAACGGATCGTTCGAAAGGGTTTCGAGCTGATCGACAATCCCGTCGTTGACTTCGACAATCTCGCCGTCCACCGGGCTGTTCAAATCGCTTACCGACTTCACCGACTCCACCTCGCCGAACGGCTGGCCCGCCTGCACGGCTGTGCCCACTGCCGGCAGGTCGATGTGTACCAGGTCGGTCAGAAGCTCGACGGCAAAGGCTGTGATGCCGACGGTGGCCATCTTCCCATCGGAGGTCTCTTCTACGTGGGTCCATTCGTGGGTTTCGGTGTAGCGCAAGTCGTTGGGATTCACTTGGAGGCTCCTTTGCCGTTGCGGCGATAGAAGGGAAGCGGGACCAGGCGGGCGGGTTCCATCCGTCCGCGTATGTCGATCGTAACCACGGTGCCCGGCTCTGCATAGTCTGGTCGAATATAGCCCATGGCGATCGATTTCTGTAGGGTGGGTGAAAATGTGCCGCTGGTGACTTGTCCGATAGTCTCGGTGCCGGCAAGAATGGGCGCGCCCTGCCGGGCAATGCGACGTCCGGTCAACTCCATCCCCACACGCGCCTGATTTGGCGGCTGCTGCTGAATCTGCAGCAGGGCATCGCGCCCGGGGAAATCGTACCCGGTCAGGTGGCAGGCGAATCCGAGCCCTGCCTGGAACGGGTCGATGTTCTCGTCCAGTTCATGACCGTACAGGGGCATACCGGACTCCAGCCGCAGGGTATCGCGGGCGCCGAGTCCGGTCGGAATAAGTCCGAGTGGTTCGCCCATTTCCACCAGCACGTTCCAAACGTCGGCGGCGATCGTGGCGCCAAGACTCAGTTCGAACCCGTCTTCGCCCGTGTAGCCGGTTCGTGAGATAATGCCGCCCTGCCGTTGGGCTGCCGGATGCAAAATGCGAACCTGGGCGCCGCGGTAGTAACGCATCCACGGCAATTCCACATCGACAAGCGGTTGCAACAGTTCAAGGGCCCGCGGTCCTTGAATGGCGAACATCGCCCATAGACGCGTGACGTCGGTAAACAGCACTTCCTGCCCGGGGCGTTCCGCCCGCTCCGGCGGTAGATGCGAGTAGATCCACTCGACAATCTTCTCCCGGTTCGACGCGTTGACCACCATCATGTAGAACGGCTGCCCATTGGCGTTGTGGTAGTAGCCGACCAGCACATCGTCCAGGATACCGCCCTGCTCGTTGGTGACCAGCGAATAGCGAACCTGCCCCTCGCGCATATCGCTCACGCGACGGGTGAGTAACTCCGCCAGAAATACGGCGGTGCCCGGTCCCTCGAACCGGAGTCGCCCCATGTGCGAGACGTCGGTAATCCCTGCGGCGTTGCGCGTTGCCAGGTGCTCGTCGACAATTGACGTGTACTGAACCGGCATCGACCAACCGGCAAAGTCGACCATACGTGCACCGCGTGCCGTGTGCCAATCACAAAGAGGGGTGCGAAACATCGTTGACTGCTTTTCATCCATACCAACGTCTCCGTAGACCGCGAAATGAAGCTCGTTATTCTAGCAGCCCCTGCTTCCTTGCCCAGGGGCACCAAAAGCAGGGGCAGAGGCAGGGTCTTTCTAACCATGACTGCCACACGCCACGATTCGGCAGTCACGCATTCAGGAAATCGAACCGTCGAGTTCCGACGCGCGCCAACGCCGCTCCAAGTGGACAACCACAAATGTCACGACCCCAAGGGCTGCCGTGGCAACAAGCCCTGCCGGGGATAGGGCTTGCAGCGAGAATGCCCCGGCCAAGGCCGGAACGTAGATCACCGCAAGCTGGAGCACCAAGGTCAGAACGGTCAGCCCGAGAAGGGCGCGGTTGCGGCCGAAACGGAACGGCGTGGCCCGGAGTGCCCGCAGCCCCCACGCCTGCCCGATTTGTGCGAAGCCGATCGCTGCGAACAGTACGGTCTGCCATTCGTCGTTGTACAGCTTGAAGTGGCGCCATGCGCCGGCAAGCACCAGGGATGCAACACAGATGAACACGCCCATCCAACTCACATGGACAATAGTGCCCCGGTCGAGAATGGGTGCATCCGGCTTGCGCGGAGGGCGGGTCATCACGTTCCGTTCGGCCGGCTCCAGCCCGAGCCCCAGGCCCATCAGGCCGTCGGTCAGCAGGTTCAACCAGAGCAGATGCAGCGGGCGGAGGGCCATCACGCCAATGCCGGCCAGCGGCGCAAGCAGCATGATCAGGACCTTGCCAAGGTTGCCGCCGAACGAATACTTGATGAAACGCACCAGGTTGTCGTAAATCGTCCGCCCTTCTTCGACCGCGGCAACGATCGTTGCAAAATTGTCGTCTAGCAGGACCATTGCAGACGCCTCTTTGGCGACGTCGGTGCCGGTAATCCCCATGGCCACGCCGATCTCGGCCCGGCGCAGTGCCGGCGAGTCGTTCACCCCGTCACCCGTCATGGCCACCACGTGCCCCTGCTGCTGCAGGGCGGTTACAATGCGGAGTTTGTCTTCCGGCGACACCCGGGCATACACCGTGGTATCTTCCGCCTGCTTGGTCAGGTCGGAATCGGCAAGTGCGGCCAGTTCCATCCCGGTAAGGGCCTTCAATTCCTCTCCTTTGGGGCCAAGCTGAAGGTCGCGGGCAATGGCGGTGGCCGTAAGCGGGTGGTCGCCGGTGATCATGATCGTACGGATACCGGCGGAATGGCTGGTGGCAACGGCCGACCGGACGGCCTCGCGCGGCGGGTCCATCATGCCGATCAGTCCGCAGAAGACCAGTTGTTGCTCGATGTCCTTTGCTTTGGCATTTGGCGCTGGTAGGGAGTCGAAATCGCGAACGGCAACTCCCAGAACTCGAATCCCGTGGTTGGCCATCTCCTCATTGATGGCGTGGAACCGTTTGCGAATCGTCTCGGTCAACGGCAACAGCCGCCCGTGATCCAGTACATGCGTCGCCAGTTCCAACATGCTGTCCGGCGATCCCTTGACGGCCGCAAAGACAGGACCAGCAAGCCCTCCGGGCAGGCCATCATTGTCCGATTCGGCCCGGTGCAGCGTTGCCATGCGTTTTCGCACGGAATCGAAGGGAAACTCGGCCAGACGCGGCAGTCGTTCGTCCAATGAACCCGGATGGATTCCGAACCGTTCGGCCGCTATCAGCAAGGCTGTCTCGGTCGGATCGCCAATCGTGCGGGACGCCTCCTCGCCGTCGCCGGCAACCAGATGCGCGTCGTTGCATAACGCCGCCGCCAGCAGCAGCGGCGACGTTTCCGGCGCGGCATCGATGTCCGGCGCCAACGCCCCGTCTGCCGACACAAGATCGTGATGCAACGTATGGATGGCCGTCACCGTCATGCGATTCTCAGTCAGGGTGCCTGTCTTATCCGTGCAGATCACGGTAACGGCGCCCAAGGTTTCCACGGCCGGCAGCCGCCGGATGAGTGCATGCCGATTGAGCATCCGCCGCGCGCCGAAGGCAAGCGTCGCCGTGATCACCGCCGGAAGTCCCTCGGGCACCACGGCAACCAGCAGGCTGACGGCCGTCAGCAGCATGACGCCGAACGGTTCGCCACGAAGCAGCCCAACTGCCAGCAGGATCAGGGCGGCCCCAACGCCGGCCAGCGACAGATGCTGTCCGACCTGGGCCATCTTGCGCTGCAGCGGCGTGCGGACCGTCTCGACACCCTGGATCATGTCAGCGATCTTGCCCAGCTCCGTCTCCATTCCGGTCCGGACGACCACGCCCGTTCCACGACCGTGCGCGACCGTGGTGCCCATGAATGTCAGATTTGTCCGGTCGCCGAGCGGTGCATGTTCATTGGACAGAGCGTCGGTTTGCTTGTCGACGGCTTCCGATTCGCCGGTCAATGCGGCCTCCATGACGGCCAGATTGACACAGTTGACCATGCGAAGATCGGCCGGAACAAGGTTGCCGGCTTCCAGCATTACGAAGTCGCCGGGAACCAGATCCCGGGCCGGCAGTTCGCGCAATCCTCCGTCCCGGCGAACGCGAACCGTCGGAGACGATAGCTGCTTGAGCGCCGCCATCGCCTTTTCGGCCCGGTATTCCTGCAAGAAGCCCAATACGCCGAAAAGAAGTACAATGGCCAGTATGGCAATTCCTTCAGGCAGGTCGCCCAGGAAGAACGACAGCACGGCAGCCGCCACCAGGATAAGGATCAGCGGTTCGATAAACTGCGCCAGCAGCATACGCCACGCCGGCCGCGAAATGGTTTCCCGCAGTTCGTTCGGGCCATGTTGCCGCAAGCGAGTAGCCGCTTCCTCAGTGGACAGCCCTCCGCGAGAAACCTGCAACCGAACCAGAACCTCATCCACCGACTGTATATGTGGAGCCTTCATATGCGTCATTTCCTTCTCAAGCATCCATTCAAGCGAGTCTGCGTCATTCGCGGGAAAGCCGAATACGGCCGTAAAGGATAACAGAACGTGGGGCATTTCTGAAGTGGGAGAGTTCTTGCGAGGGGTACTTGCGAAGAACGCCTCCAGATTGCGCGCCTCCACTGGGCCGAACGAGAAGGCCGGTTGACTCCCGTTCGGACGACGGTCAAACTGATATGCATCGGCGGATGGGAATAGGCTACAAGAGTCTGTTCGAGCGGCTGTCCATCGGATCGGTGGTTACGCCTGCCCTGTCGGATTGTCGTGAAGGAACTGCGGCTCGGAAGGAACAAACGGAAGGTGTTTTATGGTTGGTCCGATGTTGCGATTCGGTTTGCTGGGTGTGTCCTTCGTTTACGGCACTTGTGGTTCGGCAGCCGAACCGCAGTTCGCATGGCAGCGCGACTATGCGCGCGTGACCGAACAGGGCGATATCCAGTGGACGCCTGAGGCGTTCCGGTTCACGCCTGGCGATAGCAGTCGCTACATCGATTTTGAACGCGGTTCCGACTCCGCCGACGGTCTTACCGGGCAGACGGCTTGGAAACATCATCCGTGGGACGGCAATGCCACGGAGAATGCCGCTTCGGCTTCCAAGGTGGACACCTATGTCTTCAAGGGCGGTGTAGTCTATCGTGCAACTCACGGTGAACGAGAAGGGGCAACCGGGCAGCCCGATCCGCCTCACACGCGATCCGGCGTGGGGCGACGGACCGGCCGTTATCGCAGGCTCGGAGGTGGTGAACGGTTTCACACGTGGGGCCGACCACGCGAAGGTCCCCGAGCCCGACGCAGTCTGGAAAGCCAAGCTCGACTTCACGCCTCGCACCGTGTGGTGGGTCGATCGGGATGGAACCGTCCGGCGCATCCCCCTCGCGCGACATCCAAACTGGACCAGCCAACCCGAAGACCATAAGGCCGAGTGGTTCCGTTGGACCAACGACCGGCATCCGTTCAAGGCCAAAGACGGCTTCAGCGGGAACGACGCCAAGAATCTCAAAGGGGCGGGCAACGATTTCGTGGAAGGGGCCCTGATCTACTCCGAGTTCGGCTGGGTCATGGGCACGTCCTATCCGACCAAGGTGCGCAAGTTCGACCCCGGTGATGGTTCGGTGCGGTTCGACGGCTGGACCGGCGGCAATGCCTCGGTCATCTTCCGCGGCATGCGCTACTATCTGGAAGACAAGCCACAGTACCTCCATCAGCTACCAGAATACGTTCTTCAACAACACGGCCTATAACTTCTACGTCGGCTCGCGACGCCAGAGTCCGCACGCCGGACGCGATAAGTTCCTGGGGAACGTGTGGCAAGGCATCAGCGAACGCGTGTTCCGCCATGCCGACCCGGCCAAAACGGCGCCTGCGGGAAATGCGGCGGACGCCGGCCCGCAGGAAGACCACTTCGCCTACGAGACCAATGCGTATGCACGCAACGTATTCTACGACGCGGCCCAACTGGGCGTCTTCGGGGCTTCGGGACGTTGGCTGATGACGCTGGACGACTTCCGCACGGCGCTCAGAAAGCAGCACAGCCTTGCGGCGAGCCTGGGGCAGATGGACGAGGCTGCGATGCTTGCGGACCCGGCGCAGGGCGACTTCCGGCTGAATCGCCAGTCGGCGGCGGTCGATCAGGGAGCCGTCGCCTTCGTCCCTTGGGCGCTGCACGGCGTGGTGGCCGAATGGAACTTCTATCCGGCAGGCGACGATCTCACACAGATCATCGACGAACACTGGTATGCCAAGGACTTCATGACCGACCGGATCGGCTACCACGCGTGTCGGACATATCCGCTGACGGCAGTGAACGTCGAGTCGAGCGATTATGTCGATGGCGTACTGGAGAATTTCGCGGCCGGTGCTCTGCAATTCACCCCGGCCCGAAAGACCTACGCCACAATCCGGCATGCGGGTATTACGCAGCCCTTCACCGTCAAACTCGCCACTCGCTGTCAGCATGGGCAGGATCCACAGGCCAAAGAGTTCACGTTTGCAGGTGACGACCTGAAGACGGCCGACGTCCACGCCAGCAATTTCCTGGTTGAGGTGTTCTTCAAGGCCGACGGCGACGGTCTGCTGGTCGGCAAGCATACCGATACAGGGTACGCCTTGCAGATTCACGGCGGGCGGGCGAAGTTCGGCGTTGCTGCCGAAGCGGGGGTTGCCGGTGTTCTGATGTCCAAGACCAAGGTTACCGACGGTCGTTGGCATCACCTGATTGCCGAGGCCGACCGCGAAGCTCAGACTCTCACGCTCTATGTGGACGGCAAGCTCGACGCCACCGGCCGCGGCATCGGTTCGGTATCGCTTGCCAATGAAGGCGACCTGTTCGTCGGTGGCCGCCCCGACGGTCGTTACCTCCCCGGCGCGATCGATTTCCTTCGCATTGCCCACGGCACCCTGGCCGACGCCCACACCACGATCGAAGAGCTCTACGCGTGGCAATTCCACGGGCCGGCGCTACATGATATGTGTGGCGCGAGTCCGAAAGGGCAGGGGCGTGACGCGGGGGCAATTGAGAGTTTCTGATGTGGGGCGCTGGTACACCTCCAGTTTGCAGTATCGTCCCCATAGGCAAGGGTGGGGGCCGCCTCTCTGGTGTATCCGGCGGCCCGCTCGTTGCCTGCGATTTCGTCTCCAGGGATGCCATGTGTCGGTTGACCTATGCATACGAATGATGCATAATTGTATGTATGAGAACGACGCTCAATATCGATGACGCGATTCTGGAGCAGGCGTCCCGGCTTACGGGCATTCGGGAGAAGACCAAGTTGGTACGCATGGGGTTGGAGAGTCTGGTCGAGCGGGAATCGGCACGGCGTCTCGCAAAGCTGGGCGGAACGGAGCCCGAGCTTCAGCCTGTTCCGCGGCGGAGGTCTTCCTGATGGTGCTGGTGGACACGTCCGTCTGGATCGACCACCTGCGTCGGGGGGAAACCCGGCTGTCCAAGCTGCTTGACGAAGGGGAGGTGGTCATTCACCCATTCGTGATCGGCGAGCTTGCCTGCGGAAATCTCAAGAATCGTAGCGAGATTCTCGCCCTTCTTGATGAGTTGCCAGAGGCATCGCGAGTCGAGGATAACGAGGTACTGCTCTTTTTTGAGCGTCACAAACTGGCTGGCCGCGGGCTTGGCCTGGTGGACATCCATCTTCTGGCTTCCTGCCGACTGAACTCGCTCCCGATCTGGACCAAGGACTCGCGTTTGAAGTCAACCGCCACTGAAATTGGGTTGGCAGTCGAGTGAGGGTTGCGCGGTAGCAATATAGATCAGCGTACGATCGATATTGCCGCGGTACGTTGAAGGAGATCGCAATGCCATTGACAATTCCCGATTCCCTGCTTGAGCAGGCGAGGCTGACGGAGCAGGATGCCAAGACCGAAATTGCCTGCCGGTTGTTTCAGGCACACCGGCTGAGCCTCTGGCAAGCGGCTCAATGGGCGCAGCTTTCGCGCGTGGAAATGGAAGTGGAGCTTCGTCGGCGGTCGATCCCGTTCTACGAGGTGACCGAAGAGCAAATCAGCGCCGAACTTGCCGCCATGGATCGTCTGGGGATCCCGGGATGAGACGTTTGGTTGGAGAACTCGGTTTCTTCATCGCAGACTCGCTTCGCCATTACATCCTCGACCAGGCGGGCGAAGGATCTTTGGACGCTTGACCGAGCCGGAACTGCACGAATAAAATGCCCTCGAAACGCCGCTCAACCGCCGCATTGTGGTGGTGCAGCTATGCATGACGGTTTGAACCGGTTGCGGATGACCGTGGAGCAGATGGAGCGAGTGGTCCGTGCGATGGAAATGCTGGCGGCGGAGCAAGCGGCTGGACTACAAGACGGAGGGTGTCGTGAACAACAGGCCTATCTACGTGCTTAGTGTGGTGATTGCTGTTGTCTTTTTCGTGTTTGGCAATCTTGGGCTGGTCATCGCAGGGCGGGCCTTGGGGCGTCCGCAAGAGATGGCGTTGGCCTTGACGTTCTGGGTTGCGATCGTTCCTTGGGGAGGCGTCATCTTGCTGGTGCTTATTGCTGGCCTGGAACACCTCGTGAAGTGCGGAATGAGTGGCCCGGATTTCTCCGGATTGGTGGCCCTGAACTTGATCCCCTTTCTTGTCCTGCTGGGAATTCTACTCCTGGTGGTGTACCGAAGTTAGATACTGTGTGAGGGCGGCGGTTTGTGTTGCTACCCTGTTTGTCGCTATGCTACTGTTTGGTGTCGAATCGTGAACGCCTCTTTGTACCCCAATAGCTCGACGCAACAAATGCGGGGCGTTACAATGGCCACAACCGAGATTGACGTACCCTGATAACCGAGGAGTTCCGTGGTGTCACTTTCACAAGGGCGGTTTTTGCGATTCGGACAGTTTCTGGCTGTTGTCCTGTTGGTTCTGCCTGGCACTGCGAGCGACCGGCGGAAAACTCATTACCCACGAAATCGATCCCAAACGAATCGCCATGGCCAAAGACAATTTCAAGCGGGCAGGTGTGGAAGACCTGATCACGCTGGTCGAGGGCGATGCCCACGAGACCATCACGCGGCTGAAGGGGCCGATTGACGTGGTGCTGCTCGATGCCGAGAAGCCCGGGTTCACCGACTATCTTAAGAAAATGCTGCCCCTGGTGCGTACGGGCGGTCTGATCTTCGCCCACGATTCTTCAGGGCAGGCGTACATGATGGAAGACTACTTCAAGGCGATCACGGAAAACCCGGACCTGGAAACCGTGTTCGTCGATGCGTCGCGATGGGGAATCTGTATTACGCGGAAGATGCGGTAATGCGCCCTTTCGGCGTGAACGACCGTGGAAAGGGTGGTCCGCTGGAACAGTACGAGCAGGTTTACGACAAGCTGCTCGCCGAAGCCAGGGCGGCCAATCCGCAACTCAATTAGACCCCTTGACGCGTTCCGTTTGTCGCCGTACCCTTAGGCCCGCAAATGAATGACTGGCCGGTTTGGGCGGGCTGCGGCTGCGGCTGTGGGCGTCAGGCTGCATCGACGTATAAGGCAATATGTCTGCTTCGCCTTCCTGCACAGCCTTGTCCTCGCCGCGCCAAAATCGACCATTTATTCCTTCGCGAGCCCTTAGCCACGCGCAGCGTGTGTGACTGGTCGGTGGGAAGCCGACGAGGCGTGTTGGATTTCGGCCACGCCATGTGGTGATGGCCCCAGAAAACCGGCATAGCGTCAGCCGTGAAGACGCAGCTTGTGTCAGTCCGCGTCGTGTTGCGGGAAGGCGAGTCGGCTCGCGTGGCCCTCGCAAGGTTGGATATCTTGGTAAAGCGCGTTGACGGGCGACCGGCCCACAAACGGCGATTCGGGTACTATGAGAAGAAGTCCGAGTTGCGACGCAAACGCGTCAAGAAGAACTCATTCCGATCCGGGATGCGATTGAATGTTTATCCGCATTCGGCCCTGTATGCCCGCACGGGGCCCAAAAACGCAATTATGCGATAGTCGTGATCGGAATGTAAGCATTTACCCCCAAAGGGTGGCCTTGCGTGGCAACGGTGCTTGCACTCGCCGTTTTCGTGTAGGATGCGCCGTGTCGTTGCTCGCGTTGCAGGCAGGGATACTCCGTCTACGCCCGGGCGATTCAAGCAAAATCAGCGCGTGCGGGACGGAGGTTTGGCTGATGTAACCCTTTGTGGGGCTCGCGTATCAAGAATTGCAGAGGCAATGCCTCCAGGACCAGCCTCCAATCGCTCCCTTGGAATCAGCTTGAAGGACCGCATATTTTTCACCGCGAAGGACCAACTATGCTCCGTTTGAAGATACAGCTTCTCGTCGCCCTCTTCTTCACCCTGGCAACAGATGGGCAATTCGCCGTTGCCCACCAGCTTGGCGGGTTCCAGCCAAGCCCGGAAATGGTGGAGGTCGTGACGCAGGCCGTGCCCGATCCGTCGCCGGCAGGCTCCCCATTCGAGGTGTTCGTGCGTCTGAGAATCGAGGAGGGCTGGAAGCTCAACTCGCATCGGCCCAAGCAGGATTATTTGATTGGCACGACGCTAACGCTGGAACCGCTGGCAGGCTTTGCTGTTGATGAGATCGTGTACCCCGAGGGCAGTCTCAAGAAGTTGGATTTCTCCGAGGAACCCATGGCCGTCTACGAAAAGCAAGTGGAGATTTCTGTCCGCTTGCGCAGCACGGCCGCCACGCCCCCGGGCGAGTACGTTTTGAAGGGAAGCTTGCGGGTCCAGGCGTGTAGCGGCGAAGTTTGCCTTCCGCCCGGCCAGAAGCCTGTCACTATCCTTCTGCGAATCGCGCAAGCCGAGCCTGAGGCTGCCCCGGCCCAGCCGGCGAGCCCGGCTGAAGCGGAACCGCTGGAAGCGGCCGTCACCTCTGTAGATACATCAATGTCCCCCGCATCGAGTGATGGCGGCGCGGCCGGTTCCACGATTGCCGCAATGTTTGAAAAGCAGGGGACCATTCTAGCGTTTCTGGGGATTTTTCTGATGGGGCTGGCCCTGAACCTTACCCCATGCGTCTACCCGATGCTGTCGATTACGGTATCCCTGTTCGGCGGGCAGGCGGGAGGCGAGCGGCGATTCGGCCGCTCGTTCGGCATGGCCACCGCCTACGTGCTGGGTATCGTGTCGATGTACACGGCCCTGGGCGTGGTGGCCGCGTTTTCCGGGGCCATGTTCGGCGGATGGCTGCAAAGCCCCTACGTATTGATCGGGATTGGCGTGCTGTTCTTGCTGTTGGCCCTGAGTATGTTCGGGCTGTACGAGTTGCAAGTGCCGCCTGCGTTGATGAACAAGTTGGGCGGTGCACAGCAGGTCACGGGTACGCTTGGTTATTACCTATCCGGGCTGGTGGTCGGGGTGTTCGCCGCGCCGTGTATCGGACCGCCCATTATTGCCCTGTTGGCGTACGTTGCCGCGAGGGGCGAACCGTGGTTTAGCGTTGCCGCATTTTTCGTTCTTGCGCTCGGGCTGGGCTTTCCGTATCTGATCCTGGGGGCATTCAGCGGACTGCTTTCTAAGATGCCCAAATCGGGTGAGTGGATGATCTGGATTCGAAAGCTGTTCGGCGTGATCCTGATCGGGTTCGCGCTGCACTATATTCTGCTGGCGTTGTGGCGTGAACAAGCGGCATGGGTTGCCCCGGCCACCATGCTGCTGGGTGGATTCTACTTGGGATTTCTGGAGCGTTCGGCTGCCGCGAACCGTTGGTTCACGGCCCTGAAATGGGTCGTGGGGACCGCCGGTATCGTCTTTGGGGCATTTCTGGCCGCAAAGGTGTACCAGCATGGCCAGGAGCAGGTTGCGATGCACTGGGAGCCATACAGCGAACAACGGGTTGAGCAAGCCCTGGCCGCCGGTAAGCCGGTCGTGTTCGACTTCTCGGCCGATTGGTGCGGACCGTGCCGGGAACTGGAAGAAAAAACCTTCTCTGACCCCCGCGTGGTTGCCGCTACCGAGCATTACGCTCGGCTGAAAGTCGACCTGACAACCAGCTCGCCAGAAACGGACGCACTTCGACAGTACTACAACGTCGCCGGCGTGCCTACTGTCGTCTTCCTAAATCCTGACGGTCAGGAGCGTTCCGCCGCACGTGTTACCGGCTTCGTCGGTCCCGACGAGTTCCTAAAACGCGTCAGGGCCGACTGATCGGTCAGGGAGCCTGTTGGGTTCGCGATGCCCGCTCGCAGCGAAGGTCCCGAAGGGGCTCAGCCCTGCGACCTTCAGATAGATTACCCTGCTGGTGTGCAATCGTGTACTATGTTTGGTGGGTGCAGGATTGCGCCCTTGACAGCGAGGGCTCTAATATGGATATTACTTTGTCTTCAGTTGCGATGCATTCTGTTTTCTTATTGCTTATTGTGTGTGCCCTGCGAGATGGGGCGATTTCCGACGGAAAGGCGTTGTTGTGAACCGGATTGTCGAGAAACGGCAATTGTCCGACGAGGTGTTCCTGATGCGCGTGCACGCCCCGCTCATCGCGGAGTCGCGCCGTCCGGGGCAGTTCGTCATCGTGCAAGAGGACACGGATTTTGGCGAGCGTATTCCACTCACCATTGCCGACGCCGACGAGGCGGCCGGTACGATCGAACTCATCTTCCAGGCCGTCGGCAATTCCACGCGCCGGCTTGCGCTCCGGGAGGAGGGCGACACGATCGAGAATGTCCTCGGTCCGCTGGGCCGCCCGACGCACATCGAATACGTGGGCACAGCGGTTTGCGTCGGCGGCGGGATCGGCGTTGCTCCACTACATCCCATTGCCCAAGCGCTGAAACGTGCAGGCAACCGTGTCATTGTCATTATCGGCGCCCGAACGCATTCGCTGGTTCTGCTGGAGGAGCGAATGGGCGCGCTTGCCGACGAGCTGATCATCTGTACCGACGACGGCTCCTATGGCCGCAAGGCTCTGGTTACCGAGCCATTGCGAAGACTGTGTGAACGGACGCCGCCCCCTGACGTGGCTGTTGCGATCGGCCCGCCCGTCATGATGAAGTTCTGCGCAGAGACGACACGGCCCTTTGGCGTCCGCACCCTCGTTTCGCTCAATACGATCATGATCGATGGCACGGGCATGTGCGGTGGTTGCCGCGTCACTGTCGGGGGCGAAACGAAATTCGTTTGCGTCGATGGACCTGAGTTCGATGGCCACGCCGTCGACTTCGACAACATGATTGCGCGTCTCGGCTCGTATCGCTCACGCGAGGTCGAGGACCACCAGAAGTGTCTCGTTGAACTCCAGCTCGAACCGTCCCTTGCGAGGAAGTCATGACGCATCCGACCGCCGACGCGCTCCGGGAGCAGGCCCGGATTCAACTTGCAGATCTGTGTGACCGCACCCAACCAATCCGGCCGCGCGACCGGCTGGACATTCCGGCGCAAGAGATGCCGGCCCAGAATCCTGCCCAGCGGCGATCGAACATTGGTGAGGTGACGCTGGGCTACTCGCTTGAGCAGGCGCGGCTGGAGGCGACGCGATGCCTCCGTTGCAAGAACGCGCCCTGTGTGACAGGCTGTCCCGTGGGGGTTGATATCCCGGGGTTCATCTCCGCGGTCGCCGACGGTGAGATCGGCGTCGCGGCCGACGTGATCCGTCGTACGAATGTTCTGCCGGCCATTTGCGGACGGGTTTGCCCGCAAGAGGCTCAGTGCCAGACCGCCTGCACCGTCGGACGTTCGCTGAAGGACCCGTCACGCTCCGTCGCGATTGGTCGTCTCGAACGCTTCGTGGCGGACTGGGAAGCCGCGCAGGGGACCGCAGGCGTGCCGGAGGTCAAGCCGGAGACGGATCGCCGAGTCGCCTGCATCGGCACCGGACCTGCGAGCGTCGTCGTCGCGGCTGACGTGCGTCGCGAAGGCCATGCGGTGACCATGTTCGAAGCATTCCACAAGCCAGGCGGCGTTTTGCTCTACGGCATCCCCGAGTTCCGTCTACCGAAGCAGATCGTTGACCGGGAGATCGCCACGTTGCGCGCCATGGGGGGGACATCCGGATGAACTTTGTCGTCGGCCGAACCCGAAGCCTGCACGATCTGCTCGACCGCGACGGTTTCGACGCCGTCTTCGTCGGCTCGGGGGCCGGCCTGCCGAAGTTCATGAATATTCCGGGCGAAAACCTTGTCGGTGTGTTCTCGGCGAACGAGTACCTCACGCGCGCGAACCTCATGCGCGCCTACGACCGCCAGCGGGCGCACACGCCAATTTACCCTTCCCGTCGGGTCGCCGTTCTCGGAGGTGGGAACGTTGCCATGGATGCCGCACGCATGTCGCTGCGTCTCGGCGCCGCCACCGTCATCCTTGCCATGGGCGAGGGGCGCCGCGCCGCGGCCGCAATTAATGCACGGTTAGCTTCCCAGGCTTGCTAACGGGGCTTGCCAGTGAGCCAACCCCCTGAAAGCCGATTATGGACCATCGGCCGGCTCGTCCGGCCAGAGCCATGTCCTGATTGCTCTGCTCCCACGTCCCCATTTTCTGGCTTCCAGCCTCCAGCACAAAGAGCACCGCTTTCCCCAACCCTCCAAACAGTGGGCTTACGCCCGCCGCTCGGCACCCGAAAATGTTGCCAGTAACCCGTTCATGCAGAGCGAGGCAACGGAATGTGGAGAATCTGAAAACTGCCACCCAAAAAACCAGATGCCCGGCTTGAGTCGTGACCAGACGGTTCGTTGGATACCTGGACGCTGCCGAGGAAATGTGAGGTGACTGGGCAACCTAAGGGGCTTTGCGATACGTATTGCTGCGATTGCACGCTTGCCGTATACTGTTGCGGCTTTTTAGGTTGGGAAGTCGTATGCCCCGACTCTTCGGCAAGGAGGCAGAAGCATGTGGGCGAAGCGGATTATGGTTTGTCTGTGCTGCTTGTGGCTGGCGTGGCCCGCTGCTGCGCAATCGCCGGGCGAGTCCGTCGCCGGTGGGTTACGCTGGCGTTCGGCCGATGGGGCTGCTGCGCCCACGACGCAACCCCAAGCGACGCGCACGGCTGACCTGCGGACGACGCCGGTTCGCCAAACGAACGCCGCAGACGACATCGGCTCCCGATCGCGTTCTGCGCCGGTCGCCAAACCAAGCCGAAGCGATGGGGCGCTGCCGAACGAACACGGCCAGGTTTGGCGCGAGTACGATATCGCACCCTATACCGTACGTGTTACGAGCACCCAACGTCCGGAGCAGGCGCTGGTCGACTGGATTCTGCGCGAGACGGGATACGAAGCGTGGCATGGGGAGCCGCTAGGGATTCTCAGTGCAACGCCGCGAACATTACGGGTCTATCACACGCCGGAAATGCAGCAGGTGGTTTCGGATCTGGTTGACCGCTTCGTGATGAGCGAGGCGGAAACGTGGCAGTTCTCGGTTCGGGTCATCACACTCGACCATCCGGGATGGCGCATGCGGGTCGAGCGGCTGATGCAGCCGGTTACCGTACAAACGCCTGGGGTGGGGGCGTGGCTGTTGAAGCGGGAAGACGCGGCCATATTCGTTGCCGAACTCCAGCGACGGAGCGATTATCGTGAGCACACGTCGCCGCTCTTGCAGGTGAATAACGGCCAGGCGACAGTCATTTCGGCCATGCGTTCGCGACCGTACGTACGCGACATCCTGTTGAAACCTGAGGTCTGGCAAGGCTTCGAGCCTCAGTCGGGCGCCGTTGATGAAGGGTTTGCCATCGAGTTCAGCCCGCTGCTATCGACCGACAGGCAGTTCATCGATGCCGTGATCAAATGCAGTATCGATCAGGTGGAGAAGATGCATTCGGTCGAACTGGAGGCTCCGACCACAGCAGCCCCGCGGCAACGGACGCCCATCGAGGTGCCGCAGACCGTGCAGTTCCGGTTTCACGAACGCTTCCGGTGGCCGGTGGGACAGGCCCTGCTGGTTGGAATGGGGATGGTCCCGCTGCCGGTTCCTGTCGATGCGAAGGCCGTTCAGATCGTACCGGGGATCCCCCTGCCCCTGCCGAAGAGTCCGCCGCGAGCCGAACTGCTTCTGCTGATTGAGGCTAAGGGCGCCGCGTCTGCGCATACGGCTCAATCGGTTCCAGTTACCGGACGCTTGTAGCAGGCCTGGCAACACCGAGGAAACTCGGGGGATTCGATCTTGCTGAAATTGGTGGTCTGCCGCGGCCCCCTGGGGTGGCTACTCGACGCGACTCTCTCACGCAGCTATACTCCCGGACTACGTGGTGCAAAGTGTGTGATTTTCCCATCTTCAAGGGACCAAAATAGCCTGCCTTAAATTTGGTTGATCGATGAGTACAACACCAAGACGTGTGGTAATAACGGGAATGGGGGTGATTTCCCCCCTGGGGAACACCAAGGACGCGTTGTGGAACGCTTTGACGGAAGGGCGGAGCGGCGTTTCGGCTGTGCCTGTGCCGATGCCGGATGCAGCGACCGTGCAGTGCATGGCTGTGGCCGGGGAGTTTCAGGGCAGAATCGACAGCTTCGGCACGTTGACGAAGGAGCAGACCAAGCAGATTCGCAAGGGGCTGAAGCTGATGTGCCGCGAGACGCAGATGGGCGTGGCGGCTGCCCAACTCGCTCTTTCCGACGCAAGCTTCCCGACCGGTCAACACGATCCGGACCGATGTGGACTTGTTTTTGGCACCGACTACATGCTGAGTGAACCGGAGGAGTTCTCTGAGGGGATTACCCGGTGTCGCGAGGATGGTGGTCCTTTCGACTTCGGGCGGTGGGGAACCGACGGTTTGGGAAAGATGTCGCCGCTGTGGCTCCTGAAGTACCTGCCGAACATGCCGGCCAGCCATGTCGCCATCTTCAACGATTTCCGAGGGGCGAACAACTCGCTTACTATGCGAGAAGCGGCTGGAAATCTGGCTGTCTGGGAAGGGTTAGAGGTGATTCGCCGCGGTCAGGCCGACGCGATCCTTGCGGGGGCGACCGGTAGTCGCATCCATCCGATGAAAGTGATCCAGACCATGCAGCACGACGAGATGGCCAAGGCAAACGGCGATCCGGAGCGCGCCAGCCGGCCGTTCGACCGGGAACGAACCGGCATGGTGCCGGGAGAGGGGGCTGCCGCAGTGCTCGTCGAGGCTGCAGAGACAGCGGAAGCTCGCGGTGCGACCATCTATGGCGAAGTTGTGGCAGGTGCGTCGAGCCAGGCGGCCCAAAACGGCCGGAAACCGGATTGCCGCAAAGCGATTGCCAACGTCTTGGCGAAGGTGCTGTCTGCGGCAGGAATTGAACCCGAAGGACTTGGGCATATCCACGCACACGGCTTGGCTACTCGGCAGTCCGATATCGATGAGGCACACGCCATCCGTGATGTGCTGGGCGATCGCGCCACAAAGGTACCCGTCACCACGGCCAAGGGGCATTTCGGGAACCTGGGGGCCGGTTCGGGCCTGGTCGAACTGATTGGGAGTATGATGGCGATGGGGAGCGGTAACCTATTCTCTGTACGCAACCTCGAGACGGTTGACCCCGAATGCCCGGTACGGGCAATATCCGAAGGTGGGGTTCCTGCGGGTTCGTGCTTTGTTAATTTGAGCGTCACTCCGCAGGGGCAAGCCAGCGCCGTGCTGGTACGGCAGTACTCCTAGCCTTCCCGCAGCTCCATTCCTTGGGAAGGAAACGCGGTCCTTACTAAATGGGAGAGGTACCGGGGGTGCCTTGACGGGATCGTGCCGCCCGCATTGTGGGGCGTTACGTAGTATTTTGTGGCTGTTTTGTAGTCTTTTGGCCGGTACCAGGCATGGCAATAGCGGTATTGGCGGGCTGGGCGGCTTGACACTGCGTATTCCGCCCGGTATGCTTACCGGTTTATTAGACTCACTAAGTTGTGACTCCGTAAGGCGTTGAAGCTCTTTTGTCTGGACGGCGGGCAAAGAAGGGCGACGACGTGGTGCGTTAGTCGTGCGCGGCCGAAAGAACGGAAGAACGGAAAGCATACGATGGATCCCAGCGAAGTCCTGCGGTTGGTCGATACAATCCACCGCGACAAAAATATCGATAAAGGGGTGGTCTTCGAAGGGATCGAGGCTGCCCTGGTTTCAGCCGCCAAGAAGCATTTCGGTGAAGAGGAAGACATCGAAATCTCCATCAATCGCGAAAATGGCGCCATCACCGGCACGCACAATGGCGAGCCCATGGCTCCGGAGCAGATGGCCGAACGCATTGGCGCGCAGATGGCCAAGCAGGTGATGATCCAGAAGATTCGCGAGGCCGAACGCGATACGCTCTATGAGGAGTATGAAGAGCAGATCGGGCAGTTGGTGACCGGGGTGATTCAGCGGTATGAGGGCGGGACCGGCTATGTCTCTCTGCCGAATACCGAAGCCATCTTGCCGCGGGGGGAGCAGATTCCCGGTGAAACCCATCACGTCAACGAACGTGTTCGCGCCACCGTGTACGAGGTGAAGAAACTCGGCAGCCGTGTGCGGGTGATCCTCAGTCGCACCAAGCCACAGCTTGTACAGCGGCTGTTCGAGCAAGAGATTCCCGAAATCGGTGAAGGAGTGATCGAGATTCGCGCCATGTCACGCGAGCCCGGGTACCGGACGAAAGTGGCCGTATGGAGCAGCGACCAACGCATTGATTGCGTTGGCGCATGCGTGGGAGTGCGCGGGAACCGGATCAAGAATATTGTCGACGAATTGGCCGGCGAACGCATCGATATCGTTCGGTACAGCGATGATATGCAAGTGCTCATTCCAAATTCGCTGCAGCCGGCCGAAGTGGAAGAAGTGATCCTGTGCCAGATGCTCGGCCGCGCCATTGTGCTGGTGCGGGAGGACCAGTTGTCTTTGGCCATCGGCCGCCGAGGCCAGAATGTGCGGCTGGCCAGCAAGCTGTGCGGCTGGGACATCGAGATCATGACTCGCGAGGAACTCGACGAACAGATCGAGCAGGCGGTTGGCGGCTATGCCGCAGTAGACGGTGTCTCGGACGAGTTGGCCGAGCGGTTGGTGGGCGAAGGGTTCCTGTCCTACGATGACCTGTCCATCATTGAGCCGGACGATCTCATGGAGATGGGAGGGCTCTCGGAGGAGCAAGTCGGCAAGATCGTCAAACAGGCCGAGATGAAGGCCGAAGAGGCTGAGCGGGCAGCGAGCGAACAGCGACGGCGCCAGCGAGAACAGGACCGCCTGAGAGCGGCCGAATCCGAAGAGGAAGCGGCGGGTGACGCTGAGACTGCAACGGACGATTCTGTCGAAGCGGCGGAAGTTACGGCCCTTGAAACCGGGGATGAGGAAGAAGTCGCAAGCCAGCCGTATGAGGAAAAGACAATCGGGGACGATGCCCTGCCGGAAGACGCCGATGCGGTGGACCAACAGGCAGTTTCCGAAGGCGCCGGGCCCGAAGATGCCGGCGACGAAGACTCGGCCGCCGGAAACGCAGCCATGGGGTCGCCGGTCGACACCGGGGAGGAAACGGAGCGGTCGTCGTCAGAGGCTTCCCCTTCCGATGGCTGATGTCGTAGAATCGCGAGCCGGGGCCTGTGGTCGCCGGGTCGCAAGATGCCGGATTTTTGATCCGGACTCCAGGGGGGTGGGGGCCTGCAATCGTCGGTGCGTTGGGACGCCGATGCAACAGGAGGAAGTGCGTATGTGAGAAAGCATTCATGGTCGCGAGTGACCTGCATCAAAAGGGCGCTCGCGAAGAAGGGAGAACTGAGTTGGCCGTCCGCATTTACACTTTGGCCAAGGAACTGAACCTTGATAGTAAGGTCCTCGTCGAAATCTGTGACAAGGCGGGGATTAAGGGGAAGGGGTCTGCGCTGGCCAGTCTCTCGGATGAGGAGGTGGAGCGGATCAAGGCCGTCGTCAACGAGCCGAAGCGAAGCGCCGCAGGACCGGCAGCGAGGGCGGCAGGCGCCGAACCGTCCCGCCCCATCAGCCGTAGCGACTATATAGCACCCGTCGGCGCCGCAGGGGGCAAAATCCCTGTATTGTCTGCCAAGCCGGCGAAGGGCCGGAAGAAAGCCGAAGCGGAAACGCCTGGCGGCGAGGAACCCGCCCCCGAAAAGCCTGCCGAAGAAACGCCTGCTCCCCAGGAGCCCGTTACGCAAGAGCCTGCCGTCGAGCCCGTTGCGGCAAAGGCGCCCGAATCTCCTCGCACGCCCGAGTCGGCCGCGAAAGGGCCGATGCCCGAAGCACCTGGCGCCGATATGGCTCCCCCGATGGCGCCTCAGCGTGCAGCAATCCCCTCGAAGGTTCCCACGTTGAAGCCAACGAAGAGCAGTAAAGGCGGGAAGTCGCCCAAGGCGCCCACGAAGCCTGTTCGCTCGATCAAGTTGGCGCCCTTGCCCGTTTCAAAGACGCCGAAAGAATCGAAATCGAAACGCGACGAACCGGCGCCGCAGAAGCCGGATATTCGATTGCCGCTGGACGCAATCCGTGCAGGGAAGGCCGGGTCCAAGCCGCTGAAAGAGCACTTGCGGAAGCACGAAGAAAAGCGGAAGAAGGCGGCTGCGGAGCAGAAGGGGGGACGCGCGGCCGCAAAGCCGACGCGGAGCGAGAAAGAGACGGATGCCCCTGTTCGCGATCGGGGACGCCGCGGGGCGCGGTCGAATGATGTTTTTGACGAAAAAGAAACGACCCTCGGAGGCCGAGAACAACGGCAACTGAAACGAAAGAAGAGCGCCAGCGCACGAAACCGGAAGAACGGCAGCGACGAAGACGGCGGCACTCCCGTCGTACGCCGGCGAACCAGGATTCGTCGGACCGGAACGAATACGGCCGCCCCCCGCAAGAGTAACGTCGTTGTGGAATTGCCGTGTACCGTTCGCAGTTTCTCCGAAGCGCTCGGCGTTGCCGCTCGCGATGTGATTCGGCAACTCATGAGTCTGGGAACCCTGGCCAATATCAATGCCGAATTGGAGCCCGAGACGGCCGAGTTGCTCGCTAGCGACCTGGGCATCGAAGTCGATTTCCGCCACGCCGTCGATCTGGAAGAGATTGTCATTAGTCAACTTGAGCAGGATGATGCAGCAGAGAACCTCCGGCCGCGACCGCCCATCGTGACGTTCCTTGGTCACGTAGACCACGGAAAGACGTCCTTACTGGACAAGATCCTCGAGATTGACGTGGTTTCGGGGGAAAAAGGCGGGATTACTCAGCACATCCGCGCTTACTGCGTCGAGAAGGAGAGCGGCGCCATTGCGTTTGTCGATACTCCGGGCCACGAAGCATTCACCGAAATGCGGGCGCGTGGGGCAAATGTCACCGATATTGCCGTGCTCGTCGTCGCGGCGGAAGACGGCGTGATGCCGCAGACGGAAGAGGCGGTCAGTCACGCCAGGGCAGCCGGCGTGCCGATCGTCGTGGCGCTGAACAAAATTGATATTCCCGGCGTGAACCCGCAGCGAGCGTACGAGCAACTTGCCGCAAACGATCTGCTTCCCAGCGAATGGGGCGGCGAAACGGAAGTCATCAAGACGAGTGCCATTACAGGACAGGGTATTGACGAATTGCTCGAAACGTTGCTGACGGTGGCCGAACTGCACGAATATAAGGCCAATCCCAACCGTCCTGCGATCGGCACCTGTCTTGAGGCTGAACTGCACGAAGGGCGCGGGGTTGTGGCCAAGCTTATGGTGCAGAACGGCACCATGAAGGTCGGTGACGTGATCGTCTGCGGTTCTGCGTACGGGCGCGTGAAGGCCATGTACGACACGTTGAAGCCGAGGCAACGCCACGAGGAAGCCGGCCCGTCCTTCCCCGTGAACGTGACTGGGCTGAACGAGGCGCCGGGAGCCGGCGATCGGTTCTACGTGCTTGATGACATTACCCAGGCCCGCCATCTGGCCCAGCAGCGGGCGCATCAAATGCGCGAACGCGAACTCGCCGGTACGCGACCCCACGTTACCCTGGAAACGTTGTACGAACGCCTGGGGCAACAGGACGCGGTGCAGACACTCAATATCATCCTCCGTGCCGATGTTCGCGGTTCGATCGAGGCCATCCGCAAGGAGCTTACGAAGCTGGAACATCCCGAGGTGCAGATTCGCGTGCTTCAGGCCACGGTCGGCGGAGTCACCGAAGCGGATGTCCACCTGGCCGATGCATCGGACGCCGTAATCATCGCCTTCAATGTCGTGCCGGACGAAGGCGCCCGCCAATTGGCAGACCAGCGCGGCGTTCAGGTTCGACGTTACGACATCATCTACCAGGTGACCGACGAGCTCAAGGCCGCCCTGGAAGGTATGTTGCGTCCCGAGAAGCAGGAGGTTGAACTGGGACGGGCATTGGTCAAGCAGGTGTTCCAAATCAGCCGGATGGGGACCGTGGCGGGTTGCCAGGTACTCGCCGGCCTGATCCAGCGCGACGGGCGCGTTCGCGTGATCCGGGACAGTCGGATCATCGGCGATTACCAGCTTGATTCCTTGCGACGAGAGAAGAACGACATCAAAGAGGTTCGTGCCGGCATGGAGTGTGGTATGAAGTTGCGAGGGTTCAACGACATCAAGGAGGGCGACATTCTCGAAGTCTACCGAGTTGAAGAAGTACGACGTACGCTTGCCTCGGCGGCCCTTACCTGATGTAGTCGGCTCCCTTACCTCCCTACGGTTCCCGGACGAATACACTATGGCTTCTCGACGTTCACAGAAGGCTGCCCAGGCGATCCGTGCGGTTGTCGGCATGGCAATCTTGCAGGAAATCAAGGATCCTCGCGTCCGGGATGTGACGGTGACTTGCGTCGAGGTCTCCGACGATTTGCGGTATGCCAAGGTCCATGTCTCGGTCATGGGCAGCGATACGCAACAGAGGCTGTGCTTGAAGGGGTTACAGTCGGCGGCCGGATTTCTCCAATCGCGCATTGCGGATCGCATCGATATGCGCTATACCCCACGGATTACCTTCTTGCTGGATCAAGGGGTGAAGCGATCGATCGAAATTGCCTCGATTCTCCGTGAGGTACTGCCGTCCGAGGCCGACGATGGGCCAGACAATGCCGAGGAGGATGCCGAGGATGGGGCCGGCTGGCCCGGTGAATTCGATGAACCCGACAGTGCGGAGGACACTCCGGAGCCGCCTGTCGACCAATGAAACTTTCCATGTAGGGGCCTGACGCGATGGCATCTGAGAGCCGTACCACCCAGTTCGTCCATTTGCACAAAATTCTTAAGAAGCATTACAAACCGGTTGCCGCCGATTCCCAACGTTCGGTCCTGGAGCATTTGTTGTTCGCCTGCGTGCTGGAAGATGCCCATTACGAACCGGCCGAAGAGAGTTTCGCCGGGCTGGTGCACACGTTTTTCGACTGGAATGAGGTTCGCGTCACTTCCATTGCCGAGTTGGCCGAGGTCATGGCCAGCCTGCCGGATCCGCGGCGAGCGGCCAACCGGGTAAAGCGTGTACTCCACAGCCTGTTTGAGGATAATTTCACCTTCGATCTCGAGGGCCTTCGCAAGCAGAATCAGGGACCGACGGTCCAATGGTTGGAAAAGCTCGAAGGCACGGATCATTTCGTCATTGCTTACGTGGTGCAGGCCGGGCTGGGCGGGCATGCTATTCCGGTCGACATCGGAACCTTGCGAGCGCTGTGCGCGATGGATCTTGCCACGGAGGATGACCTGGCCTCGGGCACGGTCGCCGGATTGGAGCGAGCAATTGCGAAGGCAAAGGGAATGGAGTTCGGTTCATTGTTGCATCAGTTGGGCGCCGACTTCGCGGCCAATCCCTACGCGCCGAAGATGCGAGCCCTCCTGCTCGAAGTGAATCCGGAATGTGAATCCCGGCTCCCAAGTCGCCGCGACGCAAAGAAGGCTCAATCCGCGGCCAGGAAGGTAGCTTCCGAGAAGAAGGAGCCGGCGACCGATGGCTCGTCGGCTGAGGGGGAAAAGCCCAAAAGCAAGGCGACTCGCGGGAAGTCGGCTGCCGGAGGCAAGAAGAAGAGCGCCAAGCAGGCCGATGCCGCGACCGGCAAGTCGGCGTCCGATAAGCTTACCAAACGGAAGCCGCGGTAAGGGCTTGCCGGGGGAAGACTGGTTTTTTTGGCGCGGCGAGGACAATGCTGCGAAGAACGACGAAGCATCCATGCTGCTTGTGAGGCGATGCCGCCTGACGACGGCAGCCTGCCCATGACCGCCAGCGGTGCATTCATGGGCGCAATGCGCGTCACCGCAAACGCCGCAACGATCGTTCGCCGATTGACTTGATGAGAAGGGGAGCGTGTGTCGTGTATTCTGGTTTCTTGAGCCGACTTTCCCGGCCGGCCGACGTGGCACGGGCGTTTGTTGTTGTGTCCGGACTGCTCGGACTGCCGCCAGACTGCCTATCGGCCGATTCCAAGAGTCTTGTGCCCTCCGCCGCGCCCGACCTTCAGGAAGTCCCCGAACGGTTCACGCCTGCCGAACTGCGCTCCGCGGTCGAACAGCGGCGTCTGGAAGCGATCACTTTGTTTGCCACGGCGCGTTCGGCGCAGCAGCAGGGAGAACTGGGGTCGGCGCTGCGACTGTATCAGCGGGCCCTGCGGTACGATCCGACGTCGCCGACCATTGCACGGGCGATTGTCCCCTTGGCGTTCCAGTTGAAGCGGCCGGCAGTGGCCGTTCGCTATGCCTTGCTTGCGGCTGAACTGGAAGAGGCGGATCCCGTTCTATTGCGGCGGCTGGGCATCTATCTGACCGAACAGGGAGATTGGGAGAAGGCGGTCCAACTGTTTGAACGGGCCCTCCAGTCACGCGGTGAACAGCACGAAACGACGGCCGACATCCTTCTCCGAATGGAGTTGGGGCGGCTGTACCATCTGATCGATCGCAACAAAATGGCAGCCGACCATTTCGCAAAAGTGCTCCATGCGATCGAGAATCCGAAGGACTACGCCCTCGACGACGAAACGAAGAAGGTCTTGCTCGGCGATGCGGCATTGACCTGCGAATTGATGGGCGATTGCTTCTCGGCGGCAGGGCGACCGAAGGAAGCTCTGGCGGCGTACGAGAAGGCGAACAAGGCAAAACCGCAACCGGGGCGATACCAGGTGAACTGTGCAGGCGTGTATCTCCAGGAGGAGAAGCCGGAAAAAGCCTTGGCGTCACTTGAGACTGCCTTCCGGAACGGCCTGGAAACGGACGATGCTCGCCCCTTTGTCATGCTCATTTCGACGCTCCGCCGCCTCAATCGCGAGGATGACATTCTGCCGCGATTGGAAGCTCTGCTGGAACTGCAAGAGGACCAGCCTGCATTGCGACTGATCCTCGCGGAGCAGTATCGCGAAGCGGGGAAGTTTGACGAGGCCGCAAAACAGTATGACGCGTTGCGGCAGATATCGCCGTCGCTGATCAGTTTTCGCGGATTGGTGGAGACGTACCGAAGAAGCGGCCAGGTCGAGTTGCTGCTGCGCGTCCTGGCCGAGTTGGCCGACAAGACCGGGACACTCGATGCTCTTGGCTCGGAAGGCAAGGTGATTGCCGGCGACACGGACTTACTGGGCGAACTCATCGAGCTTGTTCGCAAGCGGCAGGCGGAAGAAGATGGCAAGTTGGACTTCGGGACTGCGATTGCCGTTGCGATTCTCTCGCTGGAGGGCGGGCGGTTCGAGGCGGCCGGAGACTGCTTTGAGGCCGCTGTTGCCGCACGTCCCGAGGCTGCCGCCGAGATGTTTGTCCTGTGGGGCGTTGGGCTCCTGGTGAGTGACGAACCGGCCATGGCGGTGCGCGTTTTTCGCCGTGCAATTCAGCAGGTGGAACATGCGAAGAGTCGCTCCTTGTTCCACTTCTACCTGGCTGGCGCTCTGGAACTGGACCGGCGGACCGACGAGGCTCTTGCGGCGGCGAGAAAGGCCGTGGACCTCGCGCCGGATGTTCCCCGGTTCCACGCACGCATCGGCTGGGTCCTGCATCATGCCGGCCGAAATCGCGAGGCAATCGAGGCGTATCGTCGCATGATCAAACAATTCGGCGACGATCACAACTCGCCCGATACCCGCGACGCACTTCGCCAGGCAAGGCTGATCCTGTCGAGCCTGTATGTCGTCGAGGGCGATCTCGACGAGGCAGAGTCCTGGCTCGAAGAGATCCTGGACGAGTTTCCCGGCGACCCGGGCGCCATGAACGACTTGGGGTACCTGTGGGCCGACCAGGGCGAGAAACTGGATTTGGCGTTGGAAATGATCGAGCAGGCGGTCGCAGCGGAGCCTGAAAACTCTGCATTTCGCGACAGCCTTGGTTGGGTCTACTATCGCCTCGGCCGGTACGGAGAGGCCGTTGTCGAACTGGAAAAAGCCGTCGGTCTGGACGAAGAACCGGACCCGACGATTCTCGATCACTTGGGCGACGCCTTGCTGCGTATCGACCGGACCGACAAGGCCCGAGACGCCTGGCAACGGGCCGTGGAGGCGTTTCGGAAGGCAGACGAAGCAGCGAAGGCAGACGCCGTGGAAAAGAAGTTGTCCCCTTTGAAAAAATGAGGTACTTATGGCGGGTCATTCCCACTGGGCAGGCATCAAGCACAAGAAGGCTCTCGTCGACGCCAAACGAGGCAAGATGTGGAGCAAGTTGTCGAAGGCCATCATCGTAGCGGCCAAGATGGGCGGGGGCGATCCCGATGCCAATCTGCGGCTCCGCTATGCCATCGACGACGCCAAGGCCGTGAGCATGCCCAAGGACAACATCGAGCGAGCCATCAAGAAAGGCACCGGCGAACTCGATTCGGACATGATTGAAGAAGTTGTGTACGAGGGCTATGGCGCCGGCGGGGTAGCCGTGTTGTGCGAAATCTTTACCGACAATCGCAATCGCACCGCGCCGGAAATCCGGAAAATCTTTGAAATGTCCGACGGCAAGTTGGGCAGCACCGGCTGCGTAGCCTGGATGTTCGAATCGAAGGGGCTGTTCCTGATCCCGGCCGCTCAGACCGACGAAGACACGCTCATGGAACTGGCGCTCGAAGCCGGCGCCGACGATGTGCGCCGAGATGGCGACAGTTTCGAGATTACCTGCGATCCTTCCGCCTACGAGACCGTATCCGCGGCCCTGAAACAGGCCGGAATCGAACCCGAGGCGAGCCAGTTGGCCAAGATACCTCAGACCACCGTCGATCTCGACGCCGATACGGCCCGCAAGGCCCTGAAACTCATGGAGCGGCTCGACGATCACGACGACGTCCAGAGCGTCGCCTCCAACTTCAACATCCCCGACGAAGTCATGGCGGAACTCGAGGAAGGTTGAAGCGGCGACACCAAGGTTACCTCCGCAATCGGGAATACCATCGCCAACCGATCCAAACGACGAACGCCAACGGAATCGCCAGGACGATCAGCCACGGGGCCAACGCCGCCAGCAGGATGACTGCGTTTTCTCCGGCAACTCGCATGCTGTTCAGTGAGTCGGCCCAGGCACGGTGAACTCGTTGTCGGAACGTGGCGACTTGGGGTGGAGCATAGCCTTGGACTTCGTGGATGGAAATTGTGACCGTGGAAAACGCGGTCAGGTTGCCGAGCACGCGAAGCCGTCCTTCGAGCCGCTCGATTTCCTCCCGCACCTGCGACAGATGTTGTTCAATCTTGATGACGTCGTCCAACTGACCAGTTCGCTCTTGAAGCAGTGCAAGCAGTCGCTCCTCGGCGATCTTCCGGTTGCGAATGCGCGTCTGCACGTCGTAGAACTCGCCTGTGACCTCTTCGGACTCGGAATGAAGCGTGCGGAACTCGCCAAGCTTCTGAGCCTCTTCCAGGAAGGTTCCGTAACTACCAACGGGAACTCGTACGGTCCAGGTTCCGCTCCGAGGCGAGCCGGCGGACCCGGAGAGCGAGGAACCGGCCACGAATCCGCCGTGTCGCGTCGCCAGGGTCTCAACCTGTTTTGGAATGCCGCTGAAATCTTCGACGATCAGATCGAGGTTCGCCCGGTAGATGATCTTTCGGGCAATCGGTTCGTTGTCGCCACCCGACGGCTTGCCTTGCGGTTCGCCTGCTTCAATCCCGGCACTCGACGCATCCGCGGCGACTTGCTCGGCCGCAGACTCCGGTGTTGTCGCCGCAGGCTCCGGCATTTTCGCCGCAGACGAAATCTGATGCCGGGACAAGTCTTGCTGTCCGCTGCAGCCGGCAATCGCAATTGCCCCGGCAAGAACGATGGCGACGACATTGCGTAATCGCATAACTGGACCTTTCGCGCAGACGGTAGACAGTGTTTCTGGAGACAGCGGCGCCATCCCTCGACCGCCGGCTCGCGCCGGGCCGTCGCAACAGAAACGCTGCTCCCAAGCTTGTCGCCAAGACAACTCTTCGTGTCACGCCAGAACCGTTTCGCAATCTCGTCGCAACGGGTTGGCTATACATAGAGATGCGCCATGTGTGCTATTTATTCCCGCAATCGGCCCGCTGTCATCGCAACAGGTCACGAACATGAAACCACGGTCTCCTCCGAACCGCTTCTATTCCGATACAGCGGCAATGAGTACCGCTATGTAACGGCTGGATTGCGGTGGACGCTTTCCGGGCAGTCCTCACTTGCCGTCCGAATGCCGCTCAAAACTCGCCTCGATGAACTCCAGGAACGCCTGGTGGATGTCCGAGGTTGCCGAATGGCCCATCAGCGGCTTGTTGATTACCTGCTTCCTGCCCTGCAGTTGATTGTAAGCGGCGTAGTTGGTCGTAGGCGGGCAGGTGCGGTCGATGAAACCAACACTCATGATGGCGTCCGCCTTGCACCGGCTGGCGAAGTTCACGGCATCGACGTAGCGCGAGGCCTCCAGACTCAGGGGCTCCGGCTTGCCGTCGCTACCCATGGGCACAAGCTTCGGCCAGCCGTTGATCCGCCCGATCGCCCGGCCCGTGTGATCGCAGATGGCCGGCACGCCGGCGCCGATGACTGTGACGCGCGGGTCCAATCCACCGGCCGCCAGGGCCTGTCCGCCACCCTGGCTGTGCCCGACTACGGCAAGCGTCTTGCCGTTCCACTCAGGCTGCGACGTGAGGAAATCGATCGCCCGAACCAGCCGGAGGTACATGCCACGGAAGTAGATCGCATCACGGCTTTCTCGCCCGGCTATTCGGTAATCCTTCAACGCGCCCTGCTTCAGCTCCTCGTAGTACTCGGCCGGCTTGCCGTTGGGAATACCGTGGGCGTTGATGTCCATCGAAAGCATACCACGCCCGGCGCCCGAGATTGCATTGCCCAAGCTCGAACTGCGAACGCCGGCGCCATGCACCCAGAGGATGGCCGGCAGGCTGCCTGGTTTCGCATTCTTCGGCCTGCCGAAGTAGCCGGAGACCGGCGCGCCGCCCAGGCACTGAAGCTGCACGTCGAAACACTCGATATCGGCATTACTTACCGCAACGGGTGTGAGCGTGGGGTTCATCGGGACCTTGGCCAGTTGCGCCTTCTGGTCGGCCCAGAACTGATCGAAATCGCCGGGAACAGGCATGCTGGGCGGAATGTCGTTTGGCGAGACGCCGGCGCCGGCCATGGCGCGACACGGCTTATCACCG
This sequence comes from Thermoguttaceae bacterium, assembly GCA_040772845.1. GTDB lineage: Bacteria > Planctomycetota > Planctomycetia > Pirellulales > Thermoguttaceae > PWXP01. The sequence continues at coordinate 1,390,085 of JAXGXG010000001.1, forward strand.
GCAGCATGGTAGGTGACCTCACACTGCAGAAACCCCGGCCTGTCCAGCGCGCCTTTGACCACGGCCGGCTTATCGCCAAGTTCCAACGCACCGTCGGCAAGCTTGTCGAGTCCGTCGTTCGTGAGTACATAGGCGATCTTTCCCGTGGTGACAGGGGTATCGCCGTCTGTCACGGTAATCAGGAACTGCACCTCCTCGCCTGTCTTGTACAACGCATCGGGCCGATCCGTAACAACCTTGATCTCGGCCGCTTCAAGGCTGATCGATGCAAGGATAGCAGACAGCAGGGCGAACAGGCAGGCAACTCGCGAAACTCGCAACATGGCAGGACTTCCTTCTTTCGTGCTTCTTTCTTGAGAAAATGAAACCCAACACAGTGCCTCTCGTTGTTACACACAAGTCCGAGTCGCGAAGGCCACTTGCGGGCTTGTCCCGCAGGAACCGTGGTCAGCCAGCTACAAGCAGGATTCGCACGGGAGGTGGGATGGTAGCCCACCGACCACTGCCCCGACTCGGCAGCCCGACACGGTGGCGCCCAAGACTTGTATGGAGCAAGGAAGGCAATGCCCTCAGCATAACCGCTCGTCGCCGCGGGTGCAAACGCCGACACCCCAGAGTCACGGAACACGCTCCACAACAACCACGTCTTTGCGGCGTTCAGCCGGAGTCACAATCAGTTTCGCGATCCGGCCGTCCCGGAACTCGCACTCAACCGTCGTTTGGTTCGGCGCGTGTAGCCTGAAGCTTGCGTCCCAATCCTTCGGCCAGGCAGGCAGCAGGTAGATCATCTCGGAGTAGGGATCGGGCTGAAGGAGCATCGCTTGCAGGGCCTTCATAAGCACACCGCCATGGTCCTGGTCGGGAATCCAATCGTAGTTGGGCCCCCAGAACGCAGGAAACCGTGAGTCGCGGTGGTGATTCCTTGCTCGCCCCACCAGGTTCTTGCGGGCCTCGTCGGCCAGGCCAAGATAGGCCATGAAGATGTCGTCCTGACGCCAGCCGGAGTTCCCCCGATCTCCGCGGTGTTTAAGCGCCGCGGTCCCCATGGCCACGTTGTCCTTCTCGAACGAAACCAGGCGGAAGGGGAATACCGCGTAGAGTTCCGGGTTTTCGATATTTCGCTTGTTGGCAAACTGCTCGGCAGGGGCCAGGGCTGTTTCTCCGTCCACCTCGCAAGTGGGAAGCGGGGGGAGCTTGTCTTCGAGCGTCTTCCAGAACTGCCGCTGCTCGGGTGTGGTCAAGTCGTTCGGCAACGCCTGCAATCGGGCGATCAATGCATGCAGCCCGGCCAACTCGGGCATCGGATTGGTGCAGTCCCACCAGGTTTCCAACGCCTGAGCGGGATGCATCACCAGCTTGCCGTCCGCGTCGGTCGCATAGTGTTCGTCGAAAAACCTGAGCACCGCGTCTGCAGTCGGCAAGAGCCGCTTCTGAAGCATCGACCGGTCGCGCGTGTAATCGTAGTAGTCGAACATCATGAACACAAGCTCGGGGCCGGAGACCCATTCCCATTTGTGCCAGCCGCTCACCTGCAACTTGTCTTCCCGTTCTTCGAAAGGCGTCCAGCCGTAGGTTTCATTGAACACGTCACCCCAGAAGTGGATACATTCGGGATAGTAGGCTCCGCCGTGGCCGAAGTAATGCCGCGTACGATAGCGGGCCAGCGGCAGGATATCATCGACATACATTCGCATGAGCGGCTCCATCATCTCGAAGTCGCCTGCCGCGCACATGCTCAGGTAGGGCAGTCGCGTGTTCTGCCACCAGTAGCCCGGTCCCCAGCGGCGATAGTCGCCATCGCCAGGCTTGCCGGGATATGGCACGGTGAAGATCGAGCCGTTGAACTTGATCGGGTATCGCCCCCGGCCGGCACAGGCGTCAATAAAACGCTGCAGTGCGTAGGCACGGCTGATCACGAGGCCCTCGTCGCCGCCGATGGCGCCCCCTCCCGCGGCCACTTTGCCGTTGACGTACGTCTTGATCTCCCCCGTCTTGTTGTTCACCACCGCGGCCACGTGAACCCACCGGTCGGCCGGCAGTACATTTTGGGTGACGAGTGTCTGCCGGCCGACAATCAGACGCAAAGAGTTCTTGGGATGCGTGTCGAACAGGAACCCGTCGGCCCCGCCCGGCGTAATCCGATCGACAATCCGGCCGCCGTTGGGGGCGTTGATCCAGGCTTCAATCGTCATGCCTTCGGCAAACGTCCAGTCGGTGGAGCCTCCAAGCGTGTGCCCGACTTGCGGCATGGCCGAAACAAGCAGTCCGCGCCGATCGGACAAGGTTTGATCGTGCGGCGTCTGAGACAGCTTGGCGATTTCGACATCGTCGAGCGCCGTGTCGAGAATGCTCACGCGTCCGAACTGCCCGGCGAACCGGCTGCCGCCCGACCGGTCGATCCCGATCTTCACATCGAAGTTGCTTTCGGGAATCAGCGATGCGATTGTACTGTCGTCGCGACTGGTCACGTCAATCCAACTGCGGTTCCAGAAAGCGGCCCACCATCGCTCGTGTGCCGACCGGCGAACGTCGAAGGTCCGACGCTGGACGTCCGAGATGGTTTGCTCCATCGCAGCGAGCCATTGCTGGGGAGTTGACGGATGCCGGGTCAGCACGAAGATGCTGAAGCAATGCCCGGCCGAGGGTCCCAACTGCAGACGCCGGTTGTCCAGGCGTTGGGCCGAGTCGGCGGTGATTACCGCGCCGAACGTTCGATGCAGAAGCGGGTCGGGACGATCATAACCGGTCATTCCCTGCGTCCTGGCGTGATCGGCCGGTCCAATCGACTTGACGTTGTGGTGATACCAGCCGATCCGATCGGTCAAATGATCGATCAACGTGTCGGGCTCGACGATAGTCGGACCGTGCTTTCCTCCCGGCTGCGATCGGTCGATCTGCACGTCGCTGACTTCGATGCTCGGCAGTTCGAACGGTTCGTTCCGCCACAACTCGATCGAGGCCGTGGCCGTGCGAGGCATGTTTCCGCCGGTCTTCACGTAGATTACCGGGTGATTGGCGTCCACCCACAGACGCAAGGTTGTCGTCTCTCTTTCTTGGCCGAAGACCGCTTCCAGGGTTCCTTGCCGAAGCCGCAACGTCTGGCGAAACGTCTCGGTTGGCAGCGGTGGGTCGAATGCCACTCGCACCCGGCCGACCTTGAGAAGCCGCGCGTTGTCGCCCCACGCATCGGTCTTGGAGATATAGAACACGAGTTCGCCGGACGGCTCAATCCACGCATTCAGAGCGATGTCGCCGTTACCAAGGGGCATCGATCCGTTGGCATCGGCGCTGGGCGATTCCCAGGTCACATCATAGCGGTCGGGCATGGCGGCCCTGGCGGTGGGCGTGAAGAGGAGTCCTGCCGCGAGGAAGAAAGCAGAGAGCGCACGCAAGGTGTTCATGGTCGGCCTCGTTCACCTGGGGAGAGGGTGGCTGAAATCCGCGCCGTGGTCGTCAGGGGCTGGTGCTGAAGGATGCGTCTTCTGTGCACCCAAGGCTAATGTAACCGGAGATGAATCGCAAGAAGTAGATGCCCTCGCAGAAACAAGAATCGTCTCGCATCGCCTCCGCTCTTGTCCATATGCTTGTCGCTCGAACGGATTGTCGCGGTAGGGTCTTCGGCCGGCAAGCCAGAGAGCCAGCGAACACCCCAAGTAGGCAGGTCCCATCAGCGGTCCCCATCGCTCGAACTGCCGGACGTGAACGAGTTCATGGTCCCGAGCAATCTCCAGTGCGGCGGCCGTTTGGCCCAGAATCGTGTGGCCCAGCGTCAGCGCCATCGCACCTTCGCCATGGAAGAACCGTTCAAGCAGCCACCGCACGCCGCCACCATGGAATTCGATAACGCACCCATGCACGCGCACGCGGCCACCCGAGCAAAGGCCCCCAACGCCAACGATCAGGCCGAGCAACGTGTAGGGCAGTGCCCATATCATGGCGAGTAGGCGAAACAGGAGGGTGACGAACGGCATGGGGACAATCCTCCTCTTCTTTTCGAACCGTCGGGAAGACCTGACTTGGTTCCCGGCCTTATCCCAAGTTCAGCACCTTCTCCGCCGTCTTGCGGCAGATCGTCTCCTGGACGTCCGCCGGGAGGTCGAACTCCTTTAGTGCCTGGAACTGAGGGATGCTCTGCCCGATTCCGAGGTAGTCGGTACCGAACATGAGTCGGTCGGCGCGGCGAATAAGGAAGTCGCGGCCCCACTGTTTGTCTCGCGTAATGGCGTTGCACCCGCTTCCGGCAGAAAGGTCGCCGAATATATTCGGATAGGCGTCGAACAGGCGATCGACGGCGCCGCCGGGCGTGACCGGGCGTTTGGGATAGGCGCCCATATCCTCCGGCGTACAGTCGCCAGACACGCTTGCCCACCATCCATTTGCATGACCGATGAACCGCGCTTTCGGCGCCGCTTGCAACGCTTTCTCCAGGCCGGGCAATCCTGGTTTGTCGGTATTGCGAACCGTGTCCATATGAAACAGCAGTGGGAGTTCCAATTCACTCACCGCCGAGAAGAACTCCAGATTCTGTGGATCGTCGAACGGAACGCCGCACTTGTGCTCGCCAACTCCGACCGCGCCGGCATCCAAGTACCTTCTGAGCATGTCGAGTGCCCCTTTTCGGCCACGAAGGTAGCCCAATTGACGCGGATCAATATCGACAAACGGCAGCAGTCGGTCCCTGTACGGTTTGGTTTGCTCGAGTACCCAGTCGGACATGATCGGGTACATCCAGCCCTCCGGCGAAACGAGCGGAAGCACCACAACCTTCTCGATATGATGTTCATCCATCCAGTCGAGCATCATTTTGACTGTGAGCGCGTTATCACGGAGCATAGGGATGCCCAGATGGGTGTGCACATCAATCCACACGTACGAAGACGTTTTGGCGCCTTCGGCCCGCAGTGAACCTGAAAAGGCGGCAACCGCCGAAGCAGCAGCGGCCATGCGGCAGAAGTCACGACGGTGGAGCGAAGCATCTCGTTTCATGGTAGTTGCACTCCAGTAGGGAGGGGGGGCCATGCGTGAGACTACCGCGGTCAGAGTGGCTTGTCAAGAATCCTCGGAAACGGTCGGGGGTTACCGATGTGTGGTCGCAATCCGACACGAATCTGGTGGATGTCTGATCGACGGCTTTCCGAACCCGGGACTGGACATTACCGTAGCACTTTAGTAAAAATCACCATTGTGCGCAGCGAAGTTTCGTTTTGCGGATGTATTCCAGCGGAATCTTCGCGGTGAACAGCGTGTCTTGAGCCCTTCTGAAGTGTAAGTTTTCGTTCTTATAGGTGGTATGCAACCTGCACGGCATGGTTGCTTTAGGCCTATGTTCCCACCTTGTTTTTGAAAATATAGCGATCTTTCAGGAACCCCTCCTGGAATTCCTCTGTTCCGGCTGTTAAACTTGTTAATATACAACCCAGGAGCTTCGCAGCGCCATGAAGCTATCCAGAACGGTGGCCTATGCTCTTCAGGCAACGCTTCAGTTAGCCCAAGAGGCCTCTAAAGTGCCGATTCCCTGCAGCCGTCTTGCGGCTGACGGGAAGATGCCGGAACGGTTTCTGCTACAGATCTTGCGCAATTTGGTGGCGCGAGGGATTCTGTCATCCACCCGTGGGGTGGATGGGGGCTACCGGCTGGACCGGCCTGCCGAAGAGATTTCTCTGCTTGAGGTAATCGAGGCAATCGACGGACCGCTTACGTCATCGATGCCGGTCAGCGACGGATTGACTGATGAGTCGAGCCGGAAGCTGAATGCAACCCTTGAGGAGGTAGCAACTTCGGTGCGGCGACAGTTGGATACCGTAAAACTGGCGGATCTACTGCCGGCTTCGAGTGCCTCATCTGACAGCTAACCGCGTGGCTCTATCGACCGTTCGTGTATCCTTACAGGCTAAGGCACTGTCGGTTACCAGTGCGGAGATCGGTTGCCTACGGACCGGTTCCGCTGTATTGCCGGATGCCAGGGGCAATGCTACACTAGTGCCACCGTAGTGGGAACGGTGGGGCCGAAAGGCTCGACGGAGATGGGCCTGCCAGGGGCTGGAGTAGCGGATCATGATGCCCGAAATCGAAGAACGGTTGAATCTCGCCGTCGAGATTGCAAGGGAAGCTGGTTGGATTGCGATGGAGCATTTCTGCATCGCAGATTTGCATGTGGAGCGCAAGGCCGACGACTCGCCCGTGACTGTTGCCGATCGCCGTACCGAGGAGCATCTCCGACGAAGGATTAGCGAGGCTTTTCCCGACGATTCGATTCTTGGAGAGGAACTGCCGGACCGGGCCGGAAAGAGCGCCTACCGTTGGATTGTCGACCCGATTGACGGCACGAAGTCGTTTATCCACGGCGTTCCTTTGTTCGGCACCCTGGTGGGAATGGAGTACCAGGGCGAACCGGTTCTCGGAGTCATCCGTATTCCCGGCACCGATGAGTCTGTCTATGCTGCCCAAGGTGGCGGGGCATGGTACGTCAAAGGCAAGTCTCAGCCTCAGCCTGCCCGCGTTTCCACGTGTCCTCAGCTTCGTCAGGCGCTGTTTGTTACCAGCGAGACTGGTCTGTGGTGGGAATTGGGGCGGGCGGATGCCTTTTGTCGCCTCCAGACGGCTGCCCGGCTGACACGAACCTGGGGTGACTGCTACGGCTATCTGATGGTGGCGACCGGGCGGGCCGAACTCATGGTCGACCCGCAAATGGCCGTCTGGGATGCCGCACCACTGCTGACAATTTTACAGGAGGCCGGCGGTACATTCACCGACTGGCAAGGTGAGGCGACGATTGGAGGCGGCGACGGGATTGGCACGAACGGCCTTATCCTCGACGAAGTCCTTCGCGTAATGCAAGGGCAAAAGGATTCCTAGGTCCTCGAATCAAGTCGCCTGCAATCAGCCTTCTTGTAATACAAGTGCCGACATGGGGAATGGCTGGCTGTGAGCCGCCGCCCCGGATGGTTCACGGCAGGCAGGGAAGCGGCTACCAGCGTTACCGCAGAAGGTCAACGGGAATCGTTCCCGCTGTTTGCCACAGCCAAGGCAGCTTCGCCCCGGGTTTCGGCTTCCGGTTCGGGGGCAGACGACTGGGCTTCAGATTCCGTGCTGTCGGCAGACCGTTTTGCGTACCCAAGGTCACGAAGGACTTCCAGGACCTCGCTGCACGTCGGAAACATCCGGCCACTGGTGCGCTTGTAGTCGTCCAGGGCGTTCATGAACTCGACTTCTTCCGGCGTGTAGTCCCTTTCGCAAGTGGTCGGGTCGATCTGCCGACGGCGGTTGACCTTCTTGCGCCGCTCGACGGACCGCCGTTCGACGGCAACGGGCTCGCTCTTCTGCCGACGGTCATTTGCGCTGCGCCGATCTGTACTCTTCCGGCGATCGACAGTCACGGAAGACTTCGAGCCGCTATTGGCGGCCGAAGGGCTTTTGGTCTTCCGCGAGGTCTTTTTCGCGTTGTCTTTTGGAGGGTTCTTCGATCCTGTGCTGCTGTTCTTCTTGGTGCGGGTCGTTTTGGCGGAGGGTTTCTTGGTTGTCGCCACTTTGAAGGCTCCTGGTTCGGGGCGGCAAGGGGTGTGTCAATGTAGAAAAGATACACCATTGTTGCGAAATATCACCGAAAAATGGCTTGAGACAGGCGGGAATGATGGGGATCGTGGGGAAACGACACTGGTTGTATCGGTTGTGCGGATCCGCTACCCGCTCCGGTTATGCCATGTACGTTTGGGTGAATCGACGATAAGCCAGCCGGCGGCGAATTGGCTCGTCCCGGAGTATCCTGGACTACTTGGTGAGGCAGTCGTCCCTTTACGGCCAAATCCGAGACTCCAACGAATCGGCCGTCTCCGTGAAACGGAAGGAATACCTGCCATAAAACACGCAAGAGGGGGCATTTACCCAAGAGGCAGGCAGGATGCCTGCGATAGACACTCAGAGGAACCGGGGGAGGCTCAAGTCAGTCGCGCGACTGCTCGGCGACCTGCTGGCATATGTCGCGAAGCTCGGTAACCGAGGCCTCTTCGAGCCGTTTCCCACGGCGGGTGAGATGTTCGTTGATCTTGACCGCGGTCTCCTGCATGACCGAGTGGGTTTCTTGGCTGCCGCCGACGAGGACGAAGTTGTCGCCCCGAGTCAGGCGCGTATGACCGTCGTTATTGTCAAACGCAACGCCGAGTAGAGCAGCCGATTTCTTGGAGGGGCGAGAAGCTTTCACGGTGGCAAACTCAGAGCAAAGGGTTAAGCAATCGTGGCCGAACCGGTGCAGCCGAGTGATCTTGAAGGAAAGTCGTTTTTCAAGTTGTGGGGGAAGTTTGGGTACGAGATGCTGTGTTACCGCGTAATCCGGTTCGCCATTAATGCCCCATGAGTTTGCGAAGGACATCGGAAGCGGCATCTTCGCTTGACGCCGTCTTCTTTGAAGGGAGGCCAATTGCAGGCGCCGCCAAATTGAACTTCTTCTTCTCGGGATTCTTGGGAGTCGTTTCCTTGCCCTGCGACATGACGGTCGTATTATCGTCCGGTGCTCCTGCCTGGGTTTCGGATTTCGAGGCGGCCAATCCGCCGTCGTTGTCCTCGTTGAACCAGGCATCGATATCCAGGTCGTCGGTCTCAGATCCGGGGGCGGCGGTCCGGGCGGCCGCCTCGCGAACACTTGCAACCTTGGGCTTCTTCTTGCCTCCGACGCCGACGGTCATCTGGACCTCGAACTCCAGCGGCCCGATCCGCAGGTGATCACCGGTCTTCAGTTCCCGTTCTCCGCGTACGGGCTCGTCGTTGACGAAGGTACCGTTGCGGCTGCCGAAATCGCGTACGGCAAGGAAGCCGTTTTCCACCAAGATCACGGCGTGGTGACGGCTGACCTCTTGGCTTCCGGGTCGCAGGTTGCAGTCCTCCGCGCGGCCGATGAAGAATTTCGGCCCCCGCACCGGGATTTCCTGCCCCGGGTGCTTCCCGTTCGAGCAGATCAGTTTGACTTCCATACATCCAGCCCTCCTGGAGAAACTCCCTACTGTTACAATAACGGCGAGCGTGTATCAAGTCAAGTACGAAGAGAAAAAGCGGGCGCCACGGGCCGTATCCATCGGCCCGTGGCGCCCTTCGTCGCGCGACGAACTGGGCCGGGCCATGAGGGGGGGCTCGTGACCCGGCGAAAATAGCACGATTCCAGAGCAGTGCAGGATACGGGCGCCGTTACTTCACGTCGTCCATGTTCACCCAGCGTCGCTCGTCGGCAGCCAGCAGTGCCGCTTCGAGCACGCGCTGCGTCTGGTAGGCATCGTGGAAATCGGGGATCGGCACGGTGGGGGCTTCGCCTGCCAGGACGCGGAGGATGTCGTAAGCCTGATTCGTGAAGCCGTGCTCGTATCCGATAATGTGGGCGTCGGGCCACCAGTTGCCGACATACGGGTGGCCTTCCGGGAACTCGCCGCCGTGGGTGCACATGATGGTATTCCATCCTTGAACCGCGCGGTCGACGGTGGCATCGTAGTATTGGAGCTCGTTCATCCGCTCGAAGTCGAACTTGATGGAGCCCTTGGTGCCGTTGATTTCGAATCCGTTTCGGTTGAGGTTTCCTGTGGCTTGCCGAGCAGCCTCGAAGCTGGCGACTGCCCCGCCGGAGAAACGCGCAAGGAACAGGACCGTATCATCAACGGTGACATCACCCATGGCGCCGTTGGGGTCGCCGATGATGGCTCGCTGCTTGATGAACGTTTCGGCAATAGCACCGCAGATTTCGGTGATTTCCTGACCGGTGACGAAGCGGGTCATATCGACGATGTGGGCGTTCAAGTCGCCGTGCGCGCCAGAGCCCGCCAGCTTCTTGTCGAACCGCCATGCCAGCGGGACCGATTCGCCTGCCCAGTCTTGAAGGTAGGTTGCACGTACGTGCCGGATGGCGCCCAGGCGGCCGCTCTTGACAAGCTGATGGGCGAGCGATACGGCCGGGCAGCGACGATAGTTGAACCAGACAAAGGTCTTCACGCCCGCCTTGGTCGCCGCTTCGGCCATCTCGCGCGCGTCAGACAGCGTGCCGGCGACGGGCTTCTCGCACGCTACGTGTTTGCCGGCGGCAATAGCGGCCTTGGCCACGGGGGCGTGGGCATAGTTAGGGGTTACGATGTCGACCAGCCCGATTTCGGGCGATTGTACAACGTCTTCCCACTTGGTCGCGGCATTTTGCCAGCCCCAGTTGTCAGCAAACATCTGGGGATTCTCGAACTCCTGACCGAATACGGTGTGCATGACAGGCATGATGGGTACGGGGAAGAACTTCCGCACCTGGCCCCACGCATTGGAATGCGAGCGGCCCATAAAACCTTGACCAATCAGCGCAACGTTGACCTTTTCCATCGATTTGCTCCTTGGCCCAACGACCGGCAAGTAAACTTGGGTACACGAATGAATTGGGACGTTTCCGGCGTTTATACGCAGCCGGCACGCGGCTGACAAGGGGCGGGCCCCTTGAGCGACCCCAGTTCGTTCGGGCGGAGGGGCCTCAGAGGCATCCTCCAGATGCGGCCATTCCCGGGGGGGCATGCCTCAGAACGGATGGAACCTGATGCGGCCATGCGGGGGGGGTAGCCGAGGTTCCTCTGGCATTGCCCTGCCGGATCGAGTATCATGCGTATAGTCGAATATGCGGCTTGACAAGTCCTCTGTCCTATGATGCCCCTTTCTAGGGTGGCCGGGAGATCGTACCATGATCCGTCGCTTGCTGGAGAGTCGTTTTGCTTGGTTGGCCGTTGGGGTGATCGGCGGGTTCTTACTCAGCGGCCTCTTGCCGCACATGCCGGTTCATGCCGTAGCTACCGATCGCATCGATACGTTTGCCATCGCAACCGGCCCGGTGGACGCCGAGTTTGAAGCAGTTTACTTCCTCGATTTCTTGACGGGCGATTTGCGCGCGGCCGTGCTGGGCAAGAATGCAGGCCAGTTCATGGCCTACTTCAATTACAACGTCATTCAGGATCTGGGCGTTGATCCGACGAAGAACCCCAAGTTCCTCATGGTTACCGGCATGGCAACCTTGCGGCGCGGCGGCGCACGGCTCCAGCCCAGCTTGTCGGTCGTCTACGTAGCCGAAGTCACCACAGGGAACGTCGCCGCTTACGCGATTCCTTGGTCGCCTGCCGTACATAACGCCAACCGGCCGATCATCGAGTCGCTGGTTCCCGTGGCGGTCACCAAGTTCCGCCCCGCGGCTGCACGCGACTGAACGATAACGCAATCCTCACTGCGGCATGGCGGAGCTTTCCCAGGGTGCGCTAAGGCGACCCTGGGCTTCGTTGTCAGACGCCTATGGCGTTGTGATGTGCGGCAAGGTCGCCGGTTGCTCCCTCATGCGGCGGTAGCGTTGATCGGCTGTTGGCTGCCCAGTCATGGCCAGGTACGCCACCGGCCACATCAGGTTGAACAGTGGGATCGTCAACAGCAGGCCAATGCCGCATGGAATGGCCGATACAGCGGTCAGGGCGAACGCTACAAGGCCGAGGAGAAACGCGGTGGCCTTGTTCCCTTCGGTGATTTTCGTGGCAAGCTGCAGGGAATCCGAGATACCCAAGTTTCGATCTACGATGAGCATGTAGAACGGCCACAGCAGCAGGATCAAGTAGATGCCCGGGATGATTAAGAGAAAGAACCCGACGGTCACCGCCACACCAACAACAATGCTGCTGCCAAGAATTCGCAAGAAGTAGGGGCCGCCGGAGAACAACTGGCCGATCTCGACCGGCTCGCCGCGTGCAATGCCCAGGAAGATCAACGTCTGGCCAATGCCGATCCAGACGGAGAGGAGCATTCCGACAAGGCTGCCTAAGATAGATAGAACCTCTGCCAATACCTGGCTGTCGACTGCCAGGCCAAGCATTCTTCCTCCAACTTGTAGCACGTTGCCGACTACCGAGTTGAAGACAAATACGATGAACAGCGTGAGCAGACACATGCCCCACTGCTGCTGAAAGATGTTCCAAGTGCGGGAGAAAATGTCTCCAAAGTCGATGATGGTAGGCTGGAAGTCCCCCGCGGCCGGTTCCTCAACGTGCGACGTGTATTCGCCAGGCGATTGGTAGGGGTTCTGTTGGCCGGAACCAAGCGGCGGCGGTGGGGGCGGCACGAAGTACTCGCCCGAAGACGCCGGTGCGGACTGCTGGGCAGGAATGGGCGTTACTGTTCCGCAGGTTGGACATTTGGCCTGCTTGCCGGCCGTGTCATCACCGGTACGCAGCCGTGCTCCGCATTGGGGGCAGCGGAATTCGATGGGCATTGTATCGCTCCTCGTAGGATTGCAGGGAGGTTGAATGCGGAAAGGTCCCGGCTGGCGAACAACAGTTGCCGGCCTTTTCCATGGCCTCATATGACATCAGTTTCGGTCAATTCCCATGAGATGTGCAAGTGGGTGCATGGCCGAATACTGGATTCCTCTGGAAGCCCCCCTCGCGGCTGCCCTGTCGGGCTTGCGGAGACTATCACATAGAGATTCGCTCGGCGCGCGAGGGGCTTGCAGTTTTCCTTTCCGGCGTGCAGAATGGAGCTTTTCGTTCGGCAACACGGGGGTTGTACTTTGTCGTTAGGAGGCGGGAGAACCGCATCACCCCCCCTCTGTGGGCCGGTCCCGTTCAAGGTAATGCGAGGGTTGCAATGGCTGGCTGTGTTCTTGCCTATTCCGGTGGTCTCGATACGTCCGTCCTGCTCGGTTGGTTGACCGATCAGGGGTACGACGTGCACGCCGTGTACGTCGATTTGGGGCAGCCGTGCGAGGATCGTGAGGCGATTCTCCGTAAGGCGCACGACACGGGCGCGAAATCGGCGCGTATTGTCGACGTGCAACTGGAGCTGTGCCGCGATTTCGCGTTCCCTGTGCTCCAATGGCAGGCGAAGTACGAAAGCATTTACCTGCTGGGAACTTCCATCGCCCGGCCGTTGATCTCCAAGGTCTGCCTTCAGGTGGCCCGCGAGGTGGGCGCGAAGGCGTTCGCCCACGGCGCAACGGGCAAGGGGAACGACCAGTGCCGGTTCCAGCTTGCCGCCGAAGCACTCGATCCAAGCGTGCAGGTGATTGCTCCGTGGCGCATGGCCGAGTTCCGTAGCCAGTTCCCCGGTCGCAGCGAAATGATCGCCTACTGCCAATCGAAGGGCATTCCGGTCAAGGCATCCGTCGCCAAGCCCTACAGTTCCGACGAGAACTGCCTGCACATCAGCTACGAGGCAGGCAAGCTGGAGGACATGGCGGTCAACGGCGTGGATCTGGTCGATTTCGGCATGACCGTATCACCACAGCAGGCGCCGGACAAGATCGAAAACGTCCGCATTGCCTTCGAGGCCGGTGTGCCGGTGGCCATTGACGGCAAGCGGCTCGATCCGTTCGAGATCGTTTCGCAGTTGAACACGATCGGCGGTCGGAACGGCATCGGTCGGATCGACATGGTCGAGAACCGATTCGTCGGCATGAAGAGCCGTGGTGTGTACGAAGCGCCCGGAATGACTTTGTTGTACGAGGCCCACCGGCTGGTCGAACAGCTCACGTTGGATCGCGATCTGACACACCTGCGGGACCGGCTCGCGCCCGAGGTGGCGGAAATGGTCTACTACGGTTTCTGGTACGCCGCCAAGCTGGACGCCCTGATGGCCTTCATTCGCGAGGCCCAGAAGCCGGTTACAGGCGAGGCGAGCCTCAATCTGTACAAAGGCAACATTATGGTGGACGGCCGTTCGAGCCCCAACAGTCTGTACGACGAGGGCATAGCCACCATGGAAGGCGGCGGCGCCTACAACCAGACCGACGCCGAGGGTTTCCTGCGAATTCAAGGCCTTCCCAGCCGCGTGCAGGGTGCGATGCGTCCGCGAGAGTATTGATCGATGTCTGCTGAGAAACTTGAAGGCCTCCGGCTTCTTCAGCGCGAGCGAGCCGAGTCTGTCGAGGGCGTTCGGGCAGGGCTGAGTGATTTTGAAGCTGGCCGGTTCCAGACGCTGGATGAGGCGTTTGCAGACTTGCGTCAAGATCTGGCTGCTACGACTCACGAATGAAAATCACTTTTTCGTGCGACCCGGCGCCGGCTTGGCGCTAGTCCTCCGCGGCTGTGACCGGTGACGCCTTCTTTGTCTTTCGAAGATCTGTAGAATCAGACGAGTCCAACAGGTGGATGCGAAGTTCGGGACGGTCTTTTCTCATTGTCCCAGGACTATGGGGCATGCACTGACCGGTCACGGGAGCCCTGGCGGAAGCAGCGACTACGGATGGGCAGCAAGGGCTTCCAGCAAACTGCCCACGTAAGTAGCGATGTCTTGGAGGACGTCTTCGCGAGGCTTGGTGGCGGCCTCGGCAACACGACGGACGATGGCCGAACCGACAATCAGGCCGTCGGCCACCGGGGCAAGCTGGCGCACGTGCTCCGGCCGGCTGATGCCGAACCCAATGCAGACGGGCAGTGGCGTTTGGGAGCGTAGCCAGGCGACGTTTTCGGCAATTTCCGGCGGCAGTTCCTTCCGCTCGCCTGTGATGCCTGCCACCGAGACGTAGTAGATGAACCCCGTGGTTTGCTCGGCGATTCGCAGTGCTCGGTCGCGCGGGGTGGTGGGCGTGATGAGCTGGATGAGGCTCACGTCTTCCTTGCGGCACAGGTCGGCCAAAGCGGGCGACTCTTCCGCAGGAAGGTCGGGAACGATCAGTCCGGCCACACCTGCCGCTCGGGCCGCGGCAACGTAGCGATCGAGGCCGAAACGGTAGACGATCGCGTAGCTGACCATCGTGACCACGGGCGCCGAGAGTGCCGGCGTGGTCTGGCCCAGCATCTCGAAGATCCCGGCCAGCTTGATGCCCTGGTCCAGCGAACGCGTATAGGACGCCTGAATCACCGGGCCGTCGGCAATCGGGTCGCTGTAGGGGATGCCCAGTTCGCACAGACTGCTGCCACACTCAACCAGAGTGCGGAGCACGTCGGCCGTAAAAGCAAGGTCGGGATCGCCTGCGGTCACAAACGGCATGAATGCCTTGCGCCCATCGGCACGGAGATTCGCGAAGGTTTGGTCGATAGCAGACATGATTATATTACTTCTCCGTTGAGGTTCTTTTTGTGTAGGACGCTCGGTTCATACCGCCGAGTTCGATTGACGTCGTCAGATTCTGTTTTGGTAAACGTTAGGGAGGCAGGTATTGATTTTCTGGTCAGGTTCGTTCATCGGTCGCCCAGTTTCAGCAGACAGTTGTTGGTGTAGAGATTTTCGATCTACTCGTTCAGGCTGCCCATCAGGACCTGGGCTATGCGGTCATTCATTGCTCAATACTCTCCAGCAATGCCGCAATTTCCTCTGGTCGCGGCAATTGGCCCTTCAATTCTTTGGGCAGAGTTTTGGTAATTTCGTAAGTCGCCACGCCAATCGGTTTTCGGGCATCGTGCAACGCGTATTCAACGACGGTGCGGTTCTTCTCCTTGCAAAGAATGATGCCGATCGAGGAATTTTCGTCCTTCTGCCTGACCTGTCGGTCTAACGCGGTCAAATAGAACTGCATTTTGCCAACGAACTCCGGTTCGAACTTCCCAATCTTCAGTTCGATAGCCACCAACGCCCTGAGGCGTCGGTGAAACAGCAGCAGATCGATGAAGTATTCGTCACCGTCGACCTCTAGACGATACTGGCTGCCCATGAAGGCGAACATGCCGCCCATGGAACGCAGGAAATGCTCAATCCTGGCAATCAACGCCCGTTCCAACTCCCGTTCGTTGTGTTCCTCACCCAGTTCCAGGAAATCGAAAGTGTATTCATCCTTCACTGCTAGCTTGGCCTGGACGCGAAGTTCGGGTGTCAGGGCCTGGTCAAAATTGGTCTGGCCAAGCAAGGACTTTTCATAGCTCTGGTTCTCGATCTGGTGAATCAATACGTTTTTGGACCAGCCGAACTTGCGGGTCATGCGAAGGTAGAACTCGCGTTCCAGCGGGTCCTTGCATTTGCTCATGATCGCAAGGTTGTGTGCCCAGGCAATTTCTCCAACCAGTGGTTGGAGTTTTTCGTAGCCGCGGTATTCCCGGTAGAATTGTCGCATGTACCACAAATTCTGCACGGAAAAGCCGCTTACTCCGGGAAATTCCAGCTTGAGGTCGTGAGACAGACGTTCGACAACCGATTTGCCCCAGCCAGCTTGTTCCTGTCGTTCGGAAATCATCCGCCCAATATCCCAGTAAAGGCTCACCAGCTCGGTGTTGACCGCTTTCAATGCGGTATACTGCGCCGAACGGATCCGCTCCTTCACGGAAGCAAACAGCGTCACGTAATCCGAGGGCAGGTTTTCCACTTCTTCTGCCGATCCGCGTTTATCCGTGTGCATCTGCAGGGTACTCTTTCTTCGCATCTAGGCCCGGGATCTTCTTCAAGGCCGCGCCGAGTTCGGCGTAGACGTCAACGAAAAACTCAATGTCCCCCGAAACTCAGCGTCGCAAGGCGAGAGAGGACCTCGCGGCAGACCCGTTTGAGCGAACTCAGGGTTCTGGTCTGCAGCAGGTTATTCGCAATAACCCGATTGCGAACGAAAGTCCAATCGCGCAGGTCAAGATAAATCGCATCCAGCTTCACCGATTCACGGTGATAGAGGCCGCCCGTGGTGAATGACATGCGGTATCTTTCGTCACTCATTTCTGATCCGGATACCTCTGTATATGCTCGGTAACCTGACCGGCCTTCACCCACTTGTTCAGTTTATCCTTCGTAGACTTCAAGAATCGTCCCATGCAGTGCGCCGGGTGATCGGGCTGTGGGTCGGTGAAGGTTACCAGTTTCGGCGTGACGACCAAAGTCGTCGCCTTCCGGCGACGGATGAAAACGGGTCCCGTGGACGGTTCTAGGAAGTCTCCTCGCCTCGCAGCCGGGCGATTTCTGCCGCGTCCTTGTCGCCTCGCCCGGAAAGGTTCACCACAACGACTTCGTCCGGCGACATCGTCGCGGCCAGTTCGATGGCGCGGGCGATGGCGTGGGAACTCTCCAGTGCAGGCAGGATTCCTTCGCAACGGGCGAGTTGGCCGAACGCGTCTAGTACTTCGTCGTCGGTAGCCTGGGTGTACTGGACTCGGCCGGTGTCTTTCCAGTAGCTGTGCTCGGGACCGGTGCCCGGATAGTCGAGTCCGGCCGAAACGCTGTGAACGTCCGCCGTCTGGCCGTCTTCATCCTGCATGACGTAGCTGTAGCTTCCGTGGAGCACGCCAGGCGTACCGAAGCACAGCGGGGCGGCGTGGTCGCCCATCCTGTTCGAGCGTCCGCCGGCCTCGACGCCGACGAGCTTGACCTTGGTATCGTCGATGAACGGGTAGAACATGCCTGCAGCGTTGCTCCCGCCGCCAACGCACGCCACGATCGCCTCGGGCAAACGGCCAATCTGATCGAGGCACTGCTGCCGGGTCTCGCGGCCGATGACCGCCTGAAAGTCGCGAACGATCTGCGGGAACGGATGAGGTCCCACAACGGAACCGAGGCAATAGTGGGTTGTCTCGACCGTGGCCATCCAGTCGCGCATGGCTTCGTTGATGGCGTCGCGCAGCGTTCTGGACCCCGTCTCGACCGGGCGAACTTCGGCGCCGAGCAGTTTCATGCTGAACACGTTGGGTCGCTGGCGGCGGATATCCTCCGTTCCCATGTACACGATGCACTCGAGTCCGAAACGGGCACATGCCGTGGCCGTGGCGACGCCGTGCTGCCCCGCCCCCGTTTCGGCGATGACCCGGTGTTTGCCCATCCGCCGCGTCAACAACGCTTGCCCGACAGTGTTGTTGATCTTGTGCGCGCCGGTGTGATTGAGGTCTTCACGTTTCAGATAGATCTGCGCGCCGCCGCATCGCTCCGAGAGCCGCTGGGCGTGATACAGGGGCGAGGGCCGGCCAACGTAGTGGCGAAGCAGATCGGCCAGTTCCGCCTGGAAGGCAGGATCTCTCGTTGCTTCTTCGTACTGGCGCGCAAGTTCCTCCAACGCACCGACGAGCGTCTCGGGCACGTAACGCCCGCCGTAGGGGCCAAATCGACCGAAAACATCTGGAACGGTAAGCATGGTCATTTCCAGGTGCAAAAAACGCGATGTATCCGGCTCCCCCATGCCGGAACTTGTGGAAGCCGCCCTCACCTGACCGGTGCAACCAGGCGGTTTCCAGGGGGAGTACAGCCGTGCGCCCAGGTTGTGCCAGGGATTCTCAAGACGGCCATTCTGGGCGACGTCCGGCGATTCGTCAAGGAACCCCCTTCAAGACGGGGACCAATTCTACTGAACAGGTGATATTTCGTATCCCATACTTGACATGGGCGATGCGGCCGCCCGTATCGACCGTACGGAGCGGACGGTCAGTCGAAATACGATGGTTCACACGAGGTTCTGGAGAATGGGTTCACTCGAAGCCGAGATCGACGCCAGCTTCTACAACTTGGTTTATCAGCTTTCTGCCGCAACGAGCAATCCTGCCAGTGATCGGCGGCGTCAGCGCCGGTCCCGGTTCGTAGCGACCCAGCGAATCGCCTTGCGCAGGGCGCCGGGCATCCCGCACGAATCCGAGTTTATCGAGGTCCAGTGCCACGACCTGACGCGGGGCGGGTTCTCCTTCCTCCTGCCGAGCGAGCCGAGCTTCCATTTCCTTGTCGTCGCATTCGGTATTGCCCCGAATACCATCTACGTCTCTGCCCGCGTAACGCATTGCGAGCCGGTTCTGGTGCACGACTCGGGGCTTATCGAGCGGATTGGCGCCCGAGACGCGTCCGACGAGGCTGGCGCGAAGGGGAAGGCGGGAAAACGAATGGTGCTGGTCGGCTGCAGTTTCATCGAGCGGCTCACGACTTCTCGTCCGGAATCGGCGGTGGTACAATAGAGCATCAGGGCTCCTGACCAAACCGTGACGCACGGTTCCGTTTCGCCGGTGGGCCGGTCCGGCCGTTCCGGGTGGGTCAGAGCGATGTGTCGAGTCCTTCCGCTGCCCAGCTATCCCGGGAACACCATGTTGCTCCGGAGCCTTACGGTTTTGACTTTTCTTGCCGCAGGATGGCTTCACGGTGCGCTGGCGCAAGGGCAGGTGGTTGCTTCGCCTCCTGCCACGCCGCTTGGCAACGGCGACTGGCCCATGGAACTGGTCGAGACACACGACGGCCGCCGGTACCAGGGGCTTATCGAATCGCAGGACGACTACTGGCTGCGAATGATCCGCATCTTTCGTCCCGCCGGCCGCGACATGTTCCTCGTCATTCAGCCTGTTGAAACGGCCGCCATCGCCCGAATCGAACGGCTCGATGCCGAGTCTCGCGAAATCCTCTGCCGCCGCATTCATGAGTTCCGCCACCGCGTGGTGATCGAGGGCGGACGCATGAACGGCGTGCAACTGTCGTTGGTCGAACGGCATGGACTGCATTTCCATCGCTACCGGGGCCGGTGGTTCGAACTGGAAAGCACGGCCGACGAATCGACAACCCGGCGCGTTATTGTTCGTATCGATCAGGTATTCACGGCATACCGGCAGTTGTTGCCGGCGCGGGTCGAATCGCCTCGACCGCTTCGTCTTGTGGTGTTCAGCTCCATGGACGAGTATCGCGATATGCTGGCCCGCCTGGGGCTGAAGATCGAGAACCCCGCCTGCTATCTCCAGGAAGCGAACCTCGTCATCGTCGGCAGCGATCTGGCTCGGCACGCCGCCACGCTTTCCGCAATCGAGAGCCGGCATGAGGATATTCGCGTGGAACTGGAGCAGCTTCAAGAGGAACTGCCTGATCGGCTGGCTGCGCTGGGGACCCAGTTGCGCAGGCAGGGGCATCCTCGCAGCCAGGCAATGAAGCTGCTGCTCATTGAGCGTCGCAAGATCGAGGACCGGATTGCCGAAAAACAGCGCGAGTTGAACCGTTGCGATCGGGAGAATGCCCGCGCGTTTCGCGAAATCGCACACCGCATGTTCGTTCGATTATACCATGAGGCCTTTCACGCCTACCTCGATAACTACGCCTATCCGCACGATCGTTGTTCCTTTCCTCCGTGGTTGAACGAAGGGCTGGCGGTGCTCTTCTCCGGTGGACTGCTGGAGTCGGATACCCTGCGAATCGATGCCCCGAATCGCGAAGCGCTCGACCGTTTGCAGGCGGATCTCCGCAGCGATACGCCGTTGCCCCTGGCAAAATTGCTGGACCTGGATTCCCAGAAGTTTCTTCTGGTCGATAACGCCGCGGCAACCGCGCAACGAAACTACATCTATGCGTGGGGGCTGACGTACTATCTGGCCTTTGAACGCAGGCTGCTCGACAATCCGGCATTCGAGGCTTTCGTAGCGCCGGCCGACGGAACCTCACCCATCGCGCGTTTCGAGCAACTTGCAGGCGTTCCCCTCGCCGAATTTGAACCTGCCTGGCGAGACTACATACTGAAGCTGCGCTAGCCGGGATTATTCTCCTACGCCCGGCTCTGATCGTACACGGCCTGCAATAGTGCCTGCACGTCTTTGAACTTCCGCTTGGTCCCCAGGGCGGCATCAAGCAGCTTGCGTGCGTCGGCCTCGCTATGCCCCAGGCTTCGCAGCGCTTCGTACGCCTCGGAAACCACGTCCGATTGGACCTCGCCGGCGCCGGCCGCCGCTTCCTGCCGGGCCACCAGCAGGGCGAACTTCGGCACCTTTCGCCGCAGCTTGGCCACAATCCGTTCCGACATGGCCGGCCCAATTCCCGGCAGCGTGCTAAGCGCCTTCGCGTCTTGATCCTCAATGGCGGCGGCCACTTCGCGAACCGGCCGGACCATGGCCCGCAACGCCTTGCGAACCCCAACGCCGTCCACCGAGCAGAACAGCTCGAAAAACTCCCGCTCCGCCTCGCTGAGGAACCCGATCAGCCGCGGCGTCATCCGCCCCTGCATGGGGTTTCCTTCCAGATACTCAATCGTATGCAGGCTGACTTCCCGGCTCAGTTCGTTCTGCAACTGCCGGCGCGTGAACTCGGGAATCAGCACCTCATGCTCGAACGCACCAATGCGCAGCGTCAGCACATCGTCTTTCAATGAAACCAGTTCGCCGGTAACACGCGTAATCATCCGTCGGCTCTCCATTCCGTTGTGCGCAGATCAAAGTGGAATGCCACGATTCTATCCGGTCTTCCAGGCAAGCGGAATGTCGAACAGCCCCGGAATTGTCGCACGCCCTTGGCCCTGTTCGACTGTTCGACAACGGGTGGCCGATTATCTTAAACCGTTGCTGTCATTGGGGTTGCGCGCGATTTTCGCGCGTGGCAAAACTCGGCGTCCGAGGCCGGAAAACGGGTTGTAACCTGTTGTGTGGCAAGGAGTTGGGTATTGTCGAACAGTGTTTTTCAGGCGGTGTTCGCAAATAGGTGAGCGAAAACGCCCACTGTTTCGCTAACCTGTTATTTCAAAAGGACTTACAGCAGAAAGGGCCGGCTTACGGAGGCCCATTGGGCGCAGTCCTCCCACCGTTCGACGCAGAACCATTTTCTGCGACGGGTGGTCTTATGCGACCCGAGGGTGCCTGCATCTCCGACGCTGGTCTTAGGCTGCCAAAAACTGCCCGAGGAATTACGTTGCCAATCGGTCCTATTCCGCCGGCTTTATGCGACGCAGTAGCAGACCGTACGGGGCCGATCCTTTGCCATTGCTGCGCAAGGACCCCTCACTCCGTACGGCGGAACCCTCGGCTGGGGCCGCCGCTGAGAAGGACGCTCCGGTAGGAACGTCCTCCGCACGCTGTTCCACACACGCCGCCTCACCTGCGTGCGGTTTTGCGGGCGAGAGTATCAGTCTCGCCAATCGCATACGCGCGTCAGGTGGCCGGGCTTACGATGCCGGTATACCACCCCTATTCAGGTCTTCTGTTCGGCCTTACGCTGCCCACAGGCCCCTGTCTATAGTGGCGTCAGAGTATGCCGTCACCTTACCATACTTCGTGGCCGATGTAAATACCGCGAAGGAGGTGTCAGGTGACAGGTGTCAGGTGTCAGAGGGGAAGTTGCTAGTTGCTAGTTGCTAGTGACGCGCTGGCGCGGCGGGGAAACGGAGTTCGGAGATCGCAGATCGGAGATGGGAGATCGGGACGCGCTGGCACGGTGAAGCGTCGATTTCGGCATTCGGGTTCACCCACGCGTTATCGCCTTATGGAGTACGGTGATTCATCACCGTTTTCGTCTCTTACCACACCGCCGTTGCCTTTGTTCTCTCCGGTCCAACGTCAGGCTTGGCTGCCGGACCAAACGTCGCGCGTGCGTTCCGATTACGATTACGATTACGAGCACGAGCACGAACTCCGCACTCGTACTCGTACTCAGCGATAGCGGTGCTCGTACTCGTAATCGAAGGTCTTGCGCGGCCGAAACCCCTTCGCTCCCCGCCCATCTTCGTCGCTCGACTCTCCGAGTCGATTCCGTCCGGCGCGTTCACAACCCGGAGGTCGGGACGCACCGATGCGGCCATAATCCGCCAGTCAGTCCCGAAGGGACGTCCCTAATCAAGCCCAGGGTGGAGCCGATGCGAGGAACGAGCGAGGCGCAACCCTGGGTTACGAGAACGGAAAACAGAAGCCCGAAGGGCTGGCCCTAACTCTCTCCCCGCCGCAAACATCGAACCGAGAACTGCCTCTGTAGCACTTCTTCGATTACGATTACGAGCACGAGCACGAACTTCGTACTCGTACTCGTGCTCAGCGATAGCGGTGCTCGTACTCGTAATCGAAGGTCTTGCGCGGCCGAGACTCCTTCCCTCCCCGCCCATCCTCGTCGTTCGACTCTCCGAGTCGATTCCGTCCGGAAGGTTCACGACTGGGAGAGTCGATCGACGATTCGCGGTCAAGGTGAAAGCGGAAGGGCGCGAGCCCTCCGGTGAAGATCGGAGATGGGAGATCGGAGATGGGAGATCGGGACGCGCTGGCGGAAATGGAAGCTGGGAGTTGGGAGTTGGAAGATGGGAGCGGAAGGGCGCGAGCGCGGAGGGGGAAGCGTCGATTTGAGATTTCGGGCTTCTTTCGTCATTTGACTCTCGACATTCGTCATTGCACGGAACGTCTCCGTTTCCTCTGCGGCCTCCTGTTCGATTTTCACTCTCTCTTCGTGTGTTTCGTGTCTTTCGTGGTTCATGTCTCTTGGGCTGCGGCCGATTTGGGTTGCAGGCAATGAAACTCGCGCCGTTTCAGGGCTGGCGGTTGTCGTGGAGACAGGTAAAGGGGCCGGCCAACGGCGCCGCGTACCTCACCGGGCCCAACAACCAACTGCTCTTCGACGGCGTCTATTCCTATCTGTATGACCCCGAGGGCAATCGCACGGCCCGGTTCATTGATGTGAACGTCAACGGCCTTCTCGATGCAGGCGATACGGCCGCGACCACCTACGCCTGGGACCATCGCAACCGCCTCACCCGCGTCACCGACTACGACCTCTATGGCGACCCGGCCACGCGCGCGATTGATTATCTCTACGACACCGAAAACCGCTGGATCGGCCGCGACGTGGACTTGGACGCGGACGGGCAGATTGACACCCGCACCCGCTTCGCATACGATGGAAATCAGATCGTCATGCAGTTCGACCGCGCCGCCGCCACCACCGACGACCCGGCCGAGCCGCTCACGGTCGACGACGTATCGCACCGATATCTCTGGAACCCAGCAGCCGTGGACCAGCTCATGGCCGACGAACAGGTAACCGATTCGGCCGTTGCCGGCGATATCGTCTGGCCGCTTGGCGACCATCAGGGCACCATCCGCGACCTGGCCGTCTACGACCCGGCCACCGACACCACCACGGTAGCCAACCATCGCACCTTCGACGCCTACGGCAACCTCCAATCACAAACCAGCGCTACCGTCGACTGCCTGTTTGCCTACACCGGCCGTCCCATTGACGAAACAACCGGTCTCCAGAATAACCTCCACCGCTGGTACGATCCGGCCGTTGGCCGCTGGATGAGCGAAGACCCGATTGGGTTTAAAGGGCGGGACGCGAATCTGTATGCGTATGTCGGTAATAGCTCTGTGAATGCGACGGACCCAAGTGGCCGGGCAGGAGTAGTTTCCGTTTGGATCGAGGAGATCGATAGCGGGTATTCTGCTATGATCAGCCCAGTCAATGGCAGCACTCAAGCTGCTGGCTGGACAAAGATAGGGGACAACCTATGGCAAGCCGGGGAGGGCGCAACATTTGAAGGATTGGTGGGTCTTGTGGATAAACGATTGGCACCTTCCAAGAACGCGATGTGCATTCGCCCAGTAATCCATGGTGTGGACCCAGCGATCGTTGGCGCAATGCGGGAAGCGTGGGGCGATGTGAATCGAAAGGGAGTGGCACCCAGGCCGGCAGTGGGCGGTGTCTATGATGTGAGCAGTCTCGTGATGAAGAAGACCCAGAACGGTGCGCCTGTAGCGGTGAGCGTAGGATCGGACACGAATAACTATATTGGTGCAGCGACTCACTTCTTTGGTGCCACACATTTCGACTCGCCGGCAAAGCTTGCAGAGTATTTGAGGGTCGTCAGTCAAGATGGGGCAACGCCGATTGGCACTCTGTATCTTATTGGGCACGGTAATGAGTTTCTAAGGGGAATCGGCGGTCGCAGAGACGGCCCCGCCGGTAGCCATCAGGTATTCAAACTAGGAGATCTGACGCTGGCTGCGAAGGCGGCACTTGGTGGGCGGAACCTTTATGGTTCCAACCAGAACTTGCTGGCGTACTGGCCGTCCTTTGACGAAGCTGTTGATGGCAAGCTTCCACCGGTTGCGTGGCTTGCTACCGACGCTGAAGTACGTGTGATTGGATGCAAGACATCCAGCTTTGCCGCTACGATTGCACGACACTGGTTGCGGTCAACCGAAGCCGTTGCGTACGGAACGCTTAAGAACACATGGGCACCGGGTAACGCTATGGGGTGGGGTAACGAGTCTGCCACCGCACAGGACTTGTCTTTACCAAACTCTTCGACCGCCCAGGAGTACTTCGCGCCAAATCAGAAGAAGACACATGTGCCCGAACATTGGGCATGGCGCAGAGTCCCTGGACCTCACGGAGCCGGGCTACGTCAGGTTCGGGTGCGCGTGCCTGAGATATCGGAGCCTGAGACGGTGTGGCGGGCCCACCGAGGCACAAAACCTTAGTGAATCGCTTGAAGGTTTACGCTGTCTCCGAATGCGAAGCTTGGCTTGGACCTCTACAGTAAGACATGGAGTTGATCGCCATGAGTATCATGTCTCGCCTGCTCTCTGCCGTCACCGCGTCTTGCACAACGGTGTTCGTGTTACTTGTCAGCAATGCCGGCCTTCCCCCCACCGTGGCGCAGGCGAACGGCTTGGAGGCGACAGTCGGGCAGCAAGGCAACCCGTCGACGGAGGTCGGCCCCACTGACGATCAGTCCCCTCGCTCCGACTCGCTTCGTCCGATTGACGAGGCCATTGCCGACTCCACGAGGGCACTCGAGCGTAATCCCGAGGACAGCGATGCGTTTGGCTCGCGTGCCCGTTGGTACTTCGAGAGGGGCGATTTGGAGAAGGCTATCTGCGATTACACCAACGCCATACGTTTTGATCCAACCAACCCCACCTGGTACGCCATGCGCAGCTTCGCCCATCAGCGAATGGGCCATTTGGAGAAGGCAATTGCCGATTACTCCGAGATAATCCGACTTGATCCTCAGTGCCCGGACGCCTACGACAGACGGGGGTTGCTGCACGATGAAAGAGGCGATCGCAAGAGGGCGATCACCGATTATGTGAGCGCCATACAGCTATTGACTACAGCTATACGACGTGATCCGGAAGCCTCCTCGCTTTACAACCGCCGAGGTTCGGTGTACACGTCCAAAGGCGACTTCGACAAGGCCATTGCTGATTACACCGAAGCACTCCGGCTCGATCCACGATGCATCGACGCGTATTGTGGTCGAGGGATTGCTCATGAAGGAAGAAGTGATGTGGATACGGCCATCGAGGACTACACCCGGGCAGTCGATGTGGATCCCGACTGCCTATACCCCTATCTATATCGAGCGGCTGCTTACGCCATCAACGGGCAGTTTGACCGGGGTATAGCTGACTGTGGCGAGGCCATCCGGGTTGATCCGAAATGCGCCCAAGCCTTCTACGTTCGAGGAATGGTACACGAGAAAAGAGGTGACCTGGAAGAAGCCATCGCTGATTACACCAAAGCCATCCGACTTGATCCGAACGGTGCCACCGACGCCTATCTCTCGCGGGCAGCGGTCCACGAGAAGAAGGGCGACTTCGTGCGGGCGATTGCTGACTGTGGCGAAGCGATCAGGCTTGCCCCACAAGCTCCCAGGACGTACGGTGTTCGGGCGTTTGTGCACATGAGGAGGGGCGATCTCGACAAGGCCATTGCCGATTACACCGAAGCCATCCGGCTCGCTCCGCAAGAAGGCTTCGCTTACCAACGTCGCGGTGTTGCTTTCCAGAAGAAGGGGAATCTCGACAAGGCAATCACCGATTACACCGAGGCCATCCGGCTCGCTCCACAAGAAGGCCTATTCTACTACGATCGCGGTCGCGCCTTCCAAGAGAAGGGAAAGGACGCGGAAGCAGAAGAGGACTTCACGCAGGCCAGGAAGCTCGGGTACGAGCCGGAGCGCGAACCAGGGGAGGGAGCACCGGCCAAGACCGGGAAGGAGTAGTACCCATGAGGGGCGCATCAAGAGACCTCGGTGCCCCATCACGACAACAGACGGAGAAACGACGGGGGGCACGTGCAAAGCTGCCATGTGGGAAAGGCGAAATTAACGGACGGTGCGTACCTTCTACGGGACCGCCGGGGGCGGTTTTTGAAAGTCCTTTTGGCCTCTCCGGGTACTTTCAGTTGTAATGCGCTCTTCTACCAACAATTGGCGGCTCAGAAGAAGCATAGGGACGTCTTGAAACAAGTTATGTTTATGCACGTGCCTGCGTTGAAACGAAATAACACCACACACAGCAAGAGGATCGACGACTATGCCAAGAAGCTCGCGGACAAGATATTCAACTACTTGAGCAGCGCTCTTGAGTGATTTTCCGACCAGTGTCGCCAAGTGATGACATGGCGCCGGCGACAGAACAACATTACTGGAGTCATTCAATGAAACTCATTCTTTTAGTGTGTCTCGTGCTCACCTTCTCTCCTCCACTTGCCCGCGCCCAGCGTGACCCGCCAGTCTCGGAATCGTACCTCGCCCGCATCTCAATCGGCCACGAGGAAGACAGGCAATTGAGTCTTGACCTTCTCTTCACGAAGTGCATGGGGCCACATGAGCATACGGAACACCAAATGTACCTGATCGCCTACCTGAAAAAGGACGAAGGTACCATTCTTAAACTCGCGTCCGATGCCTCACTGCTCGACAAGAAGAAGCGGGACAAGAAGATGCTTTTGGAGGTATTGAAAGACAAACGCCTTGTCGCGGTCCTTGACTCCAAGGTCGCACAACGCACCGATACTGTTACGTTCCCGTTTCACTTCTCATTCCGGAGTTCGGAGTTGTTCACTCAAATTGAGACATTGAAAAACTTTGACCCGGCGAAAACGATGGGCGGCAATACCACGTATTTCAACGATCAATTCAAGATCATCGTCTTCGTCCCGGTAAATGATTCTCGATATGCCGACAAGGTAGCGCCCCACATCCGAAGCCACGGCGATTTTGCCAATATACCTGCCAATAGTGCTCACCCTGATGACTCACTTTTGTTCTTGCGGACACCATTGCTCTACTTCAAGCCGCTTCCATACGATTTCCAATTCGCAGAGCTTCAGCTCACACACGCTTCCGACAAGGAACTCGTGATCTTCATTAACTGATGTCTAGTGTCCTGGGAAGAATGCGGGGGTCAACTCCCGACACTTGACAGATATTGGGAAAGGATGAGGTGGCAGGACGTCTGTTGAACACAGTCGCGATTGGTCCAATGGAAAGAACAGGAGGAAGCGGAGTGAACAGAGAAAGAGTTGAGGGCGGCTGCTTTCGTGTGATTCGTGTCTTTCGTGGTTCATGTCTTGGGCCGCGGTCGATTCGGACTGCCGGCGGGATTGGAGTCTCGCCACCATCGAGGGCGCCGCCTACCTCACCGGCCCCAACAACCAACTCCTGTTCGACGGCGTCTACGGCTATTCCTATGACCGCGAGGGCAACCGCACGGCCCGGTTCATCGATGTGAACGCCAACGGCCTTCTCGATGCAGACGATACGGCGGCGACCACCTACGCCTGGGACCATCGCAACCGGCTCACCCGCGTTACGGACTACGCCACGTACGGCGATCCGGCCACCCGCGCGATTGATTACCTGTACGACACCGAAAACCGCTGGATCGGCCGCGACGTGGACCTGGACGCCGACGGCCAGATTGACAGCCAGACCCGCTTCGCGTACGATGGCAATCAGATCGTGTTGCAGTTCGACCGCGCCATCGCTCCCACCGACGACCCGGCCGACCCGCTCACGCAAGAACACCTTTCGCACCGATATCTCTGGGACCCAGCCGCCGTGGACCAGCTCATGGCCGACGAGCACGTCACCACTCCTGACTCCCCCGGCTCCATCCTCTGGCCCCTCGCCGACCACCTCGGCACCATCCGCGACCTCGCCGCCCACGATTCTTCCGCCGACGCCACCACCATCGTCAACCATCGCGTTTTCGACGCCTACGGCAACCTCCAGTCTCAGACCAGCGCCACCGTCGATTGTCTCTTCGGTTTCACCGGCCGTCCCCTCGACCAGACAACCGGACTCCAGAACAACCTCCACCGCTGGTACGACGCCGCCACCGGCCGCTGGATGAGTGAGGACCCGATTGGGTTCGAAGGGCGGGACGGGAACTTGTCAGCGTATGTGGGCAATGGGCCGTTGAATGGGGTGGACCCCTTAGGACTTGCGGTGTATGCAGGGTGGGGCCATTGGGATGTTCTTCGTTGGAGGATTGAGGGGGATATTTGGACAACGGGGGTTGATCAATGCAATAACCCGATATGGGGCGATAACCTTTTCGACTACGCAAAGACCAAGATGCCGGTCGAAGAGCAGTTTACGATGACGTTTCAGTTCAAGTTTGAGGGAGGATACGTGCAGCCATGGCACCCGAGCAAAGAGCTTCAGCCTCGTCCTGGCTTCGTGTCAAACAGTGGCGTGTATATCTACAATGCCATTGAAGTACAAATCATCGATACAAGGACGATCGCAGCCATGCTGGACAGGGTCGAGGATGGCAAGGTCTACATCAGGGAACCAAACGGCGTACCCGAAGGGTTCTATACCGTGCTTTCGGGGATAACGTACGATCGTAGAATACCAGGCGACGAGCATTGGTTCCGGAATGCACACGAGCGCATGTACTCCCGGGATGCACTTGAGCGCATGGCCAAGCTGTTGAAACCAGAAGGTGAGTGGAACACCATGGAAATCCGGTTCTTGCCTCATGAGAAGAATGGGGTACTGTGGGCGTATACCCTCAGAGTGTTTCTCAATGGGGAAGAAACTTGGTTTGCTTCATCGCGCAAACCGACACGCGGAGGGATTGAGACATTGGGCGCCATCAGAGACTTCCACTTGTATCTCCAGAGCCATCACGGAAGCCGGGTCAGTTTTACGAACATGATAATCAGGACTGGCTCAGACGCTGTTGACTTGGCAGCTCCGGCCACTCAATGCTAGTATCCGTTGCGCCTCAGTTGAAGTCCGGGCGGGACGTCACACGGCAACAACGCAGAGGAAAGCCATGTCAAAGGACATATCAAGAACACTCGTTGCCCCATCGCAGCGGTGGATACAGATGTGTCTGCTCCTCGTCTTTACGATGGGGGCCGGGTGCGATAGCGAACCAGCACCTTCTGGCCTCCAAACCGGAAGCGAGAACGAGGTTGCTACGCCTGCGGCCTGTGAGGCAGTCCCCAGTCCTGCTCCAAACAGCGACGAGGCGTCAGCCGAGCCATTGGGCCCAGTCGGACTAGTTCCGCCAGAATCATGGCCCTGGCAAACCGATGCGGAGTTCGCGAGACGTCGGCAGGATGCCATCAATCGGATCGGGCTAGGCCGGGTGTATTTCGCTTTGGATGCCGTCGCATGGTGGAACCATCCGACGGTCTTCCCGGAGCGGCCATCAGCACCGCAGACAGATGCATACGGCGATACTCGCTTGATTAGTGCCATCAGATTCTCAGAAGGGCACGCCCCTGGCGCGCCGGCAGAAGACGAGGGTGTGCCGATCCCGAGCGGTGTCGATGAAGTCGTGAGCGTCGAGCACCAGGTGGACGACGAGTTTCTTGCAACGACGTTGCCTTACGTGCCAGAGACGAAAGAACTCGCGCTCAGCTATACGCTGATAAGTGACCAGGGTTTGGCCAGTATCGCGCATCTGCCCTATCTCGAGACCTTACAACTTCGTTATGGCTGGACTCACCGCTATCCAGTACTGATTACCGACGAAGGTGTGAAGGCTATCGCGAAACACCCGAGGTTGCGAGATTTACTTCTTCGGGGGATGCCAATCACGGACCGCGGTATCGGCTATCTTGCGCACAACCGCACGATTGAATGGCTGGCGATTTACGGATGCCCCGTTACGCCAGACTGTTTCATCTCCCTGGCAACCATGCCGAACCTCCGCGACCTCAGTATTGGTTGGAACCGGGATGTTGTCGTCACGGAGTCCTACCGACCAGACTTTACACGGCCCATTAGCGATGAGGTGGCCAAGGCAATCGCGTCGATGGAGGGACGGTTGAGGAGTTTAACCATCCTAGGGTTAAACGTTCATCCATCGTTCCTTGAGGCTGTCACGAAGATTGACTGCTTACCCAAACACTATCTTGGGCCAGACGTGCTGTATCCTTCGCAGAAACACCGGAATACAGGAGGACCGTGAGTTTGCGCAGGGAGGGTGGGAACGCACAGGGGGCAATTAAACGGGACAGGTCCAATATTGACATGTCGGGCGAGTCAGAGCACCGGGCGGGAGAAGGTTCGTACCTTCTTTGGCGATCTTCGGTTCTTCCTACTCCCCTCTTTGCGTCCTTGCGGCTTCGCGGCTTTGCGTTGAAGTCTGGTCCACCGTCACCTCGTGGCGGCCACTACGCTTAACGCAAAGACGCCAAGGCGCGAAGACGCAAAGAAGAACGGGGCATATGGAGGCTGCGGGGGTTGTCTGACGAGCCACGGACGGAACACGGATGGACGGGAGAGGCCTCGGACACCGAAATGATGGCAGGTCGGGGACGCCCGGACACGGTTGGTTAGAAGCCACGGGCAGGCACGGCATCAGCGTTCTTTCTCTGCTTCCTCTGCGGGCTTCTGTTCGTCTTTGATGTGAGTCATGATTGGTCCAATGCAAAGAAGAGAATGGACAGGAGGAAGCGGAGGGAACAGAGAAAGAGTTGAGGGCGGCTGCTTTCGTGTGATTCGTGTCTTTCGTGGTTCACGTCTTGGGCCTCGGTCGATTCGGACTGCAGGCGGGTTTGGAGTCTCGCCACCATCGACGGTGCCACGTACATCACCGGCACGAACAACCAACTGCTGTTCGACGGCGTCTATTCGTACCTGTATGACCCCGAAGGCAATCGCACGGCCCGCTATGTCGACTGTAACGCCAACGGCCTTCTCGATGCAGACGATACGGCGGCGACCACCTACGCCTGGGACCATCGCAACCGGCTCACCCGCGTCACCGACTACGCCACCTACGGCGACCCGGCCACCCGCGCCGTCGACCATCTCTATGACACCGAAAACCGCTGGATCGGCCGGGACTTGGACTCCGACGGCGACGGGCAAATTGACACCTGCACCCGCTTCGCATACGATGGAAATCAGATCGTCATGCAGTTCGACCGGGCCACCGTTGATGTTGTCGGCGACCCAACCGACCCGCTCGCGCAAGAGAACCTATCGCACCGATATCTCTGGAACCCAGCCGCCGTGGACCAGCTCATGGCCGACGAGCACGTAACCGACCCGGCCCTTCCCGGCGACGTCCTCTGGCCGCTTGCCGACCACCTCGGCACCATCCGCGACCTGACCGCGTACGACCCTGCGACCGACACCACCACGGTCGTCAACCATCGCACCTTCGACGCCTACGGCAACCTTCAGTCCCAGACCAGCACTAACCCTGCCCACGACACCCTCTTCGCCTTCACCGGCCGACCCCTCGACCAAGAAACCTCCCTTCAGAACAACCTCCACCGCTGGTATGACGCCGCCACCGGCCGCTGGATGAGTGAAGACCCGATTGGGTTTGAAGGGCGGGACGGGAACTTGTCAGCGTATGTGGGCAATGGGCCGTTGAATGGGGTGGACCCAACAGGCTGTATCAGTTACTTTGACTTGCAGCAGCAGTTGAGAGATTTGGAGGAGAGGATCGAAAAAGTACACGCCGAACTTGCGAATGATGAAGCGGAGATGAGGAGACGTGCGGGGCCCGGAAATGAGACCCACCAGACTCCCGATTGGTGGGCCGCTCAAAAGAAACACCGGAACACGAAGGTTGACTTGATAAGGTTATATGCGCAGAAGGATCGGATTGAGAACCTGTTGAAGTCTCATCCTTATCATAAATGGGTAGCGCGACTCAATGAGGAAGCGGAGGATCACAAGAAGTATGCGTACTATGAGGCCGCAGGTGTGAAGAAGCTGTTCGAGGATTTGGAATGGGCTGCAGGCCACGTTCGTGAGTTTCGCAATGAGAACGATATCCGGAACGTTCACGCATACTGGATACGGGGACAACGCCACATGGTGTTTCATCCCTATGGTATTTCCTATATAGATGGAACAACGATTGTGCATGAGACTGTTCACGCTTTGCTCGACTTCCGTCTTCCCAACATCTCAGAACAGAGGCAGGAAGCATCAGCCTACGGCGTTGCATCGTATTTGCTTGCAGCGCTCAATAGTGTTGCTGGTGAACTAGCATGGTTTGAGGAGATGGTGCGAGCGGAAGCATGGTCTGAACTGGGAAGTGGCGCATATCCCATCGAAGAGTATTGGCAGTTGCTTTGGAGCGAACGTATCCGAGACGCGTTCATAGGGAAAAAATACACATGGGACAAGGGACGGAAGTCCGAAAAACTAACAGAGACGGATTACACCTTCATTAAGAAAACACTTGGTCTTGAGTTCACCTACAACAAGCTGCGCACAGTCTATATAGATCTCTTTGCGAAGCTCGGCGTTGCTGATAAACACAATGGTCTCGCGTTGCCGGCCGGCATACCCGCTGCTTTCGTCAGTTGAATGCGCATCGGAGAAAGAGGATGATGGTTTACCTGCGTTGTGCTGACGTCTGTATTGCAGCAACGTGCTTTGCGGTGTCGGGTGCGTTAGGTGCTTCAGGTCTTGTGGAGTCGAGGTATTGGGTCATAGGGATGAGCGGTTGTGCAGTAGGCGGCTGTGTTCTGACGTTGTATTTCCGTGTCTATCAGCCGTTGTTGGGTGCCGTCGCCTGTGTCATTCCACTGTTTCTGGTGAGTGCTGCCGACTTACCGAACGAGCCTGATATGGAATTCGCTCCCATCAAGTGCGAGTACAACCTGGGAACCATCCTTGGGGCAATGATGGCCTATCAGGAAGAACATGGGC
Organism: Thermoguttaceae bacterium; assembly: GCA_040772845.1. Lineage (GTDB taxonomy): Bacteria > Planctomycetota > Planctomycetia > Pirellulales > Thermoguttaceae > PWXP01. Next base: position 1,423,602 of record JAXGXG010000001.1, read on the forward strand.
ACCTGCCACCTACCTGCATCGCAGATGAAACTGGACGCCGCATGCATAGTTGGCGAGTGTTGCTGCTTCCTTATCTGGGGTATGAAGATATCTACCGTCGTTATCGGTTTGATGAGCCATGGGATGGGCCGAATAATCGCCGTTTGTGGGACGAACGGATCGAAGTGTATCAATGTCCGAACGACACCAACGCAAGGACGCGGGGCAATACTAGCTACCTTGCCGTCGTCGGTGAGCCGGCACTGTGGTCAGGGCCGATGCCCTGCAAAGCTGTGTTCTACGCAGGTTTGCATCCCAGACGTCTGCTTGTCGTTGAACTCCCGAATACAGGCATTCGGTGGACAGAGCCACGGGATTTGTCGGCAGATCCGGATCATCGTCCGGATTTGTCACGTGATCGCCTGCTGTTGTCAGGCAATCATTTTGGAGGAACTGTGAACCAAGCCATTGCAATTCCGTTACCTTGTCGCGTCGCGATTGACGACGAGTGGACCATCGACGAACTGGATGCATGGATCATCGGCGACACGGCAAAGCAACAGCGGTACTCGAGAGTCCGCGTGAAGGAGGCTCTGGGCCAAGTGACCCACGGAGAAGTGTCGGGGGGCAATTAAACGGGATCACAAAGACCTTGGGGGCGAGAAAAGGGCGAGAAAAGGGCCAAGTGACCCACAGGGAAAGCCGGGGGCAGGCTTGCACTTTACACTTTAGAGGAGGACTCCTGGGGGCAGTGAAAGCGCCGGTCAAAACCGGCGGGGAGTAGCGGATGAAAGAGCCGTACGGTAAAGGGCTAGCGCCCCATACCGACCCCGAGTCATGCCGGCTGTGGCAACACGGCGGGTGAAACGCCCGCAGCAACACACACGCAGGCCGCGGAGACTCTCGGGCTAGGTGGCCCAATGTGTGAGATATGAGATGAACGCGAGTTTGCTATGAAGCAATCCATCATTCGACCTCTTGGGGTCAGAGCGCCTTTAGACGTTAAGGGATAGTGGATGGCCTTTTCTTGTAATGCAGTAAGGAAATGAACAGAAGGAAACGGAGGAAACAGAGAACCGGATGCTGGCGGCCACTTTCGTGTGATTCGTGGCTTTCGTGGTTGACGTCTTGGATTGCGGCCGATTCGGGCTGCAGGCGGGATTTGAGTTTCGTCACCACCAACGGCGCGAACAAGCAACTCCTCTTCGACGGTGTTTTGTCCTATTCCTACTGGGCCGAAGGCAATCGCACGGCCCGGTTCATCGATGTGAACGCCAATGGCCTTCTCGACGCCGTGATTCTCAAGCTGCAGGTGAGCACCGGCTGGGCGAAGGTTTGTGGCTTCTTTGCTGATTTTGCCTCCTTTCTGTCGGCCTCTTTGCGTCCTGGCGGCTTCGCGGCTTTGCGTTGGCGTCTGTTCCACCTGCAGCTCGTGGCGGCCGGAACGCTTAACGGACTCTTACCCTTCTGGGTGCAGACTACGCGTCTGGGTTGAGGTTGGGCGCAACGCGGCGGACGGCACGACGGAGCGTGCCTGCTACTTTGCTGCAACTTGCACCCAGCTCCATATATTGTCTCCCCGGGCGAAATGGATGCCCCGATGTTTTGCCGCCTGCGGCGGCAAAACGTCGGGGAGAATGCGTGGGGGATGTGGCGCGACCATGGGGCCGGGTGACCATACGGTGCTGATCGCCTTCGGCGAAAACGCGCCGGGGGCGGTAGAACAACGGGCGGAAAACGTAAACGTCCCACGCGCAGGCCGGGAGTATCGCCGTTGCCGGCCACTTTCGTGTGATTCGTCCGTTTCGTGGTTCTTGTCTTGGGTGACACTGGGGAAGCCGCCTGAAGGCGGAACTACAAACGTCGAGAACCAGGGTGTCGGAGATCGCAGATCCGAGTTGGGAGATCGGGGATGCGCGAACTGGGGTGCTTGCGGGCGGCTGTAGGCCAGAAAGCGGGAACAAGTTCCCGCACTCCAAGGCGGCTTCGCCGCGGGAAAGCCAGGACCGAAACGCCGGATCCACTTGCTGGCGCTGCGTGCTTGTAGGGGGGACGCGCCAGCGCGCACGAGCTCGAAGCGCAAGCGAGTGGGTCTGTTAAGGACCGGAAACGAGACGCCCGAAACGCCGGATCCACTTGCTCGCGCTGCGTGCTTGTAGGGGGGACGCGCGAGCGCGCAGAAGCTCGAAGCGCAAGCGAGTGGGTCCGTTAAGAATCCCGCCACGGATGAAAGGCCGGCAGACGGGCGAGGGTGTTCTTGCTCTAATGTGCTTTGCGGCCTCCTGTTCGTCTTCTGAATTGAGTCACGATTGACGCCAACACGAAGACGAAGATGCGAATGAACAGGAGGAAGCAGAGGGAACAGAGCGAAATACAAAGACGATTACGATTTCGAGCATGAGGACACAGGGAATCGGAGATCGCAGATCGGAGTTGGGAGATCGGGGATGCGCGAACTGGGGTGCTTGCGGCTTTGTGTTGAAGTTCCGTCCACCTGCAGCTCGCGATGGCCGGAACGCTTAACGGGTTCTTACCCTTGTGGGTACAGACTACGCGTCTGGGTTGAGGCTGGGCGCAACGCGGCGGACGGCACGACGGAGCGTGCCTGCTACTTTGCTGCAGCTTGCACCCAGCTCCATATATTGTCTCCCCGGGCGAAATGGATGCCCCGATGTTTTGCCGCCTGCGGCGGCAAAACGTCGGGGAGAATGCGTGGGGGATGTGGCGCGACCATGGGGCCGGGTGACCATACGGTGCTGATCGCCTTCGGCGAAAACGCGCCGGGGGCGGTAGAACAACGGGCGGAAAACGTAAACGTCCCACGCGCAGGCCGGGAGTATCGCTGCTGCCCGCCACTTTCGTGTGCGCTCGCCGGTCTGCTCGGATTCCGCCGGCGTCGCAGACGGCAGGCGTAGGCGTGGCGAACCTGGTCCGTTGGCGTTTGTAGCCGGCCAGTCACAGATACTCCGGGGCAAGCCTGGAGGCTACTGTTTTTGTAACCGCTGACGGGTCAGCGCCGCAAGCCATTCTCGCCACGGCATAGCGAGGCTTCCGGATACGTGGCTGACTCTTCCGGACAGGTTGCCCCATGGCTTGCATCTGGCTTCAAGCGAGTGTATAACGAGAAGGGCGTGAACCGGGAATGGCTGTAAACCACATGGAGCACGTCGATGCTTGCCGATCTCCTATTCCGCGGCAAGTCCTGTCACGGCGACCGGCAGGGGGCCCAGACAGTCGAAACGCGAAACGGCCCCACAAGGAGAGCATCCTGTGCCAGACCAGGCTTTACCCTCGTCGAGTTGTTGGTGGTCATTACGATCATCGGCATCCTGATCGGGCTTCTGCTGCCTGCGGTGCAGAGTGCGCGTGAAGCCGCGCGACGGCTGCAATGCAACAACAATCTGAAGCAACTTGGCCTGGCTGCGCAGAACCACCACGCGGCGCACGGTTTCTTTCCGGCAGGCGGATGGGGCCACGCGTGGATCGGGGATCCGGACCATGGTTTCGGACGGCGGCAGCCGGGCGGGTGGATCTACGACGTACTGCCGTACATCGAACAAGAGTCCTTGCACCAGCTTGGCGCCGGCGGCACGGCGGCCGAGAAGGCAGAGGCCGCCACCACGCTGGCCACGACGCCCGTCGCCATGTTCCACTGCCCAAGTCGCAGGCGGCCCGTTCTGGGCATGCACAACGCAGGCAGCGGCGGCCCGTTCAACCCTGGGATTGACGGGGTGCAGATGGCAAAGCCCGGGAGCATTGCCAAGAGTTGCTACGCGATCAACGGCGGCAGCCATTACCTGGGCCACTGCAATGGGCCAAGCACGATCGCCGGCGTGGCATCCTACTCCTTCCCCGACTGCTCCAAGGCGACCGGCCTTTCCTGCTGGCGTACGGAAATTACCATTGCCGAAATACGCGACGGCACGAGCAACACCTACTTTGCGGGCGAAAAGAGCCTCAACCCCGATCTTTACGAAGGGGCCTATCCGGCCGGCTGGTCGCAGTCGATGTTCAACGGGCACGACGAAGACAACGCGCGCTACGGCAATGCGCAATCCACCGCATATCGCCTGAAGCGAGACACGCCTGGCGATACGAGCGGCGACGCCGCGTTCGGCGGCCCTCATCCGGGCGCATGCCAGTTCGTCTTTGCCGACGGCTCCGTCCGTTCGATAAGCTGGTCCATCGACGCGCAGATCCACGAGTATCTGGCGAACCGGATGGACGGGCAGGTTGTGGACGCAAGTTCAGGGCGATAAGCACCCCCCAGACAAGTGGGTAAAATGCCATTCGCCACGCGGTCTCCGTCGGGTATAATCGTTGCCCTTGAACCAACCGACCTGTCTCTCTTGCGCCCCAATGACAACAACACCCCCTTCGCCCAACAACGACCGATCCGACGACCGCAATCAGACGACGGCTCCGGTCGATTTCATCCGCCAGATCATCAACGAAGACAACCGTACGGGTAAGCACGCCGGGCGCGTCCATACGCGTTTCCCGCCGGAGCCGAACGGTTACCTTCACATCGGCCACGCCAAGTCGATTTGCCTGAACTTCGGCATTGCCGCCGAATACGGCGGGTTGTGCAACCTGCGATTCGACGATACCAACCCGACCAAGGAAGAGCAGGAGTACATCGACTCGATCAAGGAGGACGTTCGCTGGCTGGGCTTCGACTGGGAAGACCGCGAGTTTTATGCATCCGACTACTTCGAGCAGCTCTACCGGTGGGCCGTGCAACTCATTCGCGCCGGCAAGGCGTTCGTGTGCGATCTGACGGCCGACCAGATCCGGGAGCACCGGGGCACGCTCACCGAGCCGGGCAAGGAGAGCCCGCACCGCAACCGCACGGTGGAGGAGAATCTGGCCCTGTTCGAGCGGATGCGGCAAGGCGAGTTCCCCGACGGCAGCCGCACGCTGCGGGCGAAGATCGACATGGCGCACCCGAACCTGAACCTGCGGGATCCGGTCATGTACCGCATCCTGCACGCCAGCCATCATCGCACGGGCGACCGCTGGTGTATCTACCCGATGTACGACTGGACGCACGGGCAGTCGGACTCGATCGAGCAGATTACGCATTCGATCTGCACGCTGGAGTTCGAGAATCACCGGCCGCTGTACGACTGGTTTGTCCGGGAGCTTGGCATCTTTGCCCCGCGCCAAATCGAGTTTGCCCGCCTGAACCTGACCTATACGATCATGAGCAAGCGGAAACTGCTGCGGCTGGTGCAGGAGGGCCACGTGAGCGGCTGGAACGACCCGCGCATGCCGACCATCGGCGGGCTGCGGCGCCGCGGGTATACCCCGGCGGCCATTCGAGCTTTCTGCTCGCGCATCGGCATTGCCAAGACCGAGAGCACGATCGACGTGCAGTTGCTGGAATACTGCGTTCGGGAAGACTTGAACCGCGTGGCGCCGCGCGCCATGGCCGTCCTCCGACCGCTTCGGGTCGTCATCACGAACTATCCGGACGATCAGGTCGAGCAGCTCGATGCGATCAACAATCCGGAAGATCCGGAAGCCGGCACGCGGCAGGTACCGTTCTCGAAGGTGCTGTACATCGAACGCGACGACTTCATGGAGGACCCGCCGAAGAAGTTCTTCCGCCTGGCGCCCGGGCGCGAGGTGCGTCTGCGTTATGCGTACTTCATCACGTGCCAGGAAGTTGTGAAGGACCCTGCTACCGGCGAGATTATCGAGCTTCGATGCACGTACGACCCGGCCACGCGCGGCGGCGACGCACCGGACGGCCGCAAGGTGAAGGCCACGTTGCACTGGGTCGCGGCCAGCCACGCTGTGGAGGCAGAGGTCCGCCTGTACGATCACCTGTTCACCCAGCCCGATCCCGACGACGTTCGGGAAGGGCAGGATTTCACCGTGCACCTGAACCCGGCGTCGCTGGAAGTGCTGGAGCACTGCCAGGTGGAGCCGGGCCTTGCCGGCAAGCCGCCTGAGTATTGCTGTCAGTTCGAGCGGCTGGGGTACTTCTGTGTCGATGCCGACTCCACGCCTGACAGGCCCGTGTTCAACCGCACGGTGACGCTGAAGGACACGTGGGCGAAGATTCAGAAGAAGGGCCAGTAGCCCCATTCTGAGAGTTTTGGGCCAATCCATTTTCAGGTTTAGACAGGTCTCACGTGAACGGCCCCTCGAACGAACGGCAACCCAGCGTGCAAGTGCCGGCAGAGGTAGAACAGTCGAGAACCGGACTCTTTGTCCGCATGCTCGACGCCGTGGAGCGGACCGGCAACCGTCTGCCGGATCCGGTAACCCTGTTCGTGCTCAGTGCGGTTCTGGTCGTGCTTGCGTCGGCCGTATTCAGTGCCTTGCGTGTGGAGGTGGTCCATCCGGGAAACGGCTCGGTCATTACGGCCCAGAATCTCCTGACGGTCGAGAACCTTCGCCGCATGTTGACCGAGGCGGTCCAGAATTTCGCGTCGTTTCCGCCACTGGGGCTGGTTCTGGTGACCATGCTCGGCATCGGAGTGGCCGAGCGCAGCGGGTTGGTAACGACCGCGCTTGAACAACTCGTGCGAGCCGTCCCGCCCAGTGCCCTGACCATGACGCTGGTATTCGCCGGGGTTATGAGCAGTGTGGCCGCCGATGCCGGCTATGTGGTGTTGACGCCCTTGGGCGCGGTGATCTTCGCCAGTGCGGGCCGCCATCCGCTGGCCGGCATGGCAGCCGCGTTCGCCGGAGTTTCCGGCGGATTCAGCGCCAATCTGGTACTCACTTCGCTCGATCCGCTTCTGTCGGGCCTTTCGACCACCTCAGCCCAGATTCTCGATCCGGCGTACGTTGTCGAGCCCAGCGCGAACTACTACTTCATGGTCGCTTCGGTCTTCTTCGTCACGGCCGCTGGAACCTGGGTGACGAGCAAACTGGTCGAACCGCGTTTGGGTCCGTGGAAACCGGAACACGAAATTGCCGAAGCAGATCTTGCGATCAGCGACGCGGGCCCGCACCAACGGCGTTCGCTACTTGCGGCCGCTATTGCAGGCGTTGCGATGGTGGGGCTGGTCGCGGTTCTGGCAGGGCAGCCGGACGGTATCTTCCGCGATGCGGAGCAGGGTCTCGCCCCGTTCTATCACTCGCTGGTTCCGCTGCTGATGCTGTTCTTTCTGCTGATGGGTCTGGCCTACGGCATTGCGGCCGGTACTATCCGGTCCGACAAGGATGTCGTACGCATGATGGCCGAGGCCATGGCGACGATGGGCCCCTATATCGTCCTCGCCTTTGCGGCGGCCCAGTTTGTGACCTATTTCAACTGGTCGAACCTCGGTCTCATCGTAGCCGTGGGCGGGGCCGAAGCACTGAAGGCCCTGGGACTCACGGGAATCCCGCTGTTGGTTGCGTTTATCGTCGTTTCGGGTTGTGTCAACCTGTTCGTGGGAAGCGCTTCGGCGAAATGGGCCATCATGGGACCCGTATTCGTTCCCATGCTGATGCTCATGGGCTACTCGCCGGAGTTGATTCAGGCGGCTTACCGTGTGGGCGATTCGGCTACCAATATCGTAACGCCACTATTGCCCTACTTCCCCATCATGATCGCCTTCGCCAAGAAATACGAACCGAAGGCCGGCATCGGCACCCTGGTTTCCATGATGGTCCCGTACAGCATTGTCTTCGCACTCGGCTGGACATGCCTGCTGATCGCCTGGGTTGCCCTAGGGCTTCCCCTCGGCCCGGCGAGCCCGCTGTATTACGCGCCTGCGGCCCCTTGATCTGGGCGTTTCAAGTCAAGCGACAGAGGACAACTTACCGGCAATACAAGCTCGAAGCGCAAGCGAGTGGGTCGATTGGATCCACTTGCTGGCGCTGCGTGCTTATATAACCGGCCCACGAACAGCGGAGTCCCACCCCCACGCGAGGCACCTTTCAGTCAAGCAAACGCTTGACGACCTGTCAATATGACACTATGCCATGATTCATTCTGACAGTTTATCTTCCGCGTGAAATCGCGCCACGGCTGGAACGGGTGATGCAGCAGTTGTCGGCGGAGGAACTCTTCGGGCTGTGGCAAGCCGGTTGCCCCATTCACCGCCCCTTGTCGCGTCGCGTCACAATTCGATAATAGGGGTATTCGCACGAATCATTACCTCGCAAGGAAGGAATTTGGCCATGCCGTTGGTTGTTGTCGGATCGGTCGCGTTGGACAGCGTGGAAACCCCTACAGAAACGCGGGAAAACCTGCTGGGCGGCTCTGCGGTCTACTTCTCCTACGCGGCGAGCTACTTCACCCCCACCCGCCTGGTCAGTGTCGTGGGCGACGACTGGCCGCAGGAGCACACCGAACTGCTCCAGTCGCGAGGCATCGACACCTCGGGCATCAAGAAGGTGCCGGGCAAGAAGACGTTCTCGTGGCGAGGCCGGTATCACGAGAATATGAACGTTCGTGAAACGCTCGAAGTCGATCTGAATGTCTTCGAAGACTTCGACCCGAAACTGACCGAGGAGCCGGCTCATTGCAAGTACCTGTTCCTGGCCAACGGCCCTCCGGCCATCCAGATGCGTGTACTCGATCAGTGTCCAGGCACGCAGTTGACCGTGGCCGATACCATGGACCTGTACATCAAGAGTGCGCGGGACGAGCTGCTCGAACTGCTCAAGCGGGTCGATGGCCTGGTGCTGAACGATTCGGAGGCGAAGCTGCTCACCGGGGAAGAGAATCTGGTTCGCGCCGGGCACGCAACGTGCGACTTGGGGCCACGGTTCGTGGTCATCAAAAAGGGCGAGCACGGGGCCATGTTCTTCAGTCAACACGAGACATACGTCCTGCCTGCCTATCCTACGGAAACCGTGGTCGATCCGACTGGGGCCGGCGACAGTTTCGGTGGCGGGATGATGGGCTACCTTGCCGAACAGGGGAACTTCGAGCCCAAGACGCTCAAGACCGCGCTGGCCTACGGGACACTCACTGCCAGCTTCACGGTCGAGGGCTTCAGCCTGGAAGGTTTGAAGAAGGTCCGCCGCGAGGATATCGAACAGCGCATGGACGTGTATCGGAAGATGCTCACGTTCTGATCCGCAGGCGGTGCGTCAAGCGCGCCATTGGCAGAGGAATCCATGAAACCCACCGCGCGAACCTTCGTTGCCGTTTCGCTGGATGAAGCCGTGTGCGGAAGCGTTGCGTCGCTGATCCGCGCGTTGGCCGCATCGCAGGCGGATGTGAAGTGGGTCGAACCGCACAACCTGCACCTGACGCTGAAGTTCCTGGGCGAGGTTCCGCTGGAAGAGATTCACGCGGTCTGCAAGGCCGTGAAGCGAGGTGTGGCCGAGCTCGAATCGTTTCGGCTCGATCTGGTTGGGGCAGGCGCGTTTCCGAACATTCGGCATCCGCGGACGCTGTGGCTTGGCGTGCAGGAGGGAGAGGTCGAAATGGCGGCCGTGCAGCAGGCGGTGGACCACTCGTTGAAAAAGCTGGGCTACCGGCCGGAAGCGCGCAAGTTCAAACCGCACCTCACGCTCGGCCGCGTGCGTCGTTCCGGCCCCGGGGTTGCCCGGCTGGCGGAACTGCTGGCCGAACACGCCTCGTACCGGGCAGGCGCATCGGTGGTCGAGGAGGTCACCGTATTTGCCAGCGAATTGACGTCGGAGGGGCCGGTCTACAGCGTCCTTGGCCAGGCGCCGTTGGGCTTGTAACGATTGGCAGACACCCCGGCCGTCGCACCCCCGTTGCCGCGCCGCACACCCACACAACGGGCGGATAGCCGATTCGCCACGGCCCCACTCTTGTAAGCTATGTTTCCCTGAGGCGCCGCTGGGCTTGCCCCAGCCGGAGTCATGACTGGCCAGCTATGTGTTGAGGGTGCGTCGGACAAGGTTCCGATCATAAGGCCCGAAGCTGCCAACGTAGAAACTGAACCGCAACACAGACCGCATTTGATGGAGATACGCAACATTGTTCATGAAGCTCAATGCAACGGTTGAAGGCGCCACGTTGATGTCGCATCCCAACGCGACACGCAAGTGGTTGCTGAGCAAACCGATCCGCGAAAGGAGATACCCTTTTGTTTGGGCCGACCGAATAATCATGGCACGGGTTGCAAGTAATTTGGCCGCATCGATCTCGTGCCAGTTGTCCTCATTTTCAAGTACCACATGCAGATTGTACACGAACTGCCCGTGGCTGCTGTAACGCATCCGCTGAAGATCCACATGGGGGTCATGGAACTGGAGCGATTCTATTCGCTTCTAAACTCGCGAATCGGCCATCGGATGGTGCTTGGTCTGGCCGCCGATGTATTTGTCCAATGCTTTGCTGTTGGCGGCCCCGACGCTTTCAATGCGGTAATTCCTCCGAAAGACTCGCGGTATGCGTTCACAGACTCAGTAGTTCCAAATTTCGTAACTTGATATAGGTGAACGCAAGGGCTTTTTGGTAAAGGACTTAGGGGATCACACATACCCAAGTCCAGACCAGGAGGTAACCCATGCGTTCACGGAAGAACCATTGTACGATCTCATGCCGCGAAGTCCACAACCGCGCCGGAGCCATTGTCCAGCAGCATCTCCAGTTGCAGGACCATGGGTACAAATGCCGGGCGTCGGTCTTGCTGAATGTCCTCTTTTACGCAGCTTCCCGTATTGGCTTCATTTCCGCTGCTTGCCGGAATCTGGCGGGCGCGCCAACACAGCAGACCGTATTCAACGTGCTGGTGGCGACGTTGCCGGAGTATCACGAACTGGAGAAGCGGTTGAACAAGGCGCTGGTGGACGGCCTTCCCAAGGCCGTGCGACGGCGCAAACAGACGCTGGCGATCGACCTGACGTTGATCCCGTACCATGGCGAGCCACATCGGCACCTCGACGAAATCTATCGCAGCCAACCGAAGAGTGGCACGAGTCACTTTCATGCATACGCCACCTGCTACGTGGTTCGCAACGGGCATCGTTTCACGATCGCCTTGACGCCGGTACAGCGCGGCGAATCGATGGAAGAGGTCGTCCGTCGCCTGCTGCGTCAAGCACGCGCCCAGGGCGTAAAATGCCGGCTTTTGCTGCTGGATCGCGGGTTTTACTCGGTTGCAGTCATCCGTTATTTGCAGGCAGCCCGCTGCGCTTTTCTGATGCCGGTTGTCAAACGCGGCCGCAAGCCGAAGGCGGGCCAAGCCGCGACGGGTACGCGGGCCTTCGCCCAATGGAAGAAGAGCGGTTGGGCCACACACACCCTGAAAGCGTCCAAGGCAACCAAGTACGGCAAGACCGCGACCGTCAGGATTTGTGTCAAGTGCGGCAATCTTGCCGGCAAGTGGAAACGCCACGGCCGACGGGCGTTCGTGTATGCGTTTTGGGGATTCCGGCCTGCCAGCCCGCAATGGGTGTACGAAACGTATCGCAAACGGTTCGGTATCGAAACCAGCTATCGCCAGATGAACGAGGCACGCATCCGCACCTGCACTCGCAATCCACTGTTGCGGCTGCTCTTCTTCGGCTTGGCGATGATCCTCCGCAACGTCTGGGTCTGGTTTCATTTGACCACCCTCTCGGAACGCCACGGACGACGACTCGCGTTACATCTGGAGCGTCTTCCATTCCGCGATATGCTGCTGAACCTGCAGCGGGTGGCCGAAGTGATCATGGGAATCACACAATGCATCCTCGACGTAACCTCCGGCCACGCAACACCTTCTGACACACCGGACGCTTTCAGCTAAAATTTGGAACTACTGAGACTATGTATTGCAGCCGTCCCTTGATGGAACGAACAACGTGCGAAGGCGCCCTGTCCGGTTTACTGCTCAGCAAGAACTGCACCAGGTTGGGCTTCGTAAACCGCTGCTCAAGGACTCGCACGCCATCGGCTTCTGTAGCCTGCGTCAGAGCATTCTGCCACGCGCAGATCGGCGGCAACGCCTCTCGCCCAAAGAGCGACAAAGACCAGTTGAGCTGATAAGCGGCAGTGCAGTTCTCCAAGGCATAAAGAGGGACGGGTCGCGCCATGAATCCTATCCTTTCTTGAACTGACTGAACAATGATATCAAGCCTCCCTAAGGGCATGCAAGCCTGGCTGTAGCTGGCCAGTCACGCATCCGGCTGGGACAAGCCCAGCGGGGAAGATGCGGAATGGACGCGCGGCGCTGCATAAACTTCGTCTTCATTGCAGGACCGACGCCAACCAACGCCAAGCATAATAGACCACAAACCCAAGCAACACGCCCCTGGCAAGCAGACTGATCGCCGAGAGACGCAGCCTGCCCCGTTCTCGATTTACCGGAAATGGCAATTCGCCTCGCCAATACCGACTGCCGCTCAGCCCAAAATGATAGGTTTTCTCATCGGTTCGGACCGAAAGCACATAGCCAGGGATGCGCAGAATCGGAGACCGGAACGACGTCAATACGGCGTCGCGAATCTGATCGTAGGGAACGGTCCAGTTGCCGCATTCGAGGCGATCACTATAGAGGCGCAGCTTCGCTCGTCGCGCGGCAATCCACCGCGGACCGCACCGCAACTGGTCGCCCTCGGCAATTACGGCCTTCGTCATGCAGGTGTGAACGGGCTGCTCCACCTAATCCCCCTCGCCATTCCTCGCCGCGAGGAAGCGGGCATTGTCGGTGCGTTCTTGGGCAATCCATTCGGCGATGGTCGCGGCGGCGCCGTCGATGGGCAACATGGACGCCTGCTTCTCCCAACGCCACTTGACCTCCAGATTCCCTTCCTTCAGCCCACGGGGCCCAATCACAATGCGCAGCGGAATACCGATCAGGTCGGCATCGTTGAACTTCACACCGGCACGCGCGTCGCGATCGTCGACCAGCACCTCGACGCCGGCCGCCTGCAAATCGGCATAGAGTCGTTCAACCGCCTGGCTGGTCGCCTCGTCGTCGGCCTTCATGGGCGCCAGCAGCACCTCGTACGGAGCGATGGCTACGGGCCAGACGATCCCGTGTTCGTCGTGGCGTGTTTCGATCAGGCCGGCCAGAATACGGTTGATGCCGATGCCGTAGCAGCCCATGATGATCGTCTGCTGCTGCTCCGCATGGTCGAGGAACTTCGCGCCCAAGGCCGCAGAGTACTTCGTTCCCAGCTTGAAGACGTGGCCACCCTCGATCGCGTGACGCTCGGCCATTGTGCCGGAGCATCGCGGGCAAGGATCGCCGTCCCGGGCGTTTCGCAAATCGCCGTACTTGTCAGGCGTGAAGTCGCGCCCCGGGTTGACGTTTACCAGGTGTGCGTCGGCCTCGTTCGCGCCCGTAGCAGCGTTGACCATGATCTTCACACTGTTGTCGGCGTAGATGGGCAGCTTGCCGGCAAGTCCCACGGGACCGGCGAAACCGACCGGGGCGCCGGTCACCTTTTCGATGACCTCGGGCGAGGCCAGCGCGATTTCGGTCGCCTCGGCCGCGCGGCGAATCTTCCCCTCGTTCGCCTCGTGGTCGCCGCGGACCAGCACGGCAATCGGCTTGCCGTCGGCCTCGTAAATGAGCGTCTTGATCAGCTTGTTCGGCTTGATCTTCAAGAACGTACTCACCTGCTCGATGGTGCTCGCGCCGGGCGTAGCCAGCTTGGCCAGTTCCTTCTCCGGGGTATCGGGCCGCGTACAGTCGCGCGAGGGGACTTCGGCCCGCTCCTGGTTGGCCGCGTAGCCGCACTTGCGGCAGTGGAGCACGGTATCTTCCCCGTTTTCGGCCGGGATCATGAACTCGTGACTCGCATCGCCCCCGATCGGCCCGCTTTCGGCCTCGACCGGCAGGTATTCCAACCCGCATCGTTCAAAAATGCGGCAGTAGGCGGCGTACATCTTCTCGTAGGTCTCGTTGAGCGATTCCAACGACGGATTGAAACTGTACGCATCTTTCATCAGGAATTCGCTGGTCCGCATCACGCCGAACCGGGGCCGTTCCTCGTTACGGAACTTCGTCTGAATCTGGTACAGGGTGACCGGAAGCTGCCGGTAGCTGGAAATGCGGTGGGCGACCAGATCGGTCACCACCTCCTCGTGGGTGGGCCCGAGGGCAAGCTGGACCTTTCGGCCTGCCCGCTGCACGGCAAACTTGATCAGCACGTCGCCGAACGCCTCGACCCGCCCGGTCCGCTCCCAAAGCGACAGGGGCGAAAGGGCCGGCATGAGCAGCTCCACTGCCCCGGCCGCGTCCATCTCCTGCCGAACGATCCGCTCCGCCTTCTTCAGCGACCGCAAACCCAACGGCAGGTACGTATACGCTCCGGCCATCACCTGGTTGATCATGCCGGCGCGCAGCATGAGTTGATGGCTCGGGATTTCCGCCCCCTCGGGCGTTTCTTTCATGGTGGGAATGAACGAACGGGTCCAGAACATGGGTATTGGCAGTCTGTCGGAGTGAGATCAATGGGCCAAGACACCGGGGGGCACACCCCCGCAGTGTTCGCCGGCGGCGAAAAGGCGTATTCTAGCCGAAACCCCCTGCCTCCGGCAACCCGGGGGGGGTACCGGGCACTTGGTTGACCGCTACAGAATCGGCCCCCTTTGGATGGAACATGGCTCGACGACAGAAGGAGAAGAAGCACCCGGCGGCTGGCATCGATTGCCGCGTGCCATCATGCGACAAACCAGGCACGGCCAATCCCGCCCGCCGACCATATGCCCCGAACGTGCCCAACCTTGCCCGAACCGCCACTATCGGTGGACTTGATCCAACTCGTAACCCAAAACGCTTGCCAGCCGATCCATCACGTCGCTGCGAAGCGTGCGTTCTCCCGTCAGGAAGTCATCGAGCATGGCAGGAGTGATGGCTGCGCGTGCCGCGAGTTCTGCCAGCGAAAGATCGCTGGCGTGGATGGCACGGCGCAATTCGCCACTCAACGTGCGCTCGTCTCGTGCGTCTTTGCGCATCTGATCGCGCCGGCCACCCAAGTCCAGGAATCGTGCCAGAACCGCTTGCAGCGACCTCATGGACGGGCTAAAATCACGTTCCGGAAGCAGCCTTTCCGAGAAGGGCGATCGAGGCGAAGTAACACGTTGGCTACGTGAAAAGAAGGACCTGAACAACATGGCGTACGAATCAGTTGATGCCCTGCAACGAGCACTGACCCGCGATGTGTTTCACTATGCGAAAGACGCGAAGAAGGCAGCTGGCCGGGCTCTCGGAACACTGGTCGAAATCATCACGTTCTACCTCATCAAGGGTTGGGGCTACGAGAAGTACACGGCAATCGAGCGCCGCTTGCCCGAATACGCAAATCCCGAAATAACGCACAACGTAGAATTCAGCCTTCATCCCTCAGAAGAAATCAAGTCGGTCAAGATCGACAAGACGAAACTTCCTTTGACGCCAAAGAAAATTTTCCAACTCCTTGACGATCCGGACTGGACCGTTGACGACTCCAAGTCCACTCAGCTCCTCTCTTCCGACGAGACCCTTCGCAATGCGTGTACGCTTCACGAAGACGATTCACGAATCATCGTTGCCTATCTCGGCAATGCTACTCCGACCGCCTACCGCTTGACAGTCAACCGGCTGACGTCCCATCCGTTCGCCGTGCTTGAGTGCAAACGCGTCGGCGTGGAGGAGGGGGTAAAGAAGGGCCCGCAGACAATTGAAAAGGCAAAGCAGGGGGCGTACGTCGCACGGGCAGTATCTTCCCTTCAGAAGATCAGGATGAGTGACGGTTCAGTCTACGGCATATTGCATCTCGATAGCGGTGAACTCCGGTACGAGCCATACGAAGACTTCCTTCGATGCGTGGTTGCGTCCGACGACGCTTCCCTTCTTCGCGATTTTACCTTGACCGTAGGCGTTGTGAGCAATCACGGTAACTGGTTCACTTCGGACGACCACAACAAAGAACTTAAGGTACTTGCCCAGTCATACGACTGGCTTCTTTTCCTCACGGACGCCGGTCTATCTGATTTCGTTGAATCCCTCCTGGTCAAACCGGCAAAGAAGTACCGCCCCATCCGAGACGCATTTGTCAACAGTTACACAGGCAAACGCGGCGAAAACAGATTTACGAAGGTTAAGATCGCCCTCACGGCGGATCTTGCTTTGCAGGAGTATTTCAGATCGAACACCAGCAAGGTCGAGAGCTGGTTCAATGTGATCTCCCCTGCGGGCCGTTCAGTCCTGGAGTTGAAACGGGAACTCGCTCTGCTTGTCGGAAAGAACTGGAAGGAGATTTTGAAGTGACCGCCGGTCGGACAGTCAACTCACAAAGCGTGAACTGGTGCACACCTGCGAAGTACGTTGATGCGGTGCGCAAGGTGTTTGGTGGGCGCATTGCACTCGATCCGTGCTCCAACGAATGGTCCATCGTCAACGCAGAGACGGAATACCGTCTTCCCGAAGACGACGGCCTACGGAAGTCGTGGGACTTCCCAACGATTTATGTCAATCCACCGTATGGTTCAGACAAAGAGCGTGGCACCAGGATTAAGCACTGGCTCTACAAGTGTGCGTACGCACACAAGCACCACAAATCACAAGTGCTGGCATTGGTGCCTGTGGCTACCAATACCAGCCACTGGAAGGAGTATGTGTGGGGGCGAGCAACTGCTGTGTGCTTTCTCTACGATACGAGACTGCGGTTCTTGGTTGATGGCAAGGATGAAGGCAAGGGTGCCCCGATGTCCTGCGCGATGATCTACTGGAACACGAACATCGACACTTTCCTGAAAGTGTTTAACGAATTCGGAGCAGTTGTCGATCTCCGCCCCCTTCAAGGAAGAACCATCGGAAAGACGAACAGGCTCCATCAGCCCAAGCTCTTTGATGACATATAGGGCCAACAATCCGCTGTACCATACTGCTTACAACCGCGGGATATTGCCGACTCGCACCGTGCCCTCGACACCCAGGCTCAGCGTCAGGCCGTCCTTCCGGTCGAGTACTGAAGCCGCCGTCCCGTCGAACGCCAACTCGCCGACGGAGTCTTCCGTCCGCTTTTCGGCAAGAAAAACGGTGTCGGAGCCGAAGTCACCTACAATGCGCAGAATATACTCTTCGCCCAGTGCCTCGAAACGGGCCGGCGCCAACTGGTTTCAGTCGCCCCCCTGCCTCCGGCAACCCGGGGGGTACCGGGCACTTGGTTGACCGCTACAGAATCGGCTCTTCTTGCATAATTGGTGCTCTCGGGGTAGCCTCAATGAAGAGAAGATCGGAATCTACGGACAAGCATTCCGCCTCTCGCCACGTTAGGAGTAGCAATCATGTCTCAGACCTTGCCGGCCCACATCCGACTGGACGATGAGGGGGTTGCGTGGCTTGACGATTCGAATGTCAAGGTCATCGAAGTCGCATTGGACAAGATCGCACACGGTTACAGTCCCGAAGACATCTACCAGCAGCACGGCGGGTATTTGTCGATGGCCCAGATTCACGTGGCATGGACGCACTACTACGACAACCAGGCAGCGTTTGACGCAGAGATCCAGCAGCAGTACGAAGAATATGAGCGACTCCGCAAGGAGACGATGGATTCTCCCGGGCGGCAGAAACTGCGCGGCTTGGGGAAACTGCCGTGAGTGTCAAGTTGTACATGGACGTGCACGTGAAACGGGCCGTTGTCGATGGCCTTAAGCAACGAGGTGTTGATGTACACAACGTCCAGCCCTACGTTGCACCGGAGCACATTGCGGCCATGTTTCAGGCATTAGATGCCTGACGGCTCGCTACGCTCACCCCAACGTAAACTCCGGCAGCCGTACGATCGCGCCTCCCTGCATGGCCGACTGGTGGGCACAGATGCCGGTGCAGGTCCAGTTGGCTGCCTGCACGGCGTTGGGCCAGGGATCGCGGTCCTCTGCCAATGCGCTCAGGAACTCGTTAACCAGGTGTGGATGCGATCCGCCATGCCCAGCGCCCTGAATGAACGACAGATGGGCCGCGTCCTGAATGGTGCTGGTGAACGGGCGGATTTCTTCGGGCAGCAGATGGGCGAAATCGGGGACGGTCACACGCTGGGGAATTTCCGGCTCGGGCTTCTTCGCCGTGTGGATAACGTGCTCCTCCCCTTCGACCAGGGCCCACTCGAAACTCTTCTTCGTACCATACACGTCGAACGATTCGCGATACTGCCGCGCCGTGTCGAACAGGAACCGCCAGATATGGGCAGCGATGTCCGAGTCCTTGATCTTGATGTGACACGATTCCACAGCGTACGGATTGCCTGACTTCTCGGCCAGCCGATCGTTGATCGTACCCGAACCGAAGCAGGAAACGTACTCGGCCAACCCGTTGACCAGCCCCAACACAGGCGAGACGACATGCGTGGCGTAGTGCATGGGGATCATCCGCTCCCAGTATTCCGGCCAGCCCTCCATATCCTGCGGGTGCGAGGCCGCCATGTACTGCACCTTGCCCAACTCGCCCCGTTCGTACAGGTCCTTAATGAACAGGAACTCGCGGCTGTAGACGACCGTTTCGGCCATCATGTACTTCAGCCCGGTCGAGCGGACCAGGGCGACAATCTGCTCGCAATCCTCGATGGTCGTCGCCATGGGCACGGTGCACATGACATGCTTGCCGGCCCTGAGCGCAGCAAGCGACATCCAGGCATGGTCGGGAATGGGCGAGTTGATGTGGACACAGTCGACCTCGGGGTCGGCCAATACGTCCTCGAAGTTGGCATAGCGCCGCTCGATACCGAAGGCTTCGCCTATCCGGTTCAGCTCCGTCGGATTCCGGCGGCATACGGCATGCATATTCGCCCGAGGATGCGCCTGGTAGATCGGAATGAACTCCGCCCCGAAACCGAGCCCGACAATGGCTACCTTCTGTTGCTTCTCGGCCATGCTGGCATTCTCCATGAAAAAAGAGGGTCAAATCGTGAACGGTTCCCGTTGCGGACGGCTCACCAGGGCGCTTGCCTGCTGGTCGCTAACGAAATCCTCCCTGTCGGGGTCCCACCTGAGCTTCCGCCGCAGCAGCATGGCAATGTTGCACAGGTGGCACGAACTGACCGAACGATGATGCGTAAACACGTCGGCGATCGGTTCCTGCCGATCACGTACGCTGGCGACGAAGTTGGCCATTTGGTCCGGCGTCGCCTGATCGATCCCGCTGTTGGTACCGGCGGTTGCAGTGGAATCGGGATCGATCGGCCGCCCTTTGTACAATCGGACAACCTCGTTGGCAAAGTGGTTGCGATCGGCCGCCGTAAGGTCTTCGATCGGCTTGCCGGTAATCCTGCCGCGGTTGACGTGGATACGGCCCAGTTCACCTTCCAGCAGGATACCATTTTCGCCGGGAATCGCAACGATGGATGAACCGTTTGCAAAGGTGAGCGTTGCTTCGAACGTGGTGGCCGTATTGAAGCCGTTGGGCAGTTTAGCGCGACCGGCGAAGAAATCGACCGGATCGACGTCGTCAGGGAAATTGGGGAACTGCCCGCGCCCTTCCGCGGCTACCGGGCCGGAATGATCGTAACCGAGTGCCCATTGTGCAATGTCCAGGTGATGCGCCCCCCAATCGGTAAGCTTGCCGCCCGAGTACTCCAGCCACCAGCGGAAACTGCCATGGCACCGCTCAGGCGTATAGGGAACGACAGGACATTGGCCCAGCCAGGTGTTCCAGTCGAGATGCTCTGGCGGGTCTGCGGCAGGAAACACGCCGCTGCCGGGACCACCGCCGATCCCGCACGTAGCCTTGATCTTCTTCCCCAGTCGGCCGCTCTGGGCGATGGCGACCGCCATCAGAAATTGGGCACTGCTTCGCTGCTGGGTTCCCACCTGGAGGATGCGTTTCGTGTCGCGTACAACCTCGCACAGTTTTTTGCCCTCGGCAATCGTGAGCGTCAAGGGCTTTTCACAGTAGACGTCCTTACCAGCTTCCATGGCATCGATCGCAACCCGAGTGTGCCAATGATCGGGCGTGCCGATAGTCACCACATCAATATCATCGCGATCGAGCAATTTGCGATAGTCGGTATAGGGTACACACGCGCTGTTCGCAGCGAAGCGTTCAGCCCGATGCCGATCGACGTCGGCCGAGGCAATCTTGTTGCCGTGCCTGCACGCCAGGTTTCCGACGTACGTTCCGCGTCCGCCCACGCCAATGCATCCCACGCCAAGCTTATCGTTTGCCGAGGCGGCGCCGGCCGAAGACGAAAGGACAAGGTGCGGTAGCGCAACCCCGGCCGCAGCCAGTCGACTCACGCGGCCCAGAAAACGTCGCCGGTCATTTCGGGAAGTTGGGGTATCCATGGAATTCTCCTTTGTCGATTGCCAAACGCGACACCACCGATACAACGCAGGCGCCCGCAGACCACACCCGGCATTTTCCGTGACAGGCGACGTGACGTCCATGAGATTTTGCACACAAAATACTAAGGTTTTTCCCGGAAGAGAAAGGGTTCCACGCCAGGGCCCAAGCTTGTCTTTCGCGACTATTTCGCATAACTTATGCGTATTGTGCCCTTATGTCGGCACGCACCTTGCCAGGAGGAACGCCGTGCCTCACCCCCCTGCCGTTGCCTTGCTGCTGGAAACATCCAACGAGTACGCGCGCGGCTTACTGCGCGGCATCATGGCGTACGTCCAGGAGCACGAGCGCTGGTCGATCTATCTGCCGGAACAGGGCCGGGGCGCGGCGCCGCCCGGCTGGTTGGGCCGCTGGCGTGGCGACGGGATTATCGCACGCATCGAAACTCCCCAGATCGCCCGCGCGGTTGCCGCCACGCGTTTACCTGCCGTCGACGTGAGTGCCGGCCGCCATCTTCCTGGCATCCCCTGGGTAGAAACCGATGACGAAGCCATCACACACGCCGCCCTCGAACATCTGAGCCATCGCGGATTCCGCCGTTTCGCATATTGCGGCGAACCGCAATTCAACTGGTCACGATGGCGGCGTGACTGCTTCGATCGCGTGGTGGCGCAGATGGGCGGGCAGTCGTACGTGTACGAATCGGCAGCCAAGGCCGGCAAGCCGGTCCCCTACTACCGCGAACACCAGCGTCTGGTCGCATGGGTACGAAAACTCCCGAAACCGGTCGGCGTGATCGCCTGCTACGATATCAAGGGGCAGCAATTGCTCGACGCCTGCCGCGATGCCGATATCGCCGTACCTGAAGAAGTCGCCGTAATCGGCGTCGACAATGACGACCTGCTGTGTAACCTCGCATCGCCACCGCTATCGAGTGTCATTCCCAATACCCGGCGAACCGGCTACCAGGCGGCTGCCCTGCTGGCCCGCATGATGGCAGGCGAGTCGCTTGGCGAAGAGGCCCAGCGGATTCCACCACTGGGTATCGCCACGCGTCAGTCGACCGACACTCTGGCCATCGACGATCCCGACGTAGCCGCTGCCGTGCGGTTCATCCGAGAACATGCCTGCGAGGGCATCAACGTGGCCGACCTGCTGCGGGCCCTGCCATTCACCCGCCGGGACCTGGAGACCCGTTTCCGCAAAATCCTCGCCTGCACGCCGCACGAGGAAATTGTCCGCGTCCGCATCGATCGGGTAAAGCAACTCCTTTGTGAAACAGATTTGCCCATCCGAAGGATCGCCGAACTCACCGGTTTTCGCCATGTAGAATACATGAGCGCGGCATTCAAGCGACGTATCGGCCTGCCGCCGCGTGATTATCGGAGCGAAGCCCAGACCTGAGCGAACTAAGGGCGGTCGAGCCGCAGGATGCGGAAGTCCTGGAAGCGGATCCAGTGCTCGGCGTCGGCCGGGCCGTGATAGCCTTGGATGCTCACCTGATCGTCGCCGGGCGGCGGCAGCTTGCCTTCGGCCGCGGTAAGGAACTCGCCCTGCGCGTCGGGCTGATACTGCGCGGTCCACCGCTCGCCGTCGACCACCAGCCGTAAGCGGACCGTCTCGGCATCCATCGGCTTCCGCCCGGGGATGATGAACAACCCGCCGTCAATCCGCTCCTTGACGATTTTGAAGACCGGCTTGCCGCCGGTGTACCAGGTGATGCCTGCCTGCTCGTACTGCTGCGTCGGAGCGACCGTATTGGTTACGGTCACCTCGAAGGCGTACTTATCCGCGTGGCGATCGGGGGCCGTGCGCAGGAGTGCGTTCTTCACGTTGTGCGCGAGGCCCGGCTCGATGCGAATCTCCAGCGCCGCGTCGCGAACGCGCCAGGCGTCCGGGTTTTCTCGCAGCCAGGTCCAGCCGTCGGCCAGTTCGCCGTCGAATCGATCCTCGAACAGGACCCTTTCGGCCGCCGTCTCGGCCGCCGCGCACACCGACACGCCCCACAATGCCATCAGTCCGTATCCCAGCACGGTCAAGAACCACGCGAAAGCTCGAATGTCTGTCTTCATGGCATACTCCTTTGGTGTGCAAGTGAACTACCCGATCAACGTCCCTCCGGTCCACGACTCCGCCGCATGACTCCATTATCGCCAAGGACAGGTTGGTTGCCAGTCCTTTTCCGCTTTTGGTGTGGCGGAATCGACCGCATTGCCCGAAATTACCACCTTACTGCCGTTCGGAAGCCCTTGTGCAGCCTGCCAGATCGTCGTAAAATCAGGCATTCAATTCCCCTCCCGCCCTGACTGTCCGCTCGACGCAAAGGGCAGTTGTCGTTTCGCGGGTATCGTGGGGGCATCGAATCACGAGTCCCCCCTCGAACCTGTGAAGAATGGAGTGTCTACAGAAATGGTTGTCGCACTTTGGAACCGAAAGGTTTTTCATGCCGCGTAAGTATATTCGTGATCTGGGTCAACAGGACGTCGTCGACGAGGTTTTCGTGGCCTCGGGCAAGCAGTTGCGGCCGAACCGAAATGGCAACCTGTATTTGCAGGTAGAGCTGTCCGACCGCACCGGTTCGATCAGCACGCGGCTGTGGAACGCCGACGACGCGCTATACCAATCGTTCAACGACGGCGACTACGTACGGGTACAGGGAAACACCCAGTTGTTCCAGGGCGCGGTGCAGATGATCGCGAAGCGGATCGAGCGGGTCGAGCCGGAGGAAGTCGATCCGGCCGAGTTCGAGCCCGAGGCCGCCGTCGATGTCAACCGGCTACTGGCCCGCATGAAGGAACTCATCCGAAGCATGGGCGATCTGCACTTGCGGACGCTGGCCGAGTGCTTCTTGTTGGACGAGGAGTTCCTCACACGATTCACTCTGGCCCCGGCCGGCACGAAGCATCACCATTCATACCATGGGGGACTCTTGGAGCATACGGTCGGCGTGATGGAGGCGGCGGATCGGATTGCGCCGAATTATCCGCGGCTCGATCGCGATCTTCTCTTGCTCGGCGCCATGTTGCACGACATCGGCAAGACGCGCGAGTTGGGATTCCAGAGCGGTTTGGAGTATACCGACGAAGGCCAACTCCTGGGGCATGTCGTTATCGCTGTCGAGATGCTCAACGAGAAGGTGGCGGAGGCCGAGCGGCTGGGCGGCGAGCCGATTCCGAAAGAAACCGTCCTGAAACTCAAGCACATGCTGCTGAGCCACCACGGCGAGTACGAATACGGTAGTCCGAAGACGCCCATGACGCTCGAAGCGCTTGCCCTGCACTGCCTCGATCTGCTGGACGCGAAACTCAACGCGTTCGACCTGATCATGCAGGCGGATCCCAACAGCGACAGCCCCTGGACGACGTATCAACCGAATTTAGGGCGTAAGCTATACAAGGGGACCAGTCCGAGCCGGGAGTAATCCATTTCACGACTGCGCGGAATACTACAGTCGGGGTGCGAGCCCGACCCCGGCTACTCCTCGAACACCTCACGGCCGTAAGGAACTTACCATGGATACGCTTGATCTGGAGCGACGCATTCTCGATTTCGTCGCCCGGCCGAACTACCAACCGGTCAAACCGCGCGTGATTGCCGATCGGCTCAACCTTTCGAAAGAGGAAGCCGCGGAAGCAAAACGCGCGGTCAAGCGGCTGGTGCGCCGCGGCCAACTCGCCTACGGCGCGAGCCATCTGGTCAAGCCGGCCGAGCCCGACAGTCCGAAATCGGGCCGCTTGGTCGGAACGTTCCAGCGGATGCAGGCAGGTTTCGGCTTTGTACGGCTGCACGATCCGGCCACGGGCGCACCGTTTGCCCGGGGTCGTCAGGTAGAGCCGCCCGAAGACATCCACATTCCGGCCAAGTGGACCCGCGACGCCGCTTCGGGCGACGTGGTCCTGGTGCAGCTCAACCGGCAACGCCCCGGCGATCCGGGCCCGCGCGGTGAAATCGTCGAGGTGCTCCAGCGGCAGACCCAGCAGTTCGTCGGCACCTATTTCGAAGAGGCCGACGGCGCGTACGTGTGGGTCGACGGCCGCGTGTTCGCCCAGCCGATCGCCGTGGGCGATCCGGGTGCAAAGAATGCCCAACCGGACGACAAGGTCGTCTTCGAGATGGTCCGGTTCCCCTCGCCCACCCACGAAGGCGAAGGTGTGATAACCGAAGTGCTCGGCCCACGCGGCAAGCCGGGCGTCGATACCCTGTCGATCATGCGAGAGTTCAACCTGCCGGATCAGTTCGACGAGGATGCCCTGGCCGAAGCACGCGGGCAGGCCCAGGACTTTGACGAGAGCAACCTCGGCGACCGCACCGACTTCACGGCCGCGACCGTTGTGACGATCGATCCGGTCGACGCGCGCGACTTCGACGACGCCATCTCGCTCGAAAGGCTGGAGAATGGCCACTGGCAACTCGGCGTCCACATTGCCGACGTCGTTCATTTCGTACAGCCCAACACGGCGCTCGACCGCGAGGCGCGCGATCGGGCCACCAGCGTCTACCTGCCCGACCGCGTGCTTCCCATGCTGCCGGAGATTATCAGCAACAGTCTGGCCAGCCTTCAGCCGCGGAAGGTGCGGTACACGAGATCGGTTCTCATGGAGTTCACACCGGAAGGCGTGCGCACGCATACCGAATGCCACCGCGCGGCCATCAAGAGTGATCGCCGGTTGACCTACGAAGAGGTAGACGAGTTCCTGGCCGCGCCCGATACGTTCAAGCGGCGGTGGGGAGTGAAGGTTTGCGAGCTGCTCTCCCGCATGCACGAGCTGGCCATGACGCTCCGCGGTCGGCGACGCGAGCGCGGGGCACTCGAAATGCACATGCCGGACCTGAAGATCGACCTGGACAAGGACGGTCGCGTGACCGGCGCCCACGTTGTGCCGAATACCGAAAGCCACCAGATCATCGAAGAGTTCATGCTGGCGGCCAACGAGGCGGTTGCCGAGCAGCTTGCCGAACGCGAGATCTTCTTCCTGCGCCGCATCCACGAGGCGCCTGCCCCGCGCAAACTCAAGGTGCTCACCGAGTTCGTGCGAGAGCTGGGATTCGATGTCGTTAGCCTGGAAAGCCGGTTCGAACTGCAAAAACTGGTCGACATGGCCACCGGTCGGCCGGAACAGCACGCCGTCCACTACGCAACGCTGCGATCCATGCAGCGGGCCGTCTACGGACCGCAGGAAGAGGGCCATTTCGGCCTGGCCAGCGACTGCTACTGCCACTTCACCTCGCCCATTCGCCGCTATCCCGACCTGACCATCCATCGCCTGTTCGACGCCATCCTGACCGGAAAGAAGCCGGTGAACGACTACGATGCACTCGCGGTGCTCGGCCAGCACTGTTCCGACCGGGAACAGCGGGCCGAATCGGCCGAACGCGAGTTGACCAAGGTCAAGCTGCTCAGCTACCTGAGCACTCGCATCGGCGAGAAGATGACCGCCGTGGTAACCGGCGTGGAAAGCTTTGGCCTGTTCGTGCAAGGGATCGAACTGCCGGCCGAGGGCCTGGTCCACGTCGAATCCCTTACCGACGATTTCTACCACTTCGACCGCCGCTCGCATACGCTTTCCGGCCATCGGGCAGGCAATCAGTACCGGCTGGGCGACGTACTGGAAGTCGCCGTCGCACGGGTCGACCTCGAGCGCCGCGAGTTGGACTTCCGCCTGGCCGGACGCAAACCGATCAGCCGCTCCAAGCCAACCGCCGAGCCTTCTCGCAAATCCAAGCAACGTGGTCGCGGTCCCAGCCGCGGGCCGGTAAAGGGCGCCGACAAGCGGGCAGGCAGACAGAAGCGAAAGTAGCCGACCGGTTCCGCGGCTCTACAATAACACCTGCCATCCATCGCAGCCAGACGTTCCTGCAGAGTTCACCCTTGGGGTGCGGGAGCGTCGGTCAGTCCAAAGGTTACATGCTTGCCCACGGCGGCAGCGTAGCGAGTCATCGTATCAACCGTGAAGTTGACACGGTCGCCCCGTTCGAGTTTCGAGAGCGCCGACCGATCGATCCCAGTAAGCCGCTGCACATCGGCAAGACTCAACCCTTGAGCTTCGCGAATCGCACGCAGTTCGGCAAACACCTGACGCGCCTCGCGGAGTTCCTTCAATTGAGCCTTTGCCCGCATACGCAACTCGGGAAGCTCCTCGGCAACCTGCTCGCGAATCTTGCGATACTTGGCCGCTTCCTCCTCGGTCAGATAATGATCGCGCGTTGTCTCACGCATTTTGCGAGCCATGTCAATCCTCCAGATCGTAAGCCGTCACCGGGTAGACCGTATCTCGATCCACTCGCTCGTAAACGACAAGAATCGTTCTCCCTGTGTTGGTCGTGCCAATGACAACCGGCCGACCACTGGAACGGCTTTCCTCGTAAGCCTCTGGAGCGGCCAATACCATTACGACCTCGGCCTTGTTAATGCCATGTTCAGCAATGTGACGAACATTACCTTTCGGATCGTCATCCAAATCCCAGATCACGTGGAGGAACGTCATTCCACACCCCCTGTAGTAATATATTACCACACCGGGCAACCGAAGTCAATATTGGGCCTTCAAAGGTCTGACGACACAAGACGCAACACACGCACTTCGTCAATCCGGCCGATGAGCGGTCCGAAAGTGAAACGAGGACTGCCTTTGCGATCGCTGCGGAAGATGCGTCCCTCGCCGCCGCCCATCCGTTTACCGTTGACGCAGAGCTCGGCGCCCCCGCGGCCATCGTACTCGATCCGGACGTGACACCAACGCTTGCGTGGAAACGACCCGGCCGTCTGCTCCGCAGAAATCATCGTCCCGTTGGCGCCGCCGAAGTGCGGCGCGCGAGGCCGGTCCCACGTCCCTTGCTTCCAACCTAACCACGAATCCCACGCGTGCTCGATGCCCAAAACCAGCGACTTGCTCTTGTAGCCCCAACCTGCAAAATCCTCGACGTAAACCATCATCTCCAACGCAAGCGGTTGCGTCTCCAATCCGCTCAACAGCGCTTCGGGCAGTTCGATCTCGAAATGCTCCGCGCCCTGGAGGACCAGGCATTGGCCCGCCGGTTTCGCCATCCAAATGGGCGGTTCCTCGCTGAATCGATAGGCAGGCGTCTCAGGCCGACCGGTCCGGACGTGGACCTTCAGTCCGTGCGGGCCGGCATCCTGGAGATCCCCGTCAAGGTGCAGAAGCGCCAGCGTTGCGGCATCGGAAGTGAAAGGAGCCGTCGGGTGCCCGGCGTTAAGATCGACGCATGCCACTCGCGCCTGATCGTACGCACGGCGGCCGCGTGCGTCCACTACCGTCACGGCAACGCGGTAAACGCCGCCCGCACGGTCGAACACGTGGTTGGGCGCCATGCGTGTCGAGAATGATTCGTCGTCAAAATCCCAGAACACCTGCACAATGTCGCCCGCAGCCGAATCGGCGACCGCCCGGAATTGCACATCCAGCGGGGCCGGGCCGCGCAGCCGGTCGGCCTCGATCCTGACGCGGAGCGGCGCCTGCGGGGCCGGTTCGGAAAACTCTGCGAAATAGCCGTAGACCACCGCCGCACCGCCCAGTTGCGGAATGGTGAACTCGCTTTGGACGTTGAAGCCGTCGTACCATCGGTTCAGCAGCGGCCACTCGGGGAAGACGCCTTCCCCCAGACTCTTTCCGTACTTGTTGATCCAGTAGAAACCTGGCGTGCCAATGCCCAAAGGAAGCCCCGGCGCCGGTTCGATAATGCCATCGAACGTCGACTCGTTGTCCACCACCTCGATGTTCCGCTTCCAACCCAAACCGGTCATCAAGACGTAGCCGTGCGGACTGGCTCCGAGTATGTAATGCAGGTTATCCAAGGCGGCAACCACATAGCGAGCATCCGGAGAAACGGCATTGGCGACCAGCAACTCGAACGCGTGATCTCCGTCGGGAAACACCCAGCCGAACCGGCCGTGCCGAATCGACTCGCTCGACAAGGTCATACGATACGGATGCGCCGCGGCACAAGCGACGTGGAACTCGGCCATCTGCCGCACGGCCTCGACACACCTGTCCTTCATCGCACGGTCTACCGGCCGGTCCTCGAGTGTCGCATAGGCAACCGCCCCAGGCCGCATCGCGCCGCTGAGCCACACCCAGCCCCAATGCCGCCGTTCGGGCTCGAAATGCTCCAGGAAGTACCGGTGATACTCCTCCTGGCCGGTCGCCGCGTACAGGCTTGCCGCCGCCCAGCATCGCTCGTCCCAATCGCCGAATACGGCGCCGTAATGGAAATACTCGACGCAGCGATCGTTCTTCTGGAGCCATTTCCAGGCATCTTTTGCCTTCTCCAAGTACCGCTCGGCATCCTCGGGGAAATGCTTGCGAATCACCGGACTGCGAGCTGCGTGCGCCAACGCCCCGGCAAACGCCGCGGTGAAAATCGTGTCTTTCGGATAGAAAAGCCGCTTCGCCTGCACCGCCGGCAGCGAGCCCTCGTATCCGCCGTTGTTCGGCTTGATGATTCCGAACACGCCGCCGTCAACATCCTGCATGTGCTCCAGCCAATCGAGTTCCCACTTCACCTCGTCCACCAGGTCCGGAATCCCGTTTTCTGAGGTCGGCAACCCCAGATGATCGTGGTTGAGCCGCTGGGGAAACAGGTCGAATCCCGTCAGGATATTGGCGACATAGGCGGCGCCGTTGGATGTGTACTTGCCGTAGTCGCCGGCATCGTGATGCCCGCGCACTGCCGGTTGGCGCCGCCCATCGTACGCCGCCGGATACAAGGGCGGATTCTTCGGCTTGAGAAACGGCAGCGACTCCACCGCCTTGTCCAGAAACGCGTCGTCCAGATGGCAAGCGTCGCGATGGTGTCGCGAAAGGCTTTCCGGCACCGCCCAGGCGCATCGCTGGTGCAGGTTGCCGACCAACACATTCACATAGGCCGGATTGATCGCCCCCGCGCCAATCGAAAACGGATACGACATACCCACCCCGGGCACATGCAACTGGTAGCGTCCCGGTGTGGTGAATCCGCCGAAATCCAGCTCGTACACCTGTTGTCCCACATACGGCTCGTTCACCGCGCGCCGTTCCGCCTTGCCGGCGAAAGCAACCTCGCCGGTCGCCGCGTCGCGGAGTTCAAATCGCCCGAGTTCCAAAGGCATCGCACCGGCAGATCCCATGTACTGGCCGACGTACGCCCGGCGAGGAAGATTGTCGGCGGCAGGATAGCCCAACTGATTCACACGGATGATATCGTTGATTGTCCGACCATCGTCGAATAGAACCGGCGGCAACTCGGGAATCTCCTTGGCGACATTACGAATGGCCACGCCGTAATGCCGGCCGGCGAGCATGGGCTCGGGCAGTTCCAGAAACAGAACCGCCTCGCGAGTCAGTTCATCGTGACGCAGCGGCACGCGAATGGTGCGAGCGCGCGAGCCGCCCTGCCTCGGACGCACGCGTCGTGCCGGATCATAGCGCGGATCGTCCGGACTTATGATCGCATAGTTCTCGACCTTGGCCGCCTCGCCATGGTCGATTGCGACATTGAAAAGATGGACTGCCAGGTAACGCGACGACTGGACTTCCACCCGGTGCCGATAGAGGCGGTCCATCCCATCGACGTCGGCAGCCCAAGCCGCAACGCCCAGGCCCTGGCAGGCCCAAACCAGCACTGCAATCACCCTGCCGTAGCAGTCCATGCGCCACCCCTCTTCTGAGGCGAGAGTCTGAAGATACCCATTCTGCAATTCTATCGCGAAAGAGGAAGCGATAGAAGTGAAACACGTGATCCGTCATCCGGTGCGTCGTGCCCGCCCCGCATGCCTCCCCTGCTGCACGGGGTGCTCGCCAGCCAGAAACATGGTCCCTTGCCGATCGGCCGAACTATGCTGTTTTCGATATAGCGAAAACATTATCACCCCGGAGTTCACGTTTCGAGTATGAACAAAACCTTCACCTCGGCTATTTGAAGAACCCTGTAGTCTCTTTCGTTTTTCGGTGCAAACAGCAACCCTTTGGAGTCCTGGCTTCAGCCGGAAAGAGAAACCGCCCAAAGAGACTGCCCGGCTTCGTGGCGTCAGAAGCAGGCCATAAACAGGACGTTGGTAAGCACAGCAAGGGCGCCACCGGCCGGCTCGCCCGGCCGGAGCGGTGGTCTGTTGGCTAATGGCGGTGCGCATGGCCACCCCATTTCTTTCAGGGCGTTGCTGCCGCCGGAGGCGGCAGCAACGCCCTGAAAGAAAGGCTTTTGGTGTTCTGGCCTCGTGTAGCTTGCTGACCATGGCTCCGGCCGGACGAGCCGGCCAGTGGCCCTTTCGCGCACCAGCGTCTGAGCGGGACAGTCTCTGAAGGCGGGACTCCAACCACGACGGACTGCACCCAGAAACGGAAGAGCCGAATCCTAACGCAACCAACAGAACATCGGATGAAGGACAACCGGCCGATTGAAACGGCCCCAGTGTAGGACAATTGTCCCAATTGTTCGGGAATCGTTGGAACAACTGCCCTACATTCGGCGGGCAAGCTCCAACCTGTCAACCGCGAAAAATAAACGAGACTGAAACAACAGTGAC
Organism: Thermoguttaceae bacterium; assembly: GCA_040772845.1. Lineage (GTDB taxonomy): Bacteria > Planctomycetota > Planctomycetia > Pirellulales > Thermoguttaceae > PWXP01. The sequence continues at coordinate 1,454,226 of JAXGXG010000001.1, forward strand.
ACCGCCCCCTGCGACCCTCAGGAAGGACGGCGCAGGTTCATCAGCTCGCCAAGAAGGTCGTCGGCCGTGCGAACCACCTGCAGGTTGGCGCGGAACTGGTTGGAGGCGAGCATCAGGTCGATCTGATTGCCGCCGATGTCAGTGTTCGACATTTCGACCGTGCCGGGGTAGAGGGAACCGTAACCGCCTTGATCGGGACTGCCCGTTTGCCCAAGGCCCGAGTTGGGTCCGGCCGTGTACTCGGCGCCCGACGCAGCGACCAGGCCGGACGGATTCGCAATAATCGAGCCCTGGCTGAAGTCCGTGACATTGCCAACGACGCGCACGCCGCGACCAAAAAGAAGTCCGTCCCTGCACCCGTTGGGCGGTCCAATTTGGCTACGCACTTGCCACAGCCAAGCCGGCAGGGTATATTAGAGTAATACCATATTGCTACCGAAAGGCTATCCCATGCCATCTTTTCTGATTAAGAACCTCCCGGCTGCGATCCACGAACAACTCCGTCGGCGTGCTGCAGAGCAGCATCGGTCCATGAATCGGGAAGTCATCGCGATCCTCCAACGGGAATTGACGCCAACTGCTCAGCTTCCTCCACCGGTAAAACTGAAGGAACCGATCGACTCTCAGACTGTCGTTCGCATCATTCGCGACGGGCGGGACTCGCGGCCATGATCGTCGCTGATGCCAACCTATTGATTCACTTGGTTTGCGGTACGCAACAAACAGAGCTTGCTCGCCGTATTCATGCCAGTGACTCGAAATGGGCCGTACCTCCCCTTTGGGAACCGGAGGTGTTAAACGGACTGCTCTCCATATATCGCGCTGGGCTGCTAGAGTTTGAAGATGCCATGACGGCCTGGCAAAACGCAGTCGCGGTGACTTCCGGACATCTCTGCAACTGCGATCCTGTTAGCGTCTTGGAGACGGCCAAACAGACTGGACTGACGGCATATGATGCCTACTATGTAACCCTGGCGCGCTCCTTGGGCGTCTTCTTGGTTTCCGAGGATAAGCAAGTCCTTCGAGCATGCCCGGATGTCGGACGGTCGATGCGCGACTTCCTCACCGATACAGCCCAATAGCCCCCAAACCAACGGCTCGCCTCACGGCGCCTTGCGCTGGTCCAACCGCTCGCCGGCTGGGACGCGGATCGGAATGTTCAGTCCGCCGCGCGCCTGGAAGTCGGCAAACATGGTGTCGCGCAGGGCCTTGACGGTCTCCTGGTAGGCCGGTACGTCGATCAGGTTGTGCCGCTCCTCCGGATCGCTGGCCAGGTCGTGCAACGAGTTGATATCCCAAATGCCGTGGTAGTAGACATACTTGTACTGCTTCGTACGGATGGCCAACATCGTGGGCGTTGCCGGGAAGTTCCACTCCCAATGGTATTCGTACAACACGTACTCGCGCCACGGGATCAGCCGTCCCTCGAGCAGTGGCAGGAAGGAAGTGCCCGACCACTGCGCATCTTTCGGCTTGCTGACGTTCATCGCCTCCAGGACGGTCGGTGCAATATCGATGTTCTGTACGAGCTGTTCGATACGCGTGCCCGGCTCCACAAGCCCCGGCGCCCAGATCAACAGCGGAATGCGGATCGACGGTTCGAACGCATCCCGCTTGTCGTAGAAACCATGCTCGCCCAGGTGGAAACCGCCGTCGCTTAAGTAGATCACCATGGTGCTTTCGGCCAGCCCGTTCTTCTGAACGTACTCGAGAATTCGCCCAAGGTTCTCGTCCACCGAATGGATCGCCTCGCAGTAGCCGTAATACCAGTCGTCGAAGTTCGGTACCGGGTCGTGGTCGAAACGGCCCGTTTCCATGTGATCGATTCCATGGATCGAATTGCGCCGCTCGCGCACCCAGCGAGGCTGTGTACGGTAGTTGCGTTCGGTGCGCGCCATCGTATCGGGATACGGAATCGGCTTGCCTCGATAGCGCCCCTTGTGACGCGGCGCCGGTTCGAACGGATAGTGCGGCGCCTTGAATGCCACGTGCAGATAGAACGGTTGATCCTTCGGTCGATCCTCCTCCAGCCAGCGCAGCGCCTCGTTGGTAATCACGTCCGTACTGTATCCCTCGAACTGACGCCGCTCGCCGTTCAGGTTCAACGTCGGATTGAAATACTCGCCCTGCCCACGCAGAGCGGCCCAATGGTTGAAGCCGGGCCGCGGGTTGTCGTCTTCGTGCCCCATGTGCCACTTGCCCACCAGCGCCGTCACGGCCCCTGCCTGCTGCAAATACTGCGGAAAGAAGACGGTGCCCGGCGGCTCCGGTCGCTGGTTATCGACAATTCCATGCTGGTGCAGATATTGGCTCGTCAGCAGCGAAGCACGCATGGGCGAACACAACGACGTCGTCACAAACGCGTTGGCCACATACGCCCCCTGCTCCGCCATCGTGTCCATGGCCGGCGTCTCCAGCCACTCGGGCGCAGCCGGGTGGAAACCCATGAAGTCGTACCGGTGATCGTCTGAAAGGACCAGAATCACATTCCGGCCAGCCGGCGCCTCTGCCCCCGCCAACGACTGCGTGAAACTCACAACCATACCCAACAGCACAAACCACAGCCACACAACAGGACGATGGGTCATGGGAGCAACCTCTCGAGGAAAGTGTTCGCAATGACGTTCACAACACGATCAGCAGGCGGTCTCAGCCCCCGGCTCGTAAGGTTCGAGCCTAACGCGCCCCAGTCACGATGTCAAATGACTTTCAAGGCGTCTCCTCGCGGATTGCTTGATTCTGGACGGCTGGCGCGACACCTCCGTGGCACTGCCGTACCGACAATGGAACTTTTTCCGTTTCCTTGTAGCCTGGGAGCGACGAAGTCCGTTTCTGCGCAGCCCTGCCTCTTCGCGGGTCGGTTCCGCGTAAATCGAACGTACAAGGTCCGACGCCAGGAAGAGAACACTGTCGAGACGACAGTGCCACGTGGGAGCCCGCTTCGCAGAACGGGTCTTCGTAAATTGTGCCAGCCGGGCCTGTCGCCAAAATGGTGCGAGACTGGTACAATGGGGGGATGCGATTGTTCCTCGTGTACTCTCGATATCAGGTTTGGTGGCGATCATGGGCCAACCTTCACCACATTCTCCTGCCGTGTTGCTGATGGCGGCGTTCAGCCGATATGACGATGCCTTGGACTGGGCGCGCGAGCGGGCCGTCGCAGAGTTCGGACCGATCGCCCTGGAGAGCCCGAGGTTCGAGTTCGCCGAGACCGACTACTACCAGGCGACTATGGGCAAGGGACTGCGCAAGGTGTTCTTCACGTTCGAACGCCCCTATGCACCCGATGAAACGGCCGAAACGAAACTGCTTGCCAACCGCTGGGAAGAAGAGTATGCAGCGGAACACCCTCGCAATGAACCGCGACCGCTCAATCTCGACCCCGGCTACCTGACGCTCGGCAAGCTCGTGCTCTCGTCCACCAAGGATTTCGCCCACCGCATCTATCTGAGCCAGGGAATCTATGCCGAAGTCACCCTGTTCTTCCGCCACGGGAAGTGGGAACATCACGACTTCACGTTCGCCGACTACCGGCGGCCCGACTACCAGGCATTCTTCACCCGCTGCCGCGACCGGTTGCACCAGCGACTTCGCGAGGAGGCGACCTCATGACGTGGCTCGTCTTGGGCTCTCTGCTGCCGAGCTTCGTCCTTGCACTGGCTGGCGGTTGGCTTGCGCGGCGCATATGCCCATGGCTCGGCTTGATGGATCAGCCAGGGACGCGGAAAATCCACGCCGCGCCGGTGCCCACCGGCGGCGGGCTGGCGGTCTGGCTTGCGGTTATCCTACCGTTTGCCCTCGGACAACTCACACTGTGGCTGCTGGTGCGAAGCGACTCGCCGCCGCCTGCGTGGATCCCGGCGTTCGTCGCCCCGCACCTTTCGGGACTGTGGGAGCAGGCGGGCCGGCTGTGGATCATGCTGGCCGGCGGCACCGTGATCATGTTGCTCGGACTGGCCGACGACCGTCGCGGGCTGGACTGGCGGTTCCGGCTGGCCGTGCAGACGGCCGTCGCCGCTGTAATGGTCGCCTTGGGCTGGCGGCTGACCGTCTTCCTTGACGTGCCCTGGCTCACCGCCGTGCTGAGCGTCCTGTGGATCGTTGGGTTGGTCAACTCGTTTAACATGCTCGACAACATGGACGGGCTCTCGGCAGGCGTAGCCGGCATCGGCGCGGCCATGCTGGGGGCCGTTATGCTGTTGGCGCCCGATCCGACCACCAGCCAGCCGCAGTTGTTCGTCGGCGGATTCCTTCTGGTGCTTGTTGGGGCACTTACCGGTTTCCTGTGGCACAATCGCCCCCCGGCCCGGCTTTTTCTGGGCGACGCCGGCGCGTATCTCATCGGCTACCTGCTGGCCATGTGTACGCTCATGGCCACCTTCTCCGGGGGCAGCGTACCGCGTCATGCGATCCTCGCGCCGCTGTGCGTGCTGGCCGTACCGCTGTACGATACGGCGAGTGTCGTCCTCATTCGCTTGCGGCAGGGACGCAGCCCGTTCCATGCAGACAAGAGCCATTTCTCCCACCGGCTGGTGGAACTGGGCATGACCACGCGACAGGCCGTCCTGACCATCTACCTGGCCACCGCCACCTGCGGACTCGGTGCCCTGCTTCTGCACCAGGTCAGTGCAGGCGGTGCATGCGTCGTGCTACTGATGGTCGCCTGCGTGTTGCTGCTGGTAGCCATTCTGGAACATGCCGGCCACCGGGATCTTGGACGAAACGGCAAGCGGAAGAAGCGGTAGGCGTTACCGGGAGTTCTTCCCGAAATCGGCGGTTATCGCGTCCCAGTCGTCGAGCTAATCCTCACCTGCTCGTCCCGCTCAAAGCTCCAACGCCCGTTCGATACGGGCCAACGTGCGGTCACGGCCGAGCAAAACTAGGGCGTCGAACATGCCAAGCCCAACCTGCTTGCCGGTCACGGCAACACGCAGGGCATGGATCACCTCGCCAACCTTGATGCCCTCGGCCTCGATGAAGGCGTGCATCTCCTTTTCGAGCGCTTCCGTATTGAAGTCCGGAAGGGCCGCCAGCCGATCGCGGAACTTGCCGAGCAGTTCGGCCGCGCCTTCCGCACGCAGGCGTTTCTCGACGGCTTTCGGATCGTACGCAAGCTGGTCGTCGGCCGCGAAGAACTCGTCGAAATCGAGGATATCGCCTGCCACGCGCAGCCGATCTCCAGCCGCGGCCGCCACGCGTTCGACAAACTGCTCTACGTCGCCGCCGGCCGGCGACGGAACCAGCCCGGCCCGCTGGAGGAACGGCATGGCCAGTGCGGCCTTGCGCTCGACGGGCAGCAGGTTGAAATGTCGCTGCTCAAAAGCCGAGAGTTTGGCCGGGTCGAAACTGGCCGGGGCGCTGTTCACCCGCTCCAGCGAGAAGTGCTCGACCAGATCATCGCGGCTGAAGTGCTCGGTCCGCTCGTCCAACGACCAGCCCAGCAGGGCCAGGTAGTTCAGCAACGCCTCCGGCAGGTAGCCCACCTGCTCGTAGAAATCGACAATGACCGGGTTGAACGTGTCCGGATCGGTATTCATCCCCATCCGGTCGGCGATCTTCTGGCCGTGTTCGAGCAACTGGGCGAACTCGCGGTTTTTCAGGTACTTGGCCAGCTTCCGCTTGCTCAACTTGGTCTTGCTGCCCGGCTCGGCAACGAACGGAAGGTGGGCGTACTGGGGCAATTCATAGCCGAGCGATTGGGCAATGAATACCTGCCGCGGCGTGTTCGAAAGATGCTCCTCAGCGCGGATGACGTGCGTGATGCCCATGGCATGGTCATCAACCGTGCTGGCCAGGTGGTACAGGCAGGAGCCATCGGTCCGCTGGATCACGTGGTCCTGCTCCTGGGCCCACTCGAACTCGACCGTGCCGCGAATGATATCGCGGAGAACAAGTTTCCCTTCTCGCGGCATCTTCAGCCGGACGACCGCCTGCCGCCCCTCGGCCTCGAACCGCTTGGCGTCGGCGTCGGTCTCGGCCATGAATTGGCGGCTGTACACGAAGGGGCGTTTTTCCTTCTGCGCGGCCTCGCGTTCGGCCTGGATCTCCTCGGTACGCGCGTAGTCGCGGTAGGCATGGCCGGAGGCCAGCAACCGCTCGACCGCCTCGGCATACAGGTTCGACCGTTGCGACTGGTAATACGGCCCGCACGGCCCGCCCACGTCGGGTCCCTCGTCCCAATCGATTCCCAACCATTGCAACCCGTGCAAGATGGGCTCCAGCGCCTCCTGCACGTTGCGCTGCTGGTCCGTATCGTCGATGCGAAGGATGAACTGTCCCGCATTCTTCTTGGCAAACAGCCAGCAGAACAGGGCCGTACGGACCCCGCCAATATGCAGATAACCAGTAGGACTTGGAGCGAATCGCGTGCGCGTCATGGGAGTTGGGAGCTAGGAGCTGGAAGTTGGGAGCTGGAAGTTCGGAGTTGGAACACAGGGTTGGGGGGGTTACCTTACACCGCGCACCCGACACCTGTCAACCGCCCCCGCCCCCGCCCCCGCCCACTGCCCGCTGACACCTGACACCTGACACCTGACACCTGACACCTGACACCTGACACCTGTCAACTCTTCAGGAGGCCCATTGCTTGCGTTGGGTTTGCTCGCGCTGGAGGCGTTCGCGCTGAAGGCGCTGGCGGAGGGCCTTCTTCTCTTGCTTGGTAAGTTTGCGGCCGACTTTGACTTCGGTCTCGGCTACGCTGGCAACCGGCTCCGATTTCGGCGTTTGGCGACGTCGCAAAACGGGCGCAGGCGACTGGTGCGGTGCGTCGATGGCCACCCACTCGCGGTCCGTCTCACACTCGTCCTCTTCCTCCTCGTCTGCGTCATCCACCTTCTTCCGTTTCGGTTCGGGACGCGGCAAGAGGCCGCCGGCATCGAGCACGACGTAGCGAGCCTGCAGGCTGCACCCCAAAAGCAACATCCAGCAGCCGACCATTTCGGCCCCGCGCCCCACCATGGCATTGCGAACCCCGTCACCGATAGCAATCCAACCAAGCTGCACCACGACGGCCGACACCAGGCACCCACCTGCCACCACCAGTGCTCCGGTCGAGAGTCGGGCAGGCCACACATCGACGAGCAATCGGGACCCCAGTGCGATGAGCACTACCAGATAGGGCACCGCCCACCACAACGAGCCGTCGCCGTACAAGGCCGTGCCGGTCAGTCGGACCATCGTGTCGCGGAAGGCCTCGCCGAGCCCGGCCGCGGCATTCGCGCTCATCACGGCCCAGCACATCGCGGCCCACAGCCAGATACGGTAATCACCCCGGTAGTCGTCCGTCCGGAAGCGGCGCACCGAGTAGACCAGAAGCGACACGACCGAAGCGGCCAGCAGGGTGGCCGACAGGAACCAGGCCGCCAGACTGCCTGGGCCGGTCAGATTGAATGCCCTAACCCGCGACGTTTCAGGCAGCCAGGCGAAGGCCGCCTGAATCGCCGTGATTGCCGCCGCTCCCAAAAGAAACAGCAGGAAATGGACCGACAGACGATGCGGCACCAGATCGGTTACCCTCGGCTGATCCGCCAACGCCTCCAGACTGTAGTGTGGCCACGTTCGTTCAGACATTTCATCCTGCCCTGCCGACCGCGCGCGCCGCGTCCGTCCCTGCTTGCCGCTGCGACAGACGTCCTCGTGAAATAGCAGCCTGCGGCGGTCGTCGCGCTGGCCACTACGTCGAAACTGGTTGGAACAATTCCACGCCACGCTTGCTACCTCGTTGTGGGCGCATTCCCCAGCAGTCCGATCCCCCGATTAGGGGCCGCGGGGAACTCGGCACCGTCGCGTATCCCTTCGCAAGAGATCGGCCACGTGGAACGTGCAGATAGAGCCAGACTGGCACAACACGAAGAGAGCGCGAGGCCCACGCCAGCCGCCCACATCACCCACATCGCACTCATTGCGCATCTTACGCAGACAACAAACTCGCGCGGCCCCTCATGCGATTGGCCTCTTCCGCTTCTGGGTGCCCCCCCGCGCCGAGTAGCAGGCACGCTCCGTCGTGCCGTCCGCCGGAATGCCGTCAGGCTCATCATCAAAGAGGAACATGAGTCCGCAGAGAGAATGGGCGTTTGCGAACATGTCACGGACGCGGTTGCGGCGAGTTCGGTGGTCGCCGCCGACCTGATAACACCCCTGCTCCGAATCGCCCCGCCTCCGCAGGGGGCAATGGGTGCGGGCTTGGCGTGATAGGCGGACCAGATAATTCGCGGAGAGCGAAATCGCGAAGTGATGGCAGGGTGTTGACTGGCAACGGGTTACGGGCCAGAATTGGCGTTGGCCCGGGGGTTCTTATCCCGCCGACCCGGCGGGCCTAAAGGATTAGCATGGCTACAGGCTGGCGGGATAAATACAAGTTAGCGCCGTAATCATGCCAGCTCGCAGATCGCCAAAACGGACACTGCTTCGGATCGGCGTCATCGTAGCCGCACCGATCCTTTTGCTCGGCGGTTGTCTGCTGCTTGATCAGATTCGTATGTCTGCGGCTCGTCCGCCCGCCGAGTTGAAGAGCATCGAGGATTTTCGGGCTTGGAAGCGGGGAACGATTATGGGTAGCGGGACTTTTGAGGACTCAGGTGTGACTTACACGGTCATGCTTGGTCCTACCGGACGGTATTTGGCGTCTGGTCCGTCTGCATACCTGTTCGATGAGCAGGGGCAGTTTGTCGATTGGACCGCGGACATGGGTGACCTCTGCACCGTGAAGAAGCGATTTGACCTTACAAGTGGACACGTTAAGAACATCAGCCGCGAAAAGCGCTAACAAGTCGGTGGAGACGAATCGCCGCCCCGCTTCTCCGTTCAGGTCAGTGGGGTCAGAGCGCCGTCAGACGTTAACAGGTCAGTGGGGTCAGAGCGCCGCGAGACGTTAACGGGCAGACTGGCGTCGAAGAAGACGCCGGTTGTGACCGGCGGCGAGTAGCGGATGAAAGAGCCGTACGGGGAAGCGGTAGCGACCAACCCCGAATCATGCGGCTTCCGCACTCCTCCTTTCCCGCTCTCGCATCCCCTTTCGTGTGTTTCGTGTCTTTCGTGGTTCAGGCTTGCCTGTCGGGCCGCACGATAATCGCCGAGCCCTGCAAGGGCGCGACTCCAATCACGCCTGCAACCCAAGTTGGGACGCGGACCCAACAATGAACCACGAAAGACACGAATCACACGAAAGTGGCCGCCCGGCCTGCCGCGGCCGGTTTCATGACTGGCCAGCTACCGACGGCCTAGCAACTCGCGGTACATGGCCCCGGCGGCAATCCCGCTGCGGAAAACATCGGGGGGACAGGTTGACAGCCGGGTTGACAAGCTGCCAGAATTGGGGAGTTGAACCATCGCTTTCGTGTATTCCTTTCCCCCACGGCCCGCACGCGGGCTGGGCCCGGGTAACTGCGGCACCCGGCAACGGGCTGACTTCGGTACACAAAATAAATTGTAGGCCTGCCCCTGACTTCGCTGGCGGAATTCTATGCGATTTACAGACTCGATTCATTGGCTGCTGCTTGCCAAGCATGAAGAACTCAATCGATTTCTCGAGCCATCTATGCCGTTCTGTTTCATGTTTGTCGGTCTGGTGCTGTTTTTCTATGGTCTCGTTGTTTTCAAGTCGGGATTTGAGCATGCCCATTGGAAAGTCCAGTTACTGTGGGGAATCAAAGAGTACCGGGGAAAACAGGCCAGGACGCACGGCCTCGGCTATATGGCTTTGGGATTGATTGCTTTCTTAGGTGGTTCCGGCATGCTTCTACACCGATCTGCATCGGACACACCCAAACAGCAAGCAAGTTCACCAGCGAGGAACCTGCTCCCACAAGGACCGGCCCACGAGTTGCGTGCTCCAAGTTTGCGGCATAGATCGCCTGCTTCCGGTCAAGGGAATCAAACCGTTGCGCCACGAGCGATTTCCACCGGTACGGCATCGCCGACAAGAGACAAGATAAACGACAAGCGTGTCGAGCTTCCGCGGCCGAAGGCCGAGAGTCCTAGCGTTCCGCCGCGAGCGACAACCACCGACACGTTATCGCCGACAAGAGCAGGCGCGGCGGACAGGTCTGGCGAACTTCGCCTTCCGGCGGCCGAAATTCCGATCGATGTACGTTTCGATCCGATGGTACTCGCCGAACGTTCCCATTACGCAAACGCCCAAAGTGTGCAGTTGCGAGAGAGTGACGCTCGCTCCATACTTGTTGACCCCAGCGGAGACGTGCTCGTTGGGCTGAGTGTATGCATAAGTGCCCCCACCCCGCACCGTCCTCAAGACATTATATCAATATGTCCAATTCTCCAAAGCGGCCTGCGACGCTACTACGGAATGCGTATCGGACCGTTGAAGACGGAGCCGAGGCTACTCATCGGAAAGCCCGGGTACTCGGTCGGAGGCTTGTTCCTCCATGCGGGAATCGACGGCAGCGGTGTCAAAGTGCTCTTCTGTCGGGTCGAAGAAGACGGCCTTGACACATCCGACTCGCATGAATCCGCGTGGATAGGATGTGAACCCGAGACTGATGAAGACACGGTCCTACAGCTATTGAGCGATGGAGAGATAATCGTTGACCTCAAGTGTGATCGATATGATTATTCTCAACTGCGCCTCGGTACACTCCTGATTGTCCACGCATGTACACTTCCGCGGCCAGGAGAGACTCTTGGATTTGCCCACGGTGCCAGCTTTCAAGATTGCGGCCCGAAAGGCAGTCAACTTGTCGGGCTCCAGGTTTCCAGAACACAAGGCAAGCCCATCTCCTCAATCCAACCTTTGTATTCGCTCAATGGCCAGTTTGTGCCTGGCGACATCCATGGGACGGTTGGACCGGATAAAGCTCGTACGATAGCCAAGCCGGGATACGCAATCACGAATATCCGTGTAAATCCCGCCTTCACCGGTGTACAGGTCGCGTATTCTCGAACCAATGGTCGTACGGTCGAATCCTATTCCTCCGAGTGGCTCCTGGACAGCTTGAAGTCAGACACGGGCATTGAATCGCAAATGAGCCAGATTGCCGGAATCTGCGGGACTATTGAAAACGACAGCATCACCTCACTGGGATTCATGTTGTTGCCACAAGCCCCTCGCTAGTGCCTTGCGATACCTAGGAATTAGGGTTGGCTCGTTCGGTCAGAGCGCCGCGAGACGTTAACGGGCAGACTGCGGTCGAAGAAGACGCCGGTTGTGACCGGCGGCGAGTAGCGGATGAAAGAGCCGTACGGGGAAGCGGTAGCGACCTGCCGGCCCCGAATCATGCGGCTTCCGCACTCCTCCTTCCCCGCTCTCGCATCCCCTTTCGTGTTTTTCGTGGTTCAGGCTTGCCTGTCGGGCCGCACGATAATCGCCGAGCCCTGCAAGGGCGCGACTCCAATCCGGCCTGCAACCCAAGTCGGGCCGCGGACCCAACCATGAACTACGAAAGACACGAATCACACGAAAGTGGCCGCCCGGCCTGCCGCGGCCGGTCCCATGACTGGCCAGCTACGGTCCGCCTGGCAACTCGCGGTACATGGCCCAGTGGCAATCCCGCTGCGGAAGACGTCGGCGGGGCAGGTTGACAGAAGGATTGACAAGCTGCCAGACCTGTGGAGTTGAACATGGCAATGGAACATCGTTCGCCGTGGCCCGCGTGATCCGAAACGTTCGGCGAGGGAGAACTTCCGATTCAGAGCCGAATACGTTACCCTGGAGGTGTCTTCGAGGAGGATTTCCAATGGACAATACGCTGATCGTTCTGGGCCGATATAGCGGCCAGAGATTCATTCCAGACAGTCCACTCCCCCATGCGGAGGGATCGGCCCAACTGATCATCACACCGACAGCATCCCCCAGGAGCGGATCGATTGCCGACGCCTTCGGCACCGCCGCCGTGCTTCGGACCGGCGACGACATCCTGGCCCAGGTGCGGGCTCAGCGCGACGAGTGGGGTGACCGTTGATCTACCTCGACGCAAATGTGGTGATTCGCCTGGTGGAAGGGGACTCCGCGACCCGCACTCCGCTGGCGGCCCGGCTCGCCGCCACGTTGGGCGTTCCGCGGTCGTTGGTCACATCGCGACTGACCCGGCTGGAGTGTCGGTCAAAGCCGTTGCGTGCGGGCGATCTCGCAACGTTGGCCCAGTTCGAGGTGTTTTTCGCTGGGGTCGAGTTGGTGATCGTCGAGTTGGGGCCGGCGGTGGTGGAACGGGCGACCGAATTGTGTGCGCGCTACAACCTCAAGACGCCCGACGCCATCCACTACGCCACGGCGGTGGAGGTCGGCGCGTCGGTGTTCTTGACCGGCGACCGGGGACTGTCGCATTGTTCGGAGGTTCCGATCGAATTGCTGTAGAGTGGACGTCTTACCATGAAAGAGCCGGGGGCGGGAGTCTTTACTCTTGACCGCGGAGGGGAAGAATCGGAAATTGGACCTGTCCCGTTTAATAACTCCTATCCTCACCACGCTCTCTGCGGAATAGCACATCCCCTTTGGTGTAGATGATTCTCTTCGTAGATTCGCCCCTTGACCCACGCACCGTGCGTGAAGTGGTCCGTTGGAGTATGCCAGCGTATCAGGTGATACCAACGAGAAGGACCCCGCCGGAGAATGAGGGCAACGGATTTATCGCGAGCGGGAATGACGTAAAGGCGTCCCATGGCATTCAACGTGTATTTATCTCGCCGGCCTGTAGCCGTGCTAATTCGCTAGGCCGGCCGGTTCGGCGGGATAAGAACCCCCGAGCCAACGCCAATTCTGGCCCGTAACCCGTTGCCGGTCAAGACCCTGCCATTACGTTAAGGCTCTTGGCCCGATGTTGGCGTAAGGAGTTGGGGCCAGCCCTTCGGGCTTCCGAGGGTTGCTGTTGTTGGGAACCCGGGGTTGCGCGTTGCTCGCACGGCTCGCATTCGCTTCACCCCGGGCTGGTTTAGGAACGTCCCTTCGGGACTCTTGAGATGGGGCCAGAAGCGGCCAGGGAGGCGGGTGACTTGTCGTGGCCAATCATTCTCGGGATGCAAGCTCCTTCCTGCACTCCGCCGGCGGCCGCCGCTGGCATGGAACGACGGGTCGCTCGCCATGCGGCAATCCGCTCACGGATCCGCGGCCGCCGCTTGCACGAGACGACGAGGTCGGCTCTTCCGTTTTTGGGTGCGAACAGCGACCCGTTGGAGTCCCGGCTTCAGCCGGAAAGGAAGAACCGCCTAAAGACGGGACTCCAACCATGTCGGCCTGCACCTAGAAACGGAAGAGCCACGAGGTCCCTAATGCGGTGATTCGGTCACAACGAACACGGTCTCGGCCTTCTTGCCGCTGATCACATCGGTCACCACGGCGCGCCAGCGGCCGGGCTGCTCGTTCAGGGCTGTCTGGAGCCGGTACCGACGCTCACCGCTGGTGGCCAGGACGTTTGCCGTGTACGCGCGGCTGAGCCGGCCGGCCGGATCGAAGACTTCGATGCGCAGCACGTGATCGCCTGCTTGCGGAAGGGCGCCGCGCTCCTCCATTTGTGGCGCGAGATCACTCGATAGGCGCAGAATCAGGAGATCGGCGTCAAGCGATACAGTTTCGCCCCGTTCCACCTCCTCCGGCGACGCCTTCAATGACACGCCACCTATCTGGTACGGTAAGATGGCCAGGACGGCGGCGGCCTTTTGGGTCAGGTCGAACGTGGCCGTGTCGGTCAGCCCGAAATACCGCCCGCCGCGCACATCGTAGAGGTGCGCCTTGCGGCCAATGTGGACTTCGGTGGGTCCCTGCTCCTCGCAGAGCCGGAGCACGCCCAGGATTTCAACGTTGCCACGACGGAACGTCGTCGCCTCGTAGCCCATCCGTTCGTTGCCGCCGCTGGTCACGCGCACGGGCGACTCAACACTTGCCGAGGCGAGCATGGCGCGAATCAACTGCCGCGACATCATATTGTAACCGAGAAACCCGTTCAGGTAGACAGCCTTCCCCTTACCCACCGGGTTGACTACAACCGCCGGTGTCTTGTCTGCATGGGCAACGGCCACTTCAGCGCGCGAGGTAATCGCATCGGCCCCGGCCAGTTTCAGCCCGGCCAGACTCTCGATTCTTGGCTTGCCGACGACCTCCAGCGTGTCCGGCTTCATCGTGCGGCAGACGGCGTCGCGGGATATTCCGAAGAGCTGTTCGACGGACTCGCGGTGGGCGATCGGCTTGCCGCGCCCGTCGGCCGCTCCGGCGCCCAGATCGGCCACGACCAGGCCTCCCGCTTCCACGAATCGCCGGATGTGTTCCATCGTGGCGTCGGAAAGGCAGAGCGAGCACGGCAAGAACAGAACGCGGTACTTGTCCAGGTTGCCTGCCTCGATTTCCGACGTACCGACGTAGCGATAGGTGAATCCCAATTCGCGCAGCAGTCGCGTCGTGTTCACGCGCGAGCGATAGTACCAGGCGTACAGGCTCGTCGGATCGGGATAGAACGCACTTTCAACGTCGGACCATGCCCACGCCAGGTGCATGCTCGGCTGCGAGTAGAGCACGGCCACCGGATCGCCGGCCCGCTGGTAGTCGACAAAGATCTTCCCAACACCGCGGGTCAGGTCCTCGATGCCCGAGGCCAGCCAGGCGGAACTTCGTGTATGGGCCAACTGGGGATGCACGAAGGCCCAAAAGGCCATCGATTTCGCCCCTTGGCGGACTCCCAGCGAATCGGGCCCCCAAGGCGTACAGCCCTTCGCGCCTTGAAACGCCATCCACCAGGGCCTGAACTCGGCCCCCTGTTCGCTCCGGTCGTACCAGATCCAACCTGGCGACGGACTCCCTTCAGGCATGAACGATCGGCGAATATCGAGCTTCTGCCGGATAATCTCGCTCATCGCCACGACGTCGGCCTCGAACGCGTCGTCGGCCTTCGGCGGCGTCAGATGATCGATGATGGTCGGGTACTCGATGGTCATATCGACATGCCGCGAAAGCGTCTCGAAGTTCCAGCCGGAAAACGGCATCTGGCCGAACGAGTTCGAAAAACCCATGCGGATGTCCGGATAGTCCTTCTTCACGCCGTTGCGCGTGAGCAGGAGGGCGTCCAGCCAGACGTGTTCCATGAACGTTCGCCAATCGATCCACGGGGCCGGATTCGCCGCCTTGCGGGCCTCTTGATACGTCATCCGCTCGATCTCCTCGAACGTCGCATACGACGTATCCCACTCACGGTTCATTGCGTCAACGGTACCGTACTGCTCTTTGAGCCACTGGCGGTATCGCGCCGTGCAGAACTCGCTCGTACAGACCTCCAGGTTCGCATAGCGGGCGCCTGTCAACTCGCTCTCGTCTTCCAACGATGCCAAGGCCATGGGCCCGTACGGCTTCAGTACCTCGCCCAGCTTTTCGTAGGACGCGGCAATCTTTTCGCGCACCTCCGGGTCGCTCAGGCAGGGGCGGCGGGCGGTTGAGGTCTCCTCGCCATGGAAGTTGTAGCCGAACGCACGCACGTCCGCCGCGCCCCAGTACATAACCGGAGCCGCCTGCTGAAGTGCTTCGAGCGTGTGGCTCAATGGTATCACCTGCCCCTCGATGCCAAAGCCGCGGACGAACTCTAGGGCGTACGGCCGCAAGTACGGACTGGTCCGGCTGAATTGCGAAGTAGAGACAAGGTAATCGTCCCAGGCAGGCACAAGCTCCGGCAGGTAGACGTAGGTCTCGGTCTCCAGTAGCGGCCCGTTGCCGTCACTCACCCAAAGCCGGACTCGATTGAGTGTGGTCAGCGAACGATCCGAAGGAAACGCCAACTGTTGTTCACTTGCACCGGATGGAATTGCCAGACGGCGAGTGAGCTTGCTGACGAGTCGCCCGTACATATCGCTGCATTCAGCCGTCACATCGACCTCGCAAGCCGACGTGTCATTCTGGAACGTCGCGACCATGGCAACTTCATCGCCGCGCTGGAAAAAGTCCCGAGCGGAAGCCCAGGAAACCAGCTTCACCGGCGCGACCACCTCGTACGCGGCCGTGGCAAACGCAAGCGAACGCCCTTGCGCGTCGCGGACCATCATATCCACGGCGTGCGTCCGCCCGCCCGTACGGGCAGGCATCGGGAAGCGGACTTCGGTAGCCTGGCCCTTCACAAGGGTGATCTGTTGTTCCTGCTGCGAAGTTGGAACGTAGTAGTCGGCCCCGCGATAGATGGCAGTGACCACGGCCGGGCCATCCATCCGCCCCTCCAGACGCAATACCACCTCGCCGGAATCGAACGCCGTCGCCGAACTGCTCGCCTGCTCAAGCGGTTTTCCCTCGGCCGTGAGGAACTTGAGCGAGTCGAGCACAAGCGACGTCCCCTTGCCGAAGGTTGAGAACGCCAGTCGAAGCGGCGCCGCCGGATCGAGCTTTTCAACCTGACGAAGGTCGTACCGGCGCGTGCCGGTCGCGTCGGTCTCAGGCTCCAGTACGGCAAGGACATGGTCCATTTGGGCATCGGGGATGAACAGCGACCACCGGCTCGCCTTACCGACCGCAACCTCCACAATCGGCGTCCGCCGCCAATCGACGGCGAACGTCCCGACCGCGAACCCGCTGTCGGCACAGACGTTCTTGTGGGCAATCTTCAGTTTGCCCTGGTCCTCGGCGACACTCGCGCCGTATCCTCGCCAGGTGGGCAGCGAAATCCGCTCTTCCACCGATTCCACCTGCCACCGGTCGCCGGCCCGATCCCATCGCGGGCGTCGTGTGCATACGAGCTGCTCCATGCGCCACGAGCTAGCCGGCTGCCGCGTCGTCGTTGCGGCAGGCCACAGGGTGTCGATTGTTGCGACGGCCTCGCGTTTCGCCGCCCAAACCGCGGCGCGGCACAGCAACTGGTAGTAGGCCTCCCAGTCGCGATAGTCCACCTGCTCGAATGGAACGAGAGGCGTCAGGCAGCCCACCCGCGCGGCATACGACAGGCTGACGATCCGCCCTTCACCGCACCGGCCGGTATGGATATCCGGTCGGCAGCCTTCAGGCAGGCGATCGAGCGGCAGCCCGATTTCGAGGAACGCGGCCGAATCCGCCGCATGGATCACCTCACCCGTATGGAGTGTCGCGGTCGCCTCGACGTTCAATACACCTGTCCCTTGCCGTGCCTTCGCAACCAGCAATCGCTGTGTTTGTTCGGGCAGCTTCGCCAGCGGCGCCTTGCTCAGAAGAACGATGTCGTAGGACTTCTCTGCCAGCAATTTGCCGAACTCATTCGCCACGTCGTCATGCAGAAGCGGATCCTGAAACGTCACCAGGTCGTACTCCAGATCGAGCCGCTGCGCCAATTCCACGACATCGCGCTGGCCGGGAATGGGCGTCAGGCAAAGGGCCTTCAGCGGACCGCCGGGCAGCGGCTTGGCCCAGGCAACGTGTGGCGTCACGATCGGGTCCGACACCCGCTGGAAACGCTCGGGCTCCCCGCCAGCGGCCCAGGAGGACATAACAGCAGTGACAAGCAGAGCACAAGTGCGAATCTTCATGGCGACGACCTCCGGCTTGCGTACGCATAAGCAATGACATTGTTCACCAGATCGAAGGGCACGCCTGCATCGCTACGGAAGACGGCCGGAAGCTGGCTGAATACCACGCTGCCCTTGCCTGCAACACCGTCTTGAATGAGAAGAGTCGCCTGCCCTTCCGTATTACGGTCGCGAGCCAGGGCAATCTGTGCAGGCGACCACTTCTCGAACCAGCCGTAATGGCCGGTCGTCTTTCCGCCGATGAGCACGGGCCCTGCAAGCAGGGTATGGATCTCAGGGGCGGCGAACACGCTTTCGCCGTACCCCGGATGGAACTCCGCCGGAGCCGTTACGCCCACCGACTTGAGAAACTGGACCGTCTCCGGCCGAAACCTCTCGCTGCCGGCGCCGGTGTGGTAATCGAAAAAGAGCGTCCCGCCTTGTCCGAGGAACGTGCGTATCCGGTCGCACAAATGCGGATCGGTGAACAACGGTCCTTCATCGGAGTATTGGCCTACGTACAGCAGTCGCGACCGCTGCAAGTTTTCGGCCAAGGTCACGTCGATATTGCCTGGCGTGTAGAAGGCCTCGAACAGGGCAAAGTGTTCCGACAATCGGAATAGCGGGTAGACATTGGGCTTCGGTGGCGTACGGCCGTTGTTGTTGAAGATGACCGCGCGCGGCAACGGCAGCAGGTCTTGCCCAGCGGCGCCGCACCATGCCAATACCGAGACCAGCCCGGCCGCCATGAAGGACTGTGGACGCATCGGAGTTCCTCCGTTCGTGTTCTATAGGTATCTTTGTAGTTGTCAAACACCGCTCCACCGACGCAGGGTCGGTGGTGGCGTTTTCAGTTTGAGTCATTAGTATATCGCGCCAATCCGGCGGCAACCAGTTGTGGCCGTTTGTCAGCCGTGCAAGTCCGCTGCCGCACCCGCGCAAATCCTTGACCGAACACCTTCCAGAGCGAATCCATGCCATCCCAGATTCTTTGCTCCCGAACCGGGCGTGATTGACCCGTTCTCCGACGAAGAGCAGGTTGCCGACCAGACGCACCCGATTGTTCTGGCACACGTTCTTAGAATCGCACGACCATGTCGAGCGAGAAGAGGAACTGGTGACTCTTCTTGCCTGCATCGAAGGCCGGGGTATCGGTCACATCGTCGCGATCTTGCCAGTCCCAGCGAACCTCGGGGCGCCAGAGGATGCATGCTCCCTGCCGGATGTTCAACCCGCATGTCAGGTTCGTGTACACTCCCGGGGCGGCCGGATTCTGTGACCGGAACCCATAGACCAGGAAACCGGTCTCGTCGCGCAATACTTCCAGGCGCATGCCGGCGCGAACTCGATCATTCACATCGTAGTAGAGATATTGCGTGAAGGCGTAAGCTTCGGCATCGTCGAAGCCGTACTCCGGGGCGCCGCTCTGGAAGAAGTAGTCGTGGTTGAACACATACAGCAACCTGTCGGTCAGTTGGTGTTCCAGGATGGCCGAGAGGTTTGTCCGATTGAGGCTGCGGCCCGGCGCATCGGGGCCCGGCGCGCCGCTCAGGTTCTGCCAGTCGGCCCGCTCGTCCTGTTCGGGACCGAACTGGACGGCCGCGTAGATGGACGTCCTTTCGTCCTTGCTCGTCCAGCAGACATAGCCGATGTAGCCCAACTCGTTGTTGTTGTCCTCCCAAACGTCGGAGCCGCGATGCACACCGTGCGACGTGCTGATCTGGTCGGTCAGATCGGTCGTCAACAGGATGCCCGTCAGCGAGAAGGCAATGCCGTTGTAGGCCAGCGTGTGCGAGTAGAAGAAGTCCTCGGGAGCAAGCCCCGCTTCATAGCCGACCAGCGTAAAGAACTTGCCCATCTGGACCTTAATTCCCGGCCCGATCGGCACGAATCCTTCCACGTAGAGCTGCGGAAATGCAAGTTTGTAGAAACGGCTGTCGCGGTCCGAAACGGTCCGATCGTCCAGCCCCAGCGACTGGAACAGGAATGCATCGGTCCCATAAACCAGGTCGCCGCGAAAGCCGAACGAAAACGTCTCGGCCTCCGTATCCGCCAATCGCTCGCACAGGACATAGAGCTGATTGAACTGATACTCGTTCGCCCGGTCATTATGGCAGAGCGGGCCGTTGAAACGATCGGCCGGATCGTCCGGATTCCAACTGAACCCTTGGTCGAGCCAGCCTTCGACCGAAATACCCGTCCGCTCCGAGAAGCCTTCGGGAAACAGTAGGCGATTGAGCCGTTGGCATTCGAGCGGCTCGCTCTCATGCTCAGCTTCCGCCTCGAAATGCATCTTGCCCACCTCGTTGGCAACCACGCTGTCCACTGGCCTGGGCGCATCGGCCCGCTCGTTTTCCGCCAGGTAGGAAGCGGACGGGGCCGGCTCCGACGCCTGCGGCAAAGTCGCCGCAATCGCCAAAGTCGCTACCGTCAGCAGCCCCACAAAGAGGCCCAAACGGAAGAAACTCGCAGAGAATGACGCGGTTCGAGGCTTCATACCACCCTTATCGGCTCTCGCACGCCTGGATTCGACATCGTGTCTCTCTGTATGGTCGGTTCCTTTCTCTGCGCCGGATCAACAAACCACCGGAGCACGCGCCGGAAAGCGACACATAGTGCATGGCTGTTCGCAACCTCAGACCGCACGGGGCGCATCATCCAAGACGGCTGCGCGGCAACCCCAAAAACCGGCGAGCAAGCACCGAGCGCCGTTCGACTGGCCTGCCGCGTCCTCCTGGCGGAAGACGGTCAGGACAACCAACGGCTCATTTCTTTCGTGCTCAAAAAGGCCGGCGCGGAGGTTACCCTGGCCGAAAACGGCCGGATTGCCTGCCAGAAAGCCCTCGACGCCTGTTCACCCCCGGAACCCGGCGACGAAGACGAGAATGCGGCCAAGGGCGGCGGCGCCGCCCCGTATGACGTCGTCCTCATGGACATGCAGATGCCGGTGATGGACGGTTACGCCGCCGCGGGCGAGCTGCGGAAGGCCGGATACACCGGCCCGATCATTGCCCTGACCGCACACGCAATGAGACACGACCAGCAGAAGTGCCTTGACGCAGGCTGCGACGACTACCTGGCGAAACCTTTCGAGCGCGACGCGCTGCTGGCCATGGTCGCCCGGTACGCCCGCCATGACGCCACGGACAGCGCCTGTTCTGCGCCCACCGCACCGCCCGCCGCAGAAACGGCTCGATAATTGAACAGCCTTTGCAGAGGACCTACGGCGCCGAGACGATATGGCCGTCGCTTCTGGCGCCCATATGCCGGAAGAGAACCGTCTCGATGTTCTCGCTGATGAATCGGACCGATCCGTCGGCTAGCCCGAAATGGGCGCCGCCGACATGCTCGCTTCCGGGCGATTCGAAGAATCCGTTGTTCATTCCACCGGGATTCCCGCAAGTGATGTCGGTATCGAAGATCGTAGCCACACCGCCATTCGCCCACCCGTCCTGGCTCGGCGTATCGCCGCACCCGCCCTCTACCAATCGCTGCATTTCACCGACTAGCAACGTGTTGGATGTGCCGTCACGTGCGTCCTCCAATCGGATCGACTGGTTCCATTCGAACATGCCCTTCATGGTCTCGTCATAGGAACCGCACACATTGCTGACCGGCACGGCGATAACATGGGTACAGTCGGGCGGCGTTCCGCCGGCGTTGTAGAAGCCGTTCACTCCGCCGAGGCTGCCGCCGTAATCGGTTCCGCCGGCCTGGGCGTGCATAAACATGATGGCCGTGTCCTGGCCTCGCACTCCACTTCGCCGACTGGGGCAATAGAGTGTAGCGATGTCGGTTTGGGCTACCGTAGCGTTGGCCGCCACATTCTTGCTGAAGTCCCACCGGTCGAACAGGTTCCGCTGTTCGATGTAGGGCAGCAGTTGCAGAATCCAACTGGTGCCATGACTGCCCGACCGGGCTTCGCCCCAGATGTCGTGTCCGCCGACGAACGAATGAATGTTCACCGAAGAAATGACGCCGGGCGGCAGCGCCTCCCTCGCGGCATGGTAACTGTGCAGCGCCAACGCCAGTTGCTTGAGGTTGTTCTGACACTGCATCCGTCGCGCCGCTTCCCGCGCCGCCTGCACCGCCGGCAGCAGCAGCGCGATCAAAATGCCGATAATCGTGATGACCACCAGTAACTCAACGAGCGTAAAACCGTGTAGGGGCCAGGCGAAGCCGTATCCCCTTAGAGGCTTCGCCTTACTTCGCCTCCACGCCCGGAAGCGTTTGCAGTGTCCGCGCGGATTGCCGTTTCGGATTCCTTCATTGACGTGAATCTGCATAGTTCCCCTGTGGCGTACATTGTTGTTGGCTCGGCCGGCCAATAGAATCAACTACCCGGCGCATGACGCACACGATCGCGAGGTACTCGGAGCATCGCTGTCGTGACGTCCAACTCCGTTCAGTGACGCGACCGTCGATTTGGCAGCAAAAAGAAGGCCACGCCCAAAACCAACAAGGTCAGCGAGCCCGGTTCCGGCACGGCAACCAGAAATTGGTCCACGTCCAACAACGTATCGGAAAAACGAATCTCGTCGATCCAGCCATTCCAGCAGTTGCCGTTATTGCGCCCGCCGACATGTAGCACGCCCCCGTCGTAGAAGATAGCGCCGGTGCCTCCCGGATTGGGGACCAGCGTGCCGACGTTTGCGTAATCCATAAACAGGTTGAACTCAGGAGTGGCCATCGACCCATCGTACGTGACGGCAATGTGATGCCACTGCCCGTCCATGACAACCGGCCCCTGGACCGATTGGTTGAAGCCGGGGTCGCCGTTCGGGCCTGCCGGGTTAACGTCCGTATCGGCGCGGAGCAGCAGATTGCCGCTGGGGTTCGTCTGCAATATCCAGCTAGCGTTGCTTCCAGCTCGGGTCTTCCTTGCAATAACGCGATACAAGTCGTCCAATTCGCCTTCCGACTTGACAAACATCTCAAACGTAAAGACATTCGGCTGCGTTAGTTTCGGAGTATTAACGGTGTCGTCGACATCGAACCGATTGTTGCCCAAGGTAACCGTATAAAGCGACATGTCGTTGACAACGCGGCCCCCGGCAATTCCATCTTGAATCTTCTCCATCTTGAATCTTCGATCCCGGCACGTGGTCGGTGTACACCATTGCCCCAGAGCCACTGCCTCCTTCGGCGCCCTGCATAATCGTATTGTTAAACTCGCTGGTCACCGTTGTGGCTTCCGCGCCAAGCACACCGTTCTCCAAACGCCAATAGGCGATCGTCTCGGCAACCGAGGACGACGCACCGCCACTGACCAGAATTGCAAGCACAACGGCGCCGGAGAGCCTATTCATCGCCAACTCTCTCACAAAAACGAGTGGAAAACTTGCGAAGACCACCAATCAGGATATGCGGACTTTCCTGTGGACGCGACGCCCGGGGCATCGTCGCCCTCAATCACCTCGATCATGGCCGATCGCAACGTTGCCAGGGTAACAAGACTCGGGAAGGTTGTCAAACGAAGTGGCTGTCCGCATGCCCCCCTCCCCTTCTGCTGGCATTGTGTTATGCTCAGTCCATTCGGTGGCCGGAAGGCAGGGCGCCCGAGGGGGGGTTGCCGTGGAGAATTCGGCGCCGAAGGGGGCTTGCCCCGGAACGTGAAACTTTGTACACTACCTCTAGTGTCCGGAATTCGTTCCCGCCTACCCCCGCGAGGTTGATGGTTTCCGCTACCCTCTCCAAACCCAGGTCGAGACAAGCAATGGCCAAGAAAAGCACCAAAACCGCCCCCAGCAGTTCCAAGAAGGATCCCGCCCACGCCATCTTCGACGGCCACCCGTCGCTGCAGAACACCGTGGCCCAAATCGAGAAGCAATATGGCGAAGGGGCCATCATGCCGCTCGGCGCCGAACAGACGGCAAGAATTGCAGGCATTCCGACAGGCAGCCTGTCGCTCGATATCGCATTGGGCGGGCAGGGCGTTCCGCGAGGCCGGATTATCGAGATCTTCGGCCCCGAATCGAGCGGAAAGACCACGCTGGCCCTCCACGTGGTTGCCCAGGCGCAGCGCAGCGGCGGTATCGCCGCATTCGTCGATGCAGAACACGCGTTGGACCCGAGTTGGGCGAAGAAACTGGGCGTCGAGCTGGAGACCTTGCTGGTCAGCCAGCCGGGCTGCGGTGAAGAAGCCATGCACATCACCGAAATGCTCATCCGCAGCAATGCGGTGGACGTGGTCGTGGTCGATTCGGTAGCCGCCCTCGTGCCCCGCAAGGAACTCGAAGGCGAAATCGGCGACCAGCACGTCGGACTGCAGGCCCGACTGATGAGTCAGTCCATGCGCAAGCTGACCGGCGCCATTTCAAAGTCGAAAACGACCGTCATCTTCATCAACCAGATCCGTGAGAAGATCGGCGTCATGTTCGGATCGCCGGAAACGACGCCTGGCGGCCGGGCCCTGAAGTTCTACTGCTCGTGCCGGATCGACGTGCGGCGGATCGGCGCGTTGAAAGACGGCGAGACCGTTGTCGGCCAGCGTGTTCGCGCGAAGGTGGTCAAGAACAAGGTCGCGCCGCCGTTCCGGGTGGCCGAATTCGACATGATGCACGACAATGGAATCAGCTACGAAGGCGACATCCTTGACTTGGCCCAGACCCACAAGATGATCACACGCACCGGCGCCTGGTTCCGTTACGGCGACCAACAGCTTGGCCAAGGACGCGAGAAGACACGCGAATACATGAAAGAGAATCCCGAGTTCGTTGCCGATTTGCGCGAGAAAATCTTGGTTGCCGAGGGACTCGCCGCACCGGCGTCCTAAGTCTCGAACGTCCCGTTCCCGGGAAGACCCCAATGCGTATTCGCCGCATGTTTATTCCGGCCCTCCTCATTGCCGTTCCGTGGGCCGCTTCGGCCCAGGAGGGCGCCGGGCCGGATTTGCTGGAAACGCTCGAGCGTTCGATGACCGGCGCGATCGAGCAGGCGGAGCGTTCGGTGGTGGCCATTGCACGCGTCCGGAAGGCCCAGCCGGGCGAGACCTTTCCGCTGGAGTTTCGCCCGGACCCGTTCGGCCGCCGTCTTGCCCCGGCCCCGGCCCCTCAGCCGACCGATCCCGATTTCATCCCCAGCGCCTACGGCACGGGGGTGGTCGTCGATGCGCGCGGCTTGATCCTCACGGCAAACCACGTGCTTCAGGAGGACAGCGAGTATTACGTGACCACACACGACCGCAAGGTCTACCAGGCGTGGGTCAAAGGCGCCGACCCCCGAAGTGACCTGGCCATTTTGGCCATCGAAGCCGGCAATCTGCTGCCTATCCGGTTTGGCGACGGCGCCAAGGTGCGGCGCGGTCAGCTTGTAATCGCCTTAGGGAACCCGTATGCCATTGCCCGCGACGGGCAGTTCAGCGCAAGTTGGGGAATCGTCTCGAATCTCGCCCGCAAGGCCCCGCCCTCTCCGAATGAGTTCGACTCGTCCGGGCGCGATACGCTGCACCATTTCGGCACGTTGATCCAAACCGACGTCCGGCTGACGCTGGGCGCCAGTGGGGGCCCTCTTCTCGACCGCCAGGGCCGGATGATCGGGCTGTGTGTCGCCCTGGCCGCCACAACCGGCCACGAAATGGCCGCCGGCTACGCAATTCCGGTCGACGCCACCTTCCACCGCGTCCTGGCAACCCTCAAAGAAGGACGCGAGGTTGAATATGGATTCCTCGGGGTCCGCCCCACCAACCTACCGCCCCGCGAAATCCACGCAGGCCGTCATGGAACACGACTGACCGAGGTGGTGCCCGGCACGCCTGCCGATCGCTTCGGACTCCGGGAAGGAGACATTCTGACCGCAGTCAACGGCAAACCGATCCACGAGGCCGACGGCCTGTACCTCGAGGTGGGCAAACTACCGGTCGAAGCGGTCGCCCACCTGACCATTCTACGCGACGGTCGCCCGCGGCAGATCGACGTGCAACTGTCGAAATACCCGGTGCGCGGCCGCAAGGTGGTTACGGCGCCGCGTCCGGCGTGGCGAGGCATGCGGGTGGATTACCCCACGGCATGGCTCGACGCGGCGCGCCAGTCGTCCCGTCTGCCGGCCTTCGACGAAGGCGTCATCGTGACCGACGTGGAGGAACACTCGCCTGCCTGGGAGGCCGGACTGCGCCCCGGGGCGCTCGTCAGCCATATCGAAAACACGGCCGTGCGCAATCCGGACCAGTTCCACGCCGCCCTGGCGGGCAAGGCAGGCGAAGTCGCCCTGCGCCTGCCCGACGACCGCCGGCAGCCGGTTCGCACCGTACCGCCCGAGTAGCGACCGCTCAGACCTTCTCGGCCGACGGCACAACGAACGGTTCACGGTAGTCGCGAGTCAGCAGCGCATTGGCCTGCGAATTATCGACAAACGTCTCACTCTCCGGATCAATCTCCAACCACGGGCCGAGCACCAGCGGCGGGAAGATCACGCGGCGCTGTTCCATGTCGAATTCGTTCGCCTTCAAGTGCTCTTGGATTCCGTTGTAGACCGCTACCGGGTCGCCGTTGACCTTGAGCGACTGCAATCGGCCGGTGATCTCCTCCGGCGAGGCCGGCTGCCCCAGAAGCTGTGAGATATTGGCGACGTGGACCAGCGCCGTCGAGACGTGCCCCTCGTGAATCGGAGCATTCAGGTCGCTTACCTTCCGGCTGCGCACCGCCTTGATGAAGTTGGCAACGTGGTCTTCGCTCTCTCCGGTAAGCTTCTCGACCACCTTGCCCTCGAGATCGAATACCGTGTTCGAGCCGAGCGACCCAACCATGTATCCTTCGGTCCCTTCGATCAGCAAGGCGCCGCCCCGCTCGGGGGCAGCCGACTTCAGGTTGCGGACCTCCTGCACCACGGTCAGATCCCCAAAGTCGTGGATGGTAACCTGCGTGTTCGGCGTTTCGCCCGCGTCATCGAACTGGCGGGCGCCGTAGCTTAGCACGCGCCGGCCTAGCCCTTGCAGGCCGAGGATCAGCCGCATGGTATCGACCACGTGGACGCTATTGTTGCCCAGCTCGCCATTGCCGTAGTCCCAGAGCCAGTGCCAGTCGTAATGGAAATGGGGCCGCCGGACAGGTATCTGCATGGGCGCAGGGCCGGCCCAAAGGTTGTAATCCACCGTGGCCGGCGGATCGTATTCACCTGCCGGGCCCATATGGTTGCGAGGCCGATACATTCGCAGATGCGCAAGGCTGATCTTGCCGAGTTTGCCCGACCTGATGTACTCGGCCGCCGCCCGGTTGCTGCCCACGGACCGATACTGCGTTCCGCCCTGGCAGATTCGGTTGTACTTCTCCATGGCCTGGACCATGCGACGACCTTCGCTCACGTTGTGGCTGACCGGTTTCTCGACATACACGTCCTTCCCCGCCTGCATGGCCCAAATGGCCGCCAGCGAGTGCCAGTGGTTGGGCGTGGCGACCACAACGATGTCTACCGACGGATCGTCGAACACGTCGCGCATGTCGGTAACGCACTTCGGCGCCCGCCCGCCCTGGCGCTGGCCGATCTGTTCCGCCCGTTTCGGGCCGATGGCCGAATCGGGCTCGCAGACGTACGTAATCTCGCAGTCGTCGCGAGAACCGAACGCGGTCGCGTGCGCGGCGCCGCGGCCCCGTACGCCCAGCACGGCAACCGACAGCTTCTCGTTCGGGCTTTTGGATTGCTTCTCCTCCGCCAGAATGCGCGCGGCGGGGGTCGTCGCGGCCAGAGCGGTTGCCGTGGCAAGCATGGAGTCTTTCAAGAAGCAACGTCGGCTGAAGTGTTTCATTGCAGGTCTCCTCGGCAGGTTAGGCGGCTGCAGGCCGCGGTGGGATAGCAGGGTTCAGTTGGACATTCGCTCCGGGGGCACTGGTGGGTTGCTTCGTTCGCGTCTACCTTGCGACCGGAAAGGGTTTGCGGACGCTCGCGCCGGATCGTTCCAGCAACGCTCGGAAGGCTGGATTGAACTCGATCAAGTCACTGACCTGGGACGCATCGTCGTCCCAGGCATCCAGCGGCTGGATCGCCACGAAGCGATGATCGGGCAGTTCCACAACCAGAGCCTGCCCAGAATCACGACACTTCGCCAGCAGTTCCGGAGTCTGCATCTGGCGCTGACTCAGGGGGATGACCTCGGTGTCCATGGAACCAATGGTAACATGGAACGCCATTGTTTGCAGTCCCTGTTGCCCCCAAAATGTCTGCCAGCCGCAGCGAGACCCGCCCCCAACGCCCGCCGTCGCACCCTCACGCGAGAGATCCCCAGCCCGGCGTCGGAGGTCCGGCTGAATATCACGAAGCTCGCGCGAACCATCTGCATGCGTTCGGCAGGTTGCGAGTTGTCAGCCAAAGCGGCGCCGCATTTCCTCGGCGGACACGCTGCCTTCCTCTTGCACACGGAAGCGAGAACGCTCGATCAAATCTAAGAATCGACGATTTGTGCTATGCGAAACCGTTTCCAGATCGGCGTTCTCGATAGGAACCAATGCCGCAACGGAGTGCCCTTGGTCTGCCACGATGACTGGACCTGCCTGGATCTCCGAAGCATAGTCAGCTAAGGACCGAGTTGCCTCTCGTTTGTCAACCGCTTTCATAGCTCGGCCTCCTCGCCACCTATCATAACACGGCCGCGCTCCTCTTCTGTCGAACTTGTATTTATCCCGCAGGCGTGCGGCCGTGCTTATTCTTCAGACCCGCCGGTTCGGTGGAACAAGAACCCCCGGGCCAACGGCAATTCTGCCCCGTAACCCGTTGCCGGTCAAGACCCTGCCGTCGCTTTGCGATTTCGCTCTTCGCGCCTAATCTGGTCCGCCTATGCGGGCAAAGAAACCCAAGCGACTGCCCGCCGTCTTCTCGCCCGAAGAGGCCATTGCCGTTCTCGGCCGACTTCAGAGCGTGCGGTGGCTGATGGGCGTTTAGAAGTCAGGATCAGATAGAAGTCAGCACAGAAGTCAGAACCTCGTTGAACCGAAGATGCCCCGCAGGCTGTCGCGAGGGTGGATTTCTGCGATAACTGGAACCTCATTGAACCGGAGCCACAGAGTGGCGCGAGGAGATGCGACGGGTGCAAGCGCAAGCCGCCTGGCGCGTTCTCCTTGGAGCAGACTCGCCGCCTGTTATACTATGGTAGCTCTGGAATGGCGATGTGGAGAGGTTTGCCCACAGGACGATCAACCGCCTTGGTAGCTCCGCATAGCAGTCGGCCCCCCCGCTTGACCGCAAGCGATCCACGAGAATCGTTTGACTGTTCATCGGTACGCGAGATATTCATGCCCGTCAACCTTGATAAGCCACAGTTATGGAAGCAAGACACTCGGCATTCTGTAGATTTTTATAGCTGATGGCCTCGGTTCTCGATACAGAAATGAACCGACTTGTGGAACAAGTTCGGTTGGATTCGCTGAAGACGGCAGAGGAACGGAACAAGTGGGGACAGTTTGCCACGCCTCCGAGCCTGTCCGCAGACATCGCCAAATATGCCTGGGGTCGTCTGCGCGGCCGCAAGGGAGGCCTTCGTTTCATCGATCCGGCAATTGGTACGGGTTCTTTTTTCTCCGCCGTTCGCAGCATTTTCCCCACGGGGCGACTCTCACATGCTGCCGGAATCGAGTTGGACCCGGAGTTTGTAAGGGCCACGAGAGCTTTATGGGAATCCTACGGGTTAGAGGTAACCGAGGGAGACTTCACTCAGCAGATTCCACCTGCAACAAAGTACGACCTGCTGATCGCTAACCCGCCTTACGTACGACATCACCATTTGAACAGCGCGGACAAGACAAGGCTCAATGCCCTGCTTGCAGAACGCCTTGGCATGTCGATAAGCGGCCTGGCGGGACTCTACTGTTATTTCCTCTTGTTGGCAGATTCGTGGCTTGCCGAGAAGGCTTTGTCGGTCTGGTTGATTCCATCGGAATTCATGGACGTGAACTACGGTAACACGGTGAAGCACTATCTGCTTGACAATGTAACACTGTTGCATATTCACCGATTCTGCCCTTCGGATGTGCAGTTCGTCGATGCCCTTGTATCATCCGCAGTTGTCGTTTTCGAGAAGACGCCGCCGAAGCAGGGGCACGCAGTGGAGTTCACGTTTGGAGGATCGCTTAATCAACCCGAACTGACGGAACTTGTTGACCTCGGCACACTGCGTGGCGCGAGGAAATGGACCGCTTTCCCCGCGAGCAACTTGGCCGAACGCCGGACCCCCTCGATTACCTTAGGCGACCTGTTCGATGTCAAGCGCGGCTTGGCCACCGGGAACAATGCGTTTTTTGTATTGCCTCTTGAACGCGCGAAGGCATTGGGCATCCCTTCACAGTACCTGCGTCCCATTGTGCCGAGCCCGCGATACATGAGGGAGTCCGTGATCGAAGGCGACGAGGAGGGACATGTGCGACTCGACCGTCAACTTGCCCTGATTGACTGCCCGCTTGGCGAGGACACCGTTCGAGTGAAGTACCCCGAGTTCTGGAGTTATCTTGAACAGGGAAAAGCAGAGGGCGTACACAAGGGCTACCTGGCAAGCCGGCGGGTTCCATGGTACTCGCAGGAGAAGCGGGAACCCGCCCCGTTCTTGTGTACATATATGGGGCGTTCCAAAGAACGGCCGTTCCGTTTCATCCGGAATAAATCGCGCGCCGTGGCGGCAAATGTCTATTTGCTGCTGTATCCGAAGGGGGCGTTAAAGTGTGCTCTCGAAGACAACCCCGAATTGTACGAAGCCTTATTTGCCACGCTCCGTGACATTACGCCAGAAGATTTCATCCATGAAGGGCGAATCTACGGGGGTGGATTACGCAAGATGGAGCCCGCCGAACTGAAACGCTTGCCCGCAGACCATATCGCCAAAACACTTGGGCTGGTCGTACAGCGAACGTTTGAGTTCTAGGCGCTCGTACCGCTTGCCCTTCCAGCCGGCGGGCCTCGTCCTTCGCAACTGCTTGTCGCAAACGGCCGCCTTCGCGTGCAGCCGAGAAGGGCATCCTCGCCGGCGCCCCATGACACTTGCGCGAACGCCTATCTTCGCCCTGCGGCGCGGAGGAGTTCGTCGCTCCAGACGGCTTCGGGCGGCGCAAGGGGCGGGATGGGCTCTGCGCGATAATCGATGGTATCGTAACGCCCGTTGCGATAGCACGTTGCGACCAGGGGTTGAAGGTCCAGCTTCAGCTCCTCATCGGTCGGGCGAAGCGGCACGGGGATCGCCGGAAGCGCCCTGGATAAACGCATCGCATGAACCGCCACGCAGTCGGGCTTCCATCCCCGATAGATGCACGCCTGGTACGCCGCGCGGTACCGGGGCGGGATCATGCCTGGCCGGGCGACCGTCACCCGCTGGCCGGAACGGGTCAGATCGACCTCGACCAAGCTTGCCCCGGCCGCCATGACTTCCCGCTGTTTGCGGAGGTAGAGGTCCTGGCCGGCGCCCGGAACCTTATTGGCAGGGCTGAGGAACTCGATGACGGTAACCACACGGTTGCCGGAACCTACATCGACGATTTCGAGGTAGCCTTGCGTGATCGGCTCGTGGCGAAGAGAAAGAACGACTCTCAGAAGCTGTTCTGATCGACAACTTCGCCACCGTCACGCGAACCTAACCAAAGATGGGTTTCCGAATCGATGGTGAAGCTGATCGCGCGAACCGAGCCGTCGCACAATGCCATGTTGAAAACGCCACTGTGCGTACTGCCGAACGTGTAGGCGCCCAGCACGCCGGCTCGATCCTGCAACGGAACCCAGTACGTGCTCCGCAATACGTCCTGATCGTGGCCCACGTACATGGCCTGGTCGTCGTTACTGGCGCTGCCGGTCTCATAATGGTCGGGGATCAGATACTTCTCGCCCACCATGTACGTGTTGGTCAGACCGTCGCTGATCATGGCCGTCGTAACCTTGCTTCGCCGGTAGACGACCCCGTTGTACTTGTTGCCGCTCTGGTAACTGTCGATCCATTGCTGCTCGCTCAGACTGTCGCCGGCATCGTAGGATCCCGGGCTGCCCCCTCCCCAGTAGCCCACGCTGCCCATATTCGCCGCGTAGTCGCTGCGTCCGGCAACCGAGGCCGAAACACTCAGCCGGTAGGCCGTCTTGTTCGGATACGCCACCGAGTCGCGCCGGCTCGGACAGTTCTGAAACGAAAGCGACGTCTCCACGCACTGGGCCAATTCGGCCGCCTTCTGGGTACCTGAAAGCCCCTTGCCAAACGCCCCGAGTGTCTGCTGCTCGACAAAGGGAAGGATATTGTAGGCCCACCCGCCCGGCTGCTGTTTGTCAAAGCCGCGGTCGGGATCTCCTACCCACTGACACCCCCAGCCGCCGGTCGGGAAATGGCGATGGGCACTC
Source organism: Thermoguttaceae bacterium (assembly GCA_040772845.1). Taxonomy (GTDB): domain Bacteria; phylum Planctomycetota; class Planctomycetia; order Pirellulales; family Thermoguttaceae; genus PWXP01. Next base: position 1,485,903 of record JAXGXG010000001.1, read on the forward strand.
TCGTGATTCAAAAACGCCAGCCCGATCTGCTTCAAATGGTTCTGACACTGCATTCGCCGCGCCGCCTCACGCGCCGACTGGACCGCCGGCAGCAGCAAAGCAATCAAAATGCCGATGATCGCAATCACGACAAGAAGCTCAATAAGCGTAAAACCTCTGTTCACGCCTCGAATCGCAGATTTCCAATGGGGCATCATTGCAACCTCCCCTAACAAGTAGAAGTCTCAACTACACACAATACTGGCCCCCCGTCAGAACCGCAATAGCCAACCAATCGCCTGCCCGACAAAGGTCACCAACAATAGACCGGACAACGGCACGGTGTGCAACCGATAATCGATAGACCCCGTACAACCTGCAACCCACCCACTTCCCAGGCAGGGCCCTTGCCGGTATCCTCGATAGATTCGACTTCCCCGTGCCCTTTCCGCGATATGCGTTGACTATGAGAACCGACGAACTCCGCGAAGCGTATCTTGCCTTCTTTGAAAGCAAAGGCTGTGTCCGCCGACCGAGCGATGTGCTTGTCCCCCGCTGGGACCCTTCCGTCCTGTTCACCCCGGCCGGAATGAACCAGTTCAAAGACCACTTTATGGGCCGGACGAAGCTCGAGTTCACGCGAGCCACCACCTGCCAAAAATGCCTGCGAACCGGCGACATCGACAATGTGGGCCGTACGGCGTACCACCATACGTTTTTCGAGATGCTGGGCAATTTCAGCTTTGGCGACTATTTCAAACGGGAAGCGATCCTGTGGGCGTGGGAGTTCTGTACGGATAAGCGATGGCTCGGCCTGGATCCGGCGCGGCTTTCGGCCACCGTCTACCTGGACGACGACGAGGCGGCCGACATCTGGCTGAAGGAGGTGAAGCTCCCTCCGGAGAAGTTGGAGCGTCTGGACGAAGACGAGAACTTCTGGCCGGCCAACGCGCCCAGCCAGGGGCCGGATGGCGTTTGCGGTCCGTGCAGCGAAATCTACTATCACACCGACCGCGGCTCCGTGGAGATATGGAACCTGGTATTCACCCAGTTCAACCGTGTGGGTGACCCGCCGGATAATCTCCGTCCGTTGCCCAGCCGGAATATCGATACGGGCATGGGGCTGGAACGAACGGCGGCGGTGTTGCAGGGAGTGGAGACGAACTTCCACATTGACATTTTGCGTCCGCTGGTGGAAGCGGCGGCCGAGGTATGCGGCGTTACCTACAATCCGGCCGACGAAACCGGCCGGCGGGTCCGCCGGATTGCCGACCACGTGCGTGCGTGCTCCTTCGCCATCCACGAAAACGTCTATCCGGGGCCGAACAAGGAGAAGTACGTTATCAAGCGTCTGCTGCGCCGGGCCGTTTTGGACGGCCGGCAGATGGGCGTCGGCGAGCCGTTCCTGTACAAGCTGGTCGGCAAGGTGGCGGAACTGATGGAGACGTCCTATCCGGAACTCGGGCAGACGGTCGAGCGGGTGGCCAACGTCATCCAGCAGGAGGAATCGAACTTCCTGGGAACGATTGATGGCGGCCTGGAACGGATCGGGCGCATTTTCGACCAGATGAAGCGAGACGGGCACGGCACGGTGGCCGGTACCGATGCCGCCGAGATGTACACCACATATGGTTTCCCGCCCGAATTGTTCGAGACTCTCGCGGCCGAACACAACCTGACGTTCGACTGGCCCGGCTACCAGAAGGAAATGGCGCTCCACGGCGAGCTATCCGGAACAGGTGAAAAGACTGTTTTTAAGCACGACCCGCTCGAAGCCATCAAGAAAATGCGGCACGGCAGCCAATTTCTGGGCTACGAGACCACCAAGGTCGAAGACGCCGAGATTCTGGCGATCGTGGCAGGCGGGCAACTTTGCGACCAGGCGGACGAGATCGACTCGGCCCAGCCGATCACGGTTGTGCTGGACCAGACCCCCTTTTACGGCGAGATGGGCGGCCAGGTGGGCGATACGGGTGAAATCGTCGGCCCCGGATTCCGGTTCGAGGTCGTCACAACGCAGGTGGACGGCGCATTCACGCTGCATTGCGGCCACCTTCGAGAGGGGGCGATTCGCCTGGGCGAGAAGGTCTCCGCCCAAATCGACGCCTCCCGGCGTCAAGGAATCCGCCGGGCGCACTCGGCAACCCACCTCCTGCACAGCGCGCTACGGAAGGTGCTGGGCGACCATGCAGAACAACAGGGCTCGAAGGTCGACGACGACTGGCTTCGGTTCGATTTCACCAATCCGCAGGCGGTCAAATCGGACGAACTGGTCGAAATCGAGCGCGACGCCAATGCCCGCATCCTCGAGAGCGCGGCGGTCGTTGCGAAGGATATGCCGTTGATCGAGGCCCGGAAGACGGGCGCCACGATGCTCTTCGGCGAGAAGTACCCTGATGTCGTCCGCGTCATCTCGATGGGCGACTTCAGCAAGGAGTTGTGTGGCGGCACCCACCTGGACAATACGGCCCAGGTAGGCCTGCTGAAGATTGTTTCGGAAGAGAGCGTCGCATCCGGCACACGGCGGATTGTCGCGCTGACCGGACGGAAAGCGATGGAACACATCCGTTCGCACGAGCAGGCATTGCACCAGGCGGCGGTGGCGCTGCGGACCTCGCCCGAGGAACTTCCCAGCCGCGTCGAGGCAATGGCCCACGAGATCCGCGACCTGCGGAAGAAACTGAGCCAGGCAGCCCCCCAGCAGGAAGGCCCCTCGATCGATGACCTGAAAGACGGTTCGACCGAAGTGCTCGGCGTACGGGTCGTTGCAACGGAAATACCGGGTGCGCGCCCGGACGCGATGCGTCACCTGATCGACCAACTCCGCCGGAAGGCAGCGCCGGTTGCGGTGCTGCTCGCGTCATGCGAGGAGGAGAAGGTTACATTGATCGCCGGGGCGAGCCGCGACATAGTGGAACAAGGATTCGACTGCGTTGCGTGGATCCGAGCCGTGGCGAAGCGGGTTGGTGGCGGGGGGGGTGGCCGCCCCGACATGGCCCAGGCGGGCGGCAAGAAGCCCGGGGCACTTCCGCAGGCGCTCCAGGCCGCTTCGGAAGAAGCCGAAAGCCTCCTGAAGAAAACGCCGAAACAATCGTGAGATTCCACCGTATCGTCCCCTCGCCCGCTTGACATTGCAGGCGGATGAGCCTACCATATTGGGTTTTACCGGTTCTTGGGATTCCGGCGTCGGTCGTGTGGGCAGGCGCGGGCCCGGAGAGGCTGAAGGACATCGGATTATGGCCGTACCGAAACGCAAGCATTCGAACTCCCGCACGGGAAAACGGCGGGCGCACGACGCAAAGACTCCCCCGCACATCACCTATTGCGAGCATTGCAGTGCCGCGGTAACCCCGCACACGGTGTGCCCCAAATGCGGTTACTACATGGATCGCAAGGTCATGGAGGTTGAGGTCTAGCCTTGGGTAAAATCGCTTTCCTTTTTCCGGGACAGGGCGCCCAAACGGTTGGCATGGGCAAGCGGCTTGTCGAGTCGCTTCCGGCCGCCCGTGCGCTGTTCGACCGCGCCAACGAAGTGCTCGGCTACGATCTGGCCAAGCTCTGCTTCGAAGGCCCAGCAGAGGAACTCGATTCAACCGTCCGCAGTCAGCCGGCCCTGTTTGTAACCAGCCTGGCGGCTGTGGAAGTCCTGCGTGCCGAGACACCGGACGTCGTGCTCTCGTGCGAGGCCACGGCCGGCCTGAGCCTCGGAGAATACACGGCCATGGTCTTTGCCGGCGTGATGGACTTCGAGGACGGCCTGCAACTGGTCCAGAAGCGTGGCGCCGCGATGCAGCAGGCGGCGGACGCGACGCCCAGCGGCATGGTCAGCATCCTCGGGCTGGAGCGCGTGGAAGTGGAAGCCCTGTGCGACAAGGCGCGTGGCGATGACGTGCTCGAAATCGCCAACCTGCTCTGCCCGGCCAACATCGTGGTTTCCGGCTCGAACGCCGCATGTGAACGGGCGGCGGAAATGGCCCAGTCGTTCGGCGCCATGCGCGCCATGCCCCTGGCCGTGGCCGGGGCCTTCCACACACAAATCATGAAACCGGCGGAAGCCAAGCTGGCCGAAGCCCTGGCTGCCGTCACCATGCGGCCGCCGCGTATTCCGGTTGTGGCCAATCTCGATGCCCAGCCGCACGAAAGCCCCGAAGAAATTCGCACGCTCCTCATGCGTCAAGTACTGGAACCGGTACGCTGGGAGGACTCGATGCGGTATCTTCTTTCGCAGGGCTTTGATCAGTTTTACGAAGTGGGGCCCGGACGCGTACTCCGGGGCCTGCTGCGACGCATCGACCGCGGGGTAACCTGCCAGAGCGTCGAGGTCTAGCCAGGAAACAGGACCCTATCGGAACGGAATATGAACGCAGCGACAAAACCCCGGATTTCCGTCGAGCTGGACGGCCGTGTGGCCCTGGTGACAGGCGCCGGGCGAGGACTCGGACGCACCATTGCTCAATCGTTAGCCGCCTCCGGCGCCGCGGTCGCCTGCGTTGACATCGACGCCACACTCCTGGCGGAAACGGTCAAGGGCATTGAAGCCACCGATGGTACGGCCCAGGCATTCACGTGCGACGTTACCGATAGCGGTCGCGTCAACGAAGTGGTCGACGCCGTGGTCAAGCAGATGGGCAAACTCGATATTCTGGTCAACAATGCCGGAATCACGCGTGACGGCATGATCATGCGGATGAAAGACGACCAGTGGGATTCGGTTCTGGCCATTAATCTGAGGGGGACATTCCTCTTCACCCGAGCCGTCACCCGACCGATGATGAAGGCGCGTGGCGGACGAATTATCAATATCGCGAGCGTTTCCGGCCTGATGGGTAATCCGGGGCAAGCCAACTACTCGGCGTCGAAGGCGGGAGTGATCGGCCTGACGCGCACGGTCGCCCGGGAACTCGCCTCGCGGAACATTACGGTCAACGCCATCGCCCCGGGCTTCATTGCCACGGAGATGACGGCGAAGATGGGCGAGGAGATTCTCTCGCAGGTTCAAGAGCAGATTCCTTTGGGTCGGCTCGGTGAGCCGCAAGATGTGGCTGACGCGGTCCTATTCCTGGCCGGCGATGCCGCCAGCTTCATTACAGGGCACGTCCTGACGGTCGACGGTGGCCTGACAACTTAGGAAACTCGAAATTTTCTCCGTCCGGTCGGCAGGGAGATATAGACACGGCGCGGAAAAGTCGGTATATCTTTCCGGATCGGGTCGAGACCAGCTTGGCCCACAAGGCCTTCCCCCTCGTCGGGGCTATGTATTTACACAACGAAGAGGCCCACCGGGGCCTTAATCACGAAGCTTGATTTGTAGGAGGACCTTCAAGGTGGCCTCAGTTAGTGAACGCGTCATTGATATCGTGGCGGAGCAGTTGGGCGTAAGCAAAGACCAGATTCAGAACGAGACCTCGTTCGTCAACGATCTGGGCGCAGACTCCTTGGACACCGTCGAATTGGTCATGGAGTTGGAAGAAGAATTCGACATCAACATCCCGGATGATGTTGCCGAGAAGATCCAAACGGTGGGTCAAGCCATCGAGCACATCGAAAAAGCCATCGAAGACAACTAGCGGGTAGCGATGAACAGGCGTGTGGTCGTCACCGGATTGGGCGCGGTCACTTCTCTCGGCTGCAAGGTCGAGGAGTTGTGGTCGCGCATTCTTCAAGGCAAGAGCGGGGTGCGCCCGCTTCAAACGATCGATGCTGCGCCGTTTCGATCCCAGATTGGGGGCGAGATCATCGATTGGTCAACCAACGGGTATTTGGACCCGAAGGAGGCGAAACGCCTTGACCGATTTGCGCAGTTCGGCGTGGTCGCCGCAATGGAGGCCGTCCGCGATTCGGGAATCGACTTCACCCGCGAAGATTCGTACCGTTGCGGTGTAATCCTCGGTTCCGGGATCGGAGGGTTACTCGAAATCGAGGTACAGCACCTCCGCATGCTGAACCGGGGACCGGAGAAGGTCTCGGCCTTCACCGTGCCCAAGATGATGACCAACGCCGCCTGCGGCTATGTTTCGATCATGTATGGCCTACGAGGCATGAATCAGGCCGTTTCAACGGCCTGCGCCTCTGCCACCAACGCCATTGGCGATGCCGTCCGCGCCATCCGCTACAATGAGGCCGACGTCTTCGTGACCGGCGGGACCGAGGCCGCGTTGACGCCACTGGGCCTTAGCGCGTTCTCGTCCATGCGGGCGCTTTCGGAACGCAACAGCGATCCGGAACGCGCGAGCCGGCCCTTTGACGCCGACCGTGACGGTTTCGTCCTGAGCGAAGGCGCCGGAATTGTCGTGATCGAAGAACTCGAGCACGCCAAGGCGCGCGGCGCCAAGATATACGGCGAAGTGCTCGGTTACGGGTGGAGCGCCGACGCCGGCCATATCACGCAGCCGGACGAAAAGGGCACGGGAGCTGCGTACGCTATCAAACGGGCTCTCGACAGCGCCGGCCTCAATCCGGAGCAGATCACCTATATCAATGCGCACGGCACCAGTACACCGCTGGGCGATCAGGCTGAGACGGCGGCGATCAAGAGCGTGTTCGGAGAACACGCAAGGCAACTGAGCATCTCAAGCACCAAGAGCCACCTGGGCCACCTGCTGGGCGCAAGCGGAGGCGTCGAGCTGGTCTTCTGTATGCTGGCCATGCGAGATAGCGTCATTCCGCCGACGATCAACTACGAAACGCCCGACCCGCTTTGCGATCTCGACTACACGCCGAATCAGGCGCGCGAGCGAAGGATCGAAGCCGCCATGTCGAACAGCTTCGGGTTCGGTGGCCATAACGGCTCGCTCATTGTCGCCCCGCTTCGCGATGCGTAGGATGCGGCGGATGCGTTGCACGCTTTACGAAAGCCCGCTTCGCTTGACACCTGGCGATCCGGTCCTCATAATGGCGTCTGACTTCGTCAGTAGCGGTGCTGCTACGTTGGTTTTGCATCTTTTCGCACAAGCGAGTTGCAAGCCGTCTCGCCCAATGTCGCCGATGGCTCCGGCAGCGGAACCGCTCCTGGGGACCGGTCCCATTTGCCTGCAGAACCATGAGGTGTTCCATGTCGCAAGCGAGTTCTGGGAGAGAAGCCTGGGCGTCACGGCTCGGCGTGATCCTGGCAGTCACCGGCAGTGCGGTGGGGCTGGGCAACTTCCTTCGGTTTCCGGGGCTTGCTGCGAAGTATGCCGGCGGGGCGTTCATGATCCCGTACGCCATTGCGTTCCTTCTGCTCGGGCTGCCGATTGCATGGGTGGAATGGTCGCTGGGCCGGTACGGGGGCTCGCAGGGGTTCAATTCCTCGCCGGGGATCTTCCGCGCCGTCTGGAAGAATCGCGCCGCCCCATACGCCGGCGTGTTGGCCATGGTCGTGCCGGTGATGATCTACATGTACTACGTCTACATCGAGGCGTGGTGTCTGGCCTATGCAATGCGTTACCTGTTCGGATTCATGGACTTCGGCCAGGATCCGGCGGCGTACCAGGTCTTCTTCGACCGTTTTGTGGGGATGGGCGGGAACGGTGAGGCGTTGATGACCGAGGGCGAGGGACTGCTCGGGTCGGCGGTTTTCTTTCTGGTGATCTGCTTCCTGGTCAATTTCCTGCTGATCTACCGCGGGCTGACCAAAGGGATTGAATGGTTCTGCAAGTGGGCCATGCCCGCCCTGGTCGTATGCGCCATTGTTGTCCTCGTTCGCGTATTGACATTGGGAACACCCGACGCCGCCAGCCCGGACCAGAACGTCCTGAACGGCTTGGGTTATATGTGGAACCCAAGCACCTCTCAAATGGGATTCCTGGAATCGCTCTCCAAGCCGCAAATGTGGCTGGAAGCCGCCGGGCAGATCTTCTTCTCCCTATCGGTCGGCTACGGGATCATCATCACGTACTCCAGCTATTTGCGCGCCGACGATGACGTGGCCCTTTCCAGCCTGACGGCGGCGGCCGGCAACGGTTTCTGCGAAGTGGCGTTGGGCGGCATGATTGTCGTACCGGCCGCCTTCGTATTCCTGGGGCAAGGGTTCCTGCAGGAACTGCCGACCACGTTCCAGCTCGGATTCGTCACGTTGCCGAACGTTTTTAACCAGATGACGGCCGGGCATCTCGTCGGTTTCCTCTTCTTCTTCCTGCTGTTCCTGGCCGCGGTAACGAGTTCGCTGTCGATGCTCCAGCCGGCCATTGCGCTTCTGGAAGAAGGCCTGGGATTGGGCCGCAAGGCTTCCGTCGCCATGTTGGGATTCATTACGGCCATGGGAGCCGGTTTCGTCGTCTTCTTCTCGGAGGATCTCAAGGCGCTTGATACGATCGACTTCTGGCTCGGGACCTTCGGCATATTCATACTCGCGACGTTCCAGGTTATTCTGTTCGGCTGGGTGCTGGGCGTCGATCGCGGCTTCGACGAGTTGCGCCGCGGGGCCGAAATTCAGATCCCCAACTTCGTCAAGTTCGTCATCAAGTACGTCTCGCCCACGTACCTGCTCGGTGTCTTCGGTTTCTGGTTCTACAGCGAGTTCCTCAATCCCGAGACGGCCGTCCGGCTGAAACAGATCCGGGAAGATCTAGTGGTGCAGCTTTCAATCGGTTTCATTGTTGTTGTCGTGCTTCTGTTCACCCTCTTGATCGCGCAGTCGGTCAAGCGGTGGCGGGCCGCCGAACGTGACCAGGTGGAGGTGATTCCATGACACCCGGAGGATGGTTCATAATGGTGCTCGCCGTGGGAGGCGTGACCGGCCTGCTCATTTGGTGTATCTACAAGGTGCTCACAACGCCTGGCTCCACGGCCCACTTGCACTCGCAGGCAGATATCGAAACGCCCGATACGGAAGACGACTGACTCACTCTGGCTGGCGGTCCATCGCCCAGAAGATGCCGTTGACCAACAGACGCCGGAATGCAGGCTGGTCGAAATCGTCCGGGTGGCCCAGGGCCGTGTAGAAGACGCGGGCCTTGCCATACGAGCGAGTCCAGGTGAGCGGTTCCGTTCGATCGTCGATGCGGCCCACCTGGATGAGTGTCGCATCGTCGCGAATGGGCGCAGTGAAATAGAGCGAGCCCGTGCTGTGCCAACGGGCAGGTTCTACTCCCTTGAGAATCGGATGCGTCTCCGCGCCTTCGGCCGGGGCGATATCGCTGCCGGCCGCGTTCGGGCCGTGGTTATTGTAGTTGCCGCCCAACACGTCGGCATCGAACTCGGGCCACTGTGCGGCGCCCTCGGGGCCGGGTTTCTTGATGTCGAACGCATGGCTTGCCGTACGCATGGCCACCAGCGGCTTGCCGGCATTGAGGAACTGGCGAATCTTCGCCATTTGCCCCTCCGGCAGCGCCAGCCGGCGAATGAACAGGACCAGGACATCGGCCTTGTCCAACTCGTCGGTATGGCGGATATCGGCCGTCCCTTCACCATGCAGCAGGGTAACGTAGCAGCCCCAACGTTCGCGCAGCTCGCCGGCGAACACGGGCAGTGTCTCGTCGGCCTTGTAGTGGTCGTCACTTACCAGAATGGCCACATGCGGCCGGTCGTCCTCCCGGAATCGCAAGGCCGGACCGCCCAGCAGATCGCTACTGGTGCACGTGGGGCAAATGAGCCGCTCGATATACTCGACCACCAGCTCCGTGCCCCGCACGTGCGGAACGAACGGCGACTTGCGCGAGTTGTACATCGCATCGGTCATATCTCGCACCAGGAGCACGTCTTTGCCCGCATGGACGAGGTTTCGGATTCCAAACGGCCGCCCCAGCACACACATGTTCGTGTGAACGCCCACCATCAGCACATGCTCAACGCCTCGCTGCTCCAGAAGATTCCAGCATTCGACGCCCGAATCGGTTATCGCATCTTCGGGGGCGATTTCCAGGACGGCAATCTGATGCCGGTCCATAGCGTCTGACGTCTGCTCGCACGGAGAGCTGCAATCGCACCCGCCGTCCGCCTGATCGACGGGCCACTCACGCCCCTTCTCGATATCCAACTGCCCACAGCTTTGGCCAATTCCCACGGGTAAATCCGCGGCCCGTGGAGCCTCCTTCGCGCGATGCCGGGCAGGATGGTCTTCGTAAAACTTCACGCCGCCGCTGGGTGCGTGGATGATGAGAGCCCCACGGTTGCGGGCTTCGCCAAGAAAGGCGTTCATGCGAGGCGCCATTTGCTGAACACGATCCGTCGCACCTGCACACCAGTGCTTCGCCCACATGTCGCACACAATCACGGCGGTCTTCGCGCCTTCCCACTGGACGGTGCGGTATTCAACCGCCGGCTTGGCTCCTTCCTCCGATGCCGCAATATGGCGGCGCGTCTGCAGCCGAAGCGTCTCGGCAGCCAACGGCCCCGCCAAGATCGATACGAAGGTCATGGCCAGAATCGTATTGCGTGGAACATGTCGCATGGGTGCAGACTCCTTGGCAAATGAGGAAAGACGTTACGCATGACCTGTCTTCAGTTCAAAACGGACGGACACGCACACAACGGCTAGGCCCCGAGGGCCTTCTCCAGTATCCGGTACGTCTTGTAACGCTTGGCGCCCACCGTCTCGATAGCGCTATTGATCAGTCTATTATCCTCGAGCGTCCAACTCAACTCGGCGCCGGTATACCCGAGCACATTCTTGCCATAATCAAGCGTGCGAAGGATAAGCAGTTCACTGAGCCCGCGCCGCCGATAGCCTTCGAGCAGGTCGAGAATCAGCATCCGGGCCGTCTTGATCTTCCGGACGCCCATATAGGCCTTTGCAACCCCGACAGGAATGCCGCAAGTCGTCAGCCGACCGTCCAAAGGGCGAATCGCTTCGTTGTAGTCGGGCACCGTCACAGAAAAACCGATAACCTGCCCGTCCTTCTCCACCAGCAGCACCTGCTGCTCCTCCGCAATCTTCTCCAATCGTTTGGCCAAATACCGAAGCTCGGCCTCCGTCAGTCCGACGACCCCCCAATTTCGCTGTTGCGCCGCATTGTATACGGCCTGGCAGTGCTGCAAGTCCTCACGAAAATGATGGCGGCGGAATGGGCGGACGATGGCCCCGCTTCGCCGGGCGATTCGCTCGGCCTTCTCGCGCCATCGTTCAACCAGATTCAGCGGATCGGTAAACCACCAGGCATACAGGTCCTTGGCCTTGTCCAAGCCCCAGGATTCCAGCAATGCAAGGTAATACGGCCGATGATGGTTCATCATGAACCGGGGCGGCGTATCGAAACCATCGACCAGCAGACCGCAGGGATAGTTGGTCGAATAGTCGATCGGGCCCATGATGTGGTCGATGCCGCGCCCGCGCAGCCAATCGGCCCCCGCATCGAGCAAACCACGGGTCGCCTCCGAATCGTCGAAGCACTCGAACATGCCGAAACAGCCGGTGCTGGCGCCATGCTGCCGGTTGTAGTTGGGATCATCGCTTACCAGAACCCGGCCGACCGGTTGTCCGTCGCGAGTGGCAAGGAACTGGACGGCATCGCCATGTTGGTAGAACGGATGTTTGCGCCGATCGAGGAACTCCTTGACTTCGGTCAACAGGGGCGGTACCCAATGCGGATCGTTCGCATAGATGGCCCATGGCAGCCGGCAGAACGCCGCGAGATCGCGCCGGTTTTCAACCTTACGAACCTCCAGTTGTCCGGTCGGCGGGCTGGCGGTTGAAGGCAGAACGGCGGCGCCGCGAGGTTCCCATTCGGGGGCAGTGCGAACGACTCCGGTCTCGGGCTCGACCGATTGTGGCTCCAAGTCGAGATCGTAGATCCGGTAGGTCTTCGTGATCTTCGCCCCGCCCTTCTTCAACGCACCGTAGGAAAGCTTGTTCGATTCGAGGACCCAGGAGAACTCTGCCTCTTGAAGATCCCAGGCAATCGCCTTCGGCACCAACGCATGCATCAGCAGCAGCCCGATCCCCATGCGCTGGTATTCCGGCAGGACGTTCGTGCTGATCACCCGAATCTTTTTGATCGCCTGCTTGTTCCGCAACAAACGAATGAACCCGAACGGCAATAATCGGCCATTGATCTCGCGGATCCTCTCGTTGTAGTCGGGCAGGCAGAAGGAAGCGCCGACCACCCGGCCATCGACTTCGGCGGCAACGGCCAGCTCCGGGACAATCAGGTACTGAAGCCCCTTGGCCGTATGCCGTATTTCATCCGGACTCATCGGGACGAATCCCCAGGTATTCACCAGCGCCCGGTTGTAGATCGAGAGAAACGTCTCGACCTCCTCCAGGAACCGGGACTTATCCAGCGATCGCAAGGTCACGTCGTAGTGCTCGAGGATCCCTTCCACCACGGGACCGAGCTTTTCGCCAATTTTCGGCAGCAGGGAGCGATGACCCCAGAAGGCGTACAAATCTTGCGATTTCCGAAAACCGTAATCCTCGATCAACCGTTCGTAGAACGGCGGATTATAAGTCATCATGAACATGGGCGGAGAATCGAAACCATCGATCAGCAGCCCGAGTTCATGATTGAGCGAGGGATTCGTCGGTCCGCGGAGCTTGAATATCCCCTGTCGATAGAACCACTGCCGCACGGCGTCGAACAAGCCGTCGGCCACTTCCTGATCATCAATGCTCTCGAAGAACCCGAAGAACCCGCGGCGTTCGTTGTAGCGCTCGTTGTGGCCCTGGTTCAGAATCGCGGCAATCCGCCCGCACGGTTCCCCATCGCGTAGCGCGAGAAACGTCTGGATGGAATTCCGGGCGTAGAACGGGTTGGGTGCAAAACCGAACACCTCCTTCGCATTGGCCCTTAGGGGGGGAATCCAGTTCGGGTCCCCGTGATAGAGTTCCCACGGCAATTCCAGAAACTCGCGCTTCTCGCGCTGCGATTCCACCCGCTTGATGACGATTTCACCCATACCCAATCCTTCACATATTATGTAAACTAACGATTTTACTGATATGCCAAGCGATACGCAACCAGCCCAACAATCCCATGAGCAGGATCCTCGTTACCGGCGCCAGCGGCTTCATTGGCAGGCACCTGGTTCGCGCCTTGGTCGAGGCCGGGAATACGGTAACTTGCCTGGTTCGGCGAGAATCGGCCGTCGAGTCGCTCCAGACCTTCGATGTACGCTTGTGCGTTGGGGATGTCACGGATGCCGACAGTCTTACATCGGCTGTTGCCGGGCAGGATGTTGTGTACCATCTGGCAGGCCGGACGCGAGCCCTTTCAGCAAACCAGTTTTTCGCGGTCAACGAAGAAGGGACTCGTGCCGTTGCCCAGGCTTGCGCCAACCAGATGACGCCCCCCGTTCTTGTAAGTGTTTCCTCACTCGCGGCGGCCGGCCCCTCTACGCCGGATCGCCCGCACATAGAAACCGATCCGGACGCTCCCGTTTCGCACTACGGTCGGAGCAAACGGGCAGGTGAGTTGGCCATTGCCGCCATGGCGCACCGCATTCCGGCAACGATCGTGCGGCCTCCTATTGTCATCGGCTTCGGCGACCGGCTGGGCCTGCCCCTGTTCGCCTCGGTGGCACGATTCGGCTTGCAGGCGTTACCCAGTCTTGCAAGTCCCCGTTTCTCCATGATCCACGTTGCAGATTTGGTGGCCCTGCTGACGGCTGCCGCCGAGAAGGGGGAACGCCTGGATGGTCGTCCGCCAGAGGCGCGCAACAATTCCGGCGACCGCAATGATGGGGCAACCGGGCAAGGCCTCTATTATGTCTCTTGCGGCTATCATCCTACCCTCGGCGAGTTCGCACACCTGATCGCGCGCGCCGCCGGCCGCCGCCACACCATCGTGCTGCCCTTGCCATCGCCCGTCACGTGGTCCGTGGCCGCGATTATGGAGCTGTTTGCCCACGTTTCCCGCCATCCGCTTTCGCTCAATCTCGATAAGGCCCGCGAGGCAACGGCAGGCGACTGGACCTGCTCCGCCCGGAAGGCCTCCGACCAGTTAGGGTTCCTCCCGGCCGAATCGCTTGCAAAACGGGTTCAAGAAACCGTCGAAGGGTACCGTCAAGCAGGTTGGCTGTAGGAAGCTGGAAGCTGGGAGTTGGAAGTTGGAAGTTGGGAGTTGGAAGTTGGAAGTTGGAAGTTGGAAGTTGGAAGTTGGAAGTTGGAAGTTGGAAGTTGGAAGTTGGAAGTTGGGAGTTGGGAGTTGGGAGTTGGGAGTTGGGAGTTGGAAGTTGGAAGTTGGGAGTTGGGAGTTGGGAGTTGGAAGTTGGGAGTTGGGGTTGGGGGTTGGGCTGTTGACAAGGCGACTGGTTGCCAAGACAATCAAGAACCGTTTACAGAGAACGCCATATTCGATCACGCTGCAGACTTGCCATGCCCGATACGCCCCGACAGATGGTCATCCTGACCGATGGTTTCAGCGATTCGTACGCCGCAAAGACGGCCATTTGTGTCATCCGCTATCGCCCCGACGAGGTGGTCGCCGTTCTCGACGGTTCATCGAGCGGCAAGACGGCTGGCGAACTGCTGGGAGTCGGCGGGGCAATTCCCGTCGTCAACCGCCTGGCCGATGCCCACGGCGCCAATACGCTATTGATTGGCATCGCGCCTCCGGGCGGCAAGCTGCCTGCAGCCTGGGAGCCGATCGTCCTCGACGCCCTCAAGCGGCGAATGACCGTAGTTTCCGGATTGCATGACCTGCTGCGGAACAATGCCCGGTTCGTCGACGCCGCCGAGGAATACGGCGGAACGCTGGTCGACCTGCGAGATAGCAACGAGTCGGACGTCGCCTCCGGCGAACCGTTCCGCGACGGATGCCTGCGTATCCACACCATCGCCAACGACTGCAGCGTCGGCAAAATGGTTGCCGCCGTGGAGTTGGCCGACGGTCTCCGTCGTGCAGGTGTGGATGCCCAGTTCATCGCCACAGGGCAGACGGGAATGCTGGTTGCCGGCAACGGGTGCGCCGTCGATCGCGTGATTTCGGACTTTGTACCGGGCGCGGCCGAAAAACTCGTGCGCGCCAACGAGCATCATGAAGTCGTGGTGGTCGAAGGCCAGGGGAGCCTGTTCCATCCCCGGTATTCGGGCGTAACGCTCAGCCTCTTGCACGGCGTCCAGCCGGATGGCATGGTGCTGGTCTACGAAATGGGGCGCACGTTCATCCACGGCATGGAGCCGCGTCCCATACCGCCGCTTCGACGTACGGTGGAATACTACGAGGAAACGGCTTCCCTTCTGCATCCTTCGCGTGTGATCGGCATAGCCGTCAACGGTCGCCGCTTCAACGACGCGGAGGTCCAAGCGGAATGCGCCCGTGTGGAAAATGAGCTCGGCGTGCCCACCTGCGACGTCATCCGCCACGGACCAGCTAAGCTGGTCGAGGCCGTACAAGCCATGCGCAAAGCATGAGACGGCAGTGCCACGTGGCACTGTCGTTTCGACAGTGTTTTCTTCCTGCGACGGACCTTGCTCGTTCGATTTACGAAGAACCACGGTGCGATGAGCGTCCCCCCTGCGCAGAAACGGACCCCGGCGCCCCTGCACTACAAGGAAACGGAAGAACATTCACTGCCGGGACGGCAGTGCCACCGGGTGACTGTCCCTGCCGGGTGGGGCGTGATGTGTGCCCCGCAAGGCATCAGGAAAACTAACGCTTGCGCGATACGACCTCTTGCGCCTTTTCCGCCTGCGACGACTCGACCGGCGTTTCGTCGGGCGTCGATTCGGGCTTGCCGTTCGAACTGCGACCGCCGGCAAGTTGGGCCAGCGTTTCGGGGATTTCGATCCCGCCGATGTCCTTCATCACCTGCATCATGGGCGGCAGGGTGTGCGCCATATTGTGCAGCCAGTTGGCAGTCGAGCTGCTGCCGTCTTTTCCGCCCCCTTCCCAAACGACGATCTTGTCGAACTTGATATTGGAGATCGCCTGGGCCGAGGCCTCGACCAGGTTGTCGAAGTGTTCGAGCATCATCATCTGGAACGCCTGCTGGGCGCCGCCGCAGGCGTTGACGATTTCGCGCAAGCCATCGCCCTTCTTTTTAAGGATTTCGTACTGGCCGCGGGCTTCGGCTTCGAGCTTGGCGAAGATTGCGGACGCCTCGCCTTCGGCCTCGATACGGCGTTTGGCGGCTTCGGCCTCGGCCTCCACCTGGATGCGGGCCTTCTCGGCCTTGGCAGGTGCTTCGACCTCGGCGCGGCGTTTCGCTTCAATTTCTTCGGCCTCGGCGAGAGCGGCCTTGGCAAGGGCGCGGTGCTCGATTTCCAACACGGCTGCTTCGGCGGTTCGCTTCTTCGACTCGCCGATCTGGTAGGCCTCGGCCTTCTTCACCTGCAACGACGCTTGCGATGCGGCAATGACGGCCCGGGCCTCGTTTTCGCCTTCGACGGCCTGGGCCTCGGCATCGGCCATTCGGACACGCATGTCGCGTTGGGCGTTCTTGACCTGAGCCTCGCGTTCGAACTTGGCCGCTTCCTCCCGAACGGTCTGCTCGCGTTCCATATCGGCAATGCTCATGGCCTGATCGCGTTGCGCCTCGCGGGTGCCGATCTCGCGGACCTTGGTGGCATTGGCCACCTGGACGGCCTTCTCGCGTTCGGCGTCGGCCACGCGGATTTCGCCCATTTTCTCGTTGTCGGCCACGTCGCCGCGCGCCTTCTGGATGGCAAGCGACGCCGCCTTCTGGCCAATCGCCTCGATGTAGCCCGACTCGTCCGTAATGTCGGTAATGTTCACGTTGATCAGTACCAAACCGATCTTCAGCAACTCCGGCTCCAACGATTCCTGAATGCTGCTGAGGAACTTGTCGCGGTCCCGGTTGATATCCTCGATAGCCATCGACGCGATCACCTGCCGCAACTGGCCGAAGATGATATCTTCCGCCTGCTTCTTGATCTCGGACGTGGTCAGTCCGAGCAAGCGGATGGCCGCGTTGTGCATCAGCTCGGGCGTCGTACCGATAGCCACGGTGAACACGCTGGGCACATTGACGCGGATATTCTCCATCGACAGGGCGCCGCGGAGCGGGATTTCGATTTGCATGGGCTCCAGGCTGAGCCATCGATAATCCTGCAGCAGCGGGACGACGAACTTCGCCCCACCGTGGATGCATGCGGCCGACTTTCCCGTTCCGGCCTTGCCGAAGATGACCAGGACCCGGTTGCTCGGACACCGTTTGTAGTATTTTGTGGCCACGACCATCATCATGGTGAGCAGCCCGATCACGAGGGCGGCCGAAATGATCAGGACCGTCATCAAGGTATCGTCGGCAGCCGCCAGAAGCGTGAAGTCAAACATCGTTGTTCCTTTCTGAATCGAGAAGTGGCTCCACCCGTACGGTGGTTGGTGTAACAATATCAACAACGACAATCCCGGCGCCCGTGGGCAAGGCCGCTCCGGCGGTGGTTGCCAGGTATTCGACGGTGCGCGACTGCATGTTGATCTGGACTTTTCCCATGCCGGACTCGTTGGCTGGAATCCGGAGATAGACGCTTCCATGTCGGCCGAGCGCGTTCGCAATTCGCACCGTGCCGTCGGACCGCAGCGAGTAGAGGGTAGCGAACATCCAGTAGACGCTGTACATGGCCGCGGCCCCGGCCAATAGCGCAACGGCCCACACGACAAACGGGCCGGCGCCGGTGCTCTGGGCGCCAAGTCCGCCCAGGCCGAAGAACGTGATGCCGGCAACCAGTGTTCGCACGGAGATCACGCGCACGCCGGTCGCCGTATCGGCATCGTGCGTGTCGCCCACGCCGTCGTGACCGGCGGAAACATCGACATGGTCCGTCGTGCCCAGGTCGTGCGTCCCCACATCGTGCATTCCGAAATCGTGGCCCCCAAGATCGTGCGCCACATCGACGCCGCCGGAATCGGCATCGGCGCCAATCAAGGTAAGCACAATCTGGAATACGAGTACCACCCCACCCAGAACGGCACAGAACAGAAAGAGCGTATACATGGCCGCGACTCCCTTCCAATCAGAGCAGTCCCCTCACAACCTGAAAATCCACAGCAGAAGCCAGCAAAAATCCCCCCCTGCACCCGTTGCTCCCAAAGGCTTCAGCCGTAACAATAACACACGATTTGCGAGAATGCACTCGGTCCAGCCGTATATTCGCTTTGGAATCAGGAATCTTGCCATCGCTGTTGGGGGGTAGACGCATGAATTCGTTATGGGAAGCCCGTCGCAGGCTCGATCGGCGAAAGGCACTTTCTATTGGGGCCGCCCTACTGACTTCCCCGTTTGCCTTCGGGCAAGTACAACCCACGAACGGTTCGCCCCCTGTCAAAGAACCTTGGATCGACGCGCATTCGCACCTCTGGACGCGAGAGATCGACCGTTTCCCCCTCCGCGATGGCGTTACCGTCGATCAACTCAGTCCGCCCAGCTTCACCGACGACGACCTAATGGCCGTCGCCCAACCGGCAGGTGTGGGCCGAGTCGTACTGATCCAGCACTACCCCTATCACGGGTGGGATCTTTCCTATTTACTGGACGCATGTCGGCGGCATCCGGAGCGATTTCGGATGGTCGGTATGATCGATGACCGGTTGCCGGAACCGGGGAAGCGGATGCGTGAGCTGCTCCGGCGCGGTGTCACCGGGTTTCGCATTGGCTCCGGTTCCGGCCGGCCGGACTGGCTTGCCTCCGACGGCATGCACGTCATGTGGCAAACTGCGGCCGAAACACGACAGCCCATGTGTTGCCTGATCAACCCGTCGGATCTTCCGGCCGTCGCTGCCATGTGCAGGCGGTATCCGGAAACGCCGGTTGTCATCGATCACTTTGCCCGCATCGGCATGACAGGCACGATTGAGGCGGGCGACCTGAGGAACCTGTGCGCCCTGGCGCGGTTCCGCCACATCTTCGTCAAGCTGTCAGCATTCTATGCGTTGGGCAAGAAGCGTCCGCCACACGACGAGTTGATTCCCATGATCCGGCGGCTGCTCGACGCGTTCGGTCCGGATCGTCTGATGTGGGCAAGCGACTGCCCCTACCAGTTGGGCGGCGAGAGCAGCTACCAGTCGTCCATCGGGCTCATTCGCGACCGCATGGACTTTCTCACGCCAGAAGATCGCTGCCGGTTACTCAAGACCACCGCCGAAACGGTGTTCTTCTTCCGCTAGAACCAAGAATGCTCGGTCACCTGCAACGACGCCGACAGGGCAGGATCGCGGCAACCCCGATCACCAGAAGCACGATGGCGGACGGTTCGGGAATGGGAGACATAGCGCCGCCATACCAGGCCAAGGCGAAGTCGGTGCCGGCATCCACGCCGGGGATTAGAAACGCGTACCGGCCGGCAGCCAGATCCTGCGCGTAGATATGTTCGACATTGTCAACCGTGCTTGCACTGTAGTCGAGCTGGGTATTCAGAGTAAACCCGTCAGCCGACCAGAGTTCGAGGTCCAGATTGGCCAAGTGCGACTGTGGCTCGCCCCATCCAGTTCCGGAATCGCCGTCGGTAATCTCCCGATTCCAGGCAACAATAGCAGAAAGCTCGTCCAGTACCGAACCCGCGCCGATGTCAAAGAACCAAAGCAGATCGTCGCCGGTTGTGGCGCCGTAGTCCCAGCCCGTCAAGCCGACCAAAGACGATGCACTGGCATCCTGCTCGCCTGCGACGAGCGTATGGTAGCTACGGTAGATGTTCAGTTCGCCGGCTCCATACACCTCGTCGATGGGGCGCGTATGGGTGCGGTCCCACGTCGGAAACTCATCCTTCGTAGCTCCGGCCATAAGCAGAGCCTTCACCGTGATCGAGTTGCTCGCATTGGCATAGGCCCCGTTACCCGCTGCCGTATCCAGCAAGAAGGCCGCCGCACTCCCAACCATGGGCGTCGCATAGCTGGTGGCTCCGGCCGGTGCAACGATATCGGGTTTGACTCGCCCCATTCCGTCGATTGTCGTAAAGCCTGCACTGTGCACGCCATCGCTGCGCCCGACGGAAATCGCGTTGTAGTTGTGCCCCATGAGCGAGGGAATGGTTGTCGACGAACCATTGTTCATCCCCACCACTGCAACGTAGTTGTCGCGCTGGATGGTATAGTCAAACCGTCGAATCACGTCGACATCCAACGCAGTGCTCCCCACAGTACCAATCCAGCTATGATTCTGTACATCCTGGGTCTCCACGGCCGGTTCCAAGGAACTCGCCGTCTTCAGAAAACCAGCTCCGATCCAGTCGTCAGCCAGCCAACTATCGATGTCGACGATACCGCCGGCAATACTCGAAGTGTTGCCGAACAAGTAAGTGCCGACCGTGGTTGCATGCCAACTCGTCCCCGAAGCGCCCGACATGAGCGTAATCGTCTTGCCGGTGAACTGGGCATGTGCCGTGTCCGGTGCATAGTAAGGGGAGTTGTCATCGGTCGATGCCTCGACCATGCTGGCCGTGACGCTTGAACCCGTAGGGATCGCAGCCCCCAGTTCGACTTCGAGATCTGTGTAGCCGATGTCATCCTTCCAGCCGGCAGAGACCGAGGACACAAAGACAGCAAGGAAGGACAGTACAAGAAACGAGACGGCGTGGCGGTGCATGGCAACCTTCCTTAAACCTATTCCGGGCGCGAATCGACACCAGGCGATGAAATACAGCCCTCAGACTCCATTTTCCTTACCTTGCCAGGAAAATCAAATACTTGGGGCGATATTCCGCCATTATGGGGGTGCGCAAGTAAGTGTACGCCGAGAGAACCGCACCACAACGGCGGCCTTCCGTTCGTCGTCACGGGTTCGCGCTGGGCAACCCTCAGTCGATCGCCGTCAGATACTTGTGCTTCCAGAGGGGATTGCCGCATACGGGGCAGGCGTCGCCCTGCGCCAGGACTTCGCCGTGACAATCCTGGCAATACGAAATAGGCGGCAGAATTTCCAACTGCTTGCGACGCAAGGCGGCGGCCGTCTCCGGGTCGTCGAACGCCAGGGCCGTCGCCAACTCCACCGCAAGTGGCATCAGACGGAAGAGAACCAGTGGCGCCTTGCTCGATTCCGGCAAGATGCCGATCAGCGTGTTGGTTAAGGACAGTGCCCGCTCCTCCGAGGTCTGGGCCAGATACTCGCGCAAACGCATTTGAACGGCCGCATCGGTCGCCCGGTCGTCCAGCCGAATCCCGGCCAACCACAGAAGGAACCACTCGTCCGGAGCATCCACGTAGCCGCGTTCGATCACCGCGGCGGCGGCTTCAGCCGTCTGGTAGATCTCGATCTCCTCGGCCGTCTGCTGCTCCGCCCTGAGGACGGAGACAGGCATCATCATGGAATCCTTGCCTACGGTCTGCTGGACATCGCGGTGGATGCGCATATAGAACGCGTCACAGAGTACGTTCAAACCCTGGTTAAGACGATTTGCAACCTGCTCGGCGTCGCCGCGGTGTCTACGCTGGTTTAGTTCATCGATGGCCGTGTTGAGGCCTTGGTCAAGGTGGGTGGAGTTCATCGAAATCAAACACTAGGAAAACAAGGGGAAGATTAACGTAACTCCTTATTATACCTTATTTTCCGCAACAGGACTATTACCCCATAGGGACTAGTGCCGACACATCCCAATGCCGGAACTCGGGCATAGCATTCGCCGCGACTGCCGGGGTGCGAGCGAGGGTGCGAGGTCCCAAGCATGCACGGCTGCCGCAGGTCCAGGGTTTCCTGTTATAATGGCAGCGTCTGTGTGCCTCGGCCGCGTCAACTCGCAATGAAGACCGACCACGCACATGTGCATCGCCTGCCTCAAGCCCCGCCAGGAGAAGTCCCCCATGTCTCGCCTCTTGTTGACCGTTGCCCTAGGCTTCCTGACCACGCTACCGCTGGAAGCCACCGATCTGTTCGTAGCGCCGAACGGCAACGACACAAACCCGGGCACGCAGGCCGAGCCGCTGGCGACGCCGGAGCAGGCCCGCGATACGCTTCGGACCATGCGCAAGGCCGGAACGTTGCCGCCTGAAGGCGTTACCATTTGGATTCGCGGCGGTGTCTACGCACGTGAAACGTCATTCGAGTTGACCGAGCAGGATTCGGGCACACAGCAGGGACCGGTGGTCTATCGGGCCTTCAAAGGTGAGCAGCCGCGTATCTCCGGCGGACGTGTCCTGACGCCGACCGACTTCCAACCCGTTACTGATGCGGCCGTTCTCCAGCGGCTTGTTCCGGAAGCACAAGGAAAGGTGCTCGAAGCCGATCTCGACAAGCTCGGCGTCGCTCTCCCCAAACCGTGGCCGGACGCTTCCCGAATGATCCCCGGCGCCGAGTTGTTCTTCGATGGGCAACCGATGCAGATCGCTCGCTGGCCCAACGAAGGCTGGGTCACCATCGCCGAGGTGATCGATCGAGGCGTTGAACCGCTCGACCTGACGCAGGCGGAACGCGAGAAAGGGGTTCGCGGCGGCACGTTCGTCTACAAGGAAGACCGGCCGGCGCGATGGCAAGTCGACCAGGGCGTCTGGCTCTTGGGCTTCTGGTGCCACGACTGGTCAAGCGAGTGCCTTCGCGTCGCATCGATCGATGCCCAACAGCATCGCATCACGCTGGCCGCGCCGCACGCGTACGGCATCGGCCCGTCATCAACCTGGAACAAACATCCGCGACGCTATTATGCCCTGAACCTGCTCGAAGAACTCGATGCGCCGGGCGAGTGGTATCTTGATCGCAACGCGAAACGGCTCTATTTCCTGCCCCCGAGTTCCCTGAAGGGAAAGGAAGTGACGCTGTCTCTGCTCACGGCTCCGCTGGTGTCCATGAAGAACACGTCTCACGTCGTGCTTCGCGGACTCACCTTCGAGACCTCACAGGGCGGCGGAGTGCGTATCTCCGGCGGAACAAACAATCTGGTCGCAGGCTGTAAGCTGATGAACCTGGCCGATACGGCCGTTGCAGTCTCCGGCGGCACGGGCCATGGGATTATCTCGTGCGACTTGTGGAACCTCGGCCGCGGCGGGATCAGCCTGGGCGGCGGCGATCGCAAATCGCTCGCGCCCGGCGAGCACTACGCCGTCAACAACCATATCCACCACTTTGCACGCCTGCAACGGACGTATGCCGGCGGCATCCACCTTCACGGAGTTGGGAATCGGGCGGCGAACAATTGCATTCACGACACGCCGCACTCGGCCATTTTCTACGGCGGCAACGAGCATCGGATCGAGTTGAACGAAGTGTACGACGTGGCGCTGGAGACCTCCGACGTCGGCGCCCTGTACACCGGCCGCGATTGGACCAGCCGCGGCAACGTGGTGCGAAACAACTACATCCACGATCTGGCCAGCATGGAAGGTGTTGGGACCATGGGTGTGTACCTGGACGATTGCGACAGCGGCGATGAAGTCATCGGCAACGTCTTCTACAAGGCGGGCCGCGCCGCGTTTATCGGCGGCGGACGCGACAATCGCGTTGCCAACAACATCTTCATCGAATGCTATCAGGCCGTCCACCTCGACGCCCGCGGCCTCCGCCGCGCCAAACCCGGCTCCGGCGTACGCGACGGCTGGGACCTGCTGGCCAAGGCCGAGGCACTCGACTTCCAAAACCCGCCCTGGAGTACCCGCTATCCCAAGCTCGCCCACGTCATGGACGAAGAGCCCCTGCTGCCGCTAGGTAACGTTGTCCAGCGCAACGTGGCAGTCGACTGCGACAAGTGGCTCAACGCAGGCGGTGACGTACGCCCCTACCTGGATCGGGTTGTCTTCCAAGACAATCTCATCCTGGAAAACGAAGACCCCGGTTTCGTCAATCGCGATGCCAACAACTTCCAACTGAAGTCCGACTCGATCGTCTACCGAAAGATCCCCGGCTTCGAACCCATCCCGTTCGACCGAATCGGCCTATTCCAAGACGAATACCGAACGGAATAGCCGCCAACTCTCAGCAAGCAGCAGGATCGGACGCCTCGGGCGCCACATCTCAAATCACAAATCACAAATCACAAATCCCTCCCCCCGCCTCTTACGTTGACACCACCATGCGTTTGGGTGAAAATGGGGGAACCTAAGCCCTTGTACGGTTCCACTGAAGGAGGTTCCATCGATGAGCGATAGTATTTCCCGCGGCGTATGGCGGAAACGACATCAGGCCGTCTCGGCCGGCGCCCTGGCTGCCGGGTTGAGCATTGCCCGAGGCGCGCACGCCGCCGGCAGTGATGCGATTCGGATCGGGTTCATCGGCTGTGGCAACCGAGGCACGGGCGCGTGCAAAGAGGCACTGAGCACCAAGGTCCCGACAAAGCTCGTGGCCGTGGGCGACCTGTTCTCCGAACGCATCGAACGCAGCCTCCGCAACCTGAGCAAGTACCCCGACATCAATGCACGCATGGACGTACCGGCCGAGCGGCAGTTCACCGGCTTCGACGCGTACGAGAAAGTCCTTGATGCCGGCGTCGATCTGGTGCTACTGACCACGCCGCCCCATTTCCGACCCATGCAGTATGCGGCGGCCATCGCGGCAGGTAAGCACGTATTCATGGAGAAGCCGCTCTGCATCGACGCACCCGGCTACCGCACCCTTGTCGCCACGAACAAGCAGGCGTTGGCCACCAAATGCTCGGTCGTGGTCGGCATGCAGCGGCGGCACCAGCCCAACTACCTCCAAGGCATCCAGAAGATCCACGACGGCCTGCTGGGCGACGTCCAACTCATTCGCACCTACTTCAACATGCCAGGCGGCGGACGCTCCGGCTGGCTCAAGCCGGAGGGCATGGGCGAAATGGAATACCAGATCCGCCACTGGGCCGTCTTCTGCTGGCTCTGCGGCGATCACCTGGTCGAGCAGGCGACGCACGAAATCGACGTGGCCAACTGGGTCATGAACGGCCATCCGGTCAAGGCCAACGGTCAGGGCAGCCGGCAGATACGGTTCGGACCGGGCAACGGCGATATCTGGGACCATCACTTTATCGAATACGAGTACGACAACGGCGTGCGGTTCTACTGCCAGGCACGGCAGCAGCCAGGCACTTGGAGCCACGTATCGGACACGGTGCACGGCACGAAGAACGTCGTCACGCTCGGCACGGGCGCCTGGGGTATGGGCGACGTCACGCCGCGCGAGTTGCGGTCTCGCGCCTATCGCGGCGTGAACCCGTACCAGCAGGAGCACGAGGACCTGGCCGACAGCATCGCCGGCGTCGGGCGCTACCGCATGGAGGCCGACTACGGGGCCGACAGCAGCATGACGGCCGTCATGGGCCGCATGGCCACCTATTCCGGCCAGATGCTCACCTGGGAGCAGGCCACAGCGTCGGAAGTCCGCCTTGCCCCCGAGCGTTACGCCTTCGACGCCGATCCCCCCACCCTTCCCGACGCCACCGGCGCCTACCCCGCCGCCGTCCCCGGAATGCCAGGTGCGTTTTAAGGGAGGCGGATGCAAGAACAAACTTGCAGCGCATGCTACTGATCCTTGAAGATAACTCTGAGCGGGTGGAGCGATTTACCGCTATCCTACAGACCATCGCTCCCACCCTTCCCTTTCGTGTGTGGCGAGATGCCTACGCAATGATGCGCGAAGCCGGTCCGTTGCTGACGTTTGCCTCAATGATCTCTCTCGACCACGACCTGGAGCCGGAATCAAACGCACCCGACCCGGGCGACGGGTATATGGTCACGAAGTGGCTGGTGTCGCAATCCATCATCTGCCCCGTTATCATCCACTCCAGTAACGGAGAACGCGCATCGTGGATGGCTGGCGAATTCGATCTGGCAGGTTGGCCATACTGGCGAGTCCCACCGATTGGCGACGACTGGATTGAGTCGGATTGGAAACAGATCGTTCACCGCGTGCTCAACAGGCCCATTGACGACAACCAATGCCGATAAGGATAATGAAGACTTTCACCACCGAGCAACCATGACAACCGCAGACATATTGGCAGTCATCCCAGACCTCTCACCAGAAGACCGCCGCCGCATCTTGGATCGACTATTGGAGGTCGAAGACGAGATTGCGGCAATCGAGACGGCACGCCGTAGAGCCGACGAAACATTTCAGCTACTCGATGCCATGGAGATATAGGGCCACGGTTTCATGAATATTCCGAGGCCAATTGCTGACGTCCATCCGCAACCATTCACCGGATCTGCACTTCGCTGATTACAAGGTTGCGGTCTTTCGGCGGATCGTAGAAATCGTTGGTGAATGTCAGGCCGATCTGGTGTTCCCCGGCCGGTACGTCGACTTCCAGGTGTAAGAGTTGCCAGTCGGGCCGACTAAGCATGACGTTGCCCACGCGACGGCCGTCCAGGCTCACGTCGATATTGGGAAACTCGCCGGCGGCTTCCGTACCTCGGGCACGGATCGTGAAACGGTACTTGCGCGATTGGGCGAATCGGACCGTTGCAAGCACGGTCCCGTTCGAGCCGATGCGCATCGCGCCCTCCTGGTCCGGCGTGTACCTGCCGGGCTTGGCCGATGTCAACCCCGAGCCGGGAATCCGCAGGGCGCCGGCGGCCGTCTGGAACTCGGCGCCAAGGTTCGTCAGCAAATTGGCCAGATACCGCGAAGCCTTCTCCGCATTCGACCCCGAGTCCCATCGCACCTGGTCCAGCAGCACAAAACCTTCGCCCACCGGCGCCTTGACCAAGGCCGCCGGACGCAATAGGCGTTTCGACTGTAGCGACGGCGTCGGCCCGTAGGACACGCGATCGAGCCACACGTTGCGATCCTCCTTGGTCACCGGATTCCACAGGTCATTAACGAAGTTGAGCGCGACCACATGCGATCCCTTCTCGACGGTGGCCGAAATCGCATAGGTTCCCCATTCGCGCCCGTCGGTCGTAATGCTCCCGCACGGCTGGCCGTCGATTAGCAGTTCAATCTCCGGATAGATATCGGCCAGCGGCGTCCCTTTACCGCGAATCAGGAACGTATACTCGCCGTCGATGGGAAACTCGCACGACTTGGCAAGCGCCCCGGAAACGCCCAGGTATACACAGTCTTTCTGGAAAGTAGCCCGACTGCCCCGATCGTGCGTCATCGACTCGGCCTCCACGACCGTCAGCCGCTGCGGGTCAGGCATACCGGCCACAATCACGTAGTCTGCCACGTCCTTGGCAAGCGGCGTACGGGCCCGCCAGGTCAAGCCCTCGCGGCTTCCGTACCAGTGCAGTTGCTGATTGCTGAGCCCATTGATGACCGAATCCCACTCACTGAGACAGATCGGAGCAGCGCTATTACGCCGGGCCATGATCGGCTCGGGAAACAACGGGGCCAAACGGCCAATCGCGTCGGGCGTAGTCCCCTGCAATAGTATCCGGCCGCCTGCCGCGGCAAACTGGCGGAGCCTGGCCAGATTGGCCGTTACCTCCGGCGCCTCGGCCTCGGCTACCAACACGCCGAACGACCCCAGGTCGCTATCGGCCAGCTTGCCGGAGAGATCCGTATACACCGCCCCGACGGCATTGAGCTTCTCGCCCAGCGGCCGTGCGTCTTGCACCAGGGCCAGCTTCGCCGGCGATGTCTTCTGGCTCACCGCATAGCGCAGCAGGTTTTCCAGTAATACCTGGGCGACGGGTTCGGTCGCCAGTTTCTCGCCAATGGCCATCTGCGACAAAAGATACCGGCCACTCCCGTCCAGCACCTCCAGAAGCGGCACGTAGACCAGCCCCTCCGGCCCGCCGGAATCGACCAGTACACGGAACCGCCCCTGCCGCGGTTTGAACAGCGTTTTACGAGCCACCACATGATCGCCGCGCCAGAACCAGAAATCGTCCTCGATCAGCCCCGCGAACAATACGTCGTCCTTAGCTCGCGGGAAAGTGATGGTCGCCCCGCGATCTACGAGTCGGCCGGGCAGCAGGCCGCACTCGTAGGAGTCCTGTTCCAGGGCAATCACGTTACCGCCCTTGTGAACAAACGTCGCAATTTGCTGCCGTGCCCCCGACCGGTCGCCAACGGTTGGCGTGCCCGTCTCCGGCTTCACGTCGTCCAGGGCATGCGGCCCGATCAACAGCACGTCGGCATCGGGTAACTGTCCCAAATCGGCTACACGCAACACGTCCACACCGGCCTCGCCCAGCGCCTGGCTCAGCGTGTGGTCGGCCGTCTCGAACAAGGCAATCCGAATGCCTTGCGGTACGCTCAGTTTCCGACGCGGAAATACCCAGTAGGTCTTGTTCCGCTGGTCCACCTGCTGGTCGCCGTTGGCCACCGTCACCTGCCAGGCCGCCTCGGTCCGCTCGGCAACCGCAGGCATCGGCAGTGTCAGGCCGAACTGCGTCATCCCGGCCGGCGGCAAATCGAACGCCTTGGTCGTGACCGCAGGCCGTTCGTTTCCGGCCAACTGCGAACGCACCAGCAGTTTGGCCGCGTGGAGCGTATCGTTGTACAGCATCATCGTCCGCTCGACCTGCTCGCCTGCAAAGAAGCGGCTGTCGTATTGCCGAACCAGTGCGGCGTTCGGAGCATAAGCCCGTTTGACGGCCAGGTAGCGGGGATTGTCGTCGCTGGGAAAATCGCCCGTCTCGGTCAGCGTCCACGGGCACAGGCCCGATACGCCGGCGGCCCGGTAGGCCTCGATCTGCATCTCCCAGGCCATGGCCTTGGTGCGGGCCATCGCCTGGTTGAAACTCGGATAGGCCTCGTCGCCCAAAAACACCGTGTACGGATCGGCTTCCCGGTAATGCTGCAAGTGAAGAAACTCACCGAAGTAGAGCGGCTTCTTCCGGTCCCAGTTCCAAAACTTGTGCGGCCAGCAGGCGACTTCCATCCCGGTTTCCAGCCAGTACCCAGCCTGCGGCCAGAGATTCTGCTTGTCGAACGGCAGCGGATAGTGCAGGTTCAGCACGTCGGCCACGCCCTCGGGATCGCCGTCGCCGTCGTAAAGGATCGGGCGCGTCGGATCGAGCCGCTTGACCAGCCGGCCCGCCTCGGCCAACCGCGGGATCGTCTGCGGTTCGCGCTCGCCGCCGCAGTGCAGGATTTCGTTCTCCAGACTCGTCATCACGATCGACGGATGATTCCGATGATCGCGGATCACTGCTTCGAGATGCGTATGGTAGTTCTCCCAGAACTTCGGCTTCGACAGGGCATAGGCCCGCGCGTAGCAGAACAGGGGCGCCTCGAAGACGATCGGCATGCCCACCTCGTCGGCCGCCTCGTACCAGCACTTCGGCCAGATATTGGCGTGCAGCCGCATCGCCACACAACCTGCCTCGCGAATTCGATGGTAGAAGTCCACCGCGCTGGCCTTGCTCAAACCGTTGTCCAGATCGCCGCGGGGATGGCCGGCCGTGGCCAGGAACTTCATGGGCGTGCCGTTGAGCACAAACACGGCGCCGTCGATCCAGAACTCGCGGAAACCGAACCGCGTCTTTGCCTGATCGAGCGTCTTGCCGCCGGCGGTCACCTGCGTGAGCAAGTGGTACAGGTGCGGATTCTCCGGTCCCCAGAGCTGCGGATCGGCCCAACCGCACTTCAGCGACAGGGTCTTCGACGCACCGGCCGGTACGGTCACCTCTTTCTCGCCGAGCGTCACGTCTGTCCCCTCCACGTGCGCGGCCAGGTGAACCGTCTGCTCGCGATCGCTCAGGTTCCTGAGCGCGAGATCGGCGGCCAGTTCATGCTTGCGCACCGAGGTCTGCACGAAGACGTCTTCGATGTACACATCGTTTCGCGCAATGAGACGGACCGACTTCCAGATACCGACTCGCGAGTATTGCGACCCAACCGGCGCCATAACCGAGTCTTCGGCCTGGTCGATAAACCGGCCGGATGCGTTCTCTTTGCCCGCCTCTATCTCCTGGTCGATCACGCCTGTCACATCCTGGACTCGCAGGAGCAGCTCGTTCGGCTGCCCGATTCTGCAGGCGTCGGTAATTTCCACTTCAAACGGTTCCCAACCGCCGTAATGCCTGCCGACCTTCTTGCCGTTGACGTAGACTTCGGAGACAAACCGCACGGCGTCGAAGCGGAGGAACACGTGCCGGTCGGTAAACTCTTCAGGTACGGTGAACGACCGCGTGTACCAGACAAACGGCGTCTCGCGCCGCTGAAAAAGCAGCGACGGCACGGTGACCGATTCCCACTTCGCGTCGGCCGCGGGCCGTTCGCCCGTCGCGCTCCACGAGAGCGTCCAGGAACCATCAAGCGATTCGGCCGGGCAACAGGCAGTCAGGCCAAGAGTAACGAGAATGGCAAAGAACCCGCGGGCGAGCATGCGTGTCTCCTTTCCGCCTTACGCAACCGGAACCAGTTCACTCTGGAAGGTTGCGGCTTCGTCGGTGTGCAACGTGCCGAGCTTCGGTGCGAAGTCGGTGGTCGAAAGGGTCCTGCCGTCCGGACTCACCTGCACCAGACGCATCCACGTATCGCCGCCGTTGGGGCAGAACTGGTAATCGGCCAGATATTGGTGGACCGTATTGCCGTTTTCGCCGCGATCGTCCTGCTTGGCAACCAATTCGGTATGGCCAGAGAAGACGAGCCGGAAGCTCTTGTGCTTGGAGACGAGTTTCCGCCACATCTGGCCGCCGTCGTTGCATCCTTCCTTGCGTCCCAACTCGCTTTTGGCGCACGTATAATGCCAAGGCGCGCCCCCTTGCGAGGCGGATACCGTCCTGTCGTAGCGGCCCTGCGAGGTCATATAGGCGTGGGTGAGCAGTACGGCCGCCCGCTTGGGATGATCGCCTACCACCTCATTGGCCCACCGCAACACGTCGTCGCGCGGTCCGAACTCCAGTGCGAGGACAAGCCAGTCGACCTCGCCCGTGCTGAGCAGATGGAAGCTGTTGTCGGGCCGTTCGGCTTCCTTGTCGTACACGCCGCCGAAGGTGGGCTGGGCCTTCCAGAAGTCCAACGGAAAGTACTCGCCGAACAGGGTATCGCGCGTGCCCGACTTGCCCTCTTCGCCGATGTCGTGGTTTCCCAGGCAGATGGCGTAAGGAACCTTGCCGTTCAGACGCGACATGGCCGCCTTGGCCACGTCCCACTGCGGCCGGTTGTTGTTTTCTGTAACATCCCCTTCGTGCAGCACGAAACGGATATGGAACCGCTCCTGGTTCTGAAGAATCCATTGAACCTGGCAATGGAACAGATCGGGGAACAGTCGAGCGTAATTCTGCGTGTCGGGCAGCACGACGAACGACTCGGCGCCGGCGACCGGCTGGGGCACGCCCCTTTCAATCGTCCCGAAGTCCCTCCGGCCCGGTCCCTTCCGTTGCTCGGCAACCCACGCCACCCGCGGCGCAGCGATCACTCCGGTACCGAAAGCAGCCAATCGCAAAAAGTCACGTCGTTTCATAAGAAGTTCGTCCTCCTGTTGTATGGGCCGCACAAGCCGACCCGCTCGCATCCGACCAACCTGCAAACTCGCCGCGCGTTGTCTTGACGCTTCTGTACAAGGGATACTCTGTCTGTCCCGGTCTTGACGGGCTGAAACCCATCCTACCGAAGTGCGCACTTTCGAGCCGCAACAAATATAACGCCCCAATCGGCAACCCGACAATCGAGACAATGACTCCCAACAATATAGGACAAGAGCATGTCGGGCGTCAAATTCACTATCTCCGGAGTAACCTTTTCGGGTCGCAACCGATATACCTGGACGAGTCATACACAACGCTATTCCAGCAGATTCTTCTTTACGCCGGAAAAGCCGCTTGACCAACGCATATCGATTAGCGAGAATGCGGGTTGATGGATCCCCCGCGGAAAGAGGGCCGAAAGACGCTTCGGTCAAACCACGGGGGAGAGATCATGCGAACGATGAACCAGCAGCAGAAGGAGGCTTTGGCACAAAGAAACGACGCAACAATCGTCTCTGGATCACGACGATTGAAGCAGAATCACGCTTGCCCGCTTCCGTGAAGCGAATGCAGCATTCTTAAACCACCTTCCGATTGGAAAGGACCATCCGATGAACGAGTCGAAGAAGAGCCGCCGCCAGTTCTTGGAAGCGGCGGGCGCGGTGAGTGCCGCCTCGATTGTTACCGCTACCGCCGGGATGAATAGCAGTTTTGGCGCCGAGGGGAAGGAAAAGCTTGCCATCGACGGCGGAACGCCAGTGCGCAAGACGCCGCTCCACCACCAGGCATACGGGCCCCAGTTCTACAACGAGGTCGAAAAGCGGGAAATCCTCGAAGTCCTCGAGTCCAGAAAACCATTCCGCTGGTGGAAGGGCGATTCCAAGTCGCTCCAGTTCGAGCAAGCCTACGCCGCGCACCTGGGAGTCAAGTACGCGATCGGCGTCACTTCCGGAACGACCGCGCTGGCAGCCGCCTTGGCCGCCCTGGAAATCGGTCCCGGCGACGAAGTCATTCTCCCCGCGTGGACCTGGTATGCCGATTACGATACGGTCGTCCTCGCCGGCGCGCTGCCCGTCTTTGCCGAGGTGGACCTGTCACTGAACATCGACCCGACCGATATCGAGGCCCGAATCACGCCGCGCACCAAGGCAATCATCGCCGTCAGCCTGCAAGGATGCCCGGCCGATATGGACCCGATCCTTGCCATTGCCCGCAAGCATAACCTCCGCGTTTTGGAAGATTTTTCGCAGTGCGTCGGCGGTCGTTACCGGGGCAAATACCTTGGCTCGATGGGCGATATCGGCATCAGCAGCTTCCAGCAGAGCAAGACGATCACGGCCGGAGAAGGCGGCGCCGTGGTGACCAACGATCCGGAACTGTTCGAGCGGGCCGTCCGCGCCCACGACGTCGGATCGATTCGCGCCCCTTACACGGAAATGCTGGGCGGCGGCCGAATTCCAGGCTTTGCCGCATCGAACTACCGCATGAACGAGTTCACCGGCGCCATTCTCAAAGCGCAGGAGCAAGATCTCGAAACGATCTGCACCAAGTTGCGCGACAACGCACGCAAGGTGCGCGAAGGAATTGCCGACCTGCCAGGCCTGAAGATGCGGAAGACGCCGGACCTGGAAGGCGATCTGGGGGTCACCATCTTCCTGGATCACGGCAACCAGCAGCAGCGCGATCGATTCTTGCGGGCCCTGCGAGCCGAGGGCATTAGTGCATCGCCTCCCGGCGGCTCGGTCATTCTGCCAATCAACGAGCGCGTCGAAAACAAGGTCACCGTCCACCCCGAGTGGCCTTCCTTCACCACGCCGCAAGGCAAGGCCATTCGCTACGGGCGAGAGTCCTGCCCGCAGACCATCGACGTCCAAAGCCGATTGGGCGGCGTGATCATGGACCCCAATTTCACCGAGGAGGACATCAACGACATCATTACAGGCATCCGCAAGGTATACCTGGCCATGTACACCGCATGAGCGTCCGAAGTGCGGCGCGCCGCGCGTCCCATGCGCCCTGCGGCGCGCCGCCAGGTGTTCTAACTGCCGCCTGCCTTCCCATCAAAACTCTGTGACAATCGAGCCGAACCGTATCGCGCCCGTCCGGACAGCCATTCCTCCCACGGAACGGCTCCCCACACCGGTTGAGTCCGGCTCGCCTCCCTCTGCCTCGAAAGGAACCGCGATCATGAAAGACCAAGTCACGCGACGCACCTTCATTCAAACCACCGCGGCCGGCTCGGCCACACTGGCAGGACTCAGCAGCGGCGTCCCTACGGTCTTCGCCGCCAATGTCGACAAGCCGGCCCTGCTCGGCGGAACTCGCGCCCACCAGGGCGGCTGGCCCAAATGGCCCGAGTGGAACGAAGCCTGGGAACCCGAAATCCTCGATGTCTTGCGCAGCGGCCGATGGTGCGGTCACGGCGGCGACGGCAAGGTGGGCGAATTCGAATCCGCCTATGCCAATCTGCTCGGCGCAAAACGATGCGTCACCACGGCCAGCGGCACCGCCGCACTGCTGACTGCCCTGTACGTTGCAGGCGTCGATGCCGGCGATGAGGTGATCGTTTCGCCCTATACGTTCATCGCCACCTACAACACCATCCTCATGCAGAAGGCGCTGCCCGTCTTTGCCGATACGGACCCGGCCACGCTCACCATGGACCCGGCCTCGATCGAGAGTCGCATCACCGAGCGGACCCGCGCCATCGTACCGGTCCACATCTATGGCATGCCCTGCGATATGGACCCGATCAACGCCATCGCCAAGAAGCACAATCTGGCGGTTGTCGAAGACGCATGCCAGGCGTGGTTGGCCGAATATAAGGGCAAGAAATGCGGGACCCTGGGCGACCTGGGCTGCTTCAGCTTCCAGAACTCCAAGCACATTCCTGCAGGCGACAGCGGCGCCATCACCGGCAATAGCGACGAGCTGATGGACCGCTGTCAGGCCTTCCACAATGTGGGGCGAGCATTCGGCGCCTTCAAAGGCAGCGGCTCGTTCACCCGCGGCAGCAATTTCCGAATGAACCAGTATCAGGCCGCCCTGCTGATCCAGCAGATCGACAAACTGGTGCGCGAGACCGAAGTCCGCCGCCAGAACGCCGACTACCTCACCGCCGGCCTCAAAGACATCCCCGGCGTCGAACCGGTACGCCTGCCGGAAAACACCCGCCCTGTATGGCATCTGTACGCGTTCCGCTACGATCCGGAGCAGTTCCATGGCCTCTCGCGCGACAAGTTCCGCAAGGCCTTAAGCGCCGAAGGCATTCCGACCAGCGGCGGCTATCACGAACAGTACAACGACGGCCTGCTCGATGAAGCCATCCAATCGCGCGGCTTCCAACGCCTGTTCCCCGCCGAACGGCTGAAGGCCTATCGCGCGAGCTTCCAGGAACTCCGAGGCAACAAGCAGGTGTGCGAGACAACCGTGGGTGTATTCAATACACTTCTTCTGGCCGACCGCAGCGACGTCGACCACATCCTGCAGGCAATCCGCAGAATTCACGCCCACAGCGCCGCCCTGGGGGATGCGTAGTCGGCAGAAGTGCAGTTTTCCGTCGCGCTATTAAGATTCTCCGGGGCATGTTTTCCGTGAGAGATGCGGGATCGTGCGCCGACGGGCATTCTGTTGACATTCTCCATGGCGTGAATGACAATAGGAGCGATTCGTACTCAAAACAGGAGCTATTTCCATGGCGCGTCGCACCCGTTCTGACATGCTCGTTTCCCGCCGCCGTTTTCTCGCCGCAGCCTGTGCCGCACCGGCGGTCATGGCCGCCGCGCCTGCCGGTCAAGCCGCAGAAATGCCGGCCGATGTGCCTGGCGAGGATTACCATATCGAACGCGGTCGCATCAAGCAGTCGGTCTACGGCTGGCCGTTCGCACCCATGCCCATGGAAACGCTCATTCGCGCGTCCCATCGGATGGGCATCCGAGCCATGGACGTCGGTAAGGATCATTACCCGCTGTTGAAAGAGCTGGGCATGATGGTCATGATGGTCAGCGCCCACGGGTTCAAGATCGGGCCGCTCAATCGAGAGAATCACCCCTTCTGCATCGAACGATTGCGCAGTGCCATCGACACGGCCGTCCAGTGGGGCTCGCCCCACGTCATTACGTTCACCGGAATGCGAGAGAAAGGCATTACCGACGAGCAGGCGGCCCAGAACTGTGTGGACTGCTGGAAGCAGGTGGCCGGCTACGCCGAGGAGAAGGGCATCAACATGTGCCTGGAAATTCTCAACTCGCGCGACGATACGCACCCGATGAAGGGCCATCCCGGCCAGTTCGGCGACGACGTCGATCTGTGCATCGATATGATCCGCCGCGTCGATAGCCCGCGCATGAAGCTGCTATTCGACGTCTATCACGTGCAGGTGATGAACGGCGATATTATCCGCCGCATCCGGCAGTACAACGAGTACATCGGCCACTACCACGTGGCCGGCTGCCCCGGACGCGGCGAACCTGACGACACGCAAGAACTCAACGTGCCGGCCATCCTGCGCGCCATTCTCGAAACCGGCTACACGGGCCACGTTTCGCAGGAGTTCATCCCCACCTGGCCCGACAAACTGGCCGCCCTGCGCTACGCGGTCCGCAAGTGCGACGTGTGACGCCATCTCGGCCTTCCACCATGCGAACAAGGCCCGTAGATTCTTCGGAAATGCGAAAATGCTGGTCTTCCCTGCCAGGCAAGACACCACTATAATAGGCCTTTGCATTATCGACCGGAAGAAGGGACGCAACGGCACGGCGGATCGAACTGCGGTGGCGTGGCAATACGCAGGCTTGGCGGATCACCTGGAGAAACGGAAGCAATCGGCTGGAAGCGGAAAGGGAGGCGCGTTCGATGCGGACTGTTGTCGCCGTCTTGATAGTCTTGCTCTCCCTGGCCGCGCCGGCGCCCAACGCAGAAGGGCGAACGTGGACCGATTTGCTGGGCAACCAGACCACTGCGGATTTCGTCCGGGTCCACAACGGAATGGTCATTCTGCTCCGATTCCCCAGAACGCTGACGGCCAGCACCCGGATGCTGCGACCGCTGGCAACGACGCCAGCCGGATGACGGCCGACCAGGTCCAGGCCGAACTGGTGCGACTCCAGCAACTTGCCATGCAACGCCAGCAGGAACAGGGCGCGCTTCCCGAAAGTCCTCACAGCGAACCGGTCACCCCTGCCCAGCACGGGCAACAGGAAGCACACCAATCGCCAACCCGCTGGATTCCACCGCAACATCAGCCGGCCGGGCAAATCCCCGGGCAAACGGTGGGCCAACAGGGACCTCAAGACGGCGAGGCGCGCCAACGCGCCCTGCTGGAAGAAAAGGCGGCCTGGAAACGGTTCCAAAAAGAGCCGAACCTACCGATCCCTCACCTGATCATCTCCAACTGCAACCGTACCTGCGGCAAGTGCGACCACGCCGTCCCCGATTACGCCCAACTCGGCGAGAAGTGCCCGTGGTGCGGCACGGTGTGGCAATACGAGACCGATTACGCCGGCAAGGTGATCGACCGAACAAGACCTCCCAGGACGAGCCTGCTGAAGATTTGTGCCGGCATCGGGCTTTGGGCCCTGCTGTTCCTGGTGATTGGCGTAGCCATCCGCATTGTGCGCGCGATTACCGGCCAGGCCTAGCTGCCGCCAAAGACAGGTTGGCCCATGGCGACTATTGCTTTGGATTCGTAGCGTGGCGTCTAACACGTCGCACACCCCGTTGGTAGCCCCGCCTTCAGGCGGCTTTCTCCCCGCGTCGCGCTCAACCCGTCGCGCTTCGTCCTTCCTTCGTCATTTGGCACTCGCCATTGCCGTCGGACAGCCGTTGCTGCACGCGATGTCGCCAGGTGCGAGGGAGTCATACTTGACAGGTGTGAGAGCTGGGCGGTAAACTGATGACGTTGGAGACTGGAGAATCAGCAGGCTGCTACCTGCTGAACAGGGGCGATTAGCTCAGTTGGCTAGAGCACCTCGTTTACACCGAGGGGGTCGGCGGTTCGAGCCCGTCATCGCCCACTTCTCGTGCTTGGTTTTCTGCCGTTTTGTGATTGCATCTACAGAGAGCGGAACAAGGGAGGCACCCAATGCGCGTTCTCCAAAGGGCAGGTTTCCAGGGCCTATGGGTTCTCGGTATTCTCATTGTCGGCGTCATCTCAGACGCCCATTCCGACGATTGGCCTCAGTGGCGTGGTCCGAATCGCGACGGCATCTGCGAGGAAGAGGGCCTGTTGGACGAGTGGCCCGCGGGTGGACCCAGACTGCTGTGGAAAGCGACGGGCCTGGGCGAGGGGTTCAGCGGGCCGGCCATTGTTGGCGATCGTCTTTTCAGTATGGGCAGCGCAGGTGGGCAGGAATGGGTTTTCTGTCTCGATCTGACGAAAGAGGGCAAGCCGGTCTGGGGAACGCCGCTGGGCCAGGTTCGACACAAGGGAGGCGGCTATCCCGGGCCTCGGGCGACGCCGACCATCGACGGCGACCAACTCTTCACACTTGGGATCAGCGGCGATCTTGTGTGCCTCGACGCGCGGAGCGGCAAGCCTGCCTGGCGCGTCGATCTGACTCGCGACCTCGGCGGTAGTGCGCCTCAGTGGGGCTACAGCGAATCGGTCCTGGTCGATGGCCCCGTCGTGCTGTGCACGCCGGGCGGTCAACGGGCGACCATGGCCGCGTTGAACAAGAAGAACGGCCGTCCGGTTTGGACCGCTCCGATTGGCGATCCGGCCGCGTACAGTTCCATTATCAAGGCGAATCTGGCTGGTGTCCCGCAGTACGTTACCCTGACGGGCAAAGGCGTGATCGGCGTGGCGGCCAAGGACGGGACGCCGTTGTGGCGATACGATCGGCCGGCAAACAGCACGGCGAGTATCCCCACGTGCATCCACTACGGGCAAACCATCTTCGGCGCGAGCGGATACGGAACGGGCGGCGGCGCCGTCTGGATCAAGCGGGCCGGGAAAGGTCTCGTTGCCGAGGAACTGTACTTCACCAAGGACATGCAGAACCACCACGGCGGCGTGATCCGCGTGGGCGACTATCTGTACGGCGCCAGCAATCCGGGCATTCTGACCTGCATCAACTACCGCACGGGTGAA
This sequence comes from Thermoguttaceae bacterium, assembly GCA_040772845.1. Taxonomy (GTDB): domain Bacteria; phylum Planctomycetota; class Planctomycetia; order Pirellulales; family Thermoguttaceae; genus PWXP01. The sequence continues at coordinate 1,524,048 of JAXGXG010000001.1, forward strand.
ACCGTATGGAAAGAGCGCAAGCCTGGCAAATGTTCGCTTCTGTATGCCGATGGCATGCTCTACTGCCGCGACGAGAAAGGCCCGATCACTTTGGTCGAGGCGACTCATGAGGGGTACCGGGAGCACGGGCGGTTCGATCAGCCGGACCGGAGTGAACGCGAGGCATGGCCCCACCCGGTCATTGCCGACGGCAAGCTCTATATTCGCGACCAGGACGTGCTGCTGTGCTACCAGGTGAAGTAGGACAAAGCAGTTTCCTGAGGAAAGGGAGATAGAAGATGAGCGAGGAAAGTCGATGCCCCGTAACGGGCAAAACACGCAAGTCTGTTGCCGGTGGTGGTACGTCGAATCAAGACTGGTGGCCCAACCAGGTGAATCTCAGTATTCTACATCAGCACTCCGGCTTGAGTAATCCGATGGGCGAGTCGTTCGACTACGCCGAGGAATTCAAGAAGCTCGACCTGAAGGCCGTCAAGCAAGACCTTTATGCGCTGATGACCGACTCGCAACCGTGGTGGCCGGCCGACTACGGTCATTACGGGCCGTTGTTCATTCGGATGGCGTGGCACAGTGCAGGCACCTACCGGATGGGCGACGGTCGCGGCGGGGCGGGATCGGGCTCGCAGCGATTGGCGCCTCTGAACAGTTGGCCCGACAACGTCAACCTCGACAAGGCGCGCCGCCTGCTTTGGCCCATCAAGCAGAAGTATGGCAGAAGACTCTCTTGGGCCGATCTGATGATCCTGGCCGGTAACTGCGCACTGGAGTCGATGGGCTTGAAGACTTTCGGGTTTGGGGGTGGGCGCGAGGACGTGTGGGAACCGGAGCAAGACATTTATTGGGGCGCCGAACAAGAATGGCTTGCCACGAGCGACAAGCCCCACAGCCGTTACTCTGGCGAACGAGACCTGGAGAATCCGCTTGCCGCCGTGCAGATGGGGCTGATCTACGTTAATCCGGAAGGCCCGGACGGCAATCCGGACCCGATTGCTTCCGGCCGTGACGTTCGAGAGACCTTCGCTCGCATGGCCATGAACGACGAAGAGACCGTGGCGCTGGTTGCAGGCGGGCACACGTTCGGCAAATGCCATGGTGCGGGTCCCGCGAGCCACGTCGGTCCGGAACCCGAGGCAGCGCCCATCGAGGAGCAAGGCCTGGGTTGGAAGAGCAGCTTCGGTAGCGGCAAGGACGGAGATACGATCAGTAGCGGCATCGAGGGCGCCTGGAAGCCGAACCCGACCCAATGGGACATGGGTTATCTGAAGACGCTTTTCAAGTACGAATGGGAATTGCTCAAGAGCCCCGCCGGCGCGAACCAGTGGCTTGCCAAGGACGTCGCCGAAGAGGACATGGTCGTTGACGCACACGACCCGTCGAAAAAGCACCGGCCGATGATGACCACGGCCGACCTCTCGTTGCGTTTTGACCCGGTTTACGAACCGATTGCGCGGCGTTACCTTGCAAATCCGGAGGAATTTGCAGACGCCTTCGCCCGGGCGTGGTTCAAACTGACGCATCGCGATATGGGCCCCCGCACGCGCTATCTCGGTCCGGAAGTGCCGGATGAAGAACTGATTTGGCAAGACCCAATCCCTGCGGTGGATCACGACCTGATTGATGCGGAGGATATCGCGGCGCTCAAGGGCCGGATTCTGGCATCCGGTTTGACGATTTCGGAACTCGTCTCGACCGCCTGGGCGTCGGCCGTCACCTTCCGCGGCTCCGACAAACGAGGTGGTGCGGACGGCGCGCGCATCCGCCTGGCGCCCCAAAAGGATTGGGAGGTCAATCAGCCTGCACAACTGGCCAAGGTCCTCACGACGTTTGAGGGCATTCAGAAGGCGTTCAACGATGCACAGTCAGGCAAGAAGAAGGTTTCTCTGGCCGACCTGATTGTGCTGGGGGGTTGCGCGGCGATCGAGCAGGCGGCCAAGAATGCCGGTCGCGACGTCGCGGTTCCCTTCATACCGGGCCGCATGGACGCCTCGCAGGAACAGACCGATGCTGCGTCGTTCTCGGTGCTGGAGCCTGTTCACGACGGGTTCCGCAACTACCTGAAGGCCCAGTTCGCCATCGATGCGGAGCATCTGCTGGTCGATCGGGCGCAACTGCTGACGCTGACCGCTCCGGAGATGACGGTTCTCGTTGGCGGCATGCGGGTGCTGAATGCCAATTTTGAACAGTCTCAGCATGGCGTCTTCACCAAGCAGCCGGAAACGCTCACCAACGATTTCTTCGTCAACCTGCTGGATATGGGGCTGGTGTGGAAGCCATCTGCCAAAGATAACGGCGTGTTCGAGGCTCGGGACCGTACAAGCCGTGATTTGAAGTGGACCGCGACGCGCATCGACCTCATCTTCGGTTCGAACTCCCAGCTCCGGGCCATCGCAGAGGTCTATGGCAGCGAGGACGCCGAGGAGAAGTTCCTGCACGACTTCGTTGCCGCGTGGAACAAGGTGATGAACCTTGGCCGGTTTGACCTTGCCTGAGCGCGGCTAAGCCATGTCCCTGTTGAACAACCAGTGTGAACGCCTCGTTGTGCACTCCGTTTGAAGTGCATCGCAACCTTTCATTTACCTGCGGTCATCTCCAGCACCGATGCCTCACATGCGTCGAAGGCGTCGCGGATGGGTTGGATGCGTTGCTTCACGTCGTCGGACTTCGCCCGGCTTGCGGCGTCGTCGAGCAGCTTGCGGAGCTGGTCGCAGGTGGGCTGGTCGAAGATCTTCGGGCCCAGCCGCTTGGCGCTGCCCTGGCGCAGCCCGTACGAAATGCACTGGTCGCTCTTGACCATCGTGTCTTCCAGCCCTGTGAGGTAGGCCTTCATCGGTTCGGCGGCTTCCTGGAAGAAGGCCGTACAGAAGTCGTCGATCAGCCAGTCGACGTTCAGGTCGGCATTCCACGCCAGCTTGGCGGCAATGTAGTAGTTCAACGGTGAACTGGGCCAGTTGCCCACCTGCGTGTAGAAACCGCGGGCGCCGCAATCGCGGTAGAAGGGGATGTCGTGGCGCATGGTATGGACCATGGGCCACAGCATGTTCGTCTTGGACCAACCGCCCAATGCGTAATACTCGTAGATGAACAGGTTATTGGAAAGGCCGGACCACTGGCGCACCAGCTCGGCGAACCGCTGATTCGGCAGGAAGTTGTCGCTCGGCTCGTACGTTTTGCCGGCCTGGCACTGGTCCGAAGTGATTGGGTGGTTGTGGCAGAAGTAGATGTGACAAAGCTGAATGATCTGGTTGGGCTCGGGCCGCCAGTCGGGAATCTCAGGCGGCAAGGCGTACATGGCATACGCTCCAACCTTCACCAGTACATCCGGATGCTTCTCTGCAATCCGGCGTGAGATCTCCTTGTTCAACGCGGCGAGGCGTTTCGAGTACCTGGCGAACCAGCCCCGTTCGGGCTCGTCCAGTGCGGTACACTTGGGACACTCGCAGAATCCGCCGCCGTCGTTTGGCGAAAGTGTGATGATCTCGATGGAGGGATCGGCGTCCAGAACCTCAATCATCCCCTTCGCCAGTTTGTCGATCACCTCCGGGTTGGTCGTACAGAGCTGGGCGCCGTGGCTGGGACGCTCTTTGAACGTCTTCCGCTTGCCGTTGATCATGGCGAACCATTCCGGGTGCTGTTCGGAAAACTCTTCGGGCGGGACCAGAATGGCAAACGTGTGGAAGTGCCACTTCCAGTTGACTCCCACCGGGCGCCCGTCCACCTTCACGTAGCAGTTCATCCGCTGCTTGAGCGACCAATCGCTGTTGTGAATCCATCGGAACTCGAACGACGGACGCACCTGCCGCTCGAACGTACCTATCGATACAGTAGCCGCCTTCGGAACGACCTCGTCGGCAGTGCCCGGCTCGAACCAACGAACGCCGAACTCGCGCTCGACCAGATCGTACACGCCAAACAGGGTCGCCAGGGGCGTGACGCCGCACAGCACGAGACCGCCGTCATCGCACCGGACGGCATGGCCGTCGCGCGACAGTTGGTCCTTCCCGAGGATCAAGCCGGCCTGCTTCGCCTTCTGTGTCTTGCCGACCCAGATGCCGAAGCCGTCGGGATTTGTCGGCTCGTTGACAATCGGCAGTTCCTTGCCCGTAATCTTCCGCACATAACCTTGCAGCTCACTCGCCGCATGCTGTTCAAGCCAGTCGGGCTCGTTGGAGATAACGATGGTTGCGGCCGGGCCATCGGAAGTGACCAAGGCGTGCATGGGACCGGGCGACGGGGCAAGCGTCGCCTCGCCAGCCGCGAGTGATGTCGCCCCCAACACGCCTACCACGAGAAACAGCGAGAGACAAAGACGCATGGTCGGTCCTCCACGTTCAGGCTGATTGGCAGAGATACACTCGGTCGTTCCGCGTCCGGACGACGACAACTTCGGCCCCGGGCAAGCCTATCCGCTCAGTCGGCCAACGGCTTGACCTGGATGTTCTTAATCAACACCTTGCTGCCCGGATCGTGGGCCTGAATGGCAAACGTCCCGCGGGAAAGCTTGCGGTCGCCCTCGACCTTGTCCGGCTCGGTATAGTCGACCAGCACCTGGCCGTTGATCTTACTGATGATCCGCTTACCCTGGACGATAATCTCCTGCGTATACCACTCGTTATCCTTTGCAGGCGGATTGGCAACGTCGGAAACGGCGTAGAGTCCGCCCGACTTCTTCGGGTCGCGGTGCGAGACGTTCACCTGGATCTCGTAACCGTGGCTCGGCCAGCCGGACTCCTGAAACTTCGTGTGGATGTAGAGCCCGGAGTTTGCCTGCGGTTTGGTCATTACGTCGGCCTTGAAATGGAAGTTCTTGAAGTTATGGTCTTCCACCGGCCCCGCATAGAACAAGTGCCCGCGTGGCCCGTTGACGACGATCGCGCCGTCTTCGACGCGGAACGAATCGGGGTTTTCGTTGATGCGCCAGCCGTCGAAGTTCTTGCCGTTAAACAGGCTGATCCAACCGTCGTCACCGAAGACGTCGTTGGCCGAGACAAACAGGGCAACGACCAACACAAGCAGAGCAGAGAAGCGTTTCATCGCAGAGACTCCGTATAGCAGTAAGGAAAGTAATGAACGTGGCAGGAACGACGGCCGATTCGAACTACCGCTCGACCGTGGCAGGTTATCCCCGCTGATCGCCAACCTTTTTCAGAAGCTTAACGATCCTGGGGCTAGTAGTATGGTAACCCCCCGGCAACAAGAAGCAAGTCCCCTGCCCTCCACTGCGTGCGGCAACGCTTTGTGGCGAACGCGCTCGCGTCCCCTTGGGCCACACCTCCCCACCCGGCCCCCGCAGGTGCAAGAACGGGTTGGGCGGGGGCTTGGTAGCTGGCCAGTCATGAGACCGGCTGAGGCAAGCCTGGGCTGTCAAAAAGTTGGGGTTGACACCATGTTTCGATAGTGCGGTTTTATTCCCTCCGCTCGCCGCCAATCCAGAAGTCGCTTGTTACGGTATGATTCCGAGTCCCACACGCCACGTACCAGCACCCATTCATCCGCGCCTATTCGCCGGAGGCGATTCGCACCGTAGCCAGGGGTTTCTTTACCCCTGGAAACCATACGCACCACCCCACATCCCCGTTTATTGCCGGTTTGTTCGGCCGCCGCAGGCGGCGGAACAAACCGGCAAACCGGTCGGAACACCCGCGATGTTTTTGCCGCCTGCGGCGGCAAAAGCATCGCGGGAATGTGTTGGGGAATGTGGTGCGGCCATGGGTCCTGGGGTAAAGAAACCCCAGGCTACGGTGCTGATCGCCTACGGCGAAAACGCGCCGGGGGCGGTGCCTGAACACGCCACGCCCGGCCCCTTCTTCCTCCCTGTTACATCGGGCACGTTCAAGTCTGGATCAAAGACACAATCCAACCCGACACTCAGGTTGCGCGGCTAGAAGACCTATCGGACCCCAGAACGGGAACAAACCTTGCGCAACCCCAAATCGCCGCAACCCCAACTTTTTGACAGCCCAGCAAGCCCAGCGGCGACGATTTCATACCGACAATTGCTCACGCCAAGCGTGCCAGAACCTCTTGCCGCGAGGCGGTATACCACACATCGACTTTCCACCACAGATTTGTTATGCTGGGGGCCTACCACTCACACGAAAGGGCCCACCCGATGAAACGTGTCCCGCCGAGTTGCGTGTTAGCGCCGCTGGTTCTCCTGTCCGCAGGCGTGTTGCCCGAAACGATTCGGGGCGCCGAGGACGAAGCTCTGTGCCGCCAGGCTGCAACCGCTTTGCGCAAAGCGGTTACGTTCTTCAACGACAAGGTATCGACCGAAGGCGGCTACCTGTGGCAGTACAGCGAGGACCTTGCATTGCGGGAAGGCGAGGGACGGGCGGATGAGACGTCGGTGTGGGTTCAGCCGCCCGGTACACCGTCGGTTGGGCAGGCGTTGTTGGATGCCTACGACGGAACGGGCGAGAGCATCTATCTGGAAGCTGCCCGCCGGACCGGAATGTGCCTGGTGCAAGGCCAGCTTGTTTCGGGCGGCTGGGGCTACTCGATCCATTTCGATCCGGACGTGCGCAAGCGCCACGCGTATCGAGTTGACTTGGCCGACGGCGCAACGCCGCAAGGTTCCAATGTAACCACGCTGGACGACGACACGACGCAGGCCGCCTTGCGTTTCCTGATGAGGCTTGACCGCACCCTGGAGTTTGCCGATCGGCCGATCCATGACGCGGTTGTGTATGCCCTGGATCACCTTCTCGCGGCCCAGTATCCGAACGGGGCATGGCCGCAACGATTCCGCGAGTCGCCCAATCCGGAGGACTTTCCCGTCAGAAAGGCCGCCTATCCGGCCTCGTGGGAGCGAGAGCATCCGCGCGCGAGCTATATGGCTTTCTACACGTTGAACGACAATACGCTGGCCGACATGATCGAGACCATGTTGCTGGCGGCAGCCATTTACGACAATACGGCCTACCGCACGACGGCGGTCTGGGGCGGCGAGTTTCTTATTCTGGCACAGATGCCTTCTCCCCAACCTGCATGGGCACAGCAGTACAATGCCGAGATGCATCCGGCGTGGGCGCGTCGGTTCGAACCGCCGTCGGTCACGGGCGGAGAGTCGCAACGGGCCATGCTTGCCCTGATGACCGTCTATCGCGCGACCGGCGATGTGCGATTCCTGGAGCCGATTCCTCGGGCCATCGCCTATCTGCGGAAATCGCTTCTGCCCGACGGCCGGCTGGCCCGTTTCTACGAACTCGAAACGAACAAGCCGCTCTACTTCACCAAGGACTACCAGCTTACGTATGACAACGGCGATATGCCGACCCACTATTCGTTTATTGTGGGGAGCCGGCTCGACGCCATCGCCCGCGAGTACGACCGACTGGCGGCGATGAGTCCGGAGGCGATTGCCGAACTGCGTGAGAGTCAGTCGCGGCAGAAGTCTGTCGCAAGCTTCAAAGACACCGCCACACCGACGAAGAACCAGATTCGGGCGGCCGAAAAGGCCATTGCGGCGCTCGATCCCCATGGACGCTGGGTCGAGTCGGGAACCTTGCGGCGCCACGATACTCCCCAGAACCATCGCGTGATTCGCACGTCCACGTTCATCGGGAACGTGCGCGCCCTGGCGGCCTACCTGGCAACCTGCCCCAAATCGGACCAGAAGCCGGTGAAGTGATTTAGGAGATGTCTGCCCGGTCTGTTACGGTTCGCCTTCCGGCTTGAAGAGAATCCTGGCGCAATAGGCCGGTCCGCCGCCTGCAACGGTAACCCAGGTCTCGTTTTCGGTGATGGCCGTGGCGTCGAAATTGCCGAAACGCGCCGTGCCCTTCTTCGGGACGAGGATGCGTTCGGTATTGCGGAGCACGCAGAGCCGTTCGGGATCGACCTGGGCCATGACCAGAGGGGCGCGGTGGCGGGCGATTTCATCGTTATCGAGACCGCGACGCGTGTAGACCAGAAACAGGGCATCGCGGTGGGCCGCCCATTTCTGCTGGGTGTTGTAGCTGCCCAGTTCGGTCCCATCGTCGAAGGTCCAGGGCCGCGCCGGATCGAAGGCGAGCCCGTCGCTTCCGGAGCTCACATAACCGCGGAGGTCGTTCCGCATGGTAAGGAAATAGCGATCCTGGTGTTTGACGATGGACGTTTCGTACAGGCCGCGGCGATCGGCAATGGTCAATGCCGGCCCCCGTTCGATCGACGACAGCGTTTCGCCGTCGAACCGGCATCGCAGGACGAGGCAGCGGCAATTCCACGGTTCGCCCTTTCCCACAGCGTAGACGGGCAACAGGATACTCCCGTCCGGTTCCACGAGCCACTGTCCGTGCGCGCCGTTGTGAAAGAATGCATCGGCATCGGACGGCGGGAACTGGAGAACACGCCAGGGCGACCATGCGTCGGTTGCCGGATCGTACACGGCATAGGCAACGTCGCGACGGTATCCAAACCCGGCAAACCCCTTCTTCGTATAGCGCACCGTATGGCCGATACCCAACACACGCTGCGACGGTGCATGCCAGCCGAGCTGGAAGTCGCAAACACCGATCTTGACGACCGGCGCACCATCCTCGACGTCGCGCCAAGCCAATGCCGGCGCCGCCTGCGGCTCCGACCACGTCTTCCCCAAATCGAACGTCCGCATCGAAGACAGGCCGGTGAAGTAGTCGGAGCCGAGAATCTGCATGGCCACCATAACCACGGCAGGCTTGCCGTCTCGCGTCAATGCCGGAATGGGTGCAGGCCGGGGCTGGAACCAATGGCCCCCTTCTTTCGCCGTGAGAACTGTTTCCAGTCGAATCTCGTAATCGACCGTTTCCGCGAGGATGTCATGGGCCATCGCCACAAGGCTGATGGCAGCGAACAGCAGGAAACATCTTCTTGTCATGAGTCTTCTCCTCGTAGTCACAGTAGCGGTGTTGTCAGTCGGAAGGGGTGGCCGCGCCAATCGCGTGGTTCAAGGGGTTGCGGGGGACGTTACCGTCGAGTACGGCGACGACGTTACCGATGCACCACTCAAGCGCGATCTGTTGCGATTCGGCCACCGCGCCTCCGATATGCGGCGTGAGGACGACGTTCTCCATGGCGCGCAGCTCTCCGGAGACGTTCGGTTCAGCCTCGAAGACGTCGAGCGCCGCGCCGGCCAGTCGCCCGGTGCGAAGCGCCTCGATCAGCGCTGCCTCATCAACGACACGACCGCGCGAGACATTCACCAGCAGGGCGCCCGGCTTCATCTGCGCCAACCGTTCCGCATTGATCAGCCGGTCCGTACCTGCATTGAGCGGAACGTGAAGGCTCACAACGTCGGCTTCGGCAAGCAGTTGATCCAGCGTTCGACACGCGGGTGAATCGTCACAAGTGGCTCGACAACAATGAATCACGCGCATTCCAAAGCCGACGGCTCGTTCGGCCACAGCCCGGCCAATTCGCCCATAGCCGACGATGCCCAACGTCTTGCCGCGGAGCAGCATGCCGCCGGTGACCGCCATGCGATCGGCCGTGTCGGGCCAGACTCCGGCGCGCACAAGGGCATCGGCGCGGACAATCTTCCGGGACGCGGCCAGCAGTAACCCGAAGGCCAGATCGGCCGTGCAATCGGCAAAGGCATCCGGGGCGTTGGTGGCCCACACGCCTGCCTCGGCCATCCGGGCAAGATCGAGATTCTCGAACCCTGCACATGCATTCGCCACAATGCGAAGGCGGGGCGCGGCCGCCAGCAGTGCGGCATCGACATGCACGTCCGACCAGTTGATCACGGCCGCCAGTTCCCGAGCGTGTTCGAGCAGTCCGGAACGCGATATGCAGTGTGCCGGGTCGGGCGGAATGATCAGGTTCGCGCGCGATGTGATGGCATCGAACGGGACATCGACCACTCGATTGGTGACAACGACTGTGAACTGGGCCATTTCGCGGTCTTCCGCAGCTTTCTGATGAACCGTTACGGCTTCGCGCCGTCCAGCGACGCCTTGGGACACCATACCACGGCGCCCATATGGTAGCCGTCGTGGCCTTCGATCTTGCGGGCGTAGTACGCGGTAAGGACTTGGCCATCGGGCAATTGCACGCTGCTCGGGTAGCCGCCGTCTCCCTGCCAATCGAGCACGCGAACCGGGCCGCTCCACGTATGCCCTTCATCGCAACTGACGAGTATATCGACGCCGTTGCCCGTTCGGTTGGGATTGCCGTCGCCGGCCCGATTGCCGTAGGCACAGATCAGCCGTCCGTCTTGCAGACGCAGGAAGTGGGCCGGATGATGCATCGGGTTGGCGGCAATCGGCCCCTGCGGTCGCCAGGTGCAGGCATCGTCGGTTGACCGGTAGAGCTCCAGGTGCATATCGAGGCCGTGAGGCGTTCGCGGCGTCTTTTCGCATCGAACGTGTGTTCGTGCGGCGGCCAGCCATTTTCCATCGCCCAAGTGGATGAGCGCCGTTTCGGTCCGTAAGGCATCTTCATGGAGCAGGCAGGGCTGGTCCCACGTCTTCCCGTCGTCCGGGCTTCGGTATACATAGACGCGTTGCTCCGGCCATGTATAGACAGCCACGTGTAACGCCCCATCCTTTCCCTGCAAGATGTCGCCAAAGGGGATAGGGGCGCCGCCATTCGGCGCCTTGCTGGGAAATGTCTTCTCGTCAACCTGCCACGTTCGGACGCCGTCAGACGACCGGCATACCCAGGGGTCGAGCACACGTCGCTTGTCACCAGGACGGGGCTTCTCACCTGGCATGTACCGGGCGGACCATCCGGAGGCAATCACCAACAGGTCGCCGTTCGCGGCCATCCCGGCGGCCACGTTCATCCGATTGGTCGTCGGAGCATGCACGGCCGGCGTGCCGCGTTTCTCCCAGTTCTTGCCGCCATCCGTACTGGCCCAACAGTCGACGTCGCCGGGCATACCTGCATGGCTGGGCTGATTGTAGATGGCGGCAACGATCGTCCCGTCGCACAGCACGGTCAGATTCGGCCACGCGCAAACGTTCTCGACCGCGACGATCGGAACCGGGCGACTGCCATCTCTCGCCGTCGCGTAGACCTGTTCCGCCTGCGCGTGGTCGAGCATGGTTATGTACAACCCCAGCAGGCAGAGCACTGTCGTTCGTCGTAGTGTCATCTTTGTCCCTTTCTCTGGCTCTTCCGCTTCCAGGTGCAAATGGCAATTCGTTGGAGTCCCGGCTTCAGCCGGAAATCGAAGACCGCCTAAAGGCGGGACTCCAACCATGGCAGCCTGCCCCCAGAAACGAAAACGTCCTTTCTTTTCAGGTCGCACACATGCGCAACTGGCCGGTCTGGGCGGGCTGTGCTATGGTTGCAGGCGTCGGGCTGCAGCGATGTGTGCGTCCATCTTGTGTACTCGCCATTCGCATAGGTCACGGACCGCCGGGGATGTGGCCGGTGTAGATGTCGCCCCGTTCGACCGGCGGGGCAGGCGTTCCGCCAATCGCGGCGGCAATCCGGGCAAAACCTTCGGCCAGCAGGACCACATCGGCGCTGACGGAAACAAAACGATATCCTTCGTCCACGCGACGCTGGTACGTGTTGAGGTCGGCGATGGCGCCGGCAAACTTCCCGTGGCGACGGGCCGCGTCCACCACGCGTCGCGATGCATCGGCGATTTCCGGATGGTCCAACTGGTACGGCGCCCCGATCGCCTGACTGAAGTCGCCAGGGCCGAACAACAGCATATCGATCCCTTCGACTGCAGCGATCTCATCGAGCTGGGTCATGGCCTCGGGATCTTCGATCTGCACGATTACCACCCGGCCGTGATTCGCCTGCTGCATGTATTCGGGCCCCGGGATGGTCGTGAACGCGCCATCCGAGTTCCCGCCATCCAACGGGCGCAGGCCCAAGGGGGCGAAGCGCGTTTGCCGCACAATGGCCCTGGCTTCGTCAGCCGACATGACGTGCGGGATCATGATTCCGGCCGCATCCATCTCCAACGGGCGAATCAGGTCGCTGTAGCAGCCGCGGGGAACACGAACGATCGTATCGACATCGTACATCTTGGCGGCGCGAACCTGGTTCTCCACGTCGCGCAGGGTATTCGGCACGTGTTCCATACAGATCCAAAGCGAATCGAACCCGCTCATTGCGGCGATTTCAGCCACGCGGGGATCGCTGGTGTTCAACTTCGTGCATGTTACGACCTCGCCCGCCCGGAGCTTGGCCAGGATTCGACTTCGTCGCATTCTCATGGTTGCATGTCTTTCACTTGCAGGAATTCTTGATAGTAACGGCTGCTTCTGACAAATTCGGGTTGCGGGTTCGGCGAAATTGCCGCCTGGTACAGCGATTCCACGTTCACTTCGCCGCGGAAGTTCCCCTGCATGGTCGTAATCCACAGAACCCCAGGTTTGTACTCAAACATATAGGGATAAGACACCCGCCCTGTCGGATTGCGTGCAATGACCAAAGGCGGCGTCCAGGTAGCGCCCTCATCGTCGGAAAACGCGACCGACAATTCTTCGCGCCGGACAAACCCCTCATTGGGAATCGCATTCCAAATGAGGATCAGCCGCCCGTCGGCCAACCGCTTGAGCAAGCCCGGCGAACCGGTCGAACGGATTGCCGACTTCACCGGCGGAATAGGCGTCCAAGTACGGCCATCGTCTTCGGAATACGCCTCGAAGAACCAACCGCGATAGGTGCGCAGCAAAGTCCACAGCCGCCCGTCCTTGAGTTGCTCGACCGTTGCTTCGATGGTCCCGGAATGATCGCCGTGTTCGTTCCCAATGTCAAGCCAGGGGGCCTTGGTCCAGCTAACCCCGTCGTCGGTAGAAACGTAGGCTCGCGAGCTGTTCCGCCCTTCGTCGAAGAGCAACTCCTGCCCCAAGACCACCACGGCGCCGTCGCGCGTTTGAATGGCGTCGCGCAGCGCGCCGCAATAGCCGTCGTAGAGCAAACGGGGTTCTTCCCAGGTCTTGCCCTCGTCAAGGCTACGCACGACATACGTGGGCCGATGCATTTCTGGATTGGGCCGGTTTGTCTGATGGTTCCAGCTAATCTTCTCGACGGCCCAGTTGTTCATCACCAGGAGGATAACGCCGCTGCGGAGCCGCATCAGGACGCGTTCCGGTTTGATCCTGAACGGGGCGTCTTCGGCAAAGATTCGATGCTCCCGCCACGTTCGGCCGTCGTCGTACGTAATCCACGCCGACTTCTCCTCGGCCGTGAGAATCCCCCCGTCCGACAGCCGGACAAAGGGGCCGAGTTTCAGATCAGGCATCTCCTTCACCAACGGGTGCATGGTAATGCGCGATACCTGATTCACACTGCCGGTGGCTTTTTGCTGAAACGGCAGGAAATTGCCTTTCGCCGAGAAGTGCTCGACACGCATCGTGGCGCGAATGGGGACCAACCCGGCCGGCCCCATCTCGCCAACCGTTACCGTCTGCTGCCGCACGAGCCGGCCGTCAATGAGAATCCGGAGCTGGTCGCCCTCGCGCGTGACTTCCAGATCGAACGGCTTTCCGTCTTCGATGAACTCGGCAGGCTCGCCGATCTTGCCGGCAACAGGATCTGTTCCGAAGAAGGGCCCGGCCACGTACATGGCGCCGTGGGCGCCTTCGAACCCGAAGATCGCGCGATTATTGCCACCAAGCCGAAACGAGGCGGCGCTCCGCGCAAGCCCGACAACGGCCAACCGCGCTTTGATCGAGAAATCCCCCGGTCCAATCGATACGGCCGAGACCAGCCGGTCTGCACTCTTGCCGGAGCCTTCGCCTTCCAGGTATCCGTCCTTCGACACCCAATCCTTCCCGATGACCTTAACCGCTTTCGGCTTGCCCCGGTCGACGAAAACCATTTCGGTCCGTTCGGGCGCGGCCGCGAGACCGGTCGCACAGAACCATCCCAATACGGCGCCGGCATACAGCCCGGTGATGATCGCCAAGCGGCATCGCCTCAGAAGTCGTACGTGAGCCACATGAAACATGATTGCCATTCCTTTCTCCGCGTGATTCCTATCCGATTTGTTCCTGGTGTTGCCTGTTCAATGTCTCCAAGCTTGCGCCTATCGGGGATGAACCCACAATAGCAGGTCTTCGACCTTTGCCTTCTCCTTGCATTTCGGGCTCAGCGTGAGCGTGAACCGGTTCACCCCCTGTTTGACCAGCGAGGGATCGACCGGGTATTCGATCCAACCGCCCGCCATCTTGCCATCGGCCAGCCGGGTCCCGTTCAACTCGGAGGCCAGTTGCTCCGGCCCCGCCACTGCCGAAATACGGATTCGCAGCTCCACTTCCGGCGTCTCGCGTTGGGCTTTGCTGTTTGCAATGTTGTCGCCTACGCGCAGTTCGATCGTTGCAGGCGCGCCGGCAGTCAGCGTTACTGGCTGGTGGGGCGAGACGGGCGTCCGATTGACAAAGCGCATTCCGCCGTTCAGCCACGACTCGGCGCCACGGACGTCCCGTGCTCCGGTGGTGTAGACCCGCTCCATCGTTTGCAGCATCGCCGGATCGCCCAGTTCCCGCCACAGCGGGCTGGTCGGATTGAACGAGTTGAACAGATACACGGCATCGACCCCGGCTCGCCACGCGTTGAGTGCACGCGCGCGGTAGCAGGCGGTGGACGCACGGGTCTTGCGGGCTTCGGGGTCGCGCAGCCGGGTTTCACTCAGGCAGGCGAAGACCTTCACCCCGTACTTATGCCCAAGTTCAACGCTTGCCGCCCAGGGGTTCAGTCGGAAATAGCCGCTTGCAACCATCAGGTCGATCAGTCCGTCTTTCAGCCATTGTTCTACGTCCAAGCCGATCTCGCGGCAATAGCCAACCGAGTCGGGTACACGAATTGCCAGAAGCATGGGCCGTCCGCGCCGCACGGCGTGACGGTCAATCACCTCCCGAATGCGACGGACGAGGGACGTCATCGCATCGCACTCGGCCGGCGTGGCAGGTTCGCCTTTCAGAAGCGACTTGAAGAACACGGGATGCCGAAAGAAATCGAGTTCGACGCCATCGACATCGTAGCGGGCGGCCACCTCGTCGAACCATCCGACGGTTCGATCTCGCACGAGCGGGTGCGTGTAGTCGACGGCCGACCAGCGCTTGCCGCCGCCCCGGTACGTGGCCCTGTCTTCCCACCGCCCGACCAGGCATTCGGGGTGTGCCTTCTTCCATTGGCTCATCATGGTCGGGTCGCCCGAGTCGTGCGTATCGTTCATCCGCAACGACCAGAACACTTCGATGTTGTTCTTGTGACCGAACTGAACCATCGTTCCGAGAGCATCGGGCCCGCCGTCTCTGTCAAGATGAGCCGCCCACTCCTTGTAGCCATAGTCCGCGCCGGTCCGCAGTTCGGCCGTGGGGCTTTTGTGCGTGAAGGTTCCCCAGATGCCGGTGCAATAGAAGATGGCGTCCACTTGCGAACCGGCCAGCGCCGCCGATCGCGATTTGACAAACTCATCGCGGGTTGGGCTCTTCGCGCCGCGCGAATCGTTGCCGTCGTTGTTCATGATCACTCGCCACGGCCGGTGGGCCGCAGCATGGCGCGCGGCCGGGAGCTGTTCCGCGGTGAGCCGGCCGGGTTCGGCCGCGGACATTGGCGGCGTCAGGCACCAGATGGCGAGTATTCCGGCGTGCATCACGACGGATCCGCGCTTCGTTGAAACCGTTTTCATCACAGCAACTCCCGGCAAAGGGTGTGTATCGATTCAGTACTCATGCGTATTATTCACCGGACACGGTCTGCACCTCGCCTCCGTTGCGGCTGCACGTGGAGGCGTAAACGGCCATGTCAATCGTCTCGCTCACGAAGCTGGCGCTGCCGTCGGCCCGGGCAAACATGGCGCCCCCGGGATGCTCGCTGCCGAACGCCTGGTCGTTGAACGGTGAGACGATGGGCATGTTGATGCCGTAGGCCACATTCTTGGTGCTGGCGGAACTGGTGACGCCGCCGGATGCGCCCGGGGCGCCGGTATTCCAGCCGGTGCCGCGCACCCAGTTACTGCCGTCGCGACCGATTCCGTCTGCGTGGGGCGCCATCTCCGATAGCATGAACGTGTTCGAAGTGCCGTCGGTAATGCCGCGAATCTTGGTGGAACGGTCCACCAGCATGACGCCGTCCCACGAAAACCCGCCGTACGCACCGGTCGCCAGCCCCGAGTAATTCTGACCCGTCCGCGGATTGATCAGTTGCCGGCCCGGCCCCGCGACACCGTAGTAGTGCGAAGCGTACGTCTGGCGTTCCGGATTCTGCGGCGTACTGGACCCATGCCACGCTTCCAGGACCGGATTGCTGGGGCAATAGAAGGCGGCAACCGAAGTCATGGCGATCAGGTTGCCCTTGTTCTGTCCCTCGTTGTTCGTCCCCTCGTTGAACGTGCCCTTGTTGAACGTGCCGTGATGCTCGAACACGTCATAAAGCGACTGTTGTTCGATATACGGCAGGATGAAGCAGTTCCACGAGAGGTTGTTGCACGCCAGCGCCCCGGGCGGAAACGCGCCGAGCGCCTGATGGTAGTTGTGCATGGCCAAGACCAACTGCTTGAAGTTGTTGCTGCACTGCATGCGCCGCGCCGCCTCGCGAGCCGCCTGCACCGCCGGCAACAGCAACGCAATCAAGATGCCAATGATCGCAATCACAACCAGAAGCTCCACGAGTGTGAAGGCCGCAGCATTTCGCATTGTCCGACGCATGGCTAGTTCCTGCTTGGCGGAAGATCCTTTGCTGGTTGCTCGTTGTCACCTGTCAGTCGCCAGAGAGGTCTGCTTGGTAGTTGCGGCGCCGTCGGGGGCGGAGGGATAGGATGGGCAGCAGCAGGCTGAACAGCAAGATGATGCCGCCAGGCTCGGGGAGGACAACGAACTCGACCATGTTGAAATACCCAGTTCCTGTTCCGCCGCCGCTGTTTGCCCCAAAGAGCACCTGCCGGAGATTTGCATAATTGCGTCCGGCGAAATTGTTGATCAGTTCGTCGCCATCAACGAATAAGTCGATGGTCTGCGTATCGGGGTCGTATACAATCTCGTAGAGGTGATAACCGACGCCCTCCACCGATCCGGAAACAGACGTGAAATTACTGCCGTTGTGCAGCGCGAAGATGGTGTTGTCGTTTGCGTCAACACTCAGGCCGAGTTGAAACAACTGGCTGGTCGACGCAAGTCCCACCTGCATGGCCACGGCGGTGTCGATTGTGTTGGCCACGTCCTCGACGCGTATCCGCCCTCGCATGATCCAGCCGTTTTCAACCAATACCTCGTCTTCCAGCAGTGTCGGAACGTATTGGTAATTCAGGTTGCCCACCTGGGTGAAGTTGTCGGTGGTTCGCCAGGCGTCATAGTCGCCGTCGTTGTGAACGGCTTGCGCAGTGAGTTGTCCGGCGGACGTGTCGACCAGCGTCCAATGTTCAGTACCAGATTGCCTCCGCTTGGAGCACTCGACACGACGCGAAACCAATACGCCTGCTGATCGCCGATGTCCCAGTCGGCATCCGCCACGAAGAAACCGAGCTGGTAGGTCGACGTATTGAATCGGACATTCGATTCGAGTTTCCAACCGGCAGGATTGCCGGCCATGAGTGGAAGGGCGCCGGTGATGGTTTGCCGATATTGGGGCGCGGAGCCGCCTTGATCGTTGATTCGCCAAGCCAAGGGTGCATCGGCGCCCTGATAGACACTGTTGAGATCGACAGGCCCGGCAACATGGCCGGATGTATTCAGCGTCGGATCGCCCAGTGTATTGTAGTACGAGGTCCAACCCTGGCCGGCCGGATCGTCGGCATACACTTCCGGCCGCCCGTCGCGCGCGGCGTCGTAGGCGACGATGACGGCGCCGGCAGCGCCGTGCGTTGCCCACGTTGCGCCTGCCAAGGCAATCCCAACAAGCATTAGACGTTTCATGAGTCTCTCCTTCTGGTCAGATTAGTCAGGAACGGAGATATCGAACGACGATTGACTTTCAGGTATGGTGTGTTCCAGTCGGTATTCCTCGAAAAGCATTCGGCCCAGCGGCGCTTCGTCCGTTGGCTGCTTTCCGTCGTATCCGGCCACGGCGACGACGTGCGGACCGCTGACCGGACCACGCCCATCTTGGCGCGTGCTGTAATGCCCGTCATGAATTGCGGCAAACCCCTGTGGTCCGGAGTTCCCCTGCCGGGCGTCGGGCGTGAACGTGATCATGCCGGCAGGCACAGGCTGCCCGCGCCATGTGACCTCGCCGGTCACGTGGAATTGCGGCGGCCCCGATTGGCCACATCCGGCAAGTAGCAAGAGGGCCGCGCCGATGAGGCATCGGGCGTCGAGGCCTTTGTATACGATTGTATCCAATGAATCGCCTCCCAAAAAACGGCCGTGCCTGCGGACGGCCCTATTCAAACTCTCATTCCCCTTCCCCGCAATCTCAAATCTCAAATCTCAAATTTGAGATTCGAGATTCCCCCTATGTCCAGTTCCGTATGTTCATGTTTTGGCTTCGGCAGCAGTTTCGCCCACCGGATCGTAATCGCCCACCTGGGGCAGCTTGCCGGCGATGGCAAGTTCAATCGCCCGTTTGGACGATTCTCGCATGACGCGCCGCGCCTCTTCTTCGGCGGCAGCCGGGTCGCGTGCTCGAATCAAGCCGAGCAGGCGTTGGTGGTTTGCGACGACTCCTCCGAGATCGATGGCCATAATGCCGTGCGGCAACTGGGGCAGCAGAAAGAACAGGACACGGCACTCGTCGATCAGCAGCTTCATTTGCGCGGCGACTCGGTCATTATGACTGGCCGTTCCCACCGCTGTGTGGAACATGGAGTCGAGTTCGGCCCATCGCTGGGGATCGGGTTCAGGCAGTTCGGCCGCTTCGGCAGCGCAGATCGATTCGAGCCGCGCCAGATCGATCGGCGTTGCCTGACGTGCGGCGGCAGAAGCAGCGATGCCTTCGAGTGCTTCGCGGTACTCGTAGAGTTGGCGCGCCTCTTCCGCCGTATACTCGCGCATGCGAACGCCCTGCCCCCGCCCTCCGCCGACCAGTACGCCCTGCCCGACAAGCTTCGCGAGCGCCTGACGCACCGGCGCCCGGCTGACGCCCAAGTCGGCAGCGATTCCCTCCTCGGTAAGCTGGGCCCCCGGCAGAAACTTCCCGGTGCCGATCATCTCCAAGACCCGATCGTAAGTATCTGCCGGTTTTCCGGAGTCGATACGCCGCATTCTGTGATTTCCTTCGGACCAAAAACTCGCACGAGCGTTTTTCGATTGTACACAATTGGATACACCCGAAAAACGCCTGAAAAAAACCCGCCTTGCGCTTGGTCGCACCCAAACCTTGGCGAGCCCCACATCCTGGGGGGAATTACCGAACTACCCAGGACAATCTGCTATTCTAATGGTTTCTGCGAAAAGTGCAAGCGTTTTTTCGGCAGGAGGGCTGAACGTCCCCTAACCTCTTTGTCGAAAAGTAGTTAGAGTCCGAAAGTACCCGGGACATTACCGTACACGATGGGACCTTCGCCATGAAGATCGAGACGCGGGTTGAGCAAGACATTCACATTCTCGTCATCACCGGGCGGCTCGATGCCCTGACGGCGCCGGAGGCCGAGGTGGTGTTGAACCGCGCCGTCGATGATGGGGCTTCTCGCATGGTCGTGAATCTTGCCGGGCTGGAGTACATCAGCAGCGCCGGCCTGCGTGTGCTGTTGGCAACCGCGAAACGGCTCGCGCGCGAAGATGGCAAGATGGTGCTGTGTGCGTTGCAGGATGACGTGCGTCAAGTGTTCGAGATCAGCGGGCTCCTGTTCGTTCTGACCGTTGCTGCAACGGAGGACATGGCGCGGTCCCTTGTGACGGAGCCGTGAGAACCGCGTCCTCCCTGCCAAGAAGGAGCCCGTATGAATCCCTGGCGACGGTCTCTTACGTACCGAATGGTTGCGCTGATTCTTGTCGGCGCCGGCCTGGTGCTGTTGCTGGTCGAAGGCTTCAGCTACAGCGAGCAGCGACACCGCGTGATCGGCGGCGCGATCGAGCACGGCGAGATGCTCACGGAGGCGTTGGTCCGGCAGATCGAGTCGTCGTTCGGCCGGGCCGAGGCGGTTGTTCAGCAGAACGCCCTGTTTCTTTCGGAAGGCAAGATCGAGCGTAAGGAGACTGTAGACCTTATCCGTCGCACGCTGGAGGCCCATCCGTCGCTGTTCGGCATGGCCGTGGCATTGAGCAAGGAAGAGGCCGCGGAAGGCGATTTCGATATCCTGTACGGATGGCAAAACGGAGACGCGATCGCCGTGGACAATCGGCCTTCGCCGGAAGACGATTACCGCCACGACTGGTTCCGCCTGCCTGCCGAGAGGCAGTTCCCGGTCTGGATCGAGCCGTATTACGACGCTCAGGCCGATACGGCCATGGTTACCTATTCGGTGCCCGTGGTGCGCGAGGGCACGACGATTGCCGTCGTGACGTGCGATCTTTCGCTGGGCGGCATCCAGACACTGCTGGATACACTGCCTCTTGACGAGAGCAGTTTTGCCGTACTGCTTTCGGAGCGGGGTACTTTCATTTCGCATCCGCAAGACGAATTGGAGATGGTCGCGAGCGTCTCCAGCCTTGCCGACGCCCAAGAGGACCCTGAAAGCGCGGAGACACTCCGTGAACTCGGGCGGCGTCTGCTAAGCGGGACGCCCGGTTGGCTCCGCTATCGCCGGCCATTCACCAAAGAATGGGCCTATATCTTCTATGCCGGTGTGCCTTCTACCGGATGGGCGCTGGGGGTGGTGCGCGAAGAGGCCGAAGTCCTGGCGCCGCTGGTTCAGCTCAATCGCCTCAGCGGCATGCTCGGTGTGGCAGGTTTGGCGTTACTGCTGGCGCCGGCCATTGCCATTGCCTGGTCGGTCGTCACACCGGTCCGCCGGCTGGCCGAAGCGGCGCATCGGCTGGCCGCGGGCGATTTCGACGCTCCGCTGCCTCCCGTGCGTTCCGACGACGAAGTCGGCCGCCTGACCCGCGCCTTCGACCGGATGCGAAGCGAACTTCGGCAGTACATTGCCGATCTGACCGCCACAACGGCCGCGAAAGAGAGAATCGCCAGCGAACTGGCCATTGCCCGCGCCATCCAACTGGGAATTGTCCCGAAGCTGTTCCCCCCGTTTCCGAACCGCAACGATATCGATCTCTACGCGGTGCTCGCCCCGGCGCGTGAAGTGGGCGGCGACCTGTACGACTTCGGCCTGCTGGACGACGACCATCTTTACGTTGCCATTGGCGATGTTTCGGGCAAGGGAGTCCCTGCCTCTTTGCTGATGGCCGTGGGGAAAACACTCCTGAAGTCGACGCTGTTCTCGCTGCGCGACCCGGCGCTGGCCCTCGGGCAGGTCAACGCCGAACTCTCGGAAGACAACGACGCCTGCATGTTCATCACCTTGTTCTGCGCCATGATCCACCTGAAGACAGGCGACATGATCTACTCCAGCGCGGGCCACAATCCGCCGTTGCTGGCGCGCAGTTCGGGAACGATCGAATGGCTCAAACCGCTCCCATGCCCGCCGGTAGGCATCTGCCCGGACATGACGTACCACAACTACAGCGAGCGACTCTTCCCGGGAGATTTGCTCTTGCTGTACACCGACGGCGTGACCGAGGCCATGAATCCTTCGGACGTTTTGTTCGGGGACGAACGGCTTCTGGACTTTGCCCAACAGCACCGGCAAGCCGGGGCGGCGGACCTGGTGCGAATGCTGTGCGAGGCCGTCCACAGCCATGCGGCAGGCGCGGAGCAATCGGACGATATCACGGCGCTGGCGGTCCGATATCTTTCCGGCCCGAACGCTTCTGCGCCCGGAACAAGCGAAGCGGAACAACCGGCGGAGACGTCTCCGGCGAGTTCATTGGTTCTTCAGAACCGGATCGATGAGCTGCCGCGTCTGGCCACATGGCTGGACGAACTCGGCGCGTCACGCGCTCTGCCTTCGGAGGCGACCCGAGACCTCCACCTTGCACTCGAAGAATGGCTCACCAATGTGATTTCGTACGCGTATTCCGACGAGAAGGAACACGCCATCCGACTCCGCCTTTGGCACATGCCTGGGCAACTTCGGATCGAAATTGCGGATGACGGGGAGCCATTCGATCCCACTGCCCGGCGGGAGCCTGACACAACCCTCCCCCTGGAGCACCGGCCCATTGGCGGGCTGGGCATCCATTTCGTCCGCAAGACCATGGACGGCTTCTCCTATCGGCGCGAGGACGGGCATAATATCGTCACCCTGACGAAGCACCTTGGTGCGAGCGATCAGCCAGCCGAATCTTCTTGACTCCGCGCCCTGGCCCGGTTAGACTCGCCTCTGTTGAATCCCACCATCCGCCCTTTCCCGAGGAAGCAACTATGAGAAAGCTGCTGCCTGTGCCGTCCTTGTTGCGTCTTGCGCTCCTCTGCCTCGTTCTGTCAGCTCCGGGGCCGCTGGCCACCGCTTTCGGCATGGATTCCGACGGGTATGCCATGACGCTTTTCAACGGAAAGAACCTGGATGGCTGGACCATCGAAAACGATTGCGAGGCGGCCGTTGAGGACGGGATGCTCGTCCTGAAGGCAGGGAACGGATGGCTGCGGTCCGATCATACCTACGCAAACTTCACGCTGCATGTCGAGTGGAAGGCCCTCCAGCACCAGCGCTACGACGCCGGCATCTACATCCGCACCGAACGAGGCGGCAAGCCGTTTCCCAAGAACTCGTTCCAGCTCAACCTCCTCGAAGGTATGGAAGGCAATATCAACAAACTGCCCGGCGCCGAAAGCACTGGACTGGTGCGGCCTGCCGGCGAGTGGAACGAGTTCGACATTACCGTAACTGGCGAGCAGGTATCGCTTGCCATCAACGGCAAGCCTGCGTATAGCGTTGGCGGGTTGACGGTTCCGGCAGGCTACGTCGGTCTTCAGGTGGAAGTTCCCAAGGGCGGCCAGTTCCACATTCGGAACGTCCGCATTACGGAACTCGACGCGGTGAGTCTGTTCAACGGAACCGACCTGACAGGCTGGGAGGGCGCCGGCAGTCCGGCCGAGACGTGCTGGAAGGTCGAGGACGGTCTCCTGCAATGCACCGGAACGCGCGGCCCGTGGCTGCGAAGCATGAAGGAGTATGGCGACTTCAACCTGCGGCTGGAGTACCAACTGGCGCCGGGCGGCAATAGCGGCATCTATGTTCGCGTGCCGAAAGGTGGAAACCATCACCGCGAGAACGATTCGCAGCCGGCCGCCGGGTTCGAGGTGCAGATTCTGGACGATCATGCAGAGCGTTACAAGAACCTGAAGGATTATCAGTACACCGCCTCGGTCTACGATATTGCCGCCGCCGATCCGCGGGTCGCACGGCCGGTGGGCGAGTGGAATACGCTGGAGATCAACTGCCAGGGTCAACATGTTACAACGATGCACAACGGAGTTGTTGTGGTCGATGCCCCGGTCGAGAAGTATCCTCTGCTTGCGTTGCGTTCGCTTTCGGGCTACCTGGGCATCCAGAATCACAGCAGCTTGGTGAAGTACCGTCACGTGCGCATTGCGCGGCCGCTACCTCAGTTGCCGTTGCCTCCCGATGCATCGGAATGAGCCGGCAATCAAACATACTTTGCGTGTTTGAATAGACACTCCGGGCCACGTCTACAACTGGCTTGCCGCAACAGTCCAGGGCTGTCGCGAACCTTGCGACGGCTGCTATTGACGTCAAACATCCCAGCATTCCCAGAGGTAGCCTGAACGGTCCATGGTGTCGGTCTCGCCGATGAAGAGGCGGCCGTCATCGGCGAAGCACATGTCGTGCGCGATGTAGAGGCTGGTGTTTCGCTGTTCATCACGGAGGTGGCCAAAGACGTCGAACGTACGTTTGCGGCGGTCGTAGGCGAACAGGTGAACGTTGCCCAAGTAGCCCGACGTTCCCCAAAGCCGGCCATCGGGGCCGACTTCGAGCGCCACAATCCGCATCTCGGGCGTGGGCTTGCCCAGATACTCAACTTCGCCGGTTTCCGGCACAATTCGCACGAGGCTGCCAGTGGTCATGCCGACGTAAAGGTATCCATCGCCACCGTTGATCATGGCGTCGATAGGCCCCATGCCCGGGAACATCAAGTTCACCCCCTCCTTAGCGCCAGGCAGTCCGTGATAGTAGAAGTGTATCCGATTGGCGTCGGGATCATACTTGAACAAGTCATGCGTCCGATTGCTCCAAGTGGACCAGACGCAGCCGGAATCATCGATGGCCATAATGTGCGGCAGGCAGCCGACGTATTGCTCAAAGCGTGTCTGGCGCGCGTGGATGTCAAAAGCGAAGAAACGAAAGACCGGATAGCTGACGCCGTAGATGAGCCCCCGTTGTTCATCGAGCGTGATGGTTTGTATGTAGTCGGGCGGAACGGGACGCCCCAGCATGTCATAGCTGTGCGTGTTGAAGTCATAACGGAAAATCCGCCCGCCGGGCGCTTCCAAACGCTGGTCTTCCCGATGCAGTCCGGCCGTGGCCGCGTAGACGCTTCCATCCTTCGCCAGGCAGAGCGAGCGGTGTATCTTGATCTCGAACTTGTGGCTGACCGCCATGTAGTCGAGGCAATGCCAGGTCTTGGCGTCGGGGTCGAACTCGTACATCAAGTCGGTGTCGAACGCCGTCAGTCCGCACACCACTCGGCGTCGCTGAGGATGGTAGAGCAGGCTGGTGGTGGAGATCAGATTGCGTTTCCAATCGGGTTCGGCGACGAAATCGCGATAGCCCATCACTCCGGGTGGCGCCGTGACCGGCTTGCTGATTTCTCGAAGGCAATGCGATCGGACCTGGATGGCACATCTGGCGGTGCGGCGAGGAGGTTCAGGAACGTGCGGTATCACGACAGTTCTCCGTTCGAACTCATTGTGAGATTACTTCTTTCTTCTCTCATGGTTGCCGGCTCGGACGAGCCCCATCCCCGCGGCGGCAAAGCCGCCCCCCAACACGACACAGGGCAACCCGTCACCGGGCCAACGGTTGAACAAGCTCAGCAGGCACAAGATGACGCCGAGGCACAACGTAGCCAGGCCGACGATTCCGAAGGGAGAGGGGCCGTCCTGGCCGCGAGGCGGCGGCGGGATAACGGGCCGGGAGAGCCGGTCGAAGAAATCGGCGATAGCGCGCCGTTTGGCGTCATCCGGCTGGGTCAACTGGGAGACAATCAGAAACACACAGAGCGTTGTCCCGATCGATCCGAGTGAGTACCACTGGTAGCTATCGTAAGGGGCGTTCGCAAAGAACTTCAGCGTTCCACCTACGGCCATTCCCGCCAGCATGGAGGAAACGGCGCCCCAGGAAGTCCCCCGCCGATAGACGATGCCTGCCAGCAGCGGCACGGCCATGGGCCCGCCCGTTATCCCGAACGTTGCCAGGATCGTGTCGAACAGTCCGTGTTTCTTGATGAGCACGAAGGCCACGGCGATCGGCGTCAGACCGGCCAGCGCAGTAGCTGCCCGGCCGACGTTCAGCAATTCGCGCGGCGAGGCGCCGGGGCGAAGGAGGCGCTGGTAGACGTCGCGAGTGAGCACGCTGGCGATTACGTTGTATTCGGAATCCAGCGCCGACATCGTGGCGGCGAACATGGCGGCCAGCACCATGCCAACCATGCCCGGCGGCAGCACCTTCATGGCCACGCCGACGAACGCCTGATCCGTGTGCTGAAGCCCGGGCACTAGCACCACGGCCGCAATGCAGGGGATCATAAACAGCGGCATGGTGAAGATGTAGAGCACTCCGCCCAGGAGTCCAACCCGGCGCGCCGCACGCTCGTCACGGACACAGAGGAACCGCTGGATGAGCACCCAATTTGAGTTGAACGAGACGATCATCACGGCGAGAAACGCGATCCAGAACCCCGGCGGCATGTGTTGGTTGAACGGGCGCAAATGGCCCGGTGGCAGCGATGCCGCCAGTTCATTCCATCCGCCCGCCGCGTGCAGACTCATTGGCGCCAGCACGGCCGTGATTCCCAGCAGTACGATGAATTGCACCACGTCGGTCACCGTCACGGCCCACAACCCGCCGAGAAGCGTATAGCTCAGCGTGATCAGGCCGCAGACGAGTATGCATGTGTCCAACCCGATCCCGGTGGCCGTATCGACGAAGAAGGCCAATGCGAAAACCCTCGCGCCGTTGTTGATGAACTCAATGGGCATGCGGGCCCAGACGAAGAGCTGGCGAACGCCGAAACTGTAGCGGGTTTCGAGGAACTCTAGAGGCGTGAGAATGCCCGCACGCCGCCAGAACCGCGCGAATGCCAAGCCGGCGATGAACAGCGCCGGCGCCACGGACCACAACATGGTGATTGCCGGAAAGCCCCATTGGTACGCGCGCCCCGCATACGCCACGAAAATGTACGTGCTGAAGATCGACATGTAGAAACTGATCCCAGCCACCCACCAAGGTATCTGGTTGTCCCCGGTATAATAACCCCGAATGTCGGAGATGAACCGGAAGAAGTAGACGCCCACCGCCACCATGAGCACCATGTAGACGGCGATGATCACGTAGTCAGCGGTGGTGATGGTTACCATGCGGATTTCACGAGACTGAGTGCGAATCCATCGGGTTGGAACTCGGGACAACGGATTCCCACGTGCCACTGATGGCCAACGTGCCGCTGTCTGTCGCGGCAACGGCAAGTGTGAGGTTTTTCGCCCTTTCACCGCTCTGGTCGATCGTAACTGTCGCCCCTGTATTCACGTACGCGTCATCTGTCGCGTCCGGCTCGGCGGAATCCCAGCC
Organism: Thermoguttaceae bacterium; assembly: GCA_040772845.1. Classification (GTDB taxonomy): domain Bacteria; phylum Planctomycetota; class Planctomycetia; order Pirellulales; family Thermoguttaceae; genus PWXP01. The sequence continues at coordinate 1,550,665 of JAXGXG010000001.1, forward strand.
TGGAGCGCCGATGTCGGCCCAATGGCCATTGCCGCCGGTCCAGGTGACAATTGCCGGCCAGGCGGGCTGGCCGAGCACGGTCAGTGCGCCAGCGACGCAGCCCATCAGGATCCCTTTCGATCCGGCTGTCATGTTCATCGACATGCCTCCCTAGGATGATGAAGAACCATGGTATCACGCACCTCTGGCGAACCGGAAAGGACAGCCTAAGCATTCGTTCGCTTCACCTTCACGGCGGCATACTTGCCGAAATCCTTGGGCAGGGCAATCCAACCCTCCGGCGAAATGGCCGGTTTCACGGGAGCGTTGAGGTACGGGGAGTACAGCACGGGCTGGCCCGCCGCCAGCCAGGGAGCTATGCGGAGGCGGAGGCCCGTCAGCGGCACATCGCCGTAGTAAACGACATGGGCCAGGCAGTGTCCCGGGTGCTGGTACACGTCTACAAACGAAAGCGGCTGCTCCGTTGCCCCCCCTTCCAGTTGCGCCGCCAGTCCTTCTGCCGCCAGTTGCGACACCGCCTGGAGGATTACCGTGGGGCGAGAGGGCATTGCCGGCGTGAGAGACCCGTTGGGTTGCCGCTTCGCGCCTCGGCCAGGGCACTTCTCGAAATAGCGGACGTGCGGGTGCTCGTGAAGCTCGGCCAGGGGCATCTCCCGACGCTGGCGGAAGTTCTCGTCGCACTCGCCCGAACGCCCCGTGAGGATCAGCCCGCAACCCCGCTCGACGGCTGCCCGGAGGGCCTTGCATTCGTCGTCACTGAGGCAAGTCTGAGAGGCGACGATGAGCACGTCGCGCGGGCCCAGTTGGGCCAGGTGGTCCTGCTTGGCCACGCGGTAAGCGATGCAGCCCAGAAGGGCCTGCTCGAAACCGAGCACGCTCGAATAAGCGGTCGCGTGGTCGAAAGCCAGCGACCACTGCGAATGATATATCCAGACATTGGCGCACGGTCGCGAACCGAGATAAAGGTGCTCCTGGTCGCGGGCGAAGCCCATGTAACGCTTCATCGCGGCGTGGAACTCGGGTTGTTCGAAGAAGGCCGAGCCGTCGCGTTTGTCGCCCGCGCGCAACGCCCAGGTGGCCGTACATACCTGCCCGCCGCAAGCCAGACACTCCGCCATGTCGAGCTCGACCGGCGTCGTCTCCTTCGGCAATGTGATCCCACCCTTGGGCGTCCGCAGCCAGTCCGTGGAAAGAGCCACGACGCCCAGCGAGCCGCCCTCCTTCAGGTGCCGCACCTTGGTCACCAAGTGGCCGTCGAGCACCTGCGGCATGTCGTGACTTTCGGCGATGGCCAGGTCGAGATAATCGCCGCTGTCGGGCAACAAACGCGTGCGATCCTTGCGCCACAAGGCCGGGCAGTCTTCATAGGTAACCAAGGCGGCTCCAGGCTTCTTCGCGTGGACGTATGCTCGCATCTCCCGCAGTCGCCGGCCCATCAGGTCGATCCGGAACCGGATCCATTCCTGCCAGATCGGATCCTTCGCCGACCAGACCGAGGGGATTTCCACGTGGCGGAAATGCGGCAAGCCGAAACGCTCCCGGGGCCGCGGGTGATGCTTGGCGAGGAACTCGCGGAACGCGGCCGTGCAGTGCGGGCAAGCGCAATCGTAGCTGGGGCCGTCGTATTCGACCCCGTCCATGTCGGCATCAACAAGGCAACGGTCGACGACTCGCTTCAGGTAGTCGATGAATCCGTCATGGATCGGGCAGGCCTTCCAACGCCACGTGGCGCTGCCGTAGGTTTGCAGGCTGCCGTCGGGCGCCCGTTGGATCCAATCGCGCAGGTGCGGGATCTCGTCGAGCATCGTCTCATAGATCACCGTGCTGAACTGATGGTAGCCCAGGACGCGGATATTGCGGGCATGGGCCCGCTGGGTAAAATCGGCTGCCAGGGCCATCTCGTCGGCTTCGGCCTTCAGCCCGAATCCCTTGTAGAAATGGGTGGTCACAAGGTTCACGCCGGCGTCGGCCAGCTTGTCAAGAATCTCGTCGCTGTGCATCCGTTCATACCAACGGCCCACCCAGTGGCCCGTGACCCGGCCATCGCCGATCCCGGCCCCATGGCCGCCGCGCCGGTAGAGGGCCAGCGGCTCCCATAGCGCCCAAACCCAGCGAAGCTTGCCGGAAGCGATCCAGTCGGGCGGAACGAGGCTGACTCCCTCAACTTGCTGCTTGGTCGGCGATCGCGCGGCCTCGCCGCCAGAAACCGGCAGGCCAATGCCATAAGGCAGGGCGCCGAGAGCCGCCCCTTTCAAGATATCGCGTCTACGGTATTCCCGCGGTTTCATGGTCGAGTTCTCCTGCGTTCCATTTACTCCATCGTGAGGACGGCGACTCCATAGACGCCGATTTCCGGTACGGTGAAGGTGACCGTGTCGCCGTGCCGTTCATAAGGCAGCGAAAGATCCTCGGGCCGCCCTGGACTCGCCAAGGTCACTGCCTTGACGCGACGTCCCGGCGGAACTCGCAGCCGCGCCGTTACCGGGCGTAACGTCTGGCCTTCACAGTAATTGACCAGGTGAAGCAACCGCACGTCGGCCCCTTCCATCAACTCGGTACACAGTCCGACGGGTGCTTCAACGACCGCGGACGGCTCGCCGCCGCAGGCATGCCGGACCGCAGCGAGGACGTCGCCCGACGCTTCGATCGAGACGACGCGCGACTTGGGCAGCTTCTCCAGGGCAGGCTGCGGCCGGGGCCTCAGCCACTCGTCGTGCGTGGCCGCCGGGCCGACAACACATAGCCGTCCGCCGCCGGCGACGTAACGCTGAATCCGCCGGACATCAACATCGGAAAGGGCCGGGCAACCGGCCAGCACCAAGGTGCGATACCGGCTCAGGTCGTCCAGATGCCGCTGGCCGACGATCTGGAACGGCACTCGGTTCTCGATGAGTGTCTGCTCCACGCGACAGGTCAGTTCCGCAACGCGTTTGTCGGCGAATACCTGCGAAGGAAAGCTGCGCAGCACGGCAGCGTCCGCAATCACGGTCGTATCGCGGAACAGTTCGCGCCGCGTGTTGTAGAATCGGATCAACGGCTTGGATGCGGGCATCACGCCGTCCGGCGAATAGGGGTAACGGCGGATGACACCGTATTCGAAGAAGCAGATACACCCCAGGCAATCGAGATTGAAGGCCATCGACTCGGCCAACTCCAACGGATTGCTATTCTTGCAGAAGACCATGTTGTCCAGCAGCCGCCCAACCTTGAACGAACGGATGCGGGATTGCACCTTGCCATCGCGGCAACCCGAATAGCCGTAAGGGGTTCCTTCATGCCAGAACGCCTCGCCGTGGCCGACGAGCCGGAAGTGGTCCCGTGGAACCACAGTTCGCGGCATGACTCCGTGCGGGTTGCATTCCATCAGAATGTCGGGCCGGAGCGAGCGGGCATACTCGCAGCGCCGCCGGTACGAATGGGCCAGGTAGCCGCAGGAGAAATCGGCCCATGCATAACCGAGCAGGCTGTTGGATGAATCGGTGATCGGACAGGGGGCGGCGGCCGGGTCGCCGATGCCCATTGCTTCAAGGTCTTCCTGGGCAAATGTCGCACGAAGGCACCGGCGAAACTGCGCAAGGGAATCCGCTTCGGCGCCCGGCGCTCGCAAGTAATTGTCGAAATGAAGCAGGTCGACCTTGGCCTCTTCGACGGCAAACTGAATGACCTTGAGAAAGTAGTTGTGGGCCGCCGGGTGATTGCGGCTGTAGCGGAACCGGAACGGCTGGCTGCGGCTGTACAGGATGGGCTTGCCGTCTTTGTCGAGCGTGAGCCAATCGCGGTAGCCGGGGACCTCCTTGGCAAATAATTCCCACAGCAGTGTCTCGCTATCGACGTACGCGCCCACGTGTAGGCCCGCTTCGTGGCAGCGCCGTGTCCAGGCGACCGCGTCCTTCATGTACGGGCGTTCGGCCTCCATGCCGGCGCCCTTGTGAAGCGGGATCATCAGGAAGTTCACGCCCAGGCTCTTCAACTCCGCCAGCATTTCGTCGCTTGTCTCGCGGCGCCAGGCGGCGAGTTGTTGAGGCGTGGGCTGGTAGTCGCGCCCCTGGTCCGGCGCTTCCCACTCCGGCGGCGTATCGCCGCGCCGCCCTCGCCGGACTCGAAAGGGCAACGACTCCCAACTCCCGGCCATCACCATGCCCTCGCGGCGCAGCCACTCGGGTCGCTCGGTCCGGGGAAGATTGGCCACCGGCTGCTCGCATGCATTTCGGCCGACCGGACCCTCCGCCTGGAGACTTCCGCCTGAGGCTATCATCAAACAGATCAAAGCAACCCATACGACGAAAGAACGCATATCGTGCTCCATGACCATCGTGCAAGCGTATGCAGGAAAACTACCCCATTACCCCCTGGTGACGGCGTCTCTTGTCTCTTGCATTGCAGACGCCCCGGACGGACCCGAACGCACCAACGCCGAAAGCCCATTTCTTTCCCTTGCTGCCGATTATTGGCGATCCATGTAGCCTGTTCAAGAGCATTTTTGCGCAATCCGAGTACATTTCCGCGAAGCGCGGCAAGCACACATTGTGATACAATATACTGGCTGCTAATCTGTTGAGAGACTGGTTTCCGGAGGGCAGGCGGCCAATGGCCAAGATCAGACGCGTTGCACTGGCGTTTCCTCTGTCGCCGCCACACTTGGTGCGTACCGTGCAGGGGATCGGCGATTACGCACGCGAGCGCGGCAACTGGGTGATCAGCCCCAATCCCGACACGTATCGCATGTCGGTGCAAGCATTGCGCGGTTGGCCCGGCGATGGGATCATCACCATGGTTGAGACGGCGGCGGAAGCGAATGCGGCGCGGCGGATCGGCCTCCCCGTAGTCAACTTGTCGGGAAGGATGCGAGAGGCGGCCCTGCCTCGCGTCATGGTTGATCAGCAGGCAATCGGACGGCTGGCTGCCGAGCATCTGCTGGATTGCGGCTTTCGCCGCTTCGGTTATTACGGATCGCGTAACGCCTGGTTTTCGCAACTGCGCCGCCAGGCGTTCATCGAGCAGGTTGCGGCCTTCGGCGGCCAATGCTCGGTGCTTGAGGTTTCGGGCAACAACAGGCGCCGGCCGTGGCTGGATTGGTTCGAGCCGTTGCGCGAGTGGCTCAAGACGCTCAAGCCGCCCGTGGGAATCATGGCCGTCTTTGACGTTCGTGCAGGGATGGTGGTTGAAGCTTGCAGCCGCCTGGGGCTGCGCGTTCCGGACGACGTCGCCGTAATCGGCGTCGACAACCATGAGACGAGCTGCGAGTTCTGCCAGACACCGCTGAGCAGCGTTTCGCGCAACGGCCGAAAAGTCGGCTACCAGGCGGCGGCGCTATTGGACCAATTGATGGATGGCGAGCGGCCGCCCAGGACGGACATCCTGATCCAGCCCGACGAGATCGTGCGCCGCCGCTCCACCGACGTGGTGGCCGTGGAAGACCCGCACGTCGTGGCGGCCGTACACTACATACGCCAGCACATCGGCGAGCCGTTTGGGGTGGAGGCACTGCTGCGATCAACCCCCGTCTCTCGCCGCCAGTTGGAGCATCGTTTCAAGCAATGCCTCGGGATTACACCGCACGAGTTCATATGCCGGATGCGCGTCCAGAAGGCCCAGCAGTTGCTCGCCGACCCGCGCCAACTTACGTTGGGACGGATTGCCGAGGCATGCGGCTTCAGCAACTCCAGGCACTTTCGATTCGTATTCAAACGGCTCACGGGCGCCATGCCGAGGGCGTATCGGCACGCGCGCCGACAGAATACCTGATGCCTCGCACTCCTTGCCGCAAGGTCGGGCTATACGACGCCAGGAAAGACCTTGACGCCGTCAACGACCTTCAGGACGTGGACCGCGTATTTGTCGGCATAGTCGGGCCGGCTGCGGGGATAGGCCGTGTCGACCGCGGTTTTCAGGGCATCGACCGCCTCCGCCTTGACCAAGGCGCCCGATGCTCCCTTGTCGCCGCCGCCAAGCATGCGCTCGCCCAACACCCCCCGAACCGTCCGCGCGATATCGCACATCGTCTCCAATTCCGGCCCGGAAATGACGTACTGATCGCGCAGCCCAAGCCCATCTTCTCGGAAGATGGAACCCACGGTTTCGATATCGCCGGCCTTCCAGGCATCGAGCATCCGGTAAAAGCGTTTCTGCGCGCCGTAGACGTACGTCATACGATTGCACAGATCGGGATGGGATGCTGCGAACTGATCGAGAATCTTGCGATACAAGGCCTCGTCTTTGATATCGGCCAGGCAGGTGATGCTGTAGCCGGCCTGCTGAAGGACCTCTACCAGTTGCTCGCACTGCGCCCGGCGCACCTTATACGAGGACTTCTCCAATCCGGGGCGAATCGTTCCCGTATCGAGACTGACAATACGAAAATCGGCCGCTCCATCTCCCAAGGGCACGTATCGGATCGACCGATCCTTGGGGTTGTAGTGGGTGCCCATGCCCTCTTTGGCAAAGTAGATCATGATCTGATCGAGCTGCCCGCACGGCGAACCGATGTACTCGTTCTCCACTGCCTGTGCCAGGTCGATAATGCTCATCTCGTCGCCGACCTGCAGATCGTTCACCTGCAACAGAGAGAGAATCAGATTGATCGAAAGCGAAGCCGAACGGCTCATACCGCCGCCGGGGATATTGCCGTAGAGGACGGCATCGAACCCGCGTGTGAGCTTATACCCGGCTCGCTGAAGGATGTAGTCTACCCCATAGGGGAATCGCGCCCAGGTATCGGCGATTTCGGGCGACCGCGGTGGAGGCGTCTGGCCCAGCGCAAACCGAACCAGGCCATCGTCCGGAAAGTTGCCGCTGGCAATTCGGATCTCGCCGGTCTCGTTCGGCTTGTACGCCATCCAGATGAACCGGTCCGTACCGACACCGAACAGTTCGGTTCCGTTGTAGTCGCCATGTTCCACGCTCAGGCAGAACCGGGAGGAGGTGCGGCGGACGGTCCCGCCGTGGATATCCAGCCCCTGTTGTTCAGCCAGGCGTTTCAGAAGCTCGAACGCCTGGCTGTCATTTCCAACACTCGACATGGAAGGCCCCTATCGGTTCCGACTACCAGAAAATCACATACAGCACGATGGTCATGGCCACAACCACCATGCCGAATATCTTGGTCCCCTTGTCCGTCTTCATATCCATCTTCTCATTGACGGGCAGCACAACCGGCTTGGGCAACGGCTTGAGGAGGGTCATGATGGTCAGTACGGCCAATACCACACCGAAACAGATCGCCATACGGTTGAGGAACGCGATCTGGGGCGCCGCGACTTTCAGGGCGCCGTACAGAATGGGATTCAGGATCAACCCAACCGTTCCCACAGATCGGGGCGCCCTGTGCACCAGCACGCCGAAAATGAAGATGGCCAGAATACCTGGGCTGATGAATCCCTGGAACTCCTGGATGAACGTGAAGATGCCGCCGAACTTGGGACTTCCCAGGCTCGGGGCAATCAGCATGGCAACCAGGACGAAGACCACAACACATACACGACCGACCGTGACCAGTTCATGGTGGCCGGCTCCACCGTGCCGGGCGCGCAACTTGCGGTAGATATCCATCGAGAAGATCGTCGAAGCCGAGTTGAGCATGGAGGCGAGCGAGCTGACCACGGCCCCGAAGATGGCCGCCAGCACAAAGCCCATAAGTCCCTTACCGCCGGGCAGCAGGTTTTTGAGCAACGTGGGGAAGGCGGCGTCGTAGTCGTAGCCGATCATCGTCGTACCGTAGACCGCGACGCCCTGCTTCGTGGCAGCCTGGACCAGCCGGTCATTTGCCACGGCCATCTCGGCCGGTGTGGCCGCAGCGGGGTCGGTATCGCCGATCAGATCGGCATTATGCTGGACGATCCGCGCCGCCAATTCGGGATTGACCTCGGCAAACTGCGCGTTGAACGGGAAGACAACCGCTTCGCCGCTATTGAACTCGGCAATTGCATCGTGGTTCTTCCGCCCCGCCTGCTCGCGCAGGTCGCCGCTGAAGAGGTTGAACGCCATGATTCCGGGAATGACCACCACGAATGGGATAATGAGCTTCAGCAGGGCGGCAAAGACCACGCCTCGCTGCCCCTCGCTGAGGCTCTTCGAGCCCAAGGTTCGTTGCGTAATGTACTGGTTCAGGCCCCAGTAGAAGAAGTTGGGAATCCAGAGTCCGACCAGCAAGGCCGGCCAGGGGATCTCCGGATCGCTCATCGGGCGGACCATGTGCAACTTGCCGTCGGGCAAGGGCGCGCGGTTGAGTTCAAAGAAACGCTCAATCGCCCCTCCCTCGGCAAGGGTCTCGACATTGACCTCACTGTTGGCCGCCGTCTGCGCGAGGATGGCCGGGTCTGCCTCGCTCAAGGCGTTCATCGCCAGATAGGCAATGATTCCGCCACCGATGATCAGGGCAGATCCCTGAATCAGGTCGGCCCACGCGCAGGCCTTCAATCCGCCGGCAAAGACGTATACGGCCGCCAGGCAGCCGATGATCCAGCAATCCACCGTGATGTTGCCAAGATCAAGCCCCAGAAAGGTTACATCCTGAAAGAAAACGCTGATCACCTTGGCCCCGGAAAAGATGACCGACGCCGTTGGCACCCCCACCAGGATGATCAGGGTACTCAATGCCATGATGGTCCGAGCGAACGCATTATAACGGTATTCCAGGAATTCCGGGATCGTATAGATACCACTCTTGAGAAAGGTCGGCAGAAACACGAATGCCGTGATCACCAGGGTAATGGCCGCCATCCATTCATAGCTGGCAATGGCCATTCCCAACCAGTCGGCTGCCTTGCCCGTCATACCCACGAACTGTTCGGTCGAGATATTGGCGGCAATCAGCGAGAAGCCCACGAGCCACCAGGTCAGGCCACGGCCGGCCAGGAAGTAGTCTTCCTCGTTCTTCTCTCCCTGGCTTTGGCTCTTGAACAGCCCCAGGGCAATCACACCAGCGACAAAGGCCAGAAACACAACCGCGTCGAGTGCACCGAATCCCATAATGCGTGCCTTCTGCAGAACCTGCTATGCGTTTTCAGAATACGAGCCGTCCCGTGAGGGGGTGGCCGCCATTATACCGGATCGCTCCCACATGACAAGCATTGCGAAGCCTGTGTGCAGTCAGTAGCGGCACGGCGCAAGCCGTCCGGTTTATCCGTTGCAACGGCTTGCGCCATCGAGTCGTACGCTAGGACCGGAGGGCTTGCGCCCTTCCGCTTCCACGCGATTGACCTGCAAGTCGTACGCAAAGCCCTCGCTTCGGAACACAAAACGCCACCAATCTGCTGGGAAATGACTGGCTCTTTCGCCAGTCCAGGAAAGGCCCAAATTGGTCGATTTCGGGGATTTGACTCCTGCAAGACCCAAGCTATGTTTTCGTGGACCTGTGCCTTGGGGAGGGGTGCAGGTTCACGGTGCGGCGGGGAAGCAGAATGCTTGAGGGGACCCCGCCGCGCCACTTTTTGCCCGGCGAGTTCGTACTGCCCGCGGCGAAAGAGCCATGGCCGGAGGAACCTGTCATCCATCCGAGCGTTCCAGTGCGGTCGTCGCGGCAGTGCCAACCCCTGGCGCGTAACGCACCCCGTGTTGCACCAATCACGCATGACCATGCACGCGTATCGTCCTGCATCGCCCGTCGCCCGAGGCTTTACCCTCGTTGAGGCCCTGGTGGCCATCTCGATCACCGCACTTGCCGGCAGTGTGCTGCTGCTTGGCGTCGCATCGTCGCTCCAAACCACCGATGAAGCAATGCGGCAGACCATCGCGATTGGGCTGGCGCAGCAGTTGCTGAACGAGATTGCAGGTTGTCACACCATGGCGGAGATCGACAGTTACCATGACTCGCAGCACGAGCCGCCGGTCGATCGATTCGGAATCCCGCTGGGAAAAGGCGACGATGAGGGCGGCGAGCGGTATGAGGCTTTTCAAGCGTCTGACGAGCTCCTGGACCGTTATCTCCGCACCGTCAAGGTGCACCAGGTAGACGCAGCAAATCTGACCGCACATCTGACGACCGGAACGGGCAGTTGCCGCGTTGTTGAGGTCATTGTTTCCTATCATGCCCCGAACGGTTCGCTCCGCGAGCTGGCCCGTCTGCAACGCGCCACTGCCGAATTGCCGTCCTATGAACCGATCGAATGACACACCGTCGGAGTCGGTCTTCCGCAGCGGACTGACCCTCATTGAACTGCTGATTGCCATGTCCATCATGGCGATGGTTGCAGGTTCGTTGGGCGCGCTGGCGCACAGTGTCCAGCTATCGTACGAGTATACGGAAGGCTATGGGAAGGCGACGCAGCACGCGCGGGTCATCCTCGACCGGATCGAGCGCCACGTTGAGCAGGCCACGGCAAACGACCAGTTTCCCGGATTCCTCGTCGTCCCTAGCGTCGAAGGAAGCTACGAATATCCCGAGACGCTCGTCATATGGCGCCCAAGCGGCGACCCGTCCGATCCCGACGGCCTGCCCACATTCAACGAATTGATCATCTACGCACCCAACCTGAGCGCTCCGGGGCAACTGCTGGAAATCACCGTACCCCACAACAGCACCACGGTGCCTGCCGTTGATGACCTGTCGCAGTGGCGATCGGCCCTGAGCAATATACGCGCGGGCGTGCGGTCGCAGTCGTACGAGTTGACGTCCCTGCTGCGGATATGCCGGGCCCCGGGTGGAACGGGCAATTCGGCCTACCGGGGAGCCGTGCGTTTTTCCTCGCAACTGCGTCCTTCCGCCGAGGAGTGGTCCGCCTATCGCGCCGGCACGCTTGACTGGGACGAATTGTCTTGGGTCCAGAACACTTTCGGGTCCACAAGCGGGTTACGGCAGGCGTTGCTGCAGATCGAGCTGCAACTGATGCCTGGCGACACGCCGATTGTCGCCGATCCGGACTCGCAGATCCCCATTCCCTTTTTCGGCTCGGCCGCCCTGATTTACCAGCTCGAACGATGAAAACACGACGTTCCATCCACCGCCCTCGCAGCAAGTACGGCCAATCCCGTGGGGGATTCTCCGTACTGATCGTTCTGTTGCTGATTGCGGTCACACTCAGCATGTGCTACGCCTCCGTTCGCACCCAGAGTGTGAACGCCCGCATCCAGCGTAATGCCGTGTTTCGGGTTTCTGCGCGGGCGGCGGCCGTTTCGGGGCTCACGACCGCCTTGCAGGTCATGCACACAAACGCTTGGGAAGGCGTCGATACGACGCTTGCCGGTCAACTTAACGACTACAATCGCTTCGAGGTGACCTTCACCACGGGCGACGCATCGCTCGAAGCCGGCGACGACGATTACGATCGCTATCCGTATCGGGTGACGCTCGCATCGACCGGGTATGCGGCCGATCCGGCCAACCCGACACGGATCGCAATGCACCGGGCCGAGGCCGTGGTGGAACTGATCCCCCGCGCCTTGTCCGCACCGGTTTCGGGTCTGGCGGAATTGACCGAACGCACCTTATGCCAGTGGGACAACGGAACATGCTCCCTGTGCGTCCCCTTCCGCGTCGAAGGTCCCGTACGCTTGCGCAGTCAGGTTGAGTTGGACGAAAACCTGAACTGGACCAGCGACCAGCAATGGTGGTATTACCTCGGCCTGAATGAAATGCGGGCCGCCACCGCCACCGATTGGCGCCCCTTTACCGGGCCCGTCTACTTCCGATTCGACGAGCAACACGCCCAGGTCTATGCGCTGATCAACACGGCCCTGCAGGCGCAGACGGTCTACACGACCGCGGCCTCCACATTCGCCTGGCAAAGCAACGACGACACGGCAACGTACCGACTTTTCCCTGGCGGCAAGCTCTATGACATTGAGGCGGTAGCATCGACGGTCAACAATACAGAGTTGGGCCCCAATCCGGAGACCAATCCAACCGGGCTGTTCGTGCGATCCGGTTCCGTGCAAATTCGAGCCGGCGCGACCATTCGCGGCACGCTGTTCACCCGCGGCGATAGCGCGTCGGATATCGTTATCCAAGGCGATGATATCACCCTGGAGCCCGTCGATCTGCTGCCCGTCGAGGGCGTTGCCGATCCCATCCAGCTTCCGACACTCGTCAGCGCCGACGATATCACTTTCGGAACCAACACCACGGCCATTATCAAAGGGCTGGTCCTGGCAAGAGACAGCTTCGAAGTGGCGTCAACCCCCCAGAACCAGATGGAGCTGAGGATTGAAGGCCACGTTGCGTGCAAAGATATCAAAATCGGGCACCGAAAGCCGTGGCATCGACCGGAGGTCTGGTGGAACCTGGCTTGGATCGAATTCTGGAATCAGAAGTCGGACGGCATCCAGTGGTTCCCCGCGTTACTCCATTATCTTCCCAGTGTCTGGGGCCTGGACATCGAGCCGCATATCACCATTACGCCCGATACCCGTTCCATTCAATACCATTACTACGACCTGTCCCAACCGGTGTTCGCACCGCACGCCGACGATGACGGTTTGCGTTGGAACGTCGTGCGATGGACCATGAACCCGTAAGGAGAGCGACCATGCGATGCCCTGTTGCCTGGACTTTGCTGATTATGGCGAATGTGCTGTGTTTCTGCGTGCTAAGCTTGTATCAGCCGGGCATCGCCGCTCCGCCGAGCGGCCCGGAACAACTTGCCAACCCCATTCAGCAGCGAGCCGACATGCTTGGCGAACTGCAGAAGATACGGGAACTGTTAGAGAAGCAGAACGAGTTACTAGCCAGCGGGAAGCTGCGCGTGGTTATTGTCGAGGATGGCATCGCGCCCTAGCGCGTCAAAAGAACACGAGAGGATTGCCGGGCAGGCCGGGAGACCGGCCGGCAGCATCCCTTCCCAAGCGGAGGACGTGCTGCGGCGCCCGAGGGTTCGTTACCGGTTCTTGGGCTCCGTTGCCGCACGCCTTCCGACTTCACCGCGCATCTCCCGTTCCGATCAAGCGATGCGATACTTCAACCGCCACAATGCCGGCTTCACCCTGCTCGAGCTGCTCATGGTGATTGCGCTGGTGGGAATTCTGGCGGCAATCGTGCTGCCCAGCGCCGAACCGAGCATCAATGACCAGCTTCGCGCCACGGCGCGCATTCTGGCAACCGACCTGGCCTACGCCAGGAGTCTGGCCATTACGAACAACAGCACGTATCGCGTCGTGTTCGACATGGCCAACAACCGGTACATCCTGGAGCACAGCGGCAGCGATACGAGCCTCGATCTGCTGCCGGAGTCGCCGTTCAGCCGGGATTTCGGCGAGCAGAAGCAGATGGTGGTCGACCTTGACGAACTGCCGCACCTGGGCGCCGAAGTCCATCTCCTGGCGGCCGTCCAGTACAACTGGTCCATTTCCAAGACCACGGAGGTGGAGTTCGGGCCGCTTGGCGAAACGACCGATACGGCATGGACCATTTTGTGGCTGGGCGCCGGCAGCGACCGCAAGGCGCGTTACATCCTGCTGCTGGTGCATCCGATTACCGGCCTCGTTGAGCTGAGCCACACCACCGAAAGCGCGCCGCCCTCCTGGCTGGCGAGTGCAACACTTTGAATTACCAGGTCATCATCCGGAATCCTCCATCATCCGCTATCGCCATCGAGAATTTGTGTCATGGTCAGTCTTTTTCAACCTCGCACCAGCCCGATCGGCGTCCATCTCGGCAGCAATTCCGTGAAGCTCATTCAGTTTGACGCCGCCGGAGAAAGCGTGGTGGATGCCGCCCGCTGGGACCTGACCGGCGAGAACGCCGCAGACAATCCCGATCAACTGGTCGATGCCATCGGCCGGGCGCGTGAAGGACGCGGTTTTCGCGGCCGCCGCGCCGTATTCTGCCTCGGTGCGCGCGACCTGTTCGTCCAGAATATCCGCGTGAACCAGGCCCAGGGCGATGAACTGCGCCGAACCGTCTTTGCGGAAGCGGCGGGTCGCCTGCCGTTCCCCAGCCAGGAAGCCGAGGTCCGATTCGTCGATGCCGCCGATGTCCGCCAGGGGGGCGCGACGCGACGGGAAGTCATTCTGCTGGCCTGCCGCCGCCAGGTGATCGCCGGCGTGCTCGACGTAGCGGATCGGACCGGACTCACTCCCGTGGCCATCGACGTGGAGCCCGGCGCCCTGCTGCGATGCTATACGAAGCAATACCGGCGCGACGACGACCAACAGCAACAACGCATGTTCGTCCACGTAGGCGGCGCGACCACCGCCGTGGTGATTGCCCGCGGCGCACATACCATGTTCGTCAAATACATCGACTGCGCCGGGCGGCACATGGATGAGGCCGTGGCAAGCTATCTGAAAATGTCGCTTCCGGATGCGGCCGCCCTGCGCCGCCACAACGGCGACCGCCGTATCGACCAGCGCGATCCCGAAGTCACACGCAGCATTGCCGAAGCGTTGCGGCCCGCGCTCGATCGGCTTGCAGGCGAGCTTTCCATGTGTATCCGTTATTACAGCGTAACGTTTCGCGGGCAACCCCTGGCTCAACTCGTGCTGAGCGGCGGCGAGGCAAGCGATGGCATACTGGAGTGGCTTCGCGCCCGTATCAATCTTCCTTGCGAACTGGGAAACCCTTTACGGACGTTCCAGTCCAACCCAATCCCGGGACGGGTGGGACAATGGGACGTTGCCGCCGGTCTCGCCCTTCGCGGCCTGAACTAGAAACCCTTCCAGCCCCGGTTGCACGGCGAATGCGCCCTTTTGGAAAACACTCCGCGACACCGGCAAAGCCAGAACGAACCGACCGCCTGCCCAACGCCAAACCGATGTAACCAACTATGCTCAACATCGACTTCCTGCCAGAACAGTATCATCGCCGCCGCGCGCGACGCCAATCGAAACCATGGTTGGCGCTCGTCTCGGTGGCGTTCGTGTGCCTGGTGGCATTGGCGGCCGGAGCGCAATACCGCGACTATCACCGCCTGCAAGCAGAGCGAGACCAACTGGAACCCCAGTACCAGCAGGCGCTTGCCCAGAAGTCGCGACTGGATGCCCTGCAGAAGGAGCTGCAAACCGTCCAAGCCGAAGCCGCCCTGCTCGCCTACCTTCGGCACCCCTGGCCACGCACACAACTGCTGCATGCCATCCTGAGTTCATTCCCCGATGAAATCACTCTGACCAGACTGGTCATTTCCGGAGAAACCCTGGGCCCGAAAACGGCGCAGAAGCCTCAAACGCCAACAGCCGGCGTCAAAGACGCCGTGGTCGCCCTGTCCGCTGCCGAGCATGACCTGACCCATCTGCGCGACCGGGCCGACTCCGTGCAGACCGTCATCCGCATGGCCGGCACGACCACGGACACCGGGGCGCTTCACCGTTATTTGGGTGCGCTGGCTGACAATCCCCTGTTCAGCAAGGCCGAACTCGAGGCGATCGAAAGCCACGAACGCGGCACAACGGGCGACATGCTCTTCGAGGCGACGCTGGTCGTTCACCCCGGATACGGTCAGCCAGGCGGTCCCACGGAGCCCCCCACGGAAACGTTGGCCGGCCGCCTGCAACCCTGATACGCCTTTCCACACCTTAGGACCACGCGTCCTTCAACGCCTGAACCGAACATGACAAACCAGAAACCCTCTCCCGGAGACTGGCTGTTCACCGTGCCACTACTGGCCGGCGCCATTGCGTATTTCGTCTTCGTCTTCCTGCCATTCCACCGCTCCAACAACGAGTTGCGATCCGAAATCCGTGATAAAAAGACCTACCTGACCCAGGCCAAGTCGGTTGGCGCCGCCCTGGTAGCAGGAGAACAACAGATCCAGGCAGCCACCCGGTTTCGCGACCAGTGGCTGGCCCGGACACCCAAAGCCTCGCATGTTGCCGACCTGTTCGCGCAAATCCAGCAGGTGGAAATGCAATCGGGAGTTCACGCCAACCGCTTCGATCCGCAACCCATCGAACCTCAGAAGTGGATTACGGAAATCCCACTCCAGCTCAGTTGCGTTGGCGACTACCGCCAGGTGCACTCCCTGATCTACGGCCTGGAGACACTCCCCGTGGATATCTGGATAAGACACCTGCAACTAGAGAAGAAAACAGCGACTAGCGAAAATATAGAATGTAACCTGGATTTGGTGGTCTTTGCCGATAATCCAGAGAAATCAGATTACATCAAGAAGTCCGATTAGCCGATAACTCCCGGGAGTCGTGCTTTACCGTGCGCCGCGGGTCCAAACACACCTGATTGACGTGAATCTAGGCAAAATAAAGAAGAAGTTGAAACGCGAGATTACTGCCCACCCGGCGAAGGCGGCAGTGTTGGGGATTCTCTGTGTGGTCGCTATCTGGTTTTGGGTGCCTCTCGTGTGGGGCTGGGTATCGCCACCCAACAAGATCGGCGCGACGCCCCCCGCTCAAACAACCGGTATCCCTTCGCTACCGACGCTTGGGCCGACCATCGCGACAGCCGAGAGCACGAAGCCATCGCCTTCAGCCCCCGATCTCCCCTGGCCGCAGGTCATCGAGTGGATGGAACAGGATCCGCGGACCCGCCCAATGCCCATGACGTCGGCATCGCCCCAGGTTCCCACCACATCACCAGACGACACGGTTTCGGAACCGTCGCCTGCCACGGCACGGAATCCGTTCACCACGCCTGCGTCGTCGCAAGAGGCCATTGCAGCGCGCGAGGCGGCCGTTGCTGCGGAGGTTCCGGCCCGTCCGCCCGAGATCACCCCCCAGGATGCCGGTGCAGCGGTCTCGGCCGTAATTGCCAGTCCCACCGGCGGAACGGCGATGATCAACGGACGCACCTACTTCCTCGGCGAGCAGGTGATCCTTTGGAAGGACAACCAGACCTATTCCTATCAACTCGCACGGATTCATCCCGGTGGCGTCGTTCTCAGTCGCAATGGAACTGAATACGAACTGAATATCCCGACCCCGGCAAACGCGTTGCGGCCCGCAGTCCAAGCGGATGAGTCGGCCAAAGGGCCAACGCCCTGATTTGCCTGGGCAGAACCGCCAGAGCGTCACGGAAGACCAATGAACAAGCTCCGCAGCATCTTTCTTCTGGGCACGTTTGCCTCAGCAGGCGTAGCACTTGCTTTGGGAATCGGTCTGAGCATGAGTGCCGCTCCCGCCGCGCTTCCTCGGGGCCTGGGACTTCCAGGCGGAGGTCTTCCGGAGGGAGGGCTTCCAGGGGATACGGCACAGACGGTTTCGCCAGAAAACCAGATCGATCAGAAGCAGCCATCTACCCAGGCCGCATCGGAATCGCCAGGCGCAGGCCGTAGCGCGCCGGCGACACTCGTTCGGCGCAAGGAAACGACCGTAGAGGATGTCGCCCGTGGGCCAGTCGTCACACTTGACGCCCCGAGTTTCGCTTTGGAGGATCGCGGCGAAGACATTCGGTCGGTTGTCCCCATTCCTGCCTATGGGCAGCAACCGTCGATCGAAGCCATTCAGGAGACCGTCAAGCATTCACTCCAGGAACTGCAACGCGCCACGTCTGCCGCTCCAACGGCGCCGCCACCTCCGCCTGCAGACATTCTTGCCTCGCCCCCGCCGGCAACCGCTTCTCCCGCGACTCCCTCAACGGATTCGCTTTCCGGAAACAGCGCCCGTATCCAGGACGACGGGAACGGGCGTCTGACGATCTTCATCCAGAACGAAGATATCCGGCGGGTACTCGAACTGCTGGGCGCCCACGGGGGAATCAATATCCTGGCAAGCCCGACCGTGCGAGGAACCGTCTCGGCCACCTTGCGAAACGTGGAAATCGAGGAGGCGCTGGACGCGATCGTCCGGATGAACGGCTTCCGTGCCCGAAAGGATGGCCCCTTCGTCTTCATCGGGACTCCGACCGACTTCATCTCCCTGGAACAATCGTTCGATACGATCGCAACGCGCATCTTCCGGCCGAACTACATCACGGCCAACGAACTGCAGCAGCTCATCAAGCCGCTGCTGACGGAAGCGACCGGCGTGTGCAGCATCTCCTCGGCCGCCGAAACCGGTATTACGGCCGACTCCGGGACCGCCGGCGGCAATACGTTTGCCGGCGCCGAAGCCGTGGTGGTTCGCGACTACGAGGCCGTCCTGACGCAGGTAGATGCCCTGGTGGCGGACGTCGATGTGCGCCCCCTGCAGGTGCATATCGAAGCCATGATCCTGAGTGTTACGCTCAAGGATGATGATGCTTACGGAGTGAATTGGCAGTTCTTACGAGATAATGGCAATGTGCGGATCGGTATCGGCGATCCGGCGCAGACCTTGGCGAAGTTTAACTTCGAGAAAGGCGCCTTGAAAGTAGGTTTCCTGGACAGCAGCCTCGCCGCCTTCCTCAGCGCCCTGGAGACGATCGGCGATACGAACGTCATCGCCAGCCCGCGCCTTCTGGTGCTCAACAAACAACCGGCAAACATCCAGATCGGCGACCAGAAAGGTTACATCAGCACCACCGTCACGGAGACTGTTGCCACCGAAACCGTGGAGTTCATGGAGACGGGAACCATCCTGCGTATCCGACCGTTCATCTCGACGGACGGAATGGTCCGCATGGAAATCCACCCCGAGCTTTCCAAAGGCGAGGTGGTCGAGAAGGGGGATTTCACGTTGCCGGAGAAACAGGTTACCGAAGTCACGACCAATGTGATGGTCAACGACGGTTCCACCGTCTTGATCGGCGGCCTGATGCGGGACGAAGTCGCCGTGACGAAAAACCAGATACCGTTCTTCGGAAATCTGCCGTACGTCGGCTTCGTCTTCCGGACCTCTTCGGAAAGCACGGAACGCCAAGAAGTGCTGGTACTCATCACGCCCCACATTGTCTACGAACCCGGACTGGATGCCGAAGGCGACCATGCCGCTGCCGAGTTCCACCGGCGACATCAGGTTGCCGAAGCGAAACTGGAGCCGTTCAGCAGACGGCCTACCGCCCAGCGTTATTTCCGCCTTGCGCAAAGCGCCTGGGCGGCAGGCGACCGGAAGACGGCGTTGCGATTCGCCGAAATGGCCGTCCATGTCTTCCCCGGGTATCGCGCCGCCATCGATCTGCGAAGCGACATCTGGCTTGGTCGGCCCTACGGCGACCATACGCTTTCAGATCCGCCGTCCATGCCGGCCGGCGAACATCCGCTGGACGGCCCCGAGGTTGCAGAATGGGTCCTGGACGATCTTCGCCAGAACCCGGAATCCGCCCCGTTATCGCTGCCCGGGCCACTTCATCCCTTGGATCCCGGCCAGCCAGGTTATAGCAAGGACGTGTCCCAGCCGAGGAAGCTGCAATGACTTCCAAATACACGATTCCAGGCCGAATGCACCGGCGCCGCCAAGGCGGCCCATGGCTCCTTGCCGCGCTCGCCATTGGCTTGCTCTCCGGCTGCTCGAGCCTGGACTGGCAAACGTTCGGTTCGGGCAACCTGCGTTCGGGCGATGATCAGGCGACCTCCAAAGCATTGGCGATACAGCGTTTCGAAGAGCGTCGCAACAGTATCGAGCTTCTGGCGGCGCAGGCCGCCCTGGACCGGGGCGACCACACCGAATGCGAACGGGCCCTGCGGGCCATCCTCGAGCGCGCGCCCGCGCATCGTGATGCACGCCTGCTGCTTGCCGAAACCATGATGCTTACCGGCCGTCGCCCCGAAGCGTTCACCCAGATGCAGCACGCGTTGCGCGACCACACCAATGATGCGAGGGTTCATCATGCGATGGCCCTGATGCTGGAGGCCTCCGGCCGGCACGATGAGGCCGGCCAATACTACGCCCGCGCCGCCGAACTGAGTCCCGACGACCCGGCCGGTCCGGGAATCGCTCCTCCCTTCGACGCGCCGTCCGCGTCGCCGCCGGGTGAGGTGATGGTCTCCGACGGAGGAATCACGGCAGGCGAACCGAGCGTTTGCCCTGTTTCGGCAGCCGGTTTGACGACCCCGGAGGAACAACCTCCGCCAGAGTCCATTTCGCTGGCCCGCGCGGATACGGCCGCCGTCACCCCGACGACCGCTTCAATCGGTCCAAACAGTACGTTCGAACTGTCGCTTCTACCGGCGGCCGCAAGCCTCTTCCATCAAGGGCGAATGGCCTTGCTCGACGGCGCGACGGACTCCGCCACCGCGCATTTCACAGCGGCGTCCGAAGCAGACCCGCACAACCCGCAAATTCCGATTCACGCAGCCATTCTGGCACTGGAGCAGAACTACCCCACAGTAGCGGTTGGAATCCTCAAGCCGGCTGCCGGCCGGTTTTCCGACTCGACCAAAGTGCACTTGACACTGGGCGCCGCCTACTATCGACTGGGCGACTACGCTTCCTCGCAAGTCGCACTGCGGCAAGCACTTTCGTTGGACAACTCCAATGGGCTGGCCTACGTTTTAATGGGTTGCACGTTGGAGAAACTCGGGCAGCCAGAGGCCGCGCACGCCCAATGGGAGCGGGCGGCCGCACTGGACCCGAGGCACCGGAACCTGAATCGCTGAATCGCTTTCGGTTCCGCACTGCCCGCACCGGTCGTTTTGCACCGGCACGCGTATGTTCTGGCAGCATTCTCCGACGTCGCCGCTTGGACATTCAGGCGAAATGGGAATGCATCATCTTCGATCCAGCACGATTCTGCCGGCTGCCGCGCTGATGGTATCGGCCGCGTTGGCCGTTGCCTGGCTGCTGGACTGGCCCCTGTTGACCAAATCGTTGCTCGGGCGTACTTTGCTCCTGGCCTTCGGGCTTCTGATTTCGAGCCTGATCGTCGTCACGTGGGTCTCGCACATGAAGCGGGCCCGCCGCCAATTCGAACAGCACATTGCCGCTCTGTGCCGACCGTCGTGCGACGGCGGCGTGTCCGATTGGCACTGCGACCAGCTTCCCCCGCTGTCTCGCACCCATCCCTGGTACACCACGGCGGAGCGTATCGGCAACTCGCTGCGAGAATACCGTGCTCGGCTGCGGGATCTGGAGCACAGTCGGGCTGCACTGGAAATCCGATGCAGTCGGGCCACGGCGCAATACGAGAAGATCAGGAGCATCTTCGCGCGATTGGCGGAGCCGATTCTGGCGATCGACGATTACGACGAATTGGTTCTGGCCAACGCCAGCGCGGAGGCCCTATTCGATATCGATAACGACAAGGCCGAAACCCGCGCAATCCGGCAGCTTATCCACTGCGAGAAACTGCTCGAGCTTCTGACGACGACCGCACACCGCAATCTCCCGGGCGATCGGACGGAAGAAGTGGAATACGTGGACACGGACGGGAAGACCCACTGGTTTCGGGCAACGGCCACCAAGCTCGACGTGCAAGGGCCCGGCGACTCGGCGCCCGATCCGGCAAGCAAGGGTGTCGTCGCCGTGCTTCGCGATATCGGCGATCACAAGATGCTCCAGAAACGGAACGCCGAGTTCGTCTCGTCCGTAAGCCACGAAATGAAGACACCCCTGGCCGGAATCAAGGCATACGTCGAACTGCTCGCCGACGGAGAGGCCGAAGATGAGGCGACTCGCGAGGAGTTCCTGAACGTCATCAACAGTCAGGCCGATCGGCTCCAACGACTCGTGGAAAACCTGCTGAACATCGCCCGGATTGAAGCAGGCGTGGTGAACGTGAGCAAGGCCCAGCAATCGCTGAACGAGATTCTGGAAGAGGCGCACCACGTCGTGCAGCCCTCGGCGGAGGCGAAGGGAATCCACCTTGCGGCGGAACTCAGCCCACTCTACCTCGGCGTATTGGCCGACCGCGACATGCTGCTGCAGGCCGCCATCAACCTGCTGTCGAATGCCGTGAAGTACACGCCCGCAGGCGGGACGGTAACCCTGCGCAGCCGGCTGGAAGACGCCGAAGTCCGGTTCGAGGTCCAGGATACCGGGGTCGGCGTCAGCGAGGAAGATTGCCAGCGTGTGTTCGAGAAGTTCTACCGCATCCAGAAAGACAAGGAGATGGCATCCGGGACGGGCCTCGGCCTCCCCCTTGCCAAGCATATTGTCGAAGACGTTCACCGCGGAAGGCTGACGCTGGCCAGCAAGGTCGGCGAAGGCGCCACGTTTGCCGTCATCCTGCCGTGTGCCGGCCAAATGACCACCAATAGCCGTGGGGCCCGGATCGGGCAAGAGCGTTGACGGTCCCGCAATGACCACTGCATTCTTTCACTCACCATGAGGACTCCAACCATGCCGAAACGCGTTCTGTTGTGCGACGACGAAATCCATATCCTCCGCGCCGCGGAGTTCAAGATCAAGCGGGCCGGCTACAGCGTTCGAACGGCCGGCGACGGCGAAGAGGCATGGCAGCTTGTCCAGGATCAGGCGCCCGACCTGCTGATAACCGACTGCCAGATGCCGCGTCTCGACGGGCTTGGCCTCGTTCGCCGGATGCGCGCCGACGAGCGCACCGCGCACGTTCCCGTCCTGATGCTGACGGCCAAAGGGTACGAACTCAGCCACCAGGCGCTTTCCAGTGAACTTGACGTGCTCGACGTGATCGCCAAGCCGTTCAGCCCGCGAGAACTGCTCCAACGCGTCGACGCCATCCTCGCCGAAGACAAGGTGGCGAACGCCCTCTAGCCGATTACGCCCATGAACCTGCCGACCGAAGTGTTCGGAAACGTCGTTGTCGTCCACGCCCCGGAGGAATTGGGCGGCGACCAGCGCACCCAGTTCGCCGAGTGCGTGTGCGGCCTGGACCATACCGACGTCGTCCTCGACCTGAACAACACCGAAACCCTCGACAGCAAAGGACTCGAAGCCATTCTGGAGCTTCAGGACCGACTGCACGACGCGGGCGGCTCCGTGAAGCTTGCAACCACCAATCCCGTCAACCGGACGATCTTCGAGATCACCCGGTTGGACCGTCAGATCGAGATGTTCGACGACGTTGTCGATGCCGTGAAGAGTTTCCGGTAATCGGCGATACGCCCGGTTCCCATCGCGCCAATATGAACACCACCTCCCTTGCACCACGACGACTCGGCGACGTCCTGATCGATCGGGGCTACCTGACCGAAGAAACGCTCCAGCGCGCGCTGGAGGTGCAGAGGCAGGATCGGCGAGGCCGGCTGCTGGGCGAGATTCTGGTGGAGCTGGAGCTATGCAGCGAAGACCAGATTGTCGAGTGTCTGGCAAAGGAGTACGGGGTTCCTTACGCCAAACTGGAAGCGCGCCTGTTCGATCCGGCCGTCGTCGACATCCTTCCCCGCGAGTACATCGAGCAGAACCTGGTCCTGCCCCTGTTTCTCGTCCGCGGCGTGCTGACCATCGCCCTTTCGGAGCCGTCCAACCTCTTCCTGATTGACGAAATTCGTTCGATCAGCAACGTCCAGGTGCAGATCGTTGCAGCCACGCCGAAAGATATTCGGCGCATGATCACGACGCTGCCGAACTCGAAAGTGTTCGTCATCGACGACATCATCGAGGAATCCGATAATGCCGACGTCACGCTGATCGAAGAAGCCATTGAAGACATCGGCGACGTCGAGGAAATTGCCGGCCAATCGCCGGTCATCCGGCTGGTCAATTACGTTATCTTCAATGCCGTGAAGGAAGGCGCAAGCGACATCCACATCGAGCCTGCCGACCGATGCATGAGAGTCCGGTATCGCGTGGATGGGAAGCTGTACAAATCGCTCGAAGTTCCCCAGCATCTGCTGCCGGCGGTGACCAGCCGAATCAAGATCATGGCAGGCATGGACATCAGCGAACGCCGCCTGCCGCAAGACGGCCGGGTCCACGTGTTGCTGGAAGGGCGGAAGATCGATCTTCGCGTCAGCACCTTCCCCACCGCCATTGGCGAAAAGACGGTCATTCGGGTGCTCGATACGCGAAGCGTATCGTTGAACCTGGAGGATCTCGGGTTCGCCGAGGATATTCTCGCCACGTTCCAGGAGAACATCCGGGCCCCCAACGGCATCATCCTTGTGACGGGCCCTACCGGCAGCGGCAAATCCACGACGCTGTATGCGGCGTTGAACTCCATCAGTTCCATGGAGAACAACGTCTGCACGGTGGAGGATCCGATCGAGTATCATCTCCCGCTGATCAACCAGTTCCAGGTGCAGACGAAGATCGGGTTGACGTTCTCCAAGGCGCTTCGCACGCTGTTGCGGCAGGACCCGGACGTGATCATGGTGGGTGAAGTTCGCGATGAAGAGACGGCCCGCATGGCCATTCAGGCCGCGCTGACGGGCCATCTGGTATTCAGCACGCTCCACACCAACGATGCCTCTTCCGCCATCACCCGGTTGGTCAATATGGGCGTCGAGTCCTACCTGATCGGCGCCGCGCTGAACATGGTGCTGGCGCAGCGACTGGTGCGGCGCGTCTGCTCCAAATGCCGCCAACTGGTCGAACCCTCCCGCACGGTCCGCAAGGCGTTGGAAAAAATGGGCGTCGAGTGCGAGCAGTTCTACAAAGGGGTCGGATGCAAGAGCTGCCGCAACACCGGTTATCGCGGGCGGCTTGGCGTTCACGAACTGCTGATCATCAACGATGAGCTGCGCGACACGATCGTCGCCGATCCCAGTATCGGCGCCATTCGCCGCCTCGCCGCCAAGCAGGGCATGGTCACGCTCGCGCACGACGGGTTCCGCAAGGTCCGCGAAGGCCTGACGACGATCGAGGAAGTCTTCCAGGTTGCCGGCGAGACGGGGAACTGACATGAACTACGACTATCGCGCCCGCGATCCGCTGGGCAACACGCACGAGGGCGTCATCGAGGCCGCCAGCGAGGAGGAAGCGACGCAGCATCTGCGCCGCGACGGCTTCCAGATCCTCGAAATCGATGAGGCCGACAGCGCCGGGTTGATTCCGCAACGCGTCTCCAAAAGCGACATTATCTACGTCACGTGCCAGCTCGCCATCATGGTCGATACGGGGATCACCCTGGCGGCCGCACTTTCGGGCATCGTGGAGCAGGAGACCAACCCCACCCTCCATCGCATCCTGGCCGATCTTCGCGACAGCGTCGAATCCGGCGAGGATTTTTCACGCGCCCTGGCCAAACACCCGAAGTACTTCGACAAGACCTACGTATCGCTTGTCAAGGCAAGCGAGGCCACAGGCACACTGGCGGCCACCTTGGATCGCATTGCCGAATACCTTCGCAAGGAACTGGAAACGCGCGCCAAGGTTCGTGCGGCCATGGCCTACCCGGCCGTCATGATGGTCATGGCGGCAGGCGTCACCGTGTTTCTGCTGACCTACATCCTGCCGAAGTTCACGCCCCTGTTCGAATCGAAGGGGACGGAACTGCCTGCTCCCACGCGGATTATGATGGCCCTTTCCGACGCCATGCTGGCGCATTGGCCGTTCTGGCTGGGCGGGTTCGTCGCGCTGGCGATTGCCTTCGTCTATGCGAAGCGCACCACGCCCGGACGACGCGCGTTGGACTGGCTTCGAATCCACTCCCCCATCATCGGCCCCATGTCGCGCAAGGTGATTATCAGCCGATCCATCCGGACGCTGGGCGCCATGCTCGGCAGCGGCGTCCCCATCATGGATGCCATCAAACTTGCCGCAGAAGTGTCCGGAAACTGCTACTATGAGGCCCTGTGGAAACGCGTGCTTGACGAGGTGACCGGCGGCAAACGCGTTTGCGAAGTGCTGGCAGGCAACCCGCTGTTTCCTCGCGTCCTGGTACAGATGATCGCTTCCGGCGAGGAGACGGGCAAGCTCGACAGCGTACTGGAGCGCGTCAGCGTGTACTACGATCGCGAGGTCGAGACTGCAATCAAGGCAACGACCAGCATGATCGAGCCCATCATGATCGCCGTGATGGGCGTGGTCGTCGGCACGATCGGTCTGGCCATGCTGCTGCCCATCTTCAGCCTTAGCCGGCAGCCGTGATTCAGCAGGCCCCTCACAACGACACCGCCTTCACAAGGACACTCTGTTCAGAACGGTTGCGCCGGATCCGTACGCGCGCAGCGCACACCGCAAGCGCACCATCCTCGCGGTTCAACCCGGAACTCGAGTAAGAGAGGGACTGGCCGGGATCAGCTAGCGCCCATCAGGCGGGTACGACGAGATCGCCGCTCGGCACGCAGGCGGGCACGTCGCTTGATTTCACTGGGCTTCTCGTAGTATTCCCGGCGCCGCATTTCTTTCTTGATTCCGCTCCGCTCGACCAGTTTCCGAAATCGCCGAACGGCCTCTTGAATCGACTCACGTTCCCGCAACGTCAGTTTGACCACTCAATCCTCCTTTGCTTACGGTTTCTTCCAAAATGGACCACCACCGACAACGGTCCAAATCCCCCACCGTTGTCAACAGCCCTTCAATATACACCACCGCATGGCCTACTGTCCACCCTTATCGGCTCCTTTCAACCAGATTGTCGATCGGGTGCCGGAAAAGCCAGGATGGACCCACTCTCTTAAGGGAATTCACCCCCAATCTCGACGGATGCCCACTCCATTTCCCCCCACTCGAACGACTCCAGGCAGCCGCTAAACTCACTGCAATCGGAACAGCCCCTCCAGCTTAATCCTATCCGCTTCCACGCCAAACGTCGGCTAACCTTCCGATCCGCTTTGCGACGATGACGCCTTTTGCAGGCACAACAACTCAGAGGCTGTCCGAAAAAGGGGACTGGCTCCCGGATGGTGTCGTTCGTCTTGGATGCAGACACGGGATGCAGGCTGCCTGTCCCCCTTTTCGGATAGATCTTGACAGCTCCGGTTATTTCAATGGCTGAACCATCGTTTGTCAACCTGGACCACCTGGAGACCATTCTCGACCTCGACCGGAGGCACGAGGAGCTTCTGGCCGGACTCGACAGCCTGGATGAGCGGGTTTCCACGGTGCTCCGTGAAGTCCGGCTGCTGCTCCAACCCGAAACGCCCGGGCCCATAGCCCAGGAGCCTATGGCGACGGCCTGACGACCGATTGGCGACGGCCCTCGCCTGCCAATTCAACGGCTGCCCGAAGACCGAGACTGCGGCGCGTTCACCGTTTGGCCCTGTTTTTCCGCCCATTGCATGGTTGCCTGGAATTTCGGGTAGTCGCGCGGGTTGTCGTCGTAGTACTCCATAAGTCCCCTCTTTCTGGCTGACCCAACGGCGCGACAGACGAAAGACGTCGACAAACGGAAGTTCTGTGTTCCAATCGGCCGGACCGCTCAGGTTCATTCCCAGACGCGTCTTCGGCTGCGGCATGGGCTGACGACCGTCATCACCGGCGGCGGAATCCATGCTGCCGGCGAAGGCAATCGGCGAAACGAGAATAAGCAGCGTGAGAAACAAACGAGCGTGGACGTGCGCCATGACCG
This sequence comes from Thermoguttaceae bacterium, assembly GCA_040772845.1. Lineage (GTDB taxonomy): Bacteria > Planctomycetota > Planctomycetia > Pirellulales > Thermoguttaceae > PWXP01. Next base: position 1,577,771 of record JAXGXG010000001.1, read on the forward strand.
ATCTCCCCGACAACAGTTGCGCCCCCTGCTGTGAGTATACCCATCCCATGGCCCGGATGCTATAATCCCATAGCAGTTCGCCCGTCCATTGCCTTCAACGAGCCTGACGCGACCGGTGTGACTTGGGCGGTCTTCGGTAAAGGGCTGCCCTGCCGGTGCAGCGTTTTGCATTTGACTCTCGATCATGCGGGGCGAAGGAAAGCCCATGAACGCACTCGTATCTCACCTGACCTCCGCCGGCGAACTCCTGGAATCGGCCGGCCTGTGGGATGACTTGTGGGCCCGTAGCGACGTCACCTCCCCCACCTTGCAGGCGGGGCTCATTGCACAGTGGTTGGGGCATTTCTGTCCGGCAGGCCGTCGGCAGTCGGGCACAAACGCGTTCCACGCATTGATTGTCGAGGAACAGGGCCGCTGGTTAGCCGCCCTCCCACTGGTCGAGAAGCGGTCGGCCGGCGTCGTGCGCATGGGTGCCTGGCCTGCCAACCAGTGGTCCGATAGCGGCGACCTGCTGCTGGATCCGGCCGTCGCGCCGCAGCCCGTGCTGGACGCGTTGGTCCAAGCGATGGAGTCGCTTCCCTGGCAGGCTTTGCGTCTGGGCGACGTACCCATCGCAACCTCGCGCTGGCAGCAAACCACCGCTGCACTGGAGCGCGCCGCCCTTCCCTACCATTTCCGTCCGGAAATGCAACCTGGCCGAATCGATACGCGGGGCGACTGGGAAAGCTACCAGCAGACCTGGTCCCGTCGCCATCGGCAGCAGGTTACCCGGCATCTGCGGGCTCTGTCACAGTGCGGCCGCGTGGAATTCCAGTTCCACGACCGGATTGCCCCCACCGAGGTCGAAGCACGGCTTTCAGCAGGGTTTGACCTCGAAGACCAGGGCTGGAAGGGGGAGCAGGGGAGTTCCGTCCGCCGCACCGCCAGCATGTTCGCTTTCTACTGCGGGCAGGCGTGCGAGCTTGCCCGGCGCAAACAGCTCCGCCTGGCCATGCTGCTGGTGAACGAACGTCCTATTGCGTTCGCGTACGGCATGGCGGCCAAGGGAACCTACCGCTCTTACAAGGTTGGCTACGCTCCGGAATTCGGGCAGTACAGTCCGGGGCAACTACTGCGGTATCACACCATCGAACATTGTTTTCACAATCCCGACTGCCTCGCGATTGATTACATTACGCCGACGCCGGCGCACCTGCATTGGCGCCTGGAACGCTACCAGATCGGACGGTTGCTCATTGCGAGGCCGACCGTGCTCGGCCGATGCCTGGTCGCAACAGGACGACATTTCAGGCGCACTGCCGCCATGCCACCGGAACCTGCGAATCCATGAGCGAGACCTCCCCTACCATCCTGGTCGTCGACGACGATGCTTCGCAACGACAGTTGCTCGGTGGATTCGTCGCATCGTTGGGGCTCCGCGTTCAGGAGGCAGCCAGCGGCGAGGAGGCGCTCGAACGCATCGAGACACAATTGCCGGACATGGTCCTGCTTGATGTCCGCCTGCCCGGCATCAGCGGAATTGACGTGCTGGCAGAAACCCGCAAGCGGCACCCTGCACTTCATGTTCTGTTGATTACGGCCCATGCCGATCTGCGTCAGGCCGTTGCCGCCCTGAAGAGCGGCGCGGACGATTACCTTGCCAAGCCGGTCGATCTGGACGAGTTGCGGGCGGCGATTCTCGACGGACTCGGCCTGGCCGGACGTTCGCAAGCCTGGCCCGCAGCAGCCCAAGTCCCGCCGTTGCCCGAAGGCTTCGTCTGCCACAGTCCCGCGATGCGCCGCATTGTCGAAACGGCGGCCGTGGTAGCGCCGTCCAACGCGCCCGTACTGGTTTCGGGCGAGAGCGGCGCCGGCAAGGAAATGATCGTCCGCCTGATCCACCGCTGGAGCGACCGTGCCGCAGGTCCGCTGGTCGCCGCCAACTGTGCCGGGTTGCCCGAGTCGCTCATTGAAAGCGAACTGTTCGGCCACACCAAGGGCGCCTTTACCGGCGCCGCAAGCGAGCGAACGGGCTTCTTTCGCGCCGCCGATGGGGGCACCCTTTTCCTTGACGAAATTGGCGAACTCCCCCTCGCATTGCAGCCGAAACTGCTGCGAGCACTCGAGGCCGCTGAAGTCACGCCCGTTGGCAGCGACGCGGCGCTGAAGGTCGATACCCGCCTGATCGCCGCGACCAATCGCAATCTGGAGGAAGCGGTCGAAAAGGGGACCTTCCGCGACGACCTGTACTACCGGATCAACGTCGTCGAACTGGTCACGCCGCCCTTGCGGGAACGACATGGAGACATCCTCCCTCTGGCGCGCCGTTTCGGCGTCGAGTTTGGCGGCAATCCGATACGCCTGTCGCCGCAGGCAGCGCAGTGTCTGCTTGCCTACACGTGGCCCGGAAACGTGCGTGAGCTTCGCAACGCCGTCCAGCGCGCGTGCCTGCTGTGCCGTGGCGATGTCATCTTGCCGGAACACCTGCCGCCTAAGATCGCTGCCCCGGCGGCAGGCGCGCCGGCGGCCGACGGGGGCCGGCTCTCGCAGGTTGAGCGTGCAACGATTCTTGCAACTCTTGAAGAATGTGGTCAGAATCGCACGCACGCAGCCCGCAAGCTAGGCATCAGCCGCCGCGCGCTCATCTACAAGCTACGCGACATCGAGGCCGCCGGCCAATCCAACGCGCGCGAGTGAGCGCGATCCTGCGGCAGCTTGTCTTGCCGCTAACGCACAATCCGAAGCTCATTTGCCCTCTGCCAGCGGCCGGAGGCTGAACAGGTATTCTTCGACGACGTCGCCGCCGATCAGGTGCTCCTGGATGATGCGCTCCAGTACGGGCGGATCACAACGGCAGTACCAGGCGCCTTCCGGATAGACGACGGCAATCGGACCTTGCGTACAGATTCGCAGGCAGTTCGCCTTGGTCCGATATACGCCGCCGTCGCCGGCAAGTCCCAACTCGTCCAGCCGTCGCTTCAGATAATCCCAGGCGACCAGCGACTGTTCTCGCGTGGAGCAGTTCGGTTTCGTTTGATCGCAGCACAGGAAGATGTGCCGCCGAATCGCCGGAACGCCGCGAAGTTCGGCATTCCGGCGACAGCGCTGCGCAGAGGAAGCAGGATGGTCAGCTTCTGCATTCATGGTTTCCCTACGCCTTTGAGGTCATAAGGCACACCTCGGCCACCCGGCGTCCCAGGTCGCGAGCCGTAGCCATGCCGAACTCGTCGTCGGTCACGTCGTCCCATTCCTTGTTGTTCCAGACCGTCGCGCCGCGATGCCCGGTCGGCCGCCCGTCGCCCACCAGAAGCATCTCATGGCAGTACAGCACCGTCTGAATCGACTGGATCGTCAGTTCCTGCCCCCCGTTGCGAGCAGCGCCGACGGCTAGAACGCCTGCCACCTTTCCGCTGAGCGAAAACTCCTTGCGCAATACGACCCATCGTTCCAGGAACGCCTTGCACAGCGACGTCATGACGCCGAAGTAGACGGGCGAACCGATCACAATGCCGCGCACCTTCGGATCCAACAGCTTCTCGGCCAACGCCGGGAAATCGTCCTTCTGGCCTTCCGGAACCGGCTCGCCGACAATCGGCTGCGTCGGAATGCTCATCCCGGCAAGCTCGACCAGTTCCGTGTCGATACGAGGCGATACGGCCTTGGCGGCGTCGAGGCATACGGCGAGCGATTTGGCCGTGCTCCTGCCCTTACGCAGGCTTGTGGAAAACGCCAATACCTTGATCGGTGCTTCCTGGCCGGCCTCGCCCGTCTGGGCAAACGCGGCCCCCTGCGACCCCAGGGCCACACCGGCGGCGGCAAGCGATGAGTTGCCGAGAAAACGACGACGGCTAACGGGCTCTTTCATGGTACGTTCCTTGCTCAATAGAAGTGACACCTCCCGGGAAACGGCAATTGCGTTGCCCTTCGACGGATATACCGTACCGCGCCGGTCAGAAGCGCACAAGCAGAGATGCCCACCGCTGGGCTTGCCCCAGCGGAGTCATGACTGGCCAGCTACCAAACCCCCCCCTCCACGCGTATCTCTTCACCGCTCTCGCTTGTCCCAGCGGGGACCGTTGTCAACCAAGCGCGCCAAGAACTTCTGCCAGCCCCCTTCTCGCCGGGACGTCAGCCCAAAGGCTTGCTGACCAGGACCACGTCCTCTTCGGCCTCTTCGTTCAGATCGAAGCCGCGATTGCGGAAGGTGGCCAACATGCGGGTATTGTCCTTCGATGTCTCGGCGACGACGCGTTTCACGCCCCAGCGTTTGGCGACTTCCAGGCAATAATCGGTAAGTTCGCCGCCCAGGCCGTGCCCGTGCCAACGATCGACGACAATCACGGCGTACTCGGCGGCGTCATGCTCGGCATCGGCCACGAGCCGGCCCACGCCAATCAGCTTCCGCTCGCCGTCTTCCTCGGCCTCGGCCACGATGCCCAGTTCGCGATCGTAGTCGATAAAGCAGTAGCGACTCGCCATTTCGTGCGTCGTCTGCTTGAACAGATAGCTGAACCGGAACCAGATCGACTGCGTGGAACAACTCGCCAGAAGCTCGTGCCACATCGGCTCGTCTTCCGGCTTGATCGGCCGGAGGATCACCGGCGTCCCGTCCTTGAGCTTCCGCTGGGTCACGAACTCTTCCGGATAGGGGCGGATCGCCAGGTGCGCGTACGGCCGCAGTGCATGAACCACCACGTCGCGGTCGATCACCACGCGAGCGTCCAGCGCGACCACTTCTTCCGGCGTGACCAGCAAGGGGTTGATGTCCAACTCCTTGATCTCCGGGTAATCGGCCACCAGGTACGAGAATCGCATGAGGATCTCGATCAGCCGATCGATGTTCGCGCCCGGCCGGCCGCGATACCCCTTCAGAAGCGGCCAGGATTTCAGCGACTCCAACATGCGACGCGCAAGCGATTCGCTCAACGGCGGCAGCGCCAACGCCCGGTCGCGGAACACTTCGGCTGCGATTCCACCCATTCCGACCATCAGTACCGAACCGAAAATCGGGTCCTTCTTCGTCCCGAGAATCAGCTCGAAACTGTTCGGATAGGTGATCATCTTCTGGACCGTAGCGCCGCGAATGTTGGCGTCGGGACGCCGTTCGGCGGCCGTTTTCATCATGCGGTCCCAAGCCTCGGCCACGGCCTCGTCGCTGCCCAAACTCAGAATAACGCCGCCTACGTCCGTCTTGTGCGTGATGTCCGGCGAGTGAATCTTCAATACCACAGGATACCCTTCCCGCCGCGCAACCTCGATGGCCTCGTCCCGGTTTCTCGCCAGGTGCGGCTTCGTAACGGGAATCTCGTACGACTCCAGGAATGCCTTCGAAACGTTCTCCGACAGGATATCGCCGCCTTCGGTCAGAATCGTATCGAATACGCCACGCAGCTTCTTCCGATCCAGCGTGAACTCCACCGGGATATCCCGCGGAGTCTCGTGCAATACCTCGAGATTCCGCGCGTAGGACACCAGGTGCATGAACGCTCGCACCGCCTTCTCCGGCGTGTTGTACGCAGGAATGCCGGCCTCGCTGAGCAATTGCATGCCCCGGTTCACCATGCGGCCGCCCATCCACGCCGCCAGAACCGGCTTCGAGGCCCCGCCCACCACCTTGGCAACCGCCTCGGCCGTGGCCGTCGGATCCGTCATCGCCTGCGGAGTCAGAATGACCAGTACCGCGTCCACCTGCTTGTCCTTCAAAACCACTTCCACCGCACGCGCGAACCGCTCCGGCGGCGCATCGCCGAGTACATCGACGGGATTGCTATGCGACCAGCAGGTAGGAAGAAACGAATTGAGCGTATCCATCGTCTCCTTCGACAGCTCCGCCAGCTCTCCATTGCCTTCAATCAGTGCGTCGGTGGTCATCACACCGGGCCCGCCGGCGTTGGTAATGATAGCCAGCCGATCTCCCTTCGGCGGCTGCTGCCGAGCCAGCAGTTCGGCACAGTCGAACATGTCCTCCACCTGGAAGATCCGTTCGATGCCGGCGCGCCGGAACGCGGCCTCGTACACGGCGTCGACCCCGGCCATGGCGCCCGTATGCGATGCCGCCGCGGCGGCCGATTGGGCGAACCGCCCCGCCTTATAGGCCACAATCGGCTTGGTGCGGGCAAATGCCCGGGCGGCGGACATGAACTCGCGCGCCTCGCTAATCGATTCGATGTACAGAATGATCGAACGTGTTTCCGTTTGCGAGCCCAGGTAGTCGATCAGGTCGCCCATACTCACGTCGAGCATATTACCCACCGAGACGAAGTACGAGAATCCGATCCCTTCATCGATGGCCCAGTCGAGCACCGAAGTGCACAACGCGCCCGATTGGGAAATGAATCCCACGTGACCCGCCTCGGGCGTCGCCGCCGCAAAACTGGCATTCAGATGCAGACCTGGAACGATAATCCCAAGGCAGTTCGGGCCCAGAATACGCATCCCATCAAAGCGGGCGCGCTCCTCCAGAACCTTCTGCTCCAGTAACCGCCCCTCCTCGCCGATTTCCCGGAACCCGGCGGAAATGATGACCATGCCCCGCGTTCCGGCTTCGCCGCAAGCCCGCACAAGTGCAGGTACGGTCGGGGCCGGCGTACATACGACCGCCAGATCGGGCGCGTGCGGCAAGCTGGGAATGTCCTTGTAGGCCTGGATGCCTTGGACGGCTTCGCGTTTCGGATTCACGGGATAGACCACCCCGCGGAATCCGGACCCGACCAAGTTGCGCAAGACCGTATAACCCACACTTGTGGGGGTATCGCTCGCGCCAATGACTGCAACGCGATGCGGCGCAAATATCTTATCGAGATTCCGAATGCTCACCTTCGACTCCTTCAATGGCAGATCATCGACGACAACTCGCTCTCCCGCGCAGAACGACTCCAGTACCTTTCCACTATACTACTCTCCCTTCGAGCTGCGCAAGCTTCGAGGAATAGGGCATCATATCCGTTTTCGTCGTAGCGCGAAACTGGTACACCCTTGCCGGTCGCAACGATTACGCAGCTAGCAGTCCCTGGGGGGTTCCGGCTGATTCCTGCAACCACGCGTTGTTGCACGAGTGGGATGTTGTGCGGTTGCGTTTGGCGCGCGGGAAGAGTATCGGCGCATGTTTGGCCAGAACCGCCCACCCAATCCTGGAAAAGGCCACCGGTCGGCTTGCCCGACCTGGGCTGTCGAAAAGTTGGGGTTGCGGCGATTTGGGGTTGCGCAAGGACTCATGGCCGCGCCAAATTCCATTCCCGCGATGTCTTTGCCGCCGCAGGCGGCAAAGACATCGCGGGTGTTCCGACTGTTTTGGCCGTTTCCCGGTTTGTTCCGCCGCCTGCGGCGGCGGAACAAACCGGGAATAAACGGGGATGTGAGGTGGTGCGTATGGTTTCCAGGGGTAAAGAAACCCCTGGCTACGGTGCGAATCGCCTACGGCGAATAGGCGCGGATCAGTGGCCGCTGGTGCGCGGCGTGTGGGAGTCGAAATCGTACCGTAACAAGCGACTTTTGGATTGGCGGACGGAAGGAACAAAACCGCACTATCCAAAAACCGTGTCAACCCCAACTTTTTGACAAGGGCAAGCCGACCGGTGGCCCTTCCGTGAAATTCAAGTCCGCTGCTGCACCCCACTGACAACTACGCACCTCCCTCCCGTTTCGCTGAGTGGCCTGGCTCCTTACAATGCGGACGTTACTATTGCCTCGTTGCCAGACAACGGGCTCCGTACCCCATAACCCGGATTATTCACGATAGGTAGGGTGGGTCAAACAAGCCGCTTCCTTGGTGGGTCATCGGTCGCTGATGCCGTCCTTGTTCCAGGCGGCAGGCTGTAAACCAGCTCGGTTGCGGCTTGTGCGGACCCACCAATGATCTACGCGACCTTGATCCACCCTACGTAGATGAATAATCCGGGCTAGAGCGAATCCCGCTGCCGGCCGCCTGCGGTCGAACGAGTATAGGCGAATCGCTCCGGAAAAGAAGACTGCCTTGCTCCCCACACTATCGAGAAAGTCATCCCATGTCCCTTTTCGATGCCGCCGAGGACGCCAATCGCCGGGAAGCGCAGCCATTGGCCGCTCGGATGCGGCCGCGGACACTGGCCGAGTTCGTCGGGCAGCAGCACTTCCTGGGGGAAGGACGCTTGCTCCGCCGACTGCTGGCCGCCGACCGGCTTGGCTCGGTCGTCTTCTACGGGCCGCCCGGTACCGGGAAAACCACGCTGGCACGCCTGCTGGCCGCCGAAACCCGCTGCCATTTCCAACAGCTCAGTGCCGTGGCCAGCGGTGTGAAAGAGATGCGGCAGGTACTCAGCGAGGCCGAGGACCGGCTGGCCGTCGCCGGACGTCGAACCCTGCTGTTCATCGATGAGATCCACCGGTTCAATAAGGCGCAGCAGGATGTCCTATTGCCGGGCGTGGAAGATGGCGTGGTCATCCTGGTGGGCGCGACGACGGAGAACCCCTTCTTCACGATCAACTCGGCCCTGATCAGCCGCAGCCGGGTGTTCCAGTTCCAGTCGCTTTCCACCGACGACATCAAGACGCTTCTTCGGCGGGCCGCAACCGATCCTCAGCGTGGCCTGGGGCGGTACGATGTGCAACTTCACGACGATGCGCTCGACTTTCTGGCCGAGGTAAGCGACGGCGACGCCCGCCGCGCCCTTTCGGCCCTGGAGGTCGGTGTGCTATCGAGCCCGGAGAGACCGGTCGAGTTCACACTGGCGCTGGCGCGCGAGTCGGTTCAGCGCAAGGCAATCAACTATGATCGGGCCGGCGATCAACATTACGATACGATTAGCGCAATGATCAAGAGCATTCGGGGCAGCGATCCGGATGCCGCCCTGTACTGGCTCGCCCGCATGTTAGAAGGGGGTGAGGACGTGCGGTTTCTTGCCCGGCGGCTCGTCATCCTGGCTAGCGAAGACGTCGGCAACGCCGACCCAGCCGCCCTGCCGCTTGCCGTCGCCGCCGCGCACGCGTGCGAACTGGTGGGGCTGCCCGAATGTGAACTCACCCTGGCCCAGGCGGCCACGTACCTCGCCTGTGCGCCGAAGTCGAACGCGTCGTACGTGGGCATTGCCGAAGCGAAGCAGGATGTGCGCGAAGGGCGCATCCTGCCGGTTCCGGTCCATCTGCGCGACCGGCATTACGCCGGCGCGAAGCGGCTGAAACACGGCGAAGGCTACCAATATGCCCACGACAAGCCCGGCGCGATCGCCGAGCAGGACTACCTAGGTGTCGAACGGCAGTACTATCGCCCCACCGACCGCGGCTTTGAACGCGAACTGGCCGCCCGACTCGAAGACATCCGTGCCCGACTCAAAGGAACCCCACCGCCGAAACCGGAGGCGTGAGCGGCGAACTTTCGCCCCTACCGTTTGACAGACACTGGGCGGGCGTGTATCATGAATGAAATGTCGCGTTTCGGCAGGTGGAGTGTGGTTCTCTGCCCCGCTGAGCCGATATGTTTCGGGCAACGAGGAACGGTGTGCGGTCCCCGCGAATGGGTGGCAGCCGCGGGGTACGGGGCGGAATTTCGATCTGGACGCACATGCAACTGAGCACACCGGGTATATGCTGACGCGATGCGGCACTCCCCTGCTGGGAGGGCCGACTCCTGAATCCATGTGAACAATGTCGGGGGAACCTCTCCGGCGGCGTGCGCTGCAACTGTAGCCTGCCGGGCGGCTCGTGCCACCGATAGAACGTATTATTTGGAAAGATCGATTGTGTGTTTGACATGAACCTGAAGCAACTGCGTAACATCGGCATTTCCGCCCACATCGACTCCGGCAAGACAACGGTGAGCGAGCGTGTCCTGTTCTATGCGGGCCGTATCCACCGGATGGGGGAGGTCCGCGGCGACGGCGCCACCATGGACCACATGGAACTCGAACGCGAACGCGGTATTACCATTACCAGTGCCGCCACCACGGTCGAGTGGGACGGCCATCGCGTCAACCTGATCGATACGCCGGGACACGTCGACTTCACCATCGAGGTCGAACGCAGCCTGCGGGTGCTCGACGGCGCCGTGCTGCTGTTGTGTGCGGTCGGCGGCGTGCAGGCGCAGTCGATCACCATCGACCGCCAGATGCGTCGTTACGGTATTCCCCGGCTGGTCTTCATCAACAAGATGGACCGGACCGGCGCCAACCCGGACCGCGTGGTCGACCAGCTTCGCAAGCGGCTCGGTTGCGAAGCCATTCCGGTGCAGGTTCCCATTGGCAGCGAGTCCGATTTCCAGGGCGTGATCGACCTGATCTCCGAAGAGGCCATTTACTTCGACGGCGGCAACGGCGAGAAGGTCCGTCGCGAGCCGATTCCCGCCGATCTGGCCGATGCGGCGGCCCACGCGCGCCAGCACATGCTGGAAGGACTGTCCATGTTCAGCGATGAACTGATGGAACTGCTCCTTTCCGAAGAGCCGGCGCCGGAAGCCCTGGTGCATCGCGTGGTGCGCGAGGCGACGCTGGCCCAGCAGATCGCGCCCGTCCTGATGGGCACCGCCTACCGGAACAAGGGCATCCAGCCGCTGCTGGACGCCGTGGTCCGCTACCTTCCGTCGCCGCTGGACTGCTTCACAACGGCACACGACGCCAAGGACCCGACGCAGGAGTTGATCCTCGAGGCCCATGCCGACCGCCCGGCCGTGGCCATGGCGTTCAAGATCGTGGAAGACCCGCACGGTACACTCACTTTCATGCGGATCTACCAGGGAAAGCTCTGCAAGGGCGAGTCGTATTACAACCAGCGCACCGGGCGCAAGGAACGGATCGGCCGGCTCGTCCGGATGCACGCCGACCAGCGCGAAGAGATTTCCGAGGCCACCGCAGGCGATATCGTGGCCATTATGGGCATTGACGCAGCCAGCGGCGACACGTACGCCGCCGAACGCAATTCCGTGCTGTTGCAGAACATGTTCGTCCCGGAACCGGTCATTCAGATGGCCATCACCCCGGTCGATCGCGAAGGGGCCGCTCGGCTGGCCAAGGCCCTGCAGCGATTCCGCAACGAGGATCCCACGCTCCGCGTCACGACCGACGAAGAGACGGGCGAAACGCTCATCGCCGGCATGGGCGAACTGCACCTGGAAGTCTACGTCCAGCGCATCAAGCGGGAATACCGCGTCGAGGTCGAGGTCGGCGCGCCGAAGGTCAGCTATCGCGAAGCGCCCACGCGCAACGCCAAGTTCGACGTCCGCCACCGCAAGCAGACCGGCGGCTCCGGCCAGTACGCCCACATCATCGGCCGGTTCGAGCTACTGCCCGAAGACGCCGAAGGCGCCTTCCTGTTTGAAGACCACGTCACCGGCGGCCGAATCCCCAAGCAGTACATCCCGGCCGTCGAGAAGGGCATGCGAAGCCAACTCATGAAGGGGCCCGTGGCCGGGTACCCGGTGGTCGGCCTGGCCGTCCACCTGGACGATGGCTCCTACCACGAAGTGGACAGCTCCGAGATGGCGTTCAGCACGTGCGCCCAGACGACCATGCGGGAGAACTTCCACCGCACCAGTCCTGTACTGCTGGAGCCGGTGATGAAGATCGAGATCGAATGCCCCACGGGCTTCCAAGGCACGGTCGTGGGCGACCTGACGTCGCGGCGCGGCATTGTCATGGGCGCCGAGGTCAACGGGCCGGAAACGCGTATTGAAGGCGAGGTCCCCCTGGCCGAGACGTTCGGCTACTCGACCAATCTTCGCAGCATGACCCAAGGACAAGGCACCTTCACGCTCGAGTTCTCCCGCTACAACCGGCTGCCCCCCAGCCTCGAACGCGAGATCATCGAAGCCCGCCGCAAGGCCCTGGTGTAGAGGATCGCGAAACACAAGAACGGACTCGTATCGGTTCCCGTGTGCCACGTCGGCTGAGTTGCGAAGGAACGACTCAGGAATGACTTCCGCATTTACTGGTCGACGCAGGATGTAGCCTCTTGTCACATTGGGCAGATCGCAGGTAGAACTGGAACTGAACAGAAGGCAACGAAGATAACAGAGATTGCCTCTCTGTTGTCTCCGTCTTCTCTGTTTCGCAAGACGAGTTGTGCTTGCTCTGAAGACAGCGAAAGGAATCTTGAGGCGAATCCTCCCCGAGGCTAGCCGAGGTGAAGATCGCAAAGGAGACAGAGGTAGCAGAGTTCAGGATCGCCGAGGTCCGATGCCACGCACACCCATCCCTCGTCGCACCAACGTTCTGCGTGAATCGAACGAGCAAGGTGCGACGCAGGGAGAAAACACTGTCGAGACGACAGTGCCACCCACACGCGTTGTCTGACCTTGACGGCTGCCGTCCAGCCTGTCAAACTGAAGGAATCAGGTAGGGTTAGGTCCGAGTGACGTTGGGCGTTGCTCGACCTTCGCCCGGAGGGCAGGTGATGGACGATTCACGTCGATTCTGTGGACCGCAGTTCCGTGCCGATGAGCCGGAAGAATACGAGGCCGTTTGCACGACGATTGTCGGAGGCCGGCCGCCAGGAAGCGGGCAGCCGGTAGGCGCCATTCCACGCGGCATCGAGTTGCTTATGAAGAAGGCGGCTGTCGATCCCGAGTTCCGCACACTGCTGGTCGAGCGCCGGGCCGAGGCCGCCTCCCAGATCGGGTTGCAGCTCGATCCGGCAGAATCGCTCATGCTTGCCGTCGTGCCGCAGACACAGCTCGAAACGATCATCGATCGGACGACCGTACCGCTGGAGCATCGCCGTGCGTTTCTGGGCAAGACCGTTGCGGCCATGCTGGCTGCGGTCGGTGTTCTAACCCCAGGCGACGCTACAGCAGCATTCGGCGGCTGTGGCGGCATTCGGCCCGATGCACGGGGCGAAATCGGCAGCTTCGGCGTCCGGCCCGATCTCCCGGATAAAGGCGCCGGCCAAATCCCAGACGCCCAGCACCCGATTCTGGCGAAAATACGCGCCGTCCTGGCCGATGTACTCGAGCGCGACCCGGCCACGATCCACTTCGACACAAAACCGAAGGCCGACCTGGAAATGACCGACGACCAGATCCGTGCTGTTCGCCAGTCGCTGAAGGAGGCGTTCCTGGTCCCTATCCCCTACCATGCGTTCCTTCAGTCAGAAACTGTCGGCGAATGGGTCGACCACGTCGAACGCGCCCAGGAGGTTCAACAGGTGGTGGCCGACGTGCTTCGCAAACAGTTGAAACTGGAAGATAACGTCGCAATTACCGACAAGACTTGCCTGCACGACAAACTGAAGATCACCCCTGCACAGCTTGGCGCGGTGCGGCGCGACCTTTCGCGGCAGTTGCGCATCCACCTTGACTGGAAGGAATTCCGTCAGAAAGAGACCGTGGGCCAGTTGGTTGCAATGGCGGCCGACCTCGTGCGACTTCGGCAGCAGAACGCCGACAAGCCGGACCCGGCGTCCGAGCAAGACGCTCACCCGAATGCAGTACCCTATTATCTTCAACCTGGACTGCAGCCCGGCATGCCGTCGCAACGCCTGCCCAGCCAGACCGTGCGCCCCGTGCAACCGCCACCCAGCCCATGCGGCGGAATTCGCCCCTAGTACCGCAGCCCGCAAGGTCGCGAATCGCATGGGCGCATCGTTCCGGAAAAGACCGCCCCTTTGGAAAGCATCATGCCTGCCGATATCACGTTGGTCAACCTGAATATGCTGTTCATGCGCTACGGCGAGGGGATCGAGCGAGAACTGCACGTGCCGCTTGGACCGCTCTACCTCACCCGCGCGCTGGAGGATGCAGGTTTTCAGGTCGATTTTCGCGACTATCAGTGTGTCGAATCGGACGATCCGTTCGATATGCAGGTGTTCGTCGACTTCCTGCGCAACCCGGCTCCGGTCATCGGACTGAGTTGCATGGCCAACCTCTTGCCGTTCACGATTCTGGCGATTCGAGCCCTACGGCAGGCATACCCCGATCGGAAGATCGTCCTGGGAGGCGTGGGCAGTAAGGCCGTCGAAGAGAAGATCCTCACACGGTTTCCATGGATTGACGTAATCTGCCGCGGCGAGGGCGAACGGACCGCCCCGGAACTGCTCCGTACACTATTGGACGGCAACCAGTCGTCGCACGTGGCCGGAGTGTCGTGCCGCAACGGTGACGGCAGGGTCGTCCATGCTCCCGACCGGCCTCGCATCAAGGAACTCGATGCGATCCCCTTCCCGGCCTTCGACCGGATCGACCTGCCCCGGTACGCAGGTTACGGCATGATGACCAGCCGTGGCTGCCCGTACCCCTGCACGTTCTGCTCCGTTGCGCCCGTCTGGAACCTTGAAAGCTACTCGCGAGGTTCCAAGAGCATCGTCGACGAAATGGAGTTTCTTCACCGCGAGGCTGGTGTGAAGCTGTTCCTGTTCCAGGACGAGTTTTTCGTTTCGGGCAAGCGGCAGGTGATGGAGTTCTGCCGTGAACTGTCGTCGCGAGAGCTGGACGTTCACTGGAAGGCATTCGGGCGCGTCAACCTGGTGGATGAACAGATGATGCTCGCCATGGCCGACTGCGGCTGTGTCGAATTGCGTTTCGGCATCGAGTCGGGTTCGGACCGCATCCTGCAGCGCATCAAGAAGGGGTTCACCACGGCCCAGGCGCTTGACGTCGTCCCGAAGGCCGTCGACATGTTCCGCCGCGTCGACGCGTTCTTCGTTTGGGGATTTCCGTTCGAAACACTCGAGGACTTCCAGCAGTCGCTCTTCCAGATGGTGTCCTTTCGCATGTTGGGTGCGAGGATTCTGCCCAGCCTCTTGTCACTCCTGCCGCAAACCGAACTCTATCGGGAGTGGAGCGCCAAGAAAAAGCTGGAGTTCTGTCCCTACCTGTTCCCCGAGTTCGTCTTCACCGGTCATGAGATCTGCCGCGGCGGGCGTGTGGAACTACCCGAGCGTTATGCAGGCTACTTCGACTTGATTCTGGAGAACCCTGACATCTTCCCCGGCTTCTTCCACATCGACCTGGAGACCAACGTCCTGCCCAAACTTGCGCTGTTGCGCCAATTCGGGTTCTACCCCGAGCCTCAACCGGTCGAACCGGCGGCCGAGAGCTGCGGCGCCCATTCGCCCCGTATCCAACCGCAAGAATTGGCCACCCGCGCCAGATCGTGATGGTCGAACCGGCCACGATCGCGGTCAGTCGGACCACCGCCGAGTATTTCCCAACACAAGGACATGCAATGCGATAATGCGTTGATGGCCGGCACTCGACTTAATGCGTAAGGCAGGCACGAAGGGTGGCTGCTCGCTATAGCTCCACAGGCAGGCGAGGTCCGTTTCTGTTGGCCGATCAGACCGCCGCAAGAAGTCAGAGGTGTGAAACCGATGCTGTCAATGCTGGTCATACAGCGCTTATTGAGTGATATATCTATCCCGTTTGATCCATGCCATGCCCACGAAACAACGCCCCCCGAAGCCTTTTCCCCATCGCTGTCCCGAGTACGGCGCCGCGACGGTCTATGCCGAAACGACGGACTACAAGACCGCGTTGAAGCACGAAGGGCGTCTGCACGAGTTTGTCGCGCCGAACATCACTCTCAACAAGTGCCGCGATTGCGGCGGGGTGATTGCCGAACACGGCTCTCGACCAGATCGCCGAGGCTTTCCAATCCATGATGCAGAACCACCTCATCCTGCCGTTTGCGGCCGATTCGCCAATTCGGCCCTGAAGAGGTTGATCTCCTGCTCAAATGCGTCGAGTTCCTCCTGTTTCTTGGCGATGGCTTTCTGCCGACCCTCCTCCTCAGCGGGAGTTTTGAAGTCGCCGCTTGCTTGAAGCCCAGCGAGCGTGCCCTTTTCTCCAGCAAGCGCCGATCCCTTCGAGTGCAACTCCGCCTCACCAGCTTGCACGAGCCACTGCAAATCCTGATCCGCCAACCATCCGTGGTCATCGAATCCCAGGTTCGCTACACATGCAAGAATGCGCAGGTGTAAGTCACGGCGGAAATCGTCTGCCAGGGTGGCAAGCCGGTTTTCCCTCAAATATGCCGCCAAGGCCGGCGCGTCCGGCTTCACCACGGTGTGAAACGAATCCAGGTGTGCATAATAGCGCCCCGGTTCGGCGTTCGGAATCTGCCCCAGATAGAACCTGTCCGGTTTGCCGTAACCATCTCTGAGGCGAGTCAGGAACGCCCGCACTTCGTCAAATGACTGCAAGCCGCCAGGCACATTTCCCCTGACAGGCTGGATTGCCGCAACCAGAATCGTCGGCTTGTGCGCTATGACACATGGGCGCGAGATCACCATCGAATACTTGCAGTGCTCGGCCTCCTCCGCAAGGCTACCGGCAGCGGCAGGACTACTCCAATCTCGGCCCGTGATATAAAGCCGAAGACCTTGCAGAATGTCGCCTTGGCTCAGAGGCGCATCGTCGTCAGGGCGTCTCAAGATCGGCATTTGAAGGCTCGTAGAACTCCTCGACTGCCAGTTGCGCTCTCAGCTCTGCCGGATCCCAGTCGAATTGCTCAGGTTCAGGATACTTGGATATGCGGACTTCATTGGACGGAACGCGAACATACCCGGCAAGGGAACCCGGTTGGGCTTGTTCGACTTGTTGTTCTTCAGCGCTTTCGCGGAACTGCACGGTGCCCCTCGACGAATACTGCTCTGCGATTCGATTGACCTCTTCGAGGTCAATGATTGGGCGGGACGTTTCGTCATTCGCGACGAGTTGCAGCCACGTAAGCAGAACTCCTCGGGGGAGTATGGCTTCCCGGGCCTCCCTAGAACTAACGGCACTTCGAGATAGCCACCCACAGGAGACCGCCGCCTGTTGGATGAAGCGGTACACATTCATCGCGATATGACACAACGAAGGTTTTTTGACGTCAGTGGCTAAATGCTCCGAAGGTTCGCGTGTTCGCATCCACTGGAGCCGTTGGCATCGAAGAGACTGGGCCCCAAACGCTTCACCTTCGCCGGGGTCGTACCACGGCTCCGACAGCGTCTGAGAACCACGAGTTGCCAACACAGCGAAAGATGGGTCCGGAAGGCTCGTTTGAGTTGATCGAAAGCGGCAGCCGGGGAACGGTATCGCGTCCGTTGGATCGGCATTCATGCTGACCTGCGGGACACCGAGCGTAGAGCTTCTGGTCATTTCCATTGCCAATCCTCCAAGGCGGAGATGATTTGCCGTGCGTAGTTCCTGGCCTCATTCCAGCGCTCGAGCGTCTGTTGAATCTTCTCGACGGCGTCTGCCCTTTCAATGTCAACGTGGAAGTTGAAAGCGAACTGGAGGACTTCCGCCCTTTCCTTGTCGGAACCAGTGACGACGGGCTTGACGTCGAGTTTCAGCCGTGTTCCGAGGATGTCTCTGCTGAGATAACCGCCGAAGCGAGCATCGTCGGCTTCAAACGGTGAAAAGAGAGGATTGCTTCGGAAAAACAGCTCCTTGCAGAATGCCCTGTATTCGACCGGTTCCGGTATGAGGTGCCAGGCAAAATTCAGGCCGACCGCGGTGTACGGGGTTTGCGGCAGAAGCCCGACGATGGCGCCAACTTTCTCGACCACCAAAACACCAGAATCCTCAGTCACCGGATCGGGCGCGAATTGGAGTTGCTCAGGCAGTACGAGAAGGGCAAACTGAGGGGTCCGCAATTGAACAAAGGGAGGGGTAAAAACGAAACGCCCCTCTCCCTGGACCTCATCGGTCAAAGCGATGCCATTGCCTACCAGCCATAGCTGATCGAAGATGGTGGGGTTGAATTGCCGCGCCGCAACGACAACGTTGCCACCAAGTAGCTGAGTTCTCACAGCGATCCCTTTTTGGAAACTCCGGTTGTTGGTCTCCTGGCTGCAATCGATGCCGACCACGACGAGATACCATTCCCTTCTGCCACTGCCGGACCGTTTGGCGGGCGGAAAGACAGTCACCTCGTAAGGATTTGCCGATTCTAGTTGCCTTTCAGCGATCCTGCAATAGATCCGGCCCGCCAACTGGACAACCCCTTACTCAATAGCCATTATAGCACGCACGCCCTCTTCGGTCGATACAGGCTATGCGGATGCACCCAGTATAGGGGGGGCTTACTCGCAAACAGTCTGCCACGTGGACTCGCCACAATGTCCGATGTGACGAAGCCAGTAGCGTTCCGGATGCCTACCCTGGACTAGGCTCGCCGCGATTTGGGGCCGGGGCGCTCGCGTGATACACATGTATATGTGGCAGAGGGTCAAGGAGCCACGGCTCTTTGCGGGTCACGCGAACGAAGTCGCAATTGCCCGTAGGCGGCACTGTGCCAGCCTACTGGGGAAAAACGTGGGAGCTGCCACCCAAAAAACGCGGAGCTGGCAGATCGGGACAGGCTCGCGCGCGAGGGGGTGGGGGGGATAGCTTCTGCGGCCGTGCGAGAGCTTCGATTACGAGTACGAGCACCGCTGTGCTGAGCACGAGAATGTAGAGTCAAGGTACGAGCCCCACCAAGAAGGACAAGACAATGGTGGGGCTCGTGCCTCGACCTCACCCTACGTACTCCGGACCAAGACAACCCCGACAGCCCCTACCCGAGAGGGGAAATTGATCCCATTGCAGGCGTTGGGTAGAATCAGGTGCAATGGACCGGGGCATGCCTGCGTGTAAGCAGATTCTACGCATCGGACCGGTTGTTCTACTCCTGGGAGGACCGAATTGTGAACTGTCGTCTTCTGCATGGCGCGATGGGAGTTGTGGCGGGTATCCTCGTTTCCGGAATGCCGGCCGCTGCGGCCGAGCCGCCCGAATTGCGATACGGGTTCGAGAAGGGGCGGGAATACTGCTATCACGTGAAGATCGTCGGCGAGGTTTCCGAACTGACGTCAACCTACGACGGCGTATTGGCCTACAAAGTCGTTGCCGCCGACGATTCGCAGTTCCAGTTCTCCAGCAACAGCGAACTTATGGGGCAGCATCGCAATCGCGAAGGCCATTCGGTCGCGGTGCTGCCGCCCATATGGCCCGGTTCGCCCATCAAGCCCATGTGGATGCAGGGCGGACCAATGGGCATGGGGATGGGGATGGGGATGGAACCTGTTGTGCAGGCCACGGGGTTCAGCCGGACCGGAAGGTTCATCGGCTCGCAGTCCGAGGCGTTTCTGCCCTTCGCACTCGGCCTGCAACATTCGCTGGTCGTCGAGCCGCTTCCAGAGAAACGGGAGGAAAGCTGGTCGCAAGACGATGCCGATGTCGCCGTACTAAAGCGGATGTCGGGCAGTTCCTTCTTCATGCGACTGGGGTGTTTCCGCTCGGCAACCCATCTCTCCGGCAAAGAAAGCATCCGGTATAGTATCGCCGAGCGGAAAGACAACGTTGTCTGCATCCGGAAGGCGTACTCGCTCCAAACGCCGCCGGACGGCGAAATTGTGCGATTCAACATGTCCGGCGAGGGCCAGTTCGAGTTCAACGTCGATCGCGGCCTGATCCAAGCGTCGAAAATGCAGTACAAGATTCTGGTGAACGAGAAGAACCTGACGTTGACCATCCCCATAGCGCTGGAGTACACCGCCTTTTCCGATGCCGAAATGGCCGAGCGGCAGCAGAAGCAGGGCAAGGTCGCAGAGTCAGCCGGACAGCCGGCCGCATTGGCGCCTGGCGAGCGAGAGCAGCTCCTCGCCAAGCTGCAATCGGGCAACGAAGTCGACATTCTCGCCGCGACCCGTCGCTTGGCCCAGGTCGCCCCCACCGCAGAGCGCGACGACGTTGCCCGCGCGCTGATGGCCGCAGGTTCGGGCCGCAATCCGCTGGTCTGGGGCAGCCTCGTTCCGGCTCTCGAGGTCTGGCGGACCCCGGAGACCGAGAAGCTGCTGATTGACGCCTTGAACGATCAGCGCGGGCTGCTCTTCGGTGATAGCATCTTGACGGCGCTGGCCCGGTTCCGAACGCCCGACGCCGCCAAGGCGATCGCAAAGATAATGAACTCTTTCCGGCTGCGAACGGCGGCGGCCGCCGCCTTGAGCACCATGGGGCCCGTCGCCGAGGAATACGTAATCCCAATGCTGGACAGCCGCGACCGTTCGCTGCGGACCGACGCCTACGCGATACTGGGACGCGTTGGAGGCGAGAAGAGCCTCCAGGCGTTGGAAAAGTTTGCCGTCGAGCGCGATGCCAAGGAGGCGCGCGAAATCCACGAGGCCATGGAAGCCATCCATCGCCGCGGCGGCCTGCCGCCTGTCATGCCAGAAGAAAGAAAGGTGGCTGCCGAACCGGCCGCAGGTTTCGGCATCCCCATGGTCCCCCGCAACCCTGCCGGTTCTTTCGACCGTATGGGGCACACCGTCGATCCCGTCAGTCCTGAAGCTCCTGCAAAACCTTTAGCACCCACCAGCGACGCCGGTCCGGTCGGCCCGTCGCATCGGGTCACCGAAGGGGCCTTACGGAAGTGGAAAGACGTGACGCGGTCTTTCGAGGTCGAGGCCAGGCTGGTCCGCTTCGAGGGCGACAAGGTCACCCTGCTCCGCGCCAATGGACGGACGGTGACACTCCCGTTGGCCAAGTTGTGCGAGGAAGACCAGCAGTTCGTCAAGAATCACGCCGATGCCGAGAATCCATTTCGATAGGGCTTCCGATCCATGAACAAAGACCGATCGACGGCCGTCGCCGGCGAAGAGCGACTTCTGCCGGAAGAGAGAAACCGTCGCACGTTGTGGATCTGCGGGGGGATTGTCTTCGCACTCCTCGTGGGAGCGGCGTACGTGAACCTGGCCCATTCGCCGGCATTACGCATCTCGAAGGAAACGACCTATATCACTGAACCGTTGAAGTCCGACGGCAAGCAGGTGGACTTCATCGCTGCAATCCGGCAGGCGACCTATCCGCCGAATATCGCGACCGACGAGAACGGCTATCGGCTGATCGTCGAGCACCTTGGCATGAGCCCTGACGATACGCCCGCGCGCTTCGCGAGCGTGTGTGAACAGCTAGGGCTCGACGCCGCCACGATTCGGCCCGACATGACGTATCAGGAGCCCTGGGATTTTCTCAAAGCCTATGCCAGCAGTGCGAAGTTCGATGAAAGCCTGCTGGATGCCCTGCCACCGGATGACCGCTCCAGGGACGGTGCCATAGCAGTGTTCGAGGTAAAGCTCACCTGGCCCTGGACACTCGAAGAACTGCCGATGATGGCCCCCTGGCTTGAACAGAACGGGCCTGTGCTCGACTTGATCGGCCAGGCGGTACGTAAGCCGGTATTCCACATTCCGCTGGCAGAAGACGATAACGAACCTCTAATCACCGCCCTGCTTCCCAACCCCCAACAGATCCGCGCGTTTGCCCGAGGGCTGAGCGCCCGCGCGAATCACCGTGTCGGGACGGGCGACCTCGACGGCGCGATCGACGATATCGTCACGTGTCACCGACTCGGTCGCCATGTGGCACGTGGTGCGTTCTACATCGATCTGCTCGTCGGGATTTCCTTGGAAGGGATCGGCGAGGCCATTGGAATTGCCGGTTCGCTCGAACATCCACCAACAAAGGAACACCTCAAGAGGCTTCTCGCAGAAATGGATCGGCTGCCACCGGCTGCCACCATAGAGGACAAAACACTGCCGGAACGCCTTAACGGGCTCAACGTAATCCAGACACTCGCTTCTGGGAAGACTTCGTGGGACGATTGCTTCGGTTATTCTCCTCCACCAGCGTTACGATTGCTCATAGCAGGAGTCGACTGGAATGTCACGGCACGCCGATTCAATGAACTCTACGATGAGGCCCTGACAACAGGGGCTCGATCTCGTATTCGCCCCTTCGACTGGAGGGTTCTGGTCTCGTTGCTCTCCAAGCGCGAGAAATCGCGCCGCCTCGCAGAAATCGTGTTTGGAGAGTGGAACGCCCATGATGCAATCCACGAAGCCGTCCACCGTAATACGTGCTCACACCATATCCAGCGCATCACGTTGGCCATGCTCCTCTACGAACGGGAGCACGGCGCCTTGCCGCCAGCATGGTCGGTCGATGCCAAGGGAAACCCACTGCACAGTTGGCGTGTGCTGTTGTTGCCGTATCTGGGCCATGAGGCGCTCTACGACAAGATCCACTTGGACGAGCCATGGGACAGTGAGCACAACCGCCAATTCCACGGTGAGGACATGGTCGTCTACCGCTGCCCGAGCGACCCGGTGGCCGGGTCTGGCCAGACAACGTATTCGGTAGTCGTCGGGCCCGACGTGGCGTTTCAGGCTGGGCAAGGAAAACGCTTGGCGGACTTCGGCCCACATAGCGACGACATGATCCTGCTGGTCGAACGCCTGGGGCCGGTCGGCTGGATGGAGCCGACTCGCGAGATTTCCCAGGCCGACGCCGACCGAGGGATGCACGAAATGGAGACCGGGTTACCGACCAGTTCCAAGTGTATCGGCAGCCATCATCGGTCCGTGGCCAATATCGGATTTCGCAACGGCGCCGTGCAAAGCCTCTCTCCGATTGGCTGTGACTACAGTCCGGACGGCTCTTCAGGGAAGTCCGTACTCACCCGGCTCCAGAAGCTGTTACGCGGCATCAATACCGAAAAGGACTACTAAGGGATGACGTTCGACGCGTCGTGATGTTTGAGGAACAGACTCTTCGGAATGGGAATGCACGTCGGCTCGTTGAGTTGCGGTATGGAACCGCAAGGCGCGTTTTCGCCGAAGGCGATCCGTACCGTAACCTGGGACAACGTCCCAGGACCAGGTTCCGCGAAAAATACCCGCCCGAATCTCCCGACGCCGCAGGCGGCGGGAGATTCGGGGGATTGGGGTAGCACGTACACATTCCAGGGGTGATGCCCCCTGGCGACGGTGCGAATCGCCCGCGGCGAAGGAGCACTCGCTAACGCGTTGGGCGCCGCATCTGCTACGAAAATTCCCGATCACAGGGCAATTGCCCGGATACCGGTCAACTCGCAGAATTCGATCAGGTCGCCGTACAAATGCTCGCCGTAGCCAAGGCAGGCGTACTCGTTTGTCCAGTGTTCGAGTAGCTGGTCGATATCGCAGTGGGCCGTTACGAAGCCGTGCGGCCAGAACGGAATCCCGCACTCCAACTGCCGGGCTTCGAGCTGATCGGCAGGCGGCTCGAAGATCGAGCATCGGGTGATGACCATGGTGAACTGGCCGTCCACGCGTCCCAGTCTGGCCAGTACGCCCTGCCCCACCTTGCAGACGAGCTTGATCGAAAGCCCGCCGGCCTCGCCTTCGGTGGGAATACCATGTTCGGCGAACCCGGCCGGGCCCAGCTTACAGGCCAGCGACGGTGGACATGCCCCGTCGCCGATAATCTTGATCTCCTTGGTCTGCTTGTCGATGTGCTGAAGGTCGCCGTAGTAGACCGGCTCGCAGCTCAGTTTCGTCAGCAGAAGGACCGTCAACGCCGTGTTGAAATCGCCCAATGTGGACGTGCCGCAGCCGTCGTCCAGCATCATGCTCTGGGCGAAGCAGGTGGCGCAGTAGGCGTCCGAGAGCCCCGGAAACGACTGGATGGTATAGAAGTCCCAATCATTCCTGGCAACCAGCTTCTTGATCGCAAGGTACAACCGCATGGAACGCTCGTTGACCACATTCTTCTCGGGCATGTCGCCGAACAGCGTACGAATCCGCGGCTCCAAGGCGGCCAACTCCTCCTGGGTAACCGCCTCGGCCGTGCGGATCAGTTCGGTCGTATCGCGAGAATCGATGTCGACACCGAACATCTTCATCCACTGGCTCGGGTCGGCCGCGCCACACGTCTGACCCATCCCCCGGCCGCCGAACGTGCCGATCGTCGACATGTTCAACCAGTTCCGCATATGGGCGGCGCGGCAGAAATGGAGGATCCGATCGACCTCTTTCGGATCGTCGGCCGGACCGTACACGAAACGGTGGGGAATGCCGACTTCCATCAATGCGCCATGCAGCACCAGTCCGCCCACCGGCCGCCACCCCTGCGAGCCGGGATGCGTCCAAATCAGGATGCCCTTGCCCGACATGGCGAAATCGCGCACGGCCGCAATCATGTGTGCCGCCCAAACCCACGTGCCGGAGAACAGCACGATGCAGTCGATGCGGTCATCGTCCTTCATCTTCTTCAACGCTGCACGGGCTTCCTCCTTGCTGGCCACCACGACGTCGTGCTCGATCAGCTCGACACCGCCGTCGCGAAGCGCCTGCTTCGACCGGGCAACGATCGCGTCGTCGATAAACGGCTGGCCCATGGGGTCCTGAAGCCCATCCTTGTGAACACCGTAAACAATGAAGCCGACAGTGGGTTGAATCATGAAATGGTCTCCTTCTTATCGATGGGACTGGCGCGGAACAGCATGCCAACACGGAACGCCGGCGCCTCGACTACCACGGCGGCAGGCAGAGAGTGCCGCCCTCCAGATGGACAATGCTCCCGGCAATGAAACCTGCGTCGTCGCTGAGCAGAAACGCGACGGCGTTGGCTACGTCTATCGGCTCGCCCATCCGCTGGACGGGCAGCTTCTTCGCCACGTCGGCATAGATCTCCTCTTTGGACTTCGACCAACCTGCACACGAGGCAGCCAGCATGGGCGTATCGATCGTGCCGGGGCTAACGCCGACGAAGCGCACGCCGTTCGGGCTGTGGTCCGTGGTCACGGATCGGATCAACGCGACCAATCCGGCCTTGGTGGCGCAGTAGACGCCGTGGCCGGGGAACCCGATATCGGCGGCCACCGACGTCGTGATGCAGATCACGCCCTTCCCCTGCCGTTCCATAATGGGAACCGCGTGCTTGATGACCAGAATCGGGCCGAGCAGGTTGACGTTGACCATGGCATGAAAGTCGTCGACCGTCAGCTCGGTGATCTTCTGGTTCCGCAGCAGGCCGGCGTTAGCGTGGACACAATCGAGCCGGCCAAACCGCGAAACGGCCAGATCGACCGCCGCCTTCACGTCGGCTTCCTGGGTCACGTCACCGAACTGGAATACGCATTCGAGCCCCTCGGCGGTCAGGCGTTCGGCCAGGGCCTTGCCTTCCTCGGCCTGGATCGAAACGGTGACCACCTTGGCGCCGTGCCGAGCGAACAGTTCGGTGCAGGCTTCGCCGATGCCCGACGTGCCCCCGGTGATCAAGATGACTTTGTCTTTCAGATGCATCTGGTTACCTCTCTGGGCCTTTTCCCCTTTTTCAGACAGACTCTTAGCCTTTGAATCCCGACCGTTCTCGTCGCTGGGCTCCGGACTTGCGGAACTCTACGGCCTTGTCGATCAAGCTGAAGATATCGTACTTGGGCTGGTAGCCCAGTACGTATCGGGCTTTCGTTGTATCGACGCAGAAGTCCTGGCCCACCGGATCGACCAGATCGAGGGTTTCGATACCGAGCTTTTCTGCGGCATAGGCCGCCGCTTCGACATAGTCGAACGGGTCGTTCATGGCGATCATGAACGTCTCGCCCTCGATCCCTTCCGTTTTCAAGGCCAGAAGATAGGCCTGAACGCAGTCTTCGACGGCCACGATGTGCCGGCGCATCGGCTTGCCATCGGGATGACGCAAGGCCACGGCGGCGTCGCGCCCGTCCGAGTACGCTTCCCGCTGCTGGTCGTTCATCAGTTCCGTCCAGACCGGCACGCCGAATCCCTCGCCTGCCACGGTCAGGTGCGAAAGGATGTCGTCCTCGCACTGAATCCAGGACATGCGCAGACAGACCGTCGGCACACGCGCCTGCCAGAAATACTCCTGGAACATGGTCTCTTCAATGACCTTGGAAAGCGGGTAATAGCCCGGATAGGCAACCATGGGCATGGCTTCGTTGATCGGAACCGGCTGGCGGTTGAAGTAGATCCCATTGACGGCGTCGCCACTGGCCAGTATCACCCGTTGCGGCCGGCCGCTGTGTACGGCCGCCTCCAGCAGGTTGAACGTCCCCTGGGCGCTCACGCCAATCACGGCGTCGCGACTCTCCTTGCACGAGGCCAAGTGGATCACCGCGTCGCTGCGAGCCACGAGGTCGTTGACCCCCGCGGCATCGGCTACGTCAAGCTGCACCTCCTCGACGCCGTCGATATCGATCGGCAATCGCAGGTCGGCGGCAAACACCTGGTAGCCCTCGGCCACCAGGGCTTCGCAGAGCGGCCCGCCCAACTTACCGTTGGCTCCGGTTACCGCCACGGTTTTGATATTCGGCATGATACGTACTCCGTTGGGTATTTCATGAACTTGTTGCTTTGTACTTCAGTACACCGCATCAGGCAGGTTCGACCATGCCTACCATCCTCCTCCGCGCGACAACGAGAGCCGATAACGCGAGAAGAACGCGCACCTGGGGCGCCGGCCCGCAATGGACGACGCCTGTCTTGCAGCCGTCGCAAAACCGAGCCCCAGGCATTTCACCTTTATCAGGTCAACTTCAGCAAGTCAATCCATACGGATTGCACTACACCTCCGACCACACGCCGGGAACCGGCACCGGGTAGAACCCGTTTGCGTCGGCCTTGACGGGCGGTTCGCTGTCGTAGTCCAGCTCGTCGATATTGCCGGGGTAGTGCTGGAACTCGGAATTGACCATCTCGTCCCAGGTGATCTCCTTGCCGGAGTAGACTGCGGCCCGGCCCATCAGGTCGGCAAAGTTCGACATAGCTGCGCGATGGGCCTCATTCTGCGGCTTGTCGTTGCGAATGCTATCCAGAAGAACGTTCCACTCGGCATCCCAGGGATTGTAGGTTTCCTTGGGCGCCTCCCAATCGATGTTATCCTTTTCGCAACGCTGGTCTTTGTACGTATGGGTGGTTCCCAGGTGGATGTTTCCGGAGAACTGGGCGGCGCATTTCGTACCATGCACGTAGGTGGCAAACTCGTTGAAGCAGTGCCCCCCGAGCCAACGCACGCCGTCGAGCGCCTTCGTGCCGTCCGGGAACGTCCACTCGATGGAAAACGAATCGAACCCCTGACCGTGGTCCTTGCTATTGGCAATGCGGCCGCCGATGCCTCGCGCGGTGACGGGCAGGTCGCCTTTGAGCCAGCAGATCTCGTCGATCTGGTGGATATTCATCTCGGCGAACAGCCCGCCGGAAACCCAGAAGAACCGCGTGAAGTTACGGATCTGCCACAACAGCTCGTTGTAATCGGCCGGCTTGGGCCCCATCCCTCCGACCGGATGAATCCGGTACGCGCGGATAAGCTGAATCTGGCCGAGCTGACCGTCGCGGATCCGCTTGATCAGTTCCTGCCGGTTCACGCTATGCCGGCACTGCAATCCGGCGGCAATCTTGAGGTTCTTCTTCTTCGCCTCTTCTCCGGCGCGAATCAACCGGCGCAAACCGGGGGCGTCGGGCGCAAACGACTTCTCCATGAAGACATTCACTCCCTTGGAGACGGCATACTCCAGTTGCGTCGGCCGGAAATAGGCGAAGTTGGCCAACATGGCAACGTCGCTGGAGCCGAGGCAATCGATGGCCTTCTTATAGGCGTCGAAGCCGACAAACTGCCGTTCCTTGGGAACGTCCATCCGATCAGCGAATCGCTTGCTCAGGGCTGCGTGAGCCCGGGTCAGCCGGTCTTCAACAACGTCGGCCATGGCGACCAGTTTGACCGGTCCATTCGGCGAGTTCATGGCATTGGCAACGGCGCCACTGCCGCGCCCGCCACATCCGATCAGGGCCAGCCGGATCGTGTTGTCCTCACCCGCGTGGACATGAGGCACCACCATCGCGCCCAACGCCGCACCGCCGGCCAGTTGGCCGCCACGCTTCAAGAACTCCCGACGCGAGGTTGACGGGGAAGGGGAAGCCTGCGACGAATCTTGATTCTGCATGATCGATCCTCCTGGTGGAACATGAACCTGGGTATTTGCGTCTTCCTATCGAGTCTACAGAGCGAGCATAACGTGCTCAATGGTGCAATGCGTCAAAAGGGCTAAGACTTTGCGTCAGACGGAGTGATTCGCTATAACAGGCGTTGGCCGTCAACCTACACAGACTGCCTGCATTTGGAAACGTACTGCTCCTTCGAGCCGCCAATATACCTCCTGCGAGGGTTACATATGCCCCAAGCTAAGCCGTCGATTTTCAGGGTTGCCCTGCTTGTGGAGTGGTCGCGGGCTTATGGCCGCGGCGTATTGCGAGGAATTGGCCAGTACGTTCAAGCGCATGGCCATTGGCGGGTGTACCATACCGAGCGGAAACTGTCCGACGCAGCCCCCTCCTGGCTGCAAAAATGGCAGGGCGACGGCATGATCGCCCGCATCGAAAACCGGAAGCTGGCCGCCTATATCCAGCAGTTCAACCTGCCGGTGGTGGATCTGTTCGAGCACAAGACGCCCAGTTCCATCCCTGCGATCCTGACCGATAACGAGTCCATCGCCCGGCTGGCCGCCGAGCATCTGATGGAACGGGGGCTGAAGCAGTTTGCCTACTGCGGCCTTCCGGGGATCTACTCGTCCGACGAGCGATGCCGCTGTTTCGTCCGCCACCTGGCGCGGGCCGGTTACGAGGTCAACGTCTACACGCCGGCCCGCCAGCGCCACAAGACCTTGATTGCCGCCGGAGAGGATTACGAGCTGCGGCGCGAGAAAACGTTGGCTTCCTGGCTTCGATCGCTGCCGAAACCGGTCGGCCTGATGGCCTGCAACGATCTCCGCGCCCACCAGGTGCTCATGGTATGCGGCGACAGCAACCTGGATGTCCCCGAAGAAGTGGCGGTCGTCGGAGTCGATAACGATGAAGTCATTTGCGGGCTATCGTGGCCGCCACTCTCGAGCGTCGAGCAGAGTCCCGAGGAGGCGGGTTACCAGGCCGCCGCCGTATTGGACCGATTGATGCAGGGAGAAGCCTCTCAAGGCAAGAGCATTCTGGTCAAGCCGCGTGGCGTTGTCGCTCGGCAGTCGACGGACCTGGTAGCCGTGGACGATCCGGACGTTGCCGCGGCGCTGCGCTATATCCGCGAACACGCCTGCAATGGGCTGAGCGTCGATGAGGTCTGGAAACATGTCTCCATCTCGCGGCGAACCCTGGAACGTCGCTTCACCGCACTGCTGAATCGCTCGCCTCGCGACGAGATCATTCGCATCCAGTTGGGGCACGTGAAACGCCTGCTCGCAATGACCGATTACCCCCTTGCGAAGATTGCCGAGTTGGCAGGTTTCTACCACGTCGAATCGATGGCCACGCTATTCAAGAAGACCGTGGGCCAGACGCCCGGGCAGTACCGTCGCGGAGAGGGTCTGCCGCCCTCAAAGAACAAATAGCAGCCGCCAGCTTCTGCCCGACGCGCGCCAATGGCATGACTATTTCCTGGCCAAAGCCGCTTCGATGGCCTCGGCCACCTGCCCGCCGAGCAGACTGTAGCCCTTGCCGCTGAAATGGACGTCGTTGGGCGGCTGGACATCGGCCAAATGCGGCGCGATGAAGCTGAACAGGTCGTCCGTCTGAACGCCGTGGCGTGCCATGACCTCGGCCGCGGCTCGGTTTCGCTCGACGATCGAGGCCGCCGTCTGTTTCCCATCGGGGCTATCGGGAATGGGCGTGGTGCTGGCCCAAATCACTTTGCCGCCCGTCTGTTTCATGCGTTCGACCAGCTTTTCAAGACGAGCGGTGTAGTCGGCAATGGGCGTATTGCGATCGTGGATGCCGAAGTTGAAGTGGATAACGTCCCACTTGCCGTCGCCGAGCCAGATATCGATCTTCCTCAACCCGTTCGCCGTGGGGCCACAGTTTTCCGGCGCACGGTGCACATTCACCTTGCCGGCCAATGCCTTGCGCACCGCCTGCGTATAGCCGCGAGAAACCGAATCGCCGATCAATAGCACGCGTGGCAGCGCCGGATCGTCCTTGACGAAATCCCAAGCGTTGCTCGTGCCGGCAATCTTCTGCCGCTTGTGAATGGGCAGGTAGAAGCCGCCCAGGTTTTCCTGCAGCAGCTTCTCCCACGCCTGCTCTTCCGGCGAAAGGGTTGCAACCAACGCCTGGTACTTCGCGTCGACGGCGGCCTCTTCCGCCTGCTTCTTTGCTGCCGCCTCCTGGGCATTGGTCGGCTCGCCACACACGGCCGGAACGACATGGTATACAACAAGCACGGCTGCCGCAGCCGCCAGAAAACGGGCGATACTCTTCATCTCTTTGCTCCCATACCCGTTGCCGGGCAACAAGGATTGTGACTCAGGGCAGAAACGCCGCCATGACTCATAATAAACGATCCTGCGATCCCGTAGCGCAGGACCGTCCAGACCGCACCATACACCTTCTCGCGCGCCGGATCAGTTCGCCTGGACCGTGCAATCGGGCAGGGCCTTGCCCAGCCGGGCCACACCGTCTTCGGTCATCTGGGTTTGGGTTACGATCAGTTGTTTAAGCGACTTCAGCGCACCGAGCGTTTCCACCGCGGCGTCGGTCAGGACGGTCTGGCTCACGTTCAGCTTCTTCAGCCCGGTCAAACGCGTCAAATGGGACAGCTCGGCATCCGAGACTCGCGATTGGGCCAGATTCAGCGAGGCGAGCTTCGCCGGATTGGGCAGTTTCGCCAGCGCGGCGCCGGTTGCGGCCACGTCACTCAGTTCAAGCGACTCCAAGTCCTCGTAGTGGGCCAGCACGGCAAGCCCCTCGTCCGTCACGTTGGCGCACTGATAAACGGTGAAATCCACCAGCGGCAGTTCCGCCAACTTGGCAACGCCTGCATCGGTAATCGCACAATTGTCCAGCGTCAACCCGGTCAACTGGGTCATCTGCCCCACCAGCTCCAGAATGCCGTCGTCAATACCCGGCCCGCCCAGTTTCAACATGCGGAGCGTCTTCTTCGCGGCCAGTTGTTCAATGCCTTCCTTGGTCACGTTGCGGCAGTTGCGCACGTCGAGTTCGGTCAAGTGCGGCAGCGCAAGGAGCGTAGCCACTCCGGCATCCGAGATATTGCAGCCCAGAACGCGAACGGCGCGCAACTCGGGCATCTGCACAAGCGACTCCATGGCCGCGTCGGTCACCATGGGGGCCACACGCAGGTCGATGACTCGCAAAGCCGGCAGATCGGTAAGCTGAGCAATTCCGTCGTCACCGATAAGCGTATTCCGCAGAGCGAGCGACTTGAGGTTCTTCAGTTCGGCAATGCGAGGGGCCAGAACCTCGGAAATGCTGGGCCCTTCGAGCGTAAGCGATTCGAGCTTCTCGAAAACGAGAATCTCCTGCATCTGGCTGTCGTCCACCCAACTGCGCCCGGCGGCCATGTCGAGCCCCGTTACATTCCCCTTCGCGTCCTCCGTAATCCTCGCGCCAAGCTGCTCGGCCAGTTCCCGCGCGGCCGCAATCTGCTCCGCCGTGTATTTCGACGGCTCGGGTTCCACCTCGGCCGAAGCCGCCGCCTGGGGCAATTCCGATGCGGTATCGCCAGACGCAGGTTGAGCCTCGTCCGCAGCAGGTTCCTCGGCGGCCGCAGGCGGATCTGCCGAGGATGGCACCTCGGCCGGCGGTTCTGTGGGTTGGCAGCCGGCAATCAGCAGCGCCAGGCAAAGGGACAGGGTTGCCGGAATCCGTTTCACGATTGGTATCTCCATTTCTAGGTGGAAGAAGACGGCGTGCAGGTGGTTTCGGCTGCCGCAACAACCGGAACCACCTACTACTGGCCGTCATGCACTTTTGCCGTTGCCCGGTTCAAGCGCCGGGCAATTCGTAGCCGGCGCGCCGGGGATAGGGATAATTCCGCCATGCATTGGCGGCGTCGTTGCCGACGAACTCCCACTTGGCCGGATCCCACTTCAGCGACTTGCCCTGCAGCTCCTCGGCGTGCAGGTAGGCAATGTTGCCCAGATGGCAGACGGTGACGGTTCGGGCGCCGATTTCGATCGGGCAGTTCGGCTGTTTGCGAGTGCGAATGCATTCGAGCCAATCTTCGCGATGGCCGCCGTGACCGCCGCCTGCCGCTTTGTACAGGTGGATTTCGTTGTCGGCGATAGGCTTCTTGATGACGTCGTCCGGCTTGCTTTCGAGCTTGCCGCGGTTGACGAAGATCTCGCCGTCGGCGCCGAAGAACGTGACACCGCCGCGTCCGCCGTGGATCATTTCAACGCCGTTGGCGTAGATGTACTTCACGCCGTGGGATTGGCCAGGCTTTTCGGGCGGAACGATTTCCACCGGCCCGGACTCGTCCATGCCAAGGCCCCACTGGGCGATGTCGAAGTGATGTGCGCCCCAGTCGGTCATGCCGCCGCCGCCGTATTCGCAGAAGGCTCGCCACGACGGGAAGTGGTCGTGCACGCCACGCGGGCTCAAGACCGAACTGTATTCCCGCATGGGCGCCGGCCCGAGCCAACGGTCCCAATCGAGGCCGGGCTCCATCTCTTCGCCGGGCAGATTGCACGGGCGGGGCGGGCCGCCAACGCCAACCTCGACCCGCGTGATCTTGCCAATCCGGCCGTTACGAACCAGTTCACATGCGTATCGGAAGTTGTTGTCCGAACGCTGCTGGCTGCCCGTCTGGAAGATGATGTCCGACGCCTTCACGGCATCCATAACAACCTTCGCTTCGGTGATCGTGTTCGTCAGCGGCTTCTCGCAGTAGATGTCCTTGCCGGCCTTGCACGCCTCGAGAATGACCAGACTGTGCCAGTGGTCCGGCGTGGCGCACACGATGGCGTCGATATCTTTCCTCGCAATCAACTCGCGATAATCGACGTACGCCGCGCAGTCCGTGTTCTTGTACTCGTCGTCCACCCGCTTCTTGCCGGCCTCGCGACGCGTGGTATCCACGTCGCACACCGCCACCATTTTGACTTCGGGCTTGCGTACGAAGTGCGGCAGGTGGGAGCCGTAGAGCATCTTGCCAATGCCGATCGCGCCCATCACGATCTTCTCGTTGGCCGGGGCATTGTTGTCGTCGCCCAGTACGTGGCGCGGGATGAGCAGGGGCGCGGCCAGCGACGCCGCAGCACCGCCGAGAAACCCTCGACGTGAACAACGATAGCCGTGTCGCTTCATGGGAACTCTCCTTCAGGGTGGCATGGTTGACCCCGGAAAGATCGCCCCGGGGAACAAGGCGGGATATACACAACTCCGATCCAGTGTCCTATCGGCCGGGCCGCATGTCAAGCGTTATGCAGACCTGAGGCCCCCGCCCGAGAGTGGCAGAGTCCCTTTGTCTGGGTGCAGGCTGCAAAGGTTGGAGTCCCGCCTTCAGAGACTGTCCGGCTTAGAATACCAGAAAGAAGCACTGAAATCGGCGATGGTGAGGACCATGAAGTCGCCACCGGCCGACTCGTCCGGTGCCCCTTGTCTTGCAGCATCTAAGCCGAGCAGTTTCCTCGGACGCCCGCCGAAGAACTGCCCTTGCCTCGTCCCGGATATTTGCGGTACAAGCCGCCTCGCACGATGGCCTGTTCGGCTGTCTCTTGCCAGTTTTGCCCCGGGCGGCTACGGTTCGCCCTACCAATGGGAGCCTGCTGACCATGCTTAAGTCAACCCGTTTTGTGCTGTTTGCCCTGTTTGCTGCAATTCTGGCCACGTCGGCGGCATACGCGGCGCAACGGCTGAGTGTCTCGGCCGACGAGATGAAGACGGCGCTCCACACGGCAAGGCCGGAGGAAGACGGATTCATCGACGACGTGGTTGATCGGGTCAACAATAGCGAACGCCCGGCAAGCGAACGGCTGCCTGCGGCCCTGGTCGAAAGCACGTTCCAGTGGGCGCGCCAAAAGAACACCCACCGCCGTTTCCAGTACTTCCGCTATGCCCTTGTCCTTCGCGCTGGTAAAATCGGCATTAACCTGTAACGGCGCGGGAAGCACGACACGATGCTGTCCGTCCTGAACGGTTTCGCGGCCGCAGGCGTTCGGTCAGTACTGGAGCCTGGTGGCCAACGGCGATAAGCTTCTGGCCCTCGACGAGCGGGGCGACCTCTACCTGATCCGTCTGGATCCCGAGCAGTTCCATCTGCTCGATTCTCGCAAGGTCACCGAGAACTGCTGGGCACACCTTGCCGTGGCCGGCGAAGACGTGTTCGTCAGAGACCTGGCGGGACTGACTGCCTATCGCTGGCGTTAGAGGCGACGTGACGGGCAATCCTTGTCAAGGTAGAATGCAGCGATGATCCTCCACGTCGACATGGACGCCTACTATGCCTCGGTTGAGGAGCGAGAACGGCCGGAACTGGTCGGCAAGCCGGTCATTGTGGGTGGCTCGGCCGAAAAGCGGGGCGTGGTTTCCGCCTGCAACTACCTTGCCCGGCGCTACGGCGTTCACAGCGCCATGCCCACGGTAACGGCCCGGCGCCTCTGCCCGCACGCCGTGTTCCTTCCGGGACGCGTCGGCCTGTATGCCGAAATCTCACGACAGTTGCGCGACATCTTCGAGCGCTATACTCCACTGGTCGAACCACTCTCGCTCGATGAAGCGTTTCTCGACGTCACCGGCAGCGAATCGCTGTTCGGCCCCGCGGTCGAGATCGGCCGGCAGATCAAGCAGGCAATTCGCGACGAGTTGCGTCTGGTGGCCTCGGTCGGTGTCGCGCCGAACAAGTTCCTGGCCAAGATCGCCAGCGATCTGGAGAAACCCGACGGCTTCGTCGTGGTCGCGCCCGACCGGGTCCGCGAGTTCCTCGATCCATTGCCTGTCGAACGTCTTTGGGGCGTCGGCAGGCAAGGGAGCAAGACCTTCGAGAAGCTGGGCATTCACACCATCGCGCAACTCCGCCAATGGCCTCTGGAATCGCTCAAAACGCGTCTCGGCTCGAACGGAGAGCATCTTTGGCGACTGGCCCATGGCGAAGACGCGCGGCCCGTCGTGCCGGAACGGGAGGCCAAGTCCATCTCGCACGAAACAACGTTCGAACGCGACGTTTCCGACCTGGACATCCTGCGAGCCTGGCTGATGGACCTGACCGAGCAGGTTGCATGGCGACTGCGCCGGCACGGTCTTCACGGCCGAACCGTGCACCTGAAGGTCCGATTCGCCGACTTCTCTCTTTCCACGCGCTCGCAAACCTTGCCCGTTCCGACGGACGTTACCCAGGAGCTATGGCAGGCAGCCGATACCCTTTTGCGGCAGCGTCTTCCGAGCGGCTTCATGCCGGTGCGACTGCTGGGCATGGGCATAAGCGGCCTGGAGGAAGAAGGCCTGGTCCAGGGCCTGCTGTTCGACCAGGACGAACGTCGCAAACAGAGCCAGGTAGACGCCGTCGCCGACCAGCTCAAAACCCGCTTCGGCCCCGACGCCTTGCGCCGCGGCAGCAGCCTGCAACGCCCGCCTCGCTCTGCTGAATGAATCAAAGGCTCTTCCGTTGCCAGGTGCGAACAGCGACTCGTTGGAGTCCCGGCTTCAGCCGGAAAGAAAAGACCGCCTAAAGGCGGGACTCCAACCAGGGCGGTCTGCACCCAGAAACGGAAGAGGCTCACGTTCGCTGCGACACCACGCCGCCTCCTGATACATCTTCCTCCGGCATCCCTCGGCGGCAAACGCCGCAGACGTTTCAAGTCCGGCAGGACACTTGTTCCTACCGTTCCGGTACTCGAGCGGCCAGAATCTGGTTCTCTTTGTGAAAACCCGATGTGCCGGTTCTCAGATCCGTCAAACCGGCCCTTTGCATTGCGGCTTTCAGATCGTTGATGCAGCTCGATGCAGTCGCCCTGATAGAACGGAGCGTGCGAAACGAGGTATTCGGAAGCCACCGGACTGTTGGCATAGGTGCCATTGGAGCGAACCAGCAGGTTGCGGGCTTCCAGAAGGTCAAGAAACGCCTCCGTTACGGCAGCAGGCATTCCGAAAGCTGCTGCTACCTGGGCGGCCGATTGCGGCTGTTCGAGTTCGTCGTAGAGCTTCATGTGTACCGATTCGATGAATGCACCTGTTCGCAGAAAGAGTTCATCGTAAATCGATCAAACAAGGTGCGTCGTAAGAAAAACACCGCGGGAGACAAGGGAGTCTTTCTGAAGTTCGGTTGTAGCTGATCAGTCACTCATCCCCCGGAACAAGTCCGGGTGGGGAAACTGGTGTCGCGAAGCTGCTTTTGCGTCGTCCTTAGGCAAGGCGAACCATCCGATACGGAGTACACTCTAACTCAGAAAGCTTGTCTTTCAGTTCAACTGCAACGCTCTCACAAACCGTTTCTGAAAGCGTCCCTTCTACGGTCATGTATACACTGTCGTCATCTTGAACGAACCGGACCACCACGCCTCGAATCTCAATTCGCGTAACCCCGTGTTCATCTTCAACATCCGGCAACGCCGTGTGCCGTTCCGAGGGCACATACAGACGCCCAAACAAGTCCAAATCCGGTGCGCAACCAAGCCTATCGTGCAGGCTCGGCTTGCCCAACGACTCCATTGCCGCTTCCATCTGAGAAGCATACTGACGGAGTTCCGGCGCCGCGCAGATAGCCTGCATCTCAATACCGGATTGGTCATCGTCGACGGATTCGCTGAACCCTCGCGTGGCGATCGCCACGCAAGAAACAGTTCCCGCGTGACCTCCGGTCCTGGCGGCGCCTTCTCTCCAGGCTTCTTCCGTGGGATTGTCATTGGTCCTCGATACGCTATTGTGTCGCAATGAACAAGGGCGTCCATGTGTCTGAACTGCATTCATACAGGTACACGGCGCAGACCTCTCTCTTCGCATTCTATCGCGTCAGTGTATGCTCCGAAAGAACCCCGCATTCCTGCACCCTACTGATATGGCGGAATTTGTGCGGCCGTGCTAGAATACAGCCTCAAACGATGCCTGACGCCAACGGGACGCCGGCACGATTGCGAGGTGGCGCCTATGCTGGATCTGTATCTGGGGCTGACGCTGGTTCTGGCGGTCAGCGCGGCGATGTTCGCCGTAGTCGTCCGGTTCCCTCAGACTTCTTCGCGCCGGCAGGGATTGCTCCTGATGGTGGCGGTCATGGCAGCCATGGGGCTGTATACCGTCTTTCTCCGCGATAGCGCCCTATTGGTCCGGGCTTTGCCCTTCTCGAACCTGATCGTCCTGGCCAACTGGTTCCCGATCTTCGCAGCCCTTCTTGCCGCCCTGGTATGGCGGCATACGTCGGGTGGTTGGCTGCGCAGGGGTTGGCCGATAGCCGCCCTGGTCCTGACCGGTCTTTTCGCCGCCGTGCAGCCACTGCTTGGGCTGCCGCCGAAGTGTGCTAACCAGTGGAATGCCGACCAGATCTGTCGCCAAACCACCCCATTCACTTGCACGCCTGCCTGTGCCGCTACCATGCTCGCCAGCCACGGCATCCCTGCCACCGAGCAAGAGATGGCCGAGTTGTGCCTCACTCGCCGAGGAACGACGTGGCAGGGACTCTACCGCGGCCTGAAAATCAAGACGGCAGGCACTCCCTACACCGTGCAGGTATTCACTTGCACGGCCGACGCACTACGGCAGCTTGTACCCGGATGGCTGATCCTCTCGGTCGGCATCCCGCGCAGCGGCGAGGTCGATCCGATCTACCAACAGCAATACAGTTGGACGCCGGGTACTATCCACTCCGTACTGCTATTCGACTTCGCACCAAACCAGCGCGTCGACATGGCCGACCCCGACATTGGCCGTGAGCAATGGACAACCGAAGACCTCCACGTTCTGTTCCGCGGGCTGGGAATGCGGTTGATCCCACGGTGCGGCAAAGCCGATTGACACACGACGGGTGGACCGTTCAGTTCTGCCCCCGATCGACTGGCCGTATGAGAATCGGCTGTGAAAACAGCATGTCCACGACGGGAATCGGGGACTGGCCCGTGGTGTCGATCTTGCTCGAACCGGAAGGCCCAAGCCGATCGTGGATGCAAGAGATCTCATGAACGTTCATCGCCGCCAGTGCCTCGGCCGTAAGCGGCTTGCCGTTTAGATGCGTGTCCGGATAGGCGAAGGCTTCAATCCGAACGTATCGGCAGGTGATCGTGTCGGACGAATCGCGAGGAAAGGCGAAATAGGCCTCTTCGCCTGCGGCGATGTGGGCCACGCCGGCATCGGTTATGAAGCGAATCTGGGTGTTCGGCCGCCTGTTGCGATCGGCTCCCGTAACCGATGCACTGACCCCGACCCGTCGGCCTGTCGAGTCGGCCCACACGGCAATACCGGCGAATCGGAACTTGCTGTAGTCGTAGGGGACCGTGATTCGGCCCGCGTCGTCCACTGCCAGGGCGCCCAGTAGTCCGAAGAAGCGGCCTTCGCGATATGCACGCAATGCTTCATGCTCCCGCTCCTGTCGCGTGGCCTCCGGCGCCCATGCCGTCAGCAACACGTTCCGGCCCCTGTCGAACGTACCGTGGTCCTTCACAAAGAAACCGTAGCAGCGCCGACCGGTCTTCAGAATCTCGTCCCAGCGCTGATAGAACTCCATCGATTCTCCGCCGAAGGCCCGGTGGTAGTTCCATACCTCGATTCCCAACACACGCGGATCGAAATCGAGCATGTCCAACAGAGACGGCAGCGGGCTATGCGGGTGATTGATCGTAATGCCGCCGGCATCGGGAAACAGAAGCCCCTCCGTCGCTTGCCCGTGTTCGTCGGTTCCCGTTCCGTCCAGGGCAGCATGGAACGCGTCGCGCCATGGTCGGTTCGTCCCTTGCATCATGCGAAACTGCGTGATGCGTGTCGAGGCGGGGTCGAAATCCAGTCGAACCTTTACCCGGTCCGATAGGGTCTTCAAATTGATCGCGCCCGGCGATTCTTCAGTAAGACGCCGCCGTCGTATGGCTCCATCGCCGACGGTCGCAAACGTCTTACGGTTGCACTCGACGGCCCCTTCGACGGTCAGCGCGACAGCCGGCTCACCGTCCGCTCCCGACAGTCCGGCAATTCTCAAGTCCAGACGATAGATCCCAACCCAGGGCGAGTTCTTCGCATTGAATACACTCAGACTGGTGAAGACGTGTTCAATTGGCGCGGCGCCAGCCTTCAGACGCGGGCTCTCTCCGTAACCCGTCGTGTACCAGCTCCCAATTGCGTTGAAGTGAATGCCCGAGTCGATGGTACTGTGCTGTTCGGCATTGGGCGCACCAAGGGCGTCCGGATACTTCTCCACAAAACCGCCCGGCAGCGGATAGACCGGCCGTGACGGATAGTAGTTCGACAGGGGCAGGTGTCGAAACCCCATGTCCCACAGCACCTGGGGATCGTGGCCATGCTGATGCGAAAACGAATGCACGTACTTCACCGTATCCCACTTAACCTGCGAGTACGGATCGACAATCTCAACGTCGCCAGTCCGCGAACGAACCTTGCGAACCTCCCTCGTCTCGTCAGCACCACCTTCAGCAGCGAGTGCAGGGCTGCCCGAGTGCGTCAAGACCATCACCGCCACGGCAGTCAGGATCACCGTACGGATGTCGCGAAGGTTCATGGGTCGCTCCTTTCCCAAGGAAGACAACGGACTGAATTGTCACTGGACTCGCTTACGTCATTGCCAGGAGACTATTTACGCACCAGTTTCGCCGCGGCACTTCGGGTTATGGACGGCGTGGGCAGGCGGAGCCGGCCGCCCTCGGCAACAACAGTACCCGTACCGAGTTCTTCGCCGGTGGTGGTCTCTAGCCAGAGGACGTCGTAGGTACCGTCGGCAATGCCGGTAAGCAGAAGCGTGCCTTCGGGCTGAGGCGACGGTGAACGACCTTCCCGCTGGCAGAGCCAGATAAATTTCGGATTCCGCAGCCATAGCAGAACGATATCGTCGCAGTACATGCCGCTCAAGTCCAGGTCGGGGCCTTCGCGGCGACGGAACCGCTGGAGTTCGTAGGCCGTCCAGAACATGCCGCCGCCTGCGTTACTCACCGAAAGCCGATGCGCCCCGGCAGGCACCGGCACGGAAAACGCTTGCCAGTAGGCCCACGGCTCGCCTTCCTTGTGAGGCAGCGGCTGCGTAATCGCTTCGCGACCATCGACGGCAACGCGAAGCACCGGCTTGCCCCATTCAGAGATTTCAGGAACGTGAACCACAAACGTGCCGTCCACCGGAAACGTGGCGGCGAAGGTACACTGCTCACCTGCACGTAGCGTGGCCGAGAGACTTTCCTCCTCCGGCGCCTGGCCTTCGGCATCGATGCCGAATACCTCGGGGCGCCCTTCCGGGCAGAGCGTATACGCGTAGTTGCGCGGCCAGCCTTCAACAAAGACGTCGGCGTAGTAAGGCACATGCCCGCCGTCGCAAAACGTGAAACTGGCGACCTCGACCGGTTTCCACTGCCGCCGGGAGAAGGGAACACCGGCCACCAGTCGAGCAACCGGCTGCCAGTAGTGATACATATCCTGCGGATCGATCCAGTTGCTCCAGCCCCAGGGCATGCCGGTGGCGGCACTGCCATTGGTGAGCGGCCCCCAAAGGCCGTTATGAACAATAACACCGGTCGGATCTTCGTCAATCCAGCCGCCGTGATGCCCAACGCCGTATTCGGTCAGGATGAAGGGCTTCTGGTAGCGAGACGTCATGTACCGCGTGCCCCAGATGCCCGTTTGTGCCATGTCGCGGCGGGAGTAGATGTTCGTCGAGACGACTTCCATTTCCGGCATGCCGTCAATCTGGCCATAGCCGTCCATATTGCCGAAGTTCGTATGGATGATGTGCCCCGCCGGATCGATGCCACGCAAATAGACGGCCATGTCGCGATGCCAGGCGGCCACCGGTTCCGGCGCGAAGTTGTTCGAGGCGTTCACCTCATTCCAGAACTGCCAGCCGTGAACGGCGGTCGAGTAGGACCAGCGGGCCACGATGTAACGCAAACGGTTGCGAAACAGCCGGGCAGCCTCGGCATTGGTGAAGAACTCGGCCGGAACCGCCAGCGGACCGCCATTGGCGCGATTGCAAGTGAAGCTGTCCCACCACGCGTCGCGCCGCAACGCCTGCTGTGTCTCGATACAGCACATCATGGCCATCCCATGCCGTTCGCACAGGCCCAGCAGATAGTCGATGCGCCAGCTATCTTCCTGCCGAAACTTACCCAGCCCGATGTCCGGACGCCCCGAAACATGGCTCTCCAGATCCGTACCGTCGGCACACCACCAGGACCGAACGCAGTTTCCGCCTGCCGCAGCGAAACGCGTATACCAGCGGTCGGCCGAACTGAGTCGCCCGGCCCCCAAGGTTGCCATGTTCATGGCGATGCCGAAGAACGGTGCACCATCGTCGTACTCGAAGTAGCGTGGATTCTCTCGGGAAACACGCACGTAGCCATGGTCACCCTTTGCAGGCGTGCAGTGGAATGTCTGCTCGGGCGTTTCTATCGTCTGCCCTCGGTTGACCATCCGCAATGACCACTTCCACGCACCCGGCACGGGCGGCGCGAATCGCACCTTCCACACCGGGGCCCCGTGCGGCACAAGTAACTCGGCGCCGTTAAGATCCGAACGCTCGTAATCCTGGAAATAGAACGCCGGTACGCTCCGATCGCGGCCGTCGGGACCGTGAAACGTCGCATCGATCGCCACCTGC
Source organism: Thermoguttaceae bacterium (assembly GCA_040772845.1). Classification (GTDB taxonomy): domain Bacteria; phylum Planctomycetota; class Planctomycetia; order Pirellulales; family Thermoguttaceae; genus PWXP01. Next base: position 1,618,962 of record JAXGXG010000001.1, read on the forward strand.
TCAGGATCGTACGGGTTTCTCCAGGCGCCGGTCGCCTGAAACGAGACCTCGTACCGCTCGTATTGCGGTACGGTCGCCGGTTCGCCGCCGAGCACATTCAGTCCCGGCTCGCCCTGGCTTTCCAGTGCAATCCGCGGGATCGTCACCTCGGTGAGATCGTCGGGCAGAATGGTCATTGCCAACCGGTACTCCTGACCGGCTTTCGCCTCGCTGCCGGTGAGAATCCGCGGATATGCCTGATAGCAGTCTGCGCCGAAATCGCGGCCGTCCTGCACGGTGCACAGTGTTACACCGTCGAAAGCAAGACCGACCCGGCCGGAACCCGGAGCACCGAGCAGCAGCCGCTTCGTCGCCCCGCTGATGAAATGCCGCCGTTTGGGCGGCTCGACCGGAAATGTCCCTTCGGCCGAAGGCCATAAGGTTACGGGCCGATTGGACCACACGGCCACAGGCAGATCCAGGAACACGCACGCCTCCGACAGCTTGCAGTCGGCGGCAGGCGAAACGACGTATTCAATGCGGACACCGCCGGCAACGGGCTCGACTCGCTGCCGATACGACCAGGTCACACCGGCCACGGGTTCGACCATGGCGCCGCGAAACTCGCACACGGACTCCTGGCATCGAGGAAAGCCTTCTGCAGCAACGGCACTTGCCTGGTTCGCACTGCCACGCCAACCTTCGCCGGCAATCACCAGACGTGAGCCGCGGATAAGAACCTGCTCGCCGCGCAACAGGGCCAGTCCGCCGTCGCGACCGACGACCAGTTGATCGTCGCCCAAGCGAATGCGAGTCAACGGCGCCGTTGCGTTATCACGTCCGAATCCCGCGCCGGCGGCCATGCCGAGAACGGCCGCAGCACACACGCAGATTCCATACATCTTCATTGCCGCTTCTCCTGGATACGCTTCCGCTCAAACTGCTTGCAGCCCTGCCCCAACCGCCCCGGCCAAGCCTTTGACACCGATAGGATAGTACCCCATCTCACGGCGTGCAAGTTGCACGCTTTCGCAGGTGCGGCAAGATTCCTTGCTTATTGGCTGGCACGCCCTGAGGCACGAAGGGCGTGGTCGTAGCGCCATTCCCCATGCCAGTCATCTCGTTGGTCTCAGACGCCACCGGCCGGCTCGCCCGGCCGGAGCGGTGGTCTGTTTGCTACAAGCGGCCCCCTGATCCCCCATTTCCCTCCACGAATCGCCGCCGGCGGCGGCGATTCGTGGAGGGAAATATCCCGGGTGCCCCCGTCTCTTGTAGCCGGCTGACCATGGCTCTGGCGCGACAAGCCCCAACTCCAACCAACGGTTGACCCCGCTTCAGCAACCGGATACTCTTCAGATAGACGGTGACAGAATCCGTCGGATCGCAAGAGGAGTGGTGCGTCGATGATCAAGGTGCGTCTCATGCAGGCGTCCGATGTCCCCTGGGCCTGGGAACTCTCCTACCAGGCCGGATGGAACCAGTTGCCCAACGACTGGCGACTACTGCTCGAACTGGAACCCGAAGGCGTCTTTGTGGCCGACGACGATGGCTGCCGCTGCGGTACGGCCAGCGTCGTCACCTACGGCCAGGAACTCGGCTGGATTGGAATGGTCCTGGTCGAGCAGGAGTTCCGGCAACAAGGAATTGCCACCATGCTGGTCGAACGCTGTCTCACCGCACTGCGACGCCGCGGCGTCCGGTCGGCGTGGCTCGATGCGACCGATGCCGGCCGCCAGGTCTATCGGAAAATGGGCTTCCACGACGAACGCCCCATCATCCGCTATGCAGGCGCAGCTTGCGCTTCGGAACAACAGGGCAATCGCGGCCGCGCCATGACGCCTGCCGACCTGGAATCGATCCGATCACTCGACGAATCGGCGTTTGGGGTCGTACGGGGCTCATTGCTGGCCAGGCTGCTAAACCACGGGCGAGGGTGGCTTGCCGACGGCCGCACAACGCCCCACGGTTTCGGTCTCTCACGCCTCGGACGCGAGGCCGACTACATCGGCCCAATCATTGCCCAAAATGCCGAAACGGCCGAAGCCATCGTGACCAACCTGCTGAATGCCCTCGCCGGCCGGCAGGTGTATTGGGACATTCCAGGCGGCAATCCGCATGCGACCGCCTTGGCCGAACGGCTCGGCTTCACACCCCGACGAGACCTGACGCGCATGTGCCTCGGCACGCCAACGCATACCGGGCAAGCCGAACAGGTCTACGCGGCAGCCGGGTTCGAGTTGGGATAGCCTTCTCTGTACGCTAAGCAACCACAGCTACGGTCGCGAGGGCGCCAAACAAGGTTCCCAAAGTGACGACGGTATACTCGAGCTTACCGCTATCCATCCACAGGACCTTGCCCAGAAAGAAGAACGTAAACAAGAACACAATCATGATGCCGCGAGAAAGGAAAAGCGGGGCGCCCGGACCGTGGACGCTTTCGACGATGACCCGGATTCCTGCCACCACACCCCAGAAACCCAGAATCAGATAGCCGGCCAATGCCAGACACTTGAGAATATCGACTCGGATATCGTCCAGAACGTGATCGCAACCGACATAGGGGCAAACCAGCGCGGTGACGAACCCACCTGCCGCCCCGCCCAGGATAACCATCACAATCGGGGCGCCGAGCCAAAGCGTCAACACTACCAGGATCGCCACCACAACAACCAGTCCGATCAGGTCCGCCTGCGAGATGTCGAAGGACCACGAGCCGGCGGCCCCATCATCTTCCGACTCGTCTTCCGGCGGCCCGAAACGATCGTCCGCCGGCGGTTCGTACATCGGATCGTAGAGTGACATGGCAGTCTCTTCCCTTCCCCGCCTTCCGGTCAGCCGTCCTCTGTTTGCACCATGTATCGCAATACCCGGGAGCTACTCCTCTTTCTCCTTCATGGCCTTCAGCATGTTCAGCACGTCTTCGGTCATGTCGGTTACCTGCACGCCCTCGGGCGGAGTGAACTGGAAGGTATCTTCGGGAATGTCGACGTTCACCTCGACATTGGTGTAGGCCTGCGACATCATTTCCTTCCCGTCGGCGTCAAACATGACCGACTTCCGTAGCAGCCCATCTTCTGCGCCAACCGAAACCTGCATCTTGGCCGGTTTGAACGGGACCTGCGGCATCTTGGGCAAGGCAGGCACCCCCTCGAAGACAAAGACCTCGCCGCCGTCGGTCTTTTCCGTCTGCAGCAGCTTCACGCTTTCCGGCGCCAACCCTGCCAACGGTTTCGTGAGGTCGTTGGTCTGCTGCCCTGCCTGCTCGATACCCGTTTCGGCAGCGACCTTTGCGGCATCGATTTTGTGCGCCAACTTCAGCGTAGGCTGATACGTCCATACGGTCGCGCCATCGGAAACGATCGTCTGGTCCATTTTCATCGCGCCAAGGTTCATCGCCATCGTCATGTGCATCTTGTCAGGCGTTGCGATGAGCGCCTTGCCATCCATCTTGACGGTCTGCCCCATGATGGACATGGTCATTTCCAGGTCGGCGCGAACGGTCTTTACCGCCCCGGCTTTCGCCTTGAGCTTCGCCACAACCTGCTCGGTCGTCTCCTCGGCCCGGATCAGGCCGCCGAAGGAAGCTGCCCCCACAGCCGCCATCACCGTGAACATCCGCCAACGCATCGTACGCATGACAAAACTCCTTTTCGAAAGGTAGAACAGCAGACAAGTCAAACCGCTCAGCGCGGCCCGATTCCTCCCTCTCAACGTAACGACATTCCTCGATTTGGACAATCCTGCCCCTCCATCCGATTCCTCCTCCCCTCCCCTCTATTCGTCGCCTCCCGGCCGTTCTTGGATATCTTCCTCAAACCGTCCGGCCCTGACGGGGCCCAACTCGCCAGCCCCCAGGGTAAGCGCTTGCGAAAGGGAACGCCAGGGCAGGCCCATATCGGGGCCGGGGTAAGTCGTGCGACGATCTGCACCGTGTCACCCGAGTCCCCTTTTCGTCTTCCATCAATCCGTGTTTGATCCGTGTTCAATCCATGGCCTCAAATCGCGCCGGCTACCGAACCCGGCGAATGAGGAAATTGGAAGCCACGGATGGAACACGGACGAAACACAGAGGGCCGCGTGCTTGCATGCCACACGCGTCAGCGCGTACAAGCTCGAAGCGCAAGCGAGTGGGTCCCTTAAGGACCCCAAACGACGCGCCCGAAACGCCCCCCACGCCGCGTGCTTGCATGCCACACGCGCCAGCGCGTACAAGCTCGAAGCGCAAGCGAGTGGGTCCCTTAAGGACCCCAAACGACGCGCCCGAAACGCCGCACTCACTTGCCCCACGCTACGTGCTTGCATGCCGGACGCGTCAGCGCGTACAAGCTCGAAGCGCAAGCGAGTGGGTCCCTTAAGGACCCCAAACGACGCACCCGAAACGCTCGGTCCGCTTGCCCCACCCTGCGTGCTTGCATGCCACACGCGTCAGCGCGTACAAGCTCGAAGCGCAAGCGAGTGGGTCCCTTAAGGTCCCCAAACGACGCGCCCGAAACGCCGCACTCACTTGCCCCACGCTACGGCACTTGTTGACCACGCCCTTCGCGCCTCAGGGGCGTGCCACCCAGTAATCAACAGACGCATATCCACTTGCAAGAGATGGAAGACCTTGCCGCCCCCGCACACAGATTCCAGCAGCCGCAGGAGCGTGTATGATAGCCGCAACATTCAACCGCGGCGCCCGTGCCATGCGTTCAGCCTATCACAATCCCCCGACTCCCTAAAGTGCAAAGTGCAAGCCTGACCCCGATCTCCATAGCCGGAAAGTTCAACCGCAGCGCCCGTGCCATGCGTTCAGCCTATCACAATCCCCCGACTCCCTAAAGTGTAAAGTGCAAGCCTGACCCCGACCTCTTCCCCTAAAGTGCAAAGTGCAAGCCTGACCCCGATCTCCCGACGGCGCTTTCCCTGACGCCGATCTCCCCTGGCACGATCCGAGGCGAGAATCACCGGGAAATACGGTGTGCAGGAGATACCCCGACAACAAATCGCCGGCAGGCCCTTGACGCAACGGGCTCTTTCAGGGACGGGTCTGTGGGAGCCCCGGGTGAGCAATCACCCGGGGCTACCTGGCCTAAATTCCCTTAGGGCGTGGTCGATTAGTGGTATCACCTAACAGGTCCATTGGCATCACAAAAGGTACCCCCTTCGATAGCCAAGAGGCCTTCTCGATTACCCCACAACCATTTCCACAGAGGAGCAAGCATCTGCTGAGAAACGCCCTCCTGATCGCCTTGCCACAACGGTTGTACTGTAATCATGGTTGTAGCACTCTGTAACATATTGACGAGACGTGACTTGTTTCTCTTCTTCCTTGCGAACCGGCATAGCAAGTCAATGTCAGGCTCCATGACGCCATCACCACGGTGATTGATTTCAACTATCGCGCACTGCTGCCAATCATAGAGAATAGTATCACCATCGACACTATAGCGCGACGAAGCCGAGGTCATCGCATACCGTATATCGTCGAAGGTGACATCTTTGCTCTCGGTGACAACAAATCTCAAATAGTAGCTCATTGTTAGAACCCAAAGACTTCGAGAAGGTCATCAAAAAACGTGTCATACGTTGTGCCAGGTGCAAAGGGTGGCCCGATCGACCATCCTTTGGGAATCAGAAGAAGAGGATCGTTTGGATACGCTTCGGAAATCAACGCTGCATTTGTCGCCTCTCTAGCTGTTGGGGTTACCCCATCTGCCAGAGTGTCGACCGTCTGGACTCGCATCGTCTGAATCTGTCCGTTCTGCGTTCTCGTCATAGTAACATCAACAGGGACTCGTTGTCGCCCGGTCGATTGCCAAGTTGGATGAGCCTGCGGATCAACTTGCGATGGCCGAAAGACTACTTCCTCCGATCGAGCGTTGCCACCTCGACTGAGACGCCAGCCTCTAAACCAGAAACGCATCCATACTCGGGCGTTCAATATGCGCGTCTGAAACCCCCCGGCAGGACCAGACGCCCTGCCTGCGACTGCACTGCTTAAGTAGCGATAGGTTGCCCCTCCAACCAGAACAGTGGCTCCACGGAAAAGGAATAAGTCAATGTCGCCCCGTGATGCTGCGTCCCACAGGCTCGCCCCCACAATAGGCATACCAATCCACCACGGGGAAATTAAAGGTGTGCGGTACTTTTTTGCGCGAATAAAGGTACCGCACACCTGGTATATGGTTTTCTTTGACAAGAAATCAATAGAACCGTTCCAACAGTTCGTTTTGGGAAAGGAGAGTACCCTTTTTCCTAACATAGGAGAACCGTTGGAATGGCTACAAAACGCAAGTCTCGTAAATCCGGCAAAATCAGCATAACCGCCCTGGGTAAGCCTCGGGGCATGATTCAGGCGAGGGTCCAAAAGGTCGGCCCGGAGCGATTCGGTATTGTCGCCGTGGACTGCGCGAAGGCACGCTCGAAGTGGATGCTTTGCGACTTCTATGGCAAAGTGCTTATCCCTCCTACTACCGTTGAACACCGGCGGGCAGAGTTGGCATTGGCCGTTGCGCAACTGCGTGAAGCAATCGAGCGTCATGGCTTGCTGGACCACATCGTGGCCGTGGAGATGACCGGCACCTATCACCGCCCCGTGCAACGTGCTTTTCGCAAAGCTGGCAGCGAAACGCGTTTGGTCCACCCTTTCGCTTCGCGTCATTACCGCCTTCCGTCCCATGGCGACGACAAGACCGACGACAACGACTTGGAAGGAATCTTCCGGGCCGCAGTCAACGGCTTCGGGCTGCTGGAACCCGAATGGGACGAGGCTTACCTGCAGTTGCAGATACTGGCCAGGCATCGCCGCGACTTGGTGAACAAGAGGGCCAAGCTCCAGTGTCAGATTCGTCAACTGTTGGAACGATGCCTGCCCGGCTACGCAGCTCTATTTCCCGCGGACGGCCTGTGGTCGCGGCCGGTGGCCATCGCCGTAGCACGTCGCGCGGTTCGACCCGAGAACGTCCGTGCTGCAGGAGTGCGCGGTGTATTGGAGTGGCTGAAGGAAGACAAGGTGCACGCCCAAGCCCGGACGGTCGAACGGCTCGTCGCCTGGGCCGGCAACGCGGCCGACACCGATCCGATGTGCGAACACCTCACACGCGTTTGGCTAAACCTTTACGAAGACTGGCAGGCGAAGACCCGACACATCCGTCGTCTGGAGCAGGATCTAGCTGGAATTCTCGTGAAAACGCCCTATTTGCTGCTGTTGAGCCATCCGGGCATCAACGTGGTCAGCGCCAGCGAACTGGCCGGCGAGATGGGGCCCATCGAATACTATGCCCATGCCAAAGCGATCTCCGGGCGAGCCGGCTTGTTTCCTTCGCGGTATCAAAGCGATGAAGTAGATCGCGCCGACGGTCCGCTGTCCCGCCTCCGCAATGCTCGCCTACGCGCCGCTTGGATGCGTATCGCTGACAATCTTGTGAAGAGCAACGCCCACTATCGAGGCATGGCGCAACTTTGGAAGCAACGTGGCGTCGATCCCCACGACACACGCTGTCGCGTGGCCAATCGCGCCACGCGGACCGTCTTCCAAATGGTTAGCGGCCGACGCCTGTACCAGCATCCCAGTCGCCTCGATCGCCAATACGTGCTGGACAAGCTATTGACCTTCCATCGGGAGCGTGGCACGTCGCCGGTCGAGATCCTTCGCGACCTTCGGCAGGCGACAACGCAGATTCCCCAAGAGGATCGGACGGCAGAAGCGCGGCCCTTACAGGAAATCTACCGCAAGGCCCAGCGTAGCCGCCGGGCCGGCCCCCAGGCCATCGGCGACATCTTGCTGCCGGTCCTGGCCAAGCTGGGGGTTGATCAAGTACAATCAGCAACAGAGGCTCCACGTCCCGACGCGTCTGTGTCTGGCATGGGCACACGATAACGCCGTTGACACCTTGGGCAGTGCCACGTGGCGGAGGTTTACCTTCGACGCGTGTGCCAAGCCCGTATTAAAGCATGGCGCTCTGTCGTGGGCTTCCACGCCGGATAAGGAAACGTGGGGCGTTGGAGCCTCGTATCTACCAGGTTGGCGAGAAGAGCCCTAATCGACGACAGAGACAGCTCGTGTCGGACACCCGCGTCGTGACGAAAGCCTTTTCAAAAACCGCCTCGCCGCGGTTGCGCTCCCGGTGCGCGCCCGCTTACAAATCCGTCCTTTCCCTATGGAAGCTTTAATTCGCCCCCGTGCCATGCTCTCAGCCTATCACAATCCCCGACTCCTTAAAGTGTAAAGTGCAAGCCTGCCCCACGATCTCCCCCTGTTGTCGCCTATGAGCCGGTCATGCCAGAGTCCATATTGGGAGTTATTGGCCAGCCCCTGCTATCGGCCCGTAGCCACACAATGACACCGACGGCACATAGAGCGTAGAACACAGCAAGCATTTTGGAACACCTTCTCCCGTCGAGCTTGTATTCATCATATGTAAACAGAACCTGATTATTCCTGCGCAGTTCCACAGCGTAGAGTCCATCAACCATTGCTGTAATGCCATCACCGACAGCGATTGAGGGCAACTCGTCTGTTAGTCCAGAGTCCACACGGACCACCCATTCCCGTCCTTCCTGCCGGATATTCATGGAGAAGCCCTTGTTGTAGCCACACTGTACGACCGTGCCGCGCACCCTGCAAAGATCACTTGCCGGCTTGAAATAAGGGGGAACCAACGCCACTAGAACGGTCATGCCGACCAGCATGCTCAGCAGCATATACTTTGTTACCCGCATTTGCTGGGCCGTAAATATCGTCGGAACATCCGTGATCTCTGAAGGGTCCTTGCCTATGTTACGTCTCGGAAACACTATACTGAACACTCCCAGCGTCCCTATTGCCAGGATAATGACTACACTCCACATGCCCACCCGTACAAACAAAGGCAGTGAGACTCGCTGCTCGATGTTCATCGCCAAAAACAGCGAGCACGCAGATATGAACGTGAGCGCAACCGCAACGTTGCGCTGAGTATTGTAAGCATACAGTGACGAAAACACTCGTCTTCTAGCAACCATCTGGGTTTTCCTCTCGTTCTGACAGGATCTACTCTTCTGGGATTTCTTCTGCACCTCGCGCCATGAACTCCCAGAATCGTCTCATCGCAGGATCCCAGAACGCCGCAATATCGGCAGCAATCTCCTCGGCAACGGATTTGAAGGTCTTGCCAGGTGGTATCAACACTAGCTTGGTAGCGGCCGCTGCTACCCTCTTCCGGACAGATGCGGGAAGACGTACGGTAAGCGCAAGACCCGACTCGTTGGTCAGCATGGCCAAGCTCGCCTCAATCGTTGCAGCCACCAACTGCCGGGAGTCAAGCGGGCCTTCACCTTTGACAGCCTTCATAACCGCAGCTCGTGTCAAGACGATGAACGGATGGAAGAAACCTACAAACGGTGCAACGGACACTTGGCCGTTGCCAACGATAGTCCCGTGCGTCTGCATAACGGACAAGCCAGATGCCCACTGATCAAATCCAGAATCAAAAATTCCCTCAGCAAATGCCACAAGCGACTCGGCAACTAGTTCCTTTCCGCGATAACCGTTTGGATCAAGCCATTCAACAAAACACTCGAATACCATACTGAGGGCACCCATTCCTAGCGCTTCAAGCTTGTTGCGAGCTAAGAACCAGCCCAATCCGACTTCAGAACCGACTATGAAGCCCTCCGTCGCTGACCGGCCAAGAACAAATTTGAATACCCCCGCGCCAGCAACACCGCAAAACGCAGTCAGTTTTGCGCCGCTTGCTATCGCGGTACCGAGACTCCCAAGTGTCATCAAACCTGTCGGATCAATCCCATTCACCGGATCCCCGTGAACGTACAGATACCTATGCAGACTCGCCGGATCTTGCAGATTCCCCGCGAACGGATCCAATCGGTTGAACCGGCCGGTGGCGAGGTCGTAGTATCTGGCGCGAAGATATTGCTGGTTGGTGGTCGTGTCGAGGTGTTCGCCACTGTACAGAAGATTCGTGTACGCCGCGGTTGGGTCGAAGTCGATGGAGTTGCCGTAGGCATCGTAGCGGAAGAGCTGGCCGGCGACGAGCAGACCGCCTTCCATCATGTAGTCCCCCAGGTACGTCAGGGCCCGGGTCGAACCGTGCCCGTCGTACAGCAAGAACAGAGGAGAGCCGTACGCGGTCTCGGCGTCCTGCTGGGAGATTACGTCCAGGCCCAACGTGAAGATGCGACGCCGCTGGACCGCCTCGGTTGCCGTGTCCAACTGGGTCTCTTCGAGCACCTGCTGGTAGCCGGTCGGGTTCCGATGATCGATCAGGTTGACGGTCGTCGTGTCTTCGTCGAAGGCGCCGTCGTCGTCCGAATCGACCTGTTCCCGTTGGGCAATGCGAATGCCGGAATCATCGTACCGGTAGGAAGACCTCGTATCCACGTTGCCGTCCGCATCCTCGTCCACCTCCGCAATCCACAGCCGCCCCTGCCGGTTGTAGGTGGTACGGGGCAGGAAAGGATGCCTGCACGTTGTGCGAAAACGGTTATGTGTGAAGCATACCCGTTTCGGGAGACCGTGTTGCCGGAGTGCAACCATGCGTTGGTTCCTGCACGTGCGAAATGGCAAGACCGGAAGACTGGAAGACCGGGGGCAGCAGCAGGCTTGCATTTCACGCAAGGGTCACCGGCGGGCGTGCCCAACCTGGAGCCATGGTCATCCAGCTAACCGTGGGCCCCAAGCCATGTTCTCGCCCCGCACGGTGCCGCCTCCGGAGGCGGCGCCGTGCGGGGCGAGAATGGATTGGGGCCGTTGCCAGTAGCCAACTGACCACGGCTCCAGGCGGGGCAAGCCCGCCGGTGGCCTTTTTCCAGGCGTGCCCAGCCTGGGAGAGTCTCCCGTAATCGGTTCCATCATATGCCTTCTCGGCCCTGATGTCCACACGGGCGTTGCTCCTTCGCGTCTCTCGGGTGCAGCAGCGGACTTGCACGGTGGCCTTCTGCACAAGTTGTGGAACATTCACGACTCGGAGAGTCGTGCGACTCTGTCTGCCGCACTCCAAGGCGGAACTAAGAACAAGAGACCACGAAGTCGGTGTCAGTGGCGGGGACGTCGAGGGGGAAGTGGGGATGGGCGGCGGTGGGCGTGGTGTGGTCTTCCTGGTCCAGGTCGATGAGCGCCGCGTGTTCGCGCGTGCCGAACCAGTCGGTGTAGAGGGAGTAGAGAACCGGCGCCAGGAAGAGCACCAGGATGGTCGAGAACAGGACGCCGAATGCGAGACTCGTCGCCATGGGAATGAGCATCTGCGCCTGGAACGACGTTTCGAGCAGAATCGGCATGAGGCCGCCGACCGTGGTAACCGAGGTCAGCAGCACGGGTCGGAAGCGGCGCCGGCCTGCCTCGACCACCGCCTCGTGCGGCGTTCTTCCCGACCGGATGTCGCGATTGATGAAATCGACCAGCACAATCGCATCGTTGACCACAATGCCGGTCAGCGCAACGATGCCGAACAGGCTGAACAGGGTCAGAGGCGAGTTCATCAGCAGGTGGCCGCCGACCGCGCCGATCATGCCGAACGGCACGATCGTCAGTACGAGCAGGGGCTGGAAGTACGACTTGAACTCCAAGGCCAGCAGGACGAACATGGCGGCCAGCGCCACGATGAACCCGATGATCAGGCTCCCGATGGATTCCGCCTCCTGCTCCTGACGCCCCTCCCAGCGAACGCGGACCTCGGGGCACTGCCGGGTCATTTCCGGCAGGAAGTCGTTCTTCAGTGCCATGACGATCTCGCGCGAGTTCGCCACCTCGTCGTTCACGTCGGCCGAGATGGTGACGCACCGGTACTGATCGATCCGGTTGATCTTGGAATAGCCGCGAACGATATCGACCTCGGCCACTTCCGAAAACGGCCGCTCGGCGCCGTCGCCCGTGCGCACGCGAATCTCGTCGAACGCGGCCAGGGTATGCCGCTCGGACCGCGGATAGCGGACCATGAGTTTGACCTCGTGGCGGCCGCGTTGCAGGCGCATGACCTCCTCGCCGTAGTAGGCGGCGCGAACCGTCTCGGCCAGATCGGCGGTCCGCACGCCCATGGCGGCGGCGTCGTCTTTCACCCGAATACGGAACTCCCACTTCCCGGGGACCGAGTCGTCGCGGATATCGAACACGCCTGGGAACTCGCTGAGCTTCTGGCTGCACATGGCAACGGCCCGGTCGAGTTGTTCGGCCGCGCCGGTGCGCGCCGTCAGTTTGAACTCGATCGGCGTGCCGCCCGGCCCCTTCTGGGCCGAGTCGAACGAAAGGCTCTCGGTCCCCGGTACAGGTCCGGCCTCTTTGCGCCACAGGGCAACGACCTCGGCGCTGGGAATGCTGCGCTGGGAGGCATCGAGCAGCTCCACCTGCACGGCGCCCTGGTGACTTGCCCCTTCGCCGGTTGCGGTCATGCCGGGTCCGCGCTGGCTCAACTCGGAACCGACGAGGCAGTAGGTCGACTTGGCGACGGGCGTTCCCTGCCGTTCCAGCCGGTCAGCAACCCGCCAGAAGGCGTCTTCGAGATGCCGGACCCAACGTTCGGTAACCGCGCCGGGCGTGCCGTCGGGAAAGGTCGCCGACGCCTGGAGGCTGTTGCTGTCCATCTTCGGAAAGATGACGAACGGCACGACTCCGGCCCGAATCAGCCCGACGGAGACGATCAGCAGGCCTATGCACCCGGCCACGAAGACAGACCGAAACCGCAGCACAACCTGCAACGCCGGCAGGTAAATCCGCTCAACGAACCGTTCCAATCCGGCGGAGGCCCAGCGATTGACGACATGAAGCGGCCACAGGACCCAACGGAACGCGTAGAGGATCCAGTCCATCAGGGTGAAGATAGCGCTGCGTTCGTGCGACAGGTGGCAGGGAAGGATGGTTACGCTTTCGACCAGCGAGACGACGAGCATGGCGATCATAACCATCGGGATTGCGGCGACGATTTTGCCCATGATGCCGGAGACGAACAGCATAGGCATGAATGCGACGATGGTGGTCGAAACGGAGGTGAGCACGGAGGGTGCGACTTCGACGGCGCCGTCCAGTGCGGCGCGGCCGAGCGATTTCCCCATCTGCCGATGGGCGTGGATATTCTCGCCCACGACAATGGCGTCGTCCACCACAATGCCCAGCGCCATGATGAAGGCGAACGTGGTGATCATATTGAGTGTTTCGCCAATGAAGACCATGTAGGCGGCGGACGCCAAGAGCGAAAACGGAATGCCGACGGCCACCCAGAAAGCCAGCTTGGGGTCGAGGAACGCGGCCAGAAGCAGAAAGACGATCAGGAGCCCCTGCCAGCCGTTCTTCGCCAGCAGTTCGAGCCGGCCGCGGATTTCGACGGACCGGTCGCCCCAGGTCTCCAGCGTGTAGCCGGGCGGCAGTTCCGCTCCGGCGACGTATTCGTTCACGGCATCGGTTATCTGCAAGGCGTCTTCCGCCTCGTTGCACAAGACGCCGATGACAACCACCGGTCGGCCATTGTACTCGTTCGTACTCACGACGTCGGCGAACTCGTCGCGCACCACGCCCAAATCGCCGATGGTGAGTGTGGCGCCATCCTGCTGTGTCACCAGCGGCAGCTTCGCGATCTCGTCGCCCCACAGCCGGCGGTTGTAGCCGCGGACGAGCACCTCTTGCGATTCGGCCCGCACCGTACCGGCAGGAAGCTGATGATTCTCGCGCTGCACGCGCGAGGCCACGTCTTGCAGCGACAGGCCGTGGGCGCGGAGCGTGGCCTCGGGGATTTCGATATCGATCTCGTAGCTCTTTGTGCCGGTCATGTTGACCTGCGAGACCTCCGGCAGCAGCAGGAGTTCCTCTCGCACCTGCTCGGCCACGTCGCGCAGGGCCAATTCCGCCTCGGCATCGTTGCGGTCGGGGCCGAGCACGCCGACACGAATCACCACTTCCTGAATTTCGGCCAGCTTGACTTCATGCCGCTCGGCCTTTTCGGGAAAGGTGGAAATGCGGTCGACGGCCGACTGCACGTCGTCCAGGATCCGGGCCGGGTCGCGGACGTCGGATTCGAGTTCCAAGGTTACGCTTCCCGAGCCTTCGGCCGCGGTCGAAGTCATCTTCTTGATGCCGCTGATGGACTGGACGGCCTCTTCGATCTTCTGGCAGATCCCTTCCTCGACCTCTTCAGGCGCGGCGCCGGGATAGGGAACCGTTACCATGATCGTATCGAGATCGAACTCCGGGAACGTCTCGCGCCGCAACATGCTCAGGGAGTACAGGCCGACAAGGATCACGGCGACCATGATGATGTTCATGGCCGGCGCGTTCTGGATGGCCGAACGGATGAAAGCCTTCATGATGCGCGTCGGCGAATCAGCCGGCCTCCGGAGAACGAGGCGCCGGCGGACCGGCCGAAACTGCGCTAGTATCGCGTTGCCCGGCCGGATCTGCCGTGAGGAGTTCGACCTCCATGCCGTCCACCGGCGAGGCAACCGGCGAGGCGACCACGAGCGAACCGGCCGGCAGGTGCGAGTCGCTTCCGTAGATGAGCACCGTCTTCTTGTCGCCGTACGCCACGGCCACTTTGATTTTGCGCAACCGCCCTCGCCGGGTTTCGGCCGCCTTCGCCACGTCGGAAACCATCCACACCGTGTTGCCTGGCTGCACGGAGGCCTCCGGAATGCGGAACAAGGGCAGAAGCGGCCTGGCGTGCACCTGCACCGTGACGAACATCCCCGCCATCAGGCCCGGAGGCGCAGCCGGCGTCTGATGCCGTCCGGAACGGGCGGCTTTGCGGGGATTCGGGACGAGAACGCGGCATGGCACCATGCGGGTCTGCTGGTCGATCTCCGCGCCGTCGTAGTCGTGGAGCGTTCCTTCCCAGCGATATTCGGCATCGCGCATCTGGTAGACGACGGTCACCGGCGTTTCGGGAAACCGGTACGTGGCCGATTGCGAATCGGCCGGCTTCGTTCCGTTCGTCCCTTGCCACAACCAGTGCATCTGGTGGACCTGCAGCGAACACTTCACCTCCATGCAGGAAGTATCCCGAATGACAAAGACGATCCCGCCGCGTGCAACGTACGAGCCTTTCTCGACCGGGTCGCTCGTAATAACTCCGCCAATGGGTGCATGGATTTCCGTCCGGCGTTCGTCGAGTTGGGCCTTTTCCAACTGGCTTTGGACCAGGTCACAAGCACTGGCAAGCCGTTCTCGCTGCGCTTGGAGGAGTTCCAACTGGTCGCGTTCGGTCTGCAGGGCATCGCGCGCCTGCAACTCGGTCAACCGAGCCGCATCCAATTCGGACTTGGAGTAGACACCCGGATCGTCGATCCGCTCGTACCGGGCGACCTCGCGTTGCTTGATCGTCAGGTCTTCCTGGGCCAACTCGATCTGCCGCTTGCATGCCGCCGTCTGGACTTCGAGTTCATGCTGTTCCGCGTGCGCTTGGCGTAGCTGCTCCCGGAGGCGGCGGACCTCCAACGTATAGTCTTGCGGGTCGATCTTCAGTAGCAGTTCGCCCTGGGTTACGGTCCGTCCGACGCGGCAGTTTTCGGAGCGGAAGACGACCGTTCCGGCGACTTCGGCCGGGACCTCGACTTCCTGAAACGGCACGACCACGCCGTCGACGTTGAAGTCGATTCCCCCGGGATGCGGCTCGACGGCAGTGACCTCAACCACGGGATAGACCTTTTCGGTCGCCTTCCGTGTTCTAGGCGGATCCGCCTGCCCGAGCACGAGGACAACGCCAATCGCCACACCAATCAGAGACAACGAGATCACCGTCCGGACGAGGATCGGCAGAAACTTGCGCACGGCCGGCCCGCCGCGCCCCGGCCACCTTTCGGCAGCGGGGCGCGACGGACAACGAGAGGCCGCAAGGGAGGTCGACTTGGTGGGCGGGTAATCCGCCGGTGCATTGGCTGTCATAGCAAGAGATCGATCCAGAAGACGTGGGGTACAAGGCGTCCGGCTGGTTTCCCTGGGTGCAGCAGCGGACTTGCATTTCACGGAAGGGCCACCGGCGGGCTTGCCCCGCCTGGCCTTTTCCAGCCGTGCAAGTCCGCTGCTGCACCCGGTTTCCCTACTCCCTTATTTGCAGAACCCTTCCGCTTGGAGACAGCCTTTCGACAATTTCTCCGAAATCGTTCAACTTCGCCATAAATCCCTGACTTCGCTAATCCAAACAACCCACACAACCCGAAACCTTCAGTGAGTGGCTGGTGCTTCCAGCAAAAATGGAGGGTGTTCTCGTGGGGGGTGGCGTGTTTACTGAGAATCGATCCGAAAACGGGGACAGGCACCCTATACTTCGTGTCTGCACTAAATACGAACCTCAACAGGCGGGAGCCAGTCCCCGTTTTCGGACGGCATCGAAGTGGTATCTCTGGGCCGTCTCGGCCTGTTGGATTACGGTACTCGCCTGCGGCGGCGGCTGCCGCGTCGGTCCCGACTACGCCGGTCCGCCAGCCGCTTGCGTGCAGACGGAGTTCCGCCCCGTGGAGGACTCGGCAATCCAGAGAGACTGGGCTGCCGTGGCAGGCTGGTGGCATGGTTTTCAGGATCCGGTTCTCGACGGGCTCATTTACCGGGCCTCTTCCCAGAACCTGGATCTGCGGGAGGCGGCCCTGCGGATCTTTCAGGCCCGGGCGCAGCGCGGCACGGTTCGCGCGGATCTCTGGCCGGAACTGACGCAAGACGGGGCGTACTCACGGACGCAATCGTCCGGAGCCGGAATAGCGATGGGCGGATTTGGGGGGATGATTACCGACCAGTGGTCGCTCGGCCTGAACGGCACGTGGGAAATCGACGTGTTCGGACGGTTGCGCCGTCTGGTCGAGGCGGCCGATGCCGACGTTGCCGTCACGATCGAGGACTATCGCGACACGCTGGTGATCTTGCTGGCCGATGTGGCGACTTATTACGTCGATGCCCGGGCCTACCAGCGACGGCTCGGTATCGCCCGCGAGAACTACAACCTCCAGCGCCGGACCCTGGAACTTACCGAGAAGCGGTTCCAGGCGGAGCTGGTGGGTGAACTGGACGTGGCCCAGGCCCGGGCGAATGTGGAGAGTACGGCCGCGAGTATTCCATCGCTGGAGGTCGGCTACCAGCAGGCGGTCAACCGGCTGAGTGTGCTGATTGGCTGTCCGCCTGGCGAGGTCGATCCCCTACTGGCCGCACCGGCCCCAATCCCCGATCCGCCGGAAGAGATTGCCATCGGTATTCCAGCCGAACTGCTGAGGCGGCGGCCGGACATTCGGCGAGCGGAGCAGGAGATCGCGGCCCAGACGGCGCGTATTGGGGCCGCCATCGGCGAGATGTACCCGAAGTTTACGATTCTCGGCTCGTTCAGCCTCGATGCGCGTGATTTCAGCCGGCTGTTTGCCGAGGATGCCATCGGGGCAAGCGTAGGTCCCGCCATGCAGTGGAACCTCCTGAACTTTGGCCGGCTGCGATGCAATGTCTACGTTCAGGAAGCACTGCAACAGCAATACCAGGTTCGGTACCAGGCGGTCGTTCTCAAGGCGGCCGAAGAGGTGGACAACTCCCTGGTCAGTTACGACCGGCAGCGGCAGCGCCGTGTGCATCTGGCGGAGCAAGTTGCGGCCAACCGCCGTGCTGTCGAGTTATCTCAACAGCGGTATATGGGCGGCGACGTCGACTTCCAGCGTGTTCTGGACTCCGAGCGTTCGCTTCTCGAAGCGGAAGACCAGCTTGCGGCCAGCGACGCCACCGTCGCGACAAGCCTGATCCAGCTCTACCGAGCCTTGGGCGGTGGCTGGGAGCAGCCGATTGTGGCGACCGGTGCCGGTATCGCAGCGGCAGCCCCAGAGGAGTAGCGGGGAGGCGACGTAAAGCTACCCGTTTTCGCCAGTATCGCCATTTTGACAGCCTGAGGCATTGTGGTGGTACAGCGATGGCAAAACGAAGGCAAAAACGAAGGCCGGTTGCGCAATTCGCTCTAGTGTTGCGATGGGGTTGGCACTAGAATCGCGACCGCTCTTCGTCTCTTCTCGTGGAGAAATGCGCTATGTCCACCACGACCGTGCATCGTCACCGAAACCTGCTCCATCCCAGTCCCGAGGATGCGTCGGCCCCGCCGCCTGCCAGGAAGTCACGCAGGCGTCGCTGGTGGATCGTGGGGGTGTCGGTGGTGCTTCTGGCCTGGTTCCTTCCGGCCCTTGTCGCCCACACGCCTATTGTTGACCGGGTGGTTCATTCGGTCGCCAGCGACCTGAACGGGCAGGTATCGGTTGAGGCGGTATCGTTGGGATGGTTCTCGCCGGTTCGGGTGCAGGGGATAAGCCTTGCGGACAAACAGCAACAGCAAGTGCTGGAAGTGCCGCAAGCAGAGAGCGAGAAGACACTACTCGGACTGTTGCTCAACAGCAGTCGTCCAGGCACGTTTCGCCTGGTGGCGCCGAAGCTCTCGGTGGCTTTCCAGGGCGGATCGAGCAACATCGAGCAGATTCTGGCGGCGTATCTCGAATCGGACGAGGAATCGACATCGCAAGTTGGTTTTGGAGTGGAGGTGGTTGACGGTAGTGTTCTGGCGACCGACGTGGATCGCGGCCGGTGCTGGAGTATCGAGAAGCTGCAAGTCGCCGTGCAGATTCCCGGTGACGGCGCGCCGCTGAGTTTGACGGCGTCGGGCGTTCTGGCCGATCCGCAGCAGGGGGGGCGATTCGATCTGACACTGGAGATGCCGCTCGATGCACCGCCAGATGACGCGCGGCTTCAGCAGCCGTTGGCGGTATCGGAACCGTCCACCGAGGCGCCCGTTGCCGATTCCACGACGACGCCCATTACGCTGCAATGGAATTCGGAGACCATGCCGCTGGCGCTTTTCGAGCCGTTGTTGGGGCGCTATGTGTCGGGAACACGCCTTGACGGCCGAGTCACGGCCAAGGTTGACCTTGTGCTGGGCAGCGGCCCGGCTGCCAAGTACCGCGCGACGGGAAAGATCCTCGCCAGAGACTTCTACTTCACCACGCCTGCCCTTGGCAGCGACCAGGTGCGCATGGCCAATGTCAAGCTCGAGTGCGACGCCACAACTCAGGACACCGAGTTGATCATCTCGCGATCTTCGGTGGAATGCGATCTGGGAAACATGGCGATTGCCGGCAAGGTCGATCTGGCGGAGCAGTCGCTGGCCGACATGCCGGGCGTGCTGGCCGCCCAGCCATGGCAGCTTGAAGGCGTGGTCGATCTGGCCCAGGTAGCCGCCATGCTGCCCGATACGCTGGGGTTGCGTGCGGATACGCAGGTGACCTCGGGGCAGGCGCGTTTCAGTATGGAAAGCCGCCGGGGTGAAGACGGCATGACCTGGCAAGGTCAGCTCGCCTCCGATGCGCTGAAGGCCGTCAGCGGCGGGCGGCAAGTATCCTGGGATCAGCCTGTCGTCATCCACTTCGTGGCAAACGAGACCAAGGACGGACCGCCGGCAGGCGAACTACGCTGCCAGTCGGAGTTCCTGAAGCTTCATGCGGCAGGCACGACAAGCCAGTTCGCTGCCGACGCGAGTTTCCATCTGGATCGGTTGATGGAACAGCTTGAGCAGTTCATCGATCTCGGCTCGCTCGATCTGTCCGGCGAAGGCTGGTCCCATCTCGCCTGGCAGCGAACGCCCGAAGGCAGCTTCGAGGCGGACCTGGAACTCCACGTTCAAGGGCTCCATGTTGCCCTGCCCGATCGTCCGCCGTGGGCAGAACCGGAACTGGTGGTATTTGCGAAGTCGTCGGGAAGCACCGATTTCGACCGCGATACACGCGTGGACTCGGCTTCGATCCAGGTAGCGGCCGGAGGCGAACGGTTGGACGCACGCCTGCTCCGCCCCGTGCTGGAACTGCGCGAGGGCGGCGCCTGGCCCATTGGCGTCGAGATGCAGGGGGATCTGGCCAACTGGCCGCCGCGGATGGCCATGGCGTGGGATCTTGGCGACTACGCGATGGCCGGCCGTTATGAACTCAAGGGAGAGGCCACCGTTTCGCCCAAGACGCTTCATCTTGCCGGAATGACCCTGCACGTCGATGCGCTGGAGATGACGTTGCCGGGCATGCAGATTGCCGAACCGCAGGCGGAGGTTCAATTGACCGGCGTGTGGAATTCTGAAACCGCCCGGCTCAGCTTTGAGCAAACGACGCTGCGCACCACAAGCTTTGCCGCCGTAACGCAGGATCTGGCCATAACGCTTGCCGGCGGGCAATTCGCGTTGACCGGAACCGTGGCGTACCAGGGGCAGTTGCGAGGCTTGCAGCAATGGATCCGCGATTCCGCCTCGGCATCGTGGCAGCTCGATGGCCGACTGGTCGGCTCCAGCCGTTTTGAGCATGTGGGTGGAAAGACGCACGGCGTGATCGAAGCCGACATCGAAAACCTGCAAGTTACGGGCGCGGGAGGCCCGCCGTTCCAGGATCCTCGTGTTCGCCTGGCAGGCCGCGGCTCCTACGATGCGGCGAGTCATGCAATCGTTCTGGACGGACTGAAGCTTACTTCGCAGACGTTAGGCATGGACGGCCAGGGTACGGTGAACATGTCGGGCGAGACGGCCGTAGTGCAGTTCGGCGGGCAGATGGAATACGACATGCAACAGATTTCTGCGCTTCTGACGCCCTATTTGGGCGCCGGCGTCCAACTGGTGGGACGCGAGACGCGCCCGTTTGCACTGAACGGTCCGCTCGACCTGGAACGGGCCAACGCCAATGCCGCGATTGGCTGGCGGCAAGGAGGCATCTACGGGTTCCCATTCGGGCCGGGCGAGTTGAACGTTCGGCTGGACCAAGGCACTTTGGCCGCAGATCCATTGGTCGTTGCCGTCAGTCAGGGGCAGGTCCGGCTGGCGCCGAAGGTTCACTTGGCGCCCGGGCCCATGCTGCTGACACTCGAACCGGGCTCGCAGGCATCGCAGATTCAGATTACGCCGGCCATGTGCGCGTCGGGATTGCAGTATATCGCGCCGATCCTGGCCGGAGTGACGACCGCCCAGGGTGCGTTCTCCATCGAACTGGATCGCTGCCGAGTGCCGGTTGACAATCCGGAGCGAAGCGACGTTGCGGGCCGGTTCATCATCCACTCCATTGCCGTGGGGCCGGGCCCGCTCATTCGCGAGCTGGCCATTCTGCTGGAACGCGAGGCCCCGGCCCAATTGCGACGCGAATCGATTGTACCGTTCCGCCTGATCGACGGACGCGTGTATCACGAAAACCTGGAACTGATCTTCCCCGATATCACCATTCGCACCGAAGGTTCGGTCGGGCTGGACCGGACGCTGTCGATCGTGGCCACGCTGCCCATTCCGTCGAAATGGTTGAACAACGAGACGTTGCGGTCGGCCTTCGAGGGGCAGGAGCTTCGCATTCCGGTGGGCGGTACGCTTGCCTCGCCAAAGCTGGACCGTGCGGAACTCGACACATGGAATCGCCGTCTGATTCGAAACGCCGCCCAGAACGTCATTCGCGATCAGGTGGACCGGGGGCTGGACCGCCTGTTCCGTCCTCGGTAAGGTGGTGTCGGAGGGTATCATGAAGTTCATCCTGCTTGGCACCGCCGGCTATCATCCCAACGAGCACCGCCATACGTCGTGCGCCATGATTCCGGAGGTTGGGATCATGCTCGATGCAGGTACGGCCATGTTCCGGGCGCCGCGGTACGTCGCGACCCAATCGCTGGACATTTTCCTGACGCACGCCCACCTCGATCACGTGGCCGGACTGACCTACCTTTTCAACACGTTGGCCCAAACCAAGCTTGAAACGGTTCGTGTCCACGGCGAGGAAGCGAAACTTCGGGCGGTCGAGGAACATCTGTTTTCGGAACACCTGTTCCCCAAACGTCCGCCTTATGAAGCCGTTCCGTTGCCCGAGTCGGGGGAAGTCGCGTTGCCTCAGGGCGGCCGGCTGACAACGCTTCCGCTGGAGCATCCGGGCGGTGCGGTTGGCTTCCGGCTCGATTGGCCGGGGCACTCGATGGCGTATGTCACCGACACGTGGGGTCTGCCGGACGCGCCCTACGCACAGAAAATTCAAGACGTCGATCTGCTGGTCCACGAGTGCTTCTTCGGCGACGAACAGGCTGAATGGGCCCGCACGACCGGCCATACCTATACAACGCACGTTGCGGAGATTGCGCGTCGCGCTCGCGCCAAACGCCTGGTGCTGATCCACATCAATCCTCTGGAGGACGGGCCGGATCCGATCGGGCTTGGTGCGGCGCAGGCGATTTTTCCGGCTACGCAGGTTGGCGAGGACGGGTTGGAGGTGGAATTCTGACCGCGTGGGTCCGTTTTCTCGTCCGATACCGTCTTGCGTGCCCCCCTGCGTGTGGTACAATTCTACATGGAAAATGTTGACCTCCTAGCGAGTCCATGCCCCGTGGATGTTGCCGCTCAACTACCGCACGCCGCACCGGCGGACCAGCCTCAGAGCGTGTCGGAAATTGCGGCGCGGCTGCTCTCGGCCTACACGGTGGAGAATGGTTCGGTGCATCTGGCCGGCTGCCAGTTGGAGGATCGCCCGTTTCTCCGGCTCCGGTTCGACGGTCCGGACGGGCCTGCAACGCGTTTCGTTTCGATGCAGGGCAAACCGCTCGATCCCAGCACGGTAACCGCGCTGGGGCTTTGGCAGTTGGTGGACTTGCCTCATCCGCCGCAACGGCTCGACTGGCGTTTTGAGCAGGAAACGCAGGCGGCCGTGGAGGCGGCGCGCGAGTTCGAAACGGCAATGTCCGGACAGCCGGTGGCATCGACAACCGTGGTATGGTGTAAGCATACCGACGGGAAACTGCGTTTTTCGGTAGGCGAAGTCTGGGCGGATTTGGCGTTCGAAGGTTGGGCCCGGTCGATCGAGCCGCCTGCGTATGTCTGTCCGGCAAGCGGTGTGAGCACGTTTCATTTGGCCGCAACGGACGATGGCCGTATTATCGCCGCCGAACAGCTTGAGCGATGCCATGAGACCGGACGCCTGCTGCCAAGCAACGAGCTGGTCACGTGTGCCGCAACCGGGTTGCGGGTCGCCGCCGGTCAGACGAAATTGTGTCCCGTGTCGGGCCAACCGGTTCTTGCCCGCATGTTGGTGCGTTGCCAGAGCTGCCAACAGGAGGTTTCGCCGAGTGTAACGAGCAAAGGCGTCTGCGAGGCGTGCCGCACCCTTCGCGCCGTTCGCAAGAGCGATCCGCGTTTGGCGCGCCTGTTCGACGAGTATCCGGTACTGGACCGCTGGCGGCACTGGCATATCGCGGAGACCGCCGAGGTCTATATCCTCTCGACCCGCCGATGGCTCACGCGGTTGCTATTGGTGGTGGACCGGGAGTCGCTCCAGTTTCGCAAAATGGCAGTGGGCACTGCGCCGTTCGGGCTTCACACGGTTCCGCCCGAGCAGTACGAATACGTTCTGCGCGACTGACAGTCTGGGGCAGGCGCCCAAGTATCTCGCGCCTGCGGGATGCAGCAGCGCACTTGCATTTCACGGAAGGGCCACCGGCCGGCTTGGCCACAGCAACGGGCGCGGTCTCTCTTGCAGGAAGAACCGGAGTAACCGTTCACAGGGGACTGTCCCGCTCATATGCCGTGGACAGAATGACTTGCGCCGCCGCCCCGTGAACGGCTACGAACCGGAAGCTTGCGTCGGCTTACGAGCATCCGCAGCAACCGCTGCATCCGGGCTTCTTCGCGGCCGCCAGGGCCACGAGGTACGGAACCGGCTCGCTGCCCAAGGCGTTCAGCACGGTGCCGCCGGCGGTGAAGACGTAGGTCACGTCGTCGGGGCTGCCGTACTTGTCGATCGCCTTGCCGCCTTCGCCGCCGCCCACGTAGACCTTGATGCCGGCCTCGTGCATGCGTTTCAGTTGCCCAATAAAGCTGCGGGTGCCCTCCTCGAATCGTGCGTCTTCGAACATGCCGAACACGCCATTGTGGAACACGACCGTCTGGGCGGCATCCGCCTTGTGCTTCTCGATGAACTGGCCGACCGCCTCGGCGTAATGGGCCGACGATGCAGGACCGACGTCGAATTGCTGGTTGCCCGGACCGATCTTGTCCGAAACCTGACCGTCCTGGAGTACGAAATCGACCGGCATGACGAACTCGATCCCTTTACGACGGCCCTCGGCCACCATCTGCTTGGCCTGCGCCAACCGTTCGGCCGGGATAAAGAAGGGTTTCCCCTTGTTTTCCGGATTTTCCGATTCGCCCAGGTGGAACTCGCGGCCATCCAACTCCTCGGCGGCCTTCTTCAACGCCACGGCCAGCGAACCGCCCGTGATGACCTGCTGAATCTTGCCGCGATCGATCATCGCCTGCAAGTCGTCCAGCTTGTCCGCCTTCAGACCGCTGAAGACAACCAACTGGGCGGCCAGGCAATCGCGAAGCGGCCCCTCGAACTGCTCGGCAATGTAACGGCCCAGAGCAACCTTCTCCATGGCGGCAGGTACGACCACACTGGAGCTATCCAGGCTGCCCGCCGAGAAGGCCTCGTGGATATAGACCTTGGCGACCTTTTCAGCGAACTCGTTGGCCAACTTGGTGAGATTGGGGACCAGATTCGGCAGATCGTCCGCCTTCGCCTTCCACAATACCCGCTCCACATCGTACTTCCGCGTGTTCTGGAGCACGAGAACGGCCCCCGGCGCAGCCTGCTCGATCGCCTGCTGCACCGATGGTCGGATGGTCGTCGTCTCGGTGTCGAGCCAATCGTCGAGCAAGGGCGTGTCGCAACCGAGAATTTCGCCAAGCCGCTTGGCCACCTTGTCGAGCGACTTTTCGGGCTCGCGGCCGATATGGCCGAAGATGATCGTTTTCCAGCCTTTCTCGCGGCAGAACTCGAGCGTCTCTTTCATGGATCGGAGGCGAATGTCTCCTTCGCCTACCGTAGCGCCCGGTTTCGCATCCACGTCGCCTCGAATGAGTACGGGCGTGCCGCTGGGCAGATTGGCCAGGTCGTCCAGTCGCGGGATGGCCGCAAGGAACTGCTCGAGGGTAAGCTTCGGGGCACTCGGATCGGCTCCGAGAATCCGGCGGCACCAGGCAGTCATTTGTTCGGCGGTCAGTGGCATGAGTTGTCTCCGTATGTGTTAGCGTTTGGAAGATTGGCAATCAGGAACGGACGCCGACGGACGGTTCGGTGGCGCGATGCCCGCCGACGGCCATGGCCTCACAGCCGGAAAGCATATCCGGAAATCGAGCCGCCGAAAATGGGGACTCCCGGTATGGCCACGGCCGTAAAAGGGCCTTGGGGGGCTATCGGAGACGGCAAGCGGGTCCCGCGACGGCAACGCTTCCTCTGCCTGAAAACCGGCAAGAAAGAGCCTCCCTCGGGGGTTCAGGAATCACCCCCGAGGGATTCTGCGTCTTCACACTAGCAATTCAATCTTCTCGTCGTCCGCCGCCTGCTTCAGCTTGCTGAGCGCACGCGTTTCAATCTGGCGAATCCGTTCCTTGGTCACGCCCAGTTCCACGCCCACCTGCTTCAGTGTCAGCGGTTCCTGGCCGCGTCGCAGACCGAATCGCCGGACGATGATCTCCTGCTCGCGTTCATCGAGCCGGTTGAGGATCCGTTGGACCTCGGCCTCGCGTTGCGTCTGAGCGGACTCCAGCTCGATGTGGTTGGTCCGATCGTCTTCGGTTGTGGCGAACATCTCACTGGTGCTGGTCCGGAACCGATCGCGGCGGCGATGCTCGTCAGGGATGGTGCGTGCGAAGTTCTTCATAATGGCCCAGGTGGCATACGTGCTGAACTTATTCCCCCTGGCGTAATCGAACTTCTCCACGGCGCGCATCAGGGACATATTCCCATCGCTGACCAACTCGAAGAAACTCTCGGCCGTACCGACATGCCGTTTGGCAATGGAGACGACCAGGCGGAGGTTCGCCCGGACAATCTGGTTCTTCGTCGCTACGATCTGATCGTTCAGGGCCTCGATCCGATCCATCAGGCTGCGCCTCGGACGGGCCGGATTGAGTTTCTCTCGCAGCCGGCTGGCAAGGTACTTCAGGTAATTCATCTTCCGGAATAGATGTCCCTCCTGCTCGCGCGTCAACAGAGGCACCTCGTACAGGCTTGCCAGGTACGGCGGCAAACCGCTGGGAAGCCGGGGCTTCCGGACCGGCTGTTCGCTTACCGGCATCGGCGCCAGGACCTTGCGCTCCCGCGCCGCAGAGCGGCGGACTTCTTCGAACTCCTCGTTGGGAATGAAATCGAGCGGGAGATCCATGATCTTCCGCGCCCGCATCTCCGCGATGATCCGGTAGATGCTCGTCGTGGTGCGGCAGAACCGTGTGGCGAGTCCATCTGCAGATTCGCCTCGCTGGTACTCCTGATAGATCTTTCGCTTGGTCTCCATGCGGAGCGGGCCTTTCGCATCAGGAAAGACGGCCATCTGCGGATTCTCCCGGTCGAACTGCTTCACGGTGTAACGAATGGTCTCGGCACTGCGCCCCGTCTTTCGCGCAAGGCGCTTGGTGATCTCGGCGGGGCACCCCCCCCGCGATGCAAGGCGGCGCGCGCGGGCAATGATCCAGTCGCGCTCCTGATCCGAGAGTTGGCTGAACTTCGCGCCGCGGCGCACCCGTTCCACGTTTCCCGAGACGAAACGCTCGATCGAACTCTTCAGGAATCCGACCCGCTTCCGTCCGTCCATAACAAACCGCCGACTCACGAGCCCCTGCCGACGCCAACGCGAAATCGTCTTGGTCGATACGTTGAATTGCCTGGCCAACTCCTCCACTGTCACCACCGGCTCGCCGGCCGACACGGCCTTCACATCGGCCGAGTCGGAAACGTCCTCGACGAACAGGCGCAAATCGTGGCTCGCTTCCTCGCCCGACAGTTGCAGGTCGGGATACGAATCGGGCCGGTATTTGGTGACCCGAAAGCAGAGATATTCATAGGTATACGTCTTCGTCGGATCGAGTTCGGCCAACAGCTTCTCGGCCTTGTTGACTTGCTCCAGCTTGCGCGCGCGCGGCGCGTACCGTACCTGCTGGTCGCGAAGTTGACGAATTGCCGGGTTTCGATAGTTCTTATGCATGGGATTCCGTCCTCAGGGTGGGGGCCACGTTACCTCGTAGCGACCAACCTCCTAGGGTCAAGCGTCGATTTTGCTGAAGGTGCAATATCCGTTCCAGAACACGCAACATAACGAGTTTACCCTATACCGCGCGTTTATGACAGCCCTGCCTGGCGAAAAAATCTGCCAAATCGTCGTGCATGGCCTGCCAAAATGTCCGGCACCGGGGTGCCTCGCCTCATCTTCGTCAAAAGCGACTCTGGGGGTTGCCACCAAAGCCAACCTCTTGTACGCATTTGCCCCCGAGTTGGATCGCTCGCCTTCTTTTCGGCACTCGCAGTGGCGAATCCCCTCGTATGGGCTGTTCAACTCAGTCCCGGATTCGACGGAATGTCGCAACATGTTTGTTTACATGGGTTTATGTCTTAGACGTTCCATCGGACGGAAAGTTACAGGGAAGCCTTCCGCCATGGCGGTCCGACCACGACTCAGCAGCGGCGAAAGACGGATCGGACAAAGTGTCTTTTCCTACTTGTAGCTGCTTTGCTCACCCTCGGACACGGTCACGCAACCGGCGCGGCAGGGCAAGCCCATTGCGAAAACCTTGCCCAGTCGGCAGAATCCGGTCAATTTCTCCCCTGCCTGCGGCCGATTTACCGAACTGTGCCGCCCTATACCAAGCGGCCGCTTGGACTCTTTCGTCGAGGCCTTTCATGCGATTCGTTCCAACAGCATTCTTTCTTGCTTGCTTTCTGCAAACATCCGGGATTTGGGCGGAAGGGTTGTTCTCCTTTCCCAACGGCCGAAAGGCCGGTAGCGTCGACCATGTGACCTCGCAACTGAAGGTCGGCGGCGACATCCTCGAGATGCGAGAGGGAAAGCTGGAACGGCTCAAGATGGGAGGAATGGGCACCCTGGACTACCGCGAGATGACCCTCGAAGTCGGCGGCAAACCGAGCGATCGAATCCGATCGATTCGCCATTACGATCAGGCCGACGCGGACATCCGCGTCGGCCGCGACGCCCTGAAGACGGCGTTACGCTCCGGCCTGTTCATTGCGGCGGCGACCGACGCCAAGACCTCGATCCTATTCTCGCCGCAAGAACCGCTGTCGGCCGACGAGCTGGACGTCATCGATATCCTGGGCAACAGCCTCCTGCTGGATCAGCTATTGCCCGCCGGGCCGGTTGCCGTCGGACATACCTGGAAACCTGAGTCCGCTTTGCTCGCCATGCTCCTTGCATTGGACTCCGTGGGGCAGAACAACGTGAAATGCGAGGTGGTGGAGGTCACCGACACGGTCGCGCGCTTCCAGATCACCGGCAGCCTATCGGGAACGATCTACGGGGCGGCAACGCAAATTCAATTGAAGGCCAAGTATCGGTACGATCGGCGAAGCAAGCGAATCGACTGGTTCGCTATGTCCATGAAAGAGGAACGGGAAGTCGGGTTGATTGCCGAAGGATTCGACATCGTTGCTCAGGTGCAAGTTCGCATTGTACCCGAGCAAGGCAACGCGGGCTTCGACCAGAAGAAGCTGGACCAATGGGTACTGGAGCCGAACGACACGGTCGTCGCACTCGCCTACGAATCGGCGGATTCCGCCTGGCGGCTGACGCATAGCCGAGACTGGTACGTGATCCACTCGACCCCCGATCTGGCCATTTTCCGGTTGATTGACCAGGGGCGGCGCGTGGCCGAATGCCGCATTTCGGCGCTGCCTGACGTGCCGAGGGAGAAACTGCCGACGCTGGAGAGTTTCCAGAACGACGTTCGGAACACGCTGGGAGATGCATTCGATCATTTTGTCTCGGCCAGCCAATGGGCCAACGAAGCGAAGTATCGCGTCTACCGCGTGGCCGTCTCGGGCCAGGCGCAATCGGATGCGAAACTGGGTAAGGTCAAGGTGCCCATCGAGTGGCGATACTACCTGGTGGCCGACGACTATGGCCGCCGCGTGGCGTTTGTCGTAACCGTCGAAGAAGAACTGCTCAAACAGCTAGGCGACGCCGATCGCGAACTGGTCGAAGCCTTCCGATTCAAGAAAACCGAGGAAGAGTAGTCTGCAGCAATTGCTGCACCCGTCGCTACACTTCCACGCGCTTCCAACCGCCATGGAAGAAGCGAATGGCGGTGAGCAGGGCGCGTACGTGTAGGTCGGCCGACATGGCGTACCAGGCCCCCACGACCCCCATATCTCCGCCGGCGACTGTCATGTTCGCCAACGGCAGATACACAGCTTCCTGCGTCAGGAAATAGGTCAGCGGAATACGCACGCCCAGAAACCCGATCAGGGAGAACAGCAGGGGCCATCGCGTATCGCCGGCGCCCCGAAGGGCGCCGCTGAGGATCATCGTCACGGCAAGGGCGGGCATGGCCAGCGAGACGGTGCGCAGCAAGGGCGCGGCAGAGACGGCAACATGACCGTGTTCCGTACGGACGAAAAGATGGGCCAGGAACAGGGCGTTCGGGTAGAGAACCGCGCCAACCAGGACAATGAACCCGCCGCCACACAGCAGGGCCGTCATCGCACTCCGGGCGGCTCGCTTCGGATCGGCCGCGCCGAGCATCTGCCCCACCATGGTGGTTGCCGCCATCTGAAAGGCCGAGCCGGGCAGGAAGGCGATCGATTCGACGCAAAGCGCGACTCCATGCGCGGCCACGGCCAGGGTCCCCAGGCGATTGATCAGAGCAATGAACCAGAGCTGGCACCCGATGATCGAAAGCATGTCGGCGCCGCCGGGCAGCCCGATGCGCAGCAAACGCCGAATCGTTCCGGCATTCGGCCGTAATCGTCGCCATTGAAAACGCAATCCCCATCGGCCCCGGACCAGAAGGGCAACGACCAGCGTTCCGCCGACAACGAACCCTGCGGCCGTCCCCAAGGCAATGCCTCTCCATCCCAATGCAGGCAACGGGCCCAGGCCAAGGGCGAGCGACCAACTCACCGCGACGTTCACCACGTTGACAATCGTCATGATAACGAGTCCCGACACCATATCTCCGGCGCCTCGCAAGCAGGCGATTCCCACGGTCTGGAGCATCATCATGGGAACGACCGGAAGGATGCACAGCAGGTAATCGGCAGCCAACTGTGCGGTTTCCCCTTGCAACTGAAATGCGACGGGCACAGATTCCCCCCAGTAGAGGCCAGCGAACGTCACCACAACAGCAAGGATCGCCCCGACCACGAACGCTTGGTGGGTCACTTGACGCGCTGCCGCCCAATCGCCGGCGCCAACGAACCGGGCAACCATGGCCGTTGCGCCAATGGCTACAAAGGAGAATAGCCCCCAAACCAGCCACAATATGTATGCCATCAGCGTGATGGCCGCCAAGTGGGGCGTTTCCAGGTAATGGCCGGTCAGCAACCGGTCGGAGAACCACACGGCCATTCCCAGAATCTGCTCCAGCATCACCGGAGCCGCCAGCCGGAGCAGCGGACGAAACGTACCTGGTCTGTCGATCAGCGAAGGAATTGAACCCAAAGCGGCACTACCGTGAGATCGGCTTTCCAGGGGGCGGGGAACTCGTCAAGAAAGCAGAGACAGTCTATCCCGGATTATTCACGATAGGTAGGGTGGGTCAAACAAGCCGCTTCCTTGGTGGGTCATCGGTCGCCGGTGTCGGCGTTTTTCCAAGCGGCGGGTTGGAAATCAGCTCGGTTGCGGCTTGTGCGGACCCACCAATGATTTACGCGGCCTTGACCCACCCTACGTAGATGAATAATCCGGGCTATCGAATTCGGCCGCCTGTGTGCAGGTGGGTACATTCGGACCGTCGCCGCGGGGTGCAGCAGCGGACTTGCACGGCCGAAAAAAGGCCACCGGCCGCCTTGTCCGGCCTGGAGCCGTGGTCAGTTGGCTACTGGCAACGCCCCCAATCCGTTCTCGCCCCGCACGCCGCCTCCGGCGGCGTGCGGGGCGAGAACATGGCTCGTGGCCCACGTTTAGCTGGATGACCACGGCTCCAGGCGGGACAAGCGGTCTGTTGATTTTTCTGGGTAAGCGGGCATATAGTTAATATGGGATGGATATTTCCTTCTCTCTATGGGAGGAATAACCGA
Organism: Thermoguttaceae bacterium; assembly: GCA_040772845.1. Lineage (GTDB taxonomy): Bacteria > Planctomycetota > Planctomycetia > Pirellulales > Thermoguttaceae > PWXP01. The sequence continues at coordinate 1,649,925 of JAXGXG010000001.1, forward strand.
TGGCCACGTCAGAGTACTGGGCGGAAGTAACCCACGATCGGCAGAGAACGCACGTCTTTTACCCCACTTTGGACGCAATGATTGCTCCCGATGATCCGGTTCGGTTCGTCGACGAGGTGCTGTCCGGTATGGATTGGTCGAAATGGGAAGCTGCGTATGAACGGAAACGTGGCCAGCCACCAATTCATCCACGGTATATCGCCAGTGCAATCCTCTATGGATTATATCGGGGAATCCGCAGCAGCCGAAAGCTGGAAGAGGCTTGCCGCTATCGATTCGACTTCATGTGGCTGGTCGAAGGCCGCGTGATCGATCATACGACATTCAGCAAGTTCCGCACCCGATTCCATGACGAATTGAAGGACTTGTTTCGGCAAATCGCTCGCATGGCCATGGGCCTGGGGCTGATCAGTTTGGGGGTGGTCGCGTTTGATGGCACCCGAGTCAAGGCCAACAACAGCCGATTCCGTACGCGTACGGCAAAGACCTTGGAGGCCAAGCTGGAGGCTTTGGATGAATTGTTTGAGTATTTGGTAGCGCAGATGCAAACCGTCGACGGCGAGCAGGCCACCGAGGGTTCGCCTACAAAACTCCCGGAAGAGTTGGCCGATGTAAACCATCGACGGGAACAAATCCGCAAAGCATTGGAGCAAGCCAAAGCGGCAGACGAAGCCCGGCGGCAGCAGGGTATCGACCCGAAGAAGAATCCGGCCCAGGTACCGATCACCGACTCGGATTCTCACGTTATGCCCAACAAGGAAGGAGGGTACGCCCCCAACTATACGCCTGTCGCCACGACGGACGGTAAGGCAGGTTTCATCATAGATGCGGACGTATTGCCTTCGGTGAACGAGGGCGCGGCCATCCCGGCTTCGGTCGACCGGATCGAAGAGGTTTTCGGGCAGAAACCGGAAAAGTTCCTGACCGACGCGGGCAACAACGCCGCTCCAATCATCGTGGAAATGGAGCAGCGGGGGGTGGAATTCTATGCTCCGATCGAGTCGCAACAGCCTGCGGAGGGTAGCCCGGTCAAGCGAGACGATCCCCGACAGCCGATTCCGGAGTCGGAGTGGGACAACCTTGAGCGGAACAACGCAGGCAAGCTTGCCAAGACGTGCTTCGTCTATGTTCCCGAGGAAGACCAATACTATTGTCCTATGGGCAATGTGCTTTGTTTTTTCAGGACCGATCGAGAACAGCGATGTGGGAAGCCGGTTGCCATCCGGGTATACCAATGCAGGAATTGCGAGGGCTGCCCCCTGGCAGACGCATGTTTGAGTCCCCAGACGAAGCATGGCCGCACCGTCAGGCGAGACGAATATGAGGAAGTGCGAGAGCGGACTGCGGCTCGGATGAGTAGTGCTTCCGCGAAAGCGATCTACAAGCAACGTCAGTGGATTGCCGAAACGACCTTTGGCATTCTCAAATCGATCATGGGCCTTCGGCAGTTCTTGCTACGGGGGCTGGAGAAAGTGAAGACCGAATGGCTCTGGGCGGTAACCGCGTTCAATTTGATAAAGATGTCACGTCATATAGGGACACTGCGCGCTGAAACGGCCAAATGTGCGGCCCAAGTGTAAAACACAGAAAGAGAGGAAGATTGCGCAAGAACAAGCAATGACCATAGCGGAACATGGGATCGCAAGGTATTGGGTTGCACTCATCGCAAAGCTTGCGATGCTCCACGGGCAGAACGCAATACCAGACCGTCGAACCGAAATCACCAATTTCTAGCTTGCTAGCACTGCACCAAATCAACAGACCGCAAGCCCGCCGGTGGCCCTTCCGTGAAATGCAAGTCCGCGGCTACATCCGTCGCTGCGTGCAAAGGTCGCAGGCGAGGCCCCGCGTCGTGGACGCATGTACCCCCTCTGTCCCAATCGAAAAGATGCGGCAAATTGCAACAAGGCTGACGAATAGTCCGAGTGAGCGGAGGAGCAGAAGATGTCTTGGTGCCGCAGAATAAGACATGTGCTCAATTTTGCTGTAGCAAAATAAAACAGGCGAGCCAAGGATCGCTCGGGCAACAATCCTCAGCTCGCCATGGGTGTTCGGAAGTCTATGTCGGATCGATCGCTGAGATAAGAGATGGCATCCCCGCAGGAATGCACAATTTGATCGCGATAGTTTCCCTTGTCGACTCCCGATGCGTCGGGTTTGCCTAGCTTCTCCGTTCCAAGAGGGGACTCGCGAACCGGAATCACTACCCGACACATTACACAAACGCTACTGCACCTGGTTCCTCCATTGTAAAGAGGGATTTACAAGGTCCAATCTCTGTTCCAGCCCCATTGTCTGTGCCGACATCGAGCCGGCCAACCGCATCGAATCGGGCTGTCGCCGCGGAGAAGAAGCAAACGGCGTGCCATTAAGCGGCAACCGCATCAGGCGAAGCATCCGGCTCCTGGAATTGGAGCTGATGCAGGCGTCGGTAGAGACCGCATCGGAGCATCAATTGCTCGTGGGTACCCGTGTCGAGAATGCGTCCCTCGTGCATCACAACAACCTGATCGGCCAACGCGAGTGCACCGAGGCGGTGGGTGATCATGACCGCCGTCCGCCCGCGCACGAACGTCTCGAGCGCCTGCTGAATCGCCTGTTCGCTCTCCAGATCGATCTGGCTGGTGGCCTCGTCGAGGATCAAAATGGTTGGATCGCGCAAGATGGCCCTCGCCAGGGCAATTCGCTGCCGCTGGCCGCCGGAAAGTCGGCTCCCCCCAGATCCAACCCGAGTCTCGTACCCTTCAGGAAGCACCTGCATGATGAACTCATGGGCATGCGCCTGCTTGGCGGCCGCGATCACCTCCTCAGGCGTCGCCTGCGGCGACCCGTAGCGGATATTGTTCAAGATCGTGTCGTCAAACAGTACGGTTTCCTGGGTGACCAGCCCAACCTGACTCCGCAGGTCGGTCGCCCGAACTGAAGTCAACGGTACGCCGTCCAGCAGCACGGAACCGCTGGTCGGATCGTAGAACCGCGAGATCAGATTCACCAGCGTACTCTTGCCACAGCCGTTCGATCCGACGATTGCCACGGTGGCATCGAAGGGGATGCGCAGAGAGACATGGCGCAGGACGGGCTGGCCGGGATGGTATTCAAACGAGACATTGTCGAAGACCAGATCCCGCTGGTGCACAGGACAGGGCGCCGGTTTGACGGGATCGGCAACGCGCGGCAGCCGATCCAGCCGATCGAAGATCCGATCACTGGCGGCCACGGCGCGCTGAATCCGTGTAAGGACGTCGGAGAACTTGCGAATCGGATCGGCGGCGCCTGCCAGCAAGGCGTAAAACAGCAACAGGACCGTCGGACTGAGCGCCCGCGGACTCATTTGGATGCCCAGCAGATGCGTGTCGCCGGTCAGTGCGAGGCGGGCCCCCGCCAGCAAGGCCAACGAGATGACCAGGATACCGCTCAACTCGGTCATCGGATGCCCGAGGGCATCGTAGCGAGCGATGCGCATCGCCCGGCGGAAGTAACTTTTCGCCCCCTGGTGAAACCGTCGCCGCTCCTGACGTTCGTTGGTGAACGCCTTGACGATCTTGATTCCCCGAAGGGTCTCTTCCAAGGTGTTGTACAACTGGGCCATTTCTTCCATGGCGCGCCGGTTCGCCCGCTTCATCGCCTTGGCCAACCAACGGATCAACAAACCGGCCACCGGAGCAATCACTACGGAGAGAAACAGCAGTCGCCAGCAGATCAATCCGGCGCCGATCAGGCAGGCGGCCATCTTCAAGGGTTCGCGGATCATCTTTCCGAACAGAACGGTCAACCCCTCGGTGATATGCTGCATATCGTGGGTAAACCGGCTCATCAGGTCCGCGGTTCCCTGTTCGTCGAATGCACTGAGGTCCATTCGCAATGTGCGACGGTAGAACAGTTTGCGCAGATTGTAGCTCGTCAGTTCGGCCAGACGCGCAACAAGGACATTGTTGCCGAAGAGGAATAGCTCCTTGACCAGAGTCCCAAGCAACAGCAAGCCTGTGATCAGAACCAACGTGCGAAACGGATCGTGCGGCACGTAGCGGTCGACATACGGTTGAACCCACCGGTAGGCGGCTTCCGCCCGGCGTTCCACATCGATGGTGTCTTCGGCTTTGGCAATCTCGGCCTCGATCTGGTGAAGTTGCTCCTCGGGAGCGCCGCGTTTCGCAGTTTTCAGGCGGGTAATCTCGGTCTGCAGCTCCCGGACGGTGCGGTCGGCATTCTCGATCTCCTCGGCAACATGCTTCTGAAGCGAATTGCCCTGAACGGCGACCTCGACGAACGGATAGATGGCGCCGATATTCGCGCCCCAAAGCACGCCTACGACCAGCGCACATACCGTCGATGCCGCAAACGTCCACCGGTACTGGAATGCAAGGCGTAAGACCCGATTGAAGTTCGTCATGCAACAACCATCGTCGATAGCAGCAGTTTCAAGGCAGAACCCCCTCCCACGGCAAGAGCCTGGCCAAAAGGGCCTGCGCCCCCTTTTTCGGACAGACCCAAAGTGAGCGTGGCGGGTTGTACCAGATTCTGCCCATCGATCCAATACCGAACCTGCGCGAATGCCGCAAGGAAGGCAAGCCGGGAGGAAACGGCAAGAAAGGCAAGAAGGAGACACCGTCTCCGCCTGCAACTGCGGCGACAAGAAGGGCGCTACGAGGTTGACAAGCCGTAACCGTTACAGGGGACTGTCCCAATTTTCGGGGCACATGAGACGTTTTGCCCAACCGGCCACTGCTACAATCCGCGAAAATCGGACTGCCCCCCCTCGCATGCAGTAAAGACAATGGCCTGCGGTCAGGGCTCGGATTCTTCGGTCCGGGGACGTCGCCGTAAATGGTCGAACGTACCCTCTGTTGGCTGCGGAACCAGCATCCCTTCGGCCGAGGGAGTGCGCGACGCGCCCTCTTCGGAGCCCGGTGGTGTGCTGCCGGAGTCCGATGGCTGATTTCCGTCCGCCCCGGTCGCCATGAGTTTGTCCGGACTGATGGGTTCAGCAAGGACGACGCGAAAGCCCAAGTGATAGCTTCCGCTCGGTTGCATGCTCATGCTGCGCGAGGCAGAACGGCAGTCGGCATGGTAGGTGGACACAGAACCGCTTCGGGCAACATGGTAATAGCCAGTCGGAGGTCCGGCCGGATCCTCGACCGGAGCCTCTGCGTAGAAACTGCTGGAACTCCAGTCGAAGACCCATTCCCGAGCGTTTCCATGCATGTCGTAAAGGCCCCACTGGTTGGGGCGTCGGGTTCCGACAGGCTGGAACTGCCCGCCGGCGTTTTGCGAGAACCAGGCGAACTCCGGGAGCATGGCCTCATCGTCGCCAAAGCAATAGTCGGTAGTACTGCCTGCCCGGCACGCATACTCCCATTCCGCTTCCGTGGGAAGCCGATACACGCGTTCCCCTGCCTTCTTCCCGAGGGTTTGGGTCAGCCGGCGACAGAACTCCGCCGCTTCCAGCCAACCAACTCGGTCAACCGGATGATTCGGCATTCGGGTTGAGCTTGGGTTGCTTCCCATGACACGAAAATACTGATTCTGCGTGACTTCTGTAGCACTCATCCAGAACGGACGCGTGATTCGGGCGACATGCTGCGGTGACTCATACCGATGTCGGCTCAGGCGAATCGAACTGCTCCGGCTGAGGCGACCGGACATGTGGATTGTCGCATCTTGGTCGGCTGTGCCCATCATGAACTGGCCGGGCGGGATCAGGCACAACTTCATGCCGATCGGGTTGACCTGTTCCACCTGCACATTCAGATACTTCGCCCAAGCCTGCTGGTGTTGGGTAGCTTGCTCGGCAGTAAAAGGCGCAACGGCCAGAGGCGGCTTCTTGGCACTTTGTGGCGTTTCCGCCTCGATCTTCTGGGCCAGTTCCTCCAACCGTTTCGCGACCTTGACCTTGAGCAGGGTACTCGTCAGTTGCGGTTCCGCCTGCTTGTACCAATCGGCGGCATGGTTCAGGATCGCCCCTTTCACTTTGGGATCGGCCGTTTCGGCCACACCCCACCAGCCATCGGCCAGAGCCACCTGCTCCGATGCGTCGATCGTGGCGGCATTCAGTTCGCGAGCGGCCAGATCTTTCAACTCCGCATCTGTCCCTTGAGCAAGGTGAGGCAATCCCTGCTGCCAATCGCCTTGGGTGAAGCAGAGCCATCGGCCCAACACGGTATGCGATTCGGCGTCGTTCGGATTCGCCTGCAACTTGGCGCTGGCTGCCTGCATGGCATCCCATTGCGCGCGAAGCTCTTGGACCTTTCGGCGACGGCCAAGCGCCTCGGCACGGTATGCCCGGCCCGGCGCAAGCTGACATGCCCGATAGACGGCCGCCGACAAGGAATCTGCCAAATCGATCCGGCCTACCGCAATGGCTTCATCGATCACGGGCGCCGAACTCTGCACCAGGACCCCGATCTGCTCCTCGTTTTCGACCTTTTTCGAATAGCCGTCCAGCATGGCGGCAAACACGCGGAGACGATCCACCTCGAATTCTTCCGCAATTTGCGACACGAGTTGCATCATGCGCTTCCCCTCGCCTGCCTCGGTGGCTAACTCGGCAGCGCATCGCAGCAAGACGAACCGTTCCGTTGAGTCCTCGGTCTTCTCAACCAGGGCGGCCAGTTGCTCTACCAGTGCGACCCGCTCCGCCGCACTTCGCGCCGCCCCGGTGTCGTACGTCTCATCGACCATCTGACGCACCTTCTGCTGAGCGTCCCGATCGGGAACCGGCTTCCGCCCGGTCTCAGCAGGCCGCAGCGGAGAGGGTTCTGCGGACAGGTCGGCTGTCGAACCGGGCAGATCCGATACCTCGGGCGTTTGCGCAACGTCAGGAGATGGACTTGCCGCCGGTTCCTCCACCGGTGGCTCGACAGGCATAGGCTCTTGCGTCGTGTCAGGCGGCGATTCTGTCACATCGGGCGTTTCGACCGTCGCCGAGGGTTCGGCCGGATCGGACATCGCAGGTGTGGCAGGTTGCGACGGAGACTCGGTTGGCTGGGCCGGTTGTGGGTCTGACGGAACCGCGGAGATGGAGACTCCCGGCTTGGAATCCTCGGATTCAGGATCTTCCGGCTGCACCGCAGGCTTGATCTCCGGATGGCCTGCGTTCTGCTCTGCTCCAGACTGCTGCCCTTCGGCAACCTCTTGAGGATTGCCGCCCAGTCCTGACAGCCACCAGACGATCGCGGCAAGCACCAACAACCCGAACGCACTGGCCATGGGCAGAACAAAGGGAGGCAATCCCGATTCATACTCGCGTTCGGCTGCCTCGTGCGGAACGCGGGGCGCCGCAGCCGGAATAGCGCTCGGTTGCGACGCGGCAACGGCAGGGGCAACCGGGACGGCGCGAGGAACCGGTGACGCCGGGGCGATACACTGGCGCAGTTGCTCGTCGTAATCGGCCTTCTTGTCCGAATTGAGCAGACATACGCGGGCGGCCGCTACTTCATTTAGCAGTCTCTGAGAAAGCTGCGAATGCTTGCCGGCAGCGAACCCTCGCAGGTGCCCCATCTGCCGATCTGCCGCGTTGGCGATTACACCGGCGTTCTCTTCGAATAACTCGATTCCGAGAAGTCGATAATGACTGGGCGGCTGTTCGGCCGGTGGGATGCCAAGCCATTCATAATAAGGATCAAATGCATCCGCCATGATTACATCCATATGAATTGAGGCGCTTTCCTAGGTGCCACCTTTTTCACTCTATACTACGAGCAAGAGAGTGTCAATGTCACCCGCCAGCGGGGCCTTTTTGGGAACGGCGAAGGTTCAACGGGATGTCTGTCCATTTCGGGGGCGCAACCAGTCCTCTCTGGCCTATTGGAATGAAACCGCGTTGAGCCCGTTCTGTTCCGAGGCGAAGCACTGGTCGGCCTCGGGGACCGGCTCGACCATCCTGCCCGTGAACAAATCGGAGATCATGGTCGGACATCTTCCCTACAAAGCGTGTTTCGGTTCACAGCCACCAGAGAAGAACGCCGCCGCCGGCTAGCGGAATGGCGAATAACCAAGCGAGGGCAGCGAGCATTCGTCGTCCCCCCAAAATGCCGGCCATCGCGGCTTTGAGCACCATATTCGCCATGACGGCAACCAGAAGCAGACGCCACCCATTTTGGGCAAGATCTGCGTCCTGGAGCGACATCCGGGCGGTGGACAGCGTGATAGCGTCCATGTCCGTCAGTCCGGAAAGGCCGGCAACCCAGTAACGCCCCTGAACGCCGATCTCGCCCCGATAGTGTTCTGCAGCGGCGAGTCCGAAAAGCACCAGAGAATACATCACGGCAAACACGATGGCCGATTTCAGTTGCGTGGGGTTCTCCGGTTCCGGCAGTCGGGCCGAGCCGTTTCGCACGCGGAACCAGAGGACCAGGGACGGCAGCAGTGTGAGCGCCATCATCACGGCAATGGGCAGTGCTGCGCTTTGCAGAAGCGCCCGAGAGCCGACGACGAGAATCTCTATCACGACGCGAACATACATGACGGCAGATGCGATGCAGATGACAATAGCCGCGTTATGCCGGGCGACGTCGCTCTGGCGGGCTCGTCGCGCCGAACTGACCGTCGTGGCGGTACTCGAAATCGCACCGCCCAGTATGCCCGCCAGCAGAATCCCTGCGTCTTGCCCAACAAACTTGTACGCAACATACCCGCCGACGCTCATGCCCACAATGAACACAACCATCAGCCACGTTTCGAACGGATTGAGGACCTCGAAGGGACCGAACGTCCTGTTGGGGACGATGGGCAGAATGATGCACGTGATCAGGACGAACTGCATCATCGCCTTCAGGTCCTTCTCACCCAATCGGCGGGCGAACCCGTGCAACTCGCCCTTGAATTGCAGCAGCACCGCCACGCTACCGCCCACCGCAACGGCGACCACGGTGGGCCCCAGCACAACCAATGCGCCTACGGCGAACATGAGCAGTTCCGCGAAGTCTGTCGTGGTGCCAATATCCGGCGTGGCGACCCGCAGCTTCACCAGATGGCCCACGGCCACCACTGCCACAACCGCCAACAGACCCGCGGCCAGAATCCACGCATCGCCCAACGCAACCGCCATCAGCGCCGTGACCGTCCCGAGTAACGTGATCAAAGGAAACGTCCGCAGGCCGGCGGCCGTATCGGGCGCACGCTCCCGCTGAAGCCCGACCAGCAAGCCGAGCAAGGCGGAAATCCCCAGTTGCTGAAACAGAATAGGTGTTTCGGGCATACCTCAATTGTAGCATTTTCTGGGGAGCGTGCCGGCCGATCGATCGTCCCGTCACGAGAATCGATGCCCGCCGAAACACGCATCGAACCCCAGTAAGCACCACCCGGCGGCGGTATGATGCGGCGTTGCCAACACGTCCGATGTGTCTCATTTGTCCAGCCCGGTCACGTTATCGGGCTGCGGCATGCACCGATATCCGGGCCGGCCGTTCCGCGCGCGGCCGCCGAACCCCTTGCAGCCCCGGCTTACATGGTATACACAGGCCTTTGGCCGGGGTGTTATTGTGCAACGGTACCGCCCCGATAAAGGAAGGGCTTGCTCATGAAACAGTAGTTTTGTCGTAACAGACCACTGCCATGATCGTCCGAAAGTCTTCCAAAGCACATCCGGAACTCGATATGTCTGCGGCCGCAAAGGCGTTCGCCGCGCATGCTGCCGAAAAGAAGCTGACTGGCGAACTAGTCACTAGCGCGTGGAATCTGTACTCCGTCGAAACACTCCGGGAACGTCACAATCTTCGTATTGGCGAGGCGTTTCCCGCCGATGTTTTCGTATTTGGCAAGGGCAAAGACTATTTTCAACGACCCCTTCGCGGTGACCGTGCCCGATCCGGACCATTCGGAGGAGGAAGAGCGGTGGTTGGACATCGGCCTATCCGCCGAGGGCAGGCTGTTGGTGGTATGCTATACTGAGCGCGGCGAAAGCATACGCGTCATCGGTTCTCGCAAAGCGACGAAGGAGGAAGAGAGGGAATACACACATGAGCGAAACTGATCCCGGCAGCAACGAAATGAGAGACGAGTATGACTTCTCCAAGGGTGTCCGAGGGAAGCACTTCCGTGCTTACCGAGCCGGACATGTCGTTCGAGTCCAGAAGCGCGACGGAAGTATTGAAGAGCACTACTTCACGCTCCAGGACGGCGCAGTCATGCTGGACCCAGACCTCAAGGCCCGGTTCCCGGATTCGGACTCGGTGAACAGGGCACTCCGATCCTTGGTTGCCCAGGGATGAGACTGTGAGACCGCATGTGAGACCGGGGGCAGGCCTAAACTTTGCACAGATGAAACACCGAGGGATGGGCAAGGAGGTACTTGCTCCAACCATCTTGCGCAAGATGGCGGATGCGGAGAACGAGCACCATGTCCGGCCTGACCGTGAATACGGCCCGATGAGTAGCGTGCCGACCAAGGCCATAGTGGAGTTCGCGGACCTCCATCGGGAAGTGATCGTTTTCGCCCGCCAACTGGCAACGCTGGTGGGCGTACCCTAAAGAACGAATGGCCTTGGCAAACCCATTGCACCATGTTTCGGCTTGTTCGGCCGATCGATTCTCAGCCTACCACTGAGCGGCTTGGTGGATATCCCGGCGTGCTCGCTCCGTGAGTCGGACTTCGCGGCTCATCGGTCCTCGACAAAGCCAAAACGGCTTCGGACTTCCGCATCGACTTCTGCAAACGGATAGTGGCGCCCGGCATCCATGTCTTCTACCCCCGCACGTACGGCAGCCAGTTCACTTTCGCGCCATTGCAGGGCAATGAGCGCCTGCCGGAGCACGTCCGCCTCACTTGTGAAGCGTCCCGTTGCCATGTGTTCCTGTATCTGCACGTCGGCCCCTAGCAAAAACCACCCAGCGGTGTTATCATGAAATAGAGATTCGGGTGGCCGCAAAAACGACGTTCCCGCGGCATCCATCCCGTCCCTGGTCCTTACCCTCGCAAGGCAAGGACCATTGTTCATTTTCATAACGAGATTGACATTCCCAGGAAGCTTCATGGCAAAACGTGGTGTTCAACCGGAAAACGACAACTGGACAGCCGCTGTCGGTGTGCCCCCCCGCAAATCCAAACGGTCGCCTGCCGCGATAGGACTGGCTGTTGCCCTGGTCCTCTATCTGGGCTTCTGCATTGTGGGACTTGGGCCGAAGCAACCTGTACTGATCCAACGATTTCTGGCGCTGGTCTGCGTCGGGCTTGCCGTGGCGTTCTATGTGCTGCTGACCCGCCCGCAGGAGACACCGGAAGATGCGTTGCTGCGCCTGCGTCGAGGCCGGCACGCCGATTTCGGCAAACAGCTTCGCGCGAAACAACAACGTCGCCGTACGATTACCATACCTGGCATTGGCGAAACGAGTTACCGCCTATGGGGAGGAGTGGGGGTTGCTCTGCTGGTCGGCATTTGGTGGCTTACGCCCTGGGCGCCGGTCCGCGTCAAGCAGCCAGAGGTTCAGGACCTCACCGTACCGTTGGGGCAGACCATCGCCGCAGTCGAATTGGTCATGTTCGATGGCCAGACGGCCATGTGCCTTCCTCCGATGATCCCGAAACAGGCCACGGACATGGCGACGTTGATCCAGGAAAACGCCCCACCGTACGAACGCGCCATGCAGGCGATTGCGCAGGGGCGTTTCGACGACGGGTCCGCTCTGTTGGACGAGGCGCAGCACACCAACAACATCAAGGCAGAACAGATTGCCCTGGCCCGCGCTCAGGGGTATGTGTATGCCGGGCGACTTGCCGAAGCCGTGACCGAATACCGAAGCGCGCTTGGCGAAAAGCCGGACAATCCGTTCCTGCTCTGCCAGGCGGCCGCGGCGTGTCTTCTGGCGGGTGACGTGGCGCAAGCGGAACCGCTGATTGCCCGTGCCGTCGAACTCACCGGCGCCGGCCCGCAAGCCAAGAAGGCCGAACATGGGTTTTCTCTGCACATGCAGGCCCTGCTGCAGTTATGCCAGGCGCGCCGGCACGACGAGGCCGAACGGGGTTTCAAACAGTCGCGAGATATCTGGGAAACCGCGTTGCCAGGCAATGGGCGTTTGGCGGCAATCAGCCGCAACAATCAGGCCATCGTCAACTTCCTGCGCGCTCGCTACTCGGCGGCGCGTGAATTGATCGACTGGTCGCGGGAGGGCCGACAGACACCGATCAGTACGGCCATGGCTTCAGGAAACTTGGGCGTACTGCTGTACGTCCAGGGTGATTTGCAGGAGGCAGGCGCCCAGTTCGAGTCGGCGCGCGCCATGCTCTCCGACCAGGCTCTCGCAGTGCCGTTGCCCATTTCGGCAATCAACCATAGCCAGCTTGCCCTGCTCGAGTGGGCCGCATGGAACTACGAATCGGCCAAGAAGCACGGCGACACGGCACTGACTCAGTGTACCGAGTCGGTCGGAGCGGAACACCCGCTTGCAGCGCCCGTGTTGGCGACTCTGGCAACACTCTACCGGAACCAGTCGCTCAATGCGAAGGCAGAAGCCTATTACTTCCGGGCCCAGAGTATCATCCGGCGAACCTACGGCGAGCAGCACCCCTACTCCGCCGCCATCCTGGTCCGCCTGGCACAGCTACATTTGGCCAGGAAGAACCACCGAGAGGCCGAGTCGGCAATCGGGCAGGCGATCGAGATTCTCGAGAAGGTTTTTGGTTCGGAGCATCCGGCTGTGGCGGTTGCACTGAACGTTCAGGGCGAATTGGAACTGGATCGGAACCATGCCCGCGATGCGCGACGGCCTTTGGAACGCGCGCTGAAGATCCTGGAAAGCACCTATGGGAGGAGCCATCCGTCCGTGGCAACGGTCCTCCGGAACCTTGCCGCCATCGAAACCAGCCCGCGTACATACAAGCGGGGAATTGCTTTATGCGAGGAAGCCATCGGCATCCTGGAGCCGGTGCTCGGCCCGGCGCATCCGGAACTGGCCCGCACCCAATTCACGATGGCGTCGCTGTATTTGGAGCAGAAAGAGTATGCGCTCGCCCGGCCCCTGGCGGAACGTTGTCTGGCCCTTCGCGAGAAAGCCCTGGCGCCGTTCCACCCCGACCTGGCCGCCGCCTGCGAACTGTACGCAACCGTGTTGGAGAACCTCTCCGAACCCGAGCCCCAGAAGGCCGCCGAGCTTCGCGCCCGCGGCGCCGCCATTCTGCGGCGTCATGCCCAGGAGGATCGCGTCGACGCGCCCGGCTAACGCTCCTAGCTTGCACTCCATTGCGGATCGGGCCGATCGACGACCTCCGGCGTAACGCCTTCCTGCAGCCTGGCCACCCGCGCGGCGGCCGCCGCGACCGCATCGCGATCGGGCAGCCCTTCAACCGTCACCTGAAATGTCCGCTGCTCGCCCGGTTTCAGCGTGGCCACCCGGCCGTGCTGTTTCTCGAACGACTTCCTGTTCGGAAAGTTCATGGCCGGCTCGAGGCCGGTGACGTACCCATCTTGCTCGGCTTGCGTGTTCTTCCACAAGATGAAGTACGGCAGTTGCTTCGTATTGTGGCGCACGGCGACGCCCTGGCTGCCCGCCTCGTTATGGAGAACGGCTTCGGTCTCCCCCTGGCCGTCGGCGCACAACTGGAAGAAGAAGCATGCCTCGGCCAGGCCCGGAGTCGGCGGTCCGTAGGTGTCCCAATGTGCAAGGTCGCCCTTGGCGACAACGTCGCGAGGCGCTATCCTGCGGATCGGCAGAACGGCCTTCGCGCCCGGCTCCAACAGCGGGAGCCCGAAGTTGACGTGATAGAGCAATTCCAGATCGGCTTCTTCGGCAGAGAGGTTGCTGACCACGTCGGTGACGGTCAGGCTGGAAGAATGGACCCGCGTGGTGACGGCCGATTCGAGCCGGAGGTTGTTGCCGAACAAGCGTGCTTCATCGACCACGCCATGCACGGAGATTTCGCCGGAGTCGCCGTCGATTGCCACATCGACGCGATGAGCAGGCATGTTGGCGATTTTGCCGTGCAATCCATAGACGAGCGTTCCCTGCTCGTTGAACTCCGGCGCTCCATTGCTTTCCAGCCCGCATCGGACCAGCAGTTCGTCGAAACCGTCCAGCCATCCGATTCCGGTCGGATCGTTCAGGCGGACCATGCTCGGATGCACGGGTCCTTTCACGGGCGATTTCCAGCCGAGTTGGAGTTCGCCAAGCGATGCTCGCCACAGTCCCATGCCCCGGGTTGGAACGACGGTGAAGCGAAGTCGGCCATTGTTGACCTCGATCACCTCGACCCCCCGTCGAACACCGGCACTGAGCACTCGCTTCGTGACCGAGTAGCCGGTAGCTTTGCCGCCGACGGTTTCCGGATCGATGACGATCTGATCGACATAGATATCTTGCTGCTGATCGGCGAGGGTCCAGGTCTTTCGGGCCATGAGTGCCTCCTTTGTGCGTACGGCAAATGGGTCTTCCTGCCCCAAGTGTACGCAACCGCCCGCAAGGAATCAAAGGGGCGCATGGCCGCTGCCCCACGAATGTCGCCCCCACGGTGACTTGCCAACCGGTGCGGAAGACGCTAGAAATGGGTTTTCTGCGTGAATGAACGCTCAGGATACGCGGCCTCGGAGTTCTACGATGCCGGGTAATTTGATACCGATTCCTCGATTGAAAGGGTAGGAAGAACCATGTGCGCTTCTCCAGCGGTGCAAAAGGACAACGTGGGACAGATTCTCGAGCGAGCTTTGGACGCCGGCCAGGGGATTCTCCGGCTCACACCGAACTGGGTGCCGCGTAGCTTTTTGCACCCGGGCAAACGGATCAAGTTGGCCCCAACCGACTGGTATGCCCTTGGCGTCCACCGTGGCGGCATCGACGAGCGATGGTTCGCCAGCACAACCGAGGCGATGAACGATAATCGGGCATGGGACGAGGGGCTTAGCTACTGCCTGTTTGAAGGGCAACGGTTCCTGCTACGCGATGCGGTGGCCGAAGCCGGCGTCCGGCTGGTAGGCCAGGCAATCTGGGATAAGTACAAGCGATGGCCCGTCTACTCGAAGTTTTTCGACAACATGGGGCCGATCCCCCATCACATGCACCAGGATGCCGAGCACGCCAAGCTGACCGACCAGGAGGGCAAGCCGGAGTGCTATTACTTCCCACCCCAACTGAACGCCGCCGAAAATCACTTCGACTACACCTTCATGGGACTGGAGCCGGGCACAACCAAGGCCGATGTCATACGGTGCCTCGAAAACTGGAACAAGGGAGACAACGGGATTCTCGACCTGTCGCGCGCCTACCGATTGAAGCCGGGGACCGGCTGGCTGATTCCCGCCGGCGTGCTGCACGCGCCTGGCTCGATGTGCACCTACGAACCGCAATGGGGCTCCGACGTGTTCGGCATGTTCCAGTCCCTGGTCGAAGGCCGCGAAGTCCCCTGGGATCTGTTGGTCAAGGACGTCCCGAAAGACAAGCATCAGGACCTCGACTTCATCGTCGGGCAGCTCGACTGGGAGAAGAACGTCGATCCGCGCTTCAAGGAAAGCAATTACGTTGAGCCGGTCGTCGACGAGAGCCGCTCAGGCGACGGATATACCGATCGGTGGATCGACTACGGCCGTTTCGACGGCGAGCAGCTTGTCTCCGCCAAGGAACTGACGATCCAACCGGGCGCAAAGTGCGTGCTGAAGGACCCTGGGGCGAGCGGCTGGATTACCGTGCAAGGTTCCGGGCGGATCGGTTCTATGGACCTTCAGACGCCCGTGATGATCCATTTCGGCGAGGAGCCGTGGGACGAGGTCTTCATTTCCCACGAGGCGGCCACGCGCGGGATCGAAATCGAGAACACCGGCGGCGAACCCTTGGTCAGCCTGCGGTATTTCGGCCCGGCCGTACACGACAACATGCCGGAAATCGGCGCCCATCGGAAGTAGATGCCGCAGACCAACTGCTGGAGTACGGCGGGTCTTCCCTCGGAGAGTTGAGTGGAACGCAGCATTGCCTTTCCCTTCCTGAAACCCGCGGACCTTATGCGGTTTGTCAGGCGGCGAGCCGAAATCGGCGAAAACGGTGTGGTGCGGGAGTTCGTCCAGTGGGCTCAGCGGCAGGAGAAGTGATGACGGCCGAGGTCCGAATAGCAGCGCGCCGTGGTCTTCCAAGCGTTATCCATTGGAGTTTGACCGTGTGTGGAGTGTAGCAGCAGCCGACATGTCGGACCTGATCGCTCCTTGTAGAATGGAATCGTTCCGTCCGACCCCTAGCAAGCGAGGAACCGTATATGAGCACCGAGCATACCAACAACTACCCCAAACTTCACAACGCGGCATGGCCAGGTGTGGTCGGCAAGGGCGACGGCGGCGAGCCGCCGATCGGGCTCGATACGCTGCTGGAACTGACCGCGGCCGCCGAGGTGGACGGCGTGCGGTTCGATGGTTTCGACCTGTTCCTCTACCTGCCGCACATCGACATCGACTCGACGGTCGAGAGCGATACCGCCACGGAGGAGCTGGCGGCGAAGGCCCGGTCGTACAACCTGGAAATCGGCACGGTGGTTGCGCCCATTTGGCCGCCGACCGGCGGCGGCGCGGCGATGGGTTCGGCGAAGGACCGGCGGCAATTCCTCGATCAGGTGAAGAAGGGCTGCCGCGTTGCCGAGAAGCTGCGGCGGCTGGGCGTCCGCCCGAACGGCGCCGTGCGCATCGATTCGGCTTCGGGAGTCGAGCCCTGGTACGAAGACCCGGAAGGGAACCAGAAACGCATTGCCGAGACGTTTCGCGAAGCGTGCTTCATTGCCGAAGATCACGGGGAACGGCTCGCCGCAGAAGGCGAGATCTGTTGGGGCGGCATGCATAGCTGGAAACGCATGATCCAACTGCTCGAAATGGTCGATCGGCCCCAGACACTCGGCTTCCAGGCCGATATGGCCCATACGCTTCTCTATATTCTCGGCTACAACGCGCCGGAAGATGCCATCTTGCCGCAGGACTTCGACTGGGAAGAGGCGGACCGATTCGAGGCGGCCTACCTCGAACTGACCGATGCCTTGCGGCCGTGGACCATCGATTTCCACGTCGCCCAGAACGACGGCACCGTCCACGGCAGCGGCTCGCACGACAAGACCGGCCGGCATTGCCTGGCCCAGGACCCCAACGGCAAGCTCGACATTACCCGCCACGCCGGATACTGGCTCCGCAATCGCGGAGAGGTCACGCGCAACATCCGGCATATCTGCTGGGACGGCTGCATGTTCCCCAACGACGTGATGATGCAGCCCGAAACCTGGAACGACATCCTGCGCGCCATGATCGCCGTGCGCGATGCGCACGGGTGGCGGGAATAAATGTCGAATGACGAAATTCAAATGACGAAGGAAATGCGACGCACGAATGTCGACATTCCCTCCGGTCCGATTACTAACCCCAACCAACGGAGAAATACGACATGACCAAACCTCTGAACGTCGGCGTGCTCGGCTGCGGCTTTATGGGCCGTACGCATTCGAACGCCTACTCGCAAGTCAACCACTTCTTCGATCGCGAGCACAAGGCCGTATTGAAGTGCGCCTACGGCCGGGAAGAGGACCGGGCGAAACTCGAAAAGTTCGCCGCCCGATGGGGCTACGAATCGATCGAAACCGATTGGCGGAAGGTCATCGCCCGCGATGATATCGACGTGGTCGACGTGTGCGTGCCAAACCATATGCACCACGATGTCGTCATCGCCGCCGCCGAGGCCGGCAAGATGATCGTCTGCGAAAAACCGCTGGCCCTCACCACCGCCGAGGCCGAAGAGATGGTCGCCGCCGTCGAGAAGGCCGGTGTGGCCAACATGGTGTCCTTCAACTACCGCCGCGTCCCGGCCATCTCGCTCGCACGCCAGGTGGTCGACGAAGGACGTATCGGACGCCCGTTCCACTATCGGGCTACCTACCTGCAAGACTACACCATCGGCGCCGACGTCCCCCAAGGCGGCATGTCGCTGTGGCGTTTGGATTCCCGCGTGGCAGGCAGCGGCGTCACCGGCGACCTTCTGGCCCACTCGATCGATACGGCCGAATGGATCAACGGCCCGATCGCACGCGTCGTGGCCCACACCGAGACGTTCGTCAAGGAGCGCAAACACGCCGAGACGGGCAAAATGGAGAAGGTCAATATCGACGACGCATGCATGTTCCTGGCCATCTTCGCGAACGGTTCCATGGGAACCTTCGAAAGCACGCGTTACGCTCGCGGGCGCAAGAACTACAATACGTTCGAGCTGAACGGCGAACGGGGCGCCGTCTTCTTCGACCTCGAGGATCCGCACATCCTGCAGTTCTTCCGCTACGCAGATCCGGAAACAGGCAAGAAGATCGAAGACCATCTGACCGGTTGGCAGCGCATTCACGTCACCAACTTCGAGCATCCCTACATGAGCAACTACTGGGTGCCGGGCTGCACGATCGGCTACGAACACACGTTCATCAACGGTCTGGCCGATTTCCTTGCCGGCCTGGAAGGCGGACCGGCATTCCAGCCCAACCTGCGAAGCGGACTGCGCACACAACGCGTCTGCGACGCCGTCCTGCAAAGCGCCCGCGAAGGCAAGTGGATTGACATTCCGCAGTAGGCGGCTTTGAAACGGACGCGCTGGAAACCGGGTGCAGGAACGGACTTGCGTTTCGCGGAAGGGCCACCGGCAGACGGTTTCGATCGGAATGCAGTGAAAAGGCCGCCGCACTCCAAGCGGCTTTGGAGTGCGGCATTTTGCTTTCATCCGACAGAATGGACGTATCGCTTCGGCTCTTCGACCGGCCGCGGGCGTCCCCGCCAGGAATCATGGACGGCCGACCGCCCTTCCTGCAACGCGCCGTCCCGTCTCACACGGCTTGAATAACCTGCGGGCGCAACAGCGAAAGGGAACGACTACTCGTCGTCGTCGTCCCAATCGTCGTCGTCATCATCCCAATCGTCGTCGTCATCCAGCTCGTCTTCGTCCCAGTCTTCTTCGTCTTCTTCCTCTTCCTCTTCATCGTCGACTTCTTCCCAAGGCTCGTCTTCAAGGTCTTCATCGTCTTCGAATTCCTCTTCATCGTCATCCTCGAAGTCGTCGTCCTCATCGTCATCTTCGAAGTCGTCATCGTCGTCTTCGAAATCGTCATCGTCGTCGACGGCATTGCGCACGTCGTCATTCAGGAGTTCCGTGTCCTGAAAGGTCTGTTCTTCGTCATGCCACATGGTTTTGGGCAGGGGTTGAGTGAGGGTCGTCACTTTGCTCTCCTCTGAAACGTTTTCTGAAATAGTTGTTGGACTGGAAGAAGGATCAACACTTGACAGGGGATTGGTAGATTCCGTGCTTGGAACGGACACGGCGGCCGTTTGTGGCAACTCGTCCAGGTGGCGGAGTCCGAATACCTGCAGGAACCGCCGGGTCGTCCCGTACAGCAGGGGTCGCCCCAGGTCGTCGGAACGGCCGGTCACCCGAACCAGGTCGCGCTCGATCAGTTGTCGAAGTATCTCGCCGCATTGGACTCCTCGCACCGCCTCCACGTCGGCCCGCAAGACCGGTTGCCGGTAGGCCACTACGGCCAGGGTTTCCATGGCCGGGGCCGACAGCCGGACATCGGGCGTCGCACTATCGAGCCGACGAAGCCAGGGTGCAAACTGGGGCCGGGTGAACAACTGGAAGCCTCCAGCCACTTCCTCCGCCCGAAATGCACAGCCCTCGCTATCGTATCGGCTGTTCAACGCGCGAACTAGTGTACGCGCTTTTGTTCCGTCCGCCAAGCCGGCCATTTGGGCAAGTTTTCGACTGTTTAACGGTTCCCTCGCCAGAAGCAGAAGCGCTTCGAGCCGGGCCAGGAGCGGATCACGCGCGTCGGCAGAATCTCCCTCACCGTGGTGGAGACCGGTTCCGTCCTTCGGGAGCAGACGCCGAGACCTGCGCCGCCAACAGGGGGGAAGCCGGTAGCGCACCGAGATGCTCCCCAGCCGTTCCCCTACCGCAATTGTCCCGCTAGCCGTTCCCATAAGTCCCAACCTAATCGGAAGGGGCCTTCCCTTGCAACCCGGGTTCGCTCAATTCCCGTACCGTGCCGCACGCCAAACCTCCACTTGCCGCAGCACATTGGTCATGGCGGCCAGCGGGTCCGCATCGGTCGCCTCGAACCGATACGTGTAATGCGGATTGCCGGCAATGGCAATCTTGCAGTAGAACCGGAACTGCTCCTGGGCATCCCCCCACGATTCCAGCAGAACGTACGTCGATCCCAGTTCCTTCAGCCGTTGGCAGATGGCATGGAACTGGTCCGGAGGCGACGTGGCCGGCTGCTCGTGCGAGGCCGGGACAAGCATCTGCATCTGGTCGGCAGGCCCGCAGATCGACTGGCCGGGCAGCGAGGAAGTCCGCGAGTCGGCCGGCGCTTCGTACGTGGCGGCCAACACGGGAGAAGTGGACGGATTGAGCCCCGTCGCACTGGGAACTGCCCGTTCTGCCGACGGGCTCGGTGGCCATGCCGGCGCCGAGGTCCCCGGCGATTCCGCTGCCCCGGCATGGGTCCGCAGAAGCGGTTCGAACAGGGGCGCCTCCTCAGCGGCCTGGGCAACGGCCGGCGGGTTGGGCGACCGCCAGCTCCCCAGGGCCTCATCGACCCATTCCGGCAACGCCTTGCCGAACAGGGCGACCACAGAAATGATCACAAGAAATGCCACCATGACAAAGGCACGGGCAGCCACGGTTGCGGGAGATTGCTCAGCCAACGGCGACTCCTTTCGCCGGCAAGTGGAAGATACGACTGTCCATGGCAGGACGCTCCTGGA
Source organism: Thermoguttaceae bacterium (assembly GCA_040772845.1). Taxonomy (GTDB): domain Bacteria; phylum Planctomycetota; class Planctomycetia; order Pirellulales; family Thermoguttaceae; genus PWXP01. Next base: position 1,670,609 of record JAXGXG010000001.1, read on the forward strand.
TCGCGGCAGCGTCTCTGCCCGACATACCCGTAAGTCCGCCTGCGCAGGAACACCCCCGGCGCAGCCAACGTGCGGCATCATACGCCCCCACACGTCTTGATGCAACGGCAATTAAAAAACCCCACGCCGAGCACATCGCCACCCCACAGAGAACCCATAACCAGCCGTGTGCATTTCGGACCGCAACGTCGTCTTTCCGTCCGCGTCTCGCGCCGCTATAGCCCGGATTATTCACGATAGGTAGGGGGTCAAACAAGCCGCTTCCTTGGTGGGTCATCGGTCGCTGATGCCGTTCTTAGTTCCAGGCGGCAGGCTGTAAATCAGCTCGGTTGCGGCTTGTGCGGACCTGCCTGTCGGCAGGCAGTCCCACCAACGATCTACGCGACCTTGACCCACCCTACGTAGATGAATAATCCGAAATAGCATTCGGGGGCCCCTTGCAGGCCACCCTTGCTATGGGACAGAATGTCCCTCAGGCAGGCAGGTCGCTACCCGCACGGCGGTCCCGGTTGCGTCTTCCCACTAGTCGCGAGTGGGCAACCATGGAGGCTGATCCGTCGGCCGTCTACACGGGGCTGTATGGTGAGTTCCGAGTCCACTATACCTTGAAGCGATGGGACGATGCCATCGCCGCCGGCGAGCGATTGCTGGAAGAAATTCCCCATCTTTACGGCGGAATGACGCCCGAAGTCGAGCGATTCCTCCAGTACGCTCGCAAACACAAACAAGACAGCACCAAATGACCGGTCGCTTGATCCTCGCTCCGCCCCCGCCGGCCTCGTGCCGGTGGAGCGACGGCAGGTAGGACCTAGGACAACGAAACGGCGCGTCTCGCTTCGGTTACAAAGAAGATGCCCACGGCTTGCCCGTGGGTGTTTCACGGTTTGTGCTACGAACCAGCCCGCCGCACCATTTCTTGTCCGCCAGACGCCTAATGCCCGTTGCCGGCCTGACCCCAAGCCTCCCCCAGCAAAGTAGCAGGCACGCTCCGTCGTGCCGTCCGCCGCGTTGCGCCCAACCTCAACCCAGACGCGTAGTCTGCACCCAGAAGGGTAAGAGCCCGTTAAGCGTTCCGGCCGCCACGAGCTGCAGGTGGAACAGACGCCAACGCAAAGCCGCGAAGCCGCCAGGACGCAAAGAGGCCGACAGAAAGGAGGCAAAATCAGCAAAGAAGCCACAAACCTTCTCCCAGCCGGTGCTCACCTGCCGCTTAAGGATCACGGCGTCGAGAAGGCCATTGGCGTTCACATCGATGAACCGGGCCGTGCGATTGCCTTCGGCCCAGTAGGAATAGGAGAAAACGCCGTCGAAGAGGAGTTGCTTGTTCGCGCCGGTGAGGTAGGTCGCGCCGTTGGCGCGGACGAGACTCAAATCCCGCCTGCAGCCCGAATCGGCCGCAATCCAAGACGTCAACCACGAAAGCCACGAATCACACGAAAGTGGCCGTCAACATCCGGTTCTCTGTTTCCTCCGTTTCCTTCTGTTCATTTCCTTCCTGCATTACATACAAGAAAAGGCCATGCACTATCCCTTAACGTCTAACGGCGCGTCGCGGTAGGGACGGCCCTTTCGGGCCGCCCCCGCACGGATCCGTACGTGAAGGACTACCTCATACGGCTCTTATCTCAGGTAGTAACGATCAATCGCTGAGTCGGATATGGATGCACGATGCGAACCGATGGAATCCATTGGCGAACCAGACGACGGCGAAAACGCTCCCAAGTCCAACCCTTGCGCCCTCGCTGACTGCGTCGCCGGATGGCGTGCAGCCAGTAGCGAGTTACGCGGTCGCGGAACGCATTCAGCCGGTCCTGATTGCCTGGCACGGCGTAGTAGTTGTACCATCCTTGAACTACCCAGCGAAGCCAGCGGCCGACGCCGGATGGCTCATGGTGCATCCGGTGTCGCAGTTCCTTCTTGACCTCCTGTAGCTTCGCTCGCATTCGCTTTGCAATGCTCTGCCGCCGAAGTTCGAACCATCCCCGTTTGCTCTTGGCGCATATGTGCGTGAATCCAAGGAAATCAAACGTTTCCGGACGGCCTTCGCCCCGTTGCTGACGTCGATCGATCGCATACCGACCGAACTCGATCAGCCGCGTCTTCTCAGGGTGTAGTTCGAGACGGAACTTCGCGAGCCGCTCTCGCAACTCGTTAAGGAACCGCTCCGCTTCACCCCGATGTTGGAATCCTACGACGAAATCATCGGCATACCGAATGATGATCACATCTCCGGTCGCTCGATGCTTCCGCCAATGATCGGCCCACAAATCGAAGACATAATGTAGGAATACATTGGCCAGCATCGGTGAGATCACTGATCCCTGGGGTGTCCCTACGGTCGTCTTCGACCATTGCCCTTCCTCCGATACGCCTGCCCTGAGCCACTTCCGGATCAGTCGCAGGATACGGGGGTCGGCAATGCGATGCTCGAGGAACCGCATCATCCACTGGTGGTCGATGGCATCGAAGAAATCACGGATGTCGGCGTCGAGCACATAGTTCACCTTCCGCTTCACGATTCCTACGTACAACGCGTCGAGCGCGTTGTGGCAGCTTCGCCCTGGGCGGAACCCGTAGCTGAACCCGAGGAAGTCTTCCTCGTAAATCTGCTCCAGGACCAGGCATACGGCCCGTTGGACAATCTTGTCCTCCAAGGCCGCGATCCCAAGCGGTCTCTGACGACCGTCCGGTTTCTGTGCCCATGCCCGCTTTGATGGCTGCGCTTGGTAGGTGCCGCGATGGAGTCGCTCGTGAAGATCGACCAGGCGATCTTCGAGCCCCTCCGCGTACGCGTGCCACGTTACCCCGTCCACGCCTGGGCTTGCCTCGCGCTTCAGCTTGTGAAAGCCGAGCCTCAGCAACCCCACGTCGACGTGATGCAGCAGCGAGGTGAACCGCACCTTCTTATCACGCTCTGCTACCTCTCGTATGCGGTTGAGGCCGGTCGACCCGCTTTCCCGACACTGCGTTCGGCGCGTGGCCTCCTCTTCCGCATTCCCTTCGATCGATCCCCTTCCCTCCACGGGCTCCGCCGCTCGCGTAGGCTGGTTTAGGCCGGTGTTCGTGTTCTCCGTTCGCTCGCCCTTTCGTCTGCGAGTGCCACAATATCCCGACCGTGCCGACCCGCTGGCGTTGTTCGCCCGCTTCTTCGGTACTATGGAATCGTCCGACTGCCCGCAGGCGTGCATGTCGGGCGTGCGGCCTACGGCCTTCCCCGACCGTTCCTCGCCACCATCGTGCGAGGAAGCCTGCTGGCTCTCCCGGTTCCCGTGCGGAGAGTTTCCACACATGCGCGGGGTCTCGGACTCCGCGGCGTCAAGGACCGGCTCGCGATGATCGTCGGTCCTCATGTTGCCTTCCCCTGTCAGAATGGGGTCGGCACGCCGAAGCTTTTGTTTCGGAGCTCAATACCCGGCCTGCGTGTGCCCCTGTCAACGCTTCACCCGCCGTGTTGCCACCGCCGGCGCATGACTCGGGGTTGGTATGGATCGCTAGGCCTTTACCATACGGCTCTTTCATCCGCTACTCCCCGCCGGTTTTCACCGGCGCGCTTTCTCTGACCCCAAGAGGTCCCCTTCGCGTCTCTCTCCCGCCCCGGCCGGCCCCGTGCCGATTGAGCGCAGATTGGCCACGATAAGCCCCCCCCGTTCTCTGACCCTTTGTCCGCGGGAGTTTCCCGCTTTTCGCTCCAGGCGACGCCCACGCGCGGGCGTGTCTCATTTCGCCGTAGGCGATCAGCGCCGCAGGTGGTAATCACCCCAGGAAATCATGCGCCCACCCCACATCCCCCCGCATCATTTCGGGCGTTGGGTCCGCCGCCTGCGGCGGACCCAACGCTTCTTCGCCCGATAAGGAAACGTGCGGCGTCTGGAGCCTCGTATCTACCAGGTTGGCGAGAAGAGCCCTAATCAACGACAGAGACAGCTCGTGTCAGACACCCGCGTCGTGACGAGAGCCTTTTCAAAAACCGCCTCCCCGCGGTCACTTAGCGGCACGTTTTAGGAACGTCGGATCTCGTGCGACCTTGACAACGCTCTGATACAATCCCTCTAGAGCCTCTCGCGATATGCCCATCAGGACCGGCTTTCCTGCACCCTTAACGACCGAAGACCAGCCCCCTGCTGTCATGATATCTAGGGCTAAGAAGATGCCATTTATACCTATTCCCAACGGATCGCCCTCAGCGATTGCAGCCCCAAGACCTCTGCCGGAGCCAAACCCACCACTCGCGAGTGAGCAACCATGCAATGCGGCTCCGTGCAGATTACTTCGACCGCTGCGATGACACGCCTGTCTGCGAATGCATGTCGGTCAGGACGGTCCATACGGCGTCGTGGATGGCGGCATAGAGTTCAGGCGTGAAGTCTTTGCCGCCGCCATAGTGGTTGGATGGACACTGAAGCCCTTTCGGATCCTGCCCGTACAACGTGGCTAATGTGGCGACCCCGGCCGTGAATCGGCCAACATGGTTCAGGTGCACAACGTCGCGGTACAGGTCCGTAGCACTTTCGTAACCTGCAATCTGCCCGGCGCGCATCCGCCGATCCAACTCGTAAAGGACGTGCCCTGCGGGAATCATTCGCACGTCGGCGTCGGTCCGGGCGCGCACGCGGCGGATGAGGTGGTCGAAATAGTCGCGCGTTTGCAGGGTGGGCGTTTCGTCGGCGTCGGGCGTCTGCTGCATCCAAACCTCGTGATAGGGTCCGTGGCGCTGCCCCGGCCATGGCGCATAGATGTAGAACACGGCGGCGGTGTTCCGGTTGGCTGAGCGCGTTTTGCCGATGAAGTCGACAATGCGGGCCGTGTCGGTCGCCAGGGTCGAACCGGCCCCGGGATGCGGCTGGAACGTGACGGCTTGCCAGTCGAACTCGGGCAACGCTTTCCCGAAGGTTCCGAACGGCTCGACCGCGGGTACGCATATCTCGTCGGGATGGGTCCAAATACGTTCGAGCGACTTACCGCAGTTGATGTGGTAAGCCTCAACGTGCTGAAGCCCCCGCTGTGCGGCGAGGGCCTCTATAGCCTTCGGCTGCGAGTCCCAGGTGAGCGAGTTGCCAATCCGGTACGCGCGAAGCACGTCTTCCGCCGCTTCGGCCCGAGGGAAGATTGCCAGCCCCGCCAAAAGCGCAAGTGCTATCCCCAATGTTCTGGCACCCGATATTCGCAGGCACGCACTTTTTCGCAAGTTCATCATGGTTCCACTCCTCAGGCAGGTGAAGGTTCTCGCAGGGATTCCAGCGGCCAGCCCATCGAGAATACCACCTGCCGGGGCCGGCAGCAAGCAGACGCTCCTGCCGTGTGCGGTAGCGAGGCAAGCCTCCCCATCCCTTCAGTAGCAGCCGATTTTAGGCGGTTTTAGCTTCGATCGCTCCGAAGGAATCGACAGGTTTTCCCCAACGAGGGGCATTCGCTGCGCGGCAAAGCAGAACGGGTTTTGGGACGTAACCTCTTGCCGCACAACGGTTTGGGTGATTTTCGGCCATCGCCATTTCACTTCTGGGGCAGAAGACCGGGCCGCGCGCGATACAATGGGAGTTCGAGGCCGTTGGGCCGGGGCGGAGTCCCAGCCGTCGCCGAAGGGGAACCCAGCTCCCCTTTGCCCAGTTGTGCCCTCGCAGGGGCGCAGCCGTCGGCGGTGGGACTCCGCACCGGCCCATGCTGTTTCCGGCCTCTGGCAGATAGGAACCTTTTGGGCCCGCTGACCGGGACCGTCTCCCGTACAGTAAGTAAGGAATACGACGCATGACGCAACTCGATTCGGAATCGCTTACCTTCGAGAACGCTTCGGAAGAGTTCTTTGGTCGCTGGAATCGGTTGGTCAGTACGACCAACTGGGAAAAGGGCCGCATCGTTTCTGAGTGGCGGGCGGCCCTGGAAGGCGCGGACGCGCCGCCGGCTACCTACACCGACGAAACCTGGGCCCGACGCGTTGGCAACGTCTCGCCACAGCATACCGGCCGCCTCCGACGTGTCTGGGATCGTTTCGGCAGCCAGTACGAGCAGTATGCAGGTTTGTTCTGGAGCCATTTCCAGGCGGCCATCGATTGGCCCGATGCGGAAATGTGGCTCGAAGGCGCCGTGCAGAACCGGTGGTCGATTGCCGAGATGCGCGAAAAGCGATGGGAATCGATGGGCGCTCCGGCCGACCTGAAACCGCGCCCCGAAGACATCGTGGCGGCCGAACTCGACGAAGACGTAAGCGACAACGACGATACGCCCCGTGCCGAGGCGATGCCTGGCGCGCCGTCCGAAGTCTACGATACCGACGACGACGGCGACGCACCGTTCGACGACACAACGTCGGGCGAGTACGACGACGAACCTGCAACGGCCACGGCTACCGCGGTCGATCCGCAGCGCCCGTTCGAGGGTCTGCCCAAGTTGCCGGCCGATCTGGACGAGGCCTTCGAGGCCCTGAAGCTGGCCATTCTCAGCCATCGGATTACAGGCTGGGACGAAGTCTCTCAAGAGACCGTGCTGCGTTGGATCGACTCGATGCGATGCTTCGCTCTGGCCCCGGCCGATCCGAAGTAGGCCGGTAGTCGGTCGCGGGTCGGCGGCCCAGGCCATTTTCTCCACTGCACACGAGGGGGACTGTCCCCTGTGAACGGTTACGTGGTCCGGCCGGTCTACAGGTCCACAATCACTTCGGCCTGCCAGCCGTCTGCCGTGCGTTCGATCTTCAGGCCGTGATAGGTAATGGCCTTGATTTCGATCTCGATTTCGTGGCGTCGCAGGTCGGCCGGTTCGCCCCAGACGGTTGCGGCCAAGCTGCCCGGGGCCAGCGAGACGTCGAACCGGCTGAACAGCATCCGTTCTGTATCGAACAGGTAGAGCAGTTCGGCCAACCAGTCGTGCAGCAGATCCGGCTGCTCCGAGGCTTCCAGGCGGATTGTGCGCGACTGGCGCGGTTCGACGGCGCCGGGCTGAGCAACCAGGGCGTCGGTCAGGGCGCGGCCGGCCTCGGCGAAGAGTTCTTCCAGATCGGCGGCGCAGATGCGCAGCCCCAGATCGGCCGTGTGCTCGAAATGCTCGTACATGAACCGTTACGATTGCGCGTTCTTGATCTCCGCGTCGATGTCGTCACGCGAGTCGGCCTGCGCCCGTTTTCGCAAGTACAACTTGATCGGCACCTCGCCGAAATCGAGCCGATCGCGGAATACGCCCAGCAGGTATCGCTGATACTGGGCCGACAATGCGCGAGGATCGCTGCAGAACAGCACGATGGTGGGCGGCTGCCCCGCTACCTGCGTTGCGTAGAAAATCTTCGGCCGGCGGTTCTGGAACAGCGGCGGCGGATTGTGCTCCAGGGCCGCGCGCACCAGCTTGTTCAGCCGTGCGGTCGGAATGCGGCTGCGCGTCTGTTTGAACAGCATCTGCGCGTGGTTCAGCAAGGCCTTGACGTTTCTGCCCGTCTTTCCGGTGATGAATGCGATGGGGGCGTACCACATCGTCCGGAACGTATCGCGCACGTAGTGGACCCATTTTTCGGTGGGCATACTGTCGGCCAGCAGGTCCCACTTGTTCACCACGAAGATACACGGTTTATACTCGCGGGCGATATAGTCGCAAAGCTGTTTGTCCACCTTGCTGATGCGCTGGCCGGCATCGAAGAACAGCAGCACTACGTCGGCCCGCCGCACGCTTCGCTCCGCCCGGTGCGTGCTGTAGAACTCCAGGTCGGTCGAAACGCTCTTGCGGCGGCGAAGCCCCGGCGTGTCGATGGCCAGGAACGCCTTCCCATCCATCTCGAATCGTACGTCGACGCTGTCGCGCGTCGTGCCTGGAACCTCGCTGACGATCATCCGCTCGGCTTCGACCAGCGTATTGATGAACGTGCTCTTCCCCGTATTGCGCCGGCCGACAATCGCCACCTTCATCGTCGGATCGTCCGGAACTGCATCGTCGTCGCCTGGCGCAGGGAGCTTCTCGACCAGGGCTTGCAGCAGGTCTTGCCGGCCGCGGTTCTCTTTCGTGCTTACCGCCAGAAGCTTGCGCCCGAAGCGGTAGAACTCCGAAATGTGCTGTGCAAACGAGTCGGTATCGGCCTTGTTGGCCACGAGCAGCACAGGCACATTGACGTATCGGAGCCGCTTGGCCACTTCCTCGTCCAGTGGCAGGGGCCCCTCCCGGGCATCCACCACAAACAGGATCACCGTCGCCGAGTCAATCGCCTGCTCGATCTGATGCTCGATATGTTCGGTAAGCTGGTCGGAGTCCTCGACTCCCATTCCACCCGTATCGACCAGTTCCACGAACCGGTCATCGACTTCGAAAAGATGCGTAACCCGATCGCGGGTAACACCCGAAGTGGGGTCCACAATGGCGATACGACGCCCCACAAGCCAATTGAAGAGGCTCGACTTGCCGACATTCGGCCGCCCGACGATTACCACCTGCGGTACACCCATGCCGCTATAATACACTACCGGGGTGCTAAATTCCAGGGGCGACCCTCGTGATCTCTCCGATACCGGAAGCACTCGCGCCGGGAAACCGAAGAGCCAAGATGCAATTCGCACGGGTAGTTGTTACGGGGAAATCGCATGGCGCAGATGCGGGGCTTGCTCAATAGGCCTCTGTGCGAAATACTGGAGCCAGCCCGGATTATTCTCGATAGGTAGGGTGGGTCAAACTAGCCGCTTCGTTGGTGGGTCATCGGTCGCCGGCGCCGGCGCTTTTCCAAGCGGCGGGTTGGAAATCAGCTCGATTGCGGCTTGTGCGGACCTGCCTGTCGGCAGGCAGGCCCACCAGTGATTTACGCGACCTTGACCCACCCTACGTAGATGAATAATCCGGGCCAGAAGGCGCCCTTCAGATCAGCAAACACGATTTCTGTGACCCCACAACCGCCGGATTTCGCTCATGGCCAAACCTTCTCCCCCACCTCGCCATCCTGCCGTGGAGGCCATTGTCCAACGCCTCGAAAGCCTTTCACTCGCTGGGGTTACGCACGTAGGCAAACCCTCGGCGCAGCCCAAACCGGCCCAAGCGATCGACGCACGCCCGCCGTCTGCCGGGCAGAAGCCGTCTGCCAAACAAACGTCGCCTGCCAGGCAGAAGCCATCTGCAGCAATCCCCCAAGAGGACGATCGCGAAGTCGCGCTGGCCGAAGTCGCCCGGATCGTGGCCCAGTGCACCCGGTGTGAGGAACTGGCTCGAACGCGAACGCAAACCGTATTCGGGGCAGGCAATCCGCATGCAAGGCTCGTCTTCTGTGGCGAGGCGCCCGGGGCCGACGAAGACCGGCAGGGGATTCCGTTCGTCGGCGCCGCCGGCCAGTTGCTCAACAAGATTCTGGCCGCCTGCACGTTACAACGAGAGGACATCTATATTCTCAACATCCTGCGATGCCGCCCGGCGGGCAACCGAACGCCTGCCCCGGCCGAAGCGACCAACTGCCGCGAATACCTGGATGCACAACTGTCCATTATCCAGCCGGAGTTCCTCTGCTGCCTCGGCGCCTGCGCGGCCCAAAACTTATTGGAGACGAGCCAGTCGTTGGGCAAGCTTCGCGGCCGGTTTCACGACTACCGGGGCATCAAAGTCCTGTGCACGTACCACCCGGCCTACCTGCTGCGCAATCCGGCAGCCAAACGCCCCACCTGGGAAGACATGCAGATGCTCATGGACGCCATGGGCATCAAGCTGCCGAAATAACCGGGACTGTCCAAGACCGCCCCGGGTCGCTTCACGGTGTTGGCGCTACTGATCGTAGCAGTGGCCGGGTATTGTCTCCTGGCGGGAGATCGAACGGCAATGTGGGTAATACTCATTGCAGGCGTCGGCGGGCTGGTCTTCAATCTGGTTCTGAAGACGATCTTTGGGCGAGCGCGTCCCAACGTCGTTCCTCATGTCGCTGGAGCGGTGTGGGCCATCCTTTGCGGCGCGACGGCGCATCATCTGGTCCGACGATCCCGCCGGCATTCAAGTCACCAATAGCCGGCGACCTTTTCCCGTGCGATCGGAACGACGTGCTCGATAACGGCATCCGTGATCACTTGACAAGTTGCGCCGTTGGCTCCGCGATTCGCTCAGGCATGAGCAGGTGTTGATCCGGACGTCGTCTGCGGCCGGCCTGCCCACCACCAGGCCAGGATCTTCGTGGCCAGTTTGGCGGCGCTCAGGTCGCACCCGGGCGGATTGGGAGACGGGACGAACTCGACCAGATCGGCCCCGACGAGTCGCGCCTTGGGCGCCGCGAAGACGGTCTGGAGGATCGCCATGGTCTGCCGCCATGTGAGTCCATCCGGCTGCGGCGTGCCGGTACTCGGAATGATCGCCGGATCGAGTCCGTCAATATCCACGGTCAGATACACATCCCCTTCGAGTTGGCCGAGCGTGTCCAGGGCTTCGTCGAATCGGGCAGGCAACTCGTGGGCAAAGAACGCACGAACGCGCTCGCCCCTGCCGATCAGCTCGTATTCTTCGCGAGAGAGACTCCGTATGCCCAACTGCACCAGATTCGCGCCCCGATCCCAAAGACGCCGCATTACCGTGCCGTGGCTTAGCTTGAGGCCGCCGAGCCGGTCGATCAGGTCGGCATGGGCATCGATCTGTACGATCGTAACCTGGTCGATGTTCTCGCAAGCGCCGGCAACGGCGGCCTGGGTCAGCGTGTGTTCGCCGCCCAGGGTGAGCACGAACTTGTCGCGAAACCGGGCCACGGCTGCTTCGACCTCCGCCAGGTCGGTCTCAAGCGGTGCTCCCAGCACGACGGGCGCCACGGTATGGATTCGGGGCGACTGCTCGAAGTCGACTCGCGTCTCCTCGTCGAAGGTTTCCACCTGGGCGCTGGCTGCCAGGATGGCCGCCGGACCACCGGCCGTGCCCGGTCCATAGGAAACCGTTCGCTCCATCGGAACGGGCAGTACAATCGCATCGGCCTGCTCAACCGGACAAGCAGGCAGTCCAAGGAGTTGCGTTACGGGTGTCATGAGAGACTTCCTGACATAACCGGGCTACAGAAGGGTTTTCGCGACGGCCGGCAGCACAAAACGATCCATGCAGGGCGGCCTTGCCCCCGAACGAACCGCAAGCCACCGGAATGAGGCTCACGGCTCCCCGAGAATATGCATCTTTGGCCGTTTGTGATGCCGGGACGCGTTGAGTTGCTCCAAGCGTCTTTCATTTCACGCGACTGTGCTAACCCTGTCAAGGATCCAGGTCAGATGGCGGGCGCGGTTTCCGGTTCTTCTGTTTTCAGGTGGGAACACTTCCCGTTCATCGCCCCAGCTCTAGCCCCAATGGGGAAGACCGCCTGAAGGCGGGACTACGAACCGAAGGCGTCACGAGGAACAGACGAGCCCGACTTGCCGGCGCAGATCGATACCGCGAGGGGCAAGGCTGGTGGTGTTGTTAGGAGACGAACTTTCGGGGAGGGGCTTGCAATGGCCCGGGGCGATGTCTACACTCGCCCTTTTCGTCGTCGCAAGACGATCGGCTCAGTTCTGACAGGGGGTAGTGTAATGGACGAGAATATCGGGTTCGTCCCCAAAGCGGCGTTTTTCACCAAGGGTGTCGGCAAGCATAAGAAGAAACTCCAGAGTTTCGAGTTGGCGCTGCGGGATGCAGGGATTGAGCAGTACAACCTGGTGCGTGTTTCCAGCATCTTCCCGCCCCATTGCAAGGTCATTTCCAAGAAGCAGGGGACAGCCAAACTCCGTCCTGGGCAGATCGTTTACGTCGTCCTGGCCGACGCGGCGACGGACGAACCGTCCCGACTGGTCGGCGCCGGCGTCGGGCTGGCCGTACCGGCCCAAGGCGAGCAATTCGGTTACATCTCCGAGCACCATGGATTCGGCATGGTCCAGCGCCGACTGAGCGACCTGGTCGAAGATATGGCCGCCACCATGCTGGCCACGACGCTCGGCATCGAGTTCGATCCGGAAACTGCCTACGACGAGCGGAAAGAGACCTACTACATGTCCGGAAAGATTGTCAAGACGCGTGCGTGCGTACAGACAGCCGAGGGCGACAAGTCCGGCCTGTGGACTACCGTGGTTTCCGCCGCCGTATTCGTGATGTAAGGCAGCGTCTTGCAGGCGTTCGTCTGCCGGAGTATTCAGCGGCACGTTTCTCGGTGCGCGTCCGAACGCGTCCTGAAACGCGCCGTCTGTCGTATTGCCATGCGGAGACTCAGTTCGTCTTTTTGGCAGAAGCTCTCTTGGCGCCCTTTGCTCCGCTTGTTTTTCCGAGCGATGGCGTCTTCCTGGCGGCCTTCTTCTGGGTGGCTTTTTTCTTGGCGGTCTTTTTCGCGGCGGCCTTCTTCCTTGTAACCTTCTTGGCAGCGGCCTTCTCTGAGACCTTCTTGACTGCCTTCTTTCTGGTCGCTTTCTTCTTGGCTGTCTTCCGCGGTTTGGACTTCGCGGCCGGGCTAGGCGTCGCCGGTTGGACTTCGGCTTCTGTCGCGCCGGGATCGAGATCGATGCCGAAGACGTCGGCCAGATCGGCCGAATCGAGCCGCTTTGCTTGGCCGCGGCCGGTAGCGGTCGAAACGGCCGCCTCGGCGTCGGACTGGATCAGTTCTTCGTGGTCCACGCCGCGCAGACGGAAGAGCAGTTCAGGCTGGTGGTCCAGCCGGTTGCCTACGCCGTAGAGGACGGCGGCCACGTGCTTGCACATCACGGCCCAGTCGGGGCAGGAGCAGCCGAACGACATCTCGCCGGGCAGCGGGAAGAGACCCTCTTTCCGATCGGTGACCACGCCCATCACGTGATCGGACAGCCGGCCTTCGAGCAGTTCCAGCAACGAGCCGATCGCACCGGAGCACCGCTGTTTCACGTCGTTCCACTTCCGGTTCGCCAGGGTCTTGATCTTGACCGTTACGGTATACAGTTCCGAACCGCTGACCTTGGCCTCGATCTTGCCTTCGCTAATGGCCAGATGGCACACCGAGCCGTTGCGCACGTAGGTTCGGCCGCGCGGCAGCCGGTTCGAGAAATCGCTGAAACCTTCCAGGTGCTCGCACCAGGCCTTGCCCCAGAACGTGCGGGCAATGGTCCGCCCGTCGATTTCCACCGGCTGGATATCGACGCCCTTCTTGCGCAGGGCTTCCATCTTCTTCTTCGCCTGCGCTCGCCGCCTGGCAACCGGAACATAGGGTTTCCACTGGAAATACGCCATGATTTGTGGCTCCATTCGTCTGCGTGCACTAAGCACGCCGTCGTCCGGCGAAACGGACTTTTCTCTCGGTAACAACGACAAAGGCATCGGCCAGTTGATCAGAGTATGTAGCAAGCACCCTCCCAACGGCGTTGATCTTCGAGGCCACTCGCTCGTCATCAAGCCGAAGAAAGACGACACCACGGTGCGGCCTGCGTTCGCGGAATATCAATTCCCCGAAGTCCTTGTCGTTTGTGATCACAATCCAACCTTCGGAGAATGCCTTTGCGAGGACGTCCTCGTCCCTCATTCCTCGTGCGTCTTCATACACCGAGAAGACCTCGTGTGGCCGGCTGCGTAACCAGTGAGCCACGGCGGGGCCCGTGCATTCGTCGACAAGGAATCGCATTCAAGCACGCTCCGCAACAAGTGGCATGAATGCCGTATCGGCCAGCGAACGCGACGCAAACAGAAGGCATGCTTGTATATCCTCAAGCTGGAGACCGTCGTATTCCGCCAGGATATCATCGACTGTCGAGCCGTGTGCAAGAAGATTCAGCAGGTAGTCGACCGTCAGTCGCGTGCCCTTGACGACCGGTTTTCCCACCATGACCGCGGCATCGCACGTGATCCGCTGAAGAAGCTCTTTGTCTGTCATACACTTTCCTCCCCTCGTTATGATAGCACCAGTGGCTAAGCGAAGCAACATGCCTGCACTTGGGCTACACCTGGGCCTTCTCCACGTCCAAGGCGACAAGTTTGATCAATTCGGCGTCGCTCATTTCGGTCAGCATTTTTTCGGCGCCGCCCTCGAGCAGGTCGCGGGCGAGGGCCGTCTTCTCTTCGATCAACGCGTCGATCCGTTCCTCGACCGTACCGCGGCAGACGAACTTGTGGACCAGCACGTTGCGCCGCTGCCCGATGCGGAACGCCCGGTCGGTCGCCTGATTCTCCACGGCCGGGTTCCACCAGCGGTCGAAGTGGATCACGTGCGAGGCAGCCGTCAGGTTCAGGCCGGTTCCGCCTGCCTTCAGCGACAGCACGAAGAACGGCGGGCCGCCGTCCGCCTGGAATTGATCGACCAGCCGTTTCCGCCCCTTTACCGCCGTGCCTCCGTGCAGCACCAGTCCCTGGCGGCCGAACACGCCGGCAAGATATCTGGCCAACGGATCGGCCATTTCCCGAAACTGGGTGAACACCAGCGCCTTCTCCTGCCGCGAGGCAATCTCTTCGCAGATCTCGCCCAGCCGCAGAAACTTGCCACTTGCCGCCGGCGCGAAATCGCCGTCGCCCAGAAGGTGGCTCGGGTGATTGCACAACTGTTTGAATCGCATGAGGTAGGCCAGCACCAGGCCGCGGCGCTGCATGCCGTCCAGGTCCTCCAGGGCGCGGGCCATTTCCTCGACCATCTTCGCATACAGCGCCGCCTGCCGCTTGCCCAACCCGCAGAAGGCGCGCACCTCGGTCTTCTCCGGCAGGTCGGCAATGACGCGTTTATCGGTCTTCAGCCGCCGCAGGATGTACGGCTGCACCAGATTCCGTAGCGGGGCATAGCGGTTTTCGCTGCGCGATTCCAGCCGCTTGACGAAATCCTTGAACTGCCGCTGCGAGCCCAACAGCCCAGGCGAGAGGAAATCGAACAGCGACCATAGGTCGGCCAGCCGGTTCTCCACCGGCGTGCCCGTCAGGACGATGCGCGCCTCGCCCCGCAGCCGCTTGACCGCCTTCGTCTGGCGCGAGCCGGGGTTCTTAATGGCCTGCGCCTCGTCGAGCGCCACCAGCCGCCAATCGACCTCCGAGAGCCACGGCTGGCGCAGTAACATGCCGTAGGTGGTCAGCACGACGTCGGCCGTCGCCATGGCCGCGCCGGGCCTGGATGCCATCGCGGCAAGTTGTTCCTTCGGCGTTTCCGAAGGATGAACAAAGACGGGCCGGAGCGAAGGTGCGAACCGGGCCATCTCCGCCTTCCAGTTCGCCAGCAACGAGGCCGGAAGCACCAGAAGCGATGGCCTCCCGCTCCCCTGCCGCTTCAATACGGTCAGCAGGGCCAATACCTGCACCGTCTTGCCCAACCCCATGTCGTCGGCCAGGCAGGCGCCGAGTCCGAGGCTGGACAGGAACCAAAGCCAATTCACGCCGGCAGCCTGATACGGCCGGAGCGTCGCCTTCAACTCGTCGCCGGGAACGGCCTGGCGGAGCTGCTCCGGGCTTCGCAGGTTGGCCAGCAGTTCTCCCAGCCACTCGCCTGCGGTGACGAACGACCACGCCCGTTCCGGATCGGCGCGCTCGTCGTCGCCCAGATCCTTCGGCGCGCCGGCCAGCAGGCGCATGCCCTCGATGAACGAGACGCCGTCGCCTGCCTGCGACTCGACGGCCTTCCACTGCTCGAGCGCTTCGGTGATTTTCTTCCGATCGACTTCGACCCACTGGCCGCGAAGCAGGACGAGGCCGTCCTCGGCGCCGAGGAGTTCGGCCCATTCCTGGTGGGTCAGTGTCTCGTCTCCCAGCGCGACGCGCACTCGGAAATCGAGCATGGCTTCTGCGCCGAACGTCTTCTTCCGCTTCTCGCCAATGGTCACGCCAACACGGGGCCGCGGGCGCTTCTTCCACCAGTCGGGCAGGCGGACCAGGATGCCGCTTTCCTCCATGCGCGGCGCCTCCTGCAGAAAGCGGTAGGCCTCGCCGGGCGACCAGGCGAGCGGCTGGAACAGATCGCCGCTATTGAGCAGGTCCATGACCAGCGGGCTGTTCTCGGCGGCTTGCTGCACGGGCGAAAGGAGCTTGGTCAACCCCTTCCGGTTCTTCGCGCCTGCATATTGCTGAAGGGCCTTGCTCAGCGGCTGATACTGAACGCGTCCGCCGGCAGCCATGCCGGTTGCATAGGTGGCCAGGAAGGCGAACGGATACTCGGGATTGCGTTTGTTTTCGGCCAGGTGGAAGCAGACCCGGCCCACCTGATGCCACAGCGGCGCCCGCTGCTTCAGGAATTCGGTTAGCCCGCCGGTGCAATGTGCGATTTCCCCGCGCGCCCAAGCATCCAGGTCGGTCCAGAGGGCTTCGAGCGTCGCTTCGGCCAGGTATTCGGCCCCCGGCATGGGCGGCACGCTCAGCACGAGCGAGGCAAGCTGGTCTGACGATGGCGGCGGAATGGCTTCGAGCTGCGCGCCGGCCGTTTCCGGCGTATGGCACAGCTCGGTCAGGTACCGGCCGGCAAAGCCGCGCCAATAACCAAGCATGGGGCTTGCGACGGCATCGAGCTTCTCGTTGGCCAGCGCAAACAGCCCTTCCGCTTGGCTCGAAGCAAACGCCTTCGCCAGCCGCGACGCCTGCTGACCCGCGCCCGGAACCGCCGGCGCAATCAGGTGGCCGGAAGGCGTCAGAGCAAGCTCGAACTCCATTGGTTTACCTTTCCGTGGCAACCATTGTGGCGCCTCCGTGAGTGAAGGACTCTCGCCGAATAGGTTATCACCACGAAAAGGCCGGAGGAAGGGGGGAACCCGGGCGATCGATGCGCCGGACACTTCGACGCCGACAGCCCGGCTAAGGGATTCCAGGCTTGCCCTCAGGCGCGGGGCCTAACCGCCTCGACGGCGGCGGGCCAGGCAACCGACCACGCCAATGCCGATCAGAAGGAGCCAGGCACTTGGCTCCGGCACGACGCCGGTTGTCACTGCCACATAGTGGACGTCGGCAACAGTGGAGGCACTGCCCGTGTCATCGCCGACGAAGATGGTGTTGGGCATACTGTAGACCGGATGCGAATGGCTCGAATAGTCGCGCAGCAGACCGCTGAGCAGTTCGGTGGAGTCCGACCAGAGCGAGTAGCCATCGCCCAGCACACGCAATTCGTACGATGTCAACGTGGTCGTGTCGAACGCGCCGCTCCGCTCGGCGCGGGTAAACAACGCCTCGTCGGGATCCAGTGGATTCGGACCCGACTGGGCCCATATCTCGTTGGTCCAGAAGCCCAGCTCGATCGATCCGTAGTCTTCTCCGACCACCAGCACGCTGAACCCCGCCCGATGGGTGCTCACATGCCTTTCGGTCGGCGCCGCAACCGAAAACTGCAGCGTGTATCCGGCCTGCGGATCGAGTACCGGCATCGCAGGATGAACAAGAACGATCCCCAGGTATTCCAGTCGCGTGAAAAACCCGGCCGAATCGTCCATCGTCGTCGTGCTATCGAGCCGGGTTGCTCCGCCGGCGGCCGAGTATTGCGCATCGGCCCCGGAGAGGGGATCGGTCAGATAGAACCAGCCCTGCTGGCTGAGCGTCGTTCCGAGCGAACCGTCGTACAGGACCGCCGCGCAAACCGACTGACCGAGCGAGGCCGTCCACGCGACCACCATCCCACAAAACAAGGACTTCACAGATGCTGCCTCACGGGTGCTCTTGTGCCTGCTGCCATCGACGTACCACACTACTGAAGATAATCGGTTTTCCGGGGAAAGGCAAGGAAATTGTGACCGTGAGACCGGTGCCCCGCTGGACGGCTTGTGAGCCGCCGCTTATACTAGCCGCAATGCCTATGGAACCGTTCACAGGGGACTGCCCCCCCTTCGCATGCAGGGGAGAAGACAGCCTGCGTCACCGACCCGTGAACGCTTACATGTTTATCCAAACCGTAGTGCGGCAGGCGGGTGTTCACCAAGCTCCTGCTGCGGGAGGTCTTTTCATGAACGCGGTAGTACGTAGCGGTTTTCGAGTTCGATCGGCAATTGCGGGCCTTTGCGGGCTGGCCGTGGCCGCCGTCCTGTGCGGCTGTGGCGGCGGCAGCGACGGTCCGGAGCGGTATTCGCTGTCTGGCAACGTGACCTTCGACGGCCAGCCGGTCGTCTATGGCAACGTCAGTATTACGCCGGATACGAAGAAGGGCAACAAGGGCCCGGGGGCCTTCGCCCAAATTCGCGATGGCTGGTACGAGACCACATCCGATGGCGGCACCGTGGGCGGCCCGCACATCTTGACCGTCACCGGCATGAAGGGCGTTCCCGGCTCCGAGGGCATCGATCCGGACGACGTCGTCCTGTTCGATTCGTACGAACTGGCCGCCGATCTGCCGAAAGAGGACACGACGTACGATATCTCCGTCCCCGCCGCCGCCGGCGTTCCATCACCCGCCCGACGATGACCGGCCCTGCGACGCAGTTTCGTCAAAGCGAAGAAACTGGCCGGACGAAACGGCCCGAGGAAGTCGGCAATGGCTTCCGTGATGGACCGGAACCACTTGGCAGAGGTGATTCCCTTTCTCGCTCCTTACCTCGCTCGTACGTCAACTGCAAGCCGTGTCCAGGCGCCACCGTGCCGCCATCCGCAATTGGAGCCTGGCCGGCGCATTCAGGTCAAGAAATGGAATGCTCATGATTGTGCCTTGGCCGAAGAGTCGGAGGGAGTGACAACGTGCATACTTCGCGCGGAATACCCCGATTTCAAGATGTGCTATACCAGAAAACGGGGTTTCGGCAGGCCCGCCCCCGGGCCAGTCCGCGTGGCCGGCGCAGGGGTTAGGAACGGGCCGAGTCGGGCGGCAGCGACTTCACTTGCAGCAAGTAAGAACCTGCGTGCGGCCGCGTTGCCGACACGGGCCATACGGCGTTGGCACTTCGGCCAATTTACTCGGCCATGCGAAACTGTGCGTCGAACAGATCGGCCTGGACGGCGAGGAGGGCGCACGACGCGCTTTGCGTTAGGCGGCACAGTGTTTGCTGGCGGGCGGGGGGTTGCGGCGGTAGGTGCGATGGCCAGTCGCCGACTCCGTACGCCGCGTCATGAATCGTTCCAGGGGAGCCGTGTCGCTCAAATAGTCGGCCCGCAACTGCAGAATCGCTTCGGCGCCGGCCTCGCACCAGAACTTCTCCGTGGCCTTCACGCGACGTCCGATCTGCTTGACTGCCGACTCAACATACGAACTCATAATCGGTAGGCCGAGGCAACGGTACCTCGGATAATCCATCCGGCCGCGGTGGGTCGCAAGATACCCGATTGTGGTGGCGACGGTCTGCCGAGGATCGGTTGCCGATGCCTTCGGCGGTGGCAAGCCGATTTCCTCCTGGCGTGCCCGTAGCTCCCCCAGCACGTCATCTACCCGGCCTGCCCAAATCGCTTGAATCCAGCGGCAATAGATCGCCCAACCTTCGTCAAAGCTGCGCCCCGCCATGGCCGCCGCGAAGACGTATTGCAGTGCGTGAATGAAGTCGAGAATCGCCACGTAGTGCGAAAAGTATCTGGCCCACATCGTCCAGTTCATTGCGGCTCCATCCGCAACGAATGCCTTGCGCCGCGCGCCTGCAAATCCCCGGCACCAGGCCGCGGCTGCCAGGATTGCACCGAATACGGCACTGCATGCGCGACTGGCGACAACACTCTTCACCAACGGCTCCGGCGCCCCGGGGCGATGCGTCCCAGTTGCCGCCGTATCGGTCGTCGCCGGTTGTTGTGCCGCCTCTCGAGCGCCGCCCGATGAATGCCCCAATTCCTGCACCAGTTTGGGCGTTCGTTGGCGGTCAAGGAACGTCACTGGAATGTCTGGGCATGGATCGGACTCGTGCTCCTCGCTGTGCATCGTCAGGAGCACGCCCACTTTGTCATCGCGCCAATAACGCGATCGCGAGGGATTCTCAACGGTATTCTTATCGCCGGGAATCGTTTCGGATGCGCCCTTTTCCTCCGCTTCGGCAAGTGCTTCGCGGTCCGCTTCCTGTTCCGCCAACGTCTCGGCCACTTGCTCGGCGACATTCTCCAGCGAGACGCTTTTGGCCGCGACGTTCTTCGCGGCATTGCACTTCGCCTTGCGATCCCGGATCAGCATCCGCCCGCAATCGAACTGAACCACTGCAACCGTGGGCGCCACCTTCCCTTCCGGACAGCCTCGCTGCTGCACCGGCAGCGGCAGTTGCTTCCATGCTTCGACTTCGGCATCGCGTTGATCAACACGTTCGCCACCAAGCCGACGCACCGCCCGCTCCAGCGTCTTCGGTTGGATGCACAACTCCGCTGACTCTTCCAGCTCCTGGCTCGCTTCCCGATACGATCCACATCGAACGGCCGCGCGAATCATCTTCCACAACACGCCTGGGCTCTGTGTCTCATCCGGCCTCAGGCCCAACGCCTGGGCCTGAGGGAAAAAAAGCCCGCCGGCATGGCGAGCAATGCCCAGACGGTTCGTTCCACCCGATCTCACCTCGGCGGGTAGTCATAACGCGAGGTTCCGATTCGCTCGTAGTGACAGGAGAACCGCAGGTACACTGGCACGGCATGCCTGCCATCGTCGAAGATTGCCGCTCCATGGCCAATTGCATCACCACCCGTGCCAGGGAGTCCCCCACTTCAACGCCGACATCTTCGACCTCGGTGAACCGGGTTCCGATTGGGGGGTGCCCCCCTTCCCCGTACACCGCATCCACAATACTCTCTGCTGCCTGCTTGACCATGTCCTGCACGGCTGCTGGCAATGCTTGCTTCTTCGCCATCCTTGGCTCCTTTGCTCAAGCTGTGACCAATCGAACCGGGAAAACTACCGTTCACCGGATTCCAGTAATCCAATGTCGTAGGATACCAGAACTGGTCGAGCCCACAAAGTGCGTCCTGCGCCCGGCGAGGACGGACGCCTCGGCCGCACTTGACAATGTTCGGTCGGTTCACTAGGCTGGGACCTCCGTGGGTAAACAATCGGCCTCCGCGTTTCGTAACTCCATTGATACCGATTGGCCACGGCCTTTCCGGGGCTGGCACCCCCCTCTTGCGGGCGACCGAATCGCATGTATAATGGTAGACCGGAGGCATTCAGCGTTCGCCAAGCTGGCCGTTTGAACGCGTAAACGATGGGACTTGGCATGAAGCGAAATCTGGACAATTGGTCTCTCGTTGTCGTCGGGCACTGGAACACGGCAATCCTTTCACCCGATTGGCTTGCCAAGGAGGTCTTCCGTCAGGAAGAGGTTCGAATCATGTACCCTGTGCTAGGCGGCGGGCGCCCGATCTTTGAAGCAGCCAATATACGTGTCATCGCGAGCAGGGAGCGGCTGGAGTTCCGGCCAACCAAGGATGACCCGGAATTGCTGAATCGCATCGAAACAGGCGCAAGAAACGTGCTGAATATCTTACCGCATACACCCGTAAGCGCGTTTGGAGAGAACTTCCAGTACCTTGTCGAGGACGTCCCGAAGGAACTGCGGGAGGTGCTCTCGTTGGCCGATACTGACAAGATCGGCAAGCATGGCGCTGTATCAGAGGTCTCGCTGAGCCGCTCCATCAAGTTGCAGGGACGCCACCTGAATCTGACCATCACCGAAAGCGACAAATGGCGGATGGACTTGAATTATCACTACAGCGTGCCCGGGGACGGGCAGCCCGGGGCCGACGCGGCGAAGCTGATGGAGAACACCTATACGCTGAATCGCGATCACGGACTTCAGTTTCTGGAAACCATTTACGGCCTTGTTTTGCAGGAAGGGGCAATGGCATGACGACCGGCGAGCAACTGAGCACGTCCTCCGCCACTACACAGGTTGGACGCTACGAACGGGCAGAGCCCGATAGAACGATTGAGAGGCCTCCACGTACGTCTTCCGCGGAAGTTGGTATTCCTCTCGTGAACGTGGTATTTGCCAGTTCAGGCGTGGAACGGCGAGAAGTGAACGTCGTCCCGCAAAGGATCAAACGCATTCTTCAATCGCTTGAGAAGAACAGGGAGCTCCAGAGCAAGGGGCTGGGGTAGCGACTCATCAAGGCAGGAGCGCAATCCATGGAGCCTCCCCAGTACGCCTCAAGATTGGCTGCCCCACCGCAACTCTTCCAGGGTGACGTTCTCGAGCGAACCGGCGAAATCGAGGCGATACTGGAGCGGCTCTACCCCTACGCCTACCAGAACCCGGAGAAATACCCCTATTTCGTTGTGCTGACCCAAAGCTGCGATCTTGTGGAGGATAATACGCGGGAACGGAAGGCGGAGCACATAACACTGGCTGCCGTCCGGCCCTTGCACCTGTTTTTGGAGCACGAAGTCGCCAAGCTGCAAACACCTGAATTGCGGGAGCTTGGCATCTGCCTGACCAAAGACAAACAGCGGTTCTTGAACAAGGTGGAGCGTCTCCTTAGCAACGAGGAGTATCCTTTCTTCTACCTGCATCCTGCTGAAACGACTCCATTCACCGAGCCGATGGTTGCATATCTTCGGGTTACGTTCCCTCTTCGCACGGACAGTCATTACCCAGTCTGTCTCAATGCGAAGCGAGTGGAACTATCGCCCGAATTCCGCGCGAAGTTGGGATGGCTTACAACGCTTGTCTTTGGGCGAGTTGCGACCGCGGACTTCGATCCGGAAGAACGTCACAAGTTCGCCCGCGATTTCATCGAGGGAATCGTCGAATGGCGGAAAGCCAAGGCTTTGATCAACCAAGCGCGGCAGAAAGGGCTAAGTGAAAACCTTGCGAGATTGTCTCCGGCACAACTGCGAGAACTCGTTTCCTCAATAGACGAGAAATCACATCTGGAAGTCGTCGCGGATATTATTGCGAAGCATGCCCGCGAAGTGTGGCCGCAGGATGAACAGCAAGTCGAACTGTTTCGAAGTCGTCTGTTGAAGGATCGAGCGCTGACAGAATCCCTCAGCGAGTAGGTCTCTGAGCCGATAGGAGCAATCGGGGATGTCCGTTCATCATACTGAAAGGACCGGAACAAGAGGCGATCTGGGGGAAGGTGAATACCCAGTATGCAGTCTGAGCGAGATTCAGAAAGCAGTGGTCGCCTTCAAGCAAGAAGTGCGTCAATGGTACGAACAGCGGGGGCCTCGCCAGAGCGTCTTTGTCTACTTTCGCGGCCAAGCGGACGCTGACAACCATCTGATCCCCAGCATCGGTCGCCCGCTCTGTTCAACATCCGCCTCCGTCGCGGACGAAGATGGGCTTGAAGACAGTGCTGTCGCATACGAAAAGAGTCTGCTTGAGAACCTTCTTGCAGGCCTTCGCAGCCTTTGTGATCAGCAACGCCAGCCAGCGTCATTGTCGCGTTCGACAGCGCCATTCGATGATTTGTTTGCGGCCCTCGGTTCGAGCAATGATCTGAACAGGATTCCCGGCAAATGGCAACTGCCCCTGCTTGCGCTTTGCCAGCATTATGAACTCCCGACGCGTTTGCTGGATTGGTCAGAATCCGTAGATGTTGCAACTTATTTTGCGGTCGCCGGTGAAGAAACAAAACGCGGTGCGTTATATATATTTCACGATCGAACAGGTGCCAGTGTGTTTGGGGGTGCTCGCGTATTTCCTGTTGGAACCATGAGACATGTTCGACCGTTCCGCGTCTGGAAAGATACTCATCAGAAGTATCGTGATCGATGGCCAGACATCCTTGAATTCGACGATGCTGGGCGAATGGCCGCACAGAAGGCGGTCCTTACGGTGCAGCGATGCATCACGAAACCGATGGAAGAGCAATTGGAGGAAGCGATAGAAAACGATCGGCACAATTGGACACACCAGAGGTTGCAGCGACTGCTAATCCCGGCTGATCGAAAAAGGCATATTCAAGACGAATTGGCACAGAAACACATCACTCGCGAAACGCTCTACGGTGACGTCAATGTGACTAGGCCTCTTGGAATGTTTGGAGAGCTATGTCGTCGAGTAGGCACCGGCGGTCGATAAGTGATCTTGGATGCTCCGGGATAGGGGCAGGGCCAGCGCACATTAAGTTCCTTGCGTAGCAAGGACTTCCATCAGGAAGTCGTTGTTCCAACCAGCGATTTGGCTCTTTCCTTTGATGCTGTGTTTCGAGGGATGCTGCTTCAATAGGCTGATGCCAAAGCGGCGAAGCCAGGAAAGGTTGTCGGCCAGAAATCGCTCGCGTGCGCGGCTTTGGTCTTCGTTGAAGGTAACGTCGAGCACCCAATGCAGCGAGTTCTCAATGGCCCAATGGCCACGCACTGACTGGGCAAACCGCTTGCCGCTCAAATAACGACTGGCAATGAAGTATTGTACATCCTCGGTCTTCGTCCCATCGCTTTTTTCCGTAATGCGGATTGCCATGCCGATCGCCTTGACGTTCGTCCACTGCTTCTTGCAGGCGAAAGTATCGGGCAATGGGGCCAGATAATAGTACCGATCATCGGTGCGACCATGGCCAGTGTCGTGCGTCTCATGGTAACGATGAGACACCGGGCCAGGATTGGCGAGCAGCGATTCGAAGAACTCTTGAATCGCCTGATGCAATGTCGGCTGGTTGTCTTTCACGGCCAACACGAAATCACCACCGCCCGCCTTGATCTTTTTGGCAATTGCCTTCTGGCACCCCATCGCGTCAATCGTAACGACCGCGTCTTCGATGTCGATTTGGTCGATTAACTCGGGGATTGCCGTGATTTCGTTCGATTTCTCCTCCGTTGCAATCTGCCCAAGAGAGAAGCCTTGCTCACTTGCCCAGGCGCTTACCAAGTGCAAGGGGCCCAACCCATTGGCGCGATCGTGCGAACGACGCATCGTCTTCCCGTCGATCGCGATCGTGCGGTGGGAGCCATCTGCGGCTCCCGTCAGGCATTCAGCAATCCAATGTTGAAAGCACTCCTGGAACAACTGCGGCTTTATCGCCGAGAGAACCCGACGCAAACAGTCCCGCGACGGGATGCCATTGGGCAACTCAAGCAATTCCTCCAGCCAATCCTTCTTGGCTTTCGCCCAACGCTCGATTGCGGTGGGACCCTCACAACCCACGATCGCGCCACACACGGCGATGACAATTACGTCGACCAGAAGATGACGACGATTACGCGTGTCCCGCGGATCAGGCAGTGATCCGAAATGCCTGACAACCGAATCCAATGAAACAGTACGACCCGCCATTGCTCTTCCTCCCTCCATGCGTGCATAGCCCCACGCGGCACACCATGCGCCGCGAATTGGAGGAAAGCATAACATAATGCAGCACTTCGCGCTAGCCTGCTTATATTGCCTATTTATGCGCGCTGGCCCTGGGGATAGGGGGGAGTACTTCACCTCGGCCCTCTTGTCTTCTCCTCCCGCTCATCCGTGTTCTGTCCGTGTTTCATCCGTGGCTTCTCATCCAACCCCGTGGCCTCAGTGTCCGTCGGTCGTCTTTGCGTTAAGCGTAGCGGCCGCCGCGAGGTGCAGGTGGACGGGAATTCAACGCAAAGGCGCAAAGCCGCAAAGAGGGGAGTAGGAAGAAGGGGAACTCACCAAAGATGGTGCTAACCTTCTCCCAACCGGTGCTCACCTGCCGCTTGAGGCTCACGGAACTGTCTTCGTTTCGTCACCGTCAACTGCCGCTCGTGGTGGTCGATACCAAGCCACAACACGCCGGGGTCACCTGGAAAGAGTAAACGTCGGCTTTGCAAACGCTCCCGAGCGTACTTGTCTTGGAGCCCCCGGCTCTTTCATGCTATCCTTTAATCGTGCCGTTCTCTCAGCTCACCTCGCTTGACTTGTCTGTGTCAACATTGCTGGGCTGGCTGCGCGCCCAAGGAACAACTTCGACCTGCCCCGCCCATCTTGTTCGCAGTCTGTTCGCATATCTTCCGTGATGACCGCACAGCCGTAATAGAGTCAACTCAATGTACCATAGCGACAGACGCCAGGCATCGTAGTCCCAATCGGGAGCCATTTGCGATCCAGCGTCCGGATGTACAAGCGAGTTCCGGATCGCGGTCACTGCCTCCATGCCGTCAATCCACTTATGCCCCGGTTTGGCAAGGAGATACGGGAGTTCAGCCGGGATGTGTGTAGGAACGCCGACAGAGCATGCCAAGAGTCGCAGTTTGTCAGCAGCAGATAGCCCTCTCGGCTTGAAAGCGGCTTGAGAAACCATCTTTCGGTCCTGCACACAGTACGTCCATGCGAGCAACTCGAGCGCGGTCTGTGCAAGGATCAGGCCGGTGTCCACTCCGATCCCTGCGCCGCCCCTGCACGCGCCGAGGTACCAGTAGAGAGCCTCTGTTAAGGGGCGGCGCCAAAGCTCCGAATTCCATAGAGCGAAGAACCCGGGAAACACCTCCTTGAGTAATCCACCGCAAAGGGGATCGAACCACGCCATCGCCCCGTCCCATAAGTCAGGACTCGTTCTCCGCATTCCCCATTGCTCGTACACGCGATCTCCGTCGGCATCGAACCCGACGGGCAATGCCAACCCCGCCCAGCGGCCGATCGCGAACGACAAGAAGTAGTGCAGGCATGTCAGTACATCCTCAGCCTCTGCCGTGTTGAATGTGGAACCGTCATCGCGCGCCACAGTGCCAACGTGCGTAATGACATGACCGCCTTGTTCCTTCAGCGCCTTGGCTAAGTCACGCGTGTCGACCGTAGCGGCCAGGGTGATACGCCAACCACCAGCCTCCAGGACAACGCAACCACAGTGCTTCGAACTAACCTGGGAAGTATTGCCCGACACAAGAGAGTAGTCCTCTGGACCACGAAACTCCGCGAAATTGAATAGGTGAAACGTCACGGTTGTTATTGCGCTGGCAGGCGGCGTGACTTCCACGCAAGAGGTCCTTGGTATGAGTACGATCCCGTCGCTACTCACTGCCGACAAGACACACTCGATAGTCACGCCTCTCTCAACCAACGTTAACTGGCCATTCCAGTCCTTGTCACTCAGAAGACTCATACCAAATAAGGGAGACTTACCCTCGGCCGTAATGACGAAGGAGAGCCGATGCTTTGGAAGAAAGCGCATAACAACCGCAGCCGGCTCGGCGTACGTTATGCCCTCATGTTCGAATTGCACATCGACAGACCCCAATTCAATGGGTTCGTTTGGCGCAGCCTGTGCGTAAATCGGCTGAATGAGCGGTGCCATTACCTCCTTGAGGCGGCTCATATAAGATTCCTCACTTTCTGGTGTGTGTGCGGTTCATTGTTGCCGGTGGTCAAAGCCGCGCCAGGTTCGCTGGGTTGAGTCTCTGTGTAACCCATCTGTGTCGGAAGGGCACGGCACGTGTCACTGCATGGTAGATCGTGGCCAGCCGCTTGTCTTTCGTTACGAGGTCCTGGCAGAGCGAACCGACAACCGCATACTCAATATCCTGAAAATCATTGGTTATTGTCTGCGGGGGTGCCGTATCCAAACCACCCTGGAGCAGCCAATACATGCCGATCGCTCCGAATGTCGAAAAAAATGCACCCAACGCACTGGTGCATTGAGTCAATCGCAATGCGGCAACATCGTCCTTCATCTGCTGCTTAATACCCTGAAAAACAAAACGCAAGCCGTCCTCCGACGAAAGCCATTGTACAAGGCCCGCCTGTGGGTCTCGCCGCAATGACTTGAGCTTCTTCTCGCTTACCATGTTCCGAAGTTCGTCGCGCACGAATACGATCCACTGTTTGTGCTGGACGTGATTGCCCCATTCCAAAAGTGACTCCGGTAGCAATGTTCGTGCGGGGCCATCCAGGATGGCCTGCAACGATGTGTAGTCCGCCACACGCAGTTCGTGTAGTATCTTGCGAAAACTGGTCGTTAGGCCATCATGCACCACGACATTGCACGGATAAGCGGATAACCGTTCATCATCCAGGAGGTCCGTAAGTCTGCGCGAGACCGAAACGAATTCAGGGTATACAGATAGTATTTCGAGAGAACGGCGCCACGTGTCAAAGGGCTTCGACCCCTTGGACCATTCAAAGGCCGAATTATCCGTGATCAGCAGACCAAGGTCTTCCCGGCAGCAACGGTCGAGCGCGCTTTCCAGTGCATTGCGATCCCGCAGGACATTCTGGTCAAGAACAAGAAAGCGATGGGTTTCAGGCATCACACACCTTTCTGTACATCCGGTGTTGCGCGCCGTAGCCCCAATGCATCCGCCTTGTCTGCGACGCCGCGGCATCTGCAGCGGGATCGGGGCAGTCCGTCCCATGTCCGCCCATCCAGCTCGCGCACGGCGAGCCAGGGATGGAAAAGTTGATTCTTGCCACAGAGGTCAAGCTTAGATAGGAGGAAATGAAAAGTCAAGCGGGTATAGGCGGGAAGAGACACCACACGCAGTCTAAACGGCATAGACCAGAAGCACTCTGGCGTCAAAGCTTGGTTCTTTCTACAGCAAGACTTGGGACGATTGGGTACCACGGCCTGTATGTCAGCTTTGCTGGCGACCACTACAGATTGTGGCCGTTTCTCCGAAGTCTTGCTGTAGACTTTTTTGATTAGTGTGATTAGCGAAGTGCTTTCTCCAGGTTGCTGGCGATGCGGTAGCCGAGGACACCGGCCACCTTGCCTGCCGGATGACCGAAACGGCGACGTCCCAGATAGGCCGCCACCGCACGGCTTGCGTCGTCTACACGACAGCCTGGAGCCCAGCGACGTGTATCTGCGCCAAAACACTCCGCAACGGTCTTTGCGATCGTTTCGGTGGTCGTGGTTGCTCATAAGCACCCACGCACATAGTCGTCAGCTACAGGTTTCGACCGTTCGCCGCAGCCAATCTACCCACCACTTCTCGCGGTCCAGGTCATCGCTAACGATATCCTGCCTCGCCTTCCCGCGAGAAGTCACGTGATAGATGGCGCCGAGAAACTCGATTCGCAGTGCGCTGGCCATGCCTGGATTGTACCAGGCGGGCCTTGATGGTCAAGCCGCGAATCATGAATCATGCTTTGCCCCCAAAGTGCCCCACCTCTCACTCAAGGGCCCCGTTACCCCACTTCTCACCCCGGCCTCCACAAGATAGAATCTCCAAAATAGAACCGTCGGACATTCGCGCGACACTCCGTGGCTCACTTCAACAGTGTTTCATCAGTCATCGCTGCGCGACGAGGTGGTGTGCTTGGGGTCAGAGCGCTGCCAGACGTTAAGGAATAATGCACGATCTTCCTTCGGCAGAGGGAACCGCAGGTGTCCGTGGCATGCTCACGCGGATAACCAAACGCGTCAGCGCGTTCTTTCTCGCCCGTCGGAGTCAATGAGTTCCAGGCGGTGTTCTGAACAACTGATTCTGCCTTCTCGGCAAGTCGGCCGGTGGAAGCGATGCATGTGCGGCCGAGCGACTCCCCGTGCAATCTGGTGCGCATGACATGCGTGTGACATCTTGTGCCGCCTGCAACCCCTTGACTTTCCATTTTCTCCCGCCTACGCTTGATGTCTGTGGGGAGAATCCAATTTCCTATTCCTTTATGCCTGGAACGATGAAGAAACTGATTTTTGCGGCGGCGGTGGCGGCGATGTTCACGGGACCCGTGGCGGCGAAGAACTGGCCGGGATTCGAGCATGGTATGGGGATCGGCGGCTGGTTGACGAACTACAAACGGTTCAATGTGCTGCCGGACCACCACCGTCTGCCGATCACGATCGGCGACCTGGAGCACTTCGACAGCTACATCACCGAGGCGGACATTGCGAACATCAAGGCGATGGGCTTCGACCACATCCGGCTCGGTTTCGACCAGATCGTTCTCGAGGAGTCGCCGTACAAATACCGCGAGCGCACGTTCAACAAGGTGGACGACTTCATCGGCTGGTGCGAGAAGCATGGTCTCAACGTGGTGTTGAACCTCCACAAGGCCGTGGGCAACTACTGCGACATCCAGGAGAAGGTGGAGCTGCTTGACGACGCGGAGCTGCAGAACCGGTTCGTAGCGCTTTGGCTCGAGTTCGAGCGCCGCTACCACGACAAGCCGGGGCTCGCCTTCGAACTTCTCAACGAGGTCCGCAACGTGAATCCGCAGAAGTGGAACGACCTTGCCGACCGCGCTCTCAAGGCGATCCGCGAGAAGAATGCCACGCGCCTCGTTGTGATCGGGTCCACGTGCTGGAATTCGCCCGGGACGCTCAAGCATCTGAAGGTCTACGACGACCCGAACGTCATCTATACTTTCCACATGTACCATCCGCACGGGTTCACACACCAGCGCGGCGTACTGCAGAGCGGTCCGCTCTACTACAACCGCGACATTCCCTATCCGGATACGCTCGACCGGCTGCGTGACTACGAGTTGGTTGTGAGCGACGGGCGGAACAAGAACGCATTTGCAGGCGAGAAGGCGTTCGACCGTACGTTCATGGAGCATTCGCTCGCGCCGGCGGTGGAATGGGCGAAGGCGCATCCCGACAAGATTCTCTGGAACGGCGAATTCGGAACGATCCGCCACGCGAAGATGGCGTGGCGCGTCGCCTACATGCGCGACGTCGTGCAGATATGCAAAAAGGCCTGCATCCCGTACTGCGTCTGGAACTACTGCTCCACGCCGAACGACGGCAACCGCTTTTCGCTCGTGGACGACGATACGCGCGAAATTCTTTCGTCTGAGCTCCTGAAGGCGCTCCACGGCGAGTAAAGGCGGTCTCCCGTGCCGTGCGCCGTGATCGGCTGTTTCTTGGTTGCGAGAATGTCGTAACGAAGATCTCGTAATGTCAGAATGTCATCCTGATTGAACGTCTCTTGGCCGTGACGTTCACGGTCGATATCACCGAGGCGTCGGTAACGATCACTCATATATGGGAATTGTTCTCTTGGGGCCGAGGATGAGTCTTCGGGCTGCGTCGGGGCTTGAGGCGATTGGGACAGTTGTTTTACAATAGTTGAGGCAACTGGGACAATTGCTCTATAATAGTCGAGGGAGGCGGGGCAGTTGCTTTGCGCTGGTAAGCGCGCACCGGAACCATTCTTGACGCGGCCATGTACGACGGGGAAGAAAAGCACGAACATAGGGAGCCCATACTATGAGGACACAACCCGTTGCTCGTATCGCATGGTGTTGGGTCGGCATGACCCTGCTGGCCGTCCTCGGAGCCGAGGCCGCCGAACCGTCGCCCCGCGCGACGGGAGACAATGTCGCGGAGATCCTGCGGAACGGGAGCTTCGACGAGATTGCGCCGTTCGACAAGCCGGTGGACAAATGGGAGATCGTCGGCAACAGACTGCCTGCATTGTGGGCGCCGGTCTATTCGTACGGCAAGGCCAGGGCGGAGGTCGTTGCGAACCCGGACAAGCCGGCGAATCAGGAAATACGGCTTGCCCACGGCGCTCTGGCCCAGCACCTGGCGGTCAAATCTTCTCCCGTGGAACGTATTCTGACGATCTCCTTCGATGCCAGGGGCGCCGGCGGCTTGCTCGTCATCCGCATCAACGGCAGGGATTGCATTTCGCTTGATAAGCTGGGCGACCGAATGCGCCGCTATGAGGGCCAGGCGATCGTCAAGCCGGGAGAAGCCATCACGAGGCTCTCCATCTGGGCGCCTGGCGAAACTCACATCGACAATCTTTCCGCAAGACTGGCTGGAGGAAGCGACGAGGCGACTTCGCAGACGACGACCGTGGAGGTCCCCAGCGATACCATCACGACCACGACGTGGCTTCAGACGGGAACCCACGGTCTTCAATTGGCCTTGCAGTTTCGGGACGGCTCGGAGCGGAAGATGGCCCTGTGGCCGTTCAGTTCGATTCTGACCAAGCTGCAAGCGGGCGAAGCGAAGACGCTGCTGACCAAGGTTCTGCCGGACGCCGGAATCGCGATGAGCGGAGTCGGCATGGAACTGCGCCGCTATGTGCGGCCGAATCTGAGGGTCTATCAAAAAGGCGTCCAGGAAGAGCTGATCGCCAAGTGGGATGCCTGGCCATCGGCCAAGCAGTACCGTTTTCCTTTGGCGTTTCGCCTGAATGGCGAACGACTTGAATGCTGGCTGGATCATCAGTATGTGGGAAGCCTTCCCGCCGGGAATGGCGTAAAGGCCATGGTCTTCGCATGTCCCGAAGGGAGCCGGGTCGAAGAGACGGCTTTCGATTCAGGGCCCATCCGGCGAGATTTCCTGCCGCTGGCTTTGGCCAGGTTGGATGAGCCGGGAAGCATGGGGAATGCGAAAGTGGAGATCGCGGACAGCGAGATGCTCGCGACAATCCCGTTCATCGAGCCGGCCTCGGCCAACCTCGATTTGGGAGTCACGGCCCGGCAGTATGGATTATTCCAGCGCGGGCAGTATGGCTATACGTGGCGGAGCCCATTTGACCGCGCGGAGGGATCCTTCCTGTTTTCCGTTCCGGTGGAACAGTACATCCGTGCGTGGGTGCTCTGCGCCGTGGAGGACGATCCGACCAAAGATTGCTCCATTACCGCACGATTGACCCGATTCACGCCCGACGGCGGCAATTGGGCGGGGCGCATTCGCGACAGCCTGGCGGACACGACCATGCAGTTGCCGCGCGACGGCGAAACACCTGCGGAAGGCGTCCGCCAGGTCGGGACCGTTGCGGTTGAAGGGAAGCAGCGCCCGCTCTGGCTGGTGGAGATTCCGCTCAAATCCGGCGCAATTCAGGACATCATTTTCGACGACAAAGGCCCCAAAGCACAGGGGGTGCCGCTGCGGCCCACTCTCGACTTCGAACTGCTGGGACGCTTGACGCCATTGGCGAATCCGGTTGCGGGAGACAGCCGGTATCTTCCGCTGGCCTCGGCCGTCAGCGGAGTCCATGTCTTCGGGCTTGCCTTGGAAAGACCGCCGGTGGAAATGGAGGTGCGGCAGACGCAGCCGGGCAATATCTTCCATAACGATGAAGAACCGGAAGCCCTGGTTGCATTGAGGCCGCATCGGGATGGCGACTATGAATTGAGTTGGACCATCCGGGACGTGAATGCGAGGGAGGTTGGCGGAGAGAAACAGAAACTGTCCTTGACGGCCGATGGCGGCGAACGTCTGATCACGGTTGCGCTGGGGCGGCCGGAACTGGGCTGGTACGAGATTGTCTTTGAGCTGACGCAGGCTCAAAGGACCCTTCTTACCCATACGGCCTCCTTCGCCCTGCTCGGGCCCGACACGCGGCAGGCCGGATTCGATGATTCTCCGTATGCCTCCTGGTGGTTCGGGTACCATTATGGCACGAAGGATCCCGAAGTGGCCGGGCCGCTCCTGCTAAAGGCCGGCTTCCGCCGCGCTGTACTGAATCTGGTCGACACCACCGAGGCAGATCTGTCGCCATGGAAAGTCACCAGTGCCTGCGTTTCCGGCCGCTACACCGCCGGGGCCTGGTGGAAAAACAAAACCGACGAGGACGCGATTAAAGAGCATATCAGCGATACTCTCGCGAGATTCCCCAATTGCAACAAGTTCCTCCTTTTCCATGAGAGCTATCCGGATACCTATCGGCAGGCTCTCGAGTTGATCGGGCGCAAGGCGGATCCGCACGATGAGGATCAAGGCGCGGACCAACGCTTCGCAGGGGCCATGCAACTCGGGAAGATCGTTCGCGAGAACTTTCCGCAGTTGAGAATACTGATTGGCAACACGACCGGCTGTTCGGAACTGATCGCCGAAATGTTGCGCCGCAAGTTCCCGGAGAACTACGCCGACCATATCGGCGTGGAGGTTGTCGGCCGCACCGCGCAGCCTGAAAAGATCTGTTTGTGCGGATTCCAAAACGCCTGGCTGCTCCGGGAAACCGCCCGGAAGTACGGCTACCAATGGGGAGTCTCCTGTTGTCCGGAGTCCAACTATCGTCTCGATCGCCTGCTGGGACAGCAGCGGCAGGCGGAGTGGTACGTGCGCGACATGCTCCTGGCGCACGCCTACCGGTGTCCGGATATATCCCTGTCGCAGGTGTGGGACAACGGCAATGTGTATGGCAACAGCTTCTGGGGCGGCACAGGACTTTGCCAGCGCTATCCGCTGATTTATCCGAAAAAGGCGTATGTCGCCGTGGCGACCCTCACCCGCATACTGGATCGCGTCGAACTCGTCCGGGAGATGCCGACGCCGTCCAATTCCATCTATGCCCTGGAGTTCAAGCGACGGGACGGCAAGCTGGTCTACGCGGTTTGGACCGGACGCGGGACCGCCGAACTGCAATTCGACTTTGCCAAGCAGCCGAGCAAGCTCGAAATCGTAGATATGTACGGACGACCGCAAGCCCCGTCGCTTTCCGCGGGATGTCTGGACCTCAAAGCAGGGACCGCGGCCCAGTACCTGGTGGTTGACGACACGATTACCGCCATCCGGTGCGGACGCCGGGCCTACCCGGAGGACACGATTCCCGACAACCTGCGAGTGGTTGCCGCCATGGATCGAGCGGATGACTGGCAGTTGATAAGCGGTTCGGATCCGATGCTCGAAGAGACCAGCCGTCCTTGGCTGCCGTATCGAACGGCCGGGGATTTCAGTTTGCAGCAGGTGAAGGACGAGGAAAAAGGCGATTGCCTGGAAGTGGAACTCCATCCGCGCCGCGACTTGCCGGATATCATGAGCGAATACGCCGTCATCCGGCTGAAGGAACCCATTCCCGTGCCGGGAGAACCGACGACGCTGGGCATATGGGTCAAGGGGAATTCCGGCTGGGGCGAGGTGTATTGGGAGATCGAGGACGCCCAAGGTGTCCGCCGGCTTTCCTGCGGGGCCACCGTTCACAACGCGTCGGTGTTCGATTACGACGGACAACTGGCCACGATCAACTTCGACGGCTGGAATTTCCTGCGCATGCCGATCACGAACAAATCGCCGGTCCCGGATCTGAACATAGGAGACGTTAACGCTCTATGGCAGTTCTCTCCACGCGCCGGGCCCCTGGCGTATCCGATCAAGATCACCGGGGTGGCGGTGTCCTTGCCTCCCAAGGCAATCCATCTGACGGAAATGAAGCCGGTCCGGCAAGTCATCCGTCTTAAGAGTCTGAGTGTGTATGAATAGGGCCATCACCTGAACGACAGGTGCAGTTGTTAGATCCACGTCACGCACGACGGCAACAATGCGAACCCGGGCTACTTGCCCCGGACTGCACGAACCACGCAAAGGAGACAAACGATGACGATGAAACAACATGCTACCCGGTTCTTCGCCGTTGCGATGATGCTTGCCTGCGGCGCGGCCGGCGTCCTCGCGGCGCCCCCATCGCCTGCTGCCAAACCGGTGGCGATCCGGGTCCGGAGTCAGCACCCTGCGATTGACCTGGCGGCGGCGGAACTGGTCCGCTACCTGGGACAGATGGCCGGCGACCCCGAGGCGGCCGCGGTCGTGACCGACCTTCCGCCGGGATCCGCCGCGATCGAACTGGGCCTTGCGGGCGACCTTGGAGTGACCATGGAGGGACTTCGCGACGCCCGCCTGGACGACGCCGTCCACGTCGACGTGCGGGGCTCCCAAGGCGTGATTGCCGGCTCGAATCCGCGGAGCGTGCTCTTCGCAACCTATCGCTTTTTGGAGGAGTGTGGATGCCGCTGGATTCGGCCGGGCAAGGATGGCGACTACGTGCCCTCGCGCTGCGTCCACGATCTCTCGTCGCAGGTGTCCGACAGGGCCTTCTACCGGTTCCGCGGGAACAACAACTGCGGCGCCTACTCGCTCGACCAGATGCTCGACAAGATCGCGTGGGCGCCGAAGGTCGGATTGAACACGTTTTTCAACGAGTTCTTCCTGCCGCGAGGCATTTACAATCAGTACTATGGCCGGGAATATCCCAGCCTGAAGAATTCGGAACCGCGCTGCGACGAGGAGATTCGCGCCTACCACGAAATGAGCGTTCGGGAAATCAAGAGGCGAGGGATGCACTACCACGCGGTGGGGCACGGGTGGACAACCTTGGCGCTCGGTCTGCCGGAGTCCGAATCCGATCACTGGGCAAGGCCGGCCACGCCGCCGGGCAAGGAGTGGATGCTGGCGATGGTCGACGGCAAGCGGGACTTGAGCCGCGGCCCCACCTTCACAGACCTCTGCTACGGCAACCCCGAGGTCCAGCGGCGACTGGTGCGGTGTGTGGCGGATTACGCGGCCCGCCATCCGGACGTGGATTACCTCCACGTCTGGTTCGACGACCGCCTGAACAACTCCTGCGAATGCGACCTCTGCAAGGACACCAAACTGAGCGATTTCTACGTCAGGATACTCAAACGCATCGATGCCGAGATGACCAGGCGGAACCTGGATGCGAAGATCGTGTTTCTTACCTATGTGGAGTTGCTCTGGCCGCCCGAGAAGGAACGGTTTGAGGGGCAGGACCGGTTCGTTCTGATGTTCGCCCCAATCTCGCGAAACTATGCGGAACCCTACACGCTGGAGAAGTTCGAAGGGGAACTGCCAAAGTATGCGTTGAATCAGTACAAGTTGCCCGGGGAGGTGCCCGTGAACGTGGCCTTCCTGCGTGAATGGCAGAAGCTATTCCAGGGGCCCGGGTTTGCGTTCGACTACCACATGACCTGGCACCATTACACCGACCTTGGGTATTATGCATTTGCGAGAATCATGGCCGAGGATATTCGGCGGCTGCCGCAGATCGGGTTGGATGGCTATGTCAGTTGCCAGGTGCTGAAGGCGTATTTTCCAACCGGTTTTCCCATGGACCTCCATGCCCGGATGCTCTGGAATCCGGAACGGGAGTTCGATGCGTTGGCGCGCGAGTACTTTGCAGGCGCCTTTGGAAAGGACTCCGGCCAGGCGTTGGAGTACACAAAATCGCTGTCCGACAATTCGCTCCTGTCCGTCTGGATTCCGTCGGGAGGTGAAGAAAAGGCGAAAGGCATCGAGAAGCTGACGAAGGCGAAGCAGGTTATTGACGCTTTCCGGCCGCTGATTGACGAGCATCTGGAGATGGAAGACCCAGCTCAAAGGCTCTCCTGGAAATACCTGGCCCTGCATGGCGAGATTTCGAAACTTCTGTGTGACGCACTGCTGGCCCGGGCAGAGAATAATCCCCAGAAGGAAGAAGCTGCCTGGCAAGCGTTGGCCGACGGAGTTGCGGAGCGGGAGGCCGAAACGGACCCGGTCCTGGACATAAGGTGGTTTCTCTCCCGATTCCCGGCCAAGAATCTGAAGCCAACTCCGGGCAAGAGCTAGCCGGAATTGTTCATGCCAAGAGGGGAAAGACACGAAGAGGGGCCCGAACTGGCGAATTACGCGAGGGGCCGTTTCGCATCCCAACTGAGCGTTTCCTGGCCGTGAGGATTCCGGGATGATGTCGCCGGCGTCACAGGACAGTTCGCGCAAGGGCGCCGCCCCAAGGATTACTCCGCCATTACGAGCGTTTTCACCAACTGCTCGTCAGGCGTGTCGGCGGGGAGGACGCGGAGGGCGTAGTCGGCGATGGCGTTGTTGTAGGTGGTGAGGACGGCCAGGAAGCCCAGCGTTTGGCGGGTCTGGCGGTCCAGCGAACCCAGGACTTCATCGAAGGCGACGTCCCCCTGCCGCCATGCCAACTCGGCTTCGCCGCGCGCGGCATCGGCCTCGACAATCGCGGCGGCGCGATCTCGAACATGGGCCGAAAGCCGTGGAACCGTATCGATCAAACGCCACAAAGACGCCGAACCGCTGAAATCGGCCGGCAGGGACTCAGCGTGCAGCAGGTACGAACCGGAATGCGGCCGGGTGGCGGGAATAGGCCAGGCTACGTCGGCAGTTCGTCCGAC
This sequence comes from Thermoguttaceae bacterium, assembly GCA_040772845.1. Lineage (GTDB taxonomy): Bacteria > Planctomycetota > Planctomycetia > Pirellulales > Thermoguttaceae > PWXP01. The sequence continues at coordinate 1,708,033 of JAXGXG010000001.1, forward strand.
GGCTTCGGCCAGGTAGAACTGGGCTTCGACCAAATCGGCCTGGGTAGAAATGGCCGAGGCCTCGGCAACCGACCGGGCGGCGCGAACACGGGCAGCCGCGGATGATTCGGCAACCGAAGGCGAGAGATCGTCAAGCCACTGCCGATGCTGTTGCCACACCTGATAGGCGGCCGCCTGCTGCCGGGCCGCCCAATATGCAGTAATCAAATCGCGGCGTTCGCCCGTTCGGAATTGGAGGCACTCGAGCAGTTCCAACGGCTCACTGGCCTCCGGCAGGTTTCGATCCCAATGGAGCGTGATGGTGAGTTGCTTGGCCTGGGCGCCGGCTGAGGCGTCTGCAAGTCCCGGATAGAGGGGCGAAAGCACGGCAAGGGGACGGCGAACAACGTGCCCCGGGGGAGAAGACGTGGACAGACCGCCGTCCAGCAACGGACCGCCGTCTGCTGCCGGTCTCCGAGGCCAGGCCGGTTCATCGGCCGATGCCCACGAGCCGGTTGCTTTCGTCGCTTCGTCGGAGGTTTCGTGGTCGATCGGAACGACCGGCCGTTGCGGCAGCAGGTTGTTGGAATCCTGCTCTGTACCGGGCTGGTCGGTCGTTTGATTGGCTGGCGATGTTTCGGGCCGCTTGGCCGGTGTTGGCTGTCCGGTCGAAGGTGGGGCTATGGGAATGGGGGCTCCCCGAAAATTGGGCAATTCTGCCGGCGCCGACGGTTGCCGCTGCGGCGCCCGTGCCGGAATCGGTTCGGTCGCACCGGCAGGCTGCACGGCCGCCGGTTCTTCGGAGACCAACGGCTGGACCGATTCCGGCGCCGGTCGAATGAGCAGGTTGACCAATTCGCTTCCATTGGTTCCTGCTGGCACGACGGTCACGGCGTATTCGGCAATATCGCAGTTGTAGCGGCACACCGCAGCGATCCATTCACACTGCAGGCGGCGGACCAGATCCAAGGCCGCGATCTGCTCAGAGAGCGGATTGGAACTCGCACGGAGTGCCTCGCAGGCATCTTCTGCGGCGGCGATGGCCTGGACCTGGGCCTCAAGCGACTGGAACCGGATGGGCAGCGTCCGGTCGAGACGTCGGGCTGCGGCAGGCGCAGGCCGGACGGCGAACAGCTCGCGGAACCGCGTGATATACTGGCCCACATGCGGCCGATCTGCCGGCAGAGGCAGTCCCGATTGCGTGCTTATGCCGGCGTACGCAGCCATTTCATGTTGGGCCGCAACGGCGCGGAGTTCGGCTTCGCTCACGGCAGCCTTCGAAGCGGCCCGAGCTGCCGCCATGCGGGCAGACTCGTTCGCCCCGGCTCGCAATTGCTGCAACTGCCGATCGTAATCGAGCTGGAATCGGTATCGTCCCACGGCTTCGGTTAGCTGCCAGTAGGCCGAGATGGCGGCGAGCTGCTCCCCGCCATCACGGAGGTTGGCGAGTACCGAGGCCAGGTTCATGGGCTGGCCGGTCAGGGTGTGCCCGGGCGGAAGCATGAGGGCCTCGGCCACGAGTTCCGGCGGGGTCGGCCGGTAGGAAGCGGGCGATTCGTCCAGGGCCTGTGGCGGCGTCTTCGGAATCGCCTCGGGGGCCGATTCCTCGGCCAACAGCGATGCCTGGCTGCCCGCTCCGTTGACCGCTTGGTCCGGCACGGGCTGCAAGTCATCGCTTGCCTGGCCAAACACGCAAAAAAGACAGGGAATAACGATTGTTTTCAGCATGGCGATCCCTCCCATCGCATGGTCTTCCTATTTCGACCCACCATAGCCTCCCATGTCTGGGCGACGGCGTCAACCGGGCCGTGTTTCGATATGCCCAAAAATGGTGGGGTGGCCCGATAGACGTCTTCGCCGTCAGGCGGCATAATGTTATACGCTATGGACCGATTCCCGAATGTAAGCCTCAGCCACGATCCGTTACACGGGTATATTACGTTTACCTCGCACGGAGGGGTTCCCGACGGCGAGGTGTCCGAACGGCAGATTATCGACCATCCGTGGCTGCAACGGCTCCGCCAGATCCATCAGCTCCAGACGGCGTGGTGGGTCTTCCCCACGGCCGAACATACCCGGTTCCAGCACGTTCTGGGCGCCATGCACCTGGCCGGCCGCGCGGTCGATACACTTCTGGAAAGCCTTGCCCAGGTGTGTTCGGACCTGCCATCGCCCGGATATATCAGCACGCTGATGCGTTTGGCCGCACTGCTGCACGATGTGGGGCATGGGCCGTTCGGGCATTTTTTCGACAGCTACTATCTGTCCCAGTTCGGCCTGACACACGAGTCGCTTGGCGCCGAGATCATCCGGCGCGAGTTGGGTGGTTTGACGCGTGGGGTGCGCCGCAGTCCAAGCGCAGCCATGGAACCGGACGAGACGATCGATCCGGAGCAGATCGCCTTCCTGATTACGCGTCCTCGCGACGGCGCGGTCGACGCCCCGCTGTGGTTGCGCATGCTTCGCAGCCTGTTCAGCGGACTGTATACGGTCGACAATATGGACTTTGTGCTCCGCGATGCCTACATGTCGGGCTACAGCACGCGGGCGTTCGATCTGGAACGCTTGCTGCACTACAGCCGCTTTACCGAGAAGGGGTTGACGGTCCACGAGCGGGGTCTTTCGGCACTGGTGCAGTTCATCTCCGTGCGGGCCGACCTGTTTCGGGCGATCTATTTCCATCGCACGGTCCGCGCGATCGACCTGGAACTGCAGGAGCTGTTCGCCGATTCGCGCGATTTGATCTTCCCCGGCGATCCACGGGAACACCTGGAGGAGTATCGACGCCTGACCGAATGGTCGCTTCTGGCCGAGGTGGGCCGCTTGTGGCAAAGCCAGAATCCGCGTCTGCGTACGTTGGGCGAGCGGTGGCAGCGATTCTTGCGTCGCGACCTTCGCTGGCATATGGCGTGCGAGCGTACGATCTTCTTTGCCCCGGGGCAGTCGGAGCATGGCAGTGTATTGAGTAGCGAAACCACGTTCGAGGCGGCGGTCCGCGATCTGTTGCCGCCGGAACTGCGCAACCTGCCGTTGCGCGTGGATACGGCGCGGCACGTGCATCGGCCGGGCGCCCACCTTCCGTCGGCGGGGCAGAACTTCCTGTACGAGTCGGGCACGGACCGCATCCTGGGGCTCGACGAACGGGAGATGTTCCGCCGAATCGCCATCAGCTTCCGCATCTGCCGCATCTATACCCACGATGCGACCCACGTGGCCGCCCTGAATCACGTGATGGACCGCCTGACCGGCGCGGCCACCATGGATGACCTGACGAATATGTAATCGAATCTGTTGCCGTCGAATGTCCCGGGTATGAAACACAACGAAAGGACGAGAATGCTGACCGACACCAGCCGCTACGACAATCCGCTGATCGAACGCTATGCTTCGCAGGCCATGGCGGAGCTGTGGAGTCCGCAACGGAAGTTCAGTACGTGGCGACGGCTTTGGGTAGCGCTGGCCGAGGCCGAGGCGGAATTGGGGCTGCCCATCACGGAAGCCCAGATTGCCGAGCTGCGCGGCCAGGTAGACAACATCGACTTCGCGGCGGCCGACCGATATGAGCGGCAGTTACGCCACGACGTCATGGCGCACGTCCACGCCTACGGCGACGCCTGCCCCACGGCCCGCGGCATCATCCACCTCGGCGCCACAAGCTGCTTTGTGGGCGACAATGCCGACCTGCTGTTGTTGCGCGAAGCACTGATGATGATCCGCGCCCAGTTGGTCGCCGTAATCGACAACCTGGGCCGATTCGCCGCGAGGCATCGTGACGTTGCGTGCCTGGGATTCACACACCTGCAACCGGCCCAGCCCACCACCGTCGGCAAGCGCGCCTGCCTGTGGGCGTATGATTTCGCGCTCGATCTGGCGGAGATCGAGCACCGGCTCGAGCACCTGAAGGCCCGGGGGGCAAAAGGGACGACGGGCACGCAGGCGAGCTTTCTGCAACTGTTCGGAGGCGATCATGCGAAGGTTCGCCGCCTGGATGAACTGGTGTGCCGGAAACTCGGCTTCGAGGCATCGTACTCCGTCACCGGGCAGACGTATCCGCGGAAGATCGATACGCAAATCGTGGCTGCCTTGGCCGGAATTGCCCAGAGCGCCCACAAGATGGCGACCGACATCCGGATCCTGGCGCACCGCAAGGAGATCGAAGAGCCGTTCGAGCGTACGCAGGTGGGTTCGTCGGCCATGGCATACAAGCGGAATCCGATGCGTTCGGAGCGTATCTGTTCGCTCGCCCGGTTTCTCACCGGACTCGTGCCGGTTGCCGCAGAAACGGCGTGTGTTCAGTGGCTCGAGCGTACGCTGGACGACAGCGCCGCACGGCGGCTCGTGCTGCCGCAAGCGTTTCTTGCCGCAGACTCCGTACTGCTTCTGAGCGAAAACGTTACTTCAGGCCTGGTTGTCTATCCGAAGGTCGTTGCCGCGGCGCTCGCGGCCGAATTGCCGTTCATGGCGACCGAGAGTATTCTGATGGCCGCCGTGGCCGGCGGGGGCGACCGCCAGGACCTGCACGAGCGGATCCGGCAGCACAGTCAGGCCGCGGCCGCCGTGATCAAGGAGCAAGGCGGCGCCAATGATCTGATCGGCCGCCTGCGGGCCGACAAGGCCTTTGGAGCCGTCGATTTCGAGACGGCACTCGATCCGCAGCAGTTCATCGGCCGGGCGCCGGAGCAGGTCGATGAGTTCCTGCGCGACGTGATCGAACCGATCCGCAAGAGGCACCCGCATGCTCTCGGTGCGGCCGCTGAGATTCAGGTATGACGCAGGCGCCTAGTTCCTCGTGGCGTCCTTGCCTTCCTTGCGACAGCATTCGCTGCACTTGCCCACAACGAACACGCGATGACCGGTCACGCAGAAATCGTGTTCCCGGGCAACTTCCTTGCAGAGACGCTCGATCTCTTCACTCCGGAACTCGATCAAACGGCCGCATTTCTGGCAATGCAGATGGTCGTGTTGCGGGTAGCCGTAATCGTGCTCGTAGACGTTGCGGCCGCGCAAGGTCATGGAACGCAACATGCCGGCATCGACCAACTCACCCAGGGTCCGGTAGATGGTCGGCCGGCTCACCTGCCGCTCGGCAATCAGCGGGCGAAGATGATCGATCAGTTCGTCGGCATCGAAGTGATCGTGATGGCTGAATACCATCTCGACGATCAACTGCCGCTGCCTGGTCAGCCGCTTTCCCCGTGCTTGAAGAAACTGGTTGAAGCGTTCGGTAGGCGTAACCTTGACATCGACGGATTCGAGCGAAAAGCTATCCGGCATGATGGGTGCAGCTAACCGAGTTCGTCGAGCAGCCGTTCGACGGCGACGTCGAACTTCTGCTGGGTTTCGTAACTCCCTGCGGCGATCTGGGCGCGAATCTGATCCACGCGATCCTGGCGGATTTCCGGGATCTGCCTGGCCTGATCGACCAGGCGCGCCGCTTCGGCCGCCTTGCTGCCGGCATCGGAGATGTTCAATTCATCGCCCGCCGACGAACGCCCGGAGGACGAAGATTCCCTCAGCACCCGCGCATGATGAGGCGCGGTGACCGACTGAGGACCATGCAAATGAGTAGGACCGTAAACGTGCATTAGATTAGTCTCCTCGCGCGAGGCCGTGTTCCATCCTTGAAAGTCCACCTCGTCGTCCCTCGGCGTCGCGTTTGGCATCCGTTACGACTGTGCAAAGCTGTTGGTGCGTGTTGTGATGAACCGCATGCTTTGATGTCATCGGATACTCGCTCGCCGACGGATTAGGACAAACCACTACGCCCGCCTGGTAACGAATTGCTTCTCTCGATCACTTGTAACGCATGTGACGATGCAGGGGCACCGGCCGTGTTGCGTCGAAAAAACAAGCGAATGCTTTTTGCAACAGGATCCGATCTGCTCGTTGCTTTGCGAATCGTTTCGCCGCAATGCGCGATCGGACTTCGCTGCTTAACACTATTCTGCACCGGAATCCGATCGAATCCAACCCCCATCGTGATGAACTTGCATTTTGTACGGATCGCACGATCCTCCGGTTCGCTCGCCCCGGAAATCGCAGCGATTCACGACGTTAGTCTACAGGTAGCGGATTATAGGAAAAGTCCGAAAGATGGACAAGACGGATCTGTCTCGTACTTCATATAGGGGGTTCACTCGCGATTACCGAACCGCCTCCCCCCTCTTCCGAACCAGGAACCGCCGCGAAAACTCCCCCTTGCGGCAAAAACGCGTTCGGATGTCTCTCTGTAAGGCCTGAACTGCCTGTAGCAGGCTTCTCCGCCTGCTGGCGGCACGGCAAGCACCGCCCCATTGCCCTCTCGGTCAGTCGAGCCCGGCAATCTGCCTGATCATATCCACGATGGCCAGACGTTGATTGTTGAGGATCGTCAGACCCGAAACGGCGTTCTCGGCCAGTGCCTGGTAATACGCGATCTTCGTATCCTCTTCCGTATCGTTCACCCCGTCGACTTCGTCGATGGCGTCTTCCAGGTCGGTCTCCATCTCTTCGAGCAACGTCGATGCGCTGGCAATCTGCGAGTTGAAGAAACCGTCGACAGAACCTCCGGCCCGGGTAACGACGCCGATCGCCTCGTCGACCACGCGGATCGCTTGCGATGTCTTGTCGTCCAGGCCGGCCAGCGAGCCCCCGGAATAAAGCTGGTCGAGGGTTCCGCTCACGCCGCCAAGCCGGGCAGGCAGCAGACTCTGGACGGAAAGGGCCGAGGTGCGGCTCAGATCGGTGGAGATGGCGTATTCCAACGCCCCGCCGCCGATCGTAATGGTGTTAATCCCGCCGGCGTATCCTGCCTGGAACTCGATGTCGTAGTGCAGGCCGTTCTGGTAATACGAGAACGTATTCCCGGAAGTACGACCGACGGTCGTGTCGCCGTCGTAGGATTGGCCGTTGATTTCAACGGTGGCGTCAGTGCCGGCGCCGGTGCCTGTTGTGGTGAAGGTTCCGGCGGTCACGCCGATCGTGATGGTTGCATCGCTACCATAATCGACACTGGTCAGGGTGAGCGTGTCGTCTTCAACGCTGGCCGTAACACCCGTTTTGTGGCTTGTGGCATTGATTTCGTCGCGCAGGGTGGTCAGCGCCTCATCTTCGGTCACGGAGAACTCGTACTCGCCGAGGCTGCCGGTGATTGTGAAGGTTGCGTCCGCCTGGATGGAAGCCAGGCCCGTCTTGCCCTCGTACTGCAATTCGCCGCGGGTGGCCGCCGCGGTTACCTGGCCGTAGATGGTGGGCGAGACCGGCGCGCCGGCCCCGGCGCCGGCGCCGGACTGGTAGACCACCATATTGGAGATCTGCTGCGGATGGATGCCCGTTGTGGAATACGTGGCGGATCCGTCAAGTACCTTCCGGCCGTCGATTGCCGTGGTTGCCAGGCTCTTGATGGCGTCGATGGCGTCGTCGATTTTCGTTTGGGATGCGACTCGCTCGTCGGGCGTGAGCGCTCCTTCCTCATCCTTCAGCAGTTCGGTGCGGATGATGGCAAGCTGATCTTCGATGTCGCCGATCGCATCCTGCGTCTGAGAAACCATGGAACTGGCGGCCGTAACGTTCGTCATCGTGTTGCGAACGCCGTAGAGTTGCGTCTGCATCTTGCTGAGCATCATGAAGCCGGAAACGTCGTCGGCCGGCCGGTTGATGCGATGGCCGGTCGTTTTTCGCAGGGTAGCCGCGGCGATTTCGGCATTCGCCTCAGCGAGCCTGTTCAGCAGGCTTCGTTCCATTCCGGTGAGCGATACTCCGATGCGACTCATCCGTTGGCTCCTTTACGACCGCTTGTGCAGCCATGGCACGAACAAACGCTTCGCCCGGGAGATGGCGCCCGATCCGGCCGGCGGCGTATTGTCCTCCGCTTCCGTCGCCATCAGATAGGAGCGGAAGCTGGCCAGCACGTCGCGGGCCCGGTCGGCAATGTCTTGCCGGCGGCGATCGCGAGCGTGGCTCAGCCCGATGCTGACACGGACCTTGGTTCGGGCAACGCCGCGTGTCGGGACGCCATCGCGAGTCTGGTTGTCGCGCTGCTCGACAAAGTGCAATTCGATTCGGAACGTGACCGGTCGATCGGTCAATCGCCGCAGCCGGCTGGGGTGCTTATCGTCGATTTCCAGCTCGACACGATCGCTTTCCGTTTTGACGATGCGCGCTTCATGGTCGGCCACGAAGCCACGGAGCTTTTCAATCGCCATCTTGATGGGAACAGGAGTAACGAGCATCTTCTGAACGAGATAACCGCCGGTTGCCCCGTCGTTGCCGAAGAAGCTCTTGACGGATCGCTCGTCGGCGGTGGCGGCGCCCGTTCCCAACTGCACCACCTGATTGCGCCCTCGCGATTTCGCCATAAGCAGGGCCCGGTCGGCGCGGCGAAGCATGGTTTCCGGCGTATCGCCCGGTTGGATCTCGGTAACGCCGAAGCTGGCCGTCAGCGCTCGGCCGTCCATGGCCGGCTGGGGCATCTGGGCAAGCGCTTTGCGAATCTGCTCGGCGCGGCGGACCGCGGTGGAGTTGTCGCAGTCTGCACAGAGCATGACGAACTCCTCGCCGCCGTAGCGGGCCGCCAGGTCGCCCGGGCGGCAGGCGCCTTTCAGAAGTTTGGCCAGGCTCATAATGGCATGGTCGCCCGCCTGGTGGCCGTACGTATCGTTCACCCGCTTGAATCGATCCAGATCCATGATGATCAGCGAGCAGGGCACGCCCTGCTGCTGATGGGTTGCGATGAACATCTCTTGCACGCGATCGAATTCGGCGCGGTTGGCCAACTGGGTGAGCGGATCCTGGGTGGCCTTTTCGTGCAGACTCTGGCATTGCTGTTCCAGCGTCGTTTCCGAGGAGGCGTCGTGGAACAGGAGGATGGCGCCCAACATCTTGCTGCCGTCGCCGATGACGGGAATCGTATGCGAATCGACCGCCACCGCCCGATTGTTGCGTCCGGAAATGGTCAGACGCCGCAACGACTGCACGCCCGAACGCAGGGCGCACGTTACCGGGCAATCGGCCTCGCCGACCAATTGACGGCGTTCGTCCGTCATCTGGAGCAATTCCGGGTGCCATTGACGCTGCCGCATGCTGGCGCCGGGAATGCCTGTCAGGCGTTCCGCACCGCGGTTCCACAGCGTGACCAGCCCGTGGGCGTCGATGAAGACCACGGCATCGTACATATTCTCCAGCAGCTTCACTTGGAACAAGCCGTCGACGTCCGGCGCCGAGGGCGACGTCGGTGCGCAATTCAATTCCCAGTAGGAATCCACCATGTCCGGGTCCAGTCCGCGCAGCCATCGCCAAGCCACCGCCTCGTGGATAGCACACTGATCGGCAGCACGGAATTCGGCGAACCGGCGGACCAACTCCGGATCAAACTGGGTTCCGGCACACTCGAACATCTCGCTCATCGCCTGCTCGTGCGACATGGCCGGCCGATACACGTGATCCGTCGTCATGGCGTCGAAGGCCTCAACGATCGAGATCATGCGGGCGCCGAAGGGAATGTCTTCGCCGGCAGGGGCCGATCGGTCGCTGCTGCCGTCGTACCACGCACCTGCCTGCCCCACCATCGCCAGCACCTCCGGCGAGGAACAGCTATGGCGGAGGATTTCGAGGCTCATCTGCCGCGATTTCGCAACGACCGAGGCTTCTTCAGGATTGAGCGGTAGCGGCTTGCCCAGGATACAGTCGGGCGCTCCGATCATGCCGACGTCATGCAGCAGGGCGGCAATCTCCATCTGATCGCGCTGCTGATCGTCCATTCCCATGTAGGTAGCCCACGCGGAGCAGGTCAGGGCGACTCGCAGGCAATGTCCCGCAGTGGGCGGATGCTTGCACTGCAAGGCCGCGAACAGGCTGCTTGCGATTCCCAACCGAACCTGGATGAGCTGATTGTCCGTCTGGGCCCCGAAGAGGGTCGGCACGGCCGGCGTCGCCGCCGCCACGCTTTCCAGTTCGCGCAGCAGGGACCCCAACTCCGACATCCAATGCTCCGCAGATGCCGCTTGACTGCTCGCGACAGGGAGCGACATCTCCGGTTGGGGGGCGGATGGCAAAGACGACATAGCTGCAGACTCTTCAGGATGCATGGGACTTACGGGTTCCAGGATGACACGTCGACTTCCGAACAAGACAATTCGCGACCGGGCCGCGCGCATTCCACGACGACCTCGACAGAAGCCTTCCCGTACCCCCTGCCGATTCCCATGGAGCAACGCGCATACCTGCTACCAAACTCTAGGTCACGTCTACACTTGGGGCAAAACATGACTGCATCGCTCCACATACCGCCTGCGTTATGCGCCTTTCCCACCTCTATTCCCCGCGCCCACCGAACCTCGGCACCGAAAGAGGGACGCCTGCCCCGACTATTCCGCGCAACCGGTTCGGTTGTCAGCCGGGCCGTTCTCAGGTATGCTTTGACGAGTTCCTCGCAATCCTCCCACTTTTCGGATAGACTCTGACAGACATCCCACAGCTTCGGGCAAGTCATGAAACTGATTACCTATCAAAGCGATTCGGGGCCGCGCACAGCGGCCTTGGCGGACAAGCAGCTCGTCGATCTGAATCGGGCCGATGCGAACATCCCTGCCTGCATCAAACAGTTCCTTGCCGCCGGCCCGGATATGATCCAGCGGGCCGCCGAAGCCGTTGCAAAGGCAGAACCGCTGCCGCTCGACGGTCTGCCGCTACTGCCGCCCGTTCCATCTCCGGAAAAGATCATCTGCGTGGGGCTGAACTACGCCGATCATGCCAAGGAAGGCGGGTTCGATCCGCCGGTCGAACCGGTGATCTTCAATAAGTTCCCGTCCGCCGTTCTGGCAGATGGGCAACCGATTGTCCTTCCACCATCAAGCCAGAAGGTCGATTACGAGGCCGAACTGGTCGTCGTCCTCGGCCGTGGCGGGCGGAATATCCCGCAATCCGAAGCACGCAAGTATGTGGCCGCCTACTGCTGCGGGAACGACATCTCGGCCCGCAACTGGCAGCTCGAGAAAACCGGCGGCCAGTGGCTCCTGGGGAAGACGTTCGATACGTTCGCCCCCTTCGGCCCGTACCTGGTGACGGCCGATGACGTGCCCGACCCCCACTCGCTACGCATCCGGTCACGCATCAACGGCCAAACCATGCAGGATTCGAACACGTCGCAACTGATCTTCCCCGTGGAAGAGCTGATTGCCTACGTCTCTTCGGTCTGTACGCTTTCGCCCGGCGACCTGCTATTCACCGGAACGCCGCCGGGAGTCGGATTCGCACGCAAGCCGCCCGTCTTCCTTCGTGCAGGCGACGTGGTGGAAGTCGAGATTGACGAGTTGGGTATACTCAGAAACCCGGTGACTTAGAGAAGAATCCGTTCATCCCGCCGGTTGGAGCACCGATTGCCAGCGGCGCGGCAGGGCGGCGAAGGCGCGGTCGTACGTGGCCGAAAGCGGTACGAGCACGTACCCGTTCCGTTCAAGGTACAATGGCATGTCGGGCAGCGTGTCGCCGACCGCAACCGGTTCCACGTAAGCCTTCAGGCTCATCGCCGACTCGTACGCCGCAAGCGTTAGCGGCTTGCCTGCCACGCCGGCAAACGGCTGCCCGGTCATCTCCTCCCAAATCGCCGCATGGACTCCGGCCGGATCGCGAGGGGTGGGCGGCAGCAGGTCGAGAATGAGCAGGTGAATCTGCCGGTCGAGCAATTCCCCGGCCTTGTCCAGAAACGAACGGAACGCCTTCTGGCCCGACTTGTTGCCGGGCGAAACGATCTCCACAACTGACACCATCCGATCGCCGGTCACGTGACGCACCGTCACCACGCTCTGCTTGCGGCGGTAGAACTCCATGTCCGTTTCCACCTGGATGCTCACCTTCGGCGGCGCAACCAGCAGGCCCGTGCCGCCGGCATCGTTCAGGTCGGCGGCCGATGGAACCGGCCCGGAACCGTCGTCGTCCGGCAACTGTTCGAGGGCCAGGATGTCCGGTCCGAAACCGGCCGCGTGCTGCTCCGCCAGGGCATAGTAACCCTCGGGCAGCAAACCTGCGTTCAGCGATCGGCTTATTTCTTCGATCCACGCATGGTGGAAATGGTGGAAGATGCCGGCTTCAACATGTCGCCAGTTGTGGATGGGCATAACGGGAACCTTCCGACACGGGGCAGAGCGGTCTTTACGCGGTTTGCGCGGTGAATCTCGCCGCACCCATTCATTGTACACCGCAGGCTTCCGCGGGGCGATTCCCCCTCGAATTAGCCAATTCCGGCCTACCCTTCCTGCATTTTTCGGATGAACACCTTGAAGAACTCGGTGCCGTAGTCGTGCCAGGTGCCGGCGCTGACGATATTGCCATCGACCACACACGGTTCCTTAACGTACACGCCGCCGTTTTGGGTGATGTCGAACTCGCACTTGGCTACGGTCGTGGCGCGTCGGCCCGTCTTGAACGCGCCGGCCGCCGCCAGGATTTCGATACCATGGCACACGACGGCAATGGGTTTGTTCTTTTCCAGGAAGTACCGCGTGATTCGCATCAGATCCTTGTCGTAGCGAAGGTACTCCGGGGCACGGCCGCCGGAGAGGAACAGGCCGGCGTACTGCTCCGGGTTGACGTCCCGGAACGCCACGGTCGCCTGGATGTGGTACGAGGGGCGTTCTTCGGTAATGTCCCACGGCACGGCGGCATTCGGGGGAATCTCGTGCGCTACTCCGTTGTACAGCCTCGCCTCCGGACCGGCCACAACCAGTTCGAACCCATCCTCGGGCAAGCGGAAGAACGGGTAGAGCGTATCCATCATCTCGGTGGCATCGCCAATGGGCATCAATACTTTGGGCATGTGTGGGTCCTTTCTTTGGGAGATCCCGGCTTCGCCGACGGCGACGGCCAGATTCGCATGACAGATGGCAACCGCGCCGAACGTCCCGCCTGCGGCCAGTTTTATAAACTGCCGCCGGGACGGTCTGCGGTTTTCTGATGGGTCGGTTTGCATGACCGGTCTTTCGCAAAAGGGTTTCACAACACAACGAAACGGCGACTTTTGCATAGAAATGCGAGGATACTTGCGTGCCCCGTATTCTGCAACATTCTCGTGTCGGCCAGACCGGTTGTCAAGTCCCCAGTCGCCAAGAGAGGGCCAGGCTCCGGGCGAATCACGCCCAAAAAGCAGCATTATTGGGATGTCCTCGCCGCCTGACACTATCGAAGGAACGCCGCGCCAGGGGGGCGCCACCCCGAGCCGAACCCTGCGATATGCACGAAAGATTTGTTTGGTTTGTTGCATCCCATGGCAATGCAACTATAATCACCTCTATGGCAACGACACTACGAGATATTGCGGCGGCTGCCGGGACGTCCGTCAGTACGGTCAGTCGGGTCTTCAGTAGCCACCCAGGCATCAGCACAGCAACGGCCGCGAGGGTGCGCGAGAAGGCGAAACGGCTGGGCTACCGGGTTCGTAATGCCCGGCGACCCCAGAACGGAACCCCTAGCCTTGCCCAAAAGACCATCGCCCTGCTCGCCTTGGGAATCGACCGTTCGCTGGTTTCGGTGCCTGCGGTCGCCTCGACCTTACACGGTGCAGAAGCCGCCCTGGGCGAGGCCGGCGCGAAGGTCCAGTTGGCGCACATCCCCGATATGACCGTCGTGCCGCCTTCGCTCGATCTGCCGTCGCTCGACGGCATCATCTTGCATGGCGCCCTGCAGGGGAACCAGCTCGAAGTGGTATCCAGCCGGCTATTGAAACGCCTGCGGCAGGTACCCGCCGTGTGGCTGTTGGGGCGGCCACGGGGCGGTTGGGGCGATGCCGTCGGAGCCGACGATTACCGGCTCGGCGCAATGATCGCCGAGTACCTGGTCGCCCGCGGCCACCGGCGGGTGGCGTTCGTCAACCCAAAGCCCGACCACCTGCTCTTCATGCGCCGCGAGGACGGCCTGCTGGGCGCCGCGCGGCGTCTGGGGCTTTCCGTCCAGTGTTTCTGCAGCGCGCCGCCCGGCGGCTGGGAGTTTCCCTTGCAAGCGCCGACGCACGTAGAGATGGTGCAACACTTGGTGGACCAGGTATTGGCTACCCGGCCCCGTCCTACGGTCATCGTTGCGGCCGTCGATAGTGTGGCAGCGCTGATCTATCGTGCTTTGGCCGTGCGCGAACTGCGAGTGGGACGCGACATAAGCGTCATCTCCGGCAATGCCGATCACCGCCTGATCGCCCCGTTGCATCCGCAACTGACGACCCTCGACATCCACCCGTTTGAGATCGGCCGCCGCGCCGTCCAACAGCTTGCCCTCCGCCTTGCCGATCCGAATCCCTGGCCCGACGGCGACTGGACGGTCCACCCGACTCTGCTCGAAGGGGAATCGGTCGTGACAATCGTCGCCAAGTGAATCGGTGCCCCGTCCGCCTTGCAAGCAAGTGGAGTGCAAGTTTGCATGAAACTTGCAGCCCGCGATGAGTGTTCTTGCACCCGGCGAATCGTGGCGATAGGATAAGGCCGTGATGAGCGGCCAACGGCTCCAACCCTGCGGAGGACTTTCACCATGAATCGGCCTTCTTCTTCGGTTGTCGCAACGCATCTGACCCGGCGTGAAGCGTGCCGTATACTGGCCGGCGGCTTCGCGCTTGCGTGGTTGAACCCCGCCCGGATCGCGGCCCAATCCACCGGTGACTGGCGGCCGAACTACGTGTTGGCGTCGTGCATGTACGGAAGTCTGCCGCTGGCGGACATCTTGCCGGAGGTCCGCAAGGGCGGCGCTTCGACCGTCGATCTCTGGCCGCCGGTCCATGGGGATCAGCGTAAGGCGATCGATGAGCTGGGCTTCGAGGCATTCGAGTCGCTCCTGGCGAAGTTCGACGTACGACTGGCCGGTACGACGCGATACGATCTGGGTCCCTTCCGGCTGGCGGACGAGATTGCCGTACTCAAGCGCCTCGGTGGCCGGACCCTGGTGACCGGCAGCGCCGGCCCGAAAAACATCGCGGGCGAGGAGGCCAAGACGGCCGTTCGCGACTTCGTGGAGAAGATGAAGCCGACGGCGGACATGGCGGCCGAGGCAGGCGTGACGGTCGCCATCGAGAACCACGGCAACGCCCTGATCTACTCGCCCGACTCGATTCGCTACCTGGCCGACCTGGCCCCGGCGGCCGGGTTGGGCATCGCCCTGGCCCCGTACCACCTGCCGCAAGACACGCAACTGCTCGCTGATTTGATTGAGCACCTTGGCGATAAGCTGGCGGTGTTCTACGCATGGCAGCATGGCGACGGGTGCATGACGAAGCTGCCGAAAGAGCAGGAACTCAAACAGATGCCGGGCCGTGGCCCGCTCGACTTTGCTCCTCTCATGGCGGCGCTTGAGAACATCCGGTTCTCCGGGCCTTTTGAAATCTTCATGCATCCGGTGCCGCGCGGCATCCCCATCCTTTCCACTCCGGAGGAATGCACCGCCGAAATCAATCGCGCGCGTGCCTACCTGAACGCACTGCTCTCATGAAAAGGAGCTCTACGATGCAATCGACTTCTCGACGCAACTTCCTACGAGCCACCGCCGGCGCGCTCGCAGGCGCCGGTGCAACGCCCTATGTCTTCACGGCGCATGCCGCAGACGCCGACAAGCCGCGGTCGAAGAACGACCGGTTCCGCATCGCGGCCGTCGGCATGAGGTATCAAGGCACGGTGATTACCGAAATCGCCGCCGATTACGGCGATATCGTGGCGATTGCCGACGTCGACCGGGAGATCGGCGAGAAGGCCGTCGAGCATTTCGGCGGCAAGGCCACGCTCTACGAAGACTATCGCAAGATGCTCGACAAGGAGAAGATCGACGCCGTGATGATCGGCACGCCCGACCACTGGCACGCGAAAATCTGCATCGACGCCGCCCGCGCCGGGCTGGATATCTACTGCGAAAAGCCGCTTACCCTCACCATCGACGAAGGCAAGCTGCTCTCGAAGGTCATTGCCGAGACGGGCCGCGTATTGCAGGTTGGCTCGTGGCAGCGGAGCGACCATCGATTCCGCCTTGCCTGCGAAATGGTGCGCGGCGGGCGGATCGGCAAATTGCAGGAGGTCGAGGTGATTCTAGGCAAGAACAAGACGGGCGGGCCTTTCGCCGTGGAGTCGCCGCCGCCGCAGTTGAACTGGGACCTGTGGCAAGGGCAGACGCCTGCCGTGCCGTACATCAAAGAACGGAGCCACTACACGTTCCGCTGGTGGTACGAGTATTCCGGCGGGCAGATGACCGACTGGGGCGCCCATCATCTGGATATCGCCCAATGGGGCATCGGGGCCGACCGAACCGGGCCGGTGGAGATTCAGGGCAAGGCCCGAATGCCGGACGTGCAAAACGGCTACAACGTCGCGCTCGATTACGAAGCCCGGTACGTCTTCCCCAATGGCGTGCCTATGACCGTACTGGACAACGGCCGCAACGGCATCATGTTCATCGGCACGGAAGGGCGGATCTTCGTCAACCGCGGTACGATTTCCGGCAAGCCGGTGGAAGACCTGGCCGGCGCGCCGCTGGAGCGCGAGGATTTCCGGCTCTACGCCCACGACAACCTGGACCGCCCCGCGCGCATGGGCAAGCACGACTCGATCCTGAACCACATGGGCAATTTCTTCGATTGCGTGAAGACCCGCAACACGCCCATTTCCGACGTTGTCAGCCAGCATCGATCCGTCTCGACCTGCCATTTGGGCAACATCGCCATGCGACTCGGCCGCCCGCTCCGCTGGGACCCGGAGAAGGAGTTGTTCATCGGCGACGACGAAGCGAACCAGTGGCTCAGCCGGCCCCAGCGGGCAGGCTACGAAGTCGCATAGAAGCTGCCGCTGTCCTCGGGCGCCATTCACGTGGCGTTCCTGAGGCCCGTGAACGGTTACGATTCACGTAGCGAGGGCGAAGCCGTGAGTACGAGCAGACGACTATCTCGACGCCGTTTCTTCAATAGCGCCGCACGGCACACCGCTGCCGCCTGCCTTGCAGGGAGAATCGACTGGGCCGCCGCCGCGGAGAAGGCGTC
Organism: Thermoguttaceae bacterium; assembly: GCA_040772845.1. GTDB lineage: Bacteria > Planctomycetota > Planctomycetia > Pirellulales > Thermoguttaceae > PWXP01. The sequence continues at coordinate 1,724,981 of JAXGXG010000001.1, forward strand.
GTCGCCGATCGTAACCCCAGGTGCGGCAGGTCCGTATCACAAGACGCCGGACACGGTCGATTACAAGTGCATCTTCAACCATGAGTTGCTGATTGTGTGCGGCAGGAAGAACAACAGCCCGGAGTACATCACGTCGTTCGTCGAGAAGCTTGAAGACACGGACGTGGACGTGGTCATGTGCTGCCCGACGGCGTGGCGAACGAACCTCTATCCCTCCCAGATCGACTTGCAGTGGAGGCAATATACACCCGAGCAGAAGTCGCCGAAGTTCAGGCCGTTTGATTACATCATGAAGTACATCCATTCGGGTGGCGATCCGGTGCAGGAGACGCTCGATGCCTGCCGGACGTACGGCAAGGACTTTTTCATTTCGTATCGGATGAACGATCATCATTATGTCACCGACACCGCATGGCCCACGCACAACTTCTTCTGGCGGGAGCACCCTGAATACTGGCTGGGCGACACCGATACGTCGCCCTACCGTCGCGACGATGATCGCGTCAGGCTGCTGAACTACATGATTCCCGAAGTGCGGGACTACTACTACTCGATCCTCGAAGAGCTTTGCACCAACTACGACGTGGACGGCGTGGAACTGGATTTCCAGCGCTTTCCGCGGTTCTTTCATAACGACAAGATTGAAGAAGGCGCCCAGGTTATGACGGCCTTCATGGCGCGCATACGGACGATGCTGGACGCCCTGGGTCGCAAGCGCGGCAAGTCGCTGAAACTCTGCGTACGCGTGCCCGAGACGATTGCCAAGTGCGAGCAGGCGGGGCTCGACGTCGCCGGCTGGGACGCGCAGCGGCTGGTCGATATGATCAACGTGTCGTCCTTCTACATCCATACCATGGAACTGGATATCGAGGACTTCCAAGCCAGAACCAACCGGGCGAAGATCTACGGCGAGATGAACTACGTTACCTACCAGAACAGCACGGCCAGTCCATTCGCCCGGCGCTATACCACGATCCCCGCCTACCATGCTTCGGCCTTGAGTCTCTTCCACCGCGGGGCTGATGGCCTGAGCCTGTTCAACTACGATTACGTTCCGGCCAGCCAGCGGATAGCAATGGCCGAGGGACTGAAACGGATCACCGACGTCGAGTATCTCAAAACCAAGCCGAAGCACTACGTTGTCTCGCGCGGCTTCGGCAGCTTGCCCGCAAGGAATCAGGCAACCGTGGACCTGATCGTTCCCGACGACACGGCGGGAGGCGCCTTCGCGCGGGCGGTGCTTCGCGTCGAGACTCGGAACCCTTGCACGGATCTGACCATCGTCGCGCAGGTCAACGGCATGCGGCTCCAAGCCTGCGATTACGAAGGCCGCGAGTTGTTCGCGCCGCTGGCTGACAACGCCGGCTATGCCTCCCGCGACACGCTGAAGTTCTATGCGGTCCCGCTCGATCTGCTCGTTTTGGGCAACAACCGGGTGGCGATCGACAATTCGGACAAGACAACCAAGCCATGCACATTTGTCACAATGGAATTGGGGCTCTTCCACGGCGACAGTTGCAAGAGTCTTTCTTGAACGGTTACGGTTTCGGCTTTCCTCGTGGAGAAGATGTCATGTTACGAGCATTTACATTCTTTGTGGCCGCAGTCCTTACCGGAAGCACCGGCGCGGTGGCGGAGCCTCGGAGTGGCCGAACAGTTCGCCGTAAGCGGCCATGAAAAGTTACCACAGCCGAACAACTTCATACTGGTCGAATATCGGATCGCGACTTACAAGAGAATCCGTTCGACTTGGGCCTGTGCCACAAGCAACTGGTCTTGATCCACCTACCAAATCACCGCATGACTGTCGAGCAGCAACCTCATTCCATGTATTCCCTAAAATCGTCCAACGGGGCGTCAAAGTCAGAAGCCATGGCCATGACGGCGCCTCGCAAAGTCCCCGGCTGTCGCGATGCCCTTTCCGGCCGGGGCGAAGAGGCGACGATACGGGCCACCGCACAGTCGTGCTCGACAATCACGACCTCGTCGCCAGGCGCTAATCCATGGACCAGATAAGCCGAATGCGCTGTGGTCCGGGGATAAGCACCGGCGAGTGACGCTGCGCGGGCTGAGAACAGACAGGACGAGGGGTGCCTCTGCGGGTACGGCTTGCGTTCCGGATGGCGGGTGGACCGCTTCGGAGACGAAGGGGGCGCGAAGCACTCAGGAAGACAACAGGGCGATCCACAGCGAGGCGAGGATACGGCGCACCCTCGGAAGTCAGCGCCGAGGGCGAGGCGCAGCATACGCCGGGGCAAGCAGGCATGCTGCTTGGGCTTCGCGGCCCAAAGCCCGAACGCCGTCGCAACTGCTAGCTTGCCAGCGGTGGTTGTCTGTAGACCGAGTGTTGTCTTCTCCTTGTGCGGGTCAGCGGAACAGACGCTGCTGCCTCTCGGAAGAGCTTCGTGGCTTCTTCCGCCGTGGCCGCTTCGGAGGCAACTCCTTGCCCCGAATCTGCGCGTCGATCGCCTTGGCGATCGGGCTCAGCCGCATCTTGCCCAGCGACCCTTCATGCCGGGGTAGACTGGCCAGCATCGTAGCGAACGCTTCATGCACGATCATCACCGTGCCGACCAGAGCGTGAAATCTCGCGGCGCCGGTGACGTTCCCGTCATCGATGCCCCAGAATATCTTAAGCCGCGCGTTGACCCGCTCCACAGCCGGGCGGCCCTTGTAAAGCCGCTCGAACTGCTTCGTGGCACGCGGAATAGCAGGAAACCGTCGCAGGTCGATCTCTTGTTTGACTCGCACCGTCAAGCCGTACTTCTTGCCTGCGTTGCAGCGAGAGCTCATCGGACATTCCCAGCCCTCATGCATCGCCGGGCAGCGATACTTCAAAGTGCCCCGGGACGGCTCGTGGCCGATGTAGGCCATGCGGTGCCGAACCATAGGCGTACTTACGCGATCATAGCAGTGTAGTGTACCCGCCTCATCGTACACGATATTCGAGTTGCCGTCGTGGCCGGGAAGCATTCTCTCGTGCTCCTCCTTCCATAGCGAACGGTTTTGGATGACCGGTTTGATGCCGGATTCGTGCAGCTTCTGATGGACCTTGGCGTCGTCAGCCGCTTTGTCGTAAGCGAGCGTTGCCATGCGCCCCTCGGGAAGGTTCGCTTGGGCCTGATCGACCAGGATCGGCAGCATCTCGTTGTCACCCGTCTTTGTCGAACTGATGCGGTACGCCAAGGACACTTCGTGACGCGTGTCGACAAGCAGGTGCAGTTTGAACCCAAACCATTCCACAATACGACTGACTAGGCCGTCTTCATTCTTGTATTCCTTCCGGCCGCCGGCCGGCTGCGGCAGGCCGTTCTTGTCCAGTTCGATCTTCGATGCCCTCTTGTCGGCAGCCGAATCGGCTGAGCCCTCCGCAGCCGTTGCACCTTGGATCGTTGCCGGTTGTTGAGACGGGACGGGGCCGTGGGTCCCTCGCTCTACCTCAGAAGGGCCGCTCGCCGCCGCGGGTCTGGATGATTCCTTCCCGGCGTCTGCCGCCTTCTTCTGCTCCATTTCCTCTTTGTGCTTCTGGGCATCGGCCCGGGTGCGCCGAGCATTCAGCCATGTCGAATCGCCGGCGGTGCTTTCCCCCAAGTCCGGCACGGCACGGCCCAATCGCTGAGCCATCACGTTGAATATCTCCTCAAGATGCGGCCGATGGGGATCTTGCCCAAGCACGTCCAGGAAGCGGGAGACGTTCCATCCGTTGGGGATTTGTTCCGGCGACTCGATGCCGGCGATCTTCTGCAGCGACGGATTCCGCCTCAGCTCTCCTAAGCAGGCCTCCACATCCCGGTGCCTCAGTGCCATGGTCAACACCACGACACGCCAAAGGACGAGCACCGGATAATCGTTACGTCCCCGGCCGCGCCATGTCCGAAGGCTTTCGAGCAAGGGCCCATCCGGGATGGTCTCGAAGAGGCGTCGAAGGGTGACCAGAGCGGGCGCGTCTTCCAGACAAACCCAGGCGAACAGCGGAAGTTGGACTTGGATTCTCATGGTTGGCCTCCGTGCGTAACTGACGGGCCTATTATACACCGCAACTAATCCCCGCACAAGGGGAGGAGTGGTCGAAAAATCCAAAAAATCGGCTAGTCGGCGGCCAAAACACGGAGAAAAATCACGACTTTGCGGGTAAGACCATTTTTAACCCTCTCCCAGGTCCTCTCCAGCCAAGGACTTGCGAACAGCGCATTCGGCTTGGACCAGATCCGGCAGGTTGGCTTGCGCTTCCCGAAGCGATACAATCGTCATGTGCTCTCTCCCAGCAAGACAATACGGCCGGATGAGTGCTCCACGCGAGCGCCACGACCATGTCCATTATACCACCGAGACGCAAGTCGGCACAACCTGGATGGTCGGCAGGCGTCGCCGCGGGGTGCAGGAACGGACGTGCATGGCTGGAAAAGGCCACCGGCCGGCTTGCCCGGCCTGGAGCCGTGGTCAGTTGGCTACTGGCAACGCCCCCAATCGTTTCCCGTCCTTTCCGTGGGAGCAGAATGATGTGTACGGTTCTTATGCGACTTGATTGCCTGGCGCGTGTCGTCTCCTTGATGACCGGTCTGGCGTTGGTGTTCTTGCCGTCTGTCCTTCCGGGCGTCGAGCCCTCCCCGCCGTCCGTGCCACGACTGCACGAAGTGGCCAGGCCAAGCGCATCCATTCCGGGCGCCCCGAAGGCTGCCGACGTGTGCATGCGCTCGCTGCGGCCGCGACCGACGAGTGATCGCGACCCGCATAATACGCTCGACGCCATCCGGGGCTTTCACGTGACGTGGCTCGAATGGACCTACGGCAACGATAAGGCGTTTATCGAGAAGGCGCACAAGCTGGGCGTCACATACGGCGCGGCGACGGCCGCCGGTTCCTACCTCGGCGACGTGCCGTTGGAGCAGTGGAACGTGGTCGATTTGGACGGCAATCGGCTGGTCCCACCCTGGATGCGCCAGTGGAAACGTCCCAATCCCTGGGGTTGCGCCAACAACCCTGAGTTTCGTGCAGGCCACGTCCGCGCGGCGGTTGCCGCCATCGAGGCCGGCGCGGACGTGCTCCAGCGTGACGAACCTGGCCAGAACCTGGGCGCTGTCGGATGGGGCGGCTGCTTCTGCGACCATTGCATGAAGGCCTTTCCCAAGTGGTTGCAGGCACACGCCGACCCTGCGGTCCTCAAGCGGTTGGGCGTAGAGGACCTCGACCGTTTCGATTACCGCGAATACCTGCGGGCGAAGGACGCGCCGGTGGGCGACGCCTTCCGCCGCTGGCGTGGCGACGAACTGAAGGCATACTTCGTGCAGTTTCAAACCGATTCAACGGTAGGGTTCAACGTCTGGTGGCGGGAGCAGCTCGACCGGCATGTGGGCCGGCGCGTGCCCGTCTCGTGCAACAACGGGGCGCGAAGTTGGACCGACATCCAGCTTGTCTTCGACTATTGCATTGGCGAGCTATCCGCCGCCCATGCCCAGCCTGACCACCTGTACGCCGTCATGCGCGAGGCGGCCTCGCACGGCAAGACGCAAACCGTGACCATGCCGTTGCGTCGCAATTCGCAGGAAACGCCCGACTGGATCCGTCACACGCGTCAGACGATCGCCACGATGTACGCCGTGGGCGGGCATATCGAGATGCCGTGGGATACGTATCTTCCCACGCCCGACGCCCAACGCTATTTCGGCAACCCGGCCGACTATGCCGATCTGACCACTTTCGTGCGTGGCATGGCTGCGTGGCTCAACGGATACGAAGATGCATTCGCCCGAGGCAAGGGCATCGAGGATGACCGCTTCCCCGCCGACGATCCGCCAATCGTCTTCGCCAACGACGCCGAGGAGCTGTTCGCGTTCGTTCGCGCAAAACCGGGGCAGCCAACCACGCCGGTGGTCGTCCACCTGCTGGACTGGCGGGAAGAACCGCAACCGCTGCGCGTTTCGATTCGGCCGGAAGCCTTCTTCGGCGCCGGGCCGTTGCGATTCCGCCTGTTCACGCCCGTACGGCCGCACGACAAGGCGGCCCATGACCGGGCCTTTGATGCGAAAGACTACCGCGAGCTGGTCCAGGAGGTCGAGGTCGGCCGCGGCATGATCAACACGGTCGACCTGCCTGCCCTCCTGCCCTGGGGCATGCTGGTCGTGGAATCCGATCCATCCGTTCCGGTCGACGCGCCGTCCCGGAAACAACCTGGAGGACAACAACGATGACCGAACCAATCAATCGTCGCCGTTTCGTCTCGCAAACCATGTTGGGCAGCGCTTCGCTGGCGGCAGCCTCCGGCCTGGCCCACGGGGCGGAGACCGCGCAAACGTCAGGCCAAGGCATGGCCAAGAAGAACGCCAGCGACAAGATCGTTGTGGGCGTGATGGGCCTCAGCCGTGGCTTGCGACTGGCTCAGGAGTTGGCTCGCTTGCCCAATTGCGAAGTCGCCTGCGTGTGCGACGTGGACGAGCGGCGAGTGGCCCGCGCGATCGGCGTCATGGAGAAGGTTACCGGCAAGGCTCCGAAAGGGCTTTCCGATATGCGTCGTATCCTCGACGACAAGGCCATCGACGCCTTCGTCTGTGCCGCGCCGAACCATTGGCACGGACCGGCCACCGTATTGGCCTGCGCGGCAGGCAAGCACGTGTACGTCGAGAAGCCCAGCAGCCACAATCCGCGTGAAGGCGAGCTTCAAATCGAAGCGGCCCGGAAGCACAATCGCATTGTCCAGGTGGGCACCCAGCGGCGGAGCTGGTCCGAACTGATCGATATCATGCAGAAGCTGCGCGAAGGCATCGTGGGCAAATTGCGGTTCGCGCGTGCCTGGTACGCGAACAATCGGCAACCGATCGGGCACGGCCACGAAGAGCCCGTGCCCGAATGGCTCGATTACCAGCAGTGGCAGGGACCCGCGCCCCGACGGCCGTACCGGAGCAACGTGGTCCATTACAACTGGCACTGGTTCCGCCATTGGGGCAATGGCGAGATCGGCAACAACGGGGTCCACGGACTCGACCTGGCCCGCTGGGGCATGGGCGTCGATTTTCCCGAGCGGGTCACATCGTCTGGCGGCAAGCTCTTCTTCGACGACGACCAGGAGTTCGCCGATACGCAGATTGCGACCTACGAGTTCGGCGACCGGATGATCGTTTGGGAAGCCCGCAACTGGCACCGGCGTGGGTTCGGCGACGATCGGCTCCATCAGCCGTCGGTCGGCTTCGGCGCGAGTTTCTATGGCGACCAGGGCACGGTGGTCGTGGCCGGCAATAAGATCCGCGTCTACGATCGCGAGGACAAGCTTGTCGAAGAAAGCCCGACCCGCGGCCTGAACGACTTCGAGCAGAGCGACGGCGCGCACGCGGCCGACTTCCTTGCCGCCATGCGCAACGGCCGGCAGCCGAACGGGGCGATTGAGGTTTCTTACCCAAGCACGCTGTTGTGCCAGTTGGGCGCCATCGCGCTTCTGACCGGCCGCACGCTGCGCTGCGACCCGGCCAATGGCCATATCCTCGACGACGCCGACGCCATGCAGCACTGGAGCCGTGAGTACGAGCCAGGCTGGGAACCGAAGGTGTAACCTGAGCCCAAAGTGTATCTGGCCGCCCCGGCCGCAGTCGCAAGGGATGTTCCTGTTCTTCGTGGTCGCTACGGTCCAGTTGCCGCGCTGGCAGGTCTCGTTGCCTACACAAGTCTTGCACGCCACCGTGCCGGCTTACCCAGCCGAAACGATGGTCTTTCGGCTGCGGGCGTTCGCCAGATTCCCCATTTCCTCTTGCGAATTGGCGAAATGTGCCTTGCGCCCTATGGCATGCCCCGCTCGGGTGCGACTGCGCTCAGGTGCGACTGCAACAACAGAAAATACCGTGAAATACGAAGTTTTGCAAAAACCCCCTCAATCGCTAGACACAGACGTGCAGCAAGGGTATGCTAAGAGGTTGAGGGCGGCCTTGGCTGAGCCGGGAAAGTGAGCCCGGTAAGCTGCATGGGCTTGCCCTGCGCCTGAGTATGGTTTTCCGGTCCTCTTCTGCTGTGCGAGGTGATCATCATGACACGACGACAAGAAAGAAACGTGTCCCGACGTGGGCCGTTCTGTGCCTTGCTGGTAGTCGTGATTGCGGCCTGCGGTGTTCTGCTTCCTGTGAGTGCGGAAGGGACGATCGTTCCGACCGAGTCCTTTGCCTATAGTACGGGCGACCTGAACGGCCAAGGCGGCTGGAATGGGTCGTCGAACTGGGACGTCGAGAGCGGCAACCTTGCCTATCCGGCAAGCTGCAGTCTGGTTGCAAGTGGCAATCGGGCAACGATCAACGGCGGTGGAGGGAGTGTCAACCGCAATCTTGGCGCGACACTCGACTTCGATGGCGAGAACACTTACTACGTCAGTTTCCTGGTCCGGAAGGACGCAATTCCCGAGACGAGCAACGAATACTTCTGGCTGTCGCTGAGAGACAGCTCTTCGTACAAGGCGACCATGGGAATTGGCAGCAGCGAGAATGTGCTCCTGGGAAACAATACGAGCGGGGGCTTCAGCGTCAGTGCTTCGACGATTGCAGGCAGTACCGACTATCTTTATGTCGCCAAGATGGTCACCGCCAGCAGTGGCGCCGAACAGTACTTTGCGACGGTCTATGATCCTTCCGAGACTGTGCCAGCGACGGAACCAGCATCCTGGGACGTCACATTCTCGTCGACCGTAACGGGAGCGGCCGATACGATAAGATTGGAAAGCGGTTCGAACGGTTACTACACAGTCGATCAGATTCGCATAGGAACGAGCTGGGCGAACGTGACGGTTCCTGAGCCCGGCACACTGATCATGCTTTTGGGGTTGGCCGGTATTGGCCTGATGGGCTGCTCCAGGCATCGCAGGCGTAGGTGATTCCACGAAGGGCTGACTGTCTCGCAGATCGTTGGTGCTGCCGCCGGACAGGGGCCAAGTAGAAGTTGCCTGATCTTTCGCCGCGATGTGTCAGGCGGCTATCAACCGTATAGGGCAGGCCGGTTTTTCAGAGTGTGGAGACGTGCGATGTTACGAAGGAGTCGGAGAATCCCGTTGCGAACGTCCAAAGACGCCGGTTTCACGCTGGTTGAGCTGCTGGTTGTGATTGCCATTATCGGCATTCTCATCGCACTCTTGCTTCCAGCGGTTCAGAGCGCACGTGAAGCCGCCAGGCGAATGCAGTGCAGCAACAATCTGAAACAGATGGGGCTGGCTCTGCACAACTACGCGAATACATGGCGCGAGGCGTTTCCGGCCGGCGCCACGGGGCATTGTAAGCATGCGCTGTTTACGCAGATGCTGCCGTATCTTGAACTCGAAACGCTATACGATCAACTCGATTTCACTGGCTCAACCCTTACGAGCACGGTGAATAAGAAGATGAAGTACACCGCAGTGAGCACGTACATCTGCCCTTCGTGGCCGCACCAGACCGTCTATAGTGAATCCGAGAACTACGTGCAAGCCGGCGCGGCGCCGGGTGCGATAACCCTATACCAAGGTGTTTGTGGAGCCTTTCCGGCCGAAGAACCGTTCGGCGAGTCCAGCAGCGCCGGTGATTGGCCAAAAAACGGAATGTTCGTGCCGTATCTGTGGCGAAAGATGAACCAGGTGACCGACGGCCTGAGCAATACTCTGGCAATCGGCGAGTTCTCGCACCTCGATACGCAGGGGGGGCGATTCTCTGTGCCGCCGGGCCAGGTGCGAGTCTGGATTGTTGGCGGGTATGCGTTCAATAATCTGGACGATATCGCCATGATGGCGTCGAAGGCGGTGGCCAATCCGATCAATGCCCAGGTCGACCAGATCACCGACGGGGTTCCCTTCAACCATCTCCCGTTCTGCAGCTATCATCCGGGTGGTGCGCATTTCCTCATCGGCGACGGTAGCGTGACCTTCTTATCGGAAAACATGGAGTTTCTGGTGCTGGAAGGACTGGCGACGGTGGGGCGAGGCGAAAACGTCCAACTGCCACAGTAAGGACGCGTGCTTTGCTTCCATTCCGGCAGAAGACGTAGTACACTAAAGGCACCCCGTTTTACGCCTGCCCGTGCCTCAGGAGGCCCCGTCATGCTGTCCACCCATCTGGTGTCTTTCATCGCAATAGCCCTTGCGACGGCTTCGTCGCCCGATGCGGGACCGGATAAGCTTTCTCCGGAAATCAAGAAGACTCTCGGCATGGCGGCCGACCAGCCTGAGGCGTGGACCGTAATCTACAACGGTTCCGGAGCGTCCGATGAGGCACGCCGGCGCGAGGAGTACGATCCGACAAAGGACGTGCTGAAAGTGGAGTTCATGCACGTGGCCGAAGACCGATACATGTGGCGAACAACCTTTGCCGCACCGCCGAACCTGGACGATACGGTTCATCATATCTATGTAGACGGCGATGCCAATCCCGAAACAGGACGGGAGGGCTACGGCGTCGAGTCTATGCTTACCGTGGTGCGAAACGATTGCAGTACAAGATGCTTCGCGCCCGACGGCAAGCCGTGCGAGTCCGTACCCATCCGGTTCGCCGTGCAGGGGAATACCCTGCTGACCAGCGCCGATGTGGAACTCGGCCGCGATGCGACGGGCGCCGGGTTTCGCATGTGGGTCCTGTGCCATACAGTAACCAGTGCGGAACGGCCCAAGCCGGCAATGTCGTCCAGCACCGGCCACCTTCAGGTTGAAGGGATTCCCCTGAACCAGCGCGAGAAGATCCGCCTGCCGGGCGACTTCATGGAGCATTATCAGGTGGCTGGCACATTCGGGCTCGATATCATTCGGCCACTATTGCGCAATCCCAAGGTGGTTGCCGTAGGTTACGATGAGCTGGAGGTCGACGGCTTCGAGATCGATCCGCAGACGTCCAGACGCTACGGCCATCTGAAGAAGGTCGCGTCGGACGCCCGAGCATGGCACAAGGTGGCCAAGCCGGGACGCTATTATGTCGGATTCCTGATGTACGACGATGGGAGCGATCAGCGGGTTGGCATTTTCATCAACGGCGAACTGGCTGGTGTGGCCGTTGTCAACGCCGGGATCCGGCGGCACGGCGTCTACCACCTCGACACGCCGCGCGATCTGAAGACCGGCGATGTCGTTACACTGCAAGCCGTAGGCCGGGGCGGCAAGCATGGCATCGGCTACCTGCTGTTCATGCCCGAAGCTCCGGACCATCGGCAGGTCGAATACCACGTGGAAAACACCCATTGGATCGCGCCGGTGAATACCGAAGGCGAAGTGTGGCTCTCCTGGACCACCACCTGGCCGTCGGACAGTCGCTTCGAATACGGACCCACGGCCAAGCTGGGCGAGGCGGCCGCCGAGGATTGCAGGCGTTTGGTCCATCGGGCCAGACTTCAAGGGCTTCAGCCGGGGGCAACCTATTACGGGCGTGGTGCCGGAACTGCACCGGACGGCAGCCTGTACTATGGACCGACGATCGAGTTCACCCCGGCCGCTATTGTGCCGCCGCCCACGCGCGAAGGCATAACGCACGTGCCGCTGGTAGTGCACAATGCCCATGCCGTGAACGCCGCCGGCTGGCCGGTCACCAATGGCGTGCCGTTTCCGCAGGGTGCCTTGGCCTCGGAAGACGACGTGCGGCTTCTGCGCGACGGCAAGGAAGTCCTCGCCCAGTTCAAACCGCTGGGAACCTGGCCCGACGGATCGATCAAATGGCTGTTGGTAAGCATCCTTACGGACGTGCCTGCCGGTGGCGACGCCCGGTTTACCTTGGAGTTCGGCCGCGAGGCGCACCGTTCTGCAGAAGCGGCCGATCTTACCTCTCTGGCGGTCGAAAAGGAGGGAATCATCCAGATCGACACGGGCGCCGTTCAGCTTCAGATCGACGCACACGGCCAGCTCGTCGGTCCGCACGGGCCATGCGTCACCGAGTTGGTCGACGGCAGCGGCAAGCGGTTCACCAGTGCGATGGCCAATGCAGAAACAACCATCGAAGAGAACGGGCCCGTTCGCCTCGTGGTAAAGACGACCGGTGATCTGACGGCCGAAGACGGCGCAACGAGCTTCCGAATTGAACAGCGGATCGAAGCATGGCGCGGCCGGCCGTTTGTACGCGTGTACCACACGTTCATCAACACGCTGCCCGACGATGTCTCGAAGACAAAGCTCCAAACGACACAGTCGCAGCAGTTTGCCGACGTGGAACGCATGAGCCTGGCCGTGCCGGCGCCCCACGCTGCATGGCAGGCGCCGCTTGCCGAAGGTGAGCCGCTCACGCTGAAATCGGGAGAACGTATCTGGCAGCGATTCGACGATGAGTTCGTACCTGCCGGCGGCGAACCGGCGAAGGGCCGGGTCGTCGGCGGGCTGGTGGCCGAGGGCGGAGCAGCGGCCGTTTCGGTACGCGACTTCTGGCAGAACTATCCGAAGGGTTTCGAGGTCACACCTGCCGGGGTGCAGGTGGACTTGTGCCCGGCCTTTGAAGCCGGTCTGTACGACGCGTTTCCGTTCGAGAAGGAAGGGCATCAACTCTACTTCTATCTGCGCGATGGCGCCTACATGATCAAACGCGGTATGGCGAAGACACACGAGCTGCTGTTGGATTTCGGCCCCGAGGCCGCCGAGCGGGCCGTTGTCTTCCAGCGACCGCTGTTGCTGGCGGCCGAACCGGCGTGGTATTGCGGCAGCCTGGCGTTCTATCATGTGGCCCCTCGCAACGTGGAGGAGTTCCCGGCCTATGAAGATGCCATCGACAAGAACCTGCAAGCGTATATGGATCGCCGCGAGCGACAGCACGACTACGGCATGATGAACTACGGCGACTGGTACGGCGAACGAGGTGCGAACTGGGGCAATATCGAGTACGACACCCAGCACGCGTTTTTCCTGGAGTACATTCGCTCGGGTAACCCGGATGCCTTCTTCCTGGGTGAGGCAGCCCAAATCCACAACCGCGACATCGATACGGTCCACTGGTCGCCCAATCCGGGCGAGGTTGGGCTGGTCTACGTGCATCAGATGGGCCACGTCGGCGGCTATTACGACCAGTCGGCGCCCGACACGCTGGGAATTCCGCGAGCGGGCGGCAGCGTCAGCCATGCGTGGACCGAGGGACAGTTCGATCACTACTTCCTGACCGGCGACCGGCGGTCGCTCGAAACCGGTATGGCTGTGGTCGATTACTTCACCAATCGTGAGCTTTCGGGCCCCTACGATTGGACGAGCGCCCGCGTGCCGGGCTGGCACCTGATTATGCTGGCCTCGGCCCTGGCGGCCACGAACGATCCCTACTATTTGAACGCTGCGAAGATCGTTATCGATCGTGTGCTCGAAACGCAGGATACCGAACCGCGCGAGCTGCCCGAATACCAGAAACGGCCCGGCCGCACGCATCAGCTAGGCGGCTGGACCCGCATGATGGTGCCCGGCCATTGCCACTGCGAACCGCGTCACCGGGGCAACGCCGGATTCATGGTGACCATCTTGCTCAGTGGCATGACCTATTACCACGACGTTACGCAGGATCCGGCGGTCAAAGACGCCATCATCCTGGGCGCTCGCTACCTGATTGACGAGTTCTACTCGACCGAGACGCACGGGTTCCGGTACACGAGTTGCCCGGAAATGGGCTACCGTTCCGGCATGTCGCCCATGTATGCCGAGAGCATCGCCCGTGCGTATCGCTGGACCCGCGACGACGTCTTCCCCGACTCCCTTACCGCCGGGCTCGCCGCCGGCGCCCGGGGATCTGCCTACGGCAAAGGCTTTTCACAGTACTACCGTTGCGCTCCTCGACTCTTGTCCGACCTGGCGGAAGTCGGGCTCACGTTGGAGGAGAAATCGGGTGAATAGTCGCTGCGGGAGAGGGCCATTACGTGCCCTTGAGACGTTTGGGTAACGCAGGAAAGAGAACGCGTGCACGCGTTCTCTCCATGCTTGAATACCAGTGGTCAGTTGCTCGGCGTCATTTACACGAGGTCGGCAAACCAAAGTTGCCGCTAGTCGGCTTACGGTTCATCTTGCACGATCAGGCAGAGTCCAGTCTTGAACTTGCAACCCGGGTATTCGCTCGAAGTCAACGGTGTTCCTTGTCAAGAGTGTAAATCCATGTGTCAAGGCAATCGACCCAATCCGTAGGTCCATCGTTGCGACGCGCACACCAGACTTGCGCAGCTTGAAGAACATGTTGACCGCCTCGGCATCAAATGGCAACACATTCATTCTGGTGAAACCGAAGAGCATCTCCTGGAACATGGCATAGCCCCGCACCAACCCTTCGGTGTTCTTCGCCCGGTGAATATAGGTGTTCCAGCCGTTTACCTGCTCATGGAAACTTATGATCGTTACGAAAAACGCCTCCAAAGGATGCTGCCGCATACGGAGCAACAAGGTCTTATGCTCCGGGCTGGTTCGTCGCTGGACGATTCCGAGATGGTCGGTATCGAGAATGAACACAGTCAGTCTCCAGTTGTGGCGGTATCCGGCGTATCGCAAACAGAACGTCGAAACTCCCGTCCCAACTGCAGGGCTTCCTCGAACTCCGGCCAGGTATCCATCGAGCCGGCGATTTCGTCAAGCCAGGGTCGATGCTCGGATATTCTTGCGAGCTGGTCTTTTACGGCCTGCAATTCAGATTCCAAGGCCGTCAGGCGACTGTCAACGGTTGACATGGCTTTGTCTCCTCTCAATCATCTACTAACATTCTACCACGCCCAGGGCCTGTTGGCTACCAGCCTACGGCGTCAACTTACATGGTAGAGATCGCTACGTTCGGCCCACCCTTTGCACGTTTAGTTCGATTTACTCATCAGCCAGCTTGTTCTCATCGGTCGGCTTGGCGGGTTGCTCGGACGTCGTATTGCTCTTGCTACCGGCCTGAACGCCGGCCTTCCATGCATGGATTTCTGCGGGCGTCGCCCGTGTCTCGCCCAGGTTCAGGCTGATGCCCCAGAAGGGAATGGAGGATGCGCCCAGCTTGGGCATGAGCATCATCACGGCCACGAAGAAGCCGAGTGCCAGGCCGGTAAGTAGGATGCCTTGAAGCGACGGCCAGATGGCGGCGGCAAGCGTAACGGCCAGGATGGTTACCGCAGGCAGTAACAAACCAATCAGCACGGCAATAATGGTGACCACAACCAATAATTCAACCAGAGTGAAACCGCGACGAGAGAAGCGAGACATGATTAGGCTCCGAAAAGGTGTGCTGGAATGCGTTTGGTCCAAAGGCGATATCCCCGGACCAACCGCCGACAAGGCCAGTCGCTCTATCTGCAGTATAACCAAATGTTGTCTATAGTCAATACGGCGATTCGGAAGGACACCTTGGCTATTTCAGTTACGCCCACGGTACGCTGCGCAGGGCCTTTTCCTTCTCCGGCAGTCGGAAGATCCGGCGAGCGTTGCCGTGCATGATGGGGTCGACGAGTTCCAGGGCGTCGCCGAGACTCAACCATCGCTCTTCCACCAACTCGCTTAGAGCCAGGGCGATCCCCTGGCGTGCGATTACTGCGTGCCCCAGGACCGGTTCCACAACACGGTAGTCGCCACCGAACGTGAGTATCTTGTTTGCAGGGGCCGTCACGAGATACTTCTTGAGGAAGTCCTTGGCGCCTACCGGGTTGATGATCCATGACCAGCACATGTCTACATAAGCGTTGGTCCAATGCTTGGCTACCGCGATCAAGTCCTCGTAGTAGGGATAGCAGATGTGCATGAATCTGCCGCCGCAGATCATTCGTTTGCGACGGTGCTGCTTCTGTATTCATCGTTCAGAAACGGTATTCCCTCAAGCCTGCAAACGTTTGCCGGGCGCCACCGACGCCTCTATTCGCCCCCCGTCTTCTTCTTCCATGTGATCGTCTTGCCGTTCCGCTCGTCGGAACGATCGTTGGTGATCAGGGTGAAGCGATACTGGTCGGGCAGAATCTTCATGATGAGGTAGCCGGTAATCGGCCGGCTACCGGAATCCATGAAGCCGACGCTTGGCGCGTACAGAAACGGCACGGTCGGATACTTGGGCATCTTGACTTCGCGAAACTGGTGCCAATGACCGTTCAGCCATCCCTGCACGTTCGGGAAATCGGCAATGTCAGGGAAGTGCTTCTCGAACTCGATTGAGTGATGCGCGAAGATGAACACAGGCTTCTGGGGATTCTTGCGGATCTGTTCCTTCAGCCAGCCTTTCATGTCCTCAGGGATCCAACCGTAGTATCCCTGGTGAGGGTCGGTCGATTCGTAGGTGATGAAATCGACGGACGGCAGTTCCACGCGATAGGCAATTGAGCCGTTGGCGACCGTCTTCTCTCGCAGCTCCGGAAATGTGTCGAGAAACCGCTTCGAGCTGTCGTGGTTACCCGGAGTCATATGGACGGGGATCCCGGCGTCGGTCAGTCTGGCGAAGATCGACTTGGCCTTTGCGTACGCGTCTGGCGTTGGCGTTTCGACAAGGTCGCCCAGCATCAGAACGGCGGCAGGCCGAGGGTTCATGGCGAGCACATCGTCGACAAAATGAACCAGATTACCCGTCGTGTCGAACTTATGCGGCGGTCCGTTGGGATCGGGACGACGAACGACGCAGTCCACCGCCGCGTGCGGATCGGCCACGACAACCACCAGGTTCTGGTCAACCGGAACATCCGCTTGCCGGGGCTCGGCGCCCAGCGCGGACACCGCCAACGATGCAAGAACAATCGAGAATAACGCAAGAACAACATATCTTCGCATGGGTGCTCCTTAGATTCAACAGTTGGGCAGATACGCACCCAGGTCTTTCAATTGACGCTGCAAGTCGGCGACCGGCACATCTCGCGTAGAGCAATTCTCTTTGGCACAGATGGCCGCGGCCACGCCAATCGCCTGCCCGGTTATAAAGCAGCCGGGCATGACACGGATGGAACTCTGCATGTAGCGGTCGGTACTCACACAGCGGCCAGCCACCAGGACGTTGGTCAGCTTCTTCGGTACGAGGCAGCGGTAAGGGATGCCGTAGCTTTCGCCTTTGCCGTAGCGAAGGTTCTTGAAGTCTTCGGCGTATTGCTTGTAGCTGGCCAAGTCAGGCTTGGCGGCGTGGATGTCTACGGCGTAACTGTAGCGGCCGATTTCGTCGGGGAAGACGGCCCGCGATTTGAAGTCTTCCAGGTTGAGTACATAGTCGCCGGTAATCCGCCGGCTTTCCCGGGCGCCTATCTGGGACGCGGTCGCTACCAACTCCATCTGCTCGAAGCCTTTGAGATACTCTTTGTAGTACCGTTCATATTCCACCAGCGACTTGCGGGCCCAGAGCAGTGCCTGGGTGATCGACCGTTCGTCGGTTGAATCGAGCCCGAACGTATGCCCGATATTCCCGCCGCCCGTGTTCCGCCCTACGCGGAACATGCCTGGCAGGTGGCGGTCGTTGTGGGTGAAGACGCCATCGCGGAATGCGTCTTCCAGGCGTTTCTCGCCGGCGCCCAGGCCTTTGTGATAAACGGCTTCCCAGTCGATGTCGGCCCACAGGCTGCACAGCGTGCCGGCCATCATATTGCCGTGTTCGTCGCCTTTCGCAAACGGGGCGCCCGCCCACGCTGCCAGATCGCCATCGCCCGTGCAATCGAGAAACACGCGGGCCTTGACGGCGAACAGCCCGCTCTTGCCGGCCAGGATCGCCGTCGAGACGTTTCCGGCATCGGACTCGATATCGATCAGGTTCGTTTCAAACAGGAACTGGACCTTCGCGTCCAGCAGCAGATCATCATAGACCCGTTTGAGAACTTCGGCCCGGATTGTGACATCACTGCCCGGCCCCGTACCGTCGTTGGCCTTAAGCCGCTTCTGAATATCGGCGCCGATCCCACCTGCCAGCATGTGAATGCCATCGGTAAAAGGCATGAACAGCGGCAGCATGCCGGCGGTTCCCATGCCGCCCAAACAGCTATTCCGTTCTGCAAGGAAAACGCGGGCCCCTTGCCGGGCGGCAGCGACGGCCGCCGCGATGCCTGCCGGGCCGCCGCCGGCCACGAACACATCGACATCGTGCCGAACGGCAATGCGTCGTTGAAAGACGATGTCGTTTGCCGGCGTTTCCGCCGCCTGCGTCTGCTCGGCGGCAGCACCGATACCCCCCAATGCCGCAACGGCCACGGAACCCTTCAAAAAGTCTCTGCGATTGGGCGACATAGGGCTTCTCCTCTCAATGGGTGCTCGTGACGTTGGACCGGATTGTTCATCTGCGCAGGGTGGGTCAAGGTCGCGTAAATCACTGGTGGGTCCGCACAAGCCGCAACGAAGCTGATTGATAGTCCATCGGCTAGAAGCGAGCCAGTAGCAGCCACCGAGGACCCACCATGGAAGCGGCTTGTTTCACCCTACCTGCCGTGAATAATCCGGGCTAGACTCTGATCAACTCGATTCCTTCTCCCGTTCCCAAGTTTCGTGAATACCGTTTCTGCTCGTGACTGTCCCAATGTTCGTGTGCGCCCAGGCTCTCGAGGCGTTTGCCGTCGCCTGCCGGGGCGTACCGGATGCCGGAAGGCGGATTGTGCGCCAAGGCGGCCTCGTGCAGGTAGTTGTCAACAGCCCCGGCCATGTATCGCGAACCTGCTTCCGCGGCAAAGAAGTCGACGCCCACCGATTCGATCGCCACGGGATCCTGCGACGCGAAAACACTCGCCGTCCAATGACCGTTGAACGGCGCCGACTGCCATCGCTCCGGCAATACCGACTGGTGCGGCGCAGCGTACAGTGCATCGACCAGGTACAGGATCGTCTTGCCGCCCAGCTCGGGGTGCCCCATCAGGTCGACCAGGGCGTTGTAACTGCCCATCGGCCGTTCAGACACCAAGATGGACTGATGCAAATGCGACGGATTCCAGCCGCGATGGTGGTCGTCAGGACCGACATCGGTACGAAAGAGCGAACCGTAATGGTTCTTTGCGCACAACGTGACACCTGCCAGGCGATGCCCCTTGAATACGGCTGTGTTGACCTGATAGGTGGCACTTGTCAGGCATTCGGGCAGGTAGGTCTTGGCCGTTGTCGGCAAGTCCGGATCGGCGAAGGCGACGGCCGTCTTCAGATCAGCCACAGCGGCCATACGTCCTTCGCCCCCATCGCGGTCCTCGAAACGAATGCCGGGGAACTCGGCATGGCAACGATCGAAGATCACATCGGGAACGAAGCGCGACGCATCGACGCAAGTCAGGTCGGTTTCGCGCACACCTGCCTGCCGCACGAGCTGGCGCAGCAGGGCCAGGGTCAATTGCGGAGTATTGTAGTAGCCGGGCGTCCGATCGGATCGCCGTTTGCCGCAGTTCATATTCAATTTAACGACGACCCTTTCGCCAGGCCGATAGCCAACGTCGCCCCGTCCCCGCAGCCGATTGTTGTATCGAAATAGCCGATCCCACGCCGCCGCGTCAGTCTTGACGCCTGCAACCAGTCGCAAGGTCTCGCCAAGCATCGCCTCGGCGCGTGGGGCATCGACGAACCGATCTTCGTACCAGGTGCTCGTTTCTGCATTGCCATCCCACGAGACGGCACTTGCATCATGCGCCCACACGACACGGCCGGGCAGAATCCCCCGCGCCGTTCCGATCGGCCGGTTCGCCGGTTCGGCATGCGACCATCGTTGAGCCTGCGCATCGCTGTCTGCCGCCACAACCTGCGAGCTGGCAGACATCCCAGCCAATGAAGGCAACCCGGGGCACGCACCGGCGGCCAGCGTTCCCTTGAGAAATTCACGGCGAAACATGATGCCCCCTATAGGAATGGACAGACATCCGGGTAGATACAGGGCAGAATACTAGAGGCCCGCGTCGATGGCAAGCGGTTGCGCCTGGACGAGTGCGATACTTTCAGCCAATTGAGGTACTCACGGTGTTGCCGGATGTGGTCAGTTGAAATACCAGAAACCGAAGTTCAACGTGATGGCATAACTGACCCAGGCCAGGTAGGGAACCATCAAGGTTCCGGCCAGACGCGAGTGACGGAAGAATGCAACGGTCGTGGCCAGGATGGCCGACCAAAGCACAACGATTTCAATCAGTGCCGCGCCGGGCATGTGCAGGCCGAAGAACAAGACCGACCAGAGCACGTTCAACACAAGCTGCGCGGCGAACAGCCCCAACGCTCGGCCGGTACGCCGCCACGGACCTGTCAGCCAGACCCGCCACGCGGCAACGGCCATCATCAGGTAGAGAATGGTCCACACCGGGCCGAAGACCCAGTTGGGGGGCGTCCATGACGGGCGATCCAGTGTGGCATACTATTCGCCCACCCCCCGAGCCGTCGCCAGCGAGCCAAGCGCGGCCGCACCAAAACATGCGGCCAGCGCCACGATCAGCCCCAACGCCCGGGTATTCACAGGGACTGCCGGTTGGTCCGTAGTCATAGCCGTTCTCCTGAGCACTGGTTGACGAAACCTCCCGCACCATCCATTCTATACACAACCCCCTTCAGAAAGAGGGTAAACGTTCCCAAGGGACTGTCCCGATTTTCGCGGCACATCGGGCATTCTGCCCCACCGGCCACTGCTACAAGCCGCGAAATTGGGACTGTCTCCCTCGTATGCAATGGAGAAAATGACGTGCGCTGCCGACCGGTGAACGGCTACGAAAAAGGTCCCTTCTGGATTGGCAGTCGTACAACTGCTGCTTGGAATGCTGGAGGGAAATACCACCGAGCTAACCACCTGGCATTCCAGGGAGCCTATTACCCATCTTCGTGTCGCGTACAGGATGGACTTCGGCCTGTCCGGCATCCTTTTCCCTAGCCTTGCCGGCGCCGCCTCATGCAGCCCAGCAGGCCGATAGCAGCCAGAAGCATGGCGAGAGCGGAAGGCTCGGGAATCGACGAAGTTCCGAAGACGTCGAACTCCCGGTATCCGACGTAACCGTTTTCCGTGGTTGGAAAGTCGAACTTGAGTCGCGCCACGTTCTCCGCCAGAAGCCCACCGGCTGCGTCGGTAAGCGATACCGAGGTGGCAAGTGTACCCGTCTGGTAGTCCACCGTGGCAAGCGAAATGTAGAAGTCTGGATTCAACACGGTCGAGTACGAAACGTTGTACTGCTGATTGTTGCGCCCGCTGTCCTTCCAGCCGGAGTACGTATCGATCTGGGTGATGTCGTAGCCGGCCCCATTCTCGCCGCGATCGAACGTATAGATCAGTTCCGCGCCCGTGTGGATTGCGACGGCATTGATGTAATCGGCAGCCAGGTAACTGGGCCCCACCGTGCCATCGGTCAGCGCCGCCCCAGTGCCATCGGTGCCTTCTGTGGAGCTGATCCCGGTAGCGGTGGTAAGTGTGGCATGGGTCTGTAACAGATCGGTGCTGGAGACCGTGTAGAGGTCGCTCCCTTGGGTGTTCGTCTCGACGATCGTCGGCGCGGGACTTCCCACGATCTGGAAACCGGCGGCCTTGTTCCGCAGTTCGCTGTCGGACAGACCCGCCGTCAGACTGGCGGAAAGGGTCGCCCCGGTCAGCCCGCGGAAAACGACATAATTCCCCTCGGTCGTGCCTGCCGCGGTGGTCTGCGTGGTATCGGTCGACAAGTAGTAGCCTGTGTCGTCTGTGGGATCGCTCAACGGTCTTTGCAGGCTTCGCATATACTGGGTCGCACCGTCAACCGTGAACGCGCCGGTCCTGTTAGGCCCATCCTGGTCGGCGTGCATGTAGAAGTACACGTCGTAAGTATCGTAGGGAATGTTGGTTACCGTGATCGTGGCAGGCGCGCCGTCAAACAGATCCCGGTAGCCGCTGAACATGTGCCGGTCGTTGGCGCCACCCCCTGTCTGGAATGCAGTGACACTACCGTCGCCCAGGGTGAACGCTACGGTCACGTCGCTGTGCGTTACACCTGCGTAGTCCTTGACCCCGTTGAGGGTCAGATTGGAGGCGTCAATGACGTTCCAGTTGCATATGCGGGCGCCCGGCGCACCGGCGAATTCGGTGTCGGCCAGACTGCTGCCGAAACTGAAACTCATGATAGCCGCTGCCAGAGCCGGACTGGCCGAGGTGGTTAAGAGACAAACCACGGAAAGCACAAACATACGGACTTTGTTCATGACAGCTCTCCCAGTCAGCAGAAACAGGCCGACAGCAGCCTTCCCCATTTTTCTCCATGTACCGAGCCAATCCGCCGAGAGCCGCCCTCGCATCTCGACCGCCTTCCGGCAAAAACCGAGAGCCAAAATCGCCCGACAGACCGACATCATCATTATACTTGGACATTCCGTGGACACAAGACAACCATCACCCCTCCGCAGGAGTATTCCTGTGAATGGGCGTCGTCCACGTTTCAGTAAACAGCGGATTGCACTACGTCTTCGGCTCTAGCCGGCGGCTGATTTCATCGAGCAGGGCGTCCTTCTGCCGGTCAATGTCGCGGCTGGCGGTGTCGTAGGCCCGCCATGCCTCGTCGCGTTTGGTTTCCAGTCCCCGAAGCTTTCGTTGAAGTTCCAGCTTTTCGGGCAGATTGGGGGCCGTGCGGGCGGCACTCGACGCGACGAATCACTCCGAGTCACTCTTTCGCCTGCACCTCGTATCGTGCGGCGAGTCCGGCCAGCGTCATTTGGTCCTGAATCTGGTCATGGGGAATCAGCAGGTAGCGCCACGGCTTGCCGCCATTCTCCTCGGCGTGGGCGGTCGCATGCTTGCACCACGTGGCCGCGGCGTCGGCCTTGGCGAGTACGACGTCGTCGGTCATTTCGTTTGCTCGTTTCGGCTCGCAAAGGAACTTCTCCATCTTCGTCTCGACCACGAAGTCCGGTTCGTAGGAATCGTCGTGGCTGTAGTGAATCTGAAGGTTGCCCTTGGCCGGCTTGAACCACTTCAAAACGGCATGGTCGTTCTCCAAGATAACCGCGAAGCGTCGTTCCGGGTCGGAATCAAACTTCTGGCACCGGTACAGGCATTTGTCAAACCCGCCGAACACCATTGCACCAATCCGGTTGCGCTGACCTTCGGGCACGGTCGCGCGGAAATTCCGGACGTCTTCGTCCGCCGCCGTCGAATACGTATTCGCCCGCAGGGTATGGAAGCCTTTCGTGACGTGGGCCTCGTAGCTCGCGGCCGATTCGACGTAATGCTGCTGCATCTGCGAATGGATCAGGTTCACAAGCGGTTGCTGGTGATACTGCAAGACATTGAGCACGTCGTCCTCTTCGGACAGATAGCTTCGCAGCCGTTCCACAACCTGCCCGGCCAGCTTGTAAAGCAGCCGGGCGTGGTCGTCGTAGCTGATGTCGTCAAAGTCGATCAGGCCGCGCACCAGGTAATCTTCGGGGCGCTTTTCCTGGAGGATTCCCGAACCGTCCTGCAGCCGATATTGACGATTCTCGTGCAAGTGCTGGATCAGGATGTCCTGGGCCACGGGCTGAAGGTTGATATTGCGGGTGTCCAGGTCGAAATCCTCGTAGCCGCACGTCACGTCACCCTTGGGCACCACGATGATTTTCGGTACGTCGATGGACATCTCGCGGTACAGCTCGGTGGTCTGGCGTACGACGTCGGGCACATTGACGGCTTCAACGACGCCCTCCAGCAAGCCTTGCGTCGGCCGGACGATCTCTTGGACCTTCTCGACGATCTCCCGCTGGATTGCGGCGTCCTGGAGTTGATCGCTCCCCTTAAGCCGCTCGTACTGTTTGATGACCCGATAGGTGGCTTTGGCCACTTCCTGCTCTTCGGGCTTGTCAAAAAGTCTTCCCTGCCGCTCGGGGGGCCATCCCGTTTCCACGGGACGGGCCGAAATGCTGCCGCCGGAAATGACCTCCTCAAACGTGCTGACGACCTCCACGGCCTTGCGACCCGCCTCCGGCACGTCGCGGCCAATAACCACGCCTGCCCGTATAATCGAGTTCGGATCGTTCGCATGGTCCACAATCTCCTGGAACTTGTCGTGCGAAACGATGGTCAGCCGATCCACGGCCGAGACGCCTACTCGCTTGCCGTAGGGAAGCCGCAGGCCCCTTCCGATGGACTGCTCGACAAGCGTTCGCGAGTTGGCCGCGCGCAACGGCACAATCGTAAAGAGGTTGGTCACGTCCCAGCCTTCCTTGAGCATGTTCACGTGAATGACGATCTCCACCGGGTTGTCCGCGTGCTCGACGGTCAGCAGTTGCTGGACGTTCTCGTCCTTCTCCTCGCCTCGGATATTCGAGTGGACCTGGATGACCTTGCCCTTATAACGGCCCTCGAAGAAGTCATCCCCTTCAATCACTTGTTGCAGGCTGTTGGCGTGGTTCGTATCCGTAGCCACGACCAGCATAAACGGCTTGACGATCGGCTTGTCGTTGTTTCGGGCGTAAACCTCCAGTTCGACCTTCGTGTTCTCGTGAATCCGCACGCCGTCTTCCAGCTTGATCTTCTCCAACCCCTCGGGCGAGTAGCCGGCGGGATCGAAGTTCTCGCGAGTGGCAACGGCCGGTTCCTTCACAAAGCCGTCGTCCATGGCCGAGGCCAGCGGGTAGCTGTAAATCACGTTTCTGAACGGCACGGCCCTGCTGCCGCTCTCGACCTGCGGCGTGGCCGTCAGCTCCAGCCCGAGTATCGGCTTCAGCTCATTGATGGCCCGCACGCCGGCCGTTGCCCGGTATCGATGACTCTCGTCCATCAGCATGACCAGATCGTCCAAGCCGGACAGATACTCGAAGTAGCTCTGGCCAATGTACTCTTTTAAGCGTTTGATGCGTGGCTCTTTGCCGCCGCGCACTTCGCTGTTGATCTTCGAGATATTGAAGATATTGACGTGAATCCCCTCGTCAAACAGCCGTCCACCGCGAACGCCAATCCCCGATTCGTAATTGTCGCCCGTGATGACCGTTGGCGGGACGGTGGTGAACTCGCCGATGCCCTTGAAGACGTACTTGGGCGTGTTGGGCGTGAAGTCGGCAATCAGCTTGTTGTAGATGGTCAGGTTTGGGGCAAGCACGAAGAAGTTATGGATGCCTTCGGCCTGGTGCAGATAGGCGATGAACGCTCCCATCAGCCGCGTCTTGCCGACGCCCGTGGCGATGGCGAAACACAACGAGGGAAACTCGCGTTCAAACTCCTCGACCGTCGGAAACTCGCTTCGAACCGCCTGCAAGGCGGCGGCCGAGTCGGCGTCTTTGGAAAGTTCGATAATCTCGCACACGCGTGCGAGAATCTCCAAGGAATCCCGTTGCGGCGGGCGAAGGCTCAACCGGTTGCTGATTGCATTGATGTGTTGAATGGCCATGGTTACTTGCCCTCCAGGCGTTTGATCTCACGATCGAAATCAGAAACATAATCGGCGTCCTGCCGTTTACGAAACTCTTCGTACTGCTCCTCTGCTTTGAGTTTTGCCTCCAGGGCACTGACCTTGCCGCTATCCGTCAGGATGGGATAGTTCGACAATTCCAGAAAGCTGTGCAGAAAACCCACCCAATCCAGCATTTTCATCAGTTTACCGCGCTGGGCGCGGTTCTCCGCCAAATCCAGATATGCGGAAACGATGCGATTCAGTTCCCGGATATGCGTTTCATTCAGGTAGTTCTTCGCTACGGAAACATCCGATTTCAGCACTTTCCCATTCGGAGCCTGCTTCCAGGTACTCAGGCCCATGTGGGGCAGCGAAGCATCCGCCGACTCGTAGATGATTTCGGCCGCTGTCTTGCCCGTAATGGCCCAGTGCAGCTTGTTCTGTACGGTCGCAAAGAACTCCCGTGTAATGGGGGCGTCCTTGTCGTAATCCACGGAAAGGGCGTAGATATCGGTGATCTTCTGGTAGAAGCGCCGTTCACTGGCCCGAATTTCCCGAATACGCTCGAGCAGTTCCTCGAAGTAGTCCCGCCCAAAGAGGGCCTTGCCCTGCTTCAAGCGTTCATCATCAAGGACAAACCCTTTGATCATGAACTCCTTGAGCGTCTTCGTTGCCCAAATGCGAAATTGAGTCGCCTGGTAACTGTTCACCCGGTATCCCACGGCGATAATGGCATCAAGACAGTAGTATTCCAGCTTTCGCGTAACGCGTCTAACGCCCTCGATTTGAACTGTTTCCAAAATGGAAACAGTTGCCTCCTTTGCCAACTCCCCAGTTTCATAGATATTGGCGAGGTGTTTGCTGATGGCCGGCGCGTTGACCCCGAATAGTTCCGCAATCGCCCTCTGGGTGAGCCACAGGGTTTCGTCCTGCAAAAGGCACTGCACCTGAACAACACCATCCGCTGACCGGTACAACGCAACCTCCCCTAAGGAGGGATCTGGCTTGTCTTGAGGTGACGGCTTCCTGGGCATTTCAGGCGTCCTCCAGATCGAACAGGGTCGGCCCCTGGTCCTTTGCCTTGCCAAACTTGCGACGCTTCGGGCTTCTCTTGCCGATCCGCTCCTCCGCGCCCTCTGCGGCTGGGCGTGCACTTTCCGGCGGCGGGGCGGGCAGGTTCTTGATCTGCAGCGAATAGTCGTCGTGCCCCCATTCGCACTTCTTGAGCACCGCCTTGGGAATCTTCTTGACGGTCAGGTTCTCGAACTGGTCCACCTTGCACCGGAAGGCGCTGCAACAGATCAGCAGGCTCCGGTTTAGTCCGACCTCATCGCTCAGCCTGGCGAGCATCTGCCTGGTCATGGTCTGCGTGGTGACGTAGATGAAGTCCGCTTCCGAGCTGCGCCCGTGCTGCCAATAGACCTCCGCGTTCGGGTCAAATTGAAACCCTTCCAGTTTGCACATCGCCTCGGCCAGCATTGCCGCGTTGAACGCCGGGTTGATCACCGGATTGCCCCATTCATCTTCGACAATCAGCGACGGCGCCAGCCGGTAGTAGCGGAACCCGCCGCCGCCTTTCCAGTTAACGGCTTTTGTTATTCCGCTTTGGTCCTCGCCGTTTACCACGCTCTGAAGCCGTGGGATAATGTGCGTGTGGCAATGTTCGCCAAGTTCCACCATGATCCATCGGCGTCCCATCTTGTGGGCCACGGCTCCCGTTGTGCCGGACCCAGCGAAGGAATCGAGAATCCAATCACCACGGTTTGTTGCTAGGTCAAGCACTCTCTTGATCAGTGCCTCGGGCTTCTTACCCTTGGGAAATGTGACGCCGCCCTCATTGTGCAGATTGTTTGACAATATGTCGTCCCATAGTGTTGTTAGCGGCTCCCCAGCTACATAGGCTCCGTCCACCAGTTTGAGCTTATCGGAATAGAACAGAATCCGTTCGCCCTTCCTGAAGTACATGTCGGAGTGGTCGTCCCGCTCAAGTCTCAAGATGCGGTCTGGTTCCTGCTTGGATGCATCGATCATCTCGCGTGCGGCTGCACTGACTCCTTTGTAATCTGGACGTGCAGTACGTATAACATTGCGAGAGTTCTCAAGAACAAACGCATCGAGTTGCTCAGGTTCTTCCTTAGTCAGCGTTCTTGCATCTTTCTCTGTCAGGCCTTTGCTCTCCGCAAAGGCGACCATAAGGGTAACGATCTCCCAGCGTTCATACGGATCGTCGATATTCGGAATGAACTGACCGTACCGCTTGTCACGTTCACGACTGGTAAATACACGATTGGGCTTCCAGGCAGATTTGTTCTTGGCATAGATCAAGACGTAGTTGGTCGTATTGACACATCCCGGATTGATGGCCTTATGTCCTGTTGCAGATCCTTGTTTGAAGGTTACAACATATAGACGATTACTCCGACCAAATACTTCATCCAGCAGTACGACAAGATAGCCTAACTCATTGTCGTCTATATGCACAACTAACGTGCCTTCCTTGTCCAACAACTGATGGAGCAGTTCCAGTCGGTCACGCATTTGTGTTAGCCAGATTGAATGCTCGACACCATCGTCATAGTTCTCCATCATCTCGCCCGTGTTGAACGGTGGGTCGATGTAGATGCACTTGATCTTGCCGGTGAACTCCTGTTCGAGAGCTTTGAGGGCGAGGAGGTTGTCGCCGAAGATGAGCCGGTTGTCGAAGAGGTCGTTCTCGCTGACCCGCCGGGCGGCGTGGTAGGACTTCTCCGCATCCTCAACAAGAACCCTCGGCTCCAACTTCGGCCGATTCTCCTTGCCGATCCATGTCAATTCCAGCCGTGTATTGCTTTTCGCCATGCTCGCTTCCTAGTCCGTGCTGCCATTAAAGATTCCACTGAAGATCAACAAGAATTCCTTTTCTTTCTCTGTTTTCTCATCACGAGTAGTCTCCTGCTCACCGCAGCAGGCAAGAACTGCCTCCCGCGTAGCAACCTTGCCGCAGAAATCTTGGGCGCGTGAGGGTTTGTCCGGACCTGTGATCGTGTCGGGGTAGTACTGCTCAATGGCTCCACGCTCAAGTACGTAGATGTTGTCACGCCGAAGCATCGCCAGCAGCCGATGCTTAAGCTGGATCATTTGCGGGTCATCGCCTTTTTGAAGCACGTCGAGCCGTTCCGACTTGCGTTGCCACGCAAAGAAAGCCTCGACAGCCTCATCATGTTCGGCTTGGGTACATTTCCCGGCTTTGACACTCGCTTGACACTCTCTTACCTTCCGCCACAAACCGCGAAGTTCACCTGATTCGTGTGCGTCTTTGGCATCCTTTGTCGAGGGGCCGTTAGGGTTAGGTACGATTAACTTATCGACCTTCTCCAGCAGTTGATTCCTTGCGGTTTTCAATTCATCGTTGGGAGCTATGTGGTCGAAGCCATTAACCAACAGATCAAGGTCGGCAATTACTGGCACACTAACCCCAAACCTAGAGAAGAAGTGGCGGTAACGACGGATGTTGCCTTTTCCAGTTATCCGGGCGAAGACGACTGGCACTTTCGCGATGTCCCAAGCCGCATTAAGCGTCCTGGCGATATGCGGCATCAGGAGATAATCGCTGTCACCTTCAACCAGAACTACCGTGTCTGCAAAGAACGCTGCGTTGTTGTTCTCGAAACAGATGATCTGGAATTGGTCCTTAGCCGTCATGTCAGTAAAATTCACAGGCTGGACTTGGGTGAACGGTCTGGGGGCTGTTGCTGGATCCGCAACTTTGCGTAGTTTAACGAAGGTTTCCGTCACTCCGGGGCCAAAAAACATCGGCGAATGGGTCGTGACAAGAACATGGTGCTCCCTGGCAAAGACTCGGAGGGCATCAAAAAGAACATGTTGTGCTTTGGGGTGGAGAAATAGCTCGGGTTCCTCAAACAACAGCAAATACGATGCCGGTGCCGGTTTCGTTTGTGGTTGCTCTGGTTCAGGAGCTGGCGTTGCTTCGGGTGCGGGGACACGTGCAAGTGTTGCCTTGAGTTCTACGTAAGATCGAAGGATCGAAAAAACAATTGCTCGACGCAACCCGTCGCCCTTAGTCTCTATCAAACCTTCGACACCATCATTGGCATAGATGCGGGCAGACGAGAACACAGTCTTCAATTCCGGCGGTGGGATCGTTATACGGAGTGCTACGTCGGAAAAACTTTCGCGGACGTATCTTTCGACCGTAGACTCAATCAACTTCACTTCATCGAGCCGTTCGTCCACGACTGTGCCGTCTAGCTGTTCGATGCGGTTGAGTTTAGCGTTTAGTTCCTCAAAGAGTTTCGTTGCATCTGGTAACTTCGGCTCTACGGCTTGAAGCAAGACAGACAGAATCTTCCCAAACGGAGTGCTTTCGGTCGTCTTGATGTCATCAGCAAGATCCTTAACCGCCGGGATATAGATCGGGTCGGGCAACATCGGCTCGATGCTCTTGTCGATGCCGGTCGGCAAGACCTGATCAGAAGCCGTCTTCTTATTGTCAGGCAATGAGTCTGCAAGCTCCTGGATCTTCTGCTTTACGGCATCCTGGTTCATTGCCGTATCGACAATGCCATCAAGTTCCGGGAACGCTTGGACTACCTTGTTGACGAACGTCTGACCCGCTCGTTGTCCCCTTACAAGTGCAGCGATAGCGTCCGCAGAGAATCGGGCTTCCATCGGCGTAAGCGTGTTGTAAAGAAGCGAACTCTTACCATCGGTGTTGTAGCCGCGGACCAGAACCAAGCGGCCGTTCTTTACAATCCCAGCAACCCGTGTGCGGTGCTCTTCAGCCAATCGTGCCAGATCGGCATCGTCGATCCCTTCAATCGTCACCGCGATACGGATAGGCTTGGACTCATCAAAAAAGTGACTGGCGGCCAACTTGGTTCCGGAAAAAAACAAAGACAATGCCTGCAAGAACGAAGACTTGCCGGAATTGTTTTCACCGATGAGACAGCCACAACGTGAAAGGGGAATGGTCACATCCCGCAATGCCCGGTAGTTGTTGACGGATAGTTGTGTCAGTCGCATGGTTACTCCTTCAGTAAAGTATCCACCGAATGGTGAACAATGGTCCCACCGAACTCGTCTGTTTCAACTTCTCTTCCACCTTGCCCATCAAGTCCTCCCTGCGCGTCGATGGCGTCTTGGGCGTTGAAGAGGTTGCGCCGTATGTTCGTGCAGCGGCGTGATGTCTGGGCATGGGGGAGCGCGGCTCTCCCGTCTCTAGGTGCAAGCGGTGCCGAGGTTGGAGTCCCGGCTGCCGCCGGAAATGGGAACGACCGCCTGAAGGCGGGACTGGGAACCCACCTCGCTCTTGGCAACGGAAGGCGTGTCATGGAATGCTCCAACGAATGGTGAACAGGGGGGACAGCGAGCAGGCTTGCTGCAACTTCGCCTCAACCTTGCCGATCAGGTCCTCGCGTCGTGCGTCAATTTCGTCTTGGGCGGTGAAGAGTTCGCGTCGTTTGTTCGTGCGGCGGCGTTCAAGCTCGCGGATCTCCTTCTGGTGGGTCAGTTTGTCCTGCAACGATTGGGCAAGGGCCGACGCCCGGCGAAGCTCGCGTATCTCCCGGTCCAGGTCCTTGATCTCCGTCTCCAGCGATAGCTTGACGTCCTCGCTCCAACGGTAGAGCTTCTCCACCTCGGCGTCAAACCATTGGCTGTTCCGGGCCGCAAGTCCCTCCAGAAACGCCGCTTGGCGGGATGAAGTGGCGTCGGCAAGCATCGAACGCACTCCCTCCGCAACCGTCAGCGTCCCACGGCCGGTGCCGTTCACCGTGCCCGGCAGATCAAAAAACCGTCGGCAGGCCGTTTCCTCCAGCGGCTGCCCGTCGTCGGTCAATCCGACCAGAATCAGGGCGTCCTCACTGTCGAGCGACTCGACGGCAAGCCGAGAGCACGTGAGCCAGCCGCTTCGGCCGACCAGCGGCGTCAAGACGGCGATGTTCTTCCCGCTGCCTGCATAGTCGAAAACCACCTCGGCCGGCGGTGGATCGAGGGCCATGGCATGAGCCAGAAGCCGCTGGGCCAAGGGGTGGCCCACGCGGTACGTATTGGCGTCCTCGACGTTCTTGCCGAGCCGATAGGGCCCCGGATAGATCGTCTCGCCGGGGAACGGGTTGCGGGTGAGGTAGAAACTGTACCTGTCGCCGTCGAACCGGGCATCATCGGCCAGCAGGTACTGGGTCAACAGCCAAAGACGTTCATTGAAGCGGTCCAAGAGGCCGGCACTTTGGATGCGGACCTTTTCGATGACCTCCTGATCGAAGTTATCGAGCAGTTTCTCCCGAGCGTCGCGCTGGCCGGCGGCGATTTCTTCATCGAGTTCGCGCTGGAGTTGGTCGAACTCGAATTGAATCTGCTCGGGCGTGCGGCATTCCTGGTAGATGGCGGCGATGCGCTTCTCGAAGTCGACGCCCGACTCGATGGAACCCAGCACCTCGTCGCTCGCGCCGAATACGCCGCTGAAGAGTCGGAATTTTTCATCGAGTAGTTCGTACACCCGCTGGTCGGCCGCGTTGCCCTTGTTGAGGAAGTTGACCACGACGACGTCGAACTTCTGGCCATACCGGTGGCAGCGGCCGATGCGTTGCTCGATACGCTGGGGATTCCACGGCAAGTCGTAGTTGACCACCAGGTTGCAGAACTGGAGGTTGATACCCTCGGCCGCCGCCTCGGTGGCGATCATGATGGCCGCCTCGTCGCGAAAGTAGTCCACCAGCGCGGCCCGCATGTCGGCGGCGGGCGAGCCGGAGACACGGTCGGTGCCGGCGTGTCGCTTGAGCCAAGC
Source organism: Thermoguttaceae bacterium (assembly GCA_040772845.1). Lineage (GTDB taxonomy): Bacteria > Planctomycetota > Planctomycetia > Pirellulales > Thermoguttaceae > PWXP01. The sequence continues at coordinate 1,756,878 of JAXGXG010000001.1, forward strand.
CTGATAGATGGCCTTCGACTTCGGGTCGGTATTCGTGCCGTTGAACACCATGACCTTGCCGTGAAACTCCGTCTGCTCCAGGATGCGGAACAGGTACTCTTGCGTGCGGCGCGACTCGGTGAAGATGAGGGCCTTCTGCTGGAGGGCGGAGCCAGCTTGGCCGTGCTTGGCCTGGGCGGCGGCATCGAAGCCGCGTCGCAGGGCGGTCAAGAGCACCTCGCCCTTGGAGTTCTTCACGATCGAGCGCGCTAGCACGTGGAACTCGCGGAGCCGGACCGTCTCTTGCCGCATTTCGGCAAGCTGCTCGGGCGTGTAGTGCGGCCGGTCCGGCTGGCCGTTGCCGTCTTCGTTCGGTTCCCATTCGTCGGCCAGTTCGTCGATGTCCTCCCAGTCGTCGGCCAGTTGCTCGGGCAGGACGTCTACCTTCTCAGCCTGGGCGGCGGCCGTTTCGAGCTTGAGGGCCAAGCCGTTGAGCGTGTCGGAAATGGCGTAGGTGGACGACGCCAGGAGCTTCCGCAGAATGAGCGTCATCAGGGAGCGTTGGCTGGCCGGAAGGGCATAGAGAGTGGGCTGTCGGAGGTACTCGGAAACCACGTCGTAGAGCCGCTGTTCCTCGGGCGTGGGAATGAACTCCTGCACGAGTGCGTGGCGGTTGGTATATTTCACGTACTCCAAAACCTGCTTGCGAAGGGTCCGCTTGCAGATGGGGCTGAGCCGCTGCTTCAGGTCGGTGAAGTCGTCCTCGTTGTTCAGGCGGGTGAAGCGGGCGCGGTAGGCATTCAGGTCGCCGAACGTGTAGTCGTCAATGATGCTCACCAGCCCGTAGAGTTCCAGGAGCGAGTTTTGCAGCGGCGTGGCGGTCAACAGCACCTTGCGGAACGGGGCCACCGATTGCTTGATGGAGTTGGCGATTTTGTTCGTGGGCTTGTAGACGTTCCGAAGCCGATGGGCCTCGTCGATCACGACCAAATCCCACCGGGTCTGACGAACGTAAGGCTCCATCTTACGGGCGAACTGGTAGGAACAGATAATAATCGCTTCCTGCTGGAACGGGTTCAGGTTGCCGGCCCGAATGGTCGCGTTGAAGGTGCGGGCCTCCAGAATGGACGACGGCAGGAAGAACTTGTCGGCCAGCTCTTGGCCCCACTGCTTCCGCAGGTTGGCGGGCACGATGACCAGGATGCGGCGTCTTCCCTCCGCCCAGCTTTGGGCAATCAGCAGACCGGCCTCGATGGTCTTGCCCAGGCCGACTTCGTCGGCAAGGATGGCGCCGCGGGCAAGCGGGTTGCGGAAGGCGAAGAGGGCGGCTTCCACTTGGTGTGGGTTGAGGTCAACCTGGGCATCGGAGAGAACCGAGGTAAGCCGTTCCACGCTGTCCGACGCGCAACGGCGCGTCAATTCATGCGCAATGTACTTCGCGTGATACGGCGTGAGTCTCATGGCAACCGTGGAACTGGGCGATCCGTCTTCAGAGGGGCAAGCCAAGCTTCTATTATCGGTTTCCGGCGGTTGCTGTCAACGGTGCACCACCGAGGCGGTGTGCGGCAAGATTTCTGGGGGCAGAATTGCCTGACGCGTGGATGAACCCGGATGCTGAGACATCCGGAACCATCCATTCACCTACGTCTTTTCACCACGGACTTGCACGTAGAAACGGAAGAGCCCAGAAAATCTTACGGCACACCCTGCGATGCCGGGCTGGGGACCTGCCTCCGCTGTTCGGCACGTTGCGGCCGCCCTCGTCAGGCCGGCTCCATGGCGGCGTAGACCCTTCCATGCCGGGTGAGCCATGGCAAGTCGCCTCGCTCGGCCCTTTCCTTCACGTCGCGCAGAAACTCGACCGTCTCCGATTCGTAGCAAGGTTCGGACGGGTCGTCGGCCGGAACGACCATTTCGACCTCGACGGCCACCACATACTGCTTTGTCTGGATCAGCCTCGTCCGCTTGATTCTTTGGCCGGATATACGCATGGCTAACCTCCGTCGAAGAAATGAACCGTCACCAGTTTGGCAGCGCCCGTGTGGCGCAAGTAGGACCAAACGGCATTGAATTCGGTACCGTCTGGCAAGGTCTCTCGAACCTCAATGACCGGATTAGGCATGGCGCCGGGCCGCTGGGCCACCAGTTGGCCATCTTCCAGTCCAACCACTGCCTGCCACTCCATGATGCCACGCTCCTCCAATCGCTCGGAAGCATACTGCCCGACAACGTACTTGCCTTCCGCGACGAGTTGCCGTATCGTTCTGAACAAGCGCATAGCTTGATTTCGCCGCTGTTGTTTACGGCCTCCCCAATTGGATATTCTGCCAAATCGGCACATGAGCGGGAAGAGGGCCAATTCCCTTCTTACATGAGCGGTTCGACATCCTGGCTCGGCCGACGGCCCATGGACTCGCTACGCGGCCAACCTCGACGCGAGCGGCAAGAGGCCCGATCCCCTACACTCAGGTCTTTCCGTTGCGGGGTGCGAATGGCAATTCGTTGGAGTCCCGCCTTCCACCGGAAAGGGAAAGAACGCCTGAACGCGGCACTCCAACCACGCCGCTGCGTACCCAGAAACGTAAGGGCCGCATGGATTCGCGGCCCTAGGCCGTGGCCGCCTCGATGCCTGCCGCGGCGGCGGTGCAGATCTGATCGAGTTCGTCCAGCGTAATGGCCAGAGGCGGCATGAGGACGAGAACGTTGCCCAACGGCCGGAGCAGCACGCCATGTTTGCGGGCATGAAGACATGCGCGGATCCCGCGCTTCTCATCCCAAGGATAGGGCGTCAGCGGCGACCGCTCGCGCACCAGTTCTACGGCCCCGATCAGCCCGCACTGCCGGACGAAACCGACGTGCGGATGCCGGGCCATGCGCGCCATGTGCGCCGCCAGGCGGTCGATCTTGGGCGGAAGCTGGGCAAGAGTCTGCTCTTCTTCAAAGACATCGAGCGTGGCAAGCGCCGCGGCGGCGCCCAGCGGATTGCCGCCATAGGTGTGCCCATGGAAGAACGTCTTCCCCTCCGAATACTCGCCCAGAAACGCGTTCCATATCTCGCCCGTGGCGAGCGTGGCGGCCAGTGGCATGTAGCCGCCCGTGAGCCCTTTGGCCAGGCACAGGAAATCGGGCGCGACGCCCTCATTCTCGCAAGCGAACATCGTACCGGTTCGCCCCATGCCCACGGCCACCTCGTCGGCTATGAGCAGGACGTCGTACTTGCGCGTCAGTTCACGCACGCCACGCAGGTAGCCCGGCGGGTGGACGATCATGCCGGCCGCCGCCTGCACCAACGGCTCGATAATCATCGCGCCGATCCGCTGGTGGTTCTCTTCGAGCACCTGCTCCAGCTTGGCCAGATGATATGCTGCGAGTTCTCCGGGCGCGACTCCCTTCGGCGGCCGGGAGGCATCGGGCGAGGGCAGTCGCAATACGTCGAACAGCAACGGCTGGAACATTGCATGGAATCGTTCGACGCCGCCCACACTCACACTTCCCAGCGTATCGCCGTGGTACGCATCGCCGAGCGCCAGGTAGACGCTCTTCTCGGGGCGCGGGTTGGCCCGCTGTCGCCAATACTGAAAGGCCATTTTCAGAGCCACTTCGACCGCCGTTGCGCCATCGTCGGAGAAGAACACGTGGCCGAGGCCTTCCGGGGCAAGATCGACCAGCCGGCGAGCCAGCTTGATGGTGGTCGAGTTGGACGAACCGAGGTTCGTCACGTGGGCCACGCGGTCGAGCTGATCGCGAATGGCCGCATCGATCCGCGGATGCCGATGCCCGTGGATATTGCACCACAGGCTACTCACGCCGTCGAGATAACGGTTGCCGTCGATATCGATGACGGTACACCCTTCACCACCTTCGAGCAGCAGCGGTTCGTGCTCGGCCATCTGCGTGAACGCATGCCAAACGAGCGTACGGTCCCAGGTTTCCAGTTCTTTTCGCGATGGTTGCATCTTTCCTCTCGAAAAACGAAGCAAGCGCGACTGCCGCCGCCCTGCCCTCCCCTGCCCTGTTTGCGGCAGTCTATTCCCAAGCGACAATCACAAGGGCGCCGACGTCGATGCCGAGCCGCCGCGCGGCATTGTCGCCCACAACGGCAAGCTCCAGTTGGCCACTGGAGCCGATCAGGGCCACGAGCGTTCCCGGCGGCTGCTCCGCATACGTTCGATAAATGCCGAAGGTCTCGTAAATGTTGCAGATAATGCAGGCGCGCTCGTCCGTAGGGCGTCCGGCAAGCATATCCACCGAGATATTGGTCACCAGGTTTCCGAACGAATCCACCTGCTCCACGGCCCCTTCCACCCGCCGCTGATCGCGGTGCACCGTCAGCCAGGAAATGGTCACCAACTGCGGGTGCGGCGCGCCGAGCCGTTCCGGCGGCACGCCACAAGCCAGGTGGGCCGCCACGGGCGCCATGATATCGCGGCCGTGGAACGTATGGGACACCTCGGGCAGCCAGAACTCCCGTTCGGTAAGCCGGATGAGTTGCTCCGGCGGGTTGCGTTCCGCCAGGCGGCTGAGAAGCCCGTTGTCCGGCGCAATGAACTGCTGCCCGCCCATCCGGGCGTACACAATGGCCCGATCGGTCCCCACACCCGGATCGACAACGGCCACGTGGATCGTATCTTTCGGAAACCGCGGGCAGACGGAATCCAGCACAACGGCGGCATAGCGCACATCCTGGGCTGGCACGTCGTGCGTCAGGTCGACGATGGTAGCCGCCGGATCGATCGACAGGATGACGCCTTTCATGGCCGCCACGTACGGGCTGCCGGTTCCGAAGTCCGTCGTTAGCGTGATGATGCTCACAACCTGGCTCCTTCCGGTTCCATTGTCGCAAAATGGCTCACATCGCCGCAATCAACTCCAGGCACACCTGCTTCACGCGTCCCGGATCGACGTTCGGGTTGCTCTTCTTGGCCTGCCCGATGAGCGAACCGACCGCCTTCTCCTTGCCCTCCTTCACTTGCGCAACGACCTTCGGATTGGCTTCCAGCAGTTCTCGGCAGAGCGATTCAAGGTCGGAATCGTCGACCTTCTCGATGCCCAGCCGTTGCATCGCCTGCCCGGCGGAACCGCCGCACTCGACCATCTCGGCCAGGACCTCGCGGCCGCGGCTCGTGGTCAGGTCTCCGGCGGCAACGGTCTTCAGCAGATCGGCCAGATCGCCGGCCGATACGGGATACGCATCGATCGACGCCTCGCGCTCGTTCAGCCAGCGGAGTACATCCTGCTGAATCCAATTGCCGGCCGCCTTCCCGTCGCCGCAGGCATCGGCCACCGCAAGATAGTAATCGACCAGCGGGCGTCCCTGGTTCACCAGCACATCGGCATCGTACGGCGTAATGCCATGGGCGGCTTCGAGCCGAGCGCGGAGCGCCGCAGGCAGTTCGCCCAGCGATGCGCGGATCGTCGCGACTTCCTGCTCGGTCACAATCAACGGCACCAGATCCGGATCCGGGAAGTATCGGTAGTCGCTCGACTCCTCCTTGGCCCGCTGCTGGTAGGTTACCTGCCGGCCTTCGTCCCAGCCGCGCGTGGTCTTGTGCCCGCCGGCGCCGCCCATGACAAGGCCCTGCTCCCGCCACTGCCGGTACTGCCGCTCGGCTTCATAGGCCAAGGCCCGCTCGACCGCGCGGAAGCTGTTCATGTTCTTCACTTCGACAATGGGCGTCGCAATGGTCCCATCGGACGTATCGACGTGCAGGTTGATGTTGGCATCGACCCGCAGGGAGCCTTCCTGCATATTGCAGTCGCTCACGCCCAGGTAGCCCAGCAGCAGTTTCAGTTCGGTCAGATAGGCGCGTGCCTCGGCGGGACTGGCCATGTCGGGCTCGCTCACGATTTCCAGCAAGGGCGTGCCGGTACGGTTCAGGTCGATGCGGCTATCGGCCTTGCCGACCGCTTCGTCGTGCATGCTCTTGCCGGCGTCTTCCTCCAGGTGCGCGCGGATAATGCGGACGCGTTTCGGGGCGAAGACGCCCTTCGGGTCGCTGATTTCCAGCCAGCCGTCCCGGCTCAGCGGCAGGTCGTACTGGCTGATCTGATATCCCTTGGGCAGATCCGGATAGAAGTACTGCTTCCGGTCCCACTTGGTGAATCGGGGGATCGTGCAGTTGAGCGCCACGGCCGTGCGGAGCGAGAGCCGCACCGCCTCGCGATTCATCACCGGCAGCGAACCGGGCATGCCGATGCACACCGGACACGTTTGCGTATTGGGCGGCGCGCCGAACTGCGTACTGCACCCGCAGAACAGCTTGCTCCGGGTGAGCAACTGCACGTGTACTTCCAACCCGATGACAATCCGATACGGTTCGCTCATGGCTCTTTGGTATGCCAGTCGGTCGCCTGCTGGTACATGGCGGCTGCACGCAGCAACCGCTCCTCTTCAAACGGCGGCGCTTGCAGGTGCAGCCCGATCGGCAGGCCGTCGCTGCTCAGTCCGCACGGGACGGAAATGCTCGCCACGCCTGCCAGGTTCGCACTGACCGTGTAGAGGTCGAACAGGTACATGGCCAGCGGATTGCCCGCCTTCTCTCCGAGCTTGTAGGCAGGCGTAGGCGTGACCGGGCCGATCAGCAGGTCGACCTTTTCAAATGCCTGATCGAAATCCTGCCGGATCAGGCGTCGCACCTTGAGCGCCTTGAGGTAGTAGGCTTCGTAATAGCCGGCACTGAGAGCGTAGGTGCCCAGCATCACACGGCGTTTCACCTCGGGGCCAAATCCCTCGGACCGCGTACGCCGGTACATGCGCACGAGGGCCGTATCGAGCGATTCCAGCCCGGCCGCATCGCCTGCGGCAACCAGCTTTCTGCGTTCCGCTTCGAGTTCGGCCAGCATGGCCTGCTCGTCGGTGCGATAGCCGTAGTGCGCGCCGTCATAGCGGGCCAGATTCCCCGACGCTTCGCACGGAGCGATGATGTAATATGTGGCTACGGCATACCGACTGTGCGGCAGGGAAACGTCGTGGACCGTCGCGCCAAGCGACCTGTATACGTCGGCCGCCTCGCGAACGGCGCGTTCGACCTCGCCGTCGAGCCCGTCGCCGAAATGCTCGCGAACCATGCCCAGACGCAATCCGTTTAACGGCCGGCGCACCGTGTCTGCATACGCCGGAACGGGACGATCGACGGACGTCGAGTCGTTCGGATCGTAGCCGGCCAGGACTTCGAGCAACAGGGCGCAATCCTCCGCCGTTTGGGCCAGGGGGCCGATCTGGTCCAGGCTGCTGGCGAACGCCACCAGTCCGAACCGACTGACTCGCCCGTAGCTGGGCTTCAACCCGGTAACGCCACACAGCGCGGCCGGGCACCGGATGGATCCGCCCGTATCGGTCCCGACGGCCAGCGGCGTCATGCGTGCGGCGATGCAGGCCGCAGCGCCGCCACTGGAGCCACCGGGAATGCACTGGAGATTCCACGGGTTGGCGGTCTTCTTGTAGGCCGAGTTCTCCGTCGATCCGCCCATGGCGAACTCGTCCATATTCGTTCGGCCCAGTAGCACCGCGTCTGCCTTCTTGAGCCGGGCGACCACCGTCGCATCGTACGGCGGGCGGAAGTCGGAGAGCATGCGCGACGCGCATGTGGTCCGTTGCCCCTCCTGGCACAGCAGGTCTTTCACGGCAACGGGCAGCCCGGCCAAAGGACCCAGCGGCTCGCCTGCCGCACGGCGCCGGTCTACCGTTTGCGCTTGCTGAAGGGCCGCCTCGGCGTCCACGCGCAAAAAGGCGCCGATAGCGCCGTCGCGCCGCTCGATCTGTTCCAGACACGCCCGGGTCAGTTCGACGGCCGCGACCTCGCCCGTTCGCAGTCTCTGACACAGTTCGGTCGCCGTATGTCCGAGCAGTGTCATACGATCTCTCCCAGCACGGCCGGCACCCGATAACACGCGTCGTCGCGGTTGGGCGCATTGGCCAGGGCCTGCTCCCGGGGAAGACCGGGGCGAACCTGATCGTCGCGGAGCGAGTCCACCAGGTCGAGCGGATGAGCCATCGGCTCGACCCCCTCCGTATCCACCTGCTCCAACAGGGTCATATAGTCCAGCACGGCGCCAAGTTGTCCGGTCATCTGCTCCAGTTCCGCCTCCGAAAGGAGGAGCCTTGCCAGGAGCGAGACCTTTTCGACTTCGTTACGAGAGATCGCCATCGATTCGGCCCCAGGTGGAGAGTCAACAACGGGTGAACTGCCGCACGGTCGGCACTGGCGCCCCGAACACGGGCCCGGATTATTCATCTACGTGGGGTGGGTCAAGGTCGCGTAAATCATTGGTGGGTCCGCACAAGCCACAATCGAGCTGACTTCCAACCCGCCGCTTGGAAAAACGCCGACACCGGCGACCGATGACCCACCAAGTAAGCGGCTTGTTTGGCCCACCCTACCTATCGTGAACAATCCGGGCTGGCATCCCGAACGCGTCCACACACAAGAGACGCGCTCCGGCCGCCCGACAAGCGCGTCTGCCTGACTTCCACGGCATGCAGATGGACAGCCGACGGAATGCTCAAGCCGACTTGGCTTCCTTGGGCAACTGGAACGGCGCCACGCGAACCCGCTTGGTCACTGCCCCACTGCGAAGACACTGGGTGCATACCCGAACCGTCTTGTTTGTGCCGTTGGCGGTCGTTACCCGCACTCGCTGGAGATTGGGCTTGAACTTCCGGCGGCTGATGCCAGTGACCTTTGTACCAACTCCACCGAGGTATTTTGCCTTACCCCTATGGGACACCGAATTGCCCATCACGGGCTTCTTTCCACATACTTCACAAGCGAATGCCATGGCAAGCTACCTTTTTCACGTCTCCCAAGACACGGACAAACTCGCAGTATAGCTGATCGGCTGTTCGGCGCAAAGGGGTCACAATTCCCCATTGCGATTCAGGCTGCAGGAACAGATTTGGGCTTGGAGTACGAGACATTCGCCATTCCCGAGCCCGGTACGCTCTGTCTGCTGTGCCTGGCCGGAATCGCGGCTGTGAGCTACCGCCGCCGCAAGCGTCCCGTCCGGTGAACCGGCTCGACAAGGCGTGAACGACCGCTCAATCGCATTGGCCGAGTCGGCGGTTCGCATCGACCGTTCCGTCGGAGTCGTGGAGTTTGCATTCGTGCGGAGTGGCAGCTACAATCGTCGCTTGGGGGATACCAGATGACGGGATGCCGTTGACGGCTACGGGAGGCATCTCGAAACCACTCATTTTGGGAGGATGACCATGGTCGCCCGCCTTGCCTTTTTGATGGCAGTACTGGCCCCAGTGTCCGTAAGCAGTTGGGCCTCAGCCGCACTCGTTCTTTACGAAGGCTTCGATTACGCGTCCCCAGGTGTTATCACTGGCGAAAACGGTGGATATGGGTGGCCGGCGGGCTCTGGCTGGCAAGGAAGTGCGTCCATGTCGGTTGCAGGTTCCGGTTTGACTTATGGGGCTCTCACAACTTCGGGCAATGCCGCGGAAGTCTCGTCCGACCGCGAGGAAGCCAATTACCGTAGTTGGGATAGCGGCCTTTTCACCGGTGGCAACGGCGCCCTCTGGTTCTCCTTCCTGCTGGATACATCTGCCACGACCTCCGATTTGCGTGTCTTTCCTTTGGGCTCTACGGGAACGACCGGTGCAGGCGTGTTCATCGCCAACAACACCGTTCGTGCCGACATCGCTGCCCAGCGGTCAGGTTCTCTTGCATTGGACTCTGGTGAAACCAATCTGATCGTCGCACGGATCGGATTCTCCGACGCGTCAGGTGAAGACTCTGTGCGGGTGTGGGTGAATCCCTCGCTGGACGAGCAACCCACCACAGGGTACGTGGAGCAAAAAGGCGATTTCCCGCTGTTCACATCGGGTGAAGATCCGCTTCCGTACAACTTCTTTATCCGTGGCGGCAGTACCTGGGACGGCGCCGTCGACGAATTGCGGCTTGAGACTACTTACTTCGATACGGCGCCGCTCTTCAGGCTCGATTTCAACGGCAGGGGAACCGACACGCAAGCCGGCTACTTCGCCATGGGCACGGAACCCGAAAATGAGAATCTACCATTTGTTGACACGGCTGTTTTCTCCGATGTTTTCGGTCCGGGCGAGGATATTGAGATTGCGTTCGACGGCAACCGGGCCAAGAGCCGTGCAGCACTCAGCGGTGGCCCCTATCAAGATCTTTCCAACCTGTTGCGCGATTGGTACGGGAAGGATGGCATCGACGATTTTTCGTTATCGTTGACGCTACCGCATGGAACTTACAGGCTTACAAGCTTACACCATGACGCTGAGGCGAGCGCGGATCGATCGATCGACGTCAATCTGCAAGATGCGATTGGCACTCGAACGGAAGCAATCGTACAAACCGGAGGAGCTGCCCCGGAAAGTATCGGGACCTTCACAGGGAACGTCACCTCGAATGGTACGGACGCCATAACCCTGACCTATGCATCGAGCGGCCAAATCGGAATTAACGGGCTCCACCTGGAGCCATTCGGTTTCTGGAGCAGCGAGTCGGGAGGACTCTGGAGCAACGCAGACAACTGGATGCACGGCCACATGGCTGCGGGAGCCGACACAATCGCCAGCTTTCGTGGCGTGAATATTCTCAGCGACGTTACGATCAGCCTTGACTCCAGCCGAACGCTCTACGGTCTGGCATTTGGCGACCTTGATCCGACCAGTCCCGCCGGCTGGAAGATCGATAGTAACGGCGATCCGGCCAATACGATCAGCCTAAGTGGTGTGCCATTCACCATTACGGTCAACGACTTGGGAACCGGAAAGACAGCCGAGATTGCGGTTGCCTTCACGGGTGATACAGGCGCGATTGTGAAGGACGGCGACGGCACACTGAACCTTACCACGGCTACCAGCACATTCGCCTCCTTGTATGTCAATGAAGGCATCGTCGCCCTGTCCGACGGCGCCGACGTGACGCTCTCGACCTACCTATATGTCGGTTCAAACGCCGGTGACAACGGCACCCTTACCGTGGCGGACGGCGCCTCGATTCTTTACGACAGTACAGGCACGAATTTCGTGGTCGGCGTTTCGGGAACAGGCGCCGTCGTTCAAACGGGCGGCATCGTCGCACAAAGCGCCCGTGGCGCCATGTACCTTGGTTACAACAGCAGCGCCCAGGGCGCCTACCAAATCAGCGGTGGCACGCTCGATCAGGGATCCCTGACCGTCGGCGGAAATTATGGCGGCACGGGCAGTTTCGAGCAAACCGGGGGCGCAGTCATCGCCCGGCGCGACGTCCGCATCGGACGCGGCGGCGGCTATGGTTCCTATACCATTTCCGACGGAACCTTGACCGTCGATAGCTCCAGCGGCATCGGGGACGGCCGCCTGGTCCTCGGGTTCGATACGTCCGGTTCGGTGGCCGTCTTCAACCAGTCCGGTGGAATCGTTGATGCCCTGGGAGTCCACCTCGGCCGGGAAGCAGACACGACGGGTACTTACAACTTGTCCGGCGGCGAACTGCGCACGCCTGTCATCAACACCGGTTCTGGAACCGCTCAGTTCAACTGGTCCGGCGGGACGATTCGGCCACGCACCGGCGGCAGTCTCAGCGTGTCCACGCCAATCACGCTCGGCGGCGCGGGCGCAACGTTCAACTCCACCGACGCAGGCGGTACGGCACGCACGATTACCGTTAGCGCTGCACTCAACGGCGACGGCGCTCTTGCCAAAGACGGGCTCGGAACCTTGGCCCTCAGTGGCGACAACAGCTACACCGGCTCGACCACTGTGGCTGCCGGCGCGATAAGAATCAGCCACGACAACGCCCTGGGGTCGGCAGTCGAAGGCACAACCGTTGCCGATAGCGCCGCCCTGGAAATGCAAGGCGGGATTACGGTCACCGGCGAAGCCCTGACAATCACCGGCTCGGGCAGCGCCGGCGCACTACGCAGCACAAGCGGCAACAACGCGTGGACCGGCACGGTCACCCTGGACGGCGACAGCCGCATCGGCGTCGACGCCGATACCCTTACGCTTAGCGGGGTCCTGAGCGGCGATGCCCTCACTAAGAGCGGCAGCGGTGCTCTGGTACTCAGCACGGCAACCAGCGAGATCGACGGGCTTTCCATCACCGGGGGGACGGTCACTCTGGCCGACGGCGCCGATGTCACCCTCGCAACCAGCCTGTATGTGGGCCGCTACTCCGGGCAAAATGGCGCCCTGGTGGTAGCCGACGGGACGCGCATCGTGATCAGTGAGGTCGATGGCGTCCTATTCTACATTGGCACGTCCGGCACTGGCAAGATTACGCAAACGGGCGGTACGGTTGAACAGAATGACCGCGGGGCCATGTACATCGGTAACAACGGCGCCTACGATATCAGTGGCGGCACGTTCGACCAGGGCTCTTTGAGCATCGGAACCGGAGCAGGTACGGGAAGCGTTGTGCAGACGGGCGGCGACGTCTACGCACGACGCGATATCCGGATGGGCCGATACGGCGGTACAGGCATCTACACCATCTCAGGTGGAACACTGACCGTCAACAACTCCAGCGGCCGCGACAATGGCTATCTGGTGGTCGGACGCGACACAGAAGGTTCATCTGCCACCTTCAACCAGTCCGGCGGAATCGTCGACGCCCTGGGCGTCCAGCTCGGCCGGGAAGCAGACACGGCGGGTACTTACAACTTGTCCGGCGGCGAACTGCGCACGCCTGTCATCAACGCCGGTTCTGGAACCGCACAGTTCCACTGGTCTGGCGGGACGATTCGCCCACGCACCGCCGGGGACCTCGCCATTTCTATGCCGCTGACACTCGTCGGGGCAAGTGCCACGTTCGATTCCAGCGACGCCGGCGGCGCCGCGCGCACGATTACCGTCAGTTCGGCCCTCGGTGAAAGCGGCGGCGCCTGGGGCCTGGCCAAGCAAGGCGAAGGCACTCTGACGCTGAATGCCGCCAATACGTACACGGGGACAACCGACATTTTCGCCGGCACGCTCAAGCTCGGCCCCGGCGGATCCATTGCCGCCAGCACCACGATTGCCGTCGCGGCCGGCGCCGCCTTCGACGTGGCCGACGTCTCGGGCGGCTACGCTGTCGCCGCAGGCCAGACCCTGGCGGGCTCAGGCGCCGTATTGGGCGATGCCATTGTCGGCAATTCCGCCTTTCTCTCGCCCGGATCGAGTGTCGGAACACTGACGTTTCAAGACCAACTCACGCTCGCTGCCGGCGCGACACTCGACTGGGAGTTCATCAACGCAGACACCGCACGCGTTACTTACGACACGATCGACGGCACAAACCTCTACCTGCCCGAATCGGGAACCTTGACTTTGAACATCACCGGCCTCGCTACAGAGGCAGGTTACCGCCTCGAAGCCGGCGACAGCTTCACGCTTTTTGACGGCGACGTGTACCTTGGCAGTACGCTGTTGGATGCAGGAACCGACCTTGCCAGTCTGTTCCAGATCAACGACAATAGCGGGTGGTGGGGCGCCTGGCAGGTCAGTACCGGCAGCCTGATTCTGACCGCCGTTCCCGAACCGGGAGCCGGATTGCTCCTGCTTATGGCCGTTGTCTGCATGCTGTCCGTCCGCAGGCGAACGTCAACCGTGCAGGCATCACCAACCGAGTGAACACCAATTTGGTTTGAATTGTTCTTGACACCCACACCTACTTTCCACCTACCTTATGAAAGGACCCACCATGCCAACAATCCGCCGGCGTACGTTTCTCAAGAGCACGTTGGCTGCCGCAGGCGCGGCTGCAACGTTTACGATTTCGAGCGACCGGGCAGGCGCGCGGGTTCTCGGCGCGAATGAGCGGCTGCGTGTCGCGATCTGCGGGGCAGGCGGCCGAGGCCGCGGCCATCTGGGCTCGTATAAGAGCATGGACAACGTCGAGGTTGCCTGGGTCATCGATGCCGACCGGCGACGGGCGAAGGACGCGCCGAATACCACGACCGACCTCCGCAAGGCACTGGAGGACAAGAACCTCGACGCCGTCTCGGTGGCGACTCCGAACCACTGGCACTCGCTGGCCGTGATTCTCTGCGCGCAGGCCGGCAAGCACTGCTATGTCGAGAAACCGGCCAGTCACGACATTTATGAAGGGCGCGTCGCCTTGGAAGCCGCGAAGAAGTACGGCGTTGTCATCCAGCACGGCACGCAGCAGCGATCGGACCAGGGACGGGCCAACATGATCAAGGCCATCCATTCCGGCAAGTACGGCAAGCTGGCCGTAGCCCATGGGTTCTGCTGCAAGCCGCGTAGCGGCATCGGGCACAAGCCGGTCGAAGCCCCGCCTGAATGGCTCGACTGGAACCAGTGGCGCGGCCCCGCCAAGATCGAGTATCACGGCAATCTGGTGCATTACAACTGGCACTGGTTCTGGCCCACCGGCAACGGCGACCTGAACAACCAGGGCACACACCAGCTCGACGTCGCATTCTGGTCGCTCGATCCGGCGCTGACCGCCCCGGTTCGCGCCATGGCCTTGGGCGGCCGGTTCGCCTGGGACGACCAGGGCGAAACGCCCAATACCATGTTCGCCATTGCCGAATATCCCAATGGGCAGAAGGTGTTCTTCAACGTGCGGAACGTCAACTACAAGGGCTACCAGCACGAGGTCAAGAACGACTTCTACTTCGAGGACGGCGGCAAGATTCTCGGCAGTACTTACATCTCGCCAAGCGGCAAAGAAGAAAAGGTCCAGGGCGAGCCGGCCGAAATCACCCCAGGCGGCCCGTTCGGAGCCTTCGTCGCCGCGTGCCGCGCCGGCGATCCGAGTATGTCCAATGCCAATATGGAAATCGCCCACTACTCGTGCCTGCTGGGGCACGTCATGAACAACTCGTACCGAATCGGCAAGAAAGCGCCGTTCAACAAGAAGGCGGGCCGGTTCGGCGACGACAAACTGGCCTACGAGGAGTTCGCAAAGGTCCACGAGATCATGCGCGACGGCGTCGGCGTGCCCGAAGACAAGGCCGAATACACCGTCGGCCCGTGGCTTACGTTCGACCCGAAGACCGAACGGTTCACCGGCGAACGCGCCGACGAAGCCAACAAGCTCGTCCGCGACCCGCGCAACGAGGAGTTCGATATCCCAACACCCGACAAGGTTTAGGGAAAGGAATATGCTTCCGGGTGGCTGTTGCAGGCAATACGGCAGCAGCCACCCGGTGTTTTCCAATGGATCCCTTCTTGTTGATCAGGTACAAAGGTAATTGCCGTCACCGGTCGACTTCTCTCTGGCAACGGCACACGGAGGAACCCATGAGTACCAGGCGTCGAATCCCGAAGACTTCGGACTTGAAATCTCAGATCTCAAGTCGAACCGCACGAGGTCCGGCAGGCCGGTTGGCGTTTACGCTCGTCGAGCTGCTTGTGGTCATCACGATTATCGGCATCTTGATCGGCCTGCTGCTGCCGGCGGTGCAGTCTGCAAGGGAGGCGGCGCGGCGATTGCAATGCCAGAATCATCTGAAACAGATCGGCCTGGCATTTCTGAACCACGAACACACCCACGGTTTCTTTCCCACCGGCGGCTGGGGCCGCAATTGGGTCGGGGATCCGGACCGCGGATTCAACCGTCGCCAAACCGGTAGCTGGACGTACAATATCCTTCCCTTCATAGAGCAGGAGTCGCTCTGGTCGCTGGGCGCGGGGCTGGCCGACAGCGACAAAGCCGACCGCGTCGCAGAACGGCTCGCCACGCCGCTTTCGTTCTGCAACTGTCCCACCCGCCGCCGCGCAATTGCGTATCCGAACGTCAGCGGTTACTACCTTTGCAGTTCCACATCGGTAGTCGCCCGTAGCGACTACGCCGGCAATATCGGCAGTATCGGGTACCTGGGAGGCAGCTCGCCTTCTTCCTATTCTGCAGCCGACCAGCTTAGCGAAAAGGAGTGGATCGACAGCTACCAAAGCGGCAAAGAATATGATGGCATTTCCTACCGGCGGAGCGAGGTGACCGCCGCCATGATCCGCGACGGCCTAAGCAATACGTACATGGTTGGCGAGAAATATCTCATCCCCGACCACTATGCTACAGGAGAACACCCCGACAATCAGTGCATGTATTCCGGCCTTGATCAGGATGGATACTGCACCACGGCGATTGCCCCTGCTCAAGACCGCCCCAGTTGGCTGGCTACGGCCCTGTTCGGCAGCGCCCATTCCGGCGCGTTCAACATGGCTATGTGCGACGGCTCGGTGCGTCCGATCAGCTATAGCATCGACCCGGCAACCCACCGCGTGCTCGGCGCCCGCGCGTCGGGCGAGGTGGTTGACCAGAGCCGATTCTAGCACCTGCTGCGAGGCGAACGCCGTAGCCGTTCACGGGTCGGTGGCGCAAGCGGTTTCTCCACTGCATACGAGGGTAACCGTCCTCGGTGAACGGTTACCGTACGATTCCGAGTCCCACACGCCGCGTACCAACGGCCATTCATCCTCGCCTATTCGCCGGAGGCGGTGCCGGAACACGCCAGACCCGGTTTACCTCCCTGCTACATCGGGCACGTTCAAGTTTGGATCAAAGACACAATTCAACCGGACACTCAGGTTGCGCGGCTAGAAGACCTATCGGACCCTGGAACGGGAACAAACCTTGCGCAACCCCAAATCGCCGCAACCCCAACTTTTTAACAGCCCACCCTTGGGCTACAAGGAAACGAACCAAGATTCACTGCCGAAACGGCAGTGCCACCCACTGCCGAGACGGCAGTGCCACCCACTGCCGAGACGGCAGTGCCACCCACTGTCGTACCGACCGGGCGTCGCTCAGCGAACCTTGTACCTGCGACGGTATTCGGCCGGTGTGGAGTCTGTGGCGCGGCGAAAGGCATGGCAGAAATAGCTTAAGCTACCGAAGCCGGCGTTTTCGGCAACTTTCTCGATGGAGAGACTGGTTTCGGCCAGTAGGCGTTTGGCCCAGTCGATGCGCGCCTGCTGCAACTCGGCCTTGACGCTACTGCCCAGCACAGCCTGGAAATGCAGTCCCAGGCTGCGTTGCGACACGGCGCAATGCCGCACCACGTCGGCGACGCCAATCGGCTCCTTCGCATGGGTCCGAATGAACCGCAAGGCGGCGGCGACCAAAGGGTCTTCCACGGCCATAGCGGCCGAGGACGGTCGTGCCACTACGCGTACGGCCTCGATCACCAGACGCGACGGCGCGCCCCGCTGCCAATCGACGCCTGCCGCCATCAACCGGTCCAATAACTCGGCAATGCGATAGCCGCCGTCGTCGACATTGAAGGAGACACTGCTCAGCGGAGGATTGGCCAGCTCGTTGGACAGGTCGTCGTCGTCGGCGCCGACCACGGCCAGTTGGTCCGGCACCTCGATGCCTGCCTCAAGGGACGCATCGAGCACCTCGCGGCCCACATAGTCGTTTCCGGCAAAGACGCCCGCGGGCCGGCCAAGCCCGCGCAGCCACTGCGTCAGGCGGGCGCGTGTGCGCGTGGTGGCATTTCGTCCGTGTACGCGGGTCTTGGTGAACGCCGTGTACTCGTAGCCGGCCTCGGCCAGACGCTTGCGAAACCCGGCCTCCCGACGGTAGGACCATGCCTGCTCTTCCTGCCCGACAAAGGCGAACCGGCGCAATCCCAGCCCAAGCAGATGCTCCGCGGCAAGGCGGCCCGCTGCGTGGCAATCGGTTGTCGCATCGGGCAAGCGGGAAAGCGGATTGCCCGCTTCCAGGTGCTTGTCGGTCATGTCCAGGGCGACGGTGGGCAGGCCTGACGCGAGCACGGCCTCGGCGACCGCAGGCGCGGACATCCGGCCGATCACACCCGTAATGCCCCGGCGCCGGATATCGCCGGCCAGCCAATCCGGCCGGCCCGCCGACGGATTGGAAACCAGCAGCCGGCCACCGAATGTCTGCAAAGCCGGCAGGGGCACTCCGGGCGTCAGACCCGACACGAAGAACTCCCAGGGGCCATGCGCGTGCGCATATCGCGCAATCCCGCGCATCAGCCCCCGCAGATACCCGATAAACGGCGAAGCCAGAATGAGGACGCGCGGGGTCGAGTTCATAGCGATCTGAGGGCCAATTCAAGGCAGTCAGTACATTCCATGCAGCAGCAGCCCTCTATGGTACTCGGCGCCCGGCGAACGGCAAGGATGCCTCGCCACAGAAGCATCCACCGGAATCCTGCACTCCGGCAAACCGGCCATGGAACCCCTATCCCTCCCATCCCCCCGGCCGATCGTCCTGACTGCCATTTCCTGCTCAACGTCACCCGAGAATTGCGCATAATGGCAAAACTTTTGCGCTTAATCGCTAACGCCGGTGACTGTTGCCCTGTTAAGCTAACGGGCGGTTGCTCACAGGCCTCGGCCTGTTCAACTCCGAGGCAGACCGTTTCCGTGTCGAGGCATACGTTGTTTTTCGTTCGGCTTTGCGACGAAAGCCTGCCGACTGCCCTACCGGCCTTTGGCCGGGGCGAGGCGAGTGCCCGTTTCATCGCAGCCAATCCCATCTTCTCAGGAAAGGTTACACCATGCGTCACGCAGCAAGCATCCTTCTGCTGGCGGTCGCCCTCCTCCCGGCAGCCCGTCACGTGCAGGCTGAGGAGCTGGGCTACGAAGTCTGGCAGGCCGGGTGGGTCCTAGAGAATGGCCGCGAACAGAACGAGCCACTGGATAGCACGTTGCACATGACCGACTCGCGATTGGCGATAGGCCTGAACAACTCGGCGGTGGTCTCTCGCTCGGGATACGCCTACTGCACCGACACGAATTGGGCATTCACGTTCAAGTCGTCGGAGTCGTGGAGGTACTGGGACTTCACCGATGCAAGCATTACGCCCGACCTGGAATTCATCCAAAGAAACAATACGGGCGGAGCGTTTCGCATCCTCCTGGCAACCGCCCCGGGTGATGAGTACGTCGTGAGCGAGAACGTATACAATTACGTTGGCTCGGAAGCAAGCGGATGGTGGGAAACGGCGTCTATCGACCTTTCCTCGCTCAACTGGCTGTCGTTCGATCCGACCGATTCGAGTATCGGTAGCGCCATAACGCCCGATTTCTCGGCAATCTACGAACTGGGTTTCACCTACGCCGGATCGGCCGCAGCTTCACGTATCGACAATATTCGAATTCAAGGACGACTCGTCCCCGAACCATCAACCCTCGTCTTGCTGACGGTATGCCTGGCGATGGCGCCCGTACTCCGCCGGCGCAGAAGAACGAATCCTCGATGATCGCAGAGGTACGAATCGAGAAAGGAATGCGTATGTTTCTGCAGCGTCGAAGCCGGCCGGCTACCGGTTTCACGCTCGTGGAATTGCTGGTCGTCATCACGATCATCGGTATCCTGATCGGATTGCTGTTGCCGGCGGTCCAGAGCGCGCGGGAATCGGCTCGGCGACTTCAATGTTCCAACAATCTGAAGCAGTTGTCGTTGGCCATCCTTTCGCACTGCAATGCGCACGGCCATTTCCCAACGGGCGGCTGGGGGCCGAAATGGGTGGGCGATCCCGACCGTGGCTTCGGGGCTCGGCAGCCCGGCGGATGGGGCTACAACATCCTGCCGTTCCTGGAACAGCAAGCGTTGTACGAATTGCCGCGCGACAACAAGCCGGACACACTGACCGCCGGCCAGCTTGCCGGAGCCAAGCAAATGCAGTCGACTCCCCTCCCTACCTTTGCATGCCCTACCCGGCGACGCCCCATAGCCTACCCTTTTTCCTCAAGCACTTCCTGGAACTTCGTCAACTCCGACCGGCCCAGCGTATGCGGAAGGTCCGACTATGTCGCCTTGGGCACCGGGGTGGGCAGCGGCAACGCACCGACATCCCTTGAAGAGGCCGACGACGGGACCTTCACCAGTTGGTGGACCGGGACATGCCCCGGCGTCATCACCCAGCGGAGCGAAGTGCCCCCGGCCTTTGTGCGCGACGGCATGTCCAATACCTATCTGCTTATGGAAAAATACCTGAACCCGGACAACTACACGACCGGCCGCGACGGCGAAGACAACGAATCGCTATACATCGGGTCCAATCCCGACGTGCTGCGCCGTGCAAGTCGACCGTATCCCGATCAGACCGGTAACGACTACCATGGCATCGGTAGTGCCCATGTGACCGGCTGGAATGCCGCGCTCTGCGACGGTTCGGTTCGCTCGCTGTCGTACAGCATCGACCTGACGGTCCACAGCCGCCTGGGCAATCGGAACGACGGCGAACCCGTCGATACAAGTCAGTTATGAAACGCGCGGAAATGCTGCCCCCCCCGATAAAATACCCAAGCATCGCAAGGGACAGCCGGAAGCACGCTGCAGAAACCATGTATCCTTCCTACCACCCTTCCCACTTCAACAAGTCAGGAGCATTCCGATGAACCCTTCGCCCACCGTTCCACGTCGACACTTTCTGGCCGGCAGTCTGGCCGCAGCGGCAGGCGTGGCGGCGCCATATTTCTTTCCGGCAAGTGTCCTGGCGGCGCCGGGCCGTGCCGGCGCAAACGATCGGCTGAATCTGGCGTGGATCGGCGTCGGACGCCGCGCCCATCAGATGCTCGGCGATCTCCGATCGGCGCCAAGCGTTCCGGGCGAGGCGAGAGTCGTCGCGGTCGCCGACGTGTACCTCGAGAAATGCAAGCTCTATATCGACGCCTATCGCGAAACGGTGCTCCGCGGCGAGGACGCCTCGATCGACGTGTACCAGGACTACCGGAAGATTCTCGACCGCGACGACATCGATGCGGTCATGGTCCCCACGCCCGAGCACTGGCGAGCGCTGCCTTGCATCCACGCGTGCCAGGCCGGCAAGGACGTGTATGCCGAAAAGCCCTTGAGCCTGACCATCCGCGAAGGCCGGGCCATGGTGCAAGCCGCGCGGAAATATAACCGAGTATTCCAGGTAGGCACCCAACAGCGGTCCACGTTCCGCAATCGCGAGGCGACCGAACTGCTGCGTAACGGCCGGCTGGGCAAGATTACCGACGTCGTTTGCCAGCAGTGGGGCAGTCCCCGCCCCTACTCCGATTTCGACATTCCCGCCGAGCCGATTCCCGAGGGGATGGACTGGGATACTTGGTGCGGGCAAACCGAACCGGTCGCCTACAGCGAACGCGTGTATCGGACCTACAACAACCCCGGCTGGCACAACTTGCGGCGATACTCGGGAGGCAATCTGGCCAATTCCGGTTCCCATGCCCTGGACATCGTCCAATGGGGACTCGGCGCCGACGACACGGGCCCGGTCGAGGTCTGGGCGGAGAGCATCAGTCCGAATGCCCGCCTCACGTACCGCTATGCCAACGGCGTGAAACTGCACCTCGGCTTCCCGCCGGAACTGCTTGAGAAGACGCCTTCCGGCGAGTTGAAAGAGCCCGAGGAGAAACCGTCCGCGTTCGGCGCCATCTTCTACGGCGAGCGGGGACGACTGGTCGAGCATCGCGGCCGGTTCAATACGATCCCGATTGCCCTTTCGCAAGAACCGCTTCCGGCCGATGCCGTGAAGGTCTACAAGAGCGACCATCACTTCCAGAACTGGCTCGACTGTATCCGCTCGCGCGAGAAACCGGCTGCAGACGTCGAGAGCGGACACCGCGCCTGCACCATCTGCCAGTTGGGCAACATCGCCCGCGAACTTGGCCGTAAACTGACCTGGGATCCCGAGAAGGAGATCTTCCCCGGCGACGAAGAAGCGAACTCCTATCTTCAACGCCCGCAACGCAAACCCTATCAACTGCCGGCGGTGATCTGATATGAAGTCTTTCCCATGGAAACAAACTGGCCTGGCGATAGTAACGCTGGCGTGCATGCTGCTCTCGTCCGCCAATGCCCTGGCTGAACCGATCCGGGTTCTGATCGCTACCGGACAGCACAGCCACGACTGGCAAGAATCGTCCGTCATGATGCAGAAGATTCTGCAGGCACAACCGGGCATCGAAGCCGACGTGACTCGAACACCGGAAAAAGGCTCGCCCGAAACGGCCTGGAGCGATTGGCGACCGGAGTTCAGCAATTACCAGTGCGTGATTGTGGACTACAACCAACAGCGCTGGCCGGAACCGGTCAACCAGGCATTTGAGGAATACGTAGCCGGCGGGGGCGGCGCGATGGTCATCCACGCGGCCAAGAACGCCTTTCCGGGCTGGAAGGCGTACGAGGACATGGTGGGCCTGCTGTGGCGGAACCCGACGTTCGGCTATTGCCTCTATTACGACGAGCAAGGCCGGCTCGTGCGCGACGAACCGGGCGAGGGACCGACCGCCTCTCACGGTAGCAACTACCCCTGGAAGATGACCACGCGCGACGCGGAGCACCCCATCACGCGAGATTTCCCGAAGCAGTGGGTCCATGCACTCGACGAGTTCTACCATGCCCCACGCAGCCGGATCGACCAGAACGACATTCACGTCCTCCTTTCCGGCTATTCCGACGCCGCGAAGGGCGGCACGGGCCGCGAGGAACCCGTGTTATGGTGGATTCCCTTCGGCAAGGGGAAGTGCTTGACGAATACCATGGGGCACGTCATGATGCGCCAGCCCGGCAATACGCTTCAGTCGATGCAGTGCGTCGGATTCCAGGTAACGCTGATCCGCGGCGTCGAGTGGTTAGCCACCGGCAAGTGCTCGCTACCGCTGCCCGATGACTTCCCTACGACCGCAATCCGTTTGCGAACTTACGAGTAGTATCCGAGATACCATGCAGATAGAACCCCATTTCGGACCTTGCAAGGCGACGCCGCTGCGGCTCTCCTGCCGGCTCGAACTCCTGCCAGGCGACACGGTGCGCGAGCGTATCGAAAGGGCGGCCCGTTACGGGTTCGACGCGATATCCGCGCCAGGCCGTTACCTGGACGATTTCCTCGCCCCGCTTGTCGCCTGCAAGAACGACGCGCCGCTGCCGATCGCGTCGCTTTCGCTTGGTTTCAAAGGTTCCCTGCTCAGTCCGCGCGCGGCCGCACGGCAGCAGTGTCGCGAGTCGCTGATCGATCTGTTCGACGTATGCGAGTCGCTTGGCATCCCCGCGTTGAACATGCCGCCCGTTCTGGTTCAAGACAATCCGCAGCGCATCTCCGTCCCGGACCGATTTCCATCGGTCCGGGAACGTTTGGACGCCATGCTCCTGGAGCAGTTGCCCGAATTGGGCGATCAGGCGCAGAAGCGAGGCGTAACGCTACTGCTGGAGCCGGTGAACCGGAGCGAATCGGATTATCTGCACCAGATCGGCCACGCGGCCGCGCTGTGCAGTCGCATCGGACACCCCAGTATCGGCCTTACGGCCGATTTCTACCACATGCACACCGAGGAGTCGGACGTCTCCGAGGCGCTCCGTTCGGCCGGCCCGTATCTCAAGCTTGTCCACCTGGCCGAGCCCGTCGGCCGCACGGAGCCCGGCTCCGGCTCTACCGATTTCCGCCCCGGTTTCGCGACTTTGAAGGAGATGGACTACAACGGCTTCGCCGAACTGGAATGCCGCGCCCTTTCCGGCCCGCCTGACGACACACTCCCAGCAACCGTCCAATTCCTCCGCGACACCTGGCAACGCGCCACCGGCGGAAAGCGAACCGGAAATCGTTCGTAGCCCGGATTATTTGCGACAGGTAGGGTAGGTCAAACAAGCCGCTTCTTCTGCTGGGTCATCGGTCGCCGGTGTCGGCCTTATTCCAAGCGGCAGGCTGGAAATCAGCTCGGTTGCGGCTTGTGCGGACCCACCAACGATCTGTGCGACTTTGACCCTACGTAGATGAATCATCCGGGCTAGAGCGCGCCGACCGCTCGCTGAAGCTTGTAGTTGGCGAGGATGGCGTCGTAGACGGCGTTGTGGTAATTGGTGTAGGTAAGCGTGCGGAGCGTTTCGGCATCGAGCACTTCCGTATTCGTGCCTTCGCCCTGCTCGTACCGACTGCGGGTGACGCGAAGGTTCTCTTCCGATTGCCGAATTGCCTTGCTCGTTACCTCGATACGATGGCGCGCCTCCTGCTCATCGAGCCATGCCTTGCGCACCTCGAGTTGGATCATCGTGGAAGCATTACTCCGCAGACGACTTACAGCATTGGCCTTCTGCTCCATCGCATTGCTGCGCGATCGGTTGATGCCGCCGTCGTAGGGCGTCCATTCCACGGCAAAACTCACCGAGCCGTAACCCTCCGGCGCCATGTGCTCGTTCTCCACATAGGTGTAGCCGCCCAAGATGCCCAGTTGCGGGCGGTTGCCCGCGCGGGTGCTTTCCGCCTGGCACTGCAGAGCCTGCGCCTGAGCCGTAAGTCGTGATAACTCCGGCCGCAGGTCCAGTGCCCGGGCCGTGAGCGTCTCAAGGCTTTCTTCCGGCGGGAAGACCTCCAATTCCTCGACGTCCACCTGCGATGTCAGCGGACGCTGCAAAAGCCGATTGTACGCCGCTCCGGCAATGTCGTCACCGTTGGCCGCCTGCAAAGCGCGCTGCTGGGCGTCGGCCAGGGCCACCTCGGCGGAGAGCAGGTCGTTGCGGGCCGCCATTCCCTGCTGCAACAAACGGCTGACCACCTGAACGTGCGACTGAAGACTCGCCACGTTCGCCTCGGCCACCTGCACCGCCCGGCGGGCGCGCAGGACCGTCACATAGGCCGTGGCGACTTCCAGCTTGATATCGAGCCGGGTCCGAACCTGCTCCTGCTCCGCAGCGGCAACCTGCGAGCGAGCCGCGCCAATCGTACTGCTGATCTTGCCCCCCGTATACAGCGGCACCGCCACCATGGTCGAATTCAGCGCGAACTCATCCTGCAAAAAGGGCATGGATAATGCCCCCAACCCCGGAATGGCCGCGCTGAACGTCGGTGTGTCCGAAAGGGCCGTATACGCGGTTGCGTGGCTGAGCTTCGGCTTTCGGAGCGCCTTGGCAGCCGAGTGCTCCCAACGGGCCGATTCCGTCTGCAGTGCGGTCGCCTGCAGTCGCTGATCGACCGAAAGGGCAATGGACCAGGCATCGCCAAGCGTTTCTGCATGTGTGGGCAGTGCGGCGAGTCCCAGGCCTATTGCAGCCGCAGCGGCCAGGATCCCGAGGCGAATGACAATTCGTGTTTGCATGGAAGGAACAGAAGACGAGACCGGAACAGAGACACAAAGCCGCCACCGCACACCGCCAGTGACACCGGCGCGGAATCGGCGTAATCCATAGAATCGGAATAATCGCCCCGAATTCGCCAGTTCAATTAAGGCGCACCCTGACGTCACGGCGGGTGCAGCAGCGAACTTGCATTTCACGGAAGGGCCACCGGCGGCCTTGCCTCGCCTGGAGCCGTGGTCATCCAGCGAACCCGGATTATTCATCTACGTAGGGTGGGTCAAGGTCGCGTAGATCATTGGTGGGTCCGCACAAGCCGCAACCGAGCTGATTTCCAACCCGCCGCTTGGAAAAACGCCGGCATTCGCGACCGATGACCCACCAAGGAAGCGGCTTGTTTGACCCACCCTACCTGTCGTGAACCAGTAGCCAACGGACCACGGCTCCAGGCAGGGCAAGCCCGACGGCGGCCCTTTTCAGCCGTGCAAGTCCGTTCCAGCACCCTGTCACGGCTCCCGTAAATCACCCCCAGATTGCCCAGGCTCTGCATCATGTGGCCTATCCTTTTCTGATAGGACACAAACAGCGCCCCCTTCTATGCACTGCCGACCGCCAGCCATCATTCGCGGCCCCACGTATCCCCGCCAGGCAACTAGTTTGCAGGGTTGACTCGAACGAACGTTCGTACTAGAATATACAAGGGAAAACTGTCTCACGCCTTTCTGCCGAAACCCTTTGCCATGAGCACTAGCGACTCCACCGTCGATACCAAACGGTCTCTCATCCTGGCCGCAGGTGAGCTGTTCGCCGAACAGGGACTCGCCGGGGTCAGCATACGCGATATCGTCCGCAAGGCAGGCGCCACGCTGTCGGCGGTCAACTACCATTTCGGCTCGAAGGTCGGGCTTTACCAGGAAACCGTTCGTTATGCCCTGGAGCACCACATCAACGCGGAAGACACCGTTGCCTTGGTCCGGAAGGTGACGATTGCCACCCCTCAGGAAGCGGCCGATTTCCTCTACGAGTTCGTCCTGCGACTGTTCCGCAACTATCTTGCGCCCGAGCACCCGCGATGGCTCGAACGGTTGATCAATCGGGCCGTGGTCGATGCGTCGGAAGATGTCTCGGCCACGATTGCCGAGGTGCTGCGTCCGGCCGACGAGGCAATCCGCGACATGCTGCTGCGATGTGTGCCGGGCCTCCATTCCACGGAGGCCGACTTGTGGCGGATGTGCCTGACCGGCCAGATCCATTATTTCCTGATGGCGCGTAGTGTGATCAACCAATTGCTCAATCGCGATGAAGACGCCTATTCGCCGGAGTTCATCGAACAATCGGCAAGGTATGTTGCGCGGAATATGGTAAGCAACCTGGGACTGCCACTGCCTGCACCTGTCCGTGAAGGCGAACTGAAACCCCCTAGCCCATGAAACGCGACCACAGAACACTGCAAAGAAACTTGCTGGTGACAAACACGAGAAAGCACAGTATGGGAACACCGAACAACGTGAATACCAAAGCTTCTTCCGACGAAACCGCGTCTGACAAACGGACGGCGTCTCAACCGCGCACGAGTACGCGCGCGTCGTCCGCACGACGTTGGAAGCAACCGGGCAGGTGGCTCGCCGCATCGGGCATGCTTCTGGTCACGGCGGCGGCCGTCTTGCATTTCGGAATGGGGCAGACGGGGGAAGGGAGTCCCAACGTTGCGGTCCCATTGGCGCGGCCGGTGCGCGTCGTGCAGGTCAACAGTGCGCCGTTGGTCTGCCACCGAGAGTTCTCGGGGGTTACCAAGGAATTGCGAGAATCGAAACTGGCGTTCCGTGTCAGCGGTCCACTGCAAACCTTCAGTATTCAGGTGGGGCAGCGGCTGGCCAAAGGCGACGTGATTGCCCAGATCGACCCGCGCGACTTCGAATTGGCCGTCGCCCGTGTCGAAGCCGGATTGGCCGAGGCCGAGGCCGGTTTGAAGGCCATGCGGGAAGGCGCCCGTGCCGAGGACATCGCCGCCTTGGAGGCCAAACTCAACGGCGCCAAGTCGAAACTGCACGAAGCCACGCTGTTTCGCGATCGTTTCGAGGCCCTGGTCAAAGACGGTGCGGTTCCCAAGTCGCGATTCGACAATGCCGCAGCCGCGTTCGCCGTAGCAGAGGCCGAGGTGAAAGCCACCGAGAAGCAACTTGAGAAAGCCCGGAAAGGGGCGCGGCTGGAGGAAATCGAAGCCATGGAGGCCAAGATCGCCGGACTCAAGGCCCAGTTGGCGGCCGCTCGAAATGCTCTGAACGACACCGCGCTGCGGGCCCCGTTTCCCGGTGTTGTCTCGCAGAAATATGTTGAGAACTACGAAACCGTCGCCGCCGGCCATCCGGTCGTAAGCCTGCTGGATTGCTCCGCTATCGACGTGACCGTGGGTATTCCCGAGGACGTCGTCATTCAGCAGGATCGATTCAGCAACTTCGTTTGTGAACTGGACGCCTATCCCGGCCGCTGGCTGCCTGCAACGCTGAAAGAGGTGGGGCCGGCCATCCAGCATGGCAAACTTACCTATCCCATGACGGTCACGCTTGCCCTGCCTTCCGATCTGACGGTTCAGCCTGGCATGACCGCCCGTGTGCGAATGGAGATTCGCCAGCCCTCGCCTGCCTCGGCCGGCTTCCTGTTGCCGTCTACCGCCACGTTACCTGATGACAAGGGAACACCGTGCGTCTGGATCGTGGATCCGAAGGAAAACGTGGTCCACCGCCAGCCGGTTACGCTCGGCAACCTGACCAACGACGGTGTGGAAGTCACCGGCGGTCTGCAATCGGGCCAATGGGTGGTCACCGCCGGTGCGCCCCTGCTCTATGAAGGGCAACCGGTCCGTATGGAGCCCTCTCGCACCAACTCGGATCGCCCGGCAGTCCATCGGGGTGAGACGCTATGAAGCTGGTGGAGTTCATTGTCAAACAGCGGGTCGTCGTCGTGTTTGCCACGCTTCTGCTGGTCGTCGGCGGCCTGCGTGCCTACTTCCAACTGGGCAAGCTCGAAGACCCCGAGTTCGCCATCAAGACCGCCCTGGTCGTTACTCGCTATCCGGGTGCATCGCCGGTCGAAGTGGAAGAGCAGGTAACCGACGTCATCGAGCGGGCCGTGCAGCAGCTCGACGCGTTGGACGTGGTCCGTTCCATTTCGCGGGCCGGTGTGTCGATTGTCTATGCCGAGATCGACAAATCGTATCGGGGCAATCGTCTGCCGCAGGTGTGGGACGAACTGCGTCGGAAGGTGACCGATGCGCAGTCCAAACTGCCCCCGGACGCCGGACCGTCGCAAGTCCGCGACGATTTCGGCGACGTGTACGGCGTGATACTGGCCCTGACGGGCGAAGGCTATTCCTATGCCGATCTGAAGCACTACGCCGACATCCTCCAGCGCGAGTTGCTGCTGGTCGACGACGTCTCCCGGGTGGAACTCTGGGGCATCCAACCGGAAGTGGTCAACATCGAGATTTCGCGTCCGCAGTTGGCCGAGCTGAAGGTTCATCCGAAGATGATCCTCGAAACGCTCGCACGGCACAACAAGGTGGTCGATGCCGGGGCCTTGGACCTGGACGGCGAACGTATTCGCCTGGCGCCCAGTGGAAGCTTCGAATCCGTCGAGGAGATCGGCAATCTGGTCGTGCGGGGCAATCCAAGCGATCCGATGACCGTCGGCGCCCCGTCCACCGATCTCGTCCTGCTGCGCGACGTGGCCGCGATTGAACGCGGCTACCTGGACCCTCCGATGAGCATGATGCGGTTCAATGGGCGGCCGGCCATCGGTGTGGCCATATCGACCATTTCGGGCGGTAACGTCGTGGAGATGGGCGAAGCCGTTCACCGCCGGCTCGACGAACTCATGGCCGAGTTCCCCGTGGGGCTGGAAGTCGGCACGATCGCCTTTCAGGCCGACAACGTGCAGCAGGCCATCAACGGCTTCATGCTCAATCTGATCGAGTCGGTCGTCATCGTCATTGCCGTCTTACTGGTAACTATGGGAATCCGGAGCGGCCTGCTGATCGGCAGCGGCCTGGTGCTGACCATTTTGGGCACCTTGATCGTGCTTTCGGCCGTCGGCGTCGATCTGCAACGCACGTCGCTGGGCGCGTTCATTATTGCCATGGGAATGCTGGTCGACAATGCGATTGTCGTGGTCGAAGGGATCCTCGTTCGCCTTCAGAAGAATGAACCGCGTATGCAAGCGGTGGTGCAGCCGGTCGTTACTACCGCGTGGCCCCTGCTGGGCGCGACACTTGTCGCCATCCTGGCCTTCCTGCCGATCTACCTGTCGGACGACAACACGGGCGAGTACTGCGAAAGCCTCTTCATTGTCGTCGGCGTCTCGCTGTTGGGCAGTTGGCTGCTGGCGATGACCCAAACGCCCGTCTTCTGCGACATGTTTCTGAAGCTCAAGCCGGGCCAGGCAGGCACCGATCCCTACGCCGGACGCGTCTACCGTCTCTATGCCAATCTACTGGAGAAGGCCCTGCGCCACCGGCTTGTCACACTGGGGGTCATGGCCGGCCTGCTGGGCACGGCCATCTGGGGATTTGGGCACATCGACCGGATCTTCTTCCCCAACGCCACGCGCAGCCAGTTCATGGTCGACTATTGGCTTCCGGAAGGCGCGCGTATCACCTCGGTGGCGGACGATCTCGAAGCAATCGAACGGCATCTCCGCCGGCAACCGGGCGTGGTGAGCGTGGCAACGTTCATCGGCTCCGGCCCCCCGCGATTCTACCTGCCATACGAACCCGAACTTCCAAACCCTACCTACGGGCACCTGGTGATCAACGTGGCGACACCGGCCGACATTGCCCCGTTGGCTACGGCAACCGAAAGCTGGCTGAAGGAGAACTACCCGCAAGCAGAGCCGCGCGTGCGCCAGTATTGCCTCGGCCCCTCGGTCCCCTTCGATATCGAGGCGCGCCTCAGCGGGCCCGACGCCACGGTACTGCACCAGCTTGCCCGAAAGGTGGAAGCCATCATGCGGGCCGATCCGAATACCAAGGACGTTCGGAACGACTGGCGACAGCCGGCCAAGATATGCGTACCCGTCTACTCGCAAGCGCGAGGACGCCGCACGTTTACTTCAAGGGCCGAAATGGCTATCTCCCTGCGACAGGGCGCCAGCGGAATGCCGGTCGGGTACTATCGCGAGGACGACGACCTGCTGCCCATCTTCGTCAGGGCCCCCAAAGCCGAACGCGAAGACCTCGACAACCTGGGAAACATCCCGGTTTGGGGACACGCGTACAACAGTGTTCCGTTACAGCAGGTGGTCAGCGACATCGAGCTGAGGTGGGAAGACCCGGTCCGCCGACGTCGCGACCGCCGGCCCACCATCACCGTCCAGTGCGATCCGCAGGACGCGCTGACGACCACCGTCTTCGACCGGCTGCGCCCGCAAATCGAAGCCTTGAAGCTGCCGGCCGGTTACGAACTCCAATGGGGCGGCATGCACGAAGATTCGACGGAAGCCCAGGCGACGGTCTTCTCGAAAACGCCCATTGCAGCCATCCTCATGTTGTTGATCGTGGTGGCGCTGTTCAATGCCTTCCGGCAGCCGCTGATCATCCTGCTCATCCTGCCGCTGTCGATCATCGGCATTACGACCGGACTCCTGCTGACCGGCCAGCCCTTCGGTTTCATGGCCCTGCTGGGCGGAATGAGCCTGTTCGGCATGTTGATCAAAAACGCCGTCGTCCTGCTCGACCAGATCGACAACGAAATTCGCGACGGCAAACCGGCTTACCATGCCGTCGTCGATTCCTCCGTCAGCCGAATGAGGCCGGTGACCATGGCGTCGCTGACCACCGTGGTGGGCATGGCCCCCCTGCTGGCCGACCCACTGTTCAACAGCATGGCCATCACCATCATGTTCGGCCTCAGCTTCGCGACCGTCCTCACGCTGTTTGTCGTCCCGGTACTCTACGTCATCTTCTTCCGTATTCATCCGGCAGACGGATGAGCAACGCCGCAGCAATTCGAGCAGCGCAAAGCCTGCAAACGACGATCGACGCGACCTCGAATCGACGCCGATGACGAATCTGGAGTTACGACTAATCCGATTGCGCAAAGTCTGTCGATAGGGAAAGATGCGCCGCCGGCTCGTCTGCCAGCCGATGCGGTTGGGGTACTGCTTCTCTTCCCTGAGCGTGGACGATGGCGAGTCGAGATGCCTGTCACCGAATCCGCCGATACTGCGCCGTTTGGCGACGTGGGGAATCTGCATTGCAGGCGTTGCTGCTGCTGGTATTGTGCCTGTTAGGAGCAGTCGAGTGTTCCGCCCAAGGGTTGACGGCATCGAGCCGGTCGGTCGGGTGCGGGGACGCCGCCTGCTGCTCTGCGGAAGCATGCCATGCGGGGGGGCTGCAATCGGAGTTCGTTTGCGGGCAAACCGGGTGCCTGCCCGGGGACGATTGCGCGGTTTGCCAGCCGGCCTGCGGGCAGGGCGCCGGCCGGTACGTGTTTGCCAACGCGCTGTTCTGGACCGTGCGCGAGGGAAGTGCAGACAACTGGGCCCAGGTCATTACGCCCAACAACCTGGTGGGAGCGTATGTCGGAACGGCCACATTGGTCGACGCACCGTTCGATTGGAATGCAGGCTTTCGCGTCGGTATGGGGCAGCGTGCCGGCAATGGTCTGGAGGGGAGGGTTTCCTATACGAACTTCGGTACGCGGGCGACGAGCCAGGCGGCAGGAGAGGTCTATTCTGCATTCCTCGGCAACTTCTACGTCGGAAATACGGCGGAGCCTTGTTCGGGCCGCATTATCGCAGCGCCGATGTCGAATGGGACTTCGACTTCCATACGATCGATTTCGGACTCCGACGCGAGGTCGCCGTCGCGCCGAACCTGGTGATCCGGCCGTTCGTGGGGCTGAAAACAGCGATCATCAGCCAGTCGGTTCATTCCAACTGGCGCCAGCCGATCGACACCTTGGAAAACATTTACCTGTTCGACTCGGCAACCGAGGAGTTGAAGCAGGATTTCTGGGGGATCGGCCCGTCGGTGGGTGTCGACCTGGAGATTCCCTGGTATACGAAGCCGCGTTATACGGTGAAGCTGTTCGGCACGCCGTCGGCATCGCTCATGTTCGGGCATTGGACGTTCAGCGACGTCTATCGCAACGACGGCCCGACCTCGCTAACGATACCGACCGTTTCATCGATCGCCATCCGGACGAGTCCCATTACCGGCGCCGCCACGATGATCAGCGGCGCGATGGGCGTCGAGTGGACCCAGTACTTCGCAAGGGCGACCACGACAGTGCGTCTGGGTTACGAGGCCCAGGTATGGCTGAATCAGATGCAGTTCTACTCGTACAACATGGGCCGGCTCAATAACCTGATGTCACTGCACGGTGGCGTTTTGGAGTTGCGTATTGACTATTAGATCGCGTTCAACTGTAGGTATAGCGTTGGATACGCTTGGAAAACCTGGTTTATTATCGCCGAAACACGCTACCGTCAAGTCCGACTCGGAATAGTGCGGACATGCGTTCGGAGACCTACAATACCTTCTCCGGCGAGAACGTCGACTTCGGTTGGGATACGGGCTTCCGCGCCGGGTTTGCACACGATCCGGGCGATGGGGGATGGGAGACGAAGCTGTCGTGGACCCACTTCCGCACTGTGGCCGAAGCCTCGCATGCGCCCGACCAGACGATTGTCATGCCGGAGTTCTTCAGCGGGTTTGTCAACGTCGATGCCGGTCGGATCGGGCAGGCGGCAGTGCGGTGGAGCCTGACGATGAACGCGATCGACTTCGAGGTGGGCCGCACCATTGCACTGGGAGAATCCGCCTCGATTCGCCCGTCGATGGGTCTGAGAGCGGCCCTGATCGAACAGAGGATCCACGCGAACTGGGACAGTACCACCAACAGCCTGTCGGCAATCGAACGCGTGGATCACGACTTCCACGGCTTCGGCCCGACGTTCGGAGTCGATGGCCGGTGGCGGTTTCCGCGATTTCCAAATCTGAGCGTGGTCGGTTCCTTCTCGGGCGCCCTGCTGTGGGGTGTATGGAACGTGGACGACACGTACGAGAGAACCGATTCGGAGTTCCCGCAGCTCGCTTATGGTGGGTTTACGACCAGTATGAAGGATTCGAGCCTGGGCGCCGTCAACTTGAACTACTTTCTCGGGCTGGAATGGGTCCGCGAGGGGACCGTTACCATTACGGGGCGCGTGGGATATGAACTGCAATGGTGGGCCAACCAGCAGCGGCTGCCGACGTTTCAGCAGTTGCCCATGCACGGCGATTTAACCATCCAGGGTCTTACATGCGGTATTTCTGTCGGTTTCTAACTCGCGCTCCGGAAGTGCGAAAGGGGTTCTGCGGCAAACGCAACGCGGTTTGCCGTGCAACCGCTTGCGCCCTGCTGTGCGCATGTTTGGTCGCATGTCTGCCGCCAGTGGAAAAAGCCCCGGCGATGGAAGTGTTTGCCGATTTCCTGCATTGGCGCGCCACGCAGCCGGTGGACTGGGTCCTCAATACGAACCGGCTGCCCAGCGATCAGTTCGTTGCCTACGAGACCATCGATTTCGACTTCGAGTCTGGATTTCGGGCCGGTGTAGGGCTGGAAGGCCCTTGGGACGCGAAGTCCTACTACACGCGATTCCATACGGCCACCAGCGATTCGGCGTCGGGGAATCTGACGCCTGCCTTTATGGGCGGGAAAATGGCGCTGTCGGACGACCCGGCCTCGTCGCCACCCTATTTCGATAGCGGGCAGGTGCGGTCGGTAATCGACTACAATATGGTCGACTGCGATTTCGGGCGGCAGTTCAACCCGCTTCCCTCGCTGCAGATGCGCCCCATCTTCGGTTTGCGGGCCGGTTGGATCGACCAGACATTCGACGCCGAGTTCCACGACGTTTCCGTCTCGAAGAGCATTCGCGAGCACATCCAGAACGACTTCTGGGGCATCGGGCCCAAGATCGGCCTGGAAAACGCCTGGACGGTGTGGGACGGCGAGGCGTGCCGAATCCACTGCGTGGCAAACTTCTATACGGCCTATCTGCTGGGCCATTGGAGCATCCGGGATGTGACCCATCTGACGGCTCCGCAGGTTCAGTCCGAGCGCGTTGTTCCGATCAATGACCGCGACTTTGGCGCCCTGACGTTCCAGGCAGTGGTTGGCGTCCATCTGGAATACGGGTGCTGGTCGGCCATGGCCGGTTACGAGATCAACGACTGGCTGAACCAGTGCCAGATCTTCGACGACGCCACGGGACCGCACAACAACGACCTGCTTCTGCAGGGGTTGGTTGTGAACGTGGGCTGCCGGTTCTAGGTTGACATGAACGTTCAATTCTGCCATTCTTGGCATTCGCTACACGACTTTCCTGGGAGGGAGTGGTAATGAACCGAACTGAATCGATCGACCGGCTTCGCGGCAAGGAACCGTTCGATATTATCGTTGTGGGCGGTGGGGCGACCGGGCTGGGCGCTGCGGTCGATGCCGCTTCACGCGGGCATCGGGTGGCGCTCGTGGAGCAGGACGACTTCGCCAAGGGAACGTCCAGCCGGTCCACCAAGCTGGTCCATGGCGGCGTTCGCTATCTGCGGCAGGGCAACATATCGCTGGTGCTCGAAGCGCTGCGCGAACGGGGACGCCTGGCGCGCAACGCGCCGCATCTGGTCCGCGATCAAGCGTTCGTCATTCCGAACTACAAGTGGTGGGAAGGCCCGTTCTACGGCATCGGAATGAAGGTGTACGATCGGCTGGCAGGCAAGCTCGCGCTGAGCCCTTCACGCTTCCTCAGTCGCAACGAGACCATCGAGGCCATTCCCACCGTCGAGACCGAACACCTGACTGGTGGGGTGATCTACCACGACGGGCAGTTCGACGATTCCCGATTGGCCATCAACCTCGCGCAGACGGCCGAAGACCTCGGCGCCTGCGTGGCGAACTACTGCCGGTGTACCGGGCTGGTCAAGGAGAACGGTTTCGTTGCAGGCGTATCGGTCGAAGACGTGGAGACGGGCGAGCGGTGGCAGATAGCCGGCCGTGCGGTGGTCAATGCGACAGGCGTATTCGTCGACGCGGTGCGCCGGTTCGACGAGCCGGGCAGTCAGCCGCTGGTGGCCGTGAGCCAGGGCATCCACTTCATTCTGCCGCGAGAGTTCCTGCCGGGCGATGCGGCCATTATGGTGCCGAAGACGTCGGATGGGCGGGTGCTGTTCGCCGTGCCATGGAACGGCGTGGTTGTGGTCGGAACGACCGATACGCCGCTGCCGTCGGCGTCGCTCGAACCGCGGGCGCTCGACGAAGAACGCAATTTCGTCATGGAGCACGCACGCCGCTACCTGGCGAAGGACCCCGCCGACGAGGACGTGCTGAGCATCTTTGCCGGCCTGCGTCCGCTGGTCAAGGCAGGCGATGCGAGCGATACGGCCGCCCTGTCGCGCGATCACACGATCGTCGTGAGCGAGAGCGGACTGGTTACCATTACCGGCGGAAAGTGGACCACCTATCGCAAGATGGCCGAAGATGTGATCGATCATGCCGAAACCGTGGCCGGACTGGAGCCGGAGCGGTCGAGCACGGAAAGCCTGCAAGTGCACGGCTGGACCAAAGCCGCGATCGACGCGCCGAATCTACGCATGTACGGTTCCGACGCCGCGCAGATCGTCCGGCTTCGGCAGCAGGAGCCGGCCTTGGCCGAGAAGCTCCATCCGGACTTGCCCGTAGAGAAGGTCGAGGTCCTCTGGCACGCTCGGCAGGAGATGGCCCGCACGGTCGAGGACGTTCTGGCCCGCCGTACCCGCTGCCTGCTGCTCGACGCCCGTGCGTCCGTAGACGCAGCCCCCGCGGTCGCGGCGCTGCTGGCCGAGCAGCTTGGCAAGGACGCCGCCTGGCAGGCACAGCAGGTTGCACACTATAGCACGCTTGCCCGCGGCTACATCTATACCGACCCAGCCAGCCGCGAACCGGTGCAGTGAGGCAGGCCCACCTTTGCCGAAATGCGGCGGATGGGGTACAATCGGCGGCTTGACTGCCGCAAGGCTAGTTTTGCAGTGCTCTCTACGTACCGAACGCAACGGATCGCCCCATGCCACGCTACAATCCGGCCGTCGTCGAGCCGAAATGGCAAGAATACTGGCAGAAAAACGCCACCTTCCAGTGCCCCCACATGCCCAAGGGCCGCAAGCTCTACGTGCTCGACATGTTCCCGTACCCTAGCGGCAACGGGCTGCATGTCGGCCACCCAGAGGGGTATACGGCGACCGATATCGTCTCGCGATACAATCGGATGCGCGGCGTGAGCGTGATGCACCCGATGGGCTGGGATGCCTTCGGCCTGCCGGCCGAGCAACATGCCAAGAAGACGGGCACCCACCCGCGAGCGACGACCGAAAAGAACATTGCCACGTTCCGCCGACAACTCCAGATGCTGGGGTTCAGCTACGACTGGAGCCGCGAGCTGGCCACGACCGACGTCGAGTACTTCCGCTGGACGCAGTTCATCTTCCTGATCCTGTTCGATACGTGGTTCGACGGCCAACAGCAGAAGGGCCGGCCTATTGCCGAGTTGCCGATCCCCGAGGAAGTACATGAGGAAGGCCCAGAGGCCGTTGCCCGCTACCAGGACGCGCATCGGCTGGCCTACCAGATCGAGGCCCCGGTCAACTGGTGCCCGGCGCTGGGGACCGTCCTGGCAAACGAAGAGGTAATTGGCGGGCTAAGCGAACGGGGTTCGCATCCGGTGGTGCGCATTCCGCTGCGACAGTGGATGCTGCGCATTACCGCGTACGCCGACCGGCTCGAACGGGACCTGGAAGGCCTGCAATGGTCCGAGGGGATCAAGATGCTGCAGCGCAACTGGATCGGTCGAAGCACGGGCGCGGAGGTCGACTTCTTCATCGGCAGCTTCTTCGAGACGGAAAAGGGGCCAGCCGGAAAAGGGGTCAGGAGCCTCTTCCCGGAACGGCCCGAAGGGTGCTGCGCAGAAAAGGCTCCTGACCCCTTTTCCGGCCCGTCGCAGAAGGAGTACGAGGGTTGGCAGGCCGATCGTCGCCTGGGTGGTTTCCCCGCCCAGCCCGACGAGGACGTACTGCGAATCTTCACAACACGGCCCGACACGCTGTTCGGGGCGACCTACATGGTCATCGCCCCGGAACACCCGTTTGTCGAGCGGCTGACACAGCCCGAGTTCGCCGACCAGGTTCGCGCGTACTGCGAGCGGGCGGCACGCAAAAGCGACCTGGACCGCACCGATCTGGCGAAGACCAAGACGGGCGTATTCACGGGCTCGTACGCCATCAATCCGGTCAACGACGAGCCGGTTCCCATCTGGGTGGCTGACTACGTGCTGATCAGCTACGGTACGGGTGCGATCATGGCGGTGCCAGGCCACGATGATCGCGACTTCGAGTTCGCCCAGACGTTCGATCTGCCGATTGTGGCCGTGGTCGATCCGGGCGAAGGGGAAGACGTGGATCGCAAGGCCGTGCTGGCCGGCAAGGCGGTCTTCACGGGGCTGGGCACGGCGATCAATTCGGGCCGGTACGACGGTACACCCACCAACGAGTTCAAGCAGCAGATTGCCGCGGATCTTGCCGAAACTGGCCAGGGGCGAGCCGCGGTGAACTACAAACTGCGCGACTGGCTGTTCAGCCGCCAGCATTTCTGGGGCGAGCCGTTCCCTATCCTGCACGAACTCGATGCCGACGGCAAGCCGACCGGCGCCGTCCGCGCCCTCACACCTGCCGATCTGCCGGTGGACCTGCCGCCCGAAATGAAGTTCGACGCGGCCCACAACCGGCCGGAACCGCCGCTGGAGGCCGCGCCGGAGAGCTGGCTTTACGTTACGCTGGACGGCAAGCGTTACAAGCGTGAGACGAACACCATGCCGCAGTGGGCCGGCTCCTGCTGGTACTACTTGCGGTTCCTCGATCCGAAGAACACCGAGGCATTGGTCGATCCTGAGGTCGAGCGGGCATGGATGCCCGTCGACCTGTATGTCGGCGGGGCCGAACACGCCGTATTGCACCTGCTGTACGCCCGGTTCTGGCACAAGGTGCTCTTCGACCGCGGATACGTGACTTCGCCGGAACCGTTCAACCGGCTGATCAACCAGGGCATGATCCTGGGCGAAATGGAGTTCACCGGCTACCGCACCGCGGCCGGCCAGTCGATAAGCGCAACCGATGTAGCCACCAATGCCGAGGGCGTGCAGGTGGTGCGCGGTACGGGCGAGGTGGTCGAGACGGTCCGTCTGGCCGAAGACGACGTGGAGAAGCAGGGCGACGCTTTTGTGTTGAAAGCCGAACCGGCCATCAAGATCGACAGTCGCGCGTTCAAGATGTCCAAAAGCCGCGGCAACGTGGTCAATCCCGATCAGGTGGTTGCCGAGTACGGCGCCGATGCACTGCGGTTGTACGAGATGT
This sequence comes from Thermoguttaceae bacterium, assembly GCA_040772845.1. GTDB lineage: Bacteria > Planctomycetota > Planctomycetia > Pirellulales > Thermoguttaceae > PWXP01. The sequence goes on from JAXGXG010000001.1 coordinate 1,795,209, forward strand.
TCATGGGGCCGCTCGAATCGGTCAAGCCGTGGAGTATGGAAGGGGTGCACGGGGTGCGAGGCTTCCTCGATCGCGTGTGGCGCATGATGATCGACGATCGGGCCGAGGAGATGCAACTGCACGAGGCCCTGGCCGACGCCGAGCAGGACGAAGACCAGAGCCGCATGCTGCACCGGACCATCAGGGCGGTGACCGAGGACGTTGAGCAGCTCTCTTTCAACACGGCCATTGCCCGCATGATGGAGTTCGTGAACTTCTTCACCAAGCAGACCGTGCGGCCCATCTCGGCCATGGAGCGGTTCATCCTTCTGCTCTCGCCGTTTGCGCCGCATTTGGCCGAAGAATTATGGCAGGCGTTGGGTCATACCGACACGTTGGCCTACGAGCCCTGGCCCGCGTGGGACGAGGCCGCTTTGCACGAATCGACCATTGAAGTTCCGGTCCAGGTCAACGGCAAGTTGCGTAGCCGTATCTCCGTCCCCTCCGACGCCGATGCCAAGGCCCTTGAAGCCGCAGCCAAGGCCGATCCGCGGATTGCCGAACTCCTGGCCGGCAAGACCATCCGCAAGGCCATTGTCGTCCCCGGCCGCCTGGTGAACTTCGTGGCCGGGTGATGTAGGGTGGGGCGAGGTACGAGACCCACCAGCAGGAGTTCAGAACCGGATTTCCACACGGATCTGTTCGTCGAATGGGACGCCGGTTCCTGCGGCGTAGAGTGGCTTGCACGCAGCCCGATTGAAGGGTAGAGTGAAATATGTAGGCTGTCATTTGCTGTAGTGCGATGGCAGTGTGGTGGGAACGTAACTACCTGGAGCTGGACTTGTTATGACGGCATCGATTCAAGCCGAGCTTCCCGAAAAGTTGCTCGAGGAAGCGCGAGAGTATGTTCAAGCAGGATGGGCCGCGGATTTCAATCAATTGGTAGTGGACGCGCTCCGTCGGTACCTGGAATCGCACTCGGCCGGTTTGGCCGAAGCCTTCATTCGCGAAGACGTGGAATGGGGGATCCATGGCCACGAATGAGCCACTCGTTTCCGTGGTCGTTTGTGATGCTGGGCCTCAGAATCGGATTTCCACCCGAATCGGTTCGCCGAACGGGACGCCGGTTCCTTCGGCGTGAAGCCATTCGGGTGGTTGCGTGTAGGTCGGCGTGGAGATGCGCGACGTACAGCGGCGGCCGTCGCCCAGTTCCAGCTCGATCCAGAAACGGCGGATCTTGAAGCAGTCCCGGCCAGGGTTGTCGACCACAAGGTGGTTGACCCGATCGAGCGATACGATGGCGTCCGGGCCGATCGGCATGGCGCCCTCGCCCCAAATGCCCTTCGTCTCGTTGCCGCCGGCCGATGGGATATCGCCCAAAGCGATGCCGTTCAGGATACCTTGCGAAACATATTCGCCGCCGCATTGCAGACCGATCGCCTGATAGTGAAGTGTTGCCGACCTGGCCTCGCGCAACAGGTCCGTTGTCAGGTTCGCCACCGGATTTGGGCCCGGTTCAAAGCGTAGCGCAACCGGCCGGTCGTGCAGCGTCAGATCGAGCACCGGCTTGAGACTCTCGATGCGCATGTTGGCCCAGCAGGCCCAGTCGCCCGATGAATTGTCTGCCGGCCCGACGTCGCTTATGAGCTTCAACTGCACACGCTGCCCGGCCCAGGGCGACAGGTCGGCCTCCAGCGGTGTCCAGGCATGTTCGATCCACTGCCGCTCGGCAACGATCGTCTCCGTTCCATCAGACGCCACCACGGCAATGCGGAACAGGATGCCGTCGCCTGCATCGCTGCCGTCGGCCTTGCCGATCTCACACCGCAAGGCCGCGGCAGGCGTGGCCGGGAGCTCGATCGGGGCGAACAGGGCGAAGGCATAACCCACACCAGTCTTGTACGGTGGGTGCATGAACAGGGCCGGTTTCGTCACGCCGCCGCACGCGCGTTCGGTCCGGTGCGCCTGGGCGCCGCTTGTGCCGTCCAATACAGCCTCATTGCCCTTGCGAAGTCGCTCACCGGTAGCGGTTTCGCCACCCAACTCGGCAATTGGGACGATGGCGTTCTCGGCCTTCAGCCACCAGCGGCGATTGTACGCCAGATCACCGGCCTGGACTTCGAGCAGTAGTTCGCGGACCTCTTCCTTCTCAGGCTGTGCGAACGTGAACTCCATGCGCGCCGGCGCCCCGGGCTTGAGCGCGACCGCTTCCGTCTGGCCGGCCAGGGTTGCCATGGCATCGGCCGTTGTACCCAGGTGCGAAACGAGTTCGAGTTGCAGCGACGGGCCGATCTCGAGTGTCGCATCGACCAGGGGAACCACGGTGAAGTCGATCCACGCCTCTTCAAACGACTGCCAGAGTCGCGTGCCCGGCGTCGCATCTTCCGGAATGCGGAACTCGTGCTTCTGTTCGCCGGCAATGCTGACGATCTCGCCCGGCGCCACCTTGGTGCGGTCGCAACACAGGGTGACGGCCGGGGCCGACTGCGGCGTGAGAATGTAGCTGAAAGCGCTGAGAACGGGCGTGACATAGACCAGCCCGCGACTGAACCGCGTTTCGGCCGGTCCCATTTCCTTTCCATCAACGTCGAGTGCAACCGCCGTCGCGGTGCGACCATCGAGCGAAATGCCGAAGTCGGCACAACCCTCGACGGGAATGACCTCGAACGTGCCGTTCCGCCGCTTGTGCGCGATTGCCTGGCCGTCGGCGGCCGCCTTTTCGAAATGGGTGAACCGGCCGCGGCCGTCCACATAAAGATACTCGGGCGCGTCGACGTAATCGACCCGATGACCGTCGATCAGGGCACTGAAGGCCGTAATCGGCACATCCGGCGTACCTGCGATACACCAGCCGTTGGGCGGGAGGAGGAAGCCGTCGATCGGCCAGTTTTCCGCCGGATGACCGTTGACCGTTACGGTCAAACCATTGGAATAGCGGGTTCGGACTTGCGACCGTTTGAACGCGCCCGACGCCACCGCCGCACTCGTATCGAGCAGATTCCCTTCCGCGTCGGCGTAGCGAATCTCGTCGGCCGTCTCCTGGGCGTAATGCTTGTGCACCTGCTGCACGGTGAAGTAGCTGCGAACGGTGTGGGCCGTACCGCCTTCGCGCACAAGGAAGCCGGTGTGGCCGAACGCCAGGGTGGCGGCAAGGAACTGGTCGAGCCGGGCCTCCCGCTCGGCAGGCGTGTCGCCGAGCCGCTCTTTACGGCCAAAGAACATGCCGGGATTGCCCATGCCGAAATTGCAGCAGAGCGGATGCAGTTTCCGCAGATCGAAGTCGACCAGCCACGGGTTCTCGTCCAGCCGGGCCGCCTGGTCCTGTCCGTAGTTGCCGTCGGTCAGGCCGCAATAATACCAGTGGTTGTTCCCTTCACTGTAGACGGGCCCGTTCCACGTCTTCTTCTGGTGGAGCATGATCTCGCCGTAGGCGTAGAACGTTGCGGCGAACGTGCCGGCGCCCGGCACACGGGCATCGAAGTCGCAATAGCTCCATGGCTGCACGGCTGTGTGGACGTCGCAGTAGGCCGTATTGAGCTGGAACTTCTGCTGAATGATGGGCGCCAGCTTGGCCTCCAGCTCCACGGCCCGTGACGGTTTGGGATTGTAGCAGCGGGCCCATGCGGACCGCCAGTTGCCGTCAGGCATGCGGGTTACATAATCTTCGTCCCAATGCTCGTTGACCGGAGCATAGTCGGTGTAGTTGTTGTAAATGCCGTAACGGAACCCCAGGGCATGCAGCTTGCGCGCGTAGTCGGCCTGCCCCTCGTCGCCCCCTTTGCCGGGCGCCGCGCGGGTGCGCATGGTGAAACTCTCGCCCCCGTCGCGCCAGCCGACCTCGTGGTCGGTAATGACCACGTTGGTCATCCCGTAGCGGGCGATGTTCTTCCAGTAAGCATAGTCATGCTCGCGATTTCCCGCGCCGTAGGCGATCCATACGCGCTCGCCTGCCACGTGCATCCAGGGCGACTTCGGATTTGCGACGTTGGGCAGCACTTCCTCGAAACGCGGCGATACGGTGAGGAAGAGCCGTTCGAAGCAGTCGTTGCGCGTGCCGTCGGTCTTGGGCGTATACCGGCTGCCGCCGTTGTAGACGACGCCCTCCTCAGCCACCTTGTTCATCGCCCAGAGCGACGAGGCATTCGAGCGGTAGTAGTCGATGATCGAAAACGTGAACAGCGGCCGCTCCACCGGTCCCGTGACCAGCACGGCGGGGCGCTGCGCCTCGCAGGCCAGGTAGGGGAGTGTCACCAGGCGAGGATTCTCCACGCCTTCGGCCCGGCCGATTCGGAACTCGCCTATCTCGCCGCCGAGACATGCGACATCGACCACCAGCGACTTCTGCCAAAGGCGGAACGTGTACTTCACCTCAACGTTACGATCGCCGGCGCGGCATCGCCAGACCGAAACAACCGTATCGCCGTCGCGTTGTGTGGATACCGGTTCGATGGCGTCGGGGGCGACGACCTTGTCGCCGTCGTCGACCGCGAAACAAATGCCTCCATCGGCCATGGGCCGGAATGGTTCGCCGCGTCCGATCCACTCGGCCGTGACGTCGCCCAGCGTACCGGTCGAAGGCTGATAGCGATAGACCAGTTCTCCGTCGGATCCCTGGTAGCGGAAGCTGTAGACGCCGTTGGCCTCTTCGAGGCTTACCTTGAAGTCGTTTGCGAGGTTGTCCGGCAAGATCGTCTCTTCACGCGTGGGAAACGGAAGTGCTTCCGAACCCGTGTTGGCGCCCGGACTCTGGCCGGGAAAGAGAGTCAGGTTGCGCCGGGGCCTGGGCGCGAACTCCAGCGGCGACAGTTCCTCCTGATAGACGGCCAGGTTGTCGAAGTAGAGCGTACGGTCTTCCTCGTTGCGCCCGCCGCTGATTTCGATGCCTGCCAGTGAAGCGTGTTGCCCGAGCTGTTCGCGTTGTGCGCCACTGAGCTTGCGGTGCAGGACCCACCATTCTCTCCAACGGACGTGGTCCATGGGAATGCGAACGGTTCCACCAGACTCGTTCTGGAACAGCAGTGCGATTTCCACGCGAGGTGTCGTCTTGTCGACCACCCAGGCCCAATTGTTGCCGTACACCCAGAAGTTGATGCAATCGAACGGACCGGTTACTGCGATGGGCTCCGGCGGCTTCACCACAACCAACGGCCGTTTGCCCGTGCCGCGATAGACCAGCTTTCCCACATACTGCCCCCGTAACCGTTCACGGGGCTGCCGGAGGATGAGCGCGGAGCCGCAGGGCGAGACAAGGGGACATTGAGAGAAGAACGCCGTCAGCTTCCTGACGGCAGCAGCGAGGGCGGGGGAACACCGTGAAGATGAGCTTCGACCGATTCCAATAGGAACGCGAACACCGAGCGGCCCTGCTGCGCGCAGGTGGCGACGGTCGTCCAGATCCGCTCGCACCAGCGGCGGCCGGTTTCGCTGCGCGTTCCTTGGGTGATGCGGCGGTCGATCACCACGAAGCGGATCGCTTGTTCGGCCAGGTTGTTCGTCGGCTCGATGCCCGGGGTGGTGATGAACTGAAAGTAGGCCTCGCCGTGCTTGTGGAACCGCGCGGCCAAGTTCTGGGCGTACTTGCCTGGCGGCACCCGTGTGGTCGCCACGCGGATAACCTCGGCGCGGGCCGCTTGAAGCTTCCTCGCAAAGCCCGACTCGCTGAGCTTCTCGCGGCGATGGATCACCGCGAAAAGGTCCCGCAGGGCTTCGCGGACTCGCTCGCCGTAGGCCTTCTGCTTCTTGTCAGAAAGCGTGGTGAGGAACTTCACGTCGCGGATCAGGTGGGCCAGGCAGAACTGCACCAGCACGTCGAACTGACGCATGTACTTGCGATAGGCGCCGAAGTAGTCGCAGCCCAGCACACCGTTGAACTCCTCGCCCAGCGTCTCGATGAGCACCTCCGAACCACGCGACGGCTTGATGCGGAACAACGTGAACAGTTCGGCACGAAAGCACCACGTCCAGAACTTCTTGGCGTTTTCCTTGTGGCCGGTCTCGTCGACGTTCAGGAACGCTTCGCTGGCTAGGCGCGCGAGCAGTTCCTCGTAGGCGGGCGTCAACCACTCGGTCACCTTGGCGATGAGTTTGGCCAGATAGCCGCGCGAGACCTTGATCCCGGCCACGTCGCGGAGGAACTTGCGGATCGTGCTAAACGAGGCGTGGCAGACGCCCTTCATGAAGGCCACCAGGGTCGTCAGTCGAGGGCCGAACAGCCCGGTCTTCGCGACCATCTCGGGCATGGGGGCGTAATGCACCTTACGGCAATGCGGGCACCAGTACGCCAGCATCTTGTGCTCGGTGATCCAAAGCGGGGTCTCGATCATCTCAGCCTGCTGCACGACACGTGGATCGGCCTGGCGCGAGAATCGCAATTCGCCGCCGCACTCCGGACACGCACCGAGTGTGTGGCAGAAGAACTCGTTGACCATCTCCGGTGGAAACTCGGGCCGCTCGTGTCGCACGTGCCCCGGCTGACCGCCACGTTTCCGCTTCTTGCCGCCCTTGCCACGCGGCTTTTTCGGCTTAACGATGTCGCTCGACGGTGGCTTCGAGGAAGTCGAGGAGTTCTTGCGTGCCGCGGCCAACTGCTGTTCGAGTTCGGCAATTCGCTCAAGCGCGGCGGCTACTTGCTCTTCCAACTCGCCAACTCGCCCAGCGAGCTTCTTGCAGTTCGGACATTCGGTCGTGGGCCGCAATTTCATGGTGCGAGACGATACCGGCATCGACGAGCAAGAGCAAGATCAATACGGGCCGTATCGCGAGAAAACCAGCACGCCTCTGCGGCTCGGGGTCTGCCGCCGCGAGAATACCCCAAACGATTAAGCCCCGTTCGGGGCCGCTACTTGACAACCCAATCAACTTCAACGAGAATTTACACTCATGCCGCTTCGCGGGGAATCCACTCAGAATGGCTCTGAGACCCGTGAACGGTTACCTGCCCCCAAAGCTGCTCCTCGCGGCTTCGGGTGAACGTGGCTTCCGCATCGGTGCACTCGACCATCCAGCCATCCAGATTTTCAAAGTCGACCAGGGCCGGATGATCGTCTTCATTCCGTTCGGCCCAAACCATTTCGTACGGCCGCTTGCCAACTGCTTCCTCGGCCGTATCGGCCCAGACTGCCGGGCTAATCAGACACAGGATGATTGAAAGTGGAATCCGTTGCCTTGCCATGGTTCATCACTCCTTAAGTATCAACACGGTGCTGGTCTGGACGCTTGCAGAAGCTCGTTGCAGTATCCCGAATGCGATTTCACAACGTTCGGATCTTAAGGTCTTTGTACTCGACACGCATGGGCGGCCCAGCGTGCATCTGCAGCGAAACGATGCCCTTGGGCAGCGCGTACCTGGCTTCATGGTCTTCTGCCTCGCACATGAGCGTCCCGTTGATCCAAAGGGCGATATGCCGGCCTTTCGCAACAATGCGATACGTGTTCCAGTCGTTGTCTCTGACCACCTTGAGCAGTTCCGCCGGATCGCCGAACTGGGTAATCGTCTTCTCGCCTGCCGAGTCGATGACGACCTTCTGGCCGCGCTGGGCGACCAGGCCGCGCTCATGCTGATACAGGCAACCGGTGTAGACGCCGGCAGTATCCATGTCGGCCTGGTAGCCCCAGTTGTCCCAGTTGGGCCGCGCCAGGCTTCGGAACTGGATGCCGGAGTTCCCGCCTGCACCCGAAATGCGGTATCGACAGCACATTTCAAAATCGGCCGGCTCGCCGCCTTTCCAATAAAGGTAATGGCTGCGCTTGGTGGGGTTCTCCGGGGTACTTTCCCCAACAATCGCCCCATTCTCCACCTTCCATGCGCCCGGCGCGCCTTCCCAACCGGTCAGGTCTTTGCCGTTGAACATGGGCGCGAACCCTTGCTCGTTATCTTCCGCATGGAGCGTCATGGTTGCACTGAGCACGATGCCGAAGGCAAGCAAACTTCTTCCCCAACACAACACAGATGATTTCATCGCTTATCCTTTCCCAAAAGAGCCTTCGTTTCTATTGCCGTTATACGCTCGGCAGTTCCCAGCCCTTGCGGCGGGGGCGGTCCAGCAGGCCGTTGGCCTCGTCACAGTTGGTGAAGCGCTCGGCAACCGGGTCCCACCGAAGCGTCTCGCCGACACGGCCGATATCCCGCACAATGTTCACCAGGTAACAGAGGGTGGTGGCCCGCTGGCCGATCTCGATGTCGGCCGTGCAACGCTCGCGCGACTTGATGCAATCGATCCAGTTCTCGATATGGTAGGCCGATTCCGCGCGACGGTTCGGGCCCGGGTTTTCTGCCGAACGCACCAGCTCCTTCGGGTTGCTGGCCAGCTTGTTCCGGTTGATCTCGATCTTGCCCTTCTCGCCTGTAAAGATGGCGCCGAGCCCCGGACCGCGATCGCCGTCCAGATGCAAGCGCAGCTCGGTGCCGGTTGCGAACTTCATACGCACCTTGGCGCGCGGCCCGGAGAGCTTCGCCATGCGGTGATAGTCGGTACCGGTATCTTCATCGCCCGTCACGCCAATCACGACGCCGCCGACCGTTTCCTGCGGCGCATAGCGGCCCGTCTCGCGCTCGGCAAGCGGTTCTTCCAGCACGATTTCCGTCGGCCCCGTATCGTCGGTTCCCAGCGCACGATTGATCTGATCGTACGAGTGGGCGCCCCAGCCCGTAACGCCGAAGCACAGCCCACCGCCGTCGTAATCCCACCAGCGGGCCCATCCGCGGTGCAGGGCCGTGTCGTACGGGCGGAGTTCGGCCTGGTTGGTCCACGTATCCCACCACGATTCGACCGGCTCGGTCACGTCGGCCGTGGACGTCTTGGTCCAGCGGAACGGCCCGACGAAGTCCGGCGCTTCGACCACGCGAATCTTGCCCAGCGCCCCGTTCTTGACCAGGTCGCTGGCCCAGTTATTGATGGGCATGGATCGCTGCTGCGTACCCACCTGCGTGACGCGGCCGAGCTTCCGCGCCGCATTGACCATGGCGCGCCCTTCGGCGATGGTCAGGCACATGGGCTTCTCGATGTAGACATCCGCGCCCATTTGCATGGCGGCAATGACCACGTACGCGCGGGCATGCGTGGTGGTCTCGGCCATCACCGCATCGAGCTTCTCCTTTTCGATCATCGCGCGGAAGTCATCGTACGCGCCCCACTTGGCATCACCGGCCACCTGGGCGACAAACTCCTCGGCGCGTCCCGGCTGACAGTCGCAAGCCGCCGCCACCTCAATGCCTTTGACGTCGGCCATGTCGCGCTGGCAAATCCAGCGCGCCCGGCCGCCGCAGCCGATAATGCCCACGCGCACCTTCTCGCTGGGCGGCACACTGCCATCCAGTCCCAGGGCGGAAGAGGGAACAAGGTAAGGAGTGGCCAGTGCAGCGCCGGAAAGCCGCAGCACGTCGCGTCGCGTCCACGTCTTGGTCATGGGAAGGGCTCCTAGCAGGCAGGGATGGAGTGCTCTTGGCCTCGGAATGGGCCGCCCCCATTCTAGCACAGGCCGGAGCTGCGCCGCCACTGCCGCGGCAAGCAAGTCGCCCCCAATGCCGCACGCCGATAGCCCGGACTGTTCATCTGCGTCGGGTGGGTCAAGGTCGCGTAAATCATTGGTGGGTCTGCACAAGCCGCAATCGAGCTGATTTTCAACCCGCCGCTTGGAAAAACGCCGGCGCCGGCGACCGATGACCCACCAAGGAAGCGGCTTGTTTGACCCTACCTATCGTGAATAATCCGGGATAGGACGCGACTCGATCGGACCTCGCCCGAAAGCACGTGTCCATGCAGCGCCAGCGCTGCGGGCATCCGGCGGAAACCATCACAAAAACGACCGCTCCCCTTTGCGAACACCGATTACACGAACGGCAGAAAAGAGGCTCTTCCGGTTCTAGGTGCGAATGGCAACCCGTTGGAGTCCCGGCTTTAGCCGGAAAGGCCTTTCCGCCTAAAGGCGGGACTCCCACGATCGCGGCCTGCACCCAGAAACGGAAGAGCCGAAAAAAACCTGCCTTGTTCCGTGGAAGCAAGGCAGGTCCTTATGCCAATCGGTCTCGCCGCAACCCCTCTTCGGGTGTGACGGCCGGAGTTTTGACCGGCGGGTGACTACACCGCGTCGGCCTTCGGGCAAACGAAACCGTCGCGATACTCGCGGGTGACCATGGCCGTGGCCTCGGACGAACCGGGGAAGACCTCCCGCTCGGGGTCGAACTTCAATGCCGGGCCCATCGAGATGGGGTACTTCTTCAGGTCCACACCGTTATCGGTCAGGTGCTTCGCAGTCCGGGCGAGTGTGGCCTGGTTGTCGTCCAGACTCTTCACGCCGGAGAGGATGCGCCCGGCCTCGTCGATCGAAACCCTATTCTCTTCGCCCAGGTAGTACGAAATGTTCCCCAGGTGGCTCATGCCGGCCGAAAGGTGGCCTTCCCAGGCGTCGGCATTGAGCGACGAGGCGTCGCGGCTGACGCAGGCGTCGATGAAGTTCTTGAAGTGGTCGCCGCCACCCGTGAACTCCTTGATGACCTTGCCGGCCTTGTCGTACGCAATGCAGTTGCTGTAGGAACGCTGTACGAGGGTGCCTTCGCTGCCGTAGAAGACCACACCGATCTTATTACCCTTGGTGCTGCCGAATATCCGGTTGATTTCTTCATCGGCCGAGTTGTCAACGCTAAGTCCGCGTGTTTCGAACACGATGCACTTGTCGCCGTAATCGTAGACGGTAACTTGCGTGTTGGCCGTATCGCCGGCATCGACGTAGTTCGGGTCCTTGCGTTCGGCCTGGTAACCAAGCCGGCCGCCGTAGGAGATGATGCTGACCGGATGGCTGTCGATTCCGAGACCCCAGCGGGCGATATCGGTCTGGTGCGGCCCCTGGTTGCCCGAGTCGCCATTGCCGTACAACCGCTGCCAGTGCCAGTCGTAGTGGAATTGGGGACGGGTCAACTTCGGATTGGTGAAGGTGGCCGGGCCACTCCACAGGTTGAAATCGACTTCCGAAGGAATCGGGTAATCGCCCTTCGCCCCGATGGACTTGCGACGCTTGTAACACAGCCCGCGGGCGAATTTCACTTCACCAATTCCACCCTGCCGGAGGAATTCCATCGCGTCGAGCAGCGCCTGACTGGAACGGCACTGAGTGCCGACCTGGCACATGCGATTGTATTTCTTCGCCGCGGCCACAACGGCAGATCCTTCGGCGATATTGTGGCTGACCGGCTTTTCAACATACACGTCCTTCCCGGCCTGCATGGCCCAAACGGCACACAACGAATGCCAGTGGTTGGGCGTGGCCGTGCTGACGATATCGACGCCCGGCGCAGCGAAGGCCTCGCGCATATCGCGGTACAGTTTCGGCTTGAAGCCTCCCTGTCGCTTGGCCGTTGCTTCCTGCCGGCTATTGCCGACTTCCTGATCGACTTCGACCACTCCAACGATCTGAGTTCGCGGATCGCTGGAAAAGGCCGAAAGGTGACTGCCGCCGCGCCCGCGGAGACCAACAACAACAACGCCAAGCTTCTCATTCGCAGCCCTCGCGCGGGCTACGTACGGAACGGTGGAAAGAACGGCCGTGGCCGCCAGCGATTGACGCAAGAAACGACGGCGGGTAACTGTGGACATAGGGAGAGGCTCCTCGGCTGTAAAGGCGGGTAAGACAGACGAATCCAATAAGCTCTAGTGTAGCCGACCGACCCGGCAAGTCAAGACAAAAGCACCCCTATTGCAGGCTATCCACATCTACCCCAAGCAAGCATTTCCGGCCGATCCCCGACCGCCTGCTCGGCGTTTGGATGATAGACTTGGAGAATGCGGGGATGCTTCTTCCCGCTCTCGTCCAGCATCAGAAAGGAATAGCTACAATGATCAATCGTCTGCTTCTGGTCGCTGTCTGCGTCATGGTCGTGTTTTCCGGATCGATGGCCCTGGGGCAATACTTCGTGGCGAGTCCCGTGCCCGTTGCAGTTTTCAGGCCGGTTCCTGCCGTAGTCCCCGTCACAACGTATTACGCCCCGGCCCCGCCCGTTTATGGCCCGGTAGTAACGTATTCGCCGGTGGCGCTTCCGCCCCCGGTTGCCTACGCCCCCCCGATCGCTTATGCCGCCCCGGTTGCCTATCCGACGCCGATCGCCGTCTACCCATGGCCCGGTGCAGTGGTGCGGACCAAGGTGTACGTGTCGGGCCAGCCGGTCCGGAACGTGTTGCGAGCCGTCGCTCCGTAACCCGCCCGGGTAGCCCCTTGCGTTCCCCGGCCGAATGTGCTAATGTAAGGGACGTTATGGGGGAGTGATGTGGCGTTGTGAGCCCTAAGCTCCGTGGGAGCGTTCCTCTTCGCCTCTGTACTTGTGCGGACAGGCGGCCGTTATCCGGTCCCTTTCTGCGGTACGGGCAGGTTGTTTCCCCGTTATGTTGTGTGGCCATAGCAGTCTTCTCCACTTGCAAGGGGCTGTGCGGAGCGGTTTGCGGCCAATGGATGTTTGTTGTTCTGTTTGGAAGGAGTGGCAGTATGCCGCAAGGGACGATCAAAAAGCTGATCGCCGACAAGGGGTTTGGGTTCATTGAGGGCGGAAAGGGCGACCTGTTCTTTCATCACAGTGAACTCGACGGGACCACGATCGAGGCGCTCCAGGTTGGTCAAGCAGTGACCTACGAGGAGGGGCGAGGCCCCAAGGGACCACGCGCAGAAAAAGTCCGGATCGCTGACTAGCGAACTGGTCGACGCAACTGGCCGATTCGACAGCCGCAGGCTTCGTCGGCTGGAACTACGTTCACAGACAATACGCCCTTGGGCAGCAGTGCGGCCCAAGGGCGTTGTCGTTTCTTGACATCCCGGCTCGATGTGCTCGGGTGTATCGCGTCGCTTCCGGTATTGGTATATTCAGACTATCCCGCCTGGGACATCCACGTTCGCCACATTTCCCGGCGCCGCCGGGAAACGCTTGCGACAAACCGCCCGATGTCCCGGATAACCGACGGGGCCTCCATGCATGCGGCGAATCCGCCTGCTTCACTCCGTACCTTCCAGCATAAGGAGTTCTGTCAAATGGCAACACGCACGACACGCCGCCGATTCCTGAAGACGACCAGCGCGGTCGGCATCGGCTATTTCGTCACATCCGGGCTGCGCGCCCGCGGGGCCGACTCGCCCAACGAAAAGATCCGCATGGCCAGTGTGGGCATTGGCGGAAAAGGTTCGAGCGACTCGAACGACGCCGGGCGATCCGGCGAGATGGTGGCGATTTGCGATACCGACATCGGCCGTCTCGACGGCGCCGCCAAGCGCTTTGAAGGCGCGAAGAAGTTCACCGATTTTCGCGTGATGCTCGAAGAGATGGGCGACAAAATCGACGCCGTTACGGTCAGTACGCCCGACCATACCCACGCTCCCGCCGCCCTGATGGCCATGCGGATGGGCAAGCACTGCTTCTGCCAGAAGCCGATGACTCACAGCATCTACGAAGCCCGCCTGATGGGCAAGGTCGCGAAAGAAAAGGGCGTTGCCACACAAATGGGCAACCAGGGGACCGCTGCCGACGGCTTGCGCAAGGCGGCCGCGATGCTCCGCGCCGGCGTGCTCGGCAAGGTTTCCGAAGTCCACGTCTGGACCAACCGGCCCATCTGGCCGCAGGGGGGCGATCGCCCTGCCCCGCAACCGGCGCCCGAGACACTCAAGTGGGACCTCTGGCTCGGCCCCGCGCCCCAGCGCCCCTACGGCCCAGGCTATCACCCGTTCGCCTGGCGCGGCTGGTGGGACTTCGGCACCGGCGCCCTGGGCGACATGGCCTGCCACACCATGAACATGCCCTACGCCGGCCTGGATCTGCGCGATCCGATTTCGGTGCAGGCGGAGACATCCGGCCACAACGGCGACAGTTTCCCCAAGTGGTCGATCATCACGTACGAGTTCCCGGCGACGGACACGCGCGGCCCGATCAAGATGGTCTGGTACGACGGCGGCAAACGCTGCCCCGCCGAGTTGCTCGACGGCGAAAGCCCCGCCACGGCTGGTTCGCTGGTGATTGGCGAAAAGGGCAAGATGTATTCACCGGGCTCCAATGGCGGCAGTTACAAGCTGATGGGAGGCGCCCAGGAGATCGAAGTGGAGTTCACGCCTTCCTCCGGGCACTTCACCGAATGGGTCGAAGCCATCAAGGGCGGCAAGCCGGCCATGTCGAACTTCCCCGACTACGCCTCCCCGTTGACCGAAACCGTGCTGCTGGGCAACCTGGCCGTCTGGCCGGCGAGAGAGCCCGGCGCGCCCGGCCCCAAGGTTGCCTGGGATGCCAAGAACCTCAAGGCATCCAACGCCGAGGGGTTGGACATCATTGTCAAACCCGAGTACCGTGGCGAGTACATCCTCGACGCCTAGCCCAAACTCCACAGTCCGGCCGAAGACGCACTCCTTCGCGAAGCGTCTTAGACTGAAATTAGTCCCCTTCTCCAGCGGCGAGCACCCAGCGCCAGCTTGGTGCTCGCCGCCATAATGAAATGCCCCTCCCCTTCACGCCGAACCATTCCCCTTTCTCCCGCAGCCGCTGCCGTCTCGGCAGTGCCCCTTCTCCCGTCGTACCTTGCTCGTTCCCTTTACGCTGAACCACTCCGCGAACACCTCTCTCCGACCTCCTGGCTTTTCATCCAACCACCGCGTCCCCAATCTCCGCTCTTCTTGGCGCCTTCGCGCCTTGGCGTCTTTGCGTTAAGCGGTTCTTCCGCTTCAGGGTGCAAACTGCATCAAAGTAGCAGGCACGCTCCGTCGTGCCGTCCGCCGCGTTGCGCCCAGCCTCAATCCAGACGCGTAGTCTGCCCCCAGAAGGGCAAGAGCCCGTTAAGCGTTCCGGCCATCGCGAGCTGCAGGTGGACGGAACGTCAACGCAAAGCCGCGAACCCGCCAGGACGCAAAGAGGCCGGCAGAAAGCTGGTTCCCCGCCGCGTCGAACGTGGCCGCAGTCACGTTGCCCAATGCGTCGACCGTTTCTGCAAGCTTAATACCTACTACCGGCCTGACCCCAAGATTCCCCACCCAAGGTTCCCCAAGGTTCTTCCAGGCCAAGACATCAACCACGAAACACACGAATCACACGAAACCGGCCGCACCCCATCCCTTTCCCCTCTCTGCTCCCTCTGCTTCCTTCTGTTCCTCTCTTCTTTCCGTGGCGACAATTGCCCCAGTCCCAGAAAGGAACAGGAGGTCGCAGAGGAAACAGAGGAAGACGCCCACCTGACGGCTGCGCATCGCATGTCCGTACATGCAGGCGCGAAGGCTCCCGACCCTCATCCGCCGGGCAGAAGCCGATCTTCAAGACCTGCCCCGTGCTCCAATGCCTCCATGCCGCCCAGGTGCACCAGGATATGCGACGGTCCGCTTTATTCTCTCGGATGCAACACGGACAGAGTGCGAGAACCTCCACCCCCCTTGCGAGACAGCATCTACTCGGCTAGAATATATGGATGCAAACGATAAGCATTCTCGAGATTCAACGCGACCCGCTTACGTTTCTCCATCGTGTCGAGGCGGGGGAGACGCTTGTGGTTCTGCGCGACTCGCGACCCGTTGCGGAGATCAAACCCGTCTCCACGCTGCCCGCCGAGCCACGTCCCTTTGGCCTGTGTGTCGGAGAGTTTTCCGTGCCCGACGATTTTGATGAGCCTTTGCCGGAACGCTTCCTCAAGGACTTTGAAGGCTAATGCGGCTTCTGCTCGATACGCATGTCTTCCTCTGGTACATCACGGCCGATCCGCGCCTGCCCACTGCCTTCCGAGACGCCATCGCCGACCCTGATAATCAGGTGTTTCTAAGTGTCGCCTCCGTATGGGAGGCCGTCATCAAGAATGGCCTGGGGAAGCTCTCCTTGCCGGCTTCGCCAGCGGAGTATCTGCCGCGCCAGCGGGCGCTGCACCGGATTGGCAGCATTCCGATTGAGGAGGAAACGCTGGTACATCTTGCCGCCTTACCGCCATTGCACCGCGATCCGTTCGACCGCATCTTGGTTTCGCAGGCAATGCAGCACGCCATGACGGTGGTAACGGTTGATGTCGCCGTCAAGCAGTATCCGATCCAATTCCTGGCCTGAGGAAAAGGACCACGGAGAACGCCGAACTGGCCGATTGGCCCTTCGCATCGACCGTTCCGACCACGTTGCCGTGTGCGTCATAGACAGTCTGCCGGTTCTTGCTCTCCGCCTGCTCTTGCGTATCGGCCATGCTGACCGCCCGATTCCTCGCGTCGTACGTGGCATTCCGCCCGCAAAAGTGTAAAATGCAAGCCTGATACCGATCGCCCCCCCCGAGTGCGGATTTCTCCTGCTGAACCGGTTGCCAATGGTCTGGCCATTCTCCGTCAGGATATTTCTTGGGAAATGCCGGTTTTTCAGCTTGATTCTAGATCTTTTGCAGTGTATGATATTTTACGCTAATTGCCTTTGAGGCAATTTACCGCAAATGGAGAATCAGGATGGCCGGGGGACTCGGACCGCTGGAAACACAGTTCTTCGCCTACGTACAGCTCCGCAAGCTGCAGACGGTGAAGTCGGGTGAATTGGCGGACGCTCTGGGGATCACGCTGACTCAGGAACGGGAGCTTCTCAGCCGCCTTGCCCGTCGGGGGCTGGTGGCCAGGGTGCGGCGAGGGCTCTATTTGGTACCTGCACGTATTCCCCCAGGCGGAAAATGGAGCCCCGGCGAGTTCCTGGCCCTATCAACGCTGATGGCGGATCGTGAGGGCCGATATCAGATATGCGGCCCCAATGCCTTTTACCGCTACGGATGGGACGATCAGGTTCCACATCGGGTCTACACCTACAACAACAAGATATCGGGAGAACGGCAGATCGGGCAGGTTGCACTGACAATGATCAAAGTGGCTGATCAGCGACTCGGTGCGACCGAGACCTTCACGACCCCCGACGGTGCTCGGGCGATCTACTCGTCGAGAACTCGCGCCCTGGTGGATGCGGTCTACGATTGGTCGCGTTTCGATAGCCTGCCTCGCGCATACGACTGGATTCGCCAGGAGTTGGCCGAGAACGGCGAAACAGCGGCACGGATCGTCAAGGTGGCGCTCCGGTTCGGAAATCTGAGCACGCTGCGACGGTTGGGAAAGCTACTCGAGATGGAAGGTGTTGAAGAGGCTCTGCTAGCGAAAGTCGAGCGGCGGGTTACGGCTTCCTCTTCCCTGATTGCTTGGATACCTACATATCCGAAGCGGGGAAGCATTGACCGGCGATGGGGAATCCTCTGCAATGATAAGCCTTGATTACCACAATGATGTGGCTCTGTTTCGAGACGCGGTCTCCTTTACGGAGTCTGAAACGGGGTTCAGCGGGCGGCTCATCGAGAAGGATTATTACTGTTCCGTGGTCCTCAAGGATCTGGCATCGGCCCCGGTGGCGGACCTGGCGTTCAAGGGTGGAACTAGCTTGAGTAAGGTCCACGGAGATTTCCTAGTTGTCACGTTTTTTGGGGGCCACCTGTTCGGTATCCGCCGAGGGAGGCTGACACCAGGAGGTTGTGTAGCCAGTTCTCGTGGTAACGGTGCTTGTTAAAGCGTTCAGCGGGGCTGCGCCAGCTGGCGTTCTTCCGGGTAGCGGCCGGGCACCAAGGGGCAAAATTGTGCAGCAAGGCCCAGCTACGGCTGTGTCGTTTAGAGGATTCGAGCGAACCGTGCAGATGTTGACCGTTGTCGAAGTACCGATTCATCGACCGCATCAGCCGATCGAGCATGTTGCTGGTGCGGTGGCACCCCGGTTGTTGGTAGGCAACAAGCCATCGGTCGCGCTTTTCGCACAGATCCATGACCTTCTCCAGGACGACCCCGGACAACCGCGTTGTGGCCCAACTCTTCAACGCCTGAAGCTTCTGCGAAAACGTCCGTTGGTCGGGAGCATGATAGACGTCCCAGACTCGCTCGGAAATCTCCGCAAACGTGTCCTTCAGATGCTTGGCTCGCTCTCGTATCTTCAGCCACCCGTGAAGAAAACACTGGATGATCAGGACCCCCTGGAAGAGGCTCCGCCAGGCGGCTTTCGTACCCTTCCAGCCGTCGGTGTTGACCGACTTCGGTGCGTAGTCGGGCTGAATGTTGCGAGCCTCTTCGCGGAAAACGGCATAGGCCGTGGTCAAATCGTCCGTACTCGCCGTTTCCGCCACCGCGGCACCGAGAACAACGCCGTTGCCAACGGTGGTGGCGATGTACTTTTTCTCCCCGTTCCGGGGTTGGTGATGTTCGTCGGCCAACAGGTGTTCGGGCAACGCCGCCCGGCGGACGGTGGTCCCCACGATGCTGTTGCGTCCCAAGCCCGTTTCCAGGCGGTACCAGTACATCGCGTCGCGACCGAAAACGTGAGCCAATGCCCAGTAGGGAACGCCGAACTTCCGCAGAAACAGGGGTGCTTCGGCATCGTTGGTTCGAGCACTGAGATAGGGCATGAGAAACGAGGGGCGAATGCTGTACGCCGTACCGTTCCGCAACTCGATACGGCGGATCGTCAACCCCGTCTTGCTCGATTCTCGGCGGTCCTTCAACTCGTACCCCTTTTCAAAGCTCTCCGGAAACAACTCCGGCATCTCCTGGTAGCAGCGGTCTACCACGCGACGGAATCTCGCGCCGTCGTTGGCAACCTCCCGATATTCCCCTTCCCCAATCGGCAAACAAATGGTACGAATGTTCCCAGACGAGCCTCCAGCCAATCCTTTGGCCATGGTCCACCTCCTTCCTTGACTCTTGGTGGATCATGGCCGTTTTTTCGTTCTGTGTCACCCCCAAAAAGTGGCCCCCAGAGGCCGTGACGATCAGGAGATTTCTACCGCCTGAGCGAGGACCTGGACTTCGCCATATCGACGCCCGTTGATGCCTCGCGGCGCCAACGCAGCAAGCGGCTAGCGAGACTGAAGGCACATTGGGAAAGCCTGCCGAAGCGAGTTTCGTGTCTGCGCGTCGAAGCCGTATTGCGCGGACACAACCAATCAACGCAATACATCGGGCAACTCAGCTACCGATCCCTGCTGACCGGTGAAGACGAGTCGCTCAAGGTGGAAGTCAGCGTGAGAGAGCCGATCCTGGAGACCATCCGGGAACTGCCGGCGCGAACTTTATTGATCGATCCCTTTCGTCGCAAGCCGGCGGTTGACCTGATCCCTATCCCCGTGCTATCACGGCAAGAGACGTACGCAGAAAAACTGCGCGCGGCGCTTTCGCGACGTGAGCCGGCCATACGCGACTTCTACGACGTGGACCAAGCGGTCCGCGCCGGCTGGATCGATCCGAAAGACCCGACGCTGGTCGAGTTGGTGCGTCAGAAACTAGCGATTGGAGGAAACGACACCGTGGACGTTTCCACCGAGAAATCGCAGGTTCTGCGGAAGCAGGTAGAGAACAGACTGAAGCCCGTGCTGAGGGAAGGCGATTTCGCTGACTTCCATCTGGATCACGCATTTGACGTGGTCTGCCAGTTTGCTGAACAGCTTCTCTGATTGCATTGCTGGATGGCGTGAGCCACATTCGCTGTCGCATTTTCCGGGCCGTTCCCGCCAGTTTCTGTGGCGGCAAGCTGCTAGAATGAGCGGCTTTAGCGGACGCGTCCTGACGAAACCGCGTAACGAAGCCCGCGAAGCACTGTTGCGAGGAGCCGCCGCATGAAGCACCGGAAATAGACTCCCAACGGCACACGATGCGGAGCATTTGGGCGCCGACATCGATGCGCCGATGGTGCGCGCCAGGGGCGAACCAATCCCACCGCGTCCCACCTCATGCTCCCAGGCGATCGGCGCCCCGCGATCGACGCCATCCCCAAATCACCCCGACGCACCTAAGTCCTTACAGCGTAAGCGGCAGTGCCATTCGTACCGGACACCTGGTATATGGTTTTCTTTGACAAGAAATCAATAGAACCGTTCCAACAGTTCGTTTTGGGAAAGGAGAGTACCCTTTTTCCTAACATAGGAGAACCGTTGGAATGGCTACAAAACGCAAGTCTCGTAAATCCGGCAAAATCAGCATAACCGCCCTGGGTAAGCCTCGGGGCATGATTCAGGCGAGGGTCCAAAAGGTCGGCCCGGAGCGATTCGGTATTGTCGCCGTGGACTGCGCGAAGGCACGCTCGAAGTGGATGCTTTGCGACTTCTATGGCAAAGTGCTTATCCCTCCTACTACCGTTGAACACCGGCGGGCAGAGTTGGCATTGGCCGTTGCGCAACTGCGTGAAGCAATCGAGCGTCATGGCTTGCTGGACCACATCGTGGCCGTGGAGATGACCGGCGCCTATCACCGCCCCGTGCAACGTGCCTTTCGCAAAGCTGGCAGCGAAACGCGTTTGGTCCACCCTTTCGCTTCGCGTCATTACCGCCTTCCGTCCCATGGTGACGACAAGACCGACGACAACGACTTGGAAGGAATCTTCCGGGCCGCAGTCAACGGCTTCGGCCTGCTGGAACCCGAATGGGACGAGGCTTACCTGCAGTTGCAGATACTGGCCAGGCATCGCCGTGACTTGGTGAACAAGAGGGCCAAGCTCCAGTGTCAGATTCGTCAACTGTTGGAACGATGCCTGCCCGGCTACGCAGCTCTATTTCCCGCGGACGGCCTGTGGTCGCGGCCGGTGGCCATCGCCGTAGCACGTCGCGCGGTTCGACCCGAGAACGTCCGTGCTGCAGGAGTGCGCGGTGTATTGGAGTGGCTGAAGGAAGACAAGGTGCACGCCCAAGCCCGGACGGTCGAACGGCTCGTCGCCTGGGCCGGCAACGCGGCCGACACCGATCCGATGTGCGAACACCTCACACGCGTTTGGCTAAACCTTTACGAAGACTGGCAGGCGAAGACCCGACACATCCGTCGTCTGGAGCAGGATCTAGCTGGAATTCTCGTGAAAACGCCCTATTTGCTGCTGTTGAGCCATCCGGGCATCAACGTGGTCAGCGCCAGCGAACTGGCCGGCGAGATGGGGCCCATCGAATACTATGCCCATGCCAAAGCGATCTCCGGGCGAGCCGGCTTGTTTCCTTCGCGGTATCAAAGCGATGAAGTAGATCGCGCCGACGGTCCGCTGTCCCGCCTCCGCAATGCTCGCCTACGCGCCGCTTGGATGCGTATCGCTGACAATCTTGTGAAGAGCAACGCCCACTATCGAGGCATGGCGCAACTTTGGAAGCAACGTGGCGTCGATCCCCACGACACACGCTGTCGCGTGGCCAATCGCGCCACGCGGACCGTCTTCCAAATGGTTAGCGGCCGACGCCTGTACCAGCATCCCAGTCGCCTCGATCGCCAATACGTGCTGGACAAGCTATTGACCTTCCATCGGGAGCGTGGCACGTCGCCGGTCGAGATCCTTCGCGACCTTCGGCAGGCGACAACGCAGATTCCCCAAGAGGATCGGACGGCAGAAGCGCGGCCCTTACAGGAAATCTACCGCAAGGCCCAGCGTAGCCGCCGGGCCGGCCCCCAGGCCATCGGCGACATCTTGCTGCCGGTCCTGGCCAAGCTGGGGGTTGATCAAGTACAATCAGCAACAGAGGCTCCACGTCCCGACGCGTCTGTGTCTGGCATGGGCACACGATAACGCCGTTGACACCTTGGGCAGTGCCACGTGGCGGAGGTTTACCTTCGACGCGTGTGCCAAGCCCGTATTAAAGCATGGCGCTCTGTCGTGGGCTTCCACGCCGGATAAGGAAACGTGGGGCGTTGGAGCCTCGTATCTACCAGGTTGGCGAGAAGAGCCCTAATCGACGACAGAGACAGCTCGTGTCGGACACCCGCGTCGTGACGAAAGCCTTTTCAAAAACCGCCTCGCCGCGGTTGCGCTCCCGGTGCGCGCCCGCTTACAAATCCGTCCTTTCCCTATGGAAGCTTTAATTCGCCTGGAAACTAAACTGTTACACTCGGGGTCGGTATGGGTCGCTAGCCCTTTACCGTACGGCTCTTGCATCCGCTACTCCCCGCCGGTTTTGACCGGCGCTTTCTCTGACCCCAAGACTCCCCTGAACTGATCTGAACACCACCTGGGGCAGCAGAGCTATCAGCTCAGTTCGTCCAGAATCCTCCTCAGTTTCTTCACTTCGTATTTCGCTTCCGGCCCGGACGATTCGTCGAGCCGTTGGATGGCCGCTCTTACGGCAGACGCCATTTCGACAATTTGCCGCTGGCTTGTCAGGAATTCAGCATCGTAACGGAGCCTGTTATCGTCCGAGGCTAGCCATTCTGCCAGAATCTTGTGAACCTCCGTCTTTTCGGCAAACGCTAGTTCGTCGTACGCATTTAGAAGCCCAAAGGCCACCGACTGACTATCGCGGAAAGCCTCTGCCTCCTCAGCTAGTCGACGGTACGTTTCAAACCATTCGTTTCGAGTGTTCGCCATGGTCATCGTAGTGGAAGTACCTCCAAGAACTCGCCGGGTATTTCGTACGGGAACTGCATTTCGTACCCGCCGCCCGGCATAGTGTAAACCCTTCCGTCAGGCCCAGTAACGACGTTTGACACGCGTGTCGGCCTGGGTATTTCGTATCCGGCTTTGCGCAGCCCTTTCAAGTCGATTCGTATTCGTATGTCAGGAGCCGAACGTGTGGGAGGTAGGGAGAGTTCGAGTTTCGCGCCAAGCCCGCTGAGATTCCCGTTCGGTGTGGCATACGAGCCCGGGCGCAATCCCTCACGTTTGATTGCGTCTCCCCATTGGCGCGCGGTGTAGTGGAATCCCTCGTCAAGCTGCCCCACTGCTTCCCGTGGGGCTTTGGCCGAAACTGGACTCGGCGCATACTTCGACGGCCGTGGCAAGCGAGGTGGCGTGCTTGGTCTGACCCACATCCCGGCAGCTGCATTCCACTCCATGGCCACTTGTGCCGCCGTCTGCATAGTCTGCGCGGGACCATTACCATATCCGTATCTCTTCTTTGTGAAAGCTTCGTCCGTCCACTTTCCATGACCTACTTGGTCATAGAGATCGAAAACCTTCTGAGAGTTCTCCTGGATATTGTTGTGGTACCAGGCGTTTCCCCCCAATTCTCCAATAGCGTAACCAACATCGCATATCCACAAGTTCCACCATGCCAAGCCGCTGGGATCACTCCCATTCACCGGGTCATTGCAGTAACGGTAGAGATTCCCATTCCCCCCTTCAAACCCGATTGGGTCCTCGGTCAGCCAGCGTCCTAACTCGGGATCATACCAGCGGTTGAGGTTGTTCTGCAAGCCGGTGGCTTCGTCGAACAGGCGACCGGTGTAGCCGAAGAGGTGGTCGACGGCGGCGGCGCTGGTCTCGGCCGTGATATTGCCGAACGAGTCGTACGTGATGTGGTTGGCGACCGTCGTGTCGCCGGAGAGGGGATCGTACGTCACCAGGTCGCGAATGGTGTTCTGGTGGTCGCCGAGCGCCCAGACAACGTCTTCGGCGCCGCCGTCGTCCACGGCCTCGGCCCAGAGGTAACGTTGGGTCGGCGCGCCGGTGTCGTCGAGCTGGAGGACCATCTGGCCGATTTCGTCTGAGTCATTCCTTCGACGTTTTGACGTTCAGCGTCCGTCCTTTCTCCCCCGCAACACTACGGGGAGTCTGGTGGGGTCGGCATGTAGGGTGGGCCGGGCTGGGGGTGAAGATTGGAGAAGAAGGCTTGATAGGTGGGAGCGTTAAAGGGGACAGGTCCAATATCGCACGGTTTCGTCGTAACACTTTGTGCTGTCAGCGATTACGGGTAATTGGACCTATCTCGTTTAATTGCCCGCCGGTCTTCCTTTGCGTCTTCGCGCCTCGGCGTCTTTGCGTTAAGCGTTGCGGCCGCCGCAGTAGAGACGATTTCAACACAAAGCCGCAAAGCCCAGTGTCTCAAGTTCGCAGTTTTGCCTTCAGGCGGCTTGCCCAGTGTCGCCCAGGACAAGAACCACGAAAGACACGAAACACACGAAAAGAGAGTGAAACTCGAACAGGAGGCCGCAGAGGAAACGGAGACGTTCCGTGCAATGACGAATGTCGAAAGTCAAATGACGAAAGAAGCCCGAAATCTCAAATCGACGCTTCCCCCTCCGCGCTCGCGCCCTTCCGCTCCCAACTCCCAGCTTCCAACTCCCGCGTCAGCGCGTCCCGATCTCCCATCTCCGAACTTCCAGCTCCGATCTTCACCGGAGGGCTTGCGCCCTTCCGCTCCCATCTTCCAACTCCCAACTCCCAGCTTCCGTTTCCGCCAGCGCGTCCCGATCTCCCATCTCCGAACTCCGTTTCCCCTCCACGTCAGCGCGTCACTAGCAACTAGCAACTTCCCCTCTGACACCTGTCACCTCCTTCGCGGTATTTACATCGGCCACGAAGTATGGTAGGGTGACGGCATACTCTGACGCCACTATAGACAGGGGCCTGTGGGCAGCGTAAGGCCGAACAGAAGACCTGAATAGGGGTGGTATACCGGCATCGTAAGCCCGGCCACCTGACGCGCGGATGCGATTGGCGAGACTGATACTTTCGCCCGCAAAACCGCACGCAGGTGAGGCGGCGTGTGTGGAACAGCGTGCGGAGGACGTTCCTATCTGGACGTCCTTCACAGCGGCGGCCCCAACGCGAGGGTTCCGCCGTACGGAGTGAGGGGTCCTTGCCGAGCAATGGCACAGGATCGGCACCGTACGGTCTGCTACTGCGTCGCATAAAGCCGGCGGAATAGGACCGATTGGCAACGTAATTCCTCGGGCAGTTTTTGGCAGCCTAAGACCAGCGTCGGAGATGCAGGCACCCTCGGGTCGCATAAGACCACCCGTCGCAGAAAATGGTTCTGCGTCCAGCGGTGGAAGGACTGCGCCCAATGGGCCTCCGTAAGCCGGCCCTTTCTGCTGTAAGTCCTTGTGAAATAACAGGTTAGCGAAACAGTGGGCGTTTTCGCTCACCTATTTGCGAACACCGCCTGAAAAACACTGTTCGACAATATCCAACTCCTTGCCACACAACAGGTTACAACCCGTTTTTGGGCCTCGGACGCCGAGTTTTGCCACACGCGAAAATCGCGCGTAACCCCAATGACCGCAACGGTTTAAGGTAATCGGCCAGCCGTTGTCGAACAGTCGAACAGGGCCAAGGGCGTGCGACAATTCCGGGCCTGTTCGTTTTTGGCGTCGCACGACTCTCCGAGTCGTGAACGTTCCGGACGGAATCGACTCGGAGAGTCGAGCGACGAAGCCGTCCGGTGGGATGCGCGCCGGGACCGGAGGGCTCGCGCCCTTCCGCTTTTATTGTCGCAAGACGAGGACGGGTGGGGCGAGCCGGGGAGGGCCTTGCACGGTCAGGACGGAGCGTGGCGCAGAAGAAAACGGTGATAAATCACCGTACTCCATAGGGCGGAAACGCGTGGGGGAACCCGAATGCCGGGACCTTCGATGACGAGTACGAGCACCGCTATCGCTGAGCACGAGTACGATGCGGAAGACCGCCTAACGGCGGAACTACGAACGGTGGGGGGGCGAGTCGGGGAGGGCTTACACGGTCAGGCTGAGCGTGGTTCAAGAGACGAAAACGGTGATGAATCACCGTACTCCATAGGGCGATAACGCGTGGGTGAACCTGAATACCAAGACGTTCGATTACGAGTACGAGCACCGCTGCGCTGAGCACGAGCAGGAGTGCAAAGCTCGTGCTCGTAATCGTAATCGAAGAAGTGCTACAGGGCAGTTCTCGGTTCGATGTTGGCACAGAGAGAGTTAGGGCCAGCCCTTCGGGCTTCTGTTTTCCGTTCTCGTAACCCAGGGTTGCGCCTCGCTCGTTCCTCGCATCGGCTCCACCCTGGGCTTGATTAGGGACGTCCCTTCGGGACTGACTGGCGGATTATGGCCGCATCGGTGCGTCCCGATCTCCAAGAGCCGCAGACGCGTTCACTGCAGCGTGGACGCCAGCCAAATCAGCAGCGCCAGCGCGCCCATGGCCAGCGTGAAGAAGACGACGATGATGCGCATGTTCATGGGCTCGGTCGGATCGTCGGGCAATTCCAGTTCGATGCCGTCTGCGAAGGTGTAGCCGCACCATTCGCAGCGCTTCAGATACTGCGGCACGAACGGCTCGTCGCACGTGGTACACACGAGCATGGTCGGTGGTACGGATTCGATGGCGTCGTCCGGGGCGATATCCGTGTTCGCGTCGGCCCCCGTTGCGTTCTCCTCTGCCCCCTCTTTTCCACATCCCCCATGGCAACTGCACGCGACCGGCCCCTCCGCTTCGATCGCATCTGGGGAGACAACATACCTGGGGTCTGCCTGCGGAAAATCATAACCCGCGGTCTGACAAATGGGGCAACAGGTCATCCGGGGCGCGCCACACCCGGGACATCGGGGCCGTGCATCGATCACGGTCTCATCGGCTGCTGGGGCCGGAGTCTCGTAGGGATCGATTGGTTGCTGGTCGTGCGGCATAGAACTCTTCCCCCAGTTTGTCTCGTCCGTACTTGCACCTGGAAACGGAAAAACGCCCGGTTCACATTGACCCCCTATCCTAGCAGTTCATGGCGGTGTCATGCAGGGCGGGGCGAGTCAAAAGGGGCGTTGATCAGCTTGCAGACAGCAAGCATTGCCCACCCACACGGGCTACAAAAGTCACTTTTATCGGTATGTTGCGGAAAGTTCCTACACGCCAACGGGTCTTCCCTGCCGATGAAGTGAAAACCGGAGGGCATGTAACGACCGTGTGCGTGCCCGCATTTCGAGGTTTCACTTGGGGGGGAAGGCATGTTCAGGACGACCCAGGGCTTTGCGATGGTCGCAATCTGCGCCGGTGCGGCACTCGTTGCAAGGGCTTCCGATCCGCAGGCGCCATCGATCAACCCGCGCCAGACCATTGCGTTGCCACAGCCTGAGGTTGCGTCGGACCCGGCGCCCGTTGAACCGGTCATCTCCTCCATCACGTTGAGTCCGGATGGGCGCCATGTCGTCACCGCCGGCGACGATCACCAGGTGCGGGTATGGCTCCGAGACTCGCAGCAGGGGCTCGTCTTGGCGACGCAATACGGCAATCACAGCGACTGGGTTCGTGCGGCCGCCTTCCGGCCGGACGGCCTGGTGTTGGCCACCGGCGGCGACGACCGGAGGGTGCGATTCTGGGATTTTCCGGAAGGGCAATCGCCGGTGGTGCTTCCCGGAGTCCTGGTGGGCATCCGCGCCATGGCGTTTTCTCCGGCGAGTGAGCAACTTGCGGTTGTCGGGTTCGAGCCGCAGGTGCACATCTACGAAGGCGAGTCGGGGCGTGTTGAACGGGAACTTGTTGCGCCGGGTGGCGACCTTCGCACGGTTGCGTTCTCTCCGAACGGAGCGCAGCTTGCGGCCGGGGGGCGCGAGGGTACGGTTCGTTTGTGGCGCACGGCCGACGGAACGGTGCTTCACGATCTTTCCGCCGGCTCGCACCGAGTTAGTGCGTTGCAGTATTCGGATGACGGCACGTCGCTGGCTGTGGGAAGCGACGATTGCAAGGTTCGCCTATGGAACCCGGAAACCGGTTCACTTGTGACGGAGCTTGCCGCGCAGCCTGGTCGCGTGATGGCCCTGTGCTTTTGCGGCCCGGACCGGCTGGCGGTGGGACGCAGCACGAACGACATCGAGCTATGGGATTTGGGTTCCCATCAGATCGTTCTGCGGTTGACGGGCCATACCGGGTCGGTTGCCGCGTTGGCCTTTGCTTCGCAGGACGGCGTGCTTGTATCAGGGGGATTCGACTGCACGATTCGCTTGTGGGACGTGCAATGACAGGCCCGGAAGGGTACATGTATTCATCGCAGTATGTAGGGAGGTTGTCGTGGCTCGGCAAATGACGCGATCCGCTTTCAGGTCTCGTTCGAGAAACTCGGCCGTGTGCCGGCGCACCTGCCGTTTCGAGCAGATGGAGCCGCGTTGCATGTTAAGCGCGGACTTCTCGCCCATCGAGATTGGCATGGTGTACTTCGAGAACTCGACCGCCGAGGACGTGGCGGGCGATCTGTTCGAGGTGACTTTCTCTGATGGGGCCGACGGAACGGAACTGACCGAGCTGGTCATCAATACCGATCCGTCGTCGCTGGGCATTGCGACCTACAAGATTCCCTTCTTCGATACGGAGGCCGGCGGCCATGGCGCCTACGATCACGCCGGACCGGAAGTCGTGACGAACGAAGGCATTACGTCGGTCGAGTTCGATGTGGACGACGGCGGTACGCTGCTGACCATCCGTTTCACGGGCTTCGAGGCGGGCGACCGCCTGGTCTTCAGTATCGACGTCGATGAAGGCGGCCCGGTGCAGACAGCAGTGATCGAAGGCGGTGAATTGGAAGGGTCGCTGCTCTCGGCAACCTTCACTGCGGCACACTATTACGACGCCAACGGCCAAGGCACGTTCTACGACGAGTTCGATGACGCCCTGGGAGACTCCGGACTCGATCTGCCGCCCGACAGCTACAGCCCGCCGTTGGACGAGGATTATCCCATCCATACGGCAGGCGTTTTCTTCGGTGTGGAGCAGACCCCGTTGCCCATCAGTCTGGCGGGAACGGTGTACGAGGACAACAACCTGGACAATAGCCAGGATATCGGCGAGTCGGGGATCGAGGGCGTCACGCTCTCGCTCCAGAAGCTCAGCAATGGCAGTTACGTCGATACGGGCCTTTCCGCGGTAACCGACGCCAACGGCGACTACCTTTTCGAGAACCTGGCGCCCGGCACGTACCGCGTGGTCGAGGCGCAACCGGCCGGCTACCTGAGCGTTGGCGCCCAGGCAGGTACGGTCGGCGGCGGCGTCCGTGGCGAGGTGACCACCGTCGATATCCTGAGCACGATTACCCTATTGGGCGGCGAGGACAGCATCGACAACGATTTCGGCGAGGTCATGCCTGCAAGCCTCAGCGGGCACGTCTACCACGATGCCGACAACGACGGCGTGTTCGATTCCGGTGAAGATGGCATCGGCGGCGTCACACTCACCATTTACCGGGTGGCCGATTCGATGCCGGCCGCCACTTTGACCACCACGACTTTGCCGGATGGCTCCTGGTCGGTTAGCGAGCTTATGCCGGGCGAGTATTACGTCGAAGAGACGCAGCCGAGCGCCTACCTGGACGGGCTCGACGCGGCCGGAAGCGCCGGCGGCACGGCCCACAACCCGGGCGACCGGATCGATGCGATTGCGCTGGCGGCCGGTCAGGATGGCGTCAATTACGATTTCGGCGAGTTGCTGCCGGCGTCGATTTGCGGGCGCGTGTACGTGGACCTGAACGCGAATGACGATTACGATTCCGGTGAGACGCTTCTGCCGGGGGTGACGGTCCACTTGCTCGATGCTTCGGGCGCCATTCTTGAAACCACGACCACCAATGAGAACGGCCGTTACTGCTTCGAGGGACTTGCGCCGGGTGAATACGGCGTTCACGAGGTGCAGCCGAACGGCTATCTCGACGGCGGCGACCAGCCGGGCTCGCTGGGCGGCCGGCTCAATCCGCCCGATACGATTGATCGGATCAACGTTACCTCCGGCGCAGCCGCCCGAAAATACGATTTCGGCGAATACCTGCCGGCCAGTCTGTCCGGCTACGTGTATGTCGATGCCGACAACGACGGCGTCTTCGATAGTGGCGAGGCAGGGATTGCCGGCGCCGTGCTCACGTTGCTCTACAACGATGGAACGGCGACCGGGCTGACCGCAACGACCAATTCGAGCGGGTATTACGAGTTCACCGGACTCTATCCGGGCGATTATCGTGTCGTGGAAGCACAGCCTGCAGGATATCTGGACGGCCTGGACGCGGCAGGCGATTACGGCGGTACGGCGGTGAATCCGGGCGACCTGATTCGCGGGATCGCGCTTCCGGTCGGTGCGAATGCGGTCCAATACAACTTCGGCGAACTGGAGCCGGCCAGTATTTCCGGAACCGTGTGGGCCGAGTACGATCTGGACTGGGTGCACGATACGGGCGAGCCATTCCTGGCCGGCGTTACCATCTATCTGCTCAATGCCGGCGGCGAGCGCATCGACCAGACCACGACCGATGCGAACGGCGACTACCGGTTCGACAACCTGATGCCGGGGACGTATGGCGTCGAGGAAATTCAGCCGGACGATTACTATCAAGGAAGGACGTTGGTAGGCACGGCCGGCGGGAGCGTGTCAGGGGTCGATATTACTCTCGGTGCGGTGCTTTCCTCCGGCACGGCGGCCGTAAACTACGACTTCTGCGAGATCGTACCGGCCAGCATTTCGGGCTATGTGTTCCAGGACGGAGCGACCGTTCTGCTTGCGTATCAGGAGGAGCAGCCCGACGTGGAAGCCGTGAGCGACGGCGTGTATACCAGCGACGATACGCCCATCGCCGGCGTTGTGCTCCGCCTGGGCAATGCCCTGGGACAGCAGATGTACGACGGCGACGGGAACGCCATCACGGCGGTTACCGACGCGAACGGGTATTACGAGTTCACCGGCCTGTATCCTGGGGCGTACACCATCTACCAGGAGCATCCGGATGCCTATGTCGACGGCATCGACACGCCGGGCAGCGGCGGAGGGTTGGTCAATAACCCGGACAACCCGCTCGACCCAATGCAGCTTGGCATGTTTGCCGGCGAAATTACGACGGATATGATTGCCCGTGTTGTGGTGGGAGCAGGTGAAATGGCCGTGAGCAACAACTTCAGCGAAGTGGTCTTTGCGACCGTGCCGCCGATCATCCCGCCGCCGCCGCCACCGCCGCCCTCGCCGCCGCTTGTGCCCAACTATCCCACACCGTTCGTCGCATCGCCACCGATGTTCGGCGGGCCGACCATCTACGAGCCGATCCTCGAAGCACTTCCCTTCGGCGGATCCGGTGCGCCGGCCGGCTGGACCTGGCACCTGAGCGTGATCAATGCAGGCATGCCGCGTACGCTCAATGGCGGTTCCGAATTCCAACACAACGGGAGCATTCTCTTCGACCCGATCACGTGGACCGGATCGGACGTCAATCAGGGGAGGTTCACTGCGTTGAACGCGGACGGCAGCACGTCGACGATAGCTACCTTCGGCGTGGCCGGCGCGAGACCGCTTGCCGGCGATTTCGATGGCGACGGCGACGATGAAGTGGCCGTCTTCCTCGACGGCGTCTGGTTCATCGACATGAACGGCAACGGCGTTTGGGACGAAGGCGACCTGTGGGCGAGTCTGGGAGATGCCGCCGACCAGCCGGTGGCAGGCGACTGGGACGGCGACGGCAAGGCCGATATCGGCATCTTCGGCCCCGCCTGGATTGGCGACGCCAAGGCCATTTCAGCCGAACCTGGCCAGCCCGATGCGCAGAATGCGCCCGACGGCCGCTATAAGAACGTTCCACCTGCCTTGGCCGACGCCGCGATTGGCCATCGCACGATGAAGCGTACGGAATCCGGCCGCTTGCGGAGCGATCTGATCGACCACGTGTTCCGCTACGGGACCGACGGCGATCGAGCCGTGGTGGGCGACTGGAACGGCGACGGCGTGGCCACGATCGGCGTGTTCCGCGACGGCACGTGGTACCTCGACGTCGACGGCAACGGCCGCTGGAGCGAGCACGACATCAAGATCGGCTTCGGCCGGGCCGGTGATGTCCCCGTACCGGGCGACTGGAACGGCGACGGCATCACCAATCTGGGCGTGTATCGGAACGGCACCTGGTACGTCGATTCGAACAGCAACATGCAGATCGACGCCCACGACAAGGTGTTCGAGCTGGGCGGCCTGCACGACAAGCCGACCGTCGGCGATTTCGACGGCGACGGCGTCGATCAGCCGGCGGTGTACGGAGACATCCTGACGGCAAACGAGTCTACGACGGCGCCCTGAGCGTTCGCGCAATAATAGACTATCCATTAAGTGGAATGGACTTATATCCTGGAAGAAGGCCACCGGCCGGCTTGCCCGGCCTGGAGCCGTGGTCAGTTGGCTACTGGCAACGGCCCCAATCCATTCTCGCCCCGCACGGTGCCGCCGCCTCCGGCGGCGGCACCGTGCGGGGCGAGAACATGGCTTGTTGCCCACGGTTAGCTGGATGACCACGGCTCCAGGCGGGGCAAGCCTGGGCTGTCAAAAAGTTGGGGTTGCGGCGATTTGGGGCTGCGCAAGGTTTGTTCGTGTTTCGCCAGTCCGATAGGTCTTCTAGCCGCGTGAGCGAGTGCCGGGTTGGATGCTGGTCTTCGCCCCGAAGGGGCCGAAAGGCTGTAGCCACGGGTGAAGCGGCGTGGCGGCGATGTCGTCGCCATCGACGCGGAACCCGTGGAATGATGGTGGAAACTCCCGATAGCCCCGGCAGGGGCGGCAGACGCGATGCATTGCTGCCGCCCCTGCCGGGGCTTTGGGCACGGGACTTGGCCACCACGGGTTGCACTTGGCCCGACTGTCGTCGGACCGCGTTCCACCCGTGGCTACAACCTGCTGCCCCTCCGGGGCAAAAAGGAACAAAACCGCACTATCCAAAAACCGTGTCAACCCCAACTTTTTGACAGCCCAGGCTTGCGCCCTGCCGCTTACGGGAACCGGGCCCTTGGGCGATCGTTGACCAACGCGGCTTAACGATACTGCCAGTTGCGGATGTCGACGAATCGGCCTTCAATGGCGGCAGCGGCTGCCATGGTGGGCGAGACCAGGTGCGTTCGGCCGCCTTTTCCTTGCCGGCCCTCGAAGTTCCGGTTGCTCGTCGCTGCGCACCGCTGGCCCGGTTCCAGCTTGTCGGGATTCATGGCCAGGCACATGCTGCAACCCGGCTCTCGCCATTCGAAGCCCGCTTCGATAAAGATCCGGTCGAGCCCTTCCGCCTCCGCCTGCTGCTTGACCAGTCCGCTGCCCGGTACGACCATGGCGTTGACCCGGTCGGAAACATGGTAGCCGCGAGCCACCGTGGCGGCTGCTCGCAGGTCTTCGATCCGTCCGTTCGTGCAGGAACCGATGAAGGCGCGGTCGATCGGGATATCGACGATGGCTGTCCCGGCTTGGAGCCCCATATACTGCAACGCAGCGGTTACGGCCTTCTCGACTGTGGCGTCGCCAAGGGCGGCCGGATCCGGCACCTTACCCGTCACACCGGTGACCTGGGCCGGCGTGGTTCCCCAGGTAACCTGGGGTTCGATTTCGGCGGCGTTGAACTCCTCGGACCGATCGTAGGCGGCGCCGGGATCGCTTGCCAGTTGGCGCCATTGCTCGACCGCTGCGTCGAAATCTTTCGGTGCGAACGGGCGTCCGCGAAGATAATCGAACGTCACTTCGTCCGGGGCGATCATTCCGGCCCGTGCCCCGGCTTCAATGGACATGTTGCACACGGTCATTCGTTCTTCCATCGAGAAGGCGCGAATCGCATCGCCGGTGTACTCGACACAGTAGCCCTGACCGCCGCTGGTGCCGATACGGCCGATCAGGTGCAGGATCAGGTCCTTGGCCGTTACCCCGGAGGCAAGACGGCCGTTGACGCGCAGTTCGAGGGTCTTCGGCTTGTGCTGCAGGAGGGTTTGCGTGGCCAGCACATGCTCGACCTCACTCGTACCAATGCCGAACGCCAGCGCCCCGAACGCGCCGTGCGTGGCCGTGTGGCTGTCGCCGCACACGATCGTCATGCCCGGCTGGGTGAATCCCAGTTCCGGCCCGATTACGTGGACAACTCCCTGGTTGAGATCGTTCAGGTCATAGAGTCGAATGCCGAACTCCCGGCAGTTATTCCGAAGCGTGTCGATCTGCTGTGCGGAAATGGTATCGATGATCGGTAGCGAACGATCGGTGGTGGGGACGTTGTGGTCGACCGTGGCCACCGTCTTCTCGGGACGCCGTACCTTCCGGCCGGCGAGACGCAGTCCCTCGAACGCCTGCGGGCTGGTGACTTCGTGGACCAGTTGGAGGTCGATGTACAGGATCGTCTGCTTTCCGGGCTCTTCATGGACAACGTGTTTCGCCCAGATCTTCTCGAACATGGTGTTCGGCATGGTACGACTCGATAAAAGAGGCTCTTCGGGTAATTGTGTTTGGGTTTTGCGTCTGGCAGGGACTGGTCGGGGACTGCCCATCGCAAAGCATACCCACCCGATGCGGTGGGTTTTCGGATTTCATATGGAAGGATTGTCAGCTTGCGGCCCCGATTTTGCAAGGCCCCCGTTCGGTGTCGGGGCTCCTCCACCAGCGAACCGCATCGGCCACAGTCCATTGTCCGGCGGCATCGCAAGCGCGGAGGGCGTGGCCCAACTCGACCGCCGTTTGGTAGCGGTCCGAAGGCGCCTTCTCCAGGCAGCGGAGGATGACTGCCTCCAGATCGCGAGGAAGATCCGGCACGTGCGTGGAGGGCGGCGATACCTTGTGGTGGGCGTGTGCGATCATGACCTTGATCGGCCGGCGGTCTTCGAATGGCGGATGACCGGTCACCAGGAAATAACCGACCGCGCCGAGCGAATAGACGTCGCTTCGCGCATCCGGGCGACCGTCGCCCAACGCCTGCTCCGGCGACATGAACAGCGGGCTGCCGGTAATGGCCCCATCGGTGCTCAGTTCGACGGAATGCTCATCGTCCACCAACGGCTTGACCAACCCGAAATCGAGCAGTTTGGCCACATCGTAGACTCCGCCGCGCTGTGCCGCGAAGATGTTGCCCGGCTTGATATCGCGATGGATCAGCCCGATGCCATGCGCTTCGGTCAGGGCATCGCACACGGCCGCCAGGAAATGGATGGCCCGCTCCGGCGGTAAGGGGCCGAACCGCTCGACCATCTCGCCCAGACTCATGCCTGGCAGGAACTCCATGACGTAGTAGAACGTGCCGTCCTGCGTATGCCCGTAATCGAAAATCTCGATCGTGTTCCAATGGCTCAGCCTTGCCGTCGATCGCACTTCCCGCTGGAATCGAGCCAGGGTGCGAGGATCGCCTGCCTTTTCGGGCTGGATCAGTTTGATCACGCAAGGCCGTTTCAGCAGGTTGTGCTCGGCCAGGTAGACCTCGCCCATGCCGCCTGCACCGATGAGTTGTTTCAGCCGGTATTGGCCAAGCTGTTTCGCCTCGAATGCCTCGCGGCGCAACGCCCCGATGGTGTCGACGCCGAAGACGCTTCCGACAGCCGCCAGAATCAGCAGCAGAATGCTGGCAATCACATTGGTCGCTGAGGTCGCCTCGCCTACGACCGGCTGGAAGGCCACCTGGCTGAGCAACAGAAGAATGGGCGCCATCGCAATCAGCGCAATGATAATCGATGCGCGTCGAATGGTATTTGGAATGAATAGTGCATACGTATAGATCATCACCAGCCAGGCACCCATCGGGAAGCTGAATTGCCCCGTCAGAGAACTGCGGATTGCCCCCATGTACTGTACGGCCAGGAAGAAGACCGCTGGAACTCCAAAAGCAATGAGTTCGTAGATCCGCAGTCGCCCAAGCGAGACCTCGCAACGGCGGTACAACAAAACCGTTACCGTTACCAGCGCGATCGTGGTGAGTGCGTGAAACGCCAGAAAGAACCCGTCAACCAGATTGCCCGGCCTGAACAGTACGGCATGGAGCACGAGAAACACGCCCAGCCCGACGGCCATGACCAGGGCCGCCAATCGGAGCCGCCGCCGTAAAAGGCACTGAATCTCCTGCGTGAGCATCGGCCCGCTGCCGATGGTGACCACGATGGGCGCTGCTGCACGCCACTCCACCGATGCCTCTGCCGACCCCGCATCCAGCCCGACTTCCACCGGAGATGACGTGTCGAGTGTCACGTCGCCCGGCGGGGTGTTTCGCTCATTCGCTGGAGGGGTGCTCATTGGGCTGCGGTGCGTTCGATGCTTCTTGGGGATTGCAGATGAGAGTCTTTCGGCGCCAACAACTCTCGCTTCGCCATTATACCAACCAGAAGGCCGCATTTGTAGTCGCTACCCTGCTTGCGGGGTGTTCCCAAAACAAGCAAGGCTAACCTGCGAAACTGCCGACGCGAAGTATCGGGCGCTGGTTTCTGCTGGTCTTTCTGCATGGTGCGGCTCGATGTCGCCGGGCGGATTGCCGGCACACCCGGTTGCCGTTACACGCCTTTTTCGGTAGCCTGCATGAAGGGTATTCGCCGGAGCAAGCTCATGATTGCCATTATCGACAACTATGATTCGTTTACCTACAACCTCGTCCAGCGGCTGGGGGAACTCGACCCGGATGTTGACGTGCGGGTATTCCGGAACGATAAGATAACGGTCGCGCAGATCGAGGCGCTTGGGCCCTCGCACGTGATCATCTCGCCCGGCCCCTGCACGCCGGACGAGGCCGGTATTTCTCTGGAGGCGGCTCGTTATTTCGCCGGGCGCGTTCCGTTGCTGGGTGTTTGCCTAGGGCATCAGTCGATCGGGCAGGCGTTTGGGGGCGTTATCGTGCGTGCCGAGCGGCTGATGCACGGAAAGACCGACGAAATCCATCACGACAATCGCGGCCTGTACGAAGGGCTCGACAATCCGTTTATCGCCACCCGCTATCACAGCCTCGTTATCCGGCCCGATTCTCTGCCGAGCGAATTCGAGGTTTGTGCCTGGAGCCATTCGCCCGACGGCACCCGCGAGATCATGGGAATCCGGCACCGGAAGCTGCCCGTTTTCGGGGTACAGTATCACCCGGAGAGCTTTTTGACCGATTGCGGCGCCACGCTGCTGCAGCGCTTCGTTCAGGTTGGGCCCTGCGTGGCTGTGAAGTGACATGCCAGGGCCATAGCGGCGGGCGGGGCGAGTCGGCCGGTGGCCGTTGCGTGAAATGCAAGTGCGCTGCTGCACCGGTTCGTTCCGGCGACGG
Organism: Thermoguttaceae bacterium; assembly: GCA_040772845.1. GTDB lineage: Bacteria > Planctomycetota > Planctomycetia > Pirellulales > Thermoguttaceae > PWXP01. The sequence goes on from JAXGXG010000001.1 coordinate 1,831,838, forward strand.
GCGATGGCGCTGTTACTTCTGGCGAGGGGGATTGCCGCGAACCTTCGACTCGCGTACACTGATCGGCATGATTACATTCGAGCGCCAGAACGACGTTACCATCCTCGAGCTAGGCCCGGCCTACAACTCGTTGGATGAGGTTGCGCTCGATGAGTTGGGTAGCCTTTTGCTGACGCAAGCAGCTACGATTACCCCTCCTTGCCTGGTGCTCGATCTGGCAAGAACGGAGCTGATCGGTTCGACGTTCATCGAACTACTGGTTCGGGCGTGGAAGCGATTAACCGAACGGGGAGGGGTGTTTGCGCTGTGTAACGTACAGCCATTTTGTGAAGAAGTGATTTGCACCACGCACCTGAACACCCTCTGGGAGTCATTCCCCAGCCGGGACCAGGCAGTACAATCGCTCGGCCATTCGCTGGCCGTGGCGCGAGATTGAAGGGCAAATGCGTCGGTTGCAGGGAGCCCTAGGCTGAGGGGCGGCGATAATGTTGGTAAGCTAGGAGGACTTCGTACAAATCCATAGAAATGGTGATTTCGTCGTCCGCAAAATCGCCCAGCCAGGTCCTATGCGATTGAACCGCGTCTGCCAGCAATGGCAGCACGTCCGTCAGCGGAACAGTGACGGTTTCGCTCTGGGGCCGCTGTTCCGCAACGCTTACCGATGCGGAATCGTCCTGAGGTCCGTAATACACGCGAAGATGGGTTTGCTGCATTCGAGCGAGTCCTTTGGCTGGAGTGCCCACCCTGCCATACACCTTCCTGTATCGGCATAGGGTACCTTGTGGGTTTGATCTATTTTGGGGAAAATGTCGGCTTTGCTCGCCACTCGCGTTTTCGCGATTAAATGGCGAGGATGGATCGTCACCACGGTGCGGGTCGATAGGACTCGCCGGATTGTTTTGGCTCCGTGCTCGACACGGACATACCGGGTCGCCTTATGATACCCACGGTTACCATTGATCTACGGCATGTTGCACGAGGCCTGAGCATCCCGCTCCGGCAGGTTCAAGCAGTGGTGGAGCTGCTGGACGAGGGCAACACGGTTCCCTTCATTACGCGATATCGCAAGGACCAGACCGGCGGCCTGGATGAAGAGCAGATTCGGCACATCCAGGGCCGGCTGGAAAAACTTCGCCAGCTTGCGGATCGGAAGCAGACGATCCTGCGATCCATCGAGTCGCAGGGAAAGCTCACCGAGACGCTGACGGAAGAGATTCTTGCCGCGACGACTTCGAAGCGGCTGGAAGACCTCTATCTGCCGTTCAAACCGCGGAAGCAGACTCTTGCCACGCAAGCGCGGGAACGCGGGTTGGAGACGTTGGCCCGGGAAATTCTGGCCGCAGACCCCGCCTGTGCCGATCTGGACGCACGTGCCGCCGATTTCGCCAATCCGGATCGGCAAGTTCCGACCGGGGCCGATGCACTTCTGGGGGCCGGACATATCCTGGCCGAGCAGTTCAGCGAACGTGCCGATCTGCGTCAGAAACTGCGCGAGATTCTGCAACGGACCGGACTTTTGGTCAGTGTTCGGATTGGTGGCGAACCGAAGCCGGCTGCCGCAACGCCGCAGCCCGAAACGGCTGAAGCCACGAAGCCTGCCGACGCCCCGCCGCAACAAGACGCCGAGAAGTCCCCGGAGCACGCGGCTCCGGCGACGGCAGAAACGCCTGCAAACGAACAACCGGTCGAAACACCCCCCGCAGATTTGCCCGCCGCAGATTTGCCCCCCGCAGATCAGCCTGTTGTCCAGCAGCAACCTTCCGCTCCGGCCGACCCGGTTGCGTCTGGGTCGGAATCGCAGCCCGAGGCATCGCCGGAACCTGCGGCGGAAATCGTCTCTGAGTCTCCTTCGGAAACGGAACGTGCGCCGGACGGCGAGACGGTTGTGCCGCCGCAGTCGGAGGCCGAGACAGATCGCCCTGAATCGGAGCCCGGTCCATCGGGCGCCCCAGGTGAACCGGGCGTTGCGGGTCCGGATTCCGCTCCCGATTCAGAACCGTCGCCAGGTAGCGATTCGGATGCGGCCCCGGCAGCCGATCCGCCGACGGTAGTCGATCCGCCTGCGGCAGCCGATCCGCCTGCGGTAGTCGATCCGCCTGCGGTTGTCGACGCCGCTCCGGCCGAGGTGGCCGCACCGGTTCCCCAGACGCCGTCCCCCGAGCCTGCCCCGGAAGGCGATTCGATGCCGAGCATTGCGCCGGCCGTGAAGGGAGAGCCGAAAGCGGCGACTGCCGCGGTGGATCCAGCCGCTGCGAGTACGGAGGAGAAGCCGTCGTCCGCCGATGAGACTGCGCCGGCGCAGCCTCGTCCGGCCAAGAAGCGCACCCGGCGCGCGAAGTCGGACCGCAAGCCGACCAAGGCGGACCGCAAGGCACAGAAGCGCAAGAAGATCGAAGAGCAGCAGATCAAAGCGTTCCGCGATTACTTCGAGTTCAGCGAGGAGATTCGCAAGATTCCACCGCATCGCGTCCTGGCCATCAACCGGGGCGAGCGCGCCCGCGTCCTCAAGGTGAAACTCGATGCCGCCATGGAAGCCATGTACGAGGTCCTTGACGAAAGCCTCGTTCCGGAAGGGCATCCGCACGCCGAGTACTTGCGCGGGGTCGCTCGCGATGCACTCACCCGGCTAATCCTCCCGGCACTGGAACGCGAGACCCGGCGCGAGTTGACCGACAAGGCGGAATCGCACGCCGTCAGTGTCTTTGCGAAAAACCTGCGCAACCTGCTCCTGCAGCCACCCATCCATCGGCATCGTGTCTTGGCGGTCGATCCCGGCTTCCGCAGCGGCTGCAAGCTGGTTGCCCTGGACCAGTTCGGCAACGTGCTGGAACACGGCGTGATTTACCTGGTCGGCCGTAAGGAACGGACCGAACTGGGCAAGCAGAAGGTGGTGGATATGGTCCGCCGCTACGGGCTGTCGGTTGTGGCCATTGGCAATGGCACGGCGTGCCGGCAGACAGAGGACTTCTTTGCGGCACTGTTGGCCGAGGAATTGAAAGACGACGGCGCCGCCTATGTCATTGTCAATGAGGCCGGCGCCAGCGTCTATTCGACCAGCCGGCTGGGACGCGAGGAGTTTCCCAACTACGATGCCAGTCTGCGCGGCGCCATTTCCATCGGCCGTCGCCTGCTCGACCCGCTCAGCGAACTGGTCAAGATCGACCCGGCCAATATCGGCGTAGGTCTGTACCAGCACGACGTCCGCGCGAAGCATCTTCGCACCTCGCTGGACGAGGTGGTCGAATCGTGCGTGAACTACGTGGCCGTTGACGTGAATCGGGCAAGCCCCGCCTTGTTGCGTTACGTGTCCGGACTCAATCAGCTCACCGCGCGCCGCGTGTACGAGCACCGGCTGGAGCACGGTCCGTTCCGCACCCGCGAGCAGTTGCGCGACGTACCGGGGTTCGGAGAAGCGACGTTCGTGCAGGCGGCCGGGTTCCTGAAGATCGCTGCCGGTCATAATCCTTTGGATGCCACCTGGATTCACCCGGAAAGCTATGAAGTGGCCGTCAAGGTCCTGGAGAAGCTGGGCGGCAAGGTGGAGGACCTTGCCGACAAGGACGCGGCCGCCGCGCTTGCCCAGCGCGCCCAACAAGCGAATTTTGAACAGCTTGCCGGCGAGTTGCAGGTGGGAACCCTGCTGCTGAAAGACATTATCGCACAGCTCATGCGGCCGGGGCGCGACCCGCGCGACGATTTGCCGAAGCCCGTCTTCAAACACGGCGTTATGAAGCTGGAGGACCTGGCGGCCGGCATGGAGTTGACCGGCACGGTACTGAATGTGGTCGATTTCGGTTGTTTTGTTGACATCGGTCTGCACGACAGCGGGCTGGTTCATGTAAGCCGGCTGGCCGATCGATTCGTCCGGGATCCGCACGAAGTTGTGGCCGTCGGCGACGTGGTCAAGGTGTGGGTCTTGGAGGTAGACAAGGAACGTCGCCGGGTCTCACTCACGATGATCGCGCCCGGAACACCGCGGCAGGAGCACGGCGAGTCGGCCCAGCCAGGCCGTTCGGACACCGAGCGCGGTGGACGTGGCCAGCGACGGGGCCGCCAGCAAGGTGGCGAAACCGCTCGGGGCGAGGGGGGCCGACGGCGCGGTGGACGCTCCCAGGATCGAGGCGGGGGAGGCGGGGGAGGCGAAGGAGGCCGTGGGCGACAGGGTCGTGGCGGAAGGCCCGGTGGCGGCGCCCGATTCGAGTATCGGCCCAAAAAGCAGCCGAAACCGGCCATTCCACTAACCGAAGAGATGAAGGCAGGCAAGGAGCCGATGCGCACCTTCGGCGATTTGCTCCAGTTCTACTCCCAGAAGGAACCGGAGACAGAACCGGCGAAGAAGGATCAGGGGAAGTCCAAGAAGTCGGCCAAGAAGTCGGGGGAACCCAAACCGGCCGCAACTTCGGCCACGGAACCCGCTGCCACGCCAGCGCCTGCCGACATACCGCAGCCGCCCGAACCGGCTCCTCCCGCGGTACAAGCTCAGCAGCCGGCGACTCCTGCGCCTTCCGCCGATCCTCCATCGCCAAAGCCGGAACCACCGGAGTCGTCTTCGGAACATTAACCGGCCGGCGCGGCGGAGACGGTCTGCCGCAAACGGCCCGGCGTATCCCATGCCGCCCCATCGACACCGACATTTGCTCCACGAAGAGCCCATAGCGTTTCCATGGAATTCCACAAACGACTGGAAAAGGCGATCCAACGCGGCCAGCGAGTCGGTAATGTGCGGGCGCGCGAGCAGGCGGAACGCGAACTGAACGAAAAGGAACTCGCACGGCTTCATTCGCAGTATCGACTGGACGTGTCGGAACGAATCGAGCGCTGTCTCCGCCAGGTGGCCGACCAGTTCCCCGGATTCCGGTTCGAGACGCTCTATGGCGAGAAGGGGTGGGGCGCAGCCATCAGCCGCGACGATCTGCACGTGCGCGACCAGCGGCGCACCAACATGTTCAGCCGCCTGGAAATGGTCATTCGCCCACCCAACGAATACCACGTGCTCGAACTGGCCGCCAAGGGCACGGTGAACAACCGCGAGATCTTCACGCATTCGCAATACCAGCGGCTCACCGAGGTCGATCTGACCACCTTTCACGAGTGGGTCGACAACTGGTCGCTCGAGTTCGCAGAACTCTACGCCGCGAAACGGTAGCCTCGCCGCATATCGAGCTGAAGTGTGGGCTACGGAACGCCGCACCCGCCCACCCTACGCAGAGAACCAGCTTGGGCGGCCGAGCTTGCGGTCGTAGATCTCGGCGATCAACTCTTGGTAACCTTCGACCATCCGGTCAATCGACCAGTGATGGAGCACCGTTTCGCGGCCGGCGCGGCCGAGCGCCTCGGCGTGCTCGGGATGATCGAACAGTCCGATGGTCCGGGCGGCCAGCGTCTCGGCATCGCCTGGGGCGACGAGATAGCCGTTCTCTCCGTCGGCTACCGTCTCCGGCACGGAACCCACACGCGTTGCGATGACGGGCCTCTCGGCAGCCAGAGCTTCGAGAATCGAGACCGGGTTGGCCTCCATGTGTGAGGTGAGCAGCAGCACGTTGATGACCGAAAGGACTTCAGGGATGTCGTCGCGCGTGCCCAGAAAACGCACGGCGTCGGCTACCCTTAGCGCGGCAGCGCGCTGCTCCAACGCCTCGCGCTCGGGACCATCGCCCACGATAAGAAACCGTGCCTGCGGCCGCGAGGCATGGACGATTGCCGCTGCTTGCAGAAAGAGTTCATGGTTCTTCTCCGGTCGAAGCGCGGCGATTATCCCGGCAACGGGCCTGTCTGGTTCCAGCTCGAATTCCTGCTGAATGTTCCGATTCGGCTGGCGTGGATGGAAGCGATCCGTATCGACTCCGTTGGGAATCACGCGCACCTTGCGCCGTGGGCAGCCTTCGTGCCGCACGAGGTATTCACCATGGGACGGAGCAACCGCAATGAACGCATCGGTCATGGGCGCCAGCAGGCGGTTGGGCAGTTCCACATGATCGGGCAACCCGGTCGAATGCAGCGAAGAGCAGATTACCGGCGCCCCTGCGGCCCGCGCGGCCAACCGGCCCCAGAACATCTTGTCGCCTCCTGTGCCGACCGTAACGACCGCATCGATCTGCCGTTGGGCCATCAACCGTCGTAGCCGGCCGAACACGGCGAAATCGTACTTGTGGCTCAGCAGGCTGGTGAACGCCGGGACTTCCTTCGCCAGCACTTCACCCAGCGGCCCGAAGTACTTCAGGCAACATAGTTCCGGTGCGAAACGATCCCGGTCGAGCCGTCGAACGAGGTTGACCAGCAAAGTCTCCGCTCCACCCACCGGCATGTTCGTAATGACGAACATCGTTCGTAGCGGGCCGCGCTCGTTGCGGGGTTTCAGGTTGCGGGAGCGGAAGTTCATAATGCTTACGGATGGCGCAAGGCGCCGGAATCGTCGCGGGTTGGCCGCCAGGGGAGCCATACAATCACGCGGGCCAGATAACTGTCCAGCACGAGACGCATCTCTCGCTTCTCCTCCGATGAAAGTAGCTGGTCCGAATAGACCGCCTGCAAGGCCACGACCGTGAGGACCGCCAGTGCAATCCACGGGCCCAGACATACGACCGGAGGTAGCAGCAGGATGACGCGAACGCCGCGGTCGAACGGGAATCCTTCTCGGCCGACGAACAGGCAGAGAATTCCCAGTGCGACCAGGTTGGCGATGCTGGTGGCCAGCACGGCGCCGGGCAGTCCCATCGGCGGCAGCAGGATACTGTTGAGCACGACGTTCAGTACCAGGCCGATCCCCATTGCCACACTGGAAAGCCAGGCTTTTTCGGCGCACCAGAGGTAATTCTGGATGATCAGCGCCATGGCGAACCACGTGCAGTAGGTCAGGGTCCACGGAAGCACGGTCAGCCCGCCGTCGAACTTGCCCTTCAGCGCCACGTTGAACAGAAGCGGCGAAGCTGCCAGCACGCCCCATTGCCCCATGCACAGAGCGAACCCGAATAGCTTCAGAAACAGCCGGAGCCGCTTGCCGACGCGTTCCTTCCTGCCGGCCTCCCAGTCGTACACCAGGTGCGGCGTGATCATGGCGCCCAGCATGGCCGAAAGCGACACCAGCAACATCGGAACAATCCGCGAGCTGTGATAATTGCCAACCAAGGCCAGTGCCTCGCCTGACGGCCGCGTCGAAAAGTGGACAATCATGTACCGGTCCACCACTTCAAACAGATTCACCAGGATGTTTACCGTCAATACCCAGCCGGCAAACGGAACCAGCTTGCTCCAGAACGTCCGGTGCGCCGCAGGTTTGGCGACGGCAGGCGCCGCGCGCCAGGTGCGCCGTAGCTGCCACCCGGCCAGAAACACACTCAGCAGGCAGGCGCCGCCATAAGCCGTTACAACGCTGGAAGCGGAAGGCTGCCAGGAAAAAAGCAATACGACGCCCAAGGCGGCGAAAAGCACGCTGTTGATCAGGTGCATGACCGAGACCAGCCGGATGTTCCGCAGCGCCGTGAATAGCTCGATCGAAAAATTGAACGCGACTACCGCCACCAGACTGACGGCCAACAGGCCGACGGTATATGTGTCGTCGGGCGTTCCGAAAATCAGCATGGAAAACCATCGCCTGGCCAGAAAGACCACAACCGAGGTCACGCCGGCCAGGGCGGCGCAGACCAGCATGGTGCGTCGCAGGAAGGTGCGCATTTCGCCCCGCTGACGAAAATGTTCCGCATACCGGCCGAACGCGCCGGGCAACGCCAGCACCGAAAGCGGCGCAGCCAGCACCAGGAAGCTGAACGCCATATCCCACTGGCCCAGTTGCTCCGGATCCAGCCATCGGCAGAACAGGACCGCGCGCACGAACCCGACACCTCGCTGCACCACGGCCATGACCAGAAGGATGAACACACTGCCGGCCAGGGAGTCGACGCGCGCACCGGGGCCCGGTGCATCCTGCTCCAGGAAAATATCGGTCGCTTGCGGGGCCGTGTGGCTCATCAGTCGTATCCGTTCGTCGCGTTCGCAGGCATTCGGCGCGCTGCCCGGTCCACCTGCGGATGATGACGCGGTATCTGGAGTTTGCGAGGATCGATCGTCGTCCAGTTCTTCAGGTGGATCATCCACGGGTCGCCTGCAATGCGCTGGATGTGGAACGGGTCATCGCCCGGGAAGTTGTATCCGCCGTAGGCCGAGCAGACGGCGTCGTAACCTGCCTCGCGAGCCATGCGACATGCGTCCGCCGTGATATTGCCAGGCTTTCCGAAGGGAAAAGCGAAGAATCGCAGCCTCCGGCCGAGCGCCGCGGCCAGCACGTCGCCGCCGGCCACGATCTCGTGTCGAAGCTTCGCAGGGTCCGTCAGCCGTCCAAGGTCGGGGTGGGTGTACGTGTGCGCGCCGATCTCAATTCCGGCGTCCGCCATGGCCCGAAGCTGGTCGAGCGAATTGGGCGGCAGCGGGCGCCCCGCGGCGGCGTCGTGTGGAAACGGCGCGTTTTCGAGCACGTTGCGGGCCGTGACGAAGTAGGTGCACGGAATCCGCTCCTTGATCAGCAGCGGAATCGCCTGGTGGCAATTGTCTGCATAACCGTCGTCGAACGTAATACTGACGCACGGCCGATGATTCTCGCCGGACCGGAGGATCTGTTGGGCTTCGCTGAGCGAGATCAGTTCGAAATGCCGCTTCAGCCAGTGCATCTGCTCTGCAAACTGCTCGTTAGAAACCGTCCATCCGTCGGCAAACTCGTCGGCAATCCGGTGGTAGAACAACACGACAACCGGCATACGCCCGGCCAGTACGTAGGCGCGGCGCTGCATCCAGCGCAGCGGCAGCGAGCCGTGATAGTAGAGGTTCAGCAGCAAGCGTTTCCAGAGCGGCATGGATGGTTTCGCGGTTTGAACTGGTTGCGGCGGGCGGCCGCGGTACTACGGGCGAGTCTTCAGGCAACAGCGGGCCAAGTCCTTGGCGGTTCGGACCGCAAGCCACGCCTGGTGGCGCAGCCTGGCACTGGTCCGGGGCGCAACGATGCGTATGGACGCGTTGTTGTGGAACGCAGCCCGCCACTGTGCTTTGTAGGGCTCGTCGCCCCGGAGCAGGTCAACCCACCGGAACCCATGATCGATGGCCCGTTGAAGCAACAGTGCGGTTGCTAAGTGGCCTGGCTCGTACGCGAGCCGTTTTGGGTCAATGCCGGATTGATAGAGATAAACGTTGCCTGCACCAACCATTTGATAGTCCGCGGCAAGCGGTTTACCTTCGGCTTCCAGCCAGAGCATATGCAATTGGCCCGCCCGAAGCAGTTGTGGTGTCACCTCTCGGTGGAAGGCCAGGAAACGTTCCGAGGCGAACGAACCGGGCAGTCCGCGGCTTTGCCAACGACGTCGATGAAGATCGACAAGGTGCTCGAAGGCCGTTGTCAGTTCCGACCGGTTTGTGGCCAAATGTGTTTTCACTTCACGTTTCTCGTTGGCTTTCAGCAGTCGGCGGATCTGGCGTCGCTGGTTCTTGGACAGGCGGGCGAGCATCGCGTCCCAGGAATCCGGCAGTTCCATACGCCAGCAGCCAGGGCCCGGTCGGCGGTGCACCGTGGCGCCGAGCTGTTCCAAGTGACTCAGCATGGGCTGAAGCACTGCATCTCCCGCATCGACCGCCTCGAACTGCATAAGGTCCCACCGATCCGGGCTTGTCCGCGAAGCGTGGAACCGGTCCGCCAGGTGTTCTACAACGGCCAGGGCAACCGCCTCTTCACGTCCGGGGTCGGCAAGAATGCCCAGGTATTCGGAGCACACCTCGCCATCGCCCAGCAACCGAAGGACACGGCCGCCTGCGGTGGTCGTTTCGCTGTATAGCGGAGCGAAACCGACCGGTCTCTCCCGCTCGTCTACGACACACAGGACCGTCAGCCGGCGAGGATGCCGGTCCTGCCCGGTCGAAGGCCCGTAGTGTTGCCACCAGGTGGAAAGCCACTCCCACGAACGAAACGGAACACCGGCCGCCATCCGGTTCCAAACCTCGGCGTAGGATTGCAGTGCAGAGAGATCGTTGAGGCAATGGATTCGCATAGACAACTCTCCGTTACAATCCGGCCTTAGGCAAGGAATTCCGGCCGGCGGCAGACGTTGCGAAAGGGCAACGTTTGGGGGCGTGGAAACAACAAGGCGATTAGAACGCTATTTCGGGGGGCGATGCCGCAACTCCTTGCTTGGCAATTGCTTAGGCTCGGCCTGTCGACATGAAGCAGCGTTCTTTGGCGGCTGGCGCCAGCTTTGCACTCTGCCTGGGGCGGCGTTCCAAAGGTTTCCAGACAGCCCGACAAGCCGAGACCACCATGAACACGAATCCTCCAAGCGTACCCAGCCCGGCCGAAATCGCCCGCCTGCTCGTTACCTACGCACCACGCTGGATCATCCCGGCCGTGGTCCTGGGGACGCTGGCGGCCGTCTACGCACTTCTCGGACCGGAAACCTGGGAGGCTTCGCAGGCACTGGTCATCCGTAACGAGGCGGTGAACAACCATGCAGGTCCTGGGAAGTTCAGCCATACCGACGAGATGAAGACGGTGCAGGAGACGATTCTGGAACTGGCCCGCAGTCGGAACGTTCTGGCCGGCGCGCTTGCAGAAGTCGGCGCACCGGCCGATTTCGACGGCGACCGGGCGGCATGGCCCACCGAGGCCGCGATTGAATCGCTTCGGAAGAACATTACCCTCGCGCCGCCGAAAGGGGCGGAGTTCGGCACGACGGAAGTCTTCTATCTGACGGTGAAGGACGAGGCTCGCAATCGGGCGATCGATCTGGCGCGGGCCGTGTCGGATGGTTTGGAAGCACGATTCGGGGCATTGCGGGACGAAAAGGCCCAGGGCATGGTCGCCGAGCTTTCCCGCACCGTGGCCGAGGCCAACGCCGGTCTGGAGCGGTCCACGGCCAAGGTCAGCGAGATCGAGCGGAAGGTAGGCGGCGACCTGGCGGAGCTGCGAGCGCTGGAGCAGTCGAGCTCCGACTTCAGTACACTACGCCAAACGGCCATGCAAATCCGCGAGGAACTGCGCGAAACCCAGTCCGCCAACCAGGCGCGCGAGCAATTGCTTTCCGTGCTTCACGACGCCAAAACCGATGCAGGCCGGCTCCTGGCGACCCCCAATGCCCTGTTGGAATCTCAGCCTGCACTGCGGCAGCTTAAGGAAGGCCTGGTCGCCGCGCAAATCCGCACGGCAACGCTGAAGGGGGAAATGTCCGAGGAACATCCGAAGGTCAAGGCCGCGATCGAGACGGAAGAGGGCATTGCCCGCAATCTCCACGCCGAGTTGGCCATTGCCATCCGCGGCCTGGAAGTTGAAAAGAACCTGGGCGAACAGCGAGTCGCCATGCTGAACGAGCAACTGGCCCAAAACGAAGCGCGGCTCGAACGTCTGGCCGACTTGCGGGCGACGTACGCCGCTCGACTCGTCGAACACCAGAACCGTGCCGCCGCGCTCAGCCGGGCCGAAAACGATCTGGCGGAAGCACGAGCCAGCCTTGCCAGCGCCGGTGCGGCCAGCCTGATCACCCGGTTGGACGACGCCCAAACCGGCGAAAACCCCGTGGGACCGGGCAAGGCGATGATCGTTCTGGCCGGAATTGCCGGCGGAATGCTGCTTGGATTTGCCATCCTGTTCCTGACCGTCCAACCTGCACCGTCGGCATCTGCGGCACAACCGGCCCCGATGGTCTCGGCCGAACCGGTGGAAACTTGCGGACCGACGTTGCTGGACTGGCCCGGCGAAAACGTGGTTCTATCCTTGAAGCAAGCCCTGCGTAAGGTGGCCGCCGGCGCCGCGTAACCCAATCGAGTGCGATGAGGTTGCCGGGCGACTGAGTGACACATGTCCGAGAACAAGCAAAGGGGCGTGGCGGGCCGAGTTCCACCACGCCTTTCGTGCTGAAAGGGAATCCGGACGGCATGATGCCGCAAGGCGTTCGGCGCACACAGATCGATCGGGAAACCATGCCTCTTGTATACGCCATTGTCGGACTGCTGGCCGTTGTCTGGACGGCGGTCTTTGCGTTGCGCGGCTCGCTCGTTGCCGGCTGCCTGGCGTACCTGACCGTTGCGATCTGTTTCGGCCACCCGTTTTGGCGCCAAGAGATCGGCCCGGTGCCCGTCACGCTCGATCGCCTCGTCCTGGTTGTACTGATTGCCAGCTACTTCATCCAGTGGCGGCTGGGACGCACCGATCCGAAACAATTGGGGTGGGCCGATTGGCTGTTGCTGGCGTTTGTCGGCATGCTGGGGTTTGCGACCGTCCGGCTTCCATGGCAGGGCGGGTTCCCGGGTGGGACGGAAACGGTCATGCGGCTGCTGATCGGTTATCTTACACCCGTCTGCCTTTACTGGATTGCACGGCAGGCGTCGCTTACGCAGCGGAGCGTTGTGCTGGTGCAGGCGGTTCTGGCCGTCATGGGACTTTACTTGGCCGTGACCGGCATCCTCGAGGTGTCGGGGCAATGGAGGGCCGTTTTTCCCAAGCACATTGCCGATCCCGAGGCTGGAATCCATTTCGGGCGTGCTCGCGGCCCCATGGTTCACGCGGTCAGCTACGGGCTCGTCCTGGCGGTTTGCCTGCTGGCAGGCTGGCTGTGGCGCGCCCGGTTTGGTCGGGTGGGGCAACTGGTGATCATTGTGGCCATGCCTGTGCTGTTGGCCGGCATCTATCTCAGCTATACGCGCAGCGTGTGGATGGGCGCGGCCCTGGGCACCATGATCGTGCTCGGGCTGACACTGCACGGCCAATGGCGTCCGTTGGTACTCGGATCGATGATCGCGGCCGGTCTGTTGCTGGCGGTCACCCGCATGGATAAACTACTGAGCTTCGAACGCGAATACGGGGCCCAGTACACGCGTAAGAGTGTCGATCTACGGGGGAGTTTCGCTTACATCTCATGGCAGATGTTCCTGGACCGGCCGTTTCTAGGGTTCGGGTTCAATCAGTTCCCCGAGGCCAAGTTGCCCTATCTGGCCGACCGGTCCACCGATCTGGACTTGGAAGCGATCCGGCCCTATTCGCACCATTGCACCTTCCTGAGCATCCTGACCGAAACCGGCCTGATCGGCCTGATTCTCTTCCTGGCCGTTCTGGCAGCCTGGGGGGTTTCTGCGTGGCAGTTGGCGCTCGATCCGCATGCCGCCCCCTGGGCGCAAAGTCATGCGGTACTGATGCTGGCGGCGATGGGAGTGTACTCGATTCAAGCCATCTTCCACGAACTCAGCTACACGCCGATCGACAATTCGCTTCTTTTCCTTCTGGCAGGCGTCACGGTCGGGCTTGCGCAATCTCGACGATCATTGCCGCGCACTTGTTGACCGGCCGGAGTCATGAACTCCAACGGTAATCGTTCACAGGGGACTGTCCCCCTCGTATGCAGTGGGGAGAATGGCTTGCGCCGCCGCCCCGTGAACGGCTACCTCCAACGTTTCAGCGGATGCGAGCGGTCGGCCAAGGGCAGGTTCACGCGTCCGCCCTGGACGCACGATTCGAACACAGCCTGGATCATCTCCCACGACATGAGGCCGTCTTGTACGCTGTAGATAGGCCGGCGGTCCTCTTCAATGGCGGCAATCAGGTCGTCTGTGATGATCTTGTTGCGCTCGCGGTACTTGTCCTTCACTTGGCGAACGGGGGCATCGGGCAGCGGTTTCCAGCCGGCGCCTTTTCGGCCGGGCGCCCACTGCGAACCATCGAACCATTGCGCAGTCACCGCCAAGTCGTCCGGAAGGACGCGTATGGAGATCGCACCGCGGCTTCCGTAGATAACCAGGCCGAAGCGGCCGCCGTTCCCGTCGGGATTCTTCATGGAGTCGAGGTAGCCGACGACCCCGTCTCCAAACCCGTACATGGCATGAATGCGGTCGCCTACAATGGGCCCGAGCGGCTCCGTAGCCTCATGCACGTCGGCAGGCGTGGCCGCACGGCCATCGACGGTGACATCTGCCGTGCACCATTGGGGCGAGCCGTTCATGAAGTAGCACATCAGGTCGAGTACGTGCGAGCCAAGCACAATCAGGTCCTCGCCTCCCGCTCGGCGGTCCTCTTTGCCGCGCCCCCGCACTTCCAGTACCGTGCCGATAAGCTTCTGCTCGTGCACCAATTTCCAGGCATGCCGCACCAATGGCAGGGCGCGGAAAATATAGGCGATCGACCATTTCAGATTTTTGGCATCCGCAGCGGCAACCATCTCATCGCCCGTTGCCAGGTCGTCGCAGAAGGGCTTCTCGATAAACCCGTGGGCGCCGGCCTCGGCACAAGCCAGGAAATAGTCCCTGTGATTCACCGTGCAACGCGGTCCTATCGCCACCAGGTCCGGCCGCTCCTTGGCGAGCATCTCGCGGTAATCCGCATAGGTGCGTTCAGCCCCCACCTCCTTGGCAATCTTCGCCCGGCCGCTTTCGACCGGGTCCGCTACGGCCACGGTTGCCACGTCGTCCCGCAACGTAAAAGCATGATGAATCCAGTGGCCGTAGCCGCCGCTCTTGCTATCGCCAATGATGCAGGCGGTGTACTTCTTCGTTGATTGCGCACGCGCGGTCAGGGCCGATGCCATGACAGACGACGCGACGATGAACTGACGTCGGTTGAGTTGCATTCGTGGAAGCTCCATCAAAGTTCTGTTTAGTCGCCAAGGAACGCTCTTACGTGCGTGTCATTGCCTGCCAGTAGTTGGACCGCGCGCTCAAAGAACGGACGGGCCCGCTCTTCCTTCCCGTCGAAATATAGCATGACGCCAACCAGGAAGAGGAGGTCGGCGTTGTGCGGGTCCTTTTCGGAAGCCTCGGCAAGCGTTTCGAGATGCGCCACCTTCGCTTGCGGATTGTCGGCGTAAAGCTCGGTATTGCGGAAACCGGACTTCGGCCAGTCGGGCTGGAGTTTAAGGCCCCTTTGCAATGCACCGACGGCCAGATCGTAACGCCCCATGGCAATCAAGGCGTACGCTTGCCGGAAATAGCAGTCGGCCAACTGGGGCGCCGCCGTTGCCGCCTTCCGGTACCGCGCGTTGGCGTCTGCGTACTTCGCGTTCGCAAAATGTGCGTCGCCGAAGCCGAGGAATCGCCACGCAAGATTCAATGCGTTCTGGTTCGTCGCCCGAATCGGTTTTGCGTCGTCGTCCGGATCTGCAACACCGTCTGCTGCATCGCCGGCCTGTCGGCCGCCTCCCTGAATGATGATGTTCGTCGTCGATGGCGATGGCGACTGCTGAAACCAGTTCTCTACCCCCATGAAACGTTGGACTGCGCGCGGCCCGTAAAGTTCCTCTGCCGGAAGATAGACGGGCGGCGGGTAGGGAGAATACCATCCTGGATACACCGGATAGTAACCTGGATAGGCCGGATAGTAATCCGGATACGCAGGGTACCCGTACCCGGGGGAATACGGAACCCGATAGGCCCCGCCCCAATGAACGACAGGCCGTGGTCTGTGGCCCGTGTAAATGTGCCGCTCGACTCGTGAAGGCCCCTTCTTGGAGCCTCCCGACCTGTCATGGCCCGAATGGCCTCGTTGATCGGCCGCTGAAGAATCGGCCCAAGCGGCCGACACGACGACCAACGTCATCCCTACAATGGCCAACGTCCTGCAAAAGGCTCGCATCGTCCACCTCCGCCGCTTCTGAAACACGTGTATTCCGATCTTGCTGTATTATGGCCGTTTTCCCTCATTTCAGCCAGATGCATGTTGCGTACCGATCATCGTCGGCGCTTTCGGTGCCGGTCTCGGCTGCGGAAGACCGCCCTGCGCTGTTGTCAAAGTGACGGCGCGCCTGTCGCGAATGCTGCAGACTATTCTTCCGGCTGCGACTCCGGTTGCCGTTCGTCCTCCACAGGCGCTTCCGCCTGCGGAGAAACGATCAGGACATTATCACCCAGATCCTGCTCGATTGGGGTTTCGACGAACTGTCCGCTTTCATCGATCTTCAGGTCGGCTTCGATCGTGTGATGCTTGGCTACCGCCAGGAGTTTCTCGTACAGGGCTTCGTGGTCGGTCTCCTTGATTCGACCGACCGCGCCGGCCACCTCCCGTAAATACCGGAGGAAGATGGAGCGTCGCTCGCCCTGGTGTTTCACCATCTTGCGGCGACGGAGGTACATGCCCAACTTCCGGCCCACCGCCTGTAACGCCAACCTCAGTTCCTTCTGGATTTCGGGATAGCTTGCCACCGCTTCCTTCGACTCGCTGGTGAAAGGCACCCACACGCTGGCCATGTGAACCATGATGGTAACCGGTCCACGTGGGATCTGTCCACGCGATTGCGTCAGACCATACGGACGCCAATTCGTGCCGGTGATCGTCTGGGTAATTGCACATGCACCCGCCTGGAACTGAAGCGGTACGCGATTGGCGTAGCGAAGCACCGCCATACTCTGCCCGTCGGACAGGTTCAGGCTTTGCATGGCATGAAGCAGGGTTTCGATTTCCTTGGGCTTGAGCTTGCCAGGTGAACTGCGTGTTTTAAGATGCGACTGCTTGATGATCTTGTCTGCGGCGTCCGGCCCGAGCCCATCGAACGTCGTGGTCAGAAACTGCCGAAGCGTGCGCGCATCCGACTGATCGATCAGTTCGCAGAGTCCTTCTCGAGTTACCCGATGGACGCTTGGACCACCACCGTACGCCAAACCCACCTCGATCACAAACGGGTTGCCACGATAGACAGATGGCGGGCGGGTTGCGGCGGCAAAGAACTCACCAGGGACTACCTGGTGAAGCCCTTTGAGAATCAGTTCCTCGCCGATCGGACAAATGCAGTCGGTTGCCGGCGCCTTGATCTTCGTCTCCTGAATGGCGCGGAAGAGCAAATCGGCTTCATGGCGTCCGATGCGAGTTGTATTCGCACGAACGCTAATGCCGGCCTTTTCACAAATCTGCCGCGCCACGGCGGGACTGACTCGCGAGAAGGACTTCTGCAAGAACTGCGAGACCGTGGGCAGTTTCGTGTCCTTCAACATACCCACCAACATGCCTAGTTCCACGCCGTACGGATGCGGCTTGATCTCTTTGGGTTCCGGCGGCAAGTCTTCGGCCACGCGCGGATAATCACGTTGGTTCCCGTCCGGATCGATATAATGGAGCGTGACGTGCGGATTGGCAATTGCGGTCTGTTCGAGATATTCGTCGACACTGCCGCGTCCACGCTGATAGCGAGCTTCGAGTTCGATGGTGACGCGGGTCCCGTGGTCGGCCTCGATCCATTCGATCCCGTGCCGTTCGATCGCCTTGCGTCCCGCCTCACCCGGGCCCACTTCAACGCCCTCACCGCGGCCGTTGACAATCTCCGGCCGGTTCCGCTTCGTATCGATTTGAATTTCGTAGTAGTGCGCCGGCTTTCGCTTGGACACCTTCGAGATGATCTTCACCGGCCTGCCGGTCGTCAGCAGGCCGTACATACCGGCGGCAGAGATACCGATTCCTTGCTGTCCACGACTCATGCGCAGCCGGTGGAATTTGGAGCCATACAGCAGCTTGCCGAAGATCAATGGAATCTGCTTCTTGAGGATTCCCGGTCCGTTATCCTGCACGCCGGCCTTGAATCGGTCGGGTCCCATTCGCTCGATATGAATCCAGATTTCGGGAAGGATTCCCCCCTCTTCGCAAGCATCGATGGCGTTGTCGACGGCCTCCTTGACCGTGGTCAAGAGGGCCTTTCGCGGGTTGTCGAACCCCAGCAGATGGCGGTTCTTGGCGAAGAACTCGCTGACGGAGATGTCACGTTGGCTGGCCGCCATGCTCTCTGCGGTCGAGCGCCGCCGGCGCCGACTGCCCTGACCGTTGGCAGAAGAAGAATGCCCATTGGAATCCGAAGACTGCCCACGGGAATCCACAGTCGCGTTCGCCGAAGCGGCCTCGGCGGTCGTGGAAGAAATATCGGAACGACGCGTCACCAAAATCGACCTCCGTAGAAACTGCGCAAGAACCGGTTGCATGGCTCAGGGCGGATTCGAGGGGCGAACCTTCGCGGAGGAGGGGCTTACCCTGCAAACCGGAGGGTGCTCTGCAGATAGCCGCCGAAGAACCTGCCGACCGATTATCCATCTTGGATGTATCTTGCGGATTATAACGATTTTCCGGTTGGCCCAACAGGCGGTTTCCGTCATACTTTTCGGTAAACGGACTATATCCGTTCCATCCCGCACATAAAGACTCACCCCTAGTACCGGCGGAAGCCGAGACTTCAGAAGAGCACACCGTCATGTGTATCGCGGGTGCCCAACTCGCCTGGATGGATGGGAATCGCAGTGAGGGGATTGACGATGGGCGCACAATACCGACAGGCCAGCGCCGCCCGACTTGAGCACCCCTCCTACGGGCCGAAACCCATGTCCTTGGCGATAGGGGATCCCATCCTTTGTTTTCCAACCGAGGAGCCAATCCGATGGTCCGAAAAATACTGATTCTGTGCATCACATGCACCGCCGCAGCGTGGGCATGGCAGGGGGAGCTGGGAACTTCCGGCGAGGCTTTGGCTCAGGCCCCCAACCCGTTCCAGAACTCGCCCGGTTTGTTCTACAATTTCTATGTTCCTCCCGTGTGTCCTCCGACTGATGTCGGCGCAGAATTGTACCCTTGCCCGCGTCCCGTCCCGCCGTCGGTAGGGCATACCTACATCACGTACGAGCCGCTCATGCCTCACGAGTTCCTCTATCGCCACAGCCGGTCGTATTGGCGTTACAATCCAGGCGCCGGCTGGACGCGAGCCAGGGTTTCATGGCGCTAGAGCCGTCAAGGAGAACCATATCATGATTCGGATATTTACTTTCCAATGCGTGGCCCTTATGCTCCTGGCCTGGAGCTGCGACACGGCCGATGCCGGCTGGGGGCTGCATGGCTCGGTGAAAGGGCGTGTGGTGGCGCAGCAGGCTGCGACCATGCCTTGGCACGGATATTACTACAAACCGGAATGGGGCATGCCCCTGGCGCTGGTGGTTCCGCCCACGGCAGAAACCCAGACTCATTGGGGATGGGGCGTCGGTAATACGCGGATCACGCCCATTCGTCACCAGTACGGATACAACTGGCCGGGCCCGGGAACCTACAACCGGCAAGGCTATCGCCCCATGCCTGCTTGGCCCAGCGACACGGACCAGATGGGTGTATACTATATTCGTGGCCCTTGGTGATCTGCCCGCGCCCCGCCATTCCTGCCGCAACCGCTGATTTTTTCCGTTGGTCTCCCATACTTAGCAGGGCAGTCTCGCGCGAAGCGGACTGCCCTGATTTCTTCCCGTGAACCACCGCACAATCACCCGACAGAGTGAACTTGACCGGTTCTGCGAAGAACTGGCTCATGAGCCGTCCATTGCCATCGATACCGAGTTTGTAGCGGAACACACCTATAAACCCGTGCTGTGCCTGGTCCAGGTGGCCACGAGAAACCAGCTCGTACTGCTGGACACCATGGCTCTTTCGGATACGACTCCTTTCTGGAAAATCGTCGCCGAGGGCCAGCATGAAACCATCGTGCATGCAGCACGGAGCGAGTTGGAGTTCTGTTTCGATGCAACCGGCGGGCTTCCGACCCGGCTGTTCGACGTGCAGGTGGCGGCCGGCCTGATAGGCGCGGAGTATCCGGCCGGCTACAACTCGCTGCTCGGAAAGTTATTGGGAGAAAAACCTGGCAAACATGAGACTCGAACCGACTGGCGTCGTCGGCCGTTGACCGGTCGCCAGATCGAATACGCTCTGGACGACGTTCGTTTTCTTCACCCGTTACGTGACGCAATCCATGACGCGTTGATGCGATTGAAGCGAGTCGCCTGGTTTCAGGAGGAAATGGAGACTGAACTGACGGAACTCAGTGTGACGCAAACGAAGTCGCGTTGGCGCCGTGTTTCTGGTAATACGGGCCTGAAGCCGCGGCAGCTTGCCATTCTGCGGTCGCTCTGGCATTGGCGGAACGGCGAGGCGGATCGACGAAACAAACCCGTCCGGTATGTATTGCGCGACGATCTTCTGGTCGAGATGGCGCGTCGTGCTTCTGCCGACCCCGTCCAGATCCTTTCTGTCCGAGGCATGGATCGCGGCGATTTGCGCCGCCGCGTGGATGAGCTTGCCGCCGCCGTCCAGGAGGCCCTTGAACTGCCTGAAGACAAATTGCCGCAACCGATCCGCCGAGAACGCACCCAAGATTACGCCGTTCTGGGCCAGTTTCTGTTTGCCGCTCTGGGCAGCCTTTGCCGCGAAGCCGAACTCGCCCCGGCGCTGGTCGGTACGCCCAACGACATTCGGGATCTGATTTCCTACGATACGAGAGAGTCGAATCCAGATGCTCATGCGCCGCGTCTTGCTCGCGGTTGGCGAGCGGAGTTCGTTGGGCAGCTTTTCAACGAACTTCTCGCCGGTAAGACCTCGATCCGTATCGCCGATCCCCGGTCCGAAAGCCCGCTACGGTTCGAGCGAGAGTAGCCACAACCGTCCGGGCTGGCGCTTCCGTTTCGGTGTTTCAGTGTGCAGCCAGCCAGGACTGTAGCCCCGCCTGCGGATATTTTGGGCTCATGCAGTCAGAATCCCGGGCCCTTTCGGGCGATGCGGCATACTAGAGGGGCAGGTCATCGAGCGACTTCGCATCGAGCACCGCCACCAGCAGCGAGTCCAATTGCTCGGCCGATTGGATTTTGCGAATCCTCTGCCTCACCGCAGCCGGAAGCTCCCCGAACCTTCGTTCCAACAGCAGGATCAGTGCTTCCTGCCGACCTTCCTGCAAGCCTTCCTGCCGACCTTCTTGCAAGCCTTCCTGCCGACCTTCCTGCAGGCCTTCTTGCCGGCCCTTCTTGATCCCTTCCTGCTCGTAAACTGTGATCATCTGCTCCACCTCCACGTAGTCCTGATCGCTCGCCACAATCTGCTCGAACTCCGCCTGCTCGACTCCGGCCAGCGGCATATACGTCTCCACAAAGTCCACCAGCAGACTCCGCCGCGCCGGGTCCACCGGAACCCCCAAAATCCAACGCAGGAAGTCCGCTTTCAACCGCACCCGCTCTCTTCGATTGTAGTCCATCTTCGCCATCAGGGCAAAGGCCAACGGATTGGCGGAATCGACAAAGCTGCGGTAATCCAAGTGCTTCAGCTTGATCAAATGGTACTCAAACTGTGCAAAGACCTTGCCTGCCAGCCCAAGCTCGAAACGATCCGGCACGGGGCGTTTCCAGTGGGCATCGTCGGTAAACACGGCAATGGGGACGATTTCCGTGTCGTGCCGCAGGAATAGCTGGCAGAAGTACCGGAACATCCGGCGTGGAGAATCCGGCTCCTTGCGCGAGGCCTCAAACTCGCCGTGCACCAAGACGAACTTCTCGCCCCCCTCCTTCAGCCCGACTTTGGCGACCAAGTCCAGGCGTCGGCGCGTCCCGCGTTGCACATCGGTGAAGTGCTCCTCGCGCAGAAACTCCACCCGGGTGAAGTCGATCAGCGTTGCTTCAGCCGGGCAGAACAACTCCATGAACTCCCGGAAGAACGCCTCAATGAGGCCCTTGAA
The DNA here is from genome assembly GCA_040772845.1 of Thermoguttaceae bacterium. Taxonomy (GTDB): domain Bacteria; phylum Planctomycetota; class Planctomycetia; order Pirellulales; family Thermoguttaceae; genus PWXP01. The sequence continues at coordinate 1,853,296 of JAXGXG010000001.1, forward strand.
GATCTGGTCGTGGTCGATGTGCGTGGGCATAATATCGACATGCGTACCCACTCCTAACCCAGAGGTCAATACCCCCCCGAATGGTGACTGTGTGCGGTTTGCCGTTCCGACCCTCCATTGCGATTCGAGCGACACACCCTTCGACTCGGAATGCTCGTCAGCCAAATCGACTTCTGCAATACACGGAATTCGTTTGCTTGACATGCAGAAACTCATTGGCGACAATACATCGGTCCGTCCGGCTAGAACGTTTCCTTCCGGCGGCGGTTCCCGTCGGGCTATCATGGTCTTCATGTCGGCCCAACTTGGTCCAGTGCACATACGGCCGGCTCGCTTCTTCCGCAGGAGCACCGCTTCTTGAAGCAAAGAGACCCACCTAAGGGAGGGTGGCTTGATGAGGTGTGCCTTACTCGTAAATAACTTCTATGCGGAACCGCACTTCAATGCTTGACATGAGCAGTTATTGTAAAGATAATCCATCGTAGCGTCTGCGGCCACGGTTTCCGGTCGCGGAGTCTCCAGAACTCACAATACACCTCGCGGAGTAGTAGCATGCATTGGAGCAGGCCACGCATTGCCGTTTGGAGTTGCATCTTCATGGGTGCTGCGACAATTGCACAGGGCGACGATGCGGATGCGTTGGGCAAGGTCGTCGATTTGTTCGACGGTGTTCGTATTCCGAACATCGTGGTGGCAACCGACGGTTCCGTGCTGGCCTTCGGCAAAAGTGGCGGATTGGTGCGTCGCAGCACAGACGGCGGCCAAACGTGGAGCGAGATGCAACCGGTAGGTGAAGGCGCGCACGGCAGTGCCGTCGTCGACCGGACCCACGGCGACGTGATGGTGGTTAGTCCACGCGCCGCCAGTCTCTGGCGCAGCACGGACCATGGTCAGACATGGCGGCGCGAGTCGATTGTGGTGAAGCCGAATCCGGCCGGTCACGGATCGCCGGAAAGCGGTGTGCCGGCACAAACCACATGCTCCGAGTCGGGCATTACTCTTCGATACGGTTCGCATAAGGGCCGTCTGCTAATGCCCGCCCGTTGCCAGCCGCCTAAGGGCAACAACGCTCAAGAGTGGTGGCCGTACAACTACAACACGGCCATCTTCAGCGACGACGGCGGGAAGACGTGGCAGACGGCGGCTCCGGTGCAAAGCGGAACGGGCGAGGGCGCGCTGGCAGAGTTCTCCAACGGCGACATCTACTACAATTCTCGCTCGCACATGTCCACGGATCACCGGAGGCAGATCGCCTACAGTTACGATGGCGGCGCGATGTTCACCGATTGGCGCGTCGACAACGACCTGCGCGAGGTCGGTCAACCGCATTACTTCAAGTACGGGCGGAAGCCCAGTTACGGTATCAACGCCGGCCTGATTCGACTGCCACTGGAAACGACCGGCGGCAAGGACGTGCTCGTTTTCAGCCAGCCCGACACCAACGGCGGTGGCCGGGAGCGAATGACCGTGTTCGCCAGTTTCGATCGCGGCGAGACGTGGCCGGTCAAGCGACTGGTCTACGAAGGGCCCAGCGCCTACTCTTCGCTGGCGGCCGCTCCAGACGGCGATATCTACCTGCTGTTCGAGCGGGGCGAGAAGGAGCTTTACGAACATATTTCCCTTGTTCGCATGAACCTCGACTGGATCCGAGGAGAGTAGGAGGGTTCGTCATGCATCGAATGATAGGCATGGATAGAAGAGGGTTTACCCTGGTGGAGCTGCTGGTGGTGATTGCGATCATCGGAATTCTGATTGCGCTACTGCTGCCGGCCGTGCAGAGCGCGCGGGAGGCGGCGAGGCGGATGCAGTGTACAAACAACCTGAAGCAGTTGGCCCTGGGCATGCATACGTACGAGTCAACGCACCGTTCGTTTCCGCCCGGCTGCCTGTCCATCAACAACCTTCCGTGGAACAGCTTCATTCTGCCATACATTGAGCAGACGTCGCTCTACGACCAGTTCAAGCAGTACGGAACGTTCAATCAGGGAACGTACAACAACGGGACGAACAACGAGGGGCAGAACAAGGCCAACCTGCTCGCACTGCACAAGGTGGATGCCTTCATGTGCCCCAGCGCCACCAACGAGACGGCATCCCACCCTTCCAGTACGCCAACCAACCCGGAACGCAAGACGTACACGTCGCACTACTATGGCGTATCCGGCCCGATTGGCGTGAATCCGGTGACCGGCAACGACTACCGGGCCGTGCAGACAAGTCATCAATGGGGCGGCTTCGCGTTGCAGGGCATGTTGCAGGTGAACTCGGTCGCGAGAATTCGCGACGTGACCGACGGAACCTCGAACACGCTCTTGCTGAGCGAGATTGCCAACGGCGACGGTGCGAACTGGTGCCGCGGCATTGGGCTGGGCACCAATGCAACCGGCAATCCGCTGGACGGCACGGGCCCCATGGGCATGTCGAGCAGCAAGAACGTGGTCAATGCCATCAATCTTCCGCCCACTTCCATATTCAACAACTTCAGTTTTTCGAGCCGTCACCCGGGCGGGGCCAACTTCGCCCGAGCAGACGGCAGCGTGGACTTCCTCTCCGAAGCGATTGACCTCGGCCTGTACAAGGCGTTGGCAAGCCGGGACGGCGGCGAATCGGTGTCCGTGCCGTGACGGGGCGAGCGGACGAGTGTCCTGAAGCGACAACACAGCGAACAGAACGTCCGATAAGGCGTCGCTAAACACAATTTGAGTCAATGCAGTCCGCTGTAACCCATTTCCGAAAGGGGATCGCGATGAAAACAAGTACATGTCTGAAGCAAGTGATTGCGACTGCCGCTGTGCTGTGGATGACTGCTGACATCACACAGGCAGACTACGTTCTCTACCGCGACGTGGTCCTGGCCGATTCCCCGGTTGCCTACTGGCGACTCGACGAGACCAGCGGCACGTTCGTTTCCCAGGCCGGAGCCCACTCGGGCAACGACGCCGGCCATACGGTAGCCACGGGCGTCGCCGGACCGCAGGCGGGCGCCTATCTCGGTTTCGAAAGCGGCAATCAAGGTATTGGCGTGGCCAACACGCCGGGCAACGTCGTGGCCGGCGATTACATCTCGGTCGGGCACGACGCCGCCCTGAATCCAGGGTCTGGCGACTGGTCGGTCGAGGCATGGATTTACATTCCCAGCACAAGCACGCCGAGCGCCGACGAGAGCTGGATCGTCGCCAAGATGGGCGCCACCGCCGGCAATTACGTTCGAGACGGTTACGCGCTGTCCTTTCATTTCACGACCATGCGTCCCAGCCTTACCGTTCGCGATTCGGATAGCGTTTACGGCGAAGCCGTCCTGGGAGCGTCGGGCCCGGTCCTGGCTACCGACACGTGGTACCATCTGGTGGGCACGGTAGAGCGCGGCGCCGGCACTTCCGCCACGGCAAGAATGTACGTCAACAGCACGGCCGGCTCCACCGTCAATTCCGGTTCCAGTTCCGTTTTGGACAAGCCGCTCAATTCGGACAAAAACCTGGCCATCGGCTCCAGCAGCAATGGCCGTTACGGTTTCTGGGGACAGGTGGACGAGGTGGCCGTGTATGATCACGCGCTGACCGCATCGCAGGTTGCGGCTCATTTTGCCGCAGCAAAGTTCGACCCAGCCACCCTGTACTGGTCCGGTACGGGCGAGTGGAACACGACCAACACAAACTGGGGTGACCAGAGCGGCGTACACTCCGGATCGGCCTGGAGCGTTGGCGTCAACGATGCCGTGTTCGAGGGGACGGGCGGCACGGTGACCATCGCCGGACCGCTGCCAATGGTCCGTTCACTCGCCTTCCATGCCGATGGCTATACGCTTAGCGGCGGCGCGTTGCAACTGGCCGGCGAAGCCACGGCAACGGCCAACGCCGGCGCCACGGCCACAATCGCGTCGGCGATTACCGGCACGGCAAGCCTGACCAAGACGGGTTCAGGCGCACTGATCCTTAATGGGGCGACCAGCTACACCGGCGATACGACCGTCGACGGCGGAACGCTCATTCTTAGCAGCGCGTCGAGCAATACGTTCGCCACCGGCGACTACTACGTCAACAACGGAACACTTCAGGTCGGCGATAGCGAGATTTCCGTCATGGTGTTCACTAATGCCGCGCGGACTATTACGGTCAACAGCGGTGGAACGTTGAGCTTCATCAATCGAAACGCCTTCGGCGCGGCCCAGGCCATGCCTCTGACCGCAGTCGTCATTGACGGCGGCACGGTCACCAGTTCCACCGGGTCGGTTGGCGCAACCAACGTGCTCCGGAACCTCACGCTTCGTAACGGCGCAAATCTGGAGGTGACCAAGCCGCTCGGCCCTTACGCTACCTACAACCTCAAGGACACGGTGACCGTCGGGGGGACGTCGCCGTCGAGTATTACGTTGGCATCGGGCGGCACGGGCTGGATCGGCATCGGTGACAGCATCCACGCCGACACCGTCACTACCTTCGACGTGGCCGATGTCACCGGCGATCAGGCCGCCGAACTCATCGTTTCCGCTTCCATCCGTAACGGCTACAACAATGGCTCTCTGGCGTCCGGCCTGACCAAGACGGGCGCCGGCACAATGACCATGAACGCGGCGAACACGCACACCGGCCCGACGACGGTCAACGCCGGCACGTTGCACGTCGGATCAACCGGAAGCCTGACGGCCGGCCTGCCGGTTCATCTGGCCGAGGGAGCCGAGTACAAGGTCACCCTCTCGCCGGCCAATTTTGGAAACGTCCATTCGCAATTGACCAGTTCCGCCGCCGACGCCCTTCAACTGCCGGCGGCAATCATTGATGGCGAAGAGGCGGCGCTCGGTTCCACCGTGAGCATGGCATGGCGGGTCCGGACCGGACCGGAGGTTGCCGGCAAGCAGGTCTTCAGCGACGTGCTTTCGCTCGGCACGGACCTCGGCACGAACGAGATTCCTGTCTACGTATTAGCCATGCAGTACGACGATTCCCTGGGAGATCGAGTCGCCTTGGGCTGGTACGATACCGAAGCTTCCACCTGGCTGCTTGCCACCGCCGGCAACGGCGGCAGCAATGCCTCCGACGTCCAGATGGGCTATCAAGGCTCGTTCGCCGCATTTCAGAATGACTACGGCACAACGCTTGCCGATTACCTCGGCGCTTACGGCGTCGATCCGGACCAGAACGTGGCATGGGCCGTGCTGAATCATGCCAGCGATTTTGCGGTGATGGCGCCGGAGCCAGGCTCGCTGTTGCTGCTGGGTTCCGCCCTTTTCGTACTGCTTGGCCTCACCGGTCGCAGACGAAACCGGGAAACCTGGAAACCGCGAGGATGATCCACTGTTGCCTGTGTTCACCGCAGCGCCGTGCGACCGGTCACCGCGTGACATCAGGCCACCGCTTTCCTTTCTGCCATTGCACCTACACCTGAGGACCCACCTATGAAACTCCCTTCCACTCGTACGCCGCGAAGTCGCATGGTTCTGTTCCTCACTGCTGTTGTGTTTGGGTTCGCTGCCATGCTCTGCCCGGCCGGCAGTCGCGCCGACCAGGCATCGCCATTTTTCGAGACGCAGCAGCTTTACGAAGGACAGCGATTTCCGAGCGTTGTGGTGGCCATGGACGGAACCATCCTGGCGTTCCGGGCCGGCGGGGCGCCGGTCGAGGTCCGCCGTAGTGAAGACGGCGGCGCCACGTGGGGGCCGGCCATCGAAGTTGGCGGGAGCAAGACGAATCTCGGCGCCGCAATCGTCGACGAGACCACGGGTGACGTTATCGTGTTCCAGGGCCGCCAGATGTTCCGCAGTCGCGATACCGGCAAAACGTGGGAGCCGCACGACGCGACCATCAAGCCGGACGATCTCGGCGGAGTCGGCAGCACGCACGGCGCCGATTCCGGCATTACGCTCCGATTCGGAGAACATAAGGGGCGACTGCTGCAACCGGCCCGAGTAGCCCTGCCTGGGCTGGACAATAATCCGAAATGCTGGCCCTACCACTACAATTCAGCCATCTACAGCGACGACGGCGGTACAACCTGGCAAACAAGCCACCCGTTCCCCGTCCTGGGGACCGGCGAGGGCACACTGGCCGAACTCTCCGACGGTCGCGTGTACTACAATTCTCGCTGCCATATGGCCACCGATGCTATGCGGCGCACCGCATGGAGCTTCGATGGCGGTGCAACGTGGATCAATCCGGAAAAGTCTTACGTCTTGCCGGATGGCCCACGCGGCGCGCGTTACGGATGTGCAGGCGGTCTGACGCGCCTGCCTCTTGACGGGTCGGACGTGCTCGTATTCAGCAATCTGGACTTTGCAGGCGGGAGTGGGCGCGGTGAGGGTCGGCAGAAGATTACCGTGTGGGCGAGTCTCGACGGGACCAAGACGTGGCCGGTCAAGCGACTCGTGTACGATGGGCCCAGCGCCTACTCGTCGCTGGCTGCCGGTCGGCCAGGTACGCCCAGCGAGGGCCTGATTTATCTGCTGTACGAAGGAGGCCCGGATGGCATGTATTCCGCCATCCATCTCGCCCGGTTCAATCTCGCATGGCTCCTGGAAGGCGAGCCGACCGGCGACGGTGAGCTGCCCAAGCAATGAACAACCAGAACCAGACCTGGAGAACAGTACAATGAGGATTCCGTGTGGTCGTTGGCGGGGCCGGATTGTGGCGTTGGCCACCATTGCGTGCTGCTGCCTGCTGGGATTTGCCGGGTGCGGCGAGTCGGGGCCGGGAAAGTATCACGTCAGCGGGGAGGTGACCTACCGGGGCAAGCCGGTGCCGGCCGGGATGATCACCTTCAGTCCGGACACGCGACGCGGGAACTCGGGACATCAGGGGTTCGCCGAGATTCGCGACGGACAGTATAGCACCGGCAGCGGCAATGGCCGCGGGACGGTTGGCGGGCCACACATCGTCGCCGTACTCGGCTTCGACGGTGAGAACCCGACCGAGGAATCGCCACACGGCCAGATGCTGTTCCCCGAATACCATCGCGAGTACGATCTGACCGAAAAGAACACCACACTGAACTTGTCGGCGTCCGAGTGAAAACCACCAATATGACCCGGGAATTGACTTCTTGAGGCATCTGGCGACAATGGACTGACGGAGGGAGATACCGATGAGATCTTCGCGTATTGTACAACTGGCCGATCTGCTGGAGCAGGAGATCCGCCACTCGAAGCTGCAGCCAGGCGACCCGTATTTGAGCACCGACGACGCCGCGAGCAAGCTGCACGTGAGCACGCAGGCGGCCAACAATGCGCTGCGCGTGCTGGTCAAGCGAGGCGTTATTCAGCGACGACGGCGCATCGGCACCTACATTGCCCGGTTGCCAGACGAGACCCCCCTCTCCGCACTCCAACGCGTGCATCTGGTGGTTCACGAGAACTACCTGCGGCAAGAAGGACTGTTGGGCGACGGGCTTATGCTGGGTTTGCAGGGTGAGTTGCCGGGCTCGCAGTTGCAGTTCAACTTCACCCCTCCGCACGACGGTCACGAGTTTGCGAACCGGCTCATTGCCGACGCGCTTCGGACCGACGGGGCCGAGGGTTTCGTCCTGGTCCGCGCGCCGCTGGCCGTGCAGCGGATCATTGCTTCCAGCGGACTTCCGGCTGTGGTGTTCGGTTCGCTGCAGCCTTCGGTCCAGTCGTTACCGTGGATCGATCGCGATCAGCGGCAGATCGGCGGTCTGCTGGGAAGTCATCTGCTCGCGTGCGGCTGCCGACAGATCGCCGCGCTGTTCCGGGCCGAGCTGGCGCCGGGCGATTTCATCACGCTCGACCAGATCCTGGCCGTGGCCGGCGCGGGAGGCATCAAGCCGTCGGATTTCACCATGCGAGCCCTGCCGGCCGACCTGGAGGCCATCAAGCACGCCGTCCTCCCCGTTCTGATCGAAGGGCGCCGCCCCCTGGGGCTGTTCTGCCGCAGCCACTTGCTGGCCGAAGGCGCAATGCAGGCGGGAGAATTGGCAGGTCTCCAGCCGGGTCGCGACTTCGAACTCGTCGTGGCGGACGTCTACCGCAAGTCGAGCGATCCGCCGCCGCCCTACGCCTATGCACGCAGCACGGTCGACGCGGAACAGATTGGGCATCACATCGGCCGCATGCTCGCTCAGCAGGCACGTGGCGAACCGGTCGCCCCCGGGCACGAATTGCTGCCGGTCGCACTCGAATTGCCGCATGTGTAGTCGGCTCTAGCGACACCACACAACGGCACCTCCTGCGAGGCGAGCAACAGGCATCAGCCCGTTCCTTCCACCGTATACGTCAGCCCATGCGAACCATTTGCACACTGTTGCTATTTGCGATCTCGAGCACCCTGACCGAAGCGGCTGATGGTCCTCTCGACTGGAAGCCCCTGCCCAAGCTGCCAGATTCCCTCGGCGTTGCAGGTCCTTTTGTCGGTGTCCACAACGAGGCACTTATCGTCGCCGGCGGAGCCAATTTCCCAACGGACGAAGGGGAAGACCTCTGGAAGGCCAAAAAGCAGTGGCACGATGAGGTTTGGGTGCTCACACGCGACGGACAAGGAGGCTTCACTTGGCGCGGTGGCTTTCGGTTGCCCTACAGCGTCGGCTACGGCGCTGTCGCCAGTACGCGTTTCGGCGTAGCGTGCCTGGGCGGTGAGGACGGCCGGCAAGTGTTCGACCAAGCCTTCTTGCTGACATGGAGCCCTGAGAAGCAGGCGATTGCCACACGTTCGCTTCCAAACCTGCCGCGTCCGATGGCATTCGGCGCGGCCGCGGCCATCGGTGACGTCGTCTATGTATTCGGCGGGCAGGTAGATCGCACCCTCGATAGCGCGAAGGCGGATTTCTGGCGAATGGATCTGTCTGTCCTCGACGGTTCAGGGCAGCCGCAGTGGGAACCGTTACCGCCACGGCCGGGCCCGGCTCGGGCGCTCCCTGTTGTCGCAGCCCAGCATAACGGGTTCGAACCGTGCGTCTATATCATGGGCGGAAGGCATGTGGCCGACGCTCCCGCGGCAGGAATGGATATCGTTCCGCTTAACGACATCTACGAGTTCTGCCCGCAGCGCTACGATCCGACCGCCTACGATCCGGCCACCGGCGACTATCGCGGCAAAGGCCTGTACGCAACGCCATGGCGACGCCGCGCCGATCTGCCGCAACCGGTCATGGCAGGTACGGCCATCGCCGTGGGGCAGTCGCACGTCTACGTCATAAGCGGCGATACGGGCGCCCTGTGGACACAGACCGAGCAGCTCAAGGACGAACATCCCGGTTTTGAACCAACGAGTTGGGCCTACCACACGATTACCGACACATGGACCGCAGGCCCGCCAATACCGGCCAACCAGGTAACGACGCCTGCGGTACGGTGGGGCGATGGTTTCGTGTTGGCCTCCGGCGAGGTCCGGCCGCGGCATCGCACGCCGGCCGTCTGGTTCATCCACGCGGAGCCGACGGCGAGTACGTTCGGACCGGTCAACTTCAGCGTGCTGGTCATTTACCTGGTGGCGATGGTGGGCGTCGGCGTCTGGTTCGCTGCGAGGAACCGCAGTACCGACGACTTCTTTCGCGGCGGGCAGCGCGTTCCATGGTGGGTGGCCGGCATGAGCATTTACGCCACGATGCTCAGTTCCATCACCTATATGTCGATTCCGGCAAAGGCCTTCGCACAGGACTGGGTCTACCTGGTCGGCAACTTCGCCATACTGGCCGTGGCGCCCGTGGCCGTGTACGTGGCGATGCCCTTCTTCCGCCGTATCGACGCAACCAGTGCCTACGAATACCTCGACAAACGATTCAACTTCGGCATGAGGCTGTTCGGCAGCGGGTCGTTCACGCTCTTTCACATTTGCCGCATGGGCATTGTCATGTCGCTGGCAGGTTTGGCATTGGCCGCGGTTACGCCTCTTACGCCGGTGCAATGCGTCCTATTGATCGGCCTGCTGAGTGTTGCCTACTGCACGTTGGGTGGCGTCGAGGCCGTGGTGTGGACCGATACGATCCAGACCTTCGTTTTGTTGGGCGGCGCGATTCTGTGCCTCATTCTCATGGTTTCCGGCGCGGAAGGAAGCCTTTCCGACGTCCTCAGGACCGCCTGGGAAAGCGACAAGTTCCGGCTGGCCAATCTGCATTGGGACATTACCAGCGCGAATCTCGCCCTCCTGGTGATCGTTCTGGGCGGGCTCGGTCAGCAATTCGCTTCGTACACCTCCGACCAGGCTGTGGTGCAACGCTATATGACCACCCCCGACGAGAAACAGGCCGCGCGGGCCATTTGGACCAACGCCCTGATGGCCGTGCCAGGCTCTGTGCTCTTCTTTGGCATGGGCGCCGGGCTGTATGTATTCTATAAGGCGAATCCCGACAAGCTCGATCCCACGTTCAGTACCGACCAGATCTTGCCGCTGTTCATCTCGCATGAATTGCCCGTCGGCATTGCAGGTGTGGTTGTGGCCGGGATCTTCGCTGCGGCGCAATCGACCATTTCGACCAGCATGAATAGCACGGCCACGACGGTAGTGACCGACTTCCTGCGGCCGTTCGGAACTTTGCGAAACGAACGCGGCTACCTGATTGCGGCACGGGCCACGACGCTCCTTTTGGGGTGTGGCGGCACGCTGCTGGGGCTTTGGTTCGTCAATCCCGCCATCCGTTCGCTCTGGGACCAGTTCCTCGCGGTGATTGGCCTCTTCATGGGAGTCTTGGGCGGCCTGTTCTGCCTGGGCATGTTCACCACGCGAGCCAACGGACTCGGCGCCGCCGTCGGCGCCTTCTGCGGGGTCGCCGCCATGCTGCTTACCGCCAGATGGACCGCCGTACAAGGCTACCTGTACGCCGCCGTGGGCATCAGCGTCTGCTTCATCACCGGTTATGCGGCCAGTCTGCTGACACCTTCACCGGGCGAAAAGACAAACGGCTTGACCATTTACACGCTCCGCAGGCATCCCCCAAAAACGGGCCAAAGCTGACCGGCGCCAAATCTCCAGATGCCAGTAGGATCAGCAATCTGCGACGGAACATTCGTTGCTCCTTCGCTGCCAGCGGGAGGCGCAGCCGTCCTCGCGTCTTTCAGGCCATTGGTTTTGTCGGCGAACACCACTCCTCAGACGCGGCCTATAGGCTGTCGCCTGCAGGAGACGGTTCGGCATCCTCATTGCAGAGCCTACGTGAGTATTCTGACGTCGAGTCCTTCATGCCTTCATAGAGCCAGACCAGTGTCCGGCATTTCGAACGCCTCGTTTCAGGTCCTTAAGGGACCCACTCGCTTGCGCTTCGAGCTTCTGCGCGCTGGCGCGTCCGGCATACAAGTACGCAGCGCGAGCAAGTGGATCGAGTGTTTCGGGACCTTGTGGACCTTGCATACCCTCGCGCGGCTCAGCGCACAACCAGCCGGACGACATGGGAAAAGGGCACTTCCGCTTTTGGGTGCAGAATTACCTGACGCGTTGCAGAACCCGGATGCTGAGACATCCGGAACCACTCACTCTATTGCGGGGCGTACAGAGCCTTGGCTTTCTCTTCGGTGAAGCCGTCGGGTTGCGGGTAATCCTGTCCTTTGAGTAACTCTTCGTAGGTGGGCGTCTTGGAGGGAACGCCGCCTTCGGGAATATCGAGGCCGGCTGTCCAGGCAAGGCCGTTGAGCACGAACGTGCGGAAGTCATCTTGGGCCCAGGCCCAATGCCAATGACCGCCCGTGAAGCCGAACCCTCGCCCGCCGTCGGGCCGCTCACGCACCCAACCGAGATGCTCCGGCTGGCCGCGCCCGGCACGGACCGTGGGGTTATTGCTGTGCGGACCGTCAGGCCGCTCGCGAGTGCTGTCGGGCGGAATGGCCGTCAGCAGCGGCGTTACACCTTCCATATTCGGGCGAAATCGCATGTGGTAGTACCACTCGTCCTGGAGCGCAAACGGCTCGACGCCGCGCGTGACCGCGTGCTCGGGAATCTGCTTGAAGTGGGCCGTCCACCATGGATTGACCGACCAGTGCGTCTCAAAATAGCCGCCAATCCAGTCGAGGAATTGCTTTCCCGCCTGCTCCTTGGGAACCTCCACGCCATAGTGCAGGCAGGCGAGGCCCACACCCTTTTTCATGAGTGGTCCGACCTGGTCGAGATGCGGGAGGATCGGATGCCCGCCGCCGCCGTTGGCGTACACGACAATGGCGTCGGCCCCGTCGAACGCGTTGGCGTCTTCCGGCCAACCGTTTTCGTACACGACCGTTTCGACGGGCAAGCCGCTTTCCTCCAGGCATTTGGCAAGTAGGTGGCAGCCGGCGTTGTGCTCGTGACCGCCGTAACCGTGGCTAGCCGTCCCGGCGACGAACACTACCCGCTTTTTTTTTTCGCTATCGACCTTTGCATTCGCGTCGGCAGTCGCCAGTTCCTTCAATTGCACGTTGCGGAACTCGACCTTCATGGGCGGACCGGCGTGCAGTTGGAAACCGATAAGCCCCTTGGCCCGACGCATTTCTGCGTCTTCGTCGGTCACCTCGGACATGGTAGCACCGTTGATCTTCTCGGTAATGGTCCAGCCGCGTGCAATAATATGGTACTCGTTCCAGCCGGTCAAATCGATCTTCTTGAGCAGTTCGGCAGGATCGCCGACCGTGCCGACAACCTTCGGCTTATGGTCATCGCCAATCACCGTGCGGTCGCCGCGCATGGCGAGGATTCCGCGGAACCGTTCGCCGTAGCAGATGCCCATGTACTTCCCGCTGCTCTCCATATCGGCCTGGTAACCGCCGAGAACCCACTTGCCCGCTTCGAAGCTGCGGACCTGAATGCCCGAGTTGTGGTTGGTAAGTTTGAACTCTGCCTTCAGTTCGAAATCGCCCGGTTCACCACCGCGCCAAATGAGAAACGTATTGCCCTTCGTGGGATTCTCCGCCGTCGTCTGGCCCACAATACAACCATCTTTGACGCTCCAGAACGCCGGGTTACCATCCCAGCCGTCCAGCGTCTTCCCGTCGAAGATGGGCCGGAACCCGTCTTCAGCGGCCCACAAAGTAGAACCGGCCGCGGCAAAGACTGCAGCCAGAAGGCAAATCGTCCGTAACGTCGCAAATCGCATGGTGGGATCCTCCAGGGGAAAGGGACGCAGGCAAGACCGCGCCTGCACGAGAGACACGGCCGCCCGACAGCGGCAGGTCGCCGCAACTCGCCGAATTCTACAACTGACGGAGGGAGGGCACAAGTGGCCGGTCCGGCAGTCTGCGGAAGTCGGCCGGCAGTTAACGGCCTGGATCCTGCGGCTTCGGCAAGTCCGGGATTCGTTCGAAATCGCAGCCGGGAGCATCGGCCGTACGTAAAGGAGCGTTCCAACGGAGTGGCCGGTGGTTCGCCAGGCCACCGCCAGTCGGACCGGCGAACTCGACCTCGCTGAGCACCAAACCGGCAATGGGAATACCACTATCGTCAAGCGGTTCCGGCGCGCCTTCGCTGCGACGCTGCATGGCAACCGAAATTCCGGGCGTGACCAGTGCGCCTTCGCCTTCCCACGTCAGATTGCGCAATAGCGGTTCCGGATCACCTCCACCATGCAGCAGCACGAGCGTTCCACCTTCCGTCGGCGCGAAGACACTCCGCTCAGCCCGGACAAGCACGCGCCCCGACACCAGGCCGGCGGACGATTCCACACGGCATTGCCAGAGCGCCGACGCGCCCCGTAGCGTCACCTGCTGAAGTACGAGGTTGATCGAGTCCTCGGCCCGCGGCTCTTGCGGCGAGTGGACCAAGGGGCCCGGTCCCAGGTGTAAGGAACTGACGAACTCGACGCGCACCGCACCCTGCGCCCGGCATTCGAGTGCCGCCGCCACGTTTTGAAAAACACAATTGGTGAAACGAATGGAACCGCTGGGCAGCGCAAGGGTATCGGCCTGCTGTGCGGGCGGGTGGCTCCATCGAACGGCAGTCGGCATGCCTGTAGCGCTGGCCTGCACGGTGAACGTGCAGTTTTCCAGTCGAACGTTCCCGCACTCAACCACGATCATCGCGGCCTCGGTGGCAGACGCCTGGTTCCAGACGAAGTCGATGCCCTCCAGTACGATCGGCTGCTGGCTGGCTGCGTCGTCGACGGTAACGCGCAGCCCGGTTGCCGGAACGGTCCACTGCAGACGGGCGCCATTTGCCCCCGTGACGAGCTGTCCTGGACGCAGAGTGAGCGGTTGACGCCGCTGCAGTTCAGCCGGATCGAGTACCTGATCGTTCATCGGGAGGTCTGCCGTCGGCCGTGCGTTTGCCGTGACAGCGATATGGGCATTTGCATCGCGTTGGCTGGGAACGGCCGTTTCGTCCGATTCACTCAGGTACGCGGCGGGCACGACTTTGCGATCGGGCGTCTTCGACGCTGCATTCGGCGAGGGCATCCCTGGTGATGTTGGCGAATCCCCCGATTGTGCCGCGGTTTGCGTCTGCTGGGCGATCTCGCTAGGAGCTTGGGATTCGGCCTTTTTCTCCTGCACGGCGCGCCAGATAGGCCATGCCGCGATCAGCAGTGCCGCCGTCAGCGCGAGGCCTATGGCTGCCGACTGCACAAGCCGTCGCGGCTGCTTCGGCACGATCGGCGCACGCATCGAAGGCCAGCCCAGACGAGGACTTTCGGCTGCGCGCAACGCTCGTCGAAGCGCCCGCCCTCCCTGGGCCGTCGGAGACCCAAGCAACCCGGCAAGCTCGGCTGCACTCTTCGGACGACGATGCGGTTCCGGTCGTGTGCAGGCAAGAAGTGCCTCGGCGAGGATCGTGGGCGTATCGGGCGCAAGGGTGCGCGGATCGGTAATATCGGCTTCGTGAGCCGCACGGAGCTTTGCCAGACTATCGCCTCCGCCCAACGGTGCTCGGCCGCACAGCAGATGCCACCACACGCAACCGCAGGCGTACAGATCGGCCGCCATGCTGGGCGGCGTCCCCTGTGCGACGCGTTCCGGCGCCAGATAGTCGAACGCTTCGGGGGGCAGGTCGGCCAGAGAGTAGCCTTCCTCCGGACGAAGTACGCCGCGTACGCCCGGCAACGGCATCAACGTGCGGCCATCATCCGCCAGCCATAGGTTTGATGTAGCAATGTCGCCGTGACACAATCCTGCAGTTTCGAGCTGGGCCAACTCCGCAACCATCGTCCGGGCAATCTCCTCGACGGCCACAGCAGGCATCCGGCCGTGGGCAACAAGCCAGTCGGCGGCCGACCGGCCTGGGGCCCAGTCCGCGGCAATCCAAAGACGAACCGCGCCGGCCGGTCGGCAGGTATCCGGTCTGCCCACTGGGCAGACCGGTGGGGTGGAATCCTGCTCGACCTGACCGGCTGCGATCGGAAGAATGCCGTCTTCGGTGTACAACGGAGCAGCCGCTTCGACCAGTTCCCGCAGGCGGGCAGCCGCTTCCTGCGCGGCCCGACCGTCACGCCAGTCCACGATCAGGCGGACTTCATGGCCGGATTCGATATGCCGTGCGCGAAAGGCGCGCGCATACAGGCAATCGGCCAAAGGCTCGGTCACAGCGTAGGGGCCCACCTTCAGTGATGCACCACGACCTGCAGCAATCTCACCTGCTTGCCACCGTGTGATTACGCCACACTGGGCCAGGGCATCCAGCCAAATCGAATCGAACTGGGGAAGCTGCCGGCCCATGCGGCGTACTTGCCTGCCTGCCCGACGAATCCGCCTGGCATCGGCCCGGCCGATCGCCTTGAGGAGTTCGGTAATATGCGGCGGCGGGGCAAAGGACATGAAGTGCGTTAAGCTACAGGACTGTGGTTGGGTGACGCTGCCCGATCGGAACGACGATTCGGACGGTTCGATTCTGCTATTCTTCCTGGCGTTCGAAACGCCATAACTGGGGCGTTATGCCAGTACCCTATTGTCGCTGGGGCATCCGATTGCCACAAGGCCGGATTTGCCAGTCTGCGAACATGCCAATACGTCAGCCCCAGGATGCCTACGGCTCCGGAGAAAAATGCCGATCCACGATCGTCTGCAGCGCGGCTGACGTGGTCACATGGCTGATTTCGGCGCGAAAGGCCCTGGCTCCCGGCTGGCCGTGGGCGTACCGGCACGCCTGGCTGCGCAATCGAACAATGGCCGGTTCTTCGCCGTGCTGTTCGGCCAGCAGGCGGTAGTGTTCCAGCAGAAGTGCCCGCTGTTCAGACAGGTTGGGGTCCGGCGGAGTGGATTCGCCGCGCAGCGCGGCTGCCGCGTCGCGGAACAGCCATGGCCGACCCAGCGCCGCGCGGCCGACCATGACGCCGTCCACGTCGTAGCGCGCCAGCGCCGTGACGATATCGTCGGCCGTCTTGAGATCGCCATTTCCGATGAGCGGGATACGCCGCAGGTAGGGCTTGATTCGGGATATTTGGTCCCAATTGGCTTGGCCGCGGAACATCTGGTCGGTTGTGCGGCCGTGGACCGTCAGGGCGGCGCCTCCGGCCCCTTCGACCGCCTGGGCTACGTCCGTGGCGGTGATGGAGTTCTGCGACGGTCCGAGGCGGATCTTGGCGGTTACAGGAACGTTTGGGCAGGCGGCAGCCACGCGGGCGACCAGTTCGCCCACTCGGTCGGGCCACTGCAGCAGATAGGCGCCGCTTTCAGCTTTTTGAGCTACGTCGCGAGCCGGGCACCCGAAGTTCAGGTCGATCACACTTGGCGCGTACTGTTCAACCAGGCGCTGGGCCTCGAAGGCGAGGGCCTCCGGATCGTTGTCCCATATCTGGATGCCGAGCGGGCGCGGTTCTCCGGCCACACGCCACAGCCGGTCATGCGGCGGTTCGCCTCGCGCGGCCATGGCGTGCAGCCCGCGGGCACTGAGCATCTCGGTAAACAGCAAACCCACTCCGCCGAACCGCCGCACCAGCGTTCGGAACGCGTAGTTCGAGAACCCTGCCATCGGCGCAGCCAATATCGGCGGATCGATCGGGACTCCGGCAATGGAGAGTAACAGCGGCATCATGCACCTGGGATCGCGGAAGGGTGAATCGTCCACCAACTCGTAGATTATCACGCTTTGGCTGATCCGTCGATATCGATGAGACTTCGCTCAGTTCACCAGGCTGGAATCTCCCTGAGAAAACAGTCAACTTCCTCGCTTCGTACCTTCGCGGATGCCGATTAGCCGCGGTTTCGCCGGGGCGGGGCTGGCCCCTCTTGCGGGCGACCGAACCATATGGATAATGGTGAGATCGGAGACGTTCACTACTCCTGTATCTCGTGCGCAGCATCTTCTTCGGTGGCTGCATTGCCGATCTGTCAAAATAGTCCATGTGTAACATTGTCTTCCGAACTGGCCATACGTCACGGGGTTTTTCCATGTTGTTGCGAGTGATCTGTTGTTGCACGTTTCTTTCCGCTGCGACGGCCCCGGCCGCCAGGTCGGCCGAATGGTGGGTCGACGCCACGGCGGCCCCAGGCGGCGACGGCTCGGCCGCAAAACCCTGGCAGACCATTACCGAAGCGGTCAAGGCCGCGCAGGGCGGCGATACCATCACCGTTCGGCAGGGAACCTATCGGGAATCGGTTGCGCTGGACAAGAGCGGGACGGCCGAACGGCCCACCGTGCTCCGCGCGGCGCCGGGCCAGCGGGTGATCGTGTCCGGGTTCACACCCATTGCAGGCTGGAAGCCCTTTCGCGAGAACTTGTACTTCACCACGGTGGAAGGACCGGTCGAAGACCTGTTTGTCGGCTATATGCCGCAACCTGTCTCGCGATGGCCGGGTAGCGACGAGCCGTGGCGGTACCTGAACAAGTGCGATGCAGCGGCTGGCGAGTTTCGAGACTCACAGGGGCTCGACGAGCAGTCGTGGCTTGCCGACATTGCGGCCCACCCCGGTGCGGCGCGGTTGTATCTGTACGTCGCACACGGCAATTACTTCAGAGACGTTCCGCTCACCAGATTCGACCCGTCGTCGTCTACTTTCACGGTAGGTGAAAAGCGGGTGATCGGCCCTTTGCGCGGCGAGCGAGACCGCTACCAGATCACCAATCATGTCGCCCTGGTGCGAAGGCCGGGGCAGTGGGCCGCCGAACGCATCGACGAGAAGCAGACGCGCGTGGTCTTCTGGCCTGCCGACGAAAAGGACCTCGAACACACGCAGGTCCGGCAGAGAGCGCGGCCCTTAATCCGGGTCGGGCATTGGAAGGACCCGGTCGCCCACGTGCGCGTGGAGGGCCTGGAAGTTACCGGCAGCGGCCGGACCGGAATCGAACTCGGGCGTTGCGAACATGTGACGGTCACCCGCTCGATCGCCCATCACAACCGGGGCAATGGCGTTGCCGCCCGGCGCACAAGCAACATCACCATTTCCGAAAACATCGCGTTTGCGAACGGTTCAGGCATTTCGGTCACATCGACCCGGCACGCAACGGTCGAACGGAACGAGATTGCCCTGAACACGGTCGATGGACTGATTGTGGCCGGCAACGTCTCCGGCAGGCCGGACGGCGAACCGACGACCGAGGACGTCGTCGTACGGAGCAACTACATCCATCATCACCTGCTGCTCGGGCATCCAGATAATATGCAGACCTACCGGGGCGTCGATCGGATCGTGATCGAGGACAACGTACTGCTGTGGGCCGGGCAGGGGCTGATGACCGAAGAGACCAACCACGGTGTACTGCGCAATTGCGTTGTAGTCGGGACCGGGGCCGTTGCCGTCATTTTCGGGCACGGCAATGCAAGTGACTGGACGATCGAAGGTTCGACCATCGGCCTGGGCGGCTGGGGAGCCCTTTCTCTGACCGCCAAGGACTATCGTATCCATCGCAACATCTTCTTCCACAATCCGGTCAGCCTTGGCGAGGCCGTAACCAGCGACCACAATCTCTACGTGACTGCCGGCGATACGCAGCCGATCGCCCTGACCTCGAAACCCAAGTGGCAGAAGTTCCTCACACCGGAAGAAGCCAACGCGGCCACCGGGCAGGAAGAGCATTCTCTCCGAGCCGATCCGCGTTTCCGCAGCGCCCCCTCGCGGCAGGCGATGGCCCTGTGGCACGACGAGAATCGTCTCAACCGGCTCTTCGTGCGCGGCAACAAGACGGCCATCCCGACCGAAGGGTTCGCCGCCGGCGACCGGATCGAGATCAACGGCGACGGCATCTTGCGGCGCGTGACGGCGGTGGACGAGAAGAGCATGCAGTTCGAGCCACCCCTTCCGCAACTGCCGCTGCGCGGAGCACTCATCTGGAACTGGGACAGTGCATCCACACCTGCGGTGGACCTGCGGCCTGCGGCTGGTAGTCCCGCACTGGCCGCAGGCGATCGAGCACGCCCCATCGGTGCGACGCTCGACGTGCCTGCCTTCCAGCGTGGCGACTTCAACAATGACGGCCTCCGCGATCTGCCCGTACTATCAGACGACCTGAAAGCCTGCTGGCCGAATCCCAACGCCATCGTCCTCCCGCTCGACGGCGGGTAATCTGCCTCGGCGTGGCATATGCATTTCCCGCCGAACTACGGTATGAGCATCATTTGCCGCTCTACGTTCTCGTCGGCGTGAGGGGCGCGCGCATATCCCTCAAATTCGGCTGTCTTCCCAGATCGACGGGCCAATTCTGCAAGTGAGACACGTTGCAGGATATCAACCGTCAACGGCCGTTTGGAATCCATGAATGCTAACGAACGCAGAAATGCCAGTGCAGAATCAGACGACAGCAGTTCATGCAGAAGCACCGCTTCCTCTTCGCATTGGCATGGAATCGAATAGCAAGTATCGTCAACCATCACGGGGCGACCTTGCGCGGGTGGCACGATAACGAACCGGAAAGACTTGTAAAGACCAGAAATGGCTATCTTCCAAGGGGAAAACGAATAGGGCCCTATCCCGAACACGGCAAAACGAGGGCGATTCCGATAGATCGAGCTGCGCCGACCGTCGAGTGCGTCTGCATGACGCAGCAAATACTCCCAGGTGTTGGGCGCTGCAGATGCGATATGAGACGTGTCGGCACTTGTGTGGGTTTGTGTGACCAGAACGTATTTGCTCGCTTCAAATCGACCATTGCCAAGGTCGGACGATTTCAGGAGAGGAAAGACGAAATCGTCTTCCAATCTTACGGTCTCGCCAAGCCCATTGCGCAGCATTTCGCCATCCCGGGCAAACTCCATTACCTTGGCGGCATCGTGCTTCACACCTGACCGCCATCTGTAAGCAAGCGAACCGCCATCGAGATACTTGTGCCGTCGATACGTGCGAATATCCGAGACTAAATCGCCGTCAATGAAGCCGAAACGGGTCGAATCGGATGCAAGATCGAGATCGGAGTACACCGTGGCAGTCCGATCCGTTGTGGTCTTGCCTGTGGTCATGAACAGGCAAGCGTCCACAGCAACGCCAAATGCAGCCTTTGCATCAAAGCGGAACAACAATGAGCCTTCTCGCCCTTCTTCGGTCTTCCAGAAATGTCGCAGGACTTTGCGAGCGGTCATCGTTTTGCACAGTATTGCAACGGTCCCTTCGGGAGGCAGGGCTTCAATAAGGCGAATGAGCATCCACTCGGCGATATCGAAATTCGACTTTCCCGTGCGAGCATCAAAACCGCGTAGCCCTTGGAAGTTGGTCTTCTGGGGAAGGTTTCGGCTGCCCAACTGGCCGAGATCGGAGTTCGTAACCCACGGCAAATTGCCGATTGCCAGTACCCGCTCGAAGCCGTTTCTTCTCAGATTTGCCCTCCAGTCTTCTCCGAAGAAATCCCTGTGGTAAAGCTTGATTCCGGCGCCTCGAAAAGACTGCGATGCCTGATCGACATACTCGCGATTGATTTCATATCCCTCGTAGTGCGGACCGCTTCCCCACTGATCAACGGACGCCTTCAAGAACGCTCCCAGCCCTGCCGTTGGTTCGACGACAATATCTGGAGTCCCGACAATGCCAGCGACAAGGCCGGTTACTTTTCGGGCCAAAACTTCAGGTGTCTGGAAGTCACCAAATTCCTTCTTGCTACTCATAGTGCCTCAATGCCCGAAGTGTTCCCGGCTTGCTGTATTACGCGGCCATATTGAAGTCGCCATTGCAGTGCGTTCGAGATTGTGAGATACCCAATTTCGGGAGGGTCCGCAAGAACTTCCTCGGCAAGGGCCTGAGCTTGCACATCATCCAAAGGAAGCATGCGTTCCGAAAAGAACGCCAGAACATCGTCGATATTCCCATTGTTTTCAATAATGCTGCGCAAACCAGTGGTGGTCTGATAATCTGCAGTCTTCGAAGCATTAACGAAGACTGTGTGCTGGATGTCAAGCTTACCTGTCCTGCGTTTCGTATCATCCGACTTCTGATAGACGAATACAAGCAGATGATAGCCAAGGCCGTATATCTTCTGCCTTGCCGACTTGAACGGGCACGACGATTGTGGTTGCCTGATACTTGTCGTCTTCAAGTCGACACCCAACTCAGGGAAATCAATTCCCTTTGCCGAGGATCCGAAAATGCAAGTGTACTTCTTGATAAGAAAACCTTGAAACTTGTGTTCCAGGTAGGTACCAACGGCTTTGCCATCGGTAATGCCGTACAGCGATGGTTCGTCGTGGGCTGACTCAAGGCGAGCAAAACGAGCCGCCTCATCCTTGAGAAGCTGTAGTGTCAAGTTTAACGGCATTCCTTTGCGTCCTTCGGTCGGTCTCTTCTCAGGCGAAAACTTCTTCACAGAACCAATTCACGATACTAACAGAATGGGGCAAGTGGTGTGGCTTGTCAAGGGGGGGGCATGCGCTGCATGGAAGCGTTGCTTCGAGTCGTCGTGCATTGAGGTAATACGATTGAGTGAGCGTGCTTGCAGAAACGCCATCGTCGAATCAATGGAGCCGCCTTTGGGTTTCCGACCGCTCGGAGCTACACTTAGGGTAGAAGGCGGTTTGTGGGCCGGGTGAGTTCGTTGCCACTTACGGCCGGTCGGCATGTGGCCAGGATGAACCATAGGGTCGAGTCGTGAAACGAAGCGTTCTGAGTCGGTATGAACGGGACGAAGAAGGGCACATTGTTGTCGACGTCTCGGCAACACGGGTGGAAGACCTGTACAACGACTTCGACAAGAGCGCGCCCTACGTCCGTCGCGATCTGGACCAGGACTTTGCCGACTATCTGATTGGCTGCGTGCGGGAATTGAGCCGCGTTCCGTTTGTCATCTGGCTCACCTTGGCCAATGTGCTGGACGAACCGCGATTGTCCCGTATCCGTCGCAGTCTGAACACGCACTTCGAGTATCTTGCAGAGACCGAGGTGCGAAAGATCCTGCAGATGTTTCGCCGCTCGGCTATTCTCTTTGCCATCGGACTGGGAATCCTGTTTGCCTCCGTATGGCTGAACCGGCTACTGGGAACCGACCGTTCCGTAACGGCCAATGTATTCGCCGAGGGGCTTACCGTGGCTGCCTGGGTGTCGCTGTGGGAGGCGCTGGCCATCTTCCTGATCGAATCTTAAACGTGTCGTGGTTCGTGCTGCGGCCTGACGGCCCGCGTCTCGCTATCCGAAAGCAGACGCCATGAACACGACCATTTCGGACACAAGTCGATCGGGATTGCCGTTGTCGGCCATCATGATTGTACAGGGAATCCAACGCCTTGTGACGGGCAAGTCGCACAGATAGAAGACTCGATCCAGCTTCGCGGGCACTATCCCGATGCGCCAGTCCTCGGCTTATGGGTAAATCACGACGGGGAAGTTCATGAAGTACCTGGCGATGGAGAAAGCGGCTGACGGTGCGCCATTTTTCAGCAGGTGCGAACCTGCCGATCGTATCCCAACGTAGCGTGTGGTTGGCGAACGTCTACGTAGGGTGGGTGGTTCGGGCCAATCAGACGTCCGGACGGTTCCCTTGCGCCAAACGGAACCTCGCAATGTATCTCTTTTACAAGCCGCCGCAGGCCAGGTTCACCCACGCGTTGTCCAACGTCAACGATACTTTTCCGGTTCGCGAGAATGCAAGCCCGCTGTTACACCTGCCATTTAGGGCCAGCCCTTCGGGCTTCTCTTGTTCGTGCGGCTTATGTCCCAGGGTTGCGCCTCGCTCGCCTACGGCTCGCTTCGTCTCCACCCTGGGCTGATATAGGACTGTCCCTTCGGGACGAACAGGCTCGTTCCTTCAATATCGATGTTGCGCAGTGGTACTGGAAACCTGCATGCCGCTATGGCATAATCACCGTATGGTCCAGAATCCTTGCCTGTCACCGGAAACCGACCCGTGCGCCGCATCAACGCAGCGCAGCAAGCTCCGCGTTTTGTTCTCTTTCGTAAACTTCATCGTTTCGGTCCTGTTGATCGTCTCTTGCGTCATCGCCATCGGAACGATGGAACGGCCGGGCTCGTTCTTCGGTGGAGTCCTCGCATTCCTCCCTGTTCTCGTTTACGGGATTTGCGAATGGCTTGTCCTTTATCGCCGAAACGCTTCGGTCGAGCGGAAACTTGCGTATGTCAATCTCGTATCCGCCGCCTTCCTCGCGTTTGGCATGGCGAAAAGCATCGGCGAGGCCGTCACGAGCGAAACTGGCGGGAACCTGGCATTTGCTTTTGGGTTTTCGCTAATCTTCGGCCTCATAGTGGCTTATCTTCTCGCCTGCGGCTGGTGCCGTTTGCGATGGACTCGGCGAGCCGATCTTCAATCAAAATGATCTGCGGTTGGAGTCCCGCCTTTAGGCGGTTTCCTGTCTTCCGGCTGAAGCCGGGACTCCAACGGGTTCGTCGAACCGTATTCGCGGTTCAAGCCGGGTAAGACGGTCGACTTGCCCCATGCTTTCCTTCCGGCGGCAGGTTTGGTACCCTGTCGGTTGCCGTAGTGTGCTGAAAAGGCATAGACGAACGCCAGTCTGCCGCGTTGTAGGACACTGAAAGGACGCCATCATGAAATACGCCTGTCGATACGTGCTCGCTTCGCTTCTTCTGCAACTGGCTGTTGATGCCGCAGGTGCCGCGGAACAAGTCACGGTCGAAAATGGAAAAATATCGGTAACGCTTTCGACGCAGGCGCATGGCGCCGTGGTATCGCTGCGGGATGTGGTGGGCGACCGGGAACTGGCCGCGAAGTCGATGTCGCCAAGGTTGTTCCTGCTGGAGCTTTCCCAGCGGAACGATCCGGAGGGGAAACCGATCTATGTGGCCAGTGACGAGGCGAAAGAGGTTGAGCTGCTGGCGGAAGGCGACGGGCCGAACAAAGGCGCGAGGGTGGCATTCAGGGATCTGGCGGGGCGGGGGATCGATGCTGCCTGCACGGTCAAAGCAGCGGAGGGAGAGGCGTGGCTGCGGTGGCGAATTGAAGTGCAGGTGCCGGAAGGACTGGTGCTGGAGCAGGTGCATTTCCCGATCGTAACACTGCGCACGCCGACCGAAACGGAGCCGGACGATGCGATTGTTATCGGAGCGACGAAGGGCGGCGTTTACCGCCGGCCGGCGGCGTGGAAGCCGGGGCGGTCGATTCAAATGACGCAGCCAGGGAGTCTGACGGCGCAGTTCGGTTGCTATTATGATCCGCGCGGAGGGTTCATGACGGCCGCGTTCGATAGCCGCGGGTATCGCAAGGCGATCCGCGCAACCCGGACAAACGACGGTGTTGCACTCGCCTGGCTGCATCCATGCTTCCAGACCGGCAAATACTCGCTCCACTTCGACGTGGTGCAGACCGTTTTCGCCAGTGACGATCCCGGCCGGCCGGCCGACTGGCGCGATGCGGCCGACCTGTACAAGAGTTGGGCGGTCCAGCAGCCGTGGTGCGCACGCAAGTACGCGGACCGCGACGACCTGCCCGGATGGCTCAAAGAAGGGCCGGCCATGGTGCGGTTCAGCCGATCGTGGCTGGCCGAGCCCGAACGGATCGAACGGTGGCTTACGGAATACTGGCAGAAGGACTTCCCGGCAGGCACGCCGCTGATCATCGCCTACTGGGGTTGGGAGAAGGTCGATACGTGGATTACGCCCGACTATTTTCCGGTCTTCCCGTCCGACGAAGTATTCCAGAAGCTCACCCGGCTCGGCAAGAGCCTGGGCGGTCATGCGTTCCTGTGGCCCTCGGGCTATCACTATACCCTGACACATCGCAAGCAGCCGGACGGCAGCTTCTTCTGGGACGATCGCGAACGGTTCGATGCGACCGCACGCCAACACGCCGTCTGCAATCGCGACGGGCAGGTGCGGTTGCGCACCCCGTCGTGGCTGCAGGGTGGGCAATGCGTGACAATGTGCCCTGGCGATCCGTGGACGATCGACTGGCTCAACCAGATTGCCGTCGAGATCGTTCGCCGCGGTGCGGACATGGTGCAGGTGGACCAGGTTGTGGGCGGGAACTTCCCCGCTTGCTATAGCACGGGACACGGCCACGAGCCCGGCCCGGGCCTTTGGTGTACCGACGCATTCCGCAAGCAGCTTGAAACGATGCTCAAAGCGTGCCGCGAGGTAGACCCGGAGGCGGTGGTCTGTTTCGAGGAGCCGAACGAGTGGTTCATCCAGCAGGTGGGCATCCAGGACTATCGCGACTGGGAGGTTATGCGTCGCGATCTGGCCGAGCCGGCTTCAGTCTTCAGCTATATCTATCACGAATACCTGCCCACGTTCCAGAGCAATCCGCAGCCGGGCAACCGGCTGCAAGCGGCGTATTGCCTGGCGAACGGGCAGATTCCGCACCTCGCGCCGTCGCAAGTCCGCGGACCCGGCCCCGCACTGGACAACGGGGCCATGGAAACATGGAGCGAGGACGCGCCGAACGGCTGGGACAAGGTCGCCGGCTATCGCGGCCGCGCCTATGCCGGTCGGGCCAATCACGACAAGCAGCAGTTTCACGGCGGCGAGGCATCGCTACGCCTGTCGAACGACCAGGCCGACGAGATGGTGCAGGTATCGCAGAACGTCCGGATCGGCGGCGGATTTCAGGTGGGGCGTACGTACCGGCTGAGTGCATGGATGAAAAGCGAGGGGCTCCAGCAGGCGAACGGCATTGGATTGGCAACGTTTACCGACCAGATGAAGGCGACCGGTTCGTGGCGCATCGCCATACCGCAAGGCGCCGGCGACTGGCAGCGGGGCGAGGCCACTTTTACGGTTCCCGAGGGAACGCGGCTGCTGCGCATCATGATTCACGTGAACGGGCCGGGCACGGTCTGGATTGACGACGTGGCGCTCGACGAGGTGGCGGCCGATGGCACGACAACACCGGCCGCACGACCCGACAAACCGATCGATCATCAGCTTATGCACCAGTGGGTCACCCTTTTCCACGGCGAAGGTCGGCCGTACCTGCTGCTGGGCAAGATGCTCCATCCGCCAAAGCTGGAGACCGCAACGCAGGAGTACCAAGGCCGGCAGTTCGCCGCGATTCTTCACAATGCTTTTGAAGGCGCCGACGGTTCGCAGGCGGTCGTAGTGGTCAACGCCACCGACGTGCCGCAAACGGGCCGCCTCCACTGGCGCGGCAAGGAGCAGACGATCTCGCTGGAACCCTGGGAAGTCCGGTTGGTGCGGTAAAGAAAGGGCTGTTTGGGAAGGATGAACAAGGGCAGGCAGCGACAACGGAGAACTTGTCCTCCCTTGCCTCGATTCGCTCCCATTGGAAACGGACAGATTCCTCGCGGCGTGCGAGGTGTTTCCTCGACCGCTTCTGTTTTCGGTAGGCGACAAATCTCAGATTGAAGGAACCTATCAATGGCCCTGCGTGTGATGCAGATCTATCTGCCGCAATTGCCTGATGAGAAACTCGATGAATTGCTTGAAGGACGAGCAATTCTGGGGCGTTGGCGGGATGTGGATGGGGAGCAGGTGGTGTTGCATCTGCTGGTGCCGGCCGAGGAGACCGAGGGGATTATGGATCGATGCGAACAACAGTTCGCGTCGATTGAGGGGTTTCATGTCGTCCTGTTTCCCGTGGAGGCCGTGTTGCCCCGTCCGGAAGCGGAGCCGGAAGACGAAGTCGCTGCAAATGGCGAGTCGAAGGAGGAAAATGCTGAACGCATCAGCCGAGAGGAACTCTACAACGAAGTCGCCGAAGGACTGGGGATTACCCGCGTGTACCTCGGCATGATCGTCCTGTCGTCGATCGTGGCCGCAGTCGGACTGCTGCGAAATGATGTCGCCGTGATCATCGGCGCCATGGTGATCGCGCCACTGCTGGTCCCGAACGTGGCCATCTCGCTGGCAACTACGCTGGGCGATATGGCCCTGTTGCGCCGGGCCGCAGCGACGAGTCTTGCCGGGATTGCCACCGGATTGGGGGTCGCCATTCTCGTGGGACTCCTGTTCGACGTCGATGCGAACATTCCTGCAATCGCCGCCCGTGCCCATCTGACCTTCGGCAGCATTGTGCTTGCGCTGGCCGCAGGTTCTGCCGGTACACTCGCATTCTCCCGCGGACTTGCCGGCGCGGTGATTGGCGTGATGGTGGCCGTAGCCCTGATGCCGCCGCTTGTGGTCTGTGGCATGTTGCTGGGCTCGGGGCAAGTCGAGCCGGCCCTGGGAGCGTTCCTGCTGACCGCAGCAAACGTCGTTTGCATCAATCTGGCTGGCGTTGGCATACTGCTGCTTCAGGGGGTCGGTCCGCGAAACTGGTCGGAAGCCGAGCGTGCGAAGAAGTCCACCCGAACGGCGGTCCTGATTTGGGTTGTCTTGCTTGCCGTTCTTCTGCTCGTGCTCTGGCTCAACCAAAGATTCCCATTTTGACCCAAGCCCCCCTGCATGGTGGCATCTTGGCACAGAGTCTTTGGGGGGCGATTGTCCTCCAGGCCAGCTATGCTACATTGCTTGCGAAACGGTGGCTGGCCACCTCGACAGCGTGCAGGCCGCGCATCGGATGAAACGGTCGGAAGGTGTCCTGTCGGGGGCCAAGTGTCCAGAAACCGTATCCCAACGGTGGATTCCCTGCCTGGCCTCGGACGGGAATCCTTGTGTGCTCGAGGATGTGGTTGGCGCCGCGCAAAAAACAAGGGCCCCTGCTCGCCGGTACAGGGGCCCTCATGGTAGGCTGCCCGAATATGGTTTTGTGCACACTCGGAGACCCGCAGCCAATATATGGCCTATCGACCTGTCACCTGCAAACACTTTAGAAGACCGCATCGGTTCCTACCCGGTAGAGAATGTCTACCGAGAAAACCGAAGCAAGCCCTACGCCTTGACGCTGGACCTGCTGCGGAAATGTTCATGTGCGAAGTTTTTTTCGTGAGCTTTGAGGGTGTTTTGGATAGAATAGTGGGATTTGCAGGCGTTGACTCCCCTCCGTAGTTTATGCGATTGCAACGAGGAAAGTTATTTCATGCCGAAAACTGCAAAACTGGCACTTGAAGACGGAACCATCTTCACCGGAACTCACTTTGGCGCCGAGGGCGAAGTGGATGGCGAAGTCTGTTTCAACACCTCGATGACCGGGTATCAGGAGATTCTGACCGATCCGAGCTATCGCGGTCAGATCGTTGCAATGACGTATACCGAAATCGGCAACTACGGAGTGAATGCGGAGGATGTTGAGAGCTGGAAGCCGCACCTGGCCGGATTCATCGTGCGCCAGCAGAGTCGTCGCGTGAGCAGTTTTCGTGCGGACGGCCCGCTGCACGAATACCTTCGCGCCGCCGGAATTGTGGCGATCGAAGGAATCGATACCCGCGCGTTGGTCCGACGCTTGCGCATCCACGGCGCCATGAAGGGGGTGCTTTCGACGGTAGACCTGGACGATGCAAGTCTCGTGGCCAAGGCCAAGGCAAGTCCCGGCCTGGTCGGTCGCGACCTGGTTCGCGAGGTGGCGCCCGACAAGCCGGTTCACTGGACCGAACGGTTGAGTCCCTGGGTGGGAAAACCGGCAAGCGGTCCCTTCCCGGAACGGTTTGCCGGATGTGCCGACGAGAACATTCCGGCCCCGACCGTCGGGCTGCCGAAAAAGGGCGAACTGGATGGCCATTCGCGCCATGTCGTTGCGATCGACTACGGGATGAAGTGGAACATTGCGCGGCATCTGTTCCACATGGGTTGCCAGGTAACCGTCTTGCCCGGCACGGCCACGGCCGACGAAGTGCTGGCTTTGAACCCGGACGGTATCTTCCTATCGAACGGGCCAGGCGATCCGGAGCCGCTTGCCGGCGCCCAAACGTGCATCCACGGGCTGTTGGGCAAGAAGCCGATCTTCGGCATCTGCCTGGGGCATCAGCTTCTCGCGCTGGCGTGCGGTGCGGAAACCTACAAGCTCAAGTTCGGGCACCGGGGCGCCAATCAGCCGGTCATCAACCTGGCCAATGGCCGTGTGGAAATTACGACCCAGAACCACGGTTTTGCCGTCGATGCCGATTCCCTGCCGGACGACCTTGAGGTGACCCACCTGAACCTCAACGACGATACCGTAGAAGGGGTCCGCCACCGGAGACTGCCGGCCTTCAGTGTGCAATATCACCCGGAAGCCTCGGCTGGCCCTCACGACAGCCACTACCTGTTCGAGCAGTTCCGCGAGATGCTCGTCTAGCCCCGGATTATTCGCGATCGGTAGGGTGAAGCAAGCCGCTTCCTTGGTGGGTCATCGGTCGCCGGTGTCGGCGTTTTTCCAAGCTGCGGGTTGGAAATCAGCTCGGTTGCGGTTTGTGCAGACCCACCAATGATTTACGCGACCTTTCACCCGTAGATGAATAATCCGGGCCAGGTCCGCCGCGCCGCTCGAACAGAATGGGCGGTCCCATCTTTTCGATAGGGGGGCCTTGCGGCCCGTCTGTTTTTCAGATAGTGTACATGCGTACATAACCTCGCCGTTGCAAGCCGGTCGTTCCCTTGGGCTCATTCCCCCTCAACGTGCGAATGCCAGCCCGTTGGAGTCCCGGCTTCACCCGGAAAGGAATCACCGCCTGCAAGCGGCGCTCCGACAGCGGCGGCGCGCACCCAGAAACGGCCCCCCCCTTTTTCGGAGTGCATCATGCTGGCAGAAATCCCGTGTGAAGAGCTTACCTGCTCCCTCGATGCGGTAGTCGAAGAACTGCTGGAGGAGGCCGGAATCACCGGACCCCCGGTCGATGTGTTTGTGCTCGCGGAGCGGTTGGGGATTACCATCGCGCCAGACAACCGCCAGCAGGGACGGGCCCGCTACGTACGCCTGCGGAACTGGACCGGCCACGGTCCTCAACCAATAATCTTGCTTCGCAACGACGCAAGACCGGAACGGAAACACTGGGCCGTGGCCCACGAAATCGGGGAGCACGCCGCACATCGCGTCTTCCAACGATTAAGCATTGATGTCGCCTGTGCACCGGCGGCTCGCGAAAAGACGGCGAACGACCTGGCGGCCCGCGTCCTGCTGCCCGGCGTCTGGTTCTTTGCCGACGCCCGCGCGTGTCGCTGGAATCTCCCCAGACTGAAGCACCGCTATCGTACGGCCAGCCATGAACTCATCGCCCGGCGCATGCTCGACGCCGAACCGCCCATTGTCATCAGCGTCTTCGACCACGGGATACTCACCTTCCGTCGCGGCAATCGGGCAGGGAACCTGCCGCCCTTGACTGGCGCAGAGCGATCCTGTCAGAACCGCACGCATCGGACCGGCGCCGCCTGCTCCGCCGCAGAAGTGGGCTGCACCATCGACGCATGGCCGGTCCACGAACCCGGCTGGCGCCGAGAAATCCTGCGTATGGAAGTGGACGAATACTGCGATATGTGGAACCCATACGCGTAGAAACCTCGTTGACCGTTGAAGGCGCTGTTCCGTTTCTGCATGCATCACCAGTTCGCAGTTCGGCCTTCATGCGGCGCTCCTCCCTCCGGCGAAAGCCAGTGCCGCAGACAGGTCGCCATCGCACCGAGATACGAAAGATCTACTGAAGGGCCGCGCAGAAACGAGTAATCCCTGGGACCGGGGTGCGGCAGCGGACTTACACGGCTGAAAAAGGCCACCGGCGGGCTTGCCCGGCCTGGAGCCATGGTCAGTTGGCTACTGGCAACGGCCCCAGTCCATTCTCGCCCCGCACGGCGCCGCCGTGCGGGGCGAGAACATGGCTCGTGGCCCACGTTTAGCTGGATGACCACGGCTCCAGGTGGGGCAAGCCCGCCGGTGGCCCTTCCGTGAAATGCAAGTCCGCTGCTGCACCCCTGAGACCCGTCATCGCGACGAACACCCCCGTTTTGCCCAAACGCTCCGTACTGCCAGTCCGACAATCTTATCTTTATTAGAAGACTCGACTCAACCGATACCGAGGAAGACGGTGTGTTTGTTGCTGGCGTGCGCGCTCACGCTGGCAATTGGAGGCTCTCCCGTTTCTTGGGGCGCAAGTCGCCATGGCTGGAGTTCCGCCTTTCGGCGGTCTCTTTCCGGCTAAAGCCGTGATTCCAACGGGTCGCTGTTCAAACCTGAAAACGAAAGAACCTGGGGAAGCTAGCGAACGTGTCGTACGACTCGGCGCGAGGGGGGCTCAATGCAAATGAAGGCGAGTACATACGGAGCCATTGGGGCTGCGCTGGTATGGAGCCTGCTGGCGATCGGACCGGCGATCTCCGGCGAACGCGGGCCGAACACGCGTCGTGCGGTTCCAGCAGGTTTCTCGGAAGCGTCGTCGGAAGCTTCGTCCGGAGTGAACCCTGCCGCACACCAGAGCATGCTCCATGGGAGTTCACCTTTGGCAATTGAGCAACTGGAGCAACTTGCGCTTGCCAACAACCCGACCCTGTGCCTGGCAGCGCGGCGGGTGCAGGCGTTGCGTGGCAAGCAGCAGCAGGTCGGACTCTATCCCAATCCCGTGGTCGGCTATATCGGCGAAGAAGTCGGCAACGAAGGGCACACCGGCCAGCACGGCATCTGGATCGGGCAGCAGGTCGTTACGGCCAACAAGCTTGCGTGGAACCGGTCGGTTGCCGGTTCCGAGATCGCCGCGGCGCAGTATGAATGGGCCATGCAGCGGCTTCGTGTGGTCAATGATGTGCACGCGGCTGCCTACGAGGTGATTGCTGCTCAGCAGACGGTTGAGCTTTCCGAAGAACTGCTGCGCGTTGCCGAGGCCGGTCTGCAGGCGGCCGAACAACTGCTGGCAGGCGAGGAGGTCAACCGTATCGACGTGCTCGAAGCGCGTGTCGAGGTCACTTCCACCAGGCTCGCCTTGAAGAAGGCCCACGTGGCCCTTACCGAATGTTGGCGCCGACTGGCCACCCTGACCGGCGTCCCTGACATGCCGCAAACACCAGTGGCCGAACCCGAGGACAAGCGGCTTGACGGGCCGATTGCGTGGGAAGCGGCGCTGAACCAGCTCATTTCCGAAAGCCCGGAGCGTATGAGGGCCATCGCCGCCGTCGACCAGGCCCGCGCTGCCGTCGGCCGGGAGTGTGCCGGCAGGGTGCCCGACGTCGAACTCGAAGCCGGCGTGCGGTACAATTTCGGTTCGGACAGCACGCTGGCCACCATGGGTTTTGCGCTCCCGCTTCAACTGTTCGACCGGAACCAGGGCAATATCTACCGCGCCCAGGCGGAATTGGCGGCGGCACACCAGGAGCTTCGCCGTGTGGAACTGCTTCTGCAGCAGAAGCTGGCCCAGGAGTTCCGCCAATACGACGACGCCCGCGAAACCGTCACCCAGTATCGCGATGCCATGTTACCCGAAGTCAATGAAGCCTTGCAGGTTGCCCGCACGGGCTATCAGCAGGGCGAGTTCGGCTATCTGGAGCTTCTCACCGTTCAACGGACCTACTTTGAAACGCATCTGGCGTTTGTCGATGCGGTTCGCGAAGCCCGGGTGAGCCGCGTACGCATCGAGGGCCTTCTGCTAACCGGCGGGTTGGAGCGTCCCGGGCCGCTGGAATAGGCCGAGTCCTTGGCATACGGAGGCTTACGAGTCGGGGTTAGTGACCGTGGCAGATTCCGTCCAGCGGCGCGCTATATTCTTTGCCGCCCCAGCTCACTCGCAATCGGCCTTTGACGTGTCCTGCGTCCAGGATGCCATGGACCTTTTCGTCTTGCAGGGAGAAGACGGTTTGGTCATCGACGGGGTTCACGGGATAGTCGACGAACTGCCCATCCTCGAACAGTTGAATCCCCACGACCGGTTTGCCGGCAGGCGCCGGACTTTCGCCCACGGCCGAAAGATGTACGACAACCTCGTGTCGCTCGTCGTGGAACACCAACTCTGCCGTGATTTCATTCTGCCCCAGCTCGATGAGGCGCCCGCCATGCGGTCCTTCGGCCGGATGATCGTGATCGTGATCGTGCGGATCGGTCGCGGCATGTGTCGCATCCTGCTCATGCTGGTGGCCGTGTTCGGCCGCGTTACTGCCGCACCCAAGTACGGCAATTGACAGTGTCACCACGGCCAGGCTTTGTAGCGGTCTTGTGTTCATGAGTCTACCTTTCTTACCTTTCTCGAAAAATCGGATTCGTGAGTAAACAAGGATTTCAAACGGCCGGAACTCTTCCGGGGGAATGGCGTCATTCGGCCGTTTCGTCAAGCGAGACGGCTTCCGCCCCCTGTTCGGTAATGCGTTGCGCTGCCCGTCGGCCGAATCGCCAGAACAGGGCGGGCCGCACGAAGAACTCCAACAGTGTACTGGACAACAGTCCGCCAATGACCACCGTGGCCACGGGATAGAGGATTTCCTTGCCAGGTTCGCCGGCGGCCAGGGCCAGCGGCACCAGGCCGATCCCCGTGGTCATCGTGGTCATGAGCACGGGGGCGACTCTCTCCTGCCCCGCACGCACCACCATGGCCGGCGACCACGTTTCGCCTTCGCTTTGCACCAGGTGCAAATAGTGGTTGATAAGCAGAATGCCGTTCCGCGATGAGGTGCCGCACAGCGACACGAAACCCACCATCGCTGCAACGGTCAGCGTCTGGCCTGTCAGGTACAGCGCCGCCACCGCCCCGATAAGCGACAGGGGCAGCGCAACCATGACTTGCAGAGAAAGACTTGTCGAGCCGAACATGGCGTACAGCACGAGGAACATGCCAACAATGGCCGCAGTGAAATAGATGGCTATCTTGCGAGATGCCTCATGCTGGCTTTCAAACTGGCCCCCGTACTGAACGAAGTACCCGGCCGGAAGCGCTGCTTCGATCGGCGCCAGCCGCGATTTGATGTCGCGCACCACGTCCACCAGTCCTCGGCCCGACGTATTGCACTGGATGACAATCAGCCGCTGCACCTGCTCCCGGTGGATGGTGTTCGGCCCCGATGCCTGGTAGATGTTCGCCAGCGATTCGAGGCTCGTACTTCCACCGCCCGGCAGATCGACGGCAAGTCGGCGCACGGCGTCGATGCTCTCGCGAAATGGGTCGTCCAATCGCACGAGCAGGTCGAACGTCCGCTGGCCGATCAGGATTTCCGAGACGACCTTGCCCTGCATGGCCGTTTCCACCAGTCCGTTGACTTTCGCGCGCCGCGCC
The DNA here is from genome assembly GCA_040772845.1 of Thermoguttaceae bacterium. Classification (GTDB taxonomy): domain Bacteria; phylum Planctomycetota; class Planctomycetia; order Pirellulales; family Thermoguttaceae; genus PWXP01. The sequence continues at coordinate 1,887,499 of JAXGXG010000001.1, forward strand.
CCGTACTTGCGAAGCTGTTCGCCGTCGATGTCGATCCGCAATTGGGGAAGATCGACTTGCGGCTGGACGTACAGGTCGGTGACCCCCGGCACGCCGGCCAAGGCCAGTCGCATTTCCTCCGCCTTGCGTCGGAGGATCATCAGGTCGTCGCCATACAGCTTGATGGCCACCTGCGCCTGTACGCCCGAAAGCATGTGCGAGATCAAATGCGCCAGCGGCTGGTCCACGCTGCCGACAATGCCAGGTACGTCGGCGAGCGCCTCGCGAACGTCGTCGAGGACCGCCTCGCGACTTCGTCCGCTTTCGAGATCCAGTGCGGCAATGAACTCGCTGGCGCTGACAGGCACGGCGTGCTCGTCAAGTTCCGCCCGGCCGGTCTTTCGCGCAAAGGCCACAATCTCCTCGATGCGCATCAGGCGCTCCTCGACGTGTCTGCCCACCTCCTGGGAAGTTGCCAGAGAGGTTCCCGGCGGCAGAATGACGTTGACTTGCAGCGCCCCCTCGTCAAAGGGCGGCAGGAAGTCGTTCTCCAGCCGCAGCAAAGCCACAACACTCACCGTAACGGCCACGACGGCAATACCCAATACCAACCGCGAAAACCGGACACTGAGGGCAATGGTTCGCCCGGCTGCTGCGCGCAGCCCGCGAAGCAGAAGCCACTCCTGGTCGCGGTCGGAAAACCGATCGGCCCAATAGATCACCCCCCAAAGCACCGGCGCGGCGACAAGGGCTGCAACCACGTGCCAGGAACCCGGCGCCGCCGCCCACCGTGCGGCCAGATCGGACAATCGGAGCCAGTTCAGCACATCCGGCGCCACCCACCGGCTTAGCGCGAATGTGCTGATCGGCGCCACGATCGCCGCCAGCCAAAGCCAGGGCCGCAGCCGAACCAGCAGCCAATACGACAGGACCGGCGTGACGGTCAGCGATACGGCCAGCGACGCCATGATCGAAACGATATAGGCAATCCCCAACGGCGTGAACAGCCGCCCCTCCATGCCGCTCAGCGCAAATACCGGCGCAAATACGAGCACAACAATGATGTTCCCAAAGACGATCGAGTTGCGAATCTCCACGCTCGACTGATACACCACCTGCAAGGCCGGCTTGGGATGCTCCAGCAAGCGGTTCAGCCGCAGCCGCCGAAACGCGTTCTCCACGTCGACAATCGCGTCATCGACCAACTCGCCGATGGCAACGGCCAACCCGCCAAGCGTCATCGTATTGATCGATAGACCGAACGCCGTAAAAACCAGACCGGTAATGACAATAGAAAGCGGAATGGCCGTCAAGGTAATAAACGTGGTGCGGAAGTTCAGCAGGAACACAAACAGCACGACGACCACCAGCACGCCCCCATCGCGGAGCGCCTCGACCACGTTCTGAATGGCCAGATCGATGAACCGCTTTTGCTGGTACAGTCCCGTCTCCACGCGCACGTCCGGCGGCAGGGCTCCCTGCAGTTCCTCCAGAACCCGAATCACCTCTTCGGTAACTCGGTTCGTGTCGGCATTGGGCTGCTTGTTGACCGTCAACACGACGGCCGGCCCGCCGAGGAATTGCCCGTCGGCCTGGCGCACAAATGCAGAACTGTCGCCCCGTTTGACCTCCGCCCCCTCGACCACCCGGGCAACCTGACCGATCAGGACCGGCAAACCGTCGCGAACGGTTATCACGATGTCTTGAATCTGTTCTATGGTCTGAATGCGTCCCAGCGCGCGCACCAGCAGCTCGGTGGGACCCTGCCGGTCCAGGTAACCGCCCGTGGCGTTGGCGTTGCTCTCGGCCAGCGCCGTGGTCACGTCGTCGAGCGATACGCCGTAGCGTAGCAAGGCGTCGGGATTGACGAGAACCTGGAACTGCTTCCGGTCGCCGCCCATCGCAAAGACCTGGGAAACGCCCGAAATGGTCAACAAACGCTGGCGCACCGTCCAGTCGGCCAGCGTACGAAGCTCCATGGGCGTCGTCATGCCGTCCTCGCTCATCAGGCCAATGATCATGATCTGCCCCATGATCGACGAAATCGGGGCCGGTTGCGGCGTGATCCCCGGCGGCAGGCGTTCCGCGGCCAATGCCAGACGCTCGGTGACGATTTGCCGGTTATTGAGTATGTCGGTTCCCCAGTCGAACTCGACGTAGATGACCGAAAGCCCAACCCCGGACGACGTACGCACCGTTTCGACGCCCATCGCGCCGTTCAACGCCGTCTCCAGCGGAAACGTGATGAGCGTCTCGACTTCCTCGGGGGCAAGACCGGGTGCTTCGGTCATGATGACGACACGTGGGCGGTCGAGGCTGGGGAAGACGTCGATCGGCAGTCGGACGATCTCCCAGCCGCCGAAGACCAACAGCACGACGGCCGATACCGCCACCAGCACTCGCTGGTGCAGCGAGAATCGAATGACTCCATTGAGAAGTCGGCCGAGCATAACACGATTCCTTTTCTGGGCAATGGTTGACGGTAAGAAAGCTCGTCAGGTAGTGATGACGTCAGTGGCCATGGCCCGCGTGTGGATCGGGCCCGCCACCTGCCTGCGCCTTCAGGGCCAGGTGGATCTGGTACGCTCCCGTCGCGGCCACCAGATCACCGGGGAAAAGCGAGCCGTCGTTGGCGACAACGGCCCACTGGGCGTCTCGGTGTTCCACGTGGACGTTTGTCCGCTCGAATCGGGTTCCTCGCTGAAGGAACACAAACGACTCCATCCCCTCTTGGACAACCGCCGCTACGGGCAAGACGACCCGGTTCGGCCATCGCTCTACCGGCACGAGCACTTCAACGCGCTGTCCGGGCCGGTAACGCCATCCAATGAACCGGTGACCATCCGACATCGTCTCGTTGCGGACCATCTCGTTGGGAAGGGCGACGTAGAACTTCTGTGCCCGCGAATCCGGATCGACGCGCCCTTCCACGTACAACAGTCGGAGGCCGGTCACTTCGGTCTTCCGGCCGCCGCCCCCCTCGACCAGCGCAGAAACGGTGCTCTCCTCGGCAATGGCCGTACTCAGGGCCGCGGTGTCGTGCTCGAAGGCCCGCCCCTCGATGTACAACTCGCAATAGTCGGCAAGCGTGGCCAGCGGCGTTCCGGCAACCACATGGTCGCCCTGTTTGACCGAAATCTGGGCAACTTCGTAGAAATCGTCGTGCACCGTGTGGTGGCTCGGCAACGGCGGCGCGGCAATCGTCAGGCTTGGCAGGAGCATTCGCTGGTCGATAATCGACGCAACCTGCTCCTCGGTCAGCCCATGCAGCACAAGCGCCTGCTTGTCGGCACGCAAAGCCGCTTCGAGTCGCTGCTGCTCGTACTTCCGCTCCAAGAGCGTCTTGCCCGCAAGCGCGCCGCTGGCCGCCAACTGCTCCAGTCGGGCCACTTCAAGCTTCAGGACGTCCAGCTCCTCGACCGCCCTCAGAAGCGAACTCTGCTTTTCCACCACGTCTTCGTGCGTCAGCCGCAGCTCGAACAGCGGATCGCCCGGACGGACCGCTCCGCCGCGAATCGGATGGATTTGCGTGACAATGCCGGTCACGGGCGCCGAGACCGTCGACTCGCTCCTCCCGGGCTGCTCGACAATCATGGCAGGCATCACGACCGTGCGCGCGAAATCCTGCAATTCCACCTTCGCAAGCGTTAGGCCAATGCTCTTCCGGCCCTTCTCGCTCACCTCCAGACTGGTTGCCGCACCGGCCGCCTCGTGCGATTCCTCGCCCAAAGCACCATGCACCGGTTCATCGCGGTGGTCTTCATCCGCACCTGCCGAAACCAACGGCAACCAGCCGCTGGCCACCGACGCCAACTGATGCCGACTTCCACCCGATACGAAAATCCCGACTGCAAAGAGAAGCAGCAAGACGACAATACCTGCGACAAACGGCCACCGACGGAGTCCGAACCATCGTCCCCGCCAAGTCCGACTATTCATGATTGCTATCCTCATTCAAGAAAACGCGAATCGCACGATGGGAGTATGCGTGTCTGGCTCTCGGCTCTCCCGTTTCCCCTTGCAGGTTGCGCCAATGCAGGAGACACACGCCGCTGTGACGTTCAGCCGGTCCAACAGTGTGCAAGCCGAACGGGCGAACGTGGTTCTTCACGGCACACCTCGTTCGGTCCGACCGTGTGCCTGCATTCTTTCGCTTCGGCTGGGCGAACAAACGGCGGCCTGGCGTTTAGAGCCACGGGGGCGAGCGATACGCATGGAGTTCGGCACGATCAGCTCGAACCGGCAGCGCAGGGCAACACACGAGCGACTACCGAATCCGACGATGCCCAAACCGGCATCAAATGAGAAGAACCTGCTTCAGCAGATGCAGTCGCAACCGGGTGGGAGGCCGGAGAATGGGCACAACCGTCGATGCCCGATGCTCAACCGGAGTCGCCGAAATCAGCGTGGCCCCAATCGGCAGTCCAACCAGCAGTTCCACCAACGTGATTGTGCCGGCACTGCTGGAACCAGGGAGAGCAAACGCGCAACACCCCATTGAGCAGGTGTGTCGAGGCGTTCGTTCGCCGTGGGTCAGTCCGTCGCCTTTGCACGCGTGCCCGCCGGCGCCCTTATGGCCGGCACAACCTTCCGACGCACAGCAGCCCGCAGACGTTTCGGAAGACACATCTTCCGCATGGACATGATGCAGGCAACATCCACCCGACAGGTGGAGCAGGACTGCAAACATGGTCACTGTTCGGATGATGTATTGCTGCATATCGGACATAAACGCGTTTCACGATGGCAGAAGCCCATTCCGACAAAAAGCCCACCACGAAGATGGGCTTGATTATTGTACCGGCGTTGGGAAAGCCAGGCAAGACAGCCCTTGCCCCCGGCGCGTTTTCGCCGAAGGCGATTGTTACCGTAGCCTGGGGTGTGGGACTCGGAATCATACCGTAACAAGCGACGTCTGGATTGGCGGCGAGCGGAGGGAACAAAACCGCACTATCGAAACATGGTGTCAACCCCAACGTTTTGACAGCCCAGGCTTGCCCGGCCCGCAGCCGTGGTCAGTTGGCTACTGGCAACGCCCCCAATCCATTCTCGCCCCGCACGGCTCGTGGCCCACGGTTAGTTCGATGACCATGGCTCCAGGCCAAGCCCGACAACCCGCGCCAGGCGCGTCACTATGCCACGATGGTCTTTGATGGCGACAACCTACACGTCCTCTCCCGCTCCGGTGACGCCCAGGCCAAAAGCGCCCACGACGGCAACATCATCACCTTCCACACCGTGCACAATTTCCGTGATTTGGTTTACTGATACTGCGCGAAAGGGCTGCTGCCGGTGTGCAGTTGACAGTTGTCAGTTGACAGTTGTCAGTAAAGCGCTGACGCGGGGGTGGGGAGTTGAAAGCGGAAGGGCGCGAGCCCTCCGGTCCCGGCGAGCAAATCGACCGGACGGCTCCGTCGCTCGACTCTCCGAGTCGATTCCGTCCGAACCATTCACGACTCGGAGAGTCGTGCGACAATAGAAACGGAAGGGCGCGAGCCCTCCGGTCCCGGCGCGCAAACCAACCGGACGGCTTCGTCGCTCGACTCTCCGAGTCGATTCCGTCCGAACCATTCACGACTCGGAGAGTCGTGCGACGGCAAAAACGAACAGCCCCGGAATTGTCGCACACCCTTGGCCCTGTTCGACTGTTCGACAACAGGTGGCCGATTACCTTAAACCGTTGCTGCCATTGAGGTTACGCGCGATTTCCACGCGTGGCAAAACTCGGCGTCCGAGGCCCAAAAACGGGTTGTAACCTGTTGTGTGGCAAGGAGTTGGATATTGTCGAACAGTGTTTTTCAGGCGGTGTTCGCAAATAGGTGAGCGAAAACGCCCACTGTTTCGCTAACCTGTTATTTCAAAAGGACTTACAGCAGAAAGGCCCGGCTTACGGAGGCCCATTGGGCGCAGTCCTTCCACGGTTCGACGCAGAACCATTTTCTGCGACGGGTGGTCTTATGCGACCCGAGGGTGCCTGCATCTCCGACGCTGGTCTTAGGCTGCCAAAAACTGCCCGAGGAATTACGTTGCCAATCGGTCCTATTCCGCCGGCTTTATGCGACGCAGTAGCAGACCGTACGGGGCCGATCCTGTGCCACTAATGGGCAAGGACCCCTCACTCCGTACGGCGGAACCCTCGCGTTGGGGCCGCCGCTGAGAAGGACGTCCAGATAGGAACGCCCTCCGCACGCTGTTCCACACACGCCGCCTCACCTGCGTGCGGTTTTGCGGGCGAAAGTATCAGTCTCGCCAATCGCATCCGCGCGTCAGGTGGCCGGGCTTACGATGCCGGTATACCACCCCTATTCAGGTCTTCTGTTCGGCCTTACGCTGCCCACAGGCCCCTGTCTATAGTGGCGTCAGAGTATGCCGTCACCTTACCATACTTCGTGGCCGATGTAAATACCACGAAGGAGGTGTCAGGTGACAGGTGTCAGGTGTCAGAGGGGAAGTTGCTAGTTGCTAGTGACGCGCTGGTGCGGAGGGGAAACGGAGTTCGGAGATCGCAGATCGGAGATCGGAGATCGGGACGCGCTGACGCGGGAGTTGGAAGCTGGGAGTTCGGAGATGGGAGCGGAAGGGCGCGAGCCCTCCGGTGAAGATCGGAGCTGGAAGCTCGGAGATCGGAGATGGGAGATCGGGACGCGCTGGTGCGGAGGGGGAGATGGGAGCGGAAGGGCGCGAGCCCTCCGGTGAAGATCGGGGTTGGAAGCTCGGAGATGGAAGCTCGGAGCTCGGAGCTGGAAGTTCGGAGATGGGAGATCGGGACGCGCTGGCGCGGAGGGGGAAGCGTCGATTTGAGATTTCGGGCTTCTTTCGTCATTTGACTTTCGACATTCGTCATTGCACGGAACGTCTCCGTTTCCTCTGCGGCCTCCTGTTCGATTTTCACTCTCTTTTCGTGTGTTTCGTGTCTTTCGTGGTTCTTGTCTTGGGCGATACTGGGCAAGCCGGCTGAAGGCGGAACTACGAACGTCGGGGACGCAAGGTGTCGGAGATCGCAGATCGGAGTTGGGAGATCGGAACGCGCGAACTGGGGTGTTTGCGGGCGGCTGTAGACCAGAAAGCGGTAACAAGTTCCCGCACTCCATAGGCGGCTTCGCCGCGGCGAAGCAAGGACCAAAACGCCGGATTCCACTTGCTCGCGCTGCGTGCTTGTATGGGGGACGCGCCAGCGCGTACAAGCTCGAAGCGCAAGCGAGTGGGTCCGTTAAGGACCCAACCACGGATGGAACATGAACAGGCATGCGAGGGCGTTCTTGCTTGATGTCGTTTGCGGTCTCCTGCTGGTCTGCTGAATTGCGACACGATTGACTACAACGCGAAGACAAAGAAGAGAATGAACAGGAGGAAGCAGAGGACGCAGAGAAAGGAAAGTTGGCTGGCACGAACCTTCCACTCGTGCTCAGCTTTAGCGGTGCTCGTACTCGTAATCGAAGGTCTTGCGTGGCCGAAACTCCTTCCCTCCCCGCCCATCTTCGTCGCTCGACTCTCCGAGTCGATGTGTTGCCTCTTCGTCGCTCGACTCTCCGAGTCGTGAACGTTCCCGACGGAATCGACTCGGAGAGTTGAGCGACAATTCGCGGTCTCATGTTTGCCTTCCCTCTTGACCGCAACCCACAATCCGCATAGGATTCCTGCCATGGTCACCACCTACCAGTACCTCGACGGCACCGAACGGCCGATTACGGTCACACGCAATGGCGAAGTGACCTACGATGCCAACGGTAACGTCGTCGAAGTCCGGTCACCACGTTACTTCGACTCGGGCGATACGCTGGGCTACCAGCAGGCGAGCGAGACGTTCACCTATACGCGGCGGAATCTGAAGGCCACGCACACCGTGGCGGCCGGGGCGCAAGATTACGCAGACCCGGACGACGCGGGCTGGTCGGCCGCGAAGGTCCGCGTGACGCAAAGCTGGAGCTATAACCCGGACCGCACGCTCGATACGCATACCGACTTCCGCGGCTACGCGTGGCAGTCGCTGTGGAGTTCCTGCTGCGCAAGCCGGCTGGTCGCGCAGACCGACCCGCTCGGGGCCGCCACGACCATGGCCCACGACGCCCAGGGCAACGTCACCCGGTCCGAAAAGATCCACGGCATGACCGTGTTCAACCAGCAGACCACCCGGTTCGACGCCCGCAACCGGCCCATCGCACGCACCGTCTGGCTCGTGGAGCAGACCAATATCGACCCGCAGAACCCGCCCATCGCCGGCGGCGGCCTGGCAGGCGACCCGGCCGCCCACGACGGCCAGGGCAATACGGTGGGGCTCACCACTCGCTATCTGTACGATGAAGACCTGACCGACGGCGCGGGCTTGGACGGCTCGGGCACGACCGTACAAAAGCTCGACGGCTCGGGCAGCTATACGGTGGATATCGATAGCCTGCTGGCCGAACTCGAAGCCGACCTCGGCGCCGGCTTCTTCGGCAATGGCGCGACCGGCTCGGCAACCGTCACCATCAACCCGGAAGATGAACTATCGGTCACCATCAGCGACGGCGCCGGGCGCACGGTCGCCTCGGGCATCATCGCCCAAAACGGCACGCCCATCACGTGGCAGACCGTCAACCATGACACGCTGGTCGCCATCACCGGCGTTGGGCAGGTGCTGGAAACCACCCAGACCGACGCGCTCAACCACGTGCAAAAAACCCGCACCGACGCCGCAGGCCGCACGCTCGAAACGGTCGATGCGCTGGGCAACGTCACCACGGCCACGTTCGACGCGGCGGGCAACCAGCTTTCGCTCCGCGATCCCAACAGCATCGGCTGGAACGCCACGTACGACGCCCGCAATCGGGCGGTCAGCATGGCCGATACGCAAGAGCAGGCGGAGAGCAAGAACCGCCAAACGGCTTATGACGCACACGGCAACGTGGTCGGCACGACCGACGCCAAGGGCCAATCGGCCAGTTCGGCGTTCGACGCGAGGGATCGGCGTGTGAGCGAGACCGACCGTCTGGCAGGCGTGACCTCGTGGCGATTCGATGAGAACTCCAACCTGCGGCACCTGACCGACGCCGATAACCAGGCAACCTACTCGCCCACCTGCTGGACGTATGATGCGAGGAACCTGAAACTGACCGAGGCCCTGCCGGAACATAACTCGACGAGCCAGATCGGGGATGCCGACTATGACCTCAAGCAGTTCACCTACGACCTGGCCGGGCGCGCCGCAGTCTTCACCGATCAGAAGGGGAACAACGTCACACACCTGTATGACCTTGCCTCCCGGCTCTTGCAGCGCGACTACCGCGTGCACAACCAGACTGCTATCGCCGATAGCGACGTTTTTTCCTACGGCGATGCAGGCCGTATGGCATCGGCCGAGAGTGGGCGGTACAATAACACGGTCGCGTTCGATTACGACGCCGCCGGGCGTCTTACTTCGGAAAGCCTTACAATCACCTTCGGCCAGACCACGACTTACACCGTCCAGTCGGCGTACGACGCAGCCAATCGCCGCACGGGTATTACCTACCCGGACGGATCGGTCGTTGCGCGGCAATACACGGCCCGTGACCAGCTTGCCCAGATCGATTACGATAGCGGTATGGTCGCCACGTTCGCATACGATAACGGCCTTCGCCGCACCAGCCGCACACTGGGGGATACGCCCGGCACGCAGACGGCGTGGACCTACGGCAGGGAGGATAATTTGCTGACGGCCATCAGTTCGGACATTGCAGGCGCGTCGTTCACGTACACGTATGACGCCAACAAGAACAAGCTGGCCGAGGGTATCTCCGCCCCCATGGCCAACTACGGGTTCAATTCCGCCGCGTACGACCAAGCCGATCGGCTGACCGCCTGGAACCGGACCGACGGCAACCTGGATCAAGCGTGGGATCTGTCGCTTGTAGGTGACTGGGCGACGTTCACCGAGAATCAGGTGGAAGAGCTGCGCACGCATACCAGCGTGCACGAGATCGCCACGATCGACGCCACCTCGGTCGTTCACGACGCAACGGGTAACCTTACCCGCAACCCGGGCGATGCCTTGGATCGTTATACATGGGACTTTGATAATCGGCTTGCTTCGGCTGATGTCGACCAGGATGGAACAGCGGAGTGTGGATATCAATATGACGCCCGGGGAAGGCGAGTCTCGAAGACTGTCCCTGATGGCGAGGGTAGTGTGACGGCAGTGCTTGTGAGCGACGGGAGCCAAGTTGTGGCCGAATACGCGGCTGATGCCTTGCCTGCATCACCGCAACGCAAGTTCGTCTACGCAACCTACATCGACGAGGCGGTCGTGATGCTCAGCGTCAACGGCGCAACCACCACGCCCTACTACTACCATCAGAACTCACTCTACTCTGTCGCCGCCATCACCGACGCCACCGGTGCGGTCGTCGAGCGCTACGCCTACTCGGCGTATGGCAAGCCCCTCTTCCTCGACGCCGCCGCCAACCTACTCGATCCGCAAGCCTCCACCATCGGCAACCCGTATCTGTCCACTGGTCGCCGATTGGATGAAGAAACCAGCCTCTACTACTACCGTGCCCGCATGTACGATTCGGAGTTGGGGCGGTTCATAGGCAGGGATCCCGATGGGTACTTCGACGGTCTCAATCTTTACCCAGGATATTTCGTTCCCAATGGACTGGACCCAACCGGGACCCGCAAGATCGTTCGCTACAGCCCCAGCAAACCGTGTGGGTCCTGCACCCCCCATTTCGTCTGGCCTAGCTGCTGCCCTCAGGATCAGGAAGATCGTACGTCAACCACCGACATGACGCGTGGGGGGTATGACGGTGACGTGATTGTCAACAAACAAATTGTGTTCACGATTGAGAATGATGACGGTACACGGGTAACGGTCACCTGCGACAGAACTGCTACAAACATGCAGCACACCAGAGACCACGAAGACCAGCATGTCCGGAATATACAGACGAAAATGCAAGAGCTGAACTCGAAATACTCGAAGACCTATGGCAAATTCAAGGACTGCAAGCAGGCACTACAAAAATGGTACTATGAATATCGTGTATGGCACGCGAATGAGGTCCTGCATAGGAATAAGAATCCGGACTCACCGAAGCCCACATGCAATTTGGTAAATGAGTATCTCGATTCGATGAAGGCAGGCTTGTGCGGTGCGGAACAGCCGGTTAAGGCGGAAGGAACAGCCGGTTGAGTTCCTTTTGGGAGTTTCGTGCTGACCAGTGGGGACAAGACCAGATGTACTTATTGGCTTGTTGCCAGCAATGGTAAGAGCCGAAAGGAGGTTCGTCGTGGGTACCTTTGCTGTAATGCTCGGATTAATCACGTGCGCTCTGGCAGACGATGACGAGCGTGGCTTCTCGGCCCAGGCGGTTCTGTGGCGAGACAGCGGTGATGCGCGTGGTGATTTCTGGACAGTGTGCTTGCTCCTCAGAAATGAGAGTGATCGTCGAGTAGAGGTGCCTCGTGTTCCCGACGCGTACAATACCGAGTATCCAATTCCGTGGAAGAAGGGTCCTCCTCGGTCTTCCGGCGGTCACTATGACTGCTACGTGGCAGATTACCCCGATCAGTACGTCACCCTGGCTCCCAAAGAAGTCCACGTTTGGCAACTGGAGATTAAGCCTGCGAAGGAGATTGCCGACAAGGAACTCCTCGAAATGGTGGTGAGTGCATCGTTTGATGCCTATATCGATGGCAAACGTGTCAAGCGAAGCGTGGAGTGCTTCCTCAGCGCTCGCCTTAAGCCTACGCCGCATGAATGGTTGGAACGTCACATCCTGAGGGCAAGTGATGCAGGAGCTGGCTATCCCGAAGACGCCGGCGCTGCGGCGAGTCCGGAGAAATAGGACACAATTGATTGGCACGCCCATCACGTGGCAGAGGGTGAGCCATGATACGCTGGTCGCCATCACCGGCGTCGGGCAGGTGCTGGAAACCACCCAGACCGACGCACTCAACCACGTGCAAAAAACCCGCAGCGACGGAGCCGGTCGCACGCTCGAAACGGTCGACGCACTGAGCAACGTGACCACGGCCACGTTCGACGCGGCGGGCAATCAGCTTTCGCTCCGCGATCCCAACAGCATCGGCTGGAACGCTACCTATGACGCGCGTAATCGGCAGATCACGATGGCCGATACCCAGGAGCAAGCCGAAAGCACCAACCGCCAGACGGGCTACGACGCTGAAAGCAACGTAGTGAGCACGACCGACGCGAAGGGGCAATCGACCAGTTCGGCGTTCGACGCGCGGGATCGGCGGTCACCGAAGTTCGTGCTTCCGAAAGCATCGGGAAGAGAGGGTAGAGCACCAGGAAGCTCCAATAGCTAAGAAAGAGAATCGCAGCCGGACGCCCCGTGGGGCGCCCGGCTACACTTTATCTTGAGTGGCGTTGCCGTATCGAAGTCGCACGCGGAAGCTTCGCGTCGACGGTCATCCCGCTTCGGCCTACCGGGGGTGGCGTTCGGATACCTGGCGCCGGGCACGGCCGAGGCCGAACGCCTTGCGGGAGCCGAGGTGTTTGCCGTACCGAAACGCCCACCAGGCGATTGCGGCGCAGATTGTGATGATGAGCAGTGGTTCCAAGGTGGGCTCCCTTCAATGGTATGGTGCTTGATGACATTGCCCCGACAAGCCGTCAGCCCGACCATTGCCGGCAGTGCGTGTCCCTGAAGTCGCACATACTGCAACCCCAGCCGGGCCGGTAGTTGAACCGGCCGCGGTCGAGCGCGTCGAGGTACTCGCGAATCACGCCGAACAGCCTGCGGAAGTGGGCATCAGTACGGGCCGGGTAACGGTGACCCTCGATCTTGGGCGTCTTGGTCTTGATCAGAGAATGAATCTCCAACCCGACCTCTTCAAGGCCGGTGCTACGGCGAAACAGGTAGCTGTAGCTGGTCAACTGCACCTCGTGCGTCACCTCAAACGGCGGCGCGGATCGGCTGGACGTTTTGAAATCGCGTACAACGGGTCCATCCGCGTCATCGAGCACCAGATCCACGATGCCCAGCAAGGGGATGCCCAGATCCTCGCCGGTAAACGGGTCCACGAGCGGCACTTCCATCGTGGCCTCGACCGCCAGGGGCCGCGGTTCGTCGAGCGGAACTTGGACAAGGTACGCTTTGACCAGATCGGCTACCTGCTGCCGCAGGGTGGCTTCCTGCGCGGTCGAGTCGAAGTCCATCTGCTCATCGACAACAGCCTGACCCCAACCGGCGTCCATGCGACTGATCACCTCGTCGGGCGAAAGCGTGATGCCGAGCATCCGGTGGCGGTAGAACGCCTCAAGGCTCGAATGGCAAACCTTGCCCACGAACAGGGCCGCTGAAGTCGGCGTCCGGATTCCGTCGACATAATGCAGTCGCCACGAGAGAGGGCACCGCAACCAAAGATTCAATCTTGATGGCGAAATGTAGTCCCAGACGCCGCGGGTGCGCTCTTGCGGCTGGTCGAGTGCTAGCAGGCCGGTGCTCATGGGGCCGCTCCACTCAAGGCGGTGTCGAGGTTGATCTCGCCCGCCTTGATGGCCTTCAAGCAGTCGATCAGCCCCGAGGCGTCGAGGCTCGTGAGTCCAGCAACCGGCTTGCCGAACATACGCTCGGCTATTGTTTCCAGCCGCCGGACACCCAGTCCTTTGATCTGCCGGGCAAGCTGCTGGATGTACTCCATTTGTTTGACGCTGGCCCGGTACGAGCCGTTGGCGTTGGCGCCGTTGCCGTTATGGCCATTGCCATGGGCACCGCTGCAGCCGTTGCCGTTCTGCCCTCCGTTGCCGTTCGTTTGGCTGGCGGACGTAGTATCGCCGGCACGTACGGCCGAGCCGTTGGTTCCGGCCTGATCCTGGTGACGGGCAAGTTCATCGTGAACAGCCTGGCGGCAAGCCGTGAAGGCGTTCCGCACGTGGTTGTGGAACGCCTCCAGGTCGCATCGGAGCAGGCTGCCGTCGAGTTCCACCTCGACGTTGCAGCTTGCTCCCAGACTGCCAAAATCGGGCTGACCGATCTTCTTTGCCAGCCCGACGTTGAGCTTCATGGGCATGAGTTGTCTCCTCGGAAAAACATGATTGTTGGAAGAATCAGATGCCTGGGGCCGAGCAGCGTACAACTGCTCGACCCCAAGCAAGGAACGCAAAGTCGTCCGCCGGTCTACAGTTCCAGCGGCTGGAGTTCCCTGAGCGACGACAGGGCGCTGCGAAGCTGGCGGGTCTGCCGCTTCTCGGCCTTCAATAGCCGCACCAGTTCGGTCGCCTGGACGGCGGCCTCGCGGAGGGTGGTCCGCAGGGCGATCACCTGCTCGATGGCACCGGACGTCTGCCCGTTGTCGGTCTCGGGGTGGGCGTGACCGTTGCCGTTGGCGTGCCCGTTGCCGGCGGCCTGGGCGTTGCCGTTGCCATTGGTGGTGTTGGTGGTGGAAGATCGGGGCATGGGGGTGTTGTTGCTCCTTTCGATTCGAGGACGGGGAGGACCGACGCTCGACACCGTACCGGGTGCGGGCGATTCGATCCGGGTCATGTTCTCGGTGGGCTCGATGCACGACCTGGCATCGAGGACAGCCCACACGTAGCGTCGGTGATCGTCAGCGGCGAGCATGGGCTGCTTGTCGCCGAAGATATGGATTCGCTCGAACCCGAGTTTGACGGCCCGGGCGAGGTAGCGGCGGTTGATCATCATGCGGATGGGCTCGCCGTGGCGGGTGGCCCCGGTGAGGACCATCTCCATGACAGTTTCAGCGTCTTGCCCCCTCGCACGCACGGCTACCGTGCTGTTGAGGTCCAGGGTGACGGGCGAGTACGGAACGTCGCTGCCCGGCATGTGCGGCAAGTTCTCGACCAGGAACCGGCAGTCGGAAGGCGGAAACTCGACGCTGGCCACGGCCACGTCGGGACTCTGGATGTGGTTCTCTACGGTGGGAAACCGTCCGTCCTTGTTGATCTTGAGCCAAAAGGTCCAGCGGCCGGCCTGGAGGGTGAACCACTCGTCGGTCTTGCCGACCAAGACCGGGCTCTGAGAGTCCAACACGGCAGACCCGAAGACCCGGCTGCCCGGCACCAGGATTTCTCCTTCCCACGGGAACTCGAATCCACGTTGCACCAGGAGTTGCTGGCCATCGGTGGCGACGAGCTTGCTGTCCACACCGCAAAGCTGAAGACAATGCACGGCGTAGCGGGGGGAGGGCTCGTGCTCGGCCGTTGCCGTCGCATCCGCAAGGGCCTTGAGTAACTCCGCCGGGTTTTCCACCAGTTGTGGAACTCTTGTGGAACTCTTGGGGTCAGAGCGCCGTTAGACGTTTAGGGATAATGCACAACCTTTCTTGCACGCAAGGGGACGGCAGGTTTCCGTAGTGCGGCTCGCGCGGAGGACCAAATGCGTCATCAGCGTGTTGGTTTTCGCCAAAGACGATTGCTACCGTAGCCAGGGGGCATCACGCCTGGAACGGGAACGCCCCGACCGTATTCACGTATGGGTGCGCGTTCGGTTCGCCGACGTAGGCGGGGAAACGGCCGACCTGGGCAATGGACGGCCCGATGTTTTGCCGCCTGCGGCGGCAAAACACCGGTGAAATGTGCGGGGGATGTGGCGCGGCCATGGGTCCTGGGGTAGAGAAACCCCAGGCTACGGTAACAATCGCCTTCAGCGAAAACGCGCCGGGGGGCGCGGGACGGGAGGGGGCGGTGACGAATAGTCGGTCGACTCTCCGAGTCGATTTCGGTCGGAAGATTCACGACTCGGAGAGTCGTCCGACGATTGACGGTCCATGGTAACGGACGGACCGAACGGGGAAACGGCCGACATGGGCGAAAGGGACGGCCCGATGTTTGCCGCCTGCGGCGGCAAAACATCGGGAAAATGTGCGGGGGATGTGGCGCGGCCATGGGTCCTGGGGTAGAGAAACCCCAGGCTACGGTAACAATCGCCTTCGGCGAAAACGCGCCCGGGGGCGCGGGACGGGAGGGGGCGGTGACGAATAGTCGGTCGACTCTCCGAGTCGATTTCGGTCGGAAGATTCACGACTCGGAGAGTCGTCCGACGATTTGGGGAAGCGTGCAAACGGTGCGGTCCTGTAGCGTGAACGCGACGGCTGTGCTTTCGATCAGAAAGGCCCGATGTTTTGCCGCCTGCGGCGGCAAAACATCGGGAAAATGTGCGGGGGATGTGGCGCGGCCATGGGTCCTGGGGTAAAACAACCCCAGGCTACGGTAACAATCGCCTTCAGCGAAAACGCGCCGGGGGCGCGGGACGGGAGGGGGCGGTGACGAATAGTCGTCCGACGATTGACGGTCCATGGTAACGGACGGACCGAACGGGGAAACGGCCAACATGGGCGAAAGGGACGGCCCGATGTTTTGCCGCCTGCGGCGGCAAAACATCGGGAAAATGTGCGGGGGATGTGGCGCGGCCATGGGTCCTGGGGTAGAGAAACCCCAGGCTACGGTAACAATCGCCTTCGGCGAAAACGCGCCCGGGGGCGGCGGCAAAACATCGAGAAATACGCGGGGGCGTGACGCGGCCATGGGACCTGGGGTAAGGAAACCCCAGGCTACGTTAACAATCGCCTTCGGCGAAAACGCGCTGGCGGCGGCGGCAAAACATCGGGGAAATGCGCGGGGGACGGGACGCGGCCACGGGACCTGGATGGTGACCATACGATAACAATCGCCTTCGGCGAAAACGCGCTGGCGGCGGCGGCAAAACATCGGGGAAATGCGCGGGGGCGTGACGCGGCCACGGGTCCTGGGGTAGAGAAACCCCAGGCTACGGTAATGATCGCCTTCGGCGAAAACGCGCCGGCGGCGGCGGCAAAACATCGGGGAAATGCGCGGGGACGGGACGCGGCCACGGGACCTGGATGGTGACCATACGATAACAATCGCCTTCGGCGAAAACGCGCCGCCTGCGGCGGCAAAACATCGGGAAAATGTGCGGGGGATGTGGCGCGGCTATGGGTCCTGGGGTAGAGAAACCCCAGGCTACGGTAACAATCGCCTTCGGCGAAAACGCGCCGGGGGGCGCGGGACGGGAGGGGGCGGTGACGAATAGTCGGTCGACCAGCTTTCTGCCGGCCTCTTTGTGTCCTGGCGGGTTCGCGGCTTTGCGTTGACGTTCCGTCCACCTGCAGCTCGTGGCGGCCGCTACGCTTAACGGGCTCTTGCCCTTCTGGGCGCAGACTACGCGTCTGGGTTGAGGCTGGGCGTAACGCGGCGGACGGCACGACGGAGCGTGCCTGCTACTTTGATGCAGTTTGCACCCAGAAGCGGAAGAAGCGGCTTAACGCAAAGACGCCAAGGCGCGAAGACGCGAAGAAAACCGGAGACTGGGGCCGCGGTGGTTGGATGAAAAGCCACAGATGAAACACGGATGGAACACGGATAGACGGGAGAGGTCACAGATGCTTAGGCGATGGCAAATCGGGACGCGCGATCCACTTGCTGGCGCTTGCGTGCTTGTAGGGGGACGCGCCAGCGCGCAGAAGCTCGAAGCGCAAGCGAGTGGGTCCGTTAAGGACCGGAAACGAGGCGCCCGAAACGCCGGATCCACTTGCTGGCGCTGCGTGCTTGTAGGGGGACGCGGCAGCGCGCAGAAGCTCGAAGCGCAGCGAGTGGGTCCGTTAAGGACCGGAAACGAGGCGCCCGAAACGCCGGATCCACTTGCTGGCGCTGCGTGCTTGTAGGGGGACGCGGCAGCGCGCAGAAGCTCGAAGCGCAAGCGAGTGGGTCCGTTAAGGACCGGAAACGAGGCGCCCGAAACGCCGGATCCACTTGCTGGCGCTGCGTGCTTGTAGGGGGACGCGGCAGCGCGCAGAAGCTCGAAGCGCAGCGAGTGGGTCCGTTAAGGACCCAGCCACAGTTGAAACATGGGCAGGCAGGCGCGGGTGTTCTTGCTCTATGTGCTTCGCGGGCTTCTGAGTTGAGTTACGATTGACACCAACACGAAGAAGAGAATGAACAGGAGGAAGCAGAGGGAACAGAGGGAAATAGAACGACGATTTCGAGCACGAGGACACGAGGTATCGGAGATCGCAGATCGGAGTTGGGAGATCGGGGATGCGAGAACTGGGATGTTTGCATGCGGCTGTAGGCCAGAAAGCGGTAACAAGTTCCCGCACTCCATATGCGGCTTGGCCGCGGTGCGCCGGCAAAGGAAGGCGAAGGCAATGGATCACCGAACCCGTCAGCGGGCTCTTTTTCGCAGAAGGCGATTCGCACTCCGATATTGATTCCCCGTTTGGTTCGCCGCCTGCGGCGGCGAACCAAACGGGGAAATGCGCGGGGATGTGACGTTGCCATGGGGCCGGGTGACCATACGGTTCTGATCGCCTTCGGCGAAAACGCGTCGGCGACGCGGGCGCTGGGGCAGACATTGTGAAGGTTCCACTGGCAGGCCGGGCGTATCGCCGTTGACGGCCACTTTCGTGTGTTTCGCGGTTCTTGTCTTGGGCGGCACTGCTGGGGAGGCCGCCTGAAGGCGGGACTACGGCGTCGAGCGAACCCGGGGTTGCGCGTTGCTCGCACCGCTCGCATCGGCTCCACCCCGGGCTGGTTTAGGTACGTCCCTTCGGGACTGACCGAATGGAGAAACGGAAGGACACGTGATGCGGCGGTCGCGGCGAGGGCTGTTCGCGGAATGGTTCGGGGTAAAGGGAACGAGCAAGGTACGTCGTAAGAAGGGGCACTGCCGAGACGGCAGTGGCACGGGAGAAAGCGGAAGGGCTGTGAGGAAAGGCGTTCAATGATTCAGGGTCGGGCCGTGCTGACGCGAGCGGTGGGGCGGAGTTCGCGTAACGTCGTGCAAATCGAACGAGCAAGGTACGCGGCGGGAAGAAACGTCGTCGAGACGACAGTGCCACGCGCCAAGCGATGCCGAACGGTCGGCATGTCCGCATTTGGCCTTCTTACTTGTTGAACCCCTTGTGGTTCATGAACTCCCAAATGCGATCCATCCAGGTGTAGCTGCCCGTGCCCGGGGCGGCCTTCCTCTGGAAGCAGTGATTCCGTGTGGCGAGCGTGTGGAGATCGGACTGGATGCCCATCCGGCGAAGCTGCTCCCAACATTTCACCGAATTCATCGCCGCCCAACCGTCCGCGTCGCCGTGGATGAACAGGATCGGGCACGTCGCCAGATCGAATGAGAACTCGGGGACAAGCCGCGAGTCGTCCTCGTTGCCGCCGTTGGCATTCGGAGATTCCGCGCCGTCGGTGAGCGCGTACGCCGGATAGATCGCGACCGCCCACTGCACGTTGCAGGGGATCTTGTCGAGGTTGTCGATCGGCCAATAGCAGCGGCGCTGCGAGCTGGTCGCGCCCATGAGTGTCAGATGTCCGCCGGCGGAGGAACCCATGATGCCGATGCGATTGGGGTCGAGCCCCTTCGCCGCTGCCTGGCTGCGGACGATTCGGACGGCGCGCTGCAGATCCTGCCACGCCGTCGTGTGCTTGGCCAGCCCGCCCTGCGGACGCGGCGTGCGGTATTTCATGGTCACGACCGTCATGCCCTTTTCGTTGAGGTAGCGCCGCGCCGGCGCCACTTCGAATCCGTCGGGACTGTTGCCATTGTAGCCGCCGCCCGAGTAGATGATCTGGATCGCCTTCGTCTTGAGTTCCTTGGGCATATGCCATTCGAGATACGGCAGGCACTGGTTCGCCTGCACATCTGGCATCCTGCCTTCCGGCCAGACCGGCTCCTTGCTGTACTGGCCGCGCGCATCGTCGTTTGGATAGCGGGTCATCAGGTCGACTTCCTCGCCGAGACGCCCGTCGAAGTTCATCTGGCGAAGGTACTCGGCGATACGGTCGAGCCAGTGGTCGTAGGCGGCGCCGTCCTCGCCCTTGCTCGAGTCGCCCATGAAACCGTGGGAACGGTCCGCGAACAGATGGATCTCGGCCGGGATTTTCATCCTGCGGAGCTGGCGGTAGATCTGCGTGGAACCGCTGGGCGAATAGATGTCCACCCCTCCGTGGAAGAGCGCCATCGGACACGTCTTCGCGTCGAACTTGAACACGTCCGAGAGCTTTACGTCGATCGCGTCGCCCTCGCGAGTGTTGGGGCCGGTGAGTCCATCCGTGAGCGCATAGGCGGTGTAGATCGGCACCGCCCAGTTGACGTGGCACGGAAGCTGGTCGAGTTCGTCGACCGGCCCGTACGCCGGTGTGAGCGCGCTGGTGGCGAGCAGGACCGTCAGGTGCGAGCCTGCGGAGAACCCGAACACGCCGATCTTCTCCGAGTCGAATCCTCGTTTCTTCGCATCGTTGCGGACGAGCCGGACGGCGCGTTGCCCATCCTCCCACGCGCTCTGGTAGATCGGCAACCTTTGCGGACGCGGCGTACGGTAGGTAAGGCTTGCGCAAACGAACCCCAGTTCGGTGAACTTCTTGGCGACCCGGTCAATCCACACGCCGTCGCAGCAACTCTGATAACCGCCGCCTGAAATGAGCAACATGCATCCGCCGTTTTTCTCCGCTGGCGCCTCGCACCATTCGAGATACGGCATGGTATGGTCCGCCGCCTTGAATCCTGGCGCCTTCACCTCCTGGGTGGTCGCCGCGATCTGACCGGTCTGGAAATCCGGGATCTTCCCTTCCGGCCACAGCGCGACCCGCTCTCCGGCGAACGCCTGCACGGCGACCAGCAGCCAAACACAAAGAACCAGTGTTTTTTTCATCGCATTACCTCCTTCATAGCGTCTTCAGTCCTGGGTGCATCTGGAACGTCCGAGACCAATCGATAGCCCAGATCTGCAACGGCATAGCCGTTCTGCGTCAAACAGACAGCATTCTGATAGGTCCAGGCCCTCTCGCCGCGAAACCAGCCGCCACCGTGAATGAACACGATGAGTGGGGCATGCCTGTTGTCCCGAGGTCTGAACACGTCGAGCTTCTGTTTCGGGTGTTTGTTTGCATACGGAATGTCGAGGTGACACACAATCCCTTCAGGATGATCACCCGCCGCTTTGTCAGCCTGTGCCGTTGTCATCGCATTTGTGGTTATTGTTTTTTCTTTGGCATTGGATGTGTCGGTGATCCCACACAGTAGTATTCCGGTGCAAACGCAAATCAACTTCGTTGGCCATTTCCTTCTCATGCGCGTATTCCCGAATTAATGTAGCAGTCCAGGATTGACGGATTCTTGCGCCGCCGCAGTAGACGCATCTAAATTATGGTACATCCATCCATCGCACGCAATCCCTGGCTATGGCATGTTGTACCTAGGGAAGAATTGGCGGGGAGAGACAAAGGCTTTTGGAGAGGTGCGAATCTGTCTATCCTTGAAAATGGACAGCTACCATGACGGTTCCGCCACAGCGCCGGGCGTCGGTTGGTTGCTGCGGAATGATGGGGCATGGTACACTACATTGAGCTGATAACCGTGTGGGATCGAGGAGGGCGAAACGCCGTGACATATCGCTATCTCTGCTGGGCCGTTCTGGCTGCTGTGCTGGCTGTGGCGTCGGTTGCTGTAACACATTCAACGTTCGCAGCGGACTGGCCCGAGTGGCGGGGGCCGCGACGCGATGGGATCAGTCGCGAAGAAGGGCTGCTGCAAGAGTGGCCTGAAGGCGGGCCGCCGCTGGCCTGGGCGACGAATTTGTGCGGCGAAGGATACGGCGGACCTGCCGTGGTCGGCAACCGGGTTTACCTGATGGGCAACGGCCGTGGCGGCGAGTGGGTACTGGCCTTGAACGTGGCCAAAGGGGGCGAGCAGGAGTGGGCGTCGGCCACGGGCCCGGTGCGGCATCAGGGCGGTGGATACCCGGGGCCGCGCTCGACGCCCACCGTTGATGGCGAGCGCGTCTACGCGCTGGGGCTGGCCGGGGTTCTGGTCTGTCTCGATGCCGAGGATGGCAAGGTGGTTTGGCACAAGGACCTCGTCGAGGATTTCGGCGGTTCCATTCCCAACTGGGGCTATGCCGAGTCGGTCCTGGTCGATGGCAAGTTCGTGCTCTGCACGCCTGGCGGCAAAGAGAACACGATCGTCGCACTGAATAAAGACAATGGCGAGAAGGTATGGAGTGCGGCCATCGGTGATGCGGCCGGATATGCGTCGATCATGAAGGTGAAGATCGCGCACGTATCGCAATACGTTGCGTTTACCGCGAAGGGGGTTGTGAGTGTGGCGGCCGATTCCGGACGCCTGCTATGGCGTTACGACGCACCGGCCAATTCCACGGCCAACTGTGCGACTCCCATCTGGTATCGCGACACGATTTTTGCGGCCAGCGGGTACAATAAGGGCGGCGGGTTGGTTTGGCCTCGCTTTGCGCCGCAGGGGTTCATGCCGCAGCAGATCTACTTCACCAAGGACATGCAGAATCATCATGGCGGCATGGTATTGATCAACGAGTCGCTCTACGGGTGCAGCAATCCCAGCGTGCTGACCTGCCTGGACTATCGGACCGGCAAGGTTCAGTGGACCGACCGAAGCTGCGGGAAGTGCTCGGTGGTCTGCGCCGATCACCGGCTCTACTGTCGCGACGAGAACGGGCCGATCAGTCTGGTCGTCGCCGGGTCGAAAGAGTTCGTGTTGTGTGGGCGGTTCCAGCAGCCGCACCGCAGCAAGCAGAAGGCGTGGCCGCACCTGGTGGTGGCCAACGGCATGATGTACGTTCGTGACCAGAACGTACTTCTGTGTTACGATGTGCGCGACGAACGCAGCAAGTCGCCCCGATAGCTGGGGGGCTTGGGGGGCGTTGCCAGTAGCCAACTGACCACGGCTGCCGGCCGGTGGCCTGTTTCCAGGACATAAGTCCGCTGCTGCACCCGCGGATGGCCGGGTGCAGGAACCTGCCTGTCGGGATGGCGTTCAGGTTGCTATACTACCGTGCAGTATCGGTCCCCAGTTGCCCTCGTGAGTGATGGAAGTCGATGTCTCGGGAGCCCCTTGTTCAGCCTGCGGTGGATCAGAAGGAAGAGGATCGCGATCTGCGCCCTCAGCATATGGCCGAGATGGTCGGTCAGCGCGAGGTGTACGCCCGGTTGCAGATTGTGGTCGATGCGGCATCGAAGCGGGGCGAGCCACTTGGGCACATTCTGTTCGACGGGCCGCCGGGGCTGGGAAAGACGACTTTTGCAATGTGCATTCCGCGTGATCTGGGGGTCGGGTTCCAGATTGCCAGTGGGGCCGCCCTGGCCGCGCCGAAGGACGTCATTCCTTACCTGACGAACGCCGAGGAGCGTTCCGTCTTGTTCATCGACGAGATCCATCGATTACCGAAGGCCGTGGAGGAGTTTCTCTATCCGGCCATGGAAGATTTCCGTGTCGACATTACTCTGGGCGAAGGGGTCAATGCGCGGACGATCAACATGCAGCTTCGGCCGTTCACGGTGATTGGTGCGACCACGCGCACCGGCTTGCTTTCGGCGCCTCTGCGCGATCGATTCCAGTTGCGCGAGCATCTGGACTTCTACACGATTGAGGAGTTGGCCGAGATTGTGCGGCGGAACGCGGCGAAACTGCGTGTAGGAATCGAGGGGGATGCAACGCGAGAAATCGCCTCGCGCAGCCGCGGGACACCCCGGTTGGCCAATAACCGTCTGCGCTGGGTCCGCGACTATGCCCAAAGTCGCGCCGACGGCCACATTACGCTGAAAGTTGCCCAGGCGGCCTTGGAAATGCTCGGGATTGACCGTCGTGGGCTCGACCCGCAAGATCGCAAGTACCTCGAGACCATTGCCCGCGTTTTTCACGGCGGCCCGGTGGGAGTGGAAGCGGTTGCCCATACGATGAACGTCGCGACCGATACGTTGGCAGACGAGGTCGAGCCGTTTCTGCTCCGAAGTGAACTGGTGATTCGCACGCCGCGCGGCAGGCGCCTGACTGCGGCCGGATTCGAGCATTTGGGCCTTTCCTTCACGCCGGAGGGCGCCGGCGAAGTACAGCCGAAGCTCTTCGGTTTGTAGGCAACCAGGCAGATGAACAATCCTGGCTCGGCAGGCATCCAATCCCCATAGCGGGACGCTTCCAGTCAGCCGCGCGCGTTCTGAACGGACGGGAGTTGTGGGCAGCGGCGCGAGTCTTGCGGCGCAAGGGCTTGGAAAATCGCAAGGCCCCCTCCGCGGGGGCATTGCATTTTCGCTGCTCTTCGGTAAACTCAAAGTTAGTAGCAATCTCCTCTTTGCCGAAAATTCGGTGCTCGCGTTATAGGAGGAACGTGATGTTGGCAATCGCGCCCGGCTGGGATATGTCGGTTGAACGAGGGCCAGACTGGCTGATCGTTCGAGTTCTGCGAACTCCGCAAGCGCATGGCACACCTCCATTGGCCGACGAGGTGTGGGAGCAATTGTGCCGTCATTTCACGCATCGGCTTGTTCTGGAGTTGAACGAGATCGAGAGGCTGGATAGTGCTCTGGCCGAAGAATTGATGCAGCTTCATCGGCGGATTCGCGAGCAGGACGGTGTGATGCGGGTGTGCGGCCTCTCGGCAGAGAACCGCCGTGCGTTGTGCTCCTGCAACCTGGAAGAGCACCTTCTCGATTACCACGATCGGGAAGAGGCGGTCATGGGGGCGCGTTTGCCTCGCCGCCCACGATAGATGCCGGCTCGGGAACCTCTTGTTCCGCCAACCAGATGTGGACGGTTTGGCAGTCTGGACATCAGCCGGAGAGAGGAAAGGCCGCCTCAAGGCCAAACCGCGAACGGGGAGTGCCCCCGACGACGGAAGGGCCGTTTGGGCATCGGTCTCCGTTTTCGGCCAGACGTTGACTGGGCGCGGGCCTGCAAGCCATTACGAGGCGACTTCTAATTCGTTGGCAATCTCATGCACGCCATCGATGTGCCGCAAGGCCTCTTGCGCCATCTGCTTCTGAAAATAGCTGCGTACGACACCACGTAATGTGACACGGCCTTCGCTGGTCTCAAAGCGGAGATTCCGGCGCGCGACGTGCGGATTGCGCTCGAGCGCCGTCAGGACGCGGTCTTCCAAAGGAATGCTAATCATTGTCTCCATCCAAGGCAGTAGACCAAGCGGGGGGAAGGCAACTCGCGTTACGCCGAATCAACCACCCGCCTTTCGCATCAATCGTACGCTACGATTTGCGCAAGGGACGGCGAATCCGCGCAAGTTCCAAAATTTTCCGCAGAATTGTCGGTGATTAGGTCACCCACCCATCCATGAGGGGGTTTCTTTGGCCGATGGAAGCTTCACAATCCAGGCGTTGGTAATCTCGCTCAGCGCGAGCACCTCGGCCAAGGCCTCAGCCGGCGGCTGCGAATCCAGCGCCAGGACGCCGATGGCTTCACCTCCAGGCTTATCGGCACTGCGGCCGACAGACATTTGGGCGATATTGAGCCGGTGTTTTCCGAACACGGTACCCACTCGCCCGATCACGCCCGGTTGATCGCGATGGCTGAAGACCAGCAAAATGCCATCCAGGCGGCTCTCGACCTGGCAGCCGCTCTTCCGGACCAAACGAGGCATTTCGTTACCGAAGATCGTGCCCGAAGCTTCGGATGTCTTCTGATCGGTAACGACTTCCGCGGTGATGAGGGATCGGAAATCGCCGGGGTCGGCCGATCGTTGTTCCTGGATTTCGATGCCTCGTTCTCGGAGGATGACCTCGGCATTGACGATGTTTGCGCCGGTGTCCATGGCGTGCTCGAGCAGACCGGCGGCGAAGGCGGCGGAAAGCAGCCGCGTGTCTTTGTCGGCAACTCCGCCGCGATAGCTCAAGCGGCAGAGGGTCGGCGGCTGGTGATCCATCTGGGCCAGCAGCAGCCCTAAACGCCATGCGACGTTCAGATAGCCTCGCAGATCGGCCAAGGTCTTCGGATCCAGCGGCGACATGTTCACCGATTGCCGGATCGCGCCGGTGGTGAAGAAATCGATGAGCAATTCGGCGGCTTCGACCGCGACGTTCGTTTGCGCCTCCTCGGTGCTGGCGCCCAAGTGTGGGGTGCACAGGACACCAGGCATGCCGAACAACGGGCTTTCGGTGCAGGGTTCGTTCGGGTAGACGTCCAGGGCAACGCCGGCCAACTGCCCACTTTTCAGGCCTGCGACCAGTGCTTCTTCATTGTAAATACCGCCGCGGGCACAGTTGATCAATCGCGCGCCCTTCTTGATCTGCTCGATCTGTTCCAGACCGATCATGTTGCGAGTCTCGTCGTTCAGCGGCGTATGGACGGTCAGGTAGTCGACCAGCGGGAGCATTTCTGCGGTCGATTGGCATATCTCGATCCCCTGTTCTTTCGCCCGCGAAGCGGGGAAAAACGGGTCGTAGCCAAGCACCTGCATCTCGAAAGCCCTCGCCCGTTTCGCCACGGACAGGCCGATACGCCCCAGACCGACGATGCCGAGCGTCTTGCCGGCCAACTGGCTTCCCATGTATTTTTTGCGGTCCCATCGTCCTTCCAGCAGGCTCTGGTAGGCCGGATGAACGTTCCGGGACATGGCCAGCATGAGGGTGATTGCGTGTTCGGCGGTGGAGATGGTATTGCCGCCGGGCGTATTCATGACCACGATCCCGTGTCGCGTGGCGGCCTCGCGATCGATGTTGTCGGTTCCGACACCGGCGCGGGCGATGGCGCGCAGCCGGTGATTCCCTTCGAGCGCCTCGGCGGTAATCTTCACGCCGCTACGGCAGATAGCACCGTCGAACTCGGCCAGGGTATCTCGCAGCGCCTGCCCGGAAAGACCCGTACGCACCTCATATTCAATGCTCCCTGCCGACTCCAGCAGGTCGAGTCCGTCTTGCGAAAGGGGGTCCAGAACGACAATCTTTGACATGATCTTGCCCGAGGAAAGGGTCAGGAAACGGAAACACGAAGAATCCCAATTCTACCTGTCGCGCAGAATGGGACAAGGCCCTACGGCTAGCGGACCACGGTGGGGCCTTGTTCGACCAGCCGAGTGCCGCCTGGCGGGGTATCGAACGAATGGGTGGCTTGAACTTGCGACCGCAGGGCGGCAATGCGTTGCGCCACTTCGGGCTGGAAACGGTTGTGCCACAGAGAGCGTTCGTACCCTCGCAGGGCGGATTCGACATCCCCCTGCTGTTCTCGCAGTCGCGCGAGTGCCGCCCACGCGCGCCCGCTATTGGGATCGAGTGCGACGGCCTCGGTCAGCCGCGACTCGGCATGGGCCCGATCGCCGAATTCCTCGCACAGTCGAGCCAATTCAATGCGGGCATCGGCCGATTCAGGTTTCTTCTGCGCCCAGGTTTCCAGCAAGGAGAATGCTTCCTGCGTGCGGCCCTGGTCGGCCAGCAGGACGGCGAGTCCGCGGTACGCCTCCGGATGGTCTTCGTTCCGTGCGACGGCCATTTCGTAGTAGTTTTCGGCTTGTCGCAAATAGGTTTCGTTCTTCTCCACGACGCCGAGGCGATGGTAGGTTGCGCCGAGGTTGTAGTAGGCGTCGACGTTTTTGGCGTCGGCGTAATTCGCCTCCTGGAAGTGCTTCAGCGCATCGTGGTAGCGTGCCTGCTCGAACATCCGCACACCTTCCGCATTCCGTGCCTGGGCATCGAAGTTGTTGCATCCGCTCGCGCAGAGCGACAGGACAAGCAAGCCCCAGAGGAGAGGAAGGGCGCCGGGGAGCTTGGTGCACCAGCCGTAGGTGGGGGACGTAGGCACGGCGTCAGGCCTCGCTATCAGGTGGACTCTCGGACGAGAGACCTTCGGCACGACCGATGCGCCGAAGGCGTGGAAAGGAGGTGCAAGAATACCGCCCGGCCCAAACCGCTGCAAGGCCGTTTCTTCGGCGAAGACCAAGGGGGGCGCAGGACGCACTTTGTGGGCTCGACCAGTTCTGGTATCCTACGACATTGGATTACTGGAATCCGGTGAACGGTAGTTTTCCCGGTTCGATTGGTCACAGCTTGAGCAAAGGAGCCAAGGATGGCGAAGAAGCAAGCATTGCCAGCAGCCGTGCAGGACATGGTCAAGCAGGCAGCAGAGAGTATTGTGGATGCGGTGTACGGGGAAGGGGGGCACCCCCCAATCGGAACCCGGTTCACCGAGGTCGAAGATGTCGGCGTTGAAGTGGGGGACTCCCTGGCACGGGTGGTGATGCAATTGGCCATGGAGCGGCAATCTTCGACGATGGCAGGCATGCCGTGCCAGTGTACCTGCGGTTCTCCTGTCACTACGAGCGAATCGGAACCTCGCGTTATGACTACCCGCCGAGGTGAGATCGGGTGGAACGAACCGTCTGGGCATTGCTCGCCATGCCGGCGGGCTTTTTTTCCCTCAGGCCCAGGCGTTGGGCCTGAGGCCGGATGAGACACAGAGCCCAGGCGTGTTGTGGAAGATGATTCGCGCGGCCGTTCGATGTGGATCGTATCGGGAAGCGAGCCAGGAGCTGGAAGAGTCAGCGGAGTTGTGCATCCAACCGAAGACGCTGGAGCGGGCGGTGCGTCGGCTTGGTGGCGAACGTGTTGATCAACGCGATGCCGAAGTCGAAGCATGGAAGCAACTGCCGCTGCCGGTGCAGCAGCGAGGCTGTCCGGAAGGGAAGGTGGCGCCCACGGTTGCAGTGGTTCAGTTCGATTGCGGGCGGATGCTGATCCGGGATCGCAAGGCGAAGTGCAATGCCGCGAAGAACGTCGCGGCCAAAAGCGTCTCGCTGGAGAATGTCGCCGAGCAAGTGGCCGAGACGTTGGCGGAACAGGAAGCGGACCGCGAAGCACTTGCCGAAGCGGAGGAAAAGGGCGCATCCGAAACGATTCCCGGCGATAAGAATACCGTTGAGAATCCCTCGCGATCGCGTTATTGGCGCGATGACAAAGTGGGCGTGCTCCTGACGATGCACAGCGAGGAGCACGAGTCCGATCCATGCCCAGACATTCCAGTGACGTTCCTTGACCGCCAACGAACGCCCAAACTGGTGCAGGAATTGGGGCATTCATCGGGCGGCGCTCGAGAGGCGGCACAACAACCGGCGACGACCGATACGGCGGCAACTGGGACGCATCGCCCCGGGGCGCCGGAGCCGTTGGTGAAGAGTGTTGTCGCCAGTCGCGCATGCAGTGCCGTATTCGGTGCAATCCTGGCAGCCGCGGCCTGGTGCCGGGGATTTGCAGGCGCGCGGCGCAAGGCATTCGTTGCGGATGGAGCCGCAATGAACTGGACGATGTGGGCCAGATACTTTTCGCACTACGTGGCGATTCTCGACTTCATTCACGCACTGCAATACGTCTTCGCGGCGGCCATGGCGGGGCGCAGCTTTGACGAAGGTTGGGCGATCTATTGCCGCTGGATTCAAGCGATTTGGGCAGGCCGGGTAGATGACGTGCTGGGGGAGCTACGGGCACGCCAGGAGGAAATCGGCTTGCCACCGCCGAAGGCATCGGCAACCGATCCTCGGCAGACCGTCGCCACCACAATCGGGTATCTTGCGACCCACCGCGGCCGGATGGATTATCCGAGGTACCGTTGCCTCGGCCTACCGATTATGAGTTCGTATGTTGAGTCGGCAGTCAAGCAGATCGGACGTCGCGTGAAGGCCACGGAGAAGTTCTGGTGCGAGGCCGGCGCCGAAGCGATTCTGCAGTTGCGGGCCGACTATTTGAGCGACACGGCTCCCCTGGAACGATTCATGACGCGGCGTACGGAGTCGGCGACTGGCCATCGCACCTACCGCCGCAACCCCCCGCCCGCCAGCAAACACTGTGCCGCCTAACGCAAAGCGCGTCGTGCGCCCGACCAAGGGCTGCACCGCCACAAGCGTGCATACCGGAAAAGGAGAATGGTGCTTTGGCAGTCTCCACCGTCCACGGGGCACGGCTGGAATCCTTGCTGCGTGGGCAAGAGGGGCCGTGGCCCCGTAGACGGCAGGTTTCCCGAGAGTCAAGCCTTCACTTCGATCCGCTTCGGTTGCGCGGCCTCGTGCTTGGGGACAACGATCTTCAAAACGCCATCATGGTATTCGGCCTCGATGGCGTCCGTCTTCACCTGGGCAGCCAGCGGAATGACGCGGCGGAACTGGCCGTAGCTCCGCTCGATGCGGTGGTACGTCTTCCCTTTTTCCTCGGCTTCATGCTTCCGTTCGCCGGAGATCCAAAGCTGGTTCTCCTTCAGTTCGACGTTCACGTCTTCAGGCTTCATGCCGGGCAGATCGAGGGTGATCTCGTAGTCTCGCTCCGTTTCGGCCACGTTTGCCTGCGGAGCAAACGTCAAGGCGCCACGTCCACCATCTTCTGCGCCGAAGAACTGCGACAGCAGATCGTCCATCTCGGTGCGCAGATCGTCGAACCATCGCGATCCCCGAATACCCAAGGGAGTCATTGGGCGGCTACCCGTCCAAGGAGTCATTGCTTGTACCATGATTTGGTCCTCACACGTTTCATTCCCATCCCGATAAGCCTCTGCACTTTGCTCTGACCGCCGGGATGCTTCCGGTCAAAGCGGCGACACAACAACCGTTAGCAGAGGGGTGCAAGCTCCGTGCCAATCCTGCAGGCGAAGTGCGTCATCGGCCGCAGCGAGTGACATAACCCTTTGCTGTACAGCGGTTTGCGCGAGAAGGCTCGTGCCGGGCGGGATCCCAAGTAACGATGGAACGAAAACCGACAACTGTCATTTTGACAGCCTTGGATGGCAGAAACGGCAGGTGGGGAATTTTGAGGACCGTTTGCAGCTAACAGACCACCGCTCTGGCCGGGCAAGCCGGCACGGTGGCGTTCGAGATTCGTGTACAACCACTACGGTTGAACCGGGGGCCATCTGGACAAGAGCCCGTTTTACGGCCAAGATACTCTCATGCCGCATCGCGATTTCACTACAGCCTCGTTGGCCGCGTATCTCCACCTGACTCCCCAGCAGGTGGAACGGCTGGCGGAGCGCGACAATCTGCCGGGGCGAAAGATCGCCGGCAAGTGGCGGTTTGCCCGCGCGGACATCCACCATTGGATCGAGCGGCGGATTGGCGTTGGCGACGAAGAGGAACTGCTCGACGTGGAAGACGTGCTGGAGCGGAACGCGCCGGCCGATGCATCACGCCCGTTATCGCTGGCGGAAATGCTTCCCTTGGAGGCCGTGGCGGTGCCGCTGGGCGCACGGACGCGGAACTCGGTTTTCAATGCCATGATCGACCTGGCCGTGGGGACCGGCTGGCTTTGGGATCCGCAGGCCATGAGCGCGGCCGTCAAGAAGCGCGAAGAACTGTATCCGACGGCCCTTGGCAACGGGGTGGCCCTTCTGCATCCGCGGCGGCCCATGGCGCGGATTCTGGCCCAGCCCCTGCTGGCGCTCGGCTGCACGAGTACAGGGATACCGTTCGCATCGAATGCGCCCATGACCGACGTCTTCTTCCTGATCTGCTCGACGGAGGATCGCGGCCATCTGCAGACCTTGGCGCGGCTCAGCCGGATCATAGCGACGCCCGATTTCCTGCCGGC
Organism: Thermoguttaceae bacterium; assembly: GCA_040772845.1. Classification (GTDB taxonomy): domain Bacteria; phylum Planctomycetota; class Planctomycetia; order Pirellulales; family Thermoguttaceae; genus PWXP01. The sequence continues at coordinate 1,918,763 of JAXGXG010000001.1, forward strand.
GTTGCGCGCGGCCACGGACGCCGCAGCGGCACGGCGGCTCCTTCTCGAAGCCGAAGAGGCCCTGCCTTGAACAGGCCGCTTTCGATCCTTCTGATTGGCCGGACTCATCGCGCAGAGTTCCGCGAGGCGGCTGCCCATTTGGCGCACTACGGCCAGGTGCTCACAGCATGCGATACGGCCGAAGCCGAAGACCTTCTTGCCGAAGGATTACCGGCTGCGGACCTGATCGTACTCGCCCAATCGTTTCCCGGCGAGATTTCTGTCCGGGCGCTCGACTGCTTGCGGCGCCTGGCGCCGCTGAGCCGGATTGTCGGACTGATGGGAAGCTGGTGCGAGGGCGAGGTGCGCAGCGGAGAGCCCTGGCCGGCGGTCATCCGCGTCTACTGGCATCAGTGGCGCGATCGATGCGCCAACGAGTTGGCGCGCCTGGGTTCGCATCGGCCTGCCGCCTGGGCGCTGCCTGCCACGGCCACCGAAGAGGAACGATTGCTGCTGGACTCGCGCGAACCGCTGCCGACCGGGACCGGACTGGTCGTGGTTCGGAGCGCCGGGTTCGAGATGGCCGATTGGCTGTGCGACGCATGCCGCAGGCAGGGCTATGCCGTGCTGTGGCTGGACCAGCGTCGTATTCCCCGTATCGAAGGGGCCACGGCAGGCCTGCTGGATCTGCCCGACGCCGGTGAAGAGGATTTCGCTGAACTTCAGCAGTTTGCCGCGCAACTGCGTCCTGCGCCGGTGCTGGCGCTGATGCATTTCCCCCGAACGCAAGACGTTCGCCGCGCCATGCAGCATGGCGCAGCGGGCGTCCTCTCCAAGCCCCTTCAGATCGAAGACCTGTTGGGGCGTCTGGCGTACGCCTGTGCCGAACAGGCCGAATGACCGCCCGTTGCCAGTAGCCAAATGACTACGGCTGTGGGCCGGGCAAGCCGGCCGGTGGCCTTTTCCCAGCCGTGTAAGTCCGCTGCTGCACCCGTATCGGGCAATGCTATTCCCGAATCAGCTTCAGAAGCTGTTCTGCCGTAAGTTTGCCGCTCAGATCCGCGCCTTCGAGGAGGCTGTCCGCCAGGTCGCGTTTGCTGGCGTGCAGATCGGTGATGCGCTGTTCGATGGTCCCCTTGGTAATGAACCGGTAGATGGTCACCGGGCGCTGTTGGCCCAGGCGATGGGCGCGGTCGGAAGCCTGGTCTTCGACCGCCGGGTTCCACCAAGGGTCCATGTGCAGCACGTAGTCGGCCGCCGTCAGGTTCAGGCCCAACCCGCCTGCCTTCAGACTAATCAGGAAGACGTCGCCGTCGCCCGATTGGAAGGCCTCCACTCGCTTCTTTCGCTGTGCGGCAGGCGTACTGCCGTCGAGGTATTGATACTGGACGCCCTTGCGATCGAGTTCCTCGCGCAGGATGGTCAGATGGTCGACAAACTGACTGAAGACCAGTGCCTTGTGCTGGTTGTCCAGCAGTTCGTCAATGGTCTCTGAGAAGAGGGCCAGCTTGGAGCTGGAGATGCCGCTTTCGGGCGCAACCAACTTGGGATGGCAGCAGGCGCGGCGGAGTCGCATAATCTCAGCCAGGATTTTCAGATGCTGCGCGCGGTCGTTGCCGGCCTCGGCCAGTTTCTCCAGAGCGCGGCAGCGAAGGGCCTCGTAAAAGGCCGCTTCCTCGTCGCTCAGTTCCACCTGCAACGTCAATTCCGTGCGAGACGGCAGCTCGGTCAACACTTGTGTCTTGGTGCGGCGGAGGAGGAACGGCTGGATGAGTTTTTTGAGGCGTCGGCGCGTCAACTGGCAGCCGTCGCGCTCGATAGGCGCGGCAAAACGCTTCTGGAAATGCTCGAGCGAGCCGAGCAGTCCGGGATTGATGAACTGGAACAGGTTCCACAATTCGCCCAAGTGGTTTTCCAGGGGCGTGCCCGTCATAATCATCCGGAAGTCGGCCGTCAGGCCCATGGCCGCCTGCGAACGGCGCGTGGCCATGTTCTTGATGGCCTGGGCCTCGTCCAGGATCACGGTATGCCAAGACTGAGCTTGGAGCCGATCGGCTTCGGTATGCATCAGACCGTAGCTGCAGATAACGACGTCGCGTGGTCCGAGGTTGCGAAAGAACTCGTCGCGGTCTCCGGGTCCGAACAGGCGTGCGTTCAAGGTTGGGGCGAAGCGGATCGTTTCGCTGAGCCAGTTGAAGCCGACCGAGGTCGGGGCGACGACCAGGGCGGGCCCGCCGGCGGCCCGATGAACGAGCAAGGCCAACGCCTCGATGGTCTTTCCCAACCCCATGTCGTCTGCCAGGCAACCGCCCATTCCCCATTCGGCCAGGCGGGCCATCCAGTGAAACCCTTCGCGCTGGTAGTCTCGCAATTCGACTTGCAGGGTATTCGGCGCGTCGGGCATAACCTCGCCGGCCGTTTTCATTTTGTGGAGAAACTCCTTCCATGAGGCATCGGCCTTCAGCTTCACGGTTCCCGCCAGGTCTTCCAAAGCAACGGCCCGGACCGGGGGGAAGCGGAGTTTCGTCTTCTGCCGATCGCCGTACGCGGCCAATTCCTGCACGCGCTGGCGCAATCGGTCGGTCAGGGCCAGGAAACGGCCGTCGTCCAGTTGGACGAACCGCGACGGGCTGGCCTCAACCAGTTCGATGAGCTTCATCATGTCGATCGTCAGCGACGGATCGACCTTGAGCTTACCGGACGCGGCAAACCAATCGCGGTCGCGGCGAATACTCATATGCAGTTGCGCGCCGGTGGCGCGTCCGGCCAGGTTCAGGCTCCGGCCCTGCGGCCAGTGCAGCACGACGCGGTTTTTGGCCACCTGATCTTCCAGTTCCAGGAGCGCCTCAAGCGCCTCGACGGGCGATGGAAAGTAGCCCGTATCGTCCTGCACCTGGGTTGCCAGAGAGGCGCAATCCGCAAGCAGACGTTCGTATCGGCCGCGCTCTTCCGCCAGATCGCGACGCGCGGTGCGGGGTTGGCCCTCCACATTGGCGAAGACGTTCGCCTCGCCCTGGCCCGGCCGGCAGAACGGGCCGTCGTCGCCGAGCGGACGTACGTACAACTCGGCCCGCAATCCTGCCTGGTAGGGCAGCAGGTGCAGGTGCGGCCGGGGGTCGCCGGCCACGCTTTCCGCCGTCATGGAATCGCCGCCGACCTCGGAGTGAACGGCCACCAGGGACGCAACCCTCTGAATCGAGGCCACCACCTGCTCGGCCGCTGCGGCAGGCACATCCAGCATGGGGCCGAGAATGCGTTGCAGCTTCTGGTGCGGTTCGTCGAAGAAGACCAGGACGATCCGTTGCGGGCCGTCTTGGATCAGGCGGATCGGATGTTCCTCCTGAGTGGCGTCTTCCGGAAATTTCGGGTCGAGTTTCAGGCGAATGGTGTGGGCGCCTTGCCTGGCCACGACCAGACGCGGCGGCTGCTCGACAATGTCCAGCGGCGTTTCGCGGTCGCCGTGTCTGAAGATGCAGGGATGGCCGACGATGGCGCGTGCGGCCCGCCCGATATTGAACAGGTAAAATGTTTCGGTATAGCTGTGGTAGTTCCGCTGGACGTGCATTTCCAGCGTGCGGCACAAATCACGGTCCTGATCGGTCAGGAAGGCAAAGGCCGGCGTGTTCCATTCCTCGTAAAGTCGCTGCAATCCTACGCGGCGTCCCGCCGTCCAGCCCTTGGCCTTGCGTTTCTGGAGGAAGGGCTGCAGGCTGAAGTGGTCGCCCCTTGTGTTGATTTCCCAGATCAGGCGTTCGCTCTCGATCGGAGCGTCGCCGGCCGTAGCGACGGCGGCTTTTTCTTTGCCTAGTTGACCGATTGCTTCGAGGGAGCGTTTCCATATCGGTTCCGGCTCGATCAGATTCACCAGGCTTGCCGTGCCGAGCCGCGCGTGGATTTCCGAGGACCTGGCGGCGCTGGGGGGCGCGTTCTTGTCTGGTGTGTCGCCCGCCAGTCTCGTTGTTTCCGCTTCCAGCCAGGCCAATCCGGCGCTGCGGTAGGCGAGAGCGACCGGCGCCAAGTAGTCGGCCGGCGACTTGCCTTTTCCCTGCTCGCCAGCCAGGAGCCAGCGATGCAGATAGCCGATCAGCAGGGTGGCGAGTGACGAGGTGTGGAGTTCATGGAGCTTTTGGGCAAAGGGGCCTGGCGGTGTGGGCGATTGCCGGAACGCGATGGCCGCCGCAATGGGCTCGAATGCTGAGACATACGGGTTCTTGGCCTTGCCTGCCTTCATGGTCGAGGCGACCAGCGACCGGGCTCGGACCAGCGATTCGGCCGTCCCGCGTGCGAGCAGCAGCATCAGATAGAACAACAGGGGAAGGTGGGCCGAGGCCGGGCCGCTTTGGTTTTTTCCTTTCCGACCGGCGCCCGGCGCCGCCAGGGCCAGACAGCGTTCGGCCCGTTCAAAGTCGCCCTGCAGCAGGGCTTCGCAGCCTTCGATTTTCGGGAGCTTGTGTCCGGTGCGCGCGTCGAGTTCCCGTAGCGACTTCAGATCGCCCCGGGCCATCGCCAGATCGAGCCAGAGCCCCGCGGTCTCGTTGCGGAGTTCCGGCTGGGCGGCGGCCCATGACTCGAATGCCGCGAGGAGCCCGTCATCGCCCTCAGGACGGAGGATGATGCGCGGTATGCTGTTCGTGAAGAGCCACTGCTGCAACACCGGGTCCAACGTAGCGAAGATGTCCGCACTGAACGGATCGAGTAAACGCACTTGTTTGTAATGGCCGAAACTCTTCAGAAACGATTGAAACTCGGATACCTCGCCTGCGTAGAATGCGATCCGCAAATTGCGCGAAAGTCTACTATAGTCGTAGCGGTACGAGCCATACCGGCTTCCCGGCTGTTCAAAGATGCCTCGCAGCTCATCAAACTGACCGCGGCGAATCGAGTCCTGCATGACCAGATCGGCGATTTCACCATCGGCTTGCATGCCGTCGTAGGAGCATCGGACCAGCATGCTTGCCGCCTCCAGCTTGCGAGCAATCTGGCCAATGGCCGTTTGGGTGAACCGCTTGCCTGCAGAATCCGTCAGGCCGGCGCTTGCCAAAAACTGGGCGAGGTCCCTGCGTTCAAGCGGCCGATTCGCAAAGGCGCATAGCTGGACCATGTACCGTTCGGTGGGACGGAGTTTCTGGTAGGCGGTAATCAGTTTCTTGTTGGCCATGGGACAGTTCGCTTCCTGCTTTGGAAACTTCTCGATACAACGTTCAAATTGACGGACAACCTGGACATGTCGAGCCACTCGGCCACCGTGCCGGTGGGAGAGTTTCCTCAAGCCGGCAAATACGCGCCCCCTTCGCACGGAGGCTGGCATACTCCAATGTCGATCAGCCCCGCCCCGGTTCCATCAGCCAAAACGGTACACAATATCGGACCGTGTTTCAACGGGAGTACCTGTTCATTTTGAAAACTCGTTCTCCGCCGACCGGCGACGGGAGGAGTTGACGTTCGACGTGCAGTCGGACTGAGCGGAAAGGTGACAGGCGAAGCCCCGCTGCTCAACGGGGCTATGCAGCCAGAAGCGGCTTGCCGGGGGTCAACTGCTCCAAGAAGGTTTGGCAGGGCATGCACCGCATGCCGTCGATTCGCAGCATTTCGTCTCCGCGGTAAAGCAGCAAGAGTTGGGCCTCGGGATATTCGTCACGGAATGCTTTCAGCCCGCGCAGGTCGTTGCGGTCGACGCGTGACGCATGTTTCACTTCGATACCGAAGAATGTGTCAGGACCGTAGAGCACAAAGTCGACTTCGCTGCCCGCCTGGGTGCGCCAATAGTAGAGGTTGTTGTTTCCGCCGGAATAGGCATTCCAGGCGCGCAGATGCTGTCCGATCAATCCTTCCAGCGCCGGTCCCGCCCTTTCCTCGGCCCGGTCAAGGGGACCGGACGGCCGGAGGCTTTGGAAAACGCCCGTATCGAACACATAGAACTTGGGGTGCTTGACGGTTGCGCGTTTGGCGCGTTTCTGGAAGACCGGCAGCAAATAGCAGAGCAACAAGTCTTCCAGGACAGCCAGAAATCCCTCGACGGTCTTGCGTTGGACTTCACATTCCCGTGCCACATTACTCAGATTAAGCACTTGGCCGTGTGAGAAGCTGATCGCTTCCAGGAAGCGAGCGAACCCCCCAAGGTTTCTGACAAGCCCTTCCGCCTGTATTTCTTCGCGCACGTAAACGCCGACGTAGCTCTTCAGTACATCCGTTGGGCACGGAGCGTCCCAGACAATCGGAAGCATACCCTGCGTCAACGCGGTCGATAGGTTGAAATATCGACCTAGTTCCGAGGCCATGAAGGGGTGTAGACTGCGCACGACAGCGCGGCCCGCCATGAGGTCGACACCGGTCTGCTTCAGCTTGCGCGCACTGCTGCCGGTCAACACGAAAGTCCAGCCCCGCTTTTCCTCGATCAGCGCATGCACGGCACTGAGTAGTTCAGGCACTCTTTGCACTTCATCCACGATAATGGTTTGTTCATCCGCTTGGGCGTGGACAAACTCGCGGATGCGTTCAGGATTGCCCTGGTAGCGGCGAAGCACATCGGGCTGTAGCAAATCGATGCGTGCGGCGTTCTCGTAGTACATCTGCGTCCAAGTGCTTTTGCCGGTTCCTCGCGGTCCGAAAAGGTAGTAACTCTGGTTCGGCGGAGCAAACAAACGCGACAGAACTTCCATTTTCCGACCTATTTCGGCGGTAGACATGCCATATTTAGACAATACGCCGGGTTTCGCAACCTGTCAAGACGGCGACGTGACAACCTTAACGGAATTCGGCCCGTCATGGAATACTGTAACGCCCTTGAGGGGCGGGCATGCCGGCCCTTTCCCGCCTGCTACCCCGCGCGTTTGGGAACTCTCGTGGCGAAGTTCTTCTCGATTGCCGCCCCCTGCGGCGGTTCAAGAAAGGCGACGATCTTCTTCGATGACGACGACTGGGAACGTCTCCGGCGACAACTGGACGATAACGTCCGGACGCACAAGACTCTGGTGTACGCAGGGGTGCTTATGGACACTGACTCTCCGTTGCCGTCGTCCGAGAGCAATGAAGAATCCCCAGTTCGCACCGCCTCCGATACGATAGCCTCAAAGGCAGAACGCGGCATATTGGTGGCAGCTTGACGGCGGTCGGCCACGGTGTCAGACTGATGGGGCGTGCGGCAATCGCAAGCCCTATCCTCTGGCCGCCGCGGCAGGGCGACTATTGCAGGAGATGCCATGAGACTTTCCTCGCTCCTTCTACCGTACTTCCTATTGGCAGCTTCCGTCGTGACACTGGGCGCCGAGTCCCGGCCTGGCGACCAACCGGCCTTGCGACTGGTCGAAGACGGCGAGGCGCGAGCCACCATCGTGATTGCCAAGGATGCAACCGACTTGCAGCAAACCCCCGCCAAAGAGTTGCGGGAGTACATCGGCAAAATGACCGGCGTACTGCTGCCGATGGCCGACGACGCACAAACGCCGGCAGGCAACCTCATCCTGGTTGGGCCAAGCCGGCTGACGCAAGAGATGGGCGTCGACCTGTCCTCGCTCACCGGCGACTCCTTTCTGCTTCGCGACGCACCCGGCCGACTCGTGCTGGCCGGCAACGATGCCCGGCTTTTGCCCACCGATCCGTATCACCTGGCGAAGCGAGGAACGGCCAACGCGGTGAGCGCCTTCCTGCAGGACGTTTGCGGCGTGCGCTGGTTCATGCCCGGCAGTTTGGGCGAGGTGGTTCCCCGCCGCGAGCGACTGGACGTGCCTCCGCTTGACCGGCGGGAAACGCCCTTCCGACTATCGAGCGGGGGCAGTTTCTCGCGGTCGAGTTGGGCGCATCGCAACTTCTTCGGCCAGCAGGTGTTCATCAGCCCGGCTGGATGCCATCTCTGGAACGTCCTGATCCCCGCCGACAAGTACTTCGACACACACCCAGAGTGGTTCGCCTTGATCGACGGCGAGCGCACGCGGGGCGATCGCCGTCACGCCTTTCTTTGCACGTCAAACCGGCAGATGTGGGCCGAGGCGGCGGCCAACCTGAAGGAACTGTACACGCCCGGCTACGACGCGGTCGTCTTGTGCCAGGTGGACGGATATCGCCGCTGCCAGTGCGAGGCGTGCGAGGCGATGGACGACTATCGGATTAGCGGCTGGTATCTGCCGGGCGTTCCCGCCGACCGCGTGTGGTTATTCCACGACTTTCTCGCGCGGGAACTCAAGAAGACGCATCCAGACCGGAAACTCGTCATCCTGGCCTACGGTCCGACGGGCGAGGTCCCCCGCCGGCTCCAAGGGCTGCCGGACAACGTGATAGTTGAGTGGTGCCATCCAACCGCCGGGGCCGTTGAGCGATGGACGAAGTTCCACGACCAGTTCTCCGCGTTCGTCTACTGGTTCGTCAGCGAGAGCCGCAACTACGTACCCATGCCGGTTGCAGGCGTGGGCGCGGAGTTCAAGCGACTGGCGTCGGCCGGTGTTCGCGGCTATTACTTCTGCGGCGGCAACGGTAGTTGGGGCATCCACGCGCCGAGCTACTACCTGGTGGGGCAACTGCTGCGCGACCCGAAGCGCGACCCCGAGGAAGTGCTCGGCGAGTTTTGCGAGGGGCTCTTCGCGGAATCGGCCGCTTCCATGAACGACTTTTTCCACGCTTACTACGAGAAGACGGGGCAGCGATGGGAGTTGATGCTGCCCGAGACCTTGGGCCAGCCTTACGATTACGTGTCCCATGAACGGCCCCAAGACCTGTACCTCGCCTGCTTTCCCGACACGGTGCTTGAACAATGCGGCGGTCATCTTGAGCGGGCCGAGTCGCTTGCCCGCGACGAAACCGTTAAGAAGCGAATACGTTTGTTCCGCGACGGTTTTGAATACTCGAAGCTAACCACCCTGGGCTTTGCGCGGCTGAAGCAGTACCAGGAGAACCGTTCGGAGGAGAATCACGCCGCGCTTGCCGCCGCCGTTGAGTTACGCAACCGATTCGTCGAGGAGCTATTCGAGCGACAGAAGGGCAACCGCGACGAACTGCCCGAGGCATTCAGCGGTCCCGTGGAACACCTTCTTTACGGTGCGAGCGGCCAATTGGCCTTTCCCTTCCAGACTCTCCCCAAGCCGCCTGCAACAGGATCGGGCACAAAGAGATGACCAAGGAGCCAAAGGCCGACGTATGGCGTTAGTTGATACACTGATCCTCCTGACCGGCCTCCTGCTGCTGCTGGGCATCGCGTCGAGCAAGTTGTCCGCTCGGCTGGGGCTCCCGGTGCTGGTTCTGTTCCTGGTGCTGGGAATGCTGGCCGGCGAGGAAGGAATCGGCGGAATCGCGTTTGATAACTACGGACTGGCGCACGGTATCGGCACGCTTGCGCTGGCGATTATTCTGTTCGACGGCGGACTGGGGACGCCCGTGACGGCAGTCCGCGCCGTTTGGCGACCGGCCCTCTTGCTGGCGTCGGTTGGCGTCCTTGGCACGGCACTGGTGACCGGTTTGGCGGCTGCATGGATTCTGCGTCTCTCCCTGCTGGAGGGGCTGCTGCTGGGCAGCATCGTCGGTTCCACCGACGCGGCGGCGGTGTTTTCAATCCTGCGGCATGGTGGAATTACGCTTTCCAAACGGCTTGCCGCCACGCTGGAGGTGGAAAGCGCATCAAACGATCCGATGGCCATCTTCCTAACCATCGGCTGCATCGAGCTGCTCACGGGACGGATGGCTCTAGGGCCGGGGTTGCTCGGCCTGTTTGTATCGCAGATGCTGCTCGGGGTCTTGGTCGGGCTGGCGATGGGTTACTTTGCAGTTCGAGTGGTGAACCGGATCAATCTCGACGCGGCCGGGTTGTATCCGGTGCTCGTCACGGCGTTCGGCCTGCTCACGTTTGGCCTGGCGAGTTGGATGGGAGGAAGCGGTTTCCTGGCGGTGTATCTGGCCGGCATCGTGATTGGCAACCGCCGGCTGGTGTTTCAACGCGGCATCCGATTGTTCCACGACGCTTCCGCCTGGCTGGCCCAGATCGTGATGTTCGTTGTACTGGGGCTGTTGAGCTTCCCAAGCCGGCTGATTGCGGTGGGCGTGCAGGGCTTGCTCATTGGCGTGGTGCTCATCCTCGTGGCCCGGCCCGTCGTTGTGGCGCTCACGCTGCCATGGTTTCGCTTCAACCGGCGCGAACTGCTGTTTCTCTCGTGGGCCGGCCTGAAGGGTGCGGTGCCGATCACCTTGGCGACCTTTCCCCTGCTGGCTGGGATTCCGCAGGCGTCGCTGTTGTTCGACGTGGTGTTCTTCGTGGTAGTGCTCTCAGCGCTCGTTCAGGGATGGACACTTCCGCTGGCGGCTCGGTGGCTCGGTCTGGAACAACCGGCTGAGCCAACGTCCCCCGTCGCGTTGGAGATCGTGTCGCTCAGGGACGTGAAGGGGGAGGTGGTCGATTATGCCGTGGGAGCCAATTCACGAGCCGCAGGTCGGTTGGTGAACGAGTTGGCCCTTCCCAAGGGGGCCGTCATCGGGCTGATCGTCCGGCAACACCAGATCATTCCACCGCACGGTAAAACGCGCATTGAAGCGGGCGACCATGTCATCCTGGTGCTCCGCCCTGAAGTTCTTTCGCTGGTCACCCGGATATTTTCGGGCAAGGAAGGAAAGCGTGACGAGCTTCCCCGGCTGATCGAATTTCCGTTGCGTCCCAACGTGCGAGTCAGAGAATTGGAGGACGCTTACGGGATTGAGATGAAGGTACCCGTCAAATGGACCCTAGCCGAGGCGATCCGCAACCGCCTCGAACCGGGGGAGATTCACCCCGGCAGCATGGTGCAATTCGGGCCGGTCGCACTGCACGTCCGGGGAATTAGCCCGGGTGGCGAGATCGAGCAAATCGGAATGGTGATCTTGCCGGCGGAGGACGCGAGTTAGCCGCTCTTTGGGCGGCCTAGTTGGGCGACTAATCGCTCCCGTTCGTCCACGGGCATCGTTTCGAGTTGGTCCCCGGGCCGGGCGGCAAGCCCAAGAGTTTTACCGAGTCGCTGTCGGTCCGTGCGGGTAACTAGAGTTTCCAGTATGCTCATGGCATCCTTCTCTTGGGTTGAAAGAAAGGGATATTGGTTCGGAGATGACGTGCAAATTCCCACGACAGATCTTTCAAATAGCACAAAGTCGGGGTCAGGCTTGCACTTTACACTTTACGGGATGGATTCCGCCGGGCCATCCATCACCCGAGCGACGATGCCGACTCAGCGGAACGTCGCCCGGCAGAGATTCCTCCGACGCTGATGCCTTCGGGCGCCATGCCAGGCGCAGATAAGAAGCCCTTCTGCTACCCTTTCCCCGGCAACGCTGTAACGCACTTCGCACGCGCGAGGGCCGGCGACTACCAGATTTCCTTCAGCTCAATGATGCAGCCTGGTAACACCGGTTCACACGAGACGGTCGCCGGGGCTTCCTGCGTTTCGACCGAACCGTCGTCACGGTAGAAATGGATCCGTCTTTCCACCGGATCGATCAGAAGGCCCAGTCTTGTCCCGTTGGCGATGTACTCCCGCATCTTGCTATGGAGGTCGCTGAGTCGGTCGCTCTCGGATCGGAGTTCGGCGACGAAATCGGGGCAAAGGGGCGGAAATCTCTTTCGCTGTTCGGCGGTGAGCTTCTCCAGCTTTGCGTAGGGCGCCCAAGCCGCATCCGGGGACCGCATGGCGCCGTTGGAAAGCACGAAACCACCGGAGGAATCGAACGTCGTTCCTTTTCCGTCACGTTTCGCCCACATCCGCAATTGCATGGTCAGTTCGGCATTCCTGTCCGAGGCTTCGATGCCCGCCGGCGGCATGACGGTGATCTCCCCTTGCTGGTTGCGTTCGATTTGCCAATGCCGATTGGTCCTGGCGAATTCATACAGTTGGTCGTCGGAAAGGTTGATCACGGGCTGAAAATGCAGAACCATGGGCGAAGCCCCTTCGATGGGAAACGCTTTCGCTTCAGTAGCGGTGCTCATGCTTCACCGTTCCGGGGCAAAGGTAAGGCGATGGACTTCTTCCAGTGTGACTTCCAGCGTGACACGCGCTCAATATTATAGTAGCCCAACCGGCCAGGCGTCAATCGTCCCTGCACATTCCTGTGCCTTGCCCCACTCACCTGGAACGGTCCAGGACCAGGGAAAGGGATAGGACTTTTGATTCTTCCCACAGAGGTGAAGCTTGGACAGGAGGAAATGGAAAGTCAAGGGGTAGCAGGCGTGTTTGGGAACTCTCGTGGCGAAGTTGGCGCCCGGGGATGCCACCAGAAGTCTATGCTGGCTAACCTCAATTGGGCATCACATTGCCGCACAAACGGACCTTCCACGGGCCGACTTGCCGAGAAGGCAAAATCAGAAGGTCGCCAGGAACTCGTCGATCTCGACGAAGGTCAGTTCCCCGGGTGGGTCGGAGGAGGCGGGATGGCTGTCCCAGTCGGAGTCCGGCTCATAGACCCAGCCGTCCTCCGGCGGCGGGGCGCGAGGCGTCGACGGAATCAATAGCCCGCAATGGCGGAGAATCTTCTCGATGAGGGCTCCCTGCGGCGGCTCGATAAATGCGACCACCTTCATCTGGCCTCGGCAATGGGGGCAGGCCAGTGGGTCGATTGCCGGAACGCGATGGTTATTCCTCGCCCGACCCTTAGCAGATGCGCGGCATCTGCTCGCCGGATAGCAGATCGAGGATCCGGCCGCCGCCGAAGGGGCTCTGGAGTTCGACAATCCCCGGATGCTCCTCGACCACCAGCCCGACGATAGCCGGGCTCTCGGCGCCGGGATAAAAAAACTTACAAACTTGTCATTGCGGCGCGGGGGCGGCTATAGTATAACCGAGACCATGACGTGGTTCAAACAGTCGCCTTCGTCAGGCGAAATCAGGAAAGGCTGAAAGAGTATGGAGAGTAGTTCGTATAACCCGTTTCAGGTAGCGCAAGCGCAGTTCGACAAAGTGGCGGCGTTGCTTGAATTGGACGAGGGGGTGCGGGAACTTCTGCGCCAGCCGCTGCGCGAATATCAGTTTTCGATTCCGGTGCGGATGGATGACGGCACGGTCCGTGTGTTTAAGGGTTTCCGTGTGCAGCACAACGACGCGCGCGGTCCGGCGAAAGGCGGCATCCGTTTCCATCCGATGGAGACCATCGACACCGTGCGCGCGCTGTCGATGTGGATGACCTGGAAGTGTTCGGTAGTCGATGTTCCTTTGGGCGGCGGCAAAGGCGGCGTGATCTGTGATCCGCATCACCTGAGCCAGCGCGAACAGGAGCAGATCTGCCGCGGCTGGATACGCCAGATCGCGCGCAACGTGGGGCCGATCAGCGACGTGCCGGCGCCGGATGTGATGACCAACGGGCAGCACATGCTTTGGATGCTCGACGAGTACGAAACGATTCACGGCGGCCGCTATCCGGGCTTCATCACCGGCAAGCCGGTCGGCATGGGCGGATCGCTGGGGCGTACCGAGGCCACAGGCTTCGGCGTGATCTTCACGCTGCGCGAAGGATTGAAGGCTCTCGGCATTGATCTGGCGAAGACGACCGCAAGCGTACAGGGCTTCGGCAACGTGGCGCAGTATGCCGTGCAGCTTTACACGGAACTGGGCGGCAAGGTGGTCGCGATCTCCTGTTGGGATCAGGCGGACAAGACGTCGTACACGTTCCGCAAGGCGGACGGCATTTGCCTCAAAGAGCTGCGCGGCATCTCTGATAAGTTCGGCGGCATCGACAAGAACCGCGCGAGCGAACTGGGCTATGAGAGGTTGCCTGGCGGGGCCTGGCTGGAGCAGGAAGTGGATGTCCTGATCCCGGCGGCGCTCGAGAACCAGATCAACCGCGAGACGGTGTCGAAGATCGCGAAACGCGTGAAGGTCATCGCCGAAGGCGCGAACGGGCCGACCACGCCGGAGGCAGACGAGGTCATCAAGCAGCGCGGCATCTTTGTGCTGCCGGACTTCTTGACCAACGCCGGCGGTGTGACGTGCAGTTATTTCGAGCAGGTGCAGTGCAACACCAACTACTACTGGGAGAAGGACGAGGTGCTCGCCAAGCTCGACACCAAGATGACCGCCGCCTTTGCGGCGGTCTATGATCTGGCCAAGCGCCAGAAGCTGTACATGCGCGATGCGGCCTACATGATCGCCATCAACCGGGTGGCCGAGGCGGTCAAGCAGCGCGGTTGGGCGTAAGCCGCGGCTGCGTGCGCCGGGATTCAGGCGGTCGGCGCCTGAGTCCCGGCTCCTGATTTCTCGGTACATACGCAAGCGCGCCGGGCGGCAGGCTGCGCCAGAGCGGACGGGGGGACCATGGGCGAGAAAAAGCAGGCTCAAGACCGGTTCACGGTGTTGCGGGAGCGCGCGAAAGAGCTGAACTGTCTCTATCAGGTGGAAAAGCTGCTCGGGAACGACCGGCTCTCCTTGCCGCAGATCTTCAAAGAACTGATCGTCATCATCCCGTTCGGCTGGCAATTCCCCAAGCTGTGCCAGGTGCGGATCGTGCATGAGGATGCCGTCTACGAGCCGCCGCAGTATACGCCCACGCATTGGGCTGAGACGGTTCCGATCAAAGAGGAGGACCGCGTCGTTGGGTTCATCGAGGTCTCCTACAGCAGCGAGGTGCCGGCTTCGCGCGAGGGGATTTTTCTCCAGAAGGAGATGAAGCTGATCCGCACCATCGCGGAGCGCATTGGCCAGACGATCTTTCACCGTAAGCTTGAAAAGCTGCTCAAGGACTGGGAGTCGACGCACCGCGCGCTGGCGGCGAAAAGCCACCACGAATGGATGGTGATCGTCGACCTGCTGCGGCGCACCGACGAGAAGCTCTATCTCTACACGTCGCGTAAGATGCTCTACTACCTGTTCAGGAGCGGCGTGAAAGAAGCCCGCCAGTTGCTGAACACCTTCGGCTCCGAGCTGGCCCCGCCGCATGGCGACGGCAGTGCCGACAGCAACTGTCCCAGCCACAAGCAGACGCGCGAGAGCATCTTTGCGGTCAGTGACCAGGTGTTCGCGATCGCCGCGCAGCATCTGAGCGACGCCGACATCCTTGAGAATGTGCATAAGTGGATTCAGGAGAACAAGCTCAGCTTCCTGATCAAGGCGGTTGACTCCGGCAATACGCCGCTCAACCAGATCGTCGACGCGATCCTGCGCTACCGTGCGCTGACCGGCAGCGATACCACGCTCGCGAAGCCCACCGAGCAATGGCTGCGCGTCTCGCTGATCCGGCGCTTCTTTTCCGACAACATCGAGTTCATCAACCTAGCCAAGCGCCATCTCGATGTGGCCGACTTTTTTGAGCTGGCGCCGCGCATCATTTACCCTTCTGGCAGCAACGGCCGACTGGGCGGCAAGAGCACCGGCCTGTTTCTCGCCCAGCATCTGCTGCGGCGCGCCGCCGACAAGGGCGAAAAGCTGTTTGAGGGAATCAAGACGCCGCGGACCTGGTATCTCACGGCGGACTGTCAAACCGAGTTCCTGCGCCACAATCAGCTCGAGGATGTCAACGAGCAGAAGTACAAAGAGCTTGAGCAGATCCGCATTGAGTATCCCAACATCATTCAGCTCTTCAAGAACGCGCCCTTCCCCGCCGATATCGTCAAAGGGCTGTCGCTGGCGCTGGACGATTTCGGCGAGTGTCCGCTCATCGTGCGCAGCTCCAGTTTGCTGGAAGACCGCACCGGCTCCGCCTTTTCCGGAAAGTATAAAAGCCTGTTTCTGCCGAACCAGGGGAGCAAAAAAGCCAGAATGGAGGCCTTGCTCGATGCGATCGCCGAAATCTACGCTTCGGTCTATGGACCTGATCCGATCCTCTACCGGGCCGAGCACGGACTGCTGGATTTCCACGAGGAGATGGGCATCCTGATTCAGGAAGTGGTCGGGGCGCGTGTCGGCCCCTACGTCTTGCCGGCCTATGCGGGTGTCGCCTTCAGCAGTAACGAGTTCCGCTGGTCGCCGCGCCTCAAGCGCGACGACGGACTGGTGCGCCTCGTGCCCGGGCTCGGCACGCGCGCCGTGGACCGCGTCAGCAACGACTATCCGGCGCTGCTCTCGCCCGGCCAGCCCGGCCTGCGGGTGAATGTGAGCCCTGATGAGATCCGGCACTACTCGCCCGCGATGGTCGATGTCATCAATGTTGAATCGCGCGCCTTCGAGACCGTGCCTCTCGGCACGCTGCTGCGCGAGTACGGTCGCGAGTTTCCCAATCTGCGCCAACTGGTCTCGATCTATCGCGACGGCAACGTCCATGCGCCGTCGGGGCTGGAACTGGACACCGTGAACGACGAGCTGATCGCGACGTTCGAAGGGTTGATCAACCGCACGGAGTTCGTGAAGCGCGTCCGTGCCATCCTGCTTGCGCTGCAAGAAGGGCTCGGCACGCCGGTGGATATCGAGTTCGCCTCGGACGGCCATACCTTCTACCTGCTGCAGTGCCGTCCGCAGTACACCGAGATAGAGACCGCGCCGAGCGCTATCCCGCAGGACATACCGTCTAACGCTACACTCTTCACCGCCACGCGCTTCATCTCCAACGGGCGTGTGCCCGACATCTCGCACGTCGTCTACGTGTCGCCCGAACACTATGCCGAACAGACCAGCCGTGATGCGTTGGTGGATATCGCCCGCGCCGTGGGCCGCCTGAATGTGCTCTTGCCCAAGCGGCGTTTTATCCTGATGGGGCCGGGACGCTGGGGCAGCCGGGGCGATATCAAGCAGGGCGTCCAGGTGACCTACGCCGACGTCTGCAACACCGCCGTGCTGATCGAGATCGCGCGCAAAAAGGGGGGGTACGCACCAGAACTGTCGTTCGGCACCCACTTCTTCCAGGACATGGTCGAGGCAGGCATCCGCTACATCCCGCTCTATCCGGACGAAGCCAGCGTGGAGTTCAACGAGCGTTTCCTCAAGAGCTCGAAAAACATGCTGGGGAATATCGTGCCGGAGTATGCGCACCTCGCCGACGTCATCCGGGTCATCGATATCCCCGGCTGCGAGCAGGGCCATGTGCTGCGCATCCTGATGAATGCCGACCTCGGTAAGGCGATCGGTTACTTGGCCCCTCCGTCGGTGCCGAGCGGCGAAGAGCACGCGGCTGCTGCGCAGCGGCCCGTCGAACCGCGCTCGGAGGATTACTGGCGCTGGCGGCTGCGCATGGCCGAGCAGCTCGCGCGCTGCGTGAAACGCGAACGGTTCGGTGTCCGCGCCCTGTACCTCTTCGGCTCGACCGCCAATGCGACCGCCGGCCCCGGCAGCGACATCGATCTGCTGATACATGTGCAGGGATCCCCGGAGCAACAGCGGGAACTCATGGTGTGGCTGGAGGGTTGGAGCCTGAGCCTGGCTGAGCAGAATTATCTGCGCACCGGCTACAAGAACGATGGCCTGCTCGACGTGCATCTGGTGACCGACGAGGATATCGCGGCGCGCACCAGCTATGCCGTCAAGATCGGGGCGGTGACCGATCCGGCGTGGCCGTTGGCACTGATGGATGATCCTGCGGACGATTGATAGTGAAAAACCTGCTTTTTGATTTGGACGGCACCTTGATCGATTCGCGCGCCGATTTGGCGTGCGCGGTGAATCTTACGCGGCAGGATTTCGGCCTGCCGCCGCGATCGACGGCAGAGGTGGTGGCGTGTGTCGGCGAGGGCGTGCGCCTGCTGATCGAACGCGCGATCCCCGAGCGCCCCGATCTCTGGGAGGCCATGCTGGCGCGCCAGCGCGTGCATTATGTCATGCACTGCCTGGACCGCACCGTGCTCTATCCCGGTGTCGCCGACACCTTGGAGGCGCTCTGCGCCGCCGGTTGGCGGCTGGCCGTCGTCACCAACAAGCCAGGCCCTGTCACGCGCCCGATCCTCGAAGGGCTCGGCATCGCGCGTTTCTTCGGCGCGTGGTGGGGGGCGGCGACACGCCGGCGCTCAAGCCCGACCCCGCCCCGCTCCGTCTCGCGGCCGAGCGGATGGGCGTCACGCTGGAAGCTGACGACTGGATGGCGGGTGACAACTTTACCGACCTTGAGGCCGGCCTGCGCGCCGGCCTGCGCCGCTGCTTCTGCCGCTACGGCTTCGGCGAACCGCGCGACGAAACGTGGGATCTCGCGATCGACCGGTTCGCGGATCTGCGGGAATCTTTTAGCCGGTAGGGCGGTCTCGCCGAGGCCGCCGGACACCCAACGCCGAACACCAAACGCTGAACGTCGAACTCAGAACATCGAAGGTCGAAGGTCGCGAGGCGCAGGTCAAACACAACCCCCTTCTGTCTCACGCGAAGCCGCGAAGTCGCGAAGGGAATCAATCGGATGAGGATGTCTTGCCCTGGGCTACGCCGGTCAGATTCTCCTCTCCACCGATACGTGCCGCCGCTCGCAACTGCGGGCCAACGGCGGCCGCGGCCTCGACTTCCTCTTCAGCGGTTCTCCAGGTGGGAGCGGTGCAGATTCTGGTTGCCACGCTTCCCACGTACGATTGGATGGACGAGCAGTTCCGCTCGGTCGGCATGGACGCTCGCGGTGCGAAGTTCCTTGTGGTCAAGAACCCGATGAACTACCGCACGGCCTACGGCGCGATCGCGGCCGGCGCCTTCCTCCTCGACACCCCCGGCCCGACGCCGACGACGATGCGCCATGTTCCGTATCGTCGACTGCAGCGGCCCTATTTCCCAGCCGATCCGGAGATCCCGGGGCTGGAGCCACGCGTCTTCTCTGGTCGTCCCCGCTTCCTGTGACCAGCCGATTTCCTGCGATTCCCACTCCACATTCATTCTGATATAATCCCCACCAAGATCATCTGTTTGCTCTGTGGGACCGAGCTGGAGTCGTGCCGATGACGAGAATTGCGGTGGTGCACAAGGTCACATGGACGCCTGAGGAGTGGCGCCGGTTGGAAATGCTGGGCGACGTTTGCTACAGTCCTGACCTGCCGTCGGGCAAGGAAGAGTTGCTCGCGCACATCGGCGATGCGCAGATCGTCATCTCGGCCACCATCGTGCCGTTCACAAGCCGGGTCCTCGAGCAGAGCCCGTCGCTCCAGCTACTGTCGATCTTCTCGACCGGGTACAACAACGTGGATCTGGCCGCGGCCCGACGCTGTGGCGTCACCGTCACCAACGTCCCCGGTTACTCAGCCCATTCGGTCGCCGAGCATGCCTGGGCCATGGTGCTGCACCTGGCCAAGCGACTGCGCCAGGCCGACGCGCACGTGCGGCGCCGCGAGTTCGACTGGTCGGCCATCGAGGGGCTGCAGATCCACGGGTTGACCGCCGGGATACTCGGAACGGGACACATCGGCGCGCGTTCGGCGGCCATTGCCGCCGGGCTGGGCTGCCGGGTGCTGGCGTTCACGAAGCATCCCAGCCCCGAACGGGCCCGTGCGCTCGGCGTAACCTTCGTCGAGCTGCCGGAACTGCTGGCCCAGAGCGACATCATCCTGGTCCATGCTGCCCTCGACGCCGCTACGCGCGGCCTGCTCAACCGGGCTGCCTTTCAAGCCATGGCCCGGCGGCCCATCCTCGTCAATGTTGCCCGGGGCGAAATCATCGAGATGGAGGCGTTGCTGGAAGCCCTGGAGTCGGGACAGCTGCGCGGGGTCGGCCTCGATGTCCTCTGGCATGAACCGCCGGACTGGACCAGCGCGGGCATGCAGCGCCTGCTGGCTGCAGAGAACGTGGTGCTCTCTCCCCACTGCGGCATGCACACGGACGCCGCGTTCCGCGCCCTGACCAAGCAGTGCTTCGACAACATCGAAGCCTTCTTGAGCGGGTACCCCACGAACGTGGTGAGTGGATAGCCCGTAGTAGTCCGACTGGTTCAAAGTGTCAGGAAGGAAGAAACCGCCGAAGGTTAGAAATCGGCCCCGAACCGCGTTGTCGCTGCATGACAAACAGGCCTGGTCGGACTACTACCAAGCTCGCAGCTTCAGATACTGGTCCTTCCAGGCTCGCCACAGCTCGGGCACGATGCACCAAGGGATAGGAAATTTGATCCTTCTCACAGAACTCAAGGATAGTCAGGGGAAACTGGCAGGTCAACGGGTAGCAGGCGCGCCCGGGAACTCTCGCGGCGACGTTGGCGCCATGAGATGCTGCACGAAGGCTATGCCATATACCCCAGCTAGGGAGATTCGTTGCCGCACAAACGGACCTTCCACCAGCCGACTTGCCGAGAAGGCAAAATCAGAAGAGGCAAAATCAGAAGGTCGCCAGGAACTCGTCGATCTCGACAAAGGTCAGTTCGCCGGGTGAGTCGGGCGAGGCGGGCTGGCTGTCCCACTCAGCGTCCGGCTCATAGACCCAGCCGTCTTCCGGCGGCGGGGCGCGCGGCGTCGACGGATTCCATAGCCCGCAGTGGCGCAGAGTCTTCTCGATTGCCGCCCCTGCGGCGGTTCAAGAAAGGCGACCACCTTCATCTGGCCGCCACACTGACTGCATGTGAGCGGGTCGATCTCGTACACTCGTTTGATGAGCATCGCCCACGTCTGGCTCGCGCGGCTGGGCGAGGCAGCCTCTGACGCCTCACTGCTCGACGTCGCGCCCTGTCACGGTGACCGACCGCTCGATGATGGGCCGCCAGTAGCCGTACTTCGCCTGGAACCGCTCGTCGCCTGCCTGTCGGCAGACAGGTAAACCCGCTGGAACGTGTCGAAATGCCAGTCCATCAGGCGCCACAGGTCGGACGCCTGCGGATCGCGCGGGCGGTACAGCGGCAGCGGGTGGCAGCACGCGGCAGTCATGACGGCATGGGCGCCGGTCCAGCGATAGTGTACACACCATCACTGGAGCAGATGTACCTATACCGTCAAGCCGGGCGATGCCCCCGCGTGCGTAACTGGCTAGCCCAAAACGGGTTGCGGCGCGGGAGGCGTTGCGGGAAGGGGGCGCCGGCGTGGAAAGCGATCGTCGTCATACGCAGGTACGATAACCCACCGAGTTGCTGGCCCACTAACAATCGCATTGCCAAAATTCTCAATTCTTGGATTTGGCGAAACGAACCACAAGATGATCGGACCAACGGAAAAATATGTTCGGCGCTTGACATAAATCTTGAGTTGGAAACAATTGATTCTAGTGAAGGCCGTTTTTCAGCCGAGGCAGGCATCCTTGCCTGGAAGGGAAGTGGCGATCGGCCTTTTGGCACTGTCCCAATAGAAAGGAGGGAGGAAATGCCAGCCAGACGGAGTTGTGCTTTGCTCGTTGCACTGGTTTCGGTGGTCGTTTATGCGACCTATGCCCACGCCGGAAATGCGTGCGGCGGGTGTGACGCACAATGCGCGCCGGGATGCGATGGTTGTCAGCCCGCGGTCCAGTACGTCGAAAAGACGATCATGGTACCGACCTGGGAGACTGAGAGCCGCACCGTCCAGAAAACGAAATGCGTGCCGGAAACTCGCACGCGCACGGTAACCGTTTACAAGCAGGTTGCCGAGACCGAAGAGGTCGAACGTGAGTACACCGAAATGGTGCCCGAGAAGCGTACGAAAACCGTCACCTACAAGGTTCGGGTGCCGGTTACGGAAGAAGTGACCAAGGAATATACCGTCAGTGTCCCTAAGTGGGAGGAGGTAACCAAGGAGTTTACGGTCAAGGTTCCCGTCTGGACCGAAACGGAGCAGGAGTACACGGTCAATGTGCCCGTACAGGAAACCCGCGAAGGAACTCGTACTGTCGTCCGTTGCGTACCGACCACAGAGACGCGCACGGTAAGCAAAGACCAGGGACATTGGGAACCGGTTGCCGCGGCCGGCTGCGATGCAGGCGAGTGCGGTCAACAGGCCGATTGCGGAGGCTGCGATGCGGGCGAGTGCGGTCAAGGAACCGATTGCGGAGGCTGCAATGCCGGATGCTGTGGAGGACGTCTTGCCCGCTTGCGGGCAAGAAGATGTGCTGAATGTTCCTCTCCCCAACCGTCGAAGGTTTGGGTGCCCAACATCGTCGAAGAGGAAGTCGAAGTCACGGTAATGAAGGCGGAAAAGGTCGACGAGCCGTACACGTTTACCGTGACGGTGTGCAAGCCGGAAACACGGACGAAGACCGTCAAAGTCTGCGATTACAAGGAGGAGACTCGCAGCAAGACCTATAAGGTCTGCAAGCGTGTTGCCGAGACACGAACCAAGACGGTTCCCGTCACAAAGTGCGTCGAGGAAGAGCGGACCAAGGACGTCGAATACACGGTCTGCGTTCCCGTCACGAAGACCAAGACCGAGACAGTGACCAAAGTAAAGTGTGTACCCGAGAATATTGAACAGGAGTACACCGTAATGGTTCCCGTAACGGTTGAAGAGGAAGTTGAGGTTCGGGTCTGCAAGATGGTGCCGAAAACGGTGACTGTGCCCGCAACCTGCGAGACGGAAAGAGCACGTTGTGGCTTGCTTGGTCGGCTTCGTACAAGGCGATCGTGTGACGATTGCAGCGATGCAAACTGCCAGGCATGCGCGCCTGCTGCAGATTGCGGCACCTAGTTTTGGCCATTCGTCTGCATGTGACTCCGTGACGCCTGGGGCTGGACATGGCGTGCCGTGTTCAGCCTCTTCTCTTTTATGGCGCCGGGTGTGATTTCCGCGCTCGTTGCCGAGGCCACTGGCGTCTGGACGGCGTGTGTACCTTTGGGGCATTACCGGCTTCAGCCGGGACGGACTTACGGTTGGGCCACCAGGGCGCTCGCGACCAACACCGAACGCCTGCCGGGCAGTAGCGAGGTACTGGAATCGATCATCGGGAAATACAAGACGCTCCAAGGTGAGCATGGTCAGTTTGGATTGACGAGTATGTCGCTTGCCATAGGAGCCTTCGTTGGGCGTCTGACGCAAGGCATTATCCGAAGCGCTTTGACAACGGTTACAACAAAGGCCCTGCATCAATGGGAGCAAACCCACCTCGGTTCGACCATCCAGTCCCAACGCAAAAAGGCTTTCTCCACTGCCCCAGGCGGAACAGAAACGGGATCAAACCAGTTGGCCTTGACTCACACAAATTGAACACGCCAGGTCGGACGCCTGCGGATCGCGCGGGCGGTACAGCGGCAGCGGGTGGCAGCACGCGGCAGTCATGACGGCATGGGCGCCGGTCCAGCGAGGGTGTACACGCCATCACTGGCACAGATGTACCTATACCGTCAAGCCGGGCGATGCCCCCGCGTGCGTAACTGGCTAGCCCAAAACGGGTTGCGGCGTGGAAGGCGTTGCGGAAAGGGGGCGCCGGCGTGGAAAACGTGTTGGTGAAGCCATCCTGTAGGGCAGGCTTTCCAGCCTGACCTACGCGCGCCTGATGTCGGGCGTCATGCTGGAAAGCCAGCCCTACGCGCGTCTGTGACATCCCACGTCTCATGCTCCACGTTCCGCACGCCTCCGCATCCAGTCAGGCTCGCTCCCCAGTGACATCTCTCCATTGTATACCAAAGCGTTTTCCAGGGCGGCAGGGTGGCTGGGGCAAAGCGCAGCGTGCCCCAGTGAACCGCCGCTGGGGCACCGTTCGCTGCGCTCACTATGCCCCAGCCACCCTCAAGGATTACCTGCTCTGTTCGTCACAAGGGATCAGGTCGTTTCCCGGTCGGTCTCGACGTGGACCAGCGAGGCCAGGGGCATGGGGGCCTTGGCGATCCGGCGGCCGACGGGTCCGGCCAGCAGCGCGGGCAGGAAGAGCAGGTTTCCGACCAGTCCGGCGGTGAGTAGGAGCAGCATCAGCATGCCGAATCGGAACGTGGGGGTGAACGAACTCAACACAAAGGCCGAAAGCCCGACGCCGATGATTCCCCAACTCTGAACCATCGCCCGGCCGCAGGTGCGGTACGCCAGAAGGGTCGCCTGCGGACCGGTCATCCCTTGCTGGACGCCGCGGCGATAGCAGAGCAAGAAGTGGATGATGTCGTCCACGGTCACACCGACCGCCACGCACGGCGTCATCACCGAGCCGACGTCGACGACGATCCCCAAGAGCCCCATCGCGCCGAAAATGAGAGTCGTGGGGAACACGCTCAGCACGAACATCACGGCGGCCGTCATCCAGCTTCGCGTGGTGAGGAGGATACCGACCACGATCAAGAGCATGTCGGTCCCCAAGCCGAAGAGCATCCCATCCAACAACGACCGCCGGGCCTGGAAGACGATCGGCGCCGTGCCCGTGATGACCAGTTCGGCCCCGGGCCGCTGGGGGCCGAGCCGCGCATCGAGCACGGGATCGACATGCGCTCGCAGCTCCTGGACCAACGCGGCGTAGTCCAGGTCGTCGATCCCGCGCACGCGGAGGCTGATCCGCCACATTTCCTGATCGCCGTCGCGGGCGATCCAGCCGTGCTTGTGCAGCAGACCGTACCGCCGCTTGAGCATCACATTGACGGTCGTTTGCCGCACAGTCCCCTCCACCGCCGACGGACTCAACTCCTGCGGGGCGAACGTGGCGGCGGAGAGACTGCCGGTCACCTGCGGCAATTGTCGTAGGCGGGCGTCGACTTCGGCCACCAGGCGGATCCGATCGAGCATCGTGGTGCGACTCTCCGGCGTGAACCGCAGGATGATCTCCAGCGGGACTGTCGCCCCGAGGTTCTCTTCCAGCCAGCGCGTCATGGGAATGACCGGGGCATCGGCCGAGAACAGCCGCATCATTTGGATCGAGGTGCGGATCTGCGGCAGCCCGGCTGCGGTGACGAGCATCAGCCCGAAGCACGCGACAGCAACCAGGCCAGGATGCGAGGTCACCCACTGGCCCAATCGCGGCCACAGCATCAGGTGGGAATCGTCGTCGGATGGGGTGGCCGAGTGATGGCGAAATCGCCGAGGCAGCGGCGTCCACACCGCCAGCGCCGCCGGCAGAAGGACAAACTGCGCAAGCGAGCCGATCGCCACCCCGATCGCCGAAAAAACCCCGAAAAGGATGATCGGGTTGAGGTCGCTGTATCCCAAGGAGAGCAAGCCGAGGATGGTCGTCACCGCGGCCAACACCAGCGGCAAAAAGGCGTGGGCGACGGCCTTGCCCGGGGCCTCCGTGGGGCTGACGTGCCTCGCGGCTTCCAGGTAGTAGTTCGACAGGTGGATATTGCCGGAAAGCGCCGTCACGTAGACCAAGGGGACCATCGTGATCAGGATGGCGTTGAGCGGTACGCCGAACAGTGGCACTGCGGCCAGGCTCGCCGCCGCCGCGTAGATGCCGACCACGAGGATGATCGTGGTCAGCCGCAGGTCGCGGAAGCACAGCCATGCGATGAGCACGCCCAACAGGCCCGAGAGCCCGGCCAATCGCACCAGCGAGTTCGTGCTTTCGCGGTTGATCGCCGCGTTGATGACGGGGATTCCCCCCAACCGCAACTCCTCGCGCGGCACTCCTGCCGCTTGGGCCGCCTGGGCGATCATCTCCATCGCCGGTTCCAACGCCTCGGCGGCCTCTTCCCGCAGCGTCATCACGGCGCAGGTTTGGCGGCCGTCCGGTCCCAGGATGGAACCCCGCAGCCGCTCCACGGCCAGCTCGCGGTCCATTTCCAGGGGTTCTGCCTCAAGCTGGGCCAACAGCGAGCGACCGGTGAGGATCCGCGAAAACGGCCGGAAACGCTCGTTGCGTTGGGAAAGATCGCCGAGCACGCGGGCGAAATCGTCCAGTCGCTGGTCGTCGAGCGTGCAGCCCGGCCAACTGGCGACGATGAAGTCCTGGATTCCGAAATGCGTCGTGAACCAGTTGAATTGCCGGGTCTCGACATATTGGGCGGGGAGCCAGTCGCGAACGTCGTTGGAATTGCTCGCGATGGCGCGGTAGACGCCCCAGCCGATCAGAGGCGCCAGCGCGACGGCCACCACGAGAATCAACCGACCGTGGCGTCGATAGAACGTTTCCCGGGGCATGTTCGACTCGGTGTAACCCAGCCGCCCCCGGCTGCGCCAGACTTCCATGCAGCCGGGGGCGGCTGTACTACACGATGGGATCGCCCTCTAAGTAGGAAGGTCGAGGAACTTGGGTCTTGAATGAGGGATAGGAGGGATAGGAAATTTGATTCTTCTCACAGAACTCAAGGATAGTCAGGGGAAACTGGCAGGTCAACGGGTAGCAGGTCAAGGGGTAGCAGGCGCGTTTGGGAACTCTCGCGGCGACGTTGGCGCATGAGATGCTGCACGAAGGCTATGCCAGATACCCCAGCTAGGGAGATTCGTTGCCGCACAAACGGACCTTCCACGGGCCGACTTGCCGAGAAGGCAAAATCAGAAGGTCGCCAGGAACTCGTCGATCTCGACAAAGGCCAGTTCGCCGGGTGAGTCGGGCGAGGCGGGCTGGCTGTCCCACTCAGCGTCCGGCTCATAGACCCAGCCGTCTTCCGGTGGCGGGGCGCGCGGCGTCGACGGATTCCATAGCCCGCAGTGGCGCAGAATCTTCTCGATTGCCGCCCCCTGCGGCGGCTCAATGAACGCGACCACCTTCATCTGGCCTCGGCAATGGGGGCAGGCCAGTGGGTCGATTGCCGGAACGCGATGGTTATTCCTCGGCCGACCCTTAGCAGATGCGCGGCATCTGCTCGCCGGATAGCAGATCGAGGATCCGGCCGCCGCCGAAGGGGCTCTGGAGTTCGACAATCCCCGGATGCTCCTCAACCACAAGTCCAACGATAGCCGGGCTCTCGGCGCCGGGATAGTCGGCCATCAGCCGCAACACCTCTTCGGCAGCCTCGGCAGGGCAGAACGCAACGAGCCGTCCTTCATTGGCCACAAACAGCGGATCGAGCCCCAGCAGCTCGCACGCGCCGCGAACGCCGTCGGAAACGGGAATGGCCGCCTCATCCACATCGATGCCGACGCCGGCGTGCCGCGCAATCTCATTGAGCGCGGCAGCCAGACCGCCGCGAGTCAGGTCTCGCAGGCAGTGCAACTCACTGCCTGCGGCAAGCAGTGTTTCGACCAGTCCATAAAGCGGAGCGCAATCACTTTCGGGCGCTCCGGCGAATTCGAGTCCTTCGCGCACGGACATCACGGCGATTCCATGACGGCCCAGGTCGCCGCTTACGAGGACCGCGTCTCCCGGCTCGACTCGGCCAGGATGGATTTCCGTCTTGGGGCCAACCAGCCCAATGCCGGCCGTATTGATGTAGATGCCATCGCCCCGGCCGCGGTCCACCACCTTCGTATCGCCGGTCACAATCCGGACTCCGGCCTCGTCCGCCGTTCGCCGCATCGATTCGACCACGCGTCGGAGCGTATCGAACGGCAACCCCTCTTCCAAAATGAAACCGGTGCTCAGCGCCAAGGGCTTGGCCCCGGCCATGGCCAAATCGTTCACCGTGCCGCACACGGCCAGCTTTCCGATATCGCCGCCGGGAAAGAACAGCGGGCTGACGACGAACGAGTCGGTCGTAAAGGCGAGGCGTTCAGGTCCGACTTCGACCAGCGCACTGTCGTGCGGGATGGCCGGCGCGCCGCCCGACGCGAACCCGGGCAGAAAGAGTCCCTCGATCAGCTCCTGCATCAGACGGCCGCCGCCCCCGTGGGCCATCTGCACAGCCGTGTGGTTGCCGAGCGGCATCGGGCAACTTAGAGTCATTTCGCGGGGATGGCCGTTTGTCATGATGCACTCATTCTGTTTGGGGGGCCGAAGTCTCTTGCTTTCGCCGGTAACGATAGTATGCCGCGCAGGCGCCCTCGGCGGAAACCATGGGTGCGCCGAGCGGGTTCTCCGGGGTACACCTCGCGCCGAACTCGGAGCACTCGCAAGGACGGATCCGGCCCTGAAGCACGTCTCCGGCGCGGCACGCCACCGGTTCCTCGGCCGTAATGCCGGCAACGTCGAACCGCCGCTCGGCATCGAATTGGGCGTAGGCGTCTCGCAACCGCCACCCGCTGGCCGGAATTTCGCCAATGCCTCGCCACTTGCGGCTCGTGACTTCAAACACCTCCGCAAGCTGCCGCTGGGCCGCCAGATTGCCCTCGTTGTGCACCGCACGGGCATACGCATTTTCCACCTCGTACCGGCCCGATTCGAGTTGCTCGACGCACAACAACACGCCCCGCAGGATATCGACCGGCTCGAAACCGGTGACCACGATGGGCACGCGGTACTGCTGGGCAATGGGGCGATACTCGCCTGCACCCATGATCGTACATACATGTCCGGCCGCCAGAAACGCCTGAACCCGGCAGTCGGGCGCGTCCAGCACGGCACGGATGGCGGGAGGAACGAGTACATGCGCGACGAGCATGGAGAAGTTCTGCAAGCCCAGGCGTGCGGCCTGCACGGCGGCCATCGCGTTGGCCGGAGCGGTGGTCTCGAATCCGATGGCGAAGAAGACCACTTGCCGCTCGGGATGCTTGCGAGCCAGATTGACCGCGTCGATGGGCGAGTACACGATGCGTACGTCGCCCCCCTCGCTCTTGACGGTGAACAGGTCCTTCTTCGAGCCAGGAACGCGGAGCATATCGCCGAAACTGCAGAAGATCACCTCGGGCCGGGCCGCCAAGGCAAGGGCCCGGTCGATCGTCTCGATGGCGGTCACGCATACCGGGCACCCCGGACCATGGATCAACGTAATCTCGTCGGGCAGGATTTCGTCGAGCGCGAAGCGGACAATGGCATGCGTTTGCCCGCCACATACCTCCATGATGCTCCACGGCCGAGTTACCCGCCTCGCAATGGCACGCACCAGGGATCGGGCAGCGTCGGCGTCGCGGTATTCGTCGAGGTATTTCATGGCCGGCGAAGTGAGGCAGTGGAGCAAGGGCGGGAGGCGGGTACGGGACGGTGGAAGGAGATGCCGCTCAGCGCGGCAGCAAGAACGCGAGGGACATCTCTCCGGCATTTCCCTTCTCTTCCCGCCGTCTCTCTTCTAATTCAGATTTCCGTCAGTGGTCTGAAGTTCCTTCCGCCAGGCAGTCTTCCTCTCCGGCACCGAGCCGTTCAATCTCCTCCACGTATCGGAAGACTTCCTGGGCTTCGGTTTCGTCAATCTGGTTGATGGCAAACCCGACATGAACCAGCACGTACTGGCCCGGCTCGGCGTCGGGCGTATAGGCAAGGCAGATATCCTTCAGAATTCCACCAAACTCGACTCTTGCCATGGGCAATTCGTCGCGTTCAAACGTCTCGACGATTTTGCCCGGGATTCCTAGGCACATAATCACTCCTTACCGGTGGTTGTGTCGTCAACTTCTTCCGTCATCCATGCTGTCCTTCGCGTCTGGACGTGAGTCGCCATTGGTGGCCACGAAAAGCTGCCCGAGGGCAATACCGCCGTCGCCAGGCGGAACTCGCCAGTGCGAAAAGACCTCGAATCCGGCGCGCTGGAGCCGCTGCCGGGCAAGAGTGCTCAATACTCCATTCTGAAAGCAACCGCCCGATAATACAACCCGGTGACATCCAGTTCGTTCGGCCACCGCAACCGCCAGCCCGGCCAGGGCGTTGTGGAACCGCCCCGAAACGGTACCGACCGATGTGCCGGCCCGAAGGTCGGCTAATAGGGCTTCGAGCATGGGCTGCCAGTCGGCTATCGAGGGTGTGGCCTTTCCTAACGGGAGGGGGTAAGCGTCTGACTCGTTTGGATCGGCCACGAATTCCAGGGCCATGGCCGCCTGCCCCTCAAAAGTCACGATTCGTGGCAGGCCGACAATCGCAGCGACGGCATCGAACAGCCGGCCCATGCTACTGGTACGCGGGGTATTGAGTTGGTGTTCGATCGCGTCGAACAGAATTCGTAGTTCCTGGTGCGTGAACCATCGCGCCGCCATCTCCTCGGCATCTTGACCGTACGCGGCGAACAGCAGTCCCAGGGCCGAGCGGCGAGGTTCGCGGGCGGCCCGGTCGCCGCCGGGCAGGGGGAACGGACGCAAGTGTGCCACGCGGACAAAGCCTGCACGCTCGCATTGCAGCATCTCGCCGCCCCAGACCGTGCCATCCGGACCGTAGCCCGTACCGTCCCAGGAGATGCCCAGCACGGGCCCCTCCAGTCCATGCTCCGCCATGCAGGCGGCCACATGGGCGTGATGATGCTGCACGCGAACCAGCGGGACGTTCCACTGCCGGGCGAGCGACTCGGCCTCGCGCGTTGAAGCGTAGTCGGGATGCAAATCGCACGCAACTCTGGCCGGCTTCGCGTGGAAGAACGCCGTCAGATCGGCCGCTGCCCGCCGATGGACCTCCAGGCTCAATACGCTGTCGAGGTCGCCCACGTGGGAACTCAAGACAGCAGGCTGTGACTCAGCCGGTTTGCCGGTTGCGGTTGCGAGGGCGGCTGGCAATGCCAGAGCCACGGTGTTCTTCAGATGGCCTCCCAGGGCTAGAACGGGGACCTGGCAGTACGAGGCAATGTCCACCGGCTGCGGTGCATAGCCGCGAGCACGGCGAAGGAGCTGAATCTGGCCGTCCAGAACGCGGGCGACGGAGTCATCCACCGGTCGCACGATAGGCCGATTGTGCGTGAGAAGGCAGTCGGCTATTGGGCCCAGCCGGGCGAGGGCATCGTTGGTGGTAGTGACCATCGGCTCCTCGGACAGGTTGCCGCTGGTGCAAACGACCGGTCGCCCGACGACGTCCATGAGCAGGTGATGCAACGGCGTGTAGGGGAGCATGGCCCCGAGGTACGGGTTTCCCGGCGCGACGCCTTCCGCGAGCCCCGATCCGCCGGACGTCCGCAGCAAGAGGATGGGGGCTTGGGGCGACTGAAGCATCGCGGCCTCGGTATCGGAAACGCGACACCAGCGTCGCACATCGTCCAGCGTGGCCGCCATGACGGCCAAGGGGCGGTCGGGCCGGTGCTTTCTCTGCCGCAGCCGCGAGACGGCCGTTTCACTGGTGGCGTCGCAGAGGAGTTGGAACCCGCCAAGCCCCTTGAGGGCCACGATGCGTCCGGCCAGGATCTCGGCCGCCGCCGCCAACAGGGCTACATGGTCCGTGGCCAGCTCGTCGCCCAACGGGGCCAGCAGCCGCAAGCGCGGACCACACCGGGGGCATGCGATCGGCTGCGCGTGGAACCGCCGGTCGGCAGGGTCCTCGTACTCGCGGCGGCAGTCGGGGCACATCGTGAAGCCTTGCATCGACGTGCGAGGCCGGTCGTAGGGCAGTCCCTCGATAATGGACCATCGCGGGCCGCACTGCGTGCAATTCGTAAAAGGGTAGCCGTATCGTCGCTGACTTGGGTCGCGGATCTCCGCCAGGCATTCGGCGCACGTTGCCAGATCGGCCGGAATGGTCGGTCCGGGTGCGGAGGTGTCCCCACTCGATTCGATGCGGAACTCGCCCGGCCGTTCGTTGCGGCAGGCGATTGTCGCCACGTCGATGGTCTTGATTTCGGCCTGCCTTGGGGGATGACTTCTCAGTCGCTCGACAAAGGCTTCTACGATTTCGCTCGGCCCCTCGACCTCAATATGCACCCGATCCGCCTCGTTCCGCACGAAGCCGGCGAGCCCAACCGAGCGGGCAAGATTATACACAAACGGCCGGAATCCAACCCCCTGCACCACCCCCCGCACGGTGACGGCCGCGCGCTTGAGTGGCAAGATGGGTTCCGCTTCCGGTTTCATGTTTTTTCGCCCACGGTGTCGCACTACTGAAGTGTATGCGATCCCAGGCAGCCAGGTAAGGGCCGCCTTCTGCTGCCGGTACCCCCTTGACTTGCCGTGTCCTCCCAGCTACCCCTGTTACGTGGGGAGTTAGATTCCGATCACTTGGGTCTTCCGTCATCCTATGTTGCCAATAAGTCGTGGAACGTACCGGTGGTTGACGAGGGGCCTCATGGGGCTGAGTCTGATCCTCTTCTTCGGCTCGATTTTGGCGCTCCAAACCGACTGGCTCCAGCATGCCGACTTTTTGGTCAAGTTCGTCGTATTCCCCGGAGGTCTCATCGCCGGAGGTCTGGTCTTTCTGATTAACGGTTGCGTGGAACACTACGCCGACGTTCTGCCCCCCAAGTACCGAGTACGTCGCAACACACGCCTTGAGTGGGAAGCCCTCCATGACGCGGAGCAAATGTATGCCGTCGAATCGATTCTGAAGCAGTTCGCCCGTTCCCACGGGTTTCGCGCGACGGATGCTTTTCAGTTCCGGCCGGAGGATCAACTTGACGAACTGATGAACGAGTTCTATCCGGGGCATTCCGATGCCGACGGTCTGCTACGGAAAGCGGACTTGTCCAGCACCGTGGTGGATGCTCCGACTCGGCTTTGTTTACGCTCGTATGTGGCCGCCAGAATCGGGCCGGACTGCGAGAGAGCACGCGAGGCAGGGCCGGAATCGGGTTCAAGCAGGATTGACCGGCAAGCCCGCGACCGGCTGGTCAATGCAATCCGTCGCTACATGGACGAGTTGTTGCCGGCGTTCGCATTCGACGAAGAGATCAACCACATCCGCATGTCCACGGCCGATGACACAGTGCAGTTCGTGGTTGGTTCTCTGTGGTTTTACTACGACGACTGCAAGGATCACCTTGCCGGCTTGGCAAAGGTGGAGTGGGACTACTTCCATCGGCTGATCCTGCTGCTCGAATCCGACGCTGAAATCGAGCGCGTTCGTCAACGGCGTTGGTCCCTTCGGCAGGTTGTTGCGGGCATCAGCCTGATCGGCTTCGGGCTGTGCGTCTTCCGATTTGGCATCGGATGGCACTTGTTCGGGTTTGCACTTCTCTTTGGTCCAGTGTCAATCCTGTTGTCGCATTGGCGGAGCCGTTCCGAGAGGCGGCATGCCCAAGAACGGCTCCGGCTGGCGCCGTTTTCAACATTCTCCGAACTGCGCGCAATCCGCCGGGCTGTCACCGGTTTCTCGAAGAAGAAGTACCCGGCCAGTGCCAAACCCAGGAGGGTTCATAGCCGCCTGATGACGATGGCGGTTTGGTTTCAGACCGCCGTCCTTTGGTCTTTCATGTCGCCGCTGATTCTTCTGTTCCAGTCGTTGCCCGAGAAGGACATCCACATTCGAATCCGCCAGGCGGTGGCATAATTGGGGTTTCGAAGCAGGGATGCATCTGTTGAATCGTTCCGTGGCGGCTATTGCTGCAAATGCATTCGTTCTTGCTCTTCGACTTTCCGAAGCTCTTCTTGAAACTGCTGTTCCTGCTCGGCGGTCAGCGGCTTGGGCTCCGAACTACAGCTACAGCCGGGAAGACAGGTGAAGGCGAGGACCGAAGTCAAAATCAAGACAATGCGAAGCATGTTGTTCCTCGGTGTTCGTGGAGGGTGGAATCCATTTCAAAACCATGCCGGGCAGTCGCCGTGCCTGACGGGCTGGTCAAAGTGCTCCGGCCGGTCATTGAATCGTCACCGGCAAGCCGTCGTTTCGCACGCACATGCGGCGGAATGTTTCGAAATCGATGGAATACGAGATCGATCGAACCGATCCGTCGGCCATGGCGCCATTGAAACCGCCGGAATGCGACGAGCCGAATCGCTGAATCCAGAGCGTGCCTGTTCCCTGGTCGGGAGCCGACGAGTCCGGCCCCGGAGGCCCGGTGGTTCCGTTGGAGTTCAACGCCTGGATGTTGCGCACGTGGTCCTGGTCGACGCCGGAGTCAACATAGTACTCATTATCGCCGCCGGCCAGGCCGAAGTACTTCGGGTGCAGCATCTTCTCGCCCAGCATCAAGGTATTCGACGTTCCGTCTCGAATCATGGCGAAGTCGACCGGTGGATCGCAAACACGGACGACAATCACGCCGTTGGATCGGGTGCTTCCGGCATTGATGCACTTATCGCCGGAACAGCCAGCGTAGTCCGATCTCGCCGTATTGCTGCTGCTGTACCCCGTGGCGCGTCGCCGGGAGGGGCAGTAGTAGCAGGGGACAGGCGTGCGAAAGACGATCGAATTATTCGGCTCATCGTAAAGATTGCTCTGTTCGATGTAGGGCATGATCTGGTAGTGGAAATTCCACTCGCCCCGGTTTGCGCCGTTACAACATCCACCGCAAGGAGTAAGGCTGTCCTTTGGCTTGTCCTTTCCGGCATCAGGCAGGACCCCCCACGTGACCGCATAACTGTGGAACGCGAGCCCCATCTGCTTGAGGTTGTTGCTGCACTGCAGACGCCGAGCCGCTTCCCTCGCACTCTGCACGGCCGGCAGCAGAAGGCCAATCAGGATACCGATGATCGTGATGACCACCAGCAATTCCACCAATGTGAAACCGTGTCGGGGCCGATGAGGGCCACATTCAGCACTGGCGCAATTGTGGACGCGGTCATCTCGGCAGATGCTACCGGTGGTGTTGGCAACTTGAGCCTTCGCGAAGACCGCAACGCTGCGGAAAAGCTCGCATCCATCACGCCTTGCCCCGAACGCGCGACCGAGCATTACGTCTGACATCGTCAGGCCCTCCCGCGAGTGAGTGATGGTCAACAGAACTCTTGTCGGCGCCCCGCCCGCCTCGAAGGAATACCATCGTGAAGATGCGAGCCACCGTTACCCTACTCGTCGCGAGCCACCCCACCTCTGCTCGTGGTGGCAGGACAGAACCGATCTTATCACGAAAAGAACCGGAAGGACAGAGGCGAACGTGTTCTTTTCTGACATGCATAACCCTTCCGCTGGCGGGAGCAAGCATAACCCGCAGCTACTGCCGCCGCGAGACACTGGGCGATTCAGCACTACTACCAGTAGCCAACTGACCACGCTCCAGGCCGGGCAAGCCGGCCAGCGGCCTTTTTCCAGCCATGCAAGTCCGCTGCTGCACCCGTCAGAGACCCGAGGAATGGCGCAACATTGCCGCGAGAGATCGGCCAACGTATACTGCCAGAATGTTATATCGCCCTGCCTGTATTGCCCTGCTGGAAGGAGACATGCCATGATGACACGCCTGATTGGTGTGCTGATGTGCACGATCATGCTGGACACCGGTTTTCCGCTCAACTCGCGCGCCGATCAGCCGCAGTGGGGCCAGTACGGCACACGAAATATGATCTCGGAGGAGACCAACCTGCCGGCTACATTCAAGCCGGGCGAGCGAGACCGGTCGACCGGCGGAATCACGCTTCCTGAAGGATCCGGCGTCCGCTGGATTGCCAACTTGGGCAATGAAACCTGCGGCACGCCCATGGTGGCCGGGGGCCGAGTGTTCGTAGGCACGAACAACAACGTGCCTCGCGATCCGCGCATCCAGGGCGACCGCGGCGTGCTGATGTGCTTTGACGAGAAGTCAGGCGCGTTTCTCTGGCAGCTTGCCGTGCCCAAGCTGGTGGAAGTGAAATGGGCCGACTGGCATAACGTCGGGTTCCTATCGCCGCCAACGGTTGAAGGCGAGCGGGCGTATGCCGTGACCAATCGGTGCCAGGTTGTCTGTCTGGACGTCCACGGACTGGCCAACGGGAACGAGGGGCCCTTCACCGACGAGGCGCAGTTCCTTGTCCCGCCGGGCGAACCGGCTTTGGAGCCGACCGAGCAGTGCGGTGATATCGTCTGGCTGTTCGACATGTATAAGGGACTAAGCGTCGAGCCGCACAACGGCGCAAACGCCTCGATCCTGCTCGATGGCAACCTGCTCTATGTGGCGACTTCCAACGGCGTTGAATGGACGCACTCCCATGTCGTCCATCCCGAGGCGCCCTCGCTTATTGTCATCGACAAACGGACGGGCAAACTCCTCGCCCGCGACGAATTTGGCATCGGTCCCGACATTACGCACGGACAATGGAGTTCTCCGTCAATGGGTGTAGTGGGCGGACGCAAGCTTGTCTTCTACGGGGCAGGCGACGGCTTTCTCTATGCGGCCGAAGCGATGGACGAGGCGGAACTCCCGGCCGACGGAACGGCCGTGCTGCTGAAAAACGTGTTCCGGTACAACGGCGAACCGCAGGCGCAGACCGAGGAGCACGTGCCGCGCGATCATCAGCATGACAGCACGTCGTACCAGATGACGGCCTCGCCCGTGTTTTACAAAGACCGTCTCTACTGCGTGTTCACGCAAGAGTCGTTCCACAACATGAAGGAAGGCCGACTGGTCTGCATCGATCCAACGGGAACGGGCGACACGACACGAACGGCCACCGTCTGGTCGTACGACGGGCTGGGCTCAAGCGTATCGACGCCGGCCATCGCCGACGGGCTTGTGTACGTTGCCGATTACTTCGGCCGGATGCACTGCCTGGACGCCGAGACGGGCGACGCGGTGTGGGTGCATCCGATCGATCGGCCCGTCTGGGGCTCGCCGCTGGCGGCCGACGGCAAGGTCTACCTGGGCACCGGGCGCGAGACCTTCTGGATATTCCGAGCCGGCCGGCAACTGGAAGTGCTCGAGCGCATCCGTATGAACGACCGGATCCACGCTTCGGCCACGGCCGCCAACGGCACGCTCTTTATTCCGACCGGCCGCCACCTGTACGCCGTTGACGGTCGCTGAGCAGCCGCCTCCTGCCCCATTCCGAAATGGCGTTGCTGTAGTTGGACCGCCCGAACCTCGAAGGCGGTAGGCATGTACACAAGAATACCCTCCAGGCGGGGGGCTCTCGAAAACATTCAGGGCACAGCGTATAATCACATGGGAACAAGCAATCAGCCCCAGAGAAGGCCATGGACACTGTCACGACCTATCAATACATCGTTAAAAGCCCTGGCATATGCGGGGGGAAGCCGTGCATTAGCGGGCATCGGATTCGTGTCCAAGATATCGCCAGCGACCATGAGAATTTGGGATTATCGCCCGATGCTATTTGCGATGCACATCCCGGGCTGAACTTGGCCCAGGTGCATGCCGCCCTGGCCTACTACTTCGACCACCGCGAAGAGATCCTGGGTGAAATCGAGGCCGACCGCGAGTTCGCCGATTCGTTCCGAGAACAGCATCCCGATTCGGTGCGATAAACGATATGTTGGCAGCCATCGCAGACGAGCACGTGCATGCGGCAACGATTGCCGGTCTGCGCCGCCGCGGCATGGATGTTGTCACGGCTCAGGAACGCGGTTTGTGCGGTGTCGATGATGAGATTCTACTAGCTCTTGCTTCGTCTGAAGGGCGGCTTGTACTCACCTACGATACCGATTTTCTTCGAATCCACGCCCAATGGTTGATATCTGGCAAGAGCCACGCCGGAATCGTATTCTGGCGCGGCAATGAGCGGCCCATCGGCGGAGCCATCCGCGTTATCATCCACTACGCGATTCACACCAGTCCAATGGATGCCGCGAACGTGGTGAAGTACGCGTGATGGGCTACCAGGCATGCTTCAGCGGTCGCTGAGCAGCCAATCGGCCACATCCGCCACGCCGTCGCCGGCAAGTGCCTTCACTTGGAAGACGCGGCCCTTGGGCGCCAAGCGGAGGTAGTCGGCGGTGATGCGATCGGCGTCGAAGTTCGTGTGCCCCATCAGGTCGCACTTCGTAATGACCATGGCATCGGAGCCCTGGAAGATGGCCGGGTACTTCATGGCCTTGTCGTCGCCTTCGACCGTACTGAGCACGACGATGCGCGACTGCTCACCCAAGTCGAAACCGGCGGTGCAGACGAGGTTGCCGATATTCTCGATGAACAGCAGGTTGACGGCGGCAAGGTCCAGGTCGCCAAGGACGGCGGCGATCATATTGGCGTCGAGGTGGCAGGCGCCGTCGGTATTGATCTGCACGACGGGCACGCCCAACTTCTCGATCCGTTCCGCGTCGATGGCGCTGGCGATATCGCCCTCGATAACCGCAGGCTTTACGTCCTCGCCCAGCACCTTGAACAGGCCTTCCAGCAGGGTTGTCTTGCCAGCGCCGGGCGACCCGACGATGTTGACGCAATGGACGCCGGCCGCGGTGAACTTCGCCCGGTTCTCGGCCGCAAGTTGGTCGTTGGCCTTCAGCAGTCGCTTGGCAGCGATGATTCTCATGATTCTGTCGGTTCCAATTCAATGCTGTTGAGTGTTAATTCTCGCCCGCCCTCGATCACCACGTTGCCGCTTCCACACTTGGGGCATTGTGCAACGAGTTCATCGATCGGCTCGGTATGGTCGCAGTCGCGGCATCGGCAGACGGCCTTCGGCTCCTCGATAGTCATCTCGGCGCCGTCGACAATCGAACCCGGGCTGAGCAGGTCGAAAGCGAAACGGAGCGAGTCGCTGTGGACGCCCGACAGCCGGCCGACGGCCAGACTGAGTTCGACCACGCGCCCGGCCTGCCCGGCTCGGTGCAGTTCGCGACCCACCTGCTCGATCAGGGCCTCAACGATCGACAACTCGTGCATGAGGCAACCTAATCGATCGCGGCCAACTGAACCCGTGCTCCTTCCAACCGATGGGCCAACAGCTTCGCCACCTGCCCCGTGAGGCGGTAGCCCAGCAAGGGATCCTTCTCGCACAGTTCGCGCAGCCGGGCCGCATTGATGCACAATAGCTCGCAGTCCTTGGTCGTCGTGCCGATGGCCGTCGTCTTGTACGGCTCGATCAGGGCAGACCAAACGAGCAGATCGCCGTCGATCAACGTATCAACCGTCCGCATCTCACCGCTGCCAAGCATATAGTCGATATTGACCTCGCCCTTGCAGATAATGAAAAAGCAGTTGGCGGGATCGCCCTCGCCAAACATGCGAGTCCCGGCCGGAACCCGCTTCTCCTCAGCAATCATGGCAATCTCTTTGAGGCTCTGATCACTGACACCGGCGAAATAGGGATAGCGACGAAGCAGTTCAGGTGAAATCATTCCAGTAATCTCCTTACAGTCGTTGATACCCGCCTGACGCATCCGGCGCGCTGCGCACCATTACTGAGACTCTTCGGTCACCGTCCCAGGGACGGCGAGAATATCGAGGACGAGCGCCACAGCCCGGGGCACGGAGGCCGCCACCTCGGGTGTAAGCTCCTCGCTGAAGTTCAGTATATCGGCTGCTTCGATGGCGACAAGGACGACCGCCTCGTCCCGGGGCAAATGCATCCCCGCTTGCCGGCCTAACGCCAGGGCCGTGGCCAGATTGGCGTCGTGGGCGGATGCACTCCTTTGGGTGGGGAGGTCGTCCGGCCGGAGCTGGCGGATCGTCCCGGGCGCCTCGCCAGTCTGAATCGCGTCGATTACGATGGCCCGGTCGTAGCCGATCATCCGCTCCATCAGCTTCAGACCGCCCCAATAGTCTTCATCCACCTCGATTTCCGCATTACCCGCCAAATGCGTACGCAGTTCGGCCGCGACGCGGAGCCCCACGCTGTCGTCGGAGACGATGGGGTTGCCGAGTCCAAGTACTAATGTCTTCATCCGACGTACTGCGACAAGGCCTTGACCACCTCGCCTTGCGGGTCGCGGACGTTCACGACCAGGGGCATCTGGCCGGGCAAGCTGTGGGTGGCGCAACCGAAGCAGGGATCGTAGGCGCGGAAGGCCATTTCGACCATGTTCAGCAGCCCCTCGCGGACCTCACCGTTACGGATCAGGCCCTGGGCGGCCTTTTTGACCGACATGCAGATGGGCGCGTTGTTGTTGGTCGTGCCCACAATCAGGTTGACCGCGGTCAGGATGCCGCGTTCGTCGGTCTTGTAGTGATGCGTGAGAATCCCGCGGGGCGCCTCGACGCAGCCGATGCCTTCGGTCGGCGTTTCGGTGGGTACAACGCGGTGCTCCTTGCTAGTGATTTCCGGGTCGGTGGCCAGCTCCACCCAACGCTCGGTGGCGTACAGCAGCTCGATCAACCGGGCCCAGTGGGTCGCCAGCGTGTGATGGACCGGCTTGCCGCCCAACGTATCGTAGAACCGCTCGTATTCGGCCTGCGCCAGCGGGGTCGCCATGCCGTCCGCCGCATTCAGCCGCGACAGGGGCGTCGACTTGTATACGCCCGACTCCACGCCATCGACGAAGCCCTTCCAGCCGACCTTCTTCAGATACGGGAACTTCAGATACGACCACGGCTCGACGCGTTCGGTAATATACTCGCGGTAGTCCTTGGAATCGTACTTCGCGTGTTCCTTCCCATCCGGCCCGGTCACCCGGACCTTGCCGTCGTAGAAGTTCACATGGTTGTTCTCGTCGACCGTGCCAATGTTGTAGGTCTGGTGCGTGTAGGTATCGCCGGTGATCAGATCGACGTAGTCGGAGTTCTTCAGCACCACGTCTTCAAAGATCTGGAGCGAGAACTTGGCGAACTCGATGGCCTCGCGGCCCAGCTTTTCAATCTCCTGCCGCTGCTCCTCGTTGATCCCTCGGCTGACGCCGCCCGGCAGGCCCCAGTTCGGATGCACCGGCCGGCCGGCCATCAGCTTGATCAGATGATGCCCGTTCCGGCGCATATTGATGACCTTCCCGCCGATTTCCAGCCCTACCTTGGCCACGACGCCCAGGATATTGCGTTCCGCGGGCGGCGCCTCGGGACCGACGACGAAGTCGGGGCCGCCCAACGCATAGAAATGCGTGGTGTGGTCCGTGGCGAAGAAGATGCTGTAGAACATCTCGCGAAGCTTCTTGGCCGTCGGCGGCGGATCGACGCGCCACACGGCGTCAATCGCCTTGCTGGCCGCCATGTGGTGCGCTTCGGGGCAGACGCCACAAATGCGGTTGGTCAGGTTCGGCATGTCCTCGGCCGGCCGGCCCACGCAGAACTGCTCGAAACCGCGAAGCTCCGGAATCTGCAGATAGGCGTTGGCCACGTTCCCCTGATCGTCCAGGAAGATGTCGATCTTGCCGTGTCCTTCAAGCCGCGTAATCGGGTCAATCGAAATTCGCTTTTTGGGCGTCGCTGTACTCATAAAATCGCTCCCCGGAAGGGATTCGGTTGGGTTCTGTTCAGGCGGCCGACGCCAAACGCCGGCCTCCGGCTCCCACACTACCTGCGGGACCGGAAATGTGGGTGTGCTCTATTTGCTCCCGTTACCGTTTGTGTCCCGCTTCTTGCGTCGCAGGAAGCTTTTCGCCAGGCTGAAACGGTAGAAGGTTCCGACGGGATCCGGAATCCCCTCGGAGATAATCCGGTTGATTTCGTCGGGATCCTCGGAATCGATCACGCTGGCCAGGGCGGTCATCATGCGTGCGCCGAAGTCCTCCACGCCGTCGGTTGCGCCATGGCAGCCGATGCACGGCGAGTTCACCGCCGGACATAGGGAGCCACAACCGGCACGCGTGGCGATTCCGCAACAGATGATCCCTTGCTCCAGAAGGCATTCCTCCTCGTTCGGGATGATTTCCCAGGTGCGGTAGAACTTCTTGATCTTCTTTTCGGTGCGTGTGCGCGGGCACTCGTCGCAAACGGTCGAACTAGGACCGATGACGGAGCCGGCAGGCGGCAGTGTGCCGGTTGCAATCGCCTCGACCACCTTCCAGATATTCTCGCCTTCCGGCGGGCAACCGGGCACGTAGTAGTCGACCGGAACGGTCTGGTCGAGCGTTTTGAGCGTGTTGTAGAACAACGGCAGGTAGAGCTTGCCCTCGGGCATCTCGGTTTCGTGCTGCGGGCGGACGTCCTGGGGGTTCTCGACGAAGGTCGGCCCGCCTTCCTTGTAGACCGTATCGAACACCTGCTGGCGATCGTTCATATTCGCCAGGCCGGGAATACAGCCGTCCTGGGCGCAGGACCCGAAGGCGACGAGCACCTTCGACTTGCGTCGCAGCAGTTGGGCCATATACTCCTGCTCGCTGGTGCGAATCCCGCCGTTGAACAGGCAGATGTCGATGGCGCCGTCGTCCATCTTCTCGATGTCATGAACCTTGCCGTCGGCGGCACAGGGCCACATAACGATATCGAACAGTTCCGCCACCTTGAGGATCTTCTCGTGGAGCTGCAACGTGGCGATATCGCATCCACCGCAGGAAGCGGCCCAATAGATGGCCAGCTTCCCCTTTTTCGTTGCCGCATTGGGCTCAGGACTTGTCGTGCCGGCGCTCATGAGGAAACCTCCATCACCTCTTGGTGCTCTTTCGCAATGGCTTCGAGTGCTTCGAGCCGCTCCCCGTTTTCGTTCCAGTTGGCGGGCCACTTCAGCGGGCCGACTTTCTTCACGTCAGCCACAAGCTGATCGACCGCCTCGGCCAACTGCTGCCCTTCCGCCGCGGAAGCCCATACCAGCCTGACCCGCTCCGGCTCCACGCCCATGGCGGCGAGCGTCTGCTTGAGTACGGCATACCGGCGCATGGCCTTGTAGTTCTGGTCGATATAGTGGCATTCGCCCGGATGGCAGCCGGCCAGAAGAACGCCGTCGGCGCCCATCGATAGCGCCTTCAGGACAAATGCGGGATCGATGCGCCCGCTGCACATCACGCGGATAATGCGCACGTTGGGGGCGTATTTGATACGGGCCGTACCGGCCAGATCGGCGGCGCGGTACGAGCACCAGTTGCAGCAGAACCCAACGATCTTGGGCTCGAAGTTTTCATCTGGCATGGGAAACTCCCGGATACGTTCCTAATACTTGATTGCTTGACAGGCGATCCGCGTATCAGCCTAAGCCGGCGCGGCTTCGGGCTCCGGCGCCGGCTCGCCCGAGGTCTGCCCGTTGCCGTCACCTCCGTACATGGCGTCCCACAGGGCGCCCTCAATCTCGGCAAAAACCTGGGCGTTGTTGAAATGGGCGCCGGTAATCGCATTGGCGGGACATGCCGCCACGCAGGTTCCACAGCCTTTGCACAAGGCCGTAATGATGCGGCTCACCTGCTTCTCCGCATCGTATTCAATCGCGTTGTACGGGCACAGATTGTTGCAGATTCGGCAACCGGAGCATGCCTCCTCGTTGATCGACGCCACAATCGGCTCGATCATCACCTTGCCCTTGGTAATCATCGCCTGGATGCGTGCGGCGGCCGCGGCGCCCTGGGCCACCGAGGCAGGGATATCCTTCGGGCCCTGGCATGCGCCGGCCACGAACACGCCGTCGGTCATCGTGGCCACGGGGTCCAGTTTCGGATGCCGCT
This sequence comes from Thermoguttaceae bacterium, assembly GCA_040772845.1. GTDB lineage: Bacteria > Planctomycetota > Planctomycetia > Pirellulales > Thermoguttaceae > PWXP01. Next base: position 1,961,404 of record JAXGXG010000001.1, read on the forward strand.
CGGTATACCAGCCGGCCATCGAGCACGAGATACCGCACCGCAGTCCGACTTCCTTGGCGTCTTCCTGCGGCTCGATCGCCCCCATGAGCACGACCATATCGACCGGCAGCCGCTTCTGCTTGCCCAGCAGCGTATCTTCGAACTGCACGATGAGCTTGCCCTGCTCCGACGACTGGCGCGCCGCATCGGTCACCTCGGCGACCTTGCCCCGGACGAAGGTCATTCCCTCTTCGAGCAAGCGCTGATAGAACTCCTCGTACTCCTTCATGGGAGTACGCATATCGATATAGAACGAGTAGACCTTCGCCTTGGTCTTCTCGAGCACCAGGTGCCCGAACTTCAATGCCGCCATGCAGCAGACGCTGGAGCAGGATGCGTTGTACTTCACGTCGCGGCTGCCCACGCAGTGGATGATCGCCACGCTTTCCGGCTCGGTCTTGCCGTCTCGCATGACGATCTTGCCGTTGGTCGGCCCGGCCGCGTTGCACAGCCGCTCGAACTCCATGTTCGTATATACGTTCGCCAACCGCTTGTAGCCGTATTGCGGAATGCGCTCGCAATCGAACAACTTCCAGCCGGTGGCAATGACGATGTTGCCGACGTTGATCTCGATGACCTCGTCCTTCTGCTCGTAGTCGATCGCCTCGGTCGGGCACACCTTGGAACACACCTGGCATTTGCCACGGGTGAAATAGGTGCAGTTGGCCGTATCGATCACAGGAATTCGCGGCACCGCCTGCGGGAACGGCGTGTAGATGGCCTTGCGATAGCCCAATCCGGCCTCGAAATCGTGATCGACGACCTTGCGGGGGCACTTCTCCTGGCAGATGCCGCAGCCGGTGCACTTGTCGTAATCGACGTACCGCGCCTTCTTGCGGATCTTCACCATGAAGTTGCCCACCGAACCGCTGACCTCCTCCAACTCGGAGTAGGTCAACAGCGTGATGTTCTCATGCTGCCCGGCATCCGACATTTTCGGCGTGAGGATGCAGGCGGAGCAGTCGAGCGTCGGGAAGGTCTTGTCGAACTGGGCCATGTGGCCGCCGATGGACGGCTCGCGCTCGACCAGATAAACCGGATAGCCGGCGTCCGCCAGTTCAATCGCCGCCTGCAAACCGGCGATCCCGCCGCCGACAATCAGGGTGGCCGGATTGACGTCGACGAACATCGGTTCGAGCGGTTGCTGCAACTTCACGCGTTCCGCGGCCGCCGAGACCAGCCCCTTCGCCTTCTCGGTCGCCGCCGCCCGATCCGTATGGACCCACGAGCAATGCTCTCGCAAGTTGACCATCTGGAACAGGTAGGGGTTGAGGCCCGCGTTCTGGCAGGCGCGCCGGAAGGTTTTCTCGTGCAGGTGGGGCGAACACGCGGCCACGACTACGCGAGTCAGGTTTTCGTTCTTGATGTCCTCTTCGATCATTGCCTGACCGAGCGAGGAGCACATGAACTTGTAGTCCTTTGCCACGACGACGTCGTGAATATGGGCGCCTGCCCACTTGGCAACCGCCTCGACGTCAACTATGCCTGCAATGTTACTGCCGCAGTGGCAAACGTAAATGCCGACCCGTTCGGCCATGATATTGCTCCGAATCGTCGTTGTAACGTACGTTTCCTTGTCTTGATACACCGGCCGCCCGCGATTCCACGCCTCGGGGCGCCCCAGGTACGGCTCAGGCCGAGGCGACCGCTTGCAGCTTCGCGTCGAGCACCGGTTTCACGGAAACCAGTTCCTTGCCGATACCAAGTTTTCTCCCGTCGATACCGAACGCCAGGCCCATCATCTGGGTGAAGTAGATGATCGGGATATTGAAGTTCGTGTTGAAATAGCCGTTCACGCGGCTCTGGAATCCGTCCAGGTTCAACTGGCACATGGGGCACATGCACAGGATCATGTCGGCCTTGTAGTCTTCGGCGCTTTGCAGCAAGCGGCGAATCAACTCGAATGCTTGCGGCTCGCTGATCTGTGTCATATGGCCGCCGCAGCAGTGCGACTTGACCGGATAATCGACCACCTCGGCGCCGAGCCATTGGAACAGCCGATCCATCTTCATCGGGTATTCCGGATTGTCTTCGTTCGAGATCGGCCGAACGACCTGGCAGCCATAGTACGGCGCGACGCGGAGTCCCGTAAGGGGCTGAACCACCTTATCGCGGATGGCCTCCTCGCCGATATCGTCGTAAATGACGTCGAGCATATGGCGCACCTGAACGCGGCCCGCCTTGTAGTGCAAGCCGCCGGCCGCCAGGGCCTCGTTGACCTTCGAGCCCATCTCCGGATGCTCGGCCATCAACTGGTCGGTCTTTTTCAGATTGCAGTAGCAGGCGGCGCAGGGCGCCACGAGCTGCTCGGTCTTGTCATCCACCAGGGCCAGATTCCGGGCAACCACGGCGCAGGCGGTCAGTTCGTCCTGGCTGAAATACTCGGTGGCGCCGCAGCAGTTCCAGTCATCGAGTTCGACCAGATCGATGCGCAGCATTTCCGCCACGGAGCGTACCGAATGGTCGTACGCCGCGGCGTTGCATTCCAACGAGCAACCGGGATAGTAGGCGTATTTCACTTCTGTCCCCCGAGTTCCTTGGCTTTCTTGATAATGGCCCGTAATTGATCCACTTGCCGAATCTTCGACGGCGTCAGCGACATGCGTCCGCGGGTGAACATGCCAAGCCCCATCCGCCCCATCTTCATGGCGCTCAGCGGCCGGTTCAGCAGCACGTAGCCCGTGGCCAGACCGAACTCAAAGCTCCGCCCGTACTTCTCGACGAAGTCGGTAAAGGTCTTGGCCAACGCAGGCGCGTCGGTATCGTGATACTTCCGCTCGGCGATCGACAACCGCTTGAGCGTGTACATGAGGTCGGTGATCGGAATCTTCTGCGGACATCGCGTCGTGCAAAAGTAGCACGAGACGCAAGCCCACATGGTATTCGCCGCAAGGACTCCCTCGCGATCGCCGGCATTGATCATGGCGATCAAGGTGCGCGGCGTGTATTCCATATCGGCTCCGCTCGGGCAGGACCCCCCACAACTCCCACATTGGAGGCAGTGGACGATCCGCTCGCCATCCGGCGTATTGTCGATAACCTCTTGTAAAAAGGTTCCGTTCTTCTGGGCAATGCTCGTTGCCATGCGTACTCCTCCGGCGCAGTTAACATCCAGGTGCAGCTAGCCCCCGGGCGCACAACGGTTTCCTCCAATCCAATAGCAAGCGACGTGCCGATACGCAGAAATATCACGCCAAAGACGCACAAGTACTTTCCAGAGAAGAGGTTGCGATTTACTGCCCCCTCCAGCCCCTGGTGTCTCGGTCGCGAAAAAGCACGGATTTCCGCGGCCTGCCACGGGTTCCTGCGCAAGCCCTACGGCCCGGGTCGCAAGCCACGCCTCGAACGGGGCCGGCCGAACAGGCCGGCACGCATAGGCTCATTCTCCACGCCGTAGTCCAGCAACTCCAGCGTGCTGCGGCGAATCACCCGTCCGGTTCGGTCCAGCTCCTTCGACCAATGCGATACCACGCCGCCGGGCACCTTGGGCGAGGTAACCGACAGGGTGAAGACGACGCCTTTCGGGTGGCGTTTGATCGACCGCACGTGGGCCGTCGACTGAATCTCGGAAAGGACCCGAAACGGCAGATCCAACGCAATCACCTCGATGGAAGTCTCGCCCAGTCTCTCGTCGCCATCGACCGAAGTTGTCACGCTCTCACGCTTGAGAATATGGGGCTCCACGGCATCCGACAGATAGACCTTCGATACGGTGCGCGTACCAGGCCCGACAATCGTAACCTCCTGGATATCGCAGGGAATCGACTGCTCGCCGATGGTAATGCGTGCAGACGAGACCTTTGCCGGCCGCGACGTCTGCGTTTCCATCTGCCCCAAATAGCCCTGGTCCAAGGTCTGCGGTTCCGCCTCGAACCGCTTGCCGGCCACTTCGACCGTCGTCGCGATCTCGAGCGTAATGCCCCGCTCATCCGCCTGCATTAGCGTGGTGCGAGTCTCGGTGGTTGTCGTGCCGGTAACCAGCCCGTTCTCGTCGAGTGTCTCGGTCAGAACCCGCACCAGCTTCCACGCACCTGGCTGGAACTCACCCCATGGGTGATACTCCCGACAGGCCCCTGACTGCTGGGCAAAGCTCATGGGGCACCAAACCAGCACCGTGAGGATAGCGTTTCGGATTCCACAAGACGCCATTCGCACGATACACCTCATTCTGCTCGAAAGACTTTGGGACAAACCTCTTCAGGGTACCACGACAGTGTACCTCACTTCAAGTGCCTGACGCGTCGCACGAACGTCTATGCGGAATACGCAGGCAATGCCGATTCTGCCGGTTCATTGCGGCTGTTCAATGGGCGGAGATGGTCCACGTATGGCTTCAGGGACTTCGGTCGGCTCGAACTCGATGACCAGCGGAAGCAAGAAATCCTCCGGCCAGCCGTAGCGATCATTCGGCGCAAACCGCGGCGCCTCGTCCTGAGCTGCAAGGGATTCGTCACACAGAGGTTCCCGCTCAGCCGTTTGCTGAGGCGACTGGTCCAGCTTTGCAGGCGATTCCTGCGGCGCTGTGACTCCGTCTGGCGAGTCCGCGCAGAGCACCCCTGCCGGCTCGTTCGGGGCGACCGACGCATCGCGGCACCCGCAGCCCAGCAGTTGGGAACTCGCCAGTAGCAATAGAAACCATCGCATATTGCTCTATTATAAGCCGACATGGCCCGGGGCTGGTCAATTTCCTTCGACCAGCCGCCCCAAGAAATTGACCCATCGGCGTTTCGTGGCTACGATAGCGCACTCGGAGGATACGCCACTCACCCCCCTCCTGGAGGCACAGCATGAGACTCCCCTCTCTCGATCGTCGCCGTTTTTTGCAGTCTTCACTGGCGATTGCTGCACTCGGGGCAACCGGCCCCACGCTGCAAGCAGAACCGTCGCCGGAGCCCGCCTCGCCAACCGGCGGTTCGTGGGAAGAGAACGAGACGATCCAACGGCCGCGGGAAATCGCGTTGGACATCCTCAAGCCCACTCCGGCTCAACTGGAGCACGGCTTGGAATTGCACAAGGCGTCGCTCGTATTCGATTCGTACGGTTTCGCGCCGCGCGCGGCCGTCGATGGTGATGCAATCCGCACCGCCGTAGAGGCCGGCGCCTCGCCCGACGAGGTGGAGGACATGCGGGAAGATATGTCCAAGACGCGCTGGGCGACCGATCCGACCGAACGCGCCGAGTTCCAGCAAGCGTTCGAGGCGTCAGGTGTTACCTGCATTTTTCAGAATGCCGGGCAGGAGGGGCAGGATCCGTTGCGTCTGTTGAAGCGGCTGGCCTGGTTCACTTATGCCACCGACCTGATGCGCGACTACATCCCAAAGGCGGCCACCCCCGACGAAATCGAGCAAGCGAAGCAGCAAGGTCGCCGTTGCCTCTACTTTACCGGCAACGGCGTTCCGCTCAGGCAGCGTTGGGATTCGATCGAAGATGAACTGAGCTACGTGCGCATCTTCTTCCAGTTGGGAATCCGCATGATGCACATGACGTACCAGCGTCGCAACATGCTGGGCGACGGGTGCGGCGAAGCCTCGGATGCCGGGTTGAGCGATTTCGGACGGGCCGCCGTGAAGGAACTCAACCGGCAGGGCGTGATTGTGGACGTGGCCCACTCCGGATGGAAGACAAGTGCCGACGCGGCCAAGGCGTCCGATCGTCCGATGGTCGCCAGCCACACGGTTTGCTGCAGCCTGCACAATCACTATCGCGGCAAGCCGGACGATGTGATCCGCGCGATCGTCGATACGGGCGGCTATGTCGGCATTTGTGCGATTCCGGCGTTTTTGGGCGGCACGGCCGATATCACGGCCCTGCTGGACCACGTCGACCACGTCGTCAAGCATTTCGGGGCGGATCACGTCGCCATCGGAACCGACGTGGCGTATACCTCGCGCAATGCCGCGGCGGAGCAGAAGAAGATCCCGTCCCGGCCCAAGCAGCGCGAGCCGTTCCGTTCCCTGTGGCCGCCCTACGATCGCGTGCCGAAGACCGCCCGCCCCGGCGGCCCCGCCAGCCTGGCATGGACCAATTGGCCCCTGTTCACCGTTGGCCTGGTGCAGCGCGGCTACAGCGATACAGATATCCAAAAGATCCTCGGCGGCAACGTGCTTCGCGTGGCGCGGGCCGCATTGGCCTGACACGGCAGCCGGAAGTGCATCGCACAGCGGCGTTGGCGGAAGTTGCACGCCGGCACTAGTCAGACAGGCCCAAGAGATGGCGCACCTCTGTTAGAGGCACGCTCTCGGTTTGCTTCGCCCGCTCTTCAAGCAAAGCCATAAGCTTTGTATTTTGCCGGGTACGTGCGATCTCATGGTCGAAGTCGTCGACAATACTCACGACAAACTCGGTGCCGTCGGCTGTTTGCACCAGAATGTCGTCATCCCGTGCTTGCGCAAGTAGCGCGTTGACTTCGTTAGAGTCTTGCGAGATACTCACGGTCTTCACAATGTGTACTCCTGACCACGAATGAAAAGCTGGTTTGCCCGCTTATGACCCACTGCCACAACGGTCACCTTCGCCGACGCAGTATCCGAATCGTAGAAGACGCGAAAACTGCCAATCCGAAGCTCCCACTGTGCTAACTGATTCGGCCGCAATCGCTTTCGGTTGCGAGAGGCTTCGTCGGGTTGATACGCAAGTTGTTGTTCAATGGCATCCACAACCTTTTGACGATCGTACCGGCGGAGAGTTCGCAGGTCATCGACCGCTTCAGCGGTAAACGCTATTTGAAACACGGCAACCCTGCTCTGACCGGACAATGTAATCGTCCCACGCCATCGCAGGACACATCCACACACTTCAGTTTACCGCGACGAGGGCTGGTGTCAAGCGCCGGGGCCGCCCCAGAACTGCTGCACCTGCCCGACTATGGCAACGCAGCCGGTGTAGGTGATCAGCACGGAAAACAGAAAGGCCGCGGCCAGGCCGGCGTTCAGAACGATGCCCGCACGGTATTCGCCCATCAGGTCGCGACGGTTGACCAGGTAGATCATCGCGCCGATGCTCAGTGGCAGGACGAAGACACCGCCGATCTGGCTGACAATCTGCGCCTGCACCGGGTTGAAGCCGAGCACCGGCACGACAAGCCCGATCAGGCAGGCGACGGCGCATAGGATACGGAACAGGGGGGTGCGTGTTTCCATCTGGCCGTTGCGATAGTCGGCTATCAGCAACGGCGCGACCATGATGATCGGGAACAGCGATGAGAGTCCTGCGCTCAGGGCCCCGGCAAGGAACAGCAGTACGGCCATACTCCCGGCCGCCGGCTCCAGGGCCCGGACCATGTCCATCGCCCGCTCGACCACGTGCCCTTTTGCCAGCAAGGCGCCGGCCGCACTTGCCATGATGGCCGTGCAGATGACAAACATCAGCACAGCGGCAGTCACGCTGTCGCGAGTCTGTTCCCGCCGCTGGGCAACGTCCCAGCCTTTTCCCTTCATCAGAAGCGGCCGCACAACGAACGTCGCGGCCGCCATGGTCGTGCCGACCATGGCCGGCACCAGCACGAATGACCCCTCAGTCTGCGGAAGTTTGGGAACCAACCCTACGGCAAACGCCTTGGCAGACGGCAGGACAACGGCCATCGATGCAAGGAAAGCAAGTCCCATGAGGGTAACGAAGAAGATCAAGACCTTTTCGAAGAACGCATAGCGGCCGACGAGTATCAGCGAGTAGAGAACCGCCACGATGACGATTGCCGTAAAGAGTCCGGCCCAGTAGGGTGAAACAGACACGCCAAGGCCGTGATCTTGCATGGCGTCGACAATCATCGACGAACAGAGGCCGAGGATCCCCATGACGGCCCCGTATTGGGCGAGCACCACGCCCAGCACGACGAGCACGGCAATGGTTCGCCCACACCACAGATGCTCCTTGAAGCTGTGAATGGCCGTCTGCCCCGTCACCACCGCGTACCGGCCGAACGCTTCCATGAGGAACCCCATGAACAGGCAGCAGAGCGCCAACAGCCACAGCAGATCGAGTCCGACCAGAGAACCGGCCTTGCACATGGTCGTGACACTACCGGTTCCCACCGTATACCCGATACAGAAGATGCCCGGCCCCACGGCCAGGATCATACGGCCCGCGCGGGCCAGCAGCGAGGGCGTTGCAGGGTTTTCACGAGTTGGTTCCAAGTCGTTCATGCGTTTTCCTTCCGGATTCAGCCCGCATCGTGCCGAGTCCTTTTGCCGGCGTGCATTCCGGCCAAGGGCATCTTGCCTTCATGTCCGCGAAACTGCTCCACCAGGCCATGCACACAACCATACAGCAAGCTGATATCCACACTGTAGGAAATGTATCGGACACCCTGTTCACGCCAGAATGCCGCCTGCTCCATGGTCTCGACAAAGGTCCCGGCGAAGGTGCCTGCCTCGCCGGCCCGGCGGACAATCTCGGCCACGGCCTGGACGACCGAAGCGTGTTGGACCTGCCCCGGCACGCCAAGCGATTGCGAAAGATCATACGGCCCGACAAAGACGACGTCGAGGCCTTCGACGGCAAGAATGGCGTCGAGGTTGGCCAGCGCCTCCTTTCCCTCAAGCTGCGCCACCACCACGGCCTCGTTCGCTACGGTGAAATACGCTTGCTTGTCGAGCGACGAATAGCAGGCGGCGCGCACGTGGCGGCACACGCCGCGGTCGCCCAGCGGCGCGAAGCGAGCATGGCGAATCAACCGTTCCGCGTCGTCGGCCGAGCGCACCTGCGGCATCTGCACGCCGCCGGCGCCCAGGTCGAGCGCGGCGCCGACCATCTGCCATCCCTGCTCCGGAACACGCACAATGGGCAACACACCTGCCAGTTCTGCCGCGCGGATCAGATGCTCCAAGTCGCGCAGCGAACAGGGGCCATGCTCCATGTCGAGAATGATGAAGTCGGCGCCGGCATGGCCGATGGCCTCGACCACGGCCGGATCGGCCGATTTGGAGAACGGCCCCCACACGGCCCGGCGGCCGAGGGTTGTCCGGAATTGCCGGATTGCTTCGGTGTTCAATGTTGGCTGCTTCCTTCTATCCCGGATTATTCACGATAGGTAGGGTGGGTCAAACAAGCCGCTTCTTCTGCTGGGGCATCGGTCGCTGATGCCGGTCTTGTTCCAGGCGGCGGGCCGTAAATCAGCTCGGTTGCGGCTTGTGCGGACCCACCAACGATCTACTTGCTTGCAGCATCCGCATGGCGCGCCCCCAAGCCTTTGCCGTGGTGGCGCGCATGACGGGCCAGTCCCGCGATGCTAAAAGACCACCACGCCCCATTTCCCCAGTTTCAGCGTCTCGCCCGTCTCAAGCACCTTCTGGTAGGTCGTACAGACGTTGCCCGGCGCGTTCGCCTCGTCGAACAGCAGGAACTCCGGAAGCTTAACTTTGACGAATCCCTGCCCGGTAAGTACGCCGGCCAAACTGTCAGGATTACGTCCCTCCGACGGGGTTGCCACGAATACAACGCCCTTCTTGCGGCACGTGTAGCGTCCTCCGTCGATACTCCCGTGGACGAATCGCTTCCCGGCAAGCGTTGTGGGAATCGCGTGTATTCGGTAAACCCGATTGGTGAACAATGTCGCCCCAACCTTGACCAGCTCAATACTGCCTTCCGCCGATTCGAGTTCGGCTGCCCCGCCGGTCAACATGGGCTTGCCATCGGCGTTGGCGTCGAACTCGATCTTAGCAGGTGTTGCACGGGCTCCGTGTCGTGGGTTCACGCCGTCAGCCTTGTTCACCACGATGCCCAGCCGGGCCTGATCGCTCACGCATCTGCCGGCCAGGATATCGGCTTCGGTGAAGACGGCCATATGGATGAACTTCTCCCCCGTTCGGTCGAAGTCGTAAATGATGTAGATGCAACCACCCTCCGCCTGGGCGCCGTCGGGATAGGAAACGCCGCCTCGTTCGTCCAGCAGCAGCCCGCCCTGCCACGTCTTGCCGTCATCGTCGGACAGGTACGCCGTCAGGTGCGATCGGCCGGCGCGCTGGTCCAGTGCTCCGTGCTTGACCAGCAGCAGGTTTCCCGACTTCAAGCGGCGGATGAAGAACCGCGACGTTGTATGCTTAACCGACCATGGCATAACGGGCGTCCACGTCCGACCGCCGTCGGCCGACGTGCTCTCGCCGATTCCATAGCCGGTACGCACAAGAAGCCAAAGCGCGCCGTCCTTGCGTTCAATCAGCATCGGTTCGTCGCAGTTGCGATGCTTCGGGTCGGGTACGTCCACTGTCCCCCGAAGCTGCCAGGTTACACCGCGATCGGTCGATGCGACAATGCGGCAACTTTCGTCGCGGCGCCAGATGGCCGTCGGCAGCAGCCACGCGCCATCGGAAAGAACCGTTGGCTTGCACATCATCACGCCATCGTGAATGAACCGCGGCTCCGACCAAGTGGGATTCTCGTCCCCTGGATTCTCCGAGGTCATGGCGTAGGTCACCGGGTCGCCGCCCCCGCCGCGCGTTGCCTGGCACCAGAACAGCCACAGATTGCCTTCCGGATCGACCCACGGGCACGGATCGAACGCGCGGACCGGGCCGTCCCCATCCGGATCGATCACCGCCTTCAGGTCCGACCATGTCTTGCCGTCATCGCCACTGGTCACCAGCATAATGTAATTGTGGCGGCCTTCTCCAACACCTCCGCCGTACCAGGCTGCCCAAAGTCGGCCGCCGGCCGCGCGCTCCAGACTAGGAATGCCCTGAAACTTGCGGACTGCGTCGGAATACTCTTCGCCCGGCGTGAAGTAGACCTTCGGCATAATGGCCGAGGGCCAGTCTTTCCGCGACTCTTCCGCCGGCGCGGTAGCTGGCAGGAGCGAAAGCGCAAGCGATAGAACCAGAGTGTGTTGGAACGTCATGGAAGGGTGCTCCTTATTGTGGAAGACGAAAGAGGCGTGTCTTGGTGTTTAGCTCAAAACGCAATGCTTCATTGGTCTGATGCGGCTCTGGCGGATTTGGGTCACTGGGTGAATGGTCGAGGCTATTGCATCAAGTCGAAATCGATGGTTCGGCCAGCAGCGGGCACCTCGGCGGTTAGCGGTGTATTGTGGCGGCGGGAGTACTTTTCCGGGACGAGCCACTCGACGGCGCCTTCGTAGTGGCCTTCCATTCCTTGTGCCATTTCTTCTTCAAGTGAAGCCGGTCCGGATGCGGAATTGGCGATTGAAGTGATGGTTACCGTATGCCGGCCGGGAAGGGCGCCGTCGCCGGCGTGGAACGTGCTCAACCGGTATGAGCCGTCGGTCTCGATGTTGCCCATTGCCGACCGCCCTTCCTCGGGATAGAAGACAATAGTGCCTTGCGTTACCGGTTTCCCCATGTAGGTAACCCTGCCGGCGACCGGGTGCGTCTTCGGACCACCCCGGCCGCATCCGGCAGTAGCCGCACAAAGCAGGACCATGAGAATGGGCACGGCAAATCGCAATGGGAGCTTCTCGGTTGGCATCGTGCGAGCATCCTTTCGGCAAGCGACAATTATGGAGGGCTTACCGGCTCACCGCCGGCGTAGGTCGAAAGCGATTGGTACAAGTCCACGTCGATGGCTTCCGAAAGGAAGCGGACGTGGCCATCGGCCATTACGAACTGGGCGCCACCTGGATGGGAACTCCCGAATGGATACTCGTTGTTGTCCGTATCGTCCATGGGGCGGATGTCGGCGTTGATTGGGTGCTTGGTTACGCGAGCCGCGCGGCCTACCGAGTGAACCGAGTCGCGCCCGCACGGGCTGCTGCAGTCGGCGCCGTACTTCCAACTGACCGGTCCGCCCACCATGGGGTCCGCGTAGCCGTCGCCCAATCCCCACTTGGCCGGGTGGATACTCTCACCCATGGCGATGGTGTTGGACGAACCGTCGCGGATATCGGCGATGCGCACCCATTGATTGATACAAAAGAGCCCGTCGCGGAACACCTCGCCAAGACGGCACGTCCAGCTCGATTGCCGGCCGCCGGCAGAGCCGAAATAGTCGCGCCGGTTCTGGATGTCTCCCCAAAGAGGCACGCTCGGGCATTTGTAGACGGCTAGAGCCGTGTTCTGCGCGGAATGGTTCCACCCGGCGTAGCCCCAATCGCCGGTGTAGTCGTACTGTTCCTCGAGCGCCGCCTGCTCCATGTATGGCAATAACGGCACGTACATGGGATTGCCACGGCAACTGCTATTGCGGCACTGCTCGGGAACACTCGTCGACGTGCCAGCCGGAAACGACCGAATCGCCGCGTGGTAGTTATGCAAGGCCAAACCGAGTTGTTTTAGATTATTACTGCATTGCAGCCGGCGAGCGGCTTCACGCGCGCTTTGGACCGCCGGGAGCAAGAGCGCAATAAGGATTCCAATAATTGCAATTACCACCAGCAGTTCGACCAGAGTAAAAGCTCGTCGGCGAAATGGCCGATTCATGTTGTTATCTCCTCATCCTACGCCGTTGTGGATGCGTTTCACAAACAGCGACCCTCCGGCCTTTACGAAACGAACCCGTGCGGATGCTTCTGCCATGCGTTTGAATGACACGTTGCCATCCCGCAGTGAGCGCGAACCACTTCTGCTTATGCGATTATCGCTCCGCGGCGCCAAGCCGCCATTGCCATCAAGGCTAGTGACAACAGGAGCGCCGCGGCCGGTTCCGGCACACCGCGAATCTCGAAAGAGTCGAGCTTCAATGTGTTCGTGCGGCTGTCGGTAAACCAACCGAAGGCCGTAATATCGCCGGTGCCGGGCAAGGTTGTCAGCGAGCCGAGCACCAGGGATGAGCCCGGATCAAAATCAAGCGACCGCCACTGCGCCGTGGTGAAGTCAAGCGATTGAGATCGCAGCCCCGTTCCGGCGAAATCTTCATCGCTGGCATACCAATCGTCGCCAATTTGCACCGCTATCCGAATGGGGTCCGTCGCGACGTTCCTCTGGGTCCAGCGGATTTCCGTCACGGCCCACTCGCTGCGATCCACGGTGTACTCGTCCGTCCAGAGAATGTTCGCAACGCCTGTGTCGCCGGTTCCGTGCCACACATACCCCTCATTATCCGGTGGGACAAGCTGTGGGTTTGAGTTCACGCCGATTGCCGCAGTGGCACTGGTGTCGAGTGGGTCGCGCGAAATGCGCCAGCCTCCGCCGGACGTATCGTCTTCGGCTGCATTCGGGCCGTAATGAACGGTCCAACCCGTCTTGCCCTTGGCGTCGGTGGAGTAGATGTTACTGCCACTGCCATCATTCGGAAAGATCTCCCGATAGATCAGGTACCGGTCGGTCGGGTCTGCCTGGATTTCGAACGAGTCGAGCCGTATTTGGTTGGTGCGTGTTTCCGTGAACCAACCGAAGGCCGAAATATCACCCGTGGTGGGCAAGGTCGTGGACGAACCGAGCGCCAACGAACCCGGCGCACCCGATGCATCAGGGACAAAGCTGAGGGATAGCCAATTGGTCGTGGCGAAGTCGAGTGATCGGCGAACGGCTGTCGTTCCGCGATAATCGTACGCACTGGCGTACCAATTGCCGTCGATTTGTAGAGCCACGCGAAGCGGCGTATCGCCGCCCACGTTGTTCTGCCACCAGGCGATTTCGGTGATGTTCCAGATACTTCTGTCGACCGTGTACTCGTCCGTCCAAAGGATATTGGGCTTGTCGTCAACGTCCGCTCCGTGCCATAAGTATCCCCGGTTTTCGTTGGGAACGCGTTGCGGATTCGAGTGTACAGCGGCCGCCGCCGTCGGGCTGGTATCGAGCGAAGCCCATGAAACCCGCCAGCCCGAAGGGCCAACGTCCTTTACTGCAGTGGCGCCCATGTGGACCATCCAGCCGGTTTCCGCTTCCGCAGCCACCGTCATAATGTTCGTAGTATTCGTGGCGTCATTCGGAAAAACCTCGCGGTAAACCACGCCTCCATCGGCCGCGACACTGCCCCACAGCAGCATCGTAACCGGCGCCAGCAGGGCGGCGAGAAGTGCAATGTGTCTCATCGTTTGGGTCTCCAGAACAGAGGGTCGTTGTGTAGTCGCACTGGAAGTCCGACGTCGGTGCCCCGCTCGCGGCGGTCCCCGGCGTGTTGCATTGGCTGTTTGGTTCAGCGTTATGTCGTCACTCTCCTGACTCCGCGCCCACGGGTTCAGTGGCGGTTCGTTGGACTGCACCGGTCGCCCCCCGCCCGACCCGCTGGATCAACCGTTCGACCACGCCGGTCAGATCGGCCGGGCCGGCGGCATCGCCATGGGGCCCCAGTTGCCGGTCGAACGCGGCCAAGGCGTTGCGGCGGCTGTCGCGCAGATGGGCGCGCATCCAGTGCCGAGCGGCCCGTGCGTCTCGGCGGCGTACGGCGCGGGCGACACGCGCATGGAACAACCACACGCGGGCCAGCAGGCGGAGGTCATGCTCCGAGCCACGGAACGTGAGCGTCTGCTTCTGCAACAGGATCTCGGCAACGGTGCGGAACAGCATCCGATTGTCGGCCGCGCGGAGGATGAGCAGGTGGAACTGCATATCGGCCGAAGCGAACTTATGCAGCAGATCGCCGGAAATCACCCTGGCGCCCGACGCGCGGAACTCTCGCGTCGCATCGCGCATCTGGTTGACCATCTGCCCCAGTTGCGCGATCTCCGTGGCCGACATATCCCGCGCCGCCTTGGCCACGGCTAGCGATTCAAGATGGATCCGCATTTCGTAGGCTTCGACAACGCGTTTTCGGTCAGGCTGCGACACATAAGTTCCACTGCGGGGCACCTGATAAAGCATGCCTTCGCGCGTCAGCCGGCGAATGGCTTCGCGGACCGGCGTGCGACTCATACCCAAATCACGTGCGATCCCGTTTTCCGAAACGCGTTGCCCGGCCGGAATACTGCCGGCCAGCAACCGGCCGTAGATGGCCTCGTAGGCAAGTTGACTAAGCGAGTCGTTCTTGGCCATGGGTTTGCAGCGCTGGTAATCGGGGAATCGTCCCTTGGAGATCAACTGCGTCGCGACGAGGATGACAGCCGCGGCTGCACTGGCATCCGAGCGTTGCGGTCTAGTATACCAGTTTTGGAAACTGGTTGTCAACTACCCCTACATTGGAAAAAAGGAGGTGCAACGAAAGACCCCCAAAGTGCTGCATTCTCGCCCGAACGCCTGCGGCCAGTTGCGGCAGCGGACTTGCACCGCTGCAAAAAGGCCACCGGCGGGCTCGCCCCGCCCGGGGCCCACGGTTAGCTGGATGACCACGGCCCCGGGCGGGGAGAGCCCGCCGGTGGCCCTTCCGTGAAATCCAGGTCCGCTGCTACGCTCGCCTTGGTCTGGTGCAGCTTGCGTGTGAATCTGCCTTGCCTGGTTGTTGAGGCGCCGGATACAATGGCCGCCCAGAAGAGCCGGAGGCTACCCGGAACGCCCAGACTGCCTACTCTGCATCCGGCCAGAGTTCAGCGAGTGGGCTTTTCTGAAAATTCGACGTGATATCTGGTCGATCGTCTCGCCTGGAGAATTGAAACGAGGCTTCTCATCTGACCTCAAGTCATGAGGGAACGTTGCCATGAAGGCAACCGGCAGGCCTGGGTGAATCGGGTGTACGACGTCAAGGAGGACGGTAATGGGACATGCGCCACGATCGCGGTTGATTGGATTGTTGATTCTCTTAACCTGTACGGCGATGACCGGCTGTACTACGCCGCTTGCCTATCTGATGGTCTCCTCGCCGAATCGGCACAACCTCTGGGCGTCGCCCAACAATCCGGTGCCGCCGATGGAGGAGATGTTCGGTATTGCCAACGAGACGTTCCAGGTGCCGGTCGGCCCGCCCGAGGCAACTTTGTCGGTCTCGATTATCGAGCCGCCGGACCAGGTCGAACCGAAAGGCACCATCCTTGTCGTTCACGGTATTCTGGCCCGGGCCGTAACGATGATGCCTGTCGCCAACGCCCTGTCCGACAACGGCTATCGGGCGGTGCTGGTGGATTTGCGTGGCCACGGTCGCTCCAGCGGATCGCACCTGACGTTCGGTGTGCGCGAGGCGGCCGACCTGTCGCAGGTAATCGACGAACTGCAGCGGCGGAACCTCGTGGCCGGCAACTTGGGTGTCCATGGTATCTCGTATGGCGCGACGACCGCAATCCACCTGGCCGCGCGCGATCCGCGGATCAAGGCGGTGGTGGCGGTGGCGCCGTTCAGCACGGTGCGCGACGAGATCCCGCACTTCGGCCGCCTCATGGCGCCGGGGCTGGGCTGGGTTATCCCCGAACAGATGTACCAGGAGGCAATCGACGAAGCCGGCCGCCTGGCCGAGTTCGACCCGGACGGTTCCGACGCGGTCGACGCCATCCAGCGGACCTCGGCCCAGGTGCTGTTGGTCCACGGTACAAACGATTGGGTTGTACCGCACCGTCACAGTATCCGCCTGCACGAAGCCGCGCCGAACCACAGCCAGCTTGTCTCCGTGCCGGCCTACGGCCATATTGTCATTTGGGTGGATCCCACCAGCGAAGTGGCCCAACAGACCGTCGCCTGGTTCGACCGCTGGCTTCAGTAGCCCGCAGTATCCTGACGACGCTGCTTCGCAAGAACACGGCCCTTCCGTTCCTCGGTGCGAACAGCGACCCGTTGGAGTCCCGGCTTCAGCCGGAAAGGAAAACCGCCTGAAGGCGGGACTTCAACCATGCCGCCTCGCACCCAAAAACGGATGAGCCAAGAACACTCGCCACGTCGCCAAGCCGATGCGAAGCGGCCCTCGCCTGCATGGGCGGTATCTGGTAGATTTCTGGAATCGTTTGGTCTGATGCGAACGCATCGCAGGGTTCATCAAGACACCGCCAGAAAAGACACGAGGGCGCATATGCCACAGGAAACCGTGCTGATCACCGGGGCTTCGTCGGGGATCGGGCTGGAATTGGCGAAACGGTTCGCTGCCGACAAGTGCAACCTGATACTGGTCGCCCGGAGCCAAGACAAACTCGACTCGCTGGCCGCGGCCATGCGGCAAGAGCATGGTATCCAGGTCCTGGTCCTGGCCAAGGATCTTGCAAACCCTGCGGCCCCGCAGGAGATCTTTGATCAGCTTACCGCCCAGGGGATTATCGTAGACGTTGTCGTCAATAACGCCGGGTTCGGCTCCGTGGGAACGGTGGCAGAGCTTCCGATCGATCGGCAGTTGGACATGGTTCAAGTCAACGTCGTCGCCCTGATGCTCCTCGCCAGGCTCTTTCTGCCGGGAATGATCCAGCGAGGGCGTGGCGGCGTTCTCAACGTGGGTTCCACCGCCGGTTTCCAGCCGGGTCCCGGCATGGCCGTCTACTACGCGACGAAGGCCTTCGTCCTGTCCTTCACTGAGGCCCTGGCCGAGGAGCTTGCCGGTACGGGTGTCGGCGCCACGTGCCTGGCGCCGGGGCCGACAGAAACCGGATTCGGCGCCGATTCAGGCATGGGCGAAACGCTCATCTTCAAACTCGGCATGATGGACGCTGCAACCGTTGCCCGAATAGGCTACCGCGCCTATCGCCGGCGCAAGCCGTTGGTCATCTCCGGATGGACCAATCGCATCGGCGCATTCCTGGTGCGGCTGGCGCCGCGCGCCCTCGTGCGAAAAGTGGTGATACGGCTGCAGAAGTAAAGCGGAAATGCATCGGTTTGGACACAGAGCGATCCAAGGATTTTGATCTAGCCCCGGTTCTGAACAAGCGGAAGGTCTGCTAATCCTGGCGGCCATCTCCTACCTGAACGAGCTGTCGGAGGCGGGCAATGGGAATGATGCACGACGCGCCGAGCAACTCCGCGGCAGCTACATCGGCTACCTGGACCCGGTCACACTGCTGCCACAGTCGAAACTGCAGTTGAATCGGCATAACGACCGGTTCTATCAGAGCTATCTGGTGCCGTTGGAAAAGATCCCGCAGCGCGGCCTGAGCGCATCGGAACATCTATTGCGAAAGGCGTTTGCCTGGTTCAAGGAACGGATCAAGCAGCATGTCGGAATCGGCGGAGAATCGGTGGCGCGATTCGTCGATACCGTAGTCGACAAGCTGTTCTTCACGGTCATTACGGTAACGGACGAACTGAATGCCTTCAAAGTGTTCGAGACGCTGAATGCCCGGGGCGTACGGCTCTCGTCAACCGATCTGCTGAAGAACTACCTGTTCTCGGTGGTCAATGGCGAAACGACCCACGACACCGAACTGAAGGCCCTGGAGGAGCGTTGGGAGGCGATTGTCGGGATGCTGGAGAGCGAGAACTTCCCCGAGTTTCTACGCATCTACTGGAACAGCCGCAACAAGCTGGTGCGCAGGGCCGACCTGTTCAAGACGATCCGCCGCGAGATCGGCAGCAAGGCTTAGGCGTTCGAGTTGATTCGCAACTTGGATCAGAACGCCGGAATCTACCGAGCGTTGCGCAACCCGTTCGACGAGTTATGGGACACGGACGAGAGCCAGCATATCAAGGAACTCCAGATGTACAACGTGCGGCAGCCCCTGTCGTTGCTGCTGGCGGCATTCGTCCGTTTCGGCGAGCAGGATCGGCCTGCATTCCGCCGCATCTTGCGGACGGTCAGTATTGTATCGTTCCGCTATAACGTGATCTGCAACATGCAGACGAATGAGCAGGAGCGGGTCTACAACGATCTGGCTGTCCGTTTGACCAAAGGAGAACTGTCTACGGCTCGCGAGGTGATCCAGGGCCTTGCCGTCGTCTACCCGGAAGACAACCGATTCCGGGCCGCGCTGAGAGACAAAGAGCTGCGCACCACCAACAGCCGCAACAAGCGAGTGGTGCGTCACATCTTATTCAGCTTGGAGCGTCGTTTGACTCCGTGCGACTACGACTTCGAAAGCGCGACCATCAGTGTAGAGCACATTCTGCCTGAGCATCCCGGCGACGGGTGGGACCATTTCAGCGAGCCGGATCACGAGAAGTTTGTCTACCGCTTGGGGAATATGACGCTCCTGCACACCGGACAGAACCGCGACATCGGCAACGCCGCCTATCAGGCCAAATTGCCCGTGTATCGCGCGAGTGATTTCGCCATGACTCGCAAAGTGGCCGAGGAGTTCGACGAGTGGACGCCTGAAAAGATCGAATCGCGCCAGGACTGGATGGCGCGCCAGGCAACGAGCATTTGGCGGGTCGATTTCGGGGCGGCTGGCGGATAGACTTACCGACGGCCGACTCGTAACGCGGCAATGACCAAATCCATGAGGGATGCATCCGGATGGAAGCTGTAGGTTGTGCGCTGATGTTGAACGGTCGTAGCCCTCTGCTGTTATCGATCTGACGACTGTCGCCCGCGTCCCGCCAGTCTACCCGTCCGTCCTCCGTGACCATTGCGTCTGGAGACTGTCGAGCAGTTGGAAAAGGAGTTTGGTGGTTGCAGATGTCTGGCTGCTGGATTGCCGGAGCGCTGCGGCAGGCTGGATGTAGGGGCCGCCGACCACCTCGTCGCCGCAATGATGCAGCATCTTCTCGATACTCTCGGCCGAGTAGTCCAGATGGAATTGCAACCCGAGGACATGGCCTCCGAAACTGAACGCCTGATTCTGGCAGGCATGGCTCTCGGCCAACCGCTGTGCCCCGGGTGGGATGGCGAAGGTATCGCCATGCCAATGGAAGGCGAGAAAGCATTCGGGAAGGCCGGCAAGAATGGGCGATGCGCAGCCTGCATCCGTCAACCGGACCGGAAACCAGCCGATTTCCTTCTCGCGATTGCAGGTAACTCGCCCGCCGAGTACTTCGGCTGCAAGCTGCGCGCCGAGACAGATGCCAAGAATGTACTTCTTCTTCTCGATCGCGTCGCGAAGGAATTGCTTCTCCGCGACAAGCCACGGATACGCATCGTGCTCGTCCACGTTCATCGGGCCGCCCATAACAACCAGCCAGTCGAACGCATCGAGCGACGGCAATGCCTCTGCCTCGAACAATCGCGTGCAGGCGGTGGTATGCCTGCGGTCCGCGGCCCAAAGGCCGATGTTGGCGGCATCTTCAAACGGTACATGTTGCAGAAAATGGAGGTGCATGTTGGGTCTTGGGGGAATCAGAGCGTGGCTTCGCCCGTTTCGCCGGTTCGAATACGAACCGTATCGGCCAGGTCGTAGATGAAGATCTTGCCGTCGCCGATCTGGCCGGTTCGGGCCGTTTCGACAATGGCCTTGACGGCCGCGTCCAACTGGGCGTCGGGCACGACAATCTCGATCTTCATCTTCGGGATGAAGTCCACCTGGTACTCGGCGCCACGGTACATTTCCGTGTGGCCCTTCTGTCGGCCGAAGCCGCGGACCTCCGTAATGGTCATTCCGTGGATTCCCAGGTCGACGATGGCGTCTTTCACGTCTTCGAGCCTGTGATGGCGGATAATCGCTTCGATCTTCTTCATCGGTCACCTCTATCTTTCCGGCAGCCCGTAGGCGTGCATGCCATGTTCGCCAATGTCCAAACCCTCGATCTCTTCGGCCTTGGAGACGCGGAGCCAACCACATGCCTGCAAGATCACAAACAGGGCGAACATCGTAACGAACGCCCAGACGGGGATTGCAAGGCACCCGATCAACTGAGCGACCAGGTCCTTTTCGGCTCCGAAGATCCCCGTTGCCAGGCCGCCCCACACACCGCACAGGCCGTGTACGGGCCAGACACCGACCGGGTCGTCGATCCTCAGTTTGTCCAACAAGATGATTCCAAGGACCACCAGCACACCGGCAATGGCGCCGATCAGGATGGCCGAGACGTTGGTCACACAGTCGCAGTTCGCCGTAATTCCGACCAGGCCGCCAAGGGCCCCATTGATGGCCATCGACAGGTCCGGCTTCTTGAACAGCACCCATCCGAACAGCATGGCCAGCACGGCGCCGGCCGCTGCGACAAGGGTCGTGTTCGTTGCGATCAGGACCGTGGCGTCCGTATTCAACTGCCCGGTGAACGCCAATTGGCTACCCGGATTGAACCCGTACCACCCGACCCAGAGGATAAACATTCCCAAGGTGGCCAGCGGCATATTGTGGCCCAGAATGGGATGGGACTTGCCTTGTGGCGTGAACCGGCCGATTCGCGGTCCCAGTGCGATGGCGCCGGCCAGACCGGCGAATCCGCCCACCGCATGAACCACCAGCGAACCGGCGAAGTCGTGCATCCCAAGCGCGTCCAGCCAGCCGCCGCCCCACTTCCAAAACCCGCTGATCGGATAGATCAGGCCGGTCAGCACGGCACTGTACACCAGATATCCGCGGAACTGCAACCGCCCGGCGACCGCACCGGAGACGATCGTGGCCGCCGTGGCTGCAAAGGCCACTTGGAACAGCCAATCCACTTGCGGATGCAGCACGCCGGCTCCCACCGTTACGTCGGGGCCCAGCGTTTCGCTAATACCGAACCCGCCCCACGCGAAGAACCCGTTGGCAATGTCCGTTCCGTACATCAGGTTGTACCCGACAAGGAAGAACAGCAGTACGCCAATACACAGGTCGATCACGTTCTTGAACAACACGTTCACCGCGTTCTTCGCTTCGTTGAACCCGCATTCCACCATGGCAAACCCCGGCTGCATAAATATCACCAGGACCGCCGCGATGAACAGGATCATATTGTCGATCGCATACGAGTTCTCGGCCACCGTCGGTGGAACCGACTCCTCTTCAGCAACCTCGACCGATTCCACTTCTTCGGCCGCGGCAACCGCAGGCTCGCTTGGAACGGCATCGTCGGCCGGCGCGTGGATTGCGCCGGTCACTACAATCAACACAGGGAAAAACAGCATACCGAGGACGGTGCGTCTAAAAATGGTCATTTTTCATACTCCGAATCGCTCCGGGCACAACACAGGTACAGTCTGCCCGTCGGCAGCGTTCGTTTCGGCGAGCTACGAACTCGCGCAACCGGTTTGCCAAGTACCTTAGCAACCGGTATGCCAAATCCATTCATGCGAAGCTGCTTCCGAGGCACGATCCGGCCAATTGCCGCGAAATTCGGCCATTTTCGTCCCCCATTCTTTCGGACCATTCCTGGCGTAGTCGGCTTTCAGCCCGCAAATCGCGCACCCTCCGCTCAAATGTCGGGCGATCCGCGTGTTCCAGTAAGTACAAACTCACCAATTCCAGAATGCCCGCTTTGTTCAACCCGGTGGCCGAGCGGGACCAGCAACAGCAAGAGGGGGCGATTTAGGCATCGCCCCATAGCAGAGGGGGAGAGGTGGACGGTTGCCGATACGGCAGACGTGTATTCACAGGATAGGCGACTCTGGATGCCTCGACATCCTTCCTCCACCTCCACTAATCAGGCACGGACCCCGAATGACTCCTCCAGCTTCGCGAGAACCGACGGATCGAACGGATGGCCGCACGTACAGGGCGGCAGGTCGAACACCCGCAGCCTCCCGCAGGCATGGCACCGACCACAACCTGGACAGTAGGGCACATTGCACTCAGGGCACAGCCGCATTTCCTTCAAGAGGCGCCGGTCGACACGCTTCGCCCCACAGCTCGGACACCTTCCACAGCTCGGGCAGGCGGCAAGTGTCGATTCATGCACACAGCCACACGCGTCACATTGAATCAATGCCATGGTGCTTCCTCTTTAGGCACTCGATCGATTAGTCCTTTGTCGGAGAACGGTGGATAGCCGCGACATATCGCCACAGGGTAGCACACGATCAAGTGGGCACAGACAACGCCGATAACGGCTGTCCAGAAAAACGTCGGCGAACGATGAACCCGTATTGACGGCATTCTAGCAAGCCCTCAAGATGCACCACGCTTTGGTCCCTGCCCCCCTATACGGGGCGGGGCTCGCCTTGCAACGACAATTGTAGCCATCCGTACAGCCAAAGCAAGCGTTTCCGGACTTCTGTGTGGAGTGAGGTGTTATGGCCGTGAGAAGGCACACTGCTGAAAGGCAAGCGACAAGGTTGAAGTTGCTTCCCGCGTTTCGAGTACGAGGAGCACAAATCCCAGCAAGACAGCGCCACCAAGCCGAATGCGCTGTGGTCCGGGGATAAGCACCGGCGAGTGACGCTGCGCGGGCTGAGAACAGACAGGACGAGGGGTGCCTCTGCGGGTACGGCTTGCGTTCCGGATGGCGGGTGGACCGCTTCGGAGACGAAGGGGGCGCGAAGCACTCAGGAAGACAACAGGGCGATCCACAGCGAGGCGAGGATACGGCGCACCCTCGGAAGTCAGCGCCGAGGGCGAGGCGCAGCATACGCCGGGGCAAGCAGGCATGCTGCTTGGGCTTCGCGGCCCAAAGCCCGAACGCCGTCGCAACTGCTAGCTTGCCAGCGGTGGTTGTCTGTAGACCGAGTGTTGTCTTCTCCTTGTGCGGGTCAGCGGAACAGACGCTGCTGCCTCTCGGAAGAGCTTCGTGGCTTCTTCCGCCGTGGCCGCTTCGGAGGCAACTCCTTGCCCCGAATCTGCGCGTCGATCGCCTTGGCGATCGGGCTCAGCCGCATCTTGCCCAGCGACCCTTCATGCCGGGGTAGACTGGCCAGCATCGTAGCGAACGCTTCATGCACGATCATCACCGTGCCGACCAGAGCGTGAAATCTCGCGGCGCCGGTGACGTTCCCGTCATCGATGCCCCAGAATATCTTAAGCCGCGCGTTGACCCGCTCCACAGCCGGGCGGCCCTTGTAAAGCCGCTCGAACTGCTTCGTGGCACGCGGAATAGCAGGAAACCGTCGCAGGTCGATCTCTTGTTTGACTCGCACCGTCAAGCCGTACTTCTTGCCTGCGTTGCAGCGAGAGCTCATCGGACATTCCCAGCCCTCATGCATCGCCGGGCAGCGATACTTCAAAGTGCCCCGGGACGGCTCGTGGCCGATGTAGGCCATGCGGTGCCGAACCATAGGCGTACTTACGCGATCATAGCAGTGTAGTGTACCCGCCTCATCGTACACGATATTCGAGTTGCCGTCGTGGCCGGGAAGCATTCTCTCGTGCTCCTCCTTCCATAGCGAACGGTTTTGGATGACCGGTTTGATGCCGGATTCGTGCAGCTTCTGATGGACCTTGGCGTCGTCAGCCGCTTTGTCGTAAGCGAGCGTTGCCATGCGCCCCTCGGGAAGGTTCGCTTGGGCCTGATCGACCAGGATCGGCAGCATCTCGTTGTCACCCGTCTTTGTCGAACTGATGCGGTACGCCAAGGACACTTCGTGACGCGTGTCGACAAGCAGGTGCAGTTTGAACCCAAACCATTCCACAATACGACTGACTAGGCCGTCTTCATTCTTGTATTCCTTCCGGCCGCCGGCCGGCTGCGGCAGGCCGTTCTTGTCCAGTTCGATCTTCGATGCCCTCTTGTCGGCAGCCGAATCGGCTGAGCCCTCCGCAGCCGTTGCACCTTGGATCGTTGCCGGTTGTTGAGACGGGACGGGGCCGTGGGTCCCTCGCTCTACCTCAGAAGGGCCGCTCGCCGCCGCGGGTCTGGATGATTCCTTCCCGGCGTCTGCCGCCTTCTTCTGCTCCATTTCCTCTTTGTGCTTCTGGGCATCGGCCCGGGTGCGCCGAGCATTCAGCCATGTCGAATCGCCGGCGGTGCTTTCCCCCAAGTCCGGCACGGCACGGCCCAATCGCTGAGCCATCACGTTGAATATCTCCTCAAGATGCGGCCGATGGGGATCTTGCCCAAGCACGTCCAGGAAGCGGGAGACGTTCCATCCGTTGGGGATTTGTTCCGGCGACTCGATGCCGGCGATCTTCTGCAGCGACGGATTCCGCCTCAGCTCTCCTAAGCAGGCCTCCACATCCCGGTGCCTCAGTGCCATGGTCAACACCACGACACGCCAAAGGACGAGCACCGGATAATCGTTACGTCCCCGGCCGCGCCATGTCCGAAGGCTTTCGAGCAAGGGCCCATCCGGGATGGTCTCGAAGAGGCGTCGAAGGGTGACCAGAGCGGGCGCGTCTTCCAGACAAACCCAGGCGAACAGCGGAAGTTGGACTTGGATTCTCATGGTTGGCCTCCGTGCGTAACTGACGGGCCTATTATACACCGCAACTAATCCCCGCACAAGGGGAGGAGTGGTCGAAAAATCCAAAAAATCGGCTAGTCGGCGGCCAAAACACGGAGAAAAATCACGACTTTGCGGGTAAGACCATTTTTAACCCTCTCCCAGGTCCTCTCCAGCCAAGGACTTGCGAACAGCGCATTCGGCTTGCGCCACCTCAGAGGGATTGCCGGCGCTGAAACAACCGAGTACAACTGCCTCGGTCAGTTTGCACGAATCAGAAGCACCGACCACGGTCAGACACTAACGACAGGACCACCAACGAATGCGACATCTCTTTTTGGGTTTGGTGCTTGCGCCACCGACTGCTGTCTTGCTGATGTCAATCGCACTCTTGTTTCAGCTACGACATTTTCAACGTGTCGTGCCGGTACTGCGCACACCGGATGATGTGGTGAAATTCAAGTCCTTGGCAAAAACTCAAATGTTTGCAACACTGGCTTCTTTCGTCCTTCTTGTCGTTCCGCTACTGGTATGGTTCTTTGGTTGTTTTGGGGTCGCGGTTCTAGGGTGGCTCGATTTTCCTGGGTATGTTGTGTTGCCATTTGTGGTCGTTGTTGTTTCAATCGCGGCCATGCCCCGTACCGCTCAAGAAGTGCGAAACACACCCGTTGCCAATCCTTCACTCGAAGCTGAAAGGGACCATGTGGCCGACGTGTGGGTCAATCGGCTACTCCCGGATTGGTGAAATGGCAACGGATTCTCGGCGCTTTCAAGCACGGTGGACTCGGAAGCTGTCCCAGGGTGCGCCAAAGTGCCCCCGGGCTTCGTTGTAGAACCGCATTCGCGGTTCGAGCCGGCCGGTGGCCCTTTGTTACAGCGCGGCGCACCAACGTCTAAACCGGGCGGTCTCTGCAGCATGGACTTCAGTCCGTCCCAACCTGGCCAAGGCCCTCAAACCACTTCTCATCGATGACCCGACCGAGCAGGTAGAACTTCTTGTCTGGGAACCAGAGCACGCCCTTGCCGTCGACCATGGTGTAGCTGGTATAGAAGGAGTTTCCGCCGGGACGTGCGGCAAACAGTTTCATCGGAGCGAACTCGATGGGTTGCTCTGCATCGGGATTGAAACGGCCGGCGATCAGGTACAGCGGGCCGCGGTGCTGGTATTCGCTCTGGCCGCCGAAATCGAACGTGTTATGGACCAGGGCGAAGTAATAGCCGCTGGCTGCTTCCGGTCCCTTCCAGTCGTAGATGGGACATGGCGAGCGGGGATGCAGATAAGGAGTCCCTCCGTCACGGTCCAGCAACTTCGTGGGCTTGCTCCAGCTCTGGCCGCCGTCACGGCTCTGCGACCAGAACGGGTGCCCCGCACACGTACGCATCAGGGCAAACAGACGCCCGTCGGGCAGCTTGACAATGGCCGCTTCCTCGCAGGCCGATCCGAACTTCTCGTGCTCGACTTTCAGCACGTTCTCGTTGGTGGCGAACCAGCTCAGGCGAATATCCTGCACCTCGGGATCGTCATCGATATTATCGAACTGGAGAAACTCGACGGTGCACCCGCCCCGCGTCTCTTCCGGCAGTTTGCCGTGCCGCGAGACTCCGACAAAGAAGCGGCCGCCTTCCCCGAGTCGCAAGGGGCGCTGCCAGTTGCACCAGCTCGGCGGAACCAGCGGATCTTCCGGGTCGCGTGACATGCGTTGCATCGGCGTCATTTTCGGCGCCGACCACGTTTCGCCCTGATCGTCCGAGTAGATTCCGAACATATTGCCGCAGTGAGGACCGCGGCTGGTTACCTGCTGGTTCCAGAGGACATAGATGCGGCCCGACTTGCTGATCATGGGCTGCTGCCAGCTTGCCAGCAGGGCCGGGTTCTTCTTGTTGGGCGAACCGGCCAGGATGACGGGCTCCGTCCATGTGTCGCCCTTGTCGAGGCTCTTGGAGAAGGCGATATGCTGATCGATTGCGGCCTCGCGAGTCGCCTGCGTCCAGAAGGCGTAGAGCATGCCGTCGTGCTCGATCACCTGGAAGTGGTCGTTATAGCTATCGCCGCGCTTCAGCGGATCGCGCAGTTCCTTCTTCATCGGCTGTTTCGGAACGAACACCACGTAGTCCGGCTGGTTCACCTGGATGTCCTGCGACTCATGGAGTGCATCGACGCGGCTTGTATCTTGCCGCAGCATTTCGATGACGCGCTGCACGCGTGCATGGGGGCGGTAGTAGGTTTGCCCTTTCGGGTTGAAGCCGGCGACGATCGCCCACTTCTTCAGTTCGATACGGTCGCCCTTGGAAACCTGCTTCTGATAGATGCGGCAACGATCGATCAACTTCTCACCGAAGCATTGGAACACCTCCGGCGCCTTGATCCATTGGAACCCGAGTGCCTCCAGTTCGGATACGTTCGAGCATGCGGACTCCGGGACCGGCGTAAGGACCGTCAACAGCCCGTCGCCGGCCACGGTGACTCTGAGGCCGCCGTCGATGGATGCCTTGAAGAAAGGTCTTCCGACGATGCCTTTCGGAGGCTCGTGAAACACGTAGTCTCGGTCCAGGAAGATGACGGCGCCTGCTTCGATCGTCTGCACCGGACAGGGCACTTCAGCCAGAACGGCTCCTTCTCCTTCCATGAAGACGTTTGCGGCAAGCGGTTCGCAAAACCCGCTTGCCGCAGCCAGTGTTACGATCAACGCTGTTACGATTGCGATCGATTGTTGCATGGTTCTTTCTCCTTCACAGTTGCATCGTTCGTGTAATGGTCGCTCTGAGAATCGCAGGCTTGACCAAGGCTCATCCAGGCATATTCTACGCTACCGGCAAGGCAAAGATGCCGGATCAACGGGGCGTGAGTCCGGTCGATGCTTCGGATGGAGAACCCGTCGCAGGTGAGGAGGCGTTGCTTCGGCGAACCAACCGGTTCCGCCGTGCAGCCAAGTCCGTGCGGCTTTCCTGGCTTGTACTTCAGTTGCACTTTCTCACCAGTGCGGTCGATGGTCAATGTACCGACGACCTGCTGGGCGTTGCCGTCGACGTCGGGGCGGGTGCCCTTCTTGGGATTGTAGAGGCCGATTCGGACGGGGAAGTCGCCCTTGAGGTTCTTGGGGATCGGTACCTGCATTGGGCCGAAGGATTGGTCGGCGCCGATCGTCCATTCGGTCGTGGGCGGGTCGGGCCAGAGGGTGTCGCGGGTGGCGATATTGCCGCTGCTGGGGGCGACGATGTGGAGGAAGCACCAGTATTGCTCCTCGGTTGAGAGCTGGCTGCCAACGCGCCAGGTGACGGAGAACTCGGCGATCGTCTCGCCCGAGTCGGATTCGGTCTGGCGGAAGTCGGCCACTCTGGGCGTGACGAGTTCGTCGGCCGACGGCGAACGGGTGCGAGCGGTGGCCAGCTTCGGTTCGATAACGTCGGCATACGGGTGGCCCGAATCGTGGAGCCAGGTGGCCAGCAGCCCCTTCATTCGGGCCAATGCGTCGGCGCACTGGGGATCGGCCGCGCGGTTGCGGACCTCCAGCGGGCGCTCTTTGAGGTCGTACAGTTCCAGGAAGGCCTTCGGCCGGGCGTCGGTGTAGACCAGCTTCCAGCGGGCGTCGCGGATCATGATCGTCCCGTTGGTGTGCGTGACCACGTAGTCGCGGAATCTCTGGATCTTCCCCTCCAACAGTGGGCGGAAGGTTCGGCCGTCGACACCGGCCGGCGCCTGCACGCCGCAGTAGTCCAGCAGCGTCGGCAGCACGTCGATGCTCTGCACCAGCGCATCGCTGGCGGCGTCGTTCCGCACGCCGCCGGGATAGCGAATGACGAAGGGGACTCGCATCAGCTCGTCGTAGCCGCTGCCGAGCTTGAAAACGAAGCTGTGGGCGCCGACCATATCGCCGTGGTCGGTGGTGAAGATGACGATCGTGTCGTCGGCGAGGCCCTGCTGGTCCAACGCTGCAAGCACCCGGCCGATCTGCTTGTCGATGTAGACGCAGTAGCCGTGGTAGCGGGCGATGTAGTCGCGGAACTGGGCGTCGGTCCAGGTGGCGCCCTTGTAGCAGCGGCTGTTGTTCTGCTGCGAGCCGGGCTTGTCGGTTAGCGGATCGACGTGGTTCTCCGGCAGCGGGACGCTGGCCGGGTCGAGCATCGTGTCCCAGGGCTGCGGCGGGGCGACCGGCAGGTGCGGACCGTAGAAGCTCAGCACCATACAGAACGGCTTTTTCGAGTCGCGATCTTTGCGGATGAACTGCTCGGCCTCACCGGCGAAGAAGGCGGCCATGTGGTGTTCTTCGGGCAGTTGCGAGTGGATGTGCGTCCCTTCCGGGCCGCTGGGCAGGTCGTTGTGGTTGCCCACCTTGCGGCCCTTGGCCAGCAGGTCGCCCAGCCCGACGCGGCGCAGATAGTCGTGATACTGTGCCCAGCCGCCAGCCCATTTGTCGACGAAGCCACACTGCGGTTCATCTTCGCCGCCGCGCCAGGGGCCTTCGTTTCCGTAGCGGAACTGCTCGGGGTCGGCGATACGGTTGTGAGACCACTTGGTCTTCTCGCCGGAGGCGTACATGTTGCCGCCGAGGCGCCACTTGCCGACGAAGGCCGTCTGGTAGCCGGCGGCGTGCAGCACGCTACCCAGCGTGGGGATGTCTTCGGAGAGGACGACGTCGTTGACGACGATGCCGTGATGGTGTGGGTAGCGGCCGGTCCAGTAGCTCGCGCGGGACGGGCTGCAGGCGAAGGCGGCAATGTGAACCCCGTCCAGCCGCATGCCCTCGCGTGCGAGGCGGTCGATGCTAGGCGTCTTGGCCAGCGGGTTGCCGTAGGCGCCGACCATCGAGATCGGCTGCTGGTCGGTCATGATCAGTAGCACATTGGGCCGCTTGTCGGCGGCCTGGGCCGCAGGCGGAACGGCCAGAATGGAAAGGAGAATAGCGGCGGCAACGAGGGCTGCGATTCTCTTCATCGCGGGGGCTCCATTTCGGTGACAGGAGGCGCTGGGACGTACTGTCCATTGTCGGCTCAGTGCGAGTGGGGGTCAAGCACGGCTGGGCGATGGGTGCAGCAGCGGACTTGCACGGCTGGAAAAAGGGGCCGGGCGTGGCGTCTTCAGGCACCGCCCCCGGCGTTTTCGCCGTAGGCGATCAGCACCGTAGCCTGGGGTTTCTTTACCCCAGGACCCATGGCCGCATCACATTCCCCAACACATTCCCGCGATGCTTTTGCCGCCGCAGGCGGCAAAAACATCGCGGGTGTTCCGACCGGTTTGCCGGTTTGTTCCGCCGCCTGCGGCGGCCGAACAAACCGGCAATAAACGGGGATGTGGGGTGGTGCGTATGGTTTCCAGGGGTAAAGAAACCCCTGGCTACGGTGCGAATCGCCTCCGGCGAATAGGCGCGGATGAATGGGTGCTGGTACGTGGCGTGTGGGACTCGGAATCATACCGTAACAAGCGACTTCTGGATTGGCGGCGAGCGGAGGGAACAAAACCGCACTATCGAAACATGGTGTCAACCCCAACTTTTTGACAGCCCAGCCTTGCCCCGCCTGGAGCCGTGGTCAGTTGGCTACTGGCAACGCCCCCAATCCATTCTCGCCCCGCACGGTGCCGCCGCCGCCGGCGGCGGCACCGTGCGGGGCGAGAACATGGCTTGTGGCCCACGGTTAGCTGGATGACCACAGATCCAGGCGGGGCAAGCCCGCCGGTGGCCCTTCCGTGAAATGCAAGTCCGCTGCTGCACTCCAGGGCGATCCGTGGCTGGGCTTCTGTTCCGCGCCGGCACTTCCTGCGGTGTGCTCAATGTGAAAATAAGCTACGTCCTTCATCGATTAGCAAATGGAAAAGCCGTTCTTGAGTCGTCGCTTGGAGTGCGGCAGCATGTCACCGCTTTCTGAGCTGCCACGGCGACGGCAAACCGATGGCTCAGAGCAGGTCTTCGTTCGCCTGGGGCGTGCGGACAAGGTGAGGCATCAGTCGTGCGGCCCAGCGTGACGGCGGCGGGCCTCGGCTAGCGTCTCCTGAATGTCCCACGGTTCTGACTCGCCACGGTCGGCCTGGTCGAAACCGACCTGCAACTCGCGGCGAAGGGCATCCCTAAGAAGACTGCGAGCCTGGGGCTGCTCGATAAGAATGTAGACTTTATGCGTCTGGTCATCTTCGATTTCGACCAGTCCTCCAGGCTGCGCCATGAGGGCAGCCCGCATTTCGTCGGTGAGCTTGGGTGACATAATATCGATATTCTACCATCCGAGCGACTATGTGGGCAATACTCGTTCTGCACAAGAGGGACGCAAACGAACCCACTCGATAGGTCCATCTCGGTTTTGAGGAACTCGACCTGCCGCCGCATGTTCTCTTCTGCAGACCGGGCCAGCAGGGGCTGGAAAATCGCGAGCATGGGCGTTATAGTCGTGATAATCAAGGCTGAAATGGGCAGTTGGCGATTGAGCAGACGCATATGCGGGATAGGCGTTACCGAGAAAACTGCCACACTACCGGCGGTCGACACGTTCGCGCCTGCCCATCGTTAGGGTAGAATCGACCCTCGGCAAGCGAGTGAGAGCGATTGATAATGACCCCTGAAGCCGCCCTGGAACAACAGATCGAACGGTACCGGGCCATGACCGGCGCAGAGCGGCTGAAGATCGCGCTCGACCTGCATACCTTCGCCTGCGACGTCGCCCGCGCCGGGATTTGACGGCAGTTTCCAGACGCGGACGCTGAAGAAATCGAACGCCACCTGCGAAAACGCATTGAGCTTGGCTGCCGATGAGAACCGAGAGCCAATTCCTGATCGACGTGCTCGGTCGGCTGAATCAGGCCGGCGCCGCTACCGCGGCAAGTGCGACAGTCGCCCTCCTGCGACCGGAAGTCGTTTGTCATCAACTACTTACGACGAATACTCGCTGGTGGCTGCGGATTCCGCTTGACATGGGTGAAGTTTGCTTATATTTTTGTTATAGGGTGAGCCGATGAGTCTGGATGAGGCGGAAATCGCGATTCCTTTACGTTGAGTGTGGATTCGTCGTCCTTCGTTTCGGGACATGTGCCATCGGATGATGAATCTTCGATTGGAGAATAGTGATGGCTGGTACGCTACTGCCTGACGATCCCAAGACGATCAAGCGGCTCGATTCTGTCGCTTGCCTGTTCGAGTGGTTGCGGTCGATGCCTGGGCCGGACCGGAAGCGTTTCGGCCGCGCGCTGGCGGAGTGCAGCGACGCTGTACAAGAGGTCGTGGTCAGACTGCTTGGCGTCGTTAAAAGTCCGCGTACGACGGCGGCCGAACGTCAGCGAGCGTTGATGACGATTGCCGGTGCACTGTTTCCAGACTCGGGAAGTGGAGAAGATGGACTGGACTTGGTTGCGTTGGGAGCCAATGTCGCTGCAGAGAACTTGCCATTGGCTCGCGAAGTCCAGAAGATGGACACCCAGGAGGCGACGTTTGCCGACCGGGTACGAGGGTTGATGAACGCAAGACGAATTTCTCAGCAGGAACTTGCCGCTCGCGCCGGTTGTTCGCAACCTGCGATTTCTCAGATGCTCAATCGTACTTGTCGACCTCAGAAAAAGACCATCGTGAAACTGGCGGAGGCGCTTAACGTGCAAGCGAGTGATTTGTGGCCGGACATTGAGGTGGCTGAAATGCTGGACGCTGTGGCAAGTTTCCAGCAGGATGACTATGTGATGACGGAAGCGGAAGCCCGCGCCCTTGGCGACACGTCGCAGCCGAATCGCCCCAAGATTGAGGCGAAGTCGCTCCCCACTCGTCGTAGACAATGAGGCTGCACGGATGACGGAGCATCCACATCAGCTCTACGCAATTGAGTTTAACGAATCCGAGCAAACACGCTTGGCCGGCTTTTCGTGTGGCGATGAACCGTGGTCGAGGCATGTTACGGAATGGATTCTTGGTTCTGACGTACTTGACTCGATGAAGCGGGGCACGCGTGTCTGGCTATTCGAGACCGAGCGGGGAGAAACGGTCGGTTTTGCTTCGATCGGGACGTCGATCTGGAGATGGCCGCCACCCGATGGTGCGAAGGCAACCGTTGTCTTGATTCCAATGTTTGGGATCGACGTTCGATACCAAGGGCAGCCGGCCGAACCGGATCGGAGATACTCGCGACAGATAATGGCGCATCTGATTTCCGAGGGGCAGCGTATGGTTCGGTCGTGGCCTGGCAAGCCTGACGTGCGTCCTCAATGGCTGGTCTTGATGGTTCACCGCGACAACGTACGAGCAATCAGATTCTACGAACAGTGCGGCTTCGAGTTGATACCGGACGTTGTTCGGCGCAAAGACCATTTGGTCATGAAGCTTTGGATTGGCGCATAACGGAACTCTTGACCTGACACCTACTACGAGGAGGTGTCAGTCGGCTACGCCAGGTCCTGTACAAACAAGCCGCCAACGAACGCACTCGACGACCAAAGCACGAACTCGGTGTCGCAGAGAGTCCGGACTGCCAACTCGGGGAAGAGCGGGGTGGGAAGAGCAAGGCCAGGCTTGCATTTTGCACTTTAAGGATGGCATACCATCGGCGACGTGGCAACGAAGTCATCACAATGGCCGATGTGCACGAGCGGACGGAGGGCAATGCTACGAGTGGTTTCCTGCCTCGGCACGGTTCTTCGATTACGATTAGGAGCACCGCCAAAGCTGAGCACGAAGAGGGGGGCGCTTGGCCTATCCTCACATTCTCCGTCGTTGGGTGGACATGCAAAGTGCATTGACCGCATTGTGTGTCCTTGCGCTTCAAAATCAGGCCTCCGATGCACTCTCCCTCATGCCTCGGTCACCACAACTACTTGACACCAATCGCATTGGGCGTCTATTCTACCAATGCGCCCTGGGCAAACGCCCTCCGGCAAAAGGTGAGTTTGTGTTGAATAGGAAGTTGGGGACTAAGGAGCAAGAACATTGTGTAAGGAATCCCCAGAAGTCCAAGAACTCTTTGATCGCATCCTCGATTG
The DNA here is from genome assembly GCA_040772845.1 of Thermoguttaceae bacterium. Lineage (GTDB taxonomy): Bacteria > Planctomycetota > Planctomycetia > Pirellulales > Thermoguttaceae > PWXP01. Next base: position 1,995,230 of record JAXGXG010000001.1, read on the forward strand.
CCTTCCGCTAGCGCTCAAACTCACGGCCGTCGGACTCCGATCGGCCGGAGTCAAGTATGCCAACGAAAGCGATCTTACTTCTGGCGATGGAGCCGGGTACTATGGTGTCCTTCCGGCAAGCGTGAAAAACTTTGGCCGGACGGTTGCACTGGGGGCGGAAATCGGGGCGGGCGGTCAGCCTGCGGCAACGGCGGGGGACGGGGAAACGGCAGCCAGCGTCTGACGGTAGTTCCAGGGAAGCCAAGCTCGGGGCTTCAAGGCGGCCTCGGTGGCGTGCCGCTGCAGTTCGGTGAGATAATCGAAGGGGTTGGCGCCGCAAAGCTCGCAAGTGTGGATAAGGCTCATGTAGATATCCCCAACGCGAGCGCCGTTCTCGGTCTTGAAGAAGAGGGAATTCTTGCGATGCAGAATCGCCTTCTTCAACGCGCGTTCGCACAGGTTGTTGTCCAGCGGGGCCCCAGCCTGACGCAGGAACAGCGTCAATTCCGGCCAGTGCCGGAGCATGTACCCGATGGCTTTGCCGAGCGACGAGTTCGGCTCCACCAGCCGCTCGTCCAACTGGCGGCCGAGCCACGCATGCAGTGTCTGCATCGTTGGGCCGCTTTCGGCCTGGTGAAACGCCAGCCGCTCCTCCGGCGAGAGATTCCGCTCCTGGGCCAACGCGTCGTTGTGGTACACCACTTTCAAGGCATCCAGCACGTACTCGCACGCCTCGGGGAAGTACGCCACCACATCGACGAACTGCCGCCGTCCGTGGGCCAGGCAGTTCGCTACGATCGTCTCCAGTTCGCCCGGAAGATTGCGCGACAGGGCGTCGCACATCTGGATCGGCGCTCCCAATTCGGCCACACGCCGGGCCAGGACGTCCTTGAGGTTCTCGCCCGCGTGCTTCCGCCCGCTGAAGAACAGCGCGATCCGATGACCCTCGTACACCGAGATGATGCCGGTGGTAAAAAGCCCTCGACGCTCCGGCCCGTCCTTTTGTCCGGAATCCGCCGTAGCGGCCTGCCGCGCCGCAGCGGCCTGCTCGGCGCGTTTCCCCATCAGCGACAGAATCTTCGCCGGCGTGTCGTCGTTGTGCAGCAACTCGCCCTGACCGGCCAGATACACCAACGCGGCGTGGATTGGCTCGAAGGACGGAACCTGTTTGCGGATGATGTCCCACTGCGTCGAGGCCGGCAAGGGAATCCCCAGATGCCCTTGCAGGCCTCCGAATCGGTTGAACGGCATCCCCGTTCCATACTTCAGCAGCCCGATCATGCTTGCCGCCGTCGCGTCGTACTTCGCCGAACCCACGCCCTTAGGGGTCTCGGCCGTGAAAATTGTGCCGCACAGGTTGCAGCGTAGTCGTTCGAGTTCGTAAACTTTCGCCTGCAAGGGCGCATGGCCGGTAACCCGCACCAGGACCGCCGGCGACGCCATCCTGTACACCGTGCCTTTCGTGCAACCTGGGCAGGGATCGCCTGCTTGCAGCGTCGAGTGGCCCACCGGAATCCTCTCGGCCCCGTGGTAGGCCTTTGCGCCATTGCGACCATGCCCGGGGCGTTTTGGTTTTGGCTCCGCTTCCGCAGATGCTTCTTTCTCAGGGACGTCGGTCGGCGAGCCGGCCGATTCGGCTGCCCCAGGCGGCTGCGAAGGCTCTGAATCCTTCCCGCGGCCGATTACTGCCGCCGTCTTCTCGGTACGGGCGCCAAACACGATCTTCCGCAGCCGAGCGAGGCTCATCTCCTTGTCGGCCAGCAACTCGGCCAGATAGGCGTGCGAGTCGACGAACGCCTTGAGCGTCTCGTAGTCCTTCGCGTCCAGCGCGGCTTCCGCACGCCGCAGAACGTCTGCCAGCTTTTCCATGTCGATCTCGATGATGTTCGGCTTCTTCCGTGCCTTCATCATATCCACGCGAGTGACTGGCGAAACCCCCGGGACCACGCGACGGGCCATGACGGGGCAAATGGCTCAAAACGGCTGAAGGATAGCAAGGAAGCGGTCGGAGCGCAAGACCGAATTGGGCAATATTCGACCTTCCGGCCTTGTCCTCGTCAGGCCGCCGGGCCGACCGGGCGCCATGCCGGCGCCGTCTGCGCTGCCCGTGGATTACCAGCCGAGAAGAGAATCTGCACTTGGTGCGCCGCCAGCGTCAAGGATGATGCATCCGTGCGGCTGGGCCACCAAGGAAACCGGCCGCTCGAAAGCCGTTTGTGGCAAAGCCAAAACCCCTGCCCGTCGTAGACCAGCACTTTCAGGGCCGTTGCCCGCCGGTTGCGGAACACGAACACCCACCCGCTGAACGGGTCGTGCTTGAGGACCTCTTTGCACAATCGAGCCAGCCCGTCGATCCCCCGACGGAAGTCGGCCGGCTCGACGGCCACCACGACGTGCATCTGCGGCGTTACCTGGATCATGAAGCGGACTCCCAGAAGCTGCGACTGAGGGCCGCCAGATCGGGTTCCGCAAACCCCTTCAGGTGCACCCGCATTCTCGCCCCACCGACCTCCTCCAGTTCCAAGGTGCATTCACTGCCAGCAGCCCACGCAGGCGGCGGCAGTTCAAGGAACGTTGCCCCGGACGCTGAGTCCGCCTTGGATCCTCCGGTTGCCACGTCGGCTGGCACTCCTTGCCTTCCTCTCCTGTCAGCCAAAGCCTCCTCAACGCGTTTCTTGAGCGAATAGTAATCCAGGCTCAACGCTTTCGACGTCCTGTGAACCCCGTACGTCTCGGCCAGCGCCACCGCCGCATCCCACAGCGGATCGGGAATCCTCGCCTTTGCCTTCTTTCGCTTCCGTCGCCACCGCTCAAACCGCCGCTGAACCCCCTCCAATCGAGCAGGCATCGCCCGCGAACCCTTCCCAGTACCCATCAGCTGTCCTCCTTCCAATCGTGCGTGGACAGCCAATCATACCACCCCGCTCAAAACGATTCATACACGCTTGCCGGAAGGACACGTACTATGGCGGCAGATGGAATCCCCCCGGCATCAAAGCAGTATACATGTCTCTTGATCCGGTTACTGCGACAAAGGAGAGCTATCAAGAATTTACCAAATTCGGCTTCGAGACCAACAGCATCAGGCCCCGCGTCATAGTGGGCGTGAAGCTGAAGCTGAGGCGACTGCTGGATTTGACAGATGCGAGGGTGCGACGAAGACTGGGGTTCCGTCTCGATGAGCTTATGGAAGAGGACTGGCATTCCATCCAGTGTGCAGGTGATGAGTCGTGGACACAGGCAATTGGTCGCGGATGTCGCTCAGCGGGATTCGAAGGTTTGATCGTACATTCTGCGAGAAATCGTCGAGGCAAGAATGTAGTCGCTTTTCCCGACAAACTCGATAAAGGCAGTGTTATCGAACTCTTGGCGAAAGAGGAACTTCCGCCACATCCATCAGATTGGCCAGAATAACATGCAATTCTGCATGTTATTGTGCTTGCATTATGGGCTTTCTGCAGATAGAATACTCTGATGGCGGTGCACGAACCCAAATCAGAAAGATAGTCAAATGCAAACGAAGTCAAAGAAGAAGGCAGGCACGAAGAAGAAGTTCGTGGCTAAGGTGATAGCGATTCGTGGGTTACATGGAGTGCGAGTCGTGAGAATAGGCGCTGATACCATGCTTGAGTTGCGATACAAGCTACGCATGGCAAGGGAAGCTTTTGGACGGCTCGTTAACGTTTCGGTGAGGACAATTGCGGACGTTGAAACAAATCAGAAGAAGGTTACAAAGCTTCAACGGAACTATGTCGAGGTTGCACGATTATGCGACTCATTAAGCGAGATTGTCGATCCCGCTTCCCTCGGAGAGTGGTTCGACGCGCCGAATGATGCATTTGGTGGTTTGAAGCCAATAGAAGTCATTGAGCGTGGCGAAATCGATCGCCTGTGGGAGATGTTTTTCCGTTTGAGATCCGGAATGCCCGGGTGATCAATGAAACGTGCTCCAATTAACGTAGCAGTGTTGTGTTGATCAGAATCAGGCCTCCGATGCACTCTCCCTCATGCCTCGGTCGCCGCAACTACTTGACACCAATCGCGCTGCGCGTCTATTCTACCAATGCGCCCTGGGCAAACGCTCCCGGCAAAAGGTGAGTTTGTGTTGAATAGGAAGTTCGGCAGAAAGAAGGAGAGGGCAATGCAAAAGCGAATAGTACCGATACGCTGGGTAGTCTTGATGGGAAGCATGGCGTGCTTCTGGGTGACAAGCGTAACAGCCCAGGTGCCTCAGGCGACAGACGTGCAGAGCACTTTCGATGTGGTGGAAGCTCCCGTACTGAAGGTATATTCCGCAGAGGAGGGGGGGCACCGATTTGTCGGCTACTTGGTTAAGTGGAAGAACTTTGAGGTTGTTGTAAGTGACCCTTTGGCCCGGAGCCAGTTTCAGAAAGGTGACAAGATCCGTTTCATGGCCCAGAAATTGAGTCTACCCGGTTCCCCCATGAAAGTCTCCAGTTTGAATTTCATTCTGCTCGACACACCTCCGGAAATGCATGATGGAACGGGGCCGGACGGAGGGACCGTTTCGTCTGCCGATCGAAAGCGCCAGATTAGGGTTGCCCAAGGCGACTTGGATGCAGCAGAGAGTGAAACTGAGCGGTTCTACGCCTTGAACCGCGCCGCGAAAAACGCCTGGCGAAAAGGTGAAATCGAAAAGGCCCGTGCGCTTGCGGCCGAAATGGAAGGGCTCCTCCCCAAGTACAAGAATGACTGGAACTACGGCAATGCGGTTCAGGATGCAAACCAGGTGCTTGGATTGATTGCGTTGAGAGCAGGGGATGTTGCTGAGGCCAAAAAGCGACTCCTTGCCTCTGCAGACAGCAAGGGCTCACCGCAAATGAACTCCTTCGGGCCGAATATGCAACTGGCCAAGGCACTGCTGGAAAAAGGTGAAAAGGATGTCGTGTTGGAGTACTTCAAACGGTGCGCGACATTCTGGAAGATGGGAGAGATGCGGCTCGCAGGATGGACTGTGTCTGTGAAAAAAGGCGAAATCCCGGAATTCGGCGCAAATCTCGACTACTGATACCAATGGCCGAACCATCCGCTGTTGGGATGTCGCTTCGCGCCGCCTCAAAGCGGTGCCGTTGGCCATAAGTATGAAGAAGCATTTTCAAGACGTGGAGATTGATTGCTGGGTGGAGCGCAAAGCTCGCCTCAGCAAGTGCCGCCCATGCATATGCATGAGTGCAGAGTCAAATGCAATCGCTGTTCTACTCGATGCCGTCTCTGAGATCCAGATGGAGACGTCCCCATCTCGACGCACCTTAACCCTGAAGCCCCAACGTAAGGACGGGTTGTCGAAGCTACAAATCCGGCTCGCTCCAAAATCGGACGGAATGAAGATATTGTCCATCAAATCCATCGACGGAGCACTACTGCTTGAACTCACATCTGACGCTGTTTCAGAACTTAAGTCAGCCCTGCAATCATGGCATGATGGCGGGGAGGACTTCTGCATTTGTCCTATCGGAAACAAGCAATCACGAGAACTGTGGCTGTGGCGCACCATGCTGCCATAGCGGAAAGGCCGGGCCCAGGCCTATATTTTACTCTTTGGTGTGCTGGACATCCACACTTCATCCTTGTCCGTTGGCGCTATGAGCAGGGCAGGCTTCAAGCATTCTCGGCCCCTCTCCCTCGTACGAGCAGGGCTGGGCGAACCTTCAAGACATGTACAAGCCACTTGTCGATAGCTGGCAAGTCGATGGTGCAACGAAGACTCCGCCTTAACGTTTGAAGTCGCTCTGCCCCCAAAGGACCGACGAGCCTTGCCTCGACTAGAAGCCCCTTTCTCCCGCGAGCAACCATCGGCACACACCAATCCTGCCAACGGTATACATCGTGGCGCCATCTGGTACGAATAGCGTAGCAACGCCGTCCCAACCCTCACGGATAATCCTATCCAGCAAGAATTCCCCACGGTCACCGTCGGCGATGCGGTGCCAATCGCGATCAGAGCAACAACGCACCAGCGAACTCGGAGGCAGGGTTGCTCTGTGCCATCTGCTCCAGAACATTGAAACCGGCTTACGCTCATGCTAAGTTGGGGGGGTGTCGGGATGCATGCGAAGGTCTGGTTTCCGGCTATGTTTGCAGTAGGAAAGGGAGGCGTTCAGATGAAATCGCTCGGTTGGCAGTGCGGGATCGTGTGGGTATTGGCCTGTTCGTTCACAGGGCAGGCGTGGTCGGCGGGGCCAGCAAACGCGGGCAAGCGGCCAAACATCCTGTTTATCCTTGTCGACGACGAGTCGCCGTTCGATCTGAAGGTATACAACCCGTCCTCGCCACTGAAGACGCCGAATATCGACCGTCTTGCGGCCCAGGGAATGGTGCTGGACCGCGCGTACCATATGGGCTCCTTCTCCGGCGCTGTGTGTACGCCGTCGCGCCATATGATCATGAGTGGCCGCACGGTGTGGCATCTGCCCATCGCGCCGCAGGCGCGCGAGAAAGGCCTGTGTCCGGCGGACCTGCCCGATCAGACCATTCCCGCCGTACTCAACCGCGCTGGCTACGCGACCATGCGCACCTGCAAGAAGGGGAACAGCTATGAAGCCGCGAACCAGCAATTTACAGTCCGCCACGACGCAACAAAGCGAGGTGGGACCGACGAGACGGGCAGCGCATGGCATGCCGAGCAGGTACTCACCTACCTCGCTGAGCGCGAGGCGAACAGGGACACCCGCCCCTTCTACATCCACTTCGGCTTCTCGCATCCGCACGACACGCGCGACGGCAAGCCGGAGCTGCTTGCACACTACGGCGCGGTGAACCACACGGACCGCAACACCCTGCCGCCTGCCAACCCAAGCCAGCCTGTGCTGCCGCCCAACTATTTACCCGAGAAGCCGTTTCCGGACGGGCATCCGAACCTGCGCGACGAGGTGGCGGTTAGCGGCGTCTGGACCCATCGCGACGAGAGGACGATCCGCAACGAGATCGGCCGCGAATACGCCTGCGTGGAGAACATCGATATCCAGATCGGCCGTGTCTTGACGAAGCTGGAGTCGATGGGCGAGTTGGGCAACACCTATATCTTCTACACGGCCGACCACGGCATCGCCATCGGCCGTCACGCGTTCCAAGGGAAGCAGAATCTGTACGAGCACACGTGGCGCGTGCCGTTTATCATCAAGGGACCCGGCGTCCAGCCGGGAACGCGCGCGGAGGGCAACATCTACTTGCTCGACCTGCTTGCGACCTTCTGCGACCTTGCAGGGATCCCGGCCCCGCCCTCCAACGAAGGCCTGAGCTTCCGTTCGGTGATGGAGGGGCAAAGGCCGGTCGTGCGCGACGTGCTTTACGGGGTATACTGTGGCGGCAGCAAGCCAGGCATGCGCAGCGTGCGCAAGGGCGACTGGAAGCTCATCAAGTACGACGTCTTGGACGGCGCCGTGCGCCAGACACAGTTGTTCAACCTGGCAGAGAACCCCGAGGAGTTCCTGCCGCAGCACCACGATCCGAAGATTGCGGAACTCACCGGCCAAAGGCCGACGCCCCAGCAGACAAATCTGGCCGGCGATCCTCGCTACGCGGATAAGCTAAAGGAAATGGAGGCCCTGCTGCTCGCGGAGATGCGCCGCCTGGACGACCCCTATCGGCTGTGGGATCAGCCGGACGACGGGCTGACCCCGCCCCCGGAACGGCCCAGGCAAGGCACGCGCCGCAGATAAGCAGACGGGGCGAAAAGAACGAGCCCGTGCGTCCGCGCTACCGGCTGTGGATTTACCCTGCGGCGCCGGATGCTCCGAAACTCGAACAACCACGACAGGCCTTCGCCTCCGGCGAATTGGACTTGATGACATCACTCCCTGAAAGGAGCGAGATATGACGCGACTACGGATCTTTACGGCAACGAAAACGTTGTTGCTTGCGGCGATTCTTACGACGACGAGTCTCCATCAATACGTGGCCGCGTTCACGGCCGCTACGGATCGAGCGGCGCGATTCTGCACGAGCCGCGACATCGCCTGCACGACGGGCCAGAACCCGGCGGTGCAATTGGCCCGCTGCTGGCGACCGGTCGTCGAGTGGCGATTTGATCGCGATTTGAGCAACTGGCAGGTCAAGAACTACCAGACGGCCCTGAAGATCGAGATTGCCGACGATCCGGCTTGGGGCCGGAGTCTGTTCGTGCATCGCGACGATAAGGAGATCGACACGGCCATCGAACTCGCTTCGCCGACCATTCCGGTTGCCGAAGCGACGTTATGCCGGCTGACGATCACCGCCGCACACACGCTCGACTTGTCGATGGCTCAGGGCCACAAGGGCTCGTGCGAGAACCAGATTCGCTGGTTGGATCGCGACGGCCGGGTCTTGGATACAACTCCCTTCCGTTTTACCGCTCCCAGCGACTCCTGGTACAACGTGACCGTCGAGTCCCGGGCCCCTCGCGGCGCAGCGACGGCCGTCGTGCAAATCGGCTTCGACTCGCCGAACCTGTTCGGTTCGCGGCAATTCCGGCTGCGGAGTGTTGCCTGGGACAGTCAACCCGATCCGCCGCACTACGCGGCCGATGGCGAGATGGTCTCGCGGCCGCAGCGAATGACCGGGCCGTGCGAACAAGGTCGGGTCAGTTGGCAGGCCGACACGCCAGAAGGGACCAGCGTCGGAGTGCAGGTTCGTTCGGCGGCGGACTGCGACGGCGGGCCGCGCAACTGGACGCCCTTCGCCGGGCCCGATGGCACGCCGAACTCCCGGTTCACCTCCAGCGGTACCCGGTTGTCGGCAATCCACACGGGGCACCACTGGTTCCAGTACCGGCTGACGCTCGGCACCAGCCGCACCGCCGTCACGCCTGTCGTCCGGCAGGTGCGACTGGGGAACGACCAACGGTGGATCGAGGACTGCGCGTGGGCGGGGGCCGACACTTCGCCTCCGCAACTGCTGGACTATTCGCCGCGGCGTACGGACGATGCCCGTCAGCCCTTGGTGTTCTCACTGTCCGACGGCCTCGATGGCGTGGGGGTGGATCGCCATTCGGTGGAAGCGTTTCTGGACGGCAGGCCGATCACCGTGCAGCTCAACCGCTCCGGAACTGCGTTTCGATACGAGCTGCGCGAGCCACTCAAGCCTGTCTTCGGCCTGGCGGCGATCGGAGACTGGCCGGTTGCGAACTACAACTCGGCGCTGATCATTCGCCAGGGGCCGCCGCGCGAGCCTGGCGGCGGCGCGTCGATCGAGGTGCGCCCGCAGGGCGAGAAGACAGATACGTCCTTCGCGCTAACCTCGCCGGCCGTTTCGGTGCAGGAAGGCGCGACGTACCAGATTGCGATCTGGTCGCGTCACACCATGGACCTGCGTGCTGCCGGGAGCAAGGAAGGTCCGAGCGGCTCGGTCCGCTGGTTCGATGGCCAGGGCAACCCGCTCGGCGATCCCGTGCGACTGGACCTGGGCGGCCCCAGCCCCCAGTGGCGAGAGACGCAACTCACGCTGACGGCCCCGTCCGGCGCGCATTCTGCCGTCATGCGGCTTGGCTGGGACTATCCCGACATTATCGCCGGCGATGAAGTGGCTTTTGCCGATCCGCTGTTCGACGGCCCGCACCCGGAATCGGGAACTCGGGCCAATCTGCATCGCGTGCTTGTCAAGGCCCGCGATTTCGCCGGCAACGCGTGCGAGCAGTTGTGGTGGATCTCGGTGCAGCCCCCGCCGGCGTTGGGCGTTACCTCCGTGCGCGATGACGGCGTGATCCTGGTCGATGGGAAGCCGCTGTTTCCCATCGGGCTGTATTCGGTGTGGAAACGGGAGCACAACGGCCACGATTTCGACCGTTGCTTCACCGAGCTGCGCGAGGCAGGCTTCAATACGATCCACACCTACCACGCGCAGCGCGACGCTGACCTGAAGCAATTCTACGCGGCGGCCGAACGCCATGGGCTGCACGTGATCATTGCCCCGCGCGGCGGAGCCAATCGCCGCGACCCGTCTAACGCGGTCCGCACCGTGATCGAAGAGTGCCGCCAGCCGGCCCTGCTCGCCTGGTATCTGGCCGACGACACGGCCAGTCACATCAGCGCCGACGAACTGCGGCGCGTGCATCGGGCAATCCGTGACGTCGATCCGTTCCACGTCACGGTGCAGGCCGACGGCGTGTTCGCCGGCGGCCCGCGACCGTCGCGGTACACCGACTACGTGGACTCCACCGATGCCTTCCTGCCGGAACTCTATCCCATCCGCTCCGACGAAGATTGCGAGGTTGCCAACGTGACTCGCGACATGAAACTCATCGGCGACGACCTGCGACGCGCCGGGCGCACGGCGCCGGTTTGGGCGATCATCCAGGATTTCGAAGGTTGGGGCTGGGAGCGGTATCCCACAGAGGCCGAAGCCCGCGTGATGACCTACCTGGCCATCATCCATGGGGCCAAAGGGATGACCTACTACACCTACGGCGGAACCGGGAAGAACCACGGTGTGACCCACGATCCGCAGGTGTGGGCCGCGTTGAAGCGGATCTCCGGCCAACTGGCCGATCTTCACGACGTGCTGGTTCAACGCGATCCGCCGCAGAAGCAGCAGATCCAGATCCTCAGCGGCCCGCCGACCGACGGCCTGGGCTATCCGGCTGTGAGCACGCTGTTGAAAGAGCATCGCGGCCGGCGCTACCTGCTGGCCGCCAACTCCTCCCGTGGAGCCGTGCGAGCGCGGGTCAACGCCGGCGTCGAGGCCGGCCAGGTGCACGTGCTGTTCGAAGACCGCCGGCTTACGGCGAAGGCCGGTGTATGGGACGATGATTTCGCCCCCTACGCCGTCCATGTATATTCATGGTAATTGTCGAGATGGCCGCGGTGTTCTCGGCGGCTGTTGCAGATCAACCCGGAAGGAGTTCACATGAAGATCGCTACCGTCATCCACCAGATGGTCGTCCTGCTTGCCTGCGTCATGATACCCGCCGTTGGTTTGCCCGTATTCGCCGGTGTCACGGTCTGTTCGGCGCCACTTGGCGAGGCGGTTACGGGCGACTACGCAGTGGAGGTGAACGGCAAACCGGTGGACGTATACGCTGCGCAGAGCGAGTTTTTCGAGGGGGACTACTATTTCGCGTCATTCGACTTTGCCGGGAAGGTAGAGATCCGTGTGACGTCGGCTGCGGCGCTGGACAACGTCGTGATCCAGCCCGTGCGTTCCGCCGTCCGGATCGAGCGGAGAGTTTCCAAGGAAATCACCCTTTCGGCCGATGCGCCGTTCCGCATCTCGATCGAACGCAACGGCCGGATCAAGCCCTTGCTCCTGTTTGGGAATGCGGAGGAACGCGATGCGCCGCGCCCCGGCGACCCCAATGTGGTCTACTTTGCTCCGGGAGTCCACCGCCCGGGCAAGATCGTCTTGACCGACAACCAGACGCTGTACCTGGCGGGTGGCGCCATCGTCAAAGGATGCGTCCATGCCAAGGGGGCGAACATCACGATCCGAGGGCGCGGCATTCTGGGCGGCGAGGAGTCGCCCCGTTTCCAAGGCCCCGGCCGCTATCTGCTGGATTGTCAGGACTGCCAGAGCCTGACGGTGCGCGACATCACACTCCGCAATCCCTGGGGTTGGACCTTCGTAACGTGGAACTGCGACGGCGTAGTCATTGACAACGTCAAGATCTGTGGCTCGCGCATGCTCAACGACGATGCGCTTGATCTGGTCAACACGCAGAACGCCACCATCCGCAACTGCTTCTTCCGGAGCCAGGACGACAGCATCGCCATCAAGGGGTTGGCGAAGACGCCTCGGCCCTGCGAGAACATCCTCATCGAAGACTGCGTGTTCTGGACCGACGTGGCGAACGTCTTTCGAATCGGCTACGAATGTGAGACGGCCGGGATGCGGAACATCACGGCCCGCAATATCGACGTGCTCCATTACAGCAAGAACTATCGAGATCCCACACACTACTGGGCCAATGCGATCATTTGGCTCCAACCCAACCAGAATATGGTCATGGAGGACTGCCACTTCCAGGATATCCGTGTCCGCTCCAACGGAGAAGACATGATCATGTTGATGGCCAAGCCGATGCGTTGCATTTACGGCTCCCACAAGAACCCAGAGCCCGGCATGCTGCGGAACTGCTCGTTCACGGACATCGAGGTCCACGGCGAGCGGGGCCGTTTTCGAGGATTACTCTACATGCTGGGCGACAGCGAAGAACACGGGGTCAGCCAGTTGGTGTTCGAGCACGTTACCTACTTTGGCCGTCCCATCACGCAAGACTCGCCGTGCGTCGAAATCGGCCCGCACGTTGCCGGAGTTGTCTTCAGGGAGTGATCGGGAACGGCCAGGACTACTGTAGCGAACAACGTAACAATCCCCCGGGCAAGCCGAAGGCATTCCGATCAAGCGGTTGCAGAACACAACTCGGGACCAGCTAGAACGCCATAGCACGCGAAAAGGGAACAAAGTGAACGCGCCACTCCTGGCCCCCTTTCGCTAGCCTGCAAAGACGCGAATGTGTCGGGGGCGGACGAATACCTGGCTGCCGATGTCGAGATGCATGGTGCCGAATCGCTCCTGCGATAGTTCGGCGGCCAGCAGTTGGTTGTCGGCCGTGCGCAGCTCGACCCGGACGACGGGGCCGGCCGATTGGATGCGAACGACGTCGGCCGAGAGCGACGGCAGGTTGTTCGTCTTCGTGTCGATCGTGAGGTCGTGCGGGCGAACGAACACTTTTGCGTCGCCGACGATCTGTTGGCGCTCCTGCGGATAGGGAAGCTCCATGGATCCGAAGTGCACCATACCGGAGTCCACACGGGCGTGGAAGTCGTTGGTTTCACCAAGGAATTGCATGACGAACTCGGTTTGCGGATGGTGAAATACGTCCTCGGGCGAACCGACCTGCTCAATCCGCCCTTGGTTCATCACCACGACGCTGTCGGCCACCTCCAGCGCCTCATCCTGGTCGTGCGTGACAAACACGCTGGTGACGTGCAGTTCGTCATGCAATCGTCGCAGCCACGTACGCAGTTCCTTGCGGACCTTGGCATCCAGTGCGCCGAAGGGCTCATCCAACAGAAGGACCTTGGGTTCTACCGCGAGTGCGCGAGCCAGCGCCACTCGCTGCCGCTGGCCGCCGGATAGCTGATTCGGATAACGGTCCGCCAGCCCCTGCAACTGGACAAGCCCCAGCAGCTCGTACACGCGTTCGGCGATGCGTCGTTTCGGCAGCCGGTCTCGCCGTGGCCGGACCTTCAACCCGAATGCCACGTTATCGAACACGGTCATGTGGCGGAACAGCGCGTAGTGTTGAAAGACGAAGCCGACGCCGCGATGCCGGACATGCGTACCGGCGACGTCCTCGTCGTGGAACAGGATCGAACTCGCCGGGCGCCCGTTGTTTGAAGCATCCGGCGTTTCCAACCCGGCGATGATCCGCAGCAGTGTTGTTTTGCCCGATCCGCTCGGACCGAGCAGTGCCACCAGCTTGCCGCTGGGAACGGTGAGCGATACATCGTCAAGCGCGAGAAACGCGCCGAAGCTCTTACGGATATTGCGTAATTCGATACTCATGGCAGTGCTTCCTCTCCCGTGGCGCACGGGCCAGGCTGTGCGTGGCGGGATTTCCATTCCACCAGTGACTTCAGCGCCAGCGTCAGCAGTGCGAGCAGCGCCAGTAATGACGCCGTCGCAAATGCGGCGACGAAGTTGTACTCGTTGTACAGAATCTCGACGTGCAGCGGCAACGTGTTGGTCTTGCCGCGAATGTGGCCGGATACGACCGACACCGCCCCGAACTCCCCCATGGCGCGCGCGTTACACAGGATCACGCCGTAAAGGAGCCCCCATTTCACGTTCGGCAAGGTCACGCGATAGAACGTCTGCCACCCGGAAGCGCCCAGCGTCATTGCCGCCTGCTCCTCGTCGGTCCCCTGCTCCTGCATGAGCGGAATCAGTTCGCGTGCAACGAAGGGAAACGTGACGAACAACGTGGCCAGTACGATGCCCGGAACGGCGAAGATGATCTCGATGTCGTACTCGGCCAGCCTGCGGCCAAACCAGCCTTGCAGGCCGAAGAGCAGGACATAGACGACCCCGCTGATCACGGGGGACACGGCAAACGGCAGGTCGATCAACGTGATCAGGACGCTCTTGCCCATGAACTCGAACTTGGCGATGGCCCAGGAGGCCGCGAGTCCGAAGACCACGTTCAGGGGAACGGCGATGGCTGCAACCAGGAGCGTCAATTGGATTGCGTGGATCGCCGCGGGATCCTGAAAGCTTTCCAAGTAAGCGCCTGCCCCCTTACGGAACGCCTCGACGAACACTGCGATCAGCGGTACGAAGAGGAACAGGGCAAGAAACAGCATTGCCGTCATGACCAGCACGATTTGAACCCATCGTGTCTCACCCATCATCGGCCGCAGGGCGCTCGGCGCGGCCGCGTTGCTTCGCGAGGCGGTGGCTCCGGCCATATTTATCCTCCTCTCGACCATCGCCCGCTCCACCATTGCAGCAGGTTGATGGCCAGAAGCAGCACGAACGAGGCGACCAGCATAACGACCGCGATTGCCGTCGCGCCGGCGTAGTCGTACTGCTCCAGTTTCGTGATGATCAGCAGCGGGACGATCTCGGTCTTCATCGGCATGTTGCCACTGATGAAGACGACCGAACCGTACTCCCCCAACGCCCGCGCGAAGGACAGGGCGAATCCGGTCAGCAGTGCGGGAAGCACCGTTGGCAGAATCACGCGACGCAGCGTTTGCCAGCGCGATGCTCCGAGTGAAGCGGCCGCTTCTTCAACTTCCGGATCCAGGTCTTCCAGTGCCGGCTGAAGCGTTCGAACTACAAACGGCAGTCCGATAAAGGTCAGGGCGATCGTGATGCCAAGCGGGCTGAACGCCGCCTTCACACCCAAAGGCTCCAGCCACCGGCCGATCCAGCCGTTGGGCGCGTAAAGCGTCGTCAACGCGATGCCTGACACGGCGGTCGGAAGCGCGAACGGCAGGTCCACCATCGCGTCGATGAGCTTCTTGCCGGGAAAGGCGTACCGTACGAGCACCCAGGCGACAATCAGTCCGAATAGCGCATTGATCGCCCCGGCGGCCAACGACGCGCCGAAGCTCAGCCGATAGGACGCCACAACGCGGGCGTCCGTTACCGTCGACCAGAACGACGTCCAACCCAACGCGCCGGTCTTGACGAACAGCGCAGACAGCGGGATCAGCACGATCAGGCTCAGGTAGAGGACCGTAAAGCCCATTGTCAGGCCGAAACCGGGCAGCACGGAATGTTGTCGGAAGCAAAAACGCACGGCAGTCTCTTCCTGATCAACGGGATTGTTGATAGATCTGGTCAAACACGCCGCCGTCGTTGAAGTGCGTCTGTTGGGCCTTCTGCCATCCGCCGAACATGTCGTCGATGGTGACGCATTCCACGTTCGAGAATCGCGCCAGGTCCTCTTGATCCGCATGCTCCGGTTCCACCGGGCGGTAGTAGTGCCGCGCAGCCAGTCTCTGCCCCACCGGCGAATAGAGGTACCCCAGGTATGCCTCGGCCACTTCGCGCGTACCGTGCTTTTCGGCATTCTTATCGACAACGGTCACCGGCGGCTCGGCCAGGATACTGATGCTCGGCACGACGATGTCGAACTTTTCCGGCCCCAATTCGTTCACGGCGAGAAAGGCCTCGTTCTCCCACGCCAGCAGCACGTCGCCGATGCCGCGCTGCACGAACGTATTCGTCGAGCCACGCGCACCGGAATCGAGCACCGGCACGCGTTGAAAAAGCTTTGTGACGAAGTCGCGCGCCTGGTCCTCGCTGCCGTACTTCTTCAGCGCGAACGCCCAGGCCGCCAGGTAATTCCACCGCGCTCCGCCCGAAGTCTTGGGGTTGGGCGTAATGATTTCGACGTCCGGTTTGAGCAGGTCGTCCCAATCGTGGATGCCCTTGGGATTACCCTTGCGCACGAGAAAGACGATGGTGGAGGTGTAAGGCGCGCTGTTGTGCGGCAGGCGTTTCTGCCAGTCGCCAGGAAACAGGCCGGTCTTCTCCGAGATTGCGTCGATGTCGTAGGCCAAGGCGAGCGTGACAACGTCGGCCCCCAGGCCGTCGATCACCGCCCGGGCCTGTTTGCCTGCACCGCCGTGCGACATGTCCACTGTAACGTTCTGCCCGGTCTGCTGTTTCCAATGCTCGGCGAACGCTTCGTTGAATTCCTTGTAGAGTTCACGCGTGGGATCGTAAGAGACGTTCAGCAGTTTCAGGTCGCCGTTGGCGTCGGCCGGAGCCCGGTCGCCACAGCCGGCTACGATGCCTGTCAGCAGAAGCATGGCAGCCGCCATGGTGAGTGGAAATCGATGCATTCCTGGTATTCCTCGAAGAAAGGTTCGTTGGGGCCTCAGAGAGAGGCCTAACAGGGGCAAACACTGTGCCAAATTGACACAGCGGCTTATTGGCCCGGACTGATCTACGTAGGGTGGGTCAAGGTCGCTTAGATCACTGGTGGGTCCGCACAAGCCGCAACCGAGCCGATTTCCAACCCGCCGCTTGGAAAAACGCCGGTATTAGCGACCGATGACCCACCAAGGAAGCGGCTTGTTTGACCCACCCTACCTGTCTTATGACGACCGGCGGAAACAGAAATACAAGCACGCAGCGCCAGCAAGTGAGTCCAATCGACCCACTCGCTTGCGCTTCGAGCTTATTTTGCCGGTAAGCTCCTTTCTGCCGCTCGCCTATTGGGGGGGACGTCGGCAGACGTGTTTCTAGCATATATCACGGACACTGCCATTGCATTTCATAGTGGCCGTGATATAATAGGGCCTATGGACCAGTTTCGTGACATCGTGATTGATGCGTGGAAGGAGGCGTGCCGGCATATTGAGATTGCCGAATCGACGGCCCGCATTGCGGAGATCCTGCGACGGAGGCTGCCGGTCAGCCGGCTGGTCGTTCGAAGCCTGGATGCAAACCGGCAGAGCGTCGAAACTGTGGCGTTTAGCGATCTCGAGGACCGCTCGATCTCTTTCGAACGCAGGGAGCTTTCCCCCAGCCAGTGCAAGCGGGCGCTGGCCTGGATCGAACGGGGGCAGACGGCCCCATGGAATCCTGGAGGGCCGGCGGACGACGACAGTCGCGACATGGCTGCTTTGGTTGCTCCGGAGGTCGCGGGCCCAGCCCAGATTGTACCGCTTCGCGGTGAGCACGCTACGCTGGGAGTCCTGATTGTTGAGGCGCGCGACGGCGCGGCCTTTTCGGCCGACCAGGTGCGTATGATCGCCTTGCTGAGGGAGCCGTTCGCCGCGGCTCTGGAGAATTCGGAGCGATTGCACGAGCTTCGCGCCCTTCGCGAGACTGCCGAGGCCGATAAACGCTCGTTGCTGCGACGCCTCGGGCGAGACAAGCTGGTCGACGAGATTGTTGGCGCCGATGGCGGACTGAAGAATGTGCTCGAACGGGTCGGACTGGTAGCCGGTTCCGATGCCCCCGTGCTGATTCTTGGCGAGACCGGCTCGGGCAAGGAAGTGATTGCACGTGCAATCCACGGCCGATCCTCGCGCGCAACGGGACCGTTCATCCGCGTCAATTGCGGGGCCCTGCCGCCCGAGCTGATTGACTCGGAGTTGTTCGGACACGAGAAGGGCGCATTCACCGGGGCCATGGCCACACGGCGCGGATGGTTCGAACGCGCCGACGAGGGGACGCTGTTTCTCGACGAAATTGGGGAATTGCCGAAAGCGGCCCAGGTTCGCCTGCTCCGTGTCGTGCAGGAGGGGACCTTTCAGCGCGTGGGGGGAGAACAGCCCTGCAAGGTCAATGTCCGGATTGTCACGGCAACGCACCGTGACTTGCCGGCGATGGTTCAAGCAGGTCAATTCCGCGAAGATCTCTGGTACCGGATCGCGGTTTTCCCCGTGGTATTGCCGCCGTTGCGGGAGCACAAACAGGATATTCCTGCACTCGCCGCGCATTTCGCCAGGCGTGCGGCCAAACGATTCGGCCTGGCGCTTCAAATGCCTACTGCGGAGGAGACGGCGCTACTGGAGTCGTACGATTGGCCGGGAAACATTCGCGAACTGGCAAGTGTGATCGACCGTGCCGCCATCCTTGGCGACGGCCAACGCCTGGAGATCGCGCGTGCGATCGGTACCCCGTCGGCGGCGCCGGCGCCCGTCGCAGAATCGGCAAGCAATCCGCCTCTTGCAATGCGCGAAGTCGTGAGCCTCGATATGGCGATGCGGCATTACATCGAAGACGTCTTGCGGCAGACGCACGGCCGAATCGAAGGGAAGCATGGCGCGGCCGACCTGCTGAAGATCAATCCGCACACGCTTCGCGCGCGAATGCGCAAGCTCCAAATCGATTGGGCGAGATTTCGCACAACCTGAGGTGGCCTGCCGCGTTCGCGGCTGGGGGACCGTGCCATGCGAACCAGACACGCGAGGCAACCATGGCAGGGCATCGCTTCACGTATTCCGATCGGAATCAGTGCGGCGCGAACCGTGCTTTGCACTGGAGAATCGCCGAAACAGGCCCAGTACGGCGAACACGCCGCAGGCAGTCAGGCACAGTGCGGCAAACCAGTCGCCTGCCCAGAGGTATGGGCTCCGGCGAGGGTCGGGTGAGACCTCGGCCAGCAGAAGACCCGTCGCCCGCCGCCGTCCCTGCCTGCGGATTCGGCCGTCCCCGTCGATCCAGGCCGAGAAACCTGTATTTGCAGCAATCAGCATCGGCTTGCGGAACTCCACCGCCCGGAAGACGCCGCACGCCAGGTGCATATCCAACTGGCTGGAGCCCCAGAACCAGCCGTCGTTGGTCAGGTTTACCAGGAGATCGGGCTCGGGGCCCTCTTCGGCCAGGGTGCGCAACTGCCGGCCGATCAGATGCGGCAGGACGCTTTCGTAGCAGATGCTGGGCGCCAGGTTCCAGCCGTCCAGCGTGAACGCCACCGGCCGATCGCCTGCCGAAAGACTGGATGCCAGCGGCGTGATGCGCTGGAGCAGCGGCCAGCGGTCGGCCAGGGGGATGTACTCGCCGAACATGACCGGGTGCATCTTCGCGTAGACCGGCCGCACCATGACGCCATCGGCCGTTACCAGCGCCGCACAATTGAACCGCTCCGGCCCCGTTCGACCGTAGTGGTACTGCTGAATGCCCACGATCATCGGCGCGCCAAACCAGGTTGCCAGCCGGGTCATTTCGGGCGGGGTTTCGGGCGTCTCGTTGCGGAGCCATCGCTGGAACTGCGACTGGGTCACCCCTTCGCGGGCGAGTTCGTCCGGCACTTTGGCCCCCGGCTCGTAGGTGACCAACGGGTCGAGGAAGACGGTCTCGGGCCACAGGATCAGGTCCAGGTTTGGGTAGCGGCGCACGGCCTCTTCGGTCAGTTCGACGTAGTGATCGTGCACCCGCACCTGCTCATCCGGATCGGCCGTCAGTTGCGTATCCTTCGAGCCCTGGATAATCGCTACCCGGAGCGGCTTCTCCGCCGGAGCAGGCGCATTGGTCATTCGCCATCCGCCGTACCCGAACGCGGCAGCCAGGGCCGCAACACTAACCGCCGCGGGCCAAACGGCCCACTTCCGCCCCGCCCAGGGTAATGCACGCGCAAGGCAGGCGGCTACCAGCATGATGAGGAAGCTCAGTCCGTAGGCACCGGCCAGATCGCAAATCTGAAGGACGGGCGGGAAAAGATACTGCGTATGCGCCAGGCTGCCCATGGTCATTCCGCCCAGCAGATGCCCGCGCAGCAATTCCAGCCCGGTCCACACCACCGGCGCGGCCACAACCACGGAGATCTTCGCCTGATGAACGGCCACACGCGACAGGGCTACAAACACGGGCAGGTAGAACGAGAAGTAGAACGACAGTGCGACCCAGCCCAGACTGGTCGCCGGATGCGGCAGCCGGAGCCAGTGCAGCACGGCCATCCAGAACAGGAACCCCACCAGCCACAGTGCCCGATAAGGCCTCTTGCCAGGCATCTGCTCGCATTGCACTAGCAGCACCCACCCCATTGGCGCCATCCACGCCAGCGGCCACAGCCAGTTCCCCAGCGGCGGTAGCGCAGCCCAAAGCAAACCTGCCGACAGCCCGGCCAAGGCCAGGGTTGAACGATACCACGGTGTCTTCGCATCTTTCATGATGCGTAGCCTACGCGGAAACGGCTCCGAGTACCAGGGCAGAAGGAAGCGATGGGTTTTGCTCAACCATTTCGGCCAATACTCTTTTGGAGAAGAAACGACAACTTACACCCGCGTGTGGCCACGAGTCTTCGTGTTGTCCACACTTCGCACAGGGGGTAGAATGCCACTTCCCCCACAGCCGATTCGGTTCAGATAGAATTGGAACGCATACGTTGGAGAGCAATATGGGTTCATCGCAGAAGAACTCACACCCCTTCGGCCACGAGGAAGGGTTGACACTCGAGTTCAAGCGAGCGGAAGAACGACTACCATCCACTTTCTTCGAAACGGCATGTGCCTTCCTCAATCTCGACGGTGGCCTGATCGTTCTCGGCGTTGAAGATGACGGCAGAGTCTCCGGTGTGAATCCCAAAGCCATACAACGGATCAAGTCCGATATCGCCAGCCTGTCCAACAATCCCCAGAAGCTCAATCCGCCGTATCTGCTGTTTCCCCATGAATCCCAGATCGATGGCAAATGGGTCATCACCGTGCAGGTGCCTTCCAGTTCACAGGTACACGAAACCAGTGGTGCCGTCTTTTTGCGAAGTGAGGATGGCGACTATCGCATTAGTGGATTGAACCGACTGGCTGGCTTGATGAACCGAAAGCTCAGCTTCTATACTGAGCAACGGGTATTTCCATATTTGGACTTGTCGGACCTTGACTCCAAGTTGTTTGAGAAAGCAAAGCGGCTCATGTTGAGACGTCAGCCACAGCATCCATGGGCCGAATTGTCGCCCGAGGGTTTGCTGCGTGTTGCTGGCTTTGCGCGGAAGGACTATTCCACAGGCAAGCTTGGCTATACGCTTGCCGCCGCCTTGATGTTCGGTCACGACACCACGATTTCCAGTATCGTGCCGGGTTACAAGTTCGATGCCTTGCTTCGCCGCCACGACATTGATCGCTACGATGATCGCTTGACTGTAAGGACCAATCTGATCGATGCCTTTGACCTGCTCATGGGGTTCGTCGACAAACACCTGAATGATCCTTTCTACATGGAAGGGGTTACCAGCATCAGCCTCCGCGCGATTATCTTCCGCGAGCTAGTTGCGAATATTATCGCCCACCGCGAATACACCAACGCTTCTCCTGCCACCATGATGATTTTTCGTGATCGGGTCGAGATGAAGAACCCGAATGTACCGCACTATCATGGCCGCATCGTGCCTGGACGTTTCACGCCATTCCCAAAGAATCCCACCATCTGCAAGTTCATGATCCAGATGGGGCGTTACGAGGAACTCGGCTCCGGCGTGCGAAAAGTTAACCACTACCTCCCCCACTACGCCCCCGGCGCAGGCAATCCAGTCTTCGACGATGGCGACATGTTCACGGTTACCGTGCCACTGACCGAAGGAACAGACGTGGCTATCGACAACGAGGATCGGGAAACTACCCCGCGAGTCACCCCGCAAGTCACCCCGCAAGTCACCCCGCAAGTGATCTCAGTACTCGATGGAGCAACGGTCGACCGATCTCGGGAAGAACTCCAGGAGTTGTCCGGAATCAAGGACCGAGAACACTTCAGAAGGGCCTATTTGATCCCTCTCGTAGAAGCCGCTTGGATTGCCCGTACCATCCCCGACAAACCCACCAGCCGCTTCCAGAAATATCGTCTTACAGAAAAGGGCCGGCGAATTCTCCAGCGGCACAAAGACGTTTGAAACTCGCCCAACCTCACTCCTGACCTTCTTGCGATCGCGCTACTTTTGGGGTTAGAATGGAGCCATTGAGGAAGGGGAGGCATAGTATTCCAAGAGGACTGCGGTTTTGCCATCACCGCTTGGGGCACTAGACAGGTTAAACCAAGGTGACGGCGTTGGTATACCTTCTTTCGCAAATGGTTCGATTGACCGCCATCGTCGCCGCGTCTGTTGCCGCAGGACTCCTCGTGGCGTACGGCAATTATGTTCTTGACTTGGACGGCGACGTGGCAGGCATCGTCGGCCTGTTTGCAACATTTACCGTCCCGATCATCGTTGCCTGGAGATTGTCTCGCATGAAGTCCGGAGAGAGAATGCGATGAAATGCGTATTCGTGTTGGCGGCCATGGTCGTGCTTGCAGGGTGCGATAGGAGAGAGCTGACTATTGCACCGGAGGATACTCTCTCCGCCGCAGCACGTGCAGAATTGGGGTTGCCTCCAGCAGATGCACTCACCCTCGCCACAGAAGCGGACATGGCATCTGTGGCGAAGCTGACGCCGGAGACGGTGAACGCAGTGAGGAAATTCCTTGGACCTGCCGGGACAGAAATCACGATCGTTGCAGCTCGTCCTGTCGGCGGTTATCTGCTGTTGTGGGTCAGTTTCCCGAAGATTGCGGATGGAGGAATTGACCTGATATGGTCCGTCGAAAAACAGGAACCGGTAGGAGAGTTTCTTGGGGGATATCGAGGATAGGCGAAGCGAGCCCCGGGGCAACATGATTCAATAGCGTATGAACCCCGAAGGTGGCTCGTAGCCGTTCACGGGTCGGTGCAAGCGATTTTCTCCACGGCATACGAGGCAAAGAGAAACAGTGACAGCCAGCAAATCGGGGGAAGCTGTGGGTTCTTGGCCGATTTGACGGCTCGTTCCAGGCGGGAAACTCGCTGAAGGATTATGCCTACACTACCTAGAATGGCCAGTTTTGGTGGCTGTCTTCTCGCCCCCAGAGCAACTGAAGCAGCACAGTCGGCGGGCAGACATCGCGAAGTCGGGGACCGTGGAGGGCAAGCCTGACACCAACCGGCCAATTGGCTTGAGTTGAGCCATTGACAGGCCCTATCATGCCGGCCAGAATGAACTGCGGTCGTAGTCCAGCAGTAGTGTCGAGACGAGCCGTCAACGCATAGGGAGGGCTTTGGGCGTGGTCGAGCACTTCGATCCGTACTATGTCTGGCTTGGGATTCCTCCCGGGGATCAGCCACCGAATCACTACCGGCTCTTAGGTGTGTCGCTGTTCGAGCAGAACGCCGAGGTGATAGAGCAGGCCGCTGACCAACGGATGGGGCATTTGCGGAACCACCAGACTGGAACGCACGAGCGGCTTTCGCAGAAGTTGCTCAACGAAGTGGCAAATGCCCGTGTGTGCTTGCTGAACGCCGAGAAGAAGACCGCTTACGACCAGCAGCTTCGACAGCAACTCAACGCTAAGCAACCAGCAGTTATGCCGGTGCAGCCCACGGTCTCGGTGGTTCCACGTAGCGAGGTTATCTTGCATCGGCATCGTCGTCGGAGTACGTTCTCGCCATCGAGTCGGCAGATGCTCGTTGTGGCCGGTGTTGCCGTGTTTCTAGTCGTCGGCTTGACCATCTGGGGAAAGCAGGCTTCGCGCGACAAGAGCGCACCAGGTACGCGAGGAGGCTTGCAGTTCGAAGCAGCCGGGAACGACGCATCGACGCAGACGATCGCTGCCACGAAACCACCTTCCGGTGAAAGCTCTCAGGGCGGACAGGAATCGAACGCCCCGCTGTTGGCCATCGCCCCGTTCGATGAACAGGAAGCCAAAGGCCACCAGCTTCGTTGGGCTAAGTATCTCAAGGTTCCGGTGGAATGGGAAAACTCAATCGGCATGAAATTCGTACTCATCCCCCCGGGCATATTTATGATGGGAGCCCCCGATTCGCTCGCTAGCGCACAGGATGACGAGAAACCACAACATCGGGTACAGATTAGCCGACCGTTTTACCTGGGGACTTACGAAGTGACCCAGGTGCAATACATGAATGTGGTGGGGAACAATCCCAGCGGCTTCCAAAACGAAGAAGCCGATACAACCGATTATCCCATTGAGACTGTCTATTGGAGCAATACCCAACGATTCTGCGCCATGTTGAGTTCTCTGCATGCAGAAAAGCGAGCCGACCGCCTATATCGACTGCCAACCGAAGCTGAATGGGAATACGCGTGCCGTGCAGGAACTAAGACTGTGTTCGGATTTGGTGAGAACGCTGATGAAGCAAGCATATATGGATGGCACGGAAGGAAATCGAAGCGTGCTTCGCACCCGGTTGGCCAGAAAAAGCCGAACGTTTGGGGACTCTACGACATGCATGGTAATGTGTGGGAGTGGTGTGCCGATTGGTATGGACCGGACTATTACCGCCATTCACCTCAACAAGATCCCGTTGGTCCGGAGGTCGGCACATCTCGCGTGACTCGAGGTGGTTGCTGGTGGCTACTGGCTAGGGCTTCCCGCCGTGGGTCATACTCTATTCGTCAAGCAAACACGAATCTTGGTTTTCGCGTAGCCTTAAGTTTGTACGGCGACAGCCAAGACTTGAAGGTCATTGTCGGCACACCGTCTGAACATAAGGAACGACCGCAGGTTACCGTGCCGGCAGAGCAACCAGCGCCAAGCCAAGCATTGGACGACAACGCCCTTGATAACCAATTGAACCAAGCTCCGAACGCTCGGACTACAGCTCGAGAATCGGCGGAAACTGCAACCAAACCAATTCCTACTTTATCGGAGCGGCAGGAGATCCGTCGTGCAATTGACGGGATCTACGATACAGAACGGGCTCGGAAGCCAGAGGAAGCACTAGAATTGGCCAATATGCTGGTGGCGTTGGCCGAGAAATGCAAGGATGCGAAGGAACGATTCGTATTACTCTACCGCGCATCTGAGCTGGCCTCGGATGGCGGTGACGCCCGACGCATGTTGCGTCTCATGGCCCGAATTGCCGAGGAGTTCGAGGTGGATCGGCTGCCAAGCCAAGCTGCGATGCTCAAAGCATTTGCGCAGAAAGCAACTGGGGAAGAACAGATCGGTGCACTTGTTGCTGCCTCGGCCAATATTATCGACGAGGCCTTGGACGCGGAAAGAATTGACCTTGCTGATGCGCTTTCAGCCTCAGTATATCGTGCATGTATGGCAGATGCCGGTCGCGCATTTCGACCGGTTGCCTTGGCTCGACGCCGTGAGGTTCAAGAGTTGCGAGATGAATGGGAAAAAGTTGAAGTTGCCCGCGAAGTCCTGAAGTCTAATCCGAATGACGAGTCGGCACATACGGCCCTAGCTCGCTGGTACAGCCTCCACGGCAACCGTTGGGATCAGGCATTGCCGCATTATGCCAAAGGTGCTAATCCGGAACTAAAGAAACTTGCAGATCAGGAGTTGAATAGCCCCCCCGAGGACCCGGTAACCCAGATCGCGCTTGCCGATGCGTGGTGGGAGTTGGCCAAGAGCTGTGAGGGCGAGGCAAAAGATGCTTTGATGCTTCGAGCGGCTTACTGGTATGAACGCGTGCGCCCACGAGTTTCCTCGGCTTTGGATAGTACCAAAATCGCAAAGCGGTTGGGGGAAGTTCGCAGTTCCGAATCCGAGCGGCGCTCACAGACTCAAAGGACCATGCCATCGACTCCAGATATATTCGGCTTTAATTTGTTGGGTTTATTCGCTTTTCAAGCTGGATCTGCAGTGGATCTTGACAATCTACACATCGTTGACCGCGACAGTGGAGAGGCCGTCTATCAGAACGATTTCGACGAGGGAGCTCTGAATGGTCTGGTGCTCGTGTTTCGGAATGATTTGAACGCAGGCTGGAGGACCGACATGTCCAAGACGCGTCCTGTTGACTGGGTTTGGACACCTTGGAAAAGGAGGATGGGACTCAGAGGCAGGGGTTTTCTTCGCCCAACAAATTCCCAAGAATGTCGTCATCGAGTTCACGGTGCAGAAGCTTCAAGGACCGGGGCATTTCATGTTCCGAATCTACCGAGATAAAGCGATGCGATGCGTCGTCTTTGAGACCGGGATTGATGGTTATACTGCTCACACGGCTAAGATAGCAACACCTCAGGGCTGGCAGAATCTGATGTCCAGTCCTACGATGGGACTCGATCGCGACCCCGTGCATTATCGTCTTGTGAAGAAAGAACGCGAACTCACTCTCTACATCAACGGAGTGCAAACAGCACACACTGCGAACCTGCCGCCCTATGAATAGACGTCACGGAACTCGACGTCAAATTCCTCCGGAACCAAGAGAAGGATTTCTTGAACTTCGCTTGACGACTAGTGATGTCGGGCCAGGCTTGCATTTCTGGCACCCACGCGAATCGTTGTTACTGCTCGGCGGCCGGGTAATGCTGCCATGCATACAGCCATTCGCTCCAAGCATCACAGATATTCCGAAGTTCCCTGCGTGTTTCTTCGTAATGCTCGTCGGTACTGCTTCAAGTGACGTTCGGACAATATCCTGAACACTTCATCTCCATGGAGCGGCTTGACGGCGAATACCTCGCAGAACGCCTGGAAGAAATCGGAACGATAGGGCTCTTGGCGCCAATGGTCCTGATCGCCCCCGCCTGAGGAGAAAAGGAACTCCAGGTGATCCCATATTCTGTCCAAGATTGGCACTATTGTGCTGTAGTCCATCGCTACTTCCTCTGCCCACAATACCTGAGCATAATCGTCCAGAAGGTCTACTCAAACGGCTTACGGCGCTGACGGCCATGGCGGCCTGGAACCCATCCCCAGTTGCATCGATTTTGGATAGATTGCGCATTTTGGGCCAGTCAAATCCGATGTCGCCCTTTTTGAGGAAAAGGGAATCAAACTCACGTGAACGCACCCAACGCGAATAGCCCAAACACTTTCTGTTCGCATCGAATGCGAGACGTATTCCTTCGCCTGTTGCATCTCTTGGCCGGGCCTCTCGTAGCTGGGCTTGGCTTCGACCACGCCAATGCGGAAATCCGGCCTGTAGCGGAGGATGTACTCGGCCCGTTTGCCGGGCCGGCGTCGCCCGTTGCGGCCCACGGCCACAATCCGGGCATCGGTGAAGTACACCTGCTTGTTCAGGCGGTGCGGTTCGTCCTCCCAGCCGGCGGTCTGGAGTTATGGCACCACGTAGCGGCGGCAAGTGTCGGCTTCGTTCGGTATTTCGGACTTCAACTCGGGCTATACGAGCAGGCTGCTCCAGCCGACTAAACCGTACACCCTTCGGAAGAACAAAGATACACGATCGGTCCACGGATGGGCAGTCGTGACTAAGATTTGTCCGACAATGTTGCGCAAAGAGTGAAGCGTCGATTCTCACAGGGCGCACGGAAAAGCGATGGCAGACTCTTCAGCAGCATGATGGAAAGCGCTTGAGCCGAAGGAAGGGTCTGCCCGAAAACGAGGACTGGCTCCCGCACGTTGTGCCTCGCGCCCAATGCAAATACGACATGCAGGCTGCCCATCCCCGTTTTCGGACTCGGCCGGCCTCCCTACACCATTTCCACAATATCCTTCACGGCGAGGTCGGTCTGGTTTGCCTGTTGGAGGATGCTGAGTGTGGCGGGGCAGGCGGTGACGAGGGTGTCGGCGCCGGTGGCGGCGGCCTCGTCGAGGACGCGTGCGGCCAGTCTTTGGCTCAACTCGGGTTGCACCTGCTGAAAGATGCCGCCCGGCTCGCCGCATGAGTGGGCCAGCTCGCGTGTCCAACCCATCTCGCGCAACTCGAGCCCGGAAACCGCTCCGAGGATGCGGCGAGGTTCGTCGAACAGGCCGTACGACCGTCCCAGGTACGTGTCGTCCAGGAAGGTAACGACTCCAGACGCGTCTTCGCGCGGCGCGAGCCGTCCCTTGGCCAGCATCCGGTCGATGCACTGCGTGGCGTGCAGTATCTCGATACCCGCCAGGTCGATGCCCATCGCAGGAAAGTCGGTGCGGAAGGCGTCGTAATCGCTGGGTGATGTGGTGACCAGGACCTTGGGCTTCGCCGCGCGGATCTGCTCGGCCAGGTCGGCTGCCACGGCACGCGCTTCCTCCGGATATCCCAGCAGGCTGAGCGGCTTGCCGGTGGAACGCTCGTTGCGAAGGAGCGCAACGTCCGCCTTTGCTCGCTCGAAAAGCCCGAGCATGGCGCGGGCGATCTGCGGCTGGCGGTAGGCCGCATCGCACCCGACGTAGTAGAGCACGTCGGCGTTTGGCCGGAACAGGTTCTCCGCGCCGAGGGCCTTGAAGCGATCTTCGGCCGGCAGGCCGAACGGGTTGCCCGTGTGCAGCACGTTGTCCTTGATCTGCCGGACCCGTTCGGGCTCCTTGCCTGCGGCCACGATATCGGCCCGGCCGGCCAGTACGGCGGCGCGGGGCTTGTAGTCGCCGACGCACCAGGTTTCGCACAGGCCGCACATGCAGCAGCGATAGAGCGTATCGACGGTATCCGGGGTCCAGTCGATGTGTCCCCGCAAGGTCTTGAACAGGATCAGGGCCTTGCCGCGCGGGATGTCCGACTCCTTGCCATCCACCACGCCGACCGTGCAGACATGGCGGCACATGAAGCAGAATCGGCAGGCGTCAATCGTTTCGAAGTGTTGTTCAATTTGCATTAGAATCCACTCAGTCCCATTTTTCCGGGGTTCATGATATTGTTCGGATCGAGCGCGGCCTTGATGTTCTCGAGAACGCCGAAGGCCGGCCCGTAAAGCTCTTTCATCAACCGGCCCAGCTTCAGGCCGATACCGTGGTGTTCGTTCAGCACGCCGCCGTTGTCCAGGGCGGCCCGGAGGCACATGTCCCAAATGCGGTTGTAAAGCTGCGCGGCCTCGTGCGGGTCTTGAGGCGGCTCTTCGACGATGAACCGGGCGTAGAGCATGCAGCCCCATTCGTACCAGTGCGAGAAGTGGCCGATATAGCGCGCCATAGGGAAGTTCTGCTCCACCGTGCGTTTCATGGCCCAATATACATTCTCGATATTGGCGAACGTGGCCACCGTGTCGAGCGTGCCGAACGCCTGCGGGAGCCGGAACATGTGGTTCGGGAAGAAGAAATCGTACCGGTGTTCCCACCAGCTTTCGCCCGGTTCGGCGCCGAGGTCTTCGTGCTTCTGGCGGCGGCAGATTTCCAGGGCCTTCTTCATTTCCAGTTCGACCATATCGCGAGGGCCGTCGAAGCCGAACACGAGGTAGGCCCCCTCGCGGTCCACGCCGAGCACCCGCTTGATCAAGCGCCGCGTTTCGGCCTCGTCGTACAGGCGGATGACCGCAGGCCG
The DNA here is from genome assembly GCA_040772845.1 of Thermoguttaceae bacterium. GTDB lineage: Bacteria > Planctomycetota > Planctomycetia > Pirellulales > Thermoguttaceae > PWXP01. The sequence goes on from JAXGXG010000001.1 coordinate 2,024,298, forward strand.
GAGCCGGCTGGTCATGATCGTGCGGCCGGCCTCCATGGCGGCGTGCATGTTCTCGAATACGAACGCGTGGAACTGGCGCGTCTCGGGGATGGGGTGAATCTTCAGGGTCGCCTTGGTCATCACGCCCAAGGTGCCTTCCGACCCGATGAACAACTGCGTCAGGTCGGGGCCCGAGGCATGGCGCGGCACGGGCAGCGTATTGATGATTTGCCCGTCGGGCAGGACGCATTCGAGCGACATGGTCATGTCCTCGATCTTGCCGTACTTGGTGGAGAGCACGCCGGTGCCGCGATGGGCCAGGAACCCGCCGAGCGTCGCGCAGCCGATCGAGGCCGGTTCGTGCATGGTCGAGTAGCCCTGCTTCTCCAGTTCCCACTGCAAGTGCTGCATGATAATGCCGGTTTCGGCCGTTACGGTGAGCGACTGGGTGTCGATCTCGATGAGCCGGTTCATCCGCTTCATATCGAGCACGATCCCGCCGTACATGGGCAGCGCGCCGCCCTGCGATCCGGACCCGCCGCCCCACGTGGTCAGCGGAATGCGGTGTGCGTTGGCGATGCGGCAGATGCGGGCGACCTGTTCGGTCGTGCCCGGGTGGACGATGAAATCGGGCGCCGGGCTCTTGCAGCCGCGATCGACCCACATCTCGGCGATCCAGTAGTAATCGCACGAATAGGCGATCTTGTCGGACTGGCTGGTCGAGACGTGCTCCGCCCCGACCACGTCGGCCAACTCGCTGAAGACCATTTCGTGAAGGTAGCTGTCAGTCGCTACAGACATGAGACTTCTCTCCTTGGTGAACTTAACGCTGTGAATTCGACGGGACCGCCTCTTCGGTAGCGACGGTAGCCCGTTGTGTGTTCTGATAAAACTGATAGTGCGTATGGACCTGCACACGCTCGGCCGCGTACTCCAGCAACCGCCGGGTCCAAACCAGTTGCGGATCCTCGAGAATGCTGGTCCAATCGTGCTGGCAGAGCGACCAGCACCACGTACTGTCGGCCAGTTCCTCGATTCGGGATCGCAGGTAGTCGTGATAGGCAGGCCAATTGTCCCAGCCATGTTCGCGCCGCCACTGCGCGTCGATCCAGCCCTGGATGGGAATTTCCAGAAGCTCGGGGAACCCCTGCCGGGAATACCAGAACGGCTGGACTTCCCAGCCGAGCGGGAAGTAGTCGTGGCAATCGCGGCCGTACGATCGGACGTACGACATGCCCAGACGGTCAACGATCTCCAGGATATCGGGCCGATCGGCCAGGCCGCGATAGTAGCAGTACGGCGCGGTTACGCCTCGGCATTGAACGCCCAGGTGCTTCTTGAGCAGCTCGACGGGACGGGCCAACTGCTCCTCGATCCGGTCGAACGGCAGGCCGGGAAGATACACGTTTTCCGGACTCTCTTCCGCCACCGTCTTCAGTGGATAGTGTTCGTACGTGTGCTGAGCAATCTCGAAACAGCCTGAATCCAGGCATGCTTCGAGCTGCGGCAGGTGCTTCTCGATGTTGCGGCCGACGACGAACAGCGTGGCGGGGACCTGGGTCTCGCGATGGATGCGAACAGCGTTTTCCAGGAAGACGCGCGTTGCGTCTTCCGGCACGGGCCGGCCCACCCACTTCTCGCCCGGCACCCGGCCGGGGATGCGTTCCACGTCGTAACCGATCAGCAGTGTGCCTGACATGTCACTCCTCCTCCAGCCCGACCGGGTCCTGCGCGAAGACGATGGTTGCATTCGCGTGCCCCAGCAGGTAGCTTCCCGGCAGGCTGGGCGTTATGGTTCCCTGCCGGATGCGCTCAAGCGGCGCCTTCTGCTCCGGAAAGCAGGTCAACAGCAGCAATTCGCGGGCAGCGAGCAGGGGTTTCATGCCCATCGTTACGGCCTGCCGCGGCACCTGGCTGCGATCTCCGCCTGCGGTCAGCCGGGAGTTGGTTTCAATGGTCTGCTCGGTCAGATCGATCACCCGACTCGGTAGCGCGGCGAACGCCTCGACGGAGATTTCCGCTTCGGGCATCGGTTCGTTGAAGGCAATATGCCCATTGAAACCGAGTCCCAGAAGTTGGAAGTCCAGCCCGCCCATCCCGTCGATCTGCCGGTCGTACGCCTCCGGGTCCTCGGGATCGGGAAAGTGAATATGCGCCGGATTCATGCCCAGTTTCGGGTCGAGCAGGCTGAACAGGTATCGCTGCATGTAGGCCTGATAGCTGAGCGGATGGTCCGTCGGCACGTTGCGGCCATCGTCGCCCACGTATTCGTCCAGGTTGAACGTGTGAAGCCGCGAGAGGTCGCAGCCCGCCGTGTTCAGCCGAGCGGCCAGTTGCTCGTAGACGCCGATCATCGTATTGCCGGTGGCCAGGCCCAGCAAGGCGGAGCGACCGTCGGCGGCCGACTGCTCGATGATGGTCGCCATGCGCCCGGCCGCCTCGCGGCACATGCCCTGGTAATCGTCCACGCGAACCCATTTCAGTGTCACGGCTCTTTCCCTACCCCTTGAAGAACACGGCAAATGCCACGGCACAAATGGCCAACGTCACGCAGGGCACGAGGAAGATGGCCCGCCAGCGGAACCCGTTCTCGTCTCGCATGCGGTCCATGACGATGCCCGTGAGCCGGGTTCCGACGAACAGTCCGAGCCCCATCGTTACGACCGTATAGAGTCCCTGGGCCGAGCCGGGAATCTCGGCCGGCGTGACTCGTTTGACGTACAGAAAGGCCGCGTCGAAGAAGAAGGCATACGCCAGCCCGTGCAAGGCCATCGACGCAATGATCAACGACCGCGGTTGCATCCTCCGGTACACCAGGAACATGACCAGCCAGAGGGCCGCACCTGCGGCAAGCGTCCACTGGTACCCCATCCACTGGAACGTGTACGGCAGAATGGCCGCCATGGCCACCACCTGGGCAGCCTGCGCAATGCTCATTGCGGCCGGAATGACGGTATCCGACGTTCCGATATCTCCCAGGAACCGGGCCGTGCCCAAAAAGTAGAACTGCAATTGCGTACTCACCACGAACGACAACGCAAGGAACAGCGCGAAGTTCGGATCGCCAAGCAGGTAGATCGCCTGCAAGAATGGCACGATTGCCCCCGCCTTGTGCGCCGGCGGGGTGTGCGGCAGGAAGAAGCAATAGACGCCCATGACCAACGCGAACAGTCCGGCCAAGGTCAGGCTATCGGCCCCGCGGACCTGGAACTTGCCCGACCGCCGCCACGCCGTCAGGGCCCAACCGGCCAGGACCCAGGAAATGGCGCCCCACATCCGAACCCGGAAGTAGTTCTGCTCCGGGTCCGGCATATGCGCGAACGTCAGGGAGTTGACCAGCGCAAGCGTCGGCGCGAAGCTGAGCGAATAGAGGCCCATTACCAGAAGCAGCGGTACAAACCGCATGGTGCGCGCAGCGACCAGAAGCAGTACGCCGCCCACCAGGTGCGTCACTCCCAGGTACCATTGCGTGGGCACCCAGCGGTCCACCACTTGCCCGGCCGCCAGCGGCGCGACAATGCACGCCAGGGGCATCATGCCGTAGATCCAACCCAACTGCTTGCCGGTCATCTTCAGCGGCCCGAGCAGCCGGGCGGCCAGCACGGGCGACCAGGCGCCCCAAACGGCGAACTCGAAGAACATCATGGCACTGAGGCCAATGTATAGTTGCCAGGTCATGCCGTCCCTCCTGCTTGCAAACGGGTTCCTGCCTCGACCAGCCGCTCGATCGCGAGGCGTATATCGCCCAGCCGGTCGTCGCCACATTCCCGTTCGACGGCCAGCACGCCGTCGAACCCGATGTCACCAAGCGCCTTGAGAAACGCATCGGCTCCCACGTCGCCGTCGCCCCACGGCGCCTCTTGCCCCCACGTGCCGAGCTGCTTCGTGCGAAGGGCATCCTTCACATGGACGTGCTTGATCCAGGGCGCAAGCGTATGGACGGCGGCGACCGGATCGCCCTTGCCGTACAGCACCATATTGGCCGGATCGAGGTTCACCCCCAACGCCGGATGGTTCACCTCCTCCAGGAAACGTTTCAGGTTTTCCGCCGTCTCCTGGCCCGTCTCCATCAGCAGCATGATGTTCCGTTCGGCCGCCGCATCGGCAAGCTGGGTCATGCGGTCGCGAATGACTTGCGCCCGTGCCGCGTCGCTCTCCTCGATAAAGCCTGCGTGCAGCGACAGGTAACGTACGCCCAGGTCCTCCGTAATCCGGGCGGCGCGGAAGACGATGTCGCGATTGCGCTCCCAGTGCTCGTCCGGCACGATGCCGCCGGTAGCGCGGATGCTTTCAAGCGTGGAGTAATCCTCCTGCGGAAATCCGACGGTCGTCGCGCTGATGGTCCAAGCCTGCCGGCGCACGGCGGCAAGGTATTCCTCACCGCCTTCCGCCAGGGCAGGTCGAAGCGCCAGGTTGACGTGGTCGAGCCCGAGATTATCGACGGCGGCAATCACACCTGCCACGTCGGTGCGCAAGGACCAGGTACACACGGCCAGGGGCCAACGGTTACACTGCACAACTCGCCTCCTTGGAGTTCGGGGGATCGAGGGCGATCTCGCGGCGCGTTCTCGCCGACTCGCATTCGGCCAGCACGATTCGCAGCGAGTTCCAGGAATCTTCAAGTGTGGTCACCGGCGGCGGCGTTTCGCCACGGATGCGGCTGGCGAAATGGGCGATCTGCCGCGCATAGCCGTCGCCCGCCTCGCACTCCGGCGCGACCGGTTCCCCATCGGCCGGACACAACAGGAGTTTTGGGTCGCGTTGCAGGTCGTAGCGGAGTGTTGCCCGTTGCATGGCGATGTGAAACCGCATTTCGAAGCCGAAGGTGGGCATCATGGCCCAGCCGCCCTCGGCCGTGACCAGTATATCGTTGTCATATCGGTATCGGGTGACCATATGGGCCGGCGACCCTTGCGACTGTGGAGCACCACCGGTACTGACGGCGCGCGGCATGCCGAACATGCACTGCACGAAGTCCGTATCGTGGATGTGCAGGTCCATGGCCATGCCGCCGCTAAGCGTGTTGTCGGCAAACCAGGTGCCTGCCTTGCGAGCTGCGGTGGCGGCGAGTCGTTGGAACGTGGCGGCCAGCACGCGGCCGTATCTCCCGCTATCAACGATCTGCTTGGCCTTGGCGTATTCGGGCCAGAACCGAATACAGTGGCCGATCTGCAGCAACTTGCCGGACCGTTCGGCCGCCCGGATCATTTGCGTGCCATCGTCCAGCGTCAGGGCCATGGGCTTTTCGCACAGTACGTGAACACCTGCTTCGAGTGCGGCGAGGGTGCATTTCGCGTGCAGAAACGTGGGCACGGTAATTGAAACGGCGTCCAGCTTCTCGCTGCTAAGCATCCGCTCGAAATCGTCGTAGATGGCCGTGCCGGTCAGGTCGACGTCGCCCTCCGCGCCGGCGATATTGCCGCGGCTCTTGGCCGCGTCGTCCAACGCCCGCGCATCGCTATCGCACACGGCAACCACCTGCACATCCGGAAGTGCCTTCCAGCACCGGTAGTGCATGCGGCCCATGAAACCGAATCCGGCGATACCGATCTTGAGCATAGCCACCCCCTCGGGCGTGCAAAGGAAACACGGACGCTCATATACTCGTCGCCCGTCCGCGCCGCCGTGAGTGGCGGCGGAACGGATGACTGGCTACTAGGTGGGAATCGCGTAGGGCGCCCGCTGTTCGCGCCGCAAGTAGCGCGACTGGCTCGCCTCCGCATCGCCCACGACTTCCTCCTTGACCGGATCCCACTTGATCTTCCGCTTCAGGTGAATTGCCGCGTTCCCAAGGTGGCAGGCCGTAATCACCCGATGCGCCACGTCCACCGTGCTGATGGGCTGCTTGCGGCTCTTCACGCAATCGAAGAAGTTGCCCATGTGGTCGTTGCTCTCGTACAGGCGGATGGCGTCGGCAGGCAGCGGATTCTCGGGCAGTTCTTCCACGGCCTTGCCATACGCTCTGCCCCGGTTGACGAATACGCGACCCTTCTCGCCGATGAACATGATGCCCTCGCGCTGTTCGTTGCGCCATTGATCCGGAATGCCTTGGAACAGCTCGGCGTCCTCGGCCTCGGTCATGTCGCCGTCGGCCATGCTCTGCATGTAGTTCTTGTCGCGCACGACCATGAAGATCACGTCGATATCGCCTGGATACTTCATTCGCGTGACGAACCGGTCAGCGTTGTCGTAGGCATTGGGGATGCCACGATTCGGGAAGAACGCGCGTCCCTCGACCTCCAGCGGGCCGGTGTCTTCCCAGCCCATGCCCCAGTGGGCGATGTCCAGATGGTGTTGCCCCCAGTCGGTAATCTTGCCGCCGGCGTACTCCCACCAGAAGCGGAAGCTGTAGTGCGTTCGTTCTTTGCGATATTCGCGTTCGGGCGCCTGCCCCTGCCAGAGGTCCCAATCGAGCGTGGGCGGCACGGGCGCGGCGGGAAACGGCCCGCCCTTGTACGATTTGAACGGGAGCAGCACGGCAACCTGCTGGATCTTGCCCACGCGGCCGTTGCGCGCCAACTCGCATACGGTGCGGAAGGCAGACTGGCTCCGCTGCTGCGTGCCTACCTGCACGATCCGGCCCGTCTCTTTCACCACGCGGCGGAGGATCTGTCCTTCCTCGATTGTCAGGGTGAGCGGCTTTTCGGTGTACACGTCCTTGCCGGCCCGGCACGCCGCCACGTTAATGGCCGTATGCCAATGGTCGGGCGACCCGTTGATGACCACCTCGATTTCCGGGTGGGCGTCAAGCATCTTGCGATAATCCTGGAACACGGCCGGCTTGCCGTCGAAGGTAGCCTTGGCCCGTTCCGCTCGTGCAAGATCCACATCGCACACGGCCACCATGTCGCCGAAGTGGGCGGCGGCACGGGCGTCACCCATCCCTCGCCCGCCAACGCCGACTGCCGCAACCAGCGGCCGATCGTTCTTCGCGGTGTAATGAGCCGCTCGAGCCGGTGTGTCGGTCACCCAATAGGCGGCCGCTCCCAGCGCTGCTGCGCTCGATGCCGTTTGCAGAAATCGACGTCGCGATACGGTCTTCGTCATGATGCTACTCCTCTTGGGTTTATGGTTTGGAAACAGCAGGATTCTTCTCGCCGGCGCCGCCGGACGTCTCTTGGTCAGGCGCGGAAGCCGGCCGGCCAAGCCGGTCCAGCAGCCCGGCCAGTTCGGTATACGTTTCGGCCAGACCATCGTGAATCCGGCAGAATATGGGAAACAACTCGGCATAGATGCGCACCGCATCCGGGTTGGGATGGATGACGTCACGCACCTGCGTACACGTTCGCACGGCCTCGGCCTCGCTGCCGAACAGCCCCACGCCGACGCCGGCCAGCAGGGCGGCGCCGAACGAGGCGTCGCATCCGGCAGGCCGGATCACCGGCCGCGCGAATACATCGGCGATGATCTGGCTCCACAGCGTACTCTTCGCCCCGCCGCCGATCAGACGAATGTCGTCCACTTGCAGACCCAACTCGACGATCGTGCGGAAACAGTCGCGGAGCGAATAGGCCACGCCCTCCAACAAAGCGCGAAGGAAGTGCGCCTTGCCGTGACGCATGGCGGCCCCGACAAAGCTTCCCCGCAGGTTTGGATCCCAATAGGGCGCCCGCTCGCCCAGCAGATACGGATGGAAGAACACACCGTCTGCGCCCGGCGGCACGTTCGCCGCCTGCTGGTGCATGAGAGCGTACGGGCTTGTCCCTTCCTCTGCCGCCCGGGCCACTTCTTTGTCGCAGAAGTGGTCGCGGAACCAGCGTTCTGCCGAGGCGGCCGTATTCGTTGCCACCACGGTATACCACATGCCGGGAATGACATGCGAATAGGTGAGTGTCTTCGGATGCGGATGGGCTTCGGCCGTCATCACGTTGACGTTGCCGGCCGTTGCCAGCTTGAGGATCATATTGCCCGGCTCGATCGCGCCGGCCGCGTAATCCTCGACGGCCGAATCGGAACAGCCGGCCACCACCGGCGTCCCTTCTCGCAACCCGGTGTCCCTGGCCGCCTGCGACGTGACGGAACCGACCACAGCGGTCGGCTCGACCAGCGGCGGCAGCGTTTCCACCGGCAGCCCGGCCATCTCGCAAAGCGATGCCGACCACGCACGCCGCTGCATATCGTAGAACAGACTTCCCTGCGCTTCGATATGGTCCGTTTCCCACGTGCCGGTCAATCGGTACCGGACGTAATCCTTGGTGAACAGGACATGGACCGCCCGCTTGAGCACCTCGGGCTCGTGTTCCCGGATCCAACGGATCTGCGGGAGCGTCCACGTGGCCGACGGCTTCTGGTAGGTCGTCTGGAATATCTCCTCCCCGGCTTGCCGATCGAGCCGAGCCGCCTGGGCGGCGCTGCGCTGATCGGTCCACATGATCGCCCGCCGCAACGGCCGGAATGCCCCGTCTGCCAGAACGGCATTATGGGTCGAACCATCCAGGCTCAACGCCGCAATCTGCTCCGGACGGCACTTGCCACGGTCGAACAGGGCGCGCAGCAGGCGGCAGGCAACGTCGTACCACTGGTCGGGCTCCTGCTCGGCCCAGCAGGCGTGTTGGTGAAAGGTTTGGTATTCACCAAATCCTTCATCGACCACATGGCCCGTCCGGTCGATGACCGTCACCTTGCAGCCGCTCGTGCCGACGTCGATTCCCAGCAGTAGTTCACTCATACATAATCCTGGTCGCACGACTCTCCGAGTCGTTGTCATCCGTCGCACGACCCTCCGAGTCGTTGTTTCAAGTCAACAGCGACTCGGAGAGTCGTGCGACGGTGTTATCTCCTTCTAAGCCTGCGCCACCCAGCGGTGCGCCGGGTCCGGCCGCGAGATGAACTTGCGCTCGACGCCCGCCATGATCCACAGGTAATACATCTTATAGCCCGGTGCAGCCACAACGGGATGATACCCTTCAGGCAGCATGGTCACGTCGTTCTCTTCGAACGTGATGGTCTCGTCGATCGAGCGGTCGTCGGTATAAATCTTCTGGATCCCGAAACCGCCGGGGTGGTCGAACCGGAAGAAATAAATCTCCTCCATGTTGACCTCGTCGGGCAGGGCATCCACATCGTGCCGGTGCGGCGGAAAACTGGCCCAGTTGCCCGGCGGAACAATCGCCTCGCCGATGAACAGGTAGTGGGCCGGCACACGATCGTCGACAATCAGATAGGCCGTTCGTGTCCAGTTATCCCTGCCGATGGTCACTTCCTTGACGTCTTCCGGCGCGATCACCGCAGGCTGCCCCTTGCGGTCGGAATCGACGCGGCACACGGCCACCTCGACCGGTGTGACGGCCTCGATGGTATACGCGTTTCCGGCCGGCAGATAGACACTCGCCGGCTTGCCGGAAAAGACGTCCTTCCGCTGTCCGAGGTTTTCGAAGGCGAATCCTTCGCCCCGCACGGTGCAGGCGCCGCTCAGAATGATCAGGGCGGTTTCCTTCTCCTCGGCCTCCCGGGCCAAGGTCTCACCGGCCGGCAAAGACACGACGCCAAAGCGGATATACTCCAACCGCGCATCGCCCGGGCTCACGACGTCGCGAAACTCGGGACTGGGGGTGCAGTTGCATTTGTAGTTCATTTCAGATTCCTCAGTTCGTCGGTACGGTCTTCCAGTCCTCCAGGAACTGGGCGATTCCGGCATCGGTCATGGGATGGTAGTACAACTGCTTCATCATCTCCAGCGGCATGGTGGCGACATCGGCTCCGGCCAATGCCGATTCCAGAACGTGGCCCGGATTCCGCAAAGCGGCGGAGAGAATCTTGGTGGTGAAGCCGTAATTGTCGTAGATCGCCTTGATCTCGCGGACCAGGTCCATGCCGCAATGGCCAATCAGATCCAGCCGGCCGACAAACGGGCTGACGTACGTCGCGCCGCACTTGGCCGCCAACGTCGCCTGCATGGCCGAAAAGACCACGGTCACGTTTGTCTTGATGCCTTCGGCCGTGAGCTGCTTGACAGCCTTGAGCCCTTCCTGCATGACAGGCACCTTGATCACTACATTATCGGCCAGGGCGGCCAGCTCCCGGGCCTCTTTGACGATTCCTTCGGCATCGAGCGCAATACACTCGAGGCTGACCGGGCCGTCCACGGCGTCGAGAATCTGCCGGTAGACCTCCCTGGCCGGAAGTCCCGTGTGGGCAACGTGCGTCGGGTTGGTGGTCACCCCGTCCAGAATCCCCAGGCTCTTGGCCTCTTCGATCTGGGCAATGAAAGCCGTGTCAAGAAACAACTGCATTTGTATCACTCCTTCGTTTTCCAATTGAACGCCCGCGATTGTGGGGCTGTTTTCGCATCTTCACCTGGCACACAAGCCGGGGCAAGGACCATCGATGCACCGTTTCGTCTCGACAGCAGCCGAGTTACAGCTCGGCAGCCTGCAGCCGCCGACCTGCTTTGGCCAAACGGCCATTTTCCTCGTTGATCCAAGCCTCCATCTTAGTGGTCCGAGAGCGCTTCGGTCAATGAGAGATTGCAGGAAAGATGTAAGAAAACACGTCAATTGTGCGGTCTTCAGAGCGCGAAATCGATCGTATTCGCACGGGGTTCCACGATTGCCGTAAGGGCACTTGTTTGCAGGTTCTTGTATTTGGGCGGGATATTGTCACGAGGCACGCGGGCCTGGTCCATTTCGTGCGGCGCGGGAAGGGGCGGCGGCTCGATTGCCACTTGGTATTCACCGGTCGGAATCGCCTCAATCTCGTACCTGCCGGACGCGTCCAACTCGGCGGTGACGCCCACGCCGGTCGCCTGATTAGAGAACAGCACCAGCCCAGCCGTCAACGGCGACCCGCCGAGGGTGACTGTTCCTGAAACGGAGCCAGTCGGGCGGCCTCCGGAGCAGCCGGGAAGGCAGGCAACCGGGGCGGCGATGGCCAAGAAGAATACCCATTGTCTGGTTAACATAGCATATTTCATACGTATTCGCTTCCCGTTGTCGTTGAATCAGTATTCGCCGACCGACATCCCGTCATCCGCAGAAGCCAGTCGGCGAAGGGTCTCCATGTCGATGTTGTCGGCAATCGAATGCACGCTCCCGTCGGCCATCAGGATGTTAATGATGCCCGGGTGAAAGGAATTGAGAATGGTGTTTGTCTCGTAGGTCGCCCTGCTGGAGTTGGCTACGGTAGTTCGCGAGTTGATTGCCCAGTGCACGACGGTAAGGCCGCAGTGATAGTAGTTGGCGCTGCCGTCGTCGGGTATTTGATTTGCTCGTCGCGGTTTGAGGTTGTAGGCGCTGTCGTGATCGCGAGCGCCGGCCCAGCCGCCACAGTAGTTAGAGCGGATGGGTGTGTCGCCGACCAGGCCCGACTGCTCTGCGATGATCATTGTCTTCGACGTGCCGTCCGTTGCGTTCTTGATTCCGGCAACCTGGTGCGCCCGGAGCAGGCCGGTAACGCACACGTATCCCCGCATGCTTCGACGGCAAACGGCACTACCGCGCCCGCCGGGGTCGGGATATGCGCCGGCAATGCCCACATAGTCGTGCATGAGGCTGCCCGAGTTGTTTGCCGACGTCGGTTCGTTGACCAAGGGATCGATCGTGCTCGATGGGCATTTGTACATGGGGAGCACCAGTCCCTTGAGAACTTCGTTCCCGTTCGAGAAGGCCGGAGACGCACTGGATCCGGAAAACGTGCCTGTCTTGAAGTTCAGACTGTCGTAAAGCGGCTTCTGCTCCATGAAGGGAAGCAGCGCGGTGCGCCAGTTCGTGCCATACGTGTTGTACGATGCAATCGTTCCGGAGCGCGATCCGATGGGAAAACACCGGAACGCGCCGTGATAGCTGTGCAGCGCCAGCCCCATCTGTTTCAGGTTGTTGGTGCACTGCATTCGACGCGCCGCCTCACGCGCACTCTGCACCGCAGGCAGCAAGAGGGCGATCAGAATGCCGATGATGGCAATCACCACCAGCAATTCCACCAGGGTAAAACCGTGTGCCGGCCGCCTTGGAGAATCCCTTCGTAACAGGACTGCCATCACTCTCTCCTTCCTAGGGCTCGCGCGCATCGTCGCCCGAAAGCAGCTTGATCTTCACGTTCCGGAAGAGTACGTCCGTACTCCCGTGCTTTCCCTGAAGTCCGATGTGCCCTTTTCTGGGCAGTTCCGCCAAGGGGATGTTCAAGTGCTTCGGTAAATCGCGACCGTCGGGAGACTTCGACGGCAAGGTCCACTGCCGCAAGTCCATCTCGATGATCCGCTCGCCGTTGAGCAACACGAAAATCCTCGGGCCCAGACACCAGACGGTCATGCGGTTCCACTCGCCGTGCTTCTTCACAGCTCGCGTCGCAGGCGGCAAACGGCCACAGATCGAGCCGCAAAGATGGGTTGGCGTAAGGTTGGCCCATCGCGGATCGTGATCGTCAAGAATCTGCACCTCCATCCTCGCGCGGCGGTCGGCCAGATTGCTGGCGTAGATGAACAGGCCGCTATTGCCGTTGGCCCCGTTCTGAAACTCGAGGTCCACAATGAAATTGGCGTACTGCTCCTTCGTCCACAGGTTCTCATTCTTAGTTGCGATCAGCAGGCCGTCTCGAAACGACCATACCCCTTCCGGAAACATGGCATTGGAAAGGTCTGGCGCAAACAAGTCTTGCCAGCCTGACGAGTCGGGATGGGCCGCGGGCGGGACTCCGTCGTCCGAACGACCCACAACGGCAACACCCACACAGACCAAGGCCAGGGTCAAAGTACTTCTCGTCATCCAATGTTCCTCCTTGTGCGCGAGTCCAAGACTCGGCTAGAGTAAGGTTTTCGGGGGGGAATATCTCCTTCATCCGCGTTGCTTGCGGCTCCGGCCAAGAGCGAGAAGCACCAGGAGAGCCATGGCCAGCATCCCCAACACGCCTGGCTCGGGCACCGCGGTGAGCACGAGGTCCTGGCCGTCGGAGAATATCCGCCAGCCTCGCGTCCAGTCGGAATCGTTCACCAGGTCGAACAAACCGGCGTCGAAGTTCTCGACGTCACCTGCGAAGATGGTGAACTCGTCGTACCAGTTCACCGAGTGCCCGGTGTCATCGCCCAGGATGTTGAGCGTTATGGCAGGGGCGCCGGCGGTCGGCAGGATCAGCTTGCCGTCTTCTCCGACGGCCTGATCGTAGTTGCCGAGCGTATTGTCGACGAACTCCCAGTCCCAGATGGCGCCGCCTGCAAGGGTCAAATCGCCACCGAAGGTTAGCGTCCCGATACTTGCACCGGTGGCAAGCACGCCGCCGTCGGCAATCGACGTGAGGCCGCCAATCGTCCCGGTGCCGCCGAGGGTGGCCCCGGAAGCAACGCTCGCGCCGCTACTGCCGGCCAGCGAAGCATTGACCAGCAGTGTTCCGCCGTCCACATCCAAGGCGCCGGTGTAACCTTGCGACGCGCCGCTGAGTGTTAGGATCCCGTCGCCGGTCTTGGTCAAGCTGCCTGAGCCGGTGAGCGGTCCGGTCAGTTGGACGTCGGCGCCTGCGCCGGGAGTATGGATGATGCCACCGCCGGCCTTGAACTCAACGGGCACTGCGGTGGTCATCAGCGTCGCACCGTTATGCTCCAGCGTGCCGCCGCCGAAGGCGAGGAGGTTCTTGGCGGCATTTGCGAACGACACGTTCGCCAACTTGAGCGTCCCGCCGTCGAGGTTGTAGGTGGCATTGCCGGGGCCGAACTGCATCGCTCGGTCGGAGGCGATGGTTACGCCGCCGCCGGTTTGGGTTACCGTACCGATTGCGTCGGCACTTTTGGCAATGGAGAGATTGCCGCCGATCGAGACCGTACCGCCCTCGATGTCGAACGTGCTTGTGCTACTGCCGAGTTCGGCTACGAACAAGTTTCCTCCCACCGTGAGCGTCGAGGCGCCGTCGTTGGTGTTGATCGTATAGCTGGCATCTCCCTCGCCGCCGATTTGCAGCCACCCGCCGGAGTCGAACGTCACGCTGCCGCCGCTTTGCACAAACTCGGCCGTAGCCGTGTCTTTGTATCCCATGCGGCATCGCTGAACGACGTCAAGAGTGCCGCCTTTCATGAAGTACCGGCCGTAACCATCGTCGCTGCCAACGGCAAGAACATTGACGGAGATGGCGCCGTCAGTTTGGTTGAGTTCCATGTCGCTATGATGGCCGACGTACAGAGTAGGAGCGTTCAACGTACCGGCTTCCAAGTTGAAAATGGCTTTGTTCCCGGTCCCGCTGGTCGGGCCGCCGCTGCCGCCGAAGATGATCCACGAACCAGTTCCATTGATCGTCCCGCCGGTCTGGGTGACCACGGCATCGGCTCCAGCCCCGCCAGTGAGAACGACTCCGCTACCGCTCACGTTGAGCGTGCCCGCCGCGTGCGTGTAACCGGAACCGGCGCCGACGTTGATCTGGCCCGCCGTCATGGTTCCCTCGCCTTCCTTGGTCCAGACCATTCCGGTCGGAACCGTGGTTTGCCCTCCGATGGTAAGCGTCTTGCCCGCGGCAACAGTTACGGACTGGCTCGCGCCGAGGGCTATGCCTCCGCTGATGGCAGCCGATTCATCGGCAACGATGCCGCCGGCGCCGACGGTCACGCGTTGGCCGCCAAGCGTATAGCCCGTGCCGCTGAAGATCAGGCTGTTGGCGCCGACGCCGGAACCCACCGTTACCGTCGAGGCGCCGGAGGCGTAGAAGTGGGCATTGTGGTTGGACGAGGTCCACTGCCCGAGCGGATCACTGCCTGCCGTAGTCTCGCTCCACCTGGCCGTGTTATTGGTGTCCCACGTGCCATCGCCGGCTTGGATGCCGGCGTCCGCGCTGGTATCCCAATACCGGGCAGTGAGCGAGGTCACCGTGTAGTCGTCCAGCCGCATGATGTAGTCGGCGTGGGGACCACCGCCGGGGTTGGCGTCGACGTAGAAACCAAACGCCAGGACGTTCCCGCCGAGGTCGGAGCCGGCGGCGCCGCCGATGGACAGCGTCGAGCCGGGCGTGAAATTGAGGCCCGACCAGTTGGATGCGTCGCCGTCGAACGTGAACGTGGTGACCGGCCCCCATCCTTGGTTCAAGTCTTTGTACACATCTGAAACGTACCACCCGCTCGCGGTCTGGACGGCAATACGGACCTCAGACTTGGCAACTTTGTTGTTGGCCTGGAAGGAAATCGACTGAAGAAGGCTCGCGTGGATTGCTCCAGGTTCCGTTGTCGTCGCAATGCCGATGGCGGAGCTCTTGGCGCCCGACGTGAAGTACGGGCCAGCGGAGCTGCCGGCCTTTGGAAAGATGTACATCTCGCCAGTCGTCTCGCCGCAATAGACCGCTCCGGCCCCGTACCAGGCTCCCCAACCAACCGACTCGAGCTCGGCGTTTGAGGAGGACGTGCCGAAGTCCTCCGTGTAGACTGTTTGCGATCGCGCTACGCCACAGCTACTCCACACAACGCCCAGAATAATCCATGTTGCCACAACCGACGGACGAATTCCCTGCAGCCACAGCAGGCAGGGAGAATTGGTATTACAGCACCTCATTTCTCACCTCACACATTACGCGGCTCTGTCACGCCAGTTGCGAAAGGCCAAACGCCCCCCGCAAGGCATCCAACTACCAACCTGGGCATGGAATTCCATACTAGCCGCGTGCCGACGGTAAGTCAAGCAGATTTTGCGTGAAAGATGTAAGACTATTTCCGGGTCCCCTTGCTCGAAACGCATCAGTTGTGACAGCCGAGCATGTGGCGGAGAGCGGTCTCCAATTCGGAATGGCGAAAAGCGAAGCCGGTCTCGTTCAGTACATCGGGGACGACGCGCTGGCCGGAAAGCAGCAGGGCCTGACCCATTTCACCGAACGCCGTTTTGACGGCCGTTGCCGGGACGGGGGCCAGGGCGGGACGGTGCAGCACGCGGGCGAATGTTTGCGCGAACTCGGCATTCGTAACCGGGTTCGGCGCAACGACGTTCACCGGCCCGGTCATGGCGTCGGTCATGATCGCGTGATAGATGGCCGAAACGACATCGTCCAGCGAGACCCAACTCATCCATTGCGTTCCTGAACCGATGCGTCCCCCCGCTCCCAAGCGGAAGACTCGTAGCAGCGGTCGCAAGGCGCCGCCCTTCGGGCTCAGAACAACCCCGAATCGCAACGCAACCGTTCGTAGCCCGGTCCGGCGGGCAGCCTGTGTCGCCTCTTCCCATCCGACGCACACCTCCGCCAGAAAGCCATCGCCGCGAGAACTCGTCTCGTGCAGCGGTTCGTCGCCCCGACTACCGTAGAACCCCACGGCGGATGCCGAAAGCAATGCCTGCGGCCGCTTCGATAGTTCCAGCAGATCCTCGCAAAGCTGTCGGGTAACCTCGACCCGGCTGTCCATGATCCGCCGTTTCTGTTCCGCCGACCAGCGTCGGGCGGCGATATTCTCGCCGGCCAGATGGATCACGGCATCGGCCCCCTCGGCCGCCGCTACATCAATACGATTTGACGCATCGCGATGCAGGGCAACGACCTCATGTCCGCCGCTGGCCAGCAGATGCCGAAGGGCCGAACCGATCAGTCCGGACGCACCCGTCATCGCTACCTTCATGCGAGGCCGGTCAGCATATCGGCAATGAAGCGCCAGGTCGGCGGCGGTGGTCGCGTGACGGTAGCGGAACATGCGCTCGAGCTGGCGTCGTACATAGCTGCCGCCGAGCACGCACCCGAGCATCCCGCCCGGACACGCATACTCGATCCGATCGGTCAGCGTGCACTCGGCGTCGCCGCAGGGGTGGAACCGGTGGAGATGATCCCAGCGAGCGAACGGGCCGTGAATGGCAACATCACAGAATTGACGTGGAACTTCGACATCGTGATACTCGGCCAACCACTCCAGGCGCACCGGGCCAACGGGTAGCGACAATGCCACTCGGCCCCCGTCTTCCATCGCCCCGGAACGCGACACGACGCGAATGTCGTCCCAAGGCGGTAGCAGACGCTCCAGGGCGCCCTCTCGTGCATGCCAGGCAAAAGCGTCCTCGGCCGAAACGGGTAGCGGCGTCGTGCGAGAAAAGGTCTCCAGTTTCATGGCCGGCTCCTCTGACGGATTGCATCCGCCGACAGTCGCTGTCGGCAAAGACGGCGGCATGGTTCGTTTCCACCATCATTCTATCGTGGATGCCCCCTGCTCGGCCACTCCCGGCAGGCGATTGCTTCCCTGCGAGCCGTTGTTTGGATCGGCAGGGCTGAGAATTAGGCTACCAGCCGCCCCGTCTGGCAGGCGTATTGAGCATGTCGGGCTGAGGAGAACCTGCGGGAATCTGCGAGGTTTGGAGCATGTCGGGCTGCGGATATCCGGGCCCCATGGGAACAGCCGGCCCCACCGGCGCGCCAAGGTCGACCACCGCCGTTCCGGGGTATTGCGGCATGGACCACAGCTCGGCCGGATTGCCCGAAAGCCGGTTGATTTGGACATTTCCCAGATTGATCTGCATCGAGAACTGCGCCTGCGGGCTCTCGATCTTCACGATGCGGGGCATGACGAGGTTCGTGAGCGGATCGCGACGATGCTGCTCGGCTACAGCCGACGCCACCCGCTGACCAGCGGCATCGTAGAGATGTTGTTCCACCACCCAGCCTCGTACGGCATCGATGACCGTGCTCTTGGTCATGGGCCCCTGCGGCGTTTCTCGCACCGTGCGGATTTCAAACCGGTCGCCCGGCAGCGGATAGGGACCTTGGTGCGGGAGACTCGGATCGAACTCGACCACGCCCAATGCTTCGACAAGCCACGTCGGTTCGATCGGAATCGCCTGCCTGGCTCGGCTGTTGGCGAATTGCTCGTGCCGACAGTAATAGACTGCCGGCGGTTCGCTGCGCCGCACCCAGAACCAGAACAGTTCATCATTGCTGCCCAAATCAACTTCGGCGCCGGTCATAGCCGTTTGGGCGCGCAATCGGAATCGTTGCGGGCGCGAGAAAGCGACATTGGCGCGAAGTGTCGGCGTTCCGGGACTTGAAATGGATGCTTCCGTACTCGAGAAGGCTTGGATGCCCCGACTGTTCCGATTGACGACCGTCACGATCTGCTCCAACGTGGCAGTCGGTGGAAGGACATGCACCGCCGGGCGACCGAACTGGTGTACCATGTTCTGGCAACTGGCCCCACACAGAGCGAACAAACCAACAGAGACGAGCAGGGCGAACCGCAACCGGATTCCGTTCATACGATATGCCTATTCGAGCAATTGAGATATCTGCGATTGAATTTCCTCGGCTCGCTCCGCATCGGGCAGTACGATGGGAACACGGTAGGTCTCGTCGCGACGGGGGCAGTAGAGGAGTAAGGTCCCGCCATCCTGCTCCTCCGATTCCCCTTCTTCCATCCGCATGACACGCCGTCGCACCAGCAACAGCGCCAGCACGTACCGGACATCCTGCCGCTCCGGCTGCTCGGCCAGTTCATCGAAAAGACGCAACATGACGTCGTTGGGGGCCCACTGCTTGCGCTGAGTCTTCGGATCGGGCAACTGCGACTTCCACCATCCGATCGCTTCACTCGGCGGTTCCGTCCAGGCTTCCTGCGAGTAATCCTGCCGTTCGACCGACGATCCTTTCTCGATCAAGACCGAGTAAACCGTTTCGCCCGGGAGCAACTCCCGGCCGGTAATCGCACAGTGTCGCGTACAACGTTGGATTTCGAAGTCCATTACGGCCAGAACAGTTGGTAAAATAGAAAAGGATACTTAAATCAAGCAGGGAGCAGGAAGAGTACGTCTTTTTGGGGGCAGGAAGCGAATCTGACAATAATGTCATATCGCGAGTGCCCAGCAGGCCATGATCGCAGCGTTGTTATTTCTCCATCTTGCCCGGTTTGCGCCACTTCCCGCGGGTCTCTTCTCTAGGCTACCCAAGCTGCGGAGACAAGCGGCGATCATGTCGGGGAAAATGCCGAAAAGCGGCCTCAGCGCGGAGCATACCGAGAAGTGCCGAACGACTCAATAGGCAGTGAAGAAACGGCAGTCGGTCCCCCCCTCGCCAATTTCGAAGCGGACCGGGCGCAGGCAGCGGGGACAGCGGCCTACATAGGCCGTTTCGTCGTGATTGATATAAATCCTGGCGTAGACACCGCAACATGCGAAACGAACGCCCAGGAACCGCCGCTTTGTTGAACCGCTGCCCGATTGCTCCACGGGAGAATCGCTCGATAGATCCAGACGCTCACCCGCCATTTGCCTGTCTCCAAACCCCGGTCGAGCGAGGCTGCAGAACCGGATCGCTGCACAACAGCCTCTCCATATCGGTATCGGACCATCGGGCAACCCTTGATTGACGCTTCTTTGCGCAGCTTAGCCCAGCAAGGCATTTGCCAAAAGGCCTGGTGTACGGCAAAATTCTCTCGCGTGCCTGGCTCGTGCAATCGCTCGGTACGAAACTTGTCACCGTCGGGCTCGCCCCGGCGGAGTCATGACTGGCAAGCTACAAGCGTAGCCGCATGCTGTCTCAGCCCAGCGCGGCATAGTACGCGTTAAGGCCATCGCTGCTTAACGCCGGCTCTTCCAGCAGGGTTTCCCAACTCGGCTGTTCCTCCGAGCTGTCGCCCTCAGGCAGCAAGCCGGCCCGGGCGGCAAGCAACGATTGGCGCAGTCGCCCCTCGGCCTGCCCATCGTCCGCAGGATTGTCCAGCTCGCGCAGGACTTCCAGGATTCGGTCAAGCCGTTCGATGGCCACGTCGGCCGGAGAGACGGCCGTTCCGACACGGCGCCGGCCCAGGACATTGGCAGAAGCCGCAGACATGTTCCCACGGCCATGGTGCAATTCGGCGGTGTCATTTGAGGCAACCAGGCTGGCCGCCGCGCCGAGTTGTCCTGTGGAGAGTCCGGCCGCATTGTTCGCAGCCGTGCCCAACGATGCCTGCGATAAGGTGACGCCGCTACCCGGCTGGGATGTGCCGAAGGCAGTGGTCTGCATGGCGGTGGTGTCGAATGCAGGCAGCAGATCCCAGTTTCCGAGCCTCTGGTTGACAAAGCCGTTGCTGCCGTTGCTGCGCGCCGCCCACCAATCGCCATTGGATGCCACGCAGCCGATAATATCGGAGCAGCCGTCGATGTTGTAATCGACCGAGATCACACTGACCCATGTGACGTTGGGGCTCCAGCGGGTCCACTTGGCATTCGCGAAATAAGAGCCGGTGGATTGGGCGACCCACCAGTCGCCATTGTGCGCCACGCGGCCGACGATATCGTCGCGCCCGTCGCCGTTGAAGTCACCTAGCATGACGTCGGTCCATGTGACGTTGGTGCTCCAGCGGGTCCACTTGGCATTTGCAAAGTTGGCGCCGGTCGATTGGGCGACCCACCAGTCGCCATTGTGCGCCACTCGTCCGACGATATCGTCGCGCCCGTCGCCGTTGAAGTCACCTAGCATGACGTCGGTCCATGTGACGTTGGTGCTCCAGCGGGTCCACTTGGCATTTGCAAAGTTGGCGCCGGTCGATTGGGCGACCCACCAGTCGCCATTGTGCGCCACTCGTCCGACGATATCGTCGCGCCCGTCGCCGTTGAAGTCACCTAGCATGACGTCGGTCCATGTGACGTTGGTGCTCCAGCGGGTCCACTTGGCATTTGCAAAGTTGGCGCCGGTGGATTGGGCGACCCACCAGTCGCCATTGTGCGCCACTCGTCCGACGATGTCGTCGCGTCCATCGCCGTTGAAATCACCCACCATCACATCGGTCCACGTGACATTGGTGCTCCAGCGGGTCCACTTGGTGTTCGTAAAACCCGAACCGGTCGATTGGGCGACCCACCAGTCGCCATTGTGCGCCACTCGGCCGACGATGTCGTCGCGTCCATCGCCGTTGAAATCACCCACCATCACGTTGGTCCACGTGACATTGGTGCTCCAGCGAGTCCAGCGTTGGACGGCGAGGTCAGTCCCTTCATGGTTGAGGGCCACCCACCAATAGCCATCGTCAGCACATCGGCCGACGATGTCGGTCTGGCCATCGCCATTGAAATCGCCCCGTTGGACGTCGACCAGATTGCTGGGCGCCGCAATTGCCGTCATCTGGGCGGCAAGCGTATAGTTTCCGATTCCATATGCCGTCGAAAGGCCGAACCGGTACGTCTGGCCGGCCACGGCCGTGAAGCTGAAGCTCTTGCCGTCGGCCGCTACGCTGATGTTGAAGCCATCCGCCTGCCATTCGGGAACCAGGTCCATGGTCGGACTGGCGGAAACGGTGACCGTCCCGCTCGCACCGGCCGTGAACTGGAACCAATCGACGTCGTCCAATTGGCTGATGTGCCCGGTCAGACTCAGAGAACCGGTCAGCGTCCCCATCGCCTGAGCCGTGGCCACGCTCGAACCGTAGTCGTCGTCCGGCATGAGCGAATCGACGGCCGCTTTCAAGTTGAGCCGCCTGTAGTACTGCTGTGTGGCGGAATCGTAGAACGTGTCGGCCGTGTTGTACATCACATTGTACAGTTGGTCCTGGTTCAACGTCCCGCCCGTGGCGAACGTATACGCCTGACGAAGCAACACACTGGCCCCGGCTACGTACGGCGAGGCCATACTCGTGCCGGACATGTAGCCGAAATCATCGTTAACCCCGTTACTATTGCCGGCATAATCTGGCACGGAACTGACGATGTAGGTTCCCGGCGCGGCGATCATTCGATCGAGCCGCTGCGAGTAACTGCTCATAACCCCAGACGACGTGACCGAACCGACAGGCACGACGTAAGGACTCGTGGCCGGATAGCTCAACCCGGGCTCGCCGTAGTAAGAGAAGTCATTGCCGGCGGCTACGGCCACAAAGATGCCGTCGGCCTCCAATTGGGCCAGTGCGCCTTCGAGCATGGCCCACGAAGGGACGGTGTCCGAGTTCCACGAAGACCCCAGCGACATGTTTACTGCCGTAATGGGGTTTTCGAAGGCAAAACGATTCTCGTGGACCCACCACAACGCCTGGTTTACCCAGGAGAACCACCCGCCCCCATCGTCGTCGAAGACGCGTAGTGAGACGAGATCGACCTGGGAAGCGACGCCATTGTACGTGCTGTCGCTACTGCCGATAATGCCTGCCACGTGAGTGCCGTGTGAACCGTTCGGTCCGGTATCGTACGGATCGGCGTCGTTCTCGGCGAAGTCGTATCCGCCAACGACCCGGTAATTGCTTCCATATCCACCGCCCAGGGCGTAGTGCGAATAGGCGATTCCCGTATCGATGACGGCCACCGTCTGCCCAACTCCAGTAAGGCCATACGTGGCAAGCACCTGGTCTAACCCGGTGAGCGTATGGGCGGCCGTCGCTGATGTCTGAAGTTCCCCGTAAAGGCCGGTGTCTGCAGATGGCTCGCCCTCAAGCCAGAAGTCGTAGGCCGGCGCCGCCGAAAGAAGTTCCCTGGCCTCACATAGCTCCAACCGTGCAATGTGCACACGGGTTTGTCTCTTCTCGGACCGTCGCGTCATCTCGATCCCCTTGTACCGGGCATATCCCAGTATTCCACGCGGGGGAGCCGCGAGTTGCCTCGCCGTGTGAAGTCGTAACGAGCTTTTTCAACACTTCATCAGGGCAGCCAATCGATTCGAATCGTTCGGGAACGGCTGGAGAGAACGCAGCGTGACAATTCCCGACGCAAGCGACGAGTCTTCGATAAGTACGATCTGATCGCTGATGAAGTCTGCCGACAACTCAAATATACGTTATCCTGCCGACAGGTGCGCAAACGGCCAAGAAGCGTCTCTGTTTTCGCCCCCATCAACGGCATCAATAGGTCGCTACGGTCGGTATTTCCCATGCAATCGGCAGGCGGGCGTCCTACTGGAGCATTCCATAATAGGCATCGAGAACAGCCACGTCGAATGGGTGCATGCCCAGCAGGGCTTCCCAACTCGGCTGTTCCTCCGAGCTGTCGCCCTCAGGCAGCAAGCCGGCCCGGGCGGCGAGCAACGATTGGCGCAGTCGCCCCTCGGCCTGCCCATCGTCCGCAGGATTGTCCAGCTCGCGCAGGACTTCCAGGATTCGGTCAAGCCGTTCGATGGCTACGTCGGCCGGAGAGACGGCCGTTCCGACACGGCGCCGGCCCAGGACATTGGCAGAAGCCGCAGACATGCTCCCACGGCCATGGTGCAATTCGGCGGTGTCATTTGAGGCAACCAGGCTGGCCGCCGCGCCGAGTTGTCCTGTGGAGAGTCCGGCCGTATTGTTCGCAGCCGTGCCCAACGATGCCTGCGATAAGGTGACGCCGCTACCCGGCTGGGATGTGCCGAAGGCAGTGGTCTGCATGGCGGTGGTGTCGAATGCAGGCAGCAGATCCCAGTTTCCGAGCCTCTGGTTGACAAAGCCGTTGCTGCCGTTGCTGCGCGCCGCCCACCAATCGCCATTGGATGCCACGCAGCCGATAATATCGGAGCAGCCGTCGATGTTGTAATCGACCGAGATCACACTGACCCATGTGACGTTGGGGCTCCAGCGGGTCCACTTGGCATTCGCGAAATAAGAGCCGGTGGATTGGGCGACCCACCAGTCGCCATTGTGCGCCACGCGGCCGACGATATCGTCGCGCCCGTCGCCGTTGAAGTCACCTAGCATGACGTCGGTCCATGTGACGTTGGTGCTCCAGCGGGTCCACTTGGCATTTGCAAAGTTGGCGCCGGTCGATTGGGCGACCCACCAGTCGCCATTGTGCGCCACTCGTCCGACGATATCGTCGCGCCCGTCGCCGTTGAAGTCACCTAGCATGACGTCGGTCCATGTGACGTTGGTGCTCCAGCGGGTCCACTTGGCATTTGCAAAGTTGGCGCCGGTCGATTGGGCGACCCACCAGTCGCCATTGTGCGCCACTCGTCCGACGATATCGTCGCGCCCGTCGCCGTTGAAGTCACCTAGCATGACGTCGGTCCATGTGACGTTGGTGCTCCAGCGGGTCCACTTGGCATTTGCAAAGTTGGCGCCGGTGGATTGGGCGACCCACCAGTCGCCATTGTGCGCCACTCGTCCGACGATGTCGTCGCGTCCATCGCCGTTGAAATCACCCACCATCACATCGGTCCACGTGACATTGGTGCTCCAGCGGGTCCACTTGGTGTTCGTAAAACCCGAACCGGTCGATTGGGCGACCCACCAGTCGCCATTGTGCGCCACTCGGCCGACGATGTCGTCGCGTCCATCGCCGTTGAAATCACCCACCATCACGTTGGTCCACGTGACATTGGTGCTCCAGCGAGTCCAGCGTTGGACGGCGAGGTCAGTCCCTTCATGGTTGAGGGCCACCCACCAATAGCCATCGTCAGCACATCGGCCGACGATGTCGGTCTGGCCATCGCCATTGAAATCGCCCCGTTGGACGTCGACCAGATTGCTGGGCGCCGCAATTGCCGTCATCTGGGCGGCAAGCGTATAGTTTCCGATTCCATATGCCGTCGAAAGGCCGAACCGGTACGTCTGGCCGGCCACGGCCGTGAAGCTGAAGCTCTTGCCGTCGGCCGCTACGCTGATGTTGAAGCCATCCGCCTGCCATTCGGGAACCAGGTCCATGGTCGGACTGGCGGAAACGGTGACCGTCCCGCTCGCACCGGCCGTGAACTGGAACCAATCGACGTCGTCCAATTGGCTGATGTGCCCGGTCAGACTCAGAGAACCGGTCAGCGTCCCCATCGCCTGAGCCGTGGCCACGCTCGAACCGTAGTCGTCGTCCGGCATGAGCGAATCGACGGCCGCTTTCAAGTTGAGCCGCCTGTAGTACTGCTGTGTGGCGGAATCGTAGAACGTGTCGGCCGTGTTGTACATCACATTGTACAGTTGGTCCTGGTTCAACGTCCCGCCCGTGGCGAACGTATACGCCTGCCGAAGCAACACACTGGCCCCGGCTACGTACGGCGAGGCCATACTCGTACCCCAACTGTAAGCGAAATCATCGTCGACGCCATTCCCATCGCCTGCATAATCAGGGACCGTACTCATGATCCAATTGCCGGGCGCGGCGATCATCCGGTCAATGCGTTGCGAGAAGTCGCTGAGTGAGCCGTCGTCCTTGACCGATCCGACCGCGACGACATGGGAACTAACAGCCGGATAGGTCAGGCCGGGCTCCAGAAACTCCTGGAACGCGTTCCCTGCAGCGACCGCCACAAAGATGCCGTCGGCCTCCAGTTGAGCAAGCGCGTCCTCCATGGAGGCCCAGTCTGGCGTCGCCACCAGATTATGGGGACTCACGATGGACATATTGACCGCGGTGATCGGATTTTCAAAGGCGAAGCGATTCGCGTGAACCCACCACAAGGCCTCCTCGATCCGATCCCAGTAACAACCGCCGTCATCCGCATACACACGCAGTCCGACCAGATCAACCTCCGGCGCAACTCCAGGATAGGTCGTATCACTGCTGCCGATAATGCCGGCTACATGCGTGCCGTGCGACCCGTAATAGCCTTCATCGATCGGCTCCGCTCGATCATTGGCGAAATCCCACCCTCCCACAACGCGATAGCCGGGGCCAAAGCCGCCACCCAACGCATCGTGATTGTAGGCGATTCCCGTATCGATGACTGCCACGGTCTGCCCGCTGCCCGACAAACCATAAACGGCCCGTACCTGATCGAGACCGGTGAGTGCGTGAGCCGGTGTTGAGCACGAGACGACCTCGGTATAGTCGTCGAAACCTGCAAGCGGATCCGGCGGTACTCGAAGCTCCGGTGTAGCCGAGAGAAGCTCGCGGGCTTCACATGCTTCGAACCGTGCAAGCCGAGATCTACGATAGTGCTTTTCAGACGTTCGAGCCATCTACAATCCCCGCAACGATTCTGGCGACTGTGTCATCGAAAGGGGAAGCAAACGGCAGCTTCGCAGGAAGCCGCGATTTACGGCATCGTCGCTACTTCAACTGCTTCCTCCGTCCTCCGGTCCTCGCAAACGGGAGAAGACAATACGGTCCTACACAAGGACAAGCGGACGAACCACTCCGAGAAGTCCTCCGAAGAGCAACGGCAATTCAACTCTACTATATTTCTCCGGGTGACGTAAAACGACCGCGCAACCGCCCGTCCATCTCCGTTACCGATCCTCGCACCAGGTTTGCCAGAAGAGAGCCTGTCAGCAGGTAACCGTTCACAGGGGATTGTCGCCCTCGTATGCCGTGGAGACAATGGCCTGCGTCGCCGACCCGTCAGCGGCTACGTCCGCAGACTCATTCGAGGGTTGCGTAGTAACGGTCGAGGCTGGCGGCGTCCAGGGCAGGTTCGTCCATCAGGACATCCCAATTGGGGTGGCCGTCCGCGTCGAACAGCCACCCCTCACCGATGCTGCCAGAAGACTGTGTGAGCCGATATCCGGCCCGCCCATGCCCCGAGAGGGTTTCGATTTCGTGCAACACGGCGGCCACGAGATCGACGTTCTCGATGGCCGAGTCCAACGTGGCCGCCGAGGCGGCTTTTTCGGCCAGGATGTAATCGGTAATACGGGCCAATGAATCGGCCGCGTAGACATCGGCCTGCCGCAACCCGGTCGAGGTGTTCGCAAAAAGAAGGTCGGCCAAGGCGCCTAGTTCCGCCGCCGAGAGGCCGTTCGTTTCCATCGATGCCGCACTCAACTTCGTTTGGCATGTTGCGGAAGAATACGAGGTATACAAAGAAACGGCCGTGGTGGCGTAGCTGCCCACGGTCGCGTGACTCCAGCCGGTCGGCGCCGCGGAAACACCAAGCCGTTCGTTGGTGAAGGCACTGCTGGTGCTCTTGGCCAGCCACCAATCGCCGTTGGATGCAACGCGGCCGGCGATATCGGTTCGGCCGTCGTTGTTGAAATCCCCGGTCACCAGATCGGTCCAAGTGATGTTGGGACTCCAACGGGTCCAGCGAGCGTTCACAAAACGGCTGCCGGTCGATTCGCCCACCCACCAATCGCCATTGTGCGCCACGCGTCCGACGATGTCGTCTCGCCCGTCGCCGTTGAAGTCGCCGACCATGACGTCGGTCCACGTGACGTTGGTGCTCCAGCGGGTCCACTTGGCGTTCGCGAAGTTAGAGCCGGTGGATTGAGCGATCCACCAGTCGCCGTTGTGCCCGACGCGTCCGACAAGGTCGTCTCGCCCATCGCCGTTGAAGTCGCCGACCATGACGTCGGTCCACGTGACATTCGTGCTCCAGCGGGTCCACTTCGCATTCGCGAAATTAGAGCCGGTGGATTGGGCCACCCACCAGTCGCCGTTGTGGCCGACGCGGCCGACAAGGTCGTCTCGCCCGTCGCCGTTGAAGTCGCCGACCATGACGTCGGTCCACGTGACATTCGCGCTCCAGCGGGTCCATTTCTGATTGGTGAAGCCGCCAACCCCGTTGCTCAGCGCCACCCACCAGTCGCCGTTGTGCCCGACGCGGCCGACAAGGTCGTCTCGCCCGTCGCCGTTAAAGTCGCCGACCATGACGTCGGTCCAATCGACATTCGTACTCCAGCGGGTCCATTCCTGGTTGGTGAAACTGTCGCCCTCATTGACGGCCACCCACCACGCCCCGTCATCCGCGCCGCGCCCGACAAGGTCGGTCAGGCCGTCGCCGTTGACATCGGCAAACTGGGTATCGATGAGATTGCTCGGCGTAGACGCGTAATCATCATGGGGCATGATGGCGTCGATCGCCGCGTCGAGGTTCAGCACCTTGTAGTACTGTCGCGTGATAGAATCGTAGATCGTATCGGCCGTACTGTACATGATCTGGTACAGGTCGTCCTGATCCACGTCGCTAACACCAGCAAACTCGAATGCCTGACGCAACAGAACACTGGCCCCGGCCACGTACGGAGCCGCCATGCTGGTGCCCGAGTACGTCGCGAAGTCATCCTGCAATCCGTTGTAATTGCCCATATAATCGGGCACGGTGCTTGTAATGGATCCGCCGGGCGCGGCGATCATGCTCGATAATCGCTGCGAGAAGCTGCTGAGCGACCCGCCGGCATCGATCGAGCCGACGGCGACGACGTAGGAGCTTACTGCCGGATAACTCAACCCCGCAGTTCCGTAGGTGGCAAAGGCGTTGCCGGCGGCAACCGAGACGAAGATGCCGTCTGCTTCCAGTTGCGCCAGCGGGGCTTCGAGCATGGCCCACGACGGAATGGTCGCCGCGTTATACGCGGTTCCGAGCGAGAGGTTTATGGTAGTGATCGGGTTGTCGAAGGCGAAGCGATTCTCATGCACCCACCACAGGGCTTCTTCCACCCATTCGAAATATCCGCCGCCGTCGTCGTCGAACACGCGAAGGGAGACGAAATCGACGTCCGATGCAACGCCGGAGTAAGTGCTGTCATCGCTGCCAATAATGCCTGCGACATGCGTGCCGTGCGAGCCGAAGGGACCGGTGTCGAAAGGATCGGCATCGCCTTCGGCGAAATCCCATCCGCCGACAACGCGATAATTGCTGCCATAGCCGCCGCCCAATGCATAGTGGGAGTACGCGATCCCGCTGTCGATTACCGCCACGGTCTGTCCGCTGCCGGTGAAACCGTAGTCGGTCAATACCTGGTCCAATCCGGTCAGAGCATGAGCGTTCGTCCCCGCCGTCTCGACGCCGGAATAGACCGCCGTAAGCTGATCATCGTCAATCCAGAAATCGTATACCGGTGCAGCCGAGAGCAGTTCCCTGGCTTCACACGTTTCCAAGCGCGCACTGCGCATGCAGCAACGCCGTTTGTCGGACGGCCGTAACATTTCTCTCTCCTCGCCGGATTCGGCGAAACGGCCTCACGCGAAGGAGGAGCGCGCGTGCGCGACGAATGAAGCCGGGAAGTCAATCAAAGGTGCACAATCAACAGCGTCATTGCTTTCCTCGGGCCGGCTGAGAGGACACATGCCGCAATGCCCGGAACGGGCGATGATTCCCAGAAAAGCTATAGCGGGCGTCGTGGGACAAACACCTCGCATTGTTGAAACATAGCTTACTCTTGGAAACCGTCCAGTCGCGGCGCGGCAATCGTGCCGTGTCCATCGCTCGACCGACTCCGTTCGGTCGTCATCGGGGTGTGATGTGCAAAGAATAGTGACTTGTCGGATCGGTGCAAACCGCAAAATTCCGACAATTCGGGGCCGCTTGAGTTGCCGAAATGCAATCGCGTTGCTGCCGATTGCCAACAACGAGGTATTTCAGCAACATTACGAGGGCAAGGTGCGAAAGGGTCGAACAAAACGGTTCGACGATTTCGAGAGAACCAATCCTGCGATGAGACCGTAGGTAGCATTGCTAGCGCACACGCAAATGCATCCTGTGGCGAGAATAGTCGGCGATTTTTCCGACTGGTCCTACACCATACCGTGCGAACGCTCGTACTCGAGAATCCGATCCTCGTGAGCAAGCGTCATGCCGATGTCGTCCAGCCCGCCCAGCAAGCACTGTCGGCGAAACTCGTCCACGGAAAACGGTATCGAGAGGCCGTGCTCATCGGTCAAACAGCAGGTTTGCAGATCCACCTTCAGCCGGTATCCGCGATGCTTCGTCACCCGATCGAACAGGTCGTCCACTTGCTGCTCGTCGAGTTTCAAGGGCAACATGCCGTTCTTGAAACAGTTATTGTAGAAGATGTCTGCGAAACTCGGTGCGATGATCACGCGGAAGCCGTAGTCTTCCAGGGCCCAGGGGGCATGTTCCCGGCTCGATCCACAGCCGAAATTGCGACGTGCAAGAAGAATGGTCGCACCTTCCGCTTCGGGGCGGTTTAACTCGAACTGGGGGTTTGGTGCGCCGTCGTCAAGAAAACGCCAGTCGAAAAACAAAAACTGCCCGAAACCGGTCCGCTCAATCCGCTTGAGGAACTGCTTGGGGATAATCTGGTCCGTATCGACGTCGGAACGGTCCATTGCCACGACCAGACCGGTATGAATCGTAAACGGTTGCATCGCTATCAGAAAGTGGAGTGCATGGGATTGGTTTGCCATCATTCTATCCGAAGCGTTCCTGGATGCCAGTGGCCCCCTTCCCAACCCCTGCCGTGACACTTCGCCTGGTGGGGGGGTATCTTTCGGCGGGGTGTTCTGGTATTGGTAATAGTGTCTCAGAGATTACGCCCCAACGCCGACGCTTCACAAACAGAGGGAACGCGATGAGAGCCGCCTATATCGAACGTACAGGTGGGCCTGACGCCATTACCATCGGTGAACTGCCGAAGCCCGAGCCTGTCGGCTCGCAGGTATTGGTCAAAGTTGGCGCCGTTTCACTGAACCCGGTGGATACGTATATCCGCTCAGGAAGCATCCCTGCGGAGCTGCCGAAACCGTTCGTGATCGGCTGCGATTTGGCCGGAACCGTCGAAGCGATCGGCCCCGATGTCAAGCGGCTTTCGCCTGGCGACCGCGTCTGGGGAAGCAACCAGGGACTGCTTGGCCGTCAGGGTACCTTCGCAGAATATGCGGCCGTCGACGAATGCTGGTTGCACCCCACGCCGGAAGGGATCGACGATCAGCAGGCGGCTGCCATTGCCCTGGTTGGCATTACCGCACATCTTGGCCTTTTCCGACAAGCAGAACTCCAGCCACGTGAAACCGTCTTCGTACACGGCGGCTCCGGGGGCGTTGGTTCGTGCGTGATCCAGATGGCCCGGAATGTCAGCACCCGCGTAATCACCACGGCACGCACCCCGGAAAAAGCACAAATCTGCCGCCAACTGGGGGCTCAGACCGTCCTCAACTACAGGAGGGACGACGTGAATGAAGGCATTCGCAGGTTCGCACCCGATGGCATAAACGTCTGGTTCGAGACACTTCGCGAGCCGAATTTCCAGCAAATCATCGACCACATGGCCATGCAGGGACGGGTTGTGGTCATGGCGGGCCGCGAGGCGCAACCCCGCCTTCCGGTCGGTCCCTTCTACGTCAAGGACTGCCGATTGCTCGGTTTCGCGATGTTCAACGCATCGCCGGACGAACAACGAAAAGCGGCTGCGGAAATGAACCGCTGGATGGCGCGCGGCCGCCTGCGCCCGCTAATCGACCGTGTCATGCCCCTCGAAAAAGCCGCCGAAGCCCACTGGCTCCAAGAACAGAGCACCCTGGGCAACTCCGGCAAGCTCTCGGGCAAAATCGTGCTCGTTCCGTAGCAGCGGGTGTAGCAACGACTACTCGACCTCGATCTTGTCGATCCGGACCCGCGTATGGAGCTGGCGATGCCCGGTTCGTCGGCGTGAGTTCTTGCGCCGCCGGAATTTGCCAACGCGAAGCTTGGGGCCTTGCTCCACCTGGAGCACCTCGCCGGTTACCTGCGCCGACTCAAGGGCCGGCTGCCCCACGCGAAGCCCCTCATCGTCTCGGTAGGCCAACACTTTCGTGAACTGGATCGACTCGCCGACCGGTATGTCGCGGTAATCAATCACGACTTCTTGGCCTTCCTCGACCCGATATTGGCTTCCGCCCTCCTCAATAATCGCGTACATGGCAAAATCTTACAGGTGTTAGAATTTCGTGGAACGATCCGCTAGGGAAACTCACTAGTCTATCGGCAGTTGCGTTTGCTTTCAAGACCCCCGCCCGGCCCATCCCAGGTTTAACCCGTGTTGCCCCGTATCGCGAGTTGCTGTAGACTTGATGTGCCCACCATTTGGGGGCGATTGTAGTTTTGGCGGGGGTTCCAGCTTACACCTCTTGGGGCATTACTGGTGATTCCAGCTCATTCACGGACTCGCCGTACTCCGTCTCGACACGCCAACGATGGGTTCGATTTCACGGGGCACATCCGCCAGCTTTGCAGAGACATGACAGAAAGAACCCCGCAGCTTGCCCATATTGATATGGCGCGGGTGGCTGTTGGTTTTACCCAAGCCAGGAAAACGACGTCGCATGGACTGTATGCCTCGCTCACACCATTGAGATTCGCCGGTGGGGAAACCTTCTCGGTCCGCAGGGGGCGAAAATGGGCCGTCCAACGACTGTTCGCCGACAATGGCCAGGAGATGCTCTATGTGATGACTTTCTATCTCCCTCGGTTTCTCAATCTTCCGTTTCGCGAGAAGCTTGCAACCGTCATGCACGAACTGTGGCACATCGGCCCGAAGTTCGATGGTGACTTGCGACGGTTCAAAGGGCGCTGTTTCGCGCATGGCGGCTCGCAGAAGCAGTTCGATGCCCACGTCGCGAAAATACTCGACCGGTGGTTGCTCCATTCGCCACCAGATGGGGTCGTCGGCTTTTTGCGGTGCGACTTCGCCGAGCTGACAGCTCGCTATGGTCGCGTGTTCGGCCATCGAATTCGGACCCCGAAACTGGTCCTGATCGAGTAGCAGCGGCCGAATGCCCGGCGCATTCCTCCTAACCCGGATTATTCACAATAGGTAGGGTGGGTCAAACAGGCCGCTTCCTTGGTGGGGCATCGATCGCTGATACCGTCCTTGTTCCGGGCGGCAGGCTGTAAATCAGCTCGGTTGCGGCTTGTGCGGACCCACCAACGATCTACGCGACCTTGACCCACCCTACGTAGATGAATAATCCGGGCTAAGCCACACAACCGGTTCGTCTCGTCCTGCGTAGCCTTCCCGCACCTTGGTTTGCCTGGCGCAGAATTGCGCGGTACGTTTAGAGGGCCCCGTGCCGAGTCCCTATTTCACACTAGCAGGTACGGCGTGACTTCCTGAGTTCCCGTTCCCCCCTGCCTTTCGAAGGAGCATGCGGATCATGTCGCAAGGTTTAGAATCAGCCGGATGCGAATTCGTCGATCGTCGTGATTACTCGACGCTGGGTACTGCTCCGGTGTGCGAGCGACGCCAGTTTACCAACAGTGTCGACGACCTTTCGCCCGACGCAGCCGAGCTGGCCCACGCCATCGACGAGTACAAGCTGTACCACCGGCGCCGCTTCATCACCTACGAGGAGATGCTCGGCGTGGTCAAGTCGCTTGGTTACCACAAATGACGCAACGCGTCGTGCGTCGCTGAACACTTGGTCGCTATCGGCGGTCCGGGGCGAATGAGGGTATTCCTCGGCGCTTCCCACGGCGCTATTCGCCGGCCTTCCAAATCGGCTCGCTCAATTGCTCCGCGGTGACGATTCCCAGGGTTTCGCCCTCGCTGCCCACGATCCGGACGAGACCGTGTCCCCCGCTTCGCATTCGCATCAGTGCCGTCAGATGGGAAATGCTGTCGGGCATTTCAAGAAGCGGATGCAGCAGATCGGAGGACGAATTGGCGTCGATCGCCAGATCGATCACTCGATAGTAGCCTGCCAGTTCTCCCGGTTTCTCTGCCGATTCGACGGGCACCACGGCAAGTTGATAGCGGTGCGCCAATCGGAGCACATCATCCTTTGTCATGTCGCTTCTGGCTCGCGGCAAGCTGTTGATCGGCAACGCATATCGCCCCACCGGCACACCGGCCACCGAGAAGATCCCCTGCGCAAGGCTTCGCTGCGACGGATGGAGAATACCTGCGGCATGGCCTTCATCGAGAATGCGCCGCAGCTCGCGCCGAACCAGCTTGAGCTGCACTTCCTGCGATGTCTCTCCCAGCAGACGCGCCAAGACCGCATTGAAGATCCACAGTAGGACGGCTACCGGAAAGAACAACGCGACGAATGTCACAAATAAAGGTCCGCCTGCACGCAATAGCTTGTTCGGCGCATTGAGAAAGAGATGCTTCGGCAGAAGTTCGCCATAGACGAACAGGACCGGGGCCATGAGGATGGGCGCGATCAACTCGGCGGCATAGCCCGGTCCGGAGAATAGGGCCTGCGCGCCCATGACAATCGCCAGCGAGGTCATGTAGTTCGCCGCATTGTTGCCGATGAGCGTCGTGGCGACGAAAAGCGAAGGGTTATTCATCAGCCATAGCAGAAGGCGGGCAACCAGATCGCCGGAACGCGCATCGAGAACCAGCCGCAATCG
The DNA here is from genome assembly GCA_040772845.1 of Thermoguttaceae bacterium. GTDB lineage: Bacteria > Planctomycetota > Planctomycetia > Pirellulales > Thermoguttaceae > PWXP01. Next base: position 2,058,012 of record JAXGXG010000001.1, read on the forward strand.
CGTGGCGCGATAGAATCCGGTTTCCGATCCGCTAAAGAAAGCGCTCAGAAACATCCCCGCGGCGGCGAGCAGTACGATCCCAATCGTCACGACTCATCCTCCTGCTCCTCGACCAGCCGTAATTCTACGAGCGCGGGCCCGTGAGGCGATACCTCCAGAACCTTCAACGAAAACGGCCCCCATACACACGTGTCGCCCGGCTCGGCAATCCGCTCCAGGGTCTCCTGGATCGCGCCGGCAACGGTCATGCTCTTGCTCGGCGGGCGCGGCAGATCGAAATATCGAGCCAGCCGTCGCAGACTCGCGATTCCACTCACCTGCCAGACATCCTGCCCCACCTTCCGGATTGGCTGCTGACGCAGGAAACGCTCCGTTCGGCTGGCCGAATGACTGAAGATGGTGTCCATCACGTCGTCGAGCGTAAGGATGCCGATCGTTTCGCCAAGTTCATTCACCACCGCCGTAACGGGCCGGCTCTGACGCCGCATCGTTTCAAGCGCATCGGCGACCGTCGCGCACCAGGGAACGTACGCGATGGGCTGAGCGTACTGTTCCAGGTGGTCGGTCGGAACACTTGACAGCCCACGGAGTGCAATCGCGCGGGCGACTTCATCGCTGTCCGGTTCCGTCACCAGCAGGTAGCCGCTCGGGGTGATCTGCCCCTGCAGGTCGTCAAGAGAAACCGGCGGGCGGAACGTCAGGAACTGCGTGCGGGGACGCATCATCTCGTCCGCCCGAATCTCCGAAAGAAGCACCAGACTCTGCAGTACCTGCTGTTCTTGGGCAACCAGGGCCGCATCTGCCGTGGAAAGCTCCACGGCGCGCTCCAAATCACCCAGCCGGAGGTACGGTTCCGGCCGGAAGCCGGGCCAAAGTAAACGCTGCGAGAGCAGGTTCGCGACGCGAAGCACCGGCATGACCGGGTCCAGCAACCGGACCATGACCGCCATCGGAACCGCTGCCCAGGCGGCCAGTGCAAGCGGGCGCAGGACGGCAAGGCTCTTCGGCAGTATTTCGCCGAAAACAATGATCCCCAGCAACGAGACAACCGCCCATAGTCCTGCTTCGGCCTTGTAACCGGCGCGCTCCAACTGCAAACTGAGAATGGAAGCAATCGTGAAATAGGCCACATTCGTCAGCAGGTTCCAGAACAACACGGCCGTGAGCAGACGATCCGGGACGACCAGAAGTGCGGCTGCCGCACGCTGCGCAGCATTTCCCGCTGCCAGACGGCGCCGATCGGCGCGGGCCAACGAGAACATCGCGGCCTCGCTACCCGAAAAAAAGGCCGACGCAAGCATCAATACGCCCATGGCCAATAGCCAGGGAAGCTGCTCCGCAGACACGTTGAAGGTCTCCTGAAATTCGCCTCGTTGCCAAGGTCATGCTAAACCGGACCATCTACCGATAGTCCGGGCTGCTTACTCCCTCGCGATGCCTTCTCCCCCCACAGCACGCCAGCCGGTTCCAACACGGTCAGCTCTCCGCCGTCGTGCGGCCCGTCGCCACGTCGAACTCGTCGATGGCAGGCACCAGCAGGGCCAACGTGGCAAATCCATACGCAAATGCAGTCGCCAGGAACGCCGCAATGTTCGCTCCCAGAAGAAAGCTTGTAATCGCGTAGAACGTTGCAAAGGGACACGCAAACGACGCAATGCCGATGGCGGTCGACGGATTCCGCGCCCCGAGTACACTGTACAGACCGGTGCCTCCGGCCACCATCAACACAAAGAACGGCATGAACTGGGCGTGAAACGAACCGCTGAAGACGATCATCAGCCAGATGCACGTAGCGACACCGATGAACAGGAAAAACACCGTTCCCAAACTCGTCGCAATGGCATGACCTGAACTCATGTAATGCATGCCGGCGTGAATGCCCAGCATCGCCACAAAAGCGTACAGAATAACCAGGCCGGCCACCAACAGGAAAGTCGCCTCCAGACCCAAAATACCTGCCCATCCCAAGTAACCGCAAAGCACAACAGGCAAGACAACCATCTCTTTCGTGTTGTAAAACACGCCGCCCAGCTTCCCGAAGATGATCTCTTTCGGACTCAGATCGGTCACCAGAAGCAGGTCCAACGATCGCCCGTCTCGCTCCGTGGTCATCGAAGTTACCGCCTGGGCATTGACCAATACCAGACTCAGCAGAAGCAATGCGATCAGCGCCGTCGCCGCCTCCGTCGCGCCACCTGCCTGTTGAAGCACCGCAAGCCGGTGGATGCCGCCCGCCGCCAGCCCGAACAGCACAAGATAAACGAGCCGCACCACCAGAATCCGCCGGCCATAGGCCCACGTGCATATCTCACGCCAGATCACCGGATTGTCCCAAACCCTACGTGTCTTCTGCCGTTCGGCATGAACGGAAGCGGGGCCATCCGGCAATGCAGGCGTTGGGCCGGCCTCTGCACCGGCGGCCGGTTCATGGCCCCTTCGCGGCCGTTCCGGTACTGCCCGGTTCTCGTGCAGTTCAACCGATTGATTCCATGCCCGAACGCGGGCGATGGAGACCATTGCCAGCAACGATGCAAGCACCACAGAAACGGCAAGAAACAGGTGTACGGGTGTGCCAAGAAGTCCAAGCAGGGGCGCGGTTGGTACAACCGGCCGACTGGCCGCCAGAATGGCATGCCAGGGACTGAAACCGGCGGCCCAATGGGTACACGAAATGCCCAGCCATTGCGGTCCGAACGTCCCCAAGTCAACCAGGGTCCAGCCGGCAATCCACAACATGAGGGCGAGGATCGTCAACGCCAATGCCTGAAAGGTCTTTTCTCGCCAAAGCGCCAGGGTGGAGCCCAGAGCCCCGCATACCAAGACCGTGGCTACCGTCACCGCAAATACGCGGGCAATCTGTGCGTGGGAAACTCCTCCCAATAGCGCAACCATCATGAAGACCGGCAACGCCGCCGCCAGCATGACCAGCACATGCAAAAGGCTCGCCAGAAGACGCCCCAAAACCAGTTCGCTGTTGGTCAAACGTGTCAACAGAAGCAGTACCAGAGTCTTCCGGTCTTTCTCCTGGGCAACGGCGCCGGCCGCCAGAAGTGCCGAAAGAAACAGCACCAGCACCAATTGAAGCGCCGCGAGAATCTGAAATAACGTTGTGCCGAACCGAGCCAGATCCCCCACGTCGCGCACCCGTTGCGTACCGGTCAGCAACAGCCAGGCAGTCCAGCAGATCAGCAGCAGAACGCCTGCATGGGCAGCCCGTGCGAAATACACTCGTGTTCGACGCGGCGCAATGGCCACTTCGCGCGAAAAGACAGGACCAATCAGCACAGGGGGCTCCTTGAAATAGACACCACCCCATCATACCACAGAGTGAAGGTCGGCTTAAACCAACCCCCAAAACGTGAGGGAGTCGCCCCGGATTGCCGCAGAACCGCCGCTATGGTGGGCTCACGCTCCGAACGGATCGCGCAAGATCGCCAAGTCAGGGGGGTGCTCAGTAGCTATTGTACCGGCTCACACTGCCTGGGCTGTAGCCCGAATCCGAGGTTGGCTCTGCCAACGGCGAAGTGTTCATACCAGCAGGTGGCTGGTAGGGCGCCACGCCTGGGGGCGTGTAGCCCGTGTTGCCAGGCGAGTAGCCGCCAGCCGATTGCCCGGCGGGGTTCGTTGCCTGATAGCCGGAATTGCTGTTGTAGTCAGGCGGAGCCTGGTACCCAGCCGGCGACTGTTGCGAGGGAAGCGCCTGGTTCGGCGGATATCCGCTGGCCGTTCCCCGCGAGTCGTTCGTGCTCTGATCCCGGTAGTCACTCACCGGCTGGTTTCGATAATCGCCTGCCGGTTGACTCCGGTAGTCGCCCACCGGCTGGTTCCGGTAATTGTCGGCCTGGTTGCTCATCTCCTGATCGGTGCGATAGCCTGGCACGGCCGAACCATACGGCCCGGCACTGCTTCGGTAATCGGCCAAACGTTGATCGTAGGGATCCTGGGAATCATTACGTACAGGGTTCGCGTAGGGGCCGCTTGGATTCGCGGCGACATATCCAGGGTTGGCGCCCGCCGGCATGCCGTAGTTCTGCGGCGATGCCGCAGTCTGGCCTGACCCGAAAGGCGTCGGACTCTCGTGCGCGACCGGAACGCCGTACGGATTACTACCGTAGTCCTGGGCAGGCGCGGCGCTCGCCGAGGGTGTCGAAGCCGGCGCGTAGGGATTCGTAACCGGGTACGCGGTGGCCGCGCCGGCTACGGCATTCGCTTCGTAGTATCCCTGCTGGGGCGCCATGTACGGAGAAGTCGGAACACCTGCCGGCGTTTGAGTCGAAGCATAGGGCTGCTGGCCGACAGATGCCGGCGAAGCGCCCGCATAGGGAGGCGCCATCGTCTCGGCCGTATTGCCGCTAGTGGGAGTGTAACCGGCCCCCGGCGCCGGACTGGGCTGGCTCGCCAACTCCGAAGGACGAGGAATCGGTTCCGTGGCCGCCGACTTTCCCGAGGAACTGAAGGGATTCGTCTTCCAGAAGGCCAAATCCGGCATGGTCCAGCGACCGCCGCTATAGCAACCCGACATGCTCAGGGCCGCCATGGCCACCAAACAGTATCGCATGGACGATATCGACATGATTTGGTTGTCCTTCCCGGTGGGGTAGAAAAGGAGACACTAACCAGCGCTATGGGATTAAATCGAACAAGCAGGCCGGGTTTGATTATCCGTTTTCCGCAAGATATGCCATTTTTGCGGATTCCTCACGTCTGACCGCGTACACTCCGGCCTTCGCAGGGGCACCCGATGCCGCAACGCGGATTATAGAAACCCCGACATTTGGGTCAATGGCAGATACTGCTTTACCTAGCCCCCCGAACCAGCCTAGCTTCCGTGGATGCATAGGGCTGCAACTCCGCTCGCGGCAACTGGGGGGCGACACATCTCGCAGGGAGCGCCCGCCGCGCGTTCCTTGCAACGCCGGCCAAGAATCCGCCGACGCACCAGCCCCGCTTCGGGTCCGAAGATGACCATGGCTTGCGTTTGAGAGTTCGTCATTCTTTCGGCATTTGGCCTTCGACATTCGGCATTGCTCGGAAAGTCACTTTCCCCCGTGCCACTGCCGTCTCGGCAGTGCCTCTTCCTACGACGTACCTTGCTCGTTCCCTTTACCCCGAACCATTCCGCGAACAGCCCTCGCCGCGACCGCCGCATCACGTGTCCTTCCGTTTCTCCATTCGGTCAGTCCCGAAGGGACGTACCTAAACCAGCCCGGGGTGGAGCCGATGCGAGCGGTGCGAGCAACGCGCAACCCCGGGTTCGCTCGACGCCGTAGTCCCGCCTTCAGGCGGCCTCCCCAGCAGTGCCGCCCAAGACAAGAACCGCGAAACACACGAAAGTGGCCGTCAACGGCGATACGCCCGGCCTGCCAGTGGAACCTTCACAATGTCTGCCCCAGCGCCCGCGTCGCCGACGCGTTTTCGCCGAAGGCGATCAGAACCGTATGGTCACCCGGCCCCATGGCAACGTCACATCCCCGCGCATTTCCCCGTTTGGTTCGCCGCCGCAGGCGGCGAACCAAACGGGGAATCAATATCGGAGTGCGAATCGCCTTCTGCGAAAAAGAGCCCGCTGACGGGTTCGGTGATCCATTGCCTTCGCCTTCCTTTGCCGGCGCACCGCGGCCAAGCCGCATATGGAGTGCGGGAACTTGTTACCGCTTTCTGGCCTACAGCCGCATGCAAACATCCCAGTTCTCGCATCCCCGATCTCCCAACTCCGATCTGCGATCTCCGATTCCTCGTGTCCTCGTGCTCGAAATCGTCGTTCTATTTTCCTCTGTTCCCTCTGCTTCCTCCTGTTCATTCCCTTCTTCGTGTTGGTGTCAATCGTAACTCAACTCAGAAGCCCGCGAAGCACATAGAGCAAGAACACCCGCGCCTGCCTGCCCATGTTTCAACTGTGGCTGGGTCCTTAACGGACCCACTCGCTTGCGCTTCGAGCTTCTGCGCGCTGCCGCGTCCCCCTACAAGCACGCAGCGCCAGCAAGTGGATCCGGCGTTTCGGGCGCCTCGTTTCCGGTCCTTAACGGACCCACTCGCTGCGCTTCGAGCTTCTGCGCGCTGCCGCGTCCCCATACAAGCACGCAGCGCCAGTAAGTGGATCCGGCGTTTCGGGCGCCTCGTTTCCGGTCCTTAACGGACCCACTCGCTGCGCTTCGAGCTTCTGCGCGCTGCCGCATCCTCCATACAAGCACGCAGCGCCAGCAAGTGGATCGCGCGTTTCGGGCGCCTCGTTTCCGGTCCTTAACGGACCCACTCGCTGCGCTTCGAGCTTGCACGCGCTGCCGCGTCCCCATACAAGCACGCAGCGCCAGCAAGTGGATCGCGCGTCTCGGTCTGCCATCGCCTAAGCATCTGTGACCTCTCCCGTCTATCCGTGTTCCATCCGTGTTTCATCTGTGGCTTTTCATCCAACCACCGCGGCCCCAGTCTCCGGTTTTCTTCGCGTCTTCGCGCCTTGGCGTCTTTGCGTTAAGCGGTTCTTCCGCTTCAGGGTGCAAACTGCAAAGTAGCAGGCACGCTCCGTCGTGCCGTCCGCCGAGTTGCGACCAGCCTCAACCCAGACGCGTAGTCTGCGCCCAGAAGGGCAAGAGCCCGTTAAGCGTTCCGGCCGCCACGAGCTGCAGGTGGACGGAACGTCAACGCAAAGCCGCGAACCCGCCAGGACGCGAAGAGGCCGGCAGAAAGCTGGTCGACCGACTATTCGTCACCGCCCCCTCCCGTCCCGCGCCCCCGGCGCGTTTTCGCCGAAGGCGATCAGCACCGTAGCCTGGGGTTGTTTTACCCCAGGACTCATAGTCGCGCCACATCCCCCGCACATTTTCCCGATGTTTTGCCGCCGTAGGCGGCATAACATCGGGCCGTCCCTTTCGCTCCATGTTGGCCGTTTCCCCGTTCGGTCCGTCCGTTACCATGGACCGCCAATCGTCGGACGACTCTCCGAGTCGTGAACCTTCCAAACACAATCGACTCGGAGAGTCGACCGACTATTCGTCACCGCCCCCTCCCGTCCCGCGCCCCCGCGTTTTCGCTGAAGGCGATTGTTACCGTAGCCTGGGGTTTCCTTACCCCAGGACCCATGGCCGCGCCACATCCCCCGCACATTTTCCCGATGTTTTGCCGCCGCAGGCGGCAAAACATCGGGCCGTCCCTTTCGCTCCATGTTGGCCGTTTCCCCGTTCGGTCCGTCCGTTACCATGGACCGCCAATCGTCGCACGAATCTCCGAGTCGTGAATCTTCCGACCGAAATCGACTCGGAGAGTCGAGCGACTATTCGTCACCGCCCCCTCCCGTCCCGCGCCCCCGGCGCGTTTTCGCCGAAGGCGATTGTTACCGTAGCCTGGGGTTTCTCTACCCCAGGACCCGTGGCCGCGTCACGCCCCCGCGCATTCCCCGATGTTTTGCCGCCGCAGGCGGCAAAACATCGGGCCGTCCCTTTCGCCCATGTCGGCCGTTTCCCCGTTCAAATATGGAGTGCGGGAACTTGTTACCGCTTTCTGATCGAAGGCACAGTCGTCGCGTTCACGCTACAGGACCGCACCGTTTGCACGCTTCCCCAAATCGTCGCACGACTCTCCGAGTCGTGAACCTTCCAAACACAATCGACTCGGAGAGTCGACCGACTATTCGTCACCGCCCCCTCCCGTCCCGCGCCCCCGGCGCGTTTTCGCCGAAGGCGATTGTTACCGTAGCCTGGGGTTTCTCTACCCCAGGACCCGTGGCCGCGTCACGCCCCTCCCCGATGTTTTGCCGCCGCAGGCGGCAAAACATCGGGCCGTCCCTTTCGCCCATGTCGGCCGTTTCCCCGTTCAAATATGGAGTGCGGGAACTTGTTACCGCTTTCTGATCGAAGGCACAGTCGTCGCGTTCACGCTACAGGACCGCACCGTTTGCACGCTTCCCCAAATCGTCGCACGACTCTCCGAGTCGTGAACCTTCCAAACACAATCGACTCGGAGAGTCGACCGACTATTCGTCACCGCCCCCTCCCGTCCCGCGCCCCCGGCGCGTTTTCGCCGAAGGCGATTGTTACCGGGAACGGAAAAGGTGACAGCCACGAATGGCACTGCCGCTTACGCCGTAAGGACTTAGGGAAAACGGCCGATTGGCGTGCTTGGCGCCACGTGCGCACACCTTCATCGGTAACACGCTTCGTACGTGTTTCGCAATGCCGTCTCGCCGCCCCGCGGCGGGCACGCGTACCGCAGCTTTCCACAAGATTTTGCTCTTGAGTCGCGACCTTCCTTGGCCTATCCTCTTGTGGAACGAGGCCTTCCTTGGTTCGTGCAGTCGTGTTTTGCAGTTGGACCAAGGAGGGTCTTTATGTCTTTTTACCAGAGTAGCTCCACGCTGTCACGACGATTTCGCCTCGTTCAGGCATCGTTTCTGCAAGAGGACGGGCTGGTCTTCGCCCAAGTCCTGCCGGAAGAACAGATCGACAAAGCCTTCACCGACGCCCATGCCGACTTCGCACGGGAAGAGAGTGCCGTGTATACGCCGGCGGTGACCCTGTGGGCGTTTCTCTCGCAAGTCCTCTTCAAAGAGGAACAGCGATCTTGCATGGCGGAATGTGGCCCAGAAGCCCGGCCTGGGGTTTCCCATTGTGCGGCTCGCGGTGCTCCTGTCGTTAGCCACGGCGATGGTCCAGGACAGGGCGTTGGGACCTTACGCAGGCAAGGAGACCGGCGAAACGGCGCTGTTTCGCGAACTGCTTGACGGCGTTGATCCGCAGAGCATCATCGTAGCGGACCGCTACTATTGCAGCTATTTCCTGATTGCCATGGCAATGTTGGGACGTCGGGACTTCGTCGTCCGGTTGCACCAGTGTCGGAAGACGGACTTCACAACGGCGGAGCGTCTGGGCGAGGGGGATTATCGGGTCACGTGGACTCGCCCTCAACGGCCGAAATGGATGGACCATGCAACCTACGAGCAGATTCCCAAGACCATGAAGCTCCGGCTGATTGAGATCCAAGTTCATGAGCCAGGTTTTCGAGTTGAGTCGTTGACGGTCGTTACGACGCTGACGGACCCGCGGCAATATCCACGTGAAGACATCGCCGATCTCTACCGCCGACGTTGGCTGGTGGAGCTCGATATCCGCGCCATCAAGAAAACCATGGGGATGGACGTGCTGCGTTGCCAGTCGCCTGCGATGGTCCGCACGGAGATGTGGGTCTGCCTGCTGGCGTACAACCTCATCCAGAAGGCCATGATGGAAGCCGCCTGCGAGGCCGGCGTGTCGCCGCGCGAACTGAGCTTCGCCACCGCCATTTAAAACAATCACCGCATCGTGGATGAACTTGGCCTGCGCCGATCAGGCATTGCTGTCCACTCTGATTGCCACCCAATTGTCAAGCCTGGCCGCGCAAAGGATAGGCGACCGTCCCAACCACGTTGAACCGCGTGCGGTGAAACGGCGGTGGAAACCCATAGCCCTGTTGACGAAACCGCGTAAGGAAGCCCGCGAAGCACTATTGCAAGGAGCCGCCGCATGAAGCACCGGAGATAGACTCCCAACGGCACACGATGCGGAGCATTTGGGCGCCGACATCGATGCGCCGATGGTGCGCGCCAGGGGCGAACCAATCCCACCGCGTCCCACCTCATGCTCCCGGGCGATCCGCGACCTGCGTTCGACGCCATCCCCAAATCGCCCCGACGCACCTAAGTCCTTACAGCGTAAGCGGCAGTGCCATTCGTGGCTGTCACCCTTTCTCCTTCCGACCCACTTGACGGGACGCCCACATCGCGGTAGCGTAAACAGCGTCAGGCCCTGTGCCAGCCCGGCAAAGGGGATTTCTGTAGAAAAACAAGTTCGGCCTCAGAGGAGCCCCCGATGTCCGTTGACTCCTTCTTCTTTGTACGAGACGCCAAACTGCCCACGATACCGCAATGGCAGGCAGCGCTGGATCGAGCAGGCGTCGGCATTGTCTTGGAGGATGTCGGCGAGCTCCGCAAGCACACCGGCTATCTGCCCGCAACCCACCGTGGCCACCCTTCCGGCTTCGAGTGGTTCTACGGGCCATTAGCTGAGAACTTCGGCGGTGACCCACCCGATGGGCTTGATGGCAGAGAGCACGTGATTGATTGTGTCACTCACAGCGACATGCGAGAATTGGTGTGCGGCTCCGTTGCCTGTTCTGTGTTGTTGCAACTAGCCGACGGAGTTTTCCTCGACGAGGAAACTGGAGGTTTGCTGGACCCGGCAGCGGCGCTGGCTCAGGCTCTTTCAATGGAGTCGCACATCAAACCACCCAAGAAGTAAGAGGCCGAACAAAGCGTTGCACCTGACTGCGGCGGCATTTCGGCTTTTCGAGGTTCAATGTCTCACAAGCCGCCGCAGCAGGTGAACGCAGTCGTTGTGCCAGGAGAGAATATGAAAACAATAATTCCGACAATATGGCTCACATACGCCATTCTCGTCGCAGGATGCGATGGCGGAGCCGCGACGAACCGAGACCTCAATGCCGTCAGTTTCCGTGTGACTGCTGAATCTGATAGTGCTCCATTGGCCAACCGAGAGATTCAGGTCTTTGACGGGCGTTATGAAGACGTGGTTTTTGAATTCCCGAAGTCAAAGGCAAGTGAACAGAAACACTATCTGAGGACCGTTCTCACGGATACGAACGGGTGCTTTACCCTCGACCTCTCCGACCCAAAGATGCCGGAGGAAATTATCATTCAACCAGGTCCCCCGTTTGATATCATGCGCATTCAACGAGCAACATTCGAGGGCCGCTCGCCCGTGCACATACGGATTGTCAGGTTCGTCAAGGGGACAAACCGGGTGGAACGTAACGACATCTACGATCTTCGACAGAAGACCGTCAGGCAGATTCCACTCAAAGGTAAGGAAGTTGAAATCCCGTTTCAAGAGGTGCTGTTGGTGGCTCAGGAAATCAGAACACCGATGTCCTTCCGGCAAGCGTGAAAAACTTTGGCCGGACGGTTGCACTGGGGGCGGGAATCGGGGCGGGCGGTCAGCCTGCGGCAACGGCGGGGGACGGGGAAACGGCAGCCAGCGTCTGACGGTAGTTCCAGGGAAGCCAAGCTCGGGGCTTCAAGGCGGCCTCGGTGGCGTGCCGCTGCAGTTCGGTGAGATAGTCGAAGGGGTTGGCGCCGCAAAGCTCGCAAGTGTGGATAAGGCTCATGTAGATATCCCCAACGCGAGCGCGTTCTCGGTCTTGAAGAAGAGGGAATTCTTGCGATGCAGAATCGCCTTCTTCAACGCACGTTCGCACAGGTTGTTGTCCAGCGGGGCCCCAGCCTGACGCAGGAACAGCGTCAATTCCGGCCAGTGCCGGAGCATGTACCCGATGGCTTTGCCGAGCGACGAGTTCGGCTCCACCAGCCGCTCGTCCAACTGGCGGCCGAGCCACGCATGCAGTGTCTGCATCGTTGGGCCGCTTTCGGCCTGGTGAAACGCCAGCCGCTCCTCCGGCGAAAGATTCCGCTCCTGGGCCAACGCGTCGTTGTGGTACACCACTTTCAAGGCATCCAGCACGTACTCGCACGCCTCGGGGAAGTACGCCACCACATCGACGAACTGCCGCCGTCCGTGGGCCAGGCAGTTCGCTACGATCGTCTCCAGTTCGCCCGGAAGATTGCGCGACAGGGCGTCGCACATCTGGATCGGCGCGCTCCCAATTCGGCCACACGCCGGGCCAGGACGTCCTTGAGGTTCTCGCCCGCGTGCTTCCGCCCGCTGAAGAACAGCGCGATCCGATGACCCTCGTACACCGAGATGATGCCGGTGGTAAAAAGCCCTCGACGCTCCGGCCCGTCCTTTTGTCCTGAATCCGCCGTAGCGGCCTGCCGCGCCGCAGCGGCCTGCTCGGCGCGTTTCCCCATCAGCGACAGAATCTTCGCCGGCGTGTCGTCGTTGTGCAGCAACTCGCCCTGACCGGCCAGATACACCAACGCGGCGTGGATTGGCTCGAAGGACGGAACCTGTTTGCGGACAATGTCCCACTGCGTCGAGGCCGGCAGGGGGATGCCCAGCAGCCCCTGCAGGCCTCCTCGCGATTGAACGGCAACCCACTCCCGTACTTCAGCAGGGCGATCATGCTGCCGACGGTCGCATCGTACTTCGCCGTGCCCACACCCTCGGGCGCCTCGGCCGTGAAGATCGTGTTGCACAGGTTGCAGCGTAGCCGTTCGAGTCTATAGACGGCCGCCTGCACGGGCGCGTGGCCGGTGAATCGGATCAGGACCTTCGGCGTCGCCATCCGGTACACCGTGCCCACCGTGCAGTTCGGGCAGTTATCGCCCGCGTGCAGCGTCGAGTGCGAAACGACAATCTGCTCTGCGCCGGGGTAGGCATCGGCGCCGTTGCGGCCATGTCCGGGCCGTTTCGGCTTGGGCTTGGGTTCGGAGTCGGCGTTCGGGGCGGCTTCTTCCTGAAGCGTCTCGGCCGGCGACTCGCCTTCCCCAGGCGGCTGCGAAGACGCCGGTTCCGACTCGCGGCCGGTCACCGCCGCCGTCTTCTCCGTGCTCGCGCCGAAGAGAATCTTCCGGAGCCGAGCGAGGCTCATCTCCTTGTCGGCCAGCAACTCGGCCAGATAGGCGTGCGACTCAACCAGCATCTTCAGCAATGCGTAGTCTTTCGCGTCGAGCGCGGCCTCCGCGCGCCGCAGAACGTCTGCCATTTCACTCATGTCCACCTCCATGACGGTCGGCTTTGTCCGTGCCTTCATCATAGCTGTATGAGGAACTGGCGGAAGCCCCAGGCCATTTCCATGGGCCGCAGTGGGGCGAATGGCTCAAAACGGACGAAATATAGCAAAGACTTGGCGGCGGCGCAAGACCAATTCGGCCGCCACGCAGGGCGGCATGGCGCAGGGCTTCCGTCAGGCGGCCGGACCGACCGGACGCCACGCCGGCGCCGTTTGCACCGCCCGTGGGTTCCCCGCCGAAAAGAGCACCTGCACCTGGGGCGCCGCCAGTGTCAAGGAGGCTTCGCTTCCACGGCTGGGCCACCAGGGAAACCGGCCGCTCGAAAGACGTTTGTGGCAAAGCCAGAACCCCTGACCGTCGTACACCAGCGCCTTGATGGCCGTCGCCCGCCGGTTGCGGAACACAAACACCCAGCCGCTGAACGGGTCCTGTTTGAGGACCTCTTTGCACAACCAAGCCAGCCCGTCGATCCCCCCGGCGGAAGTCGGCCGGCTCGACCGCCACCACCACGCGCATCTGCGGCGTCACCTGGATCATGACACCCCCGTCCAGAAGGTGCGGCTGAGGGCGACTAGGTCCGGCACGGCAGGGCCCTTCAGGTGGACCCGCATCTTCGCTCCGCCCACCTCCTCCAGTTCCAAGGTGCATTCATTGCCGGCAACCCACATGGAAGGCGGCAGTTCGAGGAAGGTCGGCTCTGTCGGCGCCCATGCCATCGTGGTCGCCGCCTCCCCCGCAGCCGACGCCTGGCGCCTTCCCCTTCCGCTGCTGGCCGAGTCCGTCGCGGCCTTCATCTGCCTCTTGAGCGAATCTGGGTTGATCCCCAGGGCCTTCGCCGTTGGGCCGATCCCAACCATGCTTGCCAACTCGACCGCCGCCGTCCAGAGCGGCTCGGGAATCCGCGTGCGGCGCTCGCGTGTCCGTCGCCAATACTCAAACTGCCGCCGAACCTCCTCAAGCCTGGCCTCGCCGTTCTTGGTACGCATCTGCTGTCCTCCGGAAGAAATCCCATGAACAGCCTTCAGCGTACCAGCCCCGCAAGATCAATTCACGCACGCTTGCCGGAAGGACACCGAAACGCCTTGCTGCGCACATGTTGGCCCGGACTTACTCGATTCGAACGCCCACCGCACGCCGACCGCCTTCCCGGCCGCGAACGACCCGGCACAAAGCTGCCAAGCGGTGACAGAAGTCTTGCTGTAGAAAAAGTGCAAGCCTGACCCCGATCTCCCCCGAAAAGGTGATAAAAGCACCGGAAGCTTTAGTTCCTCCGGAAGCTTTAGTTCCTCGCCTCCTAACCTTCTTCGTCTCCTTCGAACCATCGCCCACCCGTTCCGAACATGTAGTACGACAAGTTCTCGTGGAAGCCATGAACCATATAGTCTCCGCATTTCTCCAGCAGGTCATCGCTCAACTCGTTGCGGCCTAGTCCAACATCAAACATTTGCTGCAAACTATGCTGAGTCTCGGTTTCCGACCGACTCATATAAAGGACTTGATACTCTGATGCTGATTCCGCATGCCGGCGTGCAGCTTCATAGCCTTGCGTCTCAAGTAGTCCAAGAACCTCCTCAAGGATGTCTTCTACCGCCTCTTGTCTCTCACCCAGAAGGCGAAAAGCCGTCTCCTCTTCGATATCTTTCCAATCAGGTCCGAGGAAATTGAACCCCTTCGTTGGATGAAGCCGATTGCCAGCCCTGAGAATGACGACGACGTCTTTGACGGCATCACGCCCCGGAAATCCAAGGTCGTGCAAAAGTTCTTCATCAGAGAGGGTCCTTTCGATATATCCCCATATGCCGCTTCCGTGGGAAACTGCTTCGTCACTGGGTGTCACATTCATTGTGGACTCCTAATGGAAACCGAACAATGGAACATGATAGTGAAACACCGGCACAGCAAAGCCTTTGATCCTTGGCCCCAAACCGTTTTCGCTTCCAAGATAGTCTGCGTGTCCATGAGCTTTCCTACGATATTCGCCCTGCTTTGGTGGTTTTATCGTCTGCCCATGGTAGTCGACCCGAAGCACCTGATACACATCGTTGCTATTATGAAACTTAAACCCAATAGAGAACAGGCTTCCTCCCTGGCCTGTCTTCGAAATCGACAATCTCAATCGCATTCCGCCTACCACACCCAAACCGCCAGGCAAGAGTCTTGACCCAGCAAAGTCTCCGGGTAGTGACGGCAATCCGATCACGAATGATGGGCGAGTTCTGTTGTTCTTGGATGCCGCCGGTTGCGGGCGTCGAACCGGGTGGTCTGCTGGTTGAAGGTCATGCCGTGGACCTTTTGGGACAAGGTCGCGTTGCCCTGTGCGTCGTGGGCCATGGTCGTGGCGGCCCCGAGCGGGTCGTTCTGGGCGACCAGCCGGCCGGCGCAGCAGGAACTCCAGAGCGACTGCCAGCCGTTGCCCCGGAAGTCGGTGTGCGTATCGAGCGTACGGTCCAGGTTGTAGGTCCAGCTTTGCGTGACGCGGACCTTGGCGGCCGACCAGCCTGCGTCGTCCGGGTCTGCATACGCCTGGGCGCCGGCCGCCACGGTGTGCGTGGCCTTCAGGTTCCGCCTTGTATAGGAAAACGCCTCGCTCGCCTGCTGGTAGCCCAGCGTATCGGCCGAGTCGAAGTACCGCGGCGACCGGACTTCGACCACATTGTCGGCGGCATCGTAGGTCACTTCGCCATTGCGTGTGACCGTAATCGGCCGTTCGGTGCCGTCGAGGTACTGGTAGGTGGTGACCATGGCAGGAATCCTATGCGGATTGTGGGTTGCGGTCAAGAGGGAAGGCAAACATGAGACCGCGAATTGTCGCTCAACTCTCCGAGTCGATTCCGTCGGGAACGTTCACGACTCGGAGAGTCGAGCGACGAAGAGGCAACACATCGACTCGGAGAGTCGAGCGACGAAGATGGGCGGGGAGGGAAGGAGTTTCGGCCACGCAAGACCTTCGATTACGAGTACGAGCACCGCTAAAGCTGAGCACGAGTGGAAGGTTCGTGCCAGCCAACTTTCCTTTCTCTGCGTCCTCTGCTTCCTCCTGTTCATTCTCTTCTTTGTCTTCGCGTTGTAGTCAATCGTGTCGCAATTCAGCAGACCAGCAGGAGACCGCAAACGACATCAAGCAAGAACGCCCTCGCATGCCTGTTCATGTTCCATCCGTGGTTGGGTCCTTAACGGACCCACTCGCTTGCGCTTCGAGCTTGTACGCGCTGGCGCGTCCCCCATACAAGCACGCAGCGCGAGCAAGTGGAATCCGGCGTTTTGGTCCTTGCTTCGCCGCGGCGAAGCCGCCTATGGAGTGCGGGAACTTGTTACCGCTTTCTGGTCTACAGCCGCCCGCAAACACCCCAGTTCGCGCGTTCCGATCTCCCAACTCCGATCTGCGATCTCCGACACCTTGCGTCCCCGACGTTCGTAGTTCCGCCTTCAGCCGGCTTGCCCAGTATCGCCCAAGACAAGAACCACGAAAGACACGAAACACACGAAAAGAGAGTGAAAATCGAACAGGAGGCCGCAGAGGAAACGGAGACGTTCCGTGCAATGACGAATGTCGAGAGTCAAATGACGAAAGAAGCCCGAAATCTCAAATCGACGCTTCCCCCTCCGCGCTCGCGCCCTTCCGCTCCCATCTTCCAACTCCCAACTCCCAGCTTCCGTTTCCGCCAGCGCGTCCCGATCTCCCATCTCCGATCTCCGATCTCCGAGCTTCCAGCTCCGATCTTCACCGGAGGGCTCGCCCCCTTCCGCTCCCATCTCCGAACTCCCAGCTTCCAACTCCCGCGTCAGCGCGTCCCGATCTCCCATCTCCGATCTCCGATCTCCGACCCCCCCACCGCGCCAGCGCGTTACTGACACCTGATACCTTGTTCGGGGGCTTTACATCGGCCACGAAGTATGGTAAGGTGACGGCATACTCTGACGCCACTATAGACAGGGGCCTGTGGGCAGCGTAAGGCCGAACAGAAGACCTGAATAGGGGTGGTATACCGGCATCGTAAGCCCGGCCACCTGACGCGCGTATGCGATTGGCGAGACTGATACTTTCGCCCGCAAAACCGCACGCAGGTGAGGCGGCGTGTGTGGAACAGCGTGCGGAGGACGTTCCTATCTGGACGTCCTTCACAGCGGCGGCCCCAACGCGAGGGTTCCGCCGTACGGAGTGAGGGGTCCTTGCGCAGCAATGGCACAGGATCGGCCCCGTACGGTCTGCTACTGCGTCGCATAAAGCCGGCGGAATAGGACCGATTGGCAACGTAATTCCTCGGGCAGTTTTTGGCAGCCTAAGACCAGCGTCGGAGATGCAGGCACCCTCGGGTCGCATAAGACCACCCGTCGCAGAAAATGGTTCTGCGTCCAGCGGTGGAAGGACTGCGCCCAATGGGCCTCCGTAAGCCGGCCCTTTCTGCTGTAAGTCCTTGTGAAATAACAGGTTAGCGAAACAGCGGGCGTTTTCGCTCACCTATTTGCGAACACCGCCTGAAAAACACTGTTCGACAATACCCAACTCCTTGCCACACAACAGGTTACAACCCGTTTTTGGGCCTCGGACGCCGAGTTTTGCCACGCGTGGAAATCGCGCGTAACCTCAATGGCAGCAACGGTTTAAGGTAATCGGCCACCTGTTGTCGAACAGTCGAACAGGGCCAAGGGTGTGCGACAATTCCGGGGCTGTTCGTTTTTGCCGTCGCACGACTCTCCGAGTCGTGAATGGTTCGGACGGAATCGACTCGGAGAGTCGAGCGACGAAGCCGTCCGGTTGGTTTGCGCGCCGGGACCGGAGGGCTCGCGCCCTTCCGTTTCTATTGTCGCACGACTCTCCGAGTCGTGAATGGTTCGGACGGAATCGACTCGGAGAGTCGAGCGACGGAGCCGTCCGGTCGATTTGCTCGCCGGGACCGGAGGGCTCGCGCCCTTCCGCTTTCAACTCCCCACCCCCGCGTCAGCGCTTTACTGACAACTGTCAACTGTCAACTGACAACGAGCACCGCTAAAGCTGAGCACGAACACGATGAGGAAAACCGCCTGAAGGCGGGACTGCGAACGGGGCGAGTACGAGCAGGATGCGGACAGGTCGCCTAAAGGCGGGATGGGGGCAATTGCGGCGATTGACACCGGGGGTGCGGTGTGTCAAACTCGGGGCTGTGTCGGCGGCGAAGACGCCCTGGACGGCGAGGTTGGCTTAACCGTTCGCCGCCGGTATTTGTGCTGGAATCGTTTGTGTCAGCCCACCGTTCTTACCTGCGAGGATCATCATGTCGAAACAGCCTACCCACCAACAATCTACCCATCCTTCCCGTCGCGAGTTCCTTGGCCGGTCGGCCGCTGTGGCCGGCTTGGCGGCGGTCGGTCAACTGGGAATCGCCCGCGGCGCGCATGCGGCCGGAAGCGATATCATCAAAATCGGTCTGATCGGGTGCGGCGGGCGCGGGTCAGGCGCGGCGGTCAACGCCATGAATGCCGGCCCCGACGTTCGACTGGTGGCCATGGCCGACCTGTTTGAAGATCGGGCCCTGGGCTCGCTCGAACGGCTGAAGAAGTTGAAGCCGGAGCAGGTGCAGGTGGATAGCGACCATGTATTCTCCGATTTCGACGGCTACAAGAAGGTGCTGGCCAGCGACATTGACGTGGCGCTGATCGCCTGCACGTCGCACTTTCATCCGGCGTATCTCACGGCGGCGGTGGAGGCGGGCAAGCACGTTTTCTGCGAGAAGCCGAACGGGCTGGACGTTCCCGGCGCGAAGGTAACGCAAGCCGCGACGGAAGAGGCGAAGAAGCGCAATCTGTGTGTGGTTTCGGGCCTGTGTTGGCGGTACGACAAGGGTGTCCAGGAGACGATTCGGCGAATCCAGGACGGTCAGATCGGCGACATCATTGCGATTCAAGCAACGCGGATGGGCGGGCCCTATATTCTGCGCGAGCGCAAGCCGGAATGGACGGAACTGGAGTATCAGTTCCAGAACTGGTACCACTTCGACTGGCTCGCAGGCAGCGCGCCTACGCAGACGCTGATCCACCAGGTCGACAAGGCTTCGTGGGCCATGGGCGACGCGCCGCCGGTATCGGCGTGGGGCGTGGGCGGCCGGCAGGTGTGCACCGATCCGAAGTACGGCGACATCTTCGATCATCAGTCGATCGTTTACGAGTATGCCAACGGCGTACGGTTGTATGCCATCGCCCGCAATATCCCCGGATGCTATTCAGAAGGGAGTACGGTTGTGCTCGGTTCGAAAGGCCGCGCCTTCATGCCCAGCCGACCGGCGATCGAGGGCGAGAATCCCTGGCGCTACCAGAAGCCCGACAAGCCGGTGAGCATGACCGATGCGGAGCACGTGGCATTGTTCGACGCCATCCGGGCCGGCAAGACGATCAACAACGGCCAGTACATGTATGTCTCGACCATGCTCGCAACCTGGGGCGAGATGGTGTGCGATACGGGCCAGCAGATGACGTGGGAGCAACTCGTTGCATCGACGCACAGCTACAGCTTGCCGGAGTACAATTGGAACATCACCTCACCGGTCAAGCTCGGCGCTGACGGCCTCTACCCGACGGCCATGCCGGGCATTACGAAGTACGCCTGACACTGCTTCACGTTCAGGTTGTGTAATACTTGTTGGCGTTTTCCGGACGGATGTCGACCAGTGTGCCGCGGTAGTGACGTAGCGAGGTGGGTTGGAACGGGTGTTTCGCGATGGCGTCTTCGCAAATGTCGACGCCCAGGCCCGGGCCCGCGGGGATGTTCATGAAACCATCCTGCAACGTGACGTCCTCGCGGCACACTTCGCTGCGCCAGGGGACGTCGGAACTCATGGTTTCGAGCAGGTAGAAACTCGGTAGCGACGCGGCCAGTTGCAGTGTGGCGGCGTTGGCCACGGGTCCGCTTGGGTTGTGCGGGCAGATGGGGATATAGTGTGTCTCGGCCATGGCGGCGATCTTTTTGATTTCCGTAATGCCGCCGGCGTGGGAAACGTCGGGCTGGATGTAGTCGGCCACGCGCTGTTCCAGCAGGCTGCGGAACTGCCACCGGTTGTAGAGCCGTTCGCCGAAGGCCAACGGGACACGGACGCGGGTTTTCAACTCGGCCACGGCTTCGAGACTATCGGGGATGATCGGCTCCTCGAACCAGAGGATGCCGAAGTCTTCCAGGGCGTGGGCCAGTCGCAGTGCGGTGGGCAGATCGAATCGTCCGTGGCCCTCGATGATGATGTCGGCCCGCCCCTGCACGGCTTCGTAAACCCGTTCGACACATTGGAGCGATTCGCGGAACTGCCGGGCGGTGAGCGACCGGTACGCGGCGCCGAACGGGTCCCATTTCAAGGCGTGGAACCCATCGCGAACGGCTTCGTCGGCCCGCAGGGCGAACTCCTCGGGGGTTTTTGAGCCGGCGAACCAGCCGTTTGCATAGCAGGGAACCCGGTCGCGGACCACACCGCCCAACAATTGATACACCGGTGCGCCCAGGTCCTTGCCCAGGATGTCCCAAAGGGCCATATCGATGGCCGAGATAGCGCTCATCAGTACGGGGCCGCCTCGCCAATAGGCGTCGCGATAGCAGTCGTGCCAGAGGGCCTCGATGTTGCGGGGATCCTTGCCCTTCAGGTCGCCTTCGAGATCGCGGCACGCCTGCACCACGGTCATCTCGCGGTATTCCAAGGTTGCTTCTCCGACGCCGTAGAGGCCGGGGGAGTCGGTGAGGACTTTGACAAAGACCCAATTGGTGCGATATGCGTTACAGACAAAGGTTTGAATCGCCGTGATCTTCATAAAGGAATCGTTCTCTTGTGCACTCGGTTCTTGCAAGGGGTGGCGGCGACGGCGGTCAGTCTTCGCACAGGTCGCGGCGGAAGGTGAAATTCAATGCAACAAAGATGGCCAGCCCACCGATCAGATAGGCCAGCGAAAACAGGGCGAAGCCGTACGACAGGCCTTTGCCGCCGGCGAAATACTGGGAACAGAGCCCCAGCAGCCAGGGCGAAAGCGAACCGATCAGGAACGCGACCATGGTCATCATGGCCACGGCCGACGCCCGGTAGCGGGGCGGAATCACATCGAACAGCGACGCGTGGGTATTCGATTCGTACAGGCCGCGGCAGAGTCCAAAAGTCGCCATGGCGGCCCACGTGGCCATCAGGTTCCCGGACAGGCCCATCCAGACAATGGCAGGTACGCCGAGCAACATGGACGCCATCTGCAACTGCAGACGGAAAGATCGGTGCGTCGTGATCATGGTGTCTGACAGTCGCCCACCGATCAAGACACCGATCATGGCCGCCAGGTGATGGTACAACATGGCCCCGCCGCCGGCCGCGGTGAGAGAGAGCTTGAACTTCTCCTCGACGAAATTGGGGGCCCACACGACATAGGCGTTGTTGACGAACACGATGGCGGTGAAGCCAGTGGTCAGCAGAACGGCCGTCGGTGTGCGGAACAGGCGGCTGAGGGCCTCGGCCAGCGAGATCTTGGCGCCGGCCTTCTCGCCCGGCATGACTTCGCGCGGCGCATCTTTCAGGCGAAACATCAGCACGAACCCCAAGAGAACGCCGCAGCCGCCGAACACGTAGAACGCCGAGCGCCAGCCCCACAACTCGGCCAGGTAGCCGCCCAGGAATCCGCTGGTAATCACTCCCAGGTACAGCGACGCCTGGTGGATCGAAAGGGCCAGCGAACGCGTCTTCTTGTGGAACTGGGCAATCAGCGAATACGCGGCCGGCGCATAGAACGACTCGCCGCCTGCCGTGGCTACGCTGCGAAACATGACAAGGCCGACGAGTCCACGGGCCATGCCCGTCGCCATGGTCGCCAGGCTCCAGAACGTAACACTTAAGGTAACGATCCATTTTCGGCTCCAGATGTCGCCGATATAGCCGGTAATCGGCATCAGGATCGCCAGAGTCATGAAGAGCACGGTCCCGACCAGGCCCAACTGGGCGTCGGTCATGTGAAGGTCGCTCTTGATGGCCGACAGGACGACGCCGAAGATCGCCCGGTCTCCCTGGTGGAAGAAGAACGCGACGAACAGCAGTGCAAGCAGTTCCCAGCGATAGAATCGGTGTGGGGATGCCGCGTCTGAAGAATCGAGAGGGCGTGGTGCGTTCGGTTCCGCGGGCGATTCGGGCATGGCTGGTCCGTCCGTGTTCTTGGGCACAAAGTGGGCCGGGCGGCCGCCGGAGACGACGCGCCCGGGCTGGTCAGTTCAAGAGTTTACTTCTCTTCCCGCAATGGCACCAGGACCCGCTCCGCGATCATGACCGGACTGTCCCAGACCGGCAGCTCCGTGAACTTGACGTCCTCACCCTCGTTGGCCCATGTTCCTTTGGCCAATTCGTAGACCCTGCCGGTAATCATCTCGACGTAGACCGGGTCTTTGAACGTCGTGCTCTTGATGACCAGATTGACGGGGTCCCATTTCAATGCATCGCTCGGGATGGCGTCGCTGTACCAGAGAAGCACCACGGGGGTGTCCTCTTTGGTGAAGCTGGCGGCCGTGATGGCCCGCGGGGAGTTCGACTCGCACGCCAACAGGCCGGCCGGCTTGACGTTGTCGTTGAAGAACCCGGCCATGTGCTGGACGCCGTAATACGAGGGGCGTTTGTAGATGATGTCGTACACCAGATTCGACCGGATCAGGCCGAACGATTGCAGCATGTTCCAGTATCGCAGGTCGATGATCGTAAAGACCGACGTCCGGATGCCGCGCGCACCATCGCCTGCCATGCGGCGCAGGACCCATTTCGCCTGACTGTATTCCGTCCAGGGATATCGCGACAGTGCGTGGGTCCATTCCAGAATGGAGGGGCAGCCGCATTCGCCTTGGTACAACTGGATGTCAGGATTGTACGATTGCGTCAACTGGCGCAGCGCTTCGACGGCCGGGTAGGAGCTGTCGGGATTCAGGGCGTAGGGGTGATAGGTCAGGTAGTCGAAGGCGTCCAGCTTGTTGTTCTTCTTGAGGATTTCGAAGACGCCCTCCGGAAAGCGGGCGCCGACGCCTGCCAGGGACATTCCGAAGATCACGGCGTTCGGATCGGCCTTTTTGATCGATTCGGACGTTTTCATGAGCAGGATTGCGTATTCCTCGCAACCATGGCTGTTCGGTTCGTTCCAGATTTCCCATTCGTGGACGACGTCTTTGTATCGGGAGACGGTGGCTTCCACGTATTTCTGCCATGCGGCCAGGGCCTCTTCGGAGTGGACCAGTTGCGCAATTCCTGCCCCCAGGCGGATTTCCGAGCCGTAGACGGGATTGCCGTAGCAGAGGCAGATCCAGGGCTCCACACCTTGTTCCTTGAGCCCGTAGACGCACTCGTCGAGCCATTCGAACTCGTAAACGCCCTTTTGCTTTTCGCACTTGGCCCAACCGCTTTGCAGACGTGCGTGCTTCACCCCCAGTTCGCCCACGAAATCCTTGTAGGCGCTGAACTTCGCGTAATCGCGGTCGAGCGTTTCGCATCCGACGGACCAGGGCGAAGACTCGATGTCCTTCGAGTGGCGAACGGCGATTCGCCCGATCTGTTTCAACTCCGGCCCCGTTGCATTGAAGGCCTTCCATGTGATCGAGGGGTGCTTGGTCTGGGCCGGCGTTGTCGAGACGAACGACAGGTTTGCCGCACATGCCACGACCAGGGCGGTTGCAAGCGACAAAGGTCCAAGAGTGCCGGACGCCTTGGCAGTGGTGCGGGATGGAATGTCATTTGCTGGAATGAATCTCATGGTTCGCTTTCCTCTTTCCTTAGTGGTGGATAATGACAGTGCCAGTTCCAAAGTTGGGGAGTGCTCGGCCTGTGATTCTCGCTCAGAAATCGACCGATCTCAAGGTCCGTGTGGCCTAACCACGCCGCCGAGCCCCCAGGCCCAGGATTCCAATAGTTGCACACAACAGCAGCGCGGTAGACGGTTCTGGAACTCGGGCGGAGCCGAACACGGCCGGATCCCACGTCACAGAACCGTCGGCATCGGCAAACCTGAGGCCGTAGACGTCCGGCATGCCGGGGTCGGTACCCGAACCCGTGTAGGTGAAATCGCTGAGGTCGAAGGTCAAACCGGAGATGGTGAAGCCGGTTTCTTCACCACCGTAGCTCCGGAGGACGGCATCGGTTGGATTGACGGCGACTCCGTACTGAGAGCCGGAAAGCGTCAAAGAATAATCAGCAATCACGCTGCCACTGCCGTCAAGCGGTTGGACCGAGACGCTGTCGTTGCCATAGATTTCAAACATGAAGAAACAGCTACCGTCACCCGGCTGGAAAACCTGGGAGTCGAATGTGATGTCGATACTGGAGACATTCGCCACGCCGGTCGTGGTGGAGAGCCCGGTCAGTAGCGCGCCAAAATCCGAAGTGTTTTCATCACTGGAGTAGAACCGAACGCCGCCTCCGGTGATATTGGACGCCGTTCCGCCGACCAACTGCCGCCAGGTTACTCCATCGAAGGTCAAGTCGGTGAGGACTTCGCCTGTACCCAACGTAGGATGCTCGGCGACGGTCACGGCCGTAATCGGCAAGACGTCGGCGTCAATTGCGGTGGGCAGCAGCAGGCCGACAAGCACGCTGCACCCGATAAGCTTATTCAGCCAAGCACAAACGGTTTTCACGATCCTGTCCTTTCAAGCCGGGGGCCGAGACCTCGGTGAGCGAGGAGTCAACGGTACCGGCGGACTACCATACCGAAACCACATACGCCCAGCAAAGCCAGTAGCACGGACGAGGGCTCGGGGATATTGGCGATTCGATTGAGGTTCTTTTGCAGGAAAGCCTCGCCCATCACGCCGCTATAGAAGGTGACTTCATCGATATCGCCATGAAACGACCACTGCGGGGCCGAATTGTACCAAAGTGCGCCAATTCCATATGGCAGATCGATCGAGAAGGTCCCTGGCATGGTTCCCGAATGGGCTGCAAGCGTCGGAGTCTCACTGCTGAGGTCTGCCAGGTAGACTGTCACGGCGGTTGTGTTGGAACCGGAATCGTACGACATGGTTGTTGCCATGTAGTACCAGTGATCTGTCGAATACGCCCCGGCCGAGAAGCTGCCCGTACCGGCCCTGGCAGTCAGGTTGCCGCTTTGTGTAAGAGCAAGGTAGCTGCGGTTCGACAGATCGTACGCGGCCACGATATAGCCTGCGGTGCCGGATATGTCGTCCGGCCGGAAGACCATTTCGCACGTTGCTCCGGAGGGCGGCAGTATGATACTACTGCTGGTCAGCAGGGTGCCGATAGGGGTGATACCGGGCGTGAAGGCCTCGCTGGTGGCGTCGTAACCAGCCACACGGTAGGTGACCGTTCCGCTCTGTGTCAGGTCGTTGGTTCCTTTCTTGTCCTCGAGGCGTTCGGCGTCTGTGGCGCCGTCGAAGTCGTATTGGGCAAGCGTTTGGCTGAGACCTTGGACGTAATCGTGGTAATCAACCATATCGGCCACGGCAGGTGATACAGCCAGGAAGCCTAGCGCCGAAATGACGCTCCATGCCAAGAATGGCGACTTCCTCACGTTCCATGAACAACACATCGCGAAATCCTCCTCGGCAAGGCGGAACCGAAACGAGTTCGGCCCGGTTCTCGCAATCCCCGGGGCATCACTGCTTCGGCAGTTCGGCAGAACAGGCCGTTCCTCCCCACTCCATCTTCAATGCTAACCCTTTCGCCCTCCTTCTGCAAATGTTATATTTTGACATGGCGATGCCAAATGTGGACATTGCGTTTGGTCGGTGGTTATGCGGTGCGAGACGGGTGGCCGAGGCAGAAGGACTCGCCCGTCCGGGGGGCTGGGGCTGTGGAGATGAATCCGTTCGCGGGCCGGCGGCGCAAGCTGTTTTCTCCGCGGCGTACGAGGGGGACAGTGCCATTGTCGCGGCTTGTAGCAGTGGCCGATGGGGCAAGGTGTCCGATGTGCCGCGAAAATTGGCACAGTCGCCTGTGAACGATTATGGGGAGACACTGTTTGATGGAATCGTCGCATCCCTTCCAGCGGGCCGTCGCCGTTTGTATCGATACGCGCGACGGACAGGGGCGAAAACGGCTGTACGGCGTGGTCCAGTACGCGCGTCAACACTCGTGGCGCGTGATGCTGGTCCGTCGCAGCGGATCCGAGGCGGCGAGGGAAGTGGCCAGGCTCGAACCGCAGGGGATTCTCGCGTATCTTGCCGACGCTGAACTGGCCGAGGTGGCGCGTCGCCTGCGCGTACCCTTGATCGATACGGCGCGCGGCCATGAAGTAACTCCAATGTACACAACGCTGGACAACGACGCGGTCGGCCGGCTTGCCATGGAGCACTTCGCAAGGCTGGGGCTGCAGCAGTTCGGCTATTGCGGAGTTCGCGGACGGTTTGCATCCGTGGCACGCCAGACGGCCTTTGCCGAGTGCCTGTCGCAGCATCGCCTGCGACTGCACGCGTTTACCCAGACGGTTGCCGAAGGGGAATCGCGCATGGAGCCGCTCATGCGGTGGCTCGACCGGTTGCCGAAGCCGATCGGTATCCTGGCGTTCGAGGACAAGCTGGGCGAAAGGGTGCTGACCGCCTGCCGGTGGGCCGAGATATCTGTTCCCGAGCAGGTTGCCGTCTTGGGGGTGGGGAACGATGAATTGATGTGCGAAGTGAGCTGGCCGACGTTATCGAGTATCCACATACCGACCCAACTTTTCGGTTTTGAAGCGGCGGCCATGCTCGATTGGGCCATGTGCGGTCAGGCGGTGGACGCGCCGCACAGGACGATCCAGCCGTTGGGAATCGTCGTTCGCGGCTCGACCGACGTTCTTTTTTCGCAGGACGAACTGGTCAAGGCGGCCGTAGCGATGATCCGTCAGCGAGTGGGCGATTCGATCGGGGTGGCGCATCTTGCCCGGGCGCTTGGCGTATCGCGGCGGACGTTGGACCGGCGTTTTCTCGATGCTTTGGGGCGTAGCGTTCACCATGAGCTGGCCGCTGCGCGGATGCAGCGGGCGCAGAATCTGCTGACCGCCAGCGAATGGACGGTTGCCGAGATTGCGGAGGCGTGCGGTTTCGGCACGGCTGCCTCGTTCAGTCGGGCGTTTCATCAGCACTACGGCTGTTGGCCGAGCGAGGCCCGCAAGAGTGTGCGGATCCTCTGATGCATTGCGGGGGACGGCAATCGCATTGTCTGCTACTTGGCGCCGGGGATGGTCTTGCCTTTAAGCTTGTAGACGTAGGCGAGCACCTCGGCCACGGCGGCGTACTTGTCTTCGGGGACGGGGTGATTGATTTCGACATCGCGATAGAGGGCCTGGGCGAGCGGCTTGCGTTCGACGATCGGAATCCCTTTTTCCAAGGCGATTTGGCGAATGCGCTGGGCCATGTACCCAGCCCCCTTGGCGACGACAATGGGGGCGGCCATGGTCTTCGGGTCGTACTGGATGGCCACGGCGAGTTCCGTCGGGTTGGTGACGACGACGTCGGCCTTGGGCACGGCGCCTTCCAGCCGTTGTTTGGCCAGTTCGCGTTGCACCTGGCGACGGCGGGCAATCACCTTGGGATCGCCCTCCAGGTTCTTCATTTCTTCGCGGACCTCCTGGGTGGTCATACGCAGGTCCTGTTCGTGCTTCCATTTCTGGAAGGCGTAATCCAACAGGGCCAAGAGCAGCAGGGCAACGGCAATGCGAATGGAAGTCCACAGGAGAATGTGGAACAAGTAATGGGTTGCTTGCGGCAGGGACTGTGCCGTAAGCCCCAGGATCACGTCGCGCTCGCTGTACAGGCTGACGGCCGCCACGCCTGCGATCACGAGGATTTTGAAGATGCCGAACAGCAGCTTCATCAGATTCTGCAGGGAGAACAACCGCCCGAATCCCTTCAGCGGGTCGAGCCGCTTGATGTCGGGCATAAGTTTGTTCGGCAGAAAGAGAAAGCCTACCTGGAACAGATTGACAACCACCGACGCCAGAAACATGGCGCCCATGATGGGCAGCAGGGACCAGGCCAAAGACACGAAGGTTCGGTTCCAGACAAGGACGGCGCCCTCGGCGTCGATCTGCAGGGCGTGCACCTGGGAGAGGTGGTCGCGAGTCAGGTAGCCGAGGAAATCGATCAGTCCGCCGCCGAGGCCCATCAGCACCATCAGGCCCAGCAGCAGGAGGACGGCGGAGCTAAGATCCTGGCTCTTGGCAACCTGCCCTTCCTGGCGGGCCTTCTGCCTTCGATGCGGAGTTGGATCTTGTGTTTTTTCGCCGTCCGAATCGGGCATGGCGAGACCTTATCGAAAGAACCCGGCTTCACCGATGCCATGGAACGGTATCGGCCGGTGGCTTCAGGAATGGGGACTGGTTCTGTTTGCGGGGTTGTGAAGAAAGGGGTGAGCGTTGTCCTTGGAAATCTGGCCACGTGGGCGCAGGGGGTGCTTCCGGCTGAACGGCGTCATGCGGCATACCATCCGTCGGCAACGGCGTCCAGGACGGTTTCGAGCGCCGGTTCGATCTGGTCCTGGAAGAGCCATATGATGCTGCCGAGCGAAACGGCCAGGAGGGCGAATGTGAGCATGGCATTCATGCCGAAACCGACAATGAGGATATTCAACTGGGGCATGGTCCGGCCGATGAGCCCCAGGATCAGGTTGGAGAGCAGCAATGCGACGACGGCCGGCATGGCGGCCCGCACTCCAAGGAGGAATCCCTGGGCCAGCAGGGTCACGAAGGCGTCGGTCAGCGATTCCGGAATGCCGCCGCCGCCGGGCGGAAGGATGGCGAAGGTATCCAGCGTTGCGGCCATTACCATCCGGTGTCCGCCGATAGCGACGAACACGGCCAGGGCCACCAGATAGATCAGTCGCGCGAAGACGGGAACCTGAGCTTCCGACGAGGGATCGAAGACGTTCGCCATCATCAGGCCGCCCAGCCGTGCTATCAGGTCTCCTCCGGTCTGCAGCCCGGACAGAAGAACCGTTACGCCCAGCCCCAGGCAGAGCCCAACCATCAGTTCGGCGCCGAGGAACACCAGGTAGTTCAACGTCGTGCCGGGATACTCGATCGGAACATGCCATTGGGTCGGCAGAATGAGTAGCGATATGGCGAACGCGAACAATGCCCGCACGCGGACCGGAATGTCGTTGTCGCTGAGGACCGGCGCCGTCATGCAGACACCGCTCACCCGGGTCAAGACCAGGGTGAACAGCAGGAACTTTTCGATTCCGAACCACTGGAGCCACAGCATGAAAACGTAGCGACGATCGGGACGTTTGGAAAATGGGGATACGAAAACGGGCTTAGAACCGAGTTGGAATACGAGTGATCAGGTCGGTGGAGTATTCGATCATCCGCACGACGAGCCAGGGAAGCGATATGCTCAATGCGATGATCATGGCCACGATCTTGGGGACGAAGGCGATGGTCTGCTCTTGAATCTGCGTCACCGCTTGCAGCAGGCCGATCAGAAGCCCGACGGCAATCCCGGCGATAAGCACCGGGGCGCTGACCATGAGCGTCGTCATCAAGGCTTCCCGGCCGAGATCGATTGCTTGTTGGGGATCCATAGTTCTGACTTATGCGGAAAGACGGGTGGTAGGCGCTACGTGAATGGGGTGAAGCTTTCCATGAGCATGCCGACCACCAGGTGCCAGCCGTCGACCAGCACGAACAACAGGAGTTTGAACGGCATGGAAATGATGACGGGTGGAAGCATCATCATACCCATCGATACCATGACGGCTGCAATCACCATGTCAAGAATGACGAAAGGAAGGTAGATCTGAAAGCCGATCAGGAAAGCGGTCTTCAATTCGCTCAGCATGAACGCAGGCACCAACGCCTGCAACGGAACGTCGTTGTAGTCCTTAGGTGTAGGATGGTCGGGCAGATACTGGAGAAACAGGTGAACGTCTTCGCTGTTCCCCGTGCGTGCGATCTGCATGGCCATGAACCGGCGAACCGGTTCCACGCCTTTGCCCCATGCTTGCTCCAGGTCGATCTGCTTGTTCGTATAGGGAACGATTGCCTCGTTGTACACCTGCTTCCAGACCGGCGTCATAATCAACAGGGTGATGAACAGCGACAGGGCGGTAATGACCTGGTTGGGCGGCAGTTGGTCTGCACCCATGGCCTTTCGGCACAGGCTGAGCACAACGACAATTCGGACGAAGCAGGTGGTCATCAGCAGGAAGGCGGGCGCCAGGCTGAGTACGGTCAGCAGGAGCATGACCTGGATGGCCGAGCTGAGGCCTTCCGGGCTGGTCCATTGTTCCGGCCCGCCGGAAAGCCCCTCGGGGACCTGGAGGCTCAACGGCGCGTTTGTTGTGTCCTGCGCGGGCGCTGGCGCCAGGAGCGTCACACACGCCAGCGCCACGGCGAGCCACGCGAGGCCGCGGCGCGCGGGACTGTTCTTCCAACGGCGGAGCGCGGCATGGCGGTCGCAATTGGCCGGAGTCTGGTGCGGCGCAGCGGCCGTTTCCCGATTCGCAGATAAGGGGCTAGCTTGCATAGGAGCCCTTTCCATCATGAGCGAACTGCTGGAACGCCCGGCGAAACGCGGCCGACGAACTGTTGGGCCGCGCCTGCTCGCACAGGCCGGCCAGCCGATCCACTTCAAACGGATCGGTGATCTCCGTCAGTGTTTCGGTTGCGTCCGGCGTGACGGAAACGAGAAGCAGTTTGTTCCCGCATCGTAGCAGGTGAACCTGATGACGTCCGGCCAGGGGCGCGCGGCCGAGTATTTCGACCACCTGATTGGGCAAGGTCATCGACGCGCCGGGCGTGGCGCGGCGCATGCCCCATGCCACGACAAAGAATAGGCCCAGCACAATGCCGAGCCCGCCGACCATGGTGACGATGGACGGCATCCCGCTGGCCGGCCGGCTGCCTTCAGAATGTACGGCGCCGGGAGGCGTGAGGGGCAAGGCTTCGCGCGCCTTTTCCAGCGGAATGGGCGGCGGCTGAGACGTTTCGGATTCCACCGTTGCGTCTTTTTCGGAAGCATGCGAAGAATCGGCGGCGGATGCCTCCGGCGCCGGCTTGTCGGATGCCTCGCTAAAATGCGCTGCCTGCACGACGCGCCCCGGCAGAACGTCGGCCGCCCGGTTACCGTAGCCGGCGGCCGAGTTGCCGGTATCGGGGTTGGCATCGATATCGGCTGTATGGGCAGGGACGTCCGGCACGGGGAAAAGCCGGGAAGGCTCGGAGGCCTCGGCCCGGTTCGCCGGGGTCACATTTTGCAGTCCAAGCCCAGTTGATTCGGCACGGTCGTTTGACGTACCGGCAGGGGCGGATGGCCAGTTGGTTGGCGCATAGCCCCGGTTCGGTTGCGCGGTTGGTTCAAATGCGGTGCGCAGCTCGGCCGAGGCGGCCGGAGGCGCGGTCGCAGGCGACGGTTCGACGCCGAGATTCACCGGCGGCGTCTCGTATCTGTCGGCCGCTGAGGGTGCTACCGACTGGTCGCTTGCCGAGGCCCAACCGGACGGCGCCGCCAGATACTGCCGTGCAAGAGCCTGCTGTTCGGACGCGCGGTTCGGCGGCATTGGGGCCGGGGAATACGCCGGCAGGTTGTCCTGTGCCAACAGGCCGCCTGCAAGGGCAGTCAGGCAGCCGGCAAGGAAGAGGCGGGCCACGGGAAGCATCCATGCTCTCCTGAGGGGGGGTCGAAAAGGGCTAGTCGCTACACGCCTGCACCAACGCCGGCAATCAGTTCCGCAATGCGGACGCAGAAGTTATCGTTGAGGACAAGGACCTCGCCGCGTGCGACGAGGCGTTCGTTGACATACACGTCGACGGGGTCGCCGGCCAGCTTATCGAGCGGCACGACCGAGCCTTTCCGCAGTCGGAGGACGTCTTCCAGATACATGTGGGTGCGTCCGAGTTCGATTTTCAGATCGAGTTCGACATCGCGGATGAGGTCGAGTGTGGCGGTTTCGGTCGAGGCGGGCGCCCCGCGGAACTCTTCGAGCCGGAACGCCGCGACCCCTTGCGGAAGGTCCCGTTCACTCCCCGAGTCAATGGACTGGAGTGCCCGTTCCGCCTGATCCAGCAGATAGTCGACGTCTTCCTGTGCCACGGCGCCTTCCCGGTCGGTAACGAGGACGGGGGATTCCTGCTGTTTCGGGGCAGGTGCAGGAGCGGTGGCAGCCGCTTGCTGAGCGGCTTCCGGCGCCTTGCCTGCCTGATTCAGCAACTTCTCGATATCATCTTGCCCAAGCAACTTGTCTGCATCATCGGGCGGCGGAACGGCCGCCACGGCTTTCGGCCCTGCCTTGGGACCCTGTCCCAAGAGGGCTTCAATTTCATTCTGGTCGAGTGCCTGATCGGAGGCCGCCGACGTTTCTGCCGCCTTGCCGGCCGGGGCTGCCCCCGCCTGGGCTTGGCTCATCAGCCGCTCGATTTCATTCTGATCCATCAGGTTGTCGTCGGGCATAGGAATCCATTCCTGCCGGCACGGCCGGCGCTACTGCTCGATGAAGGAGAAGTCGCTGAAGATCACCCCTCGTAATAAGGGTTTCCCCAGGACGCGGTTGCTCTTTTCCAGGACTCTCCTTCGAATCAGTCCCAACTGGGCTTCGGTGAAGTCGGTAATGTCAGCGGTGCGTATAGTAACGATTACCTGCTCTCGAAAGCGATGCCGGTTTTCCTCCAATAAGCGAAAGAATTCGGCTTCATCCTCCAGGGCAATGGTTCCGTAGAGCTGGAAATCGATGCGGAGCGTGGAATTCGAGACCGGCTGGAAGGCGGTTACACTGAAATCACCGAGGGGAACTTCGACTTGGTTGGCCGTTTCCTCATCTTCCGGCTGCTCCTGTTGAGCGACGACCTTACCCGTTTCCGGGTCGATTCCCAGCGTGGCGCCGGCGATTTCAGCGGTTTCTGAGGAGCTGGGCACGAGAAAGTAGGCAGCGGCGCATTCCAGACCGATCACAACGGCGACAAACACGGCAGCCTTCACCTTGCCGAGCCCGCCGGACCGGGGGGAGGCTCCATGTTGTTCGGAGGGGTCTTGGTTCGTCTCAAGCTCGAGGGCAGCCATGGCGGAAACAGGCGACTTCAGGGTGCGCCAAAAGGGGTATACGTTGAAGCAAACGTCGTTTTGTAGGCACTGGCAGGGCGCAGCGGTGACGCGCCATCGAGCAAGTGCCACACTAAAACCTAGCCCATCATTTGGGTTCGACGGCGGGGGGAGCCGAATACCGTTCCTCCCGTTCGTCGGCCGTGCCCTCGAGGTCTTTGACCATTTCATCGAGCATGAACACCTCAACGCGGGGGTTCTGCCTGTACAAAAGGGGGTCCGTGCTGATGTGTTTCGGTTCCTTGTCGGCCGCCACGGAGATACGAATCCGCTTGGAGTCGATTCCCAGGTGGATCAGGTATTCCATGGTGGCGACGCAGCGGGCGTAGGCGAGGTCCCAGTGGGTTCTGAAGGGACTACCGTCTGGCAGGGGGGAACTCGAGGTGTGGCCACGGATTTCGATCTTCTGCGGCTTGCCGCCGATCTCTTGGGCCGTGGCGCGGAGCACGCGTTGGTTGGCTTCGTTGATTTCCCACTCGCCCTCGGGAAAGATGATCTCGCCGCCGAGGGTCCGCTGATCGGCGGTTCGGATGGAACGTACTCGCGGATTTTCGCCGACCGGGGCGCGGACGCGATCTCCCCCTCGCATCGTATCGACGCGCCGCGCCCGACCCATACTGGCCAGCTTCTCCACGGGAGAATTGCGAGGGCTCGTGGGACCGGGAATCATGCTGATGACGCTGCTGTCGTGCCCGAATCGTCTTCGTAACGCCTCGACCATCAACTCGTAACGCTCTTCATCGCGAATCTCGCTCATGGAGACGAGCATGATGAAGAACGTCAGGAGCAGCGACATCATGTCACCGAACGTGACTACCCACTCGGCGACGCCTGCTGCTTCGTCTTCTTCGTTCGGATCGAATCCCATGGCAGTATTCCGTTTTCGCGAGGACCGCCGGCAGGGCGCGTTTTTCGGGCATGCGGCGCCGGAGCGGTCGGAGTTCGGGCGTCTTGGAGTCTCCAAGAGCGAAGGCTAGGTTGCTTCTTCCGTCTGGCGATACTTGGGCGGGATGAAGGTACTCAGTTTCTGCTCGATGACGCGGGGGTTCTCACCTGCCTGGATGCCCATAATACCGCGGACAATGATCTCCATCACGAGCAATTCGTGCTTGTTGATATGGTTGAGCTTCTCCGCCATGGGCAGAAAGACCAGATTGGCGATAATGGCGCCGTAGAGCGTGGTGATCAGCGCGACGGCCATACCGGGACCGATGGCCGACGGATCGTCCATGTTGCCCAGCATGATAATCAACCCGATCAGCGTACCGATCATGCCGAATGCGGGGGCGAACCGGCCCATTTGATCGAGGACGTTTTTGCCGTTCCGGTGTCGGGTGGCCACGGCGCCGAGCTCCGTGCGGAGGATGTCTTCGATAACCTCCGGGCGCGTGCCATCGACGGCCATCTGGATTCCCAGGACGACGAACGGGTTGGAAAGCTCCTCGATCCGCCCTTCGAGTGCAAGCAGACCATCGCGGCGCGCCGTCTCGGCAAGCGAGACGATCTGGTCGATCAGCCCGCGGAAGTCTTCCTGCCGGTTGAAGAAGACGTTTTTGATTACCCGAGTGGTATTGAGGATGGTTTTCAGCGGGAAGCAGATCAGGACGGCGGCAACCGAGCCGCCGACGACCACCATAACCGACGGGTAGTCGATGAATGCACCGAATGAGGCACCCGGCGCGATGGCGATGGCGATGATCATCAGCGCAAAGCCGAGCAACAGTCCGATAATGCTTGCGATGTCCATGGTTTGTTACACTTGCGCGTTTACGTTTCGGATTCGGATTGATGTCGCTGCGGCTGCGGCGCCAGGTACTTCGCTTGCTGGTACAGTACGGCGCGCCGCATGACTTCGTCCATGGACTCAGTCACGACCACGCGCTCGCCGGTGGTGAGCGTGATGAACGTGTCCGGTCGGGCTTCGATATAGCGAATCAACTCGGCATTGAGCACGAACGGCTCGCCGCCGAGTCGGGTCAGTTTGATCATGATAAGGACACTCTGTCGGTGTCCATCCGGTAGGCAGGGGCAGTATGGCGCATTCCACCTGCCGGATGGCTGAGGTCTCACTAACGGTTCAGCGCAAGCAGTTCGTCGAACATCTCTTGCGCGGTGGTAATGACGCGGGTATTTCCGCGGTACATGGTGGAGGCGAGGATCAGGTCGATCAGGTTGCCGCCGATGTCGGTATTGGACAGCTCTTGGGCCCCGGCGATGATGGAGCCGATGCCCTGTTCATTGGGCCGGCCGATGACCGGGAGGCCGGAGTTTACACCGGCGGCGAACATGTTCTCGCCTTTCTGCTCCAGGCCGGTCGGGTTGGCAAATCGGGCGAGGATGATTTGGCCGAGGTCTCGTGTGATGCCGTTGCTGAACACACCGCTGATCTTTCCGTCTTCGCCGACGATGTAGCTGGTGAGCGTGCCGGGCGCGGAACCGTCTTGCCGGGAAACGGCCAGTGTGCTCTCGTCGGCGGCCAGACCGGAAAGCTGGTTGAAGTCCAGCTCGAATTCCAACGGGGATGCCGAGGAGACATGCCGGCGGTCGACCGACACGGTCGTTTCCGTGGCGCTGACGAAATTGCCGTCCCCGTCGAAAGAGATCAGTCCCGTGCCGACGGCGATTTCGGACCCGCTGTCGGGGTCGTTGTCGGGCGAGTCGGCGTACCATCGATAGGTGGTCGCGGTGCTCGTGCGAGCCTCCAGGACGGTGGTGATTCGGACGGAAACGTCGATACCCAAGCTATCGTAGGCGATGAAGTCGGCGACGGCGCTTTCCCCTTTCGCCGCTTGAACGGAGGTGAACGGCAGATTGACGTTTTCCTCCGTTCCGCCGGCCGCGACGAACATCAGGCCGGACAACCCGACCGAAATGGCATTGGATTCGCCATTGTTGCCTCGCAAGAGGATGCGGCCGTCGGCGGTGACTTCCCCGCCGGCGTTGCCGCCGTAAACGCCTTCGGACGCGGGGATCGGATTGGTGCTATCGGGGCCGGGAGGGCTTTGGATGCCGAGTGCGTCCGACATGAACTCGTACAGTTCGAGGACGGTGGTCGTCGCGGTGATGTCGAATTCCTTCATTTGAAGCGTGCGGTCGCCCTTGCGGCCGCTGAATTGAAGGGTGCCCGGCCCATCGAAGACGTGCGAATACGTGGAGCCGTCCCGACTGACCATGTCGAGCACGAGCGTACTGGCAGTGATCTTCGGGCCGTCGAGATCGATTTCCGGGTTCAACTCAATCACGCTATCGGCAATGGAGTCCGTGTACGTACCGCCGGCCACGCCGTCAAGCTCGGCAACTCGGTAGAACGCGCCCGTATCGGTTGCCGTATTTCGATAGATCCGCGTATCGGTCCATTCGGCGGCATTGCCGACGGGAATGTCGTTCAGGTGGATGCGGCCGTCGTTGATGATCAACGGCCCGGACAGGGTGCAGGGGACACTCTCGCGCCCAGTGGCGGAGTTGTAGAAGGTGACATAGTAGGAATAAGCGCCGCTCAAGAGATCGGTTTGGTCAAGAACCGGGTGATCGGCGGGCGATGCTGCGAAATCGGCGTCATTGAAAGTGTCGGTAATGGTCGTGTCGCCCACGACGGCGCCGATCGTGCTCTCTCCGACCAGATAGAAGGGGTCCGTGTCGGGGTTTGCACCGTCGGTGCAACGATAGACGCGAACATAGCTGTAGTGGTCGATGCTTGGGTCGGCCGGGTTCGGAATGGGCCAACCGCTGATATCAACGCAGTCCTCGCCGGCTCCGTTGTTGACGCTTACCATGGCCGTGTACGTCGAAGCCATGCCTTCGCTTTCCGGACTGCCGCCGAGAGGGCCGTCTGCATAGACGATTTTGTAATAGTAGTCGCCCGTACCGACGGTTCCGCCCGTCGTGTTGGGGGAGGGCGTGGGCATGGCCGTGATGTCAGGCGTACTGGCGATCAGCAGGTCGGGCGACGTCGTGGGTTGCGACCATTGCGAGTCGCCAAGGACGCCGGTTTGGATCACTTCGGCCGTATCGGCGAGATCACCGGTCGGCGAGAGGGTCCCTTCCAGGTAGACGTTTTCGGTCGCCTTAGCCACGGCAGCCGACCCGAGTGGGATCGTCAGCGGTTCCAGAACGGTTGCCTGCACCTGGTAATCTTCATCCACCCCGTACCCGAGAAGCCGGTTGCCCGTGGTGGTCACCAGTTCGCTTTGCGAATTGAGTTTGAAGATGCCGTTTCGGCTGTATAGCTCTTCGCCCTGGCTTCCTTGGACGATGAAGAACCCATCGCCTTGGATGGCCAGATCGGTGGCGTTTGCACTGATCTCGATCGTTCCTTGCGTAAACGATGGCGAGATGGCGGAGACCAGGGCGCCCAGGCCGATCTGGCGCGGGTTCGTGCCGCCGCTGCCGGTGGTGGGCGAAGAGCCGAGGCTTTTTGTTTGCAGGAACTGGGTGGCAAACGTGGCTTCGGATGCCTTGAAGCCGACGGTATTCGCATTGGCCAGGTTGTTGCCGACCACGTCGATTGTCGTCTCGGCCGCAGTCAAGCCGGTCAAGGCCGTGCTCATGGCAGATGCTAAACCCATGAGTATTCCCTCCTGAAAATCGGATTGGGTTTCTTATCGAGTATCATTTCTAACGCAGTTTGCGAACGAACGCCGCGCCGACGAAGTCGCGGCAGACGTATCACGGAGTCGTGGGCCCCGACCTAGGTCTCTTCGGTTGAGGCGAGTTGATTCAAAATTGCTTCCAGCATGGCGCTCATGTCTTCACTTTCGGCGGCCGATTCCTCGTCGGCTGCGAGGATCTCCGCCACGTTCGTCAGGCTGACGGTCTGATCGCCCACGTGAAGCGTCACGACGCCATCGACGACCGAAACACTATCGACCACACCGTTGACCGAATCGGCCTCGGCATCCAGACCTTCAATGGTGCGGCCGATCAGGGATGCGCCTGTGGCGATGCTTTGCCCCAGGACGACCGATTCCAAGGTTTCCGTCAGCTTGTCGGTCGATTGGATATCGCGAATCTGGCTGAGTTGCGACAGGAGCTGGCTGGTGTCCGTGGGGTTGGTCGGATCCTGATTCGACAGTTCGGTTACCAGGAGCTTCAGGAACTCGTCGGATCCCAGATTGGAATAGGCATCTCCCAGAGTCGTCTGGTCGCCCGAAGTGCCGGTGACGCCGACGGAACTTGTTGATGCGACTGCCATTTACGTATCTCCCAGGTTGTCGCGTGGTCGCCGCCGTTGGCGGTCCGCGCGGGTTGTTATTGCGAATTCCTAAACAAGCACGTCTAGTCGGCCGATTTCATCGGCCCGGCGCGTGCGCCGGTCGCTCGACGATTCGCTCTCTTGGGCCATTGGATTGCGTCGCGAGGATTGACGCCTTGCGTCGCCTTCCGAAGCGCCGGAACCGTCCGGGTTCGCGCGATTCTCCATCTGGCCAGGCATGTCTCCGGTTTGCTGGTCGCCAACGTCCACCTGGAACTGCTGCACCTTGATCCCCTGTTCGGCCAGGCGTTCTTGCAGGGCGGGGAGGTTTTCCAGGACCAATTGCCGCGCCGCCTCGGTTTCGGTTTCCAGGCGTGCGTTCATGACGCCCTGCCGGACGGTGATTTCGGCCCGGAGCGAACCCAATTCCGGTGGGCTCAGCCTCATTCGTATCGTGCCGTCCTTATCGCCGTTTGCCTGGAATGCCCGCGCGACGCGCTGGACGAAGCGCGCCCGGCTGACCCCATCGGCCTGATTCGCTTCGGGCGCCGTTGCATTGGAACGGGGGCCGCGTGCGGCAGATACCGTGGTCCTTGTATCGGCGCCGACGCCATCGATTGCTTCGGCCGAGCCTGCGTTCGTCACGGACGCGGTTGGTGAACTGGCATCGACCGGGGGCGCAGCCGCGGCAACTGCCGCGGCTGCGGGATTCGCGGCGGTCGTTACGGTCTGGGGCGGGGCGTTGGTATTTTGCGATCCAGGCTGTTCGTTCGCCTGATTTGCCGCCGTGACGGGTTCGCGGCCGGCAACTGGCCCTTCATAACGTGGTTGCGACCGGGAGGACTCGCTCTGCAGTCCCGGCTGCTGCTGGCCGTCGGGTTCCATCTCGCCCTCGCCGGCTGCGTCCTGCAAGGTTGAGTTCTTGGCCGTGTCTGCCTCGGATTGCTCCTGTCCTCCTTCGGTCTCCTGCTGGGACGCATTTTCGCCGGACGCCCCATCGGCGACAGCGGTTTCGGCCGCCCCTTGCGTTTCGCCGTTCACAGAGGGCTGCACGGAATCGGCGGCCGGCCCTTCGGCGCGGACCGACGTCTCCGAGACGTCGCCTTCTGCGGCCTGGGTATCCGCAGCCTGGGCGTTGGCGGCCTCATCCACCGCTGCCACATCGGCCGGCTGGGCGCCGGCAGTTCCCGCTTCATTTCCGCTCGGCTGGTTGGCGGCTGTGCCGGAATCTTCCGGCGATTGGGCCGATTCTTGGCCCTCGGCAGGTTGCGCCTGGGCGGCGTTGCCGTCAATGTCGGCGTTACCGGCTGTGTCTGTGGAAGGTTCGGCTTCGCCGGCAGGGTCGGCCACCGCAGGTGTTTCCTCGTGCTGGGCGGACGGGTCGGGGGCGCCGGCGACTAGTGCGTTGTCTTCCGCCGGATCCCTGATGGCGTCGTCGTCCTTTCTGTTTCGGTCGCGCCGCGTTCGGTCGGTTGCACCGGGAGCCGTTTCGTCTCTCGCAGAGGAAGAACGGGACGGCGGTTCGTCGGTGGCGGCAGAAGACGGGGCCGGGGCGACCGTTTCCGTGGTACAGCACCACGCCTGATCCAGATAGGTGGCAAATGCCGCTGTCGATCCTATGGTCCGTGCGCCAAGCGGCATAAGACTGGCGATGGCGTCGACTTTGATATCCGTCACGGGTGAAGCCTCCGGTTTTCCGTAAACTTAAGTGTATTGGTATTGCATCGTGCTAAAGGTGCGTGGGAGTCAGAGTTTCTCTTGCGTCGCATCGGCAAGCGTTGCATCGGGCGTACCTGCAAGAATGCGCTCGAGCACCTCGGCAATTTGCTGTTCTTCTTCCGCAGTTTCAAACTGCCCGATGATCTTGGCCCGCTTCTGATCCGACATGCCGGACAGCAGCATGACCACGTTATCGAGTTCGTCGTTATTGAGCATTTCCTGAAGTTGGATTTTGGCCTGATCCGGCTTGACGGTTTCGAGAATGCGCCGAACTTCGTCGAGCCCCTGTGCCAGCGCCCCTTCACGCATGTCCGTCAATTCCTTTTGGAAGTTGTCGTAAGTGAGCGTGAATCGTCGCCGTTCTTCGGCCAGATTCTGCTGTTCGGTGCGGAGTTGGGCCAGCCCGCTGGCCAGTGCCTGCTCTCGCAGCTCCAGGTTGCGGTATTTCATGGCGCGGGTCGCGCGAATCTCGTCGAAGGAAACCTGTTCTGCGATTTTTACTTCCTTGACCAGGGCCGTTTCGCGCATTGCGAACAGGTCGACTCCCTGGGCCAGGGCAAGGATTTGGATCAGGCGGTCGCGGTTGAGGTTCCATTTCCAGGCAATCATGCCGACCAGGAGTACTTCGGCCAGGAGGGTTCCTACGGCGAAGTAGACCAGGAGGGAGCCGAACATGGCGAGGAGTCGTTTCATGCATCATCTCCTCGGCCGGCGGTTCGGGAGGCGACCTCATCGATCTCGCGCAGGTCGCGACGCGCCTCTTCCTGCCGGAATCGTTCGTGCTGGCGATCCCGAAGATTTTCCAGGACGCGGACTTCGCGATTGGCCGCCAGGACGGCCTCACGCCGCCGCTCGATCTCACCGGCCACGGCCTTGCGCTGGTGAGCAAGCTGCTTCTGCTGGGCCAAGAGCGTCAGCTCGTAGCGTTGGGTTTCGACAATGCGATCGAGATCCACGGCGCCGGGCGTCGCCGCCTTCCGGCAAAGGTCTCGCGCATCGGCCAGTTGCTGGGCGACCATGCCCTGCCGCTGTTCGAGCAATTCGTCGGCGCGGAACGCCTCGGCGAGTTGGGTGCGGCGCTGGTCGCGCACGGACTCGCCGATTCGCAGGAGCGTTGCCAGACGAAAATGGAACTTGGGCATGGCTTAGGGGATCGTCGAACAGGGACGGAGGGCCCGGCGTCGCCGGACCGGTCAGCTCGCTTTCTTGGTGCGTTGTTGGGTCTTCTGATAAACCTGCATCAGGCCCGCTTTGGTCTCGGCCATGGTCGATGGCTGATCGACCGCCTGCCGCAGAAAGCTGTTGACTTCTTCGAGCAGGTCGATGGCCTGATCCACCTTCGGGTTGCTTCCTCGCCGGTAAGCGCCGATGGAAATGAGGTCTTCGTGTTCGCGGTAGGCCGCCAGCAGGCTTCGGACGGCAACGGCTGCGGCGCGGTGGTCTTCATCGGTCACTTCGGGCATGAGCCGGCTGAGACTCTCGAGGACGTCGATGGCCGGGTAATGCCCTTTCGAGCCGAGTCGGCGTGAGAGCCATGTGTGGCCGTCGAGCAGACCTCGCACGGCGTCTCCGATCGGCTCGTTCGGATCGTCGGCCTCGACCAGAACGGTGTAGAAGGCCGTAATGCTCCCGCGCGGGCTGCGTCCGGCGCGTTCGACCAGTTTCGGCAGCAGGGCGAAGACAGACGGAGTATACCCGCGGGTCGTGGGAGGTTCTCCGGCGGCCAGGCCGATTTCTCGTTGCGCCAGGGCGAATCGGGTGAGCGAGTCCATCAGCAGGAGGACGTCCTTCCCCTGATCCCGGAAGTACTCGGCAATGGCGGTTGCCGTCGAGGCCGCCTGCACCCGCACCAGGGCCGGCTCGTCGCTGGTGGCCACGACGACGACACTCTTCGCAAGTCCTTCGGTTCCCAGATCGCGTTCGATGAACTCGTTGACCTCACGTCCTCGTTCGCCGATCAGGGCGGTTACGATCACGTCGGCGGCCGTGTGGCGCGACATCATTCCGAGCAGCACGCTCTTGCCAACGCCGGAGCCGGCGAAGATGCCCATCCGCTGCCCTTTGCCGCATGTGAGCAGGCCGTCGATTGCCCGCACTCCGGTGGGAAGCGGGGTGTCGATGCGGGGCCGGGTGCAGGGGTGGGGCGGTGCTGCGTAGTAGGCCGCTCGATCCGGCAAGGTGGGCTGCGGTTTTCCATCCACCGCCTCGCCCGACGCGTTGAAGACCCGGCCGAGCATGGCATCGCCCACACGGAGCCACCGCGCCGTGCGACGCAAACGCACCCGATTTCCGTGCCGAACCCCGGAAAGCTCGCGAAACGGCGCCAGGATGGTCAGATCGTCCCGAAATCCGATGACCTCGGCCTCCAGTGGATCGCCTGGAACTCGCTCGATCTCCACCATGGCGCCGACCGGCGCCGGAAGCCCGGCGACCGAGATTGTCGTGCCCACCGTCCGCACGACCGAACCGGTCAGGGCCGTGGGCATGATCTGCTCAAGTTGTGTGGCGATGTCGAACATGGCAGGCGTACCGGTTTAGGCAAGTTCCTCTTCAATGCGAGCGAGTTGCGATTCGAGCTGCTGATCGATCGCGCCGAAGCTCGTTTCGACGCGGCATCCGCCGGGCGTGATGTTCTCGTCGGCAAGGATTTCCGCCGTGGCCTGCGGCGTCAGCTCTTTCGTGAGCACGTCGGCCTGGCCGGCCATCGCAGCGTAGTCGGCCGGATTCAGGCGGATTCGCAGCCGTGCGCTACCGGCGGCCAATTCCAGTGCTTCGCGCAATTGGCCAGCGGCGAAGCGCGGCGTATCGGTGATTTCGCGGCGCAGGATTCGCTGTGCAATGGCGGCCGCGACGTGGATTCCCGAGGCTTCCCAGTGCGCCAGCCAGGCCTGCTTGGCGTGCTGAAGGTCTTCGACGGCCTGCCTGAGGGCGGGAAGAACCGTGGCAAGCTGTTTGCGTACGATTTCGTTGACCTGCTGCTGTCCGGCCTTGTATCCCTCGGCCCTTGCCTGCTCCTTGACCGCGACGGCTTCTTTCTGGGCCTTGGCGATGATCTTGCGCGCCTCGCCGCGGATCCCGTCGAGATACTGGTTGGCGC
The DNA here is from genome assembly GCA_040772845.1 of Thermoguttaceae bacterium. Lineage (GTDB taxonomy): Bacteria > Planctomycetota > Planctomycetia > Pirellulales > Thermoguttaceae > PWXP01. Next base: position 2,100,679 of record JAXGXG010000001.1, read on the forward strand.
GCACGGCCATGTCTTCAAAATTGAAGGCCGTATGTTGCGTTGCCTGGTTGTGTTCGGTTGCCCGAATGATGGTGGCCATGGTTGCTCGCGAGTCACGCGGTGAGAGTCATGCGGGGTTTGCTGAAAGCCGTCTCGATACGGCCGGTACGATGGAGTTCGGCAGCCAATTGCAGGATACGGCGGCGCGCGTCCTCGACGTCGCGGAGCCGGATGGGGCCCGGCTCGTTCAGTTGGCGACGCAGCCATTTGGCCTCGCTCTTGGGAAGGATGCGGAGTACGCGATTGATCAGGATGGACGGCGCCCCGAGCAACGCGGCGCCGGCCACGTCTCGACCGGCTTCGTGGAACAGGGTTGCCAGACTGTTCGCGTCGAATTGCGGCAGCGCCTCAAACGGAATCTCCGGTTCGAAGTCGTCGTCCACCGGGGGGGCCGCCGGGGAAGGTTCCGACTCAAGGTCGGCTCGGGGCGGGACGGGCGGACGGCGCGTCGCGGCAGGTACGTCGGGACTGAGCGTCTGCGTGATGGTTCGACTCAGCGCAGAATCACTCGCGTCGAGAATCCCCTGCACAGCCGTCATGCCGACCATGCGGTTAAGCCGGATGCCCCATCGTTGGGCAACACGACTCTTGAGTGCTTGCTCTACCTCGAAGACGATCGACGGATCGGCCTCTTCAAGGTTCGCCAGACGGCGGATGACCTCCGCCTGCGTCGAGGGGGTCAGACGCGTCAGAACCTCACTGGCGCGGTGTGGCGGCAGATGCGCGAGCACCAGCGCAATGGTTTGCGGGCGCTCGTTCCGGAGGGCATCCGCCAGGTCGCCGCCCTCGGCGCCGGAAAGAAACGTGAATGGGGGAGACGGCTTTTTCTCCGCACTGTCCGGACGCGGCTGCGAACGTTTGGCAAAAGCGGGTCCCAGCATCGCCAGGTTGCCGTCGAGTTCGATTCCAGCCGGTTCCGATTTCGGTTCGATATTCGGAGTGCCGCTTCGCACGCGCAGGAACTCATCACGCACGCGGCGCTGTTCGCCGGCATCGACTTCACTCATGGCGATCATGGCGTCGCGAATCTGTCTGGCCTGACCGTCCGGAAGGCGGTCCAGCAGGCTGTCGGCTGCGGAACAGTCCAATGCCGCCACGAAGACCGCCGCCTTTCGGATTCCCTCGTCGATGGCATTCATGAGTCTGTCCTATGATGGTTTGTGGGTGCTGTTCGATTCCGTGCAGCGGGGTTAGCCGGCCTGTCCGATCCATGCCTTCAGGATGTTGGCCGCCGCATCGGGATCCTCTTGGACCAGTTCGGAAAGCTCGTCGCGCAGGGATCGGCCTGTCGTGGCGAATCGCGAAAGCCGCCTGGCTGCCGCTGCGGCTGCTTCTCGGTCCTCCTCGCTCGCTTCGCCTTCCTCCTGCGGGAGGAACTCCATCGATGCTCGCCCGCCCGGGGTGGCGCCGATCATCGATCGGAGCATCAGGAGGCTGAACGCCGCGACCAGGAAGATGCCGACGGTACTCCAGTGCCCCGCCAGCCAGGTGAGGGCTTGTTCGCTAAAGACCGGGCTGGGAATCTCCTCGGGAGTGAACCCCTGGAAGGTCATGATCTCGACCAGTTCGGTTCGATCTTCGACGCCGTCGGTCGGGGGCAGCAGGTTTGCGACGAGGCGTCGAATTTTCGTGGTTTCGTCGGTTCGGATCTGATCCAATTGGGCCGCATCCGGCGGTTGGTTGGCGGTATCCCCTTCCTGGTTGCGTTCGCGCCATATCTTCATGAAATACTGGCTGGGGATGGCTACCGAGACGCTAACGCGGCGAGGGGTCAGGCCGACGCTCGTCGATTCCTCCTGGGTTCCGGACGCCAGGGCGACCGTCTGGCGTTTCGAGTCCTCTTCCTCCTCGCGAGAGCCGGAGGCGGCGGAAGTCAACTGGACCGGTGTATTGGGCTGTTGGGCGACGTAGCCGGGGCGGCCGCCCGGCGCAGCGCCTTGGTGCGTGCGGGAAGAACTCTCTTCCGCCTCCTGCACGATAATCGGTTTCGGGTCGTGCTGGATGCGCCGCTCGGTCTGCTCGCGCGTGCGGTCGAGTTCGACGTTCGGGGTGACCTTCACGCCTGGAACATAGGCCAGGGCGTTGAGGATTTTCGCTTCCCATTCCTGCTCGTACATGCGTTTTCGCGCGGCATACGGTTCGTCGAGCAGGGTGGTCCCGCTGCTTTCCGGGTTGCCATGCCACGTGGGGCCGTTCAGGTCGGCCACGGTCACCTCGTTGGAATGCAGGCCTGCGATCGCCCCTGCGACCAGCGAACGGATGGACGCTACCTGCGTCTCGGTAAGCTGATCGTTTCCGTGCGGCTTGACGGCGGCCGTCGCCGTAATGGTGCGTTGCCGATTGAAGCTATGGCGATCGACTTCGACGTCGTAGATGACCGAGGCGTTGTCGATACCGTCCATCTGGCTGATGATCAGGCCGAGCGTCTTCTGCTTGGCCAGTTTCAGCCGCATTTCGCGTTCCTCGCGCGAGCTGATCCAGGTGGAGTCTTCCAGGGCGGCGTCGAACGCGGTTTCGAAATTGGGCGGCAGGGCCCGGGCTTCGGCCACCGCAGCGAGATACGCATCGCGTTGGCCGCGTGGAATGCGTATTGTAGCCCCCTGCACCTCGTAGGCATTCAGTCCTTTCTTGGCGAATGCGGCCTGAATCTCTGCGATTTGGGTGGATGGAATGGGTGTGCCGCTGAACAAATCGACTTCCGGCCCCGTACCCTGATACGTGAACAGAAAACTCAAGCCCACGATAATGACACCCAGCAGCAGCGCGGCGGTAATCCGCGCTCCGGGGGTCATCGATCGGAACAGATCCGATACTTGCGTGAAGGCTTTGTTCAGAAAGTCCATGTTGTGTTCCTAGGCGATTCTCAGATCTGAAGATTCTTGATCTCGTCAAAGGCCGAGACCATCTTGTTGCGCACCTGCAGCATCATGCGGAAGGCCACGTCCGCTTTCTGCACCGCGGTGAGCACTTCGGCCGGGTTCGCCTCGCCGCCGGTGAACAGGTTCTCGACGGCCTGATCGGCGTCTTGCTGCATGGCGTTAACCTGCTGAATCGAGTCGAGCAGGAAATCGTTGAACGATTTGTCGCCGCGTACCGCCTTGGCGCCTTCTGCCGGCGCGAAGACCGAGGGGGAAAGCGGTTGGATACCTTGAATTGGATTCATGGCGGACTTTCAGCGGGGGGTCAGGCGAGGATTCGCAGCGTTTGGGTCTGCATGTCTTTGGTAATGTCGATGACGCCGAGGTTGGCCTCGTAGGCGCGGGCGGCTTCCATGGCGTCGGTAAACTCGGTCATCATGTTGACATTCGGGTAGGCGACGTAACCGGCGTGGTCGCCTTCCTTGACGGCGTCCGGATGATGCGGCTCGTACCGCCAAATCGGCTCCACGTCGGAGACTTCCACCGAAGATACGCGGACGCCGGGCGCCCCATAAGCGCCGACTTCTTCGTCCGTCTGGAAGATGACGAAGCGGGGCTGGTACGCCTCCGGCTCTCCTTGTTCGTTGTGTGTCGTGGAGATGTTGGCGATGTTGCTGGACTGGGCGTTCATGCGGATTCGTTGAGCCGCCAGGCCGCTCGTACTGATATCAAGTGCCGGGAACATGAACGGGCTCCTCTCGAAATACGGGCGCGGTCGCCGGTTGCGGCAGCCGGCGCCCGGCCTGTGGGCTATAACTGTCCGGATATGGCGGTTTTCAGCAGTGCGAACTGCTGGTTCATGACGGTCAGGGCCAGGTTGTGTTGCATGTGGTTCTTCACCATCTGGGCAACCTGCTGCTCCAATTCGACGTTACTCTTGTCGTGATAAAGGATCGTATGCGGCTTCTTCGCCACGAACGCGTGAAGCCGCTCCTCGGACGAGGCGTTCTGATTCGGGGTGTAAGGATCGGGCGGACGCCGACTTGCCTCGATCGCCTCTTGCAGCCGGGTCTCGAACTCGTCGACCGACAGGTCGCGGAACTTGTACCCTGGCGTGTCCAGGTTGGCGATGTTCCCGGCCAGAGTCGTGTGGCGAATCTGGGAGAACTTGGCAACTTCCTCCAGGACGGGAATGGTCGTTGATGAAAACAGGTTGGTCAGCATGGCAGTCCCTGGGTTCGAGGCGCGCCAGACGCCGTTTGGGCTTTGTGCAACCGGCGTGCCATTTCGGCAGGGCTCCGGAATTCGTGGAGTGTCCGCCGGGCTTGCCGATCCGATTGCATGCTTCGGGGCGTTGTGAAAACGGTTCGGAACTTGTTGGTGGGGCGGGAGTTTCCGGATGCTCCTCGGGCGAGTCCGGCCGATTTCCTTCCAGGCCGACTGCGGCCGGAACCATCGGTACGACTGTCCGGCAGCGGCAAGAATTGCGTGTGCGAGTTCGGCAGAAATTGCCGATTCGTCTTGTTGTCGCCGCAGGCAAGGAACCCGATCATGCGCGGACCTTCTCCTTCTCGCGGGGTGCGTAGCCGTACTGCCGCAGTTTGCCGGAGAGCGTTCGGACGCCAATCCCCAGCGCTTCCGCCGTACGCTGCCGATGGCCTGCAAAGTGGTTCAGCGTAGCCTCGATCAACCGCTGTTCCATTTCGTGCAGGCTCATTCCGACGGTGACCGGCGCATCCGGAGTGACGGGATCGGTTTCCGGAGCGGCCATGAGCCATCGACGCAGTTCGTCGGCGGTAATGAGCTTGCCCGTATTGAGCACGCTTGCGCGGGTGGCGATGTTCTCCAGTTCACGAACGTTTCCGGGCCACGGATACCGCAAGAGCAGATCGAGCGCGGCGGGGGCGAGCGCACAGGGATCGCGGCCGAGCCGCTCGGCCGAGCGCGCGAAGAAGTGCTCGCACAGAGCGGGGATGTCTTCGCGCCGGTCGCGCAGCGGCGGTACGTGGATGGGCACGACCGCAAGCCGGAAGTACAGGTCTTCGCGGAATCGGCCTTCGCGCACCAGGTGTTCCAGGTCGCGATTCGTGCTGGCCAGCACGCGGACGTCCACCTGCTGCGTCCGGCTCGAACCGACCCGCTCGAAGGCCCGCTCCTGAAGGACCCGGAGCAGTTTCGCCTGCAAGTTCAGGTCGATCTCGGTCACCTCGTCCAGAAGGATGGTGCCCTGGTGGGCCATTTCGAAGCGTCCGGTGCGTGGGGCGTCGGCGCCGGTGAACGCGCCGCGTTCATGGCCGAACAGTTCGCTTTCCATCAGTTGTGCGGAGAGGACCGGGCAGTTCAGGCTGACCAGAGGTCCGCATGCTCGCGGGCTTTCCGCGTGGATCGCGCGGGCGACGAGTTCTTTACCCGTTCCGCTTTCGCCGAGGATGAGTACGGTTTCCGGAGTGGGCGCAACGCGTGCGATGCGTTCGCGCAGTGCTTGCATGGCCGCACTGTCGCCGATCATCAAAGGCGGCTCGCCGGCCGATTGCGCGCCGTCGCGGCGCGGCTCAACAAGACGTCCGTGCCGGATAGCCTGAGCCACCAGGCGTTCGAGCCGCTCCACGTCGAACGGTTTCTCGATGTAATCGAAGGCGCCGTGTCGCATCGCCTCGACCGCCGAGCTTACCGAGGCATGGGCGGTCACCATGACCACCTGGACCGGAATCCGGCGCTGCTCGATCTGGGCGATGAATTCCAGTCCGCTCATGCCGGGCATCTTCAGATCGGTCACCACGCAATCGACCTTCCTGTCTGCCAGGCGGCGGAGCGCCTCGGCGGCGCTGGAACAGCAGGCGATGTCATGTCCTGCCTCGCGGAGGACGACGGCCATCGACTCGCGCGCCGGGGCGTGATCGTCGACGACGAGTACGGCGCCGGCGGAATCGGTGCGGTCACGTTCGGCGTGATCTTTCATGCGGCGGCCTCCAGGGCAACGGGGTGGGGGAAGTGGAGCGTCACGGCGGCGCCGCCTTCGGGGCAGTTCGCCACGCAGACGTCTCCGCCGTGGACTTCCGCAATACGATGCACAATGGCCAGGCCCAGGCCGGTCCCGCCCTGTTTGGTGCTGAAGAACGGCTCGCACGCTCGGCGGCGCGCGTCGAAGGAGAAGCCCGGACCCGTATCGGCGATTTCCAGATCGACTCCCTCCGGCGTACTCAGCGAGGTGATCAGCAGGGCGCCGCCGTCGGGCATGGCATCGAGTGCGTTGAGCACGAGGTTCAGCACGCTCCGTTGCACCATCGACTCGTCTGCAAGGATCCACTGGTCGGCCGGCACGTCGAGGTGCACGTCGATGGCCTGCGCGCCCAATTGCGGAGTCAGGGCGGTACAGACCTCTTCGACGGTCCGGCTCAGCGAGCAGCGGTCCAGATGGGGTTCCTGGTCCGACGTGAAGTTCAGCAGGTCGTGAACCATGGCATCCAGGGCGGTGAACGCCGTGGCGATCTTGTCGGCAATATCGACGGCCCCGCTGTCCTCGCTGACGCGTCGCCGCAACAGGCTCAGGTACAGGGTTACGGGAACCAGGTGATTGCGCACCTCGTGCGCCACGTGGGAGGCCATCTGCCCCAGGTCGGCAAGCCGGTTCTTTCGGGCCAACTCGCGATTCTTCACTTCCAACTCATTGGTCAGGCGATGCACCTCCTCGCGGAGAACCTCGTGCGTTCGCTCCAGACGCACCGTCGCCTGATGCCACGCGGCCAGAACGGCTTCCAGGTCGGCGTTGGCCAGAGGGAGCGAAGATGGGGCATTATCGATGGTTGCGGTCATGACGGAGGTCCTCAAGAGACATCGGAACAGAGGTCGATTTGGCTGATGGTGGACGTGACCGGGGCGGCATACGAAGAGCGCGCCTGGCTTGCCCGATGCATGCCTTGAAGCTGGGCCGCCGCCTGATCGCGGCGCCGAATCATTGCCGCTTCGCCGGCCTTCTCTCGCTCGATGATCTCGGCCAGCAGCGTTTCACATGCAGCGAGTTCCTCGCTGCACCGGCGGCGCTCGTCCTCGCTGCGCCACCGGCGCGCGTCGGGCGATTGGTTGCGGAACGGGTCGAGATTCCGCTCGATCCGCTGAAGCTTGCTCAACGTGTTCTGCTTATGGGTCAGCAGGTCCAGTAAGGCTGTCATCTGGTCCGATTCGATCAGGTCCATCTGTCGTCGGCCCATTACCTGAAGCTGTTCCAGGCATGCGCGTTTCGCGCGGACGAGATCGAACAGAATATCGGTTTCGAGAGCGGGCATGGCAGGCGCCTATAGTTCACTGAGGTAGTCCAAAAGTTCACTCCACTCGGCCCGATCGAAATTGGTCGCGCCGGTAAAGGAGGCATCGGGATTCATCCGGCTCAGAACGGCTTTCGCCTGCTCCAGAGCACTGCGCGCCTGAGCCGAGTCGCCCAAGTGCCGATACGCATTGGCAATCTGCACGTAGGCGTCCAGCACTTCGGGCGTGTTCTGATAGCGGTTCGTTGCGTTGGAATACGCTTCCACGGCGCGCTCGTAACGGCCGAGTGCAAACTCGATGTCGCCGATGGAAAAGCAGGCATTGCGAAGAATCGCCTGCTCCGGCGCCGTCAGGTCTTGCGTCTGTTGCTTGTCGCTTAGCATCTCGCGCAGCTTCAGGAATTCATCCAGCGCGCACTGGTAGTGCTGACCCGTCTGCTTGGTGGACGTCAGGCGGGTGCTGCCGGGCAGCTTTTCGCGAAGCTCGTCCTGACGCTCCTTGGCGGCGCGGCGATTGGCTTCGGCCAGCAGGTAGCGCGTGGTGAGGGCGCGTGGGTCTTCGGGGTATCGAACCACCGCCTCTTCCAGCCGTTCGATCGCCTCTTGGTACCGAGTCTCCTGGTACAGCAATTCGCCCAGGTCGAACAGCGATTCGCGCCACTGTTCGCTTGCGGGGGTAAGAAATTCTCCGGCAAGGTTTTCAAGCAGGAGCTTTTCGGCCTTCTCCGGTTCACCCATCTCCTGGTACGCGCGACTGGCCAACAACCGAGCCTGATAGGCTGCCGCGTCGCGAGGGTGGAAATCGACGCATTCCTGGAACGCCTCGAGCGCATCGGCCACCTCGCCGCGCGCCAGATAGGCCTCGCCCAGCAGGACGAGCGCTTGCGGGTGCCGGCGACGCGCCTGGTCTTTCAGGTATTCCTTCAACATGCCGATGGCCGCCGTGAAGCATTGCCCTCGCATGAAGTCCAGGCCGCTCTCCCACACTTCCTCCGGGTATTCGCGTGTGGTGATCAGCAAATTGGCGAGTTGTGCGTGGAGGCGTCCGGCCTCGCGATAGTGGCGGCGACCCTCGCGCAGCAAGGGTTCGGCCTTCGCAGGCGGATACTGTTTCGCCTCGGCGAGCAAGGATTCGGCCCAGGCGCGATGGACGTCGGCCGTCAGCTCCAAGGCTCGTGTTTCCGGAAAAAGCGGCTGAAGCAGCCTGGCCAGCTCCAACGCAACGGTGAAGTTCTGGGTTTCCAGGTAGTATTGATAGGCGTCAAGGATCTGAAGCTGCAATTCGCGGACGGAGACCCACGGGTTGCTGAACGATTTCGGGTCGCTTACCTGTTGAAGCCCGCGGCGATACGCGGCCACCGCCTCGTCGTCGCGGCCGAGATCGCGCGAGATCTCGGCTTCCTGAAAGCTGGCGGCGAGACCTTCGGGGGTTTCGGGGAAGAGCTGACGCGTGCGCGCAAATTGTCGCATCGCTGCGCGGTGATCGCCGATCTCTCGGAAACAGACGCCGATGAGGTACATGGCCTTTCGCGTGGCCTGGTTGCTCAGCGTATCACGTCCCTGGGCAAGCTGAAGCGTCTTGATGGCCTTCTCGTATTTCTCGCGGGCTTCTTCCAGTTGCTGGGGGGAAGGGGCTCCTTGGTTACGCAATTGCTGCGCCTCGTACATCTGAACGCGACCCTGCATAACCGTCGCCTCGGCCCGAAGCGCGGATTTTGCAGGAATGTCTTTCAGCGCGGCCATGCATTCTTCCGGCTTGCCCATGGCCAGCAGGATTTGGGCGCGCTGCATGATTCCGACTTGACGCTTGGCTTCCGGCAGGGAAGGGGCGCTCAGGTAGAGCGTGTTGTAATGCAGGGCCTTTTCCAGATCGGGAGGCGAATCTTCAAGATAGGCGCCTGCCAGAAGGCAACGGATCTCGTCCCGATTCTTCGGGTCGGCCCGGAGTGCATCTGCGAGGAACGGGCGGCTGGCCGGAATACGCCCGCCTTCGTACAAGCATTTCCCCAGCAGGTAGAGTCCGCGACCTCGTCGGCCGGGAGGGAATCCTCGGCTTCGGGCTTCTTCCAGATAGCGGGCGGCCAGTAGGAATTTCTTCTGGCGGTCCTTGGTCCACGTATCGGCAGCCTCCGCGGCGGCGACGACACCCAAGGTGTAAACCGCGCCTGCAATATCCTCCAAGGTCGCCGACTTCTGGCCCCGTAGGGTCATCGCGGCATCCTTGGCTTGGCTGAGGGCGCCGGCATCGAGCGATTGCAGTACCTCGGATAAGGTTACTCCCCCTTCTTCCGAACCGATGCTGAGCAGCCAGAAGCCGCCCACGGTCACAACGGTTACCGAGACCAGCCCCGCCACACCTGCCAGAACGGCACGAAGCCGATTGGTTGCCCCCCATCGGATCGCTCGTCGCAGCAGCCCCTGCGCCGAAGCGTCGCGGCCGTCGGATGCGGCGGGTTCCCGCATGGGGCGGGTTTCGGGCTCTTGGGTTGCTGGCATCGGTTGGGAGCAGGATAATAGCCCGGCAATACGGGTGGGCTGGGACTGGCCCTACATCGCTGCCGAGGAGGAAACTAGAAGAATGGAGACTTGTGGCAGGCGGCTTGTACTCGAAAGGAGGCCGGAGAGTCAATCCACGTTTCTTGGCGGGGGGTAGTTTTTTCTTTTCTTTCTATCCCCGGAAAATGCGGAATCTGGCGTTGTGGCAACTCGCCCATTCGGCAACAATGCTGCGGTTTCGATACGGGAGGGTCTAGACTGCGCGACTTGGCCCGTAGCGCGCGGACCGCCGGCCCCGACGTTTTGGCGGTTCTGCCCGAGGATGGGACGATATGAGGTCGTCTGCTCGAGGCACACTCGCGCGATCCACTATGCAGACCGACAGGAGGGAACCGATGGTTCTGCTGCCCGCCGCATTGGTAAGTTTGACGTGTTTCGGCGCCGGTGAGACGGTCCTTTTGGACTTCTATGCCGACTGGTGTGGTCCGTGCCGCGCAATGCACCCGACCGTGCAAGCGCTGGCGGCGGAAGGATACCCGGTACGCAAAATCAACGTCGATCGAGAGTCCGCCCTGGCGAAGCAATATGGTGTCACCGCATTGCCGTGCTTCGTAATGTTGGTCGATGGGCGGGAAGTCGACCGGGTGATTGGCGGGACGTCGCGAGCCAAGCTAGAACAGATGTGCCGGCTGGCATCGCCCCCGGGAAGATCTTCCGGGGCCGGAGCGTCGTTGGCAGCCGTTGGTCCGCCCAATGCGCCCCCTTCCGCCGGATCGGGCAGTGTTATTCCCACCAGCGCCACCTTGCCTGCCGAAGACTATGCAACATCGGCAGTCACGCCGCAATTCTCCGATCGCTCCGCATCGCCACGCGGTTCCCGCAACATCGACGACGATCAACTCCTCGCTGTCACAGTGCGATTGCGTATCGAAGACCCTCAGGGACATTCAAGTGGCGCGGGAACCTTGATCGATGCACGGGGCGGCGAGGCGCTTATCCTTACCTGCGGCCATATCTTTCGCGATTCGCAAGGGCAGGGACGGATCGAGGTGGACCTTTTCGGGCCACACGCCTCACAACGCATACCTGGACGACTTGTCGCGCACGATCTGAAGACCGACGTCGGTCTGGTCGCCATTCGCGTTCCGGGGTCCGTTCGCGCTGCGCGGGTTGCTCCGCCCGGTTACGAGCTTCAACGCGGTCAGTCGGTCATCTCCGTCGGGTGTGACAACGGTGCAGATCCATCGGTTCGCCGCAGTCATATCAACTCATTGAACAAGTTTCTCGGCCCGGCCAATATCCAGGTGGCAGGGCAGCCGGTCGAGGGAAGGAGCGGCGGCGGACTGTTCTCGTCGGACGGACTGGTCATTGGGGTCTGCAATGCGGCCGATCCGCAAGACCGCGAGGGACTTTTCGCTGCTGCCGCGTGTATTCACGCCATCCTGGATCAGACGGGGCTGGCGTACGTTTACGATGCGTCTCGGTCCGGTCCCGAACTGGCCGCTGCACGTTCCGATGCATCAGATCCGCTTAACCAGGCCCGGCTGACCGGGGAACCTATGCCACGCACGGACGAGCCGACTCCACGAGGATCGCTCGAGGAGATTCAGTGGCCGTCGACTGCCGACACCATACCCGTCCGGACGGTCGCTGCCACACGAGAGGATCTGCCGCCGCTCGATCGGGACGAGCAGGCGGCGCTGGGAGAGATTCGGCGTCGGCTCGACGAGGGGTATGAGGTCGTCTGCATTGTCCGACCGCGGAACGATCCGCAAGCGAAAAGCGAAGTGCTTGTACTCGAGCAGGTTTCTCCAAACCTGCTGCGCCATCTCGAAACAGAGACGCGCGCGGCCGAGCGGCCGCGATTCACGTCATCTCGGCAGTAGCCGGCCGTCGGCCAACTTGCGATGCACGGCCATCGGTGGAACGAATGCCGTCGTATGCCCCCGTTTCTGGGCGCAAGCGTCACCCGTGGCAGCCCCGCCTTTAGGTGGGAAGTGCAAACGCCGTCTGAAGGCGGACCCGCGAACTGGGGATGTGCGCAGAAACGTAGCGGCCGCCTGCTTCTTCAGCCTGTGACGCGGCAGACTAATCCCATCCGTGTGGCGCGAAGACGCACTCCAAAGAGGGGGCGCCGGCTGGTTTGCCATGACCTATGTTTTTCTGGGAGACACTATGCGCTCTCCGACTGGTACGGTCTACGAGTCCTTCAACGATTCCAACGCCTGCGAACCCTTCCCGCATGTTCCTGCTTACACTCATCGTCGCCATTTTGAACCTGTGTCTGGGCTTCGCCGTGGCGGTGTTCCTGGGGTACGGCCCGCCGGGGCTGCTGGAGGCATGGCAAGCCTTGGTTGCCGAGCGCCCCGTCTCGGACGAGGATGCGCTGTTTGCCGGCATTTCCCAGGAACTTGCCTCGACCCCTTTGGAGTTGATGTTGGACGACGAGTCGGGCGAGGAATCGGAAGTTCAGCCCTACAGCGAGCCCTATGACGAGAACGCAGTCGAGTTCGAGCAGGTTGCCCTCGATGCGCCCGAGCAATGGGATTTGAATGAGAAGTACATCGAGACGTCGATCTTGAAACTGAACATCGCCATGATGAAAAGCGGTGCGCGGGCGACGGAACTCGATACCAAGCTCCGAGCGTGCAAGGGGCAGTCCACCGAAGAGATCATTCAGGAATGCTTGAGGAAGCTCCAGGAGGATTGCGAGGCGTACCTGGCGGAGCAGGCGGAGAATGCTGAACGCTTCCGCGAGCGGGTGAGTGAGTTGGGCGAGTTGAAGGCGCTGGGCGACGAGATCGAAATGGCCAACCTGGATCAGGCGGCCCAGGTCGAAACGACGTTGAACAACCTGAAGTACATGGATTTCGGATCGGACTTGGAGGCGGCCAATGCCCGACTTCTCGAAGAGATCAACAACCTGCGAGTCGCTCGCCACCACCTGCGAGACGAGCAGGAGGTGGCCTTCCTGGCCATTGCCCGGTACGAAGATCGGATCGACAAGATCGAGAAGCAACTGTTTACCGATCCTTTGACCAAACTGCGCAACCGGATTGGCTTGGAGGAATTGCTCTGGCAGTGGTGGCAGCAGAAACGTCACCAGTCGCGACAGATGAATGCGGCCTTGTTCGACCTGGACGATTACGGAGGGCTGAACGAGCGGGAAGGCTCCTTGTTCGGTGACCGGGTCCTGTATGAGGTGGCGCAGTTCATGCTCCGATCGGCAGGCAAGGCCGACACCGTGGCGCGGTATGCCGGCCAGCGGTTCCTTGTTATCATGCTGGACTCGGGGCCACGGCAGGCAACCAAGCTTGCGGAAACCATTCGGCAGGGGATCGAGCATTTGCTCTTCCTGCGCGATGGGCGGGAGATTCGCCTGACATCGTGCGTTGGAGTCACGGAAATTCGTCCGGATGACGGCTATATCGACGTGTTCAATCGGCTGGAGGCCGCCGTGGAGCACGCGAAACGGTCCGGGCCGAACCGATGCAGCCAGTACAGTCCCTCGGCTCCGGCTGCGGAAGCCATCGAGTCGCCCAGTTTCGGCATCGAGGACATCGAGATCATCATTTGACAGTCACGGGTTGATGATGAACCCGGCGGGAGAAACGGAACATGTTCGACGAAAACGACATCTTGCAGCGTGGCATTGCTCTGGCCGAGAAACACGACTACGACCAGGCCATCGATCGGTTCACGGATGCATTGCGGATGAATCCGCGGTTTACCGAGGCGTACTACAGTCGCGGGAACGCCTATGAGGCCAAGGGGCAGTACGACAACGCCATTGCCGACTACAACGAGGTGCTGCGTTACAGTGCGCAAGAGCCTGCCGCATATTACAACCGGGGCTCGGCCTATGCCCAGAAGGGCGACCGTATCCAGGCAATTGCCGACTACGATCAGGCCATTCGCCTTCAGCCCGACTACGCCAAGGCCTATTACAACCGGGGCTTCGCCTATTTCAAAGACGGGAAGTTCGACCGTGCCGTGAAGGACTACACGGAGGCCATCAAGTACGACGAGAACGACGCAGATGCCTATGTGGCGCGTGGATTGGTGGAGGCCATCCGGGGAGACCTGGACAAGGCGATTGCCGACTACGACCAGGCCATTGCGCTGAATCCCGACCATGCCAAGGCGCACGGCAACCGGGGCAATGCGTTCGAGAAGAAGGGCGATCTGGCCACGGCGATTGTCGAGTATGGCGAGGTGATTCGCATCTCGAAGAAGGACGCCAAGGCGTATGCAAATCGGGCAATCGCCCACTTCAAACTGGATGATTACGATGCAGCCATTACCGATTACAGCGAGGCGATCCGCTTCCATCCGAAGAACGCAAAATACTACACCAGTCGCGGACTCGCCTATGCGAAGAAGCGGCAGACCGACAAGGCGATTGCCGACTTCAGCGAAGCGATTCGCCTGGAACCGCGCACCGTCGAGGCGTACGTGTCGCGCGGAATCGCACGCGCCGCCAAGGGAAATCGGGAAGGCGCTATCGAAGATCACACAAAGGCCCTCGAACTCGATCCGAAGTACGCCAAGGCCTACTATAACCGCGCCCAGGTGTTCGGCCTGATGGGCCAGTTGGAGCGGGCGTTGGCCGACTACAGTAAGCTCATCGAGATCGTGTCGGAGGACGCCAGTGCCTACTGCCATCGCGGGGTGGTCTATACACGCAAGAAGGAGCTGGACATGGCCGTGGCCGATTTCGGCAAATCGATCGAACTCGATCCGGAATACTCCAGGCCTTACTATAACCGCGGTCTGGTCCGCTTGATCCAAGGCGATGCTCAGAAGGCGGTTGTGGATTTCACCCGGGCCATCGAATTGGATCCGGACTACGGAATCGCCTACTACAACCGCGGCGTCGCGTACCAGAAAATGGGCGAGAAGACGCCGGCGATTCGGGACTTCGAACGAGCCAAGAGCCTCGGGGCGTGCCGATAGGCGGTTACGTCTTCCGGTAAACGACGCCCCGATCCACACGCTCGAAACCGAGCTTCTGATAGACTCCCAACGCGTGCGCGTTGTGCTGCATGGTTTGGGATTCAACGACGGTGATCCCTTGCCGGTTGAACTGGCGGAAGGCCTCGCTCAGCAGGAACACGGCCAGACCGCGCCGCCGCAAGGCCGGATCGACGAACAGGCCGACCAGTCCGGTGCGCCGCCCCACACCTCCGGAACCGATCGGCTCCATCGCCCGAAAGGTCGCAGTCGCGACCGGCGGTCCGCCGACACGCGGCACGACATCGAACCGGGTCAGGTCGAAATCCCCCAAAGTACAGGCCTCCCACCAATCGTGGGCGATTGCATCGGAACTGACTTCAACGATCATCTGCCGGCGAAGTTGCATCTGACGCCGGTCGAAGGGGACTTCAAAACGGGTCAGATCGCGGCGGAGCAGTTCCGTGTGATCGATCTCCCGATACTCGTGGGCAAGGAACAATCGGCATAATTCCTGGTCGCTTTCCAGGATGCCCGGCAGCGTGCTCCCGCCGTACATGCCCGTGTAGAACGGGTTCAAAGGTTCGATACCCCCACCATAGAGGACCTTCGCGCCGCGCGCACGCAAGTACTGTTCACAATGCGTCAGAAGTCCCCCGGCCACCTCGGCTGCGGCGTGCTCGGGATGAAGCACAATCATGCACGTGACGCCCATCTGCTCGTCGATGGCGTTGCGCGCCTCGTTGGGGCCGAAGCCGGCATGCGCAAATCCTACCGGCCGATCGTCATCGAACGCGAGAATGAGCCCCCGCGGGTCGAAATACAGCTTCGAGAAGACCAACTGCTCAATCAGATCGACCGAAACCGGTTGCGTCAGACCGGGCTGTCCTGCTCGCGAACGCCAGAGGGTTGCGATAGCAGGTGGATCGGTATTGCGAAACGTGCGGAAATGGATCATCAGGGCGTAAGCAGGTGGAACTCAATCGGAACTCCGAGATTATAGGGAGGCACTTGCGTTCCTTCTAGGGCTCCTGCTGGGGGCTTGGGACTTCACCACGGAATTGGGCGAATACGGCTCTGCAAAACATCGTTGCACGACTCCCGCAAAAAAGGCTGTCTGGTTTCGCCTTGGGATTGTCCGAAAACCGGGATGGACTCCCGCATGTGGGACTCTCCGTACTGTGCAACCCTACTGCGCCGGAGCCTGCGTGACTGCGGCAACACGCCGAATGTGGGCTGCTAACGCTTCCCCGGAAGCCGGAAGGGTTGCCATCAGCCGTTGGGAAAGCGGTTCTGCCACGGCATGCACGCGCAAATCGGCCAGATACGCCTGCAATATCGTGCTGCCGCCGGGGTGCCCGTGCAACAGGAAATGCACCCACGCCCAGGATTCGGCATATTCGCCCAACGACATGTTGTCCGCAGGATGGAGCTGTTCCAGTCGCGCGAGATTGGGGGTCCACTTCCCCTGCTCAATTTGGTCCAGAACCATAGCAAGGTGCTCGTAATTCAGCCCGGCATATCCCCGGGGGACCTCAAAGTATTCTGCCAGGCCTTCATCTAGCCATAACGGCAAATTCGGAACCACCGCATGTAGGTACGCGTGGGTCATCTCGTGACGGAGATCCTCCGCGACCCGGTCGCCCCATTGCGTGTAGACAAGCAGCCGAGTGTCCGTTTCCAGGAAGAAGGCCCTCCGATCGGGCATCTCCGGATGGTGCAATCGCATGAACTGTCGGAATCGGTCTGTGCTGTCGAACAGGTAGACGTGGGCCCGTTCTGCCGAACTCGGCAGGTTCAGGGTGCGACTGACATCGGCGCGACGTGCGATGAGTTCTTCGAGCAAACGATGGTGCGGCTCGACCGCGAAATCGCTGTACACAATCAGCGGCTCGCGCACCAGCGTATGGCGATCCGGCAGCGACAGCGATCGATTGGGCAACGCCGTACAACCTGACGCAAGCAGTAACAGGATTACCAAGGGCAGGCGAGGCAACGATACCCCCTGTGGGTGCAGAAGTCATCCTCGGGGCCGTTCCCCGTTCTCGATATGAAGCTTTGCCAGGCAAACAGACTGCGGCGGTATCGTAGCAGACCGTCGGCCTCAAGGGAACCTCAAACTTGCGGCGAACCCCCCCCCTCAGGTGAACCATTGCTGGCCTGCCGGCCTGCCGGCCTGAATGAGGCGGTTTGCCAGTGGTCTATATTTGTGTAGAGAAGGTGGCTCCGATATTCTTCCTGTTCGTACGTCTAGGGAGGCATAGGTTGTGATGTTGCGTCTTCCAGGACTGGTGGCCGTCGCCGGCATTGTTGTTCTGTCATCGTTGATTTGCCTGGAAGCTTGGGAGCTGACTCAAACGGCACACGCCGGAAGCGATTGGTTGTTCGAGGCGGCCGGGGCGGTGAAAGCCAGCCCTTCGGCTGCGCTCGGGCCGGAACCGGCCAGAAGCCCTGGCAAGCGGGATAAGCCCAGTGAACCGCCGGGCCATATCTTCGGTTATCCGACCGCTCAGGATCCGCTCTTCGACGATGGTACGCGGCTGCCTTATGCACGCCAGCATTTGGAGAAACCCCGATGGAACCGGCCAAGTTACGAAAACAGCCTGCCGCAGTACGTCAAGCCGAGCTGGGCTCAGGATCCGATTCGCAAGCCGGTATATCACATGCCGCTAGCCATTGAGCCGTTGGACAACAAGCCGAAGTACAACATCAAGAACTACATGCCGCCGTCGGATGTGAAGCCTTCGTGGGAGTTTCCGACGTACATGGATCGTCCGAACTACGTGATCAAACCGATCGAGAAGCCAGCCATTCACCGGCCGGGATACGATCGTTCGGCGATTTTCTACGGCCGGCCCGAGTATTTGCCGCCGGTCTACGTTCCCCAGGAATACAAGCCGCCTCGCTACGCGCCCTCGCCGTTCATCGCACCGCCCAAGTAACGAGGTGCATTGGGCTCCCCGAAAGGCCGATCGGACCTACGTGATGGGTTGGGTGGACGGTTTGAGATGCTCGGCGACTCCCGGCAGGAACTCGACCCGATTGATGGGTTTGGTCAGGTAGGCGTCGCAGCCGGCATTGCGGCATTTGGCGTCGTCGCCCGTCATCGCGTGGGCCGTCAAGGCGACGATGGGACGCGTATAACCTGCGGCCCGCAACTGCCGGGTCGCCTCATAGCCATCCATGACAGGCATTTGCATGTCCATGAGGATCAGGTGGAACGGTTCGCCGCGTTGTTGGGCGTCGAGGGCCGCATCGTAAGCGAGCTGCCCGTTTTCCACAACCGTGACTTGGGCGCCCGCCTTCCGGAGCACGAACGCGATGAGCCGCTGGTTGTCCGGACCGTCTTCCGCCAGGAGAATGCGTCCGTCCAGGCGAATGGCGGCGCTGTCTTGGGGTTTCGTGACCGACAAGGTATTGGCAGCCGCCTCCTCGGGGGTTCTCAAGAGCCGAATGCCCTCCAGTTTTCCCGTCTCGATGGTCACGGTGAACGTGCTGCCTTTGTCCGGCTCGCTCCGGACGGAAATATCGCCGCCGAGCATCTCGGCCAAACGTTTGCTGATGGTCAGTCCGAGCCCCGTTCCGCCGTATTTTCGGGTCGTGGACGAATCGGCTTGGCTGAACGGCCGGAACAGGTTCGCAATCTGTTCCTCGGTCATCCCGATGCCCGTGTCGATCACCTCCACCTGGAGTAGGGCCGGGCGATCCGGGGGCTGCAGCAGGCGGGCCACCATGCGGACGCTGCCCATCTCCGTAAACTTTACGGCATTGCCGACCAGATTGACCAGTACTTGCCGCAGGCGGAGCGGATCGCTCCGGATCGTTTCGGGGATAGGGGTGCCGTATTCGATGGAAAGGGAAAGCCGCTTCGCTTCAGCCCGTACTCGCATGAGAGAGAGGACGTCGGCCAATACTTGAGCAGGCGAGCAGGAGACGCGCTCGATGTCGTACTTTCCGGCTTCGATCTTCGACAGGTCGAGGATGTCGTTGATCAAGCCCAGCAGATACTCGCCGTTTCGTTGGATGGTGCGGATGGCGTCGACGCGTTCCGGGGGTAACTGATCGATGTCGTTCGCCCCCAGGAGCAGCTCGGCGAAGCCCAGGATGGCCGTCATGGGGGTGCGAATCTCATGGCTCATATTGGCCAGGAATTCGCTTTTCGCGCGCGTGGCCGACTCGGTCAGCGCATTGAACTCCGCCAAAGCGAGGTTGGCCGACTCGATCGCTTCGAGCGTCTGCTTCAGTTCGTCCTCCGCCCGTTTCTGTTCCGTAATATCCGAGGTGGTGCCGAAGGCGATGACGTGTCCGTTCGTCTGGCGGTGGACCGAGCCTCCTGAACGAACCCAGCGCATTGTCCCGTCCGGGCCCTGCAATCGGTACTCCACGGCCATGTTCTGGCGCTCGTTGGCCAATGCCGTTGCAAGCGATTCTCGTATCATCGGGAGGTCTTCCGGATGGACGTGGGCGTAGTACTTCTCGAAATCGCTGTCGATGGCGCCGGGAGGCAACTGGAGCAGCCGGTCGACAACCGGCGAGATGTATCCGCCGATGAACCGGCCTTGGTCGTCGACTTCGTAACGCCAGATGACGTCGGAGATCATGGAGACGGCCTGCTCGTATTGGGCGCGGCTTGCCTCGATCGCATCTCTGGACGCCTGCAATGCCGCCTCGGCCTTGCGCCGTTGCCGGTCGGCGTGGAGCTGGGCGATGACGGCGGCCGCAGTGGCGACAAAGGACTCCTCATCGGAGTGCCACGTCCGTTTCCCGTTCACATGCTCGCAGCAGACGATCCCCACCAGCTTGCCCTCGACGACAATCTCGGCGTCGAGCAGGGACGTGACTCCATGCGGAATGAGATAGGAATCCCGCAGCTCGCTCGTACGAGGGTCGTTCTGCGCATCTTCCACGCCGATCCGCGTGTCGTGGCCAATGGCCTCGAAATACTGCGGCAGATTGTTCACCTTCAGAATCTCGCCGCCACCATGCGTCTGGCTGTCGGATCGATAAATCGTCAGACATCGCAGTTCCGAACCGTCGTCGGAAAGACGCCAGATGCTGGCGCGTGCGACATTGAGCGTCTTCGTCAAGACCTCGGCGATATGCTCCAAGGACTGTTGCATGCTGCCGCAATCAGGATACTGTTGAAGCACGAGTTGCGCCATGGCTGTGCGCTGGGCGGCGGCTCGCTGTTCGCTCTCGCGCAACGTGGTTTCTACCTGCTTCCGCTCGGTGATATCGGTATCGTTACCCCGGTAGCCTTGCAAGCTTCCGTCAGGGTGGGAAATGGGAAGTCCATTCGTCGACAGCCACAGAGTCCGGCCGTCCTTGGTTTGGACCAGATTCTCCAGAGAACGGAAGTCTCCGCGCCGGGCGAACACCTCGAGCGACGCTGTCTTGAATGCATCACGCCCTTGCTCCGGATGAAGATCGTAGAAATGAACTTTGCCGACAAGTTCCTCCGGTCGGTAACCGAGAACGGCCTCCATCACCGGGCTGACGAAGGTGTACAAACCGCTGGCGTCAACTTCCCAGGTATAGGTGCGCGCGTGCTCAGCCAGACGATCGAAGCGATGTTCGCTTTCCCGAAGATTGGCGGTCTGCTCGTCGACCAGTCGCTGCAATTCATCTCGCCGCCGCAGAATCATGCTGAGTACGACAGCCAACGCCAAACTGAGCAGGAATCCGGCAACCAGCACGAGCCGGCGAGCCTTCATCGGATGCGAATGAAGGAAATCGTTGCTGACTCGCGACGTCAACGCAAAGACTTGGCCGAACGCCAGCACGGGCCGGATCAAGGACGGTTCTGCTGGTAATGGAGACGGTGACGTATGACTGGCGGCGAGAACGGTTCTCTTGCCGTCCGGCTGGACCAGTACGATCTGTTCGAGTATGGAGCCTTCCCGGGCTGACGCCTCCAACATCGTGTGAACGTCCAGCAAAGCTACAGCGAAACCGCGAAGTCGAGTGGGATCGTTGCGGTCAAACACTGGATGATAGACGGAGATACCCCGCTGCTTCTTGGGTTCGTTCGCAAAGGGGAGCGGGGCGATGGCCGTGGACAGTTGGCTACTCGCAGCAGCCTTCAAAGTGGCGCGTAATGCGGAGGTCGAACCGATATCGTATCCCCGAAAGGCCCGGTTCTGCGCACCAGACGCTGTGTAGAGGACCGGGTAATAGTAGTCCCGGCCGGTTGCCGGACTGCGTTTGCCCCGGTCGTCCTGTTCCCAGATCATGAAATCGGGCGAACCTTCTGCCCGAACCGAGGCTTCGAATCGGTCTTTCTCCGACGCGGGGACCACCGGTATCCAATCCCAGTTGCGAACGGCCGGATTCTGGACCAGATGGGCGGTATACTGGTGAAACTGTTCGGCACTGACGTTCTCGGCGCATCGGAGAAAGCTTGCCATTCCCTCCAGTTCGCTTTGTTGCAACTGCCGTATCGTTTCGGCGAAGGCTGCGGTGCGACTTTCGGCGAGGCGGGCAAATGCTTCATTGAAGGCGTATTGTTCGCATTCATTTGCCTTCCAGGAAGAAAGCGTGGTCAGAAGCAACCCGACGACAAAGGCCAAAGCCGGTCCCGCATGACACATCCAACGCGCCGCGCCGCCCGAACTTGCTCGGTAGGACAGCAGGGCCATACCAATCGGAAACATCGCCAGAAGCGCCAGGATAATCGCGGCCGGCGGCGCACACTTGTACATCACCGCCCACCTCCAGCGGTCGGCCGCCACATCCATTCCCAGGACCGCCACCAGCTTGCCCGTATCGGGAGCAAAGATGGGCACAAACGCGGAAACCCACACGCCCCACGGGTCGGACACCGGGCCCTCTACAATCGAGGCGCCCGTAGCAAATACGCGGACAAACTCCCGCGTCGCCGCTTCGTAGACCTCGCCCGGCGGCGAATAGTCCTCCGATTCCGGCGGCTCGTTGTCTGCGTAGAAGAATATCTCGCCGTTGGACTTGCAGCCGGCCAGGTAAATGAACCGGCACTGCGGATCCATGTGTCGCAATGCGGCAAGCTGCTGCTTCAGTCGCCGATACTCCGGCTTGGCCACGTCCCTTGCATCGCCCGATAACCGCACAATGCGATCGATGTCGATGGCTTCGGCGATCAGCCGGGTGCGGTTCAGCAACGATTCCCGCATCGTCCAGTCCGTCTTCTGCATCGACCACCACAGGAATGCGACGCCACCGATCAGCAACACCACAAAGGCGAGCAGCCGGATGACGGAACAGTAGTGTGTGGCGTGTTTCATCAGTTCGGGTTGAACGGGTTGATACTGCCAGAAAGTTAGAAGGCGGTCACTCTTCTCATATCCACTTGCTTTCTCTCGGTCAAGCGTTACTGCAGAGTGAAACGGATTCTGTGGTTATTGGGGAATCAAAGGTATCCTGGGATGCCTAGGTGTTCTGGCGCGACTCGCTTACTAAGGTCTCCTCCATGAGCGCTTTCAGGCGTTCGAATGTGACAAGCATCTTTGCCGCGGCGGCGCCGGCGGCGGCCAGGTCGCCCTTTCTCGCCGCCATTTCGGCAGTCAAGGCGACCGCGCGCAGGGCCTCGGCGCCCATGGTGGCGGCCGAGCCTTTGATCGAGTGGGCTTCTCGTACGACGGCGTCCGGGTCGCCGGCTGCAATCCGTTCATTCAGGTTGCGGATACGTTGTGGAAGATCTTCCAGAAATACCGTGATGACGTTCCCGGCAAGCGGCGCGCTGCCCATCATCGACTCCAGCATGGCGTCCCGGTCCCAGAGGATCGGCTCCGCTTCCGAAACGGACCGGGGCGAAGGTGTGCTCATCGGGCTGATTGGCTCCGGCATGTGCGGTTCGGTATCCGGCTGCACGGTGCAAGCGGGAAGCCAGTCTTCCAGCACGTCGGCTAATACCTGGGCGGACACCGGCTTGGACACGTAGTCGTTCATGCCGGCCTCGATACACTGCTCCCGATCCCCGTGCATGGCGTGCGCGGTCATGGCGATGATGGGGACATCGTGGTCGCGGACGGCCGACATCGGGTCGCGGATGCGCCGCGTGGCGTCGTAGCCGTCCATCACGGGCATCTGGCAATCCATCAGCACCAGGTCGTAGGGAATTGCTTCGATCGCTTTGATAGCCTCCTGCCCGTTGGCCGCGACATCTGCCTGGAGGCCAAGTCTCCTGAGGATGCCCAGCGCCACTTCTTGGTTGGTAACGTTGTCCTCAACAACGAGAATGCGTACGTTCCTTCCGTGGAATCGGTTTGCCAGAGTGGTCGGAATCGGGCGTGTTGTTTCGCTTTGAAGAGTCCCAGGAGCGTCGTCGGCCGACTTCTCCGGGTGACGGCCGGATCTGCCCAGCAGGGCGGTAAACCAGAACTCGGAGCCGACGCCTTCCGTGCTCGTTACGCCGATCTCGCCACCCATCATCTCGGCCAGTTGTTTCGAGATAGCCAGGCCCAACCCCGTGCCACCGTAGCGGCGCGTCGTCGAGGCATCGACCTGGGTGAATCGATCGCCGAGCCGTTCGAGATTCTCTTGCGGGATACCGATGCCCGTGTCGCGCACCGAAAATCGCAAGAGGACCGACTGGGCCAAATCGGCTTCCAGGGTTACGTCCACCGCAACTTCACCCTCGTTGGTGAACTTGATGGCGTTATCGGTCAGATTGGTGAGTATCTGCCGCAATCGGCCGGGATCGCCGCGGAGCACGGAGGGAACGCCCGGGCGGATGGACGTATGGAGCTCTAGTCCCTTCTCCGCGGCATGGACGGTCAGAGTAGCCACCAGGTTATGGAGCAGGCTGGGCAGGTCGAAGTCGAGGATTTCCAGTTCGAGTTTCCCGGCTTCGATCTTCGAGAAGTCGAGGATATCGTTGATGATGCTCAGTAGCGATTCGCTGCTGGTGCGGACGACTTCGGCGTAGCGGCGCTGCTCGGCGTCCAGGTCGGTGTCCAGCAGCAGATCCGTCATGCCGATCACGGCGTTCATCGGAGTTCGTATCTCGTGGCTTATGTTCGCCAGGAACTGGCTCTTCGCCTGCGTGGCCGCCTCGGCGCGCCGGCTCGAATCGTCCAACGCCTCGTTGGTCGTCTTCAGGGCAGTGACTGTAGTCTGGAGCTCCTTGTTTGCGACGTCCAGCGCCTCTCGGGCCAACTTCTGCTCGGTGATGTCGAGAATAAAACCGTCAAGATATTGCAGGTCGCCATTGCCATCGGTAATCCCTCTGCCCTTTTCGTACACCCAGCGGATCGTCCCGTTGCGGTGGACGATGCGATATTCGATTTGCCAGGTAGCGCCGACGGCAACCGCTTCGTGGATGTGCCTGGTTACCGTCTCACCGTCATCCCGGTGGATAATGCTCGCATAGGATCGGACGGCATTCCGGATGAAGTCGGACGCAGGATACCCGCATACCTCTTCTGTGCCGTTGCTTATGAACAGCATGGTCCAATGAGGATCACACTTGCAGCGGTACGTGATGCCGGGGATATTTGCGACAAGCGATCGGAAGTGCACTTCGCTTTCTCGGAGGGCCCTTTCCGCCCCCTTTCGTTCGGTGATGTCGCGAACCGAGGCGACCAGCAGCGGCGCGCCTTCCTGATCCAGCGGCCGGAGGTAGACCTCGACAGGCAGCAGGGCGCCATCCTTTTGGGCATGGATCGTCTCGAACATTCCGGCATTCAGGTCACCTGCCAGAACGCGGTCGAACGTTTGCTCCAAAGCCTGCCGCGTGAAGTGGGGCTTGATGTCTTGCGGTCCCATCTGGAGCAGTTCATCCCGGGTGTACCCCAGAGATCGGCAGGCCGTATCGTTCACGTCGAGGAAACGCATGGACTGTCGATCGATGATGAACAGGGCATCCGCTGACGCATTCAACGCAGCACGCGAGCGGCGGAGGTCCCGTTCCCACCGGTGCCGTTCCGTCACGTCTCGAAAGACCAGTACGGCGCCAATCGCCTTTCCGGCCAGGTTGTGGATCGGGGCGCAACTGTCCGAAATGGGACGCTCCGTTCCATCCCTTGAAATGAGTACAGTCGAATTGGCAAGCGGCAAGACGCGATCCTCCCGCAATGTACGTGCAACAGGAACCTCTACCGGCTCACCCGTTTCAGCGTTTACAATGCGAAACACTTCACCGATGGGACGTCCGTAAGCGTCTTCGTTCCTCCAACCGGTGAGCGACTCTGCTACGGTATTCAATGCCGTTACGTGCCCCTCGATATCCGTGCTGATCACGCCGTCGCCGATCGAACGTAACGTGGCCGCCAAGTGTTGTTCGCTGGTGCGCAGCTCGGCCTGTTGACTGCGAATGCCGGCATCGGTGCGAGTCAGTAGGACATACAGCAAACCCAGCAACCCGACGAGGAAGACTGCGGCGGCGCTGCCGATCCACATCAAAGTCCGCCAGTAGGCGGTGGTCGGTTCGGTAATGTCGTTCAAAATGAGCAGATCACCGACCGTGTTGCCGGAAACGTCGGCAAGTGGACTGACCAGCAGATCCCATATCCGCCCGTTTGCACGTACACCGCAAACAACCGCATTCGTCTTGCTGCCGCGCTGTTCGATGAGGGGATCGAAGACAGCCGGCAAGGGCTCCATGGAGGAAAGGACCGGCCGGCATTCCGAAAGCGGGCGTTCTCGGTCTGCCGCCGTGAGCGAGTCTTGCAGCCGGGAGTTGGGCAAGATCGTTCCTTGAAGGGTGGCCAGTGCGGCGTATTGCGTGTTTATCTCATCCGACCGCGCGGACAATGCGGTGTTGACCACTCGTTTTCCGGATTGAACCAGCTTGCACTGGTACAAATGCGCCAGGGCAAAAACAGAACCGCCGACCAGCAACAACATCACTCCCGTCAGAGGAATCAGCAGACGACACCGGCTCGGCGCGGAGGACCGTTCCGGACCTTTCGGCTTTCGGGAGCGAGTCAACCGGTTCATGGGCTCTCAACTACCTTGGGTCAGCATCGGCCGTACAACGACTCCCCATCAAGCCGCGTCTTCGCCGTCTCGCTTTTCTTGCCCAGGCTTCCCGTACGCGGTTCTCATGGCACAATACGATCTGTACAACAATAGAATTCTCCAGGTGTTCGGGCGTGCCTTGTCGAATCTATCGAACAAGACGGCTGGCGCGATTATCGCGGATTGGATACGATGAGTTGGGGGGGCCGCCCGCTAGCCCGGATTGTTCATTAGCCGCTGGATGCTAGCTCAATGCCCTTTACTATGTAGCGGCACGGCGCGAGCCGTCCGGTATTACAGTGGGAGAACCGGGCGGCTCGCGCCGCTCCGCTAAGAAAACGCCCCCCAATGCTCCCAAAGTAAGCGGCAGCTCGCGTGATGAATAATCCGGGCTAGCAGGATGCGTCGGTCGCAGTCTCTGAACACCTCGGCCCCTGCAAGTTGCGCCGGCTGGACCGATCTGGAGGGATGGAACGGCGACTTGCTGTTTGGGGCCCGCCGCTACTCGACCTCGACGAGCGATTCGACCTCACCGTCGCTACGGAATTGGGCAATTAGGGCCTCTGTGGATAGATTGTGCCCCAGCAGGGTGCGGTTGCCGACACGGTCCAATGACCTGTAGAACAGCCATTGCTTTTTGCCGATGGCCATGCGGTAGCCGACGGCGACATCGTCCGGTTGCGTTTCGAGCAATTCGGCCACGGTGAGTCGCCGCCACGTAAACGGCCGGGGGAAGCGGTGCCGGTCGAGGTCGAAAAAAAGCGGCGCGTACAACCGCGATGCCTTCGCTTCGTGGGTCAGTTCCAGCCCGGAGTCCGTCGCTTGCAACTCACCCGCCGCCCAAAGTGTTCGCCACTCGGCCAGCGCCAAGGGAAATACCATGGCGCGACGCTTCGTACCAACCAGGCATCCTTCGCGGCTTTCCATCGCAGGGGAAAATTCGACCCCCTCGGCCAGCGGCAGGCATGTGTGGTATGCAAGCTTGCCTGGCTGATCACCCAATACGGCATCGGCAAGGAACAGGAAACGATCGTCGTGCGCCAAGGCTATCTGCCGTTGCACGCGCACCCCGCCCTCCAGTTCCAGTTCGAGTTCCAGGTAGTCGATATCGGCATCGGAAACCCAGCAGATTTCTTCCCAGTCGGACTTCGGCGCCAACTGATTACCGTCGCGCGATACATGGAGCGCCCAGGTACCGCATAGAAGCATGTCGCGGCCGCATCCTAACTCGAACCGGACATCGCATCCTGCGTGGACAACTGCCATGCGGGGACTTGTCGGCGTCCATTCGCTGCGAAGCAGGGCGGTCGCCGCCCATTCGCTTTGTGTGGCAGGTCGGGGACGCCTGGCGGATTTGTCGTGTTTCGGCTTGGCATGGCGCGCGGGAGACAGAAATGGCGATGCGAGTGCGCGGTCTTTGGCCGTGCCGGCCATGGCCACGGCGGCGCGAAGCAGGTCGGCGTCACCTTCCTGCCCAGATGGTCCGAGCATGGCGCCGACATCAGGTCGGGCAAACCGGATAGCATGACGCACCATATCCCCCAGTTGGCTTTGTTCCGAGGGCGCAAAGCAAGGGTGCTTCATTTGCCGGCCGATTGCGTGGCAACGTGTCCAGCAAGCCAACATGGCCCGTGCCAGAAAGACATAGTTCCCGTGGATTAGCCCCTCACCATCGAGTACGTCGACCACGCCGGCGGCGAGAATTCGCCGGGCGTCTTCCGACAGAGCCCGGCAGGGCGCCAGTTCCGGAAACAGGCAAGCGAGCGTCAATGGGAGTTCTCCGGCAAGGAGCTGCGACAGGAGCGGCTCATGCTCCGAATCGACTGTTCTCGCCTCTCCCGAGGCGTCGACCAGGTGCGTGACGAGGGCGAACCAGGCATCGAGCGAAATGCACTCGGCCAAATGCGGCAGAGTCCAGGCCAGGGTGATTGCCTCAATGGCGTATCCGATATCCGGGGTGCCGCCGGCAACTTCTCCTAGCCAGCCCAGAACTCGCTGTTCCGCGTCCTGCCCGGTCATCTGCTCGGCAAGGGAACCGGGAGAAGGCAGTTGCAGATGCTCGGGCAGGCCCCAAACAAGCGAAGCCGTCCCTGTGGGCAGGACCTTGTTGGGGTCCGACGCCTGACGGCGCGCCGATAGATGCTTGCGCCATGCGTCCCAGACGGCGGCGAAATCTCCGCGCGCCAGCGCCTTGCGTATGGCCGAAGGGGCGGACTTGTGCCATATCTGATCCATGGAAGAGCCCAGCAATGTGCGCCCCTGGAGGTCGGACCGCTCTTCGGGGGTGTGTGATGTCGTCATAGTCGTCAAGCTTCGATGGGGTTCGTCGTGAGTTAACGGGATGGCCCTTGTCGTGCCGCCCGCTTTGCGGGTATTCTGGGGGAAGCAGCCGCTGCCGCTTGGAAACACCTGAGCGGCAATGGGCCCTTGGCCATCGTGCCCCAGCGCGATGGATCCACGGCTGTCCGCCACATTGTACGGAAAGGAAACGGAACATGAAACTGCTTCGCACCCGGTATCACGGACTTTTTTGGGGAAGCCTCCTTCTGCTTGCGGCGACGATGGTCGGTTGCCGGGGCGCAGAAGGACCGCCCCCGACTTCGCCATCGGACGAACAGGAGCAAGCCGCGCCGGTTGCCCCGGAGGAGGCTGTAACCATCGCCCCGGAGCCTGCGGCGGCCCCGTCGCCGGAAGAAACGCCTGCCGTATCTCCGAATACGGCTGCCGAAACAGAAACGCCCGTCGATCCCACGCCGGCCGAGGAATCTGCGGCTGCAGATGCCCCGCCTGCCGCGCAAAGCGAATCGGAAGGGATGGCGGCCGACTTTCCCAAGCCGCCTGAGGTCGACGACACCTGGCAGATGCCGGAACCCGAACCGTGGAATCTCGGCCCGCCTCTGGTCGAAAACGTGGACCGGCTGAAGCCATTGGATCCGAAGAAACCGGTCTGGGTCGATATGGAGAACAAACGCGTTGTGCTCGTAGGCAAGGTGTGCCAGCGCGAGGTGCCGCTGGAACTGTTCGCCTGCCTGCGTTACACCAAGGAGCACGAGGCAATTGTGGTGTTCGACGTAAAGGCGCTGAGCGTTCATGCAGGCCTTCTGGCAGTCGGGGCCGAGGCTGACAACCCCGTGCAGTTCAATCCCGAATATGTGCCTGCCAGAGGGACGGAAATTGAAGTAACCGTCCGCTGGAAGGATGCCGACGGCAAGGTCCAAACGGCCCGTGCGCAGGACTGGATTCAGAACATCAAGACCAATAAGGCCATGGCGGAGAAGTGGGTATTCGCCGGTTCCGGGTTCTGGGTGGAGGGTGGCCAGAAGACGTATCAGGCCGAGGGGGGGGACTTTATCTGTGTGGCCAATTTCGCAACCGCCATGCTCGACATCCCCGTCGAAAGCAGCCAGGCCAACCAGATGCTCACCTACCGAGCGTTCACCGAGCACATACCTCCGCTGGAAACGCCCGTGACGCTCCTCCTTACGCCAAAAATCGCAGCGAACGAACCAAAATAGCCACAGCCACTAGCCCAGCAGCCGGTCGACGCTTGCAAGAAGCCGATCCATGGCGAACGGCTTGCGGATATAATCGTCCACACCCAGCAGTTCGGCGTACGCCTTGTGCCGACTCCCTTCGTTGGCCGTGATCATGATGATTCGCACGGGCACGGGGCGGGTGTGCCGCAGGCGTTCCAGGACGAGGAACCCGCTACGACGAGGCATCATCATGTCCAGGATCATCAGGTCCGGATTCTCTCGCTCAGCCATGGCGAGCCCCTGGTTTCCGTCACGTGCGACCAGAACCTCGTAACCCTTCGCCTCCAAAGCGATACGCAGCGATTCGATGATCTCGCGATCGTCATCGACCAGGAGGACGCGTTTCGGGCCCTTGTTCTCGGCGGTCTGGGGGGCGTTCTCCGGAACCTGGGATTCCGACTCTTTCTTCTTCGCTCGCTTGATGGCCATGTCACACCTTGGCGGGAAAGCGGTGGGTCAACGTGGTTGTGAAATCGTGCCCCGGGTGTGGAACCCGAACCGGAAGGACTCGGGCTCACCTGCTGGGACGCACGTAGATTTCGTCCTTGGCGCAGATGCATCCTAAGAGGCCCAAACCTCTATTGGTACTCCAGGCTCGCTCCGTTTGCAAGGCTCCCTGGCTCAGAATCGGCCAGATTCTCTGTGCAACATGCCCATTCCGCGGGGGCTGTCCGCGATACGAAGATCGGACCGCCCGCACTCCGTGGAGGTGCCTGGAATAAACACGGAACCGCACCGTAGGCAGTCCGAATGGGGGCCGGGTCACTTTTTTCTGCGTGATATTTCTGGTGGGGGTTAATTCCGCCCGAACCGGGATTTCGGTAGAGTCGCGGAAGGACGTTGCAAAAACGGCTTCGCGCCCATCTTCGCAAGCATTCTGGAGCGTTACCGAGAACAGAGACGCGGGCAGGAACGGTTTTCGTTGTTTTCGAGCTTTCGGGAGACAAGGCAATGCCCATTTCCGTGCAATGCAGTACGTGCCGCAAGCGATTCAAGGCAGGCGATCAACTTGCTGGCAAGCGGGTCAAGTGTCCGCAGTGTGGTTCGGTGATTGCGATTCCTCAACGGATGGCCGAAGCGGCGTTATCGGCGTCGTCGGACATGGCGTCCCGTGAGCCGGCGCCGAGCATTTTCGACGAAGAAGACATCCCGCTTCAATCGGCGCCCAAACCGGCCGCACAGCCGTTGAAACCATGTCCCGGTTGCGGAGCGGAAATGCCCGGGCAGGCCGTCTTGTGCATTCGCTGTGGTTTCGACACCCGAAGCGGGCGCAAACTGGATCTAGGGACGGGCGGTAATGTGTCGGATTTCGGGGCGACGACGGGCAAGAAGAAACGACGGAAGCGTGACACGCCCCAACAATGGGCTTTTCTCTACGGTTGTGGGGCGAGCCTCGGTTCCGCCCTGGTCGGCGCGCTGATGTGGTGGATTGCCTTCTACTTCACGGGCTTCGAATTCGGCATTATTGCCTGGGCGCTAGGCGGCATGGCCGGGGGCGGCATGGCCCTGGCCTACGGCCACGAGGAGATGCTTGGCGGTCTGGCGGCGGCGTTCATGGCGTTTCTGGGCATTTGGGCGGCCAACGCTATGATGCTCGGCACGGTCATGCTCAATCCGGACAAGTTCGTCCATATGGTCCCAGGGCCCGATCTGGCAACCGTGGCCCTGGCCGACGATGCCGGGTTTGCTGACGAGCCTATGTTCACCCAAGCCAATGTCCCGAACGAAGCAGACGCTGCCGATGCCGACGTTCCGGTCGATATGTTTCCCGAAGAAGAAATGCCCGAGGTCGAAGGATTTGCAGGATTCGCCATCATGGCGCTCATCGTGATCGTCGCTTCGTTCATCATGTGTTTCGCCGGATTTTACAAGATACTGTGGCTCGTCTTCGCCCTCTCGACCGCCTACAAATTGGGAAGCGGCGGAAATTGGTCCGACTGATGTAGGACTTGGATGCCGTCCCGGACGGAGCGGTCATCTTTACGTCATCAACGTATCCTCCAGAAGCGAGAGCAACGGGTACGCCGGGTCATAGTGCTTTTGCAGGAAAGAATTGCAGCCTTTCTGGTAGAGCGTCTCGCCTACGCGATCCGCGATTCGCAGAAGCATTTGCTCGTGTCGGCACAGGAAGCCGGAAACACGGTCGATTCGTCCAGTGGTCTGCCAGTTCAGGCAACCACAGCTATTCTGGCATCGATGACGGATTGCGCAATTGCAGCATGGCTGTTTCTCGCGTTGGGACTCTGCATACAAGTTAGCCCGGAGTTCTTCGTCCAGTCCCGTCGTCACGTGTCCGATGCACCATCGACTTTTCGGGCCGGCTGTGGTGAATTGCACGCAGGGATACAAGAACCCCTCCGGATCGACGGAAATCTGTCTCTGGCCCAGTTCGCACCGGCCGCACTTGGCCTGCTCGCCCTGGATGTGCGAGGCCAGCTTGACATCGAACGGGCTGAAGTAGAACTTGCGGCCGGCGAGAGTCCATTCGATGTACAACTCGGCTAGTTGCTCGTACTGCCGCTGCAACTCGGCAAGATCCGCGTCGGTCCAGGCGCCTGCATAGTTCGGCGAGACGACCAAGTAACGACAACCTTCGTTGAGCAGGAAGGCGGTCGATTCAGCCAGATAGCACGCTGTATCGGGATTGACCACCATGAGGAGACTGCAATAGGGGCGCACAGCTAGAAGACGCCGCATCTTTGGGAGCACGAAGTCGAAGCTGGGCGCTCCTCCAGCCAGGTGGCGATGCCGGTCGTGCGCTTCACGGATACCATCCACGCTAATCGAAATGAGAATATCGTGTTCCAGGGAGAAGTCCAGGAAGGCATCGTCGAGTAGCAACCCGTTGGTTGTGATCTTCCAATGGAACGTTGCGCGGCCCTGTTCCTTCAACTGCCGGCCTTCATGGACAAGCCTGCGAACAAGGTCCGTATGTAAGAGCGGCTCGCCGCCGAAGAAGACGATGCCGCAGGAGCCGCTGGTCAGCTTGGCGCCGAACTCCAGCGCCTGCTGTCCGACCGCAAAACACATGCCGGGATCAGTTTCGGGGGGCGCGTAGCAGTAATCACACCGAAGATTACACGCCCGTGTCAGGTGGAGCGTGAGATGCACGGTCAGATTGCCTTTTTCTGCTTCAGCCAGGCCAGGAAGTCAGTGACTTGTTGACGAAGGAGAGCTTTGGACTTCTCCTCAGATGTCCTATGCATTCGATCAAACCAAGCGTCCATCTCATCCTCAGTCGGCGGCGGTTCGTCTCTCTTGCCGGGGAACTCAGCGTGGTCAAAGCCGAGGTCCATCGGCACAAGCGGATCAAAAAACACCCCGACGTAAAGTGGATCTTGTGCCTGCCGGCGTATGGCTGTGGCCAATTTGCCTGCCAATCCTTTGGTGTCGTACTCTCCGACGGTTGAGGTAAACAACATTCCCTTGGCGAAGTCAGAAACGTCTTCGGACGAAACATACTGAACAGCGATTCTCTTTCGTGGATCCACGGCATCGACCCCGACAGGTATTGCCGTTTCCTCTTCCATGTCCTCTTGCTTGGATATTTCGGGTTTCCATGGGCTTAGCGGTTCGGTAGCAACTCCGGAGAGCGGTTGACCCTTTCCCAATTCGATCCCCTGGCCGGCAAGCTCTTCCTTGATGATTTGCAGGGCTTCCTCTTCAGAAAGGAAGATCGGCGGAGAGACAACGACGCAACCTACCGCACCGCGGCCTTCACCATGCTCGAACAGCGGCGCTACCACCGCGCGGGTTTGCGCTCGGTCGTCTTCACTTATGGGCTGGCTGTCTCCATCGGTTGCCTGATTGCCTGACTGACCGGAGCAGCCGCCTGTGGCGACAAGACCAAGAAACACCGCTCCCTGGGCCATCGCTTCCCGGCGGGTTGGGTACTTGGGAGATTCACGATGTTTCACCGGTTTTGGATCCATTGCAGTCCTCTGTCAGATGGGTTGTCGGTTGTCCCTGCTTTGGAGCCGTACAGGCCCAGCCTTACTAACCGCATGCTACCGTACGCATCGTGGGGTCGCAAGGACCGGCGCCGGCCAACGCGGCTACACCTTTGCACCGTAGGGCGGTAAGGATGAGGGGGTGCCGAAGGTGACGGGCAGGCGGAGGGCGGCGGCAAGTTGACGCAGATAGTGGCGGCGGGTGATCTCCATCGCGCCGAATTGGGCCATGTGGGGCGTCCACTGCTGGATGTCGAACAGGACGTAACCGCGCCGCCGCAAGTGTTCGACCAGGTAGATCAGGGCCGTCTTCGAGGCGTCCCGCTCGGCGTGGAACATCGATTCGCCGGCGAATAGGCCGCCCAAGGCCACGCCGTACACGCCGCCCGCAAGATGACCCTCGCGCCATACCTCGACACTGTGGGCCACCCCGGCTTCGTGCAGTTGCTGGTAGGCATACATCATTCGTTGCGTGATCCATGTGCCGGGTTTCCCATGGCGGGCGCCGGCGCAGCCGTGAATGACGCCGGCGAAATCGCGGTCGATCGTGGCCGTAAAACGGCCGCTCCGCATCGTCCTTGCAAGCCGTTGCGGTACGTGGACGCGATCCAGCGGCAGAACCGCACGCGGATCGGGTGAAAACCAGGGGACTGGATCGTCGCGCTCGTCCATCGGCCACGGGAAGATGCCATGCCGATAGGCATCGATGAGCCATTCGGTGGAAAGATCCCCCCCAAAGCCGACAAGCCCCAGCGGATCGGCGTGTTCGGCAGGTGGGAAGAATCGGGATGGTGGAAGGATCGGCATGGCAAGATTCCCTGATGCAACAAGGTACCATGTTCGGGCCCCGCTGCCGAGCCGGTAGCGGTTTCGACTGGGGGGCCCCTGCCATGCCGACCATGCGGTGTGATAGAATGGGGCATCTGCACCGACTCCCTACGCAAGGGACGCGGTGAACCCCGCAGAACACACCTGCGATCAAGCGACCGACGGTCGCAAAATCTCTCTATGAAACCGCTGAAAAATGTTGCGATCGTCGGTGTCGGCCTCATCGGAGGTTCGATCGGCCTTGCGCTCCGCGAGCGAGGATTGGCCGAGACGATTGTCGGAATCGGACGGCGGCAGGGAAGTCTCCGGATCGCCCGGCGCGCCGGTGCCGTGACAACGACCACGGTCGACCTTGCCAAAGGGGTTGCGGAGGCCGATCTGGTGATTCTCTGCTCCCCGGTCGGGCGGATCGTCGAACATGCCCGTCTTGCCGCAGAGCATGCGCCGGAAGGAACGCTCATCACCGACGTCGGCAGTACCAAGCGAACCATTGTCGAAGCGATTGAGACGAAACTCCCGCGCAGTTGCCGGTTTCTCGGCGGCCACCCCCTGGCAGGAAGTGAAAAGACCGGCCCGAGCTACGCCCAGGCCGATTTGTTCGAAGGGCGGATTGCCATTCTGACGCCTACGCTCAATACCCACGCCCGCGATTACGACCTGCTCGAATCGTTCTGGCAGGCCTTGGGCGCGGTGGTTGTCAAAATGGCGCCGGATGAACACGATCGAACCCTGGCCATGATCAGCCATTTGCCGCACATGGCCGCCTCTCTGCTGGCGGCCACAATGCCCGAACCCTATCTCCGCTTGGGCGGCAGCGGCCTGCGAGATACGACCCGGCTTGCGGCAGGGTCGCCGGAATTATGGCGGCAGATTGTCGCAACCAACCGCGAGAACGTCCTCGATGCCCTGGAGAAATTCGGCCATAAGCTGGCTGAATTCCATGCCGCCTTGCGCGACCGGAATTTCGACAGGGTGGAACAACTCCTCACCGAAGGCAAGAAGAACCGCGATGCTCTGGGAAGTTGATATCTATCCCGCCGAGGGGCAACCCGACCTCCCGGCTCAACAGGTGATCGGCGAAGCGCCGGATGCCGGATTGCCGGCCGAAATGCACGTGCGCGCCGCACGGGGTTACCTGGTCCAGGGGCCGCTCGACCGCAATCAGGTCGAACGGATTGCCCGCGGACTGTTGGCCGATCCCGTTGTCGAACGAACGGTCGTGGCGCCGGCCGGCGATTCCGTCTTGATGACGCCGCCCGAAGCCGGCATGAGTCCGGTCCACGTGCTGCCCAAACCGGGTGTGATGGACCCGGTCGCGCAAAGCGCTCAAGAGGCTATTGCCGATTTCGGCGTCCCCGCCGAGGCCGTGCGCACGCTCAAGAAGTATTGGATTGCCGGCGTGCCGGACGCCCTGCGCGAGCGGCTCTACTGGAGACTGCTGGCCAACGACGCCGTGGAGCAAGTTGTGGAGGGGCCGCTGCCGTTCGATCGGCTCGAAGTCGGCTCGCCCTACCGGTTCGAACGCATTACCGTGCCGCTGGCAACCATGGACGACGATGCGCTGATGCGTCTGAGCCTGGACGGCCAGTTGTTCCTGTCTCTGGCCGAGATGCAGACGATTCGCGACCACTTCCGCCGGCAGGACCGCGATCCGACCGACGTGGAATTGGAAACGCTTGCCCAAACTTGGAGCGAGCATTGCAGCCACAAGACGCTGGCCGGACGCATCCGGTATCGCGATGCCGACGGCGAGCGGACGTTCGAGAATATGCTGCGGGAAACGATCTTCGCCGCCACCGACGAGATCCGCTCCAGGCAGGGCAAGAGCGACTGGTGCGTGAGCGTTTTCGCCGACAACGCCGGCGTGGTCCGTTTCGACGACGATTACAACGTTGTCTTCAAAGTGGAGACTCACAACCATCCTTCCGCCCTGGAGCCGTACGGTGGTGCGAATACGGGAATCGGCGGTGTGATTCGCGACCCGATGGGCACCGGTATGGGCGCCAAGCCGGTCTGCAATACGGACGTCTTCTGCTTCGCGCCGCCCGATACGCCGGCCGACTCGCTTCCGGCCGGCGTGCTGCATCCGCGACGCGTCATGCGTGGCGTGGTGGCCGGCGTGCGCGACTATGGCAACCGGATGGGTATTCCCACGATCAACGGCGCCGTCTATTTCGACCCGCGGTATCTGGGCAATCCGCTGGTCTACTGCGGCAATGTGGGTATCATCCCCCGTGATATGTCGTTCAAGAACCCACAACCGAACGACTTGATTGTCGCCATGGGCGGACGGACGGGCCGCGACGGAATTCACGGTGCAACCTTCAGCTCGGCCGAACTGACCAGCAAAAGCGATGAACTGTCCGGCGGCGCCGTCCAAATCGGCAATGCCATTACCGAAAAAATGCTGCTCGATGTGCTGCTCGAAGCACGTGATCGCGGACTGTACAACGCCGTGACCGACTGCGGCGCCGGCGGGTTTTCCAGTGCCGTGGGCGAAATGGGCGAAAAGATCGGCGCGGAAGTGTTCCTCGAAACCGTGCCGCTGAAGTACGAGGGTCTCAGCTATACCGAAATGTGGATTTCCGAGGCCCAGGAACGCATGGTCCTGGCCGTGCCTGAGGAAAAATGGCCAGAACTGAAGGCCCTGTGCGATGCAGAAGACGTCGAGGCGACAGTCATCGGCCGCTACGTTCCTACCGGCCGGCTGAGGCTGCTCTACCAGGGCGGTGAGGTCGCCGATCTGCCCATGGAGTTCCTGCACGACGGCCGGCCGCCTGTGGTGCGCGATGCCGTCTTTGCGTCACCAGTAGTCGTGCCTCTTGTAGAGCCTGAACGCCAGACAAACGACTACACCGACGACCTGTTGCGCATCCTCGGTTCGTTGAACGTGTGCAGCAAGCACTGGGTGATTCGGCAATACGATCATGAGGTGCAAGGGGGTAGCGTGGTCAAGCCGCTGGTGGGCGCCGCCAACGACGGGCCGAGTGATGCGGCGGTGATACGGCCGCGGCTCGATTCACGCCGCGGGCTGGTCTTGTCGTGTGGCATGAATCCTTGCTATGGCGACCTGGATACCTACTGGATGGCGGCCTCCGCCATTGACGAGGCCGTGCGCAACTGCGTGGCCGTGGGGGCTGATCCGCGGCAGATTGCCATTCTGGACAACTTCTGCTGGGGCAATACCGATCGTCCGGAAACGCTTGGCTCGCTCGTACGTGCAGCCCTTGCGTGCTACGACGTGGCCGTGGCGCTCGGTACCCCGTTTATCAGCGGAAAAGATAGCCTCAATAACGAGTTCCGACCCGAGGGCGGTAAGCCTATCAGTATTCCGCCGTCGCTGTTGATCAGTGCAATGGGCCAAGTGGCGGACGTGAGCCACTGCGTGACCATGGACCTGAAGTGGCCCGGCAACTATGTCTACCTGCTCGGCCTGACACGCGACGAGTTGGGCGGCTCGCACTTCGCACAAATCCACGGGCTTTCGGGCGGACAAGTGCCCCGGGTGGACGCCCAGCAGGCGCGCGGCCTGTTCAGTTCGCTCCACCTCGCGATTGGGGCGGGACTTGTCCGGGCATGCCACGACCTGAGCGAGGGCGGACTGGCAGTCGCTGCTGCCGAAATGGCATTGGCCGGCCGCGCCGGATTGCGGCTCTCGCTCAGCCAGGTGCCCCACGATCTCGCAGGGCCCACCACGGCCGCACTCCTGTTCAGTGAATCGAATACGCGATTCCTGGTCGAGGTGGCCCCGGAACACGGTCAGGCGTTTGAGCATGCGGTCAGCCAGTGGCCTCATGCGCTGGTGGGCGAGGTAATTGCCGAACCACGCCTGGAAATCCTCGACCTGCCGCGGCCCACCGCTTATGTCGAAAACGGACTCGATGAAATGCCCGCGGTGCCGGCCATCGAGGCCGGCCTGGACGCTCTGCGGGAAGCCTGGCAGAAGCCGTTGGACTGGCATTAGAACACGCGTTTTCCCGTGCTCGGCGCGGGTAACAAGAGTAGAACGATCCGGGAAAGACCCATGCCTCAGCCTCATGTGATTATCCTGCGTGCCCCCGGCACAAACTGTGACCGAGAAACCGCGTTTGCATTCGAACGGGCCGGCGCCCGGGCCGAAATCGTCCACGTGAACCGGTTGCTGGAAGAGCCCGATTTACTCGCGCGATTCCAGGTGCTCTGTATTCCCGGCGGATTCAGCTACGGCGACGACGTGGCCGCCGGCCGAATCTTCGCCATGCGCCTCGGGCATCACCTTTCCGAGGCCATTCTTCGATTCCGCGACGACGACAAACTCATCCTGGGAATCTGCAACGGCTTTCAAACGCTCATCAAGGCAGGTGTGTTGGTCCCCAGCGACGAAGCCGGGCCTGCGGCGACGCTTGCATGGAACGATTCGGGCAGGTTCGAGGACCGTTGGGTCGAACTTCGCGTCAAAGGAACACGCTGCGTGTTCCTTCGCGGTATCGAACGCATGTATTTGCCCGTCGCACACGCCGAAGGAAAATTCGTGCCACGCGATGACGACGCACTACGGCAATTGGCCGATGCCGGCCAACTCGTCTTGCGATACGTACTCGCCGACGAGGGCCAAGCGGACGGCTCGACGGTGCCGTATCCGGCCAACCCGAACGGCTCGGTCGATGCCGTGGCCGGCGTGTGCGATGCCACCGGCCGAGTCTTCGGGCTCATGCCGCATCCGGAACGCCATATCGATCCCACGCATCATCCCCGTTGGACACGCGGTGAGGCCGGTGAGGTCGGCGATGGACTTCCAGTCTTCCTGAATGCCGTAGGCTACTTCGATTAACCAGATCACAAAGTGGTTGGTGTCCGCAAACTCGCCGACACAAATGTCCGGCAAGGATTCGGAAGATTTTCTGTTTGGCGATTGTTAAGCGGATGTTAGGCCAGGATTGCCGAACTCCTTATGCCGCAGTAACTTACGATATATTCGCCGGGAGTTATTTGCATCCAAACTGTCCGGGGGGCTTCAGCGCAAACCCATGCTGCATCTCGGTTTACAGCGAACAGTTGTGCCCTGGTTGACCAAAGAAAAGAATCCGTTACACTTGACCGATATGACCTGTATATTGTGGTCGATGGGGCATCTGCTACAATATATTGGGGGCTCATGGTGGTTTTCGCCCCTCGTTCGGGCAAACCAGAAGCAGCCTTCTCTCTCGTTCTGATAGGCTGGCTGGTCTGGGAAATAGCGGCACGCAACAGTTGACTGCGCGGCTGGCGAGAAATGGGAAGGATGCCCTGAAATTTGCACACTCTTGGGAGGTACAGGAATGGATAACCTGGAAGCCAACGTCACCGAAGCTGCGACCACGACCGTTTCTCGTCCGGGCCCTCAGCGGGTCAATGGCCAGAAGGCCGGTTTGCGTATCGTTCCCCGTTTCTGTCCTGAGGACGTAGCCGATCCGTTCGACACGGTCGAGTGGGATTCTCGGACGGCCACGATCAAAGGGGAAGGCGGTGAAGTCCTTTTTGAGCAGAACGATTGCGAGATCCCCAAGGCCTGGAGCCAACTGGCTACCAACGTCGTCGCCAACAAGTATCTGTACGGCGAAGTCGGGACGCGCGAACGCGAGACGGGGGTCCGCCAACTGATTCATCGCGTGTGCCGCACCATCGCCGATTGGGGCCAGGACGATGGCTATTTCGGCGATACGGTACAGACCGAACACTTCTACCGCGAACTCGTCTGGCTCTGCGTGCATCAGCATGCGGCGTTCAACTCGCCGGTGTGGTTCAATGTGGGCCTGTTCCACCAGTACGGGGTCAAGGGCGCCATGTGCAATTGGTGCTGGAACGCCGAGAAGGGTGACGTTGTCCAACCGGAGAACCCCTACGAATATCCTCAGGGGTCCGCATGTTTCATCCAGAGCGTGGGTGACAACATGGAGGAGATCATGGAACTGGCGCGCAGCGAGGCCATGCTCTTCAAGTTCGGCTCGGGGACCGGTACGGATCTTTCCTCGCTCCGGTCGCAGCGCGAGAAGCTCTCCGGCGGCGGTCGCCCGTCCGGGCCGCTCTCCTTCATGCGCGTATACGATCAGATTGCCGCCGTGGTCAAAAGTGGCGGAAAGACCCGCCGTGCGGCCAAAATGCAGTCGATCAAAGACTGGCACCCCGACGTCATGGAGTTCATCTCCTGCAAAAAGAACGAGGAAAAAAAAGCCCACACGCTGATTGAGGAAGGTTACGACCCCGAAGAGGCGTACAACTCCGTCCTGTTCCAGAATGCGAACCTGTCGGTCCGGCTGAGTGACGAGTTCATGCAGGCGGTCGAGGCCGATCGTCCGTGGACCACGCACTGGGTGACCGATCCGAAGCAGGAGGGGCCCACGTACTCGGCCCGCGGGATGTTCCGCACCATGGCCGACGGCGCCTGGCTGTGCGGAGATCCCGGCGTTCAGTACGACACGACCATCAACCGGTGGCATACGTGCAAGGCCTCGGGCCGGATCAACGCGAGCAACCCATGCTCCGAGTACATGTTCCTGGACAACACGGCGTGCAACCTGGCCAGTATCAATCTGATGAAGTTCCGGACGGAAGACGGCGGCTTCGATGCGGAACGTTTCCAGGCTGCATGCCGCATCGTGTTCATTGCGCAGGAGATCCTGGTCGACCATGCCAGCTATCCGACGGCGGAGATCGCCCGCAACAGCCACCTGTACCGACCGATTGGCCTGGGCTACTCGAACCTGGGCGCGCTGATCATGGCAAGCGGTATGCCGTACGATTCCGACGCAGCCCGCGGCCTCTGCGGCGCCATTACCGCCTTGCTCCACGGAGCGGCCAACCTGACCAGCACCGAACTGGCCGCCTCGGTCGGCACGTTCGCCGAATATGAGAAGAACCGCGATTCCATGCTTGGCGTGATGGCGATGCACTGGGAGCAGGTGGAACAGATTTCTGATTGCCCGGCGGACCTGAAGCAGGCGGCCAGCAGTGTGTGGGACCGGGTGTTGACCGAGGGGCGACGCCACGGGTTCCGCAACGCGCAGGCGACCGTGCTCGCGCCGACCGGGACGATCAGCTTCATGATGGATTGCTGCACCACGGGGATCGAGCCCGATATCGCCCTGGTGAAATACAAGCAGTTGGCCGGCGGCGGCATGTTGAAGATGGTCAATCGGACCGTTCCTCTGGCGCTCGAAACCTTGGGGTACGACGAGGAGCAAGTCCAGGCTATTCTCGAACACATCGAGCAGCACGACACGATCGAGGGCGCGCCGGGGCTGGATGAGGAGCATCTGCCGGTGTTCGACTGTGCGTTCGCGCCGGCTGGAGGCGGGCGGTCGATTCCATGGCGGGCCCACATCCGCATGATGGCTGCGGCGCAGCCGTTCATTGCCGGCGCCATCTCGAAGACGGTGAACATGCCGAAGGAAAGCACGCCGGACGACGTGGCCGACGCCTATATGGAAGGCTGGCGGCTGGGACTGAAGGCCCTGGCCATCTATCGCGATGGCTCAAAACAAATGCAGCCGCTTTCCACCAAAAAGAAGGCCGACAAGGAAAAGGCCGCCGACAAGGTCATTCCCGCACCACGCCGCGAACGCCTGCCCGATACCCGGCCCTCCGTTACGCATAAGTTCAGCGTCTCGGGGCACGAAGGTTACATTACCGTCGGTCTCTATCCCGACGGCCGACCCGGAGAGATGTTCATTACCATGGCCAAGGAAGGGAGCACGATCGGCGGCCTGATGGACTGCTTCGGCACGGCCGTTTCCATGAGCTGGCAGTACGGCGTGCCGCTGGAAGTCTACGTGAACAAGTTCTCGCACACCCGGTTCGAACCGATGGGCTTCACAACGAACCCCGATGTCCGGATCGCCAAAAGCATAGTCGACTACATTTTCCGCTGGCTGGGCATCACATTCCTGCCAGGCTTCCGGGAGGCAAACAAGGCCATCCCGACCGCCATGCCAGGCAACCAGGGAGGAGGCGGCCAATCGGCTGAAGGCGAAATTGAGAAAACGCCCGTCGCCAAGATGGCCGACGGGCAAAGGCCCGGGCAAGGAAGCGCTGCCGGCGGCAACGGGGCCGCCGACGGGAAGGCCAATCGCTCCGCAAACGGTTCCGCCAATGGCTCGGCAAATGGAAAACGCGCGGTCAGCCCGGCGGCCGCGGCCGTCAAGGTGCTCGATCGGGCTCGCACGGCGGAACCTGCCGCCGTTGCAACCAACATGACAGAGCAGTTCGCCCAATTCCAGGCCGATGCCCCCACGTGCGATCAATGCGGCGCCATCACCGCCCGTTGTGGTAACTGCTACCTCTGCTACAACTGCGGCACCAGCATGGGCTGCTCCTGACGCCTGGCGACAACGCCGGCTATTGCCGACAACCGGTGATCGAGAACGATAGGGATATAATACAAATATGTCTGTGAAGACCGTGGCCGTTCTCGGTGCAAGCAACAAGGAGGGGCGATACTCCGGTATCGCCCAAAAACTCCTGATGGAAAAGGGCTACGACGTGGTGCCCATTTCTTTTCGCGGCGGCGAGGTCCTCGGCCTGGAAAGCTACAAGTCGATCGACGAGGCGCCCCGAAGTATCGACACCTTGACCGTCTACGTCGGTCCCTTGCACCTTCATCGCTACGTCGATCAGATCGTTCGATCCGACATCCGCCGCGTCATCCTCAATCCGGGTACCGAGTCCGAACCGGTCAAGCAGCAGCTTCAGGCCGCCGGTAAGAAAGTCGTCGAAGCCTGCACCATCGTCCTGCTAAAAACCAACCAGTTCGACGACGCTATCGAGGTGGAATAGGTGCTGCAATACCGAGCAACGTCCCTCTGGCCCATGGAAGTCAAGCTAGGCGAATCAGGCGTCGGAGGGGTTGACAATCGCCAATGGAATCGACTAGGCTGGTTAAGGGATCTGGCCACGTTCGAGGGAAACGCAGTCGCTTGGCCGTTGCCATTGATCTACTTCGGGCCGACCTGGCGAATCTCGTGATAGAGTGTGTGACAACAACCCGTGGCAAACAAGATCAAACAATCGTTGATCCAGGAAATCAGTGCCCGTTTTGGCGAACCTACACGGTTACCTGGCAGCAACTCGCTACTGCTCATTGGACGCGACGATGCCCGCATTTACCTGCGGTACTCAAGGGTCCACCGACGTGGCACAGCTTTCTTCGGGTTGAGACAGGTGGATCTCGCGAAACTTGACGGCCACAATTCGTTTATCTGCTTCTTCACGGATGATGGTTCGCCTCCGCTATTCGTTGCTCATGCGGATTTCGAGCGGGTGATCCGACAATCACCGCTGGCAGCCGACGGCCAATACAAGGCCCAGATTGTCATAGAAAGTGGCACTTGTGAGCTTTATCTTCCACGCGTTGGACGGTTCAACATCGAGGGGTATCGGGGCTTCGAAACGCTGTCGCAGCGCGTGGATCTGCGATCTGAACCTGCGCCGCCCCTTAGTCACAGTCAAGTGCAGACACTGCTTGGTGCAATTGGGCACGCCAATGGCTTCAGCGTTTATGTCCCGCCCAACAATGCCGAGGGGCTGGATTGGTCGTTGACACGGCGATTCCATCTTGTCGAACGGTTACCGCCGGATCTTGATGCTCGATCGGCCTTCACATCCGAAGTGGACGTAATCTGGCTACAGCAGACCGGAGACGGCATCTCTGCGCTGTTTGAGGTTGAGCACTCGACCCCTGTTTACTCGGGTTTGCTGCGATTCAATGATCTCCTCTTGACATCGGTCGAGTCCCCCCGATTCTTCGTCGTATCCAATGAGGGACGGCGCGACCTGTTCTCTCGCCAGATCCAGCGCCCCACATTTCAACGAAGTGGCCTTTCCGAACTCACGAGCTTTCTTGACTATTCAAATGTGTTCTCGTGGCACCGCCGACTTCATTGTGGTGGGGCGGCTGCGCGTCCTGCGTGAGGTGTGTCTCTTTCGAGGCCGGAACAGTCAAAGGCCGGGGCATTATCCCCCGATGCCGGCCAGCCAGACGGCGAGGCCGATAAAGGCGAATGAGACGACCAGACAGACCAGCACACCCACGACGTCGCTGACCCGGGGACGCTGGATCTCCAGCCCCAGTGCAGGAATCAATCGCCGGTCGTCATGGCAATGCGGGTCGGCATAGACCGCGTCCAACTGCCGCCGGTCTTCCTCCGGATCGGGGTTGACC
Source organism: Thermoguttaceae bacterium (assembly GCA_040772845.1). Taxonomy (GTDB): domain Bacteria; phylum Planctomycetota; class Planctomycetia; order Pirellulales; family Thermoguttaceae; genus PWXP01. The sequence continues at coordinate 2,144,710 of JAXGXG010000001.1, forward strand.
GGCGTCTTCATTCTCGCGTAGTAACGGTCCAGCGCCTCGGTCGAATTGCGCGGCGTGATCAGACTCAAGGCGATCATTACGATGAAAGGAATAATGATCCGAGCAGGCAGACGCAGCGTCGTGAGCATTGCATCGGACATCTGGGTCAGGTCGAATCCCAACGCGCGATAAATCAAAAAGTCAACCCGGAAAAGGCCACTGACCGTCACTTCGCCCGATCGCTTCTCCACGATCGTAATCGATCCGTCGTGCTCGCTGCGCGACGTCTCGATGAACATCGCTTCCCCGATCGGAGTCGCCGGGCCGGTCCAGAAGACAGGCTTGCCGCCCGACACGAAACGGTCTTCGATCATTTCGCCTACCTTCAGCGGCTCCGGCTGCGGAGCGAGTGCGTCGATCGCCTCGCGCCGCTTCGATGGGTCGGAAAGCGCCTCCGCCTCCTGCCGCTTCTCTTCCCACAATTCGCGTTGCGCCTCCCGACGCTGGACGTCCGCTTGGGTTGCCGGGCGATTGAGCAGGGTTGTCGTCCGGATGTTGGTCTCGGTCCATTTCGAGTTCTTCAGCATCTCGGGAAAGACCTGGGGCGCCAGCGGCGGGACAACGAAGAAGACGAACGTGGCCAGAAGGACGGTCAGCCAGGCGGCCCATTTGGTTGCCCATCGCCAATACATGCCGACCCAGAACGGCGCCGCAAAGATGATCGGCAACTCGACGGCCAGCAGGAACTGGGCGAAAACATCGTACAGACTCAGCGACACCAGAGCCGCGCCTACTATAATGATCAGGCCGGTCAGCCGTCCCACCAGAACGTAGCGGGTTTCGCTGGCTTGCGGGTTGATGTATGCCGCATAGATGTTGCGAGTCACCAGCGCTGAACTGACCAGCATGTAGGCCGACGTCGAAGACATTAGCGCCGCCAGCAGGCACGCTACCATCAGGCCGACAAGGCCGAAGCCCAACGGACCAAGCAGCTCTCGCGAAGCAACGCCCCAGACGTAGTCCGGATCGCTTTCGATTCGCGGATTCCCGGCAAAATAAGCCAGGGCGATCAGACCGGTCAATGCCCAGCCGATCGTGCAGAATCGCTTGAGGAAGTTGCCGACGACCAGGCCGATCCGAGCGCTGTTCTCCGTCTTGGCCGAACCGCCGCCGGTTGCGATGAAGTGGGGCTGCACCACAATCCCGACGATCACCAGAACAATGAGCGACAAGACGAAATGCAGCGGGAACTCGCCCGCAGCAGGCCCCCCCACAATCTGAAAGTACTCGGGAGTCAGCCGTTCGTGCAGCACTTCAAAACCGTCGTATACCGAAACGGTAGCCGCCTCGCGATTGCCCGCCTCCACCGAATCCTGTGCCAATGCGTTCAGCCCCACAGGAATAAGAATGATCGACAGGAAAATAATGCACAGGCCCTGAATCAGGTCGGTCCAGTAGGCGGCCCGCAGCCCGCCCAGCACGCTATACGTGATCACGACGAATGCAATCGTGGGTATCAGCAGCCACTTCAACTCGATGGGCGCTGCCGACCAGGGCACCGGCACGCCCGCTTCGACTTGCAGCATCGGCGCCAGTACCTTGCTGATTGCCGAAAACATGGCGGATAGATAAAACACATAGAATGAGATACCAAAGACCGTGTAAGCCGCGCCAAGCGATTTGCTCTCGTACCGTTCGACGAACCAATCGCCAAGCGTCAGCAATCGCATACGACGATACCAGACGGCACAGATCCAGTAGAACGGGGTGGCGAACAACCAAAGCAGCACGCTCCAAATCCCGCTCAAGCCGCTGGTCCAGGTGGTGCGACCGACCTGGATGGGATCGTTGCTGCCCGTACCTGCCCCGAATGCGGCAAAGGTCTGAAGCAGCTTGCCGAAGCCGCGTCCCCCCATGAAGTAGTCTTCTTGCTTCTTGATCCACCGCGCGCAGATTGCGCCGATCACAATCATCGCCAGGAAGTAGACGACCAGAACAAGATAGTCGAGAAATGTCATGTGTGTTCAACTCGCTTCTGGGGGAACGGTCTGGACCAGGCCGCTGGCGGGCCTCCTCGCGAATCGGACTCGTCTGGGGCGGGTGCTTTTGTCCGGGCCATCGTAACGGAACACTTCCTGCTTCAGGAAAATGAACCCCTTCGCTCCCGCTCGATGGCCTTCAATCGCCTTGAGATATCAGGCCTCGCTCCGCACTTCATTCTGCAACATCTTAACCTTCTTCTCCAGGTGGGTCCAGGGGCCATGTGCCCAAGGGGTGGAATGTGTGTACTGTGATATCCGAAACGTGCATCTGTTGCCGGCAGGCGGTGAATGCTACAATGGTTGCTCCGGCCATGACGCGAGGAATGGGAGTACGATCGCATGACCACGGCGTTCACCTTCGACGATGTTAGATTGTTGGAGCGGATTCATTCCGTTGAACAACTGGACGAGCTACTCAGCCGGCCCACCACCGAACTGGTCGATGCCATGGGGCGACTCGATGGCGACCTGATCCTGCTCGGCGCGTACGGCAAGATCGGCCCTTCGCTGGCCATGATGGCGCGTAGGGCCAGCGATGCGGCTGGCGTGAAACGCCGTATTATCGGGGTCGGCAGAAACATCCCGGCCGAAATGAGCCGGAAGTTCGAACAGCACAACATCGAGTCGCTGCGGTGCGATATGCTCGACCGCGAGCAGCTTGCCGGGCTGCCCGAGGCGCCCAATGTGATCTATCTGGCGGCCATGAAGTTCGGCGCCACCGGCCAGGAACCGCTCACCTGGGCCATCAATACGTATCTGCCGGGCCTGGTCTGCCAGCGGTACTGTCATAGCCGGATTGTGGCCTATTCTACGGGTAATGTGTACCGGCTTTCGCCCGTCGACAGCGGCGGATCGACCGAAGACGAACGCCTGGAACCGGTGGGCGACTATGCCATGAGTTGCCTGGGACGTGAACGTATCTTCGACCACTTCAGTCGCACGCTCAGTATCCCGGTCTGCTTGCTCCGATTGAACTACGCCCACGAAGTTCGCTACGGTGTAATGGTCGACATTGCCCAGAAGATCGCGGCCGGACAACCGATCGACGTCACGATGGGCTACTTCAACGCCATTTGGCAGGGCGACGCCAATGCCATGGCGCTCCGTGCCCTGGAACACGCGGCCGTGCCGGCATGCCCGATCAATCTGGCCGGGGCCGAGCGACTTAGTGTCCGACGAATCGCGGAACGGCTTGCCGACTTCCTGGACAAACCCATCAGCTTCGTCGGCCAGGAAGCGCCCGACGCCCTGTTAAGCGATGGCGCGAACGGCCACGAATTGCTCGGACGCCCCAAAGTCACGCCCGAACAGATGGGCCGCTGGATCGCACGCTGGCAGCTTGCAGGTGGGCCGATTCTGGGCAAGCCGACCAAGTTCCAGGTTCGCAACGGGCAGTTCTAAACGAGTTCACGGACACCCTTTCTCACCTTCAACCTCAAGTAGCAGGAACCTTCAGAATGATCGAATTCGACCATATCGGTCTGGTGACCGAAGAGAAGAAACAGAAGGCCATGTACGTCGAAGCAACACGGGTCTGGGTTACTGACTTCCAGAACCACCCGTTCCGCGTCGAATGGCTGAACTTTGAACCGGATACGCCGGTTACCGGTCCCGTGCGCGACATGCCCCATGTTGCCTTCCGAACCGATAACATCGCCGAAGCGTCCAAAGGCATGAAATGCCTGCTCGAGCCGTTCGATACCCCCGTGGCTATCGTCGGCTTCTACCAGACCGACGATGGCGCCGTGATCGAGTTCATGGAGTATAAGGAAGGGCAAGCGAAACCGGTCCAAATCGGATAATCGGCTTCAGCCGGAGAATAGAAACGCCGATAAGGATTATAGAAACCTGCCGGGAGGGCGGAGCCCATGCGGTTCCGTATCAGGATAGACATCAGGGTATGCCGACGGATCGGCGTACCCTGATGTTTTTCTATACCTAATCTCCGCGAACTCTCAAAAGAAGGGCCCCACGCCAATTGGCATGGGGCCAGGGTAATCCCGATCCTCTTCGCTGCCGTAGCAGGCCTACTGGGTCAACTGCTTCAGCAGAACCTCGGCCTCCTGCCGTTGCGAGAAGGGCTGTGTCGCTTTCATCGCGGCGCCCAGCAACTGCACCGCTTGATCCTTGCGGCCCTTCTGCGCTGCGACAACCGCCAGATAGTAGGCCGTGTCGGGGCTGAGAGCGCCGGTCTTCGTCGCTGCCTGCAGTACCCGGTCGGCCTCATCGATGTTACCCAGCTTGTACTGCACCCAGCCGTACGTCGACAACGCCTCGGTCGATCGCGGATTCTGCCGTGCGTTGGCCGTTGCATACTCCAGGGCCCGGCGACGCTTGTTCTCGTCGTCTTGCTCAATGAGCGCCAGTGCCAGGTTGTTGCTTGCTGCAAAGTTGCCCGGCGACTGTAGGTGGGCCTGCTCAAAATAGGTTTCTGCCGACTTGTAGTCCTTCTTGAACAGGGCGACAACGCCGCAGAAGAGCTTGGCTTCCAGCGACTTCGGATCCAGCTTCGTGGCCGCGGTGGCTTCCTCGGTCGCCTTGTCCAGTTGGTTCGTCTCCAAATACCACTGGGCCGTCACCAGACGCGTACGGACGTCATTCGGCGCGACCTTCACGGCGTTGTTAAACCAGATCTGTGCATTGGCTTCATCGCCAAATTCGTGGTAGAAACGCGCAAGCTGAGCTTCCGGAGTCAATACGTTCTCGTCCAGCTTGGCCGCTTCACGCAGAAGTTCCAATGCCTCGCCCGGTTTCTTCAACTGGAACTGGGCGCGGGCGAGTCGCTGCAGACAGACGGCGTTCTTGGGCTCCATCTTCTGCCATTCCGTCAATCGTTCCAGCGCCTTCTTCCAATCGCCGCGCGCCTCGGCCACCGCCGACAGGCCGCTCAGGTTGCGCGCCTCGAGAATGGCCTTGCGCCGCGGACTCTTCGTGAAGTTCGCAAGCAACTGCTGGGCCTTATCGAACAGCAGGCTCGCCTCGGTGACGCGCCCCTGCGCCATGGCAATATCGCCAATGATCACGTACGCTTCCGGATCCGCCGGCGCCTCCACGACGGCCTTCTCCAACGAAACCCGAACCGCGTTCCCCTGGTTCGCCTGCGAAAACAACTGGGCCATGACCACCTGGGCCGGCGGAAGGTCCGCATTCGCGGCGGCTGCCTTCTTCAGCAATTCCAACGCGCCATTGAAGTCTTGCTTCTTGAACCGTTCAATCGCCTCCTGGACCTCTGGAATCACCTTTTCAGGCTCGGCCGGGGTTGTCAACGAGTCCACCCCAAGAGGTTCGGCCGAAACGGTGGGCGGAAACAGCCCGAAGAGCGCCAACAACGCAGGTACGCACACTGCCAAACGAATCACGGAACACCTCATCTCGCTCCCCTTAGTTGTAGATGGTTTCTGACGAAAAGCCGCAGCAACACGGGCCAGTAAATACAATATGCACTATGGCCTATATGCAACGAAAGCCACGGGGGCCATTGCCGATCCGCACCGGTCGGCCGCTCCCGCCACCTCTATCTTAGCGTACCTGCGAGAATTGGGCCACGCAACCCAACGACATGCAGAAATCGGGAAATCCGAGAGACTACTTCAGCGATACCGTCCGGGTCCGGCCCTCTTCCTCGATCCAAACCTTATCTTCCCGCGCAAGCCAACCCAGTGCTTGCATCACCGTATCGCGCGGTTCACCCACTGCTTTCACCAACCGCGCCATGCTCAACGGTCCGTTTTCGACGAGAACCTTCCAGACCACGCCGGACGTCTCGCCAATGCGGGCTACCGCATTCACCGGGGCTGCCGTCGTCATCACCATACCTCCTTGACCTCAAGACGATCAATTTGCCCGAAAGGGCGGACTACTCGATCCGTGTAAAGTATAACGGATATTCCAAATCTAGCAAGGGGCCGTCTACACCTTCCGTCGCGGCGAAATACACAAAGACCGCAATATACGCAATATGACGATCGCGCGGATCCTGCGGCCTGCGACAGACGAGGGACACCTTGGCATGATGCGGTAATCGCATCCCTATCTGCCTATCCTCGCGGCGGTTTGAAATCGCGCATTTCGGTCGGATGGGCTTCAGCCTGTCAGAAAACGGGGCAAACGACCGACCATCCTCCAACAGTCGCACACGTGGCGAGAATAACGCCAAATCCGAGCACTGCGTGGGAACTCAGATCGAATCCGGGTCCCAACGCAAATCCCGCAGCCCGGTGAACAGACTGGTCGAGATTGCCCGAAACACCGCCCCAATCCGGGCGTACTCTCGGTCTTCCGCCTGGAAGAATACCACGTAGGTCCACGCGTTCACTTGCGTCGAAAGCACCTGGGCCGTATTCGTCATATCGAGACAATAGAAATACAGGTCGTATCCGGCCAGTTCGTGGCTGGCGATTGTATCGTGCGTCTCGTGCGTTTCGAGCGAATCGTACTCGTGCCGCATCGTATCCACGACTGCTCGGACCAATTCCGCCGGATTGGCCGACCGCGGATATCGGGCTACCGACCAGAAACCACCGCCCGGACTGTACACCGTCACCGAATCGCGTGCCACGCCCGCGTCGTCGCCCTCAAGCGTCCAATTCTCCGGATACTGGAAATGGAATCCGGGCAATTCACATTTAGCAGGCATCACCACTCCTGAAAGAAACGAGTCGACACGCGAGTACTCTATTTGCTCCTGTCTCCCTACGACTGCCTTGCAGTTCCGGGACTCGCAATCCCTCTATGATATCCCAACCATTCCATGCGCAAACCACACCAACCTGCCAAACCGTGTTTCCCATTCGTAGCCCCGCCTCCAGGTGGTCTTCCGCATCCTACTCGTGCTCAGCTTTAGCGGTGCTCGTTGTCAGTTGACAGTAACGCGCTGACGCGTGACGTCTCATGCAAGCGGAAGGGCGCGAGCCCTCCGGTCCCAGCGTGCACCCCACCGGACGGCTCCGTCGCTCGACTCTCCGAGTCGATTCCGTCCGAACCATTCACGACTCGGAGAGTCGTGCGACGGCAAAAACGAACAGCCCCGGAATTGTCGCACGCCCTTGGCCCTGTTCGACTGTTCGACAACAGGTGGCCGATTACCTTAAACCGTTGCTGTCATTGGGGTTACGCGCGATTTCCGCGTGTGGCAAAACTCGGCGTCCGAGGCCGAAAAACGGGTTGTAACCTGTTGTGTGGCAAGGAGTTGGGTATTGTCGAACAGTGTTTTTCAGGCGGTGTTCGCAAATAGGTGAGCGAAAACGCCCACTGTTTCGCTAACCTGTTATTTCAAAAGGACTTACAGCAGAAAGGCCCGGCTTACGGAGGCCCATTGGGCGCAGTCCTTCCACCGTTCGACGCAGAACCATTTTCTGCGACGGGTGGTCTTATGCGACCCGAGGGTGCCTGCATCTCCGACGCTGGTCTTAGGCTGCCAAAAACTGCCCGAGGAATTACGTTGCCAATCGGTCCTATTCCGCCGGCTTTATGCGACGCAGTAGCAGACCGTACGGGGCCGATCCTGTGCCACTAATGGGCAAGGACCCCTCACTCCGTACGGCGGAACCCTCGCGTTGGGGCCGCCGCTGAGAAGGACGTCCAGATAGGAACGCCCTCCGCACGCTGTTCCACACACGCCGCCTCACCTGCGTGCGGTTTTGCGGGCGAAAGTATCAGTCTCGCCAATCGCATCCGCGCGTCAGGTGGCCGGGCTTACGATGCCGGTATACCACCCCTATTCAGGTCTTCTGTTCGGCCTTACGCTGCCCACAGGCCCCTGTCTATAGTGGCGTCAGAGTATGCCGTCACCCTACCATACTTCGTGGCCGATGTAAATACCGCGAAGGAGGTGTCAGGTGTCAGGTGTCAGGTGTCAGAGGGGAAGTTGCTAGTTGCTAGTGACGCGCTGGCGTGGAGGGGGAGTCGGAGTTCGGAGATCGGAGATGGGAGATCGGGACGCGCTGACGCGGGAGTTGGAAGCTGGGAGTTCGGAGATGGGAGCGGAAGGGCGCGAGCCCTCCGGTGAAGATCGGAGCTGGAAGCTCGGAGATCGGAGATCGGGACGCGCTGGTGCGGAGGGGGAGATGGGAGCGGAAGGGCGCGAGCCCTCCGGTGAAGATCGGAGCTGGAAGCTCGGAGATGGAAGCTCGGAGCTGGAAGTTCGGAGATGGGAGATCGGGACGCGCTGGCGCGGAGGGGGAAGCGTCGATTTGAGATTTCGGGCTTCTTTCGTCATTTGACTTTCGACATTCGTCATTGCACGGAACGTCTCCGTTTCCTCTGCGGCCTCCTGTTCGATTTTCACTCTCTTTTCGTGTGTTTCGTGTCTTTCGTGGTTCTTGTCTTGGGCGATACTGGGCAAGCCGGCTGAAGGCGGAACTACGAACGTCGGGGACGCAAGGTGTCGGAGATCGCAGATCGGAGTTGGGAGATCGGAACGCGCGAACTGGGGTGTTTGCGGGCGGCTGTAGACCAGAAAGCGGTAACAAGTTCCCGCACTCCATAGGCGGCTTCGCCGCGGCGAAGCAAGGACCAAAACGCCGGATTCCACTTGCTCGCGCTGCGTGCTTGTATGGGGGACGCGCCAGCGCGTACAAGCTCGAAGCGCAAGCGAGTGGGTCCGTTAAGGACCCAACCACGGATGGAACATGAACGGGCATGCGAGGGCGTTCTTGCTTCATGTCGTTTGCGGTCTCCTGCTGCTCTGCTGAATTGCGACACGATTGACTACAACGCGAAGACAAAGAAGAGAACGAACAGGAGGAAACGAAGGACGCAGAGAAAGGAATGTTGGCTGGCACGAACCTTCCACTCGTACTCGTATTCCTACTCGTGCTCAGCTTCAGCGGTGCTCGTACTCGTAATCGAAGGTCTTGCGCGGCCGAAACTCCTCCCCTCCCCGCCCATCTTCGTCGCTCGACTCTCCGAGTCGATTCCGTCGGACGCGTTCACAACTCGGAGGTCGGGACGCACCGATGCGGCCATAATCCGCCAGTCAGTCCCGAAGGGACGTCCCTAATCAAGCCCAGGGTGGAGCCGATGCGAGGAACGAGCGAGGCGCAACCCTGGGTTACGAGAACGGAAAACAGAAGCCCGAAGGGCTGGCCCTAACTCTCTCCCCGCCGCAAACATCGAACCGAGAACTGCCTCTGTAGCACTTCTTCGATTACGATTACGAGCACGAGCACGAACTTCGTACTCGTACTCGTGCTCAGCGATAGCGGTGCTCGTACTCGTAATCGAAGGTCTTGCGCGGCCGAGACTCCTTCCCTCCCCGCCCATCTTTGTCCATCGACTCTCCGAGTCGATTCCGCCTGGACGTTCACGACTCGGAGAGTCGAACGACGATTCGCGACCAAGGTGGAAGCGGAAGGGCGCAAGCCCTCCGGTGAAGATCGGAGATGGGAGATCGCAGATCGGAGATGGGAGATCGGGACGCGCTGGCGCGGTGAGGCGTCGATTTCGGCATTCGGGTTCACCCACGCGTTCTCGCCTTATGGAGTACGGTGATTCATCACCGTTTTCGTCTCTTACCACACCGCCGTTGCCTTTGTTCTCTCCGGTTCAACGTCAGGCTTGGCTGCCGGACCAAACGTCGCGCGTGCGTTCCGATTACGATTACGAGCACGAGCACGAACTCCGCACTCGTACTCGTACTCAGCGATAGCGGTACTCGTACTCGTACTCGAAGGTCTTGCGCGGCCGAAACCCCTTCGCTCCCCGCCCATCTTCGTCGCTCGACTCTCCGAGTCGATTCCGTCGGACGCGTTCACAACTCGGAGGTCGGAATGCACCGATGCGGTCATAAATCCGCCAGTCAGTCCCGAAGGGACGTCGCTAAACAAGCCCAGGGTGGAGCCGATGCGAGGAACGAGCGAGGCGCAACCCTGGGTTACCAGAACAACGCAAAACAGAAGCCCGAAGGGCTGGCCCTAACTCTCTCCCCGCCGCAAACATCGAACCGAGAACTGCCTCTGTAGCACTTCTTCGATTACGATTACGAGCACGAGCACGAACTTCGTACTCGTACTCGTGCTCAGCGATAGCGGTGCTCGTACTCGTAATCGAAGGTCTTGCGCGGCCGAGACTCCTTCCCTCCCCGCCCATCCTCGTCGTTCGACTCTCCGAGTCGATTCCGTCCGGAAGGTTCACGACTGGGAGAGTCGATCGACGATTCGCGGTCAAGGTGAAAGCGGAAGGGCGCGAGCCCTCCGGTGAAGATCGGAGATGGGAGATCGGAGATGGGAGATCGGGACGCGCTGGCGGAAATGGAAGCTGGGAGTTGGGAGTTGGAAGATGGGAGCGGAAGGGCGCGAGCGCGGAGGGGGAAGCGTCGATTTGAGATTTCGGGCTTCTTTCGTCATTTGACTTTCGACATTCGTCATTGCACGGAACGTCTCCGTTTCCTCTGCGGCCTCCTGTTCGATTTTCACTCTCTTTTCGTGTGTTTCGTGTCTTTCGTGGTTCTTGTCTTGGGCGATACTGGGCAAGCCGGCTGAAGGCGGAACTACGAACGTCGGGGACGCAAGGTGTCGGAGATCGCAGATCGGAGTTGGGAGATCGGAACGCGCGAACTGGGGTGTTTGCGGGCGGCTGTAGACCAGAAAGCGGTAACAAGTTCCCGCACTCCATAGGCGGCTTCGCCGCGGCGAAGCAAGGACCAAAACGCCGGATTCCACTTGCTCGCGCTGCGTGCTTGTATGGGGGACGCGCCAGCGCGTACAAGCTCGAAGCGCAAGCGAGTGGGTCCGTTAAGGACCCAACCACGGATGGAACATGAACGGGCATGCGAGGGCGTTCTTGCTTCATGTCGTTTGCGGTCTCCTGCTGCTCTGCTGAATTGCGACACGATTGACTACAACGCGAAGACAAAGAAGAGAACGAACAGGAGGAAACGAAGGACGCAGAGAAAGGAATGGTGTCGAGCACGAACCTTCCACTCGTACTCGTACTCGTACTCGTAATCGAAGGTCTTGCGCGGCCGAACAACCTATCTCCCGACCTCCGTCAGCGAGTCACTGCCAACTGACAACTGTCTGGCTGGCTGCGATACCGAACGTCGCGCGTGGGTTCCGATTATGAGCACGGGGGAGTTGAAGGTGGGCGGTACTTCTTTCGCGAGAATAAAGGTACCGCACACTTTAATTCGCCCGAGGAACGGGTGAGTCAAAGGGCTACAGAAGGGAGAGGGCGGCTAGCCGCCCTCTCCCTTCTGTAGCCCAGCGGCCGTCTTCGAGGTCCTGTCGGGGTAAAACATCGTCCTCCCCCACGTCGAGGGCCTGGATCGAGGCCGTTTTCCTTGAGGATGTTCGTGACCGTCTGTCTGGAAATCCGGCCGAGTCGCAGCTTCTTCAACTCGCCGAGAATCCGGCTGTAGCCATAACCCGCCTCTTGGGGGGATCCGAACGACCAGTTCACGAATGCACATCGAAATCTGCGACCGTCTCTTCGATCCGGCCGTTCCTTGGCAAGTTGCCTTGCGAACCCAGCGACGAAACGTCGAATAGGCGACGATCGTAATGATATGCCGCACCCCTGGCCCGAGGGGGGGCATTGCCAGATAGAGCGATTTCGCCGCGGAAGAGAGGGCGTTTCACCGACGGTGGGTCTGGCAAGAATTTCTGACAGTTGAGTGGCGCGTCCCTGAGGCACAAAGGGCGTGGCTGTGTCGGGTGAGCAGAACGAAGCCCGAGGCGATTGGTGGCCACATCTTTCATAGCTCAGCCACGTAACACCCAATAATCTGCAGGCGCATGCAGGCGTTGCCAAGAAACTGCCACACCGCCGGCGGCCGACACGTTTGCGCCCGCCCATCGTTAGGGTAGAATGGACCCTCGGCAAGCGAGTGAGAGCGCAAATGACCCCTGAAGCCGCCCTGGAACAACAGATCGAACGGTACCGGGCCATGACCGGTGAAGAGCGGCTGAAGATCGCGCTCGACCTGCATACCTTTGCCTGCGACGTCGCCCGCGCCGGGATTCGACGGCAGTTTCCAGACGCGGACGCTGAAGAAATCGAACGCCACCTGCGAAAACGCATTGAGCTTGGCCGCCGATGAGAACCGAGAGCCAATTCCTAATCGACGTGCTCGGTCGGCTGAATCAAGCCGGTGTCGATTATATGCTCACCGGCTCAATGGCCAGCAACTATTGGGGGATTCCGCGGACAACGCACGATCTTGATTTCGTGCTGATTCTGCACTCGGGGCAGGTTGGCCAACTTGTTGCGGCATTTGATCCGGGCTTTTTCATCCAGCCCGAGTCGGTCCGATCAGCGTTTCGCCCACCGTATCAGTTCAACATCCTGGATGACCAATCGGCGCTCAAAGCGGACTTCTGGCTTCTGCACGACAACGATTTCGAGCAGACCGCGTTCGGACGCCGCATCCGTGCTGAACTGTTTGGCGTGGACGCGTGGATTACCACTGCCGAAGACATTGTCCTGCATAAACTTTACTGGAATCGCCTCACGCCATCGGAGCGGCAATTGTACGATGTTGCCGGTGTATACGCCGTTCAGCAGGGCGCCCTCGATGTTACGTACCTGCGGCATTGGGCCTCACGACTTGGCGTAGAATTGGAACTGGATCAACTCCTGAGCGGGCAACTGAAGCCCAAATCCACCTGATGCAGAAGTCTGCGTTGGCGTCCTGTACGAAAGGATGCAAACGAGGAACAGCGATGCTCGAAGCGTGAAATGGCTGTGGCCGAGAGTTCGAGATGGCAAATCGAAAGACGTAGATCGGGTATTGCCCGCCCGAAGAGAAGTCTGCAAATGGCTGAGCGGGACTTGGGCAGGCACGTTCAGTTCAGTGCAGCGCCGTGTGCCAAAGTGTAAAATGCAAGCCTGACACCGATCGGCTTGTCATTCCGATACCCAGGTTCTCCCCGTTCCTTGGAGTTGCCCAGCGCGTCGGAGTCGGCTATGGAAAAATCGCTAATCTACTGCGACGAGTCCGGAAACGATGGCCCGGAAGAGCGGGCCGGGTGGCCCCGGGTGATTGCTCACCCGGGGCTCCCACAGACCCGTCCCTGAAAGAGCCCGTTGCGTCAAGGGCCTGCCGGCGATTTTTTGGTCGGGGTATCTCCTGCACACCGGATTTCCCGGTGATTCTCGCCTCGGATCGTGCCAGTACATAGTAGACTATAGGTATCCGGAGAAACGGAAGCCGGCTCTGCGGGGACGCAACCGGACGAGGGATATCCGGACCGACGGTGCGCCAATGGTGCATCCGGCCCCTGGTGACCAAGGGTCGCTGGGGGCCGTCTTCTTTTCGACACCATTGGACACCGGAGTCATGCCTTGAAAATCCCGCGGCGAAGCCGCGTCTTGGGCGACCGCTGGCGAGGCTGTCGCTTCTATATTGTGCCGAGTGCCCTCCGTGCGGTCTTCTCTAGGGACGCAGTTGTCACGGTCTGTTGTCGCGAGGTTTCTTGCAGCCGATCTTGTCTTTGCGGCTGCACCCCAATCCATCCCTTCGTGAATACGCCTGCTCGTAAGCAGTCGCTCCGGTCTGGTAGACCGGACACCGAATATGTTTTTCGACCGTCTCGCGGGCGCAAAGGCCGCCTCATTCATACGTACGCTCGGCTCATAGCCGAGTCCACGGGTCTGTTCAGGCTGGCCTCGCGCCGCGAGGATCTTCCCGCCCAGCGGGCAGGAGATCGATGCAACTACAACCTCCCCTCCATTTATGCTCCTCAATCTTTGCCAGTCGGTCCCCATCCCGTCTCCGCCGTTTTCTTCACCTCATGCCGCCTTCTTCTGCCGTTGCCTGGGAGGACCACCCATGCAATACGCCTCGTTGTTCTTGACCATGTGCCAAATACTCGTCGCCAGCCGACGCATCACCGCCACCCGAGCAATCTTCGATCCGCGACGCTTCTTGATCCGCGCATACCACGCTTTCATCGACGCATCGCGCCGCAACACATGTACGACCAGTTGGCCCAGAATGAATCGGGCCATTGCACTTCCTTCCTTGGTGATCGACCCCAGCCGGTCAGTGGCGTCTCCCGAGTTGCGGCAACCAGGCGTGAGGCCCCAGTAATTGGCCAAGCTGCCCGGACGCGGAAAGTTCTTGATCGCGCCGATCCGCGAGGCCAAGGCCAGGCTGCTGTAGGCATTCGCACCCGGCAGCGTGGCCAGGATCGGGGCCGTCTTGTGTTTCTGCTGCCGCTCCTGAATCTTCGCGTCGATCTCCGCAATTTGCGCGTCCCACAACTCCCACTGGGCAAGCAACTGCTCCATCGCCAGTCGGTCCACTTCACTCAAGGGCAGGTCGGCCAACCATTGGCGAGCCTTCTTCGTCTTCATCCCCTTCGTCGGACATTCCTGTTGCAGGTTGTGCTTCAAGAGAATGTGCTGCACCTTGTTGATGGTCCGGGTGCGCAATGCGGCCGTGCGCTGCCGCCAGGAGGTAAGTTGGCGGTTGTCCTGTTCCTCCTGGGAAGGCAGGATGATCCGCTTCAAGCCCTGCGCTCTCTTCCCGCCGAGGACCCGCTGCCGGTTCACCCAGAGCAACTGGCTCAGCGCACTGGCATCACGACGGTCCGTCTTCTTGCGCGACCGCTTCTCCGGTTGAATCAGCACCGTCTCGCGGCATCCGTATCCCTTGAGCATCTCCAAGAGCCAGTCATTGAATCCACAGATTTCCACGATGGCCAGGAAGCCCTCTGGCTCCGCAAGTTCTCGCAACTCCGCGAAGAACTTCCGTACCCGATCCCACTCGGTGCTCACCTGTCGTTTCAGCACAACATCCCCCTGTTCGTCACGGATGTTCACGGTCAACTGCTTGCGGTGCTGGTCGATTCCAACGTACAACATGGTCTGGTCCTCCTACGTGAGAGAATGGGTTGGTAAAACACACTCAACCGTACCTCAAAACGCCAGGAGGACCGCTCTTTCATAACATCATACGTGCAGGATTACCGCATACGGTTCCTCAAGTGACACCTTCGCTTCGCTTACGGCACACCGAGTGGACGGCCACCGCGTAAGGCAACCGATATCGCTCTTGGAGCCGGGCAAACCAGCTCCAAGGCGGGCGGTTCTTCCGTCGGCGACGGCTGAGCCACTTCCGCCAGACACGACGCACTTCGTCACGAAAACGGGTCAGCGCGATGCTGTTGCCCGTGATTCCGTAGTAGCCGAAGTGGCCGCGAAGCTTCTGGCATAGTTTCGCGTATTGCTCCGCGATCGGAAGATGCCGATTCGCCCGGCACCATTGGGCCACCGTCCTGATGGCCCGCGTGAGTCGGCTGGCGGCCGTCTTTCGCTTCACCACCCAGTTGCCCTTTCTGGAGCGACTCCAGTAGTGCGTGAAGCCCAGCAGATCGAATGTTCCTGGCCGAGTTCCCTGCGGCTCTCCATCGGGAGGGGCCACGTGGGGCGGTCTGCGGAACGCAATCAGCCGAGTCTTCGTCGGGTGGAGCGTCAGGCCATATCTCCCGAAACGCTTGGGAAGCACGTCCATGACTCGCCGCGCGTCTTCCTCCCGGGTGAACCCGATGACGAAGTCGTCGGCGTAGCGAATGAGAAACGCTCGGCCCTTCAGGCGGGGCTGCACCTGATGTGCGAACCATTCGTCCAGCACATAGTGCAGGAATAGATTCGCAAGGACCGGTGAAATCACACCGCCCTGGGGTGAGCCTGCGTCGGGATGCGTAATGCATCCGTCTTCCAGCACGCCTGCGTTCAGCCACTTTCCGATCAGTCGCAACAGCACTCCGTCGCGAACCCGTAGCTGGAGAAACTCGCGCAAATGACCGTGATCCAGGGTATCGAAGAACTTCCGGATGTCCACTTCGAGAACCCATCCCCCACGCGTCTGCATAAGCTGCGTCCACAGGCTGTCCAACGCTTTGTGCGGCGATCGTCCGGGCCGGAAGCCATACGAACAGTCATAGAAGTCCTGCTCGTAGATCGCCTCCAGGATCATGACGACCGCTCGCTGGAGAACCTTATCCTCCAGCGTCGGAATCCCGATCGGACGAGTTTCATTGCCCGTTCCTTTCGGAATATGCTTCCTGCGCACCGGCGGCGCCCGGTACGTGCCGGTTTTCGCCCGGTCCAGCAGCGACTGGAGGTTCTCCTCCAGATTCTCCGCATAGTCGAACCAGGTTTGCCCATCCACGCCCGGTGCTCCGTCTTTACGCGTGCATCGGAACGCCTCACGCAGCCACGCAAGGTCGAGGTAGTGGTTCAGCGACGTGAACGCCATCTGCGGCGACTTTTTCGCCAGCGCTGCTATCCGTTGTTGTCGCGTTGACACGCTTTCAGAGTTCAATGTCTCCGGCATGTTTCCCTCCAACAGTGTTGTCACCTGGCACCCCGCTTCCCTCCACCGGGTTCCCGCGGGCGGGTTCCCCGGCTTCCTCGGTATTATCAGGGCACTACGACTTCCTGCCGCCCCTCCCGCCGCACTTCGTCTTCCTTCGCTTGGCGGTACCACGGGAGCGCTCGCGTGTTTGCTCCCACCGACGCCGAGCGCCGCGGCGGCGGGCCTGGGGTTGGTCACCCGGTAGCCCCGACCGGGATCTCTTCCGTGGAAACGACAGGATCTCCCACGTTCGTGAGGAACCCCTATTGTGCCTTTGCCCTGCTCTCCGACCCCGGCAGGATCGACGTGTCTGGCCATGACAACACGCCGACGCGGCCCCCGCGCTGACCACGACGAAGGCTCCCGCGATGAAGTAACTTTCGAGGCTCAATCACACAGCTTCAGCACTGGCTGTCTACGCTTCGCAGGGTGGGTCACCCCACCAACCACGCAAGACTCGCTTCCGGTTGCCGGCTCAGCTCTACCGGACGGGCTTGAGTACCCGCAGGGTTCCGATGAAAGGTTTCAAACTCACGTCATGTTCGTCATCCTCCTTTCCCACGCTTTCGTGGCGCAAGGTCAGGCTTGCATGTTGCACTTTTGGGGATGGCATACCATCGACAACGTGCGCAACCAAGTCACCACAATGGCCGATGTGCAAGAGCGGACGAACCAAGGTACGGGTTTCGAAGACCGGAATTTGACCTTGAACTTGTAAGAAAAATGGGGTATGATTTCTTACATGAAAACGTCCACCCCAACGCCAAAAAGCATCGAAGCGAGGATTCTTGCGAGGATCACTCGTCGTGGTCGTGGCAGCGTCATGGTCCCTACTGATTTCGTCGACCTGGGAAGTCGTCAAGCTGTTGATCTGGCCCTTCACCGACTCGTCCGCAGAGGAACGATCCGCCGCTTGGCTCGCGGCATCTACGACTACCCCAAAACACATCCCGTCCTGGGCCTTCTATTCCCCCCTCCGGACGCGGTTGCAAAAGCTGTCGCTGGGCGTGAGCAGGCCCGCCTGCAACCCGCCGGCGCCTACGCGGCCAATCTTCTGGGCCTCTCCGAGCAGGTGCCGGCCAAAGTCGTTTTCCTCACGGATGCTCAGAGTCGGACTGTCAACATCGGCGCGACGACCATTCAGCTTCGCCAGACCACGCCTCGCAACATGGCAACTGCCGGGCGACTCTCCGGCCTGGTCATTCAGGCCCTGCGCGACCTGGGCCAAGCCCACGTGACGGCCGATCGAATTGCCATACTGAAACGTAAGCTCCCTGCGGACCAAAGGCAGGAATTGCTCAAGGACATCAAGTTCGCGCCGGCCTGGATGCACCCCATCTTCCGAACCATCGCGGAGGACTGAATCATGCATCTGCAGTTCTTGCTCCTTCCCCTGGAGGAGCGGCGCCTTTACTTCGAGCAGGTGGCGCAACGGCGCAGCCTGTCGCCAGTCATCGTGGAGAAGGATTTCTGGGTTTGCTGGTTGCTCGCGCTGCTGTTCAATTCTCAGAACGGCGACGTGCTGGTATTCAAAGGCGGTACATCGCTCTCGAAGGTATTCGGTGTCATTGCGCGGTTCTCGGAGGACATTGACCTCTCCGTATCGCCTGATTCGCTGGGGCTTCCCGACATCGAGCGGTTGCCGCAGGTCAGCCGTAATAGGGCAAACCGGTGGATGAAAGAGGCTGAGGCCAAATGTGCGATGGTCGTCCAGCAGGAGATCCAGCCGGAACTGGAACGTGCGGTCACTGCGGTACTTGGCTCGAGTGAACCGGCATGGTTTGAGTTTCTGACCGACTCGACGACGAATTCACCAGTCCTGCTATTTCACTACCCTACGACCCAGTCACCAGGACTGAAGTATCTCAACCGCGCCGTGAAGCTGGAATTCGGCTCGCTAACCGATCAACGTCCTGTGGGGCGGCATGCCATCCAACCATGGTTGGTGGAGGACATTCCACAAGCGTTTGCCGATTGGCAGTGCGAGGTGGTTGCGTTGGAACTGGAACGCTCGTTCTGGGAAAAGGCTACGATACTTCATGCCGAACATCATCGCCCCCCGGATAGACCGACACCGGATCGGTTCTCGCGACACTATGCGGATACGGTGGCGTTGGCCTTGCATCCCATCGCCGGTCAGGCGATCAAGAACGTCGATTTGCGAGACCGAGTTGTCGAATGGAAAAGCCGCTTTTTCGGGAGTGGGTGGGCTCGTTATGACTTGGCCCGGCCTGGCACGTTTAGGCTGGTCCCGCCACCGGCGCGTTTGCCTGCACTTCGTCTCGACTACGATGCCATGCGGGATATGTATTTGAAGACGCCCATTGGTTTCGATCTGATCATGAACACCCTCGCTGACCTTGAGGCACGAATCAATGACGTGGGCTAGGATCCCGATGGCGTCGGACGGGGTCGGAAGATCAAGGGCAGGCTTGCATCTTGCACTTCTATGTGATGGACATTCATGTTTCATGCTCTTCCGTTGGTCTACGAGCAGGGCTGCGCGGGCTTTGGGGGTGTGTGCGATACTGTGGTCGATAGCTTGCAAGGCTATGATGCGACGAAGACCCCGCCGGTACTCATTGACGAAGGAGGCCAGGCATGATGAATTGGGCTGAAAGAAATCAGGATATGGCAGGTACGCAAGCCGCCATGCTTCGCGCCACTCGCAAGGCGATTAACGAAGCCAAGCTGCGGGGCGAACTCGTCCCCCAGTGGCGCGATGGCAAGGTCGTATGGGTTCGTCCGGAAGACGTCGACCTGCCCCCGGAAGAAGACGATCCATCTGCGCCGCCCTCCAATCGTTAGGGTAGAATAGACCCTCGGCAAGCGAGTGAGAGCGATTGATAATGACCCCTGAAGCCGCCCTGGAACAACAGATCGAACGGTACCGGGCCATGACCGGTGAAGAGCGGCTGAAGATCGCGCTCGACCTGCATACCTTTGCCTGCGAGGTCGCCCGCGCCGGGATTCGACGGCAGTTTCCAGACGCGGACGATGAAGAGATCGAACGCCACCTGCGAAAACGCATTGAGCTTGGCCGAACACTGGCAAGATGAAAGCAAGACGAATTTCTTAGCAGGAACTTGCCGCTCGCGCCGGTTGTTCGCAACCTGCGATTTCTCAGATGCTCAATCGTACTTGTCGACCTCAGAAAAAGACCATCGTGAAACTGGCGGAGGCGCTTAACGTGCAACCGAGTGATTTGTGGCCGGACATCGAGGTGGCTGAAATGCTGGACGCTGTGGCAAGTTTCCAGCAGGATGACTATGTGATGATGGAAGCGGAAGCCCGCGCCCTTGGCGATACGTCGCAGCCGAATCGCCCCAAGATTCAGGCGAAGTCGTAGGTGACCAGAAACTCGCTTGGCGTGAGCACGGGAATATCCGCAGTCCGAAAATGCTTCGGGTTGCGGCTGATCAGGCAATCGGCGTCAGCCCGAATCGCACTGAAGTACTGGATTGCGTCCTCGAAATCCTTGAACCTGGCATCCATGGCCTGATGAACAGCCTGCTCGTCGCATGCGACCGGGACGAAGACGTCGCGAAGCATGGTCATCGAGCGATTGGCTTGCCGGACTCCACTCAACTTACGGATCACGTAGTAGACGTTGGGGAAACTGATCGCCGAAACAAGCCCTCGAATCTTGCCTCGCTCGGCCAGGAGCCAGACCTGCTGGGAATCCGCGACAAACGGTTCTCGGTCCAGGAAGACGTCCATCAGAACGTTCGTGTCGAGAAAGACGTCCATCAGCGCCTTGCTCCGTACTTGTCCGTGAGTGCGTCAGCCAGGACGTCCTTCTCCGATTGCCCTTGCGGCAGTTGAGCGATCCCCCGAGCCCGGGCGGCAATCGAGTTCGCCGGAATCGCGCCGGTTTGCTTGCGATGTGCGAGGGTACCGATCCAGCGGCTGAAAAGCGACGAGACACTGGTTCCCTGTTCCCTGGCGATCCGTTTCGCCTCTTCGACAATCGATTCTTCCGCATTGAGCGTGAGCTTCTTCATCGGGCTCTCCAGTACGTATAGTTTGTAATGAAATCTACGTGCTGCTGGTTCTCAAGTCAAGGCACACCCAACGGACTGCGATGTGATCTGTGCGAGGTATGCCCAATTCTTCGGAAAGAGTCCTGTGCGAGAAAGCGACGGTGCAGAATGGTCGCGATTGCGGGCGGCATGAAAGGCAGGTTCAAGTCGGGCCGGCCTGCTCGACGGAGCGGGTCTGGTCACTCGGCGCCGATCCAGACAAGGTACTTTGCCAGCGGGGTGTCGGCCAGTGCGTGGACAAGCCGCCGGTCGCTGCTGATCACAACCGACCTGGTCTTCACCGCCAAGGCGACGTACAGACTGTCGTACACCGTTCGGTCGAATCGCAAGGCCAACTCGAGCGCATCCGGGAGCAGGTCGGCCGAGGGCCGGGTTTGCAGCGGCAGTCGAAGCATCTGTGCGGCGATCTCGGATGCGTCTTCGCGATCGAGGTCTCCGCGCCGGGAACGTTTCCAAACCACGTTGGCCGCTTCCGCCCAAATCAACTCGGGCGCCAGCAGTTCCGGCGTTGTTTGCACCCACCGCTCAGCGGCCTCCGAATGGTCTTCTTCGAAGAACAGCTTGACCAGCACGCTGGCGTCGATCACGGCGCGTTTCATCGTTCCCGATCCTCGCGAATCGATTCGGCGCTATCGTCAAAACGACACCCCAGTTTCTTCCGCCAGTTACGAGCCGACTGCAATACCTCGGCCACCGATGCCCCGGCCGCGTTCTCGAGGACCATCTTTGCTTCCGCCTGGAGGGATCGCCCGTGCTGCTTGGCGCGTTGTTTCAGCCGCTTCAGTGACTGGGCGTCCAACCCACGTATGAGGATATCTGGCATGATGTATGCTCCTTCGCTCGGGCGTCCCGATGCTATCATAATGATAGCATCCGCATGCGAGCCTGTCAAGGCCGCTGTCGGCCACAAGAGAAGCCCGGACGAGCCGGGCTTCGGAAGGGAGGGGGATTGGGTGATCGAATTGAAGCTTCCATAGGGAAAGGGCGGATTTGCAAGCGGGCGCGCACCGGGAGCGCGACCGCGGGGTGCGGTTTTTGAAAAGGCTTTCGTCACGACGCGGGTGTCCGACACGAGCTGTCTGCGGTCGTCGATTAGGGCTCTTCTCGCCAACCTGGCAGATACGAGGCTCCAACGTCTCACGTTTCCTTATCCGGCATGGAACCCCACGACAGAGCGCCATGCTTCAATACGGGCTTGGCACACGCGCCAAAGTCAAGCCTCCGCCACAGGGCACTGCCGAGACCGCAGTGGCACGAGAGAGGTGTTCGCGGGATGGTTCAGCGTGCGGCAGTGAACGCGGCTACCGGTCGCCTTCGGCGATGCTGCGGGTATAGGCTTCGAACTGCTCGGCCCAGTCGGCGGGCGGGCGGAAGCGGCCGGACTCGCGAACGCCTTCAATGCGTTCGGTCTGGGTCGTACCCCGCTTCAACTCGGTTCCTCGCGGACGCAGTCCGAGGCTGCGGAGCGCCTGGTCCAGATCGCGCTGGGCTTGCTGCCCTTGCGTATCGTCGCGGCCGGCGCGGCGACGGAGTTGCTCCCACTGGTTGATGAACCGCTGGGCTTCCGCTTCCGACCAGCCAAGCTGCTCGAGCAGGTCGGAGTTGGGCCGGTTCGCCTCGTCTTTGAGATGTTCTAGCGCAAGTTCCGTCTGCTTGCGTGCGAACTCCAGATTCGCGGCTTCCGCACCCGGTTCGCCGGCCGGGCGATTGTCGTTGGCATGATGCTCGTTCGGGTTGCCACCCTGCGTCGGGCTGCCGGACCCGAGGGCGCCGGGGCCCTCGGAGACGCGATCGCCCGCCTGCCCGCCATCGGGCGGATTCTGCATGGGCTCGCCCGGCGGCGTCGAACCGTCGGACGGTCGTTCGGAACCCTTGCCCGACTGCTGTTCGCCCGGTTTGCCGCGATCGCGTCGGTTACCGCCGGGGCGCTGTGCGGAATTGCCGGTTGGCCGGTCGGATTCCATCTGATCGCCGGGCCGTTTCCCCGGTTCGCCGTCGCCCGGCTGCTGCGAAACGTTGCCACCGGACTCGGCATCGGTCTGAGAGCCGGGCGAACCTACGCCAGGCTGGTTGGCCCGTTGTCCGCCCCCTTCCTCACCGCCGCCGGAACGATCACCTGCGGTATCGCTTTGGGAATCCGACTGCTTCGGACTGATTCCAGGCGACTGCTCCTGCCGCTGGGACGGGTCGC
The DNA here is from genome assembly GCA_040772845.1 of Thermoguttaceae bacterium. Classification (GTDB taxonomy): domain Bacteria; phylum Planctomycetota; class Planctomycetia; order Pirellulales; family Thermoguttaceae; genus PWXP01. Next base: position 2,167,267 of record JAXGXG010000001.1, read on the forward strand.
CATCGGCCCGGCCGGGATCTCGAGCACGGTTGACGTTGTCTTCCTGCGGGCTGGGGCTGCCGCTGGGTTGCTCGGCGCGATTGCCGGCGCCCGGCGACTGCTGCTGCATGGATTCTTCCGGCTGGGCGCCGCCATCTTGCGGCTTGGCGTCGGGGTCGCGCTGGCCGGGTTCGGTTCCCGGATCGGCTTGGCCGCCCGAACGGTCGGCGCTGCCGGTAGCATTGCCGTCGGTGGTCTTCTGCCCGGAGGGCTTGTCCCGACTTGGATCGGTAGTAGTACCTTGCTGCCGCTTGGCCGAGTCGCTGTTTCCAGGGCTGGGCTGCATCTGGCCGGGCGGCTGATCACTGGAGTTGTCGGTCGGGCCGCCTTGCGGCTTTGTTTGTGACGATTCGGCCCCGGCCGGCTTCTGGCCCGGTGTGGCTTCCTGATCGCCGTCCTGGCCGCCCGGTTCGCCGTGCGGCTGCTGTCCGGCAGGTGGGTCTGTGTCGCCCGTCTCGGACGATTCTCCTGATTTCTCGTCCGGTTGTGGCTGGTTGTCTTGCTGCTGTCCGCCGGGTTTCCCGCCGGACTGGTCGGCCGGTTCGGACTGCTGGCCGCCCGGTTGCGGCTGCGATTGTCCGGCGCCGGTTTGATCTTGGGATTGCGGTTGCCCGCCCGGTTGCTGCTGCGTCGGATCGCTTGCCGGTTGCTCGCCTTGCTGCCGGTCTTGTTGTTCGCCTGGCTGATTCCCCGGTTGCTGCTGTTCGGAGGGCTGGTCGCCCGACGGCTCTTGCGACTGCGGCTTCTGGCCGGGCTGTTTCTCTGGCTGTTCGCCCGGCGATTGCTTGCCCGACTCCTCGCCCGGTTGTTTCGGTTCGGAAGGCTTTGGCTGATCCGGTTGCTTGCCCTCCTGCTGGCGACGGTGTTCGAGGATCTTCTCGATCGCATCGCCCGGGTTCGTATCGGGATCGACCGGCTGGTTCGGCTCAGGTTCGGCGGAACCAGCGGCGCCATCGTCTCCGGCGCCTTTCTGGCCGGTTTGCGAATTGTCGCCCGGCGCGCCTTCGCCCTGACCGTCCTGCTTGCCTTGCTCGTCGCCAGACTCGCCCTGCTCGCCCGGTTGGGAATCCGGCTTAGGCTCGGCCTGTGGCTGGTCGGACGACTGTGCAGGCGTGGCGGGGTCTGGTTGTACGGCGTCCGGCTGGGCGGGATCCGGCTGGGCGGGATCGGATTGCCGGTTGGGCTCTTCCAGAGGCGACTTCTGCGGTTGGCCCGTTTCGTCCGGCTTGGGTTGCGTCTGGCTGGGATCGGAAGCCGGCGACGGGCGACCTTCGGGCGCGGGTTCCCCGGTGCGGGCAACGATCTCGATCCATCGACGGTCGGTCTCCGCGCGGCCGGGCGTCGGCTGCCGGATGTCCTCCGCTTCGGCCCAATACAGGACCCGATCACCCGGCTGGAGCGAGAACTCCTGCGGGCGGAAATCGTACTCGCCGGTAAACGCACCGCGGAATCCCGGTTGGTCCGCCGTCGGCTTCAGCAGGAACGGAACCTCCAGCTCGCGACCGCTCGAAACGGCCCGCAGCCACACGCGGCTGAGCCCGAAGTCCGGATCCTCGGCCCGTACGCGAAGGGTTATCATCCCATCGGCAGGTACGGAGGCCTGCTGTTTCTGCGGCTCGACAAGGGCAATTTCCGGCGGAAGATCGCGGATGACCTCGATCCGATGCCGAATGGGCCGCGGATTCTCCCGGCCGGACTTGTCGATCAGTCGGAGTTGGTACGTGTCGAACTCCGGCCGGCTCGCATCGCTGTCGGCAAACCGAAGCGTGAAGGCGCCGGAGGCCTTCCTGTCGTCGACCTTCATACCGATCGCGTGTTTGCCGTCGGCCCCAAGATCGATTTCGGCGCGGCGGATCGGCTGGTTCGCCTCGGCATAGATGGTGGCGCGGGTCCCTTCGATCGCCTGCAAATCGCCTTGCCGGCGGAGTGTCCGCGGCGACAGCCCCGTATAGGCCGGATACTGCAATACGACGCGATCGACGACAATGGCCGGCGCGGTCTGTACCGCGATGTGGAACAGGTCGCTACGGAAATCACCTGCGGCCAGAACGTAGGTTGCATCCTGCTGCAACCCGTGAGCGCCCGGCGGCAGGTTGGCCCGATGCCGATAGTCGCCGTCTTGCAGCACCATCGGGACCGCCTGATCGACCACTTGACCATCGGTCGTACTGAAGAAGAGCGTTACCGGTTCGTCGTCGCGTAATCCGGACACCACGCCGGTCACGGTCAGGGGATCGCCCAGGTAAACGGTTGCATTGCCGGGCGTGATTTCGGCAATCGTGACACGGGTCGGTGCGGCGATTCCGCCGAACGGCCACAGAAGTCGCGCGGCCGACGTGAAAGGGCTCTTCGGCGAAGCGACGAAGTACACGCAACACAATGCCAGCACGCCGGCCAGCATATAGCCAAGGCGGAACACGTGCGCCCGGTCGACCGCGGCCTCCACTTCGATTTGGGCCACATCGGCGGCCGCCCGCCGCTGCACGGCGTCGTACACGGCCGGACGCATCTGCTGCCGATGCTCTCGGAGCAGGAGGAAGTTGATCAGGCTGTTCTTCACTCCGGGCCGGCCCCGCTCCAAAGCCTGGGCAGCGAACAGCGGATGGATACGAAACCGGCACGCCGGCAGAATCTCGCGAGCCATGTAGACGCCTGCTCCGGCAACGAACAGCAAGGCCGCCAACATCCGGCTCAGGATGCCCAGGCCGCCGGTCACCAGCCAATGGTCCACGATGGCGAACACCAGCAGGAACAGCAGCACGCCGATCGTCAGGCGCAGCAGCCCGGCCGCCAGATCGACGCCCTTCACCTGCCGCCGCGCCTGCTGCAACTGCCGCTGAATGACCACTTCGGCCTGACTGGGGGGTGCTTCAGGCGCACCGCCATCCGGGGCCGTCGGGGTTGCCACACTACTGGACATGCTTGCCTCCTCCCTAAACTCTATTATAGACGCAACCCGGCTTCATATAATTCCAAACTTTGAAGTTCAGCCCCCGCCAATGCCGAGGGTAAACCCTTCTGCAAGGGGTGCCTGATGCGAAATCGGCGTCTTTGGGGTGAAAATAACGCCGTTGTCGCTCGGACGCATGCCTGCGAGGCGCCTTGGGCGGCCAAGAAACGGCTTCCCAGGACGAATAGCAAAACGTATCATGCACATCGTGTACTCCATCGTCACCGGGAGGGGCCCCATGCCGGAACCCAAAGACCATACCCGCGACCGGAACTTCATCGAGGATTTTCTCCGTCGGATTCCCGGGTTCCGAGGCTACCTGGAAAAAGAGTATCGCCGTGAAAGCGACGACCTGCAACGGGATTGGCTTGCCGACCGTCTCCAGCGCGCCAAGCGGGCGATTGATGCGGTGTCGCGTTCGCTGGCCGATGCGGGACAGATCGACGTGCTGCCCAACTTGGATCGCATGAGGGGCCGGCTCGATAAGCTCATCGGGCGCATCCGCGGAGCCGTGCAAGGCTACAGCGGATTCTTCGACCTGGTGCGCGTGGACGAGTCCTTGTTGGAACGCGTTTACGAGCATGACCTGGCCATGATGGAGCACGTGGAAGCGCTGGCCACAAAGATCGAGCAGCTTCCGCCCGACGGCCAGGAAGTCGCCCGCCAGATCCCCGAGATCCTCAGCCTGCTCGACGACGCCGAACGCCGCTGGGACGGGCGGCAAGATATGCTCCAAGGACATTGATCGATACGAACAACAGCAATTCCCCGAGACACGGAAAGATACCCATGGCGATTCGATTGGAGGTCATTCAGTACTTCGACGAGGCCAACCAGTCGCTGGTCTACCGCATTCCTCCGCAAGGCTCCACCGATATCAAGCTGGGCGCGCAGCTCATCGTGCAGGAGAATCAGGAGGCGGTCTTCTTCCGCGACGGCAAGGCGATGGATACTTTCAGCCCCGGCCGGCACACGCTTACGACGGCCAACGTGCCCATCCTGACCCGACTTCTGACCATCCCCTGGGAGCAGTCGCCGTTCCAGGCGCAGGTGTACTTCATTGGCAAGCAGACGTTCGTCGATCAGAAGTGGGGCACCCGCCAGCCAATTGCCTACCGCGATCGCGACTTCGGAATGGTCCGGCTGCGCAGTTTCGGCAACTTTTCGTTCCGCGTGGCCGATTCGCCTCTGCTGATCAATACGCTGGTTGGAACTCAGGGCAAGTACACAACTGAGGAAATCGCCGCATACCTGCGAGACCTGGTCGTGGCCCGCCTGGCCGAACTGATGGGCAAGCTCGACATCAGCCTGCTGGACTTGCCGGCAAGATACGATGCCATTGCGGCCGGCACGCGTGCGAAGGTAGCCGAAGAGTTCGCCAAGTACGGGCTGGAACTGGTCGACTTTTTCATCAATGCCATTACTCCGCCGGAAGAAGTGCAGAAGGCCATCGACGCCCGAAGCGCGATGGGCGCCGTGGGCGACCTGAACGCGTTCATGAAGTTCCAGGCGGCCAACAGCATGGCGCGACTGGCCGAACGCGGCGGGGGCGAGGCAGGCGCCATGGGAATGGGACTCGGCGCCGGTTTCGGAATGATGATGCCCGGCATGATCCAGCAGGCCATGCAAAGTAACTCGCCGGCGGCTCCGGCCGCCGCGCCGCAACCGGGTACGGCCAACGGACTGCCCCGGACGTCGCCGGCCGGAACCGCCGCGGCAGGCGTCGATGCCGGGCCCAGCTTCGCCGATCTGGCGCCCGTCACGACGGATCCGGAGACCATGGTCCGCAACGTGGCCGAAGCCGCCGGCTATACCGTCGAGAAGCAGGACGATCAACTCCGCCTCACCGTTCCGGTCGGCGAATTGCGCAAGCAGGTACTGTTCGTCGACTTCGACCGGACCGATACGAACGGCAACCGGATGGTTCACTACTGGTCGATCTGCGGCCCCTTCCATGCAAAGAACGCCATGAGCCTGCTGCGGTACAATACAAGACTGTTGCACGGGGCCTTCGCCATCCGCGAGGTCGCCGGTACGGAAATGGTCGTTCTGCAAACCAACCACATGGCCGATACCATCGACCCGCTCACTGTAACCCGCACCCTTTCAGCCCTGGCCTGGCAAGCCGATCGGGTCGAACAGCAGTTGACCGACGGCGACGCGTATTGAGCGTGCGCGAGGACGCCCCATTCCGCAATTGTAGCCGCTGACGGGTTGGCGGCGCAAGCCATGTTTCTCCACGGCATACGAGGGGAGCAATCCCCTGTGAACGGTTGCCATTCCTGAACCTGCGGCCGAGCACTGCGGCATGGGCCGCATCGTGGCCGTGAAAGTGCGGCTCTTGCGGGACTACCGTGCGATCTCGCGGAATTCGAGCGGATGAAGCGTCAGCGTTTCCGTCGTCCCGCCCCGATGCAGATCCACTTCCCGCTCCGCCTGCGAATCCAGGTTCAGCACATAGATTTTGGAAGGATAGACCGCGTACGCAACGGCGGACAAGTTCGGATCCGTTTCTCGCGGAGTGGTTGCGCCGCATTCAGTCAGGTAGACGTCCCCCATATCTGCCGCAGCAAGGGCGGCGAGTAGGTTCTTGTACAGGGGTGCGATCGTCTTCTTCCCGGGATACTCCCAAGTGAGGAGCAGCACCATACGCCCTTGCCCGCGCGCCTGGCTGATCACCAGAGGTTGTCCCGCCGAATCTCGAACGAGCGTTTCCACCGTTTCGCCGAGGGTTACATCTGCGATCGGCTCGCCGGCAGGCATGACGAGGGGCGAGCCGGCGCGGATATTCGCCCAGTTCTTCTGGAACGAACCATTCCCCTTGCCGGCGCGTCGTCCGGCTACCTTTGCCTCGATTAGCAGCGAAAGATCGCCAGAACCGACCAGATCGCTTGCGGTGTAGTCAACGTATTCGCGATCGAGCCGCGTCGAGAGATGGGGAAGCGAGAGGAACAGCGTCCCGCCGTTCTCGACATACTTTGCAAGCGTCTGCGCGATTCGCGAGGTCATGCTGTTCCAGCCCGCATAGGCCAGGACGTTGTAGGAACCCAGATCGTCTGCCGTTGTCAGCGGGTCGATTTGCACAATGTCCACCTGCCCAAAGGGGGAGCCGGAGAGCCAGGAGTTCCGATACGGCTTGAGCACATCCTGCGAGAGGGGAAACAGGACCGATTGGGCTGCCAGCCACGTCTGCTCTGGCGCGCCGTAGAGCCAGCGAGGGTTCTTTTTTGCGGACTCGTACTGCGACCACTGTGGGAGCCAATCGATGAAGATGCCCACGAACGAATCGCAGTAGCCATTGGCAAGGGCGAAACGCGTTTCCGGCGTTCCGCGATCGCGCGGATGCGTCTTCACATAGCGGTAGAAATCGCGCATTTCCTTCCGGTAGCGGGTCGGCGGCTTTTCGCGCGCGCTGTAATTCCGTTTGCCGCTGTCCTTCGTGTAGAATCCGGCTTGCGTGGTCTGCGTTCCAGATTCGAGTACGATGACGGAACTGCCCATCAAGTACTGCTGGTACAGCCCGGCGCGGAGCAACTGGTATTTCTGTTCCGCCTGATACGGAATGTTTCCGGTCTGCCACTCCTGCGCCAGCCAGCCGCCCCAGTATGCCGGCTTCCATTTGCGTGCGCCGCCGCGCATTTCGGCTGTCGCATAGCTCAGATTGGAAGCGCCAATGGCGTAGAGTTCGCTCAGAATCGCATCGACACCGCCCTCCATTTCGTGCGCGCCGATCGCTGCCCCGCAGGTGGACCAGATGAAGTCGTAACTCTCGCGGTTTCGCTGCGTACAGCGGCCAACCCACTGATTGACGAACCAATCGCGGCACTCGCGAAGGTTGCCTTTCTGGGGAACGCCGCAGGCATCGGCGGCGTTCCGCCCCTGATAGATGTAAGAGCTGAACTCGCCGATGTTGTTGCCCAGGAAGTACTTGTTGTCGGCGCTTTCATGGAGCAGTTCGGCATGGTTGCGACCGCAATTCTGGTAAATGGTCATGTAGTAGATGCCGCTTTCTGCCAGCTTTTTGACCCATTTTGCTTCGCGCCGGATTCGTTTCTCTTGAAGATTGCCCTTCGTACCGTCTTCCTTCTTGTTTTCGTTCGTGCCGGGCCAGGCGACGATAAGGTTCCCTAGTTCTTCCCGGATTGCCTGGTCGATATAGTATTCCGGCAGGTGGCGTTCGCGCCGATACGGCCCGCCCCACTCCGTCTTTCCATCGGCCTCGAGGGCCGCGATCTCTTCCCCGGTCAGTTCCTCCTCCGGATAGATGCAAACCCCGACCAGCAGCGTATCCAGGGGCGGCAGGCGTTTCGCAGGCGGCTGCTCGAGCCGGATCGGGAACTCGCGCGGTCGATCTGCCTGATCAAACGCGGTAACCGTCCCCGTCAGGTTGCCGCTGGCCGGCACTCGGATCTTGAATACGGGATTCTCCGATTCGACCGGTTCGACTCCTTCGAATGCATACCGGTAGCGGACGATCTTGCCTGTATGACGACTGGCATCGATGGTGAAGAGGCGAGGGAAGGTGCTAATCGGACGCGCGGCGAGGAAGACTTGGGCGCCGCGCCACAGGAGGAGATCGAATGGGCCACGCGGCGCGCCCCACGAATAAATGCCGTTCTCGAGTGTCAGCACGAGGTCCTTGCCGAAGTCCACGTTCTTGTTCACTTGAAACCGCAAGCGTAGCGGTTGCGTCGGACGTATCAGACCGCAGTTGGCCGCATCGCCCTTGAAGGGAGACTCAACCAGCTCGCACCGGCTGACGCCGTCGCCAATCCAGATGCCGCCGCGCGCGATGGTCCAGGCCTGCCCCTTGGTGATTGTCAGGTAGAGGTCGAATTCTCCTGCGTCGATGTCCTTCTGCGTTATCAGTTGCTTGATGGCGGATATCTCGAGGCGGCTGCCCAACGGGATGTCGCGTTTTTCAAGTTCAAATGCGGGCGCCGCCAGACAACGCGTCTGAAATGCTATCGCAACGATGCAGAAAAAGCCTATGCCACGCAAAAATATACGGAGATCCACGGCCGGTCTCTCTTGGTTTTCCAAGAACCCTACTTCGGAGTGCTCGTATTCTAAACACGAAACAGTCAGGTTTCAACTGGCATATCGCGCCTTCTGGTTACCTGCGGTACCGGCCGCGCGGCCCGACACGATACCGGGTGGTGGTCCGGGCGGACCTTTCCCAACGAACCGCAGCGGCTGAAGGGCACCGTGCGCGGACGCGATACGCAACCGTCATGCTTGGGCCTTCTTGACACAGTAAGGGCGGCGACTACACTGGCAGGTGCAATGCTGCAACGAACCACGAATGGAGATACCTATGGATCGTCGCGAGTTCCTCAAGAAGACATCGGCTCTGGCTGCACTGGGCGCGTTATCGTCCACCCAATCACTCACTTGTGCTGCCGAAACGAAGGTTCCTGCCTACGAAGACAACCTGCAAGACCGCCTTTGGATGTGGGGGCACGATTCGGGCGTCTACGACGGTCCCAACGGCCCCTACAACATCCCGCTAAGTCCGCCGATCAGCATGGCCGAGGGTATCCGGTCGATGGGCATCCCGAACGTGTGCGTCATCCGCGGCGGGACCCCAAACGCAGAGTATCGCGAGCAGTTCAAGGATGTGAAACGGATCGCATGGAACCTTTCGAGCGGCTCCAACCGGTCGTATCGCGCGTTGAAGGATTACGTGTTCGGGCTGCGAGACACGACGCCGAACCTGACGGGCTATTATCTCGACGACTTCTTCCGTTTCGGCGACAGTCCGGGCTTCGACCGCGAGTCCGAGACCGTGCCTGCCCCTGCCGCCTTGTCCATCGAAGAAATGCAGCAGCTCCACGAAGAGACGGTAGCGTATCGGCGGCGTCTCGATCTGGCAGTGGTGCTGTACACGGCGCAATTGTGCCCCGCGATCAAACCGGTGATGAAGTACGTGGATACGGTCTCTCTCTGGATTTGGAACGGCAGCGACATCCAGAAGATCGACGCGAGCTTCAAGAAGTATCGGTCGCTGGTCCCCGACAAGCCGACCCTGTTGGGCATTTACATGTGGGACTTCGGGGGCAAGAAGGAGCTGAGCACGGATTTCATGGCCCAGCAGCTCGATTACGCCCTCATGCTCTACAAGGACGGGCAGATTGAAGGCCTGATCTTCCACTGCACCCCGTTGTGCAACAAGGGATTGGCCGCCGTCGATTACGCCAGAGACTGGATTGCCAAGCACGGCCACCAGCGCCGCAACACGTGAACGGGTGAACCGCTTTGATGAGGCCACGTCAGCGTTTTGCAACGCAATAGAGCCGGAACGGCAGCAGCGGCAATCGGCGCCGGATGTGAAAACCGACGTTGCGGAGCTGGTCCTCCAATTCCCGGCGCTGGAACAGGGCGGCCTTGGGATGGTCCCAATGGAACAACGCGTCCCAAATGCGGACGGCCCAAGAATCGACCTCTTCCAGGAACATCTGCCCGCCGGGCTTCAGAACGCGATGGCATTCGCGGAGCACGTCACGCCACTCGGGAGCGTGGTGCAGCATGTCGAATACAATGACGACGTCCTTGCTTTCGTCGGGGAAAACACCCATATCGGCGGCATTCATCACCAGGAACTCGGCGTCGGCCAGGCCCGGTTGCTGCCTGGCCAACTCGATCATTTCCGGCATCAGGTCGATCCCGGTATAACTGCTCGGCTGCAAACGCATCAGCAGCCGCGCGCCGAAACCGGTTCCGCAGCCGACTTCCAGGACATCGTGCCCGTGAACCTTCACCCCGAGCAGTCTCAGCAGCGGAAACTCCACCCAGCGATGCAACGCCCGCCTCGTCGGGCCGTTCATCGCCTGAAACTCTGCGTCGACAAGTCGCATGGAAGAAGCTCCCTTAGGATGTTTCCGGCGACTGGCCGAGGCAGGACGGTGCGAGGAAACGGGCGAGCCATCGCCCGGGCAACCTACTTGCGCGCCTTCCACGCGATGGTAAGCCATCCGTCGCTTGCACGCAGTTGGACCAGCGACAACGGCCCGTTGGCGCCCCACTTGCCGGGAAGCTCGATGTCTTCAAAACGGACTTCCTTCTCGAAGATTCGATCGAATCGTCGGATCAGCAAGGTGCGAATGATCTGGTAACGCGTGCCCACGCGCTCGTCCTTACCAAGTCCCGGCGGAACGACTTCCACGTCACCTTGCCGCACGGCCCGGAAGCCGGAGTCGTCTCGAACGATCTTGTAGCTGGCCGAGACATCCATGCCCGGGTGGGCCTTATCGCTCTGGAAATACCGCCGACCGTGGAGCGTCAGACGAAAGCCGTCGTCTGCAAACTGCACCTCAATCGGCTGGGTTCGATCGAAACTGACGCCCCAGGGCTCTTCGCCCGGAATGGGTTTGAGCGGTTCCGGAACGCGATCCAGTAGCTCCTTGGCCGCCATGCGGAACTCATCTTCGTTGAGCGTCAGGCCTGCCAGAGCCGTTTGGGCGGCATTGTTGGCCATCGATTCGTGAATTCTCACAGTCAGGTCGGCCTCGGCGTTGGCCGCCGGCGGTTCCGTCGGCGCTGCCAGTTGCGACGCGGACGCCTGACGCCACAAAACGTGCAAGGCATCTTCGTCGGTGCGGAATTGCAGCTCGCTCGGGAAGAGGTTGCGTTCGGCCGCTGGCTCGCGGAACTTGTCTTCGAAGTTGCTGTTGACGTCATCGAGGACGACGCCGGCACGGCTATCCATTTGGCGTTCGGCGCGTGTTGCGGCATGTTGCGAGGCAATGGATTCGGCCAGGCATTTCTGTTCGGAGGCCTTTCGCCACGCGATCCGCTCGACCATTCGGCCGCCTCGTTGCGGTTGGATGTCGAGAATGTTGGAGTGGGTTGTCGCCCTGGCCCGGGCCGGGTGGCTAGCCAATCCTGCCGCATTCAGCCACAGTCGCTTCGTCGCGCCGATGCCCGTTGTTCCCTTACTGAAGATCACCACGGGACCGTTATACCCTGTGTTGCGCGTGCTGGTGATGCCGCGGTAGGTCAGATCGAAGACGGCATGGTCCTGATTGGGAACGAGGGCCAGGGTAATCTCGCCAACATTGTGTCCCGTGCCGTAAAGATCGGTCCCAAGAATGACGTCTCGGACGGGAACCGTTTCATCGACAGGCTCTTCGATACCGGCGGCGACAAGTCGTTTGGAGACGGTCACGAAGAGATTGGGTCGCGCCAACTGGTCGCGCACCGTGTCAAGCAGATCCGGCGCCTGCCCGATGCTGTCCAGCCAGTCGAGGGCTTCGCCGATCCGAGCGGCCATTTCGGCGTTGGGATTCTGGACATAGGTGCGAAGATACACGGCCAGGGCATCGATATACTTCCGATAGGCCTTATCGAGTTCTGCCGTGCCTGTTGCACGAGTCACCTGGATCGTGCGAAGAAGGGCCTCGCGCACGTCACTGAAACAACGACGGTTCGATCCGAACGCGCCCGAGTTGAACCGGCGGTAGATCGTCTCCAGGGCATCCAGCGACGGTTGGTTCTGCCGGAGCTGTTCGTTCAGTTCGTCGACCTTCAGGAACTCTCGCCAGGCTTGACCGTTGCTGCCGTCCAGGGCGAGCCGATTTTCAAGCCTCGCGGTGGCGTTGGACAGTTGGTCGAGGGCCCTGCGCACATCGTCCTCGCCGACCGGACGGAAGCGATCTCTGGCGACCGTCACCGCGTCGAGCAGTGGTTGCATCGTGGCGTTTGACGGCTCAGCCGCGAATGCCTGGTCAGCGACCATCCCGCAAATGGCGAGGAACACCGCTGCTAGCAGGAAGAAACGGCGACTGGTCATATCAACCCTCCTTAGATTATGGTGATTCACCCATTTGGGTGGGTGCCCCGTTCCGTGTCGTGCAGAGTTACCCCAGGCAGCGAAAGCGGAAAAGATGCTTGAAATTGCCCATGTTGCCATGTTAGCATGGATGGATTGACTGGGCAAGGTGAGTCTGTGCTGGAAGTATAGCTCAGTCGGCACTTCAGCCCTTTTCTAGCAGATCGGCGTCTTCCGGACGATTCAAACCTGATTTTGCACCACGGAGATTGTCCATGTCCCGCTTTTTGCCTGGCTTGTTCTGTACATTCCTCTTGACCCTTACATGCTGCCAGAGTCTGGCCGCCGGGTTGCCTGCGTCGGATCCACTGCCTTCGCCCGCGACCGTTGACTGGCAAACGGATTACGCCAAGGCGTTAGCGTTGGCCAAGAGCCAGGAGAAGATGCTTCTGGTGTTCTTCTGCGATCCTGAAGGGAATGCCTTGTGCAATCGTTTCCAGAAGGAGACTCTCTCGGTACCGGAGGTGTGCAAGGCGATGGCCGACTACGTCTGCATTCAGGTGCCGTTGGGCGAGAAGATGACCATCGAGACGGATGGTTCCAAGCGGGAGATCACGCTAATTGAGCACCCGGCTTTCGAGGAGATGCTCGGCCAACCAGGCATTGCGATTATTGACTACGCCCACTGCGATGCGCCCTATTACAAGCGAGTTGTCAGTACGTTCCCGGTCACCCGGGAGTTGTGGTATTCTGCCGACAAGATGCTGGTCATTCTCGGTCTGCCGCCGGGAACGTTGACCCAGCGTACGTTGATCTATGCGGTTCGCATTCATGCCGAACGCCCGAAGAGTACAGAGGGAGCCCTCTGTTCGTATCTGATCAACGAGGCTACCCAGCACAGCGAATACCAGGCGAGCATCCGCCGGCAAGGACATCATTTCTGGGAAACCCGGTTCCATCGGATTACCCGAATGCTTCCCGGCAACCTCGTCGCCAGCGAGGTCTGTGCGGAAAGCTGGCCGGGCGAACGCCTGGTCGAAGCGGCGATCGAATGCGTTCGCTCTTGGCGGTGTTCGTCGGGCCACTGGAGCGCCGTTCGGGCCCGGCACGATCTGTATGCCTATGATATGAAGCGAGGCAGCAACGGGATCTGGTATGCAACCGGCCTGTTCGGACAGCGGAAGTGAGCGACGCTCGCCGCGCGTCGTTTCTGCGCTGCTCGAGGATGGACACCTGTCCGGGCCTGGCCTTGACGGGCGGAAGCCCCTCCTATCTGAAATACGCGATTTCAGGCTGTAGCGAGCATCCCCCTGCCCCACACGCAGGCAGGCGGTAAAAGCGGAAGAACCTGAACCACCCGAACGCAGGTGTACGATGCCATTTGGCTTGCGGCGCCCCCCCGTGGCGGGTATTTTTTCTTGGTTTGGAACAAACAGCCGGGAGGCAACGTACTTGCAGCCGATACGGGAAAAGCTAAACTGGATTGGGTAGACAGAGGTTGCGGTCGGCTGCGGTCGCCGTAGCCGCCCTAAGGAGGGATATGGGCATCGTTTTTTCTCGCCCATGGCCTTTGTGGCCCCGGGTTTTTCCCGCTACAATAACAGGTTTGACTGCCGACGGAGGGTAGTCGTACCCCAGAATCGCCTGCCGGCGATGAGCAAGGAGCCTATTCGGTGCAGATCAATATCTCGACCCGCCACGGACAGATTAGTGACGCAACGCGCGAGAAGCTTCAATCCAAACTGCAGAAGCTTCCCCGCCTGTTCGATCGGATCAGTGCCATAGAGTTGACCGTCGACCTGGAGCATCGGGATGCGCCGGTTGTCGATTTGCAGGTATCGGTAACGCACAAGCATGAGCTGGTTGCGACGAGTCAGGCAGTCGATTTGATGGCTGCCGTTGACGACGTGATTGAGAAGATGGAGCAGCAGTTGCGCAAGCACAAGGACAAGGTTCGAGATCGGCATCGTGCGCCGGTCCACCGGCAGCCGAGCGGCGAGGCCGCCCCGGAAGTCTCGTGACGAGGCATCGATGTCGTGGCGAGAGCGTGCAGGGGCATCGTTCTCGCAACGTTCCAAGGAATACAAGATTCCGTATCGTTCGGCAGATGCGTCTGGTTTTGCAGGCAGCCGCCGGCGGAGACGGATTGTGAAAGTTTATGAAGGGAGAAAAGGTGCATGAAGTTCGCCGACTTTATTTGCCGTGAGGCAATTCGCGCCGGCCTGAGCGCGACGAATAAGGAGGGGGCCATTCGTGAAATGGTCCAGTCGCTGCTCGATGCCGGTTCGATCGGGGCCGATGAGTATGAAGGGATCGTCAAGGCGATCCTGAAACGCGAGGAATTGGGCAGCACCGGCATCGGTCGCGGCGTTGCCGTGCCGCATACCAAACATGCCAGTGTCGAGCAGCTTGTCGGCACCGTTGCCGTGAGTGCAGACGGTGTTGACTTCGCCAGCTTGGACGGCGAAACGGTTCATCTATTCTTCCTGTTGGTTTCGCCACCGGACCGGCCCGGCGATCATCTGCGGGCCCTGGAGAACATTTCTCGGCAGTTGCGCGACGACACCTTCTGCCGCTTCCTGAAGCAGGCGAAGAGCCGGGAGGATATCGAGCAGTTGCTCGACGAGGCCGACAACAATCAGTTCGGCGCTTAATCTGCTGCGGGAGCCGAACCGGCGGGGTTCGCCATTTGCTGTGCGGAACCGCCGCAGAAGGTTCTTTGCGTTATTCCGGGGTTCGGGATCGTTGGGTGCGCTATGTTTGCCCTGCAAAGGGCATTCATGCGTTGGACGGTGCTTAGAAGTGAGTCAAACAGTAGCAACACGAACGGTTCAAATCGTCAATCCGCATGGGGTCCATGCCCGCGTGGCCACCCTCATTGCTGAGGTTGTGCGGCGGCATCAGTCGAAGGTGTCGTTGCGCAAGGGCGCGGAGAAGGTCGAGGGAACCGACGTATTACAAATCATGTCGCTTGGTGCGGCGCCTGGTGAGCAACTGCAAATTGATGCCTCCGGCGCCGATGCCGAGGCGGTCGTGGATGCCGTGGCCGCTTTGGTGGATGACCGTTACAGCGAGTCGGACGCAACGTCCGAAGAAGAACTAGTATAGGCGGCCAGCGCCGCCGTATGCATGCAGAAACTGCAAGGTATAGCCGTTTCGCCGGGCGTAGCCATCGGTGAAGCTCTGGTGATGGACAACGAGGGATTTCGTATCCCGCGGCGGTTCGTTACGCGCGATGCGGTCGAAGATGAACTGGAGCGTCTGGAAGCGGCGATCGAAGCGGCTTGCACGGAGATTGCGCACAATCGCGAGGCCGTCTCGCGCGAACTGGGAGAGAAATACGGCGCCATCTTCGAGGCCCATCTCCAGATGCTGCAAGACTCGCGCCTGCGAAGCGAATTGCACGAGATGATTCGCGAGCGGCATTACTCCCCCGAGTATGCCGTCAGCCGGACTCTCCGCCGTTATGCCCAGGTGTTCCAACGGTTGGAAAGCTCTTACCTTGCCGAGCGCGCCTCCGATATCTTCGATATCGAGAAGCGGCTGCTCCGGCACCTGCTCGGACGGCGGCGCGAGGGGCTTTCGCATTTGAGTTCCCCGGTCCTCATCCTCGCCAGCAACCTGACGCCCAGCGAAACGGCCAATCTCGACCGCGCGTTCGTGCGCGGGTTCGCCACCGAGCTGGGCGGCCCGGGAAGCCACACGGCCATTGTCGCCGAGGCACTCGAAATCCCGGCCGTCGTCGGAATCGGGCCGTTCCTGGCCGAGGTCTCCGGCGGCGATACGGTCATCATCGACGGCGACGAAGGCGTTGTTGTCCTCCAGCCCGATGAAGAAACGCTCGCACGCTATCGCACCGAGGTCGAAGAGAAGACCTCGATGGCGGCCCGGCTGGAGACCCTGCGCGATCTGCCCGCCGAAACGGCCGATGGCGTTTCGATCGAACTGTTCGGCAATATCGAGTTTCCCTACGAAGTGGAACATTGCGTGGATCGCGGCGCGGCGGGAATCGGGCTGTACCGCACCGAGTTCCTCTACCTCGGCAGTTCCGAGGAACCGAACGAAGAGGTGCATTACCAGGCGTATTCGCGCGTGGTGCAGGCGATGCAGGGTAAGCCGGTTGTGATCCGCACGTTCGACCTTGGGGCGGACAAGGTGCCCCACCTGCCCGCGCCGGAAGACGAACGGAATCCGTTCCTCGGACTTCGCAGTATTCGACTCGCCCTGCGCAACCTGCCGATGTTTCGCACCCAGCTCCGGGCCGTGCTCCGCGCGAGTGTCCTTGGAGACGTGTGGGTAATGTTCCCGCTGATCTCCACGTTGCTGGAACTGCGGCAGGCGAAGATGGTGTTGGCCGACGTCATGGAAGACCTGGAGGAGAATGGGATTCCATTTAACCGGGACATGCAAATCGGCATGATGGTCGAGGTGCCTGCGGCGGTCATGATGATCGACCACTTTGTGGACGAGGTGGATTTCCTGAGTATCGGCACGAACGACCTGATCCAGTACACCTTGGCGGTTGACCGGAGCAATAAGGACGTGGTTTCGCTGTACAACTCGGCGGATCCGGCCGTGTTGAAGTTGCTGGTGCGAGCGATTCGTGCGGCGGATCAGGGGAAGAAGACGATCAGCCTTTGCGGGCAGATGAGCGGCAACCCGATTTACACGATGTTGTTGCTGGGGTTGGGGTTGCGCAGGCTCAGTATTGCGCCCAGCGCGATTCCGGAGATCAAGAGAGTATGCCGTAGCGTTTCCATCGAGCAGTGCAAGGCGGTGACCGATCATGCCATGCGCATGGAAAACGCGCGCGATATCAAGAGTTATCTCAGGAAGGAACTCAAGAAAAGCGTTCCTGAACTGAGTTTGTAGAGCATTTCGGAATAATGGTGGGTGCGTTCCGGCCCGCGGGGTCGGCGCGTTCCCTTGGGCGTCCGGGGTCGACGTGGCCGTGTGGCGGAGTTCGACCGCAGGCGCAAGGTTTGTTACAGGCCGCCCCACTGCCAACGGCGGCAGTGGGGAGATGTCGAGCGATGGTTCGACAACGTGTACGTATTCGATTCAGCAAGCAAGGAGACTTGCGTTTTGTCGGGCACCGCGATGTGATGCGGTGCTTCGAGCGGTGGTTTCGCCGCGCCGAATTGCCATTGAGTTTCAGCGAGGGCTTTCACCCGAAACCGCGGGTGACGTTCCCTGCCCCTTTGGCAGTCGGCATTGAGGGACTCGACGAAGTCATGGAATTGGAACTATCGGAATCCTGGAAGGCAGAGGCGCTCCGTGCGCGGCTGGTTCGGCATTCTCCGCCGGGTCTGCACTTGCGTTCGGTCGAAATGCTGCCGGCAGGAACGCCGAAGGTTCAACCGCGTGCGTTCCGCTATCGTGTGGTCGTACCGCCCGGGTTGCATGCCGGAATGGCCGACGCCGTAGATCGTCTTCGGGCGTCCGCGTCGGCGCCGGTGGCGCGATCGCGAGGGCGGGCGCCGGTTGACGTCCGGCCGTTGCTGGATGCGATTGAGTTCCGCGACGGTGTCCTGTCCATGCGGATTCTGGTTCCTCCGAGTGGAGGCGTTTCTCCTGCCGATGTGTTCGCCGCATTAGGACGGCCGAACCTTCCGCGCGAGGGAGCCGGAATTGAGCGAACCGCCGTGGAGGTCCGCTGATGTGCATGACCATCAGAAAGCCGCTTCCCGAAAGTTGCACGCCGCGAGACGTCCCTCGCGAGAATCGATTCCGTGCCGGCCGCTCTTGCCGGACTGGAAAGCACAAATATGAAGCAGGAAATGCTGATCAACGTTTCGCAGCCGGAGGAATGCCGCATCGCGATCGTTGAAGACGGAATCCTTGAAGAACTGTATATCGAACGTTCGAATCAAGACAGCTACGTCGGGAATATCTACAAGGGGGTTGTCGTCAATCTGGAGCCGAGCATCCAGGCGGCCTTCGTCGATTTCGGCGTTGGCCGGAACGGGTTTCTCCACATCAGCGATATCGAACCGCAGTACTTCCGCCAGGGAGGATTCGATCCGTCCGACGCCAACGAACCTGGCGGGCGCCGACGCCCGCGGCGCGATGCGCCCCCCGCCGATGCTGAAGACGATGACGTCCACGAGGAAGTTGCGCCCCGCTCGCGGCCGCAACGACCCGGCGTCCGGCCCCGGTTCAAGCCGCCCATCCAGGATATTCTCAGGCGCGGCGACGAAGTGCTTGTGCAGGTGATCAAGGAGGGAATCGGCACGAAAGGGCCGACGCTTTCGACCTACATCAGTATCCCCGGGCGCTATCTGGTGCTCATGCCGGCCCTCGGGCGAATCGGCGTTTCTCGCAAGATCGAGGACGACGACGTCCGCCGTCGTTTGCGGTCGATCATGCTCGAATTGAATCCGCCGAAAGGGCTTGGATTCATCGTACGCACGGCGGGAGCCGATCGGACCAAGCGGGAACTCTCTCGCGACATGGCGTACCTCGTCCGGCTGTGGAAGGTCATTGTCCGCAGGATCAAAAAGCTGTCCGCTCCGGTCGACATCTATGAAGAGAGCGACATGATCATCCGGACGATCCGCGATATCTTCACGACCGAACTCGATTCGATCCACATCGATGAGCCCAATGCGTACGAACGCGCCAAAGAGTTCCTGCAACTCGTCATGCCCAGGTACGTCAATCGGCTCCAGCTTTACGAAGGCAAGGAACCGCTGTTCTACAAATACCGGCTCGACGAGGAGATTGCCAAGATCCATCGTCGCGCGGTGCCGCTGAAGGCCGGGGGATCCATTGTCATCGACCAGACGGAGGCCCTGGTGGCCATCGACGTCAACAGCGGCAGTTTCCGGGCCGACGATTCTGCGGAGGAAAGCGCCTACCAGATGAATCTTCTGGCTGCCCGGGAAATCGCCCGCCAGATTCGGCTCCGGGACCTCGGCGGCGTTCTGGTGAACGACTTCATCGACATGCGCAAGGAAAAGCATCGCAGAGGCGTGGAACGGGCGCTGCGCGACGCCATGAAACGGGACCGGGCGCGAACAAAGATTCTTCGCACCAGCCCGTTCGGACTCATTGAGATGACGCGACAGCGCATTCGACCCAGTCTCAAGCGAAGCGTTTACTCCGACTGCCCATGGTGCGGCGGCACCGGTGTGGTCAAGACGCCCGAAAGCATGTCGCTCGAAGTCGTGCGACTGCTGATCCTGGCCGGCCAGCGGCCGTCGATTACCCGGATCGTGGTGAACGTGGTCGATGAGGTGGCCGATTATCTGAACAACAACAAGCGGCATGAACTCGCACGGCTTGAGACCGAAGGTGAAATGAAGGTCCAGGTCGTCGGGGTCAAAGGGGTTCCGCCCGAGCATCTCCACTTCGAGTGCTTCGACGCCGAAGGCCGAGACGTCCGTTTCCCAGAAGAGGGGAATCCCGTCAGCGGCGGCAAATCCAAAGGCGGCGGCCGACGCTAGCCAACACGTACTGCCGCCCGGTGGCCATCGCGCGCGTGAGACGGCCTCCGGGCCCTGAACGCGCCGGTGTTTCCATGCGCCGCACAGACGGCGCGTCGGACGGAAGATCCCGCTGCCCCTCCGCGAGTCGCATCACCGCACATGTTGGGGCGCCTTGACCGAAAAGCCGCGGCAAGGTAAACCCTAGAAACCATCTGCGCGCCGGCTTCGCCTGCAACGATCGGCGCCGCCCCCCCACAAACGAGGACTCTGGCCCTTCGCTTGCGACCGTATGTTCACCTTCTTCACCATCCTCGGCAGCCTTGGCGTCTTTCTCTTTGGGATGAAGGTCATGAGCGAAGGCATCCAGAAGGCTGCCGGCGAGCGCATGCGCTATATCATGGCCTCGATGACCAAGAACCGCTTCGCCGGCCTGTTCACCGGGTTCCTGACCACCTGCCTCATGCAGTCGAGTTCCGTTACGACGGTCATCACCGTGAGTTTCGTCAGTGCCGGTTTGCTGACGCTCCAGGAATCGATCGGCGTTGTGATGGGCGCCAACTTGGGCACGACGCTGACGGCTTGGATCATTGCGTTCGTACCGAAGTTCGAGTTGGGTAAGATCGCGCTGCCGCTGGTGGGGTTCGGGGTTCCCTTGATCTTCTTGGGGCGCGACCGAGCCCGGAATGTAGGAGAGTCTCTCATCGGGCTCGGGTTGGTCTTTCTGGGAATCGCGCTGCTGAAGGAAGGAGTGCCCGACGTGCACGAAGCGATGGAGAACTCTCCGGAGTTTGCCATCAGGATTCGTGACGTGGTCGTTGCCTTAAGCGGATATGGGTTCTTTTCCCTGCTGTTGTTCATTGCGTTGGGCGCCATTCTGACCATCTGCGTGCAATCGTCCTCGGCTGCCATGGCCATTACGGTGACTTTGGCGGCAAACGGCTGGATTGGGTTCGATATGTCGGCGGCGATTGTGCTGGGCGAGAATATCGGCACCACGGTTACCGCGTGGTTGGCCTCGTTGGGCGCGAGTGCCGACGCCAAACGGACGGCCCGCGCACACTTCCTGTTCAATATCATCGGCGTCCTGTGGATGCTTTGCGTCTTCCCGTTCTTCACCGATTTTGTTCAGTGGCTGGCCTTGCGGCTTCCGGATGCAGTCCGGAGTACGAATTCTCTGGGCGGTGATCTGGCGGTGGGGCTCGCGTTGTTTCATACGCTGTTCAACCTGTGCAATATCCTCCTTCTGATCGGATTCACGCCGCTTCTGACCCGGATCGTCCTCCGCTGGATCAAAGAGCCCGGCGGCGACGAGTTCGCCCCGAGCCGGCTGCGATTCATCTCCCAGAATATGGTCGATGTCGGCGAACTGAACTTGCCCGAGGCCGAGAACGCCATCCGGCGGATGGCCCTGCTGAATCAGGAAATGATGGACCGGTACGTCAGTATCTTCCAACACGCGAAAGAGGATCGCTCTTCCGATGTCGAAGCCTTGCGGGCCATGGAACGCTCTACGGATATGATGCTGTCCGATATCACCACATACCTGATTCGTACCTCCACGCATCAATTGGGCGAACGCCACGCTCGCTCGGTCGCGGCCATGTTGCAGGTAGTCTCCGAGATGGAGCAGGTGGCCGACTGCATCAGCCGGCTGGTCAAGCTCGTGCGGAAGAAATACCGATCGGGCAAGGAATTCGATCCCGAAGTGAGCAAGGAGCTTCTTCAGTTCGCCGGGATGATTCAGGAGTTCATCACGTTCTACCGAGACCACTTGTTCCGAGCGGTGACCGATGCCGACCTGGAGCACGCCCAGAATCTGGAGAAGGCGACAGACCAGTTGCGCAAGTCGCTACGGCGCGAAGCGACCGCACGGATGGCGGCCGGCGGCGAGGTGGCGACCGAAATGCTCAATATCGATCTGGGTGTCCAGATGGAACGGATCGGCAACCATGCGCTGAATATCGTCGAAGCCTATCGCGATATCGACCCCGACTACTTGCCCGAAACTGCTACGGCGGATTATTCACGATAGGTAGGGTGGGTCAAGGTCGCGTAAATCATTGGTGGGTCCGCACAAGCCGCAACCGAGCTGATTTGCAACCCGCCGCTTGGAAGAACGCCGGCGCCGGCGACCGATGACCCACCAAGGAAGCGGCTTGTTTGACCCACCCTACGTAGACGAATAATCCGGGCTACGGCTTGACCGGCGCAAGATCGGCGCCCCTCTCATCAAGGCCGTTCGCTTCCGACTCACCCGCTTCCGACGCACCCTCCTCAGACGCACCCGCTCCGAACGCACGCTCCTCGGACCCATCCGTTTCAGGATGGTCCACGTCGAAGTTGCCCGTCAGGTATTCGATCGCCCGCGCGAGCTGGCGGTCGACGAAGTCGGCATCCGGCGGCTCGCCCTCGACGGCAACGGTGTGGTTACCTTCCGGAATATCGCGACGGAGCCGCCAGACAAGGAGCTTCTCGTACTCTTCGTCGTCCAGCACGACTTTCAACTTGGGGCTGGGCCGAACGCCCCAGTCGGCTTCGTCCGTCGAATCGGGTCCGCGATTGATGTTGCGGCCGTTCGGCCGCCAGTAGTCGGCGGTCGTGAGCTTCAGGGCGCCCAGACCGCCTTCCAGGTCGAGAACCTGCTGAACCGTTCCTTTGCCGTATGTCCGCTGGCCGGCAATCGCGGCGCGCTTGTGATCCTTCAGGCACGCGGCCAGAATCTCGCTGGCGCTGGCGCTGTTCTGATTGACAAGAACGACCATGGGGAAATCCGGCAGGGTGTCGCCCGGCGAGGCTTCAAAACTCTCGCGTTGGCCGCGACGCCGGACCGAGACGATGACGCCCTCGTCAATGAACAGATCGGAAATGGCAATGGCGGCGTCCAGCAGCCCGCCCGGATCGTTACGCAGATCGAGGATGAGTTTCTCCATTCCGTTGTCCAGCAATGTCTGGAGCACGTTGCGGAGATCGGACACCGTCTTGCCCGAGAAGACGTTGATTCGGACGTAACCGATGTCCGGATGGTCTGCCAGCGTGAAATTCCACGCGCCGTCGGGGCTGCGGGTATCGCCGAGAATCGTGTCGATCGGGATCTGCTGCCGTTCGAGTTTCAGGTCCACCGGGTCCGACTGGCCGGGGTGCAAAATCGCAAGAGTGACGGTCGTTCCCGGCTTGCCCCGCATGAGAAGGACGGCATCTTGGAGCGACATATCCTCCGTCTTGCGCCCTTCGATCTTCACAATGCGGTCCCCGCTGCGGATTCCGGCCTCATAGGCAGGCGTTCCGAACAGGGGAGCAACCACCTGGAGTTGCTTGGTCTCCGGATCCTGGGCCACTTCCATGCCCACTCCGCCGAACTCCTGGTTCAGCGATTCGTTGAACCGGGCGAGATCGTCTGCGTTGACAAACTGAGAATGAGGATCGTCGAGAACGCCGACCATCCCGTCCATCGCGCCGTTGAACAGTTCTTCCGGAGCCACCGGCTCGATGTAGCGGTCCTCGATCTGGATCATGGCGTCCGCCAGAACGCGACCGTAGCGATTCGTCTCTACCCGCTGATGGCAGACCAGCGAGACAACCGCCGCTGCCAGCAACACCATGAGATTGCGGTGAGGCATGATCCGGGCCGAAATGTTCAGTGGCTTCGGGGGGAAGCCGAGAAAGTGAACCTGCACACGCAATCAACAAACGACGGTCCGTGCGCCGCCCCCACAGGCGCATGATCCTACAGGTCTCGTTGATTTACGATCGGTAGGACGAGCCATCCCGATAACGCCATGCGCAACCCTGCGGTAGCCTGGAAGACAAGGCAAGGTTCTTAACGCTTGGAGAACTGGGTTCCGCGCCGTGCGCCACGAAGGCCGTACTTTTTACGTTCCTTCATGCGTCCATCGCGAGTCAGTAGTCCGCTGTCGCGAAGGGCGTGCTCCAGTTCCGAGTCGAAGCGTTTCAGGGCGCGGGCAATGCCCAACTTGCACGCATCGGCCTGGCCGGTAATACCGCCGCCACCGACACGAACAGAGACGTCTACCCGCTCCCGCACGCCGGTCTGCTCCAGCGGCGCCAGGACGGCGTTCTGCTGTTGAAGGTTAGGGAAGAACTCCTCCAGGGAACGTTCGTTGACGACGATTTTGCCGTCTCCGGGGCGGATACGCACCCGGGCGACCGAACTCTTCCGCCGACCGGTCCCCAGGAAATCTTGTGTGGCCGTAGTCATAACTCGTTGAGCCGTTTCGCGGGAAATGGGATGTTATCGATAGGCATTGCGCCACCAACGACGCGCCATGCTATTTTCGTTTGGAGCCGAGATCAATCGGTTCGGGGCCTTGGGCCTGGTGCGGATGCTGGTTGCCCACGTAGACCTTCAATTTCGAGAGCATTTGACGGCCCAGCTTGTTCTTCGGCAACATGCGACGGACCGCCTCGCGAAGGATCAGCTCCGGACGCCGCGCAAAACGCCGACCCGCCGTCTCGCTACGCAGACCGGGATACCCGGTATACCAGGTATACACCTTCTGGTCCCACTTTTTGCCCGTGAACGTCACCTTATCGACGTTCACAACGACCACGAAGTCGCCGGTATCCAGGTGGGGGGTATACGTGGGCCGGTGCTTGCCCATCAAACGCATCGCGATATCGCTGGCCAGCCGGCCGACAACACGATCCGTGCCGTCAACCAGCCACCATTTGGCCTCGACGTCGCCTGGCTTGGCCATGTAGGTTTTCGTGAACTGCATTGTCCAGTCTCTGCGGAAAGTCTCGGTTCGCCTGGCGCTCGCGCCAGGCAGAAACGGGCAAACCCGTAATTTAATCCCGGCGAGCCGACTTGGCAAGCCTCCACAAGCTAGATTTGGGTAAAAAACCCGATCTCTTTTCCTTCGGCCCAAAACCCTACCGAAAATCAGCCGAAAATGTACACATAACGTGCCGTAAGGCTATAGCTATAGAGAGGGCCTTTGCGGCCGCAGCCTATCCTGCAATAATACCAAACTAACCTAGTATTCCGTATCGTCAACGGCAAAGGGTGGCAACCGATTATGAGAGTTGCAGTACTAAAGGAATCATTCCCGGGGGAACAGCGCGTCGCTCTTGTCCCTGCCGCGGCGCCTTCCCTTACGAAAGCGGGGGTGGAAATCCGCATTCAGAGCGGGGCCGGGGTCCTGGCCGGCTATCCCGATGAACACTATGCGGCCAAAGGCGCGATCGTCACCGACAATAAGGATGACCTGTTCGCTGCCGATGTCCTGCTGTGCGTCCGTACGGCCGGGGCGAACCCCACGGCCACAGTCTCAGAATTGCCCCACCTCCGAAGGGGACAAACCGTCATCGGCATGGCCGATCCGCTGGGAGAACCCAAGGCCGCACAGGAAATGGCCGAAAAAGGCGTCTCCCTGTTCGCACTGGAGATGATCCCACGCATTACCCGCGCGCAGAGCATGGATGTCCTGTCGGCCATGGCCACCGTCGCCGGATATCGGGCCGTCCTGCTCGGGGCCCTGGCCTTGCCCAAAATGTTTCCCATGATGATGACCGCCGCCGGAACCCTCTCGCCGGCAAGAGCGTTTATCGTCGGGGCAGGCGTGGCCGGGTTGCAGGCGATTTCGACGGCCCGTCGGCTGGGCGCGGTCGTTTCTGCCTACGATGTCCGAGCCGCCGTCAAAGAGCAAGTGCAAAGTC
This sequence comes from Thermoguttaceae bacterium, assembly GCA_040772845.1. Classification (GTDB taxonomy): domain Bacteria; phylum Planctomycetota; class Planctomycetia; order Pirellulales; family Thermoguttaceae; genus PWXP01. The sequence continues at coordinate 2,192,132 of JAXGXG010000001.1, forward strand.
TCGGTGCGAAGTTTGTCGAGTTCGAATTGGAGTCGGCCGACGCGGAGGACAAGGGCGGCTACGCCAGACAGATGGACGAGGAGTTCTACCGCCGCCAGCGCGAGATGATGGCCCGGGTCCTCTCCGAAACCGATCTGGTCGTTACCACCGCCGCCGTACCTGGCAAGAAGGCGCCGATCCTGGTCACCAAGGAAATGGTGGCCGGAATGCCTGCCGGATCGGTCGTGGTTGATCTGGCCGCCGAACGAGGCGGGAACTGCGAATTGACGCAACCTGGCCAAACGGTGAAGGAGGGCGGCGTGACAATCCTCGGGCCGACCAATCTGCCCTCGGAAGTCCCCTTCCACGCCAGCCAGATGTACGCGAAGAACATCACGACCTTCCTGTTGCACCTGCTCGCCGACGGCCAACTGAAGTTGGATATGGACGATGAGATCACTCGGGATACGCTGATTGCCCGCGACGGCAAGGTTGTTCATCCACGAGTTTGTGAACTATTGGGGATCGAAACGCCGGCGCCGGCCGGCGAGACATCCGAGGAGGAATCGAACTGATGGGAATCGACTGCATTCTGCTCGCCGCCGAGGCCGGCCGCGGTACCGCCGATCAGGCAGCCCTGCCGTTCCTGGCTGCCCTGACGGTCTTCGTGCTTGCCGTTTTCGTAGGCTTTGAAATCATCACGAAGATCCCGCCCACCCTGCATACCCCGTTGATGTCGGGCAGCAATGCCATTTCCGGCATTACGCTGGTCGGCGCCCTGTTGGCTGCCGGAAGCGGGAATCAGTGGGCGGTTGCCCTTCTGGGGACGCTGGCCGTCATTTTGGCGACCATTAACGTGGTCGGCGGTTTTCTCGTAACCAATCGCATGTTGGAGATGTTCCGGCGGAAACGCACCTGACCGACGAAGGCATGGCCGGCGGCTGCTTCCCACCAGAGGCGGCCGGCGGTCCTGCTCCCAACCGACTGTTTTGGCGCGACTGGTACTCGCTGCCTGATCATTGAGGGATCCATGGAACAAACAACGATTATTACCTTGGCGTATTTGCTGGCGGCCATCCTGTTCATTTTCGGGCTGAAAGGGCTGACGCATCCCCGTACTGCCGTACGCGGAAATCTGCTCGGCGCTTTGGCCATGCTCGTCGCCGTGGTCGCCACGCTCATCCATCAAGATGTGGTCAGCTATACGCTGATCATCGTCGGATTGGTGATCGGCGGCGTCATCGGCGCCCTGTTGGCCGTCAAGGTCCAAATGACCGGCATGCCGGAACTCGTCGCCCTGTTCAATGGCTTCGGCGGCGCCGCGAGCGTCTTCGTCGCCGGAGCCGAACTGACGCAGCCCAGAGCCGGGCAGGCCATGGCGGCCGCCGGCTGGACCACGCCGGTCTTCGACGCAGGAATCATCTCGGCATTCCTTGCCGGACTGATCGGCGCCGTGACCTTCTGGGGAAGCCTCCTCGCATTCTGCAAGCTCCGCGAGTACAAGAAGTTCAAGAGACCGTGGGTATTCCCGGGCATGCAGGCGTTGAACGTCGGCCTGGCCGTGCTATGCGTCCTGTTGTTGGCCGGTTCGTTGTTTTGCCCCTCGTCGCTCGGCGTTTACTGGACGCTGGTGATTGTCGCGTCGGTTCTCGGTTGGTTCCTCGTCAACCCGATTGGCGGAGCCGACATGCCGGTCGTGATCGCCCTGCTCAACTCGTACAGCGGGTTGGCCGCGTGCGCAACGGGATTCGTTCTGAGCAACTCCGTGCTGATCATCGCAGGCGCCCTGGTCGGCGCCTCGGGCCTCATCCTGACCAACATCATGTGCAAGGCCATGAACCGGTCGCTGGGGAACGTATTGTTTGGCGTGCTTGCGCCGACTTCGGCCGATGCGACCGCCGACGAGGTCTACGGCGGCCGCGTCAAAGCCACTTCGGCCGAAGAGGTGGCCATGCTGTTCGACAATGCCCGGCGGGCCGTGATCGTGCCCGGCTACGGCATGGCCGTGGCCCAGGCCCAGCACGCGGTACGCGACCTGGGCAACCTGCTCGAATCGCGCGGTGTCGAAGTGGAGTACGCCATCCATCCGGTCGCCGGCCGGATGCCGGGGCACATGAACGTATTGTTGGCCGAGGCCGAGGTGCCCTACGAGAAGCTGCAGGAGATGGACCACATCAATCCGAGCTTCGCCCAGACCGACGTGGTCCTGGTCATTGGCGCCAACGACGTGGTCAATCCGGTGGCGCGCGATCCGAACAGCGCCATTGGCGGCATGCCCATTCTCGACGTGGACAAGGCCCAGACGGTCGTTGTGATCAAGCGGAGCCTGAGTCCCGGTTTTGCCGGCATTCCCAACCCGCTCTTCGCGGCCGACAACTGCCTCATGTTCTTCGCCGACGGCAAGAAGGCGATCCTCGACCTGGTCGCCGCGGTCAAAGAGGGCTGAGGCGAGCAAATCGCATCTACCCCTTACCCGTGCTCAGCCATAGCGGTGCTCATCATCGTAATCGCACCTCTTTGCGCGGCCGAAACCCCTCCACCCCCGTTCGCAGTCCCGCCTTCAGGCGGTCTTCCGCATCCTACTCGTGCTCAGCTTTAGCGGTACTCGTACTCCCCGAGTTCGCACCTCCCCGATCTCCCAACTCCGATCTGCGATCTCCGATTCCTTGCGTCCTCGTGCTCGAAATCGTAATCGTCCTTGCATTTCCCTCTGTTCCCTCTGCTTCCTCCTGTTCATTCGCATCGTTGTCTTCGTGTTGGCGTCAATCGAGACTTAACCCAGAAGACGAACAGGAGCCCGCGAAGCACATATCACGCACACCCTCGCCTGCACGCCCGTGTTTCATTCGTGTCGGGTTCTTCACGGACCCACTCGCTTGCGCTTCGAGCTTCTGCGCGCTGGCGCGTCCCCCATACAAGCACGCAGCGCCAGCAAGTGGATCGCGCGTCTCGGGCGCCTCGTTTCCGGTTCTTCACGGACCCACTCGCTTGCGCTTCGAGCTTCTGCGCGCTGGCGCGTCCCCCATACAAGCACGCAGCGCCAGCAAGTGGATCGCGCGTCTCGGGCGCCTCGTTTCCGGTCCTTATCGGACCCACTCGCTTGCGCTTCGAGCTTCTGCGCGCTGGCGCGTCGCCCATACAAGCACGCAGCGCCATCAAGTGGATCGCGCGTCTCGGTCTGCCATCGCCTAAGCATCTGTGACCTCTCCCGGCTATCCGTGTTCCGTCCGTGTTCCGTCCGTAGCTGTGCATCCAACCACCGCGGCCCCAACCTCCGTACTTCTTTGCGTCTTCGCGCCTTCGCGTCTTTGCGTTAAGCGGTTCTTCCGCTTCTGGGTGTAAACTGCAGCAAAGTAGCAGGCACGCTCCGTCGTGCCGTCCGCCGCGTTGCGCCCAGCCTCAACCCAGACGCGTAGTCTGCACCCAGAAGGGTAAGAGCCCGTTAAGCGTTCCAGCCGCCACGAGCTGCAGGTGGAGCAGACGTCAACGCGAAACCGCAAAGAGGCCGGCAGAAAGCGGTGGTCGCCTGCGTCTAGAAAACCATTGGCGTTCACATCGATGAACCGGGCCGTGCGGTTGCCTTCGGCCCAGTAGGAATAGGAAAACACGCCGTCGAAGTGGAGTTGGTTGTTCGCGCCGGTGAGGTAGGTCGCGCCGTTGGCGGTGACGAGACTCAAATCCCGCCTGCAGCCCGAATCGTCCGCAATCCAAGACGTCAACCACGAAAGACACGAATCACACGAAAGTGGCCGTCAGCATCCGGTTCTCTGTTTCCTCCGTTTCCTTCTGTTCATTCCCTTCCTGCATTACATACAAGGAAAGGCCATGCACTATCCCTTAACGTCTAACGGCGCTCTGACCCTAAGAGTCCTCGTTCGACGTCTTCCGGACGGAGGCATACGACCTCGCCATCTCGCCACTGGGGGACGAGTTCGCCCCGCAGCTTGGCTTCGTTAAGTGCCTTGCGAGTAGCGCGAAGAATGGCGGCTTGCGTACCTGCCATATCCTGTCGATTTCTGAACGCGTCCTCACTTCATGCGTTCGGCAAGTGCTCGCCAATTTCTGCACGACCACTGAAGGGATGGAGGCAAGCCGTCAATTGGCTTTCCGGCTCTGCAGAAATCGGCCAGCTTTCTGGCCGCAGCGGCCACGGTACGATTGTGTTTCACTCGCGGCCCTTCTTTAGATTCGTCCGTGCCGCCCGTCTGCAGAAACTCGATCCAGTTTTCCAGCCGATCCTTGGCAAAGATGAACACGACGCGGTCGAAGTGCTCCTTCGTGACCCCCTGCCGCTGCGCTTCGGTCCAGAATTGCGCTTTGAGCGAATCCCCGTCCTGGCAGGTGTCGTCACAGTCGGCCCATACCATCAGGGTCGTGTCGCCACCTGCTTCAAGGCAATTTCTCAACTCCCTTGGGATCTTCTCCGCTACATTCCTCCTCCCTCCGCACGACTCCAGACGTATCGTGTTGCTGCCGCGCCATGGTCGTAGCCAGTTCGGGTTCAGCGATTTGATAAACCGATTGATGAACACCTCATCAATACTGTGGCCCTTGTTACCCTCGCACAGGCAAACGATCTGAGTACGGCTAGCCACGGGCCCACCCCCTCGCGATTGCCTCGCCCGCAGACATCTCGGCGGGCACAATGAGCGGCCCAATCCGCGTGGGCGAGGTATGGTTGTCGCGCCACAGATAACGTCCATTCGCTTTGCCGGAACTACTCAGTATTTCGGGGTGATGGGAGATCAGGACAAGCTGATGGTCCTCGTCCAGCAGTTCCCGCATCGAGAGCACCCACGGTTGAAGCTCGGGCAATCCGACGAAATTGTCCGGCTCGTCGAGCAGCACCGTCTTGGCCGCGCCGGTATCGAGTGCCGCGCGCACCATGTACAGCGCGATTAGCGTCCGCTCTCCATCGGAAAGCTGATTGAAGAACAGCAGGATCGGCTTGCTGTTTTTCGGCTCGAATCGCAACTGCAGCGCTTTGGTATTCAGTCCCGCATCCACCAACCTGAAAGAGCGGAAGTCCGGCCACACGTCCTGCAACACATCCCGCAACGCATCGGTCCACTCCTGCTCCTGCGCCAGCGAGCGATACCATGACGTGAGATTGGTAATCGACAGATCGGGGTGCCTTACCTCGGCCTTGCTCTCGCGCTCCATGCCGCGTGGATTGGGACGCAGGATCAGCAGTTTCGCAATTTCCTCTTGCAGCAACGCTACCGTGCTGATATTAACGCCGCGAGGTTGGATGGCAGCCAACGCCGCTTGCCGCCAGTCCAGCGGAAAGCCGGCCTGAGCGCCATCGGCCCTTATGAATCGCACGCCATCCAGGTCGCGATCAAACAATAGCTGACCGTCACAGACGGCTTTCTCATGAATAATGCGGGGCTTTTCGAAATCCGCTATCTGCTCAATGTGGATACGGTAATCGAACGCATGTCCTTCCACGGTGAGGCCCAGTTCAAACTCCTGCACTGTGCTATCGAGCCAATCGGTGAACTCGAGCCCAGGGATGTCCTGCTCACCTGTCCCGCCGAGAAGCGCATCGCCAGTGCCAAGATTCCTCAGAAGGCGCAGCGCATCGAACACCGAACTCTTGCCGGCCCCGTTAGGTCCGCACAACACGCCGAACGAGTCGAACTCCGCCTCGAATGCGACCAAGCAACGGAAGTTATTCGCATAGAGCCGTGTGATCATGTCGAGATACCACCTTCATGCATGGCAGACATCCATTCCCCAGTGTACAGCCGAAGGCTGGCGACGCCTATGCGACCAAACGGCACCGCGATCGAATCGACGGCCAGGGAAACTTGACGAGCACGTCCTAGGTTCCAGAAAGATGCAGAGAGTTCTGGAGCAAGATTTCCAGGTGCGGTCGCAACCCCGGGGAACCTTTCGGGCCCCAATTGCTCTCTCTCGATATGGAGACTCTTGAACCGCTCGGCCGGGGTCGCAAATCGCCGCCAGAACATGGCCAAATCACGAAACGCCGATCGCCGAGACTCTCGGCGTTTAACTGGGGACCGTCAGGTCCGGTACGGTTCCAAAGCTCCCCGACAAGGACTCGAACCTTGGACTTAGCGGTTAACAGCCGCTCGCTCTACCAACTGAGCTATCGGGGATTGGGGGCCGCAACCTGCCGCGGCGGGAGGCCGGGAGGCGGCTGCGATAAACTCGAATGTTGAAGTTTAGCCGCGCGGGCGGCGAAAATCAAGGGGGGCGGACTAGGTAAAGCCCTTCAGGACCTCGGGGGGTGCTGGGCCGTAGGAATGGGGCTCCATGGAGCAGGTGGCGCGGCCTTGGGTGAGGCCGCGCATGGCACTGGAGTAGCCGAACAGGTTGGCCAGCGGGGCATGGGCCTCGATGACCGTCGTCTCTCCGCGGACGTGCGTCCGCTGGATCAGGGCCCGCCGCTGCTGAAGGTCGCCGACGATATCCCCCACGCTGTCCTCCGGCGTGGTGACTTCCAGTCGCATGACCGGTTCGAGCAGGACGATGCCGGCGTCGCGCAAGGCCTTTTCAAAGGCATCGGCCGCAGCGAACCGGAACGCCAGCTCGTTCGACTCGGTCTCGTGCGCCTGCCCGCCGGTAATGGTTACCTTGACCTTCATCAGCGGGAAGCCGAGCGAACCGCCCCCTTCGCCCCGCTCCTGCAAGACTTCGATGGCCGCCTGCAACATCTCGGGCGGCAGGCTGACGCCCCCGGCCACGGTGACGACGACCGGCTGGGCGCACTCGGCCACAGGTTCCATGCGGATGGAAAGCTCGGCGGTGTGCGCCTGCCCGGCGATCATGCGATGGTGGCAGCCGCCGGTGGCGTTGACGGCGTGGTCGATGGTCTCGCGGTAGCTGACTCGCGGGTTGTGGACCTTCACGTTCAGGTTGAAGTCGCGGAGCAGCCGGTGCTTGATCACTTCGAGGTGGAGTTCGCCCATTCCGCTAATGAGTGTCTGGCCGGTCTCCTCGCTTTCGCTGGCCCGGAAGGTGGGGTCCTGCCGCTTGAGCATATCGAGCACCTGCGACAGCTTCTTCCGCTCGGTCGACGATTCCGGCTCGATGGCCATGGAGATGACGGTTTCGGGAAAGCAGATGGTTTCGAGCAGGATGGGGTGTTTCGGGTCGCAGAGCGTATCGCCTGTAATGGAATGACGGAGGCCGATAACGCCGACGATATCTCCGGGAAGGGCTTCGGTGATCTGCTCGCGGCGGTCGGCCAGCAATCGCCAGAGCTGGGGGACGTTTTCCTTCTTGTCTTTGCCGGCATTGAGGACGCGGCTGTTGGCCTTCAGCGTACCGGAGTAGACGCGTACGTAGTGGAGGTCGCCGTGTTTGTCGGCGACGATTTTGAACAGCAGGCCTGCGAACGGTTCCTTGGGATCGGGCTTTCGCAGGAGTTTTTTGGGTTCGTGCGGCGGTTTTGCAGCGACTTCGACGCCTTCGACGGGCGGCATATCGAGCGGGCTGGGCAGGTATTGCCGGACGCCGTCCAACAGCGGCTGGATCCCGATCTTGTCGAGAGCGGAGCCGCACAGCACGGGCACGACGATACTGTGGAGCGTCGCGTCGCGGAGCACGCGATGGATCAGGTCGGTGGGAATGGGCTCTTCGGCCAGGAGCAGTTCGGTCAGCTCGTCGTTGTAGAGGGAGAGGTGATCGAGCAGATGGCTTCGCCACATCTGGGCGTCGTCCATCGCGTCGGCGGGAATCTCCTGCACGACGATATCCTTGTCGGCCGACTCGGCGGGGAAGCAGCGGAGTTTCATATCGACCAGGTCGATAATTCCGCGGAACGGGTCGCGGAAATGGGGCGGTCCGCTTCCCCAGGGGATGTTCACAGGCAGGGGATTCGCACCGAGCCGTTTCTCGATTTCGTCGAGCGTACTGAAGAAATCGGCGCCTTCGCGGTCCATCTTATTGATAAAGGCGATGCGAGGCACATGATACCGGTCGGCCTGGCGCCACACGGTTTCGCTCTGGGCCTCGACGCCTTCTCGGGCGCTGAAGACGACCACGGCCCCATCGAGTACGCGGAGGCTGCGTTCGACCTCGGCGGTGAAGTCGACGTGCCCCGGCGTATCGATCAGGTTGATCGTCACGTCCTTCCAGGGGAAGGAGATGGCGGCGGAGTAGATGGTAATGCCGCGCTGCTGCTCTTCGGCGTCGAAGTCGGTTTCGGTGGTGCCTTTATCGACCTCGCCCATCCGATGCTTGTAACCGCAATAGAAGAGCATTCGCTCCGTGACGGTCGTCTTGCCGGCATCGATATGAGCGACAACGCCGATATTGCGTAACTTGCTCAGGTCGGTAGCCATGCAGCCTACCAGGCGAAGTGGGCGAAGGCTTTGTTGGCTTCAGCCATGCGGTGAACGTTTTCGCGCCGGGTCATGGCGGCGCCTTCGCGGTTGTATGCGGCGATCAGTTCCTGGGCGAGCACCTCGTGCGTCGCCTTCCCCTTCTTCTCGCGAACGGCCAGAAGAATCCAGCGGATGGCCAGAGACTGCTGGCGATTCTTCTTCACCTGCATGGGAACCTGATAGGAAGCACCACCGACGCGTTTTGACCGGACTTCGATATTCGGCTTGACGTTTTCGAGTCCTTGGGTGAAGACCTCGATCGGCTCGACGTCTTTGATTTTTTTGCCGATCAAATCCAGGGCATCGTAGAAGACGCGTTGAGCGGTGCTCTTCTTGCCGTCCCACATGAAACAGTTGATGAACTTGCTGGCCAGGATCGAACCGAACTTGGGATCCGGGGCGAGCTGCTTCCTACTGGCGGTAATACGACCCATGAGAGAATTCGTTATCGAGGATTGGGATGTTCGGGTAAAGGCCCGCGCGGCGACTAGCCGCGTTTGGCGCCATAACGGCTGCGTGCCTGCTTCCGCCCCTCGACACCGAGGGTATCGAGCGAGCCGCGAATGACCTGGTAACGCACGCCGGGCAGGTCGCGTACACGACCGCCGCGGACGAGCACGATGGAGTGTTCCTGCAGACTATGCCCCTCACCGGGGATGTACACGGTGACTTCCTTGCCGTTGGAGAGGCGAACGCGGGTGATCTTCCGCAGGGCGGAGTTCGGCTTTTTGGGGGTCATCGTTTTGACCTGGAGGCACACCCCGCGTTTTTGGGGGCAGCGTTCCAGGACCGGTGACTTGCTGAACTTGCGCGGCTTCTTCCGCCGACGGCGGATCAGTTGGTTGATCGTTGGCATAGCGAACCGTGGTACCTGAAGGCTCAGGGGATTGTGTTGTTTATCGGAAACCTGTAATTATCTTCCTTGGCAGGAATTTGTCAACTAGGGGCGATTGGCGTGAAAAACGGCTCGCCTTCTTGCTCAGTCCTCGGAATTCTCCTCGTCCGATTCGTCGTGGTCGGAATCTCCGTCGTCGGAATCGTCATCTTCGGACTCATCATCGATCAAGCCGAACGAGGCATCGCTCGCACTGAACAGGGCGTCAAGCTGGGAGCTGTCCGGCAGCACGTCGTTCTGTGCATCCTCCAGGGCCGCCCCAGCAGGCCCCTCTGAAGTGGCCGTCGCCGGGCTATCCAGCAGCGGGAATCGTCGGGACAGAACGCTTTCCTTCTCGGCGGCGAGGGCATCGAGCGCCTCGGGGCGAATACGGACTTCGGAACTCTGATACGTGTGGAATCCGGTGCCGGCCGGTACAAGGTGACCGAGGATCACGTTTTCCTTCAGGCCGACCAAATTATCGATCTTGCCGGCCAGCGCGGCCTCGGTGAGCACCTTGGTGGTCTCCTGGAAGCTGGCGGCCGAGATGAAGCTATTGCTTTGCACCGAGGCCTTGGTAATGCCGAGCAACTGGGTACTGGCCGTTGCCGGCTTGGGCCGCACGCCCTTGGCCGGGGTTCCGCCGAGCGTCTCGATTTGCGAATTGGCGGCCTCGAGCGTCTCTCGCGGGACGATCGCCCCTTCGGAAAACTCGCTATCGCCGGGGTCGGTAATCTTGACACACTTGGCCGTTTGCTCGTTGGCGTGGCGGAACTCGAACTTATCCATCACGGCCCCGGGCAGCAGGCCGGTATCGCCGATCGACTCGACGCGGACCTTGCGCAGCATCTGGCTGACGATGATCTCAATGTGCTTGTCGTTGATTTCGACGCGCTGCGAACGGTACACGTTCTGGATTTCGCGGACCAGGTACTGCTGCACGGCTTCTTCGCCGGAGATGCGCAGGATATCGTGCGGCACCAGGGGACCGTCCACCAGAGCCTCGCCCGCACGCACGAAGTCGCCTGCGTGAACGCGGAGATACTTCCCGTGCGAAACGAGGTGTTCGCGTTCGATTCCCGACTCGCTTCGAACGACGATGGTGCGTTTGCCGCGTCGCTTCTCGCCGAGCAGTTCGACGGTTCCGTCGATTTCGGCGATAACGGCGGGGTCCTTGGGTTTTCGGGCTTCGAAGATTTCGGTAACACGGGGGAGACCGCCGGTGATGTCCTGGGTTCCGGCCGCTTCACGGGGCGTCTTCGCGAGCATGGTGCCGGCGGAGACGAGTTTGCCTTCGGGGACTTCGAGGTTGGCCTTTTCCGGCAGGTAGTAGAAGTCGAGGATTTTGCCCTCCTCGTCTTCGAGGATCACCTGCGGGTGCAGGTCGCCCTTGTGCTCGGTAATGGTCATACGGACGAGCCCGCTGGGGTCCTTTTCCATCCGCATGGTTTCGCCTTCGACGATATCCTCGAATCGGACCTTTCCGGCGACTTCGGCCAGGACGGGGACGGCGTGCGGGTCCCACTGGCACAGGATGGCGCCCGCCTCCACCTGCTGATTCTCTTCGACCATCAGTTGGGCTCCGGCGGGGATTTCGTACTCTTCGAGTTCGCGTCCCTTGGGGTCCAACAGGAGGATTTCACCGTTTCGGGTAAGCACGACGTTCTGGCCGGCATCGTTCCGGACGACCTTCAGGCGGGTGAACTTGACCTGGCCGGGACGTTTGGCGCGGATTTCGCTTTCCTCGACGGCGCGAGCGGCGGTTCCACCGATGTGGAACGTACGCATGGTCAACTGGGTGCCCGGTTCCCCGATGGACTGGGCCGCGATAATGCCGACGGCCAATCCTTCCTCCACCAGGTTGCCCGTGGAGAGATCCATGCCGTAACAGAGGGCGCACATCCCCAGCGGCGCGTCGCAGGTAAGTGGGCTTCGCACCTGGATCTTCTCGAGCCCCATGTCTTCGATGCGCCGAGCGACGTCACTGGTAATCAGTTCGTTTTCGCGAACGAGGACTTCGTCGGTAATCGGGTTGACGATGTTGGCGCGGCTGACGCGACCGCGGATGGATTCGGCCAGGCTCACTTCGACCTTTTCGCCGCGGTAGATCACGCCCTTGGTGATTCCCTGCGTGGTGCCGCAATCGTGCATGGTAATGACGACGTTCTGGGCCACGTCGGCGAGTTTGCGGGTAAGGTACCCGGAGTCGGCTGTCTTCAGGGCCGTATCGGCCAATCCTTTTCGGGCGCCGTGCGTGGAGCTGAAGTACTCCAGCACGCTCAGACCTTCGCGGAAATTGGCCGTAATGGGCGTTTCGATAATCTTTCCGGATGGCTTGGCCATAAGACCGCGCATTCCGGCAAGCTGACGAATCTGTTCGACACCACCACGGGCGCCGGACTGGGCCATGAGGAAGATCGGGTTCACGTAACCTGGGAACCGGCGGTCGTTCTGGAGTTCGTCCATCATTTCCGCGGTAATTTGGGTGCGTGCATGCGTCCAGGCGTCGAGCACCTGGTTGTACCGCTCGCCCTCGGTAATGATGCCCCGCTGGTAGAGCTTCATAATCCGCAGGACGGCCTTTTCGGCGGAACCGATGATCTTCTGCTTGGTGGACGGGGTGATCAGGTCGTCGGTGGCGAAGCTCAGACCGCTGAGGGTGCTTTCACGGAACCCGAACTGGTTCATATCGTCGAGCAGTTCAATGGTCGGCCGGCGGCCCAGCAGTTCGTAGCAGTCGGAAATAACGCCGGCCAGGTCGGAGCCTTTCAGCGGCATGTTGTAGAAAGGCATCCCCTCGGGCAGCACGGCATTGAAGAGCACGCGGCCGACCGTCGTATTGACGAGGCTTCCGGTACGGTTCTCATCCTGCCCCTTGATCTTGCGCGTGATGGGCATTTTCACCCGGATGGCCGCATGGGTATCGACCGCACGGAGCGAGTAGGCGAGGTGGACCTCCTCTTCCGAGCTGAAGACCATTCCGTCGCCCTTGCGGTCGGCCAGGCTGGAGGTGATGTAGTAGCAGCCCATAATCACGTCTTGCGACGGGCTGATGATCGGTTTTCCGTTGGCCGGGCTGAAGATATTATTGGTGGACATCAGCAGGGTGTGCGCTTCGACCTGCGCCTCGATCGAGAGCGGCAGGTGGACGGCCATCTGGTCGCCGTCGAAGTCGGCGTTGAAGCCTTTGCACACCAGCGGATGGAGCTTGATGGCGTTGCCTTCGACCAGAGTCGGCTCGAATGCCTGGATACCCATACGGTGCAGCGTAGGAGCACGGTTGAGCATGACGGGATGATTCTGGATGACCTCTTCGAGGATATCCCAGACCTCGTCATCTTTGCGCTCGAGCATCTTCTTGGCCGACTTGATGGTATCTGCGTGGCCAAGTTCCTTCAGGCGGCGGATGATGAACGGCTGGTACAGTTCCAGCGCGATCTTTTTGGGCAGGCCGCACTGGTGCAATCGCAAGGCGGGGCCGACCACAATGACGCTTCGAGCCGAATAGTCGACGCGTTTGCCGAGCAGGTTTTCGCGGAAACGGCCCTGCTTTCCCTTGATCATGTCGGTCAGCGACTTCAAGGGGCGGTTGCTGGAGCCGAGCACGGGCCGCTTGCACCGGTTGTTGTCGAACAGGGCGTCGACCGACTGCTGGAGCATCCGCTTCTCGTTGCGGATGATCACTTCCGGCGCATTCAGGTCGACCAGTTTCTTCAGCCGGTTGTTCCGGTTGATAATTCGGCGATAGAGGTCGTTCAGGTCGCTGGTGGCGAAGTTGCCCGAGTCGAGCAGCACGAGGGGACGGAGATCGGGCGGAATGACGGGGATGACGTCCAACACCATCCACTCCGGCCGGTTGTCGCTGTCGCGGATCGACTCGACGATTTTCAGCCGGTTGATCAGGTCCTTCCGCTTCTGTTTCGAGCCGGTTTCGATCAGATCTTTGCGAAGCTCCTGCGAGAGCGTCACCAGGTCGAGTTCGGTAAGCAGCCGGCGGATGGCCTCAGCGCCCATCTCGGCCTCGAACGAGGCGCCGGGGAAATCCTTGCGCGCCTGGCGATACTCTTCCTCGGTCAGCAGTTGCTGGGGTTTCAGGCCGGTATCGCCCGGGTTGGTGACCACGTAATCCTGGAAGTAGATGACTTTTTCCAGGCTGGTGGTCTTCATGGCCAGCAGGGCGCCGAGCCGGCTGGGCATGGCCTTGAAGAACCAGATATGGACGACGGGCGCGGCGAGTTCGATATGGCCCATGCGTTTGCGGCGGACGCGGCTGTGGGTAATCTTGACGCCGCAGCGGTCGCAGATCATCCCCTTGTACTTCATGCCGCGGTACTTGCCGCAGGAGCACTCCCAGTCCTTCTCCGGGCCGAAGATACGTTCGCAGAAAAGGCCGTCCTTTTCCGGGCGATAGGTCCGGTAGTTGATCGTTTCCGGCTTTTTGACTTCGCCGAACGACCAACTGCGAATATCGTGCGGCCGGGCAAGCGAAATCTTGACCGACGCGTAATCGTTGATCCGATCGTAAGTGGCTTCACCGATACTCACGGCGGAGACTCCTTGGGGAGTTAGGTAGTAAGGATTCTGTTTCGGAAAGGGCCTGGACTGCGGGTCCTACAGCCTTGCCTTCTCCAATTGCATGTTGAGGGCCAGCCCTCGGATTTCGTTGGTGAGCACGTCGAAGCTGGCAGGTGTTCCGGCTTCGAGCGTATTCTCGCCTTTGACCATGGCCTCGTAAATCTTGGTGCGGCCTTCGACATCGTCGCTTTTGACCGTCAGGAGTTCCTGGAGGATGTAGGCGGCGCCATAGGCCTCCAGGGCCCAGACTTCCATTTCCCCGAACCGCTGACCGCCGAACCGGGCCTTACCGCCCAGCGGCTGCTGCGTGATCAGCGAGTAGGGGCCCGTACTGCGGGCATGGACCTTGTCGTCGACCAGGTGGTGCAATTTGAGCATGTAAATCTGGCCGACGGTGGACAACTGCTCGAACGGCTCCCCGGTGCGCCCGTCGTAAAGCTGGGTCTTCCCGGTGACGGGCAGGCCGGCTTCTGCGAGCGCTTTGTGAATGTCTTCTTCGCTGGCCCCGTCGAACACCGGCGTGATCGCCTGGAATCCGAGCGCCGCGGCGGCCCATCCCAGGTGCGTCTCGAGGATTTGCCCCACGTTCATACGGCTGGGCACGCCCAGCGGGTTCAGCAGTATCTGCACCGGGGTGCCATCGGCCAGAAACGGCATTTCCTCGCGCGGGAGGATCTTGGCAATCACACCCTTGTTTCCGTGGCGGCCGGCCATCTTGTCGCCCACCGAAATGACCCGCTTCGCAGCGATGTAGACCTTGACCATCTGGAGCACGCCGCTGCGGAGTTCGTCGCCGCGCTTCATCGAGTTGAGTCTTCGCTCCTTGGCATCGATGGCCGCCTCGACACTCGGCCAAACGGTCTTATAGATATTGTCGACTTCCTCGCGCCGTTGCGGGCTCCGGATGTCGAGGTTGTCCAGGTTGAACTGCTGCGCCTGCTCGGCCACGTAGCGGTGCTCCTGGCCTTCGACCAGCGGATTGCCGTCCTCGTCCTTCAGTTTCCGGTCGAGCACGCCCTCGATCTGCGCGATCAGTTCTCCGAACGCCAGGGCGATGTGGGCATTGCCCTCGTTTTCGGCCTCTTTCAGGCTTGCTTCGAACGCCTTGCGTTCCTCTTCGGAGAGGCTCATGCGGCGCGAGAACTTCTGCGTATGGATGACAATGCCTTCGACGCCGGACGGGACTTCCAGCGAGTCGTTCTTCACGTCCTCGCCGGCACGGCCGAAAATGGCGTGCAGCAGCTTCTCTTCCGGAGTCAGCTCCGTCTTCGACTTCGGCGACACCTTGCCCACCAGCACGTCGCCAGGCCGGACGTACGTTCCGACGCGAACGATGCCCGACTCGTCAAGGTTGCGCAACATGCGTTCGCCCACGTTGGGAATGTCCCGGGTGAACTCCTCTCGCCCCAGCTTCGTCTCGCGGATTTCGATATCGAATTCCTCAATGTGGATAGACGTGTAGGTGTCGTTCTCGACAAGCTCTTCGCTGATGATGATGGCGTCTTCAAAGTTGAAGCCGTCCCAGGCCATGAAGGACACGAACACGTTACGCCCCAGCGCCAGCTCGCCTCCGCACGTCGCCGCACCGTCGGCAATCACCTGCCCCTTCTCCACCTTGTCGCCCAAGTGAACGATAGGTTTCTGGTTCTGGCAGGTGCGTTCATTGAGTCCGACGTATTTGCGCATCGGATAGATGTCGGCTCCGATTTCGATCCGGTTGGCGTCGACGTAGGTAACGGTCCCCTTTCGGCGTGCGCGAATGATCATACTGGAGTTACGGGCAGCGTCCTTTTCCAGCCCGGTGGAAACCAGCGGCGGTTCGGTGATCAACAGAGGCACGGCCTGCCGCTGCATGTTCGCACCCATCAGGGCCCGGTTGGCGTCGTCGTGTTCCAGGAACGGGATCAAGCCGGCGGAAACGCCGATCATCTGGCACGCGGCGATGTCAATATACTGGACCCGTTCAACCGGCAGCATCGCCACGTCGCCGCGGTAGCGGGCAATCAGCCGCTCTCCGACCAGGGCCCCACCTTCCATGGGCGCGTCGGCCGGCGCCAGCACGGCCTCGTGCTCCTGATCGGCGCGGAGCCACTCGACCTCGTCGGTCAGCTTCCCGTTGACGACTTTCTGATAGGGCGCCACGAGGAACCCGTAATCGTCCACACCGGCATAAATCGCCAGACTCGAAATCAGACCGATGTTGGTGCCTTCCGGCGTCTCGATCGGGCAGATGCGGCCATAGTGGGAAATGTGAACGTCGCGAACTTCAAATCCTGCCCGTTTCCGGTTGAGTCCGCCGGGGCCCAAGGCACTGAGACGCCGTTCGTGCGTCAGCATCGACAACGGGTTCGTCTGGTCGACCACCTGCGAGAGCTCCCCGCGGCCGAAGAAATACTCGATCGCCGCCGAAATGCTTTTCGGATTGACCAGGCTGCGGGGCGTCATATCCTCCAGGTCTTTCAGACTCATGCGTTCCTGCACGGTGCGGCGCAGCTTGAGGAATCCCTTGCGCAGCTCGTCGCAGGCAAGCTCGTCGATGGTTCGCAATCGCCGGTTGCCGAGGTGGTCGATATCGTCGACGAAGGCCTCCGGATCGCCGTCTCGCAGGCGGACGAGGTATTTGATCGAGGCGATCAGGTCTTCCGCGCGCAGGGTCATTTCGTCTTCCGAGACGTTTGTGCCCAGCTTGCGGTTGATCCGGAAACGGCCCACCCGCCCCAAACGGTAGCGATTCGTATCGTAGAACTTCTCCTGGAACAGGGCCTTGGCCTTTTCCAGTTGCGGCGGGTTGCCCGGGCGGAGTCTCTGATAGATACGGAGCAGTGCCTCTTCGTGGCTGCTGGTGGCGTCGTCGGCCAGGGCGTTCAGCAGGAGGGGGTTCTTCGGGGCATCCATCACCTCGACCTCGCCGACGCCAGACGTGCAGATGGTTTCGGCCAGGTTTTTGGTGATCTTGTGACCGCACTCGACGATGATCTCGCCAGCCCGCTCGCTGTCGGACGGATAGACGATGTCGCCGATGGCCAGCTTTCCCTCGATCTTCACGGCACTGCGGCCGTCGACAATGCTTTCGACCTTGGTTTCGTAGAAGGTACGGAGCAGATCGGCGTTTTCGCTGAACTTCGGGTCCATCGCCCGCAGCAGCGTCATGACCGAGAACTTGCCGCTCTGATCGATCCGAACGACGAGCGTCTCTTTTCGGGTGACGTTCAGTTCGATCCAGCTTCCGCGTTCCGGAATGACGCGGCAGCTATGGAGCCGGCGTTCGCTGGTCCCTTCGGCATCGAGGACGAAGTCGACACCGGGCGACCGGTGCAACTGGGACACGACCACGCGTTCCGCCCCGTTGATAATGAACTCGCCGCCTCCGAGCATGATCGGCATATCGCCCAGATAGACCTCTTCCTCGACCGGCTCCTCCTTGGTCAATCGCAGCCACACGCGAAGCGGTCGCCCGTAGGTCAAGCGAAGCTGGCGGCATTCGTCCGGTTCGTACCGGGGCTTGCCCAGTTCGTACTTGACGTACTCCAGCCGGAGCGTCTTGTCATAGCTTTCGACCGGGAATATCTCGCGCAAGACGCCTTCGATTCCCTGGTCCAGCCGCTTGGTCACCGGGGTTTCGTACTGGAGGAAGGCTTCGTAACTGCGGGTTTGGATTTCCGTAAGGTCGGGGACTGCGTACAACGGTCGAAGACTACCGAAGTGCCGAACTTCCTTCGGTTGCTGGCGTCGTTGGGCCGGGATTGCCATCGAGGGTCTAGCTCCTCAGCTACGAAAGGAAAGGAATCTCGACCGTCGAGAGGGAGGGGACGTCCGCCCTTTCACGGTCGAGACCGAGAAACCTGAATGATTGGGGAAAATCTAGCGGCGCAGCACATCGTTGTGCGCGTACAACGAACCTCCCTCGCCGAGGGGTGCGTCGGGCCGCCAAAGCGCACCTTGAATTGCGAACAGAATGGAACGCCAAACTCGTCTTCCTGCTGGCTGGAACCCAATGCCGCGAGGCCCACTGTCCTCCACGACATCCAAAACGCCCTCGGTTGCGGCGAACCGGATGCCGCCACAACCCTGGCCGGGAACACTTAGCCTGCCGGCTTGATCGAAACCGTCGCGCCAGCCTCTTCCAGCTTGGTCTTCAGCGCTTCGGCGTCTTCCTTCGAAAGACCTTCCTTCACCTTCGACGGAACTCCCTCGACCAAATCCTTTGCCTCTTTCAGGCCGAGCCCGGTCGCAGCGCGCACTTCCTTGATCACGCCAATCTTCTTCTCGCCGAAGCCTTCGAGCACGACATCGAACTCGGTCGGCTCGGCGGCGGCAGCGGCGCCTCCCTCTGCACCTGGCATCGGGCCAGCCATCACAACGCCACCACCGGCGGCGGGCTCGATTCCGTGCACGTCCTTCAGGTAATCGCTAAGCTCTTTGGCTTGCTTGAGCGTCAACTCAACAATCTTCTCCCCCAGCTCTTTCGTCTGTTCGGAGTATTCCACTACGGTGTCTGTTGCCATCGTACTCTGGGTCCTTTCTCAACTTAACGTCGACAGGCGGCCTCCTTCTGACATCGGGAAAGGCCGCCAACATAGATGGTTGGGTCCAATTACTATGATTTGTAAACGGCGCAGGTTTCCCTGTTTACCGAAGCTACCTCATAAACTCCTTCACCGGTGGGGCGGAGCCTCCTGCGGCCCACGCCGGCTCATTCGCCCCCTGCCTCTCCTTCCTCGCCTTCGCCCTTCTTCTCGATCTGGCTTGCCAGGGCGCCACCAACGGAGATGAGCTGGCTTGCCAACCGTGCGCCCGGGGCACACACTTGCCCCATCAGGATACTCAACTGTTCCAGCCGGGTGGGCCATTTACTGACCTGCTGAACCTGATCCGCGGTCAACCGCTCGCCGTCGACCACACCGCCGCGTGCCTCAAAGGACTTATATTCGTCCTTGTCGGCGAGGCGGACGATTTCTTTCGCCAGGGCCACAATATCTTGCCCACCCCAGCAAATCGCCGCCGGGCCGTTCAAGCCGTCGAACATCGGAGCGAGCGATGTTCCATCGGTCGCACGGGCGGCCAGGCTCTTCTTGACGACCAGCAGGTTGATGTCCTTACTGGACAGTTCCGCACGAAGGCTGTTGTCGGCATTGGCATCGAGGCCGACCACGCTGACCAGGATCGCGTCGTTGACGCCGCTGAGCCGCTGCCGCAGCTCTTCCGTTACCAGGTTTTTGACGTATTTACTCATGACGATCCCCTTCAGGCAGCCAGGACGCGGACGCTTGGGCTCATGGTCGCGCTAATGGCAATTCCCTTGATGTACTGTCCCTTCACGGCATTCGGGCGCATGCCCGTCACCAAATTCATGAAGGTCCGGATGTTCTCGACCAGCTTCGGTTCATCGAAGCTGAGTTTCCCAACAACAGCATGTACAATACCGCCGGCATCGTTGCGGAATTCCACCTTGCCGGCCTTGTATTCCTTGACGACCTTCGCGATATCGGCGGTGACCGTTCCGGCTCGGGGGGAAGGCATCAGGCCGCGCGGGCCCAGCACCCTGCCGAGCGGACCGACCAGGCCCATCATGTCCGGCGCGGCAATGCACACGTCGAAATCGAGCCAGCCGTCTTTGATCCGTGCGGCCAATTCCTCGCCGCCGACCTCATCGGCCCCGGCCTCGGTGGCCTCGTTCAGCTTGTCGCCTTTGGCAAAGACGATGACGCGGAGCGTTCGGCCGATCCCGTGCGGCAGCACGACGGAACCGCGGACGATCTGATCGGCCTGCTTCGCGTCTACGCCCAGGCGCATGGCGATCTCGACCGACTGATCGAATTTCGTGTTATTGAAGTTCTTCAGGATGGCGACGGCCTCTTCCAGGGGCAACGCATCGCCGCCCGGGGCCTTCTTCATCATCGCCTGCATCCGCTTTGATTGCTTTCCCATAATCATCCCCTTCAGCCGTCGATCACTTCGAGGCCCATGCTTCGCGCGGTCCCCTCGATCAGCCGTCGGGCATTCTCCGCGTTGCGCGTGTTAATATCTGCCATTTTGGTCTTCACGATCTCGTCGATCTGGGCTATCGTGACCTTGCCCACCTTGTCCTTGTTCGGCACGCCGGAGCCCTTGGCGATCCCGGCCGCCTGCTTCAGCAGCACGGCCGCCGGCGGACTCTTGGTAACGAACTCGAAGCTCCGGTCGTTGTACACGCGGACGATCACAGGAATGGCCAAGCCCCCGGCGTCCTTCGTGCGATCGTTGAACTGCTGCACGAACTGTCCGAGGTTGATTCCGTATCGGCCCAACGAAGTACCCACCGGCGGGGCGGGTGTCGCCTGCCCACCGGGAATCTGGAACCTCGCTTCACCTACAAGCTGTTTAGCCATGGTCTTCTTGCCACCAATTTCGTTTTGCGCGCCCCTGTCCGATGCGGAAAAAGGCCCGCGACATTACAGTTTCTCAATCTGCCAGTATTCGAGGGTCACCGGCGTACTACGGCCGAAGATGTTGATCATGACCGTAACCTGCCCGTTTGCCTGATCGATACTCTCGACTTCCCCCTCGAAACTCTCGAAGGTTCCCTCCTTGATCTTTACCCGGTCGCCGGTCTGGAATCCGATTTCCAGTTTGGGTTGTTTCTGCTCTTTCTCTTCCTTCTTGGCGAGCATGGCGTCCACTTCGTGGGGAAGCATGGGCGTCGGATGCCCGGTGGCCCCGGTGAAGTCGCCGATCCCGGATGTTTCGCGTACGAGGAACCAGGTGTCGTCGTTGATCTCCATCTGGACAACAAGGTACCCGGGGTAAAGCTTGCGTTTCACCACGCGTTTCTTGCCGCCCTTCAGATCGGTGACCTTCTCGGTCGGAACGATGATTTCACCGAAAAAATACTCGAGCCCGGCGATTTTGACGCGTCGCACCAGCGCCTCGCGGATGGAATCCTCTCGGTTGCTCTGCACCTTGAGGATGTACCAGTCCATATTGTCCGACTTCGCCTCACTGTCCGACTTCGCCTCACTGTCCGACTTCACTTCACTGTCCGACTTCACTTCACTGTCCGACTTCACTTCACTGTCCGACTTCACTTCATCGGAAGCGGCCGGAGCATCGGACTCGACCGGTTCGGGGCGCGTCGCGGCATCCGGCTCCTGGTCGGGGCCATGGACGTCGCTGGAAACTTGGGCCTCGTTTATTTCCGTCATAATCTTCGACCGATCATTCACGCCGACGGCCTCCTTCCAGAAAACCGGGGGCGACGATGCACACCCTGCTGGTTGCCCAACCTTTAGCTAATGCAGTTCCCTCATCTATAACGGCACGGCAAGTCCCCGAAGGGCCGCCGCGCCGCTTGCTATACAATTCCGAAGAACTGAAAGACGCCTCTCCAAAACAGGTCGAACACCGCCAGTACCGCCGCGAGCACAAAAATCGTGACCAAGACGACTACGGACGCCCGCACCAACTCGCTCCGCGTCGGCCAGGAGACTTTGTTCATCTCCGCCTCGACGGCAACGAGGAAGTCTGCGAATGCGGGGAAGTTGACCATACGGTACGCCACCCAAACCCCAATCGCCAACAGGGCGGCCGGCAGCCCAAACCTCAGCGCCGCCCCCCATTGATCCAGGGTTTCGCTCATGCGCCAACACCCCAGCGCAATTGTTAAGGCAATCGCCCCGAAGGTGACCTGGCGCGTAATGCGCCCTTGGCTTCGTTTATATATGCCGGTCTGGACCAGCTCCCGAAGAAACGCAATCACGCGGCGGGCCCCCTTCCAAAGTACCTGCGGTCATCACAAACAGGGGCGGGGGGACTCGAACTCCCAACCGCCGGTTTTGGAGACCGGTGCTCTACCAATTGAGCTACACCCCTAGCAAGAACGACAAACGCGGCGCTCCGAATGCGGCACATTCGCCGTTCAAGACTTCCTGTTTACTTGAGGATCTTCGTCACCACGCCGGATCCGACCGTGCGACCGCCTTCGCGGATCGCGAAGCGCACGTTCTCATCCATAGCAATAGGCGACTGCAGTTCCACCTGAAGCTTCACATTGTCGCCAGGCATGCACATTTCGGCATCGCCGAGCAAGTTGGCCGAGCCGGTCACGTCGGTCGTGCGGAAATAGAACTGCGGCCGATAGCCACTGAAGAACGGCGTGTGCCGCCCTCCTTCGTCCTTCGACAGCACGTAGACCTCCGCCTCAAATTGCGTGTGCGGCGTAATGGTGCCCGGCTTCGCCAGAACCTGACCGCGCTCAATCTCATCGCGTTTGATGCCGCGAAGCAAGCAACCGACGTTGTCGCCGGCCTGACCTTCCTGCAGGACCTTGTTGAACATTTCAACGCCGGTGCAGGTGGTTTTGCGGGACTGCTCCGAGAAGCCGACGATCTCGACTTCCTCGCCAACCTTGATCACGCCCTGCTCGACACGGCCGGTAGCGACAGTGCCGCGGCCTTCGATCGAGAAGACGTCTTCGATCGCCATCAAGAACGGCTTGTCGGTGGCGCGTGTGGGCTCGGGAATGTTTGCGTCGATCGCATCCATCAGTTCCTGGATGCACTTGGTCTTCTCGGGATCGCCCGGATTGTTGTACGCAGAGAGCGAGTCGCCGCGAATGATCGGCACATCGTCGCCGGGGAAGCCGTAGCTGGAGAGCAGTTCCCGCAACTCCAGCTCGACCAGTTCGAGCAACTCTTCGTCATCGACCAGGTCGCACTTGTTCAGGAAGACGACCAGAGCCGGGACGTTCACCTGACGAGCGAGAAGGACGTGCTCGCGAGTCTGCGGCATGGGGCCGTCGGCGGCGGAGACGACGAGGATGGCCCCGTCCATCTGAGCGGCGCCGGTGATCATGTTCTTAATGAAGTCGGCGTGCCCCGGGCAGTCGATGTGGGCATAGTGCCGGTTGTCCGACTCATACTCAACGTGAGCAACGGCGATCGTCACCGTCTTGGTCGTATCGCGGACCGTACCACCCTTGGCGATATCCGCATACGACTTGAACTTTGCCAAGCCCTTATGCCCTTGGGTTGCAAGAATTGCGCCGGTAAGCGTGGTCTTGCCGTGGTCGATGTGACCGATGGTTCCCACGTTGACGTGGGGTTTCTTCCGTTCGAATACTTCCTTGGCCATGTTTTCTAATTCTCCCTGCGTCTAACGAAGCGGGTCGTTTCAATTACCTCGGCCGGTCCGCAGCGCGGGATGCCTTGCGACGACCGACCCACAAAAGAGCTGCTGATGGGGCTCGAACCCATGAACCTCGTCCTTACCAAGGACGCGCTCTACCAACTGAGCTACAGCAGCCCAGAACCAATTCGGATGCCCCGTACAAACCTCCGGTCCTGACAAACTCCACAAAACTCGAAAAACCACCAGTCTCTCGGTAGAGCGGGTGAAGGGAGTCGAACCCTCGTAGGTAGCTTGGAAGGCTACTGCTCTACCGTTGAGCTACACCCGCGCCGCGATAGCCCCTTCAGGACAAAACCAAATCCCCCTCACCCCTCAGCGCCGGCACTGGTTGTCGCAATTCTCCGTATATCCTTGGTAATGGGGGGTGCAGGATTCGAACCTGCGAAGGCATTGCCATCAGATTTACAGTCTGACCCCTTTGACCGCTCGGGAAACCCCCCGTCCAGTAAGCTAGCGGAGGGACTTGAACCCACAACCTGCTGATTACAAATCAGCTGCTCTGCCGATTGAGCTACGCTAGCCGATCGACCCCGCCGCGCGCACGAATCACTTAGTATAACTAACTCCATCGCTCGTGCAAGACGGAGAAGCCAGAAAAACCACACTTCCGTCGCGGTTCCTCAAGAAACCGCCTTCCGGGATAACCCTAACTGGGGGATCGCCCGCAACGAACCTGCCGGACGACACCGGCAAACACTGCCGACACGCCCGTAGATACGTCAGCGGACATTCCCGCGAAACGCATGATTTTCTAGCACCGGTCCCCCGGCGTCAAGCCCCCCTTCAAAGAATTGCTTTCCGCTCTTTGCGACCCCCGAACGCCATGCTATACTCGCATCGGCGTTCTTCGGGCAGTCCTTTGGGTGAAAGAGGTCGAAAGTGAGTCAAGAGCGGATATGGGCCCCATGGCGTCTGGAGTTCATTCAAGGTCATGTGCCGCCGAATGAAATCGCCAATCCCGAAAACCTGCTGCCTGGCGCCGATCCGGATTGCTTCCTCTGCCAGGCGGTTGCAAGCAACCAAGACCGGCAGCGGCTGGTCGTTGCCCGCGGCGAACTGACCCTTACCGTCCTGAACCGCTATCCGTACAATAACGGCCATCTGCTCGTCTCGCCTCGCCGCCATGTCGGTCACCTCGCTGAACTGACACCGGCCGAACACCTGGAACTGGCCATGGTCGTCACGAGGATGGTCGGCAGACTGGAGGAATTGCTGGGCGCGAAGGACTTCAACGTCGGATTGAACTTAGGGCTTGCTGCCGGAGCCGGACTTCCCGGCCACTTGCACTGGCATATCGTTCCGCGATGGAATGGCGACACGAACTTCATGCCTGCTCTTGCAGGTGTTCGCGTCATCCCCCAATCGCTGGATTCTCTCTGGGAGCTGATGGTGGACGACACGAATTGATCGGTTCTGTCAGTCTCACCCGCTTTTCAATAGGCCACAGGCCGAGTATCGTGGGAAAGATGCACTCTCAACACACGAACACATCGAAGGACCCTTCTTCGGAGGGTTTCGTTATCCGGGCAGCGGACCGAGTTCATCGGCTGCCTCCCTACCTGTTTGCCGAGATCAACCGGCTGATGTATCAGAAACGTCGCGCCGGCGACGACGTGATTGATCTGGGCATGGGCAATCCGAGCGATCCACCCCAAGACATTGTCATCGAGAAGCTGGCGGAAGCGGCCCGCGAACCGGGCAGCCACGGCTACGCGGAAGCGAAGGGGATTCTTGGGCTGCGACGTGAAGTTGCGGCCAAATACCTGAAGTACCACGGAGTCCGTCTGGATCCCGAGACCGAAGTGCTAACGTGCCTTGGCTCGAAGGAAGGCTTCAGCCATATCTGCCTGGCGTTGCTGGGACCGGGCGACACGGCCATCGTGCCGGCGCCTTCCTACCCGGCACACGTGTATGCCGTGGCCATGGCGGCCGCCAACACCATCGCCTTGGAAGTGGCCGATCCCGAGCAGTTCCTGGCGAATGTTGACTATACATGCCGGCATCTGTACCCGCGTCCGAAGGTGCTGGTCGTGAATTTCCCGCATAACCCGTCGACGGTTTGCGTCGATCCGGAGTTCTATGTCGAGGTGGTCAAGCTGGCCCGGCGCTATGGCTTCATGGTGATCAGCGACCTGGCGTACGCCGACGTGACGTTCGATGGCTATCGTGCGCCCAGTTTTCTCGCGGCGCCAGGCGCGCGCGAGGTGGGCGTCGAGTTCACCACGATGAGCAAAGGCTATAACATGGCCGGCTGGCGTATCGGGTTCTGCGCCGGAAATGCCGAAATCATGCGTGCATTGGCCTCGATCAAGGGCTACTACGATTACGGCATGTTCCGGCCGATCCAGGTGGCGGCCATTGTCGCGTTGCGACATACCGATGCCGCCGTTGAAGAGCAGGCGAGAATCTACCAGCGGCGGCGCGACGTCTTGTGCCGCGGGCTGGAACGGCTTGGTTGGCCCATCGAACGCCCGAAGGCAACCATGTTCGTCTGGGCGAAGATGCCGGAATTCTGGGCCAGCCAGATGACCTCCATCGAATTCGCCATGAAATTGCTCAAAGAGGGCGATGTCGCCGTCAGCCCGGGTGGCGGATTCGGCCAGGCTGGCGAAGGTTACCTGCGGATGGCGCTGGTCGAGAACGAAGAACGGCTCCGCCAGGCAGTGCGGCAGATCGGACGGTGCCTGAAGCAATAGACCGGGGGCTCTTCGGGGCGCAGCAGCGGACTCGCATGGCTGGAAAAAGGCCACCGGCCGGCTTGCGGTCTGTTGATTTTTCTGGGTAAGCGGGCATATAGTTAATATGGGATGGATATTTCCTTCTCTCTATGGGAGGAATAACCGATGGCCACGTCAGAGTACTGGGCGGAAGTAACCCACGATCGGCAGAGAACGCACGTCTTTTACCCCACTTTGGACGCAATGATTGCTCCCGATGATCCGGTTCGGTTCGTCGACGAGGTGCTGTCCGGTATGGATTGGTCGAAATGGGAAGCTGCGTATGAACGGAAACGTGGCCAGCCACCAATTCATCCACGGTATATCGCCAGTGCAATCCTCTATGGATTATATCGGGGAATCCGCAGCAGCCGAAAGCTGGAAGAGGCTTGCCGCTATCGATTCGACTTCATGTGGCTGGTCGAAGGCCGCGTGATCGATCATACGACATTCAGCAAGTTCCGCACCCGATTCCATGACGAATTGAAGGACTTGTTTCGGCAAATCGCTCGCATGGCCATGGGCCTGGGGCTGATCAGTTTGGGGGTGGTCGCGTTTGATGGCACCCGAGTCAAGGCCAACAACAGCCGATTCCGTACGCGTACGGCAAAGACCTTGGAGGCCAAGCTGGAGGCTTTGGATGAATTGTTTGAGTATTTGGTAGCGCAGATGCAAACCGTCGACGGCGAGCAGGCCACCGAGGGTTCGCCTACAAAACTCCCGGAAGAGTTGGCCGATGTAAACCATCGACGGGAACAAATCCGCAAAGCATTGGAGCAAGCCAAAGCGGCAGACGAAGCCCGGCGGCAGCAGGGTATCGACCCGAAGAAGAATCCGGCCCAGGTACCGATCACCGACTCGGATTCTCACGTTATGCCCAACAAGGAAGGAGGGTACGCCCCCAACTATACGCCTGTCGCCACGACGGACGGTAAGGCAGGTTTCATCATAGATGCGGACGTATTGCCTTCGGTGAACGAGGGCGCGGCCATCCCGGCTTCGGTCGACCGGATCGAAGAGGTTTTCGGGCAGAAACCGGAAAAGTTCCTGACCGACGCGGGCAACAACGCCGCTCCAATCATCGTGGAAATGGAGCAGCGGGGGGTGGAATTCTATGCTCCGATCGAGTCGCAACAGCCTGCGGAGGGTAGCCCGGTCAAGCGAGACGATCCCCGACAGCCGATTCCGGAGTCGGAGTGGGACAACCTTGAGCGGAACAACGCAGGCAAGCTTGCCAAGACGTGCTTCGTCTATGTTCCCGAGGAAGACCAATACTATTGTCCTATGGGCAATGTGCTTTGTTTTTTCAGGACCGATCGAGAACAGCGATGTGGGAAGCCGGTTGCCATCCGGGTATACCAATGCAGGAATTGCGAGGGCTGCCCCCTGGCAGACGCATGTTTGAGTCCCCAGACGAAGCATGGCCGCACCGTCAGGCGAGACGAATATGAGGAAGTGCGAGAGCGGACTGCGGCTCGGATGAGTAGTGCTTCCGCGAAAGCGATCTACAAGCAACGTCAGTGGATTGCCGAAACGACCTTTGGCATTCTCAAATCGATCATGGGCCTTCGGCAGTTCTTGCTACGGGGGCTGGAGAAAGTGAAGACCGAATGGCTCTGGGCGGTAACCGCGTTCAATTTGATAAAGATGTCACGTCATATAGGGACACTGCGCGCTGAAACGGCCAAATGTGCGGCCCAAGTGTAAAACACAGAAAGAGAGGAAGATTGCGCAAGAACAAGCAATGACCATAGCGGAACATGGGATCGCAAGGTATTGGGTTGCACTCATCGCAAAGCTTGCGATGCTCCACGGGCAGAACGCAATACCAGACCGTCGAACCGAAATCACCAATTTCTAGCTTGCTAGCACTGCACCAAATCAACAGACCGCTTGCCCAACCTGGAGCCGTAGTCAGTTGGCTACTGGCAACGCCCCCAATCCATTCTCGCCCGGCACGGTGTCGCCGGAGGCGGTGGCGCCGTGCGAGGCGTGTCGAAGCGGCGATCTCGTTGTGCGGGGCCCCTTTTGAAAGCCCCCCCTGGACGCAGATTGCAGATTCGCCATAATTAAGGATTACGACACGGAAAGAACACCCCCGACGGGGGGATCTGCCGGCGTTTGCTTGTTTTACTCCCCCCAGAGTTTCAACGGAGTGTTGCGATGTTCAAAAACCTCAACCCCTTTGCCCTTGGCATCACCGGCCACCAAAGCGAGATCATCGAGCTAGCCCTTACATACGGCTTTGGGGGGATGGACCTGAACGCAGGCGAGTTTGCGCTACGCATCCAGCGAAAGGGACCGGAACATGCACGACGCCTGATCAACAGCGCGAAGATCCGTGTTGGCACGTTCGCCTTGCCGTTCGATGCCGACGGCGACGACGAGTCGTTCAAACAAGGCATGGAACGGCTGCCTGTCGCGGCAGAAGCCATGGCCACGGTCGGTTGCACTCGATGTACCCTTACGGTGCCTCCGGCCGGCGACAAGCGACCGTACCATGAGAACTTCGAGTTCCACCGCCGGCGACTCGGCGAAGTTTGTCAGCTTCTGGCGCAACACGGCATCCGGCTTGGCATTGGGTTTCGTGCTGCCGAGTATCTGCGTAAAGATCAAGCATTCCAGTTCATCCATGACTTCGATGCCTTGTCGCTGCTGGTCAGTATGATCCCGGCCGACAACGTCGGAATTGTGCTTGACGTATGGGAACTGTTCGTCGGGGGCGGCAATTTGGAGACGATTCGCGGTCTGGAGGCCAAACAGATTGTTGCCGTACAAGTGGCCGAGTTGGCGGCCGATCAGGCAATTGCCGAGGTCGATGCCAATTCCCGTCTCCTTCCGAACGCCGAAGATGGTCAGATCCATGTCGCGGCCGTTCTCCAAGCTCTCAATGAGAAGGGGTACGATGGACCGGTAACGCCTGTGCCATCGCGCGCCGCACTGCCCAGCAAGCGGCGCGACGTGATTGTGCGGCGTACGGGCGAGGCGTTGGAGGCCGTCTGGCGTTCGGCCAGTCTGGGCGCCGACGAACGCCTGCTGGCCGAAAGCGAGATCGCCGCTCCCCAGCCTGCCCAGCCAACCGAATCGGTCTGAGCTGTTTTCCACACAGATCAACACGCCGCAGTCCATCCAGCCGATCGGGGCGGTGGTCGGTGTTTTCTGAGGTACTGGCGGGATGTTCCACTGGGACAACGGGTTGAAGCTTTCGCGCGCCGATCTGGCAATCGACTTCCGCCGCCGGCAGCCCCGGGCGTTCATCTCTCATGCTCATGCCGACCATATGGCTCGGCATGAATACGCCCTGTGCACACCGGAAACGTCCGCTCTGTACCAGTTTCGCCTGGGACCCCGTGCGACGCGCGAGCTGCCTTACCGCCAGCCCATTCAATGGGGCGGGCTCCGCCTGACGACCTATCCGGCCGGCCATTGCCTGGGCTCGGCAATGCTGCTGGCCGAAGACCAGCGGGAGTCGCTGCTCTATACGGGCGATTTCAAACTGGGGCCGTCCGCCACGGCCGAGCAGGCGGAGTTGGTGCACGCCGATCTGCTGGTCATCGAGAGCACGTTCGGCAGGTCCGTCGATCGAATGCCGCCGCGCGACGACGTGATCGGACAGCTTGAAGAACTGGTCCGCCGGACACTGACCGACGATGCCGTGCCGGTCATCCATGCCTACACGCTGGGCAAGAGCCAGGAAGTAACCCGCCTGCTGACCGACCGCGGCATCCCCGTCATGCAGCATCGCGACATCTACGCCGTTAGCCGCGTGTACGAAGCCTGCGGATGCCCGCTGGGGCGCTACGAGGAGTTTCGCGGCACGGCCGATGCAGGCTGGGCGGTCGTGGTTCCGCCACGGGCGAGGGTCGCTTCGATTGCGCGCGCCGTGCACATTGCCGTCACTGGCTGGGCGTTGGATCCCAGCGCCAAGTATCGACTGCGGGTGGATCACGCCCTTCCGTTAAGCGATCACGCAGATTTTCCCGAGTTGATCGAAGCGGTGGAGCGAGTGGCGCCGCGCAAGATCTACTGCACGCACGGCCCGGAGAGTTTTGTCGATCGGCTCTGCGAACTCGGCTTCGACGCCGCGCCCCTCGGCCGCCCCGCCCAGGGCCGGTTGTTCTGAATGGGAGATGCATTACGATAGGCGGCAGGACTTTCGCAACGGCTTGCGGCGCGCATTGAGTCACCCGAAAAAACTCTGTCGCGCATTCTCCTTCACGGGTATACTGATGATGCTGGCAGGCTTCGCCATGCCGATGCTCAAAGACGTTTGAACGACCTACCCTCCATCAGTCTCCGCCCGAAGACAATCCATAACCCGAATAGACCTACCTGATACAAACCATCCTCCAAGCACAACATTAGGGGATTCTTCCCATGACAAAACGAATGGCATGGACCAGATGGCTCGTCGTCGCGATGCTGAGCGTCGGGCTTGCCGAGAGCGCGGCTTGCGCCGCCGAGACACCGGCCTACGCATGGCCAGAGGGGGCAATCACCGGGTTCTTCGCCGAGCGCCCGTGGTACGATGAACTGGTCGCGGCCCTGGCGGCCGACGCGCCGGCCGACGCGGCAATTACGGCCCGCCGGCTTGCGGGGCGGCACGAGGAAGACCGGCTTGCGCTGGAGGCCATTGCCGACTGGATCGGCCAGGACTTCGCGCCCCGGCCGAAGCCGTCGCCCTACGGCCTTATTCCAGCCGGCGCATCCCACATTGAAGGATCGCTCGGCGCGATCTGCGACCCCAACGTACCGAAGAACTCGGACGACCACTCCATCCCGCGATTCACCTGGTGGTCGCACAAGGGGACCCAGGAGTGGGTGCAATACGACTTCCCCGAACGGCGCGAAGTGTCCGCCGTCGAGGTCTACTGGTTCGATGACCGGCCCCGGGGCGGCGGCTGCCGCGTACCGCAGTCGTGGCAAGTACTCTACCGAAGCGGCCAAGATTGGAAACCGGTTGAAACGGCCGAAACGTACGGCGTCGAGCCCAATCGGTACAATCGCGTGGCGTTCACGCCGGTGCAGGCGACCGGTCTGCGGCTTGCCGTCCGGCTTCAAGACGGCTTCTCCAGCGGCGTGCTCTCCTGGAAGGTCTTCCCGGAACGGCCGTTGGACGAGGCGGCCGGCCAGCCGGAGGCGACCGGTCTGCGAACGCAGGTGGAGGCGATACTGGGGTTGCTTCCCAACGCGCAGTGGGCCGAGGCGTTGCGAAACAGTGCGGCCCAGTTGGACGCATCGGCGGCAGACCGGGAGTGGGCGGCGTTGTATTTGGACGCCGCCGCCGCGCGGCGCGCGGCGCGTCTTGAGCCCCATCGCGACCAGCTCCGCCGCGTCGTCTTTGCCAAGCACGCCCTGATGGGCGGCTCGCACTACGCCTACACCGAAGGCCAGTCCGACGCGCAACGCGAACGCCACTTCAAACCCGGAAGCGCGCTCTGCATGATGGAACTCGACGGGCTGTTCGCCTCGGTCAATACCTTACTCGCCGATTTGCAAGGCGTGATTCGCGACCCGGACGTCTCCTACGACGGCGCCAGTGTCCTGTTCGCCTGGAAGAAGGCGGACCGCGAAGACGACTACCACCTGTACGAACTCAACCTTGCCACGGGCGAGTGCCGTACGCTCACCGAAGGACTCGGCTACGCCGACTATGAAGGCGCCTACCTGCCCGACGGCAATATCATGTTCAGTTCGACCCGTAGCGTGCAAACGGTGGACTGCTGGTGGACCGAGGTGAGCAACCTGTTCCTGTGCGACGGCGACGGCCGGTTCATGCGCCAGGTGGGCTTCGACCAGGTGCATACGAACTTCCCGACCGTAACGCACGACGGCCGAGTGATCTATACGCGATGGGACTACAACGACCGGGGGCAAATCTATCCGCAAGGACTGTTCCAGATGAACCCGGACGGCACAGGGCAGCGGGCGCTGTACGGCAACAATTCCTACTTCCCCACCACGCTCATCCACGCAAGGTCGATCCCTGGCACGGGCAAGTACGTGGCCATCTTCACCGGTCACCACACACGGCAGAAGGGTTGGCTGGGCATCCTCGATCCCGGCCAAGGGCGCGAGGAGGCCGACGGAGCCCAACTCATCGCCCCGATGCGCGCTACACCGGCCGACCGGATCGACGGTTACGGGCAGGATGGCGACCAGTTCCTCTATCCCTACCCGCTCAACGAGCGCGAGTTCCTGGTCAGTTTCCAACCGGGCGGAAAGGGATCGTTCGGTCTCTACTATATGGACGAAGACGGGCGGCGCGAACTGCTGGCCAACGATCCGGCCGTCAATTGCAGCCGGCCCATTCCCGCCCGGGCCCGCACGCGTCCCGCGGCGCGGCCCAGCGTCGTGGACTACCGTGCGACAACCGGCTCGGTATACATGCAAGACGTCTACTACGGCGTGGGCCTTCCGAACGTCCCGCGAGGGACCATCGCCGCGATCCGCGTGGTTGCGCTGGACTACCGCGCGGCCGGCGTGGGCGAGAACCGCAACCGCGGCCCGGCCGGCGCCGCGCTGGTGAGCACGCCCATCTCCATCCAAGGCGCGTGGGACGTCAAACGCATCCTCGGCACGGCGCCGGTCCAGGCGGACGGTTCCGCCGCGTTTGAAGTGCCGGCGCGCACGCCCATCTACTTCCAGGCGATTGACCATCAGGGGCACGCGGTGCAAACCATGCGAAGCTGGACCACGCTCATGCCGGGCGAGGTGCAATCGTGCGTCGGCTGCCACGACCATAAGAACGCCAGCCCGCCGGTGGCCCGGCTGACGCAGGCGGCACTGACGGGCCCGCGCCCGCTGGACGACTTCTACGGCTCGCCGCGGGGATTCAGCTTCATCCAGGAGATTCAGCCGATCCTCGACCGCCACTGCGTTGCGTGCCATCATCTGGATGCGCCGCCCGCCTATCTGAGCAATTCCAACGCGCCGCGCGGCCCGTGGCAGCGCGTGGACGACAAGACCATCGTCCCCGCGTTCAGCCTGCGAGGCAAGCAGACGCTGGACCCGAAGGCCGAGCGCCTGTGGAGCGATTCGTACGTTGCCCTGGCGCATCGGCGCGTGGCAGACTGGGTCAATCCGCAGTCGGCGCCGCCCGTGCTACCGCCCTACTCGGCCGGTGCGTCGCGCAGCCCGATCATCGAGATGATGACCGGCGGCGAACATTTCGGCGTGCGACTGGACCGCGCGTCGCTCGACAAGCTGGCCGCATGGATCGATCTGCTGGTCCCCTATGCCGGCGACTACACCGAGGCCATGAACCCGGCCGCCCTGCCGCAATACATGCACTTCCTGGAGAAGCGCCGGCGTTGGCAGCAGGAAGAAGCTCGCAACATCGCCTCCCTGCTCGAGCACCTCGACGGCCAGCGCGGACAGTGAAGCTGCCGCGTTCCAAATAAGGGCGGGCTTGGGGTTGCCAGGATGTGGAATACTTGTCGCTCGCTAATGGCGGGCAATCGTAACGAACGGCAGCCCAGCCACTGTCGGTGCAGAGATGCTGTCCGCGCATGGCGTCGTTCGCGTTAAACCGTACGGGCGGCTGACGCCATCGCCCCAAACGGCGCAACGCCTGCCGCACCCCCCCCGCCAGAACCGCATCTTGACACCCTCGCTTCGCGCATGTTATCATCGCAATCACTCGCGGCCGGATGTCAACACGTAGCACCTCCAACTCCAGAGGAATGCCGATGTCATATCACCTGATTACCGGAGCGACAGGACTGCTTGGTTCGTATTTGCTACGCGATGGATTGTGTGCAGGGGCGCGCATGGCAGCAATCGTCCGACCGAAGAAGAGCGTTTCAGCACAGCAACGCATCAACGCAATAGCGGCATCGTTCCAGGGCCATGGCCGCATCCATGGCAACAGGAGCCAGTCTGCACGCCCCGTTGTACTCTCTGGCGACCTGACGCAAGCGGACCTTGACTTGGACAGTCCAAGCGTTGCGTGGATTGCTCGGCATTGCAAGGCCGTCATCCACAATGCGGCAAGCCTGAAGTTTCAAGGCGCGCACCGTAGCGACGACCCCTGGCGGACCAACGTCGAGGGAACTCGGCGCGTTCTCAGTCTGTGCAGAACGGCAGGTATCCGGCATTTCCATTACGTTTCGACGGCCTATGTTTGCGGCCTTCGTTCGGGTTTGGTAACGGAAGACGAGTTGGACGTCGGCCAGAAAATGGGCAACGACTACGAGCGCAGCAAGCTGGAATCGGAGCAGATGGTGCGTGAAGCCGGCTTCTTCGACTCTGTTACCATTTATCGGCCGGCGATTATCATCGGCGACTCGAAAACGGGTGAAACGACAGGATACCACGGCTTTTACGCGGTCTTGAAGCTTGCACATACTCTGGTGAGCCGTGTCGCATTGGGCGCGACCAGCGGCGTCAAGCTGGCGGCTCTGCTCGGTCTCCACGGGAATGAAAGCAAGCACTTTGTACCGGTCGATTGGGTTTCCGACGTCATAACCCACATATGTCGGCATCCGGAGTTTCATGGGCGCACCTACCATCTCACAGCACGGCAGCCAACCCGTATTCTTGATATGGCCGCCGTCATTCAGGAGGCCGTCGAGCGGTATTCGCCCCTAGCTTGCGAGGACGATCCCTCACAACTCGACGGAGATTGGATCGGGCAGGCATTTCGTGACCAGATGAGTGTCTACCGCGCCTACTGGCGTGACGACCCGCAGTTCGACCAGACCAACACGCGCCGAGCGGCGCCGCATCTTCCATGCCCCACGGTCGATCGGAGAATGCTGATGATGATGGCGCACCGGGCCATCTGCTCGCGATTCGGGCGCGGGCCCAGAACCTCCCGCTGTCCACGGCCGCGGGACGTCAGTCGTCCTCCTGCGCAACGGCAAGTACTTGCCAGGCACTCCGGCGCGTCGTCAACGTCTTTCTCCGACTCTCCGCAGTCCGTTGCAAAAGCACCCGGAGGAGATCAACACCGATGACACGCAAACCTATTATGCTGCACGGCAATAATTTCGACAGCAATCGCGGTTGCCAGGCCCTGCGGTTGACCACCCAGGCAATCCTGGATCGCTACCTGCCGGATTATCCGCGAGTCCACGCGAACATCTTCTGCAACGAGGATTGCCAGTTTCATCACCGAGAGCCAGACCACGGTTCGGTTGGGCAGATTTGGGAAACGCATCATCGCGGCGGCTCGGCTTATTACGTCTGGGGGACTTCCGTACTTTGTTCTCGGCTTCTCGGACATTTTCCTCGCATGCGAGTGCATCGCAGCCTCGATGACCTCGCCGTTCTGCTCTTGCTCGGCGGAGACAATCTTTCTTACGACTATGGATTTCTGGCAACCTTGCTGTTCTTCAGTCCGCTGAGCGCCGCTCTCGATGGGCGGATTCCGACCGTTATCTGGGGCGCATCCATCGGGCCGTTCTCCAGCAGGCCTCGGTGGGAAAGACGATTTGCTGATCTTCTGCGCCGCGTTGACCTGATTACCGTTCGAGAACCTCTGACGCAGCAGTATCTGGCCGAGCTGGGTATCGAGGACAACGTCCGGCGCGTGGTCGACCCGGCATTCTTGCTGCCGCCTTGTCCGGTCGAATTGCCGCCAGACCTGGACGCAGCGCTTCAGCGCGGCGCCCTCGGGATCAATGTAGCTCCCCTTATGACGAGATACAACAACCAATCTTCGCGCCAGTGGTTCAACAACGCACTGCAGTTCCTGGTGGAAGTCCGAGAGAAGGTGACGCGCCCCATCATACTCATTCCACACGTCATGATGTCGCCACGGACGTTCCCGGACAACGACGACCATGCGTTCATGCAGTCTCTGGTGCGCAGACTCCCGAAAGGCGCCCGGGACGAAGTCGTCCTGTTCGATGCCCGGTCCGCCTCCAGCAAGCAGATCAAATGGGTTATTTCCCGGCTGCGCGCCTTCGTTGGCTCGCGACTTCACGCGACGATCGCGGCGCTATCTTCATGCGTCCCCACGCTCTCCATCGGATACGGAATGAAGTCCAGAGGAATCCATCTCGACCTCTTCGGCCATGACGACTGGGTCAGCGATATCAGGGATTTCGACCCCGCCGCGTTAGCTCAGCAAGTTCAATATTTGCTGCAACAGGAAAGAACCACGCGCCGCTATTTGGAGGCGGTTATGCCACGCTACGCAAAGCGAGCGTGGAAGAACGGCGCATTGCTGCGCAACATGCTGGAAGGGACTTTCCATGAAAGACGCGTCTTCGCGCGGGAACGTTACTGATACAGTTGTCGCGCACGACTTCTGTTGCAGTTGTGGCGTATGCGCCGCCGTCTGCCCAACCCATACGTTGCAGATGGCGGAAACGGAGTATGGCGAATATAGGCCGCATGAGATGGGAACCTGTGCGGATACCTGCAGCTTGTGCCTGCAAGTATGCCCTTTCTCCAACGAACACTGTCACAACGAGGATACCCTGGGCAACAAGCTTTTCGGCTCGGATCCCGCCGCTGCACATTACGATTCGATGGGATGGGTCCGAGACACCTTTGCGGGCGCGGTCGCAGACGATTCCGCGCGTTTTGAAGCGCCGTCCGGCGGCTTGACTACGGCCGTGCTCTGCCATCTATTGGAGTCAGGCGAAATCGACGCCGCCCTGGTCTTGCAGCCGCTCAATCGGCGCCCTTGGTACCAGTTTCAGATCGCCGAGTCCGCACAAGACGTACTCGCGTCGCGCGGCTCCGTCTATCACGTAATACCGTTCGACACCGCAGTGTCTGAAGTCATGCATGGACCGGAGCGTACGTACGCTGTGGTGGCGCTACCATGCTCTGTAAAAGCGCTCAGGTTGGCGCAGGAGCGCATCCCTGTGCTACGACGCCGACTGCGATATATCCTGGGGCTAACATGTGGAGGGGGGCGGAGCTTGCAGTTCGCCGATGCGCTGACCGCTTTGATGGGCGGTTCGGCGGGAAGGTTGCGGTACCGCTCGAAACGACACGCACGCAACGCACATGATTATCGGGCAGAACTGCAAAGCGATCAATCCACATGGTCGCTTCCAATGCTCGGGGTGTTTGGTTACCTATGGATCAATGAGGTGGGCATGCTTCACAGTTGCATGTTCTGCGACGATGTATTCGCGGAACTGGCCGATGCAACCTTCATGGATGCGTGGCTGCCCGAATATGAAGCGGATTGCCGAGGCGCCAATCTGGTAATCTCCCGAAATGAGAAGCTCAGCAGTCTGATGGAACGCCTGTTCGACTCCGGCGCGTTCGAAGGCGGCCGGATCGCTCCCGAAAAGGTCGAGCAAAGCCAACGGGAATTGCTGAACAGGCGCAGGCGGCTACTTCCGGTCCGTTCCCAGATTGCCCTCGAAATGCGAGGATACGCCCCCGAGAAACGATTGGGTATGCGCCGCCCAAACGATCCGCGCCGAGCGAAAGCGGACGCTCGCCGCGAAATGGCCTTCTTCCACAGCGTTCGCAATCGACTACACCGCTGGAGTAAGCATCTGCCGATGCGTCCGGCCTGGCTGGCGCGATGGCATGGATGGCGATTGTGCTGGAGCGTTCTGCTTCTGGCTTGCAGGCATGGCTGTCTGGGACGGACTCTGCGGGCAACGAAACACCTGTCGACGAATACCCCCGGCTCGTCGGATTCGTAGAAGAGAGCTCGCGCGCCAACCGCGAACCTGTTCCATCCCGGCTGTGGCGAACGCAGCCGTCCGGAAAGGTTCATCCGCCGTCTATCGCAACGTCTCCACGTTCGGATGCAACTGTAGCGTGTACGATGCCGAATATGGGAGATACTTTCCGGCGGCGATTTCGTCCTATGAAATACCGTTGTTTCAGACTGTTGCCGGATACATCGGTCGGCGTCTGAAAGCCTCTTCCGGTAAGAAACGCCTCGATCCCTCCTTCTTCAATTCCGAACAGCAATGGTTCACCACGAGGGATCATTGTCTTACGCCAGAGTCTGGCCTCGCGCCGCGGGCACGTCCCGTTAACCACCGAATCATATGTATAATCGAATATGATAGAGCTACCTCGTCCGGAGTGTCTTGCCACGAAGGCTAATGTTCGATCGACGGCATCGGCCGTAATGTAATAGGTGACGCCCTCCCAAAGAAACACCGTCTGGCGCCCCGGGTCATAGTGATGCTCAAACAACCGGTCCTCTAATGCCTCTCGCGTGAAATCGATGGGCACGTACGTCACATGGTCAGGAAGCCCGCCCAAAACGCTCCTGAGCTTCCTTTTCTTCTCCTCTTGTGTAGCCGGGTGATCCACTTCAAATATGCGAGTACGGCGCGCAAGGTCTTTGAATCGGTACGCGCGCGAATCGTAGCCCGCTCCCAAGATTACAGCCTGCTCAAAACCGCTATCAAGACAATTCTGGAAATACTCATCCAGGTATCGCGTACGCGCGATTATGTACCCTTGCATTCCCGGGAATCCCAGGTTGTAAGCCCAGCGAGCAATCGGTTCCGGAATCCAGGTTTGCCCAATCACAGTGGATCGCGGAGACAGGAAGTGCTGGGCCAAGCCGTCATTGGCAACACGTTGGCCGGAAGGTCTTTGCGCCTCGACTGCTCGGAATACGAGCGTTGCTTCGGCCGTAATACTCGGCGAATTCGCTTTCATAAGTCGGTTCTCCTGCTCTTTGAAACAGGCAGATTCGAATCAACCGCAAATGAACGAAGGAGCCTATTACTTTAGCTGCCCCGTAGAGCTTTGTACAGCATGAAAAGAGAAGTCGAGGCGTCTTGTAGAATTTCGGGAGCCCCCCTGAAGTACCACTGCAGGCCGAGATCGATCACATCCGACTTCTCCGGGCGACTTGCTCAATGACCGAGATCGGAACTGCTCGAGGTTCTTCTGGGAAAATGCCCGCTGTCTGCGGAACAGCT
Source organism: Thermoguttaceae bacterium (assembly GCA_040772845.1). Taxonomy (GTDB): domain Bacteria; phylum Planctomycetota; class Planctomycetia; order Pirellulales; family Thermoguttaceae; genus PWXP01. The sequence goes on from JAXGXG010000001.1 coordinate 2,230,668, forward strand.
TGGCAAAGAACTGGCGTCCCCGGCCCCCCCGCGGAGGACACGTTGCGCAAGGTGGGTTTGACACACGCCCGGACGCGTGCGAGAATGGGCGCGGGATCGAGAACTGTCCTGAGGGCCCGGCTCGGTGGCATGCACGCAACGTGTGGCGGCGCCACCGGTCAGGAGCCTACCTGCCGGAAAGGGAAGCAGATGAGCAAGCATACCTCCTTGTGTTGCAGGCGCGTTCTGAGTGGCTGCATGGGCGTGGTGTTGATGGCGTCATTTCTGGCAGGGGGCGAACCGGAAGATGCTGCCGGGGCTGCCGCAGCGTTCGATCCGATCGGGCAGTTCGATCATATCGGTATCTTCATCCCAGAGAAGATGCCGAAGGCGCGGCTGGTCGAGGCATCCATGGTTTGGGTAACCGATATCGGGTCGCATCCCTATCGCGTCGAGTGGCTTTGCGTAGACGATCCGGCCAAACGGGCATCGCCGCGCAGTCCGCATGTGGCGTTCCGTGTCGAGAGCATTGCGAAGGCCGTTCAGGGCCCTGGTATCAAAACGTGCTCCAAACCGTTCGATGCCGGCATTGCCAAGGTCTGTTTCTGCCAGACCGAAGACGGCGCTTCGGTCGAGTTCATGGAATACTATCCGGACGCCAACTCTCCGGTTGCCAAGGGCGCCAAACCGGAGAAATCGCGACTGCAGTTCGATCACGTCGGTTTCATCACCACGGAGAAGAAGCCAGGCGAACGGTTCGTTGCGGCCACGAGGGTCTGGGTAACCGATATCGCGGCACATCCCTACCGTGTCGAGTGGCTGCGTTTCGAGCCGGACAGCCCGGTCACGGGGCCGGTGCGTGAGAATCCGCACGTGGCGTTCCGTGTCGCCGATATTACCGAGGCCGCGAAGGGCCTGAAGGTCCTTCTCGAACCGTTCGATGCCGGCATTGCCAAGGTTGGTTTCTACCAGACCGAAGACGGCGCCGTGGTCGAGTTCATGGAGTACTACACCAAGTCGGAGTGATTTGTGCTGCATTTCCGTCAGTGACGGCCAGAAGGGCCGCGACCTCCCGCTACGACGGGCGCGACGATGCGTCGCGCCAAGGATGCCGGAGGAGCTTGTCGCGATCGCCATAAACACCTGCAATAACCCACCTTTCCTTGAGCCAGCCGAACCCTCGGCAAGGAGTGCTGCCATGCAAGAGGACAAAACTCACCTGTCGCGTCGAAGTTTCATCAGGAATACCGCAGCAACAGCGGCGGCCGGAGCCGCGGCGGCAGCGGCGCCGTCCCTTCTTGGCAACGGATATACTGCGCCAGCCGCGGCGGCGGAAACGGCCCCCGCAGCGCCCGCGGATGCGAAGCCCTTGCCCTCGCTCCAACTTGGCGAACACCGGGTCAGCCGGCTGGTTGCCGGCGCGAATCCGTTAAGCGGTTACTCGTACCAGGGCGACCATGCATCCAACTGCATGAAAGAATACTTCACCCTGGAAAAACGAGTCGAGTATCTCCAGCGCTGCGAGCAGTTGGGCATTACGACGCACCAGTTCTCGACCTACAAGGACTGCGAGTATATCCAGGTGGCAAAAGACCGCGGCGTGAAGATGAACTTCTGGGCCCTGCACGGCGACATCGCCACAATCCCCGACGCCATCAAGAGCGTGGGGCCGATCGGCCTGGCCCATCACGGCGGAGCTACCGATACCCTGTTCGCGCAAGGAAAGCACCAGCAAGTGCATGATTTCGTGAAGGCCGTGCACGACAACGGAATCCTGGCCGGGGTCTCCGCGCACAACCCCGACTGCATCAAACGCGTTGCCGATGAAGGCTGGGACGTCGACTTCTTCATGACGTGCTTCTACTTCATCACGCGCGACCGCGTCCCGGGCGAGGTGGAAAAAATGCCACCCATCTGCACCATGGACATGACCCATTATACGTGGTACCAAGACGATCCGGCCCGGATGACCGAGGTGGTCCGGCAGGTGAAGCAGCCGTGTTTCGGTTTCAAAATCCTGGCGGCCGGCAGGGCGTGCCTCAACGAACGTCGCGTCCGCGAGGCGTTCAAGATCGCATTCTCCAGCATCAAACCGATCGACGGTGTGATTGTCGGGATGTTTCCACGTTACGTCGATGAGATTCAGTTCGACGTTGACGCCGCGCATCGTTACGGCCAGATCCCGCAAGAAAAGACTGCGGCATCGTAGGCCCAAACCACGTGGCAAGGTCCGTCATAATGCGCTAGCCATGTAGCGGGTGCGCGTACCCCTCATGCGCCACGAATTCTCTTTGACCAAATACGGCTTGACCCCTATACTGACAGAAGCGTGAGGGTGTTTTTCTGAGAACCGAGCACGGCTCGGAACCTTCGGGGCATGTGCCCCGAAACGGAAGAGCCCTAACCTGGAATAACGCCAATGTCTATCCAGGTCTCCTGCCCGAATGGGCATGTGCTGCGCGTCAAGGACAGTTACGCAGGCAAGAGCGGCTACTGCCCGCACTGCCATGCGAAAGTCCATGTCCCCAAGCCACAAGCCTTTTCGGAGGACGATGTGATTGGCGTTCTAGGCCGGCCGGCTTCCGTCCCGCCGGTCGAGCCGGCGCAATCGGAAGTCGCAGAATTCGTGCATCAGGAGCCGCAGCCGGTCGAGGTTCAACAAGACGACGAATCGGGAATCGCCCTGTATGGATCGTCGATCCATCAGCGTCCGAAGGTGTGCCCGAACTGCCATAAGCGAACGTCTTTCTCGTTTTCGATCTGCCCGAGTTGCGGCACGCCTCTCCCCTCCGGAAGCGAAGCCCCGCGCCAGGCCTCGCATTAGAGGCTCGCAAAGGAAGAAATGGCCGATTGGACAAGGTTGCGCAGGAAGGTGAAGCAGACATATTGCCTATACGTCGATGCAGCCTCAGGCATGCAGCCTTAGCCCGGATGATTCATCTACGTAGGGTGGGTCAAGGTCGCGTAAATTGTTGGTGGGTCCGCACAAGCCGCAATCGAGCTGATTTCCAACCCGCCGCCTGGAAAAACGCCGGTATTCGCGACCGATGACCCACCAAGGAAGCGGCTTGTTTGACCCACCCTACCTGTCGTAAATAATCCGGGCTAAGAAAGCCCCAAATGCTCCCAAACAGAGCGGCAGCCCGCCTGCCGTCACGGGGCGCTGATCGTGTGCAAATGCGGCCGGAACGCGGCCTCGCCAGGTTCGAGCCGGATCGTTTCTCCGGCAGAAGTGAACTCGACCGGCTTATCGTCAACACAGGCGAACAAAGTACCCTCGCGACCGTCGGGCAGACGCCAGCCGCTGTGCAATACGGTCGGCAGAGACAGAAACCGCTTCGTTCCGTTCTTTTCGCGGAATGTGTGATCCAAGGAAGGCACACCCAAGGGCGGCACGGCAACCCGTTGGCCATAGTTGAGGAACTCACCGGCCGGTCCCCGCCATAGGTCGATGTGCGCCCGAAGAAGCCGCTGTTGCGGCGGGTCTACCTTTTCCGGCTCGCACCAGCGACCCCACAAGGCAACCGCCGGAATCTTCCCGCACACCAGATTCATGCCCATCTGGTACATGGCCAGCCGGCTCGGCCGGTCCGAGGCATAACACCCCTCGCTTCCGTAACCTGCCAGGTAGTCGTGATACACGTGCGTGAACAGCGGCGCGCCCAGCACGCCGGCGCCGGAACGAGGCCAGCGGCCCTGGTGCAGATCGCGCGCGTGGTAGGTGTCCAGAAGCGGAAGATAGAATTCGCCCGGCTCTTCAATGGCGAATGCGAAGTTCGGATCGCGGGCCTTGCCCTGCCGGCGAATCTCGTCAAAGATCCGATACAGTGCTTCGCTACACCATGTGCCGCCTCCCGGCGGATGTTCGTGCTTCGGATGAAAGCAGGCTTTCATGCCGCCGCCGACGATCTGGTCCACCTGCACGCAGTCGATGCCCAGCTTCTGGCAGCGGTCCGAGGTATCGACCAGGATCTCGCGAGCCAGCGGCGTGCCGGCGCAGATGGTGGCGGAACGTCCGATTCCCTTGTCCGGTGCGCCGCTGATGATCGCTTCGCCTTCTGCATCGCTAATGGCCCACGGCCGACCGCGCCGGTCGAACTCGGCCTGCTGGTCCACCGAAACCTGCCGGCGGCCCGCTCCACCCATCTCCTTGCGCAGCGTCCAGTGCAACCCTGACAGGAAGACCATCGTGCGATGCCCCCGTTTGTGCAACGCTTCCGCGGCGGCCGTAAACGCTTCGTCGCCGCCGAACGGCGGGAAGTAATCGGGCGTGGTCCATGTGTCGAGCTTCTCCCATGAGATGATCAGGCACGTAACCGGCGCGCCGACCATCTTGCTCCACCGATCCACCTGCTCGACCAGTAAGGGAAGCCGATTGCCCTCGCTGCCGTCCGGCATCGTACCGCGCAGCGAGAACGTCAACAGCAGGTTCGGTTCGACTAGCCAGGCAGGGATATCGCCTGCGGCAACGCGCTGGGCCATGGTCTGCCGGCACCACGGCTGCTCGAGGGCCCAACGGCGATACAGGTCGGCCGCCGACTCCCACGTGATTTCAGAAAGCCCCGGCGAAGGACGCAACGCGGCCAGGTCCACATCGTAGCCCAGTTCCCATTCCGTCACGGCCGTTTGCGGCAGCAGGTGGGCGATGCTCAACTCCAGGGCCTTCTTGTCGACCCGGCGGGTGCAGAACAGTTTGGTGTGCGCCTCGCAGTCGCGGCTGGCCAGGGACACGCCGGCCGAAGGATCGAAAGCCGCCAACAACTGCAACGAGGCCGAGCCGGGATACCTGACCTGATGGAACGCCGAATGCTCGGACGGATTGCAGAGCACCTGGCCATCGCAGACGGGCAAGAGGAGCCGGTCGTGCTCGCCGGAACCGGCAAACGGCAGTCGCAACGCCACCAACGGAAAGCGAACCTCGTCAAGCCGGCACGGCGCGTCCGAGCGAACGGCAATACGCCCGAGCACGCTGGCCGTGCCCTCTTCAAGTCGGAAACGGCACGTGACGGTCATGCCGGCCGGAGCGTCGTGCGAACATTCGATGACCACGGCATCTTGCTCCTTCCGCACCTCGACTGTCTTCGCTGCGGTTGAGGCGATGGGCGACTTCTCATCGACCAGTCGGATCCGATACAGGGGCGTTGCTACGGTCGGATTCAACCATTGCCGCCCGGTGGTCTTGTCCTCGAGCGAAACCGGCGCGCCGCACTCGGTCCGCCACTGAATGCGGAGCAACGCGTTCTCTAACGTAACCAACTGCGCAGTCGCCGAGTCTTCGGCCCCACGGCCGGTGTGTGCCATAGCGACCGCAATCAATGCGACGGCGCCAAGTTGAACGGTCGTATGCATGTCTCGACCTCCCGGAAGTGAAAGGGGCTATTGTTGTGCGAGAGAAACGTTATTCCGGATGATTCACGATAGGTAGGGTGAAACAAGCCGCTTCTTGGGTGGGTCATCGGTCGCTGATGTCGGCCCTGTTTTAGGCGTCGGACGATGGATCGGATAAGGTCCGTTCAATCATCGCTTCCTTCTTCTTCTGAGACTGGTTCCACCGGAAGTGCCGGGCATACGACCGTTCGATGTTCGGATCCCGCGACCGAGAGAATTGCAGGATGCGTTTCTTTCCGAGTTGCCGATAGGTGTGTTGGCACGGCGCCATGTTGAGATCGTGCGCATGGAATGCAATGATGCGCAGGTACCGGTTGGCCTTCGGGAGACTGCCCTGGAAAACCGCCTCCAGATGCCGAATGCGCCCGCGACGCCATGCGTCGTAATTCCGCTTCGTGATATTGCCGATCTTCATCAAGATGGCCACAGGCGAGATTTCATCCGACTCCTTCAGCAACTCGGCGGTCGCACGCACCACCTTTGGGTAGAGCTTATCCTTGCGGTATGTGGCGACCGTAAGCTTCTTCACTTCGCTGCCTCAATTAACAGTCCTCGCCGGTTGCCCCCTCTCTCTTGGGGGGCGCATCTAGACAAGGCCCCCATCCGGCTTCGGGGATATATGGGAGCGAGTTTGCAGGGATTCAGGCCCATGGCCCGCTGAGGCATGGCGGCGGCGCCGACGATCCATGCCCGACACTGCCGTGGAAGGCAAGCACTGACGTAAGTGCTTGCCTGGTAAGAAGTACCGGAGGTGGGACTTGAACCCACACGACCTTGCGGCCACTGGATTTTGAATCCAGCGCGTCTGCCATTCCGCCACTCCGGCTCGCGAGTGTTCACAATACGCCAGGGAGAATCGCTTTCCCGCATATCACAACAGGGCGATTTTACACTCCTGCGGCCAACAACGCAACCGGCCCTTCCCGGGCCTGTTCGGCAAGCCCTAACCAGACGCCACCGGCCGGTGGCCCGTTTTCCAGGGTGCAAGTCCGTTCCTGCACCCGAAGGGTTACGGGCACGGAAGCCCGCCTTGCATGGGAGGCAATATGTTATATAATATAAGTGTCCCGCAGGAAGGAGGAACATTATGCCGCAACTGTCCCTTTACTTTGATGATTCGACCCTGAAATTGGTCGAGAAGGCCGCGAAACTCAGCAATACGAGCGTCTCCAAGTGGGTTCGAAACAGGGTGTTGCAGTCGCTTGAAAACGAATGGCCGGAAGGCTATTTCAATCTGTTTGGGGCGATCGAAGACAATTCATTTGATGTTCCAGTCGACTTGCCGGAGACCAATACAACGCCACGGGAGAGCATGTGAAGTACTTCTTAGATACCAACATTTGCATCTACTTCCTCAAAGGTGAGTACCCCTCGATCCAGGCGGAACTGGAGCAGAAGAAGCCCAGTGACATCAAGATTCCTTCCGTGGTCAAAGCAGAGCTTCTTTACGGTGTCGAGAAGAGCCAAAAGGTGGCTGAGAATCGACAGAAAGTCGCCGGCTTTCTCTCGCCGTTTGAGATTCTCCCTTTGGGAGACTCCGAGTGTGAGGCCTATGCCAGGATTCGGGTTCAATTGGAGCGGCAAGGAACACCCATTGGCGCGAACGACTTGATGATCGCATCGATCGTGGTGGCCAATAAGGGCACTCTCGTCACCAACAACGAAAACGAGTTTGGGCAGGTCAAGGGACTCAAAATCCAGAACTGGGTAAGACAAGAGAGCAAAGGCTGAGCACGAGCACGAAGAGGGAGACGCTTTGCCTATTCTCACATTCTCTGTTGTTGGGTAGGCATGCAATTTGTGGAACCACCTTCGGGGTTCCCACGTTGTTGAATCACGTTACCCCAGGGTGCGCCACAGCGACCCTGGGCTGCGTTGCAGAACTGCGTTCGCAGTTCCGGCAGGGAAGCCGGCCGGTGGCCCGTTTCGGGGTAGCGACCAACGTGAACTTCTGGAGGTTCCGGTCCTTATTGTCCTTCCACCTCAACCGGGCCCACTGGTATACCATCTCTCCCCCAAGGGAGCCGTTGCCCCGCTTCTCACTCCCGCCTCCACAAGATACAATCTCCAAGAAGAGCCGTCGGGTACCCCCACCACGCTCCGCGGCTCAGTTCAACCAGGTTTTATCGGTCATCGCTGCGCGACGACGCGATAGAACCCTGCACGTTGGATTCAGAAAACGGTAACGGAGATATCTAGACAGTGCATAACTTGGCAAACTCCGCGCGAGTCAATGAACCACAGCAGATGACGTTATGGGCGGATGCAGCCATTGCAGAAAGCCCTGAGTACCTCTCTCGACAGCTCATCACCTATATCGGGAACAAGCGATCGCTACTCGGCCAGATCAGCCAGGCCGTCGAGCGCATCAAGCGGCGGTGCGGCGTTGACACGCTTCGTTGTTTCGACGTATTCAGCGGCTCCGGCGTTGTGTCTCGGCTTCTCAAGTCCCATGCGTCCTACCTTGCTTCAAATGACCTAGAGGAATACGCCGCCATCATGGGCCGCTGTTTCCTCGCCAACCGGTCTCAAGTCGATGAGGAGGTCCTTGCGGGATACGCAGACGACTTCAACGAACGTGTCCTGAGCGAGAATCTTCCGCAAGGGTTCATTGAGGAAATGTACTCTCCAAATGACGAGGAATTCATAACCAAAGATGATCGAGTGTTCTACACGAAGGCCAACGCTCGGCGAATCGACAACTACCGAAGACTTATCGACACAGTCCCTGAGGAGCATCGGGACTTCCTTCTGGCGCCACTGCTTAGCGAAGCGTCAATCCACGCGAACACGGCGGGTGTCTTCAAGGGGTTCTACAAGAATCGACACACGAAGGTTGGTCAGTTCGGCGGCAGCGGCTCTGATGCGCTCTTGCGCATCTTGGGAGACATCACGCTCTCCCCGCCAGTACTCAGCGAGTTTGAATGTGACTGCGAGGTCTTCCAGGAGGATGCGAATCGCGCAGCACGGCAAGTCTCCAATCTTGACCTCGCCTACCTTGATCCCCCTTACAATCAACATCCCTACGGCTCCAACTACTTCATGTTGAATCTCATCGCGCGGTATCAACGTCCAGAGCAGGTCAGTAGGGTCTCAGGTATCCCTACGGACTGGAACAGGTCCGGGTATAACGTACGTTCTGAGTCGCTGAAGCTTATGACCGACCTGGTAGAGCATCTGGATGCTCGATTCCTCCTCATTTCATTCAATGATGAGGGTTTCATACCACCTGACGAGATGCGATCAATGCTGGCCAGACTCGGTTCTGTCGAGACCATCGAGATGCAATACAACGCATTCCGAGGAAGCCGGAGCTTCAAGAATCGGTCGATACATGTTACAGAGCACCTGTTCTTGGTTGAAAGGACATAGCCATATGGCACGCAAGAATCAACTCCGAGTCCAGCGAGCTGGCACGGTCATAAACGTGACCTCGAAGAAGCAGGAATCTGACATCATCAAGGCACTGACTAAGGTCGTTGATTACCTGCAGACCAAGTTTGGGGCAAAGATCACCCTTGTGCATGAGAAGCAATGGCATCTTTGCAGGATCGTATCGGAGCTTCAGCATACATATCCTGATGTCGAGTTTCACTACCACTTCGACACGAGTTCTATCCGACCGGACGGAGGCATTCTCTACATCCAGGGACCTGACGGGGACGATGTGACTTACCCCATACTGATTTCCGAAGTAAAAAATCAAGGCACCAATGATCTTAGGGCCAAGGAAGGGCTCCCGAAGCAAGCCAAGGGGAATGCGATTGAACGACTCGGAAAAAATCTCATCGGACTGCGTACTGCACTCATGCGAGAGAGTATATTCCCGTTCGTGTGCTTTGGGTATGGCTGTGATTTCGAGAGTGATTCGTCAATCCTTGACCGGGTATCGGCGATGGCCATGTTTGGTAAGCTGAATACCACCTACTTGCACAACGAAGAACAGGGGAAATTCAATCGAGGCAGCTTCTACTTCCGTTCTCAGCGATGGACAGTCGCCGAGATGGTTGAGGTGATGAAGGACATCGCTGAGAGATCGGTCCTCTACTACTTCTCGAAGTACAAGGAGGACCATTTCCAGCGGAAACAATAGAACGGGACGGAAGGCACATGTACTTGGACGGGAGACACTGCCCCGCTCGTTCCTCGACACCACCCTACGGTTCGGACCGTTTCGGTTGTGGAGGTTACGGTCCTTATTGCCCTTGCACCTCAAACGGGACGCTGGCGGTGGCGCCGGTGGCGATGTGGGTGGCGCGGAGGCGCCAGGCGCCGGGAGGATCGTTCAGGGCGGTGTCGAAGGAAAATGAAACTTGCGGCTGCCGGGTGAGTAGGTTCTGGCAGTAGTGCTTTACCACGACGCCCTTGGGGTCCAGAAGCTCGATACGCAGGCAGTGGACGCCGGCCGGGGTGTCTGACCCGGTTTCGATGGCGATGTTGAAACTGGCCGTTGCGCCACGCGCGACCTTGGCCGCAGGTGGTGTGAGCTTGACGGCGGTTACCTCGTAGGGAAGCAGGGCGAATATCTTTGGATCGCCTGGCTCCAGTTCGGTCGCGACCGATTGCCCACGCCCGAGCGACTTCTTCGCACGCACGTCGTACAGCCAGGCAGCTTCTGGGAACTGGACGATCACCTGCTGCGGCGCAACACCGGCAACATGGTTATCCTGTACGATCGAGACGTAACGGATGGCGTCGTTTTCTACGTCGGTGAGCCGGACGATCTCGCACGCAGGGACGTCCTTGCCGTCGGCCGTAACGCGTACCTGCGGACGAACGCCGGCCCGTTGCAGCAGGCGTGCAGCCAGCTTGCAGACGGCCTCCGTATCGCCTGCACCGTGCAGGCTTACGTACCGGTCGATTGCCGTATTGAGCAGGACGGCCGAGCCCTTGCCTGCCTGATGGACGAGCACGGCAGGCGAGTCGCCGGCCGTGGCCCACGGTTTGGCGCCGGCCGGTTTGACGTCCTTGGCGAACGCCGTCAACGGCAGTTCGGACTGGAGTCCTTCCGCTTCGACGCGAATCGGCTCGTCGCCGGCCTTTTCGGGAAGACCGGTTCGCGCAATGCCGAACAGTGCGTCCAGAAGGCCCGGCTGGACGAGCTGGCAGTGGTCGTCGAGCATGCCGGGCGCCGTATCGGCAATTACAAGCCCGCCGCCTTCGACGAACTTACGAATCGCCTCGGCTTCCGCCGGGCTGACGGCGGTCGAGGCCGGCATGAGCAGGACCTTGTACCTGTCGAGTTGCCCCTGCTCGATCTGCTCGTACGATAACATGTCGTACTGCAGGCCGAGATCCTCGACCAGGTGGGCGAATCCCAACTGCGCCTGCGAATGGGTCCGCCCGGTAAGCGTTCCGGCATGGACACTGGCCTGACTGTAGTGAATCGCGATGCCGTCCTGCTCGCGCCGCGCGTGGAGCAGCAGCTTGCCGATTCCGCCCATAATCTCGGCGTGCGACTGCTGCATCCACTGGAACTGGGGCGCGGCACGCAAGTCGGGCAGCAGCAGTGCGGGGCCCGTGTTGTAGCTGGTCCAATACCAACTGCTGTTGAACCCGTGTAACAGCAGGTCCCAGCCCAGGCGCTTGGCCGAAACCTCGTCGTAGTTCCCCGTGTGATTGTACCACGCGCCGGCAATCGCGCCGGGCTGCTTCCAGCTTCGCAAATACTCGATCTGCGGGGGGCGGCATGCGTACACCTGCACCATGTCGCACGCTTGGCAAAGCTGGTAGAAGTCGTATCCATGCCAACTGTTTAGGCTGAACACGCCGTCGAACCCGACGCGTGCGCCGGGATCGGCCCGGCGGATGGCCTCGCGGCCGGTAGCATGGGCCTGGGTGAAGACCCGGTCCATATACATACGATGGTCGGCCCATTGCGGCCAGTGCTCGGGTTGGTCTTTGACCTGGTCGAATGTGGCCGGTACCACATCATCCCAAGCGGCGAAGGTGGTTGCCCAGGCGGCGTTCAGCGCGTCGAGCGATCCGTAACGCTTTTCGAGTTCCGCACGAAACGCGGCCAGGCAGGTGGGCGAGGTGCAGACGTCGACGTTTCCATGCACCAGGTAGTTCTCGTCCCCCAGCGTGTAGGCAGGCGGGCCGAACGCCGCCGCACCGCCGGCCCGATCGGCCAGCCCGCTCGTCCAACTCTCCAGGTGCTTCGGGTCGGTAAGACACGGTCGGCGCGGGCCGGCATTGGCCTGGCTGGAACTGATGCGCGTGATGTACGGAATGCTGCGCAGACCGTAGCGCGCCGCGTTGCGGCAGGAGGCGGCGGCACGGAACGCATCGCCGCCGGTCAGGCCCGTGTTGTCGATCCAATCGACCCCGCCGCGGGCCAGCTCGCGATTGATGTAGTACCGGATGGCCTGATTCTCGCCATCACTCCAGACCAGGAAGTGAAAATCGTCTGCGGTTCGGTCCGGCACGCTGAACGTGCTAACGCACTGATCCTGCAACCGGTCGCCCTGGTAAAACCAGGCGCGAATCTCGTGCAACAAGGTCGCCGTTTGCGGCAGTTGGAGCTGGAATGCCGCCTGCGTACCGTTCGGCACAACCATCTGTCGGACAAGCTGCCGGCCCAAGGTATCGGTCACCATCAGATCGACGCGAGCGTCGGACACGCCCGCACTCAGTTCGACCGTACCGGCCAAGGTTCCGCCAGACGCAGCGACCGCCTTCTCCAGCTTGAGCGCGGCAATGTGCGGCGCGTCGGCGCCCAGATCGACGTGGCCGGTGACCCAACCGAGTGTCTTGCCGTCTTGCTTGGCCCAAACACTCACCAGCCGCGGTCCCGTAGCCGGACCGGGCAGCGGCAGGAAGTGCCGGCTTTCGCCTTGCGGCAAGTCCAACGTCTGTTCCACCCGCAGGCGGAACCCGCGCGCCGGATCGTGGTCCATCAGTTCCAGCTTTGCGCCAGGTACGGCCTCCGAGGCGTGAACGATCACCTCGCCCGGCTTGTCGGCCAGACGGATGCGTACGGCCGGTTCGCGTTGGGCGGCCCAAAGGACGGCCGACGCGACCAGGCTATGGTAATAGTCGTAGTAGCCGAGCACATCCGGGTCTTCGTGGGTAACGCCCGGCGTAAGGCACAGTCGCCCGCCTGCATAGTTCAGCGCGAGCACGCGTCCTTTGCCGCAGCGGTAGGCGGTAGCGACGGGCCGGTTTTCGGCGACCATGCGATCCAGCGCCGGGAGTTTTGCCAGGGGAACGACGTCGGCCGGCCACTCGGCCGGCTCCACCGAGTCTTTCAATTCTGCGAGGAACCCTTTGGCGGCCCCCAGCAAAATGAGCCCCGTACCGTTGTGGACCCGTTCGGCCAACTCGCTACGCAGTTGCTCGGGCATGAGCTTGGACTGGAAGCCGGTGAGAATCACGCAGTCGTTGGCCGCCCGCAGCTTTTCGGCCATTTCAAAGATGACGTCGGTCTCGTTCTTGCGCGGATAGCCATAGGTTTCGTAGGAGCCGTACAGGTAGAGCGAGCTCGGGTTCAGCAGGCTGTCGGCGGCCGAGACGGAGACGGTCTGATACTCGACGTCGAGCCGCTGGGCCAGTTCGACCGTTTCCCGCTGTTCCCACCGCGGGCCGATCACCAGCAACCGCACAGGCCCGCCGGCCAGCGGTTTGCCCCACGCGACGTGCGGCGTGACGACCGTGTCGGTCATCTGGTCGAAAGCCGTCGGCCGGCGCCGGGCTTCTGCCAGCCGTGCCACTTCCGCCACGCGTGCAGGCGTGAGTTCGGCGGCCGGGACCGGGCTGGCGAGCCAGTCGGTCTTGGCCAAGCGGGCGAGGTCCTTGGCGATCGTCGGGCCCGATTCGCTGAGGTACGCGCGGAGCGGCGCCGCCTCGCGCTGCGGCGTGAAGTCCCAAACACCCACCGTAATGGTGCGAACGCCCGGCTTGCCCTTCAGCCGTGTGCTTACGTTGTAAGTTCCCAGGCCCACGACGGCCGATTCGAGTTCCTCTGGTACGTAGACTACGCCACACGGGCCGGCCGAGGTCTTCACGTTCTGCAGCAGCTCGTCGTAGAAGAGCACCCAGGGTTCTTCGGCCGTATCCAAAACCACGGTGGCCGGCGCTTCCGCCTGGCGCGTGGCGGTTGCCAGTCGGCGATCTCGCGGCTGGTTGAAGCTTTGCGGGTAGGCGCTCAGCCTCATTTCGAGCCGTTCGGCCTTGGTTTCCGGCGCGAGGGCAAGCTGCAAGATTAGCTTATCGTCGCGGCCCCGCAGCAGGATTCGCAGGAAGACGGGCCCTTTGGGCGTGGCCCATGTACCTTCCAGCAAGGTGTCGGGGCCGAACCGGCGTACTTCTCGGAACGTGGCCGGAATGTCATGAAGACTCATGCCGTCCACCTGGATCGAGAGAAACGACTGGTAATACCAGTTCGCCTGGGCCGGCGACGACATTCCAAGCGTGAGGTGTTTGGCCCGGAACTCGTGCGACTGCAACGTACACTTGCCCGGCGGAGTTCCGTCAGGGATGTCGATTGCGTAGTTCAGCCCGTAGGCCGCCAGATTATTGACGAAGCGGAACTCCTGCTTCAACGACTTGCCCGAGTCGTTCTTTTCCCATCCGCCGCGAACCGTCAGCAGCGCATCGACCGACTCGGCCCGCGCGCCGCCGGACAGAAGCGTTGCGAGCAAACCTGCAGCAAGAGTCGCGTATCGCATCCCGAGCATGACGTCTTCTCCTAAATGGCTGGAGGTCGTGGGGCAACGCAAAGCAATGCTCAGAAATAATCGTTCCGTAGCCACTGCTTGTGTGGAACGGTTCCTGAGCTGCAAACGCCCAGATATTTCTCAACGCCGTCCAGACTACAATACGAACAACTGGGCAGCAAGACACGATCGTACTGCCCGGCACAACGCTGAGTTTCCGCACCAGCAACGCGGGGGCGTGGACGGCCATCGGCGCCGCGCGTTTGATCGTCCCCGAACCGTCCGCGGCGATCATGCTTCTCGCGCTTGCCTGCGTTGCTCTCGTACGCCGCAAGCGATAACGCAAGAGTAGCTTCAGCATTTCGATTTGCCGAGAATTCGCGGTTCTTTGGTGGGTCTCGTTCCTCCCGACTTCCCCTGGAAGCAGCGCGCTGGCCGGAAACAGCGCGCACCGGTTCGTCTGGGAGGAACAACTGGCCATCGACCAGCGATCGCCCTTCCTAAGCTACGCCGTTTACGCAGTCTCTAAAAACGGCTCCTGACCCCTTTTTCAGCCCAGGCGGGTGATGCCGGGGGTGGGGATGGGGTAGATGCCGTTGGCGTCGGGTACGATGGGGGGCTTCATGTCGAAGCTGACTTCTTCGGGGCCGGCGAGCCATGGCGACTGGATGGCGTCGTCCCAGGTGATGCGCTGGCCGGTGTAGGCGACCATCGTGCCCAGGATGCCGATCATCGTGCTGTTGATCATGTACGCGCCGTTGTTGATGGGTTTGCCATCGCGAATGGCGCTGAACAGGGCGGCGTGCTCAGCGTCGTACATGTTGCAGTTGGGGCCTTCGTACCGCCAGGGATTCTCGCCCTCGATCTGGCCCTTGATCACGTTGCAGTAGCCCTTCGTTCCGAAGATGTGGTCGGAGGTCTCGTTATGGCAACCGTTCTGCGCCCGGCCGAAACCGAACAGCCGTACGTTGTTGTCGTATTCGAAGACGATGGCGTTGTGGTCGAATACGTCGCCGAACACGGGGCCGACGCTCGCTGCCCGGCCGCCCACGCCGTATGCGGCCACCGGCGGCTTGTCGCCCAGCGCCCACGCGCCCTTGTCGAAGCTATGGACGAGCGACTGGAGGATGTCGTCGCCGGAAAGCCAGCAGAAGTGATACCAGTTGCGGAACTGGTACTCGGTTTCGTCCCATTCCGGCTGCCGCTCAACCAGCCGGTAGGGCGTGCGGAGATAGTTCTCCTGCACCGTAACGACGTCGCCGATCGCGCCGTCGAGCACGCGTTTCATGGTTTCCTGGACACCGGTGTGATAGCGCCAGCACAGGCCGGAAACGACGCAAAGCCCCTTCTTCTCGGCCTCCTGATAGGCGGCCGTCGCCACCTTGATGCCGGGCGGGTCGATGGCGTGCGGCTTCTCGATGAACACATGCTTGCCGGCCGCAATCGCCTCCTTCAAATACTGCGGATGGAACTTCGAGGCGCAGGCGATCAACACGACATCCGAAGCCTCGATCACGCCCTTGTAGCCGTCGAGGCCGACGAGGCAATGGTCGTCGTCCACCTGCACCCGATCGCCGTGAATCTTGGCAATGCGGTCGCGACTGCCCTTCACGTACGGTTCGAACAGATCGGCCATGGCGACCAGGCGAGCGCCGGGATCGGCGTTCAGGGCATTGACGGCGGCGCCTGACCCACGGCCGCCGCAACCGATCAGGCCGACCTTGATCACATCGTCTCCGGCGGCATGGGCGCCGCGGGCAAGCGACAATCCCAACCCGGCGGCTGCGGCCGTACCGGCGGAAAGCTTAAGGAACTCGCGACGGGAAGGGGCCTTCGCACTGAAACTCTTGGGCGTCATAGCTTCGCTCCTGCAATGCATGGTGGGTTGTGTGCCGCCGCAAGAGGGGATACTCGGCGGCCGGTAAGTTCTCTGTCATTATGCCGTTGCGCCACGGCCGGTGTCAATCGTGCAAGGGCGAGACGGAAGGCAACGGGGGCAGCAGCGGACTTGCACGGCCGACAAGTAGAGACGGCCTGAAGGCGGAACTACGAACTGCCATGCATCTGGAAACGGAAGCAGGAGACTTCACGTCGATAGAGAGTCGCACCACGCACGCGTGCGATCCTGGACACGATCGCCCTTGGCTGATAGGATGTGCCCGATTGGCAACCGTCCTGATGGAGACACCTCGATGCCGATCTCAGATGCAACGGTCGATCGGCTTCTGGCAAGGGCGATTGCCATCCAGCAGGTGGCGGCGCCGACGTTCGGCGAATCGGCCCGGGCGCGGGTTGTCTACAATGCCTTCCTCGAAGCCGGCCTGCTCGACGTGGTTATGGACGAGATGCACAATGTCTACGGCCGCCTGCCCGGCACAGATGGCGGCCATGCCCTTGTGCTGAGCGCGCATCTGGACACGGTTTTTGCCGCCGATGCCGATCTGAGCGTTACGCGAACCGCAGACCGCATAGCCGGCCCAGGCATTGCCGACAATTCGCTTGCCGTCGCCGCGCTGGTCGAGTTGCCCCGCCTGCTCGAACAGACGCACCTCCGTCCGGTACACGATCTCTGGCTGGTCGCCAATGTTTGCGAGGAAGGACAGGGCGACCTGCGAGGAATGCGCGCGGTCATGGACCGTTTCGGCCACGGGCCGCTCGCCTGGATCGTATTGGAAGGCGGACTGCTGGGGCATGTATGCTTTCGGGGTGTCGGATCGCAGCGGTATCGCGTTCTCGTTCGCACGGAGGGCGGGCATAGCTGGTTCGACTACGGCCGCCCCAGCGCCGTGCATCTGCTGGCCGATCTTGCACACCGGATCGCCCAGACTCCCGTGCCGGTTCAGCCGAAGACGACGCTGAACGTCGGCGTGATCGAAGGAGGAACCTCGGTCAATACGATCGCGGCAAGCGCCTCGCTGCTTCTGGACCTGCGGTCCGAGTGCCCCAAGGCCCTGCACAATCTGATCGCCGCAGTGGAACGCCTGCGAGATGCGTTCTCGCCCGAAGGCGCCGAGGTGACGTGGGAGTTGATCGGGCAGCGGCCGGCAGGCGGTCTTCCGGCGGACCATCCTTTGGTTACGTGTGCAACGGCCGCGCTGGAGAATACCGGATTCCCGGCGAACGACATCGACCTGTCGCCTGCCTCGACCGATGCGAACGCGCCGCTGGCCGCCGGTTGTCCGGCCGTGTGTATCGGGCTGGCCCGGGGGCACAATCTTCATCGTACGGACGAATACCTCGAGACGGGCGAAGTCGGTCTTGGCCTGGCCCAGCTACTATCGCTGGTTGCGAAACTCCAGGAGCCGCCATGGGAAACACGGCAACAGACAAGCTGAGTGTGATCGAAGTGCTGTTCGAGGGCGATCCGTTTCAGACCTCGCTGTGCCTGGTGGCCGTCCTGCTGGCATCGACGGCGATCATCATGAACCTGATCCCCAAGGCGCCCGTGTTGCGCAAGGCGACGTTCGTGCCGTTCCTTTTCCTGACGCCCATGGTCCTGGCAAGTGCAGGCATCATTCCGGGCGTTCATCCGTTGTACAAGCCGCTTCAGTCGATCGTATTGTACATGGCCATTTTCTTCATGGTGGTAGCCATCGACCTGGGGCAGATTCTCCGTTCTCTGCAAACGCGAGTGCTGTTGCTGTTCTTTCTGGGATGCATCGGCACGGCGGTTGGCGCGATTGCGGCCCATCTGCTGTTCGCTCCGCTGCTCGGTTCGCAGACATCGGCCATGGTGGCGGCGTGCAACGCAGGAGCGTACGTGGGCGGGTCCATGAACTGGGTGGCGGTGGCCGATGCGTTGGAAGTGCCCGAGACGCTCAGCGCAATCGCGTTTCCCGGCATGGTCATCATCTACACGATCTATCTTGGCGTAATTCTGGCGCTAGATTACTCGCCGTTGCGTCCGGTCTTGGAGCGATGGATCGGCGCGGGATCGGACGAGGCGCCGCAGGAAACCGGCCTGGCGGCGTTCGGCAAGCATACGGACATCGAGCCTCCGACGTGCGACGACTACATCAAGGGATTCCTCGCCTTCGCGATCGTATACCTCGTGTCGATCGCACTGGAGGATCTGGTTTGCCGGTACGTCTTCATTCCTCTGGTGATCTTTTTGACCTCGTTGACCATTCTTCTGGGCGCGGCGGCGCCTCGTTTTGCGGTGTTCCGGGCGAAGTGGTTGAAGCGGATGTCGACCTTCGGCGAGGCGTCGCTCTGCTTCCTGGTAGGGATTATCGGGGCCCAGGCCATGCTGACCGAAAGCCTGCTGCAATCGCCCATCCTGCTGCTGATTCCCCTGGTCGTCGCGATCATCCACGCCCTGGTGCTATTGCCGTGCGCCAAGCTGCTGAAGGTCGATCTGATGACGGCCAGCGTCGTATCGATCGCCATGATCGGCGGCGCGGCAAGCGCTCCGGCGGCCGCAGGCGCGTTGGGACGGGCCAGCCTCATTCCGTTGGGCGTGCTGCTCGGCTCGTTCGGTTATCTGGTGGGCACCTACCTGGGCGTATACCTGGGCTGCTTCCTGCTGTTGTAGGAGGACGAAACAACGGGTTCTCGTCTCATTTGGCGATTCCAGTAACCCGGTTCCATGCCCACCTCATGGCGGCAGTACCATTACCAGCCCATCACGAATCGCGGCTGGTGGCAAAGAGTTGCCCGTTCGTCCGACCGATACGGATCCTGCGTAGCACAACGCCCTAGGGCTGCCGGCTACTATCGACGGCCGGCGTAAAAACGCGTCCCTTGTCGCACATGACGTCCGCCAGTCGTTGGACGACGGGACCGGCGGCCGCGGCCGCATCGCCGGCGTGCTCCAGCGCGACGACGACGATGTAACGCGGGTTCTCGGCAGGTAGATAACCGGCAAACCAGGCGTGGGCCGGGCGGCCAGGTTGGGTTTCCGCCGTCCCGGTCTTGCCGGCAATCGCGATGTTCGCATGGCCAATCGTGGCGTATGCGGTCCCCTCGGGCTCCGCGACAACGCGGCGCAGTCCGTCGGCCAGATACCTAAGAATGCCGTCGTCCAGATCGGCAACGGGCTGCGGGGCGGTCTGCCGTCTGGCGGAATCCGGCGGCCGGCCGTCCGAGATAGCCTCCGCGTCATCATTGGCATGTTCGGCCAGTCCCACACGGGCAAGAACATGCGGCGTCACCCGCCGGCCGCCGTTGGCAATCGCCGCCATCATTCGCGCTACTTGCAAAGGCGTGGCGGTGACCGATCCCTGCCCGATGGCCGTTGCGTACGTATCGGCCACGCGCCATCGTTGCCCCGCGATGGTTTCGCAACTGGCAGGCGTGGGCAGAATGCCGGCCGCCTCGGCCGGCAGATCGACACCGGTCGGCTGCCCGAAACCGAATCTCGCGGCCCAATCGACCAGCCGTTCTGCGCCCATGCGGCCTGCATGGTGAAAGAAATAGACGTTGCAGCTTACGCACAAGGCGTCGGCCAGCGTGACGTCGCCGTGGCCTATTCCACGGCGTACGAATACGGCGCAGCGGAGTTCATCGGGGTGCTTGAGATAGCCTTGGCAGAAGAACGTTTCCTCAGGCGCGAACTCCGGCCAGTCCAGCAGGGCCGCCGCCGTGACCACCTTGAATACGGATCCGGGCGCAAGCGTCATGCCGCACACCCGATTGACCATCGCACCGGCCGGATCGTCCAACAGACGTCGGATATCTCCGTCGGATCCGGCCAGGAACGCATCGGGGGGAAATCGCGGCGACGAGGCGGCAACGGCCAGGGCGCCCGTGTGTGCATGCATCACCACAATGGCGCCGCCGCCGGGACGCGCCTGCGGATACTCCACGGCGCGACGCCGCAGCGCCGCGTCGAGCAATGCTTCGGCAGCGTGCTGCAGGACCGGGTCGAGTGTCAGAATCAGGTCCTTCCCCACGCCCGGCTCCAATTGGCGATGCACCGAGAGGATGCGGCCGCCGTGATCGGTCCGTTCCACCATCGCCCCGCGAGTACCGTGGAGCCATTCGTTGTACTGCAATTCCACACCGGCGCGTCCGACCAGATCGTCTGCGGCAAGGGCAGCGTCGTCCGCAAGATCTTCGGGCTGCACCTTGCCCAGATAGCCGATCACGTGGGCCGCCATTGCTCCTTTCGGATAGACCCGCCGCGTGCGAGGAACGATCTTCGCGCCGGGAAACTGATCCGGGTTGCCCTCGATCTGTGCGGCAACGGCCAGGCGGAGGTCGTCGGCCATGACGTGATAGTCAAGCTGCTCGGCGACCGGCGTCTCGCGCCCGAGACGTTCCGATACGCTTCGGGCGATGCGTTCGACCCGCGCCTGCACCTGGGCCGCCCGCACGCGCCATCGATCGATCTCCATGCCGGCCAGCCGCGCCAGCCGCTCCGTCTGTTCGACCCGTTCGATCTGCAGTTGCCGGATTTCGTCGGCAAGGCGTTCGGGATTCTTGCGTTCTTTTCGGGAAAGGCGTTGCCGGGCGGCGCGGCGCAACCACGCTTCGTCGGGCGGCTCTTCCAGATACCGGTAGTGAACGGCCAGGGCCAGCACCTGCTCGTCGCAGGCGAGAACGGTTCCATCGTGGGCGAGAATGCGGCCGCGGACGCCGGGCACGGGCAGTTCTCGCTGCAACGGCTGCATGGCCCTTTTCCGATACTCCGGGCCCTCGGTCCATTCGGTCTGCACGCCGCGGGCGAAGACGGCCGCCATAAGCACGGCAAATACGACCGCGCCGGCAAGCATCCGCCGCCGCGGATCGGTGGTATCCGAAGCGGGAGCGGTCGTTCGAAGCTGGTTCCAATCGACAGGCATGGCGTCTACAGTGTATCGTCTCGGCCGGCTCGGCCCCAGCCGGCCACCATGAGTACGGGCACGGCGGCGGCCGACGTGTACACGGCCGCCGCAATCGCGTGAAGAAGTTGGGAAACGACCGGCCGCGACGCATTGCCCAGCAGACTGTCCGTAAGTGCGACGCCAAGACACCAGGCGATCATCGCCGCCGCGAGCAGCGGCAACCGGACGATCCATGCACGGCTGCGCGTCTTCGGCAGCACCCAACAAAGTCCGAAGCCGACCAGCAACATCCACGCCGCACCAACGCCAACGCGACCCGGCGCAATCAGGTCGCCTGCCAAGGCAACCACCCCTGCCGTCAGGAACGACCATCGATGGCGCGCCAGCAGCATCCACACGATTGCCGTCAGGGCCACCATGTCCGGCGCGACTTCGCCGATGCGCAGCACGTCGCCCAGCGCCGTATCGACCACGGCCGCCAGGTAGACGCATACGATCAACGCCACGTACGCCATGGTCACGGCTCCACCTTCACGACAATCACCTCTTCCGGCGGCGCACCGGTCAAGGCGGGTCGCATCCATATCTCCCAATGGGCGGCGCCGACCGGCTGCTCGACCCGTTCAATCACGCCGTAGCGCGCCGGCGGGGCGTCGAGTCCTGCAAGCGAAGCGGCGAAGACTTCGTCGCCCGCCGCGGCCGGCTCCGTCACGGCTACCATGCGAATTCGGCACAGCGGCCCGCCGTCGCCTTCCAGAATGCCTTCGGGACCGCCTGGCGACCGCAAACGAACCACGTCGCGAAAGCCCGGCGCGGTCAGCGTTCGGACGACGGCCATATTCGGACCTGCGTGCGCCACCCTGCCCCATACACATCCGGCGTCCACCACCAGATGCCCCAACCGGACGCCGTTGCGTTCGCCCCGGTCGATGACGGCAACGCCATCGAGCACAAGCGAGCCGGGTTCAACGCCGTCGAGACTGCCCACGTCGAGCAATTCGCGTCGGGCCAGGTAACTGCGCGCCTGACAGCCCAAGGTGTGCGCCTGAATCCCGCCGAGCTTCAGCCACGGCCGATCGGCCGCAGACCGATTGGCTTCTGCAACCGCGATTCGGTGCTGATACGTTTCGACGCGTTCGGCCAGCCGGCGGTTTTCGGCCGTCAATCGCTCAAGGCGGTCGCGGGCAGCGGCCAGTTCGCCTGCATCGGCAACATGACTCGCAATGCGCCGACGGGCCCGCCCGCCGAGATCGACCAGGCTGCCGGCGGCGCGCTGCCCGGGCTGCAACGCGGCAAGCGCCCACCCCCGCACCGGCATCAGCCACGACTGCGGCAAGGCAGCCAAGGCCAGCGCAACGGCCAGTACGGCAGCCAGTGCCCGCGGCGGTGTCACTTCAGGCCAAGCACGCATCATAGCATCTCTGCCGCATCCACGATTCTGTGGAGCGCAGTTCCCCTTCCAGTCCTTGTTTGCCCCGGCGGCTACTCCTGTTCACTCGATTCCATGGCGCGCCGCCAGCGGTCGCGCTGCTTAAGCGCCACGAGCAGCCCCTGGACCACGGTGGTGCGAGGTTCCGCACTGCGACGCACGGGCAAGCCGGTCTGCTCGTGCATGTATCGATCGATGCCGGGCAGCAGGGCGCCGCCGCCGCACAGCACCATGCCGCGGTCCAGCAGATCGGCGGCCAGGTCCGGGCCGCACCCGTCCAGGGTCCGCTTCACGGCCTCGACAATCTCTTCGAGCGGTTCCGCCAAAGCCTGCCGAATCTCTTCGGTCGCCACGGTCGCCTTGCGCGGCAGGCCGCTCACCGTATCGAGTCCGCTGACCTCGACCGTTCGCTCTTCCGGAAGCGGTGCGGCGCTGCCGGCTTCGGTGCGCAAGCGTTCGGCGGCAGGCAATCCGACGGACAGACTGTAGTGACGCCGGAGGTAGTCGGCAATCGCCTGATCCATCCGATCTCCTCCGGTCCGGATGGAGCGGTCGGCCACCGTATCGGCGAGACTCATCACCGCGACTTCGGCCGTTCCACCGCCGATATCGCACACCATGCTGGCCAGCGGCTCGGCAATGGGTAGCCCGGCGCCAATCGCAGCCGCCTTCGCCTGCGGCATCAGCCACACCTGCCCGGCGCCCGCACGGAAAAGACTATTGAAGACGGCCCGCTTCTCCACCTGCGTGATGCAGCCGGGCACGCCTACCAGAATGCGCGGCCGCAGGTGACGGCCTGCCGGTTGGGCCTTGCGCAGGAAGTGGCGAAGCATGGCTTCGCACAGGGTGAAATCGGTAATCACCCCGTTGCCCAGCGGGCATACGACGCGGATCGAATCGGGCGTACGGCCTTGCATCTGCCGGGCCAGTTGCCCGACGGCGCACCCATCGGAGAGAACACGGCCGGTCTGGCGGTCTACCGCGACGGCGGAAGGCTCGTCGAGCACAACGCCCTGCTCCGAAGTACCGATCCGGGTGCTCGTGGTCCCGAGGTCCACCGCCAGATCGCATCGGAAGTGCTTCAGCAGTCGGTCGAGCATCCGTGCTCCCGCAAAGGAAGGCCCGTCAGAACGTGTAGTATTGCCCCGCGCGACGCCCGCCTTCATGCTCCGAGTCGGAGCATGCCCACATCCCGGCGCGCACGGCGGCCGGAGCGGTCATCATGGCCGGGGCTCCCTTCAACTCGAACTTATACTCCTTCATCTCCAGGTACAAGACGAGGATACCCAGAAGGAGCGCAAGCCATGCAATCAGCAGGAGCATGGTGTACAGGTCGGCCCGCGGCTTGCGATAACGCGAAACCGGCTGTTGCGACTGGTCACCGAACGGAGATGGATCAGAGTTGGCTTGCGACACGATCACCCTTTGCCAGATTGCCTTGGGACTGAATCACTTTGCAGACGGAGCGGTCCACGTCGGTGCGAAACACCTGGACCTTTCCAACAAACATTTGGCGCCCGCCGCCTACCCGGTACACGACAAGTTCATGGCCTTGCCGCAGCCCGTCATCGGAACCGATGGAAACCTCCACCAGACCGTCGCCCAGGATAGCCATGACGAGGCCCTCGACCGCAGGCAACCCTTCCTTGGCGTCCGGATCGATCTTCGCCGCACGCAGCTTGTTCTTCATTTCCGTCAGTTCGACAAGCAGCTCCCGGTTGGTCTCCTTCAACTGGTTCAACTCGAAGACCGCAGCGTGCAACTGGTCGGTCAGGCGAACCACTTCCTTGAAATGATCGTCGCGTTCTTTCTGGGCCGTTCGGATTTCCTCGCGCAGGCCGTCAATCTCGCCTCGCAGGCGGGCAAGTTCCTTGTGCGAAGCATCGACCGCGGCCACCGCCTCGCGGTGGGCCTGCGTCAATTCGGCAAGCTGCTTGTCGCGGGCGTCCCGATCGCGTCGAAGCTCTTCCTTCTCGTTCTCCAGCTTCACGCGAACCTGCTCGTAGGCCGACTTCTCCTCTTCGAGCTGCATGGCCAGCGCATTGCGCCGATCGGTCAACTCCTGCAACTTCTGCTCTTGTTGGTCTACCTGTTGCTTCAGCCCGAGATCCTGCCCCTGACGAGGGCTTGGATTGTCGACCACCAGCATCCAGTTCTTATGCGTTGCGTATACGGTGACCGCAAAGGAGGCAAAGACCAAGCTCATCAACAGGACGAGCACCACAAAGATCTTTCCGACGAGGTTCATGCTACGACCCCAGGGTTAGCCGCCCCAAAAGAAGGCGGGAGACAGGGCATGGGAATGTGTTCCGAATCGTTCCTTCAGTATAACTTCGCCCAGATTCCCATGTCAACCAGAAACCCCGCAACCCACCAAACCACAACGAGTTCCGCCAGCGGAAGAAGCCGCAGAAGCTGCGATTTCCTAGAACCAATCGTACTTCACGTGCGCTTTATTGCAAGCCAGCCGCCTCCCGGGGCCTACCACACGCCGCCAACCCCCACAGCACCCGCCAACAAGGGGGGGCGTCATGCCAGCCGCACCCTTGCGATCGGGGGGAGAAAGGGGGACCGGCGCGCTTTCTCTTCACCCGTTGATCCGTGCCATCCCACGCTCGTCGTAGCGATTGCCCATAACCCGATCCGCCAACCCGTCCAGAGCCGCCTGCTCGGCCTCGGATCGAATACTCCGACTGCACGGCCGAAATCGGATGGATCCTGGCGGCACGACGGATCGTATCGCCTGCCGCCTCGGACAGACCGATCGCGCGCACCTTGCCTTCGGCCACCAGTTCGGCCATCGCGGCCACCGTCTCCTCGATCGGAGTGGTCGGGTCGACCCGATGCAGGTAATACAGATCGATCACATCCGTACGCAGCCGCTTGAGAGACCCTTCGACGGCCCCATACAACCAAGCCCAATCGCCGGCAGATCCCGTTCCGTATTCCCCAGTATTCTTCGTTCCATTCGTGTTGTCTCCACAAACCTTCCTCACCCGTTCCTTCCGGAAGTAACGTAGCAAGCCGCCTCCGGCAATTTCAGTCGCGGTGCACACACCATTCCCACAGCCCTCCGCCTCCGAGAAGCGTAACTTGCAAGCTTGCCACCAAGGTCTCTGATGCTGAGGGGCCTATTCTCGCAACGACAATGGCAGACGTCAACAGACCGACACGAAACGGCCGGCTATTGGTGTTCCGCTTGATTGCATGGTTCGGCTCCCGTCTCCGGTATCTCTGTAGAGCAGGCGCGGACGCGTTCCAAGAACTCTGCCGCAAGAGGGTCCATCTCTTGGAATTCTTGAAACTTCCTTTCCTCTGTGATGTCTGCAATGGCATCCTTCAAAACCAGTATGCTGCATCCAGTGACGCACTTTGCCAGGAGCATTGCCGTCAAATGAGGCAGCCCTAGCTGAAGGGCGTAGCGAGTTAGCGTCTTGACGTCATCACCACGCTCATAGCGCCTCTCACATTCGCGGAAGAGGCGACAGTGTCGTAGCCCTTCAAAGTCTGTGATCTGGTACATGCTCATCTCTGCAGCATAACGGCTCGCATCACCTCGCCGACGGTGATGGCTTTCCATTTGAGACCGGCCCGGCCGCCGGCTCCGGTGCATTGCTTGGTTCTGGGGGTTCTCTGTGGCCGTCAAGCCGAATCATCCCCGTCTGCCCAGAGGTGAAGTTGACCACGGCAACCTTGTCCTTCCTGCAGACAATGAAGAACTCGGATTCCCGGATCATGAACTGGTGGGGCACTGTGTCCCGGAGAATCGTCTCTGTCCCGTCTGCATCGAGCACAACGTCTCCCGCTGCCTTCTTCTGACGGACCATTATCGGGACAGCGTTCATCGTCTGTGGATCGAGCAGGCAGTGATGCCCCTTGCCTTTCTGGAACGGCACATAGACGTTGCTCTCCTTGGCCGCCTGTATCCTCTTGCGCAAGAGTTCGGCGGCGGTACCATCATCGGCAATGAGCGACTGCACGGACGCGACGGTCATCACAAGAAAAACTGCAGCAGCTAAGTATCTCAGCAAGTGGGACATGGAGCACCTGGACTGAAGGATGGGGAGTTTGCCTCTCGGGGCGTTGTGCCAGTTGGCGACATGCTCTCTCTATTCAAATCGCCGTTGCCGTAATCGACTGAGCACATCCTACGAGTGCCCACAGAACGGCAGGCGTTCCTCTACGGCGACGAAGTGACTTTCCATTGCGATTCCGCCACGATCCGTCGCTCCGGTGCACGCCCTGGTTACATCCGGTCTCGCCATGCCGATGGATCACGACCACCAAACATTATGCCGAAACGAGGGACGTACTTCATCGGTTCCTCATTCGAAGGCGTTCCAGCACCTGATCCCAGCTAAGCAACTCGTCAGGATTTGTCTCGTGTGCCCTGACGCGTCGGTCCAGTTCAGCACGTTTTTCGGACGACAACGATACGGGAGTGTCTGCTTCGATGCTATCCCATAGCGATTCGACCACGCGCAGTCGATCAGCCACCGGAAGAGCCGTTAGTTCCGACAGCGCCTGATTCACGTCCACGCTCTAGTCTCCACTGTAGTCTCCCGGATGTAATTCACTCAAACTGAACACGCCACCACCGACCCTGCGTCGGTGGAGCGGTGTTTGAGAATTCATTATTCCACTCCGGCTACCCTTTCCCGAAAGCGCCATCCCGGAAGCCCGATTCTAGTCCGTCCAGAGGGCCAGTGCCAGCCCCCTGCCGCCCCTCTCTTCTCTCAGTCTCTCGTCTTCCATCAGCGTTGATTGGTGTTCATCAGCGGTTCATAACCGTTTCGATCATTTTCAAGGGTGAATCTGGCTGGCAACACCATTCGCGTCCACGGGGAGAAACGGGTGTTCTGGCAAGCACCTCTCAGGATGGGGGCGGGCCATGGCCTGGTTGCCGCACACGTCACCGGCGACGTTCAGTCAGAATGCGAATGACTTCAGCATGGTCCCCCTTCCTGACAAGTTCGTTGGAACTGTCGACATAGTTCTGCGCCATGTCGACCTCCTTCATGGTCTGTTTCATCATCTCCAACTGCTCGGCGGGCAGATCCATATCGCCAAACAACGCGTCGACGTCAACCTTGATGTTTTCCTGCTTGATGTGGCTGACAACGTCAGGGTCAGGGCCTTTGGCAGCATACTCGGCTGTTTCCAGCGCCGTTCGGTTATGGATTGTGTCACGCATGGATGGATCCGCACCGTGCTCAAGCAAAAGGCGAACTGTCGAGGGCTGCCCCGCAAAGGCCGCTTCCATCAACGGAGTTTCTGCAGCATCGATTTCATTCCTTCGATTGACATCCGCTCCGGCATCGATCAACAGACTCGCTTTCTCTACTTGCCCACAGGCTGCCGCCATGTGGAGCGGAGTCCAACCATTTGTGCCGGTCGCGTGAATGTCGGCCCCGGCGCGAATCAATTCGCCAACAATCGGTGTCGATTCATCCGCGTCAGATTCGATAGCAGTCAAAAGGCATGTGTACCCGTCGTCCACCTCGACGTTCGGATCGGCACCGTGCTTCAGCAGGAACCGCACCAACTCGAGATCGGCAAATGCGATAGCGGTAAGCAGCGGAGTGTCACCAATGAAGTCTCGCTCGTGAATGTAGTCTGAATTCTCACGAACCCTTTTGCGGATCGCGTCAGTATCGCCGCGTTGAAGCGCATCCGAGGTCCATGTGTTGTCTGCGTTGCGGGGCGCCATTTCGGAAAGGTCCGATCGCGAGTTGTTTGTGCATCCAGCAGCCAACGCGAATGACAGCAAACAGGTGATAATCGTTCGCATTGTCGTGTCTGGCCGATGAACTTGTGTTTCGACTGGTCAGCCTATTGCCTGTAGACTGAAAATCTACAGCCTAGCACTCGCCAGGCCGGCGCGTCAAGACATCCGCCAAACCGCAAGTATACGCAATGCGCTTTGCACGCCCACATACGAACAGACCACGAAACACACAAATCACACGAAAGACAAATGCGAATCCGCTATCCCCGCTGTCCTGCCCGCTCATCGCCCTGAGTCTGTTTTTCGTGTGTTTCGTGTATTTCGTGGTTTTTCCTCTTCCATCGCCAGCAGAAAACGCCTCATAGGCCGTGTGGCCCTCGCATCCTCACCTCCCATCAATCCGTGTTTCTTCCGTGTTCCATCCGTGGCCTCAAATCTCCCTGGCCACAGAACCCGGCGAATGCCCGGGAAACGGGAAGCCACGGATGAAACACGGACAAGGCTCCGAGGCTTAACTTCCGCTTGCCGAAACGCAAGGCCATGCAATGTGCGATGCAGTCCCCCGCGTCACTAGCGGCTAGCAACTGGCCCCCAGGACTCTCGCTCCCAAACTATTTCTGAACGATGAATATGGAAGCACTCCGTCGCCTCGTTCAGGTCGAGATTGCGGCGACTTCGCGAATCCGGCCTTCACGTTTCGCAACAGCCAAATCGTAGATTACCTGCAGGTTCAGCCAGAACTGCGGCGACGTACCAAAGGCCTGCGCAAACAGCCAGGCAGTCTCCGCTGTAACCGCGCGTCGCCCGCGGCAAATCTCGTTGATACGGCGCACAGGCACATGCAGATGATCTGCCAATGCCGTTTGTGTCAAGTTCAGCGGTTCAAGAAACTCCTCCAAGAGGATTTCGCCGGGATGAACGGGAACTGCCGGAATGTTTTCGTCGTCAATCATCAGGCCACCTCTTGCCGGATGCAACATTGCAGGGAATTCGGAGCCGATACCATCTAATGATAATCCACCAATTCAACATCGTAGGCCGCGCCGTCTCGCCACTGAAATACCAGTCGCCACTGACGGTTCACACGGATGCTGTGTCGCCCCTTCCGATCGCCGCGTAACATCTCCAGATGATTGGCCGGAGGCACACGAAGATCGTCGAGAACGGAAGCTGCCGCAATCATGGCGAGCTTACGCCGCAAGGCGGACTCGATCCCGGTTGGAATGCCACGTCTCCGGTCTTCCTTCCAGAATCCCTCGACGCGCCTGCTGCCGAAGCTTCCAATCATGTGATTGCCTCCCGCTATTCCATTATACCGCCTAGTGGTAATGAGTCAACCCTGCTTTCCCATAGAGGGGACGCAAGCGATGCGATCCTCGCAAACGACGGACTGACATCTTTGGCAACAAGCTGACCGTAGGAAAGCGAATGGATTCTCATCGTGTGGCAGAACGGTGGCGGAAACGGGGAACGTACTTCATCGGTTCCTCGTTCGGCGGTTCTGGCAGGGTCTTCATGTCTGGGTAGCCGCGCGACCAGCGCGCAGCTAGAAACGCAAAGACACGCAATGCGTTTTGCACGTGCACCCAAAGACGGAGAATGTAAGAATAGGCAAGGCAACCCCCTCTTCGTACTCGTGCTCAGTCGTAACGGTGACACGTAATCGAAGGACTGCCACGGAGGCACGGACTTTGCGCGGGATCGGGCAAGGCGTCAGAACCCGGATACTCCCGGAAAAGCCCGGGAGAACCTCACGTTTGCGGCTACACCACATCGTTGCCCCAAAACTCTCCGCCGGCATCCTTTGGCGGCCAAAGCGTCAAAGGATGCCGGGGGCAAAGGTAGGGTTGGCCAGTCTGCGGTAGCATCGAGCGTGAAACTCCCATGGGCTTTTCCGTGGGCATCTTCAGCTTGCCACCAGCTTTTCGTGTGTTTCGTGTATTTCGTGGTTTTTCCTCTTCCATCCTCTGCAGAAAACGACTCGTAGACGGCGCGTCCTCACCTCCCATCAATCCGTGTTTCTTCCGTGTTCAATCCGTGGCCTCAAATCTCCCTGGCCACAGAACCTGGCGAATGTCCTTAAGATTGGTAGCCACGGATTGAACCCGGAAGAAACACGGACAAGACTCCGAGGTATGGGCGGAACTGCCCGGACAGATTCTGACAATCACCGATGCCGACGTTGCCTGCACCCGAACAGTGCGACAAGGGCCCAGACGGCCAGCAGGATACCTGAAGGTTCCGGCACAGCCGTCAAGCGAAGGATGCCGCCTTCGAGCCCGTTTACGACAGAAACCTCCCACCAGCCGAATACCGAACTGGGCGGGTCGCCCGTAATCGTCAGGTCCTCGTACAGACTCCCCGTTGCGGACAGCACGTCGAACGAGTCACCTAGCTCGGGAATGAATCCACCGAGCAGGGAGACTTCCAGGTATCCGTCAAGCGACACGTCTCCGTACACGTCGACCAGATCATAATCGGTACCTGCAAGCCCCGTTGCCGCAAGCTCCACCTCGAGTGTGCCAGCCGACGCCTGGCTGTAATCGCCGTAAATGGTTGACGTACCGACGGAATTGCCCGGCGCCAGCGTACCGCCGTCCTGGTTGAGGTCGAAGGCCTGGTCAGCGCTGCCGAAGGTGGCCACGTGCAAGGCGCCGCCCGTCCAGTTGAACGCGGCCAGGTCACCGGCCGCATTTCCGAACCCGTCGCCTTTGGCGATTGCATCGGCCACGAGTGTACCGCCCTGGAGATTGAACGTTCCTTGAGCGTTGCCGTAGGTATCGCTGTGCGAGCCGAGAGTGATTGCGCCGACCGTGAATGTGCCGCCAAGCATATTCACGATTCCGGCGGCCGTGCCGGTACCGGTGCCGGACTTGACGCCAAGCAGAAGGGAATCGGCAACGAAACTCCCTTGGTCCAACCAAATGGTACCGGTGGCGTTTCCACCGTCAGTATTGGCATTGCGGCGCCCCACCAGAACGGTTCCGGCCGTAACATCAACCTGATGGCCCCGAAGATCAAGCGTTCCGGTCACGTGTGCGCCTGTCCAGGCGCCGTTGTTGTCGGCAATTGCAATGTCCGCTCCGCCCGTTCCCGCCATGTCTGCAATGACGAGCGTACCGGCGCTTCCCGCCGCCTGCAAGGCGAATCGCGCCGTTCCCGCCCCCTTCCCTAAACCGATGTTGATCGTATCGGCATGGATTGTATTGCCGCCCGTCCCCAGAACCAGTAGCCCCGCGTAGGCATTCACGGCCAATGAGTTGGAGACGTGAATTGCATTTGCGGTAATTGTATTGTCGGTATCGGACAGGTAGAGTGTGCTGCCTATCCTGCTGCCATAGCCAACTCGCAACTGGTCGACGTTTGCGGTGAAAGAGCCCAGCCCCCGCAAATCCAATGTGGCGTAGTTGCCCGTCTCATTCTGGTCATCGTTGCGAAACCCTACGTCGATCGTGCCCGCCGTGTTGTCGACATTCAGCGAACCGCCGCCGCTGAACGTGGCGTTCGTCGTCCTCCCACGAAGCAACGGGCTGCCCTGGCCGAGCTTGAGACTGCCCTCGCCCGTAATCGTCAGTGTCTGGCCCGCGCCAATGGTCACGGTATTGGCCGTCGCGGTATTGCTGAGAAACTGTACGCTGTTGACGGTCTGGCTGAAACTGCCCATCGTCACATGTCCAACCGTTGCACTATCCATACCGCCGCCCAGAACCAAGGCCGTCGCGGTAGGCAATGCATCGGATGCCCCGATTGCCAGGGCGCCTTCCGATACAACCGTATCGCCCGTATAGGAATGGCTGCCACTGAGCGCCAGTGTTCCGGCCCCCGTCTTTGTCAGATCGCCTGCACCGGTAATCGAATTGGCAATTGTGAGCGTATCGCCGACATTCAGCACATCGAAGGCGCCGCCACTCGCGCCAAGCGTAATGCCACGGTTCGAGTCGTCGATGGTAAACGAGGCCGTCGCGCGAAGGGCGCCGCCGTTTAGCAGCAGTCCGGCGGCGTCGAATGCCGGAAGATTGAAGCCCAGGTTGGCCTCATTGTTGATGGCAACCGTTCCATCAAGAATCGTCATCGAACCGTCGATCGCCCCCTGCCCGGCGCCGGCAGCATTGTCGGCAGCCCCCGCAATGGTCAATGTCCCCGCCCCTTGCTTGACGATGTTCACGTCCATCCCGCTGGTCCGACGTTCATACTTGGAAACCCGGATGTTACCGTCACCGCCAAAACCAACTTCAGAGCCGCAATATGTCGTCTCATCACACGACCTCAACATCATTAGGAGATTCCCCGAAGGCCGGAGACACCCCCAGAAAGCTGGATGCGCATACCCCTGCAACTACAGGCAGAGGATTGACGTTCATTGTAGCAAATACTGTTGCGGGAGTAAACTATTTTCTGCCCCTTTTTGCGAGGTACCCAGGTGCATGGCCCGGTCTTCGTTCGGCCTTCAGGCGGTCCATCCTCGTTCTGGGACATTAAAGGACCCACTCGCTGGCGCTTCGAGCTCGTACGCGCTGGCGCGTCTTCCATACAAGCACGCAGCATGGGGCAAGTGGATCGAGCGTTTCGGACGCCTCGTTTCCGGACCTTAATGGACCCACTCGCTGGCGCTTCGAGCTTATACGCGCTGGCGCGTCTTCCATGCAAGCACGCAGCACTGCAATAGTGGACGTGCCCGCCTTTTCCTCTGGATCATCAGGGACACGAATCGCCGCTGGTCGACGCTCACGGGAAAGCCGGGGGATCGTCACAACGCGTGGGTGAAAACGGTGATGAATCGCCGTACTCCAACCGGTGACGGACGGAAGACCATCGTACGGAACATGGCGGTGCTATGGTGAAGCGCATCTCTCAAGGTTGCGTATCGCTTTGGCGCCGGTCGGGCAATTCGACTGGAAACTGGAGAATGCGGAATTGGAGGCCGCGGATGGCGGCGCCGCCGCTGTGGAAACGGACGCCGCGATACGTGTAGTTCGTAATCACGCGGTGAATGTGGCCGAAGTAGACGTCGCGCACACCTGCCTCGGGACCGTGTCCTATCCGCCGCAAATGGCGCAGGAGCTTGCGCGCCACGATGCGCGTTGGATGGACGACGAACGGCACCGGTTTGTGCAGGCCGGCGGAAACGGCCAGATCATAAAACTGATGCTCCCACACCTCGCGAACGCGGTGATGATGCAGCCTCGTGCGTTCCGCGGTGAGCGTCTCGGCCGTGACGTTGCGGCCGAGCACGTCGCCGTGCAGGAATATCTTGCTGCCCAGACGCAGGTAATGATGGTCCCATGTCAGGTTGGGAACCTGGCGGTCCAAGTCGACGAGCCGTTCGATGAAGACATCGTTATGATCGTGGTTTCCCAGCAGGTAATGGAACTGGCAGCGGGGATAGGCATGGGCCAGATCGCGCAGCCAATGGGCGGCTTCCCAAGCGGCGTAGTCGATGGGCGTGTCGGCCCAATGGAAATCGAAGATATCGCCACCCAGCACAAACACGCATGATTGCGCCGCCGCATTGTGCAGGTCGTCATAATACCGCGCACCGCTCGATCGGCTTGCCAGAAGGTGAAGGTCCGAAACAAAGCAACCGGTCGTGTTCATCTTTCCGTCCATCACAGTCCCGGCCAGAGGCGGGGTGCGTCCTGTCCATCGTCGCTGGAACGGCTCCCATACAGCCACTCAGCCGGGGAAAATGAAAGCCTTTGGGGCGATTCTATGCAAAAGCCGCCCGGCCACAAAGGCCTGCCCTGTGGAACGTCCGGCCATGCCATGCCCGCCGAAGCCTACTGTGCGAACGTTCCATGCGCGTCCTATGCTTGTTATACTGGCGTCCAGACACAAGGAGTCATTCAATGAGTCGATTTCTGACGATTTCACGGTCTCTGATGGTTGCAGTCGGCGTGCTGGCCGCTGTGGCTGTATCCTGGGCGACGGAAATGGCTGCGCAGCCCCCCGCCGTAGGGGACGCCATCCGCTGGGCGCCTGCCGATGTGGCCGTATGCGGCGCCGTGTTGCGCGTGCGGGAGCAGTTGGAGGCGGCCGCCGAGACTCGCGCCTGGGATCGGCTGACGGCCATGCCCGTCTGGCGGCAGGTGTCCGAGGTCTGGAATCTACCGCTCACGCGTGTGGCGCGCGAGGTCCTTTATGCGAAGCTTACCGAACCGGGCGCGCCCGGCGCGCAACTCGATGTTCTTCTGAACGATCCGCAGTTGCAGCGTCTGGCGGCCATGGGCGTCGATATGCTCGACGAAGAGTTCGTCTGGTACGCCGATGCGAACACCATCGACCTGCTGCGCGTGATGGCGCCGACGGGCAACCTGCCGACGCTCAACGGACTGCTTGCTTCCGATCGTCTGGACTCCGAGGCGGTCCGGCGCGCGGCGGTCCGCCAGATGGCGGAATCGCTTGCGGGCTCGCTGGTAGCGCGTGAGGCGCCGCTTCCGGCGCCCAGCGTTGTCTGGGCCTTTCGGCTGAGTGATACGGGTCGCGCGGCCGAGCAGTTGGGCAAATTTGAACTGCTCGCTTCGCTCGTCTGCTGGACGAATCCGGAGCTGCGAGGGCGGTTGAGTCGTCACACGGTCGCCGAGGATTCCTACATTACGTTCAAACTGGAAGGCCGCATGGCCGCGCCCTGGGTGGCGCAACGCCTGGCCGAACTCGAAGTCGATCCGGATGCCGTCAAGCAGATTCTTGACGCACTCGGAGAACTGCCGTTCGTCGTCGCGTTAGGGATGCGGCAAGATTATCTCGTCCTGGCGGTCGGCCCATCGCTCGAAGCGATCGAGACGATGCTCCACGGCGACAATCGGCTTATCGACCGGCCGGAAATGGCGCCGTTGCAGGCGGCATTGCAGCAGCGGTTGACCGGTTTGGCCTATGCCAGCCCGGAACTGGCCGCCGCCATGCGTGAAGCCATTCTGCCGGCCACCGATGCAGCGGCGGGTGATGACCTCGGGCCGATCCTTGCCTACTCGATCTGGACCGAGCGGGGGATCGAGCAGTTCACCTGGGACTGGCCGGCCGGTAAGGATTGGGCCAACGCCGAGCCGCTTCGGCTTCTGCCCTATGCCGGCGAGCATCCTTTGATTCTGGCAACGTGGCAGTGCCGCATGGACCGAGAGGAACTGACGGCGTGGGCCGATCGCATGGCGCAGTCGGCCGGGCGGTTCGACGCCTGGCTGCGGCCGCAGTTGAGCGGCGCGGCGCTCCGTTATTACCGCGTTGGCGTTGCGCTGTGGCGGCCGTTCGGCCGTCGCGGCGGCGAGGCCATTCGCAACATGGTCTTCCCGTTGTTGGAGCATGGGCAGGGAATGGTCGTGGTCGACGCCCGTCGCGACGAAGCGGAACAGCTTGCCGTGCGGCCGGCCCTGGTGCTCGATCTTTCGCGCGCAGAGCAGTTCCACGCGACTTGCGACGAACTGGAGCAGATGATCACGGAGATTCGCGACGCGTTGGCCGACCGGCCGGCGGCTCTACCAGCCGCAGCGGAATCGGAGACCGATCGCAAGCGCGTATGCCACTTGGGCGATGGGCAGGCCGATGCGTTCGCGCCGTCGCTGGGCCTTTCCAGTCGCGTGGCCGTACTCACCCTTTCGCCGGGGCATGCGCGCGAGCTTCTCGAGGCGCGCACATCGACGCCTGCCTTTCTGGCCGACGAGCCGGGCGAGCTGCTTTCGCTGGCCCACTTCGATTGGTCGGCCCTGGTCGAGCTGAGCCGGCCGGCCGGGCATCAGGCGGCCGAAGCGGTGACCGATTGGATCGTACAGATCGACGGCGCCGCACCGTCTTCCGGCCAGCGGCAGTCGCTCCACGCCCAGCTCGACACGCTGTTCGATTTATTGCAGGTCGTACGCACGATAAGCTGCCGCCGCTACCTGGCGGACGGCGCGCTGGTGACCCATCGGATTGTTGAACTGCGCGACGTCCGGTAGCCGCATTGCCATGCAGCCAAGGCGCTGTCGCGTCATGCTTCAGCGTCAGCGCTTTTTGAGATGATCACGCCGGATCCTCGGCCGCCAGGGCTTGCTCCAGCGAATGCTCGGTACTGCTCGGATCGACGTTGCGGCAGCATTCGGTAAGCCGGTCGGCCAACTCGGTCAATCCAACGTACCACTCATCGTCGACGGCATCGCGCGGATTCAAACGCCGCAGTTCGAGCATGAGCAGAATGAGTCGCAGCAGATGACGGAAGACGATACCTTCCTGCTTCTGCAAATGCCGGCTGGTGATGTACTTGTTGAAGTCGCCGCCGAACTCGAGTACTTCTCCAGCCGCCCAGACGGCCGTGGTGCGCACGTCGCGGACGTCGGGAAACTCGTAGTCGAACAGCAGGCGCACCTTTTCGGCCAGGGCGAGTACGCGCGGCCGGGCATCCTCGTAGCTGCGCCGGCGCCAGTCTTCGTCGTCCGAGGGTTCGACAAGCTGCTCTTCGGTGACCAGGCCGAGGCGCAGAAGCTGTTCGTCGAGCCGCATGACCGCCAGCGGCCCGGGCGGCAATTCATCATGTCCCGGAACGCGCACCAGCCGGGCGACGGTGCCCGGCATGTCGAGCACGCTTTCCAGTACCTGAATACGCTCCTCGCGGCTGGCGATGCCCAACTGGTCTACCAGGAAGACGGCGAACAGCGGGTTCATGCCGCGCACCAGCAGCAGTTTGCCCAGCTCGGGTGTCGGCCGGGCGAGTTGCGGCCGATATGCCTCGGCTTCGTCTGGGTGCGTTGCCGCGACCCCCTCGCCGCCTTTTCCCGCCGGTGACGTCTTGCCGGACGAAAGTGCCTTGCCGGCCGGTTGCTGTGCGCCATCGGGGGTCGGAATGGCCATGCCGAACAGGCCCGAGGTTTTCGGAGCCGATGTCTGTTCGGTGGCCGGCGACGTGGCGGCGGAAGGCTGGGATTCTCCCGGCTCGCGCGGCTTGGGCGGTTCGGGGGTAAGTTCTACGTAACCCGCCCGCCAGAGTGTAAGCAACATACGGTCAAGCTGTTTCTGTGCCTGCTCGAGTCGTTTGCCCTCCATAAGTCGGCGTGCGACGAGTCGGCGGATCTGCTCGACGTCGGGCGAGGCCTCCAGCATGTAGGCCAGCATTCGCCAGGGGATGGCGCCCGTACTGCGCAGGTCGGCCGGGGGCGCGGTTTGGAGCTTGTTGAATTGGGCTTCGGACCAGTACTGTTCGGTTGCCCGGCGTTTCGGCGCTTTCTTTTTGAGCCGTTTTTTGGCCTTGATCAGATTCGGGTCCTTGGTGTCGTCGGGGATCTGATCGTACTGCCGCTGCCAACGGCCGATCTTCACGTCGTCTTCGTGGGCCAGAACGAAGACGAACCCGCGAGAGTCGAATTGCGGCCGGCCTGCCCGGCCGAAGATCTGGTGCGCCGTGCTAGCCTCGACCACCGTCTTCTTGTCCTTCGGCCCCTTGAGGATACTGGGCAGCACGACGGACCGGGCCGGAAGGTTGATGCCGGCCGAGAGGGTTTCGGTGCACACGGCCACGGAGAGCAGCTTGTGCTGGAACAGGTCTTCGACAATGCGGCGGTATTTGGCCAGCACGCCGGCATGGTGGACGCCAACGCCGCGCAGCAGGAGTTGACGGAGCTTCGGCCCGGCGCCTTGCGACATATCGTAACGCTTCAGCCGGGCGGCCAGCCGCTCCTGCTGCCCGTCGCCGAGCATGCTCTTCCCCTTCAACTGCTCGGCCACGTTCCAGCACTGGTCGCGGTTGAAGCAGAAGATCAGGGAAGGCGTGAAGCGTGCGTCTTCCGGGCCGCGCGCCATCAGCTCAACCTGTTCGCTCAGCAAGCGGTCGTCGATCCACTGGAAGGTCAGCGGCACGCGTCGCTCGTTGCTCTCGACCAGTTCGACCTCGCGCCGGTGCGCAATGCGGAGCCACTGGACGAACTGGCGGGAGTTGCCGACCGTGGCGGACAGCAACAACAGGCGGACGTGGGGCGGCAGCAATCCGAGCGTGAACTCCCAGACGATTCCGCGCTCGCGGTCGTTGAAGCTATGGAACTCGTCCATCACGACGGCCGCGACGTCGTCGAACTCGAACTGCTCGCGGTGCAGGAGGCGATTGAACAGGATTTCGGCCACAACGACGAGGATGCGCGCATCCGGATTCTCGCGCCGATTGCCTGTTACCAGCCCGATGTCGGCCGGCGAGAAGCCCCATTGCACCGCGTTCTCTTGCATTTCGCGGAACTTCTGTTCCGTCAGGGCGATCAGGGGCGTGGTGTAATAGGCCCGTTTGCCGGTGTGCAGCGCTTCAAAGAGGGCCGCCTCCGCAATGACCGTCTTGCCCATTCCGGTTGGCGCGCAGACGAGCACGCCTTGTTCCGAAGAGAACCAGGCCAGCAGTCCCTCTTCCTGGACGGGATAGGGGTCGTACGGGAGCTGATCGAGATAGCGTTCGGCCAGATCGTCGCGCGTGGGAGCGGGGTGGGATTCTTCAGGGAGCATACGTTCCATGAGCCGAAGGCATCGAGAAAGGGAGGCGTCGCAAATGCCCTCGGCCCGGCGCGAGGGGACTGGTATCGCAAATCGCTAGTATAGCAGATTCTGCGGAAGATGCCCCCCTCTTCGGACAGACTCTCAGTCGTCAGGCGGTCAGGTTCCGTCGAAAACACCGGCGCCGAACTGGGTTTCACTACGGCGCTGTCCCTGTTGGGACTGCGACGGTTGCTGAGCCGGCATTCGATGTGGTCCTCGCGGCGATTCCGCGCCTTGAAGCTGCTTGGGTTCGACGCCGACAGGACGAGCCGGCAACGGCTCCATATCTTCGTCGAAATCATCGTACTTCGAGACGTAACCCGGCTGCTGCGATTGCAGTTTCTCCTGCTCGAAGGCCTCGATCACCCGGTTCTGAATCATTTCACGGCAGGTGGGATTGATCGGATGGGCGATGTCGGCGTACAGTTTAGCGCGGCCGTCATCATCCTTGTGCATCGTCTGTTCGCGCAAACGTACGCCGCACTGGTTGCAGTAGGCTGCCCGCATGTGGTTCTTGCATCCACACTGCGGGCAGTGATTCGTGAGTTTGCGACTAGGCATTGCCACGAAAGGTCCACTGGCGCCTTCGATGATCTTCAGATCACGAACTACGAAGGCATCGTCGAACGTAATGGAACAAAAGGCCTGAAGCCGCTCTCCTGGTTCCTCCATTAGCTTGACACGGACCTCGGTAATTTCCACGGCTGTTCTCCTTACATTGCAGGCCACCCGCTATCGCCGCTCCCTTGGCGGCAACCCCGAACCGCAAAGACGTTCCAAACGCCGTTTGCCCTTAAGCGTCGTGCGATGCGCTGGGCATCCTGCGCACGACGGCAAAGCCCAAAATACGCTGTTCCGCTTCCACTCATTCCGTATCCCGGCAGCTCGAATGCTGCGAAAGTTCGTTCCATTTCTTCGACGGCGGGGCACAAGGCCGCAGCCGTCGGTTGCAGTCGGTTCCAGAGCAATTCTCCCAGTTGACGCACGTCGCCACGCGCCAGGGCGTGACATAGCGGAGCGACGTCCCGCGGTTGCTCCGCCGGCCGGCACGCGGCATAAACGGCCGCGGTCGAAAGCCCAACTGCCGGCCGCGCCAGCACGAAATGGAGTTGCGCCGTTCGTCGAATGGGTTCGAGCCGCTCGCCCCGACCGCGGCAAATCGCTGCCGAGCGGGCCAGGAAAAACGGAACATCGCTTCCCAATTGAGCGGCCAGCCGGAAAAGGACATCCGTTCCAAGTTTCAAGTCCCAGCCGATATTGGCGGCAACCAGGGCAGCCGCGGCGTCGCTGGATCCTCCGCCCAATCCGGCGGCCATAGGAATCCGCTTGATCAACCGCACGGCAGCGCCACGGGTAATGCCTGCCGTTTGCCGCACCAATTCCAGTGCACGGACGACCAGGTTGTCTTGTCCCTCGGGCAGCTTATCCGCTCCGGTGCTCGCGCCCCGTCTGCGACGGCGACCGACAGCCCCGAAAACCTGCTTGCAACTCAGTTGTACCTGCCCGCTTGGGTCCTCCTGAAAGGTAAGGGTGTCGTAAAGGCCGATCGGATACATGAGGGTTTCCACCTCGTGATATCCATCCGATCGCTTGGCCAGCACCTCAAAAAACAAGTTCAATTTCGCCGGCGCGTGGACCACGACGGCCTCCGCGGACCGGCATAAATGCATTGCGAACAGCACACACAAATAGGAGAATTCAATCGAAACAAGGGGCGTTGACGGGTACGAAACGGCCAAAGCCCCACCCGCGCAAGGAGAAAAGAGGACAGGCGCCTTGTGCCAAAACGGCCGGGGATGCTTCGCCCAAAGGGTATCCACCCCCCCCTTTCCCTCGCCTAACCGCACATGATTCTATCGTACCCGTCCGGTTTGGTCAACGGCTATCATTCTCTCAAGACGAAAAAGAACATAACTTCCCTTTCTTTGCGTGCTAAAATGGGCCGTTTGGGAATCGCAGACGAACCGAGGTGCCTGAATGGCGATCAGTATTGCCGAAATCATCGTGCTTGGACTCTTGGCCGATTGGGCATTTCGACGCATGGCGATTCCCGGTCTCATCGGGATGCTACTGATCGGGGTCGTCCTCGGACCGCACGCACTCGGCTGGCTCGATCCCGACCTGCTCTCGATCAGCCCTGACCTGCGGCTGATCGCCTTGATTGTCATCCTCTTGCGGGTCGGTTTCGAACTGAGCCGCCGAACGCTCCACCGCGTGGGTGGGCGGGTCTTGTTGCTCGCCTTCGTTCCGGCGACGTGCGAAGGCGTTGCCGTCGCCTTCGCCGGGCAATACCTGCTCGGCATGACCGGGCTCGAAGCCGTTGTTCTCGGCTCCGTGCTTGCAGGCTGTTCTCCGGCGGTGATTGTGCCGGCCATGATCCAGTTCACCAAAGAGCGCAAGGGGGCTGCGAAGGACATTCCATCGATGATCATGGCCGCAACGTCGGTAGATAACATCTACGTGATCGTTGCGCACGGCGTGATCATGGGCCTCTACCTGGGCGGACAATCCGGCATTGCCTGGAAGGTTGCCGGGATTCCGCTCTCCTTGCTGCTGGGCGGGCTGGCGGGCATCCTGGTCGGAAGTCTGCTCTACCGGCTCTTCGACCGGTTCAACCCTCGCGCGACCAAGCGGATGCTCCTGGTGGTTGCCGTGTCCATTCTGCTGGTCCGGCTGCAACACATCACGGGAACGGAGTTCCCGTTTGCCGGCCTGGTGGCCGCGATGAGCCTCGGGTTCATCATCCTGGAGAAGCGGGAGCACATGGCCCACGAAATCTCCGCCAAGTTGGCCAAGCTGTGGGTCTTTGCGGAAATTGTCCTGTTCTCGATGGTCGGCGCCCAGGTTGACGTTGGCGTGGCATGGCAGGCAGGGTTGGCCGGCGCCGGTGTGATCGGACTGGGGCTGCTTGCCCGTGCCGGCGGAGTCCTCTTGTGTCTGGTGCGCAGTCCCCTGACGCCGAGCGAGCGAGGGTTCGCCGTGATTGCTTTTTCGCCGAAGGCGACGGTGCAGGCGGTGATTGGCGCGGCCCCGCTGGTTGCCATGCAGGCGGCCGGCATGGACACGGCGCCCGGCGAGGTCATTCTGGCCGTTGCCGTACTCAGTATCGTCCTGACCGCTCCGGCGGGCGCCTGGGCCATCGGCGCCGCAGGCAATCGAGTCCTGACGGTTGCCCCGGAGCAGGTCCGCGACGCCTACGATGCCGCCGTGGAAAGCGATCCGGAAGACGAAGGCCGATAACGGCTACCGTGATGCCAATCAGGGAACGCGGGCCGTGCGGACGTCGTTGGGGAGAAGCTTTTCGGCAAAGCGGGTCTGATAGTGCAGACTGCTTGCCTCGCCACGAAAACCGACGACGCGTTTGTCCGTATCCATCTGCTGGCTCAAGACGCGGCCGGCTTCAAGATCGAACCGGACCTCGCCCGAGGCTGCGCACTGCGTCAGTTGGGCCTCGATGGCCGGATCGTCGATCGGAGTCAGCACCGTGGTTTGCACATGAATGGTCGCCACGCCGTGTCGAATGCTTTCGAGCGTGAACCGCTGCCGAGTACGGATGGCCTTCATTCCGCCGGCTTCGGTGCGAACCTGCACCTCGTGCGGCTGGGACCACTGGTCGCCGACAGCGATGGGTTTTTCGGGCAACGGGAGCGTGATATCGCCCTGATTTTCGACCGGCGTGGTCTGCAGTTCGCGTTTGCGATTGAGCACCTCGCCCCGATTGTTCAGGGTGACGATGGAAATGGGCTTGCCCACGGCGGCCGCCACCTGCTCGAAACCGATGGGCGCCTCGGTATCCGAATCGCTGTCGAATTGGACTTCCTCGCGCCCGCTGAGAATCTGGCGCATGCGGACGTGCTCGACCGAATAGCTGAACACGGCCGACCCGTCGGGCTTCACCTCCTCGACGCGCCATACTTTGACCGAATCGCTGGCCGATTCCGCCAATTGCGTCACGCCGCTTACGGTGGTGCGCACCTTGTTGCGATGGCTGACTTCCCAGCGGATCGTTTCGCCAGGTTGGAAGCGATAC
The DNA here is from genome assembly GCA_040772845.1 of Thermoguttaceae bacterium. Classification (GTDB taxonomy): domain Bacteria; phylum Planctomycetota; class Planctomycetia; order Pirellulales; family Thermoguttaceae; genus PWXP01. Next base: position 2,273,119 of record JAXGXG010000001.1, read on the forward strand.
CGGAGCGTGAACGTCTCGGCCGGTTTCTGGGCCTCGCCGGCAAGGGGCCGGTCGGCCCAAAGGGTAGCTACGGAGACGACAGCAATCCAGAAGAGCAGGTTGGTTTTCATGAGACTCGCGTCCTTTCGAGTCGGAAGGAAGACGGGAATATTCACTTGTCCGAATCCGGACGATCGTTCAACTGAAGCCGTCCGCCCCAGCCGAGCTTCTCGCGTAACGTACGGTAATAGCTGTGTCCGGGCGCGGCAACCAGGCGGAAGCGGGATTTGGCTCGCCTGACCCGCACCCGATCTCCCGGCTGAAGCGTACACAACATATGGCCATCCACCACGACGGCAGTGCCTTCGTTCGGCCTGGCCGTTACCAGATCATATTCACGGTCTGCCGAATCGACAACCGGCCGATTCGTCAGGGTGTGTGGGCTGATCGGCGAGACGACAAAGGCCTCCAACTCCTTTCGCAGGATCGGTCCGCCGGACGAAAGGCTGTGCGCCGTCGATCCGACAGGCGTGCTGAGGATCAAACCATCGCAACTATACGTGGTTACCCATTCTGAGTCAACGTAGAGATCGAGATCCATGATGGCAAAGGTGGGCCCGCCCCATACGACCACCTCGTTGAGCCCAAGCTGCCGATACGAGGGAGTGGTCTGGCCGTGTCCAATCACCAAGCATTCGAACATGAGGTGCTCGACGCACTTGAGCTTGCCGGCGGCGAAATCGCGGAGGATTTCGGGTAGTTCGGCGGGAGAGAGGTCCGCCAGAAATCCCAGCCTTCCCAAATTAACAGCAACGACCGGGCGCTGGTGGGAGCCCATCTGATGGGCAGCGCGGAGAATTGCTCCGTCGCCGCCCAGGACGATTGCCAGGTCTGCCTCGCAGCCGCTCATATCGGCGGTGCCGGTAAAATCCTCGGCGACGATGCGGGCGTGCCGCTCGATCAAGGGGCGGAGCCGCTCTGCCTCCGGCAGCACATGGGGGCGCTGGCCGGCGCCCATCAGCAACGCCCGCAGCGGTGGAACCGATTGGATCGAATGGGAACTCGTTTCCATGGAAGGGATTCCGTCAAAAGCGACGCGGCCCAAGGTTATCGTTGCGGCGTGCGAGCAGGCTGCAATGCCGTCCGGGCCAGTTCTCGGCACGTGGCGGCAATGCCCGCCGTGTCGAGCCGCTGGTCGGCCAGAAGTTCCGCACGCGTGGCATGTTCGACATAGCGGTCCGGCAGGCCCAGGCGGCGCACACACGCGACGGCCACTCCGGCGTCGGCAATCGCCTCGAGCACGGCGCTGCCGAAACCACCCATCAACTGCCCTTCCTCAACGGTCAGGACGAAAGGCGATTGCTCCGCCGCCTGCAAAATGGTCGCCGTATCGAGCGGTTTGACGAAACGGGCGTTGATCACCGACAGTTCCACGCCTTCGGTGGCCAGTTGCTTTGCAGCGGCAAGGCAATCGGAGAGGACGGAACCGCAAGCCACAATTGTCCCGTCCGGACCGTCGCGCAAGACCTCGGCGCGGCCCAATTCGATGGGCGACTCTTCTCGTTCCAGCCGGACGGCGGCCGTTTTCGCGTATCGGATGGCGGCCGGCATATCGTGATCCAGGGCCCAGTCCACCATCGCCTGCAAATCCCAGGAATCGCCAGGCGCCATGACCACCAGATTCGGGAAGGGTCGGAGGTAGCACAAGTCGAACACGCCATGGTGCGTCGGTCCGTCCGGCCCGACCAGGCCGGCCCGATCCAGCATGAACAGGACGGGCAGATTCTGGAGCGAGACTTCCTGGAAGATCTGATCGTAGCTGCGTTGCAGAAACGTGCTATAGATATCGACGATGGGTCGCATGCCGCTTTTGGCCAGCCCGGCGGCGAAACTCACCGCATGCGACTCGCAAATGCCGACGTCGAAGAATCGTTCGGGAAACGCGTCGCGAATCGGTTCCAGCATATTCCCTTGGCACATGGCCGCCGTAATGATGGCAACGCGGTCGTCGCGGCGCATCACATCGAAAATGGCATCGCGCGCCACGCGCGTATAGGCCGGCGCGCCCTGCGGCTTCACCGGCACCACCGTCCCGTTCTCGCGGGCAAAGGGCGCCGGGGCGTGGTATCGGGTCGGATCTTTCGCCGCCGGTTCGAAGCCATGCCCCTTCTCCGTCACCACGTGCAGCAGGACCGGACCGTCGAACTTCTTCGCCATGGCCAGGTACTTCTGAAGCTGCACGACGTTATGGCCGTCGACCGGACCGATATAGCGGAAACCGAGGTCTTCAAAGAACATGCCTCCCAGCAGGCCGGCTTTCACGGCGTCTTTCATCTGCAAAATGAATCGCTCGACCGGGTCGCCCAGCACCGGCACGCACCCGAGGGCGCGTTGGATTTCGGTCTTCAGTCCCGTATAGAAAGGGGCCAACCGCAGGCGGTCGAGCGTATCGGCCAGCCCGCCCACGCGGGGGCAGATGGACATCTTGTTGTCGTTCAGCACGACCGTAAGATTCTTTTTCAGCCCTCCTGCATGGTTCATTGCCTCGCACACCACACCGCAAGGAAACGCTCCGTCGCCGATCACGGCCACCACGTGACGCTGCTGGTCGGGGTCGATCAACTCATCGCCGCATTTCAGGCCCAAGGCGCTGGAAACGCTGCATCCGGCATGACCGGTCATGAACAGATCGTATTCGCTCTCGGCCGGATTCGGATAGCCCATCAACCCGCCCTTCGAACGCATGGTGATGAACTCGTCGTAGCGGCCGGTAACCAGCTTGTGCGCGTACACCTGGTGGCCCGTGTCCCAGATCAGCCGATCGCGGGAGAAATCGAACGTCGTGTGCAAGGCCAGCGTGAGTTCGACGACTCCGAGGTTCGAGGCGAAATGCGCGGTGCGCGTTGCGGCCAGCCGGTGCAATGCCTCGCGCATTTCTGCTGCCAGCAAGTGCAGATCTTTCACCGAAAGCGAATGCAGGTCCTTGGGCGAATTGATCTGGGAAAGCAACTTGTCCATCAACGATTCCTTTCTGTGACGAAGCGGGCGATGGACGCCAGCCCGTCGGCTGCCGGCCCAAAGGAAGCCAGAGCCTTGCACGCCTCGTCAACCAATTGCGCTGCACGCCGTCGGCTTGGCTCGATGCCCAGCAAACCGGGGAACGTGAACTTTCCTTGCGAAGCATCCTTGCCCACGCGTTTGCCCAGCGCGTGGGCATTGCTCGTCACATCGAGCAGGTCGTCGGCAATCTGAAAGGCCAGTCCGACACAATGCCCGTACCGGTCCAGAGAAGCGAGCTGCCGCGTATCGGCCCCGGCACACATGGCCCCCAGGCGAACCGACGCACGCATCAGTGCGCCCGTCTTGCGCAGATGGATGGATTCGAGCATTTCCAGGCTGGTTGCCAGATCGAACTGGCCCGGTTGCGGCGGATGCATATCGTCGGCCTGCCCGCCGACCAATTGGGTGCGCCCCGCCGCTTCGGCCAACACCGCACAGCACGCGGCGCCCGTCTCCGGCGGTTGGACCTCGGTTGCCAATACCTCGAACGCCATTGCCAGCAAGGCATCACCTGCCAGAATGGCCGTTGCCTCGTCGAACTCCTTGTGACACGTGGGGCGACCGCGGCGCAGATCGTCATCGTCCATCGCCGGCAGGTCGTCGTGCACGAGCGAGTAGGCATGGATCATTTCGACAGCGCAGGCGGCGGGCATGGCGCATTCGATTTCTTTGCCGCACGCCTCGGCCGCCAACAGCGCGAGCATGGGCCGCAACCGTTTGCCGGGCGCCAGCAGCGCATAGCGCATGGCTGCGGTCAATCGCGCGGGGGACCCCTTTTTGTGGGGGCATCGAGCCGACAAGCCGGCATCAATCGGGGCACGGAGTCGAGCAGCATAGTCAGCAAAACCGGGCAACAGGGTACTCACAGGAAGGCTCGAGAATGGGACCAGGCCGGACATGCCGGACGTTTCCGGCGTCCTGTCGTTTCGGCCTCAGAGTTTCCATTGTAAACCGCTGGTGGGCAACGGTCTACGGCATTCTGTGCTCTCGGGCCAAGTCGTGAGGCACAAACCCCGATCGATCGATCGACTCCGACAGGCAAAAATTCTTGATTTTTGCTGACTCCAGCACCTTCTCCCCCAGGGAACGGTTCACACGGGCGACGATCTTGCGGCCCAGCAGGTCCAGATCCGGAGTTGCCAAATCGTCCAGGTTGTGGGTCCGAAAGACGACGGCCACCTGCTCTCGGAAGAAACGGCCCTTCCGTTCCATAAACTGTTGGAACGTGGCTTCGTCGCCTAGTTTGGTAGCTCCCTCCAGCTTGAAATCGGTACGCAGTGTGCTTTGTGTAATGGGATCGAATACGCAAATGCTGTAGTCTCCCAATTCCGCGCGCCCGTTTCCGAGGTAGTTGAGAGCCGGCATCTTATCGCCGGCCATTGCGCGTTGTTTGCCGCTTCCGCCACTGCTTGACCGGCCTGACGATGCCCCGCGAAATCGGAAGTTCGCCAACCAGTTTTCCCACGAACTGCTTGTGTCGCAACCCGACCACCTGCCGACAATCAGCAGCAGGAAGGCCGAAATCAGGACGGTAGAAGCGACCTTGAACCAAGTATGGACCCATTGCCGCCTCCACCAGCGAATGGGGCCGAACAGGACGATCAAGGCAGACGGAACTTGTACCGACGAATCGTTGGGGCGAGCCATGGCGGTCCTGCAAGAAAAGGATTGCTGAATACGCCGTGAGCAGAGGAGCACCGATACCCACGAAAAAAGAAATACGTATAGTAAAAGTATAGGATACGCGGCGGGTTTCGGCGGCGGACATTCCAGAAGAGGCATCCCGCTGCCTGAACCAATGCCCACAACACCCCTCTTCTAGACTGTCAGCTACGTCCACCAGGCGGTTTCTTTAGGTACCTCGTACATCTGGAACGAATGGATCGGGGGGGTTCCGCTGCCATAAGGCACGAGGGTCAAGGCCCGCCACCTTCACCTCCCCTCCGCGGAGGAAATGCGATTCAGCAGTCGGGTGGTGCGGGTTGTGTGCACCGCCATGGATTCGGCTGCCACGGGCACAAGCCAACCCCGCGAAAGCTAGACTACGCCCCACCACAAGGGAGCACGAGAGGCTGCAGCAACGACTTATGTCATACAATGGGATTCTCCCCGAGGGGTCGGCGTTTCTCCCCCCTTGCCAAAGCGTGGCGGATGTCCGAAAATAGGAAGCTACACGCTTGCGGGAGGAACCTTATGTCTGTTGTACCGGAAAGTCGTCCTGCCGAGGCACCCGACTGGGATGCTTTGTATCGCATGGGCACTCCGCCGTGGGAGACCAACGACCCTGCCGACGAGTTGGTGCAGATCGTGGGTAAGGAGCGGCTGATTCAACCCTGCACCACGTTGGAGTTAGGGTGTGGCAGCGGGGCGGATGCCGTCTATCTGGCCCAGAGGCGGTTTGAGATTACGGCCGTCGATTGTGCTCCGCTGGCGTTGGAGCGTGCGCATTTGCGGGCGGAGCAGGCAGGTGCGCCGGTCCGATTCGTGCTGGACGACGTGTTCGAGTTCGCCCGCGAAGAAGGTCCGTTTGAGTTGATCTACGATGCCGGTTTCTATCACAGTGTCCGCCAGTACGATTTGGACCGGCATTTGGACATGCTCTGGCGTGTAACCCAGCCAGGTTCGATGTATTTGGCCCTGGTGGGCGCGGCTGGTGAACGGGCGAAGGGCGGCCCTCCTCAAGTGGCGAAAGACGACATTCGAGACGAGTTGGGCCGATTGTTCGACTTCATTCACATTCGCGAGTGTCGCTTCCAGAGCCCCTGCCGCTCGGAAGGCTATCGAGGCTGGTCCTGCCTGATGCGCCGACCTGATTTCGGCGTTTGAGGTATTCTAGAAAAAAACAAGGGAGAGAGCCGATGAGAACGATTGCTTGGATTTGCATGATGTTAAGCATGGTGGTCGTATTCAGTGCTTGTGGGTCTGAGGAAGCGCCGGCGCCGGCGGAAGCACCGGCGACGACACCGTCCGCCGATGCTCCCGAGGTGCAACTGCCCGAGGAGTCGTCTTCCGTACCGCCGCCTGCCGCACCGGCTTTCGAGGATGACGCTGCTGCGCCAGCAGAACCTGCTGAAACCCCAGGTTCCGGTCCCGCTCTCGGCGATCCGGGCGCCGCCCTGCCGGCGGCTCCAGCCGAGTTGGCCCCGGCTGCAGAACCGGTCCCGGCAGAACCCGCTGCTCCAGAACCGGCTCCGGCCGATCCAGGGATGGGAAACAGTGCGGCTCCGGCCGAACCGCAGGCGGAACCTTCGGAAGCAATTACGGAGAAGCCCAGTGTCACGGAGGCGTTCGGCGCGGCCTTGTTCAAGGGGATCAGCGAGGGCGCCTCGGGTGCGCCGTAGCCGATAGGGCCCGGTGTGGGATGCAGAGACTCCACCTGCGTTGTGGAGTTGGCTTGGGCTACATGAGCCACCAGTCGCCGCTTGCGACCACGTAGACACCCAGCAGGAAGTTGGTGACCGCGTGGGCGACCACGCAATCCCAGATGTTCCGGGTGCGTGTCATGAGCCATGTGACCATGGTGAACCAGACGGCTGCGGCAATCAGTTCTGCCGGGTGCAACAGTATTGGAACGACCGTACCTACAACAACGGCCGTCGCGTCCACTTCTCCAAAGGGGACTCGCCACCAGTTGCGCGCCATCACGTAGCGCATGACGAAGCCGCGGAGGAAGAACTCTTCAATCACGGGCACGAGTATGGCCAGGCCGAAAAACCGGACGGCCAAAAATCCCCAGGCGGCGCCGGCTCGCCCGGGAAACTGCTCGAACGGATTGAACGCACTCCGCTGGCCGAGTCCCAGCATATCGCCCAACCCCAGCGGGACCAGCAGCCGCTGCTCCAGGTTGAGCTTGCACAACCCTATCCAGACAACTGCCCCCAAGGCCCCCACCACAAACGCGAGCCAGCCAACGCGGCCTCGAAACCTGGCGTAGGCAGGCAACACGGCCACAATGGCAACGGCCACCAGCAGCAGCTTCACGCCGTACATCAGCGGATAATAGCTGTACGGAATGCTGAGTCCGATACCCGACCCACCCGGCTCGGTCGGCGTCGGCTCCAGCGAACCGGCTACCATAAAGACCGCCAGCGGCAGAATCAGCGGCAGCCAAGGTTGGCGCTCAAGCAGCCCCCGCCAGCCAGATACGGTTGGCGGTTGCGATGACGAGGCAGCAGACGGCTTCGATTCCGGCATGGCTGGGCATTAGGAACGGGTGACAGGAGACAGCCTTTGCTTCAACCTACGTTTCGCAGGCAGGCGAGTCAAGTGAAACACAGGTTGACGGCGGAGGCAATTGACAGACGCCGTTGGTGGGGTAGAATGCACTCGCACAAGGGCGCACCCGAACGCACGAACGCATGGATACACGAAAAGGACTGCTGGCACAGATTCGGAAGAGAGCTGGAACCCCATGAAAGCCATCTCATTAGAACTCGTCCATTTCAGGAGTTCCAGGCGGCTAACCGTTGACTTGAAGCCGGGACTCAATGTGCTTGTGGGGGTCAATGGCGCCGGGAAGTCGACGGTTCTTGACGGCCTTGCCATCATGCTGTCCTGGGCAGCAGCCCGACTCCGCTCGCCACATTCCAGTGGCCGCCGAATCGTCGAAATGGATATCCACAACGAGAAGACATTCGCTTGGCTCGAACTGAAGTGCTCGACGGCGGCCGCTCAGGAGGGGACGGTGTCCTGGCGTCTGACACAAACGCGCAAAGGGCGTAACCCGGAATCAGATCCTCAAGACCCGCTGCACGGCATGACTTCATTGGCGGCCCTCAATGAATGGGCAAGCAACACACGCGAGCAAATTGGCCGGAGCAGCGAGCGGGTCAGTCTTCCGTTGTTTGCCTATTACCCCGTCAATCGTTCCGTACTAGACATTCCCCTGCGAATCAGGAAACCGCATAACTTCGCTTTGCTTGAAGCTTATGACGGCGCCCTGACCACAGGCGCTAATTTTCGGAGCTTCTTCGAATGGTATCGCCATCGCGAGGATCTCGAAAACGAGCGGTTTCGCGAGTCGCCTTCGGTTCCCTTCGCCGAGGACCCACAACTGCTCGCCGTTCGCAGGGCCATCGGGACGTTCCTGCCGGAGATATCAGAGATATCCGTGAAGAGAAGCCCCTTGCGGATGGAAGTGACAAAGAATGGCGGCAAGTATCGTGTCGATCAGTTGTCTGATGGCGAAAAATGTCTTTTCGCCATGGTCGGCGACTTGGCCCGAAGGCTTGCCATCGCGAATCCGAGCCGCGAGAATGCGCTTGAAGGCGAAGGAATCGTGCTGATCGATGAACTCGACCTCCACCTACACCCGGCGTGGCAGCGGATGGTTGCTCCCAGGCTTATCGAGACGTTTCCCAATTGCCAATTCGTTGTTTCGACGCATTCACCGCAAGTATTCGGCGAAGTCGATGCCCGATGTATCCGGCGGCTGGCGGTAGACCCTATGCACGGGCTTGTTGCAACTACGCCGCAGCAAGCATTTGGACTCGATTCTTCGGAGATTCTCGAAGAGCATATGGAAGCCGGGAGCCGCAATGCCGACGTTGCGCGGCAACTGGAGGCCATCTTCCGACTGATCGACGTCGAGAAATTCACCGAGGCGCGAACTCAAATGGGGGAATTGCGTAAGCGGTTGATAGGTGACGTTCCAGAGCTTCTACGTGCTGAGTCGCTCATTGGCATGCTCGAGCCGGTCGGAGGGGATCGCTGATGAGGGCGATTACCAAGGGGGCGGAACCGGTTGCACTCGCTCAGTATCGGGCGATGCCCGGCGCCGTCTACGATGGCGGCGGTTTCACGCCGGTGAAGGACGCGATTCGCGAGGCGCTTCTGAAGGAACAAGGCGGCCTTTGCGCCTACTGCATGCAGCGAATCCGTGCCGACACGATGAAGGTCGAACACTGGCACAGCCGGGCGGGGCACAGTCAGGAAGGTCTTGATTATCAGAATATGCTGGGTTGTTGTCCGGGCAACGAAGGCCAGCCTCGGAATAGTCAGCATTGCGATACCCGAAAGGGCAACGACGACATTTCGCTGAATCCGGCAAACCCGGCGCACCACGCCCGGATGAAGATCCGTTATGAAGGTGACGGAACCATTCGCTCCGATGATCCTCAGTTCGATGAGGAAATCAAGGACGTACTGAACCTAAACTGGTATCGCTTGAGGCAAAATCGCAAAGCCGTGGTTGAGGCTGTCATCCAAGCGTTATCCAAACACTCTGGCGCGCGTACGCGCAGGGAGATTCAACGGCTTATCGACCGCTGGAATTCGCCAGGAGCGGAAGGGTGCTTTCGAGAGTATTGTGACGTTGCCGTCTACTATCTGAATAGGAGGCTTTGCAGAACCTGACACACGTTCGTCGTGCTTCGAATGCCTGAGGCGATACGACCAGTGACGCTATGCGCCCCGGTACTGCCGCCTTGCGTTCATCGTGCGATCGAGCCATGCAGTTCCGCGCGGCAACCAGGAAGGCCCCCCCGTACGCAACCCGGACTCTTGCAATCCGGGCCGGCTTGTGGTTTGCTATGGGGGACTTGTTTTCCCGAGGCGTCCTGGAGAACCCTTTTCATGCACACCATGCTCCTGCTGCTCGCTGCAACCTGGGGGGGAACCACCCCTGCGGCTGAACCGGCTACCTTTTCCGTAACCCAGACGTTCAATGGTCGTCCCTTCGAGTACCGAATGGAACTTGCCGCCCGGCGGCCGGAGTACCGGATGTACCAACTGCACTATCCCTCTCCGGTCGATAGCCCATTCGAATCGAACAATACGGTCCCGGGAGAATACTATCTGCCCGAAGGCATCGGGCCGAACGATCCGCAGCGGCCGGCCGTCGTCTGCCTGCACATCCTGGGCGGCGGGTTCGAATTGGTGCAACTGGTCAGCAGCAGCCTGGCATCGCGGGGCATTCCTGCCGCCTGGTTCAAACTGCCGTACTACGGCGAGCGCCGGCCGGAGGGGTTGAAAGAGGATCCGCGCCAGAATCCTCAGAACTTCGTCGAGGCCCTGTCGCAAGGTCTGCTCGACGTGCGTCGCATGATCGATCTTCTGGCTTCACGACCCGAGGTCGATCCCGGCCGGATCGGCATAACGGGCATCAGTCTGGGCGGTATGCTGGCCGGCACGGCGGCAGGCGCGGATCCGCGCATCCATCGGGCCGCGTTGATCCTTAGCGGAGGCGACGTGCTGGAGATCATCCATCATGCGCGTGAATCCCGGCGCATCTGCGAATTGCTCCGAGGACTGCCGTTAGAGGACCGCCGGCAAGTGGAGAAGACGCTCCGGGCCGTCGATCCGCTGACCCACGCGGGCGCACTCCGCAGCCGAGCCCAGGACGGCCGTGTCATCATGATCAACGCCGGTTCCGACGAGGTCATTCCTCGCGCTGCTACCGAGAAGCTGGCCCAGGCGCTTGGAATCGGCGATCAGGTGATCTGGCTCGACGGTCTGGGTCATTACACGGCCATGGCCGCACTGCCGCAAGCGTTGCAGACCACGGTAGCCTTCTTTGCCGAAGATCTGCCCGAAGGCGTGAAGCCGGCATCCCCGGCAATTCGCCCCGAAACAAACACGCCGCTTCGCCGCATGGTGCGGTTGGTTCAGCAGGCAGGCTCGTTCGTGGGCACCGGCACGGAACCAGACGCCGGCAAGTGCCATTTTCTTGACTGGAAAGCAACGGTCGAACTGGCCGACGGGAAGAAGGTGGAAGGCAGTGCAAGGATTGTCCGTGGCGGAAAGCATCGCTTCCTGGCCGAATTGAACTTGCCCACGCTCGGATCCGGCGTGCTTGCGCAGGGGCGGGGCCCTTGGCTGGGCTCCGGTAAGAACACGGTCTTCTACGGTGAACTGCCGCCCGGCCGCGCCGCGGAGCAGCCGTTCCATCTGGCGGCGGAAAAGAACCTGCTCAAGCTGCGCGCGGCGAGCGGCATCCTCACGGCCCTGGACTTCTCGCCCGAATCGCTCGAACGTTGGGTATCCGCGTCGGAGGAGAAAGACGCCGAGGGCCGGCCGGCCATTCGCGTGCTGCGGAAGGATCGGCCCGGCGATTACGGCTTGCTCGTCTTCCATGAAGACGGTGTCACGCCCAAAGAGGCCGTGTTCGACGTCGAGGGCGTTCAGGGCCGTGTCGTGTTCCGTTCCTGGCAGATCAACACGATTGCCCACGCCAAACTTTTTGAGCCGTCGCCCGATGCGACCATCCAGAAGGTCGACGCCGATGACCTGTATCGTATGTTTGCAGCCCTTCTCAATTTCGCCGCGGAGACCATCCGATGACCTTGACGTTGCAAGAAAGCAGACAAGCTGCACCCTGCCGCCCGCTCGCGCGCCTGCTCGCTCGCGCTGCCATTCACCTCTGCCTTTTCCTGATGATAGCGGTCCTGGGCGCCGAAGCGTGTCTGGCCCAATCGGCCGATGAGTTTGAACTGGTCGCGCGCGATCCGGCAGGCCACGGGCTGCGCGCCCGCTGCCGCAATAAGACGGTCGTATTCTTTGCGGGCGCGCCGGAAGACATGGGTCGCGCGCACGGAACGCTCCTGGCCGACGACGTGCGACAGCTTACCCAGCGCGTATTGTATCTGGTGGGCACGGCCGATACGCTGCACTCCGGCGTGTGGTTTCTCGACCGAATGGCCGAGATCCAGCGGCGGACGCTGCCGCATATTCCCAAGCGATTCCTTGCCGAGTGCGATGCGCTGAGCGACACGGTCGGCGTCTCGCGCCGCGACGGACGCTATGCCAATCTCTTCCCGGAACGCTTCCATTGCAGCGGCGTCGCCGTGCGCGGTAAGGCGACGGTCGACGGACGTGTGCTGCACGCCCGCGTGCTCGACTACATGCGCGACATCCGCCTTCAGGACCATGCCGTTGTGGCCGTCTTCCTGCCCGAGGGCTACCATACTTGGGTCAGCCTGGGGTACGCCGGTTTTGTCGGCACGGTTACGGCAATGAACGAGCAGGGGTTGGCCATTGGCGAGATGGGCGGCGGTGGCGTAGGCGACTGGGACGGGGTCCCCATGTCGCTGTTGTTGCGCGACGTGATGGAGCGGGCTTCAACCGTTGAGGAAGGACTCGAAATCCTTCGCCAATCGCCGCGCACCTGCGAGTATTACTATGTGCTGAGCGACAGGACGCGCGCCATTGCCGCCGTTCGCTGCACGCCCACCGAGTTCACGGTGCTTCAGCCGGGCCAGCAGCATCCGCTGCTTCCCCACGTGCCGGAGGATACCGTGTTCATCTCGGGCCCCGGCCGGGCGGAGGCGCTGTCCGATCGCCTCGTGGAGCATTACGGGAAGATCGACGCCGCAACGATGATCGAGATTATCAAGCGACCGGTCGCCATGACCTCCAACCTGCACGACGCAGTCTTCGCCGCCGAAACACTTGAGATGTGGGTGGCCGACGCCGGCCGCCATACCCTCGCCTGCAACGAACCTTACGCGCACTTCAGCCTCGAAGCCTTGCTGGCATATTACCGGAAGATGGCGAAATCGCCGTGAACAAGATCCCTACGCCGCCGCCACACAGCTTTGCCGCACTGGCCCGGCGATTATCTTCGATCACCAGCCGCATCCTGCTTTCGGCGGTCATCGTCATTGCCGGCATTGGCGTGGGGCGTCAGATACTCTCCTGGTGGCGCGAGGCCGCCGACGCACCGCAGCAAGCCCCGTTGCCGGTTGCAGGGCTTGGCGATCCGTCGGCCGTACACGAGATCGTCCTGGCCGACCGGCCGTGGGCCATTGTCCAACAGTCGTTCCAGGGCGATGCCGGTGAGGCGGCCGACGCACTGCTGAGCGCTTGCCATCGCGCCGCGAAAGCGACCGAGGCAATGCCCCTTCCGCCGCCCGGACCGGAAGAGCAGCAACTGCTCGACCGGCTCGAACGGGCCCGACCAGAACGGCGGAGCCCCGGAGGCGTCTCGCTCTACGCGCTCCGGGAAGCCGTTCCATTGGTCGTGGGGATCCGAACGGCGCGGGGAGCGCATCCGGCGACCGCCGAATCGCATCCGGGCGTCACTGGTCCGAGTGTGGCCGTCTGGGGCATGGCCGTACCGGCTGCATCCAATCAGTGGAGCCTCTATACGTTCCAGCCGAGTAAAGAGCCTTCCGAAAAAGGCAGCCTGCCGCAACCGCCCATTCCGCCGGAGTGTCGGCGTTTACTGCAAGTGCGCGCCGTCGGTGGCGACCGGTCGATTGTCTTTACGGGCCGGTCGGCCCCCCGTGCCTGGCGGGCTTTTTATGACCATTGGGCGGCCGAAGTCGGCTTGGAGCCCATCGGCGGCTGGCAGGAGTCGGGGGGTATTTGGCGTGTGACCTATCGCGCTGCAGATCCCGGTAGCGCGGCCGTCGTCCATGTTCATATGGATACGACTGCGGGCAAAGCTCATCGCGGCATCGTCCTTGTTGTCCCCGAGTCGTTGCCCGATTCGTAACCTGCACATACCCGCCCCCACACCCCACAAATAGGGTGTCACAAAATTGCTCTTGGTCGAATCGCAGGGTGTCTCTAGAATGTGGCGCCTCAGGTTACGATGGGCAGCCGTCGTTGGGCATTGCGTATATCGGCATGCCCGTGCCGCTTTCAGCCGGTTTGGCTGATGGCGTTGCAAGCATCGCAAGCACGGGCGCCCATCGCGTTGCGGTTTGCAGTGGGGCTTCCCGCGTTCCGCCTTGGCGGCGGCAACGGGGCTGTTGGTTTCACCCCAGATCAAGGGGCCGGCATGAAGACACTCATCCTGGCCGGCGGCTACGGCACTCGGCTGATCGAGGAAACCCGAACCCTCCCGAAGCCGATGGTCGAAATCGGCGGCAAGCCGATCCTCTGGCACATCATGAAGACGTATTCCCACTACGGGTTTCACGACTTCGTGGTGTTGCTGGGATACCGGGGGTTCGTCATCAAGGAGTATTTTGCCAACTTCTTTCTGCACGCCAGCGACGTGACCTTCGACTTGGCGCGAAACGAGATGATCGTCCACAGGGTGGCATGCGAGCCGTGGCGCGTGACGCTGCTGGATACGGGCGACGGCACGCTAACCGGCGGGCGGGTGCTGCGGGCGCGCGAGGCGATCGGTAACGAGCCGTTCATGCTCACCTACGGCGACGGCGTAGGCGATGTGAACATCGCCGCCCTGCTGGATTTCCACCGGCGGCATGGCAAGCTGGCGACCGTTACCTCGGTGCAGCCGGAAGGGCGTTTCGGCATTGTCTCGAGCGATGCCGAGGGACGGATCACCTCGTTCGACGAGAAGCCTCCGGGAGACAACACATGGACGAACGCAGGTTTCTTTGTTTTTGAACCGGCGGCGCTCGATTACTTTCACGACGGCGATGCTACTTCCCTGGAACGAGCGCCCTTGGAAGCGATGGCTCGTGACGGCCAGCTCTATGCGTACCAGCACAAAGGCTTCTGGCGATGCATGGACACCCAGCGCGACAAATTGTTTCTGAACGACCTGTGGGATTCCGGCAAGGCGCAATGGAAGGTTTGGGATGACACACAACAGGGAGAATCGGCTCGTAGCAAGACCACACAGCGTCTGGACGGACCGCAGCGTCCTGGTCACGGGCGGCATGGGATTCCTGGGCGGGTGGCTCGTCGATCGGCTCCTTAAGGCAGGCGCTCACGTGGTTTGCCTGCTGCGCGACTGGACACCAAACGCGCGGCTCCACCGCAATGGCCTGCTCGATTCGGTCTCGGTCGTACACGGCGACATCACGGATCAGCCACTGGTCGAGCGGGCGCTTGGCGAGTACGAGGCGGCCACGGTGTTTCACCTCGCCGCGCAGACAATCGTACCGATTGCCAATCGGAACCCGATTTCCACCTTCGAGAGCAATATTCGCGGCACGTGGACCATTTTGGAAGCGTGCCGCCGCAGTCCGGCCGTACAGCAGATCGTCGTCGCTTCGTCCGACAAGGCGTACGGCGAGCAGGAAGTATTGCCCTACACCGAACAGACGCCCTTGCAGGGGACGTTTCCGTACGACGTGAGCAAGTCGTGCGCGGATCTGTTGGCCAATGCCTATTGGCAGACCTACAAGCTGCCGGTGTGCGTGACGCGGTGCGGCAACTTCTACGGCGGCGGCGATCTGAACTGGAACCGGATTGTGCCAGGCACAATCCGCGCTGCACTCAGCGGCAGGCGGCCTGTAATTCGCTCCGACGGTTCGCCCATTCGCGACTACCTTTATGTCGAGGACGGCGCGGCGGCCTACATGCTGCTGGCCGAGCGGATGGCCGCCGATCCGGCCATTGTCGGGCAGGCGTTCAATTTTTCAAACGAACAGCCCGTGTCCGTACTCGAACTGGCGCGCATGATCCTGGAGCAACTCGATTCGCCGCTTGTGCCCGACGTTCGCAACGAGGCGAGTGGCGAAATCCTGCGGCAGTGCCTCTCGGCCGAGCGGGCGCGCGCCATTCTCGGCTGGCGGCCGCAATACAGTTTGGACGACGGGCTTGCCCGCACGGTCGAGTGGTACAGGCAGTACTTCGCGGCCGCTGATTCGGAAGCCGCCGATCGGGCCCGCCACCGGCACGATGCCTGCGTGCATCCGTCCCTTGCCATGCCGCACTGGTCGGCAATGGGCATCGACGCCCAGGTTATGTGACGGAGGGAACATGCCAGACGATTCCTATCAATGCCGAGCCTGCGGCGGCGGCGGATGCGCTCCCTTGCTGTCGTTGGGAAAGACACCGTTGGCCAATTCCTTGTTGAGCGATCCGTCGGATGCGGCTTCCGAGCAGCGATACCCGCTGGAACTCGTCTGGTGTCCGGACTGCACGCTCGTGCAGATTACCGAGACCATTCCTCCGGAAACGCTGTTCGGCCATTACGTCTACTTCTCCTCTTTCTCCGAGACCGCCGTGGAAGAGGCTCGCCGACTGGCCGAACGCACAGTCGCCGACCGCCATCTGAATAGCGCGAACCTCGTGGTCGAAATCGCCAGCAATGACGGCTATCTATTGCAGCACTACAAGGCGAGGGGCGTGCCGGTGTTGGGAATCGAGCCGGCCCGGAACATTGCCGAATACGCGCGTGAGAAGCGAGGAATCGATACGTTGTGCGAGTTCTTCACGCCGGACCTGGCGACACGCCTGGCGACAGAAGGCATGTACGCCGATGTAATTCATGCGAACAACGTACTGGCGCACGTGGCCGATCTGAACGGTTTCGTCGCCGGCCTGGCCACGCTGCTGGCGCCTGCCGGCGTAGCCGTGATCGAGTTCCCGTATCTCCGTGATCTACTCGAGAGAACCGAGTTCGATACAATCTACCACGAGCACCTCTGCTACTTCTCCTTAACGGCCATTGATCGATTGTTCCAGCAGAACGGTTTGAGATTGGTGGATGTTGAACGCATTGCCATTCACGGCGGTTCGTTGCGCATTACCGCTGCACGGGCCGACACTTCAGAGCCTGGTACCGAACGGGTTACCGCCCTGCTAGCCGAAGAAGAACGTTGGGGTGTACATCGCGCGGCGACGTACGAGCAGTTCGCCGGCCGCGTGGAGACGCTCAAACGGGAATTGATCAGTCTGCTCGAACGACTCAAGCAGGAAGGCAAGACGATTGCCGCATACGGCGCATCGGCCAAGGGGAGTACGCTATTGAACTATTGTGGAATCGGCGGCGAGACGCTCGACTTTGTGGCCGATCGGAGTACGGCGAAGCAGGGACGCCTGACGCCGGGGACCCACTTGCCGATTCTGCCTGCGCAGGCGTTGGTGGACCGCATGCCTGACTATGTGTTGTTGTTGACCTGGAACTTCAAGGAGGAGATTTTCGACCAGCAGCGGGAATACCTATCACGCGGCGGGCGGTTTATTGTGCCGATCCCGAAGGTCGAGATCCTCTGAGGTGCACGCATGCGATTCACCCCAACCCCGCTGGAAGGCGCCTACGTCATCGAGGCCGATCGGGCGGAAGACGAGCGGGGATTCTTCGTACGCACCTGGTGCGTGGAAGAGGCGCGGCGGCTGGGCCTGGACCCGAACATTTCCCAATGCAGTCTTTCGCACAATCAGTTACGAGGCACGCTTCGCGGCCTGCATTTCCAGGTTCCGCCACATGCCGAGGCGAAGGTGGTGCGGTGCGTACGGGGCGCGCTGTTCGATGTGCTGGTCGACCTTCGCCGCGACAGTACGACCTACGGCCGCTGGTTCGCAGTGGAATTGACCGCCGAGAACCTCAAGGCCGTATACATTCCTGCCGGCTTCGCCCACGGGTTCCAGACATTGATGGATGATACGCAAGTGCTGTACCAGATATCCGTTGCCCACTGCCCGGAGGCGGCGCGCGGCGTGCGTTGGGACGACCCGACGTTGGCGATATGTTGGCCACTGTCGCCGACGGCAACGAGCGAGCGCGATGCACACTGGCCCGAGTTGGATGGGTTAGGAGAGGTTTTTCGGGCGACAATTCCCTGATCGCGCACGGTACAGTGGGAGACAGTATCCGAAACGGTAGAGGTCCCACCATATTTCGTATTGCGAGTATACAACTTGAACGCTACCCTCCCGGGGTGACGTTCCCTTGAGTTCGAGCGAATTGGGCGGGCATTATTGGGACGGCAATGCGCCGCAAGATACGACAACGCAACCTCAAAGAGCGGTCCACGGAGGAGTATTGATGTTCAAGCGAGTCTTCTTTGATATCTGCGCCGGATGCAATGCGAGATGTCCATGGTGCCAAACGGGCAACAAGACTCGGCAAGGACAACCGCTTCCCAAAGGCGCCATCGCACCCGAGGATTTCGCCCGGGCGTTGGATTACATGTTCTCCACAGAGATGATCAACCAGAAGACGGTAGTCGAACTATATAACTTTGCCGAACCGTTCTTGCATCCGCAGTTCCAGGAAATCATCAAGTGCATGGCCCATTCAGGTCTTCGTTTTGCACTCAGTACGAACGCCTCCTGTTTGAAGACATTCTCCGAGCCGGTACTGGACAGGCTGGCCTACATCACGTTTTCGATGCCCGGTTTCAGTCAGGGTTCCTACGACCGCATTCACGGCTTCAACTTCGAGACGATCAAATCGAATATCGTGGCCATTCTGAAGAACTTCCGCGAATGTGGTTTTCACGGCCATCCGTATATCTCTTATCACGTATACCAGTTCAACACGGAGGAATTGGAGGATGCCTGCAAGTTCGCAGCCGACAATGATCTTGGCCTCGAAGCTCCCTATGCACTTTTCAACGATGGCAAGTGGACGGTGAGTTATCTCGACGGCACAATGCCCTACGAGCAACTCCGCCGTGCGGGGCAGGACCTGATGCTGCACTACGTGAATGAGCTACTTGCGCAACAACCTGCAAACTTCGTTTGTCCGCAACACGACATTCTGACGTTGAATGAGCGATGTGAAGTCCTACTCTGTTGTGGAGTCAGCAAGAACGAAGGACCAGGCATCCTCGGCAGTCTATTCGAGATGAATGTCGAAGGCATTCAGCATCTCAAGCAGGAGCATCCGTTGTGTCGGCGGTGCCTTGCCTCTGGAGCAGCATATTGGGGACACCATCCTGTCTATCGACGGCGGTTGAAACGGACGTTCGCTGTCCACGCAGGTACGATGGGCGATGTAGGGAGCGTTTCGTTCGTAGAGGAGCCGTCCGTCTGTGCGGGGGCCTTCGAATCGATATCACGCGCAGGGACCGGTATACTGCTGGTGCAAGGCTGGGCTCGCGATCCGGTCAACGACTGCCCGATTGACGAAATCCTCGTGGTCGACGACAACCGCAAGGTGCTTGCTTCTTCTCGGATCCCGCCAAGCGAGGAAGAAGGTCACGGTGGGCGCAGTTTCTGGCAGGTCCGCGTCGATCTGCGACATGCGAGTCCTGGGAACCGTCACTTGGTGGGATATGCATTCGATCGAGCCAAACGCATCGCCTATCGTTTGGCCAATGGGGTGGACCTGAAATGACTTGTCCTCTGCTGAGCATCTGTATTCCAACGTATAACCGGGCATCCCTGCTCGATTACTGCCTGTCGCATCTACACGGTTTCGAACGGTTCGGGTTGCCGTTTGAGGTGGTCGTTTCGGACAATGCATCGCCGGACGACACGTCCGGGATTGTGCAATCGCACATGCGGGCGATACCCAGCTTACGATACTTCGTGCAACCCAAGGTGATCCACAATGGATCGAACTACTTCAACGCCGTGCGACATGCTCGCGGCAAGATCGTAGTCTATTTGGCAGACGATGATTCTTTCATACCAGAAGTGCTCATAGAGTATGTCCGTCGATTGGAGCGTGAAGACGACCTGGCGGCGATCTATACGGATTGGATCGCCTATGACGACGCGCAGGGGCGAGAGCTCCACCGGTACTTCCAGTTTTCGGAGCCCGTGTGCTTTTCGAGCGATACCCCCCTTGCGCTGCTTGAATTCCTGCTTCAGCGAGTCGTCCTCCCTGAAGTTGGCGTGTTTCGACGCGAAGCGCTGCTGCAGGCAGAGTGCTACGGCGCACGCGGTGGTTATCCGGCGTTTCACGTGACGTACCGCCTGTCGCGATGGGGACGAGTTGCTTTTGAACTCCTCCCGTTCTATCGGGAACACCGCGTACTGAAACCGTCGTTTCAGTCGCGTTGCAGCATCAACATGGAGAGACGTCTCCATCTTATTGGCGATGAGTTCCGCAATCACCTCGAAACCGTCGCGCTGTGGGCATTTCAAGATGCAGGCGCCTCGGTCCTGGATGATGAGCAGAAAGGGAACGTCCGAGCATTGATCGATCGGTTTCTCGAGGCAAGGCTTCCCTTGGAGATCCGGCGAAGCATTCAAGAGAAGAACTGGCTCTTGGCCGCAGAACTGCGTCGCCGCATGGTGCTGTGGAATGGCCCCGGAACGCCGGACGATCAGAGGCGTGATATTCTGGATATCGTCTTACCTGCGGCGCTCCAGTCCATTCACGCCACGTATTGCAGCCTGAGTGACGTATCGGGCTTGTGTCCGCTGGGGTTCTGTTCCCGCGGTGTTCACGACTTTTTCCGTCAGCATTATCCGGAGGTGAAGCTTCTCGATCCGAAGACGTGTCGCACGGGCGCAGAAGACGGTCACCCGCTACTGCTGTTTCGTGACGACCAGGCTGTCGGCGATTCGGCATTCGGTAACACACCATCGGAGCGCTCGTTGCGGCTGAGCCACTTGATGAATGCGTACCGCATCAGTACGGCTACGGCCAATCTCAGTACCCTGTAGAGACCATGACAGCCCGAATACTCGTTACCGGCGCAAGTGGTTTTCTGGGACGGCATGTCCTGGTCCGGCTTGCTGCGCGAGGTTACCGTGTTGACGCGGTTTCTTCCCGGCGAGTTGAAGGCGATACTCCAGGGACAGAGATCGTGTGGCATCGGGCTGATCTGCTCACCCCAAAGTCTGTTTCGACATTGATGGAGCGCCTTCGCCCAACCCACTTGCTGCATCTGGCCTGGTACACCAAGCCTGGACGCTATTGGCAATCGCCCGAAAACGTCCGTTGGCAGAAGGCAAGCATCCACCTTCTCCAACAATTCCACGATTGCGGCGGGCGAAGGATTGTCATGACCGGTACGTGCGCAGAATACGCCTGGACCGGTGATCCGTGCTCCGAGTTGTCGACGCCGTGTAGGCCAAGCTCGACCTACGGGAAATGCAAGTACGCCCTGTGCGAGGCGATGCAGGCATTCTGCAGACGGGTCGGCTTGAACGGTGCGTGGGCGCGAGTATTCTTTCTCTATGGTCCTGGAGAACACCCGGCGAAACTGCTGCCATCGATGATCTCCACTTTGCTGCGTGACGAGGTCGCGATATGTCGGCACGGGCAGGTTGCTCGCGACTACCTTTTCGTGAAAGATGCCGCCGAGGCTTTGGTGACGTTGGTCGAAAGCGGCGCTGAAGGTCCTGTGAACATTGCATCGGGCAGGCCGGTCGCCTTGGGCGAACTCGTCGGCGCCGCGGCCGATTGCCTTCACGCGAGGAACCGGCTACAGATCAGTTCGGAACCGATCGTTGATGAGCCACTTGTGCTTTGCGGCGACGTGCATCGCCTGCACACCGAACTGAGATTTCAGCCGCAATGGGATATCCGGACCGCCATGGCGGACACGGTCGCGTGGTGGAAGCATCGGTTGGCGGGCCACCTCGATCCCAATTCATGCCGAGGAGGCTGCCTGTGAAAGCCCTTTTGATATCTTCGCCTCGATTCGGAACGGTATCGCGCACGGACATAGCTCCTCCGCTCAATCTGCTTTATGTGGCAGCCGTACTTGGCCACCATGGCGTGGAGTCGGTACTGTTCGATATGAACCTGGTTTCCGTATCACTCGAAGCGAACGCCGACGAAGAACGGCTCGCGTCACTGCGTGCTCGGGTGCTCACGTACGAGCCGGACCTTGTTGGAGTCTCATGCCTTACCACGGCGCACTTTCCGTTTATGCGCCGGGTCGCCTCGTTGGTGCGCCAGCTCGCGCCGAATGCGAAGATCATTCTCGGCGGGGTTCACGCCACACTGTTTGCTCGCGACATCCTGGCAAACTGCCCGGACTTTGACTATATCATTCTGGGCGAAGGAGAAGAGCAGGTAGCCGCTCTGGCCGAGAGTCTCGCGTCAAGCAGTACCGGGGATCTCTCGCACATCCAGTCGCTGGGATGGCGCACCGCCGATGGCACGGTTCGCATTAACGAACGAACCGGGTATATCACCGACCTCGATACCATCCCCATGCCCGCCTGGAATCTGATTGATTTCGATAGCTACTACCGTGAACACAGCAGTTGGTACAATCCGAAGGGGCATGATATCCGGATATCTATCCCGATTCTTGCGACGCGTAGCTGTCCCTACGACTGCAATTTCTGCTGTGCCCATAAAACCATGGGGCGAGGTTTCAGGAAACGTTCACCTGAGAATGTCGCAGACGAAATCGAATACCATGTGCGCCATTACGGGCATCAGTATTTTGGATTTGCAGATGACAATTTGACTTTGGACAAACGCCATGCCATCGCGGTATGCGAGGAGATTGGCCGACGAGGGCTGGAGGTTCAGTTCGAATCGTTCAACGGGTACAACTTGGCGTCGCTGGATGCGGAGGTAGTCGAAGCCTTGGCTGCCGCCGGATGCGTCTATGCCATTCTCCCCGTCGAGCACGGCTGCGAGCGAATGCGCAATGAAGTCATTGGGAAGCATCTTCCCGATGAGAAGGTCTTCGAGGTGATGGCGCTCTACAGGAAGCACGGGATACAAACGCGAGCCATGTTCATCATGGGTTTTCCAGAAGATACTCCCGAGTCGCTCGACAAGACTCGGCAGATGATCCACCGCCTGCAGCCTGACATGGTGGACGTGTTTACGCTTATTCCATTTCCGGGAACGAAGGTGTTTCAGCAAGCGATGCGTGACGCGCTGTTTGTTGAGCACGTTGACCAAGCAAGCCTTTGGAAAGGACTGTTCCGGCTGGACACCAAGGAATCTGGGTTCTATTTGAAGCCTTATTCAATGTCACTCGATGAACTGGCAGGTTGGCGCCGCACATTTGACGATATCTCGGCGGGGTTACTTGCGCGGAGGATACGATGAACCCGAGACGTTCCGGACGGATTGAACTCGATGCATTGCTCGGCGAGCGAGAGCTGTACATCTGGGGATGTGGGCATTTCGGAAATGCCATCGCTTTTGCTCTGGCCAGATCGAGTATCAAGCCGGCCGGTTTCTTGGATTCGAACATGGCCGGGACAGAAGTCCTAGGAACTCGCGTACACACACCGGACGAAATACTTGCGCGGGGAAAAGACAAGGTGTTCCTTATCGTCGCGTCGTCGCTCTATGCGGGGGAGATGTCGCGGCGATGCGAGGAGCATGGCTTTCAATTCGGCCGTGACTACCTGACCCATGGCGACATCAAGCCCCACCATTTCGAAATTGACGTGGCGGGGACTTGTAACCTCAGATGTTTGACCTGCCCACAAGGCCATTCTCGGAAACCACTTGTGCGCGACATGATGTCGGTGACCGATTACCGCCGAGTGGTGGACAAGCTGATCGCGGAAAACCCTCTGCTACCCGACGTTCAGATATACTCCTGGGGCGAACCGTTGCTGAACCCTGAACTGCCGGCAATGATCGAGTACAATGTGTCGCGGCGCCTAGCCACCGCGGTGTCGAGCAATCTGAGCCTTCGTTGCGATCTGGAAGCCGTCGTGAAGGCGACGCCAACATGGTTCCGGGTTTCGCTTTCGGGCGCCGATGCAACAACGTATTCTGTCATCCACCGTGGCGGGCGGTTCGATCTTGTGCTCGAGAACCTTCGATTACTCGCACGGTTGCGGGCAGCCTTCGCACCGACGATGCTTATCGAGGTGAACTACCATCTGTACAAACACAACCTTGCTGGTGTGCCCGTGATGGCCGGTCTGTGCAAGGAATTGGGGCTCGTGTTTCGCACCAATTACGCGTTCATCGACCCATTGGACGATCTCATCGAATACGCAAGAGGCAATCTCTTGCCCCCGCTGATGGAGGAAGGCCGCCGTTACCTGTTGCTCGACATCGATGAAGCCATCCAAATCTCGCGAGACAGTCCGATGGATGATTGCGTTTCGGAGAACTGCTTCGTCATTGCCAGCGACCTGTCAGTCCATCGCTGCAACCATCTGTTCCGCAGGCCCGAGAACATCATTGCCAACAACTACCTGCACACTTCGCTAGACGATATCCTCCGGCAGGCCGCCGATTGCGCCGTTTGCCGCGAGTGCAGGGCGGCCGGCACCCATCGCTATCACCTCAGCTATGTGAACCAGGGCATGGAAAGAGGAAAACTTGGGTAGTCCAATGAGTAGTCCATGGGCATTGGTAACCGGAGCGTCGCGCGGATTGGGCCTGGAGATTGCCCTGGCGCTGGCAGCGGCCGGATTCCGTGTGGTCGTCAACGGGCGCGACTCCAATGCCTTGGCGCGCGCCGTGGAAAGACTGCAGGCTGTATCGTCTGAGGGACATCGGAGCATCTGTCTCGATTTGGCCGAAGAAGATGGGCCGGCACGGCTTTGTTTGCGGCTCAGGGAATTGGATGTCTCTGTCTCTGTTCTCATCAACAATGTCGGCGGCGGCGTGCCGGGGGATCGGCGCAACATCCCGACCGACGTCATGCGGGCCGCCATGCGGTTGAACCTTGAGGTGGGTGTGGAGTTGAATAATGCGTTGTACGACGATTTGAAGCGTCAACAAGGAACCGTAGTTCATATTGGCTCGACGGCATCGTTGCACTTCAATGCTCCACCGGGTTATGTGATCAGTAAGGCGGCGTTGAACGCCTACGTGAAACACGCCGCCCGCTCCTTTGCCAAGGATGGCATTTGCATCTTTGCTGTGCTACCTGGCATGCTGGAACACGAGGGGAGTTATGCGGATCGGTTGTCGGCAACGGATCCGGAACGCTATCGTGACATGCTGAACGACACGCCCTATGGACGGTTCGTCACGAGTTCGGAGACGGCGCGCTTCGTCGCGAGTACCGTGACGAGCGGCAAGCCCATGCTCAACGGCGCCCTGGTCCAATTCGACGGAGGCGTAGAATGACCCAGCGGCCGAAGAGAGAGGCGAAGACTCTCTTGCTCATCCCGCCATCGTTTCTTTTCCCAATGGGGCCGGCATACGTTGCCAGCGCCCTTGAGCAAGCGGGATACTCCTTTGACATCTATGCTTTTCTTTACGATAATCGCTCGTGGTTTCGAGATGGAACCCACGAAACGGCTGCGGATTGCGATGACAGTGACGCGTTCCATTGGATTCCCGCAGCCAACGCTATCGGAGAATTGCGCAGCATCATCCATCAGCGGCAATATGACTATATACTAACCGGTGGTCTGGTTGGCTTTTTTCGCTGGTTCTATGATGTGCTTCCCTCATTGAAAGGATACAGCTCCGGGTCGCGGTTGATTCTTGGCGGTGGCATGACAAAGGATGTCGCCGCCGAAACCCTGTTCCGTAATCTCCCGATCGATTATGCCCTGGCCGGCGAAGCGGAAACGAACCTCGGCGGACTGCTGGACTGCCTGGAAACCGGCGCACGCGGTTTCGAAGCCTTGGCGAGCATTCCTGGCGTCATATGCAAGGACGGAAGCGGCGATATACGGCGAAACCCGGTTCGCAGGCTTGACTTGGAACACACCGAAGCCCTGCCTGCATGGCACAGGTTTCCCGTCGAGCAGTATATCCAGCTCTCCGATACCTTGCTGCGGCTGGGGAAGACGTTTTTTCCTATCCTCGTCGGACGCGGCTGCCCGAATGTGTGCGCATTCTGTTCGCCGTCCGTCGGTCGGTTTCAGGCTCGTCCGCTGGATTCGGTTATCGCAGAAATGGCCCGGTGGAAGCAACAGTACGCGTTCGATTTCTTCTTCATTTACTCCGAGGTGGCGTTTGACGATGAGCAGTTCACGCGGGATTTCTGCAATCGCATGAAGACAGAAGTCGGCAGCCCCTGGGTCGGCCAACTACGGACGGACGTGACGTTCTCCGTAGATACGTATCGCCTGATGAAAGACTCGGGCTGCATGTTTATCTGCCTTGGTTTTGAAAGCGCTTGTGATCGCATGCTCGCCGCCATGAACAAGCACACCACCGTCGCCGATCATCTGCGCAACCTGACGCGAGCCCGAGAAGCCGGCCTGCGCGTCTTTGGCAACTTCATGTTCGGGCATGACGGAGAGACTGCGGAGGAGATTCGCACGACTTTCGCATTTCTCGAAGAGCATCGGCTAATCAACCATCCGGCCAATGGTCTAGCCTCCATTATTATCTACCCCGGCACGAAGTACTACCGAACTGCACAGAAACGAGGGCTGGTGAGTGATGAACTGCAATTCCTACTGACATATTCGTTGAAGGCCGGTATATCGTCGGAGAACATCCGCGAGACAGAAGAAGCAGGCAAGTTGAACATAAGCGCGCTGTCGAACGATCGATTCTACGAGACCGTGTGCCGCGAGACTATCCGGTTCCGACGGGCCTTCAACCGGCGATACCGTATGCGAGACGTCTCTCGATACTTTGCGGCGGGGCCCGTCGCCGGTTTTACATTCCACGGCATCTGCCCGGAGTGTGGATGCCCGCTCGCGTTTGATACAGATGAAACAACCTGTCCACTCGATGTCGCCAAGGTATGCAGCAACTGCTACTACCAGATCAATGTCGATGTCTTTGCCAGTTCCGAGATGGATGCGCATCTTACAGTCTTGCTGGAACAGATGGCTAAGTATGAACGCATAGCCGTGTTCGGACCGTGGGCCATGGCTGCCCTGTTCAGCGACCGATTACAGCTACCGGTCGATCGTATCGTCGCCTGGGGGAATCCTTATGAGCGAAAGCAGGCGAATCGCAGGTACTTCTATCATTATCCAATGGCGGGTGCGACCCTTGACCTGGCAGAGCGATATGATGCTGTGCTTTGCATTTGGCCGCGAGCGCTGACCCAGGACGATCCGGGATTGCAGTTTGCCCGTGAGCGAGGCACTCCTCTACTGAATGTCTTTCCGGACGTGATCAATAGTACATTTCTTGAATCCCGTCGGCCGACGACCATCGCCCTGTGCGGAAGTACGCGGCAGATGGAACATCTTGCCCGCCAACTTGGCGCATCGGAAGGCGCGGTCCGGTTTCAGCGATTTCCGGATGTCGAGAGAGCAGGCACTTTCGATCTGCTCGTTGTTGCCCCGGAAGAAGCTGGCCACACTCGGGAGTCCATTGCCCTCACGTCGAGCTATCGAATCCATGATGTGCTTTATCCGGAACACCTGCTTGAGAGTGGTTTGTACGCGGGACTCGACCTTACGCGCTATCGATGTGGACATCATGCGCGCTGTGCGATGGGCTAACAGAAATCTAAGCCGGAATACCTTGAAATGACCACCTATTACGAACAACGAGAAGACGAAACCTTCGCTCGACAGAAGGAGATCTTCGATCGTCTGGGACAACAGGTCCTGTGCGTGTTCGACGTCGGAGCGAACGTGGGCCAGAGCATCCAGGCATATCGCGCCTTGTTTCCCGATTGCAGCATTCGGGCTTTCGAGCCGAACCCCGCGACATTCGAACCGTTGCGCGCGGCACACGGCGCAGCCGATGGCGTTACCTTGGAACCGATTGGACTGGCTGACCGCGATGGACGCTTGCCGTTCTATGCAACCCGCGTTCCGGAGGTCGCCTCGCTATTGAAGCCGGCCGACAGGCTCGTCCGGTTGAGCACAGAACACAAGTATGACTACGAATTGATAGAGGTGTCGTGTTGCACCTTGGATGGATACTGCCAACGGAATGGAATTGATCAGATCGACATCGCGAAGCTCGACGTTCAAGGCAACGAATTGGCAGTATTGCAGGGCGCGTCCAATATGCTGCGAAACGGTGCAATATCGCTTCTTTATCTGGAGATCATTATTGCGGAATCGTACGATCGGCAATCTGGAATGGCTCCTATCCTGAACCTGATGACGGAGCATGGCTATGCTCTCTGGGAGATCATGCCCTTTCTGTACACAACTCCCGGACGCGTGTGGACGGCTAATGCGATATTCATCTCAAGACAGATGACTGTGATGCTCGAAGATGATGGGGCTGGAATCAACACGCGTCGTGAGGAGTAAGCACGACCATGACAAGGGAACCGCAAATACCCATCATGTCGAGCAATGCCAGGGTGATGCAAGCATCAATGTCCTATGATCGGAGCCTGGAATCCATGGAGACCTGTCTGGCCTGGAAACGTGGAACGAGGTCAACCGACGAACAGAACAGCCCGACGATGCATGGATGTCAGTCAGTATGCGCCTTCCGCCCGCAGCGTGTCGAACATGGCCAACACGTTCTGGACGGGCGTCTCGCCCATGATGGTGTCGTGGCTTGCCCCGCCTACGTAACCGCCGCCCGGTTTCATGATGCTCAATACCTCGCGGGTCTTCGCACGCACGGTCTCCGGCGAACCCTCGATGAGCGTGTGCTGCGCGTCGATGGCGCCGTTGAACACGATATGGTCGCCGAAATCGACCTTCAGTTTCGATAGGTCCATTCCCTTGCACGGCTGGACCGGGTGCAGTGCGTCGAAGCCGCACTCGACAATGGCCGGAACGAGCGGCGCGATGCTACCGCACGAGTGCAACATAACCTTTAGGCCGTAGTCGTGGCCCAGGATGGCCAGCCGCCGAAGGTGCGGGACCATGAAGCGGCGAAACATCGGCTCGCTCAGGAAGGGTCCGTGCTGGCAGCCGAAGTCGTTGGCAATGAAGAAAATGTCGATGTGCTCTGCTGCGGCGTCAAAAATGGCGCGGTTCACCGCAACGTGGTAATCGACCACGTGCTGTAGGATCGTGTCGACCAGCAGCGGCTCGTCGTACATCTTCATGCAGGCGTTTTCGAGCCCTAGCAGATCGGTCAGGTCGTGCCAGAACAGACTGTACGTACCACCCAGAATAGCATACCGACCTGACCGAACCGATGCGTGGCCGCCGAGCCGGATGGTTGGCGAAAGACTCGGCCAAGGATACTCGTGGACCTCTCGTAGCGTGGCGTTTGCCAATGGGTGCGAGACCGCTTGCCCATATCCTACACCTGCCCGCGGAACGCCAAACGGCGTATGGCCTGGCTGAGGCGGGGTCTCGCCCGGGCCCGGGCCCACGGCGGCGTGGATTCGCCGGAAATCGTCGCCCAGCCGGAGCCGCAACCCTTCATCGTCGACACCGAGTTGCTTCATGGCCTTCTGCCAGAACTCAGGCGTTGCGCCGCACCAGACGGGCACTCGGTCCGGCTGCTGGTGGTTGAATACCGCCAACACGCGCTCTCTGGGCGTCATGGAACCGGCTGTGACCATGCGCAGGTACCTCGATCAGAGTGAGAAGAGTGGGTATCTGGATTGGGATCGGCTGAACAGCAGCGGAAACTTTGAGGTATTTGCTGATTCCATCGGCCCGTCGGGGGGCATCGGGTGGCACTGTTGTATCAACAGTGAATCTTCGTTCGTTTCCTTGTAGTCGGGGATCGCCGGGGGCCGTTTCCGCGCAGTCCTGTTCCTCCTCGCAGAACCGTTCCGCGCAAATCGAACGTGCAAGGTACGTCGCAAAAAGAGAACACTGTCGAGACGACAGTGCCACGAAGATTACTGCTCCGAATGTGGGGGGCGCAGGGCACATTGGCTGATATCGAGGACTTTGCCCCTGTAACCAATAGCATCCAGTTCTGCCAGCATATTCGTAGCATGAATTGTCGAGACGATCAACACCATCGCGTCGGAAGTCGCATTGGCCAATACATGGGAGCCTTCGATGGGGATGCCGCGGACGGTCTTGGTCTGCTTTTCCGGGTTGTTGTCGATAATGCTCTGGATATTGCAGGTGAGCAGGTCGGTATGCGAGATCAGGGCAAACAATTCGACACACGCTCCCCACACAAAGACCGGCTGCCGATTGGATGCGAGTTCTGCAATCGACGAATGCGCCTCTAGCAGATTATCGTGGCTTTGCGCGACGTAGGCTTCCGCTCCTTTGCGCGATTCGCTTTTGGCAGGCGTCAGCCGTTTTCCAGACTCTGCCTTTCGGAAAATCCCCCAAACCATCGGGTTGAGCACGTGCTCCGCCATGTGGTATACGTTCGCGCCCGTTTGTACGGTTTCAAAGCCCTCGTCGGCAAAGGTCCGGGTAAGCGTGTCGTCGCTGAAATAGTTGAGGTGCTCAAACAGGGCAAAATGAAAGAAGGGGAAAATGGGATAGCTAGCAAAGGCCATGACGTCAGGCACTTCGACAAACACCAAGCCGCCCGGAACCAGCGATTGCCAGGCGTGTCGTACGACCTCGCGAATATCGAATAGATGTTCAAAGATGAAGTTATACACGAGCACGTCGACGTCGCGACAGGGAAATGCAGCAGCACTGCTGGCAGTGCAGGCAATTCGCTCGACCGAGGAGAGGTATTCCACATTGCCTTTGTCGAGATCGACCCCTCGAAGATTGCAGAAATCACGATCGCGCAGGTATCTCAGAAATCCGCCTCGCCCGCAACCAACATCCACCAGACGAGCATCCGGTAGGACAGCTTCCGCCAGCAGGTCATGAACCCGTTGGTAATGCTCCTCATCCCACCGAGAATCGCGGCCGCTGCCAAGACCCGTACCCGGGTTGTTTTGGGCCCGGTCGTTGTAGTAGGACGTGTAAAAAGCCCCTTCCTGCTGCGTATCGCAGAACACGAACCCACAGCGGTCGCACGACACGATACGAGTTGGCGACAGGGGTTCCGGCGTATCGAACCATGCAGGCGTGAACGCCAGTAGGCTATCTGCAGTTCGGCACGCGCAAAGCGGACACGGACGAGTAAGAACCATGATCACGGGACAAGCCAAGGAAGACGGCATTCCTCAATCTGAACTGGCATCGACTCGAACAGGGCGCGACCTTTCGCCATAATTCCAATCCGTGGGTGCGAACACAACCGGAATGACATCGCGATGTTAGAGAAGGCAGGGAATCTGGGCGATAACGGGAATGCGTTGTTGCCAATCCGGGCCGACTTGCCCTTGACACGAATACCCGTTTTGGAAAGCATCTGGTTCCGAGGGGCGCCGAAGGTGCGCCGTTGCCCGAAGACGGAAGGGGGCGTTGGAGGAAGTCCATGCCACAGAGCGTTCATTCAAATAGTCCTCCAGGTGGACAGCCGTCGCTCGGTGATAGTATCGTGTCCGTATTCGATGAAAATGGGCAAGATGCCGCCCCTAGGCGCCGCTTCACGGCTATGCCCTGGCGGGATCCGGCGAATCTGATCGAATTGGTTGCCGGACGAAAGGTCTTTGTCTGGGGCGCCCGGCATGATGGATACGCCGCCCGGCTCGCACTGCTTCGACACGGGCTCGCACCGGTCGGCTTCATTGATAGTTCGGCTGCGATTCAAGGGACCTCGATCTTCGGACTTCCGGTTGCGTCGCCTGCCGGGCATTTCTCCGCCTGTTCGCCGGCAGACGGCTTCATTGTGATTGCGTCAGGCTTCTTTGCAGACGAGATTGCGGCCAGTTGCGAGTCGGCAGGTTGGCGGAAGAATCGCGACTTCGTCGTGTACGGCGAGTTGCGGGCGTTGAACTACCAGGTGGAAGTCGCCGGCATGTGCAATCTGAAGTGCATCTCGTGCCCGCGCGGCAATTGGCCGCGGCACCGCAAGCCTGGCGTCATGTCGGCCGAAACCTATCGGAAGCTGGTCGATAAGATCCTGGCTGACGATCCCTGGACGGGGATCATCACGCTGTACAACTGGGGCGAACCGTTGCTGAACCCGGAGCTGCCCGAGATCATTCGCATCACCCGCGACAAGGGGCTTCTGTCCGCCATATCGAGCAACCTGGCGATGAAGAAGGACTTCCGCGCAGTCGTTGAGGCGGGTCCCGACTGGTTTCGTATTTCGAACTCAGGCTGGGGCGAGAACTACGAGACCACGCACAGCGGCGCGAAGTGGGATACGTTCCTGGCCAACTGCGAGAAGCTGGCCGACTATCGGCAAGAGTTGCGCCCGGCGATGTTGGTCGAGTTCTTCTTTCACATCTACTCGCACAATCGCGACGACTTCTCTCGCATTCGCGACCTCTGTGACCGGCTTGGTTTCACGCTACGATATCGTCATGCGGCGTTGGCTCCTTTGGACAATGTAGCTCGGGTTGACAATGGCAAGCAGATATCCGCGGCGGCGGTACAGACCAGGCAGTTGCAGTTTCTCAGCGTCGAGGAAGTCATGGACATCGCACGGCGCGAGCGGGACCGGCCCTGCTACTACCTGGACCACGTGTGGATCGATTGGGATCTTTCGGTTGCCCACTGCATGGAGTGGTACGATCCGTCGTTGATTCTGTTCGACGATTTTCTGACCGTATCACCCGAAGAGATCTATGCGGCCCGCGTGAACAGCAGGCATTGCCGCGAGTGCATGGCCCGTGGCATCCATCGGGCATACTGCGTCTACGGCGACGAGAAACTGATTGCGGCGAAGTCGAGCATTCCCGTGCAGGAGGAGCAGTGACATGACGATGTCGACTGACCGAATGCGGCAGTTCTGTGCGGACAAGAGAGTCTTTGTTTGGGGCGCGATGATCGTGGGCCAGGGAGTGTGCCGGGCACTGGAACGCATGGACGCGCCGGTCGAGGCATTCCTCGACAGCTCACCCGAACTGCAGCGCCGCAAGGCGCTTGGATATCGGATTCTCCGGCCCGATAGCGTTTTCGCAAAGGTGCGAGCAGGCGAGGCGGTCATTATCGCCGCGTCGGGCCATTGCGATCTGGAAATCGGCGGCCTGTGTGAGGCGGCCGGCCTGAAGAAAGACAGAGACTTCGTCCTCTGCCGCGACGTGAACAACATCGATCCGAGCATCGACGTTGCAGGCCGTTGCAATCTCCGATGTATCTCGTGCCCTCGAGGCAACGAAGCGGAACAGCCGCGCGGCGGATTCATGACGGCCGCTACCTATCGGCAGGTGCTCGCGAAGCTACTGCGTGAGATCCCCATGCTCGGCAGCGTCCAGCTCTACACATGGGGCGAGCCGCTGCTGAACGCTGAACTGCCCGAAATCGTTGCCGCGACGCGCGAGGCACACGTGCTCTCGGCCATCTCCTCCAATCTCAATTACGGCAAGCATCTGGAAGACGTCATTGCCGCGAAACCCGGCTGGTTCAAGGTGTCCTGCTCCGGTTGGGGCGATAGTTACGAGTTGACGCATACCGGAGGCCGCTGGAACGTGTTTCTGGCAAACCTGCGGAAGCTAGCCGAGCTGCGCAATCGGGTACATCCCGAAATGCAGATTACGGTAAACTACCATCTGTACAAGCATAACGTGGGCAGCGACTATCGGCAGATGGAATCGCTATGCGAGGAGTTGTCGCTCATCTTTCGCCCAAGCCCGGCTTACCTATATCCGGCCGATGCGATTATGGACTATGTGGATGGCAAGGAACTGTCGGAAAACGCCCGGCGGACCATCCCCATGCTCCTGATGGGCCTGGAAGAAGGACTCGCGAAAGCCCGCGCAGTGGCGTCGCTGCCGTGTCCTGAAGAGCGCTGCTTTCCGATCGATTGGAATTGTGCCGTGCGCGCTTGCGGAGTGTTCTTTCGCCCCTTCATTTCCGAGAACTTCCTGACGGAGCCGCTGGCCGATATCCTGACGAGAAAACGGACGAGCCGGCTTTGTGCGGAGTGCAAACGCCGCGGCGTGCATCAGTTCACTGGCGTATATCTGCCAGAACAACGACTACCTGCCGGAGAACCGGCCGCATGATATCACCGATTGCCCGAATCTCAGAACGGGTTGCTGCAGGACGACGGCTCATGATCTACGGCGCCGGCAGCCAGGGACGCGGCGTGCTGCGTTCCTTGCGAAGCGCCCGATTGGAACCGGTAGGGTTCATCGATCGAAATCCCGGCCTGCACGGAAGCACCGTGGGTGGTATTCCCGTGCATTCGCCGGCCGCGCTCGATGCGCCGGAGGCAGCCGAATGTCTCTTCGTGATTGTCGCCGCCTTCTTCTTCGAGCGAGAGATATCAGGCCTGTTGCAGGCGCGCGGGTTCACCGAGGGTGAAGGTTACCTGCCGTACAGTCAACTCAAGCCTCGCGACTACGTCGTCGAAGTATCCGGCGTGTGCAATTTGCGCTGCATTACGTGTCCGCGCGCCAGCCGGCGGCCGGCGGGGCGCAATGCTGCAATGATGGACGCGCCGACGTTCGGCCGCGTGCTCGAGAAGATCCGGCGCGAAGACCCGTTTGTCGGAAATCTGCAACTGTACCAATGGGGTGAACCGACGCTGAACCGCAAGCTTCCCCAGATGATCCGCCTGGCCGGGGAGCACGGTTTCCTCTGTTCCGTTTCGAGCAACCTGAACCACCCAGCCGACTTTCGCGCCCTGGTCGAAAGTCGGCCCGAATGTCTGCGGCTCTCGGTCTCCGGGGTGGAAGGCGGTTACGAACGGACGCACACGGGCGGCCGGTGGGAGACGTTTCTGGCCAATGTGGAGACGATCGGCCGGTTGCGGCGCTCGTTGTATCCGGAAATGAAGGTCGAACTCTACTATCACTGCTACAAACACAGTCTGGGCGCGCCACTGGAGCGGGTAGCCGCGCTCAGCTCGCGGCTTGGTTTCGAGTTCCATCCGATTCCTGCGTATCTCATTTCCCTGGATGATGTGCTGGCCTACTGCGAGGGGCGGCCGCTGCCGGATCCGGCCTGCACGGCAAGGGAGTTGCTCCTGGTCGATACGGACGATGGCCTGCGGCGGGCCAAGGCCGAAGCGCACCTGCCGTGCGACGCACTGCGAGTGATCCAGATCAACGCCGACCTTTCCGTCTCTGCCTGCATGATGTTCTACGACCCCGAAGGGAATACGATCGCCGACGACTACCTGGATACGCCGTTGGAGGAGCTCATCAAGGTCCGCGCGACTGCACCGCTTTGCTCGCGATGCAGGCGGCACGGCATCCATCGGTACTGCGGTGTATTTGCCCAATTGAGCGAGCAGGAGCGTTATACCGCATGAGTCCGGTTCTGCACGTGCTGCATATCGTTCCACACGCCGGTGGCGGCGTAGGCGCGGTCTTGCGCACACTCGCGACCGCGCTCCATGAAGCCGGCGCAGTCCGTTCAACCATCGCCACATTGGACACCCTCAACGAAGAGACCCGGGCGCACTGCCGCCGGCTGGGCATCTCCTGGGCAGAGAACCTCGGTTCAACGGCCGATCGGAGGCGGTTTGACTCGCTTGTGGCCGCGGCCGATCTCGTCTTGGTGCATTGGTGGAATCATCCGCTGCTCATCCGCCTGATGGCCCAAGGCCTACCCCCTTCACGCATCGTCCTCTGGTCGCATGTGAACGGGCGCCATCCACCGCAAGCATTCTTTCGTGAACTGTTCGAGTTTCCGGATGTCTTTGTGATGGCGAGCGAAGCGTCGCTGGCGGCGCCGGTTGTCGAACAGCTTCCAGACAGCGGCCGCGACAAGTTGCGGGTCATCCGCAGCTGTGCAGGCATTCCATCGTGGACGACCGACGTGTGTGCGAAGAACGGCCCGCCCAGAGTGGGCTACATCGGGACGGTGGAAGAAGCGAAGATGCACAGAGACTTCTTGCGCCTTTGCGCCGCGGCCGATCTTGCGGAACCGTGTATTGTCGCCGGAGGTCCCTCGCACGAAGCCTTGCGCGAGCAGGCCGTGCAACTCGGAGTGGCCGACCGGTTCGCCATTCTGGGACATGTTGCCGATCCGGCGCCGATCTACCGGCAGATCCACGTCTTCGCCTATCCGCTGAACCCCAGGCACTATGGGACGGGCGAGCAGGTGCTGATTGAAGCAATGGCGGCCGGGTGCGTTCCGGTTGTGCTCGACAATCCGCCGGAAAGGGCGCTGGTGCAGCATGATGAGACGGGATTGGTCGCCCGCACGGCAGATGAGTTCTCTCGCGCATTACGCTTTCTGAGCGAACAAGGGTCCGAACGCGAGAGACTTGCCCGCGCCGGCCGGCGTTTCGTGCTGAAGCAGTGCGGCATCGATCGGAGTGTTGCGGCCTTCCAGGCCCTGTTCGACGAGGCGCGCCGTACTCCCAAGCGTCCGCACCGGCTGGTCCTGCCAGCGATCACATCCGTGCCAGAAGGGAGTCCGTGCCATTTGTTCCTGGCGTCGTGCGGGGAACAGGAGGAACGGCACATCGCGATCACGATGCTGTCGTCGCCCGTTGCCGAGGAAGTCATTCCTGCCTCATTCCGGTTTACGACCCGCGGCTCGCCCCGGCACTACCTGGACATGCTGGGCCACGACAAATACCTCGAACGAATCTGTTATCCGAAGAGTCATTGCGCCACTCGGGAGAACGTCGAACATGGATGATCACGCCGACTTCCTCAACGAACGCGAACGGAGAATCGCTTCGCACCAACAGAATGAACCTCTGAAAACCGTAGCCCGCGCATTCTCCGAAGAGAGCGTCCGCGCACGCTACTCGTACAATTTCGAGTGGCTCGGCTTGCCCATCATCCAGTACCCGCAGGACATGCAGGCGTTGCAGGAGATTATCTGGCGGACCCGGCCCGACTGTATTGTCGAGACGGGCGTGGCGCGCGGCGGATCGCTTGTGTTCTATGCCTCGATGCTGGAATTGCTGGGCGAGAATGGCGTCGTTGTGGGGATCGATATCGACATCCGCCAGCACAACCGAAAGCGAATCGTGGAGCATCCTCTCGCCCGCCGGATCCGGCTGATCGACGGCTCCAGCATCGAGCCGGCAACCGTCGATGCGGTTCGCGCGATCGTCGAGAAACATGATCGGACCATGGTGTGCCTCGACTCCAATCACACACACGAGCACGTGCTGAAGGAACTCGAGGGCTACGCACCGATGGTATCGCCAGGCTGTTATTGCGTTGTCTTCGATACGATTATCGAACTCATGCCCGAAGGCTTCTTTGCCGATCGGCCGTGGGACCGAGGAGACAATCCGAAGACGGCCGTCGATGCGTTTCTTCGGAAGATCACGGAAGAATCGGCGGCAGACATCAACGGCCGCCGACTCGCGTTCGAATGCGATACGAGTATGGACCGGAAACTCATGATCAGCGCCGCTCGGGGCGGATATTTGCGGCGGCCTCATGCCGATTAGCACACGACACGGAGAGCAGCACTCCAGGAAGCTGTACAGGGAATGTCGCAGAGGACCGATCCATACGCGGCGGCACACAAACCCTGCCCCGTTTGCGGTGCAGACGCAGGCGAGTCTCTAATAAAGCTCCGCTATGCGTTGTTCGACGATCTGGACATGCCAGGCGAAAAAATGCTGACCGGCTGCCCTAAGTGCGGCATGATCTACGACGAGGTGGCCTTTTCTGAGGAGAAGCTGGCTGAATACTATCGGCGCAACGAACACTACGCGGCGTCAAGCACCGGCGGTACGGGCGGCGTTTCCGACGATAATACGGCCCGTTATGAAAGGATTCTCCGCGCCCTGGCGCCCAAACGTAGCGGGATGATTCTCGATGTCGGATGCGGCCAGGGCGGCTTCGTGGATTACTGCCGCCGGCGGGGTTTCGAAGCTGTCGGGATCGAACCGAGCACATGCAGCCGTGCGGCCGCACTTGCACTCGGCCTGGAGGTGTTCGAGTCATTCAACGCGTTTCGCGCGGCATACCCGGAAGCACCGGTTGCCGCCATCGTTCTGTCTCACGTGCTGGAGCATCTGCTGGATCCGCTCTCATTTCTTCAGCAGGCGGTGCAGCTTGCTCCTGGCGCAGATGTATACCTGGAGACGCCCGATGCAAGCTCGTATCTCGCCACTACATCGGTACGTTGGCGCGAAGTGTATTTCGAACACGTTCAGCACTTTCGCGAAGGAACCCTCGCTGCGATTGCCCAACGCGCCGGCGTTCATGCCCGTGAAACGGGTGCGTGTTCCTTCTCGCCGGCTCAGACGGATACGCGCTGCTGTTTCCTGGCAGGGACGGCCGACGGGATGGCGCGACCGGTGGAAACCCTTGATAGATGCGCCGAGTCTCATGTGGGCTCCTTGCCTTCAGTGCCGCAAGTCCTCTTGCCGAAGGAAACCGGGCGACTGGCGCTTTGGGGCATCTCGCAGTACGCCATGCTGCTGATGGGTAGCCGGCCC
Organism: Thermoguttaceae bacterium; assembly: GCA_040772845.1. GTDB lineage: Bacteria > Planctomycetota > Planctomycetia > Pirellulales > Thermoguttaceae > PWXP01. The sequence goes on from JAXGXG010000001.1 coordinate 2,310,794, forward strand.
GAACTGGCCGGAATAGGCCGATTGTTCGATGCATCGCCGGCCAAGATCGGAAGGACTATTCGAGGTGTTAGAATCGAGTCGCCCAAGGCACTCTTGAGCTTGGACGCCGATACGGTGCTCCTATTACCCCGTTCGTACTACACGGACACCATGCTCGCGCATCTTGCGGCCATCGATTACAAGGGCGACTATCTTACGGTCTGAACGTGGTCCCTCTTCATGGCACGGCCGTAGTGCCAGTGACTCTTCCTCCGTTCGCCTCCGGCTTGGGATCGCCTTTGAGGGCCGTCCAGAATACAATAACACGGTTATGTCCGACACGTCGCAACCGCCGCGCAAGATCCTGGAAGTTCACCGCACGCTCGTCGAGTCGCCTGAACCGAGGACCAGGGTGACTCGCGCGCGGAAGCCGGCCGACTACCCGCACGTGCCTCAGGCACAACTGGACGTGGCCCGGCGCCTGTCGAACCCGGTCATCATGGGACCGCCGCTGTGCGACGAGCTGATCGCGCTGGTCCGGCACGTCTTCACTGAGGAAGAGGCCGATATCGCACGGTATTTGCGCACGTTGCGCGGCAAGACGGCCGAGCAGGTTGCGCGAGCCGCCCATCGGCCCGTCGATGAAGTGCGGCCGATTCTCGTCCGGCTTGGAACGGAGAAGCGAGCCATTGCCGCCACCGGCCCGGACGAGCGACGGCTCCACCGCTTGGCGCCCCTCGTGCCCGGCATGTTCGAGATGATCCTGATCGGACAGAATATCGAGAACCTCTCGCCGTGGCATCGGCGTTTCGCCGAGTTGTTCCAGGCGGTGTACGAAACCGGCTACCTGGCCGACTACCATTTTGCAGGCCCGATCGCGCGCGGGCTTCCGGTCCATCAGACGGCCGACTTGCAGCCGTCGGCCATCCCAACCGGCCAGCTCGAAGCGATCCTGGAGCGGTTCGATACGTTCGGCATCGGCCAGTGCCAGTGCCGTACGGCCATGCTGGCAATTGGCAAGGGGTGCGATGCGCCGCGCGGGAACTGCGTGGCCATGGGCCGCTGGGCCGAGAAGGGGATTTCCGCCGGTTGGCTCCGCCCGGCCAGCCGCGCCGAGGTGCTCGACGTGAAGCTCGAAGCCGAGGCCTACGGCCTGGTGAACTGGATGATGAACGTCGAGTCGCTTCGCGGGCAGGCGTCGTGTTCCTGCTGCCGATGCTGTTGCTACGCGATGCGCGCCGTCCGCCAGTTCAACGTGCCGGGATTGTTCGCGCCGCCGCATTTCATGCCGCAGTTCGACTATACGAAGTGCGCCTACTGCGGGCGGTGCGCCGTGCAATGCCCGACAGCGGCCCTAGTGGTGGACCGGCGGGCGAAAACGCACGAACTACTCGCCGAGCGATGCATCGGTTGCGGCCTGTGTGCAACCACCTGCAATGTGCGCGGAGCCGTTACGATGACACCGGTCTCGCAATCGCCTCGTCCCTATCGGAACTGGCTTTCTTTTGCCGCCGGACTTGCACCCAGCATCGTCCGCAACGTCTGGCGCGCCTGGCGAACGCGTTAAGCCATTTCCTCGCAACGTGCTACTCGCCACCGAAGACAACCTTCGCCTCTGCGGCCGGGTCGAGCTGCTCGGCGCGGAACGGGCGGAGCCGGAACCGGTAGCTGTACGGCTGCGGCTTCAGTTGGAACTCGTCGTGGGGCCGCGCGCCCCAACTGTTGTCGCCGCCGACGCCCATCTGCTGCAAGTCCAGGTTCAGCGTGACGAAATTGCGCCGCGTCATCTGGTAGCTGTGCTTCGCACTTTGCAGGTCGTCGGTCGTATAGTGCAGCGCGTTGACGCTCAGCAGCGGCATGCCGACCGCCAAGAGCCCGATACCGCGATCGTTGGTCAGCGTGACCCAGCGGACATCGGTCTTGTTGCCCGTCTCTTGCGGTTCAGAGTAGTCGAAGAACTGATCGGCAACCAAACCGCGGTAGATATCGACGCGGGCGTCCTTGCGGTCCCAGTAGGTTTCCTTGGGTCCACGGCCGTACCACGTGATGGTATCGAAGCCGGGTGTCAGGGCCATCTGCATCCCCACTCGCGGCAGTTCCGGCAGCTTCTTATCGCCCGGCTTCATGCCCATATCGACCACGACGTCGCCGCTTCCGAATATCGTGTAGCGAACGTTGCACTTCGCCCCGGCGGCCGGCAGTTCGCCCTTTGCGTCAACCTGCACCACACTGGGCGAGCGTTGCCGGACATCGACCGAGCTCACGTTCCAGTTCCGGCCGGCGTCGCGCCATATACCGCAGCGGCCGGGCATACCGTTGCCGCGGTCGTTATCGACCGGCGCCCGCCAGAAGTGCGGGCGGAGCGGCTCCTGGATCAGTTCCGTGCCGTTCTGCTTCAGCGAGGTAATCAGCCCTTCCTGCCTATCGACCGCAAGCGAGAAATCACCTGTCTGAAGCGTAATTGCCGCATCGTCCTGCACAAGCTCCAGGGCCGGCATTGCCGACGGGGCCCGGGGGCCGGGCGAAGCGGCCGGCAGTTGGAACTGTTCCCAGGCCAACTCGTGCCCTTTGGCGGCCCAGGACGCGTCTGCCTTCAGCCGGAAACTGAGGTTCAGCCAGTACTCCACGCCAGGTTGCGGGGAAATCGGCTGTAACGGAACGGTGAGGGTTGCCGTTTCGCCCGGCTCGACGTCCAACTCAGGAATGCTGCCTTCCTGCAGAATGCGGCCGTCGGCCTTCAGTTGCCACGCGCCGACCGCAATCTCCTTGAGGTTGGTGAAGTCGTACCAGTTCTTCACCTCCACGCGGCCGGCGGCCAGATCGACCGGACGAATGTGGATGTACTGGTAGACCTTCTTCACCTGGTCCAGGCCCGGATGCGGAGTCCGATCGGCCGAGACGAGCCCGTTGCAGCAGAAGTTGTCGTCGCTGGGCGTACCGGGCGGTCCGTAATCGCCGCCGTAGGCGTAGAAGTATCGCTTCGCGCCGTCCGGCGTTTCCGATTCGATTTCCTTGCGCAGCCCCTGGTCGACCCAATCCCAGATGAAACCGCCTTGCAGGTGTTTCTTCTCGTAGATCGGCCGCCAGTAGGACCACAGGTCGCCCGTCGAGTTGCCCATGGCGTGGGCATACTCGCATATGATGAACGGCCGGGTCTGCGGCCTCGATGCGTAATTGTGCAGCACCGAAGGATTGGGATACATGGGCGAGACGATATCGGTGTTCGGCCCTTCGCCTGCCGGATTCCAGTGGATGGGCCGGGTCGGATCGGCCTTCTCGATCCAGGCTTTGGCGGCGGTGAAGTTGGGCCCGTCGCCGCACTCGTTGCCCATCGACCAGACGATGATCGACGGGTGATTCTTGTCCCGTTCGACCATTCGCCGGATGCGATCGAGTACGCAGGCGGCCCAGTCGGGATTCTTCCCGGCCAGGTCCCATGCGCCGTGGCATTCGATATTGGCTTCGTCAACCAGGTATAACCCGTAGCGATCGCAAAGCTCGTACCACTCGGGGATATCCGGATAGTGGCACGTGCGCACCGCGTTGATATTGTTCTGTTTCATCAGCTCGATGTCGCGGATCATCGAGTCGGTGGCGACGTAGTGGCCTGTGATCGGGTCGTGCTCGTGGCGGTTCACGCCTTTGATCAGCACGACGCGGCCGTTGACCAGCAATTCGCCGTCTTTGATCTCCACTTCGCGGAATCCGACATTGGCCGGGATGACCTCGATGACCCTGCCTGCACTGTCGGAAAGCTGCAGCAGGAGCTGATACAGGTTCGGTTTCTCGGCCGACCACTTTTTCGGATTGTCGATCTTGGCGCGCAGCGTGAGTGCTGCCGCCTGCCCCGGCTCCACCTGCGACGACCCGTTAAGCGACTCGCACAGGTTTCCCGCCCGGCCGTCGGCCAGCGTGGCTTCGACATCGATCTTCTCGGCCTTCTTGCCGTAGTTGCGCACCTTGACGTCAACCTGGAACTCGGCATCGCGATACTGGTCGTCCAGATCGGTTCGCACGGTGAAGTCTTCAATGTGTAGCGACGCGGCCGACCAGAGATATACCTCGCGGAAGATACCGCTTAGCCGCCAGAAATCCTGGTCTTCGACATAGGAGCCGTCGGACCAGCGGTAGACCTCTACGGCCAGCAGATTTTCGCCCGGCCGGAGGAAATCGGTAATGTTGAACTCGGCCGGCGTACGGCTCCCCTTGCTGAAGCCGACCTTCTCGCCGTTCACCCAGACGTAGAACGCCGACTCGACGCCTGCAAAGTGGAGGAATACCTGCCGCCCGTCCCACGAGGCCGGGACGGTGAATCGATAGCGATAGGAACCGACCGGGTTATTGTCTGCCGGCGCCGTGGGCGGCGTGGGCTTGCCCCACGGATACTGGATGTTGACATAAATGGGAATACCGTATCCTTCGATTTCCATGTTCGACGGCACGGGGATAGTCGCCCACTTGCGATCGTCGAAATCGGTGCGGAAGAAATCCTTAGGCCGGTCGGCCGGCTTGGGCGCCCACTGGAACCGCCAATCGCCTGCAAGCGACCGGAACCAGGGCGACCGGGCGCGCTCGGCTGCGCGAGCCGTTGCGGCGTCCGGATAGATCATCTGCGAGGCGCGTGGCGGCTGCCGGTTCGTGCCCAGCACGGCCGGGTTCTCCCAATCGGGCCGCGTCTGCGCTTCGCACCACCTGCCGGTCAACAATGCCGCAGCAACGGCGATTAAGGTTACGAAGCCGAGTATCTTCTTCATGCCTTTGCTTCTCCGGAATCGAGTCGGGCAACACAGTTCGCCACTTTCCCATTAGGGCGGACGATGAATGGTGCATTATAGTCGGCACAACGACCCGTGTAAAATGCCCTCAGGAGCGGGGGAATTCCCTCTATCCATCATTTCCGTATTCCAAACGTGAGGCGTTCCGGAGTATTGCCCTTCAGAACATCGCCTTCGCTAATCCGTGCAAGGGCACGCCCAAGACGCTCGCAAGACTCGACCTCACTGGCGCTTGCATTCGCCAATACGATGCCACATCCCCATGCGCCCTCCATGCCTGGATAGACAAAAGGAGCGGGGATAAGAACGTCACCGCACCAGAACTCTACGTTCGGTGCAAGACTCGCAATCTCGGACAGCGCCCAACCTCGCTCCGTTTCCGAATCATATCCATACCAGTAGAACACCCGATACCCCGCCTTAGCAAGAACGCCTGCAAGTTCAATGGGAGTCTTGCTTTCTGGTGTCAAACGTTCATGCGGATCAAAGGGATCGATATGCACCAAGGTATCCGCAGGACAGACGCGTGTAGCCGACGCTTCCTCTTCAACGGCTAGAACCCCATCTTTCTCTCTGACTCGCGCATTGACATTCACGGCGGCAACTCTCAAGGTAGCGGCGCTTTCGGGGTCTGTGTCACAGAACAGGTAATCTGCGTTCTTTCCCAGCAATTGCACGGCTATCATGGCGGATCCATGATAGACGTCGACGTTCCGTTGAAGCAACTCCAGATATGCACAGGTCTGGAGTTCCGGGTCCTTCGGAGCACATGATACAAACTGAATCGCTCCATGAAGACGCTCAGGACTCCTGTCCATAGAGTACCAAGCCGAACCGGCGTGCGTCTCCCAGTAATGGAGTGGTGGCTTCATTCGCAGGATTTCAGCGAGTGGCAGGTGTTTCCATACGTCGCCAAGTTTGCCAAAGTGCGGATTCATGATGCCTTTCTACTTCTCTTAACTCCAGAATATCACGGAATAGCAGAGTCCCCTGCATACGTTGCGACTCCGGATCATCCGGAATCGTGAGACGCAGGCTGTTTTCCTTCGGGTCATGGGTGATGGCCCCGAACCAGATTGCTCCCTTGGCCGTCAGTTGCTCTCCCAATGTCGGCTCTTCCATCATAGCAGAATCTTGCGTTCGATGGTTTCTACATAACACCCACAGGCTGCGGCCCTGACCGTGCAAGGACCTCCCCAACTCGCCCCCGCCCCGTTCGTAGTTCCGCACCTGTTCGTAGTTCCGCCTTCAGGCGGTTTGGCCTTTCCGGCTGAAGCCGGCACTCCAACAGGCAGCTCGCACCTGGAACAGGCCACCGGACGGCCTCGTCGCTCGACTCTCCGAGTCGATTCCGGCCGGAAGGTTCACGACTCGGAGTGAGGTGGCCCTGGTTGTCTAGACCACGGGTTAAGGTTTCTTAGGTGGAGGGGTTAGCGTCCCGCGAGGCCCTTCCCAGGCCTCGCGCGGACGCATACCCTCTACCTCGTATTGGGTACAGGTCGATTTTCCAATTTCTTTCGCGCGATTGATGCAATTTCGATGACATGCCCGCGCGTTCATGCGACACCTCGCGGCAGTCGGTACTCTGCGGCTGGCGTGCGGTAGTCGAGCGCCATGTGAATCCGCTCGTGGTTGTAGAACTCGAAGTACCTTCGCAGGCCGCCTGCCAGGTCGCGCGGTGTCCCATGATCGTGCAGGTACACGTGCTCCTGCTTGACCGTCCGCCAAAGCCGCTCGACGAACACGTTGTCCAGCCACCGGCCGCGACCATCCATGCTCACGGCCACGCCCGCCGCCTGCAACCGCCCGGTGAACGCCTCGGCCGTGTACTGCACGCCCTGGTCCGTGTTGAAGACCTCCGGTCGTCCCTGCGACAACGCTTCCTCCAACGCCTCCAGGCAGAACAGGCCGTCCAACGTGTTCGACAGCCGCCACGAAAGCACATACCGACTGTACCAGTCCATCACCACCGTCAAGTACATCCACCCCTGCGGCATGGGCACGTACGTAATGTCGCTCGACCAGACTTGATCCGGACGCACAATCGCCACGTTTCGCAGCAAATACGGGTAGATCCGATGTCCCGCCCCACGCCGCGAAAGACGCGGCTTCGGGTAAATCGCCGCCAGCCCCAGCAACTGCATCAAACGTCGAGCACGCTCCCGGCTGATGCCAAACGTCCGTGCCATCCGCCGGCTGCCGTAGTACGGCGTCGCAACGTACTGCCGGTCGATCTGACGCATCAGCGCGACCGTCTCCGGCGACTCGCCCCGAGGCGCGTAGTACCACGTCGATCGATTCAGTCCCAGTAACTCGCATTGCCGGCGAACACTTACCTTTGGATGATCCGGGTCGATACACTTCCGCTTGAACTCAATCGAGTCGGGCAGCTTTTTTCAACCAGGCCAACTCCATCTGGAGCCGCCCGATCTGCTCGTACAGCTCGGCGGTGTCCACCTCCGGGCCACCGCCCTCCCGGCGATGGCCCTCGGCAAACAGCCCCGGTGCTCCTTCCAGAAGCCGCCGCTTCCACTGCCCGATCTGCGTGGCATGCACCCCGTACTGCGATGACAACTGGCTCGCCGTTCGATCGCCTCGAACGGCCGCCAACGCCACTTTCGCCTTCACGGACGCCTCGATCCGCCGACGTTTCGCTCCCATCCTTTGCTCCTTGAAAACTGGCCTAATCTTACACGACATTCGAGCTTATGTCGTGGTCCAGTTTTCCAGGGCCATTTTAGAGAGTCGAGCGACAATTCGCGGTCAAGCTGGAAGCGGAAGGGCGCAAGCCTGGGCTGTCAAAAAGTTGGGGTTGCGGCGATTTGGGGGTGCAAGGTTTGTTCCCGTTCTGGGGTCCGACAGGTCTTCTAGCCGCGCAACCTGAGTGTCGGGTTGGATTGTGTCTTTGATCCAGACTTGAACGTGCCCGATGTAACAGGGAGGAAGAAGGGGCCGGGCGTGGCGTGTTCAGGCACCGCCCCCGGCGTTTTCGCCGTAGGCGATCAGCACCGTAGCCTGGGGTTTCTTTACCCCAGGACCCATGGCCGCACCACATTCCCCAACACATTCCCACGATGTTTTTGCCGCCGCAGGCGGCAAAAACATCGTGGGTTTTCCGACCGATTTGCGGTTTGTTCCGCCGCCTGCGGCGGCGGAACAAACCGGCAATAAACGGGGATGTGGGGTGGTGCGTATGGTTTCCAGGGGTAAAGAAACCCCTGGCTACGGTGCGAATCGCCTCCGGCGAATAGCGCGGATGAATGGGTGCTGGTACGTGGCGTGTGGGACTCAGAATCATACCGTAACAAGCGACTTCTGGATTGGCGGCGAGCGGAGGGAACAAAACCGCACTATCGAAACATGGTGTCAACCCCGACTTTTTGACAGCCAGGCAAGCCCTCCGGTGAAGCTCGGAGACGGGAGATCGCGACGCGCTGACGCGGCCATCATCCGCGACTCAGTCCCGAAGGGATGTCGCTAAGCAAGCCCAGGGTGGACCCGATGCGAGGAACGAGCGAGGCGCAACCCTGGGTTACGAGAACAATGCAAAACGGAAGCCCGAAGGGCTGGCCCTAACTCTCTCAGGGGATTTTGGGGTCAAAGCTTGATTAGTTCTACAGCAAGACTTCGTAGAAACGGGCACAATCTGTAGTGGTCGCCAGCAAAGCTGACGTACAGGCTGTGGTACCCAATCGTGCTAAGTCTTGCTGTAGAATTGGTGATTAGTAAGTCGCCTTCACCAGCGTGACAACAGTTCGGTGGAAGTTGTCGTTGCGCGAGCCGACTGGCATTCCCGCGAGAAATCACGTGATAGACGGCGCCCGGAAACTCAATTCGCGGGGGTCTGGCCATGCCCGAATTGCACCAGTCGGACCTCGACGGTCAAGCCACTAATCACTAATCAAGCTTTGACCACGCAGTCCCCCGCTTTCCGATTTGCAGCAGGAGCGTGACGTTGCGTCCCCTTCCGCCGTTTCAGGCTCAGCGTTGCAAAAGACAGAAAACGGCGATCAATCGTCGTACCCCGAGAACCGGCGACCAATCGCCGCTTATGTTTCATCGCTTGAGGCAATCGCATTCGGCGGGAGGGCACGGCTCAATAGCCCGCAGCTTGTCTGTTCTGCCCCATAAGCCACCCCCCACTCAAGTGCGCACTACCACCCACCCCTGGAGTCATACTCATGGAGCTTCGTGAGGTCTTGGAGAGTTTCTGCTGGAAATGCGGGTGCGTTTCTCTCAAGAAACGCCAGAATTGCTGAAACACCACTTGAATGCGCCGCTGTTGCTGTTATTCTAATAGGTATATTGCGCCTCTATGCTGCTATTCTAATAGGTCAGAAATGGAAAGACGCGTAATCGACCTCTTGGAAGAATGGAAAGATCGCCCAAACCGCAAGCCCCTCATTATCAGGGGCGCCCGGCAAGTCGGCAAATCGTACCTTGCGAGGATGTTCGGTCAGAAGCATTTCGACAATGTTATCGAAATCAATTTCGAGACCGAGGCGTGGGCCGAGGATGTGTTTGCCCAGAAAAAACCGGCAGAGACGATTGCCTTTCTGGAAGCTCAATATAGACAGCGAATCGTTGTCGGTAAGACATTGCTTTTTCTGGATGAGATACAGGCCGGGCCAGAAACACTCGCTTCATTGCGGTGCTTCTATGAGCAGATGCCGGATCTACATATCATCGCTGCCGGTTCACTGCTCGATTTTGTTCTGCATGAGCACAAATTCTCCATGCCTGTTGGCCGCATTGAATATCTGCATCTTGGACCGATGAGTTTCGAGGAATTTCTTCTGGCGACCGGCAACGAAATTAGCCTCCTCACCAGAATTCGTGGGTGAATTCTGGCTCAGGAAGGTCTCCGAGTTGGTGGTACAAAGCGATTTCGATGGCTTCGTAGGTCCGAAAGCCGTACGCTTTTCTGATGGCCAGTTTTGCTTTGTTGTTCAGACCTTCCACAATCCCCGACGAAATGGCCCCGTCGGCACGAAACCAGTTGAGAATCAGTTCCCGATGGCGGCGTAGCGTCTTGGCGACCTTCTTCATCGGCTCGATCTTCGAACGCATGGTCCGCGTACACCATTCGTCGAGGAACTTGGCCGCGCAGGCCGGATAGCGGTACTCCCAAAACCGCTGGAAGTCTTCTCGCATCAAATGGCTCCGCACGGATTGCAAGTTGTACTGTAGCAATTCGGACAGCTTGGCCGTCTGCCGCTCGGTCCGGTTTTCCTTCCGCTTCAGCAGGCACCAGCGGGAATGCTTCAGCACCGGCTCATAGCCGTCGCGTTCCAACCGCTTGGCTTCGCTCGCACGGACTTCGTCAATTGCCTTGTTCATCTTCGCCATGATGTGAAAGCGATCCAACACATGGACCGCTTGCCCCGCTTTCTTGGCGATTACCTTCAAGTACGGTTTCCACATGTCACTGCACACGAAGTTCAACTGGCCGGAACGATCCTTGCCTAGCATACGGAAGAACCGGAGAAACGTCTTGGCCGTGCGATCTTTGCCGGCCCACAACAGCCGGCGGCAATCCTCGTCGATCTGGTACACCACCGTCAGGTACTTGTGGCCCCGCTGCCATTGGATCTCGTCTACGCCGATGGCCTTGATGCCGTTCAAATCCCGATGGGCTAGTCCCCACGAAACCGCATGTTTTACCGAACGATACACGTTCTGCCAACTCGTGTTGAAAGCCAGAGCAACTCCCTGCCAGGAGAGTCGCATGGCCCAACTCGCCAGAAACCACCGATAGGTTGTCGTCAATTGATTCTTGCCATCGCACCAAGGAACTTGCTCCACCTTCACGCCGCACGTGGGACACTTCACCCGTCGCATGGCGTAGACGAAGAACACCGCGATCCCCCATAATGGGACGAACTCGAAACGCCGCTCTGGCAGGCGATCGTAACCCGGAGCCGGCTGCTTGCACACCGAGCAGATGGGCCGCCCATTCTTGCGCGGTTTGATCGACACCTCGATCCTCAGGCCGTCACTGTCCTCTACCAACTTTGCTTGTCCGTAAACGAACGACTTGAAATACTCGACTCGATTGAGGATACTCTTCAGTTGCATCCTGTGGGGCTCCGGAAAGAAGGATTCGTCCAAAACCCAACTTTACCAGAAATCCCGCAGGGTGCATGATTTTCTCCACTGGGACCATCGGCTATACTGGCGTGCGCCTGGTGAAACGGAGTCGGGCTCTGCTGGGGAGCAACCCGACAAGGGATAGCCAGGTCAGGGCGGGTGAATGACCCGCAGGTGCCCTGGCAGCCCATACCCACGCTTCCAGGGCACCATTCATTTGCCCTGCCATCCCTCAGAAAACCCAACCTCCAACTCACCCAAACGCTGTCAATTCACCCACAGTTTCTGGCGAAGACCCCGAAATTAAGCTTGAGCGATTGAAAGACTTTTCGCTGAACGACAGTCTCAATGAGGCTCTGCACAAATCCCTTATGGAGGACTTTCGGAAGTACGTCATTATTGGCGGTATGCCTGGTAGCATTCAGGCCTATATTGACAGCGGCAGTTATCTTGATGTCCAGCGAGTTCAGGAAGGCATTCTTGCCACCTATCAGGACGATTTCAGCAAGTACGCAGGCAGAACGGATCCCGCACTATTAAGGAAGGTGTTTTCCCGTCTTCCCTTGCAGGTCGGCCAGAAGATCAAATACGTCAATATCGACCAGCATGAACGCAGCGCGAAACTCGCCAGCGTTGTTGAACAACTGGAGTTGGCCAAATTGGTCACCCGTGTTATGCATACGCACGCTAGCGGCATTCCGCTGGGAAGCGATACCAAGAGCCGGGATTTCAGAATTCTATTTCTGGACGTAGGATTGCTGTGTCGAGCATGCCGGCTGGATATGACAGAGATTCTCGGGGCGGAAGATTTGCTCATGGTCAATTCCGGCGCCATTTGCGAACAGTTCATTGGCCAGCATCTGCTTCACAATGTTCCTTCATATCAGCAGCCGGAACTCTATTGCTGGATGCGACAAAAGGCCGGAACAAGCAGCGAAGTGGACTATGTCATTCAACATGGGACACGAATTATCCCTGTCGAAGTCAAGGCAGGTGTGACAGGACGGCTTAAATCGTTGCATGTTTTCGTGTTGGAAAAACAACGGGATTTTGCGCTACGTTTCAACGCGGATACTCCCTCGGTTGTCGATACGGTCACGACGGTGGCGTCTCGGGAATCAAGGCCGTTCCGGTTGCTTTCCCTGCCCCTTTACATGGTCGGCCAGACCAATCGACTGATCAAAGAAGCATCCCACTTGCCAGACAGAGCAAGTCTTGAATAACTGGGGCTTACTTGACAATGTCCGGTCAGGGATAGACCGAAGGAAATGGAGAATCAACGGGAAGCACAGCCTCAATGTGGAAGCCCATAGCCTGCAGCTCACCTGGTCTGTCTCTGAGGCTCCTGCCCCTTTTCCCGTCCACGCCGTTCTCCTGCGAGGGCCTATTTCGACACGGCAATCCCTGCCGGGACGAACGCGGCGTGAGGGACGCCGAAGGAGGCGCCCTGCTTTCCGCTGTGATCGGGTATCTTTACGGTGCCGGCGTCGAACCGCTTCAGGTACACGGTATCGGTGATGCCGCTGGCCCATTCTGTCGTCCATTCGGTCTTGTCCCATCCCTCGGGCGGGACATATCCGCCACGGTCGTGCACGGCAATGTAGACCTCGGCGGGCTCCTTGATCCGGAACGAAAACCCTTGGGCGGCCTGATTGGAGTTGCGCCGCGAAACCACCACACACTGCATGGCCTTCAGCTCCCGGGGCAATGTGCTGAACTCATACTTCGTCCCCGGGTCGGCCGCCCGCCGCGCTTTGCCAGGTTCGAGCACTTCCATTTGCCGCGGTCCGCCCATGGCGCCATCGTTGGCGATCACGTTGCGGTCCATGCCGCACATTTCCTTCAGGTCGCCGAGATGCTTTTCATAGACATCGCGCGGGTCGATCTGATGTTGGATGCAGAGGGTCGCCGCCATACCGACCACCTCGCCCATCAGTGCCGTGGTCTTCATCACGCGCACAGTCCCAAGCGCTTCGCGGGTGACACTGATGTCGCGCCCCGCCATGAACAGGTTCGGGATGTTGCGTGAATAAAGGCAGCGGTACGGCACGTAGTACGGCCGCACGCACTCCTGGAACATAGCCTTCGAGATGAAGGCGTCACCTTCGAACCCTTTCTCGAACAGCGGATGGGGGACGTGGACATCGATCTTCCATCCGGTGGGCACGATGCCGTCCTCGTACCAGTTCGGCTTGCACACATCCTCCTCGCTCAGGAAGACGTCGCCCTTGAGCCGTCGCGATTCGCGCATCCCGGAGATGAACGCGGCCCAGACCAGATCATGGGTCGGGTAGGCCTTCTCCACGTTCTTGATACAGTCCCACGCGCCGTACATGGCGCGCAGGTTCCAGTCGCGGATGTACTCTCCCTTCGCGATCGGATCGTGATTGAAGCCGCTTTCCCAGTACCAGTCCCCAAATTGGTTAATGTATTGGCCGCCGATGGGTTTGTCGGTCTTGCCGCCGTATCCCCATCCCGGCCTCCCGGGAAACGGCTTGTCCGTCAGATCCAGCGCCCAGGGACAGCGTGGGAAGCCCGTCGGTTTCTCGACATCCACGACACTCCATTGGTTGCTGCGGCCCATGTGCTCGTTGGCGGAGATTTCGAAGTCGGCGCCGGCCAGATAGCCGACGCAGCCGTCGCCGGTACAGTCGGCGAACTGCCGCCCTTCAAAACGCAAGCGCCGGCTGCTGGCGATGCTCTCGGCAATGACCGCCGCAACGCGACCTTCTTTCATTTCCACCTGGTTCATCCGGTACATGGGGAAGAACGCGATACCGCGCTCGGCCATGACGATGGCATTCTTCCGGTCGTCGATGAACGCGCTCTCGGTGTGCATGGGGCGCCCGCCCAGGAACCGTTCGCGAGGCACGTCGATCTCGGCCAGCACATCGCCGAGCGTATCCGAGTAGTTGCTGCGGGCGGTTCCGGAAAGGTGCATTCGCACTTCGGAGCTGTTGTTGCCGCCGAGCATCGGACGATCCTGGATCAGGGCCACCTTCGCTCCGCGCCGCGCAGCCACCACGGCGGCGCACATTCCGGCCACGCCACCGCCGACCACAACAAGATCGAACAGGCCCGCCTCCTCGGGCGCCTCGCCATAGCCGTGCCACTGGCGGCGGAACTTCGCGAGCGGCTCGCCGTCGTCCGGAGGCGCCAGGTCGAGATCCTTGGTAAGGAACACGCCCGCGCAGCGCCCGGCGAATCCGGTCAGATCGTGCAGTACGATGTCCGTATTCGGCCTGTCGATCTCAACGGTTCCGCCATCCTGCCAATGCCACTGCTCGCCCTGGTTTCCGAAGGCGCCGAGCGACCTCCCGCCAACCTGCACGTTGAAGATACCCGGAGTTCCGCTGGCCCGTTTGGTGGCTGGCGTGTCGGGCCTTTTCCACGGCGCCACCCAGTCGCGCGTGCGCACCCAGACGCGGTAGGTTCCGAGTTCGGGGAACGTCACCCTGGCAACCGCATCGGCCACCGGCTTGCCGATACCGTGTGCGATCAGGAAGCCCGACCCCATGATGTCCATGAACTGCGAGTCCAGCGCCCAGCCGCCATGATCCTGGAACTGGCCTGCTTCCAACAGCAGCGCGGCCGCCGCTTTCGAACCGGCCCACGAGAACCGCTGCCCCGACACCGCCGCGGCAGCGACGGCCGCGCGGAGGAAATCTCTTCTCTTCATATCATGCCCTTTCGGTCACCGGTTTCCGACCAGTTCGTACGGCCGTATCCTCTTACCATAAACCGTGGAAGATGGGACGGCAAGCGGAAGATGATGCCGTCTCCCTGCGAAAGTGCTTCACCACAGCCCAAATGTGGGGTCAGAAATGGGAATTCGGGCATCGCAGGAGAAATAGGAGCTAAACAGAAGGCAACGAAGATAACAGAGATTGTCTCTCTGGCGACGAAGCGCATTGCGCTTCCTCGGTTCACTCACGCTTGCAAAGCAAGGAGGGCGAAGCTCCTGCTGAGCCGGGATAGTGTGGCTGAAAGACCGCCCCGTATTACTTGTCAAAGGAGACCGGTATGCCCCATTTGCCAATCACGACGCTCTCGCCTGCCGTGCAGGATTTTTGGAACAGGGTGCAGTAGTTGCCGGGGTTCTTACGGTCAAAAAGGCGTATCTCAGGCAGGGCAACTTTCTGGAAGCCCTGCTCGATGAGCGCTTTGCTGACGCTGTCACGGTTACGATCTGGCAGTGGGGTCAGCACAAAGAGCATTCCCGGTTTGTCACATGTCAGGGTTTTGCTCCCATCCAGTTTAACGACAACGAACTTCGCCTTTTCGTAGACTGCGGGCACTTCCGAGATGAAGTAACCACGGTCGCTGAAGATGTCTTCGCCACTTTTGAACGGGGATGCACTTTCGCACTTCCAGGTTCCCGGGTTTTCAAGGTTCAGTTTGACGCCATCGGCGTTGTCCTTGATCGGCAGGGGCTCTCCATGGTCCTTCCGGGCTCTTCCTCCGCTGCCTTTACTGACAACCTGCCGCAGACGGACTTTCCCGGAAACATCTTTGCCAGCCAGCACATCCTCCTCGCAGAATGTTGCAAAAAAGATGTTGCGCTCATTGGTGCGGCTGTAATCGTAGGTAATGTAGATTGTACCGTCGGCGGTCTGCTGCCCGTCAGGGTAGGAGACTCCGCTGCGCTCGTCGAGCATGAGGCCGCCTTGCCAGGTGTTGCCTTCATCCGTGGAGATATAGGCGGTCAGATGGGACCGGTCGGTTTTCTCTTCGATGGGTCCGTGCTTGACCAGCAGAATGTTGCCGGATGCGAGTTGTTGGATGAAGAAACGGGCGCTGGGGTGCCGGATTGGTGACGGAGTCAAGTCGGTCCAGGTCTTACCCCGGTCGGTCGAGATTGCCTCGGCAATGCCGTACCTTGTTCGGGAATAGACTTTGATTGAGCCATCTTTGCGTTCAATGAACATATGTTCGTCGAAGCAGCGGTCCTCCTTGGGCATGGTCGCGCCACCGCGAACCGACCATGTTTTGCCCTGATCCGTGGAGACTACCATCTTGGAACTGTTTTCGGAGAACCATGTGCAGACAGGCAGAGCCCATTCACCTGTGGAGAGCACGATTGGTTTGCACATCATGACGCCCTGAGTAACGTAAACCGGCGGATGCCATTTTGACGTTTCGCTATTGGGATCATCAACAACAATCATCCAGAGAGCATCCGTCTTGACGTTGTTGTAGGGTAATTCCCGGTCACAGAAGAACCATCGCAGCTTGCCGTCCGGAGAGATCCATACTTCGGGGTCGAATGTCCGGCGTAACCCTTCTCCATCCGGATCGACAATCAGGAGTTCTTTCCACGTCTTTCCGCCGTCGCCACTGGTGCTGAGGACGACATAGTTGTTCCTGTCTTCGCCCGATTGATCGCCACTTTGCTTTCGTTCCCGGCACGACGCTGGCAGGTTCTTGACGGACAGCGGGTTACGGGCCAGAATTGGCGTTGGCTTAGCGGGACTTGCCCCTACGAACCGGCGAGGCTAACGCATTCACACAACCACGGGCCGGTGTGTTCGATTCAGGTTCGCCGCTGAAGCCGATGATGGCGGCACGGTCACCGCTACGATCGACTCGATCGCAGTGCAATTCCTTTCTACTCGCAATAGACACTGGTTGCTCGACATGGCTCATGAACTCAGCATTTCGCAACAAAGCCGCCTACGGGCGATGATCGGGAACCGTTCACATCCCGATCAAATCGACAGATTCCTGATCCAGTGCGGTATTCCGGAATCAGAGCTTGACGAATTCTATGCCGGCAGAAACTTGCGCCGTTCCCATCTTCTTGCTTGCAACAAGATGAAACGCAACGTTCGCGTGATCGGCGCGCTGCTCATCTGCATTTCCATCGGCATTCCGGTCATCAGCTTTGGACAAGCCACGATTCTCGTATCACTCGGACTGCTCGGGTACGGCGTAGCGCTTGCGATCACCGGAAACCTGACGGTCTATCAAGCATGATTGACGGCTTATCGGCACTACGCAAACACGACCCATCACAGCGTTGTGAAAAAGAATGACGATACTAGCTCGAACCTATCTTGTGCTTGCCATTCTCTTTGGAATCGCAGGCGTTGTCCAATGTGTTCGTTGGAGCGAGTTCGGGACGATCACCGTCGCGTATTTGCTCAATTTCCTACCGATGACGGCGTTTCTTCTGGCCTATATCGCAGGCTCGAAGATGCCCAGGAAGGCAACTCACGTCGTTGTCATTCCATTATGTCTTGCCGCTCTTGCCTCCTGGGGCTTCCTTGCTCTCAGCGTTGAAGTGTTCATCAGTGCCACTGCTGAAGTGACCGATGCAGGAAGATACGACGATATTCTTGAGGATCACTGGGGGTACGACCAGGAATTGGTCCATCATTTCCCTCGGCCCATCCCCTCGGATGCCCAAAACGTGAGGTTCTCCTTCCTCCCATCCTTTTTGCAGGGCGGCGCCCATGTTCAACTTCGTTATTCGCTGCCTCCTGACGCGATTTCCGCCGTGTACAATCGTTTTTCCAAAGAAAAGACGATGTCATTCCACGGCGGCGACATGACTGCTCACATGAATATGCCAGAAGGCATGCCAACGACATGCTTCTACACGAGCGACTCGGGCGACCATGAGTTCCCTGACGATTTTGAAATCATGATATTCGATAAGGTATTGAAAGAAGAAGACCGCCCCGAGGGCTTCTATTGGAATCACGGCCGGAGTCATGGAATAGCAATAAGCAAGACGAGAAATGAAGTGGTATACTGGGCAGAAGCATGGTAAAGACTTTGCCCAGCAAGACAGTACACATGGAACTCCCTGGTATTGAAATCGCTGTGGGTTCACAACAGAACGTCACAAGTCACCGATCGTTAGGCAGACGCGTTCGGCGCAGTTTCCGATGGCACGGTGCGCCCGATCTGGGTTGTGTTCACCACGCTTCGTTTGGATACAGAGGCGACAATCGAGAATGCACACTTGTCTCTGATTGGAACGGTCGGCCGCCAGGAAGACAATCCCCTCAAGAATTAGGGGGCCGTTTTCATGGCGGTTCCTGCCGCCTTTGTAAGGATTGGTTATCCCTGCCAACATACAACGAGAAGTACCTTCTCAACCAAAACTGTAGCGGAACGTTGGGGGGGTCGCCTGCTACGCTTTTCGGGCTGCTCGTCCAAGCAAGCCACGTGGAGCACACCGCGTTCATATGGGTGTGGAAGATCGTCGGTCGATAATGTCCCGGTGTGCCGCCGAGGATGCGAGGTCGGCAGCACCAGGTTATTCACTCACCTGATCTCTCTGAAATCGTATCGCTCAACAATATCCTGGCTGTACGGACGGACATACCAATCGAATCGCTCCGGCGTCAGACTCTCGCAATGGATGACGACACCATTCGATAAGAGGACGCCAAAGTGAGGAAGGCAATCGGTCGCAAGTAGTGCATCGACTTTGGCGCCGACACACTTCGCGGCATCCTCAAATACCTCAAGGTCCTGGATTCCGGAGATGATGACCAGATCACTCTCGTCATTCGGCGACTCGACAATCGTCCTTCCGTTCAACTCCCAAAACACCATCACCATGGTCACCCCATCTACGTCATCCGTCCTGGAAAAGACGTTGGTGACCGTTTGACCGACTATGTCCTGCGGTGCTCTCATATCCCGGTATTGAAATCGCTGTGGGTTCACAACAGAACGTCACAAGTCACCGATCGTTAGGCAGACGCGTTCGGCGCAGTTTCCGATGGCACGGTGCGCCCGATCTGGGTTGTGTTCACCACGCTTCGTTTGGATACAGAGGCGACAATCGAGAATGCACATTTGTGGTTCATCCGGCTGATGCGTAGGTTGGGGGGTTGAAAAAGTGTGGACATGCTGGTTCCATCTGGAGTTTTTACCAACGACTTCAGACGGGAGAACTCAGCATGTCCACGACACTGTTGTACCATGGATTCGGGGTGCGTGAATACCGGTATGTAAGAACCCAATACATCAGAGGGGGCATTGTCTTCACCATAGAGCGGAAGCGCAATACCTGCCGTTGTGTGGCATGTGGTTCGCCAAACGTGTGGCGGCAGGGGGGCGTCGTGCGGCGGTTTCGGACGGTGCCCTTGGGGAGGAAGCGGGTTGACCTGGAAGCGAGGATTCCCCGGTTGGCCTGCCACGATTGCGGTGCGGTCCGCCAGGCGGCCATCGGCTTTGCCGAGCCGAAACGGACGTACACCAAGTCGTTTGCACGCTACGTATTGGAACTGTCGCAGCATATGACGATCAAGGATGTCGCTTGCCACCTGGGTGTGAGTTGGGATGTCGTCAAGGAAATCCAGAAGAAATACCTGAAACGACGTTTCGGCAAGCCGAGGCTGAAACACATCAAGCAGATCGCCATCGATGAGATTTCCACCGGGAAGGGCCACAAGTACGTGACTATCGTCATGGACCTCAAGAGCGGCGCGGTACTTCACGTAGGCGAGGGAAAAGGCGGGGACGCCCTGCTGCCTTTCTGGAAGCGGCTTCGTGCCAGTCGAGCCAAGATCGAGGCCGTGGCCACCGACATGTCGCCAGCGTATATCGATGCCGTGTCGACGCATCTTTCGCACGCTACGTTGGTATTCGATCGTTTTCACGTCATCAAGCTCTACAACGACAAGCTTTCCGACCTGCGCCGCGACTTGCACCGACAACTGGCCGACACGATGCACAAAGACGTCCTGAAGGGCATCCGCTGGCTGCTGTTGAAGCGGCCGGAGAACCTCGACCCTTCGCGTCGTGAGCCCGAGCGGCTTCGGGAAGCCCTGCGTCTGAACGAGCCCCTAGCCATCGCCTATCATCTCAAGGAGGAACTCAACGAGATATGGGAGCAGGATGACCGGGAAACGGCGCAATCCCTGCTGATGGACTGGATCGTGTATGCCGAATCGACCGGTATCCGCATGCTCCAGAAGTTCGCCAAAACGCTTCGGCTCCATGCGATAGGCATCCTTAACTGGTATGACTACCCGATCTCAACGGGACCGCTGGAAGGCACCAACAACAAAATCAAGACCATGAAACGTCAAGCTTATGGCTTCCGAGATCCTGAGTTCCTCAAACTCAAGATACTCGGCATCCATGAGACAACCTACGCATTAGTCGGATGAACCACATTTGTCTCTGATTGGAACGGTCGGCCGCCAGGAAAGCAATCCCCCCAAGAATTAGGGGGCCATTTTCTTGTGGCGGTTGCAACCGTCGAGTTATCCTCTTAAGGAGTTCATCCTGGTTCCTGCTCCTGAATCACTGGCTCGGTCGCTACAACAATGCGAATCTCTCTTTGGCCTGTCTGGAAGACAGAGCTTCTATCGCAGGCATCCTGCCCCAGACGAATCAGACCTTTCGATTGAATTGGCGTCTCGGTCTGATCCACGTCTCTCTTAACTTCAGAATGTTCGGCGATGCACGTTACACAAGCTTGCGGAACTCGTCGTTCGATAACCCGGCATCGCGAACAAGATTACCCATCGTGATCGCGTTCACCGGATTGTGCCGCGGCACGGTGAGTATTCGTGTGCCGTCAGTCATGACAATGTGCTTACCCTGCCGAGCAATCCGGAACCCGGCTTTTTCAAGTGCCCGCACCGCGTCAAGATGATTCACGCCTGCCAGTTTGGACATGGCTATACCTCGACGGCGACCTGTTTGGTTCCGACGGACTGAGCCAATTCCTCAACGACATCCAGATACTCCCGAATGGCATCTTTGATGTTCGCAAGCGCCTCGGCTTCCGTCTTGCCTTGCGTGTGGCAACCGGGCAACCCAGGCACGGAGGCAGCAAAGCCTTCGTCAGATTCCTGGATCAAGACGGTATACTTCATAGCAAACTCCTGAATGAACAGCGAATTTCACAATCGCACCGGCGCCATTGGCGTGCTTCGTAGTATACCCTGGTACTCCCGGTAACGCCAACAGGGACCAACCCGTGTCAAGCCCAGCAGGGGTGGCATGCAACCAGTCCGGCCAATCGCCCCCGTGTGCAAAAGTGCTCAGAGTCGCCACCATCTTTGGTCAAACGCGGAATCGCATGGAATATCCTGCGTTTTTTGCGTCTCCGCCTACCTACCTGCACCTCTTGACTTTCCGTTTCCTTCCGGCTACCCTTAAACAGGTATGTATCTGATTTCCTGTCCTCCCATTCCCTCGTTGGCATGCACGTCGAACTGGATCCTAGCTTGGAAGTGCGACTTGGCGCTGCGGCAGCACGGGCCTCGGTTTCTGTGCCTCAGTTAGTGGAACGGGTACTGAGCGATTTCTTGGATAGAGTTGCTGACGATCCGGCGCAATGGGTCGCAACAACCTGCAAGCAGTTGCCTCGCGTCTGGGCAGAAGAGGACTTCACGGATTGGGGGCCCCCACGCGCGAATTCAACAGGGTGAAGTCTGGTGGGCCAATTTGTCTGAACCGTTGGGCTGCCCCCTGTGGTGACATTCATGGGGCGGGGGACTACAATAATGTGGATTCGGGGCTGGCAAGATGTGCGAGCCCTGAGTGCGCAACCCCATTCCTACCCACCTCCCCTGGAGCCTGCCATGATGCGGAAATCTGCTGTTGCCTTTCTTGCCCTTGTTGTCGGTCTGAGTGCCGGTGTGGGCCTGTGTCTTCCTGGACTTGCATGGGCCGAGGATGTGAAGGCCGATCTGTACGTTTCTCCGGCAGGCAGCGATGCGTGGTCCGGCACGCTGGCGGAACCGAATGCCGAAAAGACCGACGGCCCGCTGGCCACCATCCACCGGGCACGCGATCTGGCGCGGGCGTTGAAGGGGCAAGCTGGGCGGTCGACGCCTGTGGTCGTTGCACTGCGCGGCGGGACGTACTACCTGGCAGAGACGTTCGTCCTCACACCCGACGACTCGGGTACGGCGGAAGTGCCTGTCGTGTACCGTGCATTTCCCGGCGAGCGGCCGGTCCTCAGCGGCGGGCGTCGCGTTCAAGACTGGAAGATCGGGGCCGATGGGCGATGGACGGTCACGCTGGACGACGTGAAGGAAGGCCGATGGACGTTCAGCCAACTGTTCGCCGACAACCGGCGACGTATGCGGCCGCGACTGCCGAAACAGGGATACCTGAAGCCGGGCGAAGTCGTTCCGGCAGCGGAAGATAAGCGAGGGTTCGATCAGTTACGTTACCAGGGCGACGAGGTGCGTAGCGATTGGGCCAACTTGCATGATGTGGAAACCGTCGGGTTTCACCAATGGGGCATTTCCCGCTTGCGGATCGAGTCGGTCGATACGCAGCAGCGGATCATCCAGTTCACCGGCGCCACCTGCACGAAGTCAGGTTGGAACCGATTCCCGAAGGACGACCGCTTCTTTCTGGTGAACGTCAAGGAGGCGATGAGCGAGCCGGGCGAGTGGTACCTCGATCGGCCGAGCGGTGTGCTCACCTATATCCCGAAGCCTGGAGAGAAGCCCGATTCGACCGTAGTCGTTGCGCCTGCACTCGATCGGATTGTCGATTTCCAGGGCAACCTGGAGACCGCGGCATGGGTGACCAACGTCCGGTTCGAGGGTCTGACGTTCGCGCATTCGCACTGGCTGCTTGCGCCGGAAGGCCAGTCGTATCCGCAGGCTGAGGTGGGGCTGGATGCGGCCATCTCGGCCGTCGGCGCCCGGAATGTCGTGTTCCGCAACTGCGCCGTGCGTCATACGGGTGCTTACGGCATTGCGTTCGGCCACGGCTGCCGCGACAACACGGTGGAAGGCTGCGAGTTGGTCGATCTGGGCGCCGGCGGCATCAAGATCGGGCACGTCGGGCCGGGCGATTGGGGCTCGGTGAATCGACTTCCTGCCGACCCGGAGAAGATCTGCTCCCACATCACGGTTCAGGATTGCCTGGTAGCGCACGGCGGCCGGCTGCACCCGGCAGGCATTGGCGTGTGGATCGGTTTGTCCGGATACAATCGTGTGCTGCACAACACGGTCCACGACCTTTACTACTCCAGCTTCTCGATCGGCTGGACCTGGGGCTACCACAACACGCCGGCCCATCACAACGAGCTGGCCTACAATCACGCCTACGACATTGGCCAGGGCGTGCTGAGCGATATGGGCGGTGTCTATACACTGGGCGTTTCACCCGGTACGCACATCCACCACAACGTGTTCCACGACATCACCAGCTACCGCTACGGCGGCTGGGGACTCTATACGGACGAAGGTTCTTCGCACATCGTCATGGAGAACAACCTGATCTACCGCACCACGAACGCCGGGTTTCATCAGCACTACGGGCAAGAAAACCAGATCCGGAACAACATTCTCGCCTTCGGCACACAGCAGCAGGTACAGCGAACGCGGACGGAAGATCATCTTTCGTTCACGTTTGAACGGAACATCCTCTATTGGGACAACGAGAGCCCGGCCTACGGATCGAACTGGCGCGACGACAATTTCGTTACCGACTACAACGTGTTCTTCAATCCCGAGCACCCGGTGGTCATCTACCAAGGCATGGACCTGAAGACATGGCAGGAGAAGCGGAAGAAAGACGTACACTCGATCATCGCCGATCCTGGCTTCAAGGCGCCGCAGGAAGGCGACTTCACACTTGGCGCCGATTCACCGGCACTGAAGATCGGCTTCGTACCGTTCGACGTCTCGACGTCCGGCCGCGCGGCGCCGCCCGTGCTGACGGCCGACCTGCCGCCGGTACCGAAGACGTTTGAGTAAGGCGCAAAAGCTGCGGCGGACGAACTCGGGAAGAGTTCATCCGCCGCGGAGGTTTCTCGAAGAGTCAAGTTCAAATAACCGTTTGGGGTTGTTGATGGTAAACTAACGACTGAACTCCCACGGGACTCGTGCCTGGCCCGGGACCTGAGGAGTCGGCTCAGGTGTCTGATCGGGCTCGGCCATCGGCTCTGGCAGGGGTGGCGGCCCAGGCGCCGGAGCCGGTTCGTCTTTGGTAGCAGGCGAACGCGCCGAGTCTTGCTCTTCAACCTGGTAGTCGCCGGACGGTTGCATAGCCGAAGACTCTACCACCCGACACGAAGGGCAGAACCCACTTGGCATGGCGCCGTACACCGGCCCCCTGGTCCTTGGCGGCACCCAGTAGCCCGTACCTACTTTATGCCAGAACTGCTTCCACTTGAGCTTCTCCTGGCAGTACCCGTCCCACGCGTTGTCACACGGCGAGGGCGGATGCTCACAGCAGCCTGGCTCGGTGCCGAATAACGGCCCACGGCACGCCGACGCACCGAAACCGACGGCCGGGCCACCCTCGCAGTTCACACAATCGGCCCTACCCATTGCGTTGCCCATCGCAATCACCAGAGCAACACAGAAGACGGCGAAGGCCCATTTCGTCCGACTCATGGGGACACTCCTTTCTCGCCCAACGGCGCCGCATATGCCTATTCGGGGCAGCGCCCCGATAGCGTCCGTGCGTTGGTCGGCCGTTGGCCCGGCAGGGCTGTACCTGCGTGTGTTCCGCGGGTTGGTTCCACGACGGCCGTAATATGTCTTCGGCCAACGCAACGCCTGGAAACTATTGCCTGTCGAACGCGTCGAAGCAATTGTAAAAATTACAATTCCGTCTTCCTGCCCCGTTGGCCTCAACCGCCGTCCAAGACAACCCTTGCAGACCGTGTGCATTAACAATGTCCCCCCAAATAGAAAGGGCCCGGCAAGCCATAGACCGCTTGCCGGGCCCATACAGTCGCTCGGAGGTAGATGAAGGCCGACCGTATCGATTCGGGCCGATGGAACCGACCGTCCGGCCGATACGTGCCCGCCATTCTACGGGGCAACCTCCAGCGAAACGCTCGACCGCCGTTACAGATCAGGCTTCTTCCGAAGGCTTCTGCTCAGGCGGTTCGCCTTGGGGCCCCTTCGGACCGCGCGGACCACGGTCGGGACCGGCTTCTGGACGATCCTTCTTCGGACCGCGCGGACCACGGTCGGGACCGGCTTCTGGACGATCCTTCTTCGGACCACGCGGGCCACGATCGGGACCGGCTTCCGGACGATCCTTCTTCGGACCACGCGGGCCATGGGCCCAGGCGTTGGAGCGATCCCAAGGCTTTCCGTGCGAGAAACCTTTGCCGGGACCGTAGGGCATGCCCCAGGGGCCCCGGTGCGCAAACGCGCCTGGATATCCCCACATGGGCGGTCCCATAGGCGGTCGGCCATGCGGGCCGTGATGCATTCCCATGGGCCCATGGTGACCCATCATATGCCTGTGCATCCGGCGCATTCCTTCGGTGAACTCCTCGAGGCTCAGATTACCGTCGTCATCACGGTCCATTCGGGCAAAGACCTTCTTCAGATCGGGCATGGGCGGGCGATCGAATCCGGGGCCGGGGCGGCGTGGCGGGCCGTCCATATCCTCATCGCGATCGCGGGGTTTGGGGCCGTCGCCAGACGGGCGGTCGGGGCGTCCTTCCCCGCGTGGCTTGCCATCCTTGCGGCGTTCGGCAAACCGTTTGCGCGCGGCGTCCAGACCCGCCTCGAACTCGTCGCGCGTTACCTTGCCGTCGCCGTCCTTATCCGCTTCGGCGAGCCGCTGTTTGAACTGCTCCGGCATCTGTTCCGGCAGTTCATCGAGCACGATTGCCCCGTCATCGCCGCCGAGGCGTTCGAACATGTGCATCGGGCCGCGCTGGGGCGGCGGGCCGGGACGATCTTCGTCCGGCGGATCGGCCCAGGCCGTTGCCGTGGCCAGCGCGATCATTGCGACCGCCGTCGCTACAAGGTGCATCTTCTTCATCACACATCTCCTTGAATCAGGGGAAAGAAGGGGAGTAAGTTCTACTCTCATAAACCGTGCAACTCGACAAGAGTTCCGCTTCGGCAGCAAGAATCCGGAGAATGCCTCGATATCGCCCGACAGCCCTGCAGGTGGGTTTTCTGTGACCCCGTGTCTTGAATCGCCTCGATCCGCCGCTCGTCGCCCAGGGCGCAGAAACGGACGTATCGAGATGCAGACCGATATGCAGATAGCGACAGGCGTGCAGGAACGGACATGCCTCCCAGGACACGGCTACTGGCCATGTGAAGCGGCGACCAGCGACAATTCGCAGTCTCAGCAATCGGGCAGCCAACACTCCCCCAGCTTTCCAAGGCTTCCAGGATTCCCGTTCCCAGGAAAACTGCCCTTGCTCCATTGGCACAGTTCGGCTACAAGGCGAGGGCTTGTCTTGGCGAGAAGATGTCTCGATATCTCGTCGCGTTTCGTGCTGTTTGCTTCGGAGGTGATTTCATGCGGTTTCTGCTTGTCGTGCTTGCCTGCCTCACCCAGACAATCGCCCTGTCTGCCGAAGAGCCGCAGTTCCCGTACACGGCTCACGTTACGGCCGACGACGTTTACGTGCGAAGCGGACCAGGGCAAAACTACTACCCCACAGAAAAATTGGCCGCCGGCGAAACGGTCGAGGTCTACCGTCACGATCCGGGCGGATGGTACGCCATCCGGCCTACCAAGGAGAGCTTCTCCTGGGTCTCGGCGCGCTACCTCAGTCCGGGCGATGACAATCTGGCCGTGGTCAATGGCGAAAACGTCGCCGCTCGGATCGGAAGCCGTTTCAGCGATATCAAGGACATCATCCAGGTGCGACTCCAAAAGGCCGAAGTGGTCGAAGTGCTCGGCACAGAAATGGACGAGTCGGGCGCCAAGCGATGGTACAAAATCGCACCCCCTTCAGGTGAGTTCCGCTGGATCTCTGGCCGATACGTGGACCGCGAACCGGTTCCCATCGGAGTACGTCCGGCAGGCGGCGCCGAGCAGAGCCCGCTGGCCGCACCGCCGGCAGACGCGGCGGCAAACTCGCCACTCGTCCCGCATCCCGACAGTCCACCGGCAAGCCCGCCCCACGTGGCGACCCAGTATCGGCCTCCCGGTCCGAAAGTCCTCGGCCCCGAACAATTCCGAGAAGAAGTCGAACAAATCAATCTGGAACTGAGCGCTATGGTGGCCGAGGAGCCGACCGTATGGCACTTCGACCGCCTGCAACTGAAGGCCGAACAGCTCCTCCACGAGGCA
Organism: Thermoguttaceae bacterium; assembly: GCA_040772845.1. Taxonomy (GTDB): domain Bacteria; phylum Planctomycetota; class Planctomycetia; order Pirellulales; family Thermoguttaceae; genus PWXP01. The sequence continues at coordinate 2,337,643 of JAXGXG010000001.1, forward strand.
CAAACGGCCGTGGAACGAGGTCACGCCCGCACGCTGGTCGATAAGATCGGCCAGTTCGCAGATCTCAAAGAGCGTCACCAGCAGGTGGCTGCGCTGCGCGAGCAAACCGATCGGACAAATCAGCGTTGGGCACAGCTCAGCCCCATGCAGCCCGGCTCGGCCGCCGGCGGCACGCTGTCGCGATTCGACGGCACGGGCCAACTGACTCGCGTCACATCGGGCAAACCCGGTACGCCGCAGTTTGTCCTGCTGGACGAGCAAGGAAAGCCCGAGTGTTACGTAACACCCACGCCCGGGCTGAATCTGCGTTACTACGTTGGACAGCGCGTCGGCGTTACCGGCACCGCAGGCTTTATTCCGGAGCAGCGCGCGCGGCACATCATGGCCAGCCACGTCCAGCCGATCGCCGTGCGCTAAGCCTACGATGCAATAGCAATCACAGCTTGCGTAGCAATTTCTGGGATGACCAAAGTGCCCTCTCCTCGCTTGCTACGCACCACCCCACCTCCCCGTTGATTCCCGGTTTGTTCCGCCGCCTGCGGCGGCAAGAACATCGCGGGAATGTGGCCCGGCCATGGGTCCTTTTGGTGTCCGTGTTCAGCGATAATTGAACCCGTCCCGTTTGATTGGCTGACGAAGGCTCACCCAGCAGTATTCTACCATCCTTGGCTGTGTTCTGGAACGGTCCACATGTACGTGTTGACGCCAGTCTTCTGGTCACCGTGTCATGCTCCTTCATCCCGATGGACCAGTGCCGGCGAAAAGGCAGGCTGGCATACGGCAATGTACTCGGCGCCCTCTGGCGACGGTGTGCTGTACTGGACCCACTCGCTTGCGCTTCGAGCTTGCACGCGCTGGCGCGTTCGGCATACAAGCACGCAGCGTGGGGCAAGTGAATCCGGCGTTTCGGGTTACATATGGTTGACGTGCTTCTCCAGAAAGACGAGCGTGAGCTGCTCGTGAACGGACTGCTCGCGAAAAGGGCGATAGCCAAGCCGCTCGTACAGCCGGAGGTTATCAACACTCTTGTGGCCGGTGAACAGTTCGAACCGGACGGCGGCAGGATGGGCAACTTCAATCTGTTCGAGCAGTGCGGTTCCGATGCCTCGCCGCCGACAGTCGGGATACACGATCAACCGTTCGACATGACACGTGCCGTCCTTCTGGAACGCACGGACGGAACCGACAATCCGGCCATCCTCAACGGCCTTCAGAAACGTCTTCGTGCGGAACTGGGCGAGTAGTTCGTCCAGCGTTTCGACCAATGGCGGAATGGCGAAGTCGTTGTAGATCGCGGCTTCTTTCTGGTAGGCGCATTGCTGCAGATCGAAAATGGCAGCGGCGTCTTCAACGGTAGCAGGCGATATGTCCATCACACGTCTTCTTCCGGGCTGTGCTGTTGCTTCCGACTCCTGCCCCAAAATCGGGGAAGAAGTGCTGGCACGGCGGCCTTGTAGGTCCGATAGGCATCTCCAAATCGGTCCTCCAGATAGGCTTCTTCGTGCCGGATGTACTTTTTGAACAGGAGATAACCGACCAGTGACGGTAGCAGTAGCAGCCAAGACCGGTAGACCAGGGCGATGCCGGGAACGTTGAACACGATCCATGCCGCATAGATCGGATTGCGCACCATGCCGAACACACCGGTTGTCACCAGGCGATCGGATTGATACGCACGCATCACGGCCGGCACGCCAAACCGCCACAAGGGCAGGCCTACGGCCAGCAGGATCAGGCCGCATGGAATCGCCACGTATTGCGGTAGCACACGGACGGTAGAAACTGCCGGCCATAGCCAGGTTGCGATACCCGCCAGAAGGGCCGCCAGTAGCATGGCAACCGTGATCCTGGGGCCAATGCCCCATTTGCTCATTCTTCTCCGTGTCATGCTCCTTCGTCGTTGTGCAGTAATACGCTCCATTCATGTTTCCAGTTCGGCAACGCAAAGATACTGGATCAATGGGGCGTGAGTCCGGTCGATGCTTCGGATGGAGAAGCCGGCGCGGGTGAGCAGGCCTTCCATGATCCAGTCGAACGTACTGTACTCCTTGGCGATATGATTCGCCACTTCCTTGTGCATGGCCTCGGGCATGTTGCCAATCCACGCTTCCATTTGCGGGCGAGGATCGCGCTGGTCCGAAAAGACGACGTCGCCCAGCAGGAAGTTTCCACCCGGCTTCATCGCCGTACGAATGTTGTGCAGGGCAACGGCCTTCCACACGTCCGGCAGATGGTGCAAGGCGACAACCGAGACGGCCGCATCGAACGTGGCCGGCGGCGCCGTCAGCGCCAGGAACCCCGTACGCCGCCATTCGATACCTGATAGACCGTCGGCCTTGGCGCGCTGCTCGGCATACTGGAGCATGACGGGCGAGACGTCCAACGCCATGACTCGATGTCCGGCCTGGGCCGCCACGCGGGCGAAATGGCCCGTGCCGGTCCCGATTTCCAGAATATGCGAGCCCTCGGACACCGCAAGCATGTCCAGGATGGCGGCATCTTCCACCGCCAGATCGCGGAACGTTCCCATGCGGCGTTCGTACCGCTCCACTTCGAATACGTCGGTGTAATCGGTGCCCACCTGCTGGGCCTCGTCCCATTGCCACTGCAGCGGCTCCGCCATGGTGTCGAACTCCTTGCGAGTAGTGTTTTCCGTCATTTGCCGTAGTCTCCACCTGCCACGCTGTGAAGAACGGATTCCTGCCAGTCGCGTATGCGGTTCTGCATATCGCGGACCCGGTCGGGATACTCGGCGCTCAGGTCGCGCGTTTCGCCCGGGTCGTTGCGCAGGTCGAAAAGCTCGGCCTTGGCCGTGCCGTCCTTCTTGTCGTGCAGCACGAGCTTGAACCGATTCTCGACCAGTGTTCGGGGGCCGAGGAAGTCTGCCTCGGTGATGGCCGGATGGCGTACGTTCCGGAAGTTGCGCGTGGCGATTCCGCCCGACAGTTTGACCAGCGGGGTCGTGCCTTTCTGCAGTTCAGGCTCGATCCATGGCTCCAGATCCAACCCTGCAAAACGCCGCGTATTGAAGCACCAGAAGAAGATCGGAGCAGGGCGCTCGGTCATGGTCCCGTCGATCAGCGGGCTGAGGTCGACGCCGTCCAGCGGGCGGTCCGGAACCGGTTGTCCGACCAGCGAACATAGTGTCGGCAGCAGGTCCGTCGTGACGGCGTTGACATCGCTGGCGCGCGGCTTGGAAATGCGGGCCGGCCACTCGATCAGGCCCGGTACGCGAACGCCTCCCTCGTACACCTGCCCCTTCATGCCGCGGTGCGGCGATTGTAGCAGGCCGGACCGGGGTGTGCCGTTGTCGCCACAGTAGAAGACCAGCGTATTCTCGCGCAGGCCTTCCTTGGCCAGGTAGTTGCGGAGCGTTCCGATCGCGCGATCCATGGCCGTGATCTCGGCATACCGCTCCCGCAAGACCGCGCCCAGCGGCCGCTCCACCTGCAGACCGGTTTCGTTGGAAGTCAGCCGGACAGTTCGGTCTCCGTATCTGGCCGGCAGGTCGTCGTACAGGGCGAGGTCTTGCGGCAGGCCGCTATACGGTTCGTGGGGCGAGCCGAACCATACGATGGCGAGGAATGGTTTCCCCTTCTGCCGGGCGCGCCCGATGAATCGGATCGTTTCATCGATGACAATCGCAGAACTTTCGCCCTCGAACTTCCGGGGCGGGCCGCCGTTTTGCGACAGGTAGGGGTTGAGTTCGAAGAAGTTGTCGTGCGACAGCCACTCGTCAAAGCCCATGGCGCCCGGATTGGTCGGCGAGCCGGCCTTGACCGTTCCCACGTGCCATTTACCGAAATGCCCGCAGTGATAACCGGCCTTGCCGAGAATGCTGGCTACGGTGATTTCTTCCGGCCGCAGCGACCAGCCAGGCGTGAAGGTTCCGTACCGGTTCGGATGCCGGCCGGTGAGGAAGCTGCCTCGCGTGGGCGAGCAGGACGGGTGCCCCGAATAGAACCGGTCGAGGCGCAAGCCGGTCGCCGCCATTTCATCGAGCACGGGCGTATGCACGTACGGATGGCCGTTATAGCCGGTTTCTTCCCAGCCATGGTCGTCGCCCATCATCAGGACGATGTTCGGCATGGGCTTCTCTGCGGCATGCAGCGAGGAGAACCTGCCCATGAACGTAGCGGCAACACAAAGCGATAGTAGGATAGCTTGTCTCATAGGAGCGCCGATCAGATCAAACAGGTACAGTTCACGACATGACGGTCGTCGAAGATGGTATTCGGTCTTCTTGCGCATTTGGCGCGGCTCGATGAACAATGCTCATCTGTTTGGTTTCGCCAGCTTCGCAACCTTAACGATAGCATCGAGTTTTTCGCTAATCTCAGGATCAAACGCATCGCGGGGAAGCAGCTTCGCCAGCAGACTGTATTCCGATTTTCGCAATTGAAGGGGCAATCCCAATTTTCGGAAGAACTTCTGAAACAGGGGCTCGAGAAACTCATCCGTTGCCTTAATCTCCGGCGACCAGGGGTCGGGTTTCCCCAGCGTCTCCAAAGCTGCGGCCACCTCGGCGACAGAGTCTTGCATTGCCTGTCTTCTCGACTCGCTTTCAGCCATTCCAAACAAATCGTCGGGCAGGTCATGCGTTGCGTAGGCCATGAGCACCTCTTCGGTGCAGAAATAGTTCTCGATCTCACGGCGACGCCACATTGTCTCGTGGAGTGCATCGTGACGTTGCAGGTCGCGTTCGAGTCGATCGAAGATGGCGATTCCCACCAGATCGGTCTTTCCTTCTTGCAGGCCAAAGAAATGATCGCGCGCTCTCTGTGGGAGATTGGTTTCGACGTACTTGACAAAGGGTCTCTCAAGGTGCCGTCTGGCAGGATGCTCAAGCCTTTCTGCAAAAGCCCGCAATATCGCAAGATCGGTTGAATTCTCCAAGTACAACACCCAACCCGTTTCTTGTGCCTGGTAGTAGTGCTCGAAACCGATATCCCGCAGAGACTTGAGAACCTGACCGCCCGTGTCATCGATTCTATGAGGCTTTCCAACAAAGGCGATGACCACATCTCGGCCGGCGGCTTCGCCAAGCACGACCTCGGAATGACTGGCGGCGATGATTTGCGACCCCTGTTGTTCTGCGACCTCAATCAGAAGGTTATACGTTTGGCGCTGGCGCAATATCTCCAAATGGGCGTCCGGTTCATCAAGCAGGAGCGTAGCCCGCGGATTCGCATACAGATGAGCAAGCAACAGAAGGCTTTGCTGTAAACCGCGGCCCGAAGAGGACAACCCCAGTGTGTTTCCGCGCTGATCCACGTAGGACATGGTGATTTCACTTCGCTCGGCAACATACTGCGGAGCCTGCAGTTCCACTCCGAAAAGAGATCGCGTGTGTGCAACCAGATTACGCCAACGTTCGGATTGGCTTTCGTCTTGGTATATTTGGTAGCACAGGTTGCGCAACACCTGCGCGGTCTGCCCTTGTCCGATAAGAACACTGATTTCCCCAGGCTGTTTCAAGAACTCTCGATCAGCCAGTCCCGACATGGGCGGCAAGAATGCCATTTGAACATCGCCGGCCTCCGAGGGAACAGGCATCCGGCCTGTAGCACCAGGATCGGTTCGTAAAGGCCGGCAGTAAAAGGACTCGTCGTTCGCATAGTCGAACTCGAGCCCGCATTCCCAGGCATTGCCGCCAGTGACACCGCCGACAATGATCTCGATTCGAATGTTATTCGTCTTGGAGGACTTCTTGCCCCGGCTTTCTATCCGTTCCACGTTACGAACGTGAAGATCGCGCCAGAGTAGATTTGCGTAAGGCACCGGAATGGAAACCAAATCGCGCCGGTTGATTGTCACCCCCGGACGTTTTTCCGGCGAAGACTTGCCCATGCGTTTCTCGTTCCATCGTCGAATACCAATTTCCCACAGCGCCAATGCTTGCAGTGCGGTCGTCTTGCCTGAGTTGTTGGGGCCGATAAGAACCACGGCTTTACCGAGATCAATCTCCACATCTTCAAACTGCTTGAAATTACGCACCTTCAACCGAGTCAACATCGCGGTGCTCTCCCGTGTCGATGGCACAGTCTCTTAGGATACAAGCAAACCATGTCTTGAATGAGTTCCCGATACTCAGATGTGGCAATTGTTTTAGAGATAACGCCCGAGGCAATATAGCACAGGTGACCAGGCATGGCAATCGCCTCGGATACCCGTCGCGCAAGCGGTTCATCTATCGAATCCTGCCGACAAATCCCTGCTCTTGCGAGACGTCCGACCTTGTCGAGTTTACACGCGGCCCGTTACCACCGATTGCGATGGATGCGATCGGGGCGGTAGCGCTCCTTGCGGCCCGGCTTTTCGCTCGGGTAGCCGAGAACGACCAGGCTGTGGGCAAAGATGCGCGGGGGCAGATCGAATAGCTTCCGGAGCCCCTCGATCCGAGCCTCTCGCGGCCAGACACCGCACCAGCACGCGCCGAGACCGATGCCTTCGGCCGCAAGCAGCATGTTCTCGACCGCTGCCGCACAGTCCAGAGGCCAGTATCCCTCGGACTTCTCCAGGTCCAGATCGCCGCAAACGACAATGGCCAGCGGCGCGCCGCGAATCATGGCGGCATGAGGACAGACTTCGGCACAGGCATCGAGCTGCGCGCGATCGTCGATCACCACGAAATGCCACGGTTGTGCGTTGCGCGCACTCGGGGCCGTCATGGCCGCGGCCAAAAGCGTTTCGACCGCATCGTCGGGTATGGGCCGATCTTCGTACTTGCGGATACTGCGTCGCGTGTGAATGGCGTCAATGACATTCATGAGAAACTCCCTGTTCTAGCGTCCGTGACAGAACTACCATTCTACGTAGCCCGGTTGCCGGCGGCCACCGCCCTCCCGCTGTCAGGGGGCGACTAGTTTTGCCCTTTACTCGCCCGCCGGCAATTGCTACCCTCCGCCCCGAGAATGCCGAAATAGGGCCAGACGGAAGCATCGGAGGAACGCGGATGAAAGGACTTCGACGCGGTAAGAGACTCTTCTTCATGACGCTGCTTGCCGCCTTTGCGCCGATTGCCGGTTGCAATCGGACGCCCGAATCGGCCCGGCAGCCGATTACGATGCCCGAGGGTCCCCTGCAGCAGGCAATTGCCTCCGGGGCTGAGTACATGGTCAACGCCTGCGGGCCGGATGGCCAGTTCGTCTATCGGATCCATCTGGACCCGGCCGTTGAGGCCAAACCGAAGTACAACATCGTCCGCCATGCCGGCGCGATTTATGCCTTGGGCATGATCGACCAGTATCAGCCGAACCCGGCGGTTCGCGAGGTCATGGTGCGGGCCGCCGAGTGGATGAAGGAGACCTCGATGCACCTGGCGCCGAACGAAGCCGGGCTGCTGGCCATCTGGTCGATGCCGGAGATCGAGGGCACCGACGATGCGGCCGAAGTGAAGCTGGGCGGCACGGCGCTCGGCCTGGTCGCCCTGCTGAGTGTCGAACGCATCTCTCCCGGCGCCACCTCCATCGAGCAGTTGCGGGGTCTGGGCCGGTTCCTGGTCTTCATGCAGCGAGAAGACGGCAGCTACTACTCCAAGTACTCCCCCGAATCGGGCGGGCGCGACGGCCAGTGGCAATCGCTCTACTATCCAGGCGAAGCGGCCCTGGGATTGGTCATGCTCAACCAGCTCGATCCCTCGCCCGTCTGGCAGGAAGCGGCCATCAAGACGCTTCTGTACCTGGCCGACCAACGGCGCGGCTTCGTTACCGTCGAGGCCGATCATTGGGCCCTGCTGGCCACGGCCCGGCTGTTCGATCAGGCGCCCGAAGCCATGACGCCCCAGCAGCGGGAGATCATCATGCATCATGCCATCCAAGTTTGCCGCAGCATTCTCATCGGCCGCCCCCACTGTGCACCGAATGCCGAGGCCGAGGGCAGCCTGACGTTCAACAGCCGCACCTGCCCGACGGCAACCCGGCTGGAGGGCCTGATTGCCGCACTTGAGTTTTTGCCGGACGAGCAAGCAGAACTGCGCAAGGAGATTCGGCTGGCCGTCGATGAGGGGATCGGGTTCCTCAAGCGTTCGCAAATCGATTCCGGGCCACATCGCGGCGGCGTGCCCCGCGAGGCGCTCGCGCGAAAGCCGGACGGCACATTCTGGTTCGTCGACGATCGATCCGGTGAAATCCGGATCGACTACGTGCAACATGCCGTCAGCGCAATGATCCAGTACGACCTGCTCGCGCGCGATTGCCCCTCGCAACCGGCGGATGATTCCCTGGCCATCTCAAACGAAGCCTCGTCAGCCAGGTAGGATGGTTCCGGGTTCACTCGTCCTCCGGAACTTCCTTGATGTACGGCCCTAGCACCATATCGGCATACGATGTGCCGGGACGGACCACCGGATAGAGCACCTCTTCGTTGTCGGTAATGACTTCCAGCAGGCAGGGTCCGTCGGCCGCCATAAACGCTTGAATCGCAGCGGGAAGGTCTTCGCACGAATCGATTCGCCGTGCGAAATTGAAGTGGCAGTGCTTCGCCATTTCGGCAAAATTCACGTCGCACTTACGCTCGGTGGCCGAATGCCGCCCTCCGTAGAGCGTGTCTTCCAGGTTTTTCACCATCTGGTCGCTCCGATTGTTCAACAACAAGACCTTAATGGGCAGGTCGAGCGTGCCGATGGTGTGCATTTCGCCCATGTTCATTCGGAAACTGCCGTCGCCGTCGATGACAATGACCGTGGCCTCCGGATTGGCGTAATGGGCGCCGACGGCGTTCGGCATGCCGAACCCCATGGTTCCGAAGCTTCCGGCGGTGAGGAACCTCTTCGGCCGGCTCATACGCAGGTATTGCGCGGCCAGAAGCTGGTGGTTGCCCACGCCCGTAGTGATGATCGTGTCCTCCGTAATCAGCGCGTTCAGCCGGTCGAGCACTTCCGCCTGCTGGATGAGTTCCCCATCGCGCCGATAGTCCAAGGGCCACGTTCGCTTCAGGCGTGTGGCATGTTGCCGCCATGTATCGATGCCGATGGCGATTGCCTTTCGTTCGGCGTAGTCGGTCAGGTCGTCCAGTACGGTTGCAGCATCGCCGATGAAGGAGAATTCCGGGTTCCGTTCGTTGCGAATCTGGAAGACCTTTTGCGGATTGATATCGATGTACGCGATTTTCGCATGGATGGCGAACCCGACTTTCTCGGCCACGCGGTCGTCCCAGCGAACGCCGATAGCGAAGAAGAAATCGTTGTCCTGAATGATCTTGTTCGCGTAGGGCGTACCGAACATGCCGAGCAGGCCGAGCGACGTCGCGTCGTTTTCGTCGACCACGCCCTTGCCCATCAGCGTGTTCACCGATGGGATTTGGAACCGCGCGTTGAAGCGGCGGATCGCGGCGCTGCCCGCCTGCGAATTGAGCCCGCCGCCCAGGTACAGCAGTGGGCGCTTCGCCTCCGTCAACAGGGCGAAGAATTGCTCGCACTGCCGGTCCGAAAGGTGGCGTTCATCGTGGTACGTATGGATGAACCGGTCCAGGTTGTTGCCCGTGTACCGATTGATGTTCTGTTGCAGGTTGATCGGCATATCGATGACGATCGGCCCCGGCTTGCCGGCCTGCGCCTGGAAGTAGGCGTCCTTGATGACCGATTCGATATCGCCGATGCTCGTAATGGAGACCACGCTCTTTGCGGTCGGCCCGAAGACGGACGCCACGTCGATATGCTGGAACGAGTCGGTTCCGATCTTGTGCTCCGGCACCTGCCCTGCGATGACGATGAGTGGAATGCTGTCGGCGTAGGAATCGGCCACGGCGGTCAGCGCATTGGTAATGGCGGGCCCGGAGGTCACGATGGCGATGCCCACCTTGCCGCTCGAGCGGGAATAGCCTGCCGCGCTGAAGGCGGCCGACTGCTCGTTCGAGTTCACAACGATTTCGATGGAGCTTTGCCCCAATTCGTCCATGACCGGGAGGATCGCTGCGCCCGTATAGCCGAACACGTGTTTCACGCCAAGATCTTCGAGACTCTTGACGACAATACTAGCACCTTTCACGTTTCAACACTCCGTAACGTAGTTTCAGTCATTCTGTTCATTCCGCCGATGCGGACACCGCACGCGCAGCCCGTGCATGTTCGACGTGCGCCGCTCGCCGGACCTGCGCGGCGTTTTTGGGTTTGCTCGCGTACTCATGGCCGAGAAACCGGAGCAGGTCGCGCACCAGGTCCGGGCACAGGATGTAATAACACCGGAGATTGCCGTCCTCGTGATAGTCGACAATCTTCGCCTGCCGGAGGACCGCCAGGTGCTGGGACACGTTCGCCTGCCGCACGTGGAGCAGGTCCTGGATGTCGGTGACGCACTTGGGCGCCTTGAGCAGTTCGTCCAACAGCGCGAGCCGGACCGGATGGCCCAGCAAACGCAGTCGGTCGGCCGCCCCTCGCCAGCGGTGGATCTGATTCACGCGGCGTCTCCTTCGGTTGTTCGCACATTCGAATATACGAATATTACGCCAGCCAAACCGGTCCGTCAAGGGGCTGGGCGTGAGTGTGTGGCAAGTCTCTTCGGCACGCTTGCCTCGTGCGAATCGCCGATCACAAAGTCTCGTCCCCGTCGGGCTCGCCCTGGCCGAATCATGACCGGCCAGCTAAACAGACTGGCCTGCCATAGCCGACCGTGGTCATCGTTACAATGGCCCAATACACGCTGGTCGGAATACTGGTGAACCCGGCTTCCTCGCCTTCGATCAGGTACATCAACGTCCCAATCACGACGACCAGCGACAACACGGCCATCAGAAACACGGCAATCTTCTGCCGCGAGGCCGCCAGCGCCTGCCAGATCATATCGCCTGCCTGCACGTACCGGCCCAGTTTCAGAATCCGGAACACGCGAATCAGCCGCAACACACGCACCACCAGGAAATAGTGGGCGCCGAACAGCAGCAGGCTCAGGTAGGTCGGCACGATGGCCAGGAAGATCACCTGGAACAATGCCTTCTGCCAGGGCCGGCCTCCAGCCCGATCAGGGTTTTCCATTTCATGGCCGTTCCTCTCGCATACTGCTTGCTCACCCCCACCTTCCGGATGAATATCCGCCGGACACCCCATTCTGTCAAGCACCGGAGGGCTTGCGCGTTCGGTCCGTTCGCGCCAGCTTAGGTCCAGCGGGGCAACCGGCCTGTCGTGGTCAATCATTCGCTCGAGCGACACGGCAGGCCCGGACGAGGCGAGGCGGAGGAAGAACGTCTGGATGATGAGCCACGGATGAAACACGGACGGCTTCATATATCTTCACGGATGAACAGACCACGAAAACCACAGAACACACGAAACTGAGACGGCGGCAATCGTTTGGCTCCGCCACCCAACCACCTGACGCTCCGAGCCTGCATCCCTCTTTTCGTGTTCTTCGTGGTTCAGGCATGCCTGTCGTTGCTGCACTTGGCCTCGACTCGCAGAGTCGAGCAACGAGCCCTTCCGTGAAACGCAAGTCCGTGCCCGCACCCCCGAACTCCACCCCCCGCCTGCCAACTTCCAGCCGCCCGAGCCGTCCGCGTCAGCGCGTTGCTGACAACTGATCACTGTCAACTGTCAACTAAAAACGGGGGGGCGTTGCGGGCAGTCGGAATGGCGAAAGTGAGGTTCTTACCGAAAAACTTGACAACCGGGGGCTCTGATGGGAAAATGAGGCTGGATTTGTGGGTTACGGAAACGGTACTCTCATCGACGGCAATCGAGCGGTTGTCGAGGAGCGAAAAATGCGGTATCTCTTTCTCGGGCAGTTTCGGACGGCGGTGCTTCTTGCGCTGGGGCTCATGCTTGCCAGCGGCAGAGGGGAAGCAGTGGCAGCCATTGTCTTCCAGCAGGGCGACTTCGTGGCCGTTGAGGCAGAAGATGCCGACCGAATTGTGAATTCGACCTACGGCTGGGCGGTCGCCACAATCGACAATCCGGTCGCGCAGTCGAAAGAAACACCTGCAATCGATATCTTGCCTCCCGGATCGAACGCCTCCGGCGGCGCCGCGCTGTTCGCCGAGTATGGTTCGGGTCACAGCACGGGTCAGGCGACGTATCGCATCAAGTTCACCGAAACGGGCGATTACAAGTTCTATCTTCGTTCGACGTCGTTCGAATCGGGCTTCAACGCAGACCACGGGAACGAGGATTCGCTCTTTCGTCCCACCGGTTTCGACACGGCTCCAACCGAGTCGTTCGGGACGGGCAGTTACGTGGATGGAACGTACAACTGGATCACCAACGGCCCGATTTATACGATTACGGAAGCCGACGTGGCTGCCCCGTTCGTCGAGTTCCGCTTGGACACGCGAGAAGACGGATTCTCGTACGACCGGGCCGTGCTGAGCAAGACGACAGACCTGGACGCCGCCCAACTCGATGCGTTGGCGAACTCGCGGCAGGGCGTCTACTTGCCGGTGGCCTACTATTCTTTCGAAGCGCCCGATACGACGGCAGACGGACTTGCTACAGACTATTCGGGCCATCACCGAGACGGAACACTCTCGGCGTACGGTACGGGGAGCTATAGCTATGCAGCCTCGGCCCCGGCCGCCCTGGCCGGTACGCAATCGTTGCGACTGGATGAAGCCGGTACTGCGGAGCTTCACAACGCGGCCCGGCTTACGCTCGACCTGTCGGCCAGCGAACTCGACTTCAGCAACGACTCGTGGACCTTTGCCGGCTGGTACAACCGGGCCAATATCGGTTCGAACGACTTCATCTTCCACCTGGGAAGCGGCGATGGATTCGGCGGCGGCAATGAGTTCTACCTGTACGGCGGGGAGGATAACACGACGCTTACCTTAAGCGGCTACTACGAAGGTTCGCAGGATGTGAACCTCTCGGTCAGCGGCGCTGCGGCAGCGGGCCAGTGGCGCCATGTCGCCGTGGTGCACGATAGCGAGTTGGGGGAGTTACTGCTGTACGTCGATGGGGAGCTTGAGCGTTCCGACACCTCGTTCGGCCTGAATCTGCCGCAGTCGACCTGGACGGTCGTCTTCGGCGGACATGACAATCCGAGTTTTCAAACCAGCCGCTGGTTCAATGGCAACCTGGACGACCTGGCCCTGTTCCGACGCGTGCTGTCAGGCAGCATGATCGAAGCGTTGGCCACGGGCCGGCTCACGCCACTGGAAGTGCCCGAGCCTGGAACTCTTCTGCTGGTTGTATTCGGGCTGCTCATCTTGATCGGCGGCCGGTATGAGCGCCGTCGCACTGCCGGCTGATCTGCGGCCCAACGGCCGGCGCTTCGCAGCGGGATATTGCCGATAAGTCTTTCTCCGCAGCAGAGGGATTCGCGTATCACAAATCCTTGTGCAGCAAGTACTTACGTCACGGCCCCTTGAGTTTTTTGCCCGGGGCAATTATGATCGAAGGTAGTGACCTGTTTGCATGGACGCGCCCCGATTACGATAGGAATCTATAGTGCTTATCCTGGTTACCAACGACGATGGTATCTACGCGCCCGGTCTGGCGGCCCTGAGTCGGGCCCTGGCCCGCTTGGGTGAAGTGTACGTCGTAGCCCCGGCTACCGAGCAGAGCGGTGTCAGCCACGCGATTACCTACCTGACGCCACTGATCGTGAAAGAGGTCTTCCACGGAGACGCCCCCTGGGGTTGGGCCGTGCAGGGGAGTCCGGCCGATTGCGTGAAGATCGGTGCGACCGAAATCTGTCCGCGCATGCCCGACCTGGTCGTCAGTGGCATCAACAGCGGATTCAACGCCGGTATTAACGTGCTGTATTCCGGCACGGTGGCGGCCGCCATCGAAGGAGCCTTTTACGGCGTGACCAGCTTCGCCGTCTCGCTGGAGTTCGACGAACATGCCGATTACGATCAGGCTGCCGCGCTGGCCGCCGGGGTTATCGAGCAGGTACTGGCCCAGAAAGGCCCGGACCCGCAGTTGTACAACATGAACATCCCCCAGGCCGCGCTGCGGACTACGCCCAATGTCAGCACCGTCCCTATGGACGTGGTGCTGCACCACGATCGGTTCGAACGACGGTTCGATCCCTGGGGCCGCGAATACTTCTGGCTGACCGGCAGTCCGCCTGCCGAACCCACCGAACACAACACCGACCTGACCGAACTGGCCAAGGGGAGTATCACGCTGACACCGCTGGACTACAACATGACGCGGATGGCCGTGATGGACCGGATGGCAAGCTGGCAATTCGATCTGGGCCGGGTGGCCGGCAGCAATCCGACCGGCGCCGATTCGACCGGCGCCGATTCGACCGGCGCCGATTCGGCCGGTCGCCATTCGGCCGGTGGCGATCCGATTGCTGAAGGACCGCCCATTTTGCGTACACAACGGAAGATGTTTCGAAAACAATAGCAACCCCTCACGCGCCCGTGCCTGGAGTCCTGTCATGCGATTGCTTCCTGCCGTACTGCTGGTATGTGGCATCCTGGTGGGCTGCGGCGGCGATCCGCAACCGAGCGCCCCCGCGCCAACCGAGGCCGGCCTCGCCCCCCCGCCACCCCCGGCGCCACCTGCGGCTCCAGGCTCGGCCGAGACGGGGCCGGCCGCGAACGCTGTTGCGCCAGCGGCAGAAGGGCGGCCTGCCGAGGTCGGCGTGGGCCGCAAGGGGCACGGGTACGGCACGGGCCCGATCGCAACGCCGCTGGCCGCGCGATGGCGGGCCGCGGAGCGATTGGTATTCGAGGTTCAAATCCCGCAAGCCATGAACCTCTACAAGGCGACCAACGGCCATGCCCCAAAGTCGCACCAGGAGTTCATGGCGCAGATAATCGAGTTCAACCGGATCAACCTTCCCGAACTCCGTCCGGAAGAACGTTATCAGTACGATCCGGAAACCGAGCAATTGATGGTCGTTGGCGCAGAAAAGCAATAGGTACTCAACAGCGTTAGGCAAACCTCCCATGATTCGGCATCGAGCTGCGGCAATTGCAGGAATGGCAATTGTCCTGACTCTTACAGCGGCAGCGGAAGCCGATTGGTTCTTTCAACCGTCGCGGTACACGCACGAACCTGTCCGAGGCGAACGTGTCGCCCAGTATGCCGCGGTGGAAACGCCTTATGCCCGCGAGGTTCCCAACTTCGTGGAAAGCGGCTACCGGCACACGCGCTCCAGCATACGGGGCGCGGAGGGCACGTTCGACCATACGCACGTCGTGCAGACGTGGGGGCAAGGCGAGCAGATACGGCCGTACGGCGAATGGCAGTATCCCTATCGGGCCGGCGCGACGCCCTACGGCCCGTGGGGCAATCCGCAAGGGCCCTGGACCACGCCGTACGAATCGTGGATCAACCCGTACGGGCAATGGAATCGCTGGCCGCAGTGGCCATATCCCGCGCCGCCCGGCCCTGCGCCCGGGCCCACGCCGCCTCACCCCGGCCCACCTCCGGCCCAGGGCGAGGAGTTGTAAGGTAAGGTGACGCGGCGACCGCCTGTTCATGAAGAACGGTTGCGTCTTCATGCCCCCAGTGCTATACTTCAGTTGTGCCGGGAAGGAAGGAAAACCATGGCGACGCTTCAAGTCAAGGGTATCGACGAACAACTTTACAAAGCTCTGGGCGCGCGGGCTTCGACCAACGGTCGGTCCATCTCTTTCGGCAGACATAGGGTCGATGGCGTCGAGACTGTCGAAGAATGCCGGCCGTGCAATGATTAGGGCGTTTCGTGGGCGCCTTCGAATGCTTGTCCCGCCGCGGTCAGTGGTAAACGCCACAGGAAAACGTGGCCACCCCTTGCAGTCAGGGCGAACCGGTTGTCGGGCAGCAAGGCCACCCGAGTACCGGCCTTTTCGAACTGCGCAACGCGCCGGCCATTGGTCAGGTCCCACAACTGCAAGTCGCCGCCGGTCGAGAGCGCATAGCGGCCATTTCCGGTCATGGCTACCCCCCACACGGCCTCGCGGTGTTCGACGCGGTGAAGCTCTCGCCCGGAAGCCACCTCCCATAGGCGAGCCACTTTGTCGTCGCCTCCGGAAACAGCGAAACGACCGTCGGGTGAGAGCGCGATCGACCGCACATGATGGCTATGCCCCAGGAAACGCCCCACTTCCTGTCCCGTCGGCAGAAGGTGCACACGAGCCGTCTTGTCTGTGCTGGCGGTGCCAACAAACCGTTCATCGCCAGAAAAGCAGACGTCCTCAACCCAACCTGCCGATCCTCGGAACCTGACTACCTCGGCTCCTCTGGCCAAGTCCCACAGATGCGGGCCCCGCTCGGTGCCTACGAGCAAGTGTTTTCCGTCTCGTGACAGCGCCTGCGCAAACTGCCAGCCGAGGACCGGAATTGCCTTCACCTCTTCTCCGGTCGCCACGTCGAAAACATGCAGCGTAGGGCTTCGGCCACCATAGATGGCAAGCTTTCCTTCAAGCGAAAGCGATACGCCATAGAAGGTCTGCTCGTTCGGCATCGTCAAGACCACGTCGCCGGTACTCGTACTCCAGCAGTTAATGCCGGCGCTCCACGCCGCTGCGGCATACACACGTCCGTCAGCACTTGTGTTCACCTGCCTCACCTCAGCGTTCACGCTGTGCTCTCGCACCTTGCCGACCGGAATCTGATCGGGATTCTCGATTCCGATATCGACCAGCTTGCCCTGTCTGGCAGTCTTCGGACCAGGTGCGCGCTTTTCATCAGGCACTCGATGTGGCTTTTTCGGACTCTCCATTTCCATTTCTGCAAATTGATCCAGTCTTTTCGCCACCTTGGCCGCCAGCAGAGAACTGCCCAGATCGGGCTTCGCTTGCCGGCACCAGAAGGCTGCCCGCTGAAACATCGCTAGTTGTGACGCATCCTCGGTTGCCTCGGCCACATCCCACCATGCATCTGCCAACTCCACCTGTGAAGTTGCGTCGGACGGCGGCTCATCCAGTTCTCGTCGCGCCACGGCTTTCAGATCGGAATCGATGCCCCGAGCCAGATAGGGAATTGCCTTCTCCCAATCATGCCGCACCAGGCCGTACCATTGGCCAACAGTGGTGTTCGCCGCTTCATCTTCGGGATTGTTGGCCAGTATGGCCTGTGCCGCGCATACCGCTTCCCAACGCTGATGCAACTGCTTTGCCTCTCGCCGACGCTGCAAGGCCTCAACCCGAAACGGCTGCCCCGCCGAATCCAGACATGCGCGGTACACCGCGTCGGCAAGCGAATCGGCCAAGTCGAGTCGTTCGGCGGCCATCGCTTCCTCAATCACGGAGGCGGAAACCGAGACCAAGGTTCCGATCCGCTCTTCACCTTTTGCGGTTCGAGCAAATGCGATGAGCATCGCCCCTTGCACTGTGAGCCTGTCAACCTCATACTGCTCAGAAATCCGGGCTACCAACTCCAGCATGCGTTGGGCATCGCCCGCTTCCGAAGCCAATTCAGCAGCACGACGCAGCGAGACGAACCGTTCGTCGGCGTTACTGGCCTTCCCGGCCATGACAACGAGCTCTTCCGATAATCTCAACTTCGCATCTGCATCGCTCGAATCGGCCGTCGGAAACACGTCGCCCAGCATCTGGAGAATCCCCTGCTGCGTCGCCCGATCCGGCACCGGCGCCCGCGCGGCGGTCGGCGGAACGGTTGCCGTAGATCTGTCGCCCGGTTCACGGGGTTTCCGAATGGAATCATCAGTCTCAGGTTCATTTGCAGGCTGTTCGACGGGTAGAAGCGATTCCGCTGACGCTCTCGCTTCCGTTTCGTCCTGCATGGTCGCATCGTGGATATCGCCGGCCGACGGCTCGCCAGTTGCGTCTGGAGATGGAACCGTGGTCTCTGCCGCATCCTGTTGGAGAGCTGCCGTATCAGCGACGGTTGCTGGGGGCGGAGGTAACGGTATTGCAGTGCGCGAGTCTACGTTGCTCGCCACCACGCGCGGGGGTTGACGCCCGACATCGCCGGGACTCTGCTGAGTTATCAGCCACCAGCCCACCAGAATCAGGCACGCCGCGAGCGCCACTCCGCCGGTTGTAAGGTACACCAGCAAGGGCGGTTTCCGTTCGGGTATGGCCTGCTCTGCCTTGTCCGTGCAGATGATTGGAACTCGCTCTTCAATGATCGGCTCAGCGGCCGGATCTCTCCCAACCTTCCGGCGAAGCTCCGCGTCGTAGGCTGCCTTCTTCTCGGCGCTGAGCAAGCATACCCGCGCCGCCGAGACTTCATTCAGGAGCTTCTGCGCCGATTCCGCATGTCGGCCGCCGCTCAGAGCGCGCAGATGGATCATCCGTTGGTCCGCGGCGTTTTCGATAACCTTCTGGTTGTCTTCAAACGATCGGATTGCCAGGAGCCGATAGTAGTCAGGCGGCTGTTCGTCCGAAGGTATGCCCAGCCACTCGTGATACGGATCGAAGGTGTTCGACATGGTTTTCCTTTTCGGCGCTGAGTCTGGAAAGAGAGGGCCAATACTTCACACCTTGAACAGGCATGACGTCCGGGGAAACCTATCGGAATCAAGCTCGTGTTTTGCGCAGGGGCTCAGGCATCGTCTCCGACGCATACATAGTATAGAAGACCGCCCAGGTGACCGTCAAAGACTCCCTGTTGGGGGAGATAGCATGTCCACTACCCCGACTTCCTGGTTATGCGAAACGGCTGACGGAAGGCGAAGCAGACATATTGCCTATACGTCGATGCAGCCTGACGCATACAGCCGTAGCCGCAGCCTGCCCAAAAAAGGCCGGTTATTGACTCGTGGCCCCTTACTGCGCATTCGCCGGTACAGCGAAGTCTTGGGTTGCGGTCTCGGTGGGGAGATCGACTTCCATGCGATAGCTTGAAAAGAGGAGCTGCCCCTGGGGCAGTTCGCCGCTCGGATCGGCCTTGCCATCGAAACCGGTAATCGTGACCACGTGCGGGCCTCCGACGGTTCCGCGGTTTGCATTGCGGGTATCGTACTTCCCATCGACAATTCCCACGGCGGCCGCCGGCCCCGAATTGCCCTTGGACGTGTCGGGAGCGAAAAGAATCTGGCCGGCGGGAACCGGCTGCCCGCCGTAGGTGACCGTTCCCGATACCTGGTACTGAACCCCATCTCCCTGCCCACAGCCGGGAAGAATCGCCACCAAACAGAACAGGCCGACAGACACCATCAGACGAGCGCGCGGGCACAGGAACCGATCCATTATTGCACCTCCCGATTGGGGTGTGAACTTCAAGGCATCACGAGTTGCAGTGTACACTGGGTTTTGATATTACGATAGCGGCGGCGTCGAAGTTGAAGACGGGGCACGACTAATCTGCCCGGAACGTGTTCGGTTCGCCGCCGTTGCGGCTGGCGGTGGAAAGGTACACGTCGTAGCTGATGGTCTCGCTGAGGAAATGGGTCGATCCGTCGGCAATGAGGAACTGGGTCCCGCCCGGATGCCGGCTGCCGAAACCTGCATCGTTGAACAAGCCATACGAAGCGCCGGCGTTAATCGGTTCGGCGGCGTTCTTGCAGGACCCTTGTGCTTCCTTTTCGCTGGAGCTGGGGCCGCGAATCCACGAGCGGAACTTGCCGTAGCCCTTCCACGAGATCTCTCCGACCGCGAACGTGTTGCTGGCGCCGTCGGTTATGTCGCGAAAACGCACGGCTTTGTTGTTGAACAAGACGCCTTGCTGCGCCTGACCGCCCCAGCTATGAGAGCGATTGAGCACCGTATACTCTACGCCGGTAACCGGATTCGTTCCAACCGGTCCCATCACGCCCTGGTAATGGGTCGTGTAGGGATCCTTGCCGTCGGCAGTGGCAGGCGTGCGTTCCGAATAGTTCGAACCGCTTGCAGACAGGTTGGAAAGCTGGTCGGGGCAACTGGGACACAGGTAGCACGGTATGGCCACCTGGCCGTGTTCCGCCCGCCCGTTCGACGTGGCGCTTCCCAGCGTATAGGAACCTGCATTGAAGTTGAATTGATCGTACAGCGGCTTCTGTTCGATGTACGGCAGAATGAATACCAGGAAGCTCAACTCGTTCGACGCAATCCCGCCTGGCGGAAAGCTCTTGTGTGCGGAATGGTAATTGTGCAGCGCCAGGCCAATCTGCTTCAGGTTGTTGCTGCACTGCATTCGGCGCGCCGCCTCGCGGGCCGATTGGACCGCAGGCAGCAGCAATGCAATCAGAATGCCGATAATGGCAATGACCACCAGCAATTCCACCAACGTGAAACCGTGTCGTTTTTCGTGATCTCGGTCCATGCACTTATCCCGTTCCGACCAGAAGGAAGAGCAGCGGCGGCACACCCTGAAAGGCCGCCCAAGCCAACCGTCGCAACATGAATATGCGCGACCCCTGCCCCTGCCCCCGTCCCCCAAGAGCCGCCTGGGATGACCACGATGTCGCCGACATCTCACCTTCGGACACTGCCAGGGCAGAACAGCTTTCTCATCCCACCTTTAGAGATACCCGAATTGCTGCAAGTAGTCAAGGAATTTGCCTCGCAAAGAGGGTGATTTTGCCGCGCGTCGAGCTTCAGGTACAACGGAAGGGCCACCGGCGGGCTTGCCCCACCTGGAGCCGTGGTCATGCAGCTAACCGTGGGCCACAAGTCCATTTTTGTCCGAGGTTTGTGGATATTCGAACTCAAACGGAAAACGCCACCGCCCGGGTTTATCCCGGTGGAGCGGTGGTGGCGTTTTCAGTTTGAGTTCGTACGATCGTATTGAGGAGTCATCCGTGACCAAGATCAAAGATTCTTCACGCGCCGGGCTGACTCGGCGCAGGTTCATGGCGGCGGCGACGGCCACGGCCGGCGCGTTCGGAATCCATCCGTCGCCCACGGCGGCCGTGTCCGATACGGACACGATCATCGCGCCTGCACGCGAAGCGCCTATCGTCCGAAGGGTCGATGTCCTGGTGTGCGGGGGCGGACCGGCCGGGGTGGGCGCGGCCCTGTTCGCCGCCCGGACCGGCGCCAAGACGATGTTGATCGAATCGATGCCGTTCCTCGGTGGTGTTTGGACGGCGGTGGGCGTGTCGCATCTGATGGCCGGCGGTGGACGCGACGGCGTCAACATCGAAATCCACCGGCGTCTGCCCGTGCATCAGGTCTTCGGCCGCAATATCTATGTCATCGAGGACATGAAAATCCTTCTCGACGATCTGATGACCGAGGCCGGCGTCGAGGTGCAAGTACATACGCGGGCCGTCGCGGTTGCGAAAGACGGCAGGCGGCTGCGGGGCGTGTTCACCGAGAGCAAATCGGGCTTGGAGTTCATCGAAGCGGGGATGGTGATCGACGCCAGCGGCGACGGCGACGTTGCGGCGGCGGCCGGCTGCGAATATGAAATGGGACGCCCCTTTGACGGCCGGACACAGCCGGTCACCCTGTTCGGCACGATCGGCGGCTATCGCGGCGAACCGGCCAAGGGGCGCCCGCTGGTCGAGATTCTCCAGCGAGGGGGTTGGCAACCGAGCTATCCGCCGGTGACCCTGTTTCCCCAGCCGGGCCAGCCGGGCGTGTTCGTCCTCATGGCCACGCAGTTCTACGGAATTGATGCAACCGATGTCCGCGCGCTTAGCCGGGCGGAGATGCTCGGCCGCCAGGAAATTCGCAAATGCGTCCAGGTCTTCAAGGAACACGGCGGCGATGATTGGAAGAACGTCTTCCTGATCAAGACGGGGCCGGCAATCGGCGTACGTGAAACGCGGCGCATTCGCGGCCATTACAGCATTACCTGCGAAGACCTCCAGCGCGGCGCCCACTTCGACGACGGCGTTGTCGAGATCCGCGGCGGCTCGAATATCCACCCGGTCGACGACCCGTACGGCGACGGCCCGCCGCCAGGCATGCCGGCTGCGCCGAAGTTCGCCGCGCGCCCCTATCAGATTCCCCTCCGTTGCCTGATTGCCCGCGACGCCGATAATCTGCTCACCGCCGGCCGCTGTATCTCGGGCGATCACTATGCGATGGGCAGCTACCGACTGACCGGCAGCGTCGTACAAACCGGCGAAGCGGCCGGCCTGGCCGCCGCCCTGGCAATTCAACAAGACACGTTGCCGCTGAACCTGGATGGTAAGCGACTGGTCGGACAACTGGCCGCGATGCGAAGTACCGGCTCGTGACGGCGCCGCCTAGCGCGCCGAGGTGGTTGAGGGACGCCAGGCGGTGACTGCGCCGCGCCGCGGGGGATCGCTTTCCAGCCGGGCGACGCCGCCGACGGAAATCGGAGGGTTGGTGCTCGGGGCAGGCAGGGGCACCGGCGCCAAGGCTCCGCCAGCGTACGCTCCCGAGGTGGAGGCCACGGTCGGAACGCTCGACCGGCCCACGGCAACCCGGCTGACGATCTCCTCAGGCACCGTGCGGCGCACCGTAACGGCCACTTGCGTCGATTGAGTTTCGGGCACCCAGCGACTTACCGTCACCGGCGCCTGAACGGTTTCCGTGCGGCATTCCCAGCGCGTCCGTGTGGTGGGCCGATAGACGAGATAGGGCTCGATAAACGGGTTCCAACGCCCCATCCAGACGGCTTCGCACACCTGCTCCGTCACCGGGCTCCACCAGGTGCGTGTCGTCTCGCGGGTTTCGGTGGCCTGTTCCTGCCGGTACACAGTTCGGGTGGTAGGCCGCATTTCCGTCTGGTAAATCGGCTTCTGGACCACCTGCCGCGTCTCTCGATAGGTGATTCCATTCTCTTCGTAATAGCGGACCTCTGCGGCAGTCGCCACGATGGCGATTGCATGGAACAGCAGCACGACAAGACCCAATCGTGTAATTCGCATGACTCAACTCCCACGAGAAAGCGCAGGCATTGCCCGCCGCTCAGAGAAAACCCACCGGGGCAGACACCGGCTGCCCATGGTTTTCGCCCCTTCCTCTGCAATCGGAATAATCAACACAAAACCTTCAGTAAACGCGCGGTCGTGCAGCGGGCGGTATATGCGGCAGCCCCCGCCAGGGGGGCGTTGCGTTTTTCTGCGGCCGGCGCGAACCCCCAGTGCGCGAAGACCGTAGTGCATGTAGGAAGGGGATTTTGAACCGGACCCCATCAGAGCAACGGAGGCGGCCATGTCGCAGTACAACCCCGAAAGCGAGTCGGCACTGGCCGTGGCCCGGCATTGCTGGGACCCTCCGATCCGCGTGAAAGCGATGGCCTTTTTGGAGTTCAGCCGCCGTGTTGACGAAGGCCTTGCGGATCTGGTTCGCCGATGGAGGCGCCGTTCAGCCCCTTGCTCGCGGCGATTCAGTCGCCGAGACGTCTTCCAATGAGGCGGCTCCGGACCTGCCCAGGTGTCGGGATGTTTCAATAGCCCACCCCGCCATCCCGCCCGGACAGGTTCGGCCCGCGAGCAACTCCTCCTGCTCCCTTGGCTTTCCCGCAAGGCCAAGGGAGTTTTTTTGTTGGCTACTCGAGCCGGATCGGACGGAATCGCCCAGGAGTTAAGAACCGGGCGAGCAGACCGCCCGGATTCTCTAGCGGCTCCGGCGCGCGGTCGCGCGGGGCTTCCCCCGTCGCGCGATACACGTCAACAAGCCGCTGTCCACTTGGTTCGAGCGCGTAGGTCTTCTCGATCACTGCGACATTGGCTGCAATCTGTTCCGCCGAGTTCGCGCGTGTGACACGCAGCGCTTCGACAAGCCATGGATTGCCGGCAAGCAGTTCTTCAGTGCGAAACCGATTGCCGCATACGATTCGGATCACCTGCTCCTGGAGATCGGAGTTGAGGTCTGCGAAATCGACACGGCCATCGACGATTTTGGCATCGACATGCTCTGCCAGGTTTGACGGAACGGGTTGGCCGAAGGCGTCGAGGGTGCGCCGGTAGACCGCAGCAAAGCACTCGCAAAACGCCTCACGTCCGATCCAGTCCACGGGCACGGCCAGCCGCGGATTCAGGCCGTCGAGCTGCATGCCGGCGTTGCGAAAATCGGCGTTGATTTCCGGCAGGTCGCGGCCGATCAACGGGCATCCGACCAGCCAGGCCTCCAGGGTCGCCATGCCGAATCCTTCGGCCACGCTGGTGGTGACGATGGCATCGGCCGCGGCGCGGTTTTCGCGGAAGCTTAGCCCATCGGGGCCGCCCACCTCAAACCGGCAGCGAAGATTCAATTCGCCGGCCAGCCGTTTCCACCGCTGGTAGTAGGGCATTTCCACCGGATTGAGCGGCGCAAGCGTAATGCCGAAGATCGTATCGTCCGGGGCTGCGCAGGCCATCAACAGCACTTCCCCAATGTTCTTGCGGCGAATGCAGCGGACCGGCGACAGCAGAAAACGCGCGTCGGCCGGGATGCCGAACCGCTCGGCCAATTTGGCGCGAGCCTCGTCGCGAGGCGGCAGGCTTGCCGGTTCGGGCACGGGGTTCGGCAGCAGGTGCAAGCGGCCGGCGGGAATCCCGCTCCGGCCGAGAATGGCCTGGTCCCGAGCGTTGAGCACGGCATAGTGGATATGCGGCGCTTGCGGGTAGAGCGTTCCCTCGGCGGCCATGCGCCGCACCAGGGCATAGTTCTCCGGGCGAAAATCCTCTGCAAAATCGTGCGGTTCGAGCAGCAGGGCATAGCCGTCTTCCGCCAGGATCGGCAACACCTCGGGCAAAGCCGCGTTCTTGCCCAGCGAGTGATTGTGGACGTGGATGAGCGTATCGGCAGGCGAGAAGCCCAACTCGCCCAGCACGACCATCATCGCCATGAGCAACTCGGCCGGACCGCCCCGGTCGTTCGTACGCGGAAGGTGATCGTATTCCAGTTCGGGGATCTCGTGCAGGGAGAGTTCCACAGACGGCAATCGGGAGACCATCTGCTCGTTGAAGCCGTCGCGCCGCCCGCCATACAGAATCGCAACGCGCCACGGCGGTCTGCCGGCTGCGGCGGAGCTGAGCGCGGCAAGCTGGTTCTCGATGACGCGGGTCACGCCGCCTCGATTGAGATGATAATGGACGATAACAAGATTCATCAGATCGCTACTGTGACTCGATACTTTTTCCGCACGTGTTGCGCGGCACACAGGGCATGTCGTTTTTCGCCCCGCCTGTCCGTTGTCCGATAAACCTTACCGCAATGTGAACAGTTTGCCAAGGTCCGAGTCATCAGAGCTTTTCTGAAGCGGGCCAGCGCCAATGCATGGAACTAAAGCCGAAATCGATTGGAGCGGAACCTGTCGATGCGCGTTTTTGGAAGTGGCAGCGCCGATCTCGCGGTCGGATGCTTCGCTCCCAGTGGGCGCGTTTAACGGGTCTTGAGCTTTCGCCCGCGTTTGGTATGTACATAGCGCATCGCTTCGGCAAGCTTCCGGATCAGGATGGCGCCTTAGACTTGTGACAGTTCGTCATTACCGTCGACCAGGTGTGCCAGCGTCTGGCCCTCGATAGAACCGCTAGCAATGAAGTAGATTTCGCCCGCTTTCTCGGCATCGTAGCTGGGCACGATGTTGGGGGCCCGGAGGTTGCTGGCAGGACGGGCCTCGCGGAGGAACCTATGGGCGTCCTTCTCTGAACCCAAGCCCCCGATATTGGGGGCATCCATCGCCACCGGGCGGTCGAGTTGCGTATCGCGGGCTTTGTACACCGTGCCGAATGCCCCGGCCCCCAGTTCCCCGATGACTTCCAAGCGGTCGGGGCCGACGGAGCTGGGGGTAATGCTCAATGAAGGCTTCTTCGGTGGCGGCGACGGTGGGCCGGTCCGCGTTGGCGTTCGCACTTCGGGCGTCAACTGGTCCGTGTGTCCGGCCGATTTAGCCGCACATATTGTTGTCCACTCCCCGTTTTCTGCTTGGGACTTGTCCTTGCAGATGTACCCCCAGATGGTGCCGCGTGCGAGGCAGTGTCGGTCTTGGGTGGCGGTTTGGGAGCCGATCCGCCAGAAAGAGTGAAAGGTTTGTGGCGAGCGGAGCAGGTCGCCTTTCGACCCAGGCGATCGTCATCAACCCGGTATGACTTGTCATAGTGTGGCCAGTTCACCGATACCTGGGCCATGCGAGTTTCTCCCACTTGAGGCAACTGCAATCCTTCGGAAACATGCGGGTGTCAAGGCAAACTGGAGCGGCAACGCGTTTCCGTGCCTGTCCTATTTCGTAACGTCCTCTGTTGTGGAACTCATGGCTTGGAAGGGAGGTCATATATCCGGATGACCGGATCATCACCCCGTACTGTGGCAAGATGCTTTCCGTCAGGGCTCAATACTGCACGACTCCCTTCCTCATTCCATCGATAGAGCAACTGGTTCTCAGTCGTCGTTCGTAGGAGAATCGAGCCTCTCTTAACGATTGCAAGTAACTCTCGCTTCTTGTCAAAGGAGAAGTCATTCCCTGGCTCAAACATAGGCTGCGCGTGTCGTGCTTCGGTGTTCCAACGCTGAATCGGATCGCCATCAGGGTTGCCATAAATGTTGAAGAACACATGTTTGCCGTCCTTGTCGAACAGGAGCGTGTTACCCAACGTCGCGCCGTCTATCCACAGCCTAGCGGTTTCCCGTCCGGAATCGAGATGAAACAAGTGAACGGCTGATGCGATGCCGCCAATAACAGAACCATCATCTTGTGTTTTGGGATTACTAACTTGAAGGACACTTACGGCCAACAACTGGCCACTCGGGCTAATGGCCATTGAATTGATGTCTCCAGCGTAACCGGAAACCTGCAACTTTCCAACCGGCACGCCCTTCTTGGCGTCATGAATGTGGATCTGATCACCATGGTGAGGTACGCCAATGAAGATGCGGCGACCGTCGCGGGAAAACACAAGAGTACTGAGGCCCGATCGACCTACTTGGAATCTCGCCCTTCTCTTCTCTGTGTCCCAAAGTGACAAGCCGTGACCGGCTCCCGCAAGCTCCCCGCCGTGGGGGCTGAAAGCCAGCCGCGTGAGACCATGATCCTCGCCATGAGAGAATGTACGCACCTGGTCACCCGATTTCACGTCCCAGTAGCGAAGGAACTTCTCGCCATTGCCAGATGTGGCGAGGTAGCGGCTGTCCGGACTGAAACACAGATCGCGAATTCTGCCGGTGTGACCGCTCAGCAAGCGAGGTTCAGAAGGCGGACCAAGTACCACCTGATGTTCTTCTTCTGGTTTCGGCTTTGGCGCGGGTTTGGGGGCAGGCGGCGATTCCACCTTGATGGCCACTGTTGTCTCTTCAACTAACCGCTCGGGCGCTGCGGTAGTCACCCGAATCCGGATGGAACGCTCTTGCCCGATGTCGGCGTCGCCCGGCGTCCAGGAGAATTCGCCGCTCTCCGAGTTGATTGTTGCTCCTGACGGTGGATCGACAAGGGTGAACGAGAGTTGCCGCGGAGGCTGTCGATGGTCCGTCGCCGCGACACGCAGCTTAACTGGCTCGCCCGGGCGTGCGATCCGGGCATCGATCGGCTCCAGCGTAAGGAGCGAGATGCTGGTGTCCTCCATGACCCGAACGGTAAACGTCGTTGTCGCACTGGGTTCACCAGGCCAATCCGCCGTGACGCAAATGGTCACGGTGCATAATCCGTGGCGCTGGTCAGAAGGCACTTTCCAGACATATTCGCCCGTGTTCGGGTCGATGCTCCCACCCGAATAGAGGCCCGACTTCGCCTCGAAACGCAGGTCACAGGGTATCTGTTCACGATTTGTGACAACCGCCCGCAAGCGTAGCTCTCCGCCCGGCTCGACCTTCTGACCGTCGATAGCGGCGAGCACTGGCGCGGGCACGGGTTCGCAAACCGTGACGATGAACGATGTTTCGTCTCGGCGTTTCGGGTTGCGGAGACTCAGGACACGTACGGTAAGCGGGAAGATGCCCGATTGGGACGCGCGAAACCGCAGTTCCCCCGAGCGGGTATCCAGTCGCGCTCCTTCGGGAGCGCCGTCGCCGAGCTCAAAGCGGGCGCGTCCGGCCCACCCTGCGGGATCGGTCAGTCGAGCATGAACGCGGAATTCTTCGTTGGTCAAGATGCGATGGTCGGGGATCGGCGCCAATCGTAGTTCGGCCGGTTTCGAAAGCACGCCGAAGAGCACGATGACAACCAACACGAAGAAGAGAGCCATTGCGGCGAACCCGCATTGAACGCGGTGACGGAGAGCCCAGCGCCATCCTCGCTTTACGACGTCGGGTCGTCCGGCCGCGATGGATTTACCGGCAAGCCAGCGGCCGAGATCGTCGGCCAGATCCTGGCACGAAGCGTAACGATCGTCGGGGTCTTTCTCGAGGCACTTCAGGCAGATCGTCTCAATATCGCGGGCAACGGACTTCTTGATCTTCCGCGGTGGTTCCGGCTCCATCTGACGGACGGCGTACCCGATCTGGAGTTCACTGGGAGCGTTGAACGGTCGACGGCCGGTCAGCAACTCATAGAGGAGTACACCAAGGGCCCATTGGTCGCTACGAGCGTCGGCCAGATGACTTTGGCCGGCATGTTGCTCCGGGCTCATGTAGGCAGGCGTACCGATGCGGGCTCCTTCTTGCGTCAGAAGTGTCTCACCCTCAGTTCGGCGGGCCATGCCGAAATCCATCAGCAGCGGCCGGCCTTCGGTGTCGATCATCACATTGGCCGGCTTGACATCGCGGTGCACAATGCCATGACCATGGGCATAGTGCAACGCCTCCGCCAGAGTTCGGACGAGCTGGGCGGCCTGCTGTTGAGAGAATTGTGGCCCGGAGGCCATCTGTTCGTCGAGCGATTGCCCTTCGATGTAGGCGCTGGCGATGAAGTAACTACCCGCGGCTTCGCCCGCGTCGTAGACGGGCACAGTGTTGGGATGTCGGAGGCTCCCGGCTGCGCGCGCCTCGCGCAGAAATCGATGCACGTCGGCCTTGGAACCGAGGGCCCCCAACCTGGGTATCTTCAGCGCCACCAGCCGGTCCAGTTGCGTGTCGCGAGCCTTGTATACCGTGCCGAACGCCCCGGCGCCGAGTTCCTCGATTACTTCGAAGCGGTCGAGGTTTGCCGTGCTGGACCGAGCGGTTGACGGTCGCTGCTTCGGCGAGGGCGACACGCCGCCGGTGCGCGTCGGCGGCCGCACCGCGGCCGGCTCGGCGGCCTGTGTGTTCGGCTCGGCGGCCTGTGTGTTCGGCTCGGCCGCACGCTCTCGTTCGTCTCGACCATGCACGGGAGAGACGCTTCCACCGGCTGTGCCTGCCAAAGGCGCGGCATGCTTGCGGGTGTCGCCTTTCTTCGAGGCGCTCGAAACAGATCCGGACGACTCGGCCGAAAGGGTGAAGGGTTTCCGGCACGCAGAGCATGTAGCCTTTCGCCCCAGCGTATTGTCCTGAACCTGGTATGTCTTTCCACAATGGGGGCAATTTACCAAGGTCTGAGGCATTTGAGTTCCTCCTGGGCGCGGCAGTGCATGGATTCAAGGGCAATATCCCGCGGTGAGGCGGACCAAACCGTTGTGCGTGGCTCCTAATGGCCTAATAGCTTTTCGATCTCCCGGATTTCCATCTCCACATGTTCTTCCGAGTCGACCTGCTCTCGGACGGCGGCGCGGAACAGGCGAGCGAACTGGCGGTCGGTCTGTTCGATGGCGTAACGGACCTGGTCGCGCGAGCAGCCGAACCGGTGGGCCAGCTCCTCTTGGCTGGGATGTTTGTCGACGCTGGGCGGGAAGTGATGCGCTTCGAAGATCGCATACCACGCCACCCGCCCCCGCTCCCGGCACCAAGCTTCCAGTTCCCGTTTCACGTCGTCGACCAGCGCCAAAGCCCACTGCCGCATGAACAGTTCTTCGGGCGTCGTGCCGTCCGGCGGCGTGAACGTGCGATCCTGGTCGTTGACCAATGCCGAGACGTTGACCATGTGCCCATCGAAGGCTTTCTGTCTGGTCGCCCGCCGCGGTCCCTGATCGGCCAGGAAGCGGGTGAGCACGGTGAGCAGAAAGGTCCGGAACCGGCCGCGCCCTTGATCCGCCCGCGCGACCCAATCCCGCTCGAGCAGGTTCAAGAAGAACTGTTGCGTAAGATCCTCGGCAGCGCCAGACTCGAATCCCCGGCGGCGGATGAAATAAAAGACGGGCCGCCAGTAGGCGGTGATCAGGCAGTTGAGTGCAAGCTTGGATTGCTTGTCATCTCTGGGCGCACCATCATCGTCCGCCTCAGCAACCCTGCCGGCATCGGCAATCAGCGACCAGGCGGTGGTGGGGAAGTGGTTGGGGGGTGCCATACGGTTTGCAGGTTCGAGTCCATATCGCGCGACGAGAGTTTCCGAAACCCTGTGGATTCGTCTATCTCTCGTTCAAGTCTGCTTCCCAAAGCTTAATACGTCCGTCGGTTCCGCCGGTGGCAAGCGTCTTTCCATTCGGACTCCAGGCGACTGAACAGACTGAGGCGGCGTGCCCTCGTAGCGAGAACACCTGCGCGCCGGTGACGGGATCCCATAGCATGCACGTTCCGTCTTTACTCACCGTGGCGAGTCGTTCTCCGTTTGGGCTCCAGGCCGCGGCATAGATCTTTCCTTCATGTCCGATCAAGCGGTGCAGCAAGGCGAAGCGTTGCGCGTCGAGAACGAGGATGGCGTTGTCGTTCCGTTCGGTGCTATCCTCGCCGAGCCGCTCCAGACTACAGAAGCTCGAACCCCGTCGGTTCCGCCGCGACTCGGCCCTGTTGCCCACGCACAGGGCAATCCGCGTTCCGTCGGGGGAAAACGCAACCGCATTCACCCAGTCCCACGGACAGGCGAGCGGGATCGCCCCTTCGCTGTCGGGACCCCAGGACCAGAGCGGCTCCTTTTTTTCATGACCGCCGAAGCACAGGTAATTGCCGGAGGGATGCCACGCAAGGGCGAAGACGCCAACGCCGTCGGAACGGTCATCCGCCAGTTGCAGCCGACCCAACTCGGATCCGTTCTGGGCCGCGAATCGTTTGACGATCCCCCGCAGGTGGCTGGCCGCGATCTGCGTGCCCTCTGGATTCCAGGCGGCGGCTTCGACGTAGCCAACCAGCGGTGGGGCCTTCTTTCCATCTTCGGCAACCGGCTCCGGTTCCCCATGTTGGATCGTCGTCTGCGGAGTCCAAGTATCCGTATTCCAGACAACCAAGTCTGGTCCGCCAGCGGAGAAGAGCCATTGGCCGTCAGGGCTCCAGCCGACGGCGACGACTGGCTTTTTGTGCTGCTGGAGTACTCGCCGCTGAGCGCGGTTCCCCACATTCCAGATTCGGACCTCGGTGTCCGCCCCGCCACTTGCCAGAAGCTCCGAGTCGGGATGCCACGCGAGGCAATCGACCGATCCCTTGTGACCTCGGAGGAAGCTGTCGGTAACGTCGGCGAACTGCACGAGGCCACCGTGCCCTTCGGGAACCCGATTCCACGACAGCTTCGCGTTGCTGCTTGGGTCGGGCGGGCCGACGATGGCCAGGGTCTGGCCGTCGGGGCTCCACCCTACGGCACGGCAGCCGGATGATTTGCGCGGATCGACCTTCAGTCGTGTCCAGATGGTCGTATCGGGTCGTCGCGTCTCGGTGTCCGTCGTCGTCAGTTGGGCGTTGAAACCTGCCAGTAACTCACCGCCGGGCATCGAAGGGCCGGACCGGCGGAGCAGGTCCGCCTCAGAAGGGAATCGGAGCATTGCCATCCGCTCTCCTGCGGCATCCCAGCAGGCGGCCGCCACCTCCAACGATTCCAAGAGGCTCTGGGATTCCACGTCCCACACATAGGCCTCTTCCCCGACGTGCGAGACCACGATCCATGGCTCCCGGGCATGCCACCCTGCCGAGATGACCGGGCGACGCGTGTGATGGAGGACCGCCTTCGGATCGCCAGAGCTGCCTTCGGGAACAACCTCCCAGACACGCGAGGAACCGTCGCGACAACCGGCCACCAGTGAGTTCCCCGTCGGATTCCAGTCGAGGGCCGTTGTCCAGTTGACCTCGTCGTTGCTTCCCACAAGTGGCGACTTCTTTCCCGGCGTGGCGGGAGTCGTGCTCACGCCTACGTCCCCGATTGTGCTCCAAGCGCTGAGGAGCAAGCCCCCGCTGCGAGTGCCCCGGGTCGACTCGGCATACTCGGGCGGGCCGGTTGGCCTGACCTTCGAAGCGAAGTTTCCCGGGGGCGTAAGGCTTTCGTGATGCGCGAAGGAGTGGAGAACTGTGCGATCCGTCACGTCCCAGACACGGACCACGGCATCCTCGCCGCCCGACGCAATCTGTCGTCCCAACGGGTTCCACTTGAGGCAGCGGACGACCCCCTGATGCCCTTCCAGAACGGCGACCTTCTCCCGCGTTTCGAGGTCCCAGAGGTGGATCGAACCCCAGTCGCTCCCCGCGGCGATTCGCGTCCCGTCGGGGCTCCAGGCGATGGCGAGAAGTCGCTCATGCCGCTTTTCCTCGGGGGCAGCGTCCCGCCGACGAGCATCGAGACGAAATCGCTCCTTCTGGCCGGCCCGGTCGTAGACGGTCACAAAGTTCCGTTCCGAGATGGCGAAGCGGCTTCCGTCCGGACTCCACGCCAGGTCGAAGGCACGCCCGATCTGGTAGATCGTATCGAGCAGCTTTCGCTTGCCCGTTTCGGAATCCACCTCGATCGCGATGTCGGTTCTTCGGGGTTGCAGGTCACGGGTCTGGCGTCCAAGAGCGGTTTGCATCCAGAACCATTCCCATCCCCTCGCGTCGTGGGCTGACCCCTTTGGACCGAAGGAAGCAAGGATTCCGGCGGTTTGCTCTCGATCCGATCGCAGCAGGAACGCGTGGGCCGCCCGAATTTCAGAGGCATACTGCAACCTTTGGACGCGATCCCGCTCAGCTTCCGCCTCTTGCCGACGCGCGGCTTCGCGAACGGCGGCCCCCTCAGCGGCTTCACGTTGCTCTCGCTCGGCCGCGCGTGCCGTCTGGGCATCCTGCAGAGCGTTGGACGTAACGGCGTACCCGATTCCCGACACGATCGCCACCGACAGCAGCAGCAGGGCGGCGACCATCGCAAGCCCGGCGATTCCCGGGTTCCGTTTGCACCACCGCCCAAAACGCTCCGCACGCCCGATCGGCCGGGCCTCGATCGGCTCTCCGCGAAGGCTGCGGGCAAGCTCGTCGGCCAAGTGGTGGCAGGAGGCGTAACGCTTTTCGGGCTCCTTCTCAAGGCATTTCAAGCAGATGGTTTCGAGGTCTTTGGAGATCGAGGCATCGAGCTTCCGTGGCCGTTCCGGTTCGGTCTCGCGGACCTGGTAGGCCACCTGCAGTACGTTGGGTGCCTGGAAGGGACGCTGGCCGGTCAGCAACTCGTACAGCATCACGCCGAGGGCCCACTGGTCGCTGCGGGCGTCGGCCAGGTGGCTCTGGCCGGCGTGCTGCTCCGGGCTCATGTACGCCGGCGTGCCAATCCGGGCGCCCTCCTGGGTCCGCAAGACTTCCCCCTCGTCGCGACGGGCCATGCCGAAGTCCATCACGAGCGGCTCGCCGTCACCGTCCATCATCACGTTGGCCGGCTTCACGTCGCGGTGAATGATGCCTTTGGTGTGCGCGTAGTGCAACGCTTCGGCCAGCTTGCGGATCAGGACGGCGCTTTGGACGTGCGAGAGCTTGTCATCGCCGTCCATCAGGTCGGCGAGCGTTTGACCCTCGATAAACCCGCTGGCAATGAAATAGCTTTCACCTACCTTGCCAGCGTCGTAGATGGGCACGATGTTCGGGTGCCGCAGGTTGCCGGCCGCCCGGGCCTCGCGCAGGAAGCGGTGGGCGGCGCCCTCGGAGCCCAACGCCCCGAACCGCGGAATCTTCAGCGCCACCAGCCGGTCCAGTTGCGTGTCGCGGGCTTTGTACACCGTGCCGAACGCGCCGGCGCCCAGTTCCTCGATCACCTCGAAGCGGTCAAGGTTCACGGTGCCAGGCGAACCGGTCGAAGGCTGCTGGCCCGGCGGGGGCGATGGTGTGTCGGTATTCGTGGGCGACTGCACCACGGCCGGCTCGCCCGGCTGTTTACCTGAATCCGCCGTGCCGCTCACTTCACGCCGAGGCTGCCCGGCCGGGCTTTTTCCAGCGGTGGTACCCGCCGAGGGCGCGACGTGGCTGGCCGTGTCGACCTTCGGGACGCCGGCTTGCACCGATCCGGACGACTCGGCAGAAAGGGTGAAGGGTTTGCGGCATGCAGAGCAGGTGGCCTTTCGCCCCAGCGCATTGTCCTGAACCTGGTATGTTTTTCCACAATGCGGGCAGTTCACCAAGGTCTGAGGCATTTGAGTTCCTCCTGGGCGCGGCAGTGTATGGATTCAAGGCCAATATCCTGTGGTGCGGCCATACATACCCCTGCCAGTGGTTCCTAACGGCCTAATAGCTTCTCGATCTCGTGGATTTCCGCCTCCACGTCCTTTTCCGAGCCGACCTGTTCTGCGACGGCGGCACGGAACAGGCAGGCGAATTGCTCGTTGGTCTGTTCCACGGCGTAGCGGACCTGGTCGCGCGAGCAGCGGAACCGTTGGGCAAGTACTTCCTGCGTCGGGTGTTCGTGGGGGCTCGGCGGGAAGTGATGGGCGGTGAAGATGGCGTACCAATCGGGCCTGCCCCGCTTGTCGCACCAGCTCTGCAACGCGCGGCGCACGTCGTCCACCAGTGCCTCGGCCCACTGCTTCATGAACAGTTCCTCCGGCGTCGCGCCGCGGGGCGGCTCAAACAATCGGTCCTCGTCTTTAACCAGTGCCGACACATGCACCATCTGCCGGTCGAACGTCTTCTGTCGCGGAGCCCGCTTGGGCCCCTGATCGGCCAGGAACCGAGTGAGCAGGGTAAGCAGAAACGTACGGAATCGGCCGCGGGACCGGTCGGCTTGGCTGATCCAATCGCGTTCGACCAGCCGCAAGAAGAACTCCTGCGTCAAGTCTTCGGACGCTACCACGTCATGGCCCCACCTCCGAACGAAGTGGAACACCGGCCGCCAGTAAACGGCTATAAGACGGTTCAGGGCCGTCGCAGACTGCCAATGCTGCCGATTGCCCGCGTCGCCCAGCAACGACCAGGCGGTGGTGGGGAATGGGTTCGACGATGCCATGATGCAAGCATCTTCGAGCCCGTTTCGCCCCGCGAATGTCTCAGAGACCCGCGGATTCGTCAGTTCTCGTTCAAATTTGCTTCCCAAAGCTTCACCGTCTTGTCGCTAGACCCGCTGACAATCCATTTACCGTTCGGGCTAATGGCTACACTGTTCACATCGCCCGAATGCCCACGGAGCGTCATGATCTCCTCACCGGTGACAGCGTTCCAGACCCTCACTGTCCTATCGTCGGACCCGCTTACAAGCCGCTTGCCATCAGGGCTGAACATCACGCTCTCGACTCGCAGTTGGTGGCCGCGCAGCGTCAATTCTTCCTGACCAGTCACGGCGTTCCAAATTTTGATGGTACGGTCGATGCTCCCGGAGGCGATCCGCTGGCCATCCCGGTTAAAGACGACGCTTAGCACTCCAGACCGATGGCCACGTAGCAGAAGGATCTCCGCGCCGGCTGCGGCATCCCACACCTTAGCCACGTTATCCCAAGCCCCGCCGGTGGCAATCCGTTTGCCGTCCGGACCGAAATCAACGCTCCAGACTCCCCGTGCGTGCGCCCTGAATGCGTGGCGCTCCTGGCCTAGCGAGGTCACCCACACTCTGACCATTCCCCCTAAGTCTCCGCTAGCCATCCTGTATTCGTCTGAACCAAGAGCCACACAAGCCACTGAGGACGTGTGGCCTCGGAGGGCATTCGCTTCCTTGCCCGCGGCCACATCCCATAGTCTCACTGTTTGGTCGTCAGACGCGCTGGCGAGCCACCTGCCGTCGGGGCTGAATACGATGCCAGAAACCGCACGCGTATGACCTCGAAGAGTCGCCGCTTCGTCGTGTGAAGCGACGTTCCACAACTTGACGGCATGGTCACCACCCGCGCTTGCAAAGTGCGTACCATCCGGGCTGAAAGCGACGCTCGTGACGGGCTGAGCATGCGCAGTGTAGGTGAGCGTCTCGCGCACGATTCTCGGAGGTGAGTGGTTCTGTGAGGTGCGTTGACCTTGAGACTTGCGGACAGTCACGTCCCTCACCTTGGTGACCAGGCTACAACCTTCCGAAACAGGTGTGCCGTCCCATGCTTTGACTGAAGGACTTCCGCCCGCGGCGATAAGCAGATTGCCGTCAGGGCTGAAGAATATCCGTTTAGGTGGATACGGTTGAGTTTTCAGCCGTAGTGTGAGCACTTGAAGTCCTGAATCGGATTCCCAAAGCTTAATGGCTCCGTCTGCTCCACAGGAGACCACGCGACATCCATCCGGGCTGAATGTGACATCACGTACTCCCTCGA
Source organism: Thermoguttaceae bacterium (assembly GCA_040772845.1). Lineage (GTDB taxonomy): Bacteria > Planctomycetota > Planctomycetia > Pirellulales > Thermoguttaceae > PWXP01. The sequence goes on from JAXGXG010000001.1 coordinate 2,373,681, forward strand.
AACCTATGAACCCGCGAACTTCCCGGTGCGCGCTTCGCTTCCAGATCAGTTGCTTAGCCGGGATACTCCAAAGCTGGATCTCACCATTGGATACGCCGGCAACAAGCCGAGTCCCGTCAGGGCTGATGGCCAAAGCCGAGGCATTGCCTGCCTCAAGACGGAACTCATGATCAGAATCCCACACTCTGGTGTTCCAGAGCCTTATGGTGGATTTGTCGTCGGCTGAAGCAATCATCTCGCCAGCGAATGGGGCGACGGCAATCTTGTGGACTCTCCCTTCGTGTCCTCGAAGATTGCGGATTTCTTTACCCGTTGACGCGTCCCAGATCGCCAGTTCACTGCCATGGGCAGATATAACGCAAGTGCCGTTCGCGGCAAATGCGGCGCAGGCAGCGGAAGCTTGATCCTTTTGAAGTTCCCAAACGCAATTGCCGGTTGAGGCGTCCCAGACGGCAACGGGATGTGCGACACTGCTGGCAACAATCTTCTTTCCGTCCGGGCTGATGTTGACATCTAGCAGATGGTCTTGTTCACAGAATGACAAACGCTGTTTCCCGGAGGCTAAATCCCAAACAAAGGCAACCGGTTCTCGTTGTATCGATCCTCCCCCAGTGACAACCCAATTGCCAGAAGGGGCAATAGCCGCAACTGTGATTGGGGTTTCGGTCGGTTGCGGCAGAGTCAGTTCGGATCGCTTGAGGTCCCAAACGCGGACCGTCTTGTCACGGCTACCACTCACCATGTGCTTGCCATCGGGCGCGAAGGCAACACTCATGACTGGGGCCCTGTGTCCAGTCAGGCACCGAATCAGTGCTCCGGTTGACACGTCCCACACGCGCACGTTGCCATCGCCGCCGCCGGCAGCCACCATTCTTCCATCGGGACTAACGTCGAGATTGGACACATCCCTGCCCACGTGACCTTCAAGGCCGAAGAGTTTCTCTCCCGTACTCGGTTGCCACGCAGATAGTCCGATAGTCTCACTTGCCGCAAGTAGAATCGAACCGTTATCTGCAAAGGCGATTCCGGGGGTGCTGACATGAGGACCGAAGAACCTCACCGCAATTGCACCTGTTGCGGTTTTCCAGCCGTGCAAGATGCCACTATTGTCGGTGGAGACGAGCATGCTCCCGTCCGGGGTGAAAGCGATTCCTTCTCTGTGCTCTCCTCGACTCAGCGACAAAGGATGAATTCGTGCTCCAATGCCACCAACGCCCCACTCCTTGACAAGTAGGCCGGAGTCGAGATCCCAAACGGCTATGTGGCCGTGGTAACGAGCCGCAACGACTTCCCCGTCCGGGTGTAGTGCAAGCGCAAGCACAGGACCCTTGCCAAGATCAAGCTTGTGTTCACCTTCGCCAGTGGTAATGTTCCAGATGCGCACCGTCCCGTCGAAACTCCCGGAAAGGATATTCTCGCCCTTTGCGTCGTACAGCAACGCGGTGACGGGGCCGTCATGTCCCGCTAGGATTCTGGGGTCTGCGCCAGTCTCAGTGAGATACCAAAGGCAGATTCGCTTGTCCACACCACCGGATGCTGCATGCGTTCCATCTGGGGAAATCGCAACGGCTAGAATGTCGGAGTTGTGCCCGGAAAGCTCCCTCGATGACTCTCGGATTTCCCGGTCGATATAGTTGCTTTCCCATCCGCGCAACGAGCTGTTGACAGAGGCCATGGTATTCGCGGCGGCGAAGAAATCTCCGTCGGCAATCTGCCGCTGCGCCCAAATCAATTGTGTTGCGTAATTTGTTCGGTCCAAGTTATCCAACAATCCCTCAACATTGCTTTTCTCCGTCTCCAATTGGCATGCACGTTGTGTCGCTAGTTCTTCATTTGCTTTGGCTCGAGTTGCTTCTCGATTGGCCCGTTCGTTGGCTTGGCTCGCATCGGTGGCAGCCTGTTCCGCTTCCCGGCGACGTTGCTCTGATGTCAGGGCGAAGTAGCTCGATACAGCGCTACCGAGTAGAAGAATCACTGTCGCCGCAAGTATAAGCCCGGACACCACTGGATTCCTCCTACACCACCGCCCAAATCTCTCCCCGCGTCCAATCGGCCGGGCCTGGATCGGCTCGCCGCGAAGGCAACGGGCAAGCTCATCGGCCAAGTGCTGGCAGGAGGCGTAACGCTTCTCGGGCTCTTTTTCCAAGCACTTCAGGCAAATCGTCTCCAAGTCTTTGGAGATCGTGGAATCGAGCTTCCTGAGTCGCTCCGGCTCGGTCTCCCGCACCTGGTAGGCCACTTGCAGTATGTTGGGCGCCTGGAAGGGACGCTGGCCGGTCAGTAGTTCGTATAAGAGTACGCCGAGGGCCCACTGGTCGCTGCGGGCGTCGGCCAAGTGGCTCTGGCCGGCGTGCTGCTCCGGACTCATGTAGGCCGGCGTGCCGATTCGCGCGCCCTCCTGGGTTCGCAGTACCTCGCCCTCGTCGCGCCGCGCCATGCCAAAGTCCATTATGAGTGGCTCGCCGTCGGCGTCCATCATCACGTTGGCCGGCTTCACATCGCGGTGGATGATGCCCTTGGTGTGTGCGTAGTGCAACGCTTCGGCCAACTTCCGGATCAGGACGGCGCTTTGGACGTACGAGAGCTTCTCATCGCCGTCCATCAGATCCGCCAGCGTTTGACCCTCGATAAACCCGCTAGCGATGAAGTAGCTTTCGCCCACTTTGCCGGCGTCATAGATGGGCACGATGTTCGGGTGCCGCAGGTTGCCGGCCGCCCGAGCCTCGCGCAGGAAGCGGTGGGCGGCGCCCTCGGAACCCAACGCCCCGAACCGTGGAATCTTCAGCGCCACCAGCCGGTCCAGTTGCGTGTCGCGGGCCTTGTACACGGTGCCGAAGGCGCCCGCACCCAGTTCCTCGATCACCTCGAAGCGGTCCAGGCCCACAGTGCCGACCGAACCGGTCGAAGGCTGCTGGTTCGGCGGGGGCGACGGTGTGTCGGTATGTGTGGGCGGCCGCACCGCAGCCGGCTCGCCCGCCCGTTTGCCGGGCTCCGCCGTGCCGGTTGCTTCACGCGGAGCCTGCCCGGGGCGGTTTTTTCCAGCCGTGGTTCGCGCCGAGGGCGCGGCCCGGCTGGCCGTGTCGGCCTCCGGCCCGCCGGCCTGGACCGAGCTGGACGAGTCGGCGCTTAGGGTAAATACTTTGCGGCACGCAGAACACGTAGCCTTTCGGCCCGACTGTGTGTCCGTTATCCGGTAGACCTTGCCGCAGTGTGGGCAGACAGCGGTCAGGTATGGCATGCCTATACCTCCATTTCCGGCGGCGATTCGTCACGTCCGGCGTAGGCCGAACACCGGCATCATGTGGCGTCACCGGCGACGTGCAAATACGCGAACGGACGGGTTTGCATGACTATGTTCGGAAAGATCCCATTTTTTGGGGAATCTTCCCCCCAAAAACGCGAGGAGCACGAATATAGGGTTGCTCCGCGAACATGCATGAAGGGAACAGCCGATGCAGCGTCGCACTCCCCGACAGGGTTTGCATCCAGGACTTTACCCAGTATACTTGGGATACTCCTACTTGTACACCACGCGTGCGCATGGCTCCAGAGGGGTGTGCGGTTTGCGATTCGCCCATATTCAGGGGGGTAATCTCTTGGCTGCCAAGGTCTCGCTTGAAGTGGTTTCCGGCCCGATCAAGGGCGAGGTCTTCGAGTTCGAGGACCACGACACCTTTCTCTTTGGCCGCGGAAAGGACTGCCACGCCCGACTCCCGAAGGACGGGTACGTATCGCGGCACCATTTCATGTTGGAGGTGAACCCTCCGCAGGCGGCGATCCGCGACCTCGGGAGCCTCAACGGGATCTGTGTGAACGGGGTACGGTACGGCGGAAGGAAGAAAGGGGACAGCGAGGCCGCCCCGCAGGCGCCGAGCAACGCCGTGGTCGAGCTACGCCACGGCGACGCGATTCGCGTGGGGAAGACCAAGATCACGGTAAAAGTGGACCCTCCACCACCGGCGGCCGCCAAGCCGCCGCGCGCGGCTCCCGGGCGCGTCGAGAAACAAATCGAAAAACAAGCCACCGCGCAGGATGGCAAGGCTGGACTGTACGTACCCACTCGAACCGAAGCGAGGTTGATAGAACAAAGCGCACCGGTGGCGCCCGCTGTAGAACTTGCCCCGGATAGTGAAGGCCAGGATTCCCCATTGCCGACAACCGGAGCGGCTGCCGCGGCCGAGAAGCAGGCATCGCCCTCAGAGTTCGGGTTGCGGCGATTGATTCAGAAGGCAGCGGAAGGCTACCAGGACGGGCCGCGGCCGGAGATCGAAGGTTACGTAATCGAAGAGGTTCTTGGTGAAGGCGCCATGGGCACGGTTTACCGCGCCACGCGTACTTGCGACGCCTTCCCGGTGGCCATCAAGACCATGAGGCCGAGGGTGGCCGTGAACGAGAAGGCCCGGCAACGATTCCTGCGAGAAATCGACGCCATTCGCGAATTGAACCATGCCCACATTGCCACGTTGCTCGACAGTGGTACCGCCGGCAAAGCGTTCTACTTCGTCATGGACTACTGCAACGGCGGTAGCGTGGCGGACCTTGCGGCCCGGCAGGGTGGGCGGCTCGCACTGCAAGTGCTTGCGCCGATGATGCTGCAAGCGGCTCGCGGGCTGGAACATGCCCACCGGCGCGGGTTTGTGCATCGGGACCTGAAGCCGGCAAACATCCTGATCCATCAACAGGGGATTGGCTGGACGGCCAAACTGGGCGACTTCGGGCTGGCCAAGCACTTCGAGCAGGCCGGCTTGTCGGGGATGACCCTGACGGGAGTGTTCGGCGGGACCTACAATTATATGCCGCGGGAACAACTGACCGATTTCCGCAGCGCCAAGCCGGTCAGCGACGTGTGGAGCATGGGCGCCACGTTTTACCGCTTACTTGCCGGCTGCGCTCCACGCGAGTGCCCGGAAGACCGGGACCCCATGGAGGTCGTGCTCCGTGAGAAGTCCGTGCCCATCCGCCAGCGCAATCCGCAGATTCCGCCGGGCGTGGCGCGTGTGATCGACCTGTCGCTTGCCAACGATCTGCAGTCGCGTTATCAGGACGGGGCAGCACTGCGACAAGCACTGGAGGAGGTACTCGCATGACGCCGCTTTGCAAAAACCTCGACCTTTCTTACGCCGCCGTGTCGGACACCGGCCGCGTGCGAGAAGAGAACCAGGACCGTTGGCTCGCCGTCCCTGAACTGGGATTGTTTGCCATCGCCGACGGCATGGGCGGGCATGTCGCAGGTAGCTTGGCTGCCCAGTTGACTGTAGACTTGCTACCGAGACTTGTCGAAGCGTTGGTCCATGAGAAACTGTCCCCTTCGCAACGGGCTTCGCGGCTCTGCGAGAGCGTTGGTCGCCTAAGTGCATTGGTGCGCGAGGAAACCGAAGGCCAACCCGGAATCTCGGGACTCGGTTCAACCTTAGCCGTCGTTCTGGTCGGCGACGTCGAGACGATTGTCGTCCATGCGGGGGATAGTCGTGTGTACTACCTGCATAAAGGCGTCCTGACCAGATTGACCAAAGACCACACGGCCGCCGAGTTTCTCCTGGAAAGGGGAGAATCGACTGAGCTAAATGCACGGGCCCGTGCGGCACGTCACCAGTTAACCCGTTTTGTCGGAATGCCAGGACAACTCCGGCCCGAATGGACGAGTGTGCCGTTTCGCCCCCAAGAGCGGATGCTGCTCTGCTCCGACGGCCTTTACAATGCCATCGGGGACGCGCTCCTGACGGAGATCGTTTCCAGCGCAGGAGACTTGGAAGCTCTTGGCGGGCAGTTGGTGGATGCGGCCAATGCAGCGGGCGGCAGGGACAATATTACCGGGGTACTTGTGCAACGCCGGGAACGGCGCGGTGGCGGCATATCCGAGTGTTAACGCAGGTTCATGGTAGCGGAGAAGGCCAAACGCATGGGATCGGCAGTGAAGGGAGATCGGCGACGGTGAAAGTGAAACTGAAGATCCTGATGCCTGACGGCGCGACCGACGTGAAGGAGTTTGTGGCCGATTCGGTCAGCATTGGGCGCGACCCGGAGTGTGATCTTGTTGTCGACGACGGCGAGGAGCGGCGCGTATCGTGGCTGCACGTGCGATTGGAGACGGACGATAACGCCATCGTCATTCGCGACTTCCACTCCAAGAACGGGACTTTTCTCAACAACGAGCGAGTCGATGGCGCGGCGCCATTGCGAGTGGGCGACGTGGTGCGGCTCGGGCAGTCGGGGCCGAAGCTGCTCGTTTTGGAAGCCGATCCGTTCGGCTTTACGGCCGCTGCCGCGGGGATCGACGGTGGCGCCTCGGAAGGCGCCGGGTGCTCCGAAAACGAGGACGATAGCATCCTCGGCCAGCCCGTCGTGCGCTACGCGGCCGGGGCCGCAATCGTTGTGCTCCTGTTCCTTGTCAGCTTGGTCTGGATTACCGGTGGAGGAGAACCGCGAGCCGGCCGACGAGTACGGGTTGGGGCCCGCGAAAAAGGTGTATCCAGTGAAAATGGGTCTTCCCGACCGGAAACGAGCAAGCCGCGTCAGGTTGTGAAAGCTGGGGCGAAGGATCGGTCAATGGAGCCCACCGATAGAACGGACAATCAAGGCGCGACGACGGCTGAAGATAACGCCGACAACGGCGAAGAGGACATGCGGGGCCTCAGCCCTGAGCAGATTGAAGATAAGTACCACAAAGGCATTGTCTGGCTCGGAGCTGAGTTAAGAGGGTACAAGTGGCCGCTCTGCACGGCGTGGGCCGTGCGCCCGAATCGACTCGTCACCACGGCGAGGGAAGCGAGCCAGTTGAAGGAGTATCATGCGAACGGCGAGCGGGTTTTCGCTTTTTTGGAATCGGCCAATGACCAATTCGTGGCCGTGGAAGGTTTCCAGCTTCCCGAGGGATATGACAAAGAGGAGCCATTCGGGGGACTTGGGTGGGACCGGAATGTAGCAATCATAACGCTGGCGGCCCCGCTGGATGTAACTTGCGAAGTGGTTTCACTCGTTCGTAGCGAGAACATCGCGGACATGAGGCTCGTATCCTTGGGATACTCGATACCGTATGATCCGCTGAAGCCCTACGACACGCTGAACCCGCCTAAGTTGGTGCGTAGCACCGGGAAAGTTGACGGTACAAGGCCGATTCGCGATGCCGCCGATGACCTTCCTCTGATTGAAACCGATCTGGAAGAACTGGACGGACTGGCCGGCGCCCCCGTGTTCGATCCGCGCGGCAAGGTCATCGGGTTCCGTATCTCCACGGAAGAACGATGGTATCTTATCCCGGCCGACCGCATCTTGGACCTTCTTTCGAGATAGGTGAAGGGGAGGAGTCCGAAGTGGTGTTTCATCGGTATGGCGTTTGGCGGTCTCGGCTGTTCCGATACGTTCGTTATGAATGTTCCGCAACTGAATCCACTTGCTCACGTTGAGGCATGGCAATGCGACACAATCTTCATTCGTGGCGGCCGCACAGTACGAGGTATCCTTCCGTGCGGCGTGCAGTGATTCGCTGCCTGGTAATCATGGTTTTCTTGAGGCCGGCAGCTTTAGCCTTGGCGGTGCCACCAAACCTTATGCAGCAGGCCGAATCGTTCGTATACGGTGAGATGGCGTCGCTAGCAAGGGTGGCGGAGGCCGAAGCCCAGAAGCAGCGCATGTCGCTGATTCGCGAGGCCATTCGGCTGGAACAGGAAGACAAGAAGGCCGCGGGAGCGGAGCGGCAGCGTCTGGAAAGCCGGCGAGCACGGCTGGAGCACGAAATGAACGTGCGCCGGTGGGCGCTCGGCCAGTTCGAGATTCGCGACCGGGGCCGCTTGCCCGACGTTACCCAAACCTACTCGAGGCTTCAGCGTTGGCGCGGCGCCCATGATGCCGCAAAGCAGGTACTGCTGGACTTCCCTAACCGCTCACGTGGCGGCGTGAAGACGGGGCGAGCACTGAACTTTTTTCAAGGCCTTTGTGGAGGTCTTGCGCTTCAGCACCAACTGCACCGCAAGCAACTCAGATCGCGTCTGAAATCGTTGGAGCTGGACATCGAGCGTGCCCAAGCCATCGCCACCCCGGAGAGCCAACATGACCCGGCGGATGAACTGCCGTTGCACAGACTGGAGCGAGAGCGCCAAGACGTCAAGGCACGGCTTGACTTGCTGGATCGTTTGCGAGGACGTCCCTTATTGACCGCGCATCACCGCGGCCACTTGCGCTTCGAACGGGGCGTGACGGGGGGAAAGCTGATTATCAGCAACCGTGACGGAGTATTGCCGCTGACATGGCCGTCCCTGTTGCATGAGAGTGAAGCGTACGGGGCAAGCATCTCGGCTATGGAAGCCGCCAGAGCCAGCGCGTTGGATGAATTGCGGGAGGGGCAAGGAATTAGTACGGAAACACAACTCGTCCTGTTGGATACCGCTGACGCCATTTATAACGCATACCGCCGAGATCGCCTGGCATGGATGGAAGAAATCCGGTCCGGCAGAACGACTCCCCACCGATTTGACCAATACAACGTGGCAGCCCATTTTGTGCAGGGGCTGCGCGAGGGAGTCAGCCGTTTTATTGAGGCGCGCGACGTGGAAGACGTCGAACCGGAAAAGCCGTTCGAGGGTGAGACAGTGGATTCCCTAATGGCCTATGTGGGGCGCAACGGCCTCCGTTTCGCGCCCGCCGACCGCAACGGTGAATCGGCGTACCTGATCATTTATCAAGAGATGGTGCATTACTACACAGAGCTTTATGGCTTGCGATTGGCGATAGAGGATGCGCAAGAAGAAACACAAGCACTGGACGAGAAGATTGATACCTTGTTCCAAAGACAGTACGCCAATACCATGGAGGCCCTCGTACAAGCCTTGGAGGCTCGACCAAAACGCGATTTCGCAGAACAGTTTCGCGATGTTGCACTCGGAGTCAGCGGTGTGTTCAATGCCGTTAACGGTGGCGGCGCTGGCCACGATGGCGGGACAGTGAGCGAGTCAACTGGTACAATAGACTCGTCCTCTGCCGAGTTCCATGTCGGTGACAAAGTAGCAAACGCCGGATTGTTGCGTCGGTGGAATGGTACGATTGTCAGCATCAACGACGGTACAGTTCTTGTACGACTCGACTATGTAAACACGACCTTCGGCCGTCAGTATCGCAGGGGCGACACGTACCCGTTTGTTTATGGTGAGTTCGTTCCTCTGAGGAGCATCAGTGCCAGGGAATTACTCGATGGCGTGCTTCCCTGGTGAATAGCATTGCGCAACTCCATGCCAATTATCTTTGTGACTCGCCGTGGAACTTCCGCCGGTAGGCGTCGACCTCGATCATCGGCCGCCGTTCGATTTCTTCGATATTGTATTCGACTTGCCGGTAGTGGCCGTCGCACACCTCAAACTGGCGCATCAGGTTCGGCAGCATTTCGTGGAACTCGACCATGCCGCGCCGCTGGAGCCGGGCCATGAACGTGCGCAGCACACCGAACGCCATGCGCCCCAGCGCGATCGTCTCCTGATTGCGGTGGATCCGGCGATCGAGATCGGTTTGGGCGAATCCGTACAGCCCAAGCCGCTCGTAGATGTCGATCAGCAGGCCGGTTTCAACCCCGTAACCGACCGGGAACGGAATCTGTTCCAGAATCGACCGCCGGCCGGCGTATTCACCTGATAGCGGCTGCAAGATGGCGGTCAGTTCCGGGTAGAACAGGCTGAACAGCGGCCGGATGAGAATTTCGGTCACGCGGCCCCCGCCCGTCGAGCGAAGCCCGCCGGAGAAGGCGAGCGGCCGGTCGTAAAACGCCTTCACGTAATGCACGCCCGGATCGTGAATCAGCGGACCCAGCAGTCCGTAGACGAACCGCGGGTGGATGTTCCGAATATCGGCATCGACGAAGACGATGATATCGCCCTTGAGCAGGTACAAGGCCTTCCACAGGTTTTCACCCTTGCCTTGCTGCTGTCCCTCTTCTTGCAGATGCTCCGACGCGAGGTAGACGTCGGCCCCGAAACTGGCGGCGATTTCTCGGGTTCGGTCCGTACTGCCGCTGTCGATCACGGCGATTTCATCGAGCAACGGATAGCGGTCGGCCAGTTCCGCCTTCAGGATGACAATCTCCTGGCCGATCGTCTTCTCCTCGTTCAGTGCCGGCAGACACAGCGAAATGCTCAGCCCCTGGCGTTCTTTCTCTTCGACCAGGTGCTTGATGTCCCAGAATTGGGAGTGATGGAAGGTGCGGTCAGCCAGCCATTGTTCATTCTTCATCGCACGTCCCCCGATCAATGGCCAGAATCGTCCCTACCAGTTGGGCCACGCCCGTGAGGATCGGCTCGATCAGTACGTAGTCGGTTCCTTTCATGCGGCTGCGCTCGCCGCGCGACACGCCGAGCGTTACGGCCGGGATACCGCGGGCAATGAACTCGCTGAGTTCCGAAGGGCTGTGCCCCTGGTCGGGCTCGATGCCCAATGATTGCATGACGTTCAGCACGTTGCGCACCAGCGGATGCGAGAACGGAATCCCCCCGGCGCGCGTGCGGAAGAAGAGATCTTCATGCACGTTGACCGCATGGCGGGCCGACATCTCGGCCACAATATCGCGAATGCGCTGATGGATCTCGTCGATCATCTCATCGCTATGGCTGACGATTTCCAGCCCCAGTTCGGCATGGTCCGGTTCGACGTCGTAGGCCACGCCGGCTCGCAATCGGCCCAGCCGGATGACCGTGTACGGCCGATTCGGCGTCGCGATGCCCAGAATCCGGTTGATGATGTGATTGATCACCACCAGGGCGCTTTCGGAGCCATAGCTCCGCGACGGCTCCGGGCGGACGTCGCACGTGATATCGCCGCGCGCCGTACCGATGGAGAAGTAATTCAACCGGCCAAGCTGCAGTCCTTCCAGGCAGATGCCCACGTCCACCTTGCTTTTCAGGTGCTCCAGAAAGAACCGGATGCCTGCATGATTGCCCCGCTCCAGCGAATTGGTCGATCCGAGCAGGATCAGGTCGGAGTTCAGCTCGATGCCCAGGTGGTTGAGCACGAAGGGCATCATGGACACGATGGCGGCGCCGAGCGCGTTGTCGCCCGTACCGGCGCCGAGAACGCGGTCCGATTCGACCGTTACGTTGTGATCGAAGTTGGCCGGATAGATCGTGTCGAGGTGGGACGAGAGGAGAATGGTGCGTTTCCCTTCGCGCCCGTGCCAGCGACCGACGGCATTGCCGATCTCGTCGGCCGACGCGTCGGCCAGACCTGCCTCCGTGAACCGATCGACCAGGAACCGGACCCTCGCATCTTCGTTGCCCGACGGCGCCGGGATTTGAGCAATCATAACCAGATTGGCCAGCAGCCGTTCGCGCATCGGCTTCAGCGCCTCGGGCAGGCTGCTCAGCTCAACGGGATGTTCGGATGGAATCGGCATAGGCGTCTCGATCAACCTGTGGGACCGGCGTCGCAAATCTCGCGGCTGGCGGCAGCCTCGTATTTCGCGAAGTTCTGGCGGAACAGCCCGCAGAGCTTCGCTGCCGTCCGGTCGTACGCGTCCGGATCGGGCCACGTATTTTTCGGAATGAGGGCATCCGGCGGCACTTCGGGGCAGACCGTGGGCACGGCTAATCCGAAGTGCGGATCGATCGTCGCCGGACAGTCGTCCAAAGCACCGGCGTGAATGGCGTCGACAATGGCGCGGGTATACCGGATGGCCATTCGCTGCCCCGTGCCATACGGGCCACCCGACCAGCCCGTGTTGACCAGCCACGCCCGCGAGCCGTGCTTGCGCATGCGATCGGCCAGCATCTCGGCGTACTTGGTCGGATGCCACACCAAAAACGCGGCCCCGAAACACGCCGAGAAGTTGGGCGTCGGCTCCACGATGCCGACCTCCGTGCCGGCCACCTTGGCCGTATAGCCGCTGATGAAATGGTACATGGCTTGTGCCGGCGTCAGCCGGCTTACCGGCGGCAGCACGCCGAACGCGTCGCAGGTGAGCAGGATGATGTTGTTCGGGTGCCCGCTTATCGAAGGAACCTTCGCGTGCGGAATGAACTCGATGGGGTACGAGGCGCGAGTATTCTCCGTAAGTGAATCGTCGCGGTAGTCGATCTGGCGCGTACGATCGTCGTAGACGGCGTTTTCCAGAACGGTGCCGAAACGAATGGCGTGATAGATTTCCGGCTCGTTGTCGGCCGAAAGGTGGATGCTCTTCGCGTAGCACCCGCCCTCGATATTGAAAATGCCTTCGTCGGTCCAGCAGTGCTCGTCGTCGCCGATAAGCGTGCGATTGCGCTCGGTTGAAAGCGTCGTTTTGCCCGTGCCGGAAAGACCGAAGAACAGCGACACGTCGCCCTCATTGCCCTCGTTCGCAGAGCAGTGCATGGAGAGCACGCCCTGGCGGGGCATCAGGTAGTTCATGATCGTGAACACGCCCTTCTTCATCTCGCCGGCATACTGCGTGCCCAGGATGACAAACTCGCCCCGCTCGAAACTGATGTTCACGCTCGTCCGCGAGCCGATCAGCGGCGAGATATCCGGGTTCGCCGGAAACTTGCCCGCGTTGTAGATCACGTAGTCCGGCTCGCCGAACTCCGCCAGTTCGGTGACCGAAGGCCGTATGAGCATGTTGTGCATGAACAGGGCATGATAGGCCCGCTCGCAGATCACCCGAATCTTGATCCGGTACTTCGGGTCCCAGCCTGCATAACCGTCCACCACGTACAGAAGATCGCGCGTATTCAGATAGTCGATCGCCCGCTGCCGGTTCAGCAGAAAGCTATTCTCGTCGATCTTCATATTGATGTCGCCCCACCAGATATCGCCGGAACTCTGGGGATGATCGACAATGCGCTTGTCGCGCGGACTGCGGCCCGTCTTCTCGCCCGAACTGGTAGACAAGGCGCCCGACGCCGTGATCGCCGCCTGCTCACGAAGGATGCTATGCTCGTAGAGTTGGGCAGGGGAGGGGTTGTGCAGCACCCGCCGCACGACGAGCCCCAGGCGTTCGAGTTGCTTCTTGGTTTGCGGCATGGCCGGTTACTTCCTGCACTCTTCCATCCTCAGCGGGCAAGCCACCTGTCCGGAATGCAGCCGTCGCACGGGCGCTAACCGCCACAACCACGCGTGGCTGCTGTCCGGCAACCGTTGACACCCGGCAGTGGAAGAGGCTTTTTCCTCGGTGTTCTCTTACTGCAGATAGACCGGCATTGTAAGGCAAGTGACGTTCTGCAACCAGCCCCCCCCAACAGACGCTGCTGCCTGCCGCACTGCCGTCTCGACAGCGTTGAGTTTTGCAGCGTACTCTGCTCGGGCAGTTTACGCAGAAGGCGGGATGACGCCGGCGGCGAGGATGCGTTCCGCCGCCAGTTCGCCTGAATGGATGCAGTTGGGAATGCCGACGCCTTCAAAGGCGTTGCCGGCCAGTTCCAGATTCGGCACGGCGGTCATTCGCGCGGCGATGCGCGCAATCCGCTCGCAATGCCCCACATGATATTGCGGCATGGTCCGGGGCCAATGGGCCGTGTTCACGTAACATGGCTCCGCATGCGCAGCAATGCGCAGCAGCGGGCGCAGCTCGCTGAGCACCAACGGGACCAACTCCTCGTCCGGCAATTCCGCCAGTTCATGGTGACGCGCGCCGCCGACAAACGCACGCAGCAGCACCTTGCCGTCCGGAGCACGGTGCAGGTACTTCTGGCCCGAAAAGCTCACGGCCAGAATGGAGCTGTGCTCGACGGCCGGCACGACCGCGCCCATTCCGTCCAGCGGATGTCCCACCTCAGCGCGATCGAACGCCAGCGTAACGATGGCCGTACCTGAATGCTCGATCGCGGCAAGATCCTCGGCCGCGCCGGCGTCGATCGGGCGGAGCAGTTCGGCCGAGACGTGCGAAGGCGCAGCCAGGACGACCGCATCGAACGTCTCGATGCGCTGCGGCTCGTCGGCGGCGCCAGTCGAAGCCAAGGTTAGCCGCCAGCCTTCGCCGGCACGGGACACAGAGCGCACCTCGGTTTGCAGTTGCACGGCGTCTTCCGGCAGCCGTGCGGCCAGCGCATCGACCAGACTCGACAGCCCGCGACGCAGCGTGACGAACATGCTATAGCGGGCGCCGCTCTCCCGAGCTTGTCGATGGACCTTCATCTGCCGGCGCATGGCGCGAATCAGACTGCCGTGCTCGCGTTCCATTTCGCGGAAGCGAGAAAGCGTGGCATTGACGCTCAGCCGCTCCATGTCGGCCGCATAGACGGCGCTGACCAGCGGTTCGACCAGACGGTCGAACACCTCGCGGCCCAGTCGCCGGCGCACGAAGGCCGCCATGCTCTCGTCCGTCTCGTCGCGGCGCGGCGGCAGGAAGTACTCCATGGCCGCGCGCAACTTGCCCCACGGGCTGAGGATGGGCGTAACGGCCATCGGCCACATGCGCGTCGGCGCCATCATCAGGAAGCCGTCGGGAAGCTTGTACAGCTTGCCGCGATGCACCACAAACGTGCGCCGCGTGTCCGGATTGGTCTGGACCAATTCCTCTTCCAGGCCCAATCGGCGGCACAGGGCCAGGGCCCACGGATAGGTCGTGATGAAGTTATCGGCGCTCTGCTCCACCTGAAACCCGGCCTCGTGGACCGTCGAGAGCACGCCGCCCAGCCGGCCGGTCGCCTCGAAGAGCGTGGGGCCGCAGGCCGGATTGAGTTCGACCAGGCGGTGCGCGGCCGCCAGTCCGGAAATGCCGCCGCCTACCACGGCCACTCGATGCATAGGACTCGATTGCGTCATTACAAGACTCACTCCAAGAAAAGACCGCTGCCCCTTTGCAGGAGCAGCGGCCATGCTGCGCTTCGTATTGTTGTGGCCGAACAGGGCGCGTGCCCCTACACGGCCAACGGCAGACAATTAGTCATAGAAGCTGAAGAACTCGCTGGCCGGATCACCGCCGCCGCGCGTGATGATGAACCAGTACAGCGAAACGTCGGTGGCCGTGCTAAGACTGCGGACGCCGCCGTCGCCGAACAGATGGTTCACAACACCCGGGTGACCGGCTGACGGACCGAACGTCGCGGAGTAGCCGCCGTCATAGGCGCCCGAGTTGTCACCACCCGTTGTTCCTTCGTAATCCCAGTCCAGATAGGTCCAGACGCCAGTCACCTGACTTTCGTCCTCGTACTCGCCCGGCTGGAAGTTCTGGAAACAGTAATAGGTGGTCAGCTTCGTCAACTTGGTATTTGCATCGTCATCAAACCCGACAAGACTGGCGAGTTCTGCATACGGCCAGGCAGCCTTGATCTCTTCGACCGTCTCTGTAGCGACGACCGTGTTGGAAAGACCGTCCGAGATATCGGCCATGCGGCGCCGCTTGCCGGGAACAATGGACCCGTCCGGATGCCCGGCGGCCGATGAAATGTAACCGTTACCGCCCGTACTCCCACTTCCATCGAACCAGCTCAGACTGGTCATCGTGGTCGCCGCAATCGCCTTGTAGTTGCTGATACCGCCCGTGTAGGTCGCATCCAACGAGAACTCCTCGCCGCTGTACGTCGGGCAGACGAACCCTCCGGGCCGCGTAATGCTCAAGTCGATGTCGGTACGGCTCGTATCGTACGGCGTGTACTGACGAATGTTCAGGCTGTCGAACAGCGTATTCTCTTCCATGTAAGGAAGCAGGTAGGTGAGCCAGCTCCAGCCAAAATCTTCAGTCTGACTGCTGTACTGGTTCGCAGGGAACCGCTTGTACGAATCGTGGAAGTTGTGCATGCCCAAGCCGATCTGCTTGAGCTTGTTGATGCAGGACGCCCGGCGGGCGGCCTCGCGCGCGGCCTGAATCGCCGGCAATAGCAGGGCGATCAGGATGCCGATGATGGCAATCACCACCAGCAGTTCGATGAGGGTAAACCCTCGCTTCCTGGGACTTCGGACCATGACACACTCCTTCATAAAAAGGAACGAATGAGGAAAACAAACTTGCGGCCAATACGACCGCACAAAAGCATCGTTATTTCATCGCC
This sequence comes from Thermoguttaceae bacterium, assembly GCA_040772845.1. Classification (GTDB taxonomy): domain Bacteria; phylum Planctomycetota; class Planctomycetia; order Pirellulales; family Thermoguttaceae; genus PWXP01. The sequence continues at coordinate 2,389,616 of JAXGXG010000001.1, forward strand.
CCAACCGAACCTGCGCGACCAACCTGTTTCTGAAAGGCATGCAAGTCCTATCGGGAACTCTTTCTATCCTTGGGGCCAAGCTTTCTGCCGGACCATTATCCTACCCGGTATTCGCCGCCGCCGGCCCATCCTTGGAGGGCAATCCACACTCCGAATGCACGCTGTGATTGCAACGTGGCGACGGAGTCGCCTTACGGCCGACTCGCCGCACCGGTGAGACATTGCACCTTGCAGAAGCCGCTGCCCATCTCGCCCCTTTCGGGCGACACGGCACAGTCTTCCTCTTCAGGCGTGAAATGTCTGTTCCGATTTCCAGCGACGGAGCAAGCTGGCACTTGCTCCCAAACAGAATTGTAGCCGACAGCAGCCGTCTCTGTCAAACAATCGGCCCCATTTCTCCCAATAAAGGGCCGTTTTTTACCGCAAAACGCCTGCCTTTGCAGAAAATAGGCAGCCCGGGCAAACCGCGGCGTCCGAAACACCATGCGCTTCGCTGAAACCGCCCGAAAACGACGAAACCGCACCCCCAATAAGAGCGACCAGTTCGGTCCCAAGCGGCAAATGCCAACCGGTTGGAATCCAGGCTTCAGCCGGAAAGTGAAAACGACCAGAAGAGACTGTCCGACTTGGACGCTGACACAAGACGCTGCAAGAAAGGGCCATCGTCCTTGCCAACACCGATTTCAATGCTCTTTCGTGGTATCCTAAGCCGGACGGTCTCTAAAGGCGGGACTCCAACCATGGCAACCTACACCCAGAAACAGAAGAGCCATCCGGGCTAGTCTTTGCTGCCGGATTCTCGTACGCTTGGCATTATGAGGGAATCAACGCGTCTGCAACGCGATCTCGCTGAGACTGTGGTCCGACGATTGCGCGAAGCTGGCTACACAGCCTACTTTGCCGGGGGGTGTGTGCGCGATCAGTTGCTCGACCGCACGCCGGTGGACTATGACGTGGCCACTAACGCCACACCGCCGGAAATTCGTAGCGTGTTCAGACGCCGACGCACCCTGGCCATCGGCGCGGCCTTCGGCGTGATTACCGTGTTGGGGCCGAAGTCCGCCGGGCAGGTGGAAGTGGCGACCTTCCGACGCGATGCCCAGTACAGCGACGGCCGGCATCCCGATGCTGTGACCTTCAGTTCCGCAGAAGAAGATGCCTGCCGACGCGATTTCACCATCAATGGGCTCTTCTACGATCCCGTAGAGGACCGGGTGATCGACTTCGTCGGCGGGCAGGCCGATCTCGAGCGGCAGGTGGTCCGCGCGATCGGCGATCCGCACGAACGCTTCACGGAAGACAAGCTCCGGCTGCTCCGAGCGGTTCGATTCGCCACCACGCTCGACTTCGCGCTCGATGCGCAAACGGCGGATGCCGTCCGGATCATGGCCCGCGAAATCGTCGTGGTCAGCCCGGAACGAATTGCTGCAGAAATGCGCCGCTTGCTCACCGCCGATCGGCGTGCGGCCGGTATGCGGCTGCTGCTGGCCACGGGACTGGCGGAAGCGATTCTTCCGGAGATTGTACCGCACAGCGAGGCGGAACGCGCGGCATTGGAAGATGCACTGGCCGTATTGGATCGGCTGAGCCTGGCCCGTTTCCCGCTTGCCCTGGCAGCGATTGTCGGCCCGCGAGTCGGCCCCGCAGGCATTCGGGCGGTGGGTCAACGTTGGCGGCTCTCCAACCGGGAGGTCGAACGCGCCGCGTGGTTGGCAACGGAGCTACCCTTGCTGTTGCGCGCCGACCGCGTTCGCTTCTCGGACGTGCAGCCCATGCTCATCCATCGGGGCATCGAGGAACTGGTCGCCTTGGGCGAGGCGGTCGAACCGGACTCGCCGGGCGCGGCCTACTGCCGGGCGGCCTTGTGTCGTCCGCGCGAAGAGCTGGACCCGCCGCCGCTGGTGGACGGCGCCGCCCTGCTTGCCCACGGCGTTCGGCGGGGGCCGCAGTTCGGCCGGCTGCTTGCCGGGGCGCGTCGCGCGCAGCTCGACGGAGAAATCACCACACGCGAAGAGGCCCTTGCACAAATCGATCAACTGGCAAATAGCGACTCACCTTTCATGGAGGAATCTGGCATGGATAAGAAAGCCAAAAAGAAGATCCAAACCCTCAACGAACGCATCCAGAAGCTGCGCCAGCAGTTGGCCGGCGCGCGCAAGCAGGCCGACGATCCCAGCGAACTGCAGACACTCGAACAGCAGATCGCCCAAGCCGAGGCCGAAATCGCGAAACTCAAGGGCTGACCCTACATCAGCAACAGATCGTAGCCAATGAAGAGGATGGTTGCATCGACCAGCAGGTGACTCAACCAGGGGCCGAACAGCGATCCCGTGCGCTCGTACATCCAGGCCCAGATGACACCCCCCACGGCCACGCCGGCCACGCAAAGCCACGTCCAGGGCGAAGTCCAGCCGAAGTAGACCGCCAGCACCAGAACATGGTGGGCGGCAAAGGCCGCACTCGACAGGATCGTGGCAGCGCCGAACGGCGTCAGACGCCGCATTTGCCCGAACAGGAACCAGCGAAAGTAGTATTCCTCCAGCCCCGAGTGGGCGACCGAGAGGAACACGCCAAAGGCGATATACCTGCCCGGGCTGTCGAGTCCCATGCCGGCCAGCTTCGCACGCATCGCCGCAACCGATCCATCGAAGATGCCGGCCGGGGCGAGCCAAAGGTGATAGAGGGCCAGGATCGCAAGCGAGATGAGCGCGCCGGAGATGGCCCCTGCCTCCCATCCCCTCCGCGTCTGTCCCGGCATAAGCTGGAGTGGCTCTCGCTGGACCCGCACAACCCAGAACGCCGGGAATCCGAATTGCAGCGTCTTCCCCACGGCCCAGGCGATCTGCTGCAGCCAGGTGGCACAGTCTGCCAGCGCTACGAAATAGACCGCCGTAACGACCGTGGGCAACAGGGCCGCAAAGACGACGGCGACGGCGCTGCCGGCAAGCGAGATCCGACGGCAGGGGATGTCGTTCATTCGTCTGTGGGTGGTTGATGTCGTTGCTTGCATCCAGCGATTCTTCTCGGTATCGGCGGAATTGGGAAAATGCAGGGATCGGCGTTGGGGAGGACAAGGCACGCCTCCAACCATGGCGGCCTGCAACCCGAAACGAGGAGCCTGAGTACATTTCGTTCAGCGACGGCAAATCTGGCGTTTTTTCTCGCCTGCTCGGTATACGTCGCTTCGCCACTGCCGGCCTTGATCATAACTTTGCGAAATGGTAGCACGGAATGCACCGAAGCTGATGGGAGGGCTCGGTGCCCCGCTGCCTCTTCTCGCTCAACAGATGCCCCCGGCTTGCCCGGGTGCATCGCAGGCACGTTCAGTCGAAGTCGAAGAATCGGTAATCCACACGGCGCGAAGTATCGCTTTGCTAGCAGTTGGCAAGGTTACGATCAAGGCCCCACTGCCAATGCGTCAGCAGCGGTGACACGTCTCCAGGCGTCAGAGAATCTGGGATATCACGCAGCCCCTCTCTTTTGGGTAAAAGCAACCCCTGTTGTGTACTGTCCTTCCATAAAACGAGCAAAAACGATGCAACCTGCAGAATCGGAATGCCGATATGTGGGGCATAGGTGTGTTGGACGTGCTTCCTGCGCCGGCGGAGTCCGGGCGTTTTGGGAGGCATCCGCAATTCAGATCGTGCTTTGTGGCAGCTATTGCAACCTTGCGCGCTCGACGGCCGCTGCCGTTCGGCCGGCGGCCGCATGACGAGTTAGGAGCATAATCCATGCAAGTCAAAGTGTACGTGCCCAAGATCATCGAGGTTCCGAGCGAATACCTGCCTGCCCTGGCCAAGCGAGCCGCCGATAGTCTCGGCGACCGAGCCAGCGAAGTTTCTGCAACACGAGGCCACTTGGTTCGCCAGGCGATCCAGGACGGCCTGCTGCGGGAATTCGATGACTTGGTCGGTGAGGACGGAACAGTCGATATGGTTTGCGATCCGGGCATGGAGATTCCGCTGGAGTTGGAGAACAAGACGCTCAGCCTGACGGAACTGCTGGAGGCGTTGCAGTACAAGCGAAGCTGGGGCGAGGTGAAAGCCGCCGACGCCGCGTAGCGTACCCATCCGGCCATCGCCATTCCGAAAACCGCCATGATGATTTTCCCGAAGAAAACACCGCAAGACCGTGCGCCGCAAGAGGCCGCTCCCGTTCCGACGCCGTCTCCGCCGGCCCAGGACTGCAGCCGGATGCCGGACACGTGGCGGGTTGTTCTCGAGGATGGGTCAACCAGTGGAGAGTCGGCCGAAGGCCCCACGGGGATAACTGGCCGAAAGCTGATGACGGAAGTGACGGACGCGATTTCCGGGCGTTTCGAGCCGCGGTCGCGGCATGAGCGCCCGCGAAGTATCGCCATGCCGTCCTCGTCGCGGCCGCCGCTGCAAGCACTCGGCCAACCGTTTGGCGCGAAGTCGCGCAGATCGTCTCCCGGTCTGCCGAAGGCAGCGCCCCCAACGGTGCCGCCTGCGTCCGATACACCATGCAACGACGAAAGTGCGCGGCAGAACGCTTCCCAAGGCAAGCCGAAGGCGTCGGGCGATCTGTTGGCCGGCCGTTCGAGAAGCGGGCGGCGCGACCTCGATGCGCGGCTTGCACGCCTTATCGACCTCTGGCCGCAGCTTCCACGCAATATCCAGGCGGCCATCATGACCCTGGCAGATGTCGACGCTGCCTGAAACGCCTGCACCTGTCGCAAAACGGTTTCCCATAACGGGCTTCCGGCCATTGGAGCAATCCCGCTGGCCGGAAGCCCGTGTTGTTTTGCCAGGGCAGTATATTCGGCCTGTAGCGACTGTATCGCTAGTGCCCGTTTTTCAGGTGCGGCCATCCCCTTTCGCCGATCTCACTCTGTAGGCCCTGTCCTGTCCGTAGGGGATTTAACGGTATCGAACGCATGGATTCCGACCTTCATTGCCCGTCAAGCTGCGTTCGCGGCACTCGCGCCGGCGCCGACGCTCCGACGGTACTGGTGCGAGCGCATTGCCCGCTATGCCGCACCGTGGTCGAACAGCGCGCTGCGAGCGGACCGGTCGAGATGTTCTGCCCCAATTGCGGCATGAGGTTCTGTCATGAACCTGAACCCGGCAGTCGCGATCGAACGCTGAAGACGCTCCGGACATCGGATACCCTGGACCGCTGGCTTGCAGGCGAGCCGATTCGGGTCTCGTCGCCGAGCGACTCGCAACGCCTGGCTCGATGGTGCGGCAAGCACCGGTGGACCGCGGCTCTGGTCGGCATGGTGGCTGCCGTCCTGCTGGCGGTGGCCGTACTGGGTGTAGCCGGATACTTTGTCGCGGCCACCGAACTGGCCAATGCCGATCATGCCCGACAGAAAGCCGAGATCCAGCGAATCAACGCCGAGCGCATTGCCGAAGAACAATTGCGACTGGCAGCCGAGCGAAAGCGAGAATCGGAACAAGCGGCTCGTCTGGCGGCGGCCCAGCGTGCCGCCCGCGAGGCTGCAGAACGGCGATTGCAGGAAGCTGAACAAGTGCGTCTTCGCATCGAGCAGCAGCGGCAGATGGCCGAGAAGCATCAGGATGAGGCCGCCCGGGAGGCCCGGACCGCCCTGGCCATCCAGTTGGCCGAAGACTCGCAAAATCTGCTCCAGTCGCATCCGCTCCACAGCTTGCTGTTCGCCGGCGAATCGCTTCAGGCCAAGATTCGCAATGGAATAGCGCCGGACCACTCGACCCAGCAAGTTCTCCGCGATGCCTTGGCCGCGGTGGGCACACCGGGCCTGACCGGGCACGACGGCCCGATCCTCAAGACCGCCATCAGTCCGGACGGGCACTGGCTGGCAACCGCCAGTGCAGACAAGACGGTTCGCCTATGGAACCTGCTGGGCGACGAACCGTCGCGCGATACAATCATCCTCGAAGGCCACAAAGGGCCCGTTACCGCTCTGGCCATAAGCCCGGACGGCCGGTGGCTGGCCTCGGCCGGATTCGACGGCCTGGCCATGCTCTGGCGCTTGGGCGCCGAGAATCCCGCCGAATCGCCCCTGACGATACGTACGCATTCCGGACGAATCCACGCGATGCTCATCAGCCCGAACGGTCGATGGCTGGTGACCGCAGGCGGCGTTGGAGGCCGTGAACGAAGCGTGGCGGAACTCTGGGACCTTTCCGCAGAAGATCCTGCCGCCCGTCCCATTGAGCTTCGCGGTCATGAACGGCCGATCCTCGTGGTTGCCATCAGTCCGGACAGCCGGTGGCTGGCCACGGCAGGCGAGGACAAGACGATTCGGGTGTGGAACCTTGCGTCGCGTTATCCGGCTGCGGAACAGGTTGTGCTGCGAGGCCACGACGGTTGGATCGGGGCTTTGGCCATTAGTCCGGATGGCCGCAGACTGGCTTCGGGAAGCTATGACGCCACGGCCCGTTTGTGGCCACTCGACCCCCCGGACGCTGCAGCGGAACCGATCATCCTCCGGGGCCACCAAGGCTGGATCGGCGCCGTCGCCTTCAGCCCCAACGGGCGATGGCTGGCAACTGGCAGTTTCGACCGCACCCTTCAGTTGTGGGAATTCCGAAACGGTCAGATCGAGCCATCGCCGAAGGTCCTCAACGGGCATACGGGACGCATCCAGACCTTGGCGTTCACGCCGGACAGTCGCCGACTCGTTTCGGGCGGCTTTGACGCAACGGCCCGCCTTTGGGATCTTGCCGCAGAAGACCCCGGCAGAAATCCTGCCGTCCTTCGGGGGCATGAGGGACCGATCAACGCCCTGAGCATTACCCCGGACGGTCGATGGCTGATCAGCGGCAGCGGCGAGACCTTCGAGAGCCGCGACAACACGGCGCGCATCTGGGATATTGGCTTGGACACGCTCCTGGAAAGCGCCCGACTGGTCGCCTCGCGCCATCTGACGCCCCGCGAACGCAAACAAATACTGCTCGATGCCGCGCGCGGCGAACCTGATGCGCCCGTGGCAGAAGCCGTAAGGCAACCACCGCTACGCGCGGAACAGAAGACCATCGAACCGGAGGCAATGGAACCGGAGCCCTCCAACGTCCCACCACTGCAAACGCCCAACACGGCGCAGGCGGAACACCGTCTGCGCATTGCCATCGAATAGCCTGCACGGGGTGTGGCGGGATTTCTCGGCAACGTCAATCTCTTACAGCTCTTGAGCACAACGCGTGGCTGAGGTAGGAAGGGCGTGGTCAACAAGGACCACGAGTTTCATTCCGGTGACCTGCCACAGGGAACGTCGCTGCAACTACGCCCAATGCCGGTGGGCCAACAGCGGTGGAATCGCCCATCCACCGGCCAGCAGAACGTGGGCAGCGGTTTCGGGCAATAGTCATCGCAGCAGCCCGGAATGCAGAGGCACGAACTGCACGGCTGGGGCTTCCGGCAATAGTCATCGCAGCAGCCTGGAATGCAGAGGCACGAACTGGACGGCTGGGGTTTCCGGCAGTAGTCGTCCGGGCAACAGTAGGGGACCGCCGCGCGACGCGTACACTGCAGTTCCTGCTCCAACGAACTCAAACAGGGCGCGGCCGTTGCCGACCCCATCGCCAGAGTCGCCAGCACGACGGGAAACGCCGCCACACACGACCGCCACGACCGTCGGATTCTCATGCCGTTTCCTCTCTTCTTGATAGACTTCAGAAGTTCCAAAACCAGTCGACCGCGCTACGGCTCTTCGACTCCGGGCGGCTCGGGCGGCGCGATCGGTTCGGTCGACTCGATGACTACCTCGCCCGGCGCCTCAATCGGGGCGGCAGGCGGTTCAACCGCGGCAGGCGTCTGCGTTGCAGGCGCGGCGAGGCGAATCTGCCAGCCGCCGCCCAAGGCCCGGTACACTTGGATCAGGTTCTGGACGACCGCCCCTTCGGCCACAGCCAACTGGTCCTGCTGTCGGGTCAGGAACTGCTGGACGTTGAAGACCCGGTTGAAATCGACCGTTCCTTCACGATACTGCGACGTGACCAGATCCACCGATTCCTCGGCGGCATCTGCGCTTTCGGCCAGTGAACGAACCTGCTGCTGCGACTTGAGGAAGCCGACCAGGGCGTTCTCTGCTTCGGCATTCGCCTTGAGCACCGTTTCCTGATACTGCACCGCCCGTTGCTGGAACCGCGACTCCTGCACGAGAACGTTGTTGCTCAGCCGGCCATAGTTCAAAATGCTCCACCGGAACGCGGGTCCGACGCTTCCGGCGAACGAGTCGGCGTCGAACAGGTCGGCGAACTGCTGTGCATCGAGGAAGAGCGTCCCGCTGATCGAGAAGTGCGGATAGAGTTCCGACTCGGCGACCCCGATCATCGCGCTCTGGGCCGCAACCTCGCGTTCCGCACGGCGGACATCCGGCCGACGCCGCAAGAGTTCGGCGGGGATACCCACGGCCACCTGGGCCGGCGCCTTTGGAATCCCTTCGCTGCCCGCCAGGATGCTATCCATATTCTGCGGCGGCATACCCAGCAGAATGCAAAGCTGGTTGACGGCCTGTCGGCGCGCCGCCTCGAACTGCGGAATGCCGGCCTCGGTGTTGGCCAGATCCGACTCCGCCTGCGTAACATCGAGCCGCGTCGTTACGCCATTCTCCAGTCGTTGCTCGGCCAGGTCCAGACTGCCCTTCTGGATTTCGGCGTTCTTGCGGGCATAGGCAAGCCGCTGTTCGGCAATCCGGACGTTGGTATACGTTTGGGCAACGTCGGACACCAGGAGCACCATGACGTGGTCGTAGTCTTCTACCGAGGCATCCAGGTTTGCATCAGCCGCCTCGATGGCGCGGCGGAATCGGCCCCAGAAATCAAGTTCCCAGGCGAAGCTGGCCCCTGTCGTCCACTCGTCGAAGATCAGGCTTGGCGATAGGGCGCTCAGACTGTTCTCGCTCAGTTGCGTACGGCTGAACTCACCGAACGCCTCCTGCCCTTGCGGGAAGAGGTTCCCGGCGGCAATCGCCCGTTGCGCCCGAGCCTCCAGGATGCGCAGTCCGGCAATCCGAAGCGTCAGGTTCTGCTGGTGGGCCGAAGTGACCAACGAATCGAGCACCGGATCGTTGAACACCTGCCACCAGGCGGCATCGTGGATCTGTCCCGAATCGACCGCAGGATCGGTGGCGTCGATCCACTGATCGGCCACCGGCGCCGCCGGTCGGTTATAATTCGGCCCAACCTTGAACCCGTTGTCCACGTACTCCCGCAACGAGGTGCAGCCTGCAAAAGGCAACAGAAGCGAGACCAGCAGGAGGCCCCTGTAACAACGGCCGCGCAGCCGCGCGAGGCCATCAGGTCGGCAAGATGAGCTCCCGACCCCAAATCGACGCAACTCCATGATTCTCCCCCCTGGCACAAGCCAGAAAAAGTGCCTAACAGTCACAATCGGCACTTCTTCCCGCCCTCTAGACCAAAAAACCGCTATTACCAGCAAACTTTGCGCGATCGCGACAAATTGCCCCCCCGATTGACAACCGGAGGGTCGCCGTCCCACCAGCAGGGACCAGATGGCTTGGTGGTAAAGCGAAGATGCCACTGAGCGTGCGGCAGCGAGCTTGCCTGGCTGGAGAAAGGCCTTGCCGGGAAGACGGCAGCGCTGGATTCCCGAGTCAGATAGGGCGTGGCCGGAATTTCTGGCATCTGCCGACCGGCCACGCCCTACGTTCGGGTTCGGGGATGAAGAGCAGGCGTTGCCAAACGACATACGGCGCGCCTACACATTGCAATGTCAGGTTGTACGCAACCTTGCTCAAGCCGCCTGCGGCTGCTTGTCGCGGCCAAAGGCCTTTTCGATAATCACGTAAAACAGCGGCGCGAACAGCACCACAAGGATCGTCCCTGTGATCATTCCGCCAAGGACGGTTGTCCCGATGGCATTCATCGCGCCTGCACCGGCGCCGGTGCTGAACGCCAGCGGGAGCACGGACAGGCCGGTGGTCATGGAAGTCATCAGAATCGGTCGGAGTCGGAGCTTTACGGCCTGGAGCGCGGCGTCGATCAGCCTGCCGCCTTCGGCCACGCCGGCCATGGCGAACTGCACGATGAGAATCGCATTTTTCGTAGCCAGCCCCAGGGTGTTCAGCAGGCCGATCTGGAAGTAGACGTCGCTGGGCAGTCCACGGAAGTACGAGGCCGCAAAACCGCCGATCACGCCCAACGGCAAGATCAGCAGCACGGCAATCGGCACGTCCCACTTCCCATACAAGGCCGCCAGGAACAGGAACACGACCAGAATGGAGAAGAAGTAGAGCAGTCCGGTTTGGGCGGATGCCTGCCGCTCCTGGTAAGAGAGGCCGGTCCAGTCGTATCCGATGGCGTTCGGGAGCTTCGCGGTAATCTCCTCCATCGCCTCCATGGCCTCGCCGGAACTGCGGCCCGGCGCCGCCTGCCCCAGAATGTTCAACGAGGGAAAGCCGTTGAATCGCTCCAACTGGGGCGAGCCGTAGGTCCAGTGTCCGGAGGCGAAGGCGGCGAAGGGGACCATCTTACCCGCCGTATTGCGCACGTAAAGCTTTTCGAGGTCCTTCGGCAGCATCCGGTACGGCGCGTCGGCCTGTACGAAGACGCGTTTGACGCGCCCTCCCTGAATGAAGTCGTTCACATACGCGCTGCCGAACGCCGCAGAAATGGTCGTGTGGATCGAATTGATGGGAAGGCCTTGCGCGCCCGCCTTCTTCCAATCGATGTCCACGCGATATTCCGGCACGTCTTCCATGCCATTGGGGCGGACACTCTGCGGGTTGAGACGCGGGTCCTGTCTCGCCATTCCAAGGAGCTGGTTCCGCGCATCCATCAAGGCCTGATGCCCAACGCCTCCGCGGTCGACCAGTTGGAAATCGAACCCTTGGGCATGCCCCAACTCGCTAACCGCAGGTGGAGCGAACACGAAGACCAAAGCCTTCTTGATCCCGCTGAACCTCCCCGCGGCTCGACCTGCAACGGCCTTCACCCTCAACTCCTCGCTGCCACGCTGATCCCAGTCTTTCAATTTCACGAAGGCCATGGCGTTGTTCTGGGCCCTGCCGGAGAAACTTGCGCCGACAATGGTCATAACCGACTGGATCGCGTCTTTTTCGTCCTCCAGGAAGTAGGAACGTACTTCGTCGGCCACCTCCTGGGTCTGCTCCAAAGTCGAACCGGTCGGCATGAATATCTGCGCGAAAAGGATTCCCTGGTCCTCATCGGGCAAATAGGCGGTGGGCATACGCATGAAAAACCACCCCAGACCGCCGATCAGGGCAAGATAGACGGCCACGTAACGCAGGCGTTTCGCCAATGCCAACCCGACCAGTTTCACGAATACATCTCGGAAGGCATAGAACCCGCGATCGAACCAGAGCAGGAAGGGGCGCAGGAACCAGACCGCGTTTTCCGCCGCTTCGTGCCCTTTGACGACCGGCTTGAGGATCGATGCGCAAAGCACCGGCGTGAGGATCAGGGCGACCAGGACCGAAAGGATCATCGACGTGACGACTGTAACGGAAAACTGGCGGTAGATAATGCCGGTCGAACCGCTGAAGAAGGCCATCGGCCCAAACAGCGCCGAGAGCACCAACGAAAAGCCGATCAGGGCGGTGGTAACCTGGTCCATCGATTTGGCCGTCGCCTCGCGCGGCGAAAGCCCTTCCTCGCTCATCAGCCGTTCCACGTTCTCGACCACCACAATCGTATCGTCGACCAGCAGGCCGATGGCAATCACCATAGCGAACATGGTCAGCATGTTGATGGAGAAGCCGAACGCGCTCAGTGCGGCGCACGTGCCCAATAGCACGACGGGTACGGCAATGGTGGGAATGAGCGTTGCCCGTATATTCCCCATGAACAGCCACATCACCAGGAAGACCAGCCCAATTGCCTGAAACAGGGCCTTGACGGCTTCGAGAATGGCCACGCGGACGAACGGAGTCGTATCGTAAGGATAGACAACCTTCATGCCGGGCGGGAAGTAGTTGCTCATATCGGCCAGTCGCGACCGGACGGCATTGGCCGTATCGAGCGCATTGGCGCCCGGCGCCTGCCGGATGGCCAGCACGGCGGCCGGCATTCCATTGTAGTGCGCTTCGACGCCGTACATCTCTGCGCCCAGTTCGGTCCGGCCCACGTCGCTGACGCGTACGATCGATCCGTCGGGATTCGTGCGAAGCGGAATGGCGGCGAACTCTTCCGGCGTTTGCAGCAAGTTCTGGACAACGATCGAGGCGTTCAGACGCTGCCCCTCGACGGCCGGCGCGCCGCCGAACTGACCGGCCGAAACTTCCACATTGTACGCCCGCAACCCGGCAATCACGTCTTCGAAGGTCAGGTGATAGTTGGTCAGCTTGTCCGGGTCCAACCAGACGCGCATGGCGTACTGAGAACCGAACATTTCGACCTCGCCCACGCCAGGCACGCGCGACAGGACCTTTTCCAGGCTCGATTGGGCATAGTCGCGCAAATCGTTGCCGTCCATGCTGTCGTCTTCGCAAATCAGGCCGACAATGATCAGGTAGTTTCGCGTGGACTTGCTGACCTTCACGCCGGACCGCTGGACCACTTCGGGCAAACTGGCCATGGCAAGCTGCAGCTTGTTCTGCACCTTGGCCCATGCCAGGTCCGGGTCGGTCCCCGGCCGGAAGGTCAATTCGATGCGGGAATTGCCGGAGGAATCGCTCGAACCGGACAGGTAGATCATGTCGTCGAAGCCGGTCATCTTCTGCTCGATGATCTGCGTGACGCTGTTTTCGACCGTCTGGGCGGAGGCCCCGGGGTAGCTGGCGCTGATGGCAATGGCCGGCGGTGCGATGGCCGGATATTGTGCGATCGGCAGATTGACAATGGCCAGCCCGCCCAACAGCATGATGAAGATGGCGACCACCCAGGCGAAGACCGGGCGGTCCAGGAAGAATCGTGATAGCACTGCTCGCCTCCGTCAGTTCGTCGTTGCGGCCGTTCGGTCGGTGTCTGCGTTGGCCGGAGCGGCCGCCGTTTGGGCGGTCTCCGCCGTCTTGGCCTCAAACGGGACGGCATGGACCTCCGCTCCCGGCCGCACCTTCTGCGAACCCTCGACAACGATGCGATCCCCCTGAGCCAAACCTGCGGTTACCAGCCACTGGTCGCCGATGGCGCGCCCGGTGGTGAGCCCTCGTTGTTGGACCTTGCCTTCGCCATCGACCACCAGGGTGATCGGTTCGCCCTTCGGGTTGCGCGACACGGCCTGCTGCGGGACGAGAATCGCGTTTTCGTTAAGCCCCTCCTCAATGACCGCCTCAACGAACATCCCCGGCAGCAGGATGCCGTCCGGGTTCGGAACGACGATCCGCAGAATGACGGACCCGGTCGTCGGATCGACGGTCACGTCGCGGAACTTCAGCGAACCGTTCAAGGGATAGACAGCGCCGTCCTCCATGACGATCTTCACTTCGTCGGTCCCGCTTGCCTTGAGACTGCCGCTGCTTAGGCTGCGCCGCAATCGATTGAGTTCGGCGGTGGATTGCGGCACATCGACGTAGATCGGGTCGAGTTCCTGGATGGTCGCCAGGGGCGTGGGCTGATAGGCGGTGACAATCGCGCCTTCGGTGATTGCGGAGCGCCCAATCCGTCCGGCAATGGGCGCCGTAATCTTGGTGTATCCCAAGTTGATGCGTGCGGTTTCCACGGCCGCCTCTGCCTGCTGGATCGCGGCCTCGGCCGCGGCAATGGCCTCCCGATTACACTCCACCTGGGCCTCGGCCGTTCGCAAAGCCGCTTCCGCTACGTCAACATCGGTCACCGCCTGATCGAGTTGCATGACCGAGATCGCCTTCGTCTCGACCAGGTTCTCGTACCGCTCCAGATTCATCCGGGCGAGCTTCAACGTGGCTTCATGCCGTTTCAGATCGGCCAGACTCACCTCCAGGGCGGCCCGCGCCCGGTCCGACGACTCGCGGGCGGCAAGGAGACTTGCCTCGGCGCTGTTCAAAGCCGCCTGATACGGGGCGGGATCGATCTGGTAAAGCTCCTGTCCTGCCTCGACAACGGCGCCTTCCGCAAACAGCCGCTTCTGCAAAAGGCCGTTGACTTGCGGCCGAATTTCCGCAATCAGGTAGGGCGTCGTTCGGCCCGGTAGTTCGGAGGTCAGCCGAACCTGCTGCGGCTCGACCGTAATCACAGAGACCTCCGGCGGCGGCGGATCCTGGCCTTGCGGTTTCGCCGCGCAGCCTGCCAGCCAAAGCGACATCAGCAGAACTACGGCGGCGAACGGTTTCGGTAACTGTCGACTCATCGATAGATTCCCCATCTCCAACCAATCGAACAAAGGCAGCCATTTATTTCTTGTCGGTGCGTCCCCAAACGACCAACTCCAAGTCTCTCCGAAAACGAAGACAGACACCTTGTGCCTCGTATTTGCACAAAACAGGAACCGCAATCTAGGACGCCAGTCCCCGTATTCGGGCAGACTCTCACACTTGCTCCGTCACAATGCCGTGCAGAAGCGTTCCCAAGATCAAGTGATGTACCTCTTCTCGTTGTTCCGGACGGGCCAACTCCGGTTGGCCTTCCAGAATCCCCCGACACAGCCCCAGGTACATGCTGGCAAACTGATTCGGATTGCCCGATCGAAAGATGCCTTCGTCCATTCCTTGCCGAAAGATCTCTGCAAGCCCTTGGGCAGCCCGTTCGAGACTGCGACGGTCGGACGATCGAATGAGCCGATAGGCCGCATCATCTTGAAAAAGCAACTTATGAACCTGCACATTCTGGGCAACATGCTCAAGCACCACGCGAAGATGGTCCGCCAGCTTCTCGACGGCCGGCCGACTGGCGGCGACCAGGGCCTCCAGGTTTCTGGCGAGCGGGTCGAGGACCTTCTCATGCACGAATTCCAACAGTTCCCGTTTGCTACGGAAGTAACGGTACAAACTCCCCTTGGCCACTCCGGCTGTGGCGGCCACCCGATCCATGGTCATCCCCCCGACCCCGTGCTCGGCCAGGACGGCAACCGTGGCTTCGAAGATGGCCTCCTTCATCATGCCTTCGAGTGCTTGCTTCCGAATGGCAGTGAGTTTTGGCACAATCATCTCCTTTGCGGAAAGATGATTTCATTTTACTGACCCATCAGTCATCTGTCAATAACAGGTATTCACCAAAATGACCCAAATGGACACCTTGATCTCGGTTCTTTCAAAAAACCGCATGTTTTGGGGGTTTTCATCTCGGCGCGGTCGCCGGAAAAACCGCGGATGTACGCGGCGCGCGTCGGGCAAGCGAACGCACTATCGGGGGGGAGACGCTAACGCAATTTCTCCATTCGAGTACACTTATTTGAATCGCCAGTCCGCAAAACGACCCTGGGCGTACAGTTGCCTTCGTCGGTACCAGAGAGAGCCCCGCACTCATCCAACATATAGGCCACAAAGGGGTGTCAGGCGCGGCGCCCAGCCGCGGCTGCCACATCGCAATCCCGCAGAATGCGGAGCTCTTGCCCCAACAGAGGCGGGGCTGCCTAAAGGCGGGACTCGAACCGAAGATGCACTCGGAAACGGAAGCGCCGCGCTCAGCCGTGCGAAGCGGCTGCCGAACTCCGGTTTTTTTGACAGTGCCAGCCAAGCTGCGACGGTTCGGCCGGATCGGTGCGAAATAGCTGGTGGCGCCGACGCCGCCGGGCGCCGACCAGGACCTCGACCGCAAGAACGTAGACCGCCAAGAAGACAACGCACAAAACAGCATGAATCAACGCCGACGGCATAACAGGAATCCACTCAAAGAAGGGGGGGAGGGGGAGTTCATCCGGCGTTTCCGCCGGCAACCACCATCTGTCATCGACTGCCAATTGATGCCCTCTGGAACAGAAACTTCCCCTTCCGCCCTCCTTTCCCAACCGACACATCTTTCCTAGTCTGCAATCTTGAACTGCACGAAAATGCATTTATGGCCTGATTTGACCCTTGCAAAACTGCATGCTTTATGCTAGTGTACGCATGTACACTTTTCGCCCCTCAGCAAGGAACCGTGCCATGGCACACACAAGAATCTCGCCTGGATCGGACCGTGAAGCCCGCACAAACGAACTGCTGCAGCACCAGTCGCGCCCCGACCGGCCGGCCAAGCACAGTCCGGGTCGTTGCCGGCGGACCATTCCCTTCCGGGTGTTCGCCGACGCCTTTGCAACGCAAGATGAAGAATGGGCCCCCGAACCCGATTGGGCCGACTTCCGCCCCCGTTAGCCTGGTCATTCATCGGCGGCTTTCTGCCTGCGTAGCCGCTGACGGGTCGGCGGCACAGGCCGTTTTCTCCACTGCCTACGAGGGCGACAGTCCCCTGTGAACGGTTAGCTTTCTGCTTTACGACCGAGGGTCATGGAACGATGCTTGCACCGAACCGTGTAGAACAGATTCAACGCATGCTGGCCGAAGGACGGTTATCGCAGCGGGCCATTGCGCGTACGTTGGGCGTGAGCCGCGACCGCGTCGACGCGATTGCCAACGGCCGTCGTCGCGACTACGCGGCACGCGACCGTGTTTGCTCGATCGGCGAGGAGGCATCTGCCGGTCGGGTCGAGCGGTGCCCTGGTTGCGGTGCATTGGTTCATATGCCGTGCCTGGCATGCCATCTGCGCGCCTTGCAGCGGCGGAGAAAACTCCCCATGTAGCCGGTGTGTGGGCTATGGTTTCTTGTTGTGGCCTGTGCTTTCGTCCCGCCGGCTGATCGTCGGCGTCGCGCGGCCTCAGGGAGACGGGCAACGACTCGATGTTCTTCCGGGCCCTAATCCCCGGCACAATCCAATTGTCTGTTACGACCGGAAAGATCCTCCGACCGATATGCGTTTGCTTCGTCCAATGCGAAGGGCCGCGGCCCTGGTTCTGATCGGCAGTTGCCTTCTGCCGTGCGCAGGTATGGCCGCATCGTCCAATCCTCGGCCAGAGCATCCGCGGCCCGACTTCGAACGCGAGCGTTGGCAGAACCTCAACGGATCATGGCAGTTCTGTTTCGACAGGGATGATCGCGGCCTCAGCGAACAGTGGCCGCTCGGCACGGGACCTTTCGATAGAAGCATCACGGTTCCTTTCCCGTGGCAGAGTGAGCTGTCGGGGATTGGCGACGATTCGGGGCAATCGGTTGGCTGGTACCGGCGGAACGTACAAATCCCTCCGTCTTGGCAAGGCCATCACGTGTGGCTCTGTTTCGGCGGCGTGGAACGCGAGGCGAGGGTTTGGGTCAATGGCCGCGCGATGGGGCGACACGAAGACGGGTACACGCCCTTTGCATTCGATATCACGGAGCAGGCCTTTACAGGGCAAGAGGTACGAATTGACGTTCGCGTGTTCGACGGCGCGAACACGGCGGCACAACGAACAGCCTCGCCCCGAATCGCCTCCGGCGTTTGGCAAACGGTTTGGCTGGAAGCACGCCCCGCCTTGCACGTCGATGCTTTGCAGCTTGTTCCCACGCGTGTGAACGACCAGTGGATCGTCGAGGCAGAAGTGGCGCTAAGCGGTCCTGACGGTCCGGCCACGGTTGACATTCACTCGCCGGACGCCGCGTTCGGTTCGCATCAGCTCTCTACGACTCTGGCAAACGGGCGCGGTACCGTAAACGCCCTGCTGAAGGTCAACAGCGGAAAGCCGTGGTCGCCAGAAGACCCACACCTGTACCACCTCGAGGTTTCGGCAACGGGGGCTGACAGACAGCGCGACCTGGTGCGTTCGTATTTCGGGCTTCGCACGATTTCACGTGGGAAGTATGGCGACCTGGGTCATGAAGTGCTTCTGCTGAACGGAGAGCCGCTGTTTCTGCGGGGCGCGATCGATCCATCGTGGAACGCAGCAGGGCTTTCGACCGCGCCGAGCGACGAGTTTCTGCAGCACGATCTGCAACTCGCCCGGCAGCTCGGCCTCAACCTGCTGAAAATTCGCGAAAAGATCGACGAACCGCGGCGACTCTACTGGGCCGACCGTCTGGGCGTACTATTGTGGCAAGAGTTCCCGAGGGCGGACTGTTCTTCGGAGTCCTCGCGCGCGTTGTGGACGGCGAATATGCGCGCGATCCTCCGCCGCGACGCGAACCATCCTGCCCTGATCGGCTGGACCCTGTTCCATGATTCAGACGGGATTGGCGGCGAGCAGTTCAAGGGCGATAGTAGCATGCAGAAGTGGGTCTACGAGCAGGTGGGCGAGATCCGCGATCGGTTGGATCCGTCGCGACTGGTGGAAGACAACGCCACGTCGCGAATGGACCACGTAGCAACGGACGTCAATAGCTGGCAGTTCCGGATTGACGACTACTGGGTTGCTCGGGAGCATATCGGTCAGATCGTCTCGCGAACGCGTCCCGGATCGGCATTGGGTTACGTGCCGGGGCTGACCCAGAAGGGCGAACCGTTGATCTGCGGCGAGTTCAGTGCGGTGGGTTCCGCCGGCGGGGACGTTTCCTGGGCCCTGCGGTTCCTGCTTACGCAACTGCGACGTCACGCGGTCATTCAGGGACACATTTTCGGATCGTTCTACGATGTCCCCTGGCAACGCGACGGCCTGCTTCGATTCGACCGAACGGTCAAGGAATACGGGTACGGCGAGTTCGTTCCCAACATAACGGTGGCGGACCTTCAGGGCGACGATTTTATCGGGTTCGACGCGCCGCCGGTCATCGAGACGGCGCCGGGCGAGGAATTGGCGCTGGCCCTGTTTGCGAGCCACTATTCCGGCCATCCGGGTCCGGCTCGTCTCCGTTGGCGCGTGATCGGCACAGACGATCTGGGCCGCCCGGTAGCGTCCGGCGCCCAGTCGCGTGAAATCCTCTGGCAGCGAGGCACGGTGACGTACCAAACGCCGCTTCGCGTTCGCATTCCCGAAGGGGCCTCGTTCGTCGGGGCGGTCCAGGCCGAGTTGCTCGATTCCGAAAACCGGCGCATCGCCGCGAATTACGTCAACCTGATTGCCGATATCGGCGCCGCGGCCGACCTGCAGGGCGCGCCCCGACCCGCAGTTCCCGCCAACCCGTCCGTCGAGGTCCTTTCGCCGCGCATCGTTGCACTGCGCATTCCGCCGCGCGCGTTCGCGGCGGTGAAATCAGACCCGCCACAAACGGAGCAGAAGCACTATTCGTTCGGGAATTGGCAGGTGGAATACCATATTGCCCTGCCCGATTTCGTCCGCCAAGCCATTCCTTCGCAGATGGTGCTGATGGCCGAACTGGCGGCAGAGGGCCACCCGCGTGATTCCCAGCCTGAAGACGCATCGCAGGGCCCGACAACAGCGACCTCGTCGCTTCAGGTATTGCTCTGGAACGAGGAAGTTACGCGAGTCGCCCTGTCGAACAACCTGGCCGATTCGCGCGGCGTCTTATCCCACCACGCGCGGTTCCGCGACGGCGCGTACGGTGAACTCATGCGGCGCCGGATCGACCTGACGGACCGATCGCCGTTGCGGGAATCGATTTACCAACAGGCGTTCTTCCCGCTGGTGTTCCGGACGGAAGGTCCGCAGACTCGGCTTTCGATCTTCGGCCGCCGCCTGGGCCGATACATGATCGACCCGACGCTCATCGTGCAAACGGCGAAGCAGTTGGAGCAACCGGTCGGATTCATCTCCTACGAGCCGGTCGCGGTCGATCCCTTCCTGGCGAAACAAGCGTCGCCGGCGGCAACGCCGCCGCCGGAACCGAACTGACGGTATCCGATGGGCGCGTCAGGACTGTTCACCGGCCTCGGTGCCGCTTTCCGCCGAAGCGACTTCCGCGGAAGAATCTTCTGTGTCGAACGCGGGACGAACGGCCTTGCGCTGTTGCCGATCGTGCTGGCCGACGAATTCCAGAAGTGCGCGGGGCCCGGCATCGCCAAGTCGGGGCTTGGCCAGTCGCAGAATACGCGTGTAGCCACCGCTTCGATCGACGAACCGCGGCGCCACCTCGTCGAACAGGACGGAAACGGCCTCCTTGTCGCCCAGCAACCGGATCAGCCGGCGGCGTGCGGCAACGGCGGGCGCCATCGCCTGGTTCCACGCTTGCCACTGCTCGCTCTCGCGCCACTGACGCCATTTTTCGCTATGTCGTTCGGCGCCCGATTCCAGTTTTTCGGCAGCCTCCTGATGCGGGATCGCGCGGCAGGCGATGGTCACGCACTTCTCGACCAGGGGCCGGACCTCCTTGGCCTTAGTCAGGGTGGTGACAATGCGTCCTTTGACCTTTGGCGCATTGTCTTCGCCCTCCGCGTCGCGCTCGGTCAGGATGAGCGCACTGGCGAGGTTGCGGAGCAGCGCCCGCTGATGATTCGGATTCCGGCCGAGCTTTCGGCCTCGTTTGCGATGTCGCATGGCTGTATTCTGAAAGGTAGAAGGCAAGTGCGGCCCGTTCCGGCCGTGGACTAAAGCGGCGTTGCCGGCGCGGCGGGCAGACGCATTCCGAGTCGGAGCCCGAAGTCGGCCAGTTTCTCACGCACCTCACTCAACGTTGTTTCGCCGAAGTTTCGAAGTTCGAGGAGTTCGTCCTCATTGCGCGTCACCAGGTCTCGAACGGAGTGGATATTCTCCGATTCAAGACAGTTCGACGCACGGACCGAGAGATCCAACTCGGCCAGACTCATCGAGAGCTTGGCCTCGACAGCCAGATCCAGTCCGGCCGCGCCGGGCGAGCGGGACTCGCTGTGGATCATCGGTCCCAATTCATTGTACTGTACGAACGGATTCAGGTGTTTCCGTAAGATCTTGGCGGCTTCGACCAGCGCCATTTCGGGCGTAATCGACCCGTCCGTCCAGATCTCCAAGGTCAGCTTGTCGTAATTCGTCTTCTGCCCGACGCGTGTCTCTTCCACATCGTAACGGACTCGGACGATCGGACTGAAACCTGCGTCGACCGGGATAATGCCGATCTCCTGAGCCTGCGGCGTATGCTCGCCGGCGGGCACGTACCCGCGTCCGTTCTCGACGACCATTTCGAGCTGGAACGGCACATCGTCGGTCAAGGTGGCAATCACATGGTCCTTATTGATCACTTCGACCTGCTCGTCGGTGATCACGTCGGCGCCGGTGACCACGCCCTTTTCGTTCCGTTCGATACGGATGACGCGGGTCTGCTCGCTATGATTTTTGACGATCAGCGACTTGACGTTCAGAACGATATCGGTAACGTCTTCGACCACGCCTGGAATGGTGGTGAACTCGTGCTGAGCGCCGTGGAGTTTCAGTTGGGTAACGGCGGAGCCTTCGAGGCTGCTTAGCAGGATGCGGCGCAGGCTATTGCCGATGGTGACGCCAAACCCCCGTTCGAACGGTTCGACAGTGAACTTACCGTGGGTGGCGGTCAGGGATTCGCGTTCAACAATGACTTGGCTAGGCAGTTCAAGACCGCGCCATCGAATACGCATGGGAGCCCTCCGGTCGGGAAATCTAATGTACGGCGATAATACTAGGAAAAAGGGCCAAGTGCCCGCTATGCTATTTGGAGCAGAGCTCGACAATCAGTTGGGTTTGCACGGGGACGGAGACATCAGCGGCCTCCGGCAAACGGACGACATGCCCCTCGGGCGAATCTCCCGCCACCAGGGAGAGGAACTCCGGCACTTCATGCCCCGGCTCCGCCAGGTTGCTCTGAACCTGCTGAAGGCTCTTTGGCCGGTTCTTTACACGAATGACATCACCGGGACGTATCAGATAACTTGGGATATCGACGCGTCGCCCATTCACGGTAAGGTGTCCGTGACAGATCAACTGGCGGGCCTGCGCCCGCGACAATCCGAACCCGAGCCGGCAGACGATATTGTCCAAACGGCGCTCGAGGAGGCTCATGAGGACTTCACCCGTATCGCCATGTGAACGTTGGGCCATTTGAAAATACTTGCGGAACTGGCGTTCGAGGACGCCATAATAGTTTTTGACCTTCTGCTTTTCTCGCAGATGGATGCCATAATCGGTGGGTTTCCCGCGGCGTCCGGTGGACATTCCGGGTGGCGACTCGCGCCGTTCGAACGCGCACTTGGGCGTATCGCAACGGTTACCCTTCAGGAACAATTTCATGCCCTCGCGGCGGCACATTCGGCAAACAGGTCCGGTTCTTCGAGCCATGGTCTGAGGTCCTCCCGATTAGACGCGACGGCGTTTCTTAGGCCGGCAGCCGTTGTGCGGCAGCGGGGTGACGTCCTCGATGGACTTGATTTTCAAACCGGCCGCTTGCAGCGCGGTAATGGCGCTCTCCCGGCCGCTGCCGGGCCCCTTCACCTTCACATCCACCTCCTTCATACCGAACTTCACGGCCTTTTCCGCAACCTGCTGCGCGGCCAACTGGCCGGCAAACGGGGTGCTCTTCCGGCTGCCCTTGAAACCGCTCGTTCCGGCAGTGGACCAGCACAAGGCGGCCCCTTTCGTGTCGGTGATGGTAATCAAGGTGTTGTTGAACGTCGCCTTCACGTGGGCAACCCCCACAGCCACACTGCGACGCGTTTTTTTGCGTTTCGTCTGCTTCGCCACGGACCGTTCACTCCTTAGATTGAATCCTTATGCCATAGAGGCGGCTGGCTGAGCAGCCCGCCTTCCCAGCCCGGCACGGGCCGGTTACCGCATGTCTTTGACGCCCTTCTTGCCTGCCACGGTCTTCTTCGGACCCTTTCGAGTACGGGCATTCGTGCGCGTACGCTGTCCGCGAACCGGCAGCCCCCGCCGATGCCGCAACCCCCGGTAACAACCGATATCGCGCAAACGGGCGATATTCTGGGCCACCTGCCGGCGCAACTGACCCTCCACCACGTAATCCTTATCGAGCAGCGCCGCCAAGCGGGCCAACTCGTCTTCCTTCAAATCGCGCGCCCGAACTTGCGGGTTGATCCCCGCCTTGAAACACAAATCGCGAGCCGTCCGCGGACCCACCCCATGAAGGTACGTGAGCGAAACCCAACTCGGACGATCGTTCGGGATGTCAACACCCAAAAGACGCGGCATACTCCGGTTCTCCTACATATTCAATTCGGGCCGTCGACGTTCAGCCCTGACGTTGCTTATGGCGCGGATTGGTGCACACCACGAACACCACGCCACGACGGCGCACGATCTTACAATTCTCACATATGCGCTTGACGCTTGCTTGGACCTTCATCGCCCACCCATCCAGTTCTTTCGAGGCATTCGAGTGCAAAGCACTTCAGTATAAACTTCACTCCTACCCTTCTACAAGCCCCCCAACCCGGAAAAATCCGAGTCAACCCTTTCGGGCCCCAAAACCATCACTCGCAAAGGCATAACCCTATCGGCCGGTAAACCCGCTCCGGGCCATCGCCCGCCTCACTGCCATGTCTCGCCCTGGGGACCCGAGGTCAATACCATGGGTCCTTCGGCCGTGATGGCAACGGTATGTTCGTAGTGGGCACTCGGTTTCCCGTCCCGTGTCACCTGCGTCCATTGGTCGGCCAGCTGCCGCACCGTCTTTCGTCCCATATTGACCATCGGCTCAATCGCAATGATCAGGCCGGGCAACAACCGAAAATCGGCTGTTCGGCGTATTCGACTCCCCGCATAATTGGGTACCTGCGGGTCTTCGTGCATATCGCGGCCGATCCCGTGTCCGACAAAGGCCTCGACGACCGAATACCCATGCCGCTTCACAAATGCCTCCATCTGGACGGCAACTTGACTCCACCACCGGCACCGACTGAGCTGATCAATCGCCAAGTGGAGGACATCGCGTGTCACACTCATCAGGTGGCGCATTTCGGGCGAAACAGTCCCGCAGGGGTAGGTGCAAGCGGCATCGCCACACCAACCGTCGAGCTTGCAGCCCGTGTCTACGCTAACAATATCGCCTTCCACCAACTCCCTGGGCCCGGGGATTCCGTGCACCACCTCTTCATTGACCGAAATGCAGGTTACGGCAGGAAACGGAGGTCCCTTGGTATTGGAGTTGGGCACGTTCTTGAACAACGGCACCGCGCCGCGTTCCTGAAAGAACCGTTCCACCGCTTGATCGATTTCTCCGGTCGTTACGCCGGGCCGCACCATAGCGCCGGCGATCTGGTGCGCCTCCCATACAAGGAGTCCGGCCTTTCGCATCAGGCCGATTTCACGCGACGATCGAAGAATCTCCACAACCCAGGCTCCTCGCAACACAGCCCATCACGGGTTGGATGCAACTGATGTCTCCACAACCATTCTTTTCCAGGCCCCCCATCCGCTCGTGCCGCGTCCTCAACCCGAGACGGCGTTATCCACCGGCCACCAGGAACACCGAGGCCGCCACATCGCCGACCCGTCGGCCGAAAACCGACCTCTCGGTCGAGACCATCGCCACGTCAACCGGCGTACTGGTCCAATACGGTCTCCACCCGCTCAAAAATCTCATCCACGGTCCCCAACCCATCGACGCTTACCAGAAGCTCTTGCTTGCGGTAGTAGTCCAACAAGGGCGAGGTTTGGTCGCGGTAGGCGACCAACCGCTGCCGGATCACGTCCGGCGTATCATCGGCCCGTCCCCGACCGGCCAGACGCTTGAACAACTCATCCTCGGGCACATTCAATTCCAGGACCACATCGAGCCGCGTCCCCTTCCCTTCCAGCATCGCATCCAGGGCTTCCGCCTGGGCGATTGTGCGGGGAAAGCCGTCCAGCAGGTATCCCTTCTCGCAGTCGGGCTTTTCGAGGCGTTCACCAATGATGTCCACGATAATCGCGTCGGGCGCCAGTTGCCCGGCCGACATATACTTATCCGCTTCGATGCCGACGGCCGTCTTTGCGTCACGTGCTGCGCGGAGCATGTCCCCGGTGGAAAGATGCGCAAGACGATATTTCGCCACAATGCGCTCGGCCTGAGTTCCCTTTCCCGCACCGGGCGGGCCGATAAACACAATTTGCATAATCGTTATCCTTCCAAGCATCCGCGGCCAGCGCCGCCGACAACGCTTATCCCTTTTCGAGCAAGCCTTTGTAATTTCGCATCAGCAGGTGGTTGTCGATCTTCTGCACGAGGTCGAACGCCACACTGACGGCAATCAGCAATCCGGTGCCTCCGTAGAAGCTCGCCACGGTATAAGAGATTCCCAATTGGGCGGCAATGATAGTCGGAATGATGGCCACCAGCGCGAGGAAGGCGGCGCCCACATAAGTGATGCGAACCATGACCTTTTCCAGGTAGTCGGCCGTACGGCGGCCTGGGCGGTAACCGGGAATGAACGTACCGTAATTCTTCAGGTTGTCGGCCATGTCCTTCGGGTTGAAGGTAATGGCAGTCCAGAAGTAGCAGAAGAAGTAGATCAAGGCGACATACAGGATGTTGTACACGAACGAATCGCCGCGCCGGAAGGCTTCGTTCAGCGTGTGCATGGCAGGGAAGCTGCGCGACAGATACTGGAACACGGCCGAGGGGATCAGCAGGAGGCTGCTCGCAAAGATGATCGGCATCACGCCGGCCTGGTTCACTCGCAATGGCAGGTATTGCCGCGTCCCGCCGTAGACACGGCGCCCGCGGACGTGCTTGGCGCTCTGCGTTGGAATACGTCGCTGCCCCAGCGTGATAAACACCACCCCGGCCACCACGCCCACGAATAGCGCAGCCAGCGCAACGAGCGTCTCCACGCCCATCTCTCCTCCTGGTCCGCCGCCCAAGGTGATTTCACCCGATTCAATCATGGGAGCAAGCAGTTCCCAACCTGCGGCAGGCATCCGAGCGAGGATACCGGCCATGATCAAGAGGCTGATGCCGTTTCCGATTCCGTATTCGTCAATCTGCTCGCCCAGCCACATCAGGAAGACGGTTCCTGCGGTCATGGTCAGCACGGCGGTCAACTGCCAGGAAAGGGAGAGGCCGCCGTCGGCGCTCAGGACGCTTTCGCGAATGAGGCTGTCCGCAGTTCCGGCCGTACCGGCCAGCCAGCGGACGTAGGCCCAGCTTTGGCCGAGGCAAAGAACGACGGTGGCGTAACGGGTATATTCATTGATTTTTTTCCGGCCGCTTTCTCCCTCCTTCTGGAGCTTTTCAAGCGGGGGATAAACGCTTCCGAGGAGCTGGAAGATAATCGAAGCCGAGATATAGGGCATGATGCCGAGGCCGAAGATGGTGGCCTGGCTCAATTGGCTGGCGCTGAAGGTCTGTACCATGCGCAGAAAATCGCCGAGCCCGCCGGGCCCACCCTGCTGGAAGAACGCTTCCATGGCCTTGTGGTCGACAATGGGCAACGGGATCTGCCACCCGATGCGGTAGATCGCCAGCAAACCGAGCGTGAGGAGAATTTTCTGCCGCAGCTCGGGGATGGTGAAAATGACGCGGATCTTTTCCCACATCGCTTCGTGATCCCGGTAGAAGGAGGTTTGGGGTACGGCGGGTGCGGACTACTGGGCGCCGGATGCTCCCGCTCCGATACCCCGCTTACGGCTATTGGCTTTGTTCTTCACAACCGGCTTCTTGCCGAGCAGGACAACGACGGCGCCGCCTGCTCGCTCGATCTTCTCGCGCGCCGACTTGCTGAATCGGTGCGCCGAGACGGTGAGCTTTTTGGTCAGCTCGCCATCGCCGAGGACTTTGAGCACGTCGTATCGCCCCTTCGCCAGATGATTCGCCTTCAGGAGCTCGGGGGTGACCTCTGCGCCGTCCTCGAAGCGATCTTCGAGTTGGGCGAGGTTCACGACACCGACGGCAACGGCGAACTGATTGTTGAAGCCCCGTTTGGGCACACGCCGAACCAACGGCATCTGCCCGCCTTCAAAGGTCGGATGCATCGAGTATCCGGCCCGGGACCGCGCGCCTTTGTGGCCGCGCCCGCTTGTCTTGCCGTGGCCGGAGCCGGCGCCCCGGCCGATCCGTTTCCGTTTCTTGTTCTTCTGGATTCCGCGATGGACGTCGTTCAGATTCATGACAGCGAGACTCCGCGCAACCGCTCGACCTCACCTCGCGAGCGAAGGCTCTGGAGGGCATCGATGGTCGCCTTGACCACGTTAGTTGGATTGTTCGTACCGAAGCTCTTGGTGAGGATATCCTTGATTCCACAAGCCTCGCACACGGCGCGAACGGCGGCGCCTGCAATGACGCCGGTTCCCGGCCGTGCGGGAACCAGGGTCACCCGCGCGGCGCCGAACTGGCCCTTGACCACGTGCGGAATGCTGGTTCCTTCCAGAGAGATGGGGACCATGCTCCGGCCGCCGTCTTTGACGGCCTTTTCGACGGCGGGCGGAACCTCGTTCGCCTTACCGTAGCCCCAGCCGACGCGGCCTTTTCCATCGCCTACGACCACCAGAGCCGTAAAGCTGAACCGGCGGCCGCCTTTCACCACCGCGGCACAGCGGCGGATCTTGACCACTTTGTCGATCAGTTCGCCATGAGTCGTTTCAGTCGCCATCGAAAGATCACTTTGGATATTCTTGTGTGAAGTTGTGAGGTATTCCGATTCTCAACCGTCGCGGCAGCGCACTCGCAGCCGGCGCCGGCCGTCGATCGTCAGAGGGTCAGCCCTGCCGTGCGGGCCGCGTCAGCCAGTGCAGCCACGCGCCCGTGATACTTGTATTCGCGCCGATCGAATGCAACGGCTTGAATACCCTTGGCCAACGCCCGCTCGGCCACCATCTTCCCGACCGCCGCAGCGGCCGCCTTGTTCCCGCCGTACGGCAACGATCCGCGCAGATCCTTATCGCACGTGCTGGCCGAAACGATGGTCTGCCCGACGCCGTCATCGACCACCTGCGCGTAGATGTGCTTATTGCTCCGGACCACGCACAACCGCGGGCGTACGGAATCCCGTTTCACCCGATTTCGGACCCGGAACTTCCGACGTTTGCGTTGATTATTGAGTCGCTTATACTGTTTCATCGCTGCACTTCTGCCTGTGTCGCCTTGCCGGCGACGGCTGGATTCGTCTTCTTCCCGCCGCCGTCGCGGCACGATCTCCCGGCCTACTTCGCCATGGCCTTGCCTTGCTTCCGGCGAATCGCCTCACCCATATAACGAATGCCCTTGCCCTTATACGGCTCCGGCTTGCGCCGTGCGCGGATTTCCGCCGCGAACTGGCTCACTTTCTGCTTGTCGATTCCCCGTAGCACGATGTGCTGCTGATCCGGCACCGTCACTTCGACGCCGTCGGGAATCGGTACCTGCAACTCGTTGGCAAGGCCGACCCGCAACTGGAGCGTCTTTCCCGCCAGCGACGCGAGGTAACCCACGCCATGGATTTCCAATCGCCGTTCATAGCCGTCGGTAACACCGACCACCATGTTCTGCACCAGCGCCCGGGTCAGCCCGTGGAGGGCCCGGCTCTGCCGTTGGTCGTCATTTCGGGTCACGACGACCTGCCGAGCTTCTTCGTCGAAACGAACACTCACCTCGGGTCGATGCTCCCAGTTCAACGTCCCCTTAGGACCTTCGACCACGACGGTGCGGCCATCGATCTTCACCTGGACGCCGCCTGGGACGGGCACGGGTTTCTTGCCGATTCGCGACATCGTATTCAGCCTTCTCGCTTCTGCGCAACGCCAGGCTGCGCGGTTCTCTTCGTTCTGTAATTCATCCGGCCGATACACCCGGTCGTCCCCGGGCCCGGCCACCACCTCAGGGTCTTCGTTACCAGACTTCGCACAGCACTTCGCCGCCGAGTTTCCGTTGGCGAGCCTCGCGGTCGCTAATGACGCCGCGACTTGTGCTGATGATGGAAATTCCCAGACCGCCGAGGACCGGCTTCAGTGCGGTGGCGCCGCTGTAGATGCGGCGTCCCGGCTTGCTGATCCGGCGGATCGAGCGAATGACTCGCTCTCCGTTGGGACCATACTTCAAATGGATTCGGAGGAAATGGGACGGCGATGCCTCCATCTGCTCCCAATCCCAGATATATCCCTCTCGCTTCAACACTTCCGCCAGACCACGTTTGACCTTCGACAGCGGCATATCGACGTGCGGTCGTTCGATGCGCACGGCGTTACGGATGCGGGTCAACATGTCGGCGATTGGGTCGGTCATCATGGCGTTATTACTCGTCCTGCTCGGAAAACGTGCTGTTCTTGATGGGCTGGTGAGGCATTCTTACCAACTCGCTTTCTTCACTCCGGGGATCAAGCCCTCGTCAGCCAGCTTACGGAAGCAGATGCGGCAGATGCCAAACTTGCGATAGACGGCCCTCGGCCGTCCGCAAAGGCGGCAGCGATGCTCCAGTCGCGTTGAAAACTTCGGCTTGCGAAACGCCTTGGCGATTTTCGATTTACTTGCCATGGACTTGGGTCTTTGGGTTTCAAGTGGTTCAGGTGGTACGCATCGGAACGCCGAAATCGCGCAACATGACGCGCGCCTCGTCGTCGCTGTCGGTACTGGTAACCATCGTGATGTTCATCCCTTGCGGGCGGGAGTACTTATCAGGATTCAATTCCGGGAATACGAGCTGTTCGGTCAGCCCCATACTGTAGTTGCCGTGCCCGTCGAACGCGTTCGGGTCCAGCCCGCGAAAGTCGCGAACACGGGGGATGGCGATCGAAACGAGCCGGTCCAGAAACTCATACATCCGTTTTCCCCGCAACGTCACCTTGCAGCCGATCGCATTTCCCTCGCGAAGCTTGAAGCCTGCAATGGACTTCCGCGCGACGGTCACGACCGGTTTCTGCCCGGCGATGAGGGTCAGGGCATCGAGCGCCTCTTCGAGGTGCTTCTTATCCTGCAAGGCGCTGCCGACCCCCATGTTGACGATAATCTTCTTCAGCCGGGGCAAGGAGAGGCGGTTCTTTCGCCCCAGTTTTTCGACCAGTCCGGGCAGGATCTCCTGCTCGTAGCGGGTCTGGAGCCGTGGCGTAGGGATCGGGCCTTGCGGCGCTCCCTTCTTCGCAGCCTTGGCCTTATCCTGGCCCTTGGCGGGCTTTTCAGGCTTGCTGCCTTTTTCCGATTTTGCTTCTTTGGCGCACATGATCGATTAGGCTTTCACCCTCCGCGCTTTTGCCGGTCCCAACTGGCCATTTCCGGCGCCGCATTTCTTGCAGTAACGTTCCTTGACGCCGTCGTCCAGAAACCGGACGCCCATACGGGTGGCCGTCTGGCACTTTTCGCACACCACCAGCACATTGCTGGCGGCCACCGGCATTTCCTTCGACAGGCGGCCGCCCTGCGGATTCCGCTGGCTGCGCCGCACGTGCTTGTACACGCGATTGACGCCCTCGACGACCACTTTGCCGGTCGCGTGATTCACTGAAAGCACTCGGCCCAGCGACCCCGCTTCATCGCCGGTCAGAATCTTGACGGTATCGTTGGTGCGAATCCGCATCAGATCACCTCACTGGCCAAGCTGACAATTTTCATGAAGTTCCGTTCCCGTAACTCGCGAGCGACCGCCCCGAAGATGCGGGTGCCTCGCGGGTTCTTATCGTTGTCGATCAGGACGGCCGCGTTGCTGTCGAACCGGACATAGCTGCCATCCACCCGGCGGGTCGGCTGCTTGCATCGGACAATCACCGCACGCACCACCGCCCCCTTCTTCTGATCACTGCCGGGGATCACGCTCTTGATGCTGCATACAATGATGTCGCCCAGCCCGGCGGTTCGACGATGCGTACCGCCAAGCACCTTGATGCACATCAACTCCTTGGCGCCCGTGTTGTCGGCGACATTGAGTCGCGTCTGCATCTGAATCATGGTTTGAGTCCCCGTAACAATTCTTTCAGACGTCGCCGTCCGAGCGAGCGTCCCAACTTAATCTTGGTTCCGATCCCAACCGGCGTCAGGGCCGGCCGCAGGCGGTTCGCGTTGCGAACCCTCTACTCGGCTTCGTTCACGCCGGCGTTCTCTTCGCCCGCCCCTTCGTCAGCCGCTGCGTCCATGTCCTCTTCGTGTTTCCTCCGCTTCTGCGCCGCCCGCAGGGCCACCAGGTCGATCAACCGGCTCTTCTCGACAACGCGGACGAGTTCCCAGCGTTTTGTTTTGGAACGCGGGGGGCACTCGCAAATTTCCACCTTATCGCCCAGGGCCGACACGTTCTCCTCGTCGTGCACGTGGCACACGGTCCGCCGCCGAATATACTTCCCGTAAAGAGGATCCTTTTCACGGCGGGAAATCTCCACGCGGCGCGTCTTTGCGCACCGATCACTTGTCACCACTCCGACGGCCAGTCGTTTCGGCATCTCGTTATTCCTGTATCTTGGCTCTAACTGGGCTGGTTCGCCTGGGCTGCGACCCGCTCGCGCTCGGCCCGAATCGTGTTGATCCTCGCGATCAATCGCCGGCTCTTACGCAGTTCGCTGGGTGCGTCCAGCCGTTCCGTCTGCGCCTGCAACCGCAGCCGGAAGAAATGTTCCTTCGTCTCTTTCAGCATCGCATCCAACTGTTCGATGCTCATATCGCGTAGTTCAGCGGCCTTAGCCATCTATGCAATCCTCCGTCGCAGGAAGCGGACGCGAACGGGCATTTTGTGCGCCAGGCGGGTGAAGCAAAGCCGTGCGGCTTCCTCGGTCACACCACCGATCTCGTACAATACGGCCCCTGGTCGAATCGCCGCGGCCCAATAATCGGGCTCGCCCTTCCCCTTCCCCATTCGCGTCTCCAACGGGATGGAGGTAATGGGCTTGTGGGGGAAAATGCGAATATACAGTCGCCCCTCGTTGCGCAGATACTGCTGCGCCGCGATACGACCGGCCTCAATTGTCGCCGCGGAAATCCATCCGCCTTCTACGGCCTGCAAACCGAACTCGCCAAAGACAACGCGGTTGCCGCGCGTGGCCTCACCTTTTATACGTCCTCTTTGGCTTTTTCGGTGCTTGACCCGTTTTGGCATCAGCGCCATCGATCTCGTCCTCGCTGTAAATGCCCTGGTTGATCCACACTTGTACGCCGATGTGCCCTTGTGCGATCTTGGCTTGCGTGAAGCCGTAATCCACCTTGGCGCGCAACGTACTCAACGGAATCGACCCGGCAATCTGCTTTTCCCGCCGAGCCATCTCGGAACCGCCGAGCCGCCCGGCCAATTGAATCTTGATACCTTTCGCCCCGGCCTCCATCGACTGCTCCAGGGCCCGCTTCATCGTACGCCGGAAACCGGAACGCCGTTCCAGTTGCTCCGCCACGTCCTCCGCCACGAGCTGTGCAACCAACTCGGGCCGATTCAGTTCCTCAATCTTGATATTGATCCGCCGGCCCGTCCTTGCCTGAAGTTCCGCCTGGAGCTCCTCAACGCGTTCTCCCTTCCGGCCGATCAGCACGCCAGGCCGGGCGGAGAACAAGGTCACCTTGACCTCATCGCGCGTCCGTTCGATCTCCACCTTCGCGACGGCCGGATACATGGGCTTTCCGCCCCGATCCTTCCGCCCCTTGATGAATCCGCGAATCTTCTGATCCTCTACCAGAAGATCTGCAAACTCCCGCTTCGACGCATACCACCGGCTCTTCCAGCCGGTCATGATCCCCGTACGAAATCCGACAGGATTGACCTTCTGACCCATAATGCGTTTTCCCGATTCTTCTTAGGGCCCCTTTTTTCCGGGCGTATGCCCGCGGGGCTCGTGCCGTACGTGCGTTTCTAGTCCAGGGCGACGTGAATGTGCGACATGCGTTTCTTGATGATCGCGGCCATTCCGCGCGCCTTCGGGCGCATCCGGCGGAACATGGGCCCCGGATCAATCCGCACGTCGACGACCATCAACGTCTGCAGGTTCGGCGCCCGGCGATCTTCGGCGTTCGCCAGGGCGCTTCGGATCACCTTCTCGAGCATCCGCGCCCCGCGCTGAGGCTGGAACCGCAAAATGTCGATGGCCTCGTCAGCGAATTTTCCACGGATCATATCCGCAATCGGACGGACCTTCCGCGGACTGATCCTCGCGAACCGATGCACCGCTTCATATGCCATGATGTGTTCCTCAAAATCTCCCACTGCCGGCCCCAATCGCCCGGGCTGTGTCCGTTACCGTTTTCCCTTGCCGCCGTGTCCGCGGAACGTTCGCGTTGGGGCAAATTCGCCCAGCTTGTGCCCCACCATCTCCTCGGTCACGAATACCTTCACGTGCACCTTCCCGTTATGCACCATGAACGTATGACCGACGAACTCGGGGATGATCGTACACGCCCGGGCCCACGTCTTGATCGGCTCCTTCGTGCCCACGGCGTCCTGCTTCTCGACCTTGCCGAAAAGCCTTGGGTCCACAAACGGGCCTTTTTTCAGGGATCTGCTCATTGGTGTCGGGCGCGACCCACGGTCGCGGCTCCTCGTTCGTTCGTGTCTTTCCTGTGCAACCTGCGGCCCGCCCCTCACAGAGCCGTCGCCGCCGGCCGCGGCTCTATACCTTCAGTTGTCCGTAACGTTTCGATCGGCGCCGCCGGACAATGGCCTTGTTCGATGGCTTGCGCCGATTGCGCGTCGCCCGACCTTTGGTCGGCTTGCCCGTCGGGGTCACCGGATGACGCCCGCCCTTCGTTCGACCTTCACCGCCACCGTGGGGATGGTCGATCGGGTTCATGGCCGTGCCCCGCACGTGCGGACGCCGCCCCAACCAGCGCTTCCGCCCCGCCTTACCGAGCACAATACCCATATGTTCCGAGTTGCCGACCACGCCAATCGTCGCACGGCACGTGGCGGGGACGCGGCGGATTTCGCCACTGGGCAGGTTGATCTGCGCCCAGCCGGCATCTCGAGCCGCCAAAGTCGCTCGCCCGCCGGCCGACCGGCACAATGCCGCGCCTCGTCCGGGCTGCACTTCGATGTTGTGAATACTTGTTCCCAGCGGGATCGCCGAGAGCGGCAGGCAATTGCCCACCACGGCAGGCGCGTCCGCGCCGCTCACCACGCGGCTTCCCGCCTCCAACCCGTCGGGAGCCAGGATGTATCGTTTCTCGCCGTCCACGTAATGCAGCAAGGCAATCCGAGCGGTCCGGTTCGGATCGTACTCGATGGAGTTCACCACGGCGGGAATCCCATCCTTGTTCCGACGGAAATCAATCGCCCGATAACGCCGCTTATGGCCGCCGCCCCGATGGCGTACGGTAATCTTCCCTTGGTTATTCCGCCCACTGGACCGGCGTTTTCCGCGGGTAAGGGCCTTTTCCGGCTTCACGCCGGGGGTAAGCTCCGCGAAGTCGCTCACGGTGGCCCCGCGGCGTCCCGGTGTCGTCGGTTTGTATTTGCGAATCCCCATGGTTCAAGCCGTTCCTGCTATGCGTGTTGCACTCGCCCCGCCCGGCCGGCATGCGGCCGCGCGCCCCGAGTCCGCCTAAAAGAAATCAATCCGGTGTTCAGGGTCCAAGGTGACAATGGCCTTTTTCCACGCCTTGGTCATACCGTGCCGGAATCGGGTGCGCCGCGGTTTGCCGCCACGATTCTGCGTGTTCACGCGCACGACCTTGACATCGAACAACTCTTCCACCGCCCGCCGCACGTCCTCTTTCGTGGCAAGCCGATTCACCTCGAAGGCATACGCATTATTGCGCGTTGCGCGGTGCATCCCCTTCTCGGTCACCAGCGGCCGGAGCACGATCTGATACGGTTCCAGCCGAACACCCGTCGCAAGCGCCTCGCTCTTCTGTACAGCCATCATTCCGCTCCCTCGCTGGACACGCCAGCCGATGCCGTGGGCTCACTTCCCGCCGCGGGCCCGCCATTACCGCCGGCCGCCGCACGATCCCGAAATGCCTCTAATGCCGACCGCGTCATCAACATCCGGCGAGGCCGCAACACGTCCAAAGCGTTCAGGTCCGTCACCGGCAGAATCGTTACGCCAGGCAAGTTCCGAACGCTCCGGTATACGTTGTCGTCATGCGACTCGATCGCCACAAGCAGCGTCTGCCCGGCAATTCCCAGCGCCTGAAGGATCGCCGCCATGTCGCGGGTCTTCGGCTCGCTGAACTGCAATTGGTCAATCAGCGTCACTTCCTCGTCGACAATGCGCGAAGCGACCGCCATGCGCGTCGCCAGTCGCACGGCCTTTTTCGGCAGACGATAATGGTAGTCGCGCGGGCGAATGGCAAAGACATGACCACCCCCCCGACGCACACCGCTACGTCGCGAACCGGCCCGAGCATTACCGGTTCCTTTCTGACGATACATCTTCTTCGTCGAGCCCGATACTTCGCCGCGACTCTTCGTCTTGGCCGACCCCTGACGCCGATTCGCCTCGTACATGACGATGGCGTCATGCATCAGTTGCTTGCTGATGCGCGGCGCGATCTGGGCGGGATCGATTTCGACCTTCCCCACTTCCGCACCCGATCGATCATATACCGGCAAACTAACCATTGTCTCAGCTCGCTTGTTGACTGCTTCTTTCCGTATTAACCGTGCGTTTCCCGGACCACTCCAAAACTGCAAGCTTCCCGGTTCCACCTCCGCCCCGATTGCACCCTCTAACGCACCTTATTCGTTTGACGAACCAGGAGATAGCCTCCGTTCGGGCCCGGAATGCCGCCACGAACAAGCAACAAATGATTCTCCGTGTCGATGCGCACGACATCCAGATTCCGCGTCGTAGAACGCGCGTTTCCGTAACGGCCGGCCATGCGCGTGCCCTTGAACACCCGAGCCGGGTCAGCAGCACAACCAATACCACCGACATGTCGATGACACTTCTTCACACCGTGCGAAGCCCGCTGGCCGCGGAAATTATGACGCTTCATAGCGCCCGCCGTACCACGCCCCTTACTGGTGCCCGTCACGTCAACCGCCGTAACTTCCCCCAGATCGGCAACGGTCAGCTCTTGACCGACTTGATAGGCACTGGCGTCGCCGCGCAATTCGCGAACGAATCGCTTCGGCTCACACGCCGCCTTCACAAGAGGCTCGACTCCAGCAGCAGCCCGCGATTTCTGGCGCTTGCTGTCGAGCTTGGCAACGTGCCCGCGAACAGAACGGCTGGCAAGACGACGCGGCTTATCAAGATAACCCAACTGGATCGCTTCGTACCCGTCTCGCTCCTGCGTCTTCACCTGAAGCACATGGCAAGGCCCTGCCTGAATGACAGTGACCGGGATGGCAGCACCCGACTCATCGTAGATCTGCGTCATCCCGACCTTGCGGCCGAGTATTCCAATGGTCATCGTTCTCGCCTTTCGTCGCCTCGCATGACAGGAAGTCCCGACGTTTCGCCGGCTTTACCCGCCAAGCTTCCGTTGCATACTTAAGGTTCGCAGGTTATTTGAATTGAAGGACCTTGGCAACCCCCACGCAGGGTGGCAAAAGGCCAAAACACACCCCAATATCTAGTGGCGACTGGTCGCCTTGATTTTGATATCCACGCCCGCCGGCAGACTGAGCTTGTTCAACGCCTCAATCGTCTTGGCTGTCGCCTGCATGATATCGATCAACCGCTTGTGCGTGCGGATTTCGAACTGCTGGCGCGCTTTCTTGTCAACGTGCGGGCTCGAAAGCACCGTGTAGCGCTCAATACGCGTGGGCAATGGGATCGGACCATGAACGACCGAACCGGTCCGCTTTGCCGTATCAACAATCTCCATCGCGCTCTGGTCCAGAATCGCGTGATCGTAGGCTTCCATCCGAATGCGGATAATCTCTTGAGTAATACCGGCCACCATAGTTCTCCGGGTCGCTTCCGAGTGCCCAGTTGTCAAATAACGCTACCGCCAAGTGCGGAAACCCTGGAGTTTAGCAGGTGTAGGAAAGCGAGTCAACACCCCGCCACGATTTTTTCTGTGCGACGGAACTCCAGGCCACGCCGACTCTTGCGACCGATAGGTATCGGCCGTTTCCCACCCGTCACTGTAGTTTGCCAGAAACACTCCTTCCCGATCCACCGGGTTGCCCCACATTCTCCCCTGCCCGACCATCGATGTGCAAACGGCCTGACCGTACGCGGATTTCTCCCAAATGCCATCCAAGTCAGCGGGAACCGGCCTTTTCGCCCCCAGCATCCGCGAGAAGACGCGAAGCCCCGACGCCCAACAGCCGCTTACGGCGGAATCGCAGCGCCACGACCGCACTCTGCGCCATGCGATCCTCAAGGTTGGGCCGGAAGATCGTAAGAATCAGAAGCGCCAGGTACCACGCCATATACAACCCACCCTGCGGCATATGCCAAAACTGAGTCCCGAGCATAACGGCCGCAGAACAACTCAATAGCGTTCCCAGGTTCTTCTGGGCCGGCCAGAAGGCCAGGCTGACCGATAGGGCCATGAAAGCAGCCGCAACCGGAATACGAAATACCGGGGCATGGCGAGTCCAGAACCCGGATGCATCCCGGCCAGCCGCCCCCACCCAGCCGAACATGTGCCGGAGCGAATCCGGATAGTCAGCAACCCCCACCAAGGGGATCAACAGGATCGCCATGAAAACCAGGACGGCCGCCACCGCGACGGAAAAGCGGATCAATCCCCGCTGCCAATAGAACCCACACCAGAGCGGCAGTAGAAACAGCGGATAGAAGATCAGCGAGGCCGCCAGCCCCAGAAACAACCCCGAAACCACGGGCCGGCGATACATCACCACGGCCCAGACCAAAAGAGCCGCCGGAATGACGTGGTCCAGCCGACCGGTCATCTGACTGGAATAGAACAGCAGCAGGTACAACGAAGCTGCCGCCACTCCCGTATGGATATTCCCAAAATGCCGATACCCGACCAAGATGATCCCCACCAGCAACGCCAAATGGGCAAGAACCACCAGGGACCGCGTCAAAGTCAGGGTGAACAGAGCACGACGATAAGACTCCGTGTCCTTCTTGTCGACCGCAGTCACCGTCTTCTCACTGATCGCAGCAAGCCGCAGAAGGGGCGGATATCCGGGCGACACACCTGCGACATCCTGCTGCTCAGCAAGCTGGTACTCCAGCCGTTCCTCCGGATTCATCACCACATTGGCCATCAGGAATACCAGCAGCGAGATGCCCGTGAACGTCAGACCACTGGCCGAGAGATTCGGCTCCAGCAAGGGGCGGCGAACCATGATCGGGTCCAACAACAGGCGAACGAGGAAGAACCCTCCAACGGCAAACAGCCAGACGTACCCGCCCTGCACCAGCATCGGAGCACTCTTGACCAACCCGTGGAAAATCAGCAACAAGCCGGGCGAGAAGGCAATCAACCCGACCAGATCCAGGTTGCGCACGCTCCAGAAGCGATGAAACTTGAAGTAGACGCCTATGATCATCAATGCCGAGACGTAGGCCCAGGTTGTCGGGCTGAGCTGGAACTCAAAGAGGATCTCGCGCATGGCCTTCAACCGAATGGGGCTGTCGTGCTGCAAACCATCAGCATAGCCATTCACAATACCTTTTCAACCCCCCGCTGCCTGGCCCTGGCGCAGGGGGCGCAGGACGCACTTTGTGGGCTCGACCAGTTCTGGTATCCTACGACATTGGATTACTGGAATCCGGTGAACGGTAGTTTTCCCGGTTCGATTGGTCACAGCTTGAGCAAAGGAGCCAAGGATGGCGAAGAAGCAAGCATTGCCAGCAGCCGTGCAGGACATGGTCAAGCAGGCAGCAGAGAGTATTGTGGATGCGGTGTACGGGGAAGGGGGGCACCCCCCAATCGGAACCCGGTTCACCGAGGTCGAAGATGTCGGCGTTGAAGTGGGGGACTCCCTGGCACGGGTGGTGATGCAATTGGCCATGGAGCGGCAATCTTCGACGATGGCAGGCATGCCGTGCCAGTGTACCTGCGGTTCTCCTGTCACTACGAGCGAATCGGAACCTCGCGTTATGACTACCCGCCGAGGTGAGATCGGGTGGAACGAACCGTCTGGGCATTGCTCGCCATGCCGGCGGGCTTTTTTTCCCTCAGGCCCAGGCGTTGGGCCTGAGGCCGGATGAGACACAGAGCCCAGGCGTGTTGTGGAAGATGATTCGCGCGGCCGTTCGATGTGGATCGTATCGGGAAGCGAGCCAGGAGCTGGAAGAGTCAGCGGAGTTGTGCATCCAACCGAAGACGCTGGAGCGGGCGGTGCGTCGGCTTGGTGGCGAACGTGTTGATCAACGCGATGCCGAAGTCGAAGCATGGAAGCAACTGCCGCTGCCGGTGCAGCAGCGAGGCTGTCCGGAAGGGAAGGTGGCGCCCACGGTTGCAGTGGTTCAGTTCGATTGCGGGCGGATGCTGATCCGGGATCGCAAGGCGAAGTGCAATGCCGCGAAGAACGTCGCGGCCAAAAGCGTCTCGCTGGAGAATGTCGCCGAGCAAGTGGCCGAGACGTTGGCGGAACAGGAAGCGGACCGCGAAGCACTTGCCGAAGCGGAGGAAAAGGGCGCATCCGAAACGATTCCCGGCGATAAGAATACCGTTGAGAATCCCTCGCGATCGCGTTATTGGCGCGATGACAAAGTGGGCGTGCTCCTGACGATGCACAGCGAGGAGCACGAGTCCGATCCATGCCCAGACATTCCAGTGACGTTCCTTGACCGCCAACGAACGCCCAAACTGGTGCAGGAATTGGGGCATTCATCGGGCGGCGCTCGAGAGGCGGCACAACAACCGGCGACGACCGATACGGCGGCAACTGGGACGCATCGCCCCGGGGCGCCGGAGCCGTTGGTGAAGAGTGTTGTCGCCAGTCGCGCATGCAGTGCCGTATTCGGTGCAATCCTGGCAGCCGCGGCCTGGTGCCGGGGATTTGCAGGCGCGCGGCGCAAGGCATTCGTTGCGGATGGAGCCGCAATGAACTGGACGATGTGGGCCAGATACTTTTCGCACTACGTGGCGATTCTCGACTTCATTCACGCACTGCAATACGTCTTCGCGGCGGCCATGGCGGGGCGCAGCTTTGACGAAGGTTGGGCGATCTATTGCCGCTGGATTCAAGCGATTTGGGCAGGCCGGGTAGATGACGTGCTGGGGGAGCTACGGGCACGCCAGGAGGAAATCGGCTTGCCACCGCCGAAGGCATCGGCAACCGATCCTCGGCAGACCGTCGCCACCACAATCGGGTATCTTGCGACCCACCGCGGCCGGATGGATTATCCGAGGTACCGTTGCCTCGGCCTACCGATTATGAGTTCGTATGTTGAGTCGGCAGTCAAGCAGATCGGACGTCGCGTGAAGGCCACGGAGAAGTTCTGGTGCGAGGCCGGCGCCGAAGCGATTCTGCAGTTGCGGGCCGACTATTTGAGCGACACGGCTCCCCTGGAACGATTCATGACGCGGCGTACGGAGTCGGCGACTGGCCATCGCACCTACCGCCGCAACCCCCCGCCCGCCAGCAAACACTGTGCCGCCTAACGCAAAGCGCGTCGTGCGCCCGGCGCAGGCACCGTGATCCGAAAACGCATGTATGCCAGGTTATGCCAACACGCGTTTGCTCGGACCGCTGGGCGGCTGGCACACGTAACGAGGCACGGCATAGCCGGGCAAACGAGCGCGTATGGCCGCCACGAGCGATTCCCCCCGAGCCGCAGGCACCTCGAAATGGGCCGCGCCGGCCACGCGGTCGAGTTGATGCAAGTAGTACGGCATGACCCTCAGTTCCACCAGCCGCGTCAACAGCGTAATCAACGCATCGGCCGAATCGTTCACTCCCCGGAGCAGCACCGACTGGCTCAACACCGGCACACCAGCATCGACAAGCCGGCCCAAAGCGGACCCGGCCGTTGTATCCAGTTCCGCCGCATGGTTCACCTGCACCACCACAACAGGGGAAAGACGCGTTCCCCGAAGCCAAGCCGTCAATGCCGGACCTACCCGGTCGGGCACAACAACGGGCATGCGGGTGTGCACTCGGAGCCGACGCAGGTGTGGAATCGCCGCCAGGCGGTCGGCCAGTCGCCCCAACTCCTGGTCAGCCAAGGTAAGCGGGTCGCCGCCGCTGAGAATAATCTCATGGGTCGAGTCATCTCGAGCGATCGCTGCCAGGGCAGGACGCCAATCGTCCACCGCCGCCGTGCCGGAGGCAAACGGAAAATGCCGCCGAAAACAGTAACGGCAATGGACGCCACAGCACGCGGATGCTACCATGAGGGAGCGGCCGGGGTACTTCCGTAGCAGTCCAGGGGTACAGGCTCCAGTGACTTCCTCGACCGGATCGGTGGAGAAGCCTTCAACGGAAACCAACTCGTCCGGACGGGGCAACACCTGACGCAGGATGGGGTCGGAGGCATCGCCTGGGGCAATGCGCGACAGAAGGGCTCGCGGAACGAGCATGGGAAACTGTCGAGCCGGCTCCTCCGCATCGGATGTCACAGTCGCGTCAAGCCCCAGCAGCCGACACAGCTCTGCCGGCGCCGTGATTATGTCCGCCGAGGGGAAGGTCCCATCGGCCGTGTCAAGCGGCGTCGCCGCGGAATCAGACGGTTTACAAACCAGAGGAATTGTCATTACGGCAATATCGTACCATAACCCTTCCTTTACACAAAGCGTTACGGAATCCGAATCGTGGCAAGCTACAACACAAGCGAGTTCCGCAAGGGACTGAAAGTTCAAATCGACGGCGATCCCTACCTGATGATCGAATGCAACTTCGTCAAACCGGGCAAGGGGCAGGCACTGTACAAGTGCCGTCTGCGTAACCTCATCCGCAATACGGTCCTCGATCGCACCTGGAAGAGCGGCGACTCGATCGACGCCGCCGACATCGAGGAGATCGAGGCCCAGTTCCTTTACCGCCAAGGCGATGTGTTCGTGTTCATGGAGAGCAGTACATACGAGCAGTACGAAATCGACAAGGAAATCGTTGACGAAGCCTGGAAGTACCTTAAGGATGCGACCATCTGCAGCATCCTGCTGTTCAACAACCGGCCCATCGGCATCACGCCGCCGAACCACGTCGTGCTGAAGGTCGAGTACTGCGAGCCGGGCGCGAAGGGCAACACGGCCACCAACGTAACGAAGCCGACTCAGGTAGAGACCGGCGCGACGATCGACTGCCCCTCCTTCGTCGAGATGGGCGACCTGATCCGCGTCGATACCCGCACCGGCGAGTATATTGAACGCGTGCGCGAATGAGCAGACCCCATCATAATTCCAGGGGGAAATTCGTCCGATGCTCACTTCACTGGAACGGCCCGACGATTATCTTCCTGCGGCTGATCTGGCGGCGCTGAGGTTCCGCGCGGAAATGCACCGGCGGCTGCGCACGTTCTTCGATGAGCGTGGGTTCCTGGAGGTCGACACGCCCATCCTGTCGGCCGATACGGTGGTCGATCGGCACCTGGAGGCGTTCGCTACCGAAATGCCGCTGGGCCCCAATCGGCCGCCTGCAAAACTCTGGCTGCACACCTCGCCCGAGTTCCACATGAAGCGGCTGCTGGCCGCCGGGGCGGAGGCCATTTACCAGGTTGTCCACGTGTTCCGCCAAGGGGAAGTCGGGCCGCTGCACAACCCCGAGTTCACCATGGTCGAATGGTATCGTACCGGCGACACGCCCGAGCAGGGCATGACGTTCCTCAGCGACCTGTGCGATACCATGCTCGGACGCGGACCGGCCGAATGTGTGACCTATCGCACCGCATTCGAGCGTCATGTCGGCCTCGACCCATTGACTGCGCCGACCGACGCTCTGGTCCACCGCTGCCACGAACTGCGACTTGCCGTCCCGCCCGGCTTCGCGCCGGACGACCGTGATACGTGGCTCGACTTCCTGCTGACCGAATGCGTGCAGGCATACTTGGGCTACCCGCGTCCCGCCATTCTGCATGACTATCCCGCCTCGCAGGCGATGCTGGCCCAGGTGCGCGACGGCGATCCACCGGTTGCCGAACGGTTCGAGCTGTACGTCGATGGCATCGAGCTGGCCAACGGTTATCACGAACTGCTCGATGCCGCGGAGCTTCGCCGGCGTAATCGCGCCGTCAATGTGCAACGCCTGGCCGATGGCAACGCGGCGCTGCCTGACGAAAGCCGCCTGCTCCGCGCCATGGACGCCGGCCTGCCGCCGGCGGTCGGCGTCGCGCTCGGTTTCGATCGGCTCCTGATGATCGCCGCCGGCGCAACCAGCGTGGCCGAGGTGCTACCCTTCCCCGTCGATCGCGCGTAGGCGGTTCGCCTTGGCCGTCCGCTTGACCTTCCGATGTTGTGAGTCCTAGCGGAGTTGGCTGTTGGGGATCGTTTCACCCGAACGGAGAATTGCGTATACTAGATTGCGATGTTCGCCTTTCCTCCGCGAGGAACTCACAAAGTGCCCAGACTTTCACTGAAACCGGATTCGAGTTTCTTCCGCAAGATCGTTGTCGGTGCTGTCGGGGCAAGAGCGGTCCGCGATGACATGGCGGCCCTTGGCCATAACTTCGTTGAGCTAGAACGAGGCTCCACCGACTCGAAGCTCTGGAAAGACGTAAAACGAAAGCGAGTCAGAATCCCTGACTTGGTTTGCCTTCGTTGCGGGCAGCGAATCGAGAGCCGAGCCAAGACAAGAAACGAACTCGCCATGTCGCACAGCGAACAGGCTGAGCGAACATGGGATTTCGGCATGGTCCCGCAAGACTGGATTGCCTTTCCTGTTTGCGAGCCTGTCAGGGAGACAGAACGCACAACGGGACGTTTGTCTGACGCGAGTTCCTATTGGCATGAACGAAATTGGGTACAGTGGGCGGTGAGCGGGTATATCAACTACTTCTCCGTTGAAGCCTTTCGTTCTCGCTTGCACGCTCGCAGCCGAACAAAGGGAGTTACTGAAGGAACGGAGAATTTCATTAGTTGCCGCAAGGCGCCATTGACAGACTTCTTGACAACCTTCGCAGTGATGCCCCGAATAAATGGGTTGTCTGGCTTGTCGGCCATCTTCCGAGAGAACAAGTCAACACCGCTATTGCAGCGATTCAGCAGGAAAGCCCAGAGCTACATTACGCAGTGACTTTGATTTGGTCGTTTCTGGATAGTTGGATTTCAAAGCATTGGGAACTCAACCCAACTGCTCGTTTCCCCGCTGACTAATGGCAGGATGCACGAATATGCCGAAGGAAGATACAACGGTTTACACAACGACACTCGGCAAACAGCTTTGCGGCGATAGCCGGGAGTTGCTTGCAGACTTGCCGAAGGAATCGGTCGACCTTATCGTTACAAGCCCACCCTTTGCCCTTGAGGTGGCCCTGGTTGTCTAGACCACGGGTTAAGGTTTCTTAGGTGGAGGGGTTAGCGTCCCGCGAGGCCCTTCCCAGGCCTCGCGCGGACGCATACCCTCTACCTCGTATTGGGTACAGGTCGATTTTCCAATTTCTTTCGCGCGATTGATGCAATTTCGATGACATGCCCGCGCCG
The DNA here is from genome assembly GCA_040772845.1 of Thermoguttaceae bacterium. Lineage (GTDB taxonomy): Bacteria > Planctomycetota > Planctomycetia > Pirellulales > Thermoguttaceae > PWXP01. Next base: position 2,433,568 of record JAXGXG010000001.1, read on the forward strand.
CGTTCATGCGACACCTCGCGGCAGTCGGTACTCTGCGGCTGGCGTGCGGTAGTCGAGCGCCATGTGAATCCGCTCGTGGTTGTAGAACTCGAAGTACCTTCGCAGGCCGCCTGCCAGGTCGCGCGGTGTCCCATGATCGTGCAGGTACACGTGCTCCTGCTTGACCGTCCGCCAAAGCCGCTCGACGAACACGTTGTCCAGCCACCGGCCGCGACCATCCATGCTCACGGCCACGCCCGCCGCCTGCAACCGCCCGGTGAACGCCTCGGCCGTGTACTGCACGCCCTGGTCCGTGTTGAAGACCTCCGGTCGTCCCTGCGACAACGCTTCCTCCAACGCCTCCAGGCAGAACAGGCCGTCCAACGTGTTCGACAGCCGCCACGAAAGCACATACCGACTGTACCAGTCCATCACCACCGTCAAGTACATCCACCCCTGCGGCATGGGCACGTACGTAATGTCGCTCGACCAGACTTGATCCGGACGCACAATCGCCACGTTTCGCAGCAAATACGGGTAGATCCGATGTCCCGCCCCACGCCGCGAAAGACGCGGCTTCGGGTAAATCGCCGCCAGCCCCAGCAACTGCATCAAACGTCGAGCACGCTCCCGGCTGATGCCAAACGTCCGTGCCATCCGCCGGCTGCCGTAGTACGGCGTCGCAACGTACTGCCGGTCGATCTGACGCATCAGCGCGACCGTCTCCGGCGACTCGCCCCGAGGCGCGTAGTACCACGTCGATCGATTCAGTCCCAGTAACTCGCATTGCCGGCGAACACTTACCTTTGGATGATCCGGGTCGATACACTTCCGCTTGAACTCAATCGAGTCGGGCAGCTTTTTTTTTCAACCAGGCCAACTCCATCTGGAGCCGCCCGATCTGCTCGTACAGCTCGGCGGTGTCCACCTCCGGGCCACCGCCCTCCCGGCGATGGCCCTCGGCAAACAGCCCCGGTGCTCCTTCCAGAAGCCGCCGCTTCCACTGCCCGATCTGCGTGGCATGCACCCCGTACTGCGATGACAACTGGCTCGCCGTTCGATCGCCTCGAACGGCCGCCAACGCCACTTTCGCCTTCACGGACGCCTCGATCCGCCGACGTTTCGCTCCCATCCTTTGCTCCTTGAAAACTGGCCTAATCTTACACGACATTCGAGCTTATGTCGTGGTCCAGTTTTCCAGGGCCATTTTACCTATTGCGGAAAAAGAAATACGGCAATGAGGAACAAGCGGAGTACGTAGCTTGGCTCCGCGAGTTTGGGCAGGCTGCATATCCCGCCCTGAAGCCGACAGGCAGTTTTGTGCTGGACTTGGGCGGGGCCTACGTCAAAGGGCATCCAATTAGATCGCTCTATAATTTCCGCGTACTCTTGGATTTCTGCGATACGGTGGGTTATTTTCTCGCGGAAGACTTCTATTGGCACAATCCCGCAAAGCTTCCATCACCTATTGAATGGGTCAATAAGGCGAAAGAACGGGCGAAGGATTCGGTGAATACGATTTGGTGGTTCTCGAAGTCCGAGCGACCGAAGGCGGATGTTCGCAAGGTCTATGTACCCTACTCTGACCGAATGAAGAAGCTGCTTGAAGATCCTGCCAAGTTCTTTTCTGCCGCGAAGCGACCTTCAGGACACGACATCACCTTGAAATTCGGTGACTGTGAGAATAAGGGCGCGATACCACCGAACCTTTTGCAGATACCGAACACCGACAGTAATTCTCACTACATGCGAGTCTGCAAGACTCTGGAAAAAGAGCGCCACCCAGCTAGATTTCCCCCGGATGTTCCGCGTTTCTTCATTGAATTCCTTACCGACCCCGGCGACTTGGTTGTTGACATTTTTTCGGGCTCGAATACTACGGGATATGTAGCTGAAGGACTGGCACGCAAGTGGATTGGCATGGAACTGAACCACTCGTATGCTGTGCTCTCAGCAATTCGTTTCATGGAAGAGAATAGTATTGATGAAATCGCAGAAGCCCTGCAGAGGATGGAACAGGGAGAAACAGTCAAACTGCGACCCGCTATTGTCCTCCCTGAAGCCAGGACGAACAAACAGGCATCAAACGGAAGAAGCTCGAAGGCAAGAAAAAAGAAGACTAGGGGCAGGCCAACACCGTTGTTTGATTAAGTTGCCACGAACGGCTACACACGACTACGTCGCTGAAGGGAGTGCATCTTGTGACCCTCGACCTTCTTTGACTGTCCGGTCAGCAGCAAACCACGCCTGCAATTGCGCCACGAGGTCAACAATACACTGCGGCTGGAACATGGCCAAAAGTTCTACCACGAGGCCGCTTGCGCTCGGTTTCGATCGTCTCCTGATGATCGCCGCCGGCGCAACCAGCGTGGCCGAGGTGCTACCCTTCCCCGTCGATCGCGCGTAGGCGGTTCATTCGGATTCTTCGCGACATTCTCTCCCGGCGCCGGCTGGTCACGGCTTCATCACAGGACCGTACAGCTCCACCTCCCAGATGCGCGACACGTCGATTTGCGTCTTGGTGACCTGAAGACGCATTCTGGAGGTCGTCACGGATGCGAACGTGGCGCGCCAATAGGGGTCAACGTTTCCTTCGATGGATGTGGACGGGATATCCTGCCAATCCGTACCGTCGCGCCACTGGAGCACGAAATCGCGAATCGCGCCGGAAAGCGAACCATCGTAGTAGCCTGAGATGATGCGTGCCGCGCCAACGGTCACCGGTTCCTTCCAAGTGAACTCGATCGTGTGCGGCAGTTTGCCGCTGCCCAGCCAACGGCCGGCATTATCGGTCACCTCGGCCTTGCCGTCGTGGATCAGGTCTGCTGAACCGTCTTCTCTGGAGCCGCACGAAACCGAGACCTGAGCGGTACGGGCGAGGTTGAGACCGGCCTTCGATAGCCAGGTAGGTTTGGAAACGACAGGCGGAACCCCCGTTCTCGGGCGCGCCGTTGGAGACTCGGCGGCAGGTCTCTTGCCCGCGCCGGCGCGCATCAGATCCTGAAGCTCACCGAGATGGTTCTCATAGACCACGCGTGGCGTCACGTTGTGTCTTGTGCACAAACTCGCCGCCATGCCCACGATTTCGCCCATGCACCCTCCGGTTCGCATGACGCGCACCGCGCCCAAGGCATCGTGCCGGGCACTGATGTCCCGCCCGGCCATCAGCAGGTTCGAGATATTGCGCGAGTAGAGACACCGGTAGGGAATCCAGAACGGCCGCCCCTCGCGCTCGGCGGGAAAACGTCCGAAATGGGCCGTCGAGATGAAGGCGTCGCCCGCGAAGCCTTTTTCGTATTGCGGATGCGGCAGGTGCAGGTCGTTACTCCAGCCGGTGGGCACGCATCCGTCAGGAAACTGCCGGTCGGTCTTCAGATCCTCGAAACAGAGCACCACATCGCCCATCAGGCGGCGCGATTCGCGTTTCCCCAGGATGTGGGCACACCAGTTCAAACGGTGGTTGGGCAATACCTTATCGACGTTCTTCATGGCATCCCAAGCGCCGTACATGGCGCGAAAGTTCCAATCGCGCACGTACTCCATCTCGGCAATCGGGTCGCGATCGAAACCGCTCTCCCAGTACCAGCCGCCAAGCTTCATCGGATCGGGCCTGGTCTTGCTGCGGCCGGGGAACGGCTTGTCCGACAGGTCGAGCGCCCACGGACAGCGAGGGAACGGTTGCGGCGTCCCACCGGCTTCGACATTTGTGTTCAGGGCGGTAGTATCCTGCCACTCGCAGACATTCCAAAGATTGCACGGCCCCATGTGGCCTTTCGGCTCCATCTCGAAATCGGCGCCTGCCAGCGCACCCACCGCCGCATCTCCCGTGCAGTCGGCGAACCACCGGCCGGCAATTCGCGACCGGCGCCCCGTACGGATCTGCTGGGCGACAACTGCGACGATCTTGCCACCGTCCGTCTCGACGCCGTTGACGCGATGTTCGAGAAACAGCCGGATATTCGGCTCGGCGCGGACGATGGCGAGCTTCTTTTCGTCTTCGTACAGGTCGGGCGTATTGTCCGGCCCGTAGTGTGCGCTGCGCGCTTGTTCGAGTTCCGCCACGACGTTGCCGACGCGCGGCCACGGCTGCTTGTTTCGCGCCCCTTGCAGCCAGACGCGAACCTCGGAACTGTTGTTGCCGCCCAGCACGGGCCGATCCTGGATCAGCGCAACCTTCACACCCAGTCGAGCAGCGGACAGCGCCGCGCAGGTTCCGGCAATGCCGCCCCCGGTAACGACGAAATCGAACTCGCCGCCCGGTTCGGGCTGTTGCGGCAGACCGAGGCAATCGCGTCGGAAACCAGCCATTTCCGGATCCTGGTTGGGCGGGACAAATTGCCCGTCGCAGGCAAAGAGAATCGCGTCGCAACGGCCCTCGAAACCGGTCAGATCACGGAGCGACAGCCGCACCTTTCGCCGCGCTATGTCCACACTTCCGCCGTCTTGCCAGTGCCACTGCGCGCCTTCGGTACCGAAAACCGTTTCGAGCGGCTTGCCGTCGACGAGTATCTGGAACTTGCCCGGCGCGCCGGGCGCGTTCCACTGCGCTACCCAGTCCTTGGTGCGGACCCACACACGGTACGTACCGGTCGCAGGGAGTTCAACATCGGTCGTCGCGTCGTCCACCGGCCGACCCAGTCCGTGCGCCAGCAGGTAGGGCGATCCCATCTGATCCATGAATTGCGGATCGACCACCCATCCTCCGTGTCGTGCGAACCCCTCGGCCTCGACAAGGACAACGTCTTGCGGCTGTATGGACTTAGGGCCGTTGTCGTCTGCAATCACGGCAGACAGTGGCATGAACAGCAAGGCGGAAACGACGAAAACCATATTGCATCGCATCTTCCGACCTCTCTCATATGTTCGTAGCCTTGTTCTATTGATCTCGCCTCGATCATCTACCTGGGAAGCTCATCACGGCGAACACGTATCCTACTGCGGCAACGGGACTGGCTTGCCGGTTTGCTTGTCGATCGGCATTTGGGCATCGACGTCAATCAGCCACCGGCGGAGCTGTTGGGCAAGCCGCTTGCGGATTTCCGGTTTCTCGTCTGCCAGGTTCCTCTGCTCGCCAAGATCTTCGGTCAAGTGGAACAGTTCGTAGCGCCCGTCTGCATGGTAGTAGATAAGCTTCCACTGCCCGCAACGAATGGTACTGGTCGCCCCGATGCCCGGCCCCTTCGGACCCCAGTTGTTCGGGAAGTGCCAGAACAGGGCACGATCGTCAGGGTAGTCTCCTTGCTGTTTGAGCAACGGCACGAAGCTCACGCCATCGATCGCACCACCCACCTGCCGGAATCCATGCACACCGGCCATATCAAGGATGGTCGGGAAGAAGTCCTCGATGATCACGTACTGATTACACACAGAGCCCGGCTCGGTCACCTGCGGCCATTGGACGATCATGGGCACGCGCACGCCGCCCTCATGTGCCGATCCCTTTCCGCTGGACAGCGGCCGGTTGTGCGTATGCGGCTGGCCGCCGCGGCCGTGGGCGCTCAGGCCGCCATTGTCGGACATGAACATCACGATCGTGTTGTCGGTCAGGCCATGACGTTCGATGTTGTCGAGAATATCCCCGAGCGATTTGTCCATGCCCTCGACCATGGCCGCGTACATGGCCTCCTTCTCGTCGAGACCTGCGTTGCGATACTTCTGGCAGAAACGTTCATCCGGAGCGAAGGGGACGTGGACGGCATAATGCGCCATGTATAAGAAGAACGGCTTCCCCGTGGTAACCGCCCGATCAACCGCCTTGTTGGCTTCGATCGTCAACGCCTCGGTCAGGAAGATATCCTTGCCGTGATACGCGTCCAAGCCCGGCACGTCCCAAACCGGATCCCCGTGACGCCACACGGCACTGAAGTTCTGCGCTCCCAGGTAACTCCCCGGACCGCCTGCCGCGTGGCCACCAATGTTGACGTCGAAGCCGACGTTGAGCGGGTCGGCGGCTGGAGTGCCGATCGCGCCGAAGTGCGCCTTGCCGACGTGGATCGTGCGGTACCCTGCCTCGCGCAGCACGGCAGGCAGGGCCATTACGTGAACCGTGCGAGGAACGCCCGGCTCCGGACATAGCCCGTTGACGTTCCACTCGGGGAACTCGAGCGTTGGATGTCGGCGGTCGTTGCCGGCGTTCATCCGAAGCGTCCAGTTGGTCACTCGATGACGCGTCGCGTTCAGCCCCGTCATCAGGCTGACGCGCGTGGGCGAACACACGCTGCAAGCGTAGGCCTGGGTGAACTTCATCCCGGCGGCGGCCAGCCGTTCCATGTTGGGTGTCTTGTAGCGACGGTTCAGCGGCGTCACTTCCGTATGGAAGCGAACCGACGTATCCTGCCAGCCCATATCGTCGACGAGAAAGAGCACGATATTCGGAGGCGACTTCTCCCCTGCCTTGGCAATGCCTTCCCCTTCAGCAGAGCAAGCTGCCTCCGGCTGCCCTGCAATAGCGAGAACGGCAACCAGAGAAACAAGGAAGATCGCCTTACGGAACATGACTGAACCTCGTCACAACGGGAAATGGCTACCAGGCAAAACGTGGTTTCTCTCAAGAGTGAATCTAAGCAGCAGATCCCGGATAGTCAAGCATTTCCAGACAAACGGGATACCAGAACCGGATATTCGGCACTGAACCCGCGCGTCAGGCCCCCTCCGGTCAGGCCACGCGGCTGAACGCTTTCCGATACGCGGTGGGTGATGCCTCCTTCGACTTCCGAAAGCAGCGGTTGAAATGCGACAGGTTCTGAAATCCGCACTCATAACAGATGTCCACAACCGGTTTGGCGTCCATCGCCAGCAGGCGGCACGCATAGCCGATACGGAACTCGTTGACGTACTGTGTCAGCGTCATGCCGGTCATTCGCTTGACGTAGCGTCCCAAGGATGACGGGTGCATGCTGGCAACCTGCGCCAGCTCCTGTGCCGGCAGCGGACGGCGAAAGTGCTTCAAGATATAGCCGCTGATGCGAGTCCAGCGCTGGGCATCGGTGGCTTCCGGCTCCGCGTAGCCTTCGCTGGCCATTGGCGTGTACTCGTCCGATTCGGCCATGTCCGCCAGAATCTCCAGAATCAGAAGCAACTGCCGAACGCCGTCGCACCGCAGAAGGGAATGCATCTTGTCGCGTGTGCGCTTCTTCAACTGCCCGGTCAACCGCAAACCGCGCCGCGACTCTTCCAACAGTTCGACAACGCATCGCATCTGGGGCACCGCAAGAAGCTCCGCTCCCGGAAAGCTGGACGCGAACTGCAGCGAGATGGCCCGTGCAAGCCTTTTCGATTCACCCCGGTCGTCTTTCCAAACATGCGGCAGTCGCGGACCGACCAACACCAGATCCTCCGGGTAAAAACTGTCGATCGAGTCGCCCACCACACGGGTACCGTAGCCATCGAGGATCAGCGTCAGTTCGTAAAAGGCGTGCATGTGCCATGGCATCGTGAACGCCGGTTGCTCGTACAGCTTGATGCCGTAGAACGGCGCCGCCTGCGGAAGCTGATCGATCCGAATGGGTTCCATACTGCCACCTTTTGCGTAATCATACCCAGAATCCACATTTTACGACATTGTGGGTTGAAATACTACCACCCGGGGCTGAAATCGTCGTAGAACTTGGCTCCTGGACGGTCTCTAATAGGAGCGGCAGCCCTGGGGCACGGCCACTCAACGATGGATGTGGGTAGATTCATGCGCAAACCGAAAGGACGGCAACTCATGAACGGCAACGGGCATGTGCGGAACGTGATACTCCAGATCATGTGGACTTGGATTACCCTAAGCGCCGTGTCGGCCACGATCGTCGCTGCCGAAGCGAAGCAGCCAGACGCAGCACGCAGCCAGCGCGTAGACATCCTGATTTCGCTGACGGCATCTTCCCCTGAGAGGATTGCGGCAGACGAACTGGCGTCATACCTGTCGAGAATCTATCCCGGTACTCGCTTCGAGACGGGAACGGACTCTTCTGCAGAGGCCGCATTCACGATTCGACTGGCAACACCGGCATCCGCACCCGATCTTGCCAGCAAGGTCGGGCGGGAAAAGATAGCACATCCGGAAAGCTACATAGTCACAACAACCGAGATCGGCGGCAAAGATACGGGCGTCATCCTGGGCGCCGATCCGCGGGGGGTGATGTACGGCGTCTACGGACTGTTGGAAAAGCTGGGATGCGGTTTCTATCTGACCAGCGAATCCCTGCCGGAGACATTTCCCGGAGCCTTCTCCCTGCAGAAGTGGAATGTTTCGGACCGCCCGCTGGTCCGTAATCGGTTCGTGTTCAACTGGCACAACTTCCTGAGCGGCTGCACCGGCTGGGACTATTCTGACTGGGAGTCGTGGATCGTCCAATCGCAGAAGATGGGCTTCAATACGATCATGGTGCACGCCTACGGCAACAATCCCATGTTCACCTACACGTTCAACGGTATTACCAAAGAAGTGGGCTACTACGGAACGAGCCGCAAGGGACGCGATTGGGGGCGGCAGCACATTAACGACGTCCGACGCATTCCCGGCGGTGAAATCTACGACGGCCCCGAGTTCGGGTCCGAGGCGGCCCTGGTTCCCGACGACCGGCGCATCGAGGCGGCCCAGTCGCTCATGAAGCAGGTGTTCGCCTGTGCCGAACGGCGCGGAATGGATGTCTGCTTCGCACTCGATGTCGACACGACGTCCGTCCTGCTGCAGGATATGATTGCCACACTGCCCGAGTCGGCCCGGTTCTGGAATGGCCAGAACTGGCTTCCCAAGCCCGACACGACGGAGGGCGCTGCCTTCTACCGCGCACAGGTCGAGGCCCTGCTGAAGCTCTATCCCGAAATCGACATGTTGGCCCTCTGGCGCCGCAATCACGGCGCCGAGTGGGGCTTGCTGAAGAAACCGGAACAGCTTCCTACCGAATGGCGTGCAGGTTACGAAGCGATCATTCAGAAGAACCCCGAAGCCGCCAAGCTTCAACAGGCTGTTTGCAGCTACGCCTTAAGCAAAGTCGTTGGCGCGTTTCGCACGGCACTGGACGGCATGGGCCGGCAGGATGTCCGGATCGGGATGGGCAGTTGGGAAACCCCCTATATTCCGGCACTGGCCGTATTCCTGCCGGAAGAAGTCACCATCATGCCGCTCGACTCGAGCTGCATGGCGCGATACCGAAGGGGTTCGTTCTTCGACGTTCCGGAAGCATTCGCCGACCTGCAAACGGCGACGGGCCGCATTCAGCCGATCATCTGGGCCCACCACGACGACGGCGAATACATCGGTCGCCCGATGAAATCGCACAAGGATTTCTGCAACACCCTGGACAAACTCGAGGCCCGCGGATACGGAATCATCCACTGGATGAAACGGCCGCTCGACCTCCATTTCCGCAATCACGAAAAGCAGGTGTGGGCGGCCACGCACAACCAATCTGGCCGGGAAACCTGCCGGCAGGCGGCTCTTCATTGGTTCGGCAACGCCAATGCGGAAGCCATGGCCGAGTACCTTGACGACTGGTGGACGCAGGCGCCCATTTTCGGACGGGTGACGACCGATAAGTTCTTCCTGGGCCATGAATCGATCCCAGCCCCGGACGAGACCATGCAGGCGTGCCGAAAGCGGTTGGAAATGCTGGCCGCGGTCGATCTGGCGGCAATGCCGCCGGAGGGACGCCGCCGCGTGGCTTATTTCCAGGCACTCGAGGAAGTGATCCTCTCCTTCTGCCAGGTTCAGGAGTTGGCCTTTCGACCGGCCGTGCAAGCCATGGAGAAGGGGGACTTTGACGGCGCCTGCCGTCTGCTGCAATCGGCCGACCCGGTCGAGACAATGCGCCGCTTCTCCCGACTCTCGCAGCTCGATGGGGGCGACCGGACCGAAGAAGCCATGGTGCTGTCGTTGGGAACCCGCTGGCTGACCGACTCCATCGCCGCGCGCCAGAAAGCCGGCTTGGAGCCGCTACGCATCAGCTTTGCGCCGACCAGACACGAGCCTCTTGCACAGGGCCCCGGGCGCTATACGTTCTTCATCGACGCCGACGGCGCCTATTGGTCCGTTCGTGGTGAAGCGGAAACTGGAGGAACGATCGTTTCCGTTGCAAATCGCGAAGCGGATTCCATACGCGAATACGGCTGGCTGATCGACCAACCGGTAACGATTCCCCTGTCGGCCATTGTCCCGATCGGCGGATCGTTCCGCCTCGGTTCGTATGAAGCAACCCTGCTCTTCGAAGGCACGGGAGAAGGTGAAATGCGACTGGTCGGCAACAGCGGGTGGTCTTCTCCCAACGTTCCCTTCACCGCCCACAATGAAGTCAAGCTTCCCGGCGCCCTCGAAACCCCCGGCCAACTCCAACTCATCCTCCACCCCCAAAAAGGCACACCAATCCTCACCGGCATCGTACTTCGCCATTTACCCAAAAAAGGGTCAGGAGCCTTAAAAACAGATTAGGCGAGACAGGCATTCCAGGATAGCGTTTCTCCGCCAAATCGAAACCAATGACTGGCCCCCAAAAAGAAAGGAACACGACTTACCTTGCGTATGTTACCGCGCCTATTACAAAGGCTCCTGACCCCTTCCTTTTTCGATCATGAGTGATAACGCTGTTACTGAGACTCGGCTTACGTCACGCGAGGCGGTTCTCGATGTTCTCCACCATCGTAGACCGCGGCGGTTCGTTTATGCGCCGAACTACTGGCAGTGGTTCGCGCATCAACATCACGGGTCGTGTCCAGTGGAACTAGAGGACTGCGAAGATCAGCTTGCGATGATCCGCCGGCTCGGCCTCGATGTGTTCAGCCGCAACGTCTATTGCGATCAGCGGCGCCGCTGGTTCGGAGGGCTGGCAGAAACCGTTTGGGACGGCGTCAACGTCGAACAGACCGAGGAGAACCGCGGCCAAGACCTGATGATCCAACGGGACTACCACACGCGGCGCGGCACATTGTCGGAACGTCAGCGATACCGGTTCGATCAATCGACGCTCGTGCAAGAGCAATTCATTGTCACCGACTATTCGAGCCAGCTCGACGCCTATGAAGACCTGATCCGCGCCCGGCGATGGCGATTCGATGCAGATCGGTTTCGTCAGCAGGTGGCCCGCGTCGCAGAAGACGGCGTCGTCGTGGCAGGCGAGCTGTACAGTCCGCTGAAGATGTTGCACTTCGATCTCGGGGCCGAGGCCGCCACCTACCTGCTGATAGACTATCCCGATCGGACGAACGAACTGCTGCACGTTCACGAATCGGCGCAGCTCGACCTGGTTCGCCAGATCGCCGCGGCCGGCGCAGAAGTGATGATGGCGATGGACAACCTCGATACGGCCTTTCATCCGCCGCATTACGTGCATCGCTATTCGGCCTCGTTCTACGAGCAGGCGAGCCGCATTGCCCACGAGCATGGCGCCGCCTTTTTCATCCACGCGTGCGGCCAGCAGCGGGCCAACCTGCGGCTGATCGCATCGCTGGGCGTCGATGGCCTGGAGGGCGTGGCCTATCCGCCGCTGGGCGACGTGGAACTGGACGAGGTGATGGAGCTGACCGGCGGCCGCTTCATCGTCACCGGCGGAATCAGTGCGGCCGAGACCGATCGGCTCCGCTCGCGCGATGCGGTGTTCGAATACGTCGGACGCCTGCTCGAACGCATGCGGCCATACGCACACCGCTTCATGCTCTCGGCCAGTTGCAACACGGCCATCACCACACCGTGGCAGACGATCCTCCACTTCCGCGACGCATGGCGCGAACTCGGCTCCCTGTAGACGTCTCGGTGCAGAAGTAGGGTGGGTGGTTCCGGCGTTCCAGACACCCTCATTTCACCTTGACATCCGGCGCAGCGATCGGCAGTTGCTCCCACTGCTTCACACGGCCTGACCCCCTACGCGAATACCGATCTGAGGAGAACAGCCGTGGTAGCGCCAGTTCTTCTTCCGCTCGTTGGTCATCGATCCCCCTCGGATCCCGGCAGGCTACTTCAGCTCTTTGATCTTTAGATTCCGGAAGTAGATCGGGGCGCCGGCGTGCTTCCCCTGCAATCCGATGTGCCCCTTGGTGGACAGTTCCGCTTTGGCGCGGCTGAGCCACGGCGGGATCGAACTGCCGTCCGGGTTCTCCTTGGCCGAGGTCCACTTGCGCATGTCCATCTCGTTGACCAGTTCGCCATTGATGACGACCTCGATGATCGGCCCGCGGCAGGTAACGGTCATCCGGTTCCACTCGCCCGGCCGCTTCACCACCTGCTTCTTGGGCGGAAGGTGCCCGAATATCGCCCCGCAATGCCAACTGGCCGGCGCATCGGTCCACTTCTCGGAGAATGCGTCGGCAATCTGGATCTCTACGGAATTGGGAATCCAGTTCTTCACGTCGCTTGCGTAGACGATCACACCGCTGTTCGTACCGGGCGCGGTCTTGAACTCGAGGTCGACAATGCAGTCTTCGAACTGCTTTCCCGTCCAAATGCACTGGTCCTCGCTGGCCGTCAGCACACCATCGTTGAACGTCCACACGCCCTCGGGCCGAATCGCGTCGGAAAGGTCTGCCGCGAACAGGTCGGCCCAGGCAGACGAATCGGGATGTCCCTTGGCGGCCTCGTCGGCCCAGACAAGGCTGGTCGATAGCAGGCAAACGGCTAGCAGCGAAAATACGGCCCTGGTTGTCATGTCCTTCGGTCCTCTATCTCTTGGTTGATGTTGTTCCAATACCTGGCCGACGCGAACCACCTGCCCGCCGCGACTCACAGAACGGCAGACGGCCTCCATCAGCACTGAGGATACAGTATACCTGCCGGAGCACGAACGTGCATCTCCGCGCCCGGCATGCAGTACTTCTGAGGGGCGGTTGAGTTCGCTGGCCCACAAAGGTCTTCTGGGACGCCTAGAAACACGCCCTCTTCCGAGCGTTCTGGCCCTTGCCCGCTGATCCAGAAGCGTTACTTGATGATCGTTCCGTTCCAGAGTTCATCCAGGAAGACGGACCATGGGACGATCCGAATACCTTCGACGACACGAGGTTCGGGCTCGGTGCATACGAGGATGGCAGCCTGCGGCTTGTGCGTCTCGGCAAAGCTGGTCAGTGCCCGCAGATCACGACTGTCGATGCGGCTGGCGCCTTCTGCACCTCGTCGATGATGATCGGCCTGGTCAACTGCTCGGGCTGGCAGGCGTCGAGCCGTTCTCGCAGCAGTGCGGGTCGCCGCATCAGATCGAGGGCCAAGTCCGTTTTCAGCAGATCGAATGAAATGCTATCCGGGAATTTCGTATGAAGATACGTGGATTTCCCGGTCTTACGTGCTCCCCACAGGAACGCGGACTGCCCCTCCGGAAGGTCTATTTTAGGATTCGGCCGATTGCTGCCATTGCGGAGTATACTCCCGTTTAGTCCTACCAAAATGGAGTATACTCCCGAATAGTTGCCTAGGCAAGGAGAATGATGGCCGTCAGAAGCCAGCAGCCCAGAGGGCCACATCGCCTCGCCCAGACAGGGATGAACATGTCAACCAACCCGGAAGCTCCAGTTGGAGAACGACGACGCGAGTCCCAGAGCGACTCATGGCTGACGCCCCGGAAAAGCCGACAACGGATCTATTGATTTACACAATTCAATGTGTTATACTTTGTGTAGCCCTAGGAGGTCCATCATGGCTACCAATTTGGCAATAGACGACACGCTGATCTTGCAGGCGCTGAAGCTCGGACAACACAAGACCAAGAAAGAAGCGGTAAATACCGCCCTGCGCGAATACATTGCCCACAAGAAGCAGGCGGAGATCATCGGCATGTTCGGTGCGGTCGAGTTCGATGAGACATATGACCACAAGAAGGCACGGAAGCGATGAAAGTCCTGGTAGACACCTGCGTCTGGTCGCAGGCGCTGCGGCATAAGAATCCTGACAAGGACAAGATTCAGCGACTTTCCGATCTGATCCATGACGGCCGGGCCGTGCTAATCGGGCCGGTCAAGCAGGAGCTTCTTTCCGGTATCTCGCGTTCTGACCAGTTCGAGAAGCTGAAAGACATCCTCTCCGCCTTTGAAGAGATTCCGCTAAAGAGCATTCACTTCGAGAAAGCCGCCGAGTTCTGCAACACATGCCGCTGCAAAGGCATTCAGGGATCGACCATCGACTTTCTTATCTGCGCCGTTGCCCACATGGAAAACCTGGCCATTTTCACCATCGATAACGATTTCCGGCACTTCGCAGAACACCTGCCGATCAAACTGCTACAATAGGGTTTCCAGCGAAGTTCGCCGCCGGAAAGTCCCATGGCCAGACCGGCATGTCATGAAAATACCAACGACAGCAACCGAAAAGGAGAAGCACCGATGCAAGAGGGCACGTCCATCAACCGGCGTCAACTGTTCGCAGCAGGCGCCGCTTCCACAATCGCGTTGACGGCCCCCTCGGCGCTTCGCGCCTCGGCGGCCGAAGGCGAGAACGACCAGCCGCTGAAAATCGGGCTCATGTCGTACAACCTGGCGAAAGACTGGGATATCGACACCATCATCAAGAACTGTACCGAGACGAAGTTCGAGCACGTCGAGCTACGAACGACGCACGCACACGGTGTCGAAGTCACGATGAGCAAGCCCCAACGGCAGGAGGTGCGCAAACGGTTTGAAGACGTCGGGCTCAAGATCAGCCTGGCGAGCGCCTTCGCGTATCATCATCCCGACCAGAACATGCTCCGCCAGGAGATCGAGGGCGCCAAGGAATACACGTTGCTGGCCCAAGACGTGGGCGCCCTGGGCATTCGGGTATTCCCCAACGCCCTGCTCGTCGATAAGGGCATCCCGGAAGAGCAGACGCTGCGTCAGATCGGCAAGGCACTGGCCGAAGTCGGCCAGTTCGGGCACGACCACGGCGTCGAAATCCGCGTCTGCGTCCATGGGCGCGGCACCAACGTCGTTGCAAAGGTCAAGAAGATGATCGACTACGCCGAGAATCCCTACATCTACGTCAACTGGAACTGCAACCACACCGACACCGAGGAACCGGGTTTCGAGGCCAATTTCAACTCGGTGAAAGACCGCATTCGCAACATTCACATGCATGAGCTGTGGGACGAAACGTATCCGTACCGCAAGCTCTTCCAGTTGCTCAAACGGATGGACTACCAGGGATACTGCGACGCAGAAATCCTCGCCAGTTGCGAACCCGTCCGCCTGATGAAATACTATCGAGCGCTGTTCCTGGCCTACCAGAACGCTCTCTAGCAGGCCAGAACACCTGGCGGCCAACGACATCGACCTGAAGAAGACGCCTGCCAGGTTAGGTCCCATGCTGACCATGAATCCCGACCGCGAGCGTTTTGAAGGCACATTCGGTTCGTACGCCAACATGCACGTTTCGCGCAACTACCGCGAGCCCTTCGTCGTCCCCGATCAAGTCTGAAACGGGCCGACGTCCACCCTGGGCCAGCGATAGAGTAAGTGGTTCGCTTGCCAGAGTGAATGTCAGGCGCTCCCTCTGTACGAGGGTAAATTGTAGATAGAAACCGCCTTTCGTAACGAGGGACCCGTGACAGGAGAGCAAGCGACCGCTAGAATTGGAGCTATGGTGATGCGTATTCGGCTGAAAGCCTGCCGCGTGCAGGCAGCATTGCGATCGTTCTGAAAGTACGTTATCCATCGTGCTGGGGCCGGTTATGGATGTCGGTAGCGAGAGGTCGCAACAGTCGACGACAATTGGTCCTTGTGCACCCGCACCAATTCGAACGCGAGTGCGCCGCAGCCGAATCGTGTTTTTCGCGCAGGCGTTTTACACGGGCATATGTATTCTCGTCGGAATGTCGGAATCGTATACTTTCCTCAGTTGGGCGCAGCTATTGGCACCATTGCTATTGCTCCAGTTGCCGGCTGCAATCGTATTTCCTTGGGAAATCGTTATTCTCGCTCGAAGGGACGGCATGTCGCCATCCCAGTGCACTTTCGGCTTTCTGTTGTCTGTGGCCTTGAGTGTTGCATCCTTCTACGCAATCCTCCCCTTGGTATCCTAAACTTGGAGTTGCGAATCCTCTTTGCGTACGCGTTGAGTTGTAAGCGCATCGTCTGCAGGCAGTACTGGGATTGTTCCAGAATCGAGTTCTGTACGACACTGTCTATCAGGTGACATCTGGCGAGAATGCCAGTCAGCTTGGCCCGTGGCGACTCGGGCAACGATAATTGACAGAGTGTCCGGGAACAAAGCCACAGACAGGGTGTTGGTGAGCAGAGCAAAGCCGCCACCGGCCGGCTCGCCCGGCCCGGAGGGGTGGTCTGTTGGTGAATGGCGCTACCCCCGATTCTCCTTGGTCGATAAAGAGTGGAACAGGCTATTTCCTTGCGTTGGGTGGATTCGCGAGTTGCCACCGGTTATGATCGATATGGATGCTGTTGTTTCGACTTTCAAGAAAGCCGCCGGGCTGTGTCGTTTGCCTGGCATCCTGAGATCGTCACTATAGTAGGAGTACAACATCATGACTTCAGGTTGGTTCTCACGAAGGAAAACCTGGGGATTGCTGTTCGTCTTGCTGGCTTTTGGCGCTGTGATAGGGTACCTGTGCGCGAGGCAGTTTATCCGTTGTGCAGGAACGAGCGCCCGGCTCCAACACATCGCGCTAGCGTTGCACAACTATCATGGCGAATACGATTGTTTTCCACCGCAGTACGTGGTCGACGGGCAAGGGAAACCTGCACATAGTTGGCGAGTACTGATCCTGCCTTACTTGGGCTACGGCGACCTGTATGCGCGCTACCGGTTTGACGAACCTTGGAATGGACCGCACAACCGACTTCTGGCAACGGAAATGCCATACGAATACCGTTCCCCGTTCCTGGATTCCACGTCCACAGTTTCGCAATATGTTGGAATCGCTGGTGAAAGCACGCCATGGCAAGGAGCAACTCCCCTGCGCTGGGAAGACGCCTCGCGTAGCGTGGGTAAAACAGACTCTCCCGATGACGTCGACAGCTTGGTATGGTTCATCGAGATGGCCAATTCCGACGTCCATTGGATGGAACCGCGCGATGCCCCACTCGAACAGGCCCTTGTCGGGCTCAGCGTTGCGGGGGCAGGTGGAGTCCAGAGCAATTATCCGGACGCTCTTCCGGTGCGAACGGTACTTGACAGCTCAGGATGGATACCGGTTGGGACGTCCCGCGCTCGCCTCTTGAGAAGATTTACGCTCCACGATTCAGAACAGACGGATGGTCAAGAACAGCCATCGCCACAAGACCGACCATAGATGTCCTTCAAAGCAGAACATGATGAGTGGCTGAAAACAAGAAGCAACGACGAAAAGAACTACGAGGAGCACATGATGAGATGCGTTGTTTTAGCGCGATTTCTGGCAAGCCTGCTGATGGCGTCGGTTGTGCTGGCCGGTGGCGGCCAGATGCGGGCCGAGGAGGGGAAGATTCGGGTGCTGCTGATCGATGGGCGGAACAACCATGATTGGGAGAAGACGTCGCCGGAGTTGAAGAACATGCTGCAGGCGACCGGCCGGTTTACGGTCGATGTCCATACGGCGCCGCCGAAGGTGGAAGGTGAGCCTGACCGGTGGCCGGTGCGACTGACGGCCGATGACATCAAGCCGTACGACTGCATTCTGTCGAACTACAACGGCCCCGACTGGGCGCCCGAGACAAAGAAGGCGGTCGAGGAGTATGTGGCCGGCGGAAAGGGGTTCGCACTGGTCCATGCGGCCAATAACTGCCACCGGTCGTGGCAGGAATACGACAAGATGCTGGGGTACAACTGGGTGAGTGGTTCGGCGCACGGACCGAAGTTCGAGTACGACGTGAACATCAGCCCGGTCGAACACCCGATTACCGCAGGCGTGACCGACTTCTGGCACAACCGCGACGAACTCTATCATGCCCTGCGGCTCAACTCGGAGGCGACCAACCTGCGAGTGCTGGCTACGTCGTTCTCGCCCCCGCGCATGCTCCGCTTGAAGCGTACCGACAAGGACGGCGGCGAGTACGTGATCGATCATTGCTTCGGTACGGGCAACCACGAACCGATGGTGGTGATTACCGACTACGGCCGGGGCCGTTGCTTCCACATGATCCTGGGGCACTATGCCGAGTCGATGACCGACAACGGCTTCAAGACGCTCATGACGCGGGGCGTCGAGTGGGCTGCCACGGGCGAAGTGACCTTGCCGGTGATCGAGCCGCTGCCACCGGCCAAACGGCTACCGCTCTACCCGCAGCCGCAGGTTGTCGTAGAAGGTCTGGAGCAGCATCTGTGGCACGACGAGCCTGACCGGCTGCCCGAGCTGTTTGCCAAGGATCCTGCCGGTATGCCCCAGTTCGCCCAGCAGAATGCCGAAACGATTCGCCAGCTCATCCGCGATTTGCGAATCCCCAGGGTCGCCTGGAAGTTGGATGGCGATCGGGCGGTTTGGGCCTTGCCGGAAGGCAAGCCGGGCGATCGCTGGTGGCGCATCGAATGCGTCAAGCAGGGAGATGAATGGAAGATCGATAGGATCGATTAGCCGGGATTATTCATGGCAGGTAGGGTGGATGGTTCCGGCGGTGCGACGAAGGCAGAGTCATCCATGCGTCTCTACGCTTCTCTTGTGCCGGCAGATCGTTCTCGAACCGCCGACAGCCGGGTTCATCCGGTTGCAGCAGTGGTGCTTGCACTTCACGTGGCCACCGCCCGGCTTGTCCGGCCTGGAGCCGTGGTCATCCAGCTAACCGTAGGCCACAAGCCATGTTCTCGCCCCGCACGCCGCCGCCGGAGGCGGCGGCGTGCGGGGCGAGGATGGATTCGGGACGTTGCCAGTAGCCAACTGACCACGGCTCCAGGCCGGACAAGCCGGCCGGTGGCCTTTCTTCCAGGATGCAAGTCCGCTGCTGCACCCGGTTCATCCACCCTACGATGAGGGCGGCCGTCAGTCGCCGCCAAGCTGGAAGCCGTCCATGTAGCTGAGCACGGCCGTTTCGTAGGGGTTGATCTCGGGCTCCGAGCGGTCGCCGTGCAGGTGGCCGTTGATCTGTTGGACGAGCCATCGCTTCTCCAGGTCTGTCGCCCACGGGACAACGCGGGCGTGCTGGCTAGGGCCGCCAAGCCGGATGGCGTAGATCGTATTCCCCCAAATCCGGTTTACAGGTGTAAGCGTGGCGCGACTGGCCAACGTGAGCCGATAAGACGCCTGACGCCGGAATCCGAACAGCCGCTTCTCGACGACAAAGCGATCGGGTTCGACCAGCAGACTGGTGGTTTCGAAGCGGGCACAAATCAAACTGCCGGCAAGTCGGACCACGAGTGCCCAGAACACGGTGAAGACGGCGTAGCCTGCCGGACCGAGCGGGCCGCCGTCGAGTTGGCCCGTAACGCCCAGGTAGGTCATGAAGCCAAGGGCTACGGTCACACCTACCAGGCATCCCAGCAAGGCATGTACGACGTGGTTCGAACTTGCACGGACATGAAGGACCAGGCGGCGACCGTCTACCCAACCTCCCAGGCGAGGACTCGGCGGTGGATCGTCGGCGAACGGGTCGGGTTCGTCGTCGTGGTGGTCGTGATAGGCTGCCGGCTCATGGCCGGGGGCAACCGTATCCAACGAGATCCATCGATTGCAGGCAGGGCATCCCACTTGACTCAGACCGCTGGCCACCAGCGCCTCGGGCATTTCGGCGCCACATTCCGGGCAGAAGTACGTCACCGCGGGCATCTGTTCACCTGGGGGGCGGAGCGAAATAGGACCTGTGGACTACAAGACGAGCCTCTCCACAAGTATAGGTTACCTGAAAGGGCAGAAGCCCCTGTCTTCACCCTGTGAACGAGACAGACTCCGAAATCTCAAACCTGAAATCAGCAGTCGCAAATTCTCGTAGCTTCCAGATCCCAACTTCCAGCTTCCACGTGCCAGGTTCTACTTCCGTCTCCTCCGAATCAGCAGTAATGCGAGGGCGGTGAGGGTGAGAGCGATCGCACCAGGTTCCGGAACGAAGGCGATGGCCAGGCCGCTGGTCGTCTGCACGATGTTAAAGTAGCCGACCCCGGTATCGTTGGCGAATCGGCTGGTATCGAGGACGAACAGGTCCCGGCTGAAGGCGCCGGAAAGCTGCTGGTAGGTCAGAAACTCCCACTCGCAGGGTTGCGTGGCGACGAAGTTGGCGATCTCACCTGCCGTCGTGCCGGAAAGCGACACAATCTCGATGGTGAAGGGATTGCTCGCACTTAAAGCGGTAAGGTCGAGTGTTGCCGTACCGCTGCCGTCGGTAAGGGTGAGCAGGTCCCAGCCTGTGGGTCCGCCGGCCGTACCGAGTGCGTCGTTGATCTCGAACTGGAACGTCCCGCCGGCGTTCCACGTCGCGCCGCCGGCAACCTGGCTGCCGACACTGGCGCCTGGGGCGTGCGTGCCGCCGCTGTTGACCGTGACAACTCCTCCGATTGTTCCCGTGCCGCCCAACGTTCCGCCGTCGATAATCACTGCGCCGTCGATCGCGCCGTTGATTTGGAGTGTGCCTTCCTGCACGGTCGTTGTTCCCGTGTACGTGTTCGTGGCGCCGCTCAGCACCATGGTTCCGGCACCGAGCTTGGTGAAGCCGCCGGCGGCGGAGCCTTGGTCGTTGGTTTGGTTGTCCAGGCGAACGGAGGCGGTCAGATCGGCGTTCGAGTCTCCGGTGACGTCGGCCACGTTGAACTGCGTGTTGGTCCCCAGCTTGATATTGCCGGAGCCTTTAATCTGCGACGCGGCCGTTCCGCCGACGGTTACGGTGGCGTCGCTACCGTCCGACAGGGCCCCCAGGTAGAAGTTGCCCCAATCCTCGTTGGTTACGTTGGCTTCCCAGATCGCACCGTTGAGCAGGTTGACGTTGCCGATGCGGCAGACGCCGGCATCGGAGACCCAAGTTCCGCCGTCCACGGTAACATAGGAACTGGCCGATTCGGCCGTGCCGTGACTGGAGGTGATCAGGTTGCTTCCGCTGAAGCGAAGGACGGCCCCGGGCGAGACGGTAATGGACGACGCGCTGGTGATGGCGGCGGCAACGTTCAGGGTACCTTCGGCCACGGTGATGCTGCCGCTGGTGGAATTGGAACTGGCAAGAGTCACCGTGCCGGCCCCCGACTTGGTCACGGCGCCGGAACCGGAAATCGAGTTGCTGACGGTAAGGTCGTTGCTCCGATTGAAGACCAAAGAACTTTTGTTCTCGACGCTACCGGCGCCCAGCGAACCAGTTGTCCCGCCATTGCCAACCTGCACGACTCCGGCACTGATGGTTGTTGTTCCCGTGTACGTATTGTCGCCTGCGAGGACGAGCGTTCCGTTCTCGATCTTGGTGATTGCGCCGTCGCCGCTGATCTGCCCCTCGATGATCAGATCGCCATCGGCGTCGCCGTCGTAGACGTTCATAGTCAGGTCGGCGGCTGCGACCAGGTCGTTCTGGATGGTCACGGCCTGAAGCCGGTTGGCGACGATGGTTGGTGTGGTCGTTCCGTCGGTCTCGAACTGCAGAGCACCGCCGCCAAGGACTACGTCATCACCACCATTGCTGTAGCCGGCCACGTGCAGGCGATTCAGCACCATCGGTGTGCCCACGTCCTGGTTGATGGGCGCACTTGAGGAACCGAGATTCACGTCCCCTGCAATAAGCACGCTGGTCGTACTGTCCGACGTCGGCGCAACTCCATCAGCCCAGTTGGCGCCGTCCGAGAAGTCGGCGGTCGTTCCACCGCCGCTCCACATAAAGCTGCTCGTATCCATGTCCAGGTGGAAGGCGCGATCGGCCGCATGAAAGGTGAGTGTGGCGCCGGGCGTGCTGCTGGTACCCGAACTGTACGCAGCACCATCGGTGTAGGCGTCGCCGGCACTGTCCCAGTTGTTTGCCGTGACGAAACCACTTCCGCTGGAGCCCCAGTCGACACCGCAGAGCTGATCCGGCATGAGCCAAATCGGCGTGGTCAGTGTGGCCGTGATGTAATCGCCCGGCACATACGAAACCGTATTGGCGGCCACTTCCGTCCGAACCGTTGTGAAGACATTGCCCGAAATCCCACCGATCCGGATCGTAAACGTCGCTGAAGTCGTCTCGTTGTTGTAGTTCTGAAAAGTCACCGCTGTGAGCAGGTATCCGCCGGCACTACTGCCGGTCAGGAACGACTGCCCCTGGACGGGGCGATCGCTCCAGATATGCCCCGCATCGCCACCAATGTCGGATGTGCCGACCAGTTGCGCGATATCATCGGCACCTACGGTAGGCGCCGTTGCCGAGGCGCTCATGGTTACCGCTGCCTGCAGGTAGCCGGCTTGAAGGAGAAGATTCGCACCGAGAACGGTCGCGAATACGCATCGCATTACGGTCGAGAATGCCATGATTCGGCTCCCCAATAATCCAGTGCCCGAAAGAAACGGAGGCATACCTGCTCCTCATTTCACGCCCGAAATGGAGCCAGCCACCAAGAACCCTCATTATAAGCCGAACTCCGGATATCGCAAGCATTTTGCTAATTGGCTCAATATCCCGCTGCAGCAGGATATTGGCCTCCCGCGGGCCGGCCCCCCAAGTACAGAACGGGGCGTTCGAGTGGTGGGAGGGCGAGTTCTGCGCCGTCGGCCAGCCGTTCTTCAGCAAAGTCGGGTTTCAGGAATCATCGCTTCGCGGCCGGTTTGTGGGGAGTCACAATGGCCGTATCGCCGTGCGGTGGTTTGATGGCCGCAAGATTTGCGGGTGCGCTTGCTTGGGGCTGATAACCTCGCTGCTGCAATGATTCGAGATCACGTGCAGACACGCCGTTTCCATCTGTCTTGGACGGCTTCTTATCGTTAGTCATAGCTTTCCTCTGCCAACCTGCGGAACTCGATTGCGGCGATCTGCTCGCTTGCAGCCAACCGGAGGCTATGCCCAGCACAACGGGCGACAAGAACATTATACCAAACAACGCCAACCCGGACCAATAAGGCTCCCGGTGAAGAAATCGCGTGCTGAAAATGAGGAATAACGCCCACGACCACAATGCACAATTGACGCAGCTAAGCGTCATCAGTCCGACCAGCCGAATTTGCGTATCCGCAAGCAAGATACGATGTCAAATCTGAGATTCAAAATCGGTAAGCTCAGATCCTTCCAGTTTCTACTCTTCCTCCGGCCGGCCCCGCAAATACAGAACGGGGCGTTCGAGCGGCGGAAGGGCGAGTTCGGTTCGATCGGCCGGGCGGTCGATGAGCATGTGCCACTCGCGCGGATCGGTACTCCCGAGCGGATGGCTGAGCGAACGCGAACCGACGGGTGTTGGGCCGTCGACGCCGTTGGCCAGCAGGAAGTTGGGGGTCCGCTGAACCAGGTAGAGCGATTGGCCGGGCAGTGGCTTCGCGTTTCCGCCGTGGCCGAACAGGCAAACGTCATCACAGTCGCGCACGGCCAGCATCGGCTGGCTTCCTTCGTATTTCGCGCCGAATACGGAAATGCACCGCGACGCGCGAAACTCGGCCGCGAAATCGCTGGTCGCGTGCTGCGGGCTGAACTGGTAGAAACGAAGCGGGCCCCGCGCGCCCTCGACCAGCAGATGCCGGTAGTCGGGCACGGCCTTGGGGCCGCGCGGCCACAGCGACGCGCGGAAGTTGTACCAGTTGCCGCCGCCGCTGCCGGAAATCAGCACGTGCGCCCCGCGCATCGTGGCCGTGCGAATCTCCACCGCGCGGAATATCGAACGGCCACCACACCGCCAGTGCAACGCCTGCACGTCAGGCGCGCCGCGAACTGATTGGAACCCGAGGAATGCCAGCACGGTTGATGCGTCAGCCGTATCGGCCGTCCGCACGACGGCGGGCAGACTGCTGTCCGAAGCGAACGTCCCTTCGCCGGTTACCACCAGCAGCGACAGGTGTTGGCCGGCCCCGATCAGCTTGGTATGCGGCCGGAGTTCCAAGGTGCGCGTCAGGCGATAGCAGCCTTTGGGTAGGAAGACGATTTCGTTCTCGTCAATCGCGCGCTGGATGGCCCCCGTATCGTCGGCGCGGCCGTCCCCGCGTGCTCCGTAGGGAGCTGCCTGCACATTCACGGCCCCGGCCGCCTCGAAGCTGGGGAACGATGCCGGCCAGAGGTGTCGCGACTGCAGATCGGCCGGCGGCGTCACTCCCGGCTGCACCTGCCGAATGCTCGGGACCGATTGGCCGTCGACATAGACAGGATAACGATACTGGAACCCCTGATGTCGTTGAGGCGAGGCTGCGTGGGCGTACCGAAACACCTTCAGCCAACCGTCCGGCGCACCTTCCAATTCCACCGCCTGCACCGGATCGACCACAACCTTCGTGGCGCCGCGGACATAGACATCTTGCAGATAGACGCCGCGATCCGACCGGACGACAACGCGCTGCGGCTGTTCGATAGCCTGGCCGGTGAACTCGATCTGGCCATCGACCAGTATCAGCTCTCCGTGATTCGCCGGCAGGCGTCGTGCATTGCCGGACTTATCGCGTTGAGGATTGCCGACCTGGATGAGCGGTCCGGCGCAGCGATCGGCCAGGATCTTCAGGCCGGCGGCCACCAGGGTTTGCCGGCTGGTGCTGCGGATGGCGGCTTCGGTCTGGCCTTGCAGCGTGAATCCCGTAATGGTTGGCGTCGGTTGCGAGCCCGACATGTATCCGGTGAAATCCAGGCCGATGCGTCCGCCGAGCACGGTCACCCCGGCGCTGCCGCCCCCGGAGCCGATCGCCCCTTGAATGCCCGTGTGTCCGTGGGTGGCGTCGATCGTACAGTCTTCGATGGCGGAACCTTCGGCCGCCTGGTGCCGCAAGGCGACAGCGCCGGAATTGCCTTCGCCAAGGACGATGTTCACGTTGACCAGCATCTGGTTCATACCGATATTCGGCTGTTCGACCTCCGGCGGCAGGCCGTCGCTTACGCGATCTGCATTGGTCGGATTCCCGTACCCGCGCGACCAGAAGCGGATGAAGATCTTCGGCTGCGACGGATCGTCGAATCCGGGCGCGTGCGGCGCAAGCACAAGGGTCGGCCTTTGGGCGCCGCGTCGCGAACCGACCAGCAGGTTGGGAAATCGGTTGCCGCCGAAGACGCGTCCGTTCGTACGCTGGTAGAGTTGCTGGACGCATTCAAGCGTATCGGCGGATGGACATAGCGGAGGTAGCTGTCGTCTGCCATCGAAAGCGCGTGCCATGCAGCACCGATGCAGAAGATGAAGATACCGAGCACTGCCGTACGACGGCAGTGCCGAGCCGAGCAAATCCGATTCGCCATGGTATGCCTGAGAGGTTTGTTACGCGTCGTCGCCTTGGATCTGTTTAAGCAGTTCAGACAATCGCTTGACGACGTCGGGATGTTGGTCGTAGACATTGCTGGTTTCGGCCGGATCGGATTGGAGGTTGTAGAGCTGTCCCGGCGGGCCGCCTTCTTCTGCGGGATCCAACTGGCGGGGACGGGAGAATCCGCCGGAACCGCGTGCGGGGATCAGCTTCCAGGGGCCCTGGCGAATCGCGAACACGCCCCGATACGAGTGATGCACGGCATACTCGCGAACTGGCTGGGCCGGTTCCTCGTTGAGAAGGGCCGGCAGGATGCTGCGGCTGTCGGGGCCGGCGCAGGGCGGCAAGTCGACGCCGGTAATGGCGGCGGCCGTTGCCAGAAGATCGGTCAGTTCGACCAGTTCTTTGCTGACCGTACCGGCCGGCGTCTTGCCTGGCCAGCGAACGACAAATGGGACCCGGTGGCCGCCTTCCCAGATATCGGCCTTCGTGCCGCGCAGCGGGCCGTTGCCCTGATGGCCGAACTCGCGAATCAGGGCCGCACGCCCGCCGATTCGGTAGTGCTTCACGTCATCGGCTTCCTTAGCCTCCCAGTAATGGAACAGGCCGCCGTTATCCGAAGTGAACAGGACCAGCGTGTTGTCGCCCAGGCCGGTGCGGTCGAGTGTCTCGAGTACAGCCCCCAGGAAGGCATCGGTTTCGACGACGAAATCGCCGTAGTCGCCCGCCTGGCTCCTGCCGCGATATTCGTCGTTGACAACCACGGGCAGATGCGGTGAACTCAGGGCCGTGTACAGGAAGAACGGTTTCGCAGGTTCGGTGGCCCGCTGTTCGAGAAAGGCAATAGCCTCGCCTGCCAGTCGCGGCATGACGCCGTGAATGGTGAAGTCCGGCGATCGGACACCTTCATCGACCGCCATGAAACTGGCGTCGCGCATCCGCGGTTGCGCCAAGACGGGCAGATGCAGGACCCGGTCGTCTTGAATGTAGCAGAACGGCGACATGTTCAGCGATGCCGAGATACCGAAGTAATGGTCGAACCCGACGGCCAGAGGGCCGCCGCCCAGCGGTCGAGTATAGTCCACGTCGCTGCCCGAACGCGGAGGCCCGGTGCGTTCCAAGGGAACCGCAGGCACGGGGTTCCCGTTCGTATCGGTCCACTGCATGCCGAGATGCCACTTGCCAATGGCCGCGGTTGCATATCCCTGCTTTTTCAGCAACGAAGCGACGGTAACCTGCCCGGGTTCGATCAAGGGCGGATCGAAGCCATCGAGCACGCGGTACTTCAGCCGCGTGCGCCAGCAGTAACGCCCGGTAAGCAGTCCATAGCGAGTTGGCGTACAGACGGCCGAGGGCGTATGTGCGTCGGTGAATCGCATGCCTTCGGCGGCAAGCCGATCGACGTGGGGCGTCGGAATCTTGGACTGCGGATTGTAGCACGAGACATCGCCGTAGCCGAGGTCGTCGGCAAGCACGACCACAAAGTTCGGCTTTCCAGCCGGCGCCGGCGAATCCTCGGCGTACGACCGAGATACCGCAAGTACTCCGCAAACAAACAAGGTAAGAATCGCCGTGGTCTCGAGCCACCACTTTCCATGCCGGAACATGTGCTTTCGCATCGGACGGATCTCCTTGTGTCAGAACACTTTTCCTTTGAACTGCTCCAGCCACTTCGCCAGCGGCGTCTGCCAGGCGTCGGGCTTGCCGACGAAGACTCGCTTCTTTCCTGCCGCTGCGGCGTCTGAGTCCTTTGCATCCAATAGAATGGCAAAATCGGCGCCGGGCAACTGTATCGCCACCGCAGCGCCGGCCTTGACGCCCAGCATGCCGACGGCATCGGTTTTCACCTGCCATTCGGCTGCGCGGCTGCGGATATATCGCAGTGCCTCTTCTGCCTCCTTTAGGGCCTTCTCGTCTGAAGCGGCCGGGCTCGTCTTCAGCGTGAAGGCATGGACCTCCTGCCGGTTGAGCCAGGTGGTCAGGGCAGCCACGGTCTCGGCATCCGATGCCAGAAGAAGGACGGCCGGGGCCGGCTGTTGCGTACCGGGCAGAAGGTGCGGTACGACGTTCTCGTTGCCCTGTGCCGCCGCCTTCTTCGGCGCCGGCTTGGCCTTCTTGGCGCCCTTCTTCTCGCGGGCCGGGACGAAACTGAGCAGGCTTCGGTCGGCAATGACGCCCGGGCCGTCGTACACGGGCACATTCCGGAACGTTACGACGCCAGACGCGACCTCCATCTGTTCCGCCGGAATCTCGTAGACGTTCCCGGTAACCAGATCGATCCAGACCGGCTCCTGGAAGCGTCCACCCGGGATGCCAACGTCGACCGTCTCGATGTCCGACGCATTCGACGGGATCTCCGTGCCGTCCCACAGGGCAACCACATCCAGGCCCGTCTTCTTATCGCGGAATGCGAACCAGGTAAGTTCCTTCTCGGTCCCCGCAATACTCAAACTCAGTAGTTCCAAATTTCGTAACTTGATATAGGTGAACGCAAGGGCTTTTTGGTAAAGGACTTAGGGGATCACACATACCCAAGTCCAGACCAGGAGGTAACCCATGCGTTCACGGAAGAACCATTGTACGATCTCATGCCGCGAAGTCCACAACCGCGCCGGAGCCATTGTCCAGCAGCATCTCCAGTTGCAGGACCATGGGTACAAATGCCGGGCGTCGGTCTTGCTGAATGTCCTCTTTTACGCAGCTTCCCGTATTGGCTTCATTTCCGCTGCTTGCCGGAATCTGGCGGGCGCGCCAACACAGCAGACCGTATTCAACGTGCTGGTGGCGACGTTGCCGGAGTATCACGAACTGGAGAAGCGGTTGAACAAGGCGCTGGTGGACGGCCTTCCCAAGGCCGTGCGACGGCGCAAACAGACGCTGGCGATCGACCTGACGTTGATCCCGTACCATGGCGAGCCACATCGGCACCTCGACGAAATCTATCGCAGCCAACCGAAGAGTGGCACGAGTCACTTTCATGCATACGCCACCTGCTACGTGGTTCGCAACGGGCATCGTTTCACGATCGCCTTGACGCCGGTACAGCGCGGCGAATCGATGGAAGAGGTCGTCCGTCGCCTGCTGCGTCAAGCACGCGCCCAGGGCGTAAAATGCCGGCTTTTGCTGCTGGATCGCGGGTTTTACTCGGTTGCAGTCATCCGTTATTTGCAGGCAGCCCGCTGCGCTTTTCTGATGCCGGTTGTCAAACGCGGCCGCAAGCCGAAGGCGGGCCAAGCCGCGACGGGTACGCGGGCCTTCGCCCAATGGAAGAAGAGCGGTTGGGCCACACACACCCTGAAAGCGTCCAAGGCAACCAAGTACGGCAAGACCGCGACCGTCAGGATTTGTGTCAAGTGCGGCAATCTTGCCGGCAAGTGGAAACGCCACGGCCGACGGGCGTTCGTGTATGCGTTTTGGGGATTCCGGCCTGCCAGCCCGCAATGGGTGTACGAAACGTATCGCAAACGGTTCGGTATCGAAACCAGCTATCGCCAGATGAACGAGGCACGCATCCGCACCTGCACTCGCAATCCACTGTTGCGGCTGCTCTTCTTCGGCTTGGCGATGATCCTCCGCAACGTCTGGGTCTGGTTTCATTTGACCACCCTCTCGGAACGCCACGGACGACGACTCGCGTTACATCTGGAGCGTCTTCCATTCCGCGATATGCTGCTGAACCTGCAGCGGGTGGCCGAAGTGATCATGGGAATCACACAATGCATCCTCGACGTAACCTCCGGCCACGCAACACCTTCTGACACACCGGACGCTTTCAGCTAAAATTTGGAACTACTGAAACTGTAATCGGGCACGCGCTGCAGCGAGTCGTTGAACACGCTTACCACGTTCTGAACGGTGTAGAAGGCCGTCTTGACCTTGATAATGGAATTGTCCGGGTTGGTCTTCAGCAGGCCGTAGCGAGAGATGAAATCCTTGTGGTAGCTGATGTCGGAAATGGTGAACACAGACGATTCAATGTCGTGGCCGATGTCGCACAGCATGCGCCGTGCGTTCCACTTGGCGTGTGAGTATTCCGTCCAAGCGATTCCAGACAGTGCATACTGTACCTCTTCCGAAGCGCAACCTGCCTCGCCCTGCCACGGCCGAATGTTCGGCGCGACCTCGGCCAGCATGGCGTTGAACTCGGCCATACGCGGGTTGAGCCGATCGGGATTGCCGCTGTAGCCGTGGTAGATGGCCCAATGGAACAGGTCGAGCTTGCCCTGATCCTTGATCATCTGGAGCATGGTCTCGATGCGCTCCACCTGCAACCCGGCAAGGACGAACGCGCCGACCTTCGCGTCGGGGTCGATCCGTTTGATGATCTCGGCCGTGCGGATGTTGTTGGCGACGATGTCTTCGAGCGAGTTCTTTTTGTTCAGGTTGGGCTCGTTGTACATCATCCATTCTTTGACGCCTTTTGGGGAATAGTGGCGGACCATGGCCTCGACCCATCGGTCCCAGGCGGCCAGGGTTTCCTCGCCTTCGGGCAGGCGTCCACCGGGTCCCAACGCGCCGCCCGGTTCGTACAGCTTGTTGTTGTAGGACGTCTCCAGGCATACCTCCAGGCCCAGTTCGATCGCATCGTCGACAATGCGGTCGAGCCACGTGAAATCGTACTCGCCCTTCTTCTTCTCCGTCCGGTTCCAGCCGCCCTGCAGCCGGATTCGCTTGATGCCCAGCGGCGCGAGGTAGCCGCGGTACGCGCTCCAGCTTGTCAGGTCGCGGTCGAGCGTCTCGCAGCCGAGCGACCACATGGGCGTTTCGATCTGATCCACCGATTTCGGAGTGAGTGTTCCGATGCGTTTCAGGTCCGGCTTGAGCGCCGACTGCACGCGTGTGAACGTCTCGTCGAGCAGCGGAATGGCGGCAGACGTCTCGGGCTCCATGTCGGTGAAGAACCGTGTGGGCCGCAAGAACTGCTCGTAGTGCAGGGCTTCGGGCGTCAGGCGCACCTCGTCCAGCCAGGCATCCAAGCCGCGGCCGAGAATACAATCGCTTTCGTCGTAGACCAGCGGCGCCGCCACGGTTCCGCCACCGCAACGGCGGTAGTCCAGGTAGAGCGCAGCGGCGCGCGTTTCGCCTTCGTACGTCAGGGCCACATGATGCCATGCGCCGTCGGCAGGCACGACGGCGCCACCGAAACACTGATTGAACTGGCCGACGCGGTCCGGGCCATCTCCCTGTTCCGTATCGAACCGCACACTCAAACTGCCAGACGGCGAGAGCGAGAGGGACCAACTTGCCCCCGATTGCCCGTTGCGCCGTTTGCTGGCAATCAGCGCATGTCGCGGCACGTGGCTGCCGATCTTGATGAACGCTTCCAGAGTGAAGCTCGCGGGCTTGATCACCGGGTCCTTCGCCGAAACAATCACTTCGCCGCCTGCCGGCGCAGCTCCCGCAGCATCTTCCGGAGCATGGAAACGGAGCGAGCCCCTATTGGCGAACGCCGCCGGCGCACAGGTTCTTCCGTCCCAGAGCGCTTTGTACGGGACCTCGGCATCGTAGACCGGCGGCGCGCCCTTACCGGACACACCTGCCGTTCCGACAAGCACTTCCGAATCGGACTCGGCCGTAACGACCACCGCCGTTTCGCCGGCCTTGCCATTTTCGAACCGCCAGAACCCTGCCTGGGCGGTGCAAGTTGCGGTTGTTGAAAGCAGAATGGCAAGGAGGAGACGGTATGTCTGCATGGCAATACTCTTGACGTCTTAATGGGCGAGGGTGACCGCAATCCGCGGTTTCTTACATTCGCTGCTATTATCCGCAGGCGAACCAATGACTGTCAAACAGCCACCCCCTCACTTCATGGATCACAGATGCCACCGCCACGGGGGTTTCTCGGTAGAATCTACTGTTTGGTAGGAGAATGAAGCAAGCATCGATGGTGGACCGGCACGCCATTTCATTGACCGGAAAAAACCCACTTGGTATGATGGGAACGGATCAGTCCATCGTCAATCAATGAGAGCCGGCATATTAGGGGGATCGCCATGATAGCCCGACTTTTCTCGAAGCCGACACGATACGGGTGCAACGTGATGTTGGCGACTGCCGTTGCGTGGCTATTCTGCGGACTGTCCGGTCAGGCCGCTACGTTCCATTGGATTGCCAACCCAGTCGACGAGTACTGGGGCACAACCGGGAACTGGGACACCGGCACGGCGCCGAATGCCTCGGACGCCGACGTGTTTTTCACCGCTTCCGCCATTACCACGGTAGACATCGATCTCCACGCCAGCCAGTATTCGGATCGAAGCGTGCGGAGCATTGTCTTCAATGGCTCCGATAGCTTCACACTTCGTTACGGAGGCGTCATCTACCTGAAGAACTCCAGCGGCATTCTCGTTCAGCCGGGTAGCCCCGGCCAGACGTTCAACGTCGAAGTTCGGCCTACCATCGGCGGGTCGCACGACTTCAACATTGTCAACAACGGCTCCGGAACGCTGGCATTCGATCGTAACATCAATGCCAGCCCGGGCTGCAATGCCACGGTTATCTTCGACGGGACGGGGGGTATTACCATTTCGAAATTGATTCGACGTCATGCCACTCAGACCACGAATGTGAGCCTGGTCAAAAACGGAAGCGGTACACTCACCATCACCGATGCCGATACCAGAACGGGTAACGCCCGCGGAGATGGGACCAGCTACGGCGCCCCGACCGGCACCACGACGATCAATGCGGGGACGATCCGTATTGATGACGAGGCCAATCTGGGGGCCAACCCGGGCGGATATTGGACTTGGGACGGCAGCGTTGATACGTTTGTCCCCGGAACGTTCAATCCGGCGGCTTTGACGCTCAACGGGGGAATCTTGCAGGCGACGGCCAGTTTTGCGATCGACGACAGCAACCGTGGCATTACCGTCGGTTCCAATGGCGGGACGTTCGCGGTCGACGCCACGCGTACGTTGACCATTGGCAATGTCATCACCGGTGGCGGTTCGCTGACGAAGGCCGGTGACGGAACCCTCTCGCTCAACGCCGAGAACACTTACACCGGGAATACTCGCGTGACGGCAGGCACGTTGACGTTGGGACATGCCTCCGCGATTGCCGGCAGTACGCTCGATCTGGCAGCCGCCGATGCCGGTACAGTCGCCTTCGGCGCGCCTACGACCTATACGTTGGGAGGGCTCGAAGGAACTCGCGATCTGAACATGGGCGGGAACACGCTTGCGATGGGCGCCAATGGCCAGAGCACGGAATACGGCGGAAGTCTAAGCAACGGTTCGCTCGTAAAGACCGGCGCCGGAACGCTCACACTCAGCGGGACCAACACGCATAACGCCACGATCATCAGCGAGGGAAACCTGAAGTTCCTGACCGACGCCAATCTGGGCGCTGCCGGTGCGGGGATTACGCTCGACGGTGGGACACTCCAGTATGACGTTGCGGCCTGGAATTACTCTGTCAGCCGGCCCATTACGTTGACGGACGATAGCTACCTGTTGGGTGGCGGCAATTCTCTTCGATTGTCGGGCAAGATCAGCGACGGAACGGATTCGTTCGGACTCACATTGATGGACGGCTACGTCAGTCTTACCAACAGTGCAAACGATTACGATGGCGCGACCATCGTCGCTGATGGTGGTTTCTATGTCGGCGCCAATGGTGCGTTGGGAACAACCAATGGCGCTACGTTCGTCGAAGGCAGTGGTATCCTGACAGTCGACACCAACTATGCGACGCCCGAAACCTTGCATCTTAACGGGGGTGTACTCCGTACCAGCTACGGCGGCGGCGGTACGGCTACCTGGGCCGGCGACATCATTCTCGGAGCCAACAGCACGATCCGCGCCAAGGTACACAATGGCCAGGGAACACTCGTCGTTGCCGGTACGATCAGCGGCGACTATGGGATCAATGTCGGGCAAGGTACGAGTGAAGCAGGCATCGTCAAGCTGACTGGTACGAATACCTACACCGGCGCAACGAACCTGAACTACGGTACTCTGGTGGTCAACGATTCCATTGCCGCCAGTTCCGGCCTGACGACGGCCTCCGGCACGCTGGTGCAAGGTAGCGGCACGGTGTCGGCTCTCAGCGGCGCCGGACTGGTTTCGCCTGGAAACAGCCCCGGAATCTTGACCGCGGCGTCGGTCGATCCGGCCGGTGGGCTTGACTTTGCCTTCGAGTTCACTGCCGCCGCGCCGGATTACACCAGTGCAACTGGCAGTCGCAACGACGTGCTCCGGCTGACCGATACGTCGGACCCGCTGACCGCGGCCCTTTCCACCGATAACGAAATCGGCATTTACCTGAACGTTGCCGATCTGGAGCCGGGCGACGTCTTCCTGGGCGGTCTCTATACCGATCTGGGCGAGGACTTTGCCGATTTGCTGGCCGGTGCTACGGTGAATGCCTACGTCGCCCTCGACGGCAATGGCGCCAACGTGTTTGAAGGGGTCGGCTACTACGACCTGGCCGAATTGGCGTTTCCGCTCAACGCCGTCCTCAGCACGGTCGCGGCCACGGCCGACTTCGGCAACGGTACCGTCCAGGGCTATGTCATGCAGGTGACTGTACTCCCCGAACCATCGGCCTATCTGTTGGCCGTCGTGATGCTGACCAGTTTCTTACCGATGCGGCGGCGCCGAGTTGTACGGTAAATCGCCTCTGGACGAGCCCTAAGCGGGGGGGCCGCTGCCCGGCCCAGGACGTTGGAAGGAGTGCGGATTACGCGGGCTGCACGGTTCCGGCCCGGTCGCTAAGGAGTAATCCTTCCGAATTTCGGGGCCCAAAAGCCTCTTCCGACCCCATCCTGACGCATAAATTCCTAGCTAAATCGCATATTCCAACCACATGCCGCGCAGGGAGTCTGAGCATGTCTACCGTTGCCGAACCGCCTTCGGGAACCCTTGTGGGAAACGCCACGTTACTTCAGGCGATCACAAAAGCCGTCGACAATTGCTTCAGCATGTGCAACATGCAGGCGCAGTGCGTTAGCGTTTCGTCGGTTCCGGTCCGTGATCCGGGCAGAATTACGGGCATGATCGGCGTGCACGGTAAGGCATCGGGCTTTGTTACGGTGAACATGTCCGACCAGATTGCCATGGCGGCCGTCGGCGGACTGCTCGACGAGCGGTTTGACCAACTCACACCGCAAGTGGTCGATGGCGCCGGCGAAATCACCAATATCATTGCCGGCGGCATGAAGAACTGCCTGGCCGGAACGCAATGGGCCTTCAGTCACGTTACCGTGCCGTCGGTCATTATCGGGCAGAACTACCAGATTGCGTATGCAAGGGGCCTGGAGTACGTTGCCGCCACCTTCGAACACAACGACGAAAACTCCCTGATGCTCGAAGATCGGTTGCTTCAGGTCGCCATCTCGCTGATTCGCCTGTAATGCGAGCAACGGAAACAAATATACAAGCACGCAGCGCCAGCAAGTGGATCCGATCGCCCCACTCGCTCGCACTTCGAGCTTGTCTTGCCGGTAAGTTCTTTTCTGCCGCTCGCCTAACCAGGGCCGATCATTCGGTGGTTTTCGTATTCGGCAGGGTTGCCAGACGTCCTTCCGCAGCTTGCCGGTCGGTGGCGTCGAGGGCGAGCCCTTGTTCGACGAACTTCTCGACCACCTCGACGCTCTGTTTGCCGATCAGTTTCCGGCGGACCCACCCGTTTTTCGTCTTGCGAAACATGATCAGTTGCGGGACCGGGCCGCCTCCGGTCAGTCGTTTTGCAAGCGCCGCCTCTTGATCCACGTCCACGCGGGCGAAGGCAATCTTCCCAAAACATCGTCGTTTGCGAAGCTCCGGCAGAATATGGCGTCGCATCGCCTGGCACGGTCCACACCAGTCGGCGCCGATCATCACAACCATCGGCTGACCGGACTTCACAATGGTTTTGTAGGCTGCCTCATAGGTTTCGGGTTGAGGCTCTTTCTCCGGTGTTGCGACCGGCAGGAAGATGGCGGCAGCCAGGACAAGACGCATCATGGTTCATTCTCCGAGGGAGGAAAACGGAGTTTGGCGGGAAGGCAGGCGAGGTGAATCCGTGTGGAACGGACGTGGAACGTATTGTACGGTGGGACCAACGACGCCTGGATGATCACGTACGGCTTGGAGAGCCATCTTGCCATCCGGCGTAGATTTCTTGTAGTGTAGTCAAAAAAAGCTTGCGGGCAAGGGGTTCGCAAGATTATTTCGGCGGTGGCAGCCAAAAATCGCTTCGCCTCGTGGGGAGCTGGATGCCACTGCTGGGTCATGGTCGCTTGGCCTGGATTATTCATCTACGTAGGGTGAAGGTCGCGCAGATCGTTGGTGGGTCCGCACAAGCCGCAACTGAGCTGATTTACAGCCCGCCGCTTGGAACAAGGCCGGCATCAGCGACCGATGACCCACCAAGGAAACGGCTTGTTTGACCCACCCTACCTATCGTGAATAATCCGGGGTTGGCGACGATGCCACAGGCATGAGCCCCCACCAGGGGGAGTAAGGCCCGTCCTGGCTCGAATTGTTCACGCCAGGCAAGATGGGGCAACAGTAGCCAATGGATCACGGCTGCGGTCCGGGCAGACCGGTCCGTGGCCTTTTTCCAGGAAGCAAGTCGGCTGCTGCGCCCGACGGAATGGGCTACGATAAAGTAGACTGTCGGAAGAGGGGGCTTTTCGGTAGAATAAGCCCCTTTCCGTTTGGAAACACTCCTCCACTGGCCCGTTTATGAAGCTTCGAGTTGGCCTGATTGGCTTGGGCGATGCCTGGCAACAACGACACGCCCCCGCACTGCGCATGTTGCCCGACCGGTTCGAGGTCCGAGCCGTATGCGACCAGGTGTGTCATCGGGCGGAGCAGGCGGCCATGGAATTCGGGGCCGATGCGGTGGACGGGTATCGGGCCCTGGTGCGTCGCGAAGACATTGACGCGGTACTCGTTCTGGCGCCCCAGTGGTATGGCGCACTGCCGATCCTGGCCGCGTGCGAAGCCGGCAAAGCCGTCTACTGCGCCGCAGGACTGGACCTGGAACCGAGCGAAGCGCGTCTGGTCAAACAGCGGGTCGAGCAGACGGGAATCGCCTTCTTGGCCGAGTTTCCTCGTCGGCAGGCGCCGGCCACCATTCGTCTGAAGGAACTGGTGGCCACGCGACTGGGCGAGCCTCAACTGTTGTTCTGCCATCGCCGAATCGGCATCCCGTCGGCCAAGTGCCATCTGACAGGTTGCTCCTTGCAGCATTCGGCCATTCGCGATCTGATTGAACTGGTAGACTGGTGTCGCTATGTCGTTGACCGGGAGCCAACCTGGGTAACCGGCCTGATGCACGTGAGTGACGGCGACATGCCATGCGAGGACTACCAGATGATGACCCTGGACTTCTCCGATCGGTCGAAGCCGGGGACGGGACCGGTGGCCCAAATAAGTTGTGGCCGCTATATTCCGGCCGACTGGAAGGAAGCGATCGGCTATCGCCCGCTTGCCGATCTTCAGGTTGCCTGTAAAAACGGCACCGCCTTCGTCGATCTGCCGGCTTCGGTGGTCTGGTTCGACGACGCGGGCCGGCACCAGGAGGTCCTCGATAGCGACCGGCCCGTCGGCGAGCAGCTCTTGAATCAGTTCCATCGGGCCGTCACGAGTCTATTGCGGCGCACAAGCGATCTGGAAGACGCCTACCGCGCGTTGTGGATTGTGCAGCAGGCGAAGCGCAGCCACGAACTTGGTCAGCGGGTGGAACTGTAGGGCTACTGCTCCGGCTGCGCGCCGTCCTCTCCCAGGCATTCGAGTTCTTCGAGCCAGAGGCGGATTTCGTTGTCGTATTCGCTGGCGAGATCGCCTTTGATCAACTGCCGGTGGAAGCTGGCAGCGCCCTCTTTGACCAGGTCGGCCGCTTCGGCACTCGGGAAGCGGCGCGACGGATCCGGGGCCACTAGGCCGCGGCAGAAGCTCATCAGAAGCTCGTTGCACACGACTTCTTCCGGCAGGATGCGCGAAAGCCGTTGGGCAAGGAACCGCTTGGCCTCCAGCAATTCCTGGTAGCTCTTCAGACCGGCAAAAGGCGGCGAACCTGCCAGCATCTCGATGAGCACGTATCCCAGGCTGGCCAGG
Source organism: Thermoguttaceae bacterium (assembly GCA_040772845.1). Taxonomy (GTDB): domain Bacteria; phylum Planctomycetota; class Planctomycetia; order Pirellulales; family Thermoguttaceae; genus PWXP01. Next base: position 2,470,754 of record JAXGXG010000001.1, read on the forward strand.
TCGCTCCGCGGCGTGCACGCCTCGCCGTCGAGGACTTCGGGCGCTGCGTACGTGGGCGTGCAACTGCGGCGGCCCGGCGCGTTCTCCAGTTCAAACGCCGACCCCAGGTCGACAATCTTCGCATTGCCCGTCCGCTTCAACATGATGTTCGACGGCTTCAGGTCGCCGTGAACGATCCCATGCCGGTGCAGGGCGGCCAACGCCGCCAGACAGTCGCGCACAATCGCGATGGCAACCCCGGGCTTCACGCGAGGCTGGACCGGTCCTGCCGTGATGATCACCTGGTTGATATAACGCCAGCGCTTGTTGCTCACGTGGTAGTGAATCCACTCGAGCATCTTCTGGGTGAGCAGTTGCTTCAGATCGAAACCGTCCACCCATTCCATTTCCATCAATCGGATTCGATCCCGGTCAATCCAGTTATGGACGTCCAACAGGTTGTCCTGCTGAATTTGGGCCACATGCGCGGCTACCTGGGCCATGCGGCCCATGGCCTCGTCATAGGAGCGTTCGTCTTCGTACCGTTCGGGCGAGAAGACCTTGACGGCAACCGGCAGCGTGAAGCAGTCGGTGCCTCGTCGCTGGCTCAGGAATACGATGCCCTGGCCACCGGCCCCCAGCGGACGGAGCAATTGGTGATGCTCCGTCCAACTCAGCCGCTGCTGGTCGAGGATTTGCTTATATCGCGTGACCAATTCGTCACAGCAACGAACGGCTGGATGCCCCCCCCAGGTGCGTGTAGCGCTGCCTTCAAGAAAGGTTGTTGTCGCCATCGGAGCAAATACCGGAAAGACCCAAGGATGACAGTCAAATGGTAACCTTCATCATACCCGGCCGACCGGGGGAACGTCTATACAGGAGTGTAAAAAAGGCAAAGCGTTCACCCCCTGAATGTAGAGGGGTGTAATGGTACTTATGGAGTTTACCGCCGTGCTTGGTCGTTGCACACGCCGCTAAACCGGACCGCCTCGCAACGCGGCGACCGAACCATGACGCCCTGCACTACCAGGCGGAAACACCCAAGTTTCCAAGGCGCTGACAATCTTCCGCACGACGGTTTTGGGACTGAACTCCCGGCGTGCGGCGGTGGCGACGGCCGCACGATCGAGTTGCATGGCCAGTGAGATTGCCTGCGTCAGCTCGTCGAGTTCAAACGTGTTGACCGTGGCGCCATTGATGCCATGCTCGATCCAGGGGGCGCCGCGCGGCAGGCCGACGGCCGGGCAGCCGCATGTCAGCATTTCGGCCAGGGCAAGCGGGCCGCGGTCGTCATCGGACAGGTACACGCATACACGCGCCCCCCCCGCCGCACGCAACAGCTCCTCACGGCGATAGTGCCCGTACCGCACCACGGTGCATCGCGGGAAACGCGCTGCCAGCCCCTCCAGCAGTTGTCCATCATACCCACTCTTCGCATAGATCAGCAGATCGAAGCTGGCAGCTGGGAGATCGAAGTTGGAAGCTGGAAGTTGGGAGCTGGAAGCTGGGGAAGACGCTGACGCGGAACGCACACGGTCTCCCTCCTGCGAACTCCCAGCTTCTAGCTCCCAACTCCCAGCTTCTAGCTCCCAACTTCCAGCTTCCACGACCGGGTAGGGCCACAGCACGATGGGCGCACGGTTGGCCGGACCGAGCTGCCTCGCAATCAGATCGCGGTACCAGGCCGATTCCGTGAACAGCAGCCGGCAGCTTGCCGCATTGCACAGCAGGCGTTCATGCAGGAACTGGCATGGTCGCCGACTGTTATGGAACAGCACGTTCGGACCGAGAATGAACGGCCGGCCTTCCGCCGCCCACCGGCAGGCAGCCTGTGCATCTTCCCAGCACCAGAACCAGGGAATCTCATCGGCCTGCAATGCGCCGCCGATCTGCAGCCACGCCGGCCCGTAGCGGCCCAGCGCGTTTTGAAGGATGCGCTGTCCGTGGAACGGTCCACTCGCGGCAGCAGAAACAGACTCGCGAATCAATCGGATGATCATGGCGATTTGGGAGTTGGGAGTTGGGAAATGGAAGCTGGGAGTTGGGAGCTAGAAGCTGGAGAAGACGCTCTCGCGAAACACAACCGTCCGCGTCAGCGGCCCCAGCTTCCAGCTTCCAACTCCCAGCTTCCTGTTTCGTCGCCCACGTAATCGGCGGCGACCATGGCAAGGTTGTCGGCGCGGCTGGCCACGGTGGTTTGCTGCCGGCCGCGATGGTCGACCAGGCTGGGCGTATGGCACCACGCCTCCAGTCCGAGTTGCTGCACGGCCGCGCCCAGAATCCGATCGCCGCCCCAATCGGGCGCCGCCTTGCGGCATGCTTCCATGGGGGGAATCAGTTGGCGGACGCCGCAAATCGGCAACAGCAGGCACTGCGTCCCTGCATAACAATCGTCGGGAATCAGCCGCCCAAACTGCGGTGCGACTGCAACGCGATGGGCATTCACCCAGTCGCGATATCCGAGGCTGCAAAACAGCGTCGCGAAGCCGAGAATCTCCCGCTGCGGTGCGAGCAGAGAGCACAGATGCGACAGATGGTCGCCGAAGCCGACCGGAACTCCGATATCGTCTTCGCACATGAGCAGCCAGGCGGAGCCATCGGCCTCGGCCCGCTCGGTCATGGCCCTCAGCGCCGCGAGATAGACGCAGGCATGGTTGCCGGGGCTCGGCTCCGGGCTGCGGTCGCAGTAGAGTGTTAGCGTCTGCAGCCCCGATCGGGCCAGACTTCGCAGCGTTCCGGCCAGCAGGTCCGGGCGCTGCAGATTGCTAAGGACACAGGTATCGAACATGGTTGTAACCGTTCACATTGCGACGCCATGAAAGCGGCAGGGCGCAAGGCCTCCGGTATCGCGCAATCCCTCAATCCAACACCGGGCCGCTTGCGCCGCACCGCTACAATCATCGGGCGACGCCATAAAAGCGGCAGGGCGCAAGCCCTCCGGTATCGCGCAATCCCTCAACCCAACACCGGGCGGCTTGCGCCGCACCGTTACAATCATCGGGCGACGGATTCCCCGAGAAACCGCCGTTTGAGCGTCTCGAACAGGCACCCTTCCGGGCAAGCGGCGTTCTTGTCCCATCCGTGACGCCGCCACATCTCGTTCCACAGGTGTACGGCGTGGGCGCTGCGCAAGTCGATGGGCCTGCTGCGAACGGCAGCCACATCGAAGAACGGCACCGGGCAGAACGTCTCGGGCGGAACGACGTACGCGTCCAGTCGGAAACGGCGGACCGCTTCGCCCACAAGAGTCGGGCCCGTATCGCCCCAGTTCAACGTGGCCGGATCGCGCTGCTGGGCCGATCGGCGGCAGTACTCCATCACGGGGCTTCCGGCAGGCGCCTTGATGACGGCATTGGCCACCTGCCGGCAGCGAGGCGTCTGTTCCGAGGCAAAGACATATTCGGCCGGAAAATCGAACGGCCGGAGGCACACCACGTCGGTATCGGCCCACCAGCCGCCGCGCTCGCAAAGAAGTGTGTAGCGGAACAGGTTTGCGAAGGCGGCCACGCTCCCCCGGCCCGGGCCGTGCTGATACGTGAAGACCCGGTCGCGCGGCAAGATCTGCCCGGCATCTTCCGGAACCACCCCTTGCGGTGCGTTGTCCGGCGGTTCGTATGTCCACAGGCGACACGTGTGCCCCATGCGTACGTGCGAGGTCAAGGCAAGCCGTTCCATGGCTGATAGCGGGCCGCCGATCCACAGGCAATGAACGTCGATCATGGCAATGGTTCTCCCAAGGGAATGAGCGAGCCGAGATACCGGTCGATCGCGGCCGGAAGCCTTGCATTCCAGCCGCTGTATGGAAACAAGGTGAGTTCGCCGAACACGACGCGGCCAGCCGCGTTACACAGATCGACCCGCAGGAAAGGATGGCCGGCCGAGAGGCGTTCGGCAACCTCGATCATCTCCGGCAGGTTGGCCGGCCTGGCGATAAACTCTTGATACTGCAGATGCATCATAGCCCACGATTGCCGGTTCCAGTTGCGATCGTAGAAGCATTCTGCGTGCTCGGCGAACCGGTTGACGTGAACCTGGACGTAATGGACGCGGCCATCGAAGCAGAACAGCTTGTAGTCCCGCAATTCGCCGGAGTCATCTTTCAAGAACCGTTCGGCCAGCAGCCGCGGGCGGGTGCCGTGGTAGCACCATTCTCCCTGTTGCGTATCGTAGAAGCTTGCGCCCAGCAGGGCGTTCATCTCACCTCGGGCCTTGGGCCAATCGAACTGACTCTGCGCATGTACTCGCCACACGGCGCCGCTCCAGTGATTCGGCTTGACTACGAACGAGTCGGGAAGCCGCCCGAGGGACGCCTCCAGCGCCTCTGCCGTATCGAATACGCCGTACAGTTCATTGAGGTAACGGGAGCCGATCTTCTGCTCGATCAGCCGGCGCACCGCCCATTTGTCCGCCAATTGGTTGAGCCCCGGCGTTCGCCGATAAAGCTTCAGCCACTGGACCTTTTCGTTGAACGTTTGCGGATTGACCAGATCGGGCTCGCGTCCGAGTTCGCGGCGGAATCGGGCGCGGACGTACGCAATATCCTGTTGAAGCCGTCGTTCGTCGGTCATGGTATTTGGGTCTCGGCAAGGGATTAGAAGACTCGCGGATGGACACCGGGCAAGATCATCGGTTGCGCCAGTGCGACGTCGGGCGGCGGCGCGATTTGGATGGTCAACGGCGCGCTGCTTGGAAACGCCTTCCGCCTGGCCCGTATGCCAAGCTTTTCGTACCCGGCCGGCCCGAGTCCCGACAGGTGCCATCCGGCGGCGGAGCGGCAGCCGGCATTGCCCCAGCGGTAGACGTAGAACGGCTTGAAGCCCAGGCGGATCGGGTCGGTCTCGTTCGTTCCGGCGGCTCTCAGTCGTGCGGCGAACCCCTGGTCTTCCCCGTTGTTCATTTCGGGCGGATAGCCGCCGACGGCATCGAACGCGGTGCGCCGATACGCCCACCCGCCATGGAAGAGTCCGCCGGTCGCATGCTGCCGGAGTGTACCGTCGCGATTCGGATGCAGCACGACGGACGGACGCGACCAGGCGGCGCGCCGCAGCGCCGCGGCACTGGCGTGCAGGGCCCAGGGCAGGTACACGTCGTCGTCATCCCACACGGCCAGGGCGTCGACGTCGTCAGAAACCAATGCGGCCGCGGCGTTCCGCTTCTGCCCAAGTGTTGGGAACCGATGCGGCGTCGAGACGAGTCGCCAGCCGTCGCCTTGCTGCGACTTGTATTGCCCGGCGTCGTCCAGAATGACCAACTCGCGAAGCTCGGCCGGGTAATCCTGCCGAAGGAAGCAGTGGATCAACTGGCCCAGTTGCACCGGTCGCAGATACGTGCAGCAGACGGCGGCGATTTTCATGGCAGGCTCCTCATGATCAGACGGGTTGATCGGATCCGGCCGATGGGTCGGATCGCCCAAAGATCTCTCGCCAACCGGCCGCCAGGGTCTTCGGGTTGGCCAGTCGCCTTTCCAAATCGCAGCGAGCCTGATAGGCAATGTGGCGGCGGAGTTCTTCGTCACGTGCAAGCCGTGCGGTATGGAAGGCGAAGTCATCGTCCGAATCGCACAGAAAACCGGTCTCGCCGTGACGGACCATCTCGCGCCAGCCGCCCCGATTATCGACCACCAACGGAACGCCAACCGCCATGCTCTCCAGTCCCACCCGCGGCCAGTTCTCCGCCGTCGCGCCCGCAAATACCTGGGCGTGAAGCGTCGCCAGAAAACCATCGACCGCTTCACCGCCTTGCGGAAGGCATTCGGCCCAACGGGGCGGCGGGCCCGTGCGGGCGGCCACCGCCGAACTGAACCCCAGCACCCGGGCGCGAATCGGATACGGGGTTCGCCCGTAGATGGTCCAGGTGCGCGGCGAGAACTTCTCCTGGGCCGCTCGGCTGACGCGCCCGATCACAAAGGACTCGCCGCGATTGTGGGGAAGCGGTTGGAACGGCACGTCGCGAAAGGCAAACGCGCCGCGGATAAGCCGCCCCTGCTCCGGCCGGTAGCCGAATCGCTCCAATTGCGGCGAGAGCTGTTCGTACTGATAACGGCTTTGGAACACGTACCGGTCGAAAAGGCCGTGACGTTCGTAGCAGAGCCGCTCTGCCGGAAACAGCCAGTTCATGCAGTTCACCCAAACCGTGCGGCAGCCGAGTCGGCGGAAGAGGCCGGCCGTCTTCAGGAAATGCTCGTTGCACATGGCCACGACCACGCTGCCTGCCAGCCCAGGCACGGTTTCGAGTCGGTCCGGCGCACTTTCCACCGTGTGGCAGCCGAGTTCATCGAGCCGGCGTCGCCAGCAGGGACTTGCCTTCCACGCGGGAATGAGCGTGACGTCCAGCTCCATGCGCCGCCACAGCTTCAGCGTGTGCCACAGTTCCGTATTCGCGCCGCCGACGGCGCCAGGGTATCCGCATACGAAGATCATCGTTTCACCTCGAGGTCCATGGCGTGTTCAACCTGCCCTACAGTTCAAACCGGAACAGAGCTGCGAAGTCTTCCGTGCGGAACCCGATCGCTCCGGGCGCCGGCCGCAGGGGATTCTCGCGAAAGGCGTATTCGATGCGCCACACGTGTTCCGCCTCGTTCAGTTCGGAGAGACGCAGGAATTCTCGCTCGGCGGCGGCGCCTTCGAACAGCAGTGCGCCAGCCTCGGCCCCCAGAAACTCCGTTGCGCTGAGCGCGCCGGTGCATCGGCGAATGGCCGACCACGGCGGTCGGACGACGCGACGCCACGTCAGCCGATGCCGTACAGCAGGGAACCGGACCGTTCCTGCGCCCTCGGCCGGAAAGACCGCGGCCGGGTTGCCATGCCACGCCAGACAGTCGCCGGGCAACCGCAACAATTCCTCGGTCGGCTCGATGCGGTAGGTGAGCAGGGTGCCCGGCTCGGATGCGACGGCAGCGGTCCGCTCGGCCTGGTCGACCAGTTCGTAGTCGACTGTTACCTGGGCGAAACCATGATACGCGCTCAGCCCGTCGCTCAGCCCGCCCAGCGGCTGGCCGACCGGGTCGTGCATGAGCGGCGCCACCTGCACGGTCATGGCGACCGCGGCAGCCGCCGTGGGGTACGCCGCCCGACTACCGCCGTCGCCGAATCGATAACCGTCGCCAAGCAGGGCGCGGACCAGGCGATGGCGATCGGCCCAGGCGCACGCCAGCGTGCGGCGCGCAGTGATCCCGTTTGGGCCATACGTTTCTACCGGCGAACCGGCCAATTCATGAAAGGGAACGGTCATGGCTGTCGTGATGTGGAATCGTGGGTGAAGTGACATGGTTGAGATCGGTCGGATCTGTCAGATCGGACGGATCCGACCGATCGGGTGACACGAGACTTGTTCCGACATCACTGCCCGCTCGAGCTGGAGCTGGGCGTCGCGCCGATCACGGCAATGGAATACTTTACGTCGCCGCCGGCCGCAGCCAGTTGCAGGTTGCGGTGGCTGCTGTCTACCGGCCAGGCGAAAGTCCGGCCGGCCAGCATGACGGCGCCGTTGGGCGGGACGATCAGTCGTCCGCCGTCCAACGGCGCGTCCCATGGGTCGATCGGCGAGCCGCCGATGTACAGCCGGCCGCCGTCGGCCGCGTGATTGACGATCAGCAGGGTCGCCACTTCAGACAACGACGTGATCAGGATGTCGCCCAGCACATTGCGTTCCAGGCAGGTGAGGTCGACCAGGATCGACTGCCCGGTGGCGAGCAACTGGTCTTCGGCCAGCCACGCGGCCTCGGCGCCGGTGGTCTCCACTTCGAGCCACTGGCGGACATACTCCAGACGATCGTCGAACGTGGCGCCATCGGACCAGCGCCAGCCCATGGAACTGCGGACTTCTGCTTGGAAACTCATTGGGATTCTCCTTGAACGGTACAAAGGAAATCGATTGTGGTATGCCAGGCGCCGTCGGGCTCCTGGCAGGTCTGGTCGGCGGTGCGCCGCATGAACAGCACCTTGCCGCAGCCGGTCAATTGAAAGCTCGTGCGGTCAAACGCCTGCTTCACCGCGTTGAGCATGGCCAGCGATGCGTCGTAACTCGGGTCGTACAATTCCATGCGCACGCCAACCGTGTCCAGGCCGCCGCCGTCGGCAAACTGCACCGCCGGCTCGGATCGCAATCGCGAGATAACGGCCACGGGCATGGCGGGCATGACGCTCGTACCGGTGAACACGCGGCTGGCCGGCAGGATCTGGCTGAGCTGCTGGTCCGCTGCCCATCGATCGTGGAGCATGTGTGCGAGATTCATAACGTCTCTGCCTCGATTGCTTGGGGTTCCCCGAGGCGTTCGACCCCGGTAATCGCGAGAATCCGGAAAAGCGCTCCGTCCGGGTCGACGATGCGATGCATGACGCTGAGGGCGAGGTTTTCAGCCAGCAGGATGCGCACTCGGGTTGCCGCTCGGACGGCGCCCCGTTCATCGATGGACGTCTGGCGAATGGGCTGAACACTTGCCCGCACGCCTGTGCGCCATGCGACCCACGATGTCTCGGCTGCGCCGCCAACGCCTTTCACGTAGACCGGCCGGAGCACGGTAATGCAGTTGTCCAGTCCCCAGGCGAGTGCAAGGTCGCGCGCCGTGCAGCGCCAGCCCAGGTCGAGCGGCGGACGCGACACCTCCAGAATCGTCCAACGCCGAAGGGAAGCATCTACCAGCAGATCGCCCACTTGCGGGCTTGCCGACACGCTGTCGATGGGCAGTCGCCAAACGACGTCGCCGGCCGTGAGCCGGCCGAACGTATCGACCTGGCGACGCACCTCGTACCGGTTGCCCACAATCGGCTCCGCGCGGACGATCGCCAGACGCAACGCCTGGGCAATACGCGTTCCCTCGGCCTCGGGCGGATCGTTGCGGCGAAACAGCGTGACCGGCTCGGTACCGTCGGCAATGGTCGGAAGATCGGATGCAGGATGGAACATGGCGGATGCTTGTGAAAACGTTTGGGGGGGTTCAAGTGCAGGCTTGCGAGTGGAATTCCTGCGGTTGCTCGACGTTCAGCGCGTGATTGCACCAGTCGACCGTAGCGCGGAGTTGCTTGAGATACTCGGCCCAAGCCACTTGCTGACCATCGATCTGGTAGCTGGGTTTTGGCTGCTCGGTCAGCTCGGCAATGCGCGCCAGCGTTTGTTGTTTGATGGTTTGGATTCGTTCGGTGTTCATGGCAGATGTAGGGTGGGTGGTTCTAGACGCGGCAGCGGCCAGGTTCACCCACGCGTTGTGAAAGGACGGGACATTGGCATATGGCGGACACTGCCGCCATGGGCCGATCGGACGGATCGCGCGGACCCGTCCGATCGGCGGGGCGTTGCTACTCGGGCGCGCCGGCCTCGCCGCCCGTGCTGCGGACGAGGTAGCGGGGGTTGAGCACGGCGGCCGCGCCCCGTTCCGAGGCCTTGTAGCGGACCACCACGTCCTGGCTGAACTCGGCCTCCGAGTTGCGAGGCGACTGCGTAACCGTAATCGGCCAGTTCTCCATGTAGGCCAACGCGCGGCGGAAGTCGCCCAGAACCCAGTAGCGGCGAGCCTCGGCCGCCGAGACGCCCGACGCAATCAGCCGGCGGTACGCCAGCCGGCTGTCGAACACGCGGTAGCCGCCCAGCGGGTTGGCGGCCGTCGTGGCCGTTTCCGAGCCGGCGGCCGTGTACGTGATTTCGGCCGCACGGAAGACGCGGTGCGCCGCGTGCCGGTAGGCCGGCATGACCAGCACGGTCGTCGCGTGGACTAGGACCGGCTCCGCCGTGTTCGGATCGAGCATATCGGCAAACAACTGCTCGGCGGCGTCCACGTCGGTCCAATCGACCAGTTCGCGGTCGAGCTGGTTCACCCAATCGCCGTCGGGCGCCGCGCCGGTGCCCGTGCTGGAATACGTGTCGTACGCCTGCCCCTTCCATCTGTACGCACGATGGAGCCCGAGCGCAAGGTCGACGAGCCGCTTCTCCTTGTTCAGTCCGAGCACTTCGCCCACCTCGGCCGCCCGCTGCAAGATCAGGTGCGTGCGGTCGAAGAAGATGGCCTCTTTGGTCACCGGCACGATCAGGCCCCGCTTGGTCGTCTGCGGCGTTTCAATATAGTCTTCGCCGAAACCGACGTTCGGATACGGCATGCCCGGATGGACTTCGGTCGCCTCGTCGGCAATGCGGCCGATGCCCGGTAGGCGTTCGCCGTCCAGACTGGTCGGAATGGTATCGACCAGGCGCGACAGGACGAATGCTTCCTGCCGGTACGCTTCGAGCACCTTCGCCTGCACCACCTGACCCGCGATGTTGGAAAAGGCCGTCACGTCGACGCCATCGCCTGCTTCGAGTACGTACTCGCCGTGTCGCGGGTCGAGCGCCCGCACGCGTTGCGTTCCGAGCGTGGCCTCGGCCAGATCGCGAATACTGAAGTCTTCAGGCCGCAGATGGCCTTCGCCGAGTGCCTCGTTGAGGTGCTGGACCGTCTGTCGCGGCCCGTTCAGCTCGTACATGCGCCGCAGTTCGCGGTACTTGATCGCTCGCATTGTCTATGTCTCCTTGGAATAACGGGTTGTGTTTACGAGAACGCAGCAACGTCAGGTTCATCCACACGCTGCATCTTCGTACAGGCGCGGGACGACGATCGGTCGGATCCGTCCGGTCGGACCGATCCGACCGATCGAACAGGCGGCCCTAGGCGCTCGGGCTGCCGCCGGCGATGCCGCCGGTCATCACGGTCGAACGAATATCGACCAGCACGCAGGTTGGGCTATTGGTCTCGCGCCGAGCGACACGGCCGATTGCACGGTGACTTACCGCCACCGAGGTAAGCTGCTGGTTGAGCAATCCGTTTCCGGCCGAATTTTCGACGGGCCCCATCAGGTCGCCCAGCTCGTGGTTGCCGGCCGGGGCGTCGAATTCGAACACGCCGGTCGTAGCCACGCGCACCGGCGACGTCTCGCCTGCACGGCTGCGCTGCATGGCCACGCCCAGAAACCGCGCGGTGAACTCTTCCTGGTTGCCGGGTTCCGTGCCTTGGTCGGACTGCATCGCGGCCGGCTTGGCATTGTCAACGTCGTGCCACAGCAGATCACCAATCTCGATCTGGGTTGCCGCCTCGACCGCGGCCACCACCGGATTCGTATCGCCGTAGCGCCATCGCATTCTGTCTGTCATGAGTAAGGTCTCCGAGGAATAAATGAGGTTGGGGGGAACAGGTGTCAGGTGTCAGGTGTCAGGTGTCAGGTGTCAGTAACGCGCGAGCGCGTCACTAGCAACTAGCAACTAGCAACTAGTAACGGCGGCGGCGAAGGCCTTCCCGTCCATGGGGCGGAAGAGGCTATCGATCGACAGCGGGTCGCGCGACTGCGGGCCGGTGGCGCGCGAGTGGCCGTCGAGCGACCGGACCAGGCGGGCGCGCTCTTCGACAAGCGCCAGCATGGCCGCATCGTCCTCGGCCGCCATGAGCGACTCGAAGAACTCCGGACTGGTCACCGCGCGTGCGGCCGAGTCGCCCTGGTCCGGCGCCGGCAGCCCGTGTTCGCTCAGCATGCGACGGGCCGTTTCGCGGCGATGGAATCGGGCAATCTCGGCGTCGCGCTCGGCAAGCTGCCGGCGAAGCTGCTGTAGCTCCGCATCCGCATCGCCACGGATCGCTTCGATCAGGTCGGCCCGACATTCGCCCAGCGACGCAAGCGTCAATGCCGCGAGATCCGGTCCCAACGCATTCTTCGCTTCGCCTTCGAACAGGCCGCGCGTGGTGGCCGGGTCGGCAACCAGGTCCACGCTTTCCACCTGCACGATGGCCTCGACCACCAGCTCCTCGCCCCTCCGCGCCGTACGTGCCTGCACGTGATGCGAGAAGCCGACGTTTCCGGGCGCATGTTCGGCGTCCCAGGCGAGTTGTTCGGCCAGTGCGTGTTTGGGGTTGAAGTGGAAATCGGCGAACAGGCCTTCGCCTTCGCGAAGCTGCACGTTACAGATCGCGCCGATCCGATCCTGGTAGTCGCGCGCCTGGCGGACATGTCCCTTCGGATGGTTCAGATTCACCTTGGCGCCTTCGTACAGCGGCGCCGCCTGGGCGAGTGCTTCGGGCGAATAGACGCGCCCGTTGCGCGAACGCAGCCCCAGAATCTTCACGCCGTGAATCACGCCTGCCGCGCGATCCACTCGCTGTGCCGGCGTCTGCCAGCCGGCGAACTCTTGGAGGGTTTCGATGGTTGGATTGGTTACGGTCATCAGGTTTCCTCGCAAAAAGGACGTGGCAAGAACAAAAAAAAGGGCCTGACCGGAACCTCGTGAGGTTCCTGCCAGGCCCTTCCGGGTGCCTGCCGCAAGGCAGGCCCCGGTTCGATACCGTGGTTTGGAGTTTCGTCTTCTATTACGCGCCACTGCCGAAACGGCAGTGGCGCAGTGGCGCGATCACGTCACCGCTCGATGCGTTCGAGCTTGCGACGTATATGTTGGATGGTGCCGTCCTGCACGTTCAATTCTACGGCAACGACGCCGAAGAATCCGCGCCGGGTCGCCTCGGCGAGCAGCTCCGCCATGGCGGCTTGGAGCTGTGCCAACTTCTGCTTGTTCCCCGGCGTTGTGGCGTGCGTGATCATTGCACCCACCTTACCACATTTCGGAAAAAAATCAAGTCGAAGTTTCAGGCCACTTTCGCGCCGGCCGCCCGCGGCCAAAGTGGCCTGAAACTTCGACTGGACAAAACCGCGCGTTTGTGCTAGGCTGACGTGCGACGATCGGGTATCGACCGAGCCTGATGCAAGCAGGTATCTCAACAGCCCGTCGCCGGAGAAGGTTCTCCGGCGACGGGCTTTTTTTGCGCTCTGGCATGGATGCGCGGTGGAGCAAGACGCTATCGCAAGATGATCTGTCGGATCCGACGGATCGGTCGGCTCTGACGGATCCCAAACCGTTCTGCAATGTCAAGGGAGGTATTATGCGAGTCTTTCGGAAACGAGTTGCGTGCTGCGCCGCTGCTGTCGCCCTGGCCGCCGCATTGCCGCGCTGCCAGGCGCAAGAGAATGCAACGCAGCGGTGGACGGCGTGTGTCGAGGCTACGTGCCGCGTGACGGCGGCCGACGGCGGACGGGGAACCGGCTGTGCGTTCGAACGATCGCAAGGGTATGTATTCCTGCTGACCGGCGCGCACGTGGCGACCTCCGCGGCGCTGGAGTGCGAGTTCTGGCGAGCGGGCCATCAGTCGCGCCCGCTCGCCGGCCGCGTCGTGCTGCGCGACGAGACGGCCGACGTTGCCGTCGTGGCCATCGCCCAGCGCGCGTTGGGGGAGAGCGCGCCGCCGGTCGTGCCACTCGCGCCGCCCGACTGGGTGGCCGCGCCGGGCGATACACTCGGTTCGGTCGGCTGCGCCCGCGGCGCATGGGCGACCGGCTGGCAAGGACATGCCATCGGCTATGATGCGGCCGATCTCCACTTCCTTCCGGCCCCGGCCAACGGGCGCAGCGGCTCCGCCTTGTTCGACGCCACCGGCCGTTTCATCGTCGGGCTCATACGGGCGCGTTCGGGCGACGACAGCCGCGGTATTGCCGTCTCCGTACAGACGATCTACCGTGCGCTGGGCAACGCCTCGCAACGCAATGCGGCTTCTCGCACCGCGCTTCCGCCGGTGACGCTTACCCAGTGCATTGGCGGTCTGTGCCCGCCGCGCGGCAGTTTGCTGCCGTTCGGCAACCGGCAGCCCGACTCGGGGCAGGCGGACGGGCCGGTCTACCCGACCCTTCCCCTCGCCCGGCGCGGCGCATCGGACAACGGCGCGCACTGGTCCGCAGCGGAGGTGGACTGGTCACAATTGGCCGAGGCAATGGCCGGTTCGGCCCAGGCGCAGCGCGACGCGGCCGAAGCACAACTCGCGGCCGCCCGTGCGCAATCCGACTACTTCCGCCGCCAGCAGCAGCTTGCGGAAGCAGAGGAACACAAGCAACTGCTCCATGCAGCGCCGGGCAGCGCCGGCGAGGCGATCAGCCAGGCCGCGGCCGGCCAGTTCTCGCAGGCATTCGATACGGCGACCGACGGCCCCATGCTCGGCTGGCTGGGTCAGGTGATCGTCTATGGCTTGCTGGCGCTTACGGGACTTACCGGCGTGCCGGCCCTGTTGATCCGATTCGGCGTGCCCCTGGCCTTGCGCGCCGTGGGCAAGCGGCTCAAATCCGGCCTGCACACCGAAGCCGACGTCGTTGTCAACGAAATCGCCGCCCGAACCGTGCGAAGCATGAACGGTGCGGTGAAACGGTAAGGGCAGTAACACGTAATGACGAATGTCGAAAATCAAATGACGAAGGAAGCACGAAGCCGGAAATCCGAAACGGCTTGTACCCATGTCCTTCGAGCTTCGTCCTTCGTGCTTCCTTCGTCATTTGATTTTCGACATTCGACATTCCCCACCCCAGAGACGTGACCATGCACATTCGTGACCGTATCAAGGAACTGCGCCGCGTTCGCGCGGCGCAGCTTCGACCGAACCCGCGAAACTGGCGAACGCATCCGGACCGGCAGCGCGACGCGCTGCGCGGCGTATTGGCCGAGATCGGTTATGCCGACGCGCTGCTCGCCCGCGAACTGCCCGACGGCTCGCTCGAACTGGTCGACGGCCACTTGCGGGCAGAAACGACGCCCGAACTGGAAGTGCCCGTGCTGGTGCTCGACCTTTCCGAGCAGGAGGCGGCGAAGCTGCTCGCACTATTGGACCCGCTGGCCGGACTGGCCGAGGCCGATTCCAACCTGCTCGATCAACTGCTCGCCGAGGTGGAAACCAACAACGAGGCCGTGCGCCAACTGCTGGACGACCTGGCCGCCGAGCCCGCGCCAACGACAGACGACGAGCCTGGCGACGCACTCGCCGGCGACGTTGCCGTCCCTGACGGCTATCAGGTTGTGGTCGAATGCCGCGACGAGCAACAGCAGCGCGACGTGTACGAACGGCTCACCGCCGACGGCCTTTCTTGCCGGCTGCTGACGTTGTAGTTGCTAGTTGCTAGTAACGCGCTCACGCGAAAACACCGTCCACTTCGGCAAGTCACTACAACCAGCAACCAGCAACTGAAAACTGAAAACTGAAAACTACTATGCTCGACGTTCACGTAGAATGCCCTGTGTACGATTCATTCCGCGTGCGGCAGGTGGCCGGCATGTTCGATGTGCCGCCGGCTGCGAAGGCGTGCGAGCGGTTCCGCATCGACATGCCGGAACTGGGCGACACATGGCAAATCGGACTGATTGTCGGCCCGTCGGGCAGCGGGAAGAGCACGGTTGCCCGGCGGCTGTTCGGATCGCGATTGGTCGGCCCGAAGCCCTGGCCGCAGCAGCGCGCGGTGGTCGATGGCATGGGGAACCTTCCGATCAAGCAGATTGCCGGCCTGTTCACAGCCGTGGGATTCAGTTCGCCGCCCGGCTGGATAAAGCCGTACCGGGTGCTTTCAGGCGGCGAGCGATTCCGGTGCGACCTGGCCCGCGCGATTGCCGAGACGCCGGCCGGCGAGATCCTGGCGTTCGACGAGTTCACCAGCGTGGTCGATCGGAACGTGGCTCGGGTCGCGTCGGCCGCGGTGGCCAAAGGGATTCGGGCCGGGCGGATCGGCTGCCGGTTTGTGGCCGTAACGTGCCATTACGACGTGACCGAATGGCTCGCGCCCGACTGGATTCTCGACATGGCGACGGCGACATTCCAACGGAGGTGTCTTCAACGACCGCCGATCGAGCTTAAGCTGTTTCGTTGCTCGCATGGTGCGTGGCGACTGTTTGCGCGGCATCACTATCTGAGCGGCCGTTTGAGCCGGTTCGCCCGTTGCTTCCTGGCAACGTGGGAGGGGAATCCGGTCTCGTTTTGCGCTACCCTATCGCTGATCGGCCGCAAGCGGCGATGGCGAATCACGCGCATGGTGACCTTGCCCGACTACCAGGGGTTGGGCATCGGAATGGCCGTGGCGGAAGCCGTGGGCGATTTGCATCGCCAGCAGGGAGAGCGGCTCAACCTGACGGCCAGTCATCCGGCCGTCATCGGACATTGCCGCCGTAGCGAGCGCTGGCGGACCATCGGCGTTGCCCGCGCCCGCCCGCGGCGCAACGAGCGGTTCCTTCCCGGTTATCGCAGCGCGGCAGGTCGAGCCGTGGCGAGCTTCGAATATCGCGGAGGCTGAACGCATGAGCAAGGCTGGCCGACCCCCGGTTCTGGACGCCGTAAAACGGGCCGATATTCTGACGATCCTGAGCGTCGGCTGTTCGCGACGCGCGGCGGCCCGTTACGTCGGCTGCGCACCGAGCACCATTGCCGCGACCGCGCAGCGCGATCCCGAATTCGCCCGGCAGCTTGCCCGTGTGGAGCAGACGAGCCAGATCGGCCTGATCAAGAACATTCGCGATGCGGCGAAGAAACCCCAATACTGGCGCGCCGCCGCCTGGGCCCTCGAACGCTTGAACCCCGAAGACTTCGCACTCCGCAGCCCCGACGTGGTTACCGTCGAGCAGATGCACGCGATCATCAGGCAGCTTGCCCAGGTATTGGTGGAGCATGTGCCGATCGCCCGCCACCGCAAGCAGGTTCTTCGCGCCATCGAACGCATGATGTCGGAATTGCCGGCGTAGGGTGTTTGAAATGCAACCGGAGCCCTACCGGAATTGGACCGATCCGGCGGATCTGCCGAATGGGTCGGATCTGCCGGATCGGTCGGCTCTTCATCTTCCATGACCGGAGAAGACGTGAGTGGCATGACATCCCTTCCGAATCATTGGCCCCTATCCGCCAAAGTCTTGCGGCCTTTGCTCGGGCACTTGCGCGATGAGCTGGCGTTGCGCCATGGGCGGGCGCGACGCGCGACGGCCCTGGAAAGCGCCGGGGGCGAACACCTGCTGGCCTGGGCCCGGCGCTTCCTGCCGGAGCATTTTCGTCAGCCGCCTTCGGCCATGCACCAGTGGCTTGCGCGGCGTCTGGATACGGCCCGTACGCAGCGCGGCGCGAAGATCAACGTGCTGGGCCCGCGCGGCGGCGCAAAGTCCACCGTCGCGACCCTGGCCGCCGTCCTCCGCGCCGCGGTGGAACGGACCGAACCCTATATCTGGATCGTCTCCGATACGAAACACCAGGCGCAGGCGCACCTGGAGAACGTCAAGGCGGAACTCACAGGCAATACACGTCTGGCCGAGGCGTATCCGGACACGGCGGGCAAGGGGCCGGCGTGGCGCGCGGCGGCCATCGAGCTGCGCGGCGGCGTGGTGATCGAGGCCTACGGAACGGGCCAACGCATTCGCGGCCGACGCCATCGGCAGCATCGGCCCACGTTGATCGTCTGCGACGACCTGCAGAACGACAGCCACACCGTCTCTGCCTGGCAGCGCGACCGGTCGCGACAATGGTTCCACGGCACGCTGTTGAAGGCCGGCACGGGGCGCACCAACGTGGTGAACCTGGCCACCGCGCTGCATCGCGACGCGCTGGCCGTCGAGCTGTGCGAAACGCCCGGCTGGACCGCCCGCCGCTTCCGCGCTATCGAGCGGTGGCCGCAGAATATGTCGCTCTGGGCCGCCTGGGAAGCACTGTACACAGCCATCGACCGGCCCGATCACCGGCAGGCGGCCCGCGAGTTCTACGAGGCGCAGCAATCGCAGATGCACGCCGGCGCCGTGCTGCTGTGGCCCGAGGTGGAGGGACTCTACTCGCTCATGTGTATGCGGGCCGAAAGCGGGCATACGGCATTCGAGCGAGAGAAGCAGAACTCGCCGGTCAATCCGGAAATGTGCGAATGGCCTGAAACCTACTTCGACGAACTCGTCTGGTTCGACCACTGGCCGCGCGAGCTGCGCGTGAAGGTGCTCGCGCTCGACCCGAGCAAAGGGATCGACTCCCGCCGCGGCGACTACTCGGCCCTGGTCCTCCTGGGCGTCGATCGGCGAGGCATGTTGTTCGTCGAAGCCGACCTCAAGCGGCGACCAACGCCGCAAATCGTGGCCGACGCCGTCGAACTATGCCGCACGTTCCAACCCGACCTGTTCGGCATCGAGGCCAACCAGTTCCAGGACCTGCTGGCCGGCGAACTCGACACGGCGCTTCGCCAGGCAGGTATTCTGTCGGCGCGCCCGGCGCCGATCGACAACCGCGTGAACAAGCAGGTGCGAATCCGCCGGCTGGGCCCGTATCTGTCCAGCTCGCGCTTCCGGTTCAAGGCGAACAGCCCGGGGACGCGCCTGCTGGTCGAACAGCTCGGCACGTTCCCCATCGGCGATCACGACGACGGCCCCGACGCCCTGGAAATGGCCGTCCGTCTTGCCGCCGAACTGCTCGGCCGGCGCAGTGACGGGCTGGGTACGCGGCTGCCGGTGGGAGGATAGTTGCTAGTTGCTAGTGGCTAGTGGCTAGTGGCTAGTGGCTAGTGGCCGGTGGCCGGTGGCTGGTGGAGCGTGGATTAGCGTCCTATTGAGTTCGGCTGAAAATGCGAGCGATGCCCCCGGACAAGCCCGGGGGAGCTTCACGCTCTCAGCTACATTGGCGAGGTAGGGCATTTTCGTTATTCGCCATTTGGCCTTTGCTAACCACTGATTGCTAATTGCTACCCCCAACAACAAGAAAGGTTCCCATGCACACTTCAACCACGGACCAACAGTCCAACCAGCAAGTCAATGCTCTTCGTCAACTTCTGGCTGAGGCATTCGACGCCCTTTGGGACAACACGGTCGACAGGGCCGAGGCGCTGGTCGACGCCGATGGCGTACGATGGCAGCCGCTGGGCTGCGCCGGCCGCTGCGCCGGATCGTCGAGTCCCTATTCAAACGAGGGCCAGCTCGCCGAGGTTCGCGAGCAATGCCGCGCCCTGTCGCTCGAAAACGAGTTCGCAATCAACGCGCACGAAAATCGCATCAACTACATCGTTGGCACGGGCCACGTGTACCGCGCCACGGCGCGGCGCGGTATGGAACCGCCGAAAACGCTCGTGGCCGAGGTGCAGGCGGTGGTCGACTCCTTCTGCCGCCGCAACCGGTGGTATCAGCGGCAGGAGGAAATCGTCCGCCGGCGCGACCGCGACGGCGAATGCTTCCTGCGGCTGTTCGCTGCACCGGACGGCCTGGTCGACGTCCGGTTCGTCGAACCCGACCAGATTGTCACGCCGCCGGAGTGCGCCGGCCTGCCGGAACACAGTCTGGGCATCCTTACGCGCCGCCACGACGTCGAGACGGTGGAAGGCTACTACATCGATGGCGCATTGGTCCCGGCTCGCGAGATTCAACACCGCAAACTGGGCGTCGATGCAAACATGAAACGCGGGCTGCCTTTGTTCTATCCGGTACGAAAGAATCTGCGCCGGGCGGAAAAGCTGCTGCGCAACATGAGCGTGGTGGCCGAGGTGCAGTCGGCGATTGCCATCATTCGCAAACATGCCTCGGCGACGGCAGCCGGGATTGGACAGTTCGTCGCCGATACGGCCGACGCCAGCAGGACGAGCGCGGCCACCGGTCGAACGAGCCACTTCCGCCATTTCGGGCCCGGCACGATCCTCGATGCCTCGGGCGGAATCGACTACGAGTTTCCCGCCGCCGGCATCGACGCCGGGCGTTACGTAACGGTCTTGCAGGCGGAGCTGCGCGCCATTGCCGCCCGCCTGGTCATGCCGGAGTTCATGCTCACCAGCGACGCGAGTAATGCGAACTACAGCTCGACCATGGTGGCCGAAGGGCCGGCGGTGCGCATGTTCGAGCGATTGCAGCACGAGCTGGTCGTCGACGATCTGGAAGTATTCCGCCGCGTGATCGAAGCGGCCATCGCGGCCGGCCGCCTTCCGCCCGAGGCCGCCGGCGACGTCGAACTCACGGCCGTACCGCCGACCCTGGCCGTTCGCGACCGCCTGCGTGACGCCCAAGCCGACCAGATTCTCCTGCGCAACGGCGCCATGTCCGCCGAAGTCATGGCCTTGCGCCACGGGTTGGAACCGCCGGCTCCCACGACTCGCGTCGGAAAACATGCGTCGTAATCCAGGTCACGAGGTCTCGTTGTTCTGCACAGGTCCGCGTTGCCCAGAAGGCCACCGTGCGGGCTTGCCCCGCCGGGGCCGTGGTCAGCCTGCTACAAACAGGGGCTCATCCGCAGTATTTCCCCGAGCGAATCGACGCCGCTTCCGGCGGCGTCGATTCGCTCGGGGAAACGGGGGATATACGGACCGCTTATAGCCAACAGACCACCGCTCCGGCGGGGCAAGCCCGCACGGTGGCGTTTGAGACTTGTGTAGAAAAACGAGGGCAAGAGGTGGAGATTAGTCCTCTTGCACAACCATTCCGCCGAGCTTCCGTGCCCAATGACGCATGATCCGCGATTTCTTACGGGTTACATACATCTGGCAGGGCAAAGACAGAGGAGCATCGCCGATGAAACGCTTGACGAACGCATCACTCTCAGCGCTCGAAGGAATGGCGATTATCCGAATGCTCACCGTGGCGAACTCATCGCTATCGAGCAGATCGTGATAGAGATCGGCAAGATACTGGGGTTCGGCATGAGCGACAACTTCATCAGCGAGAAACACGGAGACGATATCGCAGCAAATCAGCTCGAACTGCCCGAGCAGCGCATCCGATAGAGACAGGCCATGTTTCAGAATGAACGGCGGCGGCGCCGTTGTGAGATGCTTCGCATCGCCCAAGGTGGTTTGCAGCACGCGTTCGAAGGCCGCCGCCTGCCTGCGTGGATCGGTTTGCGGATGGCGTCGGAGCACAACCAGAGAGAACGTATCCGTGTCTGCCGGGGCAAGTTTCGACGGCGGTAGCTGTTGCAGACAAGCCTTCGTTTCGGTATCGAGCCAGTCACCGGCAGGGCGATTGTCCATCGGAGCACCTCATCAGTCTAATCTGTAGCCGTACGCCCTGACTTTGGACACGTGTACGCTTGTTGTTGAAGATTCCTCGATGCCGAAGTTTCAGCAGGCCTTGGATTTCCCTGGCCTTCCGGGGTGTTCGACAGAATTCGAGGACTTGTCCGGCGACTTGTCCGGCGACTTGTCCGGCGACTTCTCCTATGGATTATACCTAGTGCTTCATGACAATCTAGAGATTAGGGTTGGCTCGTGCGCCATTTTCGGCGACAATTCTTGCCTTACGACGCCAACATTCCAGTGCTCTGCATGGACGAGCAACCGGTGCAGTTAGTCGAAGAAGTGAAAACGCCCATCGAGGCTACAGAGACGCATCCCCGTCAAGTCGTCCTGACGCCGCAGACATCCAGTTCTACGCAGCCCGTTCCTCTTCGCAGAGCAGTTCTCCGTAAATCGCACGCGCAAGGTGCGACGCCAGAAACCCCGGAAGCATCGTCACTCGCTCTTGGGCTCCAGGGGCAATCCGCTGGCTAGTAGTATGGCCTCTTGAACGGCCAGGTCGTGTTGCGGCGTGTAGGGATTTTCCATTTCGCCCCGAGCAATGCAGGCAAGCTCTCGAAGCTGCTCGTCGTAGCGGCCGGGCATGGGCGGCAGGGGGACCTCGTGGTATCCGCGTGCGAACTTGTCGCGAGGTTCGATCAGGGCCAGGGTCAAACGCGGCGGTTCCAGCGGAAGAATCGAGACGGTCCCCTCATCGCCTGCGACGACGAACTGCCGCCGCCGTCCTCCTTCTGCCTCCACCACGGTTGCCCGGATGGTGGCGATCGCCTGCGGATATTCGAACACGGCGAGCTGTGTATCGGCCAAGTTGTCGATCTCCGGGTGCGAGCGCCGGGCGACTGGCGCAATCCGCTCGGGCTTGCCTTGAACCGTGACGAGCGGGTCGATCAGGTGGCAGCCCAATTCGAACATGGTTCCGCCGGCATAAGGCAGCAGCGGCTTTCGTGCCTCGGGGCCAATCAGTTTGCTCATCACGCCGTGGACTTCGGTAATCCGGCCGAGCCAGCCGTTGCGAACGGCCTGGAAGCAGAACTGAAAGGCCGGATTGTTGCGATACATATAGCCCATCTGCACGGCCAGGCCGCGACGCGTTGCCTCATCGAGTACGCGCCGAAAGTGCGAAAGCGACTCGCCGGCCGGCTTGTCCAGATGAATATGCATCCCTGCGGCAATACACTGCCCTGCGGTCGACAGCAGATTGCCGACACCGGTCTCGACAGCTACGGCCTCCAGCCCTTTCGTATTGAGCAACTGCTCCGTACACAGCCATGGTAGATCGCGGTAGATGGGATGGTCTTGCCATTTCTTGCGGATCGCCTCGGACGGCTCGACAACCCCGACCACCTCGAACTCGTCGGACAGCTTGCGGAAGGTGGCCATCTTGCCGCCGGCATGGGCATGGCCCACCCCGATCTGGCCAACCTTGATCTTTCGGGTTGCACGGGCCGCCCTTGCCGGCCGTGGTGCGAGCCAGCCCGTTGCACCAAGTGTCAGGCCGGTACCTGCGGCCGATCGGAGAAACTCACGTCGCTCAAGACGGCTCATGATCCATCCTCGTAGATTTGCTAATCGTGTGTCAGACTTCTTCCGGCACGGTCCAGGGGGCGCGGCCTTCGCGTTTGAAGTACTCCATTGCCTGCGGACTGTTGGTGATCTGCTCGGTCTTCGGATCGATGGCCAGTTTCTCGCCGCCAATGCGGCAACTGATCATGGAGTAGTGGACCAGCAGGGTGCTGATGTGCCCCTGCTCCACGTCGGCATTCGGGCGACGGCGACTGCGAACGCAGTCGATGAAATTCTGCTGATGCGGCGGATCGGGAAACCGGCCGTACATGGAATCGCGCACCACGGGCCGGCGAGTCTTCGGACGAATGTACACTTCCCAACCTGCGCCCATGCGGCCGACGACCATCATCCCTTCGGTCCCGTACAGCTCGACCCGCTCGGTGTTCTGCGGCCAGTGGGGGAACATGTCGCCGTCGCGGATCCCGCTGTCCGCCTTGAGCATGTAAGGGGTGAACAGGGTCATTTCGAAGGTCATGGTCAGGTCGTCGAAATCGAGCGTGGCGATTTGGGTGTCCGGCGTCTCCGCGCCGCCGTCGCTCTGATACCGCGTGCCGCTGGAGTAGACCGTTCGCGGATAGCTCACTCCGCAAAGCCAGCGTGCGATATCGACCTGATGGATTCCGTCGTAGGTCATGTCGCCGCCGCAGTAACGCCACAGGTGGCGCCAGTGCCGCCGCAGCATCGGATTGTACGCGTGTTCCGGGGCCGGCCCGTTCCACATATCCCAGTCGAAACCGGCCGGTGTCTCGGCGTCCGGTTCGACCGGGAAGTTCGGCTCGCCCTTCTGATTGAAGACGCGGCACAGGTGGATCTTACCGAGCCGGCCCTCGTCAATGTACTTCTTGGCGGCCATCAGGTACGGCGCCGAACGGTTCTGCATGCCCACCTGCACGACCCGGTCGTACTTGCGTGCGGCCTCCACGGCCTTGCGGCCTTCCCAGCAATTGTGGCTCTGCGGTTTTTCGACGTACACGTCCTTGCCGGCCTGGCAGCACCAGATGGTCGCCAGCGAATGCCAGTGCGGCGGGGTCGCAATCAGGACGGCATCCACCGCCTTGTCGTCGAGCATCTTACGGAAATCCTGCACGCACTTGGGGACCTTCCCATCCTGGCAGGAGGCAAGCCACTTCGACCGCGACTCGAACAGGCCGGAATCGACGTCGCAGATGTAGGCCATTTCGCAATCGTCGCGCCGGGTGAATCCCTGGGCGATCATGTTACCGCGACCGTGGCAGCCAACAATGGCGAGAACGACCTTCTCATTGGCAGGCGCGGCTCGGGCCGATTTCGGATCGCTCAGGATCACGGTACCGGCGGCCATAGCGAGCGTTGTCTTTTGTGATTGAGCCAGGAATTCGCGTCGGTTCATGCTGCCATCCTCGGAAGTTTGGTGGTACGTGGTTGGATCGTAGTCCGGCCTTGGTCGCTACCGAATCTAATCGCTTGCCAGAGGACGGTCAAGCGTTTCTGGTAGCCGCTGACGGGCCGGCGGCGCAAACCGTTTTCTCCACGGCATACGAGGGCGACAGTTCCCCGTGAACGGTTACCGTTTCTGGACGTTGTGCACCGGGTGCAGCAACGGACTTGCATGGCCGGAAAAGGCCATCGGCCGGCTTGCCCTGCCCGCAGCCATAGTCCGTTGGCTACGGGCAACGCCCCCGTCCATTCTCTGCCGGCGCCGCGCGGGAAGAAACGGGCGGCCGGAACCAAATTCACTTCCTTTGGGGGGATCAGTTGGGTGCGTGTTTGTATCAGCGGTAGTCCCAGCCCCTCTGCTGGGGAGTTCTCCTCGGTTTTTTCCAGAAATTTCGGGTTCGGGCAGGGGGAGTGCGTTTGCATTTTTGTGGGCTTTTTGCGATATTGGCGGTACGTCTTATCTAGGAACGTTCGTTGTTTTGCGTTTTTCGGAAGAGTGCTTCTCGGACCGTGGTGGGTGGAGGTAGCCGACTGACGGATTCAGACAACAAGCAATTCGAGCGTTTGGTCTATTGGGCCAGCGAGGCTTCGCGGCGGGAGGTGCCCCGTGAGTGGAGTCGTGACTTTTCGAACGCAGAAGGCGTTTACGCTCGTCGAGCTGCTGGTCGTGGTGACGATCATCGGCATTCTGATTGCGCTGTTGCTGCCTGCCGTGCAAGGGGCGCGCGAAATGGCGCGTCGTACTCAGTGCAACAACAACCTGAAGCAGCTCGGGATTGCTCTGCACAGTTACGAGTCGTTGAACGGGTCGCTGCCGATGGGCTATTGGGCTCGGTGGGATGGCGGTGTGGAGCCGCCGCCGTTGATCGAGGGCAAAGGCAACATGCTGGTGCAGATTTTGCCGATGCTTGAACAGCAGGCGATTCACGACGAGTTTTACGACGTGGCCGACAAGTACCCGGATTATGACCCGGACGTGGACATGTTCGATCGTCACCCTGACATCGAGCGGTTTCGCAAGCACCGTATCCCCCTTTTCATGTGCCCGAGCGATGATTCGAGGAACATGAATCCGAAGAAGTACTGTTTCGTCAGCTACGTGGGTTCGTCGGGTCCGCGGATTGTCTCGGATGGCGGCAACTGGCGCAGTCCATGCCTTTGCCCGGAGGGGAAGGCGTTCAACGAGCTGTTCAAGACCCGGCTGGTTCCGCCCGCCGGGTTCCGGCGCGCCGGTTTTCCCGCCCCCGGGCCGTTTGTGGGGCACCATTCGGGAACGGTGCACCCGGCCGTCGAGCTTGCGACCATTCGCGACGGCCTGTCGAATACGATCTTCATGGGCGAGTTCCGCCCGCGCTGCACCTCATCGGCCCGGGCAACCTGGGCCTGCTCCAGTCATGGCAGCGGCAGTGCCGCCACGACCATCCCGATGAATTACGACTCGTGCGGCCATCGCGGGACGTGGCAGTTGGTCGACGGCTGCCGGACCGACTGCAACGGGAACGTGAGCATGGGTTTCAAGTCGATGCATCCCGGCGGTGTCTCGTTCCTGTTTGGCGATGGCGGAGTGAAGTTCCTTTCCGAATCGATCGACGGTTGGACCTATCAATGCCTGGGGGCAATCGCCGATAGTCACAGCATTTCCGTACCATGATACAACTCTACCTTCGCGATCGGCCCGTTCGGATACTCGGCCTGCTGCTGGGGGCGGCCTACTTGCCGTGCATCGCCGGGTGCGGCGGCCCGACGGTCCGGTGCGAGGGGCAGGTATTGCTGGACGGCGAACCGCTGCCCGGCGCGACCGTCATGTTCATTCCGGAAGATGGTTCGCGCGTAGCGACGGGCAGGACGGACACGGAAGGTTACTTCCGGCTCACCACCTTCGAACCGGGCGACGGGGCCCTGCCCGGCGAACACCGGGTAACGGTCACCGCGTTCGTTCCCTGGACTCCATGCGGTGCTGGCGGGAGCGACGATTCGGGCGCCGAAATCGACGACGGCCCGGCAGGCAGCGGAGACTGCAATCTGGACTTCGCGCCAAGTCGCTGGATTGCACCGGAATTCTATTCCAAGCCGGAAAGCTCCGGCCTGGCCGCGACGGTCGGTTCCGGCCGGCGCTATTTCACATTCGACCTGAAACCCGGACTCTCTTCGTCAGGACGCGTCCCATGAACCACGGCAGGAAATCTCCGAATACGGCCTTTACGCTCGTTGAGCTGCTGGTTGTGATTACGATCATCGGCATCCTCATTGGCCTGCTGCTTCCGGCGGTGCAGGCGGCCCGGGAGGCGGCTCGGCGAGCGCAATGCCTGAACAATCTCAAGCAGATCGGGCTCGCGCTGCACAACTACCACAACTCGCATTCGATTCTGCCGCCGGCGCTGTTGAACTCGGGCCGGGGTAGTAGCAGCCAGGCCTCCACTTACTATCCCGAAGGCGTATTGAACACGACCGGTTGGGCCATGCTGCTGCCGTTTTTCGAGCAGACGGCCCTTCACCAGACGTACAACTTCAACGTCTATTCCAATGCGTCGAACCCCTCAAGCGGCCTGAGCCTGCGTGGCGACAGCAGCAATAACAATGAGGCGCTGATCAGCGAAACCCGGCTGACGATCTTGGTATGCCCGTCGGCTCCGCGGCAGAGTCTGCCGTACAGTTCGGAATCGTCGTCGTACGTGATCAACAAGGCGTGGCGGACCAATTACCTGTTTGCTTCAGGCGTATACACGGATTACAGCGGCCCGTACGATCTGTATGGCACGGATATTCGCCAAGGCATGTTCGGCAACAACGGGGCGGCCGACTTCGCATCGGTTACCGACGGAACCAGCAACTGTATTGCGGTAGGCGAGGCGGTCGGCGGTCGCTACAAAACATCTACGGTCTACGGTCCGTGGGGACTGACCGGTACGCATACATGCTGCCACGGGCGCGTGGTGACCCGTTCGGGCGGCAGCGTTATGGGAGACTACCTGCCCGAGGATGCACAGGATTACAACATCAACGCCATCTGGCGCGGCGATTCGCAGAAGAGGAGCTATGCCTGGGTGTTCAACAGTGCGCATTCCGGTAGCGCCCAGTTCGTCTTCGGCGATGGTTCCGCCAGATCTCTGAGTAACAGTATCGATTACCCGACCTTCTGCCGGCTCAACTACGTTCACGACGGCGAGCCGGTGAGCGACTTCTGAGAGGCTTTCATGTCCAATCCGCAACCTGCAATTCCGCGCATCGTGTTTGTATTCGTTTCTGCCCTTGTCGTTGCCGCAGGTTGCGGCCAGAGTGGGGTGGAGACCGTCAACGTTTCGGGGACGGTCTACCTGGACGGGCAACCGGTGGAGGGCGTCGAGGTTTATTTTGCGTCGGAGAACCACGCCGGTTACGGCGTGACCGCGGCGGACGGGACGTACGAGCTGGTGCAGGGGGCTGAACCGGGCGAGAACAAGCTCCGCTTCAGCAAGGTGGTCAACAGCGAGTTCAACGATCCCGAAAATGGCATGGATATCGGGCAATTGGAGGCCCTGGCCATGGCGCATGGAGGCGGCCCGGGCGTCCGGCTTCCGGGTCAGATGATTCCCTCGAAATACAGCGATCCTGCGTTGTCGAAGATCGTTTTCGAGGTGCCCGACGGGGGTACGGGCAGCGCGGATTTCCGCCTGACAAGCAAATGACTCTGGATTTGCCGCGAGGGGGGCGTTCTTCCCCGCAGACGCGAGGGTTTGCGGGCCGCCGTGCGCCAAATCTCGGTTCTCGGCCCTTGGCAACGCGTGTTCGGTGTGGTTAGAATAGTATTAGACGTGCCCAGGTGAGGCACTCTCCCCGCGTCCCGCCTGCTACCGGTTGGCCCGCTCGGAACGGTACCCTGTCCATTTCCCTAGCTATTGATCGCGCACCGCGAAGGAGGATTCCCCTGAGATACCGCACTTTCCAGATCAGCATGCTCACCGTGGTGCTGCTGGTGGCGCTGCGGTTAAGCATTGGCGTTCACTTCCTGTACGAGGGAGTGTGGAAGATCACGAACCCGCAGTTTTCGGCTGAAGGGTTCCTGGCCAATGCGAAAGGACCAGCGGCCCCGTTATTTTACGCCATGCTGCCCGATATCAATGGCCGAAGCCGTTTGAAGATCGAGCCGGCTGCCGTAGCCAACCCGTTGCGCGATGCATGGCGAAGCTACCGTGACGACCTCGAGAAGCGCGTTGCGGGCCAGCTTAAGGATGCGAACGATGAAGCGAGCGAACAGAAGCTGCGCGACTTCCAGGCGGGGAGTCTGAGAGCACTCTGGGAGGCTGAAGACAAGCTGGGCGATTTCCTTCGCGACGAGCGAGCCGAGATCGTCTCTGTGCTGGCGCGCAGCGCCGAGGAAGGGAAGGACGCCGCGGAAGCCGCCGGCAAAAAGCTCACCGATTGGGTGACCCGGTTGGGAGAGATCGAGACCCAGTTCGCCGACGAGTTGGCCGATCTGCATGCGGCCGCTGTCGGCGGCGAAACTTCCTATACGGCCATTGTCCCGAGCGCCGAGAAGTTCGACGCCAAGGCGGCCCTTGAGGCCGGCAAGGTCTCTGGCGCGGGCGGTCAGGTCATCCTGGCGGTCGAACGGCAGATGACCGGAGTGCACCAGTATGTGGACCGGTGGGAGAAGCTTCGACAGGGCGTTGCCAACAAGTACGAGCTGAGCGACTCGCAGAAGCTTCAGCTTCAGCAGATCGTTCGCCGCTACAGTCAGTCGGTGGAAGACTATGCCTACGACATCCAGCCGGACGTGGCCGCCTATTTCGCGGCGCTCGACCGGTGGGAAGCTCGCAAGTACGGCGGCAATAACGGCGCGGCGCACCAGAAGGAACGCATCTGGGGCGACATGATGAAGCTGCGCGGCGAAGTCGGCGGCTGGCTCGGCGAACTCGACAGCATGGAGGAGGGCCTCCATAACGCCATGTGGGACGTGCTGGACGAATCGCAGCGACAGCGCGGAGATCTTCCCGTCGCCTGGACGATTACCGACTTGCTGAACTTCGCCGTGACGTGGGCCCTGACGGCCATCGGCTTCTGCCTGGTCGTGGGGCTGTGCACGCGTTTTGCGGCCCTCGGCGGCGCGGTGTTCCTGGTCTTCGTACTGCTGACGCAGCCGCCGTGGCCGACCATTTACCCGCCTGCTCCGGAAGTGGTGGGCCATGCCCTTGTGGTCGACAAGAACTTTGTGGAGATGGTGGCCATGCTCGTGCTGGCCTCGACGGCCGTAGGGCGTTGGGGCGGCTTGGACTACTTTGTGGAGAATTACGCGTTGCGGCTTTACGAGAAGGTAGCCAAGAAGTCGGCGAAGCCGGACAAGGCTGCCGATGCGTAGCTCGCGTGGCGGACGCTCGAAATGCTCGAAACCGTCCGCCTGCACGGCTGTCAACGAATCACCAGCAACCAATCACCAGTAGATAAATTACCGCCATGATGGACCTATCCCCAGAACAGCGAGAAGCCGGAAAACGCGACTTCGTTGATGCGATCAACGGCGTCATCCACGGTCCCGCGGGAACCGTCAACCGCCGCGATTTCATCAAGGGAAGCGCCGCGGCCGGGGCCGTGGCCGTCGGCGGAATGGGCGCGTTCTACTTCGGTTACGGCGCGTCGGTGCCCGATCGGGTTCGCGTCGGCATTATCGGAACGGGCGACGAGGGGAGCGTACTGCTCGGCGCCATCAATCCCGACTATATGGAAGTCCGGTCGATTGCCGACATCCGTCCGTACAACGTCCACCGAGCCTTCCACGGCGACGTGTACAGCGCCGCCGCCCTGGAGGCCCGCCCCGGAATGCTCCGCCGGTTCGACTGGAAGACCGAGGCCGAAGCCCGCAAGCACGTCAAGGTGTACGGTCCATGGCAGGATCTGATCCGGAACGCGCGCCAGGACGGCGTTGAAGCGGTCATTATCGCGCTGCCGTTGCACTTGCACGCTCCGGCGGCCATCTGCGCCATGCGGGCCGGCCTGCACGTGCTGACCGAAAAACTCATGGGCCACAGCGTCCACGAGTGCAAGGAAATGGCGCGCGTGGCCAAGGAAACCAACAAGTACCTGGCCACGGGGCACCAGCGCCACTACAGCATTCTGTACGATAATGCGGTCGACCAGATCAAACGCGGCCTGTTGGGCGATCTGCACTACGTTCGCGCCCAGTGGCACCGGGGCAACCTGCCCGGTACCGATAGCTGGCAACAGCCGTTGCCGCCCGAAGTCAAGCCCGAAGACAAGGACAACGAGAAGCTCCTGAAACAGCTCGCGGCGTGGCGAGGGCAACTCGACAGTGCGCGTGGCGCCGAAATCGACAATTGGCGGCGCAAGGTCGCTCAACTCGAAGCCCAGATTGCCGATCGGCTGCTCAACGAAAAAGGCGAGGACGGCAAACGTCTGGTCGAGAAATACGGATATACGAGCGAGCAGTTCACGTTCCCCGGCCAGGTGTACGACCGGCCGGCCCTGGAGGAGTTGATTCGGTGGCGACTTTGGGATCGAACCGGCGGCGGCCTGATGGCCGAGTTGGGAAGCCACCAGTTGGACGCTGCAAGCATCTTCGTTGCGGCGGCGCACGGCGGCGAAAAGCAGCTCCCGCTGAACGTCGTTGGCGCGGCGAGCCGGAGTCTTTTCGGACCCGATCGCGAATCGGACGACCACGTCTTCTGCATCATCGAGTTCCCTGCCCCAGGCTACGATCCCAAAGATCCCATCGCCCGGCGCAAGAAGATCGGCGTGCAGTATGCCTCGATCAACGGGAACGGGTTCGGCGGCTATGGCGAAATCGCCTTCGGAACCGATGGGACCCTGATCCTCGAACGCGAGCAGGAGGCCATCCTGCTGCAAAGCGCGTCGAGGTCGAGCCGCATGAACGTGCAGGCAGGTCCCTCGCTGGATACGCAGGCGTCCGGACCGGTTCAGAAAGCGAAGGACACAGGACCGAGCGCCAAGATCAGCCGCGGTTACCAGGAGCAGGCGGAGCACTGGGCATGGTGCATTCGTAACCCATCGCCGGAGCACCAGTTGCGATGTCGTCCCAAGGTGGCCTTGGGCGATGCCGTGATCGCGCTAACGACGAACATCGCAGCCCAGCGCAAAGAGCGCATCGAGTTCAATCCCGAGTGGTTTGATCCGGAGAGCGATGCGACACCCGAGGGCGTCAAACCGGACACCACCCGCGACACGTACAAGATATGAGAACGCCTGACAAGCATCTGGCCTAGGGGCGATTATCCCCGGAAGAACCGCCAGATTAAGCTCGTTCGGCAAAGGCCGAGAACAACCCACACCGCAGAAATGCAAAGAGACATCTGACCGGACCGCGGCGTCCAGGCAGCCGCTGCTGGGACCGCCCGGCTGGGTCAGGCTGAATCCAAAAAAAGGCATCCTTTCGGAGAGAAGACGATCATGCACTTGAAGCCCGAGGATCTGGCCGTCGGCAAAGAGAACTTCTTCGCCGCCATTGGCAGCGACGTGAAAGGGCCCGGCGGCTCGCCCAGTCGGCGCGAGTATCTCGTGGCGCGCATCCAGGACGCGATTGCGGCGGGCGGTCTGCCCGGTCATGCCTGGTTCGGCTACGACGCGAAGCTGGACGAACCGCTTCGTATCGGCGTACTCGGCACCGGCGATCAGGGGAGCGTGCAGATCGGCGCGATCAACCCGGAGTTTGTGCAGGTGAAGGCGATTGCGGACGTCCGCCCGTACAACCAGCATCGTGCATTCCATGGCGACGTGTACAGCGATACGGCGGCCCAGGTGCGTCCCGGCCTGATGAAGAAGTACGGGTGGAAGACGGAGGACGAAGCCCGCAAGAACGTCAAGGTCTACAGCAGCTACCAGGAACTACTGGCCAACGCCAAGGAGGACGGGCTGGAGGCGGTCATTATCGCCATGCCGTTGCACCTGCACGCCCCGGCCGCCATTGCCGCGATGAAGGCCGGTCTGCACGTGTTGACCGAGAAGCTGATGGGTCACAGCGTGCGCGAGTGCAAGGAGATGGCCCGGGGTGCGAAGCAGTACAGCAAGCACCTGGCCACGGGGCACCAGCGGCATTACAACATTCTGTATTTCAGTGCTGTCGATCTGATCCGGCGCGGCGTGCTGGGCGATCTGCATTACATCCGCGCCCAGTGGCATCGTGCGAATATGCCGGGCCGCGATAGCTGGCGGCAGCCCATGCCCAAATCGGTCAAGCCGGGCGACGATATGGCCGGGCAGCTCGAACGAGAACTGGTCAGTTGGCAGCGGAAGCTGAAATCGCTTCAGGATGCGAAGAAACCGAACCCGGCCGAGATCGAACTGTGGGCCCAGAAGGTCGCCCAGAAGAAGGAGCAGATTGCCGACGAGGCCATTGCCGAGGCCGTTGCGAAATACGGTTACCTCGACAGCGCCGTCCGCGATCCGAACGGCAAGGTCCTGTACGAATGTCCGGCAATTGAAGAGCTGATCCGCTGGCGATTGTGGGACCGGACCGGCGGCGGGCTCATGGCCGAGTTGGGCAGTCACCAGCTCGACGCCGCCAGTATCTTCATTGCGGCGGCACACGACGGGCAGAAGCAGTATCCGCTGAGCGTCGCCGCCGCGAGCAACCGGCCGCTGTTCCCGCCCGACCGTGACGTGGACGATCACGTCTACTGCCTGTTCGAGTATCCGGGGGAAGGCTACGATGCGAAGGACCCGCTCGGCGAGTTGAAACGCATTGGCGTGCAGTACGCGTCGATCAACGGCAACGGCTATGGCGGCTACGGCGAAACCGTGCTGGGCACCGACGGGTCGCTGCAATTGCTGACCGAAAAGGAAGCCACGCTATGGCGCACCTCGGCCACGAACTCGAAGACGAAGGTCGTCTTCGGCAAGAAACTCGGCAGGCCGGTCCTTGTGGTCGATGAAGCCGGCGATCCGGAATCGGCCGCCATCGGCCAGATGGCCATGAAGGACGCCGACCGCGGTTACCAGCAGCAGATTGAGCACTGGGCCTGGTGCATCCGCAAGAATCCCGATGCGTCCGACCCCGAAGTGCAGCCCCACTGCCATCCCAAGGTTGCCATGGGCGACGCCATTATCGCCCTGACGACCAATAAGGCCGCCCAGGAGGGGATGCGGGTCGAGTTCAAAAAAGAGTGGTTCGATCCCGATAGCGACGCACTGCCCGAAAACGACCTGCTCGGCGCCGACGTGAAACCCGACCTGTCTCGCTACGAATAGCCGCAAGGTCGAACGGCGCCCTCGTTCGCGCCGAGTTCAGTTTATCCAGAATAGGGTCCTGCCATCTGCCAAGAGGGGCCGGCAGAATCACGACATCCCGGCAGCGGAAATGAGTATGGATTTTGCAGGCTTTTCCGCCTGTTGTTTCCTTCGCTGGATCGGTTTTCCTTGAAAGGAAGGGGGCTCGCGATGAAGACTTCATGCTTGAGTGCCACATTACGGGGAATTGGGATAGCGATCGGCCTTCTGGTATCGGTATGCGCCGTTCCACCTGCCGACGCAGCGTTCGTATTCGACCTGGCCGATGCCATCGGCGGCGGCGACGGTTCGCTGCCGGGAACTGGAGGGACCGGTAGTCTCGGTGCTGCGGCCGGGACGTACACGACTTTCCCTTCCAACGCCTACGTGGACGGGACGTTCGTCCCGAACAGTTCTGCAGGCGCCATTGCGATCACCGGCGGCAGCGAAACGTACGACTTCGACGCCCAGACCAGCGCCGGCTATTACAATCCGTGGATCAACGGAAACAACCTCGATACGGACCCGTGCAGTCCCATCTACGCGGACTTTCGGGACGACTCCAACAGCCATTCCCTCATAGCGGCCCATGCCAACAAGGGAATCACCTTCGACCTGGCGGCAATCCGCTCGGCGACAAGTTCGGCGCCGAACCTGTTCACCGTCTACGCCGGCGATTCGCGTCCGAAAGCTGATGGTTCGATCAGTTATTGGGTCTTTGTCGACGGGGTGCTTGCCGCCAATCGCAATAGTGTCAGCAATAGTGAAGATGCGTTGTTTATTGAACTGGCGTCTACAGCCAGGTATCTGACCCTGGCCATCTCCGATTCCAACAACGGAATCGGCTCGGATCACGGATATTTCGGCGATGCATTTCTGCGCACGGCCGCCACATGGACCGGCGGCGGGACCGACGGCAATTGGAGCACGGGCGGCAACTGGGACGGAGGCGCGACGCCGGCGAGTTCCACGTCGACCGATATCTGGATCACCGGCGATACAAACGTCGGCGCGTTAACGCAGGATGTCGCCGCGCCTTTCGTGCTCAATCGACTTCAGGTCACCGGCGCCGGAATGACCAATGCCGTCGACACGGGCGGGCAGGCCCTGAGTTTTCAGGCCGATGGTGTGCTTCGCCCGAGTATTCACATCTCGCGCAACACGGCGGTAACACTTTCCGGCGCTCTGGAACTTGCGGCCGACACGGAGTTCATTATCGATAACGGCGACGCGGCGAACGACCTGACCGTCAGCGGAACGGTCACGGGCAGTGGCGAAATCATTAAATACGGCCTGGGTACCGTCCTGTTCAACGGCGCGAACGGCGGTTTCGCGGGCCGAGTACAGGTGAACGGCGGGACTATTCGCCTTGCTTCCAACGCCTTGATCAACGGAAACGGCCGGCTCCACAACAACTCGGGCGGCGGCGGAACGTACGACCTAAATGGGATTAATGAGAGCGTTATCGCTCTGGGCGGAAATCTCGCCGTAAGCAACTCTTCGGCCACGCCTGCCACCTTCACGATCACCGATGGCGGAAGTTGGGACTACAGCGGGCATATCTCGGGTGCGCTTTCCATCGTCAAGCAAGGTAGCGGCGTGCAGCAGTTCTCCAACTCCTGCACGTATACGGGCGCCACGACCATCGAAGCTGGAACTCTCATCCTGAGTGGGAGCGGCTCAATCGCCAATAGCAGCCGAATCACGGTCGACGCCGGGGCAACCTTGGACGTAACGGGCATGGACAACGACTTCTCCGTAGCTGGAGGCCAAGTGCTCGCCGGTTCGGGTACGGTTCTGGGCGCCGCAGTCATCGATACGGGCGGTGTCCTGGCGCCCGGCGCCAGCGTCGGTAATCTGACGGCTAGCGGTACAACGTGGAATCCGGGCGGAACGTTCCAACTCGAAGTCAACGATGCACTCGGCGATGCAGGTGGGCCCGACGGCTGGGATCTGCTGACCGTTACCGATGGCAGCGGCACGGGAACGCTCGATCTTTCCGGTCTGAGTGCAGGCAACCCGTTCACGATCGAGATCGTTTCGCTTTCCGGAACGACGGCAGGTGAAGCTGCGAACTTCGTCGCCACCGAACCTTGCGAGTGGGAGTTCATCACATACGAGCAGCTTGCCGGCGCGTTCAGCGACGACCTGTTCGTGCTGGACACCAGTGCATTCGCCAACAATACCGGGGCCGGTTACTTCGACGTTGTGCAAACGACCAGCGGGCTGGCGGTTGCTTTCGTTCCGGAACCTGGCGCGTTCATTCTCGCTCTTACCGGTCTAGGTGTTCTGCTGATTCGGCGGAAGAGAAGATAGAGATTCGGAAGTGGGAGTTTGTTGAACCGCCAAGGCGGCGTTTCGGGCCGTCGGCGCTCGAGATGGGCAATAGGCCGTCGGCCAGAGTTTGCTGTAAGAGAGGTGGCCTTGTCATGATCGATCGGAAGAAGTCCTTCAGCCCGATTCGGCCAATTCTGGGCGCCGGGCTGCTTTGGCTGTTGCTGGCGGCCGCAGCGATGGCGCAATTGGCGCCGCAGCAAGACACGACCTCCGTAGAAGACCGCCGCGCCATCAGCGCCATGCTCAGCCAGTTTCGCATGGCGCGGCGCGATCCTCCGAAACGTAACGAGATCGTCGAAGCGGCGATTGCCAAAGGGACGGCATACGTTACGGCACTGTACGACGCGATCGGTCGCGAAATGCAGCCGCAACTGACGCGTTATCGAAATGCGTTCTATCAGCAGGCGGCCAGCCGGTCCAAGAGCCACATCGAGAAGGCCGACCTTCAGGAAGTCGCCTCCCTGCGACAGAAGGTACTCGGGCTGCAACACCAGCCCAACTTCACCAAGGAGCTCATCATTCAGGATGGTGCGCCGGCGTTGACCTGGCTGCAGGAAATCTTCGTCATCGGTCGCGAGACGGTGCTGGAAGCCTCGCCTGCATTGCAGGCGGACCGCGAACGACTGGGGGAACTCGGCGCGCTTTGGCAGCGATGTGCGGTGGCGCTGTACGAGCAGACGCCCGACGGGGAGAACAAGCCGAAAGACCCGCCGAGTTTCGAGGCGTATCTGGCCGGCGAGGAGTCGATGGCCGCCGGCCTGGCGGCCCCAATGGACGCCCAGACAAGGCAAATCCTCGCCGCGAACAATCGCCTGGCGACCCGACTCGAACCGGAAGAAGCACGGGCCGTACTGGCGCTGAACCTCACCCGAAACTTGCTGGGACTGTCGGCCGTACTCATCGATTTGCAGCTCTGCGCCACGGCTCGCGACCATTCCAACGACATGCAGACTCACAAGTTCTTTGCGCACGAGTCGCCGCTGCCGGGGAAGACGACTCCTTGGGACCGAGCCAAGCGGTTTGGGACAACCGCCTCGGGCGAGAATATCGCCATGGGTTACTCGGATGGTCAGGCGGTGAATATGGCCTGGTTCGTCAGTCCGGGGCATCACACGAACATGCTAGGCAATCACACCCGTGTTGGAATGGGGCAGGTTGGGACCTACTTCACCGAGCTGTTCGGTCGATGATCGCGTTGCGTTGTTCGGCCGATTGCGCTAGAATGGTGGCATCGGCGGTCGGCCGCCTCCCAACGCAACCGAGTTCGGAATCCTGCCCGTGACCAGCCAATCTGTCCAACCTATCCTCGTCCTGCTCTCCGATCGGCCCGGTGGTAACCCGACCGAATTCATGGTGAAGCGGGCATTCGAACACCACGATCTCGATTGGGTCTACCACACGGTGGAGGTCAAGCCTGAGGGGCTGGCGGATGCCATTCGAGGGATGCGTGCGATGGGGTTTGTTGGGGGGCATGTTTCCTATCCCCACAAAGAGGCAGCCTTGCCCTTGCTGGATCGTTGCGGCGAAACGGCCCAGTTCGTCGGCGCACTGAACGTTGTGTACCGCGAGGCCGACGTCTGGATCGGTGAGAACTTCGAAGCCCGCGGCCTTCTGGCCCGGTTGCGCGGCGCGTTCGAGCCCGCCGAGCACCGGATTGCAATTCTGGGAACCGGACGCGCGGCACGGGCCGCAGCCTGCGAACTGGCTCGGCTCAAGCCGGCCGAAATTGTCCTCTGCGGCCGAGACTCTGAGCAGGCGACAAGTCTGGCCGATCGTGTGAAGGCCCAGTTCGAGGTGGCTGCGACTCCGTTGCCTTGGGAGGGCGAACTGGAGCTGCCGGCCGGAGTCGATCTGTTGGTTCACGCCACGACGATAGGCCGGGAGGACCCGAATGCGCGCGTGCCGCTGTCCATCGAGTCGCTCGACCCGCACACGCTTGTGGCCGACATGACCGCCGACCCGCCCGATACCCAATTCCTGCGTGAAGCGGCGGAACACGGGTGTCCCGTCATCGAGGGTTTGGGGATGTATGTGGAACAGGTTGCGGAGGCCATCGGGCTGTGGACAGGCGTTGATCCGGACCGGGCCGTGATGCGCGAGGCCATCAACGAGTTTCTCGAAGTGTGACGCAGATGGCCGGTCTTCCCGTTCCCCCTTGCAACAAGCATTTCATCGAGGAGCGCCGCGACTTCAGATAGCGCTTCCATGCATCGTTCGGAGACATCTACAATGATACGATTTGCGCTACTGACCCTGTGCTCCAGTGTGTGTATGGTTGCCCCGCTTTCTGCCGAAGAAACGGCCGGCGTGAAGCTCTTCCGCCCCGACTCGGTTCTTGGCTGGCAATATGGCAGGCAGCAGCCGGCCGGCTGGACCATGACGGACGGTACACTTGTCGGCACGGCGGAAGCAACGCCGCTGGTGTCCGGCTTCACATTCGGCGACTTTGAACTGCATTGGCAATGGACAGTTTCCGAAGGAGGCGCGTGGAAACTGCTCCTGCCCGAGGTACCGAACGGGCCGGGGTTGGCCGTCACGTTTGCCGAGGGCGATCGCTGCGGCATCCTTCACGATGGCGACACCCCGTGCCACGAAGGCGGCAAGCTCGCCCGCAAGGCGGAAGGCCGGCATGCCGCGGTCCTGCGCCGCGCCGAAGGCAACCTGGAACTGACCGTAGATGACGTGACGTTGTGGTCCGTCCCTCTCGATGCCCAGCGCCGATTCGGTCTGGGGCTTGCCTTGTCCGCCGGCGAGGGAGCAGTCACCGATATGCGTGTTGAGGAACCGGCCGGAGAACCTCTGTTCAACGGCGCCGACCTGACCGGCTGGCGAAGCAACGGGAACCTGTCGAAATGGCGAGTGGAGGACGGCCAGATCGTCCGCACCGAAAGCGCCGGCGACTATCTTCGCACGGAAAAGGAGTACGGGAATTTCACCCTTTCGTTCGACTACAAGGTGAAGAAGGGAACCAACTCCGGACTCGGGCTGCGCACCCCGCGAAACGCCTGGCCGTCGAGTGACGGCATGGAACTCCAAATCCTCGATCAGAACAACATGGGCAAGGGCGGGCATCTGGCAATCTACGGGAATCTGCCGCCCGTGGCCATGGCGCGACAATCGGAACAGTGGAACCACCTGGTTGTCAAGGCCGACGGCTACATGGTGAGCGTCTGGGAGAACGGTCAACTGGTCCAGCACGGCAATCTGGAGCACCATCCGGAACTCCGCCATCGCGCCCTGCACGGCTGGCTCGGATTCCAGGATCACGGCGGTTGGACCCGATTTCGCGACATCCGGCTGCTCGAGGCGCCGGCGGGAACCGGCTTGGACGTCTGGCATGAAACCCCGCCGCGAAATGTTGCCGACGTCATCGATCGTGTGATGAACCCGTGGCTGCTGGCCCGGGACGACGGGATTGCCTCCGGTACGGTAAGCAAAACCATTGCCGAGGCAGAACCGGGGGAACACGTTCTGGCCGAGTTGACCGGTCCGGGCGCCGTGGTGCGTTTCGCCCAGGATATGCCTGAAGGAAAACTGGCTTTCTACTTCGACGGCGAAGAGAAGCCTCGCATCGAGGTGAAACCGAACCAGCTTCGCGGCGCCGTACCGCAGATGAGCGACTACAGCAATCCGGTTGTCACCTGCCTGGCATATGCAAAAAGCCTGCGAATCGTCTTGCGCGACGCGCAACAAGGCGCTTGCCGAATCGACTACGTCACGGTTCCGTCGGAGTATGACGTTCGGACGTTTACGGGGCCGGGCGTTTCTCTGCCGCGCGGCTGGCCCGACTGCGTGGTCTATCGGCAGTTGAAGTATCGGTATGGCGACTATCGCAATCCGGGCATTCTGCCGCGGTCGTCCTCCGACAAAGAGACCTTGGCGCCGGGCGCGACCGAGCCGGTCCTTGCAGTGGACGGCGCCGGTATCGTGCGTTATGTCCGGCTGCGCATGGAGCAGCAACTGCTGCAGAACAACAACCTCTGGCTGGCCGTGACCGTCGACGGAGAATCGGAACCGGCCGTGTCCGCCCCGGTCCGTTTCTGGCTGGCCGGTCTGACCGGGCCGAAGAACTATTACAACCTGGTGAACTTCTCTCGAAACGGACTCGGGTTGACGCAGGCGATGCCGTTCGGCAACGGCATTACGTTTTCGCTTCGGAACGCGGGGGATCAGCCGATCAAGAATATCGCCGTTGAGGTGTGCGTGGAACCGGCGGAAGGGGACCGCGCGAAGGAAGTCGCTGCCATGATGCGGTTGCGCGGCGCGTTCCTACCTGCCGGAGAAGGCGGCCGATCGCTTGCGCACTACGCAGGCGCCGGGCGCCTGATCGCGATTGCCTGCGAGTCTCTCGGCGGCAACGAAACCGGCATTGCCGAAATGGTCATTGATGGTGCGGTCCAGGACGGCTGGGCGGCGCCGAATCTCGACTTGCTGCTCGGCCAATCGGGCGACTTCCAGACAACCTTAAGCGGTCGCGCCGGCAGCATGGCTTGGCGCTATTTCTGGCTGGCGCCGGTCGGATTCTCGCAGTCGCTGGACCTGACCGGCACGGCCGAGTCGCTTGGCGGCCGGTTGGCCCTGTTCTATGCCAAACAACGGTAGCCCATGACGCGCGGACTCTTCATTACCGGCACCGATACCGAAGTTGGGAAGACCTACGTTGCCGCATTGCTGGCCGGAGAACTGGCCGCGGCCGGTTGCCGCGTGGGTGTCTACAAACCGGCGGCCAGCGGTTGCCAAACCGTTCCCGCCGCCGATCCATCACAGCCGCCCGAGTTGGTGTCGGAAGACGCGGTCGCCTTGTGGGAGGCCGCGGGTCGTCCAGGTGAACTCCGGCACGTCTGTCCCCAACGTTTCGTGGCGCCCCTTGCGCCCCATCTGGCCGCGAGGGCCGAGGCCAAGCGGCTCGATGCCCATCTGCTCCGTTCGGGGCTCGACTACTGGAAGGCGCACAGCGATTTCATTCTGGTGGAAGGGGCCGGCGGATTGCTCTCGCCGCTGGGCGAGCGGGAACTGGTTGCCGACCTGGCCGCCGATTGCGGCTTCCCGCTCGTCATTGTCAGCCGGAACGCGCTGGGTACGCTCAATCACACGCTGCTGTCGGTCGAGGCGGCCGAGCGTCGCCACCTGCCCATCGCCGGCATCATCTTCAATTCGCCTGTCCTGCAAACGAACGATCCGAGCGTTGCCGACAACGTACAGCAGTTGCAGACGTACTGCACCTGCCCGGTTCTTGGCGAAGTTGTCCACGGCGGGCGGCTTTCCAAGGATCTGTCGCGCTGGGTGCGGAGTCTGTTTTCCCCGAGTGGCCCCTAGTGGATTCGGAGGGGCTATCCGAAAAGGGGACAATCGCCTGGGAACGGCTGCGAATCCTCTTCCACGGCCGGAACTGCCCAGCATCTCCTTGCTACTCGGACAACGTGGCTTCCAACACGATTTTCTCGGACGAATGCACCGCAGGTTTGCCCTGGCCAGGTTTCTGATTGCCGACCTTCACAGCGATCTTGCCGCCGGCTGCCGCAAAGGCCCGAGCGAGTTGACTCATGAGGGCACCTCTAGGCATTCAGTCAACCTCCCTGGAGGGGCTTCCCGACTTGACTTCGAGCTCTGAAAAGTGTATGGTGCCAGAAGGAAACTCGAGTTGTTCTATAGTATTTGGGGGGGTGCTCGATTCCGATGGAAAGTCGTCTGCCCATAGCATTGCCACAAGCTCCATCCCTTGGTGAGTGCGCTGAGGTTGCAGACCGGCTCGGGCAGTACGAATTGCTCGAAAAGCTTGGGGTCGGCGGAATGGGGACCGTCTATCGCGCAATGCACTCGCGATTGAAGCGGCCGGCCGCCATCAAGGTGCTCCGCGCCGATCGGCTGGAACAACCATCTTCCGTCTCCCGATTTCTGGGCGAAATGGAGGCCGTCGGACGACTGGATCACCCGAATCTGGTGCAGGCCTACGATGCCGGGGAGGCTGACGGTCGACATTTCCTGGTCATGGAACTGGTGGTCGGGGCCGACTTGCGGCGTTTGGTCGATCAGCTCGGCCCGCTTCGGGTATCCGACGCGTGCGAAGTGATTGCCCAAGCCGCCCAAGGTCTCCATCATGCCCACGAGCACGGCCTGGTCCACCGCGATGTCAAGCCATCCAACCTGATGGTTACCCGGGAAGGAACGGTCAAACTGCTCGACCTGGGCATTGCCCGTTTGGTTTCGGAAGAAGATGGCGGATCGGGAAACACGGTTGAAGATCAAATCCTTGGCAGCGGCGATTACCTGGCGCCGGAACAAGGAGAAGACGCGCGTCAAGCCAATGCCCGGTCGGATATCTACGCCTTAGGATGCACCCTGTTTTATCTGCTGGTCGGGCGCGCCCCCTTCGAAGATACGCGACATAACACGTTGGGTCGAAAGCTTCTGGCGCATTCGAAGGAACGAATCCCTGACATTCGCAGGCTGCGCGCCGATTTACCCAATGGCCTGGTTCACTTCCTCCGTCGCATGTTGGCCAAGCGCCCGGCGGATCGACCGGACGGCATGGACGAGGTCGAAGCGTTGGTCCGTACCTGGGCTACCGGCGCCGACTTGTCGGCGCTGATCGGCCGTTTGCCGCAAAGAGGCTGCGAATCTTCTCCCGGTGCACAGGACAACACCCCGGCATGGGGTCCCACGGCCACGGTGGGCGAGTGTCCGCCTCTCGGCCAGGTGATGTCCACCGGCGGGCGACTCCACCTGCCGGTTGGCAGCGGATTGAAGCGTTGGGGCTGGCTGGTACTCTGTGCCCTGGGCCTTTCGGTTGCATTGGGTGTCTGGATTGCCCGGCCGGAGGTTCCGTTTGCGGCGCCGAGCGGAACCTCGGGACCTATCAATCTTCAGACACTGGTGCACCGGCCGGCTGCGCTGCCCGACACGTTTGGTTGGACGTTGGAAACTCGCGGCGGTCGTGCAGCCGTCACATGCCTGAGTGTGTCGCCCGACGAGCGTCTGCTGGCCGTTGGCGACGCGGTCGGCTGCATTCGTGTTCTCCGTTTGGGAACTGGGGATCTGACGCGAATTCTCGTGGAGCCGGGCCCGATTCGCGCCATTGCGTGGCTGCCCAACGGCCGGGAGCTAGCCGTCGCATCCGGCGCGCTTCGGATCTGGGAGGCCGAGAGCGGGCGACGGCTCTGGGAGACGCCGCTTGCTGAGAAAGAGATTGCCACTTCGCTGGACTGTTCTTGCGACGGTCTTCTGGCCAGTGGACATAGTGACGGACAAATCCGGCTTTGGCAGGCCGGCACGCGGAAGCTGGACAAGGTTCTGCCCGGACATGCCGACTCGGTAACCGCACTGCGATTCGCCGGCGGCGGAGCGCAGCTTGCCTCCGGCGATGCGAAGGGCGCCCTACACATTTGGCGTATCTCCGACGGCACCCGGCAACAGCGATTCGAGAACGCTGAAACCGGGCCTATTCGGCGTCTCGCCTGGTCGCCCGACGCAACGCTTCTCGCTTCGTGCGGCGGCGGCAATCATGTGACCATCTGGGATCGGGCGGACGAGTTCCGACCTCGAAGGGAGAAGGCGGCAACACAGCCGGTCAGCGGACTTGGCTGGTCGAGTGACGGGCAGTGGTTTCTCGCCGTCAGCGGAGGAGAGCAGGGTATGGAGTTCGCCGTGCTATGGGACGGCGACGTTCGCATTCAGAAACACCGCCCCCTGTTGACTCCCAATGCGGCGACAGCCATCGCTTGGTCGCACAGGGCGGCGGTTGCCTACTGCGGTCTTTCCAACGGCGAGCTACAGACTTATCTGCCCGGATCGGAAACGACCCGAGTATTTCGCCCCGCGGCTGCCACGCGCACAACAACCACAGCTTGGGCCCCGGACCGCCCGCTGCTGTTGACCGGCGACGGTTCCGGCTGGACGCGAATATGGAATCTTGCGGAGGCAAGGCAGATGGACGCCCTGCGTGCAAGCGACCATCCCGTATCGGTCCTGGCTTGGCGCCCCCAAGGAAAGCGGTTTGCCGTAGGGCATGTCGACGGCGTCTTGGCGCTGGCCGATGCTGCAACCGGCAGGATCGAGAAGACCATCGCATGCAACGGCCATGTGCAGGATGCTGCGTTTTCTCCCTGTGGGAAATGGGTTGCGACGGCGGAAGAGCACAGCCTTTGCCGCATCTGGAACACCGAAACGGGAACCGAGCAATGGCAGTTTCCGTTGGACCACTCCTCGGTGGTCAATACGGTGGCATGGTCTCCGGACGGTCGATACCTTGCCTTCTCGGCATGGGATGCGCGTGTGCGATTGGTCAGTATGGACCAGGGCGAGATCGTTCAGCAATGGGACAGCGGTCACGGATGCCTTTGGTATATGTTGTGGGAACCCGAGGGGCATATCTTGCTGACCTCGGGAGCCAGCGCCGGAATTGCCCATTGGAATGCCCTGACGGCAACCTTACTGCTCCGCGAGGACGGCAGCCTGCGCGAGGCGGCCATGCTGGGAAATGCCTTGGGTTCGGCCCGCGTCACTTGTGCCAGCCGCAGTCTGCGGGGAATCGCTCCCGATGGTTCCCTGGTCGCAGAACGTATCGAAGGGAACCTGCTGGCCTTACACAAGCCGGGCGGCAGTGAATCCCGCCTGCTCATTTGCGGGATGCGCCAGGGGCATTGGCTGGCGATCCAACCGGACTCGGGGCATTACCAGGCGAACCTTTCCCCGCTGGAAACGCCGATGTATGTCGTGGCAACGGCCGAGGGCGAGGAGAATCTTACCCCTGCCGAGTTCGCCGCCCGCTATCAGTGGCAGAACCGATCCGACCAGGTGGGTATCAAGAGCCCTTGACTACCCACCGGAAAAGCGCACAATTACCCCCTTACCGTGATGCCATAAGATTCGCCCCGTCGCACCCGCATTTCGTAGGCAATCTGGCCTCACCGCTCTCCGCTTTCACGGCAGAATTATGCTCTCCAGCCGGGTGCCATATACCTTGCAGAGGTTGTCTTTTTCCGTGACACCCGCGCAGACTTCCTTGTAGCGGCTTGGTACAATGTGTCGATATGAATCCGTCACCTTTGATTGACCGTTTACTCGATTCTGTGCCGATGGTGGCGCCGTCGTTGCTGGCGTGCGACTTCGCGCGGATCGAACAGGATATCCGGCGTCTTGAAGATGCCGGGGCGGAGATTCTGCATCTCGACGTGATGGATGGCCACTTCGTGCCGAATATCAGTTTCGGCATTCCCGTCGTGGAAGCCATTCGCCGAGTGACCGACTTGCCCCTGGACGTCCACCTGATGATTTCCGAGCCCGGTCGGTATTTGAAGCGATTTCGGGAAGCCGGGGCGGACCTGTTGACGATTCACATCGAGGCGGTGGCGGAACCGGAGGCCCTTTTGGAGGAAATCCACGCCCTTGGCGCGGGTGCCGGCCTGAGCCTGAACCCGCCTACGCCGGTGAGTACCGTAGAGCCCTATCTGGACCAATGCCAGCTTGTCTTGGTAATGAGCGTGATGCCCGGATTTGGGGGCCAGACGTTCCAGGCCGATGTCCTTTCAAAGGTTCGGCGGCTCCGAAAGCTGGCGGGCGACCGCCTGCTGCTGTCGATCGACGGTGGG
This sequence comes from Thermoguttaceae bacterium, assembly GCA_040772845.1. Lineage (GTDB taxonomy): Bacteria > Planctomycetota > Planctomycetia > Pirellulales > Thermoguttaceae > PWXP01. The sequence continues at coordinate 2,515,665 of JAXGXG010000001.1, forward strand.
GTGAACCTGGAAACCGTGGGCCGCTGCGCCGATGCGGGCGCCGGGTTGTTCGTGGCCGGCTCCGCCTTGTTTTCCTCGGACGACTACGGCCAATTCATGTCGGAAATGACGCGACGGGCCGCGGCCAACCAAAACGCTTAAGTCTTTGTGTGAGAACCATGCTTCGCATTCTGCTCATACGTCCCGGCGAAACGGACTACGACCGCGAGGAGCGAATCCAAGGAACCCTGGACATCCCGCTGAACGACGAAGGCGTGCAAGAGGTCGCCCGGCTCGTCGAACAGCTTGCCGGTCACGGTATCGAAGTGGTCTATGCGCCCACGTCCCAGCCGGCAAAACAGACCGCCGAGGCGATTGCCAAGGGACTTGGCGTCAAATACAAACGCTTGGAACGGTTGCAGAACGTCGACCATGGATTGTGGCAGGGAATGCCGATCGAGGAGGTTCGGCAGAAGCAGCCTCGCGTGTACAAACAATGGCAGGAACAACCGGACAACGTCTGTCCGCCGGAAGGAGAGATGCTGAGTGAGGCCGACGAGCGAGTACGTCCCGCCATGAACCGGCTACTGAAGAAGCACCGAGAGGGCGCCATTGCCCTGGTGGTTCCGGAACCTTTGGCCAGCCTGGTGCGGCGGTTCGTCAATCAGACCGAACTGGGCGATTTGTGGAAGAGTGTCCGATCGCATGGGCAGTGGGAACTGCTGGAGGTCGAGCCGCGCAAAGTACCTGTTTCCGCCCCCTAGAGAACCCGGGCGACGTGTTCCCGGGAACCCTTGCGGGTATCGGGCCGTCCGGCCCTCCCCTGGATGCACAAGGCATCTGAAAACCGTATTCACCACCTACCAACACCCCGTTTTCCTGTGAGTTCTATGGCATCCGATACCGAAACCCGCAGTTTGCGGAACATGGCCAAGCGACCCAAACGCGGCGTGCCCGAAGGGCTGTGGATGCGCTGCCCCGGCTGTCAGCAAATCATCTTCCGGCGCGAGGCGGAACGCCGTCTCGGCGTCTGCCCGCAGTGTGACTATCACTGGTACGTTCCGGCTCGCGAACGCGTACGGCAGGTGCTCGACGAGGGGACCTTCGAAGAGTGGGACACCGACCTGGAACCGGCCGATCCGCTCGATTTCGTCGATAAGAAACCCTATCGCGAACGCCTGGTCGACGAGCAGGCGCGTACCGGGCTCCGCGATGCCGTTGTGACGGGCACCGGCATGGTGCGGGCGCGGCGGGTCGTCTTTGCGGTAACCGATTCTGCGTTCATTATGGGCAGCATGGGGTCCGTCGTCGGCGAGAAGCTGACCCGGGCCATCGAACGCGCAACCGAGGAGCAGTTGCCATTGATCATCGTTTCCGGATCCGGCGGCGGAGCACGCATGCACGAGGGCATGTTCTCGCTGATGCAAATGGCGAAGGTCTCGGCCGCGCTGGCGCGCTTCGATCAGGCGGGCGGGCTGTTCATCTCCGTACTGACGAATCCGACGATGGGCGGCGTAGCCGCCAGCTTCGCCTCGCTGGGCGATCTGGTCTTCGCCGAACCGAAGGCCCTGATCGGATTCGCCGGCCCCCGCACCATCAAAGCCACCATCCGCATCGAACTGCCCAAGGGATTCCAGACCAGCGAATTCCTTCTGGAACACGGCTTCGTCGACCGGATTGTGCGGCGCAAAGATCTTCAAAGCGAAATCGCCCGCGCAATCGACTACTGCGGCAAATAGCAACGACATCCATGGGCTTGTTCGACGGTATCCGATCCATCTTCTCCGGCGGCAAATTGCACGTGCCGTCCCGGTTTGAATTGCTGCGCACCGCCACCATGGGCACCATGTCGAAGTTCTACATGGCCCGCGATCTGCACACCAAGCAGGTGGTTGGACTGAAGATCCTCGACAAAGAAAAGACGGCCGCCTTTCAGGCGCGTTTCAAGGGGCTTACCAAGCCGACCGAAGGCGAGATCGCCGTCACGTTCGACCATCCCCGAATCGTTCAGACGTTCGAACACGGCCTCACCACCCAGGACGAGCAGTATCTGGTCATGGAATACCTGGAAGGGCCGAACCTCAACGCCGCACTCGTCAGCCGTGACGCCGTGCTCGATCACCACCGCCTGCGGTTCATCCGCCAGGCGGCCGAGGCGTTGGCCACGGTCCATGAGGCCGGCTTTATCCACCGCGACGTCTGCCCCCGCAATCTCCTGGTCTGCAAGAACCGCGAGGATATCAAGCTCATCGATTTCGGTTTGACGGTCCCGGCGACCCGCCCGTTCATGCTGCCAGGCAATCGCACCGGCACCCCGAACTACATGGCTCCGGAACTGGTCCATCGGCAGCCGACGGACCAGCGCGTCGATATTTTCGCGTTCGGCGTTTCGGCGTTCGAGTTACTGACCGGTGAGCTTCCCTGGACCCGGGGCACAACCGGCATGGCCGCCATGACGCACGACCAGCCGCCGGCCGATATCTTCCAGTATCGGCCCAACCTCCATCCGAAACTGGCTGAGGCGATTGCCTCGTGTCTCGTCTCCGATCCGACCGGCCGATGTCCCTCGGCCCGGCATTTCCTGCAAGCGATTCGCAGCATCAAGTCGGAAGAAGTTGCCTGATCTGCCGCAATTGCCCCGACCGCTCCGTGCATACACCCTGCTCCAGTGGATTCCCGGCTCGATGGCCAGACAGCTATCCGTGCTAGCGTTGCATTCGTTTTGCAGAGGCTGGAGGTGAAACTGCCGTTGTTCGTTTGCTCCGGCCTGCGTATAATCTGCCTCGAAACACCCCTTGTGCGAGGGGCGCCTGTTGATCTCGGTGTGCCGGACCAGCCTGCAATATCAACCTTCCCAAACCGCCAACCACGACAGGAAGACCACTCACCTGATCATGTCGCTAACCGAATTGAACGTCTCGTCGTCAACCGTCGCAGCGACGTCGACTCGCAGAAGCGTCGCAGCCGTCTGTGCTGCAGGGGCTTTGCTTCGCGAGCAGTTCTCCTACAGGGTTGTCTCCTGGCGCGCCGGGTTCGTGTGCGGCCTGACGGCCGTGGCCATCGGGTTTACCAATCCGATCGCGATGTCGCTCACGGAAATTCTATTAGGCGTCATGGCCTTCTGCTGGCTTCTGGCAGGCGGCTACCGCAGGAAAATTCAGGCCATCACGTGCAACCCCGTGGCGTTGTCGGCCCTGGCCTTGCTGGCCGTTTTGAGTATCTCTGTACTCTACGGCAATGCGCCCTGGAATGAGACTTTGCGGGCGCTGGCGAAATACCGTAACTTGCTGTATCTGGTGCTGTTCATCACGATCTTCCGTACGGCCCGCATGAGAGAGGCTGGTCTTTGGGCATTCGCAGTCGCGATGACATTGACTTTGATCTTCTCTTTTTTGACCGCAGCAGGTGTTCCCTTGTGGGAAAGCCGTTATACACTCAAGGCAGACGATGCGGTGGTGTTCCGCAACCATATCGTTCACGGACTCTGCATGGGGTTGTTTGCGTACCTGATGGCGCATCGATTCGCGGAGCAACCGCGGCGTCGATGGTACTTCGGCGTGCTGGCATTGCTGGCAATATGGAACGTGCTATTCATGGTGGCCGGCCGTACGGGATATCTCGTCCTTGCCGCCATGATTCCGTTGTTCTGCGTGCAGCATTTCCGACTGCGAACCATGGCGTGTGTTACTGCGGTGCTTGTTGCCGTGGGGATTGTCGGTTATTTCCATTCCTCGATATTCACGGAGCGTGTGGGCCTTGCCTACACGGACGTGGCGACCTATCTGGACTACCGTTTGGGAAACGGCCCACTTCAGCCCGAGGGATCGCGTTACCCGGTTACGCGCACATCCTGTGGAATCCGGCTCGATTGGTATCGCAACGGACTTCGGTTGATGGCGCGCAAGCCGATACTCGGTGTTGGCGTCGGCAGCGTCAGGCACGAAATGCAATTTCTGACGGAGAAGAACGGCAAGCGGAGCGCCCCGCCGGCCAACAATCTTCACTCGGAATACATCATGACCGCGGCCCAGACGGGCATGATCGGCCTTTTGGCGATGGGCATTCTTCTGGTGAACTACTGGCGAACCGGGCGGCAGCTTTCGTCTCGAATGCGCCATCTGGCTGAGGGGACGTTGCTGACGCTGATAGTTGCCGGGCTGGCCAATACGATTCTGACGGAACGCACGGAAGGCGTTCTGTTCGCATTCTGCTCGGGACTGGCGTTTGCAGAGTTCAGCGAACGGGCAATCCGGGAGAAGGAATCGCTTCCGGAAGAGGAGAAGTCGGACGACGACGTTTCGCTGCCACAGCAGGACATGTCCAACCAGTCGCTGGCCCGCGCAGCTTAAGAGACGCGAGCCGGATGACGGGGGTTTCCGTTTCCAGGTGCGCATGGGCGCATGGGCGCCTGTCCCGCAACCATCAGCGGCGGGACATTTGCAAGGGCGCAGCCCTCGTTGTTGTTAGCAAGCCAGTGCGGCAACGGCCAAGACTCTCACCTCCCCTTCGGGGAGGTCGGACGCGGTAGCGGCCGGGTAGGGCTCGCTGTGTGCCCCACCAGTCTTGAGCTACGACTGGTGCGTACCCTCCCCGGGCCTATGAGCCCGACCCTCCCGCTGCGCGGGAGGATAAAAAGCCGCAACCCGGACTTCCGTACAACAACAAGCTCTGCGCCCTTGCCACGTCCGCCCCCTTTCGGGGACGCCCCCGCCCTGGAAACGGCATCGCCTGCTGTTTTGTAATCCTGCCTTCATTGCCCAGGTTTTCCGGATTGTCGGCGAAAACCGATCTGGACTTACGCCCCCCTTTCGACTATTCTTCGCTCGACTTTTCGCCTCGCATGGCAGCATCGCGTGACGGGGCCGCGCCTACGTTGTTATCGGGCAACCGGTGAGAGTCCGCTTGCGATCGGTCAGGCGGCGAGTCTGTTGTTCTGAACTCGGTTTACCCTCGGAGAGCCGTTTGAATTCCAACGAGTCCTTAGCGGGCCCCTTCGCCCGCGCCCGAGAATTGATTCTGCCGGTCGGGATCATCGCCTGCGTGCTGGTGATTATGGTCCCGCTGCCGTCCGGGCTGATGGACTTGTTGCTTTCGGCGAATATCACGGTGGCGGTCATCATGTTGCTGACCACCGTGTACGTTCTCACGCCGTTGGAGTTCAGTATTTTTCCGTCATTACTGCTGGCCACCACGTTGTTCCGGCTGGTGCTGAATGTAGCGACGACGCGATTGATTCTGACCCAGGGACAAAGCGAAGGGATGCTGGCGGCAGGCAAGGTGGTCTACACCTTCGGCGAGTTCGTTGCAGGCAGCAACATCGTGGTGGGCCTGATCATCTTTGCGATTATCGTGCTGATCCAGTTCATTGTCATTACGAAAGGCGCCACGCGCATCAGCGAGGTGGCTGCCCGCTTCGCCTTGGACGGAATGCCGGGGAAGCAGATGGCCATCGACGCCGACCTGAACGCCGGCATTATCGACGAGCGCGAAGCCCAACGGCGCCGCCTCGAGATTACCCAGCAGGCCGATTTCTTCGGGGCCATGGACGGCGCCAGCAAGTTCGTTCGCGGCGATGCCATTGCCGGCATCATTATCACGCTGATCAATATCGTCGGTGGCCTGGTGATCGGTATGGTCCAGGCCGGCATGAGCGTGACCGAAGCAGCTTCGCTGTATACCAAGCTGACCATCGGCGATGGGTTGGTCAGTCAGGTCCCGGCATTCCTGATCTCGTTGGCCGCCGGTTTGCTCGTGACCCGGAGCAGCTCGCAAACGAACCTCCCCGCCGAGTTCATGCGGCAGTTGTTCTCGCGACCGCGGGCATTGGCGGTTGCAGGCGGTTTTCTCGGCATTCTCGTGTTTACGAACCTTCCGACGGTGCCGCTGGTCATGATTGGCGGCAGTTGTATCGGCCTGGCCGTATTGCTCAACCGGCGTTCCCATGCCGAAAACGCGGCCGAGGCGGCCAAGAAGAAGGCCGAAGCCAAGAAGCCGCAAGAGGAACGGGTGGAAGACTTCCTGACCGTCGATCCGATGGAAATCGAGATCGGCGTCGGACTGATCCGGCTGGCCGATCCGAAACGGGGCGGCGATCTGCTCGAACGCGTCCAGCGCGTTCGCCAGAATGTGGCTACCGATATCGGCATCGTCCTGCCCAAAGTGCGCATTCGCGACAACATGCGCCTGGAACAGAATCAGTACCGTATCAAGGTGGCCGACATGCCCGTCGGCAGTAGCGTTGTCTACCCCGGAATGTTCCTTGCCATTGAATCCGGCATGACCAACGGATCGGTGCCGGGCACGCCGACCACCGATCCGGCGTTCGGCACGCCCGCCCTTTGGATCGAGCCGAACGTGCGCGATCAGGCCGAACTGCTCGGATACACCGTGGCGGAGCCCGGTGGGATCATTGCAACGCACCTGACCGAATTGGTCCGCAAACACGCCGACGAGATTCTCACGCGCGACGCGACGAAACATCTGCTCGACGAACTGAAAAAAACGTCGCCGGCAGCCGTCGACGAACTCATTCCAGGCGTGATGAAACTGGCCGAGGTCCAGAACATCCTGCACATGCTCTTGCGAGAAAGCGTGCCCATTCGCCAATTGGGCGCCATTCTGGAGACCCTGGGCGATTACGCACCACGCGTGAAGGACCCGATCCTTCTGACCGAATACGTGCGCCACCGGCTGGCGCGGACCATTTGCACCCGGCTGCGCGACCGCGAGAACCGCATGTTCGTCGTCACGCTCGATCCGGGGCTGGAAGACAAGATCAAGGCGGGTTTCGAGCACAACGAGCATGGCATGTTCATTCGCATGTCGCCGCCGGCGGTCGAGGCAACGTGCCGCAAGATCGCGGCCGAAGTGGAGAAGCTCACCGCGGCGAATCATCCGCCCATTGTCCTGGTCAGCCCGCAGATTCGGGCCGCCCTGAAACACATGACGGCGCCGCACCTGCCGCACCTGATCATCCTCAGTTACAACGAAATTACCCGCGATACCAAGATCGAATCGATGGCCATGGTCGGCGACGCCGCATAACGTGCAGGGCGTCTCGCCGGGCCGGCCAGTATTCCCAGGAACTCCCGAGCAGGGCACACCGATGGAATTGCGAACCTACAAAGCAGCGACCATGCACGAGGCATTGCAGCTCGTGCGTTGCGAATTGGGCCCGGACGCCGCCATCCTGCATACCCGCGAGGTGCGAAATCGGCGTGTGTTCGGCCTCTTGCGCGGCCCGCGTCATATCGAAGTCACGGCATCGGTCGATGTCCACGTCCCCAGCCGGCTGCAGCCGGAGGAACCATTTCGGCCCGCTCGCCCCGCCCGTCCCGAACCGGAGGTTCCATTTCCGCCAATATCGCCAACAGTATCCCCGCCCCCATCGCACCACGCTCCCGAAATCCCCGAACGCGTCCAGGGCCAACTCCAGCACTTGCAAGAAATGGTGGAACAGCTCTGCCGGCAGCAGCAGACGTCGCCCGGCCGGGACCTGCCGGAAGAACTGTTTCGGGTCTTCACCGACCTGATCGAGTGCGATATCGACGAGGACGTTGCCCGGGAATTGGTCGACCGCGTCCGGCGCGAAGTCCCGCGGCGCGAACTGGCCGAACCGATGCTTACCTCGGCGCGCGTGGCGCGCATGATCGAGGAAGAGATTTCCATCGCCGGGCCGATCCGCGCGTCGGCCGGCCGCCAGCGCATTGTGGCCCTGATCGGCCCGACGGGCGTGGGCAAGACCACGACCATTGCGAAGCTGGCGGCCAATTTCCGGCTGAAGGAGAAGCGCCGCGTAGGCCTGATCACGGTCGATACCTACCGGATTGCCGCCGTCGAGCAGTTGCGCACGTATGCAGACATCATCGACCTGCCTATGCACGTTGTCTCCACGGCTCGTGAAATGCGCGAAGCCATTCGGCGCATGAACGATCTCGACCTTGTGCTCATGGACACGGCCGGCCGCAGCCCGCGGGATGAAGTCCGCATCCGAGAACTCAAGGCCCTGCTGGACGAAGCCGGCGCAAACGAGGTCCATCTCGTGCTCAGCGGCGTGACGGGCAGCCGCACGCTGGTGCAAACGGCCGAACGATTCGGGCCGGTCGGCCCCACGGCCATGGTGCTCACCAAGCTGGATGAAGCGACCAGTTTGGGCAATGTCCTGCCCTTGCTCCGTTCCAGCCGACTTCCCCTGAGCTACCTGACCAACGGCCAGAATGTTCCCGACGATATTGAAACGGCCGATGCCGGCCGCCTTGCCGGCATGATCCTCGGCCATTGATCCATTGGAAATGTCAGTAGTTCCAAATTTCGTAACTTGATATAGGTGAACGCAAGGGCTTTTTGGTAAAGGACTTAGGGGATCACACATACCCAAGTCCAGACCAGGAGGTAACCCATGCGTTCACGGAAGAACCATTGTACGATCTCATGCCGCGAAGTCCACAACCGCGCCGGAGCCATTGTCCAGCAGCATCTCCAGTTGCAGGACCATGGGTACAAATGCCGGGCGTCGGTCTTGCTGAATGTCCTCTTTTACGCAGCTTCCCGTATTGGCTTCATTTCCGCTGCTTGCCGGAATCTGGCGGGCGCGCCAACACAGCAGACCGTATTCAACGTGCTGGTGGCGACGTTGCCGGAGTATCACGAACTGGAGAAGCGGTTGAACAAGGCGCTGGTGGACGGCCTTCCCAAGGCCGTGCGACGGCGCAAACAGACGCTGGCGATCGACCTGACGTTGATCCCGTACCATGGCGAGCCACATCGGCACCTCGACGAAATCTATCGCAGCCAACCGAAGAGTGGCACGAGTCACTTTCATGCATACGCCACCTGCTACGTGGTTCGCAACGGGCATCGTTTCACGATCGCCTTGACGCCGGTACAGCGCGGCGAATCGATGGAAGAGGTCGTCCGTCGCCTGCTGCGTCAAGCACGCGCCCAGGGCGTAAAATGCCGGCTTTTGCTGCTGGATCGCGGGTTTTACTCGGTTGCAGTCATCCGTTATTTGCAGGCAGCCCGCTGCGCTTTTCTGATGCCGGTTGTCAAACGCGGCCGCAAGCCGAAGGCGGGCCAAGCCGCGACGGGTACGCGGGCCTTCGCCCAATGGAAGAAGAGCGGTTGGGCCACACACACCCTGAAAGCGTCCAAGGCAACCAAGTACGGCAAGACCGCGACCGTCAGGATTTGTGTCAAGTGCGGCAATCTTGCCGGCAAGTGGAAACGCCACGGCCGACGGGCGTTCGTGTATGCGTTTTGGGGATTCCGGCCTGCCAGCCCGCAATGGGTGTACGAAACGTATCGCAAACGGTTCGGTATCGAAACCAGCTATCGCCAGATGAACGAGGCACGCATCCGCACCTGCACTCGCAATCCACTGTTGCGGCTGCTCTTCTTCGGCTTGGCGATGATCCTCCGCAACGTCTGGGTCTGGTTTCATTTGACCACCCTCTCGGAACGCCACGGACGACGACTCGCGTTACATCTGGAGCGTCTTCCATTCCGCGATATGCTGCTGAACCTGCAGCGGGTGGCCGAAGTGATCATGGGAATCACACAATGCATCCTCGACGTAACCTCCGGCCACGCAACACCTTCTGACACACCGGACGCTTTCAGCTAAAATTTGGAACTACTGAATGTAGAAGCAGTCCTTTTCCTTTTCGATTCCAACCGTCATGCCGGACCAGGCAAACCGATTACGCCAACTCATGCTGGCGGCCGCCGCAAGCCGGGGCGCCGACCCGGCCTTGCGCCCCCGCCTTGTGCTTGTCGCGGGCGGTCAGGCAGGCGCGGGCGCAACGACCATGGCGTTGAACCTCGCCGTAGCCATGGCCCAACGAGGCGCCCGGGCGGCCTTGATCGATGCCGATTCGAACAACGGCGACATCGCCACCCTGTGCCGATTGCAAGATGCGCACTCCCTGGCCGACGTGCTCGCCGGTCGGGCCACCGTGGCCGAAGCCCTGCAGCCGGGCCCCGGCGGCATTCGTGTCCTCGCCGGCATTTGGGCCATCGAACGCGTCTCCGACTACCCCGCGGCCGCATGCGAATCCCTCATCCGACAGCTTGGCGCCTTGGGCGATACGGCCGATTGGATTCTGGCGGACGTCGGACAGGTTTCCAGCCCTATGGCGCGAAGACTGTGCCATGCGGCCGACCTGACACTGCTGGTCAGCACGCTCGACGACGCATCGATTATGAGCACCTATGGAGCCATCAAGAGTCTGGCTACGCGGCAGCCGCCCGTCCTGCCGGCCGTCTTGTTCAACGCCGCGCCTCGTTCGGCGGAAAGCGACAACGTTTCCGGCAGACTGTATCTGGCGTGCCGGCGTTTTTTGGGCTTTGAACCGACAACCATCGGCTGTGTGGAATCGGACTCCGAAGTGCGTCGGGCAGGCGGCCTGGGCGACCCGTTCGTCCTTGCCATGCCTACCAGCACGGCCGCCCGACAAGTATATCGGGCGGCGCGCAGCTTGTGCAGCTTACCCGTATTACTCCGAAAGACCGCATGAATCGCGGGACAGAGAATCGACCATAGCAATTGGGCAGAAACCCGCTCCGTGCCGCAGAAGGTGCGGTTCTCCTGCCGACCGAGAAACAACACGTTTGAAAACAAGGAGAATGACTGAAGGATTGCCCTGCCACCGCCGATAATAGCTGAGAAATTGTCGGCAGTCGACGCGCCGTTAAACTGGACGATTTCCGTCAACTTTAGCGGCCAACTATTCGAGCGAATCTGTGGCACGCATATACGCCGGTATCCTAGGCCCGGTTGCCTTCCTGACCGCTCTCGCCCGCGGGTTCCTGCTGGGCGACGAGGCCCCGAACATGATGTTCGCGGCGTGGTGTGCGTTGTGGTGTTTTGCTGCAGCAGGGTACGTTATCGGATGGATTGCAGAGAGGACTGTCGAACAGGCGGTCCACGATCGCATTACCAAAGAGCTTGTCGGAAAACAGCAGCCGGAGTCAACCGCCGCATCGCGTAACTCATCATAGCCTGATTCGGCGCTTTCATGGAGGATTGCATGGCTATCATCACCAAGGCCGCCCCCGCGGATATCGAACAGCTTTGGATCGAATTCAAGGAAGATCCGACGAACCAGGAGCTTCGCAACCGGCTCGTCGAAATCTACCTGCCGCTGGTAAAGTACAACGGCGAGCGGATCTGGGCGCGGCTTCCTGACGGCGTCGAGCTGGACGACTTGATTTCGGCAGGCGTGTTCGGGCTGATGGACGCCATCGACGCCTTCGATCTTTCGCGCGGCGTGAAGTTCGAGACCTACTGCGTACCGCGAATCCGGGGCGCCATGCTGGACGAGCTGCGCACGATGGACTGGGTGCCGCGGCTGGTTCGTTCGAAGGCCAGCAAGCTCAACGAGGCGATGAAGACTCTCGAAGCGCGCCTCGGCCGGACGCCCAACGAAAATGAGCTGGCCGAACAGTTGAACATCTCCGTGCCGGAACTCGAGAAGATGATCCTCGATGCAAACGCGGTCAACCTGATCAGTCTCAACAAGAAGTGGTACGAGACCGACAGTTACAAAGACGTTCGCGAAATCGACATTCTCGAAGACAAAAAGGGCGAAGACCCCACGCGCCGCGTGCAGAAGAACGACCTGATGCGGTTGGTGACCAAGGGGTTGAACCGCAACGAGCGACTGATCATCATTCTTTACTACTACGAAGAGCTGACCATGAAGGAGATCGGCGCCACGCTCGACCTCTCCGAAAGCCGCGTCAGCCAGATGCACAGCTCCATTGTCCAGCGTCTCCAGGACCAGCTCAACCGCCGCCGCCCCGAGTTCGGAAGCTGACGTCGACTTCCGGCAGACTGCGAGTCAAGGCGGCAGATGCGATTGTGAGTTGGGTGTATATTGCTGAGTCTGGCATCCCCCTCCTTGCGTCAGGAACGCGTTACCGAATACAATTCAGGGAGAATCCTGCCGCATTGTCAGGTTTTCGGCGGGCTGACTTGGCCAGGGTAGCATGCCTCTCTATGTTTATCCTAATGTGTACGACTCCGGCTCTGTACCGGCAGGCTGGGTGGCCGCGAAGGCCGGCGCCATCAAATATCCGGTTCGGAACCGCACCCTGTTACAATACCTTCGACAGTTGATTCCCGGACGATGGCAGAAAGTAATCAAGGACGGTAACAGTGGAGAGGTCCACTATTTTGAACATGCCTCCGGGCAAGTGGCAGGCGTCAAGTTCTTTCCGAAGAGGGCGGAACCATGAACGAACGTATCGACCTCAAGACGCTGCTTGAATCCTCTGGAAAGTCACACACCGAGCAGGTTGCGCTGTTCGCTTTGATTAACCTGGGACTGATCGAATCGCTATCGCAAGGCCTTCTTGGCGCTGCAGAATGTCTCCGGATATTCTATCATGCCGACAACTGCCTATTCGTTCGGAAGCGGCTACGCGTCAAGGCGGCAGATGCGATTATGAGTCGCGGCGTGCAGTTGCCCGACCTGTTCGATGCCCTCCCGGCGGAACAGGCCCAACGCGAGTTCAATCGCGAACTGGCCGCTCTCCGCACCTTGTCCCTCGAACTGCTGGGACAGAAACGGTCTGCTGCATAAGGCTTACTCGCGCCCAAAGCCACGGCGCACGGCTACCGACGACGTCGACAAGGTACTTGCGACCCCGAGTGTCGTGCGATGGGGTGCAAGCAATCCGACATCGGCTTCTCAGAGGTGAGCCCCTGCCTGGCCTGGTCAGCAGTACTCGTTTTGCGCCAGATCACCACTTGGCGGTGGGTTTACAGCCGGCGCCAAAACGTTACAATTGCTCCGTAAATTCACTTTCCCAATCGCTTGCGGTGCCCAGTATGCCCACCCGAATCGTCCTGTGTTATCCCGTAAAACCGAGGCACATCGAACAGATTGCCGCCGCCATGCCCGAGGCCGAGGTGGTCGATGCGGGTCAGGAACACGTTGCCGAGGAACTGTTCAAAGCCGACCTGTTCTGTGGTCATGCCAAGGTGCCGGTGGATTGGGATAGTGTGGTGCGTGCAGGCAGGCTGCGGTGGATTCAGTCGTCGGCGGCCGGGATGGATCACTGTCTGGCGCCGTCGGTTATCGCGTCGGACATTGCCGTTACCAGCGCGTCGGGTGTGCTTTCCGATCAGGTGGCCGAGCACACCATCGCCCTGCTCACGGCCTTCTTCCGCAGCCTGCCAACGTTCTTTGCCGCACAGCAGAAGCGAGAGTTCATTCGCCGTCCGACGGGCGATTTGACGGGAAAGACGGTGGGAATTGTCGGGCTGGGCGGGGTTGGCCGGCGTTTGGCCCAGGTGCTTCGCGGCTTCCGAACGCGGACCCTGGCCGTCGATCTGTACCCGGTTGACAAACCTGACTCGGTGGACGAACTCTGGCCGGCCGACCGACTGCCGGACCTGCTGGCTGCATCGGACGTGGTGGTGCTCTGCCTTCCGCTGAACGATGCAACGCGCGGGCTGTTCGATGCATCGCTTCTGAAGAAGATCCAACCGGGCGCTCTGCTGGCCAACATGGCGCGGGGGCCCCTGGTGGCGACCGACGATCTGGTGAGTGTCCTGGAGAGCGGCCACCTGTGCGGTGCCGTTATGGACGTGACGGAACCGGAGCCCCTGCCCGTGGACAGCCCGCTTTGGGCCATGCCCAACGTTATCATCACGCCGCATGTGGGCGGGCAGGCGGCGTGGCGCATCGATCGCATGACCGAGATGTTCTGCCGCAACCTGCGGCGGTGGCAAGAGGGTCGGCCGTTGATCAACCTGCTGACCGACAAGAGCCTGGGCTTCCCCATTCGCGGCGCGGGGATACCTATCTGGGGCGACGAGTAGCGGCGGGCGTTTTTCGGGCAACCGATCGGCACAGTTGATGCCGCGTGCGCGGAGGAGCCACGCCAGTTGGATGGTCTCGGCGGTGCGAGGAATCGATCCGGCTACGCGTGGGTGAACCTGGCATGGTGCGTCTTCTTAGCGGAGCGGCGCAAGCCGCCCGGTTTTCCCACTGGAATACCGGACGGCTCGCGCCGTGCCGCTACAAAGCAAAGGGCATTAGGTTGCACCCAGCGGCTGACGAATAATCCGGGTTAGGTCAAATGGATGCGGCCGGTGGCCGGATTGTACTCGGGAATGCCTTCGAAGCGGTCGAGTTGGGCGGCGTCGGTGATATCGGCCTCCAGGTCGACGGCCAGGAGGTTTCGGCCGCCGGCACTCATGCGAAGTTTCGGTACGAGCAGAGCGGGGTCGAGCGGTTCCACGCCCAGTGCTTGGGGTTCGGCAAAGCTGTGCAGCCAGTATTCGCGGGCAGTGACCGCCTGCACGTTCTGCGAGTACTTGTAGGCGCCGTGCCGTTCCAACCGTTGAACCAGAAAGCCGGCCAACAGGATGTCGTCTTCGCTGTACTCGCCGTTTGTCCCGGCGCATAGGATGTGAATCTGCTTCTGGTCGAGCAGTTGCCGCACGACGGCCGAGGCGTTGACGAACGCTCCCATGAGTACGCGATCGGCCAGGCGTGCGTGATTCAGGGCGCGAGTTCCATTGGTCGTCGTGAAGACGAGCGTTGCATCGGCGACCCGTTCGTGCGTATACTCCGAGGGCGAGTTGCCCAGGTCGAATCCGTCAATGGGCAATCCTTTTCGCTCTCCGCCCAGCAAGACTTTGCCCGGCAGGTCGGCGGCAATCCGCTTTGCCTCGTCGACTTCGACGCAGGGAATCACCTCGGCAGCGCCGGCGACCAGGGCGTGGCAGATTGTCGTACTCGCACGCAAGACGTCGATAACGACGACGGATCCGCCGGCCATCTCTTCCGGCTGAACCACGTGCGGGAGCGAGTAAACGTTCAGGCAAGGCGACATGGTCTGGCTCCTCGGGTTGGTGGTGCTGCTTTCGGCAGGCATTCGCAGGGGGCGGCCAGCCCCTGCTTCAGAGGCATGACAGGCGGGTCCCCTGGCCGTCGTCTCCGACAACTCTACAATAATCGGCATGAGTTTCCGTCGATTGGCCGATTTTCTGGAACGACTGGACCAGGCAGGCGAGCTTGCCCGGATCGATTGCGCGGTATCGCCACATTTGGAGGCAGCCGAAATCGTGCGCCGAACGGCGCTGCACGGAGGCCCAGCGATCTGTTTCGGTTCTTTGGAAGGGAATAATACCCCTATCGCCGCAAATCTGCTAGGCACCGAATCGCGGATTGCCCTGGCGTTGGGAGTTCGCGCGATCGATGAGGTGGCTGCCCGACTGGAACGAATTGTCCATCCGGAGCAGCCGGAGGGGTGGTTCGAGCGGCTAAAGACCCCTCCCTATGTCGCTGCCATGGAATCGCTGCCGCCACGGACGATTCGCACTGGGCCATGCCAGCAGGTGGTGCGGCTTGGCAACGACGTCGATCTGGAGCGACTCCCCTTGCTGCAGGCGGCGCCGGATGAGCCGCGGCTATCCCTGCAAGGCGCCCTCCTGTTCACGGTCGAGCCGAGTACGGGCCGGCCGGTGACGAGTCGGTGTCCGCTCGAACTGGTCGACCCGACGCATCTGGCCGTGTGCCTGAGCGACCACGATGCGTTTGCCGGGGTTGTGGCCGAGTATGTCCGTCGCCGGCAGACGATGCCGCTGGCAGCCGTGCTGGGCGGCAGTCCGTTGTTGTCGCTGGCCGCGTCCATGCCATCGTCGCCGGGCAGCGACGTGTGCCGGCTGGCGGCCCTGTTGCAGGAGAAGCCGATTGACGTGGTCAAGTGCCGCAGTATCGAGCTTCAGGCGCCGGCCGAGGCCGAGATGGTGCTGGAAGGGCAGATTGCTCCGGCGGAGCCCTGGACAGAGGTCGGACCGTTGGCGACCCCAACCGGGTTCTATCGCCCGGCGGGACGGGGGCCGATGGTTCAAGTCACGGCCATGACCGAGCGTGCGAGTCCGGTAGTGCCGGCGTTGATTCCGGGGCCGCCGCCCAACGAAGAGTCCGTCATGCGGCGCGCCATGGCGCGGATCTTGTTGCCCCTTTTGCGGCTGTCCATCCCTGGCCTGGCCGACTACGATCTGCCGCTTGCCGCTGCGGCGCGGCATATGGCGGTTCTGGCCATCGAGAAGTCGCATGCGGGCCAGGCACACACGGTGGTCCACGCGGCGTGGGGATCGCCCTGGCTGCGCTTTGCCCGGCTGCTGGTAGTCGTCGATGCCCAGGTGGACGTGCGAGACCCGGTCCAGGTGGAACGGGCCATTGCGTGCCACTTCGAGCCGGGCCGCGACGTCATCCTTGGAACCGGCCCGCCCGACCCGATCGACCCGGCGGCACCGGCGCACAACCTGCCCCGGCGACTTGCGATGGATGCAACTAGCAAGCTGGCAGGCGAGTGTCCGGGGCCCGGCGCGAAGCCCGTGGCGCCGGCCGATGAGATCATGCGGAAGGTAACGTCGCGATGGCCGGAATACAAACTGGGACTTGAGTAAACGAGGACGGCAATGGGAGACGAGGTCGACAAATCGGCGCTGCGCGTGCAACGCATGTTCGGACAGATTGCGCCGCGGTACGACTTGCTCAACCATCTGCTGTCGCTGTCGATCGACCGCTACTGGCGGCGGCGTACCGCGCGACTGGTAATGCCTGCGGGTTTGGAGCCCATCCTGGACGTCTGTACCGGGACGGGCGACCTGGCGTTGGCCTACCGCCGGGTGAGTGAGGCGGGCGTGCCGATTGTCGGGGCCGATTTCTGCCGTCCCATGCTGGCGGTGGCCCATCGGAAGTGTGCGCGGCTGGCGGAGAAGGATCGAATCGCACTGATCGAGGCGGATGGGCTCCGGTTGCCCTTTCCGGAGAACACGTTCCAGTTGGTGACTGTGGCGTTCGGATTGCGGAATATGGCCGATACAAATGCGGGGCTGGCGGAAATGGTGCGTGTGTGCCGGCCGGGGGGGCGCGTTGCGGTCCTCGAGTTTTCCATGGCTTCGGTGTGGCCGATCGGCGCTTTGTACCGATGGTACTTCCGGCGGCTTCTGCCCTGGATCGGGCAGGCGGTGGCTCGCAACCAGGAGTCGGCGTACAATTACCTCCCGGCCAGTGTCACGACGTTTCCGGAAGGTCAGGCATTGGCCGATCTGATGCAGGCGGCGGGTCTGCGCGGCGTGTGGTTTCGTCGCTTCACGTTTGGCATCAGTACTCTCTACGTGGGTGAGAAATGAAACGCAATGTGGTTGTCGCCATTACGGGCGCAAGCGGCGCGCCCTATGCCATCCGCCTGCTCGAAGCCCTTCTGGCAAGCGGAACCGACGTGCATCTGACCATCAGCGGGGCGGCGCAGAACGTGCTGAAGCAGGAACTCGACCTTGCCGTCGATCTGGACTATTTCCACGAAGCGCAACTGATGCTCGATACGGGTTCGATCTTGAAAGACGGCAAGCTGCAGAAGCTCCGGTCCGTCTCGGGCATTTCGAGCGAATCGAGCAACGTGCTGGCCGTCCCTTCGGGGAAGCCGGGCGTGCTGGCCTACCACCACTACCGAGACAGCACAGCGGCCATCGCAAGCGGATCGTTCCTGACCGACGGGATGATCATCTGCCCGTGTTCGGGTGGAACGCTTAGCGCCATCGTCAACGGAACCAGCGCCAACCTGATCCACCGCGCCGCCGAGGTGCATTTGAAGGAGCGCCGCACCCTCATTCTCGTGCCACGCGAGACGCCGCTTTCGATTACGCAGCTTGAGAACATGAAGCGCGCCGTGCAGGCGGGCGCGGTATTGCTGCCGGCCATGCCGGGTTTCTATCACGGCGTGAAATCCATTCGGGATCTGGTCGATTTTATCGTTGCGCGCATCCTGGACCAGCTCCAGATTCCCAACCACCTGATCGAACGATGGGGGGCATAATCCCCGCACGGGAGTCTTCTCCAGATCGGTCTTGGGTGAAATCTGCTTCTGGTGTATGCTCTTCAGCGGCACGACTCGACCTCATTCGACCCTACGCAGAATTCGCCTTATGCCCGCATTGCAGGGCTCCGATTCACCGATTTCGGGAAACAGCAGTACTCCCGAACCGCACTCCGCCGCAAGGGGCGCGTGTTCGCTACGTCCGGACACCGACCGGGCGGGCGCGCGGCTTCTCGTACGTTGGGTGCCGATAGCATTGCTAGCACTCGCAGCCGCCGCGCTGGCAATCGATTGTCCTTTGGCCCAATGGTTTCCGCACCGCCATTACCCTCGATTGCTGGGACAGTTGATCGAGCTTTCGGAGGTTTTCGGCCATGGAATCGGCGTGGTCGTCCTGGCGATTGTGATCCACCAGCTTGATCTGGTCCGTCGCTGGGCGGTTCCTCGCGTGCTGCTGTGCTCGCTGGGCGCCGGTATGACGGTCAATGTCGTCAAGATGTTCGTGGCGCGCACCAGGCCACGTTGCTTCGATTTCGAAGGCGATGCCATCGCCACGTTTACCGGTTGGCTGCCTCTCGGCCGGGGTGGGACGGCGCTGCAAAGCTTTCCGTCGGCCCACATGGCTACGGCAGTCGGGTTCGCAGTTGCCCTGGCGTGGCTCTATCCGCGCGGGCGATGGATCTTCTATTCGCTGGCCGTACTGGTCGGGTGCCAGCGTATGCAATCGGGTTCCCACTATCTGAGCGACGTCTTGATCGGAGCCGCGATCGGTATTCTGGTCGCGCGCGCATGCATCGGACCGAGCCGGATTGCGGCCCAACTCGCACGATTGGAGACGCGCTGGAGACAGCCGGCGCCTCCGGCCTGCTCGGAGTCTCTGCCTTTTCAGCAAGACCACGCCGATCGCGAACCGGTTTGCTCCCGCGCAGCGTAGACGGTCGGGAGACGTATTTCACACGCCGCCGGCGACCGGTTCGGCCGTCTCCCGGTAAATGCCTGCAAGGGAGCATTCGGGAGTGGTCACCCGGAGAATGGGGGCAAACTCGGCAAACTCCGTATCGATCTGTTCCAGCAGCTCCGCAATGGCAGGCGCTGTGGCGGGGCAAACGGCCTGATACTGCTGCTCGAAGTGCGGGCATTCGGCCCAACCAGAGTCGCTGGTGGCAGGCAGCAGGGCAGAAAGTGCGACGGCCAGCTTGCCGGACGATTGGGCCGCGTTGGCCGCCAGGGTATCGACGTCCAGGTGGGCCTCGATCAACGAGGCGAAGGCCTCGGGCAGCTTCCAGTTGCGGGCCATCAGGCCGGCCGCCTGGGCATGGGTCCACCCGAACACATGGTTCTCCAGCAAGGAGAGTCGCATACGGGTGTCTTGCTCCCGGGCGCCGAACAGCTTTCCGTAGGCATCGGGCACTTCCTTCGCCAGAAGGGGAACCGCCATATCCTGGAGCAGAGCTGCGGCAAACGGTTCTTCCACGTCGGTCACCCCGAGAATGCGCGCCATCTTCCTTGCGAACAAGGCGCGGCGCAGACTGTCTTGCCACAGCTTCATCAGGTCGAACTGCCCGCAACGCGGGTTCGGAATGAGACTGAACACGGCACTGTACAACGCGAAGTTCTTGACCGTGCGCATTCCAACCAGCGCAATCGCCTGCTTCACGTTGGATATCTCGTTCCGAAAGCCGAAATACGAGGAGTTGACAAACCGCAGCAACTGGACCGTCAGCCCGGGATCCGCCTCGATGGGAATCGCCAGTTCGGCGGGTCCGGCATCGGGATCCCGGGAGATTTCCAAGATACGCAACGCGCTTTGCGGCATGGCCGGAAGCTGGCTGGCCGAAAGCAGTTGCTCCAGATCGACACGCTGGATTCCAGTATTCGCCATCGTGATAGCTCGCCCTCACGTTATGCCTGATCTACGGGACACGATCCCGACGCTACTACAAAGCTACGCCATAACGGGGCGAGAGGCGGGCGATTATGGATTCTCCGGCGTGGAGTTCTTTCGGGCGGCCCATTGCTTCTCCATCGCCTGGGCCAACGCTTGCTCCGCCTCGACGAGCCGCCCCGCCTTCTGGCAGATCAGGCTCATCGACATGAAGCTAAACGGGTCGTCGGGGTCGAGTTCACACACCTTTTGGGCATGATCTACCGCCTGATCGTGCCGTTCCTGCCGACTGTAGAAGACACTCAAGGCGGCATGGGCCAAGGCATAATCGGGGGCATCCCCGACGAGTGCCTTCAGGTTGGCGACGGCATCTTCGAGGCTTCCTGCCTCTTTCAGGGCAATGGCTTCATCGTAACGGTCTTCGATCGAGGGCATAAGACAGTTCTCTAGCAGGAGGCGTGATGTGAGGCAAACGAGGTATTTTATCCGGGCGGCACGTGCCCGGCTAGGGGGGATTCGGCGACAGGGCAACCGCCAAAACCGCCAAGATCAGCGCATCACGTTGAACCAGAGTTGCCGCTTCAACCGATACCATTTGCAGAAATCGTCTCGAAACCATCGTGAGGCACCTTTGTGAATATCCATTCCACGGCAGTCGTCAGCCACGAGGCCGAAATCGCATCCGATGTCCGCATCGGCCCCTTCGCTGTCGTGGAAGCAGGGGTGCAGATCGGGGCTGGGTCCATTCTGGAAAGTCGGGTTGTCATCAAGCGCGGCGCCATCCTCGGCACCGAGAACCACATATTCGAGGGGTCCGTTTTAGGGGGGCTCCCCCAACACGTTCATCCGCCAGAGTCGCCCGGCGGCCTGATCATTGGCAACGGCAACTCCTTTCGAGAGAACACGACGGTGCACGTGGCGCTGGAAGCCCCGAAGGCAACCGTGATCGGCAATGACAACTACTTCATGGTGAACACGCACATTGCCCACGACTGCCAGATCGGGGATCGGACCATCTTTGCGAACAACGCGATGCTGGCCGGTCACGTTACCGTGGGCGACCGCGCCTACGTATCCGGCGCCGCGGCCGCGCATCAGTTCGTCCGAATCGGGCGACTGGCCATGGTCGGCGGTCAGGCGCATATCACCCGCGACGTACCCCCATTCGTTACCGTGGACGGCCTGAGCAGCCTGATTGTCGGCGTGAACCACATCGGAATGCGACGCGCCGGCATCACGGCATCGGCCATTCGGCAAATCAAGGATGCCTACCGCGTGATCTACCGCAGCGGACTGCTTTGGAACGACGTGCTCGAGCAGTTGCGGTGCGAGTTCACCGAGGGTCCGGCCGCCGAGTTCTACGAGTTCCTCGCCGCTACGGCGCGAGGGATTACACCTGAGCGACGTACTCCACCCGGCGCGACCGTCAAGCTGTACAAGAACGACGAACCGGCGACCGGCTTGCCGCCCAAGGTGCGGGCGAAGGTCGGCTGAGGCGTGTTGGCGGCGTTGCCGTTGGAGCCTGTCATTCCCTCAGATCGACGCTTGGCAGGAAAGCTTCGTAATCCTCCGTGGCGCCGCCGTCCATACAGCATTCGATGATCTGCCGTCCCCGTTTATCCAGGCCGGTCTGGAGAAACCCTTTGAGTTCCCGCAGAAAGAACTCTCGCAGGATTGCGGCCCCTTGGTCATAACCGTCCGCGCCCACCTCCGCCTGTTCATCAACTCGCAATAACCAGGTGGGCAGGATCGTCCCCTCAACTTGCATCGTCCGGAGCGTGTATCCGAGCAGAGGGCAGCGGGCCGGTTGAAGCTTGTTTTTCGGGAACCTGATCTGGCGGGAGCATCTCCTGCAAGTCGGCCAGTCCGCCGATGAAGAACCCGGCGTTCTTCGGAGCGATGAGTATCGCGCCGTGGCCCGTTCGCGGATCGAATCCGCCGAGGATGAACGCGAAGACCGCCAGCTCCTGCTGCTTCAGCCACGCGAACGTCTCGGTGCGTAGCGGTTCGAAGGGCTGCCCGAATCGGTTTTGGTACGATTCCTTGTCGGTTGGCTTGGCGTCGCCGATGACAGAGCACTCGGGATCGCGTCGTCGCATCGAAGGTTCGAGATAGTTGACCGCAAGCCCGTTGCTGCAGCGCGCTACGGTGGCTTCCACCGTACGCCCAATCCCCGGCGCATCGTAGGCCACCTCGAACTGCCCCTCGGTCAGGCCGCCCATGGCCATGGAGAGCACTTCGTCGCGGCTCCGTGGAAAGTGAAGCGATTTGCACTGGGTCAATATCTCGACAATCTGCTCGGGCAAGTCGAGTTCGGGCCATTGCTGCGAAATATCTACCGTTTGCATGAAGTATCTTCCTTCCTCGTTTCAGGCGCACAAAACAAGCCGAAGTCCGCCAATGTGGTGACACTTCGGCTTCCACTGTCCTGCACCCCACCCATGCGGCGTGCCATTATCCATCCTGAAATTATAGCGGCCTGCCGTAGTTCGTCTAGGGGTATCGAGCTGCACTAACTTGAACTAGGCGGTAACGCCCTTGGTCAGCGTCATGAAGGCGGTCTCCAGGTTGATTTCGTCTTCGCGAAACAGCCGCAGGCGGTAGCCGGCTTCAAAGAGCAGGGTGGCCAGTTCGGAATAGTCGGTAACGTGTTCGGCCAGGGTGACGTTGATCGTCTCTTCGCGGACGTCGACCAGTTCCACCAGGGGACTTGTTTCGAGCAGTTTGGCGGCGGTTTCGGTCTTCTCGGCAACGCGGATGTTCAGCAAGGTGCGATTGCGGACCTTGCGCATCACTTCCGAAACCTCGGCGCAGACCAGCAGTTCGCCCCGCTCGATAATACCCACCTTATTGCAGATATCGGCCAGTTCCGGCAGGATGTGGCTCGAAACCATGATGGTCTTGCCGAGTTTGCGTAGCTGTTTCAGCAGACCCCGAATCTCGACGCGCGCCCGGGGGTCCAGGCCGCTGGCCGGTTCGTCCAGAATGAGTACCTGCGGATCGTGCAGCAGGACGCGGGCCAGGCCGAGGCGTTGCGTCATTCCGCGAGAGAGGCTCGTGACGAACGCGTCGCGTTTGTAGCCCAGTTCGACCAGGTCGAGCACGTCGTCGCATACTTTTCGGCGTTTCGGGCCCCGAATCCGGTAGGCGGCCGCGAAGAAGTCGAGGTATTCGATGACCTTCATGTCGTCGTACACGCCGAAGAAATCGGGCATGTAGCCGATGAGCCGGCGGATTTCCTTCGGATGCGTGTATATGGAATGTCCGCACACGTAGGCCTCGCCCCAGGTAGGCTGCAGCAAGGTGGCCAGAATGCGCATGGTCGTCGTCTTGCCCGAGCCGTTGGGACCGATGAAGCCGAACAGGTCGCCTTCCTCCAATTCGAGTGTGAGATTGTGCAGGGCGTGCAAATCGCCGTAGGCTTTCGTTAGGTCTTGCGTTTGGATCATGGCGACAACAATACAAGGGGAGAACAATGTTGGTCGATGGCAACCCGAGTCAGCGGGCGGTTCGCTCCGGCGGGGCCTTTACGGGAATGACGAATCGGTAGACGTCGGCGAAACGGCTATCCGGTCCGGCGATGGGCCTGCTATAGTTGAGCACCTCCGTAGCCCGTTGCGGTTCACCGCCGGGTCGAATTCGCGCGACCAGAATCGCGCGGCCCGTCTTCAGCAGACTGCTCATGTCGAGAAACGGCTGGTAGGCGTTCGATAGCTCGGTATAACGCGTACCGCCTGCCGCCTCGTGGAACAGCATGACACTGAGAATATAGTCGATATCCGTACTCGACCGATCGTACGGGGTGATGCGCTGGCGCAGCGATTTTTCCTGCTGCACGTAGCGCCGTCCGGTGAGCACCGTCTTCAACTCGCTGCGGGGGGCGTCGACGGCCAAGGTAACCGTCTCGCCCGGCCCGATATCGCCCAGGCGATAGGCCCAGGTTCCATGGACCAGCAGGCACTCGGCCAGGGGAACGTCGAGCAGGTTTTTGATCGTTCCGGCAGGCACGTCCTCAACAAGCGTCAGGTTGGCGTCCACGGTCGTGGGCGCCTCCGTTCGCCACCGGGCCGTGAAGCTCTTGCTCGCCCATGCCTGAATGGGAACACCCAGCATGCCGTTCAATTCGGGCGAAAATGCGTAGGCATCGGTCCAGATTGTCGGCCCCTGCGCGCTTGCATTCATACCGCCCAATGCCTGGCCGGGCAGGCCCAGCCAGCCGAGCAGCGTTTTCGGGTCCCCGGGCGCCGATGCAGGACCATCGACGGCCAACGGCGGGCGCGGCGCGAGCGACAGGTCGAACCTGTCGATGCGCGGGCTGAACAGGTTGAACCACGTCGTGCCGCGCACCTGGCCCGTCGCAACGTCCACGTCGACGACATCGGCCTGATTCATGCGAAGCGAGTCCCCTTTCAGCCAGTAGGCCATGGCGTACGCCGTTACGCTGGTCAGGAGCACAACCGCAGGGAAGGTGCCCCAGGTGAGTTCCATGCGTCGCAAGACGCGTTTCACAAAGAAATAGTCGCCGGGACCAACTAAGAGGACATAGAACACAATGGCCGCGGCAACGGCGGCGAACGGCGCCAGACGCACGCCGCGAAACTGATCCAACGCGCTGCGGAGCTGGCCGCTCAGATCGTCGTACGCGAAATGCAGCACCGAAAACTCGCGGGCCTTGTCGTCGGGACGCGTCACCGGCAGGTCGAGCAGCTTCGCCATGACCAGACGGCGGTCCTTCCATTCGGCAAGCGGCGGGCGATCCAAATCGACCGCAACGAACAGTATCTGCCCGAAGCCGCGCGCCGTCCGCACCACGAGCGGCAAGTCGGCCTCCCGCGCCTCGACGGCGCCCTCGACGCCTTGCAGCCGGGGGACGCGCAATGCCCGATCCTGCTCCAAAATACCAATAGGCGCAACCCCGCCTGCATACGATTCCAGGGCGCCCAGCCGCCGCAAGGCGACCATTTCGGCAAACGCGCCGGGTGCAAACCGCCCAAGCGGTCCGTCCGGCGCAAAGATATCTTCACCCGAGGCGCCGACACACAGCACCAGGCGTCCTCCCTGGCGGACCCAGCGGTCCAGCGCTTCCAGGCGGGCATCGTGCCGGGAAAGGCCCCGGAACAATTCAGGGCGACTGGTCGACAGCACAACGGCCGCAACGCCCTCGTAGCCGTACCACTGTTCGGGCAGCGGAGCCAGATCGGCCATGGGCGCGACCACCTCTTCCCGCTGGGGATCCGCCTGCCGCAGCGCAACCGCCTCTTCAATCCCCACATCCGCCGCTCCCAACGAAATAATAAGCGGCTGCAAGGCCGGCATTGCCGGCAGGAAGTGCTCCAGGTCAGCTTGGGCGGCCGTGTGGAACTCCCGGTGCGCGACCACGCGGCCATCGACAACGAATTCGGCAGAAAGCAGGCTGGCCGTTCGACCGAAGCGGACGAACAGTCGATGCCGCACCGTTTCGCCAGGCGGTACGATGCACGGCGCGTCCGGCGGACTCGTCACGCGGCTGGGAACGCCGTCGCCGTCGGGGACCGTCAGCCATACCTGCCCGGCCGCCGGCTCCGTTCCGCCGCGAAGCAATACCTCGACCGGGGTCCAAACGCCGGTCTTGTACCGGTCTGCGAATCCAACACGGATCCCGACGAACTCGACCGTCGCGGCCGGCCCTGCCTTTTGGGCGCCCGGAGACGCCATCTTGGCGCGAACCGCCTCGGCCTTGTCAACGGAGGGAGCCGTCCCGTCGGAAGCCAACGTCACCCCGGCTGCCAGGATCCAGATGATGAGGCTGCCGGTTGCAAGCGTCATGGTTTCCCCGCATCGGGACATTGGCATACGAAATGCCCGCAGCCGGGGCACCCGGCGCCGTATTTTGCGGTCACGGCTGCCGTCAGGTCGACGCCGACCACGTTGGCAATGGTGGTCAGCCAGGCGAGTACGTCGGCGAACTCGCCTGCCTTTTCCTCCGGCGTTCCTTCCCGCAGGGCACTGGCCAACTCGCCAATTTCTTCCATCAGCCACATGAACGTCCCGTCCACACCCCGCGCGACGTCTTTGTCCATGTACATGCGCCGGATGAGCGTCTGGAAATCGGCAAGAGTGACGGCCGGTCCGGATCCGCCCGAACAATTCGACTGTTCCAAGAAATCCACGCTACAATGTCCGGCACGCAAGTTGTTCTGTGAATTCATCCGAAAAGGGAGACAGACGCCCTTTTTCTCGTGTCTCTCGTGCCTGCGTCAAATACGGGCCAAAAAAACACGGGAGCCAGTCGCCGTTTTCGGATAGACTCTGAGGGCGAGCTTAGGGGGAGCGACAAGTCCTTGCCGGGACGGCCGTGGGGGGCGATATGGCCCCAAAGGCGCTTGTCACCCTCGCTCGTGCTCGCGTGCCGTGACATTGTCCTTTCGTACGAAACCACCTGAGAAACGGTTCACGGAAACGTCGCGCCGCAGCCACTTACCTGCCGTGGGCACGCCCCCGACGAAAGATTATAGTATACCCCAGTCATCTTCCTTCCGACAGCCGCCCATTGCCATTGGGGGGGCGGAAGGAGCGCCCTGAAGCGAAACTACAAAGGAATTGACATGAAACCGACCATCGCCTACGACGATTTCGCCAAGATCGACCTCCGCGTCGCCACCGTGCTCGAAGCCCGAGAGCATCCGAATGCCAACAAGCTGCTGCTGCTTAAGATCAGCGTCGGCGACGTGGAAAAGCAGATCGTCGCCGGCATTCGCGGCCATTACGAACCGGCCGAGCTGGTCGGTCAACAAATTATCATTGTCCACAACCTCGAAGAAGTCGTGCTCCGGGGCGAAGAGTCGCAAGGCATGCTGCTGGCCGCCAGTGACGGCGATGCCGTCATTCTGCTCCGCCCCGATCGCGCGTGCAAACCAGGCGCCACCATCAAGTAGCCCAGTACATTACGACGCCGGAATACCGCGCCGCCACGCTGCAGCACACGGCAGAGATGGTCCGACGCGATCGGAGCCATCCGTCCATTATCCTATGGTCGGTCGGGAACGAGGCCCCGTGGAGTCCCAACTTCGAGGCCTCGGCCGAACTGATCCGCCGGCTCGACCCGACGCGACCCCGGCTGTTTTCCCACGGGCAATACGACAAATACCAACAGATGCAATACGGTCCGATGGAGGTCGATTCGTGGCACTATCCCGGTCCCGGCGGCCCGGGCCGCGCGGCGAACTCGCCCCGGCCGGTCATCTTCGACGAATACTGCCATCTGAACACCTACAACCGCGAAGAGACCGTGACCGATCCCGGCCTGCGCGATGCCTGGGGCCGCAAGTTCGCCGCGATGTGGGAAGCCATGGTCGCGTCGGAAGGATGCCTGGGCGGCGCGCTCTGGGCCGGCATCGACGAGGTCTACCTCCTGCCCGAACGTGAAGTCGGCTGGGGCGCCTGGGGACCAATCGATTCGTGGTACCGGCCCAAGCCCGAGTACTGGCATGTGAAGAAGGTCTACTCGCCCGTTCGCATCCCCAACGAACCGCTTGCCGTACCCAAGGCAGGTGAACCGATCTGCGTTCCCGTTGTCAATCGGCACGATTTCACCAACCTGAACGAACTGACCGTCCGGTGGTCGCTGGCCGATGAAACCGGCGCCGTCACGGCCGACATCCCACCGCGCGCGGCGGGCACACTTGCCATCCATCCCCGCTCGACCGAACTGGCCGGACAGACGCTTGAGCTCACGTTCCATAGTCCGCGAGGGTTCCTGATCGACACCTTCGAGTTTCCCGTCGGCAAGGTGGAAACACCGGCCGCGACCAATGCCGATCGGCCCGCCGCGGGTCCATTGCAGGTACGCGAAGCAGACCATACGATCACACTCACAGGCAGGCAAGTCGTGTGGCAGATCGACCGGCACACGGGCATGATCCGCAGCGTCCAGGCAGGCGGCCGGACGGTGCTGGTGGGCGGTCCGACGCTGATGATCCTGCCGCTCAAAGGCGGCCAGTGCGCCCAGACCCACAGCGCCGATATCCCGCCACTGAACAACGCGTGTATCGACTGGCAGGCCGAATCGGTCGCCCTGCACAATTCGGAGCAAGGGACCGAAATCGAGGTTCGCGGCGCCTATCGTGAGGCCAAGGGAATCTACCGGTTGCATATCGATCCGGCCGGCAGGCTGACCATCGGCTATCGTTTCGAGAGTTTGCAGGAGGTGAATCCCCGGCAGGTGGGCATTGTCCTGGACCTGCCTCGCACGTGCGATCGGCTTACGTGGCGCCGTGACGCGCAATGGTCGGTCTACCCGGCCGATCACATCGGCCGCGTGGCAGGCGAGGCACGGGCGTTGCGTGGCCCCGAGTGGCCGGAGATCGGCCCGCGTCAGCGTCCGCCGTGGCCATGGCCTTTGGACCAGAACGCGCTTGGAAGCAACGACTTCCGCGCCACGCGGCACAACATCCGTTCCGTTTCGCTCGACGACGCCTACGGGGCCGGCGTGCAAATCACCTCGGACGGCACGCAGCATGCCAGGGCGTTTGTCGAAGGCGATCGCATCCGACTGCTCATCGCCGGCTTCTCCACCGCCGGCGGCGACATGTTCTTCGGCCGTCACCTGGGCGATGAACGCCGCCCGCTCAAAGTCGGTTCCATTGTCGAAGACCAGGTGCAGTTGGGCGCCATGCAGCCCTAAGACATCCCTGCCCGATGTGTCGCAAATCAGGAGCTGAACAACAATGCCGACACTTTCCCGCCATTCCGCAAACAAGACAATCTAAGGTGCGCGTATTACGTTGTCGAAGACCATGGTCGACAGAATCATAGAAAACGGACGCGAGCGACTGCTTCAGGCTCCCGAGGTTCAGGAGAAGATTGCAGCGGTTCGCCGCGAGGTCGAGGCGCAGTACACCGAGAGATACGCCACCGCCGGTTGTATCAAACGCAGGATACTTCGATGGAAGATGGAAAGAGAAATCGCGCGAAGGATCGAGCAGATTGCGCCCAGCGATGCCCTCTATCTCCAGCAGCCATGAGCCAGGTGACGTGATGATTCGGAAGTTGGCATCTCGTTTCTGGCGATACAAGTGGCTCTGGCTGTGTGCCCTTGTCATTGCCGTTGTGGGAGACGCCATGATCTTGCCCTACTGGCGTCCAGAGTATTGGTCGTTGCGTTCACAGCTTGCGGCTGCGAAGGCCTCGATCCGTGACCGTGGGGAGCCGGTGACTTTTGCCGAGGATCAACAAGTGGACATCGTTTTCCTATATGTTGCAGATGATGCGTCAGCAAATCTGGATGCTCAAGCAGATGACCGTGGCTGCCGATTGGGTCGACCAGCCGGGAACCGAAGCAAGCAGGCGTTGGATGATATTCCAATGCGAGATTATCAAGGTAGTTCGTTCCGAGAACGACAGCCCGCTGTCCCTTTTGTTCCCGGCGATTTCCGGATTGCGGAACAAGGCCTTAGCTTATCGCCAACGCCTGCTGGCTGCTCGCCTTGCGCTGCGTGTCGTTCGCTACCGGGCACGCAAACAGGCGCTTCCTGATGATCTGGCGGCCGTCCTCGATGCAGGACTTCCGAATGTGCCATGCAATCTTTGGGACGGGAGCGGCCCCAACCTGGAGGTTCGCCCCAGGGGATTCACCGTGAGCTATGCGACTCCCGAAGGCGAGGAAGACCTGAACGCGAGTGTGTCTGTATCGTTTCCTGCGCCTGGCGACACGTCAAAGGCATCGCCTGCGAGTAACCAATGACGCTGCTCTAAGATGCTGCAAGAACGGGCCACCGGCCGGTGACGGCTTTGCTCGCCGTCCGTGCCGCTGGGGCAACCCGCCCGTGTATGTTGTGTTCACCATCCGTGCTGCCGGAGCAACCGGCCGTTCCATGCAAATCGTCCACGTCGTGGTTGATTTTCGGCCATGCGGTGGTAGAATTCACTGCCATGATACCGTGACACCTTGCCCCCCGTATTGCCGAATCCCTGTGTGACACGCCAGTGGTCTATCTACAAGGGGCCCGTCAGACGGGGAAGAGCACGCTGGCCCAGGCGATTGCCGCGGAACGTGAGTTTGCCGCGTATCTCACGCTCGACACGGCTGCGGTCCTCTCGGCGGCCCAAAGCGATCCTGAGGGGTTCGTTGCCGGCTTGAAAGGCCCTACCGTCATCGACGAAGTCCAACGGGCGCCTCGCCTTGCTCTTGACAATCAAGGCAGCGGTCGATCGACAACATCGCCCCGGTCAATTCCTACTTGACCGCCATCCTGCAGCGAGATGTTCGAGATCTGGCGAATATCGATCGTTTGGCAGAGGTTCCCCGGCTGTTGGCATTGTTGGCGTCGCGAACATGCCAGTTGGGCAACTATGTCGCACCAGCCTGAGGCGGGGCCGCAATAATTGACAAATGGCCGCAATCCTGCTAGACTGCGTGGGTTGTGGTAGTTTCGAGCCCGTTACGGTCCATTGCCGTCCACGGCTGGCTGGACTCCGCGTTGCGGGCGCTCGGGTGTTGTTCCTCTGGGAGATGCATTGATGACTTTTGTTCGCCTGTTGGCTCGCGGTTCGGTAGTCCTCGGGGTCTTTCTCGCCATGGCAACCTGTTCGTGGGCCGAAAGGGCGAAGGAGGTAGACATCGTCGCCCATCGTGGCGCTTCCTACGACGCGCCGGAGAATACGCTGGCGTCGATCAATCTGGCTTGGCAACAAGGCGCCGACGCGGTCGAGATCGACGTGTACCTCTCTGCCGACGGCCGAATTGTCGCGATGCACGACGGCACGACGAAGCGGACGGCAGGCGTGGATCGAAAGATAGGCGACCAGACGCTTCAGGAGTTGAAGGCGCTGGACGCCGGGAAGTGGAAGCACCCGCGTTTTGCGGGCGAACGCATTCCCACCTTAGAGGAGATTCTCAAGACGGTTCCGGACGGCCGTCGCATGTTCATTGAGGTGAAGTGCGGTCCGGAAATCGTCGAGGAGTTTCAGCGTGTGTGCCGCCGTTCCGGCAAGAGCCCATGGCAGACAACGGTCATTTCGTTCAATCTGGAAGTGATCCGCGAGGTCAAGAAGACGATGCCGGATGTGCCGGCCTATTGGGTTCTGGGCGTCACGCCGAAGGAGGCCGACCCCAACGAACCGAAGAACGTACCGCTGGCCGAGCGAATTCCGGCAGCGAAGGCGGCCCGGGCGGACGGACTCGACGTGAATTGGAAGAGCGGGATCGACGCCGACTATCTCGCCACCGTGCGTCAGGCCGGTTTGGAACTACATGCTTGGACGGTTAACGACGCCCAGCAGGCCGGAAAGCTGGCGGCCGTCGGCATCGATAGTATTACGACGGATCGGCCCGGCTGGCTGCGAGAGCAGATCGAGGCGACTCGCTGACAGTTCGGCCTCAACCGAACGGAGCAACTTGTCATGCGTAAGCGTTGCGGTTTTACCTTGGTGGAATTGCTGGTGGTAATTACGATCATCGGCATTCTGATTGGCCTATTGCTACCGGCAGTGCAAAGCGCCCGGGAGGCGGCCCGGCGGCTGCAATGCTCCAATCATCTGAAGCAGCTTGCCCTCGCGTGCCTGACCCACGAGTCGACGCACGGCCACTTTCCCACCGGCGGCTGGGGCTGGGAATGGGTGGGCGACCCCGATCAAGGTTTCGGGCAGAATCAGCCGGGCAGTTGGGTCTACAACGTGCTGCCTTTCATCGAGCAGCAGTCGCTGCGCAACCTGGGCTCCGGCATCACCGACGCCGCCGCGCGCAAGACCGCATTGACCCAGTTGTGCAAGACACCGGTTAGCATTCTCCATTGTCCAAGCCGCCGCCGGGCCACGACGACCATGGTGAAGACGCACTGGGCGCCGAAGAACGCCAATTTCACAACGAATGTGGCCAAGACGGACTATGCAATCAGTGCAGGCAACCCGGCGGCGACCGATATTTTCGTCGGCCCTTCCTCGTTGTCCGAAGGCATGAACCCGTCGTATTGGACCAGTCGCCAAAGCTCCGTCGAGACGACGCACAACGGCATCTCGTATCAGCGAAGTATGGTCACGATGGCCGACGTGCGCGACGGCTCGAGCAACACATACCTGATCGGCGAGAAGTTCCTGAATCCCAAGGCCTATCAGAGCATCGCCGCCTTCTACGACACGGGCGATAATGAAGTGGCGTACAGCGGTTACAACCGCGATTTTCACCGTTCGACGGCGCATCGCGCATTCCAGGATAACGAGAGCCTGGACCAGCCTTACGCCTTCGGCAGCGCGCACTCCGGCGCGCTGAATATGTCCATGTGCGACGGTTCCGTACGTTCCATCAGCTATTCCATCGATTCTGAAATCCACCGGCGTCTCGGTGTTCGCAACGACGGTCTTCCCGTCGATGCCAGTGCATTCTGATGCATGACATGAAAGGAGAAGTTCCCATGCGGCTAAACAAGAACCTTTGCCAATTCATGATCCTTCTGGGCGCGATCCCCATTGCTGCCGCATCCGTTTCGGCCGCGCCGGTTGTATCCACGCAGGGCCTGATCGATTGGTTCGATCCGGGCGTTGGGCTGACGCTGGACGCAACGGGCTACGTAACCGCGTGGGCCAATCAGGGCTCGGGGAACGCCATCACCGGGCCCCTTCAGCAAACCAGCCTGGTTGCAGGGCCCAACGATACCAACATGATACGTTTCGACTTGGGGAATGGCCAGGCAGGATTGCGTTACAACCCCTCTGGCCATCTGAAAGATGGCTACACGATTTTTGCCGCCGTCCGAGTGAATGACCCGATTGCTAATTGGAATGACTTTCAGCGTTTTGTGCGGACCGCGGACGATCAGCAAGTCCTCTTTGCTCGAAAAGCCAGTCCGGCTGGGGACACCCAGATCATTGCCTATCCCATAACACAGCCCGGTGCCAATCGGCCGTCCTACTTGTATACGAACGGGTATGCATTGGGCGACGGCGAGGGCGGGTTGGGCGATCTGGCCATCCTGACGGCACGCCTTGAACAGGATCGGCAAACGCTCTACTTCAACGGTACTCCGGTGGCGGAACGCACCGTCTCCGCTACGGTTCCTTATACCGTAGGTGCTTCGCAATGGGAGATTGGCAACAGCGTCATCGGCGACATTGGCAACGTGCTGATTTACGACAACTCCCTGACCGACGCCGGGTTCGACATGACGGGAATGGCGCTCGCGGCCCATTACGGGGTCGCGTGGGCGCCGACTCAGCCGGTCGTGCACTGGAAGCTCGAGGGCAACCTGGCAAACGCTGGCATTGGCGGCAGCCAATACGATGGCAGTATCGAAGGGAGCTCCTCCGAGTACGTCGACGGCAAGTTCTGCAACAGCCAGGGGCTCCATCTGAATGGCGCCTACGTCAAATCGGGCTATACGCCAAAGGACTCGGGCACGGTTGCGCTGTGGTACAAGCCGGGTTCGTACTACGACTACAATACGATCTTCGACAACTCGGTCAATGCGGACGATTGGGAGTTCTGGATCTATGCCAATGGCAATGCCCGTTTCCGCGTCGACAATGCAGCTAGCGTCGGTTTTGATTTGGACAACCTCGGCACCGCGCAAGACTGGTATCACCTGGCGGTTACCTGGGAACGTCTGCCAGGCGCCCTGGAGACCGATCCCGACCAGGTTGCGGTTCAGCTCTACGTCGATGGTGAGCTGCGTAACACGGCCACGGGAGATTGGGTTGACCCGGGCGAGTTCTACCTGGGCGGCGGCCGCAACAGCAAGGGCACCGGCATCTGGGACGACGTGCGGATTTACGAACGCGTGCTGAGCGCCTACGAGATTTCCACCCTGCTGGTTCCCGAACCGTCGGCCCTGATGCTGTTGGCATCGGTCGCCCTGGGCTTCGCGCTGCGGCGTCGCCGCCGTGCATGATAAGCGAACAGACATTGGTTCTATTGTACCAAGGAGATGTTCCCATGAGATCGTCAAGAAGCGGTTGTCGTGCGTCTTGCCGTGTCATCCTTGCGGCGATGGTTGCCGTGTCTGCCGGCACCGTCTTGGCCGACCCCATTGTGCATTACAAGCTCGACGGCGATCTGGTCAATTCGGGCACGGGCGGGAGCTCGTACGACGCCGACTTCGTCGATACTGACGACGACGACACTCGAGAGTACAAATACGTCACCGGCGCATGCTGTGCCACCGGGCAAGGGCTCAGCTTGGCGGGAAACCCGCAGTCGACAAGCACGGGCGGAACGTACGTGAATACAAACTACGTGCCCGGCGAGAGCGGCACGATTGCACTTTGGTACAAGCCGACCACGTTTTACAACTACCAGTCGATTCTAGACAATAACACCACATCGAGCGAGGACTGGGAGTTCTGGATTTATGCCGACGGCATTGCTCGGTTCCGAACGCGTGGCGGAAATGTCAGCTATGACCTCGATAATCTCGGGGGGGCGAACCAATGGTACCACCTGGCTCTCACTTGGGATCGGCAAGATGCAGACTCAACGAAGGCGGACATACAACTCTATGTCGACGGCGAACTGCGTCAGAGCAATACCAGCACCTGGGTCGATCCGAACAACGTCTTTCTGGCGGGAGGGCATATAGGCAACAATTACGGGCGAGGCGTCTGGGACGATGTGCGTATGTATGATTACGTGCTGAGCGGGGCGGAGATTTCCGCTCTGGTAATTCCCGAACCGTCCGCCCTGATGCTGTTGGCATTTGTCGCCCTTGGCTGTGCGTTCCGGCGGCGGCGCCGTGGCGCCAACTAGCCCAAGCAAGCCGCCTGATTCCTCGCCCCCTCGTTCATGCCTGCCTGAATGGAGATACCATGAACCGACGCACCTTTGGCAAGAGTGTAGGCGTTTTTGTGGGCGCGGCCGTCCGGCCGGCCGGTCTGCTCGGCGCGTTCGCCGCGGAAGATGCAACTGAAACGCAGCCGGCGAATAGGGACGACAGCGTTGTCCTCAACGAAGGCTTCGAGGGCGCGATTCCCGACCTGCATACGTATCGCGCAGAATACTTCGCAGACGATACGATGGCCCACGGCGGCCGGCGCTCGCTGCGCGTCGTTCCTACCGAGAGGTCGGGCGGGGCTTACTTCCGGCTCGACGGACTGGTCGACCTGAAGTCGGACTACGAGTTTTCCGCATGGGCGCGGGCAGGCGAGGACGGCAGTGCGCGGCTGTACATCTCGGCAAGCGATGGCCAGCAGCGTCACACCAAGGCGCAAGCGGCCCCCCAAACCTTCAACGCAAAGCCAGGCGATTGGATCCAACTGGTCGGAACGCTTCGCGGCGAAGAGTGGAATGCGACCGATCGCGACGTCATGATGGCCCTGTCGGCCACGGGCGAATGCCGGTTCGACGACGTCGTGCTCCGCAAAACGCACATCCCGCCGCCGCCCATCGCCACCTACCCGGTCATCTCGCGCAACCTGCACGCAAAGGCCGATCGGCTCGCCGTCTCGCTGTCGCCGGGCGCCGAAGTAATGCTCTCGGCCGACAAGGGCATCCTGGCCGCCGGCTTCGCCTCGGCCGACGTGCAGCCGATCGCCGGGGCGTCCGTCGAGCTGCCGCCGGACGGGATGTTGGTCTTTGCCGTCGATGCGCCGCAGGCGGTGCATGTTTCAGGTGTCATGCGCCTCGAACCTGATGCCGATCTGCGACCCGGGCTGCGGGCCGCGGTCCTGTGCGACAGCACCGTGCTCGCCACGCCCATGGTGCGAGCGGACGCCTGGGTGGGACTCGGTCCGCGCACACTCACCGGCGCCATGCCGGACATCACCGGCGCGCGGCCGGCCGAGCAGGTTGAGTTGTCAAGCTGGTTCCTGCCGGCGGGACGGCACTACCTGATGGTCGCCTCGCCCCATTTTCGCGGCGGCGGGACGTTTCGCGGCCTGCAACTGCGCGTTTCCGACCGGCCCGCGCCGGAACCGCTCTACCAGTTCGCCCTGCTGTCCGATACGCACTTGGGATCGGGCCGTTCGTTGTGGATGAACTACAAGATGAACGAGCCGGCCCGCGCGGAGTTGGCCGCGACACTTGCGGCCTTGAAGGCGGAGCAGGTGCGGTTTGCCCTGATTGCAGGCGATATGACGGATCAGGCTCGTCGCGAGCAGTTCGACGCGCTCGGGCGCATCTGCCGTGGGTCGGGACTGCCGGTTCACGGCTGTATCGGCAATCACGATTCCTACCTGGCAACCTCGCGGTCCGATGCATTGGAGCTGTGCCCCGAGCTGTTCCCGGGCGGTGCGACCGATTATGTTTTGAATCAGGCGCCGCTGCGGTTCATCGTGCTCGATGCTTCGTACTGGAGGGACCGCAATGGCGTCTTCATGGACCATTACGACCCGAACAACGGCATGGGCATCGGCATCAAGCCGGAGCAGGTGGACTGGCTGCGCGAGACGCTTTCCGCCGACACGAAGACGCCGACGTTGGCGGTGTGGCATTACCCGTTCCTCACCTGCGGCGGGCTTTCCACGTGCGGTTATCAACTGCCGGCCGAACGCGTGAACCAGGAGGTTCTCGACATCCTGGAGGCTGCGCCCAACGTGATTGGCACGCTGGCGGGCCATACCCACTGGAACCATTTCCACGTCCACAACCGGCTGCATCACGTCACTAATCCGGCCTTCTGCGAATGGCCCAACGCCTATCGGGTATTCCGCGTTTACCCGGATCACGTCGAGTGGGAGTTGCGGCAGGTGGGCAACCGCGGTTTCGTTCGCGAGTCGTTCGCCCCAGCCAAGGCGCTATCCTGGCAGATATCGACGGTGGACAACGACCTGCGTGGAACGGCAACTCTCTGAACGGTTATTCGGCGTACCGCCAAACGACGTCGCCGGAATGCTGGTAATCGCGCGCATGTCGGCAAGGTGGGGCAGGAGCAAAGCCGCGCCCTGCGAATAGTCGAGATCCTGGCGGTAGTGAGGCCGTGTCGTTGCTTGTTCCACCAGTTGCATGGCATTGGGCGCGGCATTGCTGTCCGCCAGTTTGCGGGACTGCTGTTCGACCCTGGGTGCTCGGCTCGTCGAGGACCTTGGAAGCCCGGTCGTCCAGTTGCTTGAAGAGGCTCTGTTCGACCTTTCATCGGCCGATTCCTGTTTCACTTGCAAGCTCCGCATCGGATCGATCTGTAGGAAGAGACAACGGACCCGTACGGATTTGTCTACCTGACCGATGATTTCCTGGAAAGAGCCCTCTTGTGAGTGGTGCGCAAGCTGATCTGCGCAGCCGCTGGAGGGGGCCGGGGCTACTCGCCATACGGCGGCGAGGGTGGTAGAATGAGGGTTTCTTCCGAATGATTTTCCAGCCGTGTCCGAAAGGCCGGGGACTCCAGCGCCACGCAAGTAAATGGACTTCCGCGTCGACCTCAGCATATTCCGGGGCCCGTTGGACTTGCTCCTGTACCTCGTTCGCAAGCACGAGGTGGACATCTGCGATATCCCCATTGCCGAGGTAACCGACCAGTACCTGGAGTACCTGGCCGTCCTGGAGAAGCTGGACGTGAACGCGGTGGGAGATTTTCTGGCCCTGGCCAGTACGCTCATCGAGATCAAGTCGCAGCAGGTTCTGCCGCGTAACGACGAGGTGGACGAGACGATTGAAGACCCCCGCCATGAGTTGGTGCAGCGTCTTTTGGAATACAAGCAGTTCCGCGACGCGGCGACGACGCTCGAAGAGCGCAGCCGGCAGTGGCAGCAGCATTATTCCCGGCTGACCTCGGATCTGCCGCCCCGCGAGCAGGATCCGGCGGATCAGCCGATCGAGGAGGTCGAACTCTGGGACCTTGTCAGTGCGTTCGGGCGGATCATGCGCGAGACGGAAGCGGCCCGGCCGTCGAGTATCGTGTATGACGATACGCCCATCCACGTCTACATGGAGAAGGTTCTCACGAAGTTGCGCGAGCAAGGCCGGCTCGCGTTCGGCAGTCTGTTTGAACCGGGGATGCATCGTTCGACGACCATCAGTATCTTCCTGGCCGTATTGGAATTGGTTCGCCACAAACGCGTGATATTGAATCAGAACGATCTGTTCAGTGAAATCTGGCTGATGCCTGCCGCCCAATGTGACGAACCGTTGAATCTGTCGAACGTTGATTCTTACGGGACATGACCTGCCGCCGATGATTGAGAACCTTCCCGTCCATACCCTGACGCACAAGGACCTTACGGTCGAGGGCTACTCTCGCGCCGCGGTACAGACCTATTGGCGCATTCCGGAGCTGAAGGTCGGATTCGACCTGGGCGCGCAGCCGTGGTCGTTCATGGGAACGCCCACCTGGTTCGTTTCGCACGTGCACATGGACCATGTTGTGGCCTTGCCCGTGTACGTGGCCCGGCGGCGCATGATGAAGATGGAGCCGCCGGTTATCTACCTTCCCGAGACGGCCATCGAACCGGTCCAACGAATCCTGCGGCTGTTCAGCCGGCTGGACCGCGGCCGGCTGCCGTGCGATCTTCGGCCGCTTCGGCCGGGCGCCGAGATCGAGCTTTCGCGCGAGCATGTGGTTACCGTATCGCAAACGGTTCACACGGTCCCGTCGTTCGGCTTTGTCTTGTGGGAACGGCGGCGGAAGCTGAAGCCGGAGTATCTGGGCCTTCCGGGCGAGAAGATCCGCGATTTGCGCCTTTCCGGCGTGGAGATAACCAACGAGGTGCGGCAGCCGCGCGTTGCCTACCTGGGCGATAGCGCGCCGGGCGGGCTCGACGCTTGCCCGGCCATGTACGAAGCGGAAGTGCTTATTCTGGAGATGACCTTCGTGGCGCCGCGGCATCGGAAGGAGAAGATCCACAAGTTCGGGCACATCCACCTGGACGATTTCGTCGAACGCCGCGACCGGTTCCGCAACGAGCTGATCATCGCCTCGCACTTCAGCACGCGTTACCACGAGCGGCAGATTCGCCGCCACGTCGAAAAGACCCTGCCCGACATGTTAGACGGCCGGCTGAAGCTGTGGGTGTAACGCCGGCTACGGCTACTCGGCGGCATCGTTCGGCTGCGGTTGCCGGCCGTGGCTGAACAGCAGTGCGCCGACCAGGGCCGAAAACGGGGCAACGGTTACCAGACCGAAACTGCCGACCATGGTGTTGAGCATCTCGGACGAGAAGAACGTCGAGTTCATCATGACCGCAAGCGGAATCTCTTGCGACATGAAGTGTGCGAGCATCATCATGTAGCCGCCCGAATAGGCCAGAAGCAACGTCGTGGTCATCGTGCCCACCACCGCCTGCCCCACCTTCAGCCCCGATGTGAATAGCTGCCGGCCCGTAATGGCCGGGTGATGCTGCTTGATCTCCTGCATGGCGGCCGCAATATCCATGGCAAGATCCATGACGGCGCCCGAGCAGGCGATGAACACGCCGGCGATAAAGAAGCGGTACACGTCCAGTTGCGGGTTGGTGAACAGCAGCGACTTTGCAAACGGGCGCGTCGTGCCGATCAGGTGGAACTCGGGCGCGAACAGCATGGCCAGCGCGCACGTGGTCAGCAGTCCCAGAAAACCGCCCAGAAAGGCCGTAACCCCCTTGCGAGACACGCCCCCGACCAGCAGCGTAATCACCCCGGTCAGCGTCGCGACAATGCCAAGCGAAACAATGATCGGATCGTAGCCTGCAAGACACAGCGGAATCAACGCCTTCCAGATCAGCAGAACCGAGAACACGAACGACAGGATCGCCTTCGCGCCCACCCAGCCGGCCACGGCCACCAACAGCAGGAAGAACATCAAGGTCAGATAGAGTTCGACCCGCAAGCGGTAGGGGCCGAGGACATCGAGCAGCAGGCCGTCGTCGGTCTCGTTGACGGCCACCAGCGCCCTTTGCCCCGGGCTGAACAGCCAGTCCAGTTCTGGGTCGCCCAGAAGGCTGTTGAACGCAGTCACCGTTTCTCCGGCGTGGTTTCCTCCAAGGATTTTCAGGGTGACCGCCTGCTCGCCCTGGTTCACCACACCGAACGTCTCCACCTGCTCGTTGTCCACGTCGGTCACAAGAGCCTCGACCCGTTCGGTCGCGCCATCGCCGTGTCGCTTTTCGCCGGCCGGCCAGAGCAGCAGGACGGCAATGGCCACGAGAAGCGCCGCCACCAGGACGGAATCTCGATGTTTGATGCCGAAGCCCCCGAGGACGTTTCTTCTGCGCATAGACGCTCCTTGCGAAACAACTCCGGTGTCCGGTGCGATTCTCTTGGAGAACCGCCGGAGCCGCGCCGGTTCCGTTCGGCCTGCCAAGACGTTCCGCCGCTATGGAAGCAGCGCCCGGAGCTTATTGGCAATATCCGTATTGTCGGTCTGCCCGCCGAAGGACTCGGCGCCGACTCCGATTGCCGAGGTGGCTACCGGCGCGCCCGTGTGATTGAACGAGGTCCAAGTTACCCCGCAACGGCGCGCGATGATCGTCTGGCAAGCGTTGAAGATCATGTTCTTGCCGCCATACATCTTCTTCAGCTCTTCCGGTCGCGTATCGACCGAATCGTCTTTTTGGGCAAAGGCGATTACCTTCTCCAGGTCGTCGCGTTCGGCAGGCGACAGGTCGGTAATCCCGAAATCTTCGGCGATGTGCTTCAGCACGTTTTCCTTAAGCGTTCCTTGCTTCTTCCATGTTTCGACCTGTGTTGCGAACTCTTTGCCGGACACCTTCTGGGCCTTGACGGCGGCCATGAAACGATCGCGGGAGAAACCGCCCCGGAAGGCCGTCTTCATGCCGCCGCATTCGTGATCGCCGGTAACGACAATGAGCGTCTCCTCCGGGTGGGCCTGGTAGAAATCGTATACAATTCGGATGGCCGCATCGAAGTCGAGCGTTTCCTTGATATTCGAGGCCAGATCGTTGGCGTGCCCCGCCCAGTCGATCTTCCCGCCTTCGACCATCATGAAGAAACCGCGGTCGTTGTCCAGCACTTCAATACCCTTGCGCGTCAGATCGGCAAGCGTCACATGGTCGGCATCCTGCTGGACGACAAAGGGGATTTCGGCTTCCCAGACGATCTTGTCGTCGCCCGGGGTGATCTTCTCCAGACCTTCCCGGTCGCAGTACGTGGTGTAGCCGGCCTGTCGGGCGATTTCGATCGGGCTCGGACGCCCTTTGCACTTGTCCGGCTTCCCGCCAAGGAAATACTGCCCGGCAAAGTAGTTGAACCCGGACGAAGCCGCCTGCGCGGCGATTTCGTAGTAGTTGCCGCGGCTATTCTCGCAGGCGTAGAAGGCGGCGGGCGTGGCATGGTCGATCGGCACGCTAGAGACGATTCCGACCTTCATGCCTGCTTCCTTGGCAGTATATGCGATGGACTTGAACTTTGTTTGGCCATTGGCATCAATGCTGAGTCGACCGTTCTTGGTCTTCTCGCCACACGCAAGGGCGGTGGCGGCGGCGGCGGAATCGGTAATCGGCGCGCCGATCGGGTGGGTGGTGGTGAGTCCCTTCACGGGGAACCGGTTCATCAGGAGCACGCCGGCCGCTTCGCCCGGCTGGCCCCCTGCTTCGATATTCTTGTACAAATCGGCCGACATCCGCTGGGGCACTCCCATGCCGTCCCCGATCATCAGGAAGACATACTTCGGCTTCGGCGCGGCCCCGTCGGCGGCGCACGCCATCGTCGTCAGAGCGGCAATGAACGTCAGCAGGACGGCCATCCACAGCTTCGTTACCGACTTCCCAAGATCACCAATTCTCATGATAGGGCTCTTTCTTCATTGTGATGAAACCGGCGCAACGCCTAGGTGTCCGAGCCGGCATACCTGCGCAGAACGCCCCGAAGACGCGCTGAACATCGCCACCGCGCAGGCGCGCTACCTTGAAGAATCGTATCACGGATCGGGTGTATTGTCCAGTATTTGCGGGAGCCTGGGCTTCCGCAGGAAGAGGACGCCCGCCTGAAGGCGGGACCACGAACTGGGGATACACCCGGAAACGAAGGCGCCCATCAAATCAACAGGCCGCTGGCCAAGGGTATCTCGTTTGCAGGACAGCCGTCCCGCCGCTGCTCACATGCCGCCGACGTTGGGAGTCCAGTCGGGGCGGCGGGGGTCCTGGTGGAAGCGGGCGTAGTAGTCGCCGTGCTCCTCGAAATAACGCTGGTAGCGAGTCATCTTCTCCTCGTCCAGTTCCACGCCCAGCCCCGGCCCTTCCGGAACGCGAATGGCCCCGTCCACGTACGGAAGCTTGCCGCCCACGATAATGTCGTCTTCCAGATAGTGATAGTGGGCGTCGCCGGCGGCGTGCATGGCCGGAATCGTGCAGGCGGTATGCAACATGGCGGCCAGTTCCACACCGAACTCCGCACCTGAGTGCATGGCCACGCCCATGTTGAACGTCCGGCAGACGGCGCACAGGTCTTTCACGCCGCGCGGCCCTTCCCAATAGTGCAGGTCTGTGAGCACGATATCGACGCAGCCGAGCCGAATGGCGGGGCCGAGGTCGTCGAACTTGTTCGGATACATGTTCGTGGCAAGCGGAACTCGCACCTGCTGGCGCACGGCGCGCATCCCTTCCAGGCCCCAGGCCGGGTCCTCGAAGTACTCGATATCGAGGTCCTCAAGCCGCCGGCCGACGCGAACGGCCGTGGCGACCGACCAGACGCCGTTCGGATCGATTCGCAGGCCGAAGCCGGCGCCCAGGCGTTGGCGGCACAGCGTGAGGACGCGTGCTTCTTCAAAGGGATCGAGCACGCCTGCCTTCAGTTTCATGGAATTGACGCCCAGAGTTTCGTGCAGTTCGACGCACAGGTCGGCCATGTCTTCGGCGCGGGTATCGTCGCCGCCGCCGGGGCGGTCGTATCGCCAGAACAGGTAGGCGATCATGGGCACGGCATCGCGCACCTTGCCGCCCAGCAGGGCATGGACCGGCACGCCGGCCGCCTTGCCCTGGATGTCGAGACATGCGATTTCCAACGCCCCGTAGAGTCGCGAGTTCGACAGATAGTAGATGCTGCGCAGGACCTTGGCCTTGATGGCCTCGAGATGGAACGGGTTCATGCCGATAATGCGCGGCTTGAGCTTCTCCAGTGCGCCGCGCTGGTCGCCGCCGCCCACCTCGCCCAATCCGACGATGCCCTCGTCGGTGATCAATTCCACCACGGTCCGCATCATGTAGCCCGGGTGAACGCCCGTGTTGTGCCGGAGCATCGAGTTCATGGGAATGGCCACGGTGCGGGCGCGCAGATCGACAATCTTCATTGCTGTTTACCTTCAATCTTATGGATTTATGGGGAATGGTTCCCCGGGAATGGTATATTGGCTCTAACTTGCGGAAGCGAAAAACAACTTCGGTATTTCGATGTGCCGAGAATTGGTGGTTCCTTGGTGGG
The DNA here is from genome assembly GCA_040772845.1 of Thermoguttaceae bacterium. GTDB lineage: Bacteria > Planctomycetota > Planctomycetia > Pirellulales > Thermoguttaceae > PWXP01. Next base: position 2,558,618 of record JAXGXG010000001.1, read on the forward strand.
TCTCGTACCTCGCCCCACCCTACTTCTACTTCTCTGGAAGGTTCTCTCGCACAGATTACCGCAGACTCCACCCGCCGTCGACCACCAGCGAGGCGCCGGTAATGTACCGGGCGTCGTCGCCGGCCAGGAAGACGGCCGTGCCGGCCACGTCGTCCGGCTCGCCGATCCGTCCGGCCGGAATCCGGGCAATGACCTTAGCCTCGTACTCCGGATTGGACAGCACCTCGCGATTGATATCGGTCCGAATCGCGCCCGGGGCAATGGCATTGACGGTAATTCCGAAACGGCTGTACTCCAATGCTATCTCTCGCGTCATCAGCAGCAGTCCGCCCTTGCTCATGCCGTAGGGGGCGAAGAAGCCTGTGGCCCGCTCGTCGTGGACCGAGGTGATCGAGATCACCCGGCCCCAGCCCCGCTCTTTCATACCTGCCAGGGCACGCTGAGAGCAGAAGAAGGCGCCCTTGAGGTTCGTATCGAGGGTCGTATCGTATAGCGCCTCGTCGCAGTCGGCCACGCACTTGCGATATTCGACCCCGGCATTATTCACCAGGATATCGACTGGGCCGAGTTCGGATTCCGCGCGGTCGAACATGGCGTCGATCTCGGATTTCTGCCGCAGATCGGCCTCGATGGCCATGGCGCGGCGCCCCAGAGATCGGATCTTTTCGCACACCTGCTCGGCCAGATCCATGCAGTAGAAATCGTTCACGACCACGTCGGCGCCGGCCTCGGCGAGACGCAGCGCGATGGCGGCGCCAAGCCCGCGGGCGGCGCCGGTGACCAGGGCAATCCGGTTGGTAAGATCGGTCATGTCATGGGTTCCTCGGGAGATTCGTCAATCGTGTCGCCGTCAAAGGTCTTGTACCGGGCCAGCAGGACGATGACGCCGGAAAGGAGGTAGACCGCCGCCATCGACGCCATGGCCGTACGCATGTCCATCAGGTCCGCCATCCAGCCGAGCAGGGCGGGGGCCGACGCGCCCATGACAAACGCACAGGCAAGCATCAAACCCACGGCCGACGCACGGTACCGCGGCTCGATCACCTCGAACGGCGCGGCGAACAGGTTCGAGTCGTAGACGCCGCGGAACAGCCCGAACAGCGCCAAGGCGATACAGCATGTGACCGGGCCGGCGGCCATCCCCATCCAAATGATGAACGGCGAGGCGAGGATCATGCCGAGATACTGGAACTCCATACGCACCGCGCGCCGCCGTACGGCCAGCCGATCGGAAAACCGTCCGCCCAACGTCACGCCAAGGAACGCGCCGGCATAGTGTGCGGCCATCGACCAGAAACTCGCCTGAAACGTCGACAGACCAAAGTCTTCCTCCAGAAACGAAGGCACCCACGTCCTGTAGCCGTTCTCGACGAATACGTGCCCCGCAAATGCCACGGCCAGCAGCAAAACGGTCCGCTTGCTTAGAACGTGCCGAAGCACCTCCGGTATGGTCGGCGCCCGCTCTTGGCCGCTCGATCCGTTGGACGGGGCGCGCGGCATGGGCGTGTCCTGTACACGAAGCAACACGACCACCGCCATGACAATTCCAACCACGCCGAACAGGTAGAACGCATTCCGCCAGCCGTAGTTCTGCCCGATCAGCGCGGCAAGTGAACTGGCGATGATCCCGCAATAGAGGGCCGTCTGGTGGATGGCCATGGCCGTAGCGCGGGTCTTGTGGTGAAACTGGCCGATCAGCGAATTGGCCGCTGGATAGTAGCACGCACCGCCTACACCATCGGCCAGACTGCGAAAAAGCAGCAGGGCCAGCAGGGCCGGCACCAGCCCGGCCGTCAGGCCCGTCAACAGTGTGGCCGTACTGGTCATGGCAATACTGAACAGCACAACCCACTTCCGCCGAAACACATCGCCTGCATAACCGGCCAGCGGCACCATGATGCCGTACACGATCATGAACAACGTGCCGACCAGACCGAACTGGACCTTGGTCAGGCCCAGGTCATCGCGAATGATGGTGGACAGGTTGCCGAAGATCTGCCGATCGGCCTGGGACATGAAGAAGGTGAACCAGAGGACGACAATGAGTTCCCACTTGTAGGGAATCCATCGTCCGGCCCCGCCTGGCCCATTCGCACCGGGCGCTTCGTGATTCGGTGGTTCAGAAACGGCCATATTTGGCGTACACTTCAAAGGGGTCCAGGCCGGCGGCCATATCGACGCGACTCTTCGCCTCGCCTTCAAACCACTCTTCGGCCAATTCGAGCACACGCATCGTATCGTCTTTCGGCACGATCACCACACCATCGTTGTCGCCGAAGATGTAATCGCCCGGGTGAACGACCAACTGGCCGTCAACTCCCTTCACGTAGATCGGCGTCTGGTACTCGACGGCCATGGTGCGGCCGAACGCCTCGGCCGGATTGCGGAAGCGGCAGAAGGTGGGAAACTCCATTTCGAGCAGCTTCATGCTGTCGCGCGTACTGCCGTCGATCACCGCCCCGACGCAGCCGGCGGCCCGTGCGGCCGTTGCACTGATCTCGCCGAACTGGCCGCAGTTCTGGTTGTTCTGCGTATCTCGCACCTGAATGCAGCCCGGCGTCATATCGCGCAACATGCCGAGCCGGATGTTATGGGTCGTTTCGTCGCGGCTGGGCGTGCTGATCATGCGGACCGTAAAGGCCGGTCCCGCCACTTGCATGCTTGGAACCAGCGGGTAGATTCCGCTGCTCATCGCCCGGCCGGTCAGGCCGAAATGCTCGCACGCATCGTAAACCAGACCGGCATACATTTTCTTGAATCGGGCAGCCACGGCCGCTACGTCGTAGGGGAGTTGCATAGATGCGCTCTTCACGTCAGTCGACATTCCACAAAGTCCTGAAAGGTTATCGTTGTCGTACCTGATTGGTTTTCCAGTCACGCGTTGCAGGGGCCGCCTCTTCGCGTAACACGCACGGCTGTTTCGTCGCCGATATCCGGCCGTCTGTCCACGCCTGCCGCCGGCGGCGAGGCCCCCTGCACATTCTTTCGATCATAACAAAGCCCGAGCGGCATAGGCTATTCGCAGCACTATAAGATACGCTATAATTTATGACCTTTTTGTCTCAACCCGTGGAGCGTCCCCGGCGGCGGCGGATACGATGGTGAAGAGAAATGGCAGTCGCTTGCCATACGACGAGGGGCAGAGACCGATGGATAGACGCGCGACCACAAAATCCGGAACACCGGGAAGGGCCGTAGCCTCGCGCCGCCGCGTGGCCCTGCTGATTGAAGCAACTCGCAGCTACGCCCGCGGATTGATTCGTGGCGTGGCCCGTTACAATCGAGAGCACCAGGGATGGTCGATCCATTTCATGCCGCAGGGACTCGGCGAGCCGCCGCCGAAATGGCTGGCCAAATGGGAGGGCGATGGCATCCTTGCCCGAATCGACGACCGCGCCATGGCCGATGCCGTGCTGGCGACCGGTCTGCCCGTGGTCGAGCTGCGCCGGTTGAACCTCGAGCTTGGACTCCCGACGATCGGCCCCGACCACGGGGCGATGGCAAGCCTGGGGGCTGAACATCTGCGCCAGCGAGCATTCCAGCATTTTGCCTTCTGTTGCTCGCCCCGTGGTACGCACCCGACAACCGACGCCCTGGCCGAATCGTTCGTGCAATCGTTTGCCCAGACGGGAACCACCTGCAAGGTGCTCTATCTGCCGCGAGGCCGCAGGGCCGGGTCCGGCGAAGATCAACTCGACGCGATCCGCCGATGGCTTATCCGCCTGCCCAAGCCGGTTGGCGTGATGGCCTGCAACGACGACCGCGCCTTGCAGGTACTCGAAGCGTGTCGGCGGAACGGCATGCGTGTTCCCGACGAGGTGGGGGTTGTCGGCGTGGGCAACGACGATTGCCTGTGCAATCTGGCCCTTCCTTCGCTGACCAGTATCGACCTGAATCCGCAGCGGATCGGCTACGAGGCAGCGGAATTGCTGGATCACCTGATGAATGGCGGCCAAGCCCCCCAACAGAACACCCTGGTTGCGCCGCGCGGTATCGCCATGCGATTGTCGAGCGACGTACTGGCGACCGACGATCAGGCCGTGGTCATGGCCATCAGCTACATTCGCGAACACGCGTGCGAACGGATCCAGGTGAACGATGTCTTGCACCACGCCAAGATGTCCCGCGCCGGACTCGAACCGCGCTTCAAAGCGGCCGTCGGGCGTACCGTCTACCAGGAAATCCAACGCGTACGCATCGAGCGGGTCAAGCAGCTTCTGGCCGATACGGACCTTCCGCTGAAGCAGGTTGCCCGCCGCGCGGGTTTCCTCTATACCGAGTATATGATGCGTGTCTTTCGCAGCGCTACGGGCCAGACGGCCAAACAGTACCGCAATAACAACCGCGACTGAGACGCTGTCCGAGAACAGGTGCTGGCTCCCGCACGATGGGGTGCAGCAGCGGACTTGCACGGCTGAAAAAAGGCAACCGGCCGGCATGTGGCCTGTTGATTTACCGTCGTTCCGCATCTCCGAGGCGGAATATCTTGGGGGCTTCCGGCAGAAGCCCACAAGATCCAGCGTCTCGGAGAGACGCGGCGACAATAGATCAACAGGCTACATGCCCGGCCTGGAGCCCCTGGTCACCTGCTCACGGCTACAGTCCATTGCTCTTGCCCCGAATGCTGGTTTTTGTCAAAATACGCATAATGAGCAAGGATTTCCGATAACACAGGGCACAGGGCGACCTCTTCTCCGCTCATTGAGGACGCATGGCCCTGTTTCGTACCGCATGGAAGATCCGTCATGGACGACCACCAAGAATGTCTGAAGACGCCGCCCCAGAACCCACCTCCAGAGTACCGGCTTATGCCACCCATGTGGTTCCCGCCGGCGGACTACGATGACGACCTGAGCCTGGTCGGTCTGTGGCGAGTCCTTATGCGGCAATGGAAAGTCATTCTGTCGCTTGTCCTTGTCTGCATCGCGGCTGCGGCCGGGTATGTGTCGTGGGTCACCCCAACTTATGAAGCAACGGCCGTGCTGTTGCCTCCCGGGCGTCATCATATTGAAGGATTGAACATTCCGGGTATCAATACCATGACGCCGGAGGATGTTTACGGGGTCTTCAACCGGAACCTGCTGAGCAATTCCCTGCGACGGCAGTTCTTCGACGATAACGACCTGCTGAACGTTCTGGACGGGGTCTCGGCCGGCAACAAGGAGGCGGAAGAGTTGGTCTTCCGGCGACGATTCGGGGATCTGCTGGAAGTCAAGCAAGGAACTCGCGACCAGAAAGACTATCTGTTCGTATCACTCAGCGGAGAACACCGCCAACACCTTGCCGGCTGGCTGAATGATTTCATCGGCTTCGTTGCCCAGGAGACCGTGGCGGATATCCTCAACGGCGTTCAGACACGCATCACCAACGAGCGCGCCAACGTTCAGGAGCAGATCGAAATTGCCCGAAAGCTGGCGAAACAGCAGCGCGAAGACCAGATTGCCGTCCTTGAAGAAAAGCTTGCCATCCTCCGCGACGGCCTCCGGCGCGAAGATCGGATTGCCCTGCTGGACGAACAGATCGCCATCGCCCGCGAACTGGGCATCATCACGCGAGATGACGCCCCGGTCTGGAAGTCGAAGAACGCCGATGTCGCCATGAGCCTTGCCCCGGCCTCGGAACCGCTCTACCTGCGTGGCGTCAACGAACTCACCGCCGAGAAAGAAGCCATTCTCAAACGGAAGGACGAAGACGCATTTCTGCCCGGGGTCCGCGAGCTTGCCGCAGAGATTCAGGTGCTCAAGGGCCGTACGAACGACGATCCATTCATTCCCGGCTTGCGTGCAAAGCAAGAACAACTGGCGAAACTGGATGCCGGAATTGCACAGTTCGAGACCTCGACCTCCGATGTCCTTCCCGCCCGGATCGACCAGTCGGCAATCACTCCCACCAGCCCCTCCAGCCCGAAGAAGGCGCGCATCCTGGCGTTGAGTCTTGTGGCAGGCTTGTTTCTTGGTGTTTTTGCCGCTTTCCAAGTGAATTCCATCACCAGTTCAAAGGAATAGCGTGAAGATTCTGGTGACCGGCATTGCCGGATTCATCGCCGCGCGCACGGCATCCTTGCTGCTTGAGCAAGGACACGAAGTCGTCGGTGTCGATAATCTGAACGCCTATTACGATGTCCGGTTGAAAACGTACCGGCTGCGGGAACTGGCCCGTGCCGCCGGGGCCGAGCAGGCGTTGCTCGATCGGTTCGAGCTCGCCGGCGCGAACGCCGATCGGTATGGCGGTCCAACGGAATTCTGCGCGGGCGCCTTGACGTTCACAAAGCTCGATATCGAAGATCGAAGCCGCATTGACGCATTGTTCGACGCGAACCGGTTCGATGCCGTACTGAATCTCGCCGCCCGCGCCGGCGTGCGCTACAGCATGATCGATCCGGAAGTCTATATGACCACGAACGCCCTGGGCACACTCCATCTGATGGATGCCATGCAGCGGCAGGAATGCCGCAAGCTCGTACTGGCCAGCACCTCGTCGCTGTACGCAGGCCAGCCCATGCCGTTCTCGGAAGACTTGCCGGTGAATACCCCCATCAGCCCGTACGCGGCAAGCAAGAAGGCCGCAGAAGCCCTGGCCTACAGCTACCATTACCTCTATGGGATGGATGTGTCGGTGGTGCGCTACTTCACCGTCTTCGGACCGGCCGGACGGCCCGATATGTCGATCTTCCGGTTCATCAAGTGGATTGACGAGGGCAAACCGGTCGAACTGTTCGGCGACGGCTCGCAAAGCCGCGATTTCACCTTCGTCGATGACATCGCCTATGGCACCATCGCCGCCATGACGCCCCTCGGCTACGAGATCATCAACCTGGGGGGCGGGAACAATCCGATCTCCATCAACCAGGTGCTCGCCTCCCTCGAATCGGCGTTGGGAAAGAAGGCGAGGATCGACCGGAAGCCCTTCCACCGGGCCGATATGACGGCCACCTACGCCGACATCTCCAAGGCAAATCGCATGCTGCACTGGCAACCGCAGATCAGCCCGCAGGAAGGCTTCCTGCGTACGGTCGAATGGTACCACGCCAATCGTCCGTGGCTCCGAAACGTGTCGGTCTAGCCCGGATGATTCACGATAGGTAGGGTGGGTCAAACAAGCCGCTTCTTCTGCTGGGCCATCGGTTGCTGACGCCGGCCTTGTTCCCGGCGGCGGGCTGTAAATCAGCTTGGTTGCGGCTTGTGCGGACCACCAACGATCTACACGACCTTGACCCACCCTACGTAGATGAATAAGCCGGGCTAGCACCTGAAGCTTCCCCGCGCACTCCCGGCATCTACCTAATCTCGCCATCTTGCGCATAACTCCAGCCGCCTCGCACATGAAAAGCTGGGGGGCTTGCGCGGAGTCTCCTAATCGCAAAGATGCGTCAAAGTTTAACGATTGAGCTGCCGATATCAACTTTGCCGATTACCCGGACTTCAGGCACGCGCTGCCTATTGCCCATGGATTGAGGACCCCCCGCTCATGACACGGCCTTTTTCACCAATTCCTGGTCTCGTTCTGCTTCTGGCAGGGTTTATGATTCCCGGATGCATGCCGCAACAACCGTTCTACCTCTTCGAGGATGGCGACCTGTCCCATTACGTGGACCGCGCGACGGAAATGGAGTATCCCGACGTGGATCCCGAAACCCTGGGCGAGGTGGACGGCGCGTCCAGGCCCCTTTCGCTTCAGAATGCGGAGCCCAACGAGATTTGGGATATGCCTCTGGAGGATGCCGTGCAAACGGCCCTGGCCAACGGCAAGGTGCTACGCCAGTTGGGCGGCGCAGTCTCTCCGCTCGCCCCGGTGGACTATCTCATGCAGAATCCCGCCTACGTGGCGACGGTTTACGACCCGGCTATTGCCGAGAGTGATCCGCAGGCAGGCGTCGAGGCGGCCCTTTCGGCGTTCGATACGCAACTCTCCTCGAGCGTCTTCTGGGAGAAGCTCGACACACCGCAGAACATTGCCGGTTACTTCACGCAGTTCCGGCCGACGGTCTACGAACAAGACCTGGGGACCTTCCAGGCGCAGTTGCAGAAGACCACCGCAACCGGCGGCACGTGGGCCGTACGGCACAATGTCGGCTACGACTGGAACAACCAGCCGGTCTACGATCCGGCAACCGGAAACGGTTCTCGCAACTACGCCAGCGACTGGAACGTGAACCTCGAAGCCGAGATGCGGCAGCCGTTGCTGCAAGGCGCCGGCGTCCAGTTCAACCGTATTGCCGGTCCCGGCGCGACTCCGGGCGCCTACAATGGTGTTGTCATTGCACGAATCAATACGGACATCGCCCTGGCCGACTTCGAGGCCGGAGTACGCGATTCGGTGGCCGACGTCGAGAAGGCCTACTGGGAACTCTATTATGCCTACCGCAATCTCGACGCCGTCGTGGCGGGTCGCGATAGCGCCCTGACCACGTGGCGGCGAATCCATGCTCTGTACAAAATCGGAGCACGCGGAGGCGAGGCCGAAAAGGAAGCACAAGCACGCGAGCAGTACTTCCAGTTCCGCAACGCCGTGGAGCAGGCATTGTACCGCTTGTATTCAAGCGAAGCGAAGCTCCGATACCTGATGGGATTGGCTGCTACCGACGGGCGGCTGATTCGCCCCACCGATGAACCTACCAGCGCGAAGGTCATCTTCGACTGGCAAGAGGCGCTCGGCGAGGCGCTGGCCCGAAACACCGAACTCCGAGAGCAGAAGTGGGTCGTCAAACGGCGAGAAATGGAATTGCTTGCCTCGAAGAACTTCCTCATGCCGCGATTGGATGCCGTCGGCCGGTATCGCTGGCTCGGCTTGGGCAACGACCTGATCAGCCACAGCGGGTCTTCCGACTTCCTGCAAACCGATTCCAATGCCTATGCCGCCATGACCAACGGGCGTTTCCAGGAGTGGCAACTCGGTATCGAGTTCAGCATGCCGCTGGGGTTCCGGCAGGAAATGGCAGGCGTACGAAACGCCCAGATGGTGCTGGCCCGCGAACGAGCCCGCTTGCAGGAAATGGAACTGGAACTGTCGCACCAGGTCTCGCACTACGTTCGCGAACTGGAGTCGCAGTACGTGCTCACCCAAACCAACTGGAACCGGCGAGCAGCCGCCCAGCGGCAGGTGCAAGCCGTGGCCGAGGCGTACGATACGGGAACGGTTACCATCGACGTGCTGCTCGAAGCACAGCGGCGTCTGGCCGTAGCCGAAAGCGATTTCTTCCGCTCGGTTGTCGATTACAACCTCGCAATTATGGAAATCCACAAACGCAAGGGGTCCTTGCTGGAGCATAACGGTGTCTACCTGGCCGAAGGCCCCTGGCCCGCTAAGGCGTACTTCGACGCCAACCGCCGGGCACGCGAACGCGATGCGGGCATGTACCTCGACTACGGCTTCACCCGGCCGAAGGTCATCAGCCGAGGCGCCATCCAACAGGGCGCCGGCGAAGCCTATCTGGGCGAGCTGTACGGCGAACCGGACCCGACATGGACTGCCCCGGCCGAGGAGCCGCGGGAATCCGATGTGCACGACCCCGAGACCATTCCAACGCCGGCGCCCAAAGAGTCGACGACTCCGGCGCCCCCCTTGCCCGAACCGGATCCGCAGGCGGCGCGTTCGACGGACCGCAACAGGCCGGTGGCAAAGGCAACCGGGCATCGAAGCGCGAAGTCCGGAACGGTCGATCTGGCAGGCAAGCTCTCGTCGCTTGGCCAGCGGAGAACCGTCAAGCAGACGGCCCCTTCGGCCGTCGTTGCAACGGGAGCCGCCGTGCCGGAACCCAACCAGGGATGGTCCGCCGCCAAGCAGGCAAGCTACGAAGAGCCTGCCGCCGCAACAACCGCCCCTAAGGCGGCGGTAAAGACATCCACTGCCGGATCCGGATGGCGGAATACGCGCCAGTAAGGCAACCAGGTGGCACGGCGGGGACACCGAGGGGTGCAGCAGCAGACTTGCATTTCACGGAAGGGTCACCGGTGGCCTTTTTCCAGCCGTGTGAGTCTGCTGCTGCACCCGACACCGACTGACGCCGGACGGTTGGTTCTATAACCGAACGTCAACGTATTCCCCGCCCCAAGCGTATCCTAGGCGGCAGGCGCTCCGACGCCTACACGGTCCAGAAACGCCAACACGGTCCGATCTTCGACCGTTTCTTGATCGATGCATTCCATGACATGGCGCACCTTCCGCAGGTAGCGGCGGTCGTCGCCGTTCATATGGCCGCGACGGATCTTCTCCGCCACTTCGGCTTCCGATCTGGTGTAGTAGTGGTTCAGTTGAAGGTGATCTGCGGAGTAGAATTTGCGGTCGCGCCGATCGCAGTTTCGCACCGTCTCCCCTCGGTCGTTGCACGTCTGGTCGCTTCCATCCGTTTCCATCGAGTGCACCCGGACGGCCGTCAGATGGCACGGATCGATCATGCACTTGAAATTGCAGAGTGCAGGCTGGTCGTGTGCCGAAGCGGAAGCACACCGAAGATAGTTTCGCAGGATTCCTCCCTCGGGCGGAACCTTGTGGCCGCTTGTACCGAACATGCGCCAGGGGAAAGAAACGTTTCGGCAATGTTCAAGGTGCGCAATGGCAGCCGAGATGGAGTTGGCCTGCGTCGGGACCAGAAACTCATCGACGTCAATGAAGGTCATCCAACGGAAATCTCCACCGAAATTCGAAGCGGCGTGGGCATAGGCAAGCACCTGATTGTGCAAGGCACGTCCAAGCCGCATGTCTTTCAGGCTTTGCCGCCATGGGACAATCGTTATCTGCTCCGGCGGCGCTGCAGAACGCGCAACGGCCACCGTGTCGTCTGTGGACCCGTTGTCGTAGATGATGAAGCGCCGGACACCGGCCTGCCGGTGAAAACCGACCCATTCGGCAATATGACGTGCTTCGTCCTTGACGATCGCGACCACCGCAATGCCGAATCGGCCGGGATGAGGCGACGGCGGCGCCATCGCGATTTTTGTGACGCTGTTCAGACGACGCCATTTTCTGAGTATGCCACCGAACACGGTCACCCCATTTCCCACAGACATTCCTTCATGGACATTGATCAATGAAGCCTAACATAGCCATGGCTCTCTCAGCAAGGTCATCCGCTTCTCCACAAACAAGACGGTCTTCCTTGTTTCAGTACCCCCCCCAACCTGCCAGGCCGCCCCTAGCCTGGGTTGTTCACGACAGTTCGGTGATCGCAGCCTTGGTTGGTCGTTGCGGCTGATCTCGCATTCTCGAAATGCTATCGCCAGCCAACCGTATGTTCTATTTGCAGCTCCAGGCTGTCTCAGCTTTATGAAGTCCCCTCCGCCAGCCGATCGCCTCGCTCAGGATCGGAACAGAATAGCGTTGGGCACAGTCCGAGTAGTAGGCGTCGCATGCATACAGTCGGTACGTACCCCTACGTTGTACCGATCGAAAGCCACCCCCCCTAGCGGTTAGTGCGATGCAAGCGAGCAGCGTTTCGTTGACGGCCAGGGATTACGGTTGCTCCGGACGAGATTCTCGACGACGCCCCAGACGAGAGCGTATTGCGTGTCCTTACGGTTTCAGAAATGCCAATCGACGATCAACTGGTAACCGTTTTCCAGTACCGTTGTCTGCGAAGGCGAGCCGGCGTTGGAATCCCAATAGGTGTACTCGAACCACAGAGTCCAGTTGCTTGTGATCTTGGCGGTAATGCCCGGAACGAGCATCCCCTGGCGCCCGTGCGGATTGTCATAGACGCCATACGAATACACGCACCGATAGGTTAGCGGACCGTGGTTATAGAGGATACCCGCCAGTCCGGTGGTGGAACGATTGCTTGGACCGCCGGAAACATAATGGCTGGGCGTCGGGACGCCGTAGCGTTGGGCTATCTCCGCGAACAGTTTCCACGGACCGCCGGTCCAGGTTCGAAGGCAACTGCGTAATGCTGCCCGTCGGAAGGATCGGCCGCGAACGCGAACCTGCCCGCCGCACGGGTATCGTCGGCCAGCACGATCAGCGACAGGACCACAAGACCGGCCAACCCGCCTCTGCCCAGAAACGGCGAGGTCGGCCGATTGTCCACTGCAACCGCCACCTGGAGGGGTATCGCACCATCAATATGGATATCCTTCGCCGCTGGCTGGCATTGTATCGGAGGGGGCTGCTTCATCGCGATCATGGGAACCAACCACGTTTTCGCTGCTTGACGAACATCCAGTTGACGATGATACTAGTCATCGACGTAGTTGAGGAACACACATAAGCGATTTGGTCTATTATGACCCATGCACTCCCCTGTTGCTCGAAGAGGCCCCGAGGTTCGCTAGCGGGGCGAACGACTCGCCGCAAGGTCTTCGAGACCGCCGTGGCGACGGGGGTTGGCGCGTTCATGCTGAGCTTCACAAACTGCCGTCGCCAAGAGGCGTCGTTCGAGCGCGCCGCCGGAGTCGCCGATCGAGGCTCCTGGCCCCAGTGGCGCGGGCCGGCCAGCGATGGCAGGGTGTCGAGGCTTCCGGCGCGGCTCTCCTCGCTGCGTGTTCGATGGCGAGCGCCCCTGGCCGGAGAAGGGCCCGCGGGGATTACCGCGGCCGATGGACGCGTCGCGGTGGCCGATCATGGCGAAGGACGCGACATCTATCGCCTAGTGGATCTGGTTTCCGGCCGCGAATGCTGGCGTTGCGAGCGGGACAACCACCTTGACCTCGACTACGGCTCGGCGCCACGCGCCGCGCCCTTGCTGGCGGGCGATTCGCTCTTCGTTCTCGGGGCAGGCGGCGATCTGCCGTGCCTGCGGCTTGCGGATGGTGAACCTCGGTGGCGGCGGAATCTGCTGACCGACTTCGGGAAGGCGGAACTGCCCACCTGGGGATACTGTAGTTCGCCCTTGCTTGTCGATGGCAAGCTGGTGGTCAATCCGGGCGCCGTCGGCGCATCTCTCGTGGCTCTGACGCCAAGCGATGGCTCCCTTTCTTGGGCGGCCGAGGGGGCTGCCGCCAACTACGCCAGCTTGATCGGTGGTCGGTTTGGCGAGACGCTCCAGGTGATTGGCTACGATCAAAAAGGGCTTTGCGGCTGGGCGTGTGATTCGGGCCGCCTGTTGTGGCGCGTGGAGACCGGCTTGGGAAAAGGCTATGTCGTCCCCACGCCCGTGTCGTGGGAAAACCACCTGATCGTCGCCCACGAGCGAGGGACGGAACTCTACGCGTTCGAGCATGGCGGGAGTATCGTCGCCAAGCCCCTGGCAAGCACGCGACAGCTTGCGCCTTCGCTGGGCACCCCTACCGTGGCTGGCCGCTGGCTCTTGGGCCACGATCGGCGAGGGGTGGTTGCCGTCTCTCTTGAAGATCGCCTGGCGTCCTGTTGGAGGGAGCCTCGCAACGAACGCCGGAAAGGGATGGCCCATTGGGTTGCCCAGGACGATGGAGAACGGGCTCTGCTCTTCTGCCAGAGTGGTTGGGCGTTTCTCGTGGACCTTTCCGGGGCAGAACCAGCCATCATCGACCAGCGACAATTGACGGATGCCACATGGTCGCATCCTGCGGTTCTGGAGACCGCAATCTTGTGCCGCGATCGGAACACTCTGTACTGCTACGAAACGCTCGAAGGATAGGACGTCGCCATGCCTGCCGCATCCAATACGACGGTGAACTCCCGCGAGAGGCTGATCGAACTGTTCCGGCAGACGCGGCATGCGGCCCGCCGGGAGGAGCTCTTCCGGCAGGCCCGCGCCATCGTGCGCGAGCACCTTGGCAACCGGGGGCGGGTCTGGGCGGCGATCGGATTGGATCAAGCGCCGTGCGCCATGGGGTGCCGGTTCTGTTCCTTCGCTTCGGAGTGGACGCAATGCCGCGAGCCACGCGAATTGGCGGCCGAAGAGGTTCTGCGCTGGGCAAGGCGATTCATGAGCGACGGGGCGGATTACATCGTGTTGCGAACGAGTGAGCAATACTCGCTGGAGAAGCTTCTGGAGTTGGGCCGCGACATCCATCGCCGCAAGCCGGACCACGTGCGGCTGGTGGCCAACACGCGCCTAGCCAGCGACTCGCAACTGGCCGCGCTCCGGGAAGCCGGCTTTCATGGCATCTACAAGACCATCCGGCTGCGCGAAGGCGTGGATACGACATTTCAACCTGCAATGCGACTCGAACAGATCGAGCAAGCTCGCAACCATGGCCTGCGAGTATTCGGCCTCGTGGAACCGGTGGGGCCGGAGCATTCGGACGAGGAGCTTGTTGAGTCCATGCTGACGCTTCGCGAGAAGGTCCACACGGGGCTGGTCGGCGTCATGGCCCGCGTACCGGTGGAGGGCTCGCCGCTGTTCGATGCCGGGGCGGTCGACACCCCGCGACTGGCGGCCTTGACGGCCGTGTTTATCCTGGCCATGGCCGATTGCTTTGACGGCGTCGAGGTTGTGTGCAGCCATCCGCCGCACGAGGACATCCTGCGTGCTGGAGCAAATGCCGTAGTCGTCGAAGTGGGAGCGATTCCTCGAGATAACACGTTCGCCTGCGCCGAATGGCGAGGGCTGACCATGGCCGACGCCCGAGACCTTCTCTGCCGTGCAGGCTACGACGCGTAGGGTGCGATTAGACGAACGAACCATGGAACCAAGAGAGACATCGAACATGCCGAACCTGACACGTCGAGATGTGCTTCAAATCGTCGGAGGCGTTGCCGCGGGAGCGGCGGGTGCGCTGGCGGCAACACGCTGCCGCCAAGATGCTGGCGAGGAACAGGGACACAATCCGGCCGCGCAAGCGGAGTCGACCGGCGAACCGCCGCCAGTTGGGCAGGCCGATTTCCCGATTACCGAGAACGCACGCGACGCCGAGGCGATGTTCAAGAGCGGCTTCAATTGCGCCCAGGCCGTGCTTACTTGCTGCGGACGCAGCTTCGGATTGCCCGAAGAGACGGGCAAGCGGATGGGGGCGGCGTTCGTCGGTGGAATGGGCATGATGGGGCTCACCTGCGGATCGGTAACCGGCGCCTTCATGGCCATCGGACTGAAACATGCGCAGACCGAAGCGACCGACACCGCGCCGGCGGGCCGGGCCAATCGACTCGTCCGCGAGTTCACTCGCCGGTTCGAGCAGCTTCATGGCTCGATCTGTTGCAACACGTTGCTGGGGCTGGACATCGCCACGCCCGAGGGGCTTCAGAAGGCCGTCGCGGAAGGCTACTTCACCGAAAGCCGTTGTCCCATCTATGTTCGCGACGCCGCTGCATTGCTGGAACACCTCTTCAGGGAAGAAAAGGCGGATGCGACTTCCAATCAGGCAGACAACCAGGAGACGAAACCATGATCGACGCTGAAGTACGGAGGATATTGGAGCGAGCAAGTGAAGGTCGAGCACCATCGCGCAAGGAGTGCGTGACGCTGTTGGAGCAGTCGGCGGCGTCGCCGGAAGCCTCCTGCACAATCGCCACGGCCGACGCGCTGTCGCGCCGTCGTTTCGGCAACGCAGGCGTTATCGGGGGGCAGATCGGGATTGAGATCGCCCCCTGCGCAGGCAACTGTGGAATGTGTGTTTTCGGGGCCGAGTTCACCACGCTGCCCGCGAGCCGATTGTCGCTTGACGACATCCTGTTCCGTGCCCGGCAATTCGTTGAAGGGGGCCGGCTGGAGCGGCTCTACCTGATGACCATGCACCATTTCGACTTCGACTGGCTGCTGGACGTGGTGGCCGCGGTTCGCCGCGAGGTGGGGGCGGGCGTCAGCCTGGTCGCGAACATTGGCGACTTCGATCTTCCGCAAGCCCGATTGCTCGGCAGCGCCGGTTTCGACGGCATCTACCACGTCTGTCGCTTGCGCGAGGGGGTGGACAGCCGCCTGGATCCGGTTCGCAGGCGAGGCACGATGCAGGCGGCCCGGGAGGCGGGACTGGACCTGTTGACTTGCTGCGAGCCGATCGGTCCGGAACACACGGCCCAGGAGATCGTGGACCAGATGTTTATTGGAATTGAGTTGGGCTGCTCAGCACATGCCGCCATGCGCCGGATTGCCGTGCCGGGCACTCCCCTTGCCGCGCGCGGGCAGATTTCCCAACGGCGTTTGGCGCAAGCCGTGGCGGTGGTCTGCCTGGCGAATTGGGAGAATGGCAACGTCCGTGATATTGGTGTTCACGAACCGAACGTGGTGGGGTTGTGCAGCGGCGCCAACAGCGTCTGCGCGGAATCGGGCGCCAACCCGCGGGATACGCAACTGGAGACGGAGGAAGGGCTTGGGCTCACCGTCTGGGATTGCTGCGATCTTCTGCGCGAGGCAGGCTACGACCACGTCAAGCGGTTTGACGGCCACGCAGAACCGCTGAGTGCGGATGGCTAGTCATCGGGGCAATCTTTGATAGAATAGGGAGAATCCCATGCGGCAGCAAACAGAACACATCAACCCGGACCACCTTGCCCAACGCGCCAATCAGCTCTTCGTCGAGAACGGGCTGACGTGCGGCGAGGCGTGCCTGCAAAGTGCCGCGGAAGCCTTGGGCATTGAAAGCCCGCTGTTGCCCGGCATTGCCATTGCCTTGGGAGGCGGCCTTGGAATGCAGGGGGACGTGTGCGGCGCGGTCACCGGTTGCGCCCTGGCCCTTTCGTTGGCTGCCGCCGGGAAGACGAAGGATTACGCGGAACGGAAGAAACTCGCCATGCCTGCCATGGGACGTCTCTATCAGGCGTTTGCCGAGCGGTGCGGTGCGGTTCGCTGCTCGGACATCTGCGGGCTTGACCTGAGGACCCCGGAAGGGATGGCTGGGCTGGTCGCTGGCGCTCGGGCCGAGAAGTGCGCTCCGGTGGTTGTCGTCGCTGCCCGCTTGTTGGGCGAGGAGATCCGCCGGATGAGCGGCTCGCTGAAATGACGTTCCGGTTGGCGGCCGTGTTGGCATTGGCGCGACGAGCGCCACGATGATTGGAGTACGAACCATGGACTTCTCCGAATGCCCCTGTTCCGGGAAGACGCTTGCACGGCTGCTGAACCCGGCCGTCCTCCTGTGTCTGGCTCGGGGCCCCGCGCACGGATACGGGTTGCTTGAGCAACTTGCCGAGTTGAAGATGTTCGCCGGCCGAGAGCCGGATCATGCCGGCATGTACCGGATGCTGAAGCAGATGGAGTCGCAGGGTATCGTCTCTTCCGAATGGGACCACGGCGTTATCCCAGCCCGACGCGTCTTTTCGCTAACGGAAATCGGCGCCGCGTGCCTGGAGCGTTGGGGCAAGACCCTCCATCATTATCGCGAAGCCATCGATGAGCTGCTCGACCAGTTGCCTGCGTGCAAGTAGCGTCAAACACCGCTCCAGGTTATTCTGCCGAATCAGCTCTCACCTACTATCCCTCTCGTAGGGATGATTCGGGATAGAATCAGCCTTCTGTGAAGGCCAATATGGAATGACCGGGCTGAAGAATTGTGGGGGTGCAGGAACAGGCTTTTTTGCGACTCTGCGAGGGAAGCAGAAGAACCCGTGGCGCCTACGGCGAAGGCAGGTTGGCGGAAGAGCGGCCTGCAACTGGGGGGTTCGGAAGGCTCGCGACTGTGATTGTGGCGGCGATGAGCACTTGCAGGATGCCGACGACAGCCGGATGGGGGACGGGGGGCTCGCGATGCAACTCGGTGCGCCACGATTGGACGGCCTCCCACCCGTTCACCGTTCGTCGCCACACAAGGGTCTCGTCGGTCGGCTCGGTTGTGCGGTCGAACGAGCCGGGGAACGTGCATGCAATCCACCCCACCACAACGAGGGCTCCAAGTAGTGGGATGGCGAAACGCATGGAAAATGCCTCCGACAAGGCGGCGCGTGGCGTGAGGCAGACCGAAAAGACGAGGGCAAAGAGAAAACCTGCCCCCACGCCGAGCCGTGTCGAACGAGAACGCAATGGGTGGGCCAGTGCGCGGGCGGGCCGGGAAAACGGTACGTAAGCGCAAGCCAGACAAGTACTTACGAAATCCGCCCGGGTGCGTGTTCGGCGGCGGCATGAGGCAAATCGTCAACAGAACGGGGGCCGCACGTTGCCTTTCTCCAACAGTGGGGCCCAACGGAAACGCGACTGCGCATCGCGCGCGGGATTTTGCCACGTGACCAGTTATGGCCTAGGCTTTTCGTAGTGAGCGCAAAGTGTGCTTGCTCTACGGATGCTAGCCTCCCCCGATCCTGGAAAACGTGGAACGATGACCGATGCAAAACTGCCCGAGATTGACCTGAAACGCATCCTGGCCGGCGCACAGTTACCCGCTCTGCCGCAAAGCGCCATCCGACTCCTGGAACTTTCTCAGGACCCGGAAAACGGGCCGGGCGAGTTTGCATTGCCAATTGAATCCGACCCGGGCCTGACCGGCCAGGTGCTGCGATTCGTCAACTCGTCGTACTTCGGTTTCTCGCGGGAAATCTCGAGTGTGAAACTCGCCATCACTCTGGTCGGAGTTCGCACGATCAAGAACTTCTCGCTCTGGAGCGCCGTGTTCAGCCTGATGCCGAACCCGAAGTGCGGGCCGTTCGATCTGAAGCTCCTCTGGCAAGATTCTCTGCGTCGCGCGATCTTCGCCCGAGCCATGGGGAAGCTCCTTGGGGCCAAAGAACCGGAAGACGCATTCGCCGCCGGATTGCTGCAAGACATGGCCGTTCCGCTTCTGGCCAAAGAGGCTGCGCAACTCTACGCCAAACTGATCCAGTCGCGTGAGAACGGCAAGATTCGGCTGTCGCAACTCGAGCGCAAGGTCTTGGGGTGGACCCACGCCGAGGCCGCCGGCATTATGGCGCGACAATGGAACTTGCCCGATTCGTTTGCCACCCTGATCGAGCATCACGATCAGGTCGAGGGGTTTGTTTCCGATCCGCGGGCCGATGCCGGCAAACTGGCCGTCGCCCTGTCGGCCCTGCTTCCGGCGGCCGCCGATCCGCAGTGGTCCGAGTGCGGGCAGCTTGAATCGTATTTTCAGCAGGTGGCCCCTCGCGGTGGTCCGACACTGGCGGCCCTGCTGCAACAGGTCGACACGCAGTTCACCGAGTTTGCGCCTGTACTGAAAATGGCCGAGCCGGGCATCTCTCTGGTAGAGCGTTACGAGCAGGAAGCTGCGTGCGTCGAATAACCTGGCTCACATTCATGGCAACACAAGTCATCGATTCTGCAGCCGTCAACGCAGGTCGGCCCCCGTTGGTGCGGCGAGGTCCCCGCGGCCGCAGTCTGAAGAAGACGGCCTACAGCGCAATGCGACGGCTTATCGGAAGCGGGCGGCTTGCCCCCTGGCTCGACTGCGTCCTGCTCGAACTGTTCCAGGCCGAAGCGGGCGATTTGCGACAGATTGCCCGCATGCCCAAGGCGTTCAGCTCCCGCCTGGCAACCCGTGACGATGCGTCTGAACTCGGCGAGTTCTTCGGCTCGCCGGATCGGGTTCAGCAGCGGCTCGACCGGGGCGACGTATGCGCCGTGGTCGTTGCCGGCGGACATATCTGCGCCGGCGCCTGGTTTATTCCGGGCCCGGCGATTATCGAGGACGATTGGAACGACGTGCGATGCCGCTACCAAATACCTGCCGGTACGGTCTGGGGATACGACGGACGCGGCATCAAGCCCGGCGCGTGGGGCTGCCTCATCGCATGCTTGCCCGGATATATGGCGGAACTGGGCGCCGAGCGAATCGCCGTCAGCATTCACTACAACAACCATCGGTCGATCGACAGCCATCTGTCGGCCGGATTCCATTCGGCAGGTTGGATCGGTTGTCTCCGCATTCTGGGCCTCACGGCGCGTACCTTCCGCGCAGTAGGCCAACGCTGGCATCGGTTGCCAGGCCGGATCGGTCTGGTGGAAGTGCTGAAGTAGTAGCACTGCTGGTTCGGTCAGGGAGGGTCAGGAGCCTTTTGGGTAATCGGAGTGGTATACGCAAGATGCGTCAAGTTATTCTCGGCATGAAGGGCAAGAAGACGCCGCCCATAGCGCGTATACCACCCAGTCTGCCAAAAAGGCTCCTGACCCCTTTTTCCTCACCCGATGTTCCTGCCCGCAAGGCAGGTGTTTGAGCGGTGGGGGGTGGGTTGCAGCCCGTTCCCAGAGGAAGGCATGCGGGGTATAATATCTAGTATCATGGAGGCCGGGAGGATACTCTCAGCATTCCAAACATTCCAGGCCCTGGAAAGCCATGCTATGACCAGCGTAACGATCGAAGAAGCTCAGAGGAAATTGCCGGACATCGTTCGGCAACTTCAACCGGGCGAGGAAGTTACAATTACCGACCACGAGCGGCCTGTTGCACAAGTACGGAAGGCAACACAGACATCCTGGTCGTGCAAGGCGGGCAGTGCAAAACAGAGCATTCTACGTATTGCTCCAGACTTTGATGCTCCACTCGATGAGTTCCAAGAGTACATGGAATGATACTCCTGCTCGATACCCATACCTTGTTGTGGTTCCTGCGAGACGACCCGTCCTTGAGTGCATCTGCCAAGACGTTTATTGAGGACGGGCAGAATCGGAAATTGGTCAGCGTTGCTTCATGCTGGGAGATCGCCATTAAGGCCTCTCTCGGGAAACTGGAACTCGCCGAACCGGCACGCAAGCTGCTCGAAAGGGAGATCCCGGAGAATAATCTGGAGATACTACCCATTGCTTTGGCGCACGCCACAACTGTTGAGACCTTGCCTTTGCACCACAAGGATCCGTTCGACCGTTTGCTCATTGCGCAGGCGTTGACCGAACAAATCCCTGTGCTGAGCGTCGATCGTAATTTCGATCTGTACGGGATTGAGCGACTCTGGTGAAAGACGACAACCATCGGTCGATCGACAGCCATCTGTCAGCCGGATTCCATTCGGCAGGTTGGATCGGTTGTCTCCGCATTCTGGGCCTCACGGCGCGCATCTGCCGCGCGCTCGGCCGGCGCCGGCATCGGTTGCCAGGCCGGATCGGTCTGGTGGAAGTGGTGAAGAAGTAGCACTGCTTAGGGGAACAGGAGAGAACAGAGAAAACAGGGCAGGAGAGCGCTGCTATCTTCGTTGACTTCTGTCCAGCTCCAGCCATAAGAGATTGACGTTGCCAAGAAATCCCGCTGTGGTATCAGCGGGCACGGCGCCGGCGCCCCATCATCGGCAAGGCAAACAGCGTGAGAAGGGCGAGCAGCATCGTGCCGGGCTCCGGGATGATGCGGACGTTATCGATGCTGTAGATCATGTTCCCGCTCCCGGCGGTGACGTCGGCACCAAAACCAAGGTACGCAGGCGTGGTCGTGGCCGTTGTGCGGAAGCCCAGATCGGAGAACGTCTGGGAATTGCTGTCCCATGAAATTGTCGCATCGTACTCCCGATCCGCGGGCCGGACGGTCAGAAGGAACGAATAGGTCGTACCCTGCTGAACCGCGATACCGGTGTCTATGAAGTGGTAGAAATCCGTGTCGGTCGGCACGCCGTCGTAAAGAGACCACATGCCTGCCGTGAGCGTGCTGTCGTCATCGTGATTCACACGGACGGTAAACGAACTGGCCGAAGAACTAATCGCCTGCGGGGCACTTCGATCCTGGATGCTTATGTCGAAACCGTTCAAAGGCGTATCCAGGCGGAAATCCCACGAGATGGTATAGGGCTTGCTGTGATTCACGCCGTCGTATCCGCGCCATGCCGATCCGTATTGGCCGCTGTTGGCAAAGGTCAGTTGCAGATAGTTGTCCGAACCGGCGGAAAGGGGATCGTAACCGGAATCGGTACTGGTGACCACCGTTCCGTTGATGGCCGTATCGGCATCCTCGGTCCAGGCCGTACTCCATCCGCTTCCTGCCACTCCGGAATACTGATCGACCATCGCGGCGCCATTGCCGCCGCTGAAGGTAGCGACGCAAGTGGCCCTTGCCAAAGCAGGCAACGTGCCCACGACAAGAACCATGGTCACCAACCGAAGAGTGCCTGTGCGATACATGGTTGTCTCTCCGACCAGAAAGGATCGTTAGCAGCGCGCACCCGACGGCAATGCGTCGCGATTATTCACAGTCCGAGCAACTCGAACTACCCACATTTTGCCAAAAACTCGTGGGGAAGTCAACTTTTTTCAGACAATCTTGGGGTCACGGTAGCCAGAACCCCAGGGAGGCCAAACACACACTACGGTTGCATTGTGCCCCCCCGTGGCTGGCCGTATACGTCATTTCTTACCGACGAAGAACCCGTACGCCCCGAGTTGGAACTGCCCGGCATCGCCGGCCGTCGCATCACGCTGAAGCAGCGGCTTGAAAGGGCCGGCAGGGACGTTCAGGACTTTCACTTTCACGGGCCGGTCTTTCAGGTTCAGCACGACGAGGATCTGCTCGTTGTCGGTGGTCCGCAGGAAGGAGAGGATGGCATCCGACGCGTCGTTGTCCAGCCACTCCAGCGTGCCGCGGGTCAGTGCGGGTTGGCTACGGCGCAGTTGGCAGAGCTTCTGGCAGAAGGCGAAGCGGGCCTTACCTGCCGGAGTTTCCGCATTGGCCCAGTCGATAGGCGCCCGGCCGAAGATACTGTGGCGGGCCGTATCGGCGGCTTCCTGGCCGTTGTAGAGGAACGGCATGCCGTCCATCGTGAACAGAAGGGCCAGGGCGGCTTCCATGCCCTTTGCGCCCCAGGCCTTCTCGCGACGATTGTGCCAATCGTCGTTCGAGATGTCGTGGTTGTCAACGTACCGGATGAACCGGGCGCCCTGCGGCCGATTTTTCGCCATCTTTTCGGTGATCGTCCGTACGACCGAGGCCGGCTCGTTCTTATTGAACACGCTGGCCAGGGTTCCGTACCAAGTGAAGCCGTAGTTCAGGTCGAACGCCTTAAGTTGATCCTGCACCCGCTGCCCTTCCGAAAGAATGCCGACATCCGGCCGTATTGCATCCAGCCGCTCACGGGCCGTTTCCCAGAAGTCCAGCGGAATGCCGTCGGCCACGTCGCACCGGAATCCGTCCACGCCGAAATCGCGAACCCACATTTCCATGTTTCGCCACAGGTACTCGCGTAATTCGGGGTTGGCCATATTCAACGCCGGGAAGCTCCAGCCGGCGTTCTTGATCTTCCCCCCGTCGTCGCGCTTGACGAAATCCGGATGCTCTTCCAGGAAGACGGGCTTCGGTCCGCAGTGCAAATACACCATGTCCAGCATCACACGCATACCGAGGCGATGGGCTTCATCCACAAACGCCTTCAGGTCGGCGTCGGTCCCGTATTCCGGATCGACATGATAGAAGTCCTTCATACGATAGGGATTCCTGGGGTTGTTCATCTTCGACGCCTTCTGCCGCGGGCTCCAATTATCGCGGTTCATATCATCGTCTGAGACGAACACGGGACACAGGTAAAGGACCGTAACGCCCATTTCGGCCAACCTCGGCAGACGTGCGGTCGCGGCCTTGAGCGTCCCTTCGGGCGTAAACGCGCGCGGCTGGATCTGGTACATCACACCCTCGGTGATCCAGTCGGGCGCCTTGCGGGCTTGCTGCTCGTTTAGCGGAGCGTCGGCCATGGCGCTCAGCGTCGCCAGGAACAGGACTGCGAAGGCGAAGTGTGTTACAGTGCGGCGTGTCATAGTCTCTCCTTGTGGTGATGTTACGATCTTGCCGTCCAGAGTCGTGATTTGACGGCGGGCAGGCTGGTTACTGAAGGTCGATATCGATCTCGTTTTCGCCGATCGGTTCCACCGTCACCGTCACGCCGGAGGTAGTATGTCGGCTGTACTTCGGGGGAACAAGCGGTTTGACATCCGGTACGCCCGTGTAGTCGAAACCGCCTTCCTTGGTCGGGTCGGGCCGGCCGCCGGTGCGCGGCGGTATGGCAACGATGGCCACACGATGCGATCCGGCCACGGCATCCAGCCGATAGCGCCCCTGCGGATCGATAACGCCAGGCTGACTGGAGGGGCCGTTGTCGGCGACGAACATGACGATCCCCAGCGGCAGCGGTTTGCCCTGGTAGCGGACGATGCCGGTCACGGGATAGGTCTTCGGCCCGGATTGACCGCAGCCGAAGATGCCGCACAGCGCTACGAGAAAAAGCCAGTACGGGCGAGTTGGATTCATGGTCGGTCCGGAAGGATCAAGGAAGGAAGTGCTTGCAACTGTCTAGGGTTCCCAATCGGCCACTTCGCCGCCGTCTCGGGTTCCCAAGTCTCCGTAGGTCTCGAAGTTGATCGTCTCTTCAAGGAACTGAACGCTCCCGTCGGCGAAAGCGAACTGGGCGCCGCCCGGATGGCGACTTCCGAAGTCGATGTCGTTGAACGCCATCGATTGCGACTCGCTGGGACAGCCCCCCGGCTTCGTCGTATGCCGATAGCACAGCACCTTCGGGTCGGTATTGATCGGCCAGGTGATGTTCTTGCCCTGGAAGGCCGTCGGGTTGTTCTTGTCCATCCAGCCTTTGCTCCACAGACGCAAATCCGCAATCCGTTCGCCGATCAGAAGCGTATTGGACGTACCGTCCTGGATATGCCCCATTCGCGTCTTGCTGTACATGTAGATAATGCCGTCGGTGGCCGCATAGCCGATGGGCAGGGAGCCGCTACCCAGATGCTCGTCGTCGCGTCCGGGGCCCATTACGGCGTTATAATTCGCCGTGCGCTGTTCGGCCGAGAGGGAAATATAGTCGAACTCGTTCTGGCCGTCGCTCGGACAGGTGAATACCGGCGCGAGCTGTTTCGACAGAGTTGAATGGTACGGATTCGGCGCCTTCTTCATCTCGTCGTAGACGCTCTTCTGCTCCAGGTAGGGAAGCACCGGGTAGATCCACGATATTTCCATCGTCCCCGTATTCCAGAAGACGGTGCCCACCGCCGGAAAGCACTTCATCGCGTCGTGATAGTTGTGCAGGGCCAGGGCGATCTGCTTCAGGTTATTGCTGCACTGCATGCGCCGCGCCGCCTCCCTGGCCGCCTGCACCGCCGGCAACAACAGCGCAATCAGGATTCCGATGATTGCAATGACGACAAGAAGCTCCACAAGCGTAAACGCTCGGGGCCCGCGGCCGTCGCCATCCGATGTTCGATTCATCATACGCATGGGCGCCTCCGCACCTGGGAGAAAGCAATCATCTCGATCAGGCCGTTCGGGCCCGTCTGCGAACCAGCAAGGCGACAAGCCCCACAACGAAAAGCGTCAACGCGCCCGGTTCGGGAACTTGCGAAATACGCATGGCATTCAAAAACGCGTACGTTCCGCCAAGACGGTCGACGTCAATCACAATTTCGCCCGACGTGCTCGGCGACACCTCCAGCCACTGCATGAAGCCCTGGGCCACGTAACCGTCGTCGTCGGCATTCCACCCGGCCGTCGTACCACTTCCCGGCGCGCCGGCGAAGATGGCCGTACCTGCTGTGCCATTCACCTGGTACGCCGCATTCGAATCGACGCCTTCGCGGAGGCCAAGCAGTTCCACCGTGTACAGGCTGCCGGGATCCAACCCGGTCAATACGAGTTGGCTCTTGTCGGCCGTGCCATGCACCAGGGCCCAATCGGCCAGGGCAGACTGGGCGTTGGCATCCATCCATGGCGCGTACGGGTTCTGCCAGGTCGATGCCGTACTGAAAGTACTTGCGTAGAACGCATCGGTCACCTTCAGCGCCACGCCGGTCGGGGTGGAGGGAACATTGTAATCGGACAACGTTTGCTCATTACCGGACGTCGTTACCGTACTGAGGAACGACACACTGACTTCGTTCCAGCCGGTTGGCGTTGTGGCATATCCGCTCCCGAAATCGATACGGACATCGAGCAGTCCGGCCGTAGCCGAGCGCATTGATCCTGCGATTGCGACTGTCAAGATACCTCCAACCAAAACGGCCCTGAGCAGCAGGGTTGTGAAAAAGGGTTGTTTCAACATGGTACGCACCTCAGAACGGGCAACTACAGAAAAGCAGGACGACATCCTTGCGGATACCGCCGTCCCTATCTGAATTCTACTCGATCACTACGATTTTCTCCAGCGTTTTGCCGTTTCCGTCTTTCCACGTGATGCGATACTTGCCGCGGAACCCCCGGAATGCCACTTTCGCATCCTCCGAGGCGGGGACGGTCAGTTTCGTTTTCCAGTCGTGGTTGATCAGTTGATCCAGCACATCGTAGACAGGCTTCTTCTTCAGGTTCACGTCGAAAATGCCGGAAATAGCCGGTTCGCCGGGCGCGGCGCCTCCGTCGACAGAGTTCCACCAGGTAACTCCCACAACCGCCGGATAGGAGAACCATAACCGATAGAGATTGCGGGCTATGACCGCCTGGATTTCCCTGCCCTTGGCGTCATCGCTGGGCGCCGAGATGGTGACCTCGCTGATGTGAATCGGCAAACCGGCCTCGACCATGGTGTCCAGTACGGCGATCATCTTTTCCGGCGTGTGGCTGTTCGCCCCGTCGGCAATCGATTGGCAATGCCGAGAGTTGAAGATGTGCATCTGCACGCCCATCAGATCGACGTCAATGCCGCGGTCGATCAGATCGCGAACGATTTCGACGTAACGGCGGGTCGGCCCCCAGGCCATGTCGCATTCGTTCGTTGAGAGGCATACCGTCTCCGGAAAGTATTCCTGCGCCCAACGGAAGGTCTTATAGGTGTAATCGTCGGGCATGATGCCCCGATTCGCCTGATCGATGCATTCGTTCACAACGTCCCAGCTCTTGACCCGTCCCTTGTAGCGATCCGCCAACTGTTTGACACGGTTGTGGAAGAGCGGTTCCATTGCCTCGCGATCGTTCGGCATCCACTCCGGATGGCCCCAACGACGCATGCCGTAAATGATGGCATGACCGTGAACGTGCAGGCCGCGGCTTTCGAGATACGCTACACACGGATCGGTCGGCGGGCGCCGCCAATGACGCTGTTCCTTGGGATTGCTGACCGTAGCCCAGAATTCAGGGGTGTCCTCATCACTCATTTCAAAGCGCGGCTTGCCCGGCTCGAACTCCAGCGTCTTCCAATAGAAGGCCACAGTCCCGCTGTTCCACAGGTCGCCAAAGGCATCTGCATAGGCCTTGTTCTTCTCGGCCGAATCCAATTGACCGAACAGGAAGCAATTGCCGCCGAAACGGAATGCGTGCGTGAGCTGCTCGACCTTCACTTCCGTTCCAGGCTTCACGTTCTCGACCGGAACGACGGCGTCTGCCTTCCGGTTCTTCTCGATATCCGCATCGATGCCCGCCTGCACCTCGGCGTTCCAGAACGCGTTGTACTTGTCCGACATGACCGACGGGTCTTGCGCCGCACAGATTGCAGTCATTCCGCACGCAAGGGCAAGCAACCCAAGAAGTCGTTGCGGCAATTGCCTGGGAATGACCATTCTCGCGGCCGGAAGGTAACTACGCATCGATATGCTCCTCGGGGCAAAAGCGCGATGATTCCAGCGCGCCGCTTGGCGGTTACTTCTCTCCCCCCACGTGGACTTCCGCTTCGTGCGTCTTGCCGGCGGCGTCGGTCCAGGTCAGCCGGTAACGGCCCTTGAACCCGCGGAACGCCACCGTGCCGTCCTCGCCTGCCTTCACCGTCGTACGGGTCTTCCATTCGTCGTTGATCAGCTTGTTCAGCGCGTGGAACGAGGGTTTCGGCTCCATGTCACGCGTGAATAGGCCGGAAATGGTCGGTTCGCCCGGCGCGCCGCAGTCGTCCACGACGTTCCACCAGGTAATGCCCATCATCGGCTCGATGCTGAACCAGATGCGATACAGGTTGCGAGCAATCACCGCCTGGATCGCCTTGCCCCGTTCGTCGTTGCCGGGCGAGGTAATCGTGATTTCGCTCAGGTGGATCGGCAGGCCGGCCTTGCCCAGCGTTTCCATCTGGCTCCAGATCGATTCGGGCGTCAGCGCGGGCTTGCCGGCGGCGATATCGAGGCACTGCTGCGGGTTGAACAGGTGCATCTGCGAACCCATCACATCGATGCGGCATCCCCGCGCCTGCAGGTCCTTCACCTGCTGCGTGTAATCGTTGTTGTTGCGATAGTCGTTGATCTTCAACACAACATTCTTCGGGAAGGCGCGATCGGCCGTTTTGAAGGCCGCGTAGGTGTAGTCGCCAGGCATGAGCCCATAACGACTCTTGCAGATCGCGTCACCGGGGATCATGGCGCCAATCGCGAAGTCGGTCGCGCTCTCGTTGACCACGTCCCAGCTATACAACCGGTCGCCGTAGTGCTCCGCCAGCTCTGCCACGCGTTTTTCGAACAGCCGCTGCATCTCGCGGGTGAACACGGGCGCGAGTTCGGCGATTTCGGCAGGCGTCAGCTTGGCGAGTTCTTCCTTGCCCAATTTGAGGATCTTCTCCTTCTCGTCGTCCGGGCAGAACTGGTCGAACAGCCACTCGGGATGCTGCCACTTGCGGTTTCCCCAAATGATGGTATGCCCGTGCAGGCGAATGCCTTTGCTTTCGCAGAATTCAACCACGGGATCCGTCGCCGGCCGCCGCCAGTGCGGTTCGTTCTTGGGATCGGTGCAGTTGTTCCAGTACTCCTCGGTATCCCACTGGGCTTCCTCGAAACGCGGTTTGCCCGGCTCCATCTCGAACTTCTTCCAGTAGAAGGCGATCGTGGCCGAGTTGAAGAGCGTCCCGTACAGTTCCTTGTATTTGCGGTTGCGCTGGGTGGTTCCCAACTGGTTGAAGTTGAAGATGTGGGCGCCGAAGAAGAAGTCGTGCGAGACCTGCTCGACCTTCACCTCGGTACCCGGCGCGGCGTCGATCTTGAACTGCCCGTCCGCCTTGCGGTTCTGTTCGATGTCGCGATCGATCCGCGCCTGCACCTCCGGGTTCCAGAACTTCCAGTAAGCGTCGCTCATCACGGCGTCCTGTTCCGCCCCCTGGGCCAGGGTTGCCGCCAGTACAATCGCTGAGAACAATGCCGCTTTCATCGTAGTTCCTCTCCTTGGTGGTGCATGATGTTATTCGGTACCGCTTGCGGGGATTTCAAGTTCGCCAGGACTGATAGCGAGGAGAGCGAACCTGTCTTTCCTTGTTCAATTCTAACGCCACTACTGATTCCGTCACAAGTTTTCGGCAGGGTAATATCCGCCGTATCCTCTGAACTTTTTGTTTGATGAGAGTGTCGCCGAAACAGCCGCAATCTACCGTTCGCGTCTTCGCCGACGGGCGGCCAGGAAGAGCATCGCACAGGAGGTCGGGTGGGTCGCGGCACGAGACCCACCAAAGACCTGCTCAGCGTCTCCGCCGTCGGAAGGCCACGACAACCACCCCGCACACCGAAGCCAGCCACGTGGACGGTTCAGGGACATACGACAGACTGAAGTTGTCGAACGTGCTCACGTTGGTCATACCGGCGTTACCGCCAAGCTGGACGTAGTTGATTGTCGGGTTCGCTGTGTAGGCGTACGTTCTGACCGATGTACCGTCGACCAGCCACTCGGCGCGCCATAGGGCCGATGTGGTATCCAGGACAATCGCAAGCTCTCGGGCGGCCGTCGTGCTTCCTGCCGCAATGACGTTCTCACGGCCATTCAGGCCGTTGTAGAAGGCGGTCACCTGGCCATTGCCGCGATACAACATCCAAGGCCCGACGTTGTCCCACGGATTGCCATCCATCGTGGAGGCAAAACCGAGACTGATCCAGTCTGTATCAACTCCGCTGTCGGCCGGGTCGGCCGTGACCTTAAGTGTGTAGACCTTGTTGGCAGTGGGAGTGAATGCCACATACGCCTTTCCGCCCGAGCCCGGGGTCAATACGCTTCCGTCCGTTGCGAAAGCGCCGGGCGCAATCCACGTCTCGCTGCCCGGCCTCACATCGGGCACCGAGCCATTGAGCAGTTCCGGCACCGATTCGCTACCCCGGTCGAAACTGTCTTGAAAGATGGGCAGGACTCCTGCACAGGCAAGAGACGTGCAGGTGAAGAGTGTCGCTACCAGCCAGACAACCAGCAACATTTTATGTCTCATGATTGCGACTCCATGACAAGGGCCCGATTCTGATAGCCGGCAGGAGCAGCCCTAGTGCTGGAATGGGCCGACAATTCCACCGGATAATTTGATTCTAGATGTTACCCCGGAGAGGCAGCAAGCAAGAAATACGGAAATAAACGCCGAGTTTCCTGGACTTTCTGCGCCTGCACTCCGCATTACGTAGTAGATCGATGGGGGGCTACACTCCGTACGCCTACCCGTTACCTTGGCGTCGGACGCAGCGTTTGACGATTGCTCTTCTGGCAATCTGCCTTGGTCGGGTGCGCACACGCGTAGACCAACGCCGTGCCCGCCAACACGGTTCGTTGTTGCTGCGGCCAGCGCGTGGGTGAACCTGGTCTATGGCGGCTTGTAGGGGCAGCCGGCTGTACGGTTGCGCTCGTCACGCGGAAAAACTCCGGACATTTGGCCGACCAGAACCACCCACCCTGATATGGTTGGACTTGTCAAGGGGTTGTTTTCTGGATTGATTTTCGGATTTTACATGGGTCTAGACACGGAGGAGAGACATCCAGGTAGCGAGTATGGGCGACGGTGGATCAGCCTGATATTCGTGGATTGGTTACCGACATGACCTGATTCATCGTGGGGCGGCCTTGGTCTACGTATCGGGCATCAACCGCGTACGGTTGGCCTCAAGGGTGGAGCTAGGATTCCCCGAACCGCTCACTACCGTGGATGTCGTCTCCTTGTGTTTCGTCGAGTTAATGATTGGTTTGTTTCAAACAAGAAGCAGTGTTCGCGAGTGCCCTGCCGCTGGCTTCGCCGTCGCCGTACGTCCTTCACCCGTCCCAGGATGTTCGGCGACGGGGAAGACGGTGGCAGGGCACGGCCCTGCTGCTGGAGAGCCTGAGCTGGGGTTTGTGAAATAGGTCATTGGGCTAGCAACTCTGTTTCCTGACCCACCGCCCAGACAAAGCCCGCTAGCTCGCGAGCCACCGCCACGGCGACCTTGTTCTTGTTCTTGCCTTTGTGAATCAATTGCAGCATTCGTCGATTCAAGCGTTTCTGTGCATTCCAAGCGATGCGTCGTACTTCCGGAGCCACCGGAGCGTTGCGTTGGCGGATGGTTGGACTCATGTTCGGCAACGACCTGTAATGCCACGCCGCCTCGACAAAGATCCGACGCAAGTGGGCGTTGCCGGCCCGCGTAATTCGGCCCTGGCGGCGTTGCGAGCCACTGGAGTGTTCTTGAGGAACCAAGCCCAGATACGCCATGAACTGCTGCGCTGTGGCAAAACGCCGCAGGTCGCCCACCTCAGCAGCGATCACGGTAGCCGTGATCAGGGCGATACCGCGAAACGCCTGCAACGCGGTGATCAGCGGGCCCAAGACGCTGCTTTTGACCGCCTCTTCGATGTCTTTATCCAAAAGCCGAATCCGCTCGGTGGCATCTTCCACGGTCTTGAGATAGTCGGCTAGCACACGCTGCTGGGCCAGGTGCTCGAACTTCTGCGTGCGGATCCAATCCAGGTACCGGGTCGTCCACTTCGTCTTCCCGGTCCAGCGGCGGTCGTGACGCAACAGGAATTTGTCCAACTGATGCCGGGCTGCTCGCTCCGCCCGTTTTGCGTCATCGCGGGCACGCTCCAGGTCGCGCAACGCTTCGACCGCCTCATCGGGCACGTAGACCGCGGTGAGGTCGCCCGAGCGGAGAAAGTGGGCCAAATGTGCGGCATCGCGCCGATCGGTTTTCACGTGTGATCCTACCTTCGTTGGCACCAGCGACGGCGCCACAACCTGGCACTCGATCTGCGCCTCGGTAAGTCGGCGGTGGAGACCATAGCCGGTGGGGCCCGCTTCGTAGCAGACCAGCAGTCGACCTCCTTCGGGCGTGAGCAGGCGAAGCATCTTGATCAGCCGGACGGTGTCATACGGAATGGTTTTGAATACCCTCGCCGGATCGCGACCTTCGTCGGCGATGGCGATTACGATCGAATCCTTGTGGACATCCAAACCGATATAGCGTACTTTAGTCATTGGACCAGTCCTCCCGTTGTGGTTCTGCGAAAAAAAGGGAAGTTACCCCTTGCCTTATTATCGTAACCCACGGAATACGTGAGTGACTGGTCCAACCATTTTGTCTACTTTGCAATCACCGCACCTCGATCTCGTACCAAACGGTCGTGTACTGCGGTCCGAGTACGATCTTTGTGCCACCGCCGACCGCCTTCGCGACAGGTATCTCCTGCTTGCGGTCGCCACGCGGATCGAGTGCGAAGCAATGCACCCGATCCGAGTCGGCCGGAAGGGTAACCTCCAACGGAACGCCCTCCACACTGACCGTACCCTCGCCCCAGCTTCCGTCAATCCGGATCTCCGTTTCGGAAACCTGCTTGGTGGTCGTGCCTTCATTCTGCGCCAGCCCGGTTGCGGCCAGCAGGATATCGGCCGGCCGATTCGCCTGACCGAAGCCGGTTGCGTTACGCGAGACGAGCGAGACGGTCGCCGCGCCAAGTCGCGTCTTACCGATCGCGAGCGTCACGTCGTCCAACGCGATCGTACGCCCTTCAGGAAAACCGGTGAACAGCTTCGTGTTGGGCGTATTGACGGTCCAGTAACCTGCCTGCGGCTTCTCCGTGTTCCACGTAAGCTCACCCGTATCGCTGACAAGGACCTTCTGATTGCCCGGAATCGGTTCGACCGAATCGGGATCGGCGCCGTGCTTGCCCGACAGGTCGACGGCCGTCTTGTGAACCAGCGTAAGGCGGCTGTCGAACCCGAGATTGCCGATGCCGATCCCCACGGCCTTGGAGCCGGCCAGCCGGTCGAAGTAGGTCGGATAATCGATCGCGGCGACAATCGTCTTCTCCGCTTCGCGCACGTCGCCTCGCAGGTACATGGCGGCACAGGCCGGGAAGTGGGCCAGCACATCGGTGCGGGCGATAATGCTGAAGAAGTACGTGTTGCGCTGCGGTTCGAAGTCGGGCTCGTGGTTGTAGGTGTACTCGAACACGCCGTCCCATCCCTGCAATCGGCCGTACGCCCGCAGCATCGGCTGGCCTTCCGCGCCGAACTGGTTCGGGAACGGATGGTTGTACTCGCTGACCGTATAGGCCATGTCATAAATCCGCTGGCCCGCCAGGTGTTTGATGCAGCTCATCGAGTTGACCATCGGCAGGTTGCGAATTCGCCAGTCGGGACTGACCGGACTGGGATGGCACCAGTAGGAATGGCTATCGATGTAATCCAGTTCCGCCTGGACGTAGGGAGGGCTGTAGCCGAGTTGCGTACCAGACACGATCGACTTGACCTTCAGTTCGTCCTTCAGATACCGGTAGATCCCCACCCAGTAGTCGCGTTCCGTATCGACCAGGAATGCGTAGAAATCGCGCCGCGCCTGCTCTGGTGCATAGCTGGTATTCTTGACGACGGGAATGGTCCCGTCTTCCAACGAGGTCTCGTTGTTGAACTCGCTCTCGGCGCCGCTTTGGAAGGAGAGGTCGTCGATTTCATACGTACCAACCTTGAAGCGGGTCAGTTGGAACTGAGCCTGCTCGGAATTGTCGGCCGCGGCGAACGGCATTGTGACCTTCTTCCAGGCCCTTCCGACCGTCAGCGTCCGATGCAGGCCCAGCGATCGCCATCCGCCCTCGGTATCGGCCACCGCCAGACCGAGCCCGACATTGCCGTCTCCTGTCACGCGGCGGACCCGGAAGCTCAACGTATACGGCTGCCCCTTCTTCACCGATAAGGCGCGGAACAGCTTCGGGAAGTACTCGTTTCCGTCCCGCGCTACTTTGATCTTCAGAACGCCGTCGGCCACGGTGGGCGTTGCCTCGGCCGATCCGCAGGCGAGGATCCACTGCTTGCCGTCGAACGTTACCGGCTTGCTGAAATCACCTTCGGGAATCTGTTGGTCGCCAAGCGGCGTGGCCACCCACTGCCATGCCTGCTTGAGCGCCTCGGTCGAAGCGTACCGCTTGGCAAGCCACGTGTTCCACTGCCTTTGGAGTTCCGCGGCATACGGTTCGGGAAGGCTGTCGATTCCGCCCCCATGATACTGGCTGAACAGGGCGTTTTCGTTGTTGATCTCGACCAGGGCCACGCACGGATCGTCCGTGTAGGCCAACTTCGTATACGGATTCACGCGCGTGAGCAGTTTCTTGGCGTACTCTTTCTGCAGCTCGATCATGCGAGGCTCGAAGTTATCGAGCCCCTTATTGGCCCACGGGCCTCCCTGCACGAACCCGTCGCGTTCGTCCCAGAAGCGGGCGACGTGCAGGTTGATATTCACGTAGATACCGTGTTTCTTCAGGGCCGCGATCATGTAGTCTTGCCGATCGACCTGCACCGGATCCAGCTTGCGCTGCGTCGTCGGATCATCGGCAATAATGCCCAGCCGTTTGGACGTCATGAAGTTGCCGTAGGCCTCGTCGAAGTAGTGCAGGCGTACGCAGTTGACTCCGAACCGGGCGAGGCGCGCGGCCAGCTTATCGGCCGCGTCGTGCGTGGGGAAGTTCGCCGGGCCGGTCAGGTTCGTCGCATGCAGCCGGACCGGGCCGCGGTCGTCGACGAACCGCCCGTTTTCAATGCGGACGAACCCGCCCTTGCCGGCCGGCCCGTCGAGCAGATGCGCCATGCTCGAGGCGTTGTCCGGCGCGTCGTACGAGATGAGGAAGGGGAACATCGGCGCGAAGTCATCGGCCCCGTGCGCCGCAACTCCGAACAGCCCTAGAATTCCGATGAGCCCAATGCGTCCGATCGTGCTTCTCATTGCTCTTCCTCCAGTTCTCGGTGGGTTCGTGGTGCGCTTGGACAGGAACCGGAGGCCCTCCCCAAGGTCGGCGTGTATCTCTCGATCCTATGCTCTCACCGGCAAATCGCAACCCGCAAACACAGGAACATGCGCCACCTCTGCTGTACTTTCCGTTTTCGCCGCCCACAACGCACATTCGTACTCAGCGTGGTTCGTAGGATGGACTTCAGTCCGTCCACTGTTTGCCTGACGGGCTGAAGCCCGTCACACTTCCATGTTCTCCCTACCCCTTGTAGTGAGCGCGCTACCGACGACTGGCAACTACCCTCCCGGCACCCACTTTCCCCCAACTTCCGACTTGACCACACGCCCCGAATGGGATACACTATGTGTATACGATCTGTCCGAGGGATTCTCATGACAAAGACCTTGATCAAACACGGGAACAGCCTGGCACTGGTGATCGACAAGCCGATCCTCGAAATGCTCCGGATTTCGGCAGATACCCCGCTGGAGTTGACGACCAACGGTGATTCGATTCTTGTTTCGCCCATCCGTGACAAGAACCGGCAGTCGCAGCTACGTGCATCGCTGGAGAAGATCAATCGCCGATTCGGCGACGACCTGAAGCGATTGGCGGAGTAGCGCCATGGCGACAGACTTCTTAGGCGTTGAAGATCTGCTCACCTTGCATGCCGATCAGGTAGATCGTTACGGTGGCGAGCACGGACTGCGCGATATGGGTTTGCTGGAGTCGGCGGTGGCACAACCGCAGGCGACATTCGGCGGCCAATTACTGCATGCGTTTCCATTCGAGATGGCAGCCGCATATCTGTTCCACATTGTCAAGAACCATCCATTTTGCGAGTAAGCGCGCACCAGAACCATTCTTGACGTGGATGGTAGGCTGAGGGGTGAGTGATTTGTACCCCTTTGCCTTGGAGGTTCTATGAGTGGTTCGTTCTACGACCGCAAGTCGCGTGAGTGGCGACGGCGGCTCTTGCGGTTCGAAAAGCACCCGTCGACGATCAAGGAGTTCTGCCGTCGCGAAGGCGTCTCCGAACCGTCGTTCTATCTGTGGCGAAAACGGCTTGGGCTGAAAGACGCCCCCAAGCCGACTCCTGCCCAGTTGCCTGCTCCTGATGAAGCGTCGGCCGAAGCACCGGCCGGCTTTCGGCCGGTCAGACTGCTGACGGCAAGCAGTCTGACTGCCCACTTGCCTGGCGGGATGCGAATGGTCGTTCCGATGTCGGAGCCCGACAGTCTGCGGGCGGTGGTCGATGCGCTGGCACGGGTCGATGCGGAGCTTCGGGAGACGCGACCATGCTGAGCTTC
Organism: Thermoguttaceae bacterium; assembly: GCA_040772845.1. Lineage (GTDB taxonomy): Bacteria > Planctomycetota > Planctomycetia > Pirellulales > Thermoguttaceae > PWXP01. Next base: position 2,594,460 of record JAXGXG010000001.1, read on the forward strand.
GCCCCGAATATCCGCATCTTCCTGCACACGCGGCCGACCGATATGCGAAAAAGCTTCGACGGCCTGTGCGGCCTGATCCGGGGCGTGCTTCAGGCCGATCCGCTCGACGGCAGCCTGTTCCTGTTCGTCAACCGCCGAGGCGACCGCCTGAAGGCCTTGTGGTGGGACCAGGACGGCCTGGCGTTGTTCTACAAGCGGCTGGAATCGGGCACGTTCGAAATGCTTGCCTCCGACGACGACACAGCCGGCGTCGAACTCGACGCGGCGGAACTGGCCATGCTGCTCAGCGGCGTATCGCTCGGCTCGGTGAAGCGTCGGAAACGCTACGCGAAGGCCGGATGACGCGTCTGGCGCGGCGCCGCCAAGCCGGGGCCTTTTCCATGGCGAGGAAGGCCTCGGCTTCCTTTTTGGCGCACCCTCCACAAGTGGTATTGCGCGATCGAGAAAACCTGCTATCCTCAGTTTCCATGGCAAACGTACCACCAATTCCCGACGACCTCGAAGCGTGCAAGGCGATTATCGTCGAGCAGGCGGAGGTCATCACGAAGCTACACCAGACGGTGCAGGAGCAGGAGCTTACGATCAACGAGCTTCTGCAGCGGGCGTATCGGAATCGGAGTGAACGGTACCAAGAAGACCCGACCCAGTTGATGTTCGACTTCGGCGATACGCCGGAGGTGGCCGACGCGGCGGAAGGCTTGGCAGAAGCGGTGGCCGAAGCGGAAGTGACGGTTGCCGAACACAAGCGTCGCCGCCGCAAGCCGCGAAAGCCCCGCAACGAGGCGCTGCCCGAGCATCTGGAGCGTCGCGAGGTGAAGCTGCCGGATCCGGAGGAAGTACGGAACGAGCCGGACACGTGGAAGTTCATCGGCTTCGGTCGGCAGGAAACGCTCATGTTCGAGCGGCCGAAGCTGTGGGTCCGCGTCACGCTGATTCCCAAGTACATTTGCAAAAACGAGCCAGAGAAGGGCGTGGTGGAATCGCCGCGGCCGGTGGGGCTGGTCGAGGGGAATCGGTACGATACGAGCGTGGCGTCCGAGATTATCACGGGCAAGCACGGCTTCCATATGCCGATCTATCGGCAGCAGGACTACTTCGCCGGCAGCGGTTGGACGCCGGCGCGGAGCACGCTGCTGAACATTCTCGTGGCCAGCGCAACCGTCATCCGTCCGTTCATTCGTTATCTGCGTGGCGAGGTCATCGCCAGCGGCCTGCTGGGGACCGACGACACGCGGGTGACGCTTCTTCTGCCGCCGGAGATTCCGCAGGCCCGGGAGGGCGACCCGAAGTCGCAGCGAATCCACGAGGTATTCACGGCGGCGAGGGCGAAAGGAGCGAAGAGCATTTCGGGGCGAATGTGGGCCTATCGGAGCCTCACCGTTCCGATCAACGTCTTCGACTTCACCGTGAGCCGGCATCGGGATGGACCGGACGAGTTCCTCGTGGCAAGCGACTTCACGGGGACGATGCTGGCCGACTGTTATTCGGGCTATCAGGGCATTACGGTGCGTAGCGACGCGCGGATCGTGCGCGCGGCGTGCAACGCGCACGCTCGTCGAAAGATCTTCGACGCCCGCACCAACGAACCGTTGCTGGCCAGCCGCTTCCTGGCGATCTACCAGGAGCTGTACGACATCGAAACGCGCGGCAAGATGCTCTCATACAGCGAACGAGAGCTGCTGCGTGCTTCGGAAGCGCGGCCCATATGGGGTCGGATGCGCGAACTGCTCGACAGCGAGGCTGTTTCCCACTTGCTGCCGAAGGAGAAGTTCACAGACGCTCTCGCCTACCTGCGGAACCACTGGGACGCCTTGCAGGTGTACCTGGGCGACGGCCGCCTGCCGATGGACAACAACGAGACCGAGCAGCTGATGAAGCAGGTGGCGACGGGGCGCAAGAACTGGCTGTTCATCGGCAGCGTGGAGGCAGGCGAGCGAGCGGCCGGCTTCCTGACGTTGGTCAGCAGTGCGTTGCGGAACGACCTGGACGTGCACGCGTATGTGAAGAACGTACTGGACCGCCTTCTGGCTGGCGAGACAAACTACGCCACGCTGCGACCGGACCGTTGGGCCAAAGAGCATCCGGAGCACATTCGCGCCTATCGTCAGGAAGAGCGTCGCGACCGATACGCCGCCGCCCAAACCCGCCGCGCCGCCCGCCGCCATCCCGCCCCCGCCTAGCCCCCTCACCGCCCCGCACTACAGGCTGCTGGTGCGCGCTTACTTTTGCGATGGCAACAAGCGGGCCGGCGCGGTGGCAGCCTTGGTCTTTCTGGACCTCAACGGTATCGACATCGACGCCCCCAAGGGCAGTCTCTACGAGTTGACCCTCACCGTCGCCACCGGCGAAGCCAGCAAGAAAGAAATCGCCGACTTCTTCCGCACCCACACCCAATCCAATTCGTAGGGTGGGTGGTTCCGGCGATTTTTGCAGCCTCGCCTGTTTTCAGGCATTCAACCTGGCGATTGACCGTCACTTTGTTTTCAAGCGGACCTCGCCCGGTTCACCCACGCGTGGGCGGTCGTTGACGCAATGCAAACGCGTAGGTGAACCTGGCCCGTGGCAGTTCATAGGAAAGGCGACTACACGATGTATAACGCCTGGGACAAGAAAGACGCCGGCACAACCGAGAAGCCCTTTCAAGCAACCCTGGAAGCCGGCGAGGTTGTGTTGCTGATGTTGAACAAGAAGTGAGGGCAAGTGGAAGATTGATGACGTTAGTCGATTCCGCAGGTCTGCTTCGACGCGATCAAGGCGATCGCAATCCGTCTCTCGGGGCCAAGCTTCCTGCTCGGCAGCATGCCTCGCGGCAGTCTGATCTACTTCGTCGACGGCAAACCGAATAAGCATGTCAAACTCACCCGCAGGGTACTCAGGGCACTCGTCCTTGATATGGAATTCCCACAACGCTTGGAGGACGTCGTCACAGGTTTCGAGGATGCCGTCGCGGTCAGAATGCGCCAAACGAATTTCGCCCAATATGCGATTGCAAAGCGTCTCGCGGAGTTCCTCTCGCCATTTGTCCCAAGTTGGGTTTCCGCTCATAGTAGAAGATGCGCGTGGGTCGTCTTGGCTAACTGCGTATCAGACAGTTTCTGGGTAATACCTCTAGGCCGCACATTTGCGGCCTAACGCGAGGACAATCAATCGTCGCGAGTCTAATTCTAGCCGTTGGCTGCTGCTTTGTCACGCTCTCCGCTCCATGATGCGCAGTCTCTTCTTGGCGATCCTCGCGTTGGCAGCGGAGAAAGTCCGCAGAACTGAGGTATGGCCTTGGAGAACTCGACCAGTGAAACGGGTGTTATGTCGGCTGCAACATACTTATGGTTCATCCGACTAATGCGTAGGTTGTCTCATGGATGCCGAGTATCTTGAGTTTGAGGAACTCAGGATCTCGGAAGCCATAAGCTTGACGTTTCATGGTCTTGATTTTGTTGTTGGTGCCTTCCAGCGGTCCCGTTGAGATCGGGTAGTCATACCAGTTAAGGATGCCTATCGCATGGAGCCGAAGCGTTTTGGCGAACTTCTGGAGCATGCGGATACCGGTCGATTCGGCATACACGATCCAGTCCATCAGCAGGGATTGCGCCGTTTCCCGGTCATCCTGCTCCCATATCTCGTTGAGTTCCTCCTTGAGATGATAGGCGATGGCTAGGGGCTCGTTCAGACGCAGGGCTTCCCGAAGCCGCTCGGGCTCACGACGCGAAGGGTCGAGGTTCTCCGGCCGCTTCAACAGCAGCCAGCGGATGCCCTTCAGGACGTCTTTGTGCATCGTGTCGGCCAGTTGTCGGTGCAAGTCGCGGCGCAGGTCGGAAAGCTTGTCGTTGTAGAGCTTGATGACGTGAAAACGATCGAATACCAACGTAGCGTGCGAAAGATGCGTCGACACGGCATCGATATACGCTGGCGACATGTCGGTGGCCACGGCCTCGATCTTGGCTCGACTGGCACGAAGCCGCTTCCAGAAAGGCAGCAGGGCGTCCCCGCCTTTTCCCTCGCCTACGTGAAGTACCGCGCCGCTCTTGAGGTCCATGACGATAGTCACGTACTTGTGGCCCTTCCCGGTGGAAATCTCATCGATGGCGATCTGCTTGATGTGTTTCAGCCTCGGCTTGCCGAAACGTCGTTTCAGGTATTTCTTCTGGATTTCCTTGACGACATCCCAACTCACACCCAGGTGGCAAGCGACATCCTTGATCGTCATATGCTGCGACAGTTCCAATACGTAGCGTGCAAACGACTTGGTGTACGTCCGTTTCGGCTCGGCAAAGCCGATGGCCGCCTGGCGGACCGCACCGCAATCGTGGCAGGCCAACCGGGGAATCCTCGCTTCCAGGTCAACCCGCTTCCTCCCCAAGGGCACCGTCCGAAACCGCCGCACGACGCCCCCCTGCCGCCACACGTTTGGCGAACCACATGCCACACAACGGCAGGTATTGCGCTTCCGCTCTATGGTGAAGACAATGCCCCCTCTGATGTATTGGGTTCTTACATACCGGTATTCACGCACCCCGAATCCATGGTACAACAGTGTCGTGGACATGCTGAGTTCTCCCGTCTGAAGTCGTTGGTAAAAACTCCAGATGGAACCAGCATGTCCACACTTTTTCAACCCCCCAACCTACGCATCAGCCGGATGAACCATACTTATCACGCATTTGGTGCGTCTGATCCTGTTTCGCCAAGTTGGCCCAGTGCGTTCCCGATTTCCCCGGAGTTATTCTGCCAGACTTGCTTAATGAACTCCCCGAGGTCAATGAACCGATCCGGAACGTACAGGTATTCTGACCGTTTGGGCAATGCGGCACGGTAACCGAAGACCCAGACAATCTTACCCATTCGCCGTACGGCTTCAACTGCAGGAAGGAAGTCTGCATCAGATGTGAAAAGCAAACAGTGATCATACAGCTCTGCCGCTGCATCGGCAACCATTCGGGTAGCAAGTGCGATGTCACAGCCTTTGGCCTTTTCCATCAGGCCATGCTGTTTTAGTGCTCCTGCCCGTTGAGCCTTCAGTTGCTTGCGTTCCCGGATTACGATAGGCTCAAAGCCACATTCGCGAACCTCGACTCGCATTTGATGAGCTTTGTTGTCGTCTCCCGTGCATGAGCACGCGTAGACGGAGCGCGAGACATAGTCTGCGAGCGCGATTCGGATGCCACTCAACGCCAGTAGCTCATAATCCCAAAAGAGTTGCAGGTCTGGATTCCAGCGGAAGCGTTGCTTGCCCTGGAGCTCGGGGTATGCGGTGATGCTATAGGAACGAGTTTCCGTCATCGAAAGCGCCTGAGCTGCGTTTGGGGAGCCAACAATGTCCTCCGCAGCGGCGACGGAACGAAGGAAATGGTTCTCGGCATCAATGAATAAGTAGGCGTTCATGATTCAACTGCGACGCGTATGATGCGCAACGTCCGAGCTGACTAGGCCGCCGCAGTCAGCGTTGCCATTCAATTCCGGCCAGATCGGCGGCTCTGGTCTAGCGAGCGGTCATCCATCATCCGCAAGACTGCACCACCAATTCAGTAATGCTTCGCGGCTAGCCCCGCACTCGTTCATATGTGTTCGTTTTGATCCGGAGTGTACCGTGCCAGCACCTTTTCGACGACGAGATCAAAGCTATAACAGCCGTCGTCCATTGCTTCACGATACTCTGGCTTCAGTTTGGTCGGACACGCGACACAGCGGCCGTCCAATTTATCCGCTCTGTAAATAAACCACTGCTTCGCCTTTACGCCAGGACGATATTGATTGGTGGCCTTGACGAACTTGGTTCGCCAGAATGGCGAAGCGTCTTCATACCGATGTAGTCGCTTGACGCGCCCCTCACGCTTCGGCCATAGTAAGTCTGCGCAAATGTTGAATCCGGCGTCACTCGGTGAAAAGCTGTTGGCATCTCGCTTCTTCCCGTCGTTGTGAAACGCAAACAAGATGTTCCCGCCGAACATAACGATCTTGGTTAGCACTACGACGTAGTAGTACTTGCGACCTTCTTTGATTTCCAAGAGATCGCCGATTCGTTGTTGTATCATGTTATGGCAAAACGCTTAGTGGCCGAACGCATAGTACGTCGGGTGTCCTCCTCGCTTCTCAATAATTCCAGAAACCGGTTGCAAACATCAGGTTTGAGGTGGCCCGCGTACGCCTCGCCTAATCCGTTGGCGCTAATCAATCTCTTAAGGTACTGTCGGTGTTTGCGCTTAGGCTTCTTTGCGCCATCCTGATCTTAGGAAGGTCGCTCTTCATAGCTGGCCAACTACCAAACCCGTTGTCAGACATGCCTTGCGCAACGACGCTCCTTACCTTGACGGCGATTGTAGCATACAAGTCGTGGAGCACCAATCCCTTGGGTGGCTTCGGCGGTCTCCGTCGAAGTGCGCCGGCCTTGTCCTGCCCGTCATATCTCGGCTGACTCCGGTCTTTCTGCGAAGTCGTCTTGAACAGCCTTCCGATACATGAAACGGCCTGCGAGTCCACCAGTGCAAAGAATTAGTCCCCACGCGGCAAGCGGTACAATCAGATGCGGGTACAATCCGAAGCCAAATACGACGATGAAAGTCAAGAGGAAGGCCATTAGCCCGGATGCAATGGCTCCGGCGGCAACCGCGAAATAAAGCGGCGTCCAATGGTCAGGCAGTACACGGGGGTGATGTCGATCATGCGATGATTTCACCTGGCTGGCAATAGGCGGCCACAGTCGAGATCGAATTCCATCGTAGAGAGTAAGCCAAAGACCGAGCATCATCAGGTTGAATGGCAGCATAGCCATTACCAGTACAATATCTGCTGCTACGATCCCAGTCCGGAGTACCGCATCTCCTGGATCGTTAGGGTTGTAGTGGACTTTGACTTGCCCACCAACTGGAAAGGAAGCAAGAATGCGGTAGTGGCCGGTGCGGTCGCCGTTGGAGTCAGACCCATAACGATAACGGCTACCGTTGTATTGGCTGCCTTCGACAACATATTCGTATCGGATATCGAAGTCGTATCCGTGCGTTTCATTACCCTCCCGTTCCTCCACGACAGAACTGTGGGTTACCGTTCCCATGACCGTCGAATAGCCGAGGGCGCGAATCTGACGGATCATTGCCCAGCCAATGTGCAGGTCGACGAGCAATGTCAGTCCAGACCAAGGAACCGTAAACAACAGCAGTAGGATGAGCCCCGGTATGGACATCCCGCTATTCTTGCCCATTGCCAACGCTCCCCTTCAAATGCAAGGCCATGTAATACGTTGTTCCCGTTGAGGCATGTCGGGGTCAAGCTTCAAATACTAACTGAAGTTTTGCAAACTCACTCCAACCGCAAGTGAGCCATCACATGGTCGCGGCTGCGTCCATACTCGGTAACCTGCTCAATAGCCCAGTCCAGGGTGGATCGCAGCGTCTCTCGCAATACTGCGCGACAGGCTTCGCCGATGGTCGTCAGCTTGCAGGAGGCCCATTCCTTCGCGCGGGCCTGCTTGAGTTGGGCCATGAGCAGAGTGTACGCCAGCATGACCAGGTACATGTGCCGGGTTTGGCCCTGGCCGTCGCGCAGCTGACAATCTCCCATGCCAAGCTCTTGCTTCCCGTCCCGATGAAAGGTCTCCGTGCCTGTCCATCGATAGCGATAGACCTGCAGAATCCGAATCACTTCCCAGGCTACGCGGTTGGTTATCAAAATCTTGCGCGGCTCACGGTCGCGCTTCTTGTCCCAAATGATCACGATCCGCACCTTGTGCTCGACATTGGGGATGCGAATGCTCGTCGTGAAATACCATTGCTGCTTTCGGCCACGCTTGAAGGGCTTCCGGCTGTCCGGATCGATCTGCCCGGCCATTTCCTCCGCCCTCAATTCGCCGCCCTTCCAACAAATCTTCCGATTAAACTTCAGGTCGCCCACGTAGCCGCGAGGACGGCCAAACCGGTCCTTCTTGCCATGAATGTGATTGAGGATCTCGGCGTTCGTGAAGTAGCTATCAAAGGTGAAGTCGCCCGGAATCTCATGCTCACAAACCCAATCCACCAACTGGCAGAACAGCTTGGTGTGGTTGAAGAACTCCTCGCCCGTTGCGTCGCACTGCTCGCGTTTCCTGAAACGCCGGAACTCCAGGGGGTAGTGCTTGTCACTGGTGCATACGTAGTTGGCAATCAGATAGTCGTGGGCAATCTTGTTCCGTCCTTCGGCATGGTCCCAGAACCAGCCGACGTCCTTGATCAGTTTGCCATCGTGGTCGATCAACACGTTGTCGATCGCAATCACCCCCCGATCGCCGTAGCGGGTGCTCGAGTCCTTCTGCAACCACCTCAGCCGACGCTCGTTCAACTCAGCCTCGTCCCACTTCACCTCGGTGATGAAGCGGTTCAGGCACGACTGATCCGTCGTCATAGCGAACTCGTAGTTGATTCCCCGCACGGTCTTTCGCGCGGCCACCATCAACCCAGTGAGGTATTCGGCAAAGTGGCGCCGCTCCGGTTCGCAGACAAACAGGTCGCCGAACTCTTCCACCGCACTCTGCACCACACGTGGAAACGAGGTGATCCCTGGCATTGTCGCACCCTCCGTGATTGCCATGGCCACCTCAAACTACCCCATTTTTGCGCCAAAACCCCTATTTTTACAAGCCCAATTTGATGTTTGCAAAACTCCAGTACTAAGTTTAGCTGTGCTTGGTTTCGGCTTTCGCGACGGTTGTCGCCAATCGGTTGACGGCTGACATGAGGTCGTATTGCCTTCTCTCAAATCTTGCGGCGAATGGTGCTCACCGCTACGGAGCTGACCTTGCCATAGCTTGATTGGACATCAGGATCCTACAAAGTTAATATCTAAAGCCTGTCCCTGACGTCGCTTCGTGCACATGCTCCAGTTATTCACCGTCGAACAGTCGGCGGGAGATGGCCCATACTTCGCATTCACCAAGATGGGGATCGTCGGGCTGTGTTGTGCGCATCTTGTCACGAATCTCCCGCGCCTGCTGCAACTCGTCGAGCAGACCGAGCGTATTGACGTCGGCCGCTGAAAACACGTCGGGCATCGGCCCACAGTTGGTCAATGTGCTATTGCCAACGTAGGCATCCAGGATGTCATAACCACAGAATGCAAACCCATACAGAAGTTCGTGACCGAATTCCGGGGCTTCGAGAACGGCGAGAAGTTGGTGGCGTTTGGCGTCGATCGGATGGCGTGTAATCGGGTAGTCCGGATCCAGGAACAGGTCGAGGCGAAAATCCTTGTGAACATTGTGGTTCCAGTCATCATCGAGCACATTTGTCACGACGTTGCGGCACAGCATGCCATCAAGCGTGACGACTTCTGTAACGTGCTTGAACCCGGAGAAGCTGACGTAACCAGCCCAGTCGTTCGCCGTTGTAGCGCAAAACCGTTCGCGAACCGTGTAGAGCCATTGGGACATAAGTGCTTCGGTTATCTCATGGTCACGGTTCGTCCCAATAGTCCGGGTTTGCCAAGGTGTCATTCATCATTGATTCTGACAAATGTGGCAAGTCTGGCAAGTCGTGAGAACGGAATAGGCCATCGAATTTCACCGGTCCGTGTTTGGCAGGAAGGATATGTCCATCGAAGAACACGTATCGTTCATTTTCGACAATGCGATCCGCCAGCGGCTGGACGAGTCTCAACCAATCATCTGGCGTTGCAAGCAATTCGTTCTCAATCGTCTCGCCATCTTGCGTAATAACCCTTTGGATGCGCGGCGTTCGTCTTGCCGCAAGTTGTTCGAGCGTTCGACGGATATATGCCCCCTTGGCGAACATGAATGCGCGTGAGCAAGTCACGCAAAACCACAGCCACCCAGTTCCGCCAGCGGGAAATGTCTCCCTGTTGTGCCAAGGGGCATCAACAATTCCAGTGCGACAATCGCACCACCAAGAGCCATCAGGATCATCAGCGACGAGCCAAAGTGTTCTTCTGAAGAGGGGCATCTTTTCTGCAGAACACTCGACGGGGTGTTAGTATCAAGTTTGTATTCTACCACAATTTCCAACCTCCGTGAAGTGCAGACTGCAAGCCTTGCCCCGACCGCCTTTAAGCCTGATTTCGACTTCCTCGCCATACTCGGCTATCTGGTCACCAATACCTTGACCTTCACCCACCTCGCCATAATCGGCGCGGGCACGCATTCAGCGATCTCCCCTTTTTGCGGGGGGGTGGTGCATTCCGGGCAGGCTTTCACTATAATGGGCTGGCGAGAAGGGGTAGCTGCCGTGATAGGGAACGTCCTTCTTCAGGAAAAAGACCATGCAATGGCTCGCTAGATGCTGGTTTGCTTTGGTACTGACTTCTTGCGCTGCCGGATTGGCGCACGCCGAACTGACGGCCTACTGGTCGTTCAATGACGGAAACGGCGACCTCTTGACCGACGACACCGGCCGGGGGAACGACGGCGCATTGATGGGTACGGTCATGCCAAGCTGGTCGGCAGGCCACAGCTCGGCGGCTGGCGATACGTCACTCTACTTTTCTGGCGGCCCGGCCAGTACGGCCTCCCGTGTCTTGCTGGGCGACCGGGCCGACCTCGAGCCGATCGGCAACCAGACGCTATCGATGTGGGTCAACCCCGACTTGCTCAACGTACGCATGGATCCCTACGGGAAAGCCTACGGCGGATCGGGCACACTGGCACAGTGGGAGAATGGCACGGTGTACTATCTGTGCGGTGATACGGGCGCCAACTCCGGGACTTATCACAGCAGTACGGTAGGCGCCGCCTACGATTACATTAACAGCGGGACAGCGTTGCAGGCCAACACGTGGCAGCACATTGCCTCCGTCCGCGATCTCGATAGCGGGGTAATGCGGTTCTATATCAATGGCGTCGAGACGGCGACGAAGACGGCCTTCTTCGATTCGCCAGGTGGAAGTCGCCCGATTGTGTCGGGCAGCCTGCCCGCCTATATCGGTCGCGGCTACAATGCCACGGGATACACGGGGCATATCGACGACGCAGCCATGTGGAACGAGGCGCTTTCTCTTTTCCAGATCAAGCTTCTCGCTTCGGGCGCCGTATCGCCGTTGGAGCTTTCTGAAGGTCGAGAGGACTGGCTTCCAGGCTGGCGGCAGCGCCAGGAGATTACAATCCAGTCTACCGGCGCAGACCTCAACGACTTTCCTGCACTGATCAAACTGACCGATGGAGCAAACGACGTGTTTGCCCGCGCCCAATCGTCCGAGGGATACGACATCGTGTTCACCACGGCAGATGGACGAACGCTGCTGGCACACGATCTCGAGAACTTCAGGAGTACTTCGGGCTCGGAGGATCTGACGGCCTGGGTAAAGACTTCGTTGTCGGCCACCGAAGATACGACCATCTACATGTACTACAACGGCCCCGACCTGGGCGACCTTAGCTCCACCGACACCTGGAACGATAACTACAAGGTGGTGCAGCACCTCCAGGAGGATCCATCCGACGCCGCGCCCCAGATGAAGGACTCGACCGCGAATGGTAACCACGGAACCGCGGCAGGCGGTGTGGCGCACGCCGACTCGGGACCGATTGATGGCGCCGCTGCCTTCGACTACAACAGCACCATCAGCATTGCGAACAGCAGCAGCCTCAACGCGACCGACTATACCATCGAAATGTGGGTTCACACGAACTCGACTCGCGATTCGTATCCCACACTACTGAATCGGGATGGCCAGTCAGGCGAGGACGGCTTCTTCTGGATCTACGCCCGAAGAGCATCGCCCGAGCGGCTGGAGTTCCAGTATGCCGATGGCGCGGCCTATCGAATGGAAACGTTTGCAGACGCATTGAACATGGACGAATGGAGCCACGTGGTTTTCACCTTCGACGATGCCACAAAGCTGCTGTCACTCTATATTAACGGTACGCTGTTCGATACGCGGACGCTGACCGGCGCCCTGCCGGTCGATGACGGCACTCTCTACCTCGGAGCCTACGCCGGGCGCATCGGGGACGACACCTATGGTTTTGAAGGTCTGCTGGATGAGTTCCGCTTCTCGAGCATGGCCTACGATGCAGACTGGATTGCAGCAACCTATCAGTTCATGACCGAGTCCGGCGCTCTGCTCACGTTCGGCGCCCCGGAAGCGGTACCGGAACCTTCGGCGCTGCTGTTGCTCGCACTCGCCACCGTTGCAGTACTCTGCCGCCGCTCGCGGTGAGTGCGTCTGACCGCCGCAGGTATTGCAGACCTGCTTGTGGCCGATTGCGCTGCACCTGCCCGAACGGCGCCCAGTCGCGCCACCATGCGTTCCGCCTGGTTGCGTCAGTTCTCCAGATCCGCCTTCCCTACGCCGCGTCGCATCAACGACTTGAGTTCTTCCAGGTGATTCTGGTAGACGCCGCGAGGAAGCGTTTCGTGATGCTTGCACAGCGATGCCGCCATACCGAGCACCTCGCCCATCATGCCCGTGGTTCGCATGACCCGAATCGTGCCCAGGGCCACGTGCGTCACACTGATCTGCCGCCCGGCCATCATCAGGTTCTCCACGTTCCGCGAGTAGAGGCAGCGGAATGGAATCGGGTACGGCTCGACCCGCTTCGAGTGCGCGACCGACCGAAACTCGCGGCCGGGAAACTGCTCCGAGTTCTTCGGATGCGGATAATGCAGGTCGATGGGCCAGGTCGTGGTAACGCACGCATCCGGATATTCGCGACGCTCGACAAGGTCCTGCTCGGCCAGGATCACGTCGCCCAACAGCCGCCGCGATTCTCGCTTGCCGCCAATGTAGGCCATCCAGGCAAGGCGGTGGTTGGCGAACTTCTCTTTGGCCGTGCTATGGTTCTTCAGAAAGGCCCAGTTCCCGTAGACGGCCCGGAAGGCATGGTCGCGAATCGCCTCGATCTGGGTCACCTGGTCCATGTTCATCCCTGCCTCCCAGTCCCAATCACCTTTGGCCGTCGGGTGGCAGGTTTCCTCCGAGAACTGCAGGGCCCAGGGGCATTCGGGGAACGAGACCGGGTGGTCCTCCTTCTCCGCGTACCACTGGACCGATGTCCCCATGACCAACTGATCGGGCTCTTCCGGGGCCAGCGACTCGCCCGTTTCCCAACGGGGCTCGCGACCCATGCGGTAGTCGGCGCCGGCAAGCGCCCCGAGCGTCCCGTCGCCCGTACAATCGGCGAACAAGGTGGCAGCGAACCACAGCTCGCTACTGTCTTCGATATTCCTCGCCACCACGCCCACAATCCGGTCGCCCTGCTTCTCGACCTGCACCACGTGCATGTTCAGAAACAGCGAGAGATTCTTCTCGGCCTTGACAGCGGCGAGTTTCTTCTCGTCTTCGTAGTTCGACTTGGGGCCCGCATTGTGCTCCAGCTTCTCCGGACGCTTCTCGATAATGGCGAACACTTCCTTACTGCGCGGCAGATCGGGGGCTCGCTTGGCATCGTGGTAGTTGTGATGCCCGACCGGGCCGATCTCGTCGACCAGGTTGCCCAGCCGCGGATACGGCTCCTGATGAATGCGGCCCGAAAGCCCCACGCGGACCTCCGAACTGTTGTTACCGCCCAGTACGGGCCGGTCCTGGATGAGTGCGACCTTCACACCCAGCCGTGCAGCCGATATGGCCGTACACACACCTGCCATGCCGCCGCCTACCACAACCAGATCGTATTCCCCCGCAGCCGGCGCCATGACCGGCAGCCCCAGCAGTTCGCGACGCCATGCCTGCATCTCGTCCAGGCAAGGCCGACAGCCCCCAGAAGTGAGTTCCGGCGGGATCAGATCGAGATCGGTCGTCAGCAGGATCGCATCGCACCGGCCGGCGAACCCGGTCAGGTCCTTCAGCGCCAGTGTCGCCTTCCCGGCATCGAGCTGCGCCACTCCGCCATCCTGCCAATGCCACTGGTCGCCTTCGGCGCCGAATACCTTATCCAGCGTCTTCCCGCCGATCGCAAGCTGAAACTTCCCCGGACTCCCCTCTGCGCCCCAGTTCGCCACCCAATCGCGCGTACGGACCAACACGCGGTACTGGCCTGCCGCCGGTATCTCGACCGTGGTCGTCGCATCGGCCACCGGTATCCCCAACCCATGCGCCAGCAGGTAAGGCGAACCCATCTGGTCCATACTCTGCTGATCAATGACCCAGCCGCCTCGATCATCGAAACCCTCGGCCTCGACCAGTACGGTACGATGTTCCGCAGCCGCAACCGGCAAACACACACACCCGAAGCACGCCAACAGCAGCGGGCAGGCACAACAGGCAGGCAATCGCATCGGTCAGGATCCTTTTCACAAAACAAGACGGGACGATTCAGTAGATTCTCCACCACGATACCCGAGCCTGGAACAATTGTCCAACGAAACCGCCTCTTACCCCCCCTGCACGGCAGACGGCCCTGCCCTGCCTCGCGGGCACGGATTCGGCCGTTCCGTATCGGGGTGCACCTGGGTGTATCTCCCGTTCGTAGTCCCGCCTTCAGGCGGTCGTTTGGCTTCACGTCCCAAGCCGGCGTTGAAAACGGGGGCGTCTTCGCGTCCAGAAGCGGCAGGGTTTCATTCTGGCATTCAGGCGGATGCCGGCAATCTCGCCCGGTGCAAAAATCTCGGCAGCGCCCTTGATTCGCGGTCGGGCCCGGCTATAATCGATGGTTTCACCCTACGGGGCGTAGCTCAGCCTGGCTAGAGCGCTGCGTTCGGGACGCAGAGGTCGCACGTTCAAATCGTGTCGCCCCGACTTGTAAAGCCTTACTGGAAAAGAACTTACGACAAGCCGATTTGGTCCGTTATGGGCTGGATCGGCTTGGTCTGTCTTATAGTCCGCCAGCCTGCTGCGAGGCACCCCCAAGAGCGGCACCAGGACTCGCCCGATCCGGTGAGAAATGCTTTGGGCAGCCTTTTCAAGGAGGAATTGCCATGAGCTATCTTCTCCGAAGCCGTAAGGGGCATTTCTACAAGAACCGGTACCCATCCTTGTCGGTCGTCTGACTGTCTCGGAGTGCAATGCCGTTTTTGCGACTGCGACGGTATGCCAAGCTCGCCGCATTGGGCGCCTTCGCAGGCCCAAGCCAGGCCTTGCTACACATAGAGCGTGGCGGCTAAGGCGTTGCTTCGACGACAAACCCGACCGGGCCGGTCATCACCACGGTGTCGGGGTCGTAATACTCGTAGACCCGGGCCTTCAGCGATCATGCCCGGCGCATCGT
This sequence comes from Thermoguttaceae bacterium, assembly GCA_040772845.1. Taxonomy (GTDB): domain Bacteria; phylum Planctomycetota; class Planctomycetia; order Pirellulales; family Thermoguttaceae; genus PWXP01. Next base: position 2,609,578 of record JAXGXG010000001.1, read on the forward strand.
CCGGCATCGTCACTGCGGTTTCAGGTTACTTGCCCCTCGCGATTCTCGCCGCCGAATTCTTCAGGATGTTCAGTATCTCTTGCAGATCGGACTCTGTCATCTGCTCGTAATCTTCATCCTCTTCCAAGTGGTACTTGGCCAATACTTGGTTGACCGCAACGAAATGCTTTTCGACAGCCCGGCAGATTCCCGGTGGAAGCCCCGTCAACTGGACGCCGGCGAACGCCTGAAGCGACTGGAGAACCCGCTCCGACCTCGGCAGCGATTGGTCGTTTGCGATTGCTGCGGCGTTCTTGGCGCGCTGCTGCAAATCGCCCAGGGGATTAGCCACGTCCTCATTCCAGCTCATGCTCTTCTCCCTTCGACGTGTCGTGTTGTCGGCATTGGATGACCGGCAGGTTATGCTTCCTTGTCCATATTGCGGCCCCGGGTGCGCTCACGTCCGCTTGCCACAACACTTCTTGAACTTCTTCCCACTGCCGCAGGGGCAGGGATCGTTCCGCCCAACCCTGGCTGGCCGCGACGAACTGCACACCGGATCAAGGCTCGGGAGCAAGGGGGAATTGCTCTGCTCCAGCGAACGTCCTGCGAAAGACCCCTCACGGCGAGGATCGGCGTCCAGCTCGACTTGCGAGGCGTGTACAGTGCTCTCCGGGTCGGGCAACCGCTCGAGCTCCGCTCGCACGGCTCCTGCCAGTTCCGGCCTGCCGGTCTCGTCGTAGAGTTCCGCCAGACGCTCAAGCATGAAACGGCGGTCCTCGATGCCGGGTGTGGCCAGACCCTCTTTGAGAATCTGCTCCGCCTTCTCGGCGTCCTTGTTGCTCTGGCGCGCGAACGTCCAGTAGCAGTCCGACCAGGCGATCCAGCCTTCGCCCCATTGCGGCCGCTCGTCCAGCCAGCGGCGGAAGAGCCGATCTCCGACCTCGCGCTCGCCCAGCTCGAAATGCGATTCGGCCAGCGCCGCCTTGAAATTCTCGATGGGAGGATAGCCATCGGAAAACCGGCCGATCATCGTCTCGCAGAGGGCGATCCGTTCCCTGAAGAACTGTGGCTCGTCAAGGCCCGCGTTGTGCAGCTCGGTCTCCAGGTCCTGAACCCAGTTGAACACGCACTGCGTGCCGCTGAAATAATCGTCGAAAGTGCGGAGCGAATCCATTGCCTTATGCTCGATGATGTCAAGGACCGCCCGCCAGGCTTCAAGCCAAGATCGGCATGCCTTGGTGCAGTTGCCCTCTTCCAGGGCCGCGTACCCGGCCTGCATCCTGTCTTCCACCATCCGGTTCATGGCCATGAACGACATGTGCATCGTCTACCTCTCGATTGGGTTCAAGATTTTACTCATCCACGTATTGCAGCGGGCTCTTCCCGACTCGCTTGGTCACTTTCGGGCACTTCGCCTTGGGACTTATCGGGCTGCCTGAAATCACAATTCTCCTCGGATGACCATCACGGCCCACCTACCGCGGCCAGGCGGCGCAGGGCGTGAAACTTGTCGTTCTCGCCGAGGCGAGCTCTGCGTACGGCCTCTTCCAGGACGACGATGTTGCGATCGTAACCGTCCCGGTCGACGGGAAATGGCGTACCGTCTTTCCCGCCGTGTGCATAACTGTAGTCGGCCCAACGACGCCCGTCGTTCGATTCGCTGGATTCGCCAGACGCCGTTTCAGCCGAACCGCTGCGCGCGGTGGTGATGTCGCGTCGCGACGGCGGCGTCTGAAAGATGATCTCGGCCAGCAGGGCCAGGCTGCGGATACCGGCCGGCCCGATGCCTTCCACTCCAAGCAGCGTCTCGAAGTCGCCCGGGTTGCGTTCGTGGGCGCGAACGACCATGTCGCGCAGCCGCTTCCGGTTGATGTCCAGGTCCAGCACCGGGTGGCGTTCTGGGGCGAACAGGGTGGGGCCCTCGGTGTACCGTTCGACCTGCTCCAGGAGCCAATCGGGATTCTCTCGCACCAGGGCGGCGCTCGCGCGGCGGCTCGCGTCGGCCTCTTCGGCCACCATGTTCAGCAGCATGAGTTGCTTCGGACCGGCCTTCTTCTCGGCCAGATCCTGAACGGCCGCGTGCGGCTCGCAGACGAAATCGTCGACGCTCTCGGCCAGCCAATGGTAGCGCCGGGCCCATTGGCTCGCCTCGCTCATCCCCTGCTGAACCACGCACCATTGCCCTTCCGGCGTGAAGAAGAACGAATGATGGTAGATGCCGAATCCATCCTGCACGGCCGCAGAGTCGACTTTCGCACTCATGCGCGAGGCGTAGATCAGCCGTTCGCCCGTCGTGATGCCAAGCCGATCGGCGGCCGTGTCGATCTCCAGCGGTGTCTTTCGGCTCGCAGCCCCTTTCCCACCGGCCACCAGAATGCCCAAATCACCACCTGCCGTCTTCACGGCTTCCTTAATGGCCCCGCAGGTGACAGTGGTGACCCCGCTACTGTGCCAGTCGAAACCGAGCACGCATCCGAACGCCTGAAACCACCATGGATCGGACAGCCGTCGCAGCATCTCGGCCGGGCCGAACTCCTCGACAATCGCTGCGGTCACCGCGCCGGCCAGCTTGGTCATGCGACGGAACAGCCACGGGGGTGCTTTGCCCGTGTGCAGCGGAAGATGGGCGACCTGACGCTTCATGCCGCCCAGTATACGCGCCCGAACACAAGCCTGACAGCGGGGAGGGGGCCGTGCGTACAGACTTGACACGCAGCGCGAATCCGACTATTGGTGGAGGCGTCCTGAAATCCGGTCGATTGCAACAGGCACAACGAACTACCACCAACGGGGAGAACTCATGGCCTACGAGCATTTGGTGCGTGAACTGGCAAGCATCGTGGGCAAGTCCAACGTACTGACCTCCGACGAAGACCGCAAGGTCTATTCCTACGACGGAACGTCTACGTGGAACCACAAACCCGATATCGTGGTCTTTCCGACCGAGGCCCGGCACGTCGAAGCCGTGCTCAAGCTGGCCAACGAAAACGGCGTCCCCGTCACGCCGCGGGGCGGAGGCACGAATGTCAGCGGCGGTTCCGTGCCGATTCGGGGTGGAATTGTCCTGGTTATGACCAAGATGAACCAGATTCTTTCCATCGACGCCGCGAACCTCTCGGCGCGTGTGCAGGCGGGGGTCGTACTCATGGACCTGCAGGCCGCACTGGCCCAGCAGCGTCTCTTCTTTCCGCCCGACCCGCAGAGCTTTCTCGGTGCTACGCTGGGCGGCATCATTGCCGAGAATGCCGGCGGCCCCGTATGCCTGAAGTATGGGGTGACGAAGCAGTACGTTCTTGGCCTTCAGGCCGTTCTTCCCACCGGCCGAATCGTGGAGTTCGGCGGTAGTACAGTGAAGAACGTTGTGGGATACGACCTGGTTTCGCTGGTGACCGGTTCAGAAGGGACCCTGGCCGTTGTTACTGAAGCTACTTTGCGTCTGCTCCCCCTGCCGCCTGCCCGGAAGACCATTATCGCCCTGTTCGACAATCTGCCCAAGTCGGGCGAGACGGTCAGCCGGATTCTCGACGGCGGCACTATCCCAACGAAGATCGAGCTGTTGGACAACTGGGTGGTGAAGAGTATCAACCGGATCACCGGCATGGGGCTGCCAGAAGATGCGGCGGCCATGCTCATGTTCGAGTGCGACGGCACGGAAGATGTCGTCGCCCACGACTCGCAGAAGGTGCTCGACGTTTGCCGCCAGGTCGGTGCGACCCAGACCCTGGTAGCCCAGGATCAGCAGCAGGCGCAGGGCTACTGGAAAGCACGCAGCGCCGGTTTCGCCGCCGTGTTCGGCGCGGCGCCCACGGTCCTGGCAGAAGACGTGACCGTGCCCCGAACACGCATGGCGGAGTTCATCGAACGCGTTGTGACCATCTGTGCCGAGGCCGATCTGGAAGTAACCGTTATCGGCCACGCAGGCGACGGCAACCTCCATCCCAGCGTGATGACCGACGCCAGAGACCTGGCCCACTTCCAGAAGGCCCAACGGGCTGTCGACCAGATCATCGAGGCCGCGGTCGAGTTTGGCGGTGTCCTCTCGGGCGAGCACGGAATCGGCCTGGAGAAGCAGAAGTTCATGCGGCGCACGCAGGACCCGATCTTCATCGACCTGATGAAGAGTATCAAGCGCATCTTCGATCCCAACGGGATTCTGAACCCTGGCAAGATATGGGAAGAGGAGAGCAGCTAAGTGGCCGAACACCTCGAAAATATCCGGAAGTTCCAGGGCGACGTCGAGCAGTGCATGAAGTGCGGCTTCTGCGGCTACTTCTGCCCGATCTACCGCGAGCAGCGCGAGGAGAAGGGCTTAGCGCGGGGTAAGGACCAGTTGATTCGTCTTGCGCTCGAAGGCGAGCAGGAAATGACCAAAGGTTTCTACCAGGCGATTGACAATTGCCTCTTGTGCCGCACCTGCGTGCAGTTCTGCCCGGCGAAGACGCGGATCGACCATGCCGTGATTGCCGCGCGCGGCGACTACGTGGCGGCGAAGGGGCTCCCGCTTTGGAAACACCTGGTATTTCGCTACATTCTTCCTCGCCGCCGGCTATTCGGCATGACGTTGCGCGTGGCTTCCTGGTTCCAGCACATCCTGCCGCGCCGGGGAGGAACGTTCCGCCACCTGCCGCAGTCCCTCTCGGCGATGGGCGCCGGAAGGGCCATTCCGGATATCGCACCGCGGTTCCTCCGAAGCCGCATTCCGGAACGCACCGCGGCACGAGGCGCGCCGAAGCATCGCATCGGCTTCTTTGCAGGTTGCGCCATGGAGTACGTATTCCCGGCGATCAGTGAAATGGCCGTTGACGTGCTCCGGAACCTCGATTGCGAGGTCATCTTCGACCACCGGCAGGTATGCTGCGGCGCGCCGGTCTATCTGTCCGGAGATTTCCGCACCGGGAAGGAGCTGGCCCTTAGGAACGTCGAGGCGATGGAAGACTACGACTACATCGTCACGGTGTGTGCGACGTGCGGGTCCGGACTGGCCGAGTATCCGACGTACCTGGCCGAAACGGCTGAGGAGAAGGCGCGCTTCGAGCGTTTTGCCGCGAAGGTAAAAGACTTCAGCGTGCTGGTGCTCGACGTCCTTGCCGCCGACCTCGGCCGGCTTGTGTTGAAACCCGAGTTCCGCGGCAAGACCGTCACCTGGCACGATCCCTGCCATCTCACGCGGTACCAGGACGTTCGTGATCAGCCCCGGAAGATACTCAACGCGATCGAGGGGCTCCGTTTCGTCGAGATGTCCAACGCCGACCGATGTTGCGGACTCGGCGGCTCCTTCAGCATCACCCATTACGACGTCTCTCAACAGATCGCCGACCACAAGGTCGACGCCATCGTCGCCAGCGGCGCCGACGCCGTCGTCACCGCCTGCCCCGGCTGCATCATCCAGCTCCGCGACGCCCTCACGCGTCGCAAAGCAGCCGTCGACGTCCTCCACATCGGAGAGTTGTTCACGGTGCAGAGCTGAGTCCCGAAGGGACGTCCCTAAATCAGCCCAGATGTAACGATGATTTTCAAGGGGGGTCAGGCGTGATGACGCCGAGTTTTTCTTGGGCATTGGCTAGTTGTGAAGGGGACATGATTAACTCCTGATAACGAAGGGGGCTACGGGTTCCCTATACGGGTTCCTCTTCTCTGTTCGGGATTGAGCGGCAAGTCGAACGTTTTCGCCAGGTGCAAGGCCCCTTCATAGAGCGACAAGTGATGGATTTGACACCACAGGTCAAGTGCGTTCCCTGACGCGCCGCATGGCGGATGGAAGCACTGGTAAACGTTCCTGCCCAAATGTACCGAAAACGTACGTCCTCGATCTCGCTTGGTTCCGTGGACAGGGCATGGGCCTCTGCGTTGAGGGCCGCTACCTCGCAAGCGGTCGAAGTATCCCAAGTGGCGGAGAATTTGCTCAAGAGTGATTTGGCTGCGAAGGTAGGCGAAGTCGATCGAACCGTCAGAGAGGGTTTCGTCGACGGGGCGCTTTGCACCTTCGGAGGCCGCCGAGCACTTGACGGTTTCAGGTGCCCGGGTTATCGTGGAGTTGGCTGTGGTGACCGCTTTCCTTTTGGGGGACATCCCCGTTTTGCGGCCCGCAGCCGTTTCTTGTTTGGTCGTGGGTTCCTGGCGAGTTGGCGTTGTGGCCTCGGGCGTGTCGGTAGTCTGGGCTTTCGGCATGCCATGGTGAGGGTCGTACGGCCGACCGGTGACCCAAATGGCAAACACTTGGTGCAGCAGCTTTCGCATGCAGTGGCCCAGCGCCACATCCCCGCGCCGTCCCCGAGCTTTCAGTCGTGCGTACAAGGCTTTGACCTGGACATTTGAACTTGATCCGAGGGCAGCCAAGGCGGCCATCCACAGGTGCTTTCTGACCAAGTCGTTTCCCTTGCGCGACATACGCATTGTACCAGGTGGGATGGGCCTGCCGAACTTATCCACCCCCGACGTGTTTTCTTCCGGAAAGACCCCGAAGTAGCTCGTCAAGTGAGCGGCTGTCGGGAAGCGATCGATCAAACCGATCTTGGCTACCAGGATGGCGGCGGTGCGTCTTCCGATGCCGGGGATGGTAGCGATCTGTTTGATTCGCACGTCGGGCAAGGCGTCAAAAGCTTTGAGCAGGAGCTTTTCGGTGCGTTGTTCTGCCTCCAACGATTCGAGGAGACGACAGGCCGAACTGCGAACCAGTTCTTCGACGATCTCCCCATCCTCGGAAGCAACCGACCTCTTGGCCGCCTCTTGGAGTTCAGCCGCTTTCTTGGCGGGCAAGTACGGGATGGTCCTGATCGAACGGAGTTGTGCCTTGGCGATCCGCTTCGCCGTAGGATACTTCAGCAGCATCCGAAGAACCCAACGAGCTTGCAGATCATTCTGCAGGACCGCCAACTCAGGAAAGACGCGGCCGAGTAGATTGTGCAAGCGATTCACATGGCGAGTGGACAGCTTGACTTCGAACTCCAGCCGGCTGGCCACCTCTTGCAGGACTCGGATTTCGGGCGTCAATCCTACCGAAGGCTCAGGCCGTTCCACGATCGCGTAACGAGCGCAGGAGTGGCTCTCTGTGGGATCGGCTTTCCGCTTGGGAAAATGAACTTCCCGATAACGCTTGTTGCGTGTCGGCTCGCCAACCGAAATTGTCTTATCCCAAGGCAACCGGTGAAGAAAAGCCAGAAGGTTATTGGCATACTGGCCGGCAGCGTCCACGCGGATGTGAAAGTGGACGTTGGGATGTTTGTCGGCCAGGAGACGCAATCCCTTCTCCAATTGCTGATACCCGGCAGATGATTCATCAAAATTGAACGGCTTGGCGGCGTGGGCACGATCCTCGTTGAGGAACGTCACGTGATGCCCGTAGCGGGCGGTATCAAACCCCACGCCGATTGCCGTGATCGGAGCGTCTGTCGTTGTGGACATCATTGTGTTCCATGTTTCTCCTGGGGTTTCGTCATAAAGGTCCAAGCAGCCATGAGGGACCTCCGAGATCCTTCGACGCGATATCCTTGTGATTACTCGGTCAAGCCGTAACATGTAACAAAGCGTTGGTCAAAGGTCGGAGGGATCAATCTGGGCTTAACAGGTCAACGCCTCAGGGCAAAAGCCAGCATCTCCTCACGACTTCCACAACCAGATAGTCTGCCTTGACATCAAACGGTTGGGAATAGGGCCTCTCTAAGTATGATTTTCATCATACAAGGGTGGAGCCGACGCGAGGAACGAGCAAGGCGCAACCCTGGGATATGGAGACAGCGCACAACGGAAGCCCGAAGGGCTGGACCTAAACGATGTTGCGGGTCGTCATTACCATTTCCAGCCCGCCGTCGACCGGAACGACGTTCATATATACGTAAACAACCTACTCCATCATCGTCTTGCTGCACTCGACGCCGACGACGCCATCTCTACAAAATGGGGTGACAAAGAAGGCGGCGGAGTGATGGGCCTGGACGTCGAGTGCTTCTGAAAGCGGAACGCCGCAGGAGGCTCGGATCGACTGCATGATGGCCGCCCGGGCTGCCTCGACGGCCGGGTTGTCGGAAGCCGGGATGCCTGCCTCGGCAGGTACGTCCTTCAGCGGGCCTTCGTCCAGCGGTCGCATTGGCAGGCCGGCAGCCCCGGACGATGCGAGACGCCAGACTGTCTCCAACGCTTTCGGCAACGGAGCAGCGGCGTCGATCAGCCAGCCCACGGCGTCTTGTGCGGTTACCGGCGATCCGCTGAGCAGCAGGCGGACAAGCTTGGGCCACTCGTCCCGCGGGGTCTTTCGGAACGGCCAGTGACAGCCCTCCATTCCCGGCACGACGGGCAACGTGACCTCCGGCATCGCAAACCGGGCGTTCTGGACAGCCACCAGATAGTGGCAGTGCACCAGCAGTTCCAGGAAACCGCCCAGGCAGCGTTTGCCACTGACGAACCCGACCGACACTTCAAACTCGTTGGATAGCCGTCTGGCGGTCGCCGACCACGTTGCGGCCAGGCGTTGTCCCTGCCCGGTATCGCAGAGTGCGGGGAAGAACTCGCTAGTATCCGCGCCTGCCATTTGCGTGGCAAGGTGGAAATCGCTGGTGACAATCACCCGGCCGATGCCTTCGGTCTTGAGCCAATCGATGGCGCGGTTCAGTTCAGCGTCGACGTCGCTGTTGTAGGCTTCCCGGCTGATTGTGATGACGCCCACATTTCCATCGTGCTCGGCATTGACGTACAACTGCTGCCACTCGGGGCTGTCGATCTGCTCGAATACTTCAGGATGCCAGGCGTCGCCGGCCGCTTCCGCGTAGACGCGATGGAATCCTTCCACCACTTCGATCGCGCGCCCGGCGCCCATGCTCCGAATCATGGCCAGGATGCCCCGGCGGAATTGCGCGCACAATTCGCCAATCGCATTGATGTGGGATAGGTGGGCCCTCTGCTCGTGAAGCAGCAGGCTGGCCATCTGCACCAGCGCGCCCTCGATCCAGATGTTGAACTCCTCTTCCGCCGCACCGTCCATGGGCCAATCGACCAAGGGGCGCAGATGGTCGGGCGGATACCAGTTCTGGCCGGTCTCCTTCCGTTCGCACAGCTCGGGCGTGGGTGCGAACAGGGCTCCGTATTTTTGGGCAAGATGATGCAGGCAGGACCACGTGAGGAAATCGGCCCCCTGCGCGCCGATCACGTCGTGCGCCCTGAACGGGTTCGGGCCGGCAAGTTTTCGGATGTACTTGTCGATCTTCCAGAAGGGCATATTGGTCGCACGATGGTAACGCAAACCTGCCAGCGTCGTACCGCAGAACAGCACGTCCAGAACAAAGGACCAGTGGTCGGCGACCGGAACCGGGATCAGTCCCAAGGCCCAAAGAAGCTGGGGAATGCGAGAGTTCTCCTGGCCGACAACCTCCCAGACCTTATTGCTTTCGTGCGGGAAGGCCGGGTGCGCGACGCCCACTCCCAGTTCCGAACTCGGAAAGCCGGAGGTCACCGACCGGATTTCGATTTCCGGGAACGCTTCCTGAAAGAGCCGGTAGTGGGCCTTCTTGATATCAAGAATCTCCGGAATCGCCTCCAGAAGAAAACGGGGCCGCCACTTGGCAAGATCGGCCGGCAGACTTGTCCCGTCGTAGATCATCCGGATCATGTTCGCCATGACCCTGTCGGCCCGCGCCTTGCCGACCGCCGCCACCAGCCCGGGATAGTGCGGGCCGATCCCGTCGGCCGTCCTGGGACGGCTGAGGCCGATCGACCGGACGCCAAACGGCTCCAGCCGGGCCGTAAGCTGGATCATCTTCCCCGCGCCCACGATCCCATTCGCACCCGAGATGACCAGCGAACCACGCTCGCCGGGGCCGCCGAACACCTGATCGACCAGGTCGCCGGCGTCGGCGGGCAGCCTGCCGTTGCGGAAGATATCGATCACCGAGCCGAGCCCCAGTGTCTGGAGCGTAGATTGTCGGATGGATTTCGTCATTTCGATGCGTCTCCTTCTGTCACCTCGAGCAGGGCGGCAATGCCCACATCACCTGCGGCGCAGCCGAACAGCAGTACGAGGCCGCCTCCCAGGTCCACCGCTTCCTCAAGACCTTCGATCAGCAACCTGGTGAGAGTCGGCCCTTGCGGATGCCCCCAGACCAACGAACAGCCGGCATTATTGACCTTGCGCCAATCGTACTCCATCACTTTGGCGAAGATGGCGTCGTTGATGGCAAACGGATTATGGCACTTCACTACGGCCATATCCGCCATGGTCAGTCCGGTCTTCGCCAGCAGTTTCTGCACGGCAAGCGTAGGAGCCTCCGGCATCAGTGACGGATGCGTTCGTATCTCGGCCTTGGCCACGAACCGGATGTCAATCTCGGGCCGCGGACTGAGCTGCCGGGCCTTTTCCGGCGTGGTGACCAGCAGCGTGGCCATGCCGTCCGATGCGTGCGTTTGCATTCCGGTCGTCACGCACGTATCCAGTTCGCGCATGCGGCGCAGGCCGTCCAACGAGATTTCGCGAATTCCGCTATCCTCGTCAATTCTGCCAAGCGAGCCGCCCTGCACGTTCAGCACATCCAGCGGCACAAGCACACGATCGAGAAACCCCGACGCCTTGGCGTCGTGGTACTGCCGATAGCGGTAGCAGGTGAGGTCTTCGACCTCTCTGCGATCGAGGCGGTACTTCCGCGCGGCATTGCCGGCCGTGGCAAGCATCGCCCCGCCGGTGGCCGGATCGAATCCGAAGTTATCCCACACGTGGCTGATTGCCATGGTTCTCTGGTAAGCCCTTCGCTCCGGGAACACGCCTACGGGCGAGTCGCTGGTTCGGTCGAAAGTCAGAACGCCCACGACGTCGTTCGATCCGTTCTGGACTTCACCGGCAGCGAGCAGGGCGGCCTGCAACCCGGTCGCGCACGCCTGCTCGATGTGAAACCCCGGCAGGCGTCGTCCCAGGCAGCTTGCCACCATTGGCGCGTTCCAGAACTTCCAGTGCCAGGGCACGCTGGAGCCGATAACCAGATACTGCAACTCGCTCGTGGGAACCTTCCGGATTCCGAGGATCCGGTTCATCGCCTCACCGGCGAATTGCCCTATATTGACCTCAGCCAGCACCGAGGTCTGCCACGCAGGGAAATAGCTGCTTCCCCAGGTCCCGTACGGCACTCGGGCTTTGGGGAACATTTCGACCTTCTCCATCGTCCGTTCCTCCTCCGCATACAAGATGAACGCTGTCCCAGTTCTCGTAAGAATCAGGACGAAGTGCCCGGCCTATTCGCGGTTGACTGTTCCACCGGCCATGGTCAGAAAGCTCGGCAATCCCAGGGATTCCAGAAAGCGATCCCGACCGAGGCGGATTCCAGCCATCTATGGCACAAAGTGTAGCAGGATTACCATCGATGACGCAAGGTCGCCGCCTCGGTTTCGGCCATTTCATCCCGTGGACAAACGCCATGCGGCACGCAACGAAGTCTTGCAGTTTGCGCCGTGTTCTTGTAAGCTGTTCTACGAGGCGATTGAGGATCTGCAATCGATCACCCTGTTCCCATAAGGGTGGCGAAGTTGGCGTGAGATAGTAAGGCCATATAGGAGCCCTCCAATGAGAATCCCGCAGCTTTCCGTCCGGATTGAGAACAAGCTCGGTCAGTTGATCTCGCCCTGCGAGTTGCTGGCCGATGCAGGGATCAATATCGTCACCCTTTCTCTGGCAGATTCGCCGGAGTTCGGCATCTTGCGATTGATCGTTCGCGAGTGGCAGCGCGCCCGGGATGTGCTCGAGGCCGCCGGAGTTGAAGTCACCGTAACCGAGGTCCTGGCAATCGAGGTCCGCGACCAGCCTGGCGGACTGGTGGAATTGCTGAAGATCTTCGCGAAGGCGGGGATCAGCGTAACGTTCATGTACGCGTTTACGGCTCGCCTTGGCGACAGTGCGATCATGGTGTTCAGCTTCGACGACCTTGACGCCGCGATTCTCGCCCTGGCGCGTGCCGAAATCAATCCGGTCAGCCCAGTCACTCTCTACGACCATCTCGACGAGGTATAGAGGGCCGGGGCCGCGCCTTCCTTTTGGCTTATGAAGACCAGGCAAGTATTGCAACCGCAGCGTGGGTAGCGATCTGAATGTCGGTCGCGAGGAGGCCCGTTTCGCGAGTGAGCGTCGAGCAGGCGTTGCGTTAAGATTCCGAGCATCCGTCAAGTCACCGAAGGAGTCCCTCGATGTCCATCCCGCAACTTCCGGAACAACTCAACGCAACCGAGGCGCTCGTCGATTCCCACCTTGCCAATGGCCGGGCCGAGAAGACGGCGATCCTCAGCGGCGATCGCGCGATCAGTTACCGCCAGTTGCACGAGTTGATCAACCGCTTCGGCAATGCAATGCTCGAACTGGGCGTGCGGCGCGAAGAGCGGATAGCCATCCTGCTGCCCGATAGCCCCGAATGGGTCTGCGCGTTCTTCGGCGCGATCAAGATGGGGGCCGTGGCCATCCCCATGAACACGCTTCTGACCGCCAAGGATTACGAATACCTGCTGAACGACAGCCGCGCCCGCGCGCTGGTGGTCCACGCGGATCTGTCCGATCGCATCGAGCCCATTCGCGATCGGCTGCGCTATTTGAAACACATCGTTACGGTTGGCGGAAAGCCGGTCGATTCGCTCGAGTTCGACCCGCTACTGGACCGTGCTTCGTCCCATCTGGATCATGCCGACACGGTCAAGGATGACACGGCCTTCTGGCTCTATAGCTCCGGGACGACCGGGCGGCCGAAGGGCGCAATCCACTTGCAGCATGATATGCTGGTGGCCGCCGACTGCTATGCGAAAGATACGATCGACCTCAAGGAATCGGACGTCTCATTCTCGGTGGCCAAGCTGTTCTTCGCCTACGGGTTGGGCAATGGGTTGTATTTCCCGCTGCGCACCCGAGGTACGACGATCCTCCTGCCCGACCGGCCCGTGCCGGATAAAGTTTTCGAGACGGTCGACCGCTATCAGCCCACCGTCTATTACGGAGTGCCTACCAGCTACGCGGCCATGCTGCACGTGGCCGAAAAAACGGGACGAACAAGCCTGGGACGCGTGCGAATGTGCGTTTCGGCAGGCGAGACACTGCCACGATACCTTTTCGAGCGATGGCGCGACCGGTTCGGCGTGGAGATTCTCGACGGCATCGGCTCCACCGAAATCCTGCATATCTTCATTTCCAACCGCCCCGGGCAGGCAAAGGCCGGCAGCACGGGGCAGGTTGTACCCGGTTTCGAGGCCAAGATTGTTGACGACGCCGGCATAGAACTGCCGCCGGGTCAGGTGGGCACCTTGCTGATGAAGGGCGACAGCATCGCCCAGGGCTACTGGAACCAGCACGAGGCGACGAAGCGCACCTTCTGCGGCGAATGGATCAATACGCACGACAAGTTCATGATGGACCAGGATGGTTATTTCTGGTACTCCGGCCGCGCCGACGACATGCTCAAGGTCAGCGGCCAGTCGGTCTGGCCCACGGAGGTCGAAGGCCTGCTCCACGAGCACCCTGCGGTGCTGGAAAGCGGCGTGACGGGGGCGGCGGACGATGAAGGCCTGCTCAAACCGGTGGCCTTCATCGTGCTGAAAGACGGGCATACGGGCTCCGCCGAATTGGCCCACGAGATTCAGCAGTTCGTCAAGAAGAACACGTTGCCGCACAAGTATCCCCGCGCGGTCGTCTTCGTAGACACCTTGCCGAAAACGGCCACCGGCAAGATCAAGCGTTTCGAACTACGGCACCGCGCCGCCGTCGACGGCTTGTTGCGAAAAAGGGGTCAGAGCCATTTTCGCAGAATGGATAATCTTCGCAGCCCAGGCAAGCTTCTTTGGGCGGCCATGAGGACGAAGGGTCGAATCGAGATGCAGCGTGGACGATGGCTTGACGAGGGTTCGCCCGATTCCTCGCGTGATTGAGTCTGCTCCACCGGCCGCGAAACCGGGAATTCTGATTGTCGCTGGAATGGCAGACTTGAGATTGCCCTCTTGCCCCTCCCCTGGCAAGAGCAAAGACTTCTGCCCCCTGGTACTCCCACCTTGACCGACAGCGAGCCGACCGCCTACTTCCCGCTTGCTCCTTTCCTGCTTGCGGGACTCGAAAGACGCTTCTTCATTTCCCGTTCGGAAATTGACTTCTCTTTACGTCGGCCTCGAATCATCTCCCAAAATGCAGGATCAGACTGGAGCACGACATCCTCCCACTCCATCCCAGCCACGCCGATGACCAAGGATGCCGGCCTTCCATTTCGCGTGATGACAACATTCTCCGTCTGGGAGGCCTCAACGCACTCCCGGATTCGTTTCTGCAGATCTCGGACACCGATCGTCTTCATAGAATCTCCTCCGTGGTCTTGTGTGGAGGCTTATGCCGCACCGCGCGGATGTATACGATCCGCTCAATTTCATCCACATCGTAGAACACTCGAAACTCGCCGACTCGAAGCTCCCAGATTGGCGGGTCCGACTCGAAGGGCGGAATCAACCCGTGCAGGACCCTTCTGCGTCTCGTAGCCCTTGTTGGCGTGAGCGATAACTGTTGTCCGATCTCGGCGACGACTTGCCGACGCAGGAAGACCTTCACCCCTCGGAAGTCGTCTTCGACGCTCGGTGAATACCGAATCTCGTACATGTATATATTGTTGCATATGCAACGAGCGGCGTCAAGAAAGAATCGAGGATTTCGTAGTCGTGTGCCTTGTAGCAGACCAACTCTCCGGCTCTTTGCAACCGTTCACAGGGGGCTGTCCGAAAGGGCCGTCCCTACCGCGACCCCTCGTATGCAGTGGAGACAATGGCTTGCGCCGCCGGCCCGTGAACGGCTACGCCAAACCCTCGTGTTTCAGCGACTGCTTCACCATGATGGCGCAGTTCTTCTGGAAGAAATCCAACGGCAGGATGGGCGTGATGCGATGGATCTCGGCGCCCAGCTCTTCGGCGATCTCGCGGGCGGATCGGCCGGCGTTCGCTTCGGCAACGATCCGCTCGTGATAGTGCCGCGTGGCGGCGATTGCGCCCTTCAGATAGTCCCGAACCTCCTCCTGCCCGCGCACGGCCCCGTAGTGACTGAGGCAGAGCGTCTCGGCGTCAAGCGAGGCCAGCCGCTCCATCGAGTCGAGGTACTTCTGGTAGCCGGTAAAATAACCCGGCCACCAGGTTCCCAGGGCCGGCATATAGAACCCGCTGGCATCCGAAATGACCAGTATCTTCCGCTCGGTTTCGTGCAGGCTGATGCTGCAATCGCTGTGGCCTGGCGTTTCCAGGACGGAGAACGCGAAATCTTCGACGGCGATGACGTCGCCCTCGCCAACCGTGCGATCGATGGCGATCCGGTTCTCGGCCACAACCACCGGCGGCGTACTTTCGTTCAGCGCGCCCGTACGGTTGAGTCCTTCGGTCAATTCGGCGTCGATGCGGGTGAAGAAGTCGACGGCCTTTTCGATGGACAACGTGGCGGCCGCCGTCGCCGTCGCTGCAACGACAACACCTGGAAACAGCTCGCGAAGCAGCGGAATGGCCATGACGTGGTCGGGGTGTGCGTGCATCACCACGACCTGGCGGACATAGTCCGAAGCGACTTCCAGCTCGGCCAACTGCCGCTGCACGAGCGGTCCGATTCCCCCGATTCCGCCTTCGATGATTGCCCCTTCGTTCCGCCCTCGCACCAGGTACATGGGATAGGCGGTCGTGCCGAGCATCCAAACGTTGTTGGCGACTTCTACGGGAGGATTGTCGATCAGCATGATGGTTTCTCCGCGGCCTCTGCCGCAAAAAGGGCCGCCCCGTGCGCGCCGACAAACTGCGCTTCCGGCGGCACGAGGACCGGTACGCCGAACGACTCTTCGACCAGCGTTGTCAGAACGGAATTGTGGGCAGCCACACCGCCGGTCAGCACCAATGCGCCGTCGACCGTGTCCATTTCCACCAGACGCTTCACGACCGAACGGAATGCCCCCTTGACGATATCTTCGACCTTGACGCCTGCACGAATCCGTTCGAGGATTTCCGTCGCGGCGAAGACGGTACAGAAACTCCCGAGCGCGACCTCGGTGGTCGATTTCTCGGCCAGGCCGTTCAACTGTTCCGTCGCCAGATCGAGCCGGAGGGCGATCTCCTCCAGGAAGGCGCCGGTGCCGGCCGCGCACTTCCGATTCATCTTGAAGCTCGTCCGGTGCCCTTGCTCGTCGAGATGGATCACCTTGCAGTCCTGCGCGCCGATGTCAATGACGGTCATCGCACGCTGGAAGGCGTGGAAGGCCCCTTTGCCGTGGCAGGCGATTTCGGTCATCTTGCCGCGGGCAAACGGTACGTTGTCGCGCCCGTAGCCGGTCGAGAAGATGCCGACGAGCTGCGACTCGTCAAGCTCCAGACGTTCCAGGGCCTCGTCCAGACACGAGCGAGCCGTTTGCGCATAGTCGACACCTGACCGCCGCAGCGCCCGGGCCAGGACGCGCCCGCTGCCGTCCACAATCACCAGCTTGGCTGACGAGGCGCCGATATCGATGCCACAATAGTAGTCTACAGTCATTTATCTTTGCAGCAATTGCTCTACGAAGGCCTCGATGTTCGTCCGCGTCTGCTCCTCGGAATACATCCGCAGGTCGTTCAGGTCTCCATTGATGATCAGATACGGCTGGCCCAGCTTCTTCTGGACGCGCTGCGCCAGTCCGTAGCGACAGTTCGAGTTGTTCGGGCACGTTTTGGCGTCGTGATAGAGCACGCCGTCGATCTTGTACTCCTTCAGCATGTGCTCCATGTAGGCTTCTTTCCGGTCGTCGGAGCGGCAGATAAAGATATCGCTGTACGCCTGGGCCATGCTGCGGAAGGGATCGGCCGGATCGAGGGCCTCGAAGACCCAACTGTTACAATAGGTCGAGGCCACCACGCACGTTTGCAGTTCGAGGAACTGGCTGCTCAACGCACTGAGCTTGCCCCAGATGGGCATGCCTTCCCAGTAGATGCGGAGCCGCTCGCCGTTGACGGCGGCCACGCCGGCCGCAACGCGCTCCTTCAGTTCGGCCAGGAGGATCTCGTAATACTCGGCGGCCTCCTTCAGGCCTCGCATTACGACGGCCGGGCCCATCTGGATCGTGTCGTCAAAGAACGTGATCGGGGCTGGCACGCTCGTGGCCGTCTCCAGAACGGCCTTCCAGAGTACGGTCGTCTTCTTGGAAATGGCCACGGTCTCGCGCAGCCGGTCGATATCGAACTTCTGCCCCGCGACTCCTTCGAGCGGCTCGACGAGGTCTTCCATCTGACCGGCAATCTGGTTGATCATCGGCTCGTCCAGGTCTCCGATCGCACGCGGCGTGTGGACACCGACGCAAGGCACATTCCACTCGCGAGCGTAGAACTGGAACCAGTCCTTCACATCGCGGCACTGGTTGGTATTGAACACCAGCACGTCGGCCTTCGGCGGCCCGGAAAGCTTCATCTTCTGCAAGGGGCTTTCGCCCTTCAGGTACGAACCGATGTCGCTGGTGAGATAGGAACAGATGTCGGGCGAATAGCCGCGGGCGTTGGCCAGCGGGATCAGGTCGGTGGCCGTGCGCGAGGCGCCCAGCATGGCCCCGTGATTCTCGGGGAAGTAGACATTATACCCCATGGCCCAGAGCAACTCGGCCGGCCCGACACTGGTGCACCAAGCCGTCTTCTTGCCTTCCGCGGCTCCGCGGTCCAAGTCGCCGAAATACTGCCCCATCACCTCGCGAAGCTTCTTACTGGCGGCAAAATCCTTCCGTTCCGCAGTCGGGCTCGACATCGTTTGAAATCCCTGCTGAAATGGGTCGCGGTTTCTTCAAAGAATCAACTAGGGCAGAGCCAATCACCTCCTGGCATCTGACATCGGTCTCTGTCGTGGAAAGCGGCGCCGGGTCGTCCGACTGTCGCCAGCCAATCGCGCTGATCGGCACGCGGCGCCCAACCACCTCGTCGCCTTCCGTCACAGAGGCCACTCTGGAAACTGGCAGCTAGGTAGAATAGGGGAAAACAAGACGGCAGTCAAGCCTCGGCCCGAGTCACCCCAAGGTGTCATGAATTACCGAAATGGCCTTGACTTAACCGGTGCAATCGGGCGGTTTCTTCAAGGACCGGCAATCGAGGCCGGTACGTGCTGGCTGCAACTGTTCCGCCTGAAGAGGGGGGGGGCTTCGCGATGTTCAAGACGATCGAACGGCCAGAGACCAAGGTAGACTTCCGTGTGTCTGCTCGACGGACTAAAGCCCGTCCTACGCGCCGCAGGAGAGCGGCTACATCCGCACCAGCATGGACGACCAGACGAATCCCGATCCGAAGGCGACCATCAAGATCAGGTCGCCCGGTTGGATGCGCCCCCGCTTCCTCGCCTGGTCCAATGCGATGGGCAGGCAGGCCGAGGCCATGTTGCCGTACTCCTCGACGTTGATAAACAGCTTATCCGCCGGCGCCTTGCTGCGCCGGGCGATGGCTTCGAGCATTCGCAGATTCGCCTGATGCGGGATGAGCAGGGCAAGGTCGTCGAACCCGATGGAATTCGCCTTGAACGATTCCTCGATCGATTCGCACATCCGCGCCACGCCGTTGTCGAAAACCTCCTTGCCGATCATCCGGAAGTAGACGCGGCCCTTGTCGATATCGTCTTGGTCGACGAAGCTCGCCTTTCCGTTCGCGGTGCCCGGCGCCTCGGTGTAGAGGGCCTTTGCCTTCGCCCCTTCTGCATGGAGAAACGTCGATCGGATGCCGCGGTTGGGATCGTCCGACGGGCCGACCACCACCGCGCCGGCGCCGTCGCCGAAAAGAATCGAGATATTGCGGCCTTCGTACGAACCGTCGATCCGCTTGGACAGCACTTCGGCACAGACAACCAGCACGTGACGATACGTCCCTGCCCGAACGAAATGATCAGCCATGGACATGCCGTAGATCAGCCCGCAGCACTGTTCGCGGATTTCAAACGCAGGAATGTTCCCGACGCCAAGCTTTCCGTGCAGAAAGAAAGCGCTGCCTGGATCTGCATGGTCCGGCGTGATGGTGTTCATGATGATGCAATCGATCTGGTCCATCGTCAAACCGGCATCGGCAACCGCGGCCTCGGCGGCAAGCACGGCAAGATCGGTTACGCTTGCATCCGCGTCCGCATGACGCCGCTGGCGCACGCCGGTGCGCGAGACGATGAACTCGTCGCTCGTATCGAACATGTCCTCGATATCGAAATTGGTAACTACCTTCTCCGGAAGGTAATGGCCGGTTCCCAGAATCTGTGATGTTATCGACATGCAGGCGGTTCCTCTTCCATTCCACGCAACCTTCCCCAAAAGGGGTGAAACTATTGAGGCTAAACAGGATGGAGCAGAAAGTCAAGGGTATGGAGACAGAACCGGCCCGAGGTCCCTGCTTGCAGGAGTGCAGGTTGCCAGGGCATAATGGACGGTTTCACCATCGCCCCCGGCCGTCAAACCACACGAGCCAAGGAGCCCGAGCGTGCTCAGCCTTCCAGACCAATACGAACCGACGCTTGACATCCGGCAGCGGGAGACCGCGATCAAGGATATCAAGGATTTCTTTGAACGGCAGCTCGCCGCCTCGCTCAACCTGTGCCGCGTGACCGCCCCACTGTTCGTCCGGAGCGGGACGGGCATTAACGACGACTTAAACGGCGTCGAACAGCCGGTCCGGTTCACGGTCAAGGAAGACAACAATTCGCAGGTGGAGATTGTGCAGTCGCTGGCCAAGTGGAAGCGGTTGGCGTTGGCCGAATACGGGTTTGCGACCGGCGAGGGCCTCTATACGGACATGAACGCACTCCGGCCGGACGAGACGATCGACGAGCTGCACTCGATCTACGTCGACCAGTGGGACTGGGAAAAGATCATTGCTCCGGCGGACCGGAACCTCGAGACGCTCGAAAGCACCGTACGCGCCATCTACGATTGCATTTGCCGAACCGAGTTCCACCTGGCTTCCGAGTATTCGCACATTCGCCCCATCCTGCCCGAGCAGATCCACGTCATCACCTCGGAAGAACTGTGCCGGCGCTGGCCGGCGCTGGACCCGCGCCAGCGCGAAAACAAGATCTGCGAAGAGCACGGCGCCGTCTTCATTGCCGGCATTGGCGGCCCTTTGCCCGACGGCAACCTGCACGACGGCCGGGCGCCCGACTACGACGACTGGACCACACCGAACTCGGCAGGCGGTCGGGGACTGAACGGCGACATTCTATTCTGGAACCCGATACTCAACCGGGCGTTTGAGATTTCCTCGATGGGAATCCGCGTCGATCCGGCGACGCTGCGCGAGCAGTTGCGAATTCGGCAGCTCGAAGATCGGCTCGGCCTGGACTTCCATCGCCGCCTGCTTGCCGGCGAACTGCCGCAGACCATGGGCGGCGGAGTCGGCCAGTCGCGCCTGTGCATGTTCCTCCTGCGGTGCGCCCACGTGGGCGAAGTCGCCTGCGGCGTCTGGCCCGACGCCATGCGCGACGCATGCCAGAAGGTGAACGTGACCTTGCTATAATCGGCGTTCCCTTGCCTGTGATTTCGTAGCCGTTCACGGGTCGGCGGCGCGAGCCGTTTTCTCCACTGCCTACGAGGTCAACAGCACTCGCAACCGTGCTATGAGTGTGGCGAACCGCCTGCCGAAATGGCGAGCCAGCAGCAGATTGCATCGGGGCAATAAGCAGCGTGTAATCGAGTCGTTGCGAGTCGGGTCGTCCATTCCATTGACAACCGCCTGCACGCGCCGGCGCACCGAGCGCCAGTTCTGCGATGCCGATTCAGCGGCAAGGGACTCCAACACCAGACTCAGCACCTGGTACTGTTGGTGATAGAACTCGTTGAGAAACGATGGATTCACGCGAGCAATGGCTTCACGCGCTTCGGCAACGCTGCCGAGCATCACGCGACCGGCCGCAAGCAGGACGAAGTGGTAGGACGTCGTAAAATCGACTTGCCTGCATACCGCGGCCTGAGCCACTTCCACCACGGTGGCGTAGTTCCGGAGGTCCATAGACGCCCACACCAGTGGGAACAGCATCGACGCCTGCGGGGCCTCGCGTTCCTGCCAGTCCGACATCCACCGAACGATTTTTTTCGGCTCGCCGAAGTCCTGGTATGCCCGGCCGACGGCGGCCCAAGTCAGATCGCTTCGCTGAATGGGTTCCTTGTATTCTTTGAGCAACTGGCGGAACTGGCGATATCGTGCCTGCGAGCCCAGGAACTCGATACAGTTCTGACACAGGATGCACCACGCCTCGCTCCCTTGGACAAGACGCGCGAGCATTTCGCGAAACAACGCGTAGTCTTCTTCTCGCGCGGTTTCCTCCGCCCAAACGGCGGCAATCTGCGGGCTGGACTTCGGATCGATCAACGCTTCGGTGAGTACTCTTCGCACAAGATTGTCGAAGCCCGCGTCGCGCATGGCTTCGACCGCCTGCCGCAACGGTGCTACGTCCTCCATCGGGCAAGCACAAAGATACCGCAGTCGATCCTCGGCTGTATCCCGATCGCTCTGGCCGGCGGCAATGCGGATTTCACCGGTCAAGCGGACGTCGTCGGCAATGTGCGGCGCAAGGGCGTGATTGGTTTCCTGCGCACCGGTGAACTCCCGGTCTTCAAGCTGCATTTGCAGCAGTTGCATGCCGGCAAACAGGTAGCTGTTGTCGAGTGCGAACGCCTTGCGGAACTGCTCCTTGGCGCCGCTCCGGTCGCCCTTGCGCAGAAGGCCGGCCGCCCTATAGCCCCAGGCTGCCGGATGCCGAGGCGCGATTCGCACCAGGTGCGCCGCCGCGGCAAGGTACTCGTCGTCCTTCTCGAGCCGTTCGTAGCAATCGGCAAGGCGAATCCAGGCCAGGGCGTCTTCAGGATCGTCGCGGACAATGGCCTGGAGCAGTCCGAGGGCCTCGTCGTTACGGCCGCGATGGAACTCGACGTCCGACTCTTTCAATCGCAGAAAAGCCGGCCGGCGGTCGCCAAAGCCAGGCGGCCGACACGCCGCGATGGCCTCGTCGAACCGGCCGACTCGCACCAGCAAATCGGCCTGCAGAGCATACCCTGCCTGTAAACGCGGTTCGAGTTCGACGGCCTTCGCCACGGCGCCGAGGGCCTCGTCGAAGTGTTCCGGGATCCCGGCAAGCGTTTCGGCAAACAGCATCCATGAGTCGGCGTGTTCGGGGCGCTGTTCCGTAATGCGGCGGGCAAGTTCGACAACCAGTTCGCTCTGATGGATGATCTGGGACCAGTCTCGCAGCTTACACCATCCCCATTCATAGCGAGGGGCGCGCTCCACCGCCTGCTGCATGGCTGCAATCGCCTCCTCGCGCCGGCCGGTCGCCCAGAGCAGATCGGCCAGCTCGCCCTGGTGGGTAATTTCAAGCGGCTCGCAGGCGATGGCCCGTTCCAGAGTGGCGCGGGCGGCGGCGACGTTGCCGCTACGCCTGTGGGCGTCGGCCAGTTGGCGCAGCGCCGCACCTGAGTTCGGACAGACCGACAGGGCCTTCTCCACCGCGGCAACTTCGTCCTCGGTCCGGCCCAGTTCGCGGCAGGCCAAGGCCACATCGAGCCATGTTCGCGGCAACAGCGGAAACCGCTCCGCGGCCGTCTGCGCCGTTGCCAGTGATTCCTCGCACCGCTCCATTGCAAGCAACTGGACCACCACGGCAGACCAGGCTTGCGAAAGGTCCGGACGTATCTCCAAAGCCTCACGAAGGACGGCAAGCAAGCGATCCGGGTGAAATGTGCCGACCGCAACCTCGCGGAATGCCTGCAGGGCATCGCCCAGCGTCACCTGCCGGACCAGCTCGCCGTACACGAAGTCAAGCGACTCTTCTCGCTCGCGTTTGGTATCGCACAATGCCACAAGCTTCCGCATGGCCGGCTCGTAGTCAACCGATATGGCAATTGCGCGGCGGCAATCGTCTCGGGCGCGTTCGATATCGCCGGTCTCCTCGGCCGCAATGCCATGCACGAAATAGCCGACCGGACTGCCGGGCTCCAGGCGGCAGGCGTGGTCGGCCTCGCACATCGCTTCCTGAAACCGATGCAGCCGGCACAGCGTAATGGCCAATTCGCGGTGGGCCCAGGGATCGTCGGGATGATGGTCGAGCAGCTTCCGGATTTCCTCTTCGCGCCGGGCCGGTTCGTCGTCGAGCCACTCCAGCAACTGCTGGCGCAGCCCGTAGTTGCGAGGAAACCGCTGGATCAGTTGCCGGAAGTGCGATTCGGCTGCGTCCGACTGCCGCAAATCGCACAGAACGCCGGCAACGAGATCGTTCATCTCACGGTGGCACGGGTCGGCTTCAAGGTACTCGCGGCCATACTTCAGGGCGGCGGCCAATTCGTTACGATACCGCGCGCGCCACGCCATCAGGCGGAGCCAGGCGAAACGGTGATATCCGTCCGTCGGGCGAACGAGCAGTTGCTCCGCTTCCGCATCACGCCCATACCGGCTGTACAGATCGGCCGCGAACAGGATCAATTCGCCATCGTTCGGACGCATGTCCAACGCGGCTTCGACCACCGAAAACGCCTTGTCGGGCCGTTCAAGCTGATCGTAAACCGTCGCAAGCGTTTGCGCCGGCCAGCTCTTCTTCGCGCCGAAGCGAGTGAACCGGTCGTGCAGGAATCGGAGCACTTCATCGGTCCGCTTCAGGTACCGCGCCGCGGTGAAGTAGGCGTACGATCGCGACTCGTTCTTGTCCTCCAGGCACGCCGCATACCGAAGCACCTCGCACGCCTCCTCCCTGCGATGCTCGGCCCAGAGCCACGATGCCAAGAGGCGGAGGTTCTCCGGATCGACCGGCCGTGCGCGCATGGCGCGGCGCAAGAGGTATGCCGTTCGTCTTTTTTCCCTCGCATCGTCGAGCAATTCCTCCACGTATTGCTGCACGAGCACCGGATCCACCTCAGCCCGCCCGTAAAGCTCCTTCAGCAGCTCGATGCGTTCGCCGCGCGTGCCCAACTCGCGCAGCAATCGCAGCCGCGCCTTCCACTGATGCACATCGTCCGGGAACATTTCCAGAAGCTGCTCCACCTGCCGGAGCACACGGCTCAGATCGGCATCGTACGAGGCCATGCTGGCCCGGGCGTGGAGGGTGAGCCGGTGCCCGCCATCCATTTCGGCCATCTTTCGATATGCAGTCTCGGCCGCATCACGGTCGTGTCGATCCAGCGCGCTGTGGAGCGCGTAGGCGCCGTCGTACAGTTCCGATTCCGGCAGATCCATTGCGTCGAGTCGGGCGGCGTCGTCCTGGGGAACGAAGGCCATGCCGCGCGGACCCGTCGAAGTCGAACGTTCGATCAGTTCCTCCGCCAGTGCTTCGCGAAAGTGGCGTTCGTTGGGGTCGCGAATGAGGAGCACGCCTCGCCGTGAATCATAGCCAAATACCGCCTGGGCGTGGGCGGCGTGCGGCAGTACGGTCGTCAGCGTGAACGGAACGCCGGCGTCGATCAGCGCCTGGGCGCTCTCCCACGTAACGCGAAACTCGCGCGCTCGAAAACCGTGCCCCTCGATCCAGCGGCGTTCATTGTGTGCAGGCGTTCCGTCGTAGCAAATCGTCTCGGCCACTTCAAGGTGCTCGTACGAGCGCCCCCAGTAGCTGCAAATGGCCGCGAGCGTTGCGGGCGCGCACGTGGCGAAGTGCTGACGTACGAACGGCACCGGCAACTCAACGCGTTTCGCGTCGGCGCCGCACTTCGCCAGGTTATCGCTCAGCGCGCGGTAGAACGGAGTATCGACGCGCTGGGCAAGCCGGCGCGCCTCTTCGTAGTCGCCCAGGTAGTATGCAATGTCGGATCGCAGGCCCCCGGCACACCGCGCCATATCCTTGTCGTCTGGCAGCAGCGGAAGGAGGTCGATCGCGCGGCTCAAGCTGGCATGTGCCTCCTGATAGCGGCCCAGCTCGATTTCGAGGCAGGCGAGTTGGTGCCAGACACTGCCGCTTTCCAGCGCCGCCGCGGCCTCCCGGAGCAATGCGAAGGCTTCCGCATCGCGATTCTGCTGCACGAGCAGATGGCCGACCCACTGGACCGCCGGCCGATAGTAGGGCTGCAACTGAAGCGACTTCTGCCCTGCCGCCAGCGCTTCGGCATGCAAATCCTCGCACCCGAGCACCGCGGCGCGCTCCAGCCAGAGCCATGGTTTTTCGGGAGCCAGGGCAATTGCCTCGTCAATCGCCTGATCGGCCTTTTCGAAGTCGCGCAGCATGGCCAAAAGATGCGCCCGCTGGGCAATCCGGTCAGCCTGCAATTCCGTGGAACCGTCCTCCGCAGAACCGTTCGAGGCATCGCCGTTCCGATCGGCAAATTGCATTGCGGCCAGCGGGCCCAAACGCCGCATGATGTGCCAGCACGCGTGATAACGCACCTCCGCATGATGCGGAAACTGGCGAACCGCGCGCAGCAGAATGGCGCCCCCGGCCCGGTTCGAACCAAGGTTCGCCGCCAACCTGCCGGCCAACACCATTGCCTCCGGGCCCTCCCACGTTGAAAGCGGTCCCATCCGACGCGTCTTTTCGTAAAGCGTCAGGTACCGCCCGTGTTCGTACAGCGTATTGAACTCGTCGAGATCCGCACAGGACAGCTTCATTGAGAGCACCGAAGCGGGTGAATGAAAACGGTAGGCATTCTAGCAAACCCATTCCGAAGGTTCCACCCCAAACGCACACGTGAAACGCTTTGGGCAAAGAAGCCCCCCCACCCGCCAGCACATTGCGTGACACAATGAGGCAATTCTTGCCGCACGAAAACGCGACCCCGGGTCCGCTGCGCGACCCGGGGCTAATGGCTGTTATCCCTTCGGGATGGAAATGCAAGGACATGCCATGCGTTCGTCTCCCACATAGAGCCTGCCGCCCCGTGACGGAGGGCAGCGATAGGCTGCCGGGGTCTTGACCGCCAAGGGGCGACGGGCCAGAATTGGCGTTGGCCTGGTGGTTCTTGTCCCGCCGAACTGGCAGACCCAACGAATTGGTTTGTCCACGGGCTGGGGGCAGAGCCGAGTTCGTTCGGAGAACGGTCACGCATCCACGTTGCATTGATCGCTTCCAATGACATCATCCGACATGATACGATGACTCCACTGGGGCACACCGAAGACTCGTCGGACGCCCCAAAGTCCTGCGATAAGAATGCCTGCGTTATTCGGCGCGTACCTGCGGCGCGTGCTGTTGGGGCCACAAGGAGCTTATCCATGTTCAGATGCTTTTCGTTACACATTGCCGTTTCCGTGCTGTTTGCAGCATCCTCCTGCACTGCCAGACCCGAGCCAACGCACGCGACGAAGACCTTTGACGGCGCATCGACCGAACTGGAGTCAACTGAGGTCGTGCCGATTCTGGAAGCGGAGATTCCGACCGGCGCCAACGCCGTTTGGTGCGCATCCTTTCTCGCCGCATGGAAGTCCATGTCCGATGACTTGGCCGGAGAAGACATCTCACTGGAGGGCTCTCCACCGACCGCGACGTTGCTCGTCGAAGCGCAAGACCCGAGGCCGCATGTTCCGGCAGGAGCCATGTACGTCGCCACCGGCTGGAATGACAAAGGAGCGATCGAGAAACTTCATAACGAGTTGAAGACCGCGTTCCCTGGCAAGCAACCGCCTGCGTTTCCAGACATTACACCAGACTCTTTCGTAGTGTACTCGTATCTCGAAGCCAACGTGAAGTTTGCACTTCCATACTTCCAGAACGGCAAGCCGCTGGAGTTCACCGATTCCAGTGGCCGTAAGACCAGGGTTGCATCGTTCGGCATTCGGCCCGAAGATGACTACGCCTACCATGAGCTTCGGAGTCAACCGCGTATCCTCTTCCGCAAGGATGGCCCGAGTGATGCTGAACTGGAGTTTGCGATTGATCTTTGCGCCCAATCCTCGCCAAGCCAGATCGTAGTCGCCCGCATCAAGCGGGAACCCAGTCTGGCGAAGACCCTTGAGCGAGTTGACAAAGAGCTGTGCGAATTCGAAAGCCTGAAAAAGAAGCCTCCTCACCAGAATTCGTGGGTGAATTCTGGCTCAGGAAGGTCTCCGAGTTGGTGGTACAAAGCGATTTCGATGGCTTCGTAGGTCCGAAAGCCGTACGCTTTTCTGATGGCCAGTTTTGCTTTGTTGTTCAGACCTTCCACAATCCCCGACGAAATGGCCCCGTCGGCACGAAACCAGTTGAGAATCAGTTCCCGATGGCGGCGTAGCGTCTTGGCGACCTTCTTCATCGGCTCGATCTTCGAACGCATGGTCCGCGTACACCATTCGTCGAGGAACTTGGCCGCGCAGGCCGGATAGCGGTACTCCCAAAACCGCTGGAAGTCTTCTCGCATCAAATGGCTCCGCACGGATTGCAAGTTGTACTGTAGCAATTCGGACAGCTTGGCCGTCTGCCGCTCGGTCCGGTTTTCCTTCCGCTTCAGCAGGCACCAGCGGGAATGCTTCAGCACCGGCTCATAGCCGTCGCGTTCCAACCGCTTGGCTTCGCTCGCACGGACTTCGTCAATTGCCTTGTTCATCTTCGCCATGATGTGAAAGCGATCCAACACATGGACCGCTTGCCCCGCTTTCTTGGCGATTACCTTCAAGTACGGTTTCCACATGTCACTGCACACGAAGTTCAACTGGCCGGAACGATCCTTGCCTAGCATACGGAAGAACCGGAGAAACGTCTTGGCCGTGCGATCTTTGCCGGCCCACAACAGCCGGCGGCAATCCTCGTCGATCTGGTACACCACCGTCAGGTACTTGTGGCCCCGCTGCCATTGGATCTCGTCTACGCCGATGGCCTTGATGCCGTTCAAATCCCGATGGGCTAGTCCCCACGAAACCGCATGTTTTACCGAACGATACACGTTCTGCCAACTCGTGTTGAAAGCCAGAGCAACTCCCTGCCAGGAGAGTCGCATGGCCCAACTCGCCAGAAACCACCGATAGGTTGTCGTCAATTGATTCTTGCCATCGCACCAAGGAACTTGCTCCACCTTCACGCCGCACGTGGGACACTTCACCCGTCGCATGGCGTAGACGAAGAACACCGCGATCCCCCATAATGGGACGAACTCGAAACGCCGCTCTGGCAGGCGATCGTAACCCGGAGCCGGCTGCTTGCACACCGAGCAGATGGGCCGCCCATTCTTGCGCGGTTTGATCGACACCTCGATCCTCAGGCCGTCACTGTCCTCTACCAACTTTGCTTGTCCGTAAACGAACGACTTGAAATACTCGACTCGATTGAGGATACTCTTCAGTTGCATCCTGTGGGGCTCCGGAAAGAAGGATTCGTCCAAAACCCAACTTTACCAGAAATCCCGCAGGGTGCATGATTTTCTCCACTGGGACCATCGGCTATACTGGCGTGCGCCTGGTGAAACGGAGTCGGGCTCTGCTGGGGAGCAACCCGACAAGGGATAGCCAGGTCAGGGCGGGTGAATGACCCGCAGGTGCCCTGGCAGCCCATACCCACGCTTCCAGGGCACCATTCATTTGCCCTGCCATCCCTCAGAAAACCCAACCTCCAACTCACCCAAACGCTGTCAATTCACCCACAGTTTCTGGCGAAGACCCAAAAAGAAGGACCCTGACTACGCCGAGTATCTGGAGGAGATTGGCCCGAATGACGTACTTCTCGTTCCAGACCTCTTCTGGCGGATCACGCACCGATTCTCGGAACTTGAGGGCAGGGCATTCTTGAATCCGAAGCTCAAAGGCCAGAGTCTTGACATTGCCCAGCAAGACATCCTGTTTCGGTTGGATCGCAGCGGTGCGGAACTCCGGTCTGAATCGAAGATGTATTGCGCGCCAATTCCCACCTACTTCGTCGTGGATCGACCGTTCCTGATTTTCATGAGGAAGCGTGACGCAACGGAACCGTACTTCGCCATGTGGGTTGACAACGCCGAACTGCTGACCCCGTGGGAGAAATGAGAGAAACGGCCCATCCCGAACATCAGAGCCCTGTCACAGGCGCCGGACGATCGGGTGCGTGGAGCAGTCGCCAACAGACCACCGTTGCGAGCCGGACAAGCCGGCAGGATGGCCTTTTCCCGGAATGCAAGTTCGTTCCTGCACCTGGTCCGCGGTTGGTGAGATCGCAATTGACTTTCTTGACTGTGTGAGATAAGGTGCGTAACGCCTGTTTCGTTGTTATCGCGGAGAGAAGCCTGGGAATGTAGTCGCGATGGCGTAGAAGCGGTGAGGCATGGCGTGGATACCGGAAGCAAACTGGGAACCGATGCGGCTAATGGACGTCGCGGCGTTGGCCGACACGAGCACCAGTTCGATGCGAAGCGTCTCACTCGAACCCGGAGGGTTCATAGCCATGAGCCCCGGGTCGCGCAGCGCACCCGGGGATGCAGGACCCAGCGGAATCCGCTCGACCCCGGAGGGGTCGCAGCATACTCTGGGCTCTGCGGTTTGTCCTATTATAATTTGGAGTACCGGGATTCATTGCCGTTGTCTTCTTCTGTGTCATGCTCGACCGGTGGTACACCGCAGCCGTACCGTCACGCCGGTGTTGCAAATCAAACGTGGTAACAAGCTGCAGCAAGCTTCTCATCTGGTCGGAAACAGCCTACGAACTCGCATTGGTCCTATGAAAGAAGTCAAAGCAGTGCACGTGACCACAATGGCAATGGTGTGTTTCCTGTTAATGCTGGTTCCAGGTTGCCATGAGTCCAAAGGCAAAGAACGCGCGTTGGCGTTTGCTGAGCAAATGCTCCAGGCTCAGAAAAAGCGAGCGATCAGAGACCCTCTGGACAAGGTGTGGGCTGACCAGTACCAGCTCCCTGGCATTCATCGAGGTCTCAAGGCCCTTGAACGCGCAAGACATGGCAGATGGAATGTCGCGGTGCCAATGTGGAGCCATTTGACGGTTTACAGGTATCCAGAAGGAATATCGGGCGACTTGGCAGTCGCTGCCATCCATCAGCCTGGCCATTCAGACATCTCGGGCATTTACTTCATAACCAAAGACGGCAAGACATATGATTGTTCGGCAGTAAACGAATACGAAACTGAAGATCACCCAGGGTGGGAGCACTATTTGTATTTTCTGCTTGCGGAAAAGGCAAAACCCCTGAACGACAACGAGAAGATGTATGCAGTAAGGTCAAAGAACGATGTTATTCGCGTAGACAAGCAGTTCTTCAAATCTGGCTACCTGCGGATGGGTATACTCATGCGAAGCGGAGAACGTAGCGACACGGTCCCGGTTTACGTTAAGGAGTCGGACACATCGGACACCGAAGACGCCGGTGCAGCAGACGAGCAGTAGTGTGGAATTGCAGTCTGCGGTTCATCCTTTGCCCGCGACTCGATATCCGAACGAAGAAAGGTGTACCTACATGAATGCATGGCTTCCAGATGAGTTGATTGCCACGAGTCGGTGTGCGATCGCGGCTCGCCGACGGATTGAGAAGACACGATTGGCCTGTCGTTCATCGGCGGTTCCTTTGCCTGAGTTGGCCTTCGGCTTTCGGCAAAGAGTGAATTCCTTCATTGAGTACTCGATTATGAGAAGCGAACAGCCCTGGGGTGAATATCCGATCGGGGTGATTGTCTTTCAACAAGGAGGGGGGATTAAGAGAGATCCACACGTGGCTGCGTACCTCGGCGTAAAGATGGGCAACACCACATTTGAGGGCATCCTGGACGCTTGCGATCGAAAGAGACTCACCATCTGCCATAACGGTTCACCATACGGTGCGATCGTGGAAGTGCCAGAAGAAACAGACAAACCCACTTCCCTGTGGCAAAGGCTGTTCCGCGGAAAGCGCAAATGGAAGATACTGGTAGGAGACAACCGCTGCGGCGATGTGTCGCTGCAATACCCGGTCTTTCTCAGTCATCAACTGTTCTTTCGCATGAACAATGGGATTGAGCTACCGATCAGCGTGAGCCGGCGTGCGAATATGTCCTCCGGTGGCGGCGTACGTTGCGTCAGTGGGCTTGTGGGCGCCCTTCTGAAAATGGAGAAGCCTAAGCAAGAATACGGTGATATGATTATACCCCTGAATACGCCAAGATACTGCGGTTCTGGCTGCGACTACAATATTGAGCGAATGCATTTTCTGCTGAACGTCCTCTTTCGCACATTGTTTATGCATCTTGACTTCGACGGTTCATCCGACTAGTGCTTACGTCGCCTACTACGTGGACTGTGCCCAACGCCATTCCGTTTCGACCCTAAGCCTCGACAGGCGGCTCCGGGAGGTCGCCGTTGCGATGGGTGTCTCAACTCCGGAGATATGACAATGCAGGTGTTCACCTATTCCGAAGCCCGGCAGAAGCTTGCCCAACTGCTGGACGAGGCCGATTCGTCCGGCAAGGCCCTGATTCGCCGCCGGGACGGCAGGACGTTTGCCGTTACGCCGGTTCGCTCTACGCGGTCGCCTCTGGACGTTCCGGGAATCGACACCGGGGTTACGACACCGGAGATCCTCGAATGCATCCGCGAAGGGCGAGAGCGAGGCGATCGATTGGCGGAGCGGACTTCGTAAACTCGGTCTTCCATTCCAACCATGCCGCTCGGGCAGAGAAGCCTGGGAATGTAGTCGCGATGGCGTAGAAGCGGTGAGGCATGGCGTGGATACCGGAAGCACACTGGGAACCGATGCGGCTGATGGACGTCGCGGCGTTGGCCGACACGAGCACCAGTTCGATGCGAAGCGTCTCACTCGAACCCGGAGGGTTCATAGCCATGAGCCCCGGGTCGCGCAGCGCACCCGGGGATGCAGGCCCCAGCGGAATCCGCTCGACCCCGGAGGGGTCGCAGAGCCGCTTGGTTGCTGTGACCCCTCCGGGGTCGGCAAGGCATTCCGTGACACGCGACCCCGGGTCCGCTGCGCGACCCCGGGTCCGCTGCGCGACCCGGGGCTAATGGCTGTTATCCCTTCGGGATGAAAACGCGAGGCAGGGCGCCCGCTTTGGCCCCGGACGCCTCCCAAACGATCCGCCAGTGGAAAGCGAGACCCCGCCACCGGTTTCGGCGTACGATAAAAACCCTCTGCCCCAGGTTATGCCGCGTTTACCGTAAGCGCCACCGCCCGAGAATCGGTTCAGAGCTATATCGCGCAACAGGAGGAGCACCATCGCCTGAAATCGTACTCGGACGAATTGATTGAAGTGCTCACGCGAGCGGGAATCGACTACAATCCAAGGTATCTCGACTAGACGCCGCTTGCACCTCACTCCCGCCCGTCGACGTTCATCGTCGCGCGGCGAAAGCCCAACTCGCGGGCGCCGGCGGCTTCTTCGATGGGCCAGGTGGCGCGGTCAGAGGAATCGTAAGGACCGATCTTCTCGACCGGAATGGGCTCGAACCCGAGCTTCAAGGCAGGCGAGTCAGGCTTGAGCCGGTAGTCGTCGTTCTCCGCGTCCACAAACAGCGGATCGGCCACAATGGAATTGCGATCGAATCCCATCTTGCGCCAGGCCTCCCATTGCTCGTCCAGCGGGATGTTCTTGTCCAACCCTTCAATCTTCAGCGGCAGGCCGGCATGCCAGACCAGGTTCTTGTCACACTCGAAATCTTCGAGGAACCGCGTCGCCTGCGACCGGTAGCGATAGAGGTTCGCGTCCGCGCCGGTGTAGTAAATGATGTTGCGGCGAATTCGATTGCCGCCCATCGGAATGGCGTCCTTCGGATGCCCGCCCCGCTGAAGCGCCGGATACTTTTTCCAGGCGGCCAATTCCATTACCTTCTCATAGGCAGGTCCCATGCGGTCGAGCCAGCGGGAATAGTCGTTCCAGCCGTTCATTTCGATCTGCTGCAACATCCCCTCGATGAAGATGTTGTTCTCAATGGTATTGTCCCGCGCACAGTGGAAATGCAGCAGGCCTCGCAACGCACGAACGACAATGTTGCCGTAGACGTGGACCTCGGCCGAGTTGTCGTCCAGGTAGATGCCCCAGCAGTAATGCGGCGTGATCCAGGGGCCCGAGTGCCCGTGCTCCTTGCCGAAGCCGAATACGTCGTGGATGTAATTGTAGCGAATCACCGAGCCGCGGGGCGAAAGCCAATCGCGCCCGCCGCTGTAGGTCGCGCCCGTATCAGCCGTTTCCAGGTTCACGTGCCGGAAATGGTTCCATTCAATCAACTGGTCGTTTCCGCCGTACATGACCGCGAACCGGGGGCAGTCGTGGATGAGGTTATGCGACGCGCGGCACCCGACGCCGCCCATCGCCACGCCCACGCCCTGCTTGTAAAACACGCCGGTGTGATGGATGTAATTGTTCTCGGCGTAATGTTCGGCCGGGGTCAGCGTATCGCGGTCGCCGCCGCGGA
Source organism: Thermoguttaceae bacterium (assembly GCA_040772845.1). GTDB lineage: Bacteria > Planctomycetota > Planctomycetia > Pirellulales > Thermoguttaceae > PWXP01. Next base: position 2,642,747 of record JAXGXG010000001.1, read on the forward strand.
GCGAAACGGCATGGGACCCGATCTGGTAGATATCACAGCCCACAACACCGCAGCGGTGGCCGCCGGTAATGTCAACTCCGCTGCCGCCTGCGTTGCGGATGACACACCCCACAACGCGGCAGTCGGCGCAATCGGTCCATGCCATCGCGGTACTCTCACAACATTCCACGGTGAAACCGCGCAGCGCAACGTGCTCCGCCTCCTTGCCGCGAACGAGTTGAGCAAGCGTGGGTGCGACGACCTCGCCCCCGAAGCCCTCGGAAGGCGGGTGGAAGTAGAGCGTATTGCTTTCGCGATCGTGATACCACTCGCCCGGTGCGTCGAGTTCTTCAAATACGTTGTAGATGTAGTACCGGTCGCCTGGCCGGATCGGGTACGAAGCGGAGCCGGCCAGATGGACCTCGCGCGTCTGCCGGTCGATCGATGCGACCCGCACCTGGTTATTCCACCAGTTGTATCGCGGAAAGACGAATATCTCGGCCTCGGCCGGCCGGGCCCACTCGTGCAGATCTTCGGGCTTCATGGTCAACAGGCGGCGGGTTTCGTCGGGCGTATCGCGATACATGGGGATCGGCTCGCCATCGACGTAGGCCCAGCCGCCGGCATAAGGGTTCTTCGGATCGAAGTTGGGATACCGCGCCAGGATCTGCCGCTTGCCGTCGCAGAAGAGTTGCTTCAGCCGCACGCCGGCCAGCCCCTGGGCAGCCAGGTCGGCCTTGAGGACCTTCCCTTCATGCGGCTGGAAATTGGCAACGGCCTTGCCTCCCACCAACACGGGCGTTTCGTTTTCGTACGCCTGATAGACCACCGGCGCGTCGGCCGCGCCGGAGTCGGCTTTCGTCAGTTCGAACGTTTCGGCCAGATAGTACGTTCCGCCGCGGACCTTCACGGTAAACGCCCCCCGGTTCCCCTCGGCCTTCTGGCGTCGGATTTCGTCGCGCGCCCGAGCGAGTGTGGCGAACGGCCCGTCGGACTTGTCCGCGTTCAGTGCGGCCAGCGTACCAGAGAACGCATCGTTCCCGTCGGTGGCCACGTAGAGCACCGTATCATCGGCCATCGCAAGACCAGAACACGAAACAGCAAACCAGCAAATCGCCGCGAGACAACAACGCAAAATCATCGGAGGGCTCCTTGGGCGGGAGGTCGGGGTAGGTAATCCAACTCTGACTATGATATCGCATGCCAACCCGTTTGACCAGGAATCGCGAACTGCGGTGTATGGCATCGCGGTCGGATTGCCGCCTCACCCTCAATACCGGAACGGTTCCGGCGCCACTTCATACCCGGGGCGCATGGCGATGTTGACGACCAGCCCCAGGGCTGCGGCGTGGGCGACCAGGCCCGATCCGCCGGAGCTGACCAGCGGCAACGACAGGCCCGTAATGGGCAGCAGCCCCACGGTCATGCCCGTGTTGATCAACGTCTCGACTGCAAATAGTGCCGCCACGCCAGCCGCCGCCAGCCGCCCGAACGGTTCGCGCGTGGCTGCGGCCACGGCAAGAATGCAGGCAACCAGCATGGTGTAGAGGATCAATACCAATGCCATGCCCGGCAGGCCGAACCGCTCGCCCAGAACGGCAAAGATGAAGTCGCTGTGCGCGTGCGGCAAGCGGTATACGGCCAGGTCGTCGGTTGCCTGCCCGGTGACCCAGCTTCCCCACGCGCCGCCTAGCGCGCGTACGCGATACGCCTGGTACAGGTGATAGCTGTCGTCGCCGGGCCGGTCGGTTGCCGAAGGCTGATCGAACAGCGCCGTTACGCGGCTCCGCTGCTCCCGGCTCATCTGCGACCACAACACGGGCGCCAGCAGCAGCCCAATCATCACAATGCCCAGCAGGTCGCGCCATCGGGCGCCGGCCACGTACAGCATGGCCAGCAGCACGGGCACGAAGACCATCGAGGTTCCCAGGTCGGGTTCCGGCAGGATGAGTCCGATCGGCACCAGGGCAATGGCCAGTGGCGTCAGCAGGCCAAGCGGTCGGCGATGGCTGTCGCGATGCATGATGTAGCGGGCCAGGGCCAGAATGACGGCCACCTTGGCGAACTCCGACGGCTGCACGCTGATCGGCCCAAGCCATATCCACCGATGTGCGAAATTGACCGGCGGAAACAGAAACACCACCCCCAACAGCCCAAGCACGCCAACATACAACGCGTAGCTGTAGCGGCCTACCGCCCGATAATGCGGAACCGCTGCCAGGACCGCCGCCATCACGGCCGCAACCGAGAAGATCAACTGCCGCCGAAGCAGCCGCCCGCTACCGTCGGCCAACTCTTCCGCCCGGGCGATTCCCAGGCAGCCAATCGCCAGAAGCAATGCGGCTATCGCCACAATCGACCAGGGTAAACGGCGGTGCCAGGCGGTGGCCATAACTGCACGGAACGTGACATGACTGACGATAATTCAACCTGCGGATTCTAGCGTAAGGAACGCGACGGTGCGACCCGTAATTTCGCTCGGTCTCGGCAAGACTGCTCGGCATCAGTCCGCTTCATGCCACGTTGCAGGTGACGCGAGTGCGGCTGCCTGCACGCGGCGGAGACAGCCGCACCCCCCGTTGTAGGTTATGGGCGGCAGTGCAATTTGCGCGCATCGTCCAGAGTCTGGACTTTTCGCGCGTGTATTTCGCCCGATCGTGCCGTTTTCCTGGAGATGAGTGACAGTTTCGTGTAGAAGGTAGACTGGTCGGCCGTTGAAATGGGGCCAACTTGCCGCAGACTACGAATGCCTCGGCGTTGGGCCGGCTCTGGAACACGAACTAGCACTTCACCTGGCCCGGCATCGTCCCATCGTCACGTATCTCCAGGAGACGCACAATGAACCACAAGACCATTGCTTTCGTCATCATGCTTTGGGCCCTGTCGGCCGTACACGCTTGCGGAGCGCTGGTCCTCTATGAAGGGTTCAACTACTCCGACGGCGGCAACCTGACGGGCAACTACGGCGGAAGCGGAATGTGGACGGAGTCCTGGAAGGCGCAAGGACCATCGATGACCCTGGTCGAGGGTCTTTTTCATGCAGGCGCGCCAAGCCTCGGCAACGCGGTCGCCGACACAAGCACAAGCTTGGGATTGGCCAATTTCCGCGGCTGGGAGAGTGCCGACTATACAACCGACGGGAGCGAACTCTGGTTCTCCGCGCTGTTCAACACACAGACGGCAGGTACTACAGGCGGCGCCGAGTTGCGAATTCATCCGCTCGGCGGCAGCGATCTGTCTGCAGGCAGCGGCGTATATGTTTGGGGAAACAACACGGTTTCCGTGCGAATCGAGGGAGCCAACTCGACCGAACCACGACTGGACTACGATCGCGGAACGACAAATCTCCTTGTCGGCCGACTGGACTTCTCGGATACGGCAGGTGAAGACGCCATCCGTGTGTGGCTCAATCCGTCGCTTGATACGGCTCCCGTCACGGGCGGTGTCGGCATGACGGGCAACTTCAACGCAATGTCCACGGTGTACATGCGTGGTGGCAGCACCTGGATCGGTATGGTGGACGAGTTCCGCATGGGAACGACTTTCAATTCGGTCGTAGATGATTCTACGAGCGAAACGGTAGGACACTGGCGGTTCGAAGGCGACGGCGGCAGTTGGCTGCTCGATTGCAGTGGTAACGGGCGCGACCTGACCGCGCAAGGCAGTCCGCCGCAAATCTCACTACCGGCCAGCGGTCCCGGTTCCGGGTTTCACAATCCGATCCTGCAGACCGGTCAGCCGAACCAGTCGGCGGTTCACCTCAGTGGCTCCGGACAGTGGCTGACGGCGCCGGACCACGACGTCTTCACTTCTAACACATTCACGATCGAAGCTTACGTGAACATCGATACGTTGGACCTCGGTAGCACTCCCATTGTCGCCAGCCATTTCAATAGCAGCGTCGACGAGAGAGGATGGTTCTTCGCAATCAGCCCAGACAGCGGCAAGCTCCTGTTGGCGTTATCGGCCAACGGTCAAACGGGAACGGGAAACACGGAGGTGATCACGTCCAACCTGACCATCGAAGCAGAAAAGGACTACTACATCGCGGCCGCCGTGAATGTAGCCGATACGTCGGCCGAAGGTATTACCTTCTACCTGCAGAACCTGACCGATGACGGTCCGTTGCTGTCCGAGAACCGGTCGCACAATCTTGACGAACTGCACAACAGCACGGCCCTTTTTGCCATCGGCGCACAAGGTCGGACTCCCAGCGGCAACTTCTTTCCAGGCATCATCGATGAAGTACGACTGTCCAACGTCATGCTGAGCCCCGACCAGTTGCTGGCCGTCCCCGAACCGAGCGATTGCCTGCTTCTGCTCTTGAGCGTGCTCGTACTGCTGCCCATGCGGCGCAGGATGCCTGCGGCGTGTCGTGCTCGCCTCAGAGTTTGAACTGGAACGTGTGGACGAAGAACCGCCATATCCGCGTGCCCAGCGGAATCCACTGCGTGTGGACCTTCGCCTTGCCTCGCAACCCCAAACGCAGGATGCCGTTGGCCTCGTTCAACCGTCGGATCGACTCGACCTCGTACTGGCCGGCCTCTGCCGCCGGCCGGCCATGCACTTCCACGTACTCCCCGCTAGAATAGTCTGCCAGAAGGTCGGACTCCACAAGTATCATCACCCCCGGTTCTTCCTCCGTTCGCATGGTGGGCGGAACGAAGTAGAGCCGCCACGGCCCTTCCTCCACCCTCTCTAGCCGTCCGCGGAGCCAGTCGTCTTTATCCCCTTGCCCGTAAAGCCCCAGCGGAACGCAAGCCTGGTACGATGTGCTTTGCGGCCGTTCTATGCCCGTTTCAGGGTCCGTGATCGTGGGCAGATCGCCGCCGGCGCGGGTGGAAAGCCGCTCCGGGCTCAGTTCCAGCTCCGATTCGGCAATGGAATCGATGCGGCTTTCCAGCACCACACCTGGCATATGCGCCGGCATGATTTCGACGCGTTGGCCAGGCTCGATGTAGTTCCGATCGACCTGATCGACGATCAGGCTGGCCTCGACCTCGCGGGGATCGCCAATTTGGCAGAACAGCGTGCTCGATTCCAGCAACGCGCCCCGGTTGCGTTTCCGCAAGGGTGTTCCCGACCACGAGGCCAACTGGCCCATCGCATCCTCGTCGCGTTCGGATTTCTCCGGCGGCGGCAGCACCACGCCGGCCGTCGGCGCGACAAGCCGCAGCCTGGCCTTGTACTCCTCTTCCTCTTGAAGCTGCTCCCGGGCGGTAGCCAGCGATTCTTCCACTTGCGGAATCGACGCCGCGGAATCGCGATCGCGGAAGCCGAGCCGGCGAAGCGTACGGAGCTGGCTCTCGTAGCCGGCGACCTCGCCGCGAAGCCGCACAATCTCCATATCGACCTCGGTATTGACCAGCAGGGCAAGCTGCTGTCCGGCTTCGACCCGATCGCCCGGGGCCGCGTCGATCGAATCGAGTCGGCCTTCCACGTCCACGTAAACCGGGCGGGCATCGCGCGCCTGGATCTCCAGCGTACACAAGATGCTGTGCGGCAACGGCACGAAGAGCACGGCGGCCAGCAGTGCTGAGATGACCGCAATGCTGGCGAACATGCGCGGCTTTTTCACTTTATCGATCCTCCCGGGCACGTAAAAGAACTTCGCCAGCCGGTAAAGCGGCATGACAACCAGTCCGTACAACGACATGGCCACAATGATCTGCCCGATCACCTGCAACTTGTACGGCTTGAATACCTGGTACAAAAACCACAGGATGGAAGCCATGACGAACCACCGGTAGACGGCGGCTGCAATCGAGTAGAATGCAAAGAGCATCTGGTTGCGCTGCGGCAGAAACGGGTCTTCCGGCGGTTCGATCCCCAAGAGCAGCTCTCCCAGCTTCCGGCTCAGGATGGACGTGGCCTTCTGCCGCATATTGGGAATCTCCATCAGGTCGGCCAGAATGTAGTAGCCGTCGTAACGGAGCAGCGGGTTCGCGTTGAACAGCAGGGTTGTCACCGAGGCGATGAACATGACGTTCAGCGCCAGGTAATTCAGCAGCCCCGGTTCGGAGAACCACCAGACGAAGGTTGCAAGCGATGCGAGCACTATCTCCACGTACATACCGGCGGCGCCGATGGCCGCCCGCTGCCACTTGCTCGGCAGCATCCAGGAATCGGATACGTTGCAGTAGAGGCACGGGGTCAGGACGAGAATCATCACTCCCATCTCGTGGCACTCGCCGCCGAAGTGCTTGCATACAAGCCCGTGACCGAACTCGTGGCAGATCTTCGTCAGCCCAAGCGTCAGGGCCAGCAGCATGGCGTTGGTCGGGCTAAAAAACTGGTAGAAACCCGGCAATCGCGAGAGAAAGACGTCGAACTGCACGACCACCAGCGTCATCGCCGCCAGCATGAGCAAAAGGCTCAGCATGAAGGCCGTTCGCGAGAATAGCCAGCCGACCTTCGGATGCAGCCAATTCAAGATGCGTTCGGGATCGAACCCCTTGAACCGAATGCACAAGATATTGGAAATCGCGCCAAGGAACTCCTTGCGGCGTCGTTCCTCCCGCCGCTTGTGGAGCTGCTGCCCCTGGTTCGGCGCCGACGCAATGACCAGCCCGCTTCGATGCAACATGCCGAGAAACTGTTGAAGCTCGTCGAGCGTGATCTTCTGCGGGGGAAACTCGGCCTCGAAACGCTCCTTGACCTCATCGAGACTGACCTGGCCGTCCAGCATGTTCAGGATGGCGAACTCTTCGTCCTGGAATCGGAAGTAGTTCAGCCCGATCGGCTCCTTGACGACCCAGTAGCTGCGGCCCAGATAGGTCTGGCGGCGCGCACTCAGATCGGGCCGCTTGCGGATGGGCAACCGCCGTGCGGAACTCGATACCAGGCTGTCGGCCAAACTGGCCATGGATGTCTATCCTCCGTGCGGGGCGGCAGGCGAACCGGCCGCCGCCGCGGCGTTCGGCCGCACGCTCGTCCTCTACCGAATCTGAATCGACATATCGGCCGGCATTCCGGGGCTGAGCAGCCAGAAGCCGTTCTCCTGACGGTTCACGATCTCCGCACGCACCAGGAAGGTGTCGTCCGCCTCGATCACCGGCTTGACGAAGACGATCTTGCCCTGGAACGTCTCCTTCTGCCCCCGGGCCAGACTGACCGTAACGACCACCGGCCGGCCGTGTACTTCGGCCGGCGTGTATTCCGCCGACTTCAGGGAGCCTTCCACCCAGAGCCGATCGAGTTGGATCAGATCGACTACGGGAACGCCCGCCTGCACCCATTCGCCTTCGTGGTGATGCACCTTCAGGACAATGGCGTCGAGCGGTGCAGAGACCTGGCGCCGTTCGATACTGACAGTGGCGGCCTCCACCCGCGCCTCGCTTACCCTCGCTTCCAGCGTGGCGATGCGGCGCCGCATATCGGCCTGCTCGATCGACAGGGCCGCCTCGTTCTGCTTCAATATCAAACGGCGGACCTCGGCCTCCGGCACGGCGCCGGCTACCTTTTTATTGGCCTCGACCGCCTGAATGTACTCCTGGCGCGCGACGGCCTCGGTCGCCCTCGCATACCGCACGTTGATATCGCTCTCGGCTTCTTCTCGCGCGACCTGCAACTCGAACTGCGCAACGCGCTGCTGCATGCGCGGTTCGATATCGTCGATCTGCGCCAGAAGCTGCCCCGCCTCGACCGGGTTTCCTTCCTGAACCTCCACCTTCGTCAGGACGCCCGCTTCCTGGGCCGACACCTGCACCTGCTCGATCTGCGTCACGTAGCAATTCCGCAGGACGGCCGTGGCGACCGCAGAGGACGAGGCGGCCGGCGAGGCCGCTCGCTGGGTCGGCAACGTGGTGGAAACGAGCAGGGCTAAGAGCGTCGCTGTCATGACAATACATTCCTCGATTACCGTTCAGAACTCGTCTGGGCTGAAGAACCCCCGAAACATCCATCGGCGCACCGTACATTTCCGACTGGGATCGCGCCTGTCAGAAGAACCGGAACAGGATCTCCGATTGAATGAACTCGAAAACAGGATGCAGGTACACATATCCGATCGCGGCCCGCCCGCAGTAGATCTTGGCGCTCACACTTGCGCCCGGACGCACGTGCGGCAGTTCTTCCTTATCGATCTCCACTTTCACCAGCACCGTATTGCCTTCATCGCCGCGAACCTCGGCGCTCAGGTCGATTTCGGAAATGCGCCCCTCGCGGCTTTCGCCCGGATCGGTCGCCAGGACGAACTCGACGGGCAGGCGCGGATCCAAACCATCGTCCAACAGCCCTTTCACGGCAGCCCGGTGCGGCGACGGTCCCAACCGTTGAAGAAACGCCGTCAATTGCTCGCGCGCCGCGGCATACGACGTCTCCTGAAGCACGGCCTCCAAGGCAGCACGCACCGCAGGCTCCATCTCTGTAACCGGTTTCGGTTCCGCCGCCTCCGGCTCGCTTGCCTCCAGATCACTCGTCTGCGGGGCACTCGTCTGCGGAGCGCCAGCGTCAGGCTCACCGGCAAGACGTTCGGCGGTGACCTGCTCGCCGGTTGCCTCCATCTCGGCCATTTCGGGGGCTTCGGCCGGCAGTGCTTCGCCGGGTTCCGGCATGTCGAGAAGTCGGCGTACTCGCGTCTGCAACGCGTCAAGCAATTCCGCAGAGCGAAGCTCGCGCAGTTTCGGCGCCAGTTGATCATCGGCGATCGATTCGGCAGCGGCGTCAATCTGGTCTGCCGGCGTGTCGGGCGATTGCTCGGCCAGGACGTCGCGCAGTTGGCCGCGAAGCTCCTTGTACCGCTCGCGCTGAGCAACGACCACGTGCCCGATGCGATCCTCCGGCAACTGGAGTTCAAGATGCCACGGACCGGCCGGATCGGCCACGCGGAGCAACACCTGCCCACGCTGGACAGGACGCCGAATCAACCGATTCTCGACCTCCCAGGTCACCACCTGGCCGCCAATCGGGCTGCGAACGGTCAGGTCGCCCAGCTTCTCGTTCAGCAGGGCGATCTGATCTTCCAGACTCCGAAGCCGGTGCTCCAGTTCGGCCAGTTCGCCGGTCATCCGGTTCTGTTCTTCGACGGTCAAGGACCGCGATTCTCGCAGCAGGTGGTTGATCGACCGAATCCGTTGCTGCACCGTATTGCGCTGGCCCAGCATGTCGGTCCGAGAAACCTGCAGGTCCTTATTCCGCAGGCGGACCAGTTCCTGCCCTTCCTCGACGGCATCGCCGTGATCGGCGCTGATGGTTTCGACCACGCCATCGGCGCGTGCAAACACGTCGTAACGGACGACCGGCTCCAGCGTTCCCTTGGAATGGATCTGAAAATCGGCCGGCCACAAACAGAGCAGCGCCAGAACGGCAACGACGGCGGCGACAATGCCGATCGTCTTCGGAAGGGTTCTCGCCCGCACGACCCAACGCGCCTTACCGATGGTCCGCCACACGGGCATAAGGAACAAGCCGCTGTACTGCTCGGCATTGGCCAGAGCCGCCGTGCTGTGCCGGCAAACGACCTCCACGCGCTGGACCATGGTGGGCAGCAGACGGCTGTCTTCGATCTGCTCGACGATCAGGGCGCCAACAGGCGGTTCGGCGTCTTCACGCTGGGTCGGATCCTCTTCTTCTTCCGCGGCCGACCGGGCCAGGGGCAAGACGGCCACGGTCTTTGAATGCGATTCGTCGACATACGCCTGAACGGCGTCTTCCACCTGCGGCGCCATGTTGCTCGTGTCGCCCGTGTACCAAACCGGTTCGCCCGTGCGCATCACGGCGGTCGCCAGGTTGCCCAGCAGGCGCACCACATTGGAGCGTTTGTCGAACATATCCTGGCCGCTGATGGCCTCGACCCGGCATCGGTTGCCGTGCCGCAGGGCAACGGTCAGGCGGTCGCATTCGATCAGACGCCGTCCTTCATTGGCAATGGTATAGGCCGTGGCGCGCGAGTCGAGTGAGGCATGAACCGCACGGGTGAAGTCCTCCAGCTTCGTCCACAGCGCCTGCCGGTCGGAAAAATGCCGAAGCTGGTGGCTCTTCAGGAAGTCGGCGGCCAATTCGCACATTTCCAGCAGGAAACGGAGGTACCCCTGCTGCACTTTCGGGGCCGAATCCGGCCGCTGAAACACCTCGACCAGCCCAACCGTTTCCAGGTCGGTGGTCAACGGGCTCAGAATGATCAGCAGTTCGGTCGGATTGGCCGCCTCGGTCTCATCTCCGGAACCCGAATAGGGCGGCACGAGGGCGCCCCGCCCCTCTGCAAGGGTCTTGTACAGCAGGCGAGCATGCTGATTCTCCGCCTGCTCGCTCCGGCGCAACCCGGCCTGCTGCAAATTGATGTGATACTGCAGCCCAAGCCGGTTTTCCTCGCCAACCGTCCAGACAGCCCCACCCGCAGCCGCCAACGCAGAGACCACGCGAGTAAGGAATTCCTGATAGAACTCCTCGGGCGAAAGCTCGGACTTTGCCAGGCGCGCAATTTCCCCGACAATCGAGCGAATCTGCTGTTTCGTTTGCTCAATCAGATACGGATCGAGCGGTTGTTGTTCCGTGCTCATTCTTTGGCCTGACGGCAACCCACTGCGAGAACAGCCTACCCGCCGAAGGCAGCATTCCCTTCAATAGAAACAAGAGCGATTCCGGCGGCGCAAGCCCCGCGCTTGCCCGAAACACCAATCCTCTCCGCGAGGCAGTGCATCGGTACACGACCGCTTGCCCCGCGCACGACACAATCTCCATGTGTAGCGGCAATCGCTCCTCAAGGCAAGCCTAGCGTACAGTTTCGCCTGCAATCTCAGCCTTCTGTTGAAAATACCCCTGCAATCGTCAAGGTCACCCAATTCTTGCGTAGCTTTCCACACGCATTTCTGGAAACGCCAGCTTCGCAGTCGTTGGCGGCCCTCGACCAGGGGGGTCGAAAGGCGTTCAACGAGTTGCCGACCATGGGATTACGGCACGTGAACCGAGAGCGTTTAGCTGAACAGCGCCTTGTGGAGCTTTGCCAGCTCGGCTGCGTTGTTCTTCAAGGCAGCAGGAAGGGACTTCGGACTGGTCCACTTCGGTTCGGTGAAAATCTGGGCGGGAAAAGGCATGTTGCGGACGCGAACCACCTGCAAGAGCAGGGATCGTTGACTGCGTTGGAAGTTGTGGACCTTACATAATGCATCGAAAAGGCCGGGGTGGCTGTTCTTCTGCCGTTTGACTGCCGCACGGTGCATCAAAATCGCGCCGGCGACTACACCACCGACAACGACGGCTGCAATGCCCAGCCACAGGAGCATGGAACTGACATCGACGTGAGCACCGCGCATTCCTCGGACTTGGGCGATGATCAGCGGGATCGGACGTGCAAGATGGAAAACTCCAACGGCGGTCATGATGAAACCTATCGGGCCGGGTCTTGGGTGTCAATCTCAAAGCAGTGGCGTCATGGCTGAGTCTCAGCGACCGAGACCGCATGATCCTCGGCCGGTTCCTCTTCTTCTTGTTCGCTCTGTTCGCTCTGCTCGCTCTGCTCGCCTGCATGGTGCATGAGGGCCTCGCTGATACGTTGCAGGCTTCCCTCGGCGGCTTCCTTGACCACATAGCTGCGATCCAGTAGTGCATCGCGCAAAGCTTCCCAAGAAGGCACCGACTTGCAATCGGCCAGGGCGGTTGCTGCGGCAACGCGAACGATGTGGTCTTCGTCGGATAGCAGCTCGATGATTCGTTTTTCCAGTTGAGATACCATGCCCATCGCCAGTGCCGCGAGTACGGCCCGGCGACGCCCCACCGGCGAAGGCCGATCCATTTCGTGCAGCAGGTGGGGCACACAATCGCGGGCGATCTTTCGGACCAGCGTACCGGCCACCTGGCGTGGTTCCGGGGCCATGTCGTCGAAACTGCGAAGGAACTGGCGAAGACTGAACTCGGGCATCGCCGTTCGCAGGGCCTCGCGCACCTCTTCGGCCGGGTCGTCAACCATGCGGATCAGGATGGAGAACGCACCGAGGATCTGTCGCGGCCGAACCTGGAGGATGGCTTCGGCCCGGACTCGTGGTTCGGGGTCTTCGAGTGCGTCGATGATGACCTGACTGATCCCGGGTTTATTGAAACCCTTCAGTGCGTGGAGGGCTGCCTGCCGGCCGCCGGCATTCCCTTTCTTTGCCAGGTGGCAGAGCGTTGCCAAGACACGATCCCGGTCAAGCGACGCACGCACCAGAATCTGCACGGCGCCCTCCTGGCCCGCGTCGTCCAGTTCGGCGAAGACCGGGTGATCGATGGTTGCCCAGGCGATGTCCCGGATACGTTTCAGGGATTCGGCAATGGCCCGGCTTGGGTTAGGGCCGACGGCCTGCGCAAGGTAACCGACGAACTTCGCGTCCGTCCGGCTGCCGATGACGTCGGCCACAACGAGCGGCGACTTCGGGTCGTCCAGCAGACCGAGCAGCAGGCGGACGACACCGCCTTGTTCACTCGTTCGCAACAGTTCGACAATGGGTTCGTAACTTGCTTCGTCGGGCCGGCTTAGCAGGTCTCGCAGGGTGACGTTCTTCTGCTTGGCCAATAGCAGGAGCGCTTCGACGGCCTCGCTTTGCCTGTGGCGATGATATTTGCGTACCGCGTCTTCCAGGTCGAGGGTAATCCGGTCGCGCAGGCCGCTCATATCGCGGCGTTTCGGTTGGGCGTCGTTTTCCGCCAATTCGGCGTAGAATGCTTCTGTCAGATGAAGGACGCTTTCGGCGAGAACGGGCGCGTTGGGGTTATTCTCGCGAACCAGGGCCGCGATAAGCGATGGGACGGCATCGTACAGGCGGAAATCTTCGATGGCGCTGCAAGCCTTCTTGACCGCCTCCGGCTTGCCGTTTTTGAGGACCTCGGCCACGACACGAACCAGTCGGGCCGGACGTTCGGCAATGATCTCCCGTTCCTTCTCGCTGAACTTGCCAAGCCGTTTGAAAATGGCCTGATGTCCCGTTTCGTTCCGCCGTTCCAACAAGGCACGTAGCGAGCAATGCCGCGTTGCCTCATGATCGGAATCGAGTCCGGCGACGAGCACCTCGACGGCTGCCTCATTTTCCGTTTTCGCGAGGAACTGGAAGGTTGCTTTGGGTCCGGGCTTCATAGGAATTGAGCTTCTCGGGGCAAACTGGACACAAACCGCCAACTCTGCAACGATGACAGATGCCCGACGGTGCACCCCCCCTGTGGGATGCAAACAAACGGTGTTTCTCAACCAGGAAAAGTATAGGTTATGCGCACCAGCAGCAGGCACGATTGCGGGAAACCGAAGTCAGCCTCTATTCGAACGGAGCACAGACACCCAGCATTCGGAGGATGTTACACCACTTGGAAAGCTATCTGCACGCGGAATACCTGCCGAAACGGCAGCCTTGAAACCCGCTTCAGCAGGGCGGCCCTGCGAAACTCGCCTAAGCCGAATGCGCTGTGGTCCGGGGATAAGCACCGGCGAGTGACGCTGCGCGGGCTGAGAACAGACAGGACGAGGGGTGCCTCTGCGGGTACGGCTTGCGTTCCGGATGGCGGGTGGACCGCTTCGGAGACGAAGGGGGCGCGAAGCACTCAGGAAGACAACAGGGCGATCCACAGCGAGGCGAGGATACGGCGCACCCTCGGAAGTCAGCGCCGAGGGCGAGGCGCAGCATACGCCGGGGCAAGCAGGCATGCTGCTTGGGCTTCGCGGCCCAAAGCCCGAACGCCGTCGCAACTGCTAGCTTGCCAGCGGTGGTTGTCTGTAGACCGAGTGTTGTCTTCTCCTTGTGCGGGTCAGCGGAACAGACGCTGCTGCCTCTCGGAAGAGCTTCGTGGCTTCTTCCGCCGTGGCCGCTTCGGAGGCAACTCCTTGCCCCGAATCTGCGCGTCGATCGCCTTGGCGATCGGGCTCAGCCGCATCTTGCCCAGCGACCCTTCATGCCGGGGTAGACTGGCCAGCATCGTAGCGAACGCTTCATGCACGATCATCACCGTGCCGACCAGAGCGTGAAATCTCGCGGCGCCGGTGACGTTCCCGTCATCGATGCCCCAGAATATCTTAAGCCGCGCGTTGACCCGCTCCACAGCCGGGCGGCCCTTGTAAAGCCGCTCGAACTGCTTCGTGGCACGCGGAATAGCAGGAAACCGTCGCAGGTCGATCTCTTGTTTGACTCGCACCGTCAAGCCGTACTTCTTGCCTGCGTTGCAGCGAGAGCTCATCGGACATTCCCAGCCCTCATGCATCGCCGGGCAGCGATACTTCAAAGTGCCCCGGGACGGCTCGTGGCCGATGTAGGCCATGCGGTGCCGAACCATAGGCGTACTTACGCGATCATAGCAGTGTAGTGTACCCGCCTCATCGTACACGATATTCGAGTTGCCGTCGTGGCCGGGAAGCATTCTCTCGTGCTCCTCCTTCCATAGCGAACGGTTTTGGATGACCGGTTTGATGCCGGATTCGTGCAGCTTCTGATGGACCTTGGCGTCGTCAGCCGCTTTGTCGTAAGCGAGCGTTGCCATGCGCCCCTCGGGAAGGTTCGCTTGGGCCTGATCGACCAGGATCGGCAGCATCTCGTTGTCACCCGTCTTTGTCGAACTGATGCGGTACGCCAAGGACACTTCGTGACGCGTGTCGACAAGCAGGTGCAGTTTGAACCCAAACCATTCCACAATACGACTGACTAGGCCGTCTTCATTCTTGTATTCCTTCCGGCCGCCGGCCGGCTGCGGCAGGCCGTTCTTGTCCAGTTCGATCTTCGATGCCCTCTTGTCGGCAGCCGAATCGGCTGAGCCCTCCGCAGCCGTTGCACCTTGGATCGTTGCCGGTTGTTGAGACGGGACGGGGCCGTGGGTCCCTCGCTCTACCTCAGAAGGGCCGCTCGCCGCCGCGGGTCTGGATGATTCCTTCCCGGCGTCTGCCGCCTTCTTCTGCTCCATTTCCTCTTTGTGCTTCTGGGCATCGGCCCGGGTGCGCCGAGCATTCAGCCATGTCGAATCGCCGGCGGTGCTTTCCCCCAAGTCCGGCACGGCACGGCCCAATCGCTGAGCCATCACGTTGAATATCTCCTCAAGATGCGGCCGATGGGGATCTTGCCCAAGCACGTCCAGGAAGCGGGAGACGTTCCATCCGTTGGGGATTTGTTCCGGCGACTCGATGCCGGCGATCTTCTGCAGCGACGGATTCCGCCTCAGCTCTCCTAAGCAGGCCTCCACATCCCGGTGCCTCAGTGCCATGGTCAACACCACGACACGCCAAAGGACGAGCACCGGATAATCGTTACGTCCCCGGCCGCGCCATGTCCGAAGGCTTTCGAGCAAGGGCCCATCCGGGATGGTCTCGAAGAGGCGTCGAAGGGTGACCAGAGCGGGCGCGTCTTCCAGACAAACCCAGGCGAACAGCGGAAGTTGGACTTGGATTCTCATGGTTGGCCTCCGTGCGTAACTGACGGGCCTATTATACACCGCAACTAATCCCCGCACAAGGGGAGGAGTGGTCGAAAAATCCAAAAAATCGGCTAGTCGGCGGCCAAAACACGGAGAAAAATCACGACTTTGCGGGTAAGACCATTTTTAACCCTCTCCCAGGTCCTCTCCAGCCAAGGACTTGCGAACAGCGCATTCGGCTTAACTCGCCTTGCTTGTGGTCGCGGTTGGTCCTATAACATGTTCCCCTACAAGTAATTAGGAGATTCTCGGCCCGAAGGGCCACCGTATGCGGACAACCGGCATCCAAATTGCAGGTAATTTTTCACCGGAAAATATCCTGAGAATTCTGTCATGTCCATTGAAGCTCCAGCCCTGCTGATTACCGACGATGACACGGGGTTTCGCGAAACGCTCCGTGAAGCGTTCCAGCCGCGAGGGTTCCGCACCCTTCTGGCGGGTGACGGGGAGGAAGCCCTTGAGATTGTCCGTAGTACCGAAGTGCATCTGGTGATCCTGGACATGCACATGCCGAAGCTTACCGGCCTGGAGACCCTGCGGCTGGTCAAGCAGTTTCGCGCCTTGCTGCCATGTATTCTGATGTCGGCCCAGTTGGATGCCTTCCTTGTGGAGCAGGCCGAGCGCGAGCAGGCATTCTCGGTGCTCGCCAAGCCGATCTCTTTACACACTCTGACCGGCACGGTACGGCAGGCGTTGGAACGCACGTACAACTGGCGAGGTTAGGGTGGTATGGGCGCCCCGTCGGCCAACAGGGCCAGGGCAACGGGTGAGATGGCCGGCGGATCGGCCGGGGCCCGACCGTGCCGGTATAGGGCGGCCCAAAGATCGTCCTCGGCGGCAATGGCCACGGTGATCAGGGAATTGAATGCCAGGCGCAAGGCGTCCGATTGCCGCGGCGTGGGCGCAACCGACAAGGCAATTTTCAACGCGCCGCTTTCTTCACGTTCCAACGGCAGCACACCCTTCCTCCGCAGCACGGTCATCGGAACGATCTTCAGCAGTTCGGCAGATACGTCTATATCGGCCAGTTCGACGAACTCCAGGTGGTGCCTCGCCGCCAATGCTCGGCTGACCCTGACGGCGTTATCGCGCGGCAGGAGGTCAATCGAGGCCGCCAGTCCACAGGGACTGACGTGCATGGCGATCTGGCAATCCCAACGCGCCGAATCGGACGACACATGCAGCGTACCTGTCGGCGAGGACAGTCGGGCAAGCCGGGCGAGAATCGGGAAGTGCAACTCTTGGGGCAAGCTCGCCCGGACATAATGTGCCTTCTGCACCCGAAAGGCCACTTCGATGGCATCGTCTTGAGGCACAAGGACCATGCGGGAAGCCCGCACATGAATTGCTTCAGAAAGGAGCAAATGCACGAGATTTTCGATGGGTGGGCTCTCCGAGTCGAGCCGTTCATCCGCCGGACTCTGCCGTGTCAACCGAGCCAAGTATTCCGACGCCGTGGTCGGATCGCAGACGAACGAAGCGTCTTCCGTCAGCCGGACAAGCTTGCCGGCAAACGCCTCGAGTTGCTCGGTCACCAGGGCAAGCAATGCCCCATTCGACTGGACCCCCGGAAACGTGCGGATCGCCAGTGCGTACAGAAAGTTCAACCGCGCATCCCGCATGGCGCCAGGGTCAAGTCGGGGACGGCACCCTTCACGTAGCTCGCAACCTGCCAGGTACAACCCGTAGCTTATGCCCAAACTGCGCGCCAACCGGTTACTCGCCAGGAAGTTTTCCAACCGGATGATCGTTGCTTCTCGCAACGCCCAGATCCGGTTTTCGATATAGGCCCGCGCTTCGGCGGGCAACTGCTCGATCAGGTGGGATTGCGGGAAGACGACTTCCAGGTCGCCGGACTCGGCGTTCACCCGGCAGAGCTTGGCGCCGGCTCGAATGTGCTCGAACAGCTTGAGCGTCTTATCGGTGTAGATCGAATGCAGATAATCGAACAAGGTATGGGCAGAACGTTTCGCTGCCGGAGACGGTTTGGTGCGGTTTCGAGGCGCTGCTTCCTCGGCCGCAAGCGGCGCATCGGGCGTCTGCGCCAGTTCCCAAAGGATAACGTCGGCCGTTTCCGGATCGGCCGGGCCGTAGCAGCGGTCGATCGCGGCCAACAGGGCGCCTGCCGGCGCCAGGACAACGTTGATGGCGCAGTTGGTAAGGAACCGCAACTGCTCCAGAAGGTCGGGCTCGGGCGGATCGCTGACGGCGACCGTCAGATTGTGGCCCTCGCGCGAGACCGGCAGGCAGCGGCCATGACGAACGACCGATTCCGGCAGCAGGGCAAGCACTTCAGGAGGAATCTGCGGAACGTCCGGTTCGATCAGCGGATACCCCAAACGCTTGGACTTGGCCTGCCAATGCTCCAGCCCCGCGCCGTCGCCTCCCACCTCGATCATGGCCAGCAGGCCGAACTGCGAAGGCTTGAACACGGCGCGTAAGGAGAGCTCTTTGTCGCCCATGTGTACGCGAATGAGCCCCGAAAGGTTCGTCATGACCATGAGCCGAACCAGAATGGGGTAATGCATTTCGCGCGGCACATCCTCCCGCGTGTAGACGGCATCCTGGATGCGGTAGGCCACCTTCACCCGATTACGAACCGGCAAGATAAGGACTCGCGAGGCCGTCAGTTGGATCGCCTCGCCGATGATCTCCTGCACCATGCGCACGACGGCCGGGCTGCCCGGGTCGAGCATGTGTCGTGGCATTGCCGCCGCCTCGTCGGGCAATTCGATGAACTCGATCTGCTCGGCCGACCGCTGCTGGGGCATATCGATCCGACGAATCTCGGTCGAGCCGTAATACTGCTCAATCGCGCCCCCGATGGCATGATGGGGCGCCATGGCGACCGAGACGGGATAATTCAGCGCAAACCGCAACCGCTCCAGTGTCTCAGACGACGGATGCTCGCTCATCACGATGGTCAGCCGTTCCCCGTCGAAGGTCAACGGCAAGATATGCTCCCGCCGCGCGATGGCTTCCGGCACACGCTGCAAAGCCTCCGGCAGGACCTCGGTCGTGGTCAGGTCGACAAACTTCTGGCTTGCCATGAGCACCTCCCCCTACGCCCGCGCCCCGACTCGCCCTCCATCGCCCGATCGGACATTTCAGCCAGGCGCCTGCTGGGTCAACTGCGGCTGTCTCCACGGCCACCACGTGATTCTATTCGTATTGTCCACGCTCCACTCTTCCCGTGCAAGTGGCAATGTAAGGTTTTCCGTAAATCTTTTCCGTCCTGCCATCATGGCGCTTGACATGCGAGACCGGAGCGAATAAGCTGGAATACGAGTTTGGGGGGTTGATGCCGATATTTGTGCAAAAAACACAGCCAATTGGGGCATAAGGGGACGTGCCTCGAACGGATCTGTAGGAGTGGAACACCATGGAGCACGTCGATCGTCGGCGATTTCTGGCATATACCGCAGGTACCGCAGCAGCCGTTTCAGCCGTGCCGTGGGCGACAGCGAAGGCTGTTGCGGCGAAGCAAGGGTGCAAACGCATCAAGATCGGGCAGATCGGCATCGGGCATAATCATGCTGCGGCCAAAATGGCCACGTTTCGCAAGTTGAAGGACGACTACGAGGTGGTCGGTATCGTCGAGCCGGACCCCGAGTGGCGCAAGCGGCGAGAAAACGATCCGGCCTATCGTGATCTCACCTGGATGACCGAGGAGCAGTTGCTCAATACCGAAGGCCTGACCGCGGTCGCCGTTGAAATGGACGGCTTCGACCTGGCGCCGACCGCAGCCCGCTGTATCGATGCCGGGATGCACCTGCACCTGGACAAGCCGGGCGGCGAATCGCTGCCGGCGTTCCAGAAGGTCCTGACCGAGGCCGAACGGCGCAGACTCACCATCCAGATGGGATACATGTACCGCAACAACCCGGCGGTGCAGTTCTGCCAGCGTGCGGTCCGCGATGGCTGGCTTGGCGAAATCTTCGAGGTGCACAGCGTCATGAGCCGGAAGGACGGCGACGCCTATCGCAAGTGGCTTTCGCAGTTCCGCGGCGGGGCCATGTATATCTTCGGCTGCCATCTGATCGATCTGGTCGTGTCCATGTTGGGCAAGCCGGAACATGTGACGCCCTACCTGCGACGCACCCTTCCCGATACGGATGATCTGTACGATAACGGCCTGGCCGTTCTGGAATACCCGCGAGCCACTGCGACGGTTCGGACGTCGGTGGTTGAAGAGGAAGGGTACAAACGTCGGCAGTTCGTCATTTGCGGTACGGAAGGGACCATCCAGATTCAACCCTTGGAGCCGCCGAAGCTGCGGATGGCGCTGGACCGTCCGCGCGATCCGTACAAACGCGGCTATCAGGACGTGGAGTTGCCGCCTATTCCGGGCCGGTATGACGAACAGCTTCGCGAATTGGCGAGCATCCTCCGCGGCGAGATGGAAAACCCGTACTCCTACGCACACGATCTGGCCGTTCAAGAAACCCTCCTGGCCGCCTGCGGGTGCCCACTGGATTAGCGCTGCTCAACCTCCAGCCTTGACGGCAAACGGTATTTGTCCCGATGGCTTTCGTTCGTTCCCATTCCTGGCAAAAAGACAACAACATCCAAACGGAGTCCACTATGCCCGAAAAGAAACGTGAAACGCAACTGCAACGGGGCGCGCGCGCCACGGCCGCTGCTGCGGCGCTCGGCAGTGTCACAGCGCCGGCCGTGCAGGCGCGCGGCGCCAACGAGCGCATGGTCATGGGCCTGGCCGGTTGCGGAGTGCGCGGCCCCCAAGTTGCCGAGGCATTGCGGACCGCAGGCGTGCAAATCGCTTACGCCTGCGATCCCGACCGGAACCGTGCCGAGAAGGCCAAGAACCGGCTGGAAGCAGATCAGGCTACCGGCGACCTGCGCAAGATTCTCGACGATCCGGCGGTCGACGCCATCGTCCTTGCCACCCCCGATCACTGGCACGCGCCGGCGGCCGTACTCGCCTGCCAGGCCGGCAAGCACGTGTACGTCGAAAAGCCGTGCTCGCACAGTATCGCGGAAGGGCGAATGATGATCGACGCTGCGCGGCGGGCGAACCGGGTCATGCAGGTGGGAACGCAGACGCGCGGCACCAAGGTCTTTCAAGACGCGATTGCCCGGGTGCATGAGGGCGCGGTGGGTAAGGTGCTGTTTGCGAAGGCGTGGGTCAGCCACCGGCGGCCGGATATCGGCAAGGGCAAGCCGTGCGACCCGCCTGCCGAACTGGACTACGACACGTTCGTCGGCCCGGTGCCCATGTTTCCGTATCAGGACAACCTCACTCCGTACAACTGGCATTGGTTTTATCATTTCGGGGTCGGCGAGGCAGGCAACCGCGGCGTGCATCAGCTTGACATCGCCACGTGGGGGCTCGGCGTAGCGACCCATCCCTCGCGTGTCACCGGATTCGGCGAGAAGCTGATTTTCGACGACGATCAGCAGTTCCCCGATACGCAGTATGTCACATTCGAGTATCCCGGCGACGGTGGCGTGGGCGAAAAGAAGCTGCTGGTCTACGAGCAGCGAATCTGGAGCCGATATCCGCAGGACGACTATCCGACCGGGGTCACGTTCTACGGCGACGAAGGCTACCTGACCATGGACATGCACAAGAACTGGCTGCTCTACGGGCCGAAGAACCGGCTTCGTGAGGAAGGGAAAGGGTACTTCGACACAGGCGCGCATTGCGCCGACTTCATCGACGCGATTCGAAACAACCGCCGTCCGACGGCCGATATCGAAATCGGCAATCGTTCGGCCGTCCTGTCGCACCTGGCCAATATCGTCGCCCGAACCGAACAGCGCTCTCTGGCGTTCGATCCGGCGGCCGAGACGTTCATCGACGCGCCGGACGCCAACGCCCTTGTCAGCCGCGACTATCGCGAGGGACATTGGGCGGCGCCGAACGATGCATAGGACAAGAACGATGGAGAACAGCGAACGACGACCGCAGGCGTTGGATGGTTGGTAACAGCCGAAAGGAGGAGTGAACCGTGAAACGTATGACCGTCTTGTTGCTGGTTATTATTGCGATTGTGGTGTTCTGTGCTGACATGGCCGACGCCGCGCTGATCAGCGTCGACTTCGGTAACAGGGGCCAGTCGGGCGGCATCATGTCGGGTGCCGCAGTGATCGGGTCCGACGGCGACAAATGGAATGTCACCTACGACCAAGGGTCTGGTGAGATGTCCTTGGTGGACGTCAGCGACCAGCCAACGGGCATCACCATGGTTTGGGACGCTCCGGATGGCCCGTCGGGTGTTACGACGAATACCTGGAATGCCCTGATGGAGGATTATCTGCTGATCAACAGGACGAATCCCGAAGATATTACGGTTACCTTGTCCGGGCTCGACGGCGTTTACGACCTCTATCTCTATGGCGGCACCGTCGAGTCTGCCACCGTTGAACTGCCCAAGACGATCAAGCTCACAGTAGATGTCGGACCGTCCGAAGTAGGGTCGGTAACTCTCGCGAGCACCTCGGTGGAATACGATTACGTGGAGGGAGCCAACTACGGCGTCCTACGAAATGTTTCGGTTGCAGCAGGCCAAACCCTGACAATTATGGGTGCGAACATGCGAGGTGACCAGACGGCGGCCTTTAACGGCTTCCAGCTTATTCCGGAGCCCACGTCTGCGCTGCTTCTGCTGACCGGCGTACTTGGGCTGCTGGCCTGGCCGCGGCGGAGGTAGGACATGATTCATGGCGGGTGTCACTGGGAAATCGCTTCACTGTCGGGCAATGGCGCCGTTGCCGCACCATCGTGGTGGAAGGGGCACCCTGCGAGCGCTAGCGTGAAGAAAGGTTACGATATGTGCAAGACTTCACGATTGTCCGGGGAAGACCGGAACGGGGGTTTTACCCTCGTTGAACTTCTGGTGGTCATTGCGATCATCGGCATTCTGATTGCGTTGCTGCTGCCGGCCGTACAAAGCGCGCGCGAGTCTGCACGGCGACTGCAATGCAGCAACAACCTGAAGCAAATGGGGCTGGCGCTGCACAACTACGCTACTACCTGGAAGGAGCATTTCCCGCCCGGCGCAACAGGGTATTACCGCCACGGCCTGTTCACCTATCTGCTGCCCTACATGGAGCAGCAGTCGCTCTATGACCGTCTCAACCCGGGAGGCAACCCGCCATACCAAAACCCTGGCGATTGTGAGCCGGCCAAGGCCCTTACGCTCAACGATCAGGAAAACAAGTACACGCAAATCGCGACGTACATTTGCCCTTCCTGGCCGCACCCGACTGTCTATGAGAACATGGGAAGATTCAGCGACGGAACTGTGGACCTTCGCGACGGGGCGCTGTCGACGTACAACGGCGTTGCGGGGGCGTATCCGTCGGAAACGCCCCGCACAGTCGCAGCCGACGACTGCAACGGCAAGTTCGGCAATTACGGCTATATCCCCAAGAACGGCATGTTCGGCTTCGGATGGTCGCGGCGCATCGCAGGTGTAACCGATGGGTTGAGCAACACGTTGACAATGGGGGAATTCGTCCAGATGGATCGGTCCCCGACGTCGCAGTACTCGGAGCCGCCGGGGAACGTCCGCCCGTGGATACTCGGCAGCCATTCGACGGCCCTGCAGACGTGCAAGGTGGTGAGTAACCCGATCAACGCCCGCATCGACCGTGCCGACGGCGTCCGGTTCAACGACCTGCCGCTGGGCAGCCGCCACCCGGGCGGCATGAATGCCTTGATGGGCGATGGGAGTGTGACGTTCCTGTCGGACAGTATCGCCTTCGACCTCTATCGGCACTTGGCAACCGCCAACCGCGGTGAGCCGGTGGCTTTGCCCTGACCACGATGGTCGCAATATGGGGAAACCCCCAAGACTGGATCAATGCTTCGTATGGTCGTGATGCCGCAGTTGAGCAAGTCGATTTGCCTTTGGGTTGCATTGTTGGTGCCCTTTCTGGCCGCCACCGGTTGCGGCAGGGGCCGCCCCCGCGCACCGGTGACCGGAAAAGTCATGTATCAAGGGCAACCCCTTTCGTTTGGCACCGTGATGTTTCAACCGGCCGAGGGCCAACCGGCCACCGGCCCAATCCAACCTGACGGAACCTTTCGCATGGCGACTCCCGGCGAGGGTGACGGCGCCGCCGTCGGACAGAACAGAGTCCGGGTTATGTGTTTCGAGGCGCAAGATCCCTCGTTGGATCCTGCTCAAAGGCCCGAAGATGGCCTGGGGCGGGCATTGGTGCCGGAAAAATATCTGGATTACGACACAAGCGGAATAGCCATTGACGTGCAGCCTGGAGCCAATGAGCCCCTGCTGCTTGAACTTCATTGAAGGAGGACTCGAAATGAAAGGTCGGATTTACTGGAGCATCTTGTTTGCCGTTGTGGCGAGCCTGGCTCTTGCCGCATCGGTCCATGCCGCCGACCCGGCGCTGCCCGGTGCAAAGCCAGTTCCCGCCATGCAGGCGATTCCGTTGCCTTACGATCAGGCCGCGTTCGAACATGAGGGGCGGGAACTGACGCGATATCACTTCGGCGAAAACCTGCGACGCCCGTTCTGGTACCCGATGGTCGGGCCCGGCGGCCGATCGCTGACGCGGATGGGGATGCCGGGCGACCCGGCCCGCTCGGTCACGCAAGCGAGCCAGCCCGAGGACCCGAATCGCCCGGCAAGCCCGGGGGGGCACAGTCACCAGAACTCCGTGTGGATTTCACATAAGGACGTCGGCGGAATCGACTTCTGGCGCGACGCCGGCCCGATTGCCGGCCAGATCGTCCACCAGTTCGTCGCGGACGGTTTTCATTACATCGACGGCGAGAAGGCCGGCATGTTGTCCGTGAACGCCTGGAACGGTCCGGACTGCAAACTGCTGATGACCGATCGACGCCGCTCGACCGTAGCGCCCGGCGACGGCGACTCGTGGTGGCTGGTGATCGACCTCCAGCTTGAAGCGCCGAAGGGAGGCGAGGTCACGCTCGGCAAGACGCCGTTCGGGCCGATTGGGGTCCGCATGGCCAAGCCGGTTGGGGTGAACGACGGCGGCGGCCGGATCCTCAACAGCGAAGGCCAACGGAACGAAAAGGAAGCATTTCGCAAACCGGCGCGCTGGGTCGATTACAGCGGCCCGGTCACCAACGACGCGGCCGGTGGCGTCACGTTGATGGACCATCCGAACAATCCCCGTCATCCGGCCCCGTTCCATGTGCGCGACAACGGCTGGATGGGCGCCTGCCTCACACTCCACGAACCGATGACCATCAAGGACGGGGAACCGGTCCGATTGCGTTACGGCCTGTGGATGCACGCCGGCGTCCCGGATGCGAAGGAACTGGACCGCCAGTGGCAGGCGTTTGCCGCAGAGGCACTTCCCGCATTCGAAAAACCGAAATCCGAGTAGCTTACAGAAGGAGTAGAACATGACGTCCCAAACACGACGCAACTTCTTACGAAAAGGCGCCTGCGGAACGGCGGCCGTGGCGCTGGGCGCCGTTGCCGCTCCGGCCATCCAGGCGCGCGGTGCGAACGAGCGCATGGTGGTCGGCATGATCGGCTGTTCCGGTCGTGGCATCGCCATCGGCAAAGAGCTGAAGAAGCTGGACTGCAAGCTGCCGTACGCCATCGACCCGGATCAGACGCGCGCGGAGCATGGCAAGAAGGTGTTCGAGTCCGATCACGCCGGCTCCGATATGCGCCGAATCTTCGACGACAAGTCGGTCGACGCCGTCGCCATTTCGGCGCCGAACCACTGGCACGCGCCGGCGGCCGTGCTCGGCTGTCAGGCCGGAAAGCACGTGTACGTCGAAAAGCCGTGCTCGCACAATATCGTCGAAGGCCGCAAGATGATCCAGGCGGCCCGCCGGTACGATCGCGTGATGCAAGTGGGCAACCAGATTCGCGGCACCAAGGTGTTCCAGGAAGGAATTGCCAAGCTCCAGGCGGGCGCGATCGGCAAGGTGCTGGTCGCCAAGACGTGGGTCAGCCGGAAACGGCCGAACATCGGACATCTTCAACCGTCCGATCCGCCAGCCGGATTGGACTACGACCAGTGGGTCGGCCCCGCGCCGATGATCCCGTATCAGAGCAACATGATCCACTACAACTGGCACTGGTGGTTCAATTTCGGCAACGGCGACGCCGGCAGTCGCGGCGTTCACCAGTTGGACATTGCGCTTTGGGGGTTGGACATGAAGACGCATCCCTCGCGCATTTCGGGCGTGAGCGACACGCTCTACTTCGACGACGACAAGCAGTACCCCGATACGCACTACGTGACGTACGAATATCCGGCCGACGCGGCCGCAGACCGGCCTCGTCAATTGGTCGTGCTTGAACTGCGGCTCTGGACGCCCTATTGGGGCCAGAAGGAAGTCGAGGACGGATGCACGTTCTACGGCGATCGAGGGTACATGACGTTCGACATGCACCAAGGCTGGAAGCTGTTCGGAGAGAAGAACGTGCTGCGCGAGGAGGCCGAGAAGTACTTCGACACGGGCGAGCACTGCGCCGATTTCCTCGATGCGATACGCAACAACCGCCGGCCGGCAGGCGACATCGGGTTGTGTCACTTCTCCTCGTCGTTGCCGCACATGGCCAACATCCTCGGCCGCACGGGCCGGCGTGATTTGACCTTCGACCCGCAAACCGAGCGGTTCGTAGACGCCCCCGACGCAGATGCCCTGCTCGGCCGCACGTATCGCGAGGGACACTGGGCCAGCCTGGCGAAGGTGTAGAGGGAAGTTGTGGTGAATCGTGGACATTTTTTCGCACTTCGATTATGATACAGTGTGATGGGTGGTTCGGCCTGATGGGACATCGTTGCTGGTGTGAGGCTGGGAAACGATGTTCGGGCGATTTGCCCTGGAGTTATTACGGTTCGGTTTGCGAACTCTCGTGATGTTTGCCACAACGCAACCGGTTACGCAAGTCATACGAAAGGGGTCAAACGATGAGGCACTTCACGGCTCTCTCCATTGCCATCGTTGTGGCTTTCGCTGCCGTGGCCAATGCCGCGCTGATCAACGTCGATTTCGGACCAATGCGTGAGTCGAACAGCCCCACGGCTCCTTTCATTCCAATGTCCGGTGCTGCGATTATCGGTGCTACGAGCGACGTCTGGAATACAGCCGCGACGAGCCATTCTCAGCCAATTCCCGAGACAGGCTCGAACATCGCGCTGTTCGACAGTTTCGACAACCCGACAAGCGTGACGATGTCGTACAGCGCTTACCAGAATCAGCGGGTTTACGGCGGGACGCTGTGGAACTACCTGATGAACGACGCCATCATCACGTCTTCAACGCTCGATAGTCCGCTTTCGGTCACGTTGACAGGCATTCACCCGACAAGCTATGACCTTTACCTGTATGGCGGCTCGGCCAATGGGAACAACAAGTCGATCGAACTGTCGGTTGCTGTCGAGTCCGGCAGTGTCGGTTCGGTGACTCTGACGACCACGGGCTACGAGGCCAAGTACGTCGAAGGGACGAACTGGCACGTCTTCGAAGACGTTGTCGTCGGCAGCGACGGCACGTTGACTATCTCCGGCCTCAACAAGCTGAGTGGAAAGACTGCCGCCTTGAACGGTTTTCAGCTTGTCCGGAATCCGGGGGTCCTGACCTGGACAGGCGGCGGCGCCGACGACCTTTGGAGCCTGGCAGGTAATTGGAATGGCTTGGTGCCGGTGCCCGGCGATGCGCTTGTGTTTGGCGGCACGACGCGACTCACTTCCGTCAATGATACCCCCGCCGACACGAGCTTCTCGGGCATGACGTTCGATGAGAGTGCGGGTAGTTTCACCTTGTCGGGCAACGGAATTACGCTGGGCGGTGACCTGACCAGTCGCAGCGCGAGCAGTCAGACGATCGACCTGGACATGATCATGCCCGCGACTCGCACCTTCAGCCTGCTTTCCGGCGATGTCAACGTCGGCGGGAACATCAGCGGTGGTGGCGGACTGGACAAAGTCGGGCGGGGCACGCTCATTCTCTCCGGTACCAACACCTACTCGGGCGACACAAGCGTCAATGGAGGCCGACTTGTTGTCGACTACAGCGGGGCGTCCGACACGGCCGCGCCGCTTGACAACGGCAGAGTCTGGCTTCGGATGGGTGAGTTGGTTCTCAAGGGCAAAACCACCGGCGTTACAACCGAAACGATGAACAGGTTGTACATGGGGTCTTATAACGGGGCATCCAATACCTTGCGGCTCGATGCGAACGGCGGCGATGGGATTCACCTCACGATAACCGACTTCTTCGGCAATGCCGACAACTCGGGCCACTCCCTGATGAGCCACCTCATCGACCTTTCCAGCAGCGCCGGCAACTCGGTAACGGTCAACGGCTTGTCCAGTTACTCGGCAGTTTATAATGGCGTGCTCATGCAAAGCATCAGCGGGTCGGGCCGGGCGAACCTCGTCGTCCGCGATGCGAACGGCTACGGCTTCGCGACGCTTTCCGGAAGCACCAGCGGCGCCATCGGCAGGCTGACAACCGGCACGACCCTGGATGCTACCAATACCGATGCCAGCACCAATTTCTTCCTCGCGTCCGGTACGGTCAGCCGTACAGCCGACCTTGGATTCTCCACGATCACGATCGATTCCACGGCAGGCGACGTCGTACTCGATATGGGCGCCCATGATCTCGTGATGGGGGCCAGCGGCCGTGCGATCCTCGTCAGCGGCGACAACGACGTGAGCATCACCGGGAGCGGGAAGTTCTCCAGCCAACTCGTGCTGTGTCTCCATAATTACTCGTCCGGCACCTTCACTTTCGGCTTGGATACCCGAAGCGACGGAGACTCGCGATTGGCGGTTGGCGGGACCGGCCTGACGGTGTGGACGGGCGTGTCGACAGAGAAAGGGACAAGTCGCAAGGACGGCATCCGGATCAATGGTGGCGTCTTCCGGCCTACCGCTGACCAGGACTGGGTCTCAGGCACCAATGTGCACGTCAGCGTGTCCGGCGGCGCCGTGCTCGAGATCGGCGCCGATCTGAACGGCACCACCGCCGACGATCTGTCCAACCCGGTCGGAGACCACGGAAGCGGCTCGAACATTACCTTCTGGGGCGACTCGGGCCTCAGCGCCCACGGCGCCGACCGCGTGGTCGGCTTCCGCACTGCCGGCACCGGATCGCTGCAGTCGCTCACCTGGGGCGCGAACAACTTCCTCAGCAACGCCAATAACGACGGCGACGGCAACTACCGGCTGCTGCTTTCCTCGGAGCACTCCAACGCGAAACTGACGCTACAAAACAACATCGCCCTGGGCAGCCTCATGCGCACGGTCGACGTGGCCGACGGTTCGGCTGAGGTCGATGCGGTCCTCAGCGGCGTGCTGTCCGGGGCCGGAGGCCTGATCAAGGCCGGCGACGGCACACTGTCGATTTCCGGCCCGAATACCTACACCGGCGGCACGGTCGTCTCGGCCGGCACGCTGCTGGTCGACGGCGACAGCTCCGCGGCCACCGGCCCGGTGGCCGTCAACGCCGGCGGTACGCTGGGCGGTACCGGCACAGTCGGCGGGGCGACAACGGTCAACGCCGGCGCGTTCCTCGCGCCGGGAGCTAGCATTGGAATGCTCACGTTTGCCGACCAGCTCAGCCTGCAACCCGGCTCGACGCTATTGTGGGAGTTCCTCGCGGCCGGCGATGCGGGTGACGATTACGATTCGCTCACGGGCCCGAAGCTCGTGCTGCCGGAAACCGGAACGGTCAACCTCAGCATCCTTGGGCTCACCGACCACCCCGACTACGTCCCGATCGTCGCAGGCGACAGCTTCATCTTGTTCCACGGCGACGTGTACCAGGAGGCCGACGAGTTGGCGCTGGCGTCCGGCTCCGACGTGACCGGGCTGTTCGCCTTCGAAGACAATATCGATTGGTGGGGCACCTGGCAGGTGACCGCAAACGATCCGGCGTTCGGGCTCCCGGGCAACCTGATCCTCACGGCCGTTCCCGAGCCGGGGGTTGCGCTGCTGGTTGTTTCGGCCCTGACGTGCGGGCTGTTGGCCTGGCCGCGGCGGAATCGGAGATAGCAAAGACGGCTCGACGGACTCATGTCATGGGCCTTACCAATATGTGACGCCATAAACATAACCATTTGGACAACACGATTCTGATCTCGGCATGGCACCGGCCGCGAACCCAACAGCCTATTCATCTCGCGATCTATTGGAAAGGGGCTTCCAAAATGAAATGCTTCACAACTCTGGCACTCTTTGCCGTTACCGTCGCCATGTCTTGCTCCGGCGCGCCCGGCGCCGTACTGATCAACGTTGATTTCGGTCAGCGGGGGCTCTATAACGGCGCCACCGAGGCGCTTCCGCTGTTGACCGGCGCCTGGAATGGCGTGGCGACTACCGCCGCGACTTCGGGCAGTAACATCTCGCTGGTTGATTCGCAAGGCAGTAGCACCGGTGTCACGCTGGCCTATAAGGCCGACCAAGTGATTCAGGTTACGAGTCAGGCATGGAATATGTTGATGAACGACCAACTCGCTCTCAACGCCAACTCTACCAATACGATGCAAGTCACGCTGTCCGGGCTCGCGGAAGGGCTCTACAACTTGTACGTCTATGGCGGCTCGACCAGCAACTTCGAGAAGACCATCAAACTGTCCGTCGGTAGCGAATCGTTGACACTCGATAGCTCGGGCACCAATTTCCAATACATGGAAGGGAAGAACTGGGGAGTGTTCAGGGACGTTGCCGTTGACGGCACGGGTACGTTGGTTATCAACGGAGAGAACATGCGATCGGACGCCACCGCGGCGTTCAACGGGTTTCAGCTTCTCCAGGGTCCCGAGCCGACTATCCGCGAGTTCATTGACTATCGCGAAGGGTTCGGCGTGTCGACGTCCGCCCCGAGCGATCGTCCGCTCAATACCGTTGGTTGGTACGCTCATTACGGATCGGACGCCACGGATGACTCTACTTCGTCCAGTGTTCTCAAGATCAGCAGAAACATCGGCAAACCGACCGGGCTGGACAACATCAATGCGGGAGTGGCCGACCACACAAGCCGCGGGTACGGCTACAAGCTGGGAGCGGAAGCACTTGGCATTGCGTGGACCGATGAGCATTCGGTCCGGGTGGGTGAAATATCGTCGTTTAAGTTCCACTCCAGAAATTCGAGCGGCGAGGATGAGTTTCGCGTGGCAATTCGGATTGGCGAAGAAGACTGGTTCGCTTCCGCCACCACCTTCCACAGCGGAGGTGGTACAACATCCGACTTCTCCGACAATGCGATCCAGCACATGTTGCTCTTTTCCACGGAAGCCAATGCGTGGCACGAGTTGACGTTCATTCCGGAGGTGTCGCTGGAGTTGGGCGACGTTCTCACCGACCCGCTGCCTGCCGGCAATGTCACCGCGTTCGGACTATACATGGACGGCCCGTCCGCGAAGACCATGCGATTCGACACGTTTGAAGTGTGGGTGGTTCCGGAGCCGACCAGTTGGCTCCTGATGCTTTGTACCCTGGCGTGCGGGCTGCTGGCGCGCCGGAGACGTGGGGAGAAGTAAGTGGAAAGGAATGAGTGGAGGACGCATGAACATCGACAATCGAGAAGCCACTAGTCAGAAGCCAAAACGCGCTTTTACCCTCGTTGAGTTGCTGGTGGTTATCACCATCATCGGCATTCTGATCTCGCTGCTGCTGCCAGCGGTACAGAGCGCGCGCGAGGCCGCCCGCCGGTTGCAGTGCAGCAACAATCTGAAGCAAATGGGGCTGGCGCTGCACAACTATGCCACGACGTGGAAGGAGAGTTTTCCGCCTGCTGATACAGGTGGATACAAGCACGCGTTGTTCACGAGCATGTTGCCGTTCTTGGAGCAACAGGCGCTCTACGATTCAATGCTGGACGCGGAACGGGCCAATCCGACGACTTACACCACGCAGGCCGACGAGGCTCACAAGTACACGGCCATCGCCGCTTATCTTTGCCCTTCGTGGCCGCACCCAACCGTCTATCGCGACCTTTCTTCGACATGGCCGCTCTACCTTGGCGAAGGGGCAATCACCACGTATCAGGGTGTCTCTGGGGCCTATCCGAACAAGGCCCCCTACGTATCCGGCGACGGGCGCGTCCCGCAGAACGGCATGTTCGGGATGGGCTATGTGCGTCGCATGGGCGACGTTACGGATGGGCTGAGCAACACGCTTGCCATGGCCGAGTTTGTTCACATTGACCAGCAGAAGCAGAGTTACGGCGCACCGCCTGGAAATGTCCGGCCGTGGATCCTGGGAATGGGCCAATCGCGTCAGGGCATGTACACGGCCAAAGTGCTGGTCTATGCGCCCAATGCGAAGATCGAACGGTTCGTCGAGGGCATTCCCTACAATCACATGCCGATGGGCAGCCATCATCCGGGCGGCATGAACGTGCTTCTGGGCGACGGCAGCGTTACGTCCCTTTCGGAAAGCATCAACCTTGAATTGTACTTCCAATTGGCTACCGTAAACGGAGGGGAGGCAGTCAGCATGCCATGATGGATATGCCTCTGTCGGCCGGTGTCTGTCGCTATTCCCGTCAACTGCTTGTTCCTTTCAACGGCGTGAACATACCTGGAGTATCTTATTCATGCGAACGTCACATTCCATAATGCGCTTCGGCCGAATCGGGTCAAGGGAGTCCCTTGGTCTCTTCTTTCTGCTTGGCGCAATAATCCTGGCCGGCTGTGGTGAACCGCAGCGGGAGCTGGCGCCGTTGACCGGCAAGGTGCTCTACAAGGGCGAGCCCTTGCGGTTTGGCAGCGTCATGATCGAGCACGAGTTTGGCCAGCCTGCCACGGCGGAAATCCAACCGGATGGCGCCTTTTCCGTGGTCACACGCGGCGAGGGAGGCGGCACGGCCGTTGGGAAGAGCCGTGTCCGTATTGCTTGTTTTGAGGGGCAAGACCCGGAACGACAGGTGGCCTTCGTTGGCGAAGACATGCTGGGAAAGTCCCTGATCCCGGAGAAGTACGCGTCCTTTGAAACCAGTGGTCTCACCGTGGACGTGGCTGCGAGCGGCAACAAGCCAGTCGTTCTGGAGTTGGAGTAGCCGGTTTGCCGGAACTGCGCTTCACTTGTTCCGGCCCATGAAGAACTCGCCCTTCACTCCGAACCGTTCCGTAAGGGGCACTCGCATGTCGAAGTTCGCCGACCACGTCGGGATGCGAACGTCGTTTTCCGGCGGCAGGTAGAAGGGCGCTGGACTGGTCGCAAGAAAGTCGAACGTGGCCTCCCTTTCCGTGGGTTCGATTTCCGTATTGGATTGCGGCCGAAGCGTCGGGTCGCCGTGTTTCGTGGAGCATAGCCGCTTTGGGCTGGAAGAAACCAGAGCAATCGGCGGAGAACGGCCCGCGCCGGGCAGGCAAACACCCGTGAGCGTTCCGGTGGAAAGCACGGAGCACGCGGCTGGCCAACACAACCGACCGGATCGCCTTCCCGGCAAGCGATCCAGCATCCATGGGCCGACCGACCGCGGCGCGATTGCGTTCGGGCGAAATGTGTGCGAACCGGTATTGGAAGAGGCTGAAAACGGGTCGCAAATGGGGGCTTGGCGGAGATTTCTTTCGCGGCGCAAATCCCTGCAGAGCCACGGCTTACCCCCCCGCCCCGAACTATGGAATCGGCGCTGCGCGTTTGACAAAGCTCATCTGTTTGTTGTAAACTAGGCCCTATGTTAGCAGTCGGGCTGTTGTCATAGCAGGCAGGAGCACAGAGTCAAGCGCTGGCAATATCTGTTGAGCTATACCGTATTCGCGTTACTGCTTATCGTAGGAGAAGACAACAGCATGGGTTCGCAAGGGTTCTCAAGAAGAGGTTTTCTCAAGGGCGCACTCGCAACCGGTGGCGCCGCCGCAACGGCGACTGTCCTGGGCGGCTGCCAGCAGGCGCCCCGATCGCCCAACGTACCGAGCAAGTGGGACAAAGAGGCTGACGTTGTCGTCGTCGGCGGTGGCGGCACCGGCTGCGCGGCGGCAATCAGCGCCGCTGAGGCCGGCGCCAAAGTCATCCTCCTCGAAGTCGCCCCCGCTCTCGGCGGCTCGTCGGCCCTTTGCGTCGGCTCGGTCACAGCTCCCCTGAGCAAGATGCAGAAGGACCAGGGCATCCAGGATAGCATCGAGGACTATATGGAGGACATCCTCCACGCCACGGGCGCGAATGCCAGTCGAGTTGACAAGGACATGCTCCGGCTCCTGGCCGAGACCGGCGGCCCCGCGATCGACTGGCTCGCCGGGCTGGGCGTGCAGTTTGCCGGCCCTTACGAATACCCCGGCCATCACCGGGTCAACCGCATGCACATGCTCGTGCCCAACTCCGCGGCTTGGCGCAAGGTGCTGCAGCCCAAGATGCAGGAAAAGGGCGTCGAGATCCTGCTACAGACCAAGGGCACCGAGCTCTACCGCGATGTGAACAACCGCGTCCTCGGCGTCAAGGCCATGGACACGACCACCAACAAGGCGATCGCCATCAAGGCCAAGAAGGCCGTGATCCTTGCCACCGCCAGCACCGAGGCGGCCACGGCCTACAAGAAGAAGATCACCACGCCCGACATCGCGGACATGCCCGCGGCCAACCCCAATAACGACGGCTCCGGCCTCATGATGGCTGCCGCCCTGGGCGCCGACCTGACCATGTTGGACAAGTGGGGCAGCCCCGGCCTTCGCACCAACCTGCCCGGACCCAACGTCAGCAGCACCGGCAAGCAGGCGTGGATGCCCTTTGGCATCATGGACGCCGGCGCCATCCTCGTCAACAACGAGGGCAAGCGCTTTGTCAACGAAAAGGGCGCCACCGATGACATTGCCTTGGCGGTGCAGGCGCAGACGGGCAAGATCTGCCACATGGTCTTTGACAGTCAGGTGGCCGAGATCTTCAACAAGTGGCCCATGGTCGTCTCCTCCCACCCCGACAAGGGCGATGTCAGCGGCATCGGCGGTTGGGGCTTGATCGATGACTTTGTGGCTCGCGACGGCATCAAGGTAGCCAACACCATCGAGGAGTTGGCCGCTGCGGTGAAGGTGGAGCCGGCGGGCCTTAAGGCCACGATCGAGCAGTGGAACAGCTACTGCCAGGAAGGCAAGGATCCCGACTTCAAGCGCACGACCTTTGGCCATGCCGAGGCCAAGACTGTCGGCGCCGGCATCAAGACGCCGCCCTTCTACGTCCACAGCCCCATCCGCGTCCAGATCATCTCGGCCGACGTCACCCTGATGGTCAACACCAAGCTGCAGGTGCTCGACGTCTTTGGCAACGTGATTAAGGGCCTGTACGCTGGTGGCGAGACAGGTCACGGCAACCTCTACCTCAGCAGCCACGGCGCGCACATGGCCTGGAACTTCGCCTCCGGCCGCCTCGCCGGCACGAATGCCGCCGCCGAGGAGCCCTGACCGTCCCACCTCCACTGACCCACGACTAGTTGCTCAACCGACCGAATGGCCAATCTGCATCATCTGGGCAGACGGTGGGCCCCCGTAATGCATCTCTCGAAAGAAGGTAATGACTTGAAGCGGGTTACGTGTCTTTGCGTCTGCTCTCTCGTGCTGTTGGTCGCCCTTGCGGCTTGCGCCCCACCGCTGCCCGCGGCGGTCGCGAGTGCACCACCGACGTGGGCTGTCGCCGCCGAGCAATGGGCCGAACGTTACCCCATGGAGTATGCCCAATGGGCGGCCTCTGTGCATGGTGTGGCCTACCTGGCCGGTGACATGGCGGCCCCGGGCTGCACCGGCTGCCATGGTGACCCGGCCGGAGGAGAGACCCGGACCGCGACCTTTCGTCTCAACATTCCGGCGAAGTGTGGCCAATGCCATGCTGACCAGCAGGTGACGGAGAAGCACGGACTGCCCAAAGACACCTATGAGAGCTACCTGAAGACATTCCATGGCGCCACGGTTGAGTATTATCGCGTCACCGACCCTGCGGCCGAACGCTATGAGGCCGTCTGTAGCGACTGCCACGCCGCGCATGCCATCCATGCCCCCAGCGATGCCCGCTCTTCGGTCGCGCCAGCGAACCTGTTGCGGGCCTGCGTCAAGTGTCATCAGGGCGCCGGGCCTGCGTTCGCGACGACGGCATACGGCCACTTCCGCACGGATGGGACGGCATCGCCTCTACTCTACGTGCTGGAGCTGGTCTACAGGATTGGCGTCCCGCTAATCATCGGGGCGATGCTGCTCTACATCCTGCTGGATATCCTGCACCGAGTACGCAGACGCGATGGGGGAGGGAATCAGTCATGAGCAAGCAGGGAAGCACAGTTGTCCTCCGTTTTGCCGCGGGCCAGCGGATTGAGCATATTCTGCTGATGGTCTCCTTCAGCATGCTGTGCCTCACTGGGCTGCCGCAGAGGTACAGCAGCGCCGGCTGGGCGCACGCCATCCTGGGCGTATTCGGCGGGCTACAGCAGGCTCGCATGGTGCACCACTTCTTTGCCGTGGTACTGATTGCCGAGGTGCTCTACCATGCCGTCGTCGTCGTCTGCGAGCTGATCCTCGTCCGCCCGCGCCCGACAGCGATGCTCCCCGGCGTGCGCGACGCGCGCGACGGCCTGGCCTCTGTGGCCTTCCTGCTCGGCCTGCGCACGGAAAAGCCTCGCTACGACCGCTATGACTTCCGGCAGAAGGTCGAGTACTGGTCGGTGATCTGGGGTGTTGTCGTCATGGGCATCACCGGCTTGATCCTCCTGTTCCCGGTCTACGCCACACGTTTTCTGCCGGGCGTGCTTCTGCCGGCATCCAAGATCGTACATAGCTACGAAGCCGTGCTAGCCTTCCTGGCCATCGTGACCTGGCATCTCTACATTACCCATTTCGCGGAGGGGGTCTTGCCCTTCGATTCGAGCATATTTACCGGCAAGATAACTCTGGAGCGGATGAAAGACCATCACCCGCTGGAGTACGAGCGGTTAGTGGCCAAAAGTACAGAGACTGAAACGGGCGGCGCGGACCGCCAGGATTGCAACAGAAAGGACCAGGAGAACCGATGCCAATCGCAATCAAGATAACCGTGGCGGCAGTGTGCGGCTTCTTGGGCCTAATTGGCGTAGGGCTGGTCGGCCTGCGCGACATGGCGCAGAGGCCCACCTTCTGCGCCGCGTGTCACATCGTACAGCCCTATGTGAAGACCTGGGAGGATTCCAACCACTTGGCCCACACGCACAAGCAACTCGGCATCCGTTGCCAGACCTGCCACGCCCGGACCATCGGCACGCTCGTCTCGGAGGTGGTGAGCACTGTCCGGTGCACCTATGACGATCCCCTGAGCGAGATCAAGGTGCCCCAAGACGACTGTTTTCGATGTCATGGCGATTACGAGACACTGGCCGAACGCACCAAGAACCTGACGCAGAACCCACACGACTCCCACTGGGGCGAGCTCGACTGTGGCGTCTGCCACAAGATGCACAAAGATTCCATCGACTACTGCGCCCAGTGTCACGATCCCACAGTAGACAAGCCAGGTTGGACGCTGCCGCCACGTCAATAGTAGCCGCCACGGAGGTGAAACTAACGGCGGCATGAATGTCCTGCTGGGCGACGGCAGCGTTACGTCCCTCTCGGAGAGCATCAATCTCGAATTGTACTTCCAGTTGGCGACTGTCAATGGGGGCGAACCGGGCAGTATACCGTGATACAAACCGGTTCCTCTCGGGGTTTGGCAGTCGTGTCCGGCATGTGCGGAGGATCCTGTTCCGGCTGACGATGGGCAGGCAGGTTCGCGGCGATCTCGGGTCAGAAATTGTAGCGGACCGACCATTCCAGCACGACGGCGTTGCCTTGTCGGCGGGGCTCCAGATCGGCGTCGGGAATCAGCCCGGCGCGGAGGTCCTGGTAGTTCGTCTTCCACGAACTCACCTCCAGCCCCGTGACGAGTCTTTCGGTCACTTCGAAGACGGCGTTCCAATAGAGGACCTGGTTGAACGTCTTTCCGTAGAGCAAGTCGTTGTTGTTCGGATCGTCGACGCCCCAACCGACGTGCGTGCGGAGCCGCGGTGAAAGGTCGCACCAGAGGTCGATCCAGCCGCCCGTGGAGCGAATGGCCGTTCGCGTGGCCGGGGATACGCCCTGGCCGATGCCGCCGTAAAAAGCGCTCAGGTTCGAACCGGTAAAACACTCGCCCTTCACGCCAAACCGTTCGGTCAGGGGAACACGCATATCGATATTCGCCGACCATGTCTGGATGCGCACGTCGTTTTCGGGCGGCAGGTAGAAGGGCGCCGGTCCCGTACTGCGGAAGTCGAAGCCCGTCTCGCCGATATGGCCCGAGACGCCCACGGTTGCCGGGTCGCAACCCTCACCCCGTTGCCCGAGCACCAGGCCGAGCCGGCCTTCAACAACGGGCCAGCCGGCCGGTTCACGCACGATGCTGCTATCGCTGGTGAAATCGCGCACGATGTTCTGGTTCAACGACCCCTGCAACTCCAGCAGGCACGCATCGCCGAAGTGCAGGTATCGCTCGTAGCGGAACTGGGCCCGCCGATAGCCGATGTTGCCCCCATGGTAACCGACGGAATAGCTCAGGGTGCTGGGAAACAGCGGCGAGATGATATCTCGCCCGTGCCCGATCAGGATGGAGAAGTCCTCGGTTCTTGCCTGCCAATAGGCCTGGCGCACCAGCAGATTGGCTCGGTTTTCGGTAACGAAGGAGCCGTGGAAGTCGATTTCGACTTTTCCGGTGCTTTTCGCATCGCCTAGCAAGGGGATCGAGGGCATCTGGACATCGAACCCGAAGCGCGTGCGGCGGGCATCGATGCAAAAGGTGCTTCCCTGATGCACCTCGGGAGAATAGACATAGAACACGTACGGTCCGGGACTTGTGGGCGCGGTGGCGTAGAGCATGTCGGCCCAGAAGGCCCCGTACGGGGTGAACCGGAAGTCGCCCTTCTTCCACATCAGCCGTTCGACGGTTGCCTCAAGCTCATCGGACGTCACGAAGTCGTCGTTTTCGGCAGCCATCGCCTCCGGCTGCCTGAACTCGGAACCCGGATACTCCATCTGCGGGTCCATCTCCATTTCGCGCGGGTCCGACTTCGGCCCGGCGTCTGGCGAGAGGATCAACTGCCCGAAGCCCTGCCCGGGCGCTACGGCGACAGCCGGCAGAATCAGCAATAGGAACAGTTGTCGAATCACGCTGCGTTTACCTGGAGAGAAGACTGCAACACGCTGGATTGTGCGACTGGCGGGGCCTACGTCCGAAGGGTCCGGTTTTTTCGTCCACCCGATCCGTCGCGCCGTACCGGAACAGACAGAGAGCGGTGCCGGCGGCAATTGCCGACATGCCCGCGGCGGAAGATTATCGCCATACGTTCCACGAGGCAAGATCGACTTCGGGCTGGGATATAGGCGAACAGAGAGGTTTAGCTAGCCTTGACAGGAGAGCGGGAATAGGCAGAGTTCTTGTGCCGGACCAGCGTGGGTTATTTGCGGCTTTGTGTCCGTCCTGCCGTTCGAAGAAGTCGAGGACCATACCGACTGCGCCGGCGGCGAGCAGGTAGTAGATGGTGGGAATGAGGGTGCGGCGGATCACGACGCCCTCGTGTCAAGTGTCAAGAGGCCTCCCCCGGCCCCCACAGCGCGCCGATTTCCCTTCCCGCAATTCTAGAAGGTATTCCGTTGCGAGCTTCTTCAAATGCTCCTGATTTGCGTATTGTCCGTCACTTCGCTCGAAAATGTCGACTGCACGTTGGAAGTCGGCGATTGCTCCCGAACGGTTGTTGGATTCTCGTCTTGCCATTGCACGCCAGAAGAAGACTAGCGCATTCTCAGGTTCGCGCGAGATCACAGCGTCAAGCAGCCGGATGCGTTCCGCCACTGGCTTGTGTTGTGGCAACATAGCCCGTTCCCAAAGAACTTGCAGATTGCCTGGCGCAAGTCTTTCTGCGGCCTCAAGGCATTCGTCGATTCGTGTCCAGGTTCCTGTCGATGTAACAGTTCCAGGAGTCAGTGTAACCTCATAACGGGCCTGCGCAATCGCAAGGTATGGTCTGAAGCCGACTACTGCTTTGCCCGTAAACTCAGGATCGAATTGAGGCACTGTGTCAAAACAGTTGGCGACATGTCTCTTGTCGACCCATCCTTGAGCCTGGATTCGTCCAAGGCGTAATCTCGCTACGAACAAACGCTGGTCCTCGATATCAATGATGTACAATCCCTCTCCAAGTTCCAAAGGAACCCGTTTTCCCTTTTCCAATTCGAGAGTTGCATTTTCGCTAACAACCCAACAGGTATCTGCCGGATAATCATTCTCCTCAGCGCATATTGGTGCAGTCGTAGCGGTTGCGAGTGTGAAGAGTAGTAGAAGGATACAATGGTACATGATGAAGCACCTTCGTTTAGTCTATTGGTTTCTCTACCATCCGAGGCTTCCATAGTAGTCTCTGGTAAATGCAAGGGCCAGGCACGTCCCTGCAATGACAACGATGGTTGCAGCCCCGATCCTGAGTGTGAGGCCTCGCGGTGACTTGCTCATGAGGAGGCAGAGTCCCCAGACGGTACAGGCTAAGCTTAGCGGATATTGAAGTAAGCCAGCCGTCGACAGCCATACATGGAGGCTCGCGCGACGTTGATCTTTACGAAACTGTTCTTCCACCCTTGTTTCTATCGAGGTGATTTCCTGAGGAATCAGAGGGGAGGCTAATAAGTCTTTGAGTTCTTGATCGGTTGGTGCACGCTCTTGTGTCTCCAAGAATTGCTGGAACCGGGCATCACGGATACGTCGCTCTTGCGAAAGTCGCTCTGCCGCTCGTGCGGCAAAACGCCATTTGCCTTCATAATGTGGCAAATAACCACCAAGCCCGGCGTTGAGATACTCGATGCGTAAGGCGATTGCCCCGGCGAAAATGGTGAGGCACACACATGCAATGAAGGCTCGTGCTGAAAGCATCGCGTTCGGAATGCCTGTCGGGGGCAATCGGAGAGGGAGGAATTGAAGCTATTTGGTACTTTTTCTAGATCGGGCTCGGGGTTTGATGGTGGCTTCAAGGTTAAGCTTGGCAGCGGCACGTCTTACCCTGGCGGGATCGGTTGGCGGGGCGCTGCTTATGGCGAGGGGCTTTCCGGCCCCTTGCGATACTGTAACCTCGACGGTGCAAGAGAACAAGACAGGCAAGCGACATGCCGGCGCGACACGGGCCGCATTAAGTTGTCTGGAAGATGGGGAGCAAGAACCACGAAATACACGAACCACACGAAAAGCAGGTAGCCTTCCTTACTCGAAGCATTTGACTCAGGTGGCAAGGTGAAGATGCCCACGGCTTGTCCGTTAGACTCTCGCGGGCCCCGCATAGGGACATTTGAAGTTTCCATCCCGACAGGATGGCAGCTATTAGCCCCGGGTCGCGTAGCGGACCCGGGGTTGCGTGTTACGAACCCCGTTAGCGACCCCGGAGGGGGCGAAGCATGTCTGCGACCCCTCCGGGGTCGAACGTGTTACGCGGGGACCTGCAACCCCGGGTTCGCTCGGCGACCCGGGGCTAATGGCTACGACCCCTCCGGGGTCGATCGTGTTACGACACCCGCTGGCGACCCCGGAGGGGGCGAAGCGGTTTAATCGAGATATCTGGGATCGTAATCAATTCCTGCTCGCGTCAGCATCTCAATTAATTCGTCAGTGTAGGATTTCAGGCGATGGTGTTCCCCCTGGCTCGCAGTATAGCTCTGAACCGGTTGTCGGGCGGTGGCGCTTACGGTAAACGCGGCATAGCCTTCTTGCCATGCAAATGCCAACCGTCCGATTTCACGATGGACCCACAGCGAAGCGGCTTTCTTCAAGTCGCGCAACACGTCTGCCAGACAGTGCGTAGCCTTCAGGCCGACGAGCAGATGCACGTGGTCGGCGGTGCCGCCGACGCCTTGCGGGAAACCACCGAGACCCGATATTGTGCCGCCCAGATATTCGTGCAAGCGTGCCCGCCAGGCGGGCGCGACCAACGGTTCTCGGTTCTTCGTTGCGAACACCAGATGGTAATGAACGCTGAGATAGGTTGATGCCATATCGGTTTTTCGTCAGAAGAAGCTAAGAGCCATGCCGATTGCACCGGCGGCGAGCAGGTAGTAGATGGTGGGAATGAGGGTGCGGCGGATTATGGCGCCCTCCTGGCCCAGCAGCCCGACGGTGGCTGAGGCAGCAACGACATTGTGGACGCAGATCATATTGCCTGCCGCGCCACCGACCGCTTGCAGGGCGACAATCAGGGTGGGCGACAGGCCGGTGCGGAGCGCGACGTCGAACTGGAAGAGCGAGAAGGTCATGTTGCTGATCGCGTTGCTGACGGGCGACGAAGGCAAACCCCTTGCCGGGTTCCAGCAGGAATTGCTGCAGCTTGTCCATGAGTGCAGCTTCCAGATCCTCTTCCAGCAAGCGACCCGTATCGGGCAAGCCGAGAAACTCCAACATGACCGGATCGCGAACGAAATCGCGGGCCGTCGGTGTTGGCGGCGGCAATATCTTCGAGGGCGGTTCTTTGTCCTGGCTGGACCGCAGCCGTTCGTACGAGAGACTTCCGATCTGTCGCTCCAGGACGCGAGTACTCCAGTTTTGCGAGGCGGCTTCCTGCAGATACCACTGACGTGCGGCTGCCGAATCGACGCGAAGGAGTAGGCGGTAGTGCGTCCAGCTCAATTCGGAACGCAGTGCGTTCCGAATTGGAAATTGCAGGAAAAACGCCCGCATATTCCGCAAATTGCGTTCATCAAACCCCCTGCCGAATTCGCGAGTCAGGGCGTCAGCCAGATCGGCCAACAGCCGTTTGCCGTAAGCTGCTCGCGTCTCACCTCCCTGCTCGAATTCCACGATGTGCCGGCCAATTTCCCAATACGTGACGACCTGGGCCGTGTTGGCCGTGCTCAACACCTTCTGCCTTGCGTGGATGATCAAGTTGCGCAGGGTCTCCAGTAGCGGCGGCACTCCATCCGGGAAGCCAGCAACTTCAGTGAGTTCGCGTTTCTTATTTGCCATCCCTTACCCTCCCTCTGGCAACGGGAACAACTGCTGCATCAGACCCCTCTTGTGTGTCTTGATCGCGGTGATGTTGCAGTCTTGTGGATGCGTCTTATTCCGTTGGGATTGCCTGGCAGAATGCCTCTTACAGCGAAGAGGGCCTTCAGCTCGACCGCAGTTCGGGAAAGACGTCTTCGGGGAGCTGTTGCGTGCGGACGGCTGCCTGGAGCTTGCTGAGGAACTCGTGCTTGTAGTTGGCAACGGTCTGCTCGGAAATGGCGAGTTGCTCGGCAACGTCCTTATTGGCGCGACCGCGGACGAATAGAAGCTCGGCGCAGCGGAGTTTCTCCCACTGGCCGCGCTTGCGCCAATGGCCAATCTGCTGCTCGATCGCGACGGCAAGGGCCGCGTCTTCCAGGCCGCGACGCTCGCCGCTGCGCACAAGACTGCTGGCGTGACGAATCCCCGCCGCCGGCTCCCAACCGCCCGAGGAATCGTTGGTCGATAAGGGCAGTGCAGGCCGCCGGCCCTCGCGCCGAAGCCGATCCGTCAGCTTGTGTGCCGCAATCGAGAAGAGGTATCCTTCCAGCGGCCGACGCCGATCGTAGTTCGGCAAACTGGTCAGGAACCCGATGAACGTCTCTTGCACCACGTCCTCGGCCGTCGATCGATCGCGCAGCCGGCTTTCAACATACGCCAGGAGCCGGCCCTCATACTGGCCAATCAACTGGTCCCACGCATTCTCTTCGCCTGCACGGATGCGCTCGACCAGCAGTCGATCGGTTTCACTCGGAATGGTCATTGTCCTCTTTGCACAGAAACCCGAGAAGACCAGGCGTTTCCGTTTTCAGGTTTGAACAGTATTCCGTTGGAGTCCCAGCTTCAGCCGGCAAGAAGAAATCGCCTCAAGGCGGAACTTCAACCCAGACGGTC
Source organism: Thermoguttaceae bacterium (assembly GCA_040772845.1). Classification (GTDB taxonomy): domain Bacteria; phylum Planctomycetota; class Planctomycetia; order Pirellulales; family Thermoguttaceae; genus PWXP01. The sequence goes on from JAXGXG010000001.1 coordinate 2,685,890, forward strand.
AGGCGGTCAACAGCAAGGCAACCGCGCCTATCAGTATGACCGCAACCATGGCAATTCGCAACCGGCCCCGGTACGCCCCGGCGGTGGCGAGATCGATTTTCAGGTATGCCAGCAGCAAACCCAACAAGATCAGTAAGATGGCGAAGCAGCCTCCCGTATCCATGAGGCGTGTTTCGACGACCTTCTGCCGACACATGGCGGCAATCTGCTCGCGGGCCGCCGTATCGAACTTCAGCAGCACGTGCAGATCGACCAGTTCGCCGTACGATTCCGATGATTCCAGAGGAATGACGTCGGGCGTCGGCGCCGCCGAGAGCCAGGCGTCGGACACGAGCATGGTCAGCACGGCATGTGGCGGCAACTCGACGTGTGCCGGGGGATCGGGCGACAGAAGCTCTGTGTACTGAGCGACGGCCCGATTCGTCGCATCCTCGAACAAGGCGCGCAACAGGGAGTCCCGGTCAAGCATCTGCCGCAACTCGAAACCTTCGATCTTGCGCGGCAATGGCAGTTCGCCCAGCAGACCGGATTCCTCACGCGGATAGGGCCCCACGCGAACGCGCATCCAGTAGCTTGCCCCATCGCGCGCCGTCCAACGGCTCTTGCCCTTCAACCAGTCCGGCGGCACACCGGCTTCCGCAGCCGGGGCCGATTCGGTGGAAGGCTCGGTTTCTGCCGCGGGTTTCGTCGCGGGTTTCGTGTCGGCGGCCCTTTCGGCATCCGGCGAAGCAACCCCAGGTTCTTCCGATTCAGCGACGATGGGCGACCGACTCTCGATCTTCTCGCTCTGGGCCTCTATCGCCGCGACTCGGACTCTCTGACGCCCGGGACTCGGAACGTCTACGCTTCGGAACGCCACAAGAAAGAGCCCGGCCAGCACCACCAGCGCTACCAAAACGCCCAGAACCGACAGCAATGCACCGGCCACGGCCCGCGTTGCCGGGCTTGTCAGCAGCATGACCAGCCCGATCACGCCGCCCAGGAAGATAAGGCCAAACAGCAGGAGTACCGAGAATGCCATTATCGTCCGTCTCCATGCGTCCGAAGCTTATGCCGCCGTTCATGCCGCGACATCCACGGACTGCTAAGCTGAATGGAAATGGCCATGACCGCGGCGACCATGGGCATCCACACCTGCGGGAACCGCCACAGGCCGGCAACCACTCCCGCCACGATCACGCACCAGATCACCGACCAGAATCGCAATCGGGCCGGGCGGAGCGGGTCCGCCTGCCGCCACCAGCGGAGCACGACAAACAGACTTCCAAAAACGGCCAGATAGGCCATCAGCAGGGGGCGGCCGTCGGCGGCATAGAATCCAGACGGAAGTTCGTAGGCAGGCGGGGGCGGGAAACCGGCGGCCGGCGTCAGATCGACCAGCAGGAACTGGCTCAGCCCAAATGCGAATAGTCCGACGCCCAGGCCAAGCACCATCATAGTAAAGCGGCGCAGGATCGGCTCGCCCTCGGTCCCTTCCCAAAGCTTCGATGGGATCAATACGGACCACGTCGCGGCCACGCCCACCAGCAGGAGCCAGGCAGTTTGCTCAGGCCGGAGCGTCTCGGCGTTGTAGCTATGCAGCAGACCGAGCATCAGACACGTAACGGCCACGACCAGCACGCTGCCCAGCATGGCCCCGACCAGATCGGCCACACGTTCGCGCGGCGACTTCACAACAAGCGCCGCAACCGCCTCATCGCTGGTGCGATGCCAGTTGCGGCGCGAAGCGCGATGGGCCGGCGGCGGTGGCGGCGCCCCCTGTGCCTTCACATGCAGCGGCAACGGTGGCGGAGCACTTGGCGGCAGCGAGGCAAGCACCAGCGATCGCACCAGACGATACGCCCCGTAAAGCGCCAGCAGACCGATCAGCACCGGCACGAGGAACCCTACATTGGCCAGTAATGCGAAAAGCCCGGCAAGGATGAGAACAACCCGGACGGGCGTGCCCAGATTGGCGTGCTGCCAGCTCTGGTAGGCTCGGGCCGTACTGTCCCGAATGGCGCGCCAGATCGGCTCCTCATCGCCTGCAACCGCCTGCGCTGTGACCGTATCCGCCGACGAGGAACCCGTGTAGGCCGAATAAGTTCCCGAAGGCAATCGGCCGGCCCCAGGCAGTACCTGACTGGGCGCCGGCAGGTCGGCCAGCATGGCGTCGGCCGATCGATAGCGTTTTTCCGGATCCTTTTCCAGCGCCCTGGCCACCACGCTTCGATAGGGCTCGGCCAGCGGGGTCAGATCGGGTAGCGCCGTCAGGTGTTTCATCAACACCTCGCCCACGCTCTCGCCGTCGAACGGGACCCGGCCGGTCAGCAGTTCGTACAGGATAATGCCCAGGGCGTAGATATCGATCTCTTTGCCATAGCGCCCGTTGGCTACCTCGGGCGCCATGTAGTGAACCGTTCCCACACTTTCGGTATGGCCGCTGCGCCGGCTGCACGAGATGAACTTCGACAGCCCGTAGTCACCCACCTTCACCACGCCCTCGCCGGAAAAAATGTTGCCCGGCTTCAGATCGCGGTGCACAATCCCCCGATCGTGCAGATACGCGACCGCGCCGGCGATTCCATGGAACCAGGCCAACGCGGCCTCGGTGGTCATGCCGTCCGGATGCCGCCGGAGCGCATCTTCCAGGCTTTCGCCGGACACGTATTCCATGACCACCCACGTATCGCCATGTTCGTCCTGCCGGATATCGTACAGGTCGAGCAGGTTGGGGTGTTTCAGATTCAGGCAATGCCGAATACCGCGCAGCTCGATGTCGAGATTGCGGCGCACCAGTTTCAGAGCGACTTCCTTGCCGGCGTCGCTCAGGGCGTAATAGATCTCGCCGAATCCACCCTGGCCGACCCCCCGCTTGATCGTATAGCCGGCAAGCGGAGTGGAGCCGCTTGGGTACACGAACTTCGCCGCGCGGCCCTCAGAGCGTTTGCCCTGCGGACTGGCGAACTCGGCGGTATTCCGACCCTCAAGGTCCATAACGGCCACCTGCGATTGCATGATACGATCCCATCATTCTAGCACACATTTTTCCCGCCTTCACCTTGCAGGATGGGGGTTCCGGCCGTCCGGAGCGATCACGACGTCCGTGTGCCCATCCCCTCGTCAACAACTCGGTCGAGTTCGTCCGGCCGCTCTTGTGGGCCAGGACGATACCCGATCGCTTCTCATTCCAACGCCACGGCGAACTGTTCGCCGGTAATCCGCGAGTTTCGGCCAATCGGGGCCCGCCCCTCGCACGCCACGCCGTCCACCTCGAACGCTGCCCGACTACGGCAGAACAACTCGTCGTCGTGCCGGTACAGGATCACCTCGTGCGGCCAATGACGGCACACCACGTGGCTGCTCGGCTTGGGTCCCAAGACACACGAATCGGCCATCAGCAGCACGGCGTCGGCGCCCGGCTCGGTTCGATGCCGGCTCAGGAAATCGAGCCGGGCCGTCGCACTCAAAGCGTGCGGCCGGCGGAATCGCAGCCGAACCGAATCGCCCAACGTAATAATGCTGTTGTTGCGAAGCGGCGCAATCCGCGGAACCAGATTGCCGTCCACGTGCGTCTTGTGGATCGCCTCGATCAGGTATCCTTCCCCGTCGCGCCGAATCCGGGCGTGCCGGCTCGATACGTCGCCCAGAATCGGGACATCGACCCGTGCATCCGCATTCGGCTGGCCCAGGACAATGGCGTCCGCCAGACATACCCAGTAGCCGCCGACGGCATCGACCCACAGCATCAGCCGCTGCTCGTTCCGCGCACTGTTGGCATTGTGTCCCCACATGCGACTCACCTTGAAATTGCCGGAAGGAGACAGAGCCTCGCCCCCACGTGCAGGGCCCGGAACAGGCCCCCTCTGACACAAGTCCAGTGTAACGTCTGCACCGATCACCGGCGATTCCCCCTACCTTGGCGTTTCCGGCTGATCACTCGCTCTGGGCCAACTCGGCAGCCTTCGCGTCGCCATGGCCGAAGTATTCCGAAACCTGCTCTACGACGTTTTCCGGGGCAGGCTCGTCCAACGGAATCTCCGGATGAAATTCCGTTTCCGCCTGCACCATCTGATCGGCAACGTCCAGCCGGGTGCGAAGATCGGAAATCAGCTCCTTCACACGGCCGAGTTGACTGTCGTCGAAGTGGAACTCGCTGGTCGTCTGGGCAGCGGCGATCATCTGCCGCCGGGCCTCCAGGTTCTCCACCTCGACTTCAAGCTGCCGACGCGCCGCCAGCATCCCTTCCAAACGCTGCCGCGCCGCCTGCACGCTTCGCTGACGCGCAGCATGAATCTGTTCCAGGCTGGCAAGTGTGGCGTCGCCCGTCTTGTATCGCTTGAACCGGTTCGCCAGGTCGGTCTTGACCTGATCCACACCATAGGTCCGGCCGGCGTACGTGTACGCCTCCTTTTCCTCCGCCAGATCGGCCGTCAGCCGCATGATCTGGCTCTTCTCCTGCGCCAATCGTTCCTTCGATCGCTCGATCCGCTCTTCGAGCCGCTTGACCTCAACCTCTTCTCGGGCGATTACCTGCAGGTTCTTGCGAACCTCGGGCGTGAGGTCCCGGATCATGCTCCGAGCCCGGTCGATCTGGAACTCAACCGGCACACTGTCGTGCACCGCCTGCTTGACGTACCCGCCGGAAGTGCGAACGTAGCTGAGGGCACTGGTGCCAAAGAGCACCAGTCCCGCCAGGGCTGCCCCCGCCGACAGAATGATTACCTTCTTGATCATAACCACATCCTCCTGTTCGAAAACCGCGTGAAATGGGTAAAATGCAGGATTGAGTTTCGGCTTGCGTCCGAAAACTTCATGTTGGCACGGAGGCCATGCAGGTAATTCGCACGTCATCAACGCATCTTGAACTTTTTCTGGAAGAGAAGAACCACCATGACTGCCGAAAGCGAAGTCCTGGTCAATTCGATCCACAGCACCCCCTTCCGGATGGTTACATCGGTCTCGGGAGGTGGTGCTCGGGCGCTGGCCGAACTGCTCGAGGCGCCAGGCGCGTCCCGAACGCTGCTGGAGGCCGTTATCCCCTACGGGCGGAGTGCTCTGCTGCAGTGGCTTGGCGGCCGCCCGGATCAGTTCTGCTCTGCCCAAACGGCGAGGGCGATGGCCATGGTCGCATTCGACCGGGCGCGCTATTTGGCGGAACCGGGGACCGTACACCTGCTCGGCGCTGCCTGCACGGCCGGGTTGACTACCGACCGGCCGCGCCAGGGGGACCATCGGGCCCATATTGCCATCCAGTCGGAAGACGAGACGCTCTGCTGGTCGCTCCATCTGGCCAAGGGGCGCCGCAATCGTCGCGAGGAAGAGCAGGTGGTCGCCAAGCTGCTGCTGAACGCGCTGGCGGAAGCGTGCCGGGTCGAGGAGCGACTATCTTTGCCGGTGGAAGATGACGAACCCTTGGAATACTGCCGCACTGCCGCCCGGCCCGCCTGGCGCGAGTTGCTCTTAGGCCGGCGCGACGTCGCTTGCGAAAACGGGGCCGTGGAGACACCCGCTGTCTTGTTCTCCGGTGCGTTCAACCCGCTCCACACCGGGCACCGTCGCATGGCCGAGACGGCCGAAACCATGCTTGGCGCGCGGGTCCACTTCGAGATTCCTATCATCAACGCGGACAAACCGCCCCTGGACTATTGCGAACTCGAATACCGCCTGGGCCAATTCGAGGCCGACCAACCCGTCCTGCTCACGCGCGCGGCGACCTTCGAGGCAAAGTCGGCCTTGTTCCACGGCGTTACGTTCGTTGTGGGGGTCGATACGTTGCGGCGCATCGCGTCGCCGACCTATTATGGGAACGATCCGGCAACCCAGCAGGCTGCGCTGAAACGACTCGCCGAGCGCGGCTGCCGATTCCTGGTCTTCGGCCGCGACATGGGGACCGGCTTCATGCGTTTGGGCGACCTCGATCTGCCGGAATGCCTCCGCGCCATCTGCCGGGAGGTTCCGGCCGACGTTTTTCGTGAAGACATTTCCTCCACCGCCCTGCGCCGCGCCGGAAGAGAAGACGGCTGACCCAAGCGGCGGGCGACGTCGATGTACAAGTACGTTGTCTGTTTCGCCCTCCGTTGTGACCTCTTACGGTTGCAGTTCTCGGGCTTCGACCGAGAGGAGTTCGATGACCAAGGTCTCTTCGGTGTCGAGGTCGAGGTCCCGGGCGCCCTGCTTGTCGGGTGCGTGAATGAGGATATCCAGCGAGCAGCGTACTCCGGGCGCGTCGGTGGACCGATACGTGTCGATCCAAAGGCCGTCGCTAATCGGCCGGCCGTCGCGCACACGCGCTACGCGCCGGTAGTAGCCCAACATGCGTTTCATGGATGTGCGTTCTTGGATGCGCACATATTGAATACGCATGGGCCCCACTGCGGCGCCGGACAGCTTATCGGACAAGGGGCCGGGTACGACCAGGTGATAAGCCGCTCGAATCCCCTCCTGACCGCCCTCGTGCAGTTCTATCGGCAGATCCTCGAGCCGCAGCAACTCTTTCGGGTTCTTCCCTGCCAGGCGAGCCGCCTCGGCATTGATCAGGGCCGCCGCGTCGAGCCGCTCGCACCAGGAGCGGACCAGCGTTTCGGAAAACTGCATCCATGCCTGACCGAGATTGTCGCCGGTTCGGCCCGTGCCGGGCTGTCCGCCGCGTCTGCCGGAACGTTGGGCGGCGGAATTCTGCGGTTCCTCTCGGTCCAGCGACTTGACGACCAGCAGGAACCCCGGGTCCGACACCAGACTGTTGGGAATCCCGGATTTCTCAATCAGGTCCGGCCCGAGACTATCCTTCAGCGCCCTCAGCAGTGCACTCCGGACCGAATCGACCGGCATGGTAGCGCATAGGGCAAGCAAATGCCCCTTGTCGTCGCGTCTGCCAAAATCCTCCAATTGCCGGATGAACACGGTCGTGCACCGCTCGCCCCAAAGTTGGCGTGCGAGTTGGAAGGGCAGATCGGGGTCGGGCACGGCCTCGGGTTCAACGGTCCGGCGGGACGATGGGGCGACACCGCGGCCGACACGCATATTGCGTCCCGTGTTGGATTCGGTTTGCGGCACGCCGAGTACTGCCTGCATGGCTCGGGCGCTGCGGTCGGCGAAATGCTGTTCGATTTTCGCTCGGGTTTCCTGGTCAATCGCATCGCTCTGGTACATGACGAACTGTGCGCCCAGGTTGGCCACGTCGGGTTCGAGCAGGAACTTGCCCATTTCAGCCCGCCAAGCCAAGGGAGTCGTTGGCTGTGCGAGGAAAGCAGCGAGTTTGGCGCGAAGCGCGACCGAGGCCGCCTGCTCCAGCTCTGCCAGGACCTGGGATCGCAGCCACTCGGCGGAAAGGGGTTCGCCCGACGCCGCGCCACGCGCTCGCGGCATGGCGGCGCGTCCGGACGATGGCCGAAACGCCTCGGCGGCCGTAAGGATGCGGAACAGAAGCTCCTCGTTCGCCGGTGTCTGCTGTGCGGCAAGCGCCTTCAAGGTCGCTTCCACGACCTTGGTTTCCTCGGCCTCGGCGGTGAACTTGCCGGTGACAACCTGCTCTAGGATATTTCGCGCCGCTTCGGTGTTGTTGATTGCCAACGCAGCCACGACGGCTTCTGCGAGTCCGCTGATGGCATTGGGACGGCTGGCTGTCGTTTGGGTAAGGCGACGTTGGCCCCTGCGAGGCGTTTCTTCAGGCTGTTCGGCCTCTTGGTTCTCTTCCGGTTCTTCAGGCTCCTCGATCACCGGCGGCGCGAGCAACTCGGTCAGCAGGGGGACAACCACGTCATTGCCGATCGACCTTGGGGCAAGCTGCTCAACGGCCTCGACCAACTTCGCGTCTCCTTCGCGACGCGCGCGACGGAAATCGTCCGGCTTCCACTGGGAGAGATCTTCCGGAAGCGGAGGCACCTCTGGCTCCGCTTGCTGGTCGCCCTCTGCCTCGGAACCTTCGGGAGGCGCTTCCGGTTTGGCCGTTCCTTCGCCGGATGCCTGTTCGGAGTCCTCGCCATCATCGGCGTCCTCATCTTCATCGTCCATGACGATTGGCGCGCGTGGTGCGGACTGTGGCCCTTTGTCGGAAGACTGCCGTTTCTTCTCATCCGTGCCGCCTGACAGAAAGGACCACAGCAGGACAACCAACAGCACGAGAAGGACGGCCCCGGCGATGCCAAGTCGCATGGCCTTGGGATTCTTCAGCAATGCCGAGAGATCGAAGCGCCCCTTTCCGCTGGGCGTGGAGGTGTTCTGCGAATCCGTCATATCGCCGTTTTCCATCACTTCGTATACCTTACTTTCAAGTGGAACGTATCGCGGCCTCCCGTTCATAGGGGGGCTCCATAGGAAGGCAGGAACCTTGCCACACGTGGCAAGAAAAGTACTGTCAGTATCCCACACTTCAGTCGCGTTTTCCAGCCAGACTGGCGAGAAATAGCCAACGCTCTCCTGCGCCGATCGCCTGCAATGCCCCCCTATCGAGTGCAAATTGCCGGGCAATGTCCGTCTGGCGAAGCCGCTGCCAGCACCGACCACTTGCCCGAGAAGGGCGTGCTGCGAATGATTGCTAATAGGCTTCGGATGTTTTTCCCCTACACACAGAGGAGAACCAATCATGAGAGGCGTTTGGACATTCGGGATTGGCGCAACGTCGCTTGCCGTGGCAATCGTTGCCGGAAGCTGCATGGCCGGCCCTGAGGTGGGCCGAAAGGCCCCATCGTTTTCCGGGTTGATGGGCGTTGACGACAAAGAACATGCTTTGGCCGACTATGCCGATGCGAAAGCCGTTGTCGTGGTGTTCACGTGCAACCACTGCCCCGTGGCAAAGGCTTACGAGGATCGCCTGATTGCGCTGCAGAGTGACTATCGATCCAAAGGCGTGCAGTTGATCGCCATCAATGCGAACAGTCCGAAAAAGGTCCCTCAGGACGGTTTCGCCGAGATGAAGCAGCGAGCCGCAGGCGAGAACCTGGGAGACTGGCGAACGACGGACGAACCGTTCAACTACCCGTATCTGGTCGACTCCACCCAGGAGGTAGCCAAGGCGTACGGCGCTACGTGCACGCCGCACGTCTTCGTCCTCGATCCGTCGCGCAACCTGGCGTATACGGGCGCAATCGACGACAATATGAAGGCGGACAAGGTCAAGGAGTCGTTCCTGCGCGATGCACTCGACGCGATTCTGGCAGGCGAGCAGCCCGCCAAGCCGGTAACCCGTCAGTTCGGTTGTGGAATCAAATGGGAATGAATTGCGAACGTTCCGGCCGTGATCCGGCTGCGAGGGATGTGGTGTCCAAGGAGCGCACGCTGCTGCGCGTTGCGCAAAGCCTGCTGGCAGTCGCTCTATTGCCGCCAATCCTCCTTGGCTGCATGGCGGCCGAGGTCCCCTCGCAACCGGAAACCGGCTCCGCCCGGAACGAAGGACAAGACGAAGACGAGGCATTGCGTGCCGAACAGGCAGGTGGTACGGAAGGAATCACGCTCCGAGCGATCGACGAGACCGGACTGGCAAAGGCTATCGCCGATTCTCGCGGGAAGGTCGTGCTGGTCGATTTCTGGGCCACGTGGTGTCTCTCGTGCCGGGAACTGTTCCCGCATACGGTGGCTCTCCACGAGCAGTATGCTGAGGATGGCCTTGTGGTGATTTCGGTGAGCTTCGACGATCCGGAGGCTCAGCCGAAAGTACTCCAGTTTCTGGAGGAGCAGGGAGCAACGTTTGACAACTTCATCAGCCGCTACGGGGCCGGTGTGGAGTCGGCGGAACGGTTCGAGTTGCCAGGCGCCTTGCCGCAAGTGAAGTTGTTCGACCGGCGTGGGGAATTGGCGGCTACCCTTCCCGGGCCCCAGCAATCGCTCCGCACAGATGCGGTCGACGAGGCGGTCAAGATGCTGCTGGAACGCGAGCCGTAGCAATTATGGGGGGATGAACACTGCGATGGGCCCTTGTCAAGCGGCCGAACGGCGAAGTATGCTGGAAATACCGGGCAGGCAATACAACCTCCACACGCGTTCCCCAAGTGGCGATTTGACCGTGAATAGTACCGATTTTCGACGTCGTTTCGCACCGGCCCTCCTGATGTGGGCAATGGCCGGCGTTGCGCTCTGCGCCCCGGGCGAAACGGCCTTGCCGTCGCCTGCCACCGACGAGCAGGCCGCAAAGCTCATCGCTCAACTCGGCGACGACGATTACTTCGTGCGCCAGCGCGCCCAGGACGAATTGGCGCGGTTGGGATTCGATGCCTTCGATGCACTGAGTGAGGCCACGCTACACGAAGATCTGGAGATTGCCGCCCGGGCGAAGTACCTGCTGCGACTGATGCAGGTGGAATGGACGCGAGAGGACGACCCGCCGCTGGTGAAGGAAATTCTGGAGAATTACGGATGGCTTGCTCCGGAAGGCCGGCAGAGTCGGATCGAAACGCTGGCGACGCTTCCCGACGCCGCCGGTGTTTCCGCCCTGTGCCGTATTGTCCGGTTCGAGCAGACCAACGAGGTATCGAAGCAGGCGGCATTGGCGATTCTGGGTATGTATCCGGCGGACGAGACGCCATCGCCTGAAGTGATCCGAACGATCCGCCAGACGTTGCATGGCAGTCGGCGGCCGGGGGCGCACTGGCTGCTGACCTGGGCGGAAAAGGGGAACAACCCGGCGGCATTGGTCGAGGATTTCGCCCGATTCATCGATGAGGAGCAGGCGTCGTTGAAACGACCTGCCTTTCCGGCCAATACCGACACGCTGGCGGCCTTGTTGAGGTTCCAGGTAGCGTGGCTGGAACGGCTTGATCAGCGGGAGCAGGCCATCGGCGCCATGCGCCGGCTGCTCGCCTTGGAGGAGGGCGAGATCGACGATCTCAGGAAACTGTTCCATTGGTTGATCGACCAGAAAGCGTGGAGCCTGGTAGACGAGCTTGTCGCGCGGTTCGACGGGCAGATCCGCCGTGTTCCTGTGCTTCTTTACCTTCTGGCCGAGACGCAGGCGGAGCAGGGAAAGACCGCGCTGGCGGAAAAGACGGCCGAGCAAGCCCTTTCGCTTCGGCAGGCGAAGAACCGAAGCCAACTGAACGAACGGCGCGCTCTTGCCATGGAACTGTGGCAGCGAGGACGCCCCGATTGGGCGAAACGGGAATTCCGATACGTGCTCGACAACGGCGCCAAGGGCGATATTGTTACCATCCTCACACAGCACAGCTATGCCCGCATGCTTCACGATCGCGGCGAAGTCCGCGAGGCGGCAGAAGTCCTGAAGGAACTGGTCGATCATTTTGCCAAAAATCCGGACGCCGCGGAACAGATGGGGATCGATTCCAAGGCGACAAGCGCACGCATGCACTACTTCTATGCGTGCCATTACCAGACGCTGAAGGATTATGCCAAGCAGCGCGAACACCTCGACAAGGCGCTGGCGGACGATCCGGATGAATTGGATGCCCTCATTGCCCGCTACCATCTGCCCGATCAGAGCGACGAGTACCGTCGCAAAACGATGGAGATGATCCAGGCGGCGGTGGATTCGCTCCGCGATATCATTGCAGGCGATCCGGAAGAGGCGGCGTGGTACAACCAGCTAGCGTGGCTCGTCGGCAATACGGAAGGCGATCTGGACGAAGCGCTGAAGTGTTCGCAGAAATCGTTGGAACTCAGCCCCAACGAAGGCGCGTACTACGATACCCTGGCCCATGTCTATTTCGCCAGAAAAGACTACGCCAACGCCGTGAAGTTCCAAAAGAAAGCCGTCGAACAGGACGCGTACTCCAAACTCATTCGCGATAAGCTCGAAGTGTTTCAGGCTGCGGCCGAAGCATCGAAGGCGCAGTGATTCCCGCTGTTCCGTTTCCGGTTGCGCAGAGCGAATCGTTAAAGTCCCGCCTTTCGCCGGAAAGGAACAATCGCCTGAAGGCGCAACTCCAACCATGGCGGCCTGCGCCCGGACACTGAAGAGCCATGTTTCTCTATTGCGGCAGCCGGAAGACCGACTGGCTCTTCACAATGGCGTAGTCATCCGGGAAAGTATGGAACGCCTGGACCGTGAGCGTATGATTGCGCGCCTCCAGGTTGATGTAGCTGAGCGCGCCCATGGCGATTCGGCCACTGGAATCGAACTTGTGCAACATGCCCTGGCGTTCGCCGTCAAATGCCAGTTCTTCCTGGAAAATCCAGAATAATTCCGGATCGACCGGCTCGAGTTGGAAATCGACGAAGTAGGAAACACCACCACGGCATTCGACCCGGTCGCTTCGCCGTCCCTTCAGCCGGTAAGAAAGCAAACGCCGCCGTTCCGGCAACGGATGTTGCGCAGACGCCGCCACTTCGGTAAGGGTCATGCCGCCATAACGCCATGTCACCACGTGCCCGGCGCTGGTGATATCGACGCGCGCTTCATACTGGCCTCGCTGAACAACGCGAGATGCATGAACCACGAACAGCTCCGGATGCAAAGGTCGACCGTACAATCGAAACAATAGCTCGGCGACTTTCGGCCTGGCGGTAAGCACGTTTGAAATCCTCTATTGCGGAAGACGACGGACGGAAAACGTTCCATGGGGACCTGCAATGCACTGAAGACACACTTCGCAATCCGGTCCTTCTTCTCCCCTAGGATGCGGCTCCGATCGGAGCATTGATCGTCTTCAATTGCGACAACCGCATTATACGACAATTCGGGTGAAGCCTCCAAGGGGGCTTTTCGCGTTTCCTGCCGCCGTGAAAGAAAACTGGCGATCAGCAGTGCCCTTGCAAACCGTGTGCCTCAGGGCAACACTCCGACAAGAATGTCATAACCAGCATGAGAACCGGCCGCAATCCCGAATCCACGGAATAGAAATAATGTCGAAAAGAAAACGCCGGCAAGAAATCGAAACACGAAGTCGAACCAGACGAAGGGATACCCACCAGGTCCCACATGATGGGCAAGCGCAAAAAGAAAACTAGTCACCAAAACGGCGGTCGTATAGCTGACGGCCGGCTTGACGCCCACGCGACACATGCCCCATGCGATCGGGCTAAGCAGTAACAAACGAAAAAGCAGTTCCTCGTACACGCCTGCACCAAGAAAACCCACCGCAGATGCAACACGCGGCCCTAGGCTCAGGGGCATAGGACCAGACCACTGCGCAAAGAGCATCCCCTGGACGTGGAGGATCAGCCGTAGACCAACGGCCAAAGCAATACATTCGGCCGTCATGCCGAGCATCAACCCCCGCGAAAGCTGCCAGGGCCGACGTGTGAGGTAGTGCCATGCCAGCAGGGCGCACACCGTAAGGACAGGCAGTAGAAAATACTGCCCAAAACCGAACATCTCCAATAGCTGACGGAGCCATGCATCCGCCCCGTTCCGGATGTTGGCTGCCCCGAAAAGCAGCACGCCCGTCTCGTACACCACAAGAATGGGTGCAAGGAAGACCAGACTGGCTAAAGGCTGCCGCGACTGCTCCCAGTAGGTCTCAGCGATGCGGGCAATCGGATTGTGGGAAGGTGCGAATTTACTTCTCATCGTTGACAGAACCTACCAAGCAACCCCACCTGTTGACAAGGGCAGTCGCAGAATCGACACGCATCCACCTCGAACGTGGGTGCATTCATGGCTACCAATAATGGCTCTTTCCGTATCTGGATGTGAACACGACGCGGTCCTTGTCCCATCTCTAGTCGCCCCAAGCGAAGACCGTCTCAAGGCGGAATGACGTATTGGCGATGCAGGCAGAAACGAAACAGCCAAGTAACTCACCCTTGACTGCGCACGCCTCCCAGGTTGCCTATTGCCTCCGGCTTCTTGCGGCCTTGCGCACCCGCCCTAGAAAAACAGCAATGTGGGACCCGATTTTTCCTGGAAAGCCTGAGGAATTGCCCGATATCGGTATGGACTCGGATTTCCGCGGATGGGTAGAATGCGACCGTTGAATTGCTGCCACGGGGCGGTAGTTGTATCGTCTATTCCGAAAGGAGCTCAGTCGTCTGAGCTAGTTAAACGAATCTTTTCGCCGCAAGGTGCATGGGCCGCCTGGCCAAAGTGGCTGGACAGTACCATCTTGCGGGACAACGTTCAGGGAGGAACGTTTTATGTTCGCTCGGTACACCGTTGCGTTCGCTTGCCTTGCTTCCATAGCCGCGATTGCAGCATCGGCTCTTCATGGGATGGCGGCTGAGATGGGTGGCCCCGTCTTGCCGTTAACTCCGCCTGCGGTCGAAGCAGCATTCACGGACGACGGCGACGATTCGGTCCAAGCAACCGGCGGGCCGCAATCGGCGGCAAGTCGTGTGGAGTATGTTGGCTCTTCAACGGCCGACGATGCCCCGGCGGAGATGACGGAGAGGGCGCCCCATCCGGATTCCGCCGTGCGCGTGCTTCCAGGCCCCACTGCCGGATCGGCCGATTCGGGAACGTTCGAGGTGGGCGGCGATCGACCTTCCGCTCCGACCCCGTCTGCCCCGACCCCATCTGAAGGCGGGCTGATTGAACTGCCCGCCTCCGACGACCAGCAGAACCTGGAACCGATCCCCGATCCGATGAATGAAGACACACTGGTCATCGAGGCGGCCAGCTTCAAGGGGGTAACGCCGGGTATCACGACGTTGGAGCAAGTTCAGAAGGCTTGGGGAGCGCCCCAGGAGATGGCCCGGCAAGATGGAATGCTCATTCATTTGTATTCGATCGAGCCGTTCGATCGGGTCGAAGTCAGCTACTTCCAGAACCGGGTCACGTCGGTTGTGGTGCGTTTCCAGCGCGCCTTTCCTGCCGATACCGTGGCGACGCAACTCGAATTGGGACGCGTTATGCCGGTTCTCGTGTCGAACGAGTTGGGAGAGATACTCGGCCAGGTGTATCCGGAACGCGGCGTTCTCTTCGCATTTGAGCCGGGCGAGAAGCCAACCGAGCCGTCCATGCAGGTGGCGCAGATCATCCTCGAGCCGATCAGCGCCGAATCCTTCATCCTTCGAGCGGAAACCCTTCTGACAACCCAGTGCGAGTTGAGCCGGCGGGATCTGGAGTACGCCATTTCGAAAGAACCTGACAATGCCAAAGCGCATTGGCTGCTCAGCCGCGTTCAGATGACCATGGGCGCTTTTGAAGAGGCCCTTGCCTCCAGTGCTCAGGCTGTGCAATTGGCCCCGAACGATGCCCGGTATCAGGTCACCCGGGCCCAGGTGCTTGGCCAGGCCGGAGAACTCAAGGACGCGATTACCGAAGCTACCCGAGCGGTTCAGGCAGCCGAAAGCAGGCCGCATGTCAAGGCGAGAGCCCTCTGCTTGCTGGGTGATCTGCACGCGTCCGGCGGTCAGCCCGATTATCGGCAGGCGATGAAGTATCACATGGAAGCCATCCGGGTAGCCGGAACCCTTGTTGCGGCCAAACACCCGGCCATTCGCCTGGCTGCCAAGGAAGTGCTCATTGACGCCCACCTGGGCGCCGCCCACGATATCGCCTGGGGCGAATGGGACGACAAGACCGCCGCCGTTCCTCAGTGGCTTGCCCGCGCCAATGCTGTGGTCGAGGACGTCATTGCAAACGAGGCCGGTGATGAAGAGCACCGCTTCCGCGTTGCGACCCGCGCCTTGGCCGCGTGTGTGGGAATGCGCGGCGAAATCGATCCGGCCCCCTGGACGGAAGAAACCTTGCGGACCGGACAACTTCTGGTCCAGGCCGCAGACGGCCATACGGAACGGACTGCACGGCTCCACTGGGAACTGGGAATGGCGCTTTACGATGCCCTCCAGGTGTACCAGATGCGGGGCGAACACGAGAAAGCCCTGAAGTTCGGTGAACAGGCGATCGGCTATCTGGAGCAGGCGGGAGACGGTCCGGCCTCGCCTGCCACCAGCTACTTGCTCGGCCGATTGTACTTCCGACTGGGCGCCATTCATGCCGTTCGTGATGGGAATCACCGTGCGGCCATTACATGGTTCGACAAGGCGATGCCGGAACTGGCAAAACCGATGCCCCCCAGCGCCGTCGGCGAACTCGGCCGGCATGGAGAGACGTTCGTGAGCATGGGCGTTTCCTATTGGGAAACACGGCAGCACGAGAAAGCCCTCCAACTGACCGAACACGGACTGAAGCTCATGAAGCAAGCGGTCCAGCAGGGCCTGCTTCAGGAGTCAGCACTGACTGTGCCGTACAACAACCTCTCCTCGATGCACCGGCAGATGGGACAGGAGGAGCAGGCGCGAGAGTTCGAACGGCTTGCGAAACAGCCGACGGATAGCACAATCAGATAACGCAATTCATGCTGTTACGGCTACTTCTGCTGCTTACCCTGGCGCCATTGGTCGAGCTTGCGCTGTTGCTGGCCCTGGCCGATCATACCGGGTGGCGGTTCGCACTCGCCCTGGTCCTTGTTACCGGCGTACTCGGCGCCGCCTTGGCGCGTTGGCAAGGGCTTCGCTGCCTGCGCCGCTTGCAGGAGCAGTTGGCCGCCGGGCAACTGCCGGCCGATCCGATCATGGACGGCCTGATGATCCTGGTGGCCGCGGCCCTGTTGATCACGCCGGGTATTCTGACGGATCTGACCGGCTTCGCCTTGCTGACCCCGCCGGTGCGAAAGATCCTGAAACGGCACTTCCGAGACCATTGGAAGGCGCGTTTCCACGTCGTTGACCTACCGGGCGGCTACTCCTCCGACGAGGATCGCTCGTCTCGCGACCGCATTATCGACGTCCAGGTTCGACCGGACGAGTGATGGAACGCCAGTCTTCTTCATGCCGACAGGGCCTGCCGATTTACCGCAACCAGATTATGTGGTATTTTTACCTGTCAGCTCTGCTGGGTGTGTCTTAGCGGGTGGGCTGGCGAGCACCCCCCTTTCGGGGATAGTCCGGAGCCGTGGCCATGCGTTTGAACTGGCGTGTTGTTGGCGTTGCTCTCGGCCTTTTGGCGGCCGGCTTCACAACTGGGCCGGTTGCCGTTGCCCAGCAGCCAATCGACGAGGCACTGGCAACGGCCTACGAGCAACTCAAGGCCGATCCAGACCTTCAAGACGAGCAGGCACGGCACCGTATGCTCATGGAAATGGCCGACCAGTACAGCCAGTACGCCGAGGCGGCGTTCCAGGCCACCGAGGACCTGCAAAGCTACGCCGCGAAGGTCCGCGCGACGGGACTTGTGTTCCGCACGCCGCTTGCGAAGGTCAAGCAGTTTGACAAGGGGCTCAAGAAGCTGACCGAGCACAAGGCGTTCAAGGGGTTCCAGAAGTACGCCGCCGTCAAGGGGCAGGCGAGCACGGTCGTTGGCCTGGGCGACCGCCTTTCCGCCACGCTCAACAATCCCAACCTTCCGCCCAGTGCCCGCAACAGCCTGGCGGCCCTGCAATCGCTTGGTGCTGGCTTGGAGCAGCTTGGCGACATTCCGCTGGCCGGGCCCGTGTTGGAAGGCTACGGGCAAGTCCTTTCCGGGCTGACCGACGTGATGAACAACCTGGCCGGCAAGGCCACCATCACGGTAAAGGAAGGCGTGTTCAGCACGACGGAAGAGCAGTCGGTCCTGAAAGGGCTGGATCGGAAGCATCAATACGTGAAAACGCCGCTTTGGCACCGCGGCATTCCCTTGGTGCAAGAATACCCGTTTGCCACGGGCGAGGAGCGTTACTACCTGCAAATGCCCAGCGGCACGTGGGTGGGCATAGCCGACTACGATGCGTTGGCCGAGATTGCCGCCGACCACTATCTGGTTAAGAAGAAGAACCCAGACGCGCAGACGCTGTGGCGCGTCTTCAACGACCCCGAAGAGCGCGAGAAGCTACGATTCTGGGCCGAAACGGAGCTGGAGTTCCGGCAAGCGAAGGAAGAATTCGGCCTATCCTACGGGCAGTTCTCCGAGACCAAGGATCGCATCCGGAGTTGGCACAAGGCACTGGGGCTGCCGCTGGATTATGCCGCGCTCAATCGGTTGATCCGCATTGAGGTTGCCAACCCGGGCGTTGTTGAACGCGCGTTGCGAGTTCGCGTGCCGCGGGCCTATCCGGGCTTCGCCGAGTATCTGGCGTCGGCAGGCGAGGACCCGCAGTCGCTTGACATCGCGGAGCTGATCGAGCGGTTTGCGAAATACCGGAGCGGGGATCGGCCAAGCGGCGGGCCGGTTGCCCTGGGCGCGCATCTGATGGCATCCATTCCGGCGGACCTGCCAGCCGGCTGGCGGCAGTTGATCGCGCCCAACCGGGCGCCCGACCCGAAACTGACCGGCGTTCCCCAGCACAAGCCGAACCCCGGCTCGCCCGTCGAGTGGTGGCAGTGGTTCTCGATCACCAACGAGCCGGGTATTGAGTGGAAGGGCCACCAGTTCTGGGTTCCTTCCAAGAAGCGGCAGCCGGAGTTCGTGTCGGTAAGCATTGGCTTGCAGCCGCAGTTCCACACCTGGACGGCCGAGGGGAAGACCTACCAGGGGGACCAGCGCGAGGCGATTGAGGGCAGGGCCACGAACGCGGCCATCAACTGCCGATGGATGGACGACGCCAAGACGAGCGTGCTCCACCTGGTGGACGACAGCCATGTGGAGATACATTTCGTGCGGGCTGGGGTCTGCGCGTCGGTCAGCGCGTCGTTCCCCAAGAGCCCACGAACCCCGTATACCCAGGCCGATTGCGAAACCCTCGCCCGGCATTTTGCACGGGTTGTGGCCGCGAAGATCGATGGCAAGCGGCAATAGCGTTTTCCGACAGCGTATCCAGGGCACAAAGTTGACGGCCCGTCTGAAGTTCAAGCATGATACGGAGACCTCCTTATGCGCGTCGGGTCGATTGCGGTGCAAGGCATGATTCGGAAGCAGGCTTCTGCCTGGTACGTTGTCGCGGTCACCGTTTTGATCGCGGTAACCGCCTTCCTGACGCATGACGGCAGTTGGCGTCTGGCGAGAGCCCAACAGCAGCCGGCCGCGCCGCCAGCGACAAGCCGCGCAATGGTCGACGATGCGGCACTCGACCGCTTCTGGGATGCCGTGGTCAATCTGCGGAACGGGTGCGCGGTCAATGGCGAATTAGCCTGGGATGCCTTCCTGACGCCCCAGGCACGCGAAAAGCTTGATCAACTCAACCGGCTCGTCTGGGAAGACCAATCGGACCTGGGCTGGTCGTACTTCTTCGCGCGGTCGTTGTTCGAGATCGGCCGCTCCACGTCCGAAGCACCCTTGGTGGGCTTCTATCATCCGTGGAGCGACGTGTGGTTGATCACCGAGTGGCAGGTAAAACCGGAGCCGAAGATCAAGCGCGTGGAACTTCTGTGCGGCGAATGGGTCCGCCGGCGTGGCGAGTCGCCCATGGACCTTACACCCGACTGGCTCCGACGCGACGGCTTCCGCGCGGAGCAGCTTGCCCGCGCCGTGGCCGACAACATGGAAACCTTCGAACAACTTGCCTGCGATCGGAAGCCCTGGCGCGAGGCACTGCGGCTCGACGAGCGGCAGGAGGTACTCAACGAGATCAACACTCCGGCCGTTGCCGTTCAGTTGCTCGGCGCGTACATGCGGTCGATGGAACTGGCGATGGGGGAGAAGGCGTTCGATGACGAGAATCCCATGCCGCCCGTGCTCGGACAGATCGTGCGGTCGTGCGACAGGTTTCTCACGGCCGGCAGCGAGGGGAACGCGGCCTTCTTCGTCGAGCTGGCTTCGTGCACGAGTCAGGCTTCGGCGGAGTTGATAAGGCAGATGCCGCCGGACGCATTCGAGCAACTCGCGCCCGTCTTCTGGCTGGCCGATGACGCGTGGGCGCAGGCCTATCTGACACCAGACCAGAATCCCGACTTCTGCCTGGCCATTACCTTCAAGCGCGTGGACGGCCGGCTGCAATGGACGCGGCTGGACCTCGTCCACTTTCCCACGATTGCCGACGCGATTCGGAAAGGAGGTGTCCGGTGATGCGAAATGGCAGGCAAGGGTGCGGGTACTTGCTTCTAATGGTTGCGACGGCGATAGTGCCGGCCATGGCCTTGGGGCAGCAGGCGGAGATTCGTCGGCCGCCGGCGGATGCGAGCCCGCCGGCGCAGCCGCAACCCACTTCGCAGCCGCCCGCGCCATCCGGCCCGTTTGACACTACGCCCGGCACCCACCGCGACCTGGGCGCCAGCGCCATCGGTACAATCCACGGGACGGTCGAGAAGTGGTCTACAACCAAGGTGAACAGGAAGTTCAAGAACTGGTTGAAGTATGACGCTACACCTGGCTTCAACACCAGCGCGCACAGGAATTGCTTCCGGCAACACAAGAAGCTGGTCGAAGCCGGCGGGCGATTGGCGAAAAGCGGGGCGTTTCAGGTTCTTGGCGTGGTCAATACCGCCAGCGACGGCGGGGCCAGGGTGGCCGGCCACCTTGCCGAGATCGATTTGGGCGGTGCGACCGTGGCCGCGCTCGACGAGGGCGCCAAGGGATGGGTTGCGGCCAAGGGCGCTCTGGCATTCGGCAAGGCAGGCGCGACGGCCGGCACGTTCTTCGGCGGGCCGCCCGGAGCCATGATCGGCGGCGCGGTCGGGGCCGTGGCCGGAGCGGTTGTCACAACGGCCGGCTACAACGCCTTCGTTTCGCCCAATCTCGCCTGGGCGGCCGACTCGCTCGGCAAAACCATGGAGCCCGACTACCTGGAAGCCGCCCGCCAGAACCGGGCGAAGCATCTGGCCGCCATCGCATTGCGTGAAAAAGAGAAGGAACTCTACCTCGAACAGGCGAGGCAGGCCCGCGAAGATCACGCGGCAGCCGAACAGCAGCGAGTGCAGGAGCAAGAGTCGTACGTCGAACAAGCGCGCGAAAGCCGCCGCGAGTTCCTCGAAGCCTTGCAGGAAGCCAAGGCCGCGGAAACCCCGGCGCCCGACCCGGCGCCCGACGAAGCACGCCCCGTAATCCCGGCCGATTGCACGATTGTTGCGACCTGTTGGAATGACAAGTACCCTGAGCATAAGTTTGAAATCACCTACCACGTCCGAGACAGCGAGGTCACTGCGACCATCAAGATTCCCAGGCCCGATTTCTACGCGAACTGGCGGTATCAATACCAGTTCAACGGCAAGCTGACTGATAACCGCGTTCACGGAAACGAACGTCTTACCATGACTGGCGAAACCCGTTCTCCCGATTACGTTCATCAATGGCAGAGTGTGATGACCAGCCAGGAAGATGTCGTGTTTCACCTCGATGGCACTATGCGGGTCAACAGCACGTATTCGGTCAAAACGACGTGGACGTGGCTTGTCAAGCCGCCCGAGTCCGACGCGAAGGACGGCAGCAATTCTTCAGGCCCCGAGCACGTCACCATCACCGGCCGCTGGAAGTTCGCCGACGGCCAAGCGAAGGACAAGAAGACAAACAACTGACGAGCCCTCGGTGGTGACGATGCCGCGCCAACGCCCGCTCCCAGCAGAGAACCCAATCGCCCAAAAACCCAAATCAACCATTCATCCTACTGGAGAACCGTCATGTCCCTGATCGACTGGCTGCGTAAACTCGGCATCCTCCGCTTCGGCGCGGAGGGAGCCGTGTATCACAATGCCAAAGAACGCCCGCTGAGTATGCAGCAGCCGGGCGTGTTCAACTCTGAAAAGGACGTGGTCCATTTCGGAAAGAAACCGGATTCGAGCGATACACCGAAAGACGAGTAGTGCGTCTTGCCCGAACGACTGATCGAAAGGTAGCTGAATGATCATGCCATGCTTTCGCCACATTTCTCAAATAGCTGTGGTTACGATTGCCTTTTCCGCCGGTCTGCCGGGCGCCACGGCATCGGCCCAGCAACCGGTTGACGAGGCACTCGCAACAGCCTACGAGCAACTCAAGGCCGACCCGAACCTGCAAGACGAGCAGGCGCGCCACCGGATGCTCATGGAAATGGCCGACCAGTACAGCCAGTACGCCGAGGCCGCCTTCCAGGCCACCGAGGATCTGCAAAGCTACGCCGCGAAGGTGCGGGCTACCGGCCTGATGCTCCGTACGCCGCTTGCGAAGATCAAGCAGTTCGACAAGGGACTGAAAACACTGACCGAACACAAGGCGTTCCAGGGGTTCCAGAAGTACGCCGCCGTCAAGGGGCAGGTAAGTACCGTCGTCGGACTGGGCAACCGCCTTTCCGCCACGCTCAACAATCCCAACCTTCCGCCCGATGCCCGCAACAGCTTGCTGGCCCTGCAATCGCTCGGTGCAGGTTTAGAGCAGCTTGGCGACATTCCGCTGGCCGGGCCCATGCTGGAAGGCTACGGCCAGATCCTTTCCGGACTGACCGACGTGATGAACAACCTGGCCGGCAAGGCCACCATCACGGCCAAGGAAGGCGTGTTCAGCACGACGGAAGAACAGTCGATGTTAAAGGGGCTGGATCGGAAACGCCAGTACGTGAAGACGCCGCTTTGGCGCCGCGGCATCCCGTTGGTGCACGAGTACCCGTTCGCCACCGGTCAAGAGCGCTACTACCTGCAAATGCCGAGTGGCACGTGGATCGGCGTTGCCGACTACGACGCGGTGGCCGAGGTTGCGGCCGACTACTACCTGGTGAAGAAGAAGAACCCCGACGCGAAGACGCTTTGGAAGTACTTCAACGATCCGGAGGAGCGCGAGAAGCTGCGATTCTGGGCCGAGACGGAGCTGGAGTTCCGGCGCGTCGAAGAGGTGCTTGGCGACTTGCCCGGCGTGGACCGCAGTACACGTTATACCCAGTTCAAGGAGACCGAGGACCGCATCAAGCGCTGGCACAAGGGACTCGGCCTGCCGCTGGAGTACGGTGCGATGAACCGGCTCATTCGCATCGAGGTGGCCAATCCGGGCAGCGTGGCACGGGCGCTTCGCACCCGCGTGCTACGGGCCTACCCGGGATTCGCCGAGTACCTGGCGTCGCTGGACGAGGACCCGCAGTCGCTCGATTTCAACACCCTGCTTGCCCGCTTCAGCGAATATCGCAGCGGCGAGTCCCTGGGCAGCGGCCTGGTAGGCCCCGACTGCTTTCTGCGAATCCCTGACGATCTGCCGGAAGGCTGGTGGCATGCACAATGTGAGGCTTACAATCGAGGAGACAACCACGGTACTCCACTGAAGCCCTACGACAACCATTTCCAGTGGCGGCAGCAGTTCGTGATCAGCCGTGATCGCGGTTTCGCGCACCGTGACAACCGGACCGCGTCGTGGTACGATCCCCAGAACTCGAAACGGCGCTGGTCTTCCACTCGGGTCGTGGTCCATATCGACGGGCCGCGCCACGGCCCCTACGCCAAGGAACAAGAGCAGGCCAGATTGGATTGGTGGCTCAAGGAAGACAGCGCCCGCTACGTGACCGGCGCCAAGAAGTCGGTCATGCTCAACTACACGCAGGGGAATGGCTCGCAACACCTGATTAAACTGATTTTCAGCCACCGCGGCTGCCAGATATTCTTGCAGCTTTCGAGCGAGCCGGGCACGAACTCCGACTGCACCGAGGCCATGGCACTCGAATTCGGTCGCCGCCTGTGCCGAAACATCGACCGGCACTTCGGCGGAAAACCACGCGACGAAGTCGATTTCTGATTGACCCGTGCCTCTTGGTACGACAATCATGAGGACTACAGAACAAAGAGCAACGCCTCATGAGGCAGCCCTTCAACACAATCATAGGAGCAAGAGCCATGCGTTACCAGAAAGCAACCTTTTTTGCGGCCGCCTTGTATCTGGCCGGTTCCCTCGCACCCGCGCTGTGCGCCCAAGAGCCGGGGCAGACAGGCGGCGCCGAGCAGAGAGCGGTCGCCCAACTGAAGCAGTTCGGCGGTGTACTGGTCCACTACAACGACCGGCTGCCGGAGCGGCCCGTCATCCTCGTCGATTTCACGAACCACCAGGGATTCAAGGACGAGTGGCTCAAACCGCTGGCCTCGCTGCCGCATCTTTCCGGGTTGGGCCTCGCCGGTACGGCCGTTACCGACGAGGGATTGCGATACTTGAAAAACCTCCGCGCACTCGAAACACTCACCCTGGCCGAAACAAAAATTACCGACGAGGGACTGGCCGAGCTGCTCGGACTCAAATCGCTTCGACAGCTCGACCTGCGCGGCAGCAAGGTAACCGCCGCAGGAGTGACCGTGCTGAAGCGATTCCTGCCGGAGCTGGAAGTCAGTTTCGGACCCATGCCGGGCGGCGACGAAAGGGTTTCCCAACCGAACGAAAGCATGACGCAACCTGGCGTTACAACTCCGCCGGGTTCGGCAGAGAACAAGACCGCCCTGCCCTCGGCGGCCAAGATCAAGGGACTACGCCAGAAGGTCGTGGAACTGACGCTTCCAAAGGAAGACGGCGATCCGGAGCCCGAAGGATGGTCGAAGAGCTGGCACGATCCTATCAAGGTGGTCGATCTGTTCCGGCCGTTGCGCGTGAAAAAGGACTACGTTTTGCGGGCCTACCTGCATCGCGAAGAGGGCAATGGCTTCGGCGTGGTCTGGGCGCTTCCGGCCGATGCCGAGTATCCCGAACCGAAGGACTGCCCGCGGCTGGGGCACCATTTCCTCCAGGTGCCGAAGCCCTGGGACGCGATGGACGATACGATGGAGGCCATCGAGGGGGACGACTCCGCGTGGTCGTACCTGGCCGCCTCGCTGCTGCGGCGAGAACTGGGCGAGTTCGGCGCGTTGTGGCACGGGATGAAGTGGGGCACGCACGTGGTGCTGGACGACAACCCGTGGGCAGGCGGGCCGCCGGCCGAAGACGCTTTTCCCGGTGAACGGCCTATGTCCGAGCCCCGTGAATGGAAGTGGCTCGAAGCCCAACCCGAGAATTGGGCGCCGCAGGTGCGCTTGGAGCCGGACCGGGCGGTTGTCACGTTCTACACCTACACGGCCCACGCCGGCGACGACGAAGAGAACCAGCAGGAACGGATCATCCGCCACACCGACACCTACCGCCGCGGCAAGTACCGCGCTCTTACCACCGAGAAAAAGATCGCCGAGGGACCGAACACCTTGGCGTTCTGAGCCAGGACGGCGCAAGATGCTTCCGAGGGTCGGCGGCAGTGAATGACGGCTCACGGCATGGTATCCTGCGCCACGGGGAAAGCCTCGCGTGCGCAGAACCTTCGCGCGGTGGACCAACGTTTCGCAGTGTCGAGTGCCAATTGCGTTATAAGCATCGCCGCAGGGCAGGCTTTCCAGCCAGCCCTTTGATTGTGCCGTCGGCAAGTTGGCCTGCGAATGATACGTCTGCGCAGCGACGGAACACTCCACGCGAGCTAAGCCGCCCCGCCTGCTTCCCCTTGACTTTCCATTTCCTCCCGTCTATGCTGAACCTCTGTGGGAACGATGAAATCTCCTATCTATCTTTCTTTCCCGCGGTGGTACACTGAGAGCGGAACCATGGAACGTATTTCTGTGATCGACGCCGGGCGTCAGTTCGACGAGCTGGTTAGCCGTGTTTCTCGCAAAGGGATAACCATCGAGCTGGAGCGAGACAACCGAGTTGTCGCCCGACTATCCCCGGCAGGACATCGAGTCCCGGTTGCCGACCTCAACCGCATCTTTGGCAGTTTTCCTTCGCTGGGCGATGACGCAGATTCCTTCGGCCGGGACGTTGAACATGTTCGACGAGTGAAATGCTCGCGAGCCCGCAATGTTGCGTCGGTTTGCCCTTGCCCTGCGCCGCCCTTTTCAGTATGACTCGCGCTTGGCGTCCGATCTGACGGAGCATTTGGTGTAGTCTGGGCAAGCCAGCAAAAGGAGGCGACATGTCTGTTTCCGGTGCAAGCGACACGAGTAACCCCACAGAGGGCCGATCGAGTGCTCTGCCCATCCATCCCGCCGCCACGCGTTACGTCGATATGTGGTCGTTTCTCCACATGCACCCCACCAATTTCGATCTGCTGCAGCGGCTCAAATCGGCTGACGATCGGCAGTTCGGCGCCAATATGGACGTGTGCGGCACGATTTCTGAGCGCGATCTTCGATCGGACTGGGAGAAGACGCATGTGGTCGGCATTCGCAGCGACGTGTGGAAGTCGGCCGGGCATCGCCGCCTGGTGCTGAAGCTGTTCAAGTCGACGGGCGAGCGCATCCGTTGGGCCGGCACAGTCGAGGAGATCACCACACGCGAGGTGCACAACTCGATCGGCTCCCGCCGCCCCGTACTGACGCTGGCGGCCGTGCTGCCCGGCTACAAGTATGTCATCAACCTCCAGCAGAATCACCGCACGCTGCGAATCCCGTCGGTGTTCACGTTCTGTTTCCACGAAGAGGAGCAGGACAAGATTTGGTACATGAGCCTCAAACGCAAGTGGTTCTGCTTCGGCGCCGATTTCGTCGTCGAGTCGGGCGGACGCAAGATCGGCGTCATCGATGGCAAGCTGATCGGCTTCGGCTACAACGCCCACATCCACGTGTACGAGCCGACCCTGGCCGGGAACCGCCGCTTTCTCGATCTGCTCACACTCTTCGCCGCCTCGGTGGGCTACCACCGGGCCATGCGAAGGAATATCAAGGGCCGCGTGCGGGCCATCAACGCAGGCGAACCGTGCGAGCACGTGGTGGAGGACGAAGAACTCTGGCTGCTGAAGAACCCTCGGAGCCAAGCGGCGTAAGATGAGCGGCGGAAACAAACATACAAGCACGCAGCGCCAGCAAGTGAGTCCAATCGACCCACTCGCTTGCGCTTCGAGCTTATTGTGCCGGTAAGTTCCTTTCTGCCACTCGCGTGAGACCGTCTTCGGCAGAAGTCCCAGACGCACGCGCGGCCAGCGAGCGCGCCGCGACGTGCTTTAGCTGCAAACAGGCCGCGCGAGGAGCCGCCCAACTAGTGCCGCCCGCGCCCAGCACGTCGTCCGCCGCGCTATCGTTTCTCTGAGTTTCCTACTGCACGCGACGCGAGGGCTACCGACACCGTATCATTGAGTGTGCATTTCGTGAACGAGTCCGCAATATGTTTGCTTCACCTTCCTGCAAAGCCTTGTCTTCGTAGCATCAAAATAGGCCACTTTTTCCTTAGCGCACCCTAACACGGCTGCAAAGTCATGTCGCCAGCCACTTCGGCCAGTTGCCTGAATGTCTCCCGAGATTGATCGTCGATGCTTCCGCGAAACGACCAAAACACCATCGAAAGCGTTGCCCCCTGATGCGCGACACGCAGGAAGTTCGGAAGGTCTTCGAGAATTCCCTTGATTCCCTTGATGCGACACCCAACGATCTCGTCCGAGTCGATCGAACGATAAAGCGTTACGTGATCAGTCAGCCGTTGTGAGTAGTCGGCATCCGGCTTGAAATACGCAGTCAGTGCGTCCGCCTCACGGCTTATGGCGACGTAGGGCTCAAATGGAGTGTCTCCCATTTGGGCTACCAAAAGGTCTTTCAAGTCTGTGGCCATATTCGTCTCCCATCCACGCCGTCCGGCATGCTAAGGTCATCGGCTTTCAAGCGGGGCCAATTCCAGTCATCGATTGTCCCATCTCGCAATACGAATACGAGGAAGACCATATTCGGAGGTGACGGAACTTCGATCGTCGGTCCGCGGTAATCGCGCCCCGGATTCCCCGCGTAGATGAAGCAGTCGTCGGTTTCAGGTCGCGACCACCCTTCGAAAATGGCGAGCGTATCGTCGAGAACGTCGCGAACCAGTAGAATTCTAGCTTGCTTGACAGTGTGCCCCTTCTTTTGGAGGACGCCCAGTAGGCTGGGGGCAATTCCGACCTTCCAAGCCTCCCTGTCTGGGTTGCTCGGCAAACGGCGTCGAATTCAATTTTCCAGCGCGTCCCCATACAAAGCAAGCATAATCCTTCGGTGGTATCGGCATCAACATAGACACACCGGAAAACGTCAGGAACCAGCCCATTTGTGCCTACTTAACGACCACCCCCGTCCGTGTTGTTTTGGTGATTGTGAACCGCCCTCCACAATCCGAAATGTTGAGTGCAAAACTCACCAATATGACATGTGCACCGCGGCGAACTCGCAAACGGTCCGAGCCGGGAGACGTCCACCGTCACTCCCAACGTTCAAGGTATTCGCCAACGTGGAGCTTGCGGGCGGCACTTTCGGAGGTCATGTAGCGGATCTTGCCGAAAATGGGACGTTCGGGGCCCCAGGCGCGGTCATAACGGCCCAGTACCCAGCAGATGCCCGAATAGGAGTTCGGGTCTTCGCCGTCGAGTGCATAGCGGTCGTTCAGTTCGATCATCACGTCGAGCGCCTTGCGCGGCGAGCCCAACCACTGGAGCATCTTCTTGCCCCACAGCATGCGCAGATAGTTGTGCATGCGACCTTCACGCACCAGTTGGTTCTGGGCGGCGTTCCAAAGCGGATCGTGCGTTCGAGCGGCCGTGAGGTCGTCGAGCTCGTAGACGGTTTCGCGCGAATCGGCGGCGTGGTCGGCGAGCGTCTTCTTGGCCCAGTCGGGCAACGAATCGTATTGGTCGAAGTCTTCGCGGTGCAAGCAGAAGTTGTAGCCCAGTTCACGCCATGTGACCAATTGATCGAGGAATGCCTCGGCCGACTCGCTCATGCCCCACCAGCCCTCGCGACTGCCTGCGGCCTTCTCGCTCAGTCGGTCGGGCGACCACTCTTCGCGCCGGGCCAACTCGTGGAAGACTTCGTGGGCCGAGACGTGGCCGAAGTGCAGGTAGGGCGAAAGGCCGCTGGTGGCGTCGTCGTCGGGATGGTTGCGAAGTGCGTTGTATTCCGGCAATCTCTCGCTGAGGAAGCGGCGGAGTTGACTCCGACCGGCCGACTCGCCGCCGGGAATAGCCGACGGCACGACGTTGTGGTCGATGGGCAGTTCGGCGAGCTTCTCTGGTCGGCCCGCCAGCAGTTCGGGCGTGGCGGCAGGAAACTGTTGTACGATGGAACGCGGCAGGGAACCGGGCGGCGGAAGCTCGACGCGACTGAAGGGATCGGCCTTCGGGGCCGCCGGAAGGTGGTCCGGCAGCACGCGTTGAAGAAACCGGCGGAAGTCCACCGCCCGCGCGAACGCGCGATCCGCCATACACAGCGGAAGGAGTCCGTTGCCGTCCGCCACTTCGCAACGCACGGCCGGTGAGCACGGCGGCATCGCATGGAGTTGCATGGGATGCGCGTCGCCCACAATCACACTGGCGTCCCGCGCCAACACGTCGAGCAACGCCTGCGTTTCGCCCGGCTTCCGCTCAACAAACGGATGATAGCCGGCCGGCTTGCCGTCCAGCCGAGCGGCGTTGTCCGCCATGCCGTCCAAGATGAACTTGTGCCGCCGATCGTTGCGCCATTGGCCGCCTAGCGGCAGGGGCTCGACGATCCAGAGTGGCTTGTTCAGCGCCCGGGCCCAGTTCGCGGCGCGCTGTAGCGCGAAGTTCCACCGGGTGCGACGCGCGGCCGTCATCCAGTAGAGAACAAAACGCCCCTCGTCGCGTGGCGGCGCATCATTGACCACCCACAGGCGAACGGCGGGCACGCTGCACTTCAGCGAAAATGGACTGCCTTGCATGGCGGCGAACCGTGGAGAGTGAAATGCATTATCCAAAAAGAACGCCGGCGTATCCGACCGTTCGGGACACGCCGCCCCCGGCGTCGGCGCTGGTGGCGTACGCAACTTCTTCCATGCGGGTGAGCGTCCCGAGCGTACGCAAAGCTTCCATGACAACGACGGCCCCCGCCGCGCCGCACATGCTGATGTCGTACTGTCGCACGGTATGGTACAGACGCTCCGGGTCGAGCGTTTGCATGGCGTCGAGCGCCATGCGATCGACGGTGCGGGTGCGTTGATCGTCCGCAAAATGGTTCATATCGGACGAAATGACCAGCAGCGGACGCGGATCGAGCGTTTCCAGTACGGCCGCAAGCTGGCGGCCGCACTCTTGCAACTCGGGCAGCGTGCCCTTTCCAAGTGCGATGCCCACCACGCGCACGTCGGGCCGCAAACGCGCCAGTAGCGGCAACTGGACCTCGATGGCGTGTTCCTGCCGATGCGCGGCGGCGTCCAGTTCCAGCCCGGTGACGCCTCCGGCCAGTTGTGCGGCCAGCGCGGGATCGGAGGCAACCGTTCTGCCAGGCAACGCCCACGCCCCGTACGGAGCAACGGCCCAGGGCGCGCCTTCGCGCGTATGGTGCGGGCACAGAACGATAACGCGGTCCGGAATGCGCACGCGGGCAAGCGTTGCCGCAGCCACGCGGCCCGAGTACATCCAACCGGCATGGGGCGCCATAACCGCTAGCCAGTCGGCCGGTTCGACGTCCCGGGGCATCAGGGCGTCGAGCATGGCTTCGATCTCGCTTGCTTCGGCCGGATAGAACATGCCGGCAACGGCGGGCGACCTGATTTCGCTGGCTGCCGGAGAGAACGTGAAATCCTGACAGGTCGCGGCCGGTGCGGCATCGGCCAACTGGCCATGGATGGCATAGCCTTCGAAGGTCATCAGTTCGGTATCGTCGTCTTTCCAGGCGTCGACGGGCAGACCGGCCTTCAGGCATACCTGACGGAGAAAGGCCTCGGCGTCGAGCCGGTGTTCGACGGCCACGCCGGGCAGCAGGAGTCCGCGGGCGCGCCCGCGTGCAATCTGCAGCCCGTGCCGCCCGATTTCCACCGCGCCAATGCGCGCTTCGCCCCGTTCGGGTACGGGTTGCGGATGCCAGAGAATCCACACTTCGATATCGAGATCGTCGAGTTCGTCGACGGAAATAGGCGGAAAACGCGGATCGTCCAGCGCGGCGCGCTCGGCCGCACGCTCGACGGCCCGGTCGAGCGGCATGGAATCGGCCAGACAACCGCAACACGAACGAAGATGCCCGGCCCGTTTCAAACTGACAAATGCGCCATAGACGGACGTTTCGGCAATATCGGCCGGAAACGGTTCCGACGGCTGCCGCCGACCACCTGCCACGGCGCCACATACACGCTGCGCCGCGGCTTGCAGAATCTGCCAATGCTGCCCGGCAGTGAACTCGGGTTTGGCCGATGCAGGAGACATGATCGTAACCTATCGAGAATGAGACGAGATGGCATAGTCATCGATACGTACAGGCAGACGCCGGCCGCCCCAATCGCCAGATTCGCTCGCGTAGTGGCCGGCGATCAGAGTGTCACAGCCGGGGCACCGGTTGCCGGCCAGATCGTACGGGCTGAGGGTGTAGCCCCGCCGTCCAATGACCAGTCGGCTGCAGTTGGGACAGAACGTCCCCTGGTGCTCCGGATCGTGAACGTTGCCGGTGTATACGTAGTGCAAACCGGCGCGCCGGGCAAGGTCATACGCCATCGCAAGCGTTTTGGCATGTGTCGGGCCGCGGTCGTCCAACTGGAAGTCAGGATGGAACGCCGTGAAATGGACCGGCGCGTCCAGGCCCACCTCCCGGGCGATCCATTGGCACATCCGCTCGATTTCTTCCGGCGAGTCGTTGGCCTCGGGGATGATGAGATTCGTGATTTCCAACCAGACGTCGGTTTCTCGCGCCAGGTAGCGAAGCGTTTCCAGCACAGGCGCCAAGTGGCCGCCGCAGAACTCGCGATAGAACTCGTCGGTGAAGCCCTTCAGGTCGACGTTTGCCGCATCCATATGCCGATAGAACTCCGGCCGAGCCTGCTCGGTGATATAGCCGGAGGTCACCGCGACCGTTGATATTCCCGCCTCATGACATGCGCGGGCCGTATCGATGGCGTATTCGGCCCAGATAATCGGATCGTTGTACGTGAACGCGACACTCTGGCAGCCAAGTTCCTTTGCCGCACGCGCGATCGTTTCCGGTTGGGCGTGTTCCGAGGCGGCGGCGATGTCCCGGCTTCGCGACATGGTCCAGTTCTGGCAGAAACGGCATCCCAGGTTGCAGCCGGCCGTACCGAACGAAAGCACCGCCGTTCCCGGATAGAACTGGAAAAGCGGCTTCTTCTCGATCGGATCCACACAGAACCCGGTGCTTCGCCCGTACGTGGTCGATACGAGCCGTCCGTCCCGGTTCTCGCGCACGAAGCAGAACCCGCGTTTGCCCGGGGCAATATGGCAGTACCGCGGGCAAAGGTCGCACAGCACGTGGCCGTCGTCGCCGGCTTGCCACCAGCCGGCCGTCCTCGCGCCGTCCGCGTCCGGTGGATCCGAGGGTGGGAGTGTGACAATGTGTGTCATTGCGGAGTCCTCCCTGCGTTTGTGAGTACTTCCACACGGCCCAGTTCGACCACGGCCGACCCGCGGCTCGAGTTGTCGCCCAGAAAGATCGTATTCGCCTGGCCGTACGACGGATGCCAATGGCTGGAATAGTCGCGCAACGGACCTTCCAGCACCTCTTTCCCAAGGGCCTCCAGCCGGTACCGGTCGCCGAAAACGTGCAACTGGTAAACGCAATCTTGGGTCGTATCGAACGCGCTCCGCTCGACCGAATGGGTGAACAGCGGTTCGTCCGGCCGGCCTGGCTTGGGACCCGACTGCGCCCAGATCTCACCGCTCCAAAAGTCGAGCTCTATCGCCTGCAAATCGTTTCCCACGACAATAATACAGAAACCGGCCCGATCTTTGCCCGTATGTGCTTCTTCGAGAACGCAGATGCGGAACCGGACGGTATAGCCGGTCGCGCGATTCAGGTCGGGCATCTCGGGATGGCGGAAATCGAACCCCCGCAGGTTCACCCGGCTGAGAAACCCAACCCATTCCTGCATGACCGGCATGGTATCCAATCGGGTCACCCCGTCGGAGAACGAGCGTTTGGCTTTGGCCACAAGCAACGGCTTTGTCACATACGCCCAGCCTTGCTGGTCGGGAGTCGTCCCCCGTTCGGGTTCATACAAGACCACGGTTTCTGCCGTTGCTGACTTGGCGACTGCCAGGACAATCAGGCCGATAAGAACGCAGATGACTCGTTGTAGGGACATCATGTCGAAGCACTCACAGCAGAAGAATAGCGAAACCATCCTTCTTCAATTATCACATATGGAGAGAAGGTGTCCAACCCCCCGGGCAGCAGTGGTGCTCTGCAACATAGCGGCTGGCATGCGGTGACTTTTCGGTCGCGAAAGAATCGGCCACAAGGGGAAATTGAGCAAACCGTGAACCGGCATCCAGCCCAGTTCGATCCCTCGACAGCGCCGTTGGCGCCGGACGACCGATACCGGGGTGCAGCAGCGGACTTGCATTTCGCGCAACGGCCACCGGCGGGCTTGCCCTTGGCTGTCAAAAAGTTGGGGTTGACACGGTTTTTGGATAGTGCGGTTTTGTTCCTTCCGCCCGCCGCCAATCCCAAAAGACGATTGCTACGGTGCGATTCCGAGTCCCACACGCCACGTACCAGCGGCCATCCATCCGCGCCTATTCGCCGAAGGCGATTCGCACCGTAGCCAGGGGTTCCTTTACCCCTGGAAACCATACGCACCACCCCACATCCCCGTTGATTCCCGGTTTGTTCCGCCGCCGCAGGCGGCGGAGCAAACCGGCAAACCGGTCGGAACACCGCGCGATGTTTTAGGGAATGCGGCGCGAGCGTCTCATAAAAGCGGAAGGGCGCGAGCCCTCCGGCGTGCAGTTGAAGGTTGTCAGTTGACAGTTGACAGTAACGCGCTGACGCGGGGGTGGGGAGTTGAAAGCGGAAGGGCGCGAGCCCTCCGGTGTGCAGTTGACAGTTGACAGTTGTCAGTTGTCAGTTGTCAGTTGTCAGTAACGCGCTGACGCGGGGGTGGGGAGTTGAAAGCGGAAGGGCGCAAGCCCTCCGGTCCCCGCGCGCAAACCAACCGGACGGCTCCGTCGCTCGACTCTCCGAGTCGATTCCGTCCGAAACATTCACGACTCGGAGAGTCGTGCGACGCCATAAACGAACAGGCCCGGAATTGTCGCACGCCCTTGGCCCTGTTCGACTGTTCGACAACAGGTGGCCGATTACCTTAAACCGTTGTTGTCATTGGGGTTACGCGCGATTTCCGCGTGTGGCAAAACTCGGCGTCCGAGGCCGAAAAACGGGTTGTAACCTGTTGTGTGGCAAGGAGTTGGATATTGTCGAACAGTGTTTTTCAGGCGGTGTTCGCAAATAGGTGAGCGAAAACGCCCACTGTTTCGCTAACCTGTTATTTCAAAAGGACTTACAGCAGAAAGGGCCGGCTTACGGAGGCCCATTGGGCGCAGTCCTTCCACGGTTCGACGCAGAACCATTTTCTGCGACGGGTGGTCTTATGCGACCCGAGGGTGCCTGCATCTCCGACGCTGGTCTTAGGCTGCCAAAAACTGCCCGAGGAATTACGTTGCCAATCGGTCCTATTCCGCCGGCTTTATGCGACGCAGTAGCAGACCGTACGGTGCCGATCCTGTGCCACTAATGGGCAAGGACCCCTCACTCCGTACGGCGGAACCCTCGCGTTGGGGCCGCCGCTGAGAAGGACGCTCCGGCAAGAGGCTCTTCCGTTTCGAGGTGCAGGCCGCTCCAATGTAGTAGGCACACTCCGTTGTGCCGTCCAGCGGACAAAGCAGTCTGCACCGGGAAAACGAAAGAGCCCGGCAGGAACGTCCTCCGCACGCTGTTCCACACACGCCGCCTCACCTGCGTGCGGTTTTGCGGGCGAAAGTATCAGTCTCGCCAATCGCATACGCGCGTCAGGTGGCCGGGCTTACGATGCCGGTATACCACCCCTATTCAGGTCTTCTGTTCGGCCTTACGCTGCCCACAGGCCCCTGTCTATAGTGGCGTCAGAGTATATCGTCACCTTACCATACTTCGTGGCCGATGTAAATACCGCGAAGGAGGTGTCAGGTGTCAGGTGACAGGTGTCAGAGGGGAAGTTGCTAGTTGCTAGTTGCTAGTTGTTAGTTGCTAGTGACGCGCTGGCGCGGCGGGGAAACGGAGTTCGGAGATCGCAGATCGGAGATCGGGACGCGCTGGCGCGGAGGGGGGGCGGAGTTCGGAGATCGGCGATCGGAGATGGGAGCGGAAGGGCGCGAGCCCTCCGGTGAAGATCGGGGTTGGAAGCTCGGAGATGGAAGCTCGGAGATCGGAGCTGGAAGTTCGGAGATGGGAGATCGGGACGCGCTGGCGGAAACGGAAGCTGGGAGTTGGGAGTTGGAAGATGGGAGCGGAAGGGCGCGAGCGCGGAGGGGGAAGCGTCGATTTGAGATTTCGGGCTTCTTTCGTCATTTGACTTTCGACATTCGTCATTGCACGGAACGTCTCCGTTTCCTCTGCGGCCTCCTGTTCGATTTTCACTCTCTTTTCGTGTGTTTCGTGTCTTTCGTGGTTCTTGTCTTGGGCGATACTGGGCAAGCCGGCTGAAGGCGGAACTACGAACGTCGGGGACGCAAGGTGTCGGAGATCGCAGATCGGAGTTGGGAGATCGGAACGCGCGAACTGGGGTGTTTGCGGGCGGCTGTAGACCAGAAAGCGGTAACAAGTTCCCGCACTCCATAGGCGGCTTCGCCGCGGCGAAGCAAGGACCAAAACGCCGGATTCCACTTGCTCGCGCTGCGTGCTTGTATGGGGGACGCGCCAGCGCGTACAAGCTCGAAGCGCAAGCGAGTGGGTCCGTTAAGGACCCAACCACGGATGGAACATGAACGGGCATGCGAGGGCGTTCTTGCTTCATGTCGTTTGCGGTCTCCTGCTGCTCTGCTGAATTGCGACACGATTGACTACAACGCGAAGACGAAGAAGAGAACGAACAGGAGGAAGCAGAGGACGCAGAGAAAGGAAAGTTGGCTGGCACGAACCTTCCACTCGTACTCGTACTCGTATTCGTATTCGTACTCGTGCTCAGCGATAGCGGTGCTCGTACTCGTAATCGAAGGTCTTGCGCGGCCGAAACTCTTTCCCTCCCCGCCCCCACCCCGTTCGTAGTTCCGCCTTCAGGCGGCCTTTCCTTTCCGGCTGAAGCCGGGACTCCAGCAGGTAGCTCGCATCTGGAACAGGCCCCCGGACGGCCTCGTCGCTCGACTCTCCGAGTCGATTCCGTCCGGGACTTCACGACTCGGAGAGTCGGGACGCACCGATGCGGCCATAATCCGCCAGTCAGTCCCGAAGGGACGTCCCTAAGCAAGCCCAGGGTGGAGCCGATGCGAGGAACGAGCGAGGCGCAACCCTGGGTTACGAGAACAACGCAAAACAGAAGCCCGAAAGGCTGGCCCTAACTCTCTCCCCGCCGCAAACATCGAACCGGGAACTGCCCTGTAGCACTTCTTCGATTACGATTACGATTACGAGCACGGACTCCGCACTCGTACTCGTGCTCAGCGATAGCGGTACTCGTACTCGTAATCGAAGGTCTTGCGCGGCCGAGACTCCTTCCCTCCCCGCCCATCCTTGTCGACCAGCGCCCATTCGTGTTCCTGGCAATCTGAAGAGGAAGGGAACACTAATCCTCGCTCATCTTCACTCATCGGAGATGATGCGGCCACCTTCCTTAATGTGTGCGGGTGAGTCCCGTTGGGAAAATGGCTTTCTCTTTGCGTCCTTGCGTCTCTGCGGCTTTGCGTTGAAATCGCCTCTACCTGCACTGCAGCGGCCGGAGCGCTTAACGCAAAGGCGCCAAGGCGCAAAGACGCAAAGGAAGACTGGCGGATATTGAGACTGCGGAGGTTGGATGGCACGCTATGAACCAAACACGGGCAGGCGAGGGCATTTGCGGCGGCCTTCTCATTCCAATCGGATAGCGATCTGTCGAGGATTGTCAAGAATAAACATACCGGACACCTTTGTTTCTCCCGGCGGCGTCGGGCAAGCGATCCGTCGCGTCGAGCACGGGACCGCCGCACTGCAACGCACGGTGAAACGCCTGGAACAGAAGCTACTTAATGCCTAATACCGGCCTGACCCCAAAAGGCTCCAACGCGCTTTTGTCTTTGGCAACATGCAGGAGCTATACGACAATCTCAGCAATGCCGACGAATGTACTCGTATCGGAGTCCTTGAGGTGAAGTCTCACGCGAACGCTTTACTCGCAACGTGGGGCGCGCAGACTGAAGGCCTGAATTTGAGTACCGCAGCAGCCATTGGAGCAAAGATACGCCAGTTTACCTGTGATCGCTGTCTCATCATTGTGCACGGCTGCAATTCAGGCAATTGGAGTGGAGGGGCTGAGCACTTGAAACTTCTGGGAAAGGCAAGCGGCTGCACAGTTGCAGGCACCGGAGGCTTCGCCGAAAGGGACCGCTTCGTGCTCACTCGAGATGCAAGAATTAAAAAGGTGTCCACCGGTGCGTACCCTGGGCAAACCTATCATAAGCACATCGAGAAGTATGCGAAGGAGCAGCATTGGACCGACGATCAGTTGGCAAATCGCCTCGCCAATACCTATGACAGCAAGGACAATAGGTGGTATATCCATTGACCAGACAATAGGTTACACTTAGGCGAGGTTCACGTCAGTTCTTCCACTCCGCTAGGGCCCAAAGATGTCAAGTTGCATTCACTGGTGCCATTCCCGCGAGAGGTTGCCAACCACGTGTGGCGAGCGCGAGAGGAACGGCAAGATGTTGTCGCCTGCAAGACACTTGCTGCACAGGTACCGATTGACACGAGTATTACCCTACACAATAGTGGTAGTCGCCATGACAGGATGTGATCCGCAAGCACCACTGGTGGAAGCGATGCGTTCCGGTGACATGGAAGCCCGGGCTAACGCCGTTGACCAGCTATCGTTCCTGAAGCAGCAAGTTAGTGACGAAGCGATCGATGCTGCCATTGAACTACTCAAGGACAAAGAAGAGCGGGTGCGAGGTGCTGCAATCTCTTCGTTAGGATGGATTGGCAATCCGCGAGCAATCGGCCCGCTGATAAAGGTCCTCACGGATCCTGAAGAGGATGACTTCATGCGGTCACAAGCTGCGCTTGCACTGGGCCGATTTCAGGAACAATCGGCCGTTCAAGCACTAACGGAAGCGTTTTTGGATGAACACTCCGCTCTGATGGTGAAATGCGATGCTGCCGTCGCGCTTGGGAAGACCCGGCACGAGACGGCACCGCATGTTTTGCTTGAGGCGTTCGCCAAGACAGGAACTACGGAAGAAGACGAGTGCGTTCGACGCAGCATCGTGTTCGGTCTGGGACACACGCGACGCAAGGAGACGGTCCACCCCCTGCTTGCAATCATGAATGCCCCTGAGAACAGCGATCGACTTCGAGCGACGGCGGCAGTGAGTCTCGGCAGAACAACGGATAAGACGGCGGTCAAGCGTCTTCTGTCGGCAGCAAGGGATGAAACACTTCCTCGGAAAGTACGGAATGCTGCGGCCATGGGACTCGTACTTTCAGGTGATCTGGCAGGCCTCGATTATGTATTCTCCGCTCTCAGCGAGGGGCCAGACTGGCATATCTACGGATGCGCCCTTGCCATAGGACAGATCCGCGATCGACATGCCGTCCCACGATTGATTGAAGCGCTCAAGCATCCCTGCTTCGATGTGCGCTATTGGGCCGTTCAGGCACTTGGTGAATTGCAGGATCCGCGCGCGACAGAAGCACTTGAAGAGCTTCTGTCCGAAGAGAACGAGGACCTCCGTTGCAGAATCCGACAGTCGCTGGCCCATATCGACGGCACTTTGGAGTGGCAAGAAAGGATAGTCACTGATACAGACTGGCGTCTCGGAGAGGCCCCGTACGAAGTGCTGGGGCCATTAGGGATACAGTGAGTTCTGTGAGGCGGACCGTTGTGGGCAGAGGACGTGTAAAGGATCGGGGATGGCGGTAAGCTCATCCCGTTTGAGTTCACGCCAGGTTCATCGACTGTATCAGGGGACGCTTTCGGCTAGCGGGCAATTAAACGGGGCAATTAAACGGGACAGGGCAATTAAACGGGACAGGGCAATTAAACGGGACAGGTCCAATTACCCGTAATCGCTGACAGCACAGGCAATTAAACGGGACAGGTCCAATTACCCGTAATCGCTGACAGCACAAGGTCTTACGACGCACCCGTGCAATATTGGACCCGTCCCCTTTAGCCCCTCAACAACGTTCCCGCAAAACAGCGCAATTGAAGGCAACCGCACGGCCCGCTATACCGACGGCAACCTGGCCGTCCTCGCCCAGTATTCTTATGATTCCGCCGGGCGACTCGCCACGCTC
Source organism: Thermoguttaceae bacterium (assembly GCA_040772845.1). Lineage (GTDB taxonomy): Bacteria > Planctomycetota > Planctomycetia > Pirellulales > Thermoguttaceae > PWXP01. Next base: position 2,724,725 of record JAXGXG010000001.1, read on the forward strand.
GTCTACTCGCAAGGCGAAACCATCCTCGCCTCCTACGCCTGGGCTTACGACACCGCGGCCGATTCCGTCCCATCGTCTTCCGATCAACCATCAGACATCACCCCTCAAACTTCCCTCCACTGGCTTCCTTCCGGCGGGCTCATGCCGGGGCAGGATACCACGGCCATCGTCGATGCGTTGTGGGAAGGGACCGGCACGCCTGCGAGCCTGATTACGGAAATCACCTCGCTCGACGGCACGGTCAGCTATTCTTACGATTCCGCCGGGCAACTCCTCGGTGCCACCTACACCGCAGGCCAGGCGGCCGAAGCGTATTCCTACGATGCGGCCGGCAACCGCATCACCGCCAACGGCGCCGCCTACATCACCGGCCCCAACAACCAATTGCTCTTCGACGGCATCTATTCCTATCTGTATGACCCGGAGGGCAACCGCACGGCCCGGTTCATTGATGTGAACGCCAACGGCCTTCTCGACGCAGGCGATACGGCCGCGACCACCTACGCCTGGGACCATCGCAACCGGCTTACCCGCGTCACCGACTACGCCACCTACGGCGATCCGGCCACGCGTGCGATTGATTATCTCTATGACACCGAAAACCGCTGGATCGGCCGCGACGTGGACTCCGACGGCGACGGCCAGATTGACACCCGCACCCGGTTCATTTACGATGGAAATCAGATCGTGTTGCAGTTCGACCGCGCAATCGCCCCCAGCGATGACTCGGCCGATCCGCTCACGCTGGAAAACCTTTCGCACCGATATCTCTGGAACCCAGCCGCCGTGGACCAACTCATGGCCGACGAACACGTCACCACCCCCGACTCCCCCGGCTCCATCCTCTGGCCCCTCGCCGACCACCTCGGCACCATCCGCGACCTCGCCGCGTACGATTCTTCCACCGACGCCGCCACCATCGTCAACCACCGCACCTTCGACGCCTACGGTAATCTCCAGTCTCAAACCAACGCCACCTCCGCCCACGACACCCTCTTCGCCTTCACCGGCCGTCCCCTCGACCAGACAACCGGACTCCAGAACAACCTCCACCGCTGGTACGACGCCGCCACCGGCCGCTGGATGAGTGAGGACCCGATTGGATTTGAAGGGAAGGATGCGAATCTGACGCGGTATGTAAGAAACAACCCGCCGAACATTGTGGATCCGATTGGACTGTGGGGAAAGGATGTCCACATATGGATGACTTTCCGTTTGACGGGGTTGGCAGGAATGGAAAGAGTCGCGGGGTACACGGTGGCCCGGGCGGCGAACTTTCCCGATGAGGGACGACGAGAACCAATCAGTGCCACCGCCAAGTACATCGGAGGGGTGATATCTGACGAAGAGATGCAAGAGCGTGCTCAGTGGCATTTCCCGACGAGCCCAGATGGCCATGTCTATCCGGGCAGTGATGCTGCACGACGCCGCTACAAGATGGCTATCGACCCCGAACAGACGAAAGAATTGACCGAACAGCAGCGACTTGTCATGTTTGGAGAAGGTTTGCATGTCCTTCAAGATTCCTATTCGCATCAAGGTGTTCCGGTATATGCAGGCGTCGGGCACTCAAGAGGTTCGAAGTATATTCCTGGACTTGGGGAAAGGCGTTTGAAGCGAGGCCCCGCAACGGTGGTTAGCGGCAGTTCGGACAGCGTCGAGAAGTACTGGCAGGACGCACGCGATGCGGGGATGGCAACTTACCTCGCTCTTCTGGAATTACGGAAGGCAATGCCACACTTGTTTCCCAAAGAAGCAGCATCACTAAAAGACGTCGCAGACTGGCTGGAGAGATGGTATCCCGATACCGGAAGAACGGCAGTTCGCTGACAGTCGAGCCCTTTCTTGTGGCTGTTGTGCATAGCAAGAAGCATGTGTGCTGAGACGATTTGGGGCAATGAAGAAAGCGACGGTGACATCATGACTATCGATTCCCGCACATCGTGGTGGTGCTGCGCGCGCAGAAGATATCTGTGCCCAATTGCAGGCTGTGTGCTTCTGACGCTCACCGGTTGCAGTGAACTTGCCGCCCACATCGGGGGGCTCACTCCCGAACAAACGATCAGTTGGCCCAGTGAACATACTGCGGTATCGCGAGGAGCAAGCGGAGAGCTTGTTTATTGTGCGTATAAACGCGACCCCTCTGGTTTCGAGGTATGGCGATGGGCGGACAATACCATTACAAGGGAACACACTGTCAGCCTCGACAAGTCGGTGTCCTCGGTTCAAATCCGTTCCGCGACTCAGTGGATTGCCGATCTCTTTGATGAGGAAGACCGTTGCGGAGTGTTCTATGCTGGCGATGTCGCGTCAGGCAAAGTGGAGCGTCAGTGGAAGCCGCCTCACGACGTGTATATCAACCTTTCCCAGGCGAGCAGGAGTGGAAAACACATCGCCGGCTGGTGTTGTCCCGATTCGAATTCGCAAGAACCCCAACACTATGTGCGTTTCGGGTTGCTCGCGCCCGATGGCGGGTCGTTCGATTGGAAGGCAAGCGTAGATATGGAGCGATTCGATACCAAGATAGCGACGATCCATCACGTAGTTCCGTCGGACGACGGTGCATACATTGCCGTGGCAGGTTGGGAGAATGGCCTCCTGATGATTGACGCTCTGAACCGCAAAGTGCTTTGGAGCAAGAAGCCTGAAGGCGAGATTCACTGCAGCGCCGTGGCCTTTGCGCCGGACAGCAAGCATGTCTATGCAGGTGGCACAAGTGGAGTCGTGTATCAAATGAACACCGAGACGGGGAAGATCGTCAGCCGATGGTGGGCGACACTGTCCGGTCAAAGCGAATACGGATACCGAATGAGCAGCGTTGCAGTAAGCCCAGACGGCGCGTTCGTTGCCGCTGGAACCATTCCGGAAGGACTCGGCTTCCTTTTTCGAGCGGACGACGGGCGTCGATACACTTTGCGTCATCGCGGCGCCACGGGCATGGAAGTCCTCAGTTTCTCTCCAGACTCAACACGACTGGCAACCTATGGCTACGGCTCTCGCGAAATGAAGATATGGAAGGCGCCCAAGGACCACGCGGAGGCCGGAGGCAATTGAAGCGGACTGACAGCAGGGGTTCTTCGTCACCGTCACCCGCTATACCGACGGCAACCTGGCTGTTCTCGCCCAGTATTCGTATGATTCCGCCGGGCGGCTCGCCACGCTCGTCTACTCGCAAGGCGAAACCATCCTCGCCTCCTACGCCTGGACCTACGGCGATGACGGCTCTCCTCTCCCGCAAGCGGGAGAGGGGCTGGGGGTGAGGGCAGAGAGCGCCTTCGCGTGGCTTCCCTCCGGCGGCCTGATGCCGGGGCAAGACACCACGGCCATCGTCAACGCCTTGTGGGAAGGGACCGGCACGCCTGCGAGCCTGATTACGGAAATCACCTCGCTCGACGGCACGGTCAGCTATTCTTATGACTCCGCTGGGCAACTCCTCGCCGCCACCTACACCGCAGGCCAGGCGGCCGAAGCGTATTCCTACGATGCCGTCGGCAACCGCCTCACCGCCAACGGCGCCGCCTACCTCACCGGCCCCAGCAACCAACTCCTCTTCGACGGCGTCTATTCCTGTCTGTATGACCCGGAAGGCAACCGAACAGCCCGGTTCATTGATGTGAACGCCAACGGCCTTCTTGATGCAGGCGATACGGCCGCGACCACCTACGCCTGGGACCACCGCAACCGCCTCACCCGCGTCACCGACTACGCCACGTACGGCGACCCGGCCACCCGCGCGGTCGACTATCTCTACGACACCGAGAACCGCTGGATCGGCCGCGACGTGGACCTGGACGCCGACGGCCAGATTGACAGCCAGACCCGGTTTGCGTACGATGGCAATCAGATCGTCATGCAGTTCGACCGGGCCCTCGCTCCCACCGACGAACCGGCCGACCCGCTCACGGAAGAACACCTATCGCACCGATATCTCTGGAACCCAGCCGCCGTGGACCAGCTCATGGCCGACGAACAGGTAACCGATCCGGACGTTGCTGGCGATATTGTCTGGCCGCTTGTTGACCATCAGGGCACCATCCGCGACCTGGCCGTCTACGACCCGGCCACGGATACCACCACGGTAGTCAACCACCGCACCTTCGACGCCTACGGCAACCTCCAGTCCCAGACCAGCGCCACCGTCGATTGCCTGTTTGCCTTCACCGGCCGTCCCATTGACGAAACAACCCGTCTCCAGAACAACCTCCACCGCTGGTACGACCCGGCCGTTGGCCGCTGGATGAGTGAAGACCCGATTGGATTCGAGGGGCGGGATGGGAATTTGTATGCGTATGTCGGGAATGGGCCGGTGAATGCGGTGGATGCGGATGGAATGAACCGTTGGGTGTTTCACGCAGACTGGCTTCCACGAGGAGTGAGTGAGTCAGTGATCGGTTGGTTGAGCCATTGGTGCATTGTTGTTGATGTGTGGAATCTTGCCGGCACGGAGGTGATAGGTTGGGCCAGATTGGACTGGTCACCCATGGGATATCAGGTGACGCTCAATGCTCCATCACCTGACTCCCACTTTCCCATTTACAATAGACCGGCATCGAAGGATTATGGCATCTTGGTTGGCGAGTTCCAATCGAATGCCATTCAGGATAAAGCCTTGCTTGACCTTTGGTGGAGTTTTGATCAAGATGATTTCGAACGAGGATTGGTGATGCAGTACATCTTCTGCTACGGCCGGTACGTTGAGTATTACGGCGGCTGGAATTGCATGACTGCGTCCTGTTGGTTTTCGGACTACGGGGGCGAGGGAGGCCCGGCAAAACTGATCATCGAAAAACGAATCGTCAAACCACCGACTCACCATATCCCCCACGGCACTCGACAGCTTGACGACGGGACAGAACTGGATCCGCTGGAGTGGGGATGGTATTGAATAGAATGTGCTTCCCCATCTCACAATTCGCCAGCTTGATGGATAAGAGCCGCGGCGTGTGTCACTCGTTGCCTGGCAATGACGTAGTCGTTTGTGTACGGAGGGCCCGGTCTTGTCGGTGTTGTTTGCCTACAACTCGGTAGGTCAACGAAAGGGCAAAGATATTTGCGAAGAAGTCCAAAGAGAAGATGTCATGCGGAACGAAGAAGCCATGCCCCAGGGGCGCGTTGAATACGCAGTTCGCGGTATGTGGCTAGCACGCCTCAGCATGCGTCTTGTGATCTTGTTAGAGATTATCCCTCTTGAATTCCATCTATTGTGTTTCGCCCTGACGCTTGGGGCATATCACGAAGCAGTCCTTGTTAAGGTAACGTGTACAACGGCCATATTGGTTCCCTTGGCAATATACACCTTGTTGAATGGTTTGCGAGGGCTATTGTACGCAAAGTCAGTTCTTACGGTTGTGCTTCTGGTCGTCGTGGTGCACTCAGCACTGTCTATTTGGATGTATTGCCAGTACTGAGGAGGACTCTGGGGAATTTTGGAGGGAGGGAATCTTGGGCTCAGTGAAAGCGCCGGTCAAAACCGGCGGGGAGTAGCGGATGCAAGAGCCGTACGGTAAAAGGGGTAGCGACCCATACCGACCCCGAGTCATGCGCCGGCGGCGGCAAAACATCGGGAAAATGTGCGGGGGATGTGGCGCGGCCATGGGTCCTGGGGTAGAGAAACCCCAGGCTACGGTAACAATCGCCTTCGGCGAAAACGCGCCGGGGGCGCGGGACGGGAGGGGGCGGTGACGAATAGTCGGTCGACTCTCCGAGTCGATTTCGGTCGGAAGATTCACGACTCGGAGAGTCGTCCGACGATTTGGGGAAGCGTGCAAACGGTGCGGTCCTGTAGCGTGAACGCGACGGCTGTGCTTTCGATCAGAAAGGCCCGATGTTTTGCCGCCTGCGGCGGCAAAACATCGGGAAAATGTGCGGGGGATGTGGCGCGGCCATGGGTCCTGGGGTAGAGAAACCCCAGGCTACGGTAACAATCGCCTTCGGCGAAAACGCGCCGGGGGCGCGGGACGGGAGGGGGCGGTGACGAATAGTCGGTCGACTCTCCGAGTCGATTTCGGTCGGAAGATTCACGACTCGGAGAGTCGTCCGACGATTTGGGGAAGCGTGCAAACGGTGCGGTCCTGTAGCGTGAACGCGACGGCTGTGCTTTCGATCAGAAAGGCCCGATGTTTTGCCGCCTGCGGCGGCAAAACATCGGGAAAATGTGCGGGGGATGTGGCGCGGCCATGGGTCCTGGGGTAGAGAAACCCCAGGCTACGGTAACAATCGCCTTCGGCGAAAACGCGCCGGGGGCGCGGGACGGGAGGGGGCGGTGACGAATAGTCGGTCGACCAGCTTTCTGCCGGCCTCTTCGCGTCCTGGCGGCTTCGCGGCTTTGCGTTGACGTCTGCTCCACCTGCAGCTCGTGGCGGCCGGAACGCGTAACGGGCACTTACTTTTCTGGGTGCAGGCTACGCGTCTGGATTGAGGCTGGGCGTAACGCGGCGGACGGCACGACGGAGCGTGCCTGCTACTTTGCCATACGGTGCTGATCGCCTTCGGCGAAAACGCGCTGGAGGCGGTAGAACGACGGGCGGAAACCGCAAACGTCCCACCGGCAGGCCGGGATGATTGTCTTTGCCAACCTTTCGTGTGTTTCGTGTATTTCGTGGTTCTCCTCTTCTGAGTTGAGTCACGATTGACACCAACACGAAGAAGAGAATGAACAGGAGGAAGCAGAGGGAACAGGGGCAATTAAACGGGACAGGTCCAATATTGACATGTCGGGCGAGTCAGAGCACCGGGCGGGAGAAGGTTCGTACCTTCTTTGGCGATCTTCGGTTCTTCCTGCTCCCCTCTTTGCGTCCTTGCGGCTTCGCGGCTTTGCGTTGAAGTCTGGTCCACCGCCACCTCGTGGCGGCCACTACGCTTAACGCAAAGACGCCAAGGCGCGAAGACGCAAAGAAGAACGGGGCATATGGAGGCTGCGGGGGTTGGTTGACGAGCCACGGATGAAACACGGACGGAACACGGATGGACGGGAGAGGCCTCGGACACCGAAATGATGGCAGGTCGGGGACGCCCGGACACGGTTGGTTAGAAGCCACGGGCAGGCACGGCATCAGCGTTCTTTCTCTGCTTCCTCTGCGGGCTTCTGTTCGTCTTTGATGTGAGTCATGATTGGTCCAATGCAAAGAAGAGAATGGACAGGAGGAAGCGGAGGGAACAGAGAAAGAGTTGAGGGCGGCTGCTTTCGTGTGATTCGTGTCTTTCGTGGTTCATGTCTTGGGCCGCGGTCGATTCGGACTGCCGGCGGGATTGGAGTCTCGCCACCATCGACGGCGCCGCCTACCTCACCGGGCCCAACAACCAACTCCTCTTCGACGGCGTCTATTCCTATTCGTATGACCCCGAGGGCAATCGCACGGCCCGGTTCATTGATAGCAACGCCAACGGCCTTCTCGACGTAGGCGATACGGCCGCGACCACCTACGCCTGGGACCATCGCAACCGGCTCACCCGCGTCACCGACTACGACCTCTACGGCGACCCGGCCACGCGCGCGATTGATTATCTCTATGACACCGAAAACCGCTGGATCGGCCGGGACGTGGACTCCGACGGTGACGGCCAGTTTGACAGCCAGACCCGGTTCGCGTACGATGGAAATCAGATCGCGTTGCAGTTCGACCGGGCCCTCGCTCCCACCGGCGACCCGACCGACCCGCTCACGGAAGAACACCTATCGCACCGATATCTCTGGAACCCAGCCGCCGTGGACCAGCTCATGGCCGACGAACAGGTAACCGATCCGGACGTTGCCGGCGACATTGCCTGGCCGCTTGGCGACCATCAGGGCACCATCCGCGACCTGGCCGTCTACGACCCGGCCACCGACACCACCACGGTAGTCAACCATCGCACCTTCGACGCCTACGGCAATCTCCAGTCTCAGACCAACGCCGCCCACGACACCCTCTTCGCCTTCACCGGCCGTCCGCTGGATCAGGCAACCGGCCTCCAGAACAACCTCCATCGTTGGTACGATCCGGCCGTTGGCCGCTGGATGAGCGAAGACCCAATTGGGTTTGAAGGGAAGGACGGGAATCTGTATGGGTATGTGGGGAATGGGCCGGTGAATGGGGTGGACCCGCTTGGGTTAGATTGGATCAACGTAACGCTTGACGGAACTGAGACTCAGACAAGCCGGCCGGGGACGAGTCCGCTCGTACAGTACAAGGACTCATCGATTTACTGGATAGTGGAGGAACCGGGCTGGTTCGGGTTCAAGCGTGCAACGGGCGTCACGTTTCTCGTGGGTAGAGCAGTGACGGAGCGCGCGTTGGTTCGCGATGCTTCGTCTGGAGACATGGTGCAGCAGGGCGAGCCGACGACGTACACAATGATTCAACTGGAAGCATGGGCTGGAGGAGGCCAAATATCACTCGACCAACTCAAGCTGGCAGCAGATATGGTGTGGCGGGCAACCAACGGACAAGGTATGAATGGCTTCACCGCCGAACAACAGAAGAGGATTGTTTGGATATTCATCGAGCTTGTGAGAACGGGTGTCGTTAACGACACCGGTTCTGACCAAGTCAAGGCCCTGGCATGGCTTATCGCCCACCCCAATGCGAAGTACGGGACCCCTGGCACAGAGACATCGATTGACAGCTATGATCCGATACGCAAGGTTACGGCTAATGCACGATCCCTTGTCGTTGAGCGTTCTCTCGGAGCCGCTTGGAAGGCGTTCGTGAACAATCTTCTTTTGGGTGTCCAAACTACTCCGGGGCTTTACGAGGCTGATCCAGAAATGGAACAATCGGACTTGCCCGTACCGCCCTTCCGGCGGGAGACGTCTGGCCGAATTGAACCATTGAGACCCGTCATGAAGAAGCGAGCAGACTCTTTCGGACAGGCTGCGGATAAACGAATGGAAGCGAGAAGGAAGTTCGTGAGTGTGGTGGACGAATACCTCGGTTCTCTGAAGGAAGTGCGAATGCTTACGTGGGAAGTCGGTGGAGGCTACTTCATCTTCAAAGGACCGGACGGTAAGCAACTTATGCCACGGACTTTCAAGCTGAACTTCGGGAACGACATCGACGATGGACCTGACTTGGTTGAGGTGATCGGAGCAGAAACAATTCTCCGCACTTGGCTCTACGATCCGTATTGGAGGTGGCGAGCGCAATGACTGTAATGCGCAGATACTACTCGGGATGTTGGGGTACGTGGTGTTACACGACTCTTGCAGTGTTGCTCCTCACTGGCTGCACGGGCCGTGGGGGCGATGGTTCGGGAGTCGCGGGCGGAGAATCCACGGCTGTGGAGTTGGCACTTCAGGCCGCCGCCGATGCGATTGTAGATCACGACTATCCCAAAGCCATGGTGCAGTTCACCTCCGCACTGAGCGAAGAACCGGACTGTGTCGAAGCTTTGCTGGGAAGAGGGAAGGTAGCGATTATCGCCGGCACGCCGAAGGCTGCCCTGGAAGACCTGAGTCGCGCCGCGGTCCTGGATGCTGACAACTCTGACGTCCTCTGGTTTAAGGCTAGGGCACATGAGGCCTTGGGTGAATGGTCAGAAGCTGTGACAACGTACGATGCACTGGCAGCGGTTGTAGACGACAGGCCGGGATTGTACGTAAACCGTGGGTTTGCCAAGGATCAGCTTGGCAACTACGAAGACGCTATAACCGACTACGACAAGGCCATCGAACTCGACAGTACGTGGGCGCTTGCATACCACAACAAGGCGGCTGCACTCCTGGCGATGCAGCGCCTTCCGCAGGCAATAGAAGCGTTATCGCAGGTTCCCAAAGACGACACCACCTACTACAGGGCATTGATGAGTCGGGGCATTACTCACTTTCGTAATGGCGACAAAGAGCTTGGACTACAGGATCTTTCGGAGGCTGTGAGGATACGACCGGCCGATCCTGACGTTTACCTACAGCGAGCAGGGGTGTACCACTACACTGGCGAATACGAGAGAGCCATTGCCGATTGTGATCGCGCTCTAAACCTCAAGCCTTCGTTTGCCGAGGCGTTGGTGAGCAGAGGCAATGCGTACGCTGAACTCGGCCAGGATGCCCGCGCGATAAGCGACTACAACAGAGCGATTGCCATTGATCCCGGATACTACCTCGGGCTGTATAACCGAGGGCTCTTCTACGTGGACAAAGGGCAGTTCGACAAGGCGATTCACGATCTAGACCGAGCGATTCGCAAAGCACCGGAGAAACCATATTGTTATTTCCAACGAGGGCGGGCCTACAAGGGGAAGTTGATGTTCGCTGAAGCCGTTTCCGAGTTCAGCCGCGCAATCGAACTCGAGCCGGAATATGCGATTGCATTCGCCCTCCGTGCGGAGTGCTTCGAGCAGCTTGGCGAGACCGAAAAGGCCACGGCTGATCGCGACAGAGCAATTGTTCTGGGCTTAGAGAGTACGGAGTTGGACGAGAACGAAGCGAAGGAGGCGACACAAGACACCCAAACTGGCCCTTGACGGATGGGGGACCTCTTGGGACCTCTTGGGGTCAGAGAAAGCGCCGGTGAAAACCGGCGGGGAGTAGCGGATGAAAGAGCCGTATGGTAAAGGACTAGCGACCCATACCAACCCCGAGTCATGCCGGCGGTGGCAACACGGCGGGTGAAACGCCCGCAGCAACACACACGCAGGCCGGGGAGACTCTCGGGCCAGGTGGCCCAATGTGTGAGATATGAGCTCAACGCGAGTTTACCATGAAGCAGTCCCTCATTCTCGGCATCGGCGCCGGCCGTTGCGGGCTGGCCTCGCTGGCGAGGATTCTCAACGGGCAGCCGGATGTTCAATGCTCGTACGACGAGCCGCCCTTGTTGCCGTGGATGCCGGACGCGTAAAGGGACGCGTAAAGGGGTCGGGTATCTTTACTCGGGGGACCTCTTGTGGTCAGAGCGCCGTTAGACGTTAATGGATAGTGCATGGCCTTTTCTTGTATGTTGCACACGGCCGAGACTGTCGTTGACCTCGTCAGAATATGCGACGAATTGATCCATCGGAAACCGGAGCCTTGACTCCACGGCGCGTGGTTCCACCGTCCCCATCCGACTTCGGTACTTCCGAAGGCCGGAAAAGGAGGCATTACCTACCCGGACGGGTCGGTCGTCGCGCGGCAATATACGGCCCGTGACCAGCTGGCCCAGATCGATTACAATTGCGCCATGGTTGCCACGTTCGCCTACGATGGCGCCTCTCGCCGCACCAGCCGCACGTTGCCAAGCTCTTGGGGTCAGAGCGCCGTTAGACGGTTAGGGATAATGCACAACCTCTCTTGGACGCAAGGGGACGGCAGGTTTCCGTAGTGCGCTCGCGCGGAGGACCAAATGCGTCATGAGCGTGTTGGTTTTCGCCGAAGTAGCCAGGGGTCATCACGCCTGGAACGGGAACACCCCGACCATATTCACGTATGGGTGCGCCGTTCGGTTCGCCGACGTAGGCGGGGAAACGGCCAACATGGGCGAAAGGGACGGCCCGATGTTTTGCCGCCTGCGGCGGCAAAACATCGGGAAACTGTGCGGGGGATGTGGCGCGGCCATGGGTCCTGGGGTAGAGAAACCCCAGGCTACGGTAACAATCGCCTTCGGCGAAAACGCGCCGGGGGCGCGGGACGGGAGGGGGCGGTGACGAATAGTCGGTCGACTCTCCGAGTCGATTTCGGTCGGAAGATTCACGACTCGGAGAGTCGTCCGACGATTTGGGGAAGCGTGCAAACGGTGCGGTCCTGTAGCGTGAACGCGACGGCTGTGCTTTCGATCAGAAAGGCCCGATGTTTTGCCGCCTGCGGCGGCAAAACATCGGGAAAATGTGCGGGGGATGTGGCGCGGCCATGGGTCCTGGGGTAGAGAAACCCCAGGCTACGGTAACAATCGCCTTCGGCGAAAACGCGCCGGGGGCGCGGGACGGGAGGGGGCGGTGACGAATAGTCGGTCGACCAGCTTTCTGCCGGCCTCTTCGCGTCCTGGCGGCTTCGCGGCTTTGCGTTGACGTCTGCTCCACCTGCAGCTCGTGGCGGCCGGAACGCGTAACGGGCACTTACTTTTCTGGGTGCAGGCTACGCGTCTGGATTGAGGCTGGGCGTAACGCGGCGGACGGCACGACGGAGCGTGCCTGCTACTTTGCCATACGGTGCTGATCGCCTTCGGCGAAAACGCGCTGGAGGCGGTAGAACGACGGGCGGAAACCGCAAACGTCCCACCGGCAGGCCGGGATGATTGTCTTTGCCAACCTTTCGTGTGTTTCGTGTATTTCGTGGTTCTCCTCTTCTGAGTTGAGTCACGATTGACACCAACACGAAGAAGAGAATGAACAGGAGGAAGCAGAGGGAACAGAGAAAGCTTGCCGCCACCACCTTGCGTTCCACCTGCGGCGTACAGGTTGCTTCCACCTCAATCTCCAACGCTCGGGCCTGAGGGAAAAAATCGCACCGACAGGTGCGACAGTGTTTGACGGGCTGGTTCCAGGTCACCTCGCCACGCTGCGTGGTCAACGTCTTCTTGCGGCGAGACATCGAAAGCCTCCTGCTTTGCCTGGGGCACCCAATCTGCCGCAAATCCATTCGCAGCAACCGCCCCTAGTTGAAATTCACCCCCCCGATGTCGAAACCCCCGGAATTTCAATGCAAACCCTGTCCTGCACCCACGGACTGAACGAGGCCATTTCCTGCGTTGCTCGGGATGGGCGGTAACGGTACAATTTCGGGCCGGGACTACCGCCGAAAGCGCCGGGCGTGTCGCTCGGGGTGCGCGGGGCGGTATCCCTTCACCCAACGTCAAGGATGACGATCCGATGAGTACCCAACCGGCGGCACGGTTGCCGCAATGGACTCCCTTGGAACAATTGCGGCAGGCCCGCGATATCCTTCTTGCCGAAAGTCGGGCTCTGGGGCAGTTGGCCGGGCGTCTGGATGGCGCGTTCTGCCGCGCTGTCGACCGGTTGCTCGATTGCCGAGGGAGTGTGATTGTAACGGGAATGGGCAAGGCCGGTCTGGTGGGGCAGAAGATCGCGGCCACGCTGGCCTCGACCGGCACACCGGCCCACTCGCTCCATCCGGCCGAGGCCATTCACGGCGACCTGGGCAGGATTCAGCCGAACGACGTCCTGCTGATCCTCTCGCAAAGCGGCGAGACCGAGGAAGTGGTTCGCCTCTTGCCGGCATTGCAGGCGTTGAAGGTCCCCATTCTGGCGGTTACTGCTAGCAGCCGTAGCACGCTGGGGCGAGCAGCCACCGAAACGATTGAACTGGGACGGCTTGAAGAAGCAGACCCGCTCGGCCTGGCCCCCAGCACCAGTACGACGGCCATGCTTGCCGTCGGCGATGCCCTGGCCCTGGTGGCCAGCCGGATGCGAGGCTTTCGCGCCGACGACTTCGCCCGCTTCCACCCCGGCGGAAGCCTGGGACGAAGGCTGAGCCGTGTCGAAGACTGTATGAGACCGCTCGAACAATGCCGCGTCGCATCGGCCGACCTCACCGTCCGCGAAGTCCTGGTCGGCGTCAGCCTGCCGGGACGGCGCACGGGCGCCATCATGCTGGTCGATAGCGGTCATTGCCTGGCAGGCATTTTCACCGATAGCGACCTCGCCCGGCTGTTCGAACGGCGCCAGGATGCATCGCTCGACCATCCGGTTCGCGAAGTCATGACGGCAAACCCGGTCTGTGTGGTTCAGGGCGCCATGCTATCGGCCGCGGTGGCCATCCTGGCGCAGCGCAAGATCAGCGAACTGCCTATCGTCGATGCCGCATGCCGGCCGGTCGGCATGATTGATGTAACCGACGTTGTCAGCCTATTCCCCCAGGATACCGCAGACAGTTATCCGGATGAGGACTCGCCGGAAAACACGCCCCGCTGCCGCGTTTTTCCCGAACCGGAATGTGGCGGGGCCGCGTAGAAGACAAAGCATGCAAATCGATATCGAAAAGCGTTGCCAACCGATTGAATTGATCCTGTCCGACGTAGACGGCGTACTGACCGACGGGCGCATTGTCCTGGACAATGCCGGCGTGGAGACCAAGCAGTTCCATATTCGCGACGGCATGGGCATTCGCCTGTGGCAGAAGGCCGGCCGCCGATTCGGATGGGTCACGGCCCGCAGTTCGCACATTGTCAGTATGCGAGCGGCCGAACTGGGCGTTGAGATCGTCCGGCAAGGCGTTGCCGACAAGCTGGCAACGGTGCGAGAAACGGCCGACTCGCTTGGTCTGACTTTGGAGCAGGTGTGCTACGTGGGCGACGACCTGCCCGACCTGCCCGTCGTGGCTGCGGTCGGTTTCGGCGTGGCCGTGTCCGATGCATGCGCCGAGTTGCAGAAGGCCGCATGCCATGTGACCCGTTTACCCGGCGGGTCGGGCGCCGTGCGCGAGATGGTTGAGCTGATTCTCCGATGCCAGCATCGCTGGGACGATATGGTCCAGAGTTACCTTCACAAACGTTGACTTCCCCCTATAGGCTCGTTTCGTGCCGCGCATTACCCGCATCGCCATAAGCTTCTTCGCCGTATCGACGGCCTACTGGCTGTATGCGCTGATTGCGGTGCCGCTGATCGAACCGACGACGTCGCGTCGTGCGGATGCAGACGGCATGACGGGCCGCGCCCATGCAGGCGGGGCCATCGACCAACGGATTGCCGCGCTGGCAGAGCTGTTTCCTGCCGATTCCTGGGTCTTGAAGAATCCCAAAATCCTCGAAAGCGACCAGTTCCAGCTCCTGATGCGGGACTATCGCAACCGGGGCGACGGCCGATTGGAATTGCGCCCTTGCGCCATCATTGTGACGCCGGAAGGGCCTGCCGAAACCGAACAACAGCGCTGGCAGCGGGCCATCGTACTCGAAGCGCCGGAAGGCGCCCTGCTGGAGTTCGACCGGCCGCTCGATCTGCGCCGCGGCGATATCGGCCAGATTGTCGGCGGGCAGTTGCAGGGGCGCGTGACGATCCGCAGCCAGGGCGAATCGGACGGTCCGGAGGACGACCTTCTGATTGTCACTCGCGATATCGAGATGACCCGCACGAACGTCTTCACGCCCCACGCGGTCGATTTCCGATTCGGCCCTCACTACGGCCGCGGCCAGGAACTGCACATCAAGCTCGCTGAAGGGAAATCGGAGAAAAATACGCCCACGCCCGACGTGGCAGGCATCGAGCTGTTCGAACTCCGCAAGGTCGAGCGACTCCACCTGCAAATGGGCAAGGTGGCAGCCGACCAAGCCAAACCTGCCAAGGCCGCTGCCGGGCCTTTCGACGGCGAGGAAGACATTCCGGTCGAAATCACGTGCGAGGGACCGTTCCGTTTCGACATTCCCGGCAAGGTCGCCTCGTTCAACGAAAAGGTGTGCGTCCTGCGCATCAATCGGAAGGGGCGGAACGATCAGCTCACCTGCGAAAAGCTTGCAATCCATTTCGTCGACCGGGCGGCCGGCCAAGAGAAGACGTCCATGCTGCGCGACGGGAAGCTGCTGATTCCCACGGCCAAGAGAGCGAAGAAGGCGTCGCTGGACTTGGCGCCGCAGCGGCTGGAGGCCACGGGCAAGCCGGTCATCATATCGGCGCCCGACCACGGAGTCGAGGCCCGCGGCGAACTGCTGCGGTACGACCTGGAGACGGGGCAGATCCTGCTGAAAGACGAACGTGAAGCATTCCTACGCCAAGAGAAGAACGAAATTCACGGGCAGAGCCTTCTGTACCTGCCGGACAAGACGGGCCGGCTCGCACGCATGACGGCCCAGGGCCCCGGATGGTTGCGCGGTCATGCGCCCGATCGCCCCGACGATCCGTTGGAAGTCTCGTGGAAGAAGGAGGCTCGCGTCTATCCGGAGGGACAGCAGCAGGTGGTCAAGATCGAAGGCAGCGCCTGGCTGCGATTCCGCGGCGTCGGGCAGCTCGAAGCCGATACGGTCTATTTCCGGCTGGACGAGCTGCCGCCGGAAAAGGGAAAGGAGCAACGCAATTTGCGTCCCCGGCGCATGGACGCGGAACAGAATGTTCGCATTCGCTCGCCCCAGTTGGACGGCGCCGTCGAGACGCTGACCGTCGTTTTCAAGGAACTGCCGCCCGGAATGCAACGGAACCCGACGCCCGCGCCGCAAGTCTCACAACCACACCGCCGCATCCGAAGCGACGACGGCCGCCAGGTCGAACTCACCTCCGCCGCACTTCGGCAGGCGGCTGCTGCGCCTCAGTCCGCCGCGGCCCCAACGGCGACGATCGCCTTGGGCGCCGAGCCGGAACCGGCGGCGCAGACTTCCCCCGAGGCCGGCAGCGAACCGGACCCCGCCGCCAGGCTGGCCGTCGAGGCCGAAGCGTCCGGCCCGGCCCAACGGTTTGAAGTGACCGGGAAGACCTTACGCGCCGACATCCTCCTGGGCGAGCGCGAAGCCCAAGTATCGGAAGTGAACATCGAAGGCGATGCCCGCTTTGCCGAAACAAAAACGGCCCGTCCCGACGAACGCCCGGTACTGGTCCGGGGCGACCGTATCCGAGTCACCGACGCCGAGACCCCGCACACGGCCGTGACGGTCCTTGGCGAACCGGCCCAGTTCGAGGGGCGCGGCATGGCCATCGAGAGTCGTAATATCCATTTGAATCGCGGTACGAACCGCCTGCTGATCGACGGCGCCGGCGCCATGACTCTTCCGCTCGATCGCGATTTCAACGGGCAACCGCTGGCCACGGCCGCCCGTATGGTCGTCCACTGGCGCAGCCGCATGGAGTTCGACGGCCGGACCGCCCGCTTCGAAGAGGCCGTGGTGGCGCGCACTCCGGAGCAGGCATTGAAAACGGAGATCCTGGAGGTCCAGTTCCGAGAGCCCCTCCGTCTCGGCGAGACGGACCGCAGCGCTCCGTCCCAGCAGGTGGAACAGATCCTGTGCCGGGGCGGAACACTGCTGGAGAGCCGCACCGTTGAAAACCTGCAAATGACCGCCCACGAACGCATCGCCGCCGGAGACCTTACCGTCAATCTCATCAGCGGCGACCTGACGGCGCGCGGGCAGGGATGGCTGATGAGCGTGCGACACGCGAGCGACCGCGGGCAGCTCGGCGGTCCGGCAGGTTCGTTCATGGCGTCGCCGGCGGCCACCGAGGAATCGGAGTCGCCGTTAAGGCAGCTTTATGTCCGCTTCCAGGGCGGCATCACCGGCAACGTCCATCGTCGCGAGCTGAACTTCCACGACGACGTTCATACGGTCTACACGCCGGTCGACTGCTGGGAGCCTCCTCTGCCCAGTGATGACCCGCACGCACTCGGACCGCGCGGTATCGTGATGAACTGCGATCGTCTCTCGCTGCGTCAGACGCTTCGCCCGAACGGTGCTGAGCGCGCGGCCGAATTCGAGGCCGCCGGCAATACGATCGTCGAGTCGGCCGCGTATACGGCCCGCGCCATCCGCATGACGTACTCCGAGGCAAAGGACCTTCTCGTCCTCGAAGGCGACGGGCGCTCCGATGCCCAGCTATTCCGGCAGCAGCAGATTGGCGGCCCCATGGCCAGAGCCGCCGCCCAACGGATCCTGTTCTGGCCGGGCACGAACCGGTTGAAAGTGGACGGCGCCCGCGCCCTCGAACTGAGCCAGTTCCAATAGAACGCCTACCGGAAACCAGATCGTCTTCCGGGGCCGCGGACGCCGTTGCGTCGTGGTTTCTCAGAATCCAATACCGATCGAGATGCCCGAACCACGGTAGTACACTCCGCTTCGCGGCGCGTAGTACGGCCGATACGGGTAAGCGTACGGAGGCGCCACCCAGGCCGGCCCGTAGTACGACCTTACCACCGGAGGCGGATAGATCACCCGGGGGCCAAAGTGGGGCGGCACATAGAACCGGCTCTTGGGCGGTGGTCCATGGTGATGACCGCGGTGATGACCATGGTGACCGTGATGACCAGCCTGGGCGGCCCCGGCACTGAAGACCAAGACTGCCATAACCGTCAGGGCGAGTGCGATACGTTTCATGACTTTTCTCCTGTCGATTGAAAGGGGGTTCAGCTCGCGACTGACTGAAGAGCACCCGGCGTGCCAATTTCGGACAAAACAAACGCAAACCACTACCATGCAAGCACTTACGAAAACGACCTCCCAAAACGCTTCGCCCGTGACTCCCAGCCGCGCCATCATAACGACGACAACACAATTCCACACCGCGACGGTCGGGTGGCAACCCAGGGGCTCGGACCTTGTGCGCTCGATTTGCGGTGAACGGTTCGGCGAAGAGGGCCTCGGGTGCGCAGAAACGGTCATTGGCGATCCTGAACTACAAGGGAACGGACAAAGATCCACTGCCGGGACGGGGGGGCAGCATTGCATTTCACGCAACGGCCACTGGCGGGCTTGCCCTTGGCTGTTGAAAGTTGGGGTTGACACCATGTTTCGATAGTGCGGTTTTATTCCTCCCGCCCGCCGCCAATCCAGAAGTCGCTTGTTACGGTATGATTCCGAGTCCCACACGCCACGTACCAGCGGCCACTGATCCGCGCCTATTCGCCGGAGGCGATTCGCACCGTAGCCAGGGGTTTCTTTACCCCTGGAAACCATACGCACCACCCCACATCCCCGTTTATTCCCGGTTTGTTGCGCCGCCGGCGGCGGCGGAACAAACCGGCAAACCGGTCGGAACACCCGCGATGTTTTTGCCGCCTGCGGCGGCAAAAACATCGCGGGAATGTGTTGGGGAATGTGGTGCGGCCATGGGTCCTGGGGTAAAGAAACCCCAGGCTACGGTACTGATCGCCTACGGCGAAAACGCGCCGGGGGCGGTGCCTGAACACGCCACACCTGGCCCCTTTTTTCCTCCCTGTTACACCGGGCACGTTCAAGTCTGGATCAAAGACACAATCCAACCCGACACTCAGGTTGCGCGGCTAGAAGACCTATCAGACCCCAAAACACGAACAAACCTTGCGCAAGCCCAAATCGCCGCAACCCCAACTTTTTGACAGCCCAGGCTTGCCCCGCCCGCAGCCGTAGTCATCCAACCAACTGTGGGCCACAAGCCTCCGCAGGCAAGGGCTACGGCAATCCGCGCCGGCGAAGTTCGGTCATGAGCCGAGACGCGTTGGTGTATTGTACGGCGTCGAACCCGGCGGCGTTCGCGCCTTCGATGTGTTGCGGCAGATCGTCGAAGTACAAGATCTCGCCTGGGCGGCAGCCGGCCAGTTCGGCCGCTGCCTGGAAGATGGCGGCCTCAGGCTTCATTGCGCCAATCCGATAGCTCAACGCGTAGGTTCCGAATAGCGACTCGAGAATCGCGAACCGCCGCAGGCAGTACTCCCAATGCGTCTGGCAC
The DNA here is from genome assembly GCA_040772845.1 of Thermoguttaceae bacterium. GTDB lineage: Bacteria > Planctomycetota > Planctomycetia > Pirellulales > Thermoguttaceae > PWXP01. The sequence continues at coordinate 2,743,970 of JAXGXG010000001.1, forward strand.
GTGTTCGACAGGATGCCCAACGGCCAGCCTGCCTCCGCCAGACGTGTGAGTACGGGCAGCATAGACACGTTCAGTTCAAAGATATCGCTCGCCGCCAGTTGCAGTGCATCGTAGTCGGGGCGCGTTGCCGTTTCGCGGCAGAAGTGGTTGTAGAACTGTTCGGGCGAGATGCGTCCCGTTTCAAAGTCGGTCTGCAGTCCGCTACGAAACACCACCTCGCTCACGCGCTGCGGCGCAATGCCGGCGACGTCGCCCATCTGCTGCAGCATGCGCTGCACGGTAAAGTGGACCAGCACATTACCCAGATCGAAATACAGGAACTTAACCACGGCTCAGAGTTTCTTGATGCGGATGTTCCGATACCAGGCTTCACAAGGCGGGCCACCGTGGATTTGAAGACCGATTCGGCCGTTGCGAGGAATGTCGCCGTCGGGCTCGATGTAATCGACGGTCTGGACGCCGTTGATCCAGAGCTGGACGCGAGGGCCTTCGCAACGGATCCGGTAGTCGTTCCAGTCGTCAAGCCGAACCGGCTTCTTCCGATCGGCTTCCGGCGGGCCGGCCAGGACACGGCGTCGCCGCGACTCGTCGTACAGGCAGCCCCACCAGTTCTGACCCATGTCGGCCTGATAGCCGATCATTTCGTGATTGTTGGGAATGCGTTCCGAACGGATCTGCACGCCGGCATTCACTCCCTCGCCGAATACTTTGAACTCAAGCCGCAGCTCGAAGTCGCCATAGCAAGCTTCGGTAGCCAGGAACTCGTTGTTGGGCGCCGGACGCTTCAGGCTGCCGGCCACGACGGCCCCGTCTTCGATCCGGAACCAGTCGAGGTTCCCCTCCCACCCGGCGAACGTCTTGCCATCGAACAACGGCTCGAATCCCTCTTCCGCACCTGCGGCCGTACCGGCCAGCAACAGGACCCCCAGAACCATGCCGTATCGCTTCATCGCGAGTCTCCTCATAGGTTGGTTGCCAGAACTGCCTCTTCAGTATAGACTCGCACCCCCGGCACGGCAAGCGTGGCCCCCTGGCGGTCTTCCGCGTGACATCATACAATCAGACGGTCTTTCCATTTTCCACGTATTCGAGAGCATGCCATGCGTTCCGACACTGTCAAGAAGGGTGACGCTCGCGCCCCCCACCGCGCCCTATTCCGCGCCAACGGCGTGGGCGAAGACGATTTCCAGAAACCGTTCATTGCCATCTGCAACAGCTTTACCGACATCGTCCCGGGACACGTTCACCTGGACAAGGTCGGGCAGGTGGTCAAACAAGCGGTGCGCGACGCCGGCGGCATGCCCTTCGTGTTCAATACGATCGGGGTCGACGACGGGATCGCCATGGGTCATCCGGGCATGAAGTACTCGCTGCCCAGCCGGGAACTGATTGCCGACTGTGTGGAGACGGTTCTGGAGGCCCACCAGTTCGATGCGATGATCTGTATCCCGAACTGCGACAAGATCATTCCCGGCATGCTCATGGCGGCAGTTCGCTGCAACGTTCCCACGCTGTTCGTTAGCGGCGGCCCCATGGAGGCCGGCAAGATGCGCAGCGGGCGCACGGTGGACCTGATCGACGTGTTCATCGGCGCTGCGGCCAAGCAGGCAGGCACGATCGGAGCAGACGAACTGCTGGAACTCGAACAGATCGGCTGCCCCACGTGCGGCTCCTGCTCCGGCATGTTCACCGCCAACAGCATGAACTGCCTGTGCGAGGCGCTTGGTATGGCGCTGCCGCTGAACGGAACGTTGCTGGCCACCAGCGCCGAACGCCGGCGCCTGTTCGAGCGGGCCGCCCGGCGGATCGTCGAGATGGCCCTCGAGTTCGATCGCGTGGGCGAAGGCCATGGCCTGCTGCCGCGCGAAATCGTCACGGCCGCATCGATCGACAACTCGATGATCCTCGATATGGCCATGGGCGGCAGTACGAACACGGTCCTGCACATGCTGGCCGTGGCGAACGAGGCCGGCGTCGATTATAGCCTGGAACGGATCAACGAATTGAGCCGCCGCACGCCGCACGTGTGCAAGGTCGCGCCAAGCTGCCACTACCACATGGAAGACGTTCACAATTCCGGCGGCATCCATGGCATTCTCGGCAGCGTCCAGCGCGGCCGCCCCGGACTGCTGAACCTCGACTGCCCCACCGTTGCAGGCAAGTCGCTCGGCGAGAACATTGCCGAGTTCGACCTGCGGGCCGATACCGTGTCTGACGAGGCGCTTCAACTGGCGGCGGTTCGGGCATCGGGCGTTCGCAACAACGAGGGAATGAGCGTCGAACGAACGGCCGGTTCGATCCGCAATCTGTCGGCCGACGAACTCGGATTCGACCCGTACGACTGCATTCGCGAAGTTGACAACGCCTACAACGCCGAGGGCGGTCTGACCATCCTGTACGGCAACATTGCCCCCGGCGGTTCGGTCATCAAGACGGCCGGCGTCCACCCGAGCATGTTCACCTTTTCCGGTCCTGCCGTCATCTTCGAAAGCGAAGTGGAGGCATACGACGGGATCGTCGCCGGGAAGGTGAAGGCCGGCGATGTGGTTGTCATCCGGTACGAAGGTCCGCAGGGAGGTCCCGGCATGCAGGAGATGCTGGCCCCAACCACGGCCATCAAGGGCGCCGGGCTGGGTGAGAAGTGTGCCCTGATTACCGACGGCCGGTTCTCCGGCGGTACGGCCGGCGCTTGCATCGGCCACATCAGCCCCGAGGCGGCCGCAGGCGGGCCCATCGGCCTGCTGGAGCCGGGCGACATTGTCGAGTTGGATATCCCCAACCACCGGCTCAGCGTGAAGCTCAGCGATAGCGAACTGGCCGAACGCCGCAAGGGATGGCAGCCCCGCCCGCCTCGCTACACAACCGGCTGGCTCGCCCGCTACGCCGCCCAAGCCACCAGCGCCGACACCGGCGCCGTCTTGCGATGCAAGAAGGCGGAATAGGAAACCAGCCGGAAATTACGGAAGGGCCACCGGCGGGCTTGCCCTTGTCAAAAAGCTGGGGTTGTGGCGATTTGGGGTTGCGCAAGGTTTGTTCCCGTTCTGGGGTCCGATAGGTCTTCTAGACGCGCAACCTGAGTGTCGGGTTGGATTGTGTCTTTGATCCAGACTTGAACGTGCCCGATGTAACAGGGAGGAAAAGGGGCCGGGCGTTGCGTGTTCAGGCACCGCCCCCGGCGCGTTTTCGCCGTAGGCGATCAGCACCGTATGGTCACTACCCCGGCCCCATGGCCGCACCACATTCCCCAACACATTCCCGCGATGCTTTTGCCGCCGCAGGCGGCAAAAACATCGCGGGTGTTCCGACCGGTTTGCCGGTTTGTTCCGCCGCCTGCGGCGGCCGAACAAACCGGCAATAAACGGGGATGTGGGGTGGTGCGTATGGTTTCCAGGGGTAAAGAAACCCCTGGCTACGGTGCGAATCGCCTCCGGCGAATAGGCGCGGATGAATGGGTGCTGGTACGTGGCGTGTGGGACTCGGAATCATACCGTAACAAGCGACTTCTGGATTGGCGGCGAGCGGAGGGAATAAAACCGCACTATCGAAACATGGTGTCAACCCCAACTTTTTGACAGCCCAGGCTTGCCCCGCCGGTGGCCCTTTTCCAGGATATAACACTGCTGCTCGCCGTCAGTCAACCCGCTGCAGTCGGGTCCAGTTCTGATTCAGGCCCCAGTCGTTGGGATCGACGTGCCCGTCGGCGCCGATGTACTCGCCCAGCCCGTTAGTCCACCAGGCGTCGTGCGTGTTGTCCAGGTCGACATGTGCGCCACCGTCCACGTAGGTATCGACGCCGCGGAATGCGTTGCTCCATTTCTGGAACGCACGGTCCTCCGCCGCGTTGCGATCCTGCCAGGCACGGAACTGCGCATCGCTCAGTTCGTCCATCTCGCGAGCGAACTGCGCCGACCATCGACCGATGGCGGCAATCTGGTCGAAAACTCCCTGAATAAGCTGGTTCGATACCGTACGAAAACCGGTATACCAGCCCGGTGCAACGTGAACGGAATTGGCAATCGTGTTGAGTGTCGGCAGGTATTCGTCCAGGCTCCCCTCCGGTGCAGCGAAACACGCCAGGTTCTCGCAACTGACAAACCGGCCGTCGGGCGTATAGGTGAAATAGCCGTAGAGAATCTCGTCCCACGTGATGCCATCGAAATCGTAGTCCACCTGCACGGAGACCCAAATGTGAGTGCCGCCCAAGGCGTCCGTTTCGGCGGAGATTGTCGTCCGGTCGAGCACGCGAAGATTCGTACAACCGATGCTGGTGCGCGCACGAGGCAGAATATAGTCATCGAAAAGCTGGAACGGGTTCTGCGGACTCGGAAGGAGTTCGTACCCAAAGTAGTACGGTTGGTTCAGTGCGATATTCCAGCCGAAGAACTGGCTGGGCAGGAGCTGGAAGTGAGCGCCGGACTCCGGATCGGCCGCATATGCGCCAACGGTGGCCGGGCAAGCGGGCCGCTGCATATTCCACACCACGGCCGAGTCGAACGTCCAGCCCTCGGGTACAAGCATCCATACCGCAGGCGCGTTGACCTCCGGGTCCATAATCGCCGTACGTCGATATCGCACAAACTCGCCCGCCTGCACGGGTATGGCCGCCCCCAAAGCTCCTGCGGCAAGCACCACGAGAGAACACACCGTCGCGCAACGCGCTGAACCCTTATGCCTCATCATGTCCCTCCGAAAGTCTTTGGTCCCTGGACGTTTGCGGCAGTGCGCCGATACACAAGTCTAGTACATTCCCCGCTTCCCTCTTTAGCGGGAGGCACGCTTGTATCACGGCTTTCCAAACAGGACGGCATCGCCGTAGAGACGGACGCCGCGGTCGGCGTTCGGATGGATGTGGTCCAGAATGTAGTCGTCGGTCACACGGCGGCCGAGGAAGTCGCGAATCGGAGTGGTCGCGTCGATGAACAAGTAACCGTTGTTATGGCAATACTCGCGGAGAGCCGCATTGTAGCTGTCGATCATCGCGTCTCGGGCCTCATTGGTCAGCTTCGAGTAGATATCGTTATCGAAGGCCGGCCAGACGGAGATCATGACGAACTTCGCACGCGGGTTCTTCTTTCGCATACTCGCGACAATACGCTCGATGTTCGCGATGTACGCCTCCTCCGTCATCGCACATACGCGCGGGTCGCGGTAGCGGACGTCGTTCACCCCCAAGGCCACAATCACCACATCGGCATCGTGTTCGGGCAAGTCGGGAAGCTCGGCAATCATGTCGCCGGTGGTTCGACCGCCGCGGCCGGCGTTGATGAACTGCGTATCGCGAAACAACGGCTCCAGGGGCTCGAACCAGCCATAGCCGCCGTTTCTGGTTCCTTCGGTTATACTGTCGCCCAGCACGACGACTCGACGTGCATCACTCAGAAGGCGATACAAAGCGGCCCGATCGGTATCGAGGTGTTCGGTAGACATGGTATCGGTGGAATTCCGTTTGAGCGGCTGCCGTACGTATCCTGTATCGGGGATATAGAAGTATCGATCCTGTAGCTGGTCCGTCGTAAGCCGTGCGCCCAGCATCGCTTCCGTCACAATCTCGTGAACCTGCTCGATGCGTTGCCGGTCGAGGGTACTGAAGAGCGACCGCAATTCCGGCTTCGTCAGGGCGTCGGCTACGGGAATTGGCGCGAACTGGCCGTCGCCGCGTCGCTGGATCCACATTGGCACAATCGACGCGGCCGTGATCGAAGTGGCATCGCCCGTCTTGTTCAGGTGTAACGTGACGATGGCGGCGGCATCACCGTCGTGCTCGGTATAGCAGTTCACAAAATTACCTGGGCAGTAGAGCACGAAACCGTTGTGCGGCTTGCCGTCGCTGCCTTCGACACTCAGGTACTGCATCGGTTGTACGGCGTGCGAATGGCAGGCCAGCACGATGTCAACTCCTTCGGCAATCATCGTGTGGGCCCAGATCCGGCTGAAGGCGTCGGCCTTGTGGCTGAACTGCTGCCCCATGTGCGGCAAGGCGATGATCAGATCGGGATTGTGGCGCCGGGCCTCTTGGACGTCGTCGGCCAGTATGCGGCGGCTCTTCTCGAAGGCGGCCTTGTCGCAGGGTGAAGCAAGGACGCCGACGAACTGTTCGACATCCACGCCGTCGCTCCTACCAATGCCGTACGTATACGCAAGAAACGCCAGCTTGATTCCCTTGACTTCGACCACAAACACCCGATGCTGGCGGCGGTCTTCCGCACAGCGGTACGAACCAACGTGGGCGAGTCCGATCCGGTCCAGCACGTCGAGTGTCCGGCGCGCGCCGGCCGCGCCGCGGTCGAGAACGTGGTTGTTGGCCGTTGTCACCAGGTCGATACCGGCGTTCTTGATCGCACTGGCCCAGGAGTCGGGCGCGTTGAGCGCCAGCGGGATTCCGTCGTCGAAGTTGCTCGTTGAATAGCCGGCTTCGGACCCTGCAAGCGGAACTTCCAGAACACCGATCGCGTAGTCGGCCGCCTGCAACCGGTCTCTGACATGCTCGAAGACGGGCGAGAAATCGTACTGCCCCGTCTTCGGATTCAGTGCGTGTTTCACCTGGTCTTCCAGCAGGATCATATCGCCGACGAAACTGATCGTAACGGCCGTCTCTGCATCGAGCGTTCCGGCGAGCGATGGACTCATGACCGGATAGATCGGGTGGTCTGCATGATCGTCGTGCCGCCCGTAAACGGCAAGGCCGAGCGCCGTTACGGCCAGCAGCCCGATGACGACGTGGACCGCTCGCCGCGATGCCGCCTGCCCGGCGAGGCACTGCCTTCCGACCCATTGCGACGCGCGTTGGTAGAGCTGCATCCACGCCGGGCGGCCAAGCCCCCACGTCGTAACCACGGAACACAGGAACACCGGTACGATGTACCAGTCGCGCCACTGCCACTCGGGAACGAAATGCTGGAAGGCAAAGGTTACGTATCGATGCAGCACATAGATCAGAAGCGTATTCTCACCGCATGTCGTCAGGAAGGGAAGCCGCTCGGAAGGCGACAGAATGAACAGACTGGCGCCAATCAGGAGGGCCAGGCCGAATACCATGGCCCGCATGTACAGTTCGCTGAACGAAACGTAATTGTCGGCAAGGAGCAACGGCAACGAAAGCGACCCCTGCAGTGTCAGCCGATAGACCATCGCCCCGGCCAGCGCCAGCCCCAACAGACCGACGACCACATTCACCCGACGCAGTCGTTCGAGCGTCTCGGGCGGCGTGAAATAGCCGAGCAGGAAGAACGGCAGGAAGGCCACAATCCTTGACAACGCCAGGTAGTTGGTCACTTCGGGCGAGAAGCCGACCAGCAGCGCCGCCACCAGGCTCAACGGAAGGATCAGGCGGATCTTGACCAGATCGTGCAGCAGGACGCGCCACACGTACAGTGCAAGCAGGTACCAGTTCACATACACGGGCGTAACGAGCGAGAACCGCTGCACGCCGCCAAGGTACAGAATCAGCACCATAACCGTATTGAAGAACAGAAAGGGCGCCAGCATCCGCAGGAACGCCGTGTCGCGCGCCTTCTGCGTGTCCTTCGAGAAATAACCCGAAATGAACACGAAAAACGGCATGTGAAAACAGAACACGAAGTAGAACAACGCGTCGATCGCCACACCTGCCGCCCCGCCTTCCACGTACGGCAGCAGAAAATGCGTGAAGACAACCAGGAAGATCAGGATGCCCTTGACGTTATCGAATAACGCATTTCGCGGCATGGCAGGTTTCCAGCAGAAAAAGACGGCCGTGTGTGTTCTACATGGGGCCAAGGAAACAGATACGGCCAGGCGGTGTCCGGAGGATGCCGGCTCGTACGTCCGGGGTGCTGTCGGGGCAGCCGTGGGCGGCGTTCAGGTCGCCCCCCCATTCAACCTCCTCAACAATACGTTACAGGCAACTCGCTTCCCGTCGCCCCCTCAGATTGCAGGCCGACGCAAATTGGTTACAATCGATACAATCAGACGATCCCTGGCTTGGCGGTGGTCAAGGGGTGAAAAACGGCCAGATGTCTGCATTTGGAACCCTGGCAACAGTAGGCGTTCTTCTTGTCTTTGTTGTCGGTTGCTGCCCGATTGAGGCGCCCCGTTGGTGAGTTGATCTATGAGCAACAACAATCTTCGGTCGCGAGAAACGACAAACTACCGTAGCCACCTGGCGCCCGTGTGTTATGCCTTGGGCCTACTGGGGGCATCGCTGATGACGTTCGGCTGGGATGGCCTCTGGGTTGGGGGAGCGATTCTGGCAACTTGGGCGTGGGTGTTCTTTCGCTCGCCTCACGTCCGCGGGCTGCAAGAGGCCCTGTTCGCATGGATCGTGCTCTTTGCGCTCATTCGCCTATTGACGCCGCAGGTATACGATTCTCGCGAAGCACCACCAGCGACGGCCTGCGCGAACAACCTCAAGCAAATCGCCTTGGCGCTGCTGAACTACCAAGCTCGGTATGGCACGTTGCCGCCTGCTTACGTCGCCGCCGAAGATGGACGACCTATGCATAGTTGGCGAGTGCTGATTCTTCCATTCCTTGAATACGATGAACTTTATGCGCAATACCGTTTCGACGAACCCTGGGACGGTCCGAACAATCGAGAGCTAGCCGCTTCAATGCCCGCCGTGTTTGCCTGCCCCAGCGATAAGCGTGGAGCCATGTCCGACAATACAAAGACCAACTACCTGGCCGTCGTGGGGCCGACGACTCTTTGGCCGGGTCGTCAAGCGTTGCCGGTATCCGCAGCCGGAAGCGACAGGGCGTATACGATTTTGGTCTTGGAATCGCGATCCGAGGCCGTGGAATGGATGCGACCGAGCGATCTCGATTCGGATACTGCGGTACGCCTTCTCACAGAAGAGCCGCCCCTTGATTGGCACATCAGCAAAAGCTTCTTCTACAATTGCTACTCAGGCCGCCATGCGGCATTCATTACTGGGGCCATTGTACAGGTCGGCCCAATGTCGCGTGCATCAGCAGAAGCGATGCTGAGTATCAACAATCAGGAATATCGCGAAAGCGGGGTCTACCGGTCCATCTCGGGTGTTTGCCGCCCCAACTACGGCAACTGGTTCTCTCTGGGCATCTTCCTGCTGCTGACTGCTCTACCGCTGCCGTGGGTTTTCATGGAATCGAATCGTTGATTCCATTGCCAGGGTCCCTGCGAAACGCGAATGCGCGTGGTAGAATCGGTTCCGGTTCCTTGGACCCGCGATGTGTGCTCTCTGACGCCTCTCCGAACCGAGCCCCCCTTCTGGCCGCGATTTGACGCGAAGACCGGAGGTTCGTTCGGCTACGCCATCTCCGGCAGGGTGTGGCTGTGCAGAGCATATCCAGATCCCTTCAAGACGATACGCCCCACTTCACCCCCAGAACATATGCCCTTAATTCATCTTCGTCAGGTCGATCTCCAGTTTCGTGGTCCGCGGCTGCTGGATGGAGTGGGGTTGACGGTCGAGCAGGGCGAACGCATCTGCCTGATCGGGCGCAATGGCGAGGGAAAGACCACCCTGCTCCGCCTGATCGACGGCCAGATCGCGCCTGACGACGGACAGATCATCCGGGGCCAGGGCGTCACCACGGCACTGGTCGATCAGCAGGTACCGGTCGATCTGGCCGGTACGATCTTCGATCTGGTGGCCGGCGGGCTGGCCGAGCAGGGGAAACTGCTGACCGAGTATCACCACGTGGTCCGCCAGTTGGCCACGCGCGATGAGCGGGCCCTGCACGCACAGCTCGACGAGCTTACCCACCAGCTCGAACTGACCGGCGCGTGGAGTATCGAGCAGCGGGTAGAAACGGTCCTCTCGCGTATGGGACTGGATGCCGACGTCGAGGTGGCGACCCTCTCGGCCGGAATGAAACGCCGCGTACTGCTGGCCCGCGCCCTGGTGCAGAATCCCGACGTCCTGCTGCTGGACGAGCCGACCAACCACCTCGATATCGCCACGATCGAATGGCTCGAAGAGTTCCTGCTGAAGCAGGTGGAAACCCTGCTGTTCGTCACGCACGACCGGCGATTCCTGCAGCGCGTGGCCACGCGGGTATTGGACCTCGACCGTGGGCAACTCACTTCCTGGGCGTGCGACTACAATACCTACGTGGCGCGCAAAGAGGCGGCCCTGACCGCCGAGGCCGCTCAGCAGGCGGAGTTCGACCGGCGGCTGGCGCAGGAAGAGAAATGGATCCGCACGGGCATCCTCGCACGCCGCACCCGCAACGAGGGCCGTGTCCGGCGGCTGGTGGCCATGCGCCGCCAGCGGCAACAACGGCGCGAACGGACCGGCACCGCGCACATGCAGCTTCAGGAGGCCGAACGCTCCGGCCGGCTGGTGGCCGAACTCAAGAGTGTCTCGTTCGGTTACGACAATCGCCCGATCGTACGCGACCTGTCAACCGTCATCATGCGAGGCGACCGGATCGGCATTATCGGCCGGAACGGTGTGGGCAAGAGTACGTTGCTGCGGATCATCCTGGGCGAACTTCAGCCGACCGAAGGCGCCGTCCGTCACGGTACGAAGCTGCAAGTGGCCTACTTCGACCAGCTCCACGCGCAGCTCGACCTGGAGAAGACGGTGGTCGAAAACCTCTCGCACGGCAGCGACACCGTGACCGTCGAAGGAAAGAAGAAGCACGTCTACGGCTACCTGCAGGATTTCCTGTTCACCCCCGATCGGGCAAAGAGTCCGGTCAAGCAGCTTTCGGGCGGCGAGCGCAATCGGCTGCTGCTGGCCCGCCTGCTCGCCAAACCGTCGAATGTATTGGTTATGGACGAGCCGACCAACGACCTCGATGCCGAAACACTCGATCTTCTTGAAGAGCTGCTGCTGGAATACGCCGGCACCGTCCTGCTGGTAAGTCACGATCGCCAGTTTCTTAACAACGTGGTCACGAGTACTCTGGTATTTGAAGGCGAATCGCAGGTGAACGAGTATGCAGGCGGGTACGACGACTGGCTCGTCCAGCGCAAGCCTGCAGCGGCCACGGCAGAAAAGCCGAAACCGGAAAAGCCGAAGCCCAGGAAACCCGACGTCCAACCGGCCGGTCGCCGCTTGACCTACAAGGAGAAGCTGGAGCTGGAAACCCTGCCGGCGCGGATCGAACAGCTTGAAACCGAGCAGCGGCGGCTTCACGAGATCATGGCCGCCGCCGACTTCTACCGGCAGCAGCGCGAGCAGATCGTCGCCACCACCACAGAGTTGGACGCCGTCGATCGGCAACTCGCCGAGGCCTTCGCCCGCTGGGAAGAACTGGAATCGCTTCTGTAGGATGCACATCTTGTCCGCCCGGCTTTGACGGGCTGAAGCCCATCCTGCCGAAATGCGCGGTTTCGAGCCGCGACGAGGATAACCGCGTCCGTGCCGGCTCTAAAAAACCTGTATTACTTCCTTACCCCCTCGCGCATTCAACGGAAGCGATTCTGTGCAAGCTCAGGTGAGTTCGATCTTTGCAACCGGCGAGCAGGCAATTAGAATAGATTGCTGTTGATCCATTCGGGCGAATCGTGGATGTCAACTCGCCTTGTTGGGTGTGATGTGCGCCCACGGTCCCTGCAAGTATCGAAGGTTCCCTGCCCAGCGCCCTGCTGCCTACCAACACCCACGCAATGAGCGTCATTACCAAGTGTACTACTTGCAGCCGGGAACTCCGGGCGAAGGACGAATACGCAGGTTACCGGACCCGATGTCCGGACTGCGGCACGATCAATCTTCTGCCGGATCAGCCCGGCAGTTCAGGCCAGGATGGCGAACCGGCAGTCGGCGAGGCGCCGGGTGGCGAATGTCCGCTATGCGGTCAGGACTTCTACGCCAACCGGGATTGGGTGAAGGACACGAAGGGCCGGTACTTCCATCGCTGCTGTTACGAAGCGGCACAGCTCCGACAGAAGAACAGGCGAGGTCCGGCAGCCCAAACACGAAACGCCCCTCCGTCACAACACAAGGGCAAGCCCCGAACTTCGCCTTCGGCCCGGTCAAAATCAAATCGTGTTCCGCCCAATCCATCGGACACTTCCGCGCAGCCTTCAAGCAAGCCGAGTTCGGCAGCCGTCCCACCGCCTTCGAATGCACCGCCAGCCGACGATTTCTGGGGCGAACTGGGGGCGCCTTTGGATTCCACCGACACGCTGTGGAACAACGAAATGCTCGCTGCCGGCGAGGCGCTATCGGGCGTCGGTGGCACAGGCCTCGCTGCGGGGACTGTTCTGGCGCCCGTGTCGGCTCGCTCCAAGCTCGATCGAAATATCAAAGTGTGGATTGGCGTCGGCGCGGCTGTGCCTGTGCTGTTGATTCTCGCGATTGTGATCTCGATTTTCACACGGCCTGAACCGCCGGCACAGTCGGTTGCCGAGAGCAGTCCGGTGGTAGAACGATTGGCTCCGAACCCGAACCTCGAACAAGCAGATATCCCGCCGCATTCTTTGCCGGTTCTGCCCCCGGCTCACCCGGATCCTTTTCCTTCGGCGAAACCGGCGCGGAATGCAACGACAGCCGAGAAAGTCACCGATGTCATCGGCTACGCAATCGGCATCTTTATCGTCTCTTTCGTGGTATACACCCTGATTGCCGCCGCAACTCTGCAAGCAGCATGTAATCTCTGTCAAATCGCCTCGCCATCGTTCGGAAAGGCCCTCCTCATAACACTCGCCGCCTATGTTGTCGGATTCTTCATCATGTTCGTGTTCGTCGTGATGCCGACCAACGACGTGGGCCAGTTAGTTTCCGCAATGCTGATCACCCTGGCAATGGCCGTAGCAGGAATAGGGTTCACCTACAGCAAGCTTCTGCCGACCACGTTCGGCAAGGGAGTACTCATTTACATTGTTCAAGCGATCCTCATGTTTGCCATTGGGATTACAATCAACGTGATCCTATCGAGGTTCACGCACATGTTTTGAGCTTCAGCCGCGCTGGTATCGTAGCCGGGAATGTGGACGCCGGAAGCCTGTTTCCGGCCCCCTACGGATTCAGCTCCCGCCTCCCACGCCGACCAGTTCGAGATCAAAGACGAGTGTCTTTCCGGCCAGGGGGTGATTGGCGTCAATGACGGCGCTGCTTTCATCCAGTTTGCGAACCCAGACGGGAATCTCACGATCCCCTTGCATGGCGCGAAGCCTCGCGCCTTCATGAACGCCTTCGGGCAAATCGGCGCGAGTGACCGTTTGCTCCAGGGCCGGGTTACGATCGCCATACGCCTCTTCAGGCGGCACCGTGACAGTCTTCGTGTCGCCTTCGTTCATTCCGATCACGCCGAAACTCACACCGTGGATGATGCCGCCGCCGCCGGCGACGAACTCCAACGGCTCGCGATCGCGAGAACTATCAAACTCGGTACCGTCTTCGAAACGACCTGCGTAATGGACGCGCACCGTGTCTCCCTCATTCACCTGAGGCATCACAAACCCCTTTCCGGGCCGGGAATCGTCTTGAACCCTAGCAATTGGGACCTACCGCATTCATCGACGCCCGGCCGCGCGACGACGGACCCACCAAGTCCCTTGAGGTACCCTATGCGCATCCATCCAGGAGGTCAACCCCAAAAAGGGGCAGTGCGTCGGGGCGGGGCGAGCCCAAGAAAAACGTAACCGTTCACGGGACGGCGTAACTCAGTCGCCTCGCTCGATGGAAAGGCGACACGGTCCCGTAAACGGTTACGTAACAACGCAGGTTGGAATACAGCAGCTTGCCAGGCATATCGATCGTTCTGAACGGGCAACGCGCCACGGCGCGCTCGGGGGTTTGGGCCGCATGGGCTGACACAACCCTGGTAGGGCCAAAGGTCCACAAACGGCCGACACGCCGCCGGCAAGCTGTGTAAAGAATGGAACGAGAGGAAACTCCTGTCTACGGGGTTCTCGAAAACGGGCCAAGTCCGATCTAACGAAACAGGCTCCTTTTCAAAGGTCTCGTGAAACCACCTACGCATGCGGCCGGAAACGACGCACGGACCGAAGCCACAAAGACAGACGCGCCTTGCCGGCCTGGACAGTCTGCTGTCGCAAATGCAGCAGCAGCCGACGGTCCGGGGCGCTCAGCCTTTGGCCGAGCGCCCATGATCCAGGCCCGGATCGGGCCAGGGACAAACCGCCGACAAACATCCACCCAGTCAGTAAATCAATCGGGAAATGATGCATGGTGACAGGTGTTGGCAAAGGGTCCCGGGCAGCGGTGACGCATGGGACGTGGCCCTGCTGGACGACGCCGACCAAACGCGACCGGAAGGACCCCACGGCCGAGCCGCTTTCCCACGGCGCTGCGCCGCACAGCGCCACCTTCTTCCTGACTCGGCGACACGCGTCACCGCCCCCGGGCTGGTTATTTGCCACAGGAGACAACGCCTGGCGCCAGTTACCGGCTGTTTCCAAGGCGTTGCGGTCTTCCGGTACTTGGATATACCCGACCGGCGCGCGAAGTCAACAAAAAATGACCGCAAACCGCCGGCTTCCGAAAACCGTCCCCGGCAAGGTTTTCGCAAGTGCCACCGCCCCTCCACCCCGGCCCTTAGGCACGTACCGGCGCGCCCTTTCCGCCTGCACAATCGGAGTTCTCATCGCGGCAAATACCAGGCATTACCCGAACAGTCGCACAAACCGCCGCAAACAACTTCCCCACTTACGGTGGCGAGGTTTCGGCGTGATGGCCGTTCCGGCGGCATGGACCTTCGCAAACCAGAGTTCCCATTGCGTTTCGACCAGACGAAGGGTTATTTCCCATGGGTTGATTGGTCAGATCGTTTCCGGAACGCGTGCCTGCCATGTGCAGTCGGTCGGCAACGCCCTGCTCCGTCGCGATGCGCCGAATGGTGTCTTCCGACGGACCCGAGCCGACCACCAGGAAATGGTCATTTGCGTGCTGCGTCAGAAAGGTGCTCACTGCCCAGGTAAGAAAAGCGAGGTTCTTCTCCGGGGCGAGGCGTCCAACGTGCCCAACGACAAAGGCATCTTCAGGAATTCCAAGTTCCATGCGAATCCGGGCGCCGTCGCCATGCGCAAAGTGTTCCGTATCGACACCGGTTGGGATGACGTCGATCGGCGTCCGAACCCCGCGCTCGCGGATCAGCTCGGCAACGCTTTTGCTGGGAGCGAACACCCGGTTGCAAAGATTGGCATAGCCGGTTGAAAGGTCCACGACATAACGTTGCATGAGTTCCGATTCGCCGGGCACATAGTGCGTGTATTGCTCATACATCGTGTGGTGTGTGAACACCAGCGGCGCGCCATGGCTGGCCGCCGCGCGCAGCGCCGTATCGCCCAGCAAGAACGGATGGTGGGCATGCACAATTTCCGGCCGGAAGCGATTCAAGGTCCCAAGCAGATAGCCGGGAATCGGCAGACGGACGGAAAAATCGCTCCCATTGAAATGCTGGATGGCCGGCACCCGCACCACGCCCGGTTCCTCGGCCGGGGCGCCGTCGAACTGCGGAGCCACAATCAATATCTGATGCCCCTGCCGGCGATATTCACGCGCAAAGGCATCGACCGATCGCGCAACCCCGCCCACGTGCGGAAGGTACGTATTGGTCATCATCAGGATGCGCATAAAAGATCATCCCGAAAGGCAGGAAGCACATTGTATCTACAGGCCGGGGCCGTACCTGCCACACCTTCCCCGCCGGGCGCCGCAGACGCCATCAAAACCGCGTCAGAATGGCAACGGCGCGACGGACTGCCAACTGTTCACAACAAGCGGCCGGCTATCCATTCCACGGATGCTGATACGGCGTGCGATACTCGCGCCGGAGCAGTTCGGCCGCAGGGGCGTTCCCGACAATGGCGAGGTTGGCGTCATCCCACCGTACGGTTGAGTTCGTCTCGTACGCGATCATGCCCAACTGCACGGCCAAGGTGGACCGGAAACCTTCGTCCACCGTACACGACGGCTGCTTCCTCGCGTGCACGGCCGCCAGGAAGTCGGCCATATGATCCGGCCCGAGCTGGGCAGGCAGATCGACCTCTTCGCGATCCTTCGGGCTGCGAATGATCACGTAGCGCCGATCGGAGGCGAAGATGGTCCCCTTTTCGCCATAGAAGAAGATCCCATTGTTGACCTCCGGCGTGTATTCCTGCGAACCCCACAGCCGATGCCGCCAGACAACGGGGCAACGGTCGAACTCGAAGTGCACCGTGAGCGTGTCCGGCGTCGTGATCTTGCCGGCGTACTGATACAAACCACCCGCCGCGACAACCTGCCGCGGCATGGAAAGCCCAAGCACCATGCGAACGGCGTCGATGTTATGAATCCCCCAGTCGACCAAATGCCCGTGACCGGTCGTCTTCTCCAGCCGCCACTTCAGATGCCCGACCTGAGGGGAGTACGCAATTTTCGGAGCCGGTCCGCACCAGAGGTCCCAGTCGAGCGAGGCAGGTGGCTCTTGCGGGGTCGGGTCGTCGGCGCCGGCGCGGTAATGGATTTGGGCATCCACCTGGACAATGCGGCCCAACTCGCCTGCATCGATCAATTCCTTCACCTTGGCCAGTGCCTTGCTCTGCCGCCGCTGGAACCCGATCTGAACGATCCGGTCCGACTTGGCCGCCGCCTGCAGCATCGCCTGCCCCTCGCGAACGTCATAGGCCAACGGCTTCTCGCAGTAGATGTCCAACCCCCGCTCGAGCGCAGCGAGGAACATCAGTGCATGCCATTGGGGCGGCGTTGCAATGATCACGGCGTCCAATTCCGGCAGGGCGAGCAACTCTTTGTAATGTTTGAACGTGCGGGGGCGGGCCCCTTGCAGTTTTTCGAGTTCCTCGGCGCTGCGTGAAAGGTGCTCCGAATCGACGTCGCATATGGCAATCACTTCAACGCCATCGGAGCCGAGCGCGGCCTTGGCGTCAACCATCCCGTACCAGCCGACGCCGATCACCCCCAGTTTCAACTTCGGTGACGCCGTTTCACTTGCATGAAGGCCCTGGCTCAAGGCTGCGCAGCCCAATGCCGCAGCGCCCAGGAATTCGCGTCGTGTGTTGCCGGTCATTGCTTATCTCCCGGATTCTGTGAGTACAAGAAGCGAGCAGAGGATCCCTGCCCCAATTACAAAGACGGCGACGTTCCTTGTCCAGCCGCACGGCGACACAACGCCACTATGCCCAGTCGAGGCCGGTCGTATGCCGAATCCGATCTTCGAACTCGCCGAGAAGACCGCCAATCACATCCCAACCGCTGCGTCGCCGCAACTCGATGTCGCCCTGGCGGTTGATGCGGACGACACTCTCCTCGGACACGCCCACCTGCCCAAGCTGCTCGGTGGTCAGGCCGGTCGCTTCGTCATCCGCGACGATGGAAAGCAATGTCTTACCGGTCATTTCGATAAAGTGCATGGTCGGATCGCCTCGTAATCTGCCTTGACTGGCGGAGGATATCGATGAATATCGAGCCTTGCCAAGTCGTGATCAGCATAGCCTATTCGCGGCGCAATGTCAACCGGCGGCGCCCCTGCCGGACGCCAGGCGTTCCGGCAGGATATCCGGCAGATTTCCCGCCCGATCGAATGGCAACGGCCGCGGCTCGCAGACAATCTCCAGCGTGTCGCTCGCCTCGGCTTCAGCCAGGTACGCAGCGGAGCATTCCAGTTCGTCCAGATGGAGCGTATCGGCAACCCAAAGCAGCCTGGCATCGGCCGATGGCGTAAGCCCGATGGTGCTCAGAGCAGCTTCGAGCATGGCCCGGTCGGTCTCGAAGCTCAGGGGGATCATGGCCGCCGACACGTGATTCGCTACCATTGCATTCATGCGCGTTGCCGCCAGGTCCATCTCGCAAACAATATGGGCGCGGCAGAACTCGGCCATGCCAATGCCGATTGCGTTCCCATGCGTTTCAGGCGTAAGTCCTCGCAGGCAGATGCGTTTCACACACGGCGTCTCCCCCTCGACGGCGCGATGGTCGTTGAACTTCCGCCCGACGATGTTCGTATCGAGCCCCGTGCCGCTGATATTCTTGCCGATCCGGTCGACCAGCAGGACATCGACCTTATCGAACGGAAGCCGGGCCATGGACCGGCGTGCGAGCTTCAGCAGATCCTTTTCGCGCGATTCGAACTGCTCGGGCAATACGGCCTCGATCGACACAGTCTGGTCGTAGGCGTTTTCGACGATCGCCAGTCCGGCCAGGATGCGACATCGGCAGAGCACCTCGGCGGCAACGCTTTGGATGATCTGCCCGAAGCTGTAGTCGAGGATGGCGTTATGGTAGACGGCCGCCCCGTTCTGCTTGCCCAGGCCGATCAGCAGCATCTTCATCAGGCCGCTCTCGATATCGCCAACGAAATTCGTATGCGGCTTTACCCGATTGAGTACAAGGACATGGTCGGCTTCGAAGGCAAGCCGATCGAAATGAACGGGAAAACCCTCGGCCGTGCGGCAGACAACCACCGTATCCATGCACGATCGGATCGGACAACCGATGGCCGCCTCGGTCACTCCATACGACTCGATCAGCGCGCGCTGCCCCTCGGCCGTCCCGCCCCCGTGGCTGCCCATGGCGGGAACGAGAAACGGTTTCAGGCCCAGCCCTTGCAGGAACGCAACCGTTGCGCGAACGATCTCCGCCAGACTCGCGATTCCACGGCTCCCCACGGTCACCGCCACCGACTGCCCTGGTTGAACCTGGCTGCCGAGGCCGAGACCGGCAAGCTGTTGCGTTACCTCGCCAGACACGTCTTCCAGCCGCGTCGTATCGAAATGCTGGCGAACGCGGAACGTTTCAGGAAAAGGACTGTCAGTAGACATCGATGGCTCTCGCGATACCCAACGCATTCAGGACAAACATCGGTCGTACAAGCTGGAATTATAGACCATCATTCCAATGCCACAAAACCGGTGGTAGCCCCTCTCGTACACACCGCACAAGTGAACCAACTACCTCGCCGCCGCCAGTCTATTTGCCAAGCGTCGCAAGGAGATATGCGCCAGCCTCTGTTCGCCCTCGCAGACTCAGGGCCATAGGAAACGAAATGCCGGTGGGGTCTTCAATAATCACGAAAAGCCGGCCTGCAGGAATCGCATCAAACCGATCGGTGTGCACTTTCCCTGCTTCGGAGGCAATGGTTCCCGGCGCAACCGACTCGCTCGGGAATACCGTCCGCAAGTCCAGCGACGACTCACCCGCCCAAATCTCCTCACCTGCCTCGTTGAGCACGAAGTAACGAATTATCCATCGGTCGTACGTTGGGGTCAAGCCGGTGTTCTGCCAATTCAGGCTAATGCAGGTCTTGTCATCTTGCTGCAACACCTGCACGTCTTGGAAGAGATAGCGGAAACCTAGAACCGCGTACGCCTTACGGAACTGCTCCAGAGCCGGCGGATCGTTGAAGATGCTGTAATTGGTCGGATTGGTCGGGGAAACACCGCCTCCTGTCGAAACATTGCAGTTGCGAATGACGACCGGGTGCAGATACTCCACCTGCTCCATCAGGCACGAGTAGGGCCGGAAATCGCCCTTCGGATATGTTCGTCCAGGTTCTCCGACCAACGGCGCAGACTTCCAGCGGTCCCGGATCAGTTCGTACAGTCTCTGTCCGTCCTTCTCGTAGCGGTTTGCAGCATAGTAGATCCTCTGGAAGTACGAGGACCGTTCATCCCAACCCCAGTTGTCGCGAAAGATGCCCAAGAGTCCGACGTCATTTCGGGCATTCATCAGGTAGAAGTGATAGTCCTTGATCGTGTCGTAGACCGAAGGCACGTAGACCATGCCGTTGGTAGGTGCGATCAAGCGGATATCCGGAAAGCGCCTTAAGAACGAATCGGCGAACCGGATCAGGCATTCCGAGTTGTCCGGAACGAACTGCCGCGGATAGGCGCCTTCTCCCCACCAGCCAAAATGCCGCATCTCGATGCAGCGAACCAGCTTTTTACGTTCGATCGATTTGCCTGCAAAGACGTGAGGGGCGGCAAGGTACTCGGCAAACGCTGCCAGCAGCGCATCGTACCGCTCAAAGAAATACGGGTTGTGGAAGTTCGGTTCCCACCGAGTCACCTTGCCCAGCGACGACGTGAACGAAACGTCCTTGTGATCGCTCTTCTGCATCGCCTCGTGAACATAACGAGGGTAGGCGCACAAGGCACCATCGATTTTCAAGCCATGGTTGGAGCTGGTCACGAATACGGCCAGGTTGACCTTCTGCCGGTACTGGATACACCGATCGAACAGTGCGTTCAACTTCTCGAAACGATAGACGCCTTCGTCGCTCTCGAAATCGCCCCAGTTCGGCCGAATCATACTGTTCAGCGAATACTCACTGAGCCGGACAGCGTATTTAACCAGCCGGGCCTCTCCGTCCGATGGCCCACCATTCCAGATCTCGGTTCCGCAACCGGCATTCTGAATGGCGCCTTCGGCAGGCGGGATAACTTCTGGCTCGACAACGACCACGGAACGGGAATTGACAGAGCTGCCACAGTCGTCCACGGCAAGTACCGTGGAATGAGTTACCAAGAGCGCCAGGAGTACAGTCAGTCGAATCATAGGAACCGTCTTTCAGCTACAGAGGTACTAACGGTTTGGCAATCGTTCCTCGCCCACCTTGGCGAGCCACTCTCGGGTCCACTCCACCGTATCGAGCCCGATGTCGCAGACAGGTTGCTCCATCCGCTTGGACAACCTCCCGCGTATTCTAACGTTCCTGCAACATCGTATCAAACCTGGGGGCATGATTGGGAGCGCCGGCAGGTGTTTCACGGCCCTGTGACGGCAGAAGGACCGTTTCCGGCCGGGAACGCGGCCAACCGCTCGCCAAGTTGACACCGGCGCGAAGCCGTGGGACAATCGGATGCATGGCAGGGACGGTATTCCCTCCCATATCGGTTTCCTTTAACGGCTGTTGGCCAGGAGATGCCTCGATGTTTCGCTTTCGATCCGGTTGCTTTGTCGCAGTTGCTTGTGGCGCTGCTCTTGCGTTTCTTTCGATCATCGATTCGACCGCCTGTGCCGCCGATGACGCCAAACCGATCCGCGCGCTTCTGGTCGCAGGCGGCTGCTGTCACGATTACCAACAGCAGAAGGACCTGATTACCAAGGGCATCTCGGCCCGGGCCAATGTCCAATGGACCATCGCCTACGACCCGGACAAGAGCACCGGCCACCTGAATCCCATCTTTGAGAATCCCGATTGGGCCAAAGGTTACGACGTGGTGGTGCACGATGAATGCTCGGCAAGCGTTACCGATCTGGAGGCGATCGACCGCGTGCTGAAGCCGCATCGCGAGGGCCTGCCGGGCGTCGTACTGCATTGCGCCATGCACTGCTTCCGCAGCGAGGGGTGGCGCGAGGGCAAGTCGCCATGGTTCGAGTTCACCGGCCTGCCCAGTACGGGGCACGGACCGCACCTTCCCATCACCGTGGAATGCATCGACAAAGCCTGCCCCATCTGCAAGGGCCTGGACAATTGGACGACAGGCAACGAGGAGCTTTACAACAACAGCATCGGCAAGCCGCTCGATACGGCCCGCGCCCTGGCCATCGGCAAGCAAACGATCAAAGGCAGAGACGGCAAGGAAGAAACCCGGGACGCAGTAGTGGTCTGGACGAATTTGTACAACGGCAAGGCGCGCGTCTTCGGCGCCACGCTGGGGCACAGCAATGCAACTGTGGACGATCCGCGCCATCTCGACCTGATTACCCGCGGCCTGCTCTGGGCCGTGGATAAACTCGACGAGGAGCACCTTCGTCCGGCCGACAAGGTACTGCTGGACGAGTAACGGTCGCGACGGTCGGCAAGCGTCTTTGACAACGCCATCGCGGGCGCCGCTCGGCTCGTTTCGTTACGATTCGGCGGGCGGCTCCCGCTCGGTGATGTCGCGAACAATCGCCAGAAGCCTCGGTATTCCGCCAAGGACGGTCCGCTTGATATTCACTTCAACCCAGAAGAGCTGCCCGCTCTTGCTGCGGCATCGCCAGGTGAACAGTTGCGAGGCGCCGTCCCGCGCCTCGTGCAACCGCCGTAATGCCTCTTCCTGAGAATACGGCTCGCGACTCTCGCTGATATCGCCAACGCTCATCGCCTGCAACTCTTTGGCGGTATAGCCGTACATCTCGGTGGCCTTCTGATTGGCGTCCAGAATCGCGCCCGTATCGACGTCGTGCACGAAGATCGCGTCGTTGGCCGTATCGAAGATCGCACGGTAGTTGGCTTCCGATGCCCGGATGGCCTTTTCCATCGCCTTCCGCTCGGAGATGTCGGTAATGGCCATTTTGCAGAAAGCGGCCTCGTTTTCGATCGGCTCGACGGGGACGCCGCGGAGCTGGGCCGCAATCGTCCCGCCCTTGGTGTCGACAATGCCTGCCTCGAATGTCAACACCTGCCGCTCGCGGCAGCACCTGCCAATGTGCTTCAGGACGTCTTCGCGGTCCTGCTCGCAGACATGGTTGCCGAAAGAATAGCCGATCAAGTCGTTCCGATCGACGCCCAGAAGCTCGGCGCCGGCGAGATTGATCTCCTGGACATACCCTTCCTCGTCCAGGGTTGCATATCCGACGGGAGCCAGTTCATAAAGATCAACGTACCGATCCCGATATTCTTCCAGTTGGCGAGCGATGGTCTTGAGGTTCTTGACCTTGTTCTCCAGCTCCGTTGTGCGAAGCAGAAGGTCCTCGGCCATCTGCCGGACCTCTTCGACGCGAGGAACCTCCGGATCGGCGAAATACTGGGAGAACAGCGGCTCAAGCTGGTGACCGGCAGAAGTCGTTTTTGGAATAGCCGCCCTTTCGGAGTCGCTCATTGCGAGAAATCCTCCACATCTCGCCCGGAACCGGCTTTCCCCCGAAATGAGGAGACGCCACCCTCTCTCACTCCTAATCTTACCGGAGATGCCCATCGCAAGTCCAGTGTCGTGAGAACATCACCGGGGGGCATCTGTTTTGCCGGCGTGGACACTTTGTCGTTGCCCCAAAAGTCGGCCCGAAGGCGAGCCGATTCCGAGAATCAGCGGGCCAGAGGCAACAGCAATGCGCCGCGGGTGGATCGGCATGTCGCCAATTCGCGAAGTGTGGTGATGGGTAGGCGGCGGTGCATCAGAAGCATCAGCGGCAGGGCAAGGTCTTCCGCCCCGGCCGCCGCAATCGTAGCGAGGAGCAGACGCTGGCGGTGGTCCATGCGGATGGCGATGCACCCTCGTCCGGCGCCGCCCCATCGACCGGTCGGCGGCTCGTCGAACTCGATGCGCCGTTCGATGGTTCTCTGCGGAGCCGCCTTTCTGCTGGCATGTGTCCGAAGCTCAACGACAGGTGGATCCGTGGGCGTATAACGGGGAATGACGCACGTGGCCAGCCGGCGCGGCAGCCAAGCCGCCGCATTGCGAGCCGCCAGGCGGCCGGTTCCCAATTCGGCCTCGGGCGACGCGAGGTCGGCCCCGCACGCGCCACCGGCGGCGTATACATGCCGATCGCTTGTGCCAAGCCGATCATCCACGGCAATACCGCGCCGGCCATAACGCACCCCGGCCGTTTCCAGGGCAAGGCCGCCCAGGTTCGGCCGCGGCGATGCACAGACGAGAACCTCATCGACCAGAAGCTTCCCTCGCTGTCCGTTCTGGCGAAACTGCACGCCGCGCCGGTATCCGGTCCGATCCAGGCGGACTTCGTCGCACCCGGCATGGACACGCACTCCCTCGGCTTGCAGTTGTTCAACAACGATGCCGGCGGCCTGCCGATCCATATCCTCCAGGAGGCGAGATTCCACCGCAATCAGATGAACTTCGCTTCCAAGGCGGCGTAATTGCTGGGCCCAGAAGCAGGCTTCGCCGTCACTGCCAAGCACTGCGAGACGCGAAGGGGCGGCTTCGAGCCGATCCAGGTCGCCCGGGCCGAGCGCGGCGGCCTTGTCCGCCCCAACAACCTCCATGGCGCCCGGCAACGAACCTGTCGCAATCACGGCCCGGCGAAACCGGACTTCTACGTCGCCTGCCAGAACGGTTCGGTATCGCCAGAATTGCAGTCGTTCATGTCCGTACAATACGTCGATGCATGGCTCGTCCACCGGCAGCGACAGCGGCCGAAGGCCTCGCCGCGCCTGGCATTCCCGGATCGCCTGCGTATAGGCAGCCCCATCGGCGGATCGGTCCGACGTCGGGCCGGCCGTTGGACCGCCCGGAGCAAGCAATACGACGCGGCCCCCGCATTGCACCGACTCTCTCGCCGCGGCAATGGCGGCCATTCCCCTACCCATAACAACCACGGAGTAGGACGCTGATCGACTCCGAGACGTGATGACGTCCAGTGTCATAACCGAACCCATGCGAGCGGATGTCTCGCGGTTACAGGTCGTCCAAGCCGGTAAAGGCGGTAATCAAGGAACGCAGTTTGCGCCGGAGCACCGAATAACTGAAAAAACGTTTGCCCAGTTCGAAATTGTGCTCGACCATTTCGCTGCGGTAGTCGGAGTCCTGAATCACACGTTGTACCTGCTCAATCACCCGCCGCGTCAGAAATCCATCCATCGTGATCACCTGGAATCCCTTCGGCTCGATATCGGTAATGAAGATCGAGTAGCGATTGACCAGGACCGGCTTCCGGTAGTAGAAGGCTTCGATCAGCGCATTGCCGAAACCTTCGTAAAGGCTGGGATAGGAGATCAGGTCGGCATGAACGTAGGCCTCGGCCAGCGAGTTGACCGACGCGCCGCCGGCCTCTCCGGGAAGCATCTGCCCGTGGACAAACTTCACTTCGACCCCGGACTGCTGGGCCAGTTCCATCAACGCGTCGTGATATTCCAGGCCCTCATCGCCTGTCTCGTGCGAGACAATCAGCTTGCACTTGGGATTGCGCAACTGAGCCACCAGGGCGATGGCGTGCTCGATCCCCTTCCGCGGCACGACGCGGGTGGGCTGCAAGATCAAAATGTCGTCCGACTCTACGCCAATACGCTTGCGGAAATCGGACCCGTCCGGCGGCCCAGGCGGAGGATTCTCGAAGTCGAGCACGTTGGGCACCATAATCGACGATGCGCCGGTTCGCCACGCCAGGTCTTCCTGGGCAAAGCTGTTGATGGTGACATGCTGGATCGTCGGAAGTCTCGGCGGGAACGCCATTTCCAGAAAATCGCCCACGGCGTTCACGCTGAACCGCGGCCGCTCCCAGTAGAAATCGTGATGGTGCGCAATGGTCGGAATACCCGTCTCCGCAATGAAATGCGTCAGCGCAACACCCAGCGGAATGTGCATGGGAATGCACAGGGCATTCTCGACCAGCAGGATGTCGATTTTGAAATTCTCGACGAAATCGTACAGGGTCCCCTTCAGATGGTCGGCCACGCCATTGATCCGGCGGGTCAACTCCGGAGTGCGATTGCGGGCGCCCCAGGCGCGCTCGTTGATCCACACGTTGTCGCGATCGTAAAAATAGGCCTCCGGCGCCAACATGCTGATATCGGGATTCCGGTCCAGCTTGCCGGCATACCAGTAGCTGATATGCCGGTGGTCCCAGAGAATCTTCGCCCACTTCGCGCTTTCGAGCGAAACGCCGTCGGTGCCAGAAAATCGGGTGGAAACAAATCCTATGTTTTGCGACACGGCTCTGATCTACGATGGAAGGCTCACGACTCGTCTTCTTTCCGAATCTTAGTACACTCTACCAGTTGAGCCAAGTCGGTTATAACGATGGTGGCGTCTACACCGGCCAGTCGGGGGTCTTCCTGGCGAAGTCGGAGGCTTCGACGGTCCCCGGCGAACAGGGCGGTGCGAAAACCGACCCGCGAGGCCGGGACGATGTCATTCAACATATCGTTCCCGACATACAACACGTGATTGGGGAGAATCCCACGTTGGGCCAACGCCCGAACGGCCAATGCAAACAGGGGCATTCCCGGCTTCGCAAAGCCGTGCCGATACGAGTAGAACTGCAAATCGGGCTCGAATCCACACTCTTCGGCCGATCGCCCGAGTAGGGCAGGGAAAAGCAGCGGCGTGTAGAACTGGGCATTACTGACAAGCCCCAAATCCATCCCTTGACGCCGAAGCGCTTCAAGACATGTTTCCAGTTGCGGCATCGGCCAACACGGATTCGCCCGGGCCTCGTATTCAACGGCCAATTGCCGGAAATCGAACTCCGAGGGATCCAAAGAACTCGACGCCCCCCCCTGGCGAACCATCGCAGAAATGACGTCGGACCATATTTCGCTGATCTGGATTTCGGGATACTCAATCCCGTGAAGGCGGGTGATTTCTGCGTGGACGGCTCGAATACGAGCTTGCATCCGTTCGGCTGCCCCGTCCAACACCCACGCCGTAGCAATACCCATGGCATCGGCGGCGCCCTCGAGCGCGGTTTGCGTGGCCGCCTCCCGAGTCGTTCCCACCTCCCCACTGCCGCTAACGAAAAGCGTACCGTAAAGATCGAACAACACCGCACGAATCCCCGACAACGGCTGAAGTCGCGGCGAAACGCCTGTGGGCTCTGGGGCCATGGGGCTGTAGTGACGACGAAAGATATCCACGAACTGCTGCATTTCGACTCCTTTGCGCCTCTGTCTGGCTCTCTCCGAGCCCACCATGCTAAGGTGCCGGGCCGGAACGGTTCAAGGCCCGCTGCAAAGAACAGGCCTGGGCTGTCAAAAAGTTGGGGTTGACACGGTTTTTGGATAGTGCGGTTTTATTCCTTTTTGCCCCGGAGGGGCAGCAGGTTGTAGCCACGGGTGGAACGCGGTCCGACGACAGTCGGGCCAAGTGCAACCCGTGGTGGCCAAGCCCCGTGCCCAAAGCCCCGGCAGGGGCGGCAGCAATGCATCGCGTCTGCCGCCCCTGCCGGGGCTATCGGGAGTTTTCACCATCATTCCACGGGTTCCGCGTCGATGGCGGCGACACCGCCGCCACGCCGCTTCACCCGTGGCTACAGCCTTTCGGCCCCTTCGGGGCGAAGACCAGCATCCAACCCGGCACGCGCTCACGCGGCTAGAAGACCTATCGGACTGGCGAAACACGAACAAACCTTGCGCAACCCCAAATCGCCGCAACCCCAACTTTTTGACAGCCCAGAACAGGCCCTTCCGCGGAATACCCATCCGAAGAGTCACATTGGCCCCCACCACAGGGAACTCCCGCGAGAATTCCGCTACCAAACGTTGAATCCCCTCCAATTCTGATTATGATGGATGGTTAGGCAAGGTCTAACGTTGGGGGTAAGCAGGCAGTTTAGCTGACATGGCCAGCCATCCGTATCGGCATGTTGCCGTTAATGCGGACGTGCAGTCGTTCACGCTGAGACCGCCACGTGCGAGGGTTTCTATTCGGCAATCCTCCCCCTTCACTGCTGCGGAACATCGGGAGAAGCAACATGACCCGCGGATTTGCTCGTCGCGCGTTTTCCTCTCTTCTTCAACTCACCAGGAGTAGCCAGAACCAAGATGGCCGCAATCGCACAAGCCGGCGGCGCCTGCTCCGTGTGGAACAATGCGAGAACCGAGCCATGCTCGCCTCGGTCACGGGCATCAAGTACCAAGACATGACCGGCGACGGATTCACGCCGGGCGATTTGCCCTTGGGCGGGTTCACCATCGACTTGTATCGCGACGGAGGCGATGGCGTGTTCGATCTTGTCGACGATACGCTGGATGATAGCCAAATCACCGATGCGACGACCGGTGCGTACACGTTCAGCGGTCTGACCGACGGTCGCTACTTTCTCCAGGAACAGCCCCTGGCAGGCTGGACCCAGACGGCCGGACCGGCCTACTACACGTTTGACGTGATCGGCGACAACGTATACACCGACGTCGGGCTGGTGGTCGATTCCTTTGCCGAACCCGATCCGGCCGGCAATTGGGCCATTAGCAGCTTCTCTCCGAATCCGGCCGAGTTCACGCATACCGGCTCCATGCTGGGCGGCGAGCGCGAGTTGACCATCGAGGTCCTCGGAGCCCCGGGTGCGATTTCGGCATCCGGCTCCATCGGCGCCGGTTTCCTCGACTTCGCGACCGGCGGGGGCGAGCCCGGCTCAAAAGCCGTGCTGACCTATGACGGCACGGTGTTGACACCTCTGTCGGAAGACCTGACCGACGGCGGCGTCAACACGGCATTCCGGCTCGATATGACCATGCTGCAAGTTGCCGATCTTGAAGCCGACAGCATGGGAGTGGTTATCGACCTGGCCGGTCCCGCAGGAACGGCCACGTACACCGTCATGTTGTCCGAGAGCATCGGCGCAGAGAGTCATTACATCCCGTTTGCCGATTTCACGACAACCGGAACGTTCTCGTTCCAAGACGTGACCAGCGCCACCGTCACCTTCAATCCCACCGGTGTGCCCGACGTCGATTTCATCCTCGACGCCATCGTTGTGATGCAGGGGCCGCAGAGCTTCGATTTCGGTAACTACCAGGAGCTTCCGGACATTACCGGAGTGAAATACCACGACGTCAAAGGCGACGGCATTACGGGCGACGACCTGCCGCTGGGCGGATTCTCCATCCAGCTCTATCGTGATGACGGCGATGGAGCCTTTGATCCCGGTGAAGACGAACTGGTCGACACGCAGGTAACCGACGCGACAACCGGCGAGTACACGTTCGGCGATCTGGAGGACGGCGTCTACTTCGTGTGCGAAGTGGTTTCTGACGGCTGGAGCCAGACGGGTCCGGCCGATCCGGCCTACTACACCGTGGAAATCCTCAACCGGCTGATCGTGGATCCTGGCGACTACGACTTCGCCAACTATCCCGACGCGCCGGCCATTACCGGCGTGAAGTACCACGACCTGGACGGCGACGGCCTTGCAGGCGACGACCTGCCGCTGGGCGGATTCTCCATCCAGCTCTATCGTGATGACGGCGATGGAGCCTTTGATCCCGGTGAAGACGAACTGGTCGACACGCAGGTAACCGACGCGACAACCGGCGAGTACACGTTCGGCGATCTGGAGGACGGCGTCTACTTCGTGTGCGAAGTGGTTTCTGACGGCTGGAGCCAGACGGGTCCGGCCGATCCGGCCTACTACACCGTGGAAATCCTCAACCGGCTGATCGTGGATCCTGGCGACTACGACTTCGCCAACTATCCCGACGCGCCGGCCATTACCGGCGTGAAGTACCACGACCTGGACGGCGACGGCCTTGCAGGCGACGACCTGCCGCTGGGCGGATTCTCCATCCAGCTCTATCGTGATGACGGCGATGGAGCCTTTGATCCCGGTGAAGACGAACTGGTCGACACGCAGGTAACCGACGCGACAACCGGCGAGTACACGTTCGGCGATCTGGAGGACGGCGTCTACTTCGTGTGCGAAGTGGTTTCTGACGGCTGGAGCCAGACGGGTCCGGCCGATCCGGCCTACTACACCGTGGAAATCCTCAACCGGCTGATCGTGGATCCTGGCGACTACGACTTCGCCAACTATCCCGACGCGCCGGCCATTACCGGCGTGAAGTACCACGACCTGGACGGCGACGGCCTTGCAGGCGACGACCTGCCGCTGGGCGGATTCTCCATCCAGCTCTATCGTGATGACGGCGATGGAGCCTTTGATCCCGGTGAAGACGAACTGGTCGACACGCAGGTAACCGACGCGACAACCGGCGAGTACACGTTCGGCGATCTGGAGGACGGCGTCTACTTCGTGTGCGAAGTGGTTTCTGACGGCTGGAGCCAGACGGGTCCGGCCGATCCGGCCTACTACACCGTGGAAATCCTCAACCGGCTGATCGTGGATCCTGGCGACTACGACTTCGCCAACTATCCCGACGCGCCGGCCATTACCGGCGTGAAGTACCACGACCTGTACGACGACGGCAGTACGGACGACTATGTGCCCCTGGCCGGGTTTACCATCCGACTGTACACGGACACCAACGACAACGGCGTGCTGGACGACGACGATGAACTGATCGATTCGCAAACGACCGCCAGCGATACGGGGGCGTACAGCTTCACCGATCTGGCGGACGGCCGGTACTTCGTTCGCGAGGTCGCCGTGGACGGCTGGACTCGCACCGCGCCTGCCGACCCGGGCTATTACACCGTGGAGATCGTCAACCGGTTGATCGTGGACCCGGCCGACTACGACTTCGCCAACTACGCGGCGCCGTCGAGCCTGTCCGGATTCGTGTATGTCGATATCAACAACGACGGCGTGAAGCAGGCGAGCGAATCGGTCATCGCCAACGCGGTGGTTTGGCTCAGCGGCGTGGATAACCTGGGCAACACGATTGATCCGATTTCAACCACCACCGACCTCACCGGCGCGTATACGTTCCAGAATCTGCTTCCGGGCACGTACACCCTTACCGAGGTGCAGCCGGCCGCGTTCGTCGATGGGATCGACACGATCGGTACGCCCGGCGGTACGGTTGGCAACGATGTCTTCTCCAACATCGTACTGCCTGCCGGATACGACGGCGTGAACAACAATTTCGGCGAAAGGAGCCTCCTGCCGGAACTGTACTCCAAACGCGTTCTTATCCGTCCCGCGCTGCCGGACGACGTTTTCAATGCCGACACGGGCGAAGCGCTCAATCCGGACACCGGTGAGGTCATTCTACTGGCGGCTCCCGTTGCGAGCACAGCGTACGATCTTGTCGGCCGTGCGAGCAATGGCGCATGGTGGGTCGGCGAAAGCGACGGCGCCAGTTCCTTCACCAACCAATACGGTACAAAGTGGAGCACCAACGTCACCTGGGAACACGTCATGGTCGGCGATTTCAATGGCGATGGTGTTGATGATATCGTCGGCCGGGTAAGCCATAACGGCGACTGGTGGGTGGGGCTCAGCAATGGCGACGGCACCTTCACCAACACAAAGTGGACCCGATGGAGCACCGGCGTCACCTGGACCGACGTCATGGTCGGCGATTTCAACGGCGATGGCATGGACGATATCATCGGCCGCGTCCAGTCCAACGGCGACTGGTGGATCGGCAGCTCGACCGGAACCGGATTCACCAACGCCAAGTGGACCCGATGGAGCACGGGCGTCACGTGGACCGATGTTATGGTCGGCGACTTCAACGGCGACGGCATGGACGATATCATCGGCCGCGCAAGCCATAATGGCGACTGGTGGATCGGCAGCTCGACCGGAACCGGATTCGCCAACGCCAGGTGGACTCGATGGAGCACCGGCGTCACGTGGACCAATGTTATGGTCGGCGACTTCAACGGCGACGGCTGCGACGACCTGGTCGGCCGCGTCCAGTCCAACGGCGACTGGTGGGTCGCCAGTTCCACCGGCGTCGGATTCACCAATGCCAAGTGGACTCGTTGGAGCACCAATGTCGATTGGCTAGACGTCATGGTCGGCGACTTTGGCGGCGACGGATCCGACGATCTCGTCGGCCGCGTAAGCCATAACGGCGACTGGTGGATCGGCAGCTCGACCGGAACCGCATTCACCAACGCTAGGTGGACCCGCTGGAGCGCTACGGCCGGCTGGGATCATGTTATGGTCGGCAACTTCTCTGCGGCCGCCATGCAGGCGGAGTCCGCGGTCGAGGTCAGCCAGATCGAGCCGGAGTCGCTTACCCTCGCCGATCTGCAGTCGGTCGTCGAAGAAGCCGCCTTCCGCCTGACCGAGGATCTGGAAGGCCTGGCATTCCAGGTTTGTATTACCGATCTGGCCGGGTTGCGGCTGGCCGTGACGGCAGGCAACACGATCCTGGTCGACGCCAACGCCGCCGGATACGGCTGGTACGTCGGAACGACCGACGAAGCGTTCGTTGCAACGGGCGCCGAGGGCGTCCTGGCTGCCCTGGCCGATTCGGAGGCCGCCGATCGCATGGACCTGCTGACTGTCGTCATGCATGAAATGGGACACCTGCTCGGGCACGGCCATGACGCCGAAGGTCTGATGCAGCCGACGCTCCGCGCCGGCACTCGCCTTCAGCCGACCGGCGACCAGGCCGCCGAGGCCTACGCCGCGATGGCCTGGCTCGACGACCTTGCTTTAAGCCGTAAGACCTCCGACCGGTCTGTGCAAGTCCAAGCCGTGGACGAAGCCCTGATGGTCTACTGGAATTAGGCCGCGGCAAGCGGCGCAAGCAAACAAGCATCAACGCAAGATAATGGCGGGACTCGCAACTCGCGCCATCCTTCGCCGATAGTCCGGGTTAGCTCCAATACCGTTCAATTGAGCATGACGATTGATTCGCGGAACCCCATGCTGGGCTGTGGACAGTGACGGTGTTCGGGTTGTTTCTTTTTCCAACTGCCCATTGTTTTCTTGATCACCCGAGGGTTGATGCGGTTGCGTCGGGGCTCGTTGATTTCCTCGGCGATTTCATCAATGAGATTCCGATACCACACCTGGAGCCCGCGTTTGCTCTTGGGGCACTCGGGCAGGCGACATCGGAGAATCTTCAACGTATTGGTAAACGATAGCCGGTCAGAATCAATGCCGTGCTGCTTCGCGGCTTGATGCATGAGGGTGCGAACGATGTAGTGCCCCAGGAGCAATCCGTAAATCTCCTGGAGCACTCCCGCCGGGGTCTGGCTGCGGAGTACGGGCCGCTCTCGTTGGTGGGTCTTCAATTCATCAATGGCCATCTCTTCTTCCCATCTCTCGTGGTATAGGACGATGAGCGTCTCGGCAGGATGAGCATGCTGGTCGAGTAGGGTTGTCAACAGACGGTGTTTCTCGCCACTGCCAGGACGGTTTGGATCATTGAATGTGTAGTCAATGATTCGCACCACGATGCCGTCGCGATCGTGACGGCGGGCGGTTGCCGACGGATAAAGCTTGGCAAGGTACGATCCGTCGGAAAGACGTTGAAATGGCTTAAAAACAAGGTTCTTCTTGATCCTTGCCAACAAATGAGCCCTTCGACCAATCACCTGTTTCACAAGCTGGTAACTGAGGAAGTTGCGGTCCCAAAGGAGCAACATGTCCTTCTGAAGGAACTGCAACAGATACGAGGCCATTGGGTTCTCGCCCCGATGGCATGGCTTGATCAAGGATCGCCACAAAACGTGCGTACCAACCTCACAAAGCGACAGCACGCGGGCTTGCGGAAACGCCGATTTCGACCTGCTGCTTCCGGGCCGCCCAAATACAGAAACATTCTTTGGCATGTCCGCGACGTCCACGACGAAGCCGTCGACAGCCATCAAACGCATGCCTTGATAGAACGCTCCTGGCGTCTCCGGTTCACCGAGTAGCCGTATGGCAGACTCAGCCAAGCGACGCAGCACCGCGACCCCCAATCGCTTTCGGGCTTCACACAACGTCGATCGCCCAGGAGTCCTCCCTCGCTCGAACGGTTGCAGCCAACGAAACACTTGTCGATAGCTATCCCGGCAGAATAGCCCGATACCCACGACAAACCACACCATGAACCACTTAGGCAATCGCCTGCAAAACCGATTGCTAGCATTGCATGCAGCCAACACCTCTTGCACTTTGGCGCGAGGGAGAATACGCTTGAGAGCAGCAATTCATTCTTGCGTCGGCCATGGCGCGCACTGACCGACTTCCCTGTCGATATCGAGCATACGTAGCCTCCTTGTTAGAAAGGACTTGGGTCTTCGCCGATGGTCCGGGTTAGGGCAACGCTTCTGAGAGTTCGCGCTGACGGTCGTCGGTATCGTCTTCGTCAGCGTTGAACTCCCGCTCCCTGCAGACCACATCCCGTGACACATTCGCATCGGCCTGCCGCTTCCGATGCAGCATGGCCACGAAGGCCGTTCGCGCGTCGAGCACCAGGCTGAACAGCAGGGGGACGACCAGGAGGGTGAAGAAGGTCGAGCAGATCAACCCGCCCACCACGACGGCGCCCAGGCCGCGGTACAATTCACTGCCGGCGCCTGGAGCCAGCACGAGGGGCAACATACCGCACACGCTGGTTGCCGTGGTCATGAAGATCGGGCGGATTCGAGTGCGAACCGATTCGCGAATGGCCTCGCGCGGCGGCAGGGGATCGACGATGTCCTCCTCGGCTTCACCCCGGCCTCGCATGAAGTTGAGCGCCTGATGCACCAACAGAATCGCATTGTTCACCACCACGCCAATCAAAATGATGAAGCCCAACATGGTCAGCACGTCCATCTGTTGAGTCGGATCGAAGTGGTGGACGAGCGCCAGGCCGAGGAATCCACCCACCGTGGCCATCGGCACGCTGAACAGGATGACCAGCGGGTAGAGGAAGCTCTCGAACAGGGCGGCCATGAGGAGGTAGGTAATGAGCAGGGCCAGGAAGAACCGGCCAAGACCCACGCTTATCAGGGATTCCCAGTTCCAACCGGTCCAGCGGCCCAGCATGGCCCGCCGCGTTTGGGAAAGCTTGTCGGCGTTGCCCGCCATGTTCACCAAGACGTCGTTGGGCATGTTCCCCTCGGCGCGGCATTCCGCCACCATGCTCTGGATGAGGTTCTCGGCGTCCTCCAAGGCCATTTGCCGCGGGGGATCCACGGTGAATTGAACCGCCCGTTCCTCCTCGATGCGGAGAATCTCCTGCGATGCGTCGGCCGGGACGAAATCGACCAGTTCGCCCAGCGGCACGACCACCGTTTGCCCATCACTGTCGTTGACCGCGACGGGTAGATCGGGGAACTCCGAGGGCAGGACTTCGATTTTCGGATCGCGGATGACGACCATGTCGATGTTGTCGCCGTTGAAATTGAAATCGCCCACGTACGCGCCGTCGATCATGGCGCGCGAGGCAACGGCGATGCCGCTGGTGCTCAGCCCCAATTCCTTCGCGCGGATTTGGTCCACGACAATCCGGCTTTCCGGGCCCGCCTCGTTGTAGTTCATCGGCTGCGCGCGCACGGAAAACTTCGAGAACTGGTCCATGAGCTTCTTCTCCAGCGCCGTCGCCGCCAGACGCACGCGGTTCATGTCGTTTCCAACGACCTCCACCTCCACCGAGTTCGAACCGCCGGCATTTCGTCCGAAGAGCGACCGCTGCGAGGACACACCGTACGCGGCGGGAATGCTCGACATGGCCTTCGACATAATGGCCGAGATCGGGCGAATGTTGTCCGGATCCTTGCTCGTGGCAATCATGAACATGTAACCGCGCGTGACCACGAAGAAGAACTCGTCGATTGCCGGAACGACCGGAATCGGCTCCTTCGATTGCGGGTCCAACAGGGGGCCGAGGGCGGTGGCTTCGGCGCTGTCCTTCGCGTCCCAGTAGGGGCGAACCACCTCTTCCAGACGTTGCCCAATCAGGTAGTTCTGCTCGAACGAGTAGCCGGGCGGCCTGAACATGCGGCCGAAGATTACGTTCTTCTTCCCGTCCGGCAGGTAGCTGGCCGGAGGCATCAGCCACCAACTCAGTCCCGCCGCGGCCACCATGATGGTCGCGATCATGACCGCGCGAACCCAAATGCCTGCCAGGCTGCGATGGCTGAGCAAGTAGATCATCCGGGAGTATGCGCTCACCAGAAAGCCGCCAATTCGATCCAACCCGAACAGCGAATGGACGGCGCGGAAGACGAGCCCTCGATCGTTCCGGTGGTGGCGCAGGAACCGGGTTCCCGCCGAGGGGATGACCGTGATGGACACCATTAACGAGAGCAGGACCGCGGCGCAAATAGCCAGGGCGATGTCGTAGAACAGTTGCCCCGCTTCCTCCTGGATGGTCAGTACGGGCCCGAACACGGCAACCGTGGTGAGCGTGGAGGCCAGAATGGCGCCCCACACCTCCTTGGCGCCGCGATACGCGGCGATGCCCGGCGACTCGCCCATCTTCAAGTGCCGGTCAATGTTCTCCAGCACGACGATGGCGTTGTCGACCACCATGCCCACGGCAAAGCTCAACCCGGCCAGGGAGATGACGTTGAGGTTTCGGCCCGTGATGGCCATGACGGAAAATGTCCCAATGACCGAGATCGGAATCGTCACCGCGATGATGACGGTCGGCCGCACGCTCCGCAGGAAGAGCAGCAGTACGACAACGGCCAGCCCTCCGCCGAGAACAAGGTTCTCGCGAACCAGGGTGAGGGCTTTGCGGATGTAATACGTGTCGTCGATGACCAGTCTCAGCCGCAGTCCGTAGCGATCGTTCTGAAAGAGCCGCAGGACACCGCCCGGCGCGTTCATTTCGTCGATGCGCCGCCGGGCCTCGTCCATGATGTCGAGGATGTTCGCGCCCACTTCCCGGCGAATGAGGACCGTCATGGACGGCCGGCCCTTGTTCTGGTTGAAATAAATCTTCTTCTCCAACGACAAAACGACTTCGGCAATGTCTTCGATCCGGATCGGAGCGCCGGCGTCGTCGTACTTGATGACCATCTTGCGCAGCGGTTCCAGCGAATTGTATTGGCCCAGCACGCGGAATCGCATGTCCAGCCGGCCGTCGGCCAGATCGCCGGCGGATTCGTTCACGTTGTCGCTGCGCAGCGCATCGCCCAGTTCGCTGGGCGCAATGCCCCGTTGGGCCATTGCCATCGGGTCGACCCGAACTTGCACCTGGTGCATTCGGCCGCCCATGATGGTGATTTCCGAAACGCCCTCGATGCGTTCGAGCGTTGGCTTCAGGTATCGGTCCGCATAGTCGTAGAATCGGGCGATATCGTAATCGGGGTCCTTCGTTGCGTTCAGAAGGGCATAGGCGATGGCGTCGTCGCTGGCCGTGTCCGACGCCCGGATGATCGGCCGGTCGACGTCTTCCGGATAGGTGGGCACTTCGTCCAGCTTATTGGACACTTCCTGCAATGCACGCGACATGTCGAACCCGACGTTGAACTCCAGCGAGACGTCGGCCCGGCCCAGAGACGCTCGCGAGGTCATCTTGTAGAGCCCCTGGATGGCCTTCAGCTTCGACTCCTGCTCGATGAGGATCGTTTCCTCGATCTCTTCCGGGCTGCGACCGGGCCACGTGGTGCGTATGGTCACCATGGGCCGGTCAATGTCCGGCGTCAATTGGACGGGCACCGTGGTCAGGGCGATCAGGCCGAACAACAGGACCAAGATCACCCCGACGGCGACCTTGACCGGATTCTCGATGGCAAAACGAATGGGATCCATGTTCGCTCAGAATTGTCGGGATGCTTCCGGATCGAGTTTGTCGTCAATGTCAAACGAAGCGGTGCGGACCGCCATGCCGGGTACAAGCTGCTCTGCTCCTTCCACGATCACCAACGAGCCCTCGCCCAGAATGGCTTCTCCCTCGACCGTTTCGGGGATCACCGCGTATTCGTGCCGCATCTGAGCGGCGACGGTGACCGGAACAGGTTGTACCGTCATGGCCTCGCCCGCGGCCCCGGGGATGGCCACCCACACCGTGGCCGTATCGGGGCGAACCAGCACGGCATCGCGTGGAACCACGAGGCCGTCGACCGTGTCGGCCGTTGCCACGTGCGTCGCCACGCTCATTCCGGCCTTCAAACGCCCCTGCTGGTCGTCGAGGCTTATGCGTATCGGAAAGGTCCGCGAGGCCGTCGGCCCGTAGGGCACCAGCAGCACGACCTCGCCGGTGAACTCCTCTTCGAGCGGGTCGACGTAAACGGGCAGTGAATCCCCCACGCGGACACGTTCGATGCTGGATTCGGGCACCAGGAATCGGGCATCGATGCGACCTCGCGAAATGATGTCGACCATGGGCGTGCCCGGACCGACCAGTTGTCCCAATTCGGCCCGCTTCGCCACCACGGTGCCGTCGAAGGGTGCGTAGATCACCAGGCGGGCCATCCTCTCTTCGGTCTCGTTCAGCCGCGCATGCGCTTCGGACAAATCCGCCGTGTATTGGTCCACCGTCGCCTGCCGTTGGTCCACTTCGCTTTCTGTCGTCACCTTCTTGGCGAAAAGCTCTTTGTACTTTTCCAGTTCCGTCTCTTCGAAACTGAGTTTCGCCCGAATGGAGGCCATCTCGGCCGCAATGCGATCCTTGGCCAGCTTGGTCCAAACATCGTCAATCCGCGCAATCACCGTCTCTCCGGCTACGACGGCTGTGCCTTCATCGACAGGCATGGCCAGAATCTTTCCGGTGACCTCGCTCTGAAGGGTGACCTTCTGGACCTCGGTAAGTCGCCCAACCAGTCGTCGCGTGGGATGAACCAGCTTCCGCTCCGCCTTGCCGACGCGGACCAACACGGGAGCCTGCTCCCCGTTATTCTTCGAACCCGCGTCTCCGGCAACATCCTTCAGACGTTGCTGCAAGAACGCAGGATCGGCGAGGCGACTACCATAATACTGCCCGACCCCATACCAACCTGCCGCACCCCCCAACAACAATGTTGTCACCAGCGCGGCGGTCCAGATCATCAGGCGATGTTGAGTTGTGGCATTCATGGCAGCAGGGCCGGCATGGGTGGGTTCTTAGGGGCCACACGATGCGAGGAAATGCATGTCAGGTGCGCTGTGCCGAAGAGGTGGCGACGCGAACGCACAGTCGCAGACTCCTACACAAATAGTCAGGAAAGGGCGGGTTTGGCAGGCATCAACTGAGGCAGGACCTCCGTCTCGTAACGGTGCTGGAGTCTATCCGGCAAGGCGCCAGGACAGCCCCGTATATCATATAGTCTAATTCGTCGCGAGGCCGATCGCAATATCCCCCGCAGCCCGCAAAGGCGACCCAATCGGTTTATTCGGCTGAGCCGTTCGGTTCGGAACGGGAGTCCGACAGATGGTAACATCGCTTCCGGTGGGCTACTCGGGGCACTCGTGTGGGGGCGCTGCACAGGATGCGAGGGGGGCGAAAGTACGGCTTGCAGACGGATATGGATTCCCCGCGCCCCTTTCCCCCGCTGACGTTCTTTGGTAGAAAGACGAGGAATTGACTTGTCGAACCCTACCCCTTACCTGGAGGAGAAATCTGATGGAAAAGTGGCCCCTGGGAGTGTTTGCCAGCATCGACGCCGGGCTTGGCGTCCATCTTGACGT
The DNA here is from genome assembly GCA_040772845.1 of Thermoguttaceae bacterium. Classification (GTDB taxonomy): domain Bacteria; phylum Planctomycetota; class Planctomycetia; order Pirellulales; family Thermoguttaceae; genus PWXP01. The sequence continues at coordinate 2,782,671 of JAXGXG010000001.1, forward strand.
TGCCCACGAGTTGGGGGTACCCACCGTCCACCTCCACGCCCCGGCCAAGGCGACCCGAACGCCGGAAAACGCCGAAAAGTTTCTTGCCAGGCTCAAAGACCTCGGGATTACCATCTCGGTCGTGTTCGGCGGATTTGAAGGCGAGAGCTATGCGGACATTCCGACAGTCAAGAAGACCATCGGACTGGTGCCGCCGGAGACGCGAGCCGAACGCACCCAGGAAATGAAGGAAATTGCCGATTTCGCCAAGTTGCTCGGCGTCGACACGGTGGCGCTCCATATCGGTTTCGTGCCGCACGATCCCAACGATCCGCTGCGGGACGGTGTGATCCAGGTGACTCGCGAAATCTGCGATCACTGCGCCAGGAACGGGCAGCGTTTGCACCTGGAGACCGGCCAGGAAACGGCCGATACCTTGTTGGCGTTCCTCAGCGACGTCGAGCGCGATAACCTGTTCGTCAACTTCGACCCGGCCAACATGATCCTGTACGGTTGCGGCGAGCCGATCGAAGCGTTACGCAAAGTCGGGAAACACGTGCGAAGCGTCCACTGCAAGGACGCCACCTGGTCGGACCAGCCGGGCGAAACCTGGGGCGCCGAGGCGCCGCTGGGCGAGGGGGCCGTCGGTTTCGATAACTTCCTGGCGACACTCAAAGAGATCGGCTACGACGGCCCGCTGACCATCGAACGCGAAATCCCCCAAGACCCGGCCCGGCAAAAAGAAGAGATCGACCGGGGCATTCGATTGCTGAACGAACTGAAGGCCAAAATCCTGTGAACGCGGAAAGTGCTATGTCGAAGAGTCGAATCCTCATTGCCGACGACAACGTGCCCAATGTCGAACTGCTCGAAGCCTATCTGATTGACGTCGAGTGCGAAATCGCCATTGCCTACGACGGGCAGCAGACGGTCGATCAGGTTGCGCAGTTCCGGCCCGACCTGATCTTGCTCGATATCATGATGCCCAAGCTAAGCGGGTTCGAGGTCTGCAAAAAGGTCAAGCAGAACCCCGAAACTGCCAGTGTCATGGTGCTCATGGTGACGGCGCTCAATGAACCGGGCGACATCGAGCGCGCCGTGGCGGCCGGCTGTGATGATTTCCTGAGCAAGCCGATCAACAAGCATGAACTGCTCAAACGGGTAGAGAACATGCTCAAGCTGCGTCACGTGACCGACGAACTGGAACGCCTGCGTCGCTACATCGACGGGGTGGAATCGTCGCGCTAAGGCGGTACTGAACTCAGGCGGGACCGGCCGGTGCGACTCGCGTCCGGTCCCGGCTGTTCGTTCCCAGTTCCACGTTCCGGCGGCCTTCGCCTGTTCGTGGTTCCGCCTTCAGACGGCCTTCGTCTTTCCCGCCAAATCCCGATCGATGAACGTGCTCGCGCCAACTTCCAGCGTCTTTCTTTCAGAATACCGTCTTCCCGATCATCGTTGGCGCTGGCGTATCACGCATCGGAATACAGACCACTGATCATGATGGAGTGCGGCAACACAAGGAGCACCTATGGGTTTTCTGTCTGGTAGCATCACCTTCGACTGCTTCCGCATGGACGGCACACAACCTCGGCAGTTCGGCCCCGAACACGTGGATGCCCTCCAGCAATACGCGATCAGCCGAGTTGAGGGGCTGTCCGAGAATGAGGCGCGGGCAGGCTTTCTGGCCGGCGACCACCTGCTGGACTACGACTTTGCCCTGGAGAAGAACGCCTTCGCAGATGCCCTGCACTTCGCAATCCGGATCGATACCAACCAGGTTCCCGCAGCCATCCGGCGTGCATGGCTGCAGATTGAGCTGGCCGTACTGACCGCCGATTCGCCCGGCCGGCGTCCGACGAAGACGCAGCGTCAGCAGGCCAAGGACGCAGTCGAAGCCCGCTGCGAAGAGGCCGCTCGCAGCGGCCAATTCCAGCGGATGCAGCAGTTCCCCATCTTGTGGGATGCGAAGCACGGCCTGCTGTTCTCCGGCGGCGTCAGCGCCATTGCCGGCGACGTATGCTCCGATTTGATCTACCGGGCGTTCGAGCTTGAAATAGGGCGACGCTCTTCCGGAACCATCGCCATGGAGTGGGCGACGAAGGCCCGGCAACGCCAGGCATTGAGCCACGTCGCTCCCGCTGCGTTTGCCGGTGACGGCGCACGGACGGACGTCTCCTGGTGGAACGGCGAGAAGGATAATTACGACTTCCTCGGCAACGAGTTTCTGCTGTGGCTCTGGTGGCGATGGGACACGCAGGGCGAAACGATTCCCCTGTCAGACGGCTCCGAGGTAACCGGCATGTTCGCCAAGACACTCATGCTGGAATGTCCACTCGGCGAGTCCGGCAAGGGGACGATCGCAGCCGAGAATCCCACCCGCCTGCCCGAAGCAGCTCAGGCCATTCATACCGGCAAACTGCCCCGCAAGGCCGGCCTGATACTCGTCCGGCACGACGACCAGTACGAGCTGACGCTGCAGGCCGAGACGTTCACCGTCAGCGGGGCAAAGATCTACGGTGACGAAGACGCCGAAGGGCGCGGAATCCTGGAGGATCGCATCGAGGGCCTTCGAGGGTTGTACGAGACGCTCGACTTGTTGTTCCAGACCTTCTGCCAACGGCGCGTCGGCAAGGGCTGGGCCGGCGATCTGCGGCAGATGCGAGATTGGTTGAAGGCCAAACCACGTACCCGACGACGATGAGCCTCCCTGGGGGCCTGGGAATGCCCGCGACCCACCCCCCGCAGTGATGGCACGCGCGGCGCCGTGAGGGAGCGAAACGGATCCTTAAGAGCGCTACCGGCAGCCATCTGACCACGGCGCCAGACCGGGTAAGCCGCCCGATGGCCTTATTCCAGCCATGCAGGTCCGCTGCTGCAACCGGATGGCCTTTCTGGGGTCGTTGACAAAACGATCGAGATTCTCTATAATCAATCTTGCGTGGGAAACCGGCGGTTTCCCATGGCGCAAGTTCTTGTCGTTGCACCTCTCGTCGCGTCGGAGGTCGAAATGCGTTCTGTCACACTCTGGTCGGTTTTCAATAGGATTACGCTTGTCGTTGGCAGTCTGTTTCTCGGTGCTGACATTGCCCGGGCGGCTTGGCTGCCCAGCGATTTCGATAATCTTGCCGTATGGTTCGACGCGGCAGATCCCGATGGCGATGGCGTGGCCGGCGGATCGTTGGTGACCGGCGGGGTCGCCACCTGGGTCGATAAGGCCGGTAGTTTCGACGTCACCCAGTCTACGGCGAGCAATCAGCCCTCGCTGGCTTCGTACGTCGATGCATTCAACGGTCTTCCGGTCGTCCACTTCGACGGCACGAGCGACTTTCTACAGAACACGTCGGTCAGTTACAGCGCCCGGACCGTATTCGCCGTGTACCGGGTGACTGAAGAGTTGCGGTCGAATGACCTGGGCTCGCTTTGGGGTGATTACGATGCAGGTCATGTTGCTCCGGATGGTCGCGATGAGGGCTATTGGAGTTTTGACGGGGGCGTAGGCGCCCAGGCGTATTACGCGGTGGATTACGAAGACCTGGTCAGCGGTGGCGGTGGAAGCAAAACGCAGCCGTGGATTCGCGATGACGTCCAGATGGTGACTGTCCGGTTCACCAGCACACGTTCGCTTAACAAGCATTTTTTGGGATCTCTGTCGGACGTCAGTTACACGACGCTTCGATACGGTGGCGATATCGCAGAAATCCTCGTCTACTCCGACGTACTCAGCGATACGGAGATTGACCAGGTCCGACAGTACCTTGGCGCAAAGTGGGCAGTCCCCGAACCGTCGACGTTCATGTTGGTGCTGGCCATGTTTGCCGCCGGGCTGGGCGCCGGCTTCCGCCGCCGCTCGCGGGGAACGTGATCGAAAGCTCGTACCTGGCTGGCCACAACCGCGGTTGTCCTCTCTGCGTGCCCGCCGTACAATTCTCTGGCCAGCACAACTTGGCGGAACAACCTGCGCGAATTGCCAAGTTGGACGCAGGAGCTGCATTTCTCACTGAAAACAATCGCGAAAAGGAGTTCCCCATGTCCGAGGATCATGTCAGCGAGTACATCCATTCCCAGCAACAGTGGGAATACCTCCGCCTGGAGGCGCCTGCAGCCGAGGCGCTCAACGATAAGATGAAAGAGGTGGGACGCGAAGCCTGGGAACTGGTCAGTGTCATCTACAGTCACGAAACGGACGTGTGGCACGGCTTTCTCAAGCGGCCACGAGCGTATGCCGAATGACCGGCACAAGCCCGTTATCGCTCGACCTCGACAAGATACCACGTGGTTACCGTCTCGCCGACTGGAATGCGGCAGTGGGAGTCGGTCACTTCGATTCGGCCAGGCGAGCCAAGCGGCCGCCCCTCGGCTGCCAGCGGCACGAAGGTAACCGCTTTCGCACCCTGAAGACCTGAAAGCGTAACGCTGCCGGTCACAGGTTCGATGACCGTGGGAGCCTTCCCCCAGCTATTGATCGTCTTGCGGTCGGGGTTCCACTCGAAGTCGGTCAGGGTCGCACGGGCCGTGGTCGTCAACAGCAGGCGGGCCGACTCGGCAATCGGCCGGCCGTCGAGCGACGTGAGATAAACGGCCGAAAACACATTGGCTACATCGGCCGCCAGATTCGACGTCTTCTCACCACCGTCGCGGACGAAACCGACCAACGCCTGCGTATGCGGTGTGTCGACTCGGACGCGTCCCTTGCCGGCATCGGCGCCGTACCAGCCGAGCTGGCCCGTATCGGCTTCGAGCCGGCCAAGCGGCGCTGCGTCGGGATAGGGCGAAGGCGCACCTTCCGTCGCCCATCGCGTGGCATGCCGCAAGGGGACATCACGCGGGAAGGTCGGATCGAAGAACGGCCGATCCTTCCGTGGCAGGCGCAACCCTTCAATCATCTGGTCTTCACTGTACACCCGCAGGATCATTTGCTTCGCGGCCTCGACGTCCTGGCGATAGAACAAAGGGGCGCAGGCGGCCAGGTGCGTCATTTTTACCGGATCGTTGGAGAAATCGAACGAACCGCGCCAGCCCTGGTCGGGCTCCTGCATCCGCCCTTTTCCGTAGGTGAACCAGTAAATGCCGTCCCAATCGTGCAACAGGGCATAGGCGGTCAGGATGGGGATGCCTTCGCACGCATATTCGGCAGGATACGGATGATTCGTCTCCGAGATCGTATAGGCACGGCCTGCCACGGGCGTGCGTGCGAATTGCGTAACGGTCGAGTCCAGCGGATCGTTGACCATGGGCGTATTGGCGATCCAGAAGTCCTTGCCGGTACGAGGATGCTGCCAGTAGCCGTGACCATCGATGAAGTCGAGCACCATGTTGTTCTGGACATGGGCGTAACCGCAATAACCGTCGTTGTGGTCGGCCGTACCAACCAGCGGCGGCTTCACGTCCAGTTCATCGCGGAGCAGACGTTTCATGCCTTCGAAGAACGTCCGCTCCAGCTCGATGTAGAAACGGGCCTCGGTCGTGAAGCGCAGCTTGGATGCATCTGCGAATTGGCGTGGCACAAGCCTGGGAACCCGGCGGTCACCGGCCTCGCGGCGAATGGCGGCCAGGTCCTCGGCCGAGACGTTCTTTTCGAGCCAGGCGTTGTACTGGTCGCTCAGCTCTTCGGCATACGAGACGGGGATAGGTCGCCACGTCGCTTTTTCTTCCGTTGTATCGCGGCCGGCCAGCCGCCAACCAACCCAGCCTTCCAACACCGAATTCTCATTGACCAGTTCCACCGTCGCCACGGCCGGCTCGTGGCGGTATTCTTTCCCCGTGTAGCCGTTCCGGTGAGTCAGCAACTTGCGGGCGTAGTCGTGCTGCAGTTCGATCAGCCGCGGGTTGAAGTACGTTGCCGACTTGGCATAGCCCAACAGTTCGGCATCGCGAACGCCGTCACCCGGCTTGTACTGCCGCGAGACATTCAGGTTCAAGTTGGTGTAGATGCCGCGTTTCTTGAGTTCGGCAATGAAATAGTCGAGCCTGTCGAGCGCCTCGGCGACGAACTCGGCCGTGTCGTTGCTTTTTCGATCATACAGGGGACTCCAGTAGCCATCCATGTGATGAAACCGCACGCAGTTCACACCAAACCGAGCCAGGTCGCCTGCAATCAGCGGAGCCAGTTCCTTCGGCGGAAAGCAGTTCTGGCCGGTCAGATTGACGCCCCAGATACGCAGCCGCTTTCCATCGGGCTTCACCAGATGTTGACCTTCCACGCGGACGAAACCATCCTTGCCTGCCGGTGCTTGCAGGAAGTCCGACATATCGACGACCGACTCTCCCGTTTTCGACCAGTCGATCTGGTACGGCCTCAATTCGACTTCGTCGGCAGCCACCACGCTTGCACACAGCATGACGATTGCCACGGCAAGCGTTCGTGTCGAACACAACTGTTTAGAGAACTGCAACATATTCATTCCGATTCCTTGCTGCTGTGCATACATGACAGGGCTCGCGTCCATCGACATGGGAAAGGCAATAGATGACTGCAATATGTTAGCACAAACGGAAAAGGAGAGCCAGTTGGCTCCAGGGGAAGTGTATGGCTTGACCTGCACCCCAAATCATGGCAGACTGATCATTCTGCAGTTCGGCGTTTGCGCATTAACATCGGATCAGGCGAGGTGTTACCTTATGTTAGTACCCGTTCGGTGCGCGTGTGGAACGATCAATCAGATCGACGACTCGGAAGCAGGTAAGGCGTTTGCTTGCGAACGTTGTGGGGCAACAATCCGGCTGGCGAAGCCGGAGGAAACTGACGTACCCCCGCTTGTCAGTTGGAAACAGGTTCTGGTTGGTTTAGCCGTCCTTGTGATTGTGCTGCTGGTCATGCTCGTAGCCGCGCCGCTGACTTCCATCACGACGGCAATGCAGGTCGGTTCGTTCGTAGCAATGGGAATGCTCTTCCCCGGCATGGCGACCCTCATGCTGGGTGTCTTCTGGGCATGGCTGACGGCGCTGCGATATGATCCGAAACGGGCTGTCTCGTCACTCCTGGGCCTGGCTTTTAGCAACCAAAGTCTCATTGAGGTGCCTGCCTCAATCCGCCACCATTTCAGCCGGCCAATCGCCGCCGTGAAATACGGCGCGTTGGTCGCGTTGCTCGGCATGCTGGTTCTGATTGAGGCAGTCGTGGTCTACGCAGTCGGACTTTCGATGGGCATGCCCTTGTGATGCGTGCCGTGGATGTCGTGTATCTGGTCCACTTTCAAGGAGAGCATCTATGCCATCGGTTCTCGATGTGTGTCGTGAGAATTTCGGAAGGCCTCCGCGCCAGTTCAGGTTCTTCGAGAGAATGGACCTGACCATTCGCCGCTGTCATATCTCGTTGCTCTGGGATCCGTTGAAGGTCCACTACAAGCAACAGAAGATCGTACAAACCGAAGGGCAGATCGTGTGGGGACATCTCGTCCAGGCGAATAGCAGTCTATTCGACAAGGGCCCCAACGACTGCCCGGCCGACGTGATCTACAGTTTCGACCCCTTCTTTGACGATCGGCTGGACGCCTTGGCGGAGATTGCCGAGGCGGTTTCCGAACTCAAGGGAACCGAACCGAACGAGCCGGGGCAACTGGAGGTCGCCCGACACTTGACCGACGAGTACACGCGCATCTTCAAGCACCCGGTGCCTCCGGAAATGACCGGCGGCCGAGAGGTGTTCTTGACCTCGTTGATGGTCATACGCAAACATCTGCCGGGATACTATCTGCAAAACGGCTATTTCCCGTTAGTCGCCTGCCCAGACATGACACCGGCACTGTTGATCCTGCCTGCCCGCTATTGGCCCAAGGCCCTGATAGCGGCATGGGAGAGCTAGACGGCAGCACACAACTCTTTCTCCGCTTGTCGATACGAATCATCTTGCACGCACGACAACGCCAGGCTCCAACGTGTTTTGCTTTACAGTGTGAAGTGTGTCTGCTAGACTGCGCGTCGTACTGTCTGTGCAAGGTGTCCAGATCTGCAGCAGCAGAGGAAAGATATTATGGAACGTTTCGTCACGCCGATTGTACTTCTCGTCGCATTGCTTCCCGGAACAAGTGTGTTCCCAGCGGAGGCTGCGCCTGCTCCGCTAAACCTGCAATGGGAAGTGACGCCAACGTCCCTGGTGACCCGCGCGGAGCCGGCCAGGCAACGCGTGGAGTTTGCCGTGCAGGCGTCGCGCGATTCAGGCCCGGTGTATCTGGAGGTATACGACGGCCGGCAGCAGATCGGCAAGGGAGAACTTGGCTCGCTGCAAGAAGGCGATAACCGGCCCGCTGTTCTGCTGCCCGTTCCGCCGGACCAGCGCGATGTGCGGTGGATGCTCAAGGACGGCAAGGGGAACCTTCTTGCCGAAAAGACTGCGACGTGGACCCGGCCGCGACATTGGACGATCTATGTGGTCAGCTCGACCCACACCGACATCGGCCTGCACAACTCGCAGTACATTCAGCGCTGGATGAACGTGAATTACCTGGACCAGGCAAAGAAACTGGTCGACCAATGCGCCGATTGGCCCGATGCGTCCCGCTACCGATACGTTGTCGAAGGGACCTGGGTGTGGGGCAACTACGGGCCGGACCGCGGCGAGCCGGCGGCCCGGGAACTGGCCGACAAGTACATCCGAGAAAAGAAGATCGCTGTGGGCTGCTGCTGCGCCGGCAATCATACGCAGGCGTTTGGGTTCGAGGAGTTATGCCGTAGTGCGTACTACAAGCGAGACCTGAAAGACCGTTGGGGTATCGATTCCGACACGATGGTCTTCTCCGACATCAACGGAATCACCTGGCCGCTTGTCGGGCCGTATGCCGAGGCAGGCATCCGAAACATCCTGTTCAGCCCGAACCAGTGGAATCCGCTGGACTCGACCATCTGGCCGATGGACAAGACGAAGCCCGGCTCGCGATGGAACCCCGATGCAGGCGGTGGCGGGAGCCGCATTGACGTTCGTTGGGATTCGCCACTGCCCATGGTGTTCTACTGGCAAGGGGCGGACGACGCGAGCAAGATCCTCGTGTGGGCATCGGCGCAGTACGGGCACGGTGGAACGGCATTCGGCTGGCGCGCCGACGTCGAGACAATGCCCCCCCTGCTGTCGAAGCAGCTTTGCAAGATGGAAGCACGGTATCCGTTCGACGTGTGGCTGTTCTGCCAGTACAACGACGACGAGGCCCCCAACCTCAACAATGCCGAGAAGGCCAAGGCGTGGAACGCCAAATGGCAATCGCCCGAGTTCCGGACGGTGGGCGACCTGTCCGAGCCGTTCGATCGGCTTCGCGAGAAGTTCGACGACCAGATCCCGGTCCTGCGCGGCGATATGACCTGCTCCTGGGCGCAACACACGATCTGTGCGCCGGAACTGCTGGCTCAGAAGCGCGTGGCCGATGCCGCCCTGCCGACGGCCGAGAAGATTGCCGCGCTGGCGCGTCTCTATAATCCCGGTTATATCTACCCGGCTACTGCGTTCCGGCACGCATGGGACGGGCTGATCTGCAACGACGAGCATTCGTACGGCACCAGCGGCTACCAAGGGCGTCGCGTTTACGAAACCTGGCTGCAGCATCGCGACTGGATCGATAAGGCCGAAGCGACCGCCAAGACCGAAACGGCCCGCGCACTCGATGCACTGGCCGAGAAGATCACGGTGCAGGAGAAATCGCTGGTCGTGTTCAACCCCACGCTCATCCCGCGCACGGAGACTCTGACGGTTTCTCTGGAAGATGGCTCCCAGACAAAGCCGACGACCATCCGCACGCCGGAGATTCCCCCGTTCGGGTACAAGGCCATTCCGTACTCCGAACTGAGACGTTACGACAGCCATCCTGGCCCCCAGGAGGAATGCGACGGGCCTCCGGTTATCGAAAACGACTTCTATCGGATCGCCTTCGCCGAAGACGGCTCAATGAAGAGTATTTTCGACAAGCAGCTTCAGCGCGAACTGCTGGACCCGAAAGCTCCGCATCGGGCCAACCAGTTCGTCTACACCCAGGATAACCACAAGACGTTCACCTCGCCGCAATCTGCAACGTTCTCTGTCCGGAAGAACGAACTGGGCTGGCAGGTGACCGTTTCTATGGACGACGCCATCTCCAAGGCGGCTATCGTCCAGACCGTTTACCTGCCTAGCGACGAGAAACGAATCGATATCGACAACCAGTTCAGCCACATCTACGATCTGTTCAATACGCACCGGTATTACCGTTACGGCTATTTTGCGTTTCCGTTCGACGTGCCTGACGGACGGTTTCGTGTGCAGTTGAATGGCTGCATGGCCGAGCCCAAGGTCGATACGACCGGACACGGCGCCGACGCCTACCTGGCGGCGCGCGACTGGTTCGGCGTGGAGAACGAGGACTTCGGGGTGGCGGTGGTGCAGATAGACAGCAGCCTGGTGGAGTTCGGCCGAATCCACCCGGACAAGACGACGTTCGGGTTCCCCTACGGTTCGACGCATCTGTATTCGTACATTTTCACCGACTGGCTGCAGATGCACACGTGGGGCGGATCGACTATTAACCCGCGATTCCGGTATACGATCTACTCGTATAAGGGCGACTCAAAGACGGCCCGCGTCTCGCAACTGGCCGAGCGCGTCGTAACGCCCCTGGTCTCGACCACAATCGCCGCGGCACAGGAAGGAACGCTTCCCGGCGAGGCCAGTTTCCTTCGCGTCAATGCGCCGAACATCAGCCTGCTTACGCTGAAGGCGTCGGAACGGCCGGGCGAAGGCTGGATCGCCCGATTCCACGAAACCGATGGCATCCCCATCGAGCAATTGACCGTGGAGCAATCGCTGGATAAGGCGATTCGCATGGCTCGCTGCACGATTACCGAAGAATCGTGCGGCGAATCTTCCCAGGCAGGCGGTTGGCGCGGCGAGAAATTGACGAAGTTCGACTACCTGACCTTGCGTCTTTCGAAGGCGTCGGACCGCACGCTGGAAAAGCCGGCCCCGCGGCTGGCGGCGAAGGCCGACAACCGGATCCACCTCGAATGGGAGCCGGTAACCGGAGCAGAGCAGTACGTGGTCTATCGTGGCGAGTTCGCCGAGTTCGCTACAGACCAGTTCCATCAGATCGGAACCGTTCTGGCGCCGCGGTACGAGGACGAGTTTCTTTCGCCGGGCGAGACGTATTTCTACAAGGTAGTGGCCGTCGACGAGAATACGAACCTCGGCCCGGTCTCGGACGTATTGGAGGTTGCGACGGACGCGAAGGGCGATTCGCCGCCGGCCCCCATCGGTAGCTGCTACAACAACGGCCTTGTGACGCTACCCAGAGCCTGCCACGGAGCAGAGAAAGACCAGCTCTACCTGGAATGGGGACAGAATCGTGAATCCGATTTGTCGCATTACGAACTCTACCGAAGCGAGCAGTCCGGATTCGTTCCCGGCGAATCGACGTTTGTCGCCAAGATCGAGCCGGGCAAGTATTGTGTGGCATTGCGCGACGACCGCGGCCTGAAACATAACACCCGCTACTACTATCGGGTCCGCGCCGTCGACACCGTCGGCAACCAGGGCCAGTTCAGTCCCGAGTTCAGCGGCATGACTCGCGAGGAATTCAAGTAGGAGAAGGCTCACCTCCGGCATACAAAGAAGTCTAACGAAAGGCCCAGCAGGTAGTGCTGGCCAAGCCCTGAAAGAAGCGAGCGGGTGCGGTAGGCGAGCCAACCCCAAAATACGCCGGCAAGGATCGCCGAAACCGTCTCGACGTCCGGCTTGCCCAGATGAAGAAGCGTCGAGGCCATCACCTGCACCAACAACGCGCTTCCGCCCCCAAACGAATCGCGAAGGCCGAACTGCAGGAAGCCCCGGAAATGAAACTCCCAGCCGAGATAGTACAGCAGATAGCAGAACGCATGCACGGCAAACGTTTCGGGACTGTTGCAGGCGACCCGGTTGATCGGGTAGTACGCCGCGATACTCGCATTTGACGAAGACAGATACGCGCCCAGAACGAAAAACGGCGCCAGAATCAGAAAGGAACGGATGGTTCGAACCCGGTTGCCCAACCGTACGCCGTAGTCGGCCAGAGACTCCCGAAAGCCGAGTTTGACGATCAATGCCGGAATCACGCCCAGCAATACGAAGCAACTTGCGAAGCAGTAGATAGCCGGAGCCGCCGAAGGCCCGCTGCCGGAGGTTGGGAAGTGCCGCAGGTAGAACTGTGGGGAACCGAAGTGCCACCAGGCGGTCATCAGAACGGTGGAGCAGAACAGGATAATTGCAGGTTTGCCCTGCGGGCCGCGCGCCAGATCGATCAGCGTCTGTAGGGGACCTCGTCGGTTCATGCGGCCTCCTTGCGGACGCGGAGCAACCATTCGTAGGTCAAGCGAATCCCCTGCTCCAAGGGCGTCGGCTTGTACCCCAGTTCGCGCTGTGCCTTGTCGCACCGGTAGGCCCAATCGGCCAGAAAGGTCTTGACCCATCCCGGCGTGATTCGCGGATAGACCCCGAACCATTCGGCCCGCTTCTGCAGGAACCAAGCGAAAACGAGCGGTGAAATCCCCAGCATGGGAATCTGTACGTGCCGCTTGCCGGTCACGCGACCGATGGTGCGAAAGAACTCTTTGAGCGACGCATTCTCGCCGCCCAGAATGTAGCGTTGTCCGATTCGACCGCGCTGCATGGCCAGCAGATGCCCCTGAACAACGTCATCCACCAGCACGTAGTTGCCCACATTGACGCCCCGATTCAGCAGTATGGGAACCCGGCCCCGGTCGTAATCGTCGATCAATTGAGCCAGGGCGTTACCCTCGGTCAAGTGGCCAGGTCCGTACACGCGAGTAGGGTTCACGATAACGACAGGAAAACCTTCGGCCGCCAGGGCCAATGCTTCCTGCTCTGCCGCCAGCTTCGTGGCCTCGTATTCGGTGAAACACCGCTCCGTAGTGCGCGGCATATCCTCATCGCCGATCTCGCCGCGCCGGGTCGGGCCGAAGGTGACAACGGTCGAAGTCCACACGACGCGTTGAACCCCCGATTCCTTAGCGACGGCGAACACGTTCCTGGCGCCTTCGATGTTCTGCTCCGCAAAGAAACGCGGGTCCGGCGACCAGTTCCGGGCACAGCCTGCCACGTGAAATACGTGCGTGCAGCCGGCCATCGCACGGCGGAGCGAATCGGAGTCGGTGATGTCACCGCGGACGAGCTCCATCTGGTCACTTGAAAAAAGATCACTGTCGTTCCATACAAAGCCGGGCGGGGCAGTCGGGCGATTACGGTGATAAAGGGCGCGCACGGCATGACCACGCTCCGCCAGCGCCTGCACCAGCCGAGTACCGACAAAGCCGGCAGCGCCTGTCACGAAGTACTTCCTGGCAACTTGGGGCACAGTCTGATCACCATACATGGCGTGGTTGGCAGCCCAGTAACACACAGCAGTCGGCTGGACTCGATTGCGGCGGGAATCGGAAATACGTACAGTGGTTGCTTGTAGCTTAGCTAGCCCGGCTGCTGACTGTCAAGTTTCAGACTCCCATCTCCAATACGGGACTCGCGAGCAGCCGATGCCGAGATCATCGCAGGCCCCGAACCGGAGGTGCTGTCTGGTTTCTGGGAAATCACGGCAAAACAGGCCATTCTATCTATCGGCATCGCAGAACGACGGCTTGCGAAAGGAGGGTTCCCTGTCCGGTTACTTCGAGTCTAGCCGAAAACGGAGAGCGGCTCCCGAATGTTGTGGCTCGCATTTGACGCAGACACGAAGTCTTGGGCGTCTGTCCTCCTTACCAGATAGACTTTGACAAGGTCTGGACTGGCATGATTGTCTGCTGCACGCGCGGTCTAGGCCGGCATGTTTCGGGCTTCGGAGCAGAAGAATCGCATATGTAACGTGGCGTCTTTCCCCCAAAGAGCATCTCGGGAATGCAGGAAAATGTGTGGTGTTATATACCCCGGCCAGGGGGTACTCGGATTAAGCAGGTGGTAGAATATTGCGGTTTTCTGTACATTGACCTGCCCGGGAAGTGCCGGTATGCCGGGCGTATTACGATTCAAATGCTCGTAACACTACGAGCCGCAAAACCATACAGGATACTCCCATACCCATTACCATCGAAATGAACGGCAAATCTCTCTTCCCTGGAAGGCACCCAACCGCTGCTCGACATCCTTGAGAACCAACGCCAACCGCTTTGCCACCCTGAGGGCGTGGAGGAACTGGAGTGGATCAATAACCCCCAGTGCCCGTTGGTGAAACTGCTGGAAATCGACGGCCAGGTAGTGCCTCTGGCAACGTGGGCCGAGCGCGTGGGTGTGCAACCGTGGCCGATCCAACGAAAGCGATAACGAACACATGACAACCTTTCTCGCCCTGATGACATGCCTGCTGGCAGGCGACCTTGAGCAACTCGACAATCTCGCGGCGAACCCATCGTTCGAGGAAGACCGCGATCGCGACGGACTGCCGGACGGCTGGCGCCCGTCGGCCTTCGATTCCCCCGCACAGCTCGCCTGGGACGATACGGTGGCGCGCACGGGCAAACGCAGCCTCCGAATCAGCGATTCCTTCAACCCCGAAGACCATCGCGACTGGAAGCGATCCACCGGCCGCTGGTCGTCGGCGCGCCGGCCGGTCAAGCCGGGCGCGCCATACACGCTCGAAGTGTGGGTGAAGACCGAAGGCGTTACCGGAACGGCTTACGCCCATCTCGCCTGGCACGATCAGTCCAAGTGGCTAAGCGAAGACACGACCGAACGCGCTACGGGCACGGGCGACTGGCGGAAGCTGACCGTATCGGGCGTTGCGCCCGACAAGGCGGACAGCCTGGTCATCACCTTCGGCCTGTCGCGGAGCAAGGGGACCGCCTGGTTCGACGATGTGAAGGTCACCGGCATCAGCGAGCCGTTTCCCGAAGTGACTTACGTCTTCAACGACACCGAAGACTGGTTCCCCTTTGTCTTTCCCAAGAACGATACGAATCTCGACGCCATCGACCTGACCGGCTTTCTCCATACGCCGGCAGGCAAGCACGGTTTCGTCACGGTCGGCAAAGACGGGCACTTCTACTTCGAGGACGGCAAGCGGGCGAGGTTCTTCGGCACGAACGTCGGCGGCCGGGACTGCGCCCCGGAAAAGGCCGATGCGAGCGCCATTGCCGCCCGGCTTGCCAAGTACGGTGTGAACATGTTGCGCTTGCACTCCATGGACTCGCTGTACGGGCCGCTTATCGACTACAAGAGCGGCGCCAGTCAATCGTTCGACAAGGAAGGGCTCGACCGGATCGACTACTTCGTTGCCGAACTCAAAAAACGTGGCATCTACGTCTATCTCGACCTGCTCGACTACCGGCAGTTCCAAACGGCCGACGGGGTGAAGCACGCAGACGATTTCACGCACAACTGGCAGGGTTCGATGAAGGGCGCCTCGATCTTCGACGAGCGCATGATCGAACTGCAAAAGGACTACGCCACCCGGCTCCTGACGCATCGCAACCCGTACACCGGACTCCGCTATGTCGATGAACCGGCCGTTGCCGTAATCGAAACGACGAACGAGAACTCGATCTTCTACTTCTTCAATATGTCGGGGCTGTCGCTGCCCTACTATCGCGAAGAACTCACCCGGCGGTGGAACCGCTGGTTGCTTGATCGCTACGACAGCAAGACTGGGACATTTTCCTGCTGTTCTCCTATTCGCCTGAAGGCGATCGGCTGTCGATGTTTCGAAGCGACACCGACCCGGCGCGTTGGGGGACGTTTCCGGCCGCCGCCATGATGTTCCACCGCAACGACGTGGCCCCCGCGCGGAACGAGGTCCATGTGATTCACACGCCGGAAGACACGTTCACGCCGCGGCCTCATACGCGATACGCCAGGTACACGGCGTACCGCTTCCTGACGTTCCTGTCGAAGGTGCGGAACGTCTTCCTCGGCGATGCATACCGTGGCAATGCCGACGTGGCGCTGGCGTGCGGTGTATCGGCCGATGCAAAGGTGGAAAGCGAAACCAACGTTGTGCGACTGCCTGAGAAGCCCTGGCAAAGCTGGCTGTATCCGGCGTTCGTCACCGCCGCCCGCAAGTTGAAGTTGCCAGGCTACGAACGGATGGACGGCGAATCGAAACGTCTGCTGAGCGACACGGGCGAACTTGCCCTCGACTACGGCGCAGGGCTGTTGACCATCAACACGGCGCGCACGAAGTCGGCCATCGGCTACCTGGCCAAGGCGGGCCCACTCGATTTCAGCGGACTGAGCGTCGAGTGCCAAACCGAGTTCGCCGCCGTGACGGCTACGTCACTCGACGGGCAGCCGCTCGGCCAGTCGCGGCGCGTGCTTCTGACCTCGGTGGCGCGTGTGGAGAACACGGCCCAGGGCTTCTGGCCGCCGTCGGCCAGGCAGCGTTCCTGGTCCTACATGTCGTGGATGCTGCCCGGCGAAGGGCGCCCGCCGGTTATCGCCGAGCCGGTTCGGGCCCAGGTGCGCCTGAACGTACCTGGGCCAGCCACGGTGTACGCGTTGGACCCAACGGGCAAACGGCGCGACGTCCTTCCAACGAGAACCGAGTCGGGCGTCCTGCAAATGGACCCGGCCGCAGCCAGGAGCATCTGGTGCGAGATCGTGGTGGACGAGTGAGCCCCGGTGCGGCAATTTAGGGAAAAACGTGAGACTCCGCGGGCCAAGCCGGGGGCATCCGCTACGGCTGCAGGCTGGCGAGATACTCTTCGAGGACCCCGATCTTCTGCTGCAGTTGATCGATCTCCGCCTGCAAGACACCGCTCTGGCCGGGATTCTCCGCCATCAAGGCCTCGAGTTCGTTGATAACGCGGTGATACAGGCCAATCCACGCCCGCGTCATGTGCTCGGCCAGGCTGGGCGTGTGCTCGGTAACGTTGCCGTCCTCATCGGTTTCGGTTCGGCCGACGATACGATCGACGAGTTCGTCCACGTTCTCTTGTGCCGTTTCGTGATCGAGGGAACAGAAGCGGGAGAGCCGCGGATGGAAGTCAGGCGCGCCCGATCCCCAGCCGAAACGGGCCGCGTAGCCGAGAAACTCATCGTCGCGGTCGAGCGGATAGAGCGCCGTTCGGTTCGGGTTGTTCAGAATGGCCAGAACGGCCGCGACATACGCTTGCGAATAGCTCGCCGGCGCCTGAGCTAACGCATAGATCACCGGAATGCGTCGCTGCCAGTTCGACGAGAGGCCCATGCGCCGGTACTGCCACAGGTCATCGAGCAACGGGTTGCTCGCCTGAAGCTGGTAGCTGCCCATCCGTCCGAGCATGGGGAAGCCTCGCCGGATACTCGCGTTTCCGCCGCGCGGTCCGCGCGCCGGGTTGAGCAGTTCTTCATTGACGTTCGCCCAGGGAGCCAAGGGACCGCGCGCCACGCGATGGTTCGCCCGGGCATCGTCCGCTACGGCCCACGAGTCCAGCGCCGCGGCGCCGATTCCGGCCGATTCCGGCCACATCGCCGGCCGTGGATCGCCGCCTGCCGAACGGGGCCAACGCGTCGACCACACCACATGGCGCGAGACGGTCAGCGTCCGGAGCTTCCAGCTCGAGACAACGCCGTAGTTGACCATCAGGGCCATGATCAACAGAAGAATGGGAATCGCCATGACCAGTTCGAGCGTCGACAGGCCACGGCGCAGCGGCCGGCGGCGCCCGCATCGGAACCGGTCGGAAGGGACACTCGGGTTGTGGAAGCAATCTGTCATGTGTGATTCAATGCGTATTGATCTGTCGCAGGTCATCGCCGGTCAGGCTGCCGAGGTTTGGCGTGCGCATATTCCTTGCGGCGAATTCGGCCAGGGGGGGCGGAGTCGCGAGAATGGCCGCAATGGCCGGCTGCACGGCCGGGATCAGCCTCGCGCTCCATCGCTGGTTCCAAAGGTCCCAATCGGTCGGCACGCCCTGCCGGCCGACCCGCCAGCGTCCGAAGCCCGTTTCGCCGTCGCCCCCGCCGCCGTCGTCATCGCCGGGGATCGATGGCAGTTCGGGAAAGTCGCCCGGCAGACCGCCGATCGGATTGCTCCCTCTGCCCGAGGAAGCCGGACTCCAGTAGTACCAAACCAGCCGGGGACGCGGCACGAACATCTCGACGGCGGCGTAGGCTTGCGAATCGGCCTCCGCCGGATTGCGGAACAGCCCCGGCAGCATCTCCGGCAGTTTGTTCCAGTACACCACGGCAATGAAGGTGAAATGCCGCTCCAAATGCGCATTGCAGTCCACAACGGTTGTGTAGTCTGCCTCGGCATTTCGCTTGACCACCGAAGTCAGGTCTTCCCGAATCACATGCGGCAGATTGCGCATGGTATTCTCATCGAATAACCGTTCGAGTTGCCCGCATGTGAAGCTCCGCCAAAGGGCGCCGAACTGGCTCATCTTCCCTTCGCGGTCGAAGATGTACATCGTTTGCGCATTCCAGTGGTTCAGATAGCGCCGCGCCAGTGCGTTCCGTTGGTCGCGCACGTCGTCGAGCAGCTCGGGATCGACCGCCATGTAGGCCACCGGATCCACCACGGGCAGCGTCGGATCGAACAGCTCCGCGGCGCCGACCGGCTGCCCGGTGGTTCGCCACAGGGCCGCCAGCATGGTGTTGCGACCGCGATCGGGCTGGCCGTGCAGGCGCGCCGCTTCGCCGGCTGCCGCCTGGGCGATTTCGGGGAAGACGGCAACCACGGCCCGCTGGTATTGCGGAATGAGTTCGTTGTCGAGGATTTCTTCAAACAGCGGGAGTATGCGTTCGCTGGCCGCCGCCCCCCAGTCGCTATACGAACGCACCAATTCGCGCTCGAGCGGCGCCTTCGCCGTAATGGCTCGGCCCAAAGCGGCAAACTTCGGAAACTGCGAACCGGCAAACACCGGGCCGATCTGCTCCCAGGCATCGAGAATCGCCGGAGTGAACTGCTCCGCGTTGCGGTCCCTGGCTTCGCGCAGGAAGGCCGTCATTGCGAATATGTCGCTAAGCAGATGATTGGTGAACGCAAGCGAGTTCATGCCGCGCGCCAGCATCGCGCCGCCGGACCAGGCGGCGGCATCGGCGGCGTTCTGCATACGCAGCTTGCCGTCGGCATGACGCCCCACGTTCATCACCATGCCCAACAGCATGGTCAGAATGATCGCGGCAAACACGGTCAGGATGCTGATCGTGCCCCGCTGGTCGCGGTGCAGGCAGGTGAATTGTCTTCGTATGCGATTTTCAATACGACGTATGCACATAGGGAACCACCGATTGTTCACCTTCGTTCGACAGGGTGGCTGCGGCCGACAGACGCGTCGTGTAAACGCCGGCGGTCTCGGTAATCCGCTCGCTGACCGGATCCGTACCGTCGGAACGGCGGAGCACGCGGGCCAACAAGCGCCCCGGGCCGGGCAGCAGGGCCAGATCATGCCATACGGTTACGGTAATCTGATCCCGCCAGCCCAACTGGTTGAACCGGAACTGCCCCTGATCCGGCCCAATCGAATACGGCGCCAGCGGCGGCTCCGCATTGCTGTGAAAGAACCGGACTTCCAGTTGCGTATGCCGGGCCGCGTACGCCAACTTGTTCCGCAAACGGCGGCCAATGGCCGTATTGCGCTGCATTTCCGGCGCCAAGCTGTAGGCGGCCGCCTCCAGGACTTCCGCCGCACGACCGGTCGAACCGGCAGGAAGCCCAAGGTTGCGCGAGGGACAAATCGGCGCTACCGCCAGGACCGCCGCGCGGAACACCTGCGCGTACTTCAGCCCGTCCGGGGCTACGATGTACTCCACGCCGCCCTCCGAAGGCCCGTAGTCCGGACTGCTCGGATCGAGCGTCGGCGGCCGTTGATCCGGCGCGTTGGGGTTCACGTAGTACCAGCCCACGCAGTTCTCTTGCTCCGCGGTATCGAGCCGGGCAGGAATCCACACAATGGCGCTTCGCACGGCCGCGAACGCCGCATAGTGCACCACAATCGTCCCGATCATCAACTGGCTCACCTGCACAATGAGCATCAGTACCATGATGAACACGGGCAGCGCCAGGACGAAGCTCAGGCTCTGAGCGCTGCCTCGCTGATCGGCATGAAGCCGCCGCATCCGGCCCGGACTGACCCGCCCTCCGGCCCGAACCAGCATACACGCCGTCAGACCGAGCCCGACGAGGCAGGCAAACCAGGGCAAACAGGCAAGCAGCAGGGCGCGTGTCATAGGGACTTCGGTCGATTCGGACGGATGGGACAATGCCAAGGGTTCATGATTGCCCGAGCTACGTTGGAATGAGGCGAAACTGGACGATCACCGCCGCGGCCAGGGCGCAGGGCGCCAGGAATAACGGCGCACGGAGTTCGGCGCGTTCCTCGTCCGTCGGCCGACTGATGCGCCCCACACGAAGCGTCGCCAGCAGATGCCGAACCGCGCGCCGCCCCAGATCGAGCGGACCGATCCGCCACACCAGGACGACAATCGCCAGACATCCACCGGTCACAAAGGTCCATAGCATGACCTCCAGCCCGCGCTGCGGCCCCAGAAACGCACCTGCCATGGCCATGAGTTTCACGTCGCCGCCCCCCACCTGGAACAGGACGAAGCATACAAGCATAATCACCCCGCAGGCAAGCAGGCCGAACGAGCTTTCGCTTAGCGAAATCCAGCCCAACGGCGCGAGACTCTCCGGCCGGCTCCAGCCGACCGCCACCGCGATACTCCCGGCCGCATTCAAACCGACGGCGATCACGATACCGGGATAGGTAATGCTGTTATAAATGCGACGCCGCGAGACGTCGGTTGCCGTGGCCACAAGCAGCAGCACCAGCAGTAGGACCGTGGCAACCATCGGTGTTCGGACCCCTCATTCTTGTCGCAGCCGAGCAATGGTCTCCGGATTGGCCGAAGCAGATGCCGGACCGGCGTCATGCGCTCCGTGACGGCAGCGAGGCAACCTGGCTCTCGCGTCCGCTCGCGGTCAGGCATTCTCGCAGGCATTCTGGCCGTTGCAGGGCGTCAGTTGATCGTATTGCCGGCTGCGTCGCGCCCGCCTTCTTCCAGGTCTTCGAGCCCTTCGAGGAAGTAATCGCGAATGCGCGGCCACCCGAACTTGATCAGGAAGATCAGGATCGGAATGGCTATGGCGGCAATGATCAAAATGGTCTCGAGGCTTACCGCTCCCCGATCGTCCTTGTGAACCTGTTTGAGTAGTTCTGCAAGCATTGTCAGCGTTCCACTCCGTAAGTCGCGCAATTGTTCCGCTACATGAACGGCCAGGCAATCAGCAGGCAAGTCAGGTCGTAGGCCAGGCGAATCATTCGCGGCCCGGCCCACATGAGGAAGGCCACCATGGGCAGCACAACGGCAAGGATCAATACGTAATCGATCGTCGCCGCTCCTGCTCGCCGGCTCACCTGCATGCTCGTCCGTTGCTTTGTCCTCATAATGCCATTCTCGCATGGTCCGCCCATTCACGCAATGGGAAAACGGTCCGTATGCGGGCACCGTTATCCTTCGGTGAAGGGGGGGTGATGTCTTGATTCGATTCGCGTGATCTGCCCCATCTTATTGCGTCTGCGGTGAAAAGGCCGGGTGGGGCGCGCTGTGGCGCCCCACCGCCCATTTGGCTGCGACCCGATGCGCACCCTCCCCGGGCCTAAGAGCCCGACCCTCCCGCTGCGCGGGAGGGTGAAGAGCCACGGCAGGGCCCGCCAATTCCACCTCCCCTCGGGGGAGGTCGGACGCGGTAGCGGCCGGGTGGGGCGCGCTCTGGTGCCCCGCCGCCCATTTGGCTGCGACCCGCTGCGCACCCTCCCCGGGCCTATGAGCCCGACCCTCCCGCTGCGCGGGAGGGTGAAGAGCTACGGCAAGGGCAGCCAATTCCACCTCCCCTCGGGGGGGCCCGCAAGTTGCGGCTTCTCGATTCCGGAGCTATGTTATTAGGCTCAGCGGGCCGCTGGTTTCCCAGGAGATTCCGGCTTGGCGCTGCAGAGTTGAGGCGGCTTTCCAACGGCGCTGCCTTGTGCCGTCTGGAGGGCCTTGGCGTCGGTGCTCCGGCCCGACAGATCCATGTTCAAGCATCCAGGAGATTATGCCATGCGTTGTCGTCGTTCGTTCCTTCTCGGTTTTGCCGCAGCCGTCCTTTGCGCCGGCTTTTCCACCGCCGTTCTTGGACAGGCAACGGCCGTGCAGCAAAGTGATGCGGTCGTTCCCGTCCCGCGCAACAACGAGTGGTGGATGAACCGCCACACCAAAATGAACGAGCGGGTGAAGCAGGGGAATGTCGATCTGCTGATGATCGGCGATTCGATTACCCACGGTTGGGAAGGCCGCGGAAAAGAAGTCTGGGCCAAGTACTACGACAAACGGAACGCGGTGAACCTCGGCATCGGCGGCGACCGCACCCAGCACGTCCTTTGGCGTTTGGACAACGGCAACATCGACGGCATCTCTCCCAAACTGGCCGTGCTGATGATCGGCACGAACAACTCCGGGTCGAACACGCCCGAAGAAATCGCCGACGGCGTGAAGGCTATTGTCGAAAAGCTGCGCGCGAAGTTGCCCGAGACCAAAGTCCTGATCCTGGCCATCTTCCCTCGCGGCGCGGACAACAACAACGGCCTCCGCCAGGTGAATCAGAAGACAAACGCGATCATCGCCAACCTGGCCGACAACAAGAACGTCTTCTTCCTGGACATCAACCAGAAGTTCCTCACGCCCGAGGGCGTTCTGACCAAGGAGGTCATGCCCGACCTGCTGCACCCGCACGAAATGGGGTACGGCATCTGGGCCGAGGCCATGGAGCCGACCATCGCCAAGCTCATGGGCGAGAAGTAGACAACGACTACTTCTCAACCGCCCAAATGTTCCGGTACTGCACCTTGTTGCCGTGTCCTTGCAGCAGCAAGCGTTCCGGGCCGGGGCCCTCCGAACGGTAGCCTGGAGTTCCACGAGGCAGCTCGTAGTTGTCGTAGATGAGCACGCCGTTGTGCCGGACCGTAATGCGGGCATTGGTCGTCTTCTTGCCGGCGTCGTCGTACTTGGCCGGGGTGAAATCGATGTCGTATGTTTGCCACGTCAGCGGCGGGAAACACATATTCACCGCAGGCGGCTCCACGCTATAGATACCGCCGCACTCGTTGTTCTTCCCTTCGAGCCCGAACGAATCCAAGACCTGCACCTCGTAACGCCCATCGACGTATACGCCGCTGTTCGAGCGGCCTTGGCCGCGTGCTTGCGGCATCCAGGAAGTGCGGAACTCCAGATGCAGCTTCAAACCGTTCGGCCCGATCGGTTCTTTCAGGTTCGTACCGGCATGGAGTGTTCCCAAGTCTTCGGTGATGTGGCCGTGCTCCCACTTGTCGACGTTGCTGCCGTCGAAAAGGACCAGGGCGCCCGCAGGCGGTTTTTCGCCCAAGGTGGGGCTCTTCCGTTCGGTGCGTGAAAGGCGAATCCGCTCTGCGCCTTCCGGATCAGTAATGATCATCTTGCCGTCCCGGATGGTCCCCGAAAGCGAACGGCCGGTCAGCCTGGTAACGCCGTCGGCCGTCTTGCCATTCATGGTGAACTTCGGATCGTTGCGTTGCCAACCGTCGCCGGGCAGGCCGCCCTTGTACACGACCGCGTCGAACTGACCGCCGCCCAGAGCAATCACCTGGGCGCCAACCCGATCGCGCGTGCCATCCAGCAAGGTTCCTTCACCCAGATACTCGCCTTGGACGAGGAAATCCGGATCTTCCTTGGCCACGTCCGGATCGATGACCTCCTGGGCAGCGCACGCAGTGCAACAGGCAAACAAACAGAGAAAGAGCAGTTCGGTGGTACGACGCATGGCGGGGACTCCTTTGGAAGAAGACGCGGAAGGCAATCGGACGATCACTGTCGAAGTGAATCCGTCACAGTGACGATTCTACTCCCGCCAACACGGAACGTCCAGCCGCGGACCGGGGGAGCCTTCCATCCCCCTGACTGGATGACGCGAACGTGTCACCGCCGGTTGACGTAGATCAGGGGGGGGCTACAATCGCGACTGGATGCGATCGCCCATGTCGATGGCTCCAAACGCCCTTTTGACCGACATGATTCACGCGGCCGAACCTGCACGCGAAACCCAACTACTGCCAGCCTCCGGACCCGTTATGCCTGACTACGCCAAGAATGTCGTTGTCCTGGGAGCGACGGGCAGCATTGGCCGCAGCACCATGGCGGTCCTCGCAGCTTCTGAAGGCCGGTTGCGCCCTGTTGCATTATCGGGCCACGCAAACGTTGACATCCTGGAGAGCCAGGCCCGGCAGTTCCATCCCAGGCAGATCGTGGTGACCGACCCCGAAGCGGCACACCGGCGCGATTGGTCCGGGCTGCCCGCCGATTGTGAATTGCTCGTCGGCCCGGAAGCCGTTGCCAAGGTCGTGGCCGAACCGGACGTGGACGTCGTCGTGTCGGCCATTGTCGGCAGTGCCGGCCTGGACGGAACCTGGGCCGCACTGGAGGCCGGAAAGACTGTCGCGCTGGCGAACAAGGAGAGTCTGGTTGTGGGTGGCCCGCTGGTCACGCGCCTCGCAGCCGAACGGGGAACGCGCCTGCTACCGGTCGATAGTGAACACAGCGCCGTGTTCCAGGCCCTGCAAGCGGGGGAGCGAGAAGAGGTGCGACGGGTGATACTTACCGCCAGCGGGGGGCCGTTCCGCACCTACAGCCAGGATCGGTTGGCCAGTGTCACGGTTGAGGAGGCCCTGACGCACCCCACCTGGGAAATGGGCCCGAAGATCACGATCGATTCGGCCACCCTCATGAACAAGGCCCTGGAAATCATCGAAGCCCGATGGCTGTTCGACCTGCGGCCCGGCCAAATTGCCGTTGTGGTTCATCCGCAATCGATCGTCCATTCGATGGTAGAATACATAGACGGCTCTGTAATTGCCCAGCTTAGCCCCCCGGATATGAAGCTGCCCATCCAATACGCCCTGAACTGGCCGCAGCGGCGCGAAGGGGTGGCGGCAAAGCTGGACTGGGAACAAGCCATGCGGCTCGAGTTCGAGCCGCCGGATCCCGAACGATTCCCCGCACTGTCGCTGGGACTGGAAGTCGCCGCGACCGGAGGGACAACCGGAGCCGTGCTCAACGGCGCCAACGAGGCCGCCGTAACGGCCTTCCTGGACGGGCGATTGCCGCTGTGCGGTATCGTACCTGCATGCCGACGCGCCCTCGATGCACACACCTTTGACCCGAATCCTACACTATCACAACTCGTTAACCTGGACCGCTGGGCCAGGGAGGAGGTTTTCCGTTGGGTTTCTGCTTAATCGCTGCCATGGATCTTGGACTGGTTGTCGTCATATTGCAGGTGGCGATTGCCCTCGGGTTGGTCATTTTCGTGCATGAACTGGGACACTTCGCCGTTGCCAAATGGTGCGGCGTGAAGTGCGAGAAGTTCTACCTGGGCTTCGATTTCTTCGGCTGGAAGCTCTTTGCGCGCCGCTGGGGCGAGACGGAGTACGGCATCGGCATCTTCCCGCTGGGCGGCTACGTGAAGATGCTCGGCCAGGAGGACAACCCGGCCCGGCTCCGCGAGGAGATCGAGCGTGCCAAGCATCAGCAGGAACCGGCCGAAGGCCCGAACGGCAATCCGGCCGACGGAGAGGCGAAGGCGGCCGATACGGCAGCCGACCGCGCCGAACCATTTGATGTAGCCGCAGCAGAAAACGCCCTGTACGACCCGCGCAGCTACCTGTCGAAAAGCGTGCCGCAACGCATGGCCATCATCTCGGCCGGCGTCATCATGAACCTGGTGTTCGCCTTCTGTTGCGCCGTACTGGCCTACGGGATCGGCGTGCGTCAGATCGAATGCGGCGTGGGCAAACTGATTGCCGGCGAGGCGGCATGGCAGGCGGGGTTCCAGGTGGGCGACCGGATTACGGCCATCAACGGTCAACCGGTCCGGGCCTTTCGCGAGATGCAGGAAGCCGTCGCGCTGGGCGATGCGCAAGAGGAAACCGTGTTCACCGTGGAACGGCCCGGCCTGGCCGAACCGATAGAGCTTCGCACCCGGCCCGACCTCGATCGCGGCCGGCCCACGATCGGGATAACCAACCCGTTTACCGCCAGCTTGCTCTCGGCCGAATCAGGGCGAATGGCGGGACTGGAGCATCCTACCAAGCCAGACAGCCCGGCTCGTGATGCCCAACCGGCGTTTCAGTTCGGCGATCGCGTGGTGGCCATCGACGGGCAGCCGATCGAAGACTATGCGCAGATTCACGAGGCGCTGGCGGCCCGGCCCGACGAGGAGCTGACCTTCTCGGTCGAGCGGCGGGAAACGGACGAGAACGCCGAGACCGTCACGTTCAAGCAGATCGACATTCGCGTGGCGCCCAATCCCGTGCGTACCCTCGGACTGATCATGACTATGGGCGACATTGCGGCCATACGCGACGGCTCGCCAGCCGCGGCAGCCGGCATTCGTCCTGGAGATCGCATCGTCGCCATTGACCAGCAGTCGCCCGGCGACCCCATGACGCTACCCGACCGTCTGCGCAAGCGCCCCGGCGAAACGGTCGCCCTGACCCTGAATCGCGAAGGCGAAGCGCCTCGCGACGTGCAGGTAGTTGTTGGCCCGGTGCAGGGCGCCGCGGCTTCACTGGCGACCGACAACCCGCTGGACGCGCCGGCGCTCGGGCTGGCCTACCACGTCCTGCCCATCGTGGCCGAAGTGGCGCCGAACAGCCCTGCCGCCAAGGCCGGATTGAAAGCCGGCGACACGATTGTCGAGGCCGTCATTACGCCGCCCGAGAACCTGACGCCCGGGCAACAACAGACCGCTCCATCCAAGGCAACCTTGTCTTTTGAAGAGGAGCAAAGTGAATGGCCTCGACCGTTCCGCTGGCTGCAGCGGTGGCTGCAAGGCGAACAGGAGCCGCCCGCCTTGAAGCCGGCCTGGCCGGCCTTCTTCGATCTGCTGCAAGAGTCGCTGACGGGCAGCAAGGTGACGCTAACGACGCGCGCCGGGAAAAAGGTAACACTTGAGCCGGCGGTCAGCGATTGGCGCCTGGCCGACCGCGGACTGATCTTTGAACCACCCTATTGCCACTACAAGGCGCGGGGGTTTGGCGAGGCGCTAGCTCTGGGCGGCCAGGAGACGCTCGATTCTGCGGGCCAGGTTTACCTGTTTCTCCGCCGTATCGGCACCCAGATATCGCCACGGCAGATGGGCGGACCGATTACCATTGCCCGCGCGGCGGGCCACTACGCCTACCAGGGATTTCCGCAATTCCTCATTTTCATCACCCTGCTGAGCGCCAACCTGGCCGTAATCAACTTCCTGCCCATTCCGCTGCTGGACGGCGGACACATGATCTTCCTCGCCTACGAAGGAATCCGCCGCAAGCCGGCTGACGAACGTATCCAAATCGCCCTGACCTATCTTGGCCTGCTGTTCATCCTCACGCTTATGATTTGGGTCATTGGGCTCGACATCGGACTGTTTGACCGCAACTGAATGCCCGACTTGATCGCACAAGGCGAGGAACCTCAACAGCGGTGGCGAAGGGCGCTTCCGCTCGACCAGGATATCGTGCTCGGGCGCTCGGGACGCGGCTGGACCGTGCCGTGGGATACCCAGGTGTCGAGACGCCATGTGCGCCTGCGATGGGACGGCCAGCAACTGCACGTCCGGCGCGAACCGGACGCCCGAAACCCCGTCTACCTGCGAGGCCAGGAGGTAGAGCTGTGCTCGCTCCAGCCGGGCGATCATTTCGTCATCGGCCAAACCAGCTTCACCCTGGCCGACCAACGCGTCACGCTGACCACCGCCGCACCACCGCCCGTTCAACAGCAATCGTTCAGCGCCCAATACCTGCGGCAGGTCCCGTTCCACAATCCCGACCGCCGCATCGAGGTGCTCAGCCGTTTGCCCGAGGTCATTTCCGGTGCGGCAGGCGATTATGAGCTGTTTGTCCGGCTGGTGACCATGCTGCTGGCAGGCGTGCCGCAAGCCCGGGCGGCGGCCGTCGTGGCCGTGGCCAACAGTCCCGCGGACGCCGCCGAACATTTCGACGAGGCGCACCCGGTTCGCATCCTGGAGGGACCGCTCGCCGAACCTGCCGGCGAGGCGGCGACGGAATCGGTCGCGGTGCTCCATTGGGACCAGCGGCTGGCCGTCGGCGGCGACTTCCAGCCGAGTCAGGGCCTGATTGTCGAGGCCGTGCACGCGCGGCAGAGTGTCCTGCATGTATGGCGCGGCGCCGATTCGCCGCCAGCCGACGCCTTGGGCCTGAACGACGAATGCGATTGGGCCTTCTGCACTCCCGTACTCGGCCGCGCATGTCCGGGATGGGGGCTGTACGTGGCAGGCCGATTCGGCGCCGAGCGGACTCCGGCGCCCGGTTCGACCGATCCGACCGATCTGCGCGAAGACGTGAAGTTCGCAGAACTGGTCGCCGCCATGCTGGGCGCGCTGCGCCATATGCGACTGCTGGAACATCGACATGCAACCTTGAGCCAGTTCTTCTCGCCCATCGTGCTCGAAACCCTGGCCGTCGAAGATCCCGACGTCGTCCTGGCCCCGCGCGAGGCCGAAGTGACCGTCATGTTCTGCGATTTGCAGGGGTTCTCGCGCGAATCGGAACGTTCGGCCGGCAACCTGCTGAACCTGCTCGATCGGGTCAGTACGGCCCTAGGGGTTATGACGCGGCACATCCGTTCGGCAGGCGGTGTGGTGGGCGATTTCCAGGGCGACGCCGCGATGGGTTTCTGGGGCTGGCCGTTCACACAACCCGACACGATCGAGAAAACGTGCCGCGCCGCGCTGGCCATCCGTGCGGAACTGGAGGCGTCTGGCGACTTTCGCGCCGGGATCGGCATTGCGACCGGAAACGCCGTGGCAGGCAAGCTGGGCACCACCGATCAGGTAAAGGTCACCGTTTTCGGGCCTGTGGTGAATCTGGCCTCGCGTCTGGAGAGCATGACGCGGCGGCTGAATGCGACCATTCTGCTCGATGAGGCCACGGCCGATCGGATCCGCCGCGAGGCGCCGCGCGAGGTCGCCCGTGTGCGCCGCCTGGCGAAGGTTCGCCCGTTCGGGCTCGAAACGCCGCTTCTGGTCAGCGAGCTGCTGCCGCCGGCATCGGTCTATCCGCAACTTACCGACGAACACCTTGCGTGTTACGAATCGGCCTTGGATGCGTTCCTTCTGGGCGACTGGTCGCGCGCGTTTGAACTGCTGCACGCCATTCCAGCCGACGACCGCGCGAAGGACTTCCTCACGCTCCAGATCACCCGCTCCAACCGCACTCCGCCGGCCGGTTTCGATGGCGTGATCGGACTGGAGAGCAAGTAGGCGTGCGAACCGCGCCGATCGTCGGCGACAGAAATCTCACCCCGCGCCGGGGGATTGTTCAGGCTCCGCAATATCCGAATCCGTGCGGTTGCCTGCCTGGCCGGTCAGCAGTCTGCGTATTTCCGCCGCAAGGAAGAACGAGCCGGTTACGCAAACCAGATCGTCCGGCGCCGCCTGCTCTGCCACGGCGGACCAGGCTGCCTCGCCATCGGGGCAAGTTCGATAGCGCCGCCCGGTCAACGAGTGCGCCAGGTCCGCAAGCTGTTCCGGCGGCACGGCGCGCGGGTTGTTCCGGTAGCAGGTGAGAACGACGTTGTCGAAACACGCCAGCAAGGGCTGGAGCATTCCGCGGAGGTCTTTCTCCTTCGAAGCGGCAAAGATCAAGTGTCGCCTGCCCCACCGGAAGCTCTGCCCGAGCATTTCCAGCAACGCTTCGATCGACGCGCGATTGTGCGCGACGTCCACAACCACGGCCGGCCGGCGCCGAACCACCTCGGCCCGCCCCGGCCAGCGTAAATCGGCCAGCCCGCGCCGCACGGCGTCGCCATCGAGCCGCCACCCGGTTGTCTTCAGTACGTTCAAGGCAGCCAGGGCAACGGCTGCATTGGCCGCCTGGTGGCGTCCCGGCAGGTTGACCTCGACGCCGGGCCATGGCGACGCAGTCGTTCCGCCGGGCAGCGGGCGCAGCCAGCGGAAGTCGAGCCGGCCGGGTGCGGCGCGCTCCTGAAGATCGCGCGGCGGATGATAGTCGAATGTGAAATCAACGCCCAGCTCCACCAGCGCCGCTCCCCGGTCTCGGCACACCTCGGCAATGACGGCCTGCGCGTCGGGCGCCGTGGCGCCGCTGATAACCGGCACGCCCGGTTTCACAATACCGGCCTTCTCCCGGGCGATATCGGCCAGCGTATGGCCCAACTGCTCCATGTGGTCGAAACTGATACTGGTCACGATCGACGCGCGGGGAGTGCACACGTTGGTCGAGTCGAGCCGGCCGCCAAGTCCCACTTCCAAGACAACCGCATCGGCCCGGCATCGCACGAAGTGCAGCAGCGCCATGGCCGTCGTGATCTCGAAGTAGGTGGGGCCGATCTCACCGGCTGCAGCCGGTTCGCGATCCATCGCTTCCACCGTCGGCCGAATCGCCTCGATCAAGGCAACCAGTTCGACGGCGGAACACGGCTGACCGTCCATGCGGAATCGCTCTTCCACCCGCTCGAAATGCGGAGAACTGAACAGCCCCGTACGATATCCGTCGGCCGTGAGCATGGCCGAGAGCATGGCCGCCGTCGAACCCTTGCCCTTCGTCCCGGCCACGTGGATGATGGCTAGCTGCTCCTGCGGATTGCCCAACCGGTTGAGCAGCTCCCGCATGCGGTCGAGCTTGAAATCGCGTCCCCGGTAAGGGACCGTCGTGACGCGTTCGTAATCGATCCGTCCGAGAAGAAACCGGAGCGCCTCGTCGTGGCCGCTATTCGGCAAGTTCACCTGATCCTCCGTTTGGTCGCCATTCTTTCGAGCTAGCCCGGTATCATACCCCCGGCTGCCGCCAAGGATCAAGCCGGTCGGATGAGCGTGGCCCTGGGGGGTGCAGCAGCGGACTTGCTTTTTACGGAAGGGCCACCGGCCGGTGGCCTGGGCTGTCAAAAAGTTGGGGTTGCGGCGATTTGGGGTTGCGCAAGGTTTGTTCCCGTTCCGGGGTCCGATAGGTCTTCTAGCCGCGTGGGCGTAAGTGTCGGGTTGGATTGTGTCTTTGATCCGAACTTGAACGTGCCCGATGTAGCAGGGCGGCAAGAGAGGCTGGGGGTGGCGCGTTCAGCCCACCGCCTCCGGCGCGTTTTCGCCGTAGGCGATCAGCACCGTAGCCTGGGGTTTCTTTACCCCAGGCCTCATGGCCACGCCAAATTCCATTCCCGCGATGTCTTTGCCGCCGCAGGCGGCAAAGACATCGCGGGTGTTCCGACCGGTTTGGCCGTTTGCCGGTTTGTTCCGCCGCCTGCGGCGGCGGAACAAACCGGGAATAAACGGGGATGTGAGGTGGTGCGTATGGTTTCTCCTTCACACCGGTGTGGGGGCTCCCGAAACACGCCCGCTCTTGATAGACTGCGAGCATGGCAAAAGCAACTGCAAAGGCGACGGCAAAGACCACTGCGAAAGCGACTTCCGCTGATGCCTTCCTGACCAAACCGAGTCCGCCGCCGCCGGTATGTGTCGTCTTTGGCGATGACGCCTTCCTGCGTCAGCAGGTGCTGGTGGCCCTGCGCAAGGTGGTCCTCAGCGAGGAGGATGCCGAGATCTCGCTCACCCGGTTCGACGGTCCCCAGACGGAACTGCGAGACGTTCTGGGGGAGCTGGAAACCGTCGGTATGTTCGGCTCCGGCCAGCGGCTTGTCGTCGTGGAGCAGGCCGATAGCTTCGTGACGAAGTATCGCGGGGAATTGGAGGATTACGCGGCTTCCCCCTATCCGACAGGTACGCTTGTCCTGGAACTCAAGTCGTTCCCTTCCACCACACGACTGTATAAGGCCGTAGCGTCAGAAGGAGGCGTCATCGACGCCAACGCTCCCAAGGGTGCGCAACTCGTCCGATGGCTTGCCAAATGGGCCCAACGGAAACACGCGGTCGAAATCGCCACGCCGGCAGCAGAGATGCTGGTCGACCTGGTCGGCCCGGAACTTGGACTTCTGGATCAAGAGCTGGCAAAGCTTGCCCTCGCGACCGCGGCCGACCATGGCATCACGCCGGAACTGGTCAAACAACATGTGGGCACATGGCGGGCCAAGACCGCGTGGGAACTGATTGACGCGGCCTTGGAAGGCAAACCGGCCGAGGCCCTGCGCCAGCTCGACCTCCTGCTGGGCGCCGGAGAACAGCCAATTGGAATCCTCGGGCAGATCAGCTACTCGCTCCGCCAATTGGCCGCAGCCACCCGCCTGATAATCCAGGGCGAGGCGGCCGGCAGTCGCATTCCGCTCAATCGGGCCCTGGAACAGGCAGGCGTGCGTCCTTTCGTATTGCGGAAGGCGGAACAGCAGCTTCGCCAACTGGGCCGACAGCGAGGGCAGCAACTCTACCGTTGGCTGCTCGGCGCCGACATGGACCTGAAGGGGGCAACCCATGCGCCCGCGCGCCTGGTCTTGGAACGGCTCATCATCCGCATAGCCTCCCCCCCAACCACCTGAACCGCCTAAAATCTCATCACGATCCGACTTGCACGGTTTGGCCAGAATCGATATGCTGCGTCCCCTCTTCCGCGGGTATGCTTGCAATGACCGAAGTCCCTTGCTATCGAACGCTGGCGACCGTTCTCTGCTGCCTCACAGCGGCGGCCCTTTCCGGCTGCGCCGCCTCCTCCCCTTGGGCTTCGAGCCACACCGCTGCAAAACCATCGGCCGCCACACCTCCGGAATCGACTGCGGTTGCCACCTCGCCGCCAAGCGCGACGCCGTCGCCAACCACCTCGCCTGCCAATCAGGCAGACGCCCAGCAGTTGCGCGACGTCATGGCCGAGTTGCAACGGCTCGGGACCCTGGATCCGGCGGCCCGCGACCAGTTGACCGCCGACCTGCAGAACACCGATCCGGCACTGTGGCCCGGCATCCTGCATCAGGCGCGTGCGGTGGCGGCCTACCGGCAACAAACGGCTCAGCAACGGCGCGCCGGCGACGGCATGACGACCGCATCCAGTGGTTCACCGGCAAACGGGATGCCAAGCGCGTACAACGGCTCATCGCCAAATGGCATGACAACCGCGTATTCCGGTCCGCCCGCGAGTCCTCAAGCCGTCCCACCCCAGTCTTCTGCATACCCACAGTCTTCTGCATACCCGCCGGCAGAACAGCCGTCGCCGCTGAGACCGGCCGTGCCGAACGGCCCATACGCGGCCGCCGCGCCGGGAGTCCAATCGGTCGATCGGTTGCCCGTCTCCTCCAATGCGGCGCTTCCGCCGGCCAGTGCGCCTGGCGGCCCCTATCCGAGCACGGAACTCCAACCCTTGCCCGTCGTGGCAACCGCACCGCCACCGGACAACGCTTCGACGAATCCATCGGCTGCAACGGCGCCCGCGACGGGCGCACCGCCGGTCGATGCAGGCGCGCATGTGGGCGACCATTCGCCACACGACGCGCCGTCTGCAAGCGCTTCGGTTGCGGACGATCAGGCGGTTCCGGTCTCCTACGAGGCAGATCAGCCGCTCGACTGGCCCGGCCACGTCGATGCCGCCATTCATATTCTGGAAAAGGCCAAAAAGAACACGCCCGAAGACGAAATCCGGCTCCGCATGTTGTACATGGCGGCCGGGCGATACGACAACGCCATACGCAGCGTTCCCGGCCTCACGCCGGATGAGCAGACCTTCTGGACCGCCGGGTTCCATGGCATGGGAACCCTGCTCAACAGCGAGCAGAACCCCGATCTGCCCAGCCGCACGGCGGAAGCCAAGCTCGTTTTCTCGGAAGCGACCGCCAAGCTTGGCGAATTGGCGCCGCTGCTCGTTCGGAGTCTGGCCTTCTGCACGCGGGTGCACAGCTACGGCTGCTTCGAAAAGTTCGAAGCGTACCGCTTTGCACCCGAACAGCGCGTGCTACTCTATGCCGAGGTGGACAATTTCGCCAGCGAAGGCACCCCGCGGGGCTATCACACATCGCTGCGCAGCAGTTACCAACTTTTCGACGCACGCGGCCAGCGCGTGGCCGAGCAGGAGCTTGCCTCGACCGAAGAGTTCTGCCAGAACCGCCGCCACGACTTCTTCATCGTCTACGACTTCCATCTGCCCAAACAGATCTTCCCCGGCAAACATACCCTGCGACTGACGATCGAAGACCTCAAAGGCAAGAAGATCGGCGAATCCGCCATCGATCTCGAAATCGCCACCGAAACGGCCAAAAAGTAACCGGCAGGCCGAAACGTCGCAATTCGTCTTGGCTGCCCGCAGAGAACTCGGTATCCTCTGGGACATGATGAACAAGGTCCTGGCTGTCATTCCTGCCCGTTATGGTTCCACCCGCCTGCCCGGGAAGGTCCTGGCCGATCTGGCCGGCAAACCGCTGGTATGGCACGTGTACGACCGTGCCTCGCAGGCGAGCCTGATCGACGAAGCGCTGGTGGCGACGGACGATCAGCGGGTGGTCGATGCCCTTCGGCCGCTCGGCGTACGTGTCATGCTCACGCGCGCCGACCATGCAACTGGCACCGATCGGCTGGCCGAGGTTGCGCGGCGTTGCCCGGCCGAAATCCTCGTAAACGTGCAGGGTGACGAGCCGTTGATCGATCCCAATACGATCGACGACGCCATCCGGCCACTGCTCGCCGATCCGGTGCTTCCCATGGCGACCGTCCGGCACCGGCTGACCGATCCGCAACGAATCGCCGATCCGAATGTGGTGAAGGTGGTATGCGACGAACGCGGTCGGGCACTCTACTTCTCGCGCAGCCCGATCCCGTACCTGCGTGACGCCGATGCGTCGGCCACCTATTGGCAGCACGTCGGTTTGTACGTGTACCGGCGCGAATTCCTGCTGCAGTACGCGGCTCTGCCCCAAACGGAGCTGGAGAAAACCGAGAAGCTGGAGCAACTGCGCGCTTTAGAGAACGGCTTTCCCATTGCCGTGGTCGAGACAGAGCACGAGAGTCTCGGCGTCGATACCCCGGCGGATCTCCAGTGGGTTCGGCAGCAGTTGGGCGCCTACGGCGAAGCGGCATAGCGCTGTGTGTACGGCGCGTGCCAGTGGCAGGCAAAGAATTGGCCGCCACATAGCGCACCCCCACCCGGCCGCTACCGCGTCCGACCTCCCCGAAGGGAGGTGAGTACCGCTGCCCTCAGCCCGCCACCTATCCCTAAGTCTCTTGCAGGCAAGATGTTAGAGGATTCTCCCGAAAAATCTCCTGGCGGCTGTTGACACAGCCGAGTATAGATAGTAACTTATCGATAGCGATCTATCGATAAAAGGGAATGCAATTGCTGCCCCAGCCAGGAGAACCTGCGATGCCTGCCGATCCCCTGAAAGGATATCCGGAACCCAGTGTACGGCGACTGCCGCTGTATTTGCGACTGCTCAAACAACTCCAGGCGAAGGGCCGGGACGTTGTCTCCTGCACGCACATCAGCGACGACCTGGGGTTCACGAGCATTCAGGTTCGCAAGGACTTGGCGATGACCGGGATCGTGGGCCGGCCGAAGATCGGGTACGAGATCCCATCGCTCATCCAGGCCATCGAAGACTTTCTGGGCTGGAATAACGTGAAGGACGCCTTCCTGGTAGGCGCCGGAAGTCTGGGGCACGCGTTGTTGGGTTATCCAGGTTTCGACGAATACGGGCTGAACATTGTGGCCGCGTTCGACAACGATCCGGCGAAGATCGGCCGGACGGTGCACGGCAAGGAAATTCTTCCGATCGAGCGACTGGAAAACCTGGCCCGGCGCATGCACGTCTTGATCGGCATTTTGACCGTGCCTGGCGAGGCGGCCCAACCGGCGGCCGACCTGATGGTCCGGTCGGGCATTCGCGCCATCTGGAACTATGCCCCGGCGAAGCTCGACGTGCCGGAGTTCGTTGTCGTTGAGGACGTGCGACTGGCCGCCAGTCTGGCCGTACTGACCAAGCGGCTGAAAGAGGCCATGCACCACACGGCAAACAACGATGCCTCACAACCCGCGGCTGCTCCGGATCATCGGCCCGACGACGACACACTTCCCACAACCGCGTAACCCTACCGTCCCTTCCCCACCTGTTTCTGTCTGACGACCAAGAGGACTTCACCATGTGCCAAAACTGCAACCATGCCGGACCGAGCGCCAGTCGGCAGTTCGCCAAGGTGTGCGATATTCTGGAGCAGTACCAGCGCGACCCTTCCAAGCTGATACCGATCTTGCATCGGGTGCAGGAGGAGTACCGTTACCTGCCTGAAGACGTGCTGACGTTTGTCGCCACCTCGTTGGGGCTGCCGCCGGCCCACGTCTTCGGCGTGGCAACGTTCTACACGCACTTCACGCTTCAACCGCGAGGCAAGTACACCATTCGTCTGTGCGACGGCACCGCGTGCCACGTCCGCGGCTCGATGGCCATCCTCGAAGCCCTGTACAAACGGCTGAATCTGAGTAACACCCAGCACACAACACCCGACCTGCTCTTCACGGTGGAAACGGTCTCCTGCCTGGGCGCTTGCGGTCTGGCGCCGGTCATGGTCATCAACGACGACGTCCACGGGCAGGTATCGCCGGAACGGGCGGTCGCCCTGGTCGACGAGATCATTACACGCGAGGCGGTTCATCCCCAGGAGGCGGTAGCATGAGTCAGATTTCCCCCGAAACCACCGCAAGCGAACCCCTGGAGGCCATTGCCGAATGGTACAGCAAGGCCAGCGGCGCGTGCGCCCGCCGTGTTATCGTCTGTGCCGGCACCGGCTGTGTGGCCGGCGGCGCGCTTGGCGTCCACGCCGAGTTCGTCCGCCGCATTGCCGACGCCGGGCTGAACGTCGTAACTGCGCTGCATCGCGACAACCAGATCATCGACGCCGACGGCACGGTTCACCTGTCCAGAAGCGGCTGCCAGGGCTTCTGCCAGATGGGCCCGCTGGTGACCATCGAACCCGAAGGCCTGCTCTACACCAAGGTAACAGCGGACGACGTGGCCGAAATCGTCGAGACGACGCTCAGTCGCGGCGAGGTGGTCGAGCGGCTCCTCTACCGCGACCCGCGCTCCAAGCAAGCGTGCCGCGGCCAGTCGGACATCCCCTTCTATACGCAGCAGAACCGGTTCGTTCTCAGCCTGTGCGGGAAGATCGATCCGGAGGACATCCACGAATACATTCGCCACGACGGCTACCAGGCGGCGCGCCGGGCGTACCGGGAGATGAAGCCCGAGCAGGTTTGCGAGGAAATCACCATGTCGGGCCTGCGTGGTCGCGGCGGCGGCGGGTTTCCGACCGGGCGGAAATGGCAGTTCACGCTCCGCGAAACGAACGATCGGAAGTATGTCATCTGCAACGCCGACGAAGGCGACCCCGGCGCGTTCATGGACCGCAGCGTGATGGAGGGGAACCCGCACAGCGTGATCGAGGGCATGATGATCGCCGCCCGCGCCATCGGCGCGGACGAAGGCTATTTCTATGTCCGCCTGGAATATCCGCTTGCCGTGGCCCGCATCCGCAAGGCGGTTGCCGACGCCGAGGCAATGGGCCTTCTGGGCGAAAACATCTTCGGCACAACCGCACGCCTGAAGCTTCACGTTATGGAAGGCGCCGGTGCGTTCGTGTGCGGCGAAGAAACGGCCCTGATGGCGTCGATCGAAGGCAAGCGGGGCATGCCGCGGCCGAAACCGCCGTTCCCGGCGCAATCGGGCCTGTGGGGCAAGCCGACCGTGATCAACAACGTGGAGACGCTGGCCACCGTCCCGCTCATCCTGCGAATGTCGGCCGCCGGCTTCCGCCAGTCCGGAACGGCAGGTTCGCCCGGCACGAAGACCTTCGCACTGACCGGCCACGTGGCCAACACGGGCCTGATCGAGGTTCCCTTCGGCGCAACGCTCCGCAAGATCATTTACGACGTCGGCGGCGGCGTGAATGACGATTTCGGCAAACCGTGGCCCGATGGGTTCAAGGCGGTGCAGATCGGCGGCCCGTCCGGCGGCTGCCTGACGGAAGAACACCTGGACCTGCCGCTGGACTTCGACTCGCTTCGCGGCGTCGGAGCGATGGTCGGCTCGGGCGGCCTGGTGGTAATGAACCAGCGGACGTGCATGGTGCAGATGGCGCGGTTCTTCATGCAGTTCACGCAGAACGAATCGTGCGGCAAGTGCCTCCTCTGCCGCGAGGGCACCAAGCAGATGCTCGCCCTGCTGGACGACGTGATCGAAGGCCGCGCCGACGAAACGACCCTCCCGCTGCTCGAAGAACTGGCGGTGACCGTCAGCAAGGGCTCGCTGTGCGGGCTGGGCAAGACGGCGCCGAACCCCGTCCTTTCGACCATGCGGCATTTCCGCGAGGAACTCGAAGCGCACGTCGTACAGAAGCGCTGTCCGGCCGGACGCTGCAAGGCGCTCGCCCGGCCGGAGATTCTGGCCGACCGGTGCAAAGGCTGTACCGTCTGTGTCCGGAAGTGCCCGGTCGGCGCCATCAGCGGCGAACGGAAGAAGCCGCACGTCATCGACGCCGACAAGTGCATCAAGTGCGGCGCCTGCGCCGAAGCATGCCGGTTCGACGCAATCGTAGGTGTCTGATCCCGTGCTCGAAATGCCCGATACCGCGAACCCAAACCCCGTGAATACGAAGATGACCAACGACGCGAGAACCCCCGTGATGGACGATGTCCCTACCCTGACCATCGATCGAAAGCAGGCGCCGATCGAAGGCGAACGCAACCTGCTCGAGCTGGCGCGCAAGGCCGGAATCGACATCCCAACCTTCTGCTACCACTCGGCACTGAGCATCTACGGCGCGTGCCGCCTGTGCCTGGTCGAGGTTGAAGGCCGCGGCATCGTCACGAGCTGCTCGACCGCGCCCGAGCCCGGCATGGTCGTCCGCACCCATACCGACGAGATTCGGCGAATGCGGCGCATTGCCGTCGAGCTGATTCTGGCCGATCACGAGCAGGCGTGCCCCACCTGCCCGAAGAGTGCTTCCTGCGAATTGCAGAAGCTTGCGCGGCGGCTGGGCGTGACCGACATCCGGTTCAAGCCGACGCGTCAGCCGCTGCCCATCGACGATTCGTCTCCATCCCTGGTGCGCGATCCGAACAAATGCGTTCTGTGCGGCGATTGCGTGCGGGCGTGCTCGGAGATTCAGGGTGTTGGCGCCATCGATTTCCTGGGCCGCGGCGCGGCCACGCACGTGGGGCCGGCGTTCGGCAAGGGATTGGCCGACGTCGAGTGCGTCAACTGTGGCCTGTGTGCGGCCGTATGCCCGACCGGCGCCCTTTCGCCCAAACCGGAAATCGACGCCGTCTGGCGCGCCCTGCACAACCCCGACACGGTCGTCGTTGCCCAGATCGCGCCTGCGGTGCGCGTGGCCATTGGCGAAGCGTTCGGCATGGGGCCGGGAAGCGTGGAGACCGGGCGGCTCGTGGCGGCGCTGAAGGCGCTTGGCTTCGATCAGGTGTACGACACCAGCTTCGCGGCCGACCTGACCGTAATCGAAGAGGCCAACGAGTTCATCGAACGGAAGAAGGAGGGCGCCCGCCTGCCGCAGTTCACCTCGTGCTGCCCGGCGTGGGTGAAGTTTGCCGAGCAGTTCTTCCCCAACCTGCTGCCCAACCTGTCGAGCTGCCGATCGCCCCAACAGATGTTCGGATCGGTGGCCCGGGCGACGCTGCCGGAGCAACTTGGCGTCGATCCGGAAAATCTGGTGGTCGTCTCCATCATGCCGTGTACGGCAAAGAAGTACGAAGCCCGGCTGCCCAAGTTCGAGACGGACGGGCGCAGCGACGTCGATCACGTACTCACAACGCAGGAGTTGGGGCTGATGATCGAGGAGGCCGGCCTGCGGTTCGCCCAGCTCGAACCGGAGTCGCTCGATATGCCGCTCGGGTTCAAAACGGGGGCCGGCGTAATCTTCGGCGCCAGCGGCGGCGTTACCGAAGCCGTGCTGCGATACGCCGTCGAGAAACTGCAGAACAGGAAGATCGATTCGTTCGAGTTCCACGACGTCCGCGGGACAAGCGGGATTCGGGAGGCTACTGTTACGGTCGGCCAGACTCGGCTGAAACTGGCCGTCGTCCACGGCCTGGCCAATGCCCGCACGGTGGCCGAAAAAGTCCTCCGCGGCGAGTCCGAATACGATCTGATCGAAGTCATGGCGTGCCCCGGCGGCTGTATCGGCGGGGCAGGTCAGCCGATTACCCACGATGCCGAGGCCCACATCCAGCGGGCCAAAGGACTCTACCGGGCCGACAAGATGCTACAGTTACATTGCGCCCAGGAAAACCACTTCGTCACCGAGTGTTACGACCAGCACCTCGGCCCGGTCGGCGGCCATCGAGCCCACGAACTCCTGCATACCTGCTACCAGAGCCGGCGGCGGATCCGCGGCGAGTCGCTCGTGGTCCTGGGCGGCGAGCAGGCCGGCAAGATCCGGATTTCCGTGTGCGTGGGCACCAGTTGCCTGGTTCGCGGGGCCCAGACCCTGCTCCGGCAACTGATCGACCACGTCCACACAAGCGGGCTGGAAGACGCCGTCGATGTGGTCGCAACGTTCTGCTTTGAACAGTGCGATCGCGGCCCGACGGTCAGTATTGGCTCACGAGTCCTCAACCGCTGCACCTTCCCGCAAGCGTGCGAGGCGCTTCAAGAAGAATTGGCGGCCGTAGGGGTCGCGAAGGAATAAATGACCGATTGTGGCGCGGCGAGGACAAGGCTGTGCAGGAAGGCGAAGCAGACATATTGCTTGATACGTCGATGCAGCCTGACGCCCACAGCCGTAGCCGCAGCCCGCCCCAATCGGCCAGTTATTCATTTGTGACCCCTTATCTGCCGGATAACCGATTGATCGGAGACCGCAATGACCTCCGCGCCGAACGACATTATCTTTACGAACAAGGCCCGCTGCCGCGACTGCTACCGCTGCGTTCGCGTTTGCCCGGTCAAGGCAATCCGAATGCACGACGGGCAGGCCCACGTCGATACCGAGCGGTGTATCGCCTGCGGTACGTGCGTACGCGAATGCCCGCAAGGCGCCAAGTCGATTCGCAACGACGTGCAGCGCGCGGTTCGGCTGCTGGCGTCGGGCGAGCCGGTGGCATGCAGTGTCGCCCCGTCGTTTGCGGCAGCCTTTGAACCGTGGCAACAGCGGCGTCTTCCCTCGGCGCTCCGGCAGTTGGGGTTTTCGTACGTCGGAGAAACGGCCATCGGCGCCTATCACTCCGCCGCGGCGACGGCGCGGGCCGTGGCGCGCGATCCCAACCGGCGCCACGTATGCACGGCATGCCCGGCCGTGGTCCGGTATGTCGAACGTTACCGGCCGGCGCAACTGTCGCAACTCGTGCCTGTCGTTTCGCCCATGATGGCGCACGCCCGGCACGTCCACGAACAACGCGGCGAGAACTGGAAGGTCGTCTTCCTGGGCCCGTGCGTCGCCAAGAAAGCCGAAGCGGAACGGCCCGAACTGGCCGGCGCCGTCGACTGCGTCCTCACCTTCGAAGAACTGCAACAGTGGCTCGAACAGGAGGGAATCGACCTGCGTACATGCGAGGAAAGCGGATTTGACGAGGCGCCCGAAGGCGAGGCGCGACTCTTCCCCCTGGAAGGCGGCTGCGTCCGCACGGCCGGTTGGACCACCGACGTCCTCGATGGCCATGTTCTGGCCGTCAGCGGTTTCAACGAGGTGCGAGACTCGCTCGACAGCCTGACCGCGGACGCCGAACCCTTGATCATCGAACCGCTCTTCTGTGCGCGGGGCTGTATCGGCGGACCGGCCATGCCGGGCGAGCAGACCAGCTACCACCGGCGCGGCGAGGTGCTGAAATACGCCGAGCACTGCCCCGGTTGCCCGCCCGATACGAGTCAGACACACGTGCTCGCGACTCGGTTCACCCCGTCGCAAGCCGACCGCGAAGAGATTACCGAGGAGCAGATCCGCCACGTCCTGGAGAAGACAGGCAAGGCGTCCGAAGAAGATCAACTCAATTGCGGCGCCTGCGGCTACCCAACCTGCCGCGAGAAAGCCATCGCCGTCATTCGCGGCCTGGCCGAAGTCGATATGTGCATGCCCTACGTCCGGCGGCTGGCAGAGCAGCGGGTGGACCGGATTATCGAGACCAGCCCCAACGGTATTGTCATCCTCGACGATCAACTACGCATTCTCAGCATGAATCCCGCGTTCCGGCGCATGTTCATGTGCAGCGACGCAGTGTGCGGGCGTCCCGTCTCCTACCTGCTCGATCCGGAACCGTTCGAACGCTTGGCCGCCGATCCGGGCCAACTCATCGAATCGACGGTCGAGTATCCGAATTACCATCTCACCTGCCACCAGATCCTGTATGCCCTGGCCGACGAGCAACAGTATGTCGGCATTTTCGTGAACGTGACACGGGCGCAAACAAGCGAACGGCAGCTCGACGAACTCCGCGTGCAAACCGTATTGCAGGCTCGCGAACTGCTCGACCAGCAGACGACCATGGCCGAGACGATTGCGGTCTGCCTGGGCGAGAACGCGGCGCGAAGCGAGGCCCTGCTCGACAAACTGATGCTGCTGGCCGAAGGCGAAAAGGGCGCTACGCCCCAGGCGAACAAACAATGGCTGCGAGATACCTACACGTCGAAGTAGAAAT
Source organism: Thermoguttaceae bacterium (assembly GCA_040772845.1). GTDB lineage: Bacteria > Planctomycetota > Planctomycetia > Pirellulales > Thermoguttaceae > PWXP01. The sequence continues at coordinate 2,825,094 of JAXGXG010000001.1, forward strand.
TGTGCAGAGTGCCCGGCGACCCGGTGCGATCTGCGGCGACGTCGTCGCCTGCGATCGCCAGCCGCGAGGCGCCACCGTCGTCTGCGCCGACGGAATCGGCTCCGGCATCAAGGCGCATATTGCCGCGCAGCTTTCCACGTCGCGGCTGATGGAACTTCTGCGTCAGGGTTTCTCGCTGCGACAGGCGTTTTCGTCGGTTGTAGAGACCTTGCAGCACTGGCGAGACCCGGCGCGGCCCTGGGCGCCGTTCAGCGTGACGCGCATCCGCAACGACGGCGCCACGACCGTCCTGTGCTACGAAGCGCCCGGCCCGATACTCGTCAGCCGGCAGCTCGCCTCCCCGTTGCCCACCCACCCAATGCACCTGGGCAAGGCACTCGTGTGCGAATCGCATTGCCACCTCGCCCCTGGCGAAGGCGTGCTGCTGGTGACCGACGGCGTAACGCAGGCAGGCATGGGTTGCGGCCTGACCCACGGCTGGCGGCTCGAAGGCGCCGCGTCCTACCTGACCGGCTGCCTCGGCCGCGGCGCCGCCATTCGCGCACTGCCCCACTACGTCCACCGGGAGGCCCGCCGGCTTTCCGCACGCGGCGGCGACGACTGCACGGCCGTACTCGCCTTCACCAAGCCGGGGCTGACCGTGAACCTCTTCACCGGTCCGCCGAGCCGGCAGGAACAGGATAAAGAAGCGGTCGCCGCCTTCATGCAATCCGAGGGACTCAAGATCGTTTGCGGCGGAACCACGGCCGAAATCGTCGCCCGTTCGCTCGGATATCCTGTTGCCGTCGAGCAGAACGCCACCAGCCTGATGACTCCGCCCCGCTATCAGATCGCCGAAATCGACCTGGTCACCGAAGGCGCCGTGACGCTGACGCAGGTGTACAACGTACTGGAAGAGGACACGTCGGTGCTGAAGGAAGATAGCGGCGTGACCGACCTGTGCGCGTTCCTCAATATCGCCGACCGGGTGAACCTGTTCGTCGGCACGGCCCACAACACGGCCGGCGACGACGTCAGCTTCCGCCAGCGCGGCATCCTGACGCGCAAGCAGATCGTTCCGCTATTGGTCAAACGGCTCCAAACGCTGGGCAAGCTCGTGGTTGTACGATCCTGGTAACCCGTTGCTCGCAACAGTGGCGTCGTAGGTTTGTAGTTCCGCCTTTAGGCGGTCTTTCGCCTTTCCGGCGTGAGCCGGAACGGAAGCTTCAGCACGGTTTGCGTCTAGAAACGGAAGAGCCGATCAGACTCTGCCGCCTTCCGCTCAGTGGCGTCTTAAGAAATCCTGCAAACCGTCTTCGTCATCCGCCGGTTCCGCCGGCTCCGGCGCCTCCGGTTCGTCCGGTTCGACTTCGGCTTCAGGTTCTGCCTCGGCTTCAGGTTCTGCGTCTTCCTCCGGTTCGGCATCCGGATTCATCAGGAAGTCGGCCACGGCCGCGTCTTGCGGCGTATCATCATTTCCAGCCCCTATCGACAACGACTCGTCTGGAATCGGAGGCAACGGCTCTGCGACCAGTGGTGCGGCGGGACGTTGCGGAGCTGATTTGCCAGGCTTCGCGCCGCCGGCAGAACGCTTGCGGCCGCCAAACGGCCACAGGCGGAAACCCCGCTTCTTTTCAGGTTGCGGCTCCGGCTCTTCGCGATCGTCCGCCATCCCGGCGTCTTCAAGGTCCTCGCCCGGCGCGGCCGCCACAAACTCCTCGGCCGGAAAGAACGGTTCGGGCGGCCCGGCTTCCGAACTCTGCATTCCTGTCGGCCTGTCCGCCCCCGACTCTCCCCAAGGTTCGAACTGGGGCGTTTCTTCGTCGGGTTCCGCCGCCGCCAATCCGTCGCTCGGCAACCCGTTCGACCAGGGACCTTCACTTTCGGCAGGCATGGCGTTCGACCAAGGTCCGGCCTCCACGCCTGCCGCGTCGTTCGATTTCAGATCCCTTCCGGATAGCTCCGGCGACTCCGTCGACGGCAACGCTGGACCGGCCGATGGCACACGGCCAGGTTGGCCCGCTTGGACCGGTTCGGCCAACGTCGGAGGCGGGACGTTATCCAGGTCTCCATCGTACTGGTACCGAACCTGGAAGGTGAGCGGTCCCACGCTGAAGTCCTCGTCGGGACACAGCGCCGCCTGCACCACGCGCCGGCCTCGAATCATCGTCCCATTAAGCGACCCGAGATCACGGATCATCAGCAGTCCGTCCACCTCGAACAGTTCACAATGATGGCGGCTCACCATGGGGTGGGCAATGGTAAGATCGGCCTCGCGACTGCGCCCTAAGACCGCGGGCGGCTGAAAGGCAATTTCGCCGCGATTGACCTTGCCGCGGATGACAACCAGCGTAACTTGCATGGCGAGGGCACCGGAGGGAGGGGCCATCAAAGGAGGCATCATCGGCGAGGATGCGGCCCGCCGAAGAACCCTACGCAACCCATCATAACCCATCGAACGCCGCTTATCAACCAATCAGGCAGGCGGACGGTGGGCAACTCACCAACCTCCAGAGGTAACCCAGCGGTTGCAGCAGAACAGCCAGGTATTCTGGGGTAACCAGGGAAAACGTGACTTTACTAACTGCCCTTGAATGCCTGACTCCGTATCCTATAATTACTCCGGTTATTGAATTCAGCCGTTTCCGCTGGACAACCCTTTTTTGCATGGGGGGCCTTGCAAACATTTTTGCAAGTGTTCAGAATGCAGGCTTCCAAGCGGGTGTAGCTCAGTTGGTAGAGCACGACGTTGCCAACGTCGTTGTCGTGGGTTCGAACCCCATCACCCGCTCTTTTTTTATTTTACGACGGTACGACCAGACCATTCCGGCCAGGCATACCCCATGTGGGGGATGTTGCCTTGAAACCTCAATGGCCTCGAAGTGCCAGGAAAAGCTACCATTCTGCCGGGATACCCATGGCAAAGAACGAGACCCCGGATTTTGACGACACTCCGGACGCCGAGCAGCAGCACGGCCTTGAAGACGCGGCTTCCCAGACTGCCCTCGACGATGCTGTCGCCGCCGATGAGCCGACGGGCGAGGAGCCCAAGCAGAAACTGCAGTTGGACGTCTCCATCGACAGTCGCAGCACGTGCGAGCGGCACATTACCGTGACCGTCGCCCGCGAGGATATCGACCGCTATATGGACGCGGAGTTCAGCGACCTGATGCCCAAGGCCCAGGTTCCCGGATTCCGCCCCGGACGCGCACCGCGAAAACTCATCGAGGCCCGATTCCGCAAGGACGTGGCGGACCGCGTCAAGATGAACCTCCTGATGGACAGCCTGGAGCAGATCCACGACGAGCAGGACCTGTCGGCCATCGGCGAGCCCGATCTGGACCTGGACGCCGTCGAAGTGCCGGAAACCGGCCCGATGACCTTCGAGTTCGATCTCGAAGTCCGGCCCGAGTTCGATCTGCCCAACTGGAAGGGCATGAAGCTCAAACGCCCGGTTCGCGACATCGACACTGCCGATATCGATCGTACGCTGGAACGCATCCTGGCCGACCGCGGCCGCCTCGTCCCCCACGAGGGACCGGCCGAAGCAGGCGATTACATCACGTGCAATCTGACCTTCCGCTTTGGCGACCGGGTGGTTTCCGAAGCCAACGAAGAGGTCATCCGTATCCGCCCCGTCCTGAGCTTCCGCGACGGACAGATCGAGAAGTTCGACGAGCTGATGGCAGGCGTGACGGCCGGCGAAACGCGTACCGGCGAGACGGTTATCTCGGCCGACGCACCCAACGAGGCACTCCGCGGCCAGACCGTCACGGCCGAGTTCAAGGTGCTTGAGGTCAAACGACTCCAACTGCCGGAACTCGACGAAGACTTGCTTGAAGAACTGGGCGGATTCGAGCTTGAAGCCGATCTCCGCGACGCCATCAAGGAGCAGCTTGAGCATCAGTTGCGCTACGAGCAGCACCAGCGGACCCGCCAACAGATTACCGATCAGTTGATCGTCTCGGCCACCTGGGAACTGCCGCCGGAAATGCTCAAGCGCCAGGCAAGTCGCGAGTTGGAACGCGCCGTGATGGAACTGCAGGCGGCCGGCTTCAACAACGAAGACATTCGCGCGCGCAGCAATCAGATCCGCCAGAACGCCATGGCCGAAACCGCCAAGGCCCTGAAAGAACACTTCATCCTCGAACGCATTGCCGAGGCGGAAGACATCGAGGCGGAAGAGGCCGATTACGATCTCGAAATCCAACGCATCGCGGCCAATCGGAACGATTCCCCGCGCCGCGTTCGCGCAAGGCTCGAAAAAACCGGCTCGATGGACGTGCTCCGCAACCAGATTATCGAGAGCAAGGTCATCGATCGTATTCTGGAACACGCCCAGTTCGTCGAAACGCCGTTCTCGTTCGAGGTGAACGACATCGAGGCGATTGACGAGTCGGCCGGCGGCCATGGCGCCGAAATCCCCAATGCCAAACCCGGCGCAGAGGCCGGAACTTCCGGCGGCCGGCCGAGCGAAGCACCTCAACACGATTGATCCGGCGCGCCCCACGATGCAAGGATTGCACATGAACCGCTCCTCTAGCCCCCAACCGGTGAAGCACATGGCAGCGTACCGCGAGTACCAGCGGCAGCGCACACTGACCCTCGGCGACCTCCTGCTGGAAAACCGCATCATCCTGCTCCAGGGCGAAATCCACGACGGAAACGCCAACGAGCTGGTCATGAAACTGCTCTACCTGCAGAGCGAAAACCGCCGCAAGGACATCCACTTCTACATCAACTCGCCCGGTGGAAGCGTTACCGCCACCATGGCCATCTACGACACCATGCAGATCCTGAGCTGCCCGGTGGCCACCTACTGCGTCGGCCTGGCCGCCAGCGGCGGCGCCATCCTCCTGGCCGGCGGAAGCAAGGGAAAACGATTCGCCCTGCCCCACGCCCGCATCATGATCCACCAGCCGCAAGGCTACGTCGGCGGGCAGGTGTCCGATATCGAAATCCAGGCCGACGAAATCCTCAAGGCGCGCGACGAACTGAATCATATCCTGGCAGACCATACCGGCCAGCCGATCGATCGGATCGCCAAGGATACCGACCGCGATTTCTATATGAGTGCCCAGGAAGCCAAAGACTACGGTGTAGTCGACGAAATCCTGACCAAAGATTCGGCCGCCGCCGAAGACGAAGACTCCGACAACTAACCTCGCCCCACGATACTGCCATGCCTCTTATCCCCTACGTTATTGAGAAGAGCGGTCGCGAAGAACGGGCGATGGATATCTACAGTCGCCTGCTGAAGGACCGTATTATCTTTCTGGGCTCCAGCGTCAACGACGAGATTGCCAACGCCATCGTAGCCCAAATGCTGTTCCTCCAGTCGGAAGACCCCAAGGCCGACATCCACCTGTACATCAATTCGCCCGGCGGAAGCGTTACTGCCGGACTGGCCATTTACGACACCATGCAGTTCGTCAATTGCGACGTGGCCACCTACTGCGTGGGACAAGCGGCCTCGATGGGCGCCGTCCTGCTGACGGCCGGCAAGCAGGGAAAACGCCGCGCCTTGCCCAACGCCCGGATCATGATCCACCAGCCCATGGCCGGCGCCGAAGGGTCCGCGGCCGATATCATGATCCACGCCAAGGAGTTCCGCAAAGTCCGCGAACGACTGAACAACATCCTCATCAAGCATACCGGACATCCCATCCAGAAAATCGAGGAAGACACCGATCGCGATCGCTTCATGGCCGCCGAAGAGGCGCTCGAATATGGACTGATCGACGAGGTGATTGAACACGTGCAGGAGACCTAATTACCCCCGAAGGGGGGCCCTGCCCCTGGCCCAGCCCTTTTGGGCGCCTGGGCTGACTTTGAGCCCATCCCAACCCGCATTTCGCCTTTTCGTTGTTACCTGTCGATGTAGACCCAGGGGGGGTTACTGTGGTGCGCTGCGCACCTGCCCTGTCTCCGCGCGAGGTCGTCATGAAAATCTGGTACCCCGCCCTGGTCCTCTTCTGTTGCACCCTGGCCCTCGGCTGCCGAACAAGTCAGCATGTCGCTGCCCTCCAACGCGACAATCGGCTGAAAGAAGACGAAATCTACCGGCTCCGATGGCAATTGCAGGATTGCCAGGAGGAACTCGAGCGTTACGAGCAAGGAGAAGTGTCCGGCATCACGCGTCCCGCCGCGCCGCGCCCCGGCCAGACCTTGCTCGAGCGATTGGGCGCTCCGGCCGCTCCTCAAAGCGACTCCCCCTCGGAACTCTCGGTCCAGGTGGGAGAGTCCATCTCGCCCGACGAGTTCCTCAAAGCGCGCGACGTGGATCAACCGGAGGACGGCCCGGCCTTGTTCGTCCCCCAGTCGGATACCGATGCCAGCACACCCGATGCCAGCACACCCGATGCCAGTGCGGCCGATGCCAGTGCGGCCGATGACACCGAGGCCCGCGACGACAGCGCCGGCAATGCCGACATGGGGGTCGCCCCTTCGTGGTCGGAACCGGGCGAAACGCGTCCGGGCGACGGAGCACAGCCTGCCGATGAAGCGCCCCGATGGTCGCCCCCCACAGGCCGACAACCCGAACAGCCGTCGCCCGATACCCGGTTTCGCGTCCCGGCAGAACCGGAAGATGGGCCCGTCTTGCCGTCTCCGAATGACGGAGGCAAGCAGCCGCTGCTTGCCGAACAAGGCGGTCAGGTCACGCAACTGCGCATCGACACAGAACACACGGGCGGCCACAACCTCGACGGCCGATCGGGCGACGATGGTCTGATGCTCGTCATCCATCCGCTGGACGAACAGGGGCGTTCGCTCCACGTGCCTGCCGCGGTGAGTATCGTCCTGCTCGATCCGGCCCTGAAAGGGGAAGCGGCAAGAGTTGCACGCTGGGACTTCACTGCCGACGAAGTGGCCAGCGCCATTCGCGCAACCGGCGGCGCCCAGGCAGGCATTCCCTTGAAGGTCGTTTGGCGCAATGTCATGCCCCAGAACGAAGTGTTGCACCTGTTCGTGCGATACACGACCGCCGACGGCCGACGGCTGGAGGACCAGACCGAGATCCGCATCCGCCTGCCCGGCTCGCCCGCCTCGGCCGGTTGGAGAACCGCGCCCGAACAGGGGCCGCCGTCTCCACCTCAGGAAGATCGCTCGACCAGCAACCCGGAAGAACCGGACCAGCATACGCGTTTCGCCAGCCGCGACCAGGCCGCCTCGCAGCAGGCGGTTCCACCTGCACAACCGCGACTCCGCCGCCCCACCTGGTCGCCCAACCGACCGTAGTGTGCGCGGCAAGGTGAAACTCTTTCACCTCCCCTGCGGGGAGGTCGGACGCGGTAGCGGCCGGGTGGGGGCCACGATGTGCCCGCCAGTTCTTCGCCTGCGACTGCGCCGGTGGTCGCTTGGGGCCATCGGGGCTACAATGACCTTTTCTTCTTGAAACAGGCAAGAGAACAGGGCCATTCGCCTCGAACGCAGGAGTGCCGTCATGTCAGGTCGAAAATGCCCCGTGGTCGTGGGGGTAGGCGAAGTACTATGGGATATGCTGCCTGACGGCAAGAAGATGGGCGGAGCACCGGCCAATTTCGCGTACCATGCCCGGGCATTCGGCGCCGATAGCTATGCCATCAGTTGTGTCGGCGACGACCCGCTTGGCCAGGAGCTGCTCGATCGGTTCAACCAATTGGGGCTGTCGCAGCGCTACGTGGCCGTCGATCGGCATCATCCGACCGGCACGGTCGACGTGCACCTCGACGCCGATGGCAAGCCCTACTTCGTCATTCACGAGGAAGTCGCCTGGGACTATCTGCCGCCCATTCCCCTGTTTCACGAAGTGATCGACGGGGCCGACGCCGTCTGTTTCGGCTCGCTGGCACAGCGCTCGCCCGTTTCGCGCGCCACGATTGGCGCACTGCTGGGCGCCGTGCCCGACCACTGCTGCTGCATCTTCGATGTCAATCTGCGTCAGCGATTCTACAGCCGAGACGTCATCTTTTGCGGGCTGAAAGCGGCCGACGTACTCAAACTCAACGACGATGAGCTGCCGGTCATTGCCGAACTGCTGAAGTTGCCCGGCCAGGACGATGAGGCCCGGATGTCGGCCCTGCTGGCCGAGTTCGACCTGGAACTGCTGGTCCTCACTCGCGGATCGCACGGGTCGGTCTTGCTCAGCCCGACCGGCCGATCGGAACATGCCGGTTTCCCGGCGGAAGTGGCCGATACGGTGGGGGCCGGCGATGCGTTTACGGCCACCGTGGCCATGGGCCTGCTACGCGGGCTGGAACTGGACGCCATCAACGAGCACGCCAACCGCGTGGCGAGTTTCGTATGCGGCCAATCCGGGGCCACGCCCCAGTTGCCCGACGAACTGACCGCCCCGTTGCGCCGATGAACTACTTCGCCCACGCCCTGAAGTTCCTGGATCGCCCCTGGTTTGCCGCATCGACGGGCATTCCCGACTGGTTAACCGTGTGCGACCGGCGCGTCCGCATGCGGACCAGACACGCTACCCCGTTTCTACAGGATGCAGACCCGACCGTCGTCGCCGTTGCAGGCGGCGTGATCCAGCATCTGGAGGACGACGCCTGGTTTCACACCACCCGTACGTTTGCCGAGACGTCGTTGGCCATTACGGTCCTTGCCCGCGACGCCCTGGATGGCGAACGAGGGCTCCGCCCCAGCTTTCTGGGCCATTTGCTGACCGAAGTCCTGCTCGACGCGGTGCTCATTGCCCAACATCCGCAGGAACTGGCGCGCTACTACGCGCTGCTCGACCAGATCGACCCGCAGCAGATCGAGGCGGCCGTCAATCAGATGGCGCCCCGTCCCACAACCCGGCTTGCCGCAATGATCGTTGGATATCGGCAGGCGAGGATCTTGTCGGACTACGCCGAAGATGCGACACTAATGGTGCGGCTGAACCAGGTGATGACCCGGGCCAGGTGCGACCGGCTCCCCGATCATTTCGCCCAGATTCTCCCCCACGCCCGACATCTGGTGACCCAGCGGCAGGAGGCACTGCTCACACCGCAACCGAGAGCAAACTGATCCATCGTCTACCCCTTATGCAACTGCAAGTCCTGGCTAGGAGGCAATCATGCGCTTTGGAATGAACATGTTTCTCTGGGTCGATACGCTCACCGACGAATGCCTTCCCCTGCTGGAAGACATCAAGCAGATGGGGTTCGATGCGGTGGAAATCCCCATGTTCGAGACAGACACGGCCAAATATGCCCAATGGGGCAAGCGGCTGGACGACATCGGACTGGCCCGCACCGGATGCCTCGTTCGCGGCGCCGACGACGACCCGATCAGTGCCGATCCGGTCATTCGCCGTAAGGGCATCGATGCCAACAAGATCGCCTTGGACTGCTGCCAGGCGGCAGGCGTCGAGGCCGTGGTCGGCCCCATTCACTCGGCCCTGGGCCATTTCAGCGGCCGCGGCCCCACGGCTGACCAATGGCAGCGAGCCGTCGAAAGCATGCGCGAGGTCGCCGAACACGCCGAAACGTGCGGCGTGAACGTCGCCCTGGAGGCCGTCAACCGTTTCGAGTGCTACCTGCTCAACTGCGCCGCCGACCTGGCCCGCTTCTGCGACGACGTGGCCCACCCGCGATGCAAGGCCATGTACGACACGTTCCACGCCCACATCGAAGAGAAGAGCATCCCCGACGCCATCCGCACGCTGAAAGATCACCTGATCCACGTCCATATTTCCGAAAACGACCGCAGTACGCCTGGCGCCGGCAACGTCCGCTGGGACGAGAACTTCGATACGCTCCACGAAATCGGTTACGATAACCTTATGGTGGTCGAAGCGTTCGGCTTGTCGCTGGAAAACCTCATTCCCGCCACCAAGATCTGGCGCCGCATGTACGAGTCGGAAATGCAGTTGGCCGGCGATGCCGTCAAGTTCATGAAGCAGGAAGTCGCCAAACGCTGGAAGTAGGCTCTGAAGGATAGACCATGAAACGTTCGCCGGAACGCCCGTCCGAGGCATCGCAGCAGGGCGTCTCGCTCGAGGCGCTCACCGCGGCCTTCGCCCAGGCAATGGGCGGCGATGCGCCGCAGGAACCCGACGAACTCCAGGCCGAGCCGCAGCCGGACGACGAAATCGAGCCGGTCGACAAAGACATGACCGGCGAAGACGACGACGTCGCATGCCCGGTATGCCCATCCTCCATCCTCGAAGCCATGCTCTTCGTGGGCCGGCGCGACGGCCGACCGCTACGCGTGCAGGAGGCCGCCGACCTGATGCGCGGCGTCGAACCGGGCGAAATCCCCGGCCTCGTCGATACCCTCAATCGCCGCTATCGCGCCACCGGCTGCCCCTACGAAATCCAGAGCGAACGCGGCGGATACCGGCTCGCCCTCGCCCGCCCGTTCTACTCGATGCGCGACCGGTTCTACGGGCGAATTCGCGAGGCCCGCCTCTCGCAGGCGGCAATCGACGTATTGGCCATCGTGGCCTACGAGCAGCCGCTGACGGCCGAACGCATTACCGAACTGCGAGGTAAATCGAGCGCCCATATCGTCCGCCAACTCGTCCGACGCGACCTGCTGCGGATCGTCCGTCCTGAAGAAGAACCTGCGGTCGCACAATACCACACCACCGACCGCTTCCTCCGCCTCTTCGGCCTGGCCGACCTCGACGACCTCCCCCGCAGCGAAGAACTCGACCGGTAAACCGCCCGGCCGCTGGAGTCCCGGCTTTGGCCGGCTTGGGAAGGAAAACGCGGCAAGGTGCAGCAACGGCCTTGTCTCGGCATTGGGCGGCACGTCCCTGAGGCACGAAAGGCGTAGTTGTTGGGCAAGCCAACCGCGGTACACAACAACGCCGTAGGCGTTCAACAACAAAGCCCAGGGTCGCTTTAGCGCACCCTGGGAAAACGGCCGTTTTCTCCCCACGAAAACCCTGAAAGGGTTTTACAACGTCGCGCATTTGTAGAACCACCTTCGGGATTCAGGGGTTGCTGGAGTCCCGGCTTTGGCCGGCTTAGACGCCGATACAAGGCGCTGCACGAAAGGGCTCGCCCGGCCGGAGCCATGGTCAGCAAGCTACACGAGGCCGGACCACCAAAAGCCTTTCTCGCAGGGCGTTGCTGCCGCCTTCGGCGGCAGCAACGCCCTGCGAGAAGGAGGTGGTTGGGAACGCCGCCATTAGCCAACAGACCACCGCTGCGGGCCGGACGAGCCGGCCGGTGGCGACTCCACTCTCCTCAACAACGCCGATTTCAATGCTTTTTTCCGGTATCCTAAGCCGGATAGTCTCTTCAGCCGGCTTCGCGGCCCTTCCTCACAACTCCCTCTCCCGGCATTCCGCGTGAGCGCGTCCCCACTGACACCTGACACCTGACTTCTTGCACCCCGTCGCTCCAGCCTTCACAATATCTCTTGTGTCGCTGGTTCCTCATTCGCCCCACCGAAGGAGACGGACATGAAAACGCCTTTCGCTTGCCTTCTGGCTGCAACGACCTTCCTGACGAGTCCCGCTCCCCTGATGAGCCCCGTCCACGCCGACGATCCGGCAACGCCTGCACCCTTCTATGCCGACAAAACCAACCTGCTCACCTGGCAGGACGACCAGGGGCAGTCGCACCCGATCACCAGTCCCGACCAGTGGCAAACCCGACGCCGGCACATCCTGCAGAACATGGAGCTGGTCACCGGCCCGCTGCCGACGCCCGACCGGGCCGTCCCGCTCGACGTGCAGGTGTTGGAGACCGAACGTCTGCCAACACTCACACGCCAGAAGATCACCTACGCCGCCACGGCCGACTATCGCGTACCGGCCTACCTGCTCATCCCGCACGAACACGCCCGGCCGCTGCCGGCCGTCGTCTGCCTGCACGGTACAGGCGGGCCGCGTGGCCGTACGGCCGGCCTGGGGCCGGATTATCCGCGTTACACGCTCGAACTGGCCGAGCGGGGCTACGTCACCATCGCCCCCGACTACACACTGCTGGGCGACAACCAAGTAGAGCCGGCGTCGGTCGGCTTCGACAGCGGCGCCATGATGGGCATCTGGAGCCATCGGCGCGCCGTCGATCTTCTGGCAGGCATGGCGGAAGTGGATGCCGACCGGATCGGCTGTATCGGCGTTTCGCTGGGCGGGCACAACACATTGTTCCTGGGCGTCTTCGAACCTCGCATCAAGGCCCTGGTCACCAGTTCCGGGTTCGACTCCTTCTTCGACTACAAGGACGGCAACCTGACCGGCTGGTGCCAGACGCGCTACATGCCGCGCATCGAAACCGTTTATGGAAAAGACCCGCACAAGATGCCGTTCGACTTCCCCGAGGTCCTTGCCGCCATTGCCCCGCGACCGCTGTACATCCACGCCCCGCTGGACGACAGCAACTTCAAGGTCGCCAGCGTCCGCCGCTGCGTAGCGGCCGTGAAACCCGTCTACGGCCTCTGGCGCGCCGAAGACCACCTCATCGCCACCTACCCCCCGGGTAAGCACGGCTTCCCACCCGACCAGCGCGAAAAGGCCTACCAATTCCTCGACCGCATCCTCCGCCCCTAAGGCTCCTCCGGAGCCGGTAGTTGGGAGCTAGAAGCTGGAAGTTGGGAGTTGGGAGCTGGGAGTTGGGAGCTAGAAGTCCCTCAAACTGAAAACGCCACCACCGAGCCTGCGTCGGTGGAGCGGTGTTTGACAACTACAAAGAGCCATCCAAGCTGCCCTGGGGCAGCTTGGATGGCAGGCGATCGCAACGGACATTGTGGCACACCTTGCCTGCTACGGGATCGACGTGAGCGAGGGGCTGGTCAGCAGGGTTCAGGTCGAGAGCCTTACGCAAACCGACGAGGTGAAGCGGCATGAGGAGAAGGTCAAGAAGGCCGATAGGCGGCGACGAAAGCCAATGACCCAGAACACGCCCAGAATGATGTTGTTTGATTTCAATGGGTTTTCAATAGAATGAGCAGCGACTGGGTGCGGTGCCCATTGCCAACACTTGCCTCCACCCGCTATCCTGACACCATGAAACGCCGACTACCGACCAATCCCAAAGAATGGCTCCAAGAAATCAGGCTGGCCATTGCCGACGCAAGGAAGACCAAGCCGTTTGGCATCTTGGTGGGGCATTCGATTACCGATGCCAATCTGTTTCATCTGGCCCCGCTGGTCGCCCTGAAGTTCCGTGGCCGTAGAACCAGGGGAGCCGAAGCGGACAAGGTAATCGAGACGGCCCTGGCGAACTATGTTGCCAACTCTGACCAGCATGGCCTGGAATCCAGGCCCTTGCTGGCATTCGTCCTCTGCTACGTGGGTGCTCACCTTGCCCTCGATCTGCTAGATGAACATGAGGCCGAGGCTATCCTGATCTATTGTGAGGAGCATTTGGAGGAAACCTGATATGGGACTCCACAAAATCTGGGTCGAGCAATGCGGGGCGGCCAGCGGCATCGAAAACGAGTTCGGCACGCAGAAGGCGCTGGAATATCTCGTCGGAGAGAAGTTCCTGAATTTCCTTGAAGCGGCGGAAACCGACGCCGACTTCCGGTCAGAGATCCCGGCCTTCGTCGCCAAGATCAAGGAGATCTTCGAGCCCTGGCAATTGGCCGAGTACCTGGGACGGGCACGGGAGACGGAACCGTTCGATCCGAGCCTGTTTGAGCCAAGATGGCACCCCGAACTCGGCGAAGAAGAGATCGATTTCGACGCCGAGGAGATCGAGGACATGCGGAAGGATGACATTCGCCAATGCACCCGTGACCTGCTGCTGGTCGAGCGGGCACGGGAGTGGTTGCTGGAAGAGGAGGATGAGGCAGCGTCATGATCCGAGCCCAAATGGAGAAGATCTACAGCGAGACGCCGCCCGCCGATATTCCGTGGAACATCGAGTCCCCACCAGCGACGATTGTGGAGTTGATCGACAGCGGCCAAGTCTCACCCTGCAAGACAATCGACATGGGATGCGGGGCAGGCAATTATGCCATCTATCTCGCCAGCGTCGGCTTCAACGTAACGGGAATCGACATCTCTCCTTCGGCAATCGCCCTCGCCGAGGCCAACGCAAAGAAGAACAGCGTCACATGCAGGTTCGTGGCAGCCGATATTCTGGGCGGCTTGCCGGAGATCATCGAGACGTTCGACTTCGCCTACGACTGGTCGCTGTTGCACCACGTCTTTCCCGAGGACAGAAAGCGGTACGTCGAGACCGTGCATCGGCTGCTTGTGCCAAGTGGCGCCTACCTTTCGGTCTGCTTCAGCGAGAAGGACACCGGATTTGGCGGCACGGGGCGGATCAGGACGACTTCGATTGGCACTGTGCTGTATTTCTCGACCGAAGATGAATTGCGAGACCTCTTCGAGCCTTACTTCGAGATCACGATGTTCAAGACGATCCAGGTGGAAGGCAAACGAGAGCCGCACCTGATGAACTGGGTATTCATGCAAATAAACTGCACCGAAAACTGGCATCGCACGCAGGCAACTTGCCAACTAAAGAACCCAAACGCCGTCCTGGCGAGTTGTTGCCGGGGGGTGTCAAGGATATACCCACGCTCATTAAGGAAGATGGGGGTGAGCCTGAAGAGGTTTTACACGTTCATGCACGAGCAGGGGCAAATCGACGCCGATACCCTTGCTGACCTGAAGGAAACGGTGAAGGAAGAAATGCCCAACTGGCTGGCGCTATTGCGACGACACGAGGAGATGAGATATGATGACTACCCAGACGGAAAGAAGCAGGTTGGCGGAAGTGAAGTTGGCTTTGGCGAAGAAACACGATCGATTGGCTAAGGTTGCCAAGAGCGTGCCGAAGCAGAAGAAACATGCCCGTCAGGCAAAGAAATACCATCGGCAGGTCGAGATGCTCTCGCTCGGCCCGGGCTTAAAGGACACAAAATGAAGACCACAACGCTTTCGACACTCTCCCTTTGACTGATCTGCCAGTTCGGCGTTCCCGCCGAACTGGCCACGCTCCCCCACGATACCTACTCGGGCTTGTTCGTTTCCAACAAGTTCGAGCCCGACGCCGCCCAGTCCTTCGTGGTGCTTGCCGACCAGGAGCAGTTCGACAAGGTATTCGGCGTGGCCTTCGTCATGAACGACAAATCGCCTCGGCTCCCAAAAGACGCCTTCAAGACCCTAATGGTCATCGCCACGATCAAGCGAGACAATGCATTCTGGGAGTTCAAGGTCGAGGGGGTGACGGTGGATGAGGGTGTGGTGCGGTTGCGGTACAAGGCCACGTCAAAGAAGACATCCGAGACGATGTTTGCCTGCCCGCTGATTGTGTCCATCCCCAGGGGTAAGTACAAAGCGGTGGAGTTTGTGGAAAATGATGAGAAGGTGAAGACGGTCGAACTGGGAACGGGGCGGACCGGCCGGTAACAAGGGCCATCAGCCCCAGCGATGCCGGGAGGCACAAACCGACTTTCTGACTCGATCCAGGAATCCGGGTTGCAGCGAGTAACCCGTCTTCAAGATTTCTTCGATGTCTTAGCAAAGACTGTGCCAATGACACGTTCGACTTCCTGAGTGCCGCATTTCGGGCATTTCACCCGCTTGCGCCCGTGCTCCTTGAAGGTCTGTTGCACGGTGAACCTCTTGCGACACTGGCTGCACTGGTAATCGTAGTACGGCATGGCCTGCCTCTCTGGGTCTGCGTCAGATGAGTTAAGCCTGACGTGTCGGCTGGACGCCTGGAAAATCGGAGCAGCCTCCACGCCTTATGACATCCCCAGGTTCATTGTACGCTACCGCTGCGGATTATCCAAGACCGCCAACCGGCGTGAACGAGCGATACGTGGCAGACTTGCGGCGACAATCCCGCATGAGCCAAGTCCTCTGTTGGAACCGCCGAGGCTTGATTTACTCCTGGTAATCTGTTAAACAACAGTTGCTGGCGAAAGTCACGCCCACCCCTTGGGCGACGACCAAACCGCTCCCACAGATGAGATCCGGCCTGCAGGTGCAGGCTCCCACCGCTCGTGTTGTCCCGCAATGTGTGCGAAGCATCGTTTCGCATTGCTGGTCAGGTGTGTACCTGATGTCGCTCCCGAAGTTCCATTCCTATACGTGGTCCGATATTGGTGAAAACGGGACTGCCCAATCGGTGGCTCACGAGCCAACACCGGGCGACCCCCTGGGGCTCATTGACAAAGAGCTTCATGTGTGGGTTACCTACGCCGAGAAAAAGAAAGCTAAACGACAACGGAAGAGAGACAAGAGCAGCCACGACAAACGCAGCCTCTGGGCTGTGGTCATCGTGGAGCGGCTCAAGAAACAGGATGATTTCACCTACGAGGTTACGCTGAAGAGGATCTACAAGAGGGGAGAACGCCTCATCAAGATTTGGGTGAGGAACGATCCGGCGGATCAGTCCGAGGACGCCGTAGTCTTTCGCATTGTCAGTCCGTCTACGAAACGCCTGGACCGTCTTGAGCAGCAACTCAGTACGTGGGCGGCACAGAGAGTCTACGACGCAATTGCGGCAACATGGGCGGGCATCGATTGCCAGGGCTGCCTGGAAGAGGAACGTTCTCTTGTTCCAGCGTGAGATAAGCTTCACTCCTCTCTTCCGATTCCGAAAACGCTTCCAGCCTCCCCACGGCCTGCTGCTTGCCGATTTCACGCATGGCGACCAGGGCCTTGAAGAAGTGTACTCGGTTCAAGCCCTTGGGATCGACTGCGGCAACGTCATCCATCCATGCTTTGCTCCACCGTTTCGAGCATCTGAACCGGCACGTAGAACTTCCTGTAGAGTTTTCCATCGCTGTATCGCTGCCCTCTGTGGTCTTCTACCAGCACGGTCGCCCGCTTGCTGACCCTGTTGACCACGCCGGTATGTTCGATGCCGTCGAACCTGAATCGCACGGTCACGCCAGGGCTGATGCCGAACTTGACGAACGCCCTTTCCTTGGGGGTGATGAGAGTGTGACTATTCTGAGTGTGGCCGAAGAAACGTAGGGTGATTGAGTGAAAGCGGGATTGCGAGCAACTGGACTTGCCCCAAAGGATAATTTGGAGGAGGTCCATTGGCATTGTGTCGTCCGTAACCTACGTGTCCTTTGGCTCACCCGCCACGATTCTATCATCAGTTGCACACGGCTGGTAGAATGGCGGTCGTCGAAGCGGCACGAAACGGCAAAACGGTACACGGCGTTGAAGGGGAGGTTTCGGAGTGAGTAAAGGCTTTCGTGCTCCTTTCATCTGTGATAAAATGATGTTGATTTCCCTGTAGGCCCAGTGGGGCCTACAACTCGGTCGGGCGATACTGTTTCTGGGAACACATCATGGAAGTCGTCATCCTGATCGGCATCCAAGGGGCGGGAAAGTCCACTTTCTGCCAACAGCGTTTCTACGACACACATATCCGGGTTAATCTCGACATGCTGAGGACTCGGCGGCGGGAAGCGTGCATTGTCGATGCGTGTTTTGCCAGCAGGCAGAGTTTCGTCGTGGACAACACCAACCCGACCCAATATGACCGAAGCCGTTATATCAAGCCAGCCAAGGCGGCGAAGTTCAATGTCATCGGCTACTATTTTCAACCCGATATCGAGGCTTGCGACGAACGGAATCGGAAGCGCCCATCGGCCCAGGTAGTGCCTGGTTTCGTTTTGCAGGCAACCAGCAACAGAATGGAAAAGCCGTCCCTTGATGAGGGCTTCGACAAGCTGTATTCCGTTCGAGTTGATGCCAAAGGCAAGTTTGTGGTCAAGGCTTTTCGGTAGGAAGTTCCCTTATGCGAGGTGCCCCATGAAGGCGAAAATCGACTTGCCCAAGGCGTTCTCCGTGCGGGACGAACACGAGTTCCTACCCATCCGACACTTGATATCTCGGCTGAATCCGAACCTGGTTGTCAGGCAGGTTGCGGCTGGCGTCCACGTGGATGGCGGCGGGACCGTCTTGTGGGGCTTGGTCTTCCTGAAAGGCGAGCCGCCGAGCAAGAAGAAGGTGGAACTTGCCCTTCGGGAGGCAGGGTTTGATTTTGTCCACAATGTCCTGACCCAGGGGGCGTTCGTGTGGACGGATCATTCGGAGGAAGGGGAGTGAATGGGTAGTTGGACTTCATCCATCAAAAGAAAAGCCCTTCGTGGCCGTCGGCCACGAAGGGCTTGAAGGCATAGCCCGAATCACTGTGGGCTACGAATGCAGTGCCGGTTGGCCCGACTTGGCGTCAACCAACGGACTCCTTCTTGCCCGTATCGCCGTAGCCACGCAACCATGCATAGCTGCCTCTTCAGCGTGGAAACTACGACTCCGGACAACACTCCCACCTGCCTTATCGTCCTACCGAAGGAGCAAGGTTTGCTGGATTTGCCGAAGAATCGGCCTGGAGATCCGCATCAGAAAGCCATTGGAATTTCGGCAAAACTGGACTAGGAATCTGGCTGATCTGCTCTGAGTTTCTTCACTTCCTGCCAGGCCGCACCCCGCTTAGCGTACAAAAGAGCATATCTCAACTCGCCGGTCCACTGTTCGCCCGTCCAATATCGTTTCTCGCCAGCGGTAATGCCGTCCTCCGCCAGAATTACGTACCGAGGAAAACTAGAGTGTCCGGTGGAAAGTATTGTCGGATTGCGTCTGGTGCTCATGCCTTTGGTGCCCCTCTTAAAACATAGCCCCCAAAACGCAGCCGCCAACGACCAAAGCTGAATGGGCGACAACAGGACGGTCCGTTGTCGCCCCCATCATGCAGAAAGAAACTGCATGTTCACGCAGCGATCTGACTGACATCAACCTTCTTCAGAAGCGCCCCATCGAGGCCAAAGAAGTTGATGACCTCTCCGTCCTCGGAGAAAAACACTCGTACTTGTTCACATTGGACAACCTGCCCTGCATAGCATCCGTCCTTGGTCAAGATCCGCATCTGAACGGCGTCAAGCCGGGGATTCGCCACGCCAAGTTCCCGCAAGGTGGCGACCACGAAATCGTGAATTCTCTGTTGCATGAGGTAATCCATGACTGCGCCTCATCAGGGAGTCAAGCCGTGCTATCAGGTTCCGCCGGACGAATCGGGGAGCATATCGGTGTCGTGGTTCTTCTGCAAGTCCACTAACAAAAAAAGCCCCTCGCAGGCCATGCGCATGCGAGGGACTGTAACTGAGAGGTAACTGGCTGCTGAATCGTTATGCCGCCGTGTCCGTTTCGTCTTCCACAATGACCATCTTCAGCAAGGTTCCGTCGTCCGTAAAGACCTTTACCCTGTTGCAGTTCGCCATCCAGATGACGTGCCCGCCGTCAAAGGCGTACTTCTCACCGAAGAAGTAGCCGTCCTGAATCAGGATCGTACGAACCAGCGGATCGTTGGCAATGCCGACCTCGGCCAACACATCTATTACAACATCTGGAATCGACCCGGCGGGTCCGTTCATGGCGCTGCCTTTGGACTTCTTCTTCATCGGCCCATGACAACGCCCCTGATCGTCCTGTGTGCGAGAGGCGGTCCATTATCGCCAAATTACCCAGTCGAAATACCTCCGCTCGGATCGGGCTGAGGCAAGACATGACCCATTCGGCAATCCATTTCTTCGTGGCCCTTTGAGTCCGGTCAAGAAATGAAGACACCTCACCGCCCGCTGGGCGGTGGGGTGTTGTCCCCACAAACTCGCACTTGTTTCCACTGGTCCGACGGTCAAGCCGCCGACTTTTGCCTGCGCCGCAGCTCTTCCCGCTGGACGGAAACCTCTTTCGGGGCCTCGATGCCCAAGCGGATAGTGTTGCCCTTCACCGAGAGGACGGTGACCCGCACATTCTCGCCGATAACAAGCGTCTGACCCGCTTTCCTTGTCAATAGCAGCATCGTTTTCCTCCTTGACATTCATGTCGCCGCTACCAGCACCTGGGCGGCTTCCGCCGTGTCCATTTCGGGCAGTTGTAGCAGCAGCATTTCCGCCAGCACTTCTCCGATGTGCCAGGGGCCTCTGTGGGCGTCTCCCAGGCGTTCGCCACTATGTATTTCGGCATCGCCGTGCATCGTAGCCTCCGTCGAATAGAGCCATTTTACAGTATAGTGTACGGATGTCAATGCATCGTGGTTCGGGAAATTCTTGGTAATTTAGGAACGAGGGGCAGGATGAATGGCCCGAAGTGCCCTTCACACCCTTTTTATCTTCTTCAACTGGGTAATTTGGCGATAATGGATCGTCGCTCGCACCGAGGTCAATCAGCAGTGCCGGCGTTTGTCGATGAAGAGTAATGCTCTATGCGGGGACAGACGGGAGCCAAGTAGTTACCCCTTGGTTGAAGCCCTTGGCAGGCCGTGGCCTGCGAAGGACTTTTTCTTCGTTGCCCATCAGGCGTCATGCCAACGCAGAAACGGGTTTTCCTTGGGGGCGGCCTGGTGGAATCCTTTCCACTCTCTGATAAGATCGCATCTCTGCGTCAGTCGCAATCTTCGCCTTCGACTTCGAGAGACCATAAACGGCGCTGCCTACCACCACACTCAACGAGGCCCCTGGGGGCTGATGTGCTATGCATTCGCCATTGCCTTCCTCGTCGCATCCTTTTCCGTGCCAGCCATCGCCTTGCAGATCACCTTCCTGATGACTGGGTTGGTCATGTTTCTCTTGGGCGTGTCATTTCATCATCTGACCGTCGAAGATGAGGGCGACCGACTTTCCGTTCGGTTTGGCCCGTTTTCCCTGTTTCGCATGCACATCCCCTACGAAGACATCCTCGAAGTTGAGACAGGCCGAACGACGTTCTTGGAAGGCTGGGGTATCCACTGGAGCCCATGGGGCGGCTGGGTCTGGAACATCTGGGGATACGACTGCGTTGTGCTGCGGCTGAAACGGGGGAAACTCAAGATCGGCACGGATGACGCCGAGGGGCTTGCTGGGTTCGTCAAGAGCCATATCTCTTCCACAAGGTAACGTGCTGAGGAAGCGTTCGGTTCAATGGAGATTGCGGTGACCAAACGAAACATCGGTCCAAGACTGGGCAAATGGTGGGCTCACCTGAAACGTCACCTGCTCCTTTTGCCGCAGGAGTCGTTCGCATTGGAGGTCGATTTCTGCCCGTTGCCGGATATCGTGGACAACGAGTACGGCTTCTGGCTCGGGATGGTGGTAAATCATGAGGATGGCTCGATTCTGATGCACAACATCGACCAGGAACTGCCGAACCTGGAAGAGATTGCACATTTGCTGGCCGGAACCATGAATTGCGCCCACCCCAGTCCTCGCCGCCGTCCCAAGGCGGTGCTTTTTCGGGATGATCCTGAATGGCACGCAATGGTTCCCTACCTGAATGAGTTGGGGATCGAGACCATCGCCACCGACGACCTTTCGCACTGGGATGCAAGAGCGGATGAGATGATAAACTGGCTGCAAGATCGCTGGTCTACTTGGCCCAAGGCAGAACTGCGCCCAGCTAGACTGCCCATACCGGAGTCACTGTATGACCTTCGGGACATGTCCCACTGGTTCCTTCTGTTTCAACGAAGCACCCCTAACAATGAATGACCCCAGCCATGACCGACTCCACACATGAATTCTTCAGCGCCCTCGCCAAGGTGCTACTGCGGTGCTGGATCTTCGGATTCCTGCTCCTGTTCATCTGGCTCGGGGCCTTCATGGGCGGAGCCGTCCACAAGCTGCACGGCCCATTGATGGACCTGCCCAACCACGACCTGAACGTCATCCATTACAGCGGCATGGCTTTCCTCAAGCTGGTTGTGATCTGTTTGTTCTTCTTCCCCTGGCTGGCGATCCGGCTGGTGATGAGAAAACGGTCGGTTTAGCGGAGATTGCGGTGCCCAAGCGAAACACCGGTCCAAAACTGAGCAGACGATACGCCTTCGTAAAACGTCGGCTGCTCCGATTGCCACAGCAGCCCCACGGTATGGAGGTCGATTTCTGCCCATTGCCCGATATGGTGCCAGACGAATCCGGCTTCTGGCTGGGTCTGGCTGTCGATCACGGCACCGGTTTCATTTCCATGACGAGCGTTCTGGATGAGCCGCCGACGGCAGAAGACGCTGCGGAAATGGTAGCCAGAGCGATGGAGAACTCGCACCTCAAAGCTCCCTGCCGACCTGAGACAGTTTACCTTCGGGACAATCCATCGTGGGAAGCCCTGTACCCTTGGCTCGGCCAGTTGGAAGTCGAAACTGTGGTAACCGACGATCTCCTGCACTGGGATGCGAAGGCGGAAGACTTGATGCAATGGATGCGGAAGCACTGGTCGCCGGTGCTGCAGGAATTCAGGACGCCAGTACAAGAGGAACTTGGTATCTTCAGCAAGCTGAGCGAGTTAAGCTCCCTCACCTACAGTTTTCTCTATTTCGAGCAGAAAGAGGATCGGTGACTGACCGAAGATAACTTCCCTACTCATGGTCCTGTTTCGGCTCCTGGTAGGGATTCACCCTCAATTGATCTCGAAAGACAAACGGAGAATCGGCGATCCTCTTGAAGCCGAGTTGTCGCCAGTCTTCCACCGTCAATTGTAGTGCTTCCTCGACGGCCACGACCAGTCCCTCTGGGCAGAACATGGCGATGCTGGTTTCGATCAGTCGAACGCGCAGGGCCGTGTTCTCGTACTCTGGGCTGATCTTCACGTCGTCAATGAGGAGCAAATTGTTCCACCCCGGCTCAATGTCCAGGTCTTCCTTCGTATCTCCGTGGTCGTCGAACAAGGTGACATAGACAGCTTCGAGGTCTGCCGAATCGGCATCGCAGACCTCGTGCAATCCCTCCCCCTGATTCATCGCTTCGGTGACGCTAACGAGTTTGAGGGCGATTTCGCCTGCTTCGTCTTCGTCGCCGAGATATTGCTGGACAATCGCCGTCCCCTGGATGGTGTGGACGTATTCGCCCGGATCACCCCACGGCACGAGCCCTGCGGAGACCGAGAATTTGGATGCAGCAGATCATGGCCGGGCTGCTTGGCAACGGCCGCAGTGCCGGTTAAGGCGTCACCGCACCCCCGCTTAGGGCCTAGACGTTACCCATCCCGCCAGATAGCGAGCACCCTGTCGCCACTTCCCATTTTCATTCTCGGCGACTACACTACGAGATGCATTTGGGGAAAATTTGGGGAATCGGCGTTGTCGAGCCTCTTGCCCCGAGCTCCCCCGGTTGGTAAACTATTGCCAATAAAGCACTTACACCCACGTCCCCGTAGCTCAATTGGATAGAGCGTCGGCCTCCGGAGCCGAAGGTTACAGGTTCGAATCCTGTCGGGGATACTCAGCTAAAGGCTTTCCAGCAAAGCCTTTAGCTTTTTTTGTTGCTCCTCCGTGAGCACCAGCGTCGGCGGAAGTCCCCCCACTAATCCCCCCACTAATCCGGATTTCTTGCATCCAGCGGCCAGCTTCTCGCAGACCTCGGCTGCGGCGGCCTGTGCTTCCTTCGTCCCACTATAGTACTTCTGCGTCGTCGCGAAGTCCTCGTGCCGCATGATGACCTGAAGCGACTCGGCCGAGACCCCGAGGTTAATCAGCCGGGCAGCGCACCCCCTCCGAAGGTCGTGGGCTGAGGCGTACTTGATCCTCTTCCCTTTCTCCTTGTCCTCCGGCTGGACCACTACGTTTGCCTTTTTGCCAATCTTGCAGATGATCCGACTCACCCGTTCCGTTGTTAGCCGCCCGCTACCCCGCCGGACTCGGTGGGCGAGCCTCCGGGCGGCACGGGACTTCAACAGTGCGACCTCTTCGGACGGTACATCGGCGGCAACGCCCTTTCGCCTGCCTCCACAAGGGATACCCAGCTTTTTGAGCCACTTGCGGACGGTCGTCT
Source organism: Thermoguttaceae bacterium (assembly GCA_040772845.1). Lineage (GTDB taxonomy): Bacteria > Planctomycetota > Planctomycetia > Pirellulales > Thermoguttaceae > PWXP01. The sequence continues at coordinate 2,848,725 of JAXGXG010000001.1, forward strand.
CCGACACGCCGCACGCCCGGCCGATCGCGCTGTTGCTGTATTTCCCGACCAAGTGCTCCAGGTCTGCACGTGCTGGCATGAACCAGCCGGCGCGCTGAGAGCCCATTGCGTACTCGATTGGCAGAGGGTTGATCACCCATCCGATGCGATGTTCCAACGGGACGGACTGAAGCAGTTCGGCAACCCCTGGCAGCATAGGGACCTGCTGCTCCTTCTTATTCTTCTGGGTCTTCGGGATGACCAACGTGGGATGGAGGCCTTGGCGATGCGGCCACTGCGGGTAGATATGTCGCACATCGTCCCAGGAAAAGTCCATCGCATCGGCGACCCGGAAGGCGCTTTCCCAAAGGACACGTAGCGTGAACGTCCAAGATTCTGCGGGACCTTCACCGACGATCTTTGGCACTGACTCCAGCATCCGCTCGAACTCCTCGGTCGTGATCGGGCGTCCCTTCATGGCCTCTTCATCTTCGTCGGCCCCAACCCTTTCCACGTCTGGGATTCGAGGAATCCACTTCTTTCGCTTGCAGAATCGCGCGAACGTCATCACGTTCCTCACGATCGAGTTCACCGTGGAAGATGCCCGCATCTTGTAGCGGCACTCCTCGCCTGCCAGCAACCGCTCCTGGAGGTAATCAATGCTGTCGTCCGTCAGACATTCGCTCAAGAGAAGGCCAGGAGGAAGCCTAAGCGTCTTCCGGCGGTTCTCGAATATCCGCTCCGCAAGGCTCAGCCTTGAGACAACATGATCTTTCGACCGGCCCTTGAACTTGTCTTGGTAGCTTGCCACGGCTTCCTCCCATAGTTTCCCGTCTTTGTTGGCGGGCGCAGCCATACGCACCAACTTCGCGTCGTCGGCCGTAATGGCACCGCCAGACTTCTCATACTCGCCATTAAGCAATCGGTTGCGACACTCCCGCTGGATGCAGCGGGCCTCGCGACGGTCTCGCGTACCGCAGTTTCGCCGTATACGGCTACGACGGATTGGGCAGTAGAACTTGAGTTGATAACCGTTTTTGTCGGTTTGCCGTAGCGGCCGATTAGGGTAGATCTGGACATTACCGATGTCGGGTTTCCTGGCCACGAGTCTCTCCTTCTTTGTTCTTGGCCCTATTCGGCACAAAGTTGAGGCGGAGTCGCCAGGGCAGCGACCCCGCCTCGATGAAAGGTGTCAGTTACACTTTGTCGTCACTCGTTTCCGGACGAACCGGCCTCGTTCTTGCGGATTGCGTTCCGCTTCATGTAGTCGATGAGGTCCCTTCCGGTAACCCATCTGCTGTGGCCCATGTTCGCGAATGGCAATCCCTCGCCAAGCATCTTGTCCCAGAACCGCTGGGAGATGCCAAGACGGCGGATTACTTCGTGCTTCGCGTATGCCTCATGCTCACTGACCATCCCCATTGGTTGATTCTTGGGCATATCCTGTTAGGTCGTATGACGCGGCGACGGGTTCAGGCACAGCCCGCTTTCCGCTCATCGTCGCGTCCGGTGTGACCGACAGGGCGCTCACTGGGCAGCCCATTTCTCGGCCTGCGCCTTCACGCACCGCCAGATGCCAGCATCCGGCGTTCATTTCACCGCCGAGCGAGGAGCTTGCCCCTCGCCCGGCGGTCGTCAGGTTTCTCAGTTTCTCAGTTCTCACTTTTCTTCTCGCCCAGCTCTTGGAGCCGGCGATACAAGGTCTGCTCAGACTTGCCAGTCTGCTCGACCCACCGGTCACGACGAGTCGCACGATCGCTCGTTTCGGCATCAATCGCGGCCGCGATCTCCAGCTCCCGCTGCTTCCGCGCAGCCCGCTCTCCGAGGGACTGTGTTCGTTGCAGCACGGTGGGACGCTGCTTGATCCGGGCGGCGACGACGTCCTTCCACTCGCAGCCGGACAGACATTCCCGCCACTGGATGTAATCGGCGAACCCGTTGATCAGCATCCGCATGTCGATGGCCCTGTTGAGCCCCCGGCACTCCCGAATAATGTGCTCGCAGACCTCGCCGCACTCCTCGGGAGACATCTCGTCGACCCCGTGCACGTAGCCTTTCGCCGCGACGTGACGCATGAGGGCCGTCATTTCCAGGTCCGTGGCCGTCAACTGCGTGTACGCGATCCTGGTCTTGATGGCCTCCAACTCCGGCAACTCCGGGAAGGGGCGGTTGGCGGTCATCACAATGCCGCCAGTGAAAACGAACTCGTGGGTCATCTTGTAGGTGCACCAAGTGACCGGCCGCTCGACCGGCCCGGGCTTGCCTTTGCGGGGAGATCCCCACAGCGCACTGCGCAGCACGCCACGCGCCCCGCTGTCCCGGAAGAGCTGTTCCATATCTTCCAGGAGGTGAATCTCGTCGGGGGCTTCCTCCAGGCTGTTGTACAGCCCCCGCCCAGTCATCCGACTATTGAATAGCCGGTAGGGCACTTCCAGACGGTCCAACTCGGTGATGATCGTGTAGCTTTTGCCACAGCCGCCAGGGCCATGAACATAGGCACCGGTTGCCCGACCGGTGGCAACCGCCCCGACATAGTCGCGGACGAGCTGAAACTTCCGCTGCAACGATTCCAAGTGCCGCTGATCCCGCGGCTCCAACTTCGGCACGAACTCGTCGTGCCCGGGCGAGACATCCCCGCCCTTACCACTACTCTTCTTCATTTGACGCTCCTTTGACGGCCCTTGTTCGCGAGCCGCCGCGAACGCTCTTCCGCCGGGCCGCCCAACCAGCAGTTGGCGATCAGGCTCCCGGGATGGCACATCCGGTATCAGGCGGGGCACTCTCCCGTCGCGGTGTTGACGTGCTCCACGGATTATAGTATGCTTTTCATAGCTTTGCAACCCCCCTCCTCTTGGAGAGCCCAATGGCCAAGCGCAGAAGCAAGGAAACCCCGCCCTCTACAGCAGGGGGCCGGGTCAGGCACCTACTGAAGGCCCACTGGCATGGGAACCAGTCGCGAATGGCCCGCGATGTTGGTTGCGCCGCGTCCTCCCTCTCCCGGGTGGAGTCCGGCCGAGAGCCGGGGAAGCGGCTTCTTGCCCAGGTTGCTTCCCATCCGCAGGTGAACGCGGAATGGCTCTTCGAGGGGCAGGGCGAACCGTTAGTGGGTGCTGTTGAGCCACCGCCTAGCACACCCTCGTCGCTACCGGTCGTATTCGAGCCACTACCTGGCCCCCCGGGCGATCACGGAGTTCGCCTCGGTGACACTGGGTTCTCCATTGTCGCCCAGCACCGAACAACGCGGTACTGGCTGGAGCTTGCCGGCACGGCGTCGATCCTGAAACACCCCGAGGCAGGGTTGCTGTCGGGCGACTTGTTGCTCATCGAGACTGATCTGCGCGATTTCGAGGACCCCGTGGCGCTGAGCAATCACATCTGCGTGGCTTGGGTCTCGGATGTTCGCGCGAAGAAACGGCGTCTGGAACTCGGTATCGCGGCGTACTTCGAGGGTCCTGATGAAGCCGACTTCCAACTCCACACGGGCGAACTTCACTACCATCGCTGGGACGGTCTCACGCACGTCGGGGCTCATGCCGTGCGAAAGGACGAGGTTACCGGCGAGGCCATTGATCTGGGGCCCGTCGAGGTCGCTGCGCGACGAGACAAGCAAGGTGCGCTGAACCAGATCCCTGTCCACGGGTACGCCCCCGTGGTGTATCAGATTGGCGAGGTCGTAGGGGTGTGCGTGGGCATGTTCCGACGACGATGCCTGGTGTTCGCCGACTAGCGTAACTGGTCCTGGCACTGGCAGTGGCGACTCCCCGATGAGGTCAATCCGTTCCTCCACTATTTCCAGGAAAAGTACGCGGCCTTGGATGCCGAATCGCAAGAGGAGGATGAAGATGCAGAAGCACTAGCCGCCGAATGAGACGGGCCAGCAAACGGCTATCCTCAGGACCAATATCGACTGAGGGCTACGGCGTCGTTCGATGTGGAGGCCTACCCGGCATCCCATGCTGCCCAATCGCCTCTGCGGGCGTCTGGACCGCGGCGGTCACGCGGTCCGCACGAAACATCAGCCGAAACAGACACCTTAGCGGCGAACTGCCCAGGGCTTCGAGCACCGTCTCGGCCAAATCCGTTTCCAGCAACGAAAACCCTTTGGGCGGGCTGTCTGTCAAACTGCTCCACTCTGGCAAGCGCGCAGTACGACGGACTCAATGACCATGTAGGGCGTGACCAGACCGTAGTGTGCTGTTGGGTCAGTTGCCCGCAAGTGCTACGTTAGCGCAAGCGACAGGCCGCCGCGGGGACCACCGCGACGGCCTGCATGAACCCGTTTGTACGAACCCCGAGGTTTGTGGAGGACCCGATTATGTCCGAGGAGAGCCCGTACTCTCGTCAGTCTAGCGTCACCCTGCGCAATCATCAACATCGAAACGGCAAGCCGCGGGCACGGCGAGGACGCCGACGCGGCCTGACCCGCCACCTGAAGCCCCGTGGCCACGATGGCTATCCAGGCCACGCCGCCGCGATAGCCGAGGACCTTCGCGACGAGTTGGAGGACCGGCAGGACAGCTACGAGATCGCCAAGGCGAATAAGGGCAACCCGGACCTGCCCTTGGACAGGTGGCACCTCAGCTCGGCCTGTAACGAGCTGTCGCCAGAGAACGCCAACACTGGAGTGTGGATTCCGCACTGGCTCGCCAAGCTCCTGCCGAATCCCCGGGAGGCCCGGCTCATGGCGTGGGTACTCCACCTCTTCGACGACGCGACCACGTGTCGGGGCACCAGGATAACATCTCCAGAGCAGCTCTCTACCCATGAGGGTCGCCAGTGTCGGGCCCGCTACATCGACAGCAACCGGCAGCGGTGGTGGGTCGGGACGGATCGCGGCTTCGCCGCCGAACTCCTGATGGACCGCAGGACGGTCAAGCGGGTTCGCGAGTCGCTACAGAGGAAGTGCCTTGTCGAGGTGAGAGATAGCCGCGAGGTCGTCGACCAGTACCACGGGGAGTGCCGGGCCAACGGCTATCTGATCAGGCCCAGGGCCCGCGAACTGGGAAAGGCTATTTACAAGGCCACCGGCTTGGAGGTCGCCCACGAAGAGTATGTCCTCTGCCGGAACGGACATCGCTCGAAGCAGCTTGCCATGCTGATCGACTACCGGGGCAGCAGCGAGATCTTCAGGGGCCGAGTACCGCAGTGGTACGATTCGTTCACCCGGCAAGAGATGATGGATCGGCGCCGCCATCGCGGGACCTACGTGACGGACAGGGTGATGCTCCTCTGCGATCGTCGGGCTGGGCCGGCCTACCTGCTGTCGCAGATCCTGTGGTACTTCGCGGCGCCGGCAAACCAGCACAACGGTCGTCCTCAGCCTCGCACGAGAATCATCCGAAACGGGGTTCACTGGGTCGCCAAGTCGCCGCGCGCCTGGGCCCGGGAACTTGGTTGCTCGCCATCGAGCATCCGGGAGTGGCTGGTAAGCCTGACGAAGATGGGGTTCATCTTCACGCACCAGTGGCAGTTCAAGGCGAAACAGTGCCTTGGGCAGACAACCCTCCATGTCCGGCCGATCGCCGACAGGATCGAGAGCGCGCTGATCGACTTCGATGAGGAGGTGTACAGGATCGCCGAGAAGAAGCATGGTGGCACCATTCTTTAGCAGGGGGTCATTTCCGCGCACCCCCGGGTCATTTCCGCGCACCTGTGGGTCATTTTCGCGCACCCCGGGTCATTTCCGCGCACATACATACATCTACTTCACACTTCACAGACCTGACAGACACCTTGGGTCTTAAGAAGAGTCGCCGCTATGCAGCGGCGACTCTTCGCTCTTTTTTGAATCCACATTAGTCTCAACCAGCTTGGCGACAGAGCCTGGAACCAGCAAAGTTAGTAGGAGGCTGGCTCGGCGACCCGCGCGCCAATCCATCTGACTACTTGACTTAACCCAGACCAGGTTGACCGGAAGCAGAGGCTCGGATTGGCGACCGGGTACGCGCGTACTTGTCAGCTCTACTCCATCCCATCAGCTTGGCGACCGGCGCGCCAACCCATCCACCTTGTTGACTCACTCCAGGCCTGGTTGACGGAACAGCGCGGACTTAGGATGGCGACCGGGTAGTCGCGCAAGTCTCAGATCTACTCTGTCCCCTCAGCTTGGCGACCCGCGCGCCAACCCAACTGTTGGTTGCTTGGCTGGGAAGCTACCCTTTTCATGCACTTGACCTACACGGCGACCGGCGAGCACATGCTGTTGCTACTCTTGTTGACGTGCGCAGGAACTGCCGGCCCGGGGAGCCGTAAGACTACCTGATCTCGCCCGACGACTCACAGTCCGAGTCTGGCTCGCGGAGAGATTTCCTGCTTTCTGTCCAAATCCGTTTCTAGCAACGGAATCGCCAACGGTCCTTGCCGTCGTGGATGCTCTCAGCGCGGTTCAGGGCAGAAAGTGACCGCTGAGCCCTGGCTTCATGAGGTTCCCGGGGGTCTTGCAGCCGAGTCGCGACAGTCGTCTGGTCTGACGTGATGGCGGCGATCGCCGCCCCGTTTTCATCCACGCACGCACGTGCCACAGTGCCGCGTACGTCCATCGCCAAGCAGACAGACGCGCAAAGTTGCGAACTTTGCGCGTCTGTGTTTTGGACAGACGCGCAAAGTCTTTGCGCGTTTTAACCACAAGGGTCAGTCGGGCTCCTCGGGGACTCGTCGCCCGAGAGATTGGATTGCGGGTCGGGTTGGAAACAATCATCCTGGGAGAGGCGCTCCAGATAGCCTGCTTTGGATCAGCTTGGGGCTGGCGATTGGGGCGAAGCTCGGGAGTCAGGTCTCGGTTCATCTGCGGCTCAGGAGGAGCGCCATCCAGTTTGCGCGCAACCAGATCAAGGACATGCAGACGGCGATGGAGCGGAGCGCTGGATCATGAGTTGTGCGCAACCAGACTGGGGATACGCATCCGGCGATGCAGCAGAGCGCCCGACCGGTTTCTTCTGCTGGAGTCGCGCGGTGGCTCGCGGCGGCGACCCCGGGTCAGTCGCTGAGGACCTCGACTGAGGCCCCTGGCGGCTCTCTGACGCATCACAAGGCTGGCGAAGGCTTCCATGCCGGAGTGCCCACTTCGCGGCCTTACGGGGCGTGCTCGTGCGATTCACGTGGCCGTGGTCGGCGAGGGTGACTACATGTCCGCATCGCGACCTTGCCCGACGTGCCACTGTGCTGGCCTCGGTCCCTTTGCGCACGGGCAAGTTCCGCTGTGAAAGGCGCGGGGTAGTATGCGGTTAGTCATGCGCCAGGGCGATTATCACCGTCTTGAGAGCGTGGAGTCTCATGTTAATGCCCCGTTTACTCCGACTCCCGGCGGTAGGGCAGCCGGTAAGGGACCCGTTTGGGTACGAAAATGCGGCTGCTACCGACGTATCGACCCGTGTCTCGTCAGGACTCGGCTGCCCAAATCGCCTACCCCACCTGATTGCGAACAGGGAGGCAGCCTCTCGCTCAGCAACCCCGCCAGTATCGGTGTCCGCACATCGCCACACCCCCCGAGGGGGCGGGTAGAGTTCGGTGCGGCTCGAACATTGGTGCTCGCGATCGCCATTCAACAATAGGCAGTGAAAACCGTTTCTAGCAACGAAGTGTTTTAGCATCGCGGCAGCGGGCGAGGACGGCAACGAGTCGTGCGCGAGCATGCCGTCGAGTGGCCGCAACGCCTCCGGATACGGGAGGGGCTTGAGATGGCTGGTGACCTGGAGGGAGAGGAACGTCGTGTTGCGCTGCTGCGTTATGGCCAGTAGATGAGAAAGTTGCCGGGGCAGCGTGCCCCGGCCTGCTGGCACCGCAAATGATATGGTGCCGGCCAAGGCGGCTCCAAGTGGGCCGCCCCATCAGTCTTCCGGAAACGGAGGACTGCGAACTCCCGAGCTTCCCCGCGGCGAGAGCCCGGGGAAGGCACGCCGTAACCGGCCTGCGGAGTAGCTCTTTCATGAGGCAAATGCTCATGAAGAGGCTGAAGTTTGGTGGCTGGTTTCAACCGGCCAGGTCGACCGGCTGCAACTCGCAGTCGGAAATGAGTGCAGAGAGTGTCGCACAACGGGATACTCTACGCTCTCAGCAGCGGACGGACGGCTCGCGGGGCTCACGACGCCCAGGAAAGCAGCCCAGAAAAGCAATCGAGGGCGATGCGCGGCTCCGCAAAAGGCGTCATGGAAGGCTCTGGTAAGCCAAGAGCAGGAACCTATCGTCCGTCGCCACGACCACGTTGGGCGGCCTCGGAGCATTTCGTTCCGGGGCCGCCCTTCTTTTCGCCTGGGCACACGCGAGCTGGGCTACCTATCGGAGATCAAGGCACAGCTCTGCGCCCGCCGGCCCCTTCTCCAGCCGGCCTACCGGCTCCTTTCCTCCCTCCCCCAATCTGATTATACTGGGCACGTTGGGAAGCAAGTTTTGGGAGCTGCCGGGACTGAGGTATGGGCACGAATCCGTCTTACCGTTCCGTGGGGTCGACCTCCTTGACATTGGTGGAACGCGTACGGCAACACGACAGCGAGGCGTGGCGGCGGCTCGTGCGCCTCTACGGGCCGCTGGTCGATTTCTGGGTGCGGCGTGACGGGCTTCAACCGGCCGACGCCCGGGATGTCTTCCAGGAGGTCTTCGCGGCGGTGGCCCGGGGGATCGACCGGTTTCACAAAAATCGGCCCGGCGACACCTTCCGGGGGTGGTTGCGCACGATTACGCGCAACAAGGTCATGGATTACCATCGCCGAAGGGCCGGCCAGCCTCAGGCGATCGGCGGCTCCGAGGCGAACCGCCGGCTCCACGAGATCCGCGGCTCCGAGGAGACCTCCTCCATGGCGTTGGAGGATGATGCTGAACGTCAGGCGCTGAAGGACCTTCGCACACGGGCCTTGGAACTCGTCCGCGCCGAGTTCGAGCCTCGCACCTGGGAGGCATTTTGGCGCGTGCAGGTCGACGGACGGACGGGCCGGGACGTCGCCGAGGAGCTGGGGATGAGCCCGGCTGCCGTGCGGATGGCCAAGTCGCGGGTGCTGCGGCGGGTCCGTGAAGAGCTTGGCGACCTGGAACCGTAACTTCCTCCAGAGCTTAGCCTTGGAAGAAAAGAAGAGACCGTCCGCCAAAGTCATGTTGCGCTTCGGTGTTAGGTGTGTTGAGGGAAGAGTCGACCGACCAGTACCACCCTATCGAGAGGACTCGCCATGCGTACCCACTATCTTCTGCCGGCGTTGCTGATCATTGTGGCGCTCGTTGCCAGCTCCGCTCACGCGCAACACGGCTGGTCAGCCCCAAACGCCTTCGGTGGCCAGAACTGGCACTCCGGCAGCGCCCAGGGTTCCTCCACCCCGAACGTCTTCGGGGGACAGAACTTCAACTTCGGCAACGGTCGGACTGGTTACTCGACACCGAACGTCTTCGGTGGACGGAACTACAACTGGAGTTTTGCAAACATCAAATTGGGCTTGTAAAAATAGGGGTTTTGGCGCAAAAATGGGGTAGTTTGAGGTGGCCATGGCAATCACGGAGGGTGCGACAATGCCAGGGATCACCTCGTTTCCACGTGTGGTGCAGAGTGCGGTGGAAGAGTTCGGCGACCTGTTTGTCTGCGAACCGGAGCGGCGCCACTTTGCCGAATACCTCACTGGGTTGATGGTGGCCGCGCGAAAGACCGTGCGGGGAATCAACTACGAGTTCGCTATGACGACGGATCAGTCGTGCCTGAACCGCTTCATCACCGAGGTGAAGTGGGACGAGGCTGAGTTGAACGAGCGTCGGCTGAGGTGGTTGCAGAAGGACTCGAGCACCCGCTACGGCGATCGGGGGGTGATTGCGATCGACAACGTGTTGATCGACCACGATGGCAAACTGATCAAGGACGTCGGCTGGTTCTGGGACCATGCCGAAGGACGGAACAAGATTGCCCACGACTATCTGATTGCCAACTACGTATGCACCAGTGACAAGCACTACCCCCTGGAGTTCCGGCGTTTCAGGAAACGCGAGCAGTGCGACGCAACGGGCGAGGAGTTCTTCAACCACACCAAGCTGTTCTGCCAGTTGGTGGATTGGGTTTGTGAGCATGAGATTCCGGGCGACTTCACCTTTGATAGCTACTTCACGAACGCCGAGATCCTCAATCACATTCATGGCAAGAAGGACCGGTTTGGCCGTCCTCGCGGCTACGTGGGCGACCTGAAGTTTAATCGGAAGATTTGTTGGAAGGGCGGCGAATTGAGGGCGGAGGAAATGGCCGGGCAGATCGATCCGGACAGCCGGAAGCCCTTCAAGCGTGGCCGAAAGCAGCAATGGTATTTCACGACGAGCATTCGCATCCCCAATGTCGAGCACAAGGTGCGGATCGTGATCATTTGGGACAAGAAGCGCGACCGTGAGCCGCGCAAGATTTTGATAACCAACCGCGTAGCCTGGGAAGTGATTCGGATTCTGCAGGTCTATCGCTATCGATGGACAGGCACGGAGACCTTTCATCGGGACGGGAAGCAAGAGCTTGGCATGGGAGATTGTCAGCTGCGCGACGGCCAGGGCCAAACCCGGCACATGTACCTGGTCATGCTGGCGTACACTCTGCTCATGGCCCAACTCAAGCAGGCCCGCGCGAAGGAATGGGCCTCCTGCAAGCTGACGACCATCGGCGAAGCCTGTCGCGCAGTATTGCGAGAGACGCTGCGATCCACCCTGGACTGGGCTATTGAGCAGGTTACCGATTATGGACGCAGCCGCGACCATGTGATGGCTCACTTGCGGTTGGAGTGAGTTTGCAAAACTTCAGTACAACTTTGGAAATGGCAATACCGGCTACAGCACCCGCAACGTCTTCGGCGGCCAGAACTTCAACTTCGGCAACGGTCGGACTGGTTACTCGACACCGAACGTCTTCGGCGGACAAGACTATCACTCTGGTGGCAAGACATGGAGCACGCGACGGAACGTCTTCGGCGGTTACAACTGGTAGGGCCGATGACATCGACGAAGTGACTTTGAATCCTTGGCAGGCGATCGGACCCCGAGTTCCACGACGATGGCTGAACCGCAGAGCCCCACGCACCCGAAATGCTTCGACCGCGAGGTGCTCGCCGATTTCACGCTCGGCCGGCTCCCGATGGCCGAGCTAAAGCGGATTGGGAGCGAGCTGGAAACGTGCCCGAAGTGCCAGGCCGTCCTCGACACGCTGGATGCTCTGGAGGACTCGGTCGCCGCCGATCTGCGCAGCGGAGCCTCCGAGCCGAGCGGGCCGATCTCCGACGAGCTCGAAGATCAACTCCGCGAGGCGGAGGAGCTTAGCCGCGTCATCTGGGGTAGGCGGCCCGGCGATGAAGACGAACCCGACGACACGCCACCGCCTCGGCAACTCGGGCAGTACGAGGTCGCTGGGCGGATCGGACGCGGCGGCATGGGCACCGTCTATCGGGGCTTCCACCCGCGGCTGAAGCGCCCGGTGGCCATCAAAGTGCTTCCTGGCCACCGGTTGCGCGACCCGCAGGCCGTGGCTCGCTTCGAGCGAGAGATGGAAGCGGTTGGCAACCTTGACCATTCCAACCTGGTGCGCGCCCACGACGCTGGCGAGTTTGACGGACAGCACTACCTCGTGATGGAGCTACTCGATGGCCTCGACCTCTCCCGGGCGGTCCGCCGGCACGGCCCGCTGCCGGTCCCCGAGGCCTGTGAGATCGTCCGCCAGGCCGCGCTGGGACTGCACCATGCGCACGAGCACGGGCTCGTGCATCGGGATGTCAAGCCGTCGAACCTGATGCTCACGAGCGACGGGTTCGTCAAGGTGCTCGACCTGGGGCTGGCGCGGCTCGACGAGAGCGAGTCTGGCGAGGATCGCACGACAGGGACCGACCAAGTCATGGGCACCGGCGACTTCATGGCGCCCGAGCAGGCTGACAACGCGCATAACGTCGATCGTCGCACCGACATCTACGCCTTGGGCTGCACGCTCTATCACCTCTTGACTGGTCGCCCGCCCTTTGGCGATTCCGCCCATCCGACCTTGGTCAAGAAGCTGCTGGCGCACGCCTCGGAGCCCGTGCCTCCGATCCACAAGCATCGACCCGATGTGCCGGAATCGGTCAGTGCCATCCTGGAGCAAATGCTGGAGAAGGACCCGGTTCGACGGTTCCAAACGGCCGCCGACATCGCGGAGGCTATCGCCCCCTTGGCCGCCGAAGCCAACCTTCAGCCGCTTGCGAAGGAACTCGTAGAGGCTCAGTCTGCGGAGGACGTTCAGGGAGGTGAAACGCCGAGCATGTCGTGCCCCGAGGCCGTTACGGGGGCGTCGGCGAGACCTCGACCTCAACCCCAAAGCACCGCTGCCGCTGGTCGGCCGCGAGTGCGTTTGATCCTGCTCGGTCTGCTCTTCGGGGGAATCGTCCTGGCGGCCTTGATCATTCGGCTGCGGACGCAGCGGGGCGAGCTGATCATCCGCAGCCCGGCTCCCGATGTCGAAGTCCGCCTCAGCCAGTCCGGCGACGAGTTGGCCCTGCTCAGCGGCAAGACAGAGTATCGCGTGCCGCTTGGCCCGGGCGGCTACCAGATTCAGGTTTCCAAGGGCAAGACCGAATACGGCGTGTCGTCGCCCACCGTGGAGATCGTCGGCGGCGAAGCGGTCACCGTGACGATTGAATCTCGTTCGGGCGATTCACATGCCGATGCACCAAAGGACACGCCGGATGACGCTACCGAGCCCCTGAACCCGCTGGCGATGGTCCAGCGCCCGGCGGCCTTGCCCGGGGTCCGCTCGTGGACGATCGAGACCCGCGGCGGCCGGGCGGCCATTACGACGATGGCGCTCTCGCCCAAGGGGGATATGCTCGCCACGGGTAGCGAGGTGGGGTGTGTGCGTCTGTGGTATCTTCCGACAGGTGACTTAGCCCAGGTGATTGTGGAGCCCGGACCCATCAGCGGTTTGGCGTGGGCCCCGGATGACTCGGCCCTGGCAGTAGCCGCTGGTACGCTGCGGCTGTGGGACCCTGACAGCGGTGAGCTGCTGTGGGAGGCAGAGACGCATAAGGACTCAGCGGTTTCGGTTGCATGGTCCAAGGAAGGCGGCTTGGTTAGCGGTCACAAGGGCGGCATTATCCACCTCCGCGACCCCGCGACGGGAGCGGTGGTCAGGAGCTTTGTCGGTCATAAAGCGTCCGTAGCTGCCCTTGCTTTTGCACGCGACGGTGCGAGACTGGCCTCGGGGACCGTCGATCGTGTGCTTCGTATCTGGGACATCTCCTCCGGGAAACCGATACACGAGTTTGTTGATGCGGAACCCGGCCCAATCCGGCGGGTGACATGGTCACCAGACGGCACCCGGCTGGCCTCATGCGGGGGCCGCAAGACTCTCTCGATTCGAGAAGAAGCCGAGAAGTGGCAGGCCCGGCGGCTGGAGGTCAGCTTGAGGGACGTGACGGACATGGCCTGGTCCCCGGATGGATCGAAGTTCGTCTTCCTCACGGGGCTACCAATGGATCACGACTTCTTGCAGATGTGGGACGGCGACGTTCGCAAAGAGCTTCAGCGACAAGTGGTATTTCCAGAGTGCGCCACGGCAATAGCTTGGGCGTCAGACGGGCAGCGTGTCTACTGTGGCAAGGAGGACGGCGGCCTTTTCACCTACGAACCAGATCGCAATCAGGTTCGGTCTCTACGGCCCAGTTCAACGAGACTGATTACTTCGGTTGCGTGGTCACCGAGTAACGAACTGCTATTGCTGGGCGGCTTTGATTGCCATTGCCGTCTGTGGGACATCGAGGCCGGCAAGCAACGATTCTCGGTGCCGTCCAGTCCATTCCCGCTCACTGTCGTGGCATGGTCCCCGCGTGGCAGATTGGTTGCGGCCGGTGGGCGCGATGGGTTAGTCAAGGTCTTCGATGCGGCAACTGGCAAGGCGCACCGCACACTCCGATGCGAGAGTTGGGTGTGGGATGCCGCCTTTTCCCCGGACGGCAAGCTGATCGCGGTCGGTTTGGACAAGGGTTTCGTCCGCCTGTGGGAGGTTTCCAGCGGCAAGGAGATTCCACATAGCAGTCCAGAGGGCCAGCGCAGTGTGTCCTCATTGGCGTGGTCCCCTGAAGGCCGCTGGTTGGCTCTCGGCGGTCGGGGCTCGCGGATTTACCTGCTGGACGTCGAGAACCGTGAGACCATACGCTCCTGGGCTACCGGCTACGCATGGTTCTTGCTTTGGACAGCGAAGGGCGACATCCTCATCACGTCCAGTTACCCAGGCGGTGTCGACGGCATCTTCCATTGGCAAGTCCCAGAAGGTCGACTGCTTAAGCAGACCAAGGGGAACCTCTGGGAGTCCCATGTCACAATGACCGACTTGGGGCCGGCAGGCTCGACTTGCGCCAATCACAGACTTCGTGGTCTATCGCCTAGCGGCACTCGGCTGGTAACGCGGCTCGGTGCCGCCAAGAGCATCAAGAACCTGAAAAGTGGCGAGATCGAACTGATTTTCTGTTCCCTCGCTGAAGGGAACTGGCTCGTCATCAATCCGCAGACGGGTCATTTCGCGGGTGAGTTCCCGACACACGAGACCCCCGTGTACGTGGTCCAGTTTGGCGACCGCCAGGAAAACTTGACCCCCGCCGCCTTCGCCGCGCGGTTCGGGCGGAAGAATCGACCGGAGTTGGTTCGATCTGAGCCCCACTCTGGCGAATAGCCTCGCGGTCGACCGCTGCTCTGTTTGCTCAGCCGCCCCTCGGCTTGTTGCCGGGAGCCCCTCAACCGCCTCTCGGCTACTGGCGTCGGCCGAGGCCAAGAACTGCTGCCTTTGGCCGCTCAGGCCGCATCTTCGCAAAACTGCTGTTGCGCGGCCACGTTATATCCTGTGGAGCCAAAATCCTGGAGGACAGCACGATGAGCGAGAAGACGTTGCAGGCGGTCTTTTTGGGAGGTGGATCAGTCGTCGCCGCCATCGCGTTATACGGCATCGGTGAGTTCACCGAACTAGGTTTTTTCAAGTTCCTGGCCGCCGGCTGCATTTTCGGTGGTCTGTTCAGCGCGATACGTTCTGTTGGCTAGGCCCTCCCGCCGGCCTCTCGGGATGCCGAGCGACCGGAGGATGCAGTCGTGCTGTTCGAGCGGCACATGCCCCCATCCAGGCCCGACAGTCAAAGCCACAAATAGGACAGGTTACAGCACATGCCCGATCCCGAAACGCCCCTTCCGGCAGATGGTCGAGAAGTTGATGAACGAAACAACCCAGTGGACTTGGATCGCTGGAAGGCCGAGTTCGGCTCTGTGAGCTGGTCTCAACTGGTTCCGTTCCATAACTGGCTCACGGATCGTCCATGGACCTTGGTGTGGGTCCAGTTCATTTCGTTCGCCTTCGGCTTCCCGTTTCTGTTGATGTGCTACTACCTGAACCGAGACACGACACTTGAAGAAGCGTCTTGGTCTTTCGGAGTCTACTTCTCCGTCGTCTGGGCCGCTCTGGTCCATCGGTGTATTCGGCCTGAGCATCTCGGGCTGCAACGTATCGTTGGGACTTGGCTATTCACATCCATGCTTGGTGTAGTGGCTGTGTTCATTGTGAGAGTGATTGGCAGTGTCTTGCCGGTAGTGCGGGATGTCTTCGCTGCGCCGGAGTCCGCAAGTATCTTCGGGCGGCTGATCGGCATGACGCTCGCCGTAGGACTGGTGGAAGAAACGGCCAAGTTGCTGCCTGTGTTGTGGTTCGCACATCGGTTCGCCCGGCCCCCACGCCCAACAACAATCGCGTACCTGGGGGTAGTGAGTGGCCTCGCGTTCGGGGCGACGGAAGCCATTATGTACTGTGCGATGTACCGTGCGGGCCACGAGTCTGCGCAGTTTGGGTACGGCACCTACCTGATTGTGCAACTACTGCGCATGATCAGCCTTCCCTTCCTGCATGCTATTTGGACTGGCATTTCTGCGTACTTCGTTGGACTCGCGACAAGAACTGTCGCGGCGCGTCGGGTCTTGATCCTGACCGGCCTCCTGGGCGTGTCACTCTTACACGGCTTGTACAATACGTTCATATCCAGTGGTTGGCTCGGCTTCGTCATCGCCATGCTCTCGCTGGGCATTTTCATCGGTTACGTGAGGGACGAGGGCAGCGCTTTGGGGGCAGTGGCACAGGGTGACACAGCGGCCTGCGACGATCCCAAGATGCAGGATGCCCCTGAAGCAGAGCAGTATCCGTCATCATCACAATGAAACCTGACCACCTTTTCTCGTGGGACTAGGAGGTGCCAATATGTTTCGCTTGATCCTTTGCTTGATTCTGGCTGTCTGCCTCACCACCCTTAACGACGAGAGTCTGAACTCATGGGCAACTTCTTTGCGGTCGAAGCAGTGTACTTGCTGATCTTTGGAGTTCTCTACCTGATCGGCAACGACTATTTCCGCGAGTTTGCCGGCGTCGGCATCTTGATGGGGGTCGGAGCTGGGCTTCTCATGGGGCTTTTCTATGTGCTGATTGGGCAGGGATTCTTAGAGGGACTCGTTTCGGGGCACTTCATCGGCTTGGCGGTCACGTGTTTCATTGCCTTTATGGGTAAGAATAGCGAACGCCAGACGAATGACTGTGACGGCGAGAAAAGGCCTTCGTCTGAAGACACAAGCGTCAGTGATGGTTCTGACCGTGGAACCTGACAGCAAGAGGTCTGATCCGGTTGCTCCTATCGGATGTTTAAGAAAAGGACAGGGGCGGCCTCCCGCGATCGCCTTCAAACGCATCCCCGACCGCACCCGGGCCCTCACGGCCCAGTGCGGAGGGGCGGCCCATATCAGCATCAACGGCGAGCACCCCAAACTATGGCGTCACCGTCGATCAGAGCGGTCGCCAGCAGCACCAATACAGGATCTTGGTCGGAGACGGACTATGGAAATACCAGCCTCTAACGCCTCGGTTTCCTCAGCAGAAGACGCTGCTGGCCGCCCGTGGTTTCTATATGGTTGGCTTGGCTTTAGCGCCGGGCTGGCTGCTCTTGGCGTGGCGATGCTGCTGTTCTACGCGGTGGTGGCGTTACAGCTCTACCAAACGGCGCCGTACATGACTTGGCTTTGCGGGGCGGGCTGTGTGGCAGCGCTAGCCTCGCTCGTCCTTGTTTTCGGTGGTGTCTGCCTACTTGTGGTCGGCTTGGGGACGAGCCCTTTCCGAACCAAGAAGACTCGGGGGATCCGGCGTCCTCGCGTTCGCGTACTTGCTCTGTGCCTTGCCGGTTTTGGGCTCCTGGCCATTCTGGCAACGACCCCAACGCTCTTCACGCTGATGCAAGTGGTTGGTGCGTGTATGGCGGTCGACGAGCACACCAACAAAGGAGAGGTTGAAGAGGCGCTCTCGCTGGCTGAGCAGACGATCACCCAGTATCCCAAGTGGCCTCACCCATACGCTGCCCGTGGACGCATTTTCACGTCCATGGGAGAAGCACAGAAGGCAGAAGCTGACTTTGCGAAGGCTCGGGAGCTGGGACTTCCAGACTGCCGATAACCCGCGGGAGGCTGATCGCCGGCGTACCCTTTGCCAGCATGTCCGGGAGGCTCCTGTTTGCACCACTCGAATAGCTCCGATGGCCAGACGAAGGGCTGGGCATCGGACATCCCGCGGGCAACGTCGTCCAGCCGCTACCGTCTAGGAATGTTCGTGCGACCGGCTGATTGCTAAAAGGGAGGAATGGGATTCACGTGTGACCGAGAGTCACGAAACGCCGCCCCATCCGCACCCAGGCCATGATGGCCAGGTGCGGAGGGGCGGTCCTCATCAAGCTCAGCGACGAGTTCCCTAAACCCGGATGCCGCCGTCGATCATCGCCGTCACCAGCAAGGCCAACACCAAGAACCAGAAGATCGGCCAGCTCCCGGCCAGCAGGGCGACGAGCCCGGCGACTAGCACGGCACCACGGATTGCGGCGGTGTTCAGCTTGTTTTTCGCTTTGGCCATACGGGATTCTGCCTCCTCGGAGTGTTGTCGTGGAAGTGCGGGAACGAAACAACTCAACCCGCCCACACCCGACAGTGCGTGTCCCTGAAGTCGCACATCCCGCAGCCCCAGCCGGGCCGGTAGTTGAACCGGCCACGGTCAAGGGCGTCGAGGTACTCGCGAATGACGCCGAACAGCCGCCGGAAATGGGCGTCCGTGCGAGCCGGATAACGGTGGCCCTCGATCTTGGGCGTCTTGGTTTTGATCAGCGAATGGATCTCTAGCCCAACCTCTTCCTGCCCGGTGGTACGACGAAACAGGTAACCGTAACTCGTGAGCTGGATTTCGTGGGTCACCTCGAAGGGCGGTGCCGAGCGGCTGGACGTCTTGAAGTCCCGAATGACGGGGCCATCGGGGTCATCGAGCACCAGGTCCACAATGCCCAAGAGCGGGATGCCCAGGTCCTCGTCGGTCTCGGGATCGACGAGCGGCACCTCCATGGTCGCTTCGACGGCCAGGGGCCGCGGTTCGTCGTCGGGAACCTGGGCCAGATACGCTCGGACCAGATCGGCGACCTGCTGACGCAGAGCCGTCTCCTCGGCGACCGTATCGAACGTCATCTGCTCGTGGGCGACCGCCTGGTCCCACCCGGCGTCCATGCGGCGGACGACCTCTTCGGACGGAAGCGTAACGCCAAGCATCCGGTGGCGATAATGGTCTTCGAGCCCGCTGTGACAGCGTTTTCCGACGAACAATGCGGGCGAGGCTGGCGTGCGGATGCCGTCGATGTAACGTAGCCGCCACGAGAGAGGGCACCGCAACCAGAGGTTTAATCTTGATGGCGAAATGTAATCCCACACTCCGCCGCTGCGTTGCCCGGGCTGGTTAAGTGTTAGCAGGCTGGTGCTCATGACGTCGCTCCGTTGAGGGCGTTGTCGAGGTTGACCTCCCCGGCCTTGATCGCCTTGAGCATGTCTATCAGGCCCGAGGCGTCGAGGCTGCTGAGGCCGGCCACCGGTTTGGCGAACATCCGCTGGCTGAGGTCCTCCAAGCGCCGCACGCCCAGGCCCTTGATCTGCCGGGCGAGCTGGTTCAGGTAATCGAGCTGCTTCTGGGACGCCGTGTGGCTCCCGTTGCCGTTGCTCGGCGGTCGACTGGCACGGTGGCCATTACCGCCGCGGACGTGGCCGGATGGCCCGTGCGTTGGTTTGGGCGTTTCCGGGCCGGGTTGTTCAGCCTGGTGCCGAGCCAGCTCGTCCTGGACGGCCTGCCGGCAAGCGGTGTAGGCCCTGCGGACCTGCGTGTGGAAAGTGTCGAGGTCGTCGCGCAGCAGCATCGGGTCCATCTCGACGCTGACGTTGCACGACGCCCCGAGGCTGCCGTAGTCGGGCTGGCCGATTTTCTTCGACAGCCCAACACTGAGGGTCAAGGGCATGGACTTCTCCTTTGGTTGTGGTTTGGGATTCGGATGATGGGGCGAGCTGTATCTTCCGGTTCCGGAAGATGGCCGGGGGCGACATGCGGCCGGACCTAGCCGGTCCCCACCAGCTCGGGCACCTCGTCGCGAAGACGCCGCAACGAGGCCAGCGCGCCCCTGAGCTGCTTGTTCTGCTTCCGTTCCGCCTTGAGCTGGCGGATCAACTCGCTCGTCTGGGCGACGGCCTCGCGGAGGCTCGCTCGCAGCGCCGTGGCCTGCTGGATGGCATCGACTTGAGTGTCGTCGGGCTCACGGCTGGCCGGCTTGGCGTGGCCGTGGCCGTTGTCGTTGGCTGAGGGTTTCCTGTCGGATTTCTGTGGCATGGTGGTGTTGGTACTCCGTTTCGTTCGAGGTCGGGGGCGCCGGACGGGCGGCGGCACCTGGGGTTTTGCCGACTCGATCTGCACCGCATCCTCGCGGGGCTTCAGTGCCGAGTCGGCATCCAGAACCGCCCAGACGAACTGCCGGTGGTCGTCACTGGCGAGGACCGGCGATTTGGGACCGAACACATGCAGCCGGTCGAATCCGAGTTGCATGGCCCGCGCAAGGTAACGGCGATTGCTGTTGAGCCGAATCGGCTCGCCCGAGGCGGTCGAACCGCCCAGGATCAGCTCGGTCACCGAGGTGCTGTTGGGCCCCTCGGCCCGCACAGCGATGGCGCCGTTCACATCGAGCGTGATCGGATGGTTGTAGACCTCGTCGCCTGGGAGCCGCCCCAGGTTCTCAACCAGGAAGCGGCGATCCGATTCGGACAGTTCGAGGCCGGTTGTCGCCAACTCAGGCTTGCCAATGTGCGACTCCACCTCGGGAAACCGTCCGTCCGTATTGAGCCACCACCAGAACGACCATGGGCCGACACGCAACGTGAGCCAGTCCTCGACTTTGCCGACGAACACTGGCTCGTCGTCGGGCAACTGCGCAGAGCCGAACACCTTGCTCGTCGGCAAGAGCACATCACCGTCCCACGGCAACTCGAATCCATCCTCGACCAGGAGCTGCCGACCGTCAGTGGCAACGACCTTGCCGTGGTCGCCCCGGAGCTGGATGCAGCCCAGGCTATAGCGGGTCGAGTCGGGGTCAGTTGTGGCGCCGGCGTCGGCCAGAGCCCGAAGCAGCCGCGGCGGGTTCTCGGCGAGATGCTCGGGTGTGGGCGGCCAGTCTTCGGACTTCACTTCTGGGCTCTCGCACTGGATGAGCCGCGGCACGCTGCCGTCGCGCCACGACGCAGTGACCCTTCCCTGGTGCTCCCGAATCTCCACGGGCACATCGCGCCCGCCCTCGATGTCGGCGAGCAGCTCGAAGGGAACATAAATGGTCTCGTCGGGCTGCTCACCTTCGAGGTGGAACTCGGTGGCGGCCTGGCCGTTGCCGCAGCGGACGCGCAAACCTTCTGGACCACCGGCCAATCGGACGATCGGGTTCTCGTTGCGGGAGGTGATGTTCAACGCTTGGCGGAAGACGGTTTTCAGCCGCTTGGCCAAGCGGCGGGTTATCACGATCATGGGCATCGTTTCCTTCTGGTTTTTGGGAGTGATGGTCTAGCCGGGCAGCCGGCCGTAGTGCTTGCGGATCGCCCTCTGCATGAACGGCTCCAGCGCCGGGAACTCGCAGGCGAACAGCACGTAGCTGTGCTCGTGGATAGTGCTCATGGGCACGGACACGTTGACTTGCACCTTCACGCCGCGGTTGTTGCGGGCGAAGTCGAGGGCGTACTGCACCGCAGCATCGAAGTGGATCGGCTTGTACTCGCTGATCCGCGGCTCCCCGGGGAAGCTGAGCACGATCTCGTAACGAATCTCCGGCATGGCGTGGCTCCTGAGAGGGTGCCCGTCGCCGGCGCGACCGTATGGCCCGGAGTGGGACCGCACGGTCGCGCCGCTGGGCGGGCTGTACGGCCGCCCCGGCCCAGACGGGCCGGAGGAGCCTGATGAGGGATGATGAAGAAGTCACGCCGCCGGCTGTGCGACGAGCGGCATGCGGCGGTCGACGTCGAGCTGATCCCAGTCGACGATCTTCGCTTCGGGGTCGACGCTGAACTCGCATGGCTCCGGGTCGAAGTTGGCCTGGTCCGGGTCGGCGATGGAGAAGCCCATCTGCCCGATGGTTTCGACGGATTCGCCGGTCGCTCGGGCGACGGCACGATTCACTTCACTTTGGGTCATCGCTTTGCACTCCTTGGAAGGAATAGGATGGAAAGCGACCGCCCCACCCGGGGCGGCCGTGGAAATACACAGCCGCCCCAGGCATCGGGGCGCCTCAAAGATGAAAAGCGCCGGCTTGTTACACCCGGGCGCGGATGATCAGCGATCCGGCGTCAGCCAGCGCTCTTCGAGCCACCGGACTTCGGCGGCCAAGGCCTCGCTGCGGGTCGGGAATGGCCCGAGCCGTGGGCCATCGACGGGCGAGAGGTCGGCGGTCCACTGGCCGTGGTCATCGGGCTCGACGTGCGAACCGCGGCGGATCACCGGTCGGCCCAGGGCGTGAAGGTCGATCTGCTCGCCGTAGATGCAGCGGACCGAGCCGGCGGAGGTAATGACAAGCTGCATGGCGGGCTCCCTTATCGGGGCCGCCGCAGGATGTTCCGACGCGGGCGGTCGACGAGCAGCCCATCGAGCACGCTCTGCACGGCCGAGAGTTCGGTCGCCACGTGCTGGCGCAGCCCGGCGTCGTCCCGTAGGGCCTGTGGCTTGACGCCCCGGACGACTTGCTGGGCGTCGGCGACGAGTTGGTCGAGCTGCTCGCTGCTGCCGATGTTGAGCGTGCGGAAGTGCTGGAAGAACTCACGCAGATTCTCGACGACGCTGTCGCGGAAGATCTTGGGCTTACCATCCTCGGTGCCCGACAGCCGCTCCGTCAGATGACTGACCAGCTTGGCCAGCTCGTCTGTGAACGCCTGTTCGGCGAGTTGCACGGCCTCGCCGAAGCGAGCCTGCACGCGCTCACACTCCTGCCGGTAGACGTCGGGGTTGAGCTGTTGCAGGTAGTTGGGCGGCTCGACGCTGGGAAAGTCCCAGGTCATGGCGAACAGGCCCTGCAACGACGTCGGGTAATCCGCCTCGTTGTACAGGCTGCCCAATCGCTCCCGGGCGGCCGCCTTCAGCGCGTCGAAGTGCCGGTCGAGCTTGTCGACGGCCCCGTCCAACTCAGTGCGGAACTCGCCCATGCGATCGTTGATCTCGCCGAGCTGGTCGTGACGGATCAGCCGCAGGCCAGGCTCGGGGAACGGCAGCGATACGCCCTTGAAGTACGAAACGGCCCGGTTCTTCACGGCCGTCACCGCGCGGAAGGCCGGGTGCTTCACATCCAGCAGCTTCTTTCCCGCGGACAGATAGCTGCCCTCGGCGCCGAAATGTTCGGCGGCCTGTGCCCGCTGGTCGGGGCTCAGGGTCTTGCGCGTGCCGAACCAGGTGAACGACAGCCGCATCGCGGCCATCGTGGTGCGCAACTGCTCTGCGGGTGACGTCGCCGTCTGGGTATGGTGATCATCAAGCAAAGTGCTCATGCGAAATGCTCCTGTGGAGTGGGGTCTGGAATGAAGACTATGGCCTCGATACTGCTTCACGTCGCGGCGCCGTCGAGGGCGTCGCGTGACTCGGCCGCCTCAATCACCGCCTCCACGTCGCTGCCGGCCAGGCGATGCAAGGGCTCGACGATCGGGTGCGTCACGTAGGCCCTCAGCGTCTCGTCGCCGCGACGAGTTTCGGTGATGCCCTCGTCGCCGCTGTCGACGTCCCAGTCGACGACGACTAGGTCGGCGAGCGGCTGGTCGCAGTAGACCTCCTGGACGAGGCCGCCGTGGATGTTGATAACGATGTGGGGGATGGACATCTGGTGCTCCGAGTGGAATAGGGGTGGACGCGAACAAGCGGACGGAGCACTACTCGTCCGAGCAACACCCCTCGGCGCAGCCGATGCAGTAGTCGCGTGTCTCCTGAGACTCGCGCTTGCCGCGGTCGCGTTCGCTCTCGATGCACTCGTCGGAATCCTCGGCCCGGGCACCACTGACCTGGCAGGCCCCGTTGCGGATCAGCGCGGCCGCATCGCTGCAATCGCGGAACTGCTGCCGCAGAAGGATCAGCCCGCCGATCAGGCCGTAGTCTCGAATCGCCTGCTCGCCGAACTGGGAGCATGAGGTGCCGTAGAGTACACCGTAGGCGCACCGGTAGCCCTTGTGCGGCGAGATGAACTGCTGATAGCCGTCGATAGCGAGCAACGTGGCGGGCTTGAGGCAGGCCATCCCGAGAACACAAACCAGTAGGGCAATGTACAACCGCCAGCGGCGTCGGAGGCCGGTGGCGAAACTGTTCGACACGTGATCCATGCTTGATCCTCTTGTTCAGGGTTTGTTGGGGGGAAAAGACGATGAGCCCGCGGGGCCGGAAATCGCCTTATCGGCGGTGGAGGGCAACGGCGGCTCAGTTACTCGACGGGTCGCCCCTGCGCACCCGGCGCCCTGGCTTCGACACGACGTTGGGATTGCGGCTGTAGATGCCACCTGGCGCGTCGGCATTGAGGCATCGGCCGGATGCCCACGTCCGCAGCCGCTCGACCGATTCGTGGGCCGTGCGGGCGACGGGGACCACGTTCTGGGCCGCCTCGATCAGTGGTACATCGAGCAACGCGGCAAGTCGACAACACGCCCGGATTTCCGCGCCCGTCCAATCGGCATCCACCGGCTTGGGCTGCTTCGGGTCCAGCCCGAACAGGTCGACGAAAATCCGCCAGATGGCACGCTTCTGCGTCACATCCGGAAGGTCGAGAAAGAACACGCCGTCGAACCGCTCCGCCCGCGCAAACTCCGGCGGGAGCTTACTGATGTCGTTGCAGGTGCAGACAGTGAATACGTCGCTCTCGTGGTCGTTAAGCCACGTAAGCAGCGAACCAAAGAGCCGGGCCGAAACGCCCGAATCGGTTTGTCCAGAACTGCCGACACCGGCCAGGGCTTTTTCCACTTCGTCAATCATGCACACGCAGGGGGCCATCGCGTCGATCATCTTCAGCGCCTGTCGCACATTCGATTCGGTACTGCCGACCAGCGAACCCATCAAGGATCCCACGTCGAGGATCAACGTCGGGCGATCCGTTTCGGCTCCGAGTGCCTTGCAGAAAGCACTTTTCCCCGTTCCCGGAACGCCGAGCAGCAAGGCTCCACGGGGCCGGCGGAGTGGGTCGCGCTGTCCCTGACGCCGCATCGCCCTCAAGCAGAAGCTTTTCAGTGCCTCCAGGCCGCCCAGGGCGTCGAACCGCTCGCCGCCGCGATGCAACGACAGCAGGCCGCTTTTCTTTAGCATCTGGCTCTTCTGGTCCCAGATGGTGCGGGGCCGGATCTCGCCGTCCCTCACGAGACTGAGGGCAAACGACCCCTCTGCTTCGTAGCGAGTGAGTCCGGCAGCGGCGTCGAGCACGGTTTCGAGCTGGTCGCCCTCGGGCAACTCGCCCTCTTCGGTGGCGATACCACGGGCGATTTCCTCAAGTTGGTCGCGGCTGGGAAGCTCATGCTCCAGCACCACGAAGAGCTTCTCAACCTCGGTGGGAATATGCACCACTGAACTGAGCACGATCACGAAACAGCGGGTCTGTTTGCCGGCGGTGATCTGCTGGGCCAGGGCCTGCACGACCTCGGCCGACTGAGTGAACCGGTGGAAGTTTTCGAGCACCAGCAAGGCCGAGCTATCGGGACTGGCTAGCGTGCCCAGCGACCGAATGGCCGCCAACGGGTCGGCACCGCCCGGATCGGCCGTAGAATCGGCACCGGGGATACGCAGGCCCTGCTCGACGTTCCAGGCTGCCAACCGCCAGTCCTGCTCGCGGCAGAGTTGGCCGATCTCGCGAAGGGCGTCTTCATGCTCGTGGGACTGGATCCACAGGCCGGTGAAGCACGCGGAAATGTACTCCGCCAGTTGAGCGGATAGGTTCATGGACAATCTCCTGAGAAGGAAAGGGAATGAATGATGTTCCACGCAGGAAAGCGGCGTTCAGTTGGCCGCCCTATCGCGTCGTGCCCCGGTTGAAAGTGCGATCGTGGATGAACTTGTCGAGGTCGGCTTTGTGGTAGACAACCCTTCGTCCGACTTTCACGAACGGTAGTGGGTAGCGGCCAGTGCATCGCCAGAGAGCAAGAGTCTGAGGGTTAATGCCCAGATATTCGGCCGCCTGTGGCGACGTCATCACCTTGGGAGCCGGATTCGCCGGCGGCTCCTTGACGTTTTCAAACTTGGTTTCAACGCTGGCCTGCTGTTGGTTAATGACAACCCACAAATCAACGCCAGCCTCCACCATATCCTTGACGGACCTCATCGCTACGTCGATGCGCAGTTTGAATTGATCTGCAAGCCGGGCTACCTCGCTTTCGCCTGCGTCGTCGGGTCGTTTCGTGGAATATCTCTTAGGCACGCTGTTGCTCCTCAACGACCGCTGATGCCTGATAGAACTCGGCCGTCAGCCGCTCGCCAGTCTGCTTGCCCAGGGCCTGCTCGATGAACTTGCTGGCATCGCGGCAGGACGAGCCGGTGAATCCCTTGGTTTGTACAGTGGTTTCGCCGGTCGGGCTGACAATGATCTCGATGGTCGGCTGGCTCATGCGGCACCTCCGACGTTGACGGTCAGCTTGATGGAACCATCCGCGAGCTGCTGTTCCGTGCAGACGTGGCCTTTGCGCCGGGCCTCGATCTTGGTCTTCTCAACCGCGTAGGCCTGCAAGAGGGCGTCGAGGCACTTCTGCTCGCCCCACCTGCCCTCGTAGTTGTCATATCGGACCTCGCCGCTCGTGGTGTCGACCACGACGGGATACTGCCACGCGGGCAGTTTGACCAGCAAGCCGCTCGCCTCGCCGCTGAAGAGCTTGGCCGTCCCCTGCACGGGCTCGGCCAGCCCCAGCCGGCGACACGCGGCGCGGACCGCGAGCACGTCGCGTATCCTGGTCTCGACTCTAACAATGTGCGACATAGTAACCTCTGTTGTTGGTGAATTGACTCGATCGAAGATCAGCGCCCGTTGATGGCGGCGAACGCCCAGTAGCTGACCACCAGCGCCACCGCTAAGGCCAGCCAGTGCGCCCAAGTCTGGGTCACGATCGTGATGACAAGCGATACGACAATGCAACCGATGACGATCAGAGAGATTCCCGCAGCTCCGGGAATCGGCTCAGGGTGAGGCATGCAAGTGAACTCCTGGTGTAGTGGGAATGTATCAGTGGCGCCCAGAGGCTCTCAGAGGCATCAGGAGAGCCGCAAAGCCCCAAGAAGGTCTTGGAGTCGAGTTTGCGGCGCAAGAAGCGCCACGGGCCTCACAGGGGCTCACGCAGGATGCTCTGGGGATACTCAGGTGCACAATCCTCGACGTTCGGGCCCGTAGGCCGATGACGATACAAGATGGGCAAGATGGAGCAGGCAAAGAATAAGGTCGACGCAGAACGCTCGTTGCCCGGGCGCGACGAAGAGCGGGACACGGTGTCCGCGGCGAAGTCTTGGTATCTTGGATACGGAGTCACCGACGTCCTCGGGCAAATCGCCCGCTGGCTTGGAAGCCGGATGCTTCGTTAGGCTGCCTCGCGCACGGATTGCCCCGGCCTGGCGTGTTGGCCGTCGCCATCACGCTCGCCTTGGAAGGCCCGCCAGCTCTCGCGGTACGCAGTCCGCTTTTGGCTTACCCGGCCCGGGCTGATTCCGAACTGCTTGGCGACCTCGCCGGTGCGGCTGCCGAGGGCCAGCTCGCCGGCGATCTGCTGGTCACGGTTAGGCAACGTGTTGAACCACTCGCCAACGTCGATCCTGGCGGCGGCGGTTTCGGCGGGCCCGGCGTGTTTGTCCTCGACCAGCACTTCCTTCCACCCTTCCTGGCGATGGTAGCGGTCGAGCCGCTCGACTTTGACACCCTTTCGGAGCTGGCAAAACTTGCTCGATACGTCTTGGACGTTCTGCGGCGTTGCCGCCGACCTACCGATCCGCACACGGCGCACGCCGTACGCGGCGAGCACGGTCGCGTAGGCCAGCGATTCACGTCCATCGCGGACGAGCCCGACGAACATGATAAACGCTGCGGCTACGACCTCGGCGACGGCCTCCTCCTTTGCTTCGGCGTCAAGATCACTGAAGGCTTGACGGGCAACTCGAACGATGATGGGTAGCATCCTCTCGGCGAAGTCCCGCCGGTGCTTGGCATTGAGTCGGTGTTTGGGCTTCCTTGGAATCGCGATCATGGGACGACCTCCAATAGCTAGGGCCGCCCCGAGGCGGCCACGTTGGTGAAAACGTGTTCCGCCTCATTCGAGGCACATTGTGGGAGCAGGCAAGGGCCCGCTCCACGGACAGCAGAGTGCGCAACCGTTGCGCACTGCTCGGACACGACTTTGTAGAGACGCGCAGCCGTTGCGCATGGACACGGCACAGGCGCCCTCGGAGACGACTGGAAGGACCATTACGGCCCGACTCGCAAGTGCGAACGAAGCCAGCTCTATGAGCCCCCAAATGGGCACAAAACAGGCTCGTGATGGCCAAATGGCCGGCCTGCAACGGCTAAGCGGCCGCTCATGATAGATGACACGCTATGACGGGAGGATTTAGATCGCCGCGGAGCCGATACACAGGCCCATCACCGGCCCAGGGCGGCTCATCGCGGGACGAGGTGGGCCGTGATAGAATGGGACCCGTGGACCGCCATAGGCACTCGCCGAACCGAACAGACCGCGACAGCAAGGCACGCTCACCATGATCAGGCTCAATACCTTCTGCGTTTTGCTTCTACTCTGCTGCAGTGCAGCCTCAGCGGCCCCGTCTGCCCGGCCGAACATCGTGCTCCTGCTGGCCGACGATCTCGGCTACCGTGACCTGGCGTGTTTCGACGGGTTCAACCCGACACCCAGCCTCGACGCGCTCGCCGAGGGTGGCATGCGGCTGACGCAGTTCTATGCGGCGTCGGCCGTCTGCACGCCCACCCGGGCGTCGATCCTCACCGGCCGCTACCCGCTGCGGTTCGACATCCGCCGGCACTTCAGCGATGGGCCCGAGCAACTGCCGCGGGGCACCCTCGGCTCGCCGCAGTGATGGTGAGGCTCAAGAGTTGCAGGGCTCGGACAGGTAGCCAGAATCAAGAATCCGCCGATGGACCTCATGCAGGCAGGAGAAAAACAATGGATAAGACCCCCGAATTGCCACCGCTGGTGGGATCAGAGCGTCAAGTTGCTTGGGCGGAGTCAATCCGCAACGACCAACTGCTTGCTGTCCGTCGCAGAATCGAGCACATAGTGGCTCATGAATTACTGATGACGGAGGGCGACTACGAACAGTTTGGGACAAGCGACGAGCAGGGCGACAAGGAGCTATTGCTTGCCGCTGAAGATTGGCTTCGCAAGCGTGCGAGCGCCAAATGGTGGATCGACCGCCGTAAAATGGACCCTGGTACCCTGCTCTTGCAGTCTCCGCAACGGAACCAAGGTTTGCGAACCGTGCCGGGGATAGTGCGATGAGGGCTGCATGTCCTCTTTCAAGGCGTAGCAAAGGAAAAGGACAAGGCGGCGCCCGGCACGGCCCTGGTCGGCCACGACGGTTGGGCAGACGGCCGCCTGGGCGATCTGGACGGCACGGACGTGATCCTCAGTGACTTCCTGCTCATTGACGAGCTGCGGCACTGGCGGGACCGTCACACGGTGGACAAGCCGGTACTGCGCACCGTCCTTCAAAAGCTGGGCGACGACGCGGCGGAGCACCTCCGCGGCGTCCTGCCTGCGGCGGCCGCGAAGTATCCGCAGGTGATCGTCGCCACCCACGTCCCGCCCTTCCGCGAGGCAGCCTGGCACGAGGGGCAGACCTCTGGCGAGGATTACCTGCCCTTCTTCAGCTGCAAGGCCGTGGGTGACGTGCTGTTGGAGGCGGCAAGGTCGCATCCAGATTGCCAAGTCCTCGTCCTCTGTGGCCACACGCACGGTGGCGGCGAGGTCCAGGTGCGGCCGAATCTCCGGGTAATGACCGGCCCGGCCGAGTACGGGAAACCGAAAATCGAGCGTGTGCTAACGGTTGGCTGAGCTGCGGTGGGGGTAGGTTTGCCCAGTCTTCTTTGGCTCATCCGATCTCGCGTTAGGGAAAGCGTTTCTTGGCCCTATTTCGGGGTGACCCCAAAAAAATGTCGGAGGGCTAGTCGGGATTTGGGAGACCGCTCGGGTACGATGCGATGATGCGGTTTGTGCCGCCTAAGCCTGGGGGCCTTGCTATCCCATGCAACCATTGGTAAGGTTGCGAGAATAGTCTTTGTGTGCCCCTCTGGAGAAGGAGGCAAGGTGATGTTGCGAACCGAAGGGTATGTGTGCGTGAAGGAGGCGGCGGCCGTGCTGGGCGTATCGCCCAATACGGTGCGGGCATGGGGGGCTGCCGGGAAGATTCCCGAATATCGCCACCCGGCCAACCGCTACCGAATGTACAAGCGGGCCGACCTGGAGCAGGTCAACCGGCAGGTCGAGCGGTCGATTGCGGAGCCGGCGGCGGCGTTGCGCCGGCAAAAGCCGCGATGAGACCGAACAGCGAAAACCGAACAACATAAGCGGCAGGTCAAGGGATGAGTGGCACCCGCAATTGGAATACCGTGGCCGAGTCGAAGTATCCCTGGGAACGGGATGCCCTGGAGTTTGTGCGCAGCCACTTCCCCCCGCACGAACCCTATCGTGCCTGGTCCAACTTCGAGTTCATTGCCGACGACGGCACGATCAACGAGGTCGACCTGTTGGTCTTCACGCCCCAAGGGTTCTTCCTGGTCGAGATCAAGAGCCGGCCGGGACGGCTGTTCGGCGATGCGGGCACCTGGACCTGGGAGACCGAAGGCAAGCTCTCGACCGTTGACAGTCCGCTGATCGCAACCAACCTCAAGGCGAAGAAGCTGGGCACACTCCTCCAGCGGCAGAAGGCGTGTAAGAAGAAGGGCCGCATCCCGTTCATCGAGGCCCTGGTCTTCTGCTCCGCGCCCGACCTGAAGTGCGAGCTACAGGGCAACGCCCGGCTTCGGGTCTGCCTGCGAGACCGTGAAAAGCAGGGCGAGAAACCCGCTCGTCCGGGCATCCTCGCCGCGATCATGCAGCGCGACTGCCCCGGGCTCGATCCGACCCCAAAAGGGCTCCACGATCGACCGATGGCCCGCATGGTAAGCCAAGCCATGCAACAGGCGGGCATCCAGCCTTCGCAGCGCCGCCGAAAGGTCAGCGACTACATCCTCGAACAGCTCGTGGGCGAAGGTCCCGGCTACCAGGATTGGCAGGCCGTCCACTCCCAAGTCGCCGATTCAAGGCGCCGGGTCCGATTGTACGGTGTGCACTCCGGGGCAACGGCCGACGACCGCGACATGATCGAGCGGGCGGCCCGACGCGAGTTCCAGCTCTTGGAAACCCTCCAGCATCCTAGCATCCTGCGAGCCTACAACTTCACCGAGCACGAGTTGGGCCCGGCCGTGGTCTTCGAGCACGACCCGCTCGCCATCCGGCTGGACCACTACCTCGTGCAGCAGCAGGACCGGCTGAGCATCGATACCCGGCTCGACCTGGTCCGCCAGATCGCCGAAGTGGTCCGCTACGCCCACGAGAAGAAGGTCGTCCACCGCGCCCTTTCACCCCAGAGCATCCTCGTCGCGCAGGCCGGCACCGATCGACCGCGAATCAAGGTCTTCAACTGGCAGGTGGGCTATCGGCAGCCGACCGGCTCCACGGTGGTGTCGCGCATGATCACGGCCACCTCCCACGTCGACCGGTTGGTGGAAGACGCCAGCACGGCGTACATGGCGCCCGAGGCGTTGGCCGACGACAACCTGGGCGAGCACCTCGACGTGTTCTCCCTGGGCGCCATTGCCTACCACATCTTTTCCGGTGTGCCGCCTGCGGCAAACGGACTGGAACTGAGCAACAAGCTCCGCGAAACCGAGGGGCTCCAGCTCAGCTCGGTACTCAATGGAGCTGGGGAGGCCCTGCAATGCCTGATTCAATGCAGCACCAATCCGTACGTGCCCGACCGCAGCGGGACGATCGCCGAGTTCATCCGCGATCTTGACGAGGTCGAAGACGAGCTGACCACTCCCGAGCTGGAATACGTCGAGGACCCTGCCCAGGCCAAGGCGGGCGAGGTGATCCCGGGCGGCTACAAGGTCATCCGGCGGATCGGCCAGGGCGCTTGTTCCATCGTGCTGTTGGTGGAGCGGGACGGCAAAGAGTACGTGCTCAAGGCGGCCAGCGACATCGAGCACAACGCGCGGCTGAAGGACGAGGCCGACGTGCTCGAAAAGCTCCGCCACCCGCACATCATCGAGTACGCCGGCAGTGTGCAGGTGGGCGACCACTTCGGCTTCCTTACCTGGCCCGTCTTTGCCGACCGCGAGAAGCGAATCATCGAGACCCTGGGCCAGCGGCGGCGCAAGGAAGGGCGCCTGCACGTCGACCTGTTACAGCGATTCGGCGAGGACCTGCTGGGCGTGGTCAACCACCTGGAAGAGCAAGGCATCCCGCATCGCGACATCAAGCCCGACAACATCGCCGTGGGCAAGGTCGGGCGAGGCGACAAGCTGCACGTCGTGCTGTTCGACTTCTCCCTGGCCCGCACTCCGGCCGACAACATCCGCGCCGGCACCACCGGCTACCTCGACCCGCTGCTGCCCCTGCGCAAACCGCCCCGCTGGGACCTCCACGCCGAACGGTACGCCGCCGCCATGACGCTGCACGAGCTGGCCACCGGCACGCTGCCCCAGTGGGGCGACGGCGCGACCCTCCCCTCGCACCTGCCACCCAACACCGAGATCACGATCAACGCCGAGGCGTTCGACCCGGGCCTCCGCGAAGCACTCACCGAGTTCTTCCAAAGGGCCTTCCGCCGTGACGTCTCCCAGCGGTTCGACAACGCCGAGCAGATGCTTTCCGCTTGGCGCGATTGCTTCAAAGACATCGACAAGCCGGGCACGATTTCCGATCAGGCCGACGAGGGCAAGCTCCGCGAGCTGCTGGCCACCGCAACGTTCGACACCTCGATTGCCGAGCTGGAACTGGGCACGCGGGCCACCAACGCGCTCGACCGGGCGAACATCCTCACGGTCGAGGACCTGCTGACCGTGCCCATGCGGCGGCTGCTACGTTTACGGGGCGTGGGAAACCTCACACGCCGCGAGATCGTCAAGGCCGCAAAGATCCTCCGCGAGCGCCTGGGCACTCCGTCGCGCGAGCCGCCCCCCTCCGATCAGCCTGAACTGCCCACGGAAACCACGGACGTTACCACGCTGAGCGTGGATCTGCTGGCCCAGCGCATCCAGCGGACCGGTTCCCGCGAGGGCGAGACGGTCCAGCGCACCGTGAGCCTGCTGCTGGGGCTGGAGGAGAGTTGTCAGTCGTCAGTTGTCAGTTGCCAGTGGTGGCCCAGTCAAGGCGAGATTGCCGAGCAGGTTGGTGTTACCCGGGGCCGTATCGGACAGATCGTCGGCAAACTCCAGGAACGCTGGTCGAAGGAACGGGCAATCACGCAGATGCGGGCCGACCTGGTCGACATCGTGGCCGGTCAAGGGGGTGTGGTGACGGTGCCGGAACTGGCCGAGGCGGTGCTTCTCGCCCGCGGCTCGTCGCAGGACGATCCCCTCCGCACCCGGCTTGCCCGGGCTGTGGTCCGTGCGGCCCTGGAGGTCGAACGCGCCATGAGCGAGCCACGGCTCCTCGTGCGGCGGGACGGCGACTGCGTGCTCGTCGCCCAAGACGCCTCCCTGGCCATCTACTCGCGCCGGTTGGGCGAAATGGCCGACCGGTTGGCCGGCGAAGATCCCCTGGTCGCCCCCGGCCGGGCCGTCGAGCGGCTCCGCGAGGTCCCGGCGCCCGCCTCGGCAAGTCTCGCCGACGCCCGGCTCGTCCGTCTGGCCTGCGAGGTGTCGCGACACGCCGCCCTTTCCAGCCGCCAGGAGCTGTATCCGCGGGGCATGCCGGCCGACCGGGCGGTCAGGCTCTCGCACGGGGCGCTCAACGGTCTGCCGATGGTCACCGTGGCCCAGGTCCGCGAGCGGGTCGCCGGGCGGTATCCGGAAGCCGCGCCCTTGCCCGACCGCCCGGCCCTCGACGACCTCTTGCAGGAGGCCGGGTTCGACTTCCGCTGGGAGCCGGC
This sequence comes from Thermoguttaceae bacterium, assembly GCA_040772845.1. Lineage (GTDB taxonomy): Bacteria > Planctomycetota > Planctomycetia > Pirellulales > Thermoguttaceae > PWXP01. Next base: position 2,882,134 of record JAXGXG010000001.1, read on the forward strand.
CGCCAACAACGGCAAGGGTTGCTACAGGAGCAACCAGCGAGACCTGTTCTCGGTCACCAGCGGCACGGAGCCCCCGCTGCGCTATCCGACCCTGCCCGGCACTCCCGAGGCCGGCGAAATCACCCCGGAAGAGGCCGACGCCCGGCAGTTCGAGGAGCGCCTCCAGCGCGCCGTCAAGGACGGTGCCTTTCTCAGCCTCGTGGTCAACGCGCGATGGTACGATCAGGCCTGCAAGGAGATCTGCCGCCGCTTCCCCGTTGAACTGGTCGACATGGAAGGGGTCTTCCTGGACGCCTTGCAGGCGGTGGCGGGCAAGGCAGGCGTCGACTGGGACCTGGTCCTCAAGACCGACGCCACCCCCAACGGCGGCGACTGGGACAAGCTGATGATCCTTGTAGCCCGGGCCATGCCGCTGGTGGAGCAGAGGCTATTGGTTCTTGGTTCTTCGGAGTTGGTTCTTGGCGATTCCCAGCACGAGGATAGCCACGGAGTCGACGATACGGGCGAGCCAGCGCCGTCCGTGCCCCTGCCAAGAATCAAGAACCAAGAACCAAGAACGAAGCACCAAGAACCAAGAACCCTCCTAATGATCTACCCTGGCCTGCTGGCCCGTTACGGCCAGATGGACCTCTTGAGCCGGCTGTCGCAGAAGGTCGGCCGCGACGACGGCATTCCGGGGCTGTGGCTGTTGCTGCCGGGAAGCAGTCAGGCTCTGATCGACGGCAAGGCGGTGCCCCTTTTGGGCCCGAGCCAGCGGGCGTTGGTGCCGGAAGGGTGGTTGAGGAATGTGCATCGGGGAAAGGTGGGGTAGTTCTTGGTTCTTGGTTGTTGGTTGTTGGTATTTGGTTGTTTGTTGTTGGTGAGGCAAGCAAATGGCGCGGACAAGTTTCGAAAATCTGCGAGTGTATCAGTTGGCCGAGCGGCTGGCAGATGCCGTGTGGGAGATTGTCCGGACATGGGACGCACTCGCCCAAGACACCGTGGGAAAACAACTGGTGCGTGCCGCTGATAGTATCGGGGCCAATATTGCCGAGGGAACGGGCCGCGGAAGTCACCTGGACAACCGGCGGTTCGTTCGCATCGCGCGTGGATCACTCTACGAAACACAACACTGGCTCCGACGTGCGTTTTGCCGACGGTTGCTGAACAACGAACATACGAAGCAGTTGAAAGAGACCGTTGACGAGTTGGCACCAAGCCTGAACGCTTACCTCACGTCGATCCGTCCCAAATCTACCAGTGCGTCGCCAACCGCGGACGAAAGTACAAAGAACCAAGTACCAAGAACCAAGAACATAGAACCAATATCTAGTTCCCATGCTTAACCGCCAAACCCTACTTGCCGACCTGCAAAAGCTCCTTCAGCGGCTCGAAGCCGATTTGCTCCAGCGCAGCGAGTCAGCCGAGGTGCCGGAAGTGGGGGAGCGGCTGCGCGGGGAGTACGAGCGGGCGAAGAAGGCCGAGCGGACGGCGATGAACTACGAGGACTGGCGGAGCGCCACGATCACCCAGTCGGCCGCGGCGTGGGTGCTCTCGTGCGTGTTCGTGCGGTTCCTGGAGGACAACCAGCTCATCGACCCGCCCAAGATCGCCGGCCCGGGCGAGCGGCTGCGGCAGGCCCGCGACGAGTGGGAGCTGTACTTGGGTCAGGCAAAGCAACCCAACGAGCGGGACTACCTGCTGGGCGTCTTCGACGAGCTGGCCCGGCTGCCGGGTGGCAAGGACATTTTTGGCGAGCACAACCCGGTGCATGAGCTTCCCAACTGGCTCTCGGGCGACGGTGCGCGGGCGCTGCTCACGTTCTTCCAGAAGATCGACCCTGAGAGCGGCGCCCTGGTCCATGATTTCACCGACCCGAACTGGGAAACCCGGTTCCTGGGCAATCTGTACCAGGACCTGTCCGAGGCGGCCCGCAAGCGCTACGCCCTGCTCCAAACGCCGGAGTTCGTCGAGGAGTTCATCCTCCAGCGGACGCTGGAGCCGGCTCTCGATGAGTTCTTTGTTGTTGGTTCTTCGTTCTTGGCAAACGACAAACCGGGCAACAACCAAGAACAAACAACCAAGAACCAAGAACCTTTCCGCATGATCGACCCCGCCTGTGGTAGCGGGCACTTCCTGCTGGGCAGCTTCCGCCGCATCCTCGACCGCTGGCAGAAGCAGGATCCGGGCGCGGGCACCCGCGAGCTAGTCAGGCGCACGCTTGCCAGCATCCACGGGGTCGACGTCAACCCTTATGCGGTCGCCATCGCCCGTTTCCGGTTGTTGCTCGTGGCCATGCGGGCCGAGGGGGTCACGCGGCTGGCCCACGCCCCCGGCTACCAGTTCAACCTCGCCTGCGGTGATTCCCTTTGGCACTCGCCCCTGCGTGGTACGGCGAAGGTCGGCCGAGGGCAGCGGGAGTTCGACGCCCTGGCGCCGGAGGCGGACGATTCGCAGGGCCACACGTACTTTGCGGAGGACCCCCGCCAGCTCACCCGCTTGCTCGAAGAGGGGCGGTACCACGCCGTGGTGGCCAACCCGCCGTACATCACCCCCAAGGACAGCGCGCTCAGCCGGGAGTATCGCAACCGCTACGAATCCTGCCACCGGCAGTATTCGCTGGCCGTGCCCTTCATGGAGCGGATCTTTCGGTTGGCCGTCCGCGGCGGCTACACCGGGCAGATCACGGCGAACAGCTTCATGAAACGGGAGTTCGGCAAGAAGCTGATCGAGAAGTTCCTGCCCGGCATCGATCTGACGCACGTGATCGACACCAGCGGAGCCTACATCCCCGGGCACGGCACGCCCACGGTGATCCTGTTCGGCCGCAGTCGCCAGCCGGTGGCCAGGACGATCCGCGCCGTGATGGGCATCCGCGGCGAGCCGAGCACGCCCGATGATCCGGCCCGGGGGCTCGTGTGGACGGCCATCCTCAATCAGATCGACCAGCCAGGTTCGCAGAGCCAGTTTGTTAGTGTGGCTGATTCGGCCCGGGAGTTGTTCAAGAAGCATCCGTGGTCCATCGGCGGCGGTGGGGCGGCAGAGTTGAAGGAAGCGTTGGAGCGATCGGCCACTTCAACGCTGTCTGATTTCGTTGACTCTGTCGGCCGAACTGTATCGACGCAAGGCGACGACGTATTCGTTAACCCGGTTTCTGCGCTACGTCGGCGTAGAGTTGACTGTTTCGGAGAACGCCGATTTGTCTCTGGCGATGAGGTACGAGACTGGATCATCATGCGCGGTGATCACCTTGTCTTTCCGTACGATGACCTTGGAAAGCCGATCGACGATTCCCTCGAATATCCTCAACTGCGGTTTCTGTGGCGCACACGTACTTCGCTGGCCAACACCTTTATGTTTGAGCGGAAGACCAAGGTGGAGGTTGGGATGAAGTGGTTTGAGTACGGGCAGTGGCTGCCGCACCGCTTCCGCACGCCCCTGTCGATCGTCTACGGCGAGGTGGCCACGCACAACCACTTCGTGCTCGACCGCGGCGGCAAGGTGTTCAACCGCACGGCCCCGGTCATCAAGCTGCCGCCCGAGGCCACCGAAGACGACCACCTCGCGCTGCTCGGCCTGCTAAACAGCTCCACCGCCTGCTTCTGGATGAAACAAGTGTGCCACAACAAGGGCAGCACCGTTGACCAGCACCACGCACGACAACGGACATCCGCGTTCGAGGACTTCTTCGCGTTCAATGGCACATCAGTCGGCAAGTTCCCTCTCCCAGAAGGCCGACCCACCGACCTTGCCCGGGAGTTGGACACCCTGGCCCAGCGGCTTCAGACACAAACACCAGACGCGATTCTCACGCAAAGGCGCGAACACACAAAGAAGCATCGCGAGAACCAAGACCCTGGCGCCTTGGCGCCTTTGCGTGAGGCCTTGACCGCGGCGCGTCGGCGATTCGAGGAACTCCGCGGGCAAATGATCTTCCTGCAAGAGGAACTCGACTGGCAGTGCTACGAGTTGTATGGGCTGATCGATGAAGGCCTCACGCCAAGACGCCAAGACGCCAAGAACGATATAGGCTGTGACCTTTGCGTCTTTGCGCCTTCGCGTGAGCCCCTCTCCCTTCAGAGCGGGCAGCGCTCATTCGAGATCGTCCTGGCCCGGCGGATGGCCCGGGGCGAGACCGAAACCACCTGGTTCAAGCGCCATGGCACCACCCCCATCACGGAGGTGCCAACCGACTGGCCAAACGACTACCGGCGGCTCATCGAGCGGCGGATCGAGTTGATCGAAAAGGATCGCAACATCGGCCTAATCGAACAGCCCGAGTACAAACGCCGCTGGAACACCGAGCCGTGGGAGTCGCAGCTTGAGCGGGCGCTGCGCAAATGGCTACTCGACCGCCTGGAATCCTACTTCGACTTCGACGGGCGGATGGGGGACGAGGACCTCACGCAAAGGCGCAAAGACGCGAAGGAAGAAGGTGGCGACACAACACCTCTTTGCGACTCGGCGCCTTTGCGTGAGATTTCCCTCTGTTCCGTCGCCCGACTGGCCGACGTCGCCAGCCAGGACCCGCAGTTCATGGAAGTTGGCGAGGTCTACCGCGACGACAAGGCGTTCGACGTCCAGCGGCTGGTCGAGGAGCTGGTCACCGCCGAGAGCGTCCCCCTGCTGCCCGTGCTCCGCTACAAGGCCACGGGGTTGCGGAAGCGGGCCGAGTGGGAGAAGACCTGGGAGCTTCAGCGCGAGGAAGACAGGATCAGTGGTCAGTCGTCAGTGGTCAGTGGTCAGTCGTCGGTCGAAGAAACTGACAACCGACAACTGACAACTGATAACTGGTTCATCCCCGTCCCACCGAAGTACACCAGCGCTGACTTCCTCAGCGGCAACTACTGGCGCCTGCGGGGCAAGCTGGACGTGCCCAAGGAGCGATGGGTCAGCTTCCCGCACTGCGAGGGCACGGACGGCACGCTGCTGATCGCCTGGGCCGGCTACAACCACCTGCAACTCGCCCAGGCGGTGAGCGCCTACTATGTGGACGTCCAAGAACGCCTCGGCGGGCGCGACGACCCGCGCCTGGTGCCGCTCTTGGCCTGCCTGCTGGAACTGGTGCCCTGGCTCCAGCAGTGGCACAACGAGCCCGACGCCGCCTTCGACGGCATGCGGATGGGCGACTACTTCGAGGGTTTTGTTCAGGAAGAGGCGCGCCAGCTTGGCAAGACACTGCCGGAGATCAAGGCCTGGGAGCCGCCGAAGAAGACTGCCAGAAGGAAGATGTCGCGCACCTCCAAGTAGAGCAAACTCATGGCGTATTTCTATCGAGAGCCGAATCCAGACCACAACACCATATGGGTGTATTCGGAGCGGGGAGTGCTTGGCTACGCCTTCCTTCACGCACTACCCGCAGATCCCTCGCCAGTCCTCGACCACGCCGTCAACGGGGCCGGCGAGACACTCCGCGCGGTCCTGGGCGAGGTGAATGGACATCTGTGCGTGGGCGAATTTGACCTTGGCAGCCAATGGGGATTTGGCTGCCCTGACGGAGGACTGTTCTTCACCCGACCGTCCGACGATCCCGCGTTTGTATTCGTCGAGGCCAAGACTGTACTCTGGTCTATCTCTGCAAAGGAACCCGAGCGCTACACGGCCGAGGAGCTTGCAGACATCGACGAACGGGAATTGGACCGGTTATGCAAGAGCAGTAGTTTCAACAGCTCAATCAACGGTCAACTCGAACTTCGTTGGCGATTCGCCAACGCCTTCCAAGACGCTATGGAGCGGCGTGAGCCGACCGTTTCCGAACAGATCACTCCCCCACCCAACGACATCAAAGCGAGTGATCGGTTTTACTGGAGAAGGAGACTAGCATCTGATGCCGACGTTATTAGAGACTGGCGACATGTGCATATGACGGGAGGTCTAGAACCTCTGCGGGCGAGGCTAGAGCAAGTGGGAAGTCGCTTCTACCTGCTCGCGGTGACGCCGGACAGGGACCGTCCTTGTTCTGACGAGGTTCGATTGTTTGACAGGTCCGGCGCTCCGTTGCCAGACCGGGACAATCGGCTGTTCTGGATGCCGTTCGAGAGACTGGAGGAGTTACTAACGCGGGTCGAGTGATTCCTTCACCCCCGCAGAAGAACCTCACGATGGCGCGCGGAAGAAAATAGCAGTCTATGACAAAGAAGAAAGCCCATAAGTCGACGAGCCGGAGTCTGGCCAAAGGGGAAGCCGGAAGCCAGCCGGTAGCGGTCTCCGCGCGGTTAGTTGGCGACATCCGGTCGCTGATCGAACGGGCGAGGGAGCAGACCGCCCGGGCTGTGAACTCGGCCATGGTCGAGCTGTACTGGCGGATCGGGAAGCGCATCCGGGAAGACGTGCTGCACGAGCAGCGAGCAGAGTATGGGATGGAGATTCTTTCGACACTGTCGAAACAATTGCGGCAAGAGTACGGAAGCGGGTTCTCGGTGCCGAACCTGCCCCGAATGATGCAGTTGGCCGAGCGATTCCCGAATGAAGAGATTCTTGCGGCGCTGTCGCAACAATTGAGTTGGAGTCATTTCGTCGAGATCATCCCGCTCGATGACCCGCTTAAGCGCGACTTCTACGCCGAGATGTGCCGCGTGGAACGCTGGAGCGTGCGAACGTTGCGGCAGAAGATCGACCGCATGCTTTTCGAGCGGACGGCCGTCAGCAAGAAGCCCGAACAGCTCATCGAGCGGGATTTGGCCGCGCTTCGCGAGGAAGACCGGCTGACCCCGGATCTGGTATTCCGCGATCCATACTTCCTCGACTTCCTGGGCCTGAGGGGCATCTTTGCCGAAAAGGACGTGGAGCAGGCGATTCTGCGGGAGTTGGAGGCGTTCATCTTGGAGTTGGGCACCGACTTCGCCTTCGTCGCCCGCCAGAAGCGAATGACGGTGGACGACGAAGACTACTACCTGGACCTGCTGTTCTACCACCGCCGGCTGCGGCGTTTGGTGGCGATCGACCTGAAGATCGGTAGGTTCCAGGCCGCCGACAAGGGGCAGATGGAGCTTTACCTGCGGTGGCTGGAGGAGTACGAGATGCAGCCCGGCGAGGAGCCGCCGCTGGGCCTGATCCTCTGCGCCGGCAAGACCGAGGGGCACGTGCGGCTGCTGCGGCTGGCGGAAAGCGGCATCCGGGCCGCCCAATATCTCACGGAGCTGCCACCGCGTGAGATCCTGGAGCAGAAGCTCCAAGATGCGATTCGCCTGGCCCGCGAGCGGCTTGCCAGGCAGGCGACCCATCAGCCGGCGCCGGCTCAACTCACATCAACTAAGAAGAAAGCACGCCGCAAATCCCCGAAGGGCAAACGCACATAGCCGTGTTGGCAGCGGCGGCGAATGACAAATGACCAGTGACCAATGATGACTGAACCATGACCACCCTGATCAAAGACCTGATTGACATCCCCGACCGCGTGCAGAAGGGCGACTTCGTCCTGAAGCTGTCCGAAGACATCCAACGGCCGGACGTGGTGCTCAAGGACTATGTCGTCGCGCCCGAACTGGCCCGGAACTTCGACGCCTCGCTGACGTTCATCCGCAGCGCGGTGCAGGGGCAGAGTAGCAAAGCATCTTACCATCATTGCCGCCATGACGAAAAAGAACAACCTAACCTGATCGAACGGTAGCGAGGAGAGAACTGACGGGGCTGACGAGATCAACAGACCGCTTGCGATAGAAAGGTGGGCCAATCATGAGTAACAACCTGAGCTACGTCTACGGCGACAAGAATATCATGGAACTGCGCATGCTCCAGGAGCAGGGACACCTGAACCTGGAGCCGGGCTTCCAACGCAAGAGCGTCTGGACAGCGAGCGATCGGCAGAAGCTGATCCAGTCGCTGCTGGACGGATACCCGATCCCGTCGATCTTTCTGTACAGGCGGGAAGACAATGGTATGCCCATCTATGATGTCCTGGATGGCAAACAACGGCTTGAAACGATCTTCATGTTCTCGAAGATCAAGGGATTCAAGCGATCGGGTTTTGATGTGAAGTACCAGTTTCCGGAGGACGATAAGCCCTTTTTGTATGGCTGGAAGGACTTGGAAAGATGGGGGAAGAATGGGAAGTTCTTGACGTACAGTATTCAGACCGTAGAGGTCAGTGGCGAGTTTTCAGACATCGTGGAATTGTTCGTACGGATAAATTCCACGGGCAAGGCATTATCCCCAAGTGAACGCCGCCACGCCAAATACTATACGAGCCCGTTCCTTATGCAGGCACAGAGGCTCGCCGCGAAGCAGGCAGCATTCTTCATAAATCAACAGATTCTCGGGAAAACGCAGATCGGCCGGATGAAAGATGTCGAACTGGTCAGTGAGCTTCTGGCCTCGCTCCTGGCGGGCGGCCCGATCAATCGGAAGCAGGCGGTCGATCGGGCCGTTGGCAACCAGGCCCTGCATGCCAAAACGCTTGGGAAGGTTGTCAACGAGGCCACGGCCGTTTTCCGGCTCATCGCGAGAATGTTCCCCGACTTGCGGTCCACGCGATTCTCAAACAGCAGCGAGTTTTACACGTTGTTTCTGATTGTCTGGGAGTTGCGGCAGCAGCACATGATACTGACCGATCGAAGACGTAATCGGCAGGCGATGGAATTGTTGAGGTCGTTTTCCGACGGTGTGGACCGAGTGCGGGAACTCCAAAAGCGTGCCAAGGGGGCACGGCCTGAGGAGCGGATGTTTGCCAACTACCTCTTGCAGGTCCAACAGCAGACCGACGACTTGACCCATCGCAAGAATCGGGCCGATATGGTCCGCCAGCTCTTCAAAGGCCTGTTCGCGAGGAAAGACGCGCAACGAATCTTCAGCGCCGAGCAACGAAGATTGCTTTGGAATACCGATGACAAAAAGACGTGTTCGCAGTGTGGTGAGCTGCTGAATTGGAATAACTTCCAAGTAGATCACATCAAGCCTTACAGCCGCGGCGGCAGGACGCGATTGAGTAATGCAGCGCTGATCTGCCGGCACTGCAATGCATCGAAAGGAGCCGGCAGGAAGAATCGCCGACGAAAGAAAGCCGCGTGATATTCGCCGTGGAAAAAGCGGCAAGAAATATGGACAGCGTCCCCCGATGGGTCGCATTGTGGTGAACCGCTTTGTAACCTACAAAGCAATACAAAGAACCAAGAAAAGACGTCTCTTTTGAACACGATCAGGAGAACGAACATGTCGCTTACCATAAGAGTGCCCGAACCGTTGGCCAGACAACTGCAATCGCGGGCCGAGGCTGAGAAGGTTGCTGTGGATGAACTCGCCGCGCGGTTGCTGGCAGCCGGGATGCAGAGCCCCCTCGACCTGGAGCAATGGACTGCCGCGAATCAGCGTCGAGTGGCGCTGATCGAGAAGCGATTCCGGGGCGGCCTGACCGATAGCGAGCAGGAGGAGCTTCAGCACCTGCAGGAGCTTGCCGACCGGCAGCTTGAGGAATTAGACACATTGATGCTGAAGGACGTGGCTGACATGGAGGCTGCTGCGCAAAGAGTCCTGGGGGCTGTGGAATGAACGACGAAGGTGTCTTTGCATATTCGACCGACCGCCATACCCGGCGCCACGGGCCGTTGGGCTATGCGAACTACAAGTCGTTCAAGCCTTGGCTGCGCGATGAGTTCCGGTTTCGGTGTGTGTACTGCCTCTGGCGAGAAGCCTGGTGTGCCGATGGCGAGGGTTCCTTCGGCGTCGACCATATCCGCCCGGTCGCATCGCATCCCGCCCTGAAGTGCGACTACGACAACCTGGCTTATGCGTGCTGTCGGTGTAATTCCGTTAAGAAGGACCATCGGCTGCCAGTGGACCCTTGCGACGACGGTTGGGGAAATCACCTTAGCACGTCTGCCGACGGAACGGTTCGTGCCATCACTACCGCAGGCGAGCAGACGATCGAGATTTGCCGCCTCAATCGGCCTGCCCTTGTCTTGGCACGTCGGCGGATGCTGGCGGTGCTTCAAGCACTTGCCGCGAGCGCAACGGAAGACGCCCGGTCACTCCTCCGTGAATATCTGGCCTTTCCGGCCAACCTTCCGGCGCTGTCGCAGTTGCATCCGCCAGGGGGAAACACTCGTCCGGAAGGCATTGTAGCCAGCTACGACGAACAGAGGAAACGGGGCGAAATGCAGGAAACCTACTGACCACCCCCCAGCCACGTGATCACCGAAAGCCGCAAGTCAATTACTGACCGCTGACCGCTGAGAGCTATTCCATGACCCTGATCAAAGACCTGATTGACATCCCCGACCGCGTGCAGAAGGGCGATTTCGTCCTGAAGCTGTCGGAGGACATCCAACGGCCGGACGTGGTACTGAAGGACTACGTGGTCACGCCGGAGCTGGCCCGGAACTTCGACGCCGCGCTGACGTTCATCCGCAGCGCGGTGCAGGGTCGGACCAGCAAGGCGACCTACCTGCACGGCAGCTTCGGCAGCGGGAAGAGCCACTTCATGGCCGTGCTGCACTTGATCCTGCAAGGCTACGCCGACGCCCGGGCGATCCCCGAGCTGGCACCCGTGATCACGAAGCACAATGAGTGGCTGGACGGTAAGAAGTTCTTGCTGGTGCCCTACCACATGATCAACGCCCACGATATGGAGTCGGGCATCCTGGGCGGTTACGTCGACTTCATCCGCGCGAAGCACCCGGACAAGCCGATCCCGCCGGTCTACATGTCGGCCTCGATCATCGAGCAGGCGGAGGCGGAACGGGCCAGCTATGGCGACGAGGCGTTCTTCAAGCGGCTCAATGCCGGCCAGGGAGGCGATGGCGATGGCGGCTGGGGAGAACTGGAAGCGACCTGGGACGCCGCCTCGTTCGAGGCGGCAGCCTCGGCGCCGCCGGACAGCGAGCAGCACCTGCGGCTGGTGAGCACGCTGTTGAAAACGGTCGCCACCTCGCACGCCGAGGTGATCAGCCACCGTGGGGGCAGCTTCGTGCGATTCGACAAGGGCCTGTCGATCATCAGCCAGCACGCGGCCAGCCTGGGCTACGACGCCCTGATCCTGTTCCTCGACGAGCTGATCCTGTGGCTGGCGATGAACTCGGCCGACCTGGGGTTCGTCAACCGTGAGGCGGCCAAGCTGACAAACCTGGTCGAGGCCCAGTCGGTGGATCGGCCCGTGCCGCTGGTCAGCTTCGTGGCGCGGCAGCGGGACTTGCGGGAACTGGTCGGAGAGCACGTGCCCGGCGCGACGCGGTTGAGCTTCGGGGACTCGCTGGACTACCAGCAAGGGCGATTCGACACGATCACGCTGGAGGACCGCAACTTGCCGGCAATTGCCGAGAGGCGGGTGCTGCGGTGCAAGGACCAGAACGCCAGGGACGAACTCGACGCCGCCTTCGAGCAGGTGGCACGGATGAAGGACAGCGTGATGAACATCCTGCTGACGCACGAAGGCAGCCGGAGCATGTTCCGCCAGGTTTATCCGTTCAGCCCGGCCCTGGTGCAGACGCTGATTGCCGTTTCCAGCGTACTCCAGCGGGAGCGGACGGCGCTGAAGGTGATGATGCAGCTTCTGGTCGACCACCGCGATACGCTCGCTGTAGGCGACGTGGTGCCCGTGGGCGACCTGTTCGACGTGGTGGCCCACGGCGACGAGGCCTTCAGCAAGGACATGGCCATCCACTTCGACAACGCCAAGCGGCTGTACCACCAGAAGCTGCTGCCGGTGCTGGAGAAAAGGCACGGACGGCGCGAGGAGGTTGAGAAGCTGCCGCACGACGACCCGCGGCGGGCCGCCTTCCGCAATGACGACCGGCTGGTGAAGACGCTGCTGCTCTCGGCACTGGTGCCGGAGGTCGAGTCGCTGCGGGGCCTGAACGCCGAGAAGCTGGCGGCGCTCAACCACGGGACCATCCGCACGCCCATCCCGGGGCGCGAGGCCCAGGAGGTGCTGCGCAGGGTCCATTCATGGGTTGCCGCTGGAGTGGGTGAGATCCACATTGGCGAAGAGGTAAACCCGACCATTACCGTGAAGCTCTCCGGCGTCGATACGGAGAGCATCATCGAGCAGGCCCGGCGCGAGGACAACCAGGGCAACCGCGTTCGCCGAGTACGGCAGATGCTCTATGAGCAGTTCGGCATCCAGGGCGAAGGGGAGTTCGAGCAATACTACGAATTCTGGTGGCGCAATACGAAGCGAAACTGCACCGTCTTGTTCCGGAACGTCCGCGAACTGCCCGACTCGGCGCTGGAAAATACCGACGATGACTGGAAGCTGGTGATCGACTATCCGTTTGACGACACCGGCCACGGCCCCAGAGACGACCTGAGTACCATCCAGCGATTCACGTACGGGCACTCGGACGGGGCCAAGACCTTGTGCTGGTTGCCCTCCTTCCTGAGCGACGAGGCCCAGAAAGATCTGGGAATGCTCGTCATCCTGGAGCACATCCTCACCGGCGAACGGTTCATGCAGTATGTCAACCACCTCTCGCCGCAGGACCGCCAGGCGGCCAAGACGCTGCTGGAGAACCAGCGGGGTGTGCTCGGGCAGCGTGTGAAGAACCATCTGGACGCGGCCTACGGGCTGGAGGCGGTTTCCGCGGGATCGCTCGACACGGCCCACGACTTGGACCCCGGGGAGCACTTCCCCTCGCTTTGCCCGGGCTTCGCGCCGCAGCCGCCCGTGGCGGCGAATCTGGCCGGGGCCATGCAGCATCTGCTGAGCCAGGCCCTGGAGCACGACTTCCCGGCCGCGCCCCACTTCGAGATGGAGGTGAAGCCGGGGGCGCTGAAGAAGGTCTACGAGCTGGTGCTACCCGCAACCGAGGCCCGGGACGGGCGGGTGTTGATCGAAACCACCCACCGCCCCCTGCTGCGAAAGATCGCCAACCCGCTCTTGCTGGGCGACATGGGTGCCGACGCCACGTACTTCGTCCTGGGGCAGCATTGGAAGACGCACTTTGAACGTAAGGCGGCCGAGACGGGCAGCCCGATGGAGGTCAAGTATCTCCGACGGTGGATCGACGATCCACGGCCGATGGGGCTGCCCCAAGAGGCGGAGAACCTGGTGGTCCTGATCTTCGCGGCCCAGGCCGGCTACACCTTCTATCGCCTCGGCGGGCCTTACGATCCGACGCTGCAATCTCTCCCGAACGACTGCGAGCTGCGAAAGGTGAGCCTGCCACCGGCCGAGGATTGGGAGACGGCTGTCCAGCGGGCGGGCAGTATTTTCGGCGTGGCCGGCCACCGGCTCCTGAGCGCCGGGAACGTCGGCAGTCTCTCGTCCGAAGTGAAGGACAGGGCCGACAAGGCCAAACGGGCCTGCGAGTCCTATGCGCTGAAGCTCCGCGATCGGCTCGCTTGCACCGGGGTGCCGCCGGAAGAGACCGACCGGATGAAGACGTCCCGCGCCACGCAGAAACTCGTCGGCTTGGTGACAGCGGCGGAACCGCCAAACGTGGTGGGGCTGCTGGCCCGGGCCGAGATCGCCACCAGCGAGGCGGCCATGGGCGAGTGCATCGCGAAGGCTGCCGAACTGGAGGGCAACTTGGAGACGGCCGGCTGGGAGGTCTTCGAGGCCATCGGGAAGCTCGAAGACGAGCGGAAGACCACGGCAGTCGAGATCCTCACCGAGGTCCGACAGGCCCTCGCAGCCGACGAGCACGTGACCGCGCTGGCGCCGGCCCTAAAAGGGGCGCACGCCCGAGCCGTGCGGTTGCTGACCAGGCCCGTGGCACCACCGCCAACACCGGCCCCGCCCATTTATCCGCCGAAGCCACCGGTGCAGCCGCCGGTGCAGCCGCCGGTCAAGCCGCCGGTGAGCAAAGGCAAGCGGGTGATCGACGAGGGGGCCGAGCAGAACTTGCCGCTTTCGGCCGCTCGGCAAGTGCTCGATGATTTGGAGGGACGAATCAAGCCCAGCCAGACCGCCCGGATCAACGTGAGCTGGGTCGTGGAGGAGTGACCTATGACCAATGACCAACAACCCATGACCACTCCAACCTTCGGTCAACTCAAGGCCCAGGTGGCGGCCATTCGCCAAAAGGTGCCGCAGGCGCGGGTGATCGGCATCCGTGCGGCGGGCCGGTGGACGGCCGAGCAGCACAAGCAGGACGGCGATCACGCCTATCTGATCGAGCAGTGCGATTCTCCCTTGGCCATGCGGCTGGCCCTGCGCGAGCCCACCGACGAGAACACGACGAGGATCCTCGTCACGCCGCTGGAGGATAAGGACCTGAGCGAGGACATTCTGCTGCGGTTAGCGAAGCAGCAGCTCTTTTTCGTCAAACCGTGGCAAATCGTATGCTCGCTATTTCAGGCCCAGAAAGTCGACCCCCGGCTGGCGCAGCACGGCTGGATTGCCGAAATGCTGCTGGACCGCGTCCCGCCGGAAGGATACCCTGCCGCGCGGGGTGGGTTCCTGGACGCCGACACCGTCTGGCCGTTGCTGCTGCATCATGGGCTTGAGCTCACGGCAGAGACGCCCGACCTGACGGCGCTTCTGAAGTGGTCTCTTCAGGCCGACGCGGCGGCTCGATTGCGAGGGATGGGCGGTACGTTCCGCGAGGCGGCTGGCCGTTGGCTCTCCGAAAGGGCCGGCCCGGTCGCCGAGTTCGTCCTCTCGTGCGTCGTCCGGCTGGAGCGGCCGGATGCGGTCCCGCTTGGACTGGCCGCAGGCGTCGTCTACCATGAAGCAGCCGCCGGCAAGCTGGAACGGGCAAGCGGCAAGCTCGAAGAGCGGTTCCTCGGCAGCGGCAAACCGCCGGATGCCGCGCTGGTGCAACGATGGAGCATGGCGGCGACCGAGGTCGTCCGCTCCCTGCAACACACCGATGCTCGCGCTTACCGGCAAACGCTTGGGCGTGCTGATGAAATCCTGGCCGAGGTGCAGGCCGAGGATTTCGCCTACCTGAGCGATGTGTCGCCCATCGGTTTCGACCAGCGATTGGCGCGTTTCGGGAAATGTCTGGGCAACGTGTTGGCCAGCAAGTCGTGGGCGGCGCTCGATGACTTGTTCGCGGCGAGGCAGGCGATTCGTGGTCACGACCAGTCTTACCGGGAGGGACGGCGGCTCCAGCGGGTGGAGATGGCCGTTCGGCTGGTGCGATGGTTGGGGGAGCGGAGCCAGCAGGGCGACGACCTGCCAGGATCGCTCGCCGAGGCGGCGACGGAGCATCTCCAAGTAGGCGGGTTCGTGGACTGGGCGCGACTCAGTCTCCGCTCGGGTGACCCGGTACAGGTACTCTCCGAAGCCTATGCCCGGCTTTTCGAGGCGGTCACCGAAATCCGCGAAGCCCACGCGAAGTCCTTTGCCCAGTTGCTCGCAGACTGGACCGCCGCCGGCTCGCAGGCCGAGAAACTGGTGCCGGTGGAACAAATCTTGGAACGAGTCATCGCCCCGTTGGCGGCCAAGAGCCCGGTGTTGGTAATCGTCATCGACGGCATGAGCGTGGCGGTCTGCCGCGAGCTACTGGCCGACCTGACTCAGCATGAGTGGGTGGGCTTGTGCGAGGAGGGCCGAAATCACAACCAGCCCGGGATCGCAACGATCCCATCGGTGACGGAGTTCTCCCGGACCAGCCTGCTTACCGGGCGGCTGCGGTCCGGTGCCGCCGCCGAAGAGCGAACAGGATTCGCAGAGCATCCGGCGTTGGTGTCTTGCTGCCGCAGTAACTTCCCGCCCGTGCTGTTCCACAAGCCGACCCTCCAGGAGGCCGACGATGCCGTGCTGGCCGCCGACGTCCGCAAGGAGATCGGCTCGGCCCACCGCAAGATCGTGGGCGTGGTGATCAACGCCGTGGACGACAACCTGTTGAAGGGCGGGCAGATCGACACGCAGTGGACCCGCGACGAAATCAAGGTCCTGCCAGCCCTTTTGCACGAGGCGCGCATGGCGCGGCGGCTGGTGGTGCTGGTGAGCGACCACGGCCATGTGTTGGATTGTCATACCCAGGCCCGCCCTGGCGAGGGTGGCGAGCGTTGGAGAGAACCAAGTGGAAAACCGGCCGCCGAAGAGCTACTGGTCGAGGGCCAGCGGGTGCTCGCTGAGGGCCATCGGCTGATCGCCCCGTGGAGCGAGCGCGTACGGTACGGGATAATGAAGAACGGATACCACGGCGGCCTGACGCCCCAGGAGATGGTGGTTCCGATCGTCGTCCTGTCCGGCAGCGACAAATGCCCGAACGGTTGGCGCGAGCAGCCGGTCGATCTACCGACCTGGTGGGACGAACCCTCACCGGCCGAACCCGTTGGGCCGCAGCCGCCTCCGAAGCTCAGGCCAAGCGAGCCAGAGCCGGGGATGCTCTTCAACCCGTATGCCGACGAAGAACTCGCGGAAGAGCCAGGAAAAGAAGGCGCGGCGAGTCTGGCTTGGGTCAAGCGGCTCTTGGGTTCGACCGTCTACGAGCAGCAGAAACAGCTTGGCGGCCGTGGTCTGCCGAACAATGAGGTGTTTGCCAGGCTCCTCAGTACGCTGGACCAGAAGGGCGGCAAGATGACCTCGGTGGCCTTGGCCCGGGCCCTGGAGTTTCCGGCACTACGTCTGCCGGGCCTCCTGGCCAAGGTCCAGCGGGTGCTGAACATCGACGGGTACGCCGTCCTGAGCCGGGACGATGCGTCGGATACGGTGGAACTGAATCGGGAACTGCTCTTGAAGCAGTTCGACTTGGTGGAATAGGAAGCAATCAGCCATCAGCGGTCAGCAAGAGGGAAGAAGCTGATAGCTGTCCGCGGATTGCTGAGAACGAACAACTGACAACCATGACAATAAGCCCTAAACGCCGAGAAGAAATTATCGACGCCCTGCGGCGCGGGACCGTGCCGCGCAGCAGCCTCGACGCCTTTGCCGTGGGCCTGGAGCGTTTCGAGGGGGCCGTGGAGGAAGACCTGCGCAAAGTCGGCGCCGGTGGCAGCGTCTTCAAGGCCGTGCGGGGCGAGTACGGGTGCGGCAAGACGTTCTTTGCCCGTTGGCTGGCCGATCGGGCCCGCAAGTTGGGCTTCGCCACCTCCGAGGTGCAGATCTCGGAGACCGAGACGCCGCTGCACCGATTGGAGACGGTCTACCGCCGGCTCATGGAGCGGCTCTCCACGGCCGACACACTGCAGGGCGCCTTGCGCAACATCGTGGACGGCTGGTTCTACGCCCTGGAGGAGGACGTGCTGGCCGAGGGTACCGTTTCGCCGGACAATCAGCAGGGCCTTGTCCGTCGCACTGGCGAGCTGCTGGAGCAGCGGTTGATGAAGGTCACCAGCACCGCCCCGACGTTCAGCGCCGCCTTGCGAGGCTACCGCGAAGCCCAAGCCCGGCAGGACAAGGCAGTGGCCGAGGGGATATTGGCCTGGCTGGCAGGCCAGCCCAACGTCGCCGCAGGAGCGAAGCGCGCGGCGGGCGTGAAGGGCAGCATCGACCACTTCGGCGCCCTGAGCTTCCTCCAGGGCATGCTGATCGTCCTGCGAGATTCGGGCCATCCCGGGATGCTCCTGATCCTGGACGAGGTCGAGACTATCCAGCGGGTCCGCGGTGACGTCCGCGACAAGAGCCTCAACGCCCTACGGCAACTGATCGACGAGGTCGACTCGGGGCGTTTCCCGGGACTCTACGTCCTGATTACCGGGACCCCGGCCTTCTACGACGGTCCCCAAGGCGCGCAACGGCTGGAGCCCCTGGCTCAACGGCTGCACGTCGATTTCCAGACCGATGCCCGCTTCGACAATCCCCGGGCGGTCCAGATCCGCCTGCCGGGGTTCAGTCTCGACCGACTCTGCCAGGTCGGCTGCAAGGTCCGCGATATCTTCCAGCAGCACGCCCAGGCTTCGGACCGCATCTCCAACACGTGCGACGACGCCTACGTGCGGGAGTTGGCCGAGGCCGTCACCGGGAAGCTGGGCGGGAAGGTCGGCGTAGCGCCCCGCATCTTCCTGAAGAAGCTCGTGGCCGACGTCCTGGACCGCGTCGAGCAGTTCCCCGACTTCAACCCGCGGCAGCACTATGCCCTGACTATTGCCGAAACGGAACTGACGCCCGTGGAGCGCCAGGCGATGGGGGCGTCGAACGTCGATGAGATTGAGCTGGAATTGTGAGGTGGCTATGGGGCTGGTCGGAAGAAAGGGAAAACTGTCAATTTCATGCACCGATACGGATGTCCATGAGATCGCTTGGCATCGGTACGAAGACGTGTTGACGGCAGACGTATTCGGGGCCTACCGCTATCTTCCGCCAAGTCTAGGGATATTGCCGCTGCTCGGGTGCGCGGTTGATGACTCCCGTCTGACGTTTTCGTGTTACCTGCGTCGACACGGGATTGAACTTTCGAGTCTCAATGTCGTCCGCCTGCGGCTCTGGCCAGCATTCAGGAACGGTCGCGAACCAGACGTCTTCGTGCTACTGGAATCAACGGAGCACAAGCACCGGGTCGCGCTGCTGGTCGAGGCCAAGCTCCACTCGCCTCAACACAGAATCGGCAATCAGAGCCAGTTGGGGCATTACCTCATTCAGCACCTATCCGATGCTTATGCGGACGGCAGTCTTGCCTGGGACTTGCCGCAGCGTCCGCGTCCGCTTCTATTCGTCACGAACCACACGGAAGTTCCCGCATCAGAGTTACTGCGAGCAAAAACCGATGTCGCCCTCAAACTTCCGGGTCTCTTGCCGGAAGACGTCGGTGTATTCTGGACGAACTGGGCCACGGTCGGTGTCAACGCGAGACAACTGTGGCAGAAGCATCGAGGTGAGGTGGACTCATCACCTTGGCTTCGGTGCCTGTTGGACTTGTACGAGGAGATAAAAGTTCGTGACTTGTTGCTGCGTAAACCCTTCACCGGCATCGGTGTGCCTCACTTTGCACAGTTGCGCAGGCCCTACGAGCGATCTTATTCCGTGCCGTGCCCTGTCTCGGCGGCGGTACTCCCGACGCCACGTCGCCTATACTGTTGTCTCACAGCGGCTGGGTTGCCAGCAGTCCGTGCCCAATACCATCGCACCTATCAATCGAGCCAAATCGAGAGGTGTGGTTTTCCTAACATCTACTCGCCGTCCGGAGGTAATAGCGAATGAACGTCCAATCCCCGTCGATGGGCATGATTCTGAACTTCGTGAACTCGTTCCACGAGCAATGCCGGAACATGGTACGCGATGCGGTGCGTTTGCTCCGAGACGAGCACCAAGTTTACGTTACTCATGAGCCGGCCTGGGATTATGCGGTCAAACCAAATGATCGCTTCCTGGCTCAGGAATACAGTATGGTTCGACGTGCTTGGGCGACGTTTCTTCCGGGCGGCGATATTCAACGTGGAGCCATCTTCGTCTTCGACTTCTTTCACCCGCGCAGGCCGGTTGAGCCGTCGCTCATCTTCGGAACAGTTTATCCCGGCAGCACCAGTTTCGCTGCTGCAGATCGATGGGCTTCGTACAACACCATCGTCGACCCCGAGAAGCGCGACCAGCCGGTCACCGTTGATCACGATGGGCCGTTCACAGTTGTGAGCGGAACCATGCCACAGCGATTTGAAGAGTCGGTTCTGGTGCGAGTGCCGCTGGAAGGGATCACTGATCACCAGGCACTTCAGAGGATGGTCGTCTCACCGTTGGCTGCTTTGCTCCGAGGAGAACGTGCAGCCGCGAAAGACTTGCTCAGCACCGTACCAACGGAACCATGGCCTGCTGTTCAGGTGGGGTCGACCGAAGAGGAAGAGGACGACTCCGAGAAGGTAAAAACACATTTCGATTGAGGCGAAATTGTCCAGTTTCGAGCAACTCCACCCCGCCGTCCAGCATCACGTCGTCAACAGCCTTGGTTGGCGGCAGTTGCGACCTTTCCAGGAAGACGTGATCCCGTCGATCCTTGGCGGCAAGCACATCATCGTGCTGGCGCCCACGGCGGGCGGCAAGACGGAGGCCGCCTTCCTGCCGATCGCCTCCCGGATGCTGTCCGAGGACTGGCGGGGGCTGAGCGTGCTTTATATCTGCCCGATCAAAGCTCTGCTCAACAATCTCGACATTCGCCTCCAGCGGTACTGCACGCTGCTTGGCCGGCGTTCGACCTTGTGGCACGGTGACGTAACGACAACCGCTCGCCGCCATATCCTGCGCGATCCGCCCGACTGCCTGCTCACCACGCCCGAGTCGCTTGAGGTGATGCTCGTCTCGCCGAACGTCGATGCCCGCGGCCTGTTCTCCAACTTGCGAGTGGTGGTTGTGGACGAGATTCACGCATTCGCCGGCGACGATCGGGGCTGGCACCTCCTCTCCGTGCTGGAACGGATAACACGACTGGCGGGCCGGGAGCTTCAGCGAATCGGGCTGTCGGCCACGGTCGGTAACCCGGACACATTGCTCGACTGGCTTGCCGGTTCCTGCGCTGGGGACCGGGTTGTCTACAAACCAAAGGAGGCCACTGGCGATCGGGCCGACGTCCAGCTCGATTACGTCGGCTCCCTGACCAACGCCGCCGTGGTCCTCTCGCGGCTCCACCGTGGGGAAAAACGGCTGGTTTTCGTCGACAGCCGCGCCCGGGCGGAACAGTTGGGGTCCGAACTGCGGCAACTTGGCGTGACGGCCTTCGTGACCCACAGCTCGCTGAGCCAGGATCAGCGCCGCCAGGCGGAGGACGCCTTCGCCTCCCGCGACGACTGCGCGATCGTGGCTACGAGCGTGTTGGAACTGGGGGTCGACGTGGGCGACCTGGACCGGGTGATCCAGATCGACAGCCCGAGCACGGTGTCGAGCTTTTTGCAGCGGATGGGCCGCACCGGCCGCCGGCAAGGAACGCTTCGCAACTGCCTGTTCCTTGCCACCCGGGACGAATCGCTCGTGCAAGCGGCAGGCCTGATCGACCTTTGGGCGGAGGGCTACGTGGAGCCGGTGACCCCGCCCCCGGAACCTTACCACGTCCTCGCGCAGCAGTTGATGGCGCTGGTGCTCCAGGAGAGCGGGGTCGGCAGGAACACATGGCTGGAGCGGGTGCAGAGCGTACCGGCCTTCACACAGATGCCCTCGCAGTCCATCCAGGAGATCGTCGACTGGATGTTCCACCAGGACATCCTCTGGGAAGAGGAGGGCATCTTGGGGATCGGCCGAAAGGGAGAGGAGACATTCGGACGGCGCCATTTCATGGAGCTTCTTTCCGTGTTCCTTTCGCCACCGTTGTTTACCGTACTCCACGGCCGTCGGGAAGTGGGATTCGTTGACGAGTTGACGTTCCTTGGCAAGCAGGAGGGAGCCCGCGTGCTGCTGTTGGGCGGTCGGGCGTGGCGTGTTACCCATATCGACTGGCAACGCAAGGTGGCGTACGTGGAACCGTCGGAGGACCGCGGCCGATCTCGGTGGAAAGGTGAAGGACCGGGGCTTGGCTTCCGCCTCTGTCAAGCGATCAAGCACGTGCTCGCGGGCGACGATCGGCGCGACTGCTGGTCTAGGCGGGCGACGGAGCAGCTTGATACGATCCGGCAGGATCATGCCTGGCTTGACGGCGAAAGTACAGCCATCGTGGCTCTCCCAGACGAGGCCGCACGCTGGTGGAACTTTGCCGGTACGGGAGCCAACGCGACAATTGCCAACCCCCTCGCCCAACTCCTGCACTCGCGAGTGGATCACGACAGCTTCGGCCTGGGTTTCGAGTCGCCACTAATGGCCAGCGACATCGAACGCGCCGTGGCCCAACTCCGGGAGCAGGATGTTTCCCAGATGCAGCCCGACGTTGACCAGCGCGCCATCGACGGCCTGAAGTTCTCCGAATGTCTTCCCCCCAACACGGCCCTTCACACCCTTCGGTGCCGCCTCCGCGACCCAGCCGGCGCCGGCGCAGTGTTGACGCAATCCTTGCGGGTGATTGCAGGTGAAGGCCAAGCTTGACCGCAAGGAAGAATCATGGGGCCATTGCCGCCCTCGATGCCATGGAACAGAACACCCATTTTCCGCTCCTCACCGCTCCCGTTCGCTCCATGGATGGGCAGGAGCCACACCCGCTTGTCCGCCAATGGCGGATATTGAAGCTGCTCACCTACTCGCCCAAGGGATTCACGGTCAAGGAACTGGTGGCCCTATCGGGCATGAGCGATAAGACCGTCCGGCGCGATCTGGGCCTCCTGCAAACCAGCGGCTTCGACTTGTCCGAGACCGTGGGGGAGTATGGTCGAAAGCGGTGGTGCATTCGGCGGCTGCCGGAGTCCATGGCGGTCAGGGGTGGTGTGCGAGAGAAATATGGCCTCATCTACGACACCCTGGGCGACTTGCACGATGCAACCGTCATTATCGGAGATTCGGGCCTGGCCCAGGCTCTGAAGCAACTTCAGGAGTGGGTGGAAGGGAAGTGTCAGGGTAGGAAGACGAAATCGAGGTAGTTGCGGCGTTCGGTCGGGTGGCCCCGCGAAGAGGCACCAGGAGCCCCGCCTGTGTATTCTATCGCTGAAGCTGACAGCTTGGCGATGGCGATGCGAGCTTTTGGAACCACGAGACCGTGCGCGACGCATGAATCAATAAATCCGAAGGTACAGAACCGCCATGAACCGCGATCCCGTCACCACCCCGACCGTCCACGCACTTCGCCGCCGCTGGAAGCCCCACAAGGAGCGACTGCTGGCGACGGGCGGGGAGCATGCTACCTGCATCCGCTTCCATCGTGCGTGTAGCTGGATGGCCCGCGTCGAGCATATACCGGAGGGCCAGGATCATGATCTGGCGTTGGTAAGTCTGTGGATCGCCTTCAACGCTTTGTACGGTCAGTGGGACGGCAAGAAGCGGGAACCGCGACTCGACCGCGAAAATTGGCGAACGTTCGTGGATCGGATTCTCGCCCTGGACCGAGACGGATACATGGCAAGCGCGCTGCGGGAGCACAAGCGGCTGGTCATCTCCCTGCTGGACGACCAGTACCTGAGCAGCTTCTTCTGGCAGGAGCCCTCGGCCAAGCGGGCTGGGCAATCACGGAAGGCTGCCCACAATGCCCACACATGGTACATTGAGCAGCGCTGGGCCAAGGTGCTCGACGAAGTCCTGGAGCGGGTCTACCTCATGCGATGCCAACTCGTGCATGGCGCGGCGACCTACGGCGGCAAGCTGAACCGGACGTCTTTGCGGCGGTGCATCATGATCATGCAACGGCTACTGCCGGTCCTGCTGTTGGTATGGATCGACCATGGTGCCGATGAAGACTGGGGGCCGCTTTGCTATCCACCCATGCGATCGGTACACTGACAATTGTCCCTCGACCTGCAATCCAAGCACGGCCGCACACCATGCTCCGAATCGACCGACAACGTGGAACCCTACTCGGCCTGGCCATCGGCGATGCCCTTGGGGTTGCTGTCGAGTTCCAGTACCCCGGCACGTTCGAGCCGGTGACCGGCTATCGAGGCGGCGGCCCGCACGGCCTGGCGCCTGGCGAATGGACCGACGACACCAGCATGGTCTTGGCCCTGGCCGACAGCATCGCCGAGGTTGGTTGGGACCTGAACGACCAGGCCGCCCGATACGTCCGATGGTGGCAGGAGGGACAGTATTCGGTCAACGGCCGCTGCTTCGACATCGGCAACGCGACGATCTCCGCCCTGCACCGGTTCCGGGAGACCGGCGATGCCCGCACCTCCGGTGACCCCTCGGAACACGCCAGCGGCAACGGCTCGATCATGCGGCTGGCGCCGGTGCCGATCCGCTACTGCTATATGTTCCCCAACGGCATCGAGGACTTGGTCGAGAAGGCCGTCGAGTCGAGCCTGCCCACCCACGCCAGCCCGCAGTGCCTGTCGGCCTGCGTCTACATGACCATCGTGCTCTGCGGCCTGATCGAAGGCCGCCCGCGCGAAGAGGTGCTCGACCCGGAGTGGGAACCGCTGCGACGGGCCCGCGAGATCGCCCCTTTTCACCCGGAGATCGCTGAGGTGGCCGAGGGCAGCTTCCGACGCAAGCACCCGCCGGAGATCGTCGGTTCCGGCTACGTCGTGAAGACGCTGGAGGCGGCCCTATGGGCCTTCCACGACGCCAAGGACTTTCGCGAGGCCGTGCTACGGGCGGTCAACCTGGGCGACGACGCCGACACGACCGGGGCCGTCTGCGGGCAGCTCGCCGGGGCATACTGGGGCGAGGCTGGGATTCCGAGAGAATGGCTGGAGGGATTGGCGGAACGGGGGATGATCGAGAGGGCGCTTACGGGGCTGGGCGCGGCGGCGAAGTAGAGCGAGCACACGGAGGACGGCAATGGGAGAGAAGATCGTCTGGCAGGGTACGCTGGTTGCGGTCCAGCCGCGGATTCGGCTTATGCGGTCGTTCGACCAGCGGAGCCACAGCTACCTGGGCTACATGCTCCGCGTCGATGGGATGGTGGACGACCAGCAGCGAGAGTTCACGGTCGGCGTCGGCAAGGCGGCCCACAGCAAGCACCGGTTTCGGGCCGGCGACGTGGTGAGCGGCAAGGCCGAACCGGCAGCCGATCCGCAGACCGAGCCGGCGGAGTTTTACAAGGCCAGCGACCTGAAGGTTGTCACGAAAGCGGCCAGTGAGCCGCCGGAGCCTCCGCCCTGGCTCGGCATCGCACCGGAGCTGGAGGTGTACCGCGAGCGTGGGCATCGCCGGCTCGACGCGCGGACCTACCAGTCGACGTGCTCAGGGTGCATCTGGGGATGCCGGATGGCGGTCGAGATGATCATCGACCACTGGAACCCGAGCCAGCGCCGCTACCGGTTTGAGACGTTCTGCTACGGTCCAAAGGCCTGCTCGCTCTACAAGGCCGGCCCAACCCGAAAGGTGCCCGGCCGTAAGGGGATGAGCTGGGAAGAGGAGGACTGGGTCGACGAGGATGCCACCGCGCATCGCGGGGAAGACGAGTAGACGGTGGCTGTGGCCTCGGGAACTAAGCCGGGAGGGATACTCATGGCGAAGAAGAAGGCAACGCAACGACGGGCGAAACAGCCGAAGGAACGACCAGCTCGCTTCACGGCGAAACAGGGTCAGTACCTTGCGTACCTCTACCTCTACCGGAAGCTGCATCGGCACAGCCCCTCCGAGAGCGAAGTCGCCCAATACTTCGGCGTCTCCCCGCCCAGCGCGCACCAGATGATCGTCAAGCTGGAGGAAAACGGCCTCATCACGCGGGAGCCGGCTGTGCCGCGGTCAGTCCGGGTGACGGTGCCGCGCGATGAGATCCCGCCGCTGGAAGATGACGAAGAAGATGCCGCCATGGCCGCTCTTGCCGCGAGGCCGCAGCCGGCCGGCCCGACTCGTCTCTACACGTTCCGGGTGTCCCTGATCGGCGGACCCGTGCCGGAGGAGTTCGGCGGCAAGGAAATCAGCCGCACCATCCAGATCCGCGGCGACCAGACGCTGGAAGATCTTCACCACGCGATCTTCAAGGCATACGACCGTTTCGACGAACATTTCTACGAGTTCCAGTTCGGCAAGGGGCCGCACGACCCCAAGGGCAAGCGATACGTGCTGCCGCAAATGATCGAGCAGGAGCAAGGCGAGCCGACGATTTCTGGCGACGTGACCCAGACCCGTATCGACTCCCTGGGCCTGAAGGTCGACCGGCCGTTCGGCTATTGGTTCGATTACGGCGACGACTGGTGGCACCAGCTCGACGTCGTGGCCATTGACGATAAGGTGCCCAAGGGGAAGTTCCCGAAGGTGATCAAGCGGGTCGGAAAGAGCCCGCCACAGTACATGGACGAGGAGGAGTGAGCAAAACGGGAGTACCATGCTCCGCCCTCACGATCAACAACGACTTGGCGGTGCTCGTCTCCGAGGAGGTCCACGGGTCGACCGGCGCGGAGGAGTCGCTACTGCGGCATCACGCCCATCCGATGCGGAAGCCGCAACGGCCCGAGCATGTCCCGGCGCAGGGGTTCCTGGACTGGCACGGGAGGCAGGTGTTCAAGGGGCGGGCGAGGCATGTGGCGTAGTTGTTAGATTTATTTGAGAATACGAAGGCCAGGATCAAGTGTTTGAAGGTGTACCGCATGGTGAAGAAAATCAGGATCTGCGACATCATCACGAGCGACGAGTTGCACCCGCGGGCCAAGTTGAAAGAGGCTGCGATCGACGACTACGCCCGGGTGATAAAGGAAGGAACAGAGCTACCTCCGATTGTCGTATTCCGAGACGGCGACAAGCACTACCTCGCGGATGGCCGGCATCGTCTGGAGGCAACGCGGCGAATCGGCCGTAGCCAGATCGTGGCAGACGTCCGCCAAGGCAGTCAAAGGGAAGCTCTACTGTACGCGGTCGGTGCCAATGCGGAGCATGGTCTCAGGCGAACCAACGCGGATAAGCGGAAAGCGGTCCAGCTACTTCTCGACGACCCCGAGTGGCGTCAGTGGTCGGTGAACGAGATCGCGAAAGCCTGCAACGTAAGCTGGGATCTCGTCGGTTCTGTCCGGAAGGCCTATCTTCCGGAAACGGAAGATGGGAAGCGGCGAGTGAAGCGGGGCAAGTCGGTCTATGACCAGAAGGTTGGCAAGCGGAAAAGAAAGCCAAAGCCTCCCCCAAAGACCCCGCTTCGGGCGGTTGGGGATATGCTGGCACTGGCCGGAGAAGCTCGGCTCTTGGCCTCTGAATCGGGCAACCACGCCGCGCTAGCCGACGAACTACCGAAGTTCGTAGAGCGGTTAGAGCGGATAGTCGGCAAACAGACAGGGGCCAGACGAATGACCAACGGCCTCGCGAAGCCGCTTAACGTGTACGAACATCCCCGAACGGACGGAATCGAACGCACTGAGGAGTTCGAGAAGAAGGGGTTGGCGACACACGCGGTGAATGTCGGGTTGGGCTGCGGCCACGTCTGCTACTACTGCTCGTCTCCCAGTCTGCGACGTACGCACGAGGTGTTCCAGCAACTCGAACAGTCGCCGTACAGCACAGGTATCGCAATCGTAGATCCCCAGACGCCACGACGGCTACGGCAGAGTATTCCACCATTAACCGAAGATGATGTTGTGCAGATCTGCACGCTCGACGATGCTTGGAGCCCGGAGGCACGTCGGCACAATCTCGGCCGACGATGCCTGGAAGTGGTGCTCAACGAGACGCCCGCCCAAGTGCGGGTGTTGACCAAGAGCCACCACGTGCAGGACGACTTCGACCTGATCCGCAAGCATCGCGATCGAGTGATCGTTGGTCTGAGCACTGGGACACCCCGCAGCCGGGAGCATATCGCCCAGGTCATTGAACCGAACGCCAGCAAGATTTCAGAGCGGTTAGCGGTTCTACGACGTGCTCACAAGATGAAGTTGCGGACGTTCGGCATGCTTTGCCCGGTCCTTCCGGGGATTGGGGACTCGCGGGAGGCCCTCGAAGAGATGTTCGATGCCGTCTTGAAGCACGCACCCGAGACGATATGGCTGGAGCCGGTTAACCCTCGCGGGCCAGGCCTGAAAAAGACCTCGACGGCCCTCCGGCTGGCGGGCTACCGCGACGAAGCCGCTGCGATCGACCATATTCGTAAGACGAAGAACTGGTCCAGCTACACGACGGCGCTGATCCGAGAGGCGATCGCCGTCGCCAGCGACCGGAACGTCCTAGACAAGCTCAAGATTCTGCTCTACCCGAAGAAACTGGAGCAAGAGCATCGAGCGGAACTGGAACAGTTTGACCAGGGGATTGTGTGGCTGACAAAGGTGCAGAAAGACAAGCCAGCAATCGACGACGCGGACCGTGGCGAGTACTTTGGGAACGCCTTCCAAAGCGGGCAGTAGGTTTTCTCTGCACAGACCACAAGGAGGCATGTTCGCGAACCGCACCTGGTACGGCTCCCGGTTGCTCGGCGGGGCCTCGATGACCACCCCGACGCTGCCGGCCGGCTTGTACTCGTCGCCGCCTGGCAGGGCCTTGGCGACCTGCACCTGCTCTCCGGTTCGACATCCGGCGTTGAACCGCCTATCATGGTCCTGGCCCGACCACCTGGAGGAAGCGACCATGATGCAAACGAGGACCGTTCTGGCTCTTGCCCTGGCCCTGTTTCTTGTGCCCCAGGCGATCGCCACCGATGAGCCGGCAAAGACCTCCCTCAGCCCGCCGGTCTTGCTCCCGGACGGCACGGAGTTCAAGACGTGGGAGTGTCCGCCGAGCTTCTCCCGCACGCTGTACGTCGACCAGGCCCATCCACGGGCGTCCGACGAGAATCCCGGCACGGAGGAGCAGCCGCTGCGGTCGATTAACCGGGCCGCGCAGATGGCCATGCCCGGGGGGCGGGTGGTCGTGGCCGCTGGCGTCTATCGGGAGCGGGTCTCACCGGCTCGGGGCGGCACCGGCCCGGGCCGCATGATCAGCTACGAGGCCGCCCCTGGGGCCGAGGTGATCCTCAAGGGTTCCCGGGTGCTCAAGGCCGAGTGGGTCGCCGCCGAAGGGCCGGTGAACGCCAAGCCGCGGCTTTGGACGGTCCGTCTGCCCGCGGAACTGTTCGACGGCTACGACCCCTTCGCCCAGCTCAACCTGACCGACGCGCGGATCGACGAGTGCATGCCCTGGGCGACGAGCACCAAGGGCAAGGTACCCAACACGCTCCGGCGCGGCCTGGTGTTCCAGGACGGTCGCCGGCTCGTGCAGGTCGCCGCCCGGGGAGACGTGGCGAAGGAACCGGGGCGATACTTCGTCGAGGCGGATGGGCTGACGCTGATCGTCCGCCCGTTCGATGATGCCAACCCGCCGGCGCGCCAGTGGGAGGTGACCACGCAGGAGACCATCTTCGCCCCCGAGGACTTCGGGCTCGGCTACATCCGCATCAAGGGCTTCACCGTGGAGCATTGCGCCAACGGCTTCCCCCGCCCGCAGCTCGGGGCGATCTCCACGATGCGCGGCCACCACTGGATCATCGAGGGGAACACCGTCCGTCAGGTGAACGCGATCGGCATCGACATCGGCGACCAGTTCGACACCCGCGGGCCGGACCTGGCCCAGGGCGGCCAGCACGTCGTCCGCCGCAACACGATCACCGACTGCGGCATCGGCGGTCTCGAAGGCAAGCAGATTGCGCACACGCTCATCGAGGAGAACATCATCCGCCGCTGTGGCTGGCACGACATCTGGCGGATCTACGAGGTCGGCGGCATCAAGGTCCACTGCACGCGATCTTGCCTGCTGCGGCGCAACCTGGTGACCGACACCGTCAGTGCCCCGGGCATCTGGATGGACTACGCCAACGTCAACTCCCGCTGCACGGGCAACGTGGTCATCGGAGCCGATTGCTCCAACGGCGGGATCTTCATGGAGGCCTCGCAGGAGCCCAACCTGGTCGACACGAACATCGTCTGGGCGACCCGGGGCAACGGTATCTACCAGCACGACTGCGACGAGCTGACGATCGCCCACAACCTCGTGGGCCGCAGCACCGACGCCGCCGTGCGGATGCGGACCTGCAAGGAACGCGATGTTCTCGGCCGGCTGTCGACCGCCAAGCGGAACAAGATCATCGGCAACATCTTCGTCGACAACGCGAAGCCGCCGGCGATCTCCGACCCGGACAACACCTGCGACTACAACGTCTACGCGGCCGGCGATGGGTCGTTCGACCTGGCAAAGTGGCAGCAAGCCCACGGCTGGGACCGGCACAGCATCGTGCTGCCGATCAAGGCGGAACTCGACCCGGCGAAGCTGACGCTCCAGTGGACCATCAGCGGGCGGCTGCCGACGTGCCCGACGATTCCACCCGTGACGCATGATTTCTGCGGACAGCCGCGGGATGCCGAAGGGACGATCGCCGGTCCCATCCTCAGCCTGCGCCATTCTGTGCAACTCGGGGTGAATCCGATCCAGTAGCGGCGGGAGTGCCCGGGCTGGAGCCTGGTTTGTCGTGGTGTGTGTGCTGGATGTCGTTGCTAGAAACGGTTTTCACTTGCGATTCGAGAAACGCCACCTCCAAGGCCTAGGCGAAGGCACCCGGGAAATACTCGTCCATATCTTCCTGGGGCTACTTCTTCGGCTGCCTCTTGGCCGCCACCTTGCCTGATCACCTCTTCTTCGGTGGGCCCTCAGCCGCGGCTTTTCCCGTGCCACCAGCCTCCCGTTGCTTGCGTTTCGCCGCCCGCCGGCCCTTCTTCAGTCTCTCCTCGGCCTCCTGGGCGTAACCTGCCACCCACTGTACAACGGCGATAGCCTCGTCGTACAGCTCAGGAAGATCAGGCAGCTTCGTTGCGCCAGCAGCATCCTCAATCAGAGGGCTACCTGTGAAGAACCAGACCTCGTCGCAACGGCGCATCCAGGATTCGCTGTGTTTGATCAGCTCCTCCAAAAGTCCCTGAGCATCTTTGGGGCCCTTGGGGCTTCGGCCAGCCTGCTTCTCTCGGCAGCCGAACACCGCGTATATATTGTCGGGGGTTGGGTTCTTTTTGCGCATTCTGATCCTCTTCGTTGGAGGTGATCGTGGCTTGCGTCGGGAGGCTCACCGTAGACTCCGCCCCCGCCGTGGACGGGCCCACGAGATATATCGGCCAGGGTCAACCTCACATATAAGGCCGTGCCCCCGAGAGTCAGAACTGCCCGGGAGATGGCCAAGATGTTCCCCCCACTAATCCCCCCACTAATCCAGAAAATCTGCATTTGGTGGCAGTGTTGTCGAAGAGTAGTGAAATCGTAACACGTTGATAGGTAAGCACTTGCGAAACGTGGTGAAAACGTCATCAGAGTCTCTACGCACTCCGGAGCCGAAGGTTACAGGTTCGAATCCTGTCGGGGATACTTTCCATTCTTGTGCCCGAGGCTTCCCCCCCCAGAAGCCCCATTCTGATGCAGTAGATCGTACGGCATAGCCGTATTGGAATAGTCGACGCCTTACAACACCGGGACCGGGGCAGTGCAACCTGTCCGTTTACCGGCGTGCATTGGTGCAGCAACGACCGGTGTCGTAGTGCCACGAAGCTATTGCACTAATTGCAAAGCAAGCTTTGCCCCAAAGATAGTCCATCAAGCATTGACGCTATATACTTAGGTCTTGGGAGCGAATCGTCAATCTAGCACCGATGCAGGTACAGTTGCATGGCCGAGACCTACAACTCCACCTATGATGACTGCCAAGAAAACCTGAAAAACCTTGTGCACTTCTACAGCGACAACCTGGGGAAGAGAAATGAGGCAACCACTCGACTTCACTTGATTGACACACTCTTGATGGATTGCCTCGGGTGGAACAAACGAGATATCGTTTGCGAGGAACATCAGCGAACGGAGCGAGACGAATACACTGACTACACGTTCTTTGCCCCAAGACGGATGATGATTCTTGAGGCCAAGCGGGAGGGTGACACGTGGGAAATCCCCGATGTGAAAGTCTCGATTACATACACGCTGAAATCAGTATGTCGAGGGAACGCCGACTTGAAGGCTGCGATTAACCAAGCTGCATCTTATTGCCAATCTCGCGGCGTGCCTATCGCGACCATATGTAACGGTCACCAGCTTCTCGCATTCGTAGCAAACAGGAATGACGGAGTCCCCCCTCTCGATGGCAAGGCGGTTGTCTTTCCATCACTGCACCACATGTTAGACTATTTTCCTGATCTCTGGAACGCTCTGTCTCGCGGGGCACTTGAAGACAAGAAACTGCAGCAGCGTCTTGTCGGCTCCCATCAACCCGAACTACCTCCGCCCCTTTCGGCTTCGATCACCGACTACCCCGGCACAAAAGGCCGGAACGTGTTTCAGTCCGAATTGAAGCACATCACGGAATTGGTTATCGACGACATCCCTGAATCCGCGGAACTGGAAAAGGACTTTCTTACCAAGTGCTACTGTCATAGTGGGGCATTGTCGCAGCACTCGCTGGCAAGCAAAGCCATCCTTCGGGCAAGGTACTCTGCTTTGTTTGACAGCAGTTCACCAGGCCGCCCGGCACTTGTGTCCGCGACTACCCGCGCTGGGGTGTCACAGGAATTGTACGCCGACAGCATGAGCCGACGTCCGATACTGTTGCTGGGCAACGTCGGTGTCGGGAAGTCAATGTTCATACGCCATCTCGTTGGTATCGTGGCACCAGACATATTCGGCAAAGCAATTTCCATTCGCATTGATCTTGGAACAAGCGCAACTCTGGCAACTGACCTCAAGACGTTCGTAGTTAACGAAATCAGCCGACAGCTTACCACGAAATACGATGTGAAGATCGAACAGGGCAGCTTCGTTCGAGGTGTCTACAACCTTGAACTAAAGGAATTTCGCCAGTCGATACATGGTGAGCTTGCGAATTCAGACCCACCCCGATTCAAAGAGAAAGAGCTGGAGTTACTCGAACGGTTCCTCGCGGATTCGGGCGAGCATTGCAAGCGTTCATTGGAACACCTGAGCAAAGGGAGAAAACAACAGATCGTCATTTTCATTGACAATGCTGACCAGCGAAGTGACCCGACGCAGGACGAAGCGTTCTTGATCGCCCAAGAAATGGCTGCCAAGTGGCCTGCTTTGGTTTACATACCACTCCGACCGGAGACCTTCCACCGTTCAGTGGACACAGGAGCGTTAAGTGGGTATCATCCTAAGGCGTTTACCATAGCCCCCCCTCGTATTGATCGTGTTCTCAGCAAGCGGCTGCGATATGCACTGGCAATTGCCGAAGGCGTGGTGCCGTGTGCTGCCATTACGCAACAGAGCGAGCACGTGGTGTGCCTCAAGCGGGTCATCAAATCGTTCTTGAAGACGTTGGACAAATACGATCACTTGGTAGAGTGTATTGACAACATTGCGGGCGACAACGTGCGGGTTGGATTGAGGCTCGTCAAGGAATTCTTTGGTAGTGGGCACGTTGACACGAGAAAGATCGCTGAGAAATCGAAGAAGAATCTATACGTGGTGCCGTTGCATGAATTTCTGCGAGCTGCGATTTATGGTGACTATGTGCATTACCACCCTGACCGTTCGCTATTTGCGAATCTCTTCGACATCTCCGAAAAGGATGGAAGAGAGCATTTCCTCCTACCGATCTTTTTGTCAGTTCTTCGGCAGACTGGACACGCAAACAAGGGTTTTGTGGACACGGATGAGGTGTATGCAGCCCTACAGGGCCTAGGCTTTGCCCCGGATCAGATCGACTTCGCGATTGTCCGTGCGTTTCGCAAGCGGCTGATTGAAGCCCCAGCCAGCCAACGGCCCGATGTCGAATCTCGTTATCCGCGAATGCTGCGAGCAACAACGGTTGGCCTTTACCACTTGGATCGCCTCCTAGTGCGGTTCACATACGTCGATGCCATGATTGTTGCGACACCCGTGTTGGATGAGGACGTAAGGGAAGGGATTGTTAACGTTGAGACGATCGCAGAGCGAATGTCGAGAGTCAAGCACTTCCAGTCCTATCTGGATCGCCAGTGGCGCGAGTCCAAGTTCCCGCCGCTCGCATTTCATTGGCCAACGGTGTCGAATGAACTGACATCAGACATTCAGGTTGCAGAGCAGAGAAGTAAGGCAGGTCAACGCTAAGCCCGGCCATCGTGAAACACAAGGACATAAAATGGCCCTGAAAAACTGGACCAGGCGAATTTAAGGTGTGCGGTACTTTTATTCTAGGCCCTGCTCGAGGACGATCGGTGTCAGGCTTGCATTTTACACTTTAGGGTTGGAACGCCAGGTACGACGCACGCAATCGACAGATCTCGATGGCCAATACGCAGGAGCAGGCGGAATGCAAGAGACGGCAGGCAACCGCTTGAACAGATGATAGGGAAAGTCGAAGAACTGAGATGAACGGGGCGCCTGCCCGATAGTGTCGTGGGAGTGGCAATACCTTGAACCGGCACAGATATTATCGGGGTATTCACGCAGAAAAGAAAGGGAATGAGCTTGACCAAGTCGACACGGACAGAGTGTCCGAGGAGTGAAGATGAGACAATTGTCCTGGACCCACCTGATCTACATCATCCCGCTGGACCATCCGCTCAAACGCGACTTCTACGCCGAAATGTGCCGGCTGGAGCGATGGAGCGTGCGGACGCTTCAGAAGAAGATCGGCGGCATGCTGTTCGAGCGGACGGCGCTGTCGAAGAAGCCCGACCAACTGATCCGCCAGGAACTCGACGCCCTGCGCGAGGAGGACCAACTGACGCCCAACCATCCTCCAAACCATCGCGTCGGGGGCGCGGCAAGGAGTGAGCACAGCCAGGCATGCACAGAGGTACCCCGAAAACCGCTCCCCACATTCCGAACGACCGATATGCTTTCGTTACACCGGCTGAACGACATCCTCAAGAAGCACAACACCATGCCACCAACCCCCACTCTTGCATTCGCTACCTTTCTCCGGCTTTCGCCGACGCACCCTGCCCCTTTAGCCCCCCGGGTCTGACGCGGCAAACTGCTTCGGGTTGCGTTTCCGACTGACGTAAGCTACTATCACAGCAGGCGTTTAGGGAAACCGTGCCGAATCTCTCCCCATCCGCTTTCGCATAACGTCCCCTCTCCCGCTGGGGGAGGGCCAGGGTGAGGGTCGCCACAGACTGCGGGGAAGCACCGTGATTTTGCCCTTCCGAAGATCGTGTCTCGTGCCGGTACTCACCCTTCTTGGCGCCGTTCTGTCCGTCGGTTGCCATCGCTCCGCCACGAATTCGATGTGCCCCGCTGTCACGCTGCGGATAGTGTATCGGGATAGCGAAACACATATGGCGGAGACTGTTTTCAACGGGAAGTCAGGGGCAGACTGTGAAGTCCATGTTGGCGTGGCCACCTATGTCTTCAAGAACAACCTGCCGATCCCGTTGAAGTTGGTGTTCCCACCTATCGGCTACGCCGGGGGCGGTGCGGTGCAGCGGACGCCGCAAGTCAACGATGTCAAGAGCATGCCGACTTTCTGCCAGAAGCCACAGACCGTCACACTCCCGCCGAATGGACAGCAATCGTTCGAATCGCCATACACATTTACTGGCCCTAGCTCCAGCCTCGTGGAACATTTTGTCTTTGGCTGCCCTTCCCAAGATGCGGAGGACGGCATCTTCGTCGGCCAAGTGGATTCCATACCGGAGTGGCTAGACCACGAGGAGTAAAGGCGTCGGATTCTGTACTCTGGACGATCGTGGTGGAGGATGGTAATCTGAGGTCATGCCGCGACGATCGCGAGTTTCGACCGGAGGATATGCATACCACGTACTGAATCGTGACGTCGGCAATTCGCCCCCCCCTGCCACCGGAGACCGGACTCATGAGATTGCTGCTACCGACCTTACTCCTGGGGCTGTTGGCTGCTCCTGCGCAGCCCGCCGAACCCGACGACCAACTGCCGACCGCACCCGCTGGCAAGTCCTGGAGCCTCGTCTGGCACGACGAATTCGACGGCGACAAACTGGACGAATCGAAGTGGGGCTACCGACCCGATGGCAAGCGCAAAGGTGGATGGTGGAGCCGCAAGGCGATCAGCCTGGACGGAAAAGGAAACCTTGTCATCACCACCTTCACGGACGGCGACAAGCCCACGACTGGCTGCGTCACCACCCAAGGCATGTTTGAACACGCCTTCGGCTACTACGTGGCCCGTGCAAAGCTCCAGAAGGAACCCGGCCATTGGTCCGCATTCTGGATTACGGGATCGGGCGTCAGCAAGGTCGGTGACGAGGGTCGAGACGGTACGGAAATCGACATTATGGAAAAGCCGTGGCTCGATGATCGTGTGACGCACAACCTCCACTGGGACGGCTATGGCAAGCACCACAAGCACGAAGGCGCCAGGGTGACAGTGCCGGGGGTCATGGAGGGCTGGCACACGTTCGGCTTACTCTGGTTGCCCGACGAGTATGTCTTCTACGTAGATGGGAAAGAGACTTGGCGCAGCAAGGCGGGCGGCGTCTGCCAAGTCCCGCAATACATGCTGCTCAGTGACGAGATCGGATCTTGGGCCGGGGACATCACCAAGGCCAAGTTGCCGGATCGGTTCATGGTGGACTATGTGCGAGTTTATGATTTGATGGAGAAGAAATGAGCGTTCCATCCCACGGAGGCAACATGTTAATCAACCGGCGTTCCTTTCTGCGGTCCACGGCCATTGGTTCGGCGGCCTGCATTGTGGGCCAGGGCCTTCGGGCCGCTGAAAGTCAACCGAATGCGCCCTACAAACGCGCCAATACCGACTGGCTCGCAAAGTGCCGGTTCGGCATCGGCATCCACTGGACCGCTCAAACCGTTCCCCGCACCGGCCAACCGAAGCCATTCCAGAAGGCGGTTGCCGACTTTGACCTGGACGGGTTTATCAAGGCGGTCGAACACGCTGGGGCCGACTACGTGCTGTTCACGGCAGCCCATGCGCTACAAATGCTACCTGCTCCAAACCCCGTGCTGGACAAGATTCTGCCGGGACGGACCTGCGACCGTGACCTTCTCAGGGAACTTGCCGACGCCCTGGCAGCGAAAGGAAAGCACTTCCTCGTCTACTACAACCACTCCTGCAACCACCAGCAGGATGCGAAGTGGGAACGGGCGGTCGGTTACCACGATGCCAACAAGGAACGATTCGCAAAGAACCTGATGGAGATCGTCTCGTGGATGGGCGACCATTACAAGGCCAAGATTAAGGCGTGGTGGTTCGACAGCCCCTACTCCCTCGATCCCCGTGGCCCGCACAACAGCGTGACCACGGATATGACCGGCTTCCAGTTCCCATGGGAACAGTTCACGGTGGCCGCCAAGGTGGGGCATCCGGCACGGCTTGTCACCTACAACGCCGGGGTGAACAAGACCTTTTTGTACACGACGCACCAGGACTATTGGGCCGGGGAGATGGTCAATCTCAATACCCCGGCGAAGAGCCGCTACCTCGACAACAACCTCCAGTGGTTCGGCTGGACGTGCCTGGAAGATCGTCGGTGGGTCCACACGAAGCTCGACACACCGATTTCGCCGCCGCTTCACACTGACGAACAGGTGATCGCCTTTGTGCGGCAATGCAACACGCACATGGCCCCGATGACGTTCAACGTTGGCATTTACCAGGACGGAACGATGGCAACGGCGTCGGTCGAGCAGTTGCACAGGTTGAAGGCCAGTCTTTCCAAGTGAGGCAATCGTGGGGCACTGAATCAGGTGGAACTTTGCGGGAGCCCGGAATGAAGGAGTGCTCAACAGCCCCGGCGTTTTTCAGATTGTCCGGCATCGGTTGAACGACTTTGCCCGGCGATACTGCTAGGATGAACGGAAGTTAGGAAATAAGGAGTTCAAGAATGTTGCACCGCATGATCTGGCTGTCCGTGGTCCTGTGCGTCATCATCAGCCGAGTCGCTGTCGGTGAAATGCCTTGGGTGCGGGTTGCCGACGACAAATGTGCCTTTGTCCTGTCCGATTCTGGCAAGCCGTTCGTGCCATGGGGATTCAACTACGACCACGACGAGGATGGCCGCCTGCTGGAAGACTACTGGGACAAGGCATGGCCGAAGGTCGAGGAAGATTTCCAGGAAATGAAGCAACTGGGGGCGAACGTGGTACGAATTCACCTCCAGACCGCCAAGTTCATGACCAGCCCGGAGACCGTGAACGAAGCGAACCTGGAACGGCTGGGACGGCTGGTCGCCTTGGCCGAGAAAACTGGCATCTACCTCGACATCACCGGCCTCGCATGCTACCGCAAGAAGGATGTTCCCCAGTGGTATGACGATCTCTCAGAACAGGACCGGTGGGATGTCCAAGCCCGATTCTGGGAGGCGGTGGCCGGGTGCTGCGCCGAGAGCCCCGCCATCTTTTGCTATGACTTGATGAACGAGCCAGTGGTGTCCGGCGGCGCCAGGACGGATTGGCTGGGGCCGTCTCTGGGGGGAGGCGAATCCGGGTACTTCGTCCAGTTCATCACCCTGGGGCGGAACAATCGTTCTCGGCCCCAAGTCGCTCGGCAGTGGTGCCATCAGTTGGTGACTGCCATTCGCAGACACGACCAGCGTCATCTGGTCACGGTTGGGCTCGTCCATTGGAGTCTGGATCGTCCCGGCATGACATCGGGGTTCGTGCCCAAGGAAATTGCGCCCGAACTCGATTTCATCTCCGTCCACCTCTACCCGGAGAAAGGGAAGGTCGAGGAAGCCCTGGAAAAGCTGTCGGGGTTCGCCGTTGGGAAGCCCGTGGTCATCGAGGAGACGTTCGTACACAAATGCTCCATTCAGGAGTTCGAACAGTTCTTGGATGGGTCGAGGAACGTTGCCAACGGCTGGATCGGATTCTATTGGGGAACGACACCGGAGGAGTACCGGCAAATGAAGACGATCCGGGCGGCCTTGATGCTGAGCTGGCTGGAAGTATTTCAGAAGCGGGCTGGACAGTGCCAGCTAGAATCCCGTGAGTAGGGAAGATGCTGGCATCGTCGCCATAGAAGCCACCATCGTCGTGGGCGACCTCCTCAACCAAGACGTTGACGTGATTGTCAACGCCTGGAACCGCAACATCATCCCGTGGTGGCTGCTGTTACCTTGGGCTGCTGGCCGCCGCCAGGGACACCCTGACGGCGGCCTTGCGCCGAAAGAAGGGCCGGTCGGACGAACTACTCCGGGCGATCCGATACGAACGAACCCTGGTGCATGATGCGATGGGACAAGACCAACGAGCGAGGAGCGAGTTGGGCAAGGTGTACGCCGAAGATCCCGACTACGAGGATGTGGCGGCGAGGTTGGGACTGGAGTGAGTAGAGCGAATTGAACAGGAGTCGGGAAGTGGAGGTTGCGAAAGGTGCAAGGATGGGAAGGCTTACTGATCGGGTACATGAGAAGCTGGACACGCCGAGGTGGAAGCCACTTCAGGATTTGTTCGTGCGGGTAGCAGAAGCTGTGCTAAAACCCTCGTCGGATGCCCACGGCGACTTGGCGGGAACCTACGTCAAGTTCAACACTGGCCCGCATCCGACCGATGCGGCCTATGCGGTGGTATGGCTCGCTTTGTCGCTCCCGAGGCGACTGGTTGTTGGTTTTGCCCTGCCAGAGGATTTCGAGGAAGCAGGGCTTGGACCGCCCCCGGAACCCGTCTTCTACCAGGGGCTCACGAAGTTCCTGGTCATCAAGGAAGGGCAAGCTG
Source organism: Thermoguttaceae bacterium (assembly GCA_040772845.1). Classification (GTDB taxonomy): domain Bacteria; phylum Planctomycetota; class Planctomycetia; order Pirellulales; family Thermoguttaceae; genus PWXP01. The sequence goes on from JAXGXG010000001.1 coordinate 2,920,958, forward strand.
TCCCAGGAGGACTTGCCGAATGGGCTAGGCGAGCTTACGAGAACGCAGTGTCGGAGAAAGGATTGCAGTAAGGGGCAATTCAGGCGATGGACGATCTTTGGCACTGACTCCAGCATCCGCTCGAACTCCTCGGTCGTGATCGGGCGCCCCTTCATGGCCTCTTCATCTTCGTCAGTCCCAACCCTTTCCACGTCTGGGATTCGAGGAATCCACTTCTTTCGCTTGCAGAATCGCGCGAACGTCATCACGTTCCTCACGATCGAGTTCACCGTGGAAGATGCCCGCATCTTGTAGCGGCACTCCTCGCCTGCCAGCAACCGCTCCTGGAGGTAATCAATGCTGTCGTCCGTCAGACATTCGCTCAAGAGAAGGCCAGGAGGAAGCCTAAGCGTCTTCCGGCGGTTCTCGAATATCCGCTCCGCAAGGCTCAGCCTTGAGACAACATGATCTTTCGACCGGCCCTTGAACTTGTCTTGGTAGCTTGCCACGGCTTCCTCCCATAGTTTCCCGTCTTTGTTGGCGGGCGCAGCCATACGCACCAACTTTGCGTCGTCGGCCGTAATGGCGCCGCCAGACTTCTCATACTCGCCATTGAGCAATCGGTTGCGACACTCCCGCTGGATGCAGCGGGCCTCGCGACGGTCTCGCGCACCGCAGTTTCGCCGTATACGGCTACGACGGATTGGGCAGTAGAACTTGAGTTGATAACCGTTTTTGTCGGTTTGCCGTAGCGGCCGATTGGGGTAGATCTGGACATTACCGATGTCAGGTTTCCTAGCCACGAGACTCTTTTTTACGATGAACGTAATCCCTACTTCGCAAACGAACACGTAGGATGGGTGCCCAGAATGAGGGCAGCAGGCACCAAGAACTGGCAGGCCATTTCGTGGCAGCAGCTACTCCCTAAGGCTGAAAAGGCCGTGCCGAAACTGCATCACCTGCGGACACTCCATGGGTTCTGAGGCGCCGGCCGATCCTCGGTGTAATGTTGAAGGTGTGTTGCCTTTGGCTAATGCAATCCGACAGGGATGGTTCTGGAATGTCGGCAAGGAAGACAGTGTCGTGGCTCCGGCTGGATGATTGTCTGCCGACTTTCGAGACCCGTTCTCAGCTTAATCTTCCAGGCGTTCCGATCGGATGATCATTCCATGTTCGGCTCTACCAGGCACCCGACTGCGTATCGGTTGATTGCCCGGCAAGCGGTGACTCGGTCCATTCGCGACAATGGAGCGTCACCGTGATGCTTTGTAGCCCACATGAGCGTGTCCTGCATGGTCTTCAGCACGTCGATCCGAAGTCCCAGCATTTCATCCGTTGGCCGCGAGAAGATCGGCATCGCGACGATATGAGCCGGGAACCCGAAGGAACTCCAGCAAGCCAAGCCGTCCGGGAATAGAAAGACCCACCAATCGACGGTGCCGTTCTGGGTTCTTACACCGACTGTCTGTCTCCAATCCGGGATCGCCGCACAATACGGTATATCACTGCAGCCCAACAATTCCCGGTGCGTGAAGCTCTCGGCCCACGGTTCGAGGCAAGCTGGCATCCGGTAGTGGTCGGTCACGTATCGGGTCATACGCACGATTAGACTGAGCTTCTCCGGCGTAACCCTTGTTGCCCAATTCCTTTCTTCTCGCGAAATCCTCTCCGCGATTCGAGCCCTAACGGCATGATCCGCCCGGGTGCATGTCCACGGAGAGCCAGGATCGCCGAGCCACTGGCTATCGGTGGGCCGCATGATCACGACGCGTTCCGGAGAAAGCGGTAGAAACCCTTGGCGTACAACAGTCCAGCTTCGTGGGATGCCAACCAACTCCAGGCGATCCGTTGCGGCCAGTGTTTGCTCATACCGATCCTGCTCAAAGTGGGAAGAGCGGCTCGGACTATTCGCCGAGCCACCGTTGCCGATTCCCAGACCGAGGCCGACACCGGCACCCAGGAAGTTCCTACGGTTGATCATTGGACTATCGTCTCCAATCGACTTGCGACCACCCATCAATCATGCCTCCGATCGCCAGCCGTGCTCCACAAGAACCCACGGAAGCCCCAGCAATCCCGTAGACACGTCCGATCGGCCGACGGGTCTCTTGGTCCCCTGGCCCACAGAATGCCTCAAACGGCCTCCTGCGGCTTCCCAGCCCGTCTCTGATAGCTAAAAAGGGGGCAGCACGGTTGCCGCCCCAGAATCCCACAGGTTTACCCGATTCCGACTCACAGTTCAGCACGCCGGCTCGGCCCCGACCACCGGCGCCGCCATCCGCGCCCGGACCTTCGCCCAGAAGAGCGCTGCGGTCGCCATCACAGACGCGGTCGCGACCTTCCATTTCGCGATGACGGCCTCGACCTTCGTGGCCGAACAGGACGCTCCAGCGGTCGGACAGCGAGAACCCCTGCCTGACCAGGATTGCGCGGACATGGAGGAACTCAGCAAGCTGGGCCACCTGAAACTTCCAGTCGAGATCGACTGTCGCCCGCTCAACCGTCTTCAGGGCAATCAGGTCTCCCAGGAAGACCAACCCGAAGTGCCGGTTCAGCCGCCGCAGGTTGGCCTCGACCTCGCCAGTATCGAGCAGGTGGATGCCGGTCATCAGGACCCGATAAGGATACAGCACGGGCTTGACCCACTTGGACAAGTTGATTCACGATGTACCCGCCGCGGGGCGATCCTCGACCGCCTCCTGGCCAATGTTGAAATCTTGCAGATTCCCGGCAAGAGCTATCGGCTCGTACAGCATCATTTGGACGACCAGGAGGGGTTGAAGGCCGAGTCCACACTGGGCACCGAGAGGACGCACTTGAGCAACCTGCGGAAGTTCCTCGGTCCGAAGACCGACTTGTCGGTGGACAGGATCACCGAGGACGATCTGAAAGACGATCTCCACGACGCAGTGTAAGCTCCTTTTGCGGCACTTGGAGGGCCGGCCCGCGACGAGGGCGCATCTATCGCCCGTACACTTTCACGCAACTGACGGAAATCCTGCAGTCGGCGCCGTCAAGCTCGTCACAGCGCAATTGGAGATGGTTGACTCCCTTCGTCAGTACGGGCAACGGTTCGGCGAATTCCCCTTTGAGAAGGGGCTGCCCCTTCTCGACCAGTGTCCAGCTTCTTTCATCGCGGCATCGCAAGACCTGCCCGCTGGCAATCGCAGTCGGCATGTTCAGCTCTCGGCCGTTGACGACCAACGTCGGCTTGAACTTGCTTGCCCCGATTTGTTCGACGGCGATGTCGAATTCAAGCCTCGCCTGGTCCCCGGGGCTTGCACCGCCTTCGTCGCGCGGCACGGAGGTCCAGCAGTTGTCCCGGCCGTCGAATCGGGTGATGACACGAGGCATGTCGTACTCGTATCGGAGCTTCGACCAGTCAACGTCCGCGGCGCGCGTACCGAAGGGCTCGCCCAGTGCGACCACGGATACGACCGCCCGGCCGGCGCCGGCGCCGGAAGAGACGCAGCCAAACGCAATCTGGTTGATGCCGGCATTCAGGACCGGCATCCCCTCGGGGCATTCCGGCTGGAAACGGGTGCGCAGCGCGCCACGCTGATCGTAGTGTACGCCAACGCCATCCTCATCCAACTCCAGCAGGTCCCCGGAGGAGATCGCTACCGGGACCCGCAACGGCTTACCGTTGACCGTCAGGACAACGTCTCGGAGCGTGGTGTCAACCGCCGTCAGCCCCACGATTGGTCCGATGGTGACGTCAACCTGCCCTTTCGCCGGGATTTGGTTCAGCAACAGATTGATTTCCGAGACGCGGGCGGTTTGCAGGTTGCGGTGGCACAGATCGTAGCCGGCGCCGCGCACATAGGGCCACTTCAGGCCGAAGGCGCGATCGCTGTCACGTTCCCGGAACAGCAGCTCACAATAGCGCCAGCCGGTGAAATCCAGGTCAACGTAGTGTTCGGAGACCGCCGCGCCGAACATGCGGTCGGTCCGGAACTGCACGTTGAGGACGGCGCCGCTGCCGTCGCCCTTCACCCAGAGCCCGACGCCGGAGCAGGCGCCGATGTCCCGGTAGGGGAATTCGTAGGAGGTCCCCAGGCTGGTCCAGGCGCCAACGGAGAAATCGTTCCGGTTGACGGCCTGAATCCGGAGGTTTCGAGGGCCGCCCTTCACGTCCGCCGTCTCGGTCAGGAGCTGCTGCGTCACATTGGCGGCACAGTCCCGGCGGGCGATCAGCGATGTGTCGCTGAAGTCGATGATCGGCCGCGGCGCGGCGGGGTCGGGCGGAAGGGGCGACTGCAGCACCTCGATGCGGACCCGGAACGGCTGCTGCCCGCAGGAGTTGTCCACAGTCCATTGCGCCGGCTCCGCGGCGGACACGACCGCCTTGTGCGGCAAGTACTCAACCGGCGTGAATTGCCAGGCGCCGCCGTCGCTAAGCCGCAGGCGAAAGTCCCTGCCGGGCTCGCGAACACGGTCGATGGTCGCCTGGTCAAAGTAGTTGGCCAGGCGGTGTTGCTCGTACCAGCCGATGACGGTGAGCATGTCCATTGCCCGGGCGTTTGCGGGGGCGCCGCCAACACGCATGCCTCCCAGGGACATCGAGGCATCCAGGGCCATGTTTTTCGCCATCCAGTATTCTGTCTCATCCAGGTACTGCCTGCGGTGGCGATGCCCCGGGCCGTTGAGCGACCACCATCCCATCTGCGGCTCGAGCAGGTCGTTCATCCGCGCGAGCCCGGCGCTTCTGACGTGCTGGTCCTGAAACGGCTTCCAGGCGCAGTGTGCCGAGTCCCAGGCGCCGGTGCGCGAATGGAACCACCAATTGTGATGGCCCCAGTTGCTTGCCTCGTTGAGACAGTCGCGGTTGAACTTGCGGAAGGTCGTCCAGCGCATGCAGTTGTCGGGGTACCCGGCGCCCATGCCCTCGGCCCCGTCGAAATAGAGGAAGTCCGCTTTGCAGGTGTTGTAGGCGCGGGCGATGTCGTCGGACAGTCTGTCCATCAGGCCGCTCCCGGGAACGGGATAGAAGGCCAGATAAACCTGCTTGAGAAACTCCGCTTTGACGCCGGCCGGATGGTCCTGGGCCTGGGTGCCGAAGGCCCCGCGCGTGCACTTGCCGAAGCAGTACGGCTGCTCGCGGGAGATCGCCGTGTACTGGACCAGCTCGGTACCGATGCGAAACACGTTGGTAGCGCCGTGGTAGGTGAACACGGTCGAATGCCGGTCGACTGGCGGTTCGTTGACATACAGGGCGTCATCGGCCTTGCCGAAATCTCTGGCGAGGGTGTAGGTCGCCAGGGAAATCAGTTCCTGCGAAGGCACTGGGGTGATGTAGGGCGATTCGGTGCGGATGCAACCGCTCAAGGTGTGCAGACCCAGCTTGAGGCCTGCCGCGTGCAGTCGATCCGCGGCGGCCACCATCTCGTCCATGCCGCCTGGGAAGTTCTTGGGGTTGGGCCGGTAGTCCCCGAACGTGCGAAACCACGGCTCCCGAAAGTGAAGGATGCCAAAGCCGCCGCGACGGGCCAGATCAATCCAGGAATCGGTGTCGGTGAATGCATCTTGGACAAACAGGTACGACAGGCGGGCCATCGGCGATTCGGCCGCCCACGGACCGCCATGCTGCGATCGCGGCACATCCTCCTGCGTGGCCATGGCCTTCAGCATGGGGCGCAATTCGGACCGCGGACCTGCCGCCAGGCCCGCGCTGTAACCGGTCAGGCCCAGGTCGGCGGAGGTGCTTGCGCGCATCGCGGTGCTGCAGTTGACCTCCAAATCCAAAGCCCGCAGGGCGATGCCGGAGTCGTCGTCGGATACCAACCCTGCGAACCCGCCGCGGTACCGGTTCACACCTGGGGCGCACTGGAAGAAGACGAACGACCTGACCCGCGGGACGGTGACCTCCAACGCCGTGAACTTGAGGTAGTCGCCCTTGGACTCGCAGCGCAGCCTGGCATGGCCGTCCAGCCCCGGAAAGGTCGCCGTCAGAATCCCGTTGTCGACTGACATCTTGCGGCACTCGACGTTGCGGTTGTCCTCCAGGACAACCGTAACCATGGGCGTCTCGGCAGCCAGTAGTTCCCTGGCGCGCCCCTCCTTTCCCGACGCCTTCTGCAGAAGCGAAGTGACCCGACCAGCCTCGTTAAGCGTTAACGTGGCGCACCGCGTTTCGAAGGAGGCAAGCGTTCGGGGTTGGACCGGGGCAACCACCTTGATCTCACCGCTGTCCCGCCCCTTGCGGTCGGCCAGAAGTGCGACTTCCGCCGGGGTCAACGCCCGCTTGTAGAGACGCAACTCGTCGATCAACCCGTCGTGGCTCTTCTCGGTGTTCCACTGCCCGAGCACCAGTGGCTCGGTAAAGCCAATGGGGCACCGCCACGCGGATTGGCCGACCTTCTTCCCGTCCATGTACGTGGTGACATTCGGCAAGCTGAATGTCGCTGCCAGGTGCGTCCATTTCCGCAGCGGAATCCGCTGCATGCCGCAGCTCCCCTCTTCCCACCGATCGCCAACCTTCCCAGCCTGATGCCCCCGTCGCCCCAGGCGGAACGACAGGTTGCCTTCGTTGACAAAGAACATGAACCCGCCCGGATTCCAGCCGCCCGTCAAAACGTTCGGGTACTTCCCATTCAGGCCGTTCCAGTAGACCCACACCGAAACGGTCATTTCCGTCGATCCGTCCAACGCGGCGATATTCGGGATCACCAGGTTGGAGTTGAGCTTGCCGATGCTGACGGCGGCGCCGAACTCCCCGGTGGCCCATCCCACTCGGTTAAGAACGGCGTGGGCCCGGTACGGCCCGCTGTCCACCGAATGCTCGCCCTGGCCTTCGTCGAACGGCCAATACCCGATTAGGCTTTCATCGAGGGAAGTCGCGGCCGGCGTCCATGACGCGGTACACACGCAGACCAGCAAGGACGCCAAAACAACGCTTCTCCGGATCATGGTCACTCCTTCAAGGGAAACCTTCGCTGCGCTGGGTTGCCTGCATGTCGCGGGAAACACGGAAAAACAGGCCTGCCTGGTTCGCACGGCGCCTGCCGTCATGACACCGAACGCAATCACTCCGGACGCCAAGGTACCCCGCTATCTCGCCGGTGTCAAATTCGTCCTGGGATCGTCGCATCGTACGTTCATCGTTCCGCCTCTCCGGCCGTAAGCGGCTTGACAGCCGTGGCTCACGTCCTGCAAGGAGCGACGACTGCGGCGTGCTGCTTCGCCAGCCAGGAAAAGGCGGGTATTGACACGGCCCGGCGCGGCTGCAAGACTCAGTACTGGCGGGCTGACATCGTAAGTGCCAGAATGGACGTCGCCTTGCCCAATCACCGGTTGGTTCCAGGAGGCTTTGCCCGTGAAATCCATTTCGTTTGTTTGCGCGTTGTTGCTCTTGCTCGCGAGTCCAGCCCCGGCCGGTGATGGCGCCGGCGGTCCAGAAGCAGAGCAAGTTGGTCCATCCGCGGCCGATCCGCGGCACCGTCCCGCGGGCTGCGATGCATGTGAGGTGGACAATCCCGCAAGTTCGAAGGCCCAGCCCGCTCCGGCCGCCGGTTTTTCCTGGCCCCAAGGCATGCGAGGCGCCTTGTCCATCTCTTTCGACGACGCGCGCGCGAGCCAAGTCGACCATCGCAGCGCCGCCCTGTTCAAGCAGTACGGGATCCGTGTAACGTACTTCGTCAGTCTCGCCAACGTCGAGAAGAAACAGGATCTGTGGCGCGCGGTCGCCGCCGACGGTCACGAAATCGGCAACCACTCGGTCCACCACCCGTGCAGCGGGAATTTTCCCTGGATCGGCCCCGGCGAACGGGCGCTGGAGAACTATACCCTTGAGAAGATCGACGCCGAGTTGCTCGAAGCCAATCGGAGCCTGCGCCAGATGCTCGGCGTCACGCCAGTCAGTTATGCCTATCCCTGCGGCCTCGACTTTGTGGGCCGCGGCGAGCAGCGGGCCAGTTACGTGCCCGTCGTGGCGCGGCACTTCCTCGTCGGCCGGGGCTACCGAGGCGAATACTTCAACAATCCTGCGTTCTGCGACTTGGCCATGGTCCAGGCGCTCGGCGTGGACCACGACGGCCTCGCCCAACTGAAAAGCTATGCAGATCAGGCGCTCGCCACGGGCTACTGGATCATCCTCGTCGCCCACGAGGTGCCCAAGCATCCCGGCGGCGAGGGCCTGTCCACGGGCAACATCGCCGCCCTGGGTGAGTACTTGCAGGCCCAGACGGAGTTGTGGGTCGATACGGTCGGCACGATCGGAGCCTATGTCCGAAGCCACCGGAACCTCGACCAGAAAAACGCGAAATAGCGGCAGCAGCGATGAAGACGGCTTCGACTCGCCGAACCTGTTCGGTTCGCGGCAATTCCGGCTGCTCCTTTGCGATGCCCTCGTCCTCGGCCAGGGCATGGCGAAGACGGTTTCCGGCCGGGCTGCGGCGTGGTAAGATGGATGGCCAAACGAGCCTGGATCGGTTCTAGGCTCAGTGTATCTGGGGACTGGGGAATGCCGAGGTGTAAACATGAAACCGTTTTTGATTCTGGCCGCCATGGCTCCCTTGCTGGGCGCCCTTGAGACTCTTGGAGCCCAACACCTGACGGTGGACGAAACCTATCGGATTGTGATCGCCGAGGATCGGACGAAGGCTGAAGAGTACGCCGCCGCGCAACTCCAAGAGTACCTGAAGAAGATCACGGGAAGGACGTTGAGAATCGTTCCCGAGACGGATCAGGACACAGGACCGGCGATCTATGTCGGCCAGACCAAATTTGCCGCCGCCCACGGCATGAAGGATTACGGAAAGGAAGAGTACCACCTCAAGAGCATTGGAAAAGACCTGGTCATCGCTGGCGGCCGGCCCCGCGGAGTCCTTTTCGGAACCTACGAATTCTTGGAGCGATTCGCAGGCGTGCGCTACCTGAGCGTCAACTTCGAGCGGGTCCCGGAGATGGCGGCCGTGCCGGTTCCGGAGGGAACCGACCTCCGGCGCGCCCCGCCCTTCATCTACCGCGACATCTATCCCGGACGCGCGGAGATATCCGCCGATTACCGGCGAAGACTCCGACAAAACAGCGGCGGTAATTCACCGCAGCACGGCTTTAACGAAAGCTACGGCGCACCGGGCGGGGTGCATACGTTGCACAAGTATTCCCACGATTTCCCGCGCGAGATCTCCTGGATGAACCGCAACGGCAGCCGGCAGATTGTGAACTCGCCCCACTCCGGGTCGATTTGCTTCTCGCAGCCGGAGGCACTGAAACGGATCGCCCAACAACTGAAGGACCACGTGAAGAACGATCGCGCGCGTTGCGACGCTTCCGGGGCGCCCTACCCGCAGTTCTACGTCGTGGACATGAATGATTGCCACGTGGAGTGTTTTTGTCCGCAATGCCAGGCATTCGTCCGGGATCATGACGTTTCGGGACTCGTCATCCACTTCATGAACCAACTCTGGGACGAAGTTCAAGAGGCGTACCCCGACATTTACATCATGATGTTCGCCTACCAGGATTCCACCACCCCTCCGCAAAGCGACCTCAAGCCGAAGGGAAACGTGATCGTTCGCCTCGCCTACATGGACCACGAGTTTACCGAATCCGGCAAGGTCAAACGGGATGTCATGTTCCCCCTTTCACACCCGAACAACCGCGCCTACGAGGAGGCGTTGGAGCAGTGGCGCAATTGCTCGCGCCATCTCGCGATCTGGGACTACTGGAAGACGTACCGGTGCGGCTTCCAGACGCCGATCCACAACACGGCGGCGATCCCCGGCCTCGTCCGGAAATACCGGGATATCGGAGCCAAGCATGTCTTTGTCGAAATGGAGCTGGGAACGACCGTCCCTCTCACGCTTTTCGACCTGCGCTACTACCTGGGCGCCAAGATGATGAACGATCCCGACCTCGACGACGAAAAGCTGGTCGAAGAGTTCATGACGATGTTCTACGGCAAAGCCGCAGCGCCTATGAAGGAATTCAAAGCGTATACGGAAAAGCGCATGGCCGAAGCCGCCGGGCCGCTCACCTCGTTGCCGCCGGCAAAACGCGCCTTCATGGATGCCGAGTACTTCAAGACCCTCTACTCGCTTCTTGAACAGGCGGAACTGGCCGCGGCGGAGGATCGCCCCATCCTCGAAAATGTCCGCCAGGAACGCCTCGTCGTCGACCACGCCTACCTGATGCTCTGGAACAGCCACGGCAATCCCCTCGGCCTCGACAAGACGGCTCTCCGCCAGCGAATAACCGAAGATGCGGACATCTTCGGAAACAAATACTTCCCGAACTCGTGGAAGGACGCCCGGGGAGCCGCGCTCGAGTTCTTCTGCGATACGATGGAATTTCCGGAGAAGAAGGGGGTCCACAAGGCAACACCGCTGGATGGCATCCGTTTCGACGGCAAGGACAAGATCGAGATCGGCGTCCAGGACCTCGACGGCGGCGCCTTGGTGGTGGATCCCGACGCGTTCGGCGGCAAGGCCAAGGCTCGCGACAGCAACGGCAAGGACGACTACCATGCCCGGCCATTCACCTTCGGAATCTACGAATGGCAATTCCGAAAATTCATCGCCGACGCGCGACTCGAGAAGGCGGACGTACCCCAAGATGAAAAATACCACTGGTACTATGCCGGCAGGACGCGGATCTATTCCACAAGGACGCGTCTTTGGAGCCATTGGTCGTGGACGCTCAATTTCAGCCTGGAGAAGGCCTTCGAGCCGAAGAATTTCAAGCAGCTATTCGACGTATACGTCTCGGTGAAGCTTCAAGGTCCTTCGTATGTGGAATGCAACCGACGCATACAATATCATCCAGCCCCTTGTTTTGCCGTGTAATATCGTTCGCGTTCTCTTCGGCTTGGGCGCTATTGAATGCATTGAGTGCGGTTGGTGTGCCGGTTTTCGTGCCGGTTGAAACGGGGCCGGTTGCCTCTGCCGTCGCCCGGGCAATGTGTTCCGGAGTGACTTGCCGGTAGTTCGCATCGGCTATCGCGGCCGTGTGCCCCAGCCATGCGGCGCACACGTGCGAGGGGAACACGTCGGCTAATTCCGTCGCCCTCGTGCTTCGCAGATTGTTCCAAGGCTTCTCCCAGGGCGTCATTCCCGCTCGCGTGATTGCACGGGAAAACCAGTTGAATGTCGTCATTGCCCGCAACGTCGGGAAGATGTATTCGGCACCTTCCGGGGCCGCCTCCGATGCCTCCAACAGCGCCCGTTGTACTTCCGGGAAGACCGGGCACACCCGCACACCGCCGCCCTTGTGCTTCTTCGTCTTGGGCGCCGTTATCCGCATGGTCCAGTTCGACCAATTCACGTCGATCCATCGCAGCGACCGAATCTCGGACGGCACCCTCAGTCCCAGGAATCGGGCCAACAGGACCAGCAAGCGGCATTCGTTATCCGGGCACTCTGGCAAAACGCTTTCGATAACTTCGCGGGAGACAAAGACTTGCCTTTCGGGATTCGGTCGAATTGCCCCAGACAGCCCAGCAAACGGGTTCCGGTCGAGGATGCCGTATTCGACGCCCTTGGCCGCGAATTGCTTCGCGTGCCGGGCGCGTAGGCGGGAAGTGTTCTCCGATGCTCCCTGCTCGCGCAGCCAGGCGGCAAATGCGTCTGCATCGGCGGGCGTGATGCCGTGCAAGCCTTTGTCAGCCCCGAAGAACTTCGCAAGCGCCCTCTGCGAGTCGCGCCACGTTGCGACCGTCGCGTCTGCCACGTCGCCCCCGGCCGTCCGCTGAGCGATGTACGTGTCAATGAACGGCCCCAGGGTGGCCCTCTGCCGCCGCTTGATCAGCCCAGCCTTTGCCAGGCGTTCACGCATCTTGTCGCCCAGTTGGGCAATCCATGCCGCGGTCTGCGTGTCGAGTGGCGCGTTCATCGCTTGGGATGCCAACAGCCGCTCGATCATGTTCTTCGCGGTTTCGGCGTCTTTCTTCGCACACTTGCCGGTGCGGATGGTCTTTCGCTTGGAGTCGTGCTGGAAGACGATCCGCCAGCCATTGGCACCATCGCGTGATAGGGAAGCCACGGGGCACCCGTCCTTTCAGAAAGTGCCCCCCGCCCGTGCTACACCACTGGCCAACCGGCAAGAGGATCGGGCAGGGGGCGTGTTCGTTCATGGCATCGGTTGGCGGTAGAGGTGGTGTAGCTTTCTCAATTATCGGCATCGGGCCCCCGGGAAGTCAAGTGCCCCCGATTCCGTTCCGTGTGCCGCTCCGTGTTGGCCTCCGGTGCCCTTGCGGGTGTCTTGGGGCCCTTTGTCGCCAGAACGCACTACAGGGCCTTCCAGGGGCCCTTCCCGCCCATGCTCCACAATCGGAGGGGGAAGGACAAGCAAAAGCCGGCCGGCAACGAGTCCGGAGGAAAACCCGCTGCCGACCGGGCACAAGCCGACCAGCCGCCCCAACCAAGGCGTGCCGACCGGCCAACCGGCCGACCATGCGGGGAAATGGAACGAACCCCACGCCGGCCAGCCGGGAACGAAACCCAAGTTACGCAACGGCCGCCGTCGCCATGCGTTCGAGCGAGGTGCGAAGTGCCTTTTCCGTTTCGGCGCGATGCCGGGCGTTGTCCTGGTCGCGCGATGCCAACGAGGATCCCAGCGACTTCGCTTCGCGGTGCAACGTGCCAGCTTCAACCACGGGCTGGAACGAGGAAATAATCCGGTCAAACGCCGCTCGCGTCTCGCCATCCGGCGCGAGTCCCCCGCCACGGTTCACCATGGCCTCGCTCAAGTCGGCGACGCCGGCGCTCAGCAGTGCGTCCTTGGCATCGCGACGGGCAGTCTCGATCATCGTCAAGGATTCCCGCTCCACGCGCCCCCGGTCAGATTCGAGCATGACGAGGAACTCGGCAAACTTGCTCCGCGCGACCAGTTCGTCGCGTAGGGCTTCAATCATCCCACGCCGCGCCGCCGATCCAGCATCGACCAGATCGTCAAGGGTTGTGGCCATCACGTCGATGTGCTGCGCCTCTGCTTTCATCCGCTCGACTTCGGCTCTCGCCGCCTTGGTCGCGGCGAACATCTGCGCGACTTCGGCCGCAAGCTGCCGGGTTTCATCGCTCGCCCATGCCGGGGCTTCGGTGGCTACGGCGCTCGGTAGGGTTGTCCATCGTGTCTCATTCATCGTGTGTTCTCTCCGTGTCGAAAGGTGGTAATGGTGATCGTTCATTCTTGAATGGCGTTGACGAACCGACTGAGGGCCTCGGGGGCAACGGTTGCGCCTCGCAGCGATTCGGCAAACGCGGCTTGCGTTCCTCCGGGAACGTCGCAACCTCGGAGGGCTCCAACGAACGCGGCAGTTCCAGGGAAGGTTGCTGCTTGTTCCTCTTCAAACAACCCGCCGGTTGTCGCCGGATCGGCAACCAGGTCCACGCTCCGCACGGCGATAATTTCCTCGACCATCACGCGGCCGTTGCTGCGGACGATCCGCCCTTCAACGTCATGTGACAGCCCGACGTTTCCGGGCGCGTGTTCGGCATCCCATGCAAGCTGCTCAGCGAGTGCGTGCTTCGGGTTGAATCGCAGGTCGGCATAGATGCCGCCCGTCTGGACGCGGGCGTTTTCGAGTCGGCCGATAACGTCCTGATAGCGTCGGGCCTCGTGGCGCTCCAAGTGACCAATGCCAACCCGGATATTCTCGTACAGCCCCACGCCTTTTCGCAAGGCATCTGCGGTGTACTCGCGCCCATTTCGGCTCGTTGGGCCCAACACCTTGACGCCGCGGATGATGCCGTTCTGGCGGTCAACGGTCGCGCGGTGCATGGCTGCCCGCTCTTGAACTCTTTCGATTGTCATCTCGTTTCCTTTCGTGGTGGTAAGTCGGTTAATCTTCGGCCGCGATGATATCTTCCAAGGCTTCATCACTCAGGCTCTCGGCCTTGCAGCCAGGGCCGCCGATGCACTCGGCCAACTGGTCATCGCTCATTTCCATGGCTGTTTCCGGCTCGCGGGCATTGATGCCCATGGCCGATTCGATCCGCCGTAATCGTGCTCTCTGGTTCATCGTGTTCCTCCAATGTTCAAACGGTTCTCCAATTCCGCAAGTCGCTCGGCAACGTCCATCGCCTCAGGCTGCCCCACGGTGTAGCTGAGCACCAACTTCGCGGCCGGAACGTCTCCACCACGCGCGGCCGCCAACAGCCCTTTCACGACGGCTTTCACGTCTCCCTCGGAGACTGACCGGAGCAACTCGCTCCGCAACTTCGCAGCGCGGCCGGCCAATGGATTGCCTTGCCCCAGCCGGTTGCCCTTGGCGAACCGTCCGTTCGAATCCCGGCCACGTTTCCCGCCGTCCGTCCCGTGAGTTGACGGCGCGTCAGTCTTGCCGCTATCGGTCATTGTTCATAGCCTCCAAATGGGCATGGGCTCGGGGCCGGTGTGCCGGTTGGCGCGCCGCTTTCATCGGACGCCCCCGTTTTCTGCGGTGTTTTCGCACGTGTCCGCTTCCAGCCCCGAAGTATTCGCGCCCGACGGCGCCACTGGTCGAACCTCGACCGCCCGCAACCCGTAGGACCGCGACAACCTTTTCAGGGCCGCCCTCAATCTGCGAGTCCCGTCCTGGTCGGAGACGTCAACCGGGCATCGCAACTTCACGATGTATTCAGGTCGGCCGATCATCGCGCGCCCCCTTGGTGGCGACGATCATTTCCAGCCAGGCGGAACACGGTTCCGCACGTCAGGCGGCTTGCAATCCGATCATCGAACATGCTGGCAATTTCGCTAGGCGTCAGGTTGGAGAGGTAGACGCCGGCTCTCCGGTTCTCGAACTCTTGATGATCAAGGATGGCCTTCAATGTGCAGTACAGAAGATCCCCAACCTTGGAACGCTCGCCGATTTCGTCGACGATACCCAGCCGGTAGAACCGATCTTCCGGGCGGACTGGCAATTCGTCGCCCCAAACCATCCTGGTGCATCTGGACCGCTCCCACCAAATGTTCCTATCCTGCATCACGTCGGTACACGCCCCTTCAAGCGTGCTGTAGTCGCCTCCTGCAACGTCGGAGAATGCAATCGCGGCATACGACTTCCCAGCGCCAGCCGGGCCATGGACGAACAGGGGCCACGGCTTCTTGCCGGCGCATAGCTGGCCGAACAGGTCAAGCAACGTGCGGTCCACCTGGTCAAGACGCCGGGGCACGTCAGGGTAGACAACTCGTTTCGGCGGGTGAATGCGTACCTTCGCAAAGCCGATAGGCCATTCGGGAGGCTCAGCCTCCGACCGTTGGCGGAGCAATTCGAGCGCGGCCGCGGAATTGCCGGTGTTGGCCTGCTCAATCAAGGTGGGCGTATTTGCCGGCTGGGGCTGCGACCCTTCCGGGGCGATTGGCATCCTTGCTAGAACATCCCCGATGCTCGTGACTTCCTTGTCGGTGTCCATTTCCGTTGCCTCCGTTCATTCTGAGTTTGAGTTGGTCGAATTGCTCCCGCAGCTTGCCAGGCGAGAGGATGTTGGCCTGCCAGAATGCATCCTGGTTGGCCCATGCAAAGACCGCCCGGATATCCTCGGCCTTCCGTTTGTCTCGCTCTCGCATCAAGCGGATATCGTTGGCCCATGCGTCAAGGTTAGGCGCCTTGTGTTCCGGGTTCAGTTTCCGAATGAGAGAGAACATCCATTCCGCAATCGCCCGATCCTCTTCGTCGAACCGGCAGGTGCGACAAGAAAGGTTTTCAGGGGTAGGGTTAGGGATAGGTATGGAATGTTCCCCACGTTGATCCCCACGTTGATCCCCACGTTGATCCCCACGTTGATCCCCACGTTGATCCCCATTGCCTGGATATTGGCTTTCCGGCCATTCCCCGTTTGCCGGATATTGGCTTTCGTCGCATGACGTGTCATCCAAGCTGTCGAGCCCGGGCGGAATTGTGACCCAGTAACGGCCTGGTTGCCGCTTTCCACGGTTGCCGGGCTCATAGTGCAGCCAGCCCGATTCCGCAGCTCGCTTCCGGGCTCGATCCAGGGTTTCCCACTTCACGACGCCAACGAGGGGCAGTAGCTGCTCATTCCAGAACTTGACGGGCGACGTGTACCTCTTCGCGTCTTCCAGGTGCGCGATGGTCACACACAGAACAAACGCGGCGTGCCCAATGTCTTGGGCCGCGCAAGTCTTGGTCAACAGGCGGCAGTACCGATGGGCAAAGAACGGTGGGCGCTTCGGGTATGCAGTGTCGGCAGTCTGGTTCACGGCGTGCCCCCCCCGACGTCGCCCGATTGCACCATCTTTGCGATTGCCTCTTCAAGGTCGCTCCACCTGTACAATCTCCGGGCACCCAATTTGACGCATGGAATGCACACCCCCCTTGGGGCGGTGTGGTTCCATAACCCGGACTGGCTGATTGACAAGGCCGCCGCGGCTTCACGGGCGCTCAACAACAACTTGGTGGGGGCGGTGCTACTTGGCATGGGGCTCCTCCTCCCCGGACATTCGCTCCAGTTGTCGGCGCTCTCTGACGATCCGCTCCAAGTGCGGCAGTGCCTTGTCAACGGCCCGCAGATAGCGGCGTACCGCGACTTGGACGTCGGATGTTCTCGGCTGTTTGGGTTTGGTGTCTCGCATGGCGAAAGTTTACCAAACCGCCGATTGCCGGAAGTGGCAACGTCAAGAAAACCCTAGGAAACTAGGGTTTGCGTGCAGAAAACGGGAAGTGAAAAGGAAGTGGCATCGCATCACTTCCGGAAGCCGAATGCCTCTAAGGTGGCCCGCTCTAACTGCTTCTCCATGCCGGCCTTGGCAACAATCGACCGGATTCTCTCCATTCGTAACGGATCGTCCAGGATAACGACGTCGCGGCTGATTGCCTCCAGTGCGGTCAGAATCTCCACCTCGGGCCGGTGCGGATCGG
The DNA here is from genome assembly GCA_040772845.1 of Thermoguttaceae bacterium. Lineage (GTDB taxonomy): Bacteria > Planctomycetota > Planctomycetia > Pirellulales > Thermoguttaceae > PWXP01. The sequence continues at coordinate 2,937,735 of JAXGXG010000001.1, forward strand.
GCGTGCCCTTCTTTGTCGGCTTGCGACGGGTGCGGACGTCGCTATGCTGGTCAAGCCAAACGGTAAGCTCCTTCTGGCTGCCGAACCCCAGGAGCTTTCTCGCGTCCTTGGCTGCCCACCACACCGCAGGCGGTTCAGGATCGGCGGGAGGGGGCGGTGGTGTAAACACCTCGTCCAACGCGCTGTTGAACTCTTCCAGCGTCATGCGGCGGACGAGATACGCGAGGCACCCCCGATGTTCGGCAACGGCGTCGATGCCCCGCAGAAGTGCCCCATCTTTCGGCACCGCGCCGTAGTGGCGCCAGCACCGGCGTATCGTCGCGTCCAGGTGTGAAAACTGGCCCCCGGGGACGGACACGGTGTCCGCGCGATCCTTGACTATCGCGTCCATGAGCTGGCCGATGGTCGTGATGAGTTGCTTGGCTTTCTTGGCCATTGATCGTTTCCCTTCGATCGTCCCAAGGTGAGAAAGCGGGGGCAGGCGGTGGGAAGCCGCTCTTCGGTCGCGCAACCTAGCCCCCGGGCGCTCGTATCCTATCCTTTGACCGCAGCCTTTGCCACCCGTAGAATGTCCTTCCGGGTATCGTGTGGCAGACTCGGCCAAACTGTCACCAATTCGGCTAGGTCGGCATCCCCAGCGTTGTCGCGTGTGCCGGAATTCGTGCCGGTCTGTCGAGAAAGGGACGTTTTTCCCGGGGAATTCGCGTGTGACGGCTTCGTATGTGGAAGGCTCTCAAAGCCCCAATGAAGTGCGCGTCGACCGGCTGATGTTACTCAAGGTGGCCCCGGACGCCCCGCCGTTGACCCAATGACGTTTCTGATCGAGTCTCTTTGGGATGAAGAAACCAAGTCCGGAGGGAAATCATGACACTCCAAAACTTCTCGCGCCGCGGCTTCCTTCAACTCGGCGCCGCGACCGGCGCGGCGGCCCTGGCGACTCCCCAATGGGTCCACTCAGCCGGCTCCGACGTTCTGAAAATCGGGCTGGTGGGCTGCGGCGGGCGTGGAACGGGCTCGCTGCGCGATTCCCTGGCCGCCATGCCGAACGTCCGAGTCGTCGCGCTCGGCGATCTCTTCCGAGAGAAGGCCGTCGCGACGCGCAACGCGATCGCGGCGTCCGACGTCGGCAAGGGGCGGATCGACGTCCCGGACGACCGGATCTTCACCGGCTTCGACAGCTACAAGGGAGTGATCGCCGAAAGCGATATCGTCCACATCGCCCTTCCGTCCCGATTCCACCCGCCCTACAATCTGGCCGCGGTTCAGGCCGGAAAGCACGCCTTCACCGAAAAGCCGAACGGCATCGACGCGGACGGCGTTCATGTCACGATCCAAGCGGCAAAGATCGCCGAGGAGAAGAAACTCGCCAATGTCTCCGGCCTCTGCTACCGCTACGACCTGCTCCGTCTTCAAGCGATCGAGCGGATTCGCAACGGCGAGATCGGCGAGATTCTGGCCGCGCAGTCCGACTATCTGCGAACGCCGTACAACCTCATTTCAAAGAAGCCGGAATGGTCGGAAACGGAATATCAGATTCGCAATTGGGAGCATTTCACCTGGCTCAACGGCGACGAAATCCAGCAGTCGCTCCTGCACAATCTCGACTCCGTCCTCTGGGCGCTGGAGGACGAGCTGCCGGAGACCTGCTACGCACTCGGCGGCCGATCCAGCGTTTTCAGCCCGGCGCTGGGCGACCTGTTCGACCACGCGTCGGTGATCTACGATTACGCCGACGGCAAACGCATCTACGGTGCGACCCGGACTGCCCAGGACTGCTTCTCCAGCAATATCGACGTCTTTCACGGGACCAAAGGACGCATGGTCTTCAACGCGACCGGAATTCCGTTCATGACCGACACGCGGGGCAACGTGCGATGGCGTCCCGATCGGAAGGACCGGGTCCGTTCGATGTACGTGCAGGAACACTATGCTTTGGTCAACTCCATTATGAACGGCAAGCCGATCAACGACGGATTCCGCATGGCCAGTTCGACGATGGTCGGCGTCCTGGGCATGATCGCCAGCTTCACGGGCAAAAGGGAGTCGTACAAAGATCTGTTCGAGAGCCGGTTCAAGATCGAACCGAACGTCGACCATCCGTCGTTCGACATGCCCGTCGCAGCGCCGGGCGCGGACGGACTCTATCGCATTCCCGTTCCGGGCGAGTATCGAGTGAAGCCAGGAAGGCAGGCATTCTCATGAAATCGTCGCGAAGGCAGTTTCTCGCCCGTTCGAGCGTTTTGCCCTTCCTGGGCTTCCTGCCGCCAGGATACCGATCGCCGGAGGATTTCTACGAAACCATGGAGGCGACGACCGCGCAATACAGGGACCGCAAACAGGTCTTCAATATGTGCGGGTACTCGGCGCCGGCGATTCCACATTTACGAGTGGGTTACATCGGCCTCGGCAATCGCGGCTACGCGTCGATCCAGCGGCTTGGCCGGATGGATGCGGTCGAGATCCGCGCAATTTGCGACGTGTACGACTATCCGATTCAGCGGGCGAAAGACTTCCTCAAGTCGAAAGGCTGCCCTGAACCGGCGGTCTACACCGGCTCGAACGAGGCCTGGAAAGGAATGTGCGAGCGCGACGACCTCGATCTGATCTATGTGCTCACCCCGACGTTCTATCATGCCGAGATGGCGGTTCACGTGCTGACGTCGGGCAAGCACGCGGCGGTTGAAGTCTCGGCGGCGCAACGCATCGACGACTGCTGGCGGCTGGTCGACGCTTCGGAACGGACGAAAAAACATTGCGTCCTGCTGGAAAACTGTGTCTACGATTTCTTCGAGTCAATGGCGATCAACATGGCGCATCAGGGGGTCTTCGGCGAGATCATCCACGCCGAGGGGGCCTACATCAACCCCGAACGTCCGCTTTTCGAAGAACCGAAACCGCCGTACAGCAAGGAGTCCGCCCCGTGGTACGGCTCGGTTCTGGCAATGGCGCCCGGAAACCGAATTCCGACGCACGGAACCGCGCCGATCTGCCAGGCGATGAAGATCGGAAGGGGCGACCGCCTCGATTACCTGACGTCGATGGAGACCGACGACTTCATCCGCGCGAAAACGGCGAACGATCTCGCCGCGTCGGGAAGCGCCTATCATCAGCAGTTCAAAAACAAACGGCATGCGGGAAATGTCAACACGACGATGATCCGCACCGTGAAGGGCAAGACGCTGCTGGTCGAGTTTGACGCCGTAAACCCACGACCCTATTCGCGCATCTTCCAACTCTCGGGGAGCAAGGGATTTGCGCAGAAATACCCGCTTCCGCCGCGTATCTATCCGGACGGCGAGCATCTCGCGAGCGAAACGGAGATGAAGGCTTTCGAGGACAAATACACGCCGGAGTTGGTCCGCTTTATCGAGACAACCGCGAAGCGATTCGGCGGGCACGGCGGCATGGATTTCACCGTCGATTGGCGGCTGGTCGACAATCTGCGGAACGGCCGCCCGATGGACGTCGACGTTTACGATGCCGCGCTCTGGAGTTCGATCACACCCCTGACCCTTTGGTCGGTGATGAACCGCTCGTCGTCGATCGACGTTCCGGATTTCACCTGCGGCGCCTGGAGTACGAATCCCCCACTCAACCTCACACTCCAAGGTGGCGGCAACACCGTGATTCGTGAGGTTCCAGGCCAGGCTTGAACCATAGCGTTGTGTCACCGTAGCCACGAAGCATGGGCTCCGACCTGGGCTGACAAAAGCCGCCGCCGGGCGGGACAGAAAACGGATCAATCGTACACGGTCACCGAGCGGAAGATGTCCGAAAGGCGCTTATCGTCGGCCGTGTTCTTCGTGGTTCCGTAGTGGCCGGTTCTGGGATTGGTGCTCATGAACTTCCTGGTCGTGGTTGGCAGCGCATTGTAGTGTCGGCATCGTACATGGCGCCAATCTCGCCCACGATCGTCGGTTTCATCCGGTGTTTGAAAATCCCCTCGCCTTGAAGCGGATCGCCGTCGGGGCCGATGATTTCAAACCCGAAGAAGAGCCAGCCCGAACGATCCATCGCTGCCCTGACGGTCACCGCCTTGCCGTCGCAGTGGAACTCATCCTGGCGCAAAATGTCGCGTTCCCGTTTCACGGTGCAACGCAGCTTCTCGCCCACTGCGGGCTTGCCGTCGTTCATCAGTGTAGCGGTGCAGACCGTCTCTTCGCCAACCTTGTAGAAGCCGTCGCTCTTGTCGAGACGAACGTCAACCGAATAGCCGGCAAATGCGACTGCCGAGGTGATCGCCAGGAGTCCATGGACCAACACTGCCAATTTCATGTTATACCTCCAAGAAGTACCGGATCGCCGCCACTCATGGCGTTGCCAGTTGCAGGCGTACGGGACCGAGCAGACCGCCTCCGCGCGACTCCGCCTCGAACGCCAACTCTCGCTGGTGATAGGGGCCGGGCCAGCCGGGCCCCTTGCGCTTGCTCCAGGCGTCGCGAACACGCTGCGAAGTCAGTTCGTTGGCCAGCGTGTTCGCGACCGCAATCTCCAACTCGAACTCGCTGCGCCCTGCCAGCGACGGCAACTCCAGACGCCACGGGTTCCATAGAACGCAGCCCGCATTCTGCCCGTCAACACGCACCCGGGCGGCATACTCCACGTGGCCCAAGTCCAAGACCAAACGTCCGCCGCGCAAGGTTTCCGGAACCTTCACGGTCCGGCGATAGGTCACGTGCCCCGAAAAATCTCCCCCGAGGTTCAGGGTTGTGGCCCATGGGCCCAGGCTTACCGGTTTGAACTCGGCCTTGTCCCACGGTCGAACCTCGTAATCGTGCTCGCCGACCGCATACTGCCGATCCACGCGCGCCGTCCAGCCGTCGGCCAATTCGACCGACTGGACAACCGTGCGTGCTGCGGGCGGCGCCTCGCCAGCCTGCGGCGTCTGTGAACTCGAAACCAGCAGCATCGACTCCCCGGGCGCCAGAGCCAGCGGGATTGTCACTCGACCATCGGATGACCGAGCGATTCGCACCAGCCGAGTCACCCCGGTGGCCGGTTCCACCTCGTGCAGGTTGCCGTCGAGCGTGAGCGACGCGGCGCCGCTGTAGGCGTCTTGTCCTTCGTTGAACAGGAAGGCCGCGCCGCCGCCCGGCCAGCGCCGCACCAGCACGCGAAGATCCGGCGAAGGTGGAGTACAGTTGATCGTCGGTGCGATCTTGGCCAGGGCAGCGTCGATCTGGCTGAGATCGTCGATGCGGATGACTTGCCCGCCCGCGGCTTTTAGCGCCTTGAGCCGCTCTTGTACGACTTGCGGCATCCACTTCGCCGGTCCTACGACAATCGTCCGGTAACCCATGGCCCCAACCATCAAAGCACCATCTTCCACACGGGCGGGCTGAGCGGAAAGCACGTCGTCGTCGACGATGTCGAAATCGCACTGCCGGCGCAACAGCGCCCGGGCGAGAGATAGTCGACATCCATCGAGGTGTTCATCGTCACGGGCCGGAACTCGTGCGGCATCGGGACTACACAAACGTTCGGCGCATCGTGCCCGGCCATGTCGGCCAGTTGCTCGCGCAGCACGTCGGGCGTGGGCGATCCGTTCCAATACCAGAAGTAGGCCGGCCAGAACAGGTTTTCCGGCTCGCTCAACGACTTCCAGGAAAAGTCTCTGCACGCGACGAAGTCCGGATGGCCGGGACAATCACCTTTCTCCGCCGCAAGGGATAGCTCCCGGCCCACCAGGAACGACACGATGAGAACGGCAAGCATCGTTCGAGAAACAAGTGCCGCAAGCTGGAAGCTTACGCCACGGAGACACCGGACAGTTGCTTCTCGAACGATGCTAAGCAGCTTCTTGGCTTGCATGGCGACAGAAAACCCCATTTCCCACAAGGCGAGTCTAAGCGGGAGAAGCTCGTGAGTCAAGGGGAAGCAGAAAGAGAGGACGGCCATGGCCGTCCATCTTGCCGAAGTCGATCGATTTCGACCGCTTGCCGGTGGCAAGAACAGTCTAACCGTTCACAGGGGACTGCTCCAGTTCTCGCGGCACATCGGACATTTTACCCCACCGGCCAATGCTACAAGCCGCGAAAATGGGACTGTCCCCCTCGTATCCAGTGGAGAAAACGACTTGCCTCGCCGACCCGTGAACGGCTACGAAGAGAATCCGGAGGGGAGTCTGGTAGTGCCCGTTCGATCAGTTGGCGTGGGGCGCCGCGCAGCGCACCACGAAGTCCACGATCGGCGAGGGGTCCTTCAGCGAATGCGGATGGTGGCCCACGCCCGGCTTGTGGATGACCGTGATCTGGCCGCCCAACTGCTTGTAGCGTGCTTCCAGGATGGCGGTATTCTCCGCGACCGGGACGACGTCGTCGGCGTCGCCCACCACGTGTAGCAGCGGGATTCCGGCGCGGGCCAGAGGTTCCAGGTTGTCGACCGGGTTGCCGCGGTACTCGGCGAGCCGCTCCTCGGTCAGTCCGTAGCTCTTCAGCCAGGCGGCGAAGAACCGCGCCGTGCTCTCGCTGGCGCCCTTGCGTCGGGCCCAACTGCGAATGTCGCACGCCGGCGCGTCGGCGTAGATGCAGGCGACCTTGTCGGGATTCGCGGCCGCCCAGTTGTAGATGTACAAGCCGCCGCGGCTCATGCCCTCCAACGCCACGCGCCGGGCCAGTCCGTGCCGCGTGGTCAGTTCCTGATAGAAGGCATTCCAATGCGCGACGGCTGCCGGATTCCCGAACAGTTCCACGACATCCATGTACGCCAGGTGGAACCCGCGGGCCAACAAGGCCAGATCAGCCTGCGGCTCGTGACCGAAGAACCGCGCCCGCCAGATCCAGGGCTTGCCCGGAGCCGCCGTCTTGGGCGTGACGAGAATACACGGGCGCGCGTCGCACGAGAAATCGTAACGGTCGTATCCGTTCCATTGACTCTTGACGCCGGGAAACGGGCCCGGATCGGCAGCCCTCGCGGCAAAGGGCGCGACCGCCAGCGACAGAAACAGCAGCAGCCCACACCGGACACGCTTGTCGGCGGGATGCCGCGAGGGGCGCCAACTCCCGGCTGAGTCGCAGGATGTGCTCATGATTTCTTCTCCCATGCGTGGCAGGAAAAGACCGAGCAGCCGCACGTCGCCCTGCTCCCATGCCTCCTCCAGGACCGCCTCGAAGGCCGCGGCGTCGTCAACCTTCTCAAAGATTGTACTTCGCCCCACCGCGCGGTTCAACACGTGGCAGACCTATTCCTTGTCAACTTCCTCTTTCCTTCTTGTTGGCAGTGCCCTCTTTCTTCGCGTGAATGATGATGACCGCGCCGGGCCAATCCGGAATGCTGATCGGAAGACCGCTTTCGGAGGAGGAAGTGTACCTGCCGTGGGCCGATGCGTCGAAGCACCAAGAGCCGGGCCCGATGATTCCTGCGGCGGCAACGGCCGAGTGCTTATGGCACGATCTGGATGCACGACGGTCGGGTGATCGGGACCGGTGGACCGACGGATGTCAGGCGGCCGGTGTCCGGGTCGATCCGGAATACGGCGACATTGTTCCCGGGCATGTTGGCACACAAAATCAGTCGACCGTCCGGTGCGATTGCCAGGTTCTGCGGGCCCTCGCCCAAGCTCGGTTCAATCGCGATCAGCGTCAACTGGCCGTCCTGGCCAATCCGGTACGCGGCGATGCTGTCGCGCCCGCGGTTCGTGCCGTACAGAAAGCGACCATCGGCGGTGATCTTCAGGTCCGCACAGTAGCTCGTTCGCTCGAATTCGGGTGGCAGCGTCGGAACCGTCTGACGCTCGGTCAGCATTCCCGTGGCTGGATCGTAGTCGAAAAGCGTGATCGAGTTGCTCAGTTCATTGATCACGTAGACGTACTTGCCGTTAGGGGCGAACGCCAGATGCCGAGGCCCGGCGCCAGGCGGGGTCCGGGCGAAAGGCTGGTGGCCGGGCGTGAGCGTCGCCGTAGATGCATCCAGTTGGTAGATGCGTATCTGGTCGAGCCCCAGGTCGGCGGCCAGCGCGAAACGGTTGTCCGGACTGATCACGAAGCAGTGCGCGTGAGGCCCTTTTTGCCGATTGGGATCGACGCTGGAACCAGCATGTTGGAAGAAAGAAGACACCTCGCCCAGCGAACCGTCCTCTTCAACCGGCAGAGCCGCCACACTGCCGGTGGAGTAGTTGGCAACCAGCACCGCACGGCCGGTCGCATCGACGTCCAGGTAACAGGCGGCCGGGCCCCGTGCCGACTGGCGATTTAACAACTTCAGCCGGCCGCTGCGTCCCAGAATCTCGAAGGCGGCAACCTGCTCATCTTCCGCGCCGCCGAATCGGCTCGCATGAATCGAGTACAGAAACCGTTGGTCCGGCGAGAGAGCCAAGAAAAAGGGATGCTCGACATCATCCGTTCGAGCCACCGGCTCGAGTTGTCCGGTTTTCAGGTCCAGACGAAAGGCATGAATCGCGCCGTCGTCTCCGGCGGCAAAGGCCGAAATGAAAACCAGTGGCTGTTGAGCATCCGCTGCTTGAGTCGGCGCTGCGAACATTACCATTCCCGCCATCACGGTCATCACGTTCAACAAGAGACTTACCCGGTCACGCGGCATGACTTCTACTCCTAGCGCGGCCTCGTGATACTCAGCCGCAACGAGAATCCAAGTTCGTAATCTGAAATCCAAAACAAGCTCAAGACCCGAAATCCAACTGTTCACACTATGCGAGCATCTTGCTGCCGTATGCAACGCGCCAATCCGCCATACTTGCCGTCCGCACGCCGCAGGGCCAGGACGTACAGGTCGGGGTCGTAGGGACCCGTGGGCCGGACGATGTCCTGCTCCTCGTAGCCATCCCAGCCGATCATGCCGTCCTTGAGCAGCAGGCGGCTGTTGCGTCCCACCGTGGCTTCCTGGCTCTGGCCGAATTGCACGGTCGCCTGTCCGCCGGGCCCCGCGGCATCGATCGCCGAAACCGCCCTGATGGCGGCCTGAACGCTTGCCTCCTCCAAGCGGCGCACGAACTCCGCGCCCGCCGGCCCGGGGGTTTCGCCCATGAACAGGCCGCGATGGGTGTGCGTGGCGCAGATCAGGATGTTGTCTTCCGGGATGCCCGTAGCGGCGGCGATCCGCCCGGCCGCCGATCGCGTCATGGGCAACACGGGGTTCAAAACATCCAACGACACCAGGCAGATCCGCTCCTCCGCATCCAAGACCAGTGCGTTGGCCCGAAATTCCCCTTCCCAAGGGCGACTGAAAATCTTCTGCTGGGCCTTCAGTTCCGCCATGTTGTCATCCGTCAGCCTGACGGATGCCGAGGCGGCGCGCACCGTAGTGGTCGTGTTCTCCACGGCCTGACTCGCTCGGCCGACTGCCCCACAGGAGTTTGCCAAGACGCCGAATCCGCCGGCTACGGCGGCGCGCACAACAGTGCGTCGTGTGAACGTGCTCATCATCCGTCTCCTCGTTTGAACTTGGATCCATACGTCAAGATGTGCACAGGACGGCCGCACGCCCTCCATCTTCGTCCTCGCTGAACGGCAACAGGCGTCCGATCCGCGCGTTCAGCGTTCCTGATCGAGGGTAAGGACGGCCGCGAGAGCCGCCTGCACCTGCTTCGTCGCGTTCGGGACATCGGAGCGCTCGGGGATGTCTTCCGGCGTGTGGTAGTTGGGATCGCCGTACGGAAACGAACCGATGAGGATGATCGCTGCCGGGTAGCCGGCCTTCACGAACGAGCCGTCGTCGTCGCCGGGCGACCGCCTCTGGACGATGCGGTGTTCGAGTCCGATGCCGTAGCGCGCATTGACCGTACCGACGAGTTCCGCCAGGCGCGCCCCCTCGGGCGCCGTGTAAGCGGCCACGCTGGGCAGCTTGTGGGCAGCCGTCTCGGCCGCGGGCTTTCCCGCCAGCGCGTCGAGGTTGAAAACGGCGATGATCCGGTCGCCCCGCTTCTTCGCATTCTGGGCCGCGGTCACGCTCGTCCAGGGCGTGTGCTCCTCGTTGCAGAAAAGGAACCGGATGGTCCGCTCGGGTGCGTGTTTTGCCAGGACGCGTGCAATCTCCAGGACGCCCGATGTGCCGATCGCGTTGTCGTTCGCACCGGGCGAGTCGATCCAACTCTGGGAGTCCTTGTGCGCCACGAGCAAAATGATGTCGTCCGGATGCGAACGGCCTTTCTTTTCAGCGTAGAGATTGTATGCCGTGTACCAGGGATCGTCCGGCATCGGCTTCGAGTATTGCGCGGAAATCGGCTTGGTCTTGTCGCGGCGATACGCCTGGACCTGGACGCCTTCCTTCTCGACGCGGTAGCCCCACGCCTGCAAGTTCTCCGCGATATAGTCGTCGGCTTCGTACAACGTGTTCTTCGCGTGACCGGGCAGGGTCACGTTCAGCTTGCGGAAGGGGATCGTCTTGGCCAGGTGGAACAGGTGCTTCGACATGCTGCCGGAATCTACCGAGTCGATCAGGCCGCGGATGCCCGGGTCGGCCTGCACATTGCCGGGCGCCTGAATCGCGAGCGCCAGGAGAGCCACAGTTGCGAATCTGCAAATCATCGGATTCCTCCTGAGAACTTGGACTGCGGGACGGAGAACAACTTGAACGCAAGGCCGCCGTCAAGGGTTTGCCGGGCGCGCGGCCGGCTCGAGCCATTTCCAGAACGCCTCCTGCTGCTCGCCTTGGAAACGGCTGTAGTCGTCGGGTGTCTGGTACGTCAAATTCGCCGGGGCGCCGCCATCGCTCCAGGCGGCGCGAACCTCGGCCATCATTCGATCGACATCGGCCGGGTCGGCGTCGCGATCGTGGCGCGGCGCGACCACCAGGCAGGGTCGCGGGGCCACCAGGCGGAGCAAGTCGTCGAAGTCGTAGGGCAATTCAGACTCCCGCCCCTGGAACAGGCCCAGTTGCGGCTGCAACGCGCGCCACTGCCAGAACCGCCGCAGGCCGCCGGTAGGCTTGGCCTCGGTGTCCGTGCGCATGGGCGTGAAGCCGGCGAAACAGGCCACGCCGGCCACGCGCGAGTCGAGCGCCGCCGCGTGCAGGGCTACCGTGCCGCCCAACGAATAGCCCAAAAGATAGATCCGCTTGGCGTCGATGGGCGGCATGTCCTTGAGCTTGTCCTCGGGTCGCCCCGCGCCTTCCGGCCGGCCGGCCAGGGTCAGCAGGTCCACGGCCGCCCGCACATCGCGGACCATCTTCCCCAGACGCGACCAGCGCGGATAGCGGTCGTAGAAATGCTGGGCCTCGTGGAGGCGCGAGCCGAAGCCGATCTGATCGAAGGCCAGCACGGCCACACCCTTGTTCGGCAGGAACTGCTGGAGACGCGGGCCGACCATGTACGCCCCGTTGTAGCCCAGGTTGTGGCTGTAGGGGTGAAGCCAGACGACGACCGGCAGCGGCCCCTTCACGGCCTTGGGGAAGTACAGGTCGCCGGAAACGTATTCGCCAAAGTTCACCGCCACGCAAGCCACCTTTTCGCTTGCCAAGCCCCGATCGAGCATTGCGGAAACATGAGCCGCAGCGCGACCGTACGCGCCCCCGGCCGCAACCTGCCGCGGCGGCTCCTCGCCCAGTCCCCAGGCGATGCGCTGGCGCGCCTCTGCGTCGCGCGGCGGAGCAGCGGTCGGCGCCTGGCGGCGCCAAGCGTCCCAGTCGAAGTGGTGGATCAGCTCCTCGGGCAGGCCCGCGCGCGACCGGCCGAAGGCGAAGTCGCACCAATCGAGATATCTTTCGATCACCTCGGCGCACGTTTCGTGTCCGCCCGGGCGCCACGCGATCCGCAGTGCCTCGGGATGGCCCAGGAATCGGTACACCTCGCGCGCGGCGAGGTAGGACTGCTCGGCCGAGAAGCTCTGGTCGCAGCCGTCGTTGTAGGCGGTGGAGATCAGGCAGTGCCGCGGGGCGATCAGGCCCAGCAGGGCGTGATTGTCGGTCGGCAGCTTGTTCTCGCGGCCGGTGAACCACCGCAGGCGCTGGCTGAACCAGGTGCCGGTGGTCCGGTTGCGGGTCATGAACTCGACGCTTTCGTCGAACGCGCGCTCGCTGCCGAAGCGGTAGGCAACCGCCCCGCCCACGCCCGAGCTGCTGGAAATGACCGCGGTGAATCGCTCATCCATGGCCGCGGCGATCAGCGACTGCTTGCCGTTGCGCGAATGGCCCGTGATCGCCACGTGCTGCCGGTCGACCTCGGGCAAGGTCAGCACGTAGTCCAGCGCGCGGCTGGCCGTCCATGCGCGGCGCAGCAGCCGGGCCCAATCACACTCGGGATAGACCGCAAGAAACTTGTCCGACTGGTCGTCGATGTCGGCGCCGGGATAGATACACACCATGTAACCCCGCGCCAGCGCGATCAGCCCCCAGCGGCGATGGTTCGTCTGCGTGAACAGCACGGGAAACGGCCCCTGCCCGTCGGGCGAGAGAATCTCGACGGTAATCGACACCTCGGGAGTGGCGCCGAACGTCAGCTCGACGAGCCGCGAGACCGACGCGCCTTGGCGCGTCTGGGCAACGATCCTGGCCTGCTTGCACGGCGGGACCTGCTTGGGGGGCGTGCCGAGGAAGTACTCGTAGAGCAGCCGGCGCAGTTCCGCCTTGCGCTCGAGCCACTGCTCGGACGTGCGCACCGCACGCCCGTCGTAGAACTCCAACAGCGGCGGCAGGCCAGCGAAGGTTCGCAAAGCCTGGAAGTCGGGGCGGGGAAGAGCGAACCGCGTCTGCCACTCGGTGAACATGGGCGTCGGCTCGGCCAGCATGCGATCGGGATCCGGCGGCGCGGCGATCGAGCGGCCGGAGAAAGAAGCGAGGACCACGCCAAGAACGACGAACAGCCTGCATTTCATGGAAAGTAAGCGCCTGGATGCGATGCGGATTGTCATGGGGCCGATCACCTTGGGTTGAACGGACGCCCCTCGAAATTAACGGCGATCCCGGCGGGTCGCCGTTCTTCATCTTCATACGTCGTAGTTCCTACCCCACGGGCCGACCGGGGCTGCGCCGGCTCACTCCTCCCATTCTGCCAGCGCCGAAGCGGCTTCGCAAGTACGCCGTGGACAGTTCCGTTGCTCCGCCCGGCTATCCTTGTCAATCACCCCCTTGCCGAATGGAAAGAGATCCGCGGGCATTGGCTGTCGGCGAGGCGGCTTGGTAACATAGGTCGCGGGGGACAGCAATGGCGACGCCATCGCCCGTAACGAACAACGGCCCCCATTCCCGTCGGGGACATGATCTTCTCGCAGCCGATCCTGCTCCGGAAGGAACCGGCGGGGCCACACCTTGATCGGGTTGCTTGCGCCGGACTACAATAGGCAGCGCCGGTCCGTCCGGCACCGCCTGCTTGATCCACCACCCGCCCCAACCACGCAACCGGAGCGTCGGGCAACATGATCGTCCAGGACGGCGTAATCCTGGCCACCCACTGCGCGCCGGCCTCGCCCATGAAGAACGGAATCATCGTTTCCACCGACATGGGCAAGACCTGGGCCCAGTACGATTTGGCGGAGTTCGGTCCGAGGTCGGGAACCCGTTTCCACGAGAAGAACAGCGAAGGGTGGTTCCGCCTCGACCTGCGGACCGGCTGGGTGACGCAAGCCGACGTGATCCTGGGCGATTCGTGGCTGGCGCCCGACGGCCGGCTGCACGTGGTGTGGCAGAAGGAACCAATCCACCCCAAGCTTCGCGACCTCTATTTCCCCGACATCAAACGCAACTCGCATCTCTGCTACGCAATTGTGAAAGACGGGAAGCTGGTCGCCAAACGGACGCTGTTCTCCGGTGGCGAGACCGCCGGCCCCCTGCGTCCGACGGGCTACATTGGGCATCCGCGACTCCACGTTACCCCGGACCACCAAATTTACATTCTCTGCAATCTCGTCGGCACGACGGCCGAAACCAAAGCTCAGACCGGCAACTATGCTCTGCGGATCGAGGCCGACGGTTCCGTTTCGACACCCGTCCGGATTCCCCTGGCCCGGCCGATCCCCGGGATCTTTTTCACCGCCACGCCCCGAGCCGGAAACCGGCTCACCGAAGCCGCCGACCTGCTGATCGCCGACACGATCGACGGCAAGCCGGTGGCCCGCTACGCCCGAATCCGCTTCTGCGAGAGAACGTGACATACCGGACGCAAAGTCCGGTCGTCACCACATGGCGTTGATCATCTTGACCGTTTCTTCCACGAGCATCTGCCCGCCTTCCGGACCGACCACATTGCTCTGAATGACGGCGCCGTACCCGCCGCCCTTTGCGGCCCGCTCGGAAGGAAGGTAGGTTCCGCTGGAGGCGTAGAGCCAGTCATTCGTGTCGTCTTCCGGCGCGTCGGCCGGAGGTTGGGGCTCTGCGGCCCCGTTGGCCAATTGGACGACAAAGGTCTGCACCGCTTTCGACCGGGCCTTCATCTGGACTCCAAAGTCGGTGTACAATTCGAACTGGTTGGTGCAGATCACCGTGTCGCCGATGCGAAGCACGTTGACGGGGGTTGCATGCGTCGGATGGGGATCGGCCGCCAGTTTTTCGTAGCGGGCGACAACGCGGGCATTCCAGTTTCCCCTCCCGTCGCCGGGATGGGCCTTGAGGCGCTCCGCTTCGGCCTTGCACGACTGGTATTCCGCCTCGGTGACGATCCGCTGCGGAAGAAGGAGGACGGCATGCTGGTGCTTCACGACCACGTCGTCCTGTTTGGCGGTTTGAACGACATCGTAGGCCTCGTCGACTCCGTGGACGATCCGCCGTGCGATCTCCCGCAACCGGTCCAGCTTTCGCAGGCTCGTCATCCGGTCGTCGGCCGCCTGCCGGTAACGGAGATGCGGCGACTGGTCGCCCGCCGCTCCGCAAAGCCCCACGATCGTGACGTCCTGGCCGTATTTCTCCTTGAGCATTTCGCGGGTCGGGCCCCAGTAGTCGGAGGAAAGCAGGCGATTGCTTTCCACCTCTTGCGACGGGCAGGAAACGTTGACGACGATCGCCAACAGTTTGTCGCTGGCGTCCCAGAAGAACATCGTGTTGACGTCATGATCCTCCATCCCTTCGATGGCGCGGAAATTGGGGACGCTGGTCGGCCCGTACATGACGGCCGTGCCATCGGCGTAGACGGCCCTGCGGTTGTAGGCGACAACGGCATGGCCCAGGCCGTATGAGAACCTGGCCGGCCTTCGTCCATTCCATGCCTGCTGGGCGGCAGCGCCGATCCTGGCGGCGGCGAATTTGACGTAGTCCGATGGAACCTGCACGCCCTCCTGTTGCTTGAAATGCCCGTCCGTGGTGGGCGGAGCGGAATGGGTGTGCGTGGCGGCGACGATCAGCTTGCCGACGTCGAATCCCGGCAGTTGCTCCTGAATCCCCGCGCGGATCGGCACCAGAATGTTGGCTCGCACGACGGCGGTGTCCACGCTGATGATGATTGCCGAATCCAAAGGCTTGTCGCCGTCGCGCGATTCCAGCGCCAGCACATTGGCCGTCAATGGGTATTCGACCCCTTGCGACACGCGGGGCGAGAACTGGCCCGCGAGAAACGACGGCATGTCCGGCGTAATATCACAACTGGCCGCGCCGACGTGCAGCGTCGCGGCATCAACGTGCGCCGCGGACACAACCGCGCCGATCGCCAACAGGCAAGGGAACAAGTAACGCGGGACGCTCATGGCAGGCTCCTTCTCGAATGTGGAAGATAACAACACGACGAGCATTGAGAGTTCATTGCTGAGTCACTCCTTGCGATCACTTCACGTCGCGAACCTCCGCCACCATTTCCAGCAACGTATCGAGCAGCTTTTCCGAGGCATGCGGCTCGAAAGCGCAGGAGCCCAGCCACGTCTCGTAGCCGCCCCATTCAAAATGCTTGGCGGTCGGAATGTAGCCAAAGCCGCCGTGGGCCCATTCGACCAGGACCGCCGGCTGCATCGCCGCGCGTTGGCGGAACTCCAGACCGATCTCGCAGAACGGCTCGCCGGGCATCGTGCCAATACACGCCGGCCCGATCCGCAACACTTGCAGAGGTACGGAGACCTCCGCCTCGCGTGTGGCCATGTCCGTGATCCGATGCGCGTAGCTCCACGACAGGTCGACCTCGTCGGGCTTGGGCCCCGGCTTCGTCAATCGCTCCTTGGCCCAGGCGATTTGTTCGGCCGTCGGCATGGGGCGCGCGATGGTCTGCTCCCGAAAGCGTGCCGCCAGCACCGCGTCGTTCTGATACTCGGCCTTGGCCAGCGCCGCATGCACCTTGGCGGCCAAGTCGTGGGCGACGAACCGGATCTGCTCGTAGGGCTCTTTCCGCGGTCGCGGCTGGACGAAGTTGACGTTGTTGATGTCGCCGCTGGAGGCATTGGCCATCAGGACCACCAGCGGCGGATCCTGCTCGTGGCCGCCGAGCAGCCGTTCCAGCCGGTCGCAGTACACGCCGTAGTAGTCGGCCGAGACGTCGCCCTTGGGCACGCCGCCCACGTAGTGCAACGAATAGGTCGTGTAGACGGCGATCGGCCGCCCGTCCGGCTCGCGCAGGGCCAGGATCGTCACCGTCGGATCCGTCGGACCGGCCGGCTTGATAAGGTCCGGGCTGCCCGACGACGGGTTCATCTGCACCTGATCGATGCCGCCGAACGGGTTGGGCCTCGCCCCGCCCGGCTTCACAAACCAGCGCCGGTTGAAGACGTGCTCCGGCGCCTCCGTGGTGAGGCGCGCCAACTGGGCTGGGCGCAGCCGGTTCGCCGCGCAACGTACGCCGTCGACGATCCGCTGTACGACAAAGGCGCGGTAGTTCTCGTACTCCGGCTCGGTGGGGACGGGCGCCTTGCCGCCGGGGCTGCTGGCGGAATGCGTATGCACGGCCGAGATCAGTACGTTGCTCGATGGAATCCCAAGCTGCTTTTCGATCAGGCCGCGCGTCTCGGCGCACATCCCCATCTCCGTGCCCAGCAGATCGAGGACCACCAGGACGAGCTTTGTCTTGCCGTCGTCGAGCACAAGGCACCGCGCGTGCAGTTCATCGTGTACGTTGGTGGACGGCGGGGCGATGAAATTGCCGATGATCGGCCGCCCCAACGGCGGCGTAATCACGCTGGTGGCCGCGCCGGCCCGGAATCCGGGCGCCGGCTCGGCCGCGGACGGCGTCGCAGCAATCAGGGAACAGGCAACGAGGGCGAATATCAAGGATTTCACTGCGAAACTCTAATGTAGTGTGCGGTCGTTCAAGGCATGGCGTTTGATGGGGCGGGCGAGATTATTCTGCAGCAGTCGAGCGCACCTCGGCCGCCATTTCCAACAGGGCGGCGAACATCTTCTCCGAGGCATTCGGCTCCAAGCGGTTGGTGGCCAACCATGTCTCGTAACCGCCTAACTCGTGCTGCTTCGGCGTCGGCAGGTAGTCGAAATAGCCGTGGGCCAGTTCGACCAGGAACGCCGGCTTCACGGGACACTGTTTGCGGAATTCGAGGCCGATCTCGCAGAAGATCTCGTTGGGCAAGCTGCCGATGCACACGTCGCCGATCCGCAGCACTTGTAGCGGCGTCGGGACCGATGCCGCACCGCGGGCCAGTTCCTCGAATCGCTGGGCGTAAACGTAGGGAATGTCGGGCTTGCCGCCCTTGGCGAGCGTTTCCTTAGCCCACGCCATCTGCTCGGCGCTCGGACGGCGCGTGGCGATCATCAGCTCCCGGTAGCGTGCATCAAGCGTTAGCCGGTCATGGTACTCGACCTTTTCCAGGGCCGCCTGGACCTTCGCGGCCAGGTCCTCGGCCACGAACCGCATCTGTTCGTAAGGTTTCTTGGGCGGCCGGGGCTGGCGGAAATTGATGTTGTTTATGTCGCCACTGGTCCCGTTGGCCATCATGGCCACCATGGGCGGATCCTGTTGGTCGCCCTCCAGCAGACGCTCCAGGCGCTGGCAGTACATGCCGTAGTAGTCGGCCGAAACGTCACCGTGTCCGACGCCGCCCACGTAGTGCAGTGAATAGCAGGAGTACACGGCAATCGGCCGGCCATCGGGCTCGCGCACGGCGAGGATCGATACCAACGGATCGGTCGGCCCGGCCGGCTTCACCAGGTCCGGGCTGCCCGCCGCGGGATTCATCTTCACCTGGTCCATGGTGCCGAAGGGACCGGGCGGAATGGCGCCGGGCTTGAGGAACCAGCGGCGATTGAATACGTGCTCCGGCGCCTCGGCGGTCGTGAACCCGACTTGCGCCGGACGCAACCGATTGACAGCGCATTTGACTCCGTCGGCGATCCGGCGGGCGACGAAGGCCTGGTACTTGTCCATCTGGTAGTCGTCGACCTTCTGCGGGAACTCGAAGTGGTTCTTGCCCAGCGCGCTCGCCGCCGAATGGGTGTGGACGGCCGAGATCAACACGTTCGTCGGCGGGATGCCCGTCTCCTGCTCGATGAACTTGCGCGCCTCGTGGCTCACGAGGTAATGGAAGCCCAGCAAATCGACGACCACCAGGGCGAGCTTCGTCTTCCCATCGTCCAAAACAAGGCACCGCGCGTGCAGTTCGTCGTGGACGTTCGTGGCCGGAAAGGGCCGAAAACCGCCGATGATCGCCGAACCCAACGCCGGCGTGATGTTGCTTGTCGCCGCACCGGCCCGAAACGCAGGCGCGGGCGGCTCCGCGGCCAGGAGTGTTGGGCTCAGGAAGCAGGCGACGATGCCGAGAAAATAGCGTCTCATAAAGGTGGCCTCCCAAAACGGGTCAACGGAAGGAAGTAGCTGGCAGGTTGTCCAAGATACCGCATTGCCTTACACAATGCCACTCGCCTTCGCGGAATCCAAATAGATTCGCGCGAATCCACGGTAAAACAGGGACTCGCAAACACTCACGCCGTTCACGGCGACAAAGCAAGTGGAAGGAACCCCTGATGAAACGTCGAGTTCAAGTACAACAGACATAGCAGAGCTTGTCAAGGCGCGACCGCAGGATACTTCGTAGGCCGGAACAAGGTCGCGCAGACCTTTGCCGGAACTACGCAACCCACGCCCAGCCTTGAATACACACCGCCCAGAGACGAAAAAGCGGAAAGCGACCGAAGTTCCGGCATGGCTTCGGGTTGCTTGTTCCGGCCTACACGTTGATGAGTAATCCGGGCTGGATGTTGCAGTCTCGCGCCGCGTGGTACAATGCCGCCTGTGGCCGGGCGAGTCGAGGCGGTCACCGGCGACGCCGCGCAACAGGAAGCCGCGGCGGGCTTGTGGCTGCTGAAGTAGACGACCTCTTATATCAAGGAGTATTTTTATGAGTACATCACGACGCCGTTTTCTGCGGAGTTCCGCTCTTGCCGCCGCAGCTGTTTCCGTTGCACCCCTGGCGGCCGCGGACAGGCCCGCGCCCCCCGCCCCCAGCGACGATCCCCGCATGCGGTATTACGACCAGTTCTACTTCAAGGAGAAACCGGTATTCCGCTTCGAGTATCCATTCGACGGCGGTGTGCTTCAGGAAGGAACCGGCTATCCGGTTCTTGGCACGGAGACGGGAGCCGACGGAGTCAAACGGCTTCGGATTCACGTCGTCGTTCGGCCCGGTGATGTCGGTAATCTTCAGGTCTTTGATCCCGAAGGCGCCGTCATCCCGATGGAATACATCTCCGGCGCGCTCATGGGCGCCGCACTGCTGAAGGACCGTTTGTCCGTTCTCAAAGCAACTGGCACAAGGAACGGCAAGCCGGTCGAGTTGACCTGTCGCGTTCCGTGGGCGAAGAACGCTTACAAACGGTATCGTTGCTATATCGACGACCACAGCTTCTGCTTCCGGGATATTCTGCAAAAACAGTACAAGAGCATTTTCGACTGCTTCTATTTCGCGAAGCTCCGCGAACTGCACAAACGCTATCAAACGAAGATCGTCCTGAACTGCTTCAACTCGACACCGCAGCGCGACTTTACCCTTTCGATGTTTCCGGAAAAGTACAAGCCGGAGTTCGAGGACAATGCCGATTGGCTGCGGCTGGCTTTCCATTCGGAAAACGAGTTTCCTCCTGAACCATACCGCAACGCGACACCGGAAGATCTCGCAGCCGACTTCGATCTGACCGCGACGCAACTCAAACGGATCGCGGGCAAAGCCTATACGGCGGGACTGCAAATCCACTTCGCCATGGTTCGCGCCGATTCCTATCAGGTCCTGGCCGATCGCGGGGTCAAGATGCTTCCGACCGGCGGAAGCAAGCATCCCGGAACGGGGGACAAGTACTGCGATTTCATGCTCCCAAACCATATCACGGCCTACCTTCGGGAACATCAGGGCTGGATGGACCCCGACTCCGGCATCATCTTCTACAACGGGGCCATGCCGACCACCGTTGAATGGCTTCCGACGACGCAGACCGAATGGCTCTATCATCGCAAACTTGACAACCCGAAGCAGAACCTGCTGGTCAATGTCGCCGGCCACGAACAGTACTGGTGGCCGTTCTATCGCAATTACAAAGCGGATATTTTCGACCGGTGGGATACCGCGTTGCGTCACGTGACGGAACACGGGTACAAACCGATCTGGATCGACGACGGATTCTTCGGCGGCTGCGATTGACGTTTCTCGAAATGGCAATCCTCCATCACCATGTTCTGGTTCGGCTGAAGCCAGATGATCGCGTTGGCCCAGTAGTTCGTTGGCTCGCGGTAGTTCTTGCTGTAATGCAGCACGTCGATATTGCGGGCTCGGATGTTCCGCATTCCGGCCGTCTCACATTCGTAGCCGATCCGGAAGATATTCGCGACATCCGTCCAGAACTCGCAGTCTTCGATGAGAATGTTCTCGCATGGCCGAGGCAGCTTTGCCAGCCCCTTGACGGCGATGCTGTCATCCTGGGTGCGGAAGAAGCAGTTGCGGACCGTAAGATCCTGGCAATCCTGACAGTCCAGCAGATATCGTCCCGGCCCCTGGAAACGAGGCGACTCCTCGCCGCCAAGCACGCCGCGGCCGCGGATCGTGATGTTCTTGCCCTTGGCGCACGCACCCTTTGACCACGGCGCCGCCCGCCAGATACAGCGTCTGGCCATCGGTGAGCGTGATCTTGCCCGGACGATGCACGCCCGGAGCGAAATAGACGACGTTGGGATCGCCGGGCCGCGGCGCATCGGTCTCCGCCGCATTTCCAAACAGGAGCAACGGCTTTTTCCGGCCGTCCCGCTCCACGGAGATCCGAAAGGGGGCCTCCGCTGTAAGTGTAATCTCGCGGTCGCTGTTGCGTTCGAGGCGCAGCTCGAAACGGCTGGGCTGCACCTGAGCCTGGGCCAGCGATTGGCTCGATGTCACGCGAATGACCACTTTTCCCGAGAAATCAAACGTCGCGAAACTGTAGTCCCCTCCGAAGAATTCGCTTTGCGCGGCATACACATCGACCGGCTTACCGTTGACCGTCACGGCATAATCGCCGGTAATCGCCTCCCCTGCCGGCGCGGGATACGTTGTGACGTCTGCACGAACGAGGGAGGAAAACAATAGCGGCACAAGACCAAGCCAGATCATCGAACGTCTCGGAGCTGGAGCCGGGTTGTACACGGCGCGTCCTATTTTGTTGGCGGTTTTCAGAGTCATATCTTCCAGCGTCGGTTCATATCGTGGCGTTGCGGCGGAACCACATCGCGGCGTCGGCGGTCTCTTGAGGAATCAGGCCGCGATTGTCGGGCGGCGCGTCGAATATTCGTTTATTGCCTCTGGTAGAACACCAATTGGAACGACCGCGGCGGAAGTGTGACCGTCCAGTCCTTCAGTTCGGAACTCGGCGCCGTCTTCTTCGAGGCGTCGTAGCCCTCTACATGGTACGTCGCGTTGGGCTCGATTCCGCCCAGTTGGAACGTGCGGGACTCATCCGCCGCCGCGCCCCGCCGGAAGGCGATGGCGAATCCCGCCTTCAGATCCGGCCGGTCGCATTGCCAGGCACACCAGATGTCGTCGCCAGCGCCGGTTTCGCCGGTCAGCGGATGGAAATCGCCCATGTAGAACGGCCGCATGCGGCTCGCAACATCGAAGACCTTTTTGAACCAGGCCGTCTCGTTGTCGGTGATCTTGCGGCGGATAATGCCGCCGTCGAAATCGGACGGCGTGATGACGGTCCCCGACGAGATGATGCTGAACGCCGCGTAGTCGTCGCCCACCGGTACGCAATTGAACTCGCAGCCCTGGAAGGGCAAATAGGGCAAGAGGTTGAGCGTCGCGTTCTGCCCCAGAATAAACGCCGTATCGCCGGGCTTGCGCCCGATGTAATAGTCGCTGCGGCAATACGTGTGGGCCCGCGAGATCATCTCGATATCGATGCGTCGGCCTCCCGACGAGCAGTTCTCCTGCAGGATGTCCGGGAATCGCGCCCGCATGTCGTCCAGGAATTTGTACATCCCGGTGATGTGCTTCGCTTCGGCGATGCCGACGCGGTCGGCCGCATCCATGCCGCGCCAGACGGGGCCCGGGTCCATGTTGAAATCCTGACGGTAGACATCGATCTTGTGCTTCGCGATGATTCCGTAAACGGTATCCTGGATCCAGCGGAGCGCCCCGGGATTGCCATAGTCGACCAGTTGCCCCTGCCGGTACTCCGGATGCGTCTTCAGGATGGGGGCGGAATCGGTCATGCGTTCTGGCTCAAACCAGAGCAGGAACTTCAAGCCAGCTTCGTGGACCGCGTTGGCAATCGGCAACAGGTCGCCGGTCGGGTGCGTGGTCGTGTTGACCCGCCAGTCGCCGACGTACTTCCACCAGTTCGGCCCGCAGTTGGAATACAGTTCGTCCTCGTGCGGCGCGCCGTACCAGCCGGCATCGACCCAATACGTGTCGAACGGCATCTTGTTGTCGAGGCAGTATTGCAGAACGTCAATCATCATCTTCGGCGTCTTGTTCCCGCCGCCCGATGCGACCGCCAGAATCGGCGGGATGATTTGCCCTTTCGAATTGCGGGGAACCTTGTTGTCGAGCATGAACCGGTGGACCAGCGTCTTGAATTCGCTCTGCGTCCGGTTCTTGCGGGCCAGCACGAGGATCGACGGCTGGCGAATCGTCTCTCCGGGCAGGAGCCGGAAGTTGGTCCGCTCCATGCCGATCTCGATCTCCACCGCCCGGCCCGTATCCGCAAACCGCGCCTTCCACGATCCGGTCCAGCCGACGCCAAACAGATAGCCGTTCCGGTCGTCGAGATTCAGTTCGAGGAACGGAATGAAGTCGTTCGATGAACGCCCGCACGTCGTCGTCACAACTCTCTCTTTTCCAGATTCAATCGGAAACGCTTCCGGGATGAAGTCGGTCGCCTTGCAGGTAGAACCGCGGAGGACATGAAGCACGACCGGCTTGTTCGATTCCGGCTTGTCGACGGAAATCTTGAGCGACCGGAAGTTGGCGACAATTCCCGTCGTTTCCGTCTTCGAGAGATTGGTCAACAAAACGGCGTATTCCTCGGCGGGGAAGCCCTTGTAGGTCTTGCCGTCGAGCCGAACTTGAAGTCTTCCATCCGCGGCGGTCATTGTTCGTGTCTCGGCGGTATGGCCTGCCGTCTCGATCTGCGAACCTGCCACGGTCGTTTTCGAAAAGGAGCCGTCCGCTTGCGCTGGTTCCCCGTCGTAATCAAAGGCTGGCCAGGAGGCGTTCAACCGGCAGGTTTGTGCTCGGGCGACGGCCGGAAGGAGCTGCGCCGCCACAACGACGAACAACAACAACACAAATCCCAAATGACCGAGAAAGGGCGTTGTGCGGGCCGTGGCCGTAATGACTCTCTTGAAACGGTCCATTTCGTTCTCCTCGTTGGATGCAAAGCAATCGATCGTCACTCCGCCGCGACCTTTAGCGCGCCCAAGTTGTACGAGCCCTGCATGAGGAGGACGATTTCATGATCGCCTGCGGTGAGCGGGACTCCTCTCAGGACCGCTTTGCTGGTATGGCGCCAGTCGGGGAATTCGTGCGCGGGGGTCTCGAAGTCGCCGACGGCCTTGCAGTCGACCATCAGTTTCGGCCCCCGCTGTTTTGGAGACGGAGTTCCGTAATCGAGCGTGAACGTATAGTTCGCGGTTTGGTTGACGTGGACGGTATACTTGAGCCACTCGCCGCCGGAGACTCCGCCGATCACGGTTTCGCCGGCGTCCACGTCCTCGTTGGCGCGGAATGTCTTGCTGGCGTTGTTGCCCGGCGTGCTGTCGCTGTAGGCGAATCCCTGCCCTCCCTCGTCGTAATGCGACAGCATGATCTCGCCCGGCAGTTGCGCCGGTGTTCCACGGTACGGGCCTGTCTTGCCCTGCTTGCGAAGCAGTTTGACGACGCTTTCCGAGCGTCCGACGTTGCCGTTTTCGTCTTGCGCGAACACGCAGAACGCATGCAGACCGCGATCCCAATCGGGCCGGATTCCGGTGCGCCCCGGTTTGACGAAATTCGTGCTGTTGTAGTAGTCCTGCGTGATTTTGACGTGGAAACGGTAGGGCGGAGCGGAGCGGTAATCGAGTAGCGCGCCGCTGTCGAAAAGGTAAACCTGCTTGATCTTCGCCCCGGATTTGCTCGACGGTTCAACCTCCACCTCGAAATCCAGTTCCTCGCCGGGCTTGAGGATAAAGGTGGATTCGTCGGGCTTTTTGACCAACCGGACCACCGGGTCGGAGTCGTGCGGATATTCATAAATCCGGACGTAATCGACGAAGAAGCTCTCGGGGAACTTCCCCTTGGTCGGGTCGCCGCCGGACTTGCCGCAGCAACCGGAAAGAATCGCGTGCAGCGGAACGTAACCGGCCGCGTGGTTGAACGGGTCGAAGGTCACCGAGCTGTACGGGCTGTGGTTGGCTTCCGACTGGATGAGCTTGCCGTTGAGGTAATACGACACCTCGAAGGGGGTCCATTTGCAGCCGATGACGTACCAGTCGTCGACTTTGCCGGGGAGTTGGGAGCCGTAATTCCAGCTTCTCAGCGTGCCGCAGGCGAAGACGTGCAGGTTATGGTCCAGGACGCCGCGGGGCGGTTCGCCCGGATTCTTCGGGCCCATGTAATAGTCTTCGTAGATGTCGATTTCCCAGCCGTCGAGGAACGGATTGGACGGTCCGTGCGTGCAGAGCCAGAAGGCGGACCACCAACCGGACTGCTGGCGGAACTTTACCCGCGTCTCGAAGTAGCCGTGCCCGAAGACCTCGTTGGTATAGAGACTGGCGCTCTTGGTTTTCGTCTTGTCCGGCGTCGCCCAGTTGCAGACGATTTCCAGCAGTCCGTCGTGGACTTTGGCGTAGTCCCTTTCGCTCGTGGGGCTGAAGTACCATTTGCCGGGATCCACCCCCTGGCCGTCAAACTGGTCGTCAAACACTTTCTTCCAGCCCGCCTGGACGGGATCGAACTGCGGGGCGAGATCGATGCGGAACGGCGTCGACGAGGTCTTCGATTCCAGCCTGCCGAGGCCGATGGCGAGATTGTCGAGCGTCGCCTCGGCCGGGGCGCTGTCGGCGAGAAGGCTGTAGCTGAACTCGACGGTTGAGGATCCGGGCGTCCGGCGCTTTCCGCTCAGTGTCGCCGTTTTGCTGTCCACGAGGCTGTGAATCGATACGGTCCATTTCCCGAGGCCGTTGACGCCGAACACGAAATCCGCCGGCAGACAGTTCGAGGGAATCTCCAGCGTGTCCAGTTGACTGTTGTCTTCGAGGACCGAGACGGTCAGGACCTCGTCCTTGCTCGAACCGATGCGGCAGACCAGGTCGGAAGCGGCAATCTCCAGTGTCGCGGTTCGGCGCGGGGACGACTCTCGCCCGAGATTCTGGATCCGGACCCCCGCGGCGGCGAACAGGTTCTCGTCCGACGTGTCGGGAAGCGGCTCGACGTTGTTCGGGCAGGTGATCGCCAGTTTCGCGTCCGTCCGGAAGACGCCCTGTCCGGTGACCGCCAGGAGTCCCGGCGTCGGATGCCCCTGGATCAAACGCGGCCCTCCGGAACACTGGACCGAGCTGCCGTCGAAATCTTCCTCGAAAGCGCGGCGGGCAAGCTGCAGTCGGCGGACCACGCCGCGCAGGTCCAGCGGACCGGCGACTTTCAGAACCGAGCCGGCCTCGCCCATGACAATCCTGATCGCGATCACGTTGGCGCCTTGCTTGAGCCGGACGGTCTTGACGTGGTTGTCGATCTCGACAGGCGAGTCGGCATTGCTTGGCGCCGGGGTATCGAAAACCGGCTCGCCGTTGAGATAGTACTGCATCGCCCCAGTGGCGCCGGCGCCGATCGTCATTTCGCAGTCGTACTTGGCCTCGATGCGCCCCACCGCCCACGCGCATCGGTTCGGGCCGGGACCGCCCAAGGGCGCGAAATTCAGCGTGTTGGAGATCAGATTCACCGTTTCGCCTTTTGCGCCGCCCAGCGTGTCCGGAATCGATTGCAGTTGTGCCGCCGATGGCTTGAAATCCTCGGGGACGGGATCGAAGATCGTCCAGGATTTCGGCAGACGGTTGTCGCCGACGATTGTCGCCGGCCGGATGTCGAGAGTCAAATTGCAGATCTGGATCTCCGCGCCCATCTTGCCGCCAATGGCGAGCGAAACGGCATGCGTTTCGCAGGCATGCCCGTTGTCGATGGGAATCGTCAACACGTGCGGCTGCCAGGTGTCGGAGAGGGTAAATGGAGAACTGACGATAACCCCGTTCCATTGGCCCTTCGCGCCCCATCGGTAAAACGTCACCCATGCAAGCCCCTTTCCTTTTGCCATCAGTGAAATGCGGCCGACGGAGCCGGAGCGGGCTGGGAATTTCGCGCGGGTCTGGATGGCGCCGCCATCGTCGCCAAGGATGTCGGTGATGCTCAACGCCGTGTCGCCCTCGCGGGCGTTGGGGATGGTCTTGACGGTCGGGAACGGTTTGTAGCCGCCCCATTCGTGCAGGACCCAGGCGTCGGGGAAACCGCCGGGCGTTGGGGATTGAAAGCGACCGTTGACGTCGATCACCTCCGCCAGAAGCGGTCCACATACGAGAGCGATCAGCAGCGAGAACAGGGTGGTTTTCATGGAAGGGGCGCCTTGTCCGTGGATCGGGGATTCAGCTTGCTCAAGGGGAGTTCCAGGTACGATTCTAGCGAGAGAAGTGTGGCGAAACAAGCGACAGACGGGTCAGAGGAACACCGGCTGATATTCACTTCCCCGATCGTGGCCGTGGGGCAAGCCCTTTTCGAGAATCGGAATTCTCAGCGGTCGCGGCCGGTGAGTTGCTTGATAAAGGCGGTTTCTTGGGAATCGTAGGGAGTCCCGTCGGATCGCAGGATGTCGTGGTGCCAGATCTTCGGTTCCGGCGCACCCTGCTTGCTTCCCCAGGGGTAGTAGAAGTTCCCCTTGCCTGCGACCAGTCCGAAATTCATCGCGCCGACATGTTCCCGCTTGAAGATCGGGAGGATGTCTTGAAACGTCGAGCGGGGACGAGCCATGTACTCGGTGCAGAAGATCGGCCGATCAAAAACCTGCAGCAGCTTGATGAATCGTTCTACGTCTTTCGGGCCACTATAGGAGTGGAAGCTCATGACGTCGCAGTTCTCGCCGAGGAAACACACGATATCGAGCGAGGTAGAGGGAGCGGATGGCAACGCCCAGATGGGCGCCGTCAGTGGTTGTGAGGGGCCGGCGCTCCGCGCCCACGCGAAGGCGTTGCGCATCAGCGGCAGGCTACGGGCTCCTTTGGTGCGATTCTCCGGTTCGTTGTAGATGGACCATAGCAGGATGCGGTCGTCTTGGGCGAACGCGCCCACCACGTCCTTGATGTACTTTTCAAGACGTCCCCACTTCGCCGGATCATTCACGTTGGCGGCGCCGGGGGTTTGCACCCAGCCGGAATTATGCACGCCGGGCACCGGGGCGGGTTGCTTGCCCAGGTGAGCCTCCTCGGCATTCCCGTAACATCCATTGGTGAAAAAGGTGACGATCGCCCGGATGTGGTGCTTCTGGCAGATATCCAGGAACTGTCCCAGGCGACCTTTGAATCCGACCGGATCGGCCTCCCACACCAGGTCGTGCAGGAAGACTCGCACGGTGTTAAACCCCAACT
Organism: Thermoguttaceae bacterium; assembly: GCA_040772845.1. Classification (GTDB taxonomy): domain Bacteria; phylum Planctomycetota; class Planctomycetia; order Pirellulales; family Thermoguttaceae; genus PWXP01. Next base: position 2,965,606 of record JAXGXG010000001.1, read on the forward strand.
CCTCCGCCCAGCCCAGTTCGCGGTCGATCGTCTGGGGATCGAACGACTCGGCTTGCCAGGTTTCAATCTGGTTGACCGCCGTGGAAGGGATGTAGTTGCATCCAACCGGCCAGGGCTGGGCCTGGTACCATTGTTTGGCCTTCTCGACGGACCAGCGTGGGACTGGAGGTGCGTCCGCTGCCATCGTCGTAGCGGACAGCGCCAGCGTGATCGTCAATAGCAGAGCGGGAAGATGATAAGACGAAGGCATTGTGGAGCCTCCAGACACTGCATAGGACGAGGTCTTCATGCGTGTTTCTCCCGGTTGGTGGTGATGTTGGGTTAACTCGACTGCGGCGAGCAGGCTCCATGTTAAGATAGCCGATTTCGTTGCGTTTGGCAAGGTGCTCGCGCTCGGCGAAGGTCTCCCGACCTCGCCAGTCTGCCGATAGGCGGATCGAGACAGCCGACCGCAGATCTGCCGGATTTCTGGAGACCTATCGGTCGGGACGGGCGCGCGCTCGGAGACCTGCGCACAGCGGGCGAGTGAAGCGCATGACTTGCCCAAGGAAGAGCGGCTGGCTAAACTTGGGGCATGCGTCTTGTTCAATGACACCACGTTTGAGGGTCAAGTCGATGAAATTCCAATTGTCTCTGACGATCGTTGTGCTAGCCGTCGCTGCTATGGTTGCCCGTGCCGACGATGTCGTCGGCCGTCCCATCGAGTCCTGGCAACCGGGTATGCTCGATATCCACCAGATCAGCACGGGGCGCGGCAATGCGGGCCTGTACGTCTTTCCCGATGGCACGACCTTGCTGGTCGATGCGGGCGAACTGGCCGGCCCAAGTCCCAAGCACACGCCCGTACGGCCGGATGATACGCGGCGGGCCGGCGAGTGGATCGTCCGCTACGTACGCCATGCGCTGCGGCACGACCCGCAGCCGGCACTGGACTACGTGCTGCTGACCCATTTTCATCAGGATCACATGGGCGAAGTGGCGGCGGACATGCCGATTTCAACCCACGGATACACGCTCACCGGCGTCACCCGCGTCGTCGAAGACCTGAAGGTCGGCAAGCTGCTGGATCGCAGTTGGCCCGACTACACCAACGCGGTTCATACTGAATCCCCGTTCATGAAGAACTACCTGGCGTGCGTGAAGTGGCAGGCCGAGAACAACGGCCTGCAGGTCGAGCGGTTCGCGCCTGGGCGCAACGATCAGGTGGTCCTGCGCCGTCAGCCGCAGAAGTACCCGCAGTTCGAATTCCGCAACGTGGCGGCCAGCGGCGAGATATGGACCGGCCAGGGCACGGCCACCGAGCACCGGGCGCCGTCCTTGGAGACCCTCCCCCGCAACCAATGGCCGGATGAAAACGTGCTCAGCATCGCGTTCCGGCTGAGCTACGGCAAGTTCAAGTTCTTCAACGGCGGCGACCTGCCGGGTATTCGCCCGAAACGCCCGGCGTGGTACGACATGGAAACGCCCGTGGCCAAGGTGGTCGGTCCCGTGGACGCGGCCATCCTGGACCATCATGGTTACCTGGACTCGATGAACGAGTCGCTCGTCGCCACGTTGAGCGCCCGGGTCTGGACGATCTCGGTCTGGGACGCCCATCATCCGACGCCGAGCGTGTGGGAACGCTTGCAGTCCGAACGCCTTTATCCCGGTGCGCGCGACATCTTCGCCACCGACGTGCACCCCGACGCGCGCGTGGCCATCAAGGACATCGACCGCATGGCCAGCGGTCACGGCCACATCGTTTTGCGGGTCTCGCCCGGCGGCGACGCCTATCGCGTAACGATCGTCGACGACACATCGGAGAGCCACAACGTGATCAAGGTCTGCGGACCGTACCAGTCCCGTTAGCACGGATTATTCATCTACGTAGGGTGGGTCAAGATCGCGTAGATCATTGGTGGGTCCGCACAAGCCGCAACCGAGCTGGTTTTCAACCCGACGCTGCACTTCCAGAAAGCTCAGTGTCTCATTGAGTTGGATCGGTATGACGAGGGCTACCGGACTGCCGGAAAGGCCATGCACCTGCTCGGCGATAGGTCGATCCATCACCGGTCGGTCGTCCTGGAAACCATTTCGCTGGACCACGTCCGGATCGACGTCCACTTCAACTTGGGACCCCGAGAACGGACACCGCAGGAAACCGGCATCGCCCGGCCGCTGACTTTCCGCGTGTGGGCTCGCGGCGACGTACGCGAGCTGATCGACACGATTGACTTCGAGATCGGCTATTTGGAGGGAAAGCCGAGCACCGGAGCATTCGGCCAGCAGCAGGGCGCAATCCATGCCAACCTTGGTGCGCTCGCTCCCAGCATCACCTACGCCGAAATCCGCGCCCAGGCGATGGAGCTGATTCGGGAACGGACTGCCGATCGGCCCCTCCAGATACGGACGGACAAGGAGTATCTGAATCTCACGTTGCCCGGAAAATCGCAGTTCACCCCGATAGTTCTCTCGGCCACGCCCGAGAAGGCGGTCGTGGCCCGCGTGGCCTATGTGGATGGCAAGCGGGACGTCCAGGTCCTGGAGGGGGCGGGAGACCGCTGGGACTTCGTAGGGCGCCAGGGGCGAGCGCTTACTCTCTGATAGCTCCAGTAAAGAAGAAGAGGATCACGTCGTCCCACGCCTGCTCCAATGGGAGAATGGTCGGTGGCAGACCCATCCAGCGGAGAGGCTGCTGCGAAGCACCAGGGGGCGAATCTAAGGTGGGCGAATCTAAGGTGTGCGGTACTCTTATTCTGGCCCTGCTCCAGAAAACGTCTGCTTTCATTCTCTCCCGAGTCGAGCCTATACACCTTTGTCGATCGACTCTCCGAGTCGAAGCTCTGTTCGGAATAATCACGACTCGGAGAGTCGTGCGACGGTTGGCAGGCACGAAGTCAAACCAGGCTTCTCCCTCTGCGCTGGGCTGTCAAAAAGTTTGGGTTGACTTTACTCGCTGCCCCAGCGCCCACGCCCCCGGCATTTTCCCCTTGCTTCGCCGCGGCCAAGCCGCCTATGGCGTGCGGGAACTTGTTGCCGCTTTCTGGTGTACGGAATCCCGGAAAATGCAAGCCGTCCCCGGGCGTCACCTCGCCGCCATCCGCACCTGGAGCCTGGCCGGCGCGTTCAGGTCAAGAACTCGAACCGTGGTCCGCCCAATAGCGGTCAGCCCGACGATCCGTACGCCTTCCCACGCGAAATGTTCATGCCATTGATCTCGACGCGGGTGGTACAAGGGGGTAAGCTGATCGGATTGCGGATCCATGCCGGACAGATTGCTTCCCTTATGCAGATTGCACTCTGCGCACGCCAACGCCAGGTTATCCAGGGAATCTGAGCCACCATGCTTACGCGCGATGACATGCTCGATTTGCAGTGGAATCAAAGGAGAGTCGATCTGCCGGCGTTGGCAATACTCGCAGCCGTCTCCCGCCCGGCGGCGGACACGGGCCCGCGTTTGGGCATCCATGGCTCACGACTCACGGCTTGAGAGCCGAAGACGGGCCTCCGCCTGCAGCACCGCGAGCAGGTTGTTGGCCTCGATGTAGCCTTCGTACTCTGCCCGCTCGGCAGGCGCCAACCCCCCCTCGTTGGCCTTCCGCGCCAGTTCGGCAAGACGTTCGTCCAACGCGGAATCAACCTGCAAGTTGGAGAGCTTCTCTGTTTGCTCAGGTGTGAGCAGCGCAAAAATGGGCGCCGTGCCACGGTGAAATGCTTCGTGAGGTTCAGATACAATGCTCATGATTGCGCCATGGCCAGGGAACGGGAAGGAATGAAAACATGCATGCTTCGCATAGAACGCTCCCATGACAACACATACTATACCACAAGATGGGTTTTTGTCAAGCCCGTCAAGCTCGACCCCGGTACGGAGTACACAGTTCCTCCATCTCCTCTGCGGGCAGCATCTCCTTTGGGGTCAGAGCGCCGGTAGACGTTTGTCAAAGCATCTCCTTTGGGGTCAGAGCGCCGGTAGACGTTTGTCAAAGCATCTCCTTTGGGGTCAGAGCGCCGGTAGACGTTTGTCAAATGGCTTTGCAAGGTGGTTGATAGTCTTTTTGAGTTGGGCGGTACCGTCTTCGCAAAGGTCTTGCCATGCCCTCGCGCTAGCGGAAATGCACACTGCTGTCAAACGCGTAACGTCTGAAGGCGCTCTGACCCCAAGAGTCCCAGAAGGCGCTCTGACCCCAAGAGTCCCAAAGGCGCTCTGACCCCAAGAGTCCCAAAGGCGCTCTGACCCCAAGAGTCCCAGTCGTGAACGTTCCAGACGGAATCGACTCGGAGAGTCGAGCGACGAAGATGGGCGGGGAGGGAAAGAGTTTCGGCCGCGCAAGACCTTCGATTACGATTACGAGTACGAGCACCGCTATCGCTGAGCACGAGTACGAGTACGAGTGGAAGGTTCGTGCTCGTGCTCGTAATCGGAACGCACACGCGACGTTCGGTCCGGCAGCCAAGCCTGACGTTGGACCGGAGAGAACAAAGGCAACGGCGATGTGGTAAGAGACGAAAACGGTGATGAATCACCGTACTCCATAAGGCGAGAACGCGTGGGTTGCGGAGCTGGAAGCTGGAAGCTGGAAGATCGGAGATGGGAGATGGGAGATCGAAACCTGCTCGCGCACCCGTCCCCTCCGCGCTGGCGCAAGGGGCTGGGCGTGGGTTTGGTTTCGCCGAAGGCGATGAACAACAAAGCCCAGGGTCGCTTCAGCGCACCCTGGGACCGGGACAGATGCCCCAACCAAACCTCAACGAGGTTTTACCACGAATGTGCATGGTGCCGTTGCACACAATGGAATGCCGCTTTGTTGTGCAACCGCTTCGCGGTTGGGAATGCGTGATGCGCACCGTGCACCCAGGGTGCGCTAAAGCGACCCTGGGCTTTGTTGTGCAACCGCTTCGCGGTTGGGAATGTGTGACGGGGACGTGCACCCAGGGTGCGCTGAAGCGACCCTAGGCTTTGGTGTGCAACCGCTTCGCGGTTGTGCAAAACTTGCCCCGCCGCGTCAGCGCGTCCCGATCTCCCATCTCCGATCTGCGATCTCCGAACTCCGTTTCCCCGCCGCGCCAGCGCGCCCCTAGCAACTAGCAACTAGAAACTAGAAACTAACAACTAGCAACTGGATTCCTCCGATCTCCCATCTCCGATCTCCGATCTCCGACCCCCCCCACCGCGCCAGCGCGTTACTGACACCTGACACCTGTCACCTGATACCTTGCTTGGGGGATTTACATCGGCCACGAAGTATGGTAAGGTGACGGCATACTCTGACGCCACTATAGACAGGGGCCTGTGGGCAGCGTAAGGCCGAACAGAAGACCTGAATAGGGGTGGTATACCGGCGTCGTAAGCCCGGCCACCTGACGCGCGGATGCGATTGGCGAGACTGATACTTTCGCCCGCAAAACCGCACGCAGGTGAGGCGGCGTGTGTGGAACAGCGTGCGGAGGACGTTCCTATCTGGACGTCCTTCTCAGCGGCGGCCCCAGCGGAGGGTTCCGCCGTACGGAGTGAGGGGTCCTTGCCCATTAGTGGCACAGGATCGGCCCCGTACGGTCTGCTACTGCGTCGCATAAAGCCGGCGGAATAGGACCGATTGGCAACGTAATTCCTCGGGCAGTTTTTGGCAGCCTAAGACCAGCGTCGGAGATGCAGGCACCCTCGGGTCGCATAAGACCACCCGTCGCAGAAAATGGTTCTGCGTCCAGCGGTGGAAGGACTGCGCCCAATGGGCCCCCGTAAGCCGGCCCTTTCTGCTGTAAGTCCTTGTGAAATAACAGGTTAGCGAAACAGTGGGCGTTTTCGCTCACCTATTTGCGAACACCGCCTGAAAAACACTGTTCGACAATACCCAACTCCTTGCCACACAACAGGTTACAGCCCGTTTTTGGGCCTCGGACGCCGAGTTTTGCCACGCGCGAAAATCGCGCGTAACCCCAATGACCGCAACGGTTTAAGGTAATCGATCAGCCGTTGTCGAACAGTCGAACAGGGCCAAGGGCGTGCGACAATTCCGGGGCTGTTCGTTTTTGGCGGCGCACGACTCTCCGAGTCGTGAAGTCCCGGACGGAATCGACTCGGAGAGTCGAGCGACGAAGCCGTCCGGTTGGTTTGCACGCCGGGACCGGAGGGCTCGCGCCCTTCCGCTTCTATTGTCGCACGACTCTCCGAGTCGTGAATGGTTCGGACGGAATCGACTCGGAGAGTCGAGCGACGAAGCCGTCCGGTTGGTTTGCACGCCGGGACCGGAGGGCTCGCGCCGTTCCGCTTTCAACTCCCCATTCCCGCGTCAGCGCGTTACTGTCAACTGACAACTGTCAACTGTCAACTGCACACCGGAGGGCTCGCGCCCTTCCGCTTTCAACTCCCCACCCCTGGCGTCAGCGCGTTACTGACAACTGTCAACTGTCAACTGACAACGAGCACCGCTGAAGCTGAGCACGAGTAGGCGATAGTGGACACCTTGCGGCGGCGGTTCGCTCCGCTGAAGAAAGGCGGCCCAACCTTGGAGGGGCGGCTTGGATGGTGTATAATTGGTATGTACACATTCAAGATGCCCAATGAGACCGTGGTTGCTCATGAGACAGCGTGCAATGATTGTCGCCTTATTGCTTGCGGCACACATGACGGTTTGCGCCGTGGCGGAGCAGACGGTCGAGCGCGTGGTGTTCAAACGAGGCGATCAGGAGCAGACGGTCGAAGGTCGCCTATTGCTGACCGCGCAGGACGGCGGGGTGTTGCTGATGGCGGCCGACGGTGTCCTGTGGGCCATTCCGCCGGATCAGCAGGTGAAGTGCTCAACCGAGCAGACGCCTTTCGAGCCGCTTTCGGCGGAAGAGATGGCAACCCGCATGTTGACCGACCTTCCGGCCGGTTTCGACGTCTACCAGACGGCCCACTACCTGATCTTTTACGATACGTCGCGCGCGTACGCCCAATGGTGCGGCTCGCTGTTCGAACGGCTGTACATGGCGTTTACCAACTACTGGAGCCGGCGAGGATTTGAGATTCACGAGCCGGAGTTCCCGCTGGTGGCCATCGTCTTTGCCGATCGAAACGCCTACCTGCAATACTCGCGGCCCGAAGTCGGCGACGCGGTCGATTCGATCATCGGGTACTACAGTCTGCGAAGCAATCGGATGGTGATGTACGATCTGACGGGTCTTCAGTCGTCGGCGCATGGGTTGCGTCAGGCGGATTCGGCGGCGCAGATCAACGCGTTGCTGCGGCAGCCTTCGGCGAGTCGGCAGGTGGCGACGATCGTGCACGAGGCGACGCATCAGATTGCGTTCAACTGCGGACTGCACACGCGTTACAGCGACTGCCCGCGCTGGTTCAGCGAGGGGATTGCCGTGTACTTTGAAACGCCCGACCTGGCCAGTGCGAAGGGCTGGCGCGGCATTGGCGAGGTGAACCTCGATCGGCTGGCTCAATTCCGGCACTATCTCCGCCGCCGTCCCGCCGTCTCGCTGGAAACGCTCATCCGCGACGACAGCCGGTTTCTCGATCCGAAACAGGGCCTGAACGCCTATGCCGAGGCCTGGTCGCTCACCTACTTCCTGCTCCACCGGTATGCCGACAAGTACATTGAATACATGCGTGCGCTCGCAGTGAAGCAGCCACTGGTCGAAGACGGGCCGGAGCGCCGTTTGCTCGAATTCCGCGAAGTCTTCGGCGATCTCCGAAAGCTCGATGCCGAGTTCACGCGTTACATCGAGCGGTTGCGCTGAGTCAGTCGCGCCGGCAGGAACTGGTGGTCTGCGGTGAACAGGCGGCGGTATCCCATCAGGCCGACTGCCATGGCGCCCAGCGAGGCGCCGGTCGCAATCAGGAACATGATGACCATCTGGTACATGGCCGCCTGCAACGGATCGACGCCGGCGAGCAATTGGCCGGTCATCATGCCGGTAAGCGTATTGTGCAGCACCATGCCGAGCAACGGGATGCCGTACTGCGCAAGCCGATCTACAGGCACCTGCACGACGCCGAAGATCCCCACCGCGGCAACGCACCAGGTGCTGACCCAAATGGCGAGGATACTGTCCAGCAGCAGGCCGGCATATCGGCGTTCGACACGGCGTACGGCGGCCACGCCGGCCACAATGGTCATGACGATCATCAAGGCGACCGCATGATGCCACTGGCCGGCGGCAAAGACCCAACGCAGGACCAGCCCGAGCAGCAGGAGTTGCACAATCGTGCGCAGCACGCCCAGGGCCAACCGGCCCTCCAGCCTCAACCGGAGTGCAAGCGAGACGGCGCCGCATACCACCACAAGAGAAGCGGCCAGGGCAAGCTGCCCGTAACTGAGCGCGATGTATTCTGCCGACATGGCCTTGTTCCTCAGGTTTGAAGCTCCACTTGCCGACCTTCCGCCAAACGGATCGTCTCGTTGGTCATGCGCAATGCTTGCTGTTGGTCGTGGCTGACCCAGCAGAAAGCGCGCCGGCCTGGCGCATCGTCGAACCACTGCCGGACCAGGCGTTCGATCGAGTCGACTGCCTCCGGATCGAGTGCGGCGGTCGGTTCATCGAGCAAGAGGACGACCGGTTCGAGCTGAATCGCACGCAGCAGGGCAACGATCTGCCGTTCGCCGCCCGAGAGTTCCGCGGGCGGCCGATTCAGCAGGCCATCGGAACGCCCCAGCTTCGTCAGCCACGCCAGAATACGCGACTCATCGTACGCCTGCCCTTGGTGGATCGCGAGCCGGTACGGGACCCGCAACACCTGGCGAACAGAATCGCCCCAGAGCGCAGGCCGCTGGTGCAGGTAGATGACCTGGCTACGAAATGCCGGCACGCGGGTATGGGCAACGGGTTCGCCGCGCCAGAGCACCCGTCCGTGATCGACCGGATCGAGCAGGGCCAGGCTGCGCAACAGGAGTGTCTTCCCGGAGCCGGAGGGTCCGGCCAGAGCGAGGCGCGAGCCCCCGTGAAGGGTCATGGAAATGCCATCGAGCAACCAGCCGGCGCCGTCGGGATAGCGGCGACGCAGGTGTTCGGCGACGAGCAGGGGCGTCGTGTCGGGCACGGATTCCTCGTAAGGCATTTCCATTGGGCGGGAAGGTGGGATTCTCCGTTTCCAGGTGCGAACAGCGATCTGTTGGAGTTCCGGGTTCAGCCGGAAAGGTAAAACCGCCTGAAGGCGGAAGTACGAACTGGGGATGCCCCCAGAACGCCACAGCCGTTATTGTATCGTTTTGGGCGTGACCGGGCTGCCGGGCGGGAAGCGGAACCCCGCAAGCAGGTCCTTTGGGGGGTGCTGCCAGGACATGGCCCCGGGTTGCTTGTACGGCCGGGCCGTGCGACAATGCCGAGTTCCGTAATGAGTCGTTCGTGACCTGGGCCGGTTTGGCCCGCTATTTTTTCGGAGAACTTTTCCGTCATGAAAGTGGTTCCAATCGGCGACAAAATCGTGGTCAAACGCGTCGAAGCCGAAGAGATTTCGCCTGGCGGCATCGTGCTGCCAGACACTGCCCGCGAGATTCCCAAGCAAGGTCGCGTCCTATCGGTGGGCGACGGCCGTCTGCTTCGCGATGGCACGCGGGCCCAGCACCTCGTGGCCGAAGGCGACCGCGTATTGTTCACCAGCTATGCGGGTACCGAGGTGGAGGTGGACGGTCAAGAGCTTCTGATCATGGGCGAAGACGAAGTTCTGGCAATCGTCAACTAGCCTTCCAGTCGTCGGCCCGTCGGGATGACCGCCGTCCATTGGGGATGTTGCTGGAGCGTATCCCGGCACTGAAAAGTGGTTTTCGAGACGCAGGCAGCGCTACACTTGGGCTGGGGGCGCTCTATAATGGTCAAGAGGCCGCGCCAGCCGGCTTTTGCTTTGTTGCGGCGTCGTGCGCACCCCCCCCCAGCCTGGAGAGCCGCCATGATTTGCCTGCTTTGCCGACGCCCCGTCTGTCTTGGATTCATTGCCCTGGCCGTCACCGGCCTGTTTCTGTTGGGCAATTCTGCTTCGGCCGAGGAGTTTCGCCGGCTGCCCATGCGCGAGTATCTCGACAAGATGGAGGCCGGGTGGATCGGCCAGATGGCCGGTGTCGGGCTGGGCGGCCCGACGGAGTTCAAGTGGAAAGGCGAGATCATCCCGGCCGACAAGATGCCCACCTGGCGGCCTGAGATGATCAACCAGTTCCACCAGGACGACATCTACGTCGAGATGACCTTCCTGCGAACGCTGGAGCAGCACGGCCTGGACGTGTCGATTCGGCAGGCGGGCCAGGATTTTGCCGCCAGCGGGTATCCGCTGTGGCACGCCAACAAGGCGGGGCGCGAGAACATCTGCGCCGGCATTATGCCGCCGGACAGCGGGCATCCGAAGTTCAACAAGCACGCCGACGACATCGACTACCAGATCGAGGCCGACTATTCAGGTCTGATCGCGCCTGGAATGCCGAACCTGGCCATCGAACTGGGCGAGAAGTTCGGGCGGTTGATGAACTATGGCGACGGACTCTACGCGGGGCAGTTCGTCGGCGGCATGTACACCGAGGCCTTCTTTGAAGACGACCCGGTCAGAATCGTCAAGGCCGGATTGCAGTGCATTCCGCAACGCAGCCAGTATGCGGAAATGGTTCGCGACATGCTTCGCTGGCATGCGGAAAATCCTGGCGATTGGCAAGCCACGTGGCGGCAGATCGAGAAGAAATACCACAACGACCCGCAATACACGCACGGGCTATGCAGCGGGCCGGGCGGCAAGGGCCAGTTCAGTATCGACGCGAAGCTCAACGGCGCGTATATCCTGATGGGCCTGCTCTACGGGAAACGCGATCCGGATGAAACGATCGTCATTTCCACGCGGTGCGGGCAGGATTCGGACTGCAATCCGTCGAATGCCGCCGGCGTGCTCTTCACCACGATCGGCCGGTCGAAATTGCCCCACCGGTTCGTCTCGGCCATCAATCCCGACGGCAAGTTCAGCCATACGGAGTATACGTTTCCCTCGCTTGTCCAGGTGTGCGGGGAGCTTGTCCGCACGGCCGTAGCGCGCTGCGGGGGTCGAATCGAAAAGGACGACCAGGGCGAAGAGATTCTCGTGATCCCGGTCCAGCAACCCAAACCCAGCAAACTCGAACACAGCGCAAATCCCGGCCGGTAACCGGCCAGCACAATCCCTCTCTTTCCTTTCGAATTCCCGGAGGTGTACGATGAAACGCTTGCTCCCAGTGTGGCTCGTAATCGCCGCGGCTATCGTGTTGCAACCTGCCGCCTTCGCCGCCGACGCAAAACCGGTCGACGCGCAGACGTTCGGACAAACGGTGGACAAGGCCATCAACTACCTTCGCACAAAGGGGCAGGCGGAGGACGGATCCTACGCCGGCTATGCAGGTCCCGGCGTCACCGCCGTCGTTACGGCCGGCATTCTGCGAAACGGCCGCAGCCCGGACGACCCGGTGGCAGCCAAGAGTCTCGAATACCTGAAGGGCTTTGTACAGGCAGACGGCGGCATCTACCAGCCCGGAACCTTCTATCGCAACTACGAAACGTCGATTTCGCTGGTCTGCTTCGTGGAAGCCAACCGGGACGGCCGGTACGATGAACTGATTGCCAATGCCGACAAGTACCTGCGAGGCATCCAGTGGGGAAGCGATGAGGAGCACGACCTGACCAATCCGGCGTACGGCGGCGCCGGCTACGGCAAGCACAAGCGGCCAGACCTGTCGAACACGTCCTTCCTGATCGACGCCTTGCGCGCGGCCGGCGCGGGACCGGACGATCCGGCCATCAAGAAGGCGCTCGTGTTCGTCTCGCGATGCCAGAACCTGGAAAGCGAGTACAACACCACACCTTTCGCCGGGAAGAACCCCGACGGCGGTTTCTACTACACGCCGGCGGCCGGCGGCGCGTCTCAGGCCGGCGAAACGCCCAGCGGAGGGCTGCGGAGCTATGGCTCGATGACCTACGCGGGACTGAAAAGCATGATCTATGCCGGTGTCGGCCCGGACGATCCGCGCGTGAAGGCCGCGATCGACTGGCTCGGCAAGCACTATCAACTCCAAGACAATCCCGGCATGGGCCAGGCAGGTTTGTACTACTATTACCAGGTTTTCGCCAAGGCGCTCGATGCGATGGGAATCGATCAGTTCGAGGATGCAGAGGGCGTGAAGCACAATTGGCGTCAGGACTTGCTCCAAGCACTGGTCGAGCGGCAGCGGCTCGACGGCTCCTGGGTGAACGAACAGACCCGTTGGCTGGAGGGGGAACCGAGTCTTGTGACCGGCTACGCCCTGCTCGCCCTCTCCTATTGCCGTCCTGAAGAGAAATAACTGCCCAGCGTGCACGATGATGTCGATACGTTTCTTTCCAACTCTTCCGCTTCCAGGTGCGAACAGCGACCCGTTGGAGTGCCGGCTTCAGCCGGAAAGACAAGACCGCCTGAAGGCGGAACTCCAACCATGTCGCGGCGCATCCAGGAGCGGAAGAGCCTTCTTTCCAGCATGTGTGGCTGGCGTGGCGGCTATGGCGCTCGTGCTTGGCGCGACTGGCGTTTCCGGTCAGGTCAATCGCCAGGTGCGTGAGTCCCGACTTGGCCCATTCCCACCCGAGGTGCGGCAATCGGCCGTTGTCAGTCCGGACGGGCGGCGGTTGGCGTACGTGCAATCGGCCGGCGGCAAACAGGCGGTTGTCCTGGACGGTCAGGAGCAATCGGCGTTCGACGCGGTTGCAGCGCTCCGGTTCAGCCCGGACAGCCAGTGGTTTGCCTACGCGGCCCGGTCGGGCGACGCATGGCAAGTGGTGGTCGGAGAGAAAGGGCAAGCACTCTATCCGCGGGTGGGCGCGCCCCGGTTCTCGCCGGACAGTTCGCGTTTGGCCTACATTGCCATGACGCCTGACGGACTGCGCAACGTGGTGGTCAACAACAAGCCGGGGGAATCCTACGAACAGATCCTTGAAGGACGGCTGTATTTCAGCCCGCAGGGCGCACGCCTGGCATTCGGCGCCCTGATTGCCGGGAAGTGGCATGTCGTGCTGGACGGCGAGCCGCAAGCAGCCCATCCATTTCTGGGTGTGGGGACGGGCGTCGCCTTCAGCACCGACGGGACGCGCGTCGCCTATGCCGCGATGGACGGCGAACAATGGCGCATGGTCATCGACGGTGAACCGCAACCTGCGTACGAGAATGTGGGGCAGTTTCTCTTCTCGCCCGACGGCACTCGCACGGCGTATGCCGCCATGAAGGCCGGCAAGTGGCGCGTCGTACTCGATGCAAGCGATCAGCCGCCGTTGGACGCCATTGCCGAAGGAAGCCTGCTCTTCAGTCCGGATGGAAAGCACTTCGCCTATTCCGCGCAGGCAGGCGGCGCGTGGCGCGTTGTCTTCGACGGCGAGCAGGGTGAAGCCTTCGAGGATATCGGCCAGATGCTCTTCAGCCCGAACAGCGAACACTTCGCCTACCAGGCAATGGCGGCTGGCGCACAGCTCGTCGTGCTCGATGGCAAGCAGGGGCGCGTGTTGGACCGTGTGGGAGGCGGAACGCTCGTCTTCAGTCCGAACAGCGCGCGATTCGGTTACGTCGCGCGGATCGGCGATGCCTCATTCGTACTGGTCGACGGCGTTCGGAAGCCCCGATACGACATGGTCGGTTACCTGACGTTCTCGCCGGATAGCCGCGTATGCGCTTACGCGGCCACCAAGGGGGCCGAGGCCTTCACCGTCGTCGACGACCACGAGTCGCCGCTTCGCTACCAGCAGATTTGGACCGTGCCGGACGCGCGCTTCCCGTTCTCAGTTCGAGACGCGTTCCACTATTTCGGCCTGAAGGACGATTCCGTCTACCTGGTGACCGAGCAGGTTCGATAACTGCCGGATGCACACCGCTTCTGGGCCCCGAGTGCGTCGTCACGATCGACGCACAAGGCGACTACGCATTTCAGGGGGGGCTTGACGGTCACGGCCATCGATGTGAAGATCAGAACCTTGGCGAGGTTGAGTCCTGCCGCTGAAACCGACGCCAAGAGCACGGCGACGTCGGGGGTAACAGGCCGGCAGCCCGGGCTTGTCGAATGGGTTGGTATACTCGCGGCGCGTCGTTGTTGCGATTTCGCAAGATGGACGTTTCTGTCCGTCCCGTGCGGGACGGGCTGAAGCCCGCCCTATCCGGATGCGCAGTTTCGAGATGCAACGAGTCTGGCTCTACCTCCGGGGGGGCGAAACCACGGATATCAAGCCGCCTGAAGGCGGAACTACGAACGTTCATGAATCCTCCGATGCGAATTGCGACGACGTTATTGATTCTGCTGCTGTGTACCGTGGGATCGGACACGCCGATCTTCGGACGGACGTGGACGGATCTGCATGGCAGAACGATCAGTGCGACCTTTGTGCGCGTGCATGAAGGAAAGGTTGTCCTGCTGTCGGGCAGCAAACCGTTGCAGATACCGTTTCTTAGCCTCAGCATCGAGGATCAGCAGTATCTGCGCAACATGCTTGAAGCCGAAGGCAACGGCCACTTGCTGCCCCCCGAGCCCGTTGCAGACGTCAATGCCTTCAGTGAAGACAAACCCTCGCCTGAACGAAATTGGGGCGACCTGCAAGGGCACCGTATTCGCGGCAGGTTGGTTCGGGTGGAAGGAAATTGGGTCTATCTGCTGGTGGGCGACCAGATTGCGCCTTACCCGCTCGACGGTTTCCGCCCGCGCGACCGGAATTACATTCAAGCATGGCTCAACCAAAAGGCGAATACTCCGGGGAGTCTGATCGGGGCCCAGGCAGATCGGCAGGCAGCGGAGGAGGCAAAACAGCGCGAAGCGGAAATCGCCCAGCGCAAGCGTGACGAGCAGAAGCGGCTCGAAGCCGATCGAAAGCGCCGCGAGCAGGAACGTCTCGCAGCCGAACAGGAGCGATTGCGACGCGAGGAGAAGGAACGGCAACTCGCTTTCAGGAGCGAACGCAAGGCCTGGAAGCTGTTCCAGACCGACCCGAACTCGCCACCTCCGGCGTCAATCGTCTCAAATTGCAGTCGGTCTTGCAGCAAATGTGGGCGCCCCATTCCCGACTACGCGAAAAGCGGCGAGCGCTGCCCCGGGTGCGGCATGGTGTGGGATGCCCAATACGATCGGTTCGGCAGGCCCGTGCCGTCGGCGAGTACCGTTGGATGGGTTATGGCAGGCATCGTATGCATCGGGATTCTCGTGTGTGTTCTGATCATCTGGGGCATCAGCCTGGTCCTGAAGGGGATTGGGAGCCTGGCGCGTCGCGCATAATGGCCCTGGCACTTCTGGCCCCGGCCGGCTCGACGCGGCAAGCACGTCTTGGCGCGCCATGCCGGGGCATGATCCGTTGGCCGACAGGCCCCGAGAAGCGGGACCGCCGGTATAATACATGTCGAGAAAAAACACAATAATCGGCAAGGGCAGCGCATCTTAACAGCAGATGGGCCGCCCGAAGAAGCAAACTCCTTCAAGACCGTGAACCAAGACAAGCTTGCCCCGACTGTCGTTGCGGCGCTGCACGCCGACTATGCGGAGCAGTTGCGACGGTTCCTGGTAGGCTTGTTGCGCGAACCGGCCCTGGCCAACGATGTATTGCAGACCACCTTTGCCAAGGCGGTGCAGGTAGGGCACACAACGGCATCCGAGTCGCGCAAGGCGTGGCTCTTTCAGGTGGCCTATCGAGAGGCCATGGCAGTCCGCCGGCGGGAGGCAACGGCGTCTCGGGCCGTCCGGCAAGTGGCGTGGTCGATCCGGAGCGACGATGATCCGGCGGATTTACCTGCACTCCGGGCCGAGGCCGTCGCGGCCGTGCAATCCGCCCTGGCGGGACTGCCCGACAAGCAGCGCCAGATCGTACACATGCGCATTTACGAAGAGAAGACTTTTGCGGTCATTGCCGAGGAACTGGACATCCCTCTGGGTACGGCTTTGGCCCGCATGCGCACCGCGCTGGCAAAGCTGCGCAAGTGCGCCCAATTGAGTGACTATCAACAGTCGTGACCCCGGTTGCCTGCCATACACAGACGACCAAGAGAGACCCGGTGTTTGCGGGATCCAAACGCAAAAGCCATACGGCATTCGATTTCGGAGTATCGACAGGCGCCATGCAGTTCCAACCTCCAGACGACCTCGATTGGCTGGCCTTCTGCTACATTGCAGGCGAACTGCCGCCGAATGACGCCGAGGCCTTCGAGACCCGCCTGGCAGACGATCAGGCGGCGCGAGAGGCGGTTGCTCGCGCTGTCGAACTCACGTTCACCCTGGCAGCCGGCGCCGAGGTTCCCCAGCAGGCAAAGGCCGTTGCGATGCCGGCGCAAATGCAGCGGCAAACCGGCAGGGGTCGACGCTGGCTCTGGTCCGCGGTTGCGGCGGCAGCGTGTCTGGCCGTATTCTGGTCGGTTCGATGGGTGTTCGCTCCACAACCGCACGCCGGTCCGTCTGAGGAATTGGCCGGGGAAGTCGACGGAGTGGGTTTTCCGAAAGACCTGGCCGTACTGTGGAATCACGTGCGCGAGGAGTGGGCCGGTTCGCCACTGGACGATTCTCTGACCGAGATTGCCGGACCTGACGAAGCCGTGGAACCTCTCGAGGAACTCCTGCCTGCTCCCGCAGACGACCTGTTGGCGACGTGCGATCCTCCGGCATGGATGCTGGCGGCCGTTCGCGCCGGCGACAACCTTACCGGCCCGGGTTCTTCCTCGAATGTTCAGGAGAATTGAACCGTGAAGAAGTGTCTTGCGTTGTTCTGTCTTTGGCTTGTCGCAGCGGCAGGCGCCGTCGCTGCTCCGGAGCAATCGTCGCACAACGACGTGACGGCCGCAGGTGCGCGTCCGGCGCCGGAATCTCGGAAGGGAAAGAAGCCGGTCAAGCCGCAGCAGAAACTGACTCCGGACCGCGAAGCCGCAGCCATGGCGTTCGTCCGCCGGCATCACCCGGAGCTTGCCGACCTGCTTTCCACACTCAAGAAGACCGATGCCAGACAATACCAGCGTGCAATCAACGCCCTGTCCGCCGCCGGCCGGCATCTGGAAGAACTCCGGCAACGCAGCGTGGAACGGTACGAACGGGAACTTCGCGAGTGGAAGCTTCGTTCACGCATTCAGCTACTGGTGGCCCAGATTCGCATGGCGCCGGACAAGGTTGCTTTGCAACAGGCGCTTCGGCAGGCATTGGCCGATCAGTTGGAACTGCGTCAAGCGCGGTTGACCGAGGAACGAGAGAGGCTTGCCGACCGGCTGGAGAAGCTGGACGATCAACTTGACCAGTTGAAGAAGGACCGCGGCGCCGTCGTGGACAAGCAGATGGAAATGCTGCTGCGCACCGGAAAGAGGCGCGCGGTCAACGAGAACCATCCTCGCGCCGCCCAACCGGGCGATGCGCCTTCAGGGGACTCGCCGCAGGCGGGTTCCAAAACGCCTTTGTAACGCAAGTGTGCTGCCGGAACGTATCGATTCCGTCGGAACACAGACTGTCGTTGTTTTCCTTTCCCCTCTGTTGTAAGGAGTGTGTGATGATGCGATTGTTTCTGTGTGCAAGTCTGATCCTGTGCCTCGGTTTGAGTACGGCTTTTGCCAAGGATGCTCCGAAAGAGGCGCCGAAGAAACCTGCCTGCGAGAAGAAGGAGCAGGCGAAGAAGGCTCCGCTCACCGCAGAGCAGAAGGCGGAGCTGGCCAAGAAGCGTGCCGAAGCGGTCGAGAAGATGTTCGCGAAGCGGGACCTCGACAAGGATGGCAAGCTGACGCTCGAGGAGCTGAAGGGCAAGGCGAAGAAGCCGGAGGCCGCCGCCCGCGCAGAGAAGCTGCTGAAGGCCAAGGACAAGGATGGCGACGGCGCCCTGACGAAAGAAGAAATGCTGGCCAAGCCGGAACGCAAGAAGAAGGCCGGCAAGAAGAAGGCGGAAAAGCAGCAATAGCGTCGGTATTGAACGCCCGCGCCTCCGGCGGCGCCAAGCCGTCCGGAGGCCGGCGGTCGCATGCTTGGGGCGTACTTGGACGTTCTCTCCAAGCCGCTCTCAACGGAATTCGGACATGCGGCGCATCGCGCAGCAGCCGCATGGCTGTATCTTTTTGACTTCGGCACTGAAGGCACTTAGTAGCCGCCCCAGGGTAGCGATGCACAGGCAGGTCCGCCGCAAGTTGGGGCCCACCCTCCGGCTGCTCGTTCCGTACGACGAGGCCGGACGGCTCTTGAACCTGGGGCCCCAACCGCGGCGTGTGCCGCAAAGGCCTTGACTTATTTGGGGCGCGAAGCAAGAATGATCGATATGCGTTCCGTGAAACTGTGGCCGGCCGTTTGCCCGTCGGAAAATGAATAACCGCCCCCGCCTAGATTACCCTGCCTGTTTGGGCGTGCTCGCCTGCGTGGCGATGGCCGTGGCGGTCGGTTCGTTTCATGCCCTCACCGATGAGTGTGGAACCTCGGCTATAGCCGTTTCTCCGGCGAAGATCGAGCAACTCGGGCCGCAAGTGTCGGACACCGACTGCGACCAGACGCTTGGAGTACCAGACTCTTCTCACGAAACGCCCTGGCAAGGCCCCGTCGCGAGACTTGCCGAGCAGACATCGCAGTCTGTCACCTGCGTTTCCAGCAGCAAGTCGGGCTTCGCTATGGTGTTCGGGACAACTCCCGGCGAACCGCGGCAACCGAAGGTGCGGCATGGCGCCCGGGTAGCGTCGCGAATCTGCTCCGATCACTCTTTCCAGATTCTCTTCTGCCGATGGCTGATTTAATCTCTTAGCGCAGCCGATTTGCGGAGAGTCTGTCTTTTTATCGATGCTTCGGCCTGAAGCGATGCGCTGATGGATCCATTGCGGTTGCCGCCCATGGGGCTGCACGGCTTCAGACTGCCGAACGCGAGTTATCAATTTCTGATCATTCGGGAGGAAGTATCGTGGAGTCTATGCAGGTCGCCTATTGCAGCAAGTGCAGACAGAATGTCGCTTACCATTTCGATTCGGTGAACCACGGAAAGCAGCTCTTGCTGACCGTTTTCACCCTTGGCTTATGGCTCCCCATCTGGCTTAGTGTAGCACTCCGCCCCACCAAGATTTGCGACGAGTGCGGCGAACCCATTTGGGCCCTGAGCGAGTAGACGGGCGACGCCCATGTCGGACAGGAGTCGAGCCGCGTCTTCCGTATAACACAAGACCATTTCAATCACGTAATTCCGGAGAATCCAGTCATGCCTGGACTACTTGGTTTCTTTTCCCCAGGTCCTGCTGAAATGATGATCATTGCAGCCATTGCTTTGCTGTTGTTCGGCAACCGGCTGCCGAGTGTCATGCGGTCTTTGGGCCGCGGAATCGTCGAGTTCAAGAAGGGGGTACAAGGGATTGAAGATGACGTCGAGCACGCGGCGTCTGCGCCGAAGAAGGAACCCATTTCCCAGCTTCCCCACGAGAATGACGTGGTTTGAATCGTGACTTGCACCCAGAAACGAAAGAACCGGGCAATTGAACAATTTGAGGTGAATCCATGTGGTTTTTCTGTTTTCTAATTGCATGTACTGCTCTCGTAGTATTTGGCTCGGTCTACCAGCAGTACTTCCTACGGTCTTTGGTCGGCTGTGGCATCCTTTGGGTCGTTGCCATCCTTGTGGAGGTGGCATGGAACCGGGCCCGAGACCGTTCCCCTGGGGGCCACTGAACTCCAATGAAAGCCGGGGGATGCCGATTGTCCCAGCGGTCTCTGGAGGCTATAATAGTAGCTGAAGGGTATACCCGCGAATGTGGGGGAGAGGGGGTCTTTTCCCGTGCAACGGTTCATCGCAATTCTGATCTCGGCCTGGGGGCTGCTTGCAGTCGACGGGGCTGTCGCAGAGGTCTTTGTCCTCACGTCCGACGGGCGGGTCGAGGGCGAGTTGCTCAACCCCGATCAGAATCCGCGAGAGACGTTCGTTGTGCGGGTGGCAGGCGGGGCGACGGTAACGTTGCGGGTCGATCAGGTCCGCCAGATTCTTCGCACCAAGCCGGAGGAAGCCGAGTACCAGCAGATCCGGCCAAGCTATCCCGACACGGTCGAAGGCCAGTGGGCCCTGGCCGAATGGTGCCTGGAGAACCGTTTGCTCGACAATCGGCTGCAACACCTTCAGCGCATTATCGAATTGAATCCCGACCACGCCGAGGCCCGCCGCGCCCTGGGCTATTCCAAGCTCGACGGGCAATGGATGACGCAGGAAGAGGCGATGGCCGATCGGGGGTATCTGCGTTACCAGGGCCGCTGGCGCACGCGCCAGGAGATCGAAATTCTGGAGCGGAATCGCGAGTCGGAAACCGCGCAGAAGGAATGGTACGTGAAGATCAACCGGTGGCGCGATTGGTTGACCACGGACCGGGCGGAGCAGGCGCGGCAGAATCTGCTGGCCATCCAGGATCCCCTGGCGGTTCGCGCCCTGGCGGAACGTCTGACCGATGCGCCCCAACCGCCGGTTCGTATCCTCTTTGCCGAAGTCCTGGCGAAGCAGAACACGTCCGAGGCCCGGCAGGCACTTGCCGCGGCGGCCATGGACGACCCCGTCGAGGAGGTCCGGCTCAGTTGCCTCGACTACCTGGAGAAGGTCCAGGATCCGGCCGTTATCGCCTATTTCGTCAAGGAGCTGAAGAACAAGGACAACCGGCTGGTGAACCGGGCAGGTATCGCCTTGAGCTACGTGGGGAATGAATCGGCGATTGGCCCGCTCATCGGCTCCCTGGTAACGACGCACAAGTTCAAGCTCGTAACGCCTGGCAGCGGCGGCAATATGAGTACGACCTTCTCTTCGACCGGTAGCGGAATGTCGATGAACAACAAGCCGAAGATCATCCAGCAGCAGATTCGCAACCAGGCCGTCTTGGAGGCCCTGGTCAAACTGACCGGCCAGAACTTCAGCTACGACCAGCGGGCGTGGCAGTATTGGCATTCCTCGCAACGCCGCCGCGTGAATCTCGACGCTCGCCGCGATTGATATCCCTATGTGCGGAATCACCGGCGGTCTCTGGTCCACTCCCGAGAAAGCGATCGACGCGTCAACGCTCGCTCGCATGACCGACGTGCTTGCGCATCGGGGGCCGGACGGCCGGGGCGAATTCCGATCGGAACTTGCGATTCACGCCGCCGGGGGCGCGCGGCCCGGTGTGGCGCTCGGCCACCGGCGGCTCGCCATTCTCGATCTGCCCGGCGGCCGTCAGCCCATGGCCAACGAAGACGAAAGCGTGTGGGTTGTCTTCAATGGCGAGATCTACAACTTCCAAACGCTGCGCCGCCAATTGGAGTCGGCCGGGCACCGGTTCCGCACCCAGTCTGATACCGAGGTGCTCGTCCACCTGTACGAACAGTGCGGCGCCGCCATGCTGGACGACCTGGTGGGTATGTTCAGTTTCGCCCTGTGGGATGCAAATAAGCAATGCCTGCTCTTGGCCCGCGACCGCCTCGGGCAAAAACCGTTGGTCTACCGCCATGAACCGGGACGCCTGCTGTTCGCCAGCCAGTTGAAGAGTCTGCTGGCCGTGCCCGGGCTACCGCGGGAGCTGGACCCGCAGTCGCTCGACGATTATCTGACTTACCAGTACGTTCCTCATCCGCGTTGCATCTTCCGGGGATATGCGAAGCTTCAGCCGGGTTGCTATGCCCTATGGCAGGCGGATCGGTTGGAAGTCCACCGGTACTGGCAGCCCGACTTCCACCGTATTGCCGAGCGCCCGTTTGCCCAATCGGCGGCCGAACTGCGCGTCCTTCTGACCGAGAGCGTGCGTCTGCGGCTCCAGAGCGACGTTCCTTTGGGCGCCTTTTTGAGCGGGGGGCTCGATTCGACGATTATCGTCGGCCTGATGCGTGAACTGGGCGCCTCGCCGCTCCGCACGTTTTCCATTGGGTTCCCCATTCGCGAATACGACGAAACCGGCTACGCGCGCCTTGCGGCCGACCGATTCCAGACGGAACACGAGGAATTCCGGGTCGAGCCCAGCGCGGTCGATATCCTGCCCGAACTCGTTTGGCACTACGACGAGCCGTTTGCCGACAGTTCCGCGGTGCCCACGTGGTACGTTTCGCAGCTTACGCGGTCGCATGTAACCGTAGCGCTCAGCGGCGATGGCGGCGACGAACTGTTCGCCGGCTATCCGCGTTACCGTGCGGTCTGGCTTGGCGAGTGGCTCGATCGTCTTCCGCGGCCATTGCGCGCCGCGCTCACGGCCCGCGTGTGGCAGCGTCTTCCGGCCAGTGTGCGGCAGAAGTCGTTGCGCCGCCGCTTCAAACGATTCGCCGAGGCGCTGGGACGTTCGCCTGCGGAACGCTACCTGGAATGGATCGCCATCTTCGGCGAAGCCCGGCGCGCCGATCTGTATACCGAAGCGTTCGCCGCTTCGCTGCCCGGCCCGCATCCGATTGCGTTTCTTCAGGCCGGACTCGACCAGGCCGCCGGACGCGACATGATTACGGCCACCAGCCTTGCCGACCTGGCGACCTATTTGCCGTGCGATCTGATGACAAAGGTGGATACGGCCTCGATGGCGCACGGCCTGGAATGCCGGCAGCCGTTCCTGGACCATCGGGTTGTGGAACTGGCGGCCGGGATGCCGCTGGCGCACAAGTTCCGCTGGGGCGTTGGCAAGCGGATACTTCTTCATGCCTTTGCCGACTTGCTGCCCGATCCGATCCGCCGCCGGCGGAAGATGGGATTCGGCGTGCCGCTGGATTACTGGTTCCGCAACGAATTGCGCGACATGGCGCGGGATGTGCTTCTGGACGCGCGCACGTGCAGCCGGGGTTACTTTCGGCCGGAAACCGTGCGCCGCCTGCTCGACGATCATCAGCAAGGCCGGTTCGATCACGCCTCGCGCCTCTGGTCGCTGCTGGTGCTGGAACTCTGGCATCGCCGATGGGTGGACGGCTCGCCTGCAGGCCCTGCCGCTTGATAGCCGCTGACGGGTCGGCGGCGCAAGCCATTCTCCCCGTTGCATACGAGGAGGACAGTCCCCTGTGAACGGTTACATTGTCCCTGCGTCGTTCCACTTAGAGTGACTGCTGCAGCAAGCTCGGCGCGGCTGGCCGGTCGGTCTGCTGCTCCGATTCGGCTGCTTCCTCTTCTGATTGTTCGGCCGCTTCCATCAGCAGGCGTTCGGTCTGTTCGAGCAGGTCTTCCGCGTAGAGGGGCATGTGCCGATAGTAGACCTCCAGCGTGCAGACGGCCAGCGCGGTCATGAAGAGTCGGCCGCCGCGATTGGCAAACGGTCCTTCGGGCGGCCAGCTCCCTGCCTCGTGGCCGTCGATCTCCTGTGTATCGCACAGGACGCGGCGCATGCGGGCGTTCCACTGCCGCCATAGATCGCCGCCCAGATGGTGCATTACTTGCGTGGCGTAGTACCAGTAGTACACGTCCGGTTCCTCCTTCGAAGGCGGATGTTCTTCCAGCAGGAATCGGGCGCCGTCGCGAAGCCCTGGATGGTCCTTCGGCCATCCGAGATACTGCCGCGCGAGAAGGGCCTGGGCCGTCATGACGTGGGTCGGGCTGCCGCCCGGCATGTAGGCATAGCGACCGCCGGTCGAGTCGCGCTGCACGCTATCGAGAAATCTGGTGGCGTCCCCGAAGGTCGTACCGGGCACGCGAAGCTGCGCCATACGCCCGCTTTGCAGCGCCATAAGCTGCCAGCCGGAAACGCTCGTATCGCCGGCCTGGCCCGGCTCGTAGCGCCAGCCGCCGCCCCGATGCTGGGCCCGGGCAATAAAGTGCAACGCCAATTGGGCCGGTTCACGAAGCTGCTCGTCGCCGGTCAGGGCATACGCCTCGGCCAGCACGATGGCCGCCAGACCGTTTGCGTACATGCGTCCGGAACCGGGCCCGCGCAGGTCGCCGTCCTCGCGCTGATGTTCCAACAGCCATTTCAAACCACTGAATACGTTCGACGTGTACTTCCCTTCAAGGTGGGTTTGACCTGCTCCGAGGAACGGCATCAGGGCAAGGGCCGTCCCCGCCATATCGCTGCGTTCGGACCCCATGCCGCTCCCCTTCCCACCTGCGCCTGGCGACTTGTGGAATGCGTGCAGACTGAAGCTTCCGTCCTCGTTCTGCCGGCGGGCGATCCATTGCAGGCCGCGCGCGACCGCCGCCTCGGTCTGGTTCGTTCCGCCTGCGGCCTGGACCATGTGGCTGCGAGCATGGGGATTGCGGCCGGCAAACATCTTGCCTGCCGTCGCCGGCGGCGCCGGAGTGACATCGTGCACAACGGGCCGCGGTATGATGGAGATGGCGGCATGAACGTCTATGGGCAACTCGACCGGGTCGATGTCCGGGTCGACCTGGGCGCTTGCACCAAAATCATCCAAAGCATGCACCACTTCGATAGCTCCGGGATCCTCGAAATCAATCGCCTCGACCGCCGGATTGAGTTCTCCTACCTGCCCCTCCAGATCGTACTCGCTCAGATCGGTCGAAAGGGTCAAGGTAATCGGCTGCTCGTAAGGCTCTACCATCCAGAGGCTTAACAACAGCAAGAGCACGAAGTGGAAGACGAGGCTGATCAACCATGCCGGCAGGTCGCGGAGCCATTCGGAAAACCAAACGGCCGCCCCGCCGCGTCGATAGAGTTCCCGCACCCGTGCCCGAACACCACGATGGGCTTCGGCTGCGGCCACACGGCGGCGTGGCTGCATGGCCGGAGCGGTGGGCGGTTTCGCGGCCCCGGGCGCCGGTTCGGACCAGACGTCGGAACGTCGCGTTCGCCCAGGCTCTGCCGGAGCAGCGGTTGCCGCACCTTCGGGCACCGGGGGGGCCGGCCGGTGGATGCGCGGTTCCGGCTTCCGCCCCTCGACAGCCCCCGGTTGCGGGCGGCGCGCCACACGTGGCTGGATACTCGCAGCCGCCTCGGCCGATTCGGCGCGCCGCTGCGTTTCCCGCTCGCGCAACAGGCGCAGGGCCTCCTGTTCCTGCTCTTCGGTCAACTCGATGGTCGCCCCGCACCGGTAGCAATCGGCCAGCATGAGCCACAGGCGGATGGACATGGGGGCGTTGCAGTCCGGGCACGCACAGGCCAGTACGTCGCCATCCAGCCAGACCGATCCCTGGCCCTCTTCGGCGGCGGCCGCCCCCTGTTGGATCACGTAAGGCTCCAGCCCAAAATCCGCGCTGGAACCGGAATCGTGCCCCGCTATCGACATGCTTTGCCTCGCATATCCCGGGCTGTCCGAGAGGCCCGGCATCAGGAAAAGTCCCCACACCGTATTCTACACGCCCCACGCCGCAGCGCCAATTCCCGAAAGACCGGGCCCCGCCGCATGACTCCGACCTGGAATGCCACTTGCGGGCTACAGCCGCACCACGCCTGCTTCCGAATCATGCGGAGTCGTCCCCAATAGGTTTTCCAAAACAATGTCCTGATTTGTTGCACAATCAGCACAGCTTGGTTACAATCCGAAATAGGTGACTGCCTATTTACACTTGCACGCTTCTTGACCATTCAGAACAAGGGGTACGCCCATGGCTCGTTCTCGGCCGTGCAGAGTGGTTGCATCGATCCGACGTTGTCTGGCGTCGGCTGTTGACAGGTTCTGGCAAGCCATGGTAGTCGGGTTGCTTGTCGTTTCCCTGGCGAGCGAGGCGCCGGCCGTGTCGTTGGTCGATGTCTCTTCCGCGGAGATCGCCGATTACTCCCTGCTCTACAAACTGTCAATCCCGAGTTCCTTCAACTTCAATACCACCGGCGTGCCCTATACTATCGATGCCTCCGGCGACTATTCTGTCGGTTCGATCACCCGCGTCGCCTATTACATGGAACTGCAAAGCACCGCCTCGGGAGCAGAGCGGTATTGGGTCTGGGTCTCGATGGACACGCCAAATACAGACCCCAGCATGCTTGGTGTGCCCAATGCAGCCACGGGCATCGTCTATAACGGCACGATCGTCAACAACTTGCACGTCGAAAGTAATCATCCGTTGATTACCACTGGCGATTATACCGACGGTTCAGGCAACTTCGATCAGGGCATCCTCGAGTTCTGGGCCAGCAATTACAGTGGCGGCGGTGGTGGCGCCTATGGGTCGGATGACCGTTACTACGACTGGCGCGATAGCGGCGGCAGTACAAGCGGTGGCCACGGCTCGATGCAGGTGTTCAATCTTGACCTTACAGAAACACTGTTCGGTTTTAACGGCCTCAACCAGAGTGGCCGCATGGGAATCGGCAACCAGAACACGCCTGGCGCGGGTGACACAGACTGGACCTTCGGTCCAAATGCCAGCAGCTTCACTATCAGGAACCTGGAAGTCTGGGTCAACGCAGACCAGGAGGCGTTCACGTGGGATGGGTTGGGCGATGGCAATTGGACGGACGAACGCTGGACCGGCGGCAGTGGTTATCCTAGTACGAATAGCGTGGTCATCACCCAGAACGACACGGTAAGTGTTACGGGCGACCAGCAGGCATGGAAACTGACCGTCGGCAGCGGCAATGTTGAGATTGGGCCCGGCGCCTCGCTGACGCTTGGATCGAGCACGGGAATTGTCGTCCATTTCGGCGCGATGCTCACCTTGAATGGCGGAACGACCGGCGCCTCGCTCATTACCACCGCTGGCGGCGGCTGGATTAGCTCACTTGCGGTCAACGGCCAAGGGACCATCAGCAACGCTGACAATCTGTCCGTCGATACCTTCAGTGATGGCGGCGCCGCCGCGACCATTATCAAGCAAGGCGCGGGGGACCTCGTGCTCGCCGCCGCCACGGCCAACACCATCACCAGCGGCACCAGTTTCGACGTTCAGGCCGGGCGACTCGTGGCGGTTCACAACGCAGGCAACAACGCGCTCGGCGACGGTTTGGTAACCCTGAACGGCGGCGGCCTGGGGCTTAGCAGCACGGCCGCAGCAACCTTCGACAACGCCGTTACCGTGGCTCAAAGCGGCGCGATTACTGCCCAAAACGTGACACCCGGCGTGGACGGCCAGACGGTGACGCTCGGCAGTGCTTCCCGCGGCATCAGCGTAAGTAGCGGCCAGACTCTCACGCTGGCCACGGCCAACAGCTATACCCTGGCCGTCGACGGGACGATCAGCGGCTCCGGCGCGCTGGCCATCTCGGGCAACTCGGGCGTGGTGCAACTGAACGCGGCCAACAGCTACGAAGGCCAGACCACCGTCCTCAGCGGCGGACGCCTTGCCGTACAGAACGCCGGTGCGCTGGGAACGGCAGCCGCCGGAACCGTGGTTCAAAGCGGCGGCCAACTCCGGCTGCAGAACAATATAACCCTTGCCGCTGGCGAACAGATCACGATTGCCGGAAGCGGGCCCAGCAATGAGGGCGCCTTGCGAAACCAGTCGGGTGATAATACCGTTGAAAACCTTGTACTCGGCGGCGCTGCTCGTATCACGAGCAATAGCGGCGCGATTTCTCTCCCCAACGGACTGGCCGCCAATCACGCCGTTACCTTCGACGGCGCAGGCGCAATCCATGTTGCCGGATTGGTTACCGGCGGGGGGGCCATCACCAAGATGGGCAACGGACTTCTCACGCTATCCAATGCCGGCAACACCTTCACCGGCCAGTTCGGTATCGAGGATGGCCTCGTTCAGGTGACTGCCGACGGCCAGTTGGGCACTGCCGCAGGCGGTACGGCTGTGAACGCTGGCGGCACACTGCAAATCAGCGGCGGCATCCACTACGCCACGCCCGAACCCATCGCCCTTGCAGGAACCGGAGATAGCTCGCTTGGCGCACTGAACAGCACGGGCGGCGACAACAGGCTCGACTCGCCCATTACCATAACCGGCGACGCCACAATCAACTCCGCAACGGCAGGCAGTACGCTCGCGCTCACCGGCCCGATGGCCATGGCCTATAACGCCAGCCTCACGTTCGATGGAGCCGGCAATACCGACGTGGCCCAAGGGTTCGGCAATGGCGGCAGCCCATACACCATCGACGGCCTGGCGGCAACACTCTACACCAGCACGGTCGAGGCCGACATCATCAATATCGGCAACGGGACCGGGACGGGCGGTGTCCTGTCCTTGACGCCTGCCGCGACCGGTCTCCTTACCAGTGCACTCGACTACTACAACAACTTCGGAACCGGTTTTCCCGCACTGGCAGACTCCTGGCGAGGTGACAACTTCTCTACGCTGTGGCAAGGGATGTTCACGGCGGCCGCCGACGGCGACTATCGATTCCGCATTACCGGTCTCGATGACCGCGGCCGGATATGGATCGATCTGGACCAGGATGGCCTGTTCGAAGACACCGAGGCGCTCGGCGCCGAGAATGGTAATGAGCTGCTGGCCTCGTCCAACGGTGGCAGCGGCGCCCGCGTCTTGACGGCAGGCGAGGAGTACGCGGTCGCATTCGCCTTCCATGAGTTCGGTGGAACGGAGGCCTACGAAGCCCGCCTTCAGATCACCAATTCGACGAACAACTTGACCGAGGAGTTTGTCAATCCGAGCAGTGCAAATCAGGCCGGCTTCTGGCAAACGACCGTCACCCCCGAAAACGGCGTGGTCAAGTCAGGCGCGGGCACGCTTACGTTGTCCGGCGCGAATACCTATAACGGCGAAACCACCATCAACGAAGGCATCCTGGTGGCGGCCCACAGCAGCGCTTTGGGCACAACCGACGCCGGGACGGTCGTCGCCGGCGGAACGCTCGCCCTTCAGGGTGGGATAACCATCCCGGACGGCGAATCGCTTACACTCGGCGGCGAGAACGGCAATGGTACGCTCCAGAACCGCAGTGGCACGAATACCTACGGCGGCAATGTGACGCTCGGCGGCACGAACACCACGATCGACTCCCAAGCGGGTACACTCTCCATCGCCGGTTCGATAGCCATGGAATATTCCAACCTGACTGTCTCCGGCAACGGAGATACCGTCATCAGCGGCGCTATCTCCGGGACCAATTTGGATACAGTTCGCTATGTGCCCGGTCTTCTTGCAGGTTATATCACTCAAACCGGCATGGCGACTGCGGAAAACCCAGGCACCGAGGGCATAGTGATGGCCCCGGCAGCCGGGCTTACCAACACGTCGCCTATCTGGGGAGACTACCGCACCTGGGTCTATACAGGGCAATTCTACGATGCGGACGGCGTCTTCTCCTTCGGCGAGAATATCGACGACGTTGCCTGGATGAAGATCGATGGCGTCGTCCGTATGAACAATGGAGGCTGGAATACCCCAACGACTACCGGCATTCTCGATCTGGGCATGGGCGCCGAGGGGGACGGCTGGCACGACGTCGAAATCCGTTTCTACAACGGCGGTGGTGGTGCAGGCGCAGTGGCGTCTTCTGAATACCACTGGACGACAACCAAGGGATTCGGCCTGAATGCCGCCGGGACAACCTCGGTCGATGCCAACGATTATCCCGACTCGGTCACCGATCCCGGCGACGGTTCGCTCTGGCGTTACGGGTTGGTAATCTCGCCCAATGATTTGATCAAAACAGGCACGGGCGCCTTGACCCTTTCCGGCGCGAACACGTACGTGGGCGTCACGACCGTCGAGCAGGGGACGCTCATCGCTGCGTCCGATACGGCACTCGGCGCTGAGGGTTCCGAAGTAAGCGTTGCCGACGGAGCAACGTTGGCTTTCCAGGGCGGCGTAACCCTCAGTGGCAAGCCTATCACGGCCATCGGCAACGGTGCAACCGGTCAGCCAGGCGCACTGGCCAATGTCAGCGGAGACAACCGTATCGCCGCGTCCAGTACGATCACCGCCAAACAGGTGAGCGCGGGGCAGCTCGCCATCGGCGCCGCCTCGGGAACACTTACCGTCGATGCGCCCGTTGACCTCCGGTACTCGCGACTTGCCGTGAATGGGGACGGAACCACGGTCATCAACGGGGTCATCGCCGGCATCGGCCATTCCGATCCGGGACCGGTGCCCGAAAACGGCATGACTGAGACGCAGGTGTTCAACAATGTCGCAGAGGCCAACGGTTACGTTCTCGCCTATGAATTGACACCCACGGGTAGTGTCAACGGGAGCAACGACTTCCCTTACACGGTGGACAACACGGCCACGGTCGGGGCTTTCGATCGCGTGGCCTACTATCTGGAGCTTGACGGCGAATGGGTCTATGTTTCCATGGATGCCTTCACCAGCGACATCAGCCAGATTGGCATTCCGAACGGATCGAGCCTGTTCAAATGGCAGCAGACGGTCGATAACATGAACGTAGCCTCGAACGTGGACGGAATTGCCACCGGCGAAGGTTTGGAAACCGGCAATATCGAAATATGGCCGTCCAACTATGGTACTGGAAACGATATCGACATCCCCAACGCTAGCGGCAGCCAATACGACTTCGGTGACGGCGGCTCCAGCACGTCACTCGGTTACGGATCTTTCCAGATTCACAACTACGACATCGACGGCGACGGTACAGGCACCGAGGGCCAGACGATCTTCGCCTACAACAACTGGCGAGGCAGCGGAAACCTGGGGATCGGCACCAATACCGACCTAACCGGTGACCGGCGCCCCGATTGGACGTTCGCCTACAACTTGGGAGACTACGCCTGGACGCGAATGGCCATTCTCGTCCACGAGTCGGAGGATCGTATTTTGGAATGCGACAACAGCCTGATCAAGGATGGTACAGGCACACTGATCCTTACCGGCGCAAACACGTATAACGGCGGCACCGTCGTCAATGAAGGAATCCTACTGGTAAACAATACCACCGGTTCGGGAACCGGTTCTGGAGCCGTGGTAGTCAACGGCGGCACCCTGGGAGGCACGGGAACCATCAGCGGCGCCGTGACGGTCAACGCCGGTGGAACGCTCAGTCCGGGAATGAGCCCCGGAGTGCTTACGTTGGGCTCCCTTGCCCTCGAAGCAGGCAGTACGACCTTGATCGAAATCGACGGCCTGACACGCGGCGACGAATACGACGGCGTCGATATTACCGCCGAAGACGGACTGGCTTACGGCGGAACGCTGTCGCTGGCCTTCGGGAACACGTCCTGGCTCGAAGCCGGCGCGGTGCTCGACCTGTTCAGCTTCGCGGGAACCGCATCCGGCGAGTTCTCGGAAGTCACCTCAACCGGCTTCTACACCGGCCAGTGGGAGTGGGACGGCGACGACCTCTTCTCGCTCGAAGCCGGCTGGCAGACGCTCACGTTCAGCCACCTTACCGGTGATTTGACCATCATACCTGAACCAACCACATGGACACTCCTGCTTGGCGCGCTCATCTATGCGCTTGCGATGCGACGGCGGAGATAACAAATAGGAA
Source organism: Thermoguttaceae bacterium (assembly GCA_040772845.1). Lineage (GTDB taxonomy): Bacteria > Planctomycetota > Planctomycetia > Pirellulales > Thermoguttaceae > PWXP01. The sequence goes on from JAXGXG010000001.1 coordinate 2,996,726, forward strand.
ATACTAAACGGCACTGACGCCCAACCAGGTTCGTACGTCGATTTCGGAAGCACCCTGCTATGTATCCACAAAACTGCAACAAGCAACGCGCTTGCCGGCAATCCGGCGCCCCCCCCAAGGGGAGATTCACCTTCTTCCGGTCCACCCTCGGTTTTACGCTCGTTGAACTCCTGGTGGTCATCACCATCATTGGTATTCTGATCTCGCTGCTGCTGCCTGCCGTGCAGGCAGCGCGGGAAGCGGCGCGCAGACTCACGTGCACGAACCATCAGCGGCAAGTGTCGCTGGCCATGCACAACCACCATGCGACTTACGGCACGCTGCCTATGGGGGCTACTACCACAACACCCTATTGGGGACACGGAAGCTGGCAGGTGCCCGTCCTGCCGTTCATCGAGCAACAGGCGTTGCGCGACCAGTACTACGGATACGACGGCGACTCCGGGGATACGTACTATTCTGCGAAGAATATTGCCGGGGCAACGGGCAAGCAGGTGACCGTCTTTTTGTGTCCAAGCGATACGGTAACGACCGAAGGTTGGCCCGGCGGCTCGCAACACGTGACGTACCACAACTTCGTGGTCAACTTCGGCAATACGTCCATCGACGAGAGCGCCAATTGGCAAACGTCGACCTATAAGGATCTCACCTTCCAAGGAGCCCCGTTCACCGCACGGGAAGGCGTGTCGCTGGACCATATTCGCGACGGCACAAGCAACACGATGCTGCTTTCCGAACTGATCCAAGGGCACGGCAAGGACCTGCGCGGATGTACCTGGTGGGCAAGCGGTTCCGGGTTCGTTACATCCCTGCGTCCCAACGACAGCGCCCCGGATCTTTCGTGGAGCAGCTACGACTGGTGCAATCCAGAGCCGCCGAACCCTCCGTGCGCGTTGCGCGGCAACTACGTATTCGGCGCCCGCAGCCGGCACCCGGGCGGTGTGAACGTCGCCTTCTGCGACGGTAGCGGCCGTTTTATTTCCGACACGATCGATACGGCCATCTGGCAGGCGCTCAGTACGACCCGGGGCAGCGAGCCGATTGGAGCCTACTGAGCCGCCCCGACAAGACCCCCGGCGCACGGTGAGATTCGTTTCAGAAACCGCTGGCTTGCACCAGGACCGTTACAGCCATTAAGGAAACCATGATGCGGCGTTTTTGGAAATTGGTGGTGCCGAGCGTGTGCCTTCTTCTCTTCTGTACCGGGTGCGGGACTTCCACCGACCGGTTGCCGCTGGAAGGAACCGTACTCTATCAGGGCAAGCCACTCGAACAGGGGCACATTACGTTCCTTACCACCAGCGGGGCGCCGGGCCCCGTATGCGGCGCCGTGATCCGCGACGGCAGCTTTGAAATCCCTACCGAACAGGGCCTTGCCCCCGGTTCGTACCGAGTGCAAATTTCTTCCCGTGGCGGCATTGCCCCCCAAACGCCTGAGGAGATGGCCGCCGGAGCATCGCCCCGAGCCAAAGAATTACTTCCGGCGAAGTACAACGACGAAAGCACCCTGACGGCCGAAATCGCGACGGGATCTCCGAACGAACTCGTCTTCTCGCTAGAGTAGAAAAGCCGCCGGCTCTCCTTCCATTCCATGGCGACCTTGATGCGCCGGAGGGAACCCGCGCCCGGATCGGTCACCAACCCGAGGCAGCCGCTACCATTTCGTTGGTGCAGGCGAGTCGCGCCGGACGCCGAACGGCTGACGCGATATATCATCTCCCATGCCTGCGACCGCGTCTGAAGAACAGGCCGAAAACCCCCAAGGCAAGGAGGCAAAGACTCGCCGGTTCGGGCACGCCGAATACGTCGATCTCGCGGTAACCGACGAAGCCGTTTTCCGTCGTCGGGAAGGAGAAGCGGAGCGCAGCGACATGGCTGGCCAGATCACTCCCGTCATCCATTAGAATCGACACGGCCGTATCGGATGGATTCCCAGACCCGGGATTGTAGCTCACGGTTGCCAACTGGTAGAACGCCGTGGGATCGGAGACAAGCGAGTACAGAACCTCGTACTGCTGGGCGTCCCGGCCCGTGTCTCGCCAGCCGGTGTAGGTGTCGATCTGCCAGATGGAATACCCCGCCGGGCATCTCTCAAGATCGAGTTCGTAGGTGAGGATCGCACCATTGGCGATTGCAACCACCTCAAGCGGCGCGGTGGTGTTAACAGAGGCCGGTCCGAACTCTCCATTGGTAAGGACCGCCAGATCGGTCGTGGTTACATCCTCTCTCGCCGCAATGTAGTTGCTGTTATTCACCGCAGCCACAACACCTTCGAGAAGATCGTTGCTTGCCACGTCAAACCCGGTCGTTGACTTAGACATGTTCGTAATCATGTCAGCCCAAGCCGTGTGTCCCTCAATGGCAAACAGCACGATCGCACCGCCCACCAGACTCACATAAGCAGCCTTCATCTTCGCGGTCCCCCGGTCTTTCTGTCAGAAAAGTCCGCCAGCCGGAATAGAACTCCTTAACCTCTTGAAATAGGCAAATCGCAACCCCCTTAGTGTAACAAGATTCTCAATAGAAAGCCACCCTCTGCTTAGCGGGAATTGCTGATCCCCGCAAGGTGGCAAGTTCCGCGCCCATTCAGGGGGCTTTGTCGTCATTCCTCCCAGGGCGCGCCAAAGCGGCCCTGGGCTCCGTACAGTAGCTCAGGGCTTTCAGCTCGTTTTCGCTCAAGACGCGGTTGAACACGGCCACGCCATCGAGTAGGAGTTGCGTTCCGTGGTCGATTGCCTCGCTGCCAAGCCCTAAGGCACGTCCGAAGGTGAATGGCGCGCCTTCGCGAATCGGATACCGGATTTCCGTTCCGACCCGCTGCCAAGAGTCCCCCCGGCGAACTTCGAGTGAGGTAGCCACCTCATCTCCGGTCTGAACAACGACCGAATCAGGCAGATCGGTCTGCCGCTTGTCGATCGCAGCGAAGACGATCGGAGCCGCAAGGAGACTCTGCCCATTGCGACGCACGTCGAAGACCACGCGATATTCGTCGCGGGTCTTGGCCGGTTCCGGACAACTCCGGCCGTAGTCGAGGGTTTTCCCATCGGTATCCACGTACAGCCAGTGCTCCCAGACACCCGTTGTCGTGACGTTGTATCCGTTGTACTTCAATACGAACGCTCGGGGCGAGTAGATGGGCCAAGGAAAGTGGTACGGGTTGGCGGGGACAGGTTTGGCGGCACGGAAGACGTCCTGCGCAACCGGATCGGTCTTTTCCAGCGGCGTGGCCGCGCCGTTGCAGTACGCGGTGACCCGATCGTGTTCCGGTTCGAAGGTCATGGCCAGGGCAACCCACTGACCGTTCCGGAAATCCCGGCCGTCAATGGCCCGGGCACGCGCGTATTGCGAACCAGGCGCATTCGATTGCGGATAGCTGGCGGCGCCGGTCGTCGAGATGTGTGCGGTCAATCCCTGCGAACCGAACAGGCCGCCGAACAGCGCCACCTGCCGCCGGCCCCGGTACTTGTTCCACCCGCCCTCGTCCCAAATGCCGGCGATCATATGCCGTGCGCCGGTGAATTGCACCCAGGCAATCAAGGTGAAGGGCTTTCGGCCGTGGATGTCCAGCGGAGAGCGATCGAACTCGCTGCGGGGCACCTCCGCGAAGATGTAGCCCTTGTTCAGTCGGATGGCGTGGCCGAACGGCCCGGAATCGTCAAACCGCAGTCTCGAGGCCTCATCAGAATAAGGCCACCGCTCAGGCGTATAAGACTGGGCATCGCCGATCTTCCGGAGCACGACCGGATAGCCGCGTTGAACCACGCGGGGATCAAAGTGCGATGTCCACCGCCCATCCTCCATCAGGCTGAAATCCCAGAACGCGACGAGCCCCTTCGTTCGGGCGACCTCGGCAACTCGCTGCTGAGACACCGCACGAGAATCACCTGCAAGAACAGGTGCGACATACAGTAATCCCAGCAAACCCAAACAGACATTCTTCATGGCATTGCCTCCCACACAGAGTCTAGCTCACCGGCATCCCGGATTGCAACCACCTATGTGTGCGGGAGGCGCCCTGTCGCACGTGGAGAGCTTATGTGGTACAACAGGATCACGCCAGGCTTGGATGAGCATGGCCTTCGTCAAACGAGAGGAGTGCAAACGTCCCCGTGGAGAAGCCATCCGCCATGCAGAATACATTCAATCCATACCACAAATGGCTCGCCATTCCGCCCGAGGAACAGCCGCCTACCCTCTACCGGCTTCTCGGTGTAACGCCTTTCGAGACAGATCCCGACGTCATCCACGCCGCGGCCGACGCACGGATGGGTTTCCTGCGTACCTTTCAGGCGGGCCCGAATGCGGGTATTGCGGAACGGCTTCTCAATGAAGTCTCGCGCGCACGGGTATGCCTGTCGGACGCAACACGCCGAGCGGCCTACGACTGTGTGCTCAAGGCGGCCAAACCGGCCGATGCGGAAGCTGCAGAAGCCTCGGGCCCGGCAGTAAACCCCGAGGCGGCCACGGCGGCCGGTCCCGCCGTAAGCGACGGCATGTTCGGCAACTACCGGGTGCTCGAACCCATCTACACCAGCAAACTGGGCGAAGTGTATCGGGCGGTCCACGTCCCCAGCCAAACGCTCGTGTCGCTGAAAATGCTACCGGCCGGAGCCACACGCAATTCGGAAGTCCTCCGTCGCTTTCGACGCGAACAGGACATCACCTGCAAACTCGACCACCCCAACCTGATTACCGGCTACGAAGCCGGAATTCACCAGGGCGTTCCTTACCTGGTTACCGAGTACGTCGTCGGCGCAAACCTGGCCACACTCATCGGCCAATACGGCCCGTTGGGGATCGACCAGGCAGTCGACTACACCATCCAAACCGCCCGGGGGCTGATGCAGTTGCATCTACACGGCATCTACCACCGCAACATCAAGCCGCACGTGCTATGGGTCGATATGCGCGGGCAGGTGAAGATCAGCAATCTGTTCCTGGCCAAGCTGGGCGAACAGGCAGTTGCAGACGGGCAAGATGACGAGTTGACCCGGATGGGTGAGATGCTGGGGACACCTGAGTATCTTGCTCCGGAGCAGGCACTGGACGCAAAGTCGGCCGACCAGCGCGCCGACGTCTACTCGCTCGGCTGTACGCTTCACTTCATGCTGACCGGCAAATCGCCCTACGGCGGCAAATCGCTGATCGACAAGCTTTCCGCGCACAGCACCAAACCGATTCCTTCGCTGCGCGCCGTCCGCGCCGACGTGCCGGAATACGTCGACCGCGCGTTTCACTGCATGATGGCCAAGAACCGCGACGAACGATTCGCGTTCATGGGCGACGTTGTCAGTGCCCTGGAGCCCCAGAAGCCACCCATAGGCCTCCTGGCCCGGCTGCTCGCGATGGTCTATCCCAAGCAGCGCAGTTGACCCGCCACCGACCCGAATCCAGATTACCCCTTGCCGCGCGTGCCGGCGGCCCAGCGTTGAACGGCCTTCTGGCCGTCCGGCGGCAGGGTGAACATGTCGTCCGGCTTCAGACCGAGCTTGTATGCCATGTCAAAACTGAACTCCAACTTGCCCATACGCGGATAGCGGCCGTTGGTGCCAAACGAGAACTTCACGCCCGCCTCCTTGGCAACTTGCAGGAATCGGAGCGTGGGCAGCTTGAAACCGGAACTGATCTCCAGGGCCACGCGATACTTCACGGCCGCGTCGGCCACCCGGCGAATCCGCTCGGTGGTCCAGAACTTGTCATACTCGGGCGCCAGGGGCGCGGGCAGCCACGAGGTATTGGCCATGATGTCGATCGGCTGCTTCTCGATAATCGCCACGTACCAATCGACGTAACGGTCCATGAAGGCCTCCCGATCGGCCATATCGACACGCTCGGTAACGTTCGGTTCCCACAGTTTCACTCGCCTGCCGTCTTTGCCGGGGAACGTCATTGCATCGGTCAGAACGTAGTCGAGCTTGCTGAGCGCCTCGACCGAGAAGCATTCGTACCAGTCGTGCCATTCCGTCTGAACACCGCGATAGACAGGCTTGCTTTCGAGCATGGCAAGGCGTGCAAGCAAGGTCTCGTCATTGTGAAGGACGACCGGGTAGATATTCTCTTTCGTACCGGCATGCTCCACAATACCGAACTTCACGTTGCGTTCGACCGAGAGCTTCAGCACCTCGTCGATCGTGCTGTTGTCCAGATGCACGTGCAGATCGAGCCGCGGCAAATCGCCGCTTTCCGGCGCGGTCGGCAGTGGCTGGGCATGTGCCGTACGCCGGCGGCCAGAAGAAAGAATCGTCGCCAACCCGAATCCGGCCGTTCCGGCCAGGAAGCGGCGGCGGTTCAGTGCGCCATGTGGGCATTCGCCGCCGAGAGTGGATAGGGTAGGTCCTGCTACACGCTTGCTGCCGTTCATGGTGCTGCCGTTCATGGTGGTGCCCCCTTCTTGCCGTCTGGCTTTCACGCAATGTGATATCTGAGACGCGCGCCGTCGCCCGTCCCCCATATCCTATCGCCGGCGGCGTCGCACCGCAAGCAATCCGACCAGGGCGGCCAGAATCATGATCGACGACGGCTCGGGCGCCACGGTAATCGCAAAAGCGTAGGTCCGGCCAAGATTCAAATAGCTGAAGCCGCTAACGGTCTGTCCAACCACGGGCGAGACGGCGCCGGATCGATGAGAGGTGCCGATGGGCGTGCCATTCTGAAACATGACGGGATTGTCGAACTCGTCCACGCCCGTGAAGCCTGCCAGAATCCGCGTCGGTTCGTCGAGTACGAAGCGGCTTTCCCCGCCGAAGTCGACGGTGAGGAGGCCGCTGCCGGTCACCGTCTGGGTGTCGCCAACGGCGAGGATCTCGTACTCGCCCTCGTCGATCCAGCGAGCCAGGAAGGGAATGGCAGCGCCGCTCTGTCCATAGGCAAATGAGAAATCCAGGGCTTCATAACTGCCCGGTTCCAGAATCAGGCTGGACCCTCGGTCCACGTTGGTGCGCGGCCCCGTATTGACGGTATCCACGCCGGTGTAGGCAATTCCGGTGCCGGCCCCGATCGTTGTGAAACTGTTATCGTGGACAACCTGGACCCCGTTTCCGGCCGCGTCGAGAACGATATACGCATTCCTGCTCGCCTGGCCTCCCGTAGCGCCTAGCGTTGCAGGGGAAAGCAGTTCAGCCGCGGAGGCATAGGCCCAGGTTTGGTCTCCGGCAACGTCCCAACTGCCGGGCCCGGCATCGAACACATTGCGAACCGTGTCAATGGCCGGATCGTTGACGACAGTTCCCATGAACTTCCCGAGCCCGTGCATCAGGGCGACGGTCTGCGCGGGGACCGCCTCGTTCCAAAGCGCCACGTCGTCGAGTGCTCCCGGCCAGCGAGCAGACTCGGCCGCGTTGGCATGACGTGCAAGACGGAGAGGTCCGTTGCCCTGCACAAAGCTGAGGGCGGCCGTGTTGTTCGTATCGACCTGGATGCCGTCGCGGTAGAGGTTCCATTCGACGCCGTCTTCCTTGGTCAGCGCATAGTGATGCCACTGGCCGTCGTTCAGGAAACGGCTTCCCGCCAGCAGCGACGTGCTGGCCGCATAGATGGCCGAGGTCTGTCGCCAGATCATGAAGCGGGCGCCCGAATTGGGATCGCTGGAGATGATTCCCGCGTCCTTGTTCCCTTGCAGCGTATTCATCCACCACGAAATCGAGAACGACGCGTCCCCATTCAAGGGACTCCCGACGGCCTCTGCCCAATCGAGACCGCTGAAGGTATACGCACCCGCGCCAATCTTGCCGGCACTCCAGCCGGGTGTTGCCGTGTTGTTCAGGCTCAAATGGAACGAACCGACCGACGTGTTGATGGCCGTTCCGGTCCCTTCCTCAAAACCGTAGTAGGCAACCAGGGCCGCCTCTGCGCGGGCCAGGCATAGCAATGAGGTTCCAACCGCTCCGAGCAGCACGCTGACTGTTTGTCGCATCGGTGGTCTCCTCATCTTCGAAAGTCCGGATATCTTGCCGCACACACAACGTCATCAGCCGTTACAATCTCGACTGGTCCACCACCTCGCCATCGGCGCGGTGGCCGAGCCATTTGTGCGTGGTCGCGTCGATCGAATAGCTGATGCTCCGTACGGAGCCATCGCAAAAGGCCATATTGAATCCGCCGCTGTGGGCGCTGCCCCAGTGTTGATTATACGAGTCGGTACCCGCTTGATCCTGGTGTGGAGCCGCGAAGCTGAATCGTTCAACATCTTGATTCGACCCCATATACATGTTTTCGTTGTCGCCGCCACAGCCGCCGCTAGCATAGGCGTCCGGATTCAGGTACTTCTCGCCGACCATGTACGTATTACTCGTACCGTCACGAACATCACTCATAATCACTTGGCTACCGACACCAACGATGCCCGTCAGGTTTGCAGTAGTGCTAGACCAATAGCTGGCCGAAGTGACAGCAGAATAGCTTGACGGCCCGCAGTCACCAGCCGGTGATCTGACCCAGGAAATACCACCACTGGCCGCGTAGTCGCTCCGGGCCACCTGCGAAGTAGACGTCGCTCGCATGTTGCCCGTCGGACCGCCGATCAGCGGCGTACGATAGTGTGCGCCATTGGCCACCGGCAACACCGTTGGGCGGCGCCGCGTGGGACAGTTCATCAACGGCAACGGCGTAGAGATCAACTGGCTTGCGGCGTCCGATCGCGCAGTACCCGTTTTGCCCATCTGCAAGTCGTACAGCGACTGCTGTTCCACGAACGGTAGAATGTTGAAGACCCAGCCGCCCGGTTGCCTCCAACCGGCCCCTCGGTCCGGATCGCCAGTCCACTGATATCCCCAACCACCGGTAGGAAAATGGCCATGTGTCGATTCATGCTGCAGGAACGCCAATCCCATCTGTTTCAAGTGGTTCATGCACTGCATGCGGCGCGCCGCCTCGCGGGCGCTTTGGACCGCAGGCAGCAGCAGGCCGATCAAGATACCGATGATCGTAATGACCACCAGAAGCTCAACGAGCGTAAAGCCGAAGGTCCGTCTTCGCGTTCGTGGTTTTGGATTGCTGGCAAACATGAGTCTCTCCATGACCGAAAAGAGGTTGTTATTCAGGCCATTTTCCGCCGTCGCGCCAGAAGTCCGCCAACCAGGGCGCAAACCAGCAGTATCCACGCGGCCGGTTCAGGTACGATGGTCACATCGCCCGTAGCATGGCTGAACAGCAACGTCTGCCAACCTGCCTCGAGCGAGAACCCGTCTCCACCGTCCGATATCCAGTCGCCCGAATAGTACCCGGTTGAAGTTACTTCGGAAAACGCGCCCGATGCGGTCCCCGTGAAGTCAAACAAGTCCAATACGGTGCCGGCGGCGAATGCCGAGGTATTGCCGAAATCGAGCGACAGCGCGCCGCCATAGGTCAGCCCGCCTTCCGTTGTGATGTCCACGCCGTCGTATTCATCGTCGCGCGTCAGCCCGTCAATTTCGAGGAGCGTCGTACTGCCTGCCTCCAGCAGCAGCGAACCTACGCTCAGCACGCCAGGGCTGAGGCCCGGGCTGAACGTCCCGCCGCCGTTGACCGTAACCGTACCTGCAATACTACCGGTTCCACCCAAGGTCGCGCCAGTTTGCACCGCAACCGGCGTATTGCCCAGCGCACCGGTTACCAGCAGCGTCCCGCTGCTGACGGTGGTGGCGCCGGTGTAGGAGCTGTTGCCGGAAAGAACCCATGTTCCCGCGCCGGTCTTATTGACCGTGGTCAGGCCATTGATCTGCGTAATGGCCATATTGAACGTGTTGTAGCCTGTGTTCGTGCCGGTGAAGGTTACGGATCGGTTGCCGGAATTCTCCCAGAAGTCGGGCGAGCTGCTGGCGGTGAAGCTGAGTGTCGCATCCGGATTGCTGCCGGAGGCATCGAGAACGGCGCCGCCGTTAGTACTGACGCGGATGGCGCGGTTGGTGCTCTGCGCGGTATCGCCCGTATACTGAAGCGTTCCGCCGCGGAAGAGGAATCCGATATTGCTGGGCGACGTGTCGGCCTCGCGGGCGCCGGCGGCGCTTGCCACGCCATAATCGGCCAGGGAAGCGACATTCAGAATACCGCCTTCCAGCGTGGTCACGCCTGTGTACGTGTTCTCGCCGGTAAGGGCAAGCGTGCCCGAACCGATCTTTCGCAACGAGACCATACCGCCGGTATTGCAGAGCACGCCGTCGAATGTACTGCTGGCGTTGTTGTCGCCCACGGTTAGCGTAACGGCTCCGGCGGCCGTATTGTCGACGATACCGGTCCCGGAGAGCCCGTTGATCGTGTCGCTACTGCCGTTCAAATCGAGTATTCCCGCGCCGGCGCCGTTCGCGTGGATCACGACGTTGCCGGCGTTGGCGCCGTTGGGAAGCTGGTTGCTCGCGCCCAGCTTCAAGATGGCCGACTTTCCCGCTGCGATATTGAGGCCGATGACCGTATCGCCCTGGTAGTCGTTTGCCGTGCCGGTTGCGTTATTCAACGTAATGGTCAACGCCCCTCTATCTCCATAGAGAACAAGGCCACTCGTTCCTGTCACCTGTCCAGTAAGAGTGGCACTGCCCGTCCTGTTGGTACCGGTGTTGAAGCTGGCGGCGGCCAGATTGGCCGTCAGAGTACCGGAGAAGGTGTTGCCCGTGGTATCGAGTCGGATGCCCCCGACGACGTCGGTGCCTTGCGTCGTATTGAAGACGACGTCGTTCACCAGCCGGTTATTGCTGGCGCCATCGAACAGGATAGCCGCCCGATCGGTCGCGGCCGAGCCGATGGTGATAGCGCCTGTCCCGAACGGACTGCTCACAATCGCGCCGGCCGAGCCACTTGTAGTGATCGCGCTGCTAATTCGCAATCGCGTCTGCCAACTGGCGTCACCCAGCAAGAGGAGCCCGCCGGAAAACGTGTTCGCACTTGTTACATTGAACGGAGTTGCACCACTGTTGCCGTTGCACAGCACAACGGCCACTTGGCGAGTGGCCCCATCTTCGATAATCGCATTCACCGTGGCTGGTGCGCCGCCGGAGATGGTAAGCGTAGACGTACCCGCAACGCCGCTGTTGTCGGTAATGGTATTGGTAGCGGCGCTCGATGCGATATTGCCAACCGTCAGATCGTACCCATTCAGGTCCAACGTTCCATCGCCCGACATGGCAATTGTCCGTCCGGAAGGCAATGCGGCGGCACTGCCGAGCCGGAGCGTCCCGCCACGAATGCTTGTCGTACCCGTATAGGTATTGGCAGCCGAAAGCGTCAGGACGCCGGCGCCGATCTTCACCAGCCCCAACGTGCCTGCCGATGTATTGGCGATAGCGCCGCCGTAAGTCCGATCGCCATCGCTGGTATCGAATCCGACCGATGCCCCTGACGCGAAATTGCCCGTGCCCAGGATCGTCACAATCTCGCCGTCGGCGACACCATGGCCGACGGCCAGCGCAGCCCCGTCGGCCACCGAGTATCTCCCACCTGCATTCCAGCCGGGCAGCGCATCGGTCGACGAGATCGACAGGACGCCGGCGTTCACGGCCGTTTTGCCGACATAGGAATTCGTACCGGAGAGGGTGAGCGTTCCGGAACCGATTTTCACAAGCGAACCGGCGCCGCTCAGATTCCCCGAGAATTCGGTACTCTGCCCGTTATTGCCAACCGAAAGGGCAACGGCAACCGGCGTACCGGCATTGTTCTCCAATACGATGGCGCCGCCACCGGACAGCCCGCCAAGCGTAAACGCGTTACTCGCAACCGATTGGTCGAACTCGACCGCACTGGACGCGAGCGTGCTGTTCTGCAGGGCAAGGCTATTGGCCAATCGTAGCACACCGCTGCCAGTTACCGAGGTATTGCCGGTGAACGTGTTCGCACTGTTGAGTGTAAGCGTTCCGGCTCCGGCGTGATTGAAGGTTCCCGTTCCGGAAATGACGTTGACGAGAGTCACATCGTCGCTCCGGTTCATGACAAGCGCCCCGCTGTTGGCCACGTTTCCGGTTCCCAACGTCCCGGAAGCGCCGCCATTGCCCACCTGCAAGGTCCCGCGTGCAATCGTTGTCTGTCCCGCGTAGCTGTTGTCTGCATCGAGCCGCACGCTGCCCGTATTGCAAGAGACGGTCAGTCCGCCCTGCCCGCTAATCGTTCCGCCTGCAACCAAGGTGTAGTTGTGAGCGGCGGACAGCGTGAGCGTCCGGCCACTGTCGATACTGATTCCGTTGGCCGCACTGCCGAGCGTTATCGTTTGCCCCGCCACGCCAGGCGCCACGGCTTGCGCAAGGATGACGCCGCTTTGGGTCACGGTAACCGGGTTGTCGAACGTAGCCGCGGCTGTACTGCTCAGCACCATTCCGCCACCGTTGAGCGTGACCGAGCCGTTGCCGAGAGCATTGTTGCCGGCATTGTGAACGGCCACCAGGCGTCCGGCCTGAACATCGAAGTTCGTGCCGCCGCTGATGGCATTCGCGCCTGCGGCCGTCAGGATGAGGTCGCCTGTACCCTGCTTCGTCAACGTCCCGGCGGCGCCGCCGTCACTGAGCGAATCGATCGAGAGGTCGACCGCATTACTGATCGTTCCCAACCCGTTAAGAACGAGCGAGCTGATCGAGCCGCCGCCATTGGTAGCGATAAGCGAAGCCCCTGTCGAGCCGCCGTCGAGCGTGAGGGTAGCGCCTGAATCCACAATGACCGCGGCGATATTCCCAAATGTGAGTGACCCGCCTGCTCCAATGGAAACGCCGCCGCTCTCGACCGTCAGTCGTTGCGCTTGCTGTGCGCCGGTTACGGAAACCGTATCGGTTTGAACAACAGCGAAGACGTCGGCATCAGGAAACGTCGCCGACGAACCACCCGTCCAGTGTGCGTCGGTCCAATTACCATCACCACTACCGTCCCAGGTGAGCGTATCGGCCGCGGTCGCCGCAGGCGAGAGATTGACCTCGAACGCATAGCTCCTCGAGAGGTTATTGTTGGAGAACGGTCCGATTGTTGATCCGACACCGATCGAGAAGAGAGCCTGATTATTGTGATCGGTTACTCCTGCGCCGTAGTAGACGGTATTCGTCGAGGCATTGAACCCGGCATAGACGTCCGTATCGGTTGGCCGTGTGATTTGATACGTTCCGAGATCGTACGCGACCGTTGCGATACCTCCGAGTGGCGGCGACTGCAAGGTCGGCCCCACCCAGATCACCTCGTACGTATTCGTACCGGTCAGGACGGCAAGAAACGGCTGGACATTTCCGACATTCGTGCTGGCCTTGTATTGAAAGCTCAGCACGTCGTAGGTAACGCCGGCGTCGACCGCGGGATAGATGCTGTTGTCGATATTCAATCGACTGCCACTGCCGTCGAGCGATCCGGCCGAGAGGTCGGCCCCGGCCCCAACCTGGATCACGGCCGCGTCGCCGCTGGGGAGACCGAGCGGACACGCCAGGATCACAATCACACTGGCCGCAATTGCACAAACGCGTCGTACATCGATCGTCATTGCCATTTCTCCCAAGCAAAGCCGTTCAAGGACGAGAGATTGCCCGCCTCGCCGAGTGCTTTAGAGCCGGAACGCAAGCCCAGCATCGAGTTTATCGTATCCGCACCTGCATGTCAAACATTTTGCCAAGCTTTCGCCCCCTATTTTGATGGGCACAGAAACGCATCGCTGAAGACCAATATGCACCTACAGGGGGGGAGCACAGCAGCCGGGCTGATCGTTTCTTCATGGATCGTCGGCAGGGATTCCGGCAGATCGGCGCATCACAGTACCCGCCGTCGTCGTGGCAGCAGGAATCCACACAGCCCAAAACGTGCTAGAGGCGGAATCACGGACCAGACGGTTCGGCGAAGAAAGGCATGCTGCGCAGAGACGATCTTGGGGTGGCGCCTTGCGTGTCCTTGTGTTGCCCAGCATTACCTGGCTGGATCGAGCAGGAAACGCTTGTAGAGTTGGTAGTGGTCGGTCTCCCGGTATTCGATAGGACAGACGGGGCTGTGGTCGAAGCTCAGGATTCTGGCCCCCTTGCAGGCCAACAGGATAGGGGAGTGGGTGGCGATGATAAATTGGGCGTGGCCTGCCTGGCTGTTTTCATGCAGGATATCGAGCAATTCGAGCTGGCTCCGAGGTGACAGAGCGGTCTCGGGTTCGTCCAGGAAGTAGATGCCCTTGATCTTGTAACGAGAGCGGAAGTAGCACATCATGGACTGGCCGTGGGATTGCGTCACCAGCGACTTGCCGCCGAAGCTTTCCAGTTGACCGGGATCGGCTGCGGCCCAACTGTCCAGGATGTACCGGAAGTCCTTGAAGACTTCCGAGCCGAAATACGCGCCCGGCACCGTTCCGTTGGACCACTCGGGCTTGAGGCAACTGTACAGCAGCGTCTCGTAGTGGTTGAACTCGTACCGCGTCTCTTCACTTCGACTCCAGATATGAACGCCGCTGGCCCGGGCCAATGCCTCCAGCAGCGTCGACTTGCCCGTGCCGTTTTCTCCCACAAAGATCGTAACGGCCGACTCGAATGCAATTCGCCGCGTTTGCCGGAAAATCGGCAGACAGAAAGGATAATGACTGCCGGTTGGATATCGCTCGTGTTGCAGCGTCACGCCCGTGATATGGTTGCTCATCTTGCCTCCGTCAAATTGCGTAGCCGAGACGCCGCCCTACTCCCCCTCGAACAATTCGATGGGGCCGAGGACGTCACGGCCGGCGGCCCGGAGAACTTCGATGGCGCGGTCGGGATCGTCGAAACGGAAGACAAGCACAGCCTTGCCGCTGCGCCGCGCGGTGAATGCGTACATGTACTCGATGTTCACCCCGCTGCTGCCGAGGCTTTCGACCAGTTCGGCCATGCCGCCCGGCCGGTCTTCGACCGAAAGGGCAACCACCTCGCGAACCTTGACGACAAAACCCGCCTGCTCCAGAACCGTCTGGGCGCGCTCCCACTCCTGCACGATGACCCGCAAGATGCCGAACTGCTGGGTATCGGCCAGGGTGAGCGTGAGCATGTTGATCCGGGCGTCGGCCAGGGTCCGGCAGATCGCGCTGAGGTGTCCCGGCTTGTTCTCGAGGAACAGGGATAACTGATGGATTTTCACGGCGGGGATCCTTTCGTACAGCCGTTTTCGAGCAGTCTGGTAATAGTAGGCGACGGGCAGGTGTTCGGCCGACATTTACGTCAGTTTGCGGCGGTCCTCGACGCGGCGCGCCTTGCCTTCGCTGCGCTCGAGGGTTTGCGGTTCCACCAGGGTGACCTTCGCGCGAATGCCGAGCGTGTGGAACAGGGCGTCGGAAAGGCGCCCGCGCAATCGTTCTAACGAACGGACTTCGTCGTCGAACGTTTCGGCGGTCACCTCGACGCGCACTTCGAGTTCGTCCAGTCCGTTCTCGCGCGTGACGATGATCTGGTAGTGCGGCAGGGCCGACTCGACGGCCAGCAGTGCGGTCTCGATCTGGGACGGGAAGACGTTCACGCCGCGAATGATCAGCATGTCGTCGCTCCGGGCGCTGATCCGCTCGATCCGCCGCAGAGTTCGCCCGCAGCGGCACGGTTCCGGCGCGATGCGCGTGATGTCGCGCGTCCGGTAGCGGAGCATGGGCATCGCCTCCTTGGTCAGCGTGGTGAGGACCAACTCGCCCGACTCGCCGTCCGGCAGGACCTCGCCCGTTTCCGGATCGATGATCTCCGGGTAGAAATGGTCTTCAAACACGTGCAGGCCGCACTGGGCCTCGCACTCGCTGGCCACGCCGGGACCGATGATCTCGGACAGGCCGTAGATATCGTAGGCGCGGATTCCACTTTCCGCCTCGATGCGGGCTCGCATGGCGTCGGTCCACGGTTCCGCCCCGAATACACCCACACGCAACGGGAGCTGCCGCACGTCCACGCCCTGGGCGGCCGCCGTTTCGATCAGGTGCAGAAAATAGCTGGGCGTGCAGCAGATGGCCGTCGAGCCAAAATCGCGCATCACCATGATCTGCCGTTCCGAGTTGCCGCCGGAAATCGGGATGACCGTCGCCCCGAGCGCCTCGGCCCCATAGTGCGCGCCCAATCCCCCGGTGAACAGCCCGTAGCCGTACGCATTCTGAAGGATGTCGCCCCGGCGCAGGCCGCAGGCGGCGAACGTACGCAGCATAACAGACGTCCAAACCGCCATGTCGTTGGCCGAATAGGCGACCACGATCGGTTTGCCCGTTGTCCCGCTCGAAGCATGAAGCCGCACCACGTCGCTCAGCGGACCGGCGAACAGACCGAACGGATACGTGTCGCGCAGATCCGTCTTCACCGTAAACGGCAATCGCTTAAGGTCGTCGAGTGACCGAATGTCGGCGGCGGTCAGGCCCCGCTCTGCCATGCGGCTGCGGAACAGGGGCACATGCTCGTACGCACGCCCCACAACCCCACGCAGCCGATGACTTTGCAAGTCGCGCAGTCGTTCCGTTGGCAGGTAGTCGGTGGCGCTGGCAGGATGAACCGGATTGTCGGCATCGTTCCAAAGGTCGTACATGGCACTGTCGCTTGAAGTAAGAAATGTGTACGTGTATTTCCGGTGGGCTCGCAACTCGAATGTGGAAGATGGGATTCAGGCCGTCGGGAACCGGGCAATCCTATGTGTGTTTCAAGGTTGTGACGGACTGAAAGCCATCCTGCGAGCTTCCGTGGAAGCTGTCGCGTGAATACCTCGGCCTATCCGTGCGGTTGTGCCGTCTGGCGGCCCAGCTCGAAGGCCTCCAGGTTGATGGCGTGGACCTTCTGCGGCAGGGCGTGGCGGATGGCGGCCTGCCATGCATCTGCCGGCAGTGGCAAATGGGCGCTGAGCAGACCGAGCAGGGCTACATTCAGCGTCTTTCGGTTCGGCAATGCGACCTCGGCCAAGGCGTCGGGGCCGATCACGTGCCCGTCCGGTCGCAACCGATGACGGTTCACCGGCTCCTGCGTGGCATCGGTCAGTACGAGCATATCGACTTCACCGTCGGGCGTCATGGGGCTGAGTACTTCCGGGCCGAAGCGGATGTCGGTAGTGACGGACCCGCCGCGCTGGCTCATGCCGTGAACTTCCGCCTTCTTCACATCGTAGCCGGCCCGGAACGCCGCGTCGGCAACGATGTCGGACGCCTTGATGATCCCCTGCCCGCCCAGGCCCGCAATGGCAATGTTGTACGTGTTCATCCGTGCACCTCGGCTTTCTGCTGGCGGGCCATGGCCAGCAGGCACGCGCGCCGCGCGATGAGGACCCACAGCCCACCTTCCTGCAACGCCTTTCGGAGTGTCTCGGGCAACCGTTCCGGCTCCTTCACCGGATCGATCACCACAACGTTCGGCACGCCCAGGGCGCGGCAGACGTCTTCGATGACCACCTGGTTGGCCGGCTCATGCTGCAAGTTGCGGCCCGTGGCAGGGTGCTCCTGCAGGCCGGTCATGGCCGTGGTCTGGTTATCAAGGATGATGACGACGTGGCCGGTCGGTGGCGGATTGTAGACCATCTCGGCAATTCCGGTCAGCCCGCTGTGCATGAAGGTGCTGTCGCCAATCACACTCACCACGCGGCGCGATTCCGCTTCGGGCAATACATGCCGCAGGCCCAGTCCCACGCCGATACTGGCGCCCATGCAGACGCACGTATCCATCGCGCTGAACGGCGGCAGGGCGCCGAGTGAATAACAGCCGATATCGCCCGAAACGATGCAGTCCATTTCACCGAGCAAATTGAAGACCGTCCGATGCGGACAGCCGACGCAAAGCTGGGGCGGTTTGCCAGGCGGCGGCGCCGGTTCCGGGCTCGTATCGCCTGCCAGAATGCGCCGCACGCGCGCAACGTTCAACTCGCCGAACCGGAACACGTCCGGTTTGGCGGCAACGTCGATTCCGGCGGCGCGGCACGCGTCGGTCAACACGGGATCGCCTTCTTCGATGACCACACACCGATCGACCGAGTTGGCGAACTGGCGAATCGCTTCGATCGGCGTCGGGTGTGACATGCGCACTTGCAGAACGGCGGCCGAAGGCTCGGCTTCGCGGGCGTGCATGACGGCAATGCCATTGGCCACGATGCCCAGGGTGGAATTGCCGTCGCTGGCCGCCGGCCACAGCCGGGCGCCGCAGCCGGGCGTCTCGGCCCAGGCCGCCACCTGCCCCAACTTCTCGCGCAACCGGCGATGGGCCCGACGTGCATTTCCCGGAATCATAACGCGGCCGGCAATATCGCGTGTGAACCCGACCGCAGGCGGTTCCGACGGTGGCTGCCGAACGACCATCGACTTGGAATGGCTCACGCGGGTTGTCAGGCGGAGCAGGATCGGCAAGGACCATCGCTCGGCGAGTTCCAACGCCTCAAGGGTCATGGAATACGCCTCCTGCGAGTTGGCCGGCTCCAGCACGGGCAGACCCGCGGCAATCGCGTAGCGACGGCTATCCTGCTCGTTCTGGCTCGACGCCATGCCCGGGTCGTCGGCCACCACGACAACCAGTCCACCCGGCGCACCCGTATAGGCGGCGGTGAACAGGGGGTCGGCCGCAACATTCAGGCCGACGTGCTTCATGGTGACCATTGCGCGGGCATTGCCAAAGGCTGCACCGAGGGCCACTTCAAGCGCGACCTTTTCGTTGGGAGCCCATTCGGCCGGGCCGCCAATCGCCCCGAATGTCTCCAGAATCTCGGTAGACGGGGTGCCGGGATACCCGACGCCCAGACGCACACCGGCATCGTAGGCCGCCCAGGCCACCGCCTCATTACCACTAAACAACTGCCGCATCGACTCCACGTTCTTCATTCCCTGGGGGATAGACGCCTCATTTGCCGAAACAAGCTATTTTCGCCAATTTTGCACCGTTTTGCAACCGGGCCACTCTCCCGGGTGTGCGGCGAGGTTTTCTGGCACGCTTGGCTCGTGCAATACCACGTCCTTGCCGTTGCAAGGGCTCTTCCGTTTTTGGGGGCAGGCAGCCATAGTTGGAGTCCCGCCTTTAGGCGGTTGGGCCTCTCCGGATGAAGCCGAGACTCCAACGGATTGCCCTTCGCACCCAGAAACGGAAGAGCGGTTGCCAGAGCATCTTGCCGCATGGTTCCTAACCGGCTGTTGGCCCCGTGGGGCTTATGCCCGAACTCTGGCGAATCTGATCGCCGAACATGGCGGCAAGTCGCGCAGACTCGGCCGGCGTGAACAGGTAGGGATCGCAACGCGCGGCGATCATCAGTTCGCTGCAGCAGGCGGTCAGGCCGAAGACGGCCCGGGTCTTCGGCCGGATGGGCGGGGCGCCGACAATGCTCAGCAACCGCAAATCGCCCACCACGGCGCGACCGGATTCGTAGGGAAACTGGGCCGTGAATCGGCGCACCGGGTTGCCCAGGTTCGTCAGTACCGACGACGAGAAACAACGGCCTCCGTCCAGCAGCGGCTTCATCAGCGGAGCCCAGCGAATCAACTCGATCCCGTTGAGGAACAGCAGCCCACGTTTCTGACGCATAATCCGTTCGGCGCCCCAGTGGACGCTGGCAAGCAGGCCGGACGAATCGCGGTACTCGCGGCGATTCCGGGTAAGGAATGCATGGGTGACCAGATTGGCCGCAGGCATTCCTTCATGTTCCAGTTCCCGCAGGCTTACCGGGATGGTAATACGTAGCCGCCCACGCCAATCCGGGTTCTGCAGACGATTCCACCGGTCCAGCGTCAGGTACAGGTCGCGTAAGAGAAGTTCGTTCGGCGAGACTTCATGGCGATCGGCCGCGCGGCGGAAGGCCTTCCACTCCGCCTTGCTCAATACGTGGACGATGCTGCCGGGCAATTCCGGTGGCGCGGCAGGCGAAACCGGGCGTTCGGGCGGAGGAAGCACCGGTTTGGGAGCGAACAGCAACCAATTGAGCGAATGCCATCGCTTGTTCCAGAAGTCGGCCCAAGGCGTATCACTGGGAGCAGGCGTGCGATTGAACTGATTGCGTAGCCGCAGTTTTGCAGGATCGATCGGTGCGAGCCGTGGCTTGTGCTCGCCATCCGCCACGCGCACTCCGTAAGCCGCAAGCAAATCCCCAATCACCTCCAGAATGGCAACGCCATCACAGACGCTATGATGAAGCTGGATCGTGATGGTCGCTTCCTGCTCATCTTGCCGGACCCAAATCCGCCAGCCCAATTCACGCCGGAGGTCGATCCTGACACCGTCGGGACAAACCTTCGGCGTGCCGGCAGAAGCCCAATCGAGCTTGGGTTGCAGTTCGGGAGCCGGAATCCAACACGGCATCCGCAGTCGATGCCGCTGGATGCGGCAGGCCAACAGGGGATGCCGCTTCAGAACATCGTCCACGGCCGCACGAAAGGCTTCTTCATCAAGCCGGCCGCTCAGCCGCACGTCGATGACCGATGTCATCGGATAGGCCGGACGATCGTCCAGAAGCATGTACAGTTCCCACGCGGTCAACGGCAACGGGAACAGATTCGGCGAGATGGGGTCGGACATCGGATGCAGCAAACCACGCGCGGATCGTGCAGCAAGGTGAGATTGGGTACTCTAAGAAATATAGTCGGCTGCCGCCGTGGAGCAAATCGAGTGGCGAAGCGGCAAAGTTTGCGGATCCTGCCGGGCCCGCATACCCTAACCCGAGCGAACGGCGCGACTGGAACCCATAGGAGTGACCTTACTCCCGCCCAAAAGGATGCCAACCAACGCGGTCGTTCTTCAGGGACCCTCCGCCCCCATATGCGAATGACAACCCGTTGGAATCCCGGCTTCAGCCGGAAAAACCAAACCGCTTTCGATACTCTCCTCTGGCAGTCGCCGGCAACCCTAAGCAGGGGGCCACTATCGCTGCTCGTTCCACGTTGCCAGACGGTATTTCTCACAGGCGAGCTGCGCGGTACGCATTTGCGGCCAGTCGGCGGCAGTCGTTTCGGCCGACCACGCACGGGGCAATAGCCGGTACAGCTCTTCATGTGAAATGGGCAAGTTTGCCAGGAACTGCTCGTGGCTCCGTCCGGCTCGATACGCGGGCATGCGAGGCGGCATGAGAAGACAAGATGCGGCCCGCTCGATGGGAAAATCGTAGAGCAGCGTCCCGTGATACAGCAGATGCCGCCGCTTGACTCGAACCGCATTGCCGGAGCATTTCAGCAACCGCCGGTTGGTTGAATCGCCCTGGACCAATACCAGGTCGCTCGTACCGGCACGCTCGATGTTGGGAACGCAGGGAGCCAGTGCCGCGACTATCTGCCGGAGCACGTATTCGTGCGCATCGTCGATCCGTCGGAGTGCCGGTCGCAATTCCCGGCTGAGCACCAGTGCGTACACCATGCATCCCGGGCCCAACACAACGGCGGCGCCGCCACTGGGACGTCGCACAATCGGGATGCCTAACTGCGCACACGTCGCGCGATCGACTTCGACATCGAGCTGCGACGAACGCCCCACGATCACGGCCATCTCGGGGCATTCCCACATGCGTAGCGTCTCCCGTGGGGCAGATGCCGTTTCTGCCTCCTCCAACAGCGCTTCGTCCAACGCCAGATTCTCTGCCGGGGTCGGCAGGGTGAGTTCAAGGTATCGCATGGCGATATTGTCGCCTGCGTTTGGTTTTCCGGCTAGCGGGCGTCGGATGGAGGCCGATGCAGGCGGCGCAAGGTGCAGATGCCTGGGCGCTTTAGGCGGCATAATGCGAAAAAAAGGACACTTCCTCATGCGTGGTCCCTTTCGGCGATCCGCCGCCAGAACTTTAGATTTTTTTCGTCGCCTAAGTTTCGGTCCTGAAAGGGGTTACGAAGAAAATGCAAAAAAGGCCGCCGGGGACCATTTGCCGGATTCCCGTTTGTCTGGCACACTAAAATAACGGCGCGTAAACTGCGCCCTATGGTTTCACAGGGCGTATACGGGCCCCCTGACACAAGCTGTTTCGTTTCTTCCCGGAAACCGATCCGGGGCGTCTGTCTTGTTCCTTCGACGAGGTAACGAGGTAATTTACCATGAACGCTCTGCTGCGCTTCTCCATGGCTGTGACGTTGGCCCTTGTTGCCGTCATGCCCGTCGCGGCACAGGTCTGTTGTCCGACGAGTTCTTTCGTCGTTCCCGGTGGGCAAACCTATCGGATCGCATATCAGACAGTGTACGACGAGCGGCAGGAAACCGCCTATCGCGTGGAATACGAGACGGTTCTGGAACAACAGCAGGTGACTTACCAGCGCCCCGTTTGGGAAACCAACTACCGAGAGCAGACCTACACGGTCGCCAAGCCGGTTACCGAGACTTCGTATCGCAACGAGACCTATACCGTCCAGCGCCCCGTCTGGGAAACCCAGATGCGAGATCAGAGTTTCAATCGTGTGCGGTACGTACAAGAAACGGCCGAACGCGAAGAACGCTACACGGTATCGAAACCCGTCTGGGAAACGCAAACTCGCCGTGAATGCTATACGGTTTCCCGACCGGTCGTCGAAACGGCCGTGCGACAACAAACGCGAACCGTCATGCGGCCGGTCACGACCCATGTAACGCAATACGTGGATCAGGGGTGCGCAACGCAGCAGGTGGTCATGCAGCCGCCCACCCAGCGAAATCGCCTGCGATGGCTTCCGGCCGGATCGCAGGTCGATCCCCTGACCGGCCAGACCGTCTTCCGGGCCGGCGGCCTGTACTGGGTGCCGGAGGTTCAGGGACGATACGAAGTGCAACAGGTTTGGCAGCCGAATATCGTCGCCCAGCAGGTGCCGGTGACAACCTATCGCCCCGAAACCGTTCTTGAGCAGATCCCGGTGCAGCAGGTCCGCTACGAGCAGCAGCAGGTATGCCGCGAGGTTCCCGTCCAGGTATGCCGCTGGGTTCAAGAGGAGCAAGTGCGAAGGGTCCCGTACACGGTCACCAAACCGGTTGTCGAACGCGTGGAACAGCAGGTTCCGGTCCAGGTGTGCCGAATGGTTACCGAACAGCGGACGCGACGCGTGCCGGTTACGACGCAGCGCATGGTGTACGAACAGCGCGTCGAACGCATTCCGGTTCAGGTGTGCCGCATGGAAAGCTACCAGCAGACCGTCCAGGTTCCGCGCTGTGTGGAGAAACGCACGCCGCTAACGTACACCTATTACGTTCCTCGCGTGGTGGCTTGCCGAATTCCGCTGGATCCATGCGGAATGCCCATTACCACGGTCGCCGAGCCGCCGGTTGCCATGCCGGTCCCGGCAGAGGCTGCCCCGCGCAGGGCCGTTCCGAGAGAACCTGCTCCGGCAAGCAGCGGCGCCGACGCTGCGGACGAGCAACCCCGCCTTGGTCCCGAAGCGCCCATGCCGCAGCCGGTCGAAGAGGCCCCGGCCAAGGACAACGGCGGCGCGGCGCCGTCCGCCACGAACGCAGCGGAACCGGTTTATTGAGCCGGGATTTTCGGTGGATAGGCAGGCAAGGATGAATGAGCCGCAGGGAGCGCCGGGCACGCTCGCAGGAAAACGCGTCGTGTTTGTCGGCAAGCTGGCAAGCATGGCGCGTCGCGATGCCGCGCAGTTGCTTCGCAAGCAGGGCGCCGTGGTCGTCGACCGCCCGGATCCATCTATCGATCTGGCCGTCGTCGGCGAAGAAGATCTGCCCACTCTGGACGCTGCCGGGCTCGACGCCTGGTTCGACGGGCCGACGCGCGAGGCCATTGATGCCGGCGCGATCGATGTCCTGTCGGAAACTGCTCTGTGGCAACGACTCGGCCTGGTAGACCGGGACCACGACATCGAACGCTTGTATACCCCGGCCATGCTGGCCGAGTTGCTCGGCGTTTCGGTGGCGGTGGTTCGCCGTTGGCATCGGCGCGGGTTGATTCATCCGGTGCGCGAGGTTCGCCGCCTTCCGTACTTCGACTTTCAGGAAGTCGCCACCGCGCGACGCCTGGCCGAATTGCTTGCAGCCGGCGCATCGCCTGCGACCATTGAACGGAAACTGGGCGAACTGAGCCGGTATGTTCCGCATGTCGACCGGCCGCTTGCGCAGCTTTCGGTCATTGTACACGGCCGCGACATCCTCTTGCGCGAAGGAGACGGGCTGATCGAGCCGGGCGGGCAACTCCGGTTCGATTTCGACGCCCTTTCCGCGCCGTGTGATGACCAGATCGATTCGGAAGGCGAAACGGCGATTGCCTCGGTCCGGCTGCCGGTTCAGGATGAAAGTCCGCTCGCGCCAGACGATATGGCTGCGGCCGCCGCCGAACTGGAAGAGGCCGACCAACTCGAGGCCGCTGCGGAGATGTATCGCGCACTGATGGCCGCTGAAGGTCCCCGCCCCGAACCTTGCTTCCTGCTGGCCGAACTCCTGTACCGAATGGGCGATCCATGCGGTGCTCGCGAACGCTACTACATGGCCATCGAAATGGACGAAGACTACGTCGAAGCCAGGGCCAACCTGGGATGCGTCTTGGCGGAACAGGGGCACCGAGAACTGGCGGCGGCGGCGTTCGAGGGGGCGCTTCGATACCACGCCGACTACGCAGATGCCCATTACCATCTCGCCCGAACGCTCGATGAACTCCACCGCCGCGACGAGGCGGAAGTCCACTGGCGCGCCTTCCTCGACCATGCGCCCGATAGCCCGTGGGCGCACGAAGCACGTACCCGCCTGGCTGGCCACTAATCCGGAACACCTACTTCGCACGATGCAAACTGCGAACCGAATCCGTCTTGGCGCCATCCGCGTGATATGTGCATGCTGGTGGATCGTGGTCACGGTGCTGTTGCTTTCCTCGAATCCGGCCTCGCTGGTTGGCCTTTCGGCCAGATGGGTATCCGCCTGGTCGGCCGTGGCCCATGTCGGGTCGTTTCTTCTGCTTAGCGGTCTGACACTTGCGAGTGCTCCGCCGTTATCGATGCAGTCAACGCTGGCGCTGCTTGCAGTATATGGCGTTACGGTAGAGCTGCTGCAAGGGCTGGTGCCGAATCGCTATGTCTCATGGAGCGATTTCGCCGCCAATCTGCTGGGAATCGCCATGGGCGCAATTTTTTACGCCGCCGCCAGAATGCTCTGGCGACGGCGTACGAAGAACAATGGCTCTTCCGTTTCTCGGTGCAAACGGTAGGCCGTTGGCGCCCCGACTTCCGCCGGAAAGCAATGCCCGACCACAAGGCGGGACTCCAACGATGGCCGCTTGCATCTAGAAATGGAAGAGCCAGAACGATGGATTCGTTACGGCTAACGGGCTTGTCCCGGTGGCGGCGTCTGGGCCTGGGAGATAACCCCGGGCCGAACCCGTTTCTGAACGTCGGTTTCCAGAACCCCGAACGCGGCTTCGTGACGCTGGATGGTCAACGACAGGGCGTGGAGCATTCGCTTCGCCGTGTAGAAGTTCGTGATAATCCGTTGCGTGACGGGAATCGGGCTGGTCGGCACGCCGAATGGTTGCGAATTGACGCCGAAATCGATAATCAGTTCTTCAGGCGTGCCCGTAACGCGGCAGAAATTGGCGTAGTTGGCCATTGTGTGCGAGTCGTCAATCTCAACCTGGGCTCGCTGCTGGCCTTCCTGGGAAACGGCCGGTTGACCTGCCGGCGCCGAGGCTTCCGTCGTCTTGTCTTCGGGTTTGCCGGGTTCTCTTGCCACGATCGATCTCCTCGTGATGGGTGTATACATTTACCACGCATGCCCCTGCCACTCAGGGGCCGTGGTTTCCGCCTCTGTTGTGCGAAACAGATAGGTATTATAAGACAATACCACATTTCCGATAAACCCGGGGGCAAAATTCGCCTGAAGCTGCTCCGAAAGCCCTCGAATGTCTGGCAATATCCCGCCCGCTCTCCTTTCCCCCATAATCCAGACTAAAGTGGCTGGCAGATTGTTCCGATTATGTTGACGGCGTTGACTAGGGCGAGTTTGCGGGCTCGGTCCGTTCGCGTGTGGGAAAAACTGTTGCCTGCACGGTCGAATGGCCTCCCTGACGAACCGCTGGCACTCTCCCCCCGTGCACTGAGGCTTCGGAACATGCGTTATCACCCTCCCTTCGGCTGGACCTGGCAGATGGCCGTGCTGGTGCTGCTGGCGCTGGCCGGTTGCCGGTCGCTCGATTTCTACGATCCGGCGGCCGAAGCGCCGGTGCCGGAACCGCTCATCCCGCCTCGCGAAAAGAATATGGTCTCCCTGCCGGCCTATCGGATCGAGCCGCCCGACCTGCTGCAAATCGAGGTCCTCAAACTCGTGCCCAAGCCGCCTTACCGGGCGCAGACCTACGATGCCCTTCAGATCCAGGTAATCGGGACCTTGCTGGACCAGCCCATCGACGGGTACTACATGGTCGAGGCCGAAGGCATGCTCAACCTGGGAGCGGCGTATGGCAAGGTCCGCGTCGCCGGTCTGACCATCGACGAAATCACCCAGGCCGTTACCGAGCATCTTTCGCAGGTGCTCCGCAGCCCGGAGGTTTCCGTCCAGCTTGCCCGGGCCTCGGGCATGCAGCCCATTTCGGGCACCTATCTGGTGGCCCCGGACGGGACGGTCAACCTGCGACAGTATGGAACGGTCCACGTGGCCGGCCGAACGGTCGAGGAAGTGCATGAGATTCTCGCGCGCCACCTGACACAGTTTCTCGACGCGCCGGACGTTTCGGTTGACGTAGCAGCATACAACAGCAAGGTGTACTACCTGATTACGCAAGGGGCCGGCATGGGCGATAACGTCCGCCGCCTGCCCATTACCGGCAACGATACGGTGCTGGACGCGGTGAGCCAGGTGGGCGGCCTCTCGCAAGTCTCGAGCAAGAAGATTTGGATCGCCCGACCGGCGCCAGGTACGGCCGGCTGCGAGCAGATTCTGCCGGTGGACTGGAACGCGGTGGCGCAGGGCGGCTCGACGGCGACGAACTACCAGCTCCTTCCGGGCGACCGGCTGTTCATTGAAGAGGACGGCATGATTGCCCTGTCGAACTGGCTTGGTAATGTAACCGGCCCGCTGCAGCGTATTGGCGGCGTCCTGTCGCTGACCACCTCGAGCGTCCGCGGCTTCCAGACCCTCGGCCGGGGGTATAACCAGAACCGGGGTGGATACTAATCGCCCAGCAAATTAGCAATCAATCGCCTGCAAGGATAATTGGAGAAACCTGATGAATTCCCAAGTGGTGATGCGCGGTCTCGCTGCGATCGGTCTCGCATTTGTCGTCCTGCAAAGCGACGGCCGGGCTGACGGCACGCCTTACCCATGCGACACAGTGGGGCCCTGGATGTGTGTCCCGAACGTACGCAACTATGGCTACTATCCGACCCAATGGCGGCGGTGGGCAACCGAAGTGCGTCGGGATGAGAAGTTCCCCGAAAGTGTCGGGCGTGAGCGAATCCCGACGCCGCCGGGCGATCCGACGGAGCCGATGCCGATCGAGCGGATCCCGTCGCGTTCAGTTCCGGGCGCCGGAGAGCTTCCACTGCCTGCCGACCTGTTGCCGTCGGACAATATCCTGCTGCCGGAAGGTCCCTTCCAGCCGGAGGCGCCGATGACTCCTCAAGAGCCGGCGGTTCCCGGCGGAGCGGCTCCGTTCGTGCCCAGCCGACTGCCGGACGCAGGACCTGCAAGGGAACTCCATAACTTGCCGACACCTGCCCCGGCGCAGCGTTCCAGTGACCTGCGTGTTCCCGGCCGGAGCCCTGCGTGGCAGCAGGATGCGGCGCAGGCCGCGCGACACTCCCAAGCTCAATCGCAGCCGTACGTGCCGCCGGTCGTTCCGGAGCCGGAACCCATGCTGCAACAGCCCGCTCAGACACAACCGCGCTTCGATGCGGTCCACTACGAATCTTCTGCCGGTGACCGCGCTCCGATTCGGCAGACGCAGCACGTATCGGACGGTGCGTCGCGCGCCGTTTCGCAAGCGTCGTACGGCAAGCCGTATGAAGAGCCGGCGGCGCCGCCGCGCGCCAACGAACAGAACGAGGTCGATCCGCCGCTGGTGCTTGAAGGCTTCTGCCCGGTCACGTTGAGTACGCGGGAAGAGTGGCGACAGGGGCAGCGCGAATACATGGCCGTGCACCAGGGGCGCGCGTTCCACATGGCGGGCCCGGAAGAACGCCGATTGTTCCTCGCCAATCCCGAACGCTACGCCCCGATGTTCGGCGGCATCGATCCGGTGCTCGTTGTGGACCAGCAGCGATGGACTCCGGGCAGCATCCAGTACAGCGCAACGTACAAGGGCCGCATCTACATGCTGTCCAGCGAGGCCAATCTAAAACGATTCCACGCAGACCCCCGCCGCTACGCCTTCGAACTGGAAGAGTAGCCTGTTCCCGGGATGCCGGATTCGTGTGGATCAGGCATGGTTGGCGTTCTTCCGCCTGTCCTACTCGGCGGCAAAACCGCCGCAGGCTTCGAAGAGCTGGAGTGCCTGACGGACTTCGGCCACGTCGTGAACGCGGAGTAGCTGGACGCCGCGCTGCGCCAGGGCGAGGGCGGCGCCGACCGTGCCTGCCGTCCGATCGGCGCGATCGTCTCCGAGTACGGCGGCGATGAAGCGCTTCCGGCTGTGCCCGACGAGTACGGGGCACTCCAGCTCCGCAAAGCGGGCGACGTTGCGCACCAGCGCCAGGTTGTGCGCCAGGGTCTTTCCGAACCCGATGCCGGGATCCACGACAATCCGATTCCGGGCGATTCCTGCCGCTTCGAGGGCGTTGCGGCGATCTCGCAGGAAATCGAAGACCTCGTCCACCACGTTCGCATAGGCGGGGCTGTTCTGCATGGTCGCCGGCGTCCCCTGCATGTGCATCAGTGAGACGCCGCAACCCGTCTCGGCAACGAGCGGAACCATCTCGGAATCGGCGCGGCAAGCGGTAATGTCGTTGATCACCTCGGCGCCGGCCGCGAGTGCCTGGCGAGCGACTGCCGCCTTCGAGGTATCGATCGAAATGGGGACCGTCGTCTTCTCGGCCAATGCCTGCACTACGGGCAGCACGCGGCGCAGTTCTTCTTCGACATCGACCTGGTCGGCGCCCGGCCGCGTGCTTTCGCCGCCGATATCGAGCAGGTCGGCGCCCGCATCGACCAGCCGCAGCCCGTGCTCGACGGCCGCAGCCGGCTCGAATGTTGTACCGCCGTCGGAGAAGCTGTCCGGTGTAACGTTGACGATCCCCATCAACCGTGGCGCGCGGTCGAACGTCATCGTTCGCGACCGGAGCTGCCACACACCTGCATGAACTGGCATAGGCACTTTCTTTACTTCTCTTCCTCGGCGACCTTGCATTCCGCAACCTTCTCGTGGTAGAAGTCGTCGGTGAGCATCCAGTTTTCATACAGGTAATCAAGTTGCCGCAGGCGGCCCAGAACCTGCCGCTGCGAGAATTGCACAGTTCCGGCTTCTTCGACCGCCTTCTTGGCGGCGGCGATCAACTCGGGCGGCGCCGGCGGGGCAACGCGCTGCGGTTCCGGTTTGTCCGCCGGGTTGAACACGCGCGCCTGCAGGCTATCGGCAGGCACCAGATGCCGCCACAGAAACGCCTGCATGCAGTCGTCGGCAGGGACGGCCAGATGGGCGACCTCGCTTCCGGCGATCTTGGCGCGTCCTTCGACGTTGAGCGCAACGGCGCCTTCGGTCTCCCTCAAGTCGGTCTTCATCCCCAGCCGCACCATTTCCTCGCCATCCTTGATGGTCACGGTCGATGACGAAAATCCTTCGGGCGGGTTCTTCAACCTTACCTGAATACTGCCGTCAAAGCCATCCCGCCGAATCACATAAACGCTGACCCCGCCCCACCGCTTGCTCCGCATGGCGACAGATGAAGGAACGACGCGCAGCTCGAAATCGGGCTGCGGCGGACTGATCCGCAGGCGGTAGCCGTATTCCTCGCCGCCTTTGTGCGTGGTGTCACTCACGTAAACGTAGTACGTACCGTTCGAGGGCAACTCCGCCGACAGGTAGGAGTCGGCATGGTGCGTATTGAGTCCCGTGCCGGGATCGTCGTGATCGTCGTTGACGGCCAGGAGGTTGCCGTCGGCATCGGTCAGTTTCAAGATAGAATCGAGCGGGGAATCGAGCCGCCGCGCGACGACCTCCGCGACAATCGTCTCGCCGGCCCGCCCTTCAAACTGGAACACGTCCCAATCACCCGGCTCGTCCACGCGGCCGTTGACAATCACCGGCAGCACGGTCTGCTGGGCCCGGCCGCGATCGTTGTTGGCTTCCTCTTCGAAGACTTCCGGCAGGGTATCCAGAGCGAACGGCACCCGGTTGGAAACGCGACCCTTTGTCGCGGCCGTGACGAAATGAATGCCCGGCCCGGCATCGGCCGGCGGCAGAAGAACCTTGGCGTCGTCGAGATTCCAGCCACTGATGTCGACGGCAGGCGAGTCTCCCACGCGCCCGCCCAAGGGGAAGATGCTCGTTACAAACGGCGACTCGGCAATGGAGATACGGTAGACGAAGTCTTCGCGGCCGCGGAACAGGGCGTCGGAGATGGTCACCACGTACTCGCCGTCTTCGGGCGCCTCGTAGCGAATGACCGGATCGGGCTTGAAACGGTAAACGTCCGAATAGGCAACTTCCCGGCCCCGCGCGTCGTACAGCGTCATTACCGCCTGGAACCAGCCCGGCACGGCGTCGGCTATGTAAGGAATCAGGTCTCTTGCATAGGCGCGAAGGACCAACCGCTGCCCCTTCTTCGCCTCGAACCGATAGTGGTTGACCTCGCCCGCGGCAACCTGCCCGTTGACCACACACGGCACGCTCACCCGCACCTCCTGCTCTTCCGGAGGACGTTTGCGTTCGGCAGCTTCCTCGTGACCCAGGACGGGCACCTGGCAGGTCTTCATGGGCTTCCTGCTCGACTCGGGGTACTGGCTGACATAGAACGGCAAGGGGTTGGTCACGCCCATACGGGTCACCAGTCGGATTTCGCGCGGGCCGGGTTCCGCGTCGGGAGCAACGGCTACCTCGACGAACGCAAGGTTGACCACCGACCGATTGGCCGGGCGATTCTCCCATGCCGCCATGCGCTGCTCGATGTTATCGATAATCATCTGCGTGGTCGCGTCGAGTTCCTTCTTGGCCTTCTTCCGATCCCTCGCCTGCTTACGTAAGATTCGCAGTTGCTCCCGCAGAATCGCAACCTCCTGGACGTTGAGTTGCCTCTGGTAGCTGAGCAGTCGGGCCTCCACACCCGTTCCCGAGACGATGGCGCCTTCGGGATCGTCGATGCGCTGGCCTCCCAGGCGGATCTGAACGGTCGTTCCCTGCTGCGCGCCGGCCGGATAGACGAACCCGATATACTGCTGCCCACATGCCGCCGAATGGACTGCAATCAAGGCGGCCAAAGCCTGGACCGGAAGTGATAGACATCTACGCATCATCGGTTCCCGTGCATGTCGTTTCCAGAAAATGTCAAGCTGACTCTGCTACATGATTTCCGTCAGAAGCCCGGCCGATTTCACGCGATCGTCCGGTTCCGGCAGCACACGAGCCGGCAGGCCTTCGGGATGCGGCAGGTCGGCGGTGAAATCGATGCCTGCCAGGTGGTAGATGCTGCCGAGCAGATCGACCGGATAGACGGGCCGCTCGGCGACCTCGCCGCCGACGTCATCGGAGGCGCCGACCACCTTCCCGCCCTTGAAGCCGCCGCCGGCAACCAGTACGGTAAACACCTTGCCGTAATGATGCCGCCCGCCGTTCCAGGGCGGCTCCCAGCTGATCTTGGGCGTCCGTCCGAACTCGCCGGTGCACCAGACAAGCGTGCTATCCAGCAACCCGCGGTCGTCGAGGTCGGCCAGCAGGGCGGCCAGGCCCTGGTCAAGTTCCGGGCACTGCTTTTTCATGCGGGGGAAGTGGCCGCTGTGGGTATCCCACCCGCCCGGATAGTTGATGGTGATGTACGGAACGCCTGCCTCGACCAGTCGCCTTGCAGCGATACACTCCTGCCCGAACGTATGGCGGCCGTAACGATCGCGGAGCTTATCGTCTTCCTGGCTCAGGTCGAACACGTCCTTGCCGGATCCCAGAATCAGCTCGTAGGCGACTTCTTTGGCCTGCTCCGCCACGACCAGTTCGGGACTGGCGGCCATCAGGTTTCCCATGGTGTTCATCTTGCCGAGCAATTCGCGCCGCGCCTTCTGCCGCTGGTCGGAGATACCGCGAGCAACGATGCCCTCGACCTCGAACCGGGCGGCGTTCGGATTACCGCCGGTGGCAAACGGTTTGAAATTGGGCCCCAGAAAACCTTCTTCCGAGAATCGCCCCTGGGCGCGGGTCAGCACGACGTAGGGCGGGATGATCCCCTTATACTCCTTCCGGAACAGCGCGAATACGGCGCCGACGCTCGGGTAGGCCAGCCGGCCGCCCGGCATGTGGCCCGTCTGCATGATGTAGGCCGCCGTTTCATGGCCGTTATTGCCGTGCGTCACGCTGCGAACGAGTGCGTACTTGTCTGCCTGCTTGGCCAACTCCGGAAACAGCGAACTCAACTGGATGCCGTCGACGTTGGTGGGAATGACCTGGTTGAACTCTCCCAGATACTCCTTTCCGGCATCGGGCTTGGGATCCCACGTATCGTTTTGCGACATGCCGCCCCAAAGGAAGATCTGAATCACCGATTTCGCCTTAGCCTCCCGCGTGGCCTTCTTTGCCGACTCGGCCTTTTCGCCCGGCTGGGCCTTCCGGCCCGTGTCGCCGGCCCGCGAACCTGACACGAGGCATTCGCCCAGTGCCACGCTGCCTGCGCCATAAAGGCCCAAGCGCAAAGCGTCGCGCCGCGAGATGGTTCCGTTGTGGTTTTCGGAGTCGTTCTTGGCGTTCATGGCTTCCGTTTCCTTTTGCGAATCAGTGCTGTCCGAAAAGGGGGGACAGGCGCCCAATATGTTGTATTTGCATGGAACTCAAGGCTCGGCAGCGGGAGCCCGCCCCCTTGCCGGACGGCCCCTTAATGCCGATACAGGAACTCGGTCGTATTGATCAGCGCCCAGGCAAGGTCGATCGCCGCATCCCGCTTCAGTTCCGATGCCTGGACGTATTCGATAGCCGTTCGCAACTCTTCTTGGGTCGGTCGTCGCGACAAGATCGTCAGGTACAGTTCCTCGATCGTGGCCCTTGGCGGACGCTTCGCCTGCAAAAGGGCCACGATCGTCGGCCCGCGAAGAAGCTTCTGCTGGATGTGGCTCGAATTGAGCAGATGCAGCCATTGGGCCGGGACCGGTTCGTTCGACCGCTCGCTGGCCATGCCCGTTGCACGCGCCGAACGCCCGAACAACGCCAGAAACTGGCTTGTCACACTGCCATCGGCCAGGGCGACCGCAGGCATGTCGCGAGGGATGTAGGTATACGGCTCCGGGATGGCGCTGGTGTACAGATCGGTTGTGCCGGTAATCTTGTTCAATGCGTCGATCAGCACCTCGGCCTCCAGCCGTCGCGGCAGGTAGCTTGCAAAGTTCGCCTCGGCCTCCGGCGTTCGGTGCCGGGGCATGGCGGAGAGCTGGTAAGTCTTCGACGTCAGAATCAGGCGGTGCAGATGCTTTAGATCGTAACCGCCGGCGATCATTTCCTTTTCGAGGCAGGCGAGTAGCTCGGGGTTGCTCGGCGGATTGTCCTCGCGAAAATCGTCGGGTTCGTGGACAATGCCGCGTCCGAGAAGCCATGCCCAAACCCGGTTGACGATACACCTGGTAAACCAGGGGTTCTCCGGCGTGATGAGCCAATTAGCAAAGACCTCACGCGGATCGCGATCCGGTGGGATTTCTACGGACGTTCCATCGGGAAACGTTGCTTTCAAGGGGCCCGCTAGGGGCGAAGGAAGCGTGGGCGCATCGTCCGATTCGGACTCTTCGCTGTAATAGGCCTTTCCCCGGGCGCCCGTGCCCGGACTCTCGCGCCCCGGCGCCGCATTGCCCGGCACCGACGCTACCTGCATCGGGTCCCAGAATACAACCTCCTCCTTCCATTCGCTCGTCGGCTTTCGGCTGATCTGGGAGAAGAAGGGGACCATGCCTGCCAGCTTGTCCTCCGGCCAGGCGTCGGTTCGAGAGCCCATGAAGGTCAGGGCCACCGTAGACGCGGTTCCTTCCGGCGTCTTGTCCTGGATGGCGCGGTAGAAATTGACCGGCCCCACCTGGAAGTTGCTGCCGCTGGCAGTGAGCATCTCGCGGACGAACTGGTCGTAAGGTTTGTTCTCGGCCAGCGAGGCCCGGACCCAGCGGTGATAGGCCTGCGCCGCATTCGGCCACAGGTTCACGGGGATCTCGGCTTTGATGCGCAAGATATCGCCCCACTTCATGGCCCAGTAGTCGGCCGCTTCGCTACGTTCCAGAAGGCGATCGATCAGCCTGTCGCGTTTGTCGGCCGCTTCGTCTGCCAGGAACGCGCGAACCTCGTCGGCCGTCGGCAAGACGCCGGTCACATCCAGATACGCGCGTCGCACGAATACGGTGTCGGAACAGAGGACCGGCTCGATCTTCAGTTCGGCCAGTCGGGCGAAGACGATCCGATCGATCTGGCCGGCCGGCTTGGGCGGCACGGGACTCTCAAAAATCTCGGACACCTCGACCGCCCCGGCGGCAGCCCCGAAGAACGCCAAGCACAGCACCATCGAAACGGGCAATCTTCTGTTCATCGCATCTTTCCCGCATGGCTTCAAGGCCGCCCCGCTTGGCGCTGCGACCTGCGAATGTCAACTTCGCCCCCACACAACTCGTCTTGGATAGAAACGCGTGCGCCAACCATGAAACCCCGGCCAGGGCCCGTAGGATCCCCAGGGCACACAGCGGCGCGATTCATTGCGGTTTGGTACACGGCAGGAACCCCAAGGTGTGAGATACGATCGGTGGGCCGAGAAAGCGCAGCCACACGGGCCGCCGCACCTTCGGAGCATCTTTCTTTATTGCGCGAGGCAACCACTTTGTCAAGCACAACCTGCCCGTTTCTTACTTTTCTGCCCCTTCCCTTTCATCTACATTCCCCCACAAACGGGGCTGCGGCAGTTCTGAAACCAACCGCAATCCCGATCGCGTCCCCTATCGAGTGGAACGCCCGCCTGACACAACAGGAACCGTACGCCCCAGGCCATCTGCCGACGACGCCAAGCGGATAGTTTGACAGTGGCCTCCCCCGTTGCTACAGTAAACTGCACGTCCATAGTCGGGGTGAAAGTCCTGCCGGCCTTTATGACGCAAGAATTCCCTGGCCGTCTGCCGGTTATTGCCGAGCGCAGAGAGCCCTTTGGAATTCATGCCGCATCCTCCGCTACGATTAATACTGATGCCCCCGGAGATTGTTCGCGTAGATGCCGTGATACCAAGAGACCACCCGCGTGCCGCACGCAAATTGCGATGCCGCCCGTGTCCCTTTCAGGAGACGTTTGCCATGTCTCGTTACGCTTCCGTCCTAGTCATATTGATTCTTGCAGGTGTTTTGACACCCGACGTTCGCGCCGACCTGCTGCCGGTTCCTCGGGCCTATTACGACTTTGAGGAAGTCAACAACGGTACGTTTCAGAACGTCATCACACCAGGCGTTTTTGACGGGCATTTCGGTGTATTGCCTGGAGACACCGGACGCAACCCTGCAATCGTCTCCGGACTGTTCGGCAGCGGGCAAGCGTTGAGATTCACTAGCGATCAAATCGCGCGCGTGCCAACGCTTGTCACCGACACCAACGAGGACCGAACCGACGAGGACGTGTTTGCTGGTGCTTTTTCGGTGTTTCTCCGAGTCGATACGCCGAACGTACCGCAAATGAACATGGTCAATGCAGACCGGGGGCCGTTGACGACCACGGTTCGCGGTTGGTATCTCGATTTCAGCAACAGTACGACGAACACCGCCGGTGAACACCTGCTGCGGCCGCGATTCACACCAGGTAGCGGTGGTCCTGCGCTTCATGCCGGCGGCACGGAAACCACCAACTACAAGAACTTGGAGAGTGTTGGTATTATCTGGAATCCCGATCCTGTCCCCGATGGAAGCAGCGAAGGATCGATGGCGATCTACATCAATGGCGAGCTGTATGCATCGCAGTCCCACAACTGGGCCTCCGTGCTTGTTGGAGAAGCCGGCTTCAACCTTGGCTACGGCACTGCTGTCTCCTATGGCAACGGCATTACGATCGACGATCTGGCCATATGGGACGTCGTTCTGACATCGGAAGATATGCTTGCCATCCATACCTTAGGGGTACCAGTTCCGGAACCGAGTATCTTCGTCTTGCTGAGCTTGCCTGGTTTGTTGTTGGCAGCATGTCGGCCGCCGCGCCGAGGTTTGCACACAAACGCGACACCATGAAGAAGCTGGCATCTCCAACAGACGTACGCTTGGGAGCGTCTGCGAAGCCAACGCTTTAGCCCAAGTGCTCGACGGGTATGGATGCCGCTTCGGCCTCCAGGGTATCTGGGTTCAGGCGGGCCGGCAGGAGCTGGCGGACGTTCTGGGCGGCGGCGGCAATGCCCAGGCGGACGGCTTCCGGCAAGGGACGGCCGGCACGGGTGGCCCAGGCGATTGTCGCCGCCATCGAATCGCCCGAGGCGATCGGATTGACCGGATCGGTAATGAGCGGCGGCTGGAAGCGATAGGCCGCGACGGACGACGTGGCCCAGACGGCGGCCGCGCCTTGGGTGATGACAACCCACTGGGCGCCGCGATCGTTCAGCGTACGCATCGCCTTGAGCAGATCATCGTCGTCGTCCAGCGGCCGGCCAAACGTCTTGGCCAGCTCTTCACGATTGGGTTTGATGACGTAGGGCTTCAGATCCAAGACCGAAAGCAGTCCTTCGCCGCGAAAATCGAGTACGGCCGGGCAAGGCGTCTCAAGCATCAGTTCGCGGTAGTAGCTGTCCGGCGTCCCCTGCGGTAGCGAACCCATGAGCAAAGCGACCTCGGCACGCGCGGCCTCTTCCCGATAGGCCTCGCGGTAGGCGTCGAGTTCGTCGGACGTCAGCGGACGGCCGTTTTCCACCAGTTCCGTCATGGCGCCGGTCGCACGGTCCAGAATGGTCGTGCAAATACGCGTTGCGGCCCGAGTTTGGACCCAGCGATAGGAGACGCCCAAGGCGTCGAACTCGGCCTCGATCCGCGCCACTGCCAGACCGCCCACCGGCGCCAAAATCCGACCCGGCCCCTCCAGGTACTGCACCCCGATGCCAGCATTGAACACTTTGCCAGAAGCGCACCACACCACCTCCGCCGCTCGATTCACCTCGCCGTAACGGAACGCGTCGAAGACGAGAATCTGTTGCCATGCAGGCGTGAGTCCGGCAGATAATATCACCTAAAGCCTCCTTGCCAGAACCATTGCTGGCATCCATGTCATAAAACGAACTCGAAACAAACACCGGCTTTTAGAATAACGGCCGTTTTCTATAAGGTCAACGTGCGATTTGTGGATGTTGCGCAAGAGGTAGGGTGGGTGGTTCTGGTCTGTCAAGCGACCGAACATCGCCTATGCGGCAGACGTAGCCGCAGAACGCACCACCGCTACAAGCCGCCACAGACCAGGTTCACCCACGCGTGTCCGGCAGCAATGACAAATACGCCTGCCATCCTAATGCGACCGTTAACCTGCAAAGAAGAGGCTCCCGGCTTGCCCGGGAGAGTTTCACGTTTTTTGCTACACTACGTTGCCTTTCAAAGAACCATCCATCACCCTCCGGCGGCAACGCCGCCGGAGGGTGATGGAAAGAAGGCGGGGGGCTTGCCCGATTGGTAGCATCGAGCGTGACACTCCCCTGGTCAAGCCAGGGGCCTCTGCAGTCCGACAACAACAAGCTGCCCTGGCGGAACGTCAACGCGTGTGTGAACCCGGCTTGCGACCGACTATTGGAAAAGCAACCACCCGGCACTGCGCCAGATGCCAAGGTGAAATAAGGGTGTCTGGAACGCCGGAACCACCAACCCTACATTACGATCCATTCCTCTAACGCTGACGCACAAGCTGCCAAAGCTCGCGGCCGCCCACCAGCCGAAATACCAGGGCGTAGACGACGGCGCCGGCGGTCATCGGGGCGAAGACGCGGGCCAGCTCATTGCCGAGACCCTTGGCAGGCGGAATGTGCGCCAGGACGATCAGGCATATGGCGATCATCGCCGTTGTGGCCGCAAGGGTTCGCAGCGCCGTGGCCGCCAACTCCGACCACCGTAGCCGACTCTCCCGACGCGAGAAAAGCATGAGAAGGACCACCACCTGCACGCTCGCGGTGATGGATGTGGCAACGGCCAGGCCCCGTTCGGCCATACTCCAAAGAAGCGTCAGGTTCAGCGTCAAGTTCAGGAACATAGCGCCCACGCCGACGCGAACGGGCGTCGCACTATCACCCAGCGAATAGAATCCGCGCACGGCAACCGGCAGGGCACAGAACGCCCACACGCCCATTCCGTACGCGGTGATCACGCGGGCTGCGCGGATCGTATCGTCGGGGGTGAACTGCCCGCGTTCAAACAGCAGACGCACCAACGGATCGGCCAGCAGGACCAGGCCGGCGCCGGCCGGGACGCCCAAGCAGAGAACAATGCGGAGTCCGAGCGACAGATCGGCGCCCAGCGCCTCGCGATCGCCGCGCGCGGCGTGGCGGCTCAACAACGGAAAGATGGCGGCGGCCACCGCGAGTCCCAGCACGCCCAGCGGAAAGTGGTAAAGACGCTCGCCGTAATACAGCGCGGCAACCGCGCCTTGGTCAAGCGGGTATCGGACCAGATCGCCCAGCCAGTGGATACGTTCGGGGCCGCCGGGTGCTCGGGCCATGCCCCAGGCAATCACGCTGTCGAAAAATGTATTGATTTGCGTTATGGCCAGGCCGAACAGCATGGGCGTCAGCGATCGGCCGACCCGGAGCATGCCGGCGCGCGCATCCGGCCAGTGATAGTGGAAGCGGAACCCGAGCCGCCACAAAACGGGAATCTGCACAACCACCTGCAATACACCGGCAACAAGAACCGCGCCGGCAATGGCGTACGCCTGGGCCTCCTGGTTCGGTTTCAGATACGGGCACACCCACCATGCGGCGGCCAGCCAGCAGAGGTTCAACAGCACGGGCGTCAGCGCCGGGGTGGCGAAATGCCGCAAGGCGTGCAGCGTGGCGCTGAGTTGGGCGGCCAGGCAGATGAACATCAGGTACGGCAGCAGCGTGGCCGAAAGGCCCAGCAGCAGCTTCATGCCGGGCAGATCGCCCCAGAACCACCATGCGGCCAGCAACAGCAGTTCCCCCAACCCCACCAGACCCACCAGCAGGACGGTCACCCAACTGAGCATGACACTGGCCAGCCGCCACGCTTGCTGGCGATCGCGCTCCAACTCTGCCGAGAGAACCGGCAGGAAGCTGGCCGTCAGGGCGCCTTCACCGAACAGACGGCGGAACAGGTTGGGAATGCGGTAGGCGATAACGAAGGCGTCCATGACCGGGCTGCCTGCCAGGCCCAGAATGGCGGCCGTGGCCATATCACGCAACATGCCCAGCACGCGGCTAAGGAGCGTCCCCAGGCTTGTGACGACTGCCCCGGAAATCAGTGGATGCCGTTTTCGATTGCCCATGCGGCAATGGTAGAGTCCAGAAGCGAAACATGGCAGGGGGTGGTTCGGCCATGTCCCGAAATGACTTGCCAGGTTTTCCGGCCTCCGATATTCATGAACTCGCGGTCATTTGGTCGAAAAGACGGACCAGCGTCCCGTACCGGGTTCGGACGCGTTCTGTCAGGTTGCCGCAGAACAGGCAGAAAGAAGGGGTACGGGCTGCCGAACAGACAAGATGAATCACCCGGGGGGTGTCCTTTGCAGACAAATGCAGGGGCTCGGCGCACCGCCGGAAGATCGGCCATAATACCCACACCCAAGGAGCGATGCATGGCCCAGAAACATACGGCGTATCAACAGCAAATCATTCGGAACTATTACCGGAATCGCGATTCGATCGCCACCCAGCGACTGAGTGAACTGATCACCGATCTGTACCTGGCCGAAGGCAAGGCCCGCGAACGCCTCTGGCAGCGCGTGGCTGCGGCGCTGGAGAAGCTGGAGGTTCCCAAGCAGCAGATCGACCATCTTGTCAAAAGCAACGATCCGGCGCTGCTCGCGCGGCAGCTCGAGAAACTTCTCGGGCAGTGACGTGCGTGTTCAGCGGATATCGCCGTGGTATTCTTGCAGGCTTTTCACCTGGCCGTGGCCGGCGCGATAGGCGGCAATCCCCTTGGCGGCGGCCAGGGCGGCGGAAAGCGTGGTGATGTAGGCGAGCTTGCGACGGACGGCCGTCTTGCGGATGTACGAATCGTCCTGCTTGCTCTCTTTGCCCTTGGGCGTGTTGATGATCAGGTGGATCTCGCCGTTGGCGATGGCGTCGGCAATGTTCGGCCGGCCCTCGCTCAACTTGGCGATACCTTCCGACTCGATGCCCGCCTCGGCCAGGTGGCGGCGCGTGCCCTCGGTAGCCTTGATCGTGAAACCCAACTCGGCGAAGCGGCGGGCAACCTCAACAACGGCCGGCTTGTCGCGGTCGGCAACGCTGATCAGCACGGTCCCTTCCGATGGCAGCCGGGACTGCGCGCCCTGCTCCGCCTTGTAGAATGCCAGCCCGAACGAGTTGGCCAGGCCCAGCACCTCGCCCGTGCTCCGCATTTCGGGACCGAGCACCGGGTCGACCTCGTGGTACATGCTGAACGGGAAGACGGCCTCCTTCACGCCGAAGTGCGGGATGACCTTCTTACCCAGGCCCAACTCGCCCAGCTTCTTGCCCAGCATGATCTCGGTGGCGATGCGGGCCATGGGGATGTTGCACACCTTCGACACCAACGGCACGGTGCGGCTTGCCCGCGGGTTCGCCTCCAAAATGTACACCGTATCGTTGCAGATGGCGTACTGAATGTTCATGAGGCCAACTACCTTGAACTCGATGGCGATCTTCCGGTTGTACTGGTGGATCGTATCGATATGCTTCGGCGGAATGCTGATGGGCGGAATGACGCACGCCGAGTCGCCTGAATGGATGCCGGCCAGTTCGATGTGCTCCATCACCGCCGGGACGAAGGCGTCTCCGCCGTCGGCCAGGGCGTCGGCCTCGACTTCGATGGCATTCTCCAGGAACCGGTCGATGAGGATCGGCCGCTCGGGCGACACTTCGACGGCGACGGCCAAGTAGTGGCGGAGCATGGTTTCGTCATGAACGACTTCCATCGCGCGGCCGCCCAGGACGAACGACGGCCGGACCATCAACGGATAGCCGATCTCGCCGGCAATCTTGATCGCCTGTTCGTCCGTGCTGGCCATGCCGCTCTCCGGCTGCGGGATGCCCAGGTCGCGCATCATGTGCCGGAACTGGTCGCGGTCTTCGGCCAGGTCGATCGAGTCGGGCGACGTGCCCAGGATGCGAACGCCAGCGTCGGCCAGTTCGCGGGCAATGTTCAGCGGCGTCTGCCCGCCGAACTGCACGATAACGCCATCCGGATTCTCCTTCTCGTAGATGGCCAGTACGTCCTCGACCGTAAGCGGCTCGAAATAGAGCTTGTGCGACGTATCGAAGTCGGTCGAGACGGTCTCCGGATTGCAGTTGACCATGATCGACTGGAGGCCGGCGTCGCGAATGCCGAACGCAGCGTGGACGCAGCAGTAGTCGAACTCGATCCCCTGGCCGATCCGGTTCGGGCCGCCGCCAAGGACCATGATCTTCCGGTCTTCCGAAACGGGACTCGCGTCGGGCGCATTGTAGGTGGAATAGTAGTACGCCGCATCGTCGACGCCGCTCACCGGCACCGGCTGCCAGCCGTGGACCACGCCCAGCTCCTTGCGGCGGTTGCGAATCTCCGACTCTTGAATGCCCAGCAGCCTGGCCAGGTAGCGGTCGGCGAATCCGTCCTTCTTGGCCTGGACCAGCAGTTCATCGGACGGCAGTTTTCCGCGATATTCGAGCAAGCGCTGTTCGAGTTCGACCAGCTCCTTCATCTGTTCGATAAACCACGGCTTGATATAGGTTCTCTCGTGCAGCGTCTGGACGTCGGCGCCTTTGCGGAGCGCCTCGTACATGAGAAACTGCCGCTCGCTCGTGGCCTGCGAGAGCCGTCGCATCAGCTCCTCGAGCGGCAGTTCGTGGAAGTTCTTGGCGAATCCCAGCCCGTAGCGCCCGATCTCCAGCGAACGAATGGCCTTCTGCAACGCCTCCTTGTACGTCTTGCCGATGCTCATCACTTCGCCGACGGCCAACATCTGCGTGCCGAGCTTGTCCGTCAGGCCGGGGAACTTCTCGAAGGCCCACCGTGCGAACTTCACCACAACGTAATCGCCCCACGGTTCGTACTTGTCCAACGTGCCTTTGCGCCAGTAGGGAAGTTCATCCAGGGTCAATCCGCCGGCCAGCAGAGACGATACCCAAGCGATGGGGAAACCGGTCGCCTTGGAGGCCAGGGCCGACGATCGTGACGTGCGCGGATTGATCTCGATGACAACGATCCGCCCGGTTACCGGATCGTGGGCAAACTGGACGTTCGTGCCGCCCACCACCTCGATCGCTTCGACGATGTCGTAGGCTTGCTTTTGCAGGCGATCTTGCAGTTCCTGGCTGATGGTGAGCATGGGCGCCGTGCAGTAGGAATCGCCCGTGTGGACACCCATCGCATCGACGTTCTCGATGAAACAGACCGTAATGATCTGGTTCTTCGCGTCGCGCACCACTTCCAGTTCCAACTCCTCCCAACCGAGCACCGACTCTTCGATGAGTACCTGCCCGACCATGCTGGCCGCCAGCCCACGCTGCGCCACGGTTCGGAACTCGTCCATATTGAACACCAACCCGCCGCCCGTGCCGCCCATGGTATAGGCCGGACGGACGACGGCCGGCAGCCCGATCCGTTCGACAATGGCTTCGGCCTCTTCGAGCGTCCGGGCAATCTCGCTTCGCGGTACGTCGATGCCCAGCTTCGCCATCGTATCCTTGAACGCCTGCCGGTCCTCGCCCCGCTCGATCGCATCGATCTGCACGCCGATCACCTTCACCCCGTACTCCGCCAGAACACCTGCCTTGTGCAGCTCGGAGGCGAGGTTCAAACCGGACTGCCCGCCCAGGTTCGGCAGCAGGGCATCCGGCTTCTCCTTGGCAATGACCTCGGTCAGGCTGTCGACGGTCAGCGGCTCCACGTACGTGGCGTCCGCCATGCCGGGATCGGTCATGATGGTGGCCGGGTTCGAGTTGACCAGTACGACCTCGTAACCCAGGCTTCGCAGCGCCTTGCACGCCTGTGTCCCCGAATAGTCGAACTCGCACGCCTGGCCGATGACGATTGGCCCGGACCCGATAATCATAACTTTGTGGATGTCGTCTCGTCTTGGCACGGTGGGGTTCCTTGAATCTCGAAGTGCGGTGGTTCTACAGCGAGGCGCCGAGCGGCCGTATCTTCACATGCCCCTGGCGGAACCGATACAACCATTCAGTTCCTGAGGGCAGTTGTACCGCCTGCCCGTCCTGTCAGGGGCAACGTTTGTTACACGTATTCGATCGTGGCCGGTGGTTTCGGGGTCATGTCGTACAGACAGCGGTTCACGCCCGCAATGGCCGTAACGCGCTCGCATATGCGGTGCAGCTTCTCCCAGGGCAGATCGACCGAGGTGGCCGTCCGGGCGTCGGTGCTGTCGAGGCACCGCACCACAATGATCTGCCCAAACTCACGCCGACCGTCCCGAATGCCGGTGGCGCGGTCGTTCAGCAGGACCGCCAGGTATTGAAACGCGCCCGAGTCGGCCAGTTCCTCCTCGACGATGGCCGTTGCCGCGCGGACCGTTTCGAGTCGTTCGGCCGTTACCTCGCCTACAATGCGCGTGGCCAGGGCCGGGCCCGGGAACGGGATTCGCTCGGATAGCTCCGCGGGGAATCCCAACGCCCGGGCGACTTCACGCACGTCGTCTTTCCGGAGCGTCTTCAGCGGCTCCAGCACGTGATACCCGTACGCCTCCTTCGGGTCGATGCCCAGTTGCGTGAGTATGTTGTGCTGCCGCTTGATGCCGTCGACCGTCTCTTCGATGTCGGTCAGGATGGTGCCATGCAGCAAGTGGGTGGCACCGCTTTCGCGGACGATCCGGCCGAAGACTTTTGAATAGAACGTGTCGGTCACGGCGTTCCGCTTGTCCTCGGGGTCGGTCAGGCCACTCAACGCTTCCAGGAACTCGGCACGCGCGTCGATGATCTCCACCGGAATGTCCATGGCGGCAAACAGCTCGACGACCCGTTGTGGTTCTCCCTGACGCATCAGGGCGCTATCGACGAAGACACTCCGAAGCCGGTCGCCTAAGGCGCGATGCCCGAGTGCGGTTACGACAGAACTATCGACGCCGCCACTGAGGGCATTCAGAGCCCGCCCTTCACCCACGGCGTCACGGATCGCTGCAACCTGTTCTTCGATAAACGCCTGACAATCCATATTGTGTACCTCGGTCCAGCTAGAAAGAGTGGTTTCGGGAGCCAATTCGGGCTTCGCTAATGGTGCCATAAGCATAACCGCTGCCTTGCCGAACGCAATCCGGGGCGAAAGGGCTCAGTTTTGGGCTGAAAGTAATAGAAGTCGGGGGTACCTACAGTCAGGCTTATGGAACTGCGAAAGAGATAAGGCCTCGGAGACTGTCCGGCTGAAAACACCCCAAAAAAGTACTGAAATCGACGTTGGTGACGACCATGAAGTCGCCACTGGCCGGCTCGCCCGGTCGGAAAAGAAAGACACTGCCGGACCGACAGCGCCAAAGACACCGACAGGTGGTACATCTTCGCCCAGAAAGGGTATTGCCCGGACTCTAAAATAGTAGTGATTACTATTATGTAGTGGG
Source organism: Thermoguttaceae bacterium (assembly GCA_040772845.1). Taxonomy (GTDB): domain Bacteria; phylum Planctomycetota; class Planctomycetia; order Pirellulales; family Thermoguttaceae; genus PWXP01. The sequence goes on from JAXGXG010000001.1 coordinate 3,041,307, forward strand.
GTAGCCATGGGCAAAACAGCAACTCGAAGGCACAGCCGGCAGCGGGCAGTGCTCCTGGAGGAACTGCGAGCCGACCGATCGCATCCGACCGCAAGGCAGCTTTACGACCGTGTCCGGCGACGCCTGCCGCAGGTGAGTTTAGGAACCATTTATCGAAACCTCGACCTGCTTTGCCGGTGCGGAAAGGCGCAACGGCTCACCGGGGCAGGCGAAGCCCGCTTTGACGCCGATACCTCATTGCACAGCCACGTTCGCTGCGTGCGTTGCGGACGCGTCGCCGATTTGCCCGGCACCCCCACAGAATTGTCTGTGGGGGAGCTTGACGAAACGGCCGGGTATGAAATCATCGGGTATCGGCTGGATTACCTGGGCGTGTGCCCAGCCTGCCGAAACGCGGGAAGAACATAGTCGTTTTGTGCCGGAAGTCCCCGGTATTGTCCTCAGAAACAGAGTGTCCATCTTTACAAGGAGTCGAGTCCATGTTGAACACCAAGATGCAAGATGCGTTGAACCGGCAGATCAATGCGGAGTTGTTCTCCGGGTATCTGTACCTGGCGATGTCGGCCTATTTCGAGTCGGCCGGGTTGCCAGGAATGGCCGGCTGGATGCGGGCGCAGGCAGCCGAAGAACAGCTTCACGCCATGAAGATGTTCGCCTTTGTCAACGAGCGAGACGGTCGTGTCCTGCTGGAAGCGATTGAAAAGCCCAAGGCCGATTGGGACTCGCCGCTGGAGGCCTTTCAGGATGCCTACGCGCATGAGCAGAAGGTGACGGGCATGATCAACGGGTTGGTCGATCTGGCCGTTAGCGAGCGCGATCACGCGGCGAATAACTTCCTTCAGTGGTTTGTCGACGAGCAGGTAGAGGAAGAATCGACGGCCCGCGCGATTTGCGACAAGCTGAAACTGGTGGGCGAGCACGGCCACGCCCTGCTGATGATGGACAACGAACTGGGACGGCGCGCCGCGCCGGCTGCAGCCGAAGAGAGTGCGTAGTCGTTCGGCATATTAGCCTTGAAAACCGAGAATCCTAAAGGAGATTGATCTATGGCGGCATTTGTTACCAAAGAAGCACCCGATTTCACTGCCCAGGCGGTCATGCCGGACAATTCGTTCCAGGAGATACGCCTGTCTCAGTATCGCGGACAGTACGTTATCCTGTTCTTTTACCCGCTCGACTTCACCTTCGTCTGCCCTTCGGAGATCGTTGCGTTTGACAGAGCTTTGGCGGAGTTCGAGGCGAAGAATTGCCAGGTATTGGGTGCATCGGTCGATTCGCACTACACCCATCTGGCCTGGAAGAATACGCCGCGCAACAAGGGCGGGATCGGCAAGGTTGCCTACCCGCTCGTGGCCGATCTGAGCAAGCGCATCTCGACCGAATACGGCGTGCTGCTCGAAGGCGGCGTTGCGTTGCGAGGGCTCTTCCTGATCGACCGGGAGGGGATTCTCCGCCACGCGGTCATCAACGACCTGCCGATCGGGCGGAGCGTGCCGGAAGCCCTTCGCGTGCTGACGGCCTTGCAGCACTTCGAGAAGCACGGCGATGTCTGCCCGGCCAACTGGCATGAGGGCGACGAAGCCATGAAACCGACCGCCGAAGGCGTGGCCAGTTACCTGGCCAAGCAAGACGGTTGACATCAGCCGGCATATCAACGACACGGGCAGGGACGGCCGATTGCGCTCGGCCGTCCCTGCAACTACCCCACACGCGCCACTGCCGTTTCGGCAGTGTGTCCTCTTTTGTCTCTTGTCGTTTGGAGCACGCAGGCCGTTTGTGCGTGAGTGGAGTCCACCGAGCGTCCGTCGGCGTGGAGGCATCCAGCGGTCGCTTCTCCGAACCACCCGGCTTGGGTGTCCAAGTCCGGTGTATCGGAGCGGACCGATATTGTTCTCTGAACAGTTACGGCATATATCGCCTTGTTTATGGCTTCCTTGGAATGCCACTAAGCCGGACGATCTCCGTAGCCAGGAGCACCTTGCCGACGGTACGGGCCACGTGGTATTCCTTGCTCTAGCCCCCCTCTTGCGGGGGGGCACATGAAAACCAGGAAAAATAGGCTGTGCATGACGGATATTTTTGTTATCCTGGATGGTATCTTGGGCCCTACACCCGTTGTCTTGCCTAGCCACGATCTCGTGAGGACAAGGAGTGTTGAGATGTTTTTTTCCATTGCGCGCGCCTTCTCTCTTAGCATTGCGCTGGTTTGTATCTTGGTTGTGCCGGTTTCGGCCCAGTTGACTTGGGACGGAACGGACAACGATTGGGGAACGGCCCACTGGACCGGCAGCACACCTCCGAGTTGGCCTGACGCAACGATCGACGCCATTGTTCCCGGCGGGCAGGTAACCGTCGAGGCAGCACACTCGGCGTTGAGTCTTGGCATGACCGGAGGCGCGGTTGTGGTGGACACAGGGCAAAGCCTCAATGTCATCGACGAGATGATGGTCGATTCGGCCGCCAGCTTGACCGTCGGCGCCGGGGCCACGCTCGACGTGGGCGGTCCCTTTGTGGTGGGTTCAACGGCTCCGATGACGCTGCAAGACGGCGCCAACCTGAATGTCAACGCAGGCTTGGTGACGGCCGTCGCAAGCAGCGGAAACACGAACATCACGGTCGGCGGCGAGGTGCTGGGCATCGGCGCATGGAATGACGGGGCGACGGCCGGTACGCTTGCCAAACGCGGATCGGGCTCGCTCAGAATCGATAACAACCTGGAACTCAGCCAATTGGGCAGCACAACATTGCGAGTCGAGGAGGGGGAACTCTACTTGCGCGGCGCCGACGCCCTGGCCGGCGCTACTCGGGTTGAACTTGGCGGCGGCATGTTCACGATAAGGCCCGGTGTTAGCGCAACCGGGACCGCAGATGATCTCCGCGAGCGATACTACTCGACCTATGGCACCGCCTACCTCGATCCGTTGGGGCCAGGCAAGGGCTATCTGGCGCGAACAGCCATCTACGACGACCTGTTCAGTGTGGGCAGTGCACGCATGGATGCCGAAGGAAGACACACCTACCTGGACCTCGATGAGACGGCGCCCAACGACTACTATATTCGCACCGACGGGACTATTGCCGAAAGCGACCCCAACTCCTTCGGCGCCGTCTGGTCGGGAACGCTGACCGTGGGACTCCCCGGCTCCGAGGCACTGCTGGAGGCAGGCGAGATTACCTTCGCAACGGCCAGCGATGACGGTAGTGTCTGGTGGATCGATGGCGAACTCGTCGTCGACAGCAACCGGAACCAGGGCCGCACCGAGCGAATGGCAACGGTTACCTTGGGGGCCGGCGTTCACGAAATCTACATCGGTTGGTACGAGGCATCCGGCGGGGCCAATATGGAGGCCAAGTTCGGCCAAGGTCCCAACCTGGATTACGACGACTTGACATTCATCGATCCCACCGATCCGGCACAGGCCGATGTATGGAATTCCGAAGCAACGGAGTTGATGTACGACCTCACCGGTGTTACCGTTGCCGTCGATGCTCCGGGCTCGACGCTCAACGCCTGTTCTGAGGGTGCGGTTGTCGTTGGTGCGCTTGAACTTCACGATACGGGCGTTGTCACGCTCCAAGGGGCCGATGGCGGAATCGATATCACCAACACCAATGTCGTAACGGCTGGACCGACTGCTGTCGGGATCGAAGCTCTGGTAGCAGTCAATCTGGGGCTGGTCAATTTCAATTGCGGCGGCGCTAGCGAAGTTACCTTCGACCTCGGCGGTACCAAAACCATTACCCTCAGCCAGGCGCCGTTGGATGCCGGGCAAGGAACATTTCGGGTCCTGGCGGCGACAACCTTTGCGGTAGAAGGCGTATCGCTGGGCGGCGCCGACCTGGAATTGCTCGGCAGCACGGTCAACTTCGTCGATACAGGCAGTGGTGCGCCGGCCTTGACGTCCACCGATGTTCGCGCGAGCCATGTTTCCTCGCTCAACTCGCAATACGGCGCGCCGCTTCCTTTCGGCACGTTAACACTCGAAGACGGCGCCATACTCTACACGACTGGCGGCAATACGGATTTCTCCCGACTCGACGTCGAAGGAGCGGCCGGGCGCAAAGTGACGCTAGGCACAATGAATGACGTTACCGCCCTCACGTACCTCGACGGTGGCGCCCCAACCACGATCGTCAAGGAGGGAGATGGAACTCTCACACTGGGCGCTGGTGGCTCGCTGTCCGCTGCGGCAACGACCTTCGAGGTCACTCGCGGTACGCTGGCCGTTACCAGCCCCGAAGGTCTGGCCGGCTCGCCCGATGTTCGCCTGACCGGGGGAACCCTCCAAACCGACACCCTGACCAGCCTGCCAACGACGTTGACCGTCGATAACCGGCTCGCCGACGGCCTGATGGGTTCGGTCTTCTTCAACATCCCTTCACGTGACATAACCTATCTGAACCTCGATGACGCCGCCTACGAGCACAATACCACGCGCGTCATTACCGGAGACAAGACCGACACGATCCTGATCGACGGGCGCGAGGACGCCAACAACAACACGTTCATTAGCGGCACAACCCAGAATTGGAACTCCTTTCCAAACTTCAGCGGCAGTGCCGACGATTTTATTACCGCTTTCAGCGGCACGTTCACGGCGCGAACCTCGGGCAGTCATAACTTCCGCTGGGATAATGACGATGCCGGCCTGATGTACATCGACCTGAGCGGCGACGGCGTGTTCCAAAGCTCCGAACGCGTGGGCAGCTACGCCTGGAGTTCCGGCGGTAGTGTCGACCTGACCGAAGGTGAGTCGTACAGCGTCATCTATATGGCGCATGAATTCGCCGGTGGCGCGAGTGTGAACTGGTACTTCACCGAGCCCGGTAGTACCGAACTGCGGGTGGACCCGAGTGATTACATGCAATCGGGGCTTTGGGGCGTTCCGGCGGTGTTGGCAACCTCCACGCTCGAACTTGGCGCCGGAACGACGGTTGCGCTGGACGAACTCGTCCTTGTCAATGGCGATCTGCGCATTACCGGCGCCGACCAACTCATCGTCGGGCAGGTGAGCATCGATCCGACCACCGACGGCGCTGTGGGCCTGATCACCGAAACCGATACCATTCTGACCGATTCGGCCGGCCTGAACGGAAATGGCGCCACCGTCACCATTACCAAGGACGGCAGCGGCACGCTGACCCTCAATCGGGCTTCCACCGGTATGCAGAATGCCGATTGGCGGGTGAACGCAGGCATGCTGGAAGCTACGGTGGCCAAACCCTTTGGTCCTGATAATACCACGGTCACCTTGGCCGGAGATACCGCAACGCTTCGCCTCGCCCAGACCGGTGCTATTGACGCAACGGAAATCGACGTGAACGTCGATGGTGGCGGCTCGCTCCAAATGGACACTCCGACCAGCGCCGCTTTGGGGAATCTTACCCTGAAAAGCGGGACGGTCAATGTCAACGGCGCTCCCAGCGACGTGACGTTCGCCGGCGCCGCACTCGATGCGGACGCCACAGAGGTCGGAATCAACAACGCGGCGGATGTGATCATCAATTCGCCGCTGCTTAGCAATGGCGCTACCGCCGCGCTGACCAAAACCGGAAACGGCCAGCTTGCACTTGCCCAAGGCACAACCAACCTTGGCAACGTCTCTGTCAGCGTAGGAGCCGGAACCTTGGTGACCGGCGCCGCGATGCAGGCTGCCAACCTGTCGGCCTTCGGCACCGGCGAGATCAATACGGGCGCCAACGACGTGACCATCAGCGACGGTGGCCAATTCGCGACACCCGGACTCACCATCGCGGGAAGCGGCGCAGCTTTCACCATCGGAGGTGACAGCGTGACGACTGCAGGCCCCCAAAGACTCGGCCTCACCGGTGGAACCGTTACGATCTCCGCCGGAAGTATTCCCAGCGGGCTCGTCTTTCACCTCGACGCCAGTGACACCGCGAGCCTGTATCAAGATACGGCCGGGACTTCGCAGATCACTGCCGACGGCCAAGCCGTCGCCCGGTGGGACGACCTGAGCAGCAGCGGCATCAGCGTCCAGCAGAGTTCCACAGGCGACCAGCCGACGTACCAGGCGTCGGTTGCCAGCCTGAACGGGCAGGCGGCACTTTACTTCGACGGCGGTAGTGGTGGTGACGCACTGACCTCCACCACGGGCAACTCGACCGGCGTCAGCGGCCACGAAGACTTCACCGTGATCACCGTCTGGGCCGATGCCGTCAACACCGGCCAGAACTACCAGCACACGTTCCATATGGGCGATACAACGACGCGCGAAGCGTACGGCCACTCGGTTTCGCGCAGCGGCGGTGGCGGCGAAATCGGCAACCACTACTGGGGCGACGGATGGAATTCCTCCAGCACCGACGGCCTCGACAATGCCAATATCGCCTTGTCCACATACGATAGCGACAGCGACGAAGATATCTGGTGGGTCAACGGCAAGGCGGTTGGCAGTCGAAGTGTTACATTGAACATCGGAACCGACCAGCTCCAGGTGGGATCGCGTTTGACCCCGGCCACCGAAGGCCTGCGAGGTAGCGTCGCCGAAATCCTGGTATTCGACAGGGTCCTGAGCAGTGTGGAAATGGACAATATCGGCGGCTACCTGGCGGCCAAGTACAACATCAGTACGACTTGGAGCGGTGGCATCGGCGGGATGGTCCATCTGCCCGACACCAATCTTACCGTCAGCGCCGATTCCACACTCTACGCCGACAGCCCGACGACGGCCACCTTCGGCAACCTGGCGATCGGCGACGGCGTGAACCTGACGCTCGACGGAGCGCCTGGCGGGTTCACCTTTGCCGATGTCCGGGGCGGACAGTCGATCCAGCTCGGCAGTTCGGTCGGCAGACTCACAGTCACCGGCGTGCTTGACCCGGGCGGCGATCCTTCGAGTTCTGCTCCCGGCGTGGTGACCGACTTTCAGGTGGACGGCGATCTGACCCTGGCCAGCGGCACAACGTACCGATGGGAAGTCGAGCAAGGTACGGAGAAAGCAGGAGCTTCCGATGCAATCGTAGTCAGCGGCGATCTGACGCTGACGGAATGGACCCTGGCGCTGACCGACGCAGGATGTGAAATGCACGCAGGCTATGCGTTGCCGTTGTTCCTCGGCTTCGATAGCGTCACCTGGGATCCGGACCTGATCTCGTTTGACACAACCGAGGCCACCGAATGGCTCGACGCATTCGATCCGGCCAACCTGCGGGTCGAATACCTGGCAGCCGGCGCCTACGGAGAAGGCCTCTACCTGCGAGGACTCTTCATACCCGAGCCATCGACCTTCTTCCTCCTGGTCCTATGCGGCCTGGGACTGTTACTGCGCCGACGCGCCAAGTAGGATGGGCCGAGGTACGAGCCCCACCACATCCGCCGTATTTCGCAGGATGGACTTCAGAGGGACCCAGGGTTTCACCCTGGGCTTGCGAGTGAAGTCCCGTTTGGACTTGCTCGCGCCGCTCGCATCGACTCCAACCCGGGCTGTTCCAGGAACGGCGAGACATGGATCGCAAGGCGAAAGCGGTGGATTGTCCGGCGTGTGGGTGTGCAATGCGTATCAGCAAACACCGGCGCCGCCTCTACACGCTGGATGGGCCCGTTTGCTTGATCCTCAAACGGCTCCGTTGCCCAAACGACGATTGCACCATATCCGGTACGTTTGGTCCAGAGCAGGAGGCGGACTATGCACTTTCCCGCTGGCTGATCGGTTGGAACGTATTTTGCTGGATTGGTCATCGCCGCTTTGCCAGGCATTGGGCCATACCGCAAATCCGCAAGGAACTGGAAACGCGATTCCACCGATTCATCGAACTCCTGGATCAAGAAACAACGAATTTACCCCTTTAAGCGGGCCACTGAAAAAGAAAGCACTGCCGCGAAAGGTAGCCCGTTCCTTCGGGTGCCCACCTGGAAAAGGGTGGGGATTTGGAAGAAAATGGTAGTACTGCCCGCGACCTTCGGTATCCCGCTGATACCGCATGCGGGGGGGCAGTAACGTTTGCGAGGATCCTATGACTGCATCACCTGAAATCATTCTGGCACTCCGGAATGTGAGTCTCTCGCTTGGGGGGAATCGCATCTTGGACGACCTATCGATCGACTTCTGGCAGGGGCATATCCACGCGATGGTCGGCCCGAATGGGGCCGGCAAATCGACGCTGGCCAGTGTGATTATGGGGCTGAACGGCTATACCGGGCACGATGGCGACGTACTGTTCGAGGGCCGCTCGATCAACGGTTTGGCCGTCCACGAACGGGCCCGGCTCGGCATGACGCTGGCCTGGCAGGAGCCGGCGCGATTCGAGGGACTGCCCGTACAAAGCTTCCTCCGCGCGGCCGCGAAGGACAAGAGCGACGACCGCGTGAACTATGCCCTGGAGCAGGTTGGGCTCGACCCGGTGGTCTACGGCCAGCGGGCCGTGGACCGAACGCTGTCCGGCGGCGAGCGAAAACGGATCGAGCTGGCCAGTATCCTGGTCATGGAGCCCAAGCTTGTCCTCATGGACGAACCGGACAGCGGGATCGACATCGAGGCGCTCGACCGGATCTTCGAGGCCATGCAAGAGCTTCGTCGGCAGGGATCGACCGTGGTGGCCATCACGCACAGTCTGCCCGTATTACGGCAGGCGGACCATGCGTTCCTCTTCTGCTGCGGCAGGCTGGTCAACAAGGGTTCGGTCAATACGATTGCCCGCTATTTCGAACAGCGTTGCCACAGTTGCGACGATATCAGCCCATCGCACATTGCCCTGGAGGCGGCCCGTGCCTGACGACGACCTGCTGAAACAACTCTACGAGTCGATCGGCGTTGCGCCGCATACACTGCGCAACCGGCCGGACATTGCGCGCATCGAAGTCCACGCCAATCGCGTCTTGGGGTCGCACCTGGTTCCCGGGCTCGAAGTGGACGCACGCGAACGCAAAGACGGGATCACGGCCAAGATTCGCGTCCTGGCGGGAACCATGATCGAGCACCCGATCCAGGTGTGTTTCGGCATGATTCCCGAAAGCGGCGTGCAGAAGATTTCCCTGGAGATCGAGATCGAGTCGGGCGCCCGAGCCGGCATTGTCGCGCATTGTACATTTCCGAACGCGCGGCAGGTGCGCCACGAGATGGACGCGGTCATCCGGGTGGGCGAAAACGCGCAGTATGCATATTTCGAGCGGCATGTCCACGGACCCGACGGCGGTGTGGTCGTCCTGCCACGATCTCGTGTCTATGTCGACCAGGGCGGCCAGTTCCAGACCGAGTTTGAACTGCTCCGCGGCCGTGTCGGGGAGATCGATATCGACATGGAGGTTTTTGGCAAGGCGCATAGTACGACGGAAGTCAATGCCCGCATTTCCGGGACGGGCGACGACCGTTTGCAAATTCGCGAGGCGGCCCACCTTGAAGGCGAGTATGCCCGCGGTGTACTGACCTCGCACATCGCATTGCGCAATTCGGCCCGGGCCGAGATATTCAATACGCTCACGGCGTCGGCCGCCTTTGCACGCGGCCACGTCGACTGCAAGGAAATCGTACAGGATCAGGCGGTGGCCCGGGCGATTCCGATTGTCGAGGTCAATCATCCGAAGGCGCATGTGACCCACGAGGCGGCCATCGGCAGCGTCGATTCGCGACAACTGGAGACCCTTATGGCCCGCGGACTGGACGAAGACGACGCGGTCGACCTGATCATTCAAGGCCTTCTGGGCGGCGCCTCCTCACTGGAATTCGCGAAAGGGAACCTGCAATGAAAATCGGCCTTGTCGGCTACCAGGGATCGGGCAAGAGCACGTTCTTTGAATGGCTTACGGGCGTGGCGCCCGATCCGTCGCACGCCCATACGGGTCAGAGCGCCATGGCAACCATACCGGAGCCGCGCGTCGAGCAGCTCGTGGAGATCTACCACCCGAAAAAGATCTCGCGAGCGTCGCTGGAAGTGGTCGATACGCCGGGCCTCAGTCGCACGCACGAGGGAAATGCCCAACGTCTGGCGACGATCCGTGAAGCCGGCTGCCTGATCCACGTCGCCGCCGCGTTCGACGGCTCCGATCCGTTGGCCGAAATGCGGTCCTTCGACGAGGATATCATCCTGGCCGATATGGAAATCGTGTCCGGCCGGATGGGGCGGCTGGAGGAGACCCTGAAGAAGCCTGTTCCCCGGCAGGAGCGCGAGAAGCTCGAACACGAGCGAGATACGCTCCAGATGGTGCTCGCGGCGTTGGAATCGGGCGCCCCGCTGCGCGAGAGCCATCTGAACGAAGAACAGCAGAAGGTGACGCGCGCCTTCCGGCTCCTAAGCGAAAAGCCGCGAATGGTCATTGTCAACACGGCCGACGATGAGGAGCATCCCGAACGGTTCACCACCGCAACGACCGAGGACGTGCCGGTGATGGCCATCCCGATCGGCCTGGAGCTGGAACTGTCGCGCATGACACCGGAAGACCGGGCCGAGTTCGAAGAGGAGATGGGGCTCACCGGCGTCGATCGCGACCACGTGATTCGCACCATGCTCGATACCAGCGGGCAAATGCTCTTCCTGACCGCCGGCGAAAAGGAAGTCCGCACGTGGCTATTGCGCCGCGGGGCAACGGCCGTCGAGGCTGCCGAGAGCATCCACACCGACTTGGCGCGCGGCTTCATTCGCGCCGAGATATTCACCGTGTCCGATCTCGTGCGTCTGGGAAGCGAACGTGAACTAAAGACCGCCGGACTTGTGCGCCAGGAACCCAAGGACTATGTTGTCCAGGAAGATGACGTGCTGTTCATCAAGTTCAGCGTCTGACCGGATTTGAAGTACGGGAACTTGTTCGCGTTTTCCGCAATTGCATCGGATTTGACCTGTCGGCAGCGCGAACTCCAGGCGGTGAACACCTGGGCAAGTAGGCGGTGGATACGATTTCCTTCCAGACCTTCCTCGGAGAATACGTCATGAAACGTCGTGAGATGCTGGTTTCCACCGGCGTCGCCGTGCTGGGCCTTTCCTCCTTCCCGTTGCGATGCGAAGCTGATGGATCGCAGGCACCCGGCCGTTCCGGCGCGTTCCGCGCCGGGGCCCACGCCCAGGATATTACGCCCGACTGGTTTCCTGTTGTGGTCAACGGCGGTTTCAAGCCGCGTTATGCCGAGAAGGCGCTCGATCCGCTTCATGCCCGCTGCCTTGTGCTCGACGATGGCGCGGGACAGCTTGCCATGGTCGTGGTCGACAGTTGCGTGCTGGATCGGGCCGTGATCGACCAGGCGAAGGAGAAGGCGCACCAACTGACCGGCATTCCGACCGAACGCATGTTCGTCTCGGCCACGCATACCCATTCCGCGCCGGCTGTGGTCGGCGTGCTGGGCACCGATCCGGACGAGCGTTACCGCGCGTGGCTGCCGGGAAAGATTGCCGAGGGCATCCGGAAGGCCCAGCAGAACCTCGCGCCGGCGCAGGTGGGCTGGGGCGTGGAAAGCCTGCCCGGGTTGGCCCAATCGCGACGATGGATCGCGCGCCCCGATCGCATGAAGGTGGATCCGTTCGGCGAACCCACCACGCGCGCGACCATGCATCCAGGCTACCGGAATCCGGACTGGGAGGAGCCGTCCGGACCGATGAACTCCGATGTTTCCATCCTGGCCGTGCGGCGGCCGGACGGAACGCCCATCGCGCTTCTGGGTAGTTTCTCGATCCATTACGTCGGCGCCGGCGTTCTCTCGGCCGACTATTTCGGCGTCTTTGCCAACCGCATCGGCGAGTTGCTCGAAGCCCCAAAAACCGATCCGCCGTTTGTCGGCATCCTGGCCAACGGTAGCAGCGGCGACGCATACCTGAAGGACTACAGTCGCGCAGAGCCCGAGAAGTTCGACATGTTCTCCATTGCCGAGCAAGTGGCCCAGGGGGCGTTTCGGGCCTATCAGGCCATTGCGTGGGAAGACTGGCTGCCGCTCGACGCGCGCCAGGCCGAACTGGAGCTGAACATCCGCGAGCCCAAAGTCGCGTGGGGTAAGCAGGTTATGGCCAAAGTCGAGGCCGAAGGCCGCGCGCCGAAAGACCTGCCGGAAGCCTACGCCCGCGAGCAGCTCTTGCTGGCCCAGATGCCGCCGACTCGCAAGCTCAAGTTGCAGGCGATACGGATCGGTTCGCTGGCGATGGTCGGCATCCCGTGCGAAGTGTACGCCATTACCGGAATGCGGATTGCAGAAAACAGTCCGCTTGCGCACACGTTCACCGTAATGCTCGCCAACGGCTGGGACGGCTATCTTCCACCTCCGGAGCAGATGGTTCTGGGCGGTTACACGACGTGGCTGGCGCGATCGAGTTGCCTGGAGATCGAGGCGGAGCCGAAGATCGTGGCGTGTGTGAAGCAGTTGCTCGACGACGTTGCGGGGGATACACGGGTAATGCGCGCGCCGCCTCGTATTCCGCCGTATGCTGCGGCCGTTGAAGCCTCGAAACCGGCCGTCTACTGGCGGCTGAACGACCTCGATGGCCCCCATGCGGTCAACATGATGGACGGCAAGGAACTGGGCGCGTTCGAAACGCAAATCGCCTACTACATGCCGGGCCCGCAAGCGCCCGATTTTCCGGGCCTGGGGCGGGACAATCGGGCGCCGCACTTCATCGGACAGCGACTCGGGGCCGAAATACCGGATCTTGGCCAGTCCTATTCGGTCGAGATGTGGTTCTACAACTGCATGCCGACCGATGCCCGGCCGGTCACCGGCTATCTCTTCTCGCGTGGCCCGAACGGCGATCACCTGGCAATCGGCGGTGTCGAATGTTCGCCCGGCAGACTGGTTTTCCACGCCTGCGAAGACCCGCAGAAGGCGGCGGCAGGTACGGCGGACATCCCCTTGCGCAACTGGGTGCCGCGCGAGAGTTGGCATCACGTGGCCCTGGTGCGCGACGGCGCGAAGGTAGCCGTATATCTGGACGGCCGCATCGAGCCGGAGCTGATCGCCACGGCGCCGCCGACGTCGAGCGGTGAGTTGTGGATTGGGGGCCGGGGGGACGGGCAGTTCGGCTTCGAGGGTCGCATCGACGAAGTGGCCGTCTATTCCCGCGCCCTTTCGTCTGAGGAAGTCTACAAGCATTATCAGGCGGCACTCTGACCTGTACGCCGAGATACTCGATAGCAATCGTACGAAAAGGCCCTCTGCCAACAGTCCATGACGGTCCGGCTTCGGACCGGGCCGCTGACGGACTGCCTTGTGCGCCATTGTTTCTGTCCGGGAAACATGGGGACTGGGCGGCGCAGAAATAATTACCCCCCAATAGCCATGGAGTCATCTTTTTTTATTTTATTGGGGGGGTAGACAAGGGTTTCGCTCAAGGGGGGCGACAGCAGATAGGCTTGATTTTGCCGAACAATTTGTCGCGCCGCTACGTACGCCACTTCCAAGAGGGCATGTTTTCAGAAAAAAGTGCTATAGCCTCTTGACTATGGGTGGTCGTGTCTGCGAAAATAGGTGAGAAGTGGTGTTGCACCAGGCAGGTGGGCGGTGAACGTTCCATCCAGTCTGGCGAAATGCCACGGAAATTGTCTTGGTCCCCACCTGAATACCAAGTCCGATGCTCTTAGGCATCAACAACCGGAACAGAGTGAACATAAGCCTCATGGTGGCGAAAGCTGGGTGGTAGCGTTCCGCCGCCAGGTGGGCTGCTCCAACAAAAAAGGCACAGGGGTACGGAATAGCCCTTTGGCGCTGTGGGTCCATTTCTTAGGAGAGAATCATGAGTGTCGTGAAGCCGTCCGCACTGGAAGAGGTGCAGGTTGTGGGGCGTCTTGAAAGTCTACGGAAAATCTTGCAGGGCAAAGAATACACAGAGCACCTGCAAAAACCGTTGGCGTATTGGGCGCTACCGACGGATCGGCGGCTTCCTCTGGCGTTTCTCGGCCGCAAGCTCCAGGACCTTCTCAACACACCCTTTGGCGACTTGGCGGCAACGCCCGGAATCGGACAGAAGAAGATGGACTCTTTCGTCATGCTTCTGGCCCGTGCAGCGAATACGGACCCATCGGAGATTCCTACCGAGGAGAGCCTGGTCCGAGAAATTACCGAGCCGCACGCGAGACCGGCCTCGGAAAACGGCGACGGTTTCGATCCGGCCATGACCTCGGAGGTGGTGTGGTCCCAGTGGCGGGCGAGTGTGGTCAAGCACAACTTGGGGGATCAGCCGCTCGGACGTTTCGCGCCCAGTTTGCGCACCATGACGCGCGTCATCTGGAATACGCCCCTGAGCGCCTATGTGGACCGGACCCTCGATGAGATGCGGAATATGCGCACCCACGGCGAGAAACGTATCCGCGGAATCCTTGAGGTGTTCCACAGTGTCCATTCGATGGTTGCAGGAATGGGTGTCCAGAAACACCTGATCGTTCGGATTGTGCCACGGTTGATCGACCAGGTGGAACAGTGGGTGGGCCAGACCCTGCAGACGCCCGGAATTCCGAGTTCGGATGAGTTGGCCGAGTGTTTCGTTCAACCGCTGCTGGAGCAAGTTCGTATCGATGTCAACCAGCAGATTGCCGCCTTGGCCGAGAACCGCCTGGGAATGGCCGGTCCGATTACGAGCGTTCGGCAAGCGGCCCGCGCAATGGGACTGACGCGTGCGCGAGTCTATCAGTTGCTGAACGAAATCAACGACGTGATGATCGTACGGTGGCCGATGGGCCGCCATCAAGTCTACGAGCTCCGCGAGAAGCTGTATGCAGAGGCGGCGCAGATGCGCAATCCGCCTGATTTCCGGCAGTTTCTGGCTGCCGTGGAACTGTTCTACCCCGGCGCCCGCCGCGGCGCCGCGGGACCGCTGGAGCAAGCTTCTGAAAAGTTCGATGCCGACGAGTCGCGGGAAGCCGTTGTCATGACCGGCTGAGACGACGCAGCCGTACAGCGAAAATGGGGCGACGGAATAACACGGGTCGGCTCAGCCGGCCGATCTTGCCCGGCGGCCGACAACAGTCCGCCTGCAAGACGCCCTGCCATACGCACGACCCTGGGCGGCCACAGCAGCCCCCCCAGACATTCTCCTACGAGCAGTGCCGCGTGACTGGCTACAGAGCCGGCCCAACCATACCGAGACGCCCATCGCCAGAAGAGCCGCGCCTCATCCATGCCGGTCTGGAATGCCCCGTGCTTCGCCACCAGACTCGCCTGGGCGAATGTGCAACTGGCCGGCTCCAGGATGCAGCGGAATCCCTGGTGTTGCAGCGCCAACGCCAGATCCGTTCCCGCCAGACCGAACGTGGCCCGACGATTCCAACCATCCAGTTCCAGCAACGCCGAACGACGATAGAACGCGGCCCGTATGTCGGGAACGAACGGCCCGCAGTGCGGAACGACCTTGCCAGCCCGGCGCCCTTCCGAAAGACACCGCACTCGCCCATTGCGATGGTATGCCAATCCTGCGGAAACCACCCGATCCGGGCGATCGGCCTGAAGCACCAGCGGCGCAACGGCGCCCACGTGCGGATCGTCGAAGTGAGGCATTGCGGCCGCGGTCCACTGCTGACATGCGGCCATGCCGCACGCCAGAATATGGACCACCGGCGATTTGCTGGCGACCACCCCACGATAAAGAGCACCAACCAAACCTGCGTCCGGACGCGAGGCAACAAAGGAAACCTCCCCGTGCAGACTGTAGGGGTCGTCGTAATCCTCGTTGAGCACGACGAGGACTTCGCACGCTTCCGGCCGGTTCTCAAGAACCGACACCAACGTGTCTTCCAGTAATTTCACGTTTCCCAGGAAGGGAACGACAATCGATAGCCCAGGCACGGGAAAACGTCCTCAAAAGGAGCACAATTCGTCGATGCAAGTGGGTCCAACCGGGAACCGTCCTATCCACTAGCCGACGCTGCCGTCGCATACGTTGCGCAACCGACAGGTCCACCTTGTCGATTATGTCGGTTTTCCGGGAGCGCGGCATCACTAAATATCCCCGATCCCCCCATCGCCCATCTCGCAGCTTACCGAATCACCCTAGATTGCCACTCCGGAAGCCGAAAATGGCAATCGTATGCAACGAAAGGGAGGGGGCATCATGAAGCGTCTTGTCGCATGCCCCGTCTTCCTCAATGGGACGGGACGGTGTAAGGTGTTGGCAGAAAGAAAACTGATTGTTCGGCTTCCATGGGTACACGGCCATGGTCGGAGTCCCGCCTTTGGGCGGTCGTAGTTGGAGTCCCGCCTTCAGGCGGTCTGCGCTTGCCGGCTAAAGCCGGGGCTGCGAACGGTTGCCATTCGCACCAGGAACCGGAAGACCGAAGCACCATCAACTCGCATACCCATGCCACTCGACAGGAACTCATCATGTCCAACGCTGTGCGTTACCTGGTCTTCGATATCGAAACTGCCGCCGACGCCGCGCTGGTGGCGAAGCTTCGTTACGCAGACGAGCCCATGGAACCGGCCGAGGCCGTCCGGCGGTATCGCGACGAGTTGATGGAGAAGCACCAGACCGACTTCATCCCGTATACGTTTCAGGTACCGGTCGCGATTGCTGTGGGCAAAGTGGCCGGCGATATGCGATTGCAGGATGTGGTCGTATTGGATGAACCGCAGTTCCGCGCCCACGTGATGACCGACCACTTCTGGCGCGGCTGGGAGGCCTACCGGCGGCCGACACTCGTGAGTTTCAATGGTCGCGGATTCGATATCCCTTTGCTGGAACTGGCGGCCTTCCGTTACGGGCTCAGCCTGCCCGGCTGGTTCAATACCTCGGGCAAGACGTTCGAGCAACCTCGAAGTCGCTACAACACGCAGTCGCACATCGACCTTTGCGAACTGCTGACCAACTACGGCGCGACACGTTTCACAGGCGGTTTGAACCTGGCTGCGAACGTGCTCGGCAAGCCGGGAAAGATGGACGTCCAAGGCGATATGGTGCAAGATATGGTCGACGCTGGCAAGCTGCTCGAAGTGAACGACTACTGCCGCTGCGACGTGCTCGATACCTACTTCGTCTTCCTTCGCACTCGCGTCATGCTCGGCCAGTTGACGCTCGACACCGAGCAGCAGATCATTACAGAGACGAAGGGCTGGCTGGAGAGCAAGGCCGCAGAGGTCGCCGCCTATCGCCATTATCTCGACCGCTGGGGCGACTGGCCCAACCCGTGGCTTGCATGAGGCTTGTTTTCGATAGCCCTGATTCGCTACACACACTTGTCGCACGCCGGGACAAGAACATATTGGCGGTGGACGTTGTCAGAGTGGAAGCGACCCTTGCCCCTTGAGGCCCGATCGGTCAATCGTTACCGACGACGCATGACGAGGCCGACCAACCCGGCCAGCAGGAGCACTAGCGTGGACGGCTCGGGAACGTTGGTGGCCATCAGGTAGTCGATGCTGTGGGCCGAGAGGGCTTCGTTGAAGACCCAAAGTTCGTCGATGTAGCCATCGTACGGCGTGCCGGAGTCGTCCTTTCGCCCGATGGTCCAACCGGAAACCGACGCCTGCATATCGACGTTGTCTGCCGTGGTCGGCTTGGAGGCGGCCAGATCGCCATTGACATAGAGGCGCATCGTCTTGGCGTCACGATCCCAGGTAACCGCGACGTGGTTCCACGTATTCAGCAACGTGTACTGCTGCGTCGAACTGAGCAGGCCGATGTTGGGCCGAAAGTAGGCACATAGCTTGTTGTCGGATCGCATGTAGAAGGCAAACGGGTAATTATTCCCGCCGCTGTTGCTCCAGTAGCCGTAGATGTCGGTCCAATCGCTCTCCAGAGTTTCCGGCCGCACCCACGCCGCGATGGTGAAGCTGCTGGTCTGGAGGCCCGGGTTGCCTGTCTGGACATAGGCACTGCTTGCGCCGTCCAGGTAGAGCGAACTGCCTCCAAAGACTGAATCGGTCGACGAGACAACGGCGCCGTTGACGGCCGTACCGTCGTTGCCGTTTCCCGAGTCGTCGGTCAGGTCGGTATCGAACGACCAGTGCGAAATCAGATCGCCATGCGCGGGCGAAAGAACCAGTATACTGATCAGCAACGCGGCGCCGCCGGCCAGCCAGCGACAACATGAACCATCTCGTCTCATCAGAAACTCCCGTGCAGTCGACTCGTGGCCCGATTGGTCTCGGTGTTGAATCCTGTTGCAGTCGACGGAATCGCAGATTCGTCCAGGGGCATCCTCGTGCCAGACTGCAACGATAAGCTCACCATTTTGGTTGGAGCCGTTGCCGGTGTCAAGGATTTGGGACTAGAGCAGTCCCTCTGGGGGCGATGTTTTCCCCAGCCATTGTCTTCGCGGTGGGAGGCATGCCTTTGCGGACTGTCCGGCTCAGACGCTGAGATAAGATGCTGTAAGAAGGGTGCAGGAACGGACTTGCATTTCACAGAAAGGGCCACCGGCGGGCTTGCCCCGCCTGGAGCCGTGGTCATCCAGCTAACCGTGGGCCACAAGCCATGTTCTCGCCCGCACGGTACCGCCTCGGGCGGCGGTACCGTGCGGGGCGAGAATGGATTGGGGGCATTGCCAGTAGCCAACTGACCATGGCTGCGGGCCGGGCGAGCGGTCTGTTGATTTTTCTGGGTAAGCGGCCATATAGTTAATATGGGATGGATATTTCCTTTCTCTATGGGAGGAATAACCGATGGCCACGTCAGAGTACTGGGCGGAAGTAACCCACGATCGGCAGAGAACGCACGTCTTTTACCCCACTTTGGACGCAATGATTGCTCCCGATGATCCGGTTCGGTTCGTCGACGAGGTGCTGTCCGGTATGGATTGGTCGAAATGGGAAGCTGCGTATGAACGGAAACGTGGCCAGCCACCAATTCATCCACGGTATATCGCCAGTGCAATCCTCTATGGATTATATCGGGGAATCCGCAGCAGCCGAAAGCTGGAAGAGGCTTGCCGCTATCGATTCGACTTCATGTGGCTGGTCGAAGGCCGCGTGATCGATCATACGACATTCAGCAAGTTCCGCACCCGATTCCATGACGAATTGAAGGACTTGTTTCGGCAAATCGCTCGCATGGCCATGGGCCTGGGGCTGATCAGTTTGGGGGTGGTCGCGTTTGATGGCACCCGAGTCAAGGCCAACAACAGCCGATTCCGTACGCGTACGGCAAAGACCTTGGAGGCCAAGCTGGAGGCTTTGGATGAATTGTTTGAGTATTTGGTAGCGCAGATGCAAACCGTCGACGGCGAGCAGGCCACCGAGGGTTCGCCTACAAAACTCCCGGAAGAGTTGGCCGATGTAAACCATCGACGGGAACAAATCCGCAAAGCATTGGAGCAAGCCAAAGCGGCAGACGAAGCCCGGCGGCAGCAGGGTATCGACCCGAAGAAGAATCCGGCCCAGGTACCGATCACCGACTCGGATTCTCACGTTATGCCCAACAAGGAAGGAGGGTACGCCCCCAACTATACGCCTGTCGCCACGACGGACGGTAAGGCAGGTTTCATCATAGATGCGGACGTATTGCCTTCGGTGAACGAGGGCGCGGCCATCCCGGCTTCGGTCGACCGGATCGAAGAGGTTTTCGGGCAGAAACCGGAAAAGTTCCTGACCGACGCGGGCAACAACGCCGCTCCAATCATCGTGGAAATGGAGCAGCGGGGGGTGGAATTCTATGCTCCGATCGAGTCGCAACAGCCTGCGGAGGGTAGCCCGGTCAAGCGAGACGATCCCCGACAGCCGATTCCGGAGTCGGAGTGGGACAACCTTGAGCGGAACAACGCAGGCAAGCTTGCCAAGACGTGCTTCGTCTATGTTCCCGAGGAAGACCAATACTATTGTCCTATGGGCAATGTGCTTTGTTTTTTCAGGACCGATCGAGAACAGCGATGTGGGAAGCCGGTTGCCATCCGGGTATACCAATGCAGGAATTGCGAGGGCTGCCCCCTGGCAGACGCATGTTTGAGTCCCCAGACGAAGCATGGCCGCACCGTCAGGCGAGACGAATATGAGGAAGTGCGAGAGCGGACTGCGGCTCGGATGAGTAGTGCTTCCGCGAAAGCGATCTACAAGCAACGTCAGTGGATTGCCGAAACGACCTTTGGCATTCTCAAATCGATCATGGGCCTTCGGCAGTTCTTGCTACGGGGGCTGGAGAAAGTGAAGACCGAATGGCTCTGGGCGGTAACCGCGTTCAATTTGATAAAGATGTCACGTCATATAGGGACACTGCGCGCTGAAACGGCCAAATGTGCGGCCCAAGTGTAAAACACAGAAAGAGAGGAAGATTGCGCAAGAACAAGCAATGACCATAGCGGAACATGGGATCGCAAGGTATTGGGTTGCACTCATCGCAAAGCTTGCGATGCTCCACGGGCAGAACGCAATACCAGACCGTCGAACCGAAATCACCAATTTCTAGCTTGCTAGCACTGCACCAAATCAACAGACCGCGAGCCGGCCGGTGGCCTTTTCTTGCAGCGTGGCTGAGCCGGACGGTCTCTAGGCGGTTTGACCTTTCCGGCTGAAGCCGGGACTCCAACGGGCTGCCGGGCGAGCGGATTTGCGGGGGGCTG
Source organism: Thermoguttaceae bacterium (assembly GCA_040772845.1). GTDB lineage: Bacteria > Planctomycetota > Planctomycetia > Pirellulales > Thermoguttaceae > PWXP01. Next base: position 3,061,720 of record JAXGXG010000001.1, read on the forward strand.
GGCGCGAGCAGAAACGGTTGACGCGGGGTTTGGTTCCATATAAGATACTATAGAATCTGGTGCCTGCCAGGATCGGATGAAGACGCGGCCCGGGGCGGTTGATGCCACGGTTTCCGGTCTGTGCCGGCTGAAAAGAGAGAGCGGAAGAGTCTTTCATGTGACGCGCGTGCGCGCAGTTCTTACTCAAATATGTGTGCAAAACAACGGTCCTTACGTGAAGTCGTTCGTAACGCGCTGCTGGAGCAGATTGGCAGCGGTGAACTGAATCCCGGCGAGCGGGTGATGGAAGCGGTGCTGGCCAAACAGTTGGGCGTCAGCTCCATTCCGGTGCGCGAGGCCATCCGGGAACTCGTGGCTATGGGCGTACTCGAATATGAGCGGCACCGTGGCGCATGGGTCCGCAAGGTAGGGCTGACAGAGACGATCGAGGCACTGAAGGTTCGCGCCGTGCTGGAAGCGTTGGCTGCACAGACGGCCGTTACGAATCTCCAGGGCAAGACGGCAGGGTTACAGGGCGTGGTACGGGCGATTGTCGCAGCGGCGAAGAGCCGCGACTTCATTGCATTCCAGCTCCATAACCAGCAGTTCCACCGGATGATTGTCGAAGCCTCGGGAAATAGCACCCTATTGCGTGTCTGGGATTCGCTGGCCTTCGAGGTGCGTACCCGGTTCGTTCTGGAGCATACCACGTCGGTCGATCCCGTGGTGCTGGCCAACGCGCATGAAGTGATTGCCCAGGCGATTGAAGATGGAAATGTGAAGAAAGCGGCGGCGCTGCTGCGATCGCACTCGCGCGACATGGTGCGTTATCTGAAACAGCAGGCCCGTGCCGAGCAGATACGGAAAACGCATACGTCCCACAACGAGCCGCGTCGGAAGGCGACTGAGAATCGCAGCCGGAAGCCGGCGAACATGCGGAAGAGTACAATGGCATAGAAAACGGTACATAAAGGACTTCCCGCTTCCAGGTGCGAATGGCAACCCGTTGGAGTCCCGGCTTTAGCCGGAAAGGCCAAACCGCCTAAAGGCGGGACTCCAACGATGCACCCAGAAACGGACGAGCCAACAAGAACCACGACACGGACCCCATGATACTTCCAGGAGATGGCCCATGAGACGCGCAAAGATGCAACTGAGGATGCGGTGGAATGAATCGTGGAGACGTATCGATGCGGTAGGACCGGAAGGTTTGCAGCGGCTGGCCGCGCTGCTGTGCCCTGTACTTGTCGCCTGGTCGGCAGCAATAACACCCGGTGCTGACTTTCAGCAAATTTCTCCCTTCGACGACACGCGGTGTACTGCCGAGGAGCGGGAGAAGATCGAGAAGGCCGTTCCCACAAAGGCGGTTGTTCCACCTGCCGGGCCGCGCAAGGTGCTGCTATTCGGGCTGAATGTTGGCTATCCCGGTTCAAACGAGCGATTCCCCAACCGCAAGTATCCGGCGCATGTGACTGCGGCCGGACACCGGTCGATCGCCCACGCGAATCTGGCGTTTACGCTGATAGGCCAGAAGACGGGCGCATTCGAGACCGTTGCCAGCGACGATCCTGCCGTGTTCAAGCCCGAGAATCTCAAGCGGTTCGACGCCGTGGTATTCAACAACACGGTGGGCAACCCATTCGACGATCCGCAGTTGCGGCAGGGCCTTCTGGAGTTTGTCTGTGGTGGCGGCGGACTGCTCGGTATCCACGGTGCGTCACTGACCTTCACCGATTGGCACAAGGGATGCCGCGAGACGTGGCCGGAGTTCGGCGCCATGCTCGGGGCGCGCGGGGCCAATCACCGGCAGTACCACGAGCCTGTCGTTATGAAGCTCGACGATCCCGATCACCCGCTCAATCGGGTCTTTGCCGGCAAGGAGTCCGCTTATGCGAGTGAATTCTTCCGCTTCCACGATCCCTACTCGCGAAAACGTGTGCGTGTGCTGTTGAGCATCGATACCGAGAAGACCGACCTGAGCAGTCGGAAACCGGAACGCGAGGACAACGATTACGCACTGGCCTGGGTCCGCAACTACGGGCAGGGACGCGTGTTCTACTCGACGATCGGGCACGATGCGTACGTTTTCTGGGACCCGACCCTTCTGGAGTTCTATCTGGGCGCCCTTCAGTTTGTCGCAGGCGACCTTCCGGCGCCGACCGTGCCCAGTGCGCTGGTTACTCCGGCCGTTCGCGCGCAGGAGAAGCTCGGTTGGCATTTGGCGGTAACCGCCTACACGTTCCACAAGTACACGCTGTTCGAGACGATCGACAAGACGGCCGAACTCGGCATCCCGTACGTCGAAGGGCTCAGTTTCCAGAAGGTGAGCAAGGAGATTCCCAAGAACCTCGATCTGAAGCTGACCGACGAGGAACTGGAGCAGGTGCGGCGCAGGCTCGACGCATCGGGGGTTCGCATGTTGACCTACTTCTATGGTCGAATCCCGGGTGACGAGGCCGGTTGCCGCAAGGTGTTCGAGTTCGGCCGCAAGCTGGGGATCGAAACGTTCCTGTCCGAGCCGCAGCCGGAATCGCTGCCGACCATCGACCGGTTCTGCCAGCAGTACGGGATCAACGTCGCCCTGCACAACCACGATCAGAAGGCCTCGCCCCACTACTGGCGCCCGGAGAAGATTGTCGAGGTCTGCCAGGGGCTCAGCCCGCGCATCGGCGCCTGTGCCGACATGGGCTACTGGATGCGGTCCGGTATCGACCCGATCGAGGCGGTGAAGATTCTGCAAGATCGACTGCTTACCGTGCAGATGCACGATCTCGACACGCGCGCCGGTGGTCATGACGTTCCCTGGGGCACGGGCGTCGGCGAGACGGCCCGGTTTCTGGAAACGGTACATGCGCTCGGAATCCGGCCCGTTACGTTCGGCCTGGAGTATTCGTACGACTGGTTCGATTCAATGCCCGAGGTCCGCCAGTGCGCCGAGTTTTTCAATCAGGAGAGTATTCAACTGGCGAAGTAGTTGGTCTGACCACGCCTGACTGAGACAAGTTGTTTATCTGAGGAGAAACCCATGCAACGATCGAAGGATTGCGGAACAAGCCGGCGCGCGTTTCTCAGAACGGCCGGGGCCATGGCCTTGGCGCCTTGGGTAATCCCGCCTTCGGCGCGAGGCGCCGATGGAACCGTTGCGCCCAGCAATCGCGTGACGCTGGGGTTCATCGGCATTGGCTTCATGGGGCAGCGGCACCACCTGTCGCGCTTCGTCAACTATCCCGAGGCGCAGGTATTGGGCGTGTGCGACGTCGATCGATGGCGCCGCCACTTCGCCCAGAAGGCGGTCGAAACGGCCTACGCTGCCGATCGGCCGAGCGGGACCTATCGGGGCTGCACGGCCTATACCGACCTGCGGGAACTGCTGGCTCGCGACGATATCGATGCCGTATTGATTGCCACGGGCGAACGCTGGCATGGGCCGGCCACGGTCATGGCGGCTGACGCGCAGAAAGATATCTTCGTGGAGAAGCCCATTTCGTTGACCATTGCCGAGGCCCGCGCGATGGTCGAAGCCGTGCGCCGCAACGGGCGCGTTTGTCAGGTAGGGCTCTACCAGCGTTCGGCCCCCGAGTTCCAGCTTGCCTGCAGGCTGGTTCAGGAAGGGGCGCTGGGGGAGGTGAAACTCGTCTATATGATCAAGCCGGGCGCCAGCCAGGAGGTCGATCTTCCGGCACAGCCGGTGCCGGAGAGTCTGGATTGGGATCTCTGGCTCGGTCCGGCCCCGTGGCGGCCGTTCAATCATCGTTTCCATCAACTTGGCGAGTCGCGAGGCGTCGTCCCCTGGTCCTTCTGCCGCGATTTCGGAGGCGGCATGCTCACAAGCAACAGCGTTCATGCCTTTGATACGGTGCATTGGGGATTGGGACTGGATGACTCGGGCCCGCTCGAAGTCATTCCTCCGGAGACCGGCGAATACCCGGACCTGACATACAAGTATCCGGGTGACGTAACGGTGCACGTGGTCAACGATCGGCTGGATCCGAACAGACACATCATTCCCGTGGGATGGGATGTGTTGACGTCGCTGCAGAACTTCGGCGCCGTTTTCGTGGGCGATCGTGGCTGGATCCACGTCGGCCGCAGCGGGTATCTCGTCTCGAACCTTCCGGAGTTGGTGCGGGACGGCCCGGGGCCGTACGACCGGTTCGAAGCACTGATCAAACATCAGCGCAACTGGCTGGACGCCATCCGCACGCGTCGGCAACCTGCGTGCGACATTTCGGCCGGGTGCCAGTCGACCATCGCTTCGCATCTGGGATGTATTGCCACGTGGACGGGCCGGGCCCTGAAATGGGACGCGGCTCGGGAAGCACTTCTCGATGATGACGAGGCGAACCGAATGCGGCAGCGCGCCATGCGGCCGCCGTGGCGCGTATAGAGGTGTGTTGGTTTGCCGCAATCTCTCCGTTTTGCAAAGAGGAGTCCTTTATGTCCTTCCCGAAATCCCTTGTGATCTTGCTGGTTCCGGTCTTGTTGCTTGCCGATGGAACGGCCGGCCTGTTCGCCCAGGACAAACCGGCTGCCATCGACCGGTCGGCCGAAAAGGCCCAACTCGCGGCCGTTCTCGCTTCCGAGCAACCCTATGCCGACAAACTGGCAGCCTGCAAGCAGCTTGCCTTGATAGGCGACAAGGACTCCGTGCCTGCCCTGGCCGCGCTGTTGACCGACGAGAAGCTTTCTCATGCCGCGCGGATTGGTCTTGAGGCCATTCCCGACCGGGCGGCCGACGAAGCGTTGCGCGACGCCCTGACACGTGTTCGGGGAGCGATGCTTGTCGGCGTGATCCACTCGGTTGGCGCGCGGCGCGACCGCGAAGCCGTCAGCGAACTGAAGCCGTTTTTGACGGATTCCGGCCTGCAGGTTGCGGCGGCTGCGGCCGATGCCTTGGGCAAGCTCGCGACCACGGACGCGGCGACGTGTCTGCGAGAAACGTTGGCGACCGCTCCATCGGAACTGCGTCCGGCAGTTGGCCGTGCGGCCCTGGCCTGCGCCGACCGGCTCCGGCGGCAGGAGAATTGCAGCGAAGCGAAGGCGACCCTCGAAGCCCTTCGGAAGACCGAGTTGCCCTTGGGGTTGATTGCGGCGGCTACACGCGGTCTGATGCTTTGCCGACCGGAGGAAGCCGCAGGTCTGTTGGCCGGCGAAATCGCGGCCCCGGAGGGAATCCGGTTTGCCATGGCCCTGGGTGCGGTTGGTGAGCTTCCGACACACAGTGTCACCAAGGTGTTGGTAGACCGCTTGCCGGCGCTCTCGGAAGACCGCCAGGCGCTGGTCATTACGGCACTGGGCGATCGAGGCGACAAGGCGGCTCGTGAGGCCGTTGTGAAAGCGACGGATAGTACGACCCCGGCGGTCCGCATCGCGGCCATCCGTGCCCTGGCGACTCTGGGCGATGTATCGACGATCGCATTGCTTCTGGATGCGGCTGCCGAGTCGGACCCGGAGGTTACGGCGGCTGCGCTGGCGAGTCTCGCTTCGCTTTCCGGCGCCGGAGTGGACGCGGCCATCATTTCGATGCTCGAAGAGCCGCAGGGAGACCATTACCGGATTGTGGTCGCGCTTGCCGGACGACGCCAGATTGCATCCGCCATCCCGGCCTTGTTGAAGGCGGCCGACAGCACCGAACCGCCGACCCGCCTGGCGGCAATTGCCTCGTTGGGCGAGACGATCGGTGCGGTCCGGATTCCGGTCCTCACCCGGCGGCTGCTCGCGCCAACTGGTGCAGAAGAAACGGCAGCAGTCCAGACGGCCCTGCGGAATGTGTGCCGACGTTCCGTTGAAAGAGATGCGTGTGCCAAACGGCTGGTGGAATGTCTTCCAGGGGCATCGCGCGAAACACGAGCTTTCTTGCTTGAACTGCTGGGATCGATCGGAGGACCGACCGCCCTGAAAGCCGTCTCCGCCGCGGCACTGGACGAAGACGAACAGATTCGGGACACTGCCACGCGTGTGTTAGGCGAGTGGCACAGCCCCGAAGTTGCCCCCGCCCTGCTGGACGTCACGGGCAACCTACCGGCAGGCAAGTACCGGGTTCGCGCCCTTCGTGGCGCCCTTCGCGCCCTCCGGCAAATGGATATTGCGCAAGAGAGACGCCTGGCCATGTGCCATGAAGCAATGCAACTGGCAGATCGGAACGAGGAGCGTGCTCTGGCCGTCGAGGTATTCGGACGCATTCCCTCGCCCGTGTCGCTGGCCGTGGTCGTGCCATTGCTGCAGACGGCCGAATTGAAGGCGGCTGCCGCTTCGGCCACGGTATCCATTGGCGAGAAGATCGCTGCCGAGCATCCGAAAGCCGTTGCCAAAGCGATGGCCGAGGTGCTTGGGGCAACAAGCGATGCCAACCTGGTCCGTCGCGCCAAGGAAATACTGGCCCAGGCCGAAAAACGCTAGCCCGGATTATTCACGATAGGCAGGGTGGGTCAAACAAGCCACTTCCTTGGTGGGCCATCGGTCGCCGGTGCCGGCGTTTTCCAAGCGGCGGGTTGGAAATCAGCTCGGTTGCGGCTTGTGCGGACCCACCAATGATTTACGCGACCTTGACCCACCCTACGTAGATGAATAATCCGGGCTAGCGATCGAGGCGCGAGAGGCCTGCCCCGAGTTTCTCCGGGGGGAGAAAGAGGTAGGCGGGAAGCTTGAAGCTCCGGAGGTTTGTCTTGAAGTACTATTATAGGTTTTCGTTGTAGGCCGTTTGCGGATCACCGTGTACGATTATGCTAGCAGGCTGTGGTGGAACTTTCGAGGTTCATCAGATAACGTCCGCCGACAGCGACGTGCGACGGGGCGACCCGAAACGGGGATGGTTGCTGTCCACATATGTTGCGGGAAAAGATCATGTCGTGGACGGTTGTGCGACCACAGTCGCCGATTTCCTAACGGATGTCGGAAATAGTCATGATCAGTCGGTCGCGGCCCAGTTGTTGCTTTAGTCAAGCCGTCACGCAATCCGCTACTTGCATCGCTTGATTTGTTGTTGTATCTTGGGATTACTCGTAGACCTCCGTGCGATGGGCTGTGGGAATGTTCGTGCTCCTCTTCCCCTCCGGAATGCTCGGCCAACAAGTCGGGTGCGTGCGCGAAGCACCGTGTACCACAAGCCAAAGACAGTTTTGGGTTACGCGCCAAGCAAGCGAAGGAGGGCAAGTCAGCAACACAATAAAAAGGTGTCAAGCCAGAAAGCCCAATCATGCCGTCTTGCTGGAACGGGAAATCATCGGGCAGTTCACGGCGACAGACCGCCGCTGTTGTTGCAGCCGCGTTGCTTTCTGTGGTCGCATACGTCGGTTGCTACGCCGAGAAAGAGCGCCCGCGACCAGAAAGTGCGGGGTCTGCCGGTGCAGATCCGACGGTCCCACCTCCCCCGCCACCGCCGTCGGCATCCGCGCAGTCGAGGCCCGTCTCCCCCTTTCAGCAATCTCCGCCTCGCATCGACAACCGAGCTGGAGATCAAGCGTCGTCAGACCGGCGCGAAGGGTCTCCAGCGCCCTCATCCGTGGCAGTCAACCCGGTGCTGAGCGCACCCGAACCGCAAGGGCAAGTCTCGGACGCCGTGCCCACGCACCGGGAAGACGGCGCGCAGACTGAAATTCGCGAACCAGTGGACGGCCCTACGACCGCCGATATCTGGAATGCCCATCCCGACCCGTTGCCTGAAGAGCTTTCGATGTCTGCAATCCGGCGAGTGCGAATAGCGCTTGAGTCCCGGGAGAACATCGTGTATCCGGCGCGCCCAAGCCCCTTTGTGGCTCTGGCGGAGCGTGAAGGAAAGGTGACATCTGTCGATCTCCGTACCGGAAAGCCGGTTGGCCAGATCGACATGGGGTTCAGGCCGCGACACTGCATCGCGTTCAGTCCTGACGGCCGCTACTTCGCCGCGCAACCCCACCGCCCGGAGGACTCGGTGCAAGTCTGGTGTTTCGAGACTGGAAATCAGGCTGCACAGGTCACGCTGGAAGACGGTCCTATCGACGCGTTGAGCTTCGCCGACAAGGACCAGTTAGTAGCCGTGTATCGAGATGGCTATGATATGAAAGTCGAAACTTGGGACATTCTCAGTGGTGAAAAGGTCGCCCAGTACGCCACTCGTGGCGTGCTGGGCGCTACGACCACCTCGCCGGGCAAGTCCTTCGCCGTTAGTCCGGGCGGACGTTATGGAGCGATGCTAGTGCGCACGACGCTGCACGTTTGCGATTTGCAGACAGGTGAGCTGGTCGGACAGTCCACGCTACCGCCGGACAAGGGCGCCGAACCCATCGGGCCGCTGGCATTTTCGCCTGATGGAAATGCCTTGGCGGGGCTTCTCTGCCGGACGTTCAGGTCTCGCTTGGCGTGCTGGAATTTCAGTACGGGGAAGCTGGTCACACTGAGGACTTACGGAGGCCACATCCAAAGCACGACCCAGCGCGAAAGCGACCTTTATATCGAGGAATTTGAGTGGCTGCCTGGTCGAGGCGGCTTGGTCATTGCTGGAGAGTTGCTGCTGGATCCGTCGACGGGGAACCGCGTCTATCAGTTCCGGGGCGATGGACCTCGCCAGCCACGGCGTTTTGTGCAAGCGAACCGGGCGTTGGTAGTGCTGAAACAGGAAGACGGCCCTGACCAATTGACCGACGTTCCCGTTCCCAGCGAAGAAATCGCACAACTGACCAAGCGTCTCCGTAGTTCGATTCTGGTTCAACTGCCACCCGTGACACAGACGAGTCTGACGCACGCACGGCGAATTCATCCGTCGAACGATGATATCCCTTGGCGTGTCGAGCCGGATCCCCCTCCCGCGATCGAAGTGCCCGCGAAGACGCCCGTGAAGCTGCGCATACCTAACAAACCCGTCCGGCTGGCTGGACGTGCGCGCGGCGTAGCGGTGGTGCAACGGATGGAAGAGCCCAAATGGGGAACCGGGACACCACATCCGCCAGGACCGATTCTTCCCGAACCGATCAACATGATCGAGGCGTACGATCTCTCCACGGGCGACTCCCTTTGCCAGATGGCTCTCCCCGAAAGACACCGACTGACCGACGTAAGCCCGGACGGTACCCTTATGCTGTCGTGCGATAGGGACTCGCTTGCCGATACACGTCTGGACGTCTGGTCGATTCCCCAGAAGAGACACCTCCTCGGCTGGCGGCCGAGCTGTAGCGAGACTCGCGGTAGTGAATACCAGGTTAGGTGGACTCAATTTGTCGACAACAGCCGCGTGTTGACGTTTACCTCAACCGGAGAACTGGTGCTATGGCGGCTGCCCCAGTGTCAAGCCGAATGGGTGCTTCCTGAGGTAGCTTCGGGTGGCACGCTCAGTCCGGGGCGTCGGCATGTGCAGATCACACTTCGTGATCAACGTTCGTTGATTCTCGAAGCCGCTACCGGTGAGGTCATTGGCCAGCTAGAAAAAGCTGTACATCTGCCCTACTTCGTCTCGGCGTTTCGTAGCGATGGACGCGCCTTGGCAACCGCCCGTATCCAACAACCGATCGAACAAGAGCCGGGTGGGTATATCCGGGTTGTCACATGGGATATGAGCACAGGGAAGATTAGCGACGACTTTGCCATGCCCCCCGTGAAGACGAAAGCATGCAGTACCTCCCAGCTCTCGTGGTTGGGGCCGCGGCATCTGCTCCTCTTTGATGAGTGGGTCTGCGATCTGAGCAGTCATTGCCTCGGATGGCGGTACAACTTTACCGTACTCGACGTACCTCGCCAGCCACGAGGGCAGTTCGATGGCCGCCATTGGTACGTTTGTACGGCATCTACACCGGGCCAGGATCGATTGAGCGATTCCTTCGCCGCTTTCCTCGTGGCCCGACAACTCCCCAGCGACCAAACCCTTGCTGCCATGGCTCGCTTGCGGCAGACCGCTCGGCCGCTACTCTATCCCGGATGCAAGGTCCGTATCGAGACGCACTTCGAACGGGTTCCGCACGGAAAGGAGCTGATCCATGCTGAGACGGCTCGGCTTTCCGAAGCCGGCCTTATAGTGGCTGACGAGGCAGAAATCGCGTTCGTCGTGCGCGCATCGGTTCGTCGTGGCAAGCCCATCAAGTCTCATGGCCGAACACTTTCTAGCAAAGAAGTCGCCTGCGACCGATCGTTCGTCGACGCGACGGGTAAGCGTTTCTGGCATCACGAGGCGGTAGTCCCGCTTGTCCTCGGTAATGTGCAAGAGGATTTCTGCTACGCAAATGAGAACGCAGACTTCATGTTCCGCCTTTATCTGCACCATCTTGGCGGCCGTCGGCCGCCAACCTACCTCTTCGACGGACCTGCTCCCGCACTAGCCGGTCACACAAAGTTGACGCTCAACGGGGAAGAACCGGTGGAAGAGCCAAAACCCAGCGATGTTAGGCGCAAACATATGCCAGCGAAACAATAAGTGCGATTCCCCCTACTCTGTCCGTCAAACACGGCACAAATGAACAAGTCTTTGGCATTTTGACCGAAAACGATGATTCGAACACGCTGCCGGCGCAGGCCGCAAACCGGCTACTGTTCTCACCAGCAGCGCCGGTGGTTCATCTTGGAAATTGAGAAGTCTGTTCTTGGAATCTTCATTTCGCTTCCCGGAAGAAACTCCCAGCCCGGCGCTGGACGGCTTCCAGAGGCACGTCCCCTTGATCTACCAACTCCATGATTCACGGCCGGGGGTTCTTCTGGTTTCCTATGAGGTTGACGGGAAGGCAACGCTAGGGCCATCACGGGCAGGGGACGATCTTCCAAACGTTCGCAGGTTGCCCAGAATACCAGAAACGGCGAGATACGGATAGACGTGGATGATACGGATTGGGTAGCATCGCACAACGCGGCACATCGTAACGTATGAGGTTGCCGAGTTTACGTTGGAATCGAAAGGCAGAAGCCCAGGCGGCACGAATGCCGATAGAGACAATACGGTGCGGACTGAGGCGACGCGGGGTTCCGCATGAACTCGATACCCGGCGTTGAGCAGACGCCAACCACTTTTCAACAGAGGTCTTTCGAGGGTGAAACCATGACGATGCAGACGTTTCCGACACTCCGCGCAGCCTTCGTATTGCTTGTCCTTTGTCCCGGTACCGTACTGGCCCAACAGAATACAGAACGTGGCGCCGTATTGGGCGGCCTGACCGGGGCGCTGGTCGGGGCCGGAATCGGCGATCACAACGATAACGCCGGCGCCGGGGCCCTGATCGGCGGCGCCGTCGGGTTGATTACCGGAGCCGCCCTCGGCAATACCGCAGACGAAGAAGAGCAGGCGCGCGCCCGGGCCCTCCAGCAGCAACACGCCTATCAGATGTCGTATGCCGTATCGACGGCCGACGTGGTCATGATGACCCGCAACGGTGTGCAACCGGAAATCATCATCAATCACATCAATCGCAACGGTGTCCAACGCCGCTTGGAAGTATCGGACGTCATCTCCCTGCATCAGCAAGGGGTGAACGAGGCCGTCATCTCGGCCATGCAGCGAGCGCCTTTGGCGGCGTCAACCTCGATATCCACGATAACGCCCAGCTATCAGACGCCGGTGGTGGTAGAGCACTACTACACGGCGCCGCCGGTTCGCTACTGGGGTCCGCCGCCATGCTACCGCCCGCATCCGCCCGTGTATCACCACCATCATCACCATCGCCCCGGCGTGAGCTGGGGGATCGTCGTGGGACACTAGGACTCTGCCGAAAACGGGGACTGGCTCCCGTATGTTGGGGTTAGTATCCGATGCAGGCACGAGAGATCGGGCGCCTGCCCCCCTTTCGCATGCTAAGGGGAATCAGCCGGCGAATCGTTGGTGGACCATTTGACGCACGTCATCGAGCCAGCCATCCCGCTGTTCGGGCGTGCTCATAATGATCGACTCGAAGTTCCGGCGGGCGAAATCTTCGACGCCCAGAAGGCCGAAAATGCAGGTCTTCCAGAGATTCTCCAGCGGATCACCGTAGAGTCGCAGTTCATCCTCGCGCGGCGTGTTCGACGTGGTGAAAACCAGGGCCCGCTTCCCGGCCAGCTTGCTGGTCACCCCGGCGGCGCTGAACCCGTAGATCGTCCCCTGCCGGAAGACACGATCGATCCAGCCCTTGAGAATCGCCGGCGGCATACCCCACCAGTTCGGGTGAATCACGACGAATCCGTCCGCGGCCAGCGCTTCCTCGCAATGCTGCCGAACGACCGGATCGAGTTCATCCTCCGATCGGATTTCCTCATCGGGCAAGATTGCGTCGAACTTTTCTGCGTACAGATCATGGAACACGGCTTCGTGTCCCAGAGATTTCAGTTCTTCAATCACCGTATCGGCGATTGCATGATTGAAACTGCCTGGCCGCTGGTGTCCGAGGATAACAAGAATACGCATGGCACCATCCGTCTGCTTTTCTGAAAGTCTATCCGGAAAGGGGGAAAGGCGCCCTCGATCTCGTATCTGCACTGAATACGAACCACAACCGATGAGAGCCCGTCCCGTTTCGGACAGACTCTGGCTGGGCCGGCGCGTGGCCCGGAACCGGTTCTTAGGCAAGGGAACCCACGACGAGGATCTTACCATGGCCCCTTCCGGAAGACGAGGCCCCCCTCCTGCGATGCAACCCACTTCCTCCGGGTTCCGGATGCATGAGCCAACCTATTCAGCCTATTAGCGGCGGCACAAAAGCCAGCCCAAGATCCCCGCCACCAGCAGCACAAGGCCCGATGGTTCCGGGACGGCCGTTTCGTAATGCGCCAGGACCTGCTCCGCACTCAGCGCGTAGCCGTAGATGGCCACTTCGTCGAGCAGTCCTTCGAAATAGTTGTTGCCGTAGGCGGCAAGCGTAAGCGCCGTCGTTTCGGTGGACGAGGCCATCGTACCGGTCCAACCTGTGTGGAATGCAAGCTCCCCATCGACGTAGTGGGTGGTGCCCGTCGCATCGAACACGGTAACCGTGTGATGCCAGAGACCGTCGGCAATTGCCAGGTTGGGATCGCTTTGCCCGCTGCCGTCGGTGCGCGTGTAATTGTCTTCGTCGGCAAAATACCAACCGGCCAGTTGCCCATCGACCATGAATACCTGGAAACCGTTGTGGCTGCTGCTGACGTACTTGTTGACAATACCGCCGTCAGTATCGGTCGTCTTGATCCAGGCCTCCACGGACAGGGGCGGTGCAATGGCATCGGTGATCCCGGTCAGCACGTGGTCGTTGCTGCCGTCGAAGGCAACCGCCGTATCGACGTCGTACGGCAAGGCCATATCGAACTGGCGAACCGCAGGGCTATTGACGTAGGTTCCGTCGCGACTTCCGACGGCGTCGTTGGCGATCGCGCCGTTCTGTTCCCCAAGTCGCCAGTAGGCCGTTGGGTTGTCGGCAATCACGGCGCTGGCGTAACGAGACGCCGAGTTGTAGTGGTCCGCGATACTCTGCGCATCGAGTGCCTGATTCAGGACGGCCACGTTGCCGATCTTGCCATTGAAGAAGTAGTTGGTGCCACTGGACCCGCCTGCACCGATATTCACGTCGGCGGTTGTATTCGGTGCGTAACTGGACGTTGTGGAAGCGACCAGGTTGCCGTTGATGTAGAAGTTCTGCGTCGTTCCGTCGTGCGTACCGGCCAAATGGACCCACTGGCCGATTTCCACCGAAACATTGCTGCGCAAAGCGCCCCACGTGCTGCCGGTACCGACCCAATAGCCCCAGACGTCTGTGTCTTCTGCATAGAACATGTAGCCTGTTGCAGAACCGCGCGACGTGATGGGCGAACGATAGGCGCCCTCGCCGCCTTCCACCTTGGCCCAGGTTTCAAAGGTGAGCAGGTTCGGGTTGAGCGAGGCATCGTATGGGACCGTGATCTTCCCGTTCACGCCGTCGAAGCTGGCGGAGCCATCGAGTGTGGTCATGGCCGCCGAGTATCCGAACGTCACGCCGCCGCTTGCCGTGCCCGTATGGCTGTTGCCGGTCGCATCGGCCACGGTAGTAGAACCGGCCGGCTCATTCAATTTCCAATAGCCGGTAAGGGCAGCGTCGTCGTCAAGCGTCTTGGAATAGGCCAGAGTATTGCGGTATCCGAGGCTGTCGTTGAAGTAACGGAACGTACCTGCCGCGCCGTCCTGTGCGGCGGCGCCGTACTGGCCGGTTCCTTGCAGGCCGCCACTGACGTCAACGGTTGCCGTGCCGAGTCCGGTGAGTTGATTGGTGTAGAAGGCGACGCGACCGCCGCCGCCACCGCCGCCGAGGCCGCCGTTTAAGGGGTTCGAGCTATTGATGTAGCCGCTACCGCCGTTGGCCAGGATGGTTGCGCCGGAGACGTCGAGATCCATGGCCGCCAGAAGAACTCCGCCGCCGCTCCCGCCACCACCGCCGATCCGGTTGACGCCGTAGCCGCCCGTCCCGCCGCTGACGTCGATGGTTCCACTGACGGTCAGGCTGTCGGCGGCAATGAGTTCAACGGCGCCGCCTCCGCCGCCTCCACTGCCGCCGAACAGTTCGGCAAGCAGGTCATCGCCGTAGGCCGAGCCGCCTAGCCGCGTCCCGTCGAGTCCGCCGCCATTACCGCCGGCGCCGCCGTAGGCCCCTCCGCCTCCGGCGCCACCCTGCGATACTCCGCTGTCGATTTGCAGACCACCACCGGCGCCGTGGCCGTAACTGTCGGACAGCGCATGCAGCCCCTGCTGGGTCCCGTAGCCGCCGTTTCCGCCAGTCGCTCCGGGCGGGGCACTGCTGGTCGACGCACCGGGAGTGCCGTCCTCGGCTCCTGCCCCACCGGCGCCCCCTGCGATCAGGACACTGTTCGTACCCGAACTACCGTTGCTACCTGCCAGGTTCAATGCAGAACCGAAGTGGAAATCGCTTTTCGAGGCCAGAACCAGCCCCCGGCTCCCCGTCACATTCAGGGTGACACCTGCACCCAGATCGATCGCATCGAACGTGAATACGGCCACTTCGACTCCGCCGCTTTGCGAAAGTGCCGTCACGCCGGAACCGAAGCCCGTGATCGTAAGCGCGTCGGTATCGATGTCGATGACGCCTGCCGTGGCGCTTAATGTGCCGAGTGAACTGAACGGGTCGGGCTTGAAGAGCGAATGAACCACACCAGCCTGCCCGCTCGTTACCAGGGCAACCATGGTGGCGGCACAGAGGATACCTACGCACGCAGGCGTGGCCGTCTTCATGATCATTCTCCAGATACGGGCCGGTTTGAACTCCGAGAACGCTTGAGCAGCAAACCGGGAAGAAGCAGGAACAAGAGCACAAGGCCCGAAGGTTCCGGGACGATGATCTGCAGGGAATCGAAGGCGAAGGTCCAGTAGTCGCCACCGGTGGAATGGCCGCCGAAATGGATGCGAAAGAAGAGAAATCCACCGATTCGCATAGATCACCCCCATTGCGTTGGTTCGTCCACGCGCAGGCCGACCAACACCCCGGTTTGCCGAAGTCGGTACGTGGCGAACCTTCTCTCCACGGATCTGCGAGACTCACCAGGAATTGAAGTCGCCCTTGACAAGCCAGGCGAGAAGCCGGCATCCCGGGAGCGAATGCTATCCTAACGTCCAATCCTGGCAAGCTTTAGTATAGACGAAACGTCCGATTGGTCAAGCTGCTTGGAGGGAATCGGCCTGCCAGAGACTTGTTCACCTCCGCCGGAGCTTCCTGAATGCCCCTGCCTAGCCAAGACATCTAGACTGATCGAGGGGTTTCGCTAGTGGCCTGCCCGTTGTAGGCTTTGCAGGTTTGGACGGGCGATTCTTTCACGAACGAGTATACGGTATGAGCGACGCAGACCCAGCCGGCTGGCAGGACCGGGAGTACGCAGAGATTTACGAGGCGGCCTGTGCTATGGTGCGCTACCGTCGCGAGTCCGATCCGACGTTCACACGGGAGTCGCTGCAGGCCCTGCTGCGAACGGCCTATACGAACGAGGCTGCCGGTTGGCTCGGCAAGACGCCTCTGGAGGTCCTCAACGACTCCGCCACCATTGCCGCGTATGAAGCAATGCTCCACGAGTGGCCGCAGGAGGCGGAGTCGTAACAACGTTCGATTTCGGGCATCCCTGGGCTGCGGTCACTTCGCCTCGGCGCGTGCCTTTTCCAGCACGCTTTCCAGCGTTACGGGCAGACCGCCCTGGCGCTTGCTCTCGTCGGCGGCTTCCATGAAGGCATAGATTTCGAGGGTTTCCGCCTCGGCCACCGGAGGCTCGCCCGTCTTGAAGAACTTGACAATCTCCACCAGCAACGGAGCATAGCCTTCGAACTTGCCGGCCGGCGCAACGCCTTTCGTGCCGAACACGGTCGCGCCGAACGGCCCGGCGCCCTCGCGAATACCCCGGAACGTGCCGATGCGGCCGTCGTTCCACGCGCCAACGACATAGTCGGTGGTCTCGGTCTTCGTCCGGCTGACCGAAACGCAACCGGTGCCCATGATCGTAAACAGCATTTCCGTACTGTGGATACCGTAGTAGAACAGGTCAGGATGGCTCGGTTCGAGCGGTGCATTCCGACCGTAGGCATCGCATCCCAGCACCTTGCCGATTGCCGGGTTGTCGCGCATGCCGAAAATCCCCGGGCTGTAACGCAGCGACGAACTGGAAAAACACGGTACGTTTGCCGCACGAGCCAAATTGAATACGCGAATCGTATCGGCCAGCGAAACGGCTACCGGCTTGTCGATGAAGAACGGTTTGCCGGCCGCAATGGTCTTCCGGGCCAGTTCCAGGTGTGGGCGCCCGTCGATACTGAGGATCATCACGGCATCGCATTTCGGGAAAACGTCTTCGACCGAGTCGACAATCTCCACGCCCAGTTTGCGGACCGGTTCAACCGATCGCGCGAGGATGGACTGGCTGGTCTCGACGTCGGGGCTGCCGCCTGACCAGGCGACCACAACGCGGGCCCCGGCCAGTTCCGCCGGTTTGTCCGGCCCGTTCAGCAGTTGTGTAAACGGCAGTCCGTGTGCGTCGAGGCCCAGGATACCCAATCGTAGCTCCGCTTGCGGCTGGTCGGCGGCCATTGCACAGGCGGCGACGAACAGCATACCCAGAAACAGTACAGTCACAGTCAATCGAGTCATGGCAGGTACCTCAAGGAAGTTACGTGGGTAGAATGAAAAACACCGGGTCCAACGACCGCGGCAATAACGTCAGGTTCGCGGATCCAACGGAACGCTTCGGCCAGCTTTGCACCGCACTGGCGTGATCTCCTGGCAGGTTCAGTTGGAGCCTGGCGAACTCGACGCACCGGTTATTGTAGCCTTTTCCCAACGCGGTCACAACACAACGGCCCCGTACAACCCTCCCGTCTGCAACTGCGGCAGGCAGCCCCGGCAGAAAACCATAGCGGCGGCGCTGCCAGCAATGAGGGCAAGGGGGGGGATTTGAAATCTCAAATCTCAAATCTCAAATCCCCCCTCACTCCATCCGATAAATGCGTGTGACTCCGGCGGGCAGGTCTTCTTCAATGATGTTCGTGGCGCCAAGATCCCGGCCGGTCACCAGCTCGCGGACCTTTGCGGCGGCAGGAAGTACGATGCGTTTCCGCCCGGCCTGCATGGTGTGCAGGGTGGTGTAACTGGTATTGGCCGAGAAGGCGTCGAACGTATCGCTGTAGATGTGAACGCCTGCCGCACGGCAGAGGCCGTGGAAGACTTCCGCCTTCAACGGCATGAGGGAGTAGACGGACCGATGCCCGTTCACCTCCTTCACCGCCAAGGAGGGCCGGCCGGCGGTGGTAGCAAGAACGGTGGCCGCAGGATCGTCCACCGCAAAGGCCGGACTAAGTTCCCAGCGATCCTTCCACGCATCCGGTGCGGCTTGGGTAATCGGATGCTTCCGGTCGGTAAGCGTCATTTCCGCCTGCACCGGTTCGTCGAGCGATTGCACCTGAATGCCGGTCAACTCGCTGATCCCCTTCGCATCGAAGCCGCGCTGTTGCACGTAGCCGGGCGCGTAGATCCAGGCGACCGTCTTCCCTTCGCGGCATGCCTGCCGGCAAATGGCATCGCGCAGCAACGCGTCGAGATGGAAGGCATTGAGGAAGATGTAAAGCTTGTAGTCAGGCAGGTTCGGGTTGGCGATATCGGACAGCAGGTACATGTCGTACGGTGCGCCCATGCGCTCCAGTTCGTCCAGCGTACCGCGTAACAAGGCGCGCCGGAACGGGTGTTGCCCGGGGGCGAACAGCATATTGTCTTCGTCGGCGAATACGGCCACCTCGCTGACCGTAGTGCGGTCGTGCGTCAAAGACTCGTTGCACGCCTTGGACAGCCGGGCAATCGCATCCATCACCTCGGCCTGATGGAACGTGGCGTTACCGGCCAGCAGGAACCACCAGTAGCTGGTTCCTTTGCTCAGCGAATAGCCGACGGTTCGCCGGACCACGGCAAGCGTTTCGTCCAGGGTATCGGTACGGTAAGAAACCTGGCCCGGGTAGAGATGCGTCCGGATATCGGCTTCGTCCCAATAGAGCTTGTTGTGCAGGCGGTAGGAGGCCGTATAGGCCGAGATGAAGCCGCCCACGTCGCCGCCGCGCCGGCGGTCGTACGCGGTGGGCGCGGCCAGGAAATCGACGTGCGGCGAGTTGAGTACCGCATGCAATCCCTGGAAGCCGCTCATCGTGTTGCAGTACATCGAGTAGCCGTAGAACACGCCGGCAATCTTTCGGCCGTTGGTCTCCTCTTTCACGATGCGGCAACTCCGAATGATGTTGCTGCTGACCATGTCGCTGAGGAAGCGGCGGTAATCGATCGTCTTTCGCCCTTCGACCGGATGGCGGAACACGCCGTGATGCCGGGCCGCTGTATCGGCCGGTACGGTGGGCATGGCGGTGTCGAACGTCGCTTGCGGATCGCCCCACGCACGGCGCAAGGCCTCCACGTCGCCTTCATAACGCTCGGCCAGCCAGGCTCGCCATCGTTTCACCGCCGCAGGCGAGTAGTCGTGCGCGTCGGCCACCGAGCCGCCAGGGCCCCACCAGAACCATTCGCTGGACGAACCGCCGGCCGGATGATAGCCGAAAATGTGCGGCGCATAGTCCGACGCCTCCATATGCCGAATGATGTCGCGCAGCATGCGGTCATAGGCATCGGCCCACAGTTCGGAAGCGAGCGATACCTGCACCGATCGCTTGCCGTTGGCATCGACGGTAATTTCGTCCGGGTGCGCTTTCAGCCACCAGGCGGGCGGATTGAGCTTCAGGCGCGGCAGGATCAGCGCCTGCGGATTTGCCTCGATGATCGCCTGAATACGAGCGTCGATCCGATCGAAATCGTATTCTCCCTCGGCCAGCCACCAGCCATGGCAGCCGTCCTGCGGAGTCATCCAGCTCCAGAATATCTCGCTATAGATGTCCACGCCGGCGGCCGTGAAATCGCGGCACGACCGGGTGATGGCCGCATCGCTTGCGTACGGTTCGGGCATCATGGCCATGCCGTAGACCGGGCGCCCGTTCACGTGCAGCATGACGGCGCCGTTGTACTCTTTCAGGCGCGACTCGATCGGCTCGGTGCGAGGCGAGATATCGGGCAATCGCTGCTGGTAAGCTTCAACCAGCGGCAGGTGCGTCTTGAACTCGGGGTCGTAGCCTTCGGGAAGCGGTCGCGAGATCTGAAGCGCGCCTTCAGGCATCTTCGCCCGTTCGTGTTCGTAGAGTTTCTGCAGTTCGTCGGCCGGCATGGCCCGATCGTACAGTCGCACGTTACGCATCAGTCCGGTGAACAGATAGGCCCGCTGCCCGCCTTGCGCCTGACCCTCGCCGATGCGCAAAGGCTCGTCGTTCGGAACCAGTTGCTCCGCGCCGGTGCGGCCCGAGAGGATCGGTTTGCCGTTCAGGA
The DNA here is from genome assembly GCA_040772845.1 of Thermoguttaceae bacterium. Classification (GTDB taxonomy): domain Bacteria; phylum Planctomycetota; class Planctomycetia; order Pirellulales; family Thermoguttaceae; genus PWXP01. Next base: position 3,081,465 of record JAXGXG010000001.1, read on the forward strand.
AGACTGTGATGTCACCGCGATGGAACGTTGCGGCGACATGGTTCCAATGCCGGGCCTTGACCGCAGGCACATCGGCCAGGGGAACAGGCTTCGCACCGCCGACGGTAAAGATGTCGCCGTTTCGCATGATGCCTTTCCAGGCTCCCTTCGCATCCTTGAACTTCAGTTCCGGACGTCCGTCGCACAGCGACAGGAAGAAATGGATCTGCTGCCGCCCGGGATCCTCGCGCCGCCCCTTGAACAGGAGGGTCTCGTACGAATTCGGTTGAATTGCCGGCGCAATCCAGGCTGCAACGGTCAGCTCGTCGGCCACGTCGTTCAGGTCCAGGTTCGGCACAGAGAGCCGGCTGAACTGGCTGGCCAGTACGGCGCCGTTCTCCACCAGGGGCTTGCCCGTGGCCTCGCACGCCGCGCCAGTGACCGGATCGACGAACTTGCCGTCGACCAGTGTGTCGAGCGGCAACCACAGCCGGCATCCTTCGCGGAACGGATCGTCTTGGGCAAGGGCGCTTGCGCCAACCAGCAGAGTGGCGATCAGGAAGGAAGCACAAACGGGTTTCACGATACTCTCTCCTCTTTGGTTGTTACGGTGACCAGCGGCTGACTTGATTAGCCGACTGACCACGGCTCCCGCGGGACAAGTCCGCAGGCGGCCCTTTCTATGCTCAGATTCTGATAAACGTTCTCGTTCGATAAAGCCAATAGAGCACGAGCCAGAGGCAAAACGTGGCCGCGGCCGCCTCGATAGGTGCATAGGCCGCGGGGAGCAGATATTGCTCCAGCCCGCCGGTGAAAACCCGTGCCGCCTGGCGAAACGCCGGGCTGAACCACTGCCAGCCCAGGTAGGCGGCAATGGAATTCGCACCGATGACCGTGAAGGGAAACGCCCATCGACGCAGTCCTGCAATGTCAATAACCAGGTAGAACAGGGCCAGGAGCAGGTAGCTCCAGCCGCCGGCCCACAGTGCATAGGTGCTCGTCCACGGCAACTTGATGATGGGCAAGTAGTAGCTCCAATACCAACCTGCCGCCAGGCAGACGAGTCCGGCCGCTACCAGCATTAGCACCTTCACGGCCGGGTGTCTGGCGGAGCGGAGCAACTGGCCGGCCAGGGCGCCGAGCAGGGCCGTGGAACCGTAGGTCATCATGGCCACAATCCAGGGGCGCCGCCATTGACCTTGCCAGTCGCCCAGCAGCCACTCGTTCAACCAGTCGCCAAACGTGGCGTTAGCCGCGTAGGTCCCCGGCGCGAACCCGGGCGCCGGCTGATACTGAATGGCCCAGTAGCCCAACAGCAACAACGCCGTCGCCGCAATCTGCCACGGCCATCGCAACAGCAGCAGCACGGCGGCCGCCACCAGGTACCCCATCGCCAGAACGTGGAGCACGCTGTAGGTAATCTGGAACTTGCTGACATCGTAGGTGAGCAGGTTACCGTTGACGGTCATGCCCAACACGCAGAGCACAACCACACGGAACAGCACGTGGCCGAATATCCGCTTCTTGCTCTTTCCCGCTTCCAGACGTTTGGCAAACGAGTAGGGCATCGAGACACCGATCATGAACAGGAAAAGGGGCATGATCAGGTCCCAGAAGCAGAAGCCTTCCCACGGAAAGTGCCGGAACTGACCGGCCAGGGCCGCAAGCCGGGGATCCTCGCAACTGCTTAGCAGCGCCCGGACGATTGCGCCGCCCCCCACGATCCAGAACATGGTGAAACCGCGCAGTGCGTCGAGCGACGCTAATCGGCCAACGCCTGCGACGCGCTGCAAATCGTTGCTCATGTTGGAGACTCCATCATCTGTGTTTCAGCTTTGGCCTGTTCATGCGGGCGCGACCGGCCGTCAATAATCGTCGGTGATTCGGATGCCCCCGGCTTGCTCCTCGTCGTTGTACACGGATTGTGGCCGCCACCGGCCGGCTTGCCTCTGGGAGAGCCGTGCGTTCGATGGTACACATTGCCACGCTCCTATGTCTTTCCAAACGGCCGTTTCAATCGATCAGGTTCCCTTGCACGGTTACCGTGCTTTCGGGCGAAATGACGAATGCCTGCGTCGTATCGGCGCCGGGCGCAGGTCGCCGGTGGATGTCCGTTACCAGGTTGCCGGTTACCAGGATGGCCTTGCAGGTTCCCGACGCCTGCACGGCCGCGCCGTCGAGGCCCGAAAAGGAATTGCCCGTAACGGCCACGTGCTCGGCATCCTCCAAAACGACGCCGGTTCCAATATCGAGTTGGACCGGGTCCGCATGTTCCAGCTTGCGTCGGACCTTGCCGTCGCCCATGTAGCTGTTGCCGAAGTTATTGCCACCGATGGTGATCCGGCCGCTGTCCTTCGCCACGCGCACACTGAACCCGTGCAGCAGCGTGAACGTATTGGCCGAGACGGCACAGCCGTGGGCGTCGCGCAGGTCGATCCCGCCGCCCATGTCGTGGGCAACCACGTTCGCGCTCAGCGTGATACCGTAGCAGTCGCGATCGAGAATGACGGCCGTCCCGTTGCACTCTTCGATCATGTTGCCGGAAACAACGGACCCGTAGGTATTCTCGATGACGACGCCGTGCCGCAGGTGGTCGTCGATGTTATTCCCGTTCATGCACAGGTTGAAGCTATCGATACAGACGACCGCATCCTGGTTCTCCTCGAAGTGATTGGCATTAACGACAATGTCATGCCCGCCCACGATGTGAAGCCCGGCCTGCTTGTTGTAGGTGATCATGGAATCGGCCACGCGAGGGTTTTCGCGGCACAGGTCCATGGAAATCCCGTGCCCGCCGTGATGGTCGATCGACACGCCCTGAATAAAGATCTCTTCGATCCCTTCGGCGCGGATGCCGTCGCCGCTTTTCTCGTTGCCCGAGATACGGAAATTGCCCAACTGTACGCGCCACAGTTGCGCCCTGCGGTCCGTCTCGCGCGTCGGCGCCCGCACGATCATTGCCGGAAGCCCCTGCTGGTTGACGTTCTTGATGTGGGTCGCGGCGCCGGCGCCCTCGATTCGTGTCTCGGCGGTCGAGATACGCAGGGGTTCTGTGATCTCGAACGTACCGGCCGGAAGTCTCACCATGCCGCCGGTTGCAGGCAGCGTGTCGATGGCAGCCTGTAACGTCTTGAAGTCAGCCGCGTTGACGATCACTGGCGGCTGCGTTGGCGCCGGGGCATCCTTCGGTTCGTCAGCCGATAGCCGGCCCGACCAAACGACTGCGAGAGCTGGGATTGCGATAAGACAAGCCATGAAGCTGTTTCGTGATAGGCGGTTCATGCGATCATCTCCTTGGGGTTTGTGGGCGCGGTTATCACGCATTCCGCTGCGGCGGCGGCAATCAGCGAGCCAGTTGGTACACTCGCGTTGCCTCGGCTGGAAGCGACTCCTCGATTACCGAGATGTTATCGCCTAGCTTCTCCCCGCTCAACAGCTCGGTAACCGTATACGCTGCCGGCAGCCGGATACTCTTTTCGCCGCTGCTGGCAGTGTGCAGCATAACAAACCCTGCATTGGCTGCAAGCACATCGTTCGTTCGTGTGTACACGTGCACACCTGCATAGTCGTAAATCTCGCGAAGCAGATCGGAGGTGAGCGGCGTCAGGGAGTAGACCGTCCGCCAGCCGTCCAGTTCTTTGACTGCGAGCGCCGGTTTCTCGTTGACCGTTCCAAAAATCTTCGCCCCGGGATCGGTTACCTCAAAGGACGGACTGACGTCCGGATAGGCTGCAAAGCCGGTATCGGTCCGGCCGATCGGCCCTGTCGCTGGCTGGACGCACATTTGCAGGTTGGCCGGTTCGGTCGCCATTCGGAGCGTAATGCCTGTGAGTTGCTTGATCTGTTCTACGTCGGCGCCCTTGTCCGACAGCAGACCGGGCGCGTAGAGCCAGACGGCAACGGCATTGTTGCGCCGGAGTTTGCGGTCGATGGCCTCGCGCATCCGGGCGTCGGCATAGAACAGGTTGGGGAACAGGTAGACCTTGTAGTCGGGCATGTTTTCGTCGAACAGATCGGTGGTTACGTACATGTCGCACGGGGCGCCGGCGGTGGTGGTGCACGTGTACGTGCCGCGAATCAGGTCCTTCACAAGCGAGCTTGCACGGTAGCTCAGGTAGGCAATGCTGGTCTCGTCCATCATCAGGGCGACTTCGGCTGCCGGTTTTTTCGAGGATGGAAGCGTTTGCTGCCCGATGTTCTGGAAGCGAGCGACCTCCTCCATGATGGTCTGGTCGTGGAAGTAGGCGTTTCCGGCTAGCGCGAACCACCAGAGCGCGTTGCCCTTGGCCAGCGTGTAGCCGAACGCCCGTTGCATCACCGTGAGCGTTTCGGGCAGGTCCTCCGACGCGCAGCCGCCTCGTTCCGGGTGGAAATGCGTCCGCAGGTCGGCCTCGTCCCAGAACATCTTCCGGTGCAGGAAGAAAGAGCCGTTGAAATTGCCGATATGGAACCCCGGCTCGCCGCCGCGGCGGTTGGAGTAATCGGTTGGCGTGCAAAAGAAATCGATATCCGGCGAACTGACTACCGTACCCAGCGTACAGTGGCCGTTGTTCAGCAAGCTCCACGAATGGATGCGCGCCAGCGTCATGTAGCCGTAGAAGTAGCCGACCAGCTTCGTCCGCCCGGTCTCCTCTTTGATGATCCTCGCGCAATTGCGCATGTTGCGTTCGGAAATGTCGTTGAGGAAATCGAAGTAGTCAACGCACATCCGGGCGGCCAGCGGGTCGCGCAACAGGCCGATCTCGGCGGTCAGCCGCTCCTCCGGCGTGGGAACGTGCACTTCCGCGAACGTGGCGAAGTTGGTCTTCCAGGCGGCGTTGACCGCTGCGATATCCGCGTACTTGGCCTGGATGAACTCGCGGAACCGCTCGTGTGCGGCCGGCGAGTAGTCGATCATGCCCTTATCCTGCCCGTGGTAGTACCATTCGCTGGCGCTGCCGCCGCCCGGCAGGTAGCCGATGACGTGTGCGGCGTAATCACTCGATTCAACGTGCCTGACGAAATCGCGGAGCATTCTCGAATAAAGCGCCTCCCATTCTTTCGACGCCAGACTGGTCCAGTTCTTGTGCTCCTTGTACTGGCCGTCGCGAAAATAGATGGGCGTATGGCCGGGATGGTCCTTGTGCCACCAGCCGCTGGGCGGATCGAGCTTCAGGCGAATGAGGATGCGCGCATTGGGGTTGGCCCGGATGATAGCGCCCATGCGATCGTCGATCTGCTGGAAGTCGTACTGCCCGATGCCTTGCCACCAGTCGTGGCACGGGCCGTAGAGATTGGTGGCGATCATGTCGCTGAACAGGTCAACGCCGGCGGCTGCGAAATCGCGCGAGGCGTTGAACGTCTGCTCGGTATCCACCCAAACCGACGGCATGAACATCATCGGATACACGGGCTTGCCGTTGACGAACAAGGCCGGCGCGCCCCGGTGCATGGCCACCGCCGCTCGGCAATTCTTGGCGGTAACCGTGGTGGCCGGAATGTGTTTCTCGTATTCTGCGGTAAGCGGAAGTCTCTGCTCGAAGTTCGGATCGTAGCCCTCGGGAAGCGGTTGGGCGATCTTGAGCGTTCCCGCCGGCTTGCCTGCACGTTCGTGCGCGTACAGCCGCTGCATCTCGTCGGGTGGCAGTGCCCGATCGTAGAGCCGGACGTTGCTCACCAGTCCCGTGAAGATGTAGGCCCGGTGGCCGCTTAGCGCCTGCCCCTCGGCGATGAGCAACGGATAGTCGTTCGGAACGAGGCGTTCGGTCCCGGCGGGGCCCGAAAGGGTCTTTTCGCCGTTGATGTACAGGGTGACGTGTCCATGGTCGAACGTGGCCGCCACGTGGTTCCAGCGAAGTGCCTCGACGGCCGGCACATCGGCGAGTGGCACGGGCTTGGCGCCAGTAATGGTGAACGTGTCAGCGTTACGCAGGATACCCTTCCACCTGCCCTGTTCGTCGGTGAACTTCAGTTCCGGCCGGCCCTCGCACAGCGACAGGCAGAACTGGATCTGCTGGCTGCCGGCGCCTTGCCGTTTGCCCTTGAAAAGAAGCGTCTCATACGACGTCGGCTGCTTCGCCGGCGCGATCCATGCGGAGAGCGTGAGCGAGTCGGTCACGTCGCCCAGCTTGAGCGTTGGTACGGACAGTACATTGAACTGGCTCGCAAGGACACCGCCATCCTGCACCGGCGGCTTGCCCGTGGCCTCACACACCATGCCCGTTGCCGGATCGAGGAACTTGCCATCTACCGGCTTGTCAAACGGCAGGCACAGGCGGCAGCCCTTGTCAAATGGCCCATCCTGGGCGTGAACGATTCCAGGCAGCAGAATGCCTGCAAGAAACAATACCGTGGCAAATCTCATGTCGTCTCTTTCGGTCCGTGGGAATTGCAGGGGGTTGGATGATCGGAGCGGTGATTACTGCATCTCACGTCTCGCATCTCAAATCTCAAATCTCAAATCTCAAAATTGCTAGTTGTCACGTTTTTTGGGGGCCACCTGTTCGGTATCCGCCGAGGGAGGCTGACACCAGGAGGTTGTGTAGCCAGTTCTCGTGGTAACGGTGCTTGTTAAAGCGTTCAGCGGGGCTGCGCCAGCTGGCGTTCTTCCGGGTAGCGGCCGGGCACCAAGGGGCAAAATTGTGCAGCAAGGCCCAGCTACGGCTGTGTCGTTTAGAGGATTCGAGCGAACCGTGCAGATGTTGACCGTTGTCGAAGTACCGATTCATCGACCGCATCAGCCGATCGAGCATGTTGCTGGTGCGGTGGCACCCCGGTTGTTGGTAGGCAACAAGCCATCGGTCGCGCTTTTCGCACAGATCCATGACCTTCTCCAGGACGACCCCGGACAACCGCGTTGTGGCCCAACTCTTCAACGCCTGAAGCTTCTGCGAAAACGTCCGTTGGTCGGGAGCATGATAGACGTCCCAGACTCGCTCGGAAATCTCCGCAAACGTGTCCTTCAGATGCTTGGCTCGCTCTCGTATCTTCAGCCACCCGTGAAGAAAACACTGGATGATCAGGACCCCCTGGAAGAGGCTCCGCCAGGCGGCTTTCGTACCCTTCCAGCCGTCGGTGTTGACCGACTTCGGTGCGTAGTCGGGCTGAATGTTGCGAGCCTCTTCGCGGAAAACGGCATAGGCCGTGGTCAAATCGTCCGTACTCGCCGTTTCCGCCACCGCGGCACCGAGAACAACGCCGTTGCCAACGGTGGTGGCGATGTACTTTTTCTCCCCGTTCCGGGGTTGGTGATGTTCGTCGGCCAACAGGTGTTCGGGCAACGCCGCCCGGCGGACGGTGGTCCCCACGATGCTGTTGCGTCCCAAGCCCGTTTCCAGGCGGTACCAGTACATCGCGTCGCGACCGAAAACGTGAGCCAATGCCCAGTAGGGAACGCCGAACTTCCGCAGAAACAGGGGTGCTTCGGCATCGTTGGTTCGAGCACTGAGATAGGGCATGAGAAACGAGGGGCGAATGCTGTACGCCGTACCGTTCCGCAACTCGATACGGCGGATCGTCAACCCCGTCTTGCTCGATTCTCGGCGGTCCTTCAACTCGTACCCCTTTTCAAAGCTCTCCGGAAACAACTCCGGCATCTCCTGGTAGCAGCGGTCTACCACGCGACGGAATCTCGCGCCGTCGTTGGCAACCTCCCGATATTCCCCTTCCCCAATCGGCAAACAAATGGTACGAATGTTCCCAGACGAGCCTCCAGCCAATCCTTTGGCCATGGTCCACCTCCTTCCTTGACTTTTGGTGGATCATGGCCGTTTTTTCGTTCTGTGTCACCCCCAAAAAGTGGCCCCCAGAGGCCGTGACGATCAGCAAAATTGAAATCTCAAATTTGAAAAACCTTGAACTGCAAACTCTGCCAACTATCAACTGTCATCCGTTACGACTCCTCCCCGCGGCGGCAGGCAGTCAGGGCGGCGTCGGCAACGCGGGCGCGGAATTGCTTGGCACGCTGATAAAGCGAACCGATGGGCCGGGGATGGTCGCGATTGGTCAGCACAATCGCATAACGTTTCGAACCCGGGTCAATCCACATCGACTGCCCGGTCCAACCCGTGTGGTAGTAGGTGGCGTCGGACAGTGCTTTCGGCCGCCCGGCCGGCTCCAGGTCCCAGCCGAACCCGCGGGCCGATTGGGCCGCGGGCGAGCGGCGCGTCATGTCGGCAATCACGGCTTCGGAAAGGACGCGCCGGCCGCCTGCCTGCCCGTTGTGGAGCATCATGCGGCAGAATCGGGCGAGGTCCGGCGCGGTGCTGAACAGCCCGGCGTTCCCCACCGCTCGCCCGGCCACGCGCGCCTGCTCGTCGCTGATTTGCCCCGGCTCCGGCACGCTATTGCCCACCAATCGCAGGCTGTTTGGAACGGGGCCGAAACGCGTGTCGGTCATGCCAAGCGGCCGGAAGACGTGTTCTTCGCAGAATGCGCTCAAGGACTGTCCCGAGACCTTTTCCACCACCATCCCCAGTAGGATGAAGTTGAGGCAGGAATACTCGTAGCGGCTTCCCGGCTCGCGGCACGGCGCGGCGGCCAACATGGCCCGGATCATGGCGTCACCGCGATAGCGCGGCGAGTACTTCTGATTGTCCAACCCGGACGTGTGTGCCCCCACCTGCCGCAGCGTCACCTGCTCGATGCCCTTTCCCGACATCTCCGGCAAGTACTGTCGCAGCGGCCGGTCCAGGTCCACCAGCCCCTTGTCCACGCACGCGGCACACGCCGTGGTGGCGGCAACCACCTTCGTCACGCTGGCCAGGTCGAAGACTGAATCCCCGTGCATCGCTACCTGCTCCGGCTCAACGCGAGCATGGCCGAACGCCTCGTGCAGCAGCACCTCCTCCGGCGTGCCGGCCAGGACGACCGCCCCTTTGCAGTAGCCTTCGGCGATGCCTGCTTCGACAACCCGGGCGAGCGACTCCGGCGCGGCAGTCGTGGCATTGGCCGCCGCGTTGCCAGCGGCATCGGCGTCGGCGGCCGGAGCGGGACGATGGAGCAACGCAGGCAGGGCGGTTGCGGCGCCGGCCCGAGTGGCGGCGGCAAGGAACGTGCGGCGGGTAATGTTGTGCGCGTGCGTCATGGAAACAGTCGTTGGGCTGTTGTTTGCGATTCGTCCGACCGGCTACTCAAGCCGGATGTCAATCTGATTGCCTCGCTTGCCTTCCACGTGTACGGTAATGCCGGACGTATCGTGCCGGTTGTACTTTGCGGGAATGAGCGACTTCACCTCGGGTACGCCGGTGTAATCGACGCCGCCCTCGACGGTTGGATCGGGCCGCCCGCCCTCGCGCGGCGGCATGGCCACTACGGCCACGGCATGTTCCCCGGCCACGGCCTCAAGTTGAAAACGCCCCTGCTCGTCAATTGTGGCCGGCTTGCTGGGCGGACCGTCCTTCGCCACGAACATGACCATGCCCAACGGCAGCGGTTTGCCTTGGTGCGTCACCGTGCCACTGACCGGATGCATCACCGGCCCCGACGGCCCGCAACCGCACACGAGGCACAGCAGCACACATACAAATCGCAATGAAGAACACAATGTCATGGCAAGTCCTATCGAAAGAGGGTTTCGGTTATTGGGCGACACGCGCCGCCGCCGGTTGAGCGAAGGTCGTCCAAACGTCGGTCAGGGCCGCTTCGTCGCTCGGACCGGGATGGATCCAGAGCCGGTACTTCAGCACGAGCGGCTCGCCCTTGGGCAGCGGCACCCGCCGGTCGCCCGGCCAGGCGAATTGCACCGAGTTCCAGGACGGATAGACGTCGGGCACGTGCGTAATGCCGCCCGGCTTGGGCCAGTTGGGATAGTCGGGATTGGCCACGCTTTCCAGCAGGGCCACGCCTGCCGGGCCCTTCCCGCCGGGGAACGTGCCGGTCAGATGGAACCACGCGCGCCGCGGCTCGGCGCCGGCCGGATCGATGTGCATGTCGATGCGTCGGCCCTCGAACTCGGGGAAGCTCCGCAGGTTGAAGCCGCCGTAGGTGGCGCCGCGCTGCCCGGCAAGTTCCACTTCATCGACCAGGGCGACCAGGGTGATATCGACGTCGAGGAATCGGCGCCGGTCGGTTTGGCGGAAGGCGCGGAAGACAACGCGGTCCTTGACGATGGGTTCCGTATCGCCCCACTTCCAAACGCACTCGGCATCAACCAAGGAAAGGACGGGCCCGGAGACGACCCGATGCACGGCCACCGGCCGCGCCCAGCCGCCGCCCGGCTGGGTGGGCAGGACACGAACGGCCCAGATGTCGCGCGGTTCGCCCTTGTAATGCACGCGGGGCCAGGCCCAACTCAGACCCCGGTGATGTACGTAGGGGATGGAATAATCGTCGCTCAGGCACTCGCCATCGGGACCGTGGAGCGGGTGGATATAGTGGCCTCGCCCGTAATACAACGGCGGACTGTGCTGCTTCTCGTACTTTTCCACGATTTCCGGCGGTGGCGGAACCGTGCCATGGTTGTATCGCAAGACGGGCGATGCGCCGTCGGCCACGTCGACCGCCTCGCGCTGCTTGTCGTACACGGCCGCCACCTTCGCGATCGGCGGTGTCTCGGAACGGGTTAGCCGAAATCGCCGTTCACCAGCCTTGCCCGGCGGCATGAGCCACCAGAGCGTGCCGCGAGCCGCCCCTTCCGTCTCGGGAATGAACTGGGCCGGAATGAACTGGGAGGGGATGGGCGACGAGGCGTCGGCCCCGTCGGTCAATTCCATCAGTTGCAGGCCCTCCAGCGCCGCGCCGCCTTCGGGCAGCGCGCTTTGGTCGAGTTCCAGCGATACCGGCGCTGAAACACTCGCTGCCGCGCCGGCGGCGTCGGTAACAACCACCACGGGCGATGCCGCGTTTGCCTGGGGAAACCACGCAATCAGCAAGGCAAGACAGAACAGGGGAGGCTTTCTCAAGGTTCGTCTCCATGTCGAGGTGTGTCGGTTGGTTTGTCGGCAACGGCATACGACTCGCAACTTGAGCCGCGGCCGATGACGCGGCAGGTCACGGCTCGGCCCGCAGCCGAACGGGCCCAAGGAAGGCGACGGTCAGGTGGCTGCCCACGGGCGTTCTATCCACAACGCGGAATCGCAGGGCGAGCGACTCACCCGGCCTGGCGTGCTTAGTCACGTCCACGCTGATCCATTCGCGCCCCTTGCGGTCCTGGGCGATGTCTTCCTCCCAAAGCAACTGGTCGCCCGCCCAGAGTTGCAGGAAGCGGAACTGGCGATAGCGGTTGTCATCGCGCGTGTCCTGAATGAACGCGTCGAGCAGCAGGCGGCCCTGGAACCGCGGCACGTTGACCACGGTGCTTACCTCGACGAACTCGCCCGGCTTCGAGCCGACGCCGGCCGGATAGCCCAGCGCCACCAGCGGCTGGCCGGCAGCTTCGTACGGCCCGCCGCAAAACGCGCCTTGCCACCGAGGTGGCGTAGTCAACCAGTCCCCAGGTTTGACTTCAAGGAGCGACTGCCCAGCCGGCGGATTGGGCAGGGCGACGAACAGGGCGTCGAGGTCCGCCTGCGTGGCGGCTTCCTTGTACGGGAACAGGGCTGCCGCGTCCTGGCCCATCAGTTTCTTCAGTCGTGCTGGCATCTCCGCCCGGCGCTTCGCGGCCACCTGCTTCCAGTAGCCAATGCCCGACACCTGTGCGGAAAGTCGCTCCACGTACAGGTCCACGGCTTTCAGGTCCTTTAGCTCCTGCCCGATCCGTTCGATCTCGGCGAGCACGGTCGGCCGGAGTTCGGCCAGAAGCCGTTCCGCGGCGGCCTCGTCGCCCGTTTCCAACAGGGCGAGCATCCGCTCCTCCAAACCTGCCAGGGCGTCGTCCGGATAGTCGAGCATGGCCATGCGCCGGCCGTAGTCGAGCGTGGCGGCCATCGGCTCGAGGTAGACCGACTCCAGCCGTGCCGGATCGATGGCCGTCTCGGCCGGGGCCTTTTCCGCCAAGGTGGCGCGAAGCGATTCTAGTTCCGCGATGAGCGCAACGGCCCGCTCGCGATCGTCGACCTTCTTCAATCGTGGCGGCCAGCCGGGGCGCTGGTGATATCGCCATGCCGGCAGATGGAACAAGGACTTGAGTTCCGCCAGCGTGTCGTCGAACCGGCGGGCCGTGTCGACCAGCGACGGGCCGTAGACGTACCGGTAGACGGCCGTGCGGACGTCCTCCCAGTTGTGCCGGGCCGGGTCCCACGCCCAGAGGCCCAGGGCGGTCATCTGGTACTCTTCGGGATAGCCGCCGCATATGCCCCAGAGCAGGACCGTGTCCGTGTTCTGCTCCGCGTCGCGAAGCTGTTCGTAGTCGGGGCGATGCCATCCGCTCGAAAGTGGCTGGAGATTCAAGTAACCGGGGCGGTTGTCGCGACGCAACGGGACCACGACGTCGCCGTTGTGCAGGAAGCCGCCGTCGATGTTCACCAAGTTATGCCACCAGCCGGGAAGGCTCTTCAGGCCGATGCGGCGGGCGGTCTCCGCGTCTTCCTTGCAGGGGGCGCGGGTGAACAGCCACAAGGCATCCTCCATTCCGGGAATCGTGGCTACCGTGTGATTGAATGGTTTGTCGATATTCTGATATTCCACCGGCGGCGGCGTGATGGCGATGGCGTGGCCGGTCATTTCGTGTTGCCGCCCAAGATCGAGCACGCGGCGGACGATGGCCGGACCATCGGCGCCCGGTCCCGTATCGTCGAAGGAGATCCACAACCCGTCCACGCCCAAGGCGATCAATTCCTGGAAGGTCTTCGTGACCGCATCGAACTTATCCTGCTCCACGGCGCACGACACCGTGCCGTAGACGAAGAACCCGCGGCGGTGCGAGTTGGCGATATGCCGGCTCATCTTGGCCTCGTCCAGCGGCACGCCGGCCGGGCAGCCCATCGACGCCTTGCGGGCCTCGAAAACGAGCGTTTCCTCGGAGTTTGGGTCGTCGCGGACGTCCGTGAAGTTCAGCCGGGCGCGGACGTAGGCGTCCATCGCGCCGGGTACCAGGTGGTGACGCAACACCGAATGCGGCCGGCCCCGCCACGGAATGCTCGGCCAATCGCGGAGCGAGACCAAGCGGAACACCACCTGCTCGGCGTCGCGCGTTACGAGGTCGAAGAAGACGTCCTGCCCGTACATCACGCCCCGCGCGTTGCTGCCGCCAATAACCACGATCTGCCGGCCGTCCCGTTCGACCATTTCGATCAGGAAGCCGTCGTGCCCGGGCGAAGTCGGGCTCAGGTCGAGCTTCTGTTTCTGGCAGATGGTGTCCAGAAGGCCGTTAGTCGATCGCTGTCCGAGCAGAATCACCTGGCGCATCGTGTCCTTCAGTTCGCCTTCGGCAACGATAGGCAGCCGCATCTTGAATCGCCGTTGGAGCAATTCCTGCAGACGCTGGGCTGCATAGCGTTCGGTTTCCAAGGCCTTGTCACCAACGACAATGGCCATTGCATCGGGGCCGGCCAAGGGCACCGTACGGTCCAGATCGCGATAGACCTTGGGAACCGGGACGATGGGGCAAACCGGTGCGGTATCCGCAGATACACGTATGCTCGCAAGAGCGAGAGCCATACCAACGGCTATGCATTTTGCTTGTCGAGTGGTTTTCATGGTGCAGTCCTCTTTTATTGAGTTCGTGATGCCAAAGACACCCGGAGGGTGCCCCTCCCGATTCTGATGTCTATGGCTGGGCATCGATCCGGATTACCACACCGCCGGGTCGCGGTGGTAATCAATGCCGATTTCGTCCAGCCGCCGGCCGTGTGGCTCCAGCCTCGCTTTGAAATCTCCCCAGTTGCGCGCCTCTTGGGCCGACCAGCCGACTTCGGCGAACGCGCAGAGGCGGGGAAAGACCAATCCGTCGGTCCGATGCTGCGGGAATCCCCACAGGCACGGCTCCACGCCAAGAATGTGCTTGGCCGCCTCGGGCGCAAGTCCCGCCGGCGTCGGTTCGAACGCGTAACACTTTTCCAATGGCAGGCCGACGTAGTTCAAATAGCAACTGCTGTGAGTCGATGCAATCACGTCGTTACCGGCGGCAGCCACCGTCGCGGTTGCATCGCCGTATTTCTTGTGGTCCGGCGACAGCCACGACTGGACCGTCGCGCCTGGCGGCAGGCCGCCGTCCAGGATTTCGGTCCAGCCGATGACCTTTCGTCCCTTGCTGTTGACGAATGCGGCGATGCGCTTGACGAAATAGCTCTGCAGCTCGTCCACGTCGTTCAAGCCCTCGGCCTTCATCCGCGCCTGGCACAGCGGGCACTTGGCCCAGTGGCCTTTTCCAACCTCATCCCCGCCGATATGTATCCAAGGTGAAGGAAACAACTCGATCACCTCTGCAAGTACGTCCTCCAGAAATGCAAACGCCTTCTCGTTGCCGGCGCAGAAGACGCAAGGATACGATCCATAGTTCCTGGGATTCTCGATCGTCTCGGGCCATGTGGGGCAGGCCAACTCGGGATAGCAGGCAATCGCGCCGGTCGCGTGGCCGGGCACCTCGATCTCGGGAACAATCACGATATGCCGCTCCGCCGCGTAGGCGACAATCTCCCGCATCTCCTCCTGCGTGTAGAAACCGTGCGTGCATTTGCCGTACGTGTTCCGCCACCGCTCCGTGATAGGCCGCCGGTTGGCCAGATCAATGAGCTTCGGATACTTCTTGATCTCGATGGCCCAACCTGCATCGGCAAGGTGCAAATGCAGCCGGTTGAGCTTGTAGCAGGCCATGGCGTCGAGGTATCGCTTGAGGAAATCCTTGGTGAGAAAATTGAAGCCCGGGTTGAGCATGATGCCGCGCCATGAGTAACGCGGCTTGTCCTCGACGTGCAGACACGGCACGGTCCAGTCGACGCCGACGGTGGGAAACTCGCTTTCGACGGCCGCCGGCAACAACTGCCGCAGCGTCTGGACGCCGTAGAACGCTCCGGCGTCGGTCGCGGCCGTGATGATGACGCGGTCCGCCTGAACGGTCAGTTCGTAGCCCTCCGCTCCGAGGTGCTCCTTCGCGGAATCGGTTTGCAGCACGATACAATTGGCCTCGCTGCCGTCCGGCGCGGCATCGCGAACGGCCAGCGCGAAACCAGTCGGCCGGCGCAGCAGCCATGCCAGGTATTCGCCTGCCGGACGCGTCTCCGCCGAGACGACAATCGCCGTTTCGGGGCCGAGAGTGAACGTCCCCTCCCGCACTTCCATCTTCTGGGGCATTGGGATGATCTTGGGCCGTCGCGCCCGTGCCTCGGCCGCGGCGATCACCACGGGGTCCAGCGCACAGACGGTGAAGTTGTCGAACAGCACGGTTCCGCTAGCCTCCGCGCTTCGGAAGTACAGCCCGATCTTGTCCAAAGCGCCCAACTGGGCCCGCGGGAAAGTCTGGAAGGTATTGAAAACATTGTCACCTTCGGTGAGCGTGACGGCCAACTTGTAATCGGCGCCTGCGGGCTGGACATGCACGAGCAAACGCTGGTTGGTCTTTGCCGTAACGGCGGGCGTCCATCCCAGAGAGATGGGCTTTCCGAGATAATCATTGCCCGTCAGGTTGCGCCAGCGAAAACCGTCGTAGCCCATATAGGGAAGGGCCGCAATGTTTCCGATGGTGATTCCGGCCACGATGTTACCGGTCCCGACAGTTCCGCCCATATCGGCGGCGACGGTGAAACCCTTAGGGAACGTTTCGATCAGGCTGGCCGTGCCGAACAGCTTGGCCGACGTTTGGGCGGCCCGGACGAAACTGACTTCGCTCGGACGATCCGTCCGCCGTGCCTGGAGTACGCCGCCGACGATCCGGGCAGCCCCCTCGGAAGTCGAGATACTCCAATTCCCGTAGGCATCGCTCGGAAATGGGTCTGCGGCCGTATCAAACGTTTCCGTGACTTCGGCGAGGCAGCAAGTGGATGTAACGAGCAAAGCCAGAAGCCCGCGGAACAGCGAACCTGATGTTAATTGAACACCTCGCATGGTAACACCCTCCTTCTTTGTGCAAAGGACTGCCCGGTTGTGTCTGAACAGTCAGCCATTCACGAGCCTCGGGACACCTCAAGAATGCTACCCCCAAATGGCAAACGTACTCTAATATCGGGGATCGTACTCGTGGAAAGTCCCCGGCATGGCCCGATCCCCGGAAGCCAAGCTGCATACATGATTCTGACGGTATAACGTAGCCGGTCAGTCCTTGCCCGCACCATCACCGCCCGTCCACTGGGCTACTGAAGACGGATATCAATTTGATTGTCTCGCTTTGCTTCCACGTGTATGGTAATATCCGAGGTGTGGTGCCGGTTGTATTTCACCGGAATGAGCGACTTCACCTCCGGTACGCCCGTATAATCGATGCCGCCTTCGACGGTCGGATCGGGCCGACCGCCAGGCCGCGGCGGCATGGCCACCACGGCCACGGCATGTTCCCCGGCTACGGTTTCGAGTTGGTAGCGTCCCTGTCCGTCGATGGTGGCCGGTTTGCTCGGCGGACCGTCCTTCGCCACGAACATGACCATGCCCAACGGGAGCGGTTCACCTTGGTATGTCACGATGCCATTCACTTGGTAGGTTGCCGGCCCCGACGGCTTGCAGCCACACACAACGCACAACAACACGCTGCACACCAAGGCGGGTTTATTCATGAGAACGTTTCCGTCGCTTCGAAGGGTAGTTTGCGGGAAGGTCATGGCGACCACCGATTTGTCTCGCCGCCGGCGATCGTGGCAAGATCCTCATAGATGTCAAATTGGATCGCTTCGCCGAGGAAATGTACCGAGCCGTCGGCGAATGCAAACTGGGCGCCGCCCGGATGCCGGCTCCCAAAGAACAGGTCGTTGAACAGGCACGTTCTGGCACCGGGGCAATCGGCATAGCAGACGACCTTCGGGTCGGAGTTCATCGGCCAGGTGATGTTCTTGGCGGACGCCACGCACATTCTGCCCGGAGAACCAGGGACGTCGCACGACCCGCGGGTCCAGACACGCAGCTCGTGAAGCCTTTCGCCGATGGCAATCGTATTGGAAGAGCCGTCGCGGATATCGGTCACGCGCGTGCTGCTCCAAGGGTAGAAGACGCCGTCGTTGGCTTGGTTGCCGCACAGCGATTGCTCCAGGGCAGCTATTCTTCCGTCGCGTCCGGGCCCCATGACGCCTGCATAGTTGGTCGTGTGCAATTCACCTTCACTCCCGAGCGGATCCGTCGGCTGCTGCCCGGCGCTGGGACAGACCAGGCCGGTCAGCAAGACCTTGCCCACCTCGCGATTGCTGCCGCTGTACACCGAGTTCACCGACTCAATGCGCTCGTACAGGGCCGCCTGCTCCAGATAGGGAAGCAGGAACGCGAACAAACCGGTAACGTCCTTGTTGAGCGCGTTGGCCGCGCCCGGCGGGAAAGAGCCCAACGCCTGATGATAGTTGTGCGTGGCCAGGCCGATTTGCTTCAGGTTGTTTGCGCATTGCAGTCGCCGAGCGGCTTCCCTCGCCGCTTGGACGGCCGGCAGAAGCAAGGCAATTAGAATACCGATGATCGCAATGACCACAAGGAGTTCGACGAGTGTAAATGCACTGTGCCGAAGTCGTGGTACTTCCGTCCCGCATTTGTCGGTAATCATTCTCCGGCTCCAATCCACGGATTGCCCAAATCCGCCACCCTTGGCGAATTGGCAGCGCCTCTTATCCAACCCATTTCTACATCCGCCAGCCGCATCACCGAACACCGCGCCGGCGAACCAATAGTATCATCAGCCCGGCGGTCAGAAACAGCAGCGTGCCCGGCTCGGGCACGACGGTGAAATTGTCGAACAACGCGTTGCCGTCGGTCGTGGCACACCTGAAGTACAGGCCGGCGTTGTTCAGGGTGCCCAACTGGGCCGCCGTAAACGTTTCGACAACCGAAAACGAATTGTTGCCTTCGGTAAGCATGACCGACAGCCTGTAGTCGTCGCCAACCGGCTGGACGTTTATGAGCATCTGCTGCAATGGGGTCGAAGTGCTAACCGTTGGTGTCCATCCAATCGTAGCATGGCTGATGTAACTTCCAGTACTGAGGTTCCGCCATCCGAAATTGCTCGTGCTGGTGCCGGGATAGTACAGAGCCACAATGTTGCCAACGCTGATCCCGACGTTCCTGGCGCCATTGCTGCCGGCGCCTTTGGCACCAATGTCGGCCATGACGGAGAACCCGTCGCCGTACCTATCGATGAAGGTTGCAGTGCCGAACAGATCGGAAGCAGTCTGGATAGCCCGGCCATCGCCGGTTGATGCACCCGTGCGCCACATCTCCAGTACCCCGTTGTCGTCGTCCACAACCACCTTGGCTGCCGCGGTACCACTGGCGGAAACAAAGCTCCAATTGTCGTACACGGCCCCTGGAAACGGGTCGGCCGCGGTATCGAAGGTCTCGATCACCTCGGCAAGACTTACGCTCGTCCCTGCCGTCGCGCTTATGACTCCCACGAGCAACAGGATGCCCATAACACGAATGTCTCTCATGATCAGATTCTCCTTTTCACCATGGTTGACGTTACCACACCGCCGGGTCGCGGTGGTAATCAATGCCGATTTCGTCCAGCCGCCGGCCGTGTGGCTCCAGCCTCGCTTTGAAATCTCCCCAGTTGCGCGCCTCTTGGGCCGACCAGCCGACTTCGGCGAACGCGCAGAGGCGGGGAAAGACCAATCCGTCGGTCCGATGCTGCGGGAATCCCCACAGGCACGGCTCCACGCCAAGAATGTGCTTGGCCGCCTCGGGCGCAAGTCCCGCCGGCGTCGGTTCGAACGCGTAACACTTTTCCAATGGCAGGCCGACGTAGTTCAAATAGCAACTGCTGTGAGTCGATGCAATCACGTCGTTACCGGCGGCAGCCACCGTCGCGGTTGCATCGCCGTATTTCTTGTGGTCCGGCGACAGCCACGACTGGACCGTCGCGCCTGGCGGCAGGCCGCCGTCCAGGATTTCGGTCCAGCCGATGACCTTTCGTCCCTTGCTGTTGACAAATGCGGCGATGCGCTTGACGAAATAGCTTTGCAGCTCGTCCACGTCGTTCAAGCCCTCAGCCTTCATCCGCGCCTGGCACAGCGGGCACTTGGCCCAGTGGTCCTTGCGGACCTCGTCCGCCCCAACGTGGATCCAGGGCGAGGGGAAGAGGTCGATCAACTCGCTGAACACGTCTTCGAGGAACGCAAACGCCTTGTCGTTGCCGGCGCAGAAGACGCACGGATAGGACATGTACGTATGGGGATTCTCCGTCTTCTCGGGCCACGTAGGGCAGGCCAGCTCGGGATAGCAGGCAATCGCGCCGGTCGCGTGGCCCGGCACCTCGATTTCGGGAACGATCACAATATGACGCTCCGCCGCATAGGCGATGATCTCCCGCATCTCCTCCTGCGTGTAGAACCCGTGCGTGCATTTTCCATACGTGTTCCTCCACCGCTCGGTGATGGGCCGGCGATTGCTCAGATCGGTCAGCTTCGGATACTTCTTGATCTCCAGCGCCCAGCCTGCATCGGCAAGGTGCAGATGCAGCCGGTTGAGCTTGTAGCAGGCCATGGCGTCGAGGTACCGCTTGACGAAGTCCTTTGTGAGGAAGTTGAAACCCGGGTTGAGCATGATGCCGCGCCACGAGTAGCGGGGCTTATCCACAATGTGCAGACACGGCGCGGTCCAATCGACGTTGACGGTGGGAAACTCGCTTTCGACCGCCGCAGGCAGGATCTGGCGCAGTGTCTGGACGCCGTAGAACGCGCCGGCATCGGTCGCGGCCTCGATCACAATGCGGTCCGGTGCGATGGTCAGCTCGTACCCTTCTGCTCCGAGATGCTCTTTTGCGGAATCGGTCCGCAGTACGATGCAATTGGCCGTCTGGGCATCGGGCGCGGCGTCTCGAATCGGCAATTCATACGCGGTGGGCCTGCGCAGCAGCCACGCCAGATACTGGCCGGCGCGACGCGCGTCGCCCGCAACGACGATCACCGTCTCGGGGGTGAGCGAAAATGTCCCGGTTGCAAGTTCCATCTTCTCCGGTAGGGGAACGATTTTGGGACGCCGTGCCTGGGCCTCCAATGCGGCCATCAGCGCGGGGTCCAGCGCACTGACGGCGAAATTGTCGAACAGGCCGGTTCCGCCGCCGGCCGCGCTGCGGAAGTACAGGCCGATCTTGTCCAGCACGCCCACCTGGGCGCGAGAGAACGTCTTCAGAGTATGGAAAACGTTCGCGCCTTCCGTGACGGCGACCGCGAGCTTGTAGTCGGTGTCTGCGGGCTGGACATGCACAAGCAGGCGCTGGCGGGGCGCCGCTGCGACGCCGGGCGTCCATCCGAGCGGGATGAGCTTTCCGAGATACGTCTCACCTGCCAGATCGCGCCAACGGAAACCGTCGTAACCCACATAGGGGAGCGCGGCAATGTTGCCTATGCTGATTCCCGCCAGAATACTGCTGCTATCCTGCGGCCCGCCGATATCGACAGCAACCGTGAACCCCTTGGCGAACTTTTCGAGCAGGTTGGCGGCGTTGAACAGTTCGCGCGACGTTCGGAACGCCCAGACAAAGCTGGTTTCGTTCGGCCGCTCCGTCCGCCGTGTCTCCAATACACCTTCCGCGACCCGGGCCGCGCCCTCGGACGACGACATGCGCCAATTCCCGTAGCCTTCGCCCGGAAACGGATCGGCCGACTTGTCGAACGCCTCCGTCACCTCGGCGGGGCACAAGCCGGCCCCGATCAACGAAGCTGCAAAACTTACCAGCACCAGGACACCTATCGAATGAAGTCTGCACACCGCCAGTTTCTCCTGTTCTACAAAAAGCTCATAACGTGCTGCCGGAACGGGGCGGCCGTGGGCATTGATTCTGCTGACCGGCGCGGCCCCGTTCCGATTTGTCATAACCTATTCGCAAATTACAGATATTCCTCCGGGAACTTCCACGGGTCGCGATACTGCGGGATGGATACACGGACGGCTTCGTCGTCGTCGAGGATCTGCTGCGTGGCCGGATCGAATCGCAGGGGCCGGCCGACCTTCATGCTGAGGTTCGCCAGCGTGTTGGCCGTGTTCAGCTTGTGGGCATACACGGCGTTGCAGCTCGTCTCGTCGCGCGTGCGGATGCAGTCGAGCCATTCGCGGCGGTGGCCCACCGAGGGCGGAATCGTGTCTTCCGGCGGCTCCGCCTTGGCCAACGCGGGCGTTTGCGGAACGACCTTGTAAGAACTGTAGTTTCCGAAAATCGTTCCTTCTATGCCTTGCAAGTAATAGCCCAAGCGGCGCTGGATGCCCTCGGGCACGCCGCCTTCACGGTACTGATCCACGTCCTGCAGGTTGAAGCCGAAACTGCTCACCTGCGACATCGACCACGTGAGCGTCACGTCCGGAAACTCGAACGTGACTTCGTGCGTGTCGGGCGCATCGGTGTTGTCGTTGACGCATCGCTTCGAACTGAAGCTGTTCACCCGGACCGGAAACTGGAGGTCGAGGGCCCAGAAGGGCAGGTCGAGGATATGCTCGGCCATACCGCAGGTGCGGCCGCCGCCGTAATTGAGCCACAGCGTGTGGGCGTAACCGCTCTTGACGATGTTGATATTGAACGGGCGGATGGGCGCGGGGCCGGCCCACGAGTTCCAGTCGAGCCCCTCGGGCGGGTCGCTGTCGGGCGGGAAGCCTTCGCCGTCCGGCGCAACGTTCTGCGCCAGGAAGCAGCGGGCGACCGAAATCTTGCCGAGCTTGCCCGAGCGGACCCACTGAACCACTTGCCGGTAAGTGTCCGAAGCGTGGATGAGTGTCCCGTGCTGGTAGACCCGTTTGTGTTTCAAGACGGCATTCTTGATCACTCGGCTTTCTGCGAAGTGCAGCGCCATGGGTTTTTCCAGGTAAAGGTCCTTGCCGGCCTCGCAGGCGTCGACCGCCATACGGCAATGCCACTGGTGTGGCGTGGCGATGATCACGGCATCGACGTCCTTATTGGCCAGCAATTCGCGATAGTCGTGATAGGTCTTCGGCCTGTTGTCATACTTCTGGCAGGTACGGTCCAGATGGTCCTTCCAAACATCGGCCAGGGCAACGACCTCGACGTCATCGAACTTGGCGCAGGCCGCCAGGTCGGCGTTGCCCATGCCGCCGGCGCCGATCAGGCCCAGGCATATCTTGTCGTTCGGGCCCGGCTTGTCCGGCGCGGCAAGCACCGTACTGGGGATGATCGTGGGAGCGGCCGCGCCTGCCGCTGTAGCCGTGGCGGCCGTCGAGATGAACGTGCGTCGTGAGACTTCATGCTTGTCCGACATGGGAATGCTCCTGGTGAATCGATAGTAGGTGGCAGGATGAATGTTCTGAGTGTTGCGGGAACAAGGCCCGCTTCCCGGTGATGGTCATTTCGAGACGGTTACCTCGGCAGGTTGGGCGTACGACTGCCATACGTCGGCCAAGGCCGCCTCATCGCTCAGGCCCGGATGGATCCAGAGCCGGTACTTCAGTACGATCGGTTCTCCCTTGGGCAGTGGCACGATCCGGCTGCCCGGCCAGGCCGGCTGCACGGAGCGCCAGCGGGGATAGGCGCCCGGAACCAAATCGGAACCGTGCGCGTTGGGCTGGTTGGGATAATCGGGGTTTGTCACGTGTTCCAACAGGGCAACGCCGGCCGGTCCCTTTCCACCAGGGAAGTTGCCCGTCAGGTGGTACCATGCCTGACGCGGCTTGGCGTCGGCCGGGTCGATGCGCATATCGATCTTCCGCTGGTCGAAGCTGGGGAAGGTTCGCAGATTGAACCCGCCGTAGCTTGCACCGGGTCGCCCGCCGATGGCAACGTCGTCGGCCAGGGCAGTGAGCCGGATATCGACGTCGAGGAACCGGGCGCGATCCGTATTGCGGAACGCGCGGATGACCACCCGCTCCTTGACGACGGGCGTCGTGTCGCCCCATTTCCAGTCGCACTCGGCGTCTACCAGCGCCAGGACGGGCCCCGAGACCACGCCGTGCATGGCCACCGGCCGTGCCCAGACGCCGCCCGGCTCCGAAGGCAACACGCGAACCGCCCAGATGTCGCGCGACTCGCCCTTGTACGAAACGACCGGCCACGCCCAGCTAATGCCCCGGTGATGCGGATGGTCCAGCGAATAGTCGTCGGTCACTTCCTCGCCATCCGGGCCGAACACCGGATGGATATAGTCGCCCCGCGCGAAGAACTGGGGCGGCTTCGTCTGCTTCTCGTACTTCTCGACAACGGCTGGCGGCGGCGGCACCGTGCCGTGATTGTATCGGAGCACGCGGGACTCGCCGTCGGTTACGTCCACCGCCTCGCGGTCCTTGTCGTGCTTCGCCGTGACTTGCGCGGCCGAGGGCAATTCAACCGCAGCCAACTGGAACCGTCGCACGCCCTTCTCGCCGGGCGGCATGAGCCACCAGAGCATCCCCTTCGTTGCCCCGTCGGCGGCGGGGATGAACTGGGCCGCAATGGGTTCCGCCGCCCCGGCGCCCTCGGTCACCTCGACCAATTGCAGCCCTTTCGCCGCAGCGCCGCTTCCCAACATCGCCTCGATATCCACTTCAAGCGATACCGGCGCGGCCACGCGGGCCGTCGCGCCGCACGCATCCGTAACAACAACCGTGGGCGAAGCCGCCTGCGTCTGGGCAGGCAACGCCATCAGCAGGGCGCCAAACAACAGGGTGAGTTTCGTCATCGGCAGGTCTCCATGGTGAGAGGGTGGGACGTGTCTTCAAAGTGTCGTTTCAGTGTGCGGCGCGCCGCCTCCAGAGCAGCCCGGTCATGGCGCCAAGGATCAGCATAGTCATGCCGGCGGGTTCGGGAATCATGGCCACGCGAAACCCAAGGTTGTACAGCGCATCGACGCTCGTCGCCGGGCGCGAGCCTCGCCACGTCGCCGCAATGAGGTCCGCATTGTTGGCGTAGGATGCGCCGCGGCGAACACGATTTCCGCTCGAGCCGCTGTAATAATCTTCGATCCATTCAAACGCGTTACCGCTTTGAGCAATCGTACCGTAGGCGTTTGAACTACCGGCAAGCAGTACGCTTTCGGGGTAGGCTAAGCTTGGATAGGCGCCGCTGGAATGGCGGTCGTACACCGCGCCCGTTGTCCCGCCGCCGTCGTCCAACGGAGTCGGTGCACTGTCTTCGCTCGTGCCGTATAGCCAGTAACCGCCGGTGCCGTCCTTGTTCGGGTCGTAGTAGGCCGCCTTGTACCATTCATCTTCGTTCGGGATGACGTAGGCAACGCCCTCGTCATTTCGGAAGGTACGATCGATCGAGACTCCCGTGATTGCCGTCGCGCCTGCGTCGAAGGTGAACGTGTACGCACCGAGGTACTTGTCGCCGGTGGTCAACCAGTTGCAGAACTGCGCCGCGCCGTACCAGGCGACCTCCGTCACCGGCTGGTCGCCGGAGAACCTGGGGACGCCAACACCGATGGTAATGCCGGCGACGCCGGCCACCGTGTCCCACTGGTTGCGAGTCACCTCGTACGTGCCCAGTTTGTACACGTAGTCCACCGCGCCGTAGCCGTTGCGGTTCGTGTTGACATCGGTATCGGCCGCATTCCCCGGATTGCCCACGGTAACGAAGTCGATATTCACCGACGTCGGGCCATGAGTAATCGTAACGAGTTCAGCCGAGGCAATCGCGGCCGGAATGACAACGGCCAGGACCGCCGTCACGTTCATGCAATATCGCTTCACACTCATGATCATCACCTCGTTGGAAGGGTGCTCGGCGCACTCTGGTTCGCGCGTGCCATCCGTCCGCGTCGTCGGCGAACGATCGCCAACAGCCCCGCGGCCAGTAGCAGCGATGTCCCCGGCTCGGGCACGGCCGTAATGCGCATCGCGTTGAGGAAGGCATACTCTGCACCGGTTGCCTTGACCACGTCAACGACAATCGTTCCGCCGATGCTGGGCGTGACATGGCTCCATTGCATGAAGCCCTTGGCCGCGTGGCCGTCGATGCTGGAGTTCCATGCCGCCGTCGTAGCGGTGGCCGTCGATCCGGCGGGAAACACGGCCTCGCCGGCCGTGCCGTTCACCTGGTAACTGCCAATTCCCGCGGTTCCGCGCACGGCAAGCAGTTCGACGCAGTAGATCTCGTTGGGGTCCAACCCGATCAGCGCGAATTGGCAGGACAAGTTGTTCGCCGTATACGCCATGGTCCAGTCGCGCAGGGCGTCGGTTTCTACCCACGAGGCCTCGTCATTCGCCCAGGTGAAGGTCGGGCTGGCTTCCGTGGCGCCGCTGCCGAAAAACGCCTTCGTTACCTTAAGCTTCACGCCTGTTGCGGTAGATGGCTCATTGAAGTCGATCATCGCCTGCTCCGATCCGGCAGGTGTGACAACGCTGAGGAAGTTCTGGTGGGCCATGTTCCAGTTCGTGGGCGTCGTGGCCCAGCCTCCGCCGAAATCGATGCGAACGTCGAGCAGCCCGGCACGGGCCACGGGCGCCGACCCTGGCAGACACGCGGCGATCAGAACTGCAACCGTGATTGTGCCAACCGGGTGCAAAATACGACCTGTTCTACGCATGGCAGACACCCTCCTGAGAAATGGGAGTCGAAAAAAGCTTTGCAAAACGGAACGACGCCTGGAGCGTCGACGCGGTCATCCGGCCGATCCGCGCGGCGGGAGCGATTTGCTTGAAGTGCAGGCCATTCAGGGTGACCATCGGTTCACCTCCCCACCGGCGACTGTGGCCAGGTCTTCATAGATGTCGAATTGAATCGTCTCGCTAAGAAACTGTACCGATCCGTCGACAAACGTGAACTGGGCTCCGCCCGGGTGCCGGCTGGCAAAGAAGACGTCGTTGAGCAGCAACGTCCGGCCGGAAGTGCAGCCCGTGTAGCACAGGACCTCCGGATCGCTATTGATAGGCCAGCGGACGTTCTTCGCGCCCAACATGCAAATCTGCGTGGAACTGGCGAAGTAGACCCCCTTGATCCAGCCTCGCAGTTGGTACGTGGCCTCGCCGAAGGCCAGCGTGTTGGACGTTCCATCTTGCACGTCCCGCATGCGGCGCGCATAGCCCGGTGGAAACAGGCCGTCGGTATAGTAGCTGCCGCAAATGGAGTCGTTCAACTCAACCACCTTGCCGTTGCGCCCCGCGCCCATTACCCCCCAATAGTTCGACGTCTTATGGTCGGTCGGCGAGGTCACGTCTTCCGGTTGCTGGCCGTCGCTCGGGCAGGTGTACACGTTGGGAATGCTCCGCGCAAGATTTGCTCCACTTGGCTCCTGCAGTCCTTCGTACAGCGACTGCTGTTCCAGATAGGGCAACAACGTAACATGGAACGTGCTCCGGTTGCACGCCGCCCCAGTCGGAACGACCAGGCCGGGGAACACCTTCAAGGCCGTATGGTACTGGTGCAGGGCGAGGCCGAGTTGCTTCAGATTGTTGCTGCACTGCATGCGCCGGGCCGCCTCGCGCGCACTTTGCACCGCCGGCAGCAGAAGGGCAATGAGAATACCAATAATGGCAATAACCACCAGAAGCTCCACCAACGTGAAGCCTTGGGGCACCTTCGTCGCCGACTCTTGCTTTGTACTCTTCCGGATCATGGTGCTGCCCGGTACGGTTACGGACGATGTAGACTCAAGTCACGCTTAAAACCTCCACGATGTCTTGCGAGGAACGGGCCCTCGCCACGATCTTGCTACTGCCTCCCCGATCGTACGGCAAATGCCAGGAGCACACCCATCGCCAGCATTAACGCTGTTCCCGGCTCGGGCACCTGCGAGAGGCGGAATCCCATGAAGAAGGCGTAGGTGGTCTTGCCGTCGGCATCGATGACGATCTGACCGCTGCCGTTCGGCGAGACGTCCGTCCATCGCATAAAGCCCTGGTTGGTCAGGCCGTCGTTGTACGAGTTCCACGCGTCCGTGCTGGCCGTGTGGCCGCTGCCGGTTGGAAAGACGGCTTCTCCTGCAACGCTGTTGACCAGATAGGACGCATTCGTCGTACTGCTTCGTGCCGAAAGGAGTTCGAGGTTGTAGAGCCCATTGGGGTCCAGGCCGCTGATGGTGACCTTCCCCGGATTGTAGTCGGCATATGCAACGATATAGTCGTACAACGCTTTGATGCCCTCGCCATCCACCCAGGGCGCCTGGTCATTGGCCCAGGAGATGCCGCTCTGATTTTGCCCGCTCGTACTGAAAACCGAGTAGGTGAGCGTCGCCACGTTGGGGCCGGCAAAGTCATTGAAGTCTTTCAGCCCGTACGACGCGCCCGCCGCCGTCACCAGGTTCCAGTTGGCCGGGGTCGTTCCGCTCGCATTGCCGAAGTCGACACGGACGTCGAGCAGATCGGCATGGGCCCGTTCGACAGGCGTCAGTACGCCAACACCGAGCAAGCCGACGAAGAATATCGCCCCAAGCACGGCCGCCGAAATACAGCGTTTCCTGAACATGGTACACCTCGGAATGGGTAGCAAGAAAGGAGAACTGGAAATACACCTCCCGATTCAGGCATCCTTGCTCGCGCTCATGGATGCGGCCTCCAAGCCGCCGCCCGCATCGCCAAGCACAACCGGCTGCCCCGAGGCAATGCTCTCGTAACACGCATTCATCACCTCGATGGTTGGCCGGTGCCACCGCAGGTTGACTTGGGGTTGCCGACCGCCTCGAATACACTCGACAAACTCGTCGATCAGGCCGATCCACTCATCGAAATACGTGTACTGAACCGTGTAGCGGTCGTTCGGCGCGCCGTTGTGATAGACGTTCGGACCGAAACAGTCGGCCAGGACGGTCCCTCGCTCGCCCACGATGGCCAGGTTGACTTCCATGCGTTTTGGAAAAACTTCCCAGCCGGGCCCCGGCTCGGGCAACCGCTCCTCCAGCCGCGACCAGGACGGGTCGATCAGCAGCGTCGTGCCGTCGGCCAGCTTGCCGTTGGCCAGCAGCAGGTCTTCCACTTCCAAATCTGTGCGCATGTTGGGCGCGACCTCGGCGAAGACATGGCGGAACTCGCTGCCGGTCAGTCTGCGCATTAGGTCGAAAATGTGCGGATGGTCGCACAGCGTTCCGCCCCGGAACCGCGGATCGCGCGGCGCCAGGGGCACGCGCCGGCCGTAACTTGCCTCCGGCACTCCCTGCCAGGGAAACGCCCACACGGGCGAAAGCGTGATGTTCGTGGCCGAGACCGACAGGATGCGGCCCACCGCGCCGTCGGCCACCAGCTTCCGCACCCGCCGCACCACGGGATTGTAGTACAGCTCCAGCTCGATCTGGCATACGACGCCCGATGCATCGACCAGCCGAATCATGCGGTCGTACTCGGCCAGGTCAAAAGTGGGAATCTTCATGGACAGAATGTGCACGCCGCGCTGCGCGCACAGCTCCATCTGCCGCCAGTGCTGGTCGTTGGCCGAGGCCAGCACAGCCGCCTCGATATCCGGATGCCCGTCGAACATCGCTTCCGGAGTCGAGTAACAGGGAACGTCCGGAACGGCGCGCTCGAACCGTGCACGGGCCGCCGCGTCGTCGGTGCAGGCGGCCACCCAGTTCAGCCGAGGCGAATCGCGCAGCGTCTGAAAATACTTGCGCGTGTGCCCGTGCGTGAGCGACATCATGGCAATGTTCAAAGGCTTCATCGTGTTGCTCCCTCCACCACCAGGCACTGCCCGCTACGGTCCGATTCCAAGGCAAGTTTCACAAGGCCGACCAGCCTCGCATGTCGCTGCCGCCATGCGGCATGTTCTTCCGGATGCCGCAGCGCCTCCCAGCCTGCCCGAACCAGCGCCACGTGCGATGCGTCCAGACCGAACAACTCGTCGTCCGTATCGGTGTACTGATCCACGCCGGCGGCGGTTGTGACATAGACCGAGCTCTGCGCTACCTGCGTATCGACCACGCGGTCGGAGGCCACGCCGCGCCGGGCGATCAGTTCGTGCCGGTCAGTTATCGGTGTGCCGGAGGGGAGTGTGGCGGCCGCTTCGACACTGGCGAGTACGCCGCCGGCAAGGCGGACGATCACGTTCGCCGTCGCTCCATTTACGGCGGCGTAGACGCTTACCATCGTACGGCCGGCGAGCCACTCGAGCAGGTCGAACTCCCGGAACAGGATCGCTTGCAGGTTGAGCGGATTCCCGTCGGTCATGCAGGCGAACCGGCACATGAGGACGGGGTCGATCGTGCGTTGTGCCACAATGGCCCGTAGTTCCTGGAATCGCCGCTCGCTCCGCCAGGGAAAGAGCGGGACGACGGCCGTGTCCGATTCGGCGTCGGAGCAGAGCCACCATGGGACGAGTTTCAGGCCGCCGGCGGCGCCATCGCCACCCGATTCATTGCGACCGTCGCCGTCGCGCAGACGCCACGGATGCGATACGTTCAGGGCATATTTGCGCACCAGGCCGGCAAGCATGGCGTTCGGGCTGGCGCCCGGTTCCGCCGGCTTCGGTGTGTTATCGGTCGTTGTTGTCACGTCAGGGGTCCTTACAGCATCTTGACACGAGAGGCATACTTCTCCACGTACTTCTTGTTGAACTCATCGCCGCCGGGCGCGTTCGCGCTGCGCCAGACGGGCGGCTCCACGCCGCGCTCGACGCACTGGCGAATGGCCTCGATCTCCAGCCAGTGGGCAATGGTGAAATCGATCACGTTCGAATTGGGCGCGATGGGCGAGTCGAAGCCGGGCACGCTCACCGCGCAGTCGCCCACGGCGTTGTAGTCGTCAATGCAGACGTCGGCCAGGTCGAACAGGTTCTTCCCGCTCGGATGGCGGATGAAATGGTCCGGGGCCATCTCCTGCTGCCAGTGCGAGGAACTTACGGCAACGATCTTCGCACCGGCCTCTTTTGCCTCCATCGCCGCGTCGATCGTGGCCGCGTTGATGCCGATATTGTGGAAAATGATCAGCACATCGTCCGGCTGGAGCCGGAAGTACTTCATGATGCTCCGCCCGTAGTTGACGCAGCGCTCCAGTTCCAGGTATTTCAACGCCTGGTTGAATACCGAAAGGCCCGTCTCCATGATCGGGTTGATATTGGCCAGGCCGCCGGCGCGGAAGAACATCTCGCCCATCACGAGCGTCGTATGCCCACCGCCCCCGTAGACGTGAATCAGTCGATCCTGCTCGATCGCGTCGGCCATCAGCCGCGCGCCGGCTTCGATGTTGCCCCATTGCTCCCGCTGGATCCTCTCCAGCAGGGCGACGGTGTTCTGCAGATAGCCGAAATCACATTGCGTGTTGTCGCTCATGTTTGTTCCTTTCGTTGCGGTATCCGTCGCTCGACTCTCCGAGTCGATACGTAACGACTCGGAGAGTCGTGCGACGTTCTTTCCATATATGACTTAACGCTCCAGGACCTCGCCATACGCCCGGCCGATGGCGTCCCAGACTTCCAGGGCGCGGGGCGCGGCCAATACGGTGCCGTGGCCGCCTTGGTACGTCCAGGTGAACAGACTCTCAACGCCCATGTCTCGGTAGAGCCGGGCCACCTCGGCAATGTCGTCCAGATTCTCGGGCTCCTGGTAGTAGCCCATGATCCACCGCTGATTCCCCACGCCGTGACGCTGCGCGGTGTCGAGCGTGCGCTGGGTAATCGACCGGAAGAACGTGCGGGGCAACTGCCAGGAGAGGATGGTTGTACTGAACACGTCGCAGGCATCGGACTGCGCGACCTTGTCCCAGTTGTCATAGCCGCGGTTTTCGGTCACGTAGTAGGTTCCGAGCGTGGCATGCACGCAGCAGGTCATCTTGGTTTCCGGTCGGATCGCGCGAATCTTCCCTGCGGCCGTTTCCAGGATGTCCAGCGCCCGGTCGTGCCGGAACCGTTTGACTTCCATGGTCAACTGACGTGGCATGCGGTATCCGTAATGCTCTTTGAACTGCTTGCGGCAGAACTCGCAACGGCACGACCAGTCGTCACCGGCGCCGCCCGTGATGGATGCGTAGCCTTTGGGCAACAGGTAATGAGGTTCATCCCAGAAGAAGCCGTCCGACTCGACCTCGCGGGCCAGCCATTCGCATTGTTCGAAGAAGTATTCACGAAAGGCCGTGGAGTTGAAGCAGGCGGCCGGGAGCGGCTCGCCGGTAAAGGCCGACACCTGCCGGTTGCCCACATTCTGCGTGAGGAACAGGCTGGGCGGTTCGCCGCCGAACCATTTGCCGATTCCCCATGTGTCCAGATAGACGGTCAGGCCCATCTCGCGCGCCGCCTGGGCCGTCTCGCGAATGGCCGGTTTGCGGAAATCGAGATCGAACTCGGAAAGGGCCAGCAAGACGGCCGTGCAATTGTGATCGAGCATGTCCTGGAAATCGCGGCGCGCGTGCTCCACGCGGCCGATCCCATAGTAGCTCACCCCTGTCTCCCGAACTGCCATAAGTTGAAATCTCTCTTCTGTGTGGTTAATCGAATACGGAAGGCGTCCTGGCCGCTCTTGCACCATCCAGTCGCCGGTGAGCGGTTGCTGCGGTGGATTGTGGCTTCTCCTTGCCCGGAATGGGCGAGCCGGTGGCCGCAGGGTCGGTACTGCGCCGCACGACCAGATGCGGCTCCAGGAAGACGTGGCTGGCCGGATGGGCGTCGCCCCGGGCAATACGGTCTACCAGCGATTGCACGGCCATCCGGGCGATCGACTCGATCGGATACGCCACGGTCGTCAGCGGCGGACTGGTCACTTCCGACTCGGGCAAATTGTCGAATCCGGCAATCGCAACGTCGTGCGGAACGGCGAGCCCGTGCTCCTGACAGTAATGCATCGCCCCGATGGCCAGCAAGTCGTTGTAAGCGAACACGGCCCGCGGACGCACGCTGCGCTGCATCAACTCGGCCATCGCCCGATAACCATGTTCGATTCCCCGGCCATTCCCGTCGGCAACGGCGTCGTCCGGCAGCGCAACATCTTGCTCCGACAGGGCAAGCCGGAACCCGCGGAGCCGGTTGTCGTTCTTCAGCCGGGGGCCGAATGCAATATAGCCGAACGACTCGTAACCGGCGCTCAGCATGTGGCCCGCCATCATGGCGCCGCCGACAAAGTTGTGCGCGACCACGAAATCCGCGGCCACCCCTTCCACTCGCCGACTGACAAAGACCAGCGGAACTCCCTGCCCGACCAATTCGGCATAAAGCCTTGCGCAGGCATCGTCCAGCCCCGGACAAATCAGCAGGCCGTCCACGCCAATATCGAGAAATCCGCGCACCACGCGCTGCTCGCGCGTAAAGTCCGACCCGCTGCTGCCCATGACCACCTGGTAGTCGAGTTCCATGGCCGCAAGCTGAATATCGCGGCACAGGTGATTGAAGAACGGGTTGGTAATATCGGTCACGACCAGCCCCAACCGGTTGGGCGAACCGTTCGATTCGTGATCCGCACCTGCCGGTCGGCCCACCGCAGGCCCCAACAGGGCCGGGTTCGTCGAGTCGGCCACAAGGAGTCCTTCCTGCTTCAATCGCTGCACGGCCTTCTGGGCCGTGGTCAACGAAACGCCGAAACGCTCGCCCAGCTTGCGAACCGTCATGAACCGGTCGCCTGCCGCGCCATGACATCCTTCGTGGATCTCCCGCTTGATCTGATTGAGAACGTGGTCCAGCTTCAACATGAATCAACCTGCAGGTGATGGCACCCGCCGCAACAGAACAATAAACAACACAATTGCAGTACAATCGGGATTTTAGACAAAACAGGGGCCCGTGTCAACGATTGGCGGCCAAAATATCCGAGACGGTGGAATTGTGCCGGATGCCGACGGGTCTGCTTGCCCTAAAGCGTTTACCAGCAAGCGGTTACGTGGTCTCGGTTGCCTGCCGATCTGCGCTGACCTGCTTCCATGTCCGCATGAGTTGCAGGCCGGCTGCTACGGCAATTGCGGTACAGACGGTTGCCGGGGCCGGTCGGCCGTACAGCCAGTAGCCGGTGGCGAACAGGGCACTGTAGACGAGCACGCAGCCGACCAGCATGCACACGATCTCGCGAGGGACGCCCCACGGTTCGTTCGCACCGGGCAGGGGTTGTCCTTCGGCCTCGGCCCGCCGCATCACGGCGCGCCAGCCGGGACCGCCCGGCCGAATACGAACACAGAAATCCCGCAGGGTCGCTTCGGCGCTTGGACGGGTCACCAGCGTGACGCCGATCCAAGCCGCGGTGGTAACCCCGACGCCGATGGTC
Source organism: Thermoguttaceae bacterium (assembly GCA_040772845.1). GTDB lineage: Bacteria > Planctomycetota > Planctomycetia > Pirellulales > Thermoguttaceae > PWXP01. The sequence goes on from JAXGXG010000001.1 coordinate 3,114,446, forward strand.
ATTTTCACCCAGGCCTCGGTGTCGGGCAGGTAGAACTCCAGGCCTACGGCGGCAACGAAGGAGCAGATCATGGCCGTCAGTTCGCTGTAGGCGTTAATGCGCCACCAGAACCATCGCAAGATGAACAGCAAGCCTGTCCCAGCGCCGACCCGCAACAGGATGTGGAACGCCTGCAATGCATTGCTCAGGTAGAGTCCGAGCAGACCGGCGAGGATCATGGTCAGCAGGGTGCAGAGCCGTCCGGCGGCGACCAGTTCGCGTTCGGTTGCCTCGGGGCGCATGAAGCGGCGATAGAAGTCGTTCACCACATAGGATGCACCCCAGTTCAGATGGGTGGATAGGGTCGACATGAACGCCGCCATCAAGGAGGCGAGCATCAGGCCGCGCAGCCCGCTTGGCAGCAGGGTGAGCATGGCCGGATACGCCAAGTCGTGCTTGACCATTTGCTCGGTAACGTTCGGAAAGGCCGCCTGGATCGAATCGAGCGTGGGGAACACGACGATCGAGCACAGCGCCACGATGATCCATGGCCAAGGCCGCAGGGCGTAGTGGGCCACATTGAACAGGAGCGTTGCGCCGGTGGCGTGCGCCTCGTTCTTCGCCGCCAGCATTCGCTGGGCCACATATCCGCCGCCGCCCGGTTCCGAGCCGGGATACCAGACACTCCACCACTGGATGGTCAGCGGGATGACGAAGGCCGCCATGAGCAGGTCGGTGTTATGGATGTCGGGAAACAGGGCCAATTTGGAGGCGACTTCCTCGCGGGCGAGCAAGGCGCTCATGCCCCCAATCGAATCGAGATTCACCAGGTAGACGGCTGCGGCAATCGCGCCGGCCATGGCGACAGTGAACTGGAGGAAGTCGGTCAGAAGCACCCCGGTCAGGCCGCCCATCATGCTGTAAATGGCCGTAACCGTGCCGGCCACCAGAATCGTCTCCACCGGCGACGCACCCAGCATGGTCCCCGCCACCTTGATGACGGCCAGCATGGCCGAGGCCATCACCAGCACGTTGAACAGAACCCCCAAATAAATCGCCCGGAAACCCCGCAGGAAGGCGGCCGGCTTGCCGCTGTAGCGCAACTCGTAGAACTCGATGTCGGTCATCACGCCCGAGCGCCGCCACAGCTTGGCGTAGATGAATACGGTCATCATGCCCGTCAGTAGCAACGACCACCAGACCCAATTGCCGGCCACGCCGTCCTGCCGCACAATATCGGCCACGAAGTTGGGCGTCCCCGCAGAAAACGTCGTGGCGACCATCGACATGCCCAGTAGCCACCAGGGCATCCCGCGTCCTGACAGGAAAAACTCGGCCGAACTGCTGCCGGCCCGCTTCATCACGGCCAAACCCACCGCCAACGTCACCAGGAGGAACACACCGACAATCGTCCAATCGATCCAGTCAAGCAGCATGGAGACTCCCCCAAGGAAGGGTTCCTAATCATTCGCACCGGTATGGCGGTACAATCGCAGCACAGCACCATGACAATAACGTTGTATCGGATACACCCGCAGGGCACAACCCCTCGGCAACCGCCTTCGACAACGAGCCGAGCCTCCCACGAGCACCGCTCAACGGCAGCGATACGTTACTTCTCAATCACGATGTGCCCATGGGCCGGAATATCGAGCCGGATGCGACCGTCGGCCGTTTCCAGCGGCTCGCCGGCAGGCGTGTGATTGCCGCTTCTGTGCAAGGATAGCGAGCCGGTCGCCCAAGGCAACGTTCGATCCAGCATAAGTACGCCGTCGGTCGGATTATGCGCCAGCAGCAGCCACCGGTTCTTGGCATGGACTTCCACAAGTCGCAGGCCTTCCGGAGTTGTGTCCCGCTGCACGCCTTCGGCCGGCGTGCACCAGTCGGGCAATACCTCGACGGTGAAGAACTGCCGGGTTCCCTTGGCGTAGGTGATCGGCTTCTGCTCGTCCGTCTCGATCGAGGCCTTGTCGCGCAGTACGATTTCCGTGCTGCGAAACTTCTCCGGCGTATCGATATAGAACGTCTCGGACGGTTCGGTGATGACGTCGGCGTAGTTGTGCTCGTGCAGGCGGCAGACGAGCGCGCCGTACTGGAACAGGTCGGGGGCTTTCTGTTCGATCGCCTTCTTCAAACCGAAACGGATCCGGCCGTGGATGGAATACGCCTGCTGGTCGGACAGCGGCTCGATTTCGAGCACGCCCACCAGTCCGTGCGGGGTGAGAATCCACTGCTGGTTGCCGGCCCAGTCGGTTAGCGTCGATTTGCCGCCCCAGGCGACGTTCTGAATGCGATACCGTGTGGTCAGCGTGGCGAAATCCTTGCCGATCGCCACCGCGTTGCGTTCCTGCTGCGAGAGGTAGCGGCATTCGCGCCAGCGCCGGCATTTGCCCTCATACGGCTTGCGCGGTTCGAGGCGATACTGGTTGGTTACCACCTGCAAGGCGGCATTCAGCGGGTATCTGCGGGTCGGTTCATCGACGACCATGCCGCCGACGAACGTATCCTTGCCCTGTTGTCCTTCGCCGAAGAAGCGGGTTGTGCCGGCAAAACTCCAGCGGCCGAACCGGCCGCGCGGTCCCTGCACGTTGCGGTCGTAGATCAGGAACCCGTCCGGCAGCGGTTCGTCCTGGATGTCCGGCCGGTAGAGCGAAGCGGCGTAGATGGAGTAGTAGCTGTTGGGTTGTTCCCAGCGGAGTTCATCCTTGGCAATGCGCCGGTTCTGGGGGCACCCGGTCATACCGGCGACGATCTCCGGGCCCAAGGGCGACACGCCGCCCCAGTAATGCTTCCAGAAGCAGTCGGTGTAGTACTCGGGCACGCCGCCCGGCTCGACGTTGTAGGGATAGTAGGGCCGGCTCTTCACGACCGTCTCACGCGCCAGCTCGCTGCCGGTGAGCTGCCAATAGCGGGCCAGGTGCGCCACGTTGATCCGATGGTAGGTGAAACACTCGTTCTGGAAGCCGTGATAGGAAAACGCTCCGTCCGGATAGAGCATGTCGGCCGTTAGCTTGAGGAACTTCTCGGCCTCCTCGTGATACCGGGGCGAATCGAACATGCGCGAGGCCAGTTCCAGCATGAGCATGTAGTGGACGTCCATGTTGGCGTAATAGCAGCCGGGCGGTTCCGCATCGGCCCGAACACCATAGCTTTCCACCTGGTACTCGGTGGCCACCTCGGCCGATTCGAGCCATTCCGCCCGCTTGCTGGGAAGCACCAGGTCGGGATAGGTTGCGTTGAGCAGCAGGAAGGCTTCGAACGTGGGCACGAAACAGAAACGGTTGATATTCGGATCGTAGCCGTGAACCGCCTGGCGGGCCGGATTGAAGTCGCCGTCACGGTGGTTTTGGAAGATCGCCTGCATCAGCCGTAGCACGTTTGCCAGCAACTGGGGATCGGCCGCGTGCGGACTGTCTGGATAACAGAGTCCCCAGGTAGCAGCATAGAGGCTGTTCCCCATACTGCTGAAGGTCCAGGCATTGTCGATCTGACTGTAACCTTCCTCGCCTTTCTTGTAGCGTGTTGTTGACTTGAGTACCGACCGGACGCGACTAAGCAAGGCCTGGGCATAGGGATTATTTTCGAAGTCGTTGATCGGCGCGAGTAATTCTCTGGGTGGCTCGGTGCGTTGGCCGATCGGCTTATCGAGCTGTGTCTGCACGTCGGCAAGTACGTGGCAGGCCGAGATGCCCCGTCCCGCATCGAGGGATGCCTGTGCATCCTCAATCGCCCACGCAAGCACGACCTTCTTAAGCTCCTGTTGACCGGTGTCGGCTGGTAATTGCTCGACGCGTTCTGCAATCCCGTTGATCATGCCGGCCGCCTTCTCTGCGCGTTCGGCTTCCAGCCTGCGATGTTCCTCGCGCCGCTGCTGTTCGGCCAGGTCGAATCGTAGCGCGACGTCGTCCCACCAAACGGTGCCGGGCGCGAAGAAGTTGAACAGGTCGAGATGTATCTGTTTTGCCCTTTCGGGCAGTTCGAACGAATGGCTTAGCTGCCGCCATTGGCCTTCGGTCGGTTCGCCGTAGACGTGGACGACGGCACACTGTTGCCCCTGATCGTCGACAGCGATCAACCGCGCGACCGGTCCCTTCTTAGGTTCGGCCTCCATCTTCTCGGTCCGGTACCAGGTTTCGAAGATCCATGGCCCCGGCGTCACCCGCGGGCGGAATGAGTAGGACCCTCGCTGCCGGTCGTTGTCGCACTCGATGCGTACGCTAGCATTACCTGTATGGGCGACCGACGTATCGTGGGCGATCGTACTGCCGGTTTTCCAATCGCCGCCTCCCCACGCGTCGGGCAGGCTGTCCGCATCGGCATTCTGTTCAAACCCAGCGTTCGGCAGGACGTTGGAACCGTCACGCAAATCGGGGGCGGAGCGGTTGGCGTCTTCTTGAGCGATAGCCATGGCCGGAAGCAGGAGGAAGGCGCACAGGCAGGAAACCATTTTCATGACGATCCTCGCAGGGTGGGGTGCGTTGCCGCTACGGAAGCGGCAGGGAGGGTTTGGCATATGCGTGCAGGATACCACATCCGCCGCGCCGCGTCACTTCGCTGCTGCCCGGCTGCCGGCAAGACATCCGCTCCCCGATGGATTACAATGGAACACCAGCCCGGCGTCCCGCAGGAGCCGGATGATCTTTCTGCCATTGCCGACCTTCCGTTTCCCGCCACCATCCTCCCCCATCCGCCGTAGAGAGAACCGATGCGCAACGTCCTGTGTTTGATTGCAACTGTTGGCATGTGCACCGCCTTGCCGATCCTTAAGGCCGCCGAAATCGGCCCGGAATCGCGAACCGTTTGGAATTGCGACGACACCGCAGGCATTGCCGGTCTTGCGCTCGAACGGGAGAACGTGAAGGAAGGCAAGGCGGCGGTCCGTTGGTCCAACCACGCCAAGACGTCCGGCTTTTCCGTACCCGATGTGCCGAAGGATTGGAGCCGTTTCAATCTGCTCCGTCTTTGGCTTCACAACGCCAAGGCGCTGCCCGCCCGGTTCATGATCATCATCCCGTCGGAAAACCCGGCGACGGAAGGATCGGATTACTGGGGCTACAGCGTGCGGCTCGATTTTGAAGGCTGGAAGGAGTTCATTCTGCCTATTGGCGGCAAGAACGGGGCCCGTTCGCCGCGCGGCTGGGATCAGGTGGACGGATTGCGTTTCACCGCCAGCGGCTGGAGCAACACGCCGCATCCGGAAGCCGATGTTGTGATTGACAACATCCGACTCGATTACGACCCGCCTCGGCCCGGCCCTCGAATGACCGATGCACAGTTCTTCGATCGGCTCGACCTGAGCCGCAGCGGACTCGCCGCGGTCCGCAAGGCCGTCGAGGCAGGCGAGTTGGAAACGGCCAAGCAGGCATTCCTCGAATACATGCGAGCCCGCAAGAGCCCTGCCTGGTGGTTCGATTGGCGCGATCGGCCGCAAACGCAGCCGATTGCAGGCGGTAGCGACGGCTGGGACTATTTCGCCACCAGTTTCACGGTTGACTGGACCGGCTGGAAGCAGTTCACGCTGCCGCTGGCCGAGTGGCGCACCGCCCGAAAGCCGATCGGCTGGCAGCACATCAATCACCTTAGCTTCAGTTCCACCTATGGCGACCGAACGCCGAGCACCGAGACGATGCTCGTTCTCGATGGCGTGGAACTGGCAGGCGAGAAGCCCGTTTCGCTGGGCGACTTTGAAACGGGCGAAGATTTTCGCCGGTGGGAAAACCTCCGGCCCACCACCGAGTTCGTTCACGAGGGCGAGCAGGCGGCCATGTGGCGCCAGTTGCCCAGGCAGCCGGGACTCCGGCTGAACGACCTGCCGCACGACTGGCGCAGCTTCGACAGCCTTCGGTTCTGGGCCTACTCGGCCGGGTCGACCGGCGACGTCATTACGCTCACGGCCGATTCGGACACGCCGGATGTATCGCGGGCGGAGCAGGTTCTGCAGCACCTTCATGACGGGTATTTCCTGGGCGACGACATCGACTGGGAGTCGAACAAGTACGATCCGGCCGATCCGGCCTTCACGCGCGAGTGGACGTATGGGCTGAATCGCTTTCCCCACTGGCGCACGCTGGGCGAGGCGTACTGGAAGACGGGCGATGAAAAATACGCCCGCGAGTGGATTGCCCAGATGCGCGACTGGGTCGAAGACAATCCGTACCTGCTCTTCGGAACCGGAAACGCCACGCTGACCTGGCGGACGATCGAGGCGGGCATCCGGTGCTCGGGCTCCTGGCCCGATTCGCTCCAGTATTTCCTGGGCTCGCCGTCGCTGAAGCCCGACGACCTGGTCATGTTCATGAAATCGTGGATCGAGCACGGCGATCATCTCATGCGGATCACGGTGGAGCACCCGGAACACGGCGGGAACTGGGTTACCATGGAGTGCAACGGTCTGGGACACCTTGGCATCCTGCTGCCCGAGTGCAAGGACGCGCCCGAATGGCTTGCGACGGCGGTGAATCGGCTGACCGCGGAACTTGATCGGCAAGTCTACCCGGACGGGGCGCAGAAGGAATTGACCACCGGCTATCACCAGGTGGCGCTGCGCAACTTCATTGGGCTGTACAAACTGGCGAGGCACAACGCCGTTGCCATGCCGGACGCTTATCTGAAGCGACTCGAACGGATGTATGCATACAACCTCAAGGCCATGACGCCCGACGGCTGCCTGCCGCCGCTGAACGATGCCGGCTACACGCGGGTACTGGCCTCCCTTGACGAAGGCGCCCAGTTGTTCGCGCGGGACGATTTCCGATGGGCGGCCACCGGCGGCGCTGAGGGCAAACGGCCGGACTATACGTCCACGGCCTTTCCCTACGCCGGCCAATACATCATGCGGTCCGGCTGGGACGCCGAAGATCGCTACCTGCTGTTCGAATCGGGACCGTTCGGCATCGGCCATCAGCACGAAGACAAGCTCAGTATGTTTGTCTACGGTCTCGGCCGCGTCCTGCTGACCGAAGCGGGCACCTACAGCTACGACGCCAGCAAGTATCGCCGCTACGTACTCGGCACGTGGGCGCACAACACGATTCTGGTCGACGGCCAGGAGCAACACCGGCGCGGCCTGCAACCGACGTATGAGACCGATGCTCCGCTGGACAACCTCTGGTTCTCGGGCGAGGTGTTCGATGCGGCCGACGGCGTTTACCAAAGCGGATACGGGCCGAAACGCGACATCGACGTGCAGCATGAACGCACGGTCGTCTTCGTCCGGCCCGATTACTGGCTGGTCGTTGACCGGCTCCATGCCGAAGGCGAGCACACGTACGACATTCTGTGGCATCTGAACAACGACGAAGCGGCACAGGACGAACAGACCCTGGCGGCCTGGGGCGCCGATCCGGGGGTGGCCAACCTTCTGGTCACACCCGCCGAAACTGCCGGTCTCGCGCTGGAGATTGTCAAAGGCCGGGACGAGCCGGTGCTAGGATTCGCGCCGGCCAGCCGGAAGAAGCCGATTCCCGTGCTCCATTATCGTCTGACCGCCCACGGGCCGGCGACCCTGGCCTGGGCGCTGACGCCTTATCGCGGCAATCGGCCCGAGGTGCGCGTTGCACTTGAGGATGGGCGGGAAGGCACGGTGGCGACCGTAAGGCATGAGGGCGGATCCGATGCGATCTACATCGCACGGCGCGGCCGGTCAGAAGCGGTCACCCTTGCCGGCCGAACCTTGGAGGGCCGGATTGCCGTGGTGCGGAGCAACGCGACGGGGCAGGTGGCGGCCGAACAGGCGGCCAGGTGATTCAATCGGCGGCAGCGTCCGTACCGGTTTGAACCTCGGCATTGCCGGCGTCTTGTTGCTCGCCCGATTGCTGAACGATCGGGCTGACGTAGTGCCGGATGCTTTCGAGGAGCTTTGTCCGATCGATCGGTTTTGTGGCGTAATCGTCGCAGCCGGCCTCCAGGCACTTGTCGCGTTGGCCGGCCATGGCGTGGGCGGTCAGCGCCACGATAACGCCCGGATATCCGGCCTCCCTCAACTGTCTTGTCGCGGTTCGGCCATCGAGTACGGGCATTTCCATGTCCATGAGAATCAGGTCGAACGGCTCCTGACGCTTGTGGGCTTCAATGGCCTTGTCGAAGGCGATCTGGCCGTCTTCGGCCACCTCCACCTCGGCCCCCGCCTTCCGCAAGATCAGCGAGATCAGCCGCCGGTTGTCGGACGAGTCTTCAGCCAGAAGGATACGGCAGTTCAGCTTCGTGGCGCATGCCGATCGCTGGGCTTCACTGCCGGCTTGCCGATTGCGGGCGAGTGCGGCCAGGGGGTCGTCAAGCAGTTTCACGCCTTCCATAGGGCCGGTGGGCAAGATGACACGGAAGGTGCTCCCCTTGCCCAACTCGCTTTCGACCATAATCTCTCCCTGTAGCCGCTCGGCAAGGTGCTTGCTGATGGTCAGCCCCAGTCCCGTACCGCCATACCGGCGTCCGACCGACTCATCGCCCTGCATGAATGGCTTGAATAACTGGGGGAGATATTCCTCGCCGATCCCGATGCCGGTATCGGTCACCCGAAACTCGATGGCCGACTCCTCCTGCCATTCGACAAGACGCACCGCAAGCTGCACGCTTCCTTCCTCCGTGAACTTCATCGCGTTTCCGATCAGATTCGTGAGGATGCGGCGCACGTAGACCGGATCGGTCTGTATGACTTCCGGAACCGGCCCCTCGAAGTGGAGTAACAGACCGATCCCCTTCCGTTCCGCCAGGACGTGAAAACTCCGGACCACCTCCGAGCAGATCTCGGCAGGCGAACAGAGGCTGATTTCGACGTTCAGACAACCTGCTTCGATTCGGGATATGTCCAGCACATCATTGATCACATCCAGCAAATGCCGTCCGTTCTCGACGATGCTTCGGATGTGGGCGACGTGCGACTCGGGCATGTGCGACTCTTCGGTTTCGCTCAGGATCACTTCGCTGAAGCCGATGATGGACGTCAGCGGCGTTCGGATCTCGTGGCTCATATTGGCAAGGAACTGACTCTTCATGCGTTCGGCGCGTTGCGCAACGTCGCGGGAACGGCGCAGCATCTCGTTCGCCTCCTCCAAGGCGACCGCATGCGCCTCCAGCGCCTTGATCTGTTCGACGATTTCCTGCTCAAGGGCCGTCGCATAGTTTTCCAGTTGATCCTGATGCGATTTGACCAGCAGCGCATTTCTGACCCGGGGCAACAGTTCCACCGCATCGATCGGTTTGCTCAAGAAATCCGTGGCGCCCAAATCGAACGCTTGCCGCTTGATGCTCTGGGCGGTGGATGCGGTGAGGATGATCACCGGCAAATTGGCCGTCTGCTCACCCGCACGAAGCGTCTCGAGGATATCCAACCCGCTCGTTTCGGGCATCATGATGTCCAACAGAACGAGATCTGGTTTCTCCCGCTGGACGGCGGCAACCGCCTCGGTCGCCTTGGAGATACTCAGAGTCTTCTCGTAGCCTTCGTCGGCCAACAGCTTCCGAATAACCAGGATGTTGATCGGCTCGTCATCCACTATCATGATCGTGGCGGTCTTCTTCAACTCATCGATGCGCGTCCGCTGGAAAATGGGCCACCGCAGTTCCGCCGGGCGCCAACCGCCAAGACGCGAGGCCGGATGGTCCGCGAGCCTCGGGCTCTCATCGGTCTGCGCGACTGTCAGGCTTCGGCTGAGTGCGGAATGCGATCGGTAGTAATCCGAAAACGCCTTGATGCGAAGAGCATTGCGAACTCGCGGGATCAACTCGCAGGGATCGATCGGTTTCTGCAGGAAGTCCGTGGCGCCGCGCTGCAGCGCCTGCAGCTTGATGTCGCGGTCGGTCGAAGCGGTGAGAATGATCACCGGCGTATTGTCGTGATCTCGATCGTTCTGGATCGCCGACAGGATCTCGAGCCCGTTGACGCCGGGCATCAGGACGTCGAGCAGAACGACATCGGGCGATTCGTGCGCAATCAGGTCGAACGTCTGTTCGCTATTCGAAGTGCTGAAGACGTTTCGATAGCCGGCTTCCCAAAGATACTTGCGAAAGACGCGCACCGTCGTGGCGTCGTCATCGACGACCAGGATCTTCGGATTGGCGATGTTCACGTCGGGCGGCATCGAACGGGAGCCCGCTTGATGCCCCACCTGCATGGGCACACCCGGAAAACAATGCTGCTGTGATGAAGGATCTTTCATAGGTCGCGCTTCTGAACGTACCTTGCTCTGCATGCTACGGCGACGGCCAGGGGGAGCACACCGGCCCAATCCCGTCTGTGCAAGCATAGCTCACACCATGGTGCAATCGTATGGGGCGTCGAAACACCATGCGGATGGGGTGAAGTACGCCTTTCATTAGGATTATCCGGATTGTTACTCGGCAACCGTCGCCGGCTCGGCCGACGGCACCCCAATCTTGCGAGCCAGGTCCTCGAGGCCGGCCAGGGCTGCTTTCACCTCCTCGTACCGCCGGCCTTTGACCAGGACCTCCAATTGCACTGCCGCCTGATGAAGCGCCGGAAATCCGGCCATCCCACCGGCCCCCTTGAGCCAGTGGGCAAGGCCCGCCAGCTCCTGGAAATCCCGTGCTTCGTATGCCTGGAGCATTGACTGGAGCTGTTCGTTGAATCGTCGCACAAATCGCTTGACGATTTCGCGGAAGTCGGGATCGTCCATCGGGTGTGTGGAAATCAAGACCGAGGGGTCATCATCGGCCGAACCGCTTGGAACGGAGGGAGCCCTCGCAGGCGACGGGGAAACTTCGGCCGCCGAATCGGCAATCGCCGCAGAGGACTCGACTTCGGCAGCAGGGCGGTCGCCCGGTTCCTCGTGCTTCGATATCGCATTTCGGCCGAGCGTCTCGCCCACCGTGCATACAAGCTGGTCGCCATCGATCGGCTTGGTGATATACCCCGAACAGCCTGCCGCCATGCATTTGGTCTTGTCTTCTTTCAAGGCATGGGCCGTCAGAGCGAGGATGGGGCACGTTACGCCCCGTGTTCGCAATTCTCTGGTCGCGGCGTATCCGTCCATCACCGGCATCTGCATGTCCATCAGAATCAGATCGAAGCGGCGTTCCAGGCACAACGCCACGCCGCGCCGGCCATTCTCCGCCATCGCCACTTCCGCGCCTGCCCGCTGCAACACCAGGTTGACCAGTTGCCGGTTCGTATCACCGTCTTCGACCAGCAGGATATGCAGGCCGGCAAGAGATGGCAGCGCACTGCTGCGGCGCATCGGTTCGCTCCGCATGTCGTCCTCGGGCGGCTGATCGAGGATCGGAACTCCGTCCAGCGCTCCGGTGGCGAGCGACACGGTAAACGTGCTCCCTTTGCCGACTTCGCTGGACACCGAAATACTGCCGCCAAGCGCCTGGGCGATGCGGCGGCAGATGGTCAGTCCCAAACCGGTGCCGCCGAAATGTCGCGTTACGGAGTTATCTGCCTGGACAAACGGATCGAAAATCGCTTCGATCTTCTCCGCCGGGATGCCAATCCCCGTATCGACGACCTGGACAACCAGTTGCGGCTGGGGGCGATCCGTTTCGAGACTCGCGATCATCCGGACCGTTCCCTCCTTGGTGAACTTGATCGCGTTCCCGACAAGATTGATCAGCAGTTGGCGGAATCGCGACGGGTCGGTGCAGATGGTCTCGGGCACGCGCGTCGCCCAATGGAAGTCGAGCGTCAGTCCTTTTTCCAAGGCGCGGACTCGCAGTACGGCGACAACCTCGCTGATGATGTGGTGGGGAGAACACCGGATTGCCTCGATGTCCAATCGATCGGCCTCGATCTTGGAAAGGTCGAGAATGTCGTTGATCAGGCTAAGGAGATGCTTCCCGCTGGCGCGAATGGTTTCGACGAACTCGGTGCTTTCGGCATCCACGCGACCGGCAATGTCTTTGCGGAGCAGATCGGCAAAGCCGATAATGGCATTCAACGGGGTTCGGATTTCATGACTCATGTTGGCAAGGAACTGGGTCTTGGCCACGTTGGCTGCTTCTGCCGCTTCTTTTGCCCGGATCAGTTCCTGCTGTGTTTCTTCACGCCATTCGATCTCCTGCCGCAGCTCGGCCGTCCGCGCCAGCACTCGATCCTCCAGTTCATCATGGGCCTTCTTCAGGGCGTGATCGGATGCCGCCACCCGCTCCAACATGCGGTTGAATTCGATGCACAACAGGCCCAGCTCGTCTTCGGAAGTCTCTTCGACGCGGATGGAGTAATCCTCCGCCGAGGTGATTCGCGAAGCGGTGGTGCTCAACCGCAGAATCGGCCCGGAAATGGCCCGTTGCAGCCTCCAGGCAAACAGGACGGCCAACGCCAACCCGACGGCCAATACGGCAACGAGAATCTTGGCGTAAGCGAACAACTGCTCGCGGAGGTCCTCCGTGTTGGCCCGAATGTACAGGCTGCCCAAGTGTTCGCCACGATCCACCACGCGGTGGAAGACCTCGATGTCGCCGTTCTCGGCAATGCGGCACTGATTGCCGAGAAAGAGGCCCGGCGGCGTCTGCGATGGCTGCGCCGGATACGTTGCCAGGATATGCCCTTCGGCATCGTACAGGCAAGCGAAATCGACCGACGGCTGCTCTTTGAGCGAGGCCATCAGTTGCTTCGCTGCCGGCGCATCTCGGAAGCTCAGCACGCCCGCGCTGTTGAATGCCAGCACTTGGGCTTGTGTTCGGAGCGCCTCCATCTTGAAGGCGCGCAGCGTATAGATCTCGTTGACGGTAATCCCTACCGCCGAAGCGACCAGCGCCATCCCCGCAGAAAGGACGGCCAGAACGACCAGCTTTGTCTTGATGGACCAATGGTGAAACGCTCGCATATCCCGCTCCTCATGAAGCTGCTATTCCAACGCAATGCTTCGAGCATTAACGCGCGTTGGATAATTCCTGCCCGGATGCCGGCGGCCCTTGTGTGCCGACGGGGATTCCCAGGCTCAGTAGTTTCGCGTCCATGCGGAGTCGCGCGCTACGCGCGTTTTCCATGTTGATTTCAAAACGAATTCGGTCTCCCACAATGATGAAATTGGCCGTCGCGCCCTGTGCGGCGAATCCGGGCGTCTCCCCGATCACAAGCACGGGCTTGCCGGCAAGTTCCTTCACCAAGACTGCGCGTTGCTCGGCGGTAACGGATCGACTGACGAACAGAATATGGCAGGGACCTCTGTACTCTTCCAAAGAGGCAATCCGCCGTATCTGGATCGGTCGCATCTGAAGCGTCTTCTTGCTCGCAATTTCATCCAGCGCGCCAGCGAAATGATCCTCGCCCAAGACGCCGATCACAAAGGGCTCGGACTCGTCGGCAAAGGCGCTGGGTGGCCACTGGGTGTAGCGACCAAAACTGTAAAGGAAGACAGCCTTCACCGTGTATTCGTCGGGCAGTATGGTAACCTGCTGCGATGTCTGCCCTCGAACGAGCGACGCGCAAAACGATACAATCGCCATCGCCGAAAGTACAATCGACACCCATATCGGCCACGCAGATAGTGCATGCCGACAGACATACCGCGGTGAGCCACGTAAACGACACGCAGCATCGGAAGAACGAACGCCAATGTCTATCTCTTTGCGCATGTGTTGGCGGGTCCGAGTCTCTTTGCCGGGGCGACGGCACGCCCCGAAAATCTAGCATATTCCTAACGACGGACGCTTAACGCCGCCAAACCAGTTGGCCGTAGACTTCCGGTTCAACCAGGGTATGCAGTGTCCCCAAATTCTGGTCGTCGCCAAACTCCGCATGTGGCCCCTTCAACAGGTTCCGCCCGACCACCGAAAACTCCAAGTGCTCACGGCAATGCCAGGCCAGACGCACGTCGCCCACGATATAACTGGGGACGCCAAATGACGGCAGATGGTCCACGTACCGTGCGATCAGATCCAGTTCCCACCGATTCCCCAGGTCCCATCCCGACTGCAGGTAAAGCTGATTATTGGGATTCTGGCGATTGATGTCGGCTTTTTCGTTATTGAGGGTATGCAGGTCCATGAACAGATACGTGTAGGCGCCCCGCAATTGCCACGCGGGTCGGATCTGCCAGGTGGCGGTCAACTCGGCTCCGTACACGCAACCTGCCTGCACGTTGTCCAGATAGATAGGCTGGACAACGTACGGATTGGCCACGTAGACCGGGTAAGGCGTTCGCAGCACGGGGCCGATCAGACGTTCGTAGCTGTTGATGAATCCGGTCAGATCCCACGAGAACCGCTTGGTCGTCTGCTCGCGATAACCCAGTTCGTAGGCGATCAGTTCCTCGGACTGCATATTGGGGTTTCCATACACCACCGGGTATACGGGCAATGGGATATAAGGAGGCGAAGGGGGCGTAGGGGGCCGGGTGTCGAGGGCGGCCGTCTCGCCGTGCGACGGCGTTCGTACCGCGCGGGAAATGGCCCCCCAAACTGAACGCTTGTTATCCGGTGTCCACAAAAGGCGAATACTCGGTTCCAGTTCGATGCCCGTGTAATCGTTGTGTTCGAGCTTGGAGCCGATGGTCAGATACCACAGGTCCTCCGATAGGGTGATCTCATCCTGCAGGAAGCAACTGTAGACTTTGTCGGTTCGCTCGGTCGGATTGAGGGTGATTGCCGGCGTCGCGGTAGCGACGGCGTCTCTCGTGTTGCGGAAGCCCAGCCCCCAGATCACCGCGTGGCGCGTCCCCATGGGGAATCGATGCTGGAAATCGACGTCGAAAATGGTGCAGTCGTTGGAGAAATCGTACTTCTGCCACACGCGCGAGGTTCGATCGTAGTACGTCCTGAGGGTCCAGTCCGATTTCTCGCCCAGTTCCCTCTTCCAGTTCATGTTGATGTTCTCGCCGTTGACGTACGTTGTGCCGTCTCGGAAGGAGTAGTACGGCGGGACGGCGTGAATTTGACCTCCCTGAAAGATCGGGAAGACCGACCGGTCGCCGCTGTACCCGTTGTAGTACTCTCCTTGCAACGTGATGGTATCGTCAGGCGAGGCATCCCAGTCCATGCGGAACCCGCCGCGCGCCTGCCGCCACGCGTCCTCCACCGGCGCGTCGGGCAAATAGCCTGTGTCGCGCTCGAACCACTTTCCATAGATGCGATAAGCAAGGTCTTTTCCCGCACGGCCGCCGTAGCGCGCCGATGCATACCCTTGCTCGTAGGTTCCCGTGCCGGTCTCAACGTACGCCCCTTGTGTGTCTTTCGCGCTCTTCGTGATGATATTGATCACGCCGTTGACGGCATTGGCGCCCCACAACGTCCCGCCCGGCCCGCGAATGACCTCGATCCGTTCGACGTCCTCCAGCAGCACGTCCTGCACGTCCCAGAACACACCTGCGAACAGGGGTGTATACACAGTTCGCCCGTCAATCTGCACCAGCAACGCATTGGCGAACCGCCCGTTGGACCCCCGCGCCGTGACTGCCCATGTACTGGAGTCGATTTTGGCGACCTCAAGGCCGGGGACCATGCGCAGGACCTCGGGAATCTCCTTCGCCCCGCTGCGCCGGATCATCTCGTTGGTGACGACAAAGACGGCCGCCGGAGACCTTCCCACCGTGCTCTCCTGGCGAGATACGGTCGTGACGGGTATGTCTAACGAGGGCGAGCCGGTCAACCCCGCCACACGCACTTGCGAAAGCTGGCTCACGTCCTTATCCGCCATATCGAGCAGCGCGTCCAGGCTGTTCGGCTGTTCGGCCGGTTGTTCCGCAGAATTGGCTTCCGTCGCCGCGCCACCGGCTTCGGGGACCGTTTGCCCAAACGCCATGCTACCAAAGGACAGGAAGAACCCGAACAGCAGCAGGACGTTTGCATACCGCAGCCTCGTGCTTCGACTCATAACTGGACCTGCCGTGCCAAGAGTTTGAGATTCGCTTCGCCACCATCGCCCTATCATCTTCGTCGGGCGGTCAATCGCAAATCATTGGTAGAACCCCCACTTCCGCTATAAACCACCCAACCGGAACAGCCGGGCGACTCCGCAGTACTCGCCATCCTCAACAGTACCGCCTTCGGGTGGCATCCCACAACTGCTTGACGCCGCCTTGCGACAAGACTTGACAACGTCCTCTGCCTGGACAACCATTGTGGCTGTCGAGCGACTCCCACTTTGTCGCCTGCCGCTGTCCTGGTCTCAGCAAACACCCACCGCATCCTGCCGCCGCCCATGAAACCTTCGTTCCTGTTCCTGTCGATCGTACTGTCTGCCGGTTCCCTCGTTGCGCGTGAGCCGGCGTGGATCTTCAACAACGGGCCCGATGGAACAGCGATCGCGCTGGGACAAGGGCAGCTACTACGCGAGGCCGGGTTGACCAGGCTGATTCCGACCGGAACCGATCTGACCCTAACTGTCTCCATGGGGCCGGACGATGCATTCCCCGCCGACCAGCGACCCTTCTTCGCCGTGCGTTACAAATACAAGACGACCGTCGGATACGCAGGCGTGTTCTTCACAACCGATACGCTTACAGCGCTATCCGACAAGAGCTACTCGATGTTTCCCGTCATCGGTGACAACACCTGGCGAAATGCAATCGTCGATATGCGTTCCTTCGATCACAAGAACTGGACTGGCACGGTCACTTCGTTCCGATTCGATCCGACCAATCCGAGCGATACGGATTCGACCTACCAGATTTCCCGCATGGGCTTCTTTCCATCTCGGGAGGAGGCTGGGCGGTTCCTCGATGCCGCCGTCGATGCGCCTGACTACTCGGAGCCAACACGTTTCGTTGCCCCGCTCCAGCGAGTCTTGGTGCCTGGCGGCAGCCTGTTCGACGGATTCGATCGGGCCGACTTCATGCTCCGCGCGACGGGCATCGATGGGCCTTCGGAAACAACCGTTGTCCGGTTCCAACCCAAAGACGCGGCCGGCGCAGTGTCGGTGGTCCCCCTGTGCCAGACGAACGGCCGCGGGTTCACAACCTTTGTTGCCAGGGCCCCGGGTGAATACTCCCTGGTCAACCAGCACTCGGCATTGGATGATCTTTCCCAACTCGATCCGCAGACGCGGCAGGCCGTGCGATTTGTGGTCGCCCGGCAATTGCTTGCTGACGCGCAAGACGGCAAGTTCTGTCCGAACGAACCGCTTTCGGATACCGACTGGAGCGAGACGGTTGGGTTGCTGGCCGGATACGATACCGATCTGAAAGACCGGGCCAAACCGGCAACCCGGGCCGAGGCGGCCGTTGTTCTGAAGGCGGCCATCCAGGCCGCGCTGGGAACCGACATTCACTCACCCTACACCAACGAGTATCTGACTCGCGATCGGATTCGGATCGGCGCGTGGGTCAATCCGCGGCCGGAGGCGATCGGTAAAGACTTCATCGAAACGTATAGCTCCGGCGGATTCGACTGGATCATCGCACACGGCGCGCTGGCCGGCTCGGATAACCGCGAGATGCTGCTTCGGGACTGCGATCGGTTCGGCGTGGAACTGATCCTGGGCGACGGCGCGTATACGAACCCGGCCGTGGCGACCGCAGAATACTACGACCATCCGTGCTTCGCCGGAACCTACATTGCCGACGAGCCAGGTACGGACCAGTACGACAAGTTCGCCGAGATCTGCAATACGTACTACAAGGAAACCGGCGGCAAGCTGCCGTATGTCAACCTGCTGCCCATGTACGCCAACGCGGCCCAGTTGAAGTTCGGGGCCGGCGCCGCCGCCATCGAGTATTACGATCCCGACCCTGATCTCTACAAGAATTACTGCGACGCGTTCTGCGAGAAGTTCGACCCGCCGTATATCTGCACCGATATCTATCCGCTGAACTGGCGCGACGGCAGACGCCTTACGTATAGGGATTACTGCCAGTCGATCAACGTGATTGCCGCATCTGCCCGGGAGCACGGTAAGGATTTCTGGTGCTGTATCCAGACGTTCGGCTGGGTGCCCAGCAAGCGAATCCCCACGGAGTCGGAGTTCCGCTGGCAGTCGTACTGCATGCTGTCGTTCGGCTGCAAGGGCCTGCTCTGCTGGACCTATGCAGGTTACCGGCCGGAGTTCCCCTCGCTCATTACGGTCGAGGGGAAGCGGACCAACGCCTGGTACGATGCCGCAACCGTATTCAAGGAGATTCGCTGCATTTCCGACGCCTTCGTCCGTTACAGGAACTTGGGCGCCATGGCCCACAACTGCACGGACGAAACACCGTATCTGAAGTTCAGCAACCCGGTCCGGGACTTCGCCGCGATCGAGCAGATCCGGTGCGACGATCCGTTGCTGATCGGCTGTTTTGCCGCCAAGGACGGCCCCGGCGCCGCCCTGACGCTGGTCAACATGAGCGACCTGGAATTGCTCAAGACGACCGAGGTCAAGGTCAAGCTGGCCGGCAAGACGGCCGTCGCCTGGCCCCGCGGCCGTCGCACCGTCCTTACGCCCGACGCCGACGGCTTCTATTCCCTTACGCTTTCGCCGGGCGAAGGCGTGTTTGTGGAGGTGGAGTGAGGGCGACAACCTGATTGCGCAGGATTAGCGGAATATCGCTCATTACGTCGATTGTTCTGCCCGGAGCCGTAGCAGAGTCAGAAACTCTGCCAGATTCACCAGCCCTTCGGCCTCCTCACGTTCAGGTGCAGTCAGTGATTGCCCGGAATCCTGACGATCCAGCAATGTCTGCAAACGAGCAGCAACGGCTTTGGGCAGTCGGAACCGGTCTAGGTCGGCCGGCAGGTCAATGTCAATGGTCAGAGTCATAGGATCCTCCGAATACAAGCTATCCCCTATGTATTATACCAGCCAAGTCCCTTCTGTGGAGCCCGAATACGCGATGGACAAATCGCATTGCCTGTCCTTCCGTTTCCCATGCCGAAGGCATAGCCCTAGATCAGCCCGGGGGGGAGCCGATGCGAACGGTGCAAGCAACACGCAACAATAAATCAGCAGACCGCGTGTATCCCGTGACCAGGGTCGCCATGGGCCGGTCCCGTGAGTTCGGTACGCCCCTTGCGGCATTTCAGCTTCACCAGTGTTTCCCAGCAGACTCTTTGTGCTGAGGTGGTTCGGGCTGAGACGTTTGTTTGAATGCCGACTCTGCTTGACGCCATTCGGACAGACGGCTATTCTTTACCGTATACTGCCGGCAGCCTCTCCCTCTGCGCAAGGACGCTAGAGAGGCTGAGGCGATTGTCTTTCGTTGGTTTCGCGCGATGGTGGGATTGCGGTGCTTCGGAAACTCGCAACTCTGATACTGGTTGCCAATTACCTGGCTATTGCGATGGCCGGCGCCTGGCTCCACAACCATGGCCCAGCGGGACACGCCGGTGGCTGCCACTGTTGCATGCATGCGCCCGGCGGTAACGGCTGTCCCAGCGCCTGCTGCGAGAAGGAGTCGGGCAGACAGAAAACCGGATCGGAGTCGGGCGAGAGCGATGGCTGTCCGATATGCCGGTTTCTGGCCCAGAAGACGCTGCCGGTCGTCATCGATACAATCGAGGACTCGATCCCGTTTCGAGAAGAGCCCCTTCCTCTTCGGGCGAGCCGGCCTACTTGCCCATTCTTGCCCCTGCCGCTGATTCGCGGCCCTCCTGCACTCGGGTGATGCACTGTTTTGTAGGGCCCGGCTGGGCGTATGAGTGAATCGGGATGCGGAAGCATCTGGATGTATTCCTCCTGCGCGCCGGGTTATCTCGATCAACACCGTTCCATGGGGGCGAACTCCGTGGCGGCGTTTCTGCTTGGAATCCAAAGAAGGGACGTTCTCATGTTCATACGAAGAAGAATGCCAATAGCCACCGAAACGGTGTGCAGGCGAAATCAACGTTTCCGCCGGATGCAAGGCGGCTTCACCTTGGTGGAATTGCTGGTAGTCATTGCGATCATTGGCATCCTGATCGCGCTATTGCTGCCGGCCGTGCAGGCGGCGCGCGAAGCGGCACGGCGGATGTCGTGCAGCAACAATCTGAAGCAGGTCGGTTTGGCGATGCATCTGTATCACGATACGCACAAGCGACTGCCGCCCGGTTGGATCGCGTTCGATCCGAGTACGGGCCAGCAGCATTGGTTTGGCGAGCCCGGGTGGGGATGGGCAGCACGCATCCTCCCCTACCTGGAACAGAAGGCCCTGTCCGAAAAACTCATTGATCTCACGCGGCCTATTACCGACTCGGTTCACGATCAGGTTCGGCTTACACAGCTTTCTGTCTACCGTTGCCCGTCCGATTCCGGCGAAAGCACGTTCACCCTGGAAGGCGGTGGGCCGTATGTGGGGAGCGGTAGTGGCTTCCAGCCGGTCGAACTGGCCGTGGGCAATTACCTGGGCGTGTTCGGAACTCGAGACTTTCACGAGGTGTGCCCCTCGGGCACTTGCGATGGCAACGGTCCCCTGTTCTTCCAGCGCGGTGTTCGCTTTGCCGAGATCAGCGACGGCCTGAGCCAGACCTTTGTCGTGGGCGAACGGAGCACGAAGCTGGCGCCCGGGACGTGGCTCGGCATGGTTACCGGCGGACTGCATGCCCCGGCAAGAATCTGCGGTGTGGCCACCTATCCGCCGAACTCCGAGCAGGAGGAGGCGCATTACTACCACAATTTCAGCAGCCCCCATCCCTCCGGCACCCATTTCCTGGCAGCCGATGGCTCCGTCAAGCTCATTGCCGAGACAATTGACGAAGACACCTACCATGCCCTATGCACACGGGCAACCGGAGATATCCCCGGAGAGTACTGAGCAATGCCTGGCAAAGACTGGCCGGTAACCATGCTTCCCGTGGAGCAGTTGCTGAGCGTTGAACGTGTTGAACCACTTGACAGCAGGGGACTTCTCCGGTGAGAATCAAGACAGTGGGGAGTGTGGTAGACGGGGGCAGGTACTGACTGCACTGGGCGGCTCCAATGAAGAACCTCGCTGTGTTGCTGATCTTCGATTTCGTGTTGGTATCGGGCGCGGACGCTCAGTCGCTTCGGATTGCCACGTACAATCTCAACTGGGGCAATCGCCGTGGCGATCAGGTGATCGACGCGATCGAGACGGCGGACGCCGATATTGTCTGCTTTCAAGAGACGACGCCGCAATCGGAGCGGTTTCTTAAGACACGTCTCGCGGCTCGCTACCCATATTTCCATGCAAAGGGTTACGATGGAAGACACGCTGCCGAACGATTTGCCTTCGCGTCGAACGTCAAACTCGACAATGTGACCTTCTATCCGCCAGAACACGGCGTGTTCGGATTCTATACTGCGACATGTGAGTTTGGTGGCGATGAGGTCCGTATTATGAACGTGCATTTGGCACCGTACCACTTCGGGAGAGTTGACGGCATTAGGACGGCAATGGCCGCACTCTCCGGCACGGAAGAGCGGCACGCGAAAGAGATCGACGTCATCGTGAAGGCGATTGACATTTCTCAGCCGACGATCGTCATAGGGGATTTCAACAGTCTGTCCGACTTCAACGCGCCAAAGAAGTTACGGCAAATCGGAATGGTCGATTCCTTCGCTTCGGTGAACCCGGATGCCGAAATGCATCCCACATGGCATTGGCCGACCAAACCGCTGGCGTTGCGGATCGACTACATTTTCTGCACGCAACACTTTCGTACCATAGAATCCAAAGTCATCCGTCGCGAAGGTTCTGACCATTACCTGGTAGTATCCGAACTAACACGCAAGGAACCAGCGGTTGAAAGCGAACCGCAGATCGTGTCGGAACCAAAGTAGTAGATGATTGGCCGTTGCCGTAACCGAATCCTCACAACGTTACGCCTTGCCCATGCCCAGAATGCCCGTGCAACAAACGAATGACTGTAGAACCGCAATGCAGTTTGCTAACAAATCGGCCCGGCAGCAGGGTTCCGGTGTCATCACGCCGATGCACATCCTGATTGGGTTGGCCTCTGCGCCGGGTTCCGCATCCGAATCTCTTTCTGCCTGCGGCATCGACCTTTCAAACCTGAAACGGCGTGCGTCGGAGTTGCAGGCTAACGATTGGACATCCGCAAGAGCCGTCATCATATCCTCGCATCACGAAATCGAGCGCCTTGGTCACAATCACCTGGACGTTGGGCACGTATTGCTTGCGATGATTGTCGATCGTCAAGGCGATTGTGCGACTCTTCTGCAATCGATGGGCGCCAACCTGGAAGAACTTCGTGCTGAAATCGAGCGGCGTTTGCCCCAGCCAACTTTCCCTCTACAGCAAGCGCTCTCCAAATTCGCGAATGAGCCGCGCGTGCGTGTGTTGTGCGAACAACTTGACGATGTGCAACACCGAATGGAGTCGTGCGTTCAAGAAGCACATTTCGAGACCGCGGCCGTCCATCGAGACAAGAAAGGCGAAATCGCCAGTGAGTTAGAAGCTCTACTGGAACGCCTATGGCATGATGCCCACGGGTGATTGCTTGTGAACCACAAGGATAGGCACGCTTGCTCCCTGAAGGTTAGGACGTGCAATGCGATTCTATGGAAGAAGCGGGGAATGCTAATCCTCACGAATCTGCACTAACCGGAAGGGCAAGGACACGCAATGCGCTTCAACTGGTTATTTCTGCTGTCGCACCAGCTTTTCGTGTGATTCGTGTATTTCGTGGTTCTTCCTGTTCCATCTGCAAAACGCGATTCGTAGGCCAAGTATCCCTCGCGTAGTCACTCTTATCAATCTGTGTTCCATCCGTGGCCTCAAATCACACGAAAGGCAAATGTGAATCAGTTGGGGACAGCCCCCACGAAGGCACTGCCCATCACAAGACAAGGGGTATGACACCGCGGCAACCGCCTGCTAGAATACGAGTGCGATAATTGACTGCCTGCACGTCAGGCCGCATGCTCGCGGCCGGCAGGGGTTGTGAAGAAACTGTCTAGCACAAAGCCAGGAACAAAAGCATGAACTTCAACCTATCCTCAGATTTGGCGCCTGTCGTGGTCTTGGTGACTCTCGCCTTCTGGGTTGTGACCATCATCATTCATGTCGTGTTCGCGATTGCCGTGTATCGTGACGCTGCATCTCTGAATACCCGAGGAACCGGAACCGTCTTTGTGGGGCCGGCGATCTGGTGCCTTACCGTGCTTTTCGGCGGAGTGTTTCTTGCTGCAATCTATTGGGTGATTCATCATTCGAGTTTCCGTAGATCGGAGCCTGTCGCAGGGAATCCCGGACCGTACATGTGGCAACCTCTCCCTGGCAGTGGTTGGCGTGATGACAGAGAGTCCCATAACGCAGAGACATCATCAAATGATAGCGGAAACGACTCCTGATGCCTGAAAGAAAAGTCTGGATAGCACCGGGTCTAGGCTGACCGGCGGAAGGCGGGCTGCTCAGACTGTGCGTTATCGATCGCCTACCTTCCCCAGCATCCACGCGAACCGATCTCGCTTCTTTCGGTGGTTGGTGCTCGGTTTAGAGATAATGCAGACGACTCAATTTTCGAAACCACCCTCGTGTCGAATGCCGTGTGGCCGTGAATTCCAGAACCCGAGCCGGGAACTGGTTCGATACACCTTGGTGGGTTTTTCCACCAAGGAAGCGGCTTGTTTGACCCACCCTACCTATCATGAATAATCCGGGCTAGCAACTAATCCTGCCACCCAAGAGACGGCGTTGCCCAGCTAACGCTGCCGGCGCACGGGACGGACGGGAACGCGACCGCCGTGAGATACGGGCGGAGCAGAATGCGGAGTGGGCGGCGGGGTATGCGGCGCCGGGATTTTGCCATGTGGAGTAGAGGGCGTGGCAGGCGCGGCGTTTGCCGCAGGTTCCGCGGGGTTCGCCTTGGCAGAAGGCTCGGAAGGCGGAACCGTGGAGCCCATGTCCATGTCCTCGCCAAAGTAGTACTTCCGCGCTTCCGCATGCCCAAGGACTTCTTCCCGCGAACCGTGGCACAACACCTGACCGTCCTTGATGACGTAGCTGCGGTCGGTAATCTGCAAGGTTTCTCGTACCTGGTGGTCGGTAATCAGGATCGAGATTCCCGTCTCGCGCAAGGCGCGGATGATCTTCTGAATACTGGCAATGGTGACCGGGTCGATGCCGGTAAACGGTTCGTCCAGGAGGATGATCTTGGGATTCGAGACGAGACAACGGGCGATTTCCAGACGCCGGCGTTCGCCGCCGGAGAGCGACATGGCCAGCGATTTGCGGAGCCGTGCGATATCGAACTGTTCGAGAAGCTCCTCGCATCGCTCGCGGCGCTGCTTGCGGCCGAAGCCGAGCATTTCCATCACGCCCAGCAGATTCTTCTCGACGGAGAGCTTCCGGAAGACACTGGACTCCTGCGCCAGATAGCCCATTCCGCCGTCGCGGCATCGCCGGTACATGGGCCAGCGCGTCACGTCTTTGCCGCCCAGGATCACCTTGCCTGCATTCGGCTCGATCATCCCGCAGGTCATGCGAAACGAGGTGGTCTTGCCGGCGCCGTTCGGTCCCAGGAGGCCGACAATTTCGCCTTCGCCTACCTGATAATCCACCTGATCGACGACGCGCCGGGCACCGTAGATCTTCACCAATCCTTGGACTTCAAGCATGATAGCATCCTAAGCGACGTTACGAGATATTTGCGCGTTTGCGGCTGAACAACCGGCTTGCACGAGTCCGGACCATTGCGGAATCCTCTCCAGGCACTGTTCAGCGGACGAATCCCATTCCTTGGAAATTGGGGAAGAACGGGAACGGTATGGGCGTTCCTGGAATACGATCCCACGAATGCGGCCAGTAGATCAAGACGGCCTTTCCAATCAGGGCATCGCGTTTGACATAGTGCTTCGGGCCGTTCGGGCCCGGCTCGGACCAGAGCCGGCCGTCCTTGCTTCGCAGGCTGTTGTCGCCGAGCATGAAAAACTGGTCTTCTTCCATCTGGAAGACTTCCTGCCGCCGGGCGCTGTGCGGCACGTGCATATCGGGCGGCTGATTGCCGTAGCCGTCGCGATAGTCGGTCAGCGAGCCCATGCCATTGATGCTGCTGGCGGCAATGTAGTAGACGTCGCGCCAGAGACGCAGATCGGTAACGCGCATTTTGCAGGCGCGCGAGCCGACCGATGCCGGCTGGAGGTCCGCCTTGGTGGGCGTGTCGTTGTTCAACTCCGGATAGGTAGTCGGCTGATCGAACTCGATGAACGCATCATCGACCCACACATAGAGTTTATTGTCGCAGTTGGCCAGTCGCAAATCGTAGGTTCCGGGGCCCTGCAGGCCGGTCGTGGCAGTTGGCTTCCAATCGGGCATACTGGCGATGGCGAGGGTTGCTTTTCCGGTGGCGACGTCGAACTGCACCTGGAACTGTTCGCCCCCTTCGATCAGTTCAAGCATCAGTTGGCCGGAATCGGACTGGACTTCGACCGTGCATTCCAGGGCCAGATCGCCTACCCAATGCCCGTGGAGCACGTCTTCGTGAGGGGGCTGGCGATCGGTCTGTGCGCTGGTGTTGTAGGCCGTGAAATCGCAGACAAGCTGGGGTTCCGGCTGCATTTCCGGCGGCAGTTGTCCGTCGCGGCCAATAACCTGCCAATCGAGAAACGAGGGCACCCGATGCGAATACCGAAGCCAGGTTTCTTCCGGTTTGGCGCCATCGGTCTGGAAGGCGGCGCCGTCGCTGCCTTCGGCCAACTCGAAACGTCCAGCGACTCCGGGCGCATCGGCCCCCTGCCACCGAGCCGGGAAACCATAGGCGGTGAGTTTGGGCGTGTACTGGTTATCGTAGACCAGTTGGAGCATGGCCCGAAGCTTGTTCGGC
This sequence comes from Thermoguttaceae bacterium, assembly GCA_040772845.1. GTDB lineage: Bacteria > Planctomycetota > Planctomycetia > Pirellulales > Thermoguttaceae > PWXP01. Next base: position 3,140,018 of record JAXGXG010000001.1, read on the forward strand.
GGTTTGCGGGCGATTTCCGTAGCCTCCTGATGCTCCTTGTCCGCTACAAAGATATCGCCGCCGCGAATGATAATGGTCTCGCCGGGCAGGCCGACAATCCGTTTGATGTAGTTGGTAACCGCGTTTCCCGGATACTTGAACACGGCGACATCCCATCTTTCCGGTTCGGAAAACTGGTAGGCAAACTTGCCGACCAGGATTCGGTCGCCGCTGTAGGAGGGGTACGACTGATGCTGAGGATTCCCCCGCGCCAAGTCGGCCGTGTAGCGGCACATCGGGCATGTGCCTGCCTCTACGAACAGTCCGGTCGGCTGGTTCGTTTCCTGGTTGATCTCTTCGCTGGCGCTGATCTGATACCAGTGGCCGCACATCGGACACTGATAATCCTTATGACGGCCCATGAGCGTCGGAGCCATCGAGCCGGTGGGAATGACGAATGCCTCGGCCTCGAAGGTGCGGAACAGAAACGCCAGTACGAATGCGATCACCACGGATTCGACCGTCTCGCGGATGGCGGCGGCCGAAAACATGCCGGTATTCGCTGAGGCTGTTGCAGTTCCGTTTCCGGAATGGAGGGCAGTTATTGTGGGGGGGGCGGAAGCGGTCGCCGCCCGCCGGGACGATTTGCTCGACTTGCGTTTACTCATGAACCTGATCGGCCTTCAGAGAGACGGAGGGATAATTCTATGGAATATACCGTATTCAGCCCGGGGCGGGAACTTGGAATTTCGTCCCGGTCCGGAAAAACCGGCCTGTACGCCGCCGTGTATTGAGGCAGTTGCCGCAATTCGGCCTCTTCCTGCCCGATCGGGACAATTTCCACCGTGTCAGACGAGCGTCAGATTGACATAAACCCCGTGTAGGACAATTGTCCCAATTGTTCAGGAACAGTTGGGACAACGGTTCTACATCCGGCGGGCAAATTCGAACCTGCCGCGTCTCAGTAGACGTGAACAACATTCGCACACCCAGATTGGGGGCTTGCTTGACGCGGTGCGGCGGCGATCAGGGTGCAGCAGCGGACTTGCATTTCACGCAACGGCCACCGGCGGGCTTGCCCTTGGGCCGCAGCCGTGGTCATCCAGCTAACCGTGGGGCACGAGCCATGTTCTCACCCCGCACGGTGCCGCCGCCGGAGGCGGCACCGTGCGGGGCGAGAATCGCTTGGGGGCGTTGCCAGTAGCCAACTGACCACGGCTCCAGGCCGGACAAGCCGGACGGTGGCCTTTTTTCAGCCGTGCAAGTCCATTCCTGCACCCGGGCGATCATCGCTGGAGCAGTCAAGAAACACGAAAGGCCCGCGAAAGGACTTCGCGGGCCTGAGATGCGTGTTCGCAAGCGTCGTTTGCCCGCGGCAGTGGGCATCCGTTGTGCAGGTCATCCATGTTGGCCGAATCAGGGGCCGATGCTCGGCGGGTTCTTGGCCAGGAAGTCGCGGGGACCACGGGTGGTGTAGTACGGGTAGGCGACAGTCCCTGTGGGTGGACCGGGCTGTGCGACTTCAGGCATAGCCCTACCGCGGGGGCATCGGCACGGGCGGAAGCCGCACTCGTTGCACAGGGCGGGGCGGCATCGAGCACATGTCTCCGGCGCGCGGGCACAGTTCCCCCTCATGCCGACACAACCACTGAAGCCAATCAGCACGGCCAAGGCCGCGCACACGAAGAGCGATCGTCTCATTACGTAGGTTCCTTTATTAGTGACTCAGGCGGCGCCAAAGTGGGTCGAAGCGCGTCGCCTATCCCTCCTTGCCAAGGCCGTGGGGAGCGTCCCGGAGTGATTTCTCTCGGACGGGGCGCTGCCGCCATTGCCTCACAGCGTACAATGGCCTTGTAAGAAGAGCATCGGCCCCAACAATCGGCAGTATCCAGAAAATCGGCACAACCGGCGTTTTCGTTGCGTCATCTCAACTCCCGAAGATGCGTTGTACGCTAATATAGAGATCATAGGGAGAGATTGACGGCCAATGCCTGAAACCGGCCTCCCGGGAAACGGCGATCCCAGCCTTTACTCCACCCCGTCCGATTGGTACCCTACCAGGATTATGGTTGCTTCGATCGACTACATTGAGCGGATCATCGGCTACTTTGACCAAGCGGCCGAGGCCAACTTCGAAACACGGACCCGGGCAGGGAATCTCATCGAACTGACGCCCGAGTCGGCCGACGAAGTGATGATTACCGGCGATCTTCACGGGCATCGGCGGAACTTCAACCTGATCAAACGGATTGCTGCCCTCGACAAGAGCCCGAAACGGCACCTGATTCTGCAGGAGGTGTGCCATGGCGGACCGACCTACCCTGAAAACGGTGGGTGTATGTCGCATACCGTGCTGGAAGATGTTGCGCGCCTGAAGACGGAGTATCCCGATCGGGTTCATTTCATTCTGGGAAACCATGAACTGGCGGAGCTGGCGGATTACCCGATCCAGAAGAATCGGCAAATGCTCAATTTGCTGTTCCGGTTGGGGCTCCAGCAGATGTACGGCCCGGCTACCGATCGGGTACGGGAGGCCATGCTGACGTTCCTTCGCAGTTCGCCGCTGGCGGTCCGCCTGCCGTATGGCGTGTTCGTCTCGCACAGCATTCCGGAACGATGCGATGAACGGCCCTTCGATACGTCGCTCTTCACACGTGAACTGGAAGAATCCGACTACACTGAACGAACCGGGATCTTCGACCTGGTATGGGGACGCGATTACCGCGACGAAAACGCCCGCGCGTTCGCCGAACTGGTCGGAGCCCGCATCCTTGTGAACGGTCATGAGCCGTGCTTGCAAGGATTCAATGCGCCGAATGATCTTCAACTCATTATCGACTGCTGCAATGCGTCGGCCACCTACCTGATGTTGCCCACAAACCGCGAGCTTAGCCACGCGGAGATTCTCGAGCACGTCAAGCCGCTTACCTGACCGAGAGGATTCTGCCATACGTCACGAGGGCCGGCTACGGCTGGGGGCCGAACAGCGTGACCACACCCAAGTGGATTTCCTGCTTGCTCAGCGGTTGGCCGGGCGTGTCGGTCAAAGCGCAGCCGTAATCGAATCGCAGGGCAAGCCGATTGGTGATGTTATACCTCATGCCGACTCCGTACTCAACACCGACGCCACGGCAGAAGGCGACGGCGGGTGCATCATCCTCTGGGCCGGCGACTCGCTCGTGTTCGACGGCAGCGCTACCGCACGCGGCCGCATGCTTGGTGGCAACGGCGGACTGATTGAGGTATCAGGCAAAGAGTCGCTTGTGTTCGACGGCTTCGCCAGCACACTCGCGGTCCGAGGACAAACCGGTATTCTGCGGGTTGGCTACAAAGGTCGGGAGTGTGGCAGGCACCGTTGTCAATCGTGCCGGGAAGGGGCTATAATGCAGCCAGTTCCTGCCGCTTTACCCGCCTGCACCGCCGCCCACTTACAAAGGGACCTTGCCATGAAGCATTCCCCTTCTCATTCGAAAGCACTGTTCTTCGGTATATTTTTGTCTACTGTCGCAGCGACGGCCTTTGGCCAACCGACGGCGCCAGCGGTGGGCGAAGCGGTAGCCGACGGTTCGGATGCCCTTGTGATCGAGAATCGAGCCCTTCGTCTTGAGATCGCGCGTTCGCCCGCACCGGCCGTCAGGCAGCTTGTCCACAAGGCAAGCGGTCATCGCCTGCTTGCCGAACCGGCGACCACCGGTCTGTTCACGCTCGTTATGGAAGGCGACGATGGAACCCGTGAGACAATCCGAAGCGATCAGGCGGGCGAGTCGAGCGCCGCCGTAGACGAAGCTGATGGCGCCGGCGCGCTGTCGCTTCGCTACGGAAAGTTTCCGGTCGAACGGCTGGCCGTCGAAGTAACGGCACAATGGGCGGCAGACGATCCGCTGACCTTGTGGTCCATGCACATCACCATGCCTGCGAGGCAATGGCAACTTGCCCTGGTTCGCTTCCCGCAGATTGCGGCGCCGGCCCTTGGCGAAGGTGAGGATGACTTCTTCGTCCTGCCTGCCCTGCCCGGTACGCTCATCGAGAATCCGGCAGAGAATTGGCGTGAGGGGCAGAGTGTGCGACTCGAGTATCCGGGAAACCTTTCAGCCCAATTCCTCACGTACCAGGATCCGCGGGCTGGGGTTTATCTTGCCGGCATGGACCCGCACGGATACGCGAAGTCGTTGGTTGTCCAGAAACGCGCCGACGGAATGCACCTGTGGCACGAGTTCAAGCCGGTGGCCGTCTCGCGGGAGGGAACGGCGCAATGGGAGGCGCCCTACCGGGTCGCACTTGGCGTAACGCACGGAACCTGGTGCGATTCGGCCGATTTGTACAAGCGGTGGGCCGTTCGGCAGCCGTGGTGTGCAAAGACACTCGACCGGCGCAACGATATTCCTGCCTGGTGGAAGGCAGGCCCGGCCGTGCACACGGTGGAAGTGCGAACCTACGACGGTACGCGCAGTTGCACCGGTTCGTACTATCCGAAACTCGCCGAGCATGTCGCTACCTACGCACGAAAGATCGACGGCCCGGTCGTCGCCATGCTGGCCGGCTGGGAGAACCATCGGCGGTGGACGGCCGGCGACTACTTTCCCATCTTCGATGAGCAGAACGCCAGGCGGGTCATCGCGGAGATGAAGGCCGGGGGCAGCCGGCCGTTCTTCTTCCTGTCGGGAATGTTCTACACCTTCTGGAACGAAGGCCGCGACGGAGGCGAAATTGCCGCGGCCAACAAGCATTTGGCTTCCTACGTGATTGACCAGAAGACGGGCAAGCCGGCGGAATACGTGCTGAACGAGTCGAACCCGAGCGGTACGTGGAAACGGCATTCCTATCAGTTCTGCCCGGCCGCGCCCGGCACACCAGAGTTTTTCCGCCGCATTGTCGACCAGGCCCATGAACGGGGCGTTGACGTATTGCAGATGGACCAGACGACCTCGGGGGCAGGTGGCGTCTGCTACTCCACCGAGCACGACCACTTGCCGGGCGAAGGGCTCTATCGCACCCAGGCCTTTCACCAACTGCTCGACGCCATGCGGCAGCGCGGCAAGAGCCATACGCCGGACTTCGTCCTCTTCCACGAGGAGCCGCATGAGTATCTGATTCCGCATCTCGACGGATTCCACGTCCGCGAATACTTCGCAAAACGGTGGTATCGCGGTTATCCCGGCGCAGTCGGCATTCCACTTTTCTCATACCTGTACCATGAATACGCCATTGGTTACGGCGGCGATAGCGCCCCGCTTACGAAACACGACAGCCGCCTGGCCGTGCGCGCCCACGCGATGAACCTCGTGGCCGGACGAACGCCTGGCGGGTCGGTCTGGTCGAACCAGGCAGGCATGTTTGACGCCCATCCCGATCAGATTGCTGTTCTGCGCGCCCATAGCCGTTTGCTGAAGACGCGGGCGAAAGACTTTCTTATGCTGGGCCGCATGTTGCACCCGTATAGACTGGATGTGCCGGCGCTGGCGATGGATGTTCCCGTATGCGTCGGCGGAACATGGGAGAAGCAATCGCTTTCCACACCGGCCGTCCTTACCAGTTCGTGGCAGTCGCCGGCAGGCGCGGTCGGGCATCTGTTCGTCAATGTCTCTGAGACCAAGCAATCTGTAACGGTCGATTTGGACGCACGCAATGCAACGCTGCCGCCATTGTGCGACGTTGCCGTGTGCCGTCCGGGATCGGATGCCGATTTCCAACCACTTTGGAAGAACGTTTCGCTCCCGAAGGATTTCACGGAAGAATTGGCGCCGCTGGAAGTCCTGTTCGTTGAACTAACCTCCGCAAAGCCCTGACTCTCGAACCAGGAAAAGGTACCCGCATGCGCACGTCTATTTCGCTTCTGCCGAGGATCGTCTTATGTCTTGTGCCGGTTGCCATCGCCGGCGCGAGCCATGCTGCCGGCGACGCTTCCGCGCCGCCCGTGCCCATTCCGGCCAAGGGCTCGGTGATTCTACAGGCGGAATCGGGGAGAATCGATCCCGATCGGGCCGTGATCGTGGAGCAGGAGTCGTTCGGCAGTAAGAAGGGCGTATCGCTGAAAGAGGGCGCTGCTGCCAACGTCGGCACGGTTACGGCCGAGCCGGACCTTGTGTTTCGCGTTCGGGCGGCAGAGCCGGGGCGCTACGTCATTCGCACCCACGCGGCTACCGACGCCAAGGGAACCGAAGCAATGCGCCGCGCGAGGAGCAAGCACGACTCGGTCTATTTGATGCTGGCCGTCGGTAAAGGCAGGCCAACCCGCCGCGTCGTGTTCGTCCCCTGGCGGCCGGCCGAGAGTTGCAGCCAGACGCTCGGCACGTTCGCCCTCGACGCCGGTGAGCAGGCGATCCGCATTTGGCTGCCCGAAGGCGTCCGGCTGGACTACGTGCAATTGACTCCGTATACGCCGCCCAAGGTCCCTGCGGAGGCTGTTGCCTACCAGCCGCCCATCGTTCCGCCTGCGGAGCATCCACGGGTTTGGGTCAACAAGCAGTCGCTTCTCACGGTGCGTCAGAATCTGGCCAAGGGTGAGAATGCGCCGCTTTGGGCTCACATTCAGAAGCAGGCGAGCAAGCCGTACGAGTTCCACGTCGAACCGGGCGCAGAGGTCGGCTACGACGCGCGCCTGGAACGAGCCGCCGTCCACAAGGCCTTTGTCTATCTGATGACCAGGGACAAGGATCGTGGCCGTGAAGCCGTCGCCCTGGTGCGCGATTACCTGGCGGCGGTCGAATTCGGCAACTTGTTGGACATCACGCGCGAGATCGGCCGGGCGATCTACAGTGCGTCACTCGTGTACGACTGGTGTTACGACCTGATGTCGCCGGACGACCGGGCGATCATTCGGCGCAACCTGATGCGGTTGGCCGACGACATGGAAATCGGCTGGCCGCCTTTCAGACAATCGATCATCAACGGTCACGGAAACGAGGCACAGGTAAATCGCGACCTGCTGAGCATGGCCATTGCCATCTATGATGAAGACCCGGAGCCGTACCGCTACTGCGCCTACCGCATTCTGGAAGAATTGGCGCCGATGCGACGTTTCGAATACCAGTCGCCGCGCCATAACCAGGGGGTCAGTTATGGTCCGTACCGGTTCGGCTGGGACATGCACGCCGCATGGCTGTTCTATCGGATGAGTGGGCAGCGTGTGTTCGACGACAACATCTGCGACGTGTGCAAGTTCTGGCTCTACATGCGAGTTCCCACCGGCGAGACACTTCGCGATGGCGATGGTTTCAGCGACGGTCGGCCGGCCAACCTGGGCGCCACCGCACTGCTTGCCTCCGCCTACGCCTGCAATCCCGTTTTCAAGGGTGATTTCGAGCGGCAGGGCGGCCTTCCTGGCGACCCGATCCTGGTGCTTCTGCTGAACGATCCCGATCTGAAGGCAAAGAAAGGACTCGACTCGCTGCCCCAGACCATCGATTTCGGGCCCGTGCTCGGGTCGATGGTCGCCCGGACCGGATGGAACATGGGGCCGAACCGATCGGACGTGGTCGTCGAGATGAAGGGCGGCGGCTACCATTTCGGCAACCACCAGCACTCCGACGCAGGCAGTTTCCAGGTCTATTACCAAGGCCTGCAAGCGGCCGATCTGGGGCAGTACCATTTCTACGGCACACCGTACGACTACAACTTCTGCAAGCGGTCCGTTGCCCATAGCATGATGCTGGCGGTCGATCCGGACGAGACGTTTCGCGGCGCCACGTCGAACGACGGCGGTACGCGGTTTGTCCGTTCGTGCCCTCGCACTCCGGAGCAGGCCCGGAGCGATCCGACATTCGCCAACGGCACGATTCTATCGGCCGACTTTGGCCCTTCTCCCCAGCGGCCGTTCTACAGCTACTTCTCGGTCGATCTCACTTCGGCCTACAGCCGGAAAATCACCAGCTACGTCCGCACGTTCTGCTTCCTCAACCTGGACAATCCCGAAAACCCGGCTGTACTCATCGTGCTCGACAACATGACGACCGCGAAGCCGGAGTTCACAAAATACTGGCAAGTCAATACGCTGCAGCCGCCCCAGCCCACTGCGGACGGCGTGATCCTGACCAATCAGGCGTTCGGACGAACTGGAAAGGTCGATGTCCGCATGTTCCGTCCGGCGCCTGCCGATCGGAGCATGCAGATTCTCAGCGGCAAGGATGCGTACAGCGTTTCCGGCCAGTACTTCGCGCCGCCGAAGCCGGACCGGCCCGAGGCGAACGGACACCGCGTAACATTCACGCCCAAAGAGGCGCGCGAGAGCGACCTCTTCCTGACCGTGCTGTCGATGCGCGAGGAGCAGACTGCACGTTTTCCGGTTGACATAGCGGAACTGCCCGACGCCTTCGTGCTCACACTTGCCGATTGGGCCGTCGTCCTGAACAAGACGGGCGAGCTGCTCGCGAAACCGCTTGCGCTGACGGTTCGCAGCGAGGGGAACGTGCAACTGCTGGTGGCGGGCCTTGCACCCGGACCATGGAGCCTATCCGGCGAGGGCGGGCAGCCTGCTTACAACACGCACGTAAATGTCGCGCGAAATGCGGCGTTCTTTGTCGTACCGGCCGGAGAATACACACTGCGACCCGGGATGCTCTCGGGCGCACCGGCATACGAGGCCCCACCCGAGTTCATGCCGGCGCCATCCCAGCCGATCGAGATGGAATGAGACGCCGTACAGAGTTGCTGCCACGGGGGAGGCTCCCAAATGGGCAGGGTCTCTCTGCGCCACTGCTCGACATGAAGTTTCACGATTCCCGCAGCATGCGCCAGCATCGGTGGATGCGGCGGTTGCGGAAGTCGGGGGGAACGGTCTGGCGGCTGATCTCGCGAACGGTAACGCCTTCAAGCTGTTCTTCCGCCAGCTTGAATCGCCGGAAGTTGGTAGAGAAGTACACGACCCCGCCAGGCGCAATGCGCGGGAAAATGGCGTTGAGCAGCGCCGCGTGATCGCGTTGTACCTCCCAGATGTCCTCGGTCCGCTTGCTGTTCGAAAACGTGGGCGGGTCCACCACCGCCAGGTCGAAACACGGCTCCATGGGAAGCTGGGCCAGATAATCGGTCGCGTCGCTGCGCACGAAATGATGCTCCGGGCCGTCCAGGTTGTTCAGCACCAGGTTCTGCCTGGCCCACTGCAGATAGGTGTTCGACAGATCGACGGTCACCGTGGACGTGGCCCCGCCTGCCGCGGCGTATACGGTGAATGCACCGGTGTACCCGAAGAGATTCAGAAAGCGTTTCCCTTGGGCCTCCTGGCGAACCATGGAACGCGTGATGCGGTGGTCGAGAAACAGGCCCGTATCGACATAGTCAGAAAGGTTTACCTGGAACTTCAAACCGCCCTCGTGAACAACGAAGAGCCGGTTCTCGTCTCCGAATCGCTCGTGTTGGCGCGTGCCCCGCTGCCGCCGCCGGCGTTTGAGAAACACCTTATCGCGTTCGACCTCCAAAGTGTCGGCCGCGGTGCGCGCCATCAGGTCGAGCCAGTCTGCGTGTTCGGCAGGCGAACGGTCGTGCGGCCGTTCATATTCCGTAATGTGCAGGCAATCCTCGTAACGGTCGACGACCAGCGGTACCTGCGGCTCGTCGCGTTCGTAAAGGCGGTAGCAGGTGATGCCCTGTTTTCGCGGCCAGCGACGCAGATGCCGCGCCCGTTTGACCAGCCGATTGCGGAAGATCTGCGCCTGCTCTTTCCCTTTTTCTGTAATCCCGCCGAAGGCCTGGAACGCCGGAGGATTAGCCTTTCGCGACGTACGAGGCGTGTGCTCAGGCGAATCCGCTTGTTCGGGCACAGACACCGGCAAAACGTCAACGTCGTCCGGCGGAGTCTCGGTGCGAACGGCAGGCTGCTGCTGTCCGTCGGGCGGACGTGGTCCGTGGAACTGGTAGTAGGTGCACTCGATACGGCTGTTGTACAGCTTGCGGCGGCGATCGGCCTTCTGACCGACAAGCTTCTCGAAATCGGGATATGCCGTGAGAATGAAAACGGACCACGTCTTCAGTCGCCGCAACACCTCTGGCATATCGCGATAGAGGTTTTCAATCTCCCAATCCGTTCCCATCCGTTCGGCGTACGGCGGATTGGTAATCAGACAGCCGAAGTCGCGTTTGCTCAGTACGTCTTGGAAGTCGCGTTGCTGGAAGTGGATATCGTCGGCCACTCCGGCCTGCCGGGCATGATAACGGGCCAGGTCGAGCGACGCCGGATCGGCGTCGGTCCCGAGAATTCGCTCTTCCAGCTTGGGGAGAGCCCGAGCGCGTGCCTGCTGGCGGGTATTGCTCCAGTGCGCAGCCGGCAGGGTCGGCCACTGCTCAGCGGCAAAATGGCGGCCCAACCCCGGAGCCATTCGACGCCCGATCATCGCGGCCTCGATGGGAATCGTACCCGTACCGCAGAACGGATCGAGAAAGGGGCGTCCCGGTTTCCAGAAACTCAGCAGGATCAGCCCGGCCGCCAGCGTCTCGCGCAAAGGAGCCTGTCCCACGAGCGTCCGGTAGCCTCGCTTGTGCAGTCCCGAGCCGGACGTATCGATCGTCAACGTGGCCTCGTCCTTCAGCAGCGAGACTTCCACCTGATACGTCGCGCCCGTCTCGTCGAGCTGTGATACCTTATGCTCCTTGAGAAGCCGCTCGGCGATGGCCTTCTTCACCGCGCGCTGGCAGGCCGGCACACTGGAAAGCTGCGACTTGACCGAGCGGCCGTTGACCGGAAAGGCCCCGTCCGACGGAATCCAACGCTCCCAGGGCAAATCACCAGTCCGATCGAACAGTTGCTCGAAGTCGGCCGCCTCGAAAGCCCCCACTTGAATGAGTACGCGACCTGCAGTCCGCAGCCACAGGTTGGCGTGACAAATGGCCACCTCATCGGCCGTGAAGGCGACCCGTCCCGTGCCGACGATCCGATTCTCGTAACCCAGTTCGGTCAATTCGTGTGAAACGACCGCTTCCAGGCCCATGGTCGATGTAGCGATCAGGTCGACCGGCATGTATCTTTCCTGTACGTGAGGTGGCTGGGCGGGGCTTCGGGCGACTTCGGAACCAGGCAGGATGACGACGGGCGTTTCTCGGTTTTCAGGTGCGAACGACATCCCGTTGGAGTCCCGGCTTCAGCCGGAAAGAAGAAACCGCCCGAAGGCGAGACTTCAACCTTGGCAGCTCAACCTCAGAAGCGGAGGCGCCGCAACAGTCGAAGACCGCGTTGTCCTCGGGACCCACAAGGATCTCGCGGAGAACCGGCCTGCACAGCCCAAGCCTAGCACGCACACCCCAATCGCGGAAGAGGGGGGCAGCGAATTCCCCCTCTCAAGGTTGACCCCCAGCGTTCGATTGCCGATACTGGCGGTATGGCTCGGCCGCCCGAGCCGGACGACCCGCGAACTGCCAGATTTCAGGGAGATCCACCAATGCACGCGACACTCGGCAGAACCAATGATCGTTCCTTACCTTTGGCAGGCTCGCTGCTTCGCCGAGTCGTTACCCCAGTACTTACAGTAGGCAGCCTATGCCTGGCACTCCAGGCGGCGGAACCGCAACAATCGCAGGAACGAGGCAAGTCGCCCAACATCGTCATTATCCTGGCCGATGACTTGGGCTGGAACGACGTCGGTTTCCACGGCTCGGCCATCCGGACGCCGAATATCGATGGCCTGGTCAAAGGCGGGGCGCAGTTCACCCAGTATTACGCTGCGGCAACGTGCTCGCCGACACGTGTCGGGCTGCTCACGGGCCGGAATCCGGCCAACTTCGGTGTCTACGCTCCACTGGGAGCCAGCACGAGGGTCCAGCCTTCGGACATGCGATTACCCTTCGCCCTGCAGGAGTTGGGTTACACAACGCATATCGCAGGCAAGTGGCATATCGGCGAACTGCCGGAACATCGCCCGCTTCAAAACGGATTTCTCACGTCGTACGGATATCTTCGCGGGCAGATCGATCCCTACACGCACCGCTACAAGTTCGGCGACCATGCAACATGGCATCGAAACGACCAGTTCGTAGATGAGTGCGGGCATGTGACCGACCTGATCACCCAAGAGGCGATTCGAGTCATTGAGCAGTCGGGTACGAAACCGTTCTTCCTGTACGTATGCCATCATTCGCCGCACTACCCACTCAACGAGCCGCCAAGCTGGATCGAACCGTACAGTGAGGTCTTCGAAGATATCTGGCGGCGGCATTTCGCCGGCGCCGTCAGCCATATGGACGCCGGCATTGGTGACATCCTCGACGCCCTCAAGCGCACCGGAAAGCGAGAGAGCACCGTCGTAGTCTTCCTTTCGGACAACGGAGGCCAGCAGAGTTGGTCCTCGGGCGCAAACCAGTACAACGGACGCTACGCACCGCACACCGCGTTGGGCGACAACACCCCATTGCGAGGCTGGAAGGCCACGCTTTACGAAGGTGGTATTCGCGTGCCGGCCGCCATCCAGTGGCCAGGCAAGATCGAACCCGGCCGGGTCGTCGACGCGCCCACGTGTATGATCGACTGGGCGCCCACACTCATCCGCCTGGCCGGCGGCCAAGTGGATCCCGCATGGAAACTCGAAGGAATCGACCTCTGGCCCCTGATTACTGAGGACCAGTCCCCCAAGCCCCGACTGCTCTACTGGAATCACGGCGGTTCGGTCCGCGCCCTGCGCGACGGCGATTGGAAACTGATACTCCACCGTAACGGCCAAATGGAACTGTTCAATCTGGCCAACGATCCGAATGAAGAACACGACCTTGCCAAGGACCAGCCCAAGCAGGTCGAAAAGCTACGCCAGGAACTCGACCAACGACGGCAGGAAATGGAGTCGTCAAAATAGGCGGCGCACGCGAGGCATGGCGTCCATATGCGCAACGTACTGACACTCGTACACATTGTCTCGGCAGCGATCAGTTATTCGGCAATCGCCCTGTTGTTTTTCGCGACTCCAATACTCAAGCTTTCCGAGTTCCAGGTCGGCTGGCTCCAAAACGCGGTGCAGATCTACACCGCCGCGGCCGTCCTGAGTGGCCTGGGGTCGATGTGCATGAGGAAAGGCCCATCCGAAAGTATCCTCTTAGCCGTTTCAACAACCGCCCAATTCCTTCTGCTGCTCCTTCTGTTTGTCGCGGCCTCAGCCATACGCGTATAGATAAGGGCAAGGCCACGCAAACGGTTGGCGGGTCCGCCCAGTTGCATGTGGCATGCTTGGAATGGAGTCATACCGTATTTTGCGGTTCCCCGGCCAGAAAGGCGCGGACATTCTCGACGGCCGTATCGAGCAGGCGGCGGCGCGCCGACTGGGTGGCCCAAGCAATATGCGGCGTGATGTAACAGTTCGAAATGGCCGCGAGCGGGTGGTCGGCCGGGGGCGGCTCGGTCGCAAGAACATCGAGTCCCGCACCTGCGAGACTGCCGGCACGCAGGGCCTCGGCCAGCGCCGCCTCGTCCACAAGAGGCCCTCGCGATGTGTTGATCAACAAAGCCGTCGGCTTCATCAGGGCAAGTCGCTCGGCATTGACCAGTTGGCGTGTGTCCGGTGTGAGAGGACAGTGCAGGGAGACCACGTCAGCATCGCGGAAGACACGGTCCAGGTCGGTGGTCATTGCCACGCCTTCGAGCGTATCGTTCGGCTCGGTCACATCATAAGCGAGAACGCGCATTCCAAACGCCATCGCCAAACGCGCGACCGCACGACCGATCTTCCCAAACCCGACGATGCCCATGGTCAGGCCTTCGAGTTCCACCAACGGAAAGTCCCAGTAGCAGAAATCGGACGCTCGACTCCAACGTCCCTCACGCACCGTCTCGGCATGCTCGGCCACGTGCTGGGTGAGGTTCAGCACATGGGCGAAGACCATTTGAGCTACGGAAGCCGTGCCGTAGGTCGGAATGTTCGTCACGACAATGTCCTGTTGACGTGCAGCGGCGACATCGACCACATCGTAGCCGGTTGCCAGCACACCGACATAGCGCAACTTGGGCAGGGCCTCGAAATGCTCGCGACGGAGCGCGGTCTTATTGGTCAATACGACCTCAGCATCCTTCGCGCGGGCAAAAACGTCGTTGGGCGAGGTCCGCTCGTAAACGGTACACTCGCCCAACGTCTCTAGCGATTCCCAGCCGAGATCACCGGGATTGTTCGTATAGCCGTCCAGTACGACAATTCTCATCAGGCGCTCAGTTCGATCGCAGCCTCCGGTCGAAGTACGCGGAACGTAAATGATTCGGTGAGGAACAATTCCACGTTCGTGCGGTCGTGGCTGGCGTAACCGATGGCCAAGTCCTGTCCAACGGTCAGTTCGAAGTCACCGCCTGCCGCCGAGAGGAGTACGCCACCCGACAGCACCTGGCTGGCCAGGATTTGCCCACCGAGCATATCGCGAATGATCCGCGCGGGCGGGTAGCCGCCCTTGCCTGCCTGAAGCAGGCCGGCATACGCATCGACTCCCAGTACCAAGGCGTAGGGCCCAGGCACGCCGGCCAGGCGAAGCTCCTTGAGACCCTGAGCAACGGCCTTGGGATACTGCTCCGGGTTTTCGGGCAGCTTGACAGCCTTATGGGCCGACGCCTGCGTGATGCCCTTGATGCCGCCCGGCTCGAATCCCGTGTAGATGGCCGTTTCTTCAAAATGGGCAACCTTCTGGGCCGCGTCTTCCAAAGGCGACAGGTCCACGTCGGAGCAGCCGCGCGAAGCGTTATCCAACTCGAGCTGGGGCAGGACGACAGGCACACGGACCTCCACCAGGGGCAGAACCGTACGTACTCCCCACGGAACATCCTGGCTTCCGCCCTTCGAAAGGTCGATCCGTCCCGCATTCACAGCAGCGAACTGCCAGCCGTGGGGGCCGGAGAAGTCCACCAGGGTCCGCGCAGTGAGTTGAGCCTTGAGAATGGTCGATGCCGTAGCGTCAACCTCCTGCCAGGCTTCTTCCGTCAATGGGGCCAGAGAACGTTTGAGCAAATCGGTCATGGTATATTTCCTTTCACCTATTTCGTGAATCTTCCGATCCCCATACCTGCACTTCCGGACGCGCCGGAGCCCGGTTCACCTGCACCGCCGCCGGTTGCTTCCTCTTCGAGGGCGTGGATAGGCCCGGAGGTAAACAGATACGTGCGCAACTCTTCATCGAACTTGGGAATCCGACGGCGAATCCATTCGAGCCCCATCGCAGCGTGCTCGATCTCTTCGTCGCGGTTATGCAAAAGGATGGCCTTCAGGCCTTCGTCCGCACAGACTTCGGCCCGTTGGTGATACCAGGCTACGGCCTCCAATTCCTCGATGGTGGAACTGAGGGCGCGGTGCATATCGCGGGCTTCCGCCGATAGTTCATCCGGGGGTTCGTGGTAAGCAAGTGCCATAATGGGGGAATCTCCGTTTTCGTGACCAGCGTTTATTGTGGGACGCCGCACGAGGACGCCCGTTCATTTCGGCCGCCAATTCTATACCTGCCCCCCAAGTATTTCAAGGACCCCAGAAACAGGGTCATTCAGGACGCGTCATGCGCCAGGGATCGAGCGCCTTTTCCAGATCGGCCCCCGGAAGGACACTTTTTTCGATGCACAATTGGCGTATCGTCTTCCCCGTCAGAAACGCCTCTTTGGCCAGCGCCGCCGCCTTCTCATAGCCGATGTAGGGGTTCAGCCCCGTCACAAGCGACAGGCTGCGCTCAATGCTTGCCGCGCACGCCTCGGCATTCGCCTCCATACCGGCCAGACACATATCCGTGAACGCCCGGACAGCACCCGAAAGCGTTCGCACACTGTCCAGGGCGGCGTCCGCCATCACAGGCATCATCACGTTCAGTTGAAACTGGCCGCCGGCCGCCCCGCAAAAGCCAATCGTATGATTATTGCCCATCGCCCGTGCGGCAGCCTGCATGAGCGCCTCGCACAGGACCGGATTGACCTTGCCCGGCATGATGGAACTCCCCGGCTGCCGGTCCGGAAGCCGGAGTTCATTGAAGGCACACCGCGGCCCCGACGCCAGCCACCGAATGCTATTGGCGACATTGAACAGGGTAGTCGCCACCGTGCACAACTGCCCATGGCACTCAACCAGTCCGTCGCGTTGTGCATTCGCCTCGAAATGATCGGCCGCCTCGATAAACGCAATCCCCAATTCCTTGTCGAGCAGCGCACACAGCTTTCGTGCAAACTTCGGATGTGTGTTGATCCCGCTGCCGGTTGCCGTGCCGCCGATGGGTAGCTCCAGTACGGCCTCCAGCGCCAAGCCTGCCCTGCCGACCGAGCGGTCGAGCTGCCGAGCCATGCCGCCAATCTCCTGCCCCAGGGCAACCGGGGTCGCGTCCGCCAGGTGCGTTCGGCCAATCTTCAGAATCTCCTGCCAGCCCTTGGCCTTTTCCGCCAGCACTCCGCCGCAGTTGCGCAATGCCGGAATGAGCTGCTTGTGAATCGCACAGGCTACGGCCACGTGAATGGTGGTCGGAAACACGTCGTTGCTGCTCTGGCCAAGATTCACATGGTCGTTCGGGTGGATCGCCTTCTCCAGGGTGAACCGATCGCCCCCGGCCAACTCGATGGCCCGATTGGCAATGACCTCGTTCGCGTTCATGTTGGTCGAGGTCCCCGAACCGGTCTGAAACACGTCGATCGGAAACTGATCATCGAACTTGCCGTCGGCCACTTCCCGCGCGGCGCGGATCAGGGCGTCGATCTGATCGGGCTCCAGCGGTCTGCGAGTCTTCGCCGGGTCGCCCAGTCGCCCCAGATCGCAGTTCACCTGGGCCGCGGCCCATTTCACCAGTCCCAAGGCATGGATCAGTTCGGCAGGCATGGTGCGGCCCGAAATGGGAAAGTTCTCAATTGCACGCTGGGTCTGTGCTCCGTAGTAAGCCTCGCGAGGCAACTGCACCTCGCCCATACTGTCACGTTCAGTTCGATATTGGGTTGTCATGAGAATGTGTCTGTCCCGGTCTCATTTGTGGACCCTAAAAACAGTGCGGGAAGCTCGCCAGACTGGGCGGCACAAGCAAGGCGGAAAGCGTAACCGCCTGCAACATCCGTCGAGAGAAACCTGGCAGCATCGCTCCATCGGATCGATACCGTTACCGTCGTGAGCATACCTCTTAACATCAGGCCCCAATGTACCGCGACGGCAACCTGACCGCAAGGGCCCGAACAAAGCATCCTGCCGGTGAGAGACTACGGCCGTTGCGAAAGCCCAAAAACCGGGGCCGTCCCCACCTCATCAATCGGCTTGGGAACCTCGTCTGCCGTCACCTGTGGGCCCCAATACAGAACGAATCACCTTCGCGTAATCGCGCAGTACAAGGTAGTTCCGCAACGAGTAGCCATTGGTCGATAGGGCCTTATCGGAGAAGTCGTTGCGGGACTCCTTCGGGTTCGACGGATGCACGCCATCGCCGGCAATGAGTGTGAGTACATCGTACCCTTCTCTCGGCCGGAACTTCGCCAGCGTACCGTCCCAGTCGTTCGGGCGCCGCTGAAGGACGGCCGCCATGTAGTCGCACAACGGAACGTTCAAATCGCGAGCGACACGGCGGGCCGCCTCAGCAAACTCCGCCGCCTTCTCCATCCGCCCGTGCCGCGGTGGAATCGTGCTCAGGATGACGACGGTACCGTTATTCAGGCACTTTCGCACTACCTCCCGCGTCTTCTGCTCGTATTCAGCGACGTCCAGCGGGCCGAGATCGTTCGTACCGAACATGATCACGGCCACCTCCGGATTCAGCCGCCGGAGCCATCCATCGATGTTTTCATGTGCCCAGCGTATGGTCATGCCGCTGGCATTGCCGAACTCACCCCCTTTCCACTGCCGCCAACACTTCTCTCGCAGGTATTTCTTCACAAGCGCGTAGTCGGCAGCGGTCGACTCGTCCATGTCCTGTGGCGCCTGGTAGAGCATGGGCGTCCAAAAGGCCATGGTCACCGTAATGGAATCGCCAAAGTGGGCCAGCGTTCCCCTTTCGCCCGTGAACCGCGCATGCACCTGCCTCATGGGCAGGACCCACGCAGGCGTGGCAGCTCGGTCTGCACCCCACGTGTCGCCCAACGGCATGGCAACAGCCGACACGAACACCAGACACCGAAGGGCTACTCGCAACATGATCCGTTCTCCTCTCGCGTTACTGAAAGCTCCACGCCCCCGTTTCATTTCCGCAGCAGAATGACTGCAGACGTCGTCAGGCGGCGGAAGAACACGCCGCCTGCCTCGGTCGTACCGATGCGCAACCTTCCCGGAAGGTTGCGGCCGACGCGGACAAGCGGACCGTGGGAAACACTTCAGAATCGCGTCTGCTGACATCAGGTGAACAAACGGGAAACAGACTACACCCTCTTCTGACACCGAAGCTGGTCGACCAATCGTTGCAACTCATCCGGTTGCATCGCATCGAGCTGCTCAGCAGGGGCTGGCGTAAGGTTCAGTAGTTCCTCGCACAGGCGAACCTGCCCGATCAAACCTTCGACCCGAGCGCGTTCCGCTTCAGCCTGGGCCTGTTCTGCTTCGGCCTGGGCCTGTTCTGCTTCGGCCTGGACCTGTTCCGCTTCAGCCCGGACCCGTTCCGCTTCGGCTTGGGTCTGTTCCAGATCGGCTTTGGCCTTCTGCACCTCAGCCTGGGCATCTTCGAGCGATAGCTGCCAGTTCAAGGCATCACGGCGCGCCTTTTCCCGGTCAAAATAGCGGTGCCATTCCCGCTCTTCTTCGGTCAGAGCTTTCAAGACACTCATCGCTTCCTCCACCTCCGGAATACGGATCATTTCCGGAATATCCTCAGGACTTAAGTCTTCTCCATTATTCAGGAAATAGAGCCACTTGTCAAGCGGATCGGCCAGTTCTTCAAGCCCCTTTTTGAAGTTGGGCAGTTGGAAGACGTGAATTGCCAAATGGTCCGAAAATACAAGCCCGGTCTCCGGGTCCTGCACCTGAAACACCAGTTGGTATTTGTCGGTTTGGGGGAAGAGCCGCCAGTCGAGAAAACAGATGGAAATCACAGGATTCAGCGCACCGTACTTCTCACCTGACTGTAACTGATTCGCGTAAATCTTCGCCCAGTAATACAGAAATCGGTCGCGCAGTCCCGGGTGCGAGGCCATCTGCATCTCGATGTCGAACTGCCGTCCACTCTGGTCCCTGGCGCGGATATCGAGGATGGATATCTTGTCGTCGAGTTTCAGGGGCTCGTGACTCGGGTTGAGAATCGCCACCTCTTCCACACGCCGGTCCGGCGGTGGCTTGAGCACGGCATTCAGCAGGTGAACAAGGATCCGTGTATGGTGCTCACTGCCGAATACGCACTTGAACGCATAATCGTTTTTCGGGTCGATACCGAGCGACATGAGTCTACCTCCTGAACCTGTACCCAGTCTACCGCACAAGTGGCGTGCTCGCAAGCCCCACCATCAACCCCGCGTCGCCCGCGCAGGAGGAATACCGTATAATGATCGCCGTTACGTTCCCACCACAAATGACACGTCTTGGAAATAATGAGTAACCATCCTTCACACTTGTCTGCCCGCTCCACCCGCGCCGTTCGCATCGGATCGATCACCATCGGCGCCGATCACGCAATCGCCGTGCAGAGTATGGCGGCAACGCGAACGAGTGACATCGAAGCGACCACGGCCCAGGTGCGCCTGCTCGCCGAAGCCGGCGCCGACGTGATTCGGGTTGCCGTCGATACGCCACGGGACGTCGAGGCGCTGCGGCAGATTCGCCAGGAAACCGAGGCAAACCTGGCCGTTGACCTGCAGGAGAACTACCGCCTGGCCGCCGACGTGGCGCCCTGGGTGGATAAGCTTCGTTACAACCCGGGCTACCTGAGCAGCCCTCAGTCGACGCGAACCTGGCAGGAGAAGGTACGTTTTCTGGCCGAGACCGCAGGTGAACACGATTGCGCCATGCGTGTCGGAGTGAATTGTGGGTCGGTCGATCCGACGAAGCGGGGCGATCTGGCGCCGGGCGACAACGTGCGCCCCATGCTCGAAAGCGCCCTGGAGCATTGTGCCGAGCTGGACCGGATCGGGTTTACGCGCTACTGCGTCTCGCTGAAGGACTCCGATCCGGCAAAGGTGGTCGAAGCCAACCGCCGCTTCGCCGCCGAACGGCCCGACGTCCCCCTGCACCTGGGTGTGACCGAAGCCGGAATGCCGCCCGAAGGCATCCTGAAGACGCGAATCGCCTTCGAACAACTCATCCCGCACGGCATCGGCGACACGGTCCGTGTATCGCTTACCGTCCCTGCCGGACGCAAGGCCGAAGAAATCACCGCGGCGCGCGACATCCTGGCCGCAATTGCCGACGGCCGCTTTCTCGACGCCCAGGAACTTGCAGCCTTCAATCGCGGACGGCTGAACATCATCGCCTGCCCGAGTTGTTCACGCGTGCAAAACGCGGCATTCGTGGAACTGGCCGAGAAGGTGCGCGAGGCGACACGTTACGCCTCCGACCAACCGATTACCATTGCTGTGATGGGCTGCCGTGTGAACGGGCCGGGCGAGACCGACGTGGCCGACCTGGGCCTGTGGTGCGGCCCGAACGCCGTCAACCTGAAACGCGGCGGTGAACCGCTTGGAGCATTCTCCTACGACGAGATCCTCCCTCGCTTGCTTGAAGAACTGAATACGATGATCAACAAATCACATTAAGACAAGGAGAGCTACCATGGGATCGGGCATCAGTCGCCGTACATTCGTCGGAACCACCGCCGCGTCGGGAGTGTTCACGCTCATTCCGAGGCACGTCTTGGGAGGCCCGGGCCATGTAGCTCCGAACGACAAGATCACCCTGGCCCACATCGGCATGGGAACGCAGGGATTCCGTGAACTGGGCGCACTGCTCTCCAGGCCGGATGTCCAGATTGTCGCCGTGTGCGATCCGAACACCGACAGCAACGATTACATCGAGTGGGGCAAGAACGGTATTCGGAACACCCTTCGCAAGTACATGAGCGATCCCAACTGGCGAGAAGGCGTCGAAGGCTGCCCCGGAGGCCGGGAAGTCGGACGCCAGGTCGTCGACACCTATTACGCCAAGCAGCGTAGCGGCGACAAGTTCAAAGCGTGCGCAGCCTACGCAGACTTTCGTGAGCTGCTGGAGAACGAAAAGGACCTGGACGCCGTGAAGATCATGACGCCCGACCATCTCCATGCCTATATCGCCGTCGCAGCAATGAACCGCGGCAAGCATGTCCTGATGCACAAGCCGCTGGGCAACCGCATGTACGAGGGACGCAAAGTCGTCGAAACGGCCCGCAAGACAGGCGTGGCAACCCACCTGCTGGCCTATGGCGCCGGCACAGGCAATGGGCGGATCGTTCAACAGATCAGAAAAGGCGCGATCGGTCCGCTTCGCGAAGTCCACAACTGGACCAACCGGCCCGTCTGGCCGCAATACACCGAGATCCCAACCGATCGGCCGCCGGTCCCCAAGGGGCTGGACTGGTCGCTGTGGCTCGGGCCGGCGATCGACCGCCCCTACCATCCGCATTACACGCACACCGTCTTCCGCGGTTGGTACGATTTCGGCGGCGGCTCGATGGCCGATATGGGCATCTACAGCCTGTGGCCGGTATTTGCAGGTTTGGAGTTGGGTGTTCCCGTAAGCGCCGAGGCCTGGGCCACCCACACCTGCACCATCACCGACTATCTCTGCCGAACAGTACAGAACGATTTCTCCTATCCCACCGCCTGCAACATCCGCTTCCGCTTCGCGGCGCGGCCCGATATGCCGGAACTGGACCTGTTCTGGTACGACGGCGGCATGAAGCCGCGACTGCCTGCGGAAGTCGAAGCCCACACGACCGAGATGGCGCGAGAAGGCATCCTGTTCGTCGGCGACGAAGGCGTGATCATGGCCGGCTTCCACGGCCAGAGTCCGCAACTGTTCGTCAAGGGCCAGTGCAAGCCACTTCCGTTAGACGAGGAGCAGGCGAACGGCGCCGGGCGGCACGGATCGTGGTTCGATGCGGTGCACGGCGGCGCCCCGTCGCCAGGCGATTTCCACAATGCCGCCGCGATTACCGACGCCGTGAACTTGGGGACCGTCGCACTCCGCGCCGGCAGAAAGGTGCTCTTCGACAGCGAGGCCATGAAGATCACCAACGCCCCGGACGCCAACCGTTACCTGGTTCGCGAGTATCGCCCCGGTTGGGAGATGTAGACTGCACACCGTTTACGACGGTGCTCGTGGCGGGGCGTGCCGTAGAAGCTCGAAGTTGCAGATGCGCATCAACGGCACACCCTTCTCATCGACCGCCAGGCGCCCCTCGCGATCGATGGATAGAAGCAGATGATTGCCCCGCAGGCTGAGGTCCTCCACACCGATGGCCGCCATGCGTTGCTTCGCAATGCGCATGACCTGCACGTAACCGCGCTGGGTCAGCCGCGATTCTCGATACGCCGCCAGCGCGTCGATGCCGGAATAGAGCGGTTCGTCTTTGACCGCGAGCATATCGTCCGGGCCATTCCAGTATCCCCAGAGCGTCACGTATTCATGCTGCCGGCTGAGGATGGCGTGCCCATCGGGTGTGATGAAGCGATCGTGCGTTTCGTATCGGCTGTGGTCCACAAGCGATGAGGAGACGGTCGAACGATGACCGGTCATATAGATCGCGCGGGGATAGGTTGTTTCAATCCCATACCGGCCGAGTTCCAGGGCAATGGCGAACTCTTCAAACGGGCTGTTGTAGCCGTGGTCCAGGATCCGTTTTTCGCGGCGCACAAACGGGTCGGCGTCGGGGATGCGGCCGACGCGCGAAACGCGCCAGACCAGATGCACGTTGTCGCCGGTTACCGTTTCGTACACCTCGTACGTGGAGCTAAGGCGCGTGCGCGGCGTGCGTCGCCATTTCTCGGGCAGGAAATAGTCGAAGAGCATGGGGTCGCGGCCGACAACCCACAAAGCGCCGCCGGTACTCTCCACCTGCCCATAGACGTAATCGACCCCCATGATGTTCACCTGCGACAGACCTGCCGGAAACTGCTCCCGGGGTTCAAACCGCCGTACTTGCCGTATGAGGTATTCCTGCCGCTTCTCGGCGCGGAGCTGCTCTTCGCGCGCCGGAGTCCGTTTCAGCAGTTCGAAATCGACCAATCCGTACAGAAGCTTCCCGGCCCGGTCGGTTGCCAAGGAGCCGTCTTGCCTGGGGCGAACAATGATATGTTGCGGTTTATTGTCACTAACGGTAAACCCCTGGCTATCGAGATCCTTCCTGGCGCATTCGATCAAGGTAGCCATGGCGTCGTTGTCGAGCAGTTCCTTGCGGTGCGCCTCGACGGCGTCAATGCCTTTCATCCATTCGTAAATGACGGCGTAGTTCCGGTTCCAGTCGATGGCAATCCCGTCGTGGCTTCGCTCAATCGCTTCCATCCGGTGCGGTCTTCGGCCAAGCTGCTCGGCCCGGATGAACTTGCGCGGCACGTAAATGGCCAACGGCCTGTGCGTGTAGAGTCGGGCGAGCGCCTCCGAACCCGATTTCCGCAGTTCGAGGACCAGGCTGAACTCCAGGAATGGGCTATTGAACTCGGCTGTCGCGTCGCCCAGAACCTGCGTCTCGCCCGGGATGTCCTGCCCCATCCGGTTCCACTTGATGACAATCTCCTTGGACCGTCCGCCTACAGTCTTGGTCCAAACACGATGCACGGCACTGGTGCCCGGCAGACGCACGCCGTGCTCCTTCATCCACGCATCGTCCGCCCAATGGTTCTCGGGCATAAGACACTTGGTGAACGGCAGTCCATGCTCGGTCACATAGAGATCGGTCCCGTCATCCATGCGGAGGTGCAGGTATTTCACCCCCAACACCGTAACCAATGGTTGCGGCGCCAGGTAAGCGGCAATCCCTTCGATCTTTTTGATCGCGTCGCGCATCGGTCGGACAGCTAAGCCAGTCGCGCTCTCAATGCCTGAAGCTGGTCCCTGAGTCGGGCCGGCACCCTGTTACCGAACTTGGCCAGGTACGCTTCGGCATCGAACAGATCGTCCTGGAAAGCGGCATTGTCCACCTCCATGAGTTCGGCCATATCTTCCGGCGGAATGTCGAGCCCGGAAAGGTCCAGATCGCCGTCCAGCGGCATATTGCCGATCGGTGTCTCCTTCGCTCCCAGTTTGCCCTCGACGCGCTCGCACATCCATTTCAACACGCGGCTGTTATCGCCGAAACCTGGCCAGAGCCAGCGGCCGTCGCGCGACGTGCGGAACCAATTCACGTAGAAGACGGCAGGTGCGTTTTCGCCCAGCCGATCGCCCATGGCAAACCAGTGTGCCCAATACTCGGCCATATTGTACCCGCAGAACGGCAACATGGCGAACGGATCACGGCGCAACGTCTGGCCGACGTCCAGTGCCGCGGCCGTCGTCTCCGACGCGGCCATCGCGCCCAGAAACACACCGTGATCGAAATCGAATGCCTGCGCGACCAGCGGCACCGTGCGAGTCCGCCGCCCGCCGAAAATGAAGATATCGATCGGCACGCCTGCCGGGTCTTCCCAATCGTCGCAAATAACGGGACACTGGGTTGCCGGAGCGGTGAACCGGGCATTCGGGTGCGCAGCCGTTCTTCCGCAGTCAGGCGTCCAGGAATTCCCTTTCCAGTCGATCGCATGGTCGCACGGCTGGCCCATTCCCTCCCACCAGACGTCGCCGTCGTCGGTCAACGCACAATTGGTGAAGATGCAGTTCGCATCCAGCGACCGCATGGCCATCGGGTTCGAACTCATGCTGGTGCCGGGCGCCACGCCGAAGAACCCCGCCTCCGGATTGATCGCGTACAGGCGGCCGTCTTCGCCAATCTTCATCCAGGCGATATCGTCGCCAATGCACTCGCACTTCCAACCGGGCACGGTCGGCAGCAGCATGGCCAGGTTCGTCTTGCCGCATGCCGAGGGGAACGCCGCGGCAATGTGAAACCGGCGGCCTTCGGGATTGGTCAATCGCAAGATGAGCATGTGCTCGGCCAGCCAGCCTTCGCGATGCGCCATATTCGAGGCAATACGCAGTGCAAGGCACTTCTTGCCCAAAAGCGCATTGCCCCCGTAGCCGGACCCATACGACCAGATCAGGTTCTCTTCCGGGAAGTGGGCAATGTATTTCTCCTCGATCGGCGCACAAGGCCAAGGGACGTCCGCCTGACCCTTTTCCAGCGGGGCGCCGACGGAATGCAGGCAGGGGATGAACTCGCCGTCGTCCCCTAGCGCCTCCAAGACCTTGTTACCCACACGCGTCATGATGTGCATGTTCGCCACGACGTAGGGCGAGTCGGTAATTTCGATGCCGATCTTCGAAATGGGCGAACCGATCGGCCCCATCGAAAACGGAATGATGTACATCGTTCGGCCTTTCATGCAGCCGGTGTACAACCCCGTCATGGTTTGTTTCAGTTCGACCGGATCGATCCAGTTGTTCGTCGGACCGGCGTCTTCCTGCTTGATCGACGCAATGTACGTGCGATTCTCGACGCGAGCCACATCACTCGGATCGCTCCGGAACAGGACGCTGTTGGGGCGTTTCGTTTCATTCAGCCGCGTAGCCGCACCGCTAGCGACCATCCCCTGGATGAGTCGATCGTACTCCGCTTTCGAGCCATCCGCCCACTCGACCCGATCGGGCTGGCACATGGCCTCAATTTCCGCTATCCACGACAGTAATCGCTTGTGACTGGTACTCACGCTCAAGTTCTCCTGGTTGTCCGGGTCTCGGTCGGTTGCGCTGCTGTAATTGGATCCGTGCGGCGAGGTAGAGAGTTCCCCCAGTTGCCCTTGCCCGCATTGCCGATCGGTGCAGTCTGCCGTACTCTCGGCACATGCTCCCGCAATGCCTCAATCGATCAGGCCCGCAGCAAGTGTACCGTCTGTTTCTTAAGAGTCAATCCATACAGGCCGAAAGGGTGGTGTAGCCCACTTCCCCCCCAGACGGCCCAAGCGTTGGGCCCCGACGCACCCAGCAACCTCAACTTGGCTTCCGGCCTGCCAAGCGGGCGATCCCCTCCGAGGTCCGCTGGACGAGCACATAGAGCACCGGGATGAAGAACACGCCCAGCACGGTGCCTGCCAGCATGCCGCCGAAGACGGCCGTACCCAGCGCACGCCGGCTGGCCGCACCGGCGCCCGTTGCAATCACCAGAGGGAAGACACCGAGAATGAAGGAGAAAGCCGTCATCAGGATCGCGCGGAACCGCAGGTGGGATGCTTCAGCGGCGGCGTCGACAATGCTCATGCCTTCGCTACGACGCTGCTTGGCGAACTCGACGATAAGAATCGCACTCTTGGCCGAAAGACCGATCAGCAGAACCAGCCCGATTTGCGTGTAGATGTTGTTGTCGTACGCCCGAAGCCAAACGGCCAGAAAGGCGCCGAAGACGGCCAGCGGCACCGACAGCATGACCGCCATCGGAATGGCCCAACTCTCGTACTGGGCTGCCAGGAAGAAATAAACAAAGATAATCGCCAACGTGAAGATGATCGGCGCCTCGTTCCCCGCCTCAAGCTGTTGGTACGTTACGCCGGACCATTCATAACCGAACGACGGCGGTAGGTTGGCGGCGAGCTGCTCGACGGCCTCAATCGCCTGGCCCGAAGAATAACCGGCCGCCGCCTGGCCGGTGATGGTGGTCGAAGGATACAAGTTGTACCGAAAGACCGTGGCCGGCCCGGCTGTATCGACCATGTTGACCACGGTCCTGAGCGGAATCATGCGCCCTTCGGCATTGCGCACGTCGAGCCGGCCGATATCCTCCACGCTACGGCGAAATTGCGAATCGGCCTGAATCTGAACCTTGAACGTGCGGTCGAACTTGTTGAA
This sequence comes from Thermoguttaceae bacterium, assembly GCA_040772845.1. Taxonomy (GTDB): domain Bacteria; phylum Planctomycetota; class Planctomycetia; order Pirellulales; family Thermoguttaceae; genus PWXP01. The sequence goes on from JAXGXG010000001.1 coordinate 3,166,705, forward strand.
GTCGTTGACATAGGCCGATCCAAGATACGCCTGCAACGTCGAGAATACATCCGATAGCGGGATATTGAGTTTCTTCGCATTGACGCGGTCGACGTCGGCGTACAATTGCGGCACGTTCGCCCGGAAATTGCTGTTCATGCGTTCCAAGACGGGGCTCTCGGCGCATGCCTGAATCAGGTCTTCGCCTGCCTGCTGCAATGTGGCGACTCCGGCATTCTGGCGGTCCTGCACCCACAGCTCGAACCCCGACGCGTTACCCAGTCCCTGGATGGGCGGCGGCGGAAACGCAAAGCAACTGGCTTCCTGGATGGCGAGCAGTTCCGGCTGCAACTCGGCCAGGATGGCGCGGATTTGCAGGCTTCGTGTGTTCCGGTCGTCCCAAGGTTCGAGAATTACAAAGAGGGTTCCCGCGTTCGTCTTCAGCAAGGCATCGAGGGCGGTGTATCCGTTTACGGTAATGACGTGGGCAACGCCCGGGGTTTCCGTGATTCGCTTGTTGATGCGATCCACGATGCGTTTCGTACGTTCGAGCGTGGCCCCATCGGGCAATTCGATATTGATAAGGAAATAGCCTTGGTCTTCGTTCGGAATAAACCCGCCGGGCACCCGATCGAGCAGGAGCAGGGAGACGCCCGCAATAGCGCCGAACGCGACCAAGGGCAGGAGGATGCGACGTGTGACCATGCGGACCACATTCATGTAGGCCCCGGCGCCCCGATCGAACACCCAGTTGAATCCGCGGAAGAAGAAGTTCTGCTTCCGGCCCGACGGCCGCAGCAACACGCCGCACAGGGCCGGGCTAAGCGTGAGTGCATTGACCGACGAGAACAGAGTGGCCGTGGCGATGGTCAGGGCGAATTGGCGATACAACCGGCCGGAAATGCCGCCCATCAGGGCCGTCGGTACGAACACGGCCAGAAGGACCAGCGTCGTGGCGATCACCGGCCCGGTTACCTGTTGCATCGACTTCAACGTCGCCTCCTTGGGCGATAGCTTCTCCTCGTCCAGGATGCGCTTCGTGTTTTCGACCACGACAATGGCGTCGTCCACCACGATGCCGATGACCAGTACCAATCCGAACAGCGATAGCGTATTGATCGACATCCCCAGCGCCAGCATGACGGCGAACGTGCCGATGAGCGAAACCGGGATGGTAATGGCCGGAATAAACGTGGTGCGAATGTCCTGCAGGAATACGTAGACGGTAAAGATCACCAGTGCGACGGCGATGAACAGCGTAACAACCACCTCTTCGATCGAGGCGCGCACGAATGTGGTCAGATCATAGGCGATGGTATAATCGAGCCCTTCGGGAAAGCTCTTCTTGAGCCGTTCCATCTCGCTGCGGATTCCATCGGCGATACTGAGCGCGTTGGCGCCGGGCAACTGGTAGATGGCCACGGCAATCGACGGCGCACCGTCCAGTTCGACCGACCAGTTGTACGCCTGGGCGCCCAGTTCCACGCGGGCCACGTCGCGCACGCGTACCAGTCGGCCTTGATCCCCAACCTTGAGAATCATATCGGCGAACTGTTCCGAATCGGAAAGCCGCCCGAGCGTATTGACCGTATATTGGAACTGCTGCCCTTCCGGACTGGGCGGCGCGCCGATCTGCCCGGCCGCCACCTGCACGTTCTGCTCCTGAATCGCCTGCACCACGTCGTTGACGGTCAACTGCATGGAGCGGAGCCGGTTCGGATTGAGCCACAGCCGCATGCCGAAGTCCTTCGCCCCCATCACCTGCACCTGGCCTACGCCCTTGACGCGCGCCAAAACGTCCTTGATCTGCGTACCGACGTAATTGCTCAGGTAGATTTCGTCGAAACGCCGGTCGGGCGAGATCATATTGACCATCAGGACCATGTTGGTCGAACGCTTGTCCGTCTTCACTCCCTGGCGTTTGACTTCGTCGGGCAGCGTCGGCATGGCGATGTTCACCCGGTTCTGCACGAGTACGTTGGCCATATCGACGTCGGTGCCGACCTCGAACGTAATGGTCAGTTGATATCCGCCGTCGTCGGTGCACTGCGACGACATGTAGAGCATGTTCTCGACGCCGTTGACCTGCTCCTCGATGGGTACGCCTACCGTCTGGGCAACGACCTCCGGGCTGGCGCCCGGGTAGTTGGTGCTGACCACGACCGTCGGCGGCGTGATGTCGGGCGTCTGTTCGACCGGAAGGAGTCGAATCGTAATGCCGCCGATCAGAACGATCACCAGAGAAATGACTGTGGCGAAGATCGGGCGTTCGATGAAAAAACGGCTCATGGTCGATCCGTCAGGCTCGGGTTGGTGGCATGGGGAAGGGCTGGGATCGTGGGCCGATCAGGTACTGGATCGGCTGGGTACGGCCGGGGCGGGCGTTTCAGGTTGCGGATCCGGTTCCGGTTGCGGAGCCGGTTTCGGTGCGGCTTCCGGCTCAACCGCAGCAGGCTGCTTCGTCGTCTCGATCGGCTGAACCGGCTGGCCGGGACGCGCCTTCTGTAAACCGACAACCACATAGCGTTCGTCGGGCTTCAGACCGTCGAGCACCACAACCTGCTTGCCGACCTGCGGTCCGAGGGTGACCCGCCGGCGTTCGACGATATTGTCGTGCTGCACGATTAACACGTACTTCCCGTCCAGGTCGGTCGCAACCGCCTGCTGTTCGATCAGGATCGCGTTGTCGATGGGCCGGCCCGGCACGCGTACCTCGGCATACACGCCCGGATAGAGCAGTCCATCCTTGTTCGAGAAGACGGCCCGGGCAACGGCCGTGCCCGTACTCGGATCGACGCTGGGGTCCAGGTAATCGAGATGGCCCTTGTGCGGGTAGCCTTCTTCGCCGGGGAGTTGAATGTAGGCCTCGTGCTCTTCGCCAAACGAGTCTGCCCCGTGCTCATGGATCCAGCGGATCAGGTCCATAACGACCTTCTCGCTCACGTCGAAGTAGACGTACATCGGGTCCATGCCGACAACCGTGGCCAGGAGCGTGCTTTCGCTCGATCCGACCAGGTTGCCCGGGTCCACCTGCCGGCGGCTGATGCGCCCGACAATGGGGCTGCGAATGACCGTGTAATCGAGATTGATTTTCGCCTGGCGGATTTCGGCTTCGTCGTAGGCGATCTGGGCCTTTGCGGCATCGCGTTCGGCCTGGCGGGTCTGGTATTCCTCGACCGTAATGGCCTTATCGCCCACAAGTTGATCGGCACGGACCAGGTTGGCCTCGGCCAGCTTCAAACGGGCCTCGGCCTGTTGCTTCTTGGCTTCGGCGGCAGCCAGCGTTGCCTCGTATGGCGCCCGCTCGATGGTGAACAGGATCTGGTCCTTTTTAACGGCATCGCCGTCCTTGAAATCGGCCGTCTCCAGGAACCCTTGAACCCGCGCACGGAGTTCGACACTGTCGGTCGACGCCGTCTTGCCCGTGAAATACCCGTCTTCCGTCACGGTGCGGACCTCCGGCGTGGCAACCGTCACCTCGGGCACGAAGTCCTGGGGATCGGGCGGAGCCGGTTGGCAGCCGAAAACCATCAGTGCGACCAGTCCCAGTCCGGCCGCGGGGAGCACTTTGGATATTCTCACAAGTCACCTCAGTATCGTGAAAACAGCATCTGCGGACGGGGAACCATGCTCCAATTCGCGGCGCAGCGCAGACGCCAACAGGCCGCAATCGGGGCCCGTCCCGCACATCGTTGTACGCCGCCACCTAATGTATAGGTTCCCGATGAGAACGCAGCCCATCTCGGCAGCGGAATTACGGAGCCGGTTATGCCGGCCGTGCCACATGGCGCGGCCATGCCGGTCATGTCGCCCAGCGAACCGATACGAAATCGCTGCTACGTACATGCAACACTTGGACAGACGGCTCCGCTGCGATTCTGTGGTTGGTGTCCCGCCTTCAGGCGGTTTTCGCTTTCCGGCTGAAGCCGGGACTCCAACTGGAAACGCAAGGGGCAGAAATCGGCCTGGAAGCTGGACACCAGCCTGCAGCGAAGTTAGTCTGAGGGCCCATCCAGGAGTCATTTTTCGATTTACGTCTACCGGGATCGGAGTACCCTATGAATTCGCTGTTTACCCTCTGCCTTATCGTACTTCCGGTGTCGGCCGACACGCCTTCCGGTCCCTATATCACGCACGTCAGCGATACGCACCCCGGGCAGACGATGGTCGTCACTGGCGGCGGCTACGATCCGGCGACGGTACGGGTGATCGTGCATGTGCCGGGAAACTTGACGGCCCAGCGCAACGAACTGCCGGCAAAGGTTGCGGCGTTGACCACGGCATTCAATGGTTCGCTTTCTCCGCTGCCGCAAGAACCGCCGACCGAACGGACGCACACACTGAAACCCATGCACGCGACTGCGCGAAGTGTGTTCGTTCCGCTGCCTGCCCATCCCTATCCGCCAGACTACGTGGGGATCGTATGGCTGGCCGACGGCGAGCGATTGAGTAACCCCATGGTGGTCAACCGGCCGCAGAGTTGGTTCCTGCTGAAGACGACCAGCCGGCCGGGCGAGTTGAACCGGCTGTGTGGAATGAACTTGCGCGGCGATCGGTACGTTCCTCGCTACCTGTTCCTTCGTGCCAAGGGGGACGAGCCACGGCAGCTCGACGAAGTGCCTCGCCATAAGGAAGACGGGTTCTCCGAAACATTCTGTGTGCAGTTCCGGCTGCCGGCCGATCTGGAGCCAGGCGAGTACGAAGTATTCCTGCACAATAACTCCGGCGGTCCCTTCGGCTTCACCCGGCCGCTGCCGTTGACAGTTACCGTTGACCCGGAGTTCCCCGAGCGGCTCTTCGTGGCTACCGAACACGGCGTGAAAGGCGACAGCCTGACCGATAACCGCGAAGCCTTGCAGGCGATCATCGATCGGGCGGGCGAGGCCGGCGGGGGAATCGTCTTCTTACCGCCGGGCGCCTATCGGGTCGACGATACCGTACAACTGCGCGAACACGTCGTTCTGCGGGGAGCCGGCCGTGACGCGACGACCCTCTTCTTCGGTGGTGTTGCGCATGAAAAGAAGCGTTGCTCTTGGTTCCTCAGTGCCCGCGGGGTGCATCATACGGGTATCGAGGACCTGACGGTACGCGTGTCGTACCCAATGCAATACGCCGTCAGCTACTATGCAGGCGGGGATCCGACCTTCGATACCCACCTTCGCCGATGCCGTTTCGTGGGCGGGACGGTGGGCATTCATTACAACGTCAACATGGAGGTGGCGCACTGTTCGTTCGAGGGCGGTACGTTCTTCGCACACAACCTGAAGCAATCCTGGGTTCATGACAATCAGTTCACGACCGGGCGACTGCAAGGGAACCCCGTCGGGTTATGGAGTACCGAAAACTGCACGATCGAGCACAACCGGGCCTATAACTCCAATCGCGGCTTCGTGTGGCAGGCGCACGGCTATTTCGGCCACTACCACAACCTGATCGATGCCAATGTGGTCGAAGACGCACGCTTCGGCGCCAATGCGGGCGAAACCTATCTGTTCGAGGGGGCAGGCTTCCAGTGGTTTGGCCAACCTGCTGAAATCCACCCAAACCGGTTCTCGGCCGACGGCGCCGATTGGAAACCGGACGCCCTGAAATACTGTTTTGCCGTGGTCACGGCCGGGCGGGGATTGGGGCAGTACCGACGGATCGTATCGAACACGGCGTCCGAAGTTACGCTGGCAGAGCCGTGGACCGTGCTTCCCTGTGGCGATGTGCGGATATCGATCCTCCGTGGTGTGGTCGAAAACGCCATCTGCAATAATCGCCATATTGACTGCGATAACTCGATGATGTTCTACGGCAGCGGAATGCTGAACAACCGCATTGTGCGCAACCGCTCGGAGAACAGCCTGGGCATTTCCATCTGGAGCCTGGCGGAAGCCGAGAAGGATGTACTCGTGCCCGATTACTTCAACGTCTTCGACGGTAACGTGTGCGAAGACCAGGGCGGCATATGGCTTACCCGTCTCGGCGACTTGAAGCAGGACGTGGGAGTTCGCAATCTGAACAACGTCTTCCGCAACGGGTTACTGGCCGACGTGCGTCGCAAGCGGGAGAACCAGTACAATAACGTCTGGGAAGAAACCCGGAACGGCAGTTATCGGCCCGTGCAGGCCGCCTTCTGGTGCGACATCGGCCGCAGCTACCACGCGGACCCGACGCAGAACCCGATCTGGAACGACACGCTTATCGAACACAACTACATCACGCGTTGCGATCGCGGCGTCGAACTGCACAAGATCTCCGGAGGAACCGTGGTTCGCAGCAACACGTTCTTCGAGGTGAAGCAGCCGATTATCGACGAAGGCGTCGGCAGTGACGTCGTCGACAACCGTTTTGAACCCGACGGCGCTACCCGCCCGGAGTGACCGGGACACCTTGGCGGTCATTCCTCGATGGCAATCGCCTCGACCGGGCACTGGTCGGCGGCATCGCGGGCGCTGTCCTCGTTTTCCTCCGAAACGGGCTCGCCAATGGCTATGGCCTTCCCCTCGGCGCCTTCGTGAAACACGTCGGGGCACAAGTCGATACACAATCCGCACGCGATGCACGTTTCTTGATCCACAATCGCTTTCATGGCAGTGACTCCTTGGTTTGAAGGGGAACGTCTACACTGTGAGCGCAGCAGCGGACTTGCATTTCACGCAACGGCCATGCAAGTCCGCTGCTGCACTCCTACACTGTTATGATATCGGAATTCCGGCTCAGGGCTAGCCGGAAGGTGTGCGGGAAATGCCGCTCCCGGTCACATCTGCTCATCTGCGCACCTTGTCGGTCAACGCCACCAGAGGCGACCGGTGTGCCGCATGTGTTCGAAACCGGCATGTCCAGGGCAGGCAACAAGTGTGGCCAGGACCAGCAGCGTGCCGAAACACGCCGCGGCTCGCCACGCCATGCGGTGTTTCGGACTCCACAACGCGCCGGCGTACAAGATGCCAAATACGAAACCGGCCCCGTGAGCGATATTCGCCACCGGCAGGACATTTGCGTAGGTCAGCAGAATGCACAGAAAGAACCAGCCGAGCAGAAGCTGCGATGTCTGCCGATCGCACACGTCGTGCATTTCCGGCCGCCATCGCCGGCCCATCCAGAAAATGCCGAACAGGCCGTACACAATCCCGGAAAGCCCCACAATCATGATCGGCTGATCGCGATGGTAACTGCCAATACAGTATTCGGGCATCATGGACACGTAGCCCAACAACACCATCAGGCCGAGCATTCGATACGAGCCTATTCGTAACTCGAGCGTGATGCCGAAGAGCATGAGCCAGTACAGATTGAACGCCGCATGGATCAGTCCGCCGTGCATCAGGCAGGTGGTGAATGGACGCCACAACTCGCCTGCCCAAAGGAACGGCAGAATACCCCAGAAACTGTTGTACAGTTCCAGCCGGCGCATGCCGCCCTGCATCTCGTCCAGCAAGCAGACGATCTCCAGTGCGGCCGCTGCTGCGGCCACCAAGAGCGTGGCGGGAGTCCGATGAAAGTCGATTTTGGGAAATGGAACCATGGCTCCAATGTACCGGTTGGGACGGAGAAAGCCAACGGGTGGTATAGGACAAGGCGCCCCGCGCCGTTATAATGGACCGCCACTTGGCTTTGTACCAGAAACTGTTCGCGAACCGAAGGAAGATCGCCGGTCGTGAATGGTTCCGACCAACGCGGCCGCGCCGCATAACGACTGCTGCCATGCGAACCATTGCCATCATGAACCAGAAGGGCGGCGTCGGAAAAACCACGACGGCAGTCAACCTGGCTGCCGCCTTGGCGAATGCCGACCGCCGTGTGTGCCTGGTCGATCTCGATCCGCAGGCGCACGCAACACTTCACCTGGGGGTGGAGGTGGCCGACAGTCAGGCATCGATGTACGACGTGCTGGCAGGCGATGCTTCGTTTGCCGATGCCTGCCGGCCGGCCGGCGATCGTCTGACCGTTGCTGCAAGCACGATTGATCTGGCCGCCGCCGGATTGGCATTGGGCGAGCGTGAGGGGCGTGAACTGGTGCTGCGCGAGAAGCTCCGCTCTCACCCGCCGGACGTCGACTTTTTGCTCGTCGATTGCCCGCCCTCGCTCGGTCTGCTCACAATCAATGCCCTGGCGGCCGTCGACGAGGTACTCATTCCGATGCAGCCGCACTTTCTCGCCCTGCACGGGTTGGGAAAGCTGCTGGAAACGATTCGGGCTATTGCCGGGCGACTGAATCCATCGCTCCGGCTGACCGGCGTCGCCTTCTGCATGTTCGATACGGGTACCCGGCTGGCCACCGAGGTCCGGCAGGACGTCGAGGCCTTCTTCCAGGCCGCCCGTGCGAGTGGTACGCCGTGGGCCAAGGCGGTGACGTTCCGCACGCGCATTCGCAGGAATATCCGGCTGGCCGAGGCGCCCAGTTTCGGACAATCGATCTTGCAGTATGCCGCCACGTCCAACGGCGCCGAAGACTACCGGGCACTGGCCGGGGAACTACTACAAACCGCTTGACGAAATGGTGTCCGCGAAACCGGACACGACCTCGCTTGCCCCCCCGAGGGAGGGTCGATCTCTGCGGTTGTTCGGGCAGCATTCGCGCAGATGCTGCCTTCACACTCTCCCCAGCCCCTGATCTTGGGAATTCTTTGCCTTGCCTGGCGGGCGCAAACACAACGTTGCCCTCAGTCGGCACAGAAGGGCGTGCGCGGCGCAACCCATTCCGGCGGCTTATACGTCACCACCCGTACCCCATCAAAATCGTTGACAAAGTTGTCCTTTCCTTGTTATACTTCAGGCTGATGCGTCAGTGGTCGGGCCGCTGACATAGCGCATTCGTTGTGGAATGGCTTGGCATATTTCTGCGGCGGACGAATGCGATTTCGGGACGTCTACAATGCTCGGGCAAAAGGTGCTTCCAACCGACGTGTAGATCCTGCGCTGACAATGGACACACAGTCCTATGTCGATTGGTCGGGCAATTTTGGTAAGGAGGTGGGGCATGCGAGCCGTCTATCTTCCCGTAGTCGTACCGATGATCGTTACGTGGGCGAGTGCTGTGACAGCACATGCCGAGTGGCTTGATCTGGATGGATCGACTGCAGTTGCGTCGACCTTGGAGAACGCTACCTATCTGGCCGCCAATGCTTTTGACGACAACACGGCTACACGGTGGTCTTCTGCCCATTCGGACAACCACTGGATCTACATCGACCTGAAGCGGGATTACAACATCACCGCGCTGGAGATCGACTGGGAGACGGCCCACTCCAAGGACTACACCCTTCGCGTCCGCACATCGGCGCAAGGTGTGGACAGCGACCCGACGAAATGGACGGAAATCGCCAGTATCAGCGGGCGCGACGGCATCATCGGCGGCGGCGGCGAGGCTGACGATCACTTCAATTTCCGCAGTGGTGCGTTTACGGCGGTCTCCGGCAGTTACACGTCGGCTTCTGTCAGTACCGATGCTTTCGGCCGGTACGTGATGATGTACGGCACCACTCGGGGAACAGTATACGGGCACTCGATCTATGAAATGCGGATCATCCCCGAACCAACAGCATTCGGCCTGCTGATGACCTGCGGGATCGCCGGTTTGGTGCTTTCAGCTCGGCGGCGAAGAAGGCGAGGGCGCTGGGAATTTTGAGTGAATATCGACCAGCAGTGTCGGTCCGCATCGGGCATCTGAATGGGAGTTCCTGACCTTCGACCAGCTCGAAGGTACGTTCAGCGAAGACCTGTTCGCTTTGGATATCTCGTCGTTCGAAAACGGCCTTGGGGAAGGGTATTTCGAGATCATCCAGACGGCAAATGGTCTGGCCATCTCTTATATACCTGAACCGGGCACCCTGACACTCGTACTTCTGGGCGCATTGCTACTGTTGGCGCGTCGCCGCCGCTCGTAGACGTTTTAACGTCGCGACGACAGAAACAACTGCAGGATGTACCAGAACAGCAAGGCAACCGATGCAAACAGGGCCAAAGCGGCCGCGACGTGCTGCCCGATCCGGTAATGATGCAGGACGTTCGACGTGTGATACAGGATGTAGCCGCACGCCAGGGCGATCATCGCATAGGTGAAGATCGGCCCGAGCGAGAACTGGAACAGGATCGCGACCACAATCAGCCCCATCGCCGCAAACCCGCCGAACATCAGGATCGATCGCAGGAACGAGAAATCCTTCCGCGTCACGAACACCACGGCAGTCAGCACGCCGGACAGCACAAGCGTCGTAATAGCTGCCGCCGGTATAACGCCCGGGACGCTGCTGGCGATGTATATCAACGGAACGAAGATGACTGCTTCGGCCAGTACGTATAACCCCAGCCCCATATATTGCATGCCCAGGCTGGTTGCCGACCGGGCCCAGCTTTCGGCCACGTAGCTGACTACCATGAACAGGCCCAGTACGATCAGCCAGCCAAATTGCGTACCAACCATCAAACCGACCAGGTTCTCGATACCCGGCATCGACAGCAAGATGGCCTCCAACGCAACGAACGCTGCAATGGCGCCGACCAGGTGCAGGTAGGTCTTGGTGAGAAAGGCCGACCGCTCGTCGGCGGCGGCCTGCGCCGCAAACATGTCGAACGACGACGGGTACGATTGGTTCGCGTAACTCATGGCAACTCCTTTTGTCTTGGTGGACATTCCGGGGCAATTGCCCCAAATAGACACAATCACTACAGAATTATAGCACGTCTGGGCTACTCAGGTACAGGAGTCCGGGGAGTCTCGGGGTTGTTTTCCAGAAATCGGGGGGGCCAAGCCGAGAATTCCGCCTGTACCGTTTGCCTGCCGCGGTGGACAATTTCGCCGGAATCCGGTTTCTAAGTGTGAGCGGTAACTCGTTGGACTCTCGGCTTTAGCTGGAAAGGGAAGACCGCCTGAAGAGACCGGCCGGCTTAGACGCCGATAGAGGGCACTGCAAGAAAAGGCCACCGGCCGGCTCGTCCGGCCCGCAGCCATGGTCAGCAAGCTACACGAGACCGAACCACCAAAGACTTTTCTTTCAGGGTGTTGCTGCCGCCTTGGGCGGCAGCAACACCCTGAAAGAAAAGAGATGGTCGGGAGTACCGCCATTAGCCAAAAGACCACCGCTGCGGGCCGGACAAGCCAGCCGGTGGCGTCTTCACCCTGCTCACCAACACCGATTCCAATGCTCCCTTTTCTTGCCGTCAGGAGGTCTCCTCCCAGCAGCAGAAGAGTTCGCAAGCCTCACGGCCGCAGAGCCTCGACCAGCCGATCGACATGGAAATCGAGAATGGCCATCCCACGGCCAGATTCCTGGCCGCAGGGGTCAACCGTGAAGGAGAGGATGTTCTGTTCTCGCAGCAGGCGGCGGTCGGGTTTGCTCGCATCGCCGGCAGAGAATTCCGGGCCGGTCAGCTGCAGCGTTTGCCATGTGCTCCACTGGTCGGCTGCCCGGGCCACGTGTGCCCGGAAACCTTGCGGCGTCGGGAAGTACATGATCATCGTATCGTCCGGTGCGGCGATGATCATCGGGCGGCGCAACGGCAGCGGTAAGGGCAGCGGCTGGCTGCGATGCCATGTGCCCTCGGTGTCGCGCCAGTAGTGATAGTAGTTCAGCCGATGATGCACCTCCTGCGGCGGATTGTGCTGCAGGTCGTCCGGTCGGAAGGGTTCGGCCATGTGATACGTGGCCACGTGCGGCTGATTTTTCGAATCCAAGGTCATCGCACATTGATTCATCAGCCAGGAGAAGACGGGAATCTCGTAGACGGTAATTCCCGGAGTGTCCAACACGATACGCTCGCCCTTGCGCGTATCGACAATCAGTACGCCTGCGTTGTTCTTCCAGGTGCGGCCGCGGTCGTCGCTGTAGGCGTAGTGCAGATCGTGGTTGCTCGCCCAGGTGCGCCATGTTTCACGGTAGACCCAGGTGGTGTGCAATCGGCCGGTCGTGTCGAACAGCAGGTCGTGCATGTAGGCGTTGCGCGAGTCACTGTTGTCCCACGGGGCATACGTGCCTTCCTGTCCAAACAGGCACGTGCTGATGATCTCCCACCGGCCCTGGTCGGCGTCGTATTGGAACAGGGCACTGTTGCCCTGGCCGCTCCCGCCGCTCCGGTAGAAGAAATAGAGGGTTTCGTCAAAATCGTTGAAGAAACGAGGATAGGTGACCCGTTGCGGGGCGTCTGCAAGGATCGGCTGACGGGGCTCGAAGTCGGCAGGCGTGACGTTCTCGGGCGGGTCGGTCAGGAAGCCTTTGCGGCTGCGGGTATAGTTCAGGTCGTTGTTATGGTGGTCCCACGAAAGGTGCAGCCGCCCGTCGCCGGGGCTGATGCCCAGTACGGTATTGCGATGCCCGTCGTAACGGTCTCTTTCCCGTAGCCCCTCGGCGAGTACGTGATCGGCAAGCCTCACTCGCTGGACCGTGTTGTCTTCCAGACACCTTCGCGCAACGGTCAAAACGCGGTCGGCGCCCCAGTAGATGGTGTACTGGTAGCCGCCAAAGCTGACGATCTTGTCCTGATCGAACGAAGCCCAGTTGAACGGCTCCCACACCTGCCGTTCCACAAGAACCGCCTGATCCGGCCCCGAGATGGTTCGATCAGGTTCGGCCTTGGCGGCATGCAGCGATAGGCAGGACAGGGCGAGAACGGCGGTAATGAGGCAAGTGGTGTTGATCTTCTGCATGATGCGTACTCTTTCTTCAGTTCGACGGATCTCGTACGGTTTGACGGTACAGAGCATTTTGGGCGCCAGGGCGGGAGCACTCAAGGCGCGCCGTCTTTGCGAGATATCCGGAAGACGTGGTGGCTTGTCCTTTATGGCAGTTGCGGCTTCAGTGGCGTATTGCTGCTCTCCGCCTCGACCGGATAGACGGCATTCTGTCTTTCGAGGCTGGCAATCAACCCTTGCATCATGCGGCGAACCTGCTCGGGATGGGAGGCGGCCAGATCCTTCGACTCGAACGGATCATCGGCCAGGTTGTAGAGTTGAAAGTGCGACTGCTGCGAGTTCTTTTCGGGAATGTAGTGATAAATCACTTTCCAGTCGCCGTCGCGGAAGGTCGTGAAGTAGTTGCTCCGATGCGGGCCGTGAGGATAGTGCATGAGGAACGTCCTCTCCCGGCTCGCGTCCGACTGGCCGGCCAACAATGTTTCCAACCGCCGGCCGTCCACCGGATAGTCCGGCGGCGCGTCGACGCCGGTAACGGCCGCAATTGTGGGCAGCAGGTCGCAGACGGAGGCGATCTGGCTTTGGATCGCGCCGGCCGCAATAGGCAGCCGCTTCTGATTCGGATTGTCGGCATCTGGCTTTGCCCAGGCCGCAATAAACGGGACACGCATGCCGCCTTCGTAGTGCGAACCCTTCTTGCCGCGCAGCGGCGCGGCGCTGGCGACCTCGTGCGCGCCGCCCAGCGGCGCATCGCTGCCGTTGTCGCCCATGAAGAAGATGAGCGTATTCTCGGCAACGCCCAGGGCAGAAAGCTGATCGAGCACATCGCCCAACGATTTATCCATGCCTTCGATCAGCGTGGCGAAAGCCTGCGCCGGTTTCGGCTTGTCCGAATCGGCATAATGCTCGGCGAACCGCGGGTCGCTTTGGAACGGGGCATGGACCGCGTAATGGGCAAGGTAGAGGTAGAACGGCTTTCCGGCCTTGACCGCGTCCTGGATTCGCGCATTCGCCTCGATCGTAAGCGCCTCGGTCAGGAAGGTCTCGGTATCGTGGTATTTTTCCAGGTGCGGTACGGCGCTGCGGGCGCGGCGCGTTGCCAGTCCGTATTGGTCCTGGCCGTAATAGCTGCCGGGCGCGCCGAAGCATGCGCCGCCCACGTTCACCTGGAAGCCCAGGTTCAGCGGCTCGGCCCCTTGCGAATCGCGCGGTCCGAAGTGCGCCTTTCCCACGTGAATGGTCCGATATCCACCGGCTTGCAGCAGGCCAGGCAGGGTCACATCGCCCGGCTTCAAGCCCTCCCAATTCCAGTCCGGCGCGCCTTGCGGGCCGGCGTTGTTCTTGTCCGGGTTGATCCAGTTCGTCGTGCGGTGCCGTGCCCCATTCTGCCCGGTCATGATCGAGACGCGAGTCGGCGAGCAGACATTCATGGCGTAGAAGTTGTTGAAGCGGATCCCCTGACCTGCCAGGCGCTCCATGTTCGGTGTGCGGTAATAGTCGTTCAGCGGATAGCGTTTGGGCTGGCCCTTGTCGTCGGTGAGAAACGGCACGGAGGTATCCATCACGCCCATATCGTCGACCAGGAAGACGACGACGTTGGGGCGAACCGCCTCGTTGTCCGCAGCACGCAGTCCGGTGGCGAGCAACAGCAGAAAGACCGTGGCTGCAAGCGTTGTAATTCTCATGTCGCTGGTCCTTTCCAAGGTTCCAAGGGACACCCGGCAAACGCCGAGCCGTTCGTGGCGAGTCCCGTCCATTATGTGTCCCCGGCATGGCAGGCGTCAATTCGCCGGAAGAATCATCGCGCCCGGATGTCTGGCCAAAACGCCTTGCTTCGGGGGATATGAAGACGTGCGCAACTGCTCATACGCCCCCCACACGTACAGCCGGACCAACAACTCGCGCCGCCGACCCGTCAGCACTGATGCAGGTGCGGCCCCAACAGACCCGAACCCATCGATCCGGCCAATTTTCTAGCCCCCCCGCCAAGGGAATACAAAAGAGTCTTGACATCCGATCGCTGCAATGGTAAAAAAATAGGTTCTGTGTGATTTCATTCGATCCAGATGGTTCCTGGCACATTCGTGTTTTGTGTTCGTTGAAAACGGGAACCCTCGGCCAGTGCCGGGTCCGCGGCAAACCGCCGGTTGGGAGATATGGGCGGCTGGTGCGAGGCGCTTCCCCAATATCTGGCAGGTGACTCGTTTCGCCGCACTCGGAGCATGGACCTGTTCGCCTTCCATGGTGAACGTACGATCTTGCTCTACGAGACCGGTCGGCGCGGTGTTCCCTGCAAGACGTTCATGCGTCTTGACGTGGTAAGAATATGACTCGACTGCAGACAAGACGGCGGCAGTTGGCGGCGGCTTTGGTCGCGGCGATCGTAGTGCATATAGCACTGGCTGTTTGGCTTTTCCTGGTACGCCCGTGGGACGCATCGGTTGGCGACGTTTCGCCCCAGACGGCTGCGAACACCAGCAGCGAGCCCGACACCAGCGCCGAGGCCGCCGAGAAGGCAGCCCTGGCAGAGCGCGCCCAATTGCGGGGACGCCTGGACAATACGGTCAACATGTTCCTCAACAAGGATCGGGAAGAGTTGACCGAAAAGGCCCATGGCGCAGCCGAATGGCTCGAAACGCGAAGCAGCGGGGATGCCATCAGCGATATCGGCGAGGCCGTCCAGGATGCCTGCCAGGTTGGGCCGCGGGCGTACGCACCGGTCGATCCGCCGCCGCCGGGCGAGTTCGATCACGACACCATGCTCCCGTATGCGGTGAAGAAGGTCGTCTCCGAAGACGGCAAGACGCAGGTGGTCTATACCTGGGTTGATGCTCAAGGCCGATCGCTCGAAACCGAAGTGCTGGAAGAAGCGTCGGATCCGGCCCTGACGACCGCCCTGCAGATGGCGCAGCGCTCGCCGGTGATGCGCCAGCTCTTCCAGACCAGCGTCTTGCCCGTTCTTGAAGCCCAGCTTCGGCAGCGCCGCTAGAATGCCCGACGCTACTCCGGTAGCGGACCTGCCGACCGCCGCACCCGATCAAGCGCCGGCTGCGGCGCTTCACGCCATACGCGGTAATGTTCTCGCCATGTGTCCGGAGTCACCCGTGCCGCCCGGTCGACGTCGCCCGCAATGGTGAAAATCGCCTGCAGGTCGAGCACCTCGCGCCATGTAATCGCCGGATTGGCCGATGCCGGCTCGTCGAATGCCAGGGCATCGAGGTATTCGAGGATCGACGCAACCTGCCGATCCGGCTCCAGCGGCGATTGCCAGCACCAGAAATGCGCCCAGCGCTGAAGCAATTCAGGCCGGTGAGTCAAAGCCTCCGAAAATGCTTGCCGAAGCGCCATACTGCTCTCGCCGCCGGTAACGTACCGGGCCAGATACTCATCGAATTGCCGGTTGCCGTCTCCCCATTTTGCCGCCAGGACACGCAGGCGATCCTGGGCATTCGCCCCCTGTTCGAACCAGGCGAACTGCCGTTTTGCTTGCTCGAAGGACGCCGCCGTTCCCACCTTGTAGCAGGCCCACTGCCACACGAGCCACTGCCGATTCACATACGCCCATGCCCCGACGAACACGCCGGCTACCAGAACAAAGACAATCGCAGCATGAAAAAAGCGGGGCATGGTTCGTTGTCAGGTGTTGGGTGTGCGTTTGGGACTTGAAATCTCAAATCTCAAATCTGAAATTCGTTTCTCGGCAACGGCTAGTGGCCGCGGACGCGGCTGCGGTATTCTCGCGGGCTTGCGCCCAACTCTTCTTTGAAGACATAGGCGAGGTACTCGGGTGAGCCGAACCCGGATTTGGCGGCAACGGCCGGAATGGGCAAGTCGGTTTCCGCCAGCAGTTCGCGGGCGCGCTCCAGATGAACTCTACGGATTTCGGCAGCCGGCGTTCGCCCCAGCACCTCCTGGAATCGCCGTTCCAGGTGCCGCCGCGAAATGGCCACGGCGGCAACGATATCGTCAATGCGAATGGCCACCGACGCATGTTCGCGAATGAAGCGAATGGCCTGCGCCAGTTCCTGGTCCTCGATGGCCAAGGTATCGGTCGATTGTCGCGTCGCAATGGATTTCGGCCCGATCGTAACCGTTGGTCGCTCGAGTTGCTTCCCCTGCATCAGCCGGTCAAGCATCTCGGCGGCCGTGTATCCGATCTGTTCCGACGCGACCATGACGCCGGACAACGGCGGGCTGCAGGCTGCGCCAAGCAGTTCATCGTCGTCGCCGGCGAGTACGGCCGCGTTTTCAGGAACGAGCAAGCCGGTGCGCCGGCAGACATAAATGACTTCGCGAGCCGCCCGGTTTCCCCAGGTGAAGATACCCACCGGCTTGGGCAGTGTCGCGAGCCAGCGGCCCAGATCCTCCTGCAGGGCCGGCCACTGCGATCGCCGCCCCAGTCCCCGGCTGGGCCGATAGACGGCGCACGCATGTCCCGCCTGGGCTAGCCACTGGACAAACGCCTCGCGATGCGGCGCCACGTACGAGAGCCGTTGCGGGCCGTAATAGGCAAAGCTCCGGAATCCGCGGTCCAGGAAATGCCTGGAGGCAAGCTCCGCCGACGCGTGCATATCGGTGGCGACGCGCGGCAGATCGACCCCCTCCAGCTCGATCCCCGACACGTTCACCACAGGCACCCTTTGCTGCTGCACGTGGCGACAGATCGCCGGATCGGCGATACGGCAGACAATCCCGTCACCAGCCCATCCGGGGGGGAGCCGCAGCGATTCTCGCTGCCCCCAATCGTCCACCCAGAGTCGCCAGGGCCCGTGCTTGCGGGCATACCCAATCACTCCGCGGATCATTCTACGACCCCACCCGGTTGAGGTGTCTACGAGAACGGCAACACGCGGTAGCATGGGGGCAGGCATACAATCTACTTTACCAGCAAATGTCGCAAATTCCAAGGTTTTTTACGCAACCGCAAGCTGGCAGGAATCTCACACATTCATTACAATAAGAGGGTTGGGATGCTACAGGCTTTTTCTCGCGTTTCTGCGTTGAACTGGCTCCCGAGAGCAGAAGGTGGGTCGGTATGTTCTCTCGAAAAACAGGTTTTACACTCGTGGAACTGCTGGTGGTCATCGCGATCATCGGTATTCTGATTGCCTTGCTGCTGCCCGCCGTGCAAAGCGCCCGGGAAGCGGCTCGACGCATGCAGTGCAGCAACAACCTGAAACAGATCGCACTGGCGCTTCACAATTACCATACTGCCCACAAGGTCTTTCCGCCAGGCGGCATTACCAAGATCCCCAAGACGACATGCCTGCTCGTGGGCTCCGAGGGGCGCGACGGCGGCGCCCCCTGGTCGGTCTTCATCTTGCCGTTCCTGGAGCAGATGCCCAAATACAACGAGTACGACTTCAAGAAGTCGTTCGCTTCGCTATGGTGGGAACAGAGTGCCGGTAACCATGCCGTGCAGTTCCGCCCCAACAGTTCGTTCCAGTGCCCCAGCGATCCGGTCTCCGAGGGCGAACGGTGCAACACGAACTACTTCGCCTGCCAGGGCGGCGGCGCAACGCCCAAATGTAGCGGCTCCGCACACACCGGGCGCGCGTTCTTCGACAATGGCATCTTCTACAACAATTCCAGTGTGAAGATCGGACATATTCCTGACGGAACGTCAAACGTCTTTCTGGTGGGCGAAACCAGGCTCTGTCCGCTTGAAGAAGGGCAGGCAGGTGGTCCCTACGGCAGTTGGGACAGTGCGCTGCGCGTGTCGAGCAGTACGTATACCTTCCCCATGAACCTCTCGGCCGCCATGTACGGCATCAATACGCAATACAACAGCTACAACCCGCTAAAGGTATTCACCGGAAACGTGTCGTCCGCCACGTTCGGCAGTCATCATCCGGGCGGGTGCAACTTCGCGTTGGCCGACGGGTCCGTCCACTTCCTGTCGGAGAATATGGACATCAACAGTTATCGCGGCCTCGGAAGTCGTGACGACGGGCTGCCCCTGGAAGGATTTGAAGAATGAACATGCGTTGCAACTTGTCGATCGTTGGTGGAATTCTGTTGGGATTGGCCACGGCTATGCTCGTAACGGGCTGTTCCGGCTCCGACGGTCCCGAACGTTATTCGCTGGAAGGCAGCGTTACCTACGGCGGCAAGCCGGTTCCGGGCGGGCAAATCGCGTTTGAACCCGATGGGACGAAAGGCAATCGCGGTCCTGCCTCCTACGCCACCATCAGGGACGGCGCCTTCGCAACCGATAAGGGGAAGGGAACCGTTGGCGGCCCACACATCGTCCGCATTCTCGGTACCGATGGGAAGCCCAACGCCGAATCGCCCCAGGGCAACATGCTGTTCAGCTCCTACGAAACGACGGCCGATCTGCCCAAGGAAGACGCTACCCAAGACTTCGATATCCCGGCCTCGCACCGGTAACGCGGAATACCTCTTACCAAGCTCGGGGCAGACGTATCTTCCGTTTCCAGGTGCGAATGGCAACTTCATCCCACGTGCTTACGGCTGAGGCGTTCCGGGTAAGGTGAGCACAATGTTCTTTGCCGGCTCGGTTTCGCCGGCGCGCAATTCCACAGTCAGCTCGCACGGCTGGTCGATGGGCCAGGGATAGATCGAGAACTCGTACGGCAACGTCTTCTTGACCAGCGGCTCCTCGCGTGAAGCCACCTTAAGCGTTGCAGAGCCGCCCTCGACCGGACCGCGCGTCAGGATGACCAGGATCGAGTCTTTCCCAAAAGGCGAGCGGATCCGCATGGCGTGCAATTCGCCCCACGGTTTGCCGGCGTCGCGCATCACGTGCCCCTCGGCCAGCGGCGGTAGCGTGGGGAACTCGTCGCGTTCAGCCGCCGGAAGTGAGACGGCCACCAGTCCCTTGGCCGGTACCGTCAGTTCGGAAAGCGAACTGGCCTCGCGCGGTTCCCCCTCAGGCTGTTCCGTCGTGTAGACCGTCACCGGAGCGCCGTCGGTCAGTCCCAAACGGTCGCTGTCGAGCGTAATCGTGGGCCGCACCGGCGCGTCGGCTTGGCTCATCAGAACAAGCCACACCCGGTCGCGGCTCCGCGCGGCGAGCCAGTCGATCTCCTTCTCTTCGATCCGAATCGCCTTGCCGTCCAGTAGCAGCCGGCCTGCAGGCTGGCCGAAGATCTCGCCGCCGGCCATGCCGTAGATCCGGTTGGTAAACCAGGCATAACCCTGCTGCATGGCCCAAGGGAAACGAATCCGGCCGGCGGACCGCTGTTCGGCCTGGGCCACCAGGAAATCGACCGAGAAGGCCAACTGCGGCGGGATGTGGTGGTAGTAGATCCCCGATACGTCGGGCCCTTCGTACGGATACCGCGGACTCAGCATCAGATCGCTGTAGCCCACCACATAATAACCGGGGTAGTTGGCAAATCGGCCGATGATCGTGTTGCGCGCATACGTCTGGTAGATATCGCGGTCCGTATGGCGATAGACGCGCAGCAGGTGCGGCGCCCAGACCGACATCATGATATTCCGCATGAAACCGTTTCCACGCCCGCCTGCCGTGAAGTACGTCGACGGCTGTTCCAACCCCAGTCCACACCGGGCAACCCACCAGGCAGGCACCTGCTTTGCAGGCGTGTCGCCGGGCGCGCGCGGGTCGCCCAGCCGGTACCGCTCGGCATCTTTCCACCACAGAGCACCGAGCCCTGCATGCTGGCTGTCCGGATGGATCGTCATCTCGCCCTCGGGCGCCACCGGATGTGACCACAGCCCGGCGATCGTATGGAAGGCGCCCTGCTCGGCCGCCGTCCGGTAGCGTGGCTCGCCGGTCAGTTCGTACAACGTGATCAGGTCCCACCAGTACGGATAGAAGTGGATATTGTAGAAACGCTGGAACGGCACGACTTCCTCCTGCCGGCCGTAGACTTCTGTCTCCAGAAACGCGTCGGCCTCCTTGCATATCTCCGAAAGACGCTCCTCGCTTGGGTTCCACCGGTAGGCGGCCAGTAGGCTGGACCAGCGCGGCGCACTATTGTACGACTGCGAATGGAGCACCTCGCCGTCCGACATGGCGAACTCGCGCAGCCACGGATTCAATTCGCCCAAGAGTGCATGAAGCCCCTGCCAGAGCGGTGTCCCGTAGAACCGGGTCGGGACACACAGCGGTTGCAAGGTATCGCGAGGCCGAGCCCAATGCGCACTCGGCCGGGTCAGCATGAACTCGATGGTCGGCAGCGCCCGGGTCGCGTAAAACTCTTCGTCGCGAGTCAATAGCGACGCGGCCACAACCATCAGCGGCGACGCTTGCGTAACCGTCTCGGCCATTTCGATGTTGTAGAATCCCTTCAGCTCGTCGTTCCAGCCTGCGGCGCCGGCATCGCGCATCAGGTCGATCATGTTGATCGCCGTCTGGCTGAGCGAAGCATGGACCGGGCGCCGATAATCGCCCACGTTCATGATCTTCTGCGAAACGGCCTCCAGCCCGGTCGTCCAATCGCCCGGCATGGCCAGAATGCGAAAGCGAGCCGTTCGCTGCTCACCTGCCTTGCAGAGGGAATCGCCGAAACCCAGCACGGGCGAGAAGACCGACGGCTGTACCTGCCCCTCGGCATTCAGCAGGCTGAACCCGTAGACACTCTCGCGTGCCGTCGGCCAGCGAAGCGGGAGTGCCGACGGCTCGGCGGTCACTGCCAGACACAGCGGGGGACCCTCTTCCTCCAGAACCACTTCCGCCAGGGCCATCGCATGCGGCGTAATGACATCGGTGATCATGCACGGTTGAGAAGGCAATCGCTGGAACTGGAACAGAGGCGGAAGCTGCACGAACCGGGTGTTCTCCGGCGATACGCCAGCCACGGGGCAAATGCCTGCCGACCAGTAGCCTTCGGCCGCCGCCTCAAAGGTCAACTCGAATCGGACATCCGGGCTATCCGCCGGTAAATGCCAGCGTCCCCTGGCCGCTGTGCCGTCCGCTGCCCTGTAATCGACTTCAACGGTCCGGTCGTCGATCTTGCGCGTTGTACGTCCGACCAGCAGGTGCATCCGGCCGGCCGTATACGGGTTTTCTTTGCCCCATTGGACCGAATACTCCTTGCCGCCCACCTGCACCACGGCCGGCGCACCGTCTTTCGTCCAGACGGGCCGTCCCTGCTGGCATGTCGCTTCGGTCGTCTCCGTGTAAATGAGGAATATCTGTTCTTCGTTCGGTTGGGCCGGCAGTTCATACCAGGCATCTCCCTGCTTGATTGCCGTTGCGCGCGTCACCTGCATGGCGCCGGTTACGTCCTCCTGCCCGCAAAACGTAATGCGAACCTGATCGTTCGCGAGCACCGCTTGCGTGGCAACCGGGGCGTCCGGTTTCAGGGCCGGTGCTTCGGGCAGTTCGGTAGAATCGGCTACGGCAATGCGTTCGGGACGCACCTGATGCTTGCCCAGCACGGAAAAGGGCGTTCGGTTCGGGTCCAGCTCGGTCGTCGTCAACAGCAGATGGGAACATCGCGCGTAGCGGCTGGCGAGTGCCCGTAACCCGAGCATGTGCTCTCCGGCCTTCAACTCCACGGTTCCGACCTTCTCCCAGGCCCACCCCTCGCCGCCGTGCTTGCCGGCCTCGTCCGGCAATGCCGCTCCGTCCACGGTCACCAGGTAGCGTCGCGTGCGTGGCATATAGGATGCGAAATCCTTGGCCCGCGCCCAGACGTGGTAGGTCCCGTCGTGCGGCGCCTCGATCGCCGTCATGGCGTCCGCCACGGTCTTCTGCATTTCGGCCGGCCGCAGGTATTCGCCCAGGTTCATCCAGCCGCCGGCGAATTGGAAGTCCCGCCCCCGGATCAGAAGGGTTGTGTCGTCCGCAAAAACATCGGACGTAAAGCTCATGACGCTAAGACATCCAAGCAACAACAGGGCGAGCATTCGCATGGGATGGAACCTTTTGGTTGAGGTGAGGCTGATGGCAGGTGCAGGCGGCCTTCTTCTTTCCGGCTGACGCCGGACTATTCACCGGCGCTGGTCGTTCTGTCTCCGGGAGGTAGAACTGCGGATTTCAAGCCGCCTGAAGGCGGAACTACGAACTGTCTCCGGCTGAATACGGGACTACGAACGGGGATCGGCTCGCACCCGGATAACGAAAGACCGAACCCGGCGCCTTCGCCAGTTCTCCGAGACGCAACCCCCTATCGTCGCCGCCGCAGGCACAGCATCGCGCCGGCAACGGTCAAGAGGATCATGACGCTCGGCTCGGGAACACCGGTCACGTCCAGGTAAGCCGTGGCGCTATTGCTCAGGGTGACCAGATCAATCCGCGGCGTGGCGCCGCCGGCGGTTCCCGCGTAGCTCTCGATCCGCAGGACGTCAATACTTCCAGAAAGCCAGTTGGCGGTCAAGTCCTGGTGCGTCGGTGCACCAAGCCCGTCGGGTCCCAAGGTCACGTCGGGATTGACCCAGAGCTGCAGGTGTTCCTCACCGCCCGCGCCGGCATCGATGTCCAGCTTGCCCAAGACCAGGTACGTTGCCTCGAAATCTGTGAAGACGTTTCCGCCGGACGTATCATGCCCGCTTCCCAGGTAGGTATTGAACGACGATCCGACGGCGAGAATCCGTCCCGAGTTCAAGTCGATGCCGCCCCGCCCGCCGTCACACGGTTCCAGCAGAAAGGAGAACCAGACGGTATCCGTCAGGGGCGTGGTCAAGCTTCGAGTGGCCTTATCGACCGTGGAATTGTTGTTCATCCCTTGCAGACTCTGTGCCGTGCCGCTCTGCGTAAGTCGGAAGTTCGTGCTGGCCGGGGCCACGAGATCGCCTGACACTGCGTCGATGTGGTATGTAGACTCAGTCGCGTTCACCGGGGTAGTCCAGGTTCCCGTAAAGCCCATTCCTCCCGCCTGCCCGTTGACGTCGCCGGCCGACATATCGTTGAAATCGACGCGAACGTAAGGTGCGACGAAGGCCGCGTGGCTGTAGGTGGTTTGATACAGGGTTCCTGCCGCACCGTGCCTTTCCGCAGGAATTGGTGAGGTTCCCCCGGCAGTGCCCCCGGCCAAATCGACCAATGAGCTTACATCGCTGGTGCCGGTAATGGAGTTGGCATACAAAGCCGCGCGTCCGCCGCCACCACCACCGCCATTGCGACCGTCCTGTGTCACCGGTGTTCCGTCGCCTCCGCCGATGTCAATCAGTGCGCTGGCGCCGAAATGAACCTGATCGGCCGCGAGAATGACACCGCCACCGCTGCCGCCACCACCACCGCAATCGTAAAGTCCCGTCCCGCCGCCGCCGGCGCCACCGGCGAGCAAGAGCGCCGTATCGACGGTTATGGTCCCGGCGGCAACAAGTTCCAAAGCTCCACCGCCGCCCCCGCCACCGTACGGGATATTGGCATCGTTTACGTGCTGGCCGCCACCGCCGCCGCTGCCGCCGTAGAGTTCTGTCAGGGCAGCGTCACCGTAGACGCCGCCGCCGTCGCCCCCACTGCTTGGCGCATCGCCACCCTCGCCGCCGTAGGCGCCTCCTCCACCGGCCATTTGATTGTCTCCGGCCTTTTGTCCGGCGCCATAGCCAACACCATCGTAGGCCACCTCAACCCCAACACCTGCATTCCCGCCGTTGCCGCGGTTGGCGCCCGGGGGATCGCTGGCGTAAGACGTGCCGCGCACGCCGCCCTCGGCGCCCACGCCGCCTGCTCCGCCGGAAGGCGATGAACTGCCGACCACGCCTGCCTGCCCGGCCAAGCCGCCGATGGTCGAGCCAAGATACAGATTCGACTGGGAGCCGACGACCAGACCGCGCGTGCCCGTTACATTCACCGTGGCGCCTGTGCCCACGTTGACCGAACTGAAGGTAAACACGGCCAGTTCCACCCCGTCGCCTTCAGAATTCGCCGCCACGCCACTGTAGCTCACCGCGACGCCGCCGATGGCGCCCGTGATTTGCAGGCTGTTCGTATCGAACGTCAGGCTATCGCCGGCGGTGAGGTTCAATCCGGCGCCGCTGTCAAGCGCCGTGAACTCCGTGGGGTTAAACACCGACCCCAGCACAACGGCCCCTTCTGCGACGGTTGCCCCGAGCGCAATGCAGGCAAAACAGACCATCACGGCCCACGCCACGCGCCGCGCAGCGAAATGCTTCGCTTCTATACAATGCGATTCGATTCCTTCTGCCGATTGCAGCAGGGAAGAACCTCTGCGAACGATTGCCCGTGTCATTGTGAAACTCCTTCTCCAGGTTGCCCAAGAAAACCGAGAAAGATGAAAACACCGTCCGCAGGTATCCGTCACTCGCCTGCGTTTCCAAAAGCCCTCCCGTGGTATCGTTCTGCGAATCAGCACACTGGTATGCTGGATGAATCCGCCCACGACACATTCTCCATTCTAATTCTTGCGAGAGGACGGGTCAAAGAGCTTTTGCGCCATTATTCTAAGACTTTGCGCCATCCCCGGGTCTTCTCGGCCCCGGGAAGCCATCGTCCTCGTTGAGGTCCCGGTGTCAGGAACCGGCCGGCTTGACCGCAGCGGGAGAACACGGAACTGGCCGTGGCGAGAACTGAGAGCCTATACCAGACACGGAAGAGCCTTTGAAAGAGTACCCGTTACAGCTCAAAACTGCGCATTTCAGATAGGATGGGCTTCGGCCCGTCAACCGGGAAGGACAGAATGTCCACCCCGGTTATGACGGTTTGACGCCCATCCCACAGAAGCACGAAGATGCCCCGCGGCGCGTAGAAGTCAGTAGTGCGCCTCACGAAATTGGCGTTGATCCTGGCATGGTGCGGCGGGTACTATCCCGCCACCTTGCCGGGAACTAGACGTGCGAATCCTACTGCTAAGCCACTACTTTCCGCCGGAGACCAATGCGCCCGCGTCGCGGACCTACGAACACTGCGCGCGCTGGGCCAAGGCCGGCCATGACGTCACCGTCGTAACCTGCTCACCAAATTGCCCACACGGCGCTGTCTACCCGAATTATCGCAATCGGTTCCGGCGGCAAGTGGAAATGGTGGACGGCATCCGTGTGGTGCGGGTGTGGACGTATATCGCCCCCAATGCCGGGACGTGGCGACGAATCGCCAACTACTTATCGTACATGTTCAGCGCGGTGTGGGCATCACTCCGGCTACCTCGCCCCGACGTGGTGATTGCCACGTCGCCGCAGTTCTTTTGCGGCTGGGCCGGCGTGCTAGCATCGCTGTTAAAGCGAGCACCGCTGGTACTGGAAATCCGCGATATCTGGCCGGAGTCGATTGCCGCCGTCGGCGCAATGCGAAACCGGCCGCTGCTGGCCTTACTCGAAAGGCTCGAACGCCGCATGTATCGGGCAGCCAACCATATCGTAACCGTGGGCGAGGGCTATCGCGACAATATCCTTGGCAAGGTCGATGTGGCCGATCGTGTTTCCGTCATCCCCAACGGTGTCGATCTGACGCAATTCACACCTGCGGAACCCAATCAACAATTCCTGCGACGCTGGAACCTTGCAGGCAAGTTCGTCTGTTCCTACGTCGGCACGATCGGCATGGCGCACGGGCTGGAGGTAGTGATCGAGGCGGCGAAGCGATTGCGGCTGGAAGGGCGCGACGACATTCGTTTCTGCCTGGTGGGCGATGGCGCGATGCGCCAGTCGCTTCAGCGGCAGGCGCAGCGCGGGGGCGTTTCGGACATGGTCATCTTCACGGGCCGGATGCCGAAGGAAGCGATGCCGGCCGTACTGGCCAGTTCCGACGCCTGCCTGGTGCATTTGCGCGGCTGCAAGCTGTTCGAGACGGTCGTTCCCTCCAAATTATTCGAGATCATGGCCATGGAGCGGCCCATCATCATGGGCGTCAAGGGCGGTGCGCGGAGCATCATCAAGGAAGCCGGGGCCGGCGTCATGATGGAACCCGATTGCCCCGAATCGCTGATTGACGCGATCCGCCATCTCAAGGCCGAAAAGCAAGCAGGGCGCGTCCCAGCCGCAGGTGCGCGGTTTTACGTGGCCGAGCGTTACAGCCGGGATATACTGGCAGCCAGTTATGCCACCCTTCTACAGAGCATGATGGACCCTTCGGTCCCGAATAGTGCATCAATCCCTCATATCCCTACCGAAAAACCAAGTCGAAAGGCCGCGTAAACACCGAACGCAATTATCTCGTGAACACTTGTCAAACCAATCGGTGCCAATCCATGTCCTTTCATTTCCCAAACTGGAAAGCAGACATCATCCCTCATCGTCTTCAGCACGTATTCGTAGGGCGCGCCTTTGTCGTATCAGCATTTTAGTACCGAAGTATCTTCGCATTCATTGCGGGAATCTGGAGGGAGAATTGCCCCTTTCCAGCCTCCTGAAGTAATCGGTCTGCGCGCTCAGTTCGAGATATCATCGGCGACACTTGGCGTTACTACTGATTCGATCGGCCTCTCGGCAGCGCAACGGACTCTCTTCTTCCTAGTCATTATACAATCCGCTCTCCTTCCGTTGGTACCGGATGAACTCACGATTCAAAGTGCGGGATTCGCCGTCACATTCGCCGTCTTATGGATTGTGTCCCTTGGGAGTGCAACAATCGCATCGACAGGACGGTGGGCGGGAATTGCTCTTGGGCTGTTTCTTGTCTCGGTGTTTGTTTCATACCCTACTGCTGTCGGGAATGGCATACCATCGTTCGAATGGCTGCGTGCCTGCATTCCGTTTCTATTCCTAAGCGCGTATTTCGTGCTGGGTACGGCCAAAGGTGAAGCGGATAGCCTATTCATCTTAGACTGTCTGCAAATCGGTGCCCTATTCTGGGCGGCAAAGATACTCTTCTTGTCCGCCGGAAATCTCAACAGTCTCCTTTCCGGATCGCTGGCCCGTCTGACCTATGTCACCCTCGACACACTCATTCCCTTTGGTTTCCTTGGATTCGTACTCTCTTTGTATAACCCCAGTCCGTTTGCAACTCGGTATCGCGCGGCTTTTCTTACTCTTTTTGGATTTCTTGTGTTAGCCTGTGCCTACCGCAGCCAAATCATCCTGTGCACTGCTGTGGTTATCATTCATCCGCGAATACGTCGTCACCTTCTCGCTGCGGGACTCGTACTGCTTCTACTTATGGCGCCACTTAGCACACTCATAGCGGTTTCCGATTTGCCTCTAATGAGCAATATCACATTGCGGTTTGAGCGATTATCGGAGATACGGGATTTCGATGATTTGGGCACGCGAGCCCACGAACTTCGCTTCGCATACACATCATTTCTTGACTCTCCCATTTTCGGAAATGGTCTAGGCTGCCCCGTGCCTGGCGTCTACACTGGTGACTCTGACTATTATCGTTCAATCCATAACGTTTGGCTTTATCTACTGATGGATTTGGGGCTGATTGGTTGCTGTTTCTATGTACTCTTCATTCTGGCGTCCCTAGGCACCAACGACAGAAATGAGAGTTCTCCAAAACTGGAGATATACGCAAGAGCCCGTTGGTGTGCCAAACTCGCGACAGGTGCATTGCTTCTATATGCAAGTTGCCAGGCTGCATATCGCGGAATTCAATTCAACCTGATGCTTGCCGCCATGACCGCTGTGGCAACGACTCCGTTTTCGGCACAATGTGCCCGTTCATCCTTCACTGCTCGCGAAACACCTTAGTGAAGGTCTCCAGATTCGCATGATCAACATGTCACGCTCAGAACTGGAAGCCGTTCGTCCAACATCTGCCATTCTGGCCGAACAATTGCAGGGAGCGTTGACACGAGTCTTCGCGAGCGCCGCCGTACTTAGTGTGACTCTTGGCGGCTTTCTCGTAGTTGGGGCGGAATTCTATGGCGAATCCCTATCCCTCCTCGCAGTTCCGTATATCGTGCAAGGCATTCTCGAGCCAATTATTATGGCGATTCAAATACGCTGGTTGCTGCTACCGGATGGCGCCGGCCGAATTGCTCAGCTTCGACGGCACCTGATCGGTGCAGGCTCCGTCGGGATACTGGTCTCCTGTGCTGCTCTCGTCGCCATGCCGACCGCAGCAACCCTTAGCGTGCTACGCCTCGCCTGCACTGCAGGTTTTCTTTCGCTATCAATCCTCAATGCTTACCTGATTGGCGCGGTCTTCGCGCTGGCTCTACACAGCCATCTTTGGAAGTCGTACTCTGTATACCTGCTGACGTTCTGGGTTTCTCTCTTCTTATTAAAGGACCAAGGCACCGACGGCTTCTTATTGTCGCTCTGCCTTTCTCAATTGGCGCTCCTCGCGACGTTGTATGCTTCGCGAACACTACGTCACTACGCTGCGTCGAGCGGCCCTGTCACGGCAGGAACGTCAAAAACGCTGTTTAAGGAATACTTGCTCGCGCTTTCTCCCCGACTTGCAATCATTGTACTTGGCCCTGTGATGCTCGCATTCGGCGCAATAAGCATGAATGCGGTGAATCTCGCGGCATACAAGCTTGCAACCACGATTGCCAATGTTATCAAATTGGCAATTCCGATATCCCCTGAGACCATCCAGGTATCTTTCAATGCTTGCTCCGAAAGATCGTATAAGCGGTCTCGTCGATTCGCTTCCAGGCTCTTTGTTGCGCTCCTGTTGGGCGCGATTTGTCTGAGTTGCATCGCCTATGTTTGCCGACACTCACTCTATCTGCGACTACTTGGCATCATGCAACCCGATTCGTTGCGAATCACCTTCCTTGGAATGCCTTTCTTTTTCCTGATTCAACCACTCGGTTCCTATCTGCTGGCTCTTCGCCGGTCGCGCGCACTGGTATTCTCAACAGGTGCAACCATTCTCGGAGCTTCTGTCGTAGGCGGGCTGTTTGGTGTCCCGGCAGGGTTCGCCGCGGGATCGGTTGGCTATGTTGTTGCGGCAGTGGCATCGCAAAGCCTTGCTGAGAAAGAAGGGCTTTTCGATCGCCACAAGACTTCTCTTGCACACGCCCCATCATGCGAATGTCATCCTCACTTCGCGATCAGCACAGAAGGCAGTCGTCCAGACAGGACGTCACTCTTTCGACACGGAGACAAGAATGAAAGAGTACTATGAAGGTTATTGGAGTCCTGCTATCGACGTGTCGGAGCATGACGTTACCACGCCGGAGCGTATGCGCCGGTTGATCGACACTATGGGACAATACTGTCGGTCAGGCTCGCGTGTTCTCGATCTTGGATGCGGGGCAGGTTCTTTTTCGGCAGCTCTGCATCGACATGGTTACGAAGTCCTTGGGACCGATATTGCCGAGAATGCTATCGCGTTGGCTCGCACAACCTATCCCGAAGCATCCTTCGAGTTGCTCGGTCCGGACGGACTGATCCCAGCACCTGACCAGTCCTTTGCCGCCGTGTGGAGCAGCGAAGTCATCGAACATGTCTTTGATGTTGACGCGTACCTGAGGGAAATCCACCGCGTACTGGAACCGAACGGACTGCTTGTGCTTACGACGCCCCATCACGGACTCATTAAGAACCTGGGGATTGTACTGTGGAAGTTCGAGAAGCACTTCAACGTCCATGGCAATCACATCCGATATTTCACCAGGCCAGCGCTGGAGCAATGTTTAAGTCAATGCGGGTTTCAGTCGCTCTCGTATGGGGGAATTGGTCGCTTCTGGCCCGTTTACCGGTCGTGGTTCGTAACCGCCAAACGCGCCGCCTGAACAGGACAAACTCATGGACCTTGCCGTCATCATTCTGACCTTCAACGAAGAGGCGAACCTGCCGGCCGCGCTCGATTCGGTATGCGGGTGGGCGTCGGAAGTCTACGTGGTCGATTCCTTCAGTACGGACCGAACCGTGGACATTGCCCTTGAGCGGGCTGCCGAAGGCGTTCGCGTCGTGCAGCACAAGTTCGAGGACTACTCGCAGCAGTGGAACTGGGCGCTCACGCACCTTCCGATTCGTGCGGCGTGGACCTTGAAACTCGATGCCGACGAACGTTGCACCCTGGCATTCAAGCTGGAAGTGGAATCGCAGCTAGCCGGAGCACCGGCCGACGTGGCAGGCGTGTTCTTCCGTCGCCGCCTCATCTTCATGGGAACGCCGATTTCCGGCGCCGGAACGTCGGACGCGTACGTGCTTCATCTGTGGCGCACCGGCCAGGCCAGGTTTGAAGATCGGGCCGTCAATGAGCATGCCCTTGTCAACGGCGAAGTCGTCTATCTTCACAATACCGTCGAACACCACAACACGAAGTCGCTGAGCGACTGGCTTGACAAGCATAACCGCTATACGTCGCTCGAAGCCCTGAGCCTCATCGAGGGCAACGTGGTCGGCGACGTCTCGCCACGCCTGTTCGGCCGCGACGACCAACGACGCATCTGGCTGCGCAGCATGTATTACCGCGTTCCATGCCGCTTCGCCGTCGCGATGGCATACTTCCTGTACCGCTATGTCTGGAAACTCGGCTTTCTGGACGGCGAGGCCGGGTTCCACCTCTGTTTCCTTCAGGTTGCATTTCGATACATCACCGATCTGAAGGTTTGCGAATATCGGAAGACGGGCAAACTGCCCGAGGTCCATTGGCCCGAACGAGGTGCGGCCCATCCTGCCGTTGCGGATTCGGAGCTTCAGCAATGGGTGGACCAACCGCAGGCGTCAGAACAACCCCACAACCAAACACATACACTCAGGCGATGCGCCTGATTTTTATTCGGAAAGACGGATCATGGATGTTGTCTTTGTCGGGGACTGGCTTCCGCGCACAACGCTTGCAAATAGCTGTATCGCCGAATCCGTTATGCGCATCGGGAATCTGGAATGCGCCATAGCCGCCGCTTCACGTGCGAGCTACAAGGCGCATCCCCTCGTCCTGGGACCGGAGGCCATCGACCGGGTGGCCGCGGCCCGGTTCACCGCACTCAATCTCGCCAACAACCATGTCTACGACGCAGGCGGCGGGTGTTTCGCAGATATGCTTGGCGAACTGCGCCGACGGTGCGGCACGCAGTTCTATGGCTTGAAGGACTCCCCCTATGCCGTTCTGGAAGAGAAAGACCGCCGGTGTGCCGTAATCGGATGCCTGGAGCGCTGCCGGGCCCGCGGGCCGGCCATCTTCCGGGAGGAAGACGTGTTGGAACTGATCGCGGGTCTCCGTTCGCGATTCGACCGGGTTGTCGTCACGCCGCACTGGGGCAAGGAAGGCGAATTCGCCGCGCACCCGTCGCCCCGGCAGCGGGCCCTGGCGCGACGATGGATCGAAGCAGGGGCCGATGCCGTGTTGGGACATCACGCACATGCCGTTCAGGGGCGTGAATGGCTTCGCGGTCGGCCCGTCTTCTATTCGCTCGGCAATTTCGTCTTCGACCACGACGAAGGCCGCGCCCACCGTGCAACCTCGCTCGGACTCGCCGTCCATTGGTCAACCGGCCGCGAGCCGGGCGTCGACCGTTGGCGGCACGAACTCTTCCTGCAGCATTGCGGGCGCGTCCATGCGCTGGACGCCCGCGCATTGCAGGCGGCGGAAGCGTATTTCAAGGTAATTTCCGATGATCTTGGCGATGTGCGGAGGCCGTGGGGGCCGTTGCGCTGGGCCAGGACCGTCGGCCCAATCTATATCGCCAAAAACCGAAGCAGTTGGCGGCGACGCTTTCGACGGCATCCGCTGGCAACCGTACCGGTATGGCTGGCGTGGAGTATGCTTCCCTCGACGCTCCTGCTCCGCATCGGAAGCCTTATCCCTGATAAATCAACCGCCGTTGCCGCCGAACGTTTTTGGGAACAGCTTGCCGAAAACGCCATGTTGCGCCGCGACGAACAACCGGACATCGTCCCCTTCCCCAAGTCAAGCGAGGAGATGCGAAGATCCGCTTGACCAGGCGGCCGACTGCCATGATGACATTTGCCCTGAAACGCCGAGTCTATGAATCGTTGCCGCGGTGGCTCCTCGCGCCCGTTGGATGGGTACCCTTCCCGCTTCTGGCCGGTCGGCACTACCGCGACATTCTGCGCCGCGGCCAGCAGATGGATCGCGCAACTCGCAGTGACATACGGACCTGGCAGGAAGCAGCTTTGGGACGCATGCTCAGGTACGCGTGCGACCAGGTTCCGGCCTACCGGCGTTATCGAGGCCTGGTCGATCGCCTGCGTCCTACCGAGGCACTCAAGGGATTCCCACTACTGGAGAAGTCGCAAATACAAGCGGACTTGGCCAAATATCTGCCGGAAGCCTTCCACCGCATACCCCATTACGAGTGCACAACGGGGGGCACGTCGGGCAGTCAGTTGCGATTCTACGTAGATGATCACTCGCAGGCGGTAGAAACGGCGTTCATGCATCGGCAATGGTCGCGAGTGGGATATACGACCCGCTGCCGAAAAGCGACCTTTCGCGGAGTGAACTTCGGTCGGCTGCGACCCGGCGTCTACTGGCAACGCAATCCTGTCTACAACGAGCTTCAGTTCTCGCCGTATCACATGAATGAGGCGACGCTGGGGAACTACTGGGACGCCCTGGTGGAGTATCGGCCGGCGTTTATCCACGGATATCCTTCGGCCGTGGACCTGCTGGCAGAGTATGCTTTGCGGCACGCGCTTCCAACAGACTCGCTGCGCCTTCGCGCGGTACTGCTGGGCTCGGAAGGATTGCTGCCGGGGCAGCGGGAACGCATCGAAAACGCTTTCCACACACGGGCGTACACCTGGTACGGACACAGCGAGCGGCTCATCCTGGCAGGGGAATGCGAGTCCTGCGACGCGTATCACCACATTCCCGATTACGGCATTCTGGAAATGCTGGATTCGGACGGCCGCCAGGTGGAACCGTACGGCGAGCGCGCCGAACTGGTCGGGACCGGCCTGCTCAACCGTTCTCTTGTTCTGATCCGCTACCGAACGGGCGACTGGGCGCGGCGATTGCCCCACCAGTGCCAATGCGGGCGAGCATTCGATCGCTTCGATCGCGTTGAAGGCCGCTGGCGGCAGGAATATCTTGTAGGAAAGAACGGATCCAGAATTTCGCTTGCTGCGCTCAATATGCACGGCCCCTGCTTTCAGAACGTCGCGCGATACCAATACCACCAGACAACACCTGGCCGAATGGAGCTGCGGCTGATGGTTGCCGACTGCTTCAGCCCCATCGACGAAACGCGTCTGCGAGATGCGCTTGCCCGGAAACTCGGCGACCAATTGGAGGTTGTGCTCCGCGTCGTCGACAGTATCCCGCTGACAGAACGCGGCAAACTGCAGCGTCTCATCCAGACACTCCCTGCACCAGAAGAGAACCACGCATCGGCTGCGTGAGAATCAGCATATTGGAGGAACTACGATGCAACAGCTATGTCAGAACCTGAAAGACGGGAAGACGGAAATCGTTCACGTCCCCGTCCCAGGCGTCCAACCTGGGCATCTGCTTGTCCGTACGACGTACTCGTTGATCTCGGCCGGAACGGAACGGATGCTGGTGGATTTCGCTCGGGCCGGATACCTGGCAAAGGCCAGGCAGCAGCCGGAAAAGGTCCGCCAGGTGCTGGACAAGATTCGCACCGATGGGCTGGCGCCGACGCTTCAGAGTGTTGCGGCGAAACTCGATCAGCCAATGCCCATGGGCTACTGCAATGTCGGGCGCGTCTTGGCCGTGGGCGAAGGGGTCGATGGGTTCTCCGTTGGCGATCGGGTCGCGTCGAACGGTCCACATGCGGAAGTGGTGATGGCGCCGAAGAATCTGGCGGCGCGTATTCCCGACGAGGTCGCCAACGATCAGGCCGTGTTCACTGTTGTCGGCGCAATCGGCCTGCAAGGCGTTCGGCTCCTTCAGCCGACCTTGGGCGAAACCTTCGCCGTGTTCGGCCTGGGATTGATCGGCCTGCTCGGCGTGCAGGTGCTCAAGGCGCACGGAGCGCGCGTGATCGGGTTCGATTTCGATGCCGGCCGCGTCGAACTTGCCCGCAGCTTCGGTGTGCAGGCGGAAGACCTGTCGCGGGGGGCCGATCCGGTCGCCTTGGCCCTGGCCGCCACGCGCGAGATGGGCGTCGACGGCGTGCTCGTGACCGCCGCAACGAAAAGCGACGAGCTGATGCACCACGCCGCACAGATGTGCCGCCGGCGCGGCCGCATTGTCCTGACCGGCGTGACGGGGCTGAACCTGCAGCGATCGGACTTCTACGAGAAGGAGCTTTCGTTCCAGGTATCGTGCTCGTATGGCCCGGGCCGCTACGATCCGGTGTACGAGGACCAGGGCCACGACTACCCGGCCGGATTCGTTCGCTGGACCGAACAGCGGAACTTCGAGGCCGTTTTGGAGTTGATGCGGGACGGGCGGCTCGATACGGCCCCGCTCGTATCGCGGCGTATTCCGTTTGGTGAAGCGGAGGCGGCCTACGACTTGCTCGCGGACAGGTCGATTGTCGGTATTCTGCTGCACTATCCCGAGGCGCGCAACGAAGAGGCTCGCCGCGCGCTGACCGCCCCGGTCATCTGCCACCGTCCGCCGCGCCGCGAAGCCGACGAAGTCGTATGCGGCGTCATTGGGGCCGGTGGATTCGCCATGCAGAAGCTCTTCCCGGCACTCGTCAGGACAAAGGCTCGGCTGAAGTGGGTTGCCACCTCCAGAGGATTCAGCGGCGCGGTGGCCGCGCGAAAGTTCGACATCGAACAGAGCACGACCGACAACCAACGCATCCTGGCGGATCCGGAAGTGAACGCCGTCGTCATCGCCACGCGCCACAACTCGCACGCCGATC
Source organism: Thermoguttaceae bacterium (assembly GCA_040772845.1). Taxonomy (GTDB): domain Bacteria; phylum Planctomycetota; class Planctomycetia; order Pirellulales; family Thermoguttaceae; genus PWXP01. The sequence continues at coordinate 3,201,844 of JAXGXG010000001.1, forward strand.
TGGTCGTACGCGCGCTGAACGCCGGCAAGTCGGTGTTCGTTGAAAAACCCCTGTGCCTTACCAGTGACGAGTTAGCGCGGATCCGGCAGGCCCATGACAGCGCCGGTAACGAACGAGGAACGCGGCCGATTCTGATGGTCGGCTACAACCGGCGTTTCGCTCCGCTGGTGCAGTCCTTGCGCCGGCAGCTCGCCGATCGGCGGCAGCCGCTCGCGATGGTCTACACGTGCAACGCCGGTGCGATTCCGCCCGACCACTGGACACACGATCGCACGGCGGGCGGCGGGCGCATTCTGGGCGAGGCGTGTCATTTCATCGATCTGCTGCACTTCCTGGCGGATGAGTCGCCCATTGAACAAGTGACCGCATTACGCCACGGCGCAGACGACACGGCCAATTGCGGCGATACCATGGCAATCAGCCTGCGAATGGCCGACGGCTCGCTCGGGCAGATCAACTACTTCGCCAACGGGGTGCGGAGCTTTCCGAAGGAACGCTTGGAAGTCTTCAGCGAGGGACGCGTCTTCCGAATCAATAACTTCCGCCGGCTGGAAGGTTTTGGCCGCCGGGCTCGTGGAGAACGCACCTGGTTGCAAGACAAGGGGCACAACGCCGAGATGCGGGCGTTTGTCACTGCCATTCGCACCGGCGCAGAATCGCCCATTGCGTTCGACAGTATTCTGAATACCACAAAAGCGACCCTAGCCGTTGCAGAAGGCACGAGCCGCTCGCCAATTGATCTCGCAAGGGCAGCCTGAGATGCAGATGAATACACAAGGAGGATCCATGCCTCGAGAAATATCCCTCAAGCTGAAACGCTATCCTGAAGCCCGCTTTGGTAATTTCAGCGATCAGGATGGGTCCGTCCGTTTCTTCACGCGAGTCAATGCATTGCTCGAACCGGGTTTCACGGTTCTCGACATTGGCTGTGGCCGCGGCGCCTACGCCAACGACTCGGCTCGGTACCGGCGCAATCTCCGTATTCTACAAGGCAAGTGCCGACACATAATCGGAATTGATGTCGATCCGACGGCGGGTGACAACCCGTTCGTTGATGAGTTTCGGCGAATTACCAGCAACGAATGGCCCGTGGCCACCGACTCGATTGACATGGCGGTCTCCGACTATGTTCTGGAGCACGTTTTGGAACCGGAACTGTTCTTCGCCGAATGTGCCCGAGTGCTGAGAGATGATGGACTGTTGTGCCTGCGCACCCCGAACCGCCTTGGCTACGTGGCTCTTATCTCTCGCTGTATTCCAAACCGATTGCACGCCGCTGTGCTGAAGATGATTGGCAAGAACCGCGCCGCCGAGGATGTGTTTCCAACTGTATACCGGTGCAATACACGCGGGACATTGCGCCGGGCAATGCGGCGTCACGGGTTCGATGCGTGTGTGACGAGCTATGAGGACGAACCGACGTACCTGTGTTTCTCGCGCGTTGCGTATGCCTTAGGCGACCTCTGCCGACGATTCATCCCACCCATGTTTCGAGGAAATCTGTTCCTGTTCGCGAGGAAACTCGCCGTGTCAACGAATGATGTCCGGCGAGCAGCGTAGACTAATGTCGATGAAACACCACTGTCGCTACACGAAAGACATGCCCGAGTCCCGGCACAGCGTCATCCGCTGGTGGCACCTGCTGCGCTATCACCATACTTCGCAACTGGCCATGCGACTGGTTCGTACGGCGCATAACCGGATGGGGCGGATGCTTTGGCGCCACTGTACGGCGCACGGGCTGCCCGACGTTCCTTCGCTGAGGATGAACTCCGGTCCTGCAATCCTTGCCGAACGCGAACTGACGGCTCGGGCGCGACGGGAGGACGTCTGCAAGAATGCCAAACGCGTTGATGAAGGCCGTTACCGTTTCCTGGGCCGTGAGATCGCGCTACCCGATCCGTTGGACTGGCGCGTGGAAGACGCCGCAGCCAACCAGCTATGGCGATTCCACCTGCATTATCACGACTACCTGCTCGATCTGGCTGCCCGGACAATCGCTGAGGACGAGCCTCGCTGGACGGACCGGGCCTGGTCGCTGGTGCTCGATTGGATTGACGGCAATCGGCTGGAAGACCGGCGGGTTCTTAACGACGCATGGCATCCGTACTGCATTTCGCGGCGGCTGCCGGTGTGGGTCGGTCTATTCTCGGTCGCTCCACCGCCGGAACCGATTCGCGAACGCATCTTGACCAGCATGATCTGGCAGGCGCGCTATCTGGAACGCCACCTGGAATGGGACCTTCGCGGAAATCATCTGCTGGAGAATCTTCGCGCCCTGGCGATTACCGGCTCCTTCTTTGAAGGCCGCGATGCGGACCGCTGGCTATCGATAGCAAACCGGGAGTTCCCCAAACAGTTGGCCGAACAGATCCTGCCACACGGCGAGCACTTCGAGCGAGCACCGGGCTATCACACAGAGATGCTGGCGGCCGTTCTCGATGTGCGCGACGCGACGCAGGCTATTCTTCCCGATCTGGCCCGCTGTTGCGAGAAGGCCGCAACGACAATGGCGGCCTTTCTCTGCGTGATTCTGCATCCCGATGGCGATATCCCGTTGCTGGGCGATTCGTGCCTGGTTGGGAGAGAGCGACTTGAACAACTGCTGGAGCGGGCAGAGCCGCACGATATCCGGAAGCGGTCCGAAGCGTGCAAGGGGCAGAGACTCGGCGACTATTGGCTGTGGCGGCAGAAGGGCGACTTCCTCCTGTTCGACGCCGGCGCCGTGGGCGCCGACGCGCTACCGGCACACGCGCACGCAGATCTGCTCACGATCGAAGCGTCGGTCGGAGGCCGGCGCCTGCTGGTCGACAGCGGGGTGTTCAGTTACGACGACGAGCCGATGAGACAGTACTGCCGTTCAACGGCAGCGCACAATGTCCTGCAGATCGACGGGGAAGACCAATGCGACATGTGGTCGCGATTTCGCATGGGATACCGCGGCCAACCCTCGCGTTTCAACAGCGGTCAGATCAAAGACTTTGCGTGGGCATCGGCAGCACACAATGCTTACCGGCGGCACGGTGTACCGCACGTCGGCCGCTGGATCGCCTGCCGGCCCGGTGGTCCGTGGCTCTGTGTCGATTCGGCCGACGGCGCCGGTTGCCATCGCCTCACCTCGCGACTGCACTTCCATCCGGGAGTGGAAGTTCGGCCATGCGCTGACAATACATTGCAGGTAGAACTCGCCGGCCAACGGCTGCAGCTTCACTGGTTGAGTCCGGGCGATGTTACGGTGGAAAAGGCATGGTACTGTCCGCAATTGGGATGTAGGCAGGAATCGTTCGTCGTACGGTGGGACGCCACGAGTCCGTTGCCGGCCGTGTGCGGTTGGTGTTTGAGTTTGGACGGGCATGCAACGAGCGTATCGCTTGTGACGTCTCCCGCGGGCGGCGCACGGCTCTGTTGGATTGAGAACGGCAGGAGGATCGAGCTATGCGTTTCCTGACGATCGTTCTCATTGCAACGAGACGAGCAGGCGCTCGCTTGTACGGCGAGCAACGCATGCGGCAGTCGCGGCAACCTTTCGGAATGCAACAGGGGGTATCGCAATACAACAGATGTGAAGCTTGCGCGGAAGAGGACTGCCTGGTCGCGCATAGAAGGTCGCAATGTCGATTCTGCGGCTCCGTTTCGATTCAGCCGGTTCATCAGCCGGTCGATGAGGTGTGTGGATGCTATTTCACACTCCCCCTGCGTACGGAGATGGCAGATGAAGACGCTTTTTATGGCCGTAACGATTGCGACGATCGCCGCGTGCCCACTTCCCCAGTCAGCACGCGCCGACACAACACCCCAACCGGCAGAACAGCCCGCGGTATTCGACATTGCCTTGGACCAACAGGGCGCGATGATCGGCCAGGTGGTCGATCCGCAGGGCGCCGGATTGGCCGAGCGCCCGGTCGTGTTGTTCGAGGGCGACCGGCAGATTACACAAACGACGACGAATACCGAAGGGTATTTCCGCGTTGCGAGTTTGCGCGGCGGAATTTACCAGGTCGTTGCCGGCGACCGGACGGTGGTGGCGCGGGCGTGGCCTGCCGGTACGGCGCCCCCGGTGGCGCAGCGAGGAATGCTCCTGGTGGCCGGAGGCGACGTGTATCGCGGCCAGCAGAGCGGTGGCTTCTCGATGATGCGATTCCTCGGCAATCCGATCACGATAACCGCTGCGGTGGCAACGGCAGTTGCCGTGCCGGTCGCGGTCCACAACTCACGGCGATCGCCGGCCAGTCCTTAACGACGGCAGGCGTTGGAGGGAAGGATCCCCAGTGAACAGTTACGCCGGTTCATACCTGATAAATGCAGACAGCCACGGCTTGGCGACACCCCTTGTCGCCCTTGCCGTGGCATTTCTGCTTGGGTATGCGCTGACGGCGGTCGCCCGCAGGGTGGCCCCGCATCTCGGCATGGTAGACCGGCCGGACGGCAAACGGAAGCACCACGATCGGCCGATACCTTTGATGGGCGGGACGGCGATTTACCTCGCCTTCGCCATCACGATGCTCCTGCTGATGACCTTCGGTCCGGCGCCGGCAGATGGCCAACGTGACGGCATTCTCGGATGGCTGCCTCTACTGGCGTCCGCCATTCTGTTCTGTTCGCTGGGTCTGTATGACGACCGCCATGCCTTGAAGCCGCGATGGAAGCTTGCCGGGCAGGTGATTGCCTGCCTTCCATTCGTGGTCTGGGGAGGCGCCATCGGAAAGATCGGCCTGCTGGGCCTTCAATGCACACTGGGCATGTGGAGCATCCCCTTCACCATCTTCTGGCTGGTCGCCTGCTCCAACGTGATCAACCTGATCGACGGCATGGACGGATTGGCCGGCGCCATCAGTTGTATTGCCCTGTTGACCCTGGGCGCCATGGCGACATTGATGGGCCGCTACGACACGGCTGTCGTGGCCATTGTGGCGGCAGCCGCAGTCGCCGGCTTCCTGGTGCACAATTGGCCGCCTGCAAAAATCTTCATGGGCGATTCCGGAAGCCTCATGCTCGGATTCCTGATCGGCGCCTTGGGGCTTCAGGCATCGTTGAAGCAGGCGGCCGGCTTCATGCTCGTCGTCCCGCTGGTCCTGATCAGCGTACCTGTATTCGATACGGCCATGGCCATCCTGCGGCGAAAACTGAGCGGCCGAGGCATCGGTGAAGCCGACCACGGCCATATTCATCACCGCTTGCAGCAGCAGGGCCTTTCCTGCCAGCGCTCGCTGTTGCTGATCGCCGGACTCTGCTTCGCCATGTCCGGATTCTGCGTGTTGTCGTTCCTGGTCAACAGCGACCTGCTGGCCCTGATGCTCTGTTGCTCCTTGCTGGCCGTCCTGGTCGTCGCCAGGATCTTCGGCGATTACGAAATCGATCTTGCGTTGCAGCACGCGCGTGCGATTGTCAGGCTGCTGATCGACACATCTCGGGTCTTGCCGTCGCGCCTGCTTGCCATTCGGTTGAAGAACATGGGACAGGAGCGGAGCGAGGAATGCTGGAACATGGTCTGCAATCAGCTAGCGGAATGCGGCGGAACCGATCTGGAGATGCGTTTCGTCAGCGCCGACGGCCGAAAGGTACTCGGCCGTCTTCAGTGGGCAAGCGAGAAACCGGCTCCCGCCGCCGACATGTGGCAGATGACCCATACGGTCCGTCGCGAACGCGGCATTCTCGCCGTACTTACTGCCCATGGCGTGGTGACCAGCTCGCTGTGGGCTGTCCGGTGGAACGAAGCGACGCAATGGATCCATGCCCTCGGCAGCACCTGGCCTCTCGAAACGCTTCCAATTGGCGGGGCACACGAGAGCGGCAACCTCGATGCCGACGTGATCCGCTTCGATCCGGCCATGCCGTTGCCAGACTCGGCTTCGCAGGAAGCCGAAGCTGCGCAGGACGATTCCAAAACGTCGCGGGCGGCCTGATTCTGGCTCTTCCAGGCCGCCAGTGGATTCATCACACCTCATGCCCCGCTTTCCTCGGTCGCCTTGGCCCGGTACACTGCCGGTATGGTCAAGAGAATCGTTGTCGCCATGTCCGGGGGGGTCGATAGCAGCGTGGCCGCGTGGCTTCTGCGGCGCGAAGGACACGAACTGATCGGACTCTTCATGCGCCATGGCCTGGACGCGCCCGAAGATCCGATGCCGCCAGCAATCTCCCCATGCACCGAGCGGCAGGGGTGTGCGAGTGCTGCCGATGCCGCCGACGCTCAGCGCGTGGCGGAAATGCTGGACATCCCTTTTTCGGCCGCCGATTTCCGCGGCGAGTTCGAACATATCGTCGACTACTTCGTGGACGAGTACATCGCCGGTCGCACGCCCAACCCCTGCATCGTATGCAATACCCGGCTGAAGTTCGGCAGCCTATTTGAATACGCCCGCAGCATGGGGGCCGAATTTGTCGCCACGGGACATCATGCCCGCATAATCACCTGCGACGATGGCCCGGCCCTCTGCCGCGCCAGCGATACAGCCAAAGACCAATCGTACGCCCTTTTCGGAATTTCGCGAGAACGGCTCGGCAAGGTGCTGTTTCCGGTTGGCGAGTACCGGAAAGAGCAGGTGCGCGCCTTTGCCGCCGAGTTGGGATTGCGCGTCGCTGACAAACCTGACAGCCAGGAAATCTGTTTCGTGCCGCCCGGCGAACACGCCGAGTTCGTCCGGCAGCGGCGCGGCGATTGCAATACGGCAGGCGAGATCGTAACGACCGATGGCGCGGTAGTCGGCCGCCACGATGGCATCGAACGATTCACCATTGGCCAGCGAAAAGGGCTGCGCATTGCCTTGGGAGAGCCCTATTACGTGGTGCGCATCGAACCGCAGACCCGGCGTGTGGTTCTGGGCCGTAAAGAAGATCTGGCCCGAATGGATTTGACGGCCGCACGTGCGAACTGGCTGGTCCCACCGCCGGATGGCCCCTGGCGCTGCGCGGTGAAGATTCGCTATCGCAGCGCGGCGGAACCGGCTACGGTCGAACTATCGGGCCCGGATCGATTCCATGTGCGTTTCAACCAGCCGCGGTATGGCATCGCCCCAGGCCAGGCGGCCGTCTGTTACGACGGCGACCGCGTCCTCGGCGGCGGCTGGATTGAATGACCCGGCCGCCCGGCCTTGGCGACGGCGGTGCGTTCCGTGATAATGGCAGGATACTGAGAAGCCCAACAAGATCCCTAGCGTATGGTAGAATGCCCTTCAGGAATCGCTTGATTGCATCGGTCAAGGTAGGACCATCAAGAAGTCTCCGCCATGTTCTCTGATACCCACCCCGATATCGAACGACTGCAAATCGAATTGTTGCAGCAGAAGACCGTAGCGGAACGTGCGGCATTGGCTGGAAACCTCACGCATTTCGTCATACAGCTCTCTCGGCAAGCAATTGCCCGCCAGCATCCCGAATGGACGCAGCGGCAGGTTGACCTCAAATGGGTCGAACTTCATTATGGTCGTGATCTGGCCGAGTCTGTGCAAGCCGACCTCGAATCACGATGAACTTATGGCCTTTTCTGAAACCATTCTGGCCACCGTGCCTGTGCTCGACGCCCTCGCTCAACTGGGCGTTCACTCTTGACCCAGCAGTAACGCCATGGCGGATGCAACGGACAACAACGCGGAATACCGGTGCCCCGGAGAGAAGTACCCGATCTCGCGGGCGGTGCATCTGGGCCGCCTGGCTCGCTTCTATCCGGCCTGCCGAGATTGCCCGCACCGTCACGATACGGGCGTGCTTTCGCCCCGGCAGGCGAAGCGATTGCAGGAGACGGCGCGTCGCGGCCGGAAGGAGCCCCTGTTTCGCCGCGAAGAAATCGGCGGCGTCGCGCTGGGTCAGCTTTCGCCCGGTACCGTCCGCGACGTCGCCGTCGCCTTCGGCATCTGCCTTCAACGAAACCTGCTGGTCGAGCCCGCGCCTTCCGAACAGCCCGAGGTGCGCGATACGGTTGTGGTCGTTGCCGGCGATGGCCGGCCCGCGGTGGCGGAACTGGTTGCCGCGGCGTGCGAAGGACTGCGGCTGGCCGGCTGCCACGTGGTCGATCTGGGCGCCGCCAGCGCTGCCTGCCTTATGTTCACCGCCGACCGGTTGGGGGTCGCCGGAGGCCTGCTGGTCGGTTCCGGGCAAGGCGGTCTGAACCGGATTGCAGTCAAGCTGTTCGGTCCGGAAGCGGCGCCGCTATCGCAAGATTCCGGACTCGACGTGGTTTGCGGCCAATGGGAGCACGGAATCGATCGGCCGACGCGACGGTTCGGCGGCGCCGGCCGTTTCCAGGCGGAGACGCCCTATCTCGACCTCTTTCGGCCGTACTATCACGCCCTGCGCCCGTTGCGATTCGTGCTCGACAGCGCCTGCCCCCCGGTCGAAACCTATCTGGACAGACTGCTTGCCGATCTGGCGTGCCGCGCGGTCGTTGTCCATGCCGGCGGAGAGAATCTACCGGAGCAGGTGATTGCGGAGGAAGCGCACTTCGGTATCCACGTGGACGACGACGGCGAGCGCTGCCGCGTGGTCGACGAGTTGGGCCATTGGATCGCCACGGATCGGCTTCTCGCGCTGCTTGCTTCGCAGTCGTCTGCCGACGCCTCCGAATCCAAACGCGTCCTTGCCCTAGCGCCGGACATCGAATGGTCTTCTGCCGACATGCCTGGCTTGGCGTGGGAAGTGGCGCGGCTGCGGGATGCGTCGAGCCGGGCGGCGGTAGCCGCCGCCATGCGGCAATGTGCGGGGACATACGGGGCCGATCTCCATGGCCGCCTGTGGAGCCGCGCGGGCGGTGTGCCCGTACCCGATGCCCTGCACACCCTGACGCAACTTCTGGCCCTGCTCAGCCGCAGCGACCGGCCATTTTCGGTGGTGCTCGACCGCGAGGCGGCCGGACATTAAAATAGGCCCCTGGTGATGAAAGACGAACCATTGCTCTGAGCAATGCTGTTTGCCCTCTAAAGGAAACCTTATGGAAAACTGGCTGGCACAACGCACGCGGGCGTTCGACGCCTCGGGGATTCGCAAATTCTTCGATCTGGGCGCCAAAATGTCGGACCCGATCAACCTGTCGATCGGACAGCCGGATTTCGACGTTCACGAAGACGTCAAGCAGGCGGCCATTACGGCCATTCGCGAGGGGCGCAACGGATACGCCCTTTCGCAGGGAATGCCGGTGCTACGCGACAAGCTGCAGGCCCAGGTGGCCGATCGGTTCCACCATGAGGATCGCGAGGTCTTCGTCACCTGCGGTACGAGCGGAGGTCTGATGCTCGCCATGTTGGCCTTGGTGAACCCGGGCGACGAGGTCATTCTGCCGGACCCCTGCTTCGGCATGTACAATGCGCTGGTGGCCATGATAGGCGGCCGCACGGTTTCGATCGATACCTACCCGGATTTCCACCTCGACGTGGATCGTGTCGCCGACGCCATGACGCCGCGCACCAAGCTCCTTCTGGTGAACAGCCCGAACAATCCGACCGGGGCCGTGGCGACGCGCGAGGAGCTTCGCGCCATTGCCGAGTTGGCGGCGGAACGGCATGTGGCCCTGCTGAGCGATGAGATCTATCGCGACTTCTGTTACGATGGCCCGTGCATTTCGCCGGCCGAGTTCAATCCGCAGACCATCGTGGTGGATGGCTTCAGCAAGAGTCACGGCATGCCTGGCTGGCGTCTTGGCTATGCCCACGGCCCGGCGGCCATCATTCGCGAGATGATCAAGCTGCAGCAATACAGCTTCGTTTGCGCGCCACACCCGATGCAGTGGGCCGGCGCCGCGGCGCTTTCCGTAGATACAACCAGCCAGATCGACGCCTATCGGCGAAAGCGGGACATGGTGGTCGAAGGGCTCCGGGACGATTTCGAGCTGGTTTGCCCACACGGAGCGTTCTACGCGCTCCCCAAGGCGCCTTGGGGTACGGCAACCGAGTTCTGCACCCGGGCAGTTGAAGAGCACGGCCTGCTGATCGTTCCCGGAAGAATCTTCAGCCGGCACGACACGCACTTCCGCATCTCCTATGCGGCGTCCGACACAATACTCCAACGCGGTATCGAGGCGTTGCAGAAGCTTGCACGAGAGGGCTAAATCCTTTTTGTCGATGAGGGGAAACCGCCATGTTCTCACGCCTGCATGTGTTTTGGCCCATACGACGCCTCCCCGTTGCCAGTTGTCTGTGCCTTTCGCTTTGGATCGGCCTTTACCACGCCGATGCCGCGGCCGGGCGGATTACCATCTCGCTGGATGGTATGTGGGAGATTGACGAAAGCGTCCAGTCAGAGACAATCCCTGCACGATTCTCTCATCGCGCGCCCGTGCCCGGGCTGGCCCATTTGGCCGAACCGCCGTTTCCTGATATCGATAAGTTCGATAGTCGCGAACTCCTTTACCGCCGCGAGCAACTGCGACGTATGGGCCTTCGCGCCGACGGCCCCGGCGAGATGGCCCGAAAAGGCGTCGCAGGCATCTCCCGGCAGAAACGGAATTACCTGTGGTATCGGCGGACCTTTCAAGTTCCCCAGCGGCGGCAGGTGGCCATCTTGCGAATCAACAAGGCCCAGTTCGGAACCGCCGTATGGCTCAATGGCCGCAAGATCGGCGAGTATCCGGGTTGCTTCACCGCCTCGGAGTTTGACGTAACCGATGCTTTGGACTGGCAGGGAGAGAACGTGCTTGTCATTCGCATCGGGGCGCACCCCGGCGTTCTGCCTGATACCTACCCGACCGGCACCGACTTCGAGAAACTCCGTTGGACCCCGGGCATCTACGACCGTGTATCCCTCCGATTGTGCGATAGTCCGGTCATCGAACATATCCAGGTGGCGCCGCGGATTGACCGTTCCGAAATCCTGGTCCAGACACAACTGAAGAATGTGGGAGAGGCCGCGACGTTTCTGCTGAAACACCGCATTGCAACCTGGAAAGGCGGCAAACCGGTTGCCGAGACCCAACCGATGCCGGTGAAGCTCGATGCCCATTCGACCCAGACCGTCACCGAACGGATTTCCATTCCTGCCCCAACCCTGTGGTCGCCTGAAAACCCGTTTCTTTATGTGCTTGAAACGTCCTCCCAGGGTGACAGCACGTCCACACGATTCGGCATGCGCGAATTCCGATTCGATCCCGCATCCGGCAAGGCGTATCTGAACGGAAAGGTCTGTTACCTGCGTGGATCGAGCATCACGCTGCACCGCTTTTTCGAAGACCCGGCCTCCGGCCGCCTGCCATGGGACGATTCTTGGGTTCGGCGACTATTGGCCGAGCTTCCCAAGCAGTTGCATTGGAACGCGTTTCGTTTCTGCATTGGCCCGGTCCCGGAGCGATGGTTTGAGATTGCCGACGAGGCAGGCCTGCTAATCCAGAATGAATTCTTCATGTGGAACAATCGGCCGTCAGAAGACTACTTCCGCTATTGGGACCAGGACGAACTGCTGCGTCAGTATACAGATTGGGTCCGCGACAATTGGAACCACCCGAGCCTTGTCATCTGGGATTCCTGCAACGAAACGCACGATCCGGTCTTCGGGGAAGTTGTGATTCCCACGGTCCGTAAGCTCGATCTGTCGGACCGTCCGTGGGAAAATGGCTACAACCTTCCGGTCCGGCCTGGAGATCCGGTCGAGGACCATCCGTATCTGTTTATCGGCAGCGGAATGCGGGACGACGCCAGGTTCGAGATGACCGCGTTGGAGACCATGGACGGCCGGCGACGCCGTGGCGACAAGTACCCGGCAATCATCAACGAATATGACTGGCTGTGGTTGCGTCGCGACGGTACGCCCACGGTAGCGACGGAGAAGCTCTATCCGAAATACCTCGCCCCCGATGCAACAGGTGAAGAACGATTCGCGTTGAATGCGTACCTTCTGGCCGGACTGACCGAATTCTGGCGAGCCCACCGGCATCATGCCGGTGTGCTACACTACGGCTACCTGATTTACGACCAGCCGTTCGGGTACACGTGCGACCACTTCGTTGACGTCGAGAAGCTGCGTCTGGAACCGCAATTCGCTGATTATATGAGCGAAGCTTCCAAACCGCTGGGCGTGTACATCAACTTCTGGCAGCCGGAACTGCCGGCCGGGGCCGATCGCGCCATCGATGTGATGATGGTCAACGACACGCACGAGGAAGCCGACGGCCGGCTCGTGCTCTCGCTCGAAGCGGCCGATGGTTCTTCGCTCGGCGGTTCGGAGCGTCCCTTCCGGCTCCTACCGGTTGGCGACGCCGCGTACAACATGACACTCTCCGTGCCCAAAGAGGCCGAAGGCGCATGCTTGCTGAAAGCTACGGCCATTGCGGCAAATGGCTGGCCCGACTCGCCGACGGTCAGCCGCCGCAAGACGCGCATCGTCCCTGCCCGCCCGTAGCGAGTGTCACGCGATCTTGTTCTTCGGTTCAGGCATGGGGAAGAGCTTGTCGCGTCCGAGGACGATGTCATCGGTAATGAGGTACTTGCTGCCGGGCGTTTGCTCGGGCAGCTCGAACATGATGTCGAGCATGACCTCTTCGATAATGGAACGCAGTGCGCGGGCGCCCGTGTCCTTTTCGATGGCTCGCTGGGCAATCGCGCGTAGGGCCGGTTCCGTGAAGCTGAGTTCGGCCTTTTCCATGCCGAACAGGGCCTGGTATTGCTTGACCAACGCGTTCTTCGGTTCGCGCAATACCTGCACCAAGGCCTCTTCGTCCAACGGCCCGAGGGATGAGATCACCGGCAACCGGCCGACCAGTTCGGGGATGAGTCCGAACTGGAGGATGTCGTCGCTTGTGACTTCCTGGAGCAATGCCCCCAACTCGGCCTCGCCGCGGTTGGAACCACGCTGCCCGAAGCCGATCGCCCGCTTGCCCAGCCGGCGAGCAATGATGTCGTCGAGTCCGACGAACGTACCGCCGCAGATGAACAAGATGTTGGAGGTGTCGATCTGGAGGTACTGCTGCTCGGGGTGCTTGCGCCCGCCTTGCGGCGGCACATTGGCGACCGTCCCTTCCAGCATCTTCAGCAGGGCCTGCTGCACCCCCTCGCCGGAGACGTCGCGCGTAATGGAAACGTTCTGGCTGGTCTTCCCGATCTTGTCGATTTCGTCGATGTAAAGGACGCCCCGCTGTGCAGCTTCAAGATCGAAATCCGCTGCATGGAGGAGCTTCAGCAGAAGGTTCTCGACGTCCTCGCCGACATAGCCGGCTTCGGTCAGCGTGGTGGCGTCGCCGATGGCAAAGGGAACGTCCAGGATACGAGCCAGAGTCTGAGCCAGCAAGGTCTTGCCGGAACCGGTCGGCCCGATCATCAGGATATTGGACTTGTCGATCTCGACATCCGAGCCGCTCGCGCCGTGCATCAGCCGCTTGTAGTGACTGTGAACGGCTACCGCGAGCACCTTCTTGGCCTGATCTTGCCCAATCACATATTGATCGAGCTTCTCGACAATCTGCCGCGGCGTAAGCACCTTGCTAAACAATTGTTTACTGGTGCCCCGCCGCCGGCGTTCCTGTTCAAGGATCGACTGGCATAGGTCGATGCATTCCCCGCAAATGTAGACATCTCCGGGGCCTTCGACCAGCGGTCCCACGTCGCGGTAACTCTTGCGACAGAAGGAGCAGAAGGCGTTCTTTTTGGTCGTGCCACTTCCGCGGCGGCCTGTATTGAAGTCGCGTCCAGAAGGCATGTGCGTCGGTCTTTCCCTTTTCGGCGGTCGTGCTCAACTGAGAGTTACTACGATCGGCCGGACGTGAATGTTTCGCAACTCCAAACGGATTCCGCGAAATCGTCCGAAGAACCGAACTAATCGGAGCTGCTGCTGAACTCGCCCCCGTCGGTCCTAACCCTTGCCGTCGTCATCGTTTAACTGGCGTCGTAACTGCTCCGTGATGGTGCTTTTTATTGTTCGGTATTCCTCGTCGCTCAGCCCACCCTGGGAATGCAGTTCACGGAATTTCGCCATCAATTCATGGGCATCGAGTTCCTGTTGTGCGGAGTGCGGTCGGATTTTCGTAATGATGTAGACCGCAACCGCAATCAAGATGACCAACACGGTGACCCAGACAATCGCTTCTTCCATGCCGCCCCGCGGCAGCCAAGCCCATCCGCTACCGGCTGCCTGCCCGCTCGATACCCCATTCGACGTGCCCATAACCACTCTGCTTATTATGTACATCGGGCTCGATAAAGTCCAGGGACAGATTGCCACAGATGGTCATGGAACCGCATAACCAACCTGCAAAACTTCCCTAAGTCGCCACGCTTGCCTAAGCGACTCCTGCCGCACTTTCGGCTCAAGTCACCAGAACGCCCCGGCCGATACGAACTGCGCTGAAGTGTACCCGGTTCCACTCGTGGCGAAAAGGGTTTGCTGCTAGCCATCCATGGCGAGGCTGGAAGGCAGATAGGAAGAAACAGGGGGGAGCCCTCTTATGTGGTTCGGGTGGATCGGGCATGTGGCAGCCCTGCTGATTCTCGGATCCCCGGATCCCCATGCTGATCTACGCAATGATAGGCTGCCGGAGCCCATCGTTACGCAGCAAACGGTCTTCACAATCCCCTTTGGCATCCCGCCGACAGGCGAGCCGCAGAAACTCCCAACCCATGTCCTTTTGTCACTCTCGCGGGATTACGGCACGAGTTGGGTCCTCCACAGTCAGGTTACGCCTGAAATGGGGCAGTTCCTCTTCCAGGCCGACACCGACGGCGAATACTGGTTCGCCATCCAAACACGCGACCGGACCGGTAAGGTTAGCCCGGAGTTCACCGGAGTGCCGGGGATGCGCGTCCGCGTCGACAGGGTGCCCCCCCAAATGCAGGTTGCCGCTTGGCGGGGCGAAGCTGGGGAGGTAACCGCCCGATGGCGTATCGACGAGCCCCATTTCCGCCCCGAGGGCGTCACGGTCGCCTACCGTTACGCGGGCGAGTCACAGTGGCAGCAGGTGGCGCTCGATAGTCAGCATCAGTCGAAGGCCGGTGATGCCTATCTGGGAGAAGTGACCTGGTGGCCCGGTCAGGAGACAAGGGTCATTGAGGTCCAAGTGCAAGCATTCGATGCGGCAGCGAACTGTTCCCGTACGGCGACGCGTGTGGAACTGCCGGCTGCCGGTGCGCTCGCAGAAGTCGGTGCGCTCGCAGAAACAGGGATACCGGCCATCAGCGGGAACGAGCCGCCGACCGTATCGAGCGATTCCAGTCAACCGGTCGCAGTACAGCCTTTCCCCGCAGTGGCGAAACCGTACTTGCCAGCCCTCGCTGCCGACAGCGGGGCAGCTCAGTCCGGCGCGCCGCATCCGGAACAGGTCCGAGCGGTCAATTCGCGGCTTTTTGAACTGGAGTTCGAGGTGGCGCCTGCCGACCTGGCCGGTATTTCGCATGCAGAACTCTGGGGGACTCGCGACGGCGGTCGCACATGGCAAAGCATGTCGCTCCACGAGCGTGGCCGCAGTCCCATTCTGGCGAAGGTGGACAGGGAAGGGCTGTACGGTTTCCGCGTTGTACTACACGGCAAGACCGCAGCGGGGCATCCTCCGCAGACGGGTGACTTACCCGACATTTGGATCCGTGTCGACCTGACGCCACCCGTCGCACGTATCGTATCCATTCAACCAGGCAGCGGTCCGGAGGCCAACCACCTTGTCATCGGGTGGACGGCCAGTGATGACGCTTTGGCGGATGCCCCGGTGCGATTGACCTACAGCACCCAGCGCGGTGGCCCCTGGCGCACGATCGCCGAGCCACTACCCGATACGGGGCGCTATGCGTGGCCGCTGCCCGGAAACGTAACCGAACCGGTCTATATCCGGCTGGAGGCATGGGACGCAGCCGGGAATGTGGCGGAGTTCGAGACGTCGGAACCCGTGGAGTCGCAACGGAACGACGGACCGCCAAAGGTGTTCATTCGCGACGTCCGACCGCTCGGTGATGCGTCGCAACGCCCCGGACCCCGACGCTACATCTTTCGGTAATCGGGAAGAAACACCTGACTTCGAGCCTGTCCGAAAACGGGGACTGGCTCCCGCATGTTGGGGTTCGTATTAGACGCAAATGCAATCTCCGGGGCGTCTGCCCTTTTCGGAGAGATCCTCAGAAGTCGCTGTCGTCCGAATCGTCTTCGGGCGGGGTAAGCGGCAGGTTGACGATGATGCGGGTTCCTTGCCCCGGCTCACTTTCGACCGTGGCTTGTCCGCCCAGCAGCTTCGCTCGCTTCTTGATGCCCCGCAGCCCCATTGCCTTGCCTTTCTTCTGCTTCGGGTCGAAGCCGCAGCCCCAATCCTGCACTTCCACGTACAACCGCTCTTCCCGCAGCGCAAGGGTCACGCGGATCTTGTCGCTCCCGCTGTGCTGCCGCGCGTTGGTCACGGCCTCCTGCACCACACGATAGACCGCATTCTCCAGAACAGGCTCCATGCGATCGATGGTGGCCGGATGGTGAAACTCGGGTTCTGCGTAACCGTTGACGTCTTCCGCCAGCAGGTTTTGAATGGCCGTGACGATTCCTTCTTCATCGAGCAGGGGCGGGCGAACACCGTTGATCAGGCGACGGGCCTCACTGATACAACGAGAGAGCATCAACATCCCCGTCTTGTAACTGGCGTTCGTCTGCTCGGCGTCGCTCGAAAGCGCCTGCCCGGCCAACTGCAACGCCATCTCCGCGCCGACAAGCTGCTGGGCCAGTCCGTCGTGAATCTCGTAAGCAATGACCTGCCGCTCTCGATCGTGCATCCGAAGCGATTGCTTCAGAAGCTTCTGTTCCCGCCGGAGGTGTTCGTTGGCAAGCGACAATTCCTCGGTGCGTTGACGCACTTGCTCCTCCAGCGATTCCTGGAGTTGGCGGAGGCGACCTGCAAGAGAATTGAAGCCGGAAGCCAGGATGGTTATCTCATCGTTGCCCGACTCGGGAATGGGTTCGAGTGCAATGGTATCCTGGGAAGCGGCGGCCCGGAAATGCCCCGTAATGGCTTCCAGACGTCTGCCGACAATCAAGGAGAATGCCCCGAAGATGCAGGCGAACAGCAGCGCGAGCCAGATACCCATGGTTAGCAGATCGCCCTTCAGGTGCGAGAACAACGTTGCATAAGCGTGATCCGCCGGCACGGCCACCATGTCCATGCCGACCAGGTCGCCTACCTTGTGGTTGAAACCACCCGTTGTCCCGTAACGTTCCACGAGCTCTTGCGGAGCATCCTCCGGCGCTCCGTGGCATTGCAGGCAGCTTTCTTCGAGCCGCATGGCGTGGGCATGGGCAAAATACTCGACGCCGTCGAGTTCCAGTTGCCCTTTCCACACGGTCTCCTCAGGGTTTGCCCGAAAGAACGCCAACACCTTTCGCTCTTCCGCAGTCGCCTCGTTTGCAGGATTGTGAGGACTCTCCGAAGGGAAACGCAACCTGTAGTCCGGAAATCGCTCGCGGACCTTTTCCATCACGACACGGGCTGCGTGCGACGCCGACATGACCGGCAGAACGAACTCGTCAGAACCGACTCGTTTCATCATCTCCGGGCGAACCGAATCCTTCACATACTGGCGAACGGCCAGGTTGTAGGCCAGCGCGATTTCCGCCTTCGCGGAGGTCGCATCGGCCACGTACTGCTTGGCCGAAAGCCAGGCTCGGTAAAGAACGATGGCCGAAAAGACCAACGCAAAGACAGCGACCACCAAACAGAAGCGGGTCCCGATCCGATGCATAATCTCTCTCGCAAATCTATGGTGAACATCGGCGAATATCAGCGCAAAGGGGCGCTCCCCTCTCTGCTGCTCTTCGGCTACTTCTTTCTGCGCCGCACCTTGTAGTTACCACGGCTCTCGTCGTAATCCAACTCGATATGGCCGCGCGCCTTCAGATCTTCAAGAAGGTCGGAGAAACAGCCGAATCCGTAATAGCTCTCGCTGAACCCCGGATGAATCCGGCGTATCGCCTGCTTCAGCGTCGAACCCCAAAGCGGATCGTAATCCTGCTCTACGGAATGAACCACTTCAAGCACGCGTTCGACCGCTTCTTCTCGCTTCTCCTCCTCGCTCTTCACGTCATCGGTCTTGTCCTCCGACGCCTTGGGCTTCTTCTTCACCGACGGCGCCTTGCGCGCCGTCCGTATCAGGTCGTCGTAGTAGATGAACTCGTCGCAGTTGGCAATGAGCAGATCGGACGTCGACCGCTTCACGCCACACCCGATCACCCGCTTGTTGTTCTCCTTCAACTTGGAGACCAACGGCGAGAAATCGCTGTCGCCCGAAATCAACGCGAAGACATCGATATGCGTCTTCGAGTAGCACAGGTCCAGGGCGTCGACGACCATGCGGATGTCCGCACTGTTCTTGCCGCTGATCTTGCTCTGAGGAATGTCAATCAATTCGATCCCCTGCGCATGGAACTCCTTGACCGCATCGCGATAATGGCTCCAATCGCAGTAAGCACGCTTGTACACCAAACGTCCTTTTTCGAGCAACCGTTTCAGAACCACATGGATCTGGAACTGTCCGGCTTTCATGTCACGGACGCCGATCGCCAGGTTTTCAAAATCGACGAATACGGCAATGAGTGGTTCTTCCGACATTTTCCGATGCACCTCACGAAGAATACGAGTATGCCCTATTCTAACACAATATGCAGAATTTTGGCCATGCCCCCCGATATCGGGATATTACGAATGCAGGCGGCGGCTTCGCCCACAGCACCGAAGCCGCCAAAATCCCCATAGAGTTCCCTGCAAGAAACCTGCAATAGCGCTCGGTCGAAGCACGACTTCGGAGGATCCGGGATGGACGGATGGGTGCGACTTGATGCAATCGTGGGTGCGGGAAACCATCGGGACGAACCGAGGCAGAACGAGGGCTGCCCGCGGGCTCAGTCACGACCCATGGCATGGGTATTGGCCGCCACTTGATATCCGGGGCGATCAATCGCGTTCGCCCTCTTTCGGCGCACGACATCCCCGTCCTGCTTTCGGAACGCGAGTCCGCGCATTGGCGGCAACGTTTGACCGGTTCGGCTCTCCCGTTTTGGGGTGCATCCCCAGTTCGTAGCTCCGCCTTCAGGCGGTCTTTCCTCTTGCCGGCCAAAGGCCGGGACTACGAACAGAGCGCGTTCGCACCCAGAAACGGAAGAGCCGCCGATTCTATTGGGCAATCACTACCAGCGACCGCCCCGACCGCCGCCACCGCCACCGCGTCCACCTCGACCACCGCCACCGCCGCCACCGCTGCGAGGCGGACGATCCTTCTTGGGACGCGCTTCATTGACGGTAACCGAACGGCCGGCGATTTCCGTCAGATTGACCTTTTCAATGGCCTCTTGGGCCTGGGCTGCGTCCGGCATCTCGACGAAAGCGAAACCTCGGGGCCGGCCCGTTTCGCGATCCGAAATGATATTGACTGACGCAACTTCCCCGAACTCGGCAAATGCTTGTCGGATGTCTTCCTCGGTCGCGTCGTACGAGAGGTTGCCAACGTAGATACTAGTCACGCTCCGTTTCCTTTCTGAAAACCTTAGGCGAAAATGGACGACGGCGCTGCCGTCCGCAATTCCAATCAACTCCCTTTCCGCTTCAATTCGGAGCTGTGTTCTTCGAGAAACTTGCGAAGCTCGTCACCGAAGTTCAGAAGACGCTCCCATTGCTCGAGGTAAAGGGTTACCGGCATCCGCTGGAGACCGTACACGCTGACGGCCCCCTTTTGGCTCACTTTGCAGTAGAGCGATCCACGGTTCTCCGTTTCCGCCTGCTCCAAGAGTTTGGAGGCCTCTTCAGTGGAGATTTCTCCAGCAGCGAGTTTGACGAGAATTTCGTCTTTCTTCATACCCTGTCCTCCGCGGGATTTGGCAACGGTGGCATCGACCCGAAATCGTAGTATACCCAACCTCCACTACCTGGGGAAGAGGGCCTGACGCCACAGAAATGTCTCCTCCCAAAAAATTCCCCCTCGATTTTACCCCAAAAATACCCATAACGATCCGCACGTAATTCCCCCTACAGAACTATTCGCGGCGCGCTCGCACGGCCTTCGCTCTCGTACCAAGTCCGAGTTGTGCGGAAGGCCATCGTGCCGGTTTGCCCCGCCGACGCCCTGGTCACCCAGCTAACCGTGGGCCACAAGCCAAACCAACCACCTACGAGTTCTGCGACGCCGCGTCCATCAACCGATGGTACGTGTCCAGGGCGTCGGGGAAGGGCTCGAGCGCCCGCTCGAAAATGCCCAGCGTGTAGGCAATGGTCATGCCGTAGTTGCAGATGGGCACGCCGGCCTGCCGGCAGTGCATCATGCGGCTGAGCATCTCGCGACGATTCCACATGCAGGCGCCGCAATGGACGACAAGCTGGAAGTCTTCGAGCTTGTCGGGAAAATCGTGCCCCGCGGTCGTCGTGATTTGCAGGTCGCCGCCGACAAACTGGCGGAGCCAGCGGGGGATCTTCACTCGGCCGATGTCGTCGCCGATCGGATGATGCGTACACGCTTCCGCAATCAGCACGCGGTCGCCGGGCCGAAGTGATTCGATGGCAAGCGCGCCTTCAACGAACGTGCTCAGGTCGCCCTTCTGCCGCGCGAACAGGATGGAGAACGACGTCATCGGAATCTCCCGCGGCGTGTCGCCGCCTACTTTCAGAAACGCCTGCGAATCGGTCACCACCAACGCAGGCGGCCGGCGCAACCGATCGAGCGCGTCGCGCAGCTCGCGTTCTTTAACCACCATGCTGTAAGCATCGCCGTCCAGCAGGTCGCGAATGGTCTGCACCTGCGGAACGATCAACCGCCCCTTCGGCGCTTCGAGGTCAATCGGCACGACGAGGACACACAGCTCGCCTGCCGGGACCAGGTCGGCGACGATTGGCGGCGGGCTGAGAAAGTCGTCGGGTACGGTCCGAATGAGTATTTCGCGCAATTCCGTTATGCCTCGCCCTTCCGTAGCAACGGTGGCGACCCAAGGGATCTTTGCCTGCTCCAGGCGTGCGACCAATTCCGAAGAGGGCGGCGACAGATCCGACTTGTTCAGTACAGCCACAACAGGAATGTGGCGGCGAGCCAGTTCGTCGAGAATACGATCCTCGAATTCGCCCCACCCGCCCGTATCGGCCACAATCAGCCCGATATCGGTGCGGTCGAACACCTGCTGCGTCTTCGCCAGGCGTTTCGCGCCCAGTGCGCCCACGTCGTCGACGCCGGCCGTATCGATGAACAGTACGGGCCCGATAGGCAGAAGCTCCATGGGCTTCTCCACCGGATCCGTCGTCGTACCGGCCACATCGGAGACAATGGCCACCTGCTGACGCGTCAGCGCGTTCAGCAACGATGACTTCCCTGCGTTCCGGCGGCCGAACAGACCGATATGCATGCGGAAACCTTTGGGCGTAGGTCGCATTGGAGGCGAGTCCTTTTTCTGATCGCAGATTGGCAGGTGGGCGTCCTAGGACGATCCGAGACGCGTGACATGGTGTGGCGCGGTCAGCTCGCCGAACTCGGCCTCGCTGAGCAGGCCGGACTCGACGGCAAGCTGACGGACCGATTTCTCATCGCGCCGGGCGGCCACCGCGAGTTTCTGGGCCGCTTCGTAGCCGATCCGTTCGACCAGCGCCGCTACGGTCGCCGTACTCCCGTTCACGTGGCGGCGGCAGGTCGCCGCATTGGCCGTAAGGCCGTCCACACAAAACCGGGCGAATAGATCGCAACCGCGCGTAAGCAGGTCGAGCGAGTTCAACAGGGCATCGGCCGCCAGCGGCAGAAACTGACTCAGGTCAAGATTGCCGCCGGCGACCGCCTGCACGATCATCGCATCGTAGCCAATCACGGCAATGGCCGCCTGCCCGACCGCTTCCGGAATGACCGGGTTGACCTTGCCGGGCATGATGGACGACCCCGCCTGGCGGGCCGGCAGTTGGATTTCGCCCAGTCCGGCATCGGGGCCGGAGCTGAGCAGTCGCAGGTCGTTGCCGATTTTCAGCAAATTGACGGCCAGCGCCCGCAGGATGCCGCTGACCTCGACGAAGACATCGGCGTTTTGCGTCGCGTCAATCAGATTCTCGGCCCGTGCCAGTCCGAGGCCGGTGATTTGTTTCAGGTGCTCCACAACGCGAAAGATGTATCGCCGCGGCGCGCCGAGCCCGGTTCCCACGGCCGTACCGCCCAGGTTTACCACGCGCAGTCGCTCTTCGCACTTGTAGATGCGCCATCGGTCGCGGCTGAACGCCTCGGCATGGGCCGACATCTGGCGTCCGACGGTGGTGAGCACGGCATCTTGAAGCTGTGTGCGGGCGATTTTGACCACATCGGCCAGTTCCTGCTCCTTGCGCTGGAACGCCTCTTGGAGCGCCACAACACGGCGTTCGAGGACGCGAAGGCCCCGAATGGCCGCAATCCGCAGCGCGGTCGGATAGGTGTCGTTGGTCGATTGATGCCGGTTCAGGTCGTCGTGCGGATCGGCGGCCGCATAGTCGCCCAGTTCACGGCCGAGCAACTGGAGTGTCCGATTGGCCAACACCTCGTTGACGTTCATATTGGTCGAGGTCCCGGCCCCACCCTGAAGGGCGTCGACCACTACGGCATCGTCGAGGCGGCCCTCCATAAGCTCCTCGCACGCTTCGCTTATGGCGTCCCACGTTGCCTCCGGCCACGGTTGAACTTCGTGGTTCGCGCGAGCCGCGGCCAGTTTCACTGCGCCGTATGCGTGGACGAGCGCCCGATGCACCGGCCGGTCGGCAAGGAAAAAGTTCTCTATGGCGCGCTGCGTATGGGCGCCCCAAAGGGCATTGGCAGGTACGTTGACCGCGCCCAGCAGATCGGTCTCTTCACGGAATACGTTCACCTGAACAGTCACCGGCGGCTTATACCAGTTCTTCCAGGGCCGCGGCGTATGCGCCGTAGATACCTTCGTTGAACAAAACAAATCGTACGGTAAGCGGCCCGTCGAATCCTCGCAGGAAGTCGATCACGGTTTGCAGGGCGACCCGGGCCGCCTGATCCACCGGGTAGCGGTACGCGCCGGTCGACAGTGACGGAAAGGCGATGCTCTGGCAATCGTGCTCGACGGCCAATTCCAGGCAAGAGCAGTAGGCGGACGCCAGTCGATCGGCCTCGCCTCGGTTACCGCCGCTCCACACCGGGCCCACCGCGTGGATGACATATTTCGTCGGCAGATTGCCGGCCCCGGAGATCACGGCGGAACCGGTGGGGCAGCCGTTGGGATACCGGCGATCGGTCTCGGCCATAATCGCCGGCCCGCCACGGCGGTGGATCGCGCCGTCTACGCCCCCTCCGCCGGCCAACTGGCTATTCGCCGCATTGACGATAGCATCGGTTGTTTCGTTGGTGATGTCGCCCTGGTGTAGTTCGACCACGGCTTTGCCAATTTCGACGCGCATGGTGACCTCCTGTGCCGTCTGTGTATACTATCAGATAATGGCTGCCAGGGAATGGTCCCCCACGGGTGTGGGGAAAGCATCGGCAGCGGTTCCTTGGATCGCAGGCGCAGCGGCTTGCAGCAGCGTCGTCAGCGAAACTCATTTCGGCACGGTCATTATGTCGCACAGAGCATTTGTCGTCTTTTCGGTTCTTCTGAGCTTTTCATACGTCTTCCCGGCGGCGCCAGCTTCCGGCCGTGATATCTTTGTTAGCAATACGTCGGGCGACGACCAGTTCAACGGGCTCGGCTTGCAGAGCGCCCCCGACGGAAGCGGGCCGGTCCGAACGCTTGCCCGCGCACTCCGGCTGGCAGGTCCGGGCGACCGGATTGTCCTGACGAAGACCGATCGGCCCTATCGCGAGAGCATCAGCCTGGTAGGCACGCGTCATAGCGGGTATCCCGACCGCCCGCTGACCATCGTCGGCAACGGGGCCACACTGGACGGCTCGGAGCCGGTCCCACCCGAAGCGTGGGAACACGATGAAGGGGCCGTGTTCCGTTTTTCCCCGCCGCGCAAGGGGCAGGCGCAACTGTTCCTCGACGGCCGCCCCGCGCCTCGCGTAGTTCCGGCGATAGAGGCCGATCGCCCGCCGCAACTGAACCCGACCCAATGGTGCTTCCTCGACGGGGCTATCTACTTCTGCGTTGACCAGGACAAGATCCCCGCGGATTATGCGCTTACCTACGCCCGACTTCCTGTCGGAATCACGCTGTACCACGTGGAACGCGTGGCCATCCTCGATCTGACCGTGCAAGGCTTCCAACTCGACGGCATCAGCGCCCACAACAGTGCCCGCGATGTCTTCCTGGCCGGACTCACCTGCCGGGGAAATGCCCGGGCAGGCATCTCGGTCGGCGGCGCCTCGGAAGTAACGATCGAGGGCTGCCTGGTGGGCAACAATGGGGAAGCCCAGGTACTGACGCTTCCGTACTCGCTAACACGCATACGCAACTGCGACTTGCTGGGTAACACGGCTGCCGCATGGGTAGACCGGGGCGGTGAAGTGTGGGTGGACGGCAAGGAGGTCCATGGCGGCGCAGACGAAATCGCTCCGCCGGGCGCCGCACCCGAGAAACCTTCTGGCGGCATGCCGGAAAACACAACCGATAGCAAGCCATAGACGTCCGGGTCAGTGCACGTCGAGCATCCGTTGCAGGGCGAGCAAAGCGCCTGCTGCGATCTCCGGTTCGACGGTAATGACGTTGACCGGCGTACCGGCGGCGAGGTTCTCTGCCGCCCAGCACAGGTGCGGCAGGTCAATGCGGTACATCGTCGGGCATAGCCCGTCTGCGTCGGCCAGGAATTCGATCTGCTGGTCCGGGTACTGCTGTTTCAGCCGGTTCACCAGGTTCAACTCCGTTCCGATCCCCCAGCACGCGCCAGGCGGCGACTGCGCGACGGCATCGATGATGGCCGCGGTCGAGCCGGCCTGATCGGCCTGATCGACCACGTCCATCTGGCATTCGGGATGAACAATCACGCGCCCGGCGGGATGCGCGTTGCGGAACCGCGCGATGTGCTCCGGCTGGAATACCTGGTGAACACTGCAAAGGCCTTTCCATAGGATCACGCGGCTATGGCGCAGCACGTCGGCCGAATGACCGCCAAGTGCAGGGGCCGCCGGATCCCACAGCGGCATTTGCTCCAGCGGAATGCCCATGGCCCGGGCCGTATTGCGCGCCAGGTGCTGGTCGGGAAAGAACAGCACGCGACTGCGACGGGCGAACGCCCAATCCATCACTGCTCGCGCATTCGACGAGGTGCATACGATCCCGCCGTGCCGGCCGCAAAATGCCTTCAGCGCCGCAGTCGAATTGACATACGTCACCGGCAGCAGGTCGTCCGTATCGATCACCTCGCCAAGCTGTGCCCAGCAGCGTTCAACCTGATCGGTATCCGCCATATCGGCCAGCGAGCAGCCGGCAGCCAGGTCAGGCAAGCTGACAGGCACGCGCTGGCCGTCACGCTCGGCGAGTCGCTCCGGCCGGTTGGCCAGGATATCGGCCGTCTCCGCCATGAAGTGCACACCGCAGAAAAGGATGGCCTCGCAACGCGAATCGGATGCCGCCAAAGCAGCCAATTTGTAGCTGTCGCCCCGCAGGTCGGAAAGGGCAATGACCGAATCACGCTGATAGTGGTGCCCCAGAATGAGCAGCCGCGGGCCCATGTCCCGCTTCACCTGCTCGATGCGCGACGTCAACTCCGCATCGGCCAGCGAGAGATACGTTTCCAACCGATAGTCCGGGCTTGTTTCCGAGTTACTTTTTCCAGGCATTGCGATTCTTTCCGGATCCGCGCGTCAGACGTTCGTTCCACGATTCTCCGACACATCGAATTCGAGTTAGTCAATTATACCAGTCAGAGACATCGCCGTGCAGCCCCCGGCACACGAAGCGACAGAAAGCGTGCCGAAAGCATTGCCCCCCCGCCATGCGGGCTTGTTGGTCTGGCCGGCCATGGGGGCACAGACGGTTTCAGGCTGTTCTGCGGTCAAGCCGAATGCGCTGTGGTCCGGGGATAAGCACCGGCGAGTGACGCTGCGCGGGCTGAGAACAGACAGGACGAGGGGTGCCTCTGCGGGTACGGCTTGCGTTCCGGATGGCGGGTGGACCGCTTCGGAGACGAAGGGGGCGCGAAGCACTCAGGAAGACAACAGGGCGATCCACAGCGAGGCGAGGATACGGCGCACCCTCGGAAGTCAGCGCCGAGGGCGAGGCGCAGCATACGCCGGGGCAAGCAGGCATGCTGCTTGGGCTTCGCGGCCCAAAGCCCGAACGCCGTCGCAACTGCTAGCTTGCCAGCGGTGGTTGTCTGTAGACCGAGTGTTGTCTTCTCCTTGTGCGGGTCAGCGGAACAGACGCTGCTGCCTCTCGGAAGAGCTTCGTGGCTTCTTCCGCCGTGGCCGCTTCGGAGGCAACTCCTTGCCCCGAATCTGCGCGTCGATCGCCTTGGCGATCGGGCTCAGCCGCATCTTGCCCAGCGACCCTTCATGCCGGGGTAGACTGGCCAGCATCGTAGCGAACGCTTCATGCACGATCATCACCGTGCCGACCAGAGCGTGAAATCTCGCGGCGCCGGTGACGTTCCCGTCATCGATGCCCCAGAATATCTTAAGCCGCGCGTTGACCCGCTCCACAGCCGGGCGGCCCTTGTAAAGCCGCTCGAACTGCTTCGTGGCACGCGGAATAGCAGGAAACCGTCGCAGGTCGATCTCTTGTTTGACTCGCACCGTCAAGCCGTACTTCTTGCCTGCGTTGCAGCGAGAGCTCATCGGACATTCCCAGCCCTCATGCATCGCCGGGCAGCGATACTTCAAAGTGCCCCGGGACGGCTCGTGGCCGATGTAGGCCATGCGGTGCCGAACCATAGGCGTACTTACGCGATCATAGCAGTGTAGTGTACCCGCCTCATCGTACACGATATTCGAGTTGCCGTCGTGGCCGGGAAGCATTCTCTCGTGCTCCTCCTTCCATAGCGAACGGTTTTGGATGACCGGTTTGATGCCGGATTCGTGCAGCTTCTGATGGACCTTGGCGTCGTCAGCCGCTTTGTCGTAAGCGAGCGTTGCCATGCGCCCCTCGGGAAGGTTCGCTTGGGCCTGATCGACCAGGATCGGCAGCATCTCGTTGTCACCCGTCTTTGTCGAACTGATGCGGTACGCCAAGGACACTTCGTGACGCGTGTCGACAAGCAGGTGCAGTTTGAACCCAAACCATTCCACAATACGACTGACTAGGCCGTCTTCATTCTTGTATTCCTTCCGGCCGCCGGCCGGCTGCGGCAGGCCGTTCTTGTCCAGTTCGATCTTCGATGCCCTCTTGTCGGCAGCCGAATCGGCTGAGCCCTCCGCAGCCGTTGCACCTTGGATCGTTGCCGGTTGTTGAGACGGGACGGGGCCGTGGGTCCCTCGCTCTACCTCAGAAGGGCCGCTCGCCGCCGCGGGTCTGGATGATTCCTTCCCGGCGTCTGCCGCCTTCTTCTGCTCCATTTCCTCTTTGTGCTTCTGGGCATCGGCCCGGGTGCGCCGAGCATTCAGCCATGTCGAATCGCCGGCGGTGCTTTCCCCCAAGTCCGGCACGGCACGGCCCAATCGCTGAGCCATCACGTTGAATATCTCCTCAAGATGCGGCCGATGGGGATCTTGCCCAAGCACGTCCAGGAAGCGGGAGACGTTCCATCCGTTGGGGATTTGTTCCGGCGACTCGATGCCGGCGATCTTCTGCAGCGACGGATTCCGCCTCAGCTCTCCTAAGCAGGCCTCCACATCCCGGTGCCTCAGTGCCATGGTCAACACCACGACACGCCAAAGGACGAGCACCGGATAATCGTTACGTCCCCGGCCGCGCCATGTCCGAAGGCTTTCGAGCAAGGGCCCATCCGGGATGGTCTCGAAGAGGCGTCGAAGGGTGACCAGAGCGGGCGCGTCTTCCAGACAAACCCAGGCGAACAGCGGAAGTTGGACTTGGATTCTCATGGTTGGCCTCCGTGCGTAACTGACGGGCCTATTATACACCGCAACTAATCCCCGCACAAGGGGAGGAGTGGTCGAAAAATCCAAAAAATCGGCTAGTCGGCGGCCAAAACACGGAGAAAAATCACGACTTTGCGGGTAAGACCATTTTTAACCCTCTCCCAGGTCCTCTCCAGCCAAGGACTTGCGAACAGCGCATTCGGCTTTCTGCGGTCAGAAATCGGTTGCACACGTCTCTTTCGCCGTAGTACAATGGCAGTCGGCATGTTCGCGTTTGCCTTCGAACGTCTCTGTGCGGTTCTCCGATATCCGCGACGGGACGAGCAATACGATCATGACCGGCGAACTGCAACGACTGCGCGAGACCCAGTGCCCCAGTTGGAGTGAAGATGGTTGGGCCGTTGCCGGTATTTCCACGCTGTTCAACACCGACCATACGGCAGGGAGCCCCGGAGGCATGAACAACGGTTTCTTCGAGTCGCCGGGCAGCGACCATCCCGGCGGCGCGCACTTCGGCATGGCCGACGGTTCCATGCGATTCCTGAGCGAGAACATGTCGACCCTTACCTTCAAATACATGGGCGGAATCGCTACGTCCGAACTCCTCTCCATCCCTCAATGATCATGACTGCACGCCTCGCTTCCTGCATTTTTGCGGCCCTTATCGCCGCCGGCGCCTCCACGGCTGAAACCACGCCTGCCATCACCCAAATCTGGCTGACCCACGGTACGAACGACCCGGGGCACATCGTTGTGAACTGGCTGTCTGAGCAGCCGGGCGATTCGACCGTTCACTTCGGCCCGACGGAGACGCTGGGGCAAACGGTTCGCACAGACGAGAACACCACGCTGCATCACGTCGAAATCCCATTGCCCGAATCCGCTACGGTATGCCATTACCAGGTGAGTACGGGGGAACAGAACTCGGCGCCGGCCAAGTTCAAGGCATATTCGACCGACGTGCTCCGCGTGGCCGTCGTGGCCGACTGGCAGGGAAAACCGGACCTGGCTGCCCTGATGGCCGACGATCCGCATCTGCTGATGACGGCAGGCGACAACATCTCGAACATCTACCCGCTGTGCGGCGAAGATCACCCCGAATGCATTCTTCCGTATGCGAAACTGGTAGCGGCATACCCTGAACTGTTCCGCTCCACGCCGTTTATGCCGGTACTGGGCAACCACGACAAGCAGATTCGCCCGCGGGGCCCCGCGCCGCCGGAGAAGCCGGTGTACGATGTTAGCGCGACGGCTTTCTGCCGGTTCTTCGAACTA
Source organism: Thermoguttaceae bacterium (assembly GCA_040772845.1). Taxonomy (GTDB): domain Bacteria; phylum Planctomycetota; class Planctomycetia; order Pirellulales; family Thermoguttaceae; genus PWXP01. The sequence continues at coordinate 3,230,901 of JAXGXG010000001.1, forward strand.
CCCGACGACGAATGGAAGTGGCGCTTCGACCTGCCGGCATTCGGTGTGCGGTTCATCGCACTCGACCTGCACCATCTCTCCGACCAGGGGACTACGTGGCAGACGTCGCACGACTACGATGCCGATTCGGACCAGTTCCGGTGGTATAGGGACCTCATGGCGGATTGCGGCGACCGCTTCGTCATCACGCTCTACAACGCGCAGAACGCCGCCGCGCGAAGCCGGGCCAAGGGCGCCTGGCACGACATGTTCCGTAAAGGGACCCTGTGTGTCACTGGCTACGGCCACTATGGAGAACGGGCCGAACTGGACGGCCACACCTACTACAACACGGCACTCCAAGGAAAAGGCGATCGCTACCCGGACCCGCATTCGGAGTTCCTCGCCAGCGAGCACAACTACCTGCTGATGACGTTTGACCGCGCCGCCCGCACGCTCGCAGTAGAAATCAAAAGCCTCGCCGGCGCGGTGCTGGACCGGAAAACATTCCAGCAGAAGAAGTAGCCGCGACGGTGAGTCTGTGATCGGTCGGATCGGACCGATTGTAGACGATACCCTGCTGCTTCCGTTTTCGCTTGCATTACTATGCCTGTGCCCGCATACTGGCGTAAAAAGGGTGCAATCATGAACCAATCGTCCCGATATCCATGGTTTTTCTTAGGATGCCTGCTGCTTCTGGGCTGGATTTTCGCCGTGTGGGCTGACCGGGCGGCGGCGTGGGGCGGGCACGGTGTGGTGATGCAGGCTGTTGTCGAGCGACTGCCCGAAGGCTTCCGGGAAAAACTTGGCGACCAGGCCGTCCGGAAGGCGATTGGCCCGTGGTGTGGCTATCCCGACAGCTTCGAGACCTTCGATGCCGAGGCCGAGTTGATCGGGCCGCAAGGCATGGCCATGCTCCAGAAGTATAACGTGAAACGCCGCTACGACCTGCATCACGATTGGGCGCGGCCGGTCATCTGGCTGCTGCTGGTCGATGCGCTCCGCGCGGACCAATCCGACACGGCGCTGTTCTGGATTGCCGTGCTGAGCCATTCGACGTCCGATATGTCGGCCTGCAATCACGATCCGATCGTCCACGTGGCCACCTACGACTGGTCGCAGATCGATCTGGAGCTGCCGGGCGGCGAGGCGTTCGGCCGGGTAGCGGGCCGATTGGACCTGAAGACGGCCACAGAAACTGACGCCGACAAGAAGTTGTTTGGCCAGACGGTCGATGCCATGTGCGTTGCCGACGACGGCCGTAGCGCCCGGCAGACGATGTTCGACATCATGTTGTATGGCCACCGGGGCGCCGGCTTCTGCGCCCAGCATGGCTATCCGCTGCTGAAGGCGGCGTTCGACTACGCGCAAACGGGCAACCAGGAACACCGCCTTGCTCGCCAGCAGCACCTGGCCCAACTGGGCGCGTGGGGCGTGGTGTATACGCTGCGCGATACGGAAGTGGCCCTGCGATTGGCCAAGAGGGAGTTCCCGGTCGATATGCCAGCACTGAAGGCCGATTATCATGCGGCTGTGGCCGACTGGGTCGCCTCGCGCAAACTGGCCGACGAGGCCCTGTTCGCACCGATCCTCCGCCCGGCCGATGACGAGACTCGCGGCGCAATCGGCGTTGTGCTTGAACCGACCTGGCGAATGAACGAATCGGCGCTCGGATTCCATCAGCGGGTACTAGCCGTAGCCGCCTGCCGCACGCTTGCCGACGCCGGCCGACCGTACGCCACGCTCGACCTACGCGATCTGCAGCACAAGGCGCCAGACCCGCCCCAGACGCCGGTGATCCTCTTCATTGCCGATCGGCTCCGGTCCTATGCCGGGATCGACGCAAAATCGATCGAGGCGAACCTGGCGGCCTATCGGGCTGCAGGTGGATGTGTGATATGGATTGGCGAGCAGGTGCCGGCAGTGGTCTTTCCGGAGTTCAAAAAGGCTACCACGAAACTGCCCGAGCAATGGCCCAAAGAACCGGCGGAAGTGCCTGCGTGTAAGTTGGCGCTCGCGACGTATGGGGCTGCGAGCTGGACCTTACTGCGAAATCCATTCACGCCTGCCGGTTGGCAGCGCCCCGCCTGCCCGATGGTTCGTGATACCGACCCAGCCCGCGGCATCGAACCTCTGCTGCAGTTCACGACAGGAGCAGGGTATGGGGTAGTTGGCGCAGTCTGCCGAGGAGGTATCCTGGATGGCGGGCCGGCAATGGGCAAGGGAGCCGTGTTGCCCACGGTTGCCATCCATCCCTATCTGTTCGATCGACCGGACGCCGGCCAACCCTTGGGCGAATTGCGGTTCGACACCGTCGGGCGCACCGTGCTTTTGGAAACGCTAAAACGTCTCGAAACGGAGTGAACAAGATGAAAGGCATCATCGGGCGGAACACAAAGCAATTCCGTGGGCTTGCCCTTGCGGCTGCCTGTGTCCTTGGCTGCATCGGCTGCGGGCAGGGCGACCGGCCGGACTTGGGTACGGTGGAGGGCGTGGTGACCCTCGACGGCAAACCACTTGCCGACGCAATCGTACAGTTCGATCCGGGCACCGTCCGTGGTTCGACCGGGATGACCGACACAACGGGGCATTACGAGCTGACCTACATCCGGGACACCAAGGGGGCCGCCATCGGCAAGCACACGGTGCGTATTTCGACGCAGACCGAGACGAAACCCGAAACGCTCCTCCCCCGCTACAACGCCAAGACCGAACTGACCGCAACCGTCCAGCCCGGCCCCAACGAGATCGACTTCGAGCTGAAGAGCCAGTGAACGGTTCTGCGTGCAAGTGACAGCGGACAGCCACGACCGTGGGATTTCCCATCTGTCAGCCGAGATTTCAAATCTCAAATCTCAAATCTGAGATTTTGGCGTTGGATTCTGGGCTTAGGCGTCACCCAACACGGTAACAACCACGGTACGGTTACGGCCGCGGACGTCGCATTCGATGTGAAAGACCTGCTGCCAGGCGCCAAGGATGAGTTGGCCCTGACCAATGGGGACCGCCAGCGATGGGCCCATCAAGGTTGCCTGCAAGTGCGAGTGGCCGTTGCCGTCGCGCCACGCCTGCTCGTGGCCGTACTCGCGGCTGGGGGGCATGAGTCGGTCGAGCGTTTCAGGTACGTCGCGGCACAAGCCCGGCTCGAATTCGACCACACTGATGGCAGCCGTGCTGCCGACTGCAAACACTTGGGCCACGCCTGTCTGAACGCCGGATCGGCGCACGACTTCCGCCACACGATCGGTCAGATCGGTCATCCGTCCGTGCCCGGCCGTATTGAAGGTAAGCTGCTCTTGATGGGTCATGGGGGGTGGCTTTCATTCAGGAGGCAATGATAGAACGAGCAAGTTCTGCAACAGTTGCAGAGCTGACCTGGGGGCCGGGCAAGCCGGCCGGCGGCCTTCTTCCAGCCATGCAAGTCGGCCGCTGCACCCTCTTCCAGGAAGGACGGAAGCTCGTCGCTCATGGGCCTTCCTCCTTTCCGAACTCGGCCTCAATCTCCTCGATGCTCGGCAAGCTCCCTTTCAGTGTCTCGGGCAGCGATTGCACCAGCCTGGTTTGCCACTGGGCGACGCCAATCGGCTTGGCAATGTCTCGCAAGGCATTTTGGATGTGCTCGACCAGCCCGGCCTCCAGGTCGCGTTCGACTGCCTCTTCGTGCAACGTCAGAAAGTCGAACAGATACGGATCCTTCAGCGACTGCTGGGCCAGATCCGACTGGGGGGCCGGCAGCCGGTCGGAGAAATTGGTGATCGCCTTCCCTTGGCGGCCGAAAAGGTCTCCTTCGATCTGCACGGTCAGCACCGCTCGGCTCCAGCCGTGTTCCAGCGTCTTGGCGGCGTACCACAGCCGCTGCATTCGATCCGAGAGCTTGAACAGAAGGACGATGTTGTGTCCCCACGGAATGTCCCCCAAGGGCGACGGCGGTTCCGTTTGCGCATGATCCGAATTGCGCTTTTGGGCCATTTTCGGCACGGCCCGTGCCGATTTCTTCACGGTCGGTCGTTGGTCGGCCAATTTCGGCACAGCCCGTGCCGAAATCTCGCCCGTCGCCGCATACGCCAAGTAAAATGCCCGCATCCGGGACACATTGCTGGCCGAGAAACCGCCGATGCCGGGAAACGCCTTCTGCAGATCGCCCGCCAGCCGGTCGACGACGCCCTTGCCCCAGCCCTCTTTGCTCTGCTGCTCGACAATCCTCCGCCCGATGTCCCAATAGAGCCGGATCAACTCGCGGTTGACCGACAGCATCGCCTTGGTCTGCGCCTGCCGGATGCGGGCTTTGAGCGATTCGAGCAACTCCCGGTAGTCCGCCGGCAGGGCAAGCGACTTGCCCGGGGTGACCTTCTTCTTGCGAGCCATTAGACACTCCCATTCCACGAGTGATAGCAAATCGTCTAGTTGTCACGTTTTTTGGGGGCCACCTGTTCGGTATCCGCCGAGGGAGGCTGACACCAGGAGGTTGTGTAGCCAGTTCTCGTGGTAACGGTGCTTGTTAAAGCGTTCAGCGGGGCTGCGCCAGCTGGCGTTCTTCCGGGTAGCGGCCGGGCACCAAGGGGCAAAATTGTGCAGCAAGGCCCAGCTACGGCTGTGTCGTTTAGAGGATTCGAGCGAACCGTGCAGATGTTGACCGTTGTCGAAGTACCGATTCATCGACCGCATCAGCCGATCGAGCATGTTGCTGGTGCGGTGGCACCCCGGTTGTTGGTAGGCAACAAGCCATCGGTCGCGCTTTTCGCACAGATCCATGACCTTCTCCAGGACGACCCCGGACAACCGCGTTGTGGCCCAACTCTTCAACGCCTGAAGCTTCTGCGAAAACGTCCGTTGGTCGGGAGCATGATAGACGTCCCAGACTCGCTCGGAAATCTCCGCAAACGTGTCCTTCAGATGCTTGGCTCGCTCTCGTATCTTCAGCCACCCGTGAAGAAAACACTGGATGATCAGGACCCCCTGGAAGAGGCTCCGCCAGGCGGCTTTCGTACCCTTCCAGCCGTCGGTGTTGACCGACTTCGGTGCGTAGTCGGGCTGAATGTTGCGAGCCTCTTCGCGGAAAACGGCATAGGCCGTGGTCAAATCGTCCGTACTCGCCGTTTCCGCCACCGCGGCACCGAGAACAACGCCGTTGCCAACGGTGGTGGCGATGTACTTTTTCTCCCCGTTCCGGGGTTGGTGATGTTCGTCGGCCAACAGGTGTTCGGGCAACGCCGCCCGGCGGACGGTGGTCCCCACGATGCTGTTGCGTCCCAAGCCCGTTTCCAGGCGGTACCAGTACATCGCGTCGCGACCGAAAACGTGAGCCAATGCCCAGTAGGGAACGCCGAACTTCCGCAGAAACAGGGGTGCTTCGGCATCGTTGGTTCGAGCACTGAGATAGGGCATGAGAAACGAGGGGCGAATGCTGTACGCCGTACCGTTCCGCAACTCGATACGGCGGATCGTCAACCCCGTCTTGCTCGATTCTCGGCGGTCCTTCAACTCGTACCCCTTTTCAAAGCTCTCCGGAAACAACTCCGGCATCTCCTGGTAGCAGCGGTCTACCACGCGACGGAATCTCGCGCCGTCGTTGGCAACCTCCCGATATTCCCCTTCCCCAATCGGCAAACAAATGGTACGAATGTTCCCAGACGAGCCTCCAGCCAATCCTTTGGCCATGGTCCACCTCCTTCCTTGACTTTTGGTGGATCATGGCCGTTTTTTCGTTCTGTGTCACCCCCAAAAAGTGGCCCCCAGAGGCCGTGACGATCAGCAAATCGTTGCTCAACTCTCCAAGTCGAGTCCGAATTCGGGAGGTTCACGACTCGGAGAGTCGTGCGACGACTGGCGAGCCATCAGGCATCCCCTTTCGACAGGTTGACCTGTACCTTTCCGTTCGAGATTCGTGGCATCCGCCCCCTTTTCCGTGCCAAAGGTCAAACGCGGCGATTGTACCACGTGCCGCAGGTTGGTTTGTAGGTGGCGCTTCCGCCACGTTCGGCAAGCGTCTCCGGGTACCGGCTCTTCCGTTTCTAGGTGCAGACTGCTTCACCCGGTGGACGGCACAACGGAGTGTGCCTACTACATTGCAGCGGCCTGCACCTAGAAACGGAAGAGCCCGGGTGCCTTGCTCGATCGGGCGCGACTTCTCGAAAATTGCCCCTTGACCGTGGGGGAGTTTCGGAATAGGATTGTATTTATAACAATAATGTTAGGCGATAACAGTATTCATAAATGTTAATTTGAGTGTCGGGCAGCTAATGCAGATGAATCATCGGCTGATTCATCGGGTGTTGGCGACTCCGCCGCTGGATACCAGAACCACGGATTGCAAACCGCCTGAAGGCGGAACTACGAACCGTCACGAACGACCTGGCTAGATAAGGGGCGGGGTAAATGCCGCCCCTGCAGATGGGCGTTCGGCGGCGGGGATGCATGTCAAAGAGGCGACGAATGACCAGACGAAACGATGCGGAGGCGCCTGGCCAGTGCGGGCTCTACGACCCGCGGATGGAACATGACAGTTGTGGCGTGGGGTTCGTTGCCCATATTAAGGGCGAGCGCAGCCACCAGATCGTCCGCGATGCCGAGACGGTCCTGAAGAACATGGACCATCGCGGCGCATGCGGCTGCGAGGCGAACACGGGCGACGGGGCCGGCATGCTGACCGCTTTGCCGCACGAGTTCCTGCGCAAGGTCGCTCGCGACGAGTTGAAGGCCGACCTGCCCGAACCGGGCCGGTTCGCCGCCGGTGTGGTCTTCTTCCCCAAGCTGGCGGCCGAACGCGTGCCGTGCAAGCGGGCCGTCGAACGCATTATTGCCGAGCAAGGGCAGCGCCTGGTCGGATGGCGCAAGGTCTTTACCTGCCCCAACCACGCCGATATCGGCGAAACGGCCCGAGCAGGCGAGCCGTGGATCGAGCAGCTTTTTGTGGCCGCGGCCGACGGCGTGGGAGCGGACGAGTTCGAACAGCAGCTTTACCTGATCCGCAAGCGGGCGAGTCACGAGATTCGCGGGAATACGGACTTGCGGCAGGCGAAGGAGTTCTACATTTGCAGCCTGTCCACGCGGGTGATCGTGTATAAGGGCATGCTCACGTCACACCAGTTGACCGTCTACTACCGCGACCTGTGCGATCCGGATTACGTGACCCACCTGGCCATGGTCCACTCGCGTTTCAGCACAAACACGTTCCCGAGTTGGGACCGGGCTCAGCCGAACCGGTTCATGTCGCACAACGGCGAGATCAATACGCTGCGGGGGAACATGAACTGGATGCGGGCGAGGGAAGGATTGCTGCGCAGCGAGGTGTTCGGTCCGGAACTAGCGAAGCTGTTTCCGGTGGTGGAGCCCGACTGCTCTGACTCCGGTACGTTCGACAACGTGTTGGAGTTCTTTCTGCAGACCGGGCGCACGCTGCAAGAGGCCGTCATGATGATGGTCCCCGAAGCGTGGCAGCGGCACGAATCGATGCCGGCGGCCAAGCGGGCCTTCTACGAGTACCACTCCTGCCTGATGGAGCCGTGGGACGGGCCGTCGTCCATCGTCTTTACCGACGGCAAGTACATCGGCGCGGTGCTGGACCGCAACGGGCTGCGGCCTAGCCGGTACTACGTCACACACGACGACCGGGTGATCATGGCCAGCGAGGTGGGCGTACTGCCCGTCCCGCCGAAGATGATCAAAGAAAAGGGTCGGCTACAGCCGGGGCGTATGTTCCTGGTCGATTTCGAGCAGGGGCGACTCGTGCCCGACGAAGAACTCAAGGAAACCTGGGCTTCGCAGCGGCCGTACGGCCAATGGCTCAGCGAGCAGCGGCTTGAACTGGCAGATCTCGATCCGGGCGACGACGTGCCCGGCTACGAACCCGAGACGTTGCTCGAGCGGATGCAGGCGCACGGCTACACGCAGGAGACCATGCAGTTCATGCTGTTGCCCATGGTCGTCGCCCAGCGTGATCCGGTGGGCTCGATGGGCAACGACTCCGCGCTGGCATGCCTGAGCGACCAGCCTCGCATGTTGTACGACTACTTCCGGCAGCTTTTTGCCCAGGTGACCAATCCGGCCATCGACTCGATCCGCGAGGAGATCGTTATGTCGATGGAATGCTACATCGGCCCGGAGCGCAATCTGCTGGAGACCACGCCGGAGCATGCCAACCGGCTGCGCGTACCGCATCCGATTCTGACCAATGCCGAGCTGGCGGCGATGAAGCGGATCGACGTTCGCGGCTGGGCCACGCGCGAAATCGATATCACCTTCCCGCGCGAGCAGGGGGTGCGCGGCATGACGGACGCACTGGACCGCATCTGTGCCGAGGCCGAGGCCGCGGTCGACCGCGGCTGTACGCTCGTGGTGCTCTCCGATCGGGGTATGGGACCGCGCCACATCCCATTGCCTATGCTCATGGCGTGCGGAGCCGTGCACCATCATCTGGTCCGGCAGGTGAAGCGTACGCGCATCGGCCTGGTTCTAGAGACGGGCGAAGCACGCGAGGTGCATCATCATTGCCTGCTGGTCGGCTATGGAGCCGACGCCATCAATCCCTACCTGGCATTCGAGGCGCTATGGGAAGCACGCCGCGACAACCGGCTCGACGCCGACCAGTTCCCCGACGATGAGACCGTGGTGGCCAGGTACCGGAAGGCCGTATCGAAAGGCATGCTCAAAGTGATGGGCAAGATGGGCATTTCCACGCTGCAGAGCTACAAGGGCGCCCAGATCTTCGAGGCGGTCGGACTGGACGACGAAGTGGTTGAACGGTGCTTTGCCGGTACAGGCAGCCGGATACGAGGCGTCGGCTTCAGTATTCTCGCACAGGAGGCGCTGGAGCGCCATGCCCAGGGCTACCCGCTCCGCGAGCGCGATCGGCAGGCCATGCTGCCCAACCCGGGCGAGTTCCACTGGCGCGCCAACGGCGAGCATCATATGTGGCAGCCCGAAGCCATCGCCGACCTGCAGGCGGCCGCCCGCGGCGACAACCGGCAGCGGTATCGCCAGTTCGCCGAACGGGAGAATGCCAACGCGATCACCCGTTGTCACCTGAAGGGGCTGCTGGACTTCCGGCCGGAAGCGCTGACCAACCCGATCCCGCTGGAGGAAGTGGAATCGGCCGCCGAGATCGTCAAGCGATTCTGCACCGGGGCAATGAGCTTCGGCTCGATTTCGGAAGAGGCCCATACATCGCTGGCCAAGGCGATGAACGCGATCGGGGCCAAGAGCAATACGGGCGAAGGGGGCGAAGACCCGGCACGGCTCACCCCGCAGCCCGATGGAAGCCGCAATCCGCTCCGTTCGGCCATCAAGCAAGTGGCCTCGGGCCGATTCGGCGTCACGATTCACTACCTGACCGAAGCCGACGAGTTGCAAATCAAGGTGGCCCAGGGTGCGAAGCCGGGCGAAGGCGGCGAACTGCCCGGCCATAAGGTCGACGCCAACATCGCGCGCATCCGCCACTCGACACCCGGTGTCGGACTGATCAGCCCGCCTCCGCATCACGACATCTATTCCATCGAGGACCTCAAACAGCTCATTCACGACCTGAAAAACGCCAACCCAACGGCGCGGGTCAGCGTGAAGCTGGTTTCCGAAATGGGCGTGGGCACGATTGCCGCAGGTGTGGCGAAGGCGCACGCCGACCATATCGTGATTGCCGGCGACGGCGGCGGCACGGGCGCCTCGCCGTTGACCAGCATCAAGCACGCCGGCCTGCCGTGGGAATTGGGCCTGGCCGAAACGCATCAGACTCTCGTACTGAACGATCTGCGAAGCCGCGTGGTCCTCCAGACCGACGGCGGCCTGAAGACCGGGCGCGACGTCGTGCTGGCCGCACTGTTGGGCTCCGAGGAGTTCGGATTCGCCACCGCGCCGTTGATTACGTTGGGCTGCATCATGATGCGCAAGTGCCATCTGAACACCTGCCCGGTCGGCGTTGCCACCCAGGACCCCGTCCTGCGCAAGCGGTTCCAGGGGAAGCCGGAGCACGTGATCCGCTACCTGTTCATGGTGGCCGAAGAGGCGCGCGAACTGATGGCGAAACTCGGGTTCGGTTCGGTTGAGGAGATGGTCGGGCGCGTGGACGTGCTCCGTCGCAATCCGGACGTACGGCACTGGAAGATCGACGGGCTCGATCTGTCGCCCATCATCACGCCGGCCCGGAAGAAGCACGACCGGGTTGCCGTCTTCTGCACGCAGAAGCAGGACCACCAGCTCGAAACGGCGTTGGACAACAAGCTGATTGCCCTGGCTCGCGGGTCGATCCAGCGAGGCGCGAAGTCGCGCATGTGGCTGCCAGTGGTCAATACGAACCGGGCGGTCGGCGCCATGCTCAGCCACGAGATCGTCAAGCACTGCGGCGAGCAGATGCTGCCCGACGACACGATCCATGTGAAGCTGACCGGCTCGGCCGGGCAGAGTTTCGGCGCGTTCCTTGCCAAGGGCGTGACCCTGGAACTCGAAGGCGATGCGAACGACTACGTGGGCAAGGGGCTTTCCGGCGGCCGTGTGATCGTCTATCCGCCCAAGGACTGCACCTTCGTCCCGGCCGAGAATATCCTGGTCGGCAACGTTGTATTGTACGGCGCTACGAGCGGGCAGGCGTTCTTCCGCGGCCGCGCGGCGGAACGGTTCGCCGTTCGCAACAGCGGCGCGAGTGCGGTCATCGAGGGCGTCGGCGATCACGGTTGCGAGTACATGACCGGCGGCCGCGTGGTCATCCTCGGACCAACCGGCCGCAACTTTGCCGCCGGCATGAGCGGCGGCATTGCTTACGTCTGGGATCCCAAGGGCGAGTTCCCGGCGAACTGCAACAGGGACATGGTCGAACTGCAGTCGCTGGAGAACGACGAGTCAGAGATCAGTCAGGTGCGGAGCCTCATAGCCCAACACCAGGAGACCACGGATTCGCAAGTCGCCGCCCGTTTGCTGGACCGCTGGGCAGATGCCGTGCCCGAGTTTGTAAAGGTGATGCCGCTGGATTACCAGCGGGCACTGGAAGAGATGGAAGCACTCGCGTCAGCAGAGGAATACACAGAAACGGCCAATACGAGGAGTTGATTCACATGGGCAAGCCAACCGGCTTTCTTGAATTTCAGCGGGAGACCGTACCGTACCGCGAGCCGGCCGAGCGCGTGGCCGACTTCCGCGAGTTCGCGCTCCCCGTGTCGGACGAGCACCTTTCCACGCAGGGCGCGCGCTGTATGGATTGCGGCGTGCCGTTCTGCATGTCGGCCATGGGCTGCCCGGTCGATAACCTGATCCCCGAATGGAACGATCTGGTTTACCGGGGGCGCTGGCGCGAGGCGGTCGACCGGCTGCATAAAACCAATAATTTCCCGGAGTTCACCGGCCGCGTATGCCCCGCCCCGTGCGAGGGCGCCTGCTGCCTGGGAATTCACGACCCCGCCGTAACCATCAAGAATATCGAGTGCGCCATCATCGAACGCGCCTGGGCCGAAGGCTGGATCACGCCGCGCACGCCTGCACAACGCACCGGAAAACGCGTAGCCATCGTCGGCTCGGGGCCGGCCGGTCTGGCGGCCGCCGACCAGCTCAACAAGGCAGGCCATCGGGTCACGGTCTTCGAGCGGGGCGATCGGCTGGGCGGCCTGCTGACCTACGGCATTCCGAATATGAAACTCGACAAGAAGATCGTCGACCGGCGGCTCGACCTGATGCTGGCCGAGGGGGTGGAATACGCGCCGAACTCCGACGTGGGCAAGACGGTCGAGGTGGCCGATCTCAGGCGGCAGTACGATGCGATCATCCTCTGCTGCGGCGCGACACGGCCGCGCGATCTGCCCATCCCCGGCCGCGATCTGGCGGGAATCCATTTCGCCATGGAGTACCTTGTCAGCAATACGCACAGCCTGCTCACCTCGCACCTTTCCGACGGCACGTACATCTCGGCCAAGGGGAAAGACGTGATTGTGATCGGCGGCGGCGATACGGGCAACGATTGCCTGGGCACAGCCATCCGCCATGGCTGCCGCAATCTGGTGAACTTCGAGCTGTTCCCCCAACCGCCGGCCGAACGCGCGGAGGACAACCCCTGGCCCGAATGGCCCCGCATCTTCCGAACCGACTATGGGCACGCCGAGGCGGCCTCCCGGTTCGGCGCCGACCCCCGCCACTATCAGATCATGAGTAAGGAGTTCCTCAGCGACGGCAACGGCCGGGTGGCAGGGATTCGCACCGTGCAGGTCCAACCGCGGTTCGAGGGCGGACGGATTGCGTTCGACGAGCTGCCCGGCGCCGAGCGGGACTGGAAGGCCGATCTCGTCCTGCTGGCGCTCGGGTTCCTCGGCCCCGAATTGCAACTGGCCGAGCAACTGGGCGTGGCGTGTAATGCGCGTGGCAACTTCCAGGCGGACGAGGGCAGGTACACGACCAGCGTCGAGGGCGTGTTCGCCGCCGGCGACTGCCGCCGCGGCCAGAGCCTGGTCGTCTGGGCCATTCACGAAGGCCGCGGCGCAGCCCGCGAATGCGACCGCTACCTCATGGGCGCCACGCGATTGCCGTAGCCTTAACGGCTTCACTGCCAAAGCTGGCGTGTTATGCCTCATGCTCCGCCGCCGTAGCAGACGCAATACAGCCAGTCATTGTCTTACCTCCGCCGCCGCGACAGGAGCCCACACGCCAGGGCGCACAGCAGTAGCGTCCAGGCAGCCGGTTCGGGAACGATGGTGAGATCGCCCGTGGCGTGGCTGAACAGGAGCGTCTGCCAGCCCGATTCCAGCGAAAATGTATCGACGCCGTCCCACAGCCACTCGCCGGTATAGAAACCGGTGGAAACCACGTCGGAAAACGCACCCGATGCGGTTCCCGAGTAATTGAACAGGTCGAACACGGCGCCGGCGTCGAGCCACGTACTGTTGCCGAAATCGATTGCCAGCGCGCCGCCGTAGGCCAGGCCGTCCTCGGCGATGATATCGACGCCGTCATATTCCGTATCGCGAACCAGACCGTTGATCTCCATGAGCGTGGTGCTGTCCGCCGCCAGGGCGAGCGACTGCATGGCCAACACGCCCGGGCTCATGCCGGGACTGAGCGTTCCGCCTGCATTCACGGCCACCGCACTGCCGATACTGCCGGTTCCGCCCAGCGTCGCGCCGCTATGGACGGTGTACGCGCCGCCGCCGGTGTGCGAGCCATTGACCCACAGGACGCCCTCTTCGACGTCGGTCGTACCTGCGTAGGTGTTGTCGCCCCCAAGTGTCAGTGTGCCGGCGCCGGTTTTCGTCAGGCTGTTCTGGGCGGTGTATTCGGTCAGGTTATGCCGGAAGAGCGTTGCGTTACCGGGATCAACCGGTGCAAAGTAATCGTCGCCGTTGATGCTCGTGAAACTTGGGGCCGGTTCGTCGTTAAGCCCGAACCCATAGGTCGATGTCCAGCCGGAACCAGTAGCCGGCCCGGCGCCGCCGCTGCCGTTGGCGAAGCGGAACTCGATATTGTGCCAGCCGTCCGATTCGGGGCCCATGCCGAAGTCGAGCACACCGGCCCCGGCCGCCGTGTTGTTCGTAGTGCTGGCGGTTGTGGTGGGGACATTCCACGTATCGTTGGCGAGGACCAGCACGCCATCGACGAAGATCCGCACCTCATCATCAATGTTCTCAGCGAAGGCGAACTTCCCATCGTCGTCATAGAACTGGCCCTGGTAGACGATCGTTTCGTTATTAACTACGTAATTCCATGGCTGGGCCGAAGTGGTTTCGCCAGCCCGAACGCTGAGGTAGGCCGTGGGCCCGGCGACGGCCGTCCCGGCGGTCGGATTGTCGGAGTCGTTTACGTTATACACGGTTTCGAGAAGCCCTGCCGTTCCGACAGTAACCGTGGGGTCTGAAGTGAACAGCGCGCCTTCGATAACCATGTCGCCCGCGCCTGCAACGGTCAGGTTCGAGGCCCGCATATCGACATTCCCTTGGATCGTGAGGGCGCCGGCATCGGACGCCATCTTCACATCGGCTGCCGAAGGGGCGAACTCCACATTGCCGCCAATGGTGTTGCTTTCCGAGATATTTCGCAGTGCCCCGGCCGCGCCATGCCCCTGGCCCTGGATCGTGATCACTTCGGCTGCCGGAGTGGTGATGCCGCCCTGCAAGCCAAGCGTGCCGCTTCCGGTCACTCGGGTTGTGCCCGTGGTGCCGCCAAGGGCATTGTCGTGCGCGGCAATGAGGGTGCCCTGCTTCACCACGTAGTCGGCGCTGTACGCCGAATTGTCGCCGGCCAGCGTCGTGGCGCCCGTTCCCTGTTTGATGAGTCGGTTGACCGGACTGAAAGTGGTTGTCAGGGTTGCGCCGGTCATTCCTGCGGTGTCCAGCCGTTGCCAGGTCGTGCCGCCATCGAGGCTGACTTCCGGCTGGAAGCGGGAACCACCGCTGCCCTCGCGAGTCTGCAGTGCGACCGGGATGGGCACGCCGCAGTCGAGGGTAATGGCCGAGGTCGTGTAGGTTCCACCCTGATCACCGCCGTAGGGATCCTCAGTCGCGCCGCTTTCGAAGACGCCGTTGCGGTTGGCGTCGATCCGAATATGGTTGGCGTCGTCGGCCGAGGTGTGGCGGAAGAGGACGCTGGCCGTGCCTGTGCCGTCGATCGTCAGGTCGGCGATGTAGGTCGCAGCCCAGTTGTTCGGATCGTTCGGACTGCCGACATTGCCTCGGCCATAGAGGTCCGTTCCCCAGAAATTCACGGAGTCGGCCTCCTGGGCGAACCAGACTTGGCCGGAACCGAACTTCTCGGCCACCTGGCTGCTGTCGCCCGGCAGGTCCGTGTCGTTTCCGTCAAAAAGGTAGCCGTGGAACGTGGCGACCGCTTCCGCGGCGGATTTGCCCGTGATGGCGCTGTTGACGACAACATCTCCCGCGCCGTCGAACGTCAGGCGGGAAAACTGGGTATCGAGCGTACTGCCGCCGCCTGTCGTTCCCAGGGTGAGCGATCCGGCAGCGGAGTAGACGCCAAGACTGTAGTCCAGCGGTGTTGTCGAAGCGGCGATATTCCCCGCGAAGGTATTGTTGCCGTTGACGTTGATCAACGACCCGCCCTGTCCCGCAGCGGCGCCGTCCAATCCGGTAATATTCTCGCCGGTAATGGTGACATCGGTCCCGCCGGTGGTCTGCCGGAAGCCGATGGTGGTCCGGCTGTGCGCGATGATGTCGCCGCCCGCGACACCGAATGCGGCATCGTTCGCGGCGACCAGGGTTCCCTGTTCCACCGTGACCGAGCCGTTGAACGTATTGGCCCCGTAGAGGGTCGTGGTTCCCGCGCCCGTCTTAATAACGTCGTTATCGGGCTGAACCGGTGTCTGGAACAGGCCCGGATTCACGGTCGGATTCAAGTCGGTGAAGACGCCGCTGGGACTCCTGAACTCGATATCACGGAGGTTGCCGCCGCCGCCGGTATCCTGAATGCCAAAGGCAAGCAGATAAGTCGTACCGGCCGTTAGTGCAGGAGTGGCCTTGGCCCCGGAACCGGTGCTCATATAGGCGCCGTCGGCGAATCGGTCGGAGGTAGCGTCGAATTGTCCGGTCACCCCGGTCGTATCGATCCAGAAGCCCCAGTTGTCGTCCGCGCCTCCGTGCTGGAACTCCCACTGCCCCGATTCATTGGGAGTGAACTGGGTGTACCACACAGCCGACCAGTCCTCCGAGCCTGGGCTGTTCTCGGGATCGAACCCCGGAGCGCCCAGTGCGTCCGCCCTCGCATTCACAGCCGCGTCGTCGTAGTAATGGAGATGGCCGGTGAGGATTCCCTGGGCATCGTTGGCGCCGATGGGCGCGTCGATGTAGGACTGGATGTCGTTTCGCGGGTTCGTTGCGGTAGCACTGGGATTCTGGGCGTCAAAGATCTTCTCGACCATTCCATCGAACAGTTTCGGGGCAGAACCGTTGCCGAACCCCTGCATGATATCGAGGTTGCCCGCGCCGCCGAAGCCGACACGATCCGTTGCCGACATCGTGATCGGAATGTCGACGATCGTCGTGGTTCCGGCCGCGGAGTTGGCAATCGTGCCGCCCTGGGCGTTGAGTTGAGCGAGTGTCGTACCCGTGTTGAAGGCCAGGTTTCCGGCGAAGTCGATCGTGTCGCCCGTGTTCAGTGTGAGGAAGGTGGTTCCGCCAAGGGCCGTTTCGTTCGTAACGCGCACCGTGCCGCCTGCAATGTCGATCCGAGAGACGCTGTTCGCCGGGTTGGTCAGGGTCAGAACTCCGCTGCCCGTCCTGGTCAAGGTGTAGGCGCCAGCAACCAGGCCGTCGATGGTAATGGGAATACCGCCTCCCACGTTGGCGTTGCCGGTTAGAGTCACATTGCCGGGCAAGATGGGACCGTTGCCAATGCCGCTTGAAGTGAGATTGGCGCCGTTGGCCAGAGATACATTGACATCGTGCGTTTGCGTGTTGCTGTAGAAGTCGAGCGTAGCGCCGCCGGCAAGCGTGATCGTCCTGCCCCCGTCGAAGTCCGTGGCGCCTTCGATACGGAAGATGCCCTGGTTCACATTGACGTCGCCAGGATTGACCACCGCAGTACTGACCAGACATAATTCACTGCCGCCGGTCTTGGTCAGGGTGAACCCGTTCATGTCGAAGGTGGCGTCGCCGCCCGAGTTGCGGATATCAAATCGGCTACCAGAGTTGAACGTGGCGTCGCCGGTGAGGGTGACTCGCCGCAGCGCATCCGTCTTGCTGCCGCCCGTGTTGACAATAGCGCCCTGACCGTTGGCGCCCGTGCCTTGCACTTCAATCAATTCATTGCCGTTAACGCCGGCGCGGAATCCGTTGACGTCGAGCGTGCCGCCATTGATGACGGTCTTGCCTACCTCGTCGCCAAGAGCGGCGTTGTTGCCGAGTTTGACAATACCGCCCGAAATCGTAGTCTGGCCCGTATAGGTGTTCGCGCCCGTCAGGTAGAGGGTCCGATCACCAGTCTTCACCAGCGACGAACTCGCGCCCCCATCCTGCACCACTCCGGAAAGGGTGACGCTGGCAGTCTGGGTGTCGAACGTGGTCGTACCGTTAAGCGTCGTGGCGCCCGTGATGGTGAGGCTGCCTGCCTGGACGCCGCTGGCGCCATTTGAAGAAGCGGAAGTCAGAGTGAGTCCATCCGCGGTGAAGGTCAGACTGGAAGAGGAGACCAACGAACTCAAATCGAGCGTCGAACTGGCATTGACGTTGATCGGGTCTGCCGATGTGGTTGTCAGAGGGGTAAAACTCCAGACACCCGACTGGGCGCTGGGCTTGATGACCGCTTCCGCACTCATCGATGGCGACCGGTAGCGGTAGTCCACGCTCGAGGCGCCACTGTATTCCGTGTGGCCAAACGCCACCAGGTACTTCTCGCCGGCAACGAGCGTGACGGTCTTGCTGCCCGTATCCTCCCACGCCAACTGCTCGCCGCGATTCGAGCCCAGTCCGAGCGTGGAAGACTCGAAGAAGCCGTCCTGGTCCAGATCGATCCAAATGGAACTCCGGTCGTCGTTGCCGCCGTTACGGAATGTCCAGTTGCCGCCCTCGCCGGCGGCGACGGTGATCGTTCCAATCCACAGGTTCTGGTAGTTATCGGTCTGTGCAACCGCGCCGGAACCGGTGAAGTCGGCGTCGCTGTCGAAATCGAGTCCCCGGCTTCCCGGTCCATCGGTAAGGAGCACCTGGGCGTTGAAGTTGGGGTGCGCCTGCAACTGCATCAACCCGCCGTTGTTATCCAAATTCAGGTAGGCATCACTGTTGCTGTGGAAGCCATAGTGGCCCAGGGCATCGGCCGTGGCGGTCGGAGCGGTTGCCGGCAGAACGGTCGTGCCGCCGCTGAGTTCGATCGACTGGGAAAGGACAGGCCCGGCAACCGTGAAGGCGATCAGCCCAACAACCGCGATGCGAGCAACCTGGCACACGCGATGACACAAAAAAGGCCCGAACATCGAATGGGCTCCTTCTATAGGCGCGCAGAGGCAACGAATCCTCACGGACTGTCTGGGCATCTGCATTTCCGACACCGGCATCCAACAACTCACCTCCTTGGCGGAAGCACAAGCTGGATGCCAGCAGGGTCCCCTCACCCTGATTCTGATCCAAAAGGGCAACTTTGTCAATAATTCCGGAATTCCGGTAAGCCGAATGCGCTGTTCGCAAGTCCTTGGCTGGAGAGGACCTGGGAGAGGGTTAAAAATGGTCTTACCCGCAAAGTCGTGATTTTTCTCCGTGTTTTGGCCGCCGACTAGCCGATTTTTTGGATTTTTCGACCACTCCTCCCCTTGTGCGGGGATTAGTTGCGGTGTATAATAGGCCCGTCAGTTACGCACGGAGGCCAACCATGAGAATCCAAGTCCAACTTCCGCTGTTCGCCTGGGTTTGTCTGGAAGACGCGCCCGCTCTGGTCACCCTTCGACGCCTCTTCGAGACCATCCCGGATGGGCCCTTGCTCGAAAGCCTTCGGACATGGCGCGGCCGGGGACGTAACGATTATCCGGTGCTCGTCCTTTGGCGTGTCGTGGTGTTGACCATGGCACTGAGGCACCGGGATGTGGAGGCCTGCTTAGGAGAGCTGAGGCGGAATCCGTCGCTGCAGAAGATCGCCGGCATCGAGTCGCCGGAACAAATCCCCAACGGATGGAACGTCTCCCGCTTCCTGGACGTGCTTGGGCAAGATCCCCATCGGCCGCATCTTGAGGAGATATTCAACGTGATGGCTCAGCGATTGGGCCGTGCCGTGCCGGACTTGGGGGAAAGCACCGCCGGCGATTCGACATGGCTGAATGCTCGGCGCACCCGGGCCGATGCCCAGAAGCACAAAGAGGAAATGGAGCAGAAGAAGGCGGCAGACGCCGGGAAGGAATCATCCAGACCCGCGGCGGCGAGCGGCCCTTCTGAGGTAGAGCGAGGGACCCACGGCCCCGTCCCGTCTCAACAACCGGCAACGATCCAAGGTGCAACGGCTGCGGAGGGCTCAGCCGATTCGGCTGCCGACAAGAGGGCATCGAAGATCGAACTGGACAAGAACGGCCTGCCGCAGCCGGCCGGCGGCCGGAAGGAATACAAGAATGAAGACGGCCTAGTCAGTCGTATTGTGGAATGGTTTGGGTTCAAACTGCACCTGCTTGTCGACACGCGTCACGAAGTGTCCTTGGCGTACCGCATCAGTTCGACAAAGACGGGTGACAACGAGATGCTGCCGATCCTGGTCGATCAGGCCCAAGCGAACCTTCCCGAGGGGCGCATGGCAACGCTCGCTTACGACAAAGCGGCTGACGACGCCAAGGTCCATCAGAAGCTGCACGAATCCGGCATCAAACCGGTCATCCAAAACCGTTCGCTATGGAAGGAGGAGCACGAGAGAATGCTTCCCGGCCACGACGGCAACTCGAATATCGTGTACGATGAGGCGGGTACACTACACTGCTATGATCGCGTAAGTACGCCTATGGTTCGGCACCGCATGGCCTACATCGGCCACGAGCCGTCCCGGGGCACTTTGAAGTATCGCTGCCCGGCGATGCATGAGGGCTGGGAATGTCCGATGAGCTCTCGCTGCAACGCAGGCAAGAAGTACGGCTTGACGGTGCGAGTCAAACAAGAGATCGACCTGCGACGGTTTCCTGCTATTCCGCGTGCCACGAAGCAGTTCGAGCGGCTTTACAAGGGCCGCCCGGCTGTGGAGCGGGTCAACGCGCGGCTTAAGATATTCTGGGGCATCGATGACGGGAACGTCACCGGCGCCGCGAGATTTCACGCTCTGGTCGGCACGGTGATGATCGTGCATGAAGCGTTCGCTACGATGCTGGCCAGTCTACCCCGGCATGAAGGGTCGCTGGGCAAGATGCGGCTGAGCCCGATCGCCAAGGCGATCGACGCGCAGATTCGGGGCAAGGAGTTGCCTCCGAAGCGGCCACGGCGGAAGAAGCCACGAAGCTCTTCCGAGAGGCAGCAGCGTCTGTTCCGCTGACCCGCACAAGGAGAAGACAACACTCGGTCTACAGACAACCACCGCTGGCAAGCTAGCAGTTGCGACGGCGTTCGGGCTTTGGGCCGCGAAGCCCAAGCAGCATGCCTGCTTGCCCCGGCGTATGCTGCGCCTCGCCCTCGGCGCTGACTTCCGAGGGTGCGCCGTATCCTCGCCTCGCTGTGGATCGCCCTGTTGTCTTCCTGAGTGCTTCGCGCCCCCTTCGTCTCCGAAGCGGTCCACCCGCCATCCGGAACGCAAGCCGTACCCGCAGAGGCACCCCTCGTCCTGTCTGTTCTCAGCCCGCGCAGCGTCACTCGCCGGTGCTTATCCCCGGACCACAGCGCATTCGGCTTAATTCCGGTTCCGTTTCTAAGGATCCCCCGGAACACCCCAGCAGGAACGGGTGTTGATGCCCCCATTCAGGCGGTCATCCTGTTCGGCTGAAGCTGAGACTCCAACGATTTGCCCTTTGCGTCTGAAAACGGAAGAGCCGATTTCCTGTGCGAAATGTTCGTTTGAAAACGGGCTTGTGGCAGGCGTTGCAGGTCAGATGAACAGGTTGACGTTGCCGGCTTCGGCGTTCTGGAGATAGGTGGCGACGCCCCCCTGCTCGACGCCGTCGATCAACTCCTCGCGGCGGATCCCCATCAGGTCCATGCTCATCGCACAGGCGACCAGTCGCACGCCGGCGGCTTGGGCTTTCGTCATCAGCTCGGGCAGGGCATCGACGTGTTTCTTGCGCATGATGCCCTTGATCATCGCCAGCCCCATTCCGCCCATGTTCATCCGCGAAAGGCCCAGGCGATCGGCGCCGCGGGGCATCATCCAGCCGAACATCCGCTCGACCAGGTTCTTCTTCACGGGCACGGCGGTCGGGCGCCGCAGGATGTTCAGGCCCCAGAAGGTGAAAAACATGGTCACGTCGCTGCCCATCGCGGCGGCGCCGTTGGCAATGATGAACGCGGCCATCGCCTTGTCGAAGTCGCCGCTAAAGACAACGAGCGTCTTCTTCTTGGCCATCGCGCCGAACGCTGCGGCCGAAGCCGCGCCGGGAGCGGGACGTTTGACAATCGTTGCGCGATACGCGCCGTCGCTCGGCCCGATATCGACCAGTTCGTTGCCCGTGCTCTTGCACCACGCCGCCACGTCGGCCGGAAAACCGGGATCGGCGGCCGTGATCGCCAGGGCCTCGCCGACGGCAATGCCCTCCAGCTCCTGCCGCAGTCGCATAATCGGGCCCGGACACTGAAGCGTCCGGGCATCGATCTGCTTGACCACCGTTTCCGGCTGCCGGCGGGCAGGCGTTGGATGTTCGTCTCCGGTATCCTCCCGGATTTCGTGAATGCTCATCTCGGCCGACGGCAGATGTTCGATGACCGCCTGATAGGTCTTGTAGCCGCCCGAGAGATTTCTGCACGAAAACCCATTGAGCGAAAGGATGCGGCACGCCAGATAACCGCGCAGGCCCACCTGGCAGAAGACAAGAATCTCCTTGTCGCGTGGGATTTCACCCAGCCGCTGGCGCAGCGAATCGAGCGGAATATTCTTCGCGCCCGGAATGGTTCCGGCCACCAGTTCGTCGGGATCGCGGACATCGAGCAGCCACTGATTCTCGGCCGGATCGATTGCTTCGGGAACGTGGCATATCTTGGCATCGCCGTCCAGAATGTTCGTTGCTACGAAGCCTGCGTAATTGACCGGGTCCTTGGCCGAGCCGTAGGGCGGGGCATAGGAAAGCTCCTGGTCGGCCAGGTCGCGAACGGTCAGCCCGGCGCGAATGGCGACGGCCAGTACGTCAATCCGCTTATCGACGCTATCGGCGCCGACGGCCTGGGCGCCCAACACTTTGCCGTCCTCGGGATCGAACAGCAGCTTCAGACTCAGCGGCATTGCGCCGGGATAGTAGCCTGCATGGCTCGACGGATGAATGTACACCTTTTCGTACGCTCTGCCCGCCTGTTTCAGCGTCTTTTCGCTCAAGCCGGTCATGCCGATGGCCAGATCGAATACCTTGCAGATGGCGGTTCCCTGAGTGTCGTGGTAGACACTTTCTCGCCCCAACGCATTGTCGGCGGCGATGCGGCCCTGGCGATTGGCCGGCCCGGCCAAGGGAATGAGCGTCTTGCCGCCGCCGACCAGGTGGGTGACCTCGACGGCATCGCCCACGGCAAAGATGTTCGGATCGCTTGTGCGCATGTGCCGATCGACCGCGATGCCGCCCGTGGGACCGATTGCCAGACCGCATTCGCGGGCCAATCGGACTTCGGGCCGAACACCGACAGCGAGAATGATCATGGCGCCGTCCAGGGACTGGCCGTCGCTCAACAGCACGTCGAACCGCTCGCCGTTTCGGCGAATCGCGGTTACCGAAGTGCCAAGGCGCAAATCCACCCCGTGGAACTGCAATTGCTGGTGGATCGGCGCGACCATTTCCGGATCCGCTGCAATGAACACCTGCTTCGCCAACTCGACCAACGTCACCCCGACGCCGCGATGACGCAGCGCCTCGGCCATTTCCAGTCCGATATAGCCGCCGCCCACGACAATGGCCCGATCCGGCCCGACGCGATCCACCGCCTGCTTGATCCGATCGGTATCGGCGAGATTTCGCAACGTGAACACACCCGGGCTGTCCGCGCCAGGGATCGGCGGCCGGACGGGCTCGGCGCCGGGACTGAGGATCAGCGCGTCGTAAGACTCGTCGGTCAGTTCACCGGTTTCCACATTTCGGACCGTGACCGTCTTGGCCTCGCGGTCGATAGAAATGACCTCGCTACGGGTGCGTACGCCGACCCGGTAGCGCTGGTGAAAGCTTTCCGGAGTTTGCACCAGCAGGCGTTCGCGTTCGTCGATCGTACCGCCGATGTAGTACGGCAGACCGCAGTTGGCGAACGAGATGGCTTCGCCCCGCTCGAACATGACGATTTCGGCCTGTTCGGAGACCCGGCGCGCCCGCGCCGCCGCCGAAGCGCCACCTGCCACGCCGCCTACAATCAGAAGTCTTGGATGACCGCTCATCGAATTGCTCGTTCCGAGTTCTGTTTGGGATCATTCTCCGGCCAAAGTCGGAGATCGGCTCCCCGTTTCGGGTAGCCCCTCCTCTATCGATACGTAGCGACGTCCTGAGGTTACAACCCGTTGGGCGATTCGACTGCAATCGGGGGAAAAGTCTCACCGACTGGCCCTTCGTTCGTCGTTGCCCCGTTCACACCTGGAACCGTAAGCGCCCGAGAACAGCCATGACTGAATCAGGCTCACAGGGCTGTTCTCGCGCGCCTGCGAGCCCCCCGTATTAGGCACTGTATTCCACGATGTTCTTCAGCAGCAGACCAGCCGCATCAACGCATCGAGCAATTGACGGCGGTCAATCGGCTTCGCCAAGTAATCGTCGCAACCTGCGCCCAGACCCTTCTGCCGATCCTCGGCCATAGCGTTGGCGGTAAGGGCAATGATCGGTTGCGACCATCCTTGGCGGCGTAATCGCTGTGTCGCCTGATAGCCATCGAGGACCGGCATTTGCATGTCCATAAGAATGACATCGAATGGGTTTCCGGCGTCTCGTGAGGCGAGGGCGATCTCCACGGCCATCCGGCCGTTTTCCGCCACAACAACCGTGGCCCCCATTTTCGTCAGGATGGGAAGCGACGCGTGAAACACTACGGCCGCGTCTGCCATCGCCTGCCCAGAACGCCCGTCAAAAACCTTCGGAACCGGCTTCGCGGGATCATCCAGCAGAACCCCGGAAACCCATCCGGCAAGCGGGCTGATCGCAAACTCCTTGTATCGTGGAGCATTGATTGCAAAAGAATGGTGTGTCTTGCTCGATGCCGGAACGATCATCAGACTGAAGCCGTTGTCTGGCGCGTCGGTATATACGTCGGCAATGGATGCTTCGTCATAGACTTTGGTGGCGACCTCGCCCACGCAGGAAGGCAGCCTGAAGACGCAAGCCTTCTCGCGCGAGATCATGCCACCTGCTTCGGTCACGAAATAGGGTGTCGTCCCGCCTATCCAATTGCCCTTTGGCAACCGGCTGAGCAGGCTCTCATCGGCCGCGACGAGGAGCCATTCCCCGCGCGATTTCCGAAGCCAACGCTTCGAGACAGAAAAATTGCGGTGGACTTGTCATCGAACGTTCAGCGTTGCCAGAATCAGCATCATAGACTTCACACAAGGCCCCGGCCCCCCGGCAGGAGTGTCGATTGTCAGTAAACGGTTAGCACCGGCACAGAAGCCACAACAAGGATAGAACCGGTTTTGGGCAGAAGTCCCTGCAGATTGTGCGGATAAGACGATTATTGGCAGACAACGACCGCGGCAAGGGCGTTCATGTGCGGATTGTCCCTCCAGTGGCCCCATTCCATGTGTCGCAACACCCTCTGAAAGGGCATATTGCGCAACCACGCCTTTGTGGAAAGACGCATCAGATTGTGCAGCAAGAAACACACCATCCCGTTCGCCAAGGCGAACGGGATGGTGCTCAATACAAAAGAGACAACAGGAGTTCAAACGCCCTATTGTTTTACAGCAACCTCAAGCAGCTTGACCGGACCACTCGTCAGCACGTCAACCGTCTCCTTGTCACCGACCTCGAGGTTGTAATACTTGATCACTGGAGTCAGCGTCTCGTCCTTCTGGCTGACGTGTTTGCCACGATTCGATCCCAAGTAACTATTGGCACTGCCGAACTCCCGAGGATTGGCGGCCCGGAGCGCGAGATACCGCACATTCAGATCGGCCATTTTGGGCTCGTAGGTAGCGTACAGTTCTTCCAACTGCTTGCGAAGGGCGGCGCCCTCAGGTTTTGCTTCCGCCAATTTCGCCGTTTCGCCAACAACCTCATCAAACTTGGCCAGAATCTCCTTGGCCAACGCCTCTCCCGATTCCGCCACGGAGTCACTCGTAGCCGACGGTGCATCCGCCGATTCCGGCTCACTACTGGGCGAACCGCATCCGGTCATCCAAATCATCACAAGCAGTACCAGCACCACATGACCAATTCTCATCATCTCTTCCACCTGATCCTTGTTACTGAAACATGTTACGGAGAAGAACCTGCATCTTCTCCCTTGCCGAAACAACCTCCACTCCAAAGAACTCTGCGCGAA
This sequence comes from Thermoguttaceae bacterium, assembly GCA_040772845.1. GTDB lineage: Bacteria > Planctomycetota > Planctomycetia > Pirellulales > Thermoguttaceae > PWXP01. The sequence continues at coordinate 3,255,890 of JAXGXG010000001.1, forward strand.
TTCACCAGACTTTGAACAGCAGACCTCGCCCCTGCAATATGTAGGTTCCGTCAATGCGCCATTCGCCATCCCGGTCATTCACCTCGACGTAGTCCCGAAACTCCGAGTCAGAATACCGCAGAAGACAAAGGAGTTGCATGGAACGAACCCCGGTGAAAACATTCCGGCCATACTTGACACGCAATACCTCGAATGCCTGGAGCTTTCCTCGACTCGTTTCCAACTTTCGATGCTCTTCCGTGAAATCCTCCTTCGAGATGTCGCTTCTATAGGAAGCAGAGAGACACTTGTCATAAGCGTCGCCGTAGGAACCTTCCCGTACAAGCTCTACGTATTCCGACAATACCCCTTCCGAGATATCCGTTATCGGCCACTGACTGAAACCAAGCAGAGCCGCCCACACCGCGCCGCCGATCAACAGGAGTACTCCTGCCGCAATTGCGATCCTCTTCATGTTGCTTACCTAGAGAAGCCGCGTTTCAGTCAATCCGTATCCTCACCATACCACAACGAAGCCGACTCCTCGATACTCGATGATTGTGGAGGCTGAATATAGCATGAAGCAGGATACCGAATCAAGTGAATCCCCATAAGCCCCCCCTGCGCTCCGGCCAGATCTCGGCCGCACCACAGGTTTCCATACTCCAGGTTGCAGGCAGTCCATCCGGTGGCGCCGGGCACGTATCATTCGGTCTGCCTGGTAGCCGTTCGCAGGGAGCTGGTCTTTGTGCTATGCTGTACGCTGCGAGGACAAGCCATCTGGCGCCCACTGACATACGCTTCGAGGTAATAACGATGTCTACAAGATGTCGCAGGAGTCTGACCTCAAGTCTTCTTACGTCGGCCGTGATCGCCATCGCAACCGTGTGTCCTGCCGTCGAGCCGATACCGGGCTCGTCGGAGCTTACCCGGTGTAACGGATTCGATCCGCCCGAAGTCGCTTGGGCGGCCGTTGCCAGCGGCGCCGCGGAACCGATCCCCCTGCAATCGCTCGATCCGCCGGTATTCCTGCCCGACGGCAGAGAGTTCAAGACGTGGGAACAGCCGGCCGAACATCGGCAGACGTTCTTTGTCGCCCAAGCACATCCCGATGCCTCCGATGACAATCCAGGTACGGAAGATCGTCCCTGGAAGACGATCGGGCGCGCGGCCAAGGTGTTGGAACCGGGCGATCGGGTGATTGTCCGGCAGGGACACTATCGAGAATGGGTGTGTCCGGCACGCGGCGGGTCAGGCCCCAAGCAGATGATCACCTACCAGGCCGCACCGGGCGAGATGGTGATCATCTCAGGATCGGAACCGCTGACCGGCAATTGGCTTGCTTCGGTCCTGGCAGATCAACCGCCTATGGCCAAGGCATGGATGATCGACCTGCCCGAAGCACTCTTTGGAGACTACAATCCGTTCGCAGAGGCCAATGCAACCACGAACCTCATCAGCGACCCGGCAGTCGCTCGACAAGGTCGAGACAAGCCTCCCTATACCTTGGCAAGAGGTTTGGTGTTTCAAAACGGCAAGCGTCTGAAGCAGGTTGCCTGCCGCGAGGCGTTGGCCGAATCGGCTGGCGCCTACTGGGTAGAGCCGGGCGGCAAGCGGCTCCACCTGCGGCCGATTGCCGACGCGCAGCCGAATCAGGCCCAGTTCGAAATCACCACGCGACCCTTCGCCTTTGCTCCGAGACAGGCCGGATTGGGATTCCTCTGCGTCGACGGCTTCACAATCGAACACGTGGCCAACTGCTACCCCATTCCGCAACTGGGTGCAATCTCGACCCGCCAGGGACACCACTGGATCGTGCAGAACAACCTCGTACGGCAGGTGAACGGTCTCGGCCTGGATTACGGACGACTGCAGTCGTTTCTGCCTCGGCCCGTACCGGCCGACACGCCCAAGCTGGCCGGCGTGGGTGTCATTGTCCGCAACAACGCGTTCTATCAGTGCGGTATCTGCTCCATGCAGGGGTTGGGATTGATCGGTGGTTGGATCGAAGGCAATTACGTCCAGGATTGCTGCTGGCACGACGTCGAAAAGCTGTGGGAAGCGGCTGCCATCAAGCTGCACTGGGACAAACATATCCTCGTCCGTCGAAACGTCGTCGACGGAACGATCGGGGCACCAGGTATCTGGGTAGACCACAGCAATACCAACGTGCGCGTTACCCAGAATATTGTCGTCCGGGTTCGGTCGGCGGCGTATGGTGGAATCTTCTTCGAAGCGTCCTACAAGCCCAACCTGATCGACCGAAACATCGTCTGGGACTGTACGCCGCACGGTTTCTATCAGCACAATTGCGGCGATCTGACCGTGGTCAACAACCTGATCGGTTGCTGTGCGAAGGCGCCTGTGCGCATCGCCCCGCAAGGTTCCGAACGCGAGGTCGACCTCGAAACGAGACGTCCATCCGTGGTTGTGCGCAACCATGTGCTGGGAAACGTGTTCTACGGCTTCGGCGATCGGGGCCCCCTGGTTCCGGGCGGCAACGTTTCGGACTACAACCTGTTTGTCAACCCGCCAGGCGAAGAGCCGATCGATCTGGCTGCCTGGCGAAAAGACAAGGGGCAGGAGTTCAACAGCGGCGCGTTTCTGTCAAAGATGGAGTTCTCGCTGGCCGATGGAACGTGGACGTTGCGTCAATCGCCGTTGTTGCCGGAGTTTGCATGTCCCCGCATTTTTGAAGTCCAGCGCGACTTCCTCGGCGCCCCCCTGCCGCCAATCAGAACCACCCAGGCCGGCCCTTTCCTTCCCCAGAACTTGAAGGCTGTTATGACAGGAGACTGCCCCAAGCTGCCAGACTGAACTCTGACAACCGTTTACGAAGACGGCAGTCCCGCAAACATCCATACCGTTTTTTCCACCCTCGAAGGTACGCCAATGAAATCCTCAGTTCTCTCAGTCTCGTTGATCATGTTCGCTCTGTTGGCGGCGATGAATCATCCCGCATCGGCCCAGCTAACCGCCGAGAAGTCGGAAAAAGGCGTTGTTGTGAAGATCGACGGCAAACCATTCACCGAATACTTAACCGAGGTCAGCGGCAAACCGATCCTGTGGCCCATTATCGGGCCGACGGGCAAGCCTATGACCCGCGCGTACCCCATGATCGAGGACATCGAAGGCGAACGCCACGACCACCCGCATCAGGCATCATTCTGGTTCACCCACGGCGAGATCAACGGAAGCAACTTCTGGGCAATCCGAGCGTCGAACGACATCCTCGGAACGACCCGGCACCGCGAGTTCCGGCGAATCGAAAGCGGAAAGACGGCCACAATCGTCTCGGTGAACGACTGGATTGGGCACGATGGCAAAAAGGTCATGGAAGACGAACGCGTCATCGAGTTCGGCACGATCGGCGACAGCCGGTATATCGATTTCACAATCACACTGAAGGCCACTGAAGATCCGGTCACCTTCGCCGATACGAAAGAGGGAACCTTCGGCGTACGTGTGGCGGCAACCATGGCAGTCGACTCCAAGCTGGGGGGGAAGATCGTCAATAGCAAAGGGCAGATCGATCGCAACGCCTGGGGCCGACCGGCCGCCTGGGTCGATTACCACGGGCCGGTCGATAATGAAACGGTGGGAATTGCCATCCTGAACCATCCGAGCAGTTTTCGCTTCCCGACGTACTGGCACGTTCGAGGCTATGGGCTCTTCGCAGCCAATCCGTTTGGCCTCAGCGATTTTCCAGACGCGGCCAAAAGCGGCGAGTACACACTCGAAACAGGCAAGGAAATCACCCTGCGCTATCGAGTTATCTTCCACCGAGGCACCGAAACGGACGCGGATATCGCATCCTTGTTTGACGCTTACGCCAAGAAGCAGTAGTACGTTGTGCTGAGCTGCTTCCGCAACGTCGCACCAGTCGATAATCCGAGAAGCAGCAAAGAAGAGGAAACTCAACCGATGATCGACTCCGGCGCGAGAACACACGACGTCTCGCGTCTGTGAATACAATCCGGATTCCACAATGGAGAAGTGTCCCATGGGTTCCAACGTTACACGCCGAGAGTTTCTGGCAACCACGGCAGCCACAGGCGTCGGGCTGACAATGGCGAGTGTTTCGGCGACGGCCTCACGGGCCGACGCGGCTACCGCACCGCCGGAGTTGATCGTCTATCACGGCAAGATCGTTACCGTCGATCCGCAATTCCGCATTGCCGAGGCCATGGCAATCGCCGGCGAACGGATTGTGGCCGTCGGTTCGAACGACGACGTGCTCCGGCTGGCAGGCCCCAATACGAAGCGCATCGACCTGAGTGGCAAGACCGTAATGCCCGGGCTGATCGACTCACACCTGCACGCAGTCTCCGGCTCGATGACCGAATTCGATCACCCGGTGCCCACCATGGAGACGATCGAAGACGTATTGGACCACGTTCGGTCGCGTGCAGCAGAACTGCCCGAGGGCACGTGGATCACGATTTCCCAGGTCTTTATCACCCGGCTGCGCGAACAACGATTCCCCACGCGGGAAGAACTCGACAAGGCCGCCCCCAAACACCCGGTCCTCTTCCGTACGGGCCCCGACGCCTCGATCAACTCGCTGGCGTTGAAGCTCAGCGGTATCGATCGCGACTTCCAGATCACCGACGGCCAGCCCGGTATCATTGAGCGTGATCCGGGCGCCGGTGAGCCTACAGGGATCATTCGGAACGGCGGCCGATTCATCAAGAGCAAAGGATCAGGCAAATCGGCCACCCAAGAGGACAAAGCCGACCGCCTGGCGGCCATGCTGGCGGCTTACAATGCCGTGGGTATCACCAGCATCACAGATCGCGGTGTGAGCGATGGTTCGATGAAGCTCTACGAGCAGCTCAACGACAGCAATCGGCTTTCCTGCCGCGTGTTCTTAACCTACGTGCTCAACCCCCGTGCATCCGTAGAAGACATCGAAAGCCGCATTCAAACGGCCGCAAACCATCCGCTGCACAAGTACAACAACCGGCTGTGGCTGCGAGGAACCAAGGTCTGGCTCGACGGCGGCATGCTGACCGGGACGGCCTACATGCGCAAGCCGTGGGGTGTTAGTTCGATCTATGCAATCACCGACCCGGAATACTGCGGCCTGCGGTTTATCGAGCCGGAACGCCTGGAGCAGATATATCGCCTGTCGATGGAAAATGGTTTTCAACCTGCAGCCCACGCAGTGGGCGACGGCGCAGTCCATACCATTCTGGACGCATGCGACCGGATCAATCGCGACTTGACCGTACGTCCGTGTCGTCCTTGCATCTGCCACAGCAATTTCATGAGCTTGGAGGCGGTTAAGGCCATGCAGCGGCTGGGCGTGGTGGCCGATATGCAGCCCGTCTGGCTGTACCTGGACGGCGCGACCTTGCACAAGCATTTCGGTGACCAGCGGCTCGCCTACTTCCAACCCTACAAGACGATCTTCGATCACGGCGTCACGGTCGGCGGCGGCTCGGACCACATGCAGAAACTGGGGCGGCGGCGCTCGATCAACTCGTACGATCCGTTCCTCGGCATGTGGATCACGCTGGTGCGTCAGCCGCGGTGGACCGACAAGCCACTGCACACGGAGCAATGCATCTCGCGCGAGCAGGCCATTCGCTTGTACACGATCAACTGCGCGTATCTCACCTTCGAAGAGAAAGAAAAAGGATCGCTGGAACCGGGCAAACTGGCCGACTTCATCGTGTTGGACAAGGACATCCTGACCTGCCCCACTGACGACGTGAAAGATATCGAGGTCGAAGAGACCTACGTGGGCGGAAAAAGCGTGTATCAGCGTCAACCAGGCAGCTCGACGTTAAGCTGATCAACCTGCCAGGTGAGCGAACTGCTGGAAGCTACCGATACACGATAGGCACGGAACCGTTACCCGACGCCATGAGAGGCCGTCATGCATCACCAGAACCTGTCCCGCCGAACATTCGTCAAAGCAAGCTTTCCTGCACATCGAATCTGGAGAGATACCTATGAGAACTACAATCGACCGTCGCGTGTTTCTGAAAACCGCGGGCGCCATGGGAATCGGCATGGGATTGTTGACGCGGCCCGCCCGTTCGGCACAAGCCGAGCGCGGAGCTCCGAATGCCAGGCGGCTCGGTTGGCAGTTGGGCTGCAATGCGTACAGCTTCCGAGGGCTTACCCTGGCCGAGACCATCGGCAAGGTCGCCGGGCTGGGCCTGAACTACACGGTGGGATTCAACTGGCAGAAGCTCGACCCGCAACGTCCGGACGCAGTCTTCAACGAACAGATGTCGGCAGCCGACCGCCGCGAGACGAAGAAATGGCTTGAGGACGCCGGCGTCAAGATGCCTGCCTGCTACTGCCGCAAACTGGCCGAAGAAGACGCCTGTCGGCGCCTGTTCACTTTTCTCCGCGACATGGGCATCGAGATGGTCGTCGGCGAGCCGCCGTTCGATGCGTATGATATGCTGGAGAAGCTCTGCGACGAGTACCAGATCAACCTGGCCGTTCACAATCACGCCGAGCCATCGCCTTACTGGCGTCCCGAAACACTGCTGAAACTCTTCCAGGGGCGCAGCCGCCGAATCGGCGCCTGCTGCGATACGGGCCACTGGATCCGGTCCGGCCTTCCCACGGTCGAGGCCTTGGCCAAGTTCGAGGGGCGTTTGCTTACGCTGGACCTGAAAGACGTGGGCGATGAGGGACACTGCATCCCGTTCGGAACCGGCAAGGGCGATATCCGGGGCATCATCCGCGAACTGCACCGGCAGAAGTTCCGCGGCCTGATCGGTATCGAGTACAGCCGCCGCCCATCAGGCAGCGAGGCCGAGATTGCCCAGTGCGTGGACTTCTTCGAGAGAGCGTGCCAGGACTTGGCATAAGACGCTGCAGAGAATGACAAGGTGTACGTTCGTCCGGCATATGCAATTGACTCCCGCCAATATAGCACAAAATCTATCAGCATTTGTGATGATGCGTCGAGGAAGGGACGCCCCATCGATAATACGGCAAACAAATCCTTGCTTTTCCACGACTAACTTCTTACATTGGGTTTAGAAGGGGGGACAATCCCGCGTTGCCTGCGAGACTCCCCCTGTTGGGACGCGCGACTGCCCGTGCCTTGTTGCACGCCGCAGACGGCCGTCATTCTGCAGTCGAAGGGGTCAGATAAGGCCCACATACGCCCAGTTACTTGGGCGCGGTTTGAGAAATCGCTTTATGAAGAGGGGACGTAGCGATGGATAACAAGGCCTTGGGCAAGTGGGTCGGGACGATCGTTACCGTTGTTTTCGTTTTGTCCTTCGGATGCGGTTCGGCACAGGCGGTGGTTCTGCTGGCCGATGGGACTCCGGATCCGACGGATACGAACCTGAAGCTGTGGCTCGATGCGAGCGATCTCGGCACACTCTTCCAGGATAGTGCAGGAACGCAACCGGTAACGGGCCAAGGTCAGTCCGTGGGTCTGTGGAAGGATAAGAGCGCCAGTGAAACTCACGTTTCCGAGGCCACCAACCGGCCGACCTATATCGCCTGGACTCCAAATCTCAATCTGCTTCCGGCCTTGCACTTCGATGCAGACAAACTTCAGGCAACCAATGCCACGGGGATCACAGGAAACGCCGACCGCACGGTGATTACCGTCTGGGCGAATGCGGTCAATACGGGCCAGAACTTCCAACATACATTCCACATGGGGACACCTGTCTCCAATCAAGCGTACGGGATGTCTGTGTCACGAAGCAGCAGCAACCGTATCGGCAACCACTACTGGGGCGGTTCCTTCGATACAACCATGAATGGTAACGCCGTGCCACGAGTGGCGATGGCTGTCTGGGACGGCGACGGCGGCACGGCAGGCAACGGGCTCGATTCGTGGTACGTCGATGGCCGTGCGGCTGGGACCAGCGATCGGGCCGCGTTGGAAACGGGTACGGATCAGCTCCTGATCGGCTCGCGATTGAGTGGCCCGACCGAGGGCATTCGCGGCGACATCGCCGAGGTGCTCGTCTACGACCACGCACTCAGCACTATGGAACAGCAGCAACTGGGGCGTTATCTGACGGCCAAGTATCGCCTGAATACGTTCTACCTGGGCGATGGCAGTATCTACGAGGTGGTCAGTGCGCCGGCGGGAATCACATGGGCCGATGCCCGAGCGGCCGCCCAAGCACTTGCGGCGCCGGCCGGTTACAATCAGGGTGACTTGGTCTCGATCGGCAACTTGCGGGAAAACCGTGCTGTCGCCAGTCTGATCGACACAGGCGCCTGGATCGGCGCGAATGACGAGGCCAGCGAGGGCGCATGGGTCTGGTCCGACGGCAGCGGCCAGTTCTGGCAAGGCGCCTCCGGCGGCAGTTCCGTCCGCGGTCAGTTCAGCCGTTGGAACAGCGGCGAACCCAACAATGCCAGCGGATCGGAACACTACGCAGAGATCATCCGGGGAACCGGCGGATGGAATGACCTGTCCAGCACGCACACCCGCACCGCCTACGTCGTGAAGTTCACCCCCAACACGGCGACCACGGCCGATTTCGACGGCGCCGACGACACCTTCACGCTGACCCAATATGGCGATGCCCCTGCGGCCGACATTCGCAATGATGACGCTACCAGCAACTACCTGCGTCTGCTGCATGGCGTCGGAAACCAGCAGAACGTCGCCGCATTCGATCGTACGGCCCCGGGAAGTTACGGGCGCATTACGGCGGCCTTCGACTTCCGTCTCGATCCCGGCGCCGACGGGATGGGTTTCGCCCTTCTGAATACGGGCGATTACGGAGTTGCAGGCGCCGGGCCAAGTCTCGGCGCGTGGGAAGAACCCAACCTGGCAAGGTCCTTTGGCGCCGGGTTCGACATCTACGATGACATTCACGACGTCTCGCTCCATTGGAACAGCGAAGTAAAGGACTCCGTATCGTCTTCCTTTGATTACCGCACAGGGAGCACGGGGGATTTCAACCGGGCCGAGATATCGGTGGACTTCGTCCACGACGGGGCCTATGTGTCGCTAAGCGTCGGCGGAACGGCGGTCTACACCGACCGGTTCATCGCAGGCATGACCCCTTACGAGGCGCGGGTCGCGATCGGGGCGCGGACCAGCGGCGATTTTACCACCCTGGACGTCGATAATCTGGACGTCCAGTACTTGCGCGACACGATCGAATGGGACGGCGGCGCCGGCAGTTATACCGATGCAGCGATGTGGGCCGGCGGTCGTACGCCGTCCATCGCCGATCACGCGGCCATCACTGCCGGCCAAGCCAATGCCAGCGATCTGGTCGTCGATGGGCCCGGTTCGGTGATCGTCGCCGGCACGGGCACGCTGGACCACACAGGCAACCTCTGGATTGGCCAAGCCGCCGGTTCGGAAGGCAATTTCTACCAGCGGGGCGGTACGGTGCAGACCGACACCGTCTATCTGGCCGGCGCGGCGGATGCCAGCGGCGTTTACGAGATGACCGGCGGTACGCTCAACCTCGGTACCTATCTGGTCGTTGGCCACAGCGGCCCGGGCGCCTTCCTGCAGGCAGGCGGCACGGTCAACCAGACTGTCGAGAGTACAATCCTCGGCGACGTTTCAGGTTCCTACGGGAGCCTCTACGAGCTGAGCGGGGGTACGCTCAACGCCAATGTTCTCTCTATCGCGGATAAGGCCGACACCACGGCCACCTTCCAGGTCCTCGGTTCGGGCGTCTTGAATACCGCTGGAATCACGTACGTCGGTACGAGCGGGGTCGGCCTGCTGAGCCTGGCGGGAACGGCAAGCAACCGAATCGGCAACAATTTGCAGGTTGGTCAGAACGACGGGGCCGTTGGCATGGTTCAACACAGCAGCGGCGTGCTGACCGTGGAAAACTGGCTGGTTCTCGGCGAAAACACCGGCGCCACCGGCACATACGAAATCAGCGGCGACGCCGTGCTAAACGTCGGCGGCGAGCACTTCATGGTCGGCCGCAACGGCAAGGGGACCTTTACCCAGAGCGGCAATTCCATTGTCAACTTCAATGGAAGCGGCCGGTTGATGATCTGCGATTTCTCGAACGCGGCCGGCTCTGCGTACGTGATGAACGGCGGTACGCTCAACGTCAACGACGGCAGGCTATTGGCTGTGGGAAAGGGAGCAGCCGGCGAGTTTCTGCACAACGGCGGCACGGTCAACGCCACCGGCGACCTGAGCCTTGCCGAAAGCGGCGGCGCCGGGACCTACCGGCTTAACGGAGGCGAGCTGAACGTGACCGGCAACGTGGCCTATGGCGCGGGAACAGGCCTCTTCGCACTCAATGGCGGAACGCTGCACCTGGCCGGTAATGTCACCAACGGCGGCGGCCAGGGCGACTTCCTGTTCGATAGCGGCGTGTTCGATTTCACCGGCGAGTCGATCGACGTCGACGGATTCCGTATGGGAACGGCCGGCAGCGCGAATCCCACGCTCTCGCTCGCTACGGGCCAGAGCCTCCTCACGAGCGACGACCTGATCGTGGGGCAGTACGCAGCCGCTACCCTGACACTGAACGGGGCCACCGTAACGACCGGCGATTACTTCTGGGTCGGCCAGAACGCCGGCGGCAACGGCGCGGTCGTTCAAACAGGAGGGACGGTCACCGTAGACAATCGGCTGGCGATCAGCGATCATGCCACCGCGCAGGGAAGCTACACCATCGGCGGCGACGGTACGCTTTCCATCAACGGCGACTATCTGATCGTCGGCCGCCAAGGGCCAGGCTCGTTCGTGCAGAACGACAATTCCGTAGTTACGTTCAATGGATCGCAACGGATTTTGATTGCCGACAATGCGGGTTCTGGGGGCTCCAGCTACACGCTCAACGGCGGCACACTCAACGTGAACAACAGCCGTCAGATCTCTGTGGGCAAGGCGGGCGCCGGCCTGTTCACGCAGACGGGCGGTGTCGTCAATGCCCGCAACAGCACTCTGCGACTCAACGAAGGGGGCAGCCAGGGAACCTACCAGCTCCAGGGCGGCCAGTTGCACATCGGGACCATCCAGGGCTCCGACGCGGCCTTCGAGTTCACCGGCGGGACACTCCATGCCGACAACGTGCAGTTCGCCTTGACCAACGAGGGCGGTATCCTCGCGCCCGGCCATTCGGCCGGCACGACGTTCATCGGCGGCGCGTACACACAAGAGTCGACCGGTGTTCTGGCGATCGAATTGGGCGGATTGACGCAAGGGACGGAATACGATTGGCTCGACGTCAACGGCGCGGTTACCCTTGCCGGCTCGCTGGAAGTCTCACTGATCGACGATTTCATTCCCTCGTTTGCCGACACGTTCGATATCGTCACGGCAACAACGGTCGCCTTGGATCCATCCCTGTCGTTCACCGCCCCCGAAGGCTTCTTGGGCAACTACTCCTTCACGATGGACGTTGTCGGCGGCGGCCCTCGCGGCCAGATCCTCCGCCTGACCGTCGTGCCCGAGCCGGCCAGTTGCCTTCTGCTTGTGCTGGGAGTCCTGGCTCTGCTGTGTCGAGCGCGGCGCAACCGCGGCCGCCGGTGAATTGTCATCTCATCCGAGCGGCACGGTTCTCCTCGGAGTGGGAAGCTACCGCGTTACGGCCTGTCGCCGGCGGTGGTAACCGAGCAGGCCGAAGGCGGCCAGCCCCAGTAGCATGGCGACGGTGGAGGGCTCGGGAACACTGGTCAGCAGGACGTCGTTGCCGCCGATGAGGGCCCCGGTGTCGTAGTTGGCGTGGTAGTAGACGTGCAGTAGACGTCCTTCGACCATCATCAAGTCGCCTTCTTCCAGTCCCTCGAAGTAGCCGGTCGTGTCGCCGTCGGTGGTGCTGGTGTTGTTGATGATCCAAAAGAAGTCGTAGTAATCGGGCGAGAAGCCGCTGGTGGTCACGACCAGCGAGGTCACGCCGTCGCCAAGTGCAACGTCGCCGCCGGTGACCAGCAGTTGGTCGTACTCGGTTCCGGCAGTCGTGCCGTTCAGTTCAACGGCGAACGAGCCGCCGTAGAACGTGACGCCATCTTCCAGGGTAAGGATACCCGGCGAGTTGCCGGGGGCCAGCGTGCCGCCGTCGAAGACGGTAACCTCGCTGCCGATCGCGCCGGAACCGCCGAGGGCGCCGGTGCCGTCAACGACGTACAGGCCGCCACCGGTGTGCGTGCCGTTGATCAGCAACGTTCCGTCCAGGACGTACGTTCCGCCGCTGTAGGTGTTGGCGGCGGTGAGGACCAGCGTACCGGCGTCGGTCTTGGTGATGCCGGCCACGGCGCCACTCTCTCGGATGACCGCATCGACGGTAACCGTCTGGCCGGCTTCGACATCGAAGGTGTGGTCGGCCGTAGTCTTCAGCGTCAGGGGCATGCTGGCGTCGACGAGCAGGTCACTGCCGAGTTTATTGCCAATGGCGCCACCGCTCCAGTTGAACGTACGGACGGTCGAGGTCGAGGTGGTTCCCCCGGTAATGAGCGTGGCAAGGAGGGCGCCGGCGTTGAAGTTCACCGTGCCGGTGGTGGGGACGTCGTTAGCCGTGTCCTGCTGGTCGGCCACGATCAGCGAGTCGACGATCAGCGCGCCGGGGCCGTTGATGTTCAACGTGCCGGTCGAGGCATTGCCGACCCTCGTGCCGGAGGCGGTGTAGGCCACGGTGATCGTCGTAGCGTCGATCGTCCCCTCGCCGAAGGTCAGCGTGCCGATGCCGTCGTTTCCGACACCCATGCCGGGATAGCCCTGCCCAATGATGACGGCGCCTAGCAGCGCGTCGACGGCGCCGCCGGAGAAATCGACCTTTCCCGTGTTGTCGCTGTTCATGTTGCCGCCGATGCCGATGGTCAGGTTGGCGCGCCCCGTGCCTGCCTCGTCGCGAATGACGACCGAGGGATCGGTCAGGTCGGAGCGGAAGACGATCGACGGCTGGCCGCTGTTCCACTGGCCACTGATGGACATCCCCCCGGGAAGGCCTCCGCCGAGGACGATGCTGTCGGCGTTGAGCGTGGTATCGCCGCCGAGGTAGATGGTGGGATTGCTGTTCCATCCGGCCAAGGCGATCCGGTCGGCACGGATCGTGTTCGTGGTGTCGGCCAGATAGAGATCCGCGTCGTCCCGGGCGCCGTTGGCCAGGTAGAAAGTGCCGGTCGTTGTGGCGGTGAAACTGCCCAGGCCGCGAAGGTCGAAGGTGAAGTTCCGTGTCCCGTGGTGCCAGGTCGGGTCGTTGTAGCCGATGGCAATGTCGGTGCTTCCGGCGTTGATGACCAGGGCCCCGTCGCCGGCCGACTGTCCGGTGATGGTAACGCTGCCGGTGGTGGTGTTCGTGGCCGTGCCATCCGGATTCGGACCACCGGAGAGGATGCCGGCGCTGAACGCGCCGTCGACGGTCAACGTCACTCCTGCGGCGAGCTGCGTCGTGTGGTGGATGCTGCTGTTGGCATACTCGACGTAGGGTAGCGCGTAGCTGAGCGCGTCGATCGTCGTGCTGGAAGTGAGGATGTTCGTTACGGTCGCCTGCGTGGCCGACGATCCGGTGTCATCGAAGGTGACCGTGTCGCCGACGCCAGGCAGCCCGGCGATGTCGGGATTCCAGTTCGTCCCCGTGCTCCACTGCTTGTCGGCAGAATCGTCGTCCCAGATCACCGCCGCAGCGTGGGCGAACTGGGCCGTAGTGGCCAGGGCAATCGCGACGAGGAACGCCGCCCCCACTGCGGAACTGGTGTTGAAGAACCTTCGCATGTTTCCCTTCCCTTTCCCGCGAGCGATAGGACATTGGATTCTTCCCATAGAGGTCAAGCGTAGACAGGCAGAGGTGGGAAGTCAAGGGATTGCAGGCCGGTATGTGACATGATTCCAACCAGAAGAAGAAACCTCTGGGCTCACGGTAGCGAGATTCGCCAAGGATTGACACCGTGTATCCGCCCGAGTATGGTGCAGGCATTCTTGACCGATGCCGGTCGTACCACCGTTGGGCAAATCCTAAGACTGCGTCACTAAGGAGCGAACCCCATGTCGAACGTGCACACTTCGTCGCAAGACAAAACAACCTCGCGTCGTGAGTTCCTTCAGAAATCGGCTACGTTGGCCGGCGCTGCTGCAGTGGCCAGCCTGCCGCTGGCGCGTGGCGCACATGCCGCGGGAAGCGATGTGATCAAGTTCGGCCTGATCGGTTGCGGCGGGCGCGGCTGCGGCGCCGCGCTGAACGCCATGAACGCCGGCCCCGATGTGCGTCTGGCGGCCATGGCCGACCTCTTCCCTGCAAAGGCGGAGGCAGGCCGGAAACGCCTGGCGGCAGGTCCCCGTGGCGAGCAGGTAACAGTGGACGACGACCACCTGTTCTCCGGTTTCGACGGGTACGAGCAGGTATTGGCCAGCGACATCGACGTGGCGGTTATCGCGGCCACCTCCCACTTCCATCCCCGCATGTTCGAAGCGGCCGTGAAGGCCGGCAAGCACATCTTCTGCGAGAAGCCGCACGCACTCGATGCGCCCGGCGCGAAGCGGGTTGCCGCCGCCTGCGAACTGGCCCGGCAGAACAAGCAGTGTGTCGTTTCGGGACTGGTGAATCGCTACAATCCGCGGGTGCGCGAGACGGTCAAACGAATCCACGACGGCGCGATCGGCCGCATTACGACCGTGCACGAGGTCTATCGCAGTTCGCCTTACTGTATCCGCGATCGCGATCCGGCATGGACCGAGTTGGAATGGCAGTTCCACAACTGGTACCATTTCCTCTGGCTGGCCGGCGACCAATGCCCGCAACAGTTGATCCACAGCATCGACGTAGGTGCATTCGCCATGCAAAACGAATGGCCCGTGAAGGCGTGGGGGCTCGGCGGTCGAGCCGCCTGCTTCGGCCCTCAGTACGGCGACCTGTTCGACCACCAGTCTGTCGTGTTCGAATATGCCGACGGGAAACGCATGTACGGGCTGTGTCGCAACCAACTCGGCGTTCAGAACGAGCGGGCCGACTTCGTCTACGGCGCCAAGGGAACGGCCGATATCCGCAAAGGACGGATCGAAGGCGAGACCAACTGGAAGTACGAAGGCGAAAACGTGAACCCGTTCGACGTCGAGCACCAGGAACTATTCGCGGCCGTTCGCAGTGGTGAGGTGATCAACAATGCCAACTACATGGTCGGCAGCAGCCTGATGGCCCTGCTCGCACAAACCGTCTGCCAGACTGGGCAGGAGATGACCTGGGAACAGATCGTTGAATCGGAAACCAGCGTGGAACTCCCACGATACGCGTGGGACGTCGAGCCGCCGGTCAAGCCGAACGAACGAGGCGACTATGACGTTGCCATTCCAGGCATTGCGAAGTACGCTTGATGAGTCGTCGAAAGTAACTACAACAGCGCCCCTCCGAAGCCACAACCATGAAATACTCTCTATCGCTCGCCCTGGCCCTGCTCAGCACGTGCTCCAACCTCATCGCCGCCGAAACGATCCACTGCAACGGCGAATTCCGCCATCACCTGCAGGGATTTGCGGCGGACGACAACGCGATTTACTGGTCGTTCACCTCCGTTCTTCTGAAAACGGACAAGACGGGCAAGCCGATTCTGCGGTGCGATGTCGCCAGCCATCATGGCGACTGCTGTATCCATGACGGCAAGCTGTACGTCGCTGTCGATCGGAAGTTTGCGGGAGCAAAGGACGAGGAGTATTTCATCTACGTCTATGACTGCCACGATCTCGCCTTCATGCGGCGCATCCCCGTCCTGGAAGGCGGCGGAGGGGTTGACGGCATTGTGTTCGTCAAGGGCTTCTTCTACCTGGCCGAAGGAAAGCCGCGCGACAGCGAGCAGCCGTTCAACCGGGTCCATAAGTTCACACCCGACTTCCAGCAGAAGGTCACCACGTTCAAGGTCCCGGGAAAGACCTCGTACGGCGTCCAGGCAATGACCTATGCAGGCGGTTGGTTCTGGCTGGGCACCTACGGGTTAGGCACGATCCAGGCAGACGAAGACTTCCGCGTAGTTGCCGAGCGGCTGCTCGGCGGGTCGGTGGGCATCTATCCGCTGCCTCCGTCCGAGAAGGGCGAAGTCCGATTGATGATTGCCAAACATATCAAGAAGGACAACGGCATGTGTGCCGCTACGGCAGCGCCTGCCGTATTCCGCAACGGCAAGCTGGTTTGGGAAGACTAGCTTGTCCTACTGCCGGAACCAATTTTCTTTCCAGGACTATGGAGTGTTATGCGAAACGTTGCTTTCTTGATCTTGTGGACCTGCTTTTTGGTGGGCATGGGCATTGCCGGCTCTGAAGCGGAAGAACTCCCGCTGCGCGATACGCCGGAGGGGAAGGTGTTCGGTACGGACCGGTTCGCCGTCCGGCTCGATCCGGCGACCGGCTGGGCGACCGACGTGCTGTGCGATGGACAGTGTATCGTCAACCTGCCGGAAACGAGGCAGGTGTTCGACCTCAAAGACGGCGACCGGTGGGTTACCGGCAGCGGCGCGCCCATCGAAGGCTGCGGAATTGAACGGCTCGGCCCGGACGCCATTCGAAGCTGCATGAAGGTGGGCGATTGGTCCATCGCCGTGTGCGTGCAGCTTCTCCCCGACCAGCGGATGCTGCGTCGCTGGTTCGAGATCGCGTGGAATGGCGCCGGGGATCGCAAGATCAAAGGGTTCTGGTTCCAGGGCGGGCAGTTCTCGCTGGGCGAACAGGGTAGCTACTTCTGCCCCGGCCACTATCCGCCGCATCGCGTTGCCGCCGGCGAACTGGTTGCCGGACGCAAAGACAACGCCGGCCCCAGCCCGCATCCGATCCTCGCAGATAACGGCGACGGTTGGTCCGCACTCTGGATGCTGGACGAATCGCGCAGCTATTCCGATCGCGGCAGTAGCGGCCTCACCCAAAGCGAAGACGCAATTCGGGTGACCTACGGACTGAATGTGTTGGGCTACGCGCGTCCGGGAGTTACCCAGCAGGTGGGTGACGGCTGGCTATGGCTGCGGCCGAACGACGCAGAGACCGCCCTGCGCCGTATGCCGGAGTGGTTCCGAGTGGTCGGCCAGACAACGCCGGAAGGCCGCCCCGACTGGCTGAAGCGGGTTGTCCTCTACTCGTTCCATCCGGGCGGCACCATCGGCTCGCAATGCCGCGATCTGGGCGGCTTCCAACCGGCAACGGAATTGCTCGACCATATCAATCGCCTTGGCTGCAACGCCATCTGGCTGATGCCGCTGGAAGACAAGTCCATCTACTGGCCGCGCGACTACTACAAGTTTCAGGAAGGGCTGGGCACGCCCGACGACTACAAGGCGCTAACGGCCAAGGCCCATGCACTCGGCATGCGCGTATGGCAGGATTGTGTTCCCCACGGAGGAAGCAACGAGTTCCCACGAGCCAAGCAGCATCCGGAATGGCTTGCACAAAACGAAGACGGTTCCACGCTCCACTACTGGTGCTTCGATTTCAACTGGCCCACGTGGCTCGACTACATGAGCGACGTGGTCACCTTCTACACACGGGAATACGGGCTCGACGGGTTCCGGATCGACGCATGCGGCGGCAGCAAGATTCCGAACTGGAATCCGGCCATTCCGTACGCAAGGGCCAGCCACGCCCAACTTCAAGGCGGATTGGCCATGCAACGCGCGTTGCGAAAAGCCGTTCGCGCCGTCCGGCCCGACGGCGCGAATCTGGCCGAGGTGGGCGGCAGTATCCACGGAACGGTGAGCGATTCGACCTACGATTTCGCCTTATGCTACCACGTGATGCACGATTTCCGCCGAACGCCGGCGGGAATGTTCGTGCAAAACCTGCGACGCTGGCTGCACGAACAGCAGTACGCCGAGGCGCCCGATCTGGTGCGGATGCGGCATCTCGAAAGCCACGACAGCCTCCGGTCGAGCCTTTGGTACGGCGCACGCCCTCAGCGGGCCCTGGTGGCGCTCATCGCCTGGATCCACGGCATTCCCATGGTCTATCACGAGATGGAGGACGGCCACTTCGATGCCTACAGAACCATCTTCTACGTTCGCCGCCATGTGCCGGAACTCAGCCACGGCGCGGCCGACTACCTGAGCGTCACGGCGGCCGAAGGCGTGTTCGCCTGCCTGCGGACCGGCGCCGTGCCAACGCAAGATTCGACGCGATGGCGCGCCGACTACGCGTGGGATACCTCGCCGAAGTGTTCGGAGCGTGCGTCCGTCGTGTTGGTCAATTTGAACGGACAGCCGGTCAACGGAGAGGTGTCGCTATCGGCGGCGTCCTTGCCCGAGCCGCTTCGCGACGCACAGTCGGCCCGGGACCTGATGACTGGTGAAACGTTGCCTGCAAGGCACGACAGTGGCGCACTGAAGTTGGCCGTCGAACTACCGCCCTTCGGCTACACCGTGCTGCGACTGGACAGTGCGAAGCTGCCGGCGCTGCCGCCTTTGCCGTGTGCCTCGGACAAACAACCGGTGCAGGATAAGCCGTTGCCCGCGGAGCACTGGGAGATTGCCACCGAATCCGGCTCGCTGCGGATCGATCCGGCCACGGGACTTGCCTCGGCATGGCAGAAGGATGGACAGACGCTGGCCGGCCCGATGGACCTTGCCCTGCCGGCCGACATGGTTCAAACCGACACCAAGGCCGTCTGCCGGAAGATTGATGACGGTATCGAGGTCACCCGGTCGTTCGGGCCGAGCACGCTCAAGCTGCGTTACTCGCCGTCGCCGCAAGGGGGCGTCGAGGTGCGGGCCGTATGGGAAGGCGACGTGCCAGGCGACGCTGCAATCGTGTTCGACACGTCCGGTGCGACCGCCTGGCAGGTGCAAACGGCCGAAGGCCTGTTCGCCTCGCCGTTTCGCGTGCGTCATCCGGAATGCGACGGGGTCGTCGGATCGATCTACCGGCTGCCGCAAGGAACGGCCGTCTTGTGGGATTCGCGGCAGCATCCCTTCGGGCTCTCTTCCGAGCACGCCTGGCTGGCCGCCGTTTCGGCCCAAGGGCAAGCGGTGTTCGTCTTGGATCCTTCCTGCTTGCCCGGCTACGTGCAGGTGTTGGAGCGTATTGGCTCGTCGCACGGCATGAAGGTGCTCATGGCATGGCGCAACCGTGAAGACGGCATCGACCTTGGCAATGATGAGATTCGCTTCCACTTGACTACCTCCGCCCCGGCGGAACGTGCAGACGATCTGACCGGCGACCGGCGGCTTCAACTGGTCGGTGGCGGCTGGGAGTTCCAGAACACACACTATCGGGCTCGCGTTGCACGGACGGGCGCACTGGCCGGACTGTGGCGCAAGGAAGGCGACGGCTGGCAGCCGATACTCCAAAACGGCGGCGTCTATACCGACCGTGGATTCGGCAGCGATGTCCGCTACGCCCAGGAGAACGACGTCGAAGCCAGTGCAAGGTGGGAGCGGCACGGTTCCCAGTTGAAGCTCTGCGTGCATGGTGCGATGCGCGGCTTCGGCCGGTTCGAGAAGATGTATCATCCGGTCCGCTTCTACTGCGAGTATACATTCGACGACGAGCCGGCCTTTCGCTATGCCTGTGCAGTCCAGCCGGAGACCGCGCCTGCCGGCGACTACGCCTTCCTCTCGCTTCTGTTGCAAACCGAGGGCGCCAATCGTATCACGTTTACCGATGCCGAGGGTGTCTTTCTGACCGGCCAGTGCGAAAACCGCAATGAACGCTTCGCCCAACTCGCCAAGAGCACAGCGCCCCAGCGATTACCGACCGACCTGCGGCTGCTCAATGACCGGAGACTCCTGTTGCACCTTGGGGAAATCGCGTGGTTGGGCGTGAAGCCGCAGAACGTCTTCATGCATGGCGACGATTTGCATCTGGCGTGGATGGACGGCAACCCCCAGCAGCAAGACACACGGCAGTGGTCTGGCATCACCTGCTCGATCGCGTGCGAAGACGCAGTGGCGAAACCCGCAGACCAGCTGCCACTCGTCGTTGCTGACGAGGAAGCGTTGCTCCGCAACGGCTCGTTCGATTCGGCCGGGGCATGCGACGTTGTACTGCTGTCGACTGGCCAACGGCTGGGCCGGCGCGATGGTGGCGATGACGCATGGACCTTGCCTCCCCATGCCGCTTACGTCACCGAAGACGGTAACCGCTGCGCGATGGTCGAGGGCGATGGGCAATCGTATCGGTTGATCCGCCAGACGCTACCGTTCAAGGCCTTCGAACCTGGTTCGAAGTGGCGGCTCAGCGCCCGGATGAAAGGGCAAGCAGTGGAACCGGGTGACCCGAATTGGAAGACGGCCGCCCTCCGATGGGCCGTTTCGGTCGACGGCTCCACGCAATACGCCACGGCCAGCCTCCCCAATGGCGACAGCGACTGGCAAACAATAGGGGTGGAGTTGACCGTGCCCGACGGTGCAATTAGGGTAGCAGTCGAGGCAGGCCTCAACGGCAACAAGGGAAGAGTGTGGATTGACGACGTGCGTATCGAAAGGCTCGATGGGCCCTCAGCAAGGAGATGAACGTGCACCAAAGCATTTCCGAAGGAGCGGTACAGACATGATGACGTTCAGCACACGCGTGGGAACCGTTCTGACTGCTGCATTATTGGCATTGTTCTGCACAAACGCCACTCGGACGTTTGGAGCGGAATCTCTGGTGCTGGAATCGCCGAAGGTTCGCTTCAGCATCGCCCCCGACTCCGGGGCCTACGAACTGACCGACAAACGCACCGGTGTGACATGGTCGAGCAACCCGCGCGAACTGCGTCTGGGTACCGTTTCGCTGACCGACGGCAAGGCTATCCGTACCGTTGCGCTCGAGCGATTCCGGGCAACGGCCGGCGACCATGTCATCGAGCTGGTCCATCCGCTGCCCGATGTCGAAGGGAGCACGCTCACCGTACACGTGGAACTGCTGCCGAACGGCGAAACGCTCCGCATGTCGGCAACCAGCGACGATGCGAGGCTCGGCCGTATTCGCCTGCTGGACGATGCCCTGTGGGTCAGTGATCGTGATGGCGGCGGTATTCTGATACCGGTACGGCTCGGCCTGTTTATTCCTGCCGATCACGGCAAGGCGTTTCATCGCGACTTCCCCACGTCGGGATATGAAGGCTGCCATGCGGAGATGGTTGGCTTGTTCAAAGGCGACTCCGTGGCACTCATCACATGGCGCGATGCGGATTCGGTATTCCGTCTTCGGAGCGTTACGGACGACTGCCCTGTGGCCGGAGCGAAGCAGGCTTTGCTCCCAGGCTTGGAACTGTCGCCCAAAACGGCCACGTTCGACATCCGACTGTTGGGCCGTGCAACGTTGGGTGAATTGGCCCAAGCCTATCGCGCCGTGGCAAGCGAAAAGGGCTACCTTGTTCCCTGGAAAGAGAAATGTGCCGAACTGTCGCGCAGGGAATCGTTGTTCGGGGCATCGAACTTCAAGCTTTGGACGTGCCTGAACCGGCGGATGAACGAGGAGAGTACGGAAGAAGAATCGGTCGAGGTCAAATGGACGTTCGACCAGGCCGCCAAGATTGCCGAACACTTGAAGAACGACCTGGAAATCGACCGCATGCTGTTCATCCTCGGCGGCTGGACAAACGGTGGTTACGACTGCCGCCATCCCGACAACATGCCAGCCGCGCCCGAATGCGGCGGGAACGAAGCGTTGGCCGACTGCGCCCGCCGGGTCGCCCAGTTGGGATATACGCTGTGCCTCCACGACAACTACCAGGACATGTACCGCGACGCGCCCTCCTGGAGTGAGGACTGGCTCATGAAGGACCGTGCCGGGAACATCCGCAAGGGTGGTCGCTGGCTCGGCGGCCGGGCCTATCTGACATGCTCGAAGAAGGCCCTGGAGCTTGCCCAGCGCCCGCAGAACCTGCCCGAAGTGAAGAAGGTGGTCGATCCGGGAGCGTATTTCATCGATACGACGTTCGCCGTCGGCCTGCAAGAGTGCTTCCATCCGCAACACCCGCTCACCCGCGACGACGACATGCACTGGAAGCAGGAGTTGTCGCGTTACGCCCGCAGCCAGTTCGGTATTTTCGGTTCCGAATGCGGCCGGGAATGGGCCATTCCCTGTGCCGATTTCTTCGAGGGGCTTTCCGGCGTGAGTGGCCGGCACTATCACAATGCCGATCTTCTGGATCAGTTGGGCGCGGATCCGTTGCCCATCTTCGAGATGATCTACCACGACTGTATCCAGATCTACGGCAAATACGGATACAACGCGGAGCAGGCGGCAGACTACGTACTGCATCACCTTCTGGTCGCGCGCCCGCTGAACTACCACAAGATACCGTCGGGCCTTTACTGGCAGGCTACCCAAGACGATGACTCACTTCCCGTTGAGGTAGGCGTGGCAAGTTTCGAGCCGATGGACTCGAACCGATTCCGCATTCGCTACCGGTGGAAGGTTGAGAAACCTATCGCCGACTCATGGCGAGCATTTGTGCATTTCACCGCCCCCAGTGGGCGAATCCTCTTCCAGGGAGACTTCGTGCCGGCCCCCGCCACGAACCAATGGCAGCCGGGCGAGGTTGTGACAGGACCGTTTGACGTTACCGTGCCGAAACTCGATCCAGGTCCCGTCGATATCCGCGTGGGGCTGTTCCGTCCCGGGGCCGACGTGCGCGCCATCCTCCAGGGCCAGGACGACGGGGAACGCCGTTACGTGGTCGGCCGGCTGCAACTGGGCAGCGACGGCATTCGTTTCGAAGAAGTGACGCCGGACTCCCAACCTGAGGCGGAAGGTCTGTTCGTCCGTGCCGACAACGGCTGGGCCGAAGGGCTCCATCCGCTCGATCGGTTCATCAAGAACACGCACGAAATCCTCTCGCCCCTGAACCGGCTCACCTCGCAGATGTTGTTGACCGACTACCAGCGACTCACCCCAGACGGCCAGGTACGTCGCAGCGTGTTCGGCGACGGGCAGATCGAGATCGTGGTCAACCTGGGCGAGAACGACTACTCGTATCACTCCGAGCGATGGGGCGACGTCATTCTCCCGCCTAAGGGATTCCTGGCGCACGCGCCGGAGTTCCTCGCCTTCTCGGCCAAACAGTTCCGCGGCCTCGACTACGTGGACGCACCGCTGTTCACAGTCCAGAGTCTCGACGGCAAGCCGTTGGAGCAGTCAGCCCAGGTGCGTGTCTATCACGGCTTCGGCGACGCCCGCCTCTGCTGGAACAACCGCACACTGGACGTCCCGCGACAAAGCACCATCGAGAAGTGAACCGCCGACCGGCGATGACGGCATATCGGATTTGCAGTTGGAAGATCGGCTCCGAGCACGTAGCTGACACGCCCTTTCGTGGCAACGTACTGTCGAGTCAGTCCCGAAGGGACGAACCTAAACAAGCCCAGGGTGGAGCCGATGCGAGGAACGAGCGAGGCGCAACGCTGGGTTGCAAGAACAACGCAAAACGGAAGCCCAAGGGGCTGGCCCTAATGGTAACGTTGATGTCCAAGCATTAGGGCCGCCCCGATTGGGGCTATTGTTCGTGGGATACTCCTACCCGGGGTTGCCCGGCGTTCGTTCCTCACGCCGCTCCACCCCGGGCTGATTTAGGGTTGTGCCTTCGGCACGAAAGGCCGCATAAGCTCGGGTACGATGCACAGGCGTTCCCCCGGCCCGGCTATCGGCATCCGGGCCGGGGTGACTTCCAGAGAAGGCCGGTTTCCTCGGGAGCGAGTTGGTAGGCGGTGTTCACCCAGGAAATTGAAGTATCCCGCTACAACAATGGATCATCTCCCATGCGTCAGACCGTGTGAGAGTTTCCTCTTCAATGTGCTGGGCCATCTCGATGAGCGTCTGGAAAGGAATGATGCAGAAGTAGCGTTTTTCGACGAATTCCAGATCGTTTTCGTTTACGCATGCTGCCAGCCTCTCGTGAAACTTGACGCCAAGTGGGCCATTGAACACGAGCACGCCCTTGTGCGGAGTCGGATGTGAAGATGGCCCAACGGGAAGCCCGGCGGTGATGTATACCACATTTCTTCCCCTTGTTGGCCGGAACCTGCGAATGCGATCTTCGCCGGAAAGCTCAAATACCCAGTCGTCCAATTGGCGCAAGTCACCGCGTTCGAGGCACGGTTTCTTGCCTGACTTGATCTCCAAAGCAACAGGTAGCTGAGTGTTGAAGTCCGCAGAGGCATCAATCACATAATCCTCGAGGTTTCCTCCTTTGCGTCCTTCTCGAATGTGGAATCCCATTTCTTCAAAAAGGCATTTCACGCGAATTTCCAAGTATCTACCGCCGACGGTGTGATCGCTGCCAAGTGTAAGCCTGCCTCTTGTTAGCAGAGCCACTTTTAGGCTTTCCAGCGCCTTGTCGAAATCCTCGCTCTTCCATGGCGCACCCTCGGCGCTATCCAAGGCCGATTCAAGATATCTTGCCAATTCAGTTTTCATTCCTTCTCCCAGGGAGGGCAACGTGAAAAACAGGTTGCCCGTTGCGGTCTATTTAGTTGACACCGCTGATGGACTTGGTGTGTACCACTACCCTGGCCCGCCTATCGGCATCCTCGGCGGCGCCGTTTGCCAGAGCAGCGCGATTTCGGCGGGCGTAAGGTGGTAGGCGGCGTTGACCAGATCGCTGAGGTGGTGTTCGAGGCGGAGGGCTTCCGTCGCGAGTGCGCGCATGGGGGCGATGGAGCGGGCGTGTTCGTCGCGCAGGTTCGCTAGCGCGGCGGACGTGAGCGGACGCTTCCGCCCGCGGACTTTTCGTACCTCCGCTACGAAAGCGTCGCAGTCGAGGTCCAGCAGGGCCTTGAGCTTCATCGTCGGCTTCGCTATGTCGTGCTCCACCCGGAGCCAGTCGAGAAGCTGCCGGCGGGTGGTTTGCTGGGTGCCGGTAATCTCGACAAGTCGCATGACATGGTCTGTTGCCAACTCTTGCTGTCGATCATCCACCGCTGGCACGGGAAATTGTTCGACAAACACCTTGAACATTCTGAGTGCCTCATCCTTGCCGTGAACGGCACGGCGCCAGGAATACCACCAAGAGACAGGAGCGTTCAGTACGGCAATAATCCATACGTCCGAAACCGGCAAGAAATACGTGGTGTTATTCGACAAGGTACCCGCTGAATCCAAACAAAACTGAGCACGCCAAGTTATGTCTTGATACATGATCTTCGGGTTATCGAAGGAATCCCAGTACGCGCAGGAACGTAATTCCCACCAATGCCGACCGTGATCTTGTCGTTTTCTTAAAGGACGCTCATATTGGGAAAGGTGCGAGTGTAGCGCCGGATACGTTTTCTGGAAAACAGCTTCAGCCTGTTCACCTGCCTGGGCCCAAGGCCAAGGATAATCGTCACTTGACTTCATACCGATCATCCAGAGGCCTGCCCAATCGGAACTCCAGCGGCTGATGTCCTGCCCCCGCACGTAAGGCTTGATCACGTGTTCACAGTTCGGATCATCCCGGACAAGCTGGTTGCGGGTTGCCGTATCCACAAGAAAGGCATCATTCAGTCCCGTTTTGATACCACTCAGAGGCCTCACCCCCGAATACTCCGCCAGCGGCACGCCTTGTGCTCTAATTTTCTCAAGCAGCTTATTCACTCCTGCTGGTTCAAGCTGCCAGCCATCGGCCCGCAGTTGCAGGACGGGCAGCTCCGCGCTTTCCTCTTGCACTTGTCGGCTCAAGTCATCGATGCGCAATTGCTCGCGCGGGATGGTGCAAAGGCGAGCCGTTTCGGGCTCAGGCCCGCCTGTGGGGCGGCGGGCGACGAGAATCGAAGGGAAGACGTCGGCCTGTTCGAATATCTGCTTCGCATGGCCGAAATCGACCACCGACTCGATCCACGCCTCCTCTTGGAAGAACCGGCGCAGCGGCTCCGCGTAGCCGGCCTTCATCCACTTGTTCGTGACGATGAACGACAGCAGCCCGCCCGGCTTCAACAGCCGTAATCCCAACTCATAGAAGTACACGTACAGGTCGGCCATGCCATGGTACGAGCGGTAGATCGCCCCCAGGTACGGCTTGATGGGGCTGAGCAGTTCCTGCCGCACGTAGGGCGGATTGGCCACCACGACGTCGAACCCGCCCTGGTCGAATACCTCGGGGAACTCACCGCCCCAGTCGAACGCCTTCTCGTCCCATGCCCGATCGGCGACAACGCTGTTGCCCACGCGAATGGTATGGTCGAGGCTCGTGAGCGCCTTGCCGCGCTGGGCCGTCTTGATCCACAAGCTCAGGCGGCAGATTTCTATGGCCTCTTCATTGAGGTCCACGCCGTACAGGTTGTTCTCCAGGATGCGCTTGTCCAGGTCGAACAAGGTCCGATGCCCGCGCAACTCGGCCAGCCGATCGTTCGATGCCTGGTAGGCGGCGTGCAACTGGTCGAATGCCTCGATCAGGAACGCGCCGCTGCCGCACGCCGGGTCCAAGAGCCGCACCGAGGCCAACTCGTCCTGCCATGCTTCCCAGAAACGCACCAGGGCCGCGCGCTCCGGCTTCTTCAGCCGCTCCAGCGTGTAGACTTGCGGATCGGCCAGAGCCTTGCGAGCCGTTCCCCGCGCTTCCTGTTCGTGTGCCTGGCGGAGCCGCTCCAGCCGGTCGTGCAGCACGCCGCCGAGCGCCTGCTCGATGATATAGCGGGTAATGAATGCAGGGGTGTAGAACGCACCTTCCTTCTTCCGCCGCGTCTTGTGCTTTTCGTGGTTTGCCGGCTCGACGAGCCCGTCCAACTCATTGCGAAGGCTCTCAAGGTCGCTGATGGACTGCTCGAAAATATGGCCCAGGATGTCAACGTCAATCAGGCTGCGGTTGCCTGCGGCTGGGGCGTAAGCCGCGGCCTGGTGGGCGGGGCGATAGTCGAAATCGCCCAGGTCGCGGAAGTAGGCGCACACCTCGTCGGCCACGGTCAGGTTGTCGAGCACCGGATCGTTGGCGAACAACCCGCCGTTGTACGCGTGAATGCCCAACCCGGCGTTGCCGCGGTTGATGGCGTCGAAGAGGCCGCGAAAGTTGTCCCAGATGGGGCGCGGGTGGTATGGGTCGCGGTGTTCGAAGGCCTTGCGGAGCGATTCGGTGGGCAGCAGCCCGCGGTCTTCGCAGAACGCACAAAAGAGAACACGGTCGAGGAGCTTCTGGGCGCAACCCAGCACGTCGTGCCGTGGCACGCCCGGATTGTCGCGACAGAGCCGCTGAAAGGCATCCTGCCGCATGTCGGCGTACTGAAGGTAGAACTCCTTCGTGAGATTCTTATCCACCTGTTCCGACTCGGCCAGCAGGTCGTGAAGGTGGCATCGGCCCGTATCGGGCACAACTCGCTCGGCGCCCAGCAGAAAAATAAACCGCTTGAGCAATTCATCGTCGCCGCCCAGGTCTTCGGTATCGAACCATTCGTAAGTGTGCTGGTCGGTCCCCTTGCAGTACAGTCGCGTTTGCCTGACGGAAGTGACAATAATCCAATCGCACGGCAGGTTGATGGCGTACCGGTAGGCTTGGTCCACCGCCGACATGCGACGGCCGCCAAACGGCCGGCTAAGCGGGTCTTTGGGCCCTTTTCCTTCCAGGGCAACGACAAACCGATCCGATCCGCCGCCGAAGTCGCCCAGTACGGCATCGGCGAACTCGCCTTCCACCTGCACATGCTTTTCGCGGGAGATGGTATAGCGCGGGCCACCGTCCGCCGGACGCGTGTAGCCGAGCAATCCGCAGAAGAAGTCGGTGAGGAAGTCGGGCAGGATTTCCTGTTCCGTAAACGCATTCGCCCTGCCCGAGACCAGCAGTTCAGCCCAGTGCGCCAGTTTCGGGCGAAACGCGCCGACCTGCTCAGGCACAGAGAACGCTGCCAGATGCGTACGCAGCACGTCGGGACGGAACAGAGGTTTGGCTTCGACAGGCATGGGGCAGGCTTCTTGCGTATGGTTAGGGGGGGACCCTCGTGCGCGGCAATCTTGTGAACGCTGCCATTGTAGGGGAGGTGAGGCGGGCTTCCAACCGGGGGGAGACCGCAAGGACAGGCAATACGCGATCAAGGAAGACGCATTGCCTGTCCTTGCGCCCCAATCACTTTTCAGGATGAGGCAGCCTACCGGGAGTTCCAACGCCGGGTGATGCGCATTTCGGCTCCAATCGTGCCGCACAAACGTGCCTAGGCAAGGGGTGAACCGTACGATAGTATAAAGGGGCTTACTGGATTGGCCAGCCGAGTATCGGGGCAAACTGAATAGATCCAAAGACAGAGGCTGCGTAAGTGGCGACTGCACAACAGGTTAAATCGCTTCTGAGGAGTTACTCGGAGGGAGATGCGGCCCACTTTGTCTCCGTCGCCCTCCAGATTGCCGCTCACGCTGCGCGCTCGGGCAACAACAAAGAGGACTACAAGTGATCGATTCCATCACGATTGCCAACTTCAAGAATCTCGGACATTTGGAAGTGGGGCTGAGTCCCTTTACCGTGTTCGTGGGGCCTAATGCAAGCGGAAAGACAAGCGTGCTGGACGCCTTGCATCTTGCGGTGCGCGCCACAACGGGCGACCCGGAAAAGGTGTTCGGTTACGAGCGACATTGCGATTGGCTTTACACCCGCGGCGGTTCTGGCGACCTTTCCATCGCCTGCACAACGCCGGCGGGAAAGTTCGTGGTTACGGCCGCGCCTCCCCAGTCGTTCCCACCGCAGGCGGCGGATCGTCTCGGACAGGGAAGGTGGACGTTCAATGTGGCATCGCCCGACGGAACGGCTCTGGAAGACGCCCTTGGTCCTGCCCGCTCGCTGGTCTTCCTGCGCCTCAGCGCGGCGCAGCTTGCGAAGGCTTCGTATTCCGATCGCACGCCTCCCCGTGTGGAGTACGACGGCGAGGGCCTTGCCTCGGTGCTCGCCTATATGGCGCTGAACGATCCGGACGGTTTCGACCGACTCGTGGATACGATGCGTGGTCTGATTCCTCACCTGCGGCGGATCCGATTCTGCAAAACTCCGGTTCGCCGAACCGAGAAGGAATACGTGACCTTCGGTGACGATACCGTCGAGCGGCGAACCAAGCGGAGCTATCAGGGCGATTCCATTCTCTTCGACTTCGACAATGCCGACAACGTATCAGCCCATGCGGCGAGCGAGGGCACGCTCATGCTGCTCGGCCTCCTTGCCGTGTTGCTCGGGCCGGCGCAACCGAATATCCTGCTGATGGACGACATCGAGCACGGCCTGCATCCCTTGGCACAGAAGTCATTGCTGGACGTTCTCAACAAGATCATGCAGACGTTCCCCAACCTGCAAATCGTCGCCACCGCGCATTCGCCTTACCTGCTGGATCACCTGCAACCGGAGCAGATACGCCTCATGACGCTGGGGAGCGACGGGCATTCGGTTTGCGGCCGGCTCGAGGACAACCCGGAGTTCGACCGGTGGAAAACGGAAATGGCTCCCGGCGAGCTATGGAGCCTGTTCGGCGAGAATTGGCTCGTCGAGAAAGGCGTGGCAGGTTGACCATGCGTCTTGTCGTCATCTCGGAAGCGCTCGCCGACTTTACCATTGCCACGGAACTCGCCGATCGTGTCTTCGTTGCCGAGATCGGGTGGCTGGAAGAGGAGTTGCTCGAAAGTCAGCGGCAATGGGTTGGCGAGGACACACCTGGTAACCACTTGACGTGGACTTCCGTCGCGCGCCGTGCGAGGTCGTTGGGAATCCGAGCGCAAGGGCATTTCCACGGCGAGCCGGGCCTGGCCGACGCCCGAGCGGCGAGGCGGGCAATCCGATACGTACTGCGACGGTTCGAAACGGTGGATGCAATCCTCCTGATTCGCGATATGGACGACCAGAAGGAGCGGCGCCAGGGGCTGGAGCAGGCACGAAGGGAGCATGCTTCGGGCGAGCGAATCGTCATCGGCCTGGCAAACTCAGAACGTGAATGTTGGGTGATCAGCGGATTTATGCCGGCGTCCGAATCCGAAGTGCAGTTGCTCGACGAGGAAAGGCGGAAGCTTGGAGGTGATCCCTGTTTGAGGTCGCACGAATTGACGGCATGCAAGCAGGAGCATGCGTTAAGAAGCCCCAAACGCGTCTTGGCTGTATTGACGGGGGGAGACTGGAACCGGCAATGCAAATGCTGGCGAGATACCCCGTTGAGCCTGCTCGGGGAGCGGGGGAGCGAGAACGGACTGGCCGATTACCTCGGCGAGATAGGGACGCTTCTCGTGCGCATGATGACGCGCAGGCCACGCAACCGCACAGAGTGACGCGTATCACCGAGGCTTGACCAGATGGCAATTAGGGCAACACGATTCCGCTCTGGCTGGCCAATTACCACCTCAAGGCAAGGACGCCCACAATAACCTATACCGAATTGGGAGATCTCGTTACCGAGGTGGCTACCATTGCCATGAGCTTCAGCACCCGAAGCCATTTGCGACCCCCGATGATATGTAACAACCGGCGCGGGCGGAACTGCCGGTTGGTTGGGCCCGGTATCAGGACCGCTTCATCACCCGGTAACGCTGCACTCTATCCGTTGGTTCCCCCGGCCCGGCTATCGGCATCCGGGCCGGGGTGGCTCACCATACGTTCCCCGTCACAAGTTTCATCGCTCAGCCAAGGATGGCGGCCAGGTCTTCCTGCGGCGTGGCGATCGGCTTCAGGCCGAACTGATCGACCAGCACCTTGAGGACGTTCGGACCGACAAAGGCCGGAAGCGTCGGACCTAGCCGCATGTCCTGGATTCCTAGATGCAGCAGGGTCAGAAGGATGCAGACGGCCTTCTGCTCGTACCAGCTCAAGACCATGCTCAGCGGCAGATCGTTGACGCCGCACTCGAAGGCGTTGGCCAACGCGACGGCGATCTGAATGGCGGAATAGGCGTCGTTGCACTGGCCGCAATCCAGCAGCCGCGGAATGCCTCCGATGTCGCCGAAGGATAGCTTGTTGAACCGGTATTTGCCGCACGCCAGGGTCAGAATGACGCAGTCCTCGGGTACCTGCTGCGCCAGTTCGGTATAATAATTGCGGCCCGGCTTGGCGCCGTCGCAACCGCCAATGAGGAAGAAATGCCGGATCTTTCCGGCCTTGACGGCGTCGATGACCTTGTCGGCCACACCCATCACCGCGTTGCGGGCGAAGCCGATCATGATGGTCTTCTTTTCGGCGTCGGACTGGAAGCCGGGCGCCGCCAGCGCTGCCTCGATGACCGGGGTGAAGTCCTTATTGCCCTGGGCGTCGGCCGGGATGTGCGCTACTCCGGGCCAGGCCACCAGCCCGGTTGTGAAGATACGACCGGCGTAGCTGTCCTTGGGCTTCTGGATGCAGTTGGTCGTCATCAGAATCGCCCCCGGAAAGGCGTCGAATTCCTGCCGCTGATCCTGCCAGGCGCCGCCGTAGTTGCCCACAAGATGCTTGTGTTTCTTCAGTTCCGGATAGGCCAGGCAAGGGAGCATCTCGCCGTGCGTGTAAACGTTGATCCCTTTTCCCTCGGTCTGCTCCAGGAGCATCTTGAGGTCCTTCAGGTCGTGGCCGGAAACGCAGATCGCCTTGCCTGCCACCGGCGTAACTCGAACCTCCGTCGGTTCCGGATGGCCATAACTGCCGGTATTGGCGGCGTCGAGCATTTCCATGACTCTCAGGTTCACCTCGCCAACCCGCAGGACCATGCCGACCAGGGTATCGACGTCGTCCGGGTTGCCGGCAAGGAAGTCCATCGCTTCATGGACGAAGGCATACACGGCATCGTCTTCCACACCGAGAACGCGAGCATGATCCATGTAGGCCGCCATGCCTTTCAGGCCGTACGTGATGAGTTCCTGCAGGCCGGCAACGTCTTCACCCAGTTGGTCGAGGCGTTTCTGGACGGTCACCTGCTCGCCCTGGCGAATCATCTCGTCGAGATTGTCGCTCGGTTCCATTGCGGCATCGCCGACCAGTTGGTCCGGCTGGCGCCCCGCCTTCTGACAAGCGGCCTCGTACACCTGCCGGATCTCCTCGCGGACACCTATCCCGCGGCGAATCAGTTGGGCCACGCGTTGCGGGTCGAAATCGACGTTGGTCACGGTGGCGAACAGGGCTTCCACGACGAACAGGTCGGCCGAAGGGTGTACGGCGTCGAGTGTGCGTGCCCGGTGCGCGTACTGGCTGACGCCCCTGGCGACGTGGACCAGAAGGTCCTGGAGGGCAGCCGTTTCGGGGTCTTTGCCGCAAACGCCGTGCGCGGTGCACCCGGTTCCTTTGGCCGTCTGCTCACATTGGTAACAGAACATGTTCATATCGTTCCCTTCCTTTCAATTGTTGGCGGACCTTTGACGAGCGCAAGTACTCCCTCGCGAACGTCGGCCGCGCCGGCGGACACCGTTCGTATCACTTGCAAGACGTCTTCCGGCAAGTGTGCAATGATTCTTCTTTGGCCTATCCGCTCACCAGTTCATCCTCGCGATGGGCGTGGGCCACCGCGGCTGCGAGAACATCCAGGTTTGCAAAGGTTTCAGCCACCGGGTACCCCTTCTGCAGAACCGTCCCCAAGGTCGTGACCTTGAGTCTGGGAATCAGCTCAGTGATCTGTTCGATCGCCTTACTGCTCCATCCGTACGAGCCGACGATCGCCGCGTACTTGACCTTCGGCCGCAACAGGTTCGCCAGGTGCGATGCGTAAAACACGGCCGGATGAGGGCCGGCGTGAACGGTCGGCGTGCCCACAATCAGCGTTGCGGCATCCACCAGGGCGATCGCCAGCTTGCCGATGTCCGTCACCGTCAGGTCGAAGACGTGGACGGCAATTCCATGGCGGGCCAGCGCGTCGATGAGGTGCTTCACCATCGCCTCCGTGCTCCCGTGCATGCTTACATACGGCAAGACAACCTCGTTGTGCATCTGCGGAGACACCCAGTCTCGATACGCATCGAGAATGAAAGCAGGTTTCCCGTAAACGGGTCCGTGGCTGGGAGCGATGGTCTCGAAGTCCAACGCGCCGACCTTCGCCAGATTCTTGGCGACGACGCTCCGGAACGGCATCATGATCTCGGCATAATACCGCTTGGCCGCTTCATACACGCGGGCCTCGTCGGTAACGTACAGGTCCGTAGTCGCCAGATGGGATCCGAAAAAGTCGCACGAGAACAGGCACTTGTCCTCCGGAATGTAGGTACACATGGTTTCCGGCCAGTGCACCCAGGGAGTGTAAACGAACTGCAGCGTCCTGTCGCCAAGCGAAATGGTCTGGCCGTCCTGCACCAGCAGCAGGCGGTCGGCAGGGATGCCCAGGTGGCTTGTCAGCAGGTCGCGGGCTTTGTCGCTGCAGACGACCTTGGCGTCCGGAAACTGCTTCAGCACCGTTGGAATCGCGCCGGAATGGTCCTGTTCGGAATGCTGGGATACGATGTAATCGATGCGCTGCACACTGCGGAGCTGCGCCATCAATTCGTCTTGCAAGACCGGGTCCGTGGCGTCGATCAGGGCGGTTGCATCTCGCCCCTTCACCAGATATGCGTTGTAGCTGGTTCCATCAGGCAAGGGAATCAACGAATCGAACAATCGCCGTTCCCAGTGCGCCATTGTGATGTTCTGAATACCGTCTCGGATGTCTCGTGCGTGCATATACGATGCTCTCCTTTTCGTCCAATCGACGGATGTCAATGGAACTTGAATACTCGTTTCTTCTAACCAATCGCCTTCAGAAAAAGTGTCCATGCGTGCGAGGTCTGGCGATCGACATCAAACGCGCCGTTGCTCATGTGCCACAGGATTGCCGGCGGCTGGATCAGGCCCAGGAACATGACGCTTGCCGCCTGGGCATCGATTTGCGGATCGACCTGGCCACAACGCTGGGCTTCGCAAATCACCTCGGCCACCCGGGCCAGATAGGCCTGAATGCCTTCGTAGACGCGCCGCCGCCGATCCGGTCGTTGTGCATAGAAATCTTGCGACAACAGCATCTGGGGAGCTCCCCGGTTCGCCCGAATCATGCCGACATGCCTGTCCAGAAGCTGCTTGAGATGGCCCAGCGGGGTTCCGCTCTCGGCGAGTACGGCATCGACGTTCTTCAAGAGGCGCCCGAGAATCATCTCCATCGTGGCATCCAGGACTTCATCCTTGCTCTTGAAATGGCGATACAGAGCCGACGGCACTACCCCCACACGGCGGGCTACAGCCGCCACACTCACTTTGGCCAGCCCGTTTGCGACAATCTCCTCCAGCGTCGCTTGAGCGATCTGCTCCTGACGCATCTGAGTTTCGACATTTTTCGCTGCCATAATTGTCACCCGATGTGAACCGCCATTCACATCGTACGCCCCATAAGACCGAAAGTCAACCCTCACCGCGCAAGCCATCTCCTAGCAGCCACTCGACCACTTCTACCAGGCCGTCTTGATCCTGGGTGGGGGCGATGCGGGCCGCGACGGCCTTCACGCTTGGCAGGGCGTTGCCCATGGCCACACCGAGGCCGGCCGCGCGGATCATGGGGATGTCGTTCACGTCGTCTCCGACGGCACAGATCTGGTCGTCCGGAACCCCCCACTGCTGGGCCAGTCGATGAATGGCCGACCATTTCGTTACGCCGGCCGGGGCAACCTCGCACATATAACCTGCGTAAAGAGGGCTGCGCAGTACGTGCGCGTGTAGCTTGCCTGGGAACCGGCCCAGAAGACGCTCTTCCAGCTTGAGCATCTGGTCGTGCGTACCCATGGTGAACGTGCAGAAGGTGTTCTCCGGCGGCCCATCGAGAAGATCGGCATTCACCCGCCCAGCGTCCGCGTTGATCCGCAGGTACTCGCACAACTCTTCACCAGTTACCTCGGCGCGGCTGGTGTAGAAGTCGAAACCCTCGTGGAACGTGTCCGAGCAGACAATCGGGCAATAGCCCAGTTCGTCCATCGCCTGCAACACGGAGCACAGGACCGCCCGTTCAAACTGGGCCCGGTACAAGGTGCGATGGTTCACCGGGTCCTTCACCAACGCACCGCTGGCCGTGATCAAAGGGACCGTCAGGCCGAGCGGTTCCACGAGATGCAACGTATGACTGTAACGCCGACCTGTGGCCAGGACCACCTGAATACCGGCCGCCATAGCGCGCCGCAACGCGACACACGTCGCATCGGTCAACTCGTTGCCGCTGGTAAGCAGCGTTCCGTCAATATCGATGGCCAGGAGTCGGTAACGCGGCATAGTTGCTAGTTGCTAGTTGCTAGTTGCTAGTTGCTGAGTGCTGAGTGCTGAGTGCTGAGTGCTGAAAACTGAAAACTGAAAACTGAAAACTATTCCTTGTCCAGTGCGGCGGCGTGTTCGCGCTCCAAGTATCGGCGACCCTGCCGGATGGCAATGTGATCCCACGGCAACCGGCTATCAAGCGGACGCGGCTGGTGCACCATACGCTCCAAGTCAATGCCGGCTTCGCGGAGCGCGTTGTCCCACAGGTCCGGCTGGAAGTGATCGGTCCAGGCATCGAGCCGGGCTCCGGCGTCGTAGGCCCGCTCGATGGCCCGGGCGACGCGCCGGTCGCCGCGGGCAAGAATGCCTTCCAGCAGGCTGGTGCGAACGTCGTGGCAACGGAGTTCGACAGACCGCAGGCGAAGCCGGCGACGGATGTGGTCGTGCGCTGCGGTGAAGTAATCTCGCCGTTGCATGGCGTTCCACTGGAATGGGGTTTGCGGTTTTGGCACGAAGTTCGATACATTGGCCACAACAGTCGGCCAACGGCCCCGCACCTGCTTGCCCAGCCGCGCAATTCCTTCGGACATCTCGACAATGGCGTCCAGGTCGGCCTCGGTTTCGCCGGGCAGGCCGCACATGAAGTAGAGTTTTACCCGATGGAATCCGCTCTGGAATGCGCCGCGGCAGCCTTCGTACACGTCGGCGTTGGCCAGATTCTTACCGACGCGCCGGCGGAGCACGTCCCGCGCCGCCTCGGGGGCGAGCGTAAGTCCCCCTCGCCGGAACGTCCCCAGGCGTTCGGCGATGGTGCGCCACTGTTCGTTCACTCGCAGACTCGGCAGCGAAACCGATGCCCCCCGCGACCGCAACTCGGCCGATAGCCGTTCCAGCAGTTCATCGAAATGTGGGTAGTCGCTGGTCGAAAGCGACAGAAGGGCAACCTCGTTGTATCCGGTGTTTTCGTACGATTCGATCGCTGCACGCAGGATGGTCTCGACCTGGCGAAACCGCAACGGGCGTTTCAGCGGACTGCTCTGGCAGAAGCGGCAGTGGCCCGGACAACCGCGCATGATCTCGATGGTAATGCGATCCTGGATGCACTGGACCATGGGAACGATCGGCCGCACAGGCAGCGGCACGGCATCGATGTCTTCGACCACGGCCGGCTCGACCACCGCCGGGGCCTCCGCGCGAAGCGGCTCGACCGAGCCGTCCTCGACCGGGCGGTAGAGTTGCGGAACATAAACGTAAGGGAACCGAGCAGCCAGCGCAGCCAGACGCTCCAGACGCGAACCGCCCCCCTGCCCCGACGCCAGCCACGCATCGCATACGGCCGGCAGACTCTCTTCACCATCTCCCACCACGAACAGGTCGAAGAACGGGGCCAGCGGCTCCGGATTCGCTACGACCGGACCGCCGGCAATCACCAGCGGATCCTCCGCCTGCCGCCGGTCGGCATAGCGCGGAATACCGGCCAAGTCCAGCATGGCCAGAATGCTCGTCGCGCACAATTCATATTGAAGCGTGAACCCGAGCACATCGAACTCGGCCAGCGGAGTAAACGTCTCCAGGCTGAAAAGCGGCAACTCCCGGTCGCGGAGCAACTGCTCCATATCGGACATCGGCATGAACACGCGTTCGCAGGCCCAGTCCGCTCGACCGTTCATCAGGGCATAGAGAACCTGCAGGCCATGGTGACTCATGCCGATCGTGTATGCATCGGGAAAGGCCAGGCACAGCGTTCCGCGGACCGTAGCGTGCTCCTTGACCACGGCGTTGAGCTCCCCTCCAATATACTGGCCGGGCAATTGGACCAGGGGGAGGATCTCGCGGGTAATTCGGTCTTTCAGCGCGTTCATCGGCATCCTAGGGCGTTGCGGGGACAATCCTTCATTATGTCCGATTGCCTTCTGCCTCGGCAAGGCACCGGGCTATAATGAAGATGAGTATTGAAAGGCCATTCCGTTTCCGGGCGCGCCATGGTTGGAGTTCCGCCTTTAGGCGGTTCTTCCTTTCCGGCTGAAGCCGGGACTCCAACGAGTTGCCGGCGGGCCCCTGGCGACGAAAAAGCCTGTTGGAACGCGTGGCCAGTAGCCCCCTTCACTGCGATGGGCAACACCCCTCCGAGGCAGCCCCGCAGATACCGACCAGCATAACGACCGAACCAGGAAATGCCATGCTCCTACGAAGGATTTCTGCACTCGCAAGTCTTGCCCTCCTGGCCCTGCCGGGAATCTCCAATCCAGACGGCGCGCATGCACAGAATCGCCAGAATCTGGAGCAGGCGCGCAACCGCATGGTCGACGAAGAAATCGTGGCGGCCGGGGTGAACAATCCGCGCGTGATCGAATCGATGCGGCAGGCGCCTCGGCATGAGTTTGTGGCCTTGGCCAGCCGCCCGTACGCGTATTTCGACATGGCGCTGCCCATCGGTGAAGGGCAGACCATCTCGCCGCCGTTTGTCGTGGCCTATATGACCGAGGCGCTCGATCCCAAGCCGACCGACCGCGTGCTGGAAATCGGCACCGGCAGCGGTTACCAGGCGGCCGTTCTCAGCCCGTTGGTCGAAGACGTCTACACGATCGAAATCGTCCCCTCCCTCGGACGCACCGCTGCACGGACGCTCAAACGGCTCCGTTACGACAATGTCCACTGCAAGGTAGGCGACGGGTTCCTCGGCTGGCCCGAGCACGCCCCGTTCGACAAGATCATCGTCACCTGCTCGCCCGAACGGGTCCCACGGCCGCTGGTCGAACAATTGCGCGAAGGCGGACGCATTGTCATCCCGGTTGGCGAGCGATACCAGCAGACCATGTACGTCCTGAAGAAGCAGCAAGGCAAACTGGTCGCCGAGGCATTACGGCCGACCCTGTTCGTTCCCATGACCGGCCGGGCGGAAGATCGCCGGCAGGTACAGCCCGATCCGACCAACCCAACGCTGGTCAACGGTGGTTTCGAGGAGGTCATGGGCGAGCCGCCTTCGGCCGCCGGCTGGCACTACCAGCGGCAGATGGAAGTGATCGAGGCGGACGACGCGCCTGAAGGAAAACGCTACGCACGCTTTGAGAACGCCGAGGCCGGCCGCGGCTGCCAGGCATTGCAGGGATTGGCGGTCGACGGCCGCAAGGTCTCTGAACTGCAACTGTCGTTCGCCGTACGCGGCCGCGACCTGCGCCCCGGCCAGACACGGAACCAGAATCCCCTGGTCGTCGTCACGTTCTACGACGAGAACCGGGCCACCATCGGCCGCCACACCGTGGGACCGTGGCGAGGCACCTTCGACTGGCAACGCGAAAACGCCACCATTGCCGTCCCGCCCCGGGCGCGCGAAGCCATCATCCACGTCGGCCTGCTGGGCGGCGCCGGCCAGATGGACCTCGACGACCTCCTGCTGCACGCCCCCAGCGAACGCTGAAACAATTCTCCACGCGTTGGCAGGCAAGGCCGCGTTCCTCTTGCCGCTGCCTAGCGACGGCGACGCACCAGCAAGAGCAGCATGCCCAACAGGGCAAGCAGCAGCGTACTCGGTTCCGGTACGTAGGAAACGGCCAGGCCGCTTGCCGTCTGGATGATCTCGAAGTACCCTTTCCCAAGGGCGTTCGCGAACGCCGTGGTATCGAGTACGAACAAGTCCTCGCTGAATGCGCCCTCAAGCACGTCGTAGGTGAGAAACTCCCATTCATAGGGCACCGTGCAGGCGAAGTTGGCGATCTCGCCCGGCGAGTCGCCGTCGAGCGAAACGATCTCGACGGTCATCGGTTCAGCCGTGCTCAGCGAGGTGATGTCCAGCGTTCCATTGACATCGAGCAAGTCCCAACTCGTTCCGGCCGCCCCGGTGGCGCTGTTGATCTCGAACACGAACGTCGCCCTGGCTTCGACCGCGGTGTTGCCCTCGACGACGAGCAATCCGACACTGTTGCCCGGCGCGATTGTATCGCGGATGACCAGGTCCGGGCTCGACGTGATTGTGCCTGTTCCGCCGATTCCGGCAACGCTGACGCCGGGCGAAGTCCCTCCGATACTCAGGTCAGCCCCGCCGAGGTTCAAGTTGCCCAGCACGGCAACGTCCGTCGTGTTCAACTCAAGCGTTGAACTGCTGGCGACCGTGAGATGGGTATCCGGTTCGTTGATTGTCGCAGGCGGTGCGCCTGTGGCCCACCAGCCGGCCTGATCCGGGCTGCTGGGATCGATGCGCATTTCCGCGCCGCCAGGAGCCGTAACGTACCAGTTCGCACTCTCGTTACCGCTGAACTCCTGACTTATGATCATGAAGTTGTAGCCGACACCGGCCTCCAGAGTCTTGTAACCGGACGTATCCCAGGCCCAGGGACCTACCCGGTCGCTCGTGTCGAACACGCCGTCGCCGGCCACGTCGATGTACATGAGCGACCGGTCATCGGAACTGCCGCGAAAGCGATAGCTGCCCGTTGCGTCCGGGATGAATGTCCCGCTGAAGGCTGCAACGAAGTAGTTGTCCGTCGCGTAGCCGGGAAACATGGTCGTCCAACCCGTCGAGTTGTTCGTGGCGCCATAAAGGGGCGCCTCAATGATCGCGTTGCGGGCAGGATCCTCTGCCAGGGCCAGGATCGTATCGGCCTTGTCGCCGGTGAACACTCGCGTCGCGGAGTACGCGTAGCTGCCGCCGTCCAGATTGACCGGGGTCTCGGTACTTCCGGTATCGCGGAAAATCGAGCCCTGGATCTGGTTGGTCGTATCCGAAAGCTGCCGCATCCGGACCGTTCCGCCAGACAGCGTAAGGATTCGCTCGCCGGTGAGCAGGTCCGTGCCATTTACCTGGAGGGGCGAGCCACTCGCATAGACGGCCAACGCGCCGACCTGTAGCTTGTTCGCCACGTTCAGAGCCGGCGTCCCCACCGTACCGCCCTCGACCAGCAAGGTCGCAACGGTTCCGCCGCCACTAAGGTTGACATCCCCCTCGGTCACTCGCACTTTTCCACCGTTGACCTGCCCGGCCACATCAAGTGTGTAGCCATCGGTCGACCGCATCGTGAGCATTGCACTAGCATCGACCGTAACGCCGTTGGCAGCGCTGCCGACGGTAACGGTCGCCGGCCCAGCCGCTCCACCGTCGGCCTGGCCGGCGGTAAGCGTACTGCTGCGGGTCGCATGGACCCCATTGTCATAAGTCACGTCCCCGCTCGGACTCGACAACAGGGCCTCGCCGCCTGTCAGTTGCACTGTCGCCGCGCCGAGCGGGTTCGATGCACTCACGGCAACCAGCCGGCCCTCTTGAACGCTGAACGTCGCACCGCCCAGGTTAACACCCGGTTGGTCTA
The DNA here is from genome assembly GCA_040772845.1 of Thermoguttaceae bacterium. Classification (GTDB taxonomy): domain Bacteria; phylum Planctomycetota; class Planctomycetia; order Pirellulales; family Thermoguttaceae; genus PWXP01. Next base: position 3,296,082 of record JAXGXG010000001.1, read on the forward strand.
GGATCAGATCGGCCGCGCCGGTCTTCGTAATCGTCGCGCCCAAGCTTCCGCCGTCGATGGCCCCTGGCGCCGTCTTGACTCCGGTGTCGAAACCGACGGAGGCACTGCCGATCGTTGTGCCCGTGAAAGTGATACCGCCTTCCGCACCCGTCGTGGTGAGAATTCCACCCTGGAGAGTCAGTGCGCCGAAGTCAGCCGAATTACTGGTGATTGCGTTGAGCGTGGAGTTGGTGGCGAGCACAACATCCGTATCCGTCATGTCGATGGCGGCGATACTGGCCACGTAACGAAAGATGCTCCCGTCCCCAGGATCGATGGGAAAGAAATAGTCATCGGCATTCTCACCCGTCACAGCTCCCGCGGCGACGCCAAAGCCGCCTGCAATGGCCAGCGGATCGCTTGTCGCACGATTCCAATTGCTATCGCCCTTGGTGGTATCCTGCTGTCGGGAAAAGCCATAGCCGCCGCCGCCGTTGCTGACACGGATTTCAAAATCGCACCAGCCGGCGCCCTCCGAAGGTGTGTGCCGGACCGAGACAGCGTTGTTATGTGTCGCGTCGGACAGTATCTGGTTGCCATCGAGGTAGATTCGCGTCTTGTCATCATTCTGTTCGACGAACGTCACGATGCCGCTCTCGTCTCCCAAGGCGGCGAGGTTGACTTGGCCGGTATAGATGAGCGTGGTATTGCCCGGACCGGAACCGCCGTCGGCCCGCTCGGCGGTCCAATGGGCCTCGCGCATCGCATCATTCGGGCCGTCATTGGTATAGAGTCCTTGGATACTCATCGCCGCGCCCAAATTGCCGGGATTGGCGCCCGACGTCCAGATATCTCCCGAATGCGAACCAGCCAGAAGGCCCGCCGCATATACGGTGGCTCCTTCGACCGAAAACGTGCCGCCATGGAGCGCCAACGTCGCACCATCCACGCCACTGCCAGTGTCCTTCACGTGCAGTTTGCCACCGTCCACCTGGATCGTGTTGGTTCCATCCATGCTGTTCGTCCCCGCCGACTGGTCGAAGCTCAGCGTGCCGGCGCCGGTCTTGACGAACGTGGCGCCGGAGGCCAGGGCGAGATGGCTCGCCTGAAATTCACCGGAAGTCTCGATCGTGGCGCCGTGAGCAGCGGCGATGCCGGTAGCAGCACCACTGCCCACCTTCAACGTAGCACCGGCTTCCAGTGTCACGGCGCCGGCGGCCGCGTCCAGGCTGCCGGTCAGCTCAAGTGCATTCCCGGCGCCAACAGCCAGGGTACCGCCGGTCATGGCGACCTGAAAGGCCGCATGGTTCGCCTCGACCGTAACGGTCCCGGCCTCGATGATGGCACTGACGGACGCATCCGGATAATCGGGCGGTGAACCGGTCCAGTTGGTGGAGCCCCAATCGCCATCCGTGCCGTTCCACGTCAAGGTCGGTGTCGCCTGTTGGATCAGCGCGAGATTCGTGCTGAAGAACGCCTCGTTCTTGATGCCCGTGTAAAGCGAGATCTCATCAATCGATCCCGCCCATGGCCGGTATGCGCCGCCGGAATTATTGAGAACCCCAACGCCCAGGTAAGTGTTGTTAAGAAAGGAACCACTCTTTACGACGTCGGTGCCGGTGTGCGTGAGCGTTGTATCGCCGTCGCTCAGGTTGGCATACCATGTGTTGACGGTCGTCTGATTCTCCGTGGAATCGTAGCTCAACGTCACCGCGGCGTAATACCAATCGCCAAGCGACAAAGAACTTACGATACTCGTCCGGTTTCCGTAGTTGTCGCCGGTCACGGTTCCCAACACGGCATCGGAACTGGTTTGGCAGACGAAGTAATTGCGGTTATTCGCTGCGGCTCGGGCGCCGGCCACAAAGCTCTCCGTATTCGCCGTAGCCACAAAGATCGCCTCGAACGACACCGTGCTGGGCATGTCGATCATTTGCGACGTGAAGAAACCGGTGCCAATATCGGCCGTTTGCCGGTAGGGAGTGACTGCCGTGCTCGATGCATCGAAGCCCGAAACGCTATAGGTAATCGTTCCCGACGGCGAACCGACCGACTTCTCCACCAAATCATTGGAGCCGCCGCTCTTGTCGGCGCGGCACTCGGCAGCAGTCGCACCGGCGAAATCGTACTGGACGATCAAGTCGGCATCCGCCTGCACGGCATCGCTGTAGTAAACGACGGTGGCAAGAGCACGCGGCGTCTCCAGTCCCTCATAGACCGCAAAGAAGCTGCAAAGCGACACGACAGCCAGGACCCGAAAGCGAGGAGCTTCCACTGCTGTGATCCCCCGAAAATAGATGACAATAAGGAATTCTGCGCCGAGACACCAGAACGAACTCGTCCGGTCCGCCATCGGTCGCTCTGGAGGCAAACCCAGAGCCACAACTTCTATTGTGTCCCCCCTCTGCATAGCGGTCAATGCGAAAATGCGTCAAACAAGTGCGATTATTACGCATTCGCAGACACCCCTGCATGGCAGGGGCTAACTCACCGCCCTTGCGTCCGGTTGCGGAATTCACGCGGGGTCAAGCCGGTGGCTTGTCGGAATGCGTGGGCCAGGTATTCGCGAGAATTGAAACCGGCCGCAGATGCGATTTGCGGAATGGGCATGTCCGTGTCGGCCAGCAACTGCTTGGTCCGTTCCAGTCGGACGCGGCGGATCTCTTCGGCCGGGCTGCGCCCGAGAATCTCCTGGAAGCGGCGCTCCAGCCAACTTCGCGATACCGGGATTTCCTGCAGAATGTCGCTCACCTTGATTGGCGTGGATGCGTGGGCGCGAATAAAGGCAACCGCCCTGGCCAGGTCGGGATCGTTCAGGGCCAAGGTGTCGGTCGATTGCCGGACGACCACGCGGGTGGGCTCCAAGAGAATCGGCTCCTTGGGGCGTTCTTCGCCATGGACCATCCGTTCGAGCAGGGCTGCCGCCTCGTAACCGATCCGCTCCGAGGTCAGTTCCACACCTGAAAGCGGTGGATTACACGTCTCGCACAGAAGACTGTCCTCGTCGCCTCCCATCACGGCCACCTGCTCCGGAACCAGCAGTCCCAAGGCCCGACACGCGTAAAGCACCTCGCGGCCCCGTTCACTGGTCCACGTGACGATGGCCACCGGCTTGGGAAGCGCCTGAAGCCATTGTTCCAGTTCTTCCTGGTGCTGTTGCCATGTGGTCGTGGTGCGCCGGCCGCGCCTGGCCGTGAACAGCGAGCAGTCCAAACCGGCAGCGTCCAGACACGACTTGAAACTCTGGTAGTGGATATCGACATACGACACACCCAGCGGCGCGAAGTAGCCGAAGTGGTGAAACCCCTGGTCCAACAGATGCCGCACGGCCAGCCGAGCTGCCGCGCCGACGTCGGCCGTAACGGTCGGGAAATCGACGCCGGCAATGCGGGCGGCCGACACGTTGACGACCACACCAGGCACGTCGGTCAGATACCGAGCCACGGCGCGGTCCGCCACGCGGGCGATAACACCATCGCCCCGCCAACCAGGCGGCAAACGCCCGGGAGCGTGCTGGCAGCGTTCTTCCAGCCAGATGTCCCAGCCGCCTCGTTCGGTTGCATAACGGCCGATCCCGCGAATCATACGCCGCCCCCAGTCGGTGGCAGTGTCCACCAGTAGGGCAACTTGCAGACAACGGCGGGCAGGCATCGAGATTCGTCTCCAAACGTGGGACAGCACCGGCATCGAGGGCCTGAAGCCACTCTGTCGCGAAAGCCCTGGCAACCCGAGAGCCCTGACAACACAATAGTATACATCCCGGGACCGAAAAAATCCGCAATATCTTACAATTTTGCGGCGTTCTTTAAGTTGACCCGGCTAGGCGGCCGTGTTAGTAGTGAGTACAGGTAGTATGGCGGTCGCGTTCTCGCTATTCTTTTCGGAGATGACGTATGAGATGGCTTGCTCTTGGCTCGATTGTCTTTTTCGGAGCGGCAACGTGCAACATGACACATGCCGCCTTGATCAACGTTGACTTCGGCGGGGGTGGCGTCCATTCCGGGCTGGCCATGTATCCCGGCGGTTCTGCGACGGACATATGGAACGGCCCTACGGCGAGCAGCGTCCCACAAGCGAGCCCCCTTTCGCTGGTTGACGCCGCCGGACAGCCGACCGGGGTAACGATGTACTACTCGGGTGCCGCGGGCATCTTCACCTGGACCACCACAAATACGCTTCTGAAGGACTACCTCTACACGGGCAACCCTATTGGCAACTCCTTTTCGGTCTTTCTGGCCGGGCTCGACGAGGGGGTTTACGATTTGTATGTCTACTGCCAAGCCGATAGCGGTTCCACCGGAAGGACCACGAGTTTCACGGCAGGTGGCCAGAGTCTGAACGTGGGGCCGACGCAAGACGATTTCAACGCCTATATTGACGGACGCAACTCCGGGGTGCTGCGAGGGGTTACAGTTGGCGGCGACGGGTTCCTGACACTGACCGTCGCGAATGCCTCCACTGTCTCCAATCCGCGTGGGGTGCTCAATGGATTTCAACTGGTCAAGGTTCCGGAACCTGGAGGGGTGACGCTTGCGCTGGCCGCCCTGGCCGCCTTGGTGGCGTTCGGTTCGCACCGCAGCCGCAGGCGGAACGGGGAAAAAGTGGGCCCTTGCATTTGACGCAACATCTCAGTTGTGCGATACTGAAGGCGCTTATCGTGGCGTTTCGCCACCCAGGTTTCCAAACGACTATTCCGTCTAGATGGGAGAGGGCTCATGCATCGGCGATGCAGAGGGTTCACTTTGGTTGAGTTGCTGGTGGTCATTGCCATCATCGGTATTCTCATTGCTCTACTGCTGCCTGCAGTGCAGTCGGCGCGGGAAGCTGCGCGGCGCATCCAGTGCGTCAATAAGATGAAACAGTTGGGGCTTGCGTTGCACAATTACCACAGCGCCCATGGCTGTTTCGCCTCCGGCTACATTTCCAACAAGGCGACAACCGGCTCGTCCTGGTGTTACGGGGAATCGAGTTGCAAGAATCACGGCGCGCCGTGGACGGTGCTGGTGCTGCCGTATCTGGAGCAGGCGGCCCTCTACGACAGTTTCGACTTCAGAAAGACCTTTACGTCCACTTCGCATTGCCCGGCAGACGGCAGCTATTCAAGCAACAATCACCTCGTCTGGGAAACGCCGCTAAGCATCTATCAATGCCCGTCCGACCCCAATTCGCAGGGAGACGTGAACAACATCAACTACCTGGGCGTGCAAGGAGGAGGCGACTATTCCGAGGCGCCCTGCAAGACCAACTCGCGGGTGTTCTTCCTTAACGGGGTCCTGTACCACAACTCGAAGACGCGCATCTCACAGATTCCCGACGGTTCTTCGAATGTTTTCTTGCTGGGCGAAACGCGATACATTCCCACACCGCCCCACCGGCCGGACGGCAAGACCTACGGCGGCTGGGCTTCGGGACCGCGCATGGATACCTCCGGTACGAACCCCTATTCGTTGGCCGCGGCCACGCTGCAAATCAACTCGGTCGAGGGAAGCGGCGGCGACCCCAACACGCGAGTGCCCGATATGTACTACCAGATGTCCAAACTCTTCGGCAGTTTCCACTCGGGCGGCTGCAACTTCACCATGGGCGACGGATCGGTCCACTTTGTCAGCGAGACGATCAACCTGGAGGTCTACCAGGCAATCGCCGTCCGCAACGACGGCTTGCCGCTGGAAGGCCTGCCCGACTGACGGCTCGCGGAGGAAAATCCGGAATTTCTTACATTTTTTCCGCATTGTTTCATTGACGCCTTTTCCGGCCCGGAACAGAATGGGACTTGTGGGATAGCTTATCCGTCTTTTTTCTGGGAGGCCAGACATGAGATTCGCGGTAGTGTCTGCCGTTTTGGCGTCGATTTTGTCTGTTGTCTGCATTGCCCGCGCCGAGATGGTCTACTTCGAAGGCTTCGGGTCGGTCGGCAACACGTCTCTGACCTCGCAAGGCTGGCAGGGGTGGAATACCACGAGTGCGGCGGACATCAGTGCCAAAACCGGTGAGCCAATCTACGTCTTCGAAGGCACCGATTGGGATGGACGCTACTTCATTGCACGAAGCAATGCCACGCCAGCCTTCATTACGACCGATGAAGCAGGGACCATCGCGGTCGATAATCTCGAGTCCATCTCCTTTAGGTCGAACCACGACAACACAAGCGCCGCGGTGCGCGTCGCAGCACAAATTGACGGCAATTGGTATGCGACCGTCGACACATTCTCCATGTCGGCCGGGGGTAACGCCTACAACTGGACCGAAACAGCGGAACTCGATACGTTCCTCTGGACGAACGACGCCTCGGCATGGCGAACATTGAACTTCACGCCCGGATCGACCCTTGGCCTTGGCAGTACGCTCACTTCCGATCTGGCAGGCGACGTGACGCAACTCGGCCTGTACTTCACCGGCGGTGCGTTGCGCATTGACGATTTCACCGTCAATGCCGTTCCGGAGCCTGGGACGTGTTCGTTGGTTCTTGGTGCGTTGCTGCTGTTGGCTTATTCGCGCCGTCGATTGGGCAGGCGATAAGTGGAGTCACACAAAAACACGATAAGGGGGAGAAATCATGCGACGAACGGCAACCCTCTTTGCGATCGCCGCACTGTTGTCCTTGGCACTGTGTCCCTTGGCCTCTGCCGGGCTGATCGCCGCCGATGGGTTCATTGTCGGCTCCGGTGGATATACGGCAGGCAACCTGAGCGGGCAGAATCCTACGACGGTCGGGTTCACCGGTGCTTGGGGCGGGAACACCGCCACCATCGGTGCCGTCTCCACTGGGCTTGAGTACCCGGGGCTGGATGCGGAAGGCGGCGCGGCCCGGTTCAATTACGGGAGCAATCTCGGTGACTATCCGCGTTATCTCACTCGCGCCCTCAGTGCATACGACGACACGCAGAGCGTCTACTACTTCTCCGGCCTTATGTCGTTCGACGGAAGCTTAGCTACCGATGTTCCCAGCTACGGTGTGATGGGGTTCGTAAATTCCACGCGCGATGACGATGATAGCGATGGGCTTACGGACCAGGACGTTTTTGGCGTCCAGTGGGGATTCAAGGGGAACGGCACCGGTGTCGATGCATTCGTGCGCGTGCGGGATTTTTCTAGTCCCACGACAATGAACGAGCATGCAATCGCCCAGAACATCGCCCCGGGAACCCACCAGTTCGTGATCAAGGTGGAGCCCGACGTGAATGTACTCAACGACGCCCTGTCGATCTGGTTCGATCCCGTGTCGCTCTCCTCGGAAGCGGCGGCCGGAAGCGCCATCCGGACCCAGGAATGCATGGTTTGGGTCCCCGGGGATGCCGGCTACCTGGTCGATATGCTCATGCTGAAGACCTATTCGGCTGGGGCAAATGCCGTGATCGGTTTTGATGAGGCCCGTATGGGCACCACCTGGGCTTCCGTTACGCCCGAACCGGGAAGCTTGATGTTGCTTCTCGTTGGAGTGTTTGTATTGTCGATTGGCGGCCGTCGTCGCCATCGGTAGGCAAGTGTGTCCCACGCGATGAAAAGACGGTGTACCCAAGTCTCCAGTTACGAAATATGAAGAGCCAGACACGGTCGAATTGAAGGAGTTCAACTCATGCGACTTGCACGTACATCTCTGACTTTGGGCCTGATCCTGGCGTGCCTCTTCATCACGGCCACGCCGGCCCAGGCGGGATTGCTAGACGCCGTGCCCGGTGCGAAGGCAGGCTACTCGCTCCGGCAGTTGGACAACGATTACACGGGTTACGCCATCCAGGTGCGACGAAGCAGCGACGGCGCGACGTCCGATATCGGGTTCGTTGGCGGCCAACTCGACACGGCCGCCCTCTCGACCTTCGCCGCGGGCGGCGACGCTTTTGTAGCCACCTGGTACGATCAGGTCGGATCGGCCCACGTAGTCCAGTCCACCGCCGACAGCCAACCGCAGATCGTCGCCGGCGGCTCGGTTCTTACCGACCCGGTCAACGGCCTGCCGGCGCTGCGTTTCAGTGACAATAACAAGAAGCTGAACTACGCGAACAGTTGGATTGACGTTGAGACGATGTCGGTCTTTTCCGCGGCGGCGTGGTTTCCATGGACCGACCCGCCTTCGTACAACGACAGCATGGCCAGACGCCTTTGGACGGTACACTTAAGCACTAGTACAAGAAGCGCCGTTGGCGGGCACGGCGGCGAGTTCGCGCTGAATTACCGCGATACTACGCCGGCGCTTCGGAGCCCCCAGAGCGGTACATCCATTGTTGGAAACGAGCCATTCGTCACGTCGTATCTGTACGATGCCTCGCAGGCGGCCAGCAGCGACTGGGTGCGTCTTCGCCTCAATGGGACGCAGATCGCCGAGTACACCGGCCTGACATTGGATAGCAGCGCGAACGGCTTCACCATCGGCAGCGGCGGCGACCAAAAGCGGCACTTCGACGGACTGATTCAGGAGTTGGTGGTTTACGGCAGCGTGCTTTCCGCCGCCGACGTGACGCGGGTCGAGGGCGATATGATGGGCCTGTACATCCCCGAACCCGGAACCTGGCTCCTGTTGTCCGCCGCCCTGGCATGTGGACTGCTTGTACGGCGAAGATAATGCGTGGTCTTATGAATTTCCAATCTCACGTTTGAGATTTGAGATCTGAGATCTGAGATTTGTGATTTGTGATTTGTGATTTGTGATTTGAGATTTGAGATTTCAGGTTTGGAATCGGAAAAGACGGAGCTATTACCATCCTTCGGAGCGGTTGTCGTGTGTCGTATTGCCCGGTTGTTCATAATCGTTATCCTGCCGTGGTGCCTGTCGACGAGCGCCTTTGCCTCGGAAGAGGCGGGTGTTAAGCACGCGCCGACCGGGACGGCCAATCACCCGGCAGAGATTCAAACCGAAGGATTGGCCAAGGCAGGTTGGGTGCTCACCTTCCACGACGAGTTCGAGGGCGATTATGTACGCGTGTACCGGAAAGCAGAAAAGGACTGACGGGGCGATTTGCCGGCAAATGGAGAATTGGAAGATGAGTCGTTGCAGAGGAAACGGTTTTACGCTGGTGGAACTGCTGGTGGTCATTGCCATCATCGGTATTCTTATTGCGCTACTGCTGCCGGCGGTCCAGAGTGCGCGCGAGGCCGCCCGGCGCATGCAGTGCTCCAATAATCTCAAGCAGATGGGGCTGGCCCTGCACAACTACGCCACGGTCCACCGCGAGCATTTTCCGATCGGCGGCACGGGGCCTGCCCGGCACGCCCTGTTCACGGCCATGTTGCCCTACCTGGAGCAGCAAGCGCTGCACGACGATCTGGACTTGAAAAGCGTGTCGCAAACCACGCTGAACGAGCCGCATCGCTACACCGCCGTGGCGGCCTACGTATGTCCTACCTGGCCGCACGAAACAGTCTATCGCAATATGTCGTTCAGTTTGCACAACGGCGCACTGACCACCTACCAGGGAATCGCCGGCGCCTACCCGACCGTCGCACCCTACACCACGGCCAGTCACGGCAACATCCCCGAAAACGGCGTGTTCGGCTGGGGATTCGCACGTCGGATCTCGGCAATCTCCGACGGCCTGAGCAACACCCTGGCGCTGGGCGAGTTCGTCCAAATCGACCAGGAAAGTGGCACGTATACCACACCGCCCGGCAACGTGCGGGCATGGATTCTCGGCGCCACGTCCGACAGTTCGAAGGGAACCTACGCCATGAAGGCCGTTGTGCAGCCGTTGAATGCCCGGCTGGATCGGACCGCCGATCGCGTGGCGTTCAACCATCTGCCGCAGGGGAGCTTCCATTCCGGCGGCGCCAACTTCGCAGCCGCCGACGGGAGCGTCCATTTCCTTTCCGACTCCTTGTCGTTCGATCTCTACCGGCAACTCATGACGGTCAACGGAGGCGAACCCGTCTCCATCCCGTAGAGTTGAAAAACGCGGCGCCTTCACCTCCCCTTTGGGGAGGTCGGACGCGGTAGCGGCCGGGTGGGGCGCGCCGTGCACAGGCGTGCTCTTCCGTGTTCCCCATAGTTTCTCCTTGACGGTTTTTCCAGGAACCCCTAGGATGGAGGTCAGTGGGAAGGCTGCGCTGTGCAGGCTTTTCACTGCCCGGATTGTGCCGTCAACGGCGACACTGGGCCTTTTTTGCGAACCTGGCAGAACTCGGCGTTCACGTGCTACTGGCAAAGCTGCCGTGCATCGTCATTCTGCTCGGGACTTTTTACGCTTCGATTCTAGAGGTACATGGAGCAAGGCGCGCGTGATAGGCAGCGTGCCGGTGGCTCATTCTGATGAGGGTTGAACATGATGCGTCGCAGAGCGAATGGTTTTACCCTGGTGGAACTGCTGGTGGTCATTGCCATTATCGGCATTCTCATTGCCCTTTTGCTGCCGGCGGTCCAGAGTGCGCGCGAGGCCGCGCGGCGGATGCAATGCTCCAACAATCTGAAACAGATGGGCTTGGCCCTGCACAACTACGCCACGGCCCATCGCGAGTACTTTCCGATTGGCGGGACCGGTTCCGCCAGGCACGCCCTGTTCACGGCCATGCTGCCCTATCTGGAACAGCAGGCGTTGCACGACGATCTGGACCTGAAGAGCACATCGGTCACCACGCATAACGAGCCGCACCGTTACACGGGCGTGTCTACGTACATATGCCCTACCTGGCCGCACGAGGCCATCTATCGCGGCATGTCGCTCAGTTATCAGAATGGGGCCATGACCACGTACCAGGGGCTCGCCGGCGCGTATCCGACCGTGGACCCGTACACAACGGCCGCCCATGGGAACCTTCCGAAAAACGGCATGTTCGGCTGGGGATTCCCCCGCCGGATTTCCGAAATCACGGATGGGCTGAGCAATTCGCTGGCCATCAGCGAGTTCGTGCAGATCGACCAGGAAGGCGGAACCTATGGCGCCCCGCCCGGAAACGTACGGCCGTGGATCCTCGGCGCGACGACCGACGACTCCCGAGGCAGCTATGCCATGAAAGCCGCCGTGCATCCGCTGAACGCTAAACTGGATCGGGCAAAAGACAAAATCGCCTTCAACTGGCTGCCGCAGGGGAGTTTCCATTCCGGAGGCGCGAACTTCGCCGCGGCCGACGGCAGTGTGCACTTCCTGTCCGAAAACATTTCGTTCGACCTCTACCGCCAGCTCATGACGGTCAACGGCGGCGAGCCCGTCGCTATTCCAGACTAGGCTTCTGCAGAAGCCAGAAACGTACATCTTCATGGGCGGTCTCCAACGGAAATCTGTCTGCGGGGGTACCCCACCCGGACGTACCGGTCCATTGACATGTGGGTTTTCGCATAGCAAACTGGGGACAAGCCGTTTGCAGGAAGGGTTCGGGATGCTGCCGAGCCTGGTGAACGATCGCAACTGTCTGAGGAGCCCAATCATGTATCGATCTGCCCGTTGGATGCTGCCGACCATCGCCTTCTGCTGCCTCGTCTGCCTGGCGCAAACGACCTTGGCACAGTCGCCCAAACCAACGACTCCTTCAGATGAACCCGCGACGATTACACGAACGATCGACGCATCGCAGTATTTTCGCGCATTTCCCGAATTGATGGCCTACCGGAACACGTCCATCCAGAAGGCGCCGGCTCCCGTGCTGGCCGAAGTGTGCGAAGAGCAGTTTGGCAAGGCCAGGATCACTCGCTGTTGGTTGAATCTCGACGAAATGTGGGACTTCCGCACGCGGGAGTACGCGTTCAACTACCCAATCGGCGTCCACAAGTACGACGGCGTCCCCGAGAAGGCCGTTGAAACCTGGGGGAGCGTGGTGGAGACCCGCCTGCGATTCGACGACGACTACCTCAAACCCTGGGGCGGCCATAGCGACGAGGTGATGCTGTGCATCCGTCGCTACGAGCGGGACATTCTCGACAAGAAGCTGGGCGTCACGATGGCCGACTGGAAGATGATCTTCAAGACGGCCGTGAAGCATTCGAAGCAAGTGTGCCCCAATATCCGCTACATCGAGGTGTGCAACGAATACGCATGCTTCATTCGCTGCACCGACGAGGAGTACTATGAGTTCTACAGGCTTGCCTATCAGGCGGTGAACGAAGTCAACGCCGAGTTGGAGCTTGCCGGCGATGATCGTCTTCTGGTGGGCGGGCCGAACGTCGTGAGCAACGCCATGGTCAGGCTCAATCGTTTCTTCGAACTGTATGGCCAGGACGCCTCACCCGAGAAGAAGCTGGACTTCATCACTTGGCACGAATACCACGACCGGTACGCCGATATCGCCCAGCGCGAGAAGCAGGTCAACGCGATGCTGGCGACCCACGGCCTGCCCCAGGGGCTGCCGATGTTCATTACCGAACACAATCCGTACCATCTCAAGGCCGGCATGCGCCAGTACAACCTGATCAACGCCGCGTGCCTGGTCAAATCGCTCTACTTCACCAGCGTCCAGAGCCCGGGGGTGAAGATCCTCCCCTGGGTCGTTTTTCACGAAGGGAAGATCCAGACTCGGTTCATGTGGTTCGCCGGTCCCAATGAACCCGATTCGAAAGCAGACGAGCTGCGCATGCAGCCGATCGGCTGTTCGATGCGATTCCTCCGCATGCACAAGGACTGGGAGATTACGGTCGACAATGACCTGGACAACAACCACATCGTACTGGCCTCGGTCGCCAACGACGGCCTGGTCGTCGAAGCGGTCAACTACGGCGAGCCCCGCGACGTGAACGTCAAGGTAGACAAACTGCCGGCCGTGTTCACCGTCCTGGGCAATGAAAAAGTGACCGTTACCGAGTACCTGATCGACCAAAAGCACAGTAATTGCGTCGACAATCCAAACCATCCCGGCGGAATCGATAAGGTAGCGGAACAACAGGTACAACCGGTCGATGGAACGCTGACTCTATCCCACAAGAACCTTGCGAAACACGGCCTTGTACTGTGGGTCGTGACTCCCGAGAAGACCGGCGCGACGCTGCCGGCGCCCTCAGCAACCGAATAGCACCAGAAAGGAAACCATGCGATTTCAGGACAAAGTGGTTCTCGTTACAGGCGCCAGCCGCAACACGGGCGTGGGCATCGCCGCCCTGTTCGTGCGCGAGGGGGCGAAAGTGTGTATTTGCGGATCAACACCCGAAAGTACGGCCCAAGGCGGCCAAACGCTCCAGGAAATGGGCCTGAGCGGCTTCCTCGAAACGCCCGCCGATATTTCCGACACGGCCCAGGTGCAGGCGATGTTCGCCCAGATTCGCGACACGTACGGCCGCATCGACATCCTGGTCAACAATGCGTGCAACCAGGGGATCGGACCCGCCTTCGAGGACATGGAGCCGGACTACTTCCTTTCGGTTATCAAGACCAACCTTCTGGGCACGTTCCAGGTATCGCAGGCGGCGGTGAAGATGATGCTGCAGCAGGAGAGCCGCGGCGTGATCGTCAACCTGGGCTCGAACGTCTCGATGCGGGCCATTCGCAAGCGATGCGCCTACGTGGCCAGCAAAGGCGGAATCGACGCGCTTACGCGCGCCATGGCCATCGATCTGGGGCCCAAGGGAATCCGGGTCAACATGGTCGCGCCCGGCTATATCTTCACCGATCGATGGGAAAAAATCAGCGAGGAAACCCGAACGCGCCGCCGGCTGAATTGCCCGATCGGCATGGAGGCCACCGCCGACGACGTGGCCGAAGCCGTCGCATTCCTGGCCTCCGACGCATCGCGCAACATCTGCGGCGAACGCCTTGTGGTCGATGCCGGCTGCAGCGCGCAGCACATGCCCATCGACGTCGACCTGTAACGCCGAACGAGTTTTCTTACACTTTTTACGACTTTTCTCATTGACCGCAACCGGGGCTTCGCCTACCTTGAAGGCTATCGCCTTGATAAGGAGTTGCGGTCATGGAGAAAGTCGTTGCCTTGCTGTGCCTGATGGGCCTGGGACTCTGTTTCTCGCTCTGGGGGGCCGTGAGTGTCAAACTGATGCCGCGGACAGGAATCGACCGGGGGCAGTTCGGTACCCTCATTTCGCTGTTCATGGGTTCCTGCCTGGTCCTCTCCCTGGTGATGGGGGTCGTGCTCGACACGATCGGCTACATGCCGGTGGCCGTGATCGGATTCACGCTGACCTCGTGCAGCCTGTTTCTGCTGGCATTCGCCCGCTCGTTTCCCGTCGTGCTGGGAACCTGCGTGCTGCTGGGCGCCGGTGCGATGTCGCTGAATGCAACCGGGAACACCCTGGCGACCGTCGTCCTGTTCGACGGCCAGAACCCGGCGGCCGCGAGTAATCTGGCCAACGTGTTCTTCGGAGCCGGTATCCTGCTGACACCGCTGACGGTGAGCTTCCTGTTCCGAAAGCTGACCTACGAGCAGACCCTGTCGACACTGGGAATTATCATTCTGCTGCCGGTGGCCGCGGCCGTTGCGGCCGTCTATCCGAAGAGCAACGCCGCGTTCGCTTTCTCCGACGCACTGGGCCTGCTCCGCGAGCCAGCCCTGTGGATCGGCGGACTCGTGCTGTTCTGCTGCTTCAGTCTGGATACGACACTGAAAAGCTGGCTGCCGTCGATCGGCAAGGAGGTGATCGGCCAAGCGCACCCGGACCGGGAAGTCGGCGCGATCGATGCGTCGGCCATGCGCCTGCTGGTCTGGTTTGCCGCCGGGATGATGCTGAGCCGGTTCCTGGCCAGCAACGTCCCGTTCATTACCGACTACGGCGCCTGGTTCGTATCGGCAGCCGGAATCGCTTCCGGCGCCATCATTCTGACCCTGATCCGTACGGGCAGGGTATCGGTGGTGATCGCCCTGGCGGCCACGGCAGGTTTCGTATTTGGGCTCTCCTTCCCAACCACATTGGGCGTGACGTTCGCCAAGTTTCCGAAGGAAGTCCGCGGCAGCGTGTTCGGAATCGTCTTCGCCCTCGGGCTGCTGGGATCGGTCATCATGCCGAAGGCCATCGGTAACCTTGCGAAGGGCTCGACGGTCCAGAAGAGCCTGAAGCTCCTGCTGCCACTGTGTGTATTCCAAATCATCCTGGCAATCGTGCTCGCCTGGATATAACGGTCGAAAGGAGGCACTCATGGCAAGACCCGTAACGCTCGTCTCGGGCCAATGGTCCGACCTGACGCTGGAGGCCCTGGCCGAAAAGGTGGCCGGGTGGGGCTACGACGGCCTGGAACTGGCGTGCCGGAAGCACTTTCTGGACGTTGATCGCGCGGCCGTCGATCCGAAATACTGCCAGGATCTGCTCGCCCTGTTCGAGCGGCACAACCTGGGTCTTTGGGCCATTAGCGCCCACGCCGCTGGGCAGTTGATCTGCGATCCGAACGACGACGCCCGAACCGACGTCCTCGCCCCGCCCGAATACGCCGGAAAGGCCGACGAGAAACGCCGCTGGGCCGTCGAATCGCTGAAGCAGACCGCGCGGGCGGCAAAGAACCTGGGCGTCGCTGTGATTACCGGCTTTACCGGTTCGCCCATGTGGCATTTGCTCTACCGGTTCCCTCCGGTTCCCGAAGAGACGATCCGTGGCGGCTTCGCATGGTTCGCCGAAATGTGGAACCCGATCCTCGATGTGTTCGACGAGTGCGGCGTACGGTTTGCCTTCGAGGTGCATCCGACCGAAATCGCGTTCGATATCGAGACCGCGCGCCGAGCACTCAAGGCAATCGGCAACCGGCCGGCCTTCGGCTTCAACTTCGATCCAAGCCACCTGATCTGGCAAGGAATTGACCCGGTCTGCTTTCTCAAGGAGTTCCCCGACCGCATCTACCACGTCCACATGAAGGACGCGGCGGTAACGCTCAATGGCCGGACCGGCCTGCTGGGCTCCAATCTGCGATTCGGCCATCCGCGGCGCGGCTGGGACTTCCGCTCCCTGGGCCATGGCGACGTGGACTTCGAGGCGATCATTCGCGTACTGAACCACATCGGCTACCAGGGGCCGCTGTCGGTCGAATGGGAAGATTCCGGCATGGAACGCGAGCATGGGGCCCCGGAGGCCCTGGAGTTCGTCCGGCAGGTGGACTTCCCCGCATCGACAGTCGCCTTCGACGCGGCGTTTGCCAAACAATGACCCCATTCTATCCCACCGGCGTTTTCAGAAAGGTAGCGACAACATGAACGACAACCATACAAATCCTGGGACACCCGTCACTTCGCGCCGCCAGTTCCTTCGCAAGACAGGCGCCGCCGCCGTAGCTTCGACCCTCGCCGGCACGTTGAGCATCGCTCGCAGCGCCCACGCGGCAGGCGACGATACCCTGAAGGTCGCCCTGGTCGGGTGCGGCGGCCGTGGCACCGGCGCCGTCGTGCAGGCGTTGAGCACCGAGGGGCCGGTGAAGCTGTGGGCCATGGCCGACCTGTTCGCAGAGAAGATCGAATCGAGTCTCTCCGCCCTCGAAAAGGCCAACCCGGGCCGGTACGATCGCCAGGCCCACGGCAGCATGGCCGAAAAGCTTGACGTACCTGCCGAACGCCGCTTCGTCGGGTTCGACGCCTATCAGAAGGCCATCGATTCCGGCGTGGACGTGGTCATCCTGACGACGCAACCCCACTTCCGCCCGCTGCAGTTCGAGTATGCCGTGAAGCAGGGGAAACACGTGTTCATGGAGAAGCCGGTAGCGACCGACGTGCCCGGTATTCGCCAGGTATTGGCGGCGGCCAAGCTGGCCAAGGAGAAGAACCTGAAGGTCGGCGTCGGATTCCAACGTCATCACGACGCCGCGTACGTCGAGGTCATCAACAGGCTGCGCGACGGCGCGATCGGCTCCATGCAGTACCTGCGGTGCTACTGGAACTCGTCGGGCGCCCGCACGCCTTTCGTACGCGATCCCGGCATGGGCGAAATGGAATACCAGTTGCGCAGCGCCTACTACTTCACCTGGATCAGCGGCGACCATATCGTCGAGCAGCACGTGCACAACATCGACGTGTGCAACTGGATCATGGGCGAGCATCCGGTCTCGGCCCAGGGGCAGGGCGGGCGTCAGGTGCGCGTCGGCCCGCTGTTTGGCGACATCTTCGATCACCACTCGGTCGAGTACACCTACGCCGACGGTACGAAAATGTTCAGCCAGTGCCGCCATATTTCCGGCTGCTGGAACTACGTGGGCGAGTACGCCGTGGGGGTGAAGGGCCAGTCGGACGTCGGCGGCGGAGTGATCGAGGCCGGAGACGACCGCTGGCGATTCCGTGAGAAGAAGGCGAATCCCTACCAGGTGGAGCACGACGTCCTGTTCGACGCGATTCGCAACGACCGGCCGCACAACGAGGCCGAATACGGGGCCATCACCACCATGACGGCCATCATGGGCCGCATGGCCACCTATTCCGGCCAGGTGATCAACTGGGACGACGCCATCCGGTCCGAGGTCTCCCTCGCACCCAACCGCTACGCCTGGGACGGTACTCCCTCGGTCGTGCCCGGCCCCGACGGACTCTACCCGTGCGCCATCCCCGGCGCCACCAAGGTCCTTTGATCACCTGGCCCGACAACCCAACGTGTTCATTCACCCAACTCCCTGAAGAGACAGAAGCGTCCTATGGACAAACTACGTGTAGGATATGTGTGCCTGGCCCGCTTGACTTTCGACGGCGAATACGCGCGGGAAGTCATGCAGCGGACACGTACCGCGCTGGCCGGTATGGAAAACGTCGAACTGGTCTGCCCGGATGACCTGACCGTCGAAGAGGAAGACGCCGAGGCGGCGGCCGAACTGTTCAACCGTGAAAAGGTCGATGTGGTCGTCGTCCAGTACGGAACGTTCTCCCTGGGCTCGCTCATGCCCCTGTTTGCCGACCGGCTTTCGGTCCCGATCGTCGTTTGGGGCGTGCCGGAACCGTCGTTCGGCGGCAAGCTGCGAATCAACTCGCTGTGCGGCGTGAACATGAACGCCCATACGCTCATGCGGCTCGGCAGGAAGTACGAAACGCTCTTCTGCAATCCGGAAGAGGGCCCGGCCGAACTCGACCGCCTGTTCCGCGTACTGCACTGCCTTCGCCGCCTCAGGCACGTGCGGCTGGGACTGGTCGGCTACCGTGTGCCAGGCTTCTACACGTCGAACTGCGACGAACTCGACCTGCGACGCCGCATGGGCGTCGAACTCCACCACATCACGCTGGCCGAAGTCTATGAAGAGGCGGCCAAGACCGATCCCGATGCGCGCAAGCAAGTTATCGAGTCGGTCCGCGCGTGCGCTTGCAAAGTCGATGCCACGGCCGAAGAACTCGACAAGGCGGCGGCCCTCTACCTCGCCCTGAAGGAGCTTGCTGCCAGGTACCACCTCGATTCGCTCGCCGTGAAATGCTGGCCCGAGTTCCCCAACAGCTACGGCGTCGTCGCATGCTGGGCCGTCAGCCGGCTGAACGACGAGGGTATCCTCACAAGCTGCGAAGGCGACGTCTACGGCGCCGTCATGATGCTCATGGCCAAGTACCTGACCGGCAAAACGCCCATGTTTGCCGACTTCGTCGCGATCGACGAACCGAAAAACCTGGGCATCGGCTGGCATTGCGGGGCTGCGCCAACGTGCATGTCTGCGGATCCGAAGCAGGTGGCCGTCGGCAAACACCCGACGGCGCGGGGCGGCAACCTGGGCGTCGCCGTCAGTTTCCCCATCGCAGGCGGAATGCCGGCAACCATGACCCGGCTTGGCATGGGGCCCAACGGCCTGCGGCTGTTCTTCGCCGGGGGCGAGTCCGTCGATACCGGTCCGGTGTTGCAGGGAAATCCCGCCGGCATCCGGTTCGATGCACCGGCTCGGCAGGTCCTGAAGACCATCCTGGACAACGGCGTCGAACACCACTTCGTCATCGTCCCGGCCGACCTTCGCCCGGAACTCCGCATCGTGGCCAAGTGGCTCGACCTGCCGGCCATCGACGTCGACGGCAAGTAGCAGCAGGAACTGAGATTTCTCGGTATCTCGGCGGCGCCCCGGCTGAGGCATGAAGGACGCGGCTGCCCCGATGTTCCCCATGCCAGGCGAGCACTTCTTCCCTCCCGGGCTCGCCCCGGGAGATCAATGACTGGCCAGCTACAAGCAAAGTCCTTTTCGGCGCTCGGCTGTAGCCGACCAGTCATGACTCCGCCGGGGCGAGCCCGACGGTGACCGTTTCATACCGAGCGATTACAGTGTGCCCAAGACTCTTCCCGCACCCCCTGCCATCCCGTGCGCTTGACACGGCCCTACCCGGCTGTTCAAATGGAATGCTATAAGATCCCCCAAAACGAAAACCTGCAACCTGGAGCCAACACAATGAGACGATCGACCTTCATGCGCCGGGCTGGCACATTCTCCCTCCTATCGGCCGCCACACTTCTGTTGTGTGCACTCACGAGCCATACGGTTGTGGTGGCCGACGACGCAATTGTCGCACCGGGAGCGGAGCTGGTCGAGGTGTCAACCGAGTTCAAATTCACCGAAGGGCCTGCAACCGACGCCGCCGGCAACATCTACTTCACCGATCAGCCGAACGATCAGATCGTCCTCTTCACGACCGACGGCAAGCTGGAAACGTTCATGAAGCCGGCCGGGCGCAGCAACGGTATGTTCTTCGACGCAGACGGCACGCTCATTGCCTGTGCCGATGACAAGAACGAACTATGGCGGATCGACGTGAAGACCAAACAGCATACCGTCCTGGCGCAGCGATACGACGGCGGCCTGTTGAACGGCCCGAACGACGCCTGGGTCCACCCGCAGAAGCGATGGATCTACTTCACCGATCCGATGTACAAGCGGCCCTGGTGGGATCGCGGCCCGACCGAGCAGCCGACCAAGGGTGTCTACCGTATCAACAGCGACGGCACGGGCCTGGTCCGCGTAATCGACGACCTGGTCACGCCCAACGGCCTGATCGGCACACCCGATGGCAAGACGCTCTACATCGCCGACATCGAAGCCCGCAAGACCTACGCCTACGACATCCAGCCCGACGGCTCGCTAACCGGCAAGCGGCTGTTCTGCGAGCCCGGCTCGGACGGCATGACACTGGACCGCCGCGGCAACGTCTACCTGACCGGCGACGGCGTACTCGTCTTCAATCCTGCAGGCAAGCAGATCGAACACATCAAGGTGCCCCAGCGCTGGACGGCCAACGTCACGTTCGGCGGCAAGGACCGCCGAACCCTCTTCATGACCTCCGGCCCCGCCGTCTACACACTGCGCATGAACGTCGCCGGAGCCTATTGAACGACCTTGCCAGAAACGCGAATGCCATGCGTGTCAGCAAACCCTCCAGGTTCGACCGTGTCTGCGCAAATCTTGCATCCCCGGGTCGCGCAGCGCACCGGGCGATGTGTGCTGCAACCGAAAAACCATGGGCCGAGAACGTTCTGGTACAAGCGGCGTGATATTCCCCGAGAAAGCTCGCCCTAGCATATAGGCTGCCTGCAACCGGCGATTGCCCTGCACACCCGAGAACACACTCGAACGGGGGATTGACGGGGCAGATTGGCCTCGCTATTGTCATTTGGCGCTGTTGCGATGGAAAGCCATCGCGGCTTTCGGCACTCGTCAATGACGGCCCAGCGTAGCCTGATACTTGAGGTGCACTATGGAAGAGGCGTTCGTCATGCTGCTGGCGTTGTCTGCAGGCGCAGTCATGTTCGTGCTGCCGATCGTGACGCTGGTCGTGCTGCTTGTTGTACGCCGGCAGCAGCAGGATAGTTCGCACGACGTGCGGTCGCGGCTCGACGGCATCCGGGCCGAACTGAAGAGCACCCGGCAACGACTCGGCCGGCTCGAAGAGCGACTGGCGACGAAGGCGGCGGAGATCAAGCCGACGGAACCGCAACGGCCGGACACCCTTGGGCCGCAGCCGGCTGAACCGGAACCGTTCGAACCGGAGCCGATCACGCCGGAGGTTGTGGAACCGTCGCCGGTTGTCGAGCCGGCGCCGTCGCAGGTTCGGCAGGCGCCGCCCCGGCGGGCATGGGAGCTTGCCAACGTGATGGCGGCGTCCGCGGCTCCGACACCACCACCGGAGCCTGCCGCCCCGCCGAAGCCTTCCGCGCCGAAGGTTCCGCGTGAGCCGAGCCGGTTTGAGACGGCCGCGCTCGAGGTGCTCCGGAAGGTATGGAACTGGATTATTGTGGGCGAGGAGCACGTTCCCCAAGGCGTTTCCATGGAGTTCGCCATCGCCACGCAGTGGCTGCTGCGCATTGGCGTGGTCATCCTGGTGGTTGGAATCGGCTTCTTCCTGCGTTACTCGGTGGAACAAGGTTGGCTTACCGAGCCGGCCCGGGCGCTGCTGGCGGCGGGCGCCGGGTTGACCATGCTGGTTGCCGGCACGCAGATGCTGGGGCGGAAGTACCATCTGTTCGGCCAGGGGATGCTGGGCGCGGGAATCGCCACGCTGTATTTCAGCGCGTTCGCAGCGTTCCGGTTCTACGAGCTGATCCCGATGGAGACGGCCTTCGGGCTGATGATCGTCATAACGCTGCTGGCGGGCGGCATTTCCGTCCGGTTCAACTCGGCCCTGGTAGCCGTACTGGGCATCCTCGGCGGCTACGGCACGCCGGTCATGCTCTCGACCGGCGTGGTGAACTTCCTTGGTCTGTACTCGTACATGCTGATCCTGGGCGTGGGTGTTCTGGGCATCTCCATCTGGAAGAAGTGGCCCGTGCTCCATTACCTCAGCTTCGTATGCACGTACGCGTTGTTCTTCGCGGCCATGGACAGGGGATATCGCCCGGTCTACTTCTGGGAGGTGCTGCCCCTGCTGACCGGCTTCTTCGTACTGTTCTCCACCATGCAGTTCCTGCACAACCAGGTCAACGGCGTGAAATCGAACCTGCTGGACGTGCTCATGCTGCTGTTGAACGCCGGCATCTACTTTGCCGTCAGTTTCCGGTTGGTCGAGCAGACGTACGGGCGCGAGTGGATGGCGGCCGTGACGCTGGGGCTGGCCGTGTTCTACATCGGGCACGTCGTCTACTTCATGAGCCGATCGCGGATCGATCGCGAGCTGCTGCTGAGCTTCATGGGCCTGGCGGCGTTCTTCCTGGCGGTCACGGTTCCCCTGATCCTGTCGCCGGAATGGATCACGGTAAGCTGGTCGTTGCAGGCGCTGGTGATGCTGTGGATTGCCTTGAAGCTCAAGAGCGAGTTTCTCAGGCAGTTGGCGTATGTGCTCTACCTGATCGTGCTGTGGCGATTCGCCGCGATCGACCTTCGCGTGCAGTTTGGCGTGCGGCCGGGCGGCGAGGCCTTGCCGCTGCTGGACTACACGCTGAAGCTAGTGGAGCGGTTGGTGATGTTCGGCGTGCCCATCGCGTCGATTGCGGCCACATGCCGGTTGCTGAGTCGGCCGGGCGAGGCGGCCTCGCAGGCCCTGGAAAAGGCGAACGACATTCGCGGCTGGATTCGCGACCGGTGGGCGGTGCGCGCTGCGATTGGCGTAACGGTGGTCCTGCTCTTCCTGTACCTGCACCTGGAGCTGAACCGCACGCTCGGGTACCTGTACGATCCGATGCGGCTGCCCATGCTGACGCTTCTGTGGCTGGCCGTGTGCCTGTACCTGCTGCACGAGTATCTTGCAGACCGCAACAAGGTGCTGGGCGGGCTCCTGCTGGCATTCGTCGGCGCACTGCTGGCGAAGCTGTTTGTGTTCGACCTGCCGTCCTGGGCCCTGGCGCCCGAGACCTTGCTGTACGGCGGCGTGTATTCGTTCCGCGACGCGTCGTTTCGGCTGTTCGATTTCGGCGTGATCATCGCGTTCATGGTGCTGGCCTACCGGTTGATTTCGGGCCGGGGGCAAGGGAAAGACATGGGGGCCGGATTCGGCGTTGCAGCCCTGGCGCTGCTGTTCTTGTACGCCACACTCGAGGTAAATACGTTCCTTGGCGTGTACGTACCCGGTCTGCGTTCGGGCGGCATTTCAATCCTCTGGTCGCTGTTCGCGCTCGGTTTCATCCTGGCGGGAATCCTGAAGGACGTTCGCCCGCTCCGTTACGCCGGCCTGCTGTTGTTCGCCGTGGTGGCGGGGAAGGTGTTCTTCGTGGACCTGGCCCGGCTGGAGCAGATTTACCGGATCATTGCATTCGTCCTGCTTGGCATTCTGGTCTTGTGCGGCTCGCTCTTGTACCTGAAGTTCGAGACCCGCTTTGCCCTGAAGAAGAACCCACACGAGTCTCATGAACCGAAAGGGAGGCTGAAGGATGAAGACTGATGTCGCGTGCGGCAAGGTCCGTTCCGCCGGAACTCCGGCGGCCCCGATCCTGGCCGGGATGGTCGTTCTCCTATCGGCCTCGTTACTGTCGGCGGCGGACCCGGCCGCGTTCCGCTTCGCGCGCGAGGTCCGTACCGACGCGTTCGCGCGCGAAGAGATCGTCGCTATTCCGCTCGACTCCGACGTCTACGACCACACCCGCGACCAGACGCCCGATCTGCGGCTGTTCGATGCCGGCGGGGGTGAAGTCCCCTTCCTCTTCGAGCAGGTGACGGCCACGCGCCGGCAGACCGTACGCAAACCGTGGAACGTGCAGCCTGCTTCGCTCAAGCCGCTGGACGACGGCGGACTGGAGATCGTCCTGACGCTCGACAAGGACGATCCGCAGCCGGACGGCTTGACCGTGGCGACGCCGCTCCGCGATTTCGAGCAGCGGCTGCGCGTCTTCGGCTCGAACGACGGGCAGACGTGGGAACTGCTGGTTCCGGACGTACTGATCTTCGACTACTCCCGGTTCATGGACGTCGAGAGTCGCGACGTCCGCTTGCCGAAAAGCGACTACCGCCGGTTCCGCGTGGTGATCGACGCCGTAACGGCAGAGCAGGAATCGGAGTTGATGGAACTGACGCGGCGGCTGCGAAGCGGCGCGGAAGTGGAGCGAGTGGAACGCGTCTTGCGAGACCGCCGGCCGTTCCGCATCGACCGGATCGCATTCTGGCAGGAGACGATCGAGGAGTGGACTGCGGGCCCGACGACGCGCGAGTATCCCGTGGCCGAGTTCACGGTGGAGCAGGATGCGGAGCACAAGCAGACCATCGTCACGGTGCAGACCCGGCGGGAGCCGCTCACCGCGTTTCGGTTGGAAACGCCTGCACGCAATTTCAATCGCGCGGCTTCCGTGGAACGATTGGAGACTCGCGGTGTGCGCAGCGAGTGGCGGCCGCTTGGCCGCGCGACCGTGTCCCGATTCGCGTTCCGCGAACTGAACCGCGAGCAGATGGAGGCCGGCTTCCAGGAAACGCGGTGCGAGCAGTACCGGCTCGTGATCGACAACCACGACGACCCACCGCTGGAGATCACCGGCGTTCGCGCCACGGGGAACGTCTATCGCATGGTCTACTTCGCCGAGCCTGGGAAGGAGTACCGCATGGCTTACGGGTCGGACGCGGTGAAGGCTCCAAGTTACGACACGACCGCGCTGGCCGCGTCGTTGCGCGAAGACTACAAGCCGGTCGTCGCCGAGTTGGGCAAGGTGGTCGAGAACACGAACGTCCGTCAGCCTTCGGGACTTCTTCCCCTTCTGACCAATCCTCTGGTACTCGGCGCCATGGTGAGCATTCTCGTCGCCTTGCTGGGGTGGGGCTTGTACGCAGCAGCCCGGCGCGTAGACGCGCTGGAACCGCCTTCGGACGGATGATTGCCCCACGAAGGCGTTTGGACACGCCGCGAACCAGTTCTCCAGGAATAAGACCGAAGAGAAAGACCACGAAACACACGAAAGAGCGACGGAACGCTTGGAGCAAGGCGTCGGCAGGCCAGCGGTGGCAACGGATCGAAGTCCCCTTTTTCGTGTATTTCGTGTATTTCGTGGTTCGGTCAAGGATTGGGCACGCAAGCCGTTTGAGCCAGAACACCTTGCCCGCACCCTGGGTAGATACGTTGACATCCGGGCCCAATCCGATTACAAACGTCATAGCTCGTCGAGCGGAAGGCTGGGCGGTCGGGTACGTGACCCCGCTCTCCGGCAGGCGGCCAGGATTACCAAGAATCTCAGGATTCCCCAGTTGCTCCCCATCTGCCCATGAATGTCTATCTTGCGGAGTTCGTCGGTACGGCCTTGCTCATCTTGCTGGGCAATGGCGTGGTGGCCAATGTCGTACTGGCAAAGACCAAGTCGCACAACGGCGGTTGGATCGTGATTACCGCCGGCTGGGGGTTGGCCGTAGCATTTGCCGTCTACACAGTGGGGCGAATCTCCGACGCGCATATCAATCCGGCCGTCACGGTGGCACTGGCATCCATCGGTGCGCTGGAGTGGCATTTCGTTCCCGGCTACATCGGCGCCCAGGTGGCAGGCGGATTTCTCGGTGCGATGCTCGTCTATCTGGCGTTCTTCGCCCACTGGGGCGAGACGGACGATCGCGACGGCATTCTGGCGTGTTTCTCGACCAGTCCGGCCGTTCGCCGGTTCGGGCCGGCCTTGCTTACCGAGTGCATCGGGACGTTCGTGCTCGTCTTCGGCGTGCTGGCCATCGGCAAGGTCGCACTCGGCGCCGGAGACGTTGACGAAGCGTGGACTACGGCCGTTGGCGCGTACTTCGGACCGTTGCTCGTGGGGTTGCTCGTCCTGTCGATCGGCCTTTCGCTGGGCGGACCGACCGGCTACGCGATCAATCCGGCCCGCGATTTCGGGCCGCGAATGGCCCATGCAATCCTACCGATCCCCGGCAAGGGGCATTCCGACTGGACGTATGCCTGGGTGCCCATCATTGGGCCGCTTGCAGGCGGTATTGCCGGCGCGAAGGTCTTTGTGCTCCTGGGGCTTTAGCTCGACGTTCCTCGAACCCATACCGGTTGCCATTGCCATGCCAAAGAAGAACTACATCCTCTCGCTCGACCAGGGCACGACCAGCTCGCGAGCCATCGTATTCGACCACGCCAGTCAGATGGTTGCCAGTGCACAGAAGGAGTTCCGGCAGATCTATCCGCGGCCCGGCTGGGTAGAGCACGATCCGCAGGAAATCTGGTCGAGCCAGAGCGCCACGGCAGCCGAGGCCCTGGCCGAGGCGAACCTCTCGTCCGACGATATCGCGGCCGTCAGCATTACCAACCAGCGAGAAACGGCCATCGTTTGGGATCGCGATAGCGGCAAGCCGATCTACAACGCCATCGTATGGCAGGACCGCCGCACGGCCGATTTCTGCGCCCAACTGAAACGAGACGGCGTCGAATCGATGATTCGCGAGAAGACCGGGCTGGTGATCGATCCGTACTTCTCCGGGACGAAAGTGCGATGGATCCTGGACAACGTCGAAGGCGCGCGGGCAAAGGCCGAGGCCGGCAAGCTCATGTTCGGCACCGTCGATACGTGGCTTCTGTACCAGCTTTCCGGACGGACCGTCCATGCAACCGACGTCACCAACGCCTCGCGCACGCAACTGCTCAATATCCATACCGGCCAGTGGGACGAGGATCTCCTCGATCTGATCGGCGTCCCCCGCGCCATCCTGCCCGAGGTCCGTTCCTGCTCGGAAGTCTACGCCCGCGTGGCGGCCAACCTGTATCCGTCCGGCGCCCCGATTGCCGGAATGGCGGGCGATCAGCAGGCGGCCCTGTTCGGGCAGGCGTGCTTCAATCCGGGCATGGCCAAGAACACGTACGGCACCGGCTGCTTTCTGCTGATGAACACGGGCGAGGAAGCTGTGCCTTCAAAGAATAATCTGCTGACGACCATTGCCTGGCAGTCGGGCGGCCGTACGGAGTACGCCTTGGAAGGTTCGGTCTTCATCGGCGGCGCTGTGATTCAATGGCTGCGCGATGAGCTGAAGCTGATCCAATCGGCCCAGGAGGTTGATCAGCTTGCCGCAACCGTACCGGATGCCGACGGGCTGTTCCTGGTGCCGGCGTTTGCCGGGCTGGGTGCGCCGCATTGGGACCCGTACGCGCGCGGCGCGGCGGTGGGCATTACGCGGGGCACCAATCGCGCCCACTTCTGCCGCGCGGCCCTGGAGGCGATTGCCTTCCAGAGCGCCGACCTGATCGCCTGCATGGAAAGCGACAGCGGGTTGAAGTTGAAGGAGCTTCGCGTCGATGGCGGCGCCGCGCGAAGCGAGCCGCTGTTGCAGTTTCAGGCCGACCTGCTGGGCACGCCCGTGGTGCGCCCGAAGAACATCGAAACCACCGCGTTGGGCTCAGCGTATCACGCGGGGCTGGCAACCGGATTCTGGGACGACCGGGGCGACATTGTGGGCAATTGGGCCATGGACCGCACCTTCACACGCGCCCGGGCTGCCGAGGAAATGGCTCGCCTTCGACAAGATTGGGACCGCGCCCTCGACCGCGCCAAAGGTTGGGAGAATCCCGCATAACGCACCGCCGGACAATCCAAGGCGGCGCGCTGGGAGATGTTCCCGAACAAGCCGGATGTGTCTTCCGCCGACAACGCCAGTCAAACGTCGTTCCGTCATACTCGCCACGGAGCGTTCTTGCGATTCTCTGGAAGGGACATTCTGTCCATCCCGATCCTGACGGGCTGAAGCCCTCCTGCTGAAAGGCGCCCTTTTGGCCCCGCAGCGAGTCTACGCAAGGGGCTGCGGTAATCTGTAGCCGTTCACAGGTCGGCGTCGCAGGCCATTTGCCCCTTGCATACGAGGGGGACAGTCCCCTGGGAACGGTTACGGTTATTTGCTTCCTCCGTAGCCTCCCGTGTATAATCCTGGCTGCCACAATGCCCCCCTCATAAGGAGCTTGCCATGAATTCGTTGAACTCGCGGGTAATGATTGCATTGGCAGCACTGGTTCTTGCAGGCATGGCCTCCGAGCTGGAGGCAGCCGAGCGACTGCCGAACGTCGTGATCGTCTTTATCGACGATATGGGCTATGCCGACATCGGCCCGTTCGGTAGTAACGGGTATCCGAACTACCCCACGCCGCAGCTCGATCGGATGGCCAAGGAAGGGCGCGTCTTCACCGACTTCCAGGTGGCTCAAGCGGTCTGTTCGGCCAGCCGGGCGGCGTTGGTGACCGGCTGCTATTCCAACCGGGTGTCGATCCTCGGGGCCCTGTTCCCCGGGCACGAACATGGCATCAACGCCGAAGAAACCACCATCGCCGAGATCTGCAAGCAGAAGGACTACGCCACGGCCGTCTACGGCAAATGGCACCTGGGCCATCACCCCAAGTTTCTCCCGGTCAACCACGGTTTCGATGAGTATTTCGGCCTGCCGTATTCGAACGATATGTGGCCGTGGACCTACGATAACACCCGCGCCCCGGAAGATCATCCGAAGGCCAAGCGCTATCCTCCGTTGCCGCTGATCGAGAACACAAAGGTCGTCGACGCCGACGTTACCCCTGAAGATCAGTCGCAACTGACCACCTGGTATACCGAACATGCCGTCGATTTCATCCGTCGCAACAAGGACCGCCCGTTCTTCCTGTACGTACCTCACACGATGGTCCATGTGCCCATCTTCGTGAGCGAAAAGTTCAAGGGCAAGTCGGGGGCCGGTTTGTACGGCGATGTCATGATGGAACTCGATTGGTCCGTCGGCCAGATTCTCGAAACGCTCAGGGAACTCAAACTGTCCAATAACACGCTGGTTATTTTTACGGCCGACAACGGACCCTGGCTGAACTACGGCAATCATGCCGGCAAGACGGGCGGGTTGCGCGAAGGCAAGGGTACGATGTTCGAAGGCGGCTCCCGCAATGCGACCGTCATGTGGTGGCCCGGCGTTATCCCGGCTGGAACCACCTGCGATACGGTCGCCATGACGATCGATCTCCTGCCGACCATTGCTCACCTGATCGGTGCAGAATTGCCCAAACACAAGATCGACGGCAAGAGCATCTGGCCCCTGATTGCCGGAGAGCCGGGGGCCAAGAGTCCGCAGGAGGCATATTTTCTGTACTACGGCAAGCAGTTGCAGGCGGTGCGTACCGATCGTTGGAAGTTCCACCTTCCGCATGGCTACCGCCATTACCTGATGGATCAGGTAGGGCAGGATGGTCATCCGGGTGAGACAGAACAGAAGAAGATCGGCTACGCCTTGTACGACATGGACAACGATCGGGAAGAAACGACCGACGTGGCGGATCAGCATCCGGAAGTGGTCGCACAGATGAAACGCCTTGCCGAGCAGATGCGCGCCGATCTGGGCGATCACGGCCAGCCGGGCCCGGGCGTTCGTCCGTCCGGCCAACTGTCCGAGGGTGATACCCGTCTGACGTGGTAGAGTTTGCGACGCTCCCGCCCCTTGAGACGAAAGAGTGCGGGGTGCGGGGTCCGCGTATCATCCCCGTTTTAGGCAACACGCGAAATTGCCGCAATGCCACCAGATTCACTGGTCGTTGTGTTGATCGCAGCGACGAGGGGTTTCCTGCCCTTTTTCTGAAGCAAACTCTGGACTATGCGCTAGAGTGTGATTAAAATTAAGTGTCCTGGCTTCCCGACTACAGTCTGACCACGGCCCAGCCCGTCGGAGAGAGAGCGTATGGCGGAACGCCGTCCTCCCGACGCTTGGCGGCAAGTGTAGCCGGTTTGCACGCGGTTGCGAACGGCATCTGTCTAGTGGTATGCCAGGAGTGCGCTTTCTGGGCCCCCCACCTGCTCCACAGTTTCGGGGACCAGAGTCGGAACCTTGACCGGAATGGTTGAGAACCATCGGGCGTCGAGGCCGGAAAAACGAGCGGTGATAGCCCCGTCCTTGGCGGGGACTGTTCTCGTGAAGCGCCAAGACGGGCCACACAAACATTTTTGCTGGCAAGTAGCATCGGATTGTAGCATAATCGGGTGCGGGGAAGCTTCCCCGCGGTCACTCACTGCTCTCGACATACCGTTAGGAGTACTGCTTTGTACGACGCAATACTGGAAGACCTGGAAGATCGTTCCACCAACTCCCATGACGAACTCGGCCTCGGTCTGGTGGATTCCGACGAGGACGATCTGGACCTCGACGATGGAGAGTTGGATGACGATTCGGACGATGACGATGAGCTTGATTCCGATCTCGATGCCGGCGCAGACGATCTGCTGATCGGTACGGAAGATGAGTCGTGGTCGGACGACCCGGTGCGCATGTACCTGACGCAAATGGGTGAAATCCCCTTGCTGGCTCGCCAGGAAGAGATTGCCCTGGCCAAGCGGATCGAGATCAGCCGGGCGAAATTCCGCCGTAAGGTGCTCGAGTGCGACTTCGTCATGCAGACGGCGGTGAAGGTGCTGCGCCGCGTGCAGTCGGGTGAACTCCCCTTCGACCGAACCGTACAAGTCTCCGTAACCGATCAACTCGAGAAGTACCAGATTCTCGGGCGGCTTCCGATCAACTTGCGGACCCTGGAGACGCTGGTCAAGCGGAACCATCGTGATTATCAGATTGCCACCAGCAAGTCGCGGCCGCGCGCCGAACGCCGGCTGGCGTGGCGCCGGTTGGGTCGCCGCCGCCGCCGCGCGGTTCGTTTGATTGAGGAACTGGGCCTGCGCAACCAGCGTGTCGAGCCCATGATCAAGACGCTCCGCGAGTTCAGCCATCGGGTGGACGAACTTCAGGCACGCATTCGGGAGCACCGCGCGAATCCGGCAGGTCAGAACCGCACGCGGCGCCGCGAACCGTGGCTGGCCGAATACCGGAACATCCTTCGCGCCACGCAGGAGACACCGACGAGCCTCCGCAACCGGGTGAAGTATCTTCAGTCGGTTTACGCCGAGTACCAGGAGGCCAAACGTGGACTTTCCGAAGGAAACCTCCGCCTGGTCGTCTCGATTGCCAAGAAGTACCGCAACCGGGGCCTGAGCTTCCTGGACCTGATTCAGGAAGGCAATGCCGGCCTGATGCGCGCGGTGGACAAGTTCGAGTATCGGCGCGGCTTCAAGTTCTGCACGTATGCCACGTGGTGGATTCGCCAGGCCATTACCCGGGCCGTGGCCGATCAGAGCCGGACCATTCGTATTCCCGTCCATATGGTCGAGACCATGTCGCGAGTACGGAACGTCTCGCGCGCCCTGCTGCAGAAGCTGGGGCGCGAACCGACGATCGAAGAGACCGCCCGCGCCGCCAAAACGTGCGTCGAAGAGACCCGGCGCGTACTGGCCATGAGCCGTTATCCGATCAGCCTGGACCGGCCCGTAGGCAACAGCGAGGACAGCCAATTCGGCGACCTGCTGCCCGACGGCGGCGTTCGGGCCCCGGCCAGCGGCGCAACGCAGGGAATGCTCCGAGGCCGTATCGCCAAGGTGCTCAAGACGCTCAGCTATCGCGAACGCGAGATTATCAAGCTCCGGTACGGTCTGGGCGACGGCTACAGCTACACGCTCGAAGAGGTGGGACACATCTTCAAGGTCACCCGCGAACGAATTCGGCAAATCGAGGCCAAAGCGGTCCGAAAACTCCAGCAGCCTGGCCGCAGCCAGGAACTGGTCGGATTCCTCGACTAGGCGAGCTTCCAATGGACACCGTCGCGTTTGACGGGACGGTAGAGGGAGTCACGCTCTTGCGGCTCTCTCCCGGCCTCGAGGATCCGACGCCGGATCTCCAAATCGGTTAAGACCGCAGCAGCACGGATGCCGGCGGCCCGGCCGGGCTTTTCCTGCCGTACGGCCCCGTCCAGGTCGTCCGCGCCGCAGGCCAATGCCGCTTGGGCAAGATCGACTCCCAGCGATCCCCAAGACGCCTTGATGTGGTCGAAGTTGTCCAGCATCAGCCGGCTGATCGCCACGGTGCGAAGGATCAGGTCGGTGGAGGCAGGCTCTATGTGCGCCAGCTTCGTATTCTGCGGATGGAACACCAGGGGAACGAATGTCTGGAATCCGCCGGAGGCATCCTGCTGGCGGCGCAGTTCCATCAGGTGATCGATACGGTGCTCTGCCTGCTCCACGTGCCCGAACAGCATGGTGGCGTTCGTCCGCAATCCAAGCTGATGCGCGATCCGATGCACGCCCAGCCAGGTACGGGCGTCGGGCTTTCGCGGGCAGATCTGTGCTCGGATTTCCGGCGCGAAGATCTCGGCGCCTCCGCCGGGCAGGCTCCCCACACCGACGCGAATCAGGTCTTCCAGCGTCATGCGGTTGTTCCGCTTGGTCGACTGCGCAAACCAGGCGATCTCAACCGCGGTAAAAGCCTTCAAGTGCAGGCGTGGGAAGACGGCGTGCAAGCTACGGACCACGTCCAGATACCACTCGAAAGCCTTGTCCGGATGGATGCCGCTGACGATGTGCAATTCGGTACAGCCCGCATCGATCGCTTCCTGACCTGCTTGCAGTACTTCGTCGGGCGTCATGACGTATGCGTCCGGCTCTCCGGGCTTCCGGTTGTACGCGCAGAGGTCGCACTCATAGACACAGATATTCGTGGGATTCAGATGCGCGTTCCGATTGTAGAAGACGCGATTGCCGTTCTTTCGCTGGCGAACCTGATCGGCCAGCCCGCCCACATCGTGCAGATCGACGTCGGGCCGATAGAGGAACACCCCGTCGGCGGCCGAGAGTCGTTCGCCGGCCGCCACTTTCTCACGAATCTCCGACCATTGTGCGTCTGCCATGAGCATCCTCCCCGCAACCGGAAGTCACCAGAACAGCAGGTCAACCATTGCCACGGCGAGCCGTCCCAGGCTCACGGTTGGGTTGCTATGGAAAAAGGGCGTCTTGACGCGGGAAACGTCGTCCGGGCGCACGATGTCAGGTTCACAAACCGACATCGCCGCAAAGCACAACACCCCCGCAATGTACAGGTTTCCGACCCCTGCGCACACCAGGGGCCCAACGGCTCGTTGTTTGACGCAGGTCGTTGCCGCCGCCTTTCACCCTCCCGCACAGCGGGAGGGGCGGCTTGGAGGCCTGGGGAGGGTGCGTACCGGTCGGCGCCAAATCACTGGCGCAATCCGCAGCGCGCCCTACCCGGCCGCTACCGCGTCCGACCTCCCCGGAGGAGGCTGCTGAAATACTGGCGGTTGCCCCGGCTTGTGGACAACAACGGCACCCAGTACCCGGGCTTCGGCCCGTGTTTTCCGCCCGGGCGGTGGCGTTGTCGGCGCCATGGTCGGGCGCCGCGTTCAGTGCTACAATCCAGCGTATGATCGACTCCACCTCGCCTTCCGGCAATATCGACCTCCAACGGCTGCGCTGCCGGCGCGAGGCTGCGCTGGCCGAGCTGTTCGCACAACACCGCCCCCGGTTGCGACGCATGGTGGATATGCGACTGGACCCGCGTGTGGCAGGCAGGGTGGATCCGTCCGACGTACTGCAGGAGGCGTTCATGGACGCCTCGAACCAGTTGCAGGGATACCTGGACAAGACGCCCATGCAACCGTTTCTGTGGCTCCGCTTCCTGACCGGACAGCGGCTGATGGCGCTGCATCGGCGGCATCTGGGCGCCCAGAAGCGGGACGCCAAGCGTGATGTGCCGCTGCCGGGCCTGGGGCGTCCGCAGGTGTATTCCGAATCGCTCTCGTGCCAGTTGGCCGGGCGGCTTACCACCCCAAGCGGCGCGGTGGCTCGCCTGGAGATGCAAACGCGGTTGCACGAGGCGCTTGAGGAAATGGAGCCGCTCGATTGCGAGATCCTGGCCCTGCGCCATTTTGAAGAGTTGACCAACAACGAGGCCGCCGAGGAGCTGGGCATCAGCAAGGCGGCCGCCAGCAAGCGTTATGTCCGGGCGTTGGACCGCCTTCGCAAGGTACTGGCCGGCATGCCCGGCCTGTTGCCCGAATGATCACGGACAGGACCGTTGACGGTTGGCCAGACGAGGCCGTTCGATGAGTGATATGGACGAAACGCGCGACGCCATTGAGCAGCTTGCCGAGGAGTTCCTTGCGCAGCATCGGCGGGGCGAGCATCCTACCATTGCCGAGTATGCGGAGGCGTACCCGGTATGGGCCGATCGTATTCGCGAGTTGTTTCCGACCATCCTCATGCTCGAGGGAATCAAGCTCGATACGTCCGGGACATCGGAATATCGCCAGTCCCCGGCACATTGGTCGGAAGAGCCTCTCGAACGGCTGGGCGATTTCCGGGTTCTGCGCGAACTCGGGCGCGGCGGCATGGGCGTGGTTTACGAGGCGATTCAGGAGTCGCTGGACCGGCACGTCGCACTGAAGGTGCTGCCTGCGTCGTTCTCTTCCTCGCCCCGCGTTCTGCGGCGATTCCAGCGAGAGGCCCAGGCGGCGGCCCGGCTGCACCACATGAATATCGTGTCGGTATTCGGTGTCGGGCAGCACGAGGGACGGCACTTCTATGTCATGGAATACATTGAAGGGTGCAGTCTCGACCGCGTGCTGGCCGAACTGGCGCGCGTGTCCAATCAGGACTGCTCGGCGGCCTGTCTTGAACTTGCGCCGCCGTGGGCCGGCTCGACGGCAAGTGGCGACCCGTTGGTCGCCGAAGTGGCCCGCTCGCTGCTGTCCGGAAAGTTGACTTCCGTCGAAGCCGTTGCGAATGCGGGACAGCAAACCGATTCCGCACCGCCGTTGCCCACCGGGCATGCAGACGAAACGCCGGCGCCAGCCGCCGTGGACCGTTCGGCCGCCGGTGTGCGACTCGGGCTTGCCTACTGGCAGAGCGTTGCCCGGCTCGGCGCCCAGGCTGCAGCCGCCTTGCAGTATGCCCACAGGCAGGGTACGCTCCATCGCGACATCAAGCCGGGCAACCTGATGCTCGACGAGCGGCGAAACGTCTGGATTACCGACTTCGGGCTGGCCAAGTTCGGCGAACAGGAAGACTTCACGCATCCGGGCGACGTGGTGGGAACGCTCCGTTACATGGCGCCGGAACAGCTCGAAGGCAGGACGGATGCACGCAGCGATGTCTACAGCCTGGGTTTGACGCTCTACGAACTGCTTACCTTGCGGCCGGCGTTCGATGCCGCCAGCCGGCACCGACTCATTCACCAGGTGAGCCAATACGAGCCGCCCCGGCCTCGCGCCGTGATGCCGGGCATCCCACGCGACCTGGAGACCATCGTCCTGAAAGCCATGGCGCGCGAGCCGGGCCATCGGTACAAGACGGCGGGCGATCTGGCCGACGATCTCGGGCGGTTCCTGGAAGATCGTCCGATCCGCGCGCGCCGGGCCAGCCGCCTCGAGTATGCGTGGCGATGGTGCCGGCGCAACCCGGCCGTCGCCGGACTGAGCGCCACGGCCGTGCTGCTGCTGCTTGCCCTGATATCTGGTGCATCGATCGGTTACGTACAGAAAACGCGGGCGCTGGCCACCGAATCGCAGCTTCGCACGCAGGCGGAAGAAGAAAGCCGCCGCGCCGAGGCCAATTCCCAACTGGCCGCCGAGGCGTTCGACCAGGTGTTCTCCAAACTGAGCGGGGCGTCCGAGGCAAGGATGCTTGGCGAAAGCGATCAGCAGATCTGGTATTCCATTCCCGCCGTCGTCAGCCGGAAAGACGCCGCCGTGCTGACCAGCCTGCTGCAGTTCTACGATCGTTTTGCCGAGCAGAATCACGATAGCCGCCGATGGGGCTACGAGACGGCCCTGGCCTTCCGCCGTGTGGGCGATATCCAGCAGCTTCTCGGCCGGCTCGAAGCGGCCGATGACGCCTACCGGCGCGCTACCGAACGTTTCACACACCTTTATCAGACGGGCGACGAACCGGCCAGATATGCCGCCGGCCTGGCAGGTGTCTACAACGAACGGAGCCGGCTGGCCCAAGATCGAGGCAACCTGCAATCGGCCGTGCAGGAAACGCGCCGGGCGCTCGAGCTGCTCACCGAGGACGGAAAGGCCGTTTCGGACGAGGCAACCATCCGTTTCGAATTGGCGCGATCCTACCAGCAACTCGGGTTCTTGGACCTACTCAGGCGTTTCGGGCCGGATCGTGGTCCGGACGATAACGAGAAGGATACAGATTTTGGCGCCAAGCGAACGGAGCAGGCGCTGGCCTTGCTGAAGCAGCTTGCCGCCGAGGATCCGGATAACGGAGAGTATCGCCTGCTGATGGCCCGTTGCTACGGGCATCTTTGGGGTGCAAGTCGGCTCGCCGGCCATGCGGAGCCGCAGAAGGCCTATGCGGAAGCGGCCATGCGAATTCTCGAAGAACTGGTCGACGATTTCCCGAGCAATCCGCAGTATCAAGCGGAACTGGCCGTGACCAGCGCTATTCTCAGCGACGCATCGCAGGGCGATCGCGACAAGGGAGATCTGGAATCGGCCCTGCAGCGGATGGAGCGAGGCGTGACGCTGGCCGAGAAGCTGTCGCAGGCCTATCCGGACGTTCCGAATTACCGTATGGCCCTGACGATGTGCCGCCTGGGGCTGGCCGGCCGCCTCTGGGAAGCGGAGCGATACGACGAAGCAACGGCCCAAGCGATTCAGGCGGTGGAGCTTGGCCGCACGCTCCGCCAGGATTTTCCGGCCGGGCGGGCGAGGACCGTTCTCGGGCGGGCCTTGCATACGGTTGTGAATATCTACGATTTGCGTAATGAATCGGCTAGAATGCGGCCATTTCTGGAGGAGCTGATCGCCTTGGAGTCGGCCCGGCCGGACCGCAATGCAACGCCGCCGCATGTTCCGGGGGTCCTTCCCGACGCTTATCGGCTGCTCGCCCACGTGCTCGAAGAGTCGGGCGAGTCGGCCGCGGCGGCCGAAGCAGCGAAGAAGGCGGCCGAACTCCAGCCGCTCGTTCACGAACGTCCCGGCCGCATCCAGTTCGGGCCGCTCGACGGCCCGCTGGGCAAACACTGAATGCTAGGATGTCAGACAATGAAGAAGACACTCCAATATCTACACGAAAAGAAATCACGCGCCGAGAAGATCAGCATGCTGACCTGCTACGACTACCCCACAGCCTGCTGGGAGGACGAGGCCGGGGTGGACATCATCTTCGTCGGCGATAGCGTCGGGACCAA
This sequence comes from Thermoguttaceae bacterium, assembly GCA_040772845.1. Taxonomy (GTDB): domain Bacteria; phylum Planctomycetota; class Planctomycetia; order Pirellulales; family Thermoguttaceae; genus PWXP01. Next base: position 3,332,720 of record JAXGXG010000001.1, read on the forward strand.
TGTCCTTGGCTATGAAAGTGAGAGAGACGTGACCATGGCCGACATGGTCCATCATCTCAAAGCCGTCCGCCGCGGGACGAAGAACGCCTATCTGCTGGTGGACATGCCGTACGGGACGTGCGACACACCGGAAGCGGCCCTGGCCAACGCCCAGGCATTCCTCGCACACGGCGCCGACGGCGTCAAGATCGAGGGCCCCAAGAAGGACGAAGTGGCGCTTCTGAGCAAGCATGGAATCGAAGTCTGTTCCCACCTCGGACTGATCCCTCAGACACAGACCGCGCGCGGGCTCCGCGCCAAGACCGCGGCCTCGGCCGTTCAGCTTGCCCGCGACGCCCTTGCCATGCAAGACGCCGGCGCCGCGCTCGTTCTGTTCGAGACCATCCCCGAAGAGATCGCAGCGTACCTGACCGAACGGCTCAGTATTCCCACCATCGGTATCGGTGCGGGACGACTCACCGATGGGCAGGTTCTGGTGGTTCTCGACCTGTTGGGCTGTAGCCCCTTCAACTTCCGGCATAACCGGAAGTACGACGACTTCCACAACCGCGCCCTGCACGCCCTAACCCGTTACGTCGGCGATGTCCAGGCCGGACGATTTCCAGGTGAGGAAAACCTGCGACATATGGCCGAATCGGAACTCGACGAATTCCTGACGGCAATGGCGGGGATGTGAATGCTTCGGCCAGGCTAAGGACTGCCGCGCACGGAAGAGGCAGCGTGTAACCTTCCAACCTCGTGTCGGTAGAACGCACCGCCACGGCCGGCTCGCACAAGATGTCTCCCCCTTCGTCAAGGGGATAGCACACGCATATGAGATGGTTACAATGTGGAAAAGAAGTCGAACGTTTGTGTTGTAGGCTGCCGTCTTTCAGTCGGCAGGTGATTCGCGGGCGCCTCTTTCAAGGGTCGTTCTATGGGAATCACTTGCTGCCTTCAAGTACTTGGTGCAGTTGCTCGGATGAGAAGATACATTGTAGAGAGCCTGATCATCCTTCTCGTCAACATCGTTGTCGGAGGGTTGGCGACGGCATCTATCATTCTCTTCGTGACAAGAGACGATCCGATTCTTGCGGCGATTCCGGCAATCGTCGCGTTGCCGGGTATCGTTCTTCAGCCATGGTTTGTCGTTTTCTGGCTGTTGCCACGCGGTCCCCTTCTTGCACCCGGATTGACAACGGCTGTCTCGGTTCCCCTCTATATCCTGCTTGACTGGAAAGGCAAGCTCGACCGGGCGAAGGGCCTTCTTGCCCATCTTGCAACGCGTAGGTTCATCTTCGCCACCATGGTGCTGGCCGGACTAATGGGTGCCTTCGGGCTCGCCAGATATGTCGATTTTCCCGCTCTGCACCGGGGCATTCCTCGGACGCTCCAATCTGCAGTCGAAGAAAAGAACCTCACCGTTTCAGACTCAAAGTACTATTGCCTTGGTTCCTTTATTGACTCGGAATGGGTTTGGCGGGCGAAGCTATCGGAGCAGGATCTGGACGCTCTTGCGGAAAGGTTCGAAATACACCCGATCGATCGGGATCGTGTCGACGATCACTTTTTGAACATGCCTCCCTACTGGTGGCGTCCGGTACTTTCAGATCGGGTGCGCGTCTTGGCGACCGACGATTTTCCGGCGGACCGGCGAGGGCCGGATGGTTGGCACGCACTCGCCACATGGAATCCGGAGGACAAGGTCCTTCATATGTGGATCAAGGATAACTTCTAGAGCGGGTATCCATCTGCGTAGGGTGGGTGGTTCCGGCGATTCTTATAGCCTTGCTTTGTCTTGGGTATTCAACGTGGCGATTGGCGGTCGCTCTGTTTTCACGTGGTCTTCGCCGGGTTCACCCACGCGATGGCAGATCGTTGGCGTGGTGCAAACGCGTGGGTGAACCTGGCCTGTGGCGCCTGCAGGAGATTCCATTCGTACAATGCCGGTTGGCATGTAAGGCGAGAATTGAATAATCCCCGCGAGGAAGGGGTGTAGCGGCCGGGTAGGGGATTGCTATAATGCAGGCCGGCCGCAGGTTGTTTGTGACTTGTTGTGCGAACCTGCCTTGTCTTTTAGACAAGCGTTCACGGATAATTTGCCATTGTGCGGGGGTGAGGGCGTGCATTTCAAAGAACCGTACAAAGTGTACACCGCTGCGACGAATATCGAAGCGCATATGATTGCGAAGATGTTGGAGGCAAACGATATTGACGTTTTCGTGGAAGAAGATCTGTCTGGTGTGAGCCTTTGGGCATTCGGCACGATTACGCAGTACCACAAGCCCGACGTATGGATCGAGAAATCATCGGCTCAAGCGGCCGTGGAGCTGATTCGCCAATTCGAAAACAGACAGAGGGAACTCGCGAATGCGAAATCCGACCCTCCGGAAACCTATGCGTTGTGTGAAGAATGCGGAAGGGAGTCGCTTTTTGCTGGTAAGTATGCCGGTACGGTGCAGGAGTGTCCGCATTGCGGCGCCTTCATGGATGTCGGTGATTTGGACTGGGATTGGGATGATGAGTCTGACATGAGCGATCCGCCGCCCGAACCCTGACAATCGGATGCCTGCACGTCGAGTGTATGCTTCTCGGTCGTAATAGACACGTGCACCATTACAAAGGGATTGTGAGCCATGCCGTACGTCATGGTGGATATTGAAGCCGACGGTCCGATACCGGGTGACTATTCGATGGTCTGCTTCGGTGCGGTCATTGTCGAACCGTCGCTGAATCGTACATTCTTCGGGCGGCTCAAGCCGATCTCGGAGCAGTTCCTCCCCGAGGCCCTGGCCGTCAGCGGCTTTTCGCGCGAGCAATGCCTCGACTTCGACGACCCGAAGCAGGTGATGGAGCAGTTCCGAGAATGGTTGGCGTTCACCTGCAAAGGGCGAACGTTGTTCATCTCGGACAACAACGGGTTCGACTGGCAGTTCATGAACTGGTATTTTCACCACTTCCTTGGCAAGAATCCGTTCGGCTTCAGCTCGACCAATCTCGGTTCGCTCTACAAGGGCATGCAGCGAAGCATGTTCGTCAATTTCAAACACCTCCGGAAAACAAGACACACGCACAACCCGGTCGATGACGCGCGCGGCAATGCCGAGGCCCTGCTGCAAATGCAGGACATGGGGCTGCAGATCAATTTCGCGTGAAGCCGGCACGAACGAACACTTCTCACGCTCGACATGGGGCGCGGGTCAAGGAAGTATCAACAACAGGCGATGGCCTATACGCTACAAGCTGTGATCGGGAAAGCAGAGCACCTGGCTGCGGCGCTGCCTGCAGGCGCGAAGCTTGTACGACTTCCGCAGCAGATGGGGTTGATTCCGATTTCGGCGGCCGTTCGTTCACGTTACGGGATTCTCAGTGTTCCCCTTATTGATGAAGGCATAACGAGCGTTCCGCCTGGGCTGCACGACCTGGTTCACCCCCTGGTTGGAGGCGGCGCCATCGCCTACGTCGAGGCGGAATTCTTCGGAGGTGACGGTACGCAAGCGTATATCTTATGGGACCAGCACGGAGAACACTCGGCGCCGGTCCTCCACCCCAGTGCAATCAACGAGGTCTTACGGCGCCTGGGAGTAAAGCGAACCGAAACAACCGACGAGTTTGACGCCGTCGATCTTGCTCGCCACCGCCATACCGACCGCTGGCAATACGATGCAAGAGGAGAACTTATGCCGACAGATGACGTCAAGGCGCTGGTTTCCGAGTTCATCGAAAAGGTCTGGAACAAGGCGGATATGGCAGCGCTCGATGAACTCACGCTGGCAACCTATACGTATCACCTTGGCGGGCAGCCTGCACGGGATAGAGCCGCCATGCAGCAGTTCGTGCAGGCGGTGCACGTGGCCTTTCCAGACTGGCGTGTTCAGATACAGACCATCGTTGCTGAAGGTGATTCTGTCGCCGTGCAGTGGAACGGCCGCGTTACACACCAGGGGCCTTTTCAAGGTCTCCCGCCCACCGGAAAAGCAATCGACGTTGCCGGAATCAACCTCTACCTTATCCAAGACGGCAAGATCGCCCAGGAGTGGGAGCAGATGGATTCCCTTGGTATGCTTCAGCAGTTGGGCGTCCTACCTGCACCACCGCCACAAGGCAAGTAATCGCTTGCGAATGGGCAACCGCTTCCGTGACTCAAAGGACATCGTCTGGTTGATGCTCATTTCGCCGCGGTGCGTTCGACCAGAAGGCCTTGGTAGCCGGCGGGGATGACGAGCTTGCCGTGCCAGAAGGCGCAGGCGCCGGGGTGGCCGAATAGCGAGTACTCGCGGAGGAGCTTGGGGTGGGCGAATTCGCTGATGTCGACCACGCGAACGGTGCGCTCGAAACGACGAGAAAGGGCCAGCGTGGCGCCCTCGACTGTCGGCCGACCGGCAATGCGAACGCCGGGAGCGGCGTAGGCCGGCAGGTCGCTCGCCGTGCGGGTCTCGTTCGGTTCCAGAAGGCAATAAACACCCCGCTTGATCAGCAGGAGCTTGTCGCCAAACGGGCAGACGCCGTCGGTCCAACTGTAGCGCCCGGTGTCGGGCGTGTTGCCAGTTAGACGGGGCGCGGGACCGCTGATGTCGTACCACGCGGGGCCGCTTCGCTGCCAGTAGGCCACCAGGTAACGCCCGCCAAGGATCCGGTCGACCAGTTGATCGCCGTAAAAGAGCCCTACCTGCGAATCGCTGAAGATGACCTTCGCATGGGCCGGATCGCGCACGTCGGCAATGAAGATGGTCGCACCGCCGCAGTGGATCAGGGCGAAATGCCCGGGCGCCGGCGCCACCACCTGCTTCACGCCACGGCCGTTCAGGTCGAGCCGGCCAATCTCCGTGAGCGACGGGCCGGGGCCGATCTCGTAAATGCCCACGCCGGCGCCGCCTTCGGCCGTGACTATGCGATTGCCGCTGAGGTGCAGGTAGTAGATTTCACCCTTTCCGGTCCACGTGCCGGCGGGCTTGAGCTTCTCGCCCAATCGCACCGCGTGGATGCCGGCCGCACCGCATGCAGCCCACGCCAGGTCGCCCTGTACGGTAACGGAGTGGACCTGCCCTTCCGGCCGATAGGTTAGGAAGTCGGGATCGGCGTCGGCCGACGTAGCGACCGGGGCCAACTGCGGGGCGTTGTCCGGTTCAGGTACAACCGGCTGGGCGAGGCCCGGCGCCGACACGACGTACAGACCCGTGTAGATGCCTGCCGCGTAGATCACGTCTTTGCCCAGGGCAATGCCGCCGACCGGGTCGGGCGTACCGTATCGAGCATACTCGGGGAGCTGGGCATGCGCGACGATGGCCGGCTGAGCCGGGTCGCGAACGTCGACCACAAACACGCCGTTCCACGTATCGGCCACCACGCAGTAGTCGCCTGCCACGCGCGCCGACCACATATCGTTGAAGATCGAGTACAGGCGCGGAAACTTCACCCGGCCGACCAGGGCAGGCTGGGCCGGTTCGGAAACGTCGAAGATATCGAGCCCGTGGCCGCGGGCTTCGGCTTCTTCTCGGTCGGGGTTTCTCGAATGGTGGCCGCTGGCGGCGTAGCAGTATTTGCCTCGCAGGCATCCGCCGTCGCCGTAGCCGTCCAGCAGGCCCTCGCCGACGATGACCGGCTCGCGCGGGTTGCGGACGTCGGCCACCAACAGCTTCTTCGGATGCCAGTCGCCGATATACAACAAACCGTCGCGGGCCCAACACGATTGGGCCTCGCCCGTCTTCAACGTGCTCACGTGCCGAACGCGGGCCGGATCGGAGACATCAATAATCTCGACGCCATAGCAGCGGGTTGCGATGAAGCCCAGATTGCCGGAAACCCAGATACCCGTGGCCATCTCCACCGAATCGTAGTGGCTGATCAGCTTGGGCGTCTCCGGCTGCGAGACGTCGACCATCCATAGGCCGTCCTGCCGCGCTGTGACGTAGGCGATGCCATCCTTGACGAACAACTGCCGCGTGGTGCCCAGTCCAGCCAGCTTGCCAAGCAGAACAGGGCGGGCCGGTTCGGAGATATCGAATACGTACAGCGTTCCACCGCCTGCGGCATAGAGCCGATTCTCCACCACTTCCACGGCCATGCACGCTTCCACGCCCTCCACCTTCCGGCATTCGAGCCGGCGGCCGTAAACGGCCGGGTCGTGCGGCGGTACCTTCGGTGCATGGGCGCCTGAGGCGCCCAGCAGCATGGGTAACGACAGGATTAGGGCAAGGTATCGCATGGCGGATCAAAACCCCGAAATGCGGGTAGTTTCTGATGATGGAAGGTCAGTATGCCTGCAGTAGCTCCAGGAACTGCTGGTCGAGTTGGTGGCCGCAGAAGTCGGCGTAGGCGACGTCGTCGCGTTGTGAATCGAGGATTGTGTCTATTCTTGCAGTTTGCCGCAGAACTTGTCGGCGAAGGGGAGAATGGCTGCCGACCAGATTTCGTAGCCCTTTGCTTCCGGGTGAAGCAGGTCGCCCATCATTTCTCGCGAAAGCGTCTTGCCGTCCGACTCCAGAAGCTGCTTGTTAATACTGCAGTGGATGGCGTGGACGCCGTCGCACAGGGCCGGAATGCCACGATTGATTTCGTCCACCTGCTTGCGCAGGCCGTCCTGGTCGTTTGCACCGCGAGGAAAGACGTCGAATACCAGTACTTTGGCTTGTGGTTCCTTCTCGCGAATGGTCGCAAGGATGGCCTGGATGCCTTCCAGCGTCTGGGCCGGATTCGTCTCGTTCCAACCGACGTTGTTCGTACCGATCATCAGGACGAACAGCTTCGGGGTGATATGGTCGAGAATGGTGCTGTCTTTGAGAATCCAGAGGACATGCTGCGTGCGGTCACCTGCAACGGCCGTGTTGAGAACCTTGCGATTGGCGAAGAACTTGTCGTAAGACGCCTTTCCCTTCGTTTCCCAGAAGTGGGTGATCGAATCGCCGAGAAAGACAATATCGACATCGCCTTGCTTCGCACGTTCGAGCATTTTCGGAAACCGGGACTTCCACAGGTTGGCGTGCCAGCCTGTACCCTCTTGCCCGTTGACGCTCTGAACGGCGAGGTGAGCAGCCTTGTCCTCCGCCCGAACCGCGCAAACCACAAGTAGCAGTGTAGCCATTGCCAGATAGGAAACGTGCCTCATCGGAAGCTCTCCAGGAGTTGAATACGAATGGTGGGAAACCAGTCCAGTATACCCAGGGACCTACCGGGAGGCAAACTGCGTCATCCTATGCGGTTCGCGTGTTTCGGCGAAATGCGCCCGGTGTCTCGCCGGTCTGGTGTCGAAACAGTTTGCACATACTCTCCAGATGGGTAAAACCGACCCGCTCGGCAATCCGCCGCAACGGCAGGTCGCTGCCGACCAGGAGTTCTTTGATACGAAGCACTTGCAGACGAACGATCTCGTCGCGCGGCGAACGGTGCAGGATCATAGCGAAACGGCGCTGCAGAGTGCTTCGCGAGAGGGCCACCTGCCGGGCGACGTCCTCCACGCTAATTCCCTTCCAGTAGTTTGCCCGGATGTACTGTAGTGCGGCAGCCAGATCGTCATCGGCGACGGCCGTGGCGTCGGTCGAGTCGCGTGTGACGATTGCCACCGGCGGAAAGAGCCGTTCGTTCACCGTTTCGGCCGTGCCTCGCATCATCCGATCGAGCAGGGCCGCCGCTTCAAAGCCGACCTTCCGATTGTTCAATTGAACGCTGCTCAACAGTGGGTCGCACAGATCGCAAATCACCTCGTCGTTGCCCACGCCAATAACGGCTACCTCCTGCGGAACGGCAATCTGAAAATCGCGGCAGGCACTGAGAACCTGCTGGGCGCGGATATCGCTGCCGGTCATCAGGCAAAGGGGACGCGGCAAGCTCGCCAGCCACGTCCCAATCCGTTCGGTATCGAGATGGGCCGCCGCCTCGAGATTCATCACGCCGGAAATCTGTCCGCTCACCGGGCTATGATACACCGACAAGGTGTAGCCGCGTTCGGCGAGAATCCTGTTCAAAGCCGCACAACGCTGCTGGCAGTAGAAGACGCCTTCGACGCCGCAGTACGCGAAGTTGCGGTAGCCGCGGGCCAGAAAATAGTCGGCCGTCATTCGGGCAACCGCCTCGTTGTCATCGACCAACCTGGGAATGCCCTTCGACCGGTGCAACCCAAGGACATCGATGGCCGGCACGCCGAGGCGACGCACCTGCCCGAGCAGCCGGAGTCCTTCAAATTGGCCGATGATCCCGTCCGGCCGCCATCCTCGCAGCCAGGGCGGCAGTTCCGTCGGCAGTCCGCCCGACTGGTGGTAAATGGCCCACGGCCCCGCCTGCCGAATGTAGTCGCTTATGCCGCGCAGCAGCCCCCGACCGTACGAACGGCTCGATTGCACCAACAGTACCACACGGGGGCGAGGTTTCATCATAGAAGGCCTGAGTGGCGACGCCGTGCAAGCACCGGACTCGCTGCCTGGGGGGACAGTTACACTATCCGGACGGGCGCCCGAACCGGCTAAGTTTTTTGACCGGAATGTTCATTGCCGACGCCGCAATGGTAACCGTATCATGAATGGGGAGTCAAGTGGACCGTAGGTGGCCAAGATCGTGTGTGGGTCACGGTGTCGTGTCGTCTCCTGACGATCCGGCATCTTCATCGCTTCGGTGCGAGTCCTCTGATGGGAGGCCGAATCATGTCTCGTTACTTCTGCCGGACCTTCTTCTTCGCCGTTCTCGCGGTCCTTGGGTTGATCAATACGGCGACTGCCAATCTGATTGCCAATGGCAATTTCGAGACGCTTGGATCCGGTGGCGCCGACGTCTTCGCCAACTGGGCGGAAGGTGGTAGTGGCGCTCTTGCAGAATCTGTTGTCGTGATCGGGGGCGACTACTCCGCCGAGATCGTCCGCGGCAGCAATAGTTACCTGCAGCAAGCCCCCGCAGTCAACCTTGCCGACTTCTGGTTCGAGATGGATTTCGCCGTCTTTCCGCGGACGAGCAACCGGACGCTGAACGTGTTGCTCTACTATGGTCCGAGCCAGTATTCGGAGATGATCAATTTGCGTGTTGGCGAGAACAACCGTTTGCAGGCGTACAACGGCAGTTCATTCCAACCCATCGGCGCGCTGACGGCCGGGACGACAGACGATTCCGGTAGTGATTTGTCGTGGACCGACGAGACGCCGGTGACCAATCACCTGAAGCTCGTGGGGCATTTCGGCGATTCGACGCCTTCGTACGACATTACACTGGCCAACGGTCAGACAACAGACACCGTCACTGGCATTACGTACTTCCAGGGCGCGGCTCCGGGCGGCAGCGCGACTGCCGTAAACCTGATCCGTTTACAGACCAGTTCGAGCGATTCGAACTGGCTTGCTGACAACGTCGTCTTCATTGTCCCGGAACCCGGTATCTCGGCCATGTTGGGCGCCCTCCTGCCGGGACTACTACTGGCAGGACGCTGCAGGCGTAAGCGCCGCGCATAACCTTGCTGGAAGCGGGATCATCTCCTCGCCCGAATGCCCCCGGCTTGCCCGGGGGCATCGCCTCCTTGCACGGCGCCCCCCCTTCCGTGGCGGGTGGGTTTCCGGTAGAAAATGTGGAGGGCGTCTGTACCGACTCTGACGCCGTCTTTCTTCCCATCGTACCGTGAACCGGCCATGACACTGCTGCTGTTTTCCGCCGTTATTGGCCTCAGCGCCGGTCTGCTGGGCGGGCTGCTGGGTATCGGCGGTTCGGTTCTCATTATTCCAGGGCTGATCCTGTACATGAGCGCCGCCGGGACATACGACGGGACAGAGCAGCATCTGATTCAGGCGGCCGCGATGATCTGCAATGTATTTATCGCGGCCCCGGCCGTGATTGCCCACTGGCGCAACCGAGCGGTCATGCTGCCGGTGATTGTGTGGCTGGCCCCTTCCGCCTTGGCAGGTATTGTGCTGGGGGTCTCGCTGAGCAACACGTCGGCATTCGCCCGTCAGAACGGCGCGTATCTGGCCATGCTTCTGGCTGCCTTCCTTCTGTACGTTGCCGGGTACAATACGTGGCGACTGATCGACAAGACGCGTCTGGCCGATCGATTTGACGAGAAGACTCGCCTGCCGGCCTGGAAGGTTCTGGCTGTGGGGCTTCCGATGGGCCTGTTTGGCGGCCTGCTGGGAATTGGCGGCGGGGCCATTTGCGTGCCGCTGCAACAGACGATTCTGCGCATCCCGCTGCGCCGTGCCATTGCGAACTCCGCCGCCACAATCGTGCTGATCTCGTCGGTTGGCGCCCTGCAGAAGAACTTCACACTGCCTGCACATGGTTTCTCGCCGCTCGAGTCGCTGCAACTGGCCGCACTGCTGGCTCCCACGGCCATCTTGGGCAGCTATGTGGGCGGCGTGCTGACGCACCGCCTGCCGCGCAAGGTGCTTCGCGGGGTGTTCATCGTCTTTATGCTGACCGTGTCGGTGCTCACCTTCCGCGATGCCTGGCGGGCCAAGTTCGGCAATTCGCCACCTGCCGCGGAAGCGTCAGCCAACTCAGATTCAGAGCAATCGGAATAATCCGTACGGCTGGCGCATATTCCGCAATCGCAAGACTCGCAATTTGCGAAACAATTTGCCTTGACTGCCTGGATGTCGTAGCCTTGTAAGCGGCTGCATAGCATCGTATTCCCGCTGCCGGTCGTGAAGGCCAGGGAGAGTCGGGGTTACATCCACCCGAATCAGGCTGAGACGGAACGCATGTTGGCAAACCTTGTTGAAGATCCGCGACTCGAACCGCAGCAGGTCGAGCCGGGACCGACGATCCTGATTGTCGATGACGACGATGCCCTAGCCGACGTTCTTGCGCTCCGCCTTCAGAAGCAGGGGTTCGATACGATCACCGTCTCGACCGGTGAGCAAGGGCTGCAGAGGGCCAGAAACAGACGTCCCGCACTCATTGTGCTGGATCTCCGCCTGCCGGACGCCGACGGGTTCGACATCTGCCAGCAACTGGCCGATTCGCCCGAGACGTGCGCCATCCCGGTCATTATCCTGAGCGGGATGGAAGAGCCCGACATTCTGCGGCGCTGCCGCGCCGCCGGTTGCCAGTTCTTTGTTCGGAAGCCCTACGATCCGAACGTTCTTCTGATGCTCATTCGGCAGTCGATCCACGATGCGAACCACTGGGACGAGTTGCCGTAGCGTCACGGACTCATCGCAGGTGGAAGAATCCTTCATAGCGGCCAAATTGCCATGTGCCGCATGACATATGCCCTGCCTCGGCGTTTCCCCGGATTGCTCCGTCCTGAACCGACGCACGTCGCTCGCCACTGTGATATACTCACCGTTGGCCTCCAAACCGTGAAGGCGAGCCAATCTTAACTGATTCACCACTCCAGCGACGAAGCGAGGTTGCCATGAAGAGACGTGCTCTTGTTCCAACCGCTTGCCTGCTCTGCGGCGCACTGGCCACCGTAACGCCACACACCCAGGGCGAGACGATCTACGAAAGCGTATGCCGGGAAGCCCAGCATATTTCCCGCAGTTCGTTGGTGGAGCCTATGCCGCCCGACCAATGGAAGGCAACCCTGGCCCAACGGCGCGAAATGTGGCGAGAGATGCTCGGCCTGTCGCCCATGCCGGAACGCACCCCCCTGAAGGCGACGGTAACGGGTGTGCTGGACCGGGGCGATTACGTCGTTGAAAAGATCCATTTCCAGAGCGTGCCCGGCGCTCATGTGGTGGGCAACCTCTATCGGCCGGCCAAGGTGGAAGGCAGGTTGCCTGCGGTGCTGTACGTGTGTGGGCATACGAAGGGCAAGGTGAACGCGCCCTACCAGGCCAACCCGCGATGGTTCGGGCAGCACGGCTACGTTGCGCTCGTGGTCGATCCCATCCAGCTAGGCGAATCGCAAGGGTTGCATCACGGCACGTATCGCGAAGGGCGATGGGATTGGCCCAGCCGGGGCTATACACCCGTGGGCGCCGAGGTGTGGAACGGTGTGCGCGCACTCGATTATCTGGAGACACGGCCCGATGTCGATCCGGAGCGGATGGGCGTGACCGGTCTGAGCGGCGGCGGCGTGGTTTCCTGGTGCCTGGGCGCGGCCGACGAGCGGGTGAAGGTGGTCGTGCCGGTGTGTCAGAGCGGCAATATCGAAGACGTGGTCGTGGACCGATCGACCGACGGCCATTGCGACTGCGCGTTCTGGATCAACTACTATCGCTGGTGCTGGTCCGACCTCGGCGCCCTGATTGCCCCGCGCGCCCTGCTGATTGCCTCAGGTACGGAAGACGTGCTGTGGCGGCCGTCGGGGTTCCGCGATGTGGCGCACCGCATTCGCCACCAGTATGTGGCGCTCGGCAAACCCGATCAGTTCGATCTGGTTGAAGACCTTACACCGCATGGCTACACGCCCAAGCTGCGCAAGGCCATCTTCACCTGGTTCAACACGCATCTGAAGGGCGACCCGACGCCGGTCGAAGATGACGTGACCGACTTCGTCGAGCCGGAAGAGAACCTGCTGGTCTTCGGCGGTACATTGCCCGAGAACGACCAGATGACGAAGATCGACACCCTGCTGGTCAAGAAGGGCGAAGCGCCGGACGTTACGGACGAGGCCCAGTGGCGCGCGCATCAGAAGGCTGCCCTTGCTCGGCTGCGCGCACTGACGTTCCGCAACATTCCGGCCGATTGCATGCCGGACGCGGGTAACGTGCGGCAAGACGGCGGTACGAAGGACGGAAGGAAATTCGCCACCTATGCCTTCGACACCAACGACGGCCTCACCTTGCGAATGAAGACGTTGCGGTATGGCGAGGCCTCATGGCCAACGCCCGTGGTGGCCTACGCCATTCAGCCGGAGGCTCAGAGCACGTTCGCAGGCGGCGGCTCCTCGCGCCCGGCCATCGGCCCGCCGCTGGCGACCGCCGGCGTGGAAGTGCGCAATACGGGCGTTACATCGGTCGGGCCAGGCTATCTGTGGACGTTGCGCCGAACGTATCCGCTACTCGGCCAAACGTTGCCTGAACGCCAGGTATACGATTTGCTGGCAGGCATTGCCCTGCTGCGAAAAGATGCGGCCACCGGCCCGGTTGCCGTCTTCGGGCAGGGCTACACGGCGCCGCTGGCCGTCTACGCGGCCCTGCTCGACGCCGAAGTGAGCGAGGTCCTTCTGGCCAATCTGCCGGAAAGCCACGAGAATCCCCAAACGCCGGAGTTCCTTGGCGTCCTCCGCATCGGCGATCTGCCACACAACCTCGCACTTCTGTGGCCGCGGCCCATCACGTTCGTCGGTCAAATGCCTGCGGCATACGAGTCCACAAAGAAGGTGTACGAGAAACTCGGTACAGGCGACCGTATTCGTGTGGTCGGCAGCGCTGGCCAGTGGCAACCGGCAGAGGCGAAGTAGTTGCGTCCACTTTCGCTTTCCGACCCGCTTGCCGTTGTGCAAGAATAGCGTCATAATAGCTGGGCAATGTCCGGTCTGGCGGTACGACTGAATGCTTGTTTCGGGGCCCGGTCCGAGTTGGCCGGAACGTCGCTCCGCGCATTCTGCCTGGCGCTCGAACAGAACGAATCCGAGGGGTTCGACGCGTGGCGAACCATCGCCGGGCGGCTCTATGGCAGCGCATTGGACAAACTGGGTTCTTCCCTGAGGGGCCCCCTGCGGCAAACCTGCGTGGACGCGCATACGACGACGGGCGATCGGGTGCTCTTTGGGCTGCAAACGTATTACGCAACGGTTGTGTATCATACGGCCGTCCGGTTGTGTGGAGCAAACGCCGCCCAGGTCCTGGACGAACCGTTATTCTGCTGGCCGCAAAACGGCCGGTTCTCGGAGATCGCAAAGCGAGTCGATCGGATCGCAGCCGCCGTTGCGGAGTGTTGTACGGGAATCGACCGCCGCACCGTCCTGTCACCGCATGACCTGTTCAAACCGCTCTACGAGAGCATTTTCCCACGTCCGCTGCGCCATGCCCTGGGCGAGTATTACACGCCCGACTGGCTGGCCGAGCACGTGCTTCGCCAGGCCGGCTGGCCGGGAGACCGCAACTTGCGCCTGCTCGACCCGTCGTGCGGGTCCGGGACGTTCCTCATGGCGGCTATTGAACTGTTACGCAAGGAGACAGCTTGCCCGCTGACACGGGAACAGCAGCTTGCCCGAATCCTTGCGAGTGTGACCGGCTTCGATCTGAATCCGCTGGCCGTCCTGGCGGCAAGAGCCAACTATCTTATTGCCGTGCGCGACCTGCTGCCGGACGACAATCCGGTTGCAATTCCCGTGTTGTGTTGCGACGCGATTCTGGACGGGCCGCCGACTGGAACTGCGGAGACGGCCAAACCGTTCGATCTGCTGGTGGGCAATCCGCCGTGGATTGCGTGGGACAATCTGCCCGACGCGTATCGGCGCGCCACCCTGCCGCTTTGGCAACGCTACGGACTGTTCAGCCTCAATGGCAACGCGGGCCGGCACGGCGGGGCCAAGAAGGACCTGGCCATGCTGCTGCTGTACACGGCGGCCGATCGCTACCTGCGAGACGGCGGCCGCGTGGCCATGGTCGTCAGCCAGACACTGCTACACACGCACGGGGCAGGCGATGGATTCCGCCGGTTCCGCCTCGGCCCCGACGGAGGTCCGCTGGCTGCGCTGCGAGTGGACGATCTTTCCCGCTTGCGTCCGTTTCCCGAGGCCGCCAGTTGCACGGCCACGCTATTGCTGGAGAAGGGTCGGCCCACCGTGTACCCGGTGCCGTATGTGTGCTGGTTGCCCGATGAGAAGCATGGCCGGCGCGGTGGTCCGGCGAGTCGGCAGCGGACGCATCTGGCGGAACCGATCGACGCCGGGCGGTCCGGCTCGCCGTGGTTCGTGCGTCCGCAACACCTGCATACGCCATTGAACGCCTTGGTGGGGCCCTCGGCCTATACGGCCCGGCTGGGCGCAAACGGCGCCGGCGCAAATGGCGTGTACTGGGTCGAAGTCGTCGGCGCGGCGGAAGGCGGCGTACAGATTCGCAATCTGGCAGGCGCCGGCCGCCGCAAGGTCGAATCGGTTCAGTGCGTGGTCGAGCCCGACCTGCTCTTTCCCCTGGTCCGATGGGGCGATGTCGCCCGATACCGCGCCCGGCCGGCGGCCCATATTCTCATGCCGCAGGATTTCGCGACGCGCACCGGCTTGCCGGAAGACTTGCTGCGAACGCAATACCCAAAGACGTTTGCCTATCTGGCCCGGTTCGAACCGCTACTGCGACGTCGTGCGGCCTACCGCCGCTACCAGGAAGATCGGCCGTTCTACTCGATGTATAACGTCGGCCCCTACACGCAGGCAGGCGTGAAGGTTGTTTGGCGCCGTATGGACTCACAGCTCAGGGCCGCGGTCGTTGAGCCGCTGGATGATCCTCTGCTGGGCCTACGGCCTGCGATCCCGCAGGAGACGTGCGTGCTGATCGACTGCGAGACGCCGGACGAGGCCCATTACCTATGCGCGCTGATCAACAGTGCGCTGGTCGGCTTCCTGGTCGGCGCCCACAGCGTTACCGGCGGCAAGGGATTCGGGACGCCCGGCATCCTGGAGTTCATCAACCTTCAGAAATTCGACGCCGGTTGCGAATTGCACCGGCAGCTTGCCGACGGTAGTCGTGCGGCCCATGCCATTGCAAGCAGCGACGGCGCAAGCGGCACTGCCGACGCCCTGATGGAAATCCAGCGGTCCATCGATATGGCGGCCGCCGCCCTATGGAAACTCGATTCGTCCGAACAGCAGGCGATTGCCCGATTCATGAGTATGCAGAACCTACACTCCCAGGAGAACCCCTACGATGAGTACACGAGACAACTGGTCACGGCGTGAACTGCTGCGAGCCGCAGGCGTTACCGGCGCCGGCGCCCTTCTGGGAACTGCCGGTGCGCACTACGCACATGGAGCAGACCAACCAACCGGCGAGGCCGCTGCCGACAACGGCGCGGGGCTGGGGACAATCCGGGAAGAACCTCGCCAGACACCGGTGGTTGCCGACTGCGACCTGTGCGTGATCGGCGGGAGTGCGACAGGCGTTTTCGCTGCGGTGGCCGCGGCCCGCTTGGGGGCGCGTGTCGCACTGGTCGAGGACCTTGGCTACTTCGGCGGTGTGGCCACGGCGTCCCTGGTGAACATCTGGCATTCGGTGTTCGACACGACAGGTCAACGCCAGATCATCGCCGGTTTGACCACAGAAGTGATGGATCGCTTGAAGAAACGCGGCGCCGTCCGTATCCATGAGCGCCGTGAGAGCAGCCACTTCACATTCAATCCGGCGGAGCTGGCTTTGGAACTGGACGAGCTGACTGGCGAGGCCGAGATTCGCCCGTTCCTGCACACCCGGTTCGTGGCCCCGATTGTGGAAGAAGGCCGCGTCGTTGCGGCCGTGATCGAGGACAAAACGGGTCGCCGCGCCATTCGCGCAAAATACTTCGTCGATGCCAGCGGCGACGGTGACCTGGTTGCCCGGTGCGGCCTGCCGACCCGAAGGGATACCGAAATCCAACCGCCCACCACGTGCGGAATCCTCGTCGGCCTGGATAAGGTCGCCCGGCAGAACAAGGGTTTCAGCCTGGGGCAGGCGGTGTTCGATCCGAAGTATCCCAATGCCTTGAAAAACGGTTTCCTCTGGGGTGCCTCGGTGCCAGGTGTTCCCGGCGCACAGATGGTGGCCGGAACGCGCGTTCACGGCGCCGATTGCAGCGATGCCGATCAACTCACCCGCGCTGAACTCGAGGGGCGGCGCCAGTTACGAACGATCTGCGACATTGTGCGTGAGAACTTCGACGGCGGCGATCAAATCGGTCTGGCCGCCATTCCGGCCCAGATCGGTATTCGCGAAAGCCGCCACGCGCAGTGCCTCCACACACTGACCGAGCAGGAGGTCCTGTCCGGACACCGGTTCCCCGACGCGATTGCCAACGGCACCTATCGGGTCGACATCCATTTTCCGGATCGGCCGGGCCTCGTATTCCGATACCTGGACGGCCGCGAAGTGACGGTCGTTCCAGGCCAGCCCACCAAGAGCGGACGCTGGCGAGAGCCGACCGCCGAGAACCCAACGTTCTACCAGGTTCCCTACCGGAGCCTCGTCCCTCGCGGTTCGCTCAACGTACTGGTCGCCGGCCGGCTGGTAGACGCGGACCGCGGCGCGTTCGGCGGCGTTCGCGTCATGGTCAATTGCAACCAGATGGGTCAGGCGGCAGGTACGGCCGCCTGGCTCGCGCTACGTGATGGAATCGGGGTTGCCGACGTTTCGCCCGAGAAACTGCGCGCCACGCTACGGGAGCAAGGGGCGGTGATCGTCTGAGCGAGATTCGTTACGACAGGTAGGGTGGGTCAAACAAGCCGCTTCTTCTGCTGGGTCATCGGTCGCTGATGCCAGCCTTGTTCCAGGCGGCGGACCGTAAATCAGCTCGGTTGCGGCTTGTGCGGACCCACCAACGATCTGCGCGACCTTGACCCTACGCAGATGAATCCTCCCGAACGAATCCTCTCCGGACTACGCGAGCCAGGCTTTTGTCAGCAGATAGACGACGGGCGCGGCGAAGCAGATCGAGTCGATCCGGTCGAGTACGCCGCCATGCCCCTCGACCAGCGTCCCGTAATCCTTCACACCGCGATCCCGTTTGATGGCCGACATGGTGATGGAACCGGCGAACCCCATCACAGCGGTCACCATCGCCATCAGGCCGGCCATCCACCACCATCGGCCGCTGAACGGGGTCGCCCACCAGAGCGCGGCGCCCAGCAGGGTAACGGTGCCGATACTGCCAATCAGCCCTTCCCAGGTCCGGTGCGGACTGATTGTCGGCACAATGACGTGCTTGCTCGGCAACTGGCCCCAAGCATATTGAAGTGCGTCGCCAAGCTGGGCAATCAGCACGAAGAACAACAGCAGTCGCGGCCCGCCATAATGATCTTCTTTGGGAAATAGCATGAGCAGCGCCGGCGCGAAACTCAGGCAGTAAACGCAGATGAGCAGGCCGGCCTCGATCTTCGCAATCCGCTCCAGGAAACGCTTGTAGTCTCCGGCCAGGGCAATCCGCGCCGGCAGCAGCAGGAAAGCGAATACCGGAATGACAATGCTGTACCATGAATACCAGTCTTTCCAGACGAGAAAGAACTGCAACGGCGTCAGGAAAAAGAACACCCAGAACAAGGTGCGATGGTCGCCCGGCCGGGTCGGCGTAAGCGTAATGAACTCGCGCAGGGCCCAAAATGCCAAGAAACAGAACATGGCAACGGTGGCCCACTGGCCTAACAGGAACGCCGCAGCCAGCACCAGAAAGAGCAAGAACCAGGCGCGCACGCGATGTCCAAGCGTATCCAGAACGGCGACGTCCAAACCGCTATCGGTTCGGCTCTTCAGAAAACGGACGGCCCCGGCCGCAATGGCTAATGCCAGCAGGATTCCGCCAAGCAATGCGATGGTACGGACGTCAGGCACGATGTTATCTCACGAACAGGTCAAATCTCTTTCAGGCATCGAACGGCATTCCGGGCGCGCTGGAGGAACTCGGATTTGCTCTCTCCGGTTTGCAGCCAGATAGGCGGTCCGAACGTAATACAGCTTAGCAGTGGCACCGGCAACACTTCGCCCCGGGGCAAAATGCGATTCATGTTGTCAATATGAACGGGGATCAATTCCAGATCCGGACGCTTCTTGCATAAATAGTACAAACCGCTCTTGAACTCGCGAATGCCGCCGCCGTCGCTCCGACTCCCCTCCGGAAAGACAATCAACGAATACTGGTCTCCTATCTCCCGCACCATCATCTGCACCGGGCTCCGATGCACTTTGACCTCCTTGCGATCGATAAGGATGGCATTGAAGACCTTGCTCGCCAGATACCGTCGAACGGGACCGGCCGACCAGTAGTCCAGGGCCGCCACCGGGCGGGTCAACAACCGCACCGTCTGCGGCAATGCCGACCAAAGCACAATGAAGTCGAGATGACTGGTATGATTGGCAAAATACACGCGCTGGCACGTATCCGGCTGCGAGTCGATCCATCGAATGCTCGTTCCACTGAGGAACCTGGCCGCGATGACCAAGACATTCCGTATCAGGTTGGTGTCCATATCTGCACGTGCCGAACTTGGGTCGCCCGACTGCCATTCAAGCGAGGTATCACTTACCTATCAATCGGGGGACCGCTGTCGGCCAAGCCGTTTTTATACCTGGCGGAAACAAGAAAGTAACGCTACCTTTCCCAATCCCAGTATCTTAGCTTGTCACGAAGTCGGAGCCAAGTGTCCGACTCAGTAGTTGGGCGTCGGGGGGCGATAGTGGCTCAGATCGATCGAGCGGAACCACGCAATCGTCTTGGCCAACCCCTCTTCCAGTGAAACGGCCGGCTCCCAGTCCAGTCGGGTCCGAGCGAGTGCGATATCGGGGCGCCGCTGCAAGGGATCGTCCTGGGGAAGCGGTTCGTAGCAAATCTCCGAAGTGGAACCGGTCTGCTGCACGACCAGGTCCGCCAATTGACGGATGGTGAACTCGACTGGATTTCCCACGTTGACCGGCCCGATCAAATCGTCTGGACTGCCCATCATGCGGAGGATGCCCTCGATCATGTCGTCGCGGTAGCAGAAACTGCGGGTTTGCGAGCCGTCGCCGAATACGGTAACCGGCTCTCCCACCAACGCCTGGCGAATGAAGTTCGACACCACGCGGCCATCGAACGGGTGCATGCGAGGGCCGTAGGTATTGAAGATTCGTACGATCCGTACATTGACGCCATTGCGCCGATGGTAGTCCATAAACAGCGTTTCTGCCGCCCGTTTTCCTTCGTCGTAGCAAGCGCGAGGGCCGATCGGATTGACGGCGCCTCGATAACTCTCCGGCTGGGGATGAACCTCCGGATCGCCGTAGACTTCACTGGTCGAAGCCTGTAAAACCTTCGCGCCGCACCGCTTGGCCATCCCCAGGACGTGGATCGCCCCCAAAACGGAGGTCTTCATCGTCTTGATCGGATTGTACTGGTAATGACCAGGAGCCGCAGGGCACGCCAGATTATAGATTTCGTCCACCTCCAGGTAGATGGGCAAGGTGATATCGTGGCGAATCAACTCGAAGTTGGGGCGGCCGAGCAAGGTTGCGACGTTCGTCTTCTGGCTGGTGAAAAAATTGTCGAGGCAGATGACGTCGTGTCCGGCGTCAACCAGCCGCTCACACAAATGAGAGCCCAAAAAACCTGCGCCTCCGGTGACGAGAATCCGCTTGAGTGCGGCCATGCTACCCTCCCGCTAGACAATGCGACAATGCGATCCGTTGAACTATACCTTATCGCAACCAGCGCCGGAAGCACCGCGCCGGGGGGGCAAGATATTCCGGCTCTTCCGTTTTCGGGGAGAGGCTGCCACGGTTGGAGTCCCGCCTCTAGGCGACTTTCGCTTTCCGGCTGAAGCCGGGACTCCAACGAATTGCCGTTCACCCAGAAACGGGCGTCCACGCGGTGAGGCAGCCAATCCGCCTTCACAGAGCGAAATCGTCGTCGGTAGCAACCTTCCGATAGATCGGCATGTGCCGGTAATAGACCTCCAACATCATGGTGGCCATCGAGGTGATATAATGACGGCCGCCGCGATCTCCGTGTCCGTCGCCCCGGAAATACCAGCTTCCCGCCTCGTGCCCCTGCTTCACCTGCGAGTTGACCAGCCAGTCGTGCATCTGGTCGTTCCACTTCTTCCAGACGTCGCCTTCCCAGTGACGGGCCACCTGGGTGGCGTAGTAGTTGTAGTACATGTTGCCGTTGGTGGAGACCTTCCAATTGCTCACGCGTTCGACGCCTCGCTGCAGGGCCGGGTTCTCCTTGTTCCAGCCCAGGTACATACGGCACAGCAGGCCGATGCACGTGGTCGCCTGCCCCGCCCCCGGTCCCGTGTACCCGTAGGTCGCACCGCTTTCCGCCTGCACGCTGTCGAGGAACAGAAACGCCTTCTTGATCACTTCCGGCGGTACCTGCAAATACGACATGTGGGCGCTTTTCAATGCCATCAACTGCCAGCCCACCACCGATGTATCGCCTGCCTGACGCGGCTGATACCGCCATCCGCCGCCAACCGGGTCCTGGGCATAGCAGATGTAGTTCACCACGGCCTGCGCCGGCTGCAGCAGCGCGCGATCCTGCGTCATACCGTACGCCTCGCACAGTGCGATCGACGCCAGGCCATGTGAATACATGGTGCCGCCCCCTTCGTGCAACGAGCCGCCCTGCTTGCTCATCTTCATATTGCTGATCAGGTAGTACAGCCCGGCACGTACATTCTGCTTGTACTTGCCCTTCTGATGCGTTTGGCCGGCGCCCAGAAACGGCAGCAGGGCCATGGCCGTCGCCCCGTTGCGGGCTTCTCGCAAGTTGCCCGGATTGCCGCACTTCCCCTGACACGACGGCGCAAGCGTATGGTCGAAGCTCCAACTCCCGTCCGGCAACTGGTGATTCACAAACCATTGCAGCGCCAACGCAACGGCCGCTTCACTCGCACCGGTCGCATCGGAATGTCGGCGAGATTCCTCGGATCGCACCGAATAAGCTCCACTGCCTCCGTCGCTCGATCGCGTGAGCCATTCCTTACGAGTCTTGGCAGGCATTCCGAAAACCGGCTCCGTGATCGGAGGTTCCACCATCGCAAATTGGGGATCCGGACACTCGACGGAGTCCGTCTTCATCGGTTCGTCAATGGGAGGAAGTTCGATTGGGATATCCATAACCAAAGGGACTGGCGGCTCAAAAGAATCGTCAATCAGATCTTCCAGACGCTCGTCGTTGTATATGATGTCAATGGGATCGACCGGTGGGATCCTGTCGCCAACAACAGTGATCGCTAGCAGGAGCATCACGGTCAGGTGAAATACCAGGCTGACCAGCCAACTTGGTGTCTGCTTGATTGCATTGCGCAGCCAAATTCTGACACTGCCGAACTGTCGGCGTTCTTTGAACTCTTCGCGGACGCCAACGGCTCGCCCGGCTCGAAACGTGCGGGCCGGTTCTGCCGCATCTCTTCCGTTGCACGCGGCCTTGGCATCGACAGCCGGTTGCGTGGCAGCCGCTCGAGTCGGCATCTCTGAATTGGGTAGCTTGTTCTGATCCATGACTCAACTCCCTTGCTAGAGCAATTGGGGTACCTGTTATCTCCGCAGAGACCATCGGCGGGAAATCCCCTCGACGGTCGGGTGGGATCATGGGATGCGCGCAGTCTTCAAGACAGCGGCAACAAATTCCGGATCAGACAACTTCGCATACGCCGCTTACAGCAAGCGACGGCGTCGTTTGATAAGTGCATCGCGACCTGCGCGGGCCGCAATACACGTAATACTCAACCCACGACAGAAGACCTGTGCCCAGATCGGTTCGATCACAGGGCGAAATCGTCGTCGGTAGCAACCTTCCGATAGATCGGCATGTGCCGGTAATAGACCTCCAACATCATGGTGGCCATCGAGGTGATATAATGACGGCCGCCGCGATCTCCGTGTCCGTCGCCCCGGAAATACCAGCTTCCCGCCTCGTGCCCCTGCTTCACCTGCGAGTTGACCAGCCAGTCGTGCATCTGGTCGTTCCACTTCTTCCAGACGTCGCCTTCCCAGTGACGGGCCACCTGGGTGGCGTAGTAGTTGTAGTACATGTTGCCGTTGGTGGAGACCTTCCAATTGCTCACGCGTTCGACGCCTCGCTGCAGGGCCGGGTTCTCCTTGTTCCAGCCCAGGTACATACGGCACAGCAGGCCGATGCACGTGGTCGCCTGCCCCGCCCCCGGTCCCGTGTACCCGTAGGTCGCACCGCTTTCCGCCTGCACGCTGTCGAGGAACAGAAACGCCTTCTTGATCACTTCCGGCGGTACCTGCAAATACGACATGTGGGCGCTTTTCAATGCCATCAACTGCCAGCCCACCACCGATGTATCGCCTGCCTGACGCGGCTGATACCGCCATCCGCCGCCAACCGGGTCCTGGGCATAGCAGATGTAGTTCACCACGGCCTGCGCCGGCTGCAGCAGCGCGCGATCCTGCGTCATACCGTACGCCTCGCACAGTGCGATCGACGCCAGGCCATGTGAATACATGGTGCCGCCCCCTTCGTGCAACGAGCCGCCCTGCTTGCTCATCTTCATATTGCTGATCAGGTAGTACAGCCCGGCACGTACATTCTGCTTGTACTTGCCCTTCTGATGCGTTTGGCCGGCGCCCAGAAACGGCAGCAGGGCCATGGCCGTCGCCCCGTTGCGGGCTTCTCGCAAGTTGCCCGGATTGCCGCACTTCCCCTGACACGACGGCGCAAGCGTATGGTCGAAACTCCAACTCCCGTCCGGCAACTGGTGATTCACAAACCATTGCAGCGCCAACGCAACGGCCGCTTCACTCGCACCGGTCGCGCCCATCGCCTTGTGACCCGCGCCGCCTCGCGCCCCGTAACCCGTGCCGCTCACCGCGCCCAACTGCGCCAGCATATCGCTCCGCGGCGCATGCTGAATGCCGAAGTCGCTCAACTCGATCGCCATCTGGGCAGGTTCCATGTCCTGGTTCGGCGACAGGTCCAACTGCTCCGTCTCCATCTGAACGTCGGCCGAAACCACCTCCATCGAGATGTCCATCGGCTGGTCGAGAAGTTCATCCAAGTCGTCCAGTTCGTCAAACGTCTCCTCTTCACCCGGCGTGACGGTCAAGATGCGATTGTCGTCCATCTGCCCGTCGCCCACCATCGTCAGCGCCAGAATCAGAAGGACCACCATGTGGAAAATCAGACTGACCAACCAGCTTGGCGTCTGCTTCAACGCAGCGCGCAGCCAGATGCCGAACGAACCGATTTCCTGAAGCTCTTCCAATTCTTCACGCACACCCACAGCGCGAGCCCCGCGCATCTCGTGGACCTGCTCCGTCACGGCTTCCCCAGCCGGAGCCGGTTGCGGCGCCGCCGCCTTGGCGGCCGATGCGTCAGATGCTTGGGCAGCAGAAGGGTCGGTCTGTGCCATGATTCGTTGCTCCCGAGAAAAACCACAATGATCCCCAGGCCTGACGTCGCAGGCTATCGCCTCGCGAGAACCCGGATGTTCCAGCGAAGCAACGCTGACAGGCTCCGGTACAGTACAATACCGCGTACTCTACACTCTCGTCAAACCGATCACAGAGCGAAGTCGTCGTCGGTAGCAACCTTCCGATAGATCGGCATGTGCCGGTAATAGACTTCCAACATCATGGTGGCCATCGAGGTGATATAATGACGGCCGCCGCGTTCTCCGTGTCCGTCGCCCCGGAAATGCCAGCTTCCCGCCTCGTGCCCCTGCTTCACCTGCGAGTTGACCAGCCAGTCGTGCATCTGGTCGTTCCACTTCTTCCAGACGTCGCCTTCCCAGTGGCGGGCCACTTGCGTGGCGTAGTAGTTGTAGTACATGTTGCCGCCGGTGGAGACGCCCCACTTCCCCACATAATCAACGCCTCGCTGCAGGGCCGGATTCTCCTTGTTCCAACCCAGGTACATGCGGCACAGCAGGCCGATGCACGTGGTCGCATGTCCGGCGCCCGGACCCGTGTACCCGTAGGTCGCGCCGCTTTCCGCCTGCACGCTGTCAAGGAACAGAAACGCCTTCTTGATCACTTCCGGCGGCACCTGCAAATACGACATGTGGGCGCTTTTCAACGCCATCAACTGCCAGCCCACCACCGACGTATCGCCTGCCTGACGCGGCTGGTACCGCCATCCACCGCCAACCGGGTCCTGGGCGTAGCAGATGTAGTTCACCACGGCCTGCGCCGGCTGAAGCAGCGCGCGATCCTGCGTCATACCGTACGCCTCGCACAGCGCGATCGACGCCAGGCCATGCGAATACATGCTGCCGCCGCCTTCGTGCAACGAGCCGCCCTGCTTGCTCATCTTCATATTGCTGATCAGGTAGTACAACCCGGCGCGCACGTTCTGCTTGTACTTGCCCTTCTGATGCGTTTGGCCGGCGCCCAGAAACGGCAGCAAGGCCATGGCCGTCGCCCCGTTGCGGGCTTCTCGCAAGTTGCCCGGATTGCCGCACTTCCCCTGACACGACGGCGCAAGCGTGTGGTCGAAGCTCCAGCTCCCGTCCGGCAACTGGTGATTCGCAAACCATTGCAGCGCCAACGCAACGGCCGCCTCACTCGCGCCGGTCGCGCCCATCGCCTTATGCCCGGCGCCGCCACGCGCCCCGTAACCCGAACCACTCACCGCGCCCAACTGCGCCAGCATATCGCTCCGCGGCGCATGCTGAATGCCGAAGTCGCTCAACTCGATCGCCATCTGGGCAGGTTCCATGTCCTGGTTCGGCGACAGGTCCAACTGCTCCGTCTCCATCTGAACGTCGGCCGAAACCACCTCCATCGAGATGTCCATCGGCTGGTCGAGAAGTTCATCCAAGTCGTCCAGTTCGTCAAACGTCTCCTCTTCACCCGGCGTGACGGTCAAGATGCGATTGTCGTCCATCTGCCCGTCGCCCACCATCGTCAGCGCCAGAATGAGAAGGACCACCATGTGGAAGATCAGACTGACCAGCCAGCTTGGCGTCTGCTTCAACGCAGCGCGCAGCCAGACGCCGAAAGAACCGATTTCCTGGAGTTCTTCCAATTCTTCACGCACACCCACGGCATGAGCCCCACGCATCTCGTGAACCTGCTCCGTCACGGCTTCCCCAGCCGGAACCGGTTGCGGCGCCGCCGCCTTGGCGGCCGATGCGTCAGATGCTTGGGCAGCAGAAGGGTCGGTCTGTGCCATTTTGCCTCAACTCCAGATAAAAAAGACGGAAAGTCGCAATAGTCGCCTAAGAACGGCATCCTTACTACTTACAGGTTACCCATTTTCGCTTCGTTTCACAAGGGTTGCCCCCCTGATTCAGCGGGCAAGGACAACGCAGCCCCCCACCTGCGGCTTAACACCAATGGGCTGCTTGGCCAAGGCAGGTACCCCGATTCTCGCAGGATACATCAGAATGGCTTCGGTCCCGCCACTGTTGTTTTCGGACAGCGCACCTTCGACTATTCCAGGACTTCGCCACGAAACGCCGTAACAAAGCCGCTTTCCGGCCCCCACCATGGGCATCTTGCAGCGCGCATTGCATGTCCTTGCGTTGCTTTCCGGCTGTACACGGCCGCCACCAATAGGGGGAACACGATATTGGCAGGAAAGAGCCAAGAAAAAAGGGCGAAAGGTTCCCTGGCCCCTATTCCATGTTCCTGCCGATCGGCTATAATGCCTTGTTTGAAATATCCATGTTGGGAGAGTTGTCATGGCGGCGGCCAAAGGGAAGAAGAAAAAAAAGGTCGAAACCGTATTCCTCGTATGTGAAGAAACGGGCGATTACAACTACACGTTGCGACGCAGGCCCGGTGGCGAGAAGCTCAAGCTGAAGAAGTATTGCCCCCGCCTCCGACGGCACACGATTCACAACGAGAAGAAGAAATAGCAAGGGGCCCGAAAGCCCGTCATGGCGAAGTACTGGCGCATTCACTCGCACGATCCGGAACATATCGCACGGCTCGTTCGGGGGGCAGAACTGCCGGCCGTCGTTGCTCAGCTTCTCATTTGTCGCGGGGTTACCGATCCGCGCGACGCCCGTGTCTTTCTTGATCCCAAGCTCTCCGCGCTTCGGCCGCCGGAGAATCTGCCGGGCTGCTCCGAAGCCGCCCAACGCATCCACGCCGCCATCGCGGCGAAACGGAAGATTGTCGTCTATGGCGACTACGACGTCGACGGCATGACCGCCGCGGCCATTCTCTGGTTGTGCCTGCGTTTGCTCGGCGCAGAAGTCAGCTACTACGTGCCCCACCGGGTCGATGAAGGCTACGGCCTCCACGCCGATGCCGTGAAAAAACTGGCCGCCGAATCGACCGACCTGATCGTCACGGTCGATTGCGGCATTACCAGCGTCGAAGAGGCTCGGCTGGCCCGGCAACTGGGCGTCGAACTGATTATTACCGATCACCACGAACCGGCGCATTCGCTGCCTGAATGCGACGGGATCGTCCATCCCCGGCTGCCAGGCGCCGACTACCCCTTCGGCGGTCTCAGTGGTTCCGGCGTGGCGCTGAAACTCGCCTGGGCCTTGTGTCAGCAGGCGAGCCAGGCGAAGCGGGTGGGACAGCGGATGCGAGATTTTCTTTTGCAGGCGGTGGGACTCGCTTCGCTGGGCACGGTGGCGGACGTGGTTCCTCTGGTCGACGAGAATCGCGTCTTGGTGCGGCATGGATTGACCGGCTTGAAAAATCAGCCGACTCTCGGAATCGCCCAATTGATGGCCATTACCGAACTGGACAAGAAGCGTCAACTCGACGCGGAGGACGTGGCGTTCATGTTGGCCCCCAGGCTCAATGCCGCCGGCCGGTTGGGGCAGCCGCAACTGGGCGTCGAATTGCTGCTGACAGACCGCCCGGCCCGCGCCGCAGAACTGGCCCAGTATCTCGACGGCCTCAACGGCCAGCGGCAGTCGCTCGAACGGAGTATTCTTCTGGCCGCCGGAAAGCAGGCGCGCGAGGACGGCGATCCCCCGACCGCGCCGGCCCTCGTACTTGCCGATCGCGATTGGCACCCGGGTGTCATCGGCATTGTGGCCAGCCGCCTGGCGGAACGCTACCACCGCCCCGTTGTGCTGATTGCGTGGGACTCACTCGGTGTGAAACCGGGGGTCGGTTCAGCGCGGAGTATTCCAGGCTTCAATCTGCACGCGGCTTTGCAGACGTGCAGCGATTACCTCGTTTCGAGCGGCGGTCATGCCGCAGCGGCCGGCCTGAAGATCGAGGAGGGCCAGTTCGAGGCGTTCCGTGCCGCGTTCTGCGAATCCGTTTCGCAACGTCTGGATCATGCCCAGTGCCCGGCCGAACTGGCCATCGATGCCGAGGCGCCGTTGAGCGCCTTTACGCTCCGCGCGGTCGAGCAGATCGACCGTCTCGCGCCGTTCGGAGAAGGCAATCGGCAGCCGCTGATGTGCACCAGCGGCGTAACGCTTGCCGGCCCGCCCCAGGCGATGGGCGGCGGCCGCCACCTTTCCTTGCGCGTGAAACAGGACGACGTCACGCTACGGGCCGTCGCATTCGGCGGCGCCGAATGGGCCGAACCGCTCGCGCAACTCACGGCCCCCATGGATATCGCCTTTCGCCCCGTCATCAACAGCTTCCGCGGCCGGCGCAACGTCGAACTCCGCCTGATCGACTGGAAACCGGGCCCCTGAGGCAGAGGGCAAGAAGAGAAAAAGGGCGCGTTTGCGCTCCGAACGAGGCCACGTGCTTATACACGTTTTCTTAAAGGTACGCCACCAAAAGAGGACGTGCCCTTATCGCAATGGCATCTCGTCCGAGGGCGACAAACGCGCCACAGAACTCACAGATGCATTCCTTAACAGACGTAAACTCCCAAAGCTAGCGAAAACAAACGGGGAAAACCGGACTTCCTTCGCGGTGATCAGTCGCAGAGAGCCCGGCCACCGGCCGCGCCGGATTTTCGGCCCCTGCACAACACCACACTCCAGCCACGCCGAGAACTCAAACAGACGTCTCGGCCAACAGTCAGTACGGTAATCATGCAAAGGCCACGCGATAGTCGCCTCTGCCATATGCACGCCGACACAGAGGCAACGGGAAAGGGCGCCCGGCAAAATGCCGTCGCCCCCTTACATCGGACCGGAACGGGCGAGTCGCATGATGAGTACTCCCCAGGTGTTCCACAGACCTGATCGATTACCGCCAAAAGAGCCGGCACCGAAGTCGGCTCGTGGCAATCGCCACTCTCAGGCCCTCTACTACTATTCTAGTCGATAGCGCCGGAAAGGCAAGACCGGTTTTCGCAAGGTGCAGAAAATGGGTGCACCAACGGACTTGCACGGCTGGAAAAAGGCCACCGGCCGGCTTGCCCGGCCTGGAGCCGTGGTCAGTTCGCAGACTCCGCAATCTCAACCTGAATCTGGGCACAGACGACTCCCTGGGCCGTTGCATTCTGGAATCCCTCTGTCGCGGGACGCGGTGGCGCAAGTGTCGGCTGGCCGAGTTCACAACCGGAGAGATCGGGCGAGGGGGTGGCCGGAACCGCGGTTGCTGTAACTTGCCGGGCCTCGCCAACCGACGGTATTTCACGCCCCGGTTCCGAGACTGCAACGCACAGCACGATCCCTAGCAGGACGAATCCTAGGACAATAGCGGCCGACGAGATGCGCTTCATAGCTTTCCTCCGGAGAACGTTTGGTGAAACCGTTCTCCGATGGTGTGCACTCTCCGTGCCACGGTTCGCGCCGCATGGGAAAAGTCGCCATGAATCCGGCAAGTCCTTGCAACAAAACACGTTGCGCACTGCGGTGCGATCCGCCCGGCCAAAACGAGACGCAAAGCACGTTGTATTTGGTCAACACGCGTAGCGTTTCTGCCCGTATGCCTGGGGACAGAGGCTCTTGCGTTTCATCTCGGCAAAGGCCGCCACGGTTGCAGCCGGGTGCAGCAGCGGACTTACATTTCACGGAAGGGGCAAGCCCGCGCTGTCAAAAAGTTGGGGTTGCGGCGATTTGGGGTTGCGCAAGGTTTGTTCGTGTTTCGCCAGTCCGATAGGTCTTCTAGCCGCGTGAGCGAGTGCCGGGTTGGATGCTGGTCTTCGCCCCGAAGGGGCCGAAAGGCTGTAGCCACGGGTGAAGCGGCGTGGCGGCGATGTCGTCGCCATCGACGCGGAACCCGTGGAATGATGGTGGAAACTCCCGATAGCCCCGGCAGGGGCGGCAGACGCGATGCATTGCTGCCGCCCCTGCCGGGGCTTTGGGCACGGGGCTTGGCCACCACGGGTTGCACTTGGCCCGACTGTCGTCGGACCGCGTTCCACCCGTGGCTACAACCTGCTGCCCCTCCGGGGCAAAAAGGAACAAAACCGCACTATCCAAAAACCGTGTCAACCCCAACTTTTTGACAAGGGCAAGCCGGCCGGTGGCCCTTTTTCAGCCGTGCAAGTCCGCTGCTGCACCCGTTGGAGCCCCGCCTTCCGGAGGTGTTCGCTTTCCGAATGAAGCCGGGACTCGAACGATTTGGCGAGCAGAAACGGACCCGCTGCCTCGTATCATTGGACGGTGAGGATACCGGCCTCGACCAGTGGGGAAAGATCCCAGTTGCCGCAGAGTTCTTCGGCCACAAGGGAAACGAAGACCGCGCCCACCTGCCGTACCGCCTGACGCCAGTTCTCGCGATGGCGGCGGAGGTTTTCGCGATAGCGATTCAAAGCAGGCGTGTCGAGGAAGATTTCTTCGGTCTGTTGGCTTTCGCTATCGACGAGCCGCAGGGCGCC
This sequence comes from Thermoguttaceae bacterium, assembly GCA_040772845.1. Lineage (GTDB taxonomy): Bacteria > Planctomycetota > Planctomycetia > Pirellulales > Thermoguttaceae > PWXP01. Next base: position 3,362,900 of record JAXGXG010000001.1, read on the forward strand.
GTTCAGGGGCGGGTCGACGTCGGCGGCGGCAAGGATCTGGATGACGGCGGCGGCCGCCGCCCCCTGGCTCAGTGGCGAAAGAAGCTCCATCGGATCGTCCAGCCAGAGCAGGTCGGTCAGGAAGACCCGAATACCGCGGGGCCGCCAGGCAGGTGGAAGGACACGAAAGGACTCGGGCGGGCTTTCCGTTGCATCGAAGGCAAGCCCTTGCCACAGATGGGGCGACTCGGCGCCGTTGACGACCGGTTGGCAGCCGCCCCCTGTCTGGTAGACGCGATGCGTGTGCCCGGCGTTGCCGGCCGCCGTGCACAGCGCCGCAGCCAGGCCCATCGCGGCGCGCCGTTTCTCGCTGCCTTCCAGCGACATGGATCGCGAGCCGTCGAGAACCAGATCGAGATGCGGGCTGACCTCCTGCTGGTATAGCTTGACGATCATCTTGTCGCTTCGCGCGAAAGCGGCCCAGTCGAGCCGGCGCAGATCGTCGCCAGGCTGGTACTCCCGGTGGTCCATGAACTCCATGCTTTCGCCGGCCGCGCGGCCCAACTGCGCCCCGGCCGTGCCCGACGGCGGCCGCCCCGGCGCGGCCAGGCAATAGCGCGAACCGGCCTCTTGCCCTTCCGTCAGAAATGCCAGCATCGAGTCGGCCATGGGGCACCGTCTAGGCTTCCAGCGAGAATGGCCCGGTAGAAAGAGCCTCGAACTCACTGTCGGGCAGATCAACCAGCGGGGACGGAATGGCCCTCGAGGGTTCGTCGGTCACATCCAGTACATCCTTCGCCGCATCGCTCACGCTGAACTTCTCGCATACCTGACGCCACGTCTCCCGCTCCGTGTGGAGCACCCGGATCGCGTCGTTCAGCGCCGCTTCATCGGCCTTGTTATTCGCTTCCGTCAGTCGCCTGAAGATGAAGAGGTATACGGACGCGATCTTGCCGACCAGTTCGGCGCCGGCGTCGGCGTTCAGTCCGGCCAGCAGTTGGCCGACGCAAGCCTGGGCGTGAATCAGCGCCTCGCAGGTGTGCCCGCGGTCCTCGTGGCCCCAGTGCGCCCGAGCTTTCTCGCACGAGCGGATGGCCGCCTCGATGACCATCAGGTGGAGCTTCTGAGGGGTTGCCGTCATCACCTCGGCATTGAGGTACTGGTTCCGCACAGAATAGTTCATAGGAAGAAATCCTTTCTCTCTTGGCGCGATAGAACGATGAAAAAGGCGATTCCCAGCCTCATTTCTTTGCCCTATATTGATCGGTAATCCACTGGATGGAATCGAGTGCGTCGAGGTTGCTCTGAATCTTTGAGACGGCGATTTCCATGTTGTACAGCGACGTGAGCAGCCGAGTGCGTTCCCGTTCCAGGGACGTGTTCATGCGCTTGATCCGTTCTTCACTATCGGCAATTCGGCTGTCCATCGCCTCCAGCCGCCGGGACAACAAGGAATCCTTCTCGCTGCTGGCAAGCCGTTCAATGAGGGCCGTGAAACGGCCGGCCACGCCAATGTCTTTCGCCGTGAACAGGGTTTCCATCGCTTCCGGGTCGTACGCGATCGCGGCGTCGAACACGGTTTCGTTGAAGCTCAGCGTCCCGTCTTCCTCGAAACAGATGCCCACCTGCTCCAGCAAGATGTACTGCCCGTCCACATGGAACGTCCCGGTTGCCAAGGAGGTCAGTTCCATCTCCATGCGCATCACGGTCAGATCGCCCGTAAGCAGCGAGCCTTTCTGCTCGGCCGCGTCATACGCGGTCAGTTCGTTGTATTGCTCGCGGAACAGGTTGTAGTTTTCGACAAACGATTCTGCCGCAACTTTCAACTTGGTGTAGGACGTGCTGACAGTCACCGATACGGTGCCGCCGGTGGCCTCTCCGATCGTCAAGGACATGCCGTCGACCAGGTTATTGAAGGTATTATTGTTCGAGGTGACCAGCAGGGCCGAAGAGACCGTCGATGCCGCTCCGTAGGCCAGTAGGGCGTCCTGCGCCTCGCTGCTGACGGCGAAGTCGAAACCGACCTGCGACGTGTCGACCACCATCGAACCGGCCAGGCCGGCCCGGTCGCTCACCAGCGACATGCGCCATGGGCGCACGGACCCGTCGCTCAGCACGCTCGCCGAGAAGCCGGCGCCCAGGTCGTTGATTTTCTCTTGCAGGTCGTCCAACGTGTCGTTCGCATCGATCGTAATGGTGTACGTCATCGATCCGTCGATTTGCTGTTCCGTCTGCTCTTCGCCTTCGACGGTGGTTGCCTTCTTCAGCAAGCCGAGATTGGCTGCGGTCGTGCTGCTGCCCTCCGATACGGCAAGGGTTCCGGCGCCGCCGCCCGTATCGCGCAGCAAGATTCCGTCGCCGGTGGCGTTCACCTCGGCCGCGACGTTGATGCCAAGGCGATTGATCGCGTCGATCACGTCGCCTACCGTGCTCATGGCGCTGGAGTTGACGGTCACGCTTGCCTTGCGCCCCGTGCTGTCGGCGATGGTGAACCTTCCATTCGCAATGCCCGCGCCGCCGTTGAGCGCGGAAAGACGGGTGCTTCGGCTGATGATTTGCAGGTGCAGGTCGCCGCTGTTGACCGTCGATGCGTCTTCGTCGGCGGCTATCTGCAGCTTGGTGGCCGTGTTGGTTTCGTCGGCATCGGCAATGATCAGGTTGCCGTCCGTGCCGCCCGAGGTATCGATCAGTTCGATGCCGTTGGCAGCCGCGTTGATTTGGGCGCGAATGCCGACACCGGCGGCGCTGATCGCCTCGACAAGCCCTTCGAGCGTTTCGGCGCCGCTGAGATCGACCATCGCCGACGCGCCGCTGCGATCGGTCAATTGAATCGTCCCGAGTTCGCCGAATCCCTGCCCGCCGTTCAGGCTCGACAGGGAAACGGTGCGCAAACCGCCAAGGATCCGATCGCCGATAATCACGCCATCGACCGAGGCGGTGTCGAGCCCCAGGTCGGCCAGGGCGGTGGAATCGTTCAGGGCGGTAAGCGTTGTCTCCACCGTCCCCTCGGTCGTGTCGGTTACGGTGAGACGCCGGCCATCGGCCGCAATTTCCACCTGCAACTTCCCGTCGGAATCCGACTCGATCCGGTCAATAACCTTCTGGACGGTGTCGTCCGATTCGCCCGAGTTGAGCGGGCTGAAATCGATGGTTCCGGTCGTTCCGTCGCGGAGCGTGTACTCGATATCGGGCAATACGGAGCTGACCGCGACGCCGGCGCCATCGTTGAGATAATCGAGATCGAGATCGCCGAACAGGCCATAGATATCGCTGCCGACGCCCACGTCGGAAGCCGTATCGATTCCGCTGAGACCGAGCGATGCGGCCGTCCGGCCTCGCGAGACCTCGCTCACAGTCAGATTCGCTGCCGTCTGCCCCGTATTGTCGGTCAGGACAATCTTGCCGTCACGCGTACTGGCCGTAACGTTAATGCCCGTTTCGTTGTTGATTGCGCCGAGCACATCGTCAACAGACCGGGCCGTAGACAGATCGATCGTAGCCACGGCCCCACTCCGGTCGCCAATGCGAATCGAGCCGCGTGTGAAGCCGGCCCCGCCGTTGATCAGGCTGAGCGAAGCAGCCCGCTCCACGTTGTCGCCGAAACGAACGGAAATGCTGCCTGCTCCAAGCGCCTCGGTCGTCGATTTGAAGCCCGAACTCAGATACTTCTGCGTCTGGACGGTTTGGAGCGGTGTGAACTCGTAGGTTCCGTTGGCAGGCGTTCCGGAAAGAGTCGCGGAGAGTGCGTTGGAATTGCTCGACGTGGCCTTCTGGGCCTTGTAATTCTGCGCGTTGCCTAAGGCCAGAACGGACACTTTCGTGGAATAGACCAGGCTGCCCAAAGTGGCAATGGCCACTTCTTTTTCCAGCAGCGCATCGGTCCGCTCCTGCAGCGCATCGCGACCGGCCGACGAAATCTCCATGAGCTTGTCGACCAAGCCTGCAATATCCAGCCCGGTCACCAAGCCGGTCGTCGTCTGGATTGTCCCCATAACTCCCCCCACTCATACTAAGCGATCGTGTGTGGACATATCGTCTCTCGCTCGGTTTATATCGACCAGCAGGCAAGGTAAGGCTGAGCGATTACGCAGGATTTGCCGGGCCGAAGCAAGGACCCGACCGGATTTTGGGGAAATTTGGCGAATGTAGCAGAGGGGTGGCCTCTTTCAGCGGGGATTTCACTGGCGCCAATTCCCCTCAGATTACGCGACCGGAACGACCGATACAAAGCAAATGCCATCTCCTAGGAGGACTACCTCGACTTGGCGCATTGATTGACTGTTCGTCTGCCCCTCTTTCGACGAGTTCATTCATGGACCGCTCCACTTCGACTGCCGATTTCGCGTGCCGCTGCCCGGCGTGCGCCCATACCGTGGCGATGCCGTTTTTTGATGCCGGCACACAGCCCTTGGCGACGCTGGCATTTCCGGAAACGCGAGAAGAGGCGCGCACGTTGCCCCGTTTTCGGCTCCGGTTTGTCCGATGCGTCGATTGCGGCCACGTGTACAATCCGGACTTCGATTACGATCAGGTGCCGTACGCAAAGCATCCGAACAAGATGTTCAATCTGGGCGCGATCTGGCGCGACCACCTTGCCCAGGTAGGGCAGCTTATTCTGGATGCCGTTCCCGAGAAGCCGTGTGTGGTCGAGATCGGGTGTGGAGACGGGCATCTGCTGCGCAGTCTGGCCGAGGCGCGCCCGGACGGCCGCTATATCGGTTTCGATCCCAACTCGAAAGTGGATACGGGCGACGGCCTGATCGAAGCGCGGGCCGAGCTATTTCTGCCGAGGCAGCATCTCGCGGAATTGGCCCCTCAGGTAATCATTGCGCGGCACGTATTGGAGCACCTTGTCGATCCGCTGGCCCTGCTGCAGGAGATTGCCTTTGCCGTCAGTTGGTTCCAGAAACCGACCAAGCTGTTCATCGAGGTTCCCTGTATCGACATGGCGATCGAGGCGTGTCGCACGGCCGACTTCTTCTACGAGCACAATTCCCATTTCACCATACGTTCGCTGGGGAAGATGCTGGATCGGTGCGGAGCGGAAGTCGAGCTGATCGAGAAGGGATACGGCAGCGAGGTGGTTTACGCCCTCGCATCGCTCGCGCCGTCGTTGCGGCAAGAGAACTGTGCTCGACAGGCAATTGCATTTACCGAGCACGCGAAACAGGCATCCAGGACTCTGGCCGCCCAACTCGATACTATCGCACGTTCGGGGCGGAGAGTCGCGATTTGGGGCGGAACCGGGAAGGCCGCCGCCCTGATCAACCAGTGCAATATGGACGCCGAACGCTTCCCCCTGGTGGTCGATTCCGATCGGCAGAAGGCAGGAACCTTCGTGCCGGGAACCGGGCAGTACATCCATTTTCGCGATGTCCTTCGTCAGCAGCCGGCCGACCTGATCATCATCGCCACGCAGTGGCGCGCAGCCGATATCGTGCTGGAAATGCAACGAATGGGTATCGGCGCCGAGACGGTGCTGATCGAACATCGCGGCCGATTGATCGATTATTTCCGCGACGAGCACCCCTACCGCCAGGTAGCCCGACCTGCCGGCAGCGCCTGGTATCGAGCCGACTTGCACAAACCGCTTTCGGCGCCGTTGGCCGGTCCGTCCTGGAACACCGTCGGCCTGGACTCGCCCATCGATAGTGTCGGAAGCTAGCCCGGATGATTCAGGGCGCGAGCTGCCGCTTGCTTTGAGACCAGTTGGCGACGTTTTCTTAGCGGAGCGGCGCGAGCCGCCCGGTTTTTCCACGGGAATACCGGACGGCTTGCGCTGGGCTGTCTAAAAGTTGGGGGTGCGGCGATTTGGGGTTGCGCAAGGTTTGTTCGTGTTTCGCCAGTCCGATAGGTCTTCTAGCCGCGCGAGCGAGTGCCGGGTTGGATACTGGTCTTCGCCCCGAAGGGGCCGAAAGGCTGTAGCCACGGGTGAAGCGGCGTGGCGGCGATGTCGCCGCCATCGACGCGGAACCCGTGGAATGATGGCAAAAACTCCCGATAGCCCCGGCAGGGGCGGCAGACGCGATGCATTGCTGCCGCCCCTGCCAGGGCTTTGGGCACGGGGCTTGGCCACCACGGGTTGCACTTGGCCCGACTGTCGTCGGACCGCGTTCCACCCGTGGCTACAACCTGCTGCCCCTCCGGGGCAAAAAGAAACAAAACCGCACTATCCAAAAACCGTGTCAACCCCAACTTTTTGAAAGCCCAGGCCTGGGCCATCAAGAAGTCGCGTCCTCTTGCGACTGGGCGTGCTTCTCCAGGCATATCTGGCATATCCTACGGCCGAGCAGAAGGGCAAACGCGCCCAGACATGCGGCGAAGAAGCCGACCGGGCTGATCGGGTTGACCGTCTTCCCGACCACCAGCAAAGACAGGGTCCACAGACCGGCCGTACTGCCCAGGATACCGAGAACCAGGGTGCCAAGGGCGCCCGGCTCACGCATCGGCAGCAGGATTCGGGCAATCAGGCCGGCGACCGTCCCCAGGCCAATCCAGATCAGGGCGATACTCACCCAATGCTGTGCGGCTTGTGAGAGTTCGAGTTCGGGCATACGGCCCTCCTTGTGCGCCTGGTGGTCCCGGAGGGGGCCGAATCGCGGACGCCCCACAGATGCCCCCTGCCGTTCTTATCGGGAATGGTAGGGAACAGAAATGAGCAAGGTTGGCCTTTCCGGCCGAATCCGGGACTCCAACCGGTTGCCATTTCCACCTGCGAACGGAAGAGCCATGAACAATCCGATTCAGACCGTAAAAAAATCCCTGCGATGCCGACGTCTGTGGACGCGAGGACGAGATCGCCCCGAGTCCGTTGGACGTCGGCAACGCAGGGTGCCGTCCCCCCCACAACGCAACCGGCCCTGGCAGGTGTTCGGTAAGGGATACTGCCCGAATACCTACCGCAACCAAAGGCGCCGGTCCGCGCTCGGCATGATCGCAATGGTTCCCGTCGCTACTGCTGCTGTTGCAAGGCCTGTTCCTCGGCCCGTGCCTTCATGGCAGCCGCTTCTCTGGAGAGTTTGAATTCCGGTCCGGCCGGGAAATACTGGACGTCGTCGGACAAGTAATAGGGGCTCGGCAACGTTTGCCCGCCTACGTCGACTTGGCAGCCGGTCAGCCCGATCGTCAGCAGGAGCCCCAGGCTCAGCGCGAAGACCGCCCAGGGCCTCCGTCGGTTGGTGGACGCCGACATGATTTACCTCGATAGGATTTGCAGATCGCCTCAGCAACCCAGCGTCTTTCCCTGCACGGTGCAAGCAAATCGCCCGAGTCGCTACAATCGGTAGAACCGTTATCGTCCGACACTGGCGCCAAACTTGAGGCAGTCCGTAAAGTCGCCGCAATCCTGCAGGCGGCCTTCAGGGGCACGCGAATGCCAACCCGTTTGTGTCCCGGCTTCCATCGGAAAGGCCAAGCCGCCTGAAGGCGAAACTACAACCATGTCGGCCTGCACCTAGCCCGGATTATTCATCTACGTAGGGTGGGTCAAGGTCGCGTAGATCGCTGGTGGGTCCGCACAAGCTGCAACCGAACTGGTTTTCTGCCGCTCGCCCAACGAGATCCTGACCTGCAAATGTCTTGAAGCAGCAAGCCGCGACACCCCCCTCTCTAGAGTACATTGTTTGGAAAGCTTGGCATCAACGTATATGATAGAAGGAAGCAGGTCGCGCGGATGCGCGGTGATGACGCAAGCTTGTTGCCCCCCCTTTCGGAGCAGAGATCATGCATTGGCACTTGCCCGCCGACACGGTGGGACGGTTTCTAAGCCGGCGCCGTACCGCCCTTGTCGTAGCCCTGGTGGGATCGGTCTTGCTGGGACCTTACGCGCACGGCTTGCCTGCTCAGGACAGGACGATCCCCAGTCGAATCTACTTCGCGACGTTCGGCGACTTCTACGAGGGAGAGTACGACGAGGCATTGCGCCAGTTCCAGTCGGAGAATCGCGGTGCGATCAAGACGCCCCAGTCGCGCTGGATCGATTCCATTGCCTATCACACCATGACGGGCGAATGCTACTACCATATGGGGCGGCTCCCTGAAGCGCTGGAGCACTATACGTCGGCCCTGCAGCTTTACGTCGCCTTCTCCGGCTGGATGATGCGGGTCCAGTTTCCACCGGCCATTCGGACCGCGAGTGTCGGCGCCCGAACGCCTGTGCCGTGGGGCCAGAGCACGCGCAACTCGCAACTGGGCTATTATCCGGAGAGCTATCTTATTGGCCAAGGGCAGATCGATCAGAGCAAGGTGGTTCAGCAGGGTGGCGTGGTCCAGCAGGCGCAACTGAAGCCGATCAACGTGAAGGAGATTATCCGGACCACAACGCTGGCCATGCGACGGCGCGCCGAACTGCTCGGACCTGTGGCCCAACACGACTCGTTAACCCAAGAGGTGCTGGCGGCCCTGGTCCGAAGACCCGGTTTGCCCAATCATTGGTCGGAGGCCTGGATCGACGTCCAGCTTGGTCTGGCCTATGCCGCAGCCGGGAAAGACGTCGAAGCCGCCCAGCACTTGCAGCGAGGGCTGGTCGCTGCCGGTCGATACGATCACCCGTTCACGTCCGTGGCGCTCGTGGAATTGGGCCGTCTGGCGCTGCGGCAGGGCAATTACGACGCGGCCGCCAAGTTCTTTCTCGAAGCGACCTATTCGGCCGTCTATTATACGGACCTGGGCGTTCTCGAAGATGCGTTTCGCCTGGGCGCCTTGACCCATATCCTCTCCGGAAGAAAGGGCATGTATCCGCCCTTGGCGCCTGCCGTCGCCTGGGCCAAGACCAAAGGCTACCGGCAGCTTCAGGCGTCGCTGCTGCTCTGCGCTGCCGAAAATCAGGCGACACACGGCAATTCGCGCGACGCGGGCGTCTTGCTGGACCAGGCCCGAGGCGTAATCGGCCGACGTGCAATGGGACAAGGGGCAATCGGCGGCCGAATGCAGTACCTCAGCGCGCTGGTCTTCTTCCAGCAAGGACGCATGGCCCAGGGCGATGCCGCTCTGACTGCCGCCATGCAGTACATGCGGATCGGCTCACGCTGGTTGCTGCACATCGCGCTGGCCGACAAATTGTACACCAGCAACGCGGCTACGGCGCGTGTCGCCATGGATCTGTACGAGCAGGTGCTCCGCGATCCGCAGCCGGCCGACTGGTCGAGCGATCCGATGGAATCGTTGGCCGTCCTGCTCACCCCGCATCCCGGCCCGCTGGAACGCTGGTTCGAGGTGAGTCTGGCGCGCAACGAGCACGAGAAGGCGCTGGAGATCGGCGACCGCCTGCGACGCCACCGGTACTTCAGTATGCTGCCGCTCGGCGGCCGGCTCCAGTCGCTCCGGTGGGTGCTCCACGGTCCGGAAACCGCGCTCGATCGGCAGAGCATCCTGCTGCGGCAGGACCTTCTGACCCGATACCCGGCCTATGCCGAACTGGCAAAGCAGTCGGATGCGCTGCGCGCCGAACTCCGCGCCCTGCCGCTTTCGCCGGAGGATACCGAGACCATGACGCAGCAGCGAAAGCTGATCGAAGCCATGACGGCGTGCAGCCTGCAACAGGAAACCATCCTGCGAGAAATGGCCTTGCGGCGCGAGCCGGCGTCGTTGGTGTTCCCGCCCTTGAAAGACGTCAAGGAAATCCAGCGTTCGCTGCCCGAAGGCCATGCCGTACTGGCGTTTCTGACCACAAGCCGGGGCCTGTATGCCTTCCTGCTGAACAATACCCAGTACACCTGGTGGCGCGTCGGCTCGGCCACCCGACTGCAAACCGAGATTGTCAACATGCTGCGAGACATGGGGCAACATGCAGGCAATCAGGAGTTGGACATCAAGCAGCTTGGCGCGGACGGCTGGAAGCAGACCGCCCAGCGGGCGCTCGACATGATTCTGGAAGGTTCGAAGGCGGACCTCGCCCAGCAGTTCCAGGAGCTGATTGTCGTGCCTGACGGCATGCTCTGGTACGTGCCGTTCGAAGCGCTTCAGGTTCAGGTGGACGGGCGGCGTCGGCCGCTGATCGCCCGAGTGCGGGTGCGTTACGTGCCGACCGTGTCGCTGGTCGTTCCGTGGGGAAAAGGGCGCCGGCAGAGTGCAACGACGGCCGTCGTGGTCGGCAAGCTGTTCCCACGCGACGATGTGGAAGTGGCGCAGGCCGAAACGGAGAAGCTTGGTGCGGTTCTGCCAGGCGTGAAGCCGTTGCCGGGACCGCTGTCGGGCCCATCGGCCATCTACGCCACCTTGTTCGACCGACTTGTCGTCCTGGACGATCTGCCCGAGGCCGAGCAGAATCCGCTGGCCTTCGCCCCCATTCCGATCGATGCCGGCAAGCCGGGCAACGCGCTGACCGACTGGTTGGCCCTGCCGTTCGGCGTACCGGACGAGATTGTCCTGCCAGGCTTCCACACAGCCGCCGAGCGTTCGTTACGGAATATCAGTCCTGTCACGGCGGGCCAGGAAGTCTTTCTGACCGTGTGCGGCTTGATGTCCAGTGGTGCGCGGACCATCTTGCTCAGCCGCTGGCGAACGGGCGGACGCTCCAGCTATGAATTGGTCCGCGAGTTCGCCCAGGAACTGCCGCACACGTCGCCCGCCGACGCCTACCAGCGAGCCGTCTTCCTGACGGCCGGGTCCCGGGTTGAATTGGACGCAGAGCCGCGGGTCCGGCGCGCCGCCCAAACCGACGAACTGCCCCAAGCGAATCATCCGTTCTTCTGGGCCGCCTTCATGCTGGTCGATGCCGGTGCAACCGTCGAAGCCCAGCAAGCTCCCGGTATGGCTCCGGCCGAGGCGGAAGCACCACCCGCCGGGCCGCCAGCCGCGGCGCCCGCGGGCCCACCACCGGCCGTTGCCCCTTGAGGCCCGTCGGCGAAAATACGCCCTGCCGGGGGGGACGGCAGGGAAAAACTGGAAATCGCGAAATCTGCCATCCAAAAACCAAAGAGCTGTCTGCGCCATCGCATGCCGAACGCCGATCTGCAATCGCCCAGCGGTATCCCGCAGATACGGTGACCCATTGACGTTCGCCCCCCTCTCAATTACTATAGATAGGGTAGGCCCGGATTGAGGCTGGCCCCGATTGAGGCTGGCCCCGATTGAGGCTGGCCCCGATTGAGGCTGGATGGTCCGCCCCGGCAGGCTCTCAGTGCGCCTGGGGTGCGAAGCGCGAGGTAAACTCGCCTGACGGCCGGTGCGTTGCAGGGCGCAAACGGTCCGTTTTCGCCCACGACAACAGAAGTGACGCTGAGGATCGGCATTGCCTCGGCGGATTCAATGGGAATTGTCCAAGATTCTCCTTGGCAGGATGGAACGGAGAGGGTTAAGGTGAGCAAAAAAGCCTGGGGCGGGGTGTTCGATGAAGGAACGGATCGCCGCGTCGAGGAATTTACCGAAAGCGTGAGTTTCGATCGGCGGCTGTATACGCAGGATATCGCCGGCTCGATCGCCCATGCGCAGATGCTGGCCGAGGTCGGGCTGCTGACCGCCGACGAGTGCCGCCAAATCGAGCAGGCACTCACAGAAATACGCCTGGAAATTCAACAGGATCGGTTCCCGTTCTCCTCCGAGCGCGAAGATATCCACATGCACATCGAGGCAGCGCTGATCGAACGTATCGGCGATACGGGCCGGAAGCTGCATACGGCGCGCAGCCGGAACGATCAGGTGGCCACCGACCTGCGGCTGTGGGTTCGCGAGGCCATCGATCGGATCGATGCCCGCCTGGTCGAGCTTCAGAAGGCGTTTGTCGGCCGGTGCGACGCGGACTTCGATGTCATTCTTCCAGGCTATACCCACATGCGTCGTGCGCAGCCGATCCTGGCGCCCCATTACTGGCTGGCCTACTGCGAGAAGTTCGAACGCGACCGCGACCGGCTTGCCGACTGCCGGCGCCGCGTGAACGTGTGCAGCCTGGGCGCGGCCGCGCTGGCCGGCACCAGCCTGCCGATCGACCGGGCCGACACGGCCCGCCGGCTTGGGTTCGCGGGTCCGAGCACGGGCGAGCCGCACATGACGGCCAATAGTCTCGACACGTCGAGCGATCGCGATTTTTCGTTGGAGTTCACCTTCACCCTGGCGATGATTGCCGAGCACCTGAGCACGTGGGCCGAGGAGTGGATTCTGTGGTCGACCGTCGAATTCGGGTTCCTGGACCTGCCCGAAGCGTTCTGCACGGGTTCGTCCATTATGCCACAGAAAGTGAATCCGGACGTTCTGGAGTTGATTCGCGGCAAGACGGCGCGGGTCATCGGCGCGTTGCAGACGCTGCTGGTCCTGGTGAAGGGGTTGCCGCTGGCGTACAACCGCGACTTGCAGGAGGACAAGCCGCCGGTATTCGATGCGTTCGATACGGTCAACGCATGTCTGGAACTGGCAGCGCCGCTGGTTGCCGGCGCGAGGCTCCGGGTCGAGGCGATTGCCGCCGGGCTGGACCGGGGTCATTTGGATGCAACCACGTTGATGGAATACCTGATTCGGCAGGGGATTCCGCAGCGGACGGCGCACGGCATCGTGGGCCGGCTGGTCCGCAAGGCGCTCGATCGGGACGTGCGCCTGGCCGACCTCACGCTTGACGAGTTGCACGAGGTCCATCCCGACTTGACCGAAAGCGTTTACGCAGTCTTGGGCGCGGAGCAAGCCGTCGCCGCTATGGCCAGTTACGGATCGACCGGTCGGGAGCAGGTGCGTCGGCAGATCCGACAGTGGAAGGAACACCTATTCGGCAGCGCCTACCACAATCATTCCTAGCCGTTTGCAGCATTGCGAAACCCTATGTGTGCCCTCCGATCGGAAACGAGATCACACGACTTGTCCTTCTTCAGAGAGAGCATCACGATGAAATCCTGTTGTGCGATACCGGCCCTGGTTTGCCTCGTGCTCGTCTCGGCATCGGCCATGGCGGCCGATTCGGGCGCCCCGCTGACGGCGAGCCAGCAGGCGGCGAAGCAGGCGCTCGAAGCGCCGTTGGCCAATCCGGCGGTCGACGCCCTGCTCCAGACGAAACCGACCACGGCCAAAGAGTGCTTCCAGGCTGCGACCATTCTGGTCAAACTCGAACGCCCCGATCTGGCCAAGCAGTTCGTCGCGCGTATTCTGGCCATGAAACTGAATCGGGAGCAACTGGCGGAACTGGCCGATCAGTTCGGCTCGCCTGCGTTTCTCGAACTGGCCGCCCAGCCGGAACTGAACCCCGAGGCCAAACAACTGTCCGACGCCGTACTGGCCGCGGCCAAGCAGGTTCGCGAAGACACCGGCCGGGTGGAACAATACCTGGGGCAGCTCCGCCGGCCGACCCTTGCCGAACGGAATCAGGCCATGCTGGGTCTTCTGGAGGCGGGTGGCGCGGCGATCGGTCCCATGGTGCAGGTTCTGGCCGATCCTGGGCGTGAAGCGGATCATGCCGCGGTGCGTGGTGCGTTGGTGGCCATGGGTGGCACGGCCGTTGCGCCACTGCTGGGTCTGTTGGAGGACGGTTCGCCGGAACTGACGGCCCAGGCGGTGCGCATCCTTGCCGCACTGAAGGCCGATCGCGCCGTCCCGCGACTGCTGGGCATTGCCTTCGGTGCAGCATACGAACCGAGATTGCGCACGCTGGCGCAGGCGGCCGTCGAACACATTGCCGGGACGCAACCTGCACCGGACGACGCGGTGCAATTGCTCATGACGCAGGCGCACGACTATTTCGACCGGCAGCAGGCCGTTTTCGGGGCCGTGGAAGGGAAGGTGGACCTGTGGCATTGGGAAGAAGGGGCACTGCGGCCGAAGTCGTACACCGAGGCCGCCGCTCGCCGGCTGCTGGCGGCCCGGCTGGCGCGTGACGCCCACGCCATTGCACCGGACAACCGTGCTGCCGAGCGGCTGTACGTGCTGACCATGCTGGAGCAGGCGGCGTTCGAGCAGGGGCTTGGGAAGCCTTTGCCCACCGAGGCCGGTAGTCCGGCTGCCCGGGCGATTGCCGCAGGTCCCGCCTTGCTGGAAGAGGTGATGCAAGAGGCGCTTGCAAGCGACCACCGCGCGGCCGCTGCGGCCGCCGCGCGGCTGCTGCCCAAAACAGCTTCGAGCGAGACGAAGCCCGCCCAGCCAGAAGCGGCGCCGGCCGAACCCGTGTCGGCTGAGCCAGCACCGGCCGAAACTCCGGCCGCCGATGCCGTTCCGGCGGATCCGGCCTACGATCGCCCAGCGGCCAGGCCGGAAGCCGCAGAGGTTGCGGACGACGATGCCGCTGCGCCCAGCAAGCCAACCGACGCTGAGTTGGCCGAGACAGACCCGGCCGAGATGGAGCCAGCCGAGACCGATTTCCACGCGGGGCCGGACCTTGCGGAACTGCTGGTTCATCAGGGGGCGAGTGTATCGCCGCTGGTGCAGGCGGCCATCCATGCCGACCGCCGCGTGCGGATGGCTGCGTTGGAATCGATTCTGGCGTTACAGCCGACGCGCCCGTTTGCCGGTTCGCACTACATTCCCCAGTCGCTCGTATTTCTGGCCTCGACCGGCGGGACGCCCAAGGCCCTGCTGGCCGGCCCCAAACCGGAAGAGATGCTTCGCCTGGCCGGTTTCCTGGCGGCGCGCGGCATCAGTGTCGATATAGCGACCAACGGGCAGGAGATGCTCCGCATGGCGATCGAATCGCCGGATTACGTCCTGATTCTGGCCGATTCGCGACTGGACAACCCGACGATGGACATTGCATTACAGAAGCTCCGTTACGACTACCGGAGCGCCGATTTGCGGGTTGGTGTTCTGGCGCGGGCCGACGAGTATGAGCGGGCGGAGCACATGGTTCGCAACGATGCGGCCGCCCTGTGGTTTGCGTGGCCGCACGATCAGAAGACGTTCAACTGGCAGTTCGACAAGCTCATGGCGATTGAACGTGTGCACATGGTCCTGCCGAAGGAGCGAGCGGCCATGGCGGCCCGCGCGTTGCAGATGCTGCTGGACATCAGCCGCTCGGAACAGGGCGTGTACGAGCAGATGCGGGCGCTGGACGAAGTTGCTGTGAAGGCCCTGCGCGTTCCCGAGCTTGCCGAACGCGCCGCCGTGCTGGCGGGCCGAACGGGTACCCCGGCGGCCCAGACAGCATTGGTCGATCTGGCCAGCCGTTCTACCGCGCCCTTCGCGTTGCGCAAGGCGGCCGTGGCGGCCCTGGGAGCCAGTATCCGGCAGCATGGAATCCTGCTGACTACGGTACAGATCGAAGAGCAATACAATCGCTACAACACCAGCGGACTGCAAGATCGGACCACACAGCAGTTGCTGGCCCACATTCTCGACTATCTTGAAGCACCCACCCGGAAACCACCCCAGGAACCTGCGGAAATACAATAGCCGCCGTGCGCGTCGGCTCGGTTTCGACACGAAACGCAACGAACCGGGCAGACGTCCGAACATGGAGATCCAGGGAGAGCATGGCACGTTACACGCAACCGATCGAGACAAGCGATACCGGCCCGCCCATTCCAGGATTGATCGGTTCGGGGCCGGCCATGGAGCAGGTATACCAGCTCACGCGGCAGGTTGCACGATCGAACGCGTCGGTGCTGCTGCTGGGCGAGACGGGGACGGGCAAGGAACTCATCGCGAAGGCCGTTCACCGGCTCAGTCCGCGCGGGAGCGGTCCTTTCGTCCGCGTCAACTGCGGCGCCCTGGCCGAAAACCTGCTGGAAAGCGAGTTGTTCGGACACGTCCGCGGCGCCTTCACCGGGGCCATCGACAACCGGACCGGCCGCTTCGAGGCGGCGCATACCGGCACCGTCTTTCTGGATGAGATCAACTCGACGACGGCCAAGCTGCAAGTGAAGCTACTGCGCGTGCTGCAGGAGCACGAGTTCGAACGGGTGGGCGATACGCAGACAATCCGCGTCGATACGCGCGTGATTGCAGCGAGCAACCGCGACCTGCTCCAGGAGATCGACGTCGGCCGGTTCCGCGAAGACCTGTACTACCGGCTAAACGTCGTGAGCATCTACCTGCCGCCGCTGCGCGAGCGCCGCGAGGATATTCCGGCCCTGGTCAGCCATTTTCTTGGAATTTACAACAAGAGCAACGATCGGCACGTTCCGCACATCGAACGGCGGGCGCTCGAAGCGCTTCAGGACTACGACTGGCCCGGGAACGTGCGGGAGCTACAGAACTACGTCGAGCGGGCCGTTGTCCTTGCGCCGGCTGATGAACTGACCGTGGACCTGCTGCCCGAGGCCGTGCTGGGTCAGGCGCCGCGCCGGATCGGCCGGCAGGGCGCAGATGGGGTGGCCGCGCTGACGGCCGTACTGGCTGCCCAGGGTGGCGCAGGGCAACCGGCCTCCTCGCCCATGCGGGCCACGACGGCCGGACGCGTGGAACGCGAACTGGTTGGCCAGGCCAACATGGAATCGCTCACGGCCAAATTGGTAGAGCAAGGCGTGGCCCTGGCCGGCCCCAACCCGCAGAATCTCCATGCCTCGATTGTCAGCCGCGTCGAGTGCGAGCTGATCGGCCGCATCCTGGCCGCGTGCGACGGCGTGCAGGTAAAGGCCGCGGCATGCCTGGGCATCAATCGGAACACGTTGCACAAGAAGATTCAAGAGTACGGACTGGAGAAATAGGTTCCGATGCTTGCCGGAGTGCAGATCGTCTGTT
Source organism: Thermoguttaceae bacterium (assembly GCA_040772845.1). GTDB lineage: Bacteria > Planctomycetota > Planctomycetia > Pirellulales > Thermoguttaceae > PWXP01. The sequence continues at coordinate 3,379,466 of JAXGXG010000001.1, forward strand.
TTGCCGCCAGCTATGCGGCGGCCCTCCTCTTGGAGGTCTCGCGCATGGTGTTTCGCAGCGGCGTGCGCGGCGCGGTCATGCTCGGGTTTGCCGGTGCAGGATTCGTGGCGCACAGTGCGTTTCTGTACTACCGCGCCGTCAAGACGCCCGGCTCGCCCCTTTCCAGCGAACAGGACTGGTGCCTGCTGGGCGCCTGGCTGTTGGCCGTCGTGTACCTGTATCTGGTATGGTATCATCCCCAGCAGAGTTTCGGGTTGTTTCTGCTGCCGCTTGTTCTGGGGCTGATTGCCGCAGGCGCGTTTCTTGCGCGGAGTGAACCGTTCGCGCGGGAACCGGCCTCCTATATTTGGGGAGTTATCCACGGTACGGCCATTCTGCTGGCGACGGTGGCCGTACTGGCGGGATTTGCGGCAGGCGTGATGTATGTCTATCAGGATCGGCGGTTGAAACGGAAGCTGCCGTTGCCCCGCGGATTGCGCCTGCCCAGCCTGGAATGGCTTGCCCGGGCGAACCATCGCGCGCTGGTCGTGGCGGTGATAATGCTGGCCATTGGCGTGGCGGCCGGCGTGGTGCTCAATGCGTTTCGGCGAGCCGGCGGCCTCGATCTGTTGCCCTGGCACGATCCGGTCGTGTTCGCCACATTCATCATGCTGCTCTGGCTCCTTTCCGCCGTGGCGATCGCCGCACGGTATCCGGCACAGCACCAGGGCCGCAAGGTCGCCTACCTGACGCTGGTCAGCTTCATCTTTCTGCTTGTGGCCCTTTCCGCCATGCTCCTGTTCGATACGGCCCACGGCGGAAAGAACCAGAAGCAGCAAACGGTACATTCCCAGCGCCTACCGGCGCACCATCGGGCAGAACCGGCGGACGCGGGCGGACGCGCCGTGCAGGTTTGCGGCGGCCGGGACGGCCCGTCGTTTGTGTTATTCCATCGTACTTTACAGACATGTCCATGCAGGTTGTAGGCTGTAGCCATCACGGAACGTCGATCGCGCTTCGCGAGCGACTCGCCTTCTCCGGCGAGCGCGCCGCGGAAGCACTCGACCATTGGCGGCGGATCTTCCCCGGCGTCGAGGCCGTGCTGCTGTCCACCTGCAATCGGGTCGAACTCTATTCCGCCGCCGACGAGGTCGTTGCGCCGAACCGGCGGCAGGTGGCCGGGTTCCTCGCCCGGTTCCACAAACTCGATCCGGAGGAAGTGATCGACGCGCTGTACTATCATCACGATGCCGACGCGATCCGGCACCTGTTCACCGTAGCCTCCAGTCTTGACAGCATGGTGGTGGGCGAGCCGCAGATCCTAGCCCAGGTGAAGCAGGCGTACGATCTGGCCACGCATCACGACAATACGGGGCCCATGACCCACGCGGCGTTCCAGGCAGCGCTGAAATGCGCGCGGCGGGTGGCGTGCGAAACGGCCATCCATCAGCGGCGCGTCAGTATTCCCAGTGTGGCCGTTGCCGATTTCGCCAGCCAGATCTTTGAGCGATTCGACGACAAGCACGTGGTCGTTCTCGGCGCCGGCGAGATGGCCGAGGAGACCCTCCGCTACCTCAAAGACGAAGGGGCGCACCAGATTACCGTTGTCAATCGGAGTTACGATCGCGGCCGGCAACTGGCCGAGGCGTGGCAAGGAAAAACCGTCCAGTGGGATCAGTTGGCCGAGGCCCTGACCACGGCCGATCTGGTCATCAGCACGACCGGATCGCCCGAAACCGTTGTGACGCGGGACCTGTTTGCCGGAATCGAGCGCGCCCGGCAGCAGCGGCCGTTGTTCATCCTCGATCTGGCCGTTCCACGCGACTTCGATCCGGCCATCGGCCGAAGACCGGGCGTCTACCTGTACTCCGTCGACGATCTCCGTGCCGCGTGCGAGCGGAACCGGGCCGAGCGAGACCGCGAATTGCCGGCCGCTCTGAAGATCGTCGAGCAGGAGACGGACCGCTTCGTTGCGCAGTTGCATCACCGGGCGACAGGGCCGATCATCCGGCAGTTGCTCGAAGGCTGGCAGAAGCCGAAGGAAGAAGAGCTTACCCGGCTGTTGAACCGGCTGCCGGAGCTGGACGAGAAGGGTCAGGAAGAGGTGCGGCGCGCGTTCGACCGGCTGGTGAAGAAACTGCTGCATCCGCCGCTACAATCGTTGCGTGATGAATCGCGCGAGGGGATTCCCCACCGACTGGTCGACGCGCTCCGGAAGCTATTCCAGTTGAAGGATTGACGGCCCGGCATTTCCCCGTTGCACCCCTTGCTCTCTGGGCGAAGGTGGGAACAATAGAGTGGTTTGTTCGTACTCGCAGGGAGATTAAAGGTCATGCTGGGAAGTTTCACCACCGGTCTGCCCGGATTGGACCAGGTTCTGAAGGGGGTCATGCCGGGCGACAATATCGTCTGGCAGGTGGACGATATCGGCGATTACAAGTCGCTGGTCGAGCCTTATGCAAAGGCCGCCCGCGACAGCGGCCGCCGGCTGATCTACTTCCGGTTCGCATCGCACGAGCCGCTGCTTCCGGACGATTTCGGGGCGGAGATCCACCGGCCGAATCCGGCCCTGGGGTTCGAGAGCTTCGTCAATAGCGTGCACGAGGTGATCGAGGCGGTTGGGATGCACGCGGTGTACGTGTTCGACTGCCTTTCCGAGCTGGCGGCGACATGGCTGGCGGACCAGATGCTGGGCAATTTCTTCGTCCTCACGTGCCCGCGGCTTTGGGACCTGGAGACCGTTACCTATTTCGCGCTCTGCCGGAACTACCATGCGTCGTTCGCATTGAATCCCATTACGGAAACGACCCAGTTCCTGCTGGACGTGTTCCGGCATCGCGAGACCATTTACGTGCGTCCGATCAAGGTGCAGCATCGATCAACCCACTCGATGAATACGATCCACGCCTGGGAAGGCGACCAGTTCCGGCCCATCACCAGCAGTACGATCATTTCCGAGCTGCTGGTATCGAGCCGGTGGCCGGGGCTGCGCGCCGATACACGCCTGGGATTCTGGCGCCGCATTTTCGACGAGGCCCAACAGGCGCACGACGGCGTGCGTGCAGGCCGGTTTCCCCCGGAGCACGAGCGCGACGTCTTCCAGCGGCTCAGCCGCATGGTCCTCTCGCGCGACGACGCCATGCTCCGGTTGGTGCACAAGTATCTGACCCTATCCGATATTCTGGAAATTCGCGACCGGATGGTCGGGATCGGGCTGATTGGCGGCAAGGCGCTCGGCATGATCCTTGCCCGGGCCATCCTGAAGCACCACCTGCCCGAACGCCATGCCCTGCTGGAGTCGCACGACTCGTTCCATATCGGCTCCGACGTCTTCTACACGTTCCTGATTCGCAACGGGGCCTGGTGGATTCGCCAGAAGCAGCGCAATCCGGAGACCTTTCTCGACGGGCTGGAAGAGGCGCGAACCCGCATCCTGCAGGGGCGGTTTCCCGACTATACGATGGACCAGTTTCAGGCCATCCTCGATTATTTCGGCGAATCGCCCTACATCGTACGTTCCAGCTCATTGCTGGAGGATGCCTACGGAAATGCATTCGCCGGCAAGTACGAAAGCTTCTTCTGCGTCAATCAGGGCACGCGCGAACAGCGGCTGGCCGCGCTGCTGGATACGGTCCGGAAGGTGTACGCCAGCACGATGAGCGAGGAGGCGCTCCGCTACCGCAGCGCGCGCGGGCTGCTCGACTGGGACGAGCAGATGGCGCTGCTGGTCATGCGCGTCTGCGGAGAGAAATACGACGATAAGTTCTTCCCCGAAATGGCCGGCGTCGGTTTCTCGTTCAATCCCTACGTATGGCACAAGGATATCGACCCGCACGCCGGCGTGATCCGACTGGTATTCGGCCTGGGCACACGCGCGGTGGACCGGACCGACGACGATTACACCCGGCTGGTGGCGCTTAATGCCCCCTCGCGGCGGCCGGAGAGCAACTTCGATCAGGTGCGCGAGCATTCGCAGCATCGCGTCGATTATCTGGACCTGGGATCGAACCAACTGGTTTCCGGCCACTTTCTGGACCTTCTGAAAGAAATGCCCTGGCTGCCGGTCGATATGGTGGCCTCGTCCGACACGGCGGCCGGGCACGAGGGCGCCGGGTCGGCCGATGCCCTCACGTTCAACAAGCTGCTGACCGAAACGCCTTTCGTCGACGACATGCGGGAGATCCTCCGGACTCTGGAACAAGCCTACCAGTGCCCGGTCGACATCGAGTTCGCCGCCAACTTCATCAGCGATACGGAATACCGAATCAACTTGCTGCAGTGCCGTCCGCTTCAGGTGCGGGTGGACGACGGCGTGACCCTGCCGAAGATTGCCGTGGAAGAGTCGGACCGGATTCTCGAGGCGCGAGGCGCGATTATCGGCCCCAGCCGCTTCGTGCGGCTCGATCGGTTGATTTACGTCGTACCGCGGCTCTATGCCGAATTGCCGCTGAACCGTCGCTATGAGGTGGCGCGGCTGCTCGGACGCATCAATCAGGCCGAAGACAACCGCGACAAGACGACCATTCTGCTCGGTCCCGGGCGCTGGGGCACGTCCAGCCCGGACCTGGGAATCCCCGTCCATTTCTCCGAAATCAGCCACGTTTCGGTTCTGTGCGAGATCGTCGCCATGCGCGACAATCTCACGCCGGACGTCTCGGTGGGCACCCATTTCCTCAACGAACTTGTCGAAATGGATATCCTTTACATGGCCCTCTTCCCCAAGCAGCAGAACAACTACCTGAACGAGACGTTCTTCCTCGAAGCGCCCAACACGCTGCTCCGCTGCGTACCTGACGCAGAACGCTGGCAGGATCTCGTTCGCGTTATCGATGTGGGCGACTCGCTGTCCGACAATCGGATCGTCCAGTTGCTGGCGGACGCCGGCCAGCAGCAGGCCGGCATCTTCCTTGCCGACCGCCCCTCGGTGAAGTGAACCGCCTCGGGCGGCAGGTTTCCGTAGCCCACGCATCCGCCGGCGCCGTCGCATCCGGGCCAACCGATACCACCCGCACGCCCCAGCCAAGCCAGATAACCTTCGGATGCGACAATGCCGGCCCGCGGCGATGCTGTGACGAATACTGGAAGAGCAGAACCCGATTCGGGCTCGAATTGCCTGCAGGCGTGTGTCGGGATCTGTCGAGAGGGCGAGAGGTCGTTGCTTGCCGTTGGGATGTGTGCCTTCCTCTTGCCCTTCCTGGCGGAAGGCTCGGGGCAGACTCCCGCATGCCGAGCGCGACTGCGGAGGCAACCTCCGAAAGGCCCCAAACGGATTGCGGCTGTTTCCTGTGGGGCGGGCAACCGCTGCTCGGGCAATTTTCAGATTGCAGGTCAACGTTCCATGACTGACCGCAAGAACAACGAACGGGCTCTCTGGGCGTGGACGCTCCTGGCATCCATCGGGATCGCTGTTGCGGACAGCCTTGTTCCGTCCCGCTTCAACTTTGAGTTCGCCTACATCCTGCCCGTGCTTCTGAGTCTGCAATCGGTGCGGGAATCGTTTGCCTACTATTCGGCGTTCGTGAATACTTGCCTGCTGCTATGCAGCATGTTTGCTTCTCTTGGCGGCCGAGCCGAGTTCGGCGTCTTCATGGCGAATCATTTATTTGCCGTGGGCCTTATATGGGCTGCGGCGTTTCTCTGCGCGCTGCGGCATCACAGCATCGCAGTCGAGGCGCAACGCAGTCTGACAGAGAGCCAGGCACTGATCGAAAACGAGGAGTTGCGGCGGGTTCGTGAATCGCTACAGTGCAGGAACGAAGAACTGGCGGCAACCCGAGACGCCGCGGTCTACACCCTGGCGAAGGTGTGTGAATCTCGAGACGTGGATACCGGGCGGCATCTGGAACGGATCTGCGCCTATTCGCTGATTCTCGCCCGAGAGCTGCGCAAAGACCCATCGCTTGCCCTCGTCATTAACGACGAGTTTCTCACCAATCTGCGGCAGTCCAGTCCGCTGCATGACATCGGAAAGGTCGCTGTCCGCGACGAAGTCCTGCAGAAACCCGGCCCGTTGACCCCCGAAGAACGGGAGGAAATGCAGAAGCACGCCACCTCCGGCTTCGTTGTTCTGCAAGACGCAATCAGCAACAACACCGGCGCCGGGTTCCTGGAGATGGCTGCCGTGATTGCCCGCTACCATCACGAGCGATTCGACGGGCAGGGGTATCCGTCCGGCCTGTCCGGCAGGGCGATACCGCTGGCCGCGCGAATCGTTGCCGTTGCCGACGTCTACGACGCATTGACCTCGGAACGCCCGTACAAGGAGGCGTGCCCCTCCGAGGAGGCGAGGGACATCATCGTCAGCGGTTCGGGAACGCATTTCGATCCGCTTGTCGTCGAAGCCTTCTGCAGGCGATTCGACGATTTCATGGAAGTGCAGCGACGCTACCCCGGCAAGTACGCACACATCAACGGCCTGACGGAATCGCTCATCGCCGAATTGTGCATCTGACCTTCAAGGCAGCCGTTCCCTGGCGACTGTCCCAATTCTCGCGGCACATCGGACATTCTGCCCCACCAGCCCTGCTACCAACCCTTCATGCCGATTTACTCAGTGCCGCGTTTGCTTAGCCCGGATTATTCATCTACGCAGGGTGGGTCAAGGTCGCTTAGATCGTTGGTGGGTCCGCACAAGCCGCAACCGAGCTGATTTACAGCCCGCCGCCTGGAACAAGGCCCGCATCAGCGACCGATGACCACCAAGGAAGCGGCTTGTTTGACCCACCCTACCTATCGTGAATAATCCGGGTTAGCGTCACGACGGCGTAGTCGTGGAAGCCGGGAAGGGTGAGGCACGATTGGCCGTCAGGCTGCTTGGCTACTGTCAGGCGAGTCGAGGCGACGTCTTCCATGGGCGCCGCGAACGCGCCATCGCAAGAACCGAGCAGTTCCGGGCGAACCGCAATGCGCACACCTGCTGCAACGGGCTCCGAAGCGTAATTCAGCAAATGCACGGCCGCCTGCCGTTCACCGAGTTTTACCTCGGCGAAGACCGTCTCGGGCGCGTCGATACGGATGGGCGCGGTCCACAGTTTTTCGAGGTCGGCCAGCAGGCGGCGGCCATCGTCGTTGGGGGCGGCCACGCGAATGGTCCAGCCGGCGCCGCGCACCGGCGCCGTGTCAACCGAGTCGCGACGAATGGCCGTCGGGCAATCGGCCAGCGCAGCCAGCGGATTCGTTCGCCGCTGCCGATACCATGCGTCGTGCAGCCCCGACTGGCCGGTCACAATCAGCGAGCCGCCACGCTGGGCGAAACGCAGCAAGGCGGTCACCTGAGCGTCGCAAAGGCACGCCTGATCGCTCACCACCAGCAACTCGCAGTCGGCCGGAATCCGCAACTCCGTTCTCGCCTCGGTCGGCAGCAGGCCGAACGGTACATGATGACGCAGCAGAATCTCCTCGGCGGCCAGCAGGGCCCGATGCGATTGCTCGGAGAACATCTCCGATTCGCGCGAGTAGAGCAGACGTACGGGCGCGTAAGTCGGCAGCTTCAGACCCTCGCGCCCGGCGCGCACGGCCGCGTCGAACTTCTTCAGCAGCGGCCGGCGGAACTTGACCAGTTCTTGCGAAACCATATCGGGATCGGCGCGCAGAACCGTCCGATCCGTCGGAATGCCGCCGAATACCGCGTTCTCCATCAGGTTCAGTACGTACTTCGACTCCGCATCGCGCGAAATGCCTGCGTCGCTGTCGCTCAGGGCCAGAATGTGCGTATCGAGCGCCTGCGCCAGCTTCATTTCACGTACGCGGTTGATAATGCAGCCGTCGCGCAAACCGGGCTCGTTCCCCGACTGCGAGACAAACAGATCGAAGCAGTCCTGCAAATCGGAAGGAACCAGCGCAACGCCGCCGGCCATATCGGCCCGGCGGATGGCTGCGATGTTGCCGCTCATAATGGCCGACGGCTTGCAGGCTTTGCCGACCTCGTACAGGCGGCGGAACAAGGCCGTGAGCCGCTCACAACGAAACGCGCGCCATCGCTGGCCGATCGGATCGAGCAGTTCTCCGTACTTCCTCGGGGGCGGGGGAAGCACATGATCCACCGTCGGAATGCCGAAAACCTGCTCCGGATGCGGCTCTCGCGCAAGGTATTCACGGAACAGGGCCACACACCGCGGGCAATAGCAGGGAGGCGCGAAGCAGTTGTCGAACATAATGCCGTCGAAGCCGCCCTCGGTCAACGCGATGCGAATCATCCGGGCCAGGTACGGCTCGAAGCCGGGCGCGTTGATGCACGGCAGCCAGCGGAAGTAGCTGTTGTGGTAGGTCCGCTTGCGCCCATGCTCGTCAATCGCAACCCAGTCGGCCAGATCGGGAACCTCCACCTGCATGGTCTCGTAGTACAGGGTCGAAAACTGAACGTAGGCCAGAGCCCGAACGCCGTGCTTGTGGCAGTTCTCAACGAACCGTTTGACGTTGGGGAAATCCTTCGATTCGAACTGCCAGCCCATGCCCTTGTAGAAGCGGCTATGGAGAATGTTCAGCCCAAGCTCGTGCATAAGCCGGGGACAATCCTCGCTGTCGAACCAGTGGTGCCAGTCTTCCAGCCACAGGGCATTGCCTTCGATCCCACCGGTCGACGCCTGGCCGATCCGCCGGTACATCGAGATCGGCTCGTGGTTGCCAAAGGTCCACCGGCAATCGAGCGGATCGAGATCGACGGGAGTCTTCGCATCGGCGTCCTTCGTTCCCGGTTCCGCGAATGCCCGGCTGCCACCCATCCGGTAGGCCATCAGGCCGGCCCCGGCCACTCGCAGGAAATCGCGTCGGACAAGAGGTGCATCAAACATGGCCGGCTCCAGAAGCGTAGGATTCAAGGTGTGAACCCCGATTATTGATGAACGGGCAAGAAGACGCAAGTCGCCCGGAGCGGCCCTTGCGGCGACGACGGAGTTTGCCGGTTATGCGGGCCGGGTCGCGTCCGATTCCGCTGCACGAACGATTCCCTCGACCGCCGAGCCCCCCCACCTCCGGGCTACATTGTTCGATACGACCGGGCGTGTTTTCCGTTCAAAATCCGTAATACTGCAGGAAGAGCGATATGGCAACGGTTTTAGTAACCTAGACTATATGAGGGTAGGGGCTACCGCACGCCGGGTTAGTTTCCACAAGGTCTTCCTCGATCAAGCTCCGGGGATGACTGGAAACAGCAAGAAGGAGCCGCAGGGCTTTCTCGCTTGGCCTGCAATTTGATGAGCAGCACGAGGAAGGTACTTTGAGGAGCGTGGTTCTCAACATCAGGAAGTACATCGCAGACCGAGGCGGCTGCGCATGGTTGTGGCTGGGTGTTTCGGGCGCCTTGCTGATCGCCGGGGGATGGGTACTCGCATGGCGAACGGCAGGCGGAGGCTCGTTGCCAACGGCGGCGGCGATCAGCACACTTGCCGGCCTGGGCCTTGTCGTTCTGGCCACACGGCTACGTCTGCTTCGCCAGTGGCATACCCGGACGAGCACCTACCTGGAGAACATCGGACCATCCGTCGGCCGTGTCCTGAACCAGGTGGTTGCGAATACCGAATCGTCGATTCTGCTGTGCGACCAAAGCGGGCGTGTCTTGTGGGTGAACAATGGTTTTACCCGGTTGACCGGTTACACATTTGCCGAAGTGCAAGGATGTAATGCGGCCGACGTCTTGACTGGGCCCGAAACGGACCTCTGCATTTTGGACGACCTCGGGCGGTGTCTCGATCGATGCGAGCCGTACCGGGGAGAGATTCTCAACTACCGCAAGGACGGCGGTTCGTATATGGTTGCATTCGAAGCGCTGCCTATCTGCGACGCTCAGGGCCGGCCGAAGAGTATCGTTGCGATGGGCCGGGACGTGACGGATCGGCTCCGCGCGGAGCAAGCGCTGCGCGAGGAGGAAAGCCGTTATCGCGCCATCTTCGAGGCCGTCACGGACGCTCTGGTCATCTACAACCAGGATGGGACGGTCATCGAGGCCAACCCGGCCGCTTGTGCAATGTACGGCTATACGCGATCCCAAATCCTCGGACTCTCCTACGCGGAGATCGTCCAGCAGGAATGCCATCCTGTCTTTGCCGAGTTCCAGAAGACGGTCTCCGCGGGTAACTCGTTTCATGCCGTTTCGCGCGACGTTCGCAGCGACGGCGCGGTGATCGACGTCGAAGTGCACGGCGTCCGTTTGACGTTCAAGGGCGAGCTTACCTTGCTGGCGGTTCTGACCGACATAACGGAGCAGCAGCGGGCCCAGCGGGAACTTCGCGAGTATGCCGAGGCTTTGCAAGTGGCCAATCACAGCCTGGAAGAATACTCGTTTGCAGCCCAGGAAGCCTCTCGCGCCAAGAGCGCGTTCCTGGCCAATATGAGCCACGAGATTCGCACGCCGATGACGGCCATTCTGGGCTTTGCCGAGATGCTTCGCACCGACGGCGATCTTTCCAAAGCGCCGCCTTCCCGAATTGAGGCGATCGATACCGTCCTGCGAAATGGCGAGCACCTGCTCCGGTTGATCAACGACGTTCTCGACCTCTCGAAAATCGAGGCCGGCCGATTCAGCGTCGAGCATAACGAGTGCTGTGTTCTGACGCTCGTTTCCGACGTGCAGGATATGGTGGAGATCCGCGCCCGGGCGAAGAATCTGCCTTTCGTTGTCGAGTATGCGGGGCCGGTTCCGGAGACCGTGCAGACCGATGCGATGCGGCTACGCCAGATCTTGGTGAATCTGATCGGCAACGCCGTCAAGTTCACGGATACCGGAGAAGTGCGGCTCCGTGTCGAACACATCGAGACGGCCGGTTCTTCGGTGTTGGAATTCGCCGTGATCGATACGGGAGTCGGCATATCCACCAGCAAGCTCGATACGGTATTCCAACCGTTCAATCAGGCCGAGGAACACGGCGGGCATCGTGGCGGAACCGGTTTGGGCCTGACCATCAGTCGTGAATTGGCTCGCCTGCTGGGTGGCGACATTACCGTCGAAAGCACGCCGGGACAGGGCAGTGCCTTCCGCCTGCGGGTCCCCGCCGGGGCAATGGACGGTGTTCGCCATATCTCCAATCCTGCGCAAGTCGCTGCCTCGCACCGCCTGAACCCTTCTGTCGAGGAGGTGGACAGCAGCCAGATCCGGTTCTCCGGACGCATCCTCCTGGCCGAAGACGGCCCCGACAACCAGCGGCTGATCGAGTGCATTCTCCGGCGTGCAGGCGCCGAGGTGCTGGTGGTAGACAACGGCCAGGCCGCAATCCAGGAGGTCGAAGCGGGATTCTTCGAAGACAATCCGTTCGACCTGGTCCTGATGGACATGCAAATGCCCGTCATGGACGGCTACGAGGCCACACGCCGACTTCGACGCGGCGGATATACGCTCCCGATCGTCGCCCTCACGGCCCATGCCATGAAAGGCGACCGGCTGAAGTGTCTCGATGCAGGTTGCGACGACTACGCCAGCAAGCCGATCCAGCGCCCCCAACTCTTGCGGCTCGTTTCGCATTACCTGGCGAGCGTGGCAGGCTCGACGGCTCCGCCTGCGTAACAGACGGCACAGGTCGCGATGGACAGAATGCCCAGTCTGTCCCCCTTTTCGGATCGTCTCTTACTCGTTCTTGCTGATCGTTCTACCGGCGCGTGAACGCTGCAAGGGCGTCGACCAGCTTCTGTAACGTTTCAGGTTCGGGCATGGGAAACTTCACGTACGTCTGCCCGGTCCGCTCGTCCCGTTCGAGCAATCCGGCTGCCGGTCCGCCGGTGCGACTCTCGGTGCGGCGTTCGCCGCCGGTTGGTGCAGCGCTGCCCTGTCCAGCGCCGGCGAACATGCGGCCGAGACCTTCGAGCATGGCCATACCTGCCGTAGCCAGGTCGCTCCACAACTGCTCCGGCGGCGCGGCGGGGGACGCCGAGGACGCAGCCGGTTTCGCGGCCGATGTCGGCAGTTCGGTCTTCGCCGGCGGTTGCGGTGGCTCGGCCGGGGCAACCACCGCAGGCGTGCGAGCCGACAGGCCGCCGGTGGTCGTTTCCACCGATTCCATGAACCGCTTCAGACGCGAGCCGCCCAGGAAGACCTCATCCTGACCGCCGTCCAGCACGCCGGAGAAGACCGACTTCTTGAACTTCAGCAGGTTGAGCATGCCTTCTTCAATGGTCCCTTCGGAAATGAAGTGGACCACGCGCACCGGCCGGCGCTGGCCCAGACGGTGCACCCGCCCGATCCGTTGCTCCAGTACGGCCGGGTTCCACGGCTGATCGAGGATGACGACGGTCGAGGCATGCTGCAGGTTGAGTCCGACGCCGCCGGCATCGGTTGCCAGGAACAGGCGGCAGTTGGGATCTTCGCGGAACTGCCGGACCAGTTCCTTGCGGTGCTTGCCCGGCACGCCGCCGTGGAACAGAACGTGGTCCCACCGCTGTTGTTCCAGCCGGCGGGCGACCAGTTCGTGCATGCGGGTCCACTGGCTGAAAACGACGACCTTATTGTCCGGCTCTTCCAGCGTCTCGCCCAGCAGTTCGACCAGTTCATCGGCCTTGGTGCCGAAATCGGTTTCGTGATCGAGCAGGTAGGTGCTATTGCACGACATGCGCATATTCTGCAGCGCGATTTGCATACGAAGCTGGTCGGCCTCGCTCAGATAGTTATTCCGACGCCATTTGGCCACCAGGCGGGCGACCGTTTCGCGGTTTCCTTCGTGGTATTCGATCTGCTGCGGGGTCATGGGCACGAAGAACTGTTTGTCCATGCGTTCGGGCAGTTCGTCGAGCACTTCCTTCTTGGTCCGCCGCACCAGGATGGGCTTGAGCGTTTCGCTCACCTTCGACAGGTTGCGGTAGCCGACGACCCGGCCCGTTTCATCGACTTCCTGATGCCTGTCGAGGAACCGGAACATGGGCCCCAGACGGAAGCGATCGACGAATTCGACGATCGAATGCAGTTCTTCAAGCCGGTTCTCCAGCGGCGTGCCGGTCAGCACGATGGCCAGCGGCGAATGAAGCTGCTTGACGCTCTGCGCGGTCCGCGTCTTCCAGTTCTTGATGCGTTGGGCCTCGTCCAGGATGACCAGATCGGGCTGCCACGCGGCGATATCGTCGAGATCCCGATGGATTACGTCGTAGTTGACCAGCTTGTAGAACCCGTCGGCCTTGTATGCCTGGCGGCGTTGGGCAATCAGGCCTTCAACGACCAGGGCTTCGCGGCCGGTGAACTTCTCGATCTCCTGCTTCCACTGATGCTTCAGCGACGTTGGCGAGACGATCAGGACGCGTTCGATCCCTGCCACCTTCGCAAGAATCTCCGCTGCGGCAATGGCCTGAATGGTCTTGCCCAGGCCCATGTCGTCGGCAATGAGCGCCCGGCCGTTCTGGGCGGCGAACAGGGCGCCCTCGCGCTGATACGGGTAAAGCGGCACCTTGAGTAACTTGCGCCAAGCGGCCGCTTTGGGGCGTCCGTACAGCCGCCCCACCTCGGTGCGCACGCGCTCCCGATCGCGCATCTCCGCAATGAATTGCAGCGCATCGTCGTAGCACCGAACCTCGTGCCCGCCGGAGTTGCCCACCTTCTTCAAAAAGAGGTGAAATCCCTGATGCTGGCCGTCCTTCAGGCGTCCGTATTCATCGAAGAACTGCTCTGCGTACCGTTTCACTGCCGGCGGGCACTGGGCGCCGGCCTGGAAGATGACCTCGCGCCGGGCGCCGTAGTGGAGATACACCTGCGAGTATTCCGGATGGAATCCCAGGGCAAGCTGTGTCTTTGCGCCCCGCTTCTTTTCCAACTGCGCCAGGGTGAACTCGATATGCTTGCACGTGCCGAGCGTATTGACGGCGTAGTCGGGGCAGGAGCAGTAATTCTCGCCCAGGGCACAGCCGCGAATGGCCACCCGGTAGCTTCTGCCCGATGCCGGGTTCGTCACGCGAAAATCGGAAAACAGGCGCTCCGAACCGATGTTCTCCAGGGTGAACTCCTGCTCACGCCCGAATTGCCGACGCAGCTCAACTTGCCACTGGTCGAGCGACATATCGTCAGGTTTGCGTGTTCGCGAGAGCTTTTTGGGGCGGCGGGCTGGTTTGCCGTTGCTCTTGGCGCCGGCCGTTTGGGCGGCCGAGGTCCGAGTGGTGGAACGGGCGGCAGCGCGACGGGTCTGGCGGGCCATACGATTCCCTCCGTAAAGCAGGTATCCGTTTGTTGAAGCAGCGGGCAGCGGCCTTGCCATCGGCAGAGGCGGCAACAAAAGAGGCAAGACCACCGTCAGTCTACCGTATCCCCATTCCACTGCAACCCCCACCCCCACCCAGCGCCGCTGCATGAGCGAGTCCCGATCTCCGCGTCTTTTCGGGTAGCAGCTTTCAGGTTTCCCGAATTGAGAAGCACATCGCCGAGGGTTCGCCTTCAACACCCGTCAACGGCGATCAACTCACAAGGAGGCGTTCCTGGCCGGCGAATCGTGTAACCTTCATCGGCCTATCGCATCAGTATGGGCAGAAGACCCGAAAGGGGCTGCCGGGGGTAACTGGTCGCCGGCAGCGCCGTGAACACACGTATCGTATTGAACTGGAGATGAATCGCCATGATGCATCGATCTGTCCTGGTATCTGTAACGACGATCCTTTTGCTGGCTCCCCTGGCTCGGGCCCAAACCGGCGACTCCCCGAAAGAGGCCGCCGCCAATCTGCCCGAGGACAAGCAGACGGTTCTGGAGCTCTACCTCACGTCGACGGAGGCCTACCAGCGGTGGGAGGCCAATCCGGAGCAAGTGAAGATCATCGACGTGCGCACCCCCGAAGAGTACGTCTTCGTCGGGCATCCGGCCATGGCCTGGAACATCCCCTTCAGCTTCATGACGTACGAGTGGAACGACGCCAAGAAAAGCATGGTGATGAAGCCAAATCCCGACTTCGTCGAGCAGGTGAAGAAGGTTGTCCAACCTGGCAATACCGTGCTGGTCACCTGCCGGTCCGGCCAGCGGAGCGCCCAGGCCGTCAACGCACTGGCTGCGGCGGGTTTCGAGGGCATCTACAGCGTCATCGACGGGGTCGAGGGCGACAAGGTCAAGGATCCGGAAAGCGCTTTTCACGGCAAACGCATGCGCAATGGCTGGAAGAACGCCGGTCTGCCCTGGACATGCGCGCTAGATCCGGAATTGACCTATCTTCCAGAAAAGGAGTAGGGTCACGACGTAAGGCCCCCAAGGCAGAAGCCCGCGAATCGCAAGAGCTGCAACCTGGGCCGAAACGTCCCTTGGGTCGTAGGCTTCTCGGTGCGACAGTCCCTGTAACCTTTGTTGACTAACTGCATCAAGACAAGAAGGAAATCGAAACAACGATTTCGTTGCGGGAAGGTCACCGCCCACAAGGAACCAGAACCGGTTCACCTGGGCGTACGACGTTGATCCAGAGTTGATATTCGCACCACCAGCCGAAAAGGGTCCAAAATGAAACTCCGTGAGTATTTCGAGGAAGCGAAAGGCGTTGGAGTCCTGGCCACAGCCGACGCAGCAGGCAAGGTCAACGCGGCGATCTATGCACGTCCCCAATTTCTTGATCCCGATGACGATCAGACGCTGGTCTTCATTATGGCCGACCGGCTGTCGCACGCCAACGTACAGGCGAATCCGAGCGCCGCGTATTTGTTCATCGAGGAGGGGCCAGGATACGCGGGTAAGCGTCTATCGCTGACCCGCTTGCGGGAAGAAACTGACCCTGATAGTATCCAAACGTTGCGGCGACGATGCAAGCCGGAAGCGTGTGACGAAGGGGAAACCCGTTTCCTCGTCTATTTTCGCGTAGAAGGCCAGCGCCCGCTCATTGGGCCCGGCTAACACTTCCCAGGCATCCGCGATGGAAGCCGGAATGATCATCGACGTCGGCGGTCACGTGGCGAATATCGCCGACCTGGAAAGGCGGATCGACGCCGACCGGATCGTTCGGGGCGAAGGGGTGCGATGGTTCCGCCGCTTCCTGGGCGAGGACGAAGACCGGCCGATCCGGCATCCGATCATCCCCACGCGAATCAAAACTCGCAATATGGGGATTTCTCCGAAGGAGCAGCCCGAAGCCGTGGCGGCGACGCTGCTTCCCTCGGTGGGCTGCAACTTCTGCGCCACTTCGGCCATGTTCGGCGGCAAGGGCCATTGGATCGACTTCTACCGGACCGGCGACGAGTTGTTCGGCGTCATGTGCCAAATCGAGCGAGAATCGGCCACCCGCTCGTTTTTTGTACGGCCGTGCGATGCCGCTACGTCGTGCCCGAAACCCCCGAACAACCGCCGGAAGGACCACTGCCATGCCTCTCCACCCAGGCGTGCAAATAGCGGTCGGGTTCGCGGCCGTGTCGACCATGATGATCGGCCTTTGGCTGGTCCAGCGTCGGACGGGCAACGCAGGCATTGTCGATGTCGGGTGGACGGCAGGCATCGGCCTGCTGGGCATCTTTTTTGCCGCCACCTCGGGCGGCTACCTGCCTCGCCGCATCCTGGTGGCTGCGCTGATCGGCGTGTGGTCATTCCGTCTGGCCGTCTACTTGCTGCGCGACCGAGTCATCGGCCAGCCGGAGAATCGGGGCAAGACTTGCCGCGCGGGGTGGTGGCGTTACTCGCGTCATCCGAACTATTTTTTCGAGTGGCTGCACTGGTGGACGTACGTTGTGCTGGCTGCCGGTGCGCCCTATTGGTGGGTTACATTGGGAGCGCCGGCCACAATGCTGTATTTCTTGTTGTTCGTGACCGGCATTCCGCCGACCGAAGCCCAGGCCCTGGCCAGCCGCGGCGACGATTATCGCCGTTACCAGCAGACGACTAGCGTTTTCATCCCCTGGTTTCCGAAGAAGGAAAGAAGGAGAGAGTGATGCAATACCTCAGAGTCTATCTGGCCGCCTCGGTCAGTGCCGCTGCCTACCTGGCCGAGCGCTGGATGGGCTCGTGAACGGGGGCCGCGTGAATCGGGGGTAGCACCGGCTCGGTGCGGCAGGCCGGTTTGGCCAGCAGCATTTGCATGTCGCCGATGACCCGCTCGCGGAACCCGCCCTCGCAATAGCAGAAGTAATACTCCCAGGTGCGGATGAACTCGTCGGAGAACCCCAGTTCCCGCACGCGGTCGAGGTTCGACAAGAATCGTGCCCGCCAGCATGCCAGGGTTTCCGCGTAATGCGGGGTCAGGTCCTCGAAGTGCAGAAGCCGCATGTCGGTCACGCGCCCGACCGAGCCGCAAATAACGCCCACCGACGGCAAACAGCCCCCGGGAAAAATGTAGCGCTGAATGAAGTCGACGCCCCGCCGGTACGCCTCGTAACGCTGGTCGGGTATCGTGATGGCCTGCAAGAGCATCAGCCCGTCGGGCTTCAGCAGTTGGGAACATGCCCGGAAGTAGACTTCAAAAAACTGGCGTCCCACGGCCTCGATCATCTCGATGGAAACCAGCTTGTCATACGTGCCAACAAGATTGCGGTAGTCCTCCCGCAGCACGGTCACGCGTTCGGCCAGGCCGGTTTCCGCAACAAGCCGTCGGGTATAGTCGTACTGTTTCTGCGAGATCGTCGTCGTGGTGACGCGGCAGCCGTAGTTCCGTGCCGCGTGGACCGCGAACCCGCCCCAGCCCGTGCCGATCTCCAGCAAGTGGTCGCCCGCATCGAGGGCCAGCTTCTGGCAGATGCGGTCGAACTTGGCCGACGACGCTTCGTGAAGCGTGCTCTCCCGATGCGGGAACACGGCGCACGAGTAGGCCATGGTTTCGTCCAGGAAGAGGGCGAAGAACTCGTTGCCCAGGTCGTAATGAGCAGCGATGTTGCGACGGCTGCCTGCCGTGGTGTTGCGCCGCAGCCAGTGGCCCAAACGCGCCATGGGGCGGAGCAATCGGGCCAGCCCGCGTTCCAAACCGGCGGAAACACTCGCACTGCGGCAGAACATGCGCACCAGATCGACCAGGTTGTCGCAAGTCCAGTAGCCGCGAATATACGCCTCGGCCGCCCCCAGGCTGCCGCCGAAAGCCAGATCCCGATAGAAACACGGGTCGTGAACCTCGATGCTCGCGGCCGGCCAGTTACTCTCTGGTCGGCCGAACTCTTGACGCCCGGCAGCGTCCATGAGCACGAGTCGGCCATGATCGAGGTCCGCCAGCCGGCGGCATACCAGGTTGCGCAGGAAGTTGTTCATAGCATGGCCTTCAGGCTGAGAGTCTCAGGGACACAAAGGACATAAAGGACCAAAGGGAAAAAACCAACAAACCGGCAGACTGCAACGTCCCTTTGGTCTCTTAGGTCCTTTAAGTCCTTTTGCCCTTTCCTTTAAGTCCTTTTGTTCTTCCCACTGGCAATCCTCGCCCTTGTCATCGCTTCACGCAAGCCGCCGCTCTTCAAAAACTCCTGTTCCAGGGCCTTGATTTGACGGTCCAGGAGATAGGTCGTCAGTTTGATCAACCCGATGATCACGTCTGCACAAATCGCCGGGTCGTGGTGTTCGATGCCTTTGCGGAATGTTTCGTAGTTCGCCCCAGGTGTCCGATTCAGGCTACGCAGCCGCTGGGTATAGGGATGCTCGGGCCCCCATTCTTCCAGTCCGCGGGTACGGAGGAAGTCGCGATAGTCTTCCAGCAGCTCCTCCAGGCTTGCGCGGGCGACGTTGGTCAGCTTGATCTCCATCTCTTTGGAAGTGCCGGAAGCCTGGCTGCCTTCAATGATGTTCTGCTTGCCGGATCGCGCAGCCTGCACCATCTGGCCATAGGTCCGATCCCGTCGGCTAATGAATCGCCGGCAGAAATAGACGGTCGCGTCGAAAACAATCACAGCCTTCTGGTACGACAGCAGCTTTTGGTAGCCGCCATGAGGAGGAATGAAACCCACAGGATCGTTTTTGCTTCTCATGCTCGGGACCGCTCCCTCTGTGAAGGCAAGCTGCTTCACATAGCGTTTTCACGGATGCGGAAAATACGGTGTCTTCTTGCGCCACAGCAAAAACGCCTGCCAGTAAATGGCCTGAACCACGCGGGCGGTCATCCACGGATAACGCGCCAGCGTCTGTAACATCGACCGGCGGTTCCATTCCCGACGCTTCAGGATCAGGCTCACGTCGAACAGCCGCTCGCCGCCCCGCGTGTTGACAATGGCCACGTTCAGCTCCGCGCCAGGCTCGCCGAGGCGCCACTCGTATTGCATGTCCATGTCCATGAAGGGCGATACGTGAAATCCCTTCGGATGCCGGAACTGGAGCCGGCCCGGCTTGCCTGTCCGGTTGCCCTCGCCAAGCACGTACCAGTGCTTCTCATGCCAGGGCGTGTTGCTCACCTCGGCAACCACGCAATCCACCGTTCGCCCGGCCGAGTCGAAGCAGTAGTACAGGCACAGCGGACAGAAGTAGTACCCTCAATTTCGCAGGAGCGTAAGCAAGCGGATCGGGCCTGTCGGCTGCCGTCCGGTCTGCGCCTCGACCAGGCTTCGGACGGCGTCCGCCAGCGGAACGGCCGGGTCGCCCACGTGGTCCGCCCGATGAAAGGAGGCCGGCGAGAAGCGTTCCTGGTACAGGCCGTAACCGCCGGCGAGCATTTCTGGCAGTTCATCCAGGTCAAGGTACGCCAGGTACAGCCCGTAGCGAAACATGTGTTCCGCAGGCTTAAGCCTCCGATGTTGGACATGTCCGCAATACAGGCAGCTATGCATCATTCACCGTCCGCTTAATCGCATGGTTGGCCAGTGGTAGCACCACGCCCGATTCGGTCGCTCACCGGACAGCATATGTTAGCGGTTCCCGGTCTGATCTGTCCAGAGAGCTAACATCTCCATGGGCCGGTCGCGGCGCAAGCGGAATCGAAGGCGCACGTTTTCTTCAGAAAGGAAAGCCTCTTGCGTTACACCTAATCGCACCGTATAATGTGTATAACCAGTGGGAGGTGATTGCCGTGGGAAGAACGAACGTGGTCCTTGACCAGGAACTTGTCGAGGAGTGTCGGAAGCTGACCGGAATCAAGACGCGGCGCGCCCTGATCGACTACGCGCTGAAAGAGGTACTCCGGCGCGGCCGTCAGAAGCGCCTTCTGGAACTGCAGGGCGCCGTCGAGTGGGAGGGCGATTTGGCCGTGTGGCGGGAGACGCGTCGTTGATAGTGCTTGTCGACACCACGGTCTGGATCGACTTCTTCGGCAATCGCCCACAGCCGCACGTTGCCGCGCTAAGACGGCTCATTGAGAATGGCGAGGACCTTTGCCTGTGCGGTTTGGTTCTTGCAGAAATCCTGCAAGGCATACGGTCCGACTCCGCGTATCGGAAAACCAAGGACTATCTGAGCGACCTCATCTACCTGCCGATGCGACGGACCACGTTTGTCCGTGCCGCCGACATTTACCGATCGCTTCGCAAGAAGGGCGTCACGATCCGCAAGCCTGTCGATTGCATGATCGCGTCGCTCGCAATCGAACAGGATATGCCGCTTCTTCACAACGATCGCGACTTCGAACAGATTGCCAGGCATTCCAAGCTGAAGGTGGCGACACTGCCCCCTCCCTGATGAAGTCTTCCGGCCCACCGTCTTGCCATCGGATTGCAACGCGATCGGAAAAACGCCGTACCGATACGACCGGGCAGTTCAACCGAATGCGGTCGGCGAACGGGCGCGAAAGCGTCTCGACGTACCGCGCGGCGCCCCCTTCGACCGTCTTCCATCGCGGATGGCCGCGCACCGTCAGAAGCCCGTGATTGGCAAAGAAACCGATAATGAACCGCGCCGGAAACTGCAAGAAGCGTTCCGGCGGCGCCGACCAGATGGCCGCACCCATCGGCGCCAGGTAATGCTCGACGAACTGCCGGCTGTACCGGTTCCGAGCCAGGTATTGTCCCAATTCCAGTTCGTCATCCTCCGCCTAAGGCGAGAGCCCTTCTCCACTGCCGAGCCATTCGAGTGACCGGCGGTTGAAACGGAGCACGTCGAGTAGCATACGGTAGAACGCCGACCGCAGCAGGTTGCGGCGCTGGGCGAACAGCCCGTTCAAAGAACTGCCCTGGTACTCCAAGCCCGTGCGGTCGCACCGCACACTGAAGCTCATGTCGCTCCAACGGGCGGGCACCCCAAGCAGGTCGAGCATTGCAATGAAGTTCGGATACGTCCGATCGTTGAATACCATGAAGCCCGTATCGGCCGCGTATCGCTGTCCGAAGACCTCGAACTCGACCGTATTCGTATGCCCGCCAACATAGTCGTTGGCCTCGAACATGTGGACTTCATGCTTCGTCGCCAGAAGCCGCGCGGCGAGAAGTCCGCTAATGCCGGAGCCGATGACTGCAATCTTCATGGTCGGCTATGCCCCCTTATCCGGGTATCCAAGCGAGACCAGCAGCACGCCTTCTCACGCAATCCTATCCAATCCACACAAGAAATGCCAGAGTCCCAAGGAGTTCGGGCAGAAGGTTGCCCGCAGCCGTGCAGATCAGGTACACTACAGACACAAGAGAGTTTTGCACAACCGGCGGCGAACCGCCGGGCTCCAGACGAATCATCCGCAAGCAACACGAGGTATTCCAATGAAGACGCGTATCGATTCCCCATGGTGGCTGGCTGGCCTGACGTCCGTGCTCCTGCTGGCGACAGCGGCCGTTTCGCCGGCCGAGTACCAGGTCAAGGATACACCGGGGCAACATCTCGACGTGCTGGCTCCCAATGGCCGGCCCCTGCTGCGGTACGTGTACGTTCGCGAGGCCGAGAAGCCAGGCGGTCCGGCCACGTTCGATACGGCCAAGGTCTTCGCGCACGTGTTCGCCGACGATGGACAGACGCCGCTCACCAAGGGGCCCGGAGGACTGTTCCCGCACCATCGCGGCATCTTCATCGGCTGGAACAAGCTGCAGCACGGCGACAAGCGGCACGACCTGTGGCACGTGCGCAATACCGAGCAGCAGCATAAGAAGTTCACTACGATCAAAGCCGGGCCGAAAGACGGTACGGTGCAGAGTGCGATCCAGTGGATCGGCTCGGACCAGAAGCCGGTTCTCGAAGAAGTTCGAACCCATCAGGTCACTTCCACCGACGATACCCACACCGTGATCGACGTTACCAGCCAGTTGACGGCAAGCCACGGTGCGGTGGAACTGAACGGCGATCCGGAACATGCCGGCTGCCAGTTCCGCCCTTCGCAGCAGGTGGCGGAGAACAAGAGCGCGAAGTACACGTTCCCGGCAGAAGGCATCGATCCGAAAAAGGACCTCGACCTGCCCTGGGTTGCCGAGACCTTCCGGCTGGGCGAGCAGGAGTGGACGGTGCAGATGATGAGCCACCCAACCAACCCGCAAGGCGCGCGGTGGTCGGCCTATCGCGATTACGGCCGGTTCGGCCCGTTCACCGTTGTGGAGATCGAAGACGGCGCGACGCAGACGTTCAAGTATCGCTTCCGTGTCACCAAGGGCGCTGCGCCCGGCCGCGACGTGCTCGCCGCGGAATACGCCGCGTATGCAGCCGAGTGAGGCCTCACATCGACGCCCTGGCCGCTCGTGGTGTGCGGTTAACCTGATTGGTGGAGAATCGATCCTCTGTAGACCGGAGTCGCCTGCTATGAAACCACTGAAACTGTCTGTGTTCGGAATGCTCGGCATCGCATTGGTTTTTGGAGGCGGTGGCCGCGTACAGGGTGCGAAGCCCGGCCCGCTGCGGTGGCAATGCGTTCCGGAGAAGTCGGTCGCACTCGTGCAAAATGACGCCGTGGTGTGGCAATTCAATTATGCGCCGGATCAGAACAAGGCGTACTTCCACCCCGTTGCCCTGCCAGGCGGCCCGACACTCACCGCCGACAGGCCGGCCGACCACCTCTGGCATCACGCCTTGTGGTTTAGCTGGAAATACATCAACGGGGTGAACTACTGGGAGCACGACCGCGAAACGGGCAAGCCGGCCGGCCGCACCCTCTGGTCGAATGTCACAATCGACACGCGCGACGATTTCTCGGCCCGTATCGCCATGGACCTGGCCTTCGTCGATCCGGCAGGAACCGAGGTACTGACCGGCAAGCGAACGGTCGATGTTTCGGCGCCTGAGTCCGACGGCCGGTACCATCTCGACTGGACTTGCTCCTTCACTGCGGGCGAGAACGACGTGACGCTCGATCGCACCCCGATCCCCGGCGAGCCGGACGGCAAGGCGTGGGGCGGCTACGCAGGTTTGTCGGTCCGCCTGGCCAACGAGATGACCGATCGCTCGGCTACGACCCTTGCGGGGCCGGTATCGCTGGAAACCGGCCGTTACCGGGGCAAGGCCGAGGCACTTGACTACCATGGCGTTATCGGCAACCGGACGGTTGGAATTGCCATTTACGACCACCCAAACAACCTGAACCACCCGACGCCCTGGTACGTCATCGCGAGCCAGCCGATGAGCTATTTCAGCCCGGCGGTCATCTGCTACCGGCCGCACACCTTGCCGGCCAGCCAATCCTTGACGCTCCGTTATCGCGTGATTGTCCATCCGGACCGTTGGGACGCAGAGCAGCTCCGCCGGGAGCAACGGGAATACCTGTCCTTTTCGAAAAAGAAGATGCCTCCTGGCCGGCAGTAAACCAAGGCCCCGTAAGGACTTGCGGCAACCTTCACCACCGAGCCGGTGCGGCTGCGTATCTGCGCTGACGTGATCACCACCCTCCTGAGGGATTGCGGTGCGCCGACGCCGTTTTGTGGCCTATGATTATATGGCGTCATCCCACCAGGATACGGCCGCTTTGACTGCCCGCCATGCCAAACAGCCCTTCCCACCATGTAAAGGAATAACCATGGCCACTGCTGTGACCCCCTCGGTACACGACTCTAAGATTCTTCTGGAAGCCGGGACGAATGAAGTCGAGATCCTTGTCTTCAAGGTAGCCGACCGTTACTGTGGCGTGAATGTTGCCAAAGTCCGCGAGGTTCGCACACACGAGTCGGCCACGCACCTTCCTCAAGCACCCAATGCGATGGACGGCGTGGTTCGCCTTCGGAATGCGGTCATTCCCCTGATCGATCTGGAGCAGGTACTCTGGAATACCACAACCGGTGGCGCGGAAGGCAAGACGGAGCAGCACCTGATCCTGGAGTTCAACGATCAGACGATTGCATTCCGAGTTCAGGGCGTCGACCGTATCTATCGCGTCTCCTGGCAGCGGTTCATCCCCCTGCCGCGATGCCCCGGTATGGACGCACCAGTAACCGGCGTGATCTTGATCGAGGGGCGGATCGTTACGATCCTCGATTTCGAGGCCATCGGGCTGACCTTCGGTATGAACGGCGTGCCGCCCGAAGCTGCCCAGATCGATCCCACCTGCTCCATAGACCTGCAACATCCTCCGATCTTCTTTGCCGACGACTCGCCCCTGATCCGGAAGATGCTGGACAATGCCCTTTCGCAGGCCGGTTATCAGAAGCGGCAGGGTTTCGCCGACGGTCTGGAGGCGTGGCAGTGCCTGGAGCAACTCGCCCAGGAGCACACCGCCGAGACCATCCGCAGCGTGTGTGCCGGCGTGGTTTCCGACATCGAGATGCCCCGCATGGACGGGTTCACGCTCACGCGGAAAATTCGAGACAACTTGGTGCTCAAAGACCTTCCCGTCGTCTTGTTCTCGTCGTTGATCTCCAAGGACAACGAGAAGAAGGGAATGCAAGTTGGCGCGACCGCACAGGTCTCCAAGCCTCGCTGGGAAGACCTATCCACGACGCTTATGGACGCCATCGGCGAGGTCGTCGGCTGAAAGCCCGCCCTGCGATTCCGGGGCCGGAATGCCTCCGCCCTCCCTGGCGGGTCTGGGTCTGCTGGATTTGTCTACAGCGATTGTGCTCCGTATTGAAATAAGATACTTCCCTGTCGGGGGGCATCTTCCGTGCGGCGCCTGGTGTACAATGCTTTCGGCAGAATGCTGCACGATAAGCTCGATCGTTGAGCTTCGCACCGCCCCTGTTCCCTCCCCCGGAGCACCCCATGTCGAAGACTCTCGCCTTGCTGTTGGTTGTCTTGCCTGCAATCGTTGCGAATCCGCCGGCGGAAGGGGCGGCGAAACTGGCCGCCGGCTGGCGTCACAGCGCCGTCGTGGACGACCAGGGGTATATTCGGATGTGGGGCGAGAATCGCATGGGACAACTCGGAGCAGGCGACTTCGCTGCACGCCGCGGTTCGGTATACGTGGCGGGGCCGAACGGCAAGGGGCAATTGGACCGTGTCGTGGCGGTGGCCGCCGGGACGCATCACACGCTGGCCATCCGCGATGACGGAACGCTGTGGACCTGGGGCAATAATGCGTTCGGCCAATTGGGCAACGGGCAGTGGGGCCTCGATGCACACAGTGCCGCGCCCGTCCAGGTGCTCGGCCCGAACGGCGAAGGCGCCCTGACTGACGTGGTGGCTGTCGCCGCCGGCTGGGACCATTCCGTCGCGCTGCGAAAAGACGGTACCGTGTGGGCCTGGGGAAGTGCATGCCACGGCCAGTTGGGAGATGGCGCCGATCCGAACCGATGGAGCACGCACCCGGTGCAGGTGCCTGCCGCCGAGGGCAATGGATCGCTCGATCACATTCGGGCCGTTGCGTGCGGTGCATTCCATACGATCGCCTTGCGCGACGATGGAACCGTGTGGTCGTGGGGCGGCAATTGGGAAGGCCAGTTGGGCAATCGTACAGTCTCCGGGCGCCGGCACGAACACCGGCACATGCGCGGCATCCGGCTTGCGTGGATGCCGCCGTCGAAAGGACGCTGGACCATTGCCCTGGAGTATACCTATTCCGACCCGGGACATCGCGATGCGGTCGATCGAGTCGCCCTGACAGATACCTACAAAGAGGCGGCCACCGTGGTCGACGCGCAACCGTCGAAACCGGCGGACGAAAAGACCGCACATACCGCCCGCAATCGCGACTACATCGAGGCCGTTTCCACCTTGCGATACCCGGCAGCGGCACAGGTCGGGCAACAGACCTTGCTGACGCTCGACCAGGCGCGGTTCGGCCAAACGGTCGACGATGATGTCGCTGAAGACGTCTACCTGCTTCTGACCAACGCCGAAACGGGTCAGGCAGTTCGGCTCGCCTGCGATACGACAGCCGCGTTTCCAACGCAGGTGGCGGGACTTGGCGGCGAGGGGCATCTTTCCAACGTCAAGGCGGTTTCTGCCGGCATGTTTCACAATGTCGCCCTGCTGGACGACGGCCGAGCGGTTGCCTGGGGCTATAACGGCGCCGGTCAGCTTGGCGAAGGTACGCGAGGCGGATTCTGGAGCGGCAATACCAGCGTCCGGCACATGTCGGCGCCCGTCCTGGTCGTCGGTCTCGATCGCAAGGGCGTGCTCGACGATATTGCGGCCGTCGGCGCCGGCTACGAGGCAAGCTGGGCCTTGCTTCGCGACGGGACAATGCGGTCGTGGGGCTGGAACGTGTACGGCGAGTTGGGCAGCGGCCGGGGTTTGGGAACCAACCGCGACCATCCGCAAGTCGTGTGTACGGGCCCGCAAGATGAGCTTCCGCCGCTGAAGCACATTGTCGCGTTCGCCGGCGGCATGCGGCATGTGCTGGCGCGCGATGAGAAAGGAGACCTCTGGGTCTGGGGACACAACGGGTTCGGGCAACTGGGCATCGACGACCGGACGGATCAGAGCATTGCCGTGCCCATGCCAGAGTCGGCCGGCAATACGGTCGAACCACCCGTGGAGTCGGTCCCCGGCCCCGCGGCGGAAACATGGAAGCGAGAATTGCACTTCGCCCTGCCGCAAGACGCACGCACGTTCGATGTGCGCAACTTCGACGCCTTCGGCGACGGCGCGCACCTGGACATGCCCGCCATTCAGGCCGCCGTCAACGCCGCACACGAGGCAGGCGGCGGCATCGTGATGCTGCCGCCCGGAACCTATCGCACCGGCTCGATCGAACTGAAGTCAGGCGTCAACCTGCACCTGCAAAAAGGGGCCGTCCTGCTGGGCAGCACGAACCGCAACCACTACCCATTTCCCGGTCTGATCTATGCCGACGGCGCACACGATATCGCCATTACCGGCCCGGGTGTGATCGATGGCCAGGGGCAGGCGTTTCCTTCCCGTGGCTGGCGGGTTCAAATCTTCTACCTGAACGAGTGCACGGGC
Organism: Thermoguttaceae bacterium; assembly: GCA_040772845.1. GTDB lineage: Bacteria > Planctomycetota > Planctomycetia > Pirellulales > Thermoguttaceae > PWXP01. The sequence continues at coordinate 3,406,444 of JAXGXG010000001.1, forward strand.
GTCAACGTGTGCGACGTCACCACACAGAACTCGGGTTCCTGGACGCAGCACTACATTCGCTGCCGTAATCTGAACATCCGCGGCGCCACGGTCAACAGTCCCCGCCCGGGCCGCAACAACGATGGTATCGACCTGTCCGGTTGCGAAGATGTCCTGATCGAGCAGTGCCTGGTCATCTCCGACGACGACGGTATCGTGATCAAGAGCCAGGCACTGGACCGGGCCAACCGGGACTACCGCGTCCTGGACAACTGCGTTCTGACCTACCGCGGGGCATTCAAGCTGGGCACCGAAACCCGCGGGCCATACTCCAACCTTGTCGTGCGCAAGCTCCGAGGGGCGGGCGCCAAGGCACTGGAACTCTACTCCGTCGATGGTACGGAAATGGAGAACATCGATATCGAGGACGTCCGGATCGACGACGCCATCTCCGCCATCCAGATCCGCCTGGGCGGCCGGCTCCGGCCATCCTACTTCCAGCCCGGCGAGAAACAGTCGCCCGGATACCTGCGCAACGTGCGCATCAAGGACGTGCATGTGACACTGGCGAACAAGTCGTTTCGGGAGGTCCTCCGGGACCGCGGCATCGAGAACGCCGGCGCGGCGAACGGATACCAAAGCAGTCCACGTCCGTGCTTCATTTCCGGACTGCCCGAACATCCGGTCGAAGACGTCGTGATCGAGGACGTTACCATCCGCAAACCCGGCAGTATGGACAAGGCGCCCGCCGTCTCCGCCGTGCCGGAGAAACGGGAGTCGTACCCGGCGTCCTACATGTTCGGCCGCTTGCCGGCCTGGGGATTCTTCATGCGTCATGCAGACGGCGTCACGTTGCGCGACATCCGCCTGGAACTGCTGTCGCCCGATTCCCGCCCGCCACTGGCCGACGACGATGTGCGCAATCTGCGTACGGAAGACGTCATGGTGCGGAAGCTGTACGAGGAATAGTCGAGGCAACGGCTACTTCGGTGACAACGGTTGTTGTCTTCGGCCTCTATTTGCCTACCTCCAGGACATGGCCGCCTTCTTCGCCCCATCGATTGCGACGATCTTCTTGCGGGGTATCCTCTGGCGCGGGGCAACCACCGTCGCGGCCAACGGCGCCCTCGTGCTCGGCGTGGCCGCCGGGACTGCGTTGAAGATCGTCGTGCCAGGTTTGCCGGCACCGCTAGCTGCACCATCCGGGGGCATCACTGCGGGGGGTACGCATGTAATCTTCCGATAGCCGCCGCTGGGAACACGGCTCTCGCATTCGATCGAATGGGGCCGGAGCCGACCGACCGGAATTGCCGATGAAGTAGGTAAGGTGTCCCCACAGAAACGGTGAACGTGGAAGCGATGCCCCCACGGACGGGGGCGCTTTTCCTGAGGAGGTGTTCGGATGGCTGCCCGCACGGCTCGTTTTGCGATCGCTTGTTGGCTCATTGCCGCGCCGACGTCCCTGGCGCTGGCCAATCCCTTCCAGTGCCTCTGGACCGGCACGAAAAAGGTAGCCAGCGACATTGCGCGGGACACCAAACGCCGCAACTGCTGGCCGGAGCCGTTCGTCTATCCCGACATCCAGTCGGTTCGCGCCCCGTTCGGCGTGATGATCGCCCACGGCTGGCGGCAGCAGAACCTGATTGGCGACTACCACTTCCACGAGGGCGGGATCGGGTTGACCGAGGCCGGGCGACAGAAGATTCGCTGGATTCTCTTCGAAGCGGCGCCACAGCACCGCGCGATCTATGTCCAAATGGCCGACGATCCGAACGTCACGGCCGCCCGCGTTGCCGAGATCCAGCAGGTGGCGGCTCAGTTGAGCCCCTACCACGAACCCCCCCCGGTGCTGCAAACACGCATTCAGCCCCAAGGATGGCCGGCCGAATGGGTAGACTCCGTCAGCCGCAAGTACCGAGAGGCTACACCGGCCCCCGTTCTCCCCGAAAAGAGCAGCACGGAAGCCTTCTGATTCACGCCACCAAGCCGTTAAAGTCTGCCCAATTCCCCGAATCGACTACAGAAACGGGGTGCAGCGGGTCGATCTGTAGGCAAAGCTGGGCCGGTCTCGTCCGACCTGCGCATGGCGCCACGTCGCCGCTAGCCCCTGGGATGCTCCACAATGGCATCTGCTGGCTCTGCCGGAGACGGAGCCATGCGACGACGGACGAAGTACGGCAATTACCGGGGCAACTCCCCGCGAATGGCAAGTGAACATGGAGGTTCCAACGTGCATCGGGTCTTACCGCGGTGCCGGATGGCCGCAACGATTGTCCTCGGGTTGATTCTGGCAGGTCCTGGCGCATCGAACTGGGCTCCGGCGCAATCGAATCGCGCCTCCGTTCAGCTCCCTGCTTCCAACCCCTTTGGAGTCCAGCCGGCGAAACCATCGCTGCTCGACTCGTTCAATTCAGGTGTGAAGCGAGGTTGGGACGGCCTGACAGGCGTCTTCACCCCCGACGCACGCCCGCCGGCCCCGCCCGATCCGACCTCGTTGCGCAGTGGCGCGAAGCCCAGTCCGCGATTGCACGTTGAGGTGGCGCGGTTGAGCGAACATGCCGGACGGCTCGACGAGGCCGAACAGCACTACCAGGAAGCACTGCGACTGGCGCCCGACGATATGAGCGCCATGCTCAACTACGCGAGGTTGAAGGACCGGCAAGGAAAGGCGGGCGAAGCCTTCGAGCTGTATCGCCGGGCCGCAGAGACCCATCCGCAAGAGCCGTCGGTCTTCAACTACCTGGGCCTGCACTACGACCGTCGTGGAATGCCGAACGAGGCGGCGGAAACCTTCGCCCAGGCCGTGCGACTGAAACCTGCCGAACCCCTCTATCGCAACAATCTGGCCCATGTCCTGGTCCAGCTTGGAAAACTGTCGGAGGCCTACCAGCACCTTCATGCCGTCCATGGCGAGGCCGTTGCCTATTACAACTTGGGCTACCTGCTCCATCGACGCGGCCAACGAGACGCCGCGGTTCAACATCTTGCCGCCGCGGTGCGAAGAGATCCGAATCTGACGCCCGCGCGGCAGCTTCTGGCCGAGTTGGCGCCTGCCATGGCCGTTCCGGGCCGACCGGTTCCGCACACGGCCTCGCTTCCGCCCGTTTTGCAGGGGCCGCCGAGCGTGGCGCCCGGCGGTCAGCCGCCTCAAAGCGGATACCCGTCTACAGGCGCGGCGCCGCCATCGGTTCCGCCACGCGCCCCCTCCAGACTGCCGGTAATGCGCCCGTTGCATCACGAGCCGCTTCCACAAGGGCCAGGTTACGTGGAGCCGCCAAGGCAGGAGCGTCTCCCCCTGCCGCGACGCTCTTCCACCACGCTGAAGCAGCCTGAAGGAATCGCTGAAAATCAGGCCGAGATGAAACAACTGGAAGCGCTCGCCGCCAACAAGGTCGAGACGAAACAACCGGAAGGGATCGCCGACGATACGGCCACGCTGAAGCAGCCTGAAGGAATCGCCACCGATACGGCCGAGATGAATGCCCCGTTCATCCGACTGACCGGCGCGACGATCATCCAGACTCGCCCCAAATCCGAATAGGATGCGTTAGAGTTTCGGCACGGGGATCTGCTTCTGCCCCTTGGGAATCTCGTCGAACGGACCTTCGTAATAGGGATACACGTCGACGCCGAACCCGCGTCGGATTTCCCAGTTGGCGCGAGCGGCCCAAGGCGTACCCGGGTAGTCCTTGGCGACCTGCGTCAGCAGTTCCTTCGCCTTGGCCAGGGTCGATCCGGTGATCTCCTCGGTGAGCATCTGCTTGCGTGTGGTCAGGTTCCAGTAGATGAGCGTTACGGTCTGCCGTTTTCCGAGCCACTCCGCCTGCTTGGTCATGGGCGCGCTTCTGGGATTCCGGCAGAATTCCTCGAAGAAGGCGCCGAACTCGAACATGCGCACCTTATACGCCAGCAGTTGGGCGTACAGCATGTCGTAGTTGGCGCGCCACCGGAGTTCGGGCTCCTCGTTGCGCAGCCGCTTGATCTGTTCGAGCTTCTTGGCGGCGGCATCCAGGTACTCGATATAGCCCTTCGCCTTGGCCAGTTCGACGGCCGCCTGCTGTTTGAACTTCTGGAAATCGGGGGCCCAGTGTCGTCGCATTTCGACCTTGGGCCGCTGCTGCTCGTCCCAGGGGTTCAGGTCGCGATTGACAATGGTGAAGATGACCTTGCGGAGTTCGCTCATGTCGCGGTCGCGGAGGATTGCCTCGCGCGAGCGGAGGTCAGGCTGGAACCCGCGCATCGCTTCAAGTTCATACTTTCGCTTCTCGCCGCGTACGAGATTGCTTTCCAGGCTGGGCAGCATGAAGAAGATGCCGCCTGTCTGGTGCGCCAGCCGCGACTGCTCGTAGGGGCCGAAACCGCTCGGGAACGCGTCCTCGCGGCGGTAGAAACCGTTCGTTTGGAGTTGGGCCGCGAAAGCGCTCTCCGGACCGCGGTCGATCCGCAGCCAGTGCGGGCGCTGCGTTTGCGGATGCCGCCATCGCATCAGGGCGTAAGGATATCCGAACACCGCCTCGCGCCCCATGACGAAAATGGTGCACTTGGCGCGCTTGGCTTCCTCGATGGCCGCTTCGAGATACTGCTTGTCGTCCGCGTCGCCACTCTCGTCGGTCAGGATGATCATGGCCATCTTGCGCTTCCCCGCCGTGGCGAACTTGCGGTGCCCGTTAATCGCGCGGCCGATCGCCTGATGCTGGTTCTCCTTGCCCGTTGTGTCGACCGGAATGCGACCGATCGCCTCGCGCAGCTCACCCAAGTCGTTCGTGGGCCTCTCGGTGAGAACGTGGAAGTCCGAGCCGTAGCTCGCAATGGAAGAGAGCAAGGCGTCCCCAGACGACTTGTCGGACAGGCCCAGCTCGGTATATACCCGCTCGATCCGGCCGCGAATCTCCTGCTGCTCCTCCTTCATGCTTTCCGACTCGTCGAACATCCAAATCACCAGCACCTTGGACGAGTCGAGCATCCACATAATCTCTTGCGTAATCCGGTCCAGGGCCTGGCCCGCGCCGTCGACCACACTGCGCCGCGTACCGACGTGACCGTCCGGCATCGCTTCGAGCAGCGTGGTGCCGGAAGGAAGCTTGCCCAGCGTCTTGTCCAGTTCGACGGACATCTCCTCGTTGCTGGTGTCGATGACGGAGGTATCGAACGCAGGTTCGGTCACCATCGAGTCTTCGGCGCCGAAGGCCTCACTACTCTGGGTGGAGAAGTCCAAATCGGTGGCCGCCTCCAGCGAATCGTCGAGTTCCACGGTCTCCAGCACCTCTTCCGGTTCATAGTCGGTTTCGGCCACCAGAGAGGTAAGTGTTGACTTGGCCCCTTCAGGCAGGGCCCACAGTGCGAGAACCACCAACAACACCAAGTGGAACACAACCGAAGAGACGAACGACGCAATCTGGCGAACCAAGGCGCGAACGCTCATGTGCGGTTCGCCTTCATCTTCTTCCAGGCGCCGCAGCGTTTCGAGGTCCTCGTCCGGCAGTGCGACGGGCGCAGCTTCGGCCCCAAGCACGTTCGGGGCAGAAGTGCGTGGCGGGGCCGACGCTGCTCTCTCGGACCGCGCGCTCTCTTGCGCCGTGGCGTCGGCCTCTGTTTCAAGATGGGCGTCGTCGTTCTCGCGGTTCATGGCAATGCTACCGTTGCTGAGGATGGTTTCTGCGAGCTATGGTTTGTGCAGGGTGAAACACCGGGCAATGGACAAACATCAACCCGACGAGCGACCGGAACGGTCCTCGTCGCGAACGTGCGTTGTCTCCGGGAAAGCTGCCCGATTGCCCCGAAAGTGCATTCCATCCATTGTACTATCCCCGCCCCACCTGTCTCAATGCCCCTGCACATTTTCCAGTCTCTCTCTAAGGCTTCGCTTGGCGGAAGCCGAGCTATTCCTGAGAGAGCCCCCTTCCACCGATGTGGCTTTGCGGTATAATAGCGAGTCTATATTCGCCGTGGGCGAAGGAATCTTAAGGGCGTAAGGCCATGAGTCTGCCGGCAGCGGCAAGGCAGACGTGCCTTTTTGCACACAATAACGGGGGGTTCGGAAGAGAGGACAGCCATGCCAAAGCAAAAAACCCACAAAGGCACAAAAAAACGCTTTCGGCTGAGCGCCAGCGGAAAGGTCAAGCACCGCCAAGCCGGGACAAGTCATCTCGCCGGCCGAATGAGCCACAAGCGCAAGCGAAACTTGCGCGGCACCGGCGTGCTGAAGACCGTGGAAGCGACCCGGATCCACGCCGCACTGCGCGGCAACAGCCATTGACCGGGCAAACTGCGACGTCGAGTGTGCCTTTTGCGTCGCCAACGAATCGCGGGCCGGGCAGGACAACGCCTTCCACCTGAGGAGGGGGCCTTGAGTCCGTTATGACTGGAGAGAAACGGCTATGAGAACGACAAAGGGAGCTGCCCGCCGACAGGCCAAAAAACGCCTGTTCAAGAGGGCAAAGGGGTACCGCGGCGGCCGAGGGAAGCTGCTGCGAACCGTCAAAGAGACACTGTTGCGGAGCGATGCCTACGCGTTTCGCGACCGGCGCGCCAAGCGGCGCAATCTGCGCCGCCTGTGGATCCTGCGAATCAACGCAGCCTGCCGCGAGCGGGGCATGCGCTATAGCCGCTTTATCCACGGGCTCGAAAAAGCCAATATCGTCCTGGATCGAAAAGTCCTTGCCGACATGGCGGTTCGCGACCCCGAGGCCTTCGGCCAGGTGGTCGAGCTTGCCCAGCAGGCGCTGGGTGAGCCTGCCAATGCCGGCTAAGCCGCGATAGTTGCATCATGGCCCTGGCCGATTTCCTTGCTGAACTGGACGATCTGGTCCGCCAGGCGAGCGCGCAGTTCGAGGCGGCCGACGATGATGCTGCGCTGGAGGCGGCCCGGGTCGAGTTCCTCGGTGCGAAAAGCGGCCGACTGAAGGCGGCCCAGAAAGGCCTCGGCCAGATCGAAAAGGCCGACAAGCCGGTCGCCGGGAAGCAGTTCAACGAGGCCAAGCAGGCGATCGACGCCGCCTTTCAGCAAGCCGGCCAGCGGCTGAAGGAGGCTGCGGTCGCCGGGCCGGCCGCCGAACAGTTCGATCCGACGGTTCCGGGAATCCGCCCACGACTGGGGCATCTCCACCCGATCACACAGACGATTGAGGAGATGAAGGATATCATGGGGCGTCTCGGGTTCACCGTGGCCGAAGGGCCGGAGGTGGAAGATCCGTGGCACAACTTCGATGCCCTCAATATCCCGGCCGACCATCCGGCCCGCGACCCGCTGGACAACTTCTACTTGGCGACCGCCGGGAAGACGGCGCCTTCGAGCGGTGATGCGCCGGCCGGTCTGCTGTTGCGCAGCCAGACCTCGACGGTGCAGATTCGCGTGATGGAGAAGACGAAGCCGCCGGTGCGCATCATCTCACTCGGCCGCGTGTACCGGCCCGATACGGCGGACGATACGCACTACCCCATGTTCCATCAGATCGAGGGCCTCCTGGTCGACCGGAACGTGACCATGGCCGACCTGAAGAGCGTACTCCGCCTGTTCGCCGGTGCGTTCTTCAAACATGCCGACGTCCACATCCGGTTCCGGCCGTCGTTCTTCCCGTTCACCGAGCCGAGTGTCGAGGTGGATATGACGTGGCAGGGCGGCTGGATGGAGATGGGCGGGGCCGGCATGGTCGATCCGAACGTGCTGCGCGCCGTCGGTTACGATCCGGACGAGGTGACCGGTTTCGCCTTCGGCCTGGGAGTGGAACGCGTGTGCATGAACCGCCATGCAATCCACGATATCCGCGACTTGTTCCGTAACGACGTGCGATTCCTCCGGCAGTTTTAGGGTCGTGTGGTCATCGTATTTCTCAACCGGAGGGCATGCCCGGAAGGGGCGTGGCCGATTGGCAAATCCAGCCTTTGTGTCCGCCACGCCTTTCCCGGACCTGCCCTCCGGCCGATTTATCCGCTTGACGCTCGACCGGACCGTTCGGAAACGCATACCCAATCCCCTAACCCCAATCGTTCAATCCGATGCTCGTTTCCTGGAACTGGCTGAAGCAGTACGTAACGCTCGACATGCCGCACGAGGAACTCGCGCGTCGGCTCATGCTGTCGGGCTTGAACCACGAAGGAACGCACGAGGTGGCCGGCGACCTGGCCATCGACCTGGAGGTCACCAGCAACCGGCCCGACTGCCTCGGCCATCTGGGCATTGCCCGCGAGACGTGCGCCCTGTTCGGCCACAAGCTGACGATGCCGGCCGCCGCCGTGGCCGAGGGCAAGACGCCGGTGGAGAAACTCGTCAGCGTTCAGATCGACTGCCCCGACCTGTGCTACCGCTACACGGCCCGCGTGGTGCGCGGCGTAACGATAGGGCCGAGCCCGCGATGGATGACTCGCCGGCTCGAAACGGTCGGCCTGACGCCCATCAATAACGTGGTCGATATCAGTAACTACGTCCTGATGGAGTGCGGGCAACCGCTGCATACGTTCGATTTCGGCAAACTGGGCGGCGGCCAGATCATCGTCCGGCGGCCGCTTGCAGGCGAGGTGATCGAGGCGATCGACCACAAGGAGTACCGGCTGGAAACTGAAATGTGCATCATCGCCGACGCCAAGGTCCCCGTGGCCATCGGCGGCGTGATGGGCGGTGCGAAAACCGAAATCTCTGAGGCCACCCGCGACGTGCTCGTCGAGGCGGCCGAGTTCGATCCCGTATCGATCCGCAACACGGCGCGGGCGCTCAACCTGCACAGCGATTCCTCGTACCGATTCGAGCGGAAGGTGGACCCCGAGGGCCTCGACTGGGCCAGCCGCCGCTGCTGCGAGTTGATCCTCGAGCTGTGCGGTGGCGAACTTGCCCAGGGGGTGATTGACGTCGGCCGCACGCCGCCGGCTCGCGAACCAATCGTCTTGCGGTTCTCGCAACTGAAGCGGGTACTGGGGATCGACGTTCCGCCGGAACGCGTACGAGAGATTCTTGCCGCGGTCGGCCTTTCCGAAAGGCAGGCCAATGCCGAATCGGTCGAGGTCATCGCGCCAAGCTGGCGCCGCGATCTGACGCGCGAGATCGATCTGATCGAAGAGGTGGGGCGTATTGACGGGTACGACGCAATTCCGGAAGACGTGGGCGTGCCCATGGTCGCCTCGGCCCGCACACTGGAGGACCGCATACGAACTCGGATTCGCGAGGTGCTCACCGCGTGCGGATTCGACGAGGCGGTTACCCTGAGTGTGATTGACGAACGTGCGTCCGACGCGTTGAGTCCATGGACGGACGCAGCGCCGCTTCAGGCCCTTTCGCCGGTGCTGCGCGGCGCCGACCGGCTGCGCCGCACGCTCATACCGAGCCTGCTGGCAGCGCGCCGCACGAACGAGGCGCTCTTCAACACAGAAATCGAGCTGTTCGAGATTGCCCGCGCCTACCTGCCGCGCAAGCGAGGCCTGCCCGACGAGTCCCTCATGCTCGCTCTGACCAGCGGCCGGAGTTTCCGCGAAGTGAAGGGCGTGATTGAGGCAGTCGTGGAGTGTGTCGCGCCGGACCTTGCGCTCGACGCGGTCGCGTCCGATGTTCCGCTGCTGGACGCCGGCGCCGCATGCCGGCTCGATCTGGAGGGGAAGCCGTTCGCCTTTGTCGGGAAGCTGACCGAAGAAGGGCGCGAGCAATTCGATCTGCGCGGCGATACCGTCGTGGCCGAACTGCGTCTGACCCCGCTCATCGAGCGAGCTTCGCTCATAGCGACCAGCCGATCGCAATCGCCCTACCCGCCGGTGGGACGCGACCTGAACTTCGTTGTTGACGAATCGGTTCGCTGGTCCGACCTGGCCGCGACCGTTCACGAGGGCTGCGGCCCGCTGTTCGAAAGCCTTGAGTATGCCGATACCTACCGCGACTCGAAACGTCTCGGGCCCGGCAAGAAGAGCCTGCTGATGCGGCTTACCTTGCGTTCGCAAGACGCAACCATGACCAACCAGCAGGCGGACGACCTTCGCGACCGGATCGTCGCCGCCTGCCGCGAGCGCCATGGCGCCGAGTTGCGATAACGCCTGACGATTCGCCGGGGGAAATACTGCGGATGAAACCCGCTTGTAGCTGGCCGACCACGGCTCCAGGTTCGGGCAAGCCGGCCGGTGGCCCTTCGTCGCAAGTCGGACTTGTATAAGACAACGAGATGATAACCATTCACATGGGACTGCCCTGGACTGCCCCCCTCGTATCCAGTGGAGAAGAAGCAGTTGGCAAAGTTGCGATCAAGGTCGGCCTGCGCCGCCGACCCGTGAACGGCTACACGAGATGACGCATCCCCTCGTGAACGCTTCCGGTCAACTCAGCAGTTGAGCCAGTTTGCGACCGGTGGCATTGAGGGGATAGTCGGCCAGTTCCGCCAGCCTGAGCCACTGGACTTCGGTTCCGGCGGGAGGACGGCCGGGAGTGCGACAGTGGGCTGCATAGCAGTCCAGTGTAATCCGGTAGCGGGTGACCCCGTGTCGCAGGGTGTGAAGGTGTCGGTCGATTTCGATACGCGCGCCGGTGAGGTGGTATACCTTGTCGGTCAACTCGGCGGCTTGCCGGTCGGAAGTCTCACTGGTGAGCCCGACGCGGGGAAAATCCCATAGGCCGGCCCAGCGGCCACCCTCCGGGCATCGCACCAGCAGGACGCGATCCTTGTGCTTCAGCAGGACGGCCGCCTCCCGGAGTTCAGTCGCCGCGCTACGGCTTTTCGGCACAGGGATACTCGCCTGCAAGCCGCGACGCTGGGCTTCGCAAAACGTGGCGGCGGGACATTCGGGGCAGGCGGGCGCCCGGGGCGTACAGATTTCACTGCCCAGCTCCATCAGGGCCTGGTTGAGTTGCCCGACGTCTTTGCGGGGCAGAAGCATTTTCGCGAACTGCCACAGGAGGCGTTGCCCTTCGGTCGAGTCCGGCCGGCCTTGATAGCCGAGCAGGCGGCAAAACAGACGTTGGGTGTTCGCTTCGAGAATGGGCGCACGAACGTCGAAGGCGATGGAGAGAACGGCCCCGGCCGTGTAGCGCCCGATCCCCGGCAGGTTGCGCACCGCCTCCATGGTTTGGGGGAACTGTCCGCCGTGTTCCGCCACCACGATCTGCGCCGCCCGATGAAGCTGCCGGGCGCGGCGGTAATAGCCCAAGCCTTCCCAAAGCCGGAGCACCTCTTGCTCGTCGGCTTCCGCCAGGGTGCGAATGTCCGGAAATCGGGCTAGGAACCGTTCAAAATAACCCTCCACCGTCGCCACCTGCGTCTGCTGGAGCATGATCTCGCTCAGCCATACGGCGTACGGATCGCGAGTGCGTCGCCAGGGCAGGTTGCGGGCATGACGCGCGAACCACCGGAGCAGCCGGCCGCGCAACGAGCGACGTCGCGACGAATCGAAAAGGTCCAACAGGGCGGGCCCGGTCACGGCAGCGGAATGTCCTTCAAGGTATATGGCAACGTGACATCGAGCAAAAGCGCAGGCGTCTTGTAGACAAACGAAAATGCGTCGATCGGACCGGCCACGTCGAACAGGTAGCTCAGACCGATCTCGTTTTCGGTCTGGCGGGTCGTCTCGAAGTGGTCGTAGTCGGTACGGGTTCCATCCTTGGCTAGCAGGAACGCGGGGTTCTTGAATATCCAGCCGCGATGCGACTGGAGCGCCGGACCGGCATTGTCGAATCGGACGCGGACGGCAATCTCCCAGAATTCGCCACTACGGCGCACCTGCTCGAAAGTAACGGTTGCTCCGCCAATGCGCTGGGAGGCGCCGCGAGTGTCGGCCGGCGCATCGAACCGGAAGGTTGCCACCTTGCCGGGAAGTACGCCTCGCAACGACGCTTCGAAGAGGGCAATGCTGTCAACCTCTCGCGGCGGCGCCCGAAACGCATAGATCAAGTCTGCGGCAATCCGCTCGCCTTCGACCGGAATCTCCGGCGTAGCCTTGGGGGCGTCGAGGACGAGCGCCTCTCCCGAACTCGTCTGCGCCCGAACCGCCGACATCGGCTGTTCAAAAAGAACGGGCCGAACTCGCGGTTCCCACGCGATTTCGTTGGTTATCTGCAATAGGGGAGCGGTCGTACTGCGGAGGTCTCGCTCGGTTCGAACCAGGATTGGCTCGATGCGCAACGGACCAACGTATTGTGCCCGCGCCCGGCGCGACGCTTGCCCTTCCGGCCTCGCTACGATACAGATGGCCCGCTGCTCCCCATAAGGGTATACGGTCAGCCCGGCCTGGTCCAGGACGGAATCGAGCGCCTCCCAGAACGGCGTATCCTGAAATTCGACCGCCAGCTCCGGGTCCACCACTTTGTGCCCGAAACGGGCCCGTGCATCGAGGATTCGGTTTCCGGTTTGTTCCTGCAACGAGGCAAAAACTTGCGAAAGGGGCATGGCCCGGGCGTGGAGCGTCACGCGCGCCGGTTCGGCAATGGCCGCGGCGGCGGTGCGCTGGAGTTTCTGGCGTACGCGACCAAGCCGTTGCGCCACGTCGGGCGGAGTCCGATCGGTTATGGGTGGGAGCAGATCCAGAATGGGAGGGCCGAGTTCGAGCAGGGCCGCCTCGGCATCATCGCGTTCCGCCAGGCGCAGTGAATCGAGTTGACGGATGAGTTGACGCACCTGGCGCGTCAAACCGGCTTCCTCCGCGCCGGCCTGGGCCATTGCGCACAGCGTCACTGCGGCAATGAACAAGCCACGCATTGCATATCCTTGACGCGCCATGGTCACGCGATCTCGAAATCGCCATAGGGCACTGACATGTTGTCATCGCCGGTATCGAGAATACGGCTATAATCGGCCATGGTCTGCCCGTCGGCCTCCATGCGTTCCAGTTCTCGCTGGGCCTCGACACGAACGGTTGTGTAGGGCAACGCCTGGAGACGCGCAAGCGGGATCGGCTTCCCCGTAATCTCGCAAATGCCGTAGGTCCCTTCCTCCATACGTTCGAGGGCCTTTTCGATCTGCGCCAGCTCGCGACTCTCCAACTCGGCCAACTGGGCATTCATTTCGTCGTAGGCGGAATCGAGGGCGAAGTCCACCTCGTCACTACTCGCGGCCCGATTGAGGGCCTCCAACTCGCTCAATTCACCGGCAAGGGCTTTGCGAAGCGCGTGACGTCGTTTGAGCAGAGTCTCTCGGAGTTTCTCAAGAGTTTGAGTCCGATTCATCATTGCCTCCCCTTCTGCCAGCTCGCCGGAGCCGAGCAATATCGACTCGGCCCCTTCTCTCAATGGCGTACTCGGCGTTTTCTGTTATCGGCCAACTGGCCGAACTGACGTTCCTTGCTCCCACTTCAAGTTGCCGCAGGCCGCAGAACCTTGTTCGAGACGGCCCGGAATATTATTGCCCTGCCGGCCCAAAGGACAAGCGCAGCGCGCCGTTCTTGGACCGTCCGGTAGAGCGAGCCAACATGCCATGTTACGCAGCCAGGTCAGAATTGTTCGCCCAATTCCAAGTTTAGCTTATCTTGCGGCCGATCCCGCGATTCCGGGCAAAAAAAGGGGCCCCAGGTCGAGAGCGGGGCAGTTGTTCGTAAGTGCCGCCCTGACCAGTAGTTACGTAGCCGACGTCCGGCTCCTTTCGGCCACCAAAGACATCTGGTAGTCTTACCGGTTCCCGGCGACCGGGACAGTTTGTTCTTCCGGTCGCCATTGCCGTCTTTCGGAGCCCCAGATGACGATGTCCATTTCCCAGGCGACCCTTAGCCGGCTCGCCCAGTTTGACACGCCGACCATTTGCAACGCCATCGAGCTATATGCCATTCGCCCACAAGATACGGGGTACATGGATCGGCGAATTCAGGCATGGTTCCCGCAGCTACGGCCGATGGTGGGGTTTGCGGCCACGGCCACGTTCCGGGCGTCCTTCCGCCCGTTGCCCGGCAGCGGTGTGTACAACAAGATGGTCGAACAGATACGCACGTTCGAGGCGTTGCCCGGCCCGGCCATCGTAACGATCCAAGACCTCGATGACCCGCCGATCGGCGCGGTGTTCGGCGAGGTCATGTGTTCGACCTATCGGGCGTATGGGGCGGCCGGATTGGTGAGTAATGGCGCAGGGCGCGACCTGCAGCAAGTGGCGGCCTTGGACTTTCCCGTCTTCAGCGGCGCCAAGATTTGCTCACACGGATTTCCTCAGCTTGTCGATGTCGGTGTGCCGGTACGGGTTGGCGGCCTAGTGGTTCAGCAAGGCGATCTGTTGCACGGTGACGCCAACGGTGTCACGGTCATTCCTCCGGAAATCGTCATGGAGTTGCCTGAGGTTGCCGCTGAGTTTGCCGCGGCGGAACAGATCATGCTGGACTATCTTCAAGGAGACGAGCCGAAAACGCTGGACGGTTTGGCCGCAGCACGGGCCGCCTATACGGCCGCCATGGACCGACTTCGCAAACGAGTGCGCGCTGCCTGAACCGGTCTCAACCGAACGTCAGGAATTCTCGCCGATCCCTCCGGCGTGACACTTGACACTTTGGGAAACGGCGGCGCAACCGCATGTCCGGGTTGAGGTCCTGGCCGACCGGCGGTGGGAGACGTTCGATCCCGACAACGGGTATGCTCGCAAGCCACCGGCGCCAAAGGACCAGGTCCTCGATTGGCGCATGAAATAAGCCTGCCCGGAGGGAACTCCGGGCAGGCTTGCGAAAGACGCTTCGTTGGCGTCACCTGATCAACTAATACTGAGCGAGTGTCCGGCTGGCCGTGTGAAGCTGGCGGGGCCGAATGATCGAGGCCGACGGATCTGCCTTCGGAGCGGGCGGCAACGGGGCAGCCTCTTCCGTGGTCGGGGCCGGGGTCGCGCTCTCAATGGCGCCACCGCAACCACAACCGACAGCGGCCGGAGCACAGGCCATGGGGCCACAGCAGGACTTCTTCGGCTTTGCACAGCACTTGCAACCGAACAGGTTCTCGAGCAGGTCGAGGACCGGGCGGCAACGCGGCTTGCAGCACTTGGGCTTGCAGCAGGGATCACAGCAGGCGGGCTCGCAAGCCGGATCGCAGGCAGCAGCGGCGGGCTCGCAGCACGCAACGGCGGCGGGCTCACAGCACGCGACGGCGGCCGGTTCACAACAAGCGACGGCGGCAGGCTCGCAGCAAGCCGTGTTGCATGCGGGCTTGCATGCACCACGCAGCTTGCACTTGCTGCAATCGCCACACAGGCGGCAACGAGCCAGATCTTCCAGCCCGTCGAACAGGTCACGCACCGGGCGGATGCACGGCTTGCAGCACTTGGGCTTGCCGCAAGGATCGCAGCAAGCCGGTTCGCATGCCTGGCATGCGGGTTCACATGCGACACAGGCGGGTTCACATGCAGGTTCACATGCGGGATCGCATGCAGCGACAGCGGCCGGTTCACACGCAGCGGGTTGGCAACAGCCGCAGCCACCGCGATTCAGCCCCAGCAGGTTGTCCAGAAGCTCGAACCCGAACCCCTGCCCGCACAGAGCAACGCTCACCAGCAGCGCTCCAAAAACGACTTTACCTTTCATTGAGCAACCACTCCTTTAGTTTCACTGCGGGACTTGCCGGCGGGAAAGGTGAGTCGGCAAGCGCAGTTCGCACGGTGTACTGCGTCAGGACCGTCGAGCCACTCCTTGACCCGATACTACCCGATCCGGTTCACCTGACGCTCCCTAGCGCGGGCCTTGTGGCACGCAATGTCTCGCGAGGGTCAGAAGATGGTATCGGCTGCCTTATCGATCACCCTTGAGAGCACACAAGTCATTTCCAGCAAAAGAGTTAGTTTCCCTATAACGCAAAGATTTCCGCTTCCGTAAGCCAGGAAAACTTTAGCGGTTATAGGGCGCCGCGGCGCCCGTCGCCCAGCAGCGGGAAGGGCAAAGCATGGCCTCGCAGAATCGGGCGACGCGGCCCTACCTGGCCTCGACAATCTCGAACCCCAAGGCCGTGATCATGCGGTAATCCTCTTCCGGAGCCTGACCTTTGCACGTCAGATAGTCGCCAACAAAGATAGAGCTGGCCGCGTACAACCCTAACGGCTGAAGGGGCCCGAGGTGTTCCTCTCGGCCTGCGGCAATCCGCAGTTCCGTCGGCGGGTTGCCCAACCGCATCAACGCCAGCACCTTCAGACAATAGCGAGGATTCAAAGTGCGCACACCTTTTAGGGGGGTGCCCGGAATCGGCAACAGGAAATTGATCGGTTGGGCATCCACGGCCAACTCGCCGAAGGCCAGCGCCAATTCCACCACATCGGCCGGCGTTTCGCCCATGCCCACAATCCCGCCCGAGCAAATCTCCATCCCGGCGGCGCGTACCGCCTGGAGCGTCTCGAGTCGCTGTTGATAGCTGTGCGTTGTGCAAATGGTCGGATAGAATTGCCGACTCGTGTTCAGGTTATGATTGATGCGGTCCACACCGCAGTCCTTCAGGCGTTGGGCTTGTTCGGTCGTCAGGAAGCCGGGTGACAAGCATATCTTCAAGGGCCATTTGGCCTTGATGCGAGGCACCACCTGGGCAATCACCTCGAGGTCGTCCTCCAGCGGTCCACGGCCGGAAAGGACGGTACAGTAGGTCTTCGCATGCCGCTCAATCGCCATGCGTGCGCCGTCGAGCAGCGTGTCGGCATCGACCATGCTGTAGTGTGGAATGTCGGCCGACGATACGCGAGACTGCGAGCAGTATCCGCAGTCTTCGCCGCACAATCCACTTCGCGCATTCATCAGGAAGTTCAGGTGCACCCGATTGCCGAAGAACTGCCGCCGCACCAGATAGGCGGCGTCCAATAACGCGAGCAACTCCGTATCGGGCGAGGCAAGAATCGCCAATCCTTCCTCGCGGGTCAGATGATGTCCATCCAGAACGCGCCGAGCCAATTCGTGCCAGTGATGTGTTGCCAAGAAATCTTCCCCAAAAACAGCGACCGGTGGTCGCATCCTTGCCCCACACACATTCCCTAGCCACAACCGATGGCCGAGGCTGTCCGACAGAACGCCCAATGTACCGCAAGACGCCATGATCTACAACGAGGGGGCATGCCGGGAGCGAACCGTCCACGGTACAATTGTCCACAGTTGGCGTCCGTGATTCCCCCACAAAAGCAAGAAGTAGCGTCCTATGTCCGATCCCGTCTCTCTTTATCAAGGTGCATTCGATATCCAGAAGGGCAGGCTCACACCCACCACATGGTCCGACGATTGCCTGGCGCGAATCGAGCGGGCCGATCCGCAGCTTCGGGCCTGGGCGACCGTCGACGGCGACGCCGCACGGCAGACGGCCGAAGTACGAACCCGGGAGGCCGCACAAGGCATGTTTCACGGACTGCTGCACGGTGTTCCGCTTGGCATCAAGGATATCATCGACGTGGCCGGACTGCCCACCAAGGCAGGTTCGCCGCTGCGGGAAGAGCATGTCGCCGCTTCCGACGCACCCTTGGTCGCGCGGTTGCGCGATGCCGGCGCCATCATCCTGGGAAAAACGGTGACCGTCGAGTTCGCCTGCTTCGATCCCTCCCCCACACGCAACCCGTGGAGCCCCGATTTGCGACATACGCCCGGCGGGTCGAGCAGTGGGTCGGCCGTCGCTGTTGCCGCAGGCATGTGCCCCGGAGCGATCGGTACGCAAACCGGTGGCTCGCTGGTCCGTCCGGCTGCCTATTGCGGCGTTGCCACCCTGAAACCGACGTTCGGCCAGCTATCGACCCAGGGCATCGTGCCGGTGAGCTACCATTTCGACCATCCGGGGCCCATGGCCCGATGTGTTCAAGACCTTGCCCTTCTCTGGGAATACCTGCGCCCGGCGGACACGAATCGATCTTCCATGTCGGCACTTTCCCTACTGGAATGCGCCGCGATGCGCCCGCTCAGGCTCGGGTGGCTTGAGGGTTTCGTCGAATATGCCGATGCCATCATGCGTGAAGCGATGGAAGCGGCATTGGGCAAGCTGCGTGAGGCAGGCACGGAGATCGTTCCGGTCCGGTTTCCGGAATCGCTCAAGCAGATTCAAACGCGACATCGGCAAATCATGGCGGTCGAGGCGGCTGCGTATCATCGCGGGTCGTTCGCGACCCATCGTGCTCAGTACGGGCCAATGATCACCTCGCTGCTCGATGACGGCCTGGGCATTTCGGGGGTGGACTACGCCAATGCACTCGCCTGGCAACGCCAATTCATCCCTCGCATGGCCGAACTGCTGGCCGATTGCGATGCCCTGATTGCGCCCTCCACGGAGACCACGGCGCCGCCTACGCTGGAAACCACCGGCAGTAACCTGTTCCAGGCACCGTTCAGTTGCGCCGGCCTGCCGGTCGTGGGATTACCGTGCGCGTTGGCCGCTGACGCCATGCCTGCTGCGGTCCAGTTGGTCGGTCGCCATGGGGCCGAGGACAGGTTGTTGGCCGTTGCTGCCCGGTGTGAAGAACAATTCGGTTTCCGTGCCCAGAATCCGTGGTTTGCGGTATAAT
Organism: Thermoguttaceae bacterium; assembly: GCA_040772845.1. Lineage (GTDB taxonomy): Bacteria > Planctomycetota > Planctomycetia > Pirellulales > Thermoguttaceae > PWXP01. The sequence continues at coordinate 3,424,797 of JAXGXG010000001.1, forward strand.
CGGGTAGAGGATGTCGCGCAGTATCTTATCCCCCTGTGCATGGAGTATGGAGATGAATCGGTCGAGAGCATGGCTTCCTATGGTAATGGTCGTATTCCTCGCCGGAGGCTTGGGCTCAGAAGCCGCCGGCCAGTCGATCCTCAAACGCCTGGAGCAGGAGATTCGTCAGCATGTCGCCGGGGATTCTGCCGCGGCCCAGGCTGACGCGTCGTCGGTGAAGCGGCCGCCCGGGTATTTGGGGGCCGTCGTCGACGACCGCGAAGACCGCGGACGCGGTGTCCGCGTACTCGATGTCCGCCCCGGCAGCCCCGCCGATCTGGCCGGCTTGAACCGCGGCGACCTGGTTACCGGCGTGGCAGGCGTTCGGGTCCGGCAAACCGAGGATTTGGCCGATATCATGGCCGTTTTTCCGGCAGGTAGTCGTGTGGCATTCGACGTAATGCGCGACGGCCGCACAGAAAAGCTCGATGTTGTTTTGGGGCAGCGAGAATCGCCGACCGACGTCCCCCTGCCCATTCCGGAGGCCGTGCCATTGCCGCTGCCGGAACCCGAGGCCGATCCCAATGTCTCCCCCGCCCCTGCGGCCGCCCCCCCCGCCCCAAGCGATGCTACGCAGGCCGAGGCTGTTCCTGCAAAACCGGTGAAAGATCTCACCGCCGAAGTCGAACTGCTGCGGACGCGCATTGCCGAGCTGGAGCGGCGTGTCGAGCAACTGGAGCAACGGTTCGCCGATACGCCCGAACAGCAGTAAGGGCCCACCAGTCAATTCTGGGACTTCTGCCAGGATCGGGGATTCAAGCTGGAGAAGTGGCGGCGACTTTGCCGATAACGCTGGCACTACCGATTGTCGTCCTGGCGTGCGCAGCGAGCGATTGCGCAAAACAGGAAGAATAGGCCGGCTTTTCTCGGGCGAGGCCCACTTGACCATGCTCCGATACGCATTCCCGTTGACCTTCTTGCTGATGGGCGGATGCCAGTTCTTGCCGGAGATTAGCCATCAGCCCACCGTCTACAACCCCTTCCCACAACTCTCCAAGGTTGCCGTTGTTCCCTTCTTCAATATGACCGAGGAACCGACGCTTGACGGCGAGCAAGTGGCTGGCGCGTATTTCACAGAGCTGCAATCGGTGCCCGGGTTTGAGGTGGTTCCCGTGGCAACGGTTCAGGCAGTGGTTCAGCGATACAGACTGCAACTGGCCAGTGCTGAAGAAGTTCGGAAACTGGCACATATTCTAGACGTCGATGCGGTCGTGGTCGGCGCCATCACGGACTACAGTCCTTATTACCCGCCCCGACTGGGACTTCAGGTGCGGTGGTATACGGCCAATCCGTGTCTGCATTCCATTCCCCCCGGCTATGGACTGCCATGGGGAACCTCGGAAGAGCAGCAGATTCCCGCACCGTTGGTCTTCGAGGCCGAAATGGCACTCGCCAAGGCACAAATGGCGACTCAGACTCCGCAATATGAACCGGAAGGTGCGAACCCCCTCCCGAATGCAATACAGAATCCTCCCGAATCGCGACGGCAGGACTCGCCTGCAAAACAGCAATCGGAAGGCGGATTGCAACATTTGGCGCACGAGCAGGTGGTCAGCGAAGCCGACAGGCCTGCCGGCGCAACAGGCACGGCAGCCAACTTGCCGCCGGATTGGCCCGATCCGCGCGGTTTCGTACCGCGGACGCCGCAGGCGGAACGTCCCACATGCCAGTTGGCCAACGACGAACCGGTGCTTCAACACACGGCGGTGTACGTAGGGAACGATCCGCAGGTGACCGAGGCCCTGGCCAGTTATGTCTACTTCCAGAACGACCGCCGATTTGGGGGGTGGCAGGGTTATTTGCAGCGTAGCGACGACTACATCCGGTTCTGTTGCCATATGCATATTGCCGAGATGCTGACGGCGCGTGGTGGGGCTGGAGAAACGCGAGTGGTGTGGCGCTGGCCCGTGAACCGATAACAGCAAGGGGGCTCTGATCACAATGATGCCTAGCCGGTTGTCGTTGTCTCGCTCGGCTCCCACACGGAGAGTGCCAGGCGGCTAGAACGACGGATAGCTACTGGTTTGCGCGGGGACGGCCGCGAGAGGACGTTCCCCTGAAATGGTACACCGATGAGGAGGAAGCCGGCTGTGAGCCAGGACATCAACGTGCTCGCATTGGTCAAGGGGTCGGAACGCTACGTGTTCTTGTACGATGACAAGAGCCGTGCGGAAACGCTTCGCGTCCTGGGCCGTTATGCCTCGAATCCGGAACTGAGCTTCACCTGGTACGACGCCGCCGTCCTGAGCCAGAAGATCCGCCAGGAGAGCCGGGAATACGCCCATTCCTCCCGCTTCAATATCCCTCTCCACACCGACACCGACGATGCATACGGCCATTGATCGGTTCTTGCAGTATTTGCGGGTCGAGCGGAATTCGTCGGAATTGACGATCAAGAGCTATCGCGAAGACCTGACAGCACTCGAAGCCTATCTCGACGAAGCTGCCGGCGGATCGTCGCCGGAGCCGAGCGCCATCACGGTACTCGACCTGCGTGGTTACGTAGCGGCCCTTACCGAAGCCGGCTATGCCTCGACCACCGTGGCGCGCCGGCTCGCCTCGTTGCGAAGCTTCTTCAAGTTCGGCCTGCGCGAAGGTTGGGTGGCGACCAATCCGGCCAAACCGTTACGCAACCCGCGAAAGGGACGGAACCTGCCGCACTTCCTTTCTGCCGAGGATATCGGACGCCTGTTGGCCACCCCGCCTGCCCAGGGACGGCAGGGACTTCGCGACCGGGCCATTCTCGAAACGATGTACTCGGCCGGGCTGCGGGTGAGTGAGCTGGTAGGATTGGAGGATGGCGACGTCGATTTTGAAGGAGGTGTGTTGCGGGTGCGAGGCAAAGGCCGCCGCGAACGGTTGGCGCCGATCGGGTCCTTTGCCGCCGACGCCGTGAAGCAATGGCTTGCAGTCCGCCGACTCCATGTTCACGAACCAACCGGACCGAGCGCGCCGCTGTTTGTCAACAAGTTCGGACGACGGCTGACCACCCGCAGCGTGGCGCGCATGCTGGAGAAGTACCTGCGGCAGGCGGGACTCGATACGCGCACAACGCCGCATTCGTTGCGGCACAGTTTCGCTACGCATCTGCTCGACCGGGGAGCGGACATCCGCAGTGTGCAGGAGCTTCTCGGACACAAGAGCCTCATCACAACGCAGATCTATACGCACCTGAGCACCGCCGCATTGCGCCAGGCGTACGAGCGCGCCCACCCGCGAGCCAACTGACCGGCCGTGTTTCGCTTCCCGGCGGGAGTAGCAACTCGTTGGAGTCCCGGCCTCAAAGGCTGTCCGGCTTAGGATACCGTAGAAAAGCATTGAAATCGGCGTCCGTGAAGACCGTGGAGTCGCCACCGGCCGGCTCGTCCGGCCGGAGCGGTGGTCTGTTGGCTAATATGGCAGCCCGACTCGATCAGGGGCCGTTTGCAGCAGCAGGGCCGCCGGCAGGCGAATCGGCAAGGGCAACGTCGGCATAAGGCGCACTGGCGTTCGAGTTCTCGCCGGAAATCGAGTTGGCATCGTCTGCTGGCACTGGCTGAAAGCTTGGGTTGGCGCGCAGTTCGGCCGTGATTCGGAGTGTTTCGTCGAGCAGTTCAACCGCCTCGTCGAGCAGCTCGCGCATTTCCGCCTCCATGGTGCGCGTCTCTTCCGGAGAAGCGTTGCGGCAGCATTCGTCCATGCGGGCCAGACGCCGGTGGAGCGCTCCAGTCAGCAGACGCCGTAGCAGGTCGATGCGTTCGGTTACCTCGCGGCGCTCGTCGTTCCAGCGGCGTCCTTCTTCGGTCAGCCATCGGTTTTCGCGCGACAGATTGCGGTACTCGACGGCGTTGTGGATGGCAATGGCCAGATCGACCTCACGACAGGGCTTCGTGAAATACTGAAACACGCGACCTTCGTTGACGGCCCCGATGACGCCTTCGGTCGTTGCATGCCCGGTGAGCACGATGCGCATGATGTCCGGAGCATGCTTGGCCGTCCAGGCCAGAAGCTGGTTGCCGGACAGCCCGGGCATCTTATAGTCGGTCACCAGGACGTCGACCGGATGCGCCTTGATCACGGCGATCGCCTCTTCGCCGGAGCGCGCCGTGTAGATTTGGAACGGCTGCCGTCGAAGCGTGCGAACCAGGCTGTGCAACAGGTTTTCATCATCATCAACCAGGAGGATGATCGGATTCATATTCGTTCTCCTTGTTTCCGCCGCCGGAGCGGCAGGGCTATCGTGACTCATGGTTATCCCGCTATTTCCTGAGAGGGCAGGTCTTCAGACAATCCCGGCAACGTCACGCCCATGGGCGACTCAAGGCAGGTCACCGGAGTCGGCAGACCGGTGAACGGCCCTGTTGCCGAGATCGCGTCTTCTGCCTGCCACCCTTCGACAAGCGGCTCCAGCGGCAGGCGAATAATGAACGTTGCGCCCTGCCCCAGCTTGCTTCGGCATTCGATCGTGCCGCCATGCCCCTCGATGACAACCTGTTGCGCCAGGGGAAGCCCCTGCCCAGTCCCCTGACCGACGGGTTTGGTCGTGAAGAACATGTCGAAAATCTTGGTCTGCAACGACTCGGGGATTCCGGCCCCATTGTCTTCGATGTGGATTTCTGCGACGTCGTCGTTGCGCCGGGTTCGAACGGTAATCGTCCCCTTTTCGCCACTATCCTTCACCTTCTCACTTATGGCGTGCGCGGCATTGATCACCATGTTGAGCACCGCCTGATTGATCCCCGCCGGCATGCACGGAATGAGCGGCAAATCGACATCGAAGTCGGTCACCAGCTCGGCCACGTATTTCCATTCGTTACGGCATACGGTCAACGTGCTCTCCACGATACGGTTCAGATCCACAGCCGTCTTGTTTTCGCCGCCCGGATGCGAGAATTCCTTCATGGCGCGGACAATCTTCGCAACCCGTTCGATACCGTCGAGCGATTGCTCGATGGCGCGGGGGATTTCTTCGGTCAGGTATCGAAGATCGGCCTGCCGGGCAGCGACACGAACGCGTTCCAGCAGCGCGTCGGATGGCGGTTCTTCGGCATCCGTCATCTGTTTCACCACCTTAAGCAGACTGCCGATTTCCTCGAATGCGTCACCCAGAAAGCGGGTGTTATCGCCGATGTACTGGGTAGGCGTGTTAATCTCGTGCGCAATCCCTGCGGCCAACTGGCCGATCGCCTCCAGGCGTTGCGCCTGCGCCAATTCCGCCTGCAATCGCTTCTGCCGCGTGATATCCCGCACCGTCGCCTGCACGAGGACCCGATCGTCAAGCTGCAAACGCGCCAGCAGCACGGTTGCCGGGAACTCGGTTCCATCGAGTCGCTGATGGGTCCATTCGAAGTAGTTGACGCCGTTGCGCAGCGCTCGTTCTATCATCGCTGCCGCCTTGATTGCCGAAAGCTGCCCGTCCGGCTGGTATTCCGGCGAGACATCTGAGGGTCCGAGCAGGGCCAGGCGGGCCTCATCACGAACACCAAACTGTTTCAAAGCAGCAGGGTTGCCGGCGGCGTACCTTCCAGTTGCGGGCTCGATAACGGTAATGGCGTCTCGGGATGTCTCGAACAGGGCCCGATACCGTGCCTCGCTGGCCGAGAGGCGTGCTTCGGCTTCCTTGCGCGCCAGAACCTCACCGAGCCGACTTGCCAGATCGGCCACAAGGGCTTTCTCATCTGCGGAGAAAGCCTTCACGGGATCGGACGTCGGCTTCCCGATACAACAGACTTCCAGAGCCCCTGCGAGTCGGCCCTCGAGCATGATGGGAACCGCAAGTTTCCATTGCGTCTCCCGAAAACCGGGCAAGGCATAGACCTGGCCATGCAGAACGAGGCGAGCCGAAACACGGTCAGGGCGACGGAATCCGGTCGGAATCAGCTCGACGACCGCGGTGAGCAATTCGGGCAGAGCCTGATCGGAATCCTCCATGAGCCGCGACATTGCATGGAGACATCCAAGAGCCGTAACGCGGGTATCGAGCCGAATCGATTTTCTTCGCAGTGCACACTCCGCCCGCCTGCGCCCGCTCAGGAAGCGGACGGCCTGCCGTATCTCGACCGGATGAAGCGGTTTGCGCAGCGAAAGGAGTCGATTTCCTCTTCGCAATCTGGCGACTTCGGCCATATTGAGCGCCTCGTCCGACGCGCTGCAGACCACGACCAGCAGCTTCGGATCAATGGCTCGCAGCAGGCGTGTGGCTTGGACGCCATTCATCTCCGGCATCATCAGATCAACGAACGCAATCGAAAACGGCTCTTTGGCGCGAAAGGCCGCATCGAGGATGCGTATTCCTTCGGCTCCGGAAGCCGCCGTTTCAACCTGAAACCGATCGCCGCGCCTCTTGGAACCCACGCGAGCCTCGCCTGCTTCGTCGTCCGACTTACTCCGCGTCTCCAGCACCCTGCGAAACAGGCGGAGGACGGCCGGATCGTCGTCGATCACGAGAATACGTGTTATGGAGCAAGTGTTCATGCGGACCTCAATACGATTGCGCTTGCAGATCCGGTGTCGGCAAGTCGGGCTGATCCTCGGCAAGTGCAGTTCGGACGAAGACCTTGATCGGGCCGCCGAGTCCGACGTTGGCCACATAGTTGCGGAGCCTGGCTCGCATCGACGCGGTCATCTCCTGCCCCTTCGCGCACAGGAGCGTGCCTTGAATGGTTCGAATGTCGTCCGCCAGGAACATGCCATCGGTAAGCTGCGACAACTTGACCTGACGGATAATGCACGTCTGTTCGATGCGCAGGACCGCTCCCAAGTGCGCGACAACCGCAGGATCGTAGAGTCCTTTCCGATGCTGGATTTCGGCCAGCGCCATGTCGTCGGTGTACCCGCCATGGAGCAGACCGTCGAAATCGAGCGCCACCTTAAGGACGCGGCTGCCCAGGGGTATGCGTTCTCCTTGCATGGGATCTTCGGGAAAGACGCCTTCGTAAGGCTGATCCTGGTATCCGATGATTTCTGCGACGGGTTCCAGGCGCGGGATATTCTCCAGCATCTCGCGGCCCAGGGCCGGATGGGCTGCGTATTGCTCGGCCTCGACGCGTGACAGCGGCTGGCCATGGAAGACTTTCTCGAGCGTCTCCTCGGGCACGGTCACGCATCCCACTTGCGAAAGCATGGCGGCAATCCGCATGCGCCAGGCGTCTTCGGCGCGCAATTCCTGGGCAATGTCATTTACCAAGTGTGCGACGCGCGTGGCGCGTCCGAAGGCGGTTGGATTCACGGCGGCCAGCACGTCGCTGAGCACCTTGATACAACCGCCGAGCGTCTTCGACATGAGGTCGCGTTCCGTGCGAATGAGCCGATACTGCTCGATTCCCGCTTCGAGAAACCTCGCAAACTCATCGGGCGGACATGGCTTGGTCATAAAGCGGAATACCTGACCGCGATTGACCGCCTCCAGGGCCGTCTGCTGATCCGCATTGCCGGTGAGCATCATGCGCACCGTATCGGGCGCGATCTGCCGGACCTGCTCCAGAACTTCGACGCCGGTGACACCGGGCATGCGCATGTCGGCCACGACCACAGCATACGGCCCCTGATTGCGTACGGCGTCAATGGCCTCTTCACCCCCAAGGGCCGGCTCGATATGGAACCGTTTCCGAAGGGCTCGCTGGTACGCCTGCAAGACGTTCGGATCGTCGTCAACACAGAGAATGCGTTCTTCATTCATGTTGCAGCTCCTTCCGGGAGAACCTCTTGGCATAGCGTAGTCCAGGCGGAGACGCGTTCGGATTTGCCGATGCGATCGAGGTAGCCATGGTCAAGCAGGCACTGTCGGCCGGGCGAGTCGGGCGACTCCATGCGCGTCAGGACGTCGGCGGCGTGCACCGCCGTCAGGGCGGTGAACTGGCGATCGTCCGAATCGCTCGGTGCATGGTGCAATGCCGTGATGGTAACCACGGAATCAGGAAGCCCCCAAAGGGCCAGGAGGTACGCGCCTACGGCCGCATGGTCCGCATCGAACATGCGGTTTTCCTGCTCGATGATGCACGGCACATCGCCGGTGAACGTCGCCCATAAATCGGCGTATGGATCGCGCGCCTGCTGCATGAGGACAAGCACGCCAACATCGTGCAGCAGACCGCCCCAGGCGGCATTGGCGATGATCGCGGGATCCTCCGATTCCACCTCGGCGATACGACGCGCGACCGCCGCAACCGCACGGCTGTGCTCCACGATTTCGATGGCCCGTTCCGCCAGAACTCCCGTCATGGGCGGCGCCACAAACGCCTGGCTGGACTCCGTCAGTTCGCGAAGCCGTTCCTGGCCCAGCAGCCGCGCCGCCTGGCGAGGGTCGACGGTTGACTGCGGGCTTCCGTAGAAACCCGAGTTGACCAGTTGCAGGATGCGTACGGCCATGCCGGGTTCGGCGGCGATGATATCCGCCATACGTTCAAGTCGAGGCGCAGGCGCCGCCAGTTCTCCGGTCAATGCCTCAAGGCTCTCCGGCGTGACCGCGATGGCGTCGACCCTGGAGACGAGTTCCTTGGGGCCCGGCGCCGTCATACGATCCCGCAATCGGCAAGCCCGGGCGAGCAACTCCTTCAGCGCGCTCGAATCGCAAGGTTTGGTAAGAAACTGGTGTGCGGGCCCGACGGCCTTGAGCACCTCGCGCCGGTCGCATTGGCCGGAAAGTACAATGCGGACTGTCCCCGGACACCGCTCCCGTACCTGCCACAGCAGTTCGGATCCGTCCATGCCGGGCATGCGCATATCGGAGACAACGACGTCAAACGGCTGTTGCGCCAGGCGTTGAAGTGCATCGGGACCGTTTTCCACAAACTCCATCTGCCATTCATCGCGCATGCCGTGTAACATGCGTCGTAATCCGCCAAGAAGCTTGGCTTCATCATCGACAAACAGGATTCGCTGCATGATGCTCCTCCTCCGGTTGGATCGGCAGCGCGAGGATGAACTCTGTCCCCCGGCCGACTTCGCTTTCGACACGGATGCTCCCGCCGTGGCGATCGGTAATGATTGAATGGGCGATGGCCAGCCCCTGGCCGGTTCCGCGTCCCACCTCTTTCGTCGTGAAGAAAGGGTCGAATATCCGGTTCAGGATGGCCGGCGCAATCCCCGTTCCCGTGTCGGCAATGCACACCTCGACAGAATCACCCTTGACTCGGGTGCGCACGGTAATTATCCCCTTTTCGGTCGGCTCCGGTCCCAGACGCTCGCCGATAGCATGGGCGGCGTTGACAATCAGGTTGAGGAGCACCTGATTGACGTCGCTAATCAGACACATGACGTCCGGCAGACGTTCATCGAATTCGGTCACGACGTCGGCCACATACTTCCATTCATTGCGCGACACGGCAAGCGTGCTGCGAATCGCTTCATTGAGATTCACCGCCCCCTTGTCGCTGCTGCCGGGATGCGAGAACTCTTTCATCGAGCGGACGATCTTCGTAACCTGCTCCACTCCGTCAAGCGACTCGCGGATGGCGGACGGCACCTCCTTCGTAATGAAATCCAAGTCGGCTTCGCCGGCCGCCTTGTCCACTTCCTCGATCAACCTACTATCGATTGCACCGGTCTTCGCGGCCTCGAGCAACCGGCCATACTGGTACAGTAGTCTGCCGACATCTGCAAATGCATCGCCGAGAAAACGGGTATTGTCGCCGATGTACTGGGTGGGCGTATTGATTTCGTGGGCGATTCCGGCGGCAAGCTGCCCGATCGACTCGAGCTTCTGTGCCTGCCGAAGCTGCGCTTCGAGCAATCGCTGCTCGCTAATGTCGCGAAAGGTGATGACCGCGCCGACGACGGCCCCGCCCTCCTGAATCGGCGTGGCCGTGTATTCGACCGGGAACGGCGTTCCGTCGGCGCGCCAAAAGACCTCCGTATCGACGCGTGCAGCCAACTGGCCCTTCAACGCGCGGCACATCAGGCATTGCTCGCGCAGGTTGGGCGCGCCATCGGCTCGACTGTGATGAATGGTGTCGTGCAGTTGCACCCCAATCAGGTTTCCGGGCTGGTAGCCGAGCATGTGTGCAGCAGCCGGATTGACGAACATGGCGCACCCGTTCCGATCCAGGCCGCAAATCCCTTCACCTGCGGAGTTCAGAATCATCTCGTTCTGCAAATGCAGCCGCTTCAATTCCTCCTGGGCGCGTTTGCGCTCGGCAATATCCCGCTGCAGTTGCCGGGCATGTTCCTGCTCGGCCTCAAGCCGTTCCTCGCGTTCCTCGATCGCGGTCGCCGTCGCCTCGGCGTGGGCGGCGCGTAGCGTATCGTGTTCCGCCCGGAAATGCCGGATGCGGGTCAGCAGTCTCGCCCGTTCGGCAACGTCGGCTGCGACCCGCGCCACCAGGGATGCGATGAGCTCGCTCCACGCGCCTTCCGCTTCACCGGCAGCGTCCCCCGGCGCTTCCGGACCAAGCACACATGCAACGATCATTGCGTCGCCGCCAACCGGCAATCGAGTGGCCAGAACGGTTTGCAGGCAACGCGCGGTGGGATGCTGGAAACGGCAGATCATCTCTTGGCGCAGACGTCTTGCACACTCCAACGCCACACTCGCCGCCAGGCTTGCACAATCGGACTCCTCGTCGAAGATTTCGACCGGCACACCGTCGGCATCGGCCAGCAGAAGCAGGCACGGTTGAAAGGCGAGCAGACGACGCGGTACGGCGTCGGCGCCCGCCGATTCCATAAGACCCGGCGCCGCGGCGGCAAGCAAGTCGTCCAGATTGCAGGCAAGCGTTTCCATGAGTTCCCCGGTCACATCGCGAACAGCGAAGCGTTCCGCGCGAGTTCCTCTTTCAGGTCGGCAGCCAGGACGCTGATGTCGTCGCGCGTGAGGGATAGGCCCGCCATGGCCGGCTGCGACACACGGACCAGCTTCATGCCGACCGACGACGCGTCTGTGAGCGTGCACAAAAGGTTGGCGACCTCGACGCAACGAACGACATTAATCGCCTCGCCTCGATAACTGACCGATGCATGGTGATGGCGTATGGAGGCGATAATCGATTCCGGAAAGTTCCATGCCTTGGCCACCTGCTCGCCCAGTTGCGTATGATCGAAACCCAGTTCCCGTTGCTCCACCGTCACGAGGGTCTGCTGAGGATCCAGTGTCTCGATCACACGGCAGAACGCCTTGTGGACGTGCTGGTCTTCCAGGACAATGCCCACGTCGTGCAACAGCCCCGCCAGGAAGGCATCCTCGAAATCCCGCAGCTTTCGACGCAGCGCGATCAGCCTTGCGCAAATGCCTACAGAAACCAGGTGCCGCCATAGATTGGAACGCTGATAGGAACCGACGTGCTCCTCCTTCTTGAACAACTCGCTTACGCTGGCCGTCATGGCCATGTTCCGGATTTGTTTCAGGCCCAGATAGGCGATTGCCTGCTGCAGGTTCGTAATCTTCGTACGCGTTGCGTAGGCGGATGAGTTGACGCACCGGAGGACGCGGGCGCTCAGCGCGGCATCGCCCTCCATGACCTCCTTCAGGTCTGCGGCGCCCGAATTCGGATCGTTCGCCACCTCCATGACGCGAAACGCAACTTGCGGCAGGGTCGATATCTCGTCAATCCGGCCGGCAACGTGCTCCAGTGTCGGTTTGCCGCCATGAGATTCGGTGCAAGCGGTCATCGATGCCATTGTCCCTCTCCTCAACAACGAAGTCCCGAAACCTGTCAACGGTTTCCAAGTTCAACAACGCGCACGGAAGAAAGCCTGGCTACACCAGTTCCCCTCTTACATACATATAGCTTGCTCCAAGAACCGCCGATGCCGCCCCGCGGCCCGGGTGTCCGATCTGCCGGGAAAGACCAATTACACCTACAAGAACGGCTGCAACGCTTCTGCGACCTGCAAGGCTTCCGCCTCCCTCCCGGGAAGGTCGGACGCGGTAGCGGCCGGGTGGGGCGTAGTATGTGCCCTGCCAGTTACTTGGCGACGACTGGTATGCACCCTCCCCGATCGCAACCGATTTGCCAGCGAGGGACTCCGCGTCCGAGCGGAAGCAAAGGACCCGAGAGGATGAGTCGCTTAGCGCTCGCGCAAAAAGAGACTAACCGTTCACAGGGGACTGCCCCAATGGACAACTCATTCCTGCGAGGATACTTGTCCGGGAGCCGGCACAAACCAAATCCTCAGATACGCTACATCTTCTCCGCAAAATGGCAGCGGACGACGTGCCCCGGAGCCATTTCGCGCAGCGCGGGTAGCTCCTCCTGGCAACGGCACTGCTCCTTCGCGCTAAGCTTCTTACGCAATGGGCAACGCGGGTGGAAGCGGCAACCGGCAGGCGGATTCACCGGGCTGGGCACGTCGCCCGGCAGAACGATCCGCGCACGGCGCACCTTCGGATCCATCGTCGGAATGGAACTCAACAAGGCTTCGCTGTACGGATGCAGCGGCTTTCGGTAGAGAAGCTTGACCGGCGCCAATTCCACAATCTGCCCAAGGTACATCACGGCCACCCGGTCGGAAATGTATTCAACCACCGACAGATCGTGCGAAATGAACAGGTAGGTCAGTTTGAACTTCTCACGCAGCTCGACCAGCAGATTGATGATCTGCGACTGGATCGATACGTCCAGGGCCGAAATCGGTTCGTCGAGCACCATGAACCGCGGCCCCAGCGCCAGGGCGCGGGCGACACAGATACGCTGCCGCTGACCACCGGAGAACTCGTGGGGATAACGGTTCATATAGCTCGGATCAAGCCCCACCTGCTCCAGTGTTTCGCGAACCTTCTCCTCGCGCTGCTGCTTCGCCCCCAACCGATGGACGACCAACCCTTCCTCGACAATGCCGCGAATGGTCATGCGTGGATTGAGCGAGCCGAACGGATCCTGGAAAACGATCTGCATGTCGCGGCGGATTGCGCGAAGCGCATCACCGTGGGCTGTGGCCACGTCGTTGCCGGCGAACTCGACCAATCCGCCCGTCGGGTGCAACAGGCGCAGAATGGTTCGGCCGGCCGTCGTCTTGCCGCACCCGCTTTCGCCGACCAGCCCCAACGTTTCTCCTTCGGCAATGTCGAAACTGACGCCGTCGACCGCCTTGACGTTCGCCACCACGCGCGACAGCAGGCCGCGGCGGATGGGAAAGTACTTCTCCAGCCGATCGACAGTGAGCAGGGCGTCGGTCATAACGTCTCCGTCTTCTCCGCAAAGTGACATCGCGTCTGGTGGCCCGGGCCAATTTCGAGCAACTCCGGCTCTTCGCTCGCACACCGTTGCTGTTCCGCCGCCGATAGCGTCTTGCGCAACGGGCACCGTGGGTGAAACTTGCAGCCGGTCGGGAAACGCAGCGGGCTGGGAACCATTCCTTCGATGGTCAGCAGGCGTTCCGAACGCGTCTGCCCGATCTTCGGCCGCGACCGGAACAGGGCCACCGTGTACGGATGCCGGGGCCGGCTGAACAACGTATCGACCGCCGCGTACTCCACCACCTTCGATGCGTACATGACGGCCACCTGATCCGCCATTTCCGCAATGATCCCCAGGTCGTGGGTAATGATCAGGATGGACATCCCCAGTTCCGACTGCAGGCCGCGCAGCAGGTCGAGGATCTGCGCCTGAATGGTCACGTCGAGCGCGGTGGTCGGCTCGTCGGCTATCACCAGTTGTGGATGGCAGCTCAGCGCCATGGCGATCATGGCTCGCTGGCGCATTCCGCCGGAGAACTGGTGCGGATATTCTCTCGCTCGCTGCTCAGGTTCCGGAATGCGGACCGTGCGGAGCATATCGACCGCGCGCCGATCGGCCTCGGCCCGCCCGACCTTCTGATGCAACTGGACGGCCTCGCTAATCTGCTTGCCGACGGTGAACACGGGGTTCAACGAAGTCATCGGCTCCTGGAAGATCATCGAAATGTCGCGGCCCCGGACCTTGCGCATGGCGTCTTCGCCGAGGTCCGTCAGTACGGTGGCTGCGCCTTTGCCATCGTACATGGTCACGCTGCCGCCGGAGATGCGCCCGGGCGGGCCGACCAGGCGGATCAAAGACAGGGCCGTCACCGACTTTCCGCACCCCGATTCGCCCACCAGGCCGAGCGTACCGCCGCGCGGCACGGCCAACGACACATCGTCCACGGCCTTCACCACCCCGTCATCGGTGTAGAAGTAGGTTTTCAGCCGATCGATGGTAATCAGATTGTCGGGCATTATCGGTTTTCGACGGTTGGTCATTGTCGAACGACTCTCCGAGTCGTCAGGTTTTCATCACGACTCGGAGAGTCGTCAGGTCTTAACACGACTCGGAGAGTCGTGCGACTATTACATTCGCAATCGCGGGTCCATGGCGTCGCGGAGCCCGCTGCCCACAAGGTTAAACACGGTCACGGTGAAGAAGATCGCCACCGAGGGCACGACGATCAGCCACCAGTAGTTGTAGTTCGAGCTGCCGAGCTTCAGCAGAATGCCCCAGGTGGGCGTGGGCAGCCGCACCCCAAAGCCGAGCACACTCAAACCTGCCTCCACCACAATCGCGCTGGCCACGCCAAAAGGGGCCGCCACCAGTGCCGGCGCCAGGGCGTTGGGCAGAATATGACGGAACAGCACGCGCAGATGCGACGCGCCCAACGCCCGCGCGGCAGCAACGTAATCGTTCCCACGCTGCTTCAGGACCTCGCCACGAATCAATCGCGCAATCCCGGGCCAGCCGGTCAAACCGATCACAACCATGATGATATAGATGCTCGGCCCGATCATGGCCACAAGAATCAAGATCAAAAAAAACGAGGGAAACAACAGAATGACTTCGATGACGCGCGAAATCAGCATATCGGCCTTTCCGCCGAAGTATCCCGCCACCGCACCCACGACAATCCCGATCGACAGGTAAATTCCGACCGCCAGAAACCCGATGGTCAGCGAGATGCGCGTCCCGTAGATCATGCGAACCAGCACGTCGCGACCGATGTCGTCCGTTCCAAGTAAATGCGGAAACCACTCGCTGGCTCGCTGTCGCTCATCCGCAGGCCTGCGATACAACGGCGGCCGGTAGGCGGAACCCAACTCCTGGTCGCGCGCGCCATAGGGAATCAGCGTGTAGAACCCGTACGCGTCCGGGTTGCCGAACTCCTCCTCGACAAAGGCCCGATGGCTGTACGGATTCGGCGGGGCGACGCCGGGAATCCAGAAGATCAGGTTGACTGCAATAACGAACAGCGCCGCCAGACCTGCGACGCGGAGGACCCGGGTTCGGCCGGGCGCGTCGCGCCGCCGCCATCGCCGATTGAGCAGAATCGACGTAACAAGCCACGGCGCGAAGGCCAGCAGTGACATATTGAAGGCGAAATCGACCATCTCAGGCGGATTGAACAGTGCAAGAAACCAGGGAAACAGCACCTTCTCGCCATCGAAGTAAACCAGGGGCCGACTGGAGGCAATCACCGGCGCGAACAGGGCAAGCAGGGTTACCGGCAGCAGGGCCCAGAGCGCTCCCACGGCGAAGCGGTTCTTCTTGAACTGCTTCCACACAATGTCGAGATAGGCTTCGCCCGAATCGGCCATCAACTTTGCCCTCGCCCCTGAAAACTGATACGCGGATCGGCCACCACGTAAAGCAAGTCCGTCAATAAGATGCTGATCATCACCACAATCGCATTGATGTAAACCAGCGCCATCAGCGTCGGAAAATCCCGCTGCAGTATCGAATCGAAACTCAACCGGCCCATACCGGGAATGCCGAAAATCACCTCGATCAGAACACTGCCCCCAAGCATCCCGGGCAGAAAACCGGCAAACAGCGTAATGATCGGAATGAGCGCGTTGCGCAACCCGTGTTTCAAAATGACCTTCGACTCCGCCAGCCCCTTCGCCCGCGCCGTGCGAATGTAATCCTGCCCAATCACCTCCAGCATACTCGTGCGGCTATACATGGCCATGGCCGCCAGACTGAACAGCGACAGGCATACAACCGGCAGGAATGCGTGCCACACATAATCGACCAGATAGCGCAGCCACCCGAAGTTCTCCGCGCCCGGCGAATGCAAACCCAGTGACGGAAACCAGTTGAGGAATGTTCCATAGCACAGGAACAGCAGGAACATCATGCCTGCCACGAACGGCGGAATCGAATATAGTACGAACAGCACCAGGGAAATACCCCGATCCAACGGATTCGAGCGGTTCACCGCGCACAGGATGCCAAGCGGCACGGCCACCAGGTAGATAATGATCTGTGCGGCGATCATCAGCGGCGCCGACACGATCACGGCGTCGAGAATTCGCGGCCCGACCGGCTCGCGTGTGGCCGTGGCCGAACGGCCGAACTGGAACGTTACCAATCGCCACACCATGTTCGCGTACTGCGTATCGGTAAAAAGACGTCCCAGCTTGCCCGCCGGCCCCGGTTCATAACGCTCGTGATACAGTTCGTATTGGGCCAGCCAGTTCTTGGCGACTTCGGCAACCACGTCGGGCGAAGCGTCGATCGGAACGTCAAGCTGCAACGGATGTGCAATGTAGAGATTTAGCGCCGCGGCAGCCAGAACCTTCTCGCGAAGCGTCGAATCGCCCAGCAACGGCTCGATGAAGAACCGCATGTCGTCCCGATCCAGCATCTCGAGCATTTCCAGTACGTCGCGACGCGACTCTTGCCCGACCATCTCTTCGTACTTCCGCGCTACGTAGGCGCGACGGTCCGGATCAAGCTCCGGGAAATCCGGTTCGGCCCGCTGCCACCAAAGCCGCCACGGCGCCTCGACATACGGCGTCTCCGACGTCTCGGCTTCGCGCGAATAGGCATATTGGAACGGCTCGACGACCATCACGCGAATCGCGCGGATCGCCCCGATGCGGTCTTGCAGCCCGCTTTGTTCGTCGCGAAGAATGGCAACCGCAGGTGGAACACCGTGCAATCCGACGTCCTCCAAATACATCTGCACGCCGGTCGTCACCATATTCGCAAGCCGCACGCGGCTGGCCGGATCGGCCAGCAGTTTGTCGAAGTTGGCAATGTCGAGCGAACGGAGAAACGCCAGCCGCGCGGCGTTCTCCGGGGCATTCCGGCCAACGGCCAGCCGGCTCAATTCCTCCGAAATCCCGGCGGCCGACATCCCTCGAAAGAACGCCGCCTGCCGGATCGGTTCGGAATAGTCGCGAAAGTAACGGAAGTTCAACAGAAGCGGCCGATCCAACTTCAGGTCTCGCCGCATGATCAGATACGCCTCGCGCGTCTGGCTCGTCTCGCCGATGGTCCCCGTCGCACTCAACTGCGCCTTCAGCGGATCGCCCGGCGCAAGCTGCATGATACAGAACGCCACCACGGTCACCCCGAACAGCGTCGGAATCATCACCAGAAGACGGCGTGTAACGTAAATCCACATGAAGCGTGCCGCGGCGTCAAGGTTCGATGAAGTGAGAAACGTCGTTACGAAAAACCGGTTTGTCTGCGCGTTCTGAACCCGAGGCCGCTACTTACTGAGCAGGCGTGGGCGGCTGCTGTACCATTCGCGCGTATCGATGCACGGCCGCAGCCGATAGAACTCGACGTTCTCGATCCGCGTATCATACCCGGCCGTCGCCTTCTCGGAGAACAGGAACGTATACGGCTGATCGTCGAATATCAGTCGATGGATCTGGTGGTACAGCTTCTCCTGCTCGGCTTCGTCCATGGTGACACGGAGCGTTTCAATGAGCTTGTCGACCTCCGGATTGCGATAGCCCACGTGATTCGAACTGGAGGGGACGTCGGCCAGGCTGCCGTGCCAGAGCTGATACGGATCGCTCTTGCTCCAGCCGGTGGCCCAGCCCAACATGGCGGCGTCGAACTCTTTGGAATTGAGCTTCTCGAGGAACAGGGCCCACTCGGCCGGCGTGATCTGCACCTTCACGCCAATCTTCCGATACTCCTCCTGGATGATCTCGGCAATCGCCCGAAAACTGGGCGAATCCGAATAGATCAACAACTCGAACCCGGCCGAAATACGCGAACCGTCCACCACCTTGTCGCGCACGCCATCGGCGTCGGTATCGGTCCAGCCGGCCGCCTCCAGAAGGCTCTTCGCCTTGTCCGGGTCGAACGGAATCGGCTTGATCGAGGGATCGGCCGCCGAACTGCCCGGTAAAAACGGCCCGGACACCGGAATCGCCAGACCGTGAAAGACCGTCTCGATAATCTGGTCGAGCGGCGTCGCATAAGCCAACGCCAGACGGAAGTCGCGATCGCGGAATACCGGCCGGTTCAAGTTATAGCCAATGTACCGGTAGCCCGGATAGTCGAAGTCAACCAGCTTCACCTTGCCTGCCTTCACGTTGGCGTTCGTTGCACTTTGGAGCCACTGGTCCTTCTCAGGGAATCCGACCCAGTCGAGTTCGCGCTGAAGGCCCATCTGCACCATGGTGTTCGGATTGGAAATGCATCGCATCCGCAACTGGCTGAAGAAGAACGGCTCGCCCCAGTAATCGTTGAATCGGTCGAGCACCAACCGGTCCTTGCGAACCCACTCGCGGAACTTCATCGGTCCGGTTCCGCACATCTTCCCGTTCGCCCAGTGCGTATTGAACCCGTCGGCGAACTCCTTCGACGTGAAATCGAACGAGATCGGTTCGCCATGCTCGTCGACCGAATAGACGTGGCGAGGAATCATGGTAACGCCGCCCAGCGTGAACTGGTCGGCCAGAAAATAAGGTTCGCTCCACTTGATCTTCACCGTATAGTCGTCGACCACGCTCACCTTGATCTTGTATCGGTCCGCCTCGTCCTTGCGATCGGGGTTCTCGAAGTAGCTTCGAATGTGCGCGGCGTCCACATGCGGATTCAAAACGCAGTCGAAACTGAACTTCACGTCGCGCGAGGTGAACTCGCGGTCGGGCAACGGCGCGCCGTCGGGAAGCTTCATCGGATGCCACTTCACCCCGCGCCGCAAGTGGATGGTAAACGTGAGCGTCTCCTCGTCGAACTCCCAGCTTTCGGCCAGCCCGGGCAGCAGGTTGTCCGGATCGCTGTAGTCGGCCTGCGCCAGGCTCTCGTACACCTGCCGGTGGAAGGCGGCGCTGACCGTATCGCTGGCAGTGATCGCATTCAGGGTGTTCGGATCGTTGCCGTATGCCAGCAACAGGGCATCTTGCCGGGCCGGCATCACCCCGCCAAGCGTTTCGCGCTCGGGCGGGCCCGATTCGCTCGTGGCAGGCGATGCCGTGACACTTGGCGAAGAATCGGGGCTGGAAGGAACGCACCCGCCAATAGCAGCCACGAGGCCCAGAAGTCCTGAAAAGACGACGAATGCGGAGAATCGCATGGTGACCTATCCTTGTTCAGTGAAATTTCGATGTCGCAACGGCACAATCGGCGGTCGCTTGCCGCCCCCCCCTGTTCCAGTCCTCTCGGAAGCCAGGCTCGGGCGGTATCCTGGACGTCTCCCACCGAAGCCCGCAAATCGTTACTCTATATATATCAGGACCGCCGGAATAGTACAGAATGGGCGTCGGCCCGTCAACAACAACCGAACCCCCTCTTGCAGGTGCCTCGACAAATTGTCAGGCAAGGCATTCCCCGCAGACTCCGCCATGCTGCTTCCGATTCTACTACTTGCGATGCTCGGTCACGTCCTGCTTTGGGTGGCAATCCTCAACCGCGCGCATGGGTTCAATCTGCCTCGGCGGATCGGCGATATAATGTCCCTCCTCTGTTTGTTGCTCCTGCTTGGCATTCCCTTGCTCTTCGGTTTCTGGATTCATCGGGTCGGCTGGATGCCATTCCTGGAGACCTTCCGGATGTGGCCCATTCCACGGCCCGGACCGATGCTCGCCATGCTCTACGTTGGGCTATGCGACGCTGCCGCCGTGATGGCCGTTGCCCGCTGGGTGTGGCGAACCATGCTGACCCCACCGTCTGAGGTGGTTCGATCCCACCGCACCAGGACCCTGTCGCTGGCCGGGGCAGGTGAAGCCGTCACGTCAGAGGAACACGCCCACCATTTCCTGGTCCACCTGCCGGGCAACGAGATGCTGCAACTCGACCTGAGCGAACGCGCGATCGACGTCCCCCGCCTGCCGCCTGCCCTGGATGGCCTTTCCATCGTTCACCTGTCCGACTTCCACTTCACCGGCCGTGTGGGAAAGGCCTACTTCCGCGAAGTGGTCCGGTTGGCCAATCAGGCCAAGCCGGACCTGATTGCGATTACCGGCGACCTGATTGACGACATGCGATGCCTCCAGTGGATCCCCGACACGTTCGGCCGCCTTTCCGCCCGATATGGTACGTACTTCATCCTTGGCAACCACGATACGTGGATCGACTCCCAACGGGTACGCGAGGCCATTGCCGCCGCCGGGCCTGTGGACCTTGGCGGGCGTTGGGTTGTGGTCGAAGTGCGCGGCGAGCAGGTTGTTTTGGCGGGTAATGAACTGCCGTGGATTCCCCCGGCGGCCGATCTGCGAGGCGCGCCGCCTCGCACCGAAGACGGCGGACCGCTGCGGATCGTCCTGTCGCATACCCCCGATCAACTCGCATGGGCGCAGGCCCAGGATGCCGACCTCATGCTGGCCGGGCACACGCACGGCGGGCAGATCCGACTGCCATGGCTCGGCGCCCTGCTCACGCCGAGTCAGAAAGGCGTTCGCTACGCCTCCGGCATCTTCTACGCGCCGCCTACGGTCATGCACGTCACCCGCGGCATCTCCGGACAGTTCCCCATCCGCCTGAACTGCCCGCCCGAAATGGCCCACCTCGTCCTCCGATCCGCCGCCGACACCCCAACAGCCCCGCAGGCTTAAGGCGCGACTTTCAAACCGGATGCCTCGTCGGGTACAACCGGCTGAACGCTGCCGGTACAGCCTTTGCCCTTCTCGTGGCCGCCGCGTGCGGCCAGAAGGCGCCCTTCCGGCAACTCGACTATTCCCAGTGAGCAATTGAACTCGTAGCGCCCTTGCATGGCGAAGTCAGGGTCGGTCACCAGCAAAATGGCCGGACTGCCGTAACAGCCGAACCACCACCGACCGTGGGCAAATGCGGCCGTCTGAATGCCCAGGTGCGTGTGGCCGCTTGCAATCGTGTGCTTCTTCACAAAGCGAAATTCCCCGTCGTACTCGTACACGTAGTTCTCTTCGACCCCGTCCGGCAATCCGCCCACCACGAAGAAGTGCCCATCCCGGAAGCCCATTCCACCTGCCCCGTGAAACACCTCCTGCGTTTCGTGCCGGCCAAGTTCCTTGAGCGTCTGGGCATCGTAGACATACACCCAGGAGTCGGCGTTTCCTTCCGGGTGGTTGAACCGGCCAAGATTCACCGCGACATAGAGCTTCCCGTCGTGATGGCACAGGTCTCCATGATGATTGGCGACCGGTACCTGCTTGAGCACCTTTCCTGTAGCGTCCGTCTTCACCAGTTGCGTCGTGAACGACCAGTAGATCGCCTCGTCGTCCACGCAGACTCCCTGCAGGTGCCCCGGATACGCCCCCTCGCACCGCACCTTCTGGAACTCAGCCCCACACGCCGAACCGGCCAGCAGCGCAGTCACCACACAGAAAAACGCCGTCTTCATCTCATTCCTCCCCAGGGTTGCAAGTTCATTTTCAGTCCCATACCTGGTACATCGCTCATCGTACGATTCTTTCATGGCCAATTTCGCGATCGCGCCAACATCACGGTTGCACTGTTCGCGTAATCCTGCAAGCAGGTCCTACGAGAGGTCTTCATTATGGAAGTCCGGAACTCCATTGTCAAGCAATTCGCCTTCTTCGTCCAAGGTGTCGCCATAGGATTCTCATCTGTTTCAGAAGTAGCGGAGCCATAGGTAGAAGGAAGAAAGGACAAGGCTCAGCACCATGTAGGGGAGGCCGTAGCGGGTGAACTGCCAGAAGCTGAGTTCGTACCGGTTGCGGCGAGCGATCTGGGCAATAACCACGTTGGCCGATGCGCCGACCAGCGAGCCGTTTCCGCCCAGGCGCGCGCCGAGTGCGAGTGCCCAGAACAGCGGCTGGGCGATGTGGGCTTCAATCTGATCCGGAACCGTCATCGACATCTCGGATGCGAATACCGGGATGATGCTCTTCACCAGCGGGATCATGGCCATGACCAGCGGGATGTTGTCCACCACAGCCGAGGCAATCGCGCTGAACCAGAGTATCACGCTCACCGTCATCAGCAGATACCCGCTGCACAGGTGCAGTACCAGTTCGCCAAGCGATTCGAATACGCCGTTGACCTCCAGCGAGCCGATCAGCATGAACAACCCGATGAAGAACAGGACCGTATTCCATTCCACTTGAGCCAGGGCATGGTGGACGTCAACGCGGCACAGAAGAACCATCAGTACGGCGCCGCAAATTGCCACGATCCCCGCAAGCGCCCGCAGAAGAATCCGGCGAGGACCAGCCCGAAGACGAACAGTCCTCTTTTCAGCCGAACCGGATCGACGATGGCCCGTTCCGGCTTCGACTTCAAAATGCAATCCCGCGCCGCTGCGGTGGTCTTGGCGGCGCGTCGCATCAGCAGGTATGTCACGACAAGCGAGACGAAAATGACAATCAGCACGATCGGCGCCAGGTTCAGCAGGAAGTCGTTGAAGCAGAGCGAAGTCTCCGAACCAATCAGGATGTTCGGCGGGTCCCCGACCAGGGTGGCCGTGCCGCCGATGTTCGAGAAGACGGCCTCCAGGATCAGGATCGGGACGGCGCTGATATCCAGAATCTGCGCCAGCAGGATGGTGATCGGCGCAATCAGAATCACGGTCGTCACGTTGTCGAGAAAGGCCGACAGGAAGGCCGTAGCCAGCAGGAGCATGATGATGATCGGCAGCCCTTCCCCCTTGCCGACCCGCGCCAGCTTGATGGCAACCCATTCGAACAACCCGGCCGAGGAGAGCACGGATACAATCACCATCATGCCGATCAGCAGGAAGATGACGTTCAGATCGATCAGATGCAACACTTCCTCGTACGGAATGTAATGCAGCATGATGACGGCGCCTGCGCCCAAAATGGCGGCAATTGTCTTGTCGACCTTTTCGGACGCAATCGCGACATAGGTGATCAGGAATATCAGAATCGGAACAAGCACGGCAAGCTCTCCCGCTAAAAGTTGATGACGTTGTTCAGGACCGTCGACCGGTTAATACTGCCGATCCAGCATCCGGCGGCGTCGATGACGTACACCTGCGGATAGTACTTTACGGCCAGGTCGAAAACCAGTTCTTCGTCGAGCGTTATCTGTACCGTCTGCATGGCGCAACTCCAGCATTTGAACATCCGAAGCCATTTTGCTGCACATTGCCACTTGGGTCAACAGAGCTTCCCAGACGACCACCGCTGCGGGCCGGGCAAGCCGACACGGGGGCGTCCGAGACTTGTGGCCAACACCGAGGGGCACTTGGCCCAACGTCTTCGCTGGCCGTCAAGACTTGGAACTAGGGGGTTCGACGATCCATTTGGGAAGTGGGATCGGCAAGAGCTGGGCTGCCAGCATGAGTGTACCGAAGGTAATGACCAGGGAGGGTATTTCCGTATCGATGTCCATGCGTCCGGTTTGCCGGAGGATGGAGAAGACGGTGGCGGCGATCAGGAACGGTCCGATAACGGCCGTCACCTTATCGAAACTGCCTGCCAGGATCAACACGCCCGTTGCACCCAGTCCGATCGTCCAAATCCAATTGACGCCGGGGACGACATTGTGCGTTGTGAGAAGCCAACCGATCCCCACGGCGATGATTAGAATCGGCGCGGCGAGGGTCTTTCTATTGCCGGTCATTCGTCGTTCTCCTGCCTGGACGGGGCCCTGATACTACAGAAATAACATGAACTCCACACAGATGAGGCGTCGCGTTTCGGCGGATATAACGACCTGATGAAGCGCTTGCTCCCAGCATGGCGGATGGTGAAAAGGGGATGGGGAATCGGCCGTGAGTTGTCTGTGGCAACTCCCGCCATGAGAACTCCTTCTATACCGAAGGTGTAACTCCGGGCGCAGAAATAAGGCCCTCTGCCAGAAGTCTGAAGGGCTGGCTCTAGCCTTCGCTCCCATCTCGCCGGATCAACAGAAGACCCGCTATGCCCGTGCATGCAGCCACAAACGCCAGAGCAGCGACGGCAACCCCTCCGAAATTCACAGAATCACTCGCTCGCGCGGGTGCTGTCGCTATCGCATTCGTCACAACGGCCAGAATGACAGATAGGGCACTTACCCCCAGCAAGATGAAGCCGCAGGTTCGTTTCATTGGACTTGTCCCTGTGCCTGCATCTTCTCGATCTGCCGGGCGATTGCGTCACGCTGCTTCGATATCACCTTGGAATCGCGGGTGAACTCGGTGAGGCTGGTGGTGACGGGCAGGCAGGCGGTGCGGGCCTGATCGATGTCGCCGGTTGCTTCAGCGAGCAGGTAGAGGTAGTCGTGGTCTTCGATGCCGTCACGGATGTTGGCAAGACGGATGGAGCCGATCGGGCCGCGCGGGCCGGGGTAGAGCAGTACGCCGTCGCCGTGCAGGCGTGGGTGATTGCCGCCGCTTGTGATGCTCCAGCGCAGTTGCGGGCCGTCGGTCTCCGGGTCGATGACGTAGTCGTTATGGAGCCGTGGCCAGTAGTTCAATGCCCAGTACAGCAGCCCGTCCATCTTCTGATGATATGCCTGCCACCAGAGCACCCGCGCTTCGACCAGCGGATCGTCCGCCAGCCAGTTGGCATACGGGTAGCGCGGGCCAAGGCACACGTAGGCCCACACTTGCAGGCCTGCGGCGCGGCAGGCTTCGGCCTGATCGAAGTTGTACTTAGGCGTCAACGGGCAGTTCCAGTCGATGTTCAGGTCTTTCATCACCGCTGGATCCTGCGGGACGTAGGCGGTGGTGAACGTCGGAAGGTCCCAACGCTGCTTGACCATGCCGAAGTATTCGCGCATAACGGGCCAGAAGTCCTTGCCGCGTTCGTCGAACGTGTAGATGTACGCCCCGTCGGCCAGGCCGCGGCGTTTCAACTCGGCAATGTACGGGTCGAGCCGCTCGATGAGCTTCGCTTTGAACTCGGGCGTGTAGGTCTCCAGATTGCTATAGCACGTCCACGGCCGCGAGCCGCGATGCTCGACCATGTTCAGCACGTTGAAGGCGTTCATGCCGTGCTCGCGGTAATGGGCCACATCGTCCAGGTCCGGCGGGTCGGTGCGGGAGATGTCGTCGGGGTTGAGCCGATGCTCAAGGACGAAGTCGCCGTAGGTCCGGCGCAGTTCCGGGCTGAGCGGCCGGCCGTAAATCCGCTCCAGGAAGCCGTCCATCAGGGCGAACGCCGTCTTGATGCTCGGCCGCGTGGGCAGATCGAAGTCGTAGACCGTGGCCTCGACGGCAACCTGCGTGGCCGGCGCATGAACAGGCCGGATCGTGACCGCGCCTTCATACCGACCGGCCGGTGTTCCGGCAGGTGCGTACAGCGTGAACCAAAGCGATTGCGTCGTTGCCTCGGGTACCTGGAACCGACTGACCGGCAGGAGCGGGTCGGGCCACCAGCCGGGAAGGGCTTCTTCGGGCAAATGCGGGTGATTGAACAGCTCGGCAATGTGAACGAATCCCACCTGCCGCCACTCGAGGCATTCGCGTGACAGAACCGCGCCACTTGGCCCATGCAAGTCGCCCACTTCCACCGTACAGTCGCGCAGCCGGTTTCCAGGCGCGGCCCGCACGACCACCTGGAAGCTCTCGTACTCGCCGCGAGCCAACGCAATGGCTGCGGAAGACGATGCCGTTTCCGCAGGCAGCGAGTTGACCAGGACGCGGTTCATGCTGCTCTCGGTCCACGCCAGATAGCCCCGGCTCTCGCCCGATGGCGTGGTAGTCGTTGCTTCGTGACGCAACGTTTCGCCTCGCAGATCGTCGTTTGCCATCAAACGAATGGTGTAGTCGCCGCCCGGCTGCAACACGCCGTCTCCATCCCGGCCGTTCCAGGCGAGTGAGGCCGCCATGCCGCGACCTTCGGTCTCATGCAGGATGCGGTCGCCTTGCACGACCGACAGTCGCCATTGGGCAGGTAGAGATAGACGCGCGGAGTAGTCCAGGCTGTTGCCGCCGTACGCGCCGGGCAGGATTCGCTGGTGGTTTACCTGGAAGGGCGCCAGGCTCAGCGATACATCGTCGAACCATGCTCGGCCCGTGCATTGGCGGAACAGGATGAAGAACTGGATCTTCGCCACCGGCTTCGCCGGCGTGAAGACGTGCTCCACTTGCTGCCAGTCGTGAGTGCCGAGGCGGAAGTCGGCCCGCTCGCCCCACAGATTAGTTCCGTCCTCGTACCAGCAGTCGAGATAGAGGCAGAAATCGGCCCCTCGCGCTTCCTCGGCCTTGCTTCGGCCCGATATCTTTAGCGGGTGCCGCACGGGCGGATCGAACACCACCTCCTGCATGGCCCCGTAGTAGGCTTCCGGCGAAGCCGACTTGCACGCCATGACCGCAGACGCCGGCCTCGCCGCATCGCGAGTCATGTGATACCCACCGGCGACCGGCCGCCAGTGCTCGGCTTTGCCGTCGGCCATTTGCTCGAAATCGGCATTCTTCAGAAGATTCTCGCCCCGCGGTGGTGCGGCCAGGCACATAGCCGGCAGGAATAGAAGAAGGCAAAGGGTGAATCGTGATGTCATGATGATGTCAGGAGGTTCAGGGTTAGTGATACTCCGCCGCCGCGTCCTCCATCATGGCGACGTCGTCGAACCAGACGGCGCCGGCCGTGTTGCGCAGCAGGAGGTAGATGTTCACGTTGCGGATCGGTTTCTCGGGACGGATGACCAGTTCGCCCAATGGCCACGGGTATCGGGGGACATTCGACTTCTGGGCGAAAAGTAGAATGTCCCCTTTTTGTCTCTGCTGCGAAAGGAACTTGAAGCCGTTTTAGTTGTCGTGTTGTGGTCCAAGAGTTCGTCAAGCTCGGGCTGCCGCATTATGCTGGAGGTGCGAGAACTTCACACCAACCGTTTTCTAGGCAAACGGATTGACCAACCGGATGCCTGCAATGGAGGTTGGCGCGCCCATGTCTTCGGTGTAAAGCGTTGTGACTGAAGCCGCTTTACATGCCCCTAGTAACATGCTGTCCCAGTGCGACAGGCTGAATTGGCCGGTCAGTTCGAGCGCATGGTCGACCACCTGAGGCGTGGGCATCGTCAACGGGAATAACCCTCGG
The DNA here is from genome assembly GCA_040772845.1 of Thermoguttaceae bacterium. GTDB lineage: Bacteria > Planctomycetota > Planctomycetia > Pirellulales > Thermoguttaceae > PWXP01. The sequence goes on from JAXGXG010000001.1 coordinate 3,451,870, forward strand.
ACTGTGGCAACATATCGTAGGACATTGTCCCGCGTGAGGATATCCTGGTCCTGCCAGTGACGCAATTGACGCATCAATTCACCCAGAACCTGCCATAGCAGGATTGTCGGCGTCGGATCAGAACTCAGTTGCCGGAGAAGGTGGCGAGCTTTGGCTTGCTTATGCGGTTCTCGACCGTCCAAGCGGTAGACGAGGACATTCGTATCAACGGAGTTCATGGAGTTGGTCTCGCGTCAAACGGGGGCCGTTGGATATGATCGGAACCGTATCGCACAAGCGATCCAGATCGAGACACGCTTGCTCGTGCAAACCGGTCGGCTCCTCGGTAGACTCCAGGCGTAACCTTACCCGTGTGCCTGCAGCGAGAGAAAGCTCCTGATCCGGTTTCAGGACTCCATCGGCAAAGAGGGCTGTGATAACCTGATTCATGACAATCCACTCCTGTTTGACAACCCCATCCCGCATCACAGGATCGACAAATGTGCGTTGGTTACGTGACGTTTGTTGAAGCGTTCTTTTCCAAAGGGGCTTTCTTTAGTCTATACGAGGGATTTTGGAGCGTCAATGGCGCAAGCGGCAGTGCCATTCGTACCGCATACCTAATTCAAACGGCAAACTCGTCCGCCGTCACAGGATGCCGTTCGTATTACGTCATACATTTCGTACAACCTTCCATTCGATCTCTGTGCTACTCCGCCGCCGCGTCCTCCATCATGGCGACGTCGTCGAACCAGACGGCGCCGGCCGTGTTGCGCAGCAGGAGGTAGATGTTCACGTTGCGGATCGGTTTCTCGGGACGGATGACCAGTTCGCCCACCTGCCACGGCGATGTGCCCGTGGGAAAGGTGTGAACCTGCCCGTACAGCGGTGTGCCGTCGGTGTAGTAGATGTCTACGTACAGCGAATACTTCCGGCCGGCGGCGCCGGCGACGTTCTCGCCACGGCTGGCGGCGCGGACCAGGACCGGCGCGGGCTCCTTCTGGTTCAAGGTGACCGCCTGACTGGCTTGAGCACTGTCGCCGGCTTTCGCATTACGTAATCGCAACGAGGCCTTTCCATGGTGCGCTACGTCGGCATCGATGTCGCAGTCGCCCGAGCAGGACCAGGCTGTCTTGCCGTCTTCAAAACCGGGATTGCGCACCCGGTTTGCGGCAGGCGGAATGTGAAGCGCGGTTGTCGCGGCTCGGGCCGAGTAGTCATCAACGAACACTTCGGCAGCCAACTCAACCCTTCCCGCCTGTGCGCCGTTACTCGGCTTTACCAGGAATTGCACCGTCTTCTCTTGCCCGGGCTCCAACTCCACCTCCTGAACCTCTGGAACACTCCAACCTGCGGGAACCGTCAGCTCGACGCGGGCTTTCTTTGGCTCGGCGAAGTGGCTCCGTACCTTCAAGCTCATCTCCAAGGCGCCGGTCTCCACGGCCGCTGCTACGGTGGATAAATCCGCCTGCAATGGCGGAACAACCACCAGATTGCGAGATACGGCAATCGGCACGGCGCTATCGGTTGGCCCCAGCCGCACCTCGGCCCGCAGCGTAATGTGGTCGCCTGCCTTCGCGTCCTTTCGGACGTGCAGCGTGGCGCTACCGTCCGGACGGGCCGTCACGTCCGATTCGGCCGCCGCGCCTTCCACCTGCCAATGCGTGCATACGGGAACGTCTGCCGGTGCGGCCAGACATACACGAACCGGCACGGCGTCTCCGGCGACTACCTCGGACGGTGCTTCCAGCGTTGGGGGAGCAAGCCCGAGCGAGGCCAGCATAACCAGCCCCAGGTGATGCTCCACGGTCTCTACATCACGCAGCACTCGGCGGCAGCCGTTCTGGGCCTTCTGCTGGTCGATCCAGTTGCGCAAGGCGGTCGTCTTTTCGCCAACGGTGGCCAGGTGTTTGCGTATTGCTTCCTTCGCAGCCTTTTCGAGTACGGCCTTGCGGGCGCCCTCGACGGCGTCGCCGAGCGTCTGGCTCTCCGTCGCCAGTCGTTTGCGCATGGCTTCGGGAACCGGTTCGTACCACTCGCTGAATCGCGGGTTGCGGACGTAATCATCGCCGAACCGATCCTCCAGCGTGATCGACGCGATTCGCAAGGTCCCCGTCACGCCTGCCGCCATCTCCGGCTGCAGATAGATCGCGCGGAGCGGCTCGGTTGGGGTGATGGTAAGCTCGAAGTCTTGATACTCGTAGGTTCCCTTGGGCAAGTCCAGGTAGACGTTTTCGTAGTGGCTGAAGCTGGGGCTGACCCATGCATGGCGAGCCCGGATGCGCAGGGCCCCTTTGCCTTCAAGATTCTCGCCGGCGGCGCGTACTCGCAGGGTGACCGGCGCCGGCTCTTTCTGGAACAGCATGGCCCACTGCCAGGCCGACTGTGCGCCGCGTGCGCCTTGCATGACCATGCGGAAACCGTCGTCGGTCGGCTCGCGATCGTACGTCGCCGCGCCGGTGGTATGCCACGAAACGGCCACCGCCGGCTTGTCGGCGTCGACCTCGCGCATGCGAATGCCGCGCGCGACCACGTCCCCAGCCTGGCCCAGTCGCCATGCGGCCGCCTGCATCGGCGTGCTCAACCGCAAGAGCTTCACGCCGTTGCCCTCGACGTCCAGCTCCAGTTCCAACTGTCGGCCGTCTCGACGCACCGTGACAACTTGGCCGTCGAGAATCTCTTCACACTCGACGTCATCGGCCAGTTGCAGGTTGGCGGCGTCTACCGTCACGCAGGTTGCGTACGGCTGGGCGTCCTCATTCAGCAGCGTCAGCCAGACGATCCCCGAGGCATCGGGTCCGAATCGCTCGACGAAGACGCGAGGATGCTTGGCGCGGGCATGCGTAATCGGCTCCCAGCCGGCCATGGCCAAGGTCTGGACCAGCGGCAGGTACTTACGGAACAGGTCGCGATCGCGTTCGTAGTAGGGAGGATGGTCCCAGTAACGCCCGCCGGGGCCCAGGGCGCTGGTGAACCAGTCGAAGAAGCCGGGGAAGATCCCGTAGGCCAGGGCCCGCTTCATGAACAGTTCGATCTCGCCTCGGCCGTAGGTCTGTTCATAGTTGCCCTTGAGCAAGGTCACCACCGGCTTGTGGCGGCTGATGCTCCGCACGTAGTTGAACGCCTCGCGCGAGATGCGAAGTCCCGTCTCGGCCCCAAAAATATCGAGCCACGGGGCCACGAAGCAACTGGCGTGCAGCGACCCGTTCATGATGGAAATCTGCCCTTTGGCCCGGAACGACTCGGCGGCTGCGCGGGCGAACGCGCACGAGTCGAAGTGGTTGTTCAGCACCGGTTTCTTGGCCACGGGGTCCCAGATGGGCGGCGCGACGGAGTACCGAAAATGCCCCGTCCTGTAGTTCAGCCCGGAACAGAGGCCGTCATAGCCGAAGCCGTCCAGCCGGCCGCCCGTCCGCTCGAAAACGCCTTCCGTGCGCCGGGTGGCCTGTTCGAGTAGCCACTTGCCGTACGGCAACTGGGGCGTCAGGTTGAATTGCGAGATGATATGGCCGTAGGCACGCGTCTTGCGGATATCGGCCTTGCCCCTGGCGTCGTACAAGGCCACGGCCGCGAACATGTCCTCCACGCCGGTAGTGCGGCGGAACGCCTCGGTCATCGCCTTCAGCAGCACGTCGTGGCCCGGCAGCGGATCCGTCTCCGGATTGTGGTCCGGAATGTTGGCAAACTGGCCTGCGTGCGTCAGGTAGACGACGCTCGGCACGTCGATCTTGTCGTCGTACGCCACTTCGGGCGCGCCCCACTGAACACCGAACAGGAACTCGTTCACGTTGTCGAGCTGCGAGAGCTTCGAGAAGGCCATCCACTGACCCGGCTGCTTCACGTGGTTGGCGAACAGCTCCGGGTGTAGCCGGTAGTAGCCGTCCAGCGCGCCGCGGAAGCCCCACGCCGGATCGCACGGGTACAAATCGAACTCGAACGTCCATTCGTTGGGCTTGAGCGTATCGGGTGACAGGGCCAGGTCGTACACAAGATGAAGCTGGCGTTGCTGGGCATCGTACGCGGTGCGGAAGATGCACGGCCGGTCGATCGGTACCGCCAGGGCCAGCCCCACCGGGCCGGTCAGCACCGTGGTGAAGTTCCGGTTGGCCGAACCCATGCGCAATGAAGGCCGGTCGGCCCACTCCGGCAGATCGGGCCATTCTCGCAACGGCCGGATGTTCTCGTACGTCTTGCCTTCCTCCACAGCGCGAGACGTCTGCATGTCGTCGTACCACTGCCACCCGACGGCATCGACCGGAAGGGCCAACCGCAGCACGACCCCGCGGGCCGGCGCGTCCTTCTTCCCAACCAGCCGGCAGGTGAACCGCACCGCGCCCTGCTCCAATGCTTGGGCCGTTACGGTCGCCCCGGCATCGAGCCCTTCAAACGCCAGTTCGAGTCCGGCCGCCAGATCGCCCCCGGTGCGTGTCCCGGCAACGAACTCAGGCCCGCGCGTCACGTCGGCCATTTCAACCAGTGCCGCCGGCGCGGATCGGCCCATGACGCTTGTGCCTGCGATGTCGAGTTGCGTTACGCGGCCCGCATCGTCCACAGCCAGCTTAAGGTCCTTGGCCGTGACGGTCTGCGGTCGTCCCTCGTGCGGCGCCGCCCCAAAGATCGAGAAGAGAACAAGACCACTCGCCATCATTCGACGGAACATGTTGTATTCTCCAGGGGTGGGGATCGAATCGGCCACATCATGTGCGAGCCGACTCTCCGTAGGTATGGGGGGAGGTTCTCAGTGGCGGCTGCGTTTCGAGCTTAGCAGACAGTGTGACGCCTCGCAACCTTGCCAAACACACGCCACTTGACGCACGATTTGTTCCCGTTTAGGCTGAATCTATGTGGGGTATTACGCATATGCTCCGGAAGGGGTGGGGTGTCGGATGAGTAGCACAATCGAAGCCCCCCAGAGGTGTGTGGAAACTGTGGGTGATCTGCGGTTGCCAGACAGAGCCAACCGAAGATTACAGGAGCTGATGGATCGCAACAACGAAGGCCTTCTCACAGATGTCGAACGCGAAGATCTGGAATCGCTGGTGGAGTTGAGTGAGCGCCTCGCGCTGGTGCGGGCTGAAGTATTGCATCTGCTCGGACGAAATCTCTCATGACTGCCCGGAGCGACATTGAGCATGAAGTGTCGCAACGAGCCGGCTAACGATGTGAGTATTGTCGCATGCACCAAGCATTGCAGGGCGCAACATTTCACGTCGAGCACATCATCCCCCGCTCCCGCAATGGATCATCGCACCTTGACAACCTGGCTTGGGCTTATCCTGGTTGTAATCTGCATAAATCGGATCGCGTCGAGGTCGGCCCAGGGAACGCTTGGCTCGGCCAGGCTGAAGTGGAGGCCGGCGGCGATTCCCAGGGCCGATTCGTCCATGCAGCCGGTCATAACGCCGATCCCCGCCGCTTCCGCCACGGCGGCAATCCTTCTTGCGGGCAATCCCGCCCACCTTCATCAGCTTGACGTTGAACCTGCGCACCCGGATCACGCGCGATGTCTTCTTCCACGTCCCAGCCGAAGTACCCCCCCGATTGTCGAGGAATTTTGCCGCACCAAGCGAGTATCGTTTGCGTATGGGTTCACGGGCCTGATGGATGAAGTGGCCATCTGGAACCGGGCGCTCACCGGCGCCGACGTGCTCTCGCTGTACAACGCGCTGACAATCCCCGAGCCGGGTTCCGCAGTCCTGCTCAGTCTTAGGGTTCTGGTTGGCCTGCTTGTCCGGCGTCGGCGGAAGCGACAGGGGTTCTGGCAGTCTTGACCGAAAAAGGATACGGCACATGCTCCGACGGAATTGGAATCCCTGCAAGCGGAAACCGCACTTGCAGGGTTTTACCCTCGTTGAGTTATTGGTGGTGATCGCCATCATCGGCATTCTGATTGCCCTGCTGCTGCCTGCGGTGCAGTTGGCGAGGGAGGCGGCGCGGCGCATGCAATGCAGCAACAATCTGAAGCAGATGGGACTGGCATTGCACAATTATCTGAGCACCTACCGCACCCATTTCCCTCATGGCGCCTGGGGACACTATCGCCATGGTCTGTTCTCCACGATGCTCCCCTACCTGGAGCAGAAGACCATTTACGATTCGTTCGACCTACGGAGACTTCGCGCGCAACGGCATGTTCGGATACAACTTCGCGCGGCGAATTTCCGGGGTTACCGACGGCCTGAGCAACACGTTGGCCATGGGCGAATTCGTACAGAAGGATCGCGGCGACACCTGCCCGTTCAACGACTGGCCCGGCAACTGCCGCGCATGGATTTTCGGCAATGACGGAAGCTGCGGCAACTACACGAGCAAGGTCATCGTCCATCCGATCAACGCCCGGGTCGACCGCAACAATTCGCCCTACGTGGGCTACAATCATCTGCCGATGGGCAGCCATCATCCGGGCGGCGCAGGCTTTCTCGTAGGGGATGGCAGCGTGACGTTTCTCTCGGAAAACATCAATATGGAAACGTACTTCTCCTTGGGCTCAGTGAACGGAGGTGAATGTGAGTCGATTCCCTAGCAAACGAAAGCTTCGGTCCTATTGGGTTCTGGGATTTCTCGTTGCCGGCTCGTTCCTTGCCGGCTGTGGCGGCGACCGTTTGCCGGTAGCGCCGGTGGAAGGCAAAGTGACGTACCAGGGCAAGCCGCTCGAGTTCGGGGCGGTAATCTTCCAGCCGGCGGCCGGGCCAGGGGCCAGCGGGACCATCCAGCCGGATGGTACCTTCCGCCTTTCCACCTACGGCAACGAAGACGGCGCCGTCGTTGGCGCGCACAAGGTGGCCTTCAGTTGCTTCGATAGCCAGAGTCCCGACGCCCCGCCGCCGGATCCCAGCAAGGAGCCAGGCCTCGGCAAACCGCTCATTCCCCGGAAATACCTGAGCGCGGAGACCAGCGGCCTGACCGCCGAGGTCAAGTCGCGCAATGAGCCGTTCGAGTTCATCCTGACCGATTGAGCGGCGTTTCTGAGCATTGCGTGGCGATCGGTTGCCGCTACGGAGAACGCGGCGCGTACGCAACCGACATTTGCATCGGGTATGGGCAGGTGCAGCCGGAACTGGCTTCCGGAATGAGGATCAGGCCGCCGGCGGGAAGGATGTTGATGAAACACCCGGGGCGCGTGACCTGGTTGATCCGTGCCGCGCCGCCCCCGGGCCGCAAGTCGTACATCCAAGGATTGCCGCCTCGCCAGAAGAGACACTCGGCCGACGCGGAAACGTTGCCGCAACCGTGGCCTCGCCGATTGAACTTCCAGCCCTCGATACGCTCCCCAGTTTGAAGTCTGTATGCGTAAGGCCAAGTATAGGCAACCGATCCGATAAGCGTCGGATGACGGTTGAACTCGCCGTGGCCGCCGTCGACCGGCAGGTCGGTATCGTGGTCGCGCTGCCAGAGAAGCCGCCCGGTTCCGGCGTCGAAAGCCTGGAAGTAGTAGTGGATGCGCTCGTTCCCCCGCCGCTGGCGCAAGGCGGCTTGGCCGCTGGCGATGATGTGCTCACCGCCGGCAATCTTGGAGCCGCTAAGCAGCAGGATGTTTTCGGCCAGGCTCAGGTAGGCCGGCTGCTGTATGTTGTGCGATTCGATGCGTTGTTCGAAGCGAAGGTCGCCCGAAGCCATGTCCAGCGCGACCAGGAACACCTCGTTGCCGTCAATCAGTTCTCGCATGGTCATTCGCCCCGAGCGGTCCGCCATGGCGGACGGGTTCCGGCTTTCGAGAAAATACACCTTTTCACCGCCTGCCGTTAGCGTGGTATCGATAATGACGCCGTTTCGATACCGCCACCGCAGCTTTCCCGTTGCCCGATCGAGCGCGAACAGGCAGCGGCTAAGGGCGACCTTCATATTGGGATACCATACGGGCATAATGTCGAGTTCAGACCGGCGAGTGATCTGGCGATATGCGGCCTCCGGAGAACGCTCCGTTCCGAGCAAGAACGAACCCGTCACGGCCACATAGCCCCACTCGCCCGGCGCGCCGTCGCCGGAATCGTGCGGAATGCTGGCCAGCACGTTGCGACTGCCGTCGGCCACGCTGAACCGCTCGCACCGGTCGGCGGCGGCCACATAGAGATAACGCTCATCGACCGCCATGCTGCTGGAGTCAAGGAAGGCGCCAACTCGCAGCGAATCCGGGATTTCCGTCTCCCAGTAGATAGCGCCGTTGTAGGCATCGACCGCAAACATGACCTCGCGGCCGGGAACGAATAGCCGACCATCCTTGTACAACGGCGGAGCATTGCGGAAATGGCGATCGACCATCGGTCGAGGCCCCGGCTCACCGAACCACTGCACGCGAATCGGCGATTTGACCAGCCGGTCGCCGCTCGATGCCGTGTTCGCCGGATCGGCAAAGGCGTGCGTCCACTCCCCCGCGCCCTCAAGCGGCCCTCTCCGCGCCTGACCGAACACAAAACCGGCCCGCGACTCCACTTGCCATGCAGGCAACGTGCCTTCCCCCCAGGTCTTCCATACCGCCATGTCGGCCCGGTCGGTCGGCGCTTGCACGATGACCATCCCGCCGTTCGGCCGGAGGATGCGCCCGATTTCGGCAGCCGACGACGGCAACCGTCCGGAACTCAGCGAATCGCCGGCCACCACCAGGTTGGCGCAGTAGTCGGGCAGGGACAGCCTGTCGAACGCGGCTTGCATTACGGTCACGCGCGTGCCCTGCAAACCGGCTTCGTCCAGCAAATGCCGAGCGGCGGCCACCTGCTCCGCGTCGGGTTCGATGGCAATCACCTGCAAGCGGCTGCGGCGTGCAAGCTCCAAGGCAAGCTGCCCTTTGCAACTACCCAGCAGGATACAGTATCCCTGCCGGCAATTCGCCGCAGCCAGCACGCGTTGAGCGAATTGCCCGAAGCCGACGTCGTTTGCCCCGGGAGCGTTGACGGGTTCCCTGGGCGTGGCATGAACGACTTTTGCAGCCGTTTGCGTGTCGGTATCCTTGGCAGGGCGAAAGCAATGGATAACGCCCTGATCGGTACTGGCGAAAAGACACCCGTTCGCCGCCGCGAGACCGTGCGCCGTCCCCTCGACCGTCGCCGAGCAGACGATCTGCCCATCGGCGGAATCGATGGCGACTACCCTGTTTTTCCCTCCGAGAAAGAGGAACCGGCCGGCGAGGATCATTGCATAGGGGCAATCGCAGGGGATCGACCAGACGCGGCACGCCTGCTGCGCCACGGCAATCTCTTTCAGCCGAGCGTCGATAGCCTTCAGTCGCTCGGTCGTAACAGAGGACTTATCCTCGCCGTCCGTCAGCCGCTTCCGGTCTTCGGCCAGACTCTTCCTTTCCCGAGCCAAGACAAGATACCGCACCCGGTCGAATGCCGTCAGTTTGTCTTCCGACTGCAGATAGGCCATCGAACCGCTGACAACCATGCGCAGGCCGTTGAACGTGGCCAGTGTTTCCCGTGTTTGCGAATCGGCAACGGCAATGCCGGGCGGCCGTATGCTCGGACCTGCTACAACGTCCTGCTCAGTAACCAGCACGCAAGCGCTCCCGCCGTCTGGAAGACCGCCAAGCGGCTCGCCATCGGCCCGAGCGAAGACGGCAGGCGACGTGCGGCCGGTGGGCACATACAAACGGTCCGGCGAGACGAGCATGTAGCCTTGGGACGAAACGCCGATCTTTCGACTCCAACGCACCGCGCCGTCCTTGGCGTCGAGTGCCGCCAGGTACACACCCTCGTTCGGGAACAGGCCGGCCGCCGCATAGGCGATTCCGCCATCGACCACAATGGAAGACCGGACCGGCCACAGCGAAATCATGCGTCCGTTGCCCGGCACACAGGTGAGCGGCTCGTGCACAAACCGTCTCCAGACCAACTGGCCATCGGCCGCTTGCAGGCAGTAGACCGCGCCGTCGTCCGAACCGGCGTAGACCAGGTCGCCGGCCACGGTCGGCGCGAGTCGAACCGGGCCGCCCGTGAAGAAGCTCCATCGCTGCTGCCCCGTTGCCGCGTCCAGGGCGTAGATCTTGTCATCAGCCGACGAACCGAAAACCAGACAACCTCCGGCAACCGCGACGTGGAATGCACGGTCGTAGGCGACCACTGCGCGAAGATTGCCGAAACGATTCGTTACGTCCTCGCGGGCCGGCTCAGGCCAGGCGGGCGCCGGCGCGTGTGCGGCCCGATAACGCCATACTTCGGCCAGCGGCGGCGCAACCCGTTCAGGCGACGCGCCGCTGCGCCGGTAATCGCCCTGAAACGTCGGCCAATCCGCGCCGAGCAACAGGCAAAGAAGTGGAACGAAATACCACCACGGCGGCCGGCGCACGGCCCCATTGCTCCGCAAGCGGTTCTGTGAAACGTCGATCTCTGTGAAAGAACACAACTTCTGCAATTGCTTCAGAAACATGACAGCACGTTCCCTCAAAGGATGGCTCAGTAACTCATCGGTTCAAACATGCATCGCGCCAGGACGAACAACAGATCGCTCAATCGGTTCAGGTAGGAAAGGTGGTGTTCGGCTACACGTTGTGGTTCCGCCTGGACCAGAGAAACCATCCGGCGTTCGGCGCGGCGGCAGACGGTGCGGGCAAGGTGCAGCGCGGCCTCGGCTCGCGTATTGCCGGGCAGTACGAAGGCGCGCAACGGCGGCAGGTCGGACGCATGGCCGTCAATCGCCGCCTCCAGGGCCGTAATGTGCTGCGGCCCGATCGCCTGGGAAGCGTCCGCCGCAAGATCAGACATGACGATTTCGCCGCCAAGCCGCAGCAGGGTGCGCTGAATCTCTTCGATCAACGCGTCGGTGGCCCCTGGCAGCCGCTCGGCCCGAACCAGACCCAGCGCCGCACTCAACTCGTCGAGCGTTCCGCATACTTCCATGACCGCGGCGTCTTTGGCAATGCCGCTGCCGTCGGGAAGACAAGTTCGGCCCCCGTCGCCCTTGCGTGTGTAAATCTTCATTCGACTTCGATCACCTCGATCTTCAACTTGCCGATCACGCGAATAATGGGCAGAAAGGCCGTGAACGCGCTACTGCCCTCCATGCTCGCCTGCGTGAGCTTCAGATGGGCCGCTCCAATGCCACCACCGGATAGCGTGGCGTCCAACGGAATGAAACGGCCGTCGATGTACGCCTCGGTCCACATGTGGAAATAGAACGCACGCCGGCCCGGCAAGTATACGAGCCCGGCGGCCACACGGGCAGGGATGTTCGCGGCGCGGCACATGGCCGCCAGCAGAACGGCGTGTTCCGTGCAGTCGCCCTCGCGCTGCCTCGCCACTTCCGCCGCCGTGGCGAACGCCTGCGAGTAGTCCTTCTGCTTGACGTACGTCCCGACAAACCGCTCCAGGACCACGGCCTTCCGCCACGGGTCCTTCTCGTCACCGACGGCCTCGCGCGTGAGTCGAACGATTTCCGCATTGTCGCTCTGGATCATATTCGACGGGCGGAGGTCGGCCTCGGCAGGTGTTTCGTCAGCCGCGTCGGGATTGCCTGCCGTACCGGGGCGAAGCGCGTAGACGGTCACCTCCGCCGTGTGCGGCCCCTTGGCCTCGACGCGTTGCGAAGCACCCTGGGGGAGCAGTTCCGCCGGATCGCCGTCTTCCAGGGTGAGTCGATACCGTGCCTGCACCGTTGTGTGCGGGTTCGGAATCGCCCGGGTCAGCTTCACGGCCAAGTCGAATCCCAGGTCCAACTCGCCCGGCTCGATTTCGGCCAATGCCACGTCCTTGGGAACGCGATACGTTTCGAGGTTGAGCGTATCGGTCCAGGATTTCAGGACCTCGCCTTCGGGATCGGTCCAGAGCACGCTGCGCAGCTCCTGACCGGGCCCCATGCGGGTCACATTCTCGATCCGCAACAATTTGAACTGGCCGCCCGGAAGAGAAACCTGCTCGTGTCCGACCGCCTTCAGTTCCACCTCCGCCAGGTGAGTCAAGCCGGGGATCAGCATTTTCAAGCGGCGCTCGTCGCCCGGTTGCATGGGCTTTTGCACAAGAGAACTCTCAACGGCGTAGAATCCGCCGCAGTCGGCCGACCAGGGCAGCGAGTACTTCGTCGTCTTTCCGAGCGTGCCGATCTCCAGCTCCAGCCGATCGCCGCGTACGACGCCCGCCATCCTCAGCGGTTCGCTTCCCTGCTCGATCGTGGCCCTCAAACGCAGCAAACTTCCATCGGCCGCCTGCAAATCGGTGAATCGGATCTTCTGGTCCGTGGTCTGGCGGAACCGCTGCACGCGGAGCACGGTCTGCCCATCGACCTGCTTCAGCTCGCGCCCGTCTTCGGTGGCGTGCCGAATGGTGGTGCTTGCATATCCGACACGTTTTCCGCCGAGCATCAGGATTTGCCAGAATTGACGGCCGTGCTCGCCGTCCGGCTCCCCGGCAGGTTCGGCGAGGAAGGGCGGCTCGTCCGTACCGGTCGCATCGCCCGATTGCCCTTGATCGCCTTGCTTCGCAGACGTATCGCAGCCGATCGCAAGAAGACACAGGGCGGCAACAAGCCAGAAAAAGCCCGAGCGGGCCGGGCTGACCGATTGGTATTGCATGATGATGACTCGCATTGAGAACATGGGACCGTCCCCCTCACATGCAGCAGAGAAAACACCGCGTCGCCGGCTCGTGGACGGTCATTCCTTGTCCTACCCAGTGTACGAGATACGCTCCAGCTTGGGTAGCCTTGCCGATGTTGCCGCTTCTGCCGGCAATACACGACCTCGAACCGGACAGAGAACCGAGGTTGCGCAGTCTGCCGCACCGACAGGCAAATCCCGTTATCCCGGATTATTCACGATAGGTAGGGTGGGTCAAACAAGCCGCTTTCTTACCGACAAGACAAGCTCGAAGCGCAAGCGAGTGGGTCGATTGGATCCACTTGCTGGCGCTGCGTGCTTGTACATTTGTCTCCGCCGCTCGCCTTGCAGCACGGCAGGCAATCCCTGAACCCCCAGCTTGTCCGGGCTTGCGTTGAGCGGCCAGCGAGGCGGTCGGCGAGGCGGCCGGCGAAACGGCCGGTGAAGCGGCTGCGATCAGGGGGCGGAGCGGATCACTCGAAACCGCCGTCCATCCCCAGACGCGTCTTCAGTTCATCGAACTGGCGCGAGTATTGATCGCTTGAAGAGTGGACGTGCTCCGCTTCCGTAATGAACTTCAACTGATCGTCGCAACGAACCTCACGCTGCCGGAGGGCATGCTCGAACGGAACAAGCTGCTCGCCATACACGATCAGGAGCTTGTGTTCGTCGAACTGGATCTCCTGCGGAACGTCCGGATTCAATACGGCAATGCCCGTGCAGCCGTCGTTCAGCAGCAGGTCTTCGTAATCCCAAAGAATGCTCTTCAGCACCGGCATATCGATGTGCTCGCGATACAGATCGGTGTGACCGCGAGAATCGCGATGGTGGCTCGTTTCCAGTACGACATCGACAACGCTGCCCAACGGCGTGATCAAGTCCATGAAGACGTCGAAAAGCCGATCGCGCGAAACGGCCGCCATCAGAACCGGCACGCTGCTATGATTCTGCTCGTCGTGATAGGCGTCGTGCCGATAACCTTCCGTCGGAATTACCTGCAGGTCGTACGAAGGCCGTACGGCCTCGGTCAGCACGAAGCTGCCGTACCGGTCAACGCCCAGATGGGCTTCAAGATCCTCTTCGGAGAGGTGCTCGAAGCTGCTGGCGCCGGCAGGCATCGCGCCTTCGCGGAAGACATTTCGGAAAAACTTTTTCAGGAAGCCCATCGTTGCTCTCGAAAGATTCAAACGGCGACCGACTCACACACAGCGACCCCAAAGTCGCCTCGTCTATCAAAACCGTAGGTCACATTTGTCGCGGTGCACGGTGTCGTTTTTTGCCTTTGTGACTCACAGGATTTACCCCCACCTCTCGCGTGCACTAACCCGAATAATCGTTATGGCCGGCAAAGCGAACGAGACGCGAAAACCAAGCCGAAACGGACAACATACAAGGTACACGGCGTCATGCCGATTCGGCCTACCGCTAGTCTAGCATCGAAAAGAGTCCGGCGAGGACAATCGTCGGGAAACTATCCAAGGAACGCAGGTTCATCGCGTAGGGACCTCCATATTGCGTCGGAAGGGACGCTCGCGGAGACTCTGCCAGTTCCGAAAGCACGGCCGTTCTACGGTGTCGCTTCCGTCTTTGCGCCATGCGCCAACGTCGTCACCGCATACGACGCCGCCATGAAAGCGGCAGGGCGCAAGCCCTCCGGTATCGTACAATCGCGCGAACCGCCACCGGGCGGCTTGCGCCAACGTCGTCACCGCATACGACGCCGCCATGAAAGCGGCAGGGCGCAAGCCCTCCGGTATCGTACAATCACCAGGTTGCCTTTCCGGCAGCCGGGGCGGTAGTCTCGGAAGACGAAGCGGCTTCTGACACCGCAACCCGCGTCCAGCGATACTCGGTCTCACCGTCCGGATCGAGCAGGTGGAGTTCCGTTTCGGTAAGCCGGAGAAGCTTCTCGTCGGTACGGGCGCCCATCAGATTCAGTAGTTCCAAATTTCGTAACTTGATATAGGTGAACGCAAGGGCTTTTTGGTAAAGGACTTAGGGGATCACACATACCCAAGTCCAGACCAGGAGGTAACCCATGCGTTCACGGAAGAACCATTGTACGATCTCATGCCGCGAAGTCCACAACCGCGCCGGAGCCATTGTCCAGCAGCATCTCCAGTTGCAGGACCATGGGTACAAATGCCGGGCGTCGGTCTTGCTGAATGTCCTCTTTTACGCAGCTTCCCGTATTGGCTTCATTTCCGCTGCTTGCCGGAATCTGGCGGGCGCGCCAACACAGCAGACCGTATTCAACGTGCTGGTGGCGACGTTGCCGGAGTATCACGAACTGGAGAAGCGGTTGAACAAGGCGCTGGTGGACGGCCTTCCCAAGGCCGTGCGACGGCGCAAACAGACGCTGGCGATCGACCTGACGTTGATCCCGTACCATGGCGAGCCACATCGGCACCTCGACGAAATCTATCGCAGCCAACCGAAGAGTGGCACGAGTCACTTTCATGCATACGCCACCTGCTACGTGGTTCGCAACGGGCATCGTTTCACGATCGCCTTGACGCCGGTACAGCGCGGCGAATCGATGGAAGAGGTCGTCCGTCGCCTGCTGCGTCAAGCACGCGCCCAGGGCGTAAAATGCCGGCTTTTGCTGCTGGATCGCGGGTTTTACTCGGTTGCAGTCATCCGTTATTTGCAGGCAGCCCGCTGCGCTTTTCTGATGCCGGTTGTCAAACGCGGCCGCAAGCCGAAGGCGGGCCAAGCCGCGACGGGTACGCGGGCCTTCGCCCAATGGAAGAAGAGCGGTTGGGCCACACACACCCTGAAAGCGTCCAAGGCAACCAAGTACGGCAAGACCGCGACCGTCAGGATTTGTGTCAAGTGCGGCAATCTTGCCGGCAAGTGGAAACGCCACGGCCGACGGGCGTTCGTGTATGCGTTTTGGGGATTCCGGCCTGCCAGCCCGCAATGGGTGTACGAAACGTATCGCAAACGGTTCGGTATCGAAACCAGCTATCGCCAGATGAACGAGGCACGCATCCGCACCTGCACTCGCAATCCACTGTTGCGGCTGCTCTTCTTCGGCTTGGCGATGATCCTCCGCAACGTCTGGGTCTGGTTTCATTTGACCACCCTCTCGGAACGCCACGGACGACGACTCGCGTTACATCTGGAGCGTCTTCCATTCCGCGATATGCTGCTGAACCTGCAGCGGGTGGCCGAAGTGATCATGGGAATCACACAATGCATCCTCGACGTAACCTCCGGCCACGCAACACCTTCTGACACACCGGACGCTTTCAGCTAAAATTTGGAACTACTGAGATTGACTACGAATTGCACCTTATCGGGCGGCGCGCCGTCGATGATAACCCGCGTCATCACGCCATCGGCAAGTCGCCAGCGGAGGTTGAGATTCAACACGGGTGTGAACAGGCGGGCGTTCATACCCTCCAGTTCACACACCATCGTGGCCGTACCGTCGTCTCGGACGGTCATGGTGCGCCGACCGCGATAATCATCCTGCCAGGTGCCGACAAGAAGCAGCCGATCGCCGGCCGCGGCCGGCGCCGCCTCGCTGGAATCGGTCTTCACGGCAGGCGCTGGTTGCGCAGACTGGACTGAGACTGCCGGCTCGTTCTGCCGAACCGGAGCTTGCGTGCCATTGGCAGTCCGCCAGAACACGGCTGTCCCGAGGGCAAGCAAGGCGAGCCCGGCGGCAAGTAGAAGCAATCGCTGCATGGCAAAAAAGCGTCAGGGCCCTTCTCGTTTCTCAGGCGACGTTGTGACTACTACGCGACGGTCGAAGTACTTCTTTGCCACGCGCACTACGTCGTCCAGTTGGACCGATTGAATCCGCTGGTCGAAAGACTGGTCGTAATTGTATCCCAGCCCGTAGAGTTCATCCAGGGCCGCCTGCAAGGCCTGCTGCTCAATGGTTGTGTTCTCTTGCGCGTGCAGGGCGACGATCATTTTCTGGGCCTTGTGGAATTCCTCTTCCGAGATACGCCCTTCCACCGCCCGTTCGACGTTCGCCGAAATACGTTCGAGGACCTCGTCGACGTGATTCGGCTGTGTTTGCGACAGGATGGCGAAATAGCCGGGCGCAGGCCCCGAAATCTGGAATGCGTGCACGTAATAAACCAGGCCGGCGCCGCGCAGCTCGTTGTGCAGCCAGCCGCCCGGATAGTTGTAGCCCGACATGATCGCGTCGAGCACCGTCAGGGCCGCGTAATCCTCGCGCTCGAAGATACTCACCCCCGGATAACCGATCAGGACCATTCCCGTATCCTTCGCCGTCTGCTTGTGGCGAACGATCGACTGGTCGATCTCGTTCGGGCGGTCGAACCCGATCGGCTTGAAGCCAGGTGCAGGCCGTAACTTGCCGAAATGCTGCTTGACCAGGGCTACCGCCTTGTCGGGATCGACGTCGCCGAAAACGGTCACAATCATGTTCTCCGGCACGAAGTACGCGGCGTGATAGGCCCGGAGGTCGGCCGGCGTCAATCGCTCCACCGTTTCCCGTTTGCCCTCCTGCAGCAGGTGATAGGGCGAGCCGGCCGGCAGACTGTCATAGAACAGCTCGAACGCCTCCGCTTGCGGATTGTCGGCCCGCCGATCGATTGCGCCGAGCATAAGGGTTTGCACCTTGATAAACTCATCGTCGGGGAAGGTGGGCTGCGTCATACACTGCGCGAAGACATCCATAGACCGTTCGAAATCGTCGCGCAACACGGTCGCCGAACCGTAGACCGTATTGCGGCCTGCACGGGTGGTCAGCCGTCCGCCAATCGAATCGAAGTAATCGGCGATCTTCCTCGCGTCCATCGACGGAATCCCCTTATCGAGCATGGCGCCGACCAGGGCCGCTCGCCCCGCGGTCGCTTCGGTATCGACCAGCGAAGCGCCCAGAGAAAACGCCTGCATGTTCACCAGCGGCAGATGCGTATGCCGTTTCACGAGCACGCGGAGCCCGTTGTCGAGCTGCACGAGGCGGATCTCGTCCTCGTGACCGGCGGCCTTGTCAAGCGTATTCTTCGGGGCGCCATTGGGCGGGGCAACGATGACGCGGTTCAGTCGCTGCGGTACGAAATAACGCCGCGCCACGTCGCGCACCTGCTCCGCCGTAACCTTCTGAATCTCTTCGACGTAGTGCTTGTCGAACAGCGGATCGTTGGTCGAAAGGTAGTTGCGTCCGAGGCTGTCGGCCGCCTGCTCCACCGTCTGGGCGCCGAAGACCAGTTCGGCCGCCTTCTGCTTCTTGGCCTTTGCCAGTTCGTCCGGATGGACCAATTCGTCTCGCAACCGGTAAACCTGATGCAAGATTTCCGCCGACGCTTCCTCCCAGCTAGGCGGCTGGGCGCTGGCAAAGACGGCGAAAAAGCCACGCGCGAAGTGCGGCGTGTAACTGGCCGAGTTCACCGAGAGCACCAGGGGCTTCTCGTACTTCAACTGGCGGACCAGGCGAGAACTGTCTCCCTCCGCCAGAATGTACGCAGCCACGTCCAGGGCATAAAGATCCGAACTCGAAAGACGCACGGTGGGCCAGGCAAGAACAAAGTCGTAACCCGTTCCGTCCATTTCCCGAACCGCTTCCCGCGGCGCAAGCTGCTCCGGCTCCACGGGCAGGTCCACCAGCGTCTCGTAACCTCGAGGCGTTCCGGACCACTGTGCGGCAACATGATCCATCACCGCCTGCGTCTCGACGTCGCCCACAACCACAAACACCTGGTTGTTCGGCACGTAACGCCTCCGATAGAAATCGATGATCGCTTCGTTGGTCGTCTGGTTCAGAACGTCGAGGTACCCGATCACGGGATACCGGATCGGATGGAGCGTATACACGGTGTCGCTCAGCAGGTTCCACTGCACGCGGCGGCGGGACGCCTCTCCATCGGCCAGTTCCTGGCGGATGACGCGAAGCTCCCGTTCGAACTCTTCAGGATTGAACGCGCAATGCTGCATCGAATCGGCCAGAAGCTCGATGGCGTCCATGCAGTTGCGGGCGGGACAATTGATGTAATAGGCCGTCAGGTGGGTCGAGGTAAACGCATTCGTCGCGCCTCCGAATGTATCGATGATCTGCTCGATCTCCTCCTCCGAACGCTTCGTCGTACTGCCGCCTGCGACAACGTGCTCCAACACGTGGCTGAGTCCCGCACCCAGATAACGGCCTTCGTAGGCGCTTCCCGTGTTATTGACGAAGCAACGGACCGTCGCGACAGGGGCCACGTGGTTTTCCTGCACGATCACCGTGAGTCCATTGTCCAAGGCGGCAAGGGTTACCTGGTCGGGCAGTTTGCGAACACTGGTGTACCTCGTCTGGGGGGTAGTTGCTTCAGGAACCACGATGGGGTCCTTCGGCTGCGGCGGTTCCGCCGCGGGGGCTGTGCCTGCCGATATCGGACCACCGGCCATTGCCAGGGGCATTAAGCATCCGCATAGTGTCTTCATAAATACCTGCCGCATCGGAGTTGTTCCTTCCTGAAGAAACGGTGGAAATGTCTCTTCGTCATTATAGGCTGCCGAGCGGTTTCGCCAAAGCGCAACTGGCTGCGGAACCCCCCAATGCAGGCTGACATTCTTCCGCGATTCGGTGGAAATGATCGGTTTGACCGGAATGTCCGTTCCTTCCGGACGGCGCGCCGGAAAAGCTTGTCATATACTTGATTCTAGGTATTCCTCGTTCGGGGACATGAGACAATGATTCCAATGCCGGTGGCCGACACACGCAATGCCTTGCGACTGGAGGGGCTGTCAGAAGTCGTCTCCGGGCTGGGCTCGCAGGCGAACCATACCGACGCACGCGCCCGGCGCCAGGCGGCCATCCTTGCTTTCGGACGCCGGACGATTGCCCGGCCTTCGCTTGGCGTACTTATGCAAGATGCCGTCGCCTTGGTGGGCGAGATTCTCCAGACCGAATTGGCAGGTGTCACCGAGGTAACCGATGGTGGGAAGAACCTCGTAACGACGGTTGCTTCGCTCGACTCGACCGGGCACATGAAGGATCCCGTCTCGCAGCAGATACCGATGACGCCGGTCAGTTCCATGGCGGCCTTCGCGCTGACGATGGCGAATGTGGTCATGACTTCGGATTTGCCTGCGGAAACGGCCTATCAGGACCTGTTCCTCCGCAAGCTGGGCGTACGCAGTGCGTTGTGCGTGCCAATTCACCTGAACCGGGAACCGCTGGGCGTGCTTGGCGTCTACAGTCCGACGCGCCGGCAGTTCGATGCCGATGACGCCGGCTTTGCCGAGAGCATTTCCCACCTGCTGGCGGCCACCATCGCCCGTGTTCATGCCGAAGAAGAAATGGCCAAGCAGAAGGTATTGGCCCAGTCGGTGCTCGATGCCGTTGAATCGCTGGTCATTACGCTAGACCACCAGGGCCGTCTGCTACGCATGAATGAGGCGAGTGAGCGGCTGCTGGGGTTCCCGCTCTCCGAGGTGGCAGGCAAGGCATTCGTTGCCACCCTGCTGACCCCGAAAGCCGTGGAACCGTTCACCGCCTTCTTCCGCGAGGCCGTTGCAGGACGTGATCCGCGCGGCTTCGATACCGAACTGATTGCCAAAGACGGCGCCTCGTGCACGGTCCGTCTCCGCGGTACGCGACTCACGGAACCGACCGGCGGCCGCCCTTCCATTCTGCTGTGTGGTGTCGATCGCACGGAACTCACACGACTGGCCGCCGAACTCGTCAAGACACGCGCCCGGACACCGCAGGCTGTGGCCGAGGGCGATGCTTCCGAGACAGAACATGGCGGCGAGGTGAGGGGAACCACTCCCTTTCAACCCACAGGTGAACCTGCCCAAACAGGACACGAGATGCGCAGCAGTCCACGGCGAACGTACCAGTATCGACAACTCATTGCCCCACTGCTCGGCGATCGACTGCCGGCACGGAACCGTTTCTTTGAAGTCGTTTGCGAGGACATCTCGGCCGGCGGCATCTCGTTCTATCTGGACACCCCGCCTGATTTCAAACGCGTGGTCGTTGGGCTGGGGCAGGCCCCTCAGTTGACCTTCTTCACCGCCGACATTGCCCGCGTTGCCGAAAAGGAAGTCGACGGCCGCCGGCAGTTTCTGGTCGGCTGCCGCTTCACCGGCCGGATCCGGCGGTAAGGGCGCCGTTCGAGATCCCTCTCCGTGATAGTCTCAAGGAAGGTTTTCTCGGAATTCCGCCGAAAAAGCCCGAAGCCCAGCGATTGCGCTTGACAACCGGGGACTGCCCGCACCACAATCATACGTGTGCCGGGGCCCCCATTGTACTCGCGAGCCCAATGCCCGAGAACGCATCCAAACCTGAGACCGGATGCTTTCTCAAACGCCTGGCTGCGGCTGGTTGTCGTCCGATTCAGGAATCGGGGAGGCTGATCATGATTGCGATTGTTCGGAAGTCGTTTGTCGTGCAGGCGGTGGTCGTGTTGCCTATAGCAGTCTTCCTTACGTGCGGGGCGTTGCCAACGGATTCAGCCGGTGCGATTGTGCCGCCCGAGCCGACCTACGCCTGGGCTCTCGATGAAGGCGCCGGTACAACGGCGGCAGCAACGTTCGGCGGGCAGACCGCCTCGCTTGTCAACGGTGCTTCGTGGTCTGCTGGGGGACCGCTTGCCTACGCCGGCAACTATGCGGTCGACTTTGTGGATGATCGGGACCAATTGCGGCTGCCGACCCATACCTCGGGAATGTCCGGAAGCTACCAGTTCTGGGCCTACACGACCGAGATGTTTGCAAGCGACTACTACCTGCATACCACCGGAGCGGCCCGCCTGTACATGTGGGTCCACTCAGATCCGCTTGCTGCAGGTATTGGGATCAATGGCGCCTCCGGGATAGGGGACTTTGCGAAGCCTCCTGATGACGTATGGAATCATGTGGTCGTTACATGGGACGAATCACTCACGACGGACAACGTGAAGGTCTATGTGACCAACAATACCGGGCAAACTGTGTCTAACATGACGAAGGTGATCGGCCAGGGCGATACGGGCCCGATCCTTCTAGGGTATCCAGGTTGGGGTGATTGTGGATTCCAGGGGCTAATCGACGAAGTCGCTTTCTGGGACGTGCCCCTGAGCGGGGAGAATGTCCAGTGGCTCTACGGGC
The DNA here is from genome assembly GCA_040772845.1 of Thermoguttaceae bacterium. Classification (GTDB taxonomy): domain Bacteria; phylum Planctomycetota; class Planctomycetia; order Pirellulales; family Thermoguttaceae; genus PWXP01. The sequence continues at coordinate 3,473,432 of JAXGXG010000001.1, forward strand.
ATAGTGTATCGACGATCCCCGAGCCGATGACCGCCGTGCTGGCAATCGTCGGCGTGGTCTGCCTGCCCTTCATCCGCCGCCGTCGCGACACGCCCTGTCCGCAATGACCGTGTGCGAACCCGTCTCAGCATCGGCAGGGGCGTGAACATCTCGGCGTTCGACGGCCTGGATGCCGACGGCGGCCAGTATGAGATCAAGCGAAGCCTCCCGTTCCCCACGGTTGCCCGCAACAGTCGACTGCGGTACAATACCGGCGCTAGGTGGAGATGGATCGGCGACTCTGCCATCCGGAAAGACTCAGGATTTTTCTAGGAGACAGGTACGATGAACGTGACCCGATTGTCTTGGCTGTGCGTCTGCGGCTTGCTGTTGTCGTCGCTGGCGGTCCTCCCCTTGGGATGCGCCCCGGCAGAAATGCCCGAACCGGCTACGACGGAGGAAGAGCCTGCGGCAACCGAAGAAACGCCGGCCGGCCAACCCGAGGAACCTGCTGCCCCGGCGCAAGAGGCACCGGCGGCAACCGAGGCGGCGACGCTGCCGGTCATCCCGCTTGGGCTTCCGGAGCTGACGATTCCCGAAGACAACCCCATGACGCCCGAGAAGATCGAGTTGGGACGCCTGCTCTATTTCGACAAGAGGGTTAGCAGCGATGGTACGGTTTCGTGTGCCACGTGCCACGATCCGAAAATGGCGTGGGCGGAGCATCGGGCGACCAGTGCAGGCATTGCGGGGGCGGACGGCCATCCGCTGGTGGGCAATCGCAACTCGCCCACCGTCATCAATGCCGCCTATGCGCCGAACCAGTTCTGGGACGGCCGTGCCGCGACGCTCGAAGAACAGGCGGTAGGCCCGGTGGGCAACGCCGTCGAGATGGGCAGTTCCATGGACAATGTGGTGCTCTCGTTCAATAAGATCGAAGGATACAAGGAGCGATTCCAGAAGGTTTTCGGCACGGACGTGACCGAAGAAGGCTTCGCCAAGGCCGTTGCCGCCTTCGAGCGGACGATCCTCAGCGGCAATTCGCCGTACGACAAGTACAAGGCAGGCGATGAAGACGCCTTGACCGAGGCCCAGAAGCGTGGAATGGCCACCTTCGACGAATACTGCGCCGTGTGCCATGCCCCGCCCATCTTCAGCAATTTCCAGTTCTACAACGCCGGCGTGGGCGCAGATCTGCCCGAACCTGACAAGGGACGCATGGAGGTTACCGGCAAGGAGCGTGATATGGGCCGCATGCGCGTGCCTGCCTTGCGCGAAGTGGCCAATACGCAGCCCTATTTCCACAATGGCAGCGTGGAAACGCTCGAAGAGGCCGTTGCCCTGATGGCCAACGGCGGGCAGGACAACCCCAACTTGTCCGCGTTGTTCAAGGGAATTCGCGGCGAGGTGACGGAAGAGGACCAGGCGGACCTTGTCGAGTTCCTCAAGGCCCTTTCCGGCGAATACCCCATCATCGAACCGCCCACCGAATTCCCCCAGTAGAACCAAGGGGATGGGGGATTTTTGATTTTTGATTTCTGATTTCTGATGGGGGATGAAATCGCGAAGTAACCCCTTCTGCGATCTGAGATTTGAGATTTGACACCTGTCACCTGACACCTGTCGCCTCTCACCTGTCAACTGTCAACTGTCAACTGTCACCTGACACCTGTCAACTGACACCTGTCACCTGACACCTGTCAACTGACACCTGTCAACTGTTAGCCAGCAACTCCATCAGTCGATGGTGGAGGTTTTGCAGTTGCACGGGATCGGTGATCTTGTTGTTGTCCGCGTCGGTAACATAAAAGACGTCGACGACCAGATCGATGTGCGTTCCGATCTTGGCTCGCCAAACGGAAAGGCCCTGCTCGAACAGGGTTCGGGCAATTCCATAGAGCAGGCCGGTTCGGTCGTGCGCGAAGACGTCGATAATGGTGTATCGATCCGAGGTGGCGTTGTCGATCTGGACGCGCGATCGTGCGTGACGCCCCGTGATCGACGTTGCATCGTGACTGCGCCACATCTTGCGGAATTTGGGGGCAGCGTCGGCCGAAGCCGTGGTCAGCGCTTGGACAAGCGACCGGTTGACCGCCTCGATTCGCTCGGCCGGCGGTTCACCTGCGTAGTCCGGATCGACCGTCCAGAATCGGTCCAGCACCAATCGGTCGGCGAGTGTATTGATCTGCGCAGCGCGGATGGCGAGTCCATGGCCGGTCAAAGCGCCACACAGCCGGTGGAAGATGCCGGGAGCAATGTCTTCTGACGTATAGACGGTGTAGACCACCGACTGCGTCTCCGGGATGAAGCGGCCGCCGGCCGTCGCGGAACCGGGCGGCGTGGCCCGCAACGCGTGCAGATCGTCGGCAATCTGTTCCGGTTCGGTCTGCAGCAGATAGGCGTCGGGCAGCGCGTCGAGCTGCCTCGCAAGCCAGGGATCCTCGGCAACGTCGAGCAACGCCTGGGCCCCTTGCCGGCGCGACGTGAACAGGGCTTCGGCCGTCGTTGCCGGACTATCGCCCGCCAGGTACTGCATGGTCCGGTGGTACAGTTCCGTGAGGATCTCGATCTTCCATCCGTCAAGCACACCTGGCCCGACCGCGGCCAGATCGGCCGCCGTGAGCAGATACAGCATCTTCAGCATCTCCGGCGTGCCTGCCTGCACCGCAAAACGAACCAGCAGCCGCTCGTCGCTCGTATCGCGTCGGAAGGCGAGGTGGTTCATCAGATTATGGCGGGCGACCAGGAATCCGAGTTGCTCGCGCTCGTGGCCGTTCAGGCCGAGCCGCGATGCGGCGGATTCGGCAATCTGCCGGCCGAGTTCACAGTGGTCCTCCGGGTGGCCTTTTCCCAAATCGTGCAGCAGCAGGGCCAGGTGGAGCACGCGCTTTTCCGAAAGGGTCCGGTAGACGCGGCCCAACGGACCGTGATCGACCGCCAGGTTGCTCGCGAACTCGACGGCGCGAAGGCAGTGTTCGTCCACCGTGTACTTGTGATACTGATTGAACTGGAGTAATCCGCGGGCGTGGATGTATTCCGGAATGAACCGCTCCAGCAGACCGATATCGTGCAGACACCGGAGGATGTCGCCCAACCGGGCCGGCCGGTCCAGCAAAGCCAGGAAACGGGCGCAGGCCGGTGGGGGAAGAGCATCGGGCAGCCGGGCGGCCTCGCGACGGATCACCTCCCACACGCCGGCCGCAATCGGCTTGTTGTACGTGGCCGACAGCCCGACCAGCCGCATAATTTCCGTCAGATTGCCCTGGAGCATGGCCAACGCCTGCCGGCCGGCAAACAGGCCGCCGGGCCCGACCCGGATGCCCCCCTCGACGCGCTGGCCGAAAAGTGTGGTTGCCCAATGCGATGCCGCTTCCCGGCTGTGCGCCTGCCGGCTAAGGCGGTCGACCGCGTGGCTGACGGCCGTGGTATGCCGGAAGTAGTCTTGCATGAACTGTTCTACCGGCATCATACCGGCCACCGGCTCGTACCGGCGCAATTCGGCAATGCGGAGCTGTTCGGCGCGGCTCAGCACGTCCTGGGCCCGCCGATTTTGGAAGTGCAGTTCGTTACGCGTCCACAGCAGGAACTCTCGCGCCGCCGCCAATGCCGCCACATCTCCCTCGGTGAACAATCCGCGACGCAGCAGCGTCTCGAGCCCCCTAGGCATCGGCTCCGTGCAAGTCGTTCCGTCGAACGGATCGGCGGAATTCGTCGTAGCGATGGGAAACGGGTCCCCGAAATCCTGGCTGTACCGGATGAAGGCGATCCAGTGAAGCAGTTGCACGTCGCGCAGCGCGCCACGCGAACGCTTGACGTTCGGCTCCAACAAGTACACGGTCTCGCCGTAACGGAGCCGCTCCTGGGCGCGCGCATGGAGCAAATCGCGCAGAAGCGGCCGCGTCCGCTGACGCACCTGGCGAACATACTGCTCCTGGAACCGCGCGAACAGCCGCGCGCTTCCAGCCAGAAGGCGAGCGTCGATCAGCGAGGTGCACACGGTCGCATCGCTGGAAGCCCATCGACATGCCTCAGGAATCGTCCGCACGCTGTGCCCCAGCATCAAACCTGCATCGAATACGTCGCGGACAATGCGGTCGGCCAGCGGGAGTACACGGTCGGCCATCCCCGGCTCGTGCAGGAGCATCAGGTCGACGTCGCTTCCGGGCGCCACTTCCTGCCGCCCCGATCCGCCCAGGGCAACCACGGCAACGTCGGCGAGGAGCGGTTCTGAACCGTCATGGTCCAGATCGTTGCAGGCGGCCTCCAGGACGTCTAGTAGGACCTGGTCGCGCAACTGGGAAAGGCGGCGGCAGGTCGTTCCACCCGGGGTTCCCGCCCTTTGCTCAATGCACAGACGCTCCTGCCCGTCATGAAGCTGCGTCTTGGCATCGAGGACATGGGCGCGCATATATCTGTCTCACACGGCGCCTTCGCCGTTTTCGCCGGTACGAATCCGGACGACGTCCGCCAGATCATGGACGAATATCTTGCCGTCCCCCACCTGGCCGGTTCGGGCACTCCGCATGATGGTTTCCATGGCAGCCTGAAGACGGTCGTCCGGCACGACCATTTCGAGCTTGATTTTCGGCACCAGATCGACTTCGTACTCGCTGCCGCGGTACATTTCTGTATGGCCCCTCTGCCGACCGAAACCTCGCACCTCGGTAATGGTCATTCCGAGCATTCCCTGTTCCGTAAGCGCATTCTTCACCTCTTCAAGCTTGTAGTGCCGAATAATTGCCTCGATCTTCTTCATAAAAGGACTCCTCGCAGGGCGACTGGCGAACTGGTGGGCAAGGATCGTGCCAAACCGACGACGTACAGCACGTCTCCCAGTGTATAACACGAGTCGCCACCCTCGAAAACCGGGGCATCAGGCCTTACAGAAGCGTTTCTTGCCTGCTCCGGGCGATGCGGCAATTGCTTCCGCCGCAGGCACGCTATGCCTGCTTCTTGCACAGGAGGCAGCGAGTTCGGCAGCCCCACCCGTCACACTTGCTACGGAGAAACCTCAGGAAGGTTTTCCAAATCGGCCCGGTCTTGCGGCCGATCTGCTGCCTTGACAACAAACGGGACCTTATGGAAGCTGAGCACGTCGAGCAGGCGAAATGGGTCGCCACTGTCCATCGATGACCTCCATGCGCCGGGACTGCAGGTTTCTGCGAAGAAAATGTCGATAACCCTCAGAACCAGCCATTTGTAGCTAGCATTGCTAGCAGTTGCATTGGCTTTTCATGAGGGCAATTCGGGGTTAACGTGTCATTATACCTGCAAGTACACGAATTCGAGGAGATGACACGATGATTTTGGGAAATGTCTACGAACGGTTCGCCAAGAAGAAGCCGGTAAGCGTCATGGTGCGAGCGACGATCGAGAATGTGCTGGCTGCAGAGCGGCTGGATGCGATTTTCGAGGAAAACGCCAAGCGACAGCATACTGGCGAGCTGATGTTTTCGACCGTGGCAGATATCATGGGAACGGTCGTCTGCCAGATCCATCCGTCGGTCAATGCGGTCTACGTCGAACGGAAAGAGGAACTTGGCATCACCATCAAGTCGGTGTATGACAAGCTGAAGGGGATTGAACCGTGCGTATCCCGTGCCCTGGTGCGGGATACCGCGAGCCGGATGCAGGCGATCGTGGACCGGATGGGTGGACTTTCCAAGCCGCCTTTGGCCGGATACCGAACCCGTATTGTCGACGGAAACCACCTGCGGCGAACCGACCGACGGATTGGTGAGTTGCGTGCATTGAATGCGGCTCCTTTGCCCGGTCAAGCGCTCGTCGTCTTTGACCCCCAATATCGTTTGGTTGCAGATGTGCTGCCCTGCGAGGATGGGCATGCTCAAGAGCGTTCCTTGTTGCCGGAACTGCTGAAGACGGTGGCGAAGCAGGACCTGTGGATTGCAGACCGGAACTTCTGCACGCTCGGGTTCCTGTCCGGCATCATAACCCGTGGCGGCAAGTTCATCATTCGTCAGCACGGCAATATGCCCTATGTGTTGAAGGGCCGGCGGAAACGGGTAGGCACAACCGAAACAGGCATTGTGTATGAGCAAGCGATGGAGGTTACGGATGACGAAGACAACATTCACGTCCTCCGTCGGATCACGGTAGCGCTGCATCAACCGACGCGAGACGGTGACGGCGAGATTCACATTGTGACGAACCTTCCCACACGCGTCAGTGCAATCCGGATTGCCGAGTTGTATCGGGATCGTTGGCAAATCGAAACCGCCTTTCAGGAAGTCGCAGAGAGCCTTGAGGGTGAAATCCAGACCTTGGGTTATCCGAAAGCAGCGCTTTTTGGTTTCTGCATGGCGTTGGTTACCTACAACTTGCTGTCGGTGGTGCGGGCAGCCGTTCAAAGCGTCCACGGTGAAGAGGCTGCACGCCGGCTTTCGACCTACTATATGGCCCATGAAGTTGCCAGCGTTGCAGAGGGCATGTCCATCGTTCTCGAGAACACTTTCTGGCACGACAAATATGCGAAGCTCACCCCGACGCAAATGGCAAGGGAACTCAAGCATCTCGCCAGCAACATGCGGCTCACTAAGTACAGCAAGGCACGGTGGTCTCCCAAGAAGAAGCCAAAAACAACCATGAACAAAAAACACCGACGTCATATATCCACTGCCCGAGTACTCGACAAATCACGCAATACCGTCACGAATAATGCATGAACTGCTAGCTATAAATGGCTGCCCTCAGAACGAAAAAGGAGGGGTCAGGAGCCTTAAAAAAAGAATGGGCAAGCCGCGGGCCATGGGGGACGCGGCGGGCGTTCTGGAATGCTGCTTACGATGCGCGCAATCGGGCGGTCACCATGGCCGATACGCAGGAGCAGGCGGAAGGGAAAAACCACGTGCTCCTTCTGCCACCAGCGGACGCTGCTGACGGCCATCTACGTAGTTTCTGTTGCGGAAAGGTTAACCGCGAAAATGCAACGAGTGGGGTTGCATAAAAGTGACGCATCCCTATCCTTATGGCAATGTGATTTCCCAACGCCAAGGAGAACAGGGATGCGTCTGAAGAGGGAAGCTGTCTTGAGTTTTGAGTCCAGCGACGATGGGTTGCCGAAGGTCGTTCGGGAGTATCGTAGACGGTATCGGGCGATCAGTCAAGTGCTCGACGACAATGACACGATGCTTTCGGCGGTGCACGAAGATCTCAAGCAGCTTTCCGAGGGTGGTTCGGAAGGACGCAGCGGCGATTACACGTCGGAGAATATCTTCCGGGCCCTTATCGTGCAGCATTGTGAAGGGTTGCCCTTCCGCGACACGGTTATTCGCATTGGGAGTGACCCATTCCTGCAGGACTTCCTCCGCATGCGGAAGAAAGTCGTGATGGACTTCACGTTCCTGGACAAATGCTTCCTTGCCATCCAGCCGGAAACTTGGAAACGCGTCAACGAAGTTCTTGGCCAGTATGGAGTTGCGCAGGAAACGGTCAGTACGGACGTCATCCGGACGGACACGACCGTGGTGGAATCCAATATTCACTACCCGACGGATGTATCGTTGCTCTGGGACGCTTGGCGCGTCGCGTCGCGACTGTTGACGCGGGCAAGGGACATCGACCCGGCAAGCTGCCCGCATCGCTTCCACACCCTGAAGATCAAACGGCACAAGAAGCTGTTCGGCAACACGCCAGAGGTCCTGGCGGCAGACAAGGGCTTCTGCCCGGACGCCGAGAAGTACGCCGAGTTGGAGCAGCAGGTTGGCACCCTGGCGATTCCCAGACGCATGCAGGACTTTGCCGACAAGGTATTGGCCCATTGGCAGGCATTCCGGGCCGGAATCGAAGGGACGATTTCCGGCTTAAAGCGGGCATTTCGGCTCGTGCGGTGCTATTTCAAGCAGTATAAGGGTTTCTCGTCGGCAGTTGGTCTCGGCGTGCTGTGTCACAACCTGATCATCCTGGCCGAACACAAACCTGGTTGACGATCACCAGGGGGCACTCGCTGCAGGATCATGACGAACCGAGGGTGAAATATGCGCCGAGCGAAGCCGCGCGCACAGTCCCGGTCGCCCCGTGTTGCCCGTCTTGCCCTTTCTGACATACACAAACTCACGTCGACGCATAATACGACGCCCACGAAGTCGCCGAAACGCAAAATGCGGCATTCCGCAACAGAAACTACGTAGCCGAGGACGTCGGTGCTCCCGTCGCCCATCGGCAGGTGGTGCTAACCATCCCGAAATGCCTGCGGGTGCATACCCGCTTCGTCCGACCCACTCGAGGAACTGACCTTCGTCGAGATGGACGAGTTCCTGGCGACCTTCCGATCATGTCTTTTCGGCAAGTCGACCTGTCGAGACTATGCCTGTGCTGCGGCCGAACGACTCCCCATGCGACGTGCACCGTATGGCCTGCGTGTGCCGGCTCTTGCTGTCTGCAATCGCTTGACTTTTCATTTCCTCCCGTCTACGCTTGCCCTTTGCGGGAAGAATCGAAGCTCCTGTCCCTGAAGAGGAAAAGCAGATGAAGAAAATGATGTTTGTCGTTTGTGCGACGGCTATTCTTGGATGTTGCACGGTCTGTAACGGGCAAAAGAATTCGGAAACGACTTTCGCGAAGGACGTGCTTACCCCTTACGTCGAAAATGGACAGCTTCCAGGCGCGATCAGCGTTTTTTATAAGGACGGTCTGCAGGAGACCGCCTGCGTCGGTTATGCTGACGTTGCGAAGAAGCGTCCGATTACGATGGACGATGTCTATATGCAGTGCTCGCAGACGAAGGGTTTCTGCGGCGTGACGATCGCAATCCTCGTTGAAGAAGGCAAGATCTCGCTCGACGATCCCGTTTCCAAGTATCTGCCGGAGTTCAAGGAGCTCTGGGTCCACGAATCGACCAAGGACGGCGTGAAGAGACTCGTTAAGGCGAAAAACGTGCTTACCATCCGCATGGTTATGAATCACACCGGCGGATTTCCGTTCGAGATTTGCGCGAAGCAGGGCAACTTCAAGGGCGGCGGCTGGACCGGCGGCGCTCCGCTTCGGCCAACTGCGGCGATCGCGGCCGCGTGTCCGTTGAACTTCGAGCCAGGTACGAAGGTCCAGTATTCCAATACGGGCATCGACATCGGCGCGGCAATCGTCGAAATCGTCAGCGGCGAGCGATGGGAGAACTTCCTCAAAAAGCGCGTCCTTGACCCGCTCGGCATGACGTCCACCTGGTTCTGGCCAACCGACAAGCAGCTTGAGACGCAGGTAGAGATGTACCAGTACCAGAAGGACGCGCCTGCGGAACACAAGCGGCAGCATGACATGCAGCAGCGTCCCTACAACGGCGACCGCGTTTTCGCGTCGGCGGGCGCGGGGCTCTGGACGACTGCGAATGATCAGTTGAAGTTCTATAAGATGCTCATGAATCTTGGCGTGGGCGATAACGGCGTGCGTATTCTCAAGGAAGAAACCGTTAAGAACCTTCTCGCGAAGTCGACCCGTCCGCAAGGCATGGGCGGTTATTCGCTCGGGCTTGTTGCGCCGGAAGAAGACAAGGAAGACTCCTGGTTCGGACATGGCGGCGCGTGGGGTACGAATTGCATGGTCAACTGGCGCCGCAAGGAACTGAAACTGTGGGTCGTGCAGATTTGTGGCGGGCCGTGTCCCTGGAACCCGGAGCGCGAGGCGGCGGCCAACAAGTTCTTCAACTACGCGATCGACAACTCCGGCGCCGAAGCCTATACCGGCCGCGTCAAGTAGGTTGAGAAGCGGGATTCTGCGAGATTCAGTGGCAATGCTTTTCTTCAACGCTTAGCCCGGGCTATTCATCTGCGTAGGGTGAAAGGTCGCTTAGGTCGTTGGTGGGTCCGCACAAGCCGCAACCGAGCTGACTTATAGCCGCCCGCCTGCAAAAACGCCGACACTAGCGACCGATGACCCACCAAGGAAGCAGCTTGTTTGGCCCTACCTATCGTGAATAATCCGGGACAGTGGCATCTGCGGTCGGAGTTGGGTAAGATAGGGTGGGTGTCGGTTTGAGACAGGCGGCCCGGAACGTACTTGAGCAAGGAGACCTATACCGTGCAACACAAGATCACTCGTCGTCAATGGCTTCGCTCTACGGCTGTCGCTTCGCTGGCGGCTACCTGCATACCCCGTTGGGCCGGGGCCGATTCGGCGGAACTGCCGCCCCAGCGGACCATTACACGCGGGCCGAAGCACCACTGGTTCGCCTATTACGATAAGTTGCAGTTCGATCCGACGGGCCGCTATTGCCTGGGCATGGAGGTCGACTTCGAGCATCGCAGCCCGGAGCCGGACGACGTGATCAAGATGGGCCTGATCGACCTGAACGATGGCGATCGATGGACCGAGTTCGGCCAGAGCCGTTCGTGGGGCTGGCAGCAAGGTTGCATGCTGCAGTGGATTCCCGGCTCCAGCAGCCGCGTGCTGTGGAACGATCGGCAGGGAGACCGGTTCGTCTGCCATATTCGCGACGTGAAGACCGGCGAGCAGCGGACCATCGGGCATCCCATTTATTGCCTCAGTCCCGACGGGCGAACAGCGTTCAATGCCGACTTCCGCCGCATCAACGATACGCGGCCAGGCTACGGCTATAGCGGTCTGCCCGACCCGTACGGTGAGAAGAACGCGCCGGAGGAATCGGGCATCTGCCGCGTTGACCTCGAGACGGGGAAATCGAATCTGATCGTCTCGCTGGCCGAGGCGGCGAAGTATCCGCTGCCCAAAGAAGATCCCTATTTCCCGCCGGACGAAATGGCTAAGGCGAAACACTGGTTCAATCACCTGCTGGTAAACACCGACGGCACGCGATTGGAGTTCCTGCACCGCTGGCGAGCCGAGGGGGCCAAGCGATGGTACACCCGCATGTTCACCTGCAAACCGGATGGCTCGGACCTGCGGTGCATCATCAATACGGGCATGGCGTCGCATTTCATCTGGCGGGATCCGTCACACATTCTGGTTTGGGCGCGTCATGCGTCGCACGGCGACAAGTTCTACGTGGTCGAGGACCGGGAGGGCGGCTCGTTCGAGGTGGTTGCGCCCGAAGTGATGACGCGAGACGGCCACTGCACCTACTTGCCCAATACCGACTGGATTGTCAACGACACGTATCCGGACGCCCAGCGGTTGCAGCACGTCTATGTGTACCATGTGCCGACGGGCCGGAAGGTCGAAGTCGGGCAGTACTTCCAGCCCAAGGAGTATCGGGGCGAATGGCGCTGCGACACGCACCCGCGTCACAGCCCGGACGGGAAGATGCTGACCGTCGACACGCCGCACACGGGCGAAGGACGGCAGATTCAACTGATTGACATCAGCGGGATTGTCGGCGCGTAAGGAACGGCTGAAGAACAACTTCGGCACTGCGAAGAGCCGGTTGGCTTAGGAACAGGAGAGAACAGAAGACACGGAGAGATAGTCTCTGTTGTCTACTGCTCGACCTTGGCCTTATCGCGACGGTTGCTCGGTTTGCAGACGATCAGCAGTCCGAGGCCGATGCCCAGAATGACCAACGCGTAGGGAAAGACCCACGGAGACGCGCCCTTACCGCCCTCACGCTCGGTTTCTTCCGCCCACACCTGGGCCGTCGAACCAAGCCAGCAAGAAACAGCGAAGCAGACAGCAAGCACGCGTCGCGAGAAGGCTTGCAGGTATTTCATGGCAGCAACTCCTTCGGGTCACCTTGTTCGGTCGCAGGGGCAACAGTCTTCGTTTGGGGGCCAACGGCCAGCCACGCATCGACCGGCCGCGCGATACGGCGGAACTCGGCCGTTGGCATGGCGACCGTATCCCAGCTCGGTGAGATGATATGGGCCGCCGCCGCATAATCGCGGAGTCGTACCCCGACAAAACCATATAAGCTATTACGATACCGAAAAAGCTGCTCTTCCGGTAGCGGGGCCCGGTCGGCCAGTACATCGTAGGCAAAGACAAACAACGCCTGAAACGACTCGCCAAACAACTCTTCCCACTGGGCCAGGCTCACCAGGTCGTCGCGGGTGGACCAGTTCTTCCAGTACTGCTTTCCCACCTCGCCGGTAGGGAAGCGGCGTCCTTTCACGTCCACCAGCCAGGTGGCCGGCCCTGGCGAGGAGACGATGAAATCGAGGCTCTTGATCGTGGTTCCGCTGCTCAGGACACTCCGCCTGGCCTCGTCGACGGCCACGTAAGGCACTTTACGGCTTCGGAGGTACGCCTCGAACGCCACTTCATAGTGGTTATCGCGTTTCATAGGTCGGCATCACGGGGAGTTCAGGGGGGCCCGTTACGAGCCCCATTGTACTCCAGCCGATCGGGCAGGCCAATGCGACGAGGTGACAAAAGCGGCATTGCCGTTCCTGGCGTGGGCCGCCGTGGTTGGAGTCCCGCTTCCAGACGCTTTTCGCTTTCTGGTTGAAGCCGAGACTCCAACAGATTGCCATTCGCGTCTGAAATCAAGAGAAAACGACGTGGGTACGACAGTGGGGGGCTTGTCGTGTCACCGTGGGGCACAATAATGAACGAAATCGTCCAATAGATTCTTTTCATCCCAAATGCCGACCCGAATGGGCCCCTGAATTGCGGGCTGTCCCTGAACGTATTGACTTCTGCGGGGAAGATGGTAATTTATACCAAAAGGTAATCTATGCAAAGCGAGCGCGTCATTGCGAGACTCCGGGTGTTCGAGGCGGTGTGCCGCGAGCGGCGGCTCCCGGTGACCGTGCAGCGGCGGGCGATCCTGGAGGCCGTGCTGCGGCGGGACGATCACCCGACGGCGGACGATATTTTCGAGGGCGTGCAAGATTCGATTCCACAGCTTTCGCGGACGACCGTGTACCGCGTGCTCGATACCTTGGTGGAATTGGGGTTTGTTCGGCGGATTCATGAGACCGGAACGGCGCGGTTCGATGGCAACGTGGCGCATCACCATCATTTGATATGCGCAAAGTGCGGCAAGATCATCGATCTCGACGATCCGGCCCTTGACCAGCTTACCTTGACCAGCCCCGAGCCGCAGGGATTTCGGATCGACGATTATTCGATTCATTTTTCGGGAACCTGTCCGGAGTGTCGAAAGCAGGAGGCGTGAACGTAATGGCTCGACTGGAGTGCACCGTATGCGGCTACGTCTACGACGATGCCGCGGAGGGAACATCTTGGGACGCCTTGCCCGACGATTGGGTTTGCCCGCAATGCGGCTCGGACAAGGGGGCGTTTCAGCGGCAAGCCGACGCGTCCGCAGCGGCTGACATCGAACGAACGGGCGCCGCAGACGCAGACGAATCGGCCGCCGTGTCGGAGGATGCACCGGTTGCCCGCAATACGCCGTTGGAGCCGACCGTCGAGTTCATTCACGCCTTGGCCCGCGACGGCCTGGAGCAGACGGGCCATCACGGCCCCCTGGGAGCGATGGGCGTCCCCAAACCGGCACTGCCGCAATGGGACGATATTCAAATTCTCCCGGCGCAGTTGGAACCCAAGCCCTTGCCGGAAGACACACCTGTTGAAACCGCGGTGCTGATCGGCCGGAATGCGAAGAAGCCCCTTCGGCTGGAAATCCCGATTTTCGTTTCCGACATGAGTTTCGGCGCCCTCTCGCAAGAGGCCAAGACGGCCTTGGCGAAAGGGGCCGAGTTGGCCGGGACGGGTATCGCCTCCGGCGAGGGCGGCATGTTGCCGGAAGAGAACGCCGCCAATTCCCGCTATCTCTTCGAGTTGGGTTCCGCCAGGTTCGGCTATTCGGAGGACGTCCTCGGCAAGATCCAAGCGTTTCATTTCAAGGCCGGGCAGGCGGCCAAGACGGGCACCGGCGGGCATCTCCCCGGCAGTAAGGTTACGGCAAAGATCGCCCAGGTTCGCGGGGTGCCTGCAGGGCGACCTGCCGTGTCGCCACCGGCGCTGCTCGATCTGACCACTCCGGACGACTACCGCCGTTTCGCCGATCGGGTCCGCGAGGTTACCGGCGGCATTCCGATCGGAATGAAGATGTCTGCGCAGCACGTCGAAGACGATCTCGACTTTGCGCTTGCGGCAGGCGTTGATTACATCATCCTGGACGGGCGGGGAGGCGGCACGGGCGCGGCGCCGTTGCTGTTCCGCGACAACATTTCGGTTCCTACGATTCCGGCCCTAGCCCGGGCTCGCCGTCACCTGGATCGCCGAGGCCGGCCCGATGTGACCCTCGTTGTCACCGGGGGCCTGCGAACTCCGGCCGACTTCATCAAGGCGCTGTGCTTGGGGGCAGATGCGATTGCCATTGCCAATGCCGCCATTCAGGCCGTCGGTTGCGTCGGCGCACGGATATGCCATACGAACAACTGTCCCTCCGGCGTTGCCACGCAGCAGGAGTCGTTGCGGGCGAGACTGAATGTCGATGTCTCGGCCGCCCGCCTGGCCCGGTTTCTTTCCGCATCGACGGAACTGATGAAGGTGATGGCGCGCGCGTGCGGGCATACGCGTCTCAGTCAGTTTCACCGGGATGATCTGACCACGTGGAAACGTGACATGGCCGACCTGGCGGGGATTCGGTACGCCGGGGTCGGTTGGACACCTTCCGAGATTCCGGAAGAGCGAATCCTTCAGCCGAAAGTCTCAACATCCAAACAGGAGAGTCGTGACCTTATGTCTACTCAGGAGAATCTTCAAGAGGCCTTTGCCGGTGAGAGCCAGGCGAATCGGACGTATCTTGCCTTTGCCAAAAAGGCCGAGGCCGAAGGGCATGTGCAGATTGCCAAGCTGTTTCGGGCCGCCGCCGAAGCGGAAACCGTCCATGCCCACGCCCACCTGCGCGTGATGGGCGAGATCAAAGACACGAAGCAGAACCTTCAGGCGGCGATGGACGGCGAGGGGCACGAGTTCAAAACCATGTATCCGGAGTTTATCAAAGCGGCCGAGGCGGAGGGCAATAAGGCCGCTCTCGTTTCATTCCGGAATGCGATGGCGGTCGAAGAGATTCATTACAATCTCTACGGCGAGGCCCTGAAGAGCCTCACTGCCGGAAACGACCTGCCTGCCGCCGCCATTCACGTCTGTGACGTGTGCGGGAATACCGTCGTGGGCGACGTTCCCGACAAGTGCCCCGTGTGCGGGGCGCCCAAGGCCCGTTTTTATGAAGTCGCGTGAGGATGCGTTGAAGGGAGTTTCCCTGTTGTCTTTTCACAAGAGGAGGAGAGTCATGAGTTGGAGACGCTTGTGTTTGCGAACCGTTATGACGGTTCTTGTCGTCGCGCTTGTCGGCGCCGTTTTGCAGCCGGCGGCGGTATGGGCGCAGCAGCCCCCGACCAGCTACTCGCCGGTCGTCATGCAGGAGGAATTCGCGAAAACCGTGGAACGCATGTCGGCCGCGAAGCCGGGAATTCTCCAGCGGCACATGCAACTGCTGCAGGAGCGATACGACCTGAGCGACCGACCGGCCGACGGCGTGGCCATGTCGCGAGGCAAGCCGGTTCAGGCCGGGGTGCGTGTGAAGCTTCCGGCAGGTGTGGATTCGTGGGAAGCCTTGGCGGCCATGTCGCCCGAGGAGATCCGCAGCAAGGGGCTGTGGCCGAAGGGATTCCTTCCCTTGCCGCACCCGAATCATCCGGAAGGGGGCATGGTGTTCCCGCAATACCATATCGATGAGATCCAGCAGCAGGAAGGGCGCGACCTGACTCGCTTCGACCTCGATTTCGATCTGCCCGAACATCTGTTGCCCGAATACCCGCCGGCGATCTTCCTCACCACGCGAACGGATCTGGGCGACGTGTCCCAAGGGCAGGTGGTGACTTTGCAGAACTACTTCAAGCTGTTCAACGGCATTCTGAACCCGAAGCAGTTGGAGGGCCTGCGGCTGCTGGTCACGCCGTTCCCGCAGCAGCAGTTCAACGCGACCGACGATCGTCGCTCGCTCAAGCCGAGCATGGGCGTTACCTGCTTCGACTGCCACGTGAACGGGCACTCCAACGCCACGACACACCTGGTGGGCGACATTCGCCCGCAGGCGTTCCGTCACCGGTTAGACACGCCGCCGCTGCGCGGGGTGAACGTCCAGCGGCTGTTCGGCTCGCAGCGGGCGTTGAAGAGTATCGAAGACTTCACCGAATTCGAGCAGCGCGCCGCGTATTTCGACGGCGATCCGGTTATTGCCACCAAGAAGGGCGTCAACGTACTGGAACGTGGCAGCCAGGTGCACTTCATGGCGGAAATGATGTCCATTCTCGATTTCCCGCCTGCACCGAAGCTCAATGTGCTCGGAACGCTCGACCCGCGCAAGGCGAATGCCACGGAACTGCGTGGCCAGAAGGTCTTTTTCGAGCGGGGGCGATGTGCCGTCTGCCACGTGCCGCCGTACTACACCGACAATACGATGCACAACTTCCAGAACGAGCGATTCTTTGAACAGCAGGAATATAACGGTCGTATCGCCACCGGCGACGGGCCGATCAAGACGTTCCCGCTGCGCGGCATCAAGGATTCGCCGCCCTACCTGCACGATGGGCGACTGCTGACCCTGGAAGATACGGTCGAGTTCCATAACATCGTTCTGGAGACCCGATTGACGGAGCAAGAGAAGCAGGACCTGGTTGCGTTTTTGCGTTGTTTGTAGTCGAGCATGTATCGGTAACGAATTGCCTGCCCGCCGGGCTTCTCGCGGCGGGCAGGCGTGCTATTCTGAGGAGACATCATGAACGAGAGTATCCGTACGATTCCGCTTATCGGTGAGCCCGCGCCTTCTTTCACGGCGAAGACCACCCAAGGTGATCTTCACTTTCCGAAGGACTATGAAGGGAGCTGGGTTGTCTTCTTTTCGCACCCGGCCGACTTCACGCCGGTCTGCACGACCGAGTTCATGACGTTCGCCTCGATGCAAGAGGCGTTCGCCGAACGCAACTGCAAGCTGCTCGGCCTGTCGATCGACAGTATTTACGCACACATTGCCTGGTTGCGCACGATCAAGGAGAAGATCGAGTATAAGGGGCTGAAGGACGTCGAGGTAACCTTCCCGGTCATCGAAGACTTGAAGATGGACGTCGCCAAGGCCTTCGGTATGCTCCAGCCCGGCGCCAGCAATACGCAGGCGGTTCGGGCCGTGTTCATGATCGACCCGAAGGGCATCGTCCGCGCGATCCTTTATTACCCGCTTTCCAACGGGCGCAACATGGACGAAGTGATGCGCCTGCTGATTGCCATGCAGACGTCCGATGAACATGGAGTCGCCACGCCGGCCAACTGGCAGCCGGGCGACGACGTGATCGTCCCGCCGCCAGGTTCGTGTGGCACGGCCAGGGATCGCGTCCAGAAACCGGACCCGGATGTGAAGTGCCTCGACTGGTTCATGTGCCTGAAGAAGAGCCCCGTGTAGCCGGGTATTCCGTGGGGCAAAAAGACGATTCGCCCGACGTAACCGTTCACAGGAGACTGTCCCCGTCGTATGCAGCGGGGAGAATGGCTTGCGCCGCCGCCCCATGAACGGCTCCCCCCCGGCATTCGTGTTTGCCGGTAGCCCATACCAGGCGGCTGACGAATCCGCCCACCTTCGCGGCAAGGCAAGCAAGCCGGTTCGGATACCGGATTGCTTCCGGCTGCCCCCCTTGCAGGGGGGAGGCCGGCAAGGTCTTGACGCGAGACGCGACAATGGCTACCCTCCGCAACCCGATTGCCCGCCAATACGCGGCGCTCTGGGCCGGCGGAGTCTTCAGACGCTGGCAACCTGCAACCGATTGCCCTCGCATGAGCCGATCGCAACCTCTTTTCGATACGCATTGCCATTTGCTCCCCGGTCTGGACGACGGCCCGGCCGATTGGGATATATCGTTGGCCATGGCTCGGCACGCCGCCTCCGACGGAATTCGGACCATCGTGGCGACGCCGCACCAGTTGGGCATGTATCGAACCAATACGGCCGACCGGATTCGGCAGGTGGCGGCGGAATTGCAGCGGCGGTTGGTTGCGGAGCGTATTGCCTTGCAGGTATTTCCGGGTTCGGAGATTCGGCTGGAACCTGACCTGGCCCGTCGCATCGAAGCGGGCGAAGCCATCACATTGGCCGACCGCGGGCGGCATGTCCTCGTTGAGCTTCCTCACGAGATCTACGTCCCCTGCGAAGACATGCTTGCGGACCTGCGCCGGGCCGGACTGGTAGCGGTGCTGGCGCATCCGGAGCGCAACGCCGGCGTACAGCGTCAGCCGGACGTTTTGCCCTCGCTGGTGCGGCGCGGTTGTCATTTGCAGGTGACCGCCGGCAGCCTTTTGGGCAAGTTCGGCAGCATGGCGCAGAAACTGGCAGAGAACCTGATCACCCGTGGCATGGTCTCGCTGGTGGCAACCGATGCCCACGGCATGAAAGGCCGGCGGCCGGGACTCGCTGCAGCTTATGACCGAATTGCAGAACGCTGGGGTGAAGCGGCGGCGACTGAATTCTGTTGCGAAAACCCCGCTCGGCTTGGTCAAGGCAGCGATATTCGGCCGGTACGCCCGGCAACCGCCTGGCGCGGCTGGGGCTCGTGGTTTGGGTGGCGCGCGGCGGGATAAATGCCTCTCTCCTATTTCCATTAGGCACGAGACAGAACATGCAAGAGCCAGTCGCCGTTTTCGGCCGGGCACTCGTTCGTTGGGGCAATTGGCGCGCCCTACCGATCGCCACGGTCTGGCTGCTGACGGCCCATGCGGCATTGGGAGGGTGGGCCCAATATCAGGTTGGTTCTTTTCGGGTGTATTCCGAGTTTCCGCTGAAGGAAACCGGAACCCTGGTTGGCGACCTGCAGCGTTTGCCCGATGACCTTTCCCGATCTCTTCAATTACCCCTTCCCGAAACGGTGGTGGAAGTCTTCCTTTTTTCGGACCGGAACGCCTACGAGCAGTATCTGAAGACAACCATGCCAAATGCGCCGCAGCAGCGCCGGGCGCTGTTCGTTCACCGTGCAGATTCGTATCGGGTGTACGCCTACCGCAACCGGCACCTGGCAACCGACGTACGGCACGAATGCACCCATGCGCTGCTCCATAGCTCGCTGGCTATGGTGCCGTTGTGGCTGGACGAAGGTCTGGCAACCTACTTTCAGGTGGAGCCGGGGCGCCGATTCGCCGACAATCCTGCGTTGCGAGGCCTGGTGTGGGATATGCGACTGGGCCGCATGACTACGTTCGAGGCCTTGGAAAACTTGACCAGCGTCGAGGCTATGGCGGCAACCGACTATCGCACCGCATGGGCGTGGGTCCATTTCATGTTTCACGGTCCACCGGAAGCTCGCGAGGAACTCGTCGGCTTTCTGGCCGATATCCGAATGCGACGCCCCCCCGGCTCGCTACGTGCTCGACTGCAACGCCGGTTGCCAGGCTTGGCTGGCTTAATGGCTGACCACCATAAGGGCCGGTGATAATTGCCGCAATCCGTAAACTTTCCCTAATCGTACATGTCAGCTCAGACGATAAAGTTGCTGGGGTATTGTGTCTGTTTCTCTACTCTTCCCCTCGGAGTCGGCTCATGAGGTTTTTTGTGCTTGCATTGCTGCCAGTGATGGCTGTCGTGTGCCTGTTCGCAGATCCCGCCTTTGCCGCGGGTCAATCGGTAGCGATTGATCTGACGCTGGGGGAAAACGGCGCCATCGTCGGGCAAGTGGTCGACGCACAGGGAACCGGCGGAGTTGGCCAAGTCGTGTTGCTCGTCCAGGGCGACCGGGAAATTGCTCGTACGACGGCCGACATTCAGGGCCGTTTTTCCATTGGTGGGATTCGTGCAGGTGTGTATCAGCTTGTCGCGGGCGACAACGAGGTTGTCGTGCGCGTTTGGAGTGCCGGTACGGAGCCACCCATCGCCCAGCGCAGCGTATTGCTGGTGTCTGCACAAGATGTGTATCGCGGGCAGCAGGCGGTCCGGTCGGTACGGAACTTCATGGCGCATCCGGTCACGGTCGTCGGCGTTGTGGCCGCGGGAATTGCCGTGCCGGTTGCGGTCCATCACGGCACCAAACGTTCGCCTGCAAGCCCATGATGCATTGCATTCCGATTGGGGGGCCCTCCACTCGCACTTGACGGCGTGGACCGATTTTCAGTATAAGCTCGCGGTCGCCGCCATGTAGAGAGGCGAGACCGTGCATGTGGGGGGGGCGGCAACGATTTTGCTGAGTTTTGTGGCGAATCTTCTCCGTCCTGATTGCTTTCCAATCTTGTCATGGCTTGGTGCTACATGCTTTACCGCCGGCGCGAACCAGAGCGATTGGCCGCGCAAGGGCACGCTCTCTGCCGGCCGTTGGCAGGCACCGGTCGGCAGCGGCATTTGTCTCCGGCGCTCGCCTTACTGCTGGCCCTTCTGACAACTGGCGGATGTACGCAGTATCAGTTTCGGGCGTCCGACGTGCCGTCTGAACTGCTCCCACCCCGCGTGATCGATGTCCAGAAGGTGAACCTGTCTTCGGTCAGCGACGCGCCGGTGAGTCAGGAGGTGGTGCAACCGGGCGACGTCATCGAAGTGAGCATGGTGACGGACTACAGAGAACTCACCAGCACCACCACCCCGGTGCGAATCACCGACGACGGCGCAGCCGTGGTGCCACTGATCGGTCCGGTACAGGTTGCCGGTCTAACGCTTCAGCAGGCCGAACGCGTGATTGCCGCCGAGGGCCAGGCACGCGGTCTGTTCCGCAACCCGGTTGTTACCGTCACCATGAAACAGCCGCGGACGGTGCAGGTGACCGTCGTGGGCGCGGTCGACCAGCCGGGCGTTTACCCGCTGGCGCGGGGCAATGCATCGCTTATGGCCGCCCTGGTGGCGGCAGGCGGGTTGGCCGAGGAGGCGAGTTCCGAGGTCGAGATCCGGCGTACGGCCGCCGGCCCCAGCATCGGCTTCGATCCGGCCCTTGAGGGGCTGGGCGTCGTCCCGGCCAGCTACGAGCAAACGGCAGGCATGTCCGTGATGAAGGTCGATCTGTTGGCCCCCGTTTCGCCGAACCTGGAGGCTCGACGCCTGTACGATGGCGACGTCATTCACGTTGTCCGGCAGCCGGTCCACAACGTGTACGTTCTGGGCCTGGTTCGCAAGCCGGGCGAGTTTCCCATGCCGCCGGGTGAGCAGCTTCGATTGCTCGACGTGATTGCCATGGCCGGCGGCGCCTCGAATCCGGTTGCCGACAAGGTACTCGTCGTCCGCCATCCGCCCGACGGAGGCGCGCCGGTCAACATCAAGGCGAGTATTCAACAGGCCAAGGCGGGGAGCGACAACCTGGTGCTTGCAGCAGGCGATACGATCATGATCGAACAGACGCCGGAGACCGTGTTCATCGATGCGTTACGCAGCGTCGTACGATTCACTTTCGGGGGGTCAACGGCCCTGTTCTGAACCTATGCACGCCGAACCGCAACCACGCCAGGACCAACGCGCATGGGCGCCTCAGCAGGACATGCTGCTGATCCACGGTCTGCTGCGTCAGTTGCAGGTAATGCGGTACCGGAAGCAACTGGTCCTGGCCATTATGGGAGCGGCCGTGCTGTGCGGCGCGCTTTATTACGCGGTAGCCACACGGTACTTCAGCGCCAAGGCCGCGCTGCTGATCTCCCAGGCTGGCCCGGACTCGCTCAATTCGTCCGTCACGGGCGAAGAGGCCGTCCGTCGCAACACCATGCCCACCGTGGTCAGCATCCTTACCAGCGCCAAGGTCGTGGAGGGCGCGTTGAAACGGCTTACTCCCGAAGACTGCGCGGATTTCGCCGGAAAGCCCAAGGGCGCGTGGGCCTCTATCCTCCGAAGCGGCATTTCCGCCAATGCGGTCCGCGCTACCAGTATCGTCGAGGTCGGCTATCGCTCGAAAGACCCCCATGGCGCCGTCAACGTCGTCCATGCCGTCGTCCAGTCCTATCTGGACTTCATGGACGAAATTCACAAGGGCAGCACCGGGCAGGTGGTGGCCGTATTGACCCAGGAGCGCGTGCAGGTTGCCGAGCAGTTCAATCGGCGGCAGGCGGAGTTGATCGAAGCGCGCCGCTCGTTTGCCGACATGGGCCTGCGCTCGGACGGGAAGACCCTGCACCCGCTGGTGCAACGGGCCATCTTCTTCAACGAGGAGCTGATCCGCGTTCAGAAGCGCCGTGTGGAACTGGACGCGCGTCTGGCCGGGATCCGGCAGGCTATGGACCGGGGCGAGAACCTCGAATCGTACGCGCTGGCCATGGCCGATGTGATCGGCGCCGAGGTCTTCAGTGCGCGCATTCATTCTTCGTCCGCCGAGGCGGAGGCCCGAATCCGCCTGGCACACGATCTGGCGACCGCGCGCGGTGAATTGGCCACTCTGTCGGAACACCTGGGGCCGCGCCATCCCGAAGTCCTTGCCATTCAGCAGCGCATCGGACTGACCGAAGTGCTGCTCCGCGACTATCAGGGGAGTTCCCTGGAACGCGCCCTGCAATTGCAGCCGGGACAACTGGGAACGTGGCTCGCCGGCATGGTGGTTCAGAAGCGGGATGAACTATGGCAGCAGGAACAGCTCCTCGAGCGGCAGTTCGCCCAGACTCGCGATGCGGCCATCCACCTGACCGGCCAGTTGGCGCAGATCGAACTGCTCGAACGCGATGTGAAACGACTGGGCGATCTGAACGACGTCCTGCTCAACCAGATTGCATCGCTCGATCTGCAACAGAGCGGGCAGGAGATTCGTGCGGCGGTCGTTCAGGAGCCCTCGTTGCCGTCGCGCCCCGTCTCTCCCAGGCTCAGCCGCGTGGGTATCATGGCGTTGTTCAGCGGGTTCCTGCTCTCGCTGGTGGCCGTCAACGTCCTGGAGACGCTCGACGACCGGTTCCGATCGCTCGAAGAAATCCAGCAGCGGCTCGGAACCTCGGTTCTGGCCATGGTTCGGCAACTGGCCCCGCAGGAGGGTTCGGGACTCGAATCGCTGGCCATGTACGCCAATCCGACGTCTGTGGAAAGCGAAAGCTTCCGCACGCTTCGCACGGCCCTCACGCTCACTCACCACGATGCGCGGCAGATTGTCGTTTCCAGTACCGAGCCCGGCGACGGAAAGACCACCGTATTGGCCAACCTGGGCGTCTGTCTGGCGCAGTCGGATCGGCGCACCCTGCTGATCGACGCCGATATGCGGAAGCCAGGCTTGACGAATCTGCTGGGAATGCGCGAGCAGCGGGGCCTGTCCGAGATCCTCCGCAGCCAGGAAGACGTGGCTCAATCGGCGGCCGCCAATACGCTTGCCACCTGCATGGACATGCTGGATGTTATCCCGGTTGGACCCCGCGTATCGAATCCGGCCGAACTGCTCAGCGGCACACGGTTGTCGGAACTGCTCGCCTGGGCAAGCTCGCGGTACGACTACGTCTTGGTCGACAGTCCGCCATCGCTGGCGGCCAGCGACATGGCCATTATCGGCCGATTGGTCGACGGCGTTGTCCTGGTTATGCAGCCGACCAAGAACCGGCGCCGTCTGGTGACTCGCGTGATCGAAGAACAGGCCTTGCTGAAGATCCCGGTGCTCGGGCTGGTTCTGAACCGGATCGGGGCGGAGGAAAGTCACGGCTACTACTATTACCAGGGCGGCGACTACTATGGCGGCCATTCCGATGACGAGGGCGAAACGGTGGACCAGGAAGAGGTTGAGTCCGGCGCTTCCGACGAGTTTGCAGGTTGGCGTTGCGGCCCCCGGCAACTGATTGTCCCTCACCGAGCAGCATAGACTGGTGGTGCTTCGAAGAGTCGCCTCGAAACGCGTGAGGCTCAACACGGTACGGGATTGATCCAATGCGTTGCTTTCACCCTTCACATGCATCTTCCACCTGGCGACTGACGCCTCGCACCCAGCCGGTATCGCCAGAGACCATTCTTCTGCATGTGGTCGATGCCTGCACCATGGGGTGCGTGCTGTTGGTTCCGGCGATTATGGGCGGCCGGCATCCCCTGGCGCACCTGATGCTGGCAGGTCTTGCCGTCACGATGATGATTGCCTGGACGGTGCATCTCTCGTTGCGACGGGATGCGGCGATACGTTTGAGCCCCGGGCTGGTTCTGTTTGCCGGCGGTTTGCTACTGCTGGCGGTGCAGTTGACGCCGCTGCCGGCGCCGCTTCTGGCGTGGTTTGCCCCGGAAACGAGCGAGATACTGCCTGCTTGGGGAGCGAGCGGCGAATCGGGCCCCGGGCTGGGCGATTGGAATACCGTGACCCTGGCGCCGGCGGAGACCCGCGGCGCTCTGGTCCTGTTCCTGGCATACGCTTGTGTCTTCTTCGTAACGGTGCAGCGCAACAGCCGGCTGGAGGATATCGAACGCCTGATGCGGTGGTGCGCCGTTGCCGCCACGGGAATGGCGGCGTTCGGTCTGCTGCAATTGGCCACATCCAACGGCAAGTTCTTCTGGTTCTACGAGCATCCGTTCGCCCATACCCACGACGTGGCGAAGGGCGGATTCGTCAACCGGAATCACTTCGCGCAGTTTCTGGCGCTTGGGATGGGCCCGCTGCTCTGGTGCATGCAGGATGCGCTGCAACGATTGCGGAAATCGGGCCGGGCAGCGATTGTCTCGAAGCAAAGCACCGCAGCACCCACGCTGATCGGCGTTGCCATTGGAATCGTACTGTTGGCCGGCCTGCTGTCGCTGTCTCGCGGTGGGATTGCCGCCATCTTCCTGGCCGGCGCTGTCTGCTGCATTCCTCTGGCGCGGCGCCGGGCGTTGCCCGGAACACTCGCCGCCGGATTGCTCGTTGCCGGACTGGCCATCCCGGCCATCCTGGCGATGACCGGGTACGATCTGCTCGACCAGCGCATCGACGACCTGGCCGCTGGCTCCGTAGAGCGACTCGACCGCGGTGCCGGACGACGCACGATCTGGACTGCCGTATCCTCTGCCATTCCCCATTACGCCCGTTTCGGGGCCGGTCTGGGGACGCACGGAGAACTGCATCAACGCTATCTGGATGCGCCGGCAAACCCGCATATCGAGTTCACCCATGCCGAGAGCTCGCTGCTGCAGCTTGCCCTGGAGGCCGGACTGCCCGGATTGGCCCTGGCGCTTGCCGGAATTGGGCTGTGCGGGGCGTGGTGCGTTGCCTGCCTGCGCAGCGATACGGCGCGGGTGGCCCTGTTGGCGGCCGCCCTGTTGGCCAGTCTGGTTGCCGGCTGCGCCCATGCGCTGGTAGACGTCGTGTGGCATGCGCCGGGATGCCTCGTCGTGCTGGTCGTTCAAGCCGCTTGCGCCTACCGCCTCTATCTGATCGGGCACAAGGCCACCGGCCGCCTGGAACAGCGGGTGGCGGTGACGCGGCCCATGGCCGTTACCGCGGCCGTCGTTGCCCTGGCCGTCGGCGGGTGGATGCTGTCAACGCAAGTCGGCCCCGCTATGGCAGCCCGTTCCTGGAACCGATTCCTGGTGGACCAGGGAAACTGGCACGTCCGATGGCGCGAAATCGACCAGGCTACGCTGCCCGAGTCGTCGGAAGTTCAAGCTCGGCTGATCACCGCGCAGCAGAACATGATCGACTCCTTGGAAAACGTGGTCCGATGGCACCCAGAACATGGGCGAGCCCGTATCGAACTCGCACAAGGGTACCTGCAACTGTTCGACCTGCGCCAGATGGGCGGCCAGAACCCCATGTCGCTACGGAATATCCGCGATGCCGCCGTGAAGTCGGGATTCACGACGCGCGAGGCCCTGCAATCATGGCTGCGTGTCGCGGTGGGAGAGCACGTCCAGTATCTCGACAACGCCGCAGGCCACGCCGAGGCCGCCGTACACATTTGCCCATTGCAGGCGAGAGCTTACCTGCAAATGGCGGAGGTGGCATTCCTTGAGCCGGGGCGTGCGTGCAGGTCGCCGGCGTTGGCGGAGCAGGCGGTTCGGCTCCGGCCGCTGGATGGCGACGTGCTGTACGGCGCGGCGGTCGAGGCCTGGTTGGCCGGCGACAGCGGCCGATGGTTGGAACTCACGCGCTGCGCCTTCCACTGTGGAACGACCCACCAGCGCCGCATTATTGAAGATCTGGTCGCCCATGCCCATAGCGGGCAGTTGCCGGCCACAATCGACCTGGTGGTCCGCCAGTTCGAGCCCGATGCCGACGGACTGCGAATTCTGGAAGCGGCCGCTTCCCGGCGAGGGACGCCCCAGCAGCTTGCGCCCCTGCGACGGTACTACGCCCAGATGGTCTGTACCGAGGCGCCTCATGCACCGCGGAACAAGGCGCTGCTGTTCTGGCTGGAGGGCCAACGCGTGTACGCACAACTGCAAGAGACCGAGCAGGCCCTCGCCTGCGCGCGGGAAGCCGCACGGCTTTCGCCCAACGCCTTCAAAGTGCGATACACGCTGGCCATGCGGTTGCTCGACCACCATCAATACGCCGAGGCCGAAACACACCTCTACTGGTGCCTGCAGCGCAAGCCGAACGATGCAGGTTTGGAGGAACGCTGGAAGCTCGCCATGAAGAACAAGAGCGACGATCCCCAGCACGCCGGCGCCCGAATGGACGGCCTCCTGCGCTGACGCGGCGCCTGCTTTACAACCGGGCGTCGCAGACTTGTGGCTCTTCCGTGTCTAGGTGCGAATGGCACGGCTGGAAAAAGGCCACCGGCCGGCTTGCCCCGCCTGGAGCCGTGGTCAGTTGGCTACTGGCAACGCCCCAATCCATTCTCGCCCCGCACGGTGCCGCCTCCGGCGGCGGCACCGTGCGGGGCGAGAACATGGCTTGTGACCCACGGTTAGCTGGATGACCACGGCTCCAGGCGGGGCAAGCCCGCCGGTGGCCTTTCCGTGAAGTGCAAGGCCGCTGCTGCACCCTGCGGATCCCCCGGAACGCCAGTTTTCTTGACACCGGCCGTTCGGGCGGCGATAATCGTAAGAGCACGGCTGGCCCGGTGCAGTCGGGTGACCTCGCAAGGGCACCCAACCGTGTACACCGGTCCCCGTACGGGTCCGCCCGGAATTGCGGATCGCAGAAACAGAACACCTGACTTGTTGGGAGAACGAAACGATGAGAAGATACTCTGGCCTGGCGCTTGTGATCGGCTTCGCCCTGGTGGGCTATGCACGGGCGGACCATCCGGTCCCCTTCGAGGTCCAGGTGCTGGCCGTCGATGCCAACGAAGGCTGCGATATCGCCGATCTGGACGGCGACGGGAAGCTGGACATCGTTGCCGGCCGCAATTGGTACCGCAACGGCGAGTGGATTCCTCGGCCGGTTCGTATCATCGAAGACAATGCCGGCTACGTCCGTTCCAACGGCGAGTGGGCGTATGACGTCAACGGCGACGGGCGGCCGGACGTCGTCTCCATGGACTTCATGTCCAGCGAGGTCTATTGGTACGAGAACCCGGGCGGCGAAACCCTGTTGCGCGGATATCTCTGGCCCAAACATCTTCTGGCCGATACCGGCTCTGCCAATAACGAGGTGAGCTATCTGGCCGACCTGACCGGCGACGGCAAGCCCGAGTGGTTCTCCAATCAATGGAACAAGAACAACCCGACGGTTATCTGGGCCTTTTCCACCGAACCGCGCGACGTCGAGGTCCGAAAAGGGCGGCAGACCGAAACGGTGCGCCGCGAGATGCCGACGCTCGTCGGGCACAAGATTGCGGATATCAACGGGCACGGCGTCGGCTTCGGCGACATCAACAACGATGGCCGCGACGACATCCTGTTCGGGCTCGGCTGGCTCGAACGGCCGGAAGGCGACCCGCTTACGGAACCGTGGATCTACCACGCCGACTGGGAGAAGAAGCACGCCGCATGCCCCATGCTCGTTTATGATGTCGACGGCGACGGCGCGAACGACGTAATCAACAGCGCTGCGCACGGGTACGGCATCCACTGGTGGCGCGGCCTGGGCCCGGGACCGGATGGCAAGCTGCGGTTCGAAGAGCATCTGATCGATGATTCCTTCTCGCAGCCCCACGGCTTCTGCCTGGCCGATCTGAACGGCGACGGGACCGAGGAACTGATTACCGGCAAGCGCATCCGAGCCCACAACGGCGGCGATCCCGGCAGCGACGAGCCGCCCATCATGCGTTACTATGTGTGGAACGCCGACAAGAAGGCCTTCGATGGATACACGATCAACGAAGGCCAGGTCGGCGGCGGTCTCCAGATCCGCACGGCCGATATCGACGCCGACGGCGACATCGATATCGTCGTGGCAGGCAAAGAGGGGACCCAGATCCTGCTGAACCAGCGGAAGTAGGGCGCGAGCCGCACTTCCAGAACAGAGGCTGCCGAAAACGGGGACTGGCTCCCGTATACTGCGGTTCGTGTTTCACGCAGATACGAGCGACCCAAACTGCACACACGGTAAAACGGCCTCAAGTAGTTGCCAAACATGACTCCACCGACGCAAGGTCGGTGGTGGCATTTTCGGCTTGAGGAGCTACAGCGAGCCTGGCCCCCTTTTTCGGATCGATTCCAAGCCCGATGCGTAAGGCAAGCAAACGGCAAGGCAATCCCGCATAACGGAAATCACGCCGTATGCGGGATTGCGCCGGGATTTCTCAGACCTCGAGCTTCCAGGGGGCCCGGTAAGGCTTGTCGACAAAGGCGTTCGCCTCCGGATCGCCCACCACTTGCTCCTTCTCGCCGTCCCATTCGATGCGGCGGCCGGCCAGCCAAGAGACGTTCATCAGGTGGCAGGCGTTGGTCGAATAGTGGCCGTTCTCCACGTCGGCCGCCGGCTGCTTGCGGTCGCGGATGGCGTTGAGGAACGCCTGCTGGTGCGAGGCGTCGCTGGGAGAACGGTAGCTCTCCTCTTCACCCTTCTTGCGCGGCTCCGGCGTAATGGTATAGCCGGACCGATCCAGAATGAGCGATGCCTCGCTGCCAAAGAAGCACTTGCAGTGGGCGCGGAAGTCGCGGCGGGCGCCCATGCGGCACGTGTACTGTACGCTGAATCCCCGTTCGGCCATCGGGCAGGGCCCGTATTCGAGAATGCCGTTGAACGTGTCGGGCCATTCGCGATTGTCGCCGAACGCGTGCATGTTGCCCATGCCGACGACCGATTTCGGCCATTTCACGCCCATGGCCCACTGCATGATGTCGAAGTGATGCACGCCCCAGGCAACCGTATGACCGCCGCCAGATAGACGGAACCAGTCGTAGCCGTAGTTGTAGTAGCAGTTCGGGTTGTAATCGCGCCACGGAGCGGGTCCTACGTAGAATTCCCAGTCGAGTTCTTCCGGCGGGGCGCAATCGGGTGGATTGCCGCGGCCCGGGAAGCGGTTCTCGTAATCCCAGATCTTCACTTCCGAAATCTGGCCGAGCCGACCCGACTGAATGATCTCCACCGCACGCTGGTAGTGCTCCCAGCTACGCTGCTGCGTGCCGATCTGGACGATGCGATTGTATTTCCGCGCCGCCTCGACTGCCACGCGACCCTCATGAATCGAGTTCGCCAGCGGCTTCTCGACGTATACGTCCTTCCCCGCCTGGCAGGCGCGGACGGTCGGCAGTACGTGCCAGTGCGCCTGCGTCGCTACCAGAACGGCATCGACGTTCTTGTCGTCGATCAGTTCGCGGAAGTCGTGATACGCGGCCACCTTGTCGGGACCGCCGAACGCCTTCTGGAACTTCTCGCGATGCGTCGAATTGACGTCGCAAACGGCCGTAACCCGGTTGCCCGGCAATTCCTGGAAGTGCTTCAGTACCTGTCCTGCGCGGGCGCCGCATCCGATGACGCCCAGGTTGACCATCTCATTTGGGCTGGATGTGGCGTCGGCGGCAAACAGTTTTCCGGCCGCAAGCGTCGTTGCCGCGGCAACGGAACTCGTCTGGAGGAATTGGCGTCGAGACGTGCGATGCATAGCAAAAACTCCTGTGCAAATTTGGTGGGTCAATCTCGGGCTCTGGTAAGCCGCCACGGCGGCTCTTCCGCTTCCGGCGGCAGGCCGCCATGGTTGGAACTTGCCTTGATGCGGCTATTCCTTTCCGGCTGAGGCCGGAACTCCAACGGGTGGCCGTTCGCGCCAGGAAACGGGAGAACCGCCATTATAATCCACCGGCCCGCGCCGGGCAACAAGCGGCCCAGGGAGTGGGCGGCCAGGGTGCAGCAGCGGACTTGCACTTCACGAAAGGGCCACCGTCGGGGCTCGCCCCGACGGAATCATGAATGGCCAGCTACAAGCAACTCGCATCTATTCCGCTTCTTCCCCCGTCGGGCTCGCCCCGACGGAATCATGAATGGCCAGCTACAAGCGGAGCCCCAACCTTGCGGCTTCTGTATCCAAGTGCAATAATCGAGTGGATATCGGATGGGAACAAACCCGGAGAAAGGCTGCGAGGGTTCTTTCATGCAGGTGCAACTGAACTACGGTCGAACCGGGCTGGACGTCGAACTGCCCGACGCCAATGTGGTGAAGGTGCTGCGGTACCAGCCGGCCGATCCGCTACCTCAACCGGTCGATACGGTTCGCCGCCGGCTTGCGGCGCCGGTGGGTACGCCCCCGCTTGCCGAACTGGCTCGCGACCGGCGCGATGCGTGTGTCGTCATTTGCGATGTGACCCGCCCGGTTCCCAATTCGGTCCTGCTCCCCCCGCTGCTCGAAACGCTCGAGAATGCCGGCATTGCACGCGACCAGATTCTTATCCTGGTGGCCACCGGAATGCATCGGCCGAACGAAGGGGACGAACTGCGGGCCATGGTGGGCGACTTCGTATTCGGTCACTACCGGATCGAGAATCACCACGGGCCCGACCTTTCCGAGCATACGTATCTGGGACAGAGCCCGCGCGATCTGCCCGTCTGGATCGATTCTCGGTATGTGCAGGCGGACCTGAAGATTACCACGGGCCTGATCGAGCCGCATTTCATGGCCGGTTTCTCCGGCGGGCGCAAGCTGATCTGCCCGGGAATCGCCGCGCTGGAGACGGTCAAGCTGTGGCACGGCCCGCAGTTCCTGGAGCACGAGAACGCGCGCAACGGCTGCTTTGCCGGCAACCCGGTCCACCAGGAAAACACGGCCATCGCACGCATGGCCGGCTGCGACTTCATTCTGAACGTGGTGATCGACGATCATCGCCGCATCCTGGAGGTCTTTGCAGGTGATATGGAAGCCGCGCTCGACAGCGGCGTGGCGTTCGTCCGGCCTCTGGTCACCGATACCGTACCGGAGCCGGTCGATATTGTGGTGACCAGTTCGGCCGGCTACCCGCTGGACACAACGTTTTACCAGTCGGTCAAAGGCATGGTCGGCGCGATGTCCATCGTCAAGCCAGGCGGCACGATTGTGCTGGCCGCAAGCCTGAGCGAAGGGGTCGGCAGCGCCGAGTTTCAGCGTCTGTTCCGCGAGAACGAATCGCTAGAGCGGTTCATGCACCGCATTCTGCACGAAGGGCAGTTCATCATGGACCAGTGGCAGCTTGAGGAGCTGGCCAAGGTCCGCCGCCATGCGAAGGTGCGCGTGGTGAGCGACGGGATTCCGGCCGAACGGCTTGCCGAACTATTCGTCGAGCCGGCCGCCAGCGTCGAGGCCGCCGTTGCCGACGCCCTGGCCGAGCACGGCTCGGACGCCACCATCGCCGTCATCCCCGAAGGCCCCTACGTCCTGGCGGAAGTGGGCGACTAGCGAACCGGCTTCTCGGTATTCACACCACGAAGCAGTCTGCCGAACAGATCGCGATCGATGCCGTTGTGGATTGGCTGGGCAACTCCGCTGCGGAATCCGAAATTGGTGTGCGGCGCGTGAAAACCCTGGATGCAGTTGGCGGCCGGAGGCGACAGATCGTCGTCAAAGCCCTGCTCGGCTTCCGTCTGCCTAACCTCATGCGTCGGGTCCATCCAGCAGACCGGCACGGCTCGCTCGGCCAGCAGGATCATGTCGTCGCTGTACGGGCCGAAGTCGGCCAGTCGTTTGCCTTGGCCCGCTTCAAACGGCATGTCAGACCCCACGACAACCGTATACGTCGCCTGCCCCGGCCCGGCTGCCGGATGACTTGGACAACGGTAGACGGCCACCTCCTCGTTATGGAACTGCCGGTTGTGCTCGCTGTCCCACGGCTGATCGAGCCGAATTCGCTCGAATAGCGCCTGCCGCCCCAGGTAGGGCAGCACCAGCACGCGCCAACTGTGCAACGGGTTCCCCTCGCCATCAACCGACCAGGCCGGCGGAAGTGTGCCGTGGTCGCACTCGTACAGGAGCATGGCAAGCGTGATACGCCGCATCTGGTGCAGACACGTGCTGCGTTGGAGCAAGTTATTGCAGGCCTGCACGGGACACATCTCCCGGTTACACAGGACATCGGCCACGTACCGTGATCGGGCCTTGATCGAGGCGAAAGAGAGGATTCGCGATACGGTCAGCGACACGTCTGGGACTCTGCCTCCGGCCGCCAAACCCGCATTGAAGGCCTCGATCAACCGCTTCCCGACCACGTTCCACTCGACCCCAAGGGCGGTCAGGCAGGCCAATAATGTGTTGCTGACCAACGGTTCTTCTTTCCACGGCAATGCATTGTGAGCGTACCACTGGAGCCCGTCGAGCGCGCAAAGACGTTCCACCGACACGGTATCATTCACATTCGGGGCAGGGGGAAGCGTCTCCAGTTCGTCAAGCAACCGTTGAATCTGCCGTTTTGTGGGCCGGTGCGCGAGCGAACCGGCAATGCCGACCGCGTCGGCAATACCCTCGATCCCCATCCCAACTAGCAGGTCAAGGATTACAGGTCCCCGTCCTGTACGCCGTCCCAGTCGTTTGCACGCCATTATGTCGTCGATGGCGCGGTCGATGTCGCCCTGCGCAATACGGAATCTGGCACGCGCAGCCGCCCCGCTCGCCAACGAACGCATGAAGATGAAGGGATACCCACATAAGGACATGGCCACCGGTTCCTGCTCATCCTCTCGCACCCACGGAATGTGGAACGCAGGTTTGCGAACCGCCTGCCCAAGCAGGTCAAGTGCAGGGCTGTTGTCTTCGAGCCAGCGGGCCATCATGGGCAATTCGTCGTACGTCCAGGGCCGCCACAGCCGGGTACCGAGAACGTTGGCGAGTTCCTCCTTCGAACGCTGTTGCGGTGGCAACGCATCCAGCAGACGCTCGTCGAACTCGTGACTCTTGACGTACGCCTCGAGAAACGTTTCCGGATCTTCATAGGGCATATCGGGCTGCAGGGCGTCGGCGTCCAGACCGAGCTGCTCGCATACTCGGGCGAAGTACGCAGGTTCGCTCTCGGAATCACGGCCGAGGCGCCGCACCAGGAGCCGATAGCCATTCTCATCGGTTGCAACGTTCTCCGGGCAGACCGCCTGCCGGATTGCCATGAAGTAGTCTACCTGCCGACCGTCTGACTTCAGCGGCTCGGTAAGGAGGGTTGTCTCCTTCGAGATCGTCAGCGACCTCGACTGGAACGGACGCAGCAGTGTCCCGATCGCATAACACAGCCCCACGCTAATCCCCCGCGAACATCGGCGAGCCAGTCCTGGAGGTTTTATGAGGGAAGCGACTTCGTTCGTATCTTCGACCGCAGGGGTGTTCTCGGACATCGGCCGGTCCTTTCCGTCTGAATATCTGAAAGACGCTACCGTCGTGAATTGTCGGTGGATTGACTGCCCAGCACAAGGGCAGTCTGGCATCACCTGTACCTGCGTACCTGGGGCGCACGAACGGACTTGCATGGCTGGGAAAAGGCCACCGGCCGGCTTGCCCGGCCCGCAGCGGTGGTCAGTTGGCTACTGGCATGTTGCAGGGTACACTTTCAGCATCATCAAAATGGTCTGATACCCAGCGCCGTCGCCGGTGACGCCCGTTCCGGCACCGAGATGCCAAGGGAAATCCTTCTCGCGAGGAGCAACATCATGCAATTAACCCACCGCTTTGTCGACGCCGTGAATGAGGCACTTGGCCTTCATGCAACGCAGCGGCGGAAGATATCGGGCGGTCCGTACCTTGCGCACCTGCTCAGCGTCGCAGCCATCGTGCTGGAACACGGGGGGAGCGAAGACGAGGCCATCGCCGCCCTGCTGCACGACGCCGTGGAGGATCAAGGCGGGCTGGCGACACAAACGGCTATTGCCGAGCGGTTCGGCCCGTCGATTGCCGGTATGGTGGCAGGCTGCTCCGATAGTGACGACAGTCCCAAACCTCCGTGGCGTGTACGGAAAGAGCAGTATATCGCCCGTTTGCATACGGCGACGCCGTCGGTCCGCCTGATCGCCGCCGCCGATAAGCTCCATAACATCCGGTCGCTGCTGGCCGACTACCGCCGCATGGGGGGCGACCTCTGGCAACACTTCCGCGGTGGACGCGAGGGGACGCTCTGGTATTATCGGGCGGTGGTCAATGCCCTCCGCGCCCACGACGACCGTCGCATCGTCGACGAACTCGAGCAAGCGGTCAGCGACTTCGAAAGGGCCGTGGAATAGGCGTGTCTGCACGGGGCAGGGCGCACGACGCGCTTTGCGTTAGGCGGCACAGTGTTTGCTGGCGGGCGGGGGGTTGCGGCGGTAGGTGCGATGGCCAGTCGCCGACTCCGTACGCCGCGTCATGAATCGTTCCAGGGGAGCCGTGTCGCTCAAATAGTCGGCCCGCAACTGCAGAATCGCTTCGGCGCCGGCCTCGCACCAGAACTTCTCCGTGGCCTTCACGCGACGTCCGATCTGCTTGACTGCCGACTCAACATACGAACTCATAATCGGTAGGCCGAGGCAACGGTACCTCGGATAATCCATCCGGCCGCGGTGGGTCGCAAGATACCCGATTGTGGTGGCGACGGTCTGCCGAGGATCGGTTGCCGATGCCTTCGGCGGTGGCAAGCCGATTTCCTCCTGGCGTGCCCGTAGCTCCCCCAGCACGTCATCTACCCGGCCTGCCCAAATCGCTTGAATCCAGCGGCAATAGATCGCCCAACCTTCGTCAAAGCTGCGCCCCGCCATGGCCGCCGCGAAGACGTATTGCAGTGCGTGAATGAAGTCGAGAATCGCCACGTAGTGCGAAAAGTATCTGGCCCACATCGTCCAGTTCATTGCGGCTCCATCCGCAACGAATGCCTTGCGCCGCGCGCCTGCAAATCCCCGGCACCAGGCCGCGGCTGCCAGGATTGCACCGAATACGGCACTGCATGCGCGACTGGCGACAACACTCTTCACCAACGGCTCCGGCGCCCCGGGGCGATGCGTCCCAGTTGCCGCCGTATCGGTCGTCGCCGGTTGTTGTGCCGCCTCTCGAGCGCCGCCCGATGAATGCCCCAATTCCTGCACCAGTTTGGGCGTTCGTTGGCGGTCAAGGAACGTCACTGGAATGTCTGGGCATGGATCGGACTCGTGCTCCTCGCTGTGCATCGTCAGGAGCACGCCCACTTTGTCATCGCGCCAATAACGCGATCGCGAGGGATTCTCAACGGTATTCTTATCGCCGGGAATCGTTTCGGATGCGCCCTTTTCCTCCGCTTCGGCAAGTGCTTCGCGGTCCGCTTCCTGTTCCGCCAACGTCTCGGCCACTTGCTCGGCGACATTCTCCAGCGAGACGCTTTTGGCCGCGACGTTCTTCGCGGCATTGCACTTCGCCTTGCGATCCCGGATCAGCATCCGCCCGCAATCGAACTGAACCACTGCAACCGTGGGCGCCACCTTCCCTTCCGGACAGCCTCGCTGCTGCACCGGCAGCGGCAGTTGCTTCCATGCTTCGACTTCGGCATCGCGTTGATCAACACGTTCGCCACCAAGCCGACGCACCGCCCGCTCCAGCGTCTTCGGTTGGATGCACAACTCCGCTGACTCTTCCAGCTCCTGGCTCGCTTCCCGATACGATCCACATCGAACGGCCGCGCGAATCATCTTCCACAACACGCCTGGGCTCTGTGTCTCATCCGGCCTCAGGCCCAACGCCTGGGCCTGAGGGAAAAAAAGCCCGCCGGCATGGCGAGCAATGCCCAGACGGTTCGTTCCACCCGATCTCACCTCGGCGGGTAGTCATAACGCGAGGTTCCGATTCGCTCGTAGTGACAGGAGAACCGCAGGTACACTGGCACGGCATGCCTGCCATCGTCGAAGATTGCCGCTCCATGGCCAATTGCATCACCACCCGTGCCAGGGAGTCCCCCACTTCAACGCCGACATCTTCGACCTCGGTGAACCGGGTTCCGATTGGGGGGTGCCCCCCTTCCCCGTACACCGCATCCACAATACTCTCTGCTGCCTGCTTGACCATGTCCTGCACGGCTGCTGGCAATGCTTGCTTCTTCGCCATCCTTGGCTCCTTTGCTCAAGCTGTGACCAATCGAACCGGGAAAACTACCGTTCACCGGATTCCAGTAATCCAATGTCGTAGGATACCAGAACTGGTCGAGCCCACAAAGTGCGTCCTGCGCCCACGGGGCACTTCCCTGAAGTCTGCCCTGGCATGCTTTCGGGTGGGGCGGTAAAATACAGACCATATGTCGTACCGATCCATCAAACGCGTGCTTGGCGAGTCGAGCCTGGAAAGGAAGTGCCTGTTCCTGTTCGGGGTGGCGCTGCTGTTGCTTATCTCCGGCAGTTTCTGGTGGTATGGCGCCCGTACGGGAGAGGTGGTCTTCCAGCAAAACCGCACCACCGGACGCTTGCTGGTGGACCAGATCATGTATATCGAGCACTGGGAGAAGTTCGAGACCGACGAACGCTTTCTCCCGCTGGTGCAGGATTTGGCGGGGAACTTGCGGAAGCAAGAGTACAAATCGCGGTTCATCCGGCCGTATTCGACCGAAGGGGACCAGCAGCCCGAGATCGAAAGGCAGTTGCTCGATCGATTCGCGCACCCGCCGGAAAACGAGCCGGCCGATGCCGACAAGCCGCAGGAGCCCGAGTTCTACGAACGCCTGGTGGGTGGCGGCAATCAATACGAGTACTACCAGCCCGTCTATGCCGAGCGTTCCTGCCTGATCTGCCATAATGTAACCTCCGGCGGTTTCGATATGGCCGGCAGCGGAATCGCCTTGGGGGGCGGCGTTCCCGTCGCCCCGTTGACCGAAGGGGACCTGATGGCGATCGTGCAGGTAACCATTCCCAACGGGCCGATGCAGGCGGCGTTGAACTGGAATCTGGCCATCCTGATTGCCACGGCCATCGTTACGGCGTTCCTTGCCGTGTTGGCGTCGTACCTGATTATTCGCTACGTCATTGTCAAGCCGCTCCGCCACCTGCGTGACGTCAGCGACGCGGTCAGCCATGGCAATATCAGCCTCCGGGCCGATATCCATACGGGCGACGAGTTCGAGTCGCTGGCCATTGCCTTCAACCGTATGTTGCGCCATCTCGTCACGATTCAGGAAGAGCTGCGCGACGTGAACGTCGATTTGGACGCGAAGGTAGACGAGCTGGCCCAGATGAACATGCGGCTGTACGAGTTGAACGCGATCAAGAGCGACTTCCTGGCGACCATGAGCCATGAACTGCGGACTCCGTTGAACAGCATTCTCGGTTTCAGCGACGTTCTGGGCTCGATCGATTCATTGAACGAGAAGCAGAAGAAGTACGTGCAGAACATCCAGCAGTCGGGCAAGATGCTGCTGGAGATGATCAACGACATCCTGGACCTTGCCAAGATCGAGGCGGGGCGCATGAACTTCCGGCTGAGCGACTTCCGCATCGAGGCGGTCGTGGGCGCCCAGTGCGACATGGCTCGCCCGCTGGCCGAGCGCAAGAACATCGATCTGCTGACCGACTTCGCTGCAGATTTGCCCCAGATGCATCAGGACCAGGCCCGCGTCCAGCAGATTCTCGGCAACCTGCTGTCCAATGCCATCAAGTTCACGCCGGAAGGCGGCCGTATTGACGTGCGCGTCTATAGCGATCGGCGCAGCGCCGTGCTTGAAGTTGCCGATACGGGCGTGGGAATTGCGCCGGAAGATCAACAGACCATCTTCGAGAAGTTTCGCCAGGGCCGTACGGCCATGCCGGGCGGCGACGCCATGACTCGCGAGTATTCAGGTACGGGCCTGGGACTCTCGATTGTGAAAGAGCTGTGCAAGTTGCTGGGCGGCGAGGTTGCCGTGGCAAGCCAGTTGGGGCGAGGCAGCACATTCACCGTCCGCATTCCGTGGCGCCTGGAAGAGCCACACCGGCCCGACCCGAGTGTCGGCATGGAGCTTGAAGGCATCACGAAACCGCGGCTCGAGTTCATGCGAAGCCGCGCTCAGAACGCGGAGCCTCAGCCAACGGAATAGGCGGACGATTGGCGGTATGGCGACTCTTCGGCCACACCCTTCATAACGTTACGGATTGGAATTGAACGGATACCATTCTCGATGCCCACACCTGCGAACAACCAACCGGAAGTCATTCTCTTCACCGACGGCGGATGCAGCGGGAACCCCGGCCCCGGCGGCTGGGCGTTCATCTTGCGCCACCCGGCAACCGGCAAGGAGCTGGAACGGTTCGGCGCCGAACGCGAAACGACTAACAATCGCATGGAACTGCTGGCGGCCATTCACGGCCTGGAGGCGTTGAAGCGTTCGAGCACCGTGGAACTGGTGACCGACAGCGAGTACGTCGGGCGCGGCATTCGCGACTGGCTGAAGAAATGGAAGGCCCAGGGATGGCGGCGCCGGGACGGGAGCCGGTTCGTTCCGATCAAGAACGAGGAGTTGTGGCGCCGGCTCGACGCCCAACTGGCCCGCCACCACGTCAAGTTCACGCACGTACGCGGCCATTCCGGCCACCCCGAAAACGAACGCTGCGACACCCTGGCCGTCGCAGCGTATCAGAAGTTCCTCTAGGCGTGCCCGGCCCCTTTCCGTTACGCCGGCCGCGGTTTACGATACGGGTATGGACGCCGCCGACAGAAAGCCTGCCCAGTCGCTTACCACGCCCGTGCAATACCTCAAGGGCGTGGGGCCGGCGCGGGTCGATCTGCTCCAGCGGCTGGGGCTGCGGACCGCGGCCGATATGCTCTTCCTGTTCCCTCGCGACTACCAGGACCTGACCGACCAGCGCTCCATTGCCGAACTGGAGGAAGGCCGGCTCCAGACCGTCTGCGGCGTAGTCGAAGACATCGAGCTGCGCGGTTCGCGCACCGGCAAGACCGTCCTCGGCGTCCTGATCCGCCAGGGCGACGGGTTCCTCCGCGCCATGTGGTTCAACCAGTCGTTCATGCGCGAGAGGTTCGCCATCGGCCATCGGGTCATGCTCTCCGGAAAACCGAAGTACGAAGGTTTGATCTGGCGCATGAACCACCCGCGCGTCGAACCGCTGGCCGACGAGGAGGAAGACCCGGCCGGCCGCATCCTGCCCGTCTACCCGCTGACCGAAGGACTACACCAGTGGGAAATGCGCCGGATCGTGCGGCAGGCCGTCGAGGACTTTGGGCCCCTGCTCGACGAGGCCTTTCCTGAGCCGTACCTCCGGCAGCACGACCTGTGGCCTATCGCCCGGGCCTTGCCGCAAATCCATTTTCCCGATAACCAGGATAACCTGGCGGCCGCACGCCGCCGGTTCGTCTACCAGGAACTGTTCATCCTGCAACTCGCCCTCGCCGTTCGACGGCGGCAGCAGGACGACATGAGCCACGCGCCGGAACTGCCGGCTACGGCCAAGATCGACGCACGCATCCGGCGGCTCTTTCCGTTTGAACTGACACAAGGACAGGAGCAGGCGATTGCCGACATCGCCGCCGATATGGCCCGCGCGAAGCCCATGAACCGCCTGCTGCAGGGCGACGTCGGCAGCGGGAAGACCATCGTCGCCGCGTACGCCATGCTGCTGGCCGTTGCGCACGGTTACCAGGCGGTCCTCATGGCGCCAACCGAGGTGCTCGCCCGGCAGCATGCGCAGACGATCGGAAAATTGCTGACCGGCAGCGAGGTCCGTAGCGGACTGCTCACCGGCGGAATGCCTGCAAAACAGCGGGCCGCACTGCTGGACGCGATCCGTACCGGCGAGATCGAACTTATTCTGGGCACGCAGGCGATCATTCAGGAGGACGTGTCGTTCGCAAAGCCTGGGCTTGTGGTGATTGACGAGCAGCACAAGTTCGGCGTGCGGCAGCGGGCGAAGCTGAAGTATGCGGGGCCCGACCCGCACTATCTTGTCATGACCGCCACGCCCATCCCTCGCTCGATGACCATGACCCTGTTCGGCGATCTCGACGTTTCCACCCTGCGCGATCTGCCGCCCGGCCGGCAGAAGGTAAACACCTACCTGGCAGGCGACGACAAGCGGGAGCGCTGGTGGGAGTTCTTTCGCAACAAGCTGCGCGAGGGGCGGCAAGGGTTTGTCGTCACGCCTCTGGTCGATGAGTCGGAGCAGCTCGACGTGGCCAGCATTGAGGAGCGTTTCGAATCGCTGTCCAACGGCGAGCTGGAAGCCTTCCGCGTCGGGCTGGTTCATGGCCGGATGTCGTCGGCCGAGAAGGACGCCGTGATGGACGCCTTCCGGCGCGGCGATCACCAGGTGCTTGTGTGTACGTCGGTGGTTGAAGTGGGCGTCGATGTGCCGAACGCGACGCTGATGACCATCGAAAGCGGCGAGCGATTCGGCCTGGCGCAACTGCACCAGCTTCGCGGCCGGATCTGCCGCGGGCGGTATCCGGGCTTCTGCTGCGTCTTTGCCGCCCCGCAGACCGAGGCATCGCAGAAGCGGCTCGAGGCATTCGCCAAATCGACCGACGGCTTCAAACTGGCCGAGCGCGACTTCGCCCTGCGCGGCCCCGGCGACCTGTTCGGCACGCAGCAGCACGGCCTGCCTCCGTTCCACATTGCCGACCTGCTGCGCGATCAGGAACTGCTGGTTGAAGCACGGCGCGACGCCATGGAACTGATTGCCGCCGATCCCGGCCTCGCTCAGCCCGAGCACGCCCGGCTCCGCCGCCAGGTCCTTGCCCGCTACGGCAAGGCGTTGGATCTGGGCGACGTGGGATGAGCGGACGCGTCCAGAAGGGAAATTGGCGTTGTACGCGTTGCAGGCCGCCGAGTATTGCGTCCTTGCAGTTGTCAAGAAATCTTGCCGCCCCGTCGCATTGCCGTGCTTGACATCGCCGCTCGCAAAGGCCACCATAGTAAGCGTATTCCAACCGACTTGCTATTGTTTCCCCCTTCCCGCCGGAGACTCACGCCATGACCGATAAGATCAGTCGCCGTACGTTCACCAAGGCAGGCGCCGTTGCCACCCTCGGCTTGACCGCAGCCAATGCCGGCCGAGTGCTGGGTGCAAATGACCGGATTCGCGTGGGATTCATCGGCGTGGCCAACCGCGGCAGTCAGTTGCTCGATGCCTTCAAAAGCCATGAGCAGGCCGAAATCGCCGCACTGTGCGATATCAACGAAGCGGCTCTCGCCAAAGCAAGGGCCCGCTTCGGCGAAACTCTCGATTGCCATCATGATTTCCGCAAACTGCTCGCCAGAAAGGACATCGACGCCGTCGTCGTCGCCACGCCCGACCATTGGCACGCTATCCAGACCATCGACGCCTGCAACGCAGGTAAAGACGTCTACGTCGAAAAACCGGTTTCGATCACCATGCACGAGGGCCGCAAGATGGTCGAGGTGGCGCGCCGCACCAGACGAATCGTGCAGGTGGGACTGCATCGGCGTTCTTCCGACCTGTATGCCGACGTCTCGAAGCGCGTCCAGAACGACCTGCTGGGCAAGGTAACGGTTAGCCGCTGCTACCATCGCAGCAATATGTATCCGGATGGGATCGGAAAGGCGCAACCGGCAGATCCGCCGGCCGGATTCGATTGGGACATGTGGCTCGGCCCGCGTCCGGAGCGGCCCTTCCGCGAGACCATTGCCCCGTACAAGTTCCGCTGGTGGATGCCGTATTCGTCGCAGATCGCCAATAACGGTGTTCATCATCTGGATGTCATTCGCTGGATGACCGGCGACGGTATGCCGGTGCGCATCGCCGCGCTGGGCGGCCGATACGCCGTAGACGACGACCGCACGATTCCCGACACGATGCAGGCGGTCTTTGAAACGGCGCCGGGACGCCTGGTTCTGTTCGGTCACTACGAGGCCAATGGCAATCCGACGCTGCCGCAGCCCGGCGCGGCCGAGCTGCGTGGTACGCAGGGAACGGCCTACCTGAACGACTCGGCCGTGAACATCATTCCGGAGCGCGGCGGGCAATTCCAGGACCACAAGCCGCGTATGGAGCCCATGGAAATCAAGGCGGCCGATCTCCGCAAGGAGGATCATCGCGTGGCCAATCTGTCGCTCACGGCGCAACATGCCGGCAACTTCCTCGACTGTATGCGTTCCCGCGAAATGCCGAAGTGCGATATCGAGGTCGGCTACATTTCCACGACGTACGCCCTGCTTGCCAACATCGCGCTGGTGACTGGCGCGACTCTGAACTTCGACCCGGGAAAAGAGGTCTTCACGAACAACCCTGCCGCCAACGAACTGCTGCATTACGAATATCGCAAGCCGTGGAAGCTGGACGGCTAGTCCGGATTATTCACCTACGTAGGGTGGGTCAAGGTCGCGTAAAGGAAGCAGCTTGTTCTGACCCTGCCTGCCTTCCAACCACCGTTGCCGACTTCGCGCCGGCAGTACGTGTGATTGATCACTACAATAGAGGACACCCCATGACGTTCCGCCATGCCTTCCTTCTCGCCCTATGCACTTGCTGCACGACCGCAACAGCGGCCGAGGCGCCGACCTGGTACGTTTCCCCCGGCGGCAGCGACGCGCATTCCGGCAAGCTCGACGCGGCCAACGCCGAAGCAACCGACGGGCCGCTGGCGACCGTGGCCCGGGCTGTGGAAGCCTCGCGTACCGCAGGCGTCGGGCCCCGCCGGATTGTCCTGCTGCCCGGCCGGCATGGGATTGCGCAGACCATCGTGCTGTCCGATGCCGACTCCGGCCTGACGATCGAGGGACAGGGGGAAACTCGCCCGCTGGTTCACGGCGGCCGTGCACTGACCGATTGGAAACGCGATGGCGATAAGTTCTGGAGCGTGGACGTCCCTGAGGTGAAGGCCGGCGACTGGGATTTCCGCGTACTGGTGGTCAACCGCCGTATCGCCGAGCGAGCACGCCTGCCCGAGGTAGGGCACTTCGAGCACCTTTCGCAGTTCAACGTGACCTACATGAGCGCCGCAGGCGGGCACTGGCAGCGCCCGCCGACCGACGAGGAACTGACGACCATGCAGTACAAGCCGGAGGATCTCGGCCCCTGGCTCGACGTGAACAATGCGGAACTGGTCATCTCGCACATGTGGAGCGAATCGCTTGTGCGCCTGGCGGCGAACAATACCGATACGCATACCCTGACCTTCAAGACCAAGGCGAACAGCCCGCCCGGCGCCTTCCGCGTCCAACGCTACGTGATCTACAACATCCGCGAAGGGCTGAAACATCCGGGGCAGTGGTATCTGGACCGTACCGCCGGCAAGGTGGTCTACTGGCCGTTGCCGGACGAAGACATGTCGCAGATCGAGGTGTTCGCGCCCGTCGTGCAGACGTTGTTCGCGGCCAGGTGTACGAAGGATGAGTCGCGCGGTCCGACGTTCCGGCATCTGAAGTTCAGTGTGACTGATATTCCGCCCACCAGTGCAAGTTTCGGCGGAGTCGCCTACCCGGGCGCCATCGAACTGAACAAGGCCCACGGGGCGACCTTCGACGACCTGGAAGCCACGGCCCTCGGCGGCTGGTTCCTGAAGGACCATCAGTCACGCGACGTCGCTGTACGTAACTGCCACGTGCATCACCTGGGCACCTCGGGCATTCGGCTCAGCGCGGCAACCGGCACGGTCGAAGGCAACCATGTGCACCATATGGGTTTGCTGTGCAACAATGGCGTGGGAATGTATATCACCAGCGGAGAAAACTACCGCATTCGCCGCAACGAAATCCACCATACGCCCTATTGCGGAATGATCGTCGGAGGATTCGGACAGAACTACCTGGTCGAGGAGAACCTGGTTTACCGCGCCATGCAGGTATTGCACGACGGCGCGGCGTTCTACTGCGGCCAGAGCCGGGGGCTGCTTCTGCGTCGTAACATGGTGCATGATACCGAGGCGGTCGGCACAGGATATGGAGCATCGGCCTACTACCTCGATGAAAAGTCGGAGGATTGCCTGATCGAAGACAACGTCGCCATCAACGTGAGTCGGCCGACGCATAACCACATGACGGTCAACTGCACGCTTCGCAA
Source organism: Thermoguttaceae bacterium (assembly GCA_040772845.1). Classification (GTDB taxonomy): domain Bacteria; phylum Planctomycetota; class Planctomycetia; order Pirellulales; family Thermoguttaceae; genus PWXP01. The sequence goes on from JAXGXG010000001.1 coordinate 3,517,375, forward strand.
CAACGTCTTCCTGCACGATTCGGATATGACGCTCTCCTTTGCTCGCAGCCGGGGATACAAGGTCGAGGGCAATACGTTCTACACGGGCGGCAAGCTTCGGGTGAACGATCCCGAGGCCCTGGCCGAATGGTCGGGCAACGTGGTGTTCGAGCAGCAGCCGGCAACGGCGGTCGCCGGAGCGCGGTTCTCGATCGGCGAGGCATTCACGCCCGTCGAACGGAAACTGCGCAAAACGCCTCGGACGATGACCGCGACGGCACTGGCCGCCCAGCCGAAGGTCGACGGCCTGCTGGAACTGGGCGAATGGCCCGACCCGTCGACCGGAATCAACGAAACGCCGGAACAGCAATCGCCGCGCGGCGCGCCTGCCGTATTCAAGGCGTGCGCGCACAACGGCTCGCTCTGCCTGGCCGTGATTGTGGTGACCATGGACCACCAGCGCACTGGCAAGGGCGACCAATGGGGCAAGGACGACGCCGTGGAAGTGGCCCTTGCCGGCGTCGATGCCGCAGGCAAGCCGGTCACGTGGATCCTGCGCGGATTTGCCGGCGGCGCGCTGCGGAGCGAGACGGCCGGCGGCGCATCGGACGATGCGGCCAAGGCGATGCTGGAAAAGGTGCGGTACAAGTCGGATATCCGGCGAAACGACTGGCGCAGCGAGTGGATCATTCCACTCGACGCCCTGGGCGTTCCCTTCACGTCGGACACGCCGCTTCCGTTCAACATTACGGTCTGGCGCTCGGAGAACGAGCAGTTCCGCCAGTACGCCGGCAGTCTCGGCGATACCTGGAACCTCCAATACGCCGGCCGGCTCCGTCCGCCAGCAGGCGAGTAGCTGCAACTGCACGAACAACTGACACCAGCGGTTCCCTCCGTTCAAGGAAGGTCGTGCATTACCGGTAGCCCTTCACGGGTCGGCAGCGCAGGTCATTTTCTCCACTGGATACGAGGGGGACAGCCCCCTGTGAACGATTACCCTTATTCGTTACGGTGCTCTGACCGCGGAGAACTCCCTCCATTTTCAAGGGGCCGGCTGGGCCGCTGGTTCAGCAGAAGCTGTAATTTCGGCTTCCTTCCGTACCAACTCGATATCGAGTTCCCGAATCCAGGTTAGCAGGTTCTGCCAAACGGAATGGAATCCGAAGCCACCATACTGCATCTCCCGTAGGGCTTCTTCCTTGGTCCAGTCCTCAACGGAAATCCGATAAACGGCGCATATCGTTCCCGTTCGGTCGGCACCGTGTTGGCAATGCACCAGCACGGGCGTGCGTTTCGGATCCGTGACGATCTGAAGAAAGCGCACCACCTCCTTGCGTTCCGGGCGCCAAGCCTTCATCGTGATGTGCTCGTATTCCAGGTCCGTCTCGCCGAGTTCATCGCGGTCCGAATGATACGAACGCAAGTTGACAACCGTCTTGATTCCGAGACGCTTCAGATTGCGCATTCCTTCGGTGGTAGGTTGCGCACTTCGATAAAGACGTTCATTCACCTTGTGCAGATTCGGCACGCCTTCCAGCTCTACCGGCTGCGCCCAGTTGGCAGGACGCTCCGCCGGCTCAGTGCCGAACGTCGGCAACGCGACGACCAGGCACGCCAGGAAAGCGGCGACAAGCATACGCAACGACAGCGATACCCGAGTCGCTGGCTCGAACTGGTCGAAGTGATCGCGTAAGTGTCTTCGCATGGGTATGCTACCTCTCAGGAGACATGAAAACGGCAGACACGTCAACTGGTGCATTTCTGTCCCGCCGGTTGACGCTGGTTTCCCGGGATCGGCAACCGGTGGCCGAACCCCAAGTGAAGCAACCTGACCTTTGGGACAATCTACTCCAGCCATTGGCAAGATGCAAGATGCAAAGCACTGTGCCGCCGGGCACGGCAGGAAAAGCGGCAATCCAAGCGATCCGCCAACGGCGAACTGCGCCTGCTCGACGCCGGCGGCAAGACCGAGTATCATTGCAATCGTCTGCATGGCCTCCACACGGAAAGGACCTATGATGAGACTGCGATCCGGAGTTGTCGTCACCCTTCTGCCCGTCGTCCTGGTGCTTGCGTTCGGTAGCGTCGCATCGAACCTGCAAGCCCAGCCGCCCGATCCGGGCAACTACTCGGCCGCCGAACACGAAGTGGTCGAATTCCGCAACCAGATGGCGCCCATGCGCGACGGCGTGAAGCTGGCCGTCGATATCTTCCGGCCCAAGGGCGAAGGACGCTATCCGGTAGTGCTGGCCCAGATTCCGTACAACAAGGTCGGCGGCGCGAGTCGGGCCCGATGGCTGGCCGCGCGGGGTTACGCCGCGGTCAATGCCGACGTTCGCGGCCGGTACGAGTCGGAGGGCGACTGGGATCCCTTCGACCCGAAGCACAAGACCGACGGCTACGACCTGGTCGAGTGGCTCGCGAAGCAACCCTGGTCCACCGGCAAGGTGGGCGCGTGGGGCCTTTCGTACATGGGATGGGCCCAGTGGTGGACGGCTACGCAGGCGCCGCCCTCGCTGGTCTGCATGGTGCCCGAGGTCGCCCCGCCCGACCAGTTCCGCAACCTACCCTATCAGGAAGGCATTCTGTTCGGCTGCATGTTGGACTGGGCCGCGTGCAATTCAGGCCGTACGGCCAACGTCGTGGGCAAGGGCGGGTACGGCGGCTTTTCCCCCAGACGGTTCGACGACTTCATGCACCTACCCTATATCGATCTGAACAAGTACCGCAACGTGAAGAACGCTCCCTGGTTCGAAACCTGGATTCGTGAGAACCTTTCGACCGCGCCATACTGGCAGGCCATCGCCTACCAGACCGAGGAGGAATACGCCAAGGTCAAGGTGCCTTCGCTGGCAATTTCCGGCTGGTTCGACGCCGACTTTCCCGGTACGCCGATGAACTACATCGCCATGAAGCAATATGGCGGCACGCCCGAGGCACGACGCCCGCGAATCGTCATCGGTCCCTACACGCACACGGGCCGGGGAAGCAAGCTCTTGGGATTCGACTACGGCCCGACGGCGGCCATCGACTGGAACGGCTACATGTGCCGCTGGTTCGACTTTCACCTGAAGGGTATCGCCAATGGCATGCTGGACGATCCGCCGGTACACGTCTTCGTAATGGGCTACAACCGCTGGCGGGCCGAGCAGGACTGGCCGTTGCCCGGCACGAAGTGGACGAAGTACTACCTGCACAGTGGTGGCAAGGCCAATTCGTCGGCCGGTGACGGCGCGCTAAGCACAACTCCGCCAGGCGATGAACCGCCGGACCATTACACGTACGACCCGATGCATCCAACGCTTTCGGCGTTCCAGGGGCCGCATATCGACGGCCCGGTCGATACGCGGCCCGTCACAAACGGCCAGGACGTGCTGGTGTACACCACGCCTCCGCTGGAGGAAGACGTCGAGGTGGTGGGGCCGATTACCGCGAAGCTGTTCGCCGCCACCTCCGCGCGCGACACGGATTGGATGGTGCGGCTCGTCGACGTCCACCCCGACGGCTACGCAGCCCTGCTTTGTGACGGCGTCATCCGTGCGCGCTGCCGCGATCCCGAGCGGGGCGGTGCGTTCACATCGACGAAGCTCAGCCAAATCGAGCCGGACAAGGTTTACGAATACCTGATCGAGTTCTGGCGCGCCACGGGCAACGCCTTCTTGAGAGGACACCGCATTCGCGTTGAGATATCCAGCAGCTATTACACCCTGTACCTGCGCAATCTCAACACGGGCGCCGACAACGTGGGGCTCGAAACCTCGCACGTCGTTGCCCAACAGACAATCTACCACGACACCGACCGGCCAACCCACATCGTGCTGCCGGTCATGCCGATTTCCCATGAAGCAATCCATCCTCACCATTGACGGTTCCCAAGGCGAAGGCGGAGGGCAGGTGCTGCGCTCGTCGCTGGCGATGGCGCTGGCAACGGGGCGGCGAAATCGAGGCCTGGGGACGGGGGATTCAGCGTGTGATGGAGGCTTGCCGCGAAACGGGAGCACCCGAGCCGCGGATTCGAGTAGAACCCCGCGAATTCTGGTTCGAGTTCCCCTTTTCGGGAACGTACCTCGCGCAGGTTGGGGCTCTGGAAACGCGAACCGGGACTTCTGGCGAGACTACCCAGAAAACTACCCAAGAAACTACCCAAGAAAAGATCGTTGCTTTACTTCGCGAGAATCCACAAATGACACGGAGGGCGTTAGCTCAGCAGGTGGGAATCACGCCGGATGGCGTGAAGTATCACCTTGGCAAGCTACGCGAGGCCAAGCGCATCCGGCACGTCGGCCCGACCAAGAAGGGCCGCTGGGAGGTGCTGGATGGAGGACAACCATGAGCATTGTCGGTGCTTGGCGAAGACGATGGTGTGGTCGATGCCATCTACAAGATTGCTGAGAACCAACGTGACTACTGAGCGGCATACCATCGAGGTTCGAGGCATTCCGGTGCAGGTCGTCCGCAAGGACATCAAGAACCTCCACCTGGGCGTCTACCCGCCGAAAGGCCGGGTTCGCGTCGCCGCGCCACTTAACCTCGACAACGAGGCCGTCCGGCTGGCCGTCATCTCTTGCTTGGGATGGATTCGCAGGCAGCAAGAGGGGTTTCAACGACAAGATCGGCATCCTTTAGCGACTTCCGAAAAACCACCTTACACAACGTTTTGCCATGAAGCAATCCATCCTTACCATTGACGGTTCCCAGGGCGAAGGCGGAGGGCAGGTGCTGCGGTCGTCGCTGGCGATGGCGCTGGTGACGGGGCGGCCGTTTGTCATCGAGAATATCCGTGCAGGCCGCAAGAAGCCGGGCCTGATGCGGCAGCACCTGACGGCCGTCGAAGCCGCCTGCAAGGTCAGTGGCGCGCAGGTCGAGGGCGCGGCCATCGGGTCGGCGCGGCTGGAGTTTCGGCCCGGAAAGGTGATGGCCGGCGATTACGCGTTTCGCGTGGGTACGGCCGGCAGTACGACGCTCGTGCTGCAAACCGTGCTGCCGGCCCTGCTTCTGGCCGACGGCGAATCGAACCTGACGCTCGAAGGCGGAACGCACAATCCGTTCGCACCGCCATGGGATTTTCTGGCGAAGTGCTACCTGCCGCTTATCAACCGGATGGGGCCGTGCGTCGAGACCACGCTAGTCCGGCCCGGCTTCTATCCGGCAGGCGGCGGGCAGTTTACCGTTCGCGTGCAGCCGGCCCGGCAGCTCGGCCGACTGGAGCTACTCGAACGGGGCGAGGTGCGCAGCCGGCGCGTCCGCGCGATTGTGGCGAACCTGCCGCTGCACATTGCAGAACGTGAGTGCCGCGCCATCGCCAAGAAGACGGGCTGGGAAGACACTTGCTTCAGTCCGGAAGAGGTGTTCGATTCCCGCGGACCGGGCAACGTCGTGCTGATCGAGCTGGAGTGTGAGCACGTGACCGAGATCTTCTCCGGCTTCGGGCAGGTGGGCGTGCGGGCCGAAGCCGTGGCCCTCCGCGCGCTGGACGACGCGCGTGCCTACCTGGCGGCCGGCGTGCCCGTGGGCAAGTACCTGGCGGATCAACTGCTGCTCCCGCTGGGCATCGGCGCCCATTTCGGTTCCGGCGGCGGGAGTTTCCGTACCATGGCCCTATCGCGTCATGCCACCACGCACCTCGACATGCTGCACCGCTTCCTCGACATCGACGCCACGGTCGAGCAAATCGGCCGAGACGATATTGTGGTGCGGATCGGGTGAAACGCCGCAGTCTCCTCGGCTACCACGTCAGCCGCGAGTCCACCCAGCGGCCACTTCGTCTTCGCCCAGAATGAAGTCCAGGACACGGCTGATTGCGGCCATGATGGAACCTACTCCCGTTGAGTTCGACTACAATGGAGCAACCTCCCGAATAGTAGGATTGGCAAGGAGAATGCGGACTTCAGCGGGCAGCGGCTAACCGGGCTGGCAACGCCTCGGCAGCAAAGGACGGACGAGTCAATCAAGCCCCGGAGCTTACCGGTCCAGTCGGGGACTCCCGGATTGGCTGTCCAGTTGCGATAGCGTCGGTCGATGTGACCGAGGCATCCGCGCCAAACCAATGGCGCCGCCAGCCTCAGCTCAACGTGACTGCGGCGAACGCTGCAATCACTGGCCCGACGAAGGAGGGTCCAGTGCATTGGCCTTGTTGAGAGCTGTCTCTTTCGCATCGACCATGAATCGCTTCACAAGCTGCATGTCCACTTCATCGTCAAAGATGAACTTGACATACTGAGCGTCATCTGCCGCAAACTCCGCCTCCACAACCGAACGGCCAACTTCCTGCCCCGCCTCATTGAGGGCCTTCGCCATCAGCGCGCCTTCATAGGCGTCCCGCGACAACAGGTACACGCTGATCCCTTTGCCGCTGGACTCCAACCCCAGCGACTTCGAGACAGTCTTGGAGAACCCCAGCTCTGTGAGGGCAGCTGACAGTTCGACCTCGACGAGAAGCTGCTTATCCACGCCGCCGCCTACCCCGGAGGCAAAATCGGTAACAGCCTCGCCAATCTTGTTCCCGGTGCGTTTGGCAAGGCTCTCATCGGGCTTCTTGCCGCAGCCGCACAGAAGCACCGCGACCATGAGGAACAGCACCGTTCTCGACATGGGATCTGATTCCTTTCTTGATTCTCTCAACTTGTTTTTCTGCAGAAATCCCCTTTTGCCGGGCTGGCACCGGGCCTGACGCTGTTTACGCTACCGCGATGTGGGGATCCCGTCAAGTGGGCCGAGGTAAAACCCTCACCCGCGAGGGGGTAGGCGCGGGATGGCATCCGATGGATAACACGGATATTCCGGTGTTGAACTAAGCCGCTGCGCGGCAGGACGATAGGGGGGGCCGGTCGATTCGGGCACGTCCGGATTGGCTGTCCAGTTCCGACAGCGTCGGTCGATCTGACCACAGCATCTTAGCCAAACCAGTGGCGCCGCCAGCCGCAGCTCAACGTGACTGAGGCGAACGTTTCGGATCACTGGGACGCCGCGATCGATCATTCATTCAGCAGCAATCGAATCGGTGGCTCGACTGCATCCGTTTGTTACGTCATGCCCGGCGGTAGCGGACGCCCAGAGTCTAGTATTGCAGAACGAAGAGCCGTGTCAAAATCCACGCTGATGAAATCGTAGTCGATGCACACACCTTGTCCGCCATGTTGGTCGGCATCGTCTGCAAGGGCGATCCAGAATTGTCGAGTCGGATCGTCTTTTTCGTTCGACCAATACAGGTTACAGCAGCGTTGTATCAAATCCCAGCCTTGTAGCTTGCCAGCAAAATAATCTCCAATGCTGCCACGTTCATATTCTCGCGCCAGAATGTGCCAATCCCACAGTTCCGAGCGTCCCAACTCATCGATCACGACTCTTGTCAGATGCTCGCGCTCCAGGTCCAAAAGGTGTCGATCCGTCAGTTGGCGAAGTGACGGAGAATCCTGCCCTGCTTCAAGCAGTGATATTGCCCAATCGGCAGCATGTTGTGGCATGCCACAGTGAAGCGACCATAGATATTCGATCGTGGCATCCATATGACGTAACGGTCGTGGCTGAGCGGCGACTGCACGCCCAGCAAAGGTATCAAGATTGAGTAGTGGCAGCGCGTGCGCTCGTCTGCTCGCGCCACTTTGTTAGGCCGATGTGCGTCAGAAGGGAATATCATCTTCGGCCTGTGCCTTGGACGCCTTCTTCGCAGCTTTTTTCTCTCGACGCTGGTTCGCGAGTTCTTCGACGGAGAGAACCCGGTCGGGCGAAGTCTTTCCGAACCGCTTTTCGTACAGGTGCTCGATGAACTTCGGAAGGGGCATCTTCCAAGGTTGCTGCCTATGGTTTGCGATCCCTCCCAGCTTCTTCGGGTTCAGTCCGAGCTCGCGTGCCATCTGCACCTGGGCGTGAGAGAGGTGAAATCGAGACCGGGCCTCGACCCAAGGCTGAAGCTTGTTCGGGATCTTTCCCTTCGATTTCTTGGACATTCGAAAAAGGCCTAGCGTTTTTCTACCCCGATTACTCTTTCCCGGAAGGGCCATCCCAGAAACCATGATCCTAGCCCATCCAGAGAGGCGCGGCAAGCAGTTCTGGCAGAATTCTCGCGCCTCGGCAGCCGTGCGACCAGCGTGCCGTTAAGCTAACACCGGTATTCCGGCGTTGAACTAAGCCGCTGCGCGGCAGGACGATAGGGGGGGCCGGTCCAGTCGGGCACGTCCGGATTGGCTGTTCAGTTCCGATGGCATCGGTCGATGTGGACCGAGCCACCTGAGCCAAGCCAGTAGTGCCGCCAGCCTCAGCTCAACGTGACTGAGGGGAGCGCTGCAAAGGCTCTTCCGTTTCTAGGTGCAAACGGCAACCCGTTGGAGTCCCGGCTTCAGCCGGAAAGGAAAGACCGCCTAAAGGCGGGACTCCAACCACGGCGATCGGCACCTAGAAACGAAAGAGCGACACGGGTGAGCGACAGCCGCTGGCAGCGCACTCGCGACTGCAACCACACCGGCCTGCAACCCATCACCGTGGAAACCGAAACGCATAGCGGCTGTTCGCTCCACCCGATTGTTAGGCCCGGTTTGTCGTGATCTGATCACAAAACACTTCAAATCTCGTCTCTCCTGTCTGAGCCGCAATATCCCAAGGTTGCTCCGTGTCGATGATGCAACGCTTGCGACCATGCTCGTCAATCCACTCTCGAACGATCTCGCACGCGATACTGCCAGGCTGAGGGTAGGTGCTCTTCTCGTCCAACAGAACCGAAGTAAATATCGGTGCCTTATCCGAAAACACCCACTCTCGATCAACGGCATCTCGTAACACACATTCGACAAATCCGGGCTGATGCGCATCCGTGAAGCGGACGATCTGGACGCCAATTGCATGCATGTCCGAGTGGCCTAAAGACCAAGCTACTACCCGGAGCAGAATATTCTGAACATTCACCGACCCCGCCGCTGCTGAACATCCTCCGCGCGGCGACGGCCGATGTTCAGAATAGAATGCTCCCCTCAGTAACCCGCCGGGATCAAGCCGGCGCGAATGGCATCGACTTCACGAACAACTCAACTCCCCGGCTTGTTCCCGGTCGGGTTCAGCGTCTGGTTAGCTGCTCGCTGACTCACGCTTGTCCTCCGCGAGCAAGTGCGCAAACCCGCGATTGACTAGCTCTTCGCGCGTGACCAAGTATTTATCGACGTACGGCCGCATGAGGAAGTAGAAGTCTGGAAACGGTTCGCGGCAATTGGGACAGATGAGTCGATCAGACTCCCGCGTGAGAGCCACCTGCTGTTGCTTAGTTGGGTCGGTAAGCTCTGGATACAGCGTGTCACATTCGTAACAGAAGACCATAAGATGCGAGCACTTGGGACACTTGATAAACACCAAGTCCTCATCACCGCAGCAATGGAACGGCTCGTAGTTCACATCCCGATCGGTAAGCAAGTGTGGATTTGTCGGCTGAATGCTGTTCATCGCCATGCCCCTCAAAAGATCGCGTACACGCTGATGATTTCCATCAGGCCGTCACGAAACACGAGGCGCATGCGCGTTTCACCAAGAGTTCCGATGGCCCGCCCCATGTCGACTTCCCAAACGCGGTACTTGCCGCTCAGCGTTCCGGATCCAACGCGGCGCGTCCATGCGTCGTCAACCAGTCCGATGACCTTGGTTCGATCCACATTGAACACGCTGTGCTTTGCCTTCGTAGCGTCTGGAACCGTATGAGCGAGAACGTGCTTGACACGATTGCCGAACTTTGGATCGAAGCCGTAGATGATCCCCTGCTTCGACTTCCAGAGTGTGTTGCCGATGCTTTCCAGCGTGCCGGGATTGCAGCCGATGCCGGTGTTGTGGGCCAGGATGCCGAACTGCGAGACGTAGTAGGAGTGGCTGCGGTGGACTTCGAGATTGTAGACCTTGTGGCGGCCGGGACGCTGAGACTTGCCGGTCAGCGTTGCAGTCCCGTTGGTCGTTTGCAGCTTTTCACCGATTTCGACTTCGCCCGCGGGAATCCAGTCGCCGCGGTCGGCAGAGAACAGCGGATGGTTGGCGGTGACGCCGAGCAGGTTGGCGGCGTCGTTGTCGAACACGAGGTTGAGAACGATGGCGTTCTCGTGCTCGATCTTGCCGATGACCAGATTGCTGTTCCGGTCGCCTTCGCGCGAGTCGACATCGCAGGGGCCGATGCGGAGCACTTCGGCTTGCCCCTCGATGCCGACCTCGACCATCGAGAGGTCAATCGTGGCGCCCACTTTCGCGCCGGTCTCCTGAATCCACCACAGCGGCCGGCCGACGTTGATGTTGGCGATGCTGCCGTCGGACTTGCGCAGCCGCAGATCGATGTGCCGCCAGAGCGGCCGGGTCACGTCGGTGAAATCGAGGTCGCCCGGGAGATAGCGTGTGCCGAGAATCTGGTAGTCGGTGTGGTCCCCTTGTTCGCGCGCGACGCCGGTGATGACGCCGGCGGTGATCTCGATGCCCAATCCGTGCGGCAGCACGTCGTCCGCCGGGAGCTTGACCCAATACGGCGGAAACTCCTCGGCGTCCTCCTTTGACGGCAGCGCCGTCATCGGCAGCCGCTTGCTGGAAGCCGCATGCGTGTTGGAAGCGATGCTCGCTTGGTGGCCACCGACTGCGGCCTCGGTGTTTGTCGCGGCGATGCGGTTGTACGTGAGGCCTGCGCCGCAGACGGCCAGCAGCAGCATCGGGACGAGCCAGCGGGTCGAAGTGCGAGAGAACATGCGGTGCTCCTTTCGTGTGCGAGAGTCTCTGGCAGCTAACGATTGAACTCAGCGGCGGTACTCCGTCCGCTGAAGTGATTTGTTCGAATTTCTTTTTCTCTCGCAAAGCCGCCAAGATCGCCAAGGTTCTTTTATTCTGGCAGGCCGTTGACCGTGCGAGTGATGCCACGCTTCATCATGTCCTCACCGAAGTTCAGCAGGTAACCGAGCTTCATGCCGGTGAGCTTCAAATAGGTCAGAAGCTGCTTCTTGTGGGCATTGGTGATGCGCTCAACGGACTTCAGCTCGATGATCACCTTGCTCTCGACAATAATATCGGCCCGGAAGCCTTCGTCGAAACGCACGCCCCGGCACACAATGGCAATCGGTACTTGGCGTTCCGCGCTGAACCCTCGCTTCCGAATCTCGTCCAGAAGGACGACTTCGTACACCGTCTCCAGCAGTCCTGGACCAAGTTCACGATGAACCGCAATAGCAGCGTCCACGATTTCTTTACCTATGCTGTTCTCATCCATCTTTGCGATCTTTGCGCCTTTGCGAGAGTCATTCTTTCTGTCTTCGAACTTGTTATTCTACAGAAATTCCCCTTTGCCGGGTTACTGCGGGTGAACCTACCACGAAGTGTGGGCGTTGCCAAGTGGTTTGAGACGAAAACCCTGCCTGAAGGGGCTGGTTGCAGGTTGACACCGGATGAATAACCACGGATTGTGGGGGCCATTGGGCTGGGGACCAAGAAAGAGATGCTCCCGGCTTGCCCGGGAGAGCTTCACGTTTGACGCTACCCTACGTTGCCTTGGAAGAGCCACCTCCGGCATCCTTCGGCGGCGTTGGCCGCCGAAGGATGCCGGAGGAAGGGTGCGCCGGGCGGTCGGGTAGCAGAAATCGTGAAACTCCCACGGGCAAGCCGTGGGGATCTTTCGCTTGCTACCCGAGTCAAACGCGTCGTTCCGCGATTCCAACGGCCACGTGCCTTCATGACACAGAACGCACGGACATGCAATGCGCGGACATCACGCTTCTTCCTCTGTTTCCTCCGCGGCCTCCTGTTCTTGTTTCATGGGAGTCACCATTGGCCTAATGCAAGAAGGGAAGGAACCGGAGGAAACGGAGGGAGCAGAGAAACGGCTGTTGACGGCCACTTTCGTGTGATTCGTGTCTTTCGTGGTTATCTGGCGGCCGGCGTGCCCGTGGGCAAGTACCTGGCGGATCAACTGTTGCTCCCGCTGGGCATCGGCGCCCATTTCGGCTCCGGCGGCGGGAATTTCCGCACCATGGCCCTATCGCGCCATGCCACCACGCACCTCGACATGCTGCACTGCTTCCTCGACATCGACGCTACGATCGAGCAGGCCGGCCGGGATGATATTGTGGTGCGGATCGGGTAAAATGCCGCAGTCTCCTCGGCTACCACGTCGAGCCGCGGGACCACCCAGCGGCTGATCGAACACTGTGCCTGCGGTGGCGCGCACCGGCCGCAGGCTCGTTCATATTGGAAGGCGCCGCTACGTCACTTGATGATCGTCCCATGCCAGAGTTCGTCGAGAAAGACCTTCCAGGGAACGATCCGAACGCCGTCGATAATGCGCGGTTCGGGCTCGCTGCATACGAGCATGGCGGCCCGCGGCTTGTGAGAGTCGGCGAAGCCGGCCAGACCGCGTAGATCGCGGCCGTCGATACGGCTGGCGCCTTTGACTTCGATCGCCACTTCACCTTCGCCCAGGATGAAGTCCACTTCGAGGCCGGATTTCGTGCGCCAGAAGTGCATGTCGTAGTTCAGTTCGGAGTACGACGCATGGGCCGCCAGTTCCATGAAGATGAGATGCTCCAGGGCCTTTCCAAACTGTTCGCCCCGTGCTTCCTGAAGCCTGCGTTTCGTGACGGCGCCGGCCACGCCGACGTCGAACAGGTAGAACTTCGCCGCCTTGCCGATCACCTGCCGCTCCTGGCGCCGCTTGTACGGCGGCACCATGCGGCCCAGCAGCGTATCGCAGAGGATCTGGTAATACTCCTTGACGGTCTTGGCGTCCGCGCCGCAATCGCGGGCGATGTTGGCGTAGTTGGTCAGCTCGCCGTGGGAATAGGCCATGGCGTCGAAGAACCGGGAGAAGGCAGGCACGTTCCGGGTGAGTCCCTCGTCGAACACCTCTTCCTTGAGGTAGTCCCGCACGTAAGCGTCCAGCGACTTCCGGTAATGGGGCGACTGATAATGGTCGGGGATCAGCCCCCGGTTGAGCACTTCAAGCAGATCGAACTCGCCCAATTCAGCCGTGACGAACGGGAACATCTCATAGCGCCACGCGCGGCCTCCGAGCAGGTTGGCCTTTCCTCGTTTGAGCTTTCGCGCGCTGGAACCGCACAGGATGAACTGGAGCCGCCGGTTCTCGATCAGCCAGTGGATTTCATCGAGCAGGGCCGGCACCTTCTGCACCTCGTCGATAATGATCGGCCTGGCCAATTCCTCGGCCGATCGAGCCGCCAGCCGTTCCCGCAGCAGCGCCGGTCGCCGCATCAGATCGAGCGCCACGTCCGTCTTGAGCAGATCGAGATAAATGCTCCCCGGGAATCGCGTCTGGAGATACGTGGACTTCCCCGTCTTGCGTGCCCCCCACAAGAAGGATGACTGCCCCTCCGGAAGATTTATATCAAGAACACGACTGATTGCGGCCATTATGGAACCTACTCCCGTTTAGTTTGACTAAAATGGAGTATACTCCCGAATAGTTGGCTTGACAAGTAGAATGCGGACTTCAGCCGCCAGCGGCCGACCGAGGTGGGGCGCCTCGGCTGGAAAGGACGGGCAAGTCAGCCAGGCCCCGGAGATTGCCGCTCCAACCGGGGGACTCCCGCCCAGGTTGTCCGGCACATCGTCCGACAGCGTCGGTCGATGTGACCGAGGTATTTTGGCAGCTGTGCCGACTTGACCCAGGACGGTTCAACATTATGCAGTTGGCGAGAACCGCCACGGGCGTGAGAATCGAGCGTATCGCGCACTCGATCCGACGACACCGACATGGATTTGCTTGCCCACTCAGACTTCAGCGGTTGGTGCGACCGACGAGGTTCTTGGCTGCATAAGAACCGGCAGGGGGGCAGGAGTGGAGTTGGAACGACGAATTCACCGGGAGCGGCCCGACGGGCCGCGATCCGGTGCAATGTCGGGTTGGGCAATTGTTTATGCAAATCAATAGCTTATCCTTTCCAGCTGAATAATTGGATGTCCCTAAAGGCTCCTTAGGGTGTTCCTCACGTCTTCCCTCGTCCTTCATTCGGCTCTTGAGTCTTGCCGACGCCGATCTGCATCAGGTCCTCCCCGATGATAAGCTTCCCCGAGAAGTTCTTTTGCGCCTTCTGGAGCCGCGAGATCGGAGTGTTTCCGGGGCCGATGTGGCTTAGGACCAACGTCTTTGCGTTGCAGCTCTCCGCCACTTTTCCGACATCACTGATCAACGTGTGGGAGGTGATAACATGGCGGTAGAACGGCCAGGCCGGATCCCCCTCCTTGACTCCCTTGAATGTGAAGTTGACCCACACGTCATCGATGACCTCGTGCACCAGTACATCGGCACCCTTCGCCAGCTTCTGCATGTTTCCCTTCGTGTCGGGACCGGTGTCGCCGGAGATCACTATTGACCCGTCGCTGGTGTCAAACCGGAAGGCGAAGGAGGGATAGACTTGGTTGTGATCCACGAGGATCGCCGTGACGCGGACCAAATCGTCCTTGTAGATCTCGAAAGGATCCATCGCCGGACAGGTTTGCGCCGCGGTCCACGGCTTGGCAGGATCCGGCGAGATGAAGCCCTTGGGCCACGGAACGCCTCGCGGGTCGCCGATGTCCTTGACCTCGATAATCTTGGGAATGTCGGGGTACCCCACGTCGCGTGCGCAGTCCTGGAAGTTCTGGGCAAAGGCCTGCAGAAGCAGGTTTGTCATCTGTTGGGTTCCTGGTGTCGGGGTGATCTGTGTTGGATCAGCGCTGTCAGTCTTGACGATCGTGCCCGAATACTGGGCGATGTTCTCGTCCAGCCTTCCTCGGTTGCAAGGGCCGAATATCTTTAGCTTCTCCTGTGCCCCGAAGCCCGCCCGAGCGCCGATCTGAAGGAAGGTCGGGTAATCGCCGAGATGGTCCATGTGAAGGTGCGTAAAAAAGACTGCTCTCACATCCTTGAGGAAGAGGCTAAGCTCGCCCTGCGTCTCTTCTCCGTTCATTGTGACGAACGTCCCATGGTTGAAGGCCTCGGCGAGGCGCTGGGTGGCGCCAAACCCAAGGTCGATGATATACATGGCGTTGCCGACTACCAGCACCTGCGAGGCACTCGCACGCTTTGAGCGCGGCCACCAAGTCATCCCGCCGGTCGTCCCCAAGAGAACGAGCCGGGTGCGAGAATTGCTTGCACCCCATCGTGTCGGAGTAGCGGACGGAGAGGCGAATGCAACCCCACCTCCAAGGCGCATTACGAGCGATGCCAGCGTCAGAGCCCCTGCCCCCTTGAGCGTCGAGCGGCGTGTCACCCTTCGCTCAGGACAGGTGTTGGATCCCGTACACGGTTCTTGACCTTTGGATTTGTCTTCCTTCATAGAGTCCCCTTTGTCATGCACAACTTGTTTTTCTACAGAAATCCCCTTTTGCCGGGCTGGCACAGGACCTGACGCTGCTTACGCTACCGCGATGTGGGGATCCGGTCAAGTGGGTCGAGGTAAAAACCTCACCCACGAGGGGGCAGGCGCGGCATGGCATCCGATGGATAACACGGATATTCCGTTATCCCGATCTGGATAAACAGGAAACCGAGATATGGCGGATCGCGGTGATCCTCTGCACGAGGTGCTCGACGGCTACGCCAATTTCCCTTAAGAAAAGAAGTTGGCGCTGGATAAGCACCAGCCGTACCTCGTGCGTTGGGTGCGGGAGTTCCTGCTCTTCTGACGCGACAGTCGCCCCAGGACCTGTCGTCCCCGAAGTGCACAATGAGGGCGTGTCATGAGCGAGGAAGCGGATCGCCCCAACCTGCCTCGGTCCGACACACCGATGCGTCCAGGCTATCCCCACACGAGTAACCATTCTACCGGGCACCGGTGCTGCGGTACAATGGTCCAGAGGGAGCATGGACCGGGGGCAGTTCCCGTGTTCTCCACGGAAAGAAACTGCGGCAGCTCCGCTATTCGAAGCGTGGGGCTCGCGCCCGGTGCTCGCGGTTGTGAAATACGGGAATCTTGGGGGCAATCGGGCGAGGGACCAAGAAAGAGATGCTCCCGGCTTGCCCGGGAGAGGTTCACGTTTGACGCTACCCCACGTTGCCTTGGAAAAGCTTCCCTCCGGCATCCTTCGGCGGCCAACGCCGCCGAAGGATGCCGGAGGAAGGGTGCGCCGGGCGGTCGGGGTAGCACAAATCGTGAGACTCCCACGGGCAAGCCGTGGGCATCTTTCGCTTGCGACCCGAGTCAAACGCGTCGTTCCGCCATTCGAGCATCCAACTGCTTTCACGACATGCCCCCATCGCCCCCGCGGCGGTGGAGCACGTGACTGGACACTACGCCGGCATCTTTCTCACTCTTCCCTCCGTCCATGCCGTCGCCAAAGGCGACGGCATGGGCGGAGGCTCAGAGAACAAGGGCATGCACGTAGTGGCCAATCATGCGCTCGACCGGCACGGGGCCGGCCGGTGCGGGGAAAGGAAACTCGCGGACGTCAGCCTTCACTCGCTTAGGAATCCCCGCCTGACGAGGATTCCGAAGTCGCGAGCGAGGCTTGGTTGGACTCCTCTGTCATTCTATTGGCAAACACGGGAACCAATGCTTGAAGAACTCAACGGCTTCTGGACTGTGCTGCATTGCTGAAACAACATGTTTGCCGAATGCACCTCCGCCGAGGGCGTAATATCCGACTGCGCCGTCGCCAATGGCGACAAGACCGATTGCCGCTCCGCCCAGCGCGATGCCGCCGATGGCGAGGCCACCAAGGGCCGGAAAACCAAGGGCAAGACCACCAAACGAGACAATTCCGACCCCAAGCCCGCCGAATGCGATGATGCCGGCGGCCACGCCGCCCAGTGCCACGCCGCCCAGTGCAACGCCACTCACCGCGATCCATCCTTTCGCAAAGTCGCCTATGGCGATAATGCCGCGGGCATGGCCACGTATTTCTCCATTCTCCAGATCAGGGCCGAGAGCGATATCAACGAGCGGAAGCCCGCACAGTGTCTTTGCCGACCGTCTGCGGATGCCCCGATACATCTGTTGCATGATCATCTCCTTGTCCAACGCTTTGCCATTCACCTGCGGGCCTGCCGCACGCGTCCGGCCACTCGATGATACTACGATGTCGATGCGGCAGGACCGTCAGGTGCAATGGCTTGTTAGGCGTCACCCTCTCGGGCGGTCGCACTCTCGTGGAACGCCGCCAGGATCATGTCGCGCGCCAGGCGATATCGGTGTCGGTCGGCAGTAGCCGGGTCGAGTCCCTCTGCCAGAAACACGGCGTCCGTGAACTCGTGGACATCGAACGGCGGTTCTTCAGCGAGATGCATCACCGAAGCCTTCCTACACTTCCCATCCGCTACGATATTCGCGCCGGACGAACTTATTGAACTCCGGCTTGTTGGTGCATTCCATCTTCTCGACGTCCCACTCGATCGTGCCGCCGATCCCGGCGTATTGAGCGAGGTGCCCAGTCAGGGCCATGGCCGTTAGCGGACTTGCCGCGTCGACGAAATTGGACACGGGCGTGCCCCCGGTTCGGATGCACGCATAGAGGTCCTCGATGGGACCGCCGGCCTTGGCGCGCGGCAGAGTCGTGTCCGGCGCCGGGAACTTCTGATGCTCCGACTCGGGAATGATACGCGCGTGGTTGTCCAGATAGCCCTTGGCGCCGACGAAGAGCGTGGCCTCCGACCACTTGACCGAGTGCTGCTTCTCCATCTCCTTCATCACTTCGGGACGCAACGCCTGGTGATCGTAGACGTAGCACTTGCAGGCAGCAAAGCCATCGCGGGCCGGGATATGGTAACAGACCACATTGTCCTGGGGATACTTCTCGTCGCTGCCGCCCTTGGTATTGATGCACTCGACGGTGAACTTCTTGACTTCCCACAGCTTCAGCGCCATGAAGGGGTATGCCAGGCGATGGCAGGCCATGTCGCCGATGGTGCCCGTGCCGAACGCCTTCCAGTCGCGCCACGAGAAGGGGTGCAGACCGTCGTGGTAGTCGCGATAGGGCGCCGGGCCGAGCCATTCATCCCAGTGCAGCCCGGCCGGAACCGGCTTGGAGGCGGGCCGGCCGCCCGTGCCGCCGAAATTGCGGTCCAAGAGCGTGTGGGTTTCCGTAACGGCGCCGATGGCCCCGGCGGCAATGTACTCGGCCACGCGGCGAATCGTCTCGCCGCAATAGCCCTGGTTGCCCATCTGCGTAAGGACCTTCTTGTCCCGCGCCGCCTTTGCCAAGGCATAGCACTCGGAAATGTTGTGGGCCAGGGGCTTCTGGCAGAAAACGTGCTTGCCGTAGTTGATCGCGCGGATGGCGGCCGGGGCATGATGGTGATCGGGCGTGCCGATCAGGACGACGTCGAGGTCCTTGTGGCATTCGTCGAGCATCTTGCGATAGTCGTGGAAGATCTTGGGCTTGGCCGCGTCCTTGACCGTGTTCTTCATGACCTTGTCGATGGTATTCTCGTCCACGTCGACCAGGGCAACCAGGTTCTCGCGGAGCGCGGCGCCTACGCTGTAACCGCCCATGCCTCCCGCGCCAATCACCGCCACTCGCAGCTTGTCGTCCGGCGATTGCTGGGCCAGCACGAAGGGCCCTCGGGAAACGCTTGCCACTGCGGCCGCGGCCGCAGTGCTCTTGAGAAAGCCACGTCGTGAATAACCTTGAGACATGATTTCCAACTCCTTATGCGGTAGGGGTGCCTAGGGGGGAACGCACTTGACGCGTCAACGACATGCGAGTATACGCCCGGTAACAAGGTTTGTAAACCAAGCGGAACACGACCGCTAGGTTCTGGAAACCCCGGGACCACGCAGGCATGGCACACGGCAAATGGAACGCCGCGGGACTCGCCTGAAACAGGGCTGGCAAGTTGACGCTACGGTGCTGGTTGCGCGTTCCGTGAGCCAGACGCCCCGCCAACCACTCCGCGGGGGTGTGTTTTTTACCGAAAAGAGACCTTCTCTTCTTGATAGGGAGAAGTAATGGTGTGCGAAGTTAAGGTGTGCGGTGCCTTTGGGCTCGCAACACAAGTACCGCACACCTATAATTTGCCCCGTTGTCATCCCATCGCTGCTTGCATAAGCGGATAACGCCGCCCTTTCACCGGGCCGCGGTGAACGACGTTGATTTCAGAAGCCGCGCGGCCCGCGCCTCCGTGTGGAACGGTTGGTTATGCCGCATCTTCGTAACCGGGCGGCGACGAAAGATTGTCCCTTTCAAAACCGCCCAATTTCGCCGCTTCGGTTCACGGCATGGTTACTTGCCAGTTGTGTTTCAGTAGTGTTCCAGCCAAGCCATTCGTCGACAACGCGAACTACGGGAATGTCGGTGTATTCAAGCAACGGATCGACAATGTATTCGAACGCCTTCACGTTGAAGATGGATCGCAAAAGTGGCCAACGAGTTCGTTCACCGTTAGCGCAGGTCACCAGATTCAGTTCGGAAAGACGATCGTTATTTGCGACGCCACCCCAGTCTAGTCGTTTTGTTGTGATGTATTGGAGATGAACGATCTCGGAAGCGTCAAACTCTAGGCCTTCGCGTGGCAGCGTCACCTTCTTGGTGATCTTGTTTACGACAAGCCATGGTCCAAGCCTTCGAGCTTTGTCGAATGAGTAGTACGTGACTGCGGTAAATAAAACGCACGTCATCGTGCCAATGCCGATCGTTGCGAGAGTAACCATCGTCTTGTTTGCAGTGCCATACGCTGAGCCAAGCCAGTAGAACACTCCAAAAAACGCAACGAAGATGGCATTCAGCACAGCGATCGACACGATCGGCATTGGCGAAGGATCAATGCGAAACACTTTGTCGTCGTTGTAGGGAACGGCCGTACGTAAGTTCGTGTATGCGCCTTCGCCAATGATGAATCTCTCTGCGTCGGCGTCCTTGGGTGGTTTGGCCATTGTCCGAGGCAAATAACGTGTCTTTCTGCAGAACTCCCCCCTTGCCGGGTTCCTGCGGTTGAACCTACCACGAAGTGTGGGCGTTGCCAAGTGGTTTGAGACGAAAACCCGTCCCGCAGAGGGGAAGTCGCAGCCTGGCATCCGATGGATAATCACGGAGATTCGTGTCTCTCGTGGTTATCTGGCTGCCGGCGCGCCCGTGGGCAAGTACCTGGCGGATCAACTGCTGCTCCCGTTGGGCATCGGCGCCCACTGAGGCCATCGGCCGCAACACGGAACGTGTTCAGAACGCCATCGGCGGCAGCGTGCGATCGGAGAATCCCGTCAGAATCCCGGGCCGAAACCATGAACCGGTCCGTTCGCTGGATTCTTGGGCCGTCAGATATTAGAATAGCCTCTGTTGCCAGCGCGGGATTTCCATCGCAGGCAGAGACAGCATTTGCCGCCCACATCCACGAACCTACCGGAGCAGACCGCCATGAATCAAACGAAGCTTACGTACTTGTTCGCCCTTCTCTTCGGTTGCCTGCAATTCGCCCCTGCTTTGCAGGCTGATGAGGCGGTCGCGGAATCGGGCGGGACGCCCTCCATTACGCGGACCATCGATACGTCGCAGTATTTCCGCCTGTTCCCCCGGCTTCCTGCCGGCCGAAACACGTCTATCCAGAAGGCGCCGGCCCCGGTTCTTGCCGAGGTCAGCGAACGGGAGTTCGGCAAGGCGCGTGTTACCAAGTGCTGGTTGAACCTCGATGAAATGTGGGACTACCGAACTCGAGAGTTCGATTTCAACTACATAATCGGGGTCCACAAGTACGACGACGTAAAAGAGAAGCATGGTGAAACCTGGGGAAGCGTCGTAGAAACCAACATCCCCTTTCACGACTACCTGCTCGCCTTCGGGAAACACAGCGACGAGGTCATGCTGACGATCCGCCGTTATGAAAGGGACATTCTGGACGGCAAGCTGGGTGTTACCATGGCGGACTGGAAGGACATGTTCAAGAAGGCGGTCATTCACTATCGCCGGATCTGCCCGAACCTTCGCTATATCGAGGTCTGCAACGAATACGCGCTCCGAGGGTTCATCGGCTGTACGGCGGAGGAGTACTATCGCTTCTACAAGCTCGCCTACGAGGCTGTGAACGAAGCCAACGAGGAACTGGGGCTCGAAGGCGACGCCCGCGTACTGGTGGGCGGGCCGGCCGTGACCGGCGACATTATCGGGAAGACGGACCTCTTCTTCCAGAACTACAGCAAGGACGAGTCGCCGGACAAACGACTCGATTTCGTTTCCTGGCACGAGTACAGCAAGCCATGCCAAGGGACCGCACTTCGCGAAGGGCAAGTTCAAGGCATGCTGGCCTCGTACGGCATTGCGAACAAACCCATGTTCGTCACCGAACACGATCCTATCCATGGCAAGCTGGGCACGCACGAGCTGAACCTGGTCAACGGCGCCGGCCTGGTCAAATCGCTCTATTTCTCCAACGTCTACAGCCCCGGAATGCTGCTGATGCCATGGGTGCAGTATCATGTGGCCGAGATCCAGACGCAGTTCATGTGGTTCGATGGGCCGAACGATGTCGACACGCGCGCCGAAGAACTGCGTATGCTGCCAAGCGGCTGCTCGATGAAGCTGCTGAGCATGCACAAGAAATGGGAAATCGCGGTCGACAACGGCCTCCAGCGCGATGAACTCGTCCTCGCATCGGTCCAGAACGACGGACTGGCCGTGCACGTAGTCAATTTTGGAGATACGCGCGACGTGGCCATTCAACTCGACAAACTGCCCCAAGTATTCACGGCGCTGGGCAACAAACCGCTCCGCATGGTGAAATACCAGATCGACGAGAACCATAGCAACGGCGTGGCGGACACGTCCTACACAGGTGGCCCACAGAAGGTTGCCGAAGGCTCGCTTGCGCCTGCCGGGGGCTCCTTAACCCTGACACATGCAGACTTGATGAAGAACGGCATTCTCATGTGGATGCTGACTCCTGAAACCGCCGGTACGGCACTCGAACAGCCGGCAGCGCGTCCGGCGGCGCCGGCCGGCGCCGCCACGGATCTGCCGCCGCTGGATTTTGCCAAGGCGCCTTTTGCGCCCGAGGCAGAGGCTCGCGTCGAGCGGGACGGCGCCCAGTTCCGCGTGACCGTTCCCAAGAGCGATGCTCGCCCCGGGCTTACCTTCACGGCGCCTGCCGGAGGATGGAGCGTGGTGGGGTTGAAGACCATCGAAGCAACGGTCAAGAACACCGGCAAACACACGCTGAACGTCCATCTGGCAGTCGACGGTCCCGACGCGGACCGAACCCATCGGCGGAACTGCCGGATCACCTCGGAATCGATCCCGCCAGGAGAAGCGAAGACGCTGGTCGTACCCATCGCCCCCGCACCGCCAACTCCCGTTCAGTGGCTCCGCGACGGGAAGGCAAAGACGTTCCCGTTTCCGCAATCGAGCGAAATGGACGGGTACGATCTTGCCAAGGCGTGTGCCGTTTCTGTCTACGTGTACCAACCCGGGGCAGAGTATAGCTACGAGGTCTCCAACCTTCGGACGGTCCCGGCGAGCAAATGAACTTTTGCGCCATCCCTCAGTGGCACTTCTACCCTGAAGCATCGCGCGAACGATCCCACCTTGAAGTAACCCACCTCAGTACTGGAGACCGAGGCTTATGACATCCCACAGGCGGTTGATGGGTTCCATTTCTTGGACACTCGGTTTGATGGCAGCCTGCACCTTCGGTGAGGTCTTGCACGCAGAGAACGTGTTCTACGTTTCGCCTCAGGGCAAGGACGATTGGCCGGGCCGGATGGCGACGCCTGCGGCGGATGGCGCCGACGGCCCGGTGGCCACCTTGCACAGGGCTGTCGAGCTTTCGCGTCGAGCGGCCGCAGAGGAACCTCGCCGGATTGTGCTTCAGCCGGGCCGGTACTTTCTCGATCGGCCGGTCGATCTGGGCCCCGACGATCGTAACCTGACCATCGAAGCAGGCGGCGGGGAGGTTACGCTCTACGGCGGTCGTCCGATTACCGGTTGGCGTCGCGACGGAGAGAAGTTCTGGTCGGCCGATCTGCCGGAAGTCCAGACCGGCAAATGGGACTTTCGCATGTTGGCCGTGGCCGACCGACTCTGCCCCCGCGCACGCCTGCCGGAAGAGGGTGTCTACATGCACCTGAGCGAGTTCAAGGTACCGTGGATGAGTACGACCGGCGGCGGCTGGAAACGGAAGCCAACGCCCGAAGAACTGACAACCATGAAGTACCGCTCCGAGGATTTGGGGCCGTGGCTCGACGTGAACAACGCCGAACTGACCGTCTACCACATGTGGGACGAGTCGGTCGTCGGTCTTGCAGGCATCGACACCGACAAGCAGTTGCTCACCTTCTCCACGCCGGCCGGGCATCCGCCGGGCGCCTTTGGCGTCAAGAAGTACGTCGTCTGGAACGTCCGCCAAGGAATGACGCAGCCGGGGCAATGGTACCTGGACCGCGCGGCCGGCAAGGTCGTCTACTGGCCCCTGCCAGGCGAAGATATGAATACGGTGGAGACCGTCGCTCCCACGATCGAGTCGATCCTGCGGATTCGCGGCCAGGGCGGGAAACCGGTCTGCAACGTAACAATTCGCGGGTTGACGGTGGCCGTAACCAACACGCCGCTGGTGGCCGGCGGTTTCGGCGCAGGGAAGTTCGGCGGTGCGGTTGAATTGACCGGCGGCGAGGACTGCCGCCTTGAAGATCTGGAGGTCAAGAACGTTGCCGGGCAGGGCATCCGAGCGTGGAATCTCAAGTCGTGCGTCATCGAGGGCTGCCATGTGCATCACACCGGCGCCTGCGGATTGAAGCTTGGCGGCGAGTGCATAGTCCGCAACAACCACGTTCATCACGTAGGCTGCATCTATCCGAGCGGGATCGCCGTTTGGGGCGGCGGTCGTGACGGCCAAACCTGCCACATCGAACACAATACGGTCCACGACACGCCCTACACAGCCATCGCGTGTGGCGGCAACGACCACCGCATCGAGCACAATCGCATCTACCGCGCGATGCAGGTGCTCCACGACGGGGCCGGTATCTACATCACCTTCTGCAAGCGGATCGTGTTGCGCGTCAACTATATCCACGACATTGTCGATACGGGCGGCTACGGGGCCTCGGCCTACTATCTGGACGAGCAGGCTGAAGATTGCCTGGTCGAGGGCAACCTGAGCGTGGGAGTGGCCCGGCCTTCGCACAATCATATGGCCCGGAAGAACACGCTGCGGAACAACGTCTTCGTCTGCGACGCCGACCTAACGCTGACGTTTCCACGATCGTCCGACTACCGACTGGAGAAGAACGTCATCGTCGCCGGCGGCACGATCCGCATCACACGGCCCGAGGCAATTGCCGAAGCAGAGGCCAATGTTCTGCTGAGCAAGTCCGGCAAGGTGGAAGGCGTAAAGATGGACGCCTACCAGAAGTCGGGCACAGAACCGATCACCTCCGGCAGTGGCTGGCTGTTGGCCGATCCCAAGCTGGTCGAGTACGAATCCGGCAAGGTCCGCTTCGCCGCCGATAGCCCGGCCGCAAAGCTCGGCATCGAACCCATTGACGTGAGCACGGCAGGTTATTCTGCCAAATGACGCAAGATCTCCAGCGCCAACAGGCGGTTGCCCAGATTGCTCACATGAACGCCGTCGGGCGTGAACAGGCTGGGTTTGTCCGGATGACGGCGCGTGGGTTCGTAAACGTCCAGCCACTCCGCCCCGCACTCTTCGGCCACACCCCGGGCGATGGCGTTGAACTGCTCCAGCGTCTCGGGCTTGCCGAACAGGTTGTGGGCCTTTCCGGCCGCACGCCGCTTCTCGGCCGACGCCTGCGTGATCTCGTATACCGATGACGTGGCCGAAAGCACGATCATCCGGGCCTTCTTCTGCGTGTCGGCATCGACCTTCCGGATTGCCAGACGATACTTCTCTTCAAACTGGTCAGGCGATACGACCGCCTCTTTGTAGTCGGTCGTGCTCTTCAGTTTGCTATCGTTATGCCCGAGGAAGAAGAAGACATGTGTGGGCATGGGCCGATAGAGATCGTCGTACATTTCCAGGCGATAGCTGCCCGGTTTCCCGTTCAGCCGGTCCCAGACCCGCAGGATATAGTCGCCGCCCACGCCGGCATTACGCACCGTGGCCTGATCGCCAAAACGCTTCCACAGCCAGAAGGCCACCTTGTCGACATAGTTCTGCCCACGGCGCTGGTCGGTCAGGCTATCACCGATGAACAGCAGATGCACCGGCAGGTTCGCAACCTGGAGTTCTGCCGCCGCCTTTTCAAACGCTTCGTACGCGGTCCGTGCGAGCACGTCGACGTACAACTTCTGCGATGTCTTCGTGGCCTCGTGGAGCAACTCCAGCGTCTGAATTCCCGGCGCCATCTCGGCCGTAGCCTGAAAACGATATCGACCGTTACCCGAACCGTCCAACGCAATCGTCGAAGAGGCGCCCTTTTCACCGTTCACCCACACCGTCAGTTCACCGGCCAGCGGGCGACCTTCGCTATCGGCCAATGAAAGGGCTAGATCCATGCTCCCGCCCGCCGGGATCATCGCATGCTGCGGCCGACTGCTGATGGTCACGGCCGGCGACGTCTTTGCGACCGGCGCCGCCGATGTCAACGACGCGGTCACGGCCGCCAACAGTACCGTTGCAGTAACGAACCAACGCAAACACGACGCTTTCATCGTAGCATCTCCCTTTTTCATGGCCCCGACTTAAACAGTACTATCAGAGTCCAGCAGCGGACTCCTGTCCGTCCCCGGGGTGGCACATCGGCTGACCTACGAAGGGCGTGGTTATTGGGCTTCCTGCTCCAACATCCGTTCCCGGGCACCTCTCCACAGCGAGTATAGCCGCTTCCCACGCCGGTGCAAGTGTTTCCAGAAAGAGACCCTAACGGCGAGCCATGAGAGCAGTGATTTGCGCGTTGTAGGCGTCCTGGCCATCATGGATGATTCGGGGAAGAAGATCGCCAAACGCGTTCGCTTCGAGAACAAAATGGCAGCGGAAACCTGGGGTGAAGAGGAGGTCAAGGCCCAACTGGAGGCTGCGTGGAAAGAGTTGAGCTACACGGCGGCAGGTGTCTTCTGCGGCTTGGTGCTGATCTGGAGCAAGCTGGGCAATCAGCGCGCCGGTGTCGCCACGACGGTTACCCAAGTGCAGATTGGTTAACGGCCCACGACTTGTCCGGACAACGCGATGTTGCGGCTGGCCGTCAATCATAAGGACCCGCACGTCGAACACCCGACGGGCAAGCGACGCCTTGGGAAGCCATTGTTCCACGTGTACTCGATGTCCCGCCAGCCAATCAATTAGTGGGCCAATTTCTTCCGGGCGCGTGTAGCGCCTCATCTTCAGTGAGTTGTATAGACGCATTTCGCCTCCCGGTCCCACGTCCATCTCGGCCGACGTAATGGCCTCCATACGGCCACCCCGTCGGTGGAATGCGACGACTCCTGAGGCCGATGACCCGTGAGCCAGCTTGACGAAAACCCTGAAAACGCCAAGCTCATCCATTCGCGCCACGAGTTCGTCGAATCGTTCAGTGGGCCCCAATCCCCGGGGCACGGGAATCCCTGCGTCTTGGCACTGAGCGTGACAAGCAACCTTGTCGAACATCCGTTCGATATCCGGAGGCCACGAGACGAGCCGAATGTCCTTTCGCTCGGCAAGGTGCGCGTGCCATTGGCGAAGCATCTTACAGTAGCCCAAATACCATTGACGAGGCCAGAGAATGCGCCCCGGATCAAACGGCAACTTGTCGATGGCCCTGGTGCCGATGACTGGCGAACCCTCAGCCTCGGCACGTGACTGGCCGACTGCCAGCAGGCTTTTTTCCACTTCGAAGTTTTCGCCCGGCGAATCGATCCGTACGATTGCCCCCGCAGGGACTTCCTCAATCGATCGAATACCGGCGAGAAGATCTACGTAGCTCAGGACCCGTGCAGAGGTTTGTCCCCGATTGACCAGGGCCTTCTGGAACAGGTCGACACGCCGGTTCTCCGGGTTTCCGATGATCACCCACGGGCGTTTCGGCATCATTCACCCACGGCAACATACCGATGCGGCTGGCCATCCCAATAGTCCGCTTTCTGGACATCGCTGGCATCAATCTCCGGAACAAGCTGCTTGAGTCGGTCCACAAATGCAGCAGAGACAAAATGGTAGTGAAAATCGATTTTTCTGAGCTGCTTGAGGCAGGGGCTTTCGACCAGTGCCTGGGCGCCTTCGTCGCTGAGCGTGCCCAACGAGAGGTCCAATACTTGAACCGTTGGTGGAAGCCCCACTCTGGCGATTAGTTTGGCCGTTTCATCCGCGTTACAATCGTCACAGAAGCCCAAGTATCCCAGTTTCGGGAATGGGCAAGATGTGAGCAGAGGTTCGATGTCATGGATCTGGATGTCGTTCCCATAACCATCGTCTCCGAGCCACAGTTCCAAGTGTTCCAGTTGGGGTAGCGATGCTGACGCCACATCGTGCAGTACGCTTGCCGACAGGCCACCGGTTTGGATAACGAGTTTTCGAAGGCATTCATGCCGAGGGTTACCCAAAGCCAGATCGTTACCCCCTCGAATCCACAGTTCTTGTAGTTGTGGGAATGCCTCGAATAACGGAGACACGTCACTCTGATTGATCCAAGAAATTTCTGATTCCTCCGACGTCATTTCACCGAGGAACAAGGCTCGAAGAGCAGGCAAGGCGTCTCGGGCACTGACAAGGGCCTCGACCACAGGGGCCGACCCGTCGCCCTGTCCCGCACCCCCCCAGTCGCCCACTACGAGTGCTTGTACCTGAGCGCAACTTGGATCATCAATCAAAGAAGCAAACAGATTTGTGAATGTAAGGCTCTCTTCCTCATGCATTTCCCAACCAAGCGAGATGCGAATGGCGTATTTCTCGGGCGAAGGGACAGCTTGGTCGGCAGAGTACTCGCGCACCGGCAAGCCTGCGAAGGTCTTGATGTTCTCTCCAATCATGGCATCGTTTCCTATGCGGTATTTCGTACAAAGGCGCCGAACTGTCGGAGCGACCACTGCTGGCCAAAGCAAATGTCGTAAGCCCCACTGACTCAACGGCATTGCCTCTGCAAGATGCATTCTTGACAACTCCGATCCACACCGCAACAATATACGGCAATCCACTTGAGAGGAAAAGTGGGAAAGGCATAGGCGCGTCCTCTGGTGAGGGGGTTCCGGCAAAACGCGTTTGTCCCAGCGAACACCCACCGAAGTGCGTGACGTTGATCCGCAATGGGTAATTGGCAAGAGGGAGATGTCATGTGGCGACACGGCGACGTATTCATCGAAGCTTGCAATCAGATACCGAATGGGGCAATACGGCTCCCGCATCTTCTGCTGGCCAAGGGCGAATTGACTGGGCATGCTCATCGGATCGAAGGAAATCGCGGCGCTTCTCTTTTCGAAGCCGGAGATGAACGGTTTCTCGACGTGACAGATGATTCGATCACGATCATCCACGAAGAACATGCCCCGATTACCCTGACTCGCGGCATCTACCGCGTGTGGATCCAACGGGAATACTCGCCGGACGCTATTCATCGTGTAATGGACTAGCGAAGCCTACAGACGGTTATCCAAGGACCATCGTTTTCGGAGTCGGTATCTGGGACAGCTACTCTGCCATGTCGCTTAGGTGAACGAATGGGATTCCAGGCGTTAGTAAGACACATCACCAATCTGTTTAGCCGCGGGCTCCCGACGATCGGTAATCAGCAAGAGACCAGCTTGAACACACGGAGTGAATCTACGCTAGACATTCAACGTCAGATCGAACAGGGGGATGCACCGGATGGCCTTCACGCCCCGTGTGCGCTTTCCTGGAAAGACTCGAAACGCTCGATCTGTTTGCCTCGGAACCTTTCATGCCACTCGCTGGACTTCGAGAACAGCCGTATCGAACAATTGCCAGAGGGACTCTTCGTTCGGTTCGCACTGAATCTGAGGAATTGCCGCCGGTTGAGATATCTCCCGGAAGGGCTCTCTGCCGGAACTCTCGATCTCAGTGGTTGCACGGCTTTGGAGAGGCTGCCTGAGAGATTGTCGGCTTCCTTTCTCGACATCAGCGATTGCCCGAAGATCCACGGTTGGCCGAATCATGCAACCGTGGCGGTCGGTCGCTTGACCGCCCGCAATTGCACGGGACTGACACACCTTCCGCCCTGGTTGAAAAGCTTATCCCAGTTGGATTTGTCCGGGTGCGCCAGTATTCGCGAACTGCCCGGCAGCTTGCGGGTATCCTCCTGGATCGACGTCGCCGATACAGGTATTATGGAACTGCCGCCATCACTGGAGTCGGTCGGTCTGAGGTGGCGCGGGGTACGGATCGATCGGCGAATTGCATTTCGCCCGGAGACCATCAGTGCAGAAGAGGTGCTCAACGAGCCGAACGCCGAATTGCGACGGGTGAAGTTGGCACGGATCGGATTCGAGCAATTCCTTGAGAAGGCAAATCCCGAGATTCTGGATTCGGACATGGACGCTGGTGGAAAACGCACCTTGTTCCGCGTTGAACTGAAAGACGATGAACCCTTGGTCTGTGTGTCCGTCATTTGCCCTTCGACCAGTCGACGCTATCTACTCCGTGTACCGCCGGACACGAACACGTGCCGGCAAGCGGTTGCCTGGACGGCCGGTTTTGATAATCCCGATGACTATCGCCCTCGTGTCGAGACCTGAGCTGTCTTGTATTCCACCGGTTTGCTATGTTCGACATGAATGCGATTGTGGGCGTCTGTGATTTCCTGTTTGTCACGCTGGACACGCTCCGATATGACGTAGCCGTTGAATGCCTTGCATCAGGACAGACTCCAAATCTTGCGGCGTTGTTACCGAACGGCCGTTGGGAAGAACGTCACACGCCGGGCAATTTCACCTATTCGGCCCATCAGGCGTTCTTCGCAGGTTTTCTGCCGACACCCGTCGGGCCCGGCCCGCATCCGCGACTGTTCGCGGCCGTGTTCGAAGGCAGCGAAACGACTTCACCCAAATCGTTTGTCTTCGAATCCGCTACATTGGTTGAAGGGTTGGGTGCGGTCGGATACCACACCATCTGCATTGGCGGCGTGGGGTTTTTCAATCGACAAAACGCACTTGCTCGAGTGATGCCCGACTTGTTTTCGGAAAGCCATTGGTGTCCGGAAATGGGCGTAACAGGTCCTGCCTCGACGGAACGACAATTCCATCTCGCCTGCCAACGACTGGGTGAAATCCCGGTAGACCAGCGGGTTTTCCTCTTCATCAACGTCTCTGCCATCCATCAGCCGAACTGCATCTTCGATGCCGGGGCCACAAGCGATTCTCCCCGAACACAAGCAGCCGCGCTGGCATACGTGGACCGCTGCCTGCCCCCGCTTCTCGACGCGTTGCGTTCACGAGGCGAGACTTTCTGCATCCTCTGTTCCGATCACGGAACCATGTACGGCGAAGACGGCTACCGCGGACACCGACTGAGTCATCCTATCGTCTGGACGGTTCCCTATGCCGAGTTCTTACTGCCAGGCACAAAGGAACGACAATGATCACCTTGGCAGACCCGTTTTCCGACGCTTCGCCCTTTGTAGCCTATAGCTATTCGTACCCTCACAAGATGGCGCATCGGCATCTCAAACCGGTCGTACCGCTGGACAAGGCGTGGCATGGGGAGGATCGCCAGGCACTGTTCCTATACGTCCACCTGCCGTTCTGCGAGTGCAGATGCGGGTTCTGTAACCTGTTCACGGTGGCCCAACCCTCGCCGGAAATGGTCGATGCGTACCTCAGACAGATTGAATGCCAGGCATCCGCAATCCGTCAAGTCATATCGGAGGCCCATTTCGCCCGGTTTGCGGTCGGCGGAGGAACGTCTACATTTCTTTCAGAGAGGCAACTCGCCCGGTTGTTCGACATGGTGCAAAATGCGCTTGGCGCAAATTTGTGCGATATACCCGTGTCGTGTGAAGCTTCACCATCGACCGTTACGCCCACAAAACTGAGGTTGCTGGTTGAGCGTGGTGTGGATCGAATCAGTGTGGGGATACAGACATTTGACGATCAAGGCTCAAAACAACTTGGCCGTAACCAGACTGTTGCCGCGGCACACAGAGCTGCCGAGATGGCGTTGGAGACCGGCTTCCCAGTGCTCAACCTGGACTTGATCTACGGCATTCCCGGCCAGTCACTTCAGAGTTGGCAAAGGACTTTGTATGCCGCGCTCGAGTACCGGCCGCAGGAGCTCTATCTGTATCCGCTTTACGTCCGTGCAGCAACCCTGCTAGGAAACCGAGGTGCCAGGCCGAATGACGATCAACTGGAGGCCTATCGGCTGGCGAGAAACATTCTTCTCGAACACGGCTACCAACAGTATTCGTTCCGGATGTTTCGAATAGCTGATGCGAGAGTACCTGAGGGGCCCGTCTATTGCTGCCAGGCCGATGGGATGGTGGGGCTTGGTTGCGGTGCGCGATCCTACACCCGTAAGCTCCACTACTCGACCGAGTATGCGGTCAGCCGGACTGGCGTCCTCGAGATCCTGGACCGTTTTCTCCGACGCGACGAAGCTTCATTCCGTGTGGCCGATCACGGATATCACCTCGATGGCGAGGATCAGCGGCGCCGCTTCACGATCCTGGGACTCCTACTGACAGAAGGACTCTCGATCTCCGGTTATCGGAAGCATTTCGGTTCGGACCTCATGGACGACCTGCCACAGCTATGCGACCTGGTTCGTGCCGGTCTGGCCGAGCAAACGTCCGACCGGCTCCGTTTGACGGAAGAGGGAATCGAGAGGTCCGACACCATCGGCCCCTGGCTCTATTCTCGCCGCGTACGAAACCGAATCGAGACTTATCAATGCCATTGACTACGTCCGTCCTTTACCGGGGACCTTTGGCAAGCTGCAACTATGGCTGCTTCTACTGCCCTTTTGCAAAGCGAGAAGCCTCACAGGCAGAGCTACACCGGGACGAGATGGCCCTCCGACATTTCTGCAAATGGGTAGCCCGACAAGAATCGGGCCAACTCTCGATCTTCTTCACACCTGCCGGTGAAGCCCTGACATTTCCCTGGTATCGTGAGGCCATGGTCGAATTGGGCGCGCTGCCACATGTGAACAAGGTCGTGGCCCAGACCAACCTTTCCTGTGACCTCGACTGGATCGCTCGGGCAGATGCCGCCAAGACCCGACTCTGGTGTACCTTTCACCCGAATCAAACCAGCCTCGCGGCATTCCGAGGTCAGTGCGAACGACTTCGCCGTTACGGCATCGGTTTCAGTGCCGGCTGTGTCGGCCTGAAGGAACACATACCCCACATCCGACAATTGCGCGACACACTGCCCGCGGACTGCTATGTATGGGTGAATGCTTTCAAGGAGAAGTCCGACTACTACGACACCGCAACACTCGACATACTAACGCAGATCGACCCTTTCTTCCCCATCAATAACAAGCATCACCCCAGCCTAGATCGTGCCTGCCAGTGTGGTTCGACAGCCTTCGCCGTCGACGGCGACGGGAACATCCGTCGCTGTCACTTTGTTCCCCAAATCCTGGGTAATATCCGTGAGACTCAACTGGACCATTGCCGAGCGGAACGCACCTGCCCCAACCTCACGTGCGGTTGCCATATTGGATACGTACATCTTGACCACCTGCAACTCGGCTCCTTATTCGGTGATGGACTCCTGGAACGCATCCCAATAAGGCTTCCGCACCGACGTATGCCTGTGAGGCGTCCGAGTAAGCACGTACAATAGGTAGAAGATCGGAGAACCGCCATCACCGTCTGGTGTGCAGGCTGACGATTTCGGCTACAATACAATGGAAAACGACGGCCATTTCCGAAGTCTTTGAGAATATACCCCATGCCCAATCGTAGCTGGACCCTTTTGAACAGTCAGGATGTTTCGGACCATCGAATCTTCCGGCTGCGCCATGACTTCTACCGTTTCGAGCCGAGCAGGCAGGAGCGCGAGTTCGTCGTGATCGATACGGCCTCCTGGGTGAACGTCGTGCCCGTAACAGCCGAAGGCAATGTGGTGCTGATCCGCCAGTATCGGCACGGTATCCAGGATGTGGTCGTCGAGATACCGGGCGGTATGATCGACCCTGGCGAGGAGCCGGAAGCGGCCGCGGTAAGGGAACTGGAGGAAGAGACGGGCTATACGGTGGGAAGTATTCGCCCCCTGGCCCGCATACTGCCCAATCCGGCCATTCAGAACAACTACCTCTACCTGTTTGCCGCCGAAGGCTGCCGCAAGACGAGCGAGCGCCGGCTCGACGCCTTCGAGTGCATCGACGTCTTCGAACGGCCATTGAGCGACATCCCCGAGTTGATCCGCAACGGGGAAATCAGTCACGCGATGATCATCGCAGCGTTCGGTTTCATGGGCCTGATGCCAAAGATGTGAAAATGAACAAAGCCTTCATCCGCGAACCCGATTCAACGGCCGACTTCTGCCCGCGTTGCGGCTCGAAGGGCGAACCCGTCGGCGCGGACGCGCTAAAGTCCTACCTGACCGACCAGCAGAGGCAAGGGCTGGCCGAGTCGGTGAGCTTCTGCCCGTCGCCGAAGTGCCAGGTTGTCTACTTCGACAGTTTCGAGCGGATGGTCATGGCGACCGAAACGACCCGGCCCGTCTATCCCAAAGATCCAACCGCGCCCATCTGTGCCTGCTTCGGACTGACGCAAGAGGACATCGAGCAGGATGTGCGAGAAGGCGTGGTGACGCGCACGAAGGCCGTCCTGGAGAAGGCGAAGTCTCCGGACGCCCGCTGTGCCAAAATGGCGGCCAACGGAAAACCGTGCGTGGCGCTGGTCCAGAAATACTATATGCAATGCCGTAACGCTCATGAAAACTCATAGCCACGATCCGTTGCAGTCGTTAACCCGAGCCAAGATGACTTCGTTGGAGATGATCCCCAACGTCGGCCCTTCCATCGCTGGAGACCTGCGGCGAATCGGTATTGAAGCGCCCAAGGACTTGCTGGGCAAAGATCCGTACGCCTTGTACGACCAGTTGTGCGAGGTCACCGGAACCCGTCAAGATCCATGCGTTATCGACGTGTTCCTTTCCGCCGTCCGATTCATGGCCGGCGCGCCATCCAAGCCCTGGTGGAAGTACACGCCGGAAAGAAAGCGGACTTTGGCAGCCCGTGGTAAGGGTTAGTTCATTGGGGTGTTTCTTCTACTCGACGGTCCGGCGATCATGTCTTTGACGCAGGTAGAGTAGCGCGAAGAAATCGTAGACGGCGTGCGCGGTGATCGGGGCGAGCAGGTTGCCTGTCCAAATCCACAGCAGGCCGAGGTAAAGGCCCATCAGCGCGGCGAAAACGCCGTAGGCTGGTGTGACCAGGTGGGCCAATCCGAACAGCAGCGAGGCCGCGACCAGTCCGATCCACACGCCCGCCGTCCCGCCGATCCAGTCGGCCATTGCCGCCTGCACCACGCCGCGAAATAGGGCTTCTTCGCCTACTCCTGCCAGCAAGGCGATGATGCCAAGTTCGGCCGGCCCACACTGTTCAAACAGGGGCAGAACACGCTGTTCCACCAGTTCCACCAGCCGCCGGATGGGCCGCCAGTTCCATCGCAGGCAAAGCCACAACCCGGCCAGCGTACCGGCTGCCGCGGCGCAACCCCAACCGAAGGCCGGCCACGACCGGTGCAGCGTCTCCAGCGGCGGCTGCCCCACAATCCATCCCAGCGCCAAGGCCACCACAACCAGGCCGCCTTCAAAGGCAGCGGCGACTTCGGGAAAGTGCGGTGGTGGTGTAATCGGCTCGTCCATACCATGTCCCGAGTGCTTCACCGCGGAAAGGGCAAACTCAACAAGATCGGCTCCGCCCCACCGTTTCCCAAAGACTCACACAGAGCCTGCCAGTTCCTTCACCGCGGCAATGAACGCATCGGCCGGCTCAACGGCAATATCCTGCTGACGCGCCGCACGCAGGTCTTTCAGTTGCACGGTGCCGGCGTTGAACTCGTTCTCACCTGCGATGATCGCAACGCGATGACCGCGACGATCTGCGTATTTCAGTTGCTGGCCGAGTTTCTTCGGCTCCGGATAGACCTCCACACCAAGCCCGGCCGCGCGAAGCTGTGCGGCGAGGGCCAGGTAGTCGTGCAGCCGGTTTTTATCGAACCAGGCAATGAATACCTCGGCCGGCGTGGCGACCGGTTCGATCATACCCAGTTCTTCCATCGCAGCCAGCAGACGATCGAGCCCGAGCGACGCGCCGATGCCCGGCAACTCCTGCTTCGTGTACAACTCCGCCAGATTGTCGTACCGGCCGCCCGAGCAGACGCTGCCGATGCCCGGCAAGTCGTCGAGAAAGGTCTCGAAGACGGTGCCCGTGTAGTAGTCCAATCCGCGGGCGATCGAAACATCGATGACCAGACGCTCCTCGGCCACACCGGCGGCCGACGCGCCTGCGGTCAACTCGGCCAAACGGGCAACGCCTTCCTCGCCCGTTTGGCTACCGGCCACCAGGGGTTTCAATCGCTCGAGCACCTCGTCGCGAGGACCGGAGATCTCGGCCAGTTGCAGCACTTGCCGCACCTGGTCGTCGCCGGCGCCGCACGTTTCGGTCATTTCCTGGGCGACTTTCTCCGGTCCGATCTTGGCCAGCTTGTCGAGAGCCCGGAGCACACCGGCCGATTTGTCCGACAGGCCGAGCTTTTCCAACAGCCCGGTGAGCACCATGCGGTTATTGATGCGGATACGGAACCGCTCGAACCCGATCGCCCGGAACAGGTCGTGGATGACCAGTGCCGTTTCGATATCGGCAGCCGGCGAGCGGGTGCCGATCGTATCGAAATCGCATTGCATGAACTCGCGATAGCGGCCCCGCTGCGTGTTCTCGCCGCGCCAGACGGCCGCAATGTGGTAGCGCTTCAGCGGCGTGCCCAACGTCGCGATATGCTGTGCGGCGAACCGGGCCAGGGGCACCGTCAGATCGAATCGAAGTCCGACCCAACGATTCCCGTGGTCCTGAAACTTGTACAACTGCTTGTCGCTCTCCTCGCCGCCTTTGCCTTCGAGAATCTCAAGATACTCAAGTGCAGGTGTATCGATCGGGCTGAAGCCATACGATCGGTAGACGCGGCGGGCCGTCTCCATGAGCCGCTCGCGCGGGATCATGGCCTCGGGCAGGTAGTCGCGGAATCCTTTGAGCGTGCGGGGTGAAATCATCTGATCAAGTCGGTTTCGGGCTGCGGAACGATCCGCCCTTGCGCGGGCCGAGGACGGCTTCGGCGTACTCTTCTACCTGCTCCGGTGTCTCCCAGTAGTGGTCGTAAACCCAATCGTCCTCGTATTCGCAATTCTTCGTGGTGTAGTCGCGGCAGATCTGCGGCCGGACGTCGTAGATGCCACACAGATTGTCGTCTTGCAGGTTCTTGCACTTGTTGTGGACCAGCAGGTACCACACCTCGTCCTCGATGAACACGGTGGCGCGGTCGTGCATAAGGTACCAGCGGATATAGTCGAAATCCGCCCACGTCGTGGGCTTTTCGATGGGCAGCGCAAAATAGCGGCAGCACTTGGCCGGACAATACGTGCAGAGCACCTCGCCCGGTTTCAGGTCCTCGCGATGCGGTCTTGGGGCAGGCGACGTTTCGCAGCAAGCGGCAGAACACTCAGACATGACTCGCTCCAGCCACGTGGAAAATAACGGGTAGGGTAGGCCGAGGGAACGAGACCCACCGGGCTCACAATCCAAGACATCCACACGGAAAACAGCTTGGAAACCACACGACGCTGTCGGGTGGGTCTCGTTCCTCGACCCACCCTGCGACCACTTCCGATTTCTCAGCCCATCGACGGAGGCGAACCCCGCCGTTGGGTGGACAATCCTGGGTAAGTTCTCCACTATAGCGAACCCACGCGTTGAGGGAAAGGTGTGCAAGCATGGACAACCGCGGACTTGCCTCGGCGCATCAATCCGATCAGGCCCAATACGGGTGACAGGGAATTCGCGCGGGGCACAACTCCTTTTGCCCCTGCCGTGGCTACTGGGGAAAATTTGTACGCCTGTACCACGGGCTACGCAGCAAGGCAGCGACAACGCCGCCATGTGGCACCCGACGTCCCATGAAAGCGGAAGGGCGCGAGCCCTCCGGTCCCGGCGTGCATCCCACCGGACGGCTCCGTCGCTCGACTCTCCGAGTCGATTCCGTCCGAAACATTCACGACTCGGAGAGTCGTGCGACAATAGAAGCGGAAGGGCGCGAGCCCTCCGGTCCCGGCGTGCATCCCACCGGACGGCTCGCGCCATACCGCTACAATGTCGGCCAGCCCCCGGCAAAAACGAACAGCCCCGGAATTGTCGCACGCCCTTGGCCCTGTTCGACTGTTCGACAACCGCCGACCGATTCCGTAAACCTTTGCTGTCATTGGCTTTGCGCTCGATTTCTGCGCGTGGCAAAACTCGGCCTCCGAGGCCGGAAAACGGGTTGTAACCTGTTGTGTGGCAAGGAGTTGGGTATTGTCGAACAGTGTTTTTCAGGCGGTGTTCGCAAATAGGTGAGCGAAAACGCCCACTGTTTCGCTAACCTGTTATTTCAAAAGGACTTACAGCAGAAAGGGCCGGCTTACGGAGGCCCATTGGGCGCAGTCCTCCCACCGTTCGACGCAGAACCATTTTCTGCGACGGGTGGTCTTATGCGACCCGAGGGTGCCTGCATCTCCGACGCTGGTCTTAGGCTGCCAAAAACTGCCCGAGGAATTACGTTGCCAATCGGTCCTATTCCGCCGGCTTTATGCGACGCAGTAGCAGACCGTACGGGGCCGATCCTGTGCCATTGCTGCGCAAGGACCCCTCACTCCGTACGGCGGAACCCTCGCGTTGGGGCCGCCGCTGAGAAGGACGCTCCGGCAGGAACGCCCTCCGCACGCTGTTCCACACACGCCGCCTCACCTGCGTGCGGTTTTGCGGGCGAAAGTATCAGTCTCGCCAATCGCATCCGCGCGTCAGGTGGCCGGGCTTACGATGCCGGTATACCACCCCTATTCAGGTCTTCTGTTCGGCCTTACGCTGCCCACAGGCCCCTGTCTATAGTGGCGTCAGAGTATGCCGTCACCCTACCATACTTCGTGGCCGATGTAAATACCGCGAAGGAGGTGACAGGTGACAGAGGGGAAGTTGCTAGTTGCTAGTTTCTAGTTGCTAGTGACGCGCTGGCGCGGAGGGGGAGTCGGAGTTCGGAGATCGGAGATGGGAGATCGGGACGCGCTGGCGGAAACGGAAGCTGGGAGTTGGGAGTTGGAAGATGGGAGCGGAAGGGCGCGAGCCCTCCGGTGAAGATCGGAGCTGGAAGCTCGGAGATCGGAGATCGGAGATGGGAGATCGGGACGCGCTGACGCGGAGGGGGAAGCGTCGATTTGAGATTTCGGGCTTCTTTCGTCATTTGACTCTCGACATTCGTCATTGCACGGAACGTCTCCGTTTCCTCTGTGGCCTTCTGTTCGATATCCGCTCTGTTTTTCGTGTGTTTCGTGTCTTTCGTGGTTCTTGTCTTGGGCGATACTGGGCAAGCCGGCTGAAGGCGGAACTACGAACGTCGGGGACGCAAGGTGTCGGAGATCGCAGATCGGAGTTGGGAGATCGGAACGCGCGAACTGGGGTGTTTGCGGGCGGCTGTAGACCAGAAAGCGGTAACAAGTTCCCGCACTCCATAGGCGGCTTCGCCGCGGCGAAGCAAGGACCAAAACGCCGGATTCCACTTGCTCGCGCTGCGTGCTTGTATGGGGGACGCGCCAGCGCGTACAAGCTCGAAGCGCAAGCGAGTGGGTCCGTTAAGGACCCAACCACGGATGGAACATGAACGGGCATGCGAGGGCGTTCTTGCTTGATGTCGTTTGCGGTCTCCTGCTGGTCTGCTGAATTGCGGCACGATTGACGCCAACGCGAAGACGAAGAAGAGAACGAACAGGAGGAAACGAAGGACGCAGAGAAAGGAATGTTGGCTGGCACGAACCTTCCACTCGTACTCGTACTCGTGCTCAGCTTTAGCGGTGCTCGTACTCGTAATCGAAGGTCTTGCGTGGCCGAGACTCCTTCCCTCCCCGCCCCCACCCATCCTCGTCGTTCGACTCTCCGAGTCGATTCTGCCCCTCTTCGTCGCTCGACTCTCCGAGTCGATTCTGTCTGGCACGTTCACGACTCGGAGAGTCGTGCGACAACCGGCAAGCGACCGCTTTGCGTACTGCAAGGCAGTCACCCACGCGCTATCGCCTTATGGAGTACGGTGATTCATCACCGTTTTCTTCTTCTGGGGGCAGCAAAGGGGACGGGAGTCTTTTCTGGGGCTATGGGTCCTGTTTCCGGGGGCGGCCACGGGGACGTACGGTCCACTCCAGGCCCAGCCGCTCGATGATCTTCTGGCACCATGCCTCCGTCCCATACGGTTGCCCGCGACGGACGCACCGGCGCAACGCATCCAGCTCGGCCTGGGTTTGAGCACGATTGACATGTCTTGGCCAGTTCCGTGGGCGGGCGATCGGCCAGTCGGCCAGAAGCTGCCGGGCTTCGGCATCGCCGTTGTAGTAACGCCAGGCGCTGGACCATCGCCATGCTTCCGCGCGCTCCGTCAGATTTGCCCGAACCGAGTTGCGCTCCACGTACCGCAGCACGGTGTACAGATGATCGTCCGATTCGATTGGAAACGACTTGAAACGGCCTTGATAAAGGCGCCCGGTGCCCGAAGTATGGTAATGGGCGTGCCAGCGCTGGGTATGCGTAACCGTGAGCCAACGAAAGAACTCGGAAACTTGCTTGTGGGCTCCGCGTTTGGGCCAGACCAGCATATGCCAGCGGTTCGGGAGCACGCAGTAGGCAAGCATCCGCAAGGGCTCCCGCTCGTGCGCCTCTTCCAGCACGCGTTCAAAGGCGGCGTAATCCTCGTCCTTCTCGAACAAGGTCATCCGCGCATTGGAGCGGTTCAGGATATGGTAAACCAGACCTCCTTCGATAGAACGTGCACGGCAAGGCATGACCTTATCCTACCACAAGCCACCACCATCCGTCAACCAGCAAAAGACTCCCGTCCCCTTTTCTCGCCCGAACGATTGGACGCCTCGGCATCGGCGATCGGGAGACGAATGATGAAGGTGGTTCCCACGCCGACTTCGGACTCGAAGCTGATCGTGCCACCATGCTTCCCGTGGATCACGTTGTAGGCCATGGCGAGCCCCTGTCCCGTTCCCTTACCCACCGCCTTGGTCGTGAAGAACGGCGTGAACATCCGTTCGCGATGCTCATCCGAAATGCCGGTTCCCGTGTCGGAAACCCGAATCTCCACCATGTCGCCGTCCACCTCCGTGCTGATCGTGATCGTGCCCGTCTCGGCGGGCACGGAACCATGTTTCTCTGCAATGGCGTGTGCGGCGTTCACGATCAGGTTGAGAATGACCTGGTTGATCTCGCCGGGGAAACACGGGACGAGGGGAAGCGTCGGATCCAGTTCCAGCTTCATCTCCGCGACATACTTCCATTCGTTACGCGCGACTGTCGCGGTCGTTTCGATGGCTCGATTCAGGTCGGTGATGGTCTTCTCCGCGACGTCCGGGTGCGAGAACGATTTCATTGCATTGACGATTTTCGAGACCCGTCGAA
Source organism: Thermoguttaceae bacterium (assembly GCA_040772845.1). Classification (GTDB taxonomy): domain Bacteria; phylum Planctomycetota; class Planctomycetia; order Pirellulales; family Thermoguttaceae; genus PWXP01. The sequence continues at coordinate 3,557,801 of JAXGXG010000001.1, forward strand.
TACCATCGAGCGAATGGGCGATTGCCTTCGGTATCTCTTCCCGCAGAAACTCGAAGTCCGCCTCGGTCCTCGCGTTCGCGATGTCGTCCAGAAGCTCCGGTTTCAGGTCCAACTCTCTCGCCGCGCTGTCCAATTGGTCGAGGCTCTCGATCAGTTTCAGCAGGTCCGTGAAGGCGTCGCTCAAGAAGTGGATGTTGTCGCCGACGAACTGGGTAGGCGTGTTGATCTCGTGTGCAATGCCCGCGGCCAACTGGCCAACGGATTCGAGTTTCTGGTGTTGAAGCGACTCGGCCTCCAGTCGCTTTCGTTCGGTAATGTCCTGGCCGTGGGCGATGATCGAGGTAACGGTCTTCCCATCCGATTCGTAGAGGCACGCGGAGTTGCATAGGAGAACCCGAACCGTGCCCGCCACGTGCTGGATGGGGATTTCCACGGCTTTCCATCGTTCGCCCGCGGTGGCGCGCCGAACCTGGTCGAGGCACTCCGACAGGTGTTCGGAAGGAAACAGGACCGCAAGATCGCGTCCGAGGACCTCGTTGGTGCTGCGGCCAGTGAGCTCTTCGAAGGCGCAGTTGAACCGTGTAATGCGTAACTGGGGGTCCCAAACCATGATGGGAGCGTTGGCACAATCCAGTAGTTTATTCAAATAGTTGCTGGTTTCCAGCAATGCTTGTTCCACTTGCTTGCGCTGCGCAATATCCGCCGCCAATTCCGCATTCTTGGCCAGCAGTTCGGCGGTGCGTTCACGAATCAGTTCCTCAAGGTGGTCGCGATGCTGCCGGAGTTCCTTCTCGGCCCGTTGGCGGTCGGCGATGAATCGTGCCTGCTGGACATTCTGGTAGGCCATGGCGGAAAGTTGACTGGCGATTGCGTAGAGAAGTTGGGCAATCTGATCGAACTGAGACCTGGACATCGCGGGCACTTCACGAAACGCTTCCAGTAAGTCGGTTTCGTTGGCGCCGATTGCACGAGCATATTCCAGTACTGTGTCTTCCGACTGGGTGCTATCGCGAACCTGTCCAATGAGCCAGTTGGCCACATGCTTGCCGCCAACATGAATGGCGGCGCCGGCATCCCACAGGCCCCCACTCAGGCAGGGCTGGACGATGGGGCCAGTATTGGAACAGCGGCCGAGCATTGCGTCGGAGTGAAAGCAGTTGCGGCGTCCCTTCTCGGTTTGCCGGATGATGTTGCACAACCTGCAGAAGTTGCTGGTAGAGGTAATCGGCGTGCCGTCTGGCCTGGTGATAATGGAGGCTACGCCAGTCGCGTCCGCGAACTGATCCTGAATCCGTTGAATGTCCGCGAGTTCGAAGAGGTCGTCGAAAGAGACGCCCTCGGTGGCGTCCAGAGGCTGGGTGAGGGCCACGATGCGTTTGGCGATCGCTTCTTCGGTCCGCTTGCGTTCGGTAATGTCTTCGGCGGCCCAGATAACGCCCTCTTCCGGATGGGTTGGATCAACGGCCTTGCCTTCGAGCCGACACCAGAAGGTTGAGTCCTTTCCTCTACGCAACTGGAGTTCGACCGATGCCTTCTGCCCCCCCGCAAGAATCGGGTAAACCGAGGCTACCTTCCTGTAGGCCTCGTCGTCCGGATAGATGATCCGGGTGGGCCTTCCCTGGCATTCTTCCAGTGATAGACCAAAAAGCTCGGTCATTCGCGGATTCACCCACTCGAAGACTCGGTTCCGGACCAGCGCGATGCCCGCCGTACTGTTGTCCAGGATGACGGATTGCAGCTTGGTGACCCTTTGGATTTCTTCTTCGGATCGCTTGCGTTCGGTAACGTCTTCGGCGGTCCAGATGACGCCCTCTTCCGGATGGGCTGGATCAACGGCCTTGCCTTCGAGCCGACACCAGAAGGTTGAGTCCTTTCCTCTACGCAACTGGAGTTCGACCGATGCCTTCTGCCCCCCCGCAAGAATCGGGTAAACCGAGGCTACCTTCCTGTAGGCCTCGTCGTCCGGATAGATGATCCGGGTGGGCCTTCCCTGGCATTCTTCCAGTGATAGACCAAAAAGCTCGGTCATTCGCGGATTCACCCACTCGAAGACTCGGTTCCGGACCAGCGCGATGCCCGCCGTACTGTTGTCCAGGATGACGGATTGCAGCTTGGTGACCTTCTGGAGTTCGTCTTCCGCGCGTTTGCGTTCCGTGATGTCGACGAGAAACCCCTGCAGAAAGAGGAGGTGGCCGTCGCTGTCGCGGACGGCTTGGGTGCTGATCGAGACCCAAATCAGCTCTCGATCCTTCCGATACCACTGAACCTCTTGCTCGACCGCCTGATTGGACTCGGCCGCGCCGGCAAGAAACGCGTCGAGGGCGTCGCGTTGCACGTGGACATGCTGTCGCAGATCGGTGCCATGCGTCATCAAATCCTCGGGCGAGTCATATCCCATGATGCGAGCCATGGCCGGGCTGGCGTTGAGAATGCGGCCGTTGCTCGTGGCTTGAAAAAGCCCTTCGATCGCATTGGCGAATATCTTCCTGTATTTGTCTTCGCTTGCCTTCAGCCCTTCTATGGTCAGCGCCAACCGATCGGTCATCGTGTTGAATGCCCGTGCCAGGGTGCCAAGCTCGTTGCTCGAACGGACCGGGATTCTCTGGGAAAGATCGCCATGGGTGATGGTCTCCACCGCTCGCGTCATCGCTCGGACTGGCTTGGTAATCGTCCACGCCATCAGGACACCCGCCAGGCCGACCAACACCGTGAGCGCGAGGCCGGCCACTCCCATGATACTCGACATGCGGGTCCACCCGTTACCGAGTACGGTTCGATAGACCTGGAGTTCATCCTCGTAGGTGCTGACGCCGATGACCCAGTCCCACGGCTCGTAGTAAGCGATGCGGGCAACTTTCCAGCGATGAGCGGTCTCGCCCGGATTGTGCCAGAGATAGCGCACGGTGGCCTGTTCGCCCGGCCCCAGCACCGTTGCCTTGTTGATCACGCTCCGGACCACATAGCGACCGTCACTGTCCCGAACGTCCCAAATGTTCTCCCCGTCGCGCTCACCTGCCTGGGAAAAGATGTAACGTCCGCGGTCATTGCCGTGGCCGCTCAGGACATAGACGTATCCCGTTTTTCCCACGGTGGTTCGCAAAACGGAATGGCGTATTCGTGCCTCGGCTACCTTCTGCGGAACGCCAACATACAGCATTCCAACCAGGCTGCCGGTGGCGTCGGTGATGGGCATGTACGCGGTAATGTACCACGCATCGACAACAAACGCGCGTCCATGGTACGTTTGCCCCTTCATGATGGCGGCGATAACCGGGTTGGGCATGTTGTCCGGGTTGACCGCCGGAATATACGTGCCGATTGCCCGGCGACCGTCCGTGTTGGTAACGGTCGTTGCCACGCGGAGCATGTCGCCGCGGTCGTTCATCCGCTGAAAAATCGTGGCAGTTCCCCCAACCATCTGGGTCACGTCATCGACCACGGGGCTCTCGACGTGCAGGTTCGAATTATTGCCCAGCCACCGTCCACCGAGCAGCAACTTGGGTAATTCGATCGCGAGTGATTTCTCCGTGAACTGGTTAACGGCGGTCCATGCCGTGCGTTCTCTTGAGAGCGTGACGTCGCCGGTATGGGCCAAGACGTTCCGAGCAACATTCAGATTGTATGCCACCTGTTCCTGAAACGCCCGGTCTTCCGCCTCAACCAGGTTGTAGATCGCTTGCGCGATATGCGCCAGATGTGTATCGATCAAACCGTCTACTTCGCGCTGGGCCAGTTGGTGATACTGAACACTTTGCCATATTGCCAAGACCAGAAGAGCAATGGCAGTGGCCAAGACGCCGCTGACTCCCGTCAGCGCAATCTTGGTGTTCAGCCCCAGATTTCGCAACCAATGAAGCATACGCATCTTCCGGATAAACAACGGGAGCCCCAGGCCAACAAGGTTGGATGCGTGGGGATGGGCGAGTCATGAATCTGGAATGGGCGACTACCCCCCGGTCGGATACGAGATCCTTGTGCATGCCGACGTGGAACTGAGTCATTATTATTCCTACCTTATGCTGGCCGTGGTGGCCAATCATGCACGCGATGGTCACACCAGGAAGGCCATGTCCGTAACGAGTCCCCGATACAGACGTTATGGTCGGTTACGGGCCCCCTCTGCGGTTTAACTAGCGATTACACCGGCGGGGGGGCATCACAAAACCGACGACGTGTTGGGCTTGAAGCATGCCCGATGCGGGTATCACTTGAATTCCATGAGGTCGGGCACGTCACTCGATCTCAAGGTCGGCCAGGGGGAAGGGGAACCTTGGGGTCAGGCCGGTAGTAGGTATTAAGCTTGCAGAAACGGTCGATGCGCTGGGCAACGTCACCACAGCTACGTTCGACGCGGCGGGCAACCAGCTTTCTGCCGGCCTCTTTGCGTCCTGGCGGCTTCGCGGCTTTGCGTTGACGTCTGCTCCACCTGCAACTCGTGGCGGCCGCTACGCTTAACGGGCTCTTGCCCTTCTGGGTGCAGACTACGCGTCTGGGTTGAGGCTGGGCGCAACGCGGCGGACGGCACGACGGAGCGTGCCTGCTACTTTGATGCAGTCTGCACCCAGAAGCGGAAGAAACGCTTAACGCGAAGACGCAAAGAAGAGCGGAGATTGGGGCCGCGGTGGTTGGATGAAAAGCCACGGATGAAACACGGGCGGAACACGGATGGACGGGAGAGGTCACAGAGGCTCAGGCGATGGCAAATCGAAACGCCGGATCCACTTGCTGGCGCTGCGTGTTTGTATGGAGGATGCGGCAGCGCGTACAAGCTCGAAGCGCAAGCGAGTGGGTCCGTTAAGGTCGTAGCCGCGGATGAAACACGGGCGCGCAGGCGAGGGTGTTCTTGATCTATGTGCTTCGCGGGCTTCTGAGTTGACTCACGATTGACGCGAACACGAAGACAAAGAAGAGAATGAACAGGAGGGAGCAGAGGGAACAGAGGGAAATAGAACGACGATTTCGAGCACGAGGACACAAGGTGTCGGAGATCGGAGTTGGGAGTTGGGAGATCGGGACGCGCGAACTGGGATGTTTGCATGCGGCTGTAGGCCAGAAAGCGGTAACAAGTTTCCGCACTCCATAGGCGGCTTCGCCTGCCGGTTGCGGGGTCGGAGAGAGGTGTTCGCGGAACGGTTCAGCGTAGAGGGAACGAGCAAGGTACGACGGGAGAAGGGGCACTGCCGAGACGGCAGTGGCACGGGAGAAAGCGGGAACAAGTTCCCGCACTCCATAGGCGGCTTCGCTGGGGGCGTACGACGCTGGCCGTTTGGGATGGGCCGAAAGTGGCCAATCATGCGATCGACCGAAACGGTTCGCGGCCGGGCGGTAGGTGCAGCAGGGCGTTGGCCTCGTCATCGCCTGCAAATCGCTCGGTTTCTGGGTCCCAGGTCAGCTTTCGGCCCACCTGGCATGCGATGTATCCGAGCTGGCCGATACTGCTCGAACGATCGAATACCGTCCCTGCGGCCGTCCGAAGGAGACTACGTCGCGTGATCGACCGTATTTCCGACATAGTCCCATCTTCCGGGTGTCGATGGCGGAGAATAGGATTCTTTTCCGGCAGCGCGTCGCCGCTAGGGCGTCTTGGAATGAAGGTCGAAGTCGAACCGGTTGTCGCCCGACGCTGACACTGTGGCCAGCAAGGAACGGGCTTCCTGGAAATCGACCGGGACTGTCTCTTCGACCTGGCCGAACTGCGGGTCTTCAACCATGCGGCCCGTCTTGCGGAAGGCCTGGATGCGTACCTGGTATTCGCCCGGTTTCAGTCCCTTGTCGGCGCCGATCTCATACGCTCCCGCCTGGATCCCGGTACCGGCCGAATGGGTCAGAGTTCCCGCTTTGGGCTGGAAGCTGATCACGCCGTTGTCCAGCGGTTTGCCGTCCACGGTCACCATGCCCGAAACGCCCAATCGTCCGTCGCCTCCGCAACCGGCCCCGTCACGAGCACGAATACCAGGGTCGCAATCCGCGGAACTACTGCTGTTGTCGAGACTCGCAACGTACTGCCTCCATATGGATGGCTGAAGAGCGGGGACATGCGAAGTCCCCTTGGGCCTAACAGAGAGTACCCTACTGGACCATTATAACCGGCCAAGAAGTGTCAGCAATTACAATTTCTGACGAATCGTTTACACTTTTCGCTCTTCCGTGACACGTCTCATTTGGCTCTTCCGTTTCTAGGTGCAGACTGCTTTGTCCGGTGGACGGCACAACGGCGTGTGCCTACTACATTGCAGCGGCCTGCACCTAGAAACGGAAGAGCCACTTATTTCAATGGATTTCGCCATTTGATTGCCGGAAAACGCGCGAAGTCTGCGTCTGTGGAAATCAACTCGCAGCCGTGTTCTTTGGCCAATGCTGCAAGATGCGCGTCGGTCACAAGGTTGGCAACCGTCTGATCAAGCAGAATGATGTCAATACATCACCAACGCTACAGAGCTACCCAAGCCAGCGCGAGACTGGCCGCATTCAGGCCGGCGTGCAGCACAATGCAGGGGACAATGCGGTGCGTTCGTGCGTAGAGGAACCCCAAACCAAGGGCAAAGAGGAACAAGGGAATCGGATCGGGAGCAATCGTTTTCGGCAAGATGGCATGACAGACGGCTTGTACTACGTAGATCGGCCCGAGCAGGCCCATAAGCCACACCATGCCCAACCGCACATCGCCGGCGAGATTCGGGAGCACTACCCCAAAATCCGCCGCCGTTGCTTCTACCCGCAATCGCAAAAAGACAAGCGCAAATCCCAGAGATAGCACACTTGCAGCCGTATTGGCCAACATCAGTGCAATCAAGTATTCGCTGTGATGTTGTGGACCGGCCCCGTGAAAATGGGCGCCAGCAAACAGGAAGGAGCTTGCAAAAATGGGGCCCCAAGCCCCCGGCAGCATCGGTCGCAGTCTCGGCACAAAAACGGCCCAACGCTCCATGCATGCTTCCAGCCACCCTTGCAGCAGGACCCGAAACAGGAACTCCTCAACGACCGGCGCAACAATCACAACCGCGAACAAGGCCAGCGCCAGAACCCATGGGTCACCCGTTGCTACCGTCCGGAGTACGGTGTGGCTGGTATCGGGATCCGCACCCGCCTGCTCGGGAAGCGGTTCGACCAGCTCCGGCTCCAGCAGGTTGTGCACAGAGGACACGGCCAACGTGGTAAACACCAGGTGGGCGGCCACCACGACCATCACCTCCAGCCCATGCCAAGGCACGCGTCTGCGCCGCTCCCTCTGCAGTACCGGTTTCCCCACCAGATATCGTCCTAGCATTACCCGCCAGAACACCAAGGACGCCAAGAGCACCAAGAGCAACACGGCAGTCGCTATCGTCACCGCGTTCAATTCCACAATCTGGGCAAGAAGCGATAGCAACATGGACACTCACTCAGTAACAGGTCAGGAAGAGACGAACGAAAGTCTCTCCCGAAAGGGGGACAGCAACCCTCGACTTCGCCCTTGCTTTCAATACAAAGCTCAAACGTGCGGAAGTCACCCCCCGCTTTCGGACAGACTCGTATTGTACGCGCTGTACCGTGCACGAGCCACCGGTTGCCGGCAACTTCGATGAGAGGGCTCTTCCGTTCCCAGCAACGAACGCAACTCTTTGTTCGTGCCGGCTTTGGCCGGAAAGACGCACTCGCGATGCCCCCAGAAACGGAAGATCGCTTGTGCTGCGGCGAATCTCGAAGTTCGATTCAATCCCACGATTCAAAAGAGGTATTTTAGAGAAAACGGGTATTTTATCGAATGCTGATACTTGGACTTCGGCAGAAGCCTGGACACGCGACACCCCTCGGAAGCCGTGTACAGTTCCGTGTCCGGAGGGTTCAGGGAGTGCAACAGCGGACTTGCATTTCACGGAAAGGCCAAGGCGTCGAAAGGTGGGACTCCCGCTCGGGCGACCTGCCGCCAGAATCGGAGAAGCCAAGCTCCAATAAAGCCTCTTCCAATACGGTTGTGGCCTCCCTGTGAGCGTCGAAAGAAGGTATAATCGGCCCTTTGACAACGAGTGTTTCCAGCAACCCGTAGCAGGCAGTCCGCCGTCGGATACGTTCGTCATGATTGACGAGATTGCGAGAATACCGCTTTCCGGCAGGAATGATTACCTCCAAGGTAGTCAGGAAGAGGGCTTGAAGCGTCTCGCAGCCGATTGTTTCTATACCGGGAGTGAGAACCCCCTGGTGGAGGTTGCCGTACAGAGTGTGCTGAACAATCGCGCGACACGGTTCAACCCCTTGATGTTTTGTGGCCCGCCCGGTACCGGGAAATCGCATCTCGCATGCGGCCTTGCCGACCAGTGCCGGCGTTCGCATCGAAGCCGGGTCATTTGCGTATCGGCGAAAGAGTTCGCGCATGAGCTGGCGGATGCCTTCGAAGTGAATGCCGTGGTCGAGTTCCGCGTGAAGTATCGCGAGTGCTCGCTATTGGTACTGGAAGACATTGAAAAGCTTGCCGGACGTTCGGCATCGCAGGTTGAGTTGATCCACATGTTGGATTCGCTATTGGAACGAGGCAGCCAGGTCATTCTTACAGCATCCGAACCACCGACACGACTGGAACAGATCTATCCGACCTTGGCAAGCCGGTTGGGGGCGGGCCTGGTCGTTGTCCTGGTTCCGCCCGGGGTGCCAGTCCGGTCCGCCCTGTTGCGTCATTGGGCCGGCCGGCGTCACATCAATTTGGCCGAGCCGGTCGCCCAGATCTTGGCCGAAGGAATCCAGGGGACTGCGCCTGAACTGATGGCGGCGTTTGAAGAATTGGAGCAGACGGCGCTGCTCGATGGCCGGATGATCGATGCCGATTCGGCCCGTTCGTATCTTCGGCGTCGCAGCGCGGAGCACGAGCCGCCCTTGTCGGCCATTGCCGTACGCACGGCGCGGTATTTCTCGCTACGGCTCGGCGACCTGCGAGGTCCGTCCCGGCGCCGGACGGTCGTCACGGCCCGCGACGTGGCCATGTATCTCGCGCGTTCGCTGACGCGCAACAGCCTTGAACAGATCGGGCATTACTTCGGTGGTCGCGACCATACCACCGTTCTTCATGGCTGCCGCAAGACCGGAAACCTGGTGAAGACCGATCCGGCGGTCCGGCAAGCCATCGAACGCCTTGCCGGCAAATGGAAGGGCGCCCACGCATCGACCGAACGACGGCAAACCGTAGGATAGTACCGTGCAGACGAACCCTTCCATTGTGGATAACCTGTCGGTCGGATGTCGGCGCATTGTCGGCATTCGGCAGGTTATCGACAGCTTGCCGGGCGGCGGCGGCAGATCGGTCTGCGGTGAACACCGGATCGACAAACCATCGTCAGTCAACTGTCGAGTTTTCCACGGACGAAAGCACCACCCATCGACGCGTAAATGGTTGCCAGTTCTGAAGTTACATTCAAACGGTACTGCCGCCGATCGCTTCGGCGTTTTGCACTACTATTACTACTGTAAATTTCTACTAAAGAAGGTATCAACACCCACGCCGTAAGCCGAACAGAAGGGTACGTTGCCCACTGAACGGTTTGCCAAGGAGAGCCCAGGTGATGAAGATTGTCTGCCAACGTGAGACCCTCATGCAGGCGTTCCAAGCAGCCGCCGGTGTTGCTCCCAGCCGGAGCAGCAAGGCCGTCCTGCACAACCTCAAACTGGACGTTACGGGGGCGGAGGGATTTCTCTCCGGAACGGACCTCGAAGTCGGAATTCGCATTCGAGTTGGCGAGATAAACGTTGAGGCGGAAGGCACCGTCCTTCTGCCAGTCGACCGGTTCGGGTCGATTCTGCGGGAAATCCCGGACGAGAGGATTGCGGTTGAAACCGATGGCAAACAAATCCAGGTACGCGGTAGCCAGAGCAAGTTTCAACTTCCTTCGGCCAATCCGGACGAGTTTCCTTCGGTTCCCGACTTTAACGAAGAACGGTACCACGAGGTGACAGTTCCGTTCCTGCGAGAACTGATTCGTCGCACAATATTCGCAACCGACAATGAAAGCAGCCGGTATGCGTTGGGCGGCGTTTTGTTTGAAATGACGGAGGATCGCATTACGGCGGTTGCGACGGATGGGCGACGGCTTGCGAGGCAGGAGGGACCGGGGCAATCGGTGGGAGGGCATGTTTCGGGGGACAATACCATTGTGATTCCCACGAAGGCGCTGCAACTGATTGAGAAATCGTTAACCGACGGCGCCGCGATGGCGCAGCTTGCCGCGCGCGAGAATGATGTTCTGTTGCGAAGCGGCATGACGACCGTGTACGCGCGCCTGGTGGAAGGCCGATTTCCCCGCTGGCGCGATATCTTCCCGAAATATGGGGAGTACGATTGCATCGGCCTGGAACTGCCGGTTGGTCCTTTTTTTGCCGCCGTTCGGCAGGCTGCCATTGTCACCAGCGCCGACCGCCGCGGGGTGGAGTTCGCATTTGCCGACGGACATGTCACCCTGACCGCCCACGGTGCAGAGCATGGCGATTCGCACGTTGAACTGCCGGTGAGTTACGAGGGAGAACCACTTCAGATCAGTCTGGATCCCCGTTATCTGAACGACTTTCTGCGGACGATGAGTCCGGACAAGACGTTCACGCTGGAGATTCGCGGCGGGAAGACGGCGGTCGTATGTGTGACCGACGATGGCTACGGCTACGTGATTATGCCCATGGCCCGCGGAGAAAAGTAATCAGGGTTGACGACATGGCGCAGAAACCGATACCGATTGCCGAGGTTCTGAGCGAGCTGATGTCGCGCCGTGGCTTTGCACGCGTGCGCTCGGCCGAGGCGTTGGGAAACGCGTGGCGCGAGGCGGCCGGCGATTTGCTGGCCGGCTACAGCCGTGTCGGCGATATTCGCGGCGGGAAACTGGACGTGATCGTAGCGAACTCCACTCTGGTTCAGGAACTGACCTTCCAGAAGTCGGCTATCCTGAAACGACTGGCCGACCAGCTACCAAATCAACGTATTCGCGACCTGCGGTTTCGAGTCGGCGCGATCGATTAGGAGACAGAGCAGCATCTACGACAACTGAGTTCTACTAGGCAGGATAGGCTCTGAGCCTGCCTTGCCGCATTCAACCGGCAGCGTTTGAAGCCGGCCGGATATAACCGGAACACATATTCCTTGAGAAAGATATTATGTCAGACGAGATCAAGCCCGGAACCCCGGACAATTTGGAAGAACCGTCCGATGATCTGGAAGGTTATCAGCTTCAGGCAACGGATGAGGAAGGCAACTACAGTGCGCGCGACCTGGAGCACCTGAGCGATCTGGAGCATGTTCGCGAACGGCCGAGCATGTACATTGCGGATACGACGTTGCGAGGCCTTCATCACCTTGTCTATGAGGTGGTGGACAACTCCATTGACGAGGCGATGGCCGGTTATGCTTCGGAGGTTAAGGTTACCATCAACAACGACGGCTCCGTCGAGGTGGTCGATGACGGCCGCGGCGTACCGGTCGAGCACCATGCCGATCTCGGGTTTTCGACCCTGCAGGGCGTGATGACGGTGCTGAAGTTCGGTGGGAAGTTCAAGAAGGGCGCGTATCAGACCTCAGGCGGACTTCACGGGGTGGGTGTGACCGTGGTGAACTTCCTGTCGGAGTGGTGCGAGGTGGAGGTGCGCCGGGGTGGTCACGTCTACCAGCAAGAGTACGAGCGGGGCGTACCGACGGCCGACGTTCGCCGTATCGGCCTGACCGATTTGCGCGGCACCAAAACGACGTTCAAACCCGACCCGCTCATCTTCCCCAATACGAACTTCCAGTACAGCATTCTGCACAAACGGCTTCAGGAGCTGGCCTTTCTGAACAAGGGGATTCGGATCGTCTTCCACGATCAGCGCACCGATGAAGGCGAGACATTCTACTACGAGAACGGCATCATCGAGTTCGTACAGCACCTGAATCGGGCCAGCGAGCCGATCCACGAAGACATTGTCTATATCAGCGGCACGTACCAGGACGTTGGGCTGGAGATCGCCCTGCAGTATTCGGCGGAGTATACCGAAAACGTTCACTCGTACGTGAACAATATATGCACGACGGAAGGAGGAACGCACGTATCCGGATTCCGGACCGCACTAACACGAACGCTCAACGCCTATGGCAAGAAAATCAACGTATTCAAGGACCTGGTGCCTAGCGGCGACGACCTTCGCGAAGGGCTGACCGCCATCATTTCGCTCCGCGTACCGGAACCGCAATTCGAAGGGCAAACGAAGACGAAACTTGGTAACAGCGAGGTCGAGGGGATCGTCAATTCGGTCGTCGGCGATCACCTGGCGACCTATCTGGAAGAAAACCCCAAGAGCGCCAAGATCATCGTCCAGAAGGGGCTCATCGCGGCCGAGGCGCGTGAGAGCGCCCGCAAGGCCCGAGCCCTGGTGCGAGAACGCAAAGGCGCACTGGCCGGCGGCGGCTTGCCGGGTAAGCTACGCGACTGCACCAGCCGGCAGGTGGACCTGTGCGAGCTGTACCTGGTCGAGGGCGATTCGGCCGGCGGAAGCGCCGAGGGCGGGCGCACGCGGGAGTTCCAGGCCGTGCTGCCGCTGCGCGGCAAGATCATCAACGCCTACAAGTCGCGCGAGGACAAGGTCCTCAAAAATGAAGAGGTTCGCAGCATGATTGCGGCCCTCGGAGCAGGAATCGGCGAAGAAATGGACCTGACCAAGCGCCGCTACGGCAAGATCATCATCATGACCGACGCCGACGTGGACGGTTCGCATATCCGCACCCTTCTGCTAACGTTCTTCTACCGGCAGATGTATCCGCTGGTCAAGGCAGGCATGGTCTACGTGGCCCAGCCGCCGTTGTTTCGCGTGCGCCATCGGAAAAAGGTGTACTACGTCCAGACCGAAGAGGAGATGAAGAAGCAACTGATGGAAAACGGGCTTGCGGAGACCGTGTTCGATCCCAGGGATGGGCGGCTTATCGAAGGCCAGGAAATCGAGCAGCTTTGCCGCGTGCTGGCCTCGCTGGAAGAGTCGCTCATCGCCTTGGAACGCCGCGGCGTAAGCCTGAAAATACATGCCGAACGCCGCGATCCGGAGACCGGCAAACTGCCCGTCTTCCATGTCCTGCTCGGGCACGAAGACTACTGGTTTACCACGCGAACTGAGCTGGAGGAGTTCCTTGCCAGCCGCGAAAAGGAAGTCGGCGCGGAACTGAAGGTGGAGCAGAACACCGGCCTGGAAGGACAAAACGAAAACGGCGCCGAAACGCCCAAAATCTACCTGGTCGAGTTCCATGAGGTGCGATCCATCAATACCTATCTGGCCGAACTCCGCAAGATGGGCTTCGAAATCGACTCGCTCATTCCCCAGGAACGAACCGGCCTGGAGGAATCTCGTTACGTGGTTCGCCGCGGCGAGCACGAGCAAGGATTGGAGGACCTGCGCGGCCTGCTGGCCGCCGTACGAGCCGCCGGAGAAAAGGGCCTGCAAATCACCCGCTTCAAAGGGCTCGGCGAAATGAACCCCGACGAGTTGCGGGAAACGACGCTGTTGCCGGAGAATCGGACGCTCTTGCAGGTGACCATGGAAGACGCTACTGCGGCCGACGACCTGTTCCGCATCCTCATGGGCGACAAGGTCGAGCCGCGCCGCGAGTTCATCGAGAAGCACGCCCTCGAAGCCAGGAATCTGGACGTGTAGGGAAGAGGTGGGCGCCGGGCGTACAAGCTGCCAATTTGAAACCGCAGCGTCCCTGCTGTATAGTAGGTAGGGATATCTTTGTGCCGGATGTGTTGTTCTGTAAGGCGGAACGCGCCGATGGAAGCGGAGCGAAGGTCCGGCGAAGCGTTACTGCGGAGAAAGCACATGAAATTACGAATCGCATTTATCATCCTTGCAACGTTGCTTTTGTCCAAAGCCTTGCCTGCCGACGAAAAGGCGCCTGTGGCGTGGCCGGCATCCTTGGAGCGTTATCAGAAACGTTTCGAGGAGTTCGAAAGGCAAGATGCCAAGAGTATGCCGGCTGCCGGGTGCACGGTCTTTGCAGGCAGTTCGAGCATCACGGGCTGGAGACTTATCCCGGACGATTTCAAGGATATCAACGCCATCAACCGCGGATTCGGCGGCGCGATCATCCCCCAATGGCTCCTGGCAATGGATCGCTACGTCATCAGGTACAAGCCTGCCAGGGTCGTGTTCTACTGCGGCGAAAACGACATTGCAGGCAAGCACTCGCCCGAGAAGGTGCGCGACAACCTTGAGAAGTTCATCGACGGAATCCACGCGGCCCTGCCGGAAACGGAAATCTACTTCATCTGTCTCAAACCCAGTCTGCGACGATGGGAGCTCTGGCCGGCTATGGTCGAAGCGAACAAACTCTGTAGGGAACTCTGCGACAGTCTGCCCCATGCTACGTATATCGACGTCTCCGAAGGCATGCTTGGCGAAGACGGCGAGCCGCGCAAAGACATCTTCCGAAACGACGGGCTGCATATGAACCGAGCAGGCTATACGGAAGTCTGGATTCCGCAAATTCGCAAAGCGCTCGCGGGGAAATGAATCGCGATCATCTTGAGCAAAGGGTCTCCACATGAAACCAGCATTGGTAAGAATCGCCTGCAGCTTGGCTCTCGTGACAAGCGTAATCGTTCTCGCGGCAGAAAATGCATTTGCTGAGGCAGCCGGGGCGGGAAAAGTCGTACTGACCAGTCCGGTCGGGCAGCTAACGATCGCTCCCAGCGGTGAGATGCGGTTCACCAGTGAGACGGCAGACTGCCCGATCTGGAGCACCCGACCCGGCGAGCTTTGGACAATCACGCTTGCCGAAGGGGAAAGCCCCTTCCAACTAAGCGAAGCGATTACTTTCACACCGGGCAGCGAGAATGTACCCAAGTTTGCAGCGATCGAAAGCGGCGCCGAGCTTCGCTACGACTCGCTTCGGCATGGCCAGCAGACATGGGACATCAGCCTGACGCTGCGAGTGCGCCAAGTGGGCGAGGAGTTCGAGTTCCTGGCCGAGATCGAGAACCGCACCGACGGCTGGTGTGTGCAGCATTTGAAGTTCCCGATTCTCTTCGATATCCGCAAGGAGGGCGGCGACCACCAGGAGTTGGCCCTGCTGCTGCCGAGCGTTCTCGGCGAGCGACTGGCGACACCGGAAGAGTTCGGCAAGCATCGCCGTTTCACCTATCCGTCGGGTCGGGGCGCCGCGATGCAGTATTGTGTTTGCGATGGGGGCAAGGCTGGGCTTTACCTGGCGTGTCACGATCCGAAGCGATCGCGCAAAACGTCCGCCTTCGCAAATCGGGGCGGCAGCTACGATTATTCGCTCGAAAACGAGCCCTACTGCATGGGCGGCCGGAGCTGGTCATCAGCGCCGGCGATGGTGATGCCGTACGCCGGGACATGGCACACGGCCGCCAGACGCTACCGTGCATGGATCGATACGTGGATGAAGCAGGCGCCGACGCCTGACTGGGTCCGCAATGAGAACGCCGGCTGGTTCCTGTGTATTCTGAAGCAGCAGAACGGCGACCTGATGTTCCGTTACGATGACCTGGATCGTGTGGCGGATATCGCCGACCAATGGGGGCTCGACGTGCTCGGGCTTTTCGGCTGGGCCCATGGCGGGCATGACCGCGACTATCCCGATTATATCCCCGATCCGAAGATGGGCGGGCCCGAGACGCTTAAAGCGGCAATCAAACGGGTGCAGAAGCGCGGCAAGAAGGTGATGCTCTACGCCAACGGCCAGTTGCTCGATACGGCAAGCGCCTTTTACAAGAAGCACGGCATCGAATGTACTTCACTTCAGCCCGACGGCAAGCCTTATGCGGATCGCTACAACAAATTCAAATCGACTCCCGACCCGACGTTCGCGCGGGCGTGTTTCGGGTCGGAGCTATGGTATCAGCGGCTGTATGAGCTTGGCTGCCAGGCCCAGGATCTTGGCGCCGATGGCCTGATTTACGATCAATTCGGCATCGGAGGACCCGGGTTCTGCTTCAATGCATTGCACGGGCATACCCGACCGAACGAAGCATGGGCGGAATGCCGCTTCCAGCTTACCAGGCGTCTTACCGAAGCGTTGCGGGCGCGTAAGCCCGATTTCGTCGTCATGACGGAATGGATCATCGACGGCCTGATGGGCGACTTCCCCTACTTCCACGGTTGCGGCAACGGGTTTTACCCGTTCATTCCGACGTCTCAACAGAAGAACTTCCCCGAGATGTTCTTCTACACGTTCCCGGAGCTTATCGCGACGCAGCGCAACCCGAACCCGATGTCCACCCGGAATGCCACCAACCACGCATGCCTTTACGGCATGCGCCACGAGATCGAGTCGCGCTATGTGGCCGACGTGAAATACCTCGGCGGCGCGCTCCCGGTACCGGAGGACTACGCCGACTGCAACTCTCCACCCAATGTTCGCGAGGTCTGCTCGACACCGTTGGAACCGGCGGCGAAGTACCTGCGCGAGGTAGTCGCGATGAGGGATCGTTTTGCCGATTTCTTCAAACGCGGCCGCTTCATCGATACCGAAGGCTTCTCGTTCGACGGGGTGGACTCGGTAGCGCGCGGTTTCCTTGCCGACGATGGCCGGCTCGGTATCGTGGTGTGGAACTACGGCGACAAGCCGCAAGCGGTAAATGTCTCCGCGGAAGGGCGCAAACTGCTCGGCGCATTTGCGCCGGGTGAATCCGAACCGGCGGACGAAAACGCATTCGTTCCTGCACAAACCGTCCGCTTCTACCTGTGGAGCGTGAAGGGAACCTGAACAGGGCATCACACATCCGGAAGAATCGAATTGGAACGCGTTATTGCCTTGCGTCTTTCACGGACGTTCGGGACGTATTGTCGCTGCCGGCGGCATGGCTCGAAGGGCCGGATTCTCCGGTTTGCGATGCGCGAATCCAGTGTGGGAGGGCCGCTTCGCGGAACGGTCCGGCGCGGAGGGCCTCGGTCTGCGCCTGATCCAGGGAACCGATCCAATAGAGTGCAACACCATTGCCCGGATACTTCCGCTGGCAGAAGCTGATCAGATCGGCAACCAGCGGCCCTTCCCGGGGAACCACGTTTCCCGGGTCCGTCTGTTGGTAGTTGCCCACCAGGATGTGGAACTTCAGTGCTGCAGCGCCTCTCCGGTCATGGGGACGAAGCGGACGGGGATGATGCTCTCGCGGTGGACGGTTCCGTCGGGCTCTTTGCGCAGACGGACAAGCTGCTGGATCCCGGCGCCGATCGGGATGACGAGCCGACCGCCGGGAGCAAGCTGTTCGATGAGCGGTTCGGGGATTTCGTTCGGGGCCGCGGCGACGATGATCACGTCGAACGGCGCGTTCTCCGGCCAGCCGCGGAATCCGTCACCGTGCCGAACGGTCACGTTCTTATAGCCCAGTTCGTCGAGTCGTTCGGCAGCCATTTCGGCAAGGGGTTCAACGATTTCAATCCCGTAGACCTCTTTGCACAATTCCGCAAGAACGGCAGCCTGATACCCGGAGCCGGTCCCCACGTCGAGTGCCCGATCCGCCGGTTTCGGCTCGGCCAACTGTGTCATCAGCGCCACGATGTACGGTTGCGAGATGGTCTGTTCGTGGCCGATGGGGAGCGGCTGGTCCGAATAGGCCGTGTGCTGAAGTTCTTCGGGGACGAAGCGATGCCGTGCGGTGCGTCCCATCGCGCCGAGCACTTCCTGATTGGTGATATCGCGTCCGGCCAGATCGACGTGCACCATACGGAAGCGTTGCCGAATCGACTGGGGTTGCTCACCCGGATACGCGGGGCGGACCCAATCGGATGTTGTCGCGTCTTCCGGTGTGTCTTCGGAATGGTCTCTTTGCGGATGAAGCATTTCGCGTACCGCCGGGTGAGCGGCGTCCTCCTCCTGCGATGGCGCCCACCAAAGCAGTGTGAGCATGACGACAACGACAACCACGGCTGCCGCGATGGTCGTGGCGAGACCATGCGTAAAGATCCGCGACGGCGTCGCTGGTTTACGGAACCGGAGCATCCTGTAGCCCCCGAGAGTCTGCGGCGTGGGACCGGCCCAAGAAAGGTGCTCGCACCCGCCGCGCTTCGCTCCATTATAGGCGGCCGTACCTGCCTGGCAAAGCACCATCTGCGGCAAGAGGCGCGGCCCTTCTGTCTCCGGGTGCATCTCCGGAGGGCACGGGGATGTGCGACAACTGGACCTGCATCGCATTTCGTACTAGAATACCGGTTCTGCGTGGCGATCAGGTTCGAGTTCAGGACGATCGGAAATCGCGCTGGTGGATCGGTTGACACTTGGGGTGCGGTCGTGCGATGGGAACGCGATGCTGGCCCCCGAGCGGAAATGGGAACCACCTAAAAGAGGGCAGTTTCGCTCTCACGGTCGATGCGCCGGAGGATGGCGAAGAACGGCGGAAGGTAGATCGTGTCGGCCAGGAAGACCACGATCGTAAACCACCAGGGCAGTTGCCCCACGGCCACGTAGAATACCGAACACACGGTCGCCGCCGCCTTACTCCAGGATCCCAGCATCAAAATGTTGCGATTCCGTACCGGATCGGATGCGACCAGGAAGTACCCCCATCCGAAAAGTGCGACAAGCACACCAAGGACCTGGATGGACAACGGCGGACTCGGCTTGGTCGCGCCTAGAATCTTGAAACCTTCGTGATGAAACACCACCATTGCGAAACCGGCCAGCAGGTTCCAGGCGCCGGCGATTCGGAGCAACAGGGGCATCCAGGGGGCAAGGACGGGACGTGCATTCATATTGCCAGTATATCCGACTCGGCAGATTGCGAAAGAAGAGGCCGCTAGCCAGCGGAAGAAAACTTGTCAGATTTCGCTGAATTCCACAACGAGCTTCTGTTTCTGGGGACGGGTACCTCGCACGGGGTTCCTGTCATCGGCTGCAATTGCCCGACGTGTCGCAGTTCGGATCCGCACGACGACCGAACCCGGTGCAGCGTCCTTGTGGGCATGCCGGAAGGGCATCTGCTGATCGACACACCACCTGAACTGCGAATTCAGTTGCTCCGTGAAAAGATTGCACGGATCGACGCGGTAGCGTTCACACACGAACATGCCGACCACCTGTTCGGCCTGGACGACCTGCGCATGTTCCCGAAGTACCTCGGGCACGACCTGCCGGTGTACTGCGACGGACCGACCGAGCGGCGTATTCGGCAGACGATCGACTACGCCTTCGATCCGGTGACACGCCAGTGGCCGGCCGGAGGCGTACCTCGACTCGACCTTCGCCGGATCGACACGGCGCCCCTGCCGATACTGGGAGCGACGGTCCAGCCCATCCCGCTGCGCCACGGGCGGTTCAACGTGCTGGGTTTCCGAATCGGCGGGGTTGCCTATTGCACCGATACCAATGGAATCCCGCCGGCGAGTCGAGAATTACTGAACGATCTGGACGTCCTGATTCTCGATTGCCTGCGGTATGCCTCGCATCCGACCCACTTCAGTTTGGACGAAGCGATTGCCGCGGCGCATGAAATGGGCGCTCGCCGTACGCTGTTCACCCACATTGCCCACGATCTGAAACACGCCGAAGTCAACGAACGCCTTCCGGCAGGTATGGAACTGGCCTACGACGGCCTTCGCATCTCCTTGGAACACACACTCCAGCCATGAACAACCCTGCGTCCAACAAAGAAACCATGAAACGGCAACTTCTGGAGAAGCTCACTTCACACGGCCAGGCACAACTGCTGCAGTTCTGGGAAGAACTCCAGCCGGAGCAGCAAGAGGCGCTTGCCGCGGAGATCGAAGCGCTCGACCTGAACCTGATCAACCGACTATTCCAGCAGCAAGAGGAGCACGACGACCTTCGGGCATTGGCTTCCCGCGCCGGGTCGCCTCCGGCCATCCGCCTCCACGCTGTCGAGAACCCGATGACACCGGACGATGCCCGGCGCCGCGGCCGGCAGGCCTATGCCGCCGGCGAAGTGGCCGGACTGGTGGTCGCCGGCGGCCAGGGAACCCGGCTGGGGTTTGAGCATCCGAAGGGGATGTTCCCGATCGGCCCCGTTTCGCAGAACACCCTGCTGCAGATCCTGATCGAGAAGGTCATTTCGACCGGGACGAAGTTCGGCGTACGCATCCCGTTGGCCGTTATGACCAGCCCCGCCACGGACAAGCCGCTGCGGGATTTCCTGGCCGAAAACGATCGTTTCGGCCTGCCCGAGGACGATCTGCTGCCGTTCTGCCAGGGCACGATGCCGGCCGTCGATGAACGGACCGGAAAGATCCTGCTGGCCGCAAAGGACCGGATTGCGCTGAGCCCGGACGGGCATGGCGGCATGTTGGGCGCCATTTCGCGCAGCGGCGTCCTCGACGAACTTGCACGGCGCGGCATTCGCACGCTGTTCTACTTCCAGGTAGACAACCCACTCGTCCAGTTCGGTTCCGCCGAGTTTCTCGGCTACCATCGGATGGCCGAGTCCGAACTCACCACGCAGGTGATCGCCAAGCAGTCGCCCTCGGATCGGGTGGGCAACGTGGTCGAGGTGGATGGGCGACTCCGCGTGATCGAATACAGCGACATCCCCGACGACGTGGCCGAGCGGCGCACCGAGGACGGCTCGCTTGCCGTCTGGGCAGGCAGTATCGCGGTTCACCTGATCGAAGTTCCGTTCCTCCAGCGCATGGCTGCCGAAGCCGATGGCCTGCCGTTTCATCGGGCTCGCAAGAAGGCGCCTCACATGAGCGACGATGGCCAACTGGTAAAACCTTCCGAGCCGAACGCGCTGAAGTTCGAACGGTTCATCTTCGATCTGATGCCCTCGGCCCGGAATTCGCTTGTCGTGGAGATTGACGCGGCGCAGGGATTCGCACCGTTGAAGAACGCGCCTGGTGCAGCCGCCGATACGCCGGAACACGTCCGCGCGGCCATGGTTGCGGAACACGGCCGTTGGTTTGCTAAGGCCGGGGTCGAGGTGACCGACGGTGTCCAGGTGGAGATCAGTCCCCTGTTCGCACTCGATGCCGAGGACGTTTCTGCAAAGGTCGCCCCGGGGACCCGGATCACGCACGAGACCTACTTCCGGCCGCCGACAATCGGTTGCCCAACCGGCTGCTAGTTGGTACAATACCTGGCCTGATGCTCGTGTATCAAGAAGGTTTGTTGCGCAAGGCAATGGCCCTGCGCGAAGCAGTTCGACGCAAACTGCGGGAGCCACTCGAACCGTGAGCGGTCACATTCCTGACGAAGTGCGACGTCGCGTTCGCGAACATGCCGGGAATCGATGCGGGTACTGCCTGAGTCCGCAGCATCTTGTACTGGGAATGCCTGTGACGGAAACCCGAGAGACGTCTGAAAGGCGAAACACATGCTTTATGCGGTGATCATGGCAGGTGGGACGGGGACGCGATTCTGGCCGGAGAGCCGCGCGCAGCGTCCGAAGCAGCTCCTGCCCATGCTGGGCGATACGACGATGATTCGGACCACGGTAAACCGATTGCGGGACTTGGTTCCTCGCGAGCGCTTGATCGTCTCGACCACGGCGGCATTGGCGCCGTCGATTGCCCAGGAGTTGCCCGAGCTTCCGCGCGGCGCCGTTCTGGCCGAGCCGTGCAAACGCAACACGGCCCCCTGCATCGGACTGGCGGCGCACATGATTGTTCGGCGCGATCCGGAGGGCGTCATGGGCGTCATGCCGGCCGATCATGTCATTGCAGACGAACACGCATTTCGCGATGCGGTCCGTTACGCCGAAGCCCTGGTGGAAGAGGACCCGCGGCGGCTCATTACGTTCGGCATTCCGCCCACCTATCCGGCCGAAGGGTTCGGTTATATCGAACGAGGCGCGGCGATCGAGGCAAAGGCGCGCGCACAATTCGCCAATCCAGCCGGCACGTATCGCGTGCAACGGTTTCGCGAGAAGCCGGATCTGGCCACGGCCCGCCAGTACCTCGAAGCCGGCCGCTACAGTTGGAACTCCGGAATCTTCGTCTGGAAGGCGCAGCGGATCCTCGATGAACTGCAGCAGTTCGAACCGGAGATGTCGGCGCACCTGGCCGCCCTTGCCGAAACCATCGATACGGCCCAGTTCGAAGGCGCGTTGCAGCGCGCGTTTGCAGCGATCGAGGCCAAGTCCATTGACTACGCGGTCATGGAACGCGCCGAAGAGGTCCTCGTACTCGAGACGCCGTTCGACTGGGACGACGTCGGAAGCTGGCGCGCCCTGGCGCGCCTGAAAGGCGCCGACGAACAGGGCAATACAATCGACGCGAAACACCTCGGCCTGGAGACGGCCGGAACGATCGTTCGCGGCGGCCGCAAGCACCTGATCGTCACCGTAGGCCTGACCGACTGTATTGTCGTGCACACGCCGGACGCCACCCTCGTCGCCCACAAGGACCACGAGGAGAGCATCCGCCACGTCGTCGACAGACTCCAGGAGCGCGGCTGGACCGAGTACCTGTAGCCTGCGTTACGGGTTATCGCCCGCCGGGCCGGCTTCTTTGAGATTCTGGAACGACTGAACGGGATCGGCAGCGGCGCCGCCGGCGGCATCGTTCGCCTGGTTCTCGTCCTTCGTTTCCTTCTTCTTGATGATTTCGTCGCGATTCAGGTGGATCTTCTTATAGACGTCGTCGGAGATGACGTAATACCAATCGGCAAACCGATCGTTGAGTTCCTTGACCTTCTTCTTGCCTTCCTCGACCTTTTTCTCATATTCGTCGAGTTTGCGCTTGTTATCGCGTTCGATGCGCTCGCGCTCGGCCTGGTCGTCCTTCTGGGCGTCGGCATCTGCGCCCGTCTCTTCTTTCGCCTCGGCCGCGTCGGCCGATTCATCCTCAGTCTTCTCCGTTTCGGCTGCAGGGTCTTCAGCCTTTTCGTTTTCGGCCGCAGGTTCGGCGTCGGTCTTTTCTTCGCCTTCCGCTTTCTTCGGTTCTTCGCCAGGCATCGGTTCGAGTTCCGGCTTCTCGATCATTTCCGGGTTGAACTCGGCCATGACGAACAGGAAGCGGTTCAGATCGCCGTCCTCGGCCTCTTCCTTCGCCTTCTCGCCGACGACGCGTCCGCCGCCCGTCCCGGCGGCTACGTTGCCGAACCGCAACGTGTATTGCACGC
This sequence comes from Thermoguttaceae bacterium, assembly GCA_040772845.1. GTDB lineage: Bacteria > Planctomycetota > Planctomycetia > Pirellulales > Thermoguttaceae > PWXP01. The sequence goes on from JAXGXG010000001.1 coordinate 3,580,803, forward strand.
CGTCCTTCGTCACGACGCGCACCTCGCCTTCGCTGGAGAGCAACTCGTACTGCTGATTGCTCACCGGCACCAGATAGAACCCACGGTTGGCAAGCGAGAGAACGGCCTCCTGGTTGGTCCGGAACGTTCCCGTATCGCGCAGTTCGGCGCTGAGGCCTTCCGGCTTCGGCGACACGTCGACAATCTCCAGGTCGTCAAACGCGTTGCGCATCGCGTCCAGCTTGGCCGTGTCCAATTCCTGGTCTTCGCCAAGGTTGCGATCAGCCCATTTCTGCTCCTTGATCACGCGATCTTCGATCAGCTCCCACTTCGGCTCGCCTGCATCGTTGTACTTCAGTGCGAACTGCCCGCGGATATTTGGCTGTCCCGTCATCTCGTCGAACGAATAATCGAGGACGCGGACCTCACGGATATCCCACGTGCTGAGTTTCAGCAGGTCCTCTTCGATCCAATCTTCGAATTTCGTGGACAGCTTGTCCGTCTTCACTTCGACAATGTAGACGGGATCTTCGCCGACGCGGCGAACGTACCGCAAATTGTTGCCGTCCGGGGCCTCTTTGCCGATGATCATCGCCACGAGTTCCTTGCCTTCCTTATCTTGCAGGATGACCTTGGTTCCCACGCCGGTCGCGCCTGCCTTGAGCCGATTCGGATCCGGCTCCAGGACGCCGTAGGTGGCATGTTCGCCGGGCGAATCGCTGACCTTGTCGAGGATCGTCAGGCCCATCATGCTCGCCGCGGCATCGGCAAGCTGGTCCTGGGCGTCGGCCGGATAGTTGTCGTGCGAGGGAATGGACCATCGCGTCGTTCCGTCCTTGCCAGGCGTCTGGGCGACCTTGAAGGGCCGCACGGTCGCCTGCTCCTCGTCGAAATCGAAGATCTCCAAGCTCGCGGCTTCGAGCGGCTGGAAGTCCTTGAACAGCTCCTTGCCGCGAACCTCGGCTTCCTCGGCGGGCCGCGGCGGCCGGGGGCGAACGATAACGGCAACGAGCACCACAAGCACTGCCGCAACGATAAACGTGAGAGTCTTCGTATTCTCTTTCATGGGTCGATTTCCGTGAAAATGCGTGAAGGTTCAGCGTGCGGTTACCGGAGGCGGGCTTTGGAAACGCCCTCGCGCTCCTTGATTCGGCGCGTGAAGAAGACGATCACGGCCAGCAACAACGGCAGAATCGGCGGCAGGGCCACCGCCCAGAACTTGTACGTATCCTGCACCCGGCTGACTTCCAGGGCCAGGTTCGTCTCGATCTCGGTCACCTCGCGGTCCATCTTCTGCTGGAGTTGCTCCAGGCGTACGTCGAGCCGGCGCTGGCGATCGTTCAGGACGGTTTGGACGCGGGTGGCGATTTCGACCGGTCCGAGCTTCTCTTTGGCCATGCGTTCGCGGAGGCGCTCGATCTCTTTGTCCAGCTTCTCCTGCTCCTCCGCCCGTGTCTTTTCGTACTCGTCACGAAGGCGCTCGCGCGCCTTTGCGGTTTCCTCGCGCGCTTCTTCCGTGTGTTCTTCGATCTTGTTCAAGGTCCGATACTTCGGCCGCCGCGAACGGATGTCGATGAACCGATCGTCGCCGGCCAGCGAATCGAGTACGTTGAGCACGAAGGTCACGTTATCGAAGTCGAAGTAGAAGCCCAGTTCCGGCCGCTGCCCCTCTTCGCGAATCTGGAAGAACTGCGGCGTGAGCATGTCGAGGTCGGCCACCACGACGACGTCGATCTCGCCGGAACGCGCCTTCTTCGGCGCCGGAGCCGCCTCGTCCGCCGGCGGCGTGTCGGCAGGCGCCGTTTCCGCTGCCGGGACAGTATCTTCGGCCGGCATATTGGCCGCAGGCGTTTCCTCGGCCGGCATATCGGCGGGCTCGGCCGGGGTCTTCTCTTCAGACGTTTCGGTGGCGGCCGGCTGCTCCTCGGTGGCGGGTGCTTCGGCCGGCTTGGTCTCTTCGGCCGGCTTGGTCTCTTCGGCCGCTTCTGTCTTTTCGGCCGGAGTGGTATCCGAGGCGGCCGGTTCTGCCGCAGGCGCGGCGGCCGGGGCCTCGTCGTCGGCCATGTGCTCAACCGGCTTCACCTTGCCGCGAATGCGCGCGGCCAGAATGTAGTTGTTGCCGGTCGGTACGCGGCGCGGGTTCTCGTTCAGCCCGCTGGGACGCCCGAACATTCCCATGTTGACCAGGTCATGAAAACGAACACTTCCCGTCTCGTTGCCCGTCTTGGCCAGCGGATTGAACTCGAGTTCGGAGATCTGCAGCTTGGCCAAGGCGCCCGGGAACGGGAAGAGGACCTGCTGCAGGTCGCTCGTGATCCGGCTCTCGGGGTCGAACGGCTTCTCAACACCGCTGCCTTCGTCAACAAAGACGAACTCTTCGGGGAAGGTGCCGGCCTTGCGATAGGGGTTGTAGTTCTGCCAAACAACCTGGTCCGGCGCGAAATCGACGCCCAGCAAACGCCAGAGCCGGCCAATGTCGCCTTTCGGAGGCGCTTGCTGCTGGCCCATCATGCCCATCATCGGGTTCATCTGCGGGGAGCTGCGCGGCATGCTCGTGGCTGGCACATTGCCTGCGAAAACCGGGAACGGATCTTCGAAAATGGCCGTGGGAACGCCGCTCTCGATGGCGGCGATGAAATTGTCCATCGCCTCGGGGCCAAGGCTCGACGGCTGCACGGCCAGCAGGGCGTCGACATCCTCGGTGATCGGCTGTTCCGGATCGATCTGGACCACCTCGTACTGCTTCCGCAGCTCGGCAACGATAGGCCAATCCTGCCCGGGCGACATGGTTTGCATATTGAACTGCCCGAACAGCGTTGCGTCCGTACCCACGATACCGATCTTCTTCTTCTGCTGGTCGGTTACGGTCGCGACCGAACGGACCAGTTCATATTCAACCGGGATGCCCCGATCGATGAACGGCAGCACAACGCGTTCGAGGCCGTGCGTAACGGCAACGCCCAGGAAGATCTTCTCCATGGTCACGGCGCCGCGGCTGAGATCCGGCACCTGCCGGGGTTCGATCTCGTAGAGTTTCTTCGCAAAGGAGGCTTCCTTGCTATACGGCTCGGTGTTGTGGATCTGAACCTGGACCCGTTCGCCGCCCAAGCTGCCGATCTCGCGCAGTACGCTTTCCAGATGGGCCTTGGTCTGCACGTACGCCTCCGGGACGCGGGGGCTGATGAACGCCTCAATCTGAACCGGTTGCTTCGGCTTCAGTTCATGCAGAAGCGTGACGGTTTGGGGCGAAAGGCTGTTGATCTTTTCACTGGTCACGTCCAATCGTGCGTCATGCCACTCGGCCAGGAGGATGGCGCACACCGCCACGGCCAGCAGCGCGGCAGTCCGAATGCCGAAATGCAACGCCTGCACAATCCAGTCCACCCCTCGGGCCCAGTGCCGGCGGCCGATCAAGACCATGCACACGTACAACATGACGGCCAACACGGCCACGAAATAGACGATTGACGAAAGGCTGATCACCCCGTTGCCGAAATCTGCGAACTGCTGACCGATACTCCATGCTTGCACGGCCAAACCCCAAACGGGCGGCATGATCGATTCCGCCCAAACGGCCAGGACCAGGGGTGCATTGAACAGGGCGCCCAGGATGAACGCAACGGTCAGGTTGCGCGTCAGGAACGACCCGGCCATTCCCACGGCCAGCATGGCCAGCCCGACAAACCAGTAGCCGCAGTAGGTTCCGCGCAGGAGCCCGACGTCCGGGTTTCCCAACGTCTCCAGCACGACGTAGTTGCACAGCAACGAGAAGAGCAAGGAAACGGTGAAAATGGCGACCGCGGCCAGGTACTTGCCCAGCACGACGTCGAAGTCGGCCACCGGAAGCGTCAGAAGCAACTCGTCGGTCCCCTGCCGCCGTTCCTCGGCCCAGACGCTCATGGTAATGGCCGGTATGAACGCCAGCATGATAAACGGAAACCAGAAGTTCAACTGGTCCAGGTTCGCCAGGTTCGCATTGAAGAACTCATTGGGCCAGAAGGCCGCAATCGTCCCCAGAAATACGAACAACCAGACGAATACGTAGCCCAGTGGACTGGTGAAGTAGCTGACAAAGTCCCGTTTGAAGACGGACAATAGTACGTTCATGTTCATGGCAATCAACTCACGCGGTTTATGGTTCGGTGGCCGATACGCGGAATCCTACAGGCTGCCGGCGCTGGTAAGCTGCCGGAAATGCTCTTCCAGCGGCTTGCCGTCCGCCAACAGCTTGGAGACGCTGTCGTCGAAGACCATGCGGCCTTCATCGATGAACAACGCCCGATCCGCCATTGCCTCGACTTCTTGAAGAATGTGCGTAGAAAGGAGAATCGTCTTCGTTTTGCCCAACTGGCGAATCGTCTCCCGCACCTCGTGAATCTGGTTGGGATCCAACCCGGCGGTCGGCTCGTCGAGAATGAGCACATCAGGCTCGTGCAGCAGCACCTGGGCCATCCCGACCCGCTGCCGATATCCTCGCGAAAGCTTCTCGATCGGCTTGCCGATCACCGCGCCCAGCGAACACTGCTGAATGACGGCATCGATCCGGCTGCGCCGTTTGGACGCTGGGATCCCGCGTGCGGCGGCGAAGAACTTGAGCAGGCCGCGAGGAGTCATTCCAGGGTAAAGCGGACCATTCTCCGGCAAATAACCCAGTCGGTTCGCCCCGGCAAGCCGATCGGTGAACATGTCGTGACCGGCAATCCGAGCTGTCCCCTTTGAGGGGGCCAAATAGCCGGTAAGAAGTTTCATGGTCGTGCTCTTACCGGCCCCGTTCGGGCCGAGGAATGCCACGACTTCGCCCTGGCGAATGCGGAACGAGACATCTTCGATCGCGGCGAACCGGCCATAGTACTTCGAAAGCCCCTGGGCTTCGATCATGGCAGGAGCTTGCTGTTCACTCATCGTTGAGGTGCTCCGTGGCGTGTGCAATGCGTGGACAGGGGGCCGAGCCGTAGCCCGACCCGGAAGGTAATTCTCCAATTGTAGCCTGCAATGGAAACGATACCAGCGGGGGTAAGATCTCCGGCGCCGCTCGATCATTGGTTGCCGCTGGGCGACCTTTTCTTGCAGATCCATCCGTTTTCAGGTGCGAATGCGTTCCCTGCATGGTCCTGGCTTCAGCCGAAAGGGCATAACACCACCGCAAGGTGGGGTTGCGAACGAAAAAGACACCCCCCAACGAGCCAACTGTTTGCGATTGTTCAATTACACCGGCAGCCTGACCGACAACGGCCTGGATGTCCTGCTGACCAACCTGCCCGAATTGGCAAAAGACTTGCACTACGAAGTCGACACCACCATCGCCAGCCAGGTGGACCTGCTCATAGGCGTCCCAGAGCCGGCCAGCCTCTTGCTGATTTCCTTCAGCCTGCCATGGCTGCTGCGACGCAGACGGCGACCGCACCACGCTTGATGGTCGTTTCCGTCTTCCACCGAGATTCCCACGAGTAGGAGGGCTGGAAGAAGTCGATTGATCTGCCGGGTGGAGAAAGGGCGAATTGACTCTTAGGTCTTCGTGCAGATTGACTCCTCGCGGGGACAGTTCACCGGATCGCATCAAAGCCCCTGCATTTCGCCCAGAATACCACACATGACGATCCCGATGCGATCGCTCTTGTTCCTATCCGTCACTGCCTGGGGCGTTTGTTCGGGGCCGGCAATGGCTGGCACTTCTATCTGGGAAGACTCCAGTCTTCAGGATGACAGTACGGATTACACCGATCGTGCCTTCGGCGCAAACATGTTCGGCGAGCGAGATCGGTCTCCTTCGGTTGATCGCTGGAGAAAGCCGGACTGGTGTGGAGACAAGCTACAGCAATGCGATTGGCATGTGGACTATCGTGTCCGATCCATGTTCAGTAGTTCCACGGCTTACGAGTTCGGGACCCCGGAATACCAACCGGACCCGTTTGCGCCGATCAGCCGGCTTGAATTCGCCCTGAACTCGACCTGGCACGGTCTTCGAATCGAGGCAGAGAAACCGCGTTGGCGCATCGGCTTCGAGTGGCTGACGCCCATGCACGCCGATATCGGTGGCGTAATGGCCGATTACGATTGGGACAATTCCGGACCGCCGAGCAATTCTCTTCAGTTAGAGTCATTGACCCACTCCGCGCTTCGCTGGAACGAGGGGCAGATGCTCGAACTGGAAGCCGCGTTTCAGTGGACCGACTCGCTGCTCGGCCGATCGGTTCGATTCTGGCCCGTCCTGGGATTCCGATTCCAGCGTTTTGACATGACGGCCTACAGCCTCAATAGCCTCGTCCCGCCGGACGGACCCGATCCAAGCCTGGACGGCGTCGACGTGATCCACTTCAAGCAGCAGTACTACATGGGCTATTTCGGCGGCGAGTTCTCCACGACCACGCGACTCACCCGGCGTATCCCGCTCGCCCTGACCTTCCGAGGCGATCTGGGACCGACGGCGGCGTACAATGTCGACCACCATTTGCTGCGCGAAGGCGAACGGTACACGAAGGAGAAGACCCACGGCCTTGCATGGCATGTTCGCTTGGGGCTAGAAACGCCCCTGGCCGGGCGCTTCGCCGCAGGTTTGCAGGCCGATTACCTGGCGATTCACACAACCGGTACGCATCGCTGGGTCAATGAACCGTTCGGCATCGACATGCAGTGGCGTAACGGGGTGGTGGTAAGCTCCCAACAGGTCTCGCTTACCGCGTATCTGCGTGCCAATTTCTGAAGGGCCGAAGGATGCTATGGGTGCTTAAGGGACCCACTCGCTGGCGCTTCGAGCTTGTACGCGCTGGCGCGTCCGGGACACAAGCACGCAGCGCGAGCAAGTGAGTCCGCCGCGCTGCGCCCCGGCCGGCCCTGTGCCGGTCCTGTGCCGGTCGAGCGCCCGATTGGCCACTGCGCTCTCTTGCTGCAACGACGAAGCACCCCCGAAATGGGGTGCGCATCGCATGGAAGAACAGCATCGGGGTGGAAGCGAAATACGACTGGTGGTATAGTGTTAGGCATGTGCACCGGGGGAAGAACGCGATCGGAAGCCCCCCCAGACGCATTCCTGCCGGAGATCCCACCATGAAGTCCGAAATCCTTCGCCTGCTGCTGCTGTTGGCAGTCATCTCCAATGTCAGTGCCGCGTCCGACGCTCCCCCATCGGCTGACAAAGGCTCGATGCTCGATTCCTTCCTGGCCGCAGGCATGCCGGACGAAATCCTGTTCGCCGTGCGCAAACCGAGTATCGACGGGCACTGGTACGGCAATATCGGCTACTACGCCACCGACCAATGCCGGCCAACCTTTCCCATGCACTCGGGTGGCAAGCTGTGCATCTACAACGTGAAGACGAAGAAAGTACGGACGATCTTCGAAGACCCGGAAGGTAACGTTCGCGATCCGCAACTCCATTACGACGGGCAGAAACTCATCTTCGCCTACCTGGCCAAAGGAAAACGGCACTATAGCCTGTACGAAATCAACCTGGACGGCGCCGGCCTGCAGCAGTTGACCGGTCGGGGCGAAGATGTTGTTCCCGGGATGGAGGATGAACAGACGTATTCGCCGCCCGGTTGGGACGATTTCGAACCGACCTATCTGCCCGATGGCGATATCATCTTCTGTTCCACGCGGGCGAATCGGTATGTTCAGTGCTGGCTAACGCAGGTGGCAACGCTCTACAAGTGCGATGCCGACGGCGGCAATATCCGACTCCTCTCGCCCAATGTGGAACAGGACAACACGCCCTGGGTTCTTTCCAACGGGCAGGTGGCCTACATGCGTTGGGAATATGTGGACCGGTATCACTTGGGCTACCATCATCTTTGGGCCATGAACCCCGACGGCACCCGCCAGATGGTAATCTACGGCAACCAGATCGACAGCGGTGTTATCCTGGCGCCGAAGCCCATTCCGAACAGTCCCAAGCTGGTGGTTACCTGGTCGCCCGGCCACGGCATGCGCGAGCACTACGGCCGCGTCGCACTGATCGACCCACGACTCGGACCGGACGATCCGAAGGGCGTTCAGTACATCAGCAAAGGAAACACCCATTGCGATCCTTGGGCTTTCAGCGAAGAACACCTGCTGGCCGCCAATAAGACGGCGATCGAACTGATCGACGGCCAGGGCGCAACGGAGGTCCTCTATCGATTGCCGGACGAGCTGGCCAAGGCCGGCTACTGGATTGGCGAGCCGCGGCCGGTTATGCGACGCGAGCGCGAACCGATCCTTGCCGACGAGACCGATCCAGCCGCCGACCACGGCACGCTGGCCCTGGCCAATATCTACCGAGGCCGGAAGATGCGCGAGCTCGAACCGGGCACGGTCAAGAACCTGCTGATCTACGAGGTGCTGCCCAAGCCGATCAACTATTCGGGCGCCATGTCCGAGATGTCGGCCGGCGGTACATTCGCCGTCGAGCGGCTGATCGGTTCGGTCCCCGTCTCCAAGGAGGGGAGCGCCTATTTCAAGCTGCCCCCGCTGCGAAGCTTCCTGTTCGTCGCCATGGATGAGAAGGGCCATTGCGTGAAACGAATGCATTCGTTCACCTCGGTCATGCCGGGCGAGACAACCACCTGCATTGGGTGCCACGAAAGACGCACCGAGGCCGCCGATCCGGCCGACTACGACCACCTTATGCGCATGATGCGCAATCCACCTGCCGAACCCGAACCGATTGCAGGCGTGCCGGAAATCTTCGATTACCTTCGCGACATCCAGCCGATCCTGGACAAGCATTGCCTGGAATGCCACAACCACGACCGCGAGGAAGGCGGGTTCAATATCTCGGGGCACTGGGGGCCACTTTACCCGATCGGCTACATCCAGATGTCGTGGCGTGAACTGTTTGGCGACAACCGCGTGAAGCTGCCCTATGCCGAGCACCGCGAGAGTGACTTCGCACCCTACGAAATCGGCACCGGCTCCAGCCGCCTGCTGAAACTCATTGAAGAAGGCCACGGCGGCGTCCATATGCCGGAAAGCGAACAGAAGATCATTCGCTACTGGCTCGACGCCGGGGCGAATCACGCCGGCACGTATGCCGTGAACAGCCACGGCACCATCGGCCATTACGTTCACAACGTCAATTCCCGCAACGGCAAGGATTGGCCGGAAACGAAGGCCATGGTCGAAGTGATCAACCGCCGCTGTGATTGCTGCCACGCCCCAACCGAGGCAGAAAAGAAGATCGGCACCTACAAGCTCCCGGCCCACTTCTACGTGAATTACTATCCGCCGGAAAAGCACCAGAAGAACATGTACGTGGCGCATACCATGTCGGAAGACGGCGGCCGGTTCAATCGCCACGTGATCTTCAACCTGTCGTACCCCGAACTGTCGAAAGTGGCCCGGGCGCCGCTGGCCAAGGCGGCCGGCGGACTGGGCGTGTGCGAGGCCAGGTCGGGCGAAGTGATCTTCAAGGACAAAACCGATCCGGACTACCTGGCCATCGTCGCCGCCGTCGCACGCGGCCGGAAGCATATCCTGGAAGAGAATAACCGTTTCTGCATGATCAACCCCAGCCCGAACAATGGCAAAGACTGCCCCACCCGGTTCGTCCCGCGCCGCGACTACGTGCGCGAGATGATCCGGTACGGCGTGCTGCCGGTCGACCACGACTTCAACGCATCGGTCGATCCGTTCGAGCTGGACAAGGCCTACTGGAAAACATTCTGGCATGTGCCCAAATAACGCCATCGCGGCGAAAATGCCGTTCGCCGTGCGGCTTCGCACACGAGACTGCCCGGCGGCAGCGGTCTGGCAGGTAAAGCTTGTACTTCAATGATTCTACTAATGACACCGAAGGAATAGACGCATGAGAAAGCCGGTCCGAGAGTTTGCCAAGAGTGTTGTTGTCGCGACGTTGATCGCGTGTGGAATCGGGTTCGGACGCGCCGGGGCAGACGACATTCCGCTGCCCGAACATCCCCGCCCCGATTTCCAGCGGGCCGACTGGATCAACCTCAATGGCGATTGGGCCTTCCGATTCGATAAGGCGAATGCCGGCCTGGCCGACAACTGGGCAACTGGCAAAACGGAGTTCCCCCTTACCATCAAGGTCCCGTTCCCCTGGGGCTCGAAGCTTTCCGGCGTGAAAGACGAAGCCGATATCGCCTGGTACCGCCGCACGGTCCAGGTACCGGCCGCATGGAAAGGACAGCGCGTGTTCCTGGTGGTCGGCGCCAGCGACTGGCACACCACCGGCTGGCTCGACGGCCGCGAGGTCGGCAGCAACAAGGGTGGATACACGCCCTTCGCACTCGATCTGACCGACGCCGTGAAGTGGGGCGAACCGCAGCAGCTCGTCTTGCGCGTCGATGATACCAAGCACGGCTTCAAACTGTACGGCAAGCAAGGATACGGCGATGCCCGCGGAATCTGGCAAACCGTCTATCTGGAAGCCCGGCCGGCCGTCGCGCTCGACCACGTTCACTTCCTGCCCGATATCGACAATAACAAGGTCACCGTCAAGGCGGCGCTCGACGCCCCGGCCCCAAAACCGATGCAGCTTGCCGTCACCTTCAAGCCGCAAGACCGCAAAGAACCTGCCGTTGCCCACATCGCCCAGGGCCAGCAAGAGGTCGAGTTCGAGGTTCCGCTGGATAGCCCGCGGCTGTGGTCGCTGGACGATCCCTATCTGTACGAAGTCCAGGCAGTCCTGTCCGGAAACGAGCAAACCGATACTGTTTCGACCTACTTCGGCATGCGCAAGATCAGCGTCGTCGACCTGCCCGGGACCGACTACCCATACATTGCCCTGAACAACAAGCCGCTGTACCTGAAACTTGCGCTCGACCAGAGCTATCATCCGGAAGGGTTCTATACGTTTCCAAGCGACGCGTTTATGCGGGAAGAGATTCTCCGCACCCGGCAGATCGGGCTGAACGGGCAGCGATTGCACGTGAAGATCGACGTGCCGCGAAAGCTCTACTGGGCCGACAAGCTGGGCGTGCTGATCATGGCCGACGTGCCCAACAGTTGGGGACAGCCGGACGAAGACATGCGTCGCGAAACCGAAGTCGCCCTCCGCGGAATGATCCGCCGCGATATGAACCACCCGAGTATCTTCAGTTGGGTCGTCTTCAACGAGACGTGGGGGCTCAAATCGAAAGACGGAAAATACCTGCCCGAAACGCAAGAGTGGGTCGCCTCCATGGTGCGATTGACCAAATCGCTCGATCCGACCCGCCTGGTCGAGGATAATTCCCCTTGCAACAACGACCACGTGCTGACCGACATCAATAGCTGGCACGCCTACCTGCCCGGATACAAGTGGACCGAACACCTGGATATGGTCTGCAAGTCCACATATCCCGGCTCGAAGTGGAACTACATTGGCGATCGCGTGCAGGGTCGCGAGCCGCTGTTGAACAGCGAGTGCGGCAACGTCTGGGGCTATAAGGGCAGTACGGGCGACGTCGATTGGAGCTGGGACTACCATCGCATGATGGACGCGTTCCGACGCCACCCGAAAATCTGCGGATGGCTCTATACGGAACACCACGACGTGATCAACGAGTGGAACGGCTACTGGCGATTCGACCGCTCGGACAAGTTCACCGGAATCGAAGGCCTGGTTCCGGGCATGAGCCTAAGCGACCTGCACGGCGACCTCTACATCGCCGTTGGCAACCAACTTTGTGAAGAGGTGGAGCCGGGCGCCACGGTCGAGGTCCCGTTGTATCTGTCCGCCTTGACCGATCGCCCGGCGGAGCAGGCGCTTGTGCTCAAGGCCTCGCTGCGAACCTGGGATAACCTGGGCGACCAGCAGTACAAGGAATTGGCTATCCAGCGACCATTGACGTGTAAGGCATGGCAGGTGGGCGAGTTGGAGCCCCTCGAAGTCGCACTCCCCGACACGCCATCCGTCGCCGTCCTGGCCGTCTGGCTGCAAGACGCGGAAGGCAAGGTGGTTGCGCGCAACTTCTCGACGTTCGTGGTCCGCGACGGTCAACAAGCGCGACAGGAAACCCTTGCTCGCGGCAACGAGAACCTCCGCATTGCACGCGCCGCGCCCAACGACTTCACCCAGGCCGAATGGTCCGTCAAACAGTGGAACGTCTTCGATGGCCTGAAAGTCAACGGGGCCGGCAAGGGCTTCTTCGAATACAGAATCGCATGGCCCGAAGGACTTCAACCCGAAAACGTCCGAAACGCCCGGTTCCTGGCCGAACTCGGCGCCAAACAACTCTTCGGTAAGGATGTCGAAGGCGCAGCGAATATGAGCGGCGATTACATGCGAGGCCGCGGTACGATCGACCCGAGCCGCAATCCCAACGCTTACCCCATGACCGATACGCAGACCTATCCCGGCGCCGTCCGGGTATCTGTCAACGGACAGGCCGTGGGCGCCTTCGACTTGCCGGACGATCCGGCCGATCACCGCGGCATCCTCTCCTGGCGCGCCCAGAAGCGGGACGGCACTCTGGCCGAAGCCGGTTCGTACGGCTACCTGATCGCAGCGGACATTCCCGCCTCCGTGCTGAAGCACGCTGCCGAACAGGGATACCTGACGATCCGGCTCGAAACCGGCGACAAGCTGGCGTCCGGACTGGCCATTTATGGCGAGCAGTTCGGCCGGTATCCGCTGGACCCGACGGTCGTGTTCAGCTTGAAATGAGCGGTCTGCGCCGGCTGCTTCGTCAGCCGATCAGGCCGCGCCTAGAACAACGGCGGCCGCCTGGCCCTGCGGCGTGTGATTCAGCAGCAGGGCCGTCGGTTTCTGCGAAGGCTCGCCCTTGCCGCAGACGACGCGGACGGGGCACTCGGCGTCCGGCTGTTCGTAGTTGAGCGTTGCCGGAATATGCCCGTGCAGAAGCGCGAGGACACTGGCGGCCATCTCGACCGCGCCGCCCCCGGGACCAAGGCTGCCGAAGTAGCTCTTCGGTGCAAACACCGGCGCGTCGCCCAGCGTATCGCGGATGGCATGCGCTTCGATCCGGTCGTCGTGCAGCGTGCCTGCACCGTGTGCGTTCACATGGCCGATTTCGTCAGCCGACAGGCCGGCATGTTCCAACGCGCGCCCGATGGCCGTCCGAATGGCCGCTCCGGTGAGCGGCTGGCCCTTCCGGTTCGGCTCGAACGCGCTGGCAAATCCGAGTACGCGGCCGAGTACCGTGGCCCCACGCGCCTCGGCATGACGACGTGTCTCAAGCGTGAACGCGGCCGCGCCCTCGCCTGCAACCGTGCCGTCCCGCCGTGCGTCGAACGGCCGACTGGCCGCACTGGGATTGTCGCGACGCCGTGTATATTCAAATACGCCGCTACGCACCCAAAGCGGCGGACTGATGCGCGAACTCACCCCGCCTGCCACCACAACGTCCGCATGACCCCGATCCAGCACGCGAACCGCCTCCGCCACGGCAAGAAGGCTCGATACGTCGCCAAGAACGATCGAGTTGTTCGGCCCGCGTGCATCCTGCGCAATGGCAATATGGCAGGCCGGCATATTGGGCAGGTATTTCAACATCCACAGCGGATACATTTCCGGCAAGGCCTTCTGGCCCCAAAGCCCGAAGTCGAACTGGCCGTCCGTCATGCAACTGCGAAACGCCGCCACCAGTTCGTCCAAATCGCACGGGATCGTTTCCGCCCCGAACAGCACGCCCATCCGCTCTGGGGCGAACGGCGTCGCATGATGACCTGCCTGCTCGCACGCTAAATCGGCTGCCGCAAACGCCAACTGAATGTCGCGGCTCATCACCTTCAGACTCTTGCGCGGGCGGACATACCGCTTGGGATCGAAGTCGGCCACATCCGCCCCGAGCGTGCCCGGCAGGTGGGCGCCTTCAAATAGGGCCAGGTTGCGCACCCCGCTGCGCCCGTCGCGCAGCGAGGCCCAGAAAGCTTCGTTGCCAATTCCGATCGGACTGACAATGCCGAGGCCACTGATGATGATTTCAGAACGATTACACATAGCGTTGCCAAGCGTCGGCCAATGTGCAGTCGATACGATGCAACCGGCCTGTCTGCCGGAACTGGCATGAAGGCGCCCTGCCTGCTGCCCACCGGACCGGACAATCCTCCTATCGTAATCGGGCGGGGCCGTTTGGACAACGGGGCACCGCAACCTGTTTCCGTCCGCATAAACGAACAGCCGTGGAATTGTCGCACGCCCTTGGCCCTGTTCGACTGTTCGACAACCGCTGGCCGATTACTTTAAACCGTTGCTGTCATTGGCTTTGCGCTCGATTTCCGCGTGTGGCAAAACTCGGCGTCCGAGGCCGGAAAACGGGTTGTAACCTGTTGTGTGGCAAGGAGTTGGGTATTGTCGAACAGTGTTTTTCAGGCGGTGTTCGCAAATAGGTGAGCGAAAACGCCCACTGTTTCGCTAACCTGTTATTTCAAAAGGACTTACAGCAGAAAGGCCCGGCTTACGGAGGCCCATTGGGCGCAGTCCTCCCACCGCTGGACGCAGAACCATTTTCTGCGACGGGTGGTCTTATGCGACCCGAGGGTGCCTGCATCTCCGACGCTGGTCTTAGGCTGCCAAAAACTGCCCGAGGAATTACGTTGCCAATCGGTCCTATTCCGCCGGCTTTATGCGACGCAGTAGCAGACCGTACGGGGCCGATCCTGTGCCACTAATGGGCAAGGACCCCTCACTCCGTACGGCGGAACCCTCGCGTTGGGGCCGCCGCTGAGAAGGACGTCCAGATAGGAACGCCCTCCGCACGCTGTTCCACACACGCCGCCTCACCTGCGTGCGGTTTTGCGGGCGAAAGTATCAGTCTCGCCAATCGCATACGCGCGTCAGGTGGCCGGGCTTACGACGCCGGTATACCACCCCTATTCAGGTCTTCTGTTCGGCCTTACGCTGGGCTGTCAAAAAGTTGGGGTTGCGGCGATTTGGGGTTGCGCAAGGTTTGTTCGTGTTTCGCCAGTCCGATAGGTCTTCTAGCCGCGTGAGCGCGTGCCGGGTTGGATGCTGGTCTTCGCCCCGAAGGGGCCGAAAGGCTGTAGCCACGGGTGAAGCGGCGTGGCGGCGGTGTCGCCGCCATCGACGCGGAACCCGTGGAATGATGGTGAAAACTCCCGATAGCCCCGGCAGGGGCGGCAGACGCGATGCATTGCTGCCGCCCCTGCCGGGGCTTTGGGCACGGGGCTTGGCCACCACGGGTTGCACTTGGCCCGACTGTCGTCGGACCGCGTTCCACCCGTGGCTACAACCTGCTGCCCCTCCGGGGCAAAAAAGGAACAAAACCGCACTATCCAAAAACCGTGTCAACCCCAACTTTTTGACAGCCCAGCCTTACGCTGCCCACAGGCCCCTGTCTATAGTGGCGTCAGAGTATGCCGTCACCTTACCATACTTCGTGGCCGATGTAAATACCACGAGGGAGGTGTCAGGTGACAGGTGTCAGAGGGGAAGTTGCCAGTTGCTAGTTGTTAGTTGCTAGTGACGCGCTGGCGCGGAGGGGGAGTCGGAGATCGGAGTTGGGAGATGGGAGATCGGGAGATCGGAGATGGGAGATCGGGACGCGCTGACGCGGCGGGTCAAGTTTTACACAACCGCGAAACGGTTGCACAACAAAGCCCAGGGTCGCTTTAGCGCACCCTAGGTGCACGGTGCGTATCACGCATTTCCGACCGCGAAGCGGTTGCACAACATGGCGGCATTCCATTGTGTGCAACGGTATCGCGCACATTCGTTGTAAAACCTCGTTGAGGTTTTTTTGTCGGCATCTGTCCCGGCCGCAGGGTGCGCTAAAGCGACCCTGGGCTTTGTTGGTTAGCGCCGTTTTCGTTCCTTACCACACCGCCGTTGCCTTTGTTCTCTGCTGCCCAACGTCAGGCTTGGCTGCCGGGCCGAACGTCGGGCGTTCCGATTACGAGTACGAGCACCGCTATCGCTGAGCACGAGTACGAGCACGAGTTCAGGGTTCGTGCTCGTGCTCGTAATCGAAGAAGTGCTACAGAGACAGTCTGCGGTTCGATGTTGGCACAGAGAGTCAGGGCCAGCCCTTCGGGCTTCTGTTTTGCGTTGTTCTCGTAACCCAGGGTTGCGCCTCGCTCGTTCCTCGCATCGGCTCTACCCTGGGCTTGCTTGGGGACGTCCCTTCGGGACTGACTCGCGGATTATGGCCGCATCCGTGCGTCCCGCACTCCATAAGGCGAGAACACGTGGGTGAAGCTGAATGCCGCAGGATGCCATCCAAAATCTCCCCGTGGGAACGGGAGGTCCGGGAACTTCTGCGTTCCCTGGGGCGTCATAAGCTGGTAACGGGCCCCGGTGGTGGGTATGGTGGGAGTGCGCCCAGCCGCCTGAGAGAATTAAGTCGGCTCGGGCTGCCCAAAATCAGGGCGGTCGGTGGTGCGACGAGAGATACTTTTCGAGGAGGTAGACGGTCATGATGCGTTCGATATACGGAAGGTGTTCGGCGGTATTGGGTGCGGTCGCGTGCGCGGTGCTCCTGGCGGCGATTGGTGGTGGCGGCGAACCGAATGCCGCCGACGTCGAAGCGACGTTTGTCGCCGGGGCGAAGCTGGCTGACGACGGCCGGATCGGGAAGGTGACCGATCTGCAGGGAATCGTGGCGGTCAGGCCTGTTGGGGCCGAACGGTTCACGCCGGTCTGCCAGCCCATTGTGTTGAAGCCGGGCGACTGGCTGCGGACCGAGGTGCGGGGGGCCAACGCCGTCGCCACGCGCATGACGGGCGATGCGCGTCTTACGCTCGGCCCCGGCACGCTGATCGAACTGGCCGACGCGCGGACGTTCCGCCTGGCCGCCGGCGAGTTGCAGGTGGCGGCCAAGGGCAAGAGGCCGGTTACGCTCACCGGGCCCGATAAGACGCCGGTCGAGATCAACGGGACGGCCGTCTATCGCGTGCAGGCAGGCAAGCTCGTCCGTGTCGAGCGAAAGCCGCGGTGGCTCGAAGGTTTCGAAGGCACGGTAACCGACGAGTCGATCGGGTCGCTTGTCGTGAATGTCGAGGGCCGCAACGTGCCGCTCACGGTCGGCTATCATAAGGTCTCGGTCGACATTCGCGATCAGATCGCACGTACGACCATCGAAGAGTCGTTCATCAACCGCACCAACGGCCGGCTGGAAGGCGTGTTCTATTTCCCCCTGCCGCAAGATGCCTCAATCTCCGGGTTCGGCATGTGGATCGGCAACGAACTGGTCGAGGCCGACGTGGTCGAGAAACAGCGGGCCCGTGAAATCTACGAGACCATCTTGCGTGAACGCCGCGACCCCGGCCTGCTGGAATGGGCAGGCGGTAACCTGTTCAAGGCCCGCGTCTTCCCCATCGAGGCACATTCGGAGAAGCGGGTGAAGATCACGTACACGCAGGTATTGCCGCTCGGCAGCGGCGCGTACCGTTACAGCTACGCACTCGAAAGCGAGTTGCTCAAGCAGCATCCGCTCCGCGAACTGGCTATCGACGTGCGGATCCACTCGGTTCTGCCGCTGGCCGATGTAACCTGCCCGACCCACCTGGCGCGGATCGGCCGGACGGAGCATTCGGCGCGGGTCGAGTTCACGGCCCAGGAGTACACGCCTGCTAGCGACTTCGAGGTGGTGATTGGCGTGGACGCGAAGCAGTCGGAGGCGGTGCTGATTCCGCACCGCCGTGGCGAGGATGGCTATTTCATGCTCATGCTGTTGCCGCCGGGCGACGAAGGGGCGTGGCAACGCGACATTTTGCCCGACGGCGAGCCGCTGGAACTGCTCATCCTGGCCGATACGTCGGCCTCGCTCGACGCCGACGCGCGCCGCACGCAGGCCGACCTGGTTGCGACACTGCTCGGATCGCTCGCGCCGCGCGACCGCTTCAACCTGGCCGGGTTCGACGTTGCGTGCGACTGGGCCTTCGATGCGCCTGTTCCGGCCGACCCGAAGAACCGGACGGCAGCGTGCGAGTTCCTCGACGCGCGCGTTTCGCTCGGCTGGACCGACCTGGACGGTGCGATTGCCTCGGCCCTCAAGCAGTGCGGTCCGAAGACGCAGGTGGTGTACCTTGGCGACGGTATCCCGGTTACGGCCGCGACCGACCCTGTGGCCGCCGCCGGACGTTTGCGACGGCTGTACGAGTCTTCCGGCGGCGGCGCTTCGGGCAGCGCGGCCACGTTCCACGCCGTTTCGGTCGGAAGCCGTTTCGAAGCGGTCGTGTTGAAGGCTATCGCCTCGTTGGGTGGCGGATCGATGCGGCAGGTTTCGGGCGCACAGGGCCCGGCCCAGGTCGCCCTGGAACTGCTCAGCGAAATGATGCAGCCGGCCATCCGTAACCTGCAGGTGGAGTTCCACGGATTGCGGACCGCGCGGGTATATCCGGGCGAACTGCCGAACCTTGCCCCGGGCACCCAGCAGATCCTGTTGGGCCGCTATTTGCCCGAGGGGAAGGATCAGCAGGGCGAGGTCGTCGTTACGGGTGAGGTGCAAGGCCGTCCGGTCCGCTTCCGCACGGCGGTCGAACTGGCCGACGCCGAGGCAGGCAACTCGTTCATCCCGCGGCTTTGGGCGCGCATGCATCTGGACGCACTGCTGGAGCAGGGGCCGACGCAGGCGGTGCAGGACGAGATTATCGCACTGAGCGAAGAGTACCACATCATCACGCCGTACACGTCGCTGCTGGTGCTGGAGAGCGACGCGGACCGCGAGCGGTTCGGCGTGAAGCGGCGATTCCTGATGCGCGACGGCGAGAAATACTTTGCCGAAGGTCGCAATGCGGCCAATTATGAGCTGGTCCAACAGCAGATGCGCCGGGCCGGCAACTGGCGATTGGGCCTGCGCCGGGCCGTGCTCATGGAACTGGCCGAACTGGGCCGCTACCCGGAACTGCTCGCCGTGGCTGGACCGCAAGCCAGCTTCCGGCCGGGGCGCATGAGCGGAAGAGACTATGGCGGGATGGGGTCGATGAGCGGAAGACTTCTGGTAAGCGGTGGTATAGGCGGCGGATTCTTCGGGCCGATGGGCGGCAGCGGCGACTGGACGATTGGGTTCGAGTATTCTTCTCCTGTCGGCGCCAAAAAGATGCCTGCCGTGGCCATGGACTCGATCTCCGAGACACTCGATTTCAACGGTGCTGCGTTCGAAGACTTCGAAGCGAAGGACGATCTCTTCGCCAGCAGTCGCGAAGCCGAACCGGAGGTGGAAGAGCTAATGGAGGTGGCGAAGGAAGAGGCCATGCCCATGACGGCCGCTCCCCTTGCAACCCCGGCGCCATCGGAACCGATGGATGCCGACTTCGCCTGGTACGAGGGCGACGAGAAGGCACTTCCGTACAAGCCGCGATCGCGGACGGCAACGTTCGCCGGTGCTCGACAGTCTAGCGAGTCGCGTCGGCGCGGTCACTTCTTGCGTAGGAACATGGACTGGTCTGCGCGATCGTCGATGGTCGGTGGGCGGCTTGCATATGACGGGCGCAGCTACCGCAGTGGACCGTCCTATTACGATCCCCAGCAGTATACACACTGGGTCGGAACGTTGTTTCCCGGCCTGCCTGCCGCGCCGGTTGATCCGCCCGAAGAGCAACCGCATCCCTGGCCGGCCGAGGCGCGTGAGATCGCCCGAAGCCTGCTGCGACTCGACGCATTGAACTCGCTCGACGGCGGGCTGGCAATCACGCGTCGCAGCGAGAGCTTCAACGCGCGTACGGCGGAAGTGGCCGGCGTGTCCGAGACACGGTCGCTGGTCTCGCCTGCCGGATGGGTCATCTGCTCGACGGGCGGTCATGCAGGCGGTGCGTCGCAGAGCTGTGTCCAATGGTGCAACGAAGACGAACGCGGCATTTTCAGCCGGCCGTTCCGGCTTGGCCGTGTGCGCAGCGCGTCGCCGGCCGATCTGGCCCGTCCTCCGTTGGACCTGAGCGGGCCGGTACTCACGCCGTTGGATCGGAGTTACCGTAACTACACGGTTGAACTCCGCCGGCCTGCGGAGGGGCGCGTCCTGCTGGTGCTCAAGGCCCCGGGCGACCAGGATTACGAAATACGGTTCCTCATCGACACGGCTCGTCACGTTGTACTCACCATGGAGACGCGGCAGGACGGGACGCTTGCCAACATGACGAAGTACGACGAGTTTGTCGAGGTGCTCGGGGTCTGGTGGGCCACGCGGGTCGAGACCATCAACGCCAAAGGCCGCCGTGCGTCACTGGTGACGCAGGAGTTCGAGCCGCTTGAGACTGACGCCGTGGCGCGGCGAATCGAACGCGCACTGGCCGGGCGCGACCAGGTGCAGCTTATCAAGGAGCCGCTGCCGGCGGTTGCCGCAGCGAAGCAGGCCGTGGCCGATCGCAAAGACACCTACAGCGACCGGATGGCCCTGCTGCTTCACTTCGCCCAAAGCCAGCAGTGGACGCGCGTGATGGAGCACCTGGACGCCTCGGAGCAACTGCCCGCAGGCAAGCCGGGAGTTCGCTTCGTGCGCGATGCGGTGTTGAACATCGCCCGGCGGCACGAGGAACTCAAGACGCGCGTCTTCGCCCAGGCCGCCGACCTCGTGAAGGTCCGGCCGGACGTTCTTGGTGAAACCGATCGGCTGTTCCTGGCCGAGTATCTGGTCGGGCAGACGTCGAGCCTCCTGGAGGCAAACGAAGCGCTCGCCTTACTGGACTCAATTCGGCCGGTCTACGAGGCCGCGCCCCGGCACATTCATGCCATGAAGCGATGGACCGAGCAGCGGGTCAACCGGCTGCAGCAGGCCGGCCGCGGGGCGGAAGCCCTGGAGCTACAGCGTCAACTGGCCTCGCAGTATCCACACGACTACAACGTCCAGCAGCAGTATGCCCAGGCGTTGTTCAACGTAAGTGACTACGCGGCAGGTTACGCATGTCTCGACGCGGCCCTTGCCTCCGACTTCGAGTGGGAGTCGTACGAAGAGAACACATTGCGAAACGCCTGCATCCAGCAACTTCGTAACGAGGGACGTTACGAGGCCATGACCGCACGCCTCGAAACGTGGTTGAAACGCAATCCCGATTCGAGCGCCCCTTACGCCCAATACTTAAGCGCCCTGGTGTACACGGGCCGCGAGGACGACGCCAACAACCTGATCGAGCAGTGGCTGAAAGACGGGCGGCGACCGCAGCGGCTCGATCCGCCAACGGCGGCCCGGCTGCAGGCGGCGGTCAACCAGGCGCTGGGCCGAGGCTACAACCTCTATACCGACCGGATCGATGATCGCTGGCGCGAACCGCTGGCCGAGACGGCCTTGTTCTTTGCCGACCATCCGTCGCACGCCGGCGTGACCGACCCGATTATGACGCACTACTATCAGTTCCGGCAGACCGACGCCTGCCGAAGGGTACGAACCGTGGTGCTAGGGCGGCTGGAAGACGGGATCGGTACGCTTCGGCCGCCGGTGGTCGAGCGCTATGTAAGCTGGCTGCTGCCAGACGATCCGGCGGTCGAGACCGGCACGTGGCGCGCGCTGGCCACGGCGCTCCGCAAGCGATGGAATGCCGAGGAAGATGACGCCGAGCGGCACGAGCTTGGCGCGGCGCTTGGCCGGATCCTGTCCAGCCGGCTCTCGGCCGACGAGTATCTCGACTTCCTGCGGACGCAGCTTGACGAGGGGCCGAAGGGCTACGCTTCCAGCTATGCGCGGCAGTTGTTCGATACGCTGTTGGCCCAGCCGTGGCGGCAGTCGTACGAAGACGAGGCGTTCGCCCTGTTGGATCGGCTGGCCGAGTTGGAAAGCCAGCCCGGTGACGAGGGCGCTTCCGAACGGCTTGTCTGCCGGGTGATCAATCTGCATCGGTTGACCGACGCCATGCTCCAGGCTCGCTTCAATGCCGGGGTTGCGGCCATCGAGCGGCCGCACGAGCTTTCGCGCACCGAGCTTCTCGCGAAGCGGGAAGACATCCGACGCGAGGCCCGCGAAGGTTTCGCTGCCCGGCTACGCAAGGAAATGGATGCGCGCGAAGGCGCGCTCGTCCAGTGGCTCAATATCGAACGGCTCTACCTGGAAGTGCAGCTCGGGCGCGACCTGGACCGTGTGGCCGACGAATGCTGGGAAATGCTCGGCCCCAAGCCGCCGAGGCTCCTGGCCGACGAAGCGGCCGATCCGGCTGAAGAGTTGGATCAGATGCTCAAGGGCCGCTGCTTGCTGACCTTGGCCCATCTGGCCGCGCGCCGCAACGCCAAACCGGAGTTGATCGACCGCGTCTTCGCGGTGATCGATGCAGGCATGGCGGCCGAGCCGGAGGTGGAAGAGTGGCGGCAATTGAAGTACCAACTCCTTGTCGCACTCGACCGGCCGAAACAGCTCGAAACGGCGCTGCGCCAGTGGATTCGGCCCGAACAGGCGGTCAACGACTGGCGGCTTGTACTCGGCTACCTGCTGGCCGAACAGGGCAAGGTGCCGGAGGCCATCGAGCAGTTCGAGGCGATTCGTGCGGCCGACGAACTCGGCCCGGCCGAATACCGTGCACTGGCCGACTGGTACATGGTGGTGGATCGGCGCGGGGACCACGAACAGGCGCTCGTCGAGGTGTACAAGACGGCCGAAGAATGGGAGCTGAGCAACCGGTTGTCGCAGCATCTGCAACCCTGGCAGCGCAACGAGGGCGAGATGCCTTCGGAACTGAGCCCTGAGGTGCTGCGCATCCTGGCCGCACTGCTGGCGAAATCGCAGAGCCCGCAGAACTACACGTGGCAGGTGCGCGAGTTCTATCGCAACTCGCGCGACTTCCGCTTGCTGGCCGGCCTGGCCGACGCGGTCATCGGGCACACGGCAGGCAAGGTCTATCCGTTTCTGGAGAATATGGACTCGGTCTTCTCCGAGGCGCGCGAGGAGGCGACCGTCGACCAGATTGTAGAACACCTGGCCGTGGTCCGCCGCCGGGCACAGACCGACGTCGATCGCCGTGCGCTCGACCTGCTCGAAATGATCATCGAGCGCCGGGCCGGCGAACTGCTCAGTCAGCCCGGCCCCCATGGTGAGAAGGCCCTGGCGGCCATTGGGCGCGCCATGACAACCGACTGGACGCCCGGCGAACCTCGCCTGGCCGCTAACTTGCTGGCCGCACTCGGATGCATCGCCTACAAGCCGCTGGCCGATCGGCAAGTCCTGGTGTTGGAGACGTTGCACGGCGAGGCGGGAAAGGGAACCGAGGATCGGCTGTTCATTGCCGGCTGTCTGGGCCGAACCTACTGGGGCTACCAGCGTCACGACGACGCCATCGCCTGCCTGGAGGCCGCACTCGTCGAGTTCGGCGAGGCCAACGACGGCATTCTGCCGGCCTCGGCCAACGGTGTACTGGGGACGCTCGTGGATTACCTGGAATCGCGCCGGCACTTTGCACGGGGCGAGAACCTGCTGCTTGCGCAGTTAAAACACCCAGTGACGACACAGCAGCCGTTTTGGCTCGTCGAGCGGCTCTATCAACTCTATGAAGCGGCCATTCGCCACGACGGCGCCGTCTCGCTTGGTTCGGGGCAGGTGCTCTACACGGCTGTCGAGCAGGGCATTCGCGAGGCCATGAGCACCGACAACTATAATCATCGCTATCAGCTCGTGGATCGGCTGTGCAGTATCTATCGCGAGGCGAAACGGAAGAAACGCGACGGCGTCGAGGACGATCTGAAGAAGTTCGCCTTCCAGCAGCTTCCCAAGGTCCTGGTCGGGCAAATGCACCAGTATCAGTCGATGGTCGGCCGGGTGAGCGAAACGTTGCGCGAGGTCGTTGACGTGCGTGTTGCGTTGGAGTTCCTCATCGAGCGAGTCGAGCACGAGCCGGCCTGGTTCCGACTGAATAACCAGGACGGTTGGAGCCAGTTCGGGCATTCGCTGGCCTGGTGGCGCACCCAAGTGAAGGACCTGGGGGAATTGGAGGCGCGGCTGCTGCGGATTACGCTGGCCGAATTGCGGCGGGATCTGGAGACCCAGCAATCGCGAAATCGGAGCATCTATCACCGGCAGCACAGCTACTTCTGGGCGGAGAAGGCCGACGACTTCGCTCAAACGGCCGAAGCCGTATTGGCCCAGCGCGCCAACTCCGGCGTAACGGTAGCATTCGCGGCCGAGTATCTTTACCATGGTCTGGACCGTTGCGATCGGGCCATTGAAGTCATGCTGGCCGCCTACGGCCGCAATGTGCTCGACGAGTCGGGCACGGCGCGCCTGGTCGAATATCTCCACTGGCGAAATCGCTATGCCGAGTCGATTCCCATCCTGCTGCCCCTGGTCGAAAGGCGGCCCGGTAATCTCACCTATCGCGTCCAGCTTATGCAGGCGTACTTCCGCGCCGAGCAACCCGACAAACTGCGGGCGACGTTGCAGGCGACGGATGAGTACTTCCATGCTGAAGGGCGCTGGACCGAGAACGCCATGTCGCAGCTCGGCCGTGGTTGTCTGGAAACCCGGCTTTTCGACGAGGCCATCGACTACCTGCAGGAAGCGATTGCGTATCATCAGCGGACGCAGCCCAATCGCGGTATCGGGCAGGGAACGCTTTCGCAATACTACCAGTGGCTTGCCCAGGCCTTTACCGGCCTGGGCCGCACGGCCGACGCGGTCGACGCCGCCTGCGGGGCCGTCGTGAGCTGGGGCCGGCGGCACGACCAGCGAGCACAGGCACTGGCAAACCTTCAGCAGGTGTTGGCCGGCGCGCCTGACCTCGACGGGTTTGCCAAGGAACTCGACCGCCAGGCCGGCGAAACGGGTCAGGAGAACCCGATCGTACGCAAGGCGCTCGGCCGGGTTTATCTTGAGAAGAATCAGTATGCCAAGGCGATCGCGCAGCTCGAACTGGCCGTTGCCGTTCAGCCGAACGACCGCGAGACGCACGACGCGCTCATCGCGTGTTACGATCGGGGCAACAATCCGCAGGGAGTGGTGGAACAGCTTCTCAAGCTGCGCGAACTCGCGCCGCGCGATGTGGACCTTTACAAGCAGCTTGGCGAGCGGTATGCGAAAGTAGAGAAGCCCGAACAGGCCGAGCGCGCGTTGACCTCCATTATCGAAGCCTTGCCCGAAGAGGCCGAAAGCCACACAATTCTAGCCGAAGTACGGCAGCAACAGGACCGCTGGTCCGATGCCGCGCCTCACTGGCGGCGCGCCGCCGAACTCCGCGCACTGGAGCCGCAAGGGCTCATCGGCCTGGCCGGGGCACTGATCCATCTCGAGCGATGGGACGATGCCGCCGAAGCCCTCAAGAAGCTCGACTCGCACCCCTGGCCCAACCGCTTCGGCGACGTCCGCGGGCAGACACGCGCCCTATGGCGGCAGGTGGAGCAAGGCAAGGAGTAGCGTGGATGGTTCTGGCCGACCAAGCAGCCATTCGCTTGTGACACGTTGCATGCAACTTCGCAACGTCACATTCCGGGAAACCGCACAGGTCAGGTTCACCCTCGCGTTCGGTGTTACCATACGTTTACTTCCGGGCCGGCGCGAGTCACGCTATAATGGAACACGCGTGGGTGAACCTGGCCTGAAACGATTCGGTGGGAGCGGCGGATTGCCGCGCTGCGTTTGACGTGTTGGAAAGGTTCGGCTATTGCTCGGGCCGGAACCGCTCACCCCTTTCTCGACTGTGCCACGATTTTGAGAAAACCTGCATGACAACTCGCCTGACGATCGACCGCCTTGTTGCCCGGCACGTGCAGATACCGCTGAAATCACCGTTTCGCATTAGCGTGGGCGAGGTGACGATGAAGGACTTCGTCGTGCTGGAAGGCTGGTGCGGGCCATGGTGCGGCTGGGGCGAGGCCGCCGTCGACGGCATTCCCTTCTATACGTCAGAAACGTCGGCAACCGTATTGTCGATTGGCCAAGAGGTGCTGGCCCCGCTGGTGCGTTCGCAGGCGTGGGGCCATCCGGAAGAACTGGCCCAGGCGATGACGGCTATCCGCGGCCACTCCTTCACGAAGGCAGCGTTCGAATCGGTGCTTTGGGATATCTACGCCGAGAGCAAGGACTCGTCCGTGGCGCATCTGCTGGCCGACGAACCAAGTCAGTCGCGGCCGTGGGTCGAGGTGGGACCCAGCATCGGCATCCAGAAGACCCCGGACGATACGGTGGAGGCCGTGGGCCGGGAATTGGCTGCCGGTTATCGCCGGATCAAGGTGAAGGTCTGCCCCGGCAAGGACGTCGAGTACCTCGATGCCGTGCGTGCCGCGTATCCCGACATCACCCTGATGGTCGACGCCAACGCCGCCTATCAACCGAGCGATATCGAGCACCTGGCGGGCTGGGACCGTTATGGTCTTGTGATGATCGAGCAGCCTCTGGACCACGACGACCTATGGTTCCATCGCCAACTGTGCGAGCGGATGGAAACGCCCATCTGTCTGGACGAGAGCATTCAAACGCCCCACCTCGCACAATGTGCCGTCGACATGAAGGCGGCCGATATCGTCAATATCAAGGTCGGCCGGGTGGCCGGACTGGTCCATACCAAACGCATCCACGATCTGTGCCGCCAGGCAGGCGTACCTGTTTGGATCGGTTCGCGGTTGGGAAGCGGCATTGCCGAGGCGGGGCGACTGGCGGCTGCGTCGCTTCCCAACGCAACGTATCCCACCGACGTCGGCGCGGGACTCGCTTACATGGCCGACGATCTGGTGGACGGCTGGTTCCAGCTCCGCAACGGCTGCGAGGCGAAGGTGCCCGCCAGCGCCGGCCTTGGCATTCACGTCAACCGCAACAAGCTCGAGCGCTACACCGTGAAGGAAGTTGCTTGGTAACAGGGGTGCAGGGACCTTTCGTAGAGACTGCGCAAGCGGCGCAGCTTAAGCAGGGTGGTTTCTGATAGAGGCTCAAGTGTTCGTTCCAAACAGACGATTGCGAGCTTCTTCAGAGCCCTCCCCTCTGCGCCTCTGTGACCTCTCCCGTCTATCCGTGTTCGCCATGAGCCCCCTCACGTAATCGAGTGAGTGCGCACGGGCCTCCCTACGCCCGAACAGCGGCGCAAAACGCCCGTGCCAGCCCAATAATCGTCTTGCCGCAGCGCATATTTCGTCCCATGTCATCGGAGTGTCCGCCTGACAGACTACTCGTAGCAAGGGACCGGCCAGCCCCGTACGGCCATGGCCACCGAACATTCAATATGCGCCTCCTCTCCCAAATACGCAATAGGAAAAGTCTTGCTGTAGAATTAGTGATTAGTAGCTTGACCACCGAGGTCCGACTGCTACAATGCGGGCATGGCCAGAGCCCTGCGAATTGAGTTTCCCGGCGCCATCTATCACGCAACTTCTCGCGGGAATGCCAGGCAGGATATCGCTGGCGATGACCTGGACCGCGAGAAGTGGGTAGATTGGCTCCGGCGAACTACAACAACGCTGCACAGAATATTCCGCTAATCACAAATCAAGCTCCTGACCCCAAAGTCCCGAAAGCGGTAATTGCAGGGACCGAAACGCCCGATCCACTTGCTGGCGCTGCGTGCTTGTATGGGGGACGCGCCAGCGCGTACAAGCTCGAAGCGCAAGCGAGTGGGTCCGTTAAGGACCCCCGCCACAGATGAAACACGGGCAGGCAGGCGAGAGTGTTCTTTCCCTTGCCCTGTCGTATCCAGCCACGTTTCAGCGGTCCGATCCAGGCAGTCTCCACCCATCTTGTCGCGTTCGGCGATTGAAGATATCGTTTGAGCTGTCGGAGCTGAACCCCCTTTCCAGGAATGCAGCATGTTGTTTCGTGCATGGTATCATACGTGCCAACTTGCCGTAATCGGTTTTGTGATGACGTTTGCCGGGTTACTCCTGCCACCACCATGGGAGATATTGTCCCAAATCGGGATATGGATTGTTGTGCCGATATGCGTTCTTGGAGCACTGCTGGGAATCGCAGGTGTGGTTTTCGGCATTCGCACGGCTTGTCCAATTTGCGGGCTCACCGCGTATTGGACGAGTCCGGCAAAGAATACTTTGGCCATCGACTGCCCGAAATGCGGACTTGTGGGAGGGAATCCTGTCTGGAATATGAAACCGCGAGTACTTGATGAGTTCAACCGCGGTGATGATTTCCGAAAAGGCATGTAACAAGGCACAATGTCCCAAAAGCGACACGCAAGTAGCCGAGGCGGGACTCGAACCCGCATGGGGTAACCCCCAGGGGATTTTAAATCCCCAGCGTCTGCCATTCCGCCACTCGGCCTACCGACATTGCGCCGGTCATGGACTCTCCGCCACCTCGTCCGGATGCGACCGCCGGCTGCCCAATGCAAGGATCCGGTTGATCGCGTTCAGAAACGCCAGGGCGCTGGCGGCGAGGCTGTCGGTGGAAACGCCGCGCCCGCGATACAGGCGGCCGTCGTGCTCCACCTGCACTGTTACCTCGCCCTGAGCGTCCTGCCCCACCGTTACGCTGTGCACGGCGAAGTCTTTGCAGTCAACCGTAACGCCGGTCAGTTCCTCGAGCGCCAGCAGGACGGCATCGACGGGCCCGTCGCCACACTCTTGCGTGGTTGTGACCTCACTATCGCCGTCGCGCAACGTAAGCGCGATCTCCGGGGTCCGGCCGGTGCCGCACCGCATGTCGTACGAAACGAGCGACCATCGCTCCTCGAACGCGTGCAACTGCTGCTCCACCAGCACGGCAATATCCTCGTCGTAAACTTCCTTCTTCTTATCGGCCAGCTCCTTGAATCCCTCGAAGACCGTTTGCAGGTGTTCGGGGCTCAAGCTGTAGCCCAACGCCTGCACGCGATCGGCCAAGGCGGCCCGCCCGCTATGCTTGCCCAGCACGAGTTCGCTGCGGGTAAAGCCGACGTCTTCCGGGCGCATGATTTCGTACGTGGTCGGATTTTTGAGCATGCCGTCCTGATGGATGCCGGCCTCGTGCGCGAAGGCGTTCTGGCCCACGATGGCCTTGTTCCTCTGCACGTGGATGCCTGTAATGCCGGCCACGAGTCGGCTGGTGGGTACGAGCCGTCGTGTATTGATCGACGTGTGGGCATGGTAGTAGTCGCTCCGGGTTCGCAGGGCCATAACGACCTCTTCGAGCGAACAATTCCCGGCCCGCTCGCCGATCCCGTTGATCGTGCATTCCACCTGCCCCGCACCCGCCTCGACAGCCACCAGGCTGTTGGCCACGGCCATGCCCAGGTCGTTGTGGCAGTGGATGCTGATCACGGCCTTGTCGATGTTGGGCACGCGGTTTCGCAAGGTGCGAATCACGTTGCTCATATGGGCCGGAGTGGCGTATCCGACCGTGTCGGGAATGTTCACTGTCGTGGCTCCGGCGGCAATCGCCTGCTCGACCACCTTGCACAGGAAATCGGTCTCGGTCCGAACGGCGTCTTCCGGCGAGAATTCGACGTTGGAACAGTAGCCGACGGCCCGCTTCACACCGGCAACCGCCCGCTGGATGATGTCGTCCTTGCTCATCTTCAGCTTGTGCTCGCGATGGATGGCGCTGGTGGCCAGGAAGACGTGGATACGCGGCTGTTTGGCATGGCGAAGCGCTTCCCAGGCCCGGTCGATATCGGCGTCGCGGCAGCGGGCCAGTCCGCAGATCACGGCGCCCTCGACCCCCTTGGCGATCTCGCTGACGGCCTCGAAGTCGCCCGGCGAAGAGATGGGGAACCCGGCCTCGATCACATCGACGCCCAACTCGACTAGCGCCGTCGCAAGCTCCATCTTCTCGGCCAGGTTCATGCTGGCCCCGGGCGACTGTTCTCCGTCGCGCAGCGTGGTATCGAAGATGGTAATCGGACGACTCTCAGATTCAGTTTGGGCAGACATGGGTATACTCTTCGTGCATCGTGGGAAAGGACAGTACAGGGAAAACGTAAGGCGGGACACGCCCCCCTCGGGCGCATCCATCGCCCCCTAAAGGCCGCCGGCAGGATCGGAATGCAGGGCAATTCCCCCAGAAACTGCTCGGTTACGCCGTTTGGGCAAAGGTCACGACAACAAAAAAACCCCAGGACCTACGGCCCTGGGGTTCTGGTTCACGGAGTCGGTTGGATCAATACAATCGACGAACCCCAGGCCGTTCAGGCCAGGCCAAGTAATAACAAGGCTAGGAGGTTCGCGAAGGTCATGATCCGCTCTCTTTCAGCAAGTTATGTCGGCACACGGCGGCCAACGACTGTACTATACGGAGCCGTTTTCGGCGTGTCAAGCCCCGGCGGGCCGTCTTTTCCGAAAAAACCAGTACTTTCGCGATTGGCCCGTTGCCCCGGCAGGCACGAAAGGCCGTTTCAGCCCCATGTGCCCCGCGTGCCCCACTTGCCGCGCAAGGCCGGCCCGGCGGTGCTCGACGACTCCGGTGGGGGGGCCGCTTCCATGGACGGTTTCGGCAACCTGTTTGCAGGTTAGTGAAAACCGTCTGATGCATGGTTGGCCGTGAACAACTCTGTCACGGATTCCGTCATCGTCTCATCCTTTCAGCTTGGCATCCTACCCTGACTATCCTCTCGTGGAAGGGCAACCCCGGCAACCGTGATTCTGACCAGTCCCGGCGTTTGACGCAAGCGGGGCTTGTAGTTCCGCCTTCAGGCTTCACGAATCGCAGAGGCAAGGCCCATGAGAATGGGTATTTCTGTTTTTCGTGTGATTTGCATGCGAAGAGCATCTAGGGCCAGCCCGTTGGGCTTGCCGGGATTTCTATGGATGCGAACCCGGGGTTGCGCGTTGCTCGCACCGCTCGCATCGGCTCCACCCCGGGCTGGTTCAGCGTAAAGGGAACGAGCAAGGCACGTCGTAAGAAAGAGCACTCCCGAGACGGCAGTGGCACGTGGGAAAGCGGGGCGTGTTGCCGTTGTGTGGCCATGTCCGAATGGATGAACGTGGGCAGCTTTACGCTGCTGATCTGGTTCTTTATTCCGTTTCTGCTGGCGTCGCGGGTGTTCACGATCCCCGAATTCCTGGAGAAGCGATTCACGCCTGCCTTGCGGCAGGTGTTTGCCATCGTGACGATCGTCAGCATTCTGGCGGCGGTTCTTTACGGCGGTGCGTTGGCGATCCAGCGGCTCTTCCATGGGGAGCTGGCGCGGCTGGTCTACTTCCTTTTCGGACCGTCTGCCGCCGCCGATGCGGCCGCGCGCACCCAGTGGGAGTTCTGGATCGCGCTGGTTGCTTTGGCGCTGGTTGCCGGGGTATGGGCGATTTACGGACGTCGTTGTGAGCGAAACATGCTTTCGGACGGTCCCGGCATTGTTCAGAACGCGGCGCCTTTTCAGTTCGGATCAGGAGGCTGTCATCATGGAGCCCCTATGTCTTCACCGCACAGCATGTCTGACGCTTGTGGCGGCTTTGTCTGCGCTGCCGTGCGCGGCCGCAGTGTTGAACATCGACTTCGGCCACAGTACGGTAGAGGCCGGCTTCATTCTTTCGGTACCGGAGCCAAGCACGTGGCTATTGCTGTCTTGCGCCCTCGTGTGTGGTGCTTTGGTAGGACGGCGCGGCACGGCATGACTGCCACGCCGATCCTGCGCAACAGTTCACAGGCGTTGCGCAAACGGTGCTGGACAGGCCTTTTCTACAGTCCGAGAATGCGGCGTATGGCTGCCGCATCGGCGCCTGCCGGTTGCCGCGATCGAGTTTCCCTACACGCCCTTCCTTTCCACACAAGGAGATCACCAACGAGTTCATCATGGCCGTGATCGAAGAACGGCCGCCGCTGGTCGATGTGTACGAGGCAATCGCCATGACTGCGCCGGGACTCGTTGCCCACCAGTCGGCACTGAAAGACGGCGAACGACTGGAAACCCCGCAGTTCGATCCGACGAAGTAGCAGTCTGTCGTACAGTCGTGGTGTAGCTGACCAGGGCGATATGGCTTCTTTACCGAGGTTCAGGCTACATACCACCCGATTGCCGGAGAGCCGGACGTACATTCCGTGTGCGCGACTGGTCGCGTTCCTTCCGGCATGTTATCATGGCGGGTGGTGGGTTGTCAGCAGACGTTCGCGGTATGTCATCCGTTCCGGCTGAAGGAGTTGCTTCACACCGGCATCCGGCAATGATGTGCGTGCCGCTACCGCCGAGAAGGCCATGTCGTCCACGCTGACGATCCGAACGACTGAACCAGCTCCGCGGCCCATGGTCGGATTCCCTCCACTTGCCGCCTGACCGGAACGGATAAGCCAGGTCCATCCAGAAGCGTTACGTGAAAAGACTTTTCATACTCGTCGCTTGCATGATCATGCTCATGTTGCTGGGAACCAACCAGGCGTGGAGCGTTTTCGTCAAGCCGCTGAGGGCGCAGTACGGCTACTCCGCCTTCCAGATGCAACTGATCTTCAATACGGTGGTCCTGTCGTTCTGCCCGATGGTTGTCATTGCCGGGCGTCTTCACGACCGCTTCGGCCCGCGTCCCCTGGCCGTAGCGAGCGCCGTGCTGATCGGCCTTGCCTGGACCCTCGCCTGGTTGTTCAGCGGAACCTATGTCGTCCTCTGGTTCGCGATCGGGATTTGTGCAGGGACGGGTTGCGCCGTAGGATACGTCTGCCCGATTGCCACGGCCTTGAAGTGGTTCCCGAACCACCAGGGACTGATCAGTGGTCTGACTGCGGCCGGGTTTGCCTGCGGGCCCGTCTTGCTTTCCACGATCGCAGAATCGCTCATGCACGGCGGGGCAATGCCGTCGGGTGTGTTCGGGGTTGTTGCCTTGACGTATGCCCCGGTCATCTTTCTGGCCGGCATGATGCTCTGGGTGCCGCCCGGACCGCGGCGTCATGAAGACGTGATCAGCTTCCGTAGGCGGACCCTTTTCCATGATCGGCGATTCCGGGCGTTGTTCGCCGGTATGTTGACCGGGACAATCCCGTTCCTGATTGTTGTAGGCAATGCGAAGCCTCTGGCCCTCGATTGTGGCCTGCCGGAAGCCCTTGCCGCGATGACCATTTCGGTTCTTGCTATCGGCAATGCGATCGGGCGTGGTTTCTGGGGGATTACAGTCGATCGGATCGGCCCGAGACATTCGATGATCAGCGCGCAAACCCTGAGCATTCTGGCTGTGGTGGCCTTGATTGTCTGGGGCAGGAGTACAACGGGCGTCTTCTTTGCGAGCACGTTCGGGATCGGCTTTTGCTATGGTAGCAATTTCGCCATCTACCCGGCAACGGTGAGCCGGCTGTACGGCGTCTATCTTCTCGGTTCGGTCTATCCGTTCGTGATGACGTCGCAGGTGCTTTCGTCGCTGGCCCCGACACTGAACGGGCTGCTGAACGATGCAACCGGCAGCAACCTCCCGGGGCTGTTCTTCGCCCTTATCGCAGCCGTTGTGGGAAGCATTGCCTGCCTTGTCCTGATGCGACCAACGGCCGATGGCCGGCCGTCGTTCGAGACCCCCAGCCCGAAGATCCCGGTACCGCAGCCTTGCGATCTCACAAGCGTATGCAGCCAGGCGCACCGTTATCCGGCGGAAGACGTGCGAGAACCGGCCGAAGCTTCACGTCTTGAATCTTGAATGCGAAATGGCAAACCTGAGATTTCAGATGGGCTGCACACAACGTCGCGCCTGGAAAAAGCGCCGTATTCCTTCGCAGTTCTCAACTCGCTGCCGGCAACTTAGGCGAACGTGTACTGCGGGATCTTCATCAGTTCGCCGTCTTTCAAGGCGGACTGGTGGGCCACGATCCCCGGCACGGTCATGTTCAGCGCCGTGGCGACATCGACCAGCGGTTTGCGGCCTTCGAGGATGGCCGTGACGAACTCGTTGCACAGCGGCCCGTGCGATCCACCGTGCCCGCCGGGAGCGACCGAGGGCGGCAACGGGGGACGGCTGAGGGACGGGAACTCCTTCGTAAGTCCCTGGAAGTCCATTCCATCCATCGAACCAAGTTGCCCGCGAACTCGGCCCTTCTCGCCGCCCAACCCCGGTGTGTCCCAACTGCACGTCATGCGCGACATGCCACCGGCACTGGTCCGCAGCAAGGCGATTTCCGTCCCGAACGGGTTCTTGTACGCGTTACCCTCGGGCGTCAGGTGTGGAATGATGCTGTTCATGCCCATGCACGAGACCTCGGTAAAGGCTCCGCCGGTTACGCCAATCTGGTAGGCCATGGAATGGGTTGGGTACCAGAGCGGCGGGAGACCCACACGCCACTGCCGGAACGAATCGATGGGGGTCGCCATGTAATGGTAATATTCGCCCTCGGAATAGACGATTTCTCCGAATCCCCCAGCCCGGTAGATCTGCCGCATCGCGTACAGATCGGCGTGGAAGCATGACGTCTCGAACATCATGTAGGTCAGGCCCGAGGTCTTGACGGCTTCCAGCAGCCTGTCGGCCGCCTCCAGCGAATCGCCGAAGACGGCCGGAACCGCAACGGCCGCGTGCTTGCCGTGTTTGAGCACTTCCAGGCAGTGCCGGGCATGGCTGGGCGCGTCGGTCGCCACGAATACGGCTTCGATCGTGTCGTCCTTGACCAGTTCTTCCAACGACGGATAGGTCTTTTCGCAGCGCGTCGCCTTGGCCAGGGCCGCACAGCATTCGGGGTCCAGGTCGCTGACGGCCGCCACCTGGACGTTCGGATGATCCTGGAAACCGAACTGGGCGCCGAACCGACACACACCGTAGCCGACAATGCCCACGCGGATCTTCCGGTCGGATACCGGTTTCCACGGCTGATCGGCCTTGTAGCTTTTCGCTTGTTCAAAGCCTGGAATGCGCAATTCGTCGGCCCGGCCCGTTGCGGCGCCGGTCCAACCTGCCCCAAAGGCCGCCGCGACGGCGCCGCCGCCCAGTTGGCCCAGAAACCGCCGGCGGGCAGACAATTTCGGTTGACGTGTGTTCATGATGGGCTCCTTTGTTGTGAAGTGGAAAGCTGGTTGGAGTACGGCGCCGCCGGCCTTTGCGGGCAGGCGAGGACGATAGGGGTATTTTACATGGGCGGCGTTCTCGCGTACACTCGTGAATGCGCAGTGGAATTGAACTCAGGCGCATCCGATCGGAGGCCCTGGCGTGGAGCGGTAGCGGAACATCGCATTGATCGTTTACCCTTTCGCCGGCTACGACCGTGCGTTGCTGCGAGGCATTGCGTCCTACGCCCGGCATCACGGCCCCTGGACGGGCCCCAAGACCTCTGCAATGTGCTCGTTCGTAGCGGGGTGCCGTTCGAGTATGTCACGTCGCACCTGGGTGATGCGAGTGCTTTGGCGACGCTTTCGCACTTCTTCACGGCCACGGCGGCCGTCGGCGGCTTGCAGCGTGCTCGGCTCGGCCTTCTCGGCTACGCGTTCCCGGCTATGGGCGATCTGGCGGTCGATGTGACGCACATGGCCGCATCGCTCGGCTGCTGTTGCCAGCCGCTTGCTTTGCCCGAGTATCACCGGCGCGCCGCCTCGGCGGATACCGGCCGGGTGGAATCCCTCAAGGCCGAATACCGGGCTACGTACGACGTCGCTGAAGACATCGCAGATACGGATCTCGACGCGGCCGCCCGGGCCGAAATTGCGCTGCGTTCCATGGCGGAAGACTACCGGCTCGATGCCCTGAGCTACCAGTTCCTCAGCTTCGGCGACGCTCGCGAAAAGATCCGACTGACCGCCCGCCTGCTCGATGCCGAATACCACGAACTATAACGGCGAGTGCGGTTCCCATTGGACCGTTTCGTAGTTGCCGGCCGGATGGTCGACGGGCCAGGAGGCGCGCAGCTCGTCGTTGTACAGGCCCATCTTCTCGAGTGGAAGCGGCTCGAAGAAACAGGCTGCGACGGCGGGCGAATTCGGGGCAAGATGGAAATCCCCCCGGTCCGCGTCGCGAAACCCGGGATCGCCCTTCTCCCAATTCCGCTCGATACGGGCGTGGCCGATCGTGGTGGCGTTGCCGTAGATGAACTTCTCGCAGTCGAGCCCGATATTCCGGGCGACCACGTTTCCGCGCACCAGCAGCGTGAGATCCTCGGTGTGGGGCTTGATGGTCGTCAGCCGTGGATAGCGAACGCTCCAGGGCGGCTCGGTGACGTTCATCCTGGCCAGAAACGCGTCAAGGCCCTTGTAGCCCTTCGCGTAGACCCAAGAGCGGTCCTGCAGATTCACGCCGGTACGGCAACGGTGGAACACGTTGTTCTCGACGATGTCGTCGCTGCCGCCGAAGAACACGGCGCCGCTGGATCCGTCGAAGCGGGAAAAGACATTCCCGTAGACCGTAACGCCGCCGTTGACGTTGTCGATGTAGACGCCCATATGGCAAATGCAGTGGTAGTCTTTGAACGTTTCGCTGTACGGCAGGTGATGCCAGTAGTTGTAGCGCACGACGTTTCCCCGCTCGGACAGCGCGGCGCCCGCGCTGCCGTACATGTACCAGGCGCCTGCGTCGCCTGCCTCGTGGGTAACGTCGTGGATCTCGCAATACTCGGTCAGGTGGTCGTTACCGCTTAGCAAGAGGGCTTGGTGCGGTGCATCGTGGATCAGGCAGTGTGACATCCGCGCGCCCACGCCCTCCACCTCGATGCCCGGTTGATACGCGCCGCGGTTCCACCGGGCGAAGTGGTGAATGTGGCAGTTCTCGACGACGTGGTCCGAGGGACACAGCGACGCCAGGTCGCCGCCGATGAGCCTTACCCCGGCATCGCCCAAGTGGTACAGATCGCAGCCGACCAGTACGTGGCCACGCCCTCCGTCGATATTCACCCCCGTGCATCCCATATTACGAATGACGCATCCGGCCAGAAGTACGTCTTCCCCCTCCTTGACGACAACACCATGTTGACGGCCGCCTTCAAGCGTCAAGCCGCGGAAGATAACGTGCGATACACCCTGTGCCGCGATGATCGGGACCTCCAGCATCGACACGAACACCTCGGCCCGGTCGATCGGCGTCGGGGGCCAGAAGTAAAGCAGGCCGGTCTCGCGATCCAGGCACCACTCGCCCGGCTCGTCCAACTCGCAGAGCAGATTGATCCCCTGGTAGCCCGAACCCAGGACCATTTCGGCCTTGCGCGCGGTGTCCGGCGACTGGTTCCAGTCCACCCGGATTTCGTTCTTCGCCGGATCGACATGCAGAATCCTGCGATACGACGAAAAATAGGCCCGTTGCCAGTATCCGAACAGCCAGGGGTCAGGCTCGTTGGCCCAGGCATCCTGTCGCGGGTCGGTGTAGTAGAAGATATCGGAGTCGCGGACGATGGTCCGTCCGCCATCGCGCTCTGCCGGCTGCGAACCGAGTTGAACATGGGCGAACCGCTCGCTCATCTTCGGTGTGTCGTTTGGCCAGCGCGCCAGCGTCATGGGGGCGCCTTCTGAGAAGAGTTCCAGGTGGGCAGGTTGGTCCATGTCGGCCAGTTGCCCGTGGCCACGACCCCGGGGTCGAAGCCGGCCAAAGTCGGCGACACCGGCCGTGCGAAGATCGGCCTGCACAACATGGCGGCGCGCGGCCTCGGGGATGCGCCTCGCAGCCGCGCTGCCGACCCATGGCGCGAAGCTGGCGATGACACAGCCTCCGCGAAGCACGGGTTTCTCGCCGTCTGCGGCGCGGTACACAATGGGGGCCTCTGCCGTGCCCGAGTCTTCCGCCGTCAAGGAGAAGCTTTCGCTCAGGCGGCGATAGACGCCGCCATGCAGCACAATGGCGACACCGCCGGCGGGCAGCGATTCGTTCTTGCGCCGTTGGCGCAGCGCATCGCGGGCGCGCTCGAGCGTTCGCAACGGACGCTCGGCCGTACCTGGACTGCGGTCGTCGCCGTCGGGCGAAACGTGGAACCACGGTGTGGCCCGGTTGATGCGGTCGATGCGGCGCTGCTTTTCGTCCCGGAGCGGCCGGCCATCGGCCAGGGTTGCGATATCGCGGAGCCTGGCCGCAGCCTCCGCGCGAAACGCCTCGTGCCGGGCCACGAAGAAATCCTGCATCTTCCTGAACTCCTGCCGGGCCGCCGTGTAGTTCGCCTTGTCCCTGTGCATGTCACCCAGGGCGAGCATGGCGCGGGCCCGGTGGACGAGCATGGCCGAGTCGTCTTCGGCCAGTTGCCGAAACGCTTCTCTGGCGTCGTCCTCCGCAGCAGCTCGCAGGAGGCTTCGGGCCATGAGCAGCCTGGCGTAGGAGCGAGCCTGGTTCAACGCGCGCGAGTCCTCAAAACCGGCAAGGGCAAACAGTGGCTCGAAGTATCCGCGATAACGTTCTTCCGCCTCGGCGCGATCCGGCCCGGCGCCGTCGGCAGGTGGCGGCGGAATCTCCTGCAAGAACCTTGTGAGCCTTCGAGACAACAGGGCATCGGGGTTGCCGAGTCCCTCGAACAGTTCCTCGGGCAGGGCCGTGCTGAAGAAGCCGAGGTCGGCAATCTCAAAATCGAGTACGCCCGTACCTTCGCTGCATTCGCCGATACGGAAGTACTTATGGGTAGTCGCGGGATGGTAGGTCATGGCGGTCGCACTTTCCGCACGCAAGGCCCCGTCGATCCATAGCTTCAGGGTGCCCTGATGCCACGTTACTGCCACGTGATGCCACTGTCCGGCTGCAAAGAAGCCCGGACTGCTGACGCTCTTGCTGCCCTCCGGCTGACCGAGCGAGAAGGTAAGCGTCGCATTGTGCGGGGCAACGAGCAGGCGCCAGCCGTTGTAGTAGCCGCTGCCCGAAGCCATCACGCCGCCGACCGTGCGCTTGTAACCGCCGCGATCGACCTCCTCCAACTTATTGACCTTGAGCCAACAGCAGAGCGTGAACCCGGTTTCAGGCAGATCCACGACCTCGCCCCGCATCTTGCCGTGAAAGATCCGGGTGGCGCGCTGTTCGTCGAGGCTGCCTGCCGTCTCGCCGATGGCGTCCTGTTCGGGCGCCGGTTCGAAGACAAGACCTTGGGGCGCCGCGCCAAAATCGTACCAGGCCAGACAGTCGCTCCGGGCACGCAGCCGATTCTGCAAGGCAGGCTGGGAATCCATCATCCCGGTCAGTTCAATCGCCTCAGCCGGCAGCGCCAGGCCCATGAGCATCACAAACGCCAGCCGGAATACGTATTGCTGATAAACCATCATGCTTTCTCCGGATACATCATCGCGCGCAAAAAGGGGTCAGGAGCGAATGGCACTGCCGCTTACGCTGTAAGGACTTAGGGAAAACGGCCGATTGGCGTGCTTGGCGCCACGTGCGCACACCTTCATCGGCAACACGCCTCGTGCGTGTTTCGCAATTCCGTCTCGCCGCCCCGCGGCGGGCACGCGTACCGCTGTCCACAAGATTCTGCTCTTGAATCGGGACCTTCCTTGGCCTATCCTCTTGTGGAACGAGGCCTTCCTTGGTTCATGCATTGGCTTTTTGCAATTGGACCAAGGAGGGTCTTTATGTCTTTTTACCAAAAAAGCTCCACGCTGTCACGACGATTTCGCCTCGTTCAGGCATCGTTTCTGCAAGAGGACGGGCTGGCTTTCGCCAAAGTCCTGCCGGAAGAACAGATCGAGAAAGCCTTCGCCGACGCCCATGCCGACTTCGCTCGGGAAGAGGGTGCCGTGTATACGCCTGCGGTGACCCTGTGGGCGTTTCTTTCGCAAGTCCTCTTCAAAGAGGAACAGCGATCTTGCATGGCGGCCGTTTCGCGGGTGCTGGTCCTATTGGTCGCTCTGGGACGAAAACCGTGCCTGAAGAACACCGGCGCCTATTGCCGGGCACGGTCTCGGCTGCCCGAGCCGGTGATTCGCACGCTTGCCACGGACGTGGCCAAAGGATGCGAGCAAGCAGTGCCTTCGGAGTGGCTGTGGCATGGCCGACACGTGCATCTGGTCGACGGCACGACCGTGAGCATGCCGGACACGGACGCGAACCAAGACGAGTATCCTCAGAATGTGGCTCAGAAGCCCGGCCTGGGGTTTCCCATTGTGCGGCTCGCGGTGCTCCTGTCGTTAGCCACGGCGATGGTCCAGGACATGGCCTTGGGTCCTTACGCAGGCAAGGAGACCGGCGAGACGGCGCTGTTTCGCGAACTGCTTGACGGCGTTGATCCGCAGAGCATCATCGTAGCGGACCGCTACTATTGCAGCTATTTCCTGATTGCCATGGCACTGTTGGGACGTCGGGACTTCGTCGTCCGGTTGCACCAGTGTCGGAAGACGGACTTCACAACGGCGGAGCGTCTGGGCGAGGGGGATCATCTGGTCACGTGGCCTCGCCCTCAACGGCCGAAATGGATGGACCATGCGACCTACGAGCAGATTCCCGAGACCATGACACTCCGACTGATCGAGATCCAGGTTCATGAGCCAGGTTTTCGAGTTGAGTCGTTGACGGTCGTTACGACGTTGACGGACCCGCGGCAATACCCACGTGAAGACATCGCCGATCTCTACCGCCGACGTTGGCTGGTGGAGCTCGATATCCGCGCCATCAAGAAGACCCTGGGGATGGACGTGCTGCGTTGCAAGTCGCCTGCGATGGTCCGCACAGAGATGTGGGTCTGCCTGCTGGCGTACAACCTCATTCGTAAGGCCATGCTGGAAGCCGCCTGCGAGGCCGGCGTGTCGCCGCGCGAACTGAGCTTCGCCACGGCCATGCAAACGATCGCCGCGTCGTGGATGACCTTGATCTGCGCCGATCAAGCATTGCTGTCCACTCTGATTGTTGCCCAATTGGCAAGCCTGGCTGAGCAAACGGTCGGCGATCGTCCCAACCGCGTTGAACCGCGTGCGGTGAAACGGCGGTGGAAACCCATAGCCCTGTTGACGAAACCGCGTAAGGAAGCCCGCGAAGCACTGTTGCGAGGAACCGCCGCATGAAGCACCGGAAATAGACTCCCAACGGCACACGATGCGGAGCATTTGGGCGCCGACATCGATGCGCCGATGGTGCGCGCCAGGGGCGAACCAATCCCACCACGTCCCACCTCATGCTCCCGGGCGATCCGCGACCTGCGTTCGACGCCATTCCCAAATCGCCCCGACGCACCTAAGTCCTTACAGCGTAAGCGGCAGTGCCATTCGGGTCAGGAGCCTTTTTGGAAGTCCAGGCAAATGTCGCAGTTTAGTGAAACTTCTTCGGGCGACCACGAGGCTGGAGCGTGGAGTTGAGGTGTAGTCGGCGGGCAAGCGATTCAGCCCATTCGTCCGTTCCCAGCG
Source organism: Thermoguttaceae bacterium (assembly GCA_040772845.1). GTDB lineage: Bacteria > Planctomycetota > Planctomycetia > Pirellulales > Thermoguttaceae > PWXP01. Next base: position 3,621,621 of record JAXGXG010000001.1, read on the forward strand.
GACTGCTCCGAGCAATACTGTGCGCGACTTTCTTCTTCTCGGCTTCGCTCAAGACTGCATTTACGTGGGCAACCCAATTGGGCAGTCGAGGAACAGGCCACGGCGCGAGTTTAATGTCCGACTTACCACCGCACCAATTCCAAAGACTTCCCCATTGCCAATCTTCAGCCCTCGCGACCAAGCCGGCAGTCAGGGCGTTTCGTTCGACGTAACGGCATACGATATGGAAGTGCTCGTCATTTTGCACGGGAAAGCTCTTGTATCGGCCTTGATAGATGTGCCCCTCACCGGTTGTATGGTGGTGGGCATGATAGCGGGCAGTATGCGTCATGGTGACCCAGTGTAACAGCCGGGACATGGCGCCGTCTTCCTGAGGTCGGAGGACCATGTGCCAATGGTTGGATATCCACTGATAGGCGAAAAGGTCGACGGGGTACTGTTGCAGCCCTTGAACAACCACCTTCTCGAAGGCCTCGTAATCATGCGATTTATGGAAGATGCCTTGTCGAGCATTTCCTCGATTCAGCGCGTGGTAGATCCCACCTGCTTCGTCGGCCCGTGGAGGTCGAGGCATGATGTGCTCCTTGACGGAAGAGGCACCCCCATCCTAGAGAATCGAATCCTATTCAGCGGAAGCCAGTCCGTCAAGCGTCGGAAAAGGGGTCAGGAGCGAATGGCACTGCCGCTTACGCTGTAAGGACTTAGGTGCGTCGGGGCGATTTGGGAATGGCGTCGAACGCAGGTCGCGGATCGCCCGGGAGCATGAGGTGGGACGTGGTGGGATTGGTTCGCCCCTGGCGCGCACCATCGGCGCATCGATGTCGGCGCCCAAATGCTCCGCATCGTGTGCCGTTGGGAGTCTATTTCCGGTGCTTCATGCGGCGGTTCCTCGCAACAGTGCTTCGCGGGCTTCCTTACGCGGTTTCGTCAACAGGGCTATGGGTTTCCACCGCCGTTTCACCGCACGCGGTTCAACGCGGTTGGGACGATCGCCGACCGTTTGCTCAGCCAGGCTTGCCAATTGGGCAACAATCAGAGTGGACAGCAATGCTTGATCGGCGCAGATCAAGGTCATCCACGACGCGGCGATCGTTTGCATGGCCGTGGCGAAGCTCAGTTCGCGCGGCGACACGCCGGCCTCGCAGGCGGCTTCCAGCATGGCCTTACGAATGAGGTTGTACGCCAGCAGGCAGACCCACATCTCTGTGCGGACCATCGCAGGCGACTTGCAACGCAGCACGTCCATCCCCAGGGTCTTCTTGATGGCGCGGATATCGAGCTCCACCAGCCAACGTCGGCGGTAGAGATCGGCGATGTCTTCACGTGGGTATTGCCGCGGGTCCGTCAACGTCGTAACGACCGTCAACGACTCAACTCGAAAACCTGGCTCATGAACCTGGATCTCGATCAGTCGGAGTGTCATGGTCTCGGGAATCTGCTCGTAGGTCGCATGGTCCATCCATTTCGGCCGTTGAGGGCGAGGCCACGTGACCAGATGATCCCCCTCGCCCAGACGCTCCGCCGTTGTGAAGTCCGTCTTCCGACACTGGTGCAACCGGACGACGAAGTCCCGACGTCCCAACAGTGCCATGGCAATCAGGAAATAGCTGCAATAGTAGCGGTCCGCTACGATGATGCTCTGCGGATCAACGCCGTCAAGCAGTTCGCGAAACAGCGCCGTCTCGCCGGTCTCCTTGCCTGCGTAAGGACCCAAGGCCATGTCCTGGACCATCGCCGTGGCTAACGACAGGAGCACCGCGAGCCGCACAATGGGAAACCCCAGGCCGGGCTTCTGAGCCACATTCTGAGGATACTCGTCTTGGTTCGCGTCCGTGTCCGGCATGCTCACGGTCGTGCCGTCGACCAGATGCACGTGTCGGCCATGCCACAGCCACTCCGAAGGCACTGCTTGCTCGCATCCTTTGGCCACGTCCGTGGCAAGCGTGCGAATCACCGGCTCGGGCAGCCGAGACCGTGCCCGGCAATAGGCGCCGGTGTTCTTCAGGCACGGTTTTCGTCCCAGAGCGACCAATAGGACCAGCACCCGCGAAACGGCCGCCATGCAAGATCGCTGTTCCTCTTTGAAGAGGACTTGCGAAAGAAACGCCCACAGGGTCACCGCAGGCGTATACACGGCACCCTCTTCCCGAGCGAAGTCGGCATGGGCGTCGGCGAAGGCTTTCTCGATCTGTTCTTCCGGCAGGACTTTGGCGAAAGCCAGCCCGTCCTCTTGCAGAAACGATGCCTGAACGAGGCGAAATCGTCGTGACAGCGTGGAGCTTTTTTGGTAAAAAGACATAAAGACCCTCCTTGGTCCAATTGCAAAAAGCCAATGCATGAACCAAGGAAGGCCTCGTTCCACAAGAGGATAGGCCAAGGAAGGTCCCGATTCAAGAGCAGAATCTTGTGGACAGCGGTACGCGTGCCCGCCGCGGGGCGGCGAGACGGAATTGCGAAACACGCACGAGGCGTGTTGCCGATGAAGGTGTGCGCACGTGGCGCCAAGCACGCCAATCGGCCGTTTTCCCTAAGTCCTTACAGCGTAAGCGGCAGTGCCATTCGGGTCAGGAGCCTTTTTAGTTGAGTAGGACCTTTGCGTAATATGGATAACGTAAATCTCGGCATGAAGGGCGAAATGCATGGCCCCTATAATCCGCATCTTGCCTGGGCTGCCTTTAAGGCTCCTGACCCCTTTTTGTCGCCTCGGAGGTAACGTACAGCGGCGGTTCGTGCAGGTAGCGGGCGGAACGGCGCTTGGCGTCGATGTCGGCGTAGACCAATTCGACCTGCTCGGAAGAAAGCCGGATGGCCGCGGCAACGTCCTCGGGCGGAATCTGGTGATTGCGGCCGTAGAGGCAGGCGTCCATGCGGTCGTAGGGTAGCGAGAAGAAGAACTCCTCCTGCGTCTGCTCGAGCGAATAGGTGTCGGTCGTCGGCGGCCGGCGGCGGATGGCCTCGGGCAGGTCGAGGTATTCGGCAAGCTGGTAAACCTGCGTCTTGTACAGATGGGCAATCGGCTTGAGATCGGCCGCGCCGTCGCCGTTTTTGACGAAGAATCCCTGGTCCGATTCCAGCAGGTTGGGCGTACCGGCGACGGCGTAATGGAGCCGATCGGCGTGATAGTACTCGATCATCTTCCGCACGCGCTGTTTGTAGTTGGTGGCGGCAACGACTTCCTGGTAGATATCCAGTGGCATGCGCCGCCGCACTAGCTGGCCGTTGGGAAGCTGGAGCACGGCGGAAAAGACGCGATAGCTGGGCCCGTCAAACAGGCTGGGCAGTACGATCTTCCACTTGTAGCCGGGCTTGAACTCGGGAAACAGACGGGCCATGGCGGCGTCGCGGGCCTGATAACAGCCCACGGCATCCAAGGCAGGCGCGATGTTCTTCAGCACGGTCTCGATACCGAGCGATTCGGCCAGAAGGCACCCGAAAGCAAGGCTCTCGCCTGCACCGTCGCGTTCGGGCATGAATATGCCGAATACGCGGCCGGGTCCGAGTGCGCGGACGCACAGTGCGGCCGTGACACTGCTGTCGATGCCGCCCGAAAGGCCGAGCACAACGCCCTTCCGCCGCAGTCGGCCGGCGACCTGGCGGCGAACGGCCTCGGCAATGCGTTCGGTTTCGGCGGCCGGATCGAGGTGCAAGTCGGCCGTCGAGAAACGTTCGGTGGTTGTAGCAGACACGGCTGGCTCCTTTTCGTTTAGACCGTCTGCGCGCCGGCGGCCAATGCCCGCTTGTCGATCTTCTGGTTGCCGGTTTTCGGCAGGGCATGGCAGAGCGTAATCGTTTTTGGCACCATGAAGTCTTCGAGCCGGGCGGAGCAATGCCGCAACAGTTCGCGTTCGGTCGTCTCGCATCCGGGCCGCAGGGCCACGTAGGCCGCAACCGCCTGGCCGAGAATCTCGTCGGGTACGCCAATCACGGCCGCCTCCGCTACGGCGGGATGGCTCGACAGGGTATTCTCCACCTCGCGCGGGCTGACCTTCTCGCCTCGGCTCTTGACGATGTCGTCCTTCCGGCCGACGAAGTACAGGTAACCGTTGGCATCGGCGCGGAACAGATCGCCCGTGTGCAGCAGGCGTTCACCCGGCGCCGGCCCGGGACGCAGAACACGTGCGGTCGCCTCGGGCGCTTCCCAGTAGCCGGCCATCACGTTCGACCCGCGCACGACCAGTTCGCCCACCTCGCCGGGCGCGCAGCGGCGGCCGTCGTCATCGACCGGATACGCCTCGCTGTTCGGCATGGCGCGGCCTACCGAATCGGGGTGCGCGTCGATCTCTTCCGGCGGCAGGTAGGCCACCCGCTTGCACTCGGTCAACCCGTACATCGAGAACACCTGCACGTGCGGCAGCAGCGTGCGGAACCGTGCGATGTGGTCCACCGGCATGGCGGCGCCCGTATTGGTGACGTAACGGAGGTGATCCAGCGAGTAGTTGCTCAGGTTCATCTGCAGCAGCATGGCCAGCATGGTGGGCACAAGCGGCAGGCCGGTAACCTGCTCGGCCACGACCTTCTGCATGACGGCGTGCGGGTAGGCGAACGAGCGCTCCAGCACAAGGGTCCCGCCGAACTTCACCGACATGAGCACCTGATACAGGCCGTAGTCGAACGACAGGGGTAGGACGCTCAGGATGATATCGCCGGGCGTATTCTCCAGGTATGAGGTGATGGACGTGGCGGCGGCCACCATATTGTGATGCGTGAGCATGACGCCCTTCGCATCGCCGGTGGAGCCCGACGTATATACCAGTGCGGCCAGATCGACGTCGATGTTCCGCCGGGGCGGCGGGCCCTGGCACAGGTGGAACTCGTCGAGCAACTCGTCGAAGCCGACGCACCGCTTCCCCGTATCGGAATCGAGAATGGCAGGTTGCTGTGGTTGGAGTCCCGCCTTTAGGCGGTCTTCCGTTTCCGGCTGAAGCCGGGACTGCGACGGATTGCCGCCAAACGGATCGGTACCCTGCCTGATTGCGACCAGCGTTTCCAGGTGTGCCGTTTGGGCGAAGCAGGAGCGATGGATTGCGAGTTTCGCCTCGGGCAGGATGAGGACGCGTGCGCGGCAGTTGTTCAGCACGTAGGCGAGCTTCTGCGACTTGGTGGTCGGGTTGACCGGGACGAACACCGCGTCGGCCTTCAGTGCGGCAAACAGGGCGACGACCGCTTCGGCCGAATTGTCCAGGTGGATGGCCACACGGTCACCGCGTTGAACGCCGTACGCTTTCAGGGCGTGCGCCAGGCGATTGGCGAACAGTTCCAGTTCCGTGTAGCTCAGCCGCCGGCCGTCGCACACCAGGGCCGTCTTGTCCGGATATCGAGCAGCACTATTTTCCAGGAAGGTATGCAGTAGCATCGTGGTCAATCATGCGTCCTGCCGCCGCAGCGGCAGGGGACGCGTTTCGGGGTGAAGGATGGTTCCATCGCGGCCGGTTTCGGACTCCACGTCTGCGGGTTTCGAGCAGTCGCGGCGGAATGCACGGCGTCACGAAACCGCAACCGCATCACGTTTCTTCTCGATGAACCGGACCAGGTTACTGATCGAATCGAGGTTCTCCGGCGCCAGTTCGGTATCTTCGATGGTGATACCGTATTCGCCTTCCAGGTGGGCAATCAGCTCGAGCACGCCGGTCGAGTCGATAATGCCGGCGCCCAGCAGCGAATCGCCGTCGCTGAATGCAACGTCGGCGCCGAAGAGGAAGTTGTCGCTGATGAACTGTCGCAGATCGGTTGCAATCGCGGTCATGCTGAGTCTCACTGGTGGGTGGAAAGAGTCGTATCCGGCTCCCGCGAGTCGAGCGGGGCATGAGCCTTTTGGATATTCGTAACCGGCGCCTGGTTTGCGTTGCCGGCGGCGCCTCGGTGGAATTGATCGAGCAGTATCTGGGTCGAGAGCACGGCCAGCAGCGCCATGTGATCGCGCGTGCCTACGATCTTTCCGGCGCGTGCCTTTGCGACCAGCCGGTCAACCGCATCGGCGCGGAAGACGTCGTCGGCGCAGATTCGGCTGAAGGAAAGCAGTTCGTCGACGTACGGCGCACGCGCCATTCCGGTCTGCGTGTCGAAGAAGCTCGTCGTATCCGGCGCCCGATACGGTTGCTTCGGCCGATCGGCAATACTCTTGGGCACGAGGTGTCCGGCGGCCCGTTTCAGGATGTACTTTTCGCGCAGTCCGCGCATCTTCCAACGCGGCGGGATGGTCGCTGCGAACTCGACGACCCGGTGATCCAGGAACGGGAATCGCCCTTCAATGCCGTGCGCCATAGCCATCCGGTCGCCCTGGGACGAGAGGATATAGCCTGGCAGCAGCAGGGCCGTCTCCAGGTATTGCGCCCGGCAGAAGGGGCGCCACGCGTCGTACGAGCCGGGGAGCGCGACGGTCAGGTCCGCCTCGGCATTGCAGTCGGCCAACTCCGCCGCCCAATCCGGCGAAAGCAGCCGCTTCAGTTGCGCCGTCAGCTCCCATCGCGGCAAGTGCGAGAAGAACCGGTGGTTCAACGCCTCCGGACGCACCCCGAAGAACGAACGGAGCCACTCGGGCGATTGTGCTTGCAGGTTGGGCATGTAGGGGTACAGTTTGCGGAACAGGGCCGTGCGGGCGGCCGAGTCCGGCTGGGCGGCACAGAATCGCCGCACCTTGTCTTCTTTGAAAAGGTCGTATCCGCCCAGGATCTCGTCCGCTCCCTCTCCGGTCAGAACGACCTTCAAGCGCGACGCGCGCACCAACTGCGACAGCAGATACAGCGGCGCAGGCGCGGATCGCAACACGGGTCGCTCGGTATGAAGAACGACACCGGGGAACACCCGGGCGATTGCCGCCGCGTCGCAGTACACGGATGTGTGGTCGGTTCCCAGACACTGGACAACCTGTTGCTGGTAGCGGCTTTCGTCGTACTCCGATTCGTCGAACATGACGGAGAACGTCTGCAACCGCGGCGTTTGCGAACGAACCAGCGTGGCAATGATCGACGAGTCGAGCCCGCCGCTCAGATAGGCGCCTACCGGCACGTCGGATCGCAGTCGCAACCGGGCCGCATCGGTCAGCAGTTCCAGCAGCCGCTCCGCGCAGCCGTCCAAGCCGAGCGATTCGGCCTCGTCGGAATAATGCAACTGCCAGTAGCGGTGGGTGGTGATATGCCCGTCTTCCAGTATCAGGTTGTGTCCCGGCGGCAGTTCGCGAATGTCGCGGAAGACCGTGGTCGGCGCGAGCGGGCACCAGAAGGTCATTACCTGGTTGAACCCCTGCGGATCGAGTTCACACGACACGGCTGGATGGGCCATCAGGGCCTTGACTTCCGAGGCAAAGAGGAACGCCGCGCCCGTATTCGTATAGTACAGCGGCCGGACGCCCATCCGATCGCGCGAAAGGAACAGCCGCCTGCGAGCCCGATCCCAAACGGCCAGCGCCCACTGGCCGTTGAAATGCTCGACGCACCTCTCGCCGTATTCGCGATAGGCGTGCAGGACGACTTCCGTATCGGACCGGGTTCGGAACTGATGCCCACGGGCTTTGAGTTCTTCGCGGAGTTCGACGAAGTTGAAGATTTCGCCGTTGAATGTAACGGTCAGCATTCCGTCGCGCGTGCTCATGGGCTGGCGTCCGCCAACCACGTCGATAATGCTCAATCGGGCATGCCCGAGCCCGACGGGACCATCGACCGTCACGCCGGCCGCATCGGGGCCGCGATGCCGTAACGTGGCGACCATCTGCCGCAGCGTATGCTGGCAGACAGGATCACCATCGAGTTGCATAATTCCGGTAATTCCACACACGCGTTACAATCCTCCCCGTTCGTACGATATCGCACCCCCGGCCTGCCTGACTTGACCGGCCGATTGCGCTGATACTGGCGATTGTCCGGGCGCAACCTGGGTTTCCGGCGGATCCGGGTAGGCATTTGCCACCCGGCGGACCCTGGGTCACTATATCACCTTACCTTACGTAACCGGCCCGGAGCGGAAGAGAATCGATGGCGACTCTGTCAAACAAGGCGGAAAAAACTTGCGGGGAAGACCTTTCCTTAGACGCCCCTGTGCGCCTACAATTCGAGTAACGCCGGTTGCATCGTGTCGCGAGCGGTCCTTTTCGGCGCCGTGGAGTGCTTTCTGCCGCTGGACGGACGGCTTCGGGCACGCGAAGCTGGCGGGGAGAACGGCGTATTTCCAGCAGTCCTTCGGAAACCCCGCTTGGGGGCGTGAAAACAGCTAGAATTGTAATGATGGACAGTCGAACCCGAGTCCGCCGGATCAAACTTCAACGCGAGGCCGAGGGGTACCTCGAATTGGGCCTCTCGCGTCGTGCGCTGATGGTCTTGGCTCGCATGGGCGATCCGACGCGGCTGGACGGACACTCTCTGTACCTTTGGGGCGAGGCCCTTCGCAGCCTGGAACGATTTGACGATGCCCTGACGCCACTCAGCCGGGCCGCAGAAATTGAACCAGAAAACATCCACATCTGGCTCGCACTTGGCTGGTGCCACAAACGCTTGGGAAAACTCGATCTGGCTATCGAGGATCTCGAAGAAGCACTGGCTGCCGATCCCAACGAATCGGTCATCCACTACAACCTTGCCTGCTACTGGTCTCTGGCAGGCAACAAGCAACGGGCCCTGGGCTACCTGGAGCAATCGCTCGCGCTCGATCCCCGCTTTGCCCGGCAGACGGCGACGGAACCCGACTTCGACCCGATCCGGGACGATCCGGACTTCCAGGCGGTCATCAAGGGCCAGCCGGTCGGAGATTAGGGCGCAGTAATCGGAGTTCCTTCGACGGTGAGTCGGACCAGGCTGTAGAGGATTTCAAACCGGATGAGCTGCTCATCCTCGGGAGGCGTGATCCAGTCGTATCCCATACCGGCATCGTTCAGCAGGGATCCGAATCCGACGGCGACCACGCGTCCTTTCCCATAGCGGGTCATGGCGCCAACGGGCATATGCCCCAAGCGTGCAATGGTCTCGCCGCCGCTGATTTCCAGGGCGCGGGTGACAGGCACGCCAGGCCAGTCACCGGCCATGGACAGCGGCCCGCGCCATGCCTGCCCCGGATGGGCCGACAGGCCGAACGGCCAAAGCAAGCTGTTGGCCGTCGAGCCGAGGTTTTCCGGCGATTCGATGACCAGCAGATGACCGCCCTCTTCCACGTAGTGGAGCAGTTGCTTCTGAAACTCACGGCTGACCGGGCGATTGGGTGTAATCACCACCAGGGCCTGCCCGGAGAACGCGTCCGGCCCCGACTGGCGACGAACCACGTACCCCAGTCGCGGAATCCACTGTTCGATCAGCCCGTACCCTTCGCCATCGCCACGAATGAACCCGCCCTTGCATAAGGGCGCGTCCGATACGGTCCGGTCGATCACAACGTATGGCTGCGGGCGAACGTTTGCAGGTTTTGGGAACGAGAATCGGTGTGTTGCCGCCACGGCCATGCTGCTGATGACCCAGCCGGCCGTGACTGCCGCCACCATCGCGATCCATGCACCGCGTCGGCGCGAAGCGACGGCACATCCCACCACAAGTGCCACGGCGGCCAGCAGCAGGAGCGAGACTCGCAGCAGGAGCGAGAAGGTCCTCACGTCAAGTGGGCTGGTGTGGTTCAGCCAGACGAGCATATCGCGCATCAGTTCGGCCTTGCCCGGCTCGAACGTGGAGAAGTTCGAGAAGATGGTCGAATCTCCGAACGCCAGCACGCGTCCTTTCCCATAGGTCGTTCCCCAAAGCTCGATGAATGCACCGTAGCGAATGGCCGGCGTGTGCTGCGGCACGGGAAAGAAGTTCTCGGACCGGTAGTAGGCCGGCATGCTCCACAGTGAGGCCGCCTCGATGATCGGCCAGCCCCAACTCGTTCCCGGGTCGATCGAGCAGGCAATGGCAAAGTCCATGGGCGGCATCTGGCTCACGACCGGGTGCGGCGCCCATGACGGGACGAACAGGTGATCGTACGGATTGTCCATGCCGAACAGCAGGTCGTGCCGGAAGGTGAAGCCCATGGGGCGGCAGATATCGTTGAAGTACGTGCCGCCGCGTTCGAAGTTCGTGTGGTCACCGACCATCAACAGCCCGCCGCCGCGCTGGACAAATCGGTGGATCGCCGCGATTTCCGTCGGCTGGTAGCGCGCCGTGGCATTTTTGAGGATCAGCACGTCGCATTCCGCCAGTCGAGCATCATTGATCGGCTCGTCCTCCAGCAGCCGCGACATCTCGAAGAACTGCTGGCAGTAGCGGTAGATCGCGCCGTAATTGTAACCGGCATCGTGCCCATACCATTTGGTATCGTACGGATGCGTGCTCGGTTCCCAGGTCGAATGGCGTTCCACCATGATCACGCGGCCTTGCTTGGCCGATCCGACGGGAGCCCAACGCATGGCAATGGTCGCCAAGACGGCGGCAACGCCGGTCAGGGTCAGGGCGCCGACGTAAAGCCATGTGGAAGGCTCCACGGCAGGCCGCTGGGCCGCCGTGTCCTCGGTTGTCGATCCACCAGCCTTGGCCGGCTTCGTGGTGGTGCCGGCAAGTGTTTCCAACCGGACGAAACGCCAGGCCAACAACACGGGCCCGGCCAGCAGTCCCAGAAGGACCCAGGGGCTCAGGAACTGGTCCATAACGTTCAGCGGCAATTCCCACTCGCCCCGCATGGCCCGATGGAGATACAGGCCAATCATCAGCGGCGCACGAATGGCAACCCATACCAGACCAACCACCACGAGCGTACGAACGCCGCGGAGCCACGCAGGCCACTGTCGGCCCTGCAAACCATTCGACCACGCCTGCACGCCAAGCAAGGCCGCACCGCCAACCAGGAAGCATAGCGTTGCCGGATCAAGCAGCAAGGCCCACGTAGCGCCCAGCGGATACACTTGCCGCGATCCAACCAGTACGAGCGTGGAACCGTCGGCCGTTGCGTCGACGCCGAACAGGCGCATGGCGCCGGCCAGCAGGTCGGCCAGGACGGCAGGCAACTCATGACTTCTTGCCGTCGAGTGGGCATAGAAGGCCATCGCCGGCCATTGGACCAGGAGAATCAGCCCGGCCGCCACCGCCGCGCGCCCGATCGCCTTGGGCCACGCTCGCGGCAGGGGCGCCAATTCCAGCAGGAGTCCGGCCGCCAACAAGATGGCCGCCGTGCGAACCGGCCACGGCGCCCACAGGGCCGGCGCCGCAAACAGGCCCAGGGCAATCCACAGGTCGCGCCGCCCGGGCAACCGGGGAACCGTCCCGACCAATAGCAGCACGCTTGCGGCCACCACCGCCAGCCACGATACGGGAGAACACGTGTAATAGTAACGCAGCCCGATCAGCCAGGAGCCGGCCAACAGCGCCACGGCAATCCAAGTTCGCATCATGACAAGCACACCTCTGGGGCCACATCGTTAGGGCGAAGGAAGCGGTTCGGAATCGGGCGAAGGGACCTGCGGGAATCGGTCCGGTATCTTCATGGCGTTTGGCTCGGCATCTTCCTCCGATGCGCCATCTTCGTCGGACTTGGGCTCTTGCAAGCCGGTATCCGGCTCCAGCATTCCGGGCTCGGCCAGATCGGGTTCAGATTGATCGGGGGCGGGCATTTCAGGTTCGGCCAGGGGCGCTTCTTCCATCAGCGGCGTTTCGGGCAGAAGGTCCTCGTGCATCGCATCCGGGCCGTTTTCGACACGGGCGTCTTCTTCGCCGGGAGCCTCTTGGACGGCGCCCTCGTTCGCGGCATCGGCGCCTGCGGCATCCTCTTCGGCGTCGTCATCGGTGATCTCCGCTACGGGCGGCGTCCACGGTTCCGGGCCCGCCAGACGGGCGAACAGCCAATGCCAGAAATGATCGTTTTCGGCCGGACTGGCTAGCGATTCGTAATTGGTGTTCAGCGCAATATAGGAATCGCCGATGACCGTCACCGAACCGCTGCCGACGCGGAGCGAGACGGCCACGTCGCCCTCCAGGTCGCGGCGGGTCCACGTAACCAGCGCCTGGGCGCTGCTGCTTTCGCATTCCACCGGCCAACCGCTCAGGAACTGGGCGAAGGCGCTGGCATTGCCCTCGCGATAGTAGAACTGGCGGAATGCGCCGAACGGAATCGGCTCAGCCAGCGTCTCGTTCGGATAGACCGGAGACGGCGGCACCTGAAAACCAAATGCTTCCAGCAGCGGCTGGTTGGGCCGCGATTGCTCCGCCCCTATCATGCAAATGAAGTGACCGCCCCGCTGGACAAACTGCCTGACCATCGCAACTTCCGCGGCACTGTAGGGCCGCACCGGCGCAATGGCAATGAGCATGCCGGCCCGTTCCAGTCGCGCTTCCGTGAAGTCGAACATGGAAAGCGGCAGATAGTCGTTGCGCATCAGCGTTCGATAGAACGCCGCGAGTCCGTTTGCCGAGAACGGCTCGCGACCGTAGAACTCCGCGTGGGTCGCCGTGACGTATGCGATATTGTTCCGAGGCTTGTGTGCGCGCCCGTCGGGCAGTACACGAGACGACCAACCGCTTGCAGCCGCCATCGAGGCCAGCATGATCGCCAGGATTACGGCACTCAGCCCCACCTGTTCCGGCGCCGGTTGCCAAAGAAGCAGGAAGATCAGCCCTGCGGCCGCCAGCAACGTCATCAGTTGCCGCCAGCCCGCCTGCGGAGAGCTTCCGCGCGAAGCCAGATATCCCAGCAAACGACCGGTGAACTCATAGGATCCGACCAGCGTCTGATTGGCCAGCGGCGAGGTCCCGCCCAGCACAACCACCCGGCCGGAACCGAGCCGCTGCTGGGCGGCCAGCACCAGATCGCCCAGCCGATCGCCGGACGTGTAACGGTGTATGGAGGTGATTGCGGCATCGGCGCCGGGTATGCCGTAGCCGTACCTGCCGGCAACCATCGGCCGAGCCGACCACCCGAGCCGCAGCGACGAGGCGTAGCGGAACCCGAAGCCGTTCGCACCGCCGTCAACGCCGGTTACGGTTGGATGGGAGAATCGCTGGAGGCCGTCCTGCCAGTTCGGCTGATGGCCGACGACCGTATCGTCGCGGACCGTAATGGCTGTTGGGCGGAGTGCCTCGTCGAAACTGCTGGCCGCTCCCCGCTGCGCGACCCGCGGGTCTCCGGCCACCAGCAAGGAACCGCCGCCCCGCACATAATCCCAAAGCCGATCGAGTTGCTCCGGCTGCCACGGCCGGTCCGGGTGCAGCAGCAGCACGGCATCGGCGTCGGCAAGGTCCGACGGGGCCAGGTCCGCACTCCGCACGAAGGCGGCTCCCAGACTCTTGACCAGCACGGGTAACATGCCGAACGATTCGTCTGCCGGTACTTCCATTTCGCCATGTACGGGGCGGAGCCAGCCGGAGGCGCTCGCCTCGTAGGCAACCAGCGTCTTGCCGTTGAGGTCCGACGTGCCCGGAGCCAACCAGCCGAGCAAGGGCAGCAGCAAGGCCAGTGCGGCCGGGCCGAAGCTTCGCACCCAATCCACCGGACGGGCCTCGCCGCCCGGCAATCTCCAGCGTTGGCCATGTTCCTTTCCGGCCGGCCTCTCTTCTGCATTGCCATCAGGCAACCACGCGGTCCAGCGGAGCATGAAGGCCAGAATCACGCCGTAAATCAGCATGGCCAGCAGCGGTACATTCCAAGGCAACAACCGATGGGCGGCGTTTCCCCATGTCCAAACGCCCAGGGCATCACGGTCGTTCTCGGTCGGCACGACCATATCAGGCAACAGGGCGCGAAGCGATTCCGCATGGGCAAGCAGCACAAGATAGGCGACGTGGCCGGCCACGAAGACTGCGGCAACGATCAGGCCGCGCCGGAGCCGCGGCGCGGGAGTTCCGTACAGCCATCCTCCGTAGATCACAGCCGCAATAACGAGGTAGTCGAATCCGCCGTAGGTAACGCCGACATCGAGCGGCTCGCCGGCCAGCATCCCGGCAAATTGCCCCAAAGCACCCATGAGTGCGTCGGCGGCAACCCAGAGCCAGGAGACGGCGCCCATCGCAATCCGCACAACGGCCAGCACGGCAACGGCCTGGGCGGCCAGCATCAGAACGCGGCGGGGCACGTCGGCGTGTATCCACCCCAGTGCCGCGCCCAGCAGCGCCACAGCCAGAATGTGGACTTCCGGCTGCCGCGCGGCCGTCATGACCAGTGCGAGAAGGACCGCGGCGGCAAGAACGAGACGCCCGCGCCGTCCGGCGCCTGCCGGCGGTGCGCCGGCGCCAAGGGCAACCAACAGCGCAACCCACATGAGCACACGGCGCAACGGATCGGCCAGTAGACCGACCGATCCGGCGGCAATTGAGGCGGCCGCCACGATCGCGACTGCGGCAACCACGGTCCAGGCTGGGGCAGCAGTTGGCAGTGCTGCCGGTCGGATTTCCTCTTTTTGACGCGAACGGCTCGTCATTCCCCCCCCCGTCGTAAAGGACGGAAAACCTCCAGTATGTCCGACCGGCCCGAATCCGGCAAGAGGGCCGACGCTCACCTGTGCCCGTTGAGGATATTGGAGAAAATTGCCCCTTTACTCGGATGGTCTTTCTGACGTAGAATAGCAACGTACAAGTGACTCGGAAGGGATTCGGTCGAAATGCCGATCCGAGGCCGCGGAAGGCGAGACCACCGGGAGGTCTTCGCCGTTGCGTGTTCGCTCGGTTTCGGTCCCGCCACTGCCCTTGCCCGGCTTCCCATGGCCGCATTCGGTCTGGGAGTTTTCGACCTACGCGATTCCACGGAGATTCGTTGAGCGATGACGCAGATTGCGCCTTTGCTATTGAGGGCCGACGCCGACGCGCAACCGGGCAACAGCCATCTGGTGCGGCTGCTTGCCCTGGGATCTGCATGGCAAGCGCGCGGCGGGCAAGTTGTGTGCCTGGGACATGTCGCCAGTCCGGTCATGCAGCAGCGCATCCGCCAGAGCGGCGCCACGTTCATCCCCCTGAGATGCCGCTACCCGCATCCGGATGACCTGGCGATTGTCTCGCAGCAGATTGCCCTGATGCACCAACAGGCGGGCCCCGACGGGACGGTGTGGACCGCGGTGGACGGGCGCCACTTCGACGTCGGGTACCAGGGCGAAATCCGGGCGCTCGGCAGCCGGCTGCTGGTTATCGACGACCTGGCCGACGCCTGCCGCTACGATGCCGATCTGGTCCTGAACCAGAATCCCGGCATCGACGAGCGGCGGTACACCGGCAGCGTTGGTTCGGAGACGACACTGCTGCTGGGCGCGCGTTATGCGCTGCTTCCACCCCGATTCGGCCGATACCGGCCCTTGCGCGCCGCGGTGTCGGAGGTGGCCCGGTCCGTTCTGATCGCCTTCGACGGGGCGGATCCGCTGGACCTGACGTCGAAGGCCCTGGCGGCCGTCGAGCAGGCGGCCGTGCCGCATCTGCGCGTTCGCGTCCTGGTGGGTGCTTCCAACCGGCATACGGCGGCGCTGCGCGCCTGGGCCCGGCGTCGCCCGGGCCAGGTGGAGCTTGTCTTCGCTCCGTTCAACAGGGCCGCCGAAATGGCTGCCGCCGACATGGCCGTTACGGCCGCAGGCGATACGTGCTTTGAACTTGCATGCATGCAAACGCCGGCCCTGGTCATCGCAACCACGCCTGCCCAGGCGCCCACGGCTCAAGCGATGGCGCGGGCCGGCGCCATGATCGATTTGGGACCTGCCCGAGAGCTTTCCATGCAACACATGGCTGCCGCGGTTCAGAGCCTGGGTCTTTCGCCGCAGGCGCGTAGCAGGCAGATCGACTTTGGCCGCGCGCTGGTCGATGGCGTCGGGGCGGCCAGGGTTACGGCCGTGATGCGCGCCCTGGACGGAGAGCTGACGCCCGACGACATTGCGCTGCGGCCGCTCGATTCTACCGACTGCTGGCCGCTATGGCGGACGAAACCTGGGCTTTCGCTGCACCTGAACTCCCATGCTACCGATCCCATCCCGCCGGACGAACACCGGCGCTGGTTCGGCGAGAAACTGGCTTCGGAAACAGCGCGGATTTGGGTCGCCTCGCTGCACGGACTCATCCTGGGCGTCGTCCGCTACGACCGGGCAGACGCCACGACGGCCGAGATCAGCTTCCACGTGGTCCGCTCCTGCCGGCGCCGCGGGCTGGGTACCCGCCTGATTGCCGAAACGTGCAACCTGGCGAGAAAGGTCCTTTCCGTCCAGCGGTTGCGGGCGATCGTACGGATCGACAACGAGTCTTCCGCCCGGGTATTCCGCAAGACGGGGTTTGAAGAGGTCGCCCACTGCTTCGTTCGCGGTCAGGAGTGCTTCGTCCTGGAGCAGGCCGCCCCGGCCGAAGCGCCGAACACGGCCGCCACCTGTTACTATCTCGAATCGACCGAAAATGCAATCTCCGGCATGGCAATCTCCACGCCCGAATGCCCTGAAATCGGTTGACCCCTTCGGAGGAAATGCCCTTATGTTCCGTCTCGGCCTGCTCTTGCTGATTGCCGGCTGCATCGCGTTGGCCGCAACCAATCCCGGCGTCGACGACCACAAGAAGATGGTCTACCGGAACCTGCCGACCCGGGCCGGCGCGGAAGGGCTTATGGCGGAAATCGCCGGCCGGGTATTGGGCAATGTCGATCCGCTGCCGCTGGATTACCACAATTACCTTTTCTTTTCGACCACAACGGTCGGCGAGGAAACCATGTCGGTTGGCGTGCTGACCCGCGTCTGGGCGACCGAGCCCGACACGGCAACGGTCCCCGAATGAGGCAGTCGGACCGGTCAGGTCGCACCACCGGCCGCCCCGAGGATTCGAGAATGGTGACGCCGCTTGACTCGAACGACGTCGACCTCTGGATCCTCGATCTCGATACGGTCGAAGCAAAGACGCTTGAACAATACGCCGAAATCCTGCCCGAGTGCGAACTGCAGCAGGAACAGCGGTTCCGGTTCCCCGGCGGTCGCGAGCGTTACCGGTGCACGCGGGCGTTGGCGCGCACGGTCCTTTCGCACTACGCAGATTGCGGTCCAGGGGAATGGGTCTTCACGGCGAACAACTATGGAAAGCCGCATATCGCCGAGCCGGCCGGTCTCCCGCTTCGCTTCAACCTGTCGCACAGCGGCCGGCTGGTCGTATGCGCGGTCACGTCGGGCGCCGAGGTTGGCGTGGACGTGGAGCGAATGCGAGACCTGCCGAAGGCCGTCGAGTTGGCGCGTCGCTTCTTCGCCCCGTCGGAAGCGGCGGCCGTCGAGGCCGCGGGTTGCGACTGCCGGAGTCGGGAGTTTCTGCGCCATTGGACTTTCAAAGAGTCGTACGTCAAGGCGCGGGGCGAGGGGTTGACCGTGCCCCTGGCCGAATTCTTCTTCTCGCTTTCCTACGATGCCCGTCCGGCAATCGGTTTTGCCGATCCGGAAAGCGACGCGCCCCAGCGCTGGCAGCTTGCAGAATTGCGTTACGGGGCTTCCTACCAACTCGCACTGGCCGTCCGCCGTCTGCAGAGCGAACGGCTGAACCTCCGCGTGCGGCGGACCGTCCCCCTGCAATGGACCGAGCCAGCGTGTCGCCTTCCCGACCACCCGCTCTACCGCTGGGAGCTGGACGACATGCACGGCGATTAGGCACGCCGTGCGCGCGGGGCAGGCAGGTTCGGTTGCATCTCGTTGCCCATGTTTGACGCGCATTGCACGTAAACCCTTTGCCAGAAGGGGTTTACGGGAAGCGGGTGGGTGTTCTCGTCCGGCAATGGCATTGGCTTTGCAATTCGGGAAGGTCGAACCCGAATCCATTCCCCTACACCATGACTTGGGTTCACTGTTGTACGTCGGCGGACCGTGCCAAGTTAATCCGGCTGATGCGTCCCGCGTACTGGACTACCCGTTTCTTTCGGTGCGTTTTGGAGGAGACCAGTATGACCCCCAGAGAGGTTTTGGCCCTGTGTCGGGAAAAGGACGTGAAGGCCGTTGACATGCGGTTCATGGACTTTCCCGGGTTGTGGCAGCATTTTACCATTCCTGTCGGAAGGCTCGACGAAGACGTATTCGAGGACGGCCTCGGATTCGACGGTTCGAGCATCCGCGGCTGGCAGGCGATCAATGAGAGCGACATGCTGATCGTTCCGCAGCCGGAGACGGCCATGATCGACCCGTTTACCGAGTTGACCACCCTGTCGATGATCTGCAACATCCAGGACCCGATCACGCGTGAAGATTACTCGCGCGACCCGCGTAACGTCGCTCGCAAGTCGATCAACTACATGAAGAGCACGGGCATCGGCGATACGTGCTACATCGGGCCGGAAGCGGAGTTCTTCGTGTTCGACGACATCCGCTTCGAGCAGACGCCCAACGCCGGGTACTACTACATCGATTCGATCGAGGGGCAGTGGAATCGGGGCCGCGACGAGGGCCCGAACCTCGGCTCGAAGCTCCGGTACAAGGAAGGCTACTTCCCCGTTCCGCCGGCCGACCAGTTGATGGATCTCCGCAACGAGATGATGAACTACCTGATCGAGTCGGGAATCGACGTCGAGGCCCAGCATCACGAGGTCGGAACGGCCGGCCAGTCGGAAATCGACATGAAGTTCGATACCCTGGTCGACATTGCCGACAAGACCATGATGTACAAGTACATCATCAAGAACGTGGCCCGGAAGCACAACAAGCTGGTCACGTTCATGCCGAAGCCGATTTTCGGCGACAACGGGTCGGGCATGCACACGCACATCTCGATCTGGAAGGGCGATCAGCCGTTGTTCGCGGGCAACGGATACGCAGGTTTGAGTGATATGGCGTTGTACGCCATTGGCGGCTTGCTGAAGCACGCTGCCGCTATTTGCGCGTTCGCCAACCCGACCACCAACAGCTACAAGCGTCTCGTACCGGGTTTTGAAGCGCCGGTCAATCTGGCCTATTCGCAGCGGAACCGTTCGGCGTCCATTCGGATTCCGATGTACAGTCCGAGCCCGAAGGCCAAGCGGATCGAATTCCGGTGCCCCGACCCGAGCTGCAACCCGTACCTCGCCTTCTCGGCCATCCTGATGGCCGTCCTGGACGGCATCCAGAACAAGATCGACCCGGGCGAGCCGTTGGACAAGGACATTTACGACCTGACGCCGGAAGAGCTTCAGGACGTCCCGACCACCCCCGGTTCGCTCGAAGAAGCCCTGAAGGCCCTTCGGGACGATCACGAGTTCCTGCTACGCGGCGACGTGTTCACGCCCGACGTGATCGACACGTGGATCTGGTACAAGACGGAGCATGAAGTCAACCAGATGAAGCTGCGTCCGCATCCGTACGAGTTCTGCATGTACGCCGACATCTGACCCCCATCACTCGTCGATCTTGGCACGGTCCTGTGCCCGGGCGAGGATTCCCGCGAACTCTTCGCCCGGGCCAGGCCGCCCTGCCCTGCCCACTGCGATTCTCATTTCGCGGCTGCTGCATGCGGATCGGCCGGAACCGGTCCTTCGCCTTCGGGATATCAGTCTTCGGGGTCTTCATCGTCGGGCAGTCCGTTCGTGCTCGCACTCATCCACCCTTTGCGGTAGAAGTAGAGAACCATCGTACCGCCCAGCAGGAGCATGGCCAGCCACATCAACGGATAGAACCACCAGAAGTGGAGTTCGGGCATGTAATCGAAATTCATGCCGTAGATTCCCGCCAGAAAGGTCAACGGAATGAAGATGCTCGCCATGACCGTAAGGACCCGCATCACGTCGTTGGTCCGATTGGCCATCGATGACAGGTACGTGTTCATCAGGCCGCCGGCCATCTCGCGGTACATCTCGATCACTTCGGTTGTCTGAATGCAGTGATCGTACGTGTCGCGCAGGTACATGCGCGTGACATCTGTAACGAGCGGGTGCTCGTCCCGAATCAGCGAATTGACCGATTCGCGCTGCGGCCATAGAGATCGGCGCAGATCGGAGAGCATATTCTTCGTCCGATTCAGCTTGCGCAACAGTCGGGGGCCCGGCTGCGTCATGATCTTGTCTTCCAGGTCCGCCAACTGGTCGCCCAGAATCTCCAGGACCGGATAATAACCGTCGATAATCGTATCCTGGATGGCATAGGCAAGGTAATCGGCCCCCTGGCCCCGAAGCGTCAATCCCTTGCCCTCGTGAATCCGCCGGCGAACCGGGTCCAGAACGTCGCCATACCGCTCCTGAAACGTCAGTACGTAGCCCTTGCCCAAAACGATACTCACCTGCTCATCGCCGAATCCCTGGACATCGACCCACATGACGGCGTCTTCGGAAATCAATCCCTGCAATTGCTCAACGTCGGAGATGTCGTGCTCACGGACGCTCTCAGGCGTATAGACGATCACATGGATCCGTGGAGGCGGCGCATCTTCGGCGATCACCAGTGTGCCGGGAACTGCCCCAACCGACGGATATCGTTTCGTGAAGACCATCATGCTCACCGTACCCCAAAATGCGAGTTCGTTGCGATATCGGCCGCGAAGAGCGATTTCTTCGACAATCGCCCGTCAGGAATGCTCAACGCCGAAGAACCGGAAGAGCGCATTGTACCTGCAAATCGTCGCTCCGGGCAATGAACCGCGACTGGGTGGTGTGCTGCTTGCCCTGCTTGCTCCGCTTGCTCCATACGTCTACACTGGAGGAGCATCGCCGTTGCGCAATGCCACGGCACGAAACACCAGAACGCAGGAAATTGAACCATGATGACCCACGTAATCGGAGCGGCCGTGGCGTACGCTGCGCTGCTTGCGCCGGCCGATCAGCCGGCCAAGGTCTACACGGCCGGCGCCATCGACAAGCAAATCTACACCTGCTATCGCTCCTTCTGGCCCGAACTGGAAACGACCGCCGCGTTCAAAAAGCTGGGGATCAATACGCGTTGCTTCTTCGCTGCGAATACGATCAATTCGATCGGGTTCGAATACTGCAAGTATCCGCCTATCTGGACGGGCGTGAAGAAGTACGACTTCGCCGCTTACGACCGGCAGGTAGACGATCTTCTCTCGGCGAATCCGGAGGCGAAGTTTCTTTGCATGATCGACCTGAATACGCCGTACTGGCTGACCCGCAAGTTCGCGCTGGATAGCTTTGCCGACGTCTCGCACGCCGCGGCGGATCCGCAATGGCTTGATATCACCACCCAATGGATGCTCGATTTCATTGCGTATTCCGAGAAGAAGTACGGGGATAAGATCGCCGCGTACATCCTTTCCGGCGGCGGGACGTCCGAATGGTACGAGTACGACCGGGGGCGCAGCAGCCGGGTGAAAAACACGGCATGGCGCCGGTGGTGCGAGCAGCGAGGTCTTTCGCTGGGCGAGTCGGTCCCCGCCGAAACCGCGCTGTGCAAGGCGAAGCACGAGAATGTCGTTTACGACCCGGCCACAGAGCCCGAAAAGATCCGCTACTGGCAGTTCCATAACGAGGTAATCGGCGACGCCATTCTGCATTTCGCCAAGGCGGCGCGCAAAGCAATCCCGAACGAGAAGGAAATCGGCGTGTTCTTCGGCTACTACATGGTCAGCGATAACAAGCTCGTTTCGTTCGGCCATCTCGATTACGAACGCGTCTTTGCGAGTCCGGATATCGATTTCTTCATCAGCCCCGGCACCTACAACGACCGCATGATCGGCGGCGGGAGCGGCCCCCAACTGGTCCACGGCGCCGCATTGCGCTACGGCAAACGCTACCTGCACGAAATCGATCACCGGACGCACACGGCCGGCGGGGGCAATTCGTGGAAGACGCAGGCGGAGGACGAGGCGGGGCTGACGCGCGAAGCGTGCTTCGCGCTGATCAACCATGCGTCGCTCTGGTGGTTCGATATGTGGGGCGGATGGTTTCGAGCCAAGGAGACGCAGGAACGGATCGCGCAGCTTCAGAGAATCTCCGACGCGTACGTCAACGACCGGTCGGCCTCGGTGGCCGAGATTCTGCTGATCGCCGATCCGCAGAGCGCGTACTGCGTGAACGAGAAGATGCCGCACGCGTCGGCCATGGCCCGCGGTTTCCGCGACAAGATGAATCGAATCGGCGCCCCGTTCGACGTCTACTCGTTCAACGATATCCCGGTCATCGACCTGTCGCGATACAAGGCCGTCTTCCTTCCGGCCATGCTGCTGATTACTCCGGACCGGGCCGAGATCCTGAAGAAGCATATCCTGAAGGATAACCGCACGGTCGTCTGGGTTTACGCCCCGGGCGTCAGTGACGGCAAGACGCTCGACACCGCCCGCGTTCGGCAGTGGACCGGTACGGAATACGGGGCCGCCGGACCGGCAACCGCACCGATGGACGGCTGGACCTCGGTTTATTCGTTCGAGTACAAGACGATGACGCCCAGCGCCATGCGCGCGATTGCCAGGCAGGCCGGCGTTCACCTATACACGGAACACGAAACGCCCGTCTACGCAAACCAACGACTGCTGGCCATCCACCTGAAGGACGGCGGCTCGCAGAAGGTTTTCTTACCCAAGACATACGGCAAGGTCATCGATGTCCTTTCCGGCGCGACGGTTGCAGAAAACGCGGCCGAGTTCACCTACACGTTCGCAACGCCCGACACGGCCCTGTTCGAGCTGGTGAAGTGAGTCCTTCCTCCAGGAACGCGGGACCTGATATACGAGCCGGCCGACAACCTGCGCTACCCTCGCAATCTACGGCTTAAGCAGCACGAAGCCTTTCGCCGGTACAGTCTGCCCGTCCATGGAAAACGCCTTTTCACCGTAGTTCACGATAAGGCGCTCGCCGTTGCTGTACACGGTTTCAAACACACCATCGGCCAACGGTCGATGATCTTCGAGGAACTCCATCTGCAAGTGCCCCAAACGCTGCAGATCATCCGATACCTTTCGGATCTCGGTCACCGCCTGCCTGAGTCCCTCGGCATCGTCGTAGCGATAGTCGCGCTGCCCGAGCCAGTTCTTCCCTTCATCAAGCAGGAAATGGCCGTAAAAATAGATCAACGGTGTGCCACCGTATTCGAGGTTCTGCAGGTAACCGTCTTCGCCCGGTAGACTGTTGACCACATTGGTGGAAAGGTTGTAGAGGAAGACACCGTGGTACACCGTTTGGTAGAGGGGTACGCACGTGTCGACGTATGGCTTCTTGGCCAGGGGAGACCACTTGTCGCAATTGATGTACAGGAGTCGATCGAGGGCCGGAGCGACAAAGTCGAGCGAACCTTCAGACTGCGAGCCGCCAAACACGTCGCGGGCCCGGGCGAGAATGCGCGTGGCTGACTCGGCATCCTGGCTGCGCGTCTGTGGATGGTTGGGATCGTAACAGGGACGCGGGCCAATGATCGAGAGGACATCGGTATAGTGGCATCCTTTGAAGCCAAGTTCGCGAATTCGCGGCAGATCGCGCCGGGCGAACAATTCATCTGCGCGTGCCAGGCAGATGTTGTAACTCTGTCCGCCGCCCCAAGTGCCTCCTTTTCGAAGCGTTCCGTCGAATTTCTTGCGGAGGTAGGCTTCGTCCCATTGGTCCGAGATACGATAGGCGCCGTAATAACAGTCGTGCGCCACCACCTGGTAACCGAGCGACTGCCCGTGGCGAATCGTCTTGCGCAGTTCGTCTTCGCCACCCAATAGCGGCTCGACCGGGAATATCTGTGGATAACGGCCGTCGTGCCCGCCACGGTTCCAGCCGACCAGGCAGAACTCCACTCGCTCGATCCCTTGCCGGTGGAACTCGTCAAAGAGGTGGCGCAGCCGCGTAAAATCGCAGAAGACGCGCATGGGCGGCTCGTTCTCGGGCGTCTGCTCCTTGATCTCGTACGGCACGGGCTTCACCCCCAACCGAACCCGTACCTGCAAGGCCCGTGCTGAATAAGCCAACTCCGGAGATTCGGCCGTTCGCCGCCGAAGCGGCCGGACATCGCGATGCGCAAAATTGTACTGCCGGTAACGCTTTCCCACCCCCAACCACGAGGCCTCGCCGGCAGGCAGAAAGTGATACTGGACCGCGGCATCGTCGGGAAGACGTGTCTCTTCACGATGGGATCGCAACGTAAAGGCCGGATCCATTGCGTATTGCTTTTCCGGCCCCCAAGCCGTGCTGATGCAGAAACGCGCGTCACATTGACCGCTGGTGATAATGCCGGCTGCCCCACTGTTGCCGCGAACCATGCCGAACAACGGCATCGGACATTGGCAGAGACTCTGGTAGACCGATACCCAGTGTTCCGCCGGCTTCTTATCTCGAAACCGGCACAGCGCTCCCGACTGTTGCGCAATGACAAGGTAACCTTGCTCGCCTTCGGCCGCAGCGCCGAACCGGGGCAGCAGGCGGAGCGTTTTCAGACGCGCGTTGCCCGTCTCGGAAATCGTGCCGGCCGGCGCCGTGACCGTGAGCACGTCGTTGTCGGCAGCGAAGTCGATTGCCAGCGATAATCCGAGGTCGCCCTGACGGCAGATGAGCCGCTGGACATCCTTCGCCGGTTCCCAGCGGAACGTCCATCCGGTGTCGGAAGTAACCTCCTGCCGTTCTTCCTTGCCGGCAGCGTCCCAGTAGGTAATCTCGGCCAGCCGGCTGCTTTGCCACCGAAGTTCCGACCCGGCACGCAACACCGTCAGTTGCCCCGTTTGTTCGTCGAGGTTCCACTGTAAGACGTCGTCTGCTGTGGCACATGCGTTCGTCGCGGTGAAGGCCACGATCACCAGCAATGGGGCAAAGTATAGGGCAGACGTGATAACCGCATGCGGACGAAAGTGTTTCATAATCGCACCATTGCTGAGCAGAAGAATTCACCACCATTGTCGCCACATCCGAACCGCGGAGTCAAGGGCATGACCGAACGGTGCAGGACAAGGCTTTCTGGCGCCCCCCCGTTCTTCTTGTTGGAATTGCGAGCGCACCTGCCGAGTATTGGGTGGGACACGTGCCGATCAGCCAGGCTCGCCCCTGCAACCGATGGGCGTCAACCGGCCCTTTGCTTGACATCCGCCGTGAACCTGCTACCCTGAAGGAACCAACCGGGGACCGCCTGACGGTCTCCAAGGCCTTTCTTCCCCAGCAAAAAGGAGTCGATCGATGAGCCGCACGACGAGTCGCCGAAGGTTTCTGAAGAACACCACATTCGCCGGGATCGGCTTCTGGGTGGCCGGGGCAGGCGGGGCGCGTGCCGCCTCGCCGAACGAGAAGCTCAACATCGGCATTGTCGGCGTCAATCACCGGGGCCGGGCCAATATGATGTCGGTCGCCAGCGAGAACATCGTCGCGCTGTGCGATATCGACGAAAGCTACCTGGCCGAGGCCAAAAAGAAATTCCCCAAGGCCGAAACGTACGTCGATTGGCGGAAGATGGTCGATCACAAGGGGCTCGACGCCATTACCTGCAGTACGGCCGACCAGGTGCATGCCCCGATAAGCTGCTGGGCCATGCAGCGCGGGCTGGGCGTCTATTGCGAGAAGCCGTTGGCGCACAACGTGTATGAAGCGCGCGTCGTGCAGGATACGTATAAGAAGTCGAAGGTCGCCACCCAGATGGGCACGCAGATCCACGCGACCGAGAACTACCGCCGTGTGGTCGAACTGGTTCAATCGGGCGCGATCGGGCCGGTTCGCGAAGCGCACGTTTGGTGCGGTCGAAAGGGACCTGGCGGCGGACTGCCCGAGGGCGAAGATCCGGTTCCTGAAGGGTTGCACTGGGACCTCTGGCTCGGCCCGGCGCCGTATCGGCCGTACAACAAGCAGTACATGCCGGGCAACCTGACATGGAACCGCTGGTGGGACTTCGGCAACGGGTGTCTGGGCGACATGGGCAGCCACCTGATCGACCTGCCCTTCTGGGCGCTCAAGCTGCGCGACCCGCTCACCTGCGAGGCGTACGGCGAGCCGAATCCGGCCAGCCCGTATACGAATCCGATCTGGCTTGTGGTGACGTGGGAGCATCCGGCGCGGGGCGATATGCCGCCGGTGAAGCTCACCTGGTACGACAACGAGAAGCGGCCGCCGTCGCCGGAAGGCGTGGACCTGACCAAGTGGCATATTGGTGTGATGTTCGTTGGCGACAAGGGCAACCTGGTGGCCGACTACAGCAAGCACGTCTTGCTGCCCGCGGACAAGTACAAGGACTTCACGCCGCCGGAGAAGACGATTCCGCCGTCGCCGGGCCATCACCAGGAATGGCTCAACGGCGTGAAGACCGGCTCGCCCACGTTGTGCAACTTCGACTACTCCGGCAAGCTGATCGAACACAACTTGCTGGGCAACGTGGCCTTCCGCGTGGGCAAGAAGCTCCAGTGGGACGCCAAGAACCTCAAGGCGACCAACTGCCCCGAGGCGGACCAGTACATCCGGCGCGAGTACCGCGACGGCTGGACCCTTCTCGGATAGCAGGTGTCCATCGGGGCGAAGGGTGGTTACTGCCCGGTTGCCTTCTCGGACGGCCGCGGGAATCGCACGACCCAGATTCGGCGTTCCCAAAGGTCGTTCGTATCGGGCGAAACCGGGCGGAAGACGAACTCCCACGCGTCCATTTTCAAGTAGGTAAACCCGCGGCGCGTCCACGCGTTCGGCGCATAGGCCGTACTTTGTAGATGGAACTGCTTGGGAACCGATTCCGTATCCTGCTTCCACATGTGGTCGCGCCCGCTGATCCAGCCGACGCACGTCGGCGCTCGCGCCACAAGCGATGCCGCGTCCAGCTCTGGGGCCGGATGATGCGATACGACAAAGAACCGCTTGCCCGACTGCCGGTACCGTTCCAGTTGTTCTTGCAGCCATTGGCGTTGTCGGTCGCCAATCGCGCCTTCCGCCTTCCCTTCCTGCAACGTATCCAAAAGAATGAAATCGGCCCGCGGCGTTTCGACCACGCCGACCATCCGGCCCGGAACCTGCGATGTCGTGCCCGCGCACTGCGGAAAGACCTCGAAGAAGGCCTCGCGCCGATCGGTCGTCCCGAAGCAGGCGCGCCAGGGAATACCGGCGGCGTCGAACTTCTGCAAGACGTGCTTCAGGCATGCATAATCGTCTTTCGTCCCCTGGTCGAACGCGAGATCCCCTGCCAGGACCACCGCCGCCGGCCGCGGCCGCATCGCTGCGATCCGGTCGCAGAATGCCTGGAACTGCGCGAGATTCTCCTGCGGCTCTCCCGCCTGGGCCCCAACGTGCGGATCGGCCAGGAAGACGACCAGGTGCTCGTCCCGTTCGGGAATGATGGGCTTCTTCGTTACGGAGAACAGCGGGGCCGGTTGCGCATCTTCACGTTCGCCCGTTGCAGACGCCCACGTTTTGGGCGATAGCTGCTGCGGAACCGGCAGCAAACCTGACTGGCAGGCTTTCGCGTACAAGGCCAGCAGGTGGATGGTTGTGGGCGGACCGCCCTTGGCAAGCCCCTCCGGCCGCAGCGCCTGGCAGAGATAAGGCTTCTGTTCGTCGTCCAGCCCGAACTGCCGGATCATCAACTGCGCGATCAGCAGCTCGGCAAGCTCGCGCCGATTCCGCCGTGCGGCCCCGGGCATTTTCTGTGCGGCCAGGTTCCTGGCCACGATCATGGCCTCGAGAATATCGGCCTTGACGGCCGGATCTTCTTCCAGCCGGTACAGAAGGGCGAGCGAGCAGGCCATTTGGAAGCAACTGTACGGCGGCACCCAGGCGTTGACCTCGTTGGCCGGCTTGTTCTTCAGCTCAATCGATTCCCGGATGGCCGGCAGCAGATACCGGCGATACGACGCATAGTGCTCCTTGTCGCCGCCCACGTCCCACGCGGCTGCGTAGATCATCGCAATTCGCGCGACTTCATGGGCGTAGACGCGCCACATCTTGTGCAGGCCGCGCGGGTCCTTCGAGCCGTCGGCCCGCAGAAACCCGAAATCGTTCGCTTCGACAATCTGCTCCGTCATCGTATCGGCCAGCACGCCCAGTAACCGGCGAATCTCGCCCTTCGACCGCTCGCTGCATAGCGGACTGTGATAGTACTGCCACAATCCGTCCACGTAATGCGTGTACTGGTCGCGAGACGAGGTGATATAGGCGCTCGTCCCATCTTCGATGCAAATCCCGCGCGCCACGAACCCGGGTACACCGTGCGCCGTGCCGCACAGCTTCAGCCCCTCGTAGACCTCGAAGGCCTCGTTCCGCAGGCATTCCGCGTGCGTCATGTCGTACAGTTCGACAAGGGCGACCATCAGCGCCCCCTCAAACAGCGGGCAATCGTCCATGCCCGTGCCGTAACCGACCGGATTCGGATACAGGTCCTTCACGTCAGCGGCCGGCGGAAGCCGATCCAGACGCTGCGAATACCAGGCATGGGTTCTCGGCGAAAAGTATGCCTCTGCCTGATCGCACATCGCCGTGCGAAGCCGTGCGAGAATCTCCTGACTTTCTGCCTGCGACATCGGCAGACATGGCGCCGCGTCCGCATTGCGGCCTGTTGCCGCAAGCAAGGCGTTGGCCAGAACGAGAGCGGACAGAGCGAAACGGAGAAGCATCGGACGAATCATCGGAGGACCCCCTGCGGCAGTTGTGGAAGTGGTCATCATAGCCGGATACCCCCCGGTTTTCCACCCGGCATCTCGACCGGAATCGGGCAACGTTACGAGGTCTGCTGCAACGAATCGCCGTACTGCGCGACCCGGCCACAGGAGGGGGGACGCGCTGGACACCGGCAGAATGTGCTACTATGATGAATGGCCGATAGGCGATGAATTGCACCTCCGGAAGCGGTAGCCCCTCTTCCTCTGGAACGACGCCTTTCGCACCACACCGCGGCATCGGAGCGGATACCGGCAGGAGACGGCCGGCCGGATCGGTTGAATCCGGCCCATTGCACGTTTTGCGAGAAAGGCCGAATCGGCGCTGCAACGAGAACTCCGATTTCCCACCTATGCAAGCATTTGTTTTTCACCCGAGGAGATGATCATGGCTGAACGGACAGCACACCACCGGCGCCGGTTTCTGAAGACGGCGCTGAAGGCCGGCGCCGCATTGATGGCGCCCGCAGTCATTCCCGGCGCCGTGCTGGGAAAAGACGGCATCGTGGCGCCCAGCGAACGCATCGTGCTGGGCGGCATTGGTATCGGCAACCGAGGAACCTACGACTTGGGGTGCTTCCTGCCGCAGCCCGACGTGCAGTTCGTCGCCGTTGCCGACATCAAGGCTGCACGGCGCAAGGCGGTCAAGGAAATTGCCGACAAGAAATACGGTAACAACGACTGCGACACGTATCGCGATTTCCGCGAACTGCTCGCACGGCCCGACATCGACGCCGTGCTCATCGCAACGGGCCCGAACTGGCACGCGACGGCCGCCATCTACGCGGCCCGCGCCGGTAAGGATATGTACTGCGAAAAACCCTGCACGAAGAATATCTCGCAAAGCCTGATCCTGGCCGAAACCATGCGCCGCACGGGTCGGATCTTCCAGGCCGGTACGCAGCGGCGCAACCTGCCGCACTTCGCGTTCGCTTGCGAACTGGCCCGCACCGGCAAACTCGGCAAGCTCAAAGCGGTCCACGCGCATCCGGCCGGAATGCACACGGTCAGCAGCGGCTGGTCCACCCCGGAGCCCGAACCGCCGAAGGAAGAGATCGACTGGGACCTCTACCTGGGACCCGCGGCGTGGCGACCGTTCAACAAGGCCCATCTGAACGGCTTCAACTTCGAGAAGGGCGGCGGCATGGTCGGCGGCGGCGTGCTGGAATGGGGCTCGCACTGCGTCGATCTGTGCCAGTGGGCCGCCAATGCCGACGGTACGGCCCCGGTCGAGTACAACCCGCCGGTCGATGGCCGCGTGGTTGCCCGATATGCCGACGGCGTCGAACTGATTATCCGGAACGACGGCTGGCTGCCGCTGGGATCTTGCCCGGTCCGTTTCGAGGGCGAGACCGGTTGGGTCGAAGCCGGCGATAGCGGCAAGATGGTCCTCAGTTCGCCTGCCTTGCTGGCCGGCCGGAAGGTGGCCGAGATCGGCGGTTACCCGGCGACGTTCCACGTGCGCGACTTCCTCAACTGCGTGAAGACGCGGAACCAGCCGCTGGCCAACGCCGAGGCCGCCTGCTATTCGCACATCGCCTGTCATGGGGCAAACATCGCCGTCTTCCTCGATCGGACCGTGAAGTTCGATCCGGTGAAGCACGAGTTCCCCGGCGACGAAGAGGCCAACCGCCTGCGGTCCGAAGCACTGCGCGCCCCCTGGAGACTGTAAGCACGTGTGTTTCTGACCGGCAGAGAAAAGACCTTACAACACTGTCGCGCCGTGGAACCGACGTTCTTCGGTGCGAATCACCTTCGAGGAGAAAACGATAATGCGTACCTTTCGATACTACACGATGTGCGTCGCGCTGGCGGCGGCGGTCCTAACGGCCGCCGGTGTGGCCGGCGCCCAGGATCAAGACGCGGCCGCCGCGCGGCAGGCCGAGCTGATCGCCACGCTGAAGGCCGACGACACGCCCGATGCCGAAAAGGCCATCACCTGCAAACGGCTGGCCGTCTACGGCGATGCCGAGGCGGTACCGGCCCTGGCGCCGCTGCTGGAGGATGAACGACTCGTTTCGTGGGCCCGGATCGCCCTGGAAGTGATTCCCGGTCCCGAGGCCGACGCGGCCCTGCGCGATGCGATGACCAAGGTGGACGGCCGCCGGCTGATCGGCGTGATCAACTCCATTGGCGTTCGCCGCGACGCCAAGGCGGTAGACGCCCTGATCGCCCGGCTGAAAGACGCCGATGTGGAAGTGGCTGCCGCCGCCGCCGCCGCGCTGGGACACATCGGCAGCGCCCAGGCCACGAAGGCCCTGGAGCAGGCACTCGACGCCAGCCAGGCCCCGCTGCGAACGACGGTTGCCGAAGGACTGGTGCTGTGCGCCGAAAAGGCGCTGGCCGACGGCAACCGCGATGAAGCGGCCCGGCTGTACGACAAGGTCCGTGGCGCCGACGTGCCCAAGTTCCGTGTGATCGAGGCCACCCGCGGTGCGATCCTCGCACGCGGCGCGGCCGGAATCCCGTTGTTGGTCGAACAACTCAAAGCCGACGACAAGGCCATGTTCGCCCTCGGACTGCAAGCCAGCCGTGAACTGCCCGGCCGCGAGGTCACCGAAGCGCTGGTGGCAACACTCGGCCAGGCACCCTCGGGCCGGCGGGCCATGCTCGTCTTCGCCCTGGCCAGTCGCAGCGATGCGCTCGTGCTGCCCACCATGCTCGAAGCCGCCAAGAGCGGCGAGCCGGAAGTCCGCCTTGCGGCCATCGGTTCCATCGGTCGTGCAGGCGGCGCTTCCTGTGTGCCGGCCCTGCTCGAGATCGCTTTGGAAGCAGACGAGGAACTGGTCGCTGCGGCAAAGGCCGCCATCGAGGAACTGCCGGGCGACGACGTCAATGCCGACCTGGTGGCTCGACTGGCCGAAGCGGAAGGCCCGGTCCGCATTGTGCTGATCGAGATGGTCGGCCGCCGCCGAGTGGAAGCCGCCGTGCCGGCCCTGCTGAAGGCAGCCGACGATGCCGACGCCCAGGTACGCGCCGCGGCGCTGGTGGCGCTTGGCTCGGCGGTCGGTCCCGCCAACCTCGGCATTCTGATCGAGCGGGCCGTCGGCTCCGACTCCGACGCCGATGCACAGGCCGCCATGCAAGCCCTGCGAACCGCGTGTATCCGCATGCCGGACCGCGAGGCCTGCGCCGTCCAGTTGACCGCGGCGATGGCCAGGGCGGCGGTTCCGGCCAAGTGCGCGATCCTCGAAATCCTGGGCGCGATGGGCGGCGAGAAGGCCCTCGATACGGTCGGCAAGGCCGCCAAGGGCGACAATGTGGAAATGCAGGATGCCGCCACCCGACTGCTGGGCGATTGGATGACGGTCGACGCTGCTCCGGTGCTGCTGGAAGTGGCCAAGACGCCGAACGCCAAGTACGGCATTCGCGCGCTGCGCGGCTACATCCGCCTGGTTCGCCAGTTCGTTATTCCCGACGCCCAGCGCGCCGCCATGTGCCGCGACGCCCTGAACGCCGCCACGCGGAACGAAGAGCGGGCCCTCGTCTTCGAAGTGATGGAGCGTTACCCGAGCCTCGACATGCTCAAGGTCGCAGCCGACGCGACGAAGGCGCCGGCCTTGAAGAACGACGCCACGCGTGTGGCGATGGCCATCGCCCAGAAGGTCGGCGGCCAATCGGTCGACGTGAAGACCTTGCTCGAGCAGCTCGGCCAGGCGCCGGTCAAGCTGGAAATCATCAAGGCCGAATACGGCGCGCAGGACAAGTTCAAGGACGTGACCGACACGATCCGGAAGGCCGCAAAGAATCTTCCGCTGATTGTCCTGCCCTCGCCGCAGTACAACACGGCGTTCGGCGGCGATCCGATCAACGGCGTTGTCAAAACGCTCAAGATCCGCTACCGCATGGACGGCAAAGAGGGCGAAGCCGCCTTCGCCGAAAACGCCACCATCCTGCTGCCGGCGCCCAAGTAAACCGTAGTCGGGCCCACCCGGCCCGATACCATATCTGACAGCCGTTTCGTCGGCCGGCGCGCGTCGCCGGCCGACGGCGGCCGTTCAGGACTCCTCCGTTTCTAGGTGCACGCCGCCATAGTTGGAGTGCCGCCTTCAGGCGGTTTTCGCTTTCCGGCTGATGCCGGGACTCCAACGAATTGCCATTCGCACCTGAAAACGGAAGTGCCCTTCTCTTGTGACCGAAGGAGGTAATCCGTGAGAATCGCAATCGCCTTATTTGTCGCTAGCGGATGCACCTTCGGGCTGATGCCGCCCGCAACCCGGGCGGCCGGACCCGAAACGCCGGCCGAAATCACCGTGACGGCACAGACGGCCGTGCGAGGCGTCGAACCTCTGGGCGCGAATCTGACCACCATCGCCGGCGGAACCAACTTCGCTGTCAACAACCACGTCTGGAACAGCGGCTTCGAGCCCATCGTGTGGCGAAAGATGGCACGCGTCGACCGGGCCGGCGATGACTGGTTCGAGTGGGACAGCCACGGCGGCCCCGGCTACTGGAACCTCGCCTGGACCGGACTGGGCAACGGCGCTACCGTCCGCTTCTACCGGATTGTCGATCGCCAAGGGAACCCGCTCTCCTACGGCGACGGAAAGGACCTGAACAGCTTGGCGGGAGCCGACCATGTCGTGTTCCTGGGGCAGGCGACGGTCCCTCGCCCCTCGGCCAGGTTCCCTGACGGCGGTTATATCGTCAACGACGACCGAGACGGCAAGACCAGCAACGACATGAAACGCGTCTACCTGGACCAATCCGGCCTGGAATTGCGCTTTGGCGATTATGCCTACCTGAAACTCAAGACGAACCAGATCGGGCCGGAGACCAGCCCGCCCGATCTCCGCCAGCATTACTACGGTCACCGCCCGTTCTTCAACCGGGTCGGCGATGCCTGGACCGGGCGCATCGTACCGCACCCCGAACCCATCCCTGCCGAGTTCGCAGATCGAGGCGAAACGTGCCTCCAGGCTGACATTACCGGGGACGGCAAGATCGCGTTGGGACAGTACGTCTATTACAAGTACGACGACAAGGAAGGCCAGTGGTACAGCCAACTGCATCCCGGGGCCCATTATCGGGTCGAGGTGTGGCTGCGGCAGGAGAGCCTGGCCGGCGACGGGCAGGCGCGCTTCGTCTTCCGCAACTGCGACACCTACGCCGCCGCAAGTCAGAAAGAACCCTGGACCGTTACGAACCGCTGGCAGAAGTTTCACTACGACTTCGTCGCGCCCGAATATCCAACAGAGCATCACTCGCACATCGAGCACGCCCTGGAGTTCACCGGCCCCGGCACGGTGTGGATCGACAATTTCGTCCTCTACCGCAACGACGCCAAGCACGAGCATCGCCCCTTCACGCCGCATGAGATCAGCTTTGACGAACTGATGTCGGCCATGCCCCAGACGGGTAGGAAGGCGGCCTTGCGATTCTACGGCACGATCTTCCACCCGTCGAGTATCGAGGCCATGTTCACCGACTACGGCAACAGCTCCTGGGAAGTGGCGTGGAACTGCCACGTGGGCAACGCCCCGGCGACGACCATCGCACAGTGCATGTACTGGGCCTACAAGACGGGCAAGAGACCCGCGACACGCGTTGTGCCCTACCTGACCTGCAACGAAGAATACACCGAAGACGAATGGCTGGCGCTGGTCGAGTACCTGGGCGTCCCGTACGATCCGGCTGTTGACACGCCCGAGAGCAAGCCGCACGCCTATGCGCGCTACAAGTATCGGGGCGACAACGGCGCGCCCTGGACCGACGAGTTCCGCGAGATCGTCGTCGAGTACGGCAACGAAACCTGGCACAATGGCGGCGGCGGCTACGGTTGGGACGGCTGGGGACCGCCCGGCTGGGTCCACTTCGGCGGGCGCGAGTACGGCCTCTTCGCCCGCTACATGTTCAACGAAAACGTCATGAAGATGCCTGCTTGGAATAAGTACCAGCTCGGCAAAAAGATCCGCTTTGCCCTGGGCGCCAACTACACGGCCGAACTCGATTCCGACCGAGCCTACGGCGAATTGGCCGTGCAGCAGGGGGCCGATATCAGCTACGTCGGCCACGCCAACTACGTCGGGCCCAAGTGGGAAACGGGCGACTCCGGCTCCAGCTCGTTCAACGATCACGGTGTTCAGGAGACCCTGGTCGCACGGGTGACCGGGATCGGCAAGGTCATCGATACGGCCGTCCAGTCTCGCGATACGCTCGCCGGACGCCAGCCGCCCGTCCGCTACGAACTGACGGCCTACGAAGGCGGGCCCAGCGGCTACTGGCAGAACAAAGACGCCCCGCAGGTGGACGAGCAGTACGGCAAGAGCCTGGCCATGGGCCTCGCCGCCCTGGACGCCTGGATGTACTCCAGTCTGCGAGGATTCCGCTACCAGTGCTATCTCGGTTTCTCATCGGGCAAGTGGTGGTCGTCGCATACGCTGCCCGAGGCAGGCGGCTTTCGGCCGCATGTCGGCTGGCTCGCATTGAAGCTGCGCAATCGCGGCATCGTCGGCGACGAGATGCTGAAGGTCGAGTTCGATCAGGCGCCAACCTACACGCGCGGCGACCAGGAAGTTCCTTTGCTGACCGCGTACGCCTTTCGCGGTGGCAACACCTGGTCTGTCCTCGTATTGAACCGCAAGCTGGACGGCCGGCACGACGATGCGGATTTCGGCGACGGCACAACGCCCGTGACCATTACGTTGCCGTTCGACCGTCCCAAGCGGATCAAGTTGTACGCGTTGGCGCATCCCGACGGCAGTCCGGCCGATCCGCGTGAGAACAACATCGAGGCGCTGAAGGTCACAATCATCGGAAGAACGATCGACCCTGCCCGCTTCAACCAACGTTTCGTCATCGATGAACGAACCGGCGGCGTCGCCGGCGGCATGCCTCCCGGCGGCGTGTACCTTTACGTTTTCGAACAATAAGAAGGAGCTGCTGATGAAACCCCTGATTGCCGTTCTGTCGATCGCGTTTGGCCCGTACATTTTTGCCGCCGAGAGCTACCAGCCCAATAGCCACGTCACCCGGGGCATCTACGCGCCGATCGGGCCGGTCTTACAAGGATCGGTTTGGAGCGCGTGGGGCGACGGGTTCACATTTGTGGACGAAGGAGCCCACGCCGGCCAATCGTGCATTCGTTGTGTTGGTAAAGGCGATACGTCCGGCCAGGGTGTGGGCCAAACGATTACATTCGATCAGAAGACGGCCAAACCGGTGAAGATCGCCGGCTGGAGCAAGTCGGCCGATGTGCCCGGGCCGAAGGACTATCGGTACTCACTGTATGTGGACTTTTCGCTGGCCGACGGCGCCTCCTGGCCGATGAAACTGGCGACGTTCGAGACAGGCACGCACGACTGGCAGTACGCCGAAACGATTGTCGCGCCGCCGCAACCGATCCGGTCGGCCCGCTTCCACGCCTTCCTGCGCGAGCGGGACGGCGCCGTCTGGTTCGATGACCTGTTCTTTGGCGAAGTGGACGGGCCGAATCTGCTGAGGTGCCCGGGCTTCGAAAAAGACCAACGCGTCGACCTCGCTGCACGAACGCAACTGCTGGCCAACCTGGACCAACTCCACTGCAATGCGCTGCATAGCTATCTGGGCAGTTCCAGCGACGTGTGGAACCAGCCGGCTCCGGAAGAGACGGACCTCGGCGAGTTCCTCCGGCAGGCACGCGACCGCGGAATTGGCGTGTGGCTTACGCTCGGCATGGGCCGTCTGCCGATCCAAGATGCACAGGACGAAAACTTCCCGCAGTTCGACTGCGTGAACAATCGTTGGGGCCGGCGATGGACGGAAGCCCTGGCCAAGGCCGCACGCTATCCGTTCGCCGGCCTGTCGATGGCGCCCGACGAATACAACTGGAACACCCACCACGTGAAGCAGGCGTTTGCCGACCACCCGGACGCCAAGGTCCGCGAGTTCTACAAGGAATTGGGGCCCTACTGCGATTGCGATCGGTGCCGCGGGCGATTCCAGGCGAAGTTCGGCGAAACGTTTCCTGAAATACCGTCTGGCGCCCTACCCTCTGCGGATTCGGCGTATCGCCACTGGCTCCGGTTCCGTTACGACAGTACGACCGACTGGCTCCGCCGTTCGTGCGCGGCTGTAAAACAGATCAACCCGGCCGTTCGGACCGACAGCCTGATCTGCGTGACGCCCATCTGCTCCGACTTCTGGTACGGGCCCGGATTGGCTTGGGACCGGTTGGGATATGAGGCCGGGCTGGAGTATGCGACGACCGATCCCTACATCCAATTGCACAACTACCTGGGCGACAGCACCCACTGGTACGTGACCGAGACGACGGAGCATCTCGCGGCGGCCGGCCCATTGCGCCGATGCGGCATTGTGCTGGAGGCATCCCGATTGCGGCCGGAACATCGTGAGATCGATCCCGTGGAAATCTACGGCAGCGCCCTGACGGCCGTCTGGCACGGCGCCGATGAGTTGGCCTGGTGGCACTACAGCCACGTCATGGATACCAGTCATACGACCGACCGGCCCCAGGCAAGCCAGGCGTGCGTTCGCGGCGTCTACGGGCTGCTGGAGAAGATCGATCCCTGGCTGGACGGGCTCCGCCCGCAACCGGGCGTCGCCGTCCTCTTCTCGCGGGCCAGTTGCGATCAGTGGCGTGTCTACCTGCAGGCGAAGGACGCGCAGCCGCCGTTCGATACGCGCGGCATCACCGATCCGCGCCATGCGTCGATCGTGCAGAAAGAGGCACTCTATCTGCTGCTGCGAACCGGCGTGCCCAGCACACTGTACTACCTGGAAAGCGTCGGCAAGGAGGAACTGTCGCCGCATCAGGTGATCCTGGCGCCGCTACCACTGGCCGTCGATCAGCAGCAGGTTCAGCTACTGACCGACCTGGCCGAAGAAGGCAAACGGATCGTCATTTGTGGCGACGCCGGTTCGCTCGACCAGGACGGTACACCCCACGACCAACCTGCCTTGCAGTCGCTTCTAAAAAACCCGCAGGTAGCGTTCGTTCCGGCCGGTATCCTCGATCGGCTGGCATCGAATCGGGATCACGAGAAGCGTACTCGTAAAGAGCGGATCATCCCCTCGGCTATCGACGCGGCCGCAGCAGACCAGTTGCTCGCCGCCATTGCCGGCGAACAGTCGTCGGCCGCCGTTCGGCCGCTCATGGCCGGCCGGTTGCCTGCAGGCGACGACATCGAATTATGCCTGGCTACCAACGCCAACGGCGATCGTCTGCTGCTGGCGATCAACTGGGACACCGAGCCACGGTCCGTCGATATCAGCCCAGGCTGGGGACTGGAAAAGGAAGTCGCCGAAGGCTATCGCCTTCATCCTGACGGTCACTGGGAACCCTGGCCCGGCGCGCCGGGCCCCAACCTGCAGCTAGGTCCGCAGGAAGCGGTTGTTGCACGACTGCCCGCTTGCCCTGTCGAGTGATAGCGTGCGGGGCGAGAGGTTCGGGAACCACGGGTTTTCGGCTCGGGCCGGCCGTCGTCGGATCTCGCTTCACCTGGGCCTGACCGAAATGGCTAGTGGGTTTGACCGAAATCGTCATTGCAATCGGCTGCCGTTCGTCTACCATGAAAGATAGGATGCGTATCCAACAAACGTGTTTGTCGTTCTCGCAAATTGTTCAGCGCCGCACGGGTGGGGCAGTCTGGGACCGGGGCGGCGAGTGACAGGGAGACCGAAATATGATCCTCCGCATTGCTTCTCTTGTCATCGTGGCAACGCTGCTGCTGTTCTGCGCCACTCCATTTG
The DNA here is from genome assembly GCA_040772845.1 of Thermoguttaceae bacterium. GTDB lineage: Bacteria > Planctomycetota > Planctomycetia > Pirellulales > Thermoguttaceae > PWXP01. The sequence continues at coordinate 3,659,669 of JAXGXG010000001.1, forward strand.
CCTCGGCCGAGTGGATTGCCCAGGGCGTCTACGACCCGGCCGGCGGGAACGGCGTTGACGTCTCGGCCACCACCACGGGCGTCGGCCAACAGATCGGGCTGGCCGACTTCCAGACCGCCGTCGCAGCCGCCTACCTTACCGGCAACGGCGGGGTCATCGACTTCGATACCTATACGGGCACGATGGCCAATACGATCGATGCCGACAATATCTACCTTTCGTTCGACGGTGGCGCCAAGAGCCTCACGGCTGGCGATACCCCAAACGATTTTGTTACCAATTTGTTCAGCGGCAACGGCCGCACGGCAATCTCTGGTAGCTACATGTTGGGCAACAACGCATACCGGGGCGGCGGCAGCTTCGAGTTCGACAGTATTGTCGGCGGGCAGATCAACGAGTACGTCACCGCCGTCGGCCTGACACTCCTTTCGCGCGGTTCAGGGGTGGACGGCGCCGTGGCATCGGAGTATACCGTGACCGCTTACTTCAGCGACAGCACCACGGCCAGCCAGTCGAGTCTGCTGGCAGTCGCCAACGGCACGGACGATACCTTCTTCGGATTCGTCGCGCCGGCCGACGCCTACATCGAGAGGGTCGTGGTCAACCTTACCAGCGGCACGTACCATACGGCGATTGACGATTTCGGTTTCATCACTTCGGTCGTTCCGGAGCCAACCACCTTCGCCGGCCTCCTCCTCCTCGCCCTCTGCCTGCTCCCCCGCCGCCGCCGATAGGCTTGCTGCAACCGCGGATGGGTTCGCCCGGATGATTCGTCTGCGCAGGTTGGGTCAAGCTCGCTCGTTGTTTTGTATGAGTGAGCCGCCGTTTTGGCCCGGAAGCCACGGGTGAAACGCGGCCCGACGACAGTCGGGCAAAGCGCAAACGCGTGGTAGCAGACAGGGCTGAGAATGGGATATCGACAGATGCCAGAGAATGTAGAATAATACCCGGGGCGTGGCAGAACGGCTCCGCAAAGGTGCAGGAGAGAAGTCGCGGCACAAGGAGACTGTGGAATGCGGCGAACAGGTCGCCCACAAGCAGCACGGGCAGCAGGGCGCCGACCGAGAGGCGTGTGTCGTCGCCGAAGGCCAGGGCCATCATCGCCACGGCCGGGATGGCCACACCGGGCATTCCCGTCTTGGACAGCCCCACCAGCAGCGCGGCGCAACATCCGAGCAGAAGTGGGAGGAGGTCGAGATTCAAAAGGCGGCTCCGGATGGCGTGGGCGATGGGATGTTCATCCGAAGCACGGGTCAGCGAATCTTCGCGTCCGGCAGCTCCTTCTTGATCCCGCGGTCCAACGGCATCTGGTCCGCAGCGGCGCCCGTCTCTTTCAGCAAGCGGTCGAGTTCGGCATGCAGCCGGCGGACCGTGTCGGCATGCCGCGGATCGCCAATGAGGTTATGGACTTCGCCGGGGTCGCTCGGCAGGTGGAACAGGTCGGGTTTGTGCCGATCGGGGCCGCCATCGCCGTGCGGGTAGCGCACATACTTCCACCGTTCGGTCCGCACGGCGCGGACGTTCGGCGTATAGGGGAACTGCTCCTCGTAGTTGTAGACGTACAGCATGCTCTTCCGCCAGTCGGGATCGGGCCGCCCCGAGGCAATGGCCTTCCACGATCGACCGTGAATATCAGGTATCGCCGGCGCGCCGCAGACGTCCAGGATACTCGGCGCGAAATCGACGGTGAGCGTCATCTGCTCGACGACCCGGGGCTTGTCCGGAGCCGTCAGCCCCGGGTAGCGCACGACCAGCGGCACGCGAATGCTCGGTTCGTGCGCGGTGCGTTTATCGATCATCCCGTGCTCGCCGTTAAGAATACCGTTGTCCGAGGTGAAGATAATGAGCGTATTGTCCAACTCGCCCCGTTCCTGCAGCAGTTTGTACAGCCGGCCCATACTGTCGTCAACCGACAAGATGGTGCTCCAGTAGGCGCGGATCATCGCAGCGAACTGCGCCACGCCTTCCGCAGATCGATCGGGCCAGTCCTTGCGATAGTCGAACAGCGGGCCGTAAATGCCATGCCACGTATCGAGTCGCTCGCGATACCACGCGGCGTTGTCGTCAATTTGGAACGCGCTGGCCGGGTAGGGTGCGTTCACGTACTGGTAGGCGCCTTCGTACTTCGGCTCCGGGTAGTAGAAACTGTGCGGTGCTTTGTGACCGAGCATGAGCGCCCACGGCTGCTTGCCATCCTGCCCCTTCAGCCACGCCTCGGCCATATCGGTCACAACGGTTGTGTAATAGCCCTTGACGACCTTGCGCTCGCCGCCGTTGATCCGGAACGTATTGTCGAAATACTGTCCCTGCCCCTTGTGCGTGACGAAATAGTCGAACCCCGGCCGTACATCATCGTTGTTCTCGCCCATGTGGTACTTGCCGATATACGCCGTCCGATACCCGGCCGAGTGCAGGGCCTTCGGCCAGGTAGGCAGGTCATCCGGGTATTCGGTGAAATTATCCGAGACCCCGTGTGCATGGGCATACAGGCCGGAAAGGATCGATCCCCGGCTGGGCGAACAGAGCGAAGTGGTGCAGAAATGATTCTCGAAGTACACCCCCTCGCGCCCCAGCCGATCGATATTGGGCGTGGAGACGGTCGAATCCGGATTCAGGCTCACGCAATCCCAACGCTGATCGTCTGTCAGAATGAACAGCACGTTCGGCCGGGATCCGTCGGCGGCACAGGCCGCGGCTCCAATCCAAAGGCAAGCCAGTGCGGCCGTCGCGAGGATTCTCGGGCGGGTGATAAGCACGGTCATGATGGCAGCTCCCGCAGAAGTCGAGAATGATGTTCGTCGCAAGGCTCAACGCGCCGTATCGATCATGGTGAACGCCTTCTTCATGGCGGCGGTCGTCGCCTGCACCGCCGCCTCGTTGTCCAAAGCGTTCAGTTCCCGGTTGAACGGCTCCGCACGCACCGGGCCGTCGTACCCGATGGCGGCCAGGGCGTTCAGGAAGGCGCGGACGTCAATCACGCCGGTGGCCGCCGGCAGCTCGCGCGCGTTGTCGAGCTGTTCCTCCACGGGAATACCGGCCGGCGCATCGTTCAAATCGCACGCAACCACGTCCTGATTGGTCAGCGTCCGCAGGTCATCCGCCGTCTCGCCTGCCGTATACCAATGCCAGCTATCGAGTACGAATCCCACGTTCGGCCGGTCGATTTCGGCCAGCAGGTCCTTGGTCTCGGCCATGGTGTGGATGAAGGGGAATCGTTCCGCCGTCCAAAGCGTTTTGGTGCCGACGTATTCCAGGCCGAAGCGCAATCCGAAATCGGCCAGGACCTTGGCAATTTCACGAAGTCGCGCCGCATGTTGCCGGAAGTTCTGCACGTAGGTCAATTCCTGATGCCGCGGACTGAGCCACGTATTCACCCGCGTCGCACCCGCCCGCTGCAACCCTTTGGCAAGTTGCGGCAGCCGGTTCAGATCTTGCCGGAAACGGGCCTCGTCACGGCGAAACTCGACCGGCAGCCCGGCGGAACCCCACACCAGCCGCTTCGCCTGCAACTCGGCCAGCAACGCGTCCATCTGGGCCTCGGACAGGCCGGCCAGGTATTGCGGCGAGGGAGCGACCGACTCGAACCCGGCCGCGTGGGCCAGGCGGATGGCCTCGGGCAGATCGGCGCCGACTCCGATGGCCCCGCACGCCAGGTCCATGGTGAACTGTCGATTCGACGGCGCCGCGGCTGCCTGACGTGGCCATCGGGTCAGCCCGGTTGCCGTTGCCATGGCCACACCACCGTATTTCAAGAGCGTTCGTCGCGAGATCGTCATCAGTATGGTTCTCCAGAAAGGCCGTTCACTCCGGGCTTCCATTGTACCTCGTCGCGCGGCCGATGTCCCCTATCCCCTCGGCCCACCGTACATTCGGCCACGGAGGGGCGAGCCAAAAATACCCACCCCCATACGGGGCATGGTTCTGGAAACCGGGCTGCAACCTGGATATGCTGTCATGCAGGCGAACTACGTTGTTCGCCAGGCGGACCGTGCCCAGGCGGCATCTGGCCGCCTCGCGCCATTGCCGCCAGCCGAATGGTCAGGCCAGGGCTGCCCGGCGCCCCCACGAACCCCAGTAGCCTCCCATGAAAGCGACTTCCTTCGTTACCGGTTCGCCGCTCGCAAAGCTGTTGGTGCATGGCGCGCTCCGGCTCCTGCTGGCGGGCCTCTTTGGAATCGTTCCCGGCCTATGTATGGCAGACAATCCGGCGGTGACGATCGCTATCGGTTCACCCGGCGATGCCCCCTTGCCGGTTTCGGAAGGCGAAGCGGCCGGTGCGATGTTGCCCCCCATTACGCAACCGCCGCCGGAAAATCATCTGAACCGGCTGCGCCACACGGAACGCCGCCCGCCCAGTTCCGATCCCGAAGCGTTCGTCAAGCAACTCGTGGCCGAACGGGCCAACCTTATTACGTTGGGCACGATGAACGGGCGCGTGCAGGTATTCTTTCCGACCGACCTGGCCGCCGTCCATCCGGCCGCCCAGCCCGGCTATCTCGAAAAGGTCATCAAGGCGCTTCGCGCCCGGAACATCGACGTCTTAAGTTGGGTCGTTTTCAACGCGCAGGACCTGCGCAATGCCGACGATTACGAACCGGTCAGGCGGTTTCCCCAATGGCGAATGCAGTTCATCGAGGAGCCGGGAAAGGACTACAGCAATCGCCCGCGGGTGGGCATGTGCCTGGTCAGTTCGCCGTACATCGAGCATCATGCGAAGCTGCTGCGGCAGGCGGCGGCGTTCGATCTGGACGGATTCTTCTTCGACGGGTTCTACTTCGGCGGCATTCCCCATCCGTCGCGCCCCGGTTGTACGTGCGATTTCTGCAAGAAGAAGTTCAAAGAGGATACCGGTCTGGATCTGCCCACCGTGGTCGATTGGACCAGTCCGGCCTTCAAACGCTGGGTTCGCTGGCGTAACGAGCGACTGCTGACCGTCGCCCGCTACTTCCAGTCGCAAATCCGCGAGGTCAACCCGAAAGCCACCTGCACGTTCAATACGAATCTCTGGCCGTTCGGCGGCAAAGATTGGGAGACGGGCATTCCGATGTGGCGAATTGACGACCTTGGCGTTTCGCAACATGGTTACTCGTCCGATTTTTCGCAGAAATGGCTCATGCTCGGGTTCAAGTCGCGAATCGGCCGCGACATGAATCCGCGTCAGACGGACCTGTGGCGGACCGGCACTTTGAAGGGCACGTGTGCCCGGCGCAAACCGAATTGGGCGTGGCACGAGTTGGAACTGCTCACCTTTGTCCTGGCCGGGCCTACGTACGGCATCAGCACATGGCACGGCGGGTTTGAAGGGCCCATCGAACTGACGGCTCGCATCAACACGGAAGTCGCCAAACGAGAACCGTATTTCTCGCGCGAGTACGTGGCCGACGTCGGCGTACTGGCCTCGCAGAACACGCACGACTTCTACGGCCATCTTCCCGAAACCGACCATCTGGCCGATTACCGGGACGGTTTGCTCGGCGCCTGGATGATCCTGACCGATCACCACGTACCGTTCGAGTTCATCTTCGAGAACCAGTTTGCAGACGCCGAGGCGCTGGGGCGCTACCGAACGCTTGTCCTGCCCAATGCGGCGGCACTGTCGCGGGCGGACGCCGACCGCCTGGCCCAATGGGTGCGCCAGGGCGGCCGCCTGATCACAACGGCCGAGACCGGCTCGCGCGACGCATGGGCGGAACCCCATGCCCGGTCGCTCCTCGTTGACCGGTTCCAGCTCGATCCCGCGCAGTATGGGTCGGTGACGCTGGGAAAAGGAACGGTAACCCACTTGCCTGCCGATCCCGGCCTGGCTTGGACGCGCCAGCGGGATTCGGCGGCAGCCGAGCAACTTCTCGAAGTCATCGGCGCGCGGCCGGAGCCATTGCCGCTTCAGGTCGAGGGGCCTGCCTGGCTCGTCGCGAACATGTTCCTCAAGCCCGGCGACGTCGGCCAACGTTGGATTCAACTGTTGAACGTCTCTCACAAGTATCCCAACGGCGACGCCGGTTTCCGGGGCCTTGGCCTGCCCGTCCCGGAAGAAAAGCGGCGAGGCAAGGATCAATACGGTTGGCCTCGAACGCCGATTGAGAACATACGGCTGCGGCTGCCGGGCGTCCAGGCCCAAAACGCCCGACTTGCGATCGAAGGCCGCCGGCTTGAAGTTGCCTCGGACGGATGGATTGCCATCCCGCGATTGGAACTGCACGACGTCGTTGTGGTTGAAGTGAAATAGCCGAAAGCAGGCGTGAAGGATATCCGTTTTTTCGAGCGCAATTCCTCCCCGTTTAGTCCCTTACATCCGGAGTTCTCTGTGACGCGAATTGCCTTTTTCGATTGTGCCAGTGGAATCAGCGGCGATATGACCCTGGGAGCCCTGGTCGATGCCGGGGCCGATCTGGCCGCGATGAATCGGGCCGTCGGTTCGATGGGACTGCCCGGCTGCCGGCTCGTTGCAACCGAGGTGAAGAAACACGCGCTGCGTGCAACGCAGGTTACCGTGGAATACGAGCCGGAACACAAGCATCGGCATCTGCATCATATCCTCGCCCTGCTGGACGCCGCAGAGCTGACCGGACGCCAGCGGCAGACCGCGCGGAAGATCTTCACCCGGTTGGCCGAAGCGGAGGCCAAGGTCCACGGCGTTGCAATCGAGAAGGTCCATTTCCACGAGGTCGGGGCGGCCGATTCCATTGCCGACGTGGTCGGCGCCGCTGTGGGACTCGATCTGCTGGAAATCGACCGGATTGTCGCCTCGCCCGTTGCGATCGGCCACGGCCGCGTCCGCATCGCGCACGGCGAAGTCAGTATTCCTGCCCCGGCCACCGCCGAACTGCTGTGCGGCATTCCGACGGCCCAGTCGCAGGTCGAGGCGGAATTGACCACGCCCACCGGGGCCGCCATCCTGGCCGCCCTGGCCGAACGGTTCGGTCCCATGCCGTCGATGACACTCCGGCGGATCGGCTACGGAGCGGGACGAACCGATTTGCCCGAACAGGCCAACGTGCTGCGGCTCGTCCTGGGGAGCGTCACCGAAGCCGACGAAGATGAAGTGTGCATGGTCGAAACCAATCTCGACGACACCAGCGGCGAGCTGATCGGGCATGCCTGCTCCCGGCTGTGGCAGGCCGGCGCCCTCGATGTCTTCACCACGGCCATCCAGATGAAGAAGAACCGGCCGGGCGTCACTCTGAGCGTACTGTGCCGCACGGCAGACGCACCGGCCATCGAGGCCACGTTATTCCGAGAGACGTCCACACTCGGCGTGCGGCGCTGGCCCGTGGTGCGCCAGGTGCTTGCCCGCAAGGCGCATCGCGTAACGACGCCTTGGGGCGACGTGGAGGGCAAGGTTGCATTTCCGCAGGACGGCCCGCCCCGATTTGCCCCGGAATACGAGGCGTGCCGGGTTATGGCCGCCGAACATCACGTGCCGCTGCCCGAAGTGTACGATGCCGCCCGCAGGGCCTTCGATCCAAACGAACCATGATCCCGCTTGCCCAAACTGACCGGCCGATGCTGTTCGTCCTTGCGGCGCTGGGAATGACCATTGCCTTCCTGCTGATGCGCGCCCACCGGTATCTGAGCCGCCAGCGAGGCGACGATCGCGCCCTGGTCGAACCGCCACGCCCCAGGCCGCCTGGCCCGGCCCGACACCTGGCGAACGGATCCGCCGAAATGGTCCAGTGGGAAGTGGAAATGCAAGAGTTGGCGCGGGACCTGGCGGCCGAGGTGAACAGCCGCATTTCCATGTTGCAGGCGGTAACGGCCGAGGCCGATCGGGCTGCAGCGCGCCTGGAGAACGCATTGCGCAAAGCGGCGGAGTGTTCGCCGCAGAAGCCGGATGCGTCGGGAAAGGCTCCGCCCGAAGAACGCACCTCCGCGTTCCAACTCTCGGCCGAAACCGTCTATATGCTGGCCGACTACGGATTCCCCTGCGGTGAAATTGCCGCCCGGCTCGACTCCACACCAACCGACATCCAACGTATCCTCGACAAACGACTGGCAGAATAGCACGGCGCTGCCCTTTCCAGGTGCTAACGACAGACCCGTTGGAGTCCCGGCTTCAGCCGGAAAGACAATGTCGCCTGGACGCCGCAACTCGAAGAAGAAAAATCACAGGACCAGGCAGATCAAGACGCCCCCGGCGCATCTTCGCCGTAGGCAATTTGCACCGTAGCTTGGAGTTTCTTCACCCCAGGACCTGTTGCTGATTCACTGATTCACGGGCCGGTGGGGAAGTAGTTGCCGGTATCCTGGAAGTAGCGAGGTTGCGCCGTTCCCTGATAAACGTCGGTCTGCTGTCGCATCTGCTGGAGACTACGCTGTTGCTGTTGGATGGTGTTCTGCAGCGCCTGAATTTCGTTCTGAATCTGGGAGTTTCGATAGTCCTGTTCGACAAATGGCCGAACCAGCGTGTTGTAGTTGTCGAAGTCGAACCCTTGGCGGCGTTCGAGGTTCAGGTAGGGGCTTATCACGGGCAACTGCTGGTAGTCGGAGAAGGGCTTGACGATTTCCGGTGCGATGCCGGGATTTGTGATAATATTGCCCCCGATTGTAGCCGCTTTCACCCCGCTTTGCCCTCGATAGCCGGGTGTTCCCGGAGCGCCGGTCGGCGCGTACGGCATCTGGTATCTTCCTGCACTACCGGCCTGCGCCGCATAAGGCGATGCGCCGGCAGGGGCGCCGTACGGTTGCTGACCATACGGCGAGGCTTGCGGCGCGACACCGTCGGCCGCCGTCGGAATCGGCGGCATGTTATGGCGCGATGCCTGCGTCGGCGACATGTAAGGTGTCTGCGCCTGACCGTACGGAGAGGCAATCCGCGCCGCCGGATTGCTCCGCTGTCCTGGTACGGCGCCACCTTGCAAACCGGCCGCAGCAGGTTGGGAAACTGGGGCCGCTTCATGAGGTGAAGTCGGTACCCCAGAGGGATTCACTTCGGGGAGAATCCAGCCTCCCAGTACCATCGTCCAAGTGAGCAGAGCAGTACTCATGGCCACACCTTCCCAAAAATAGAGACGCTTCGCAGGAAACCCCCACTATCCGGGGGAACCTCCTGTATATCATTGTACGCGAAACAGACCGACGGGGCAATGTTTGCTGGGCGATTAGTATCCGCTCCGGTTCTGGTTATACCCCCGGCCGAGGGTCTGGAAGCCGCGGACGCTGGAGGTGGTCAGCGACAGGACGCCGCCAATACGCTGCAGCGGGCCGGTCACGTTGCCAAGCCAGTTCGACAGGGCAATCACGCCGTCCTCTTCAATGAACAGCCGGTCGCCCGGAAGGAGCTGGTAGTTCGTCGCCGTCGAGCCGCCCTGCGCCACCGCGTTCCAGTCCACCGGCAGAATCTGCTCGCAGCCGGCCGTACCTGGCGCCGGTCGGGCGATCCAAATCTTCTTGCTCGAGACTTGCGAGAGGCCGCCCACCTGGCTCACCGCGTCCAGCACCGTATCGTTGCCGGTAATGGGCAGGCGGCGGACGTTATCGCCCATGCCGGCCCCTTGCGTAATCAGGTAGTACACCTTGCTGTTGTATGCTGCTACGTCAACCGAAACGTCCGGCGCGTCGAGAAACTGTGTCAGGTGGCGCGCGAGAATCTCATGCACTTCCTCGACCGTTCGGCCGGCCACGTGGACCGTTCCATACTGTCGCAGGTTGACCGTCCCGTCCGGGGCCACCAGATAGGTGCCCGAAATGGGCTGCATGCCCGAGGCCCGGGCAAGCTGGACGGAAACCTCCGGGCTGCGGAGCACCTGCGAAAGATGCTCGGTAACGGCCTGGGTGATTTCGTCGATGGTCAGACCGGCGACGCGGACCTTGCCATACGCCGCTCCCAGGTTGAGCATGCCTTCGGCCTCGACCATGTAGTACCCGTCGATGGGCTGGTCCAGCAAGGTCCCGATTACCTGGATCTGAAGGGCATCGTAGGTCTGCGCCCGGTAAGGCGGCTTGGGCACGAGTTTGAGGACCTCGATTTGCAGCAGGTCGGGCGGCTCGATCCGATAGGCCGGCAGGGAGACCATATTCTTTTCGCGAGGCGGGATGAGCGGTTCCGGCACCGGCGCTTCGGCCGCCGGATCGTAGAAATCGAGCGACCGGCAACCGGCCAGCGCCAGCAGCACCAGCACGGCCATCTGCCAGGTCCAGCCGAAGGGAGGGTGATAACGCATGTTCCGAAGCCTCAGTGCACGGGGGGAGAGTGCCAGCGGTTCGTCAGGGAGGCCATTCGACCGTGCAGGCAACTGTTTTTCCCACACGCGAACGGACCGAGCCCGCAAACTCGCCCTAGTCAACGCCGTCAACATAATCGGAACAATCTGCCAGCCACTTTAGCCTGGATTAAGCGTAGTGCATCGCGCAGGCCCAGGATAGCCAAGCACACCGGGGGGATTGCGTCCCTCCGCTTTCATGGTTCCGCCCTATGGTCCGGTGATTGTAGCGGTGCGGCGCAAGCCGGCCGGTGGTCTTTTTTCCAGCCACGCAAGTCTGCTGCTGCACCCGAGTTCTGGCCATCGTGCCTATACGATTCCCCGGGAGTCGTTATAATCCTTTGGGGGATCTATGGAGTTTTCGCCCCGACTTGCCGAATGGGGCATTACTGCGTGGCTGTCGATCTGAACGCCGCCGCAGTCGCCTGGCCCGTTCGCGCGCCGTTGTGCCGGCCAGAAATCCGGAAGACTGAACGTATCGATCGAGAAGAGAAGAACATATGGACCGAGAATTGATTGACCGTGCCGAGGCCATCCAGCAGCGGATTCTCCAGTTGCGAGACTCTCTTTGACTACGCCAACAAGCAGGCACAGGCAAAGGAGATTGAACATCGCATGGGTGCGCCGGGCTTCTGGGAGAACCAGGAGGCCGCCCGGGAGACCATGGGGCAGTTGAAGGCGCTGAAAGGCATCGTCAAACCGCTTGACGAGGCCATTCGCCGCGCGGACGATCTGGCGACCATGCTCGAAATGGCCGAGGAGGACCCCGGTTTCGCCGCCGAGCTGCCCGGCGAAATTGCCCAGCTTGAGCGGGCCGTCACCGATCTGGAACTGAAGGCCCTGTTGAGTGGGCCGATGGACAACCATTCCGCCATTGTCAGCATCAACGCGCGCGATGGCGGCACGGACGCCAACGACTGGGCCGAAATGCTGCTGCGCATGTACCTGGCATGGGCCGAAGATCAAGGGTACGACGTCGAACTGCTCGACCGGCAGGATAACGAGGAGGCGGGGATCAACAGTGCGACGGTTGCGGTGCGGGGGCCACTCGCCTACGGCTATCTGAAAGGCGAGCAGGGAATCCACCGGCTGATCCGCATCAGTCCGTTCAACTCGGAAGGAAAGCGCCAGACCAGTTTCGCCGCCGTTGACGTATCGCCCGAGGTCTCCGACGCCATCGAGATCGACATCCGCGAAGAAGACGTGCGCGAGGACATCTTCCGCGCCAGCGGCGCGGGCGGCCAGCACGTGAACAAGACGTCGAGTGCGATCCGCCTGACCCACGTGCCGACCGGCACGGTCGTCCAATGCCAGAACGAGCGAAGCCAACACAAGAACCGGGCCACGGCGTGGAAGATGCTCCGTTCGCGCATGGCCGCCATTGAAGAAGAGAAACGCGAGGCCGAGGTCGCCGCCAAGTACAGCAACCTGCCGAAGGTCGGATTCGGCTCCCAGATCCGCAGCTACTTCCTTCACCCCGATCAGCGCGTGAAGGATTCGCGCACCGGGCACGCCGCCACCAATTTTCACAGTGTCCTGGACGGCAAGATCCAGGGATTTCTCGACGCCTACCTCCGCTGGCGCGCCGGCCTCGGAGGCGATTAACTCCCAGCTCCCAACTTCCAACTCCCAATAAGGAACCTGCACTATGCAATTCGACAATCCGCAGACGCAGACCGATCCGGCAACCTTCTCTGCCGAGCCGCCCCAGCGTGGTTGGTTCGGGCGGAACTGGGTCTGGTTCGTCCCTGTCGTGATCCTCCTGCCGCTGGTGATTTGTGCCGGCTGCTGTACGGGCGTCTTTACGATTGGCGTCGGTGCGTTGAAGTCCAGTCCTCCGTATACCGAGGCACTGGCCGCGGTGCAGGAGGATCCTCGCGTGCAAGAGTCGCTCGGCACGCCCATTGAAGACGTCACGTGGTTTCCGGTGGGCGAAATCAACATCAACAACGATCAGGGCGATGCGCGTTTCGATTTCCAAGTGGCGGGTCCCAAAGGCCGCGCGCATGTGCGCACCGAGAGCCGTATGATCGGCGGTATGTGGAGCATTACCGAATTGATTGTGACCGTCGAGGGCACGGAGGAGCGGATTGTCTTCGAACCGCCGGCCCCCGAAGGCGTGGAAGACGCACCTGCCTGGAATCCGTAACGGCCGCGGCAGGGCCGTCGGACTTCCGGCCGTTCTGCCGGACTGGTTCCTTTGCGCGGGCGGCGTCTTCGTGGTAGAATGGCCGCCCCGGCGCGTTGAAGGCAGTGCGACGGCGCCGTCGCGCGCCCGGGCAAGGTGAAACAAGCCCAGCAGGACAATCGATGGATTACCGACGTATTATCCCGTGTTTGGATGTCAAGAACGGCCGCCTGGTCAAAGGCGTGAACTTTGTCGACCTGAAAGAGGTCGGCGATCCGGCCGAAAACGCCGCCGCCTACAACGAGGCCGGGGCCGATGAACTCGTCTTCCTCGATATCACCGCAACCATCGACAACCGGCAAACCCTGCTCGACGCGGTCCGGCGCACGGCCGAACGGATTTCCATTCCGCTCACCGTGGGCGGCGGCATCCGCTCGGTGGCCGATATCGACGCCCTGCTGGCCGTCGGCGCGACGAAGGCCTCGATCAACACGGCGGCCGTTCGCAGACCGGAGCTGATTCGCGAGGCCGCGGACCGGTTCGGCTCCGAACGCATTACCGTGGCCATCGATACGCGCAAGTCCGACGCATGCCCCTCCGGGTTCGAGGTCGTGGTTCACGGCGGGACGGAAGGCGCCGGGCTCGACGCGGTGGCCTGGGCCAAGCAGGTGGAATCGCTTGGGGCAGGGGCAATTCTGCCGACGAGTATGGATGCCGACGGCACGCAGGCGGGCTACGACATTCCCATGACGCGCGCCCTGGCCGATGCGGTGAAGGCGCCCGTTATCGCCTCCGGCGGCGCCGGTACGCTCGAACACCTCTATGAAGCGATTGCCGAAGGCCACGCGGACGCCGTTCTGGTCGCCTCCATTGCGCACTTCGGCAAGTACACCATCGCCCAGATGAAGCAGTATCTGATCGAACGCGGCTGCAAATGCCGCGTTGCGGAATAGGCTCCCGGCGAGTGAGCCAGGCACTCGCGACGAACGACCGTCGCCATCATGAACCTGGACGGCCCCCGGTTCGCCCTTTGCGGCGCCCATCGGACGAAAGGAAGTATTGACATGGAAACCAGGAAAAACCAGTGCCCGGGCAGGGCCAAGTACCTTGCCGGTAAGCGCATTCTTCCCCAACCGATCTCCAAAGAATCGACCATCACGTCCCTCATTGACAATCTGGACGCCTACAATGGCGGCCGCCTGCGCGCGGCGTGCCAGTTGATGAAGGAGAAGTACTCCCAACCCGACGTCACGATTGGTCTGAGCCTGGCCGGCGCGCTCACCCCGGCAGGCATGGGGCCGTCTACCGTCGTTCCCCTGATGAATCACGGCTTTGTGGATTGGATCAGCGCGACCGGCGCCAATATGTACCACGATCTCCACTACGCCTTCAACCTGCCCATGCACCGGGGCAGCCACAACGTCGACGATTCCGACCTTCGCGCCAAGGGGGTCACGCGGATCTACGACATCCTGTTCGACTACGAAGACGTTCTGATGGAAACGGACCGCCGCCTGCGCAAGATCCTGCTCCGGCCCGAATTCCAGAAGGAAATGGGAACCCGCGAGTTCTATCATCTGCTGGGCAAGGTGATCAACGATTGCGAGGCGGAGAACAACCTGGGCCAGGTGAGCATTCTGGCGGCGGCCTACCGGAACGGCATTCCGGTCTTCACCTCGTCGCCCGGCGATTCCACGCATGGCATGAACGTGGCGGGCCTGGAGCTGCTGGCCCGAGCCAGCGGACTGACCCACAAGTTCAAACTGAAGATCAATCCCAGCATCGACGTCAACGAGTCCACGGCCATCATCCTGAATGCGAAACTGTACGAGAAAGGCAAGACGGGCGTGATTCTGATCGGCGGCGGCAGCCCCAAAAACTTCATGCTGCAAACCGAGCCGCAGATCCAGGAAGTGCTCATGATCCCCGAGGCCGGGCAGGATTACGACATCAATATCACCGATGCCCGGCCGGATACCGGCGGACTGTCCGGCGCGCCCCCGAGCGAAGCCGCAAGCTGGGGTAAAATCGACCCGACCAAGCTGGACGACGCCGTGACCGTCTACATGGACGTCACCGCAGCCTTCCCGCTCCTGACGGCCTACGTCATTCAGAATACCGAACCCAAACCCCTCAAAAGACTCTACGACCGGGCCGAGGAACTGTACAATAACCTTGCCAAAGCATACCTACAAAACAACAGCGAGGTCGATGAGCTGAAGAGCCTCATGAACCAACTATGACCATGACCGACGCGGAACTGCTGCAACTGGCGCAGCAGCAGGGAACACCCCTGTTCATTATCGACCACGAGCGTCTGCGAGAAAACTACCACGCCTTCCGGCAGCACCTGCCGCGCGTGCAGTGCTACTACGCCGTGAAGGCCAATTCCAACCAGGAGATCATCAAGACCCTGTTCAATGAAGGATGCAGCTTCGATGTGGCCTCGTACCAGGAGTTCATGCAGGTGTACGAGTACATCAAGGCCTTCCAGGAAGAGGAGCAGGGGTCTTACGTCTGGGACAAGATCATCTTTTCCAATACGATCAAGGACCGCGAAACCCTGCGCAAGATCAAGCGCTACAAGCCCCTGGTCACGTACGATAACAGCGACGAGGTCGTCAAGATCAAGCAGTACTGCGATACGGCAGGCCTGGTGTTGCGACTGAAGGTGCCCGACATCGGTTCGCAAGTGGAGATGGGCTCGAAGTTCGGGGCCGAACCTGCGGCCGCGGCCGCGTTGATCGACCAGGCGTTCGAGGCCGGTCTGGTGGTTGAAGGGCTGAGTTTTCACGTGGGCAGTCAATGCGTCTGCTTCGACAACTACACCTCCGCCCTGACGATTACGGCCGAGGTCTTTCACGCCGCGCGAAACAAGGGTTATCCGCTGAAGATCGTGGATATTGGCGGCGGCTTTCCCGCCCCCTATCATCCCGAGGTGCCGGCGTTCGCCGATCTGGCGCAGATCCTCAATGCGGAGTTCGACCGCCTGTTTCCCGCCGACGTCGAATTGATCGCGGAACCGGGCCGGTTCATGGTCGGGAATACGGCCGTCCTGGTGTCGGAAATCATCGGCCGGGCGCGGCGCGACGGCAAACGCGTCTATCATATCAACGACGGCATCTACCACACCTATTCGGGAATCGTTTTCGACCATTGGGCGCCCGAGTTCAACGCATTCAGGCAGGGCCCGGAGGAGGTGTGCGCCGTGGTCGGCCCCACCTGCGATAGCTTCGATAAGATTACCCTGTCCGCACAGCTACCCGCCGACCTGGAAATCGGCGACTGCCTGTTTACCCGCAACATCGGCGCCTACAGCATCGCATCGTCCACCAGGTTCAACGGATTCGACGGCGCGAAAGTATGGCACGTGAATCGGGATGGGTGATGAAACTTGGCATCTCACACAAACGGCTCGCCGTTCTTGTCGCGATTGGGCTCGTACTCATTGGCGGCGGATGGGCGTACGTTCACTTTTCCTTTTCGCGGCCCGTGGGCGAAGGACCGGCCGGCCCTGCGGTCCCCCGTGATGCCTTCCAAAAACCGTGGACCGAACGGCCCGTACTGCTGGTCGGTCTGGGCGACAGCATCGTTGCAGGTTTGGGAGCGAGCCGGTTGGAACGCAGTTTCTTCAACCGGATGATCGCCAATCCCAAGGACGAGTTTCCCGAAATGCGCGGCGTGTGCCTCGCTGCCGTTCTGCCGAACTTGCGGCACGAGAACCTCGCCATTTCAGGAACGACGTCCATCCAGCACGCCCAGGTCGTCGAAGAGCGGCTGCAACCGCAGGATTCCGACATGTTCGGCCTCGTGGTGATGACGACCGGCGGCAACGACCTGATCCACAGCTACGGACAACGGCCGCCGCGCGAAGGCGCGATGTACGGCGCAAGCCTGGAGCAAGCAAGGCCGTGGATTCGCAACTACGAAGAGCGGTTGGGCGCCATGCTCGACGACATCACAGCGCGATTCCCGGGCGGGTGCGAGATCTATCTCGGCGACATTTACGATCCGACCGACGGCGTGGGCGATGCGCCGAGCGTTTTCTTGCCGCACTGGCCGGACGGCCTGCTCATCCACGCCGAGTACAATCGCGCGATCGAGCGCGTTGCCGCACGGCGGCCGAACGTGTTCGTCGTGCCGCTGTACCAGACGTTCCTTGGCCACGGCTCGCACTGCCGCCAGTTCTGGCGAGAGACCTACGCTGCGTCCGATCCGCACTACTGGTTTTTCACCAACATCGAGGATCCCAACGATCGCGGCTACGACGCCATCCGCCGCGCGTTCCTGGTCGCCATGGTCGAGCACTCCAGACTGCGGGCATCTTCCGAGGCCAGTGCTGGCAAAACGTTACCGGCTAAGGAAACTTAGGAACGCTCGCAACATCTTCTTTGGTGTCAACGAGTTGCGCACGCCTGCCCATCGAGGCAACCCCCGTCGGCCATGGGCGACTTTGTCGAAGGCGGCAAAGAAGCACCCCCGTTCATCCCCTCGTGCTGGCGCCCTGGTTGGCTATGGGTACGGAGATGCGTATAATGATGGAAATGTGAGTCTGGCGATTGGGGGATCGATTGACATCTCTTTGCACGGGGGGCGGTCTGATGACATCTTGGTATCGAGAGTTGGCCGAATCGGAGGCGGCGCGGTACGACCCGTTGTGCGTGGAACGCAGTGCACCGGTCGATGACGATGAGGCGGCTGGTATCGAAGCCATGTGCCTGGCCGCCACGCCAGGACCGTTTGCCGTCGATGATGATACCGACGGCGACGGCACCCCAGTCGTTACGCTGCCCGACGGACGCGTACTGGTCAGCCAAACGGTAACCCTCTTATCACCCACCGACCCGGTCGCCATTGACGCGAACACCGATCTGATCTGCCGGGCACGGTATTGTCTACTCCGCCTGCTGCGCGACCGCCAACAATGGCAAACGGAACGGCAGGAACTGCTCGATCGGATTGGCGAGTTGGAGGCCCAGCTTCACGCCTACGGGCAAGAGCACCCAAGACCGAAGCGCCCGCGGTAAGCAGGCGGGAAGATCACCGTCGAGGTGTGCGCCAAGAGAATCCGGCAACTGCAAGATCATGGTATTGCAGAGACTGCAGCGTGTGCGACACCCGTTTCCCCACCCGGACCCGTTTCCTCGTTGTCTTACATAAGTGAGCCACCGTTTTGCCCCGGAGGGGCAGCAGGCTGTAGCCACGGGTGGAGCGCGGTCCGACGATAGTCGGACCAAGCGTAACCCGTGGTAACCAAGTCTCCTCCCCAATAGCCCCGGTAGGGGCGGCAGAAACGCATTCCTTCCGTCGCCCCTGCCGGGGCTATTGGGAGTTTTTACCATCATTCCACGGGTTCCGCGTCGATGGCGGCCAGAGCGCCGCCACGGCGCTTCACCCGTGGCTACAGTCTTTCGGCCCCTCCGGGGCAAAACCCCCCCTTTGAACCCTATCCCCTGCGCAACCCGGACCTATGAAAATGCCTTCACGAAAACTCACAACAACGATTCCCATCCTGGCATCCATTCTCGCCTGCTCCACCATGGCGTCGGGGCAGGGACGACAGTATCCGGTGCGTCCGGGAGATGATTATCGGGCGGTTCTGAAGCAGCTTCAGCCGGGAGACGAACTCGTCTTTCTGCCGGGAATCCATGAGCGAGCGGCAATGCTGAAGCTCAACGGCATGGCCGATCGGCCCATTACGCTTCGCGGGCAGGCGGGCCCCGACGGCAAGCGGCCCGTTGTGCAGTATTCCGGCAAGAGCAACAATCTCTGGCGACTCGAAGGCCAATACGTTGTCATTCGCGATCTCGAACTCCACGCAACACACGAGTACGCCCTGCGAGTGGACCGGGCCGACTATGTCCATATCGAAAACTGTACCTTCCGCGATTGCGGCGCCGGATGTCTCAGTGCCAACACGGCCGACTGCCATGCGTTGCACGTGCGTCGTTGCTACTTCACCGGAAGCCGGCGCGCACCCGTTTACATCGGACGCCACGATGGCGGTTTGAAGGTCACCGACTTCCGTTTCGAAGGCAATGTCATCGACGGCCGGAAGATCGACGCAGGTGTGGGCTACGGCATCCAACTGAAGCTCAACGTGACGGGCAGTTTCATTCGCAACAACTGGATCGAGCAGGCCCGCGGACCAGGTATCATGGTCTACGGTGCAACCGACGACGATCCGAAGCTGGGCAACGTGGTCGACGGAAACGTCGTTGTGGGAAGTCGTACCGATGCGGCCATTCTGGTCGGCGCCGGTCCGGCACGAGTGCACGGCAACCTGGCCCTGGGCAGTCCACCCGGAGGCATTCGCGTATACGATTACAACAATTGGGATATGCTGCGGAATATCGACGTATGGAACAATACGGCTGCAGACAACGGGCGTTACGACTTCAGTTTCACCGGCCGGCTGCGAAACGTGCGCGCGTTGCGGAACATTGCCTTGGTCGGCGCCGGCAGCGAGGGGATTCGCGGTGTGGCGGAAGCGCGTGCCGGAAATCTGGCCGTTCCGGCCTCGGCGGCCCTTCTGGCCAAGATCGACGCCCTGGTCCAATCCCGGCTGGAGCCGGCCCGGCTGGCGGCGGCCGTCGAGCAGTTGCCCAAAATGCCTTGCGATGCGAAGGCCCTGGACGCATGGCTTGACAAGGTACTGGCCGTTCGTTGACCTGCCCATTCGCCCGAAGTACAATCGTATTCTGGTACGGCGCTGCCTCTATGCATCCACCCACCTTGAGAGGAACTCTCCATGAGACCGTCAAGTGATCGAAGCTCCCGGATACTACCTCGCGTTCACGTACATCGTCGTGATTTCTTGCGCACCGCCTCCACGGCGCTGGCCATGTCGGCGCTTGGAGCCTATGGAGCCGATCTGGTCAACCGAAAACCGCGGCGCGTTGGGCTGATCGGAGCCGGTTGGTATGGCAAGAGCGACCTGTGGCGATTGGTCCAGGTGGCGCCGGTCGAAATCGTATCGATCTGCGATCCGGACCAACAGCTTGTGGACGGCGCGGTGGAACTGGCGGCCGAGCGGCAGGCGTCGAAGAAAAAGCCGCGTGGCTACGGCGACTTCCGGAAGATGCTGGCGGAGAAAGACCTGGACATCGTACTGGTCGGCTCGCCGGACCACTGGCATGCACTTCACGCCATCGCCGCCATCGAGGCGGGGGCCGACGTCTATTTGCAGAAACCGATTACCGTCGACGTAATCGAAGGCGAGGCCATCCTGGCTGCCGCGCGAAAGCATGACCGCGTCGTTCAAATCGGCACTCAGCGCAAGAGCACGCCGCACCTGATCGACGTGAAGAAACGCGTGGTCGATGCCGGCTTGCTGGGCAAGGTGGGGCACGTCGATCTGTGCTGCTATTTCCACATGCGGGCCAACGGCAATCCGCCGGTCCAGCCGGTGCCCGACTACTTCGACTACGAAATGTGGACCGGCCCGGCGCCGTTGCGGCCGTTCGACGGCATGCCGCACATCCGCTGGTGGCGCACGTTCATGGAATACGGCAACGGCATTATGGGCGATATGTGCGTCCACATGCTCGATACGGTCCAGTGGATGCTCGGCCTCGGCTGGCCGAAGCGGATCAGTTCTTCCGGCGGCATCTACGTCCAGAAGGAAGGGAAGTCGAATATCTCCGACACGCAAACCGCCATCTTCGAATACGACGACCTCAATGCCGTGTGGCAGCATCGAACCTGGGGCTCGCCGACCGATCCCGATTATCCCTGGGCCATGTTCCTGCACGGCGAGAACGGGGTCTTGAAGGCCAGCACGATGCGCGCCGACTTCATCCCGCGCGACAAGAAGGCCGAGCCGATCCACTTCGAATGCCTGTACGAGCGCGAGAAGTATCCCGAAGATCTGACCGAGCACCGGATCGAACTGAACGCGGCTCCGGCCACCCGCCGCCACATGCTCGACTTCCTGGCCGCGATTGACCAGCGCAGCCGGCCCGTGGCCGATATCGAAAAGGGACATATCTCGACGGCAAGCTGCATTCTTGCCAATCTGGCCATGAAGACCGGCCGGCCCTTGACCTACGATCCGGTCAAGCGCGAAGTCGTGGGCGATGCCGAGGCGACCGCCCTGCTGCGCCGCCCATACCGTGCCCCCTGGGTCCACCCCGAGCCCGACAACGTGTGACGGCTGCCGGTCCCGGTTGCCGTTGCCCCGGATGATTCATCTACGTAGGGTGGGTGGCTCCGGCTTGCGAGGCACGCTCCATATGCCGATCGCACAAGCGCGACGCTCGCAGGCCACGTCATTGACCATCGCCCACTGCCGGGTTCACCCACGCGTTGGCATTCATGGTGGGTTGTTCCAGCTTGCTTGACCCACCCTGCCGATTCCCAATAATCCAAGTTACTCGAATCGGATCGTGTCGATCTGGAAGTGAATACCGGATTGCGAAGCCGGATCGATCCGAAGCGATGTGACCAGGCTGCGCCAGTTCCGATTACCGGCCAACTCGAACACGAGTTCGTGGAACGCGCCATCACCCGGAAGAGAAAGGTGCTCGCTGGCGCGTTCGTTGTGCCGCGACCGGTTCGTGCCCCAGAACACCTGCACCGCCGTATCCCGGTCTGCCTTCATGCGTACAACGAGCCGGCTGTACCGGTCGGCATCGAGCGAGATGCGCGGCGCACTCAGAACCGGGTCGTTACCTGTAGACCGGCCGACAAGTAGCCCGTCGGCGACCGTCAGCCGGCCGATTTGCACGCCGCTCCAGCCGAGCAGGTTGTCTGGCTTGTCGAAGGTCCAGGCGGTCGCCGGTTCGAAATCGGGCAGGTCGTAGGGGCCGCGGCCGATATCGGCAGGAATAAGATTGGGCGGATAGGAACCCGGTTCGCAGAACGCCTTGCGAACTGCGGCCAGATCGTCGAATCCGTATTCCGTGTACGGTTCGATATAGCTTCCCTCGCCCCATTCGTTCCACGGGCCGAGCACAATTCGGTTCGAGCCGCGCGCGTCGACAAACCGGCGAGCCTCGGCACACAACTTGCCGAGCAGTTCCGGAGTGCGACCGGTGATGGTCATGGCCCCGGGCCCGTGCCACGGCTCAGACGCCCAACCGGTATCGACCACGGGGAAATAGTCCATTCGCCCGGCGTTCCGTTCGGTCTCTTCGCGCCAGAGCGTCGGGCCGTACTCCACCACGGCGGCGAACGGGAACCGGCGGCCAAGCTGCGAAATCAGGGGGCCGAAGCCGTGGTAACTGGTCGTGCCACGATAGCCCTCGTCGGCCAGCATGGCGCTGCCGTGCTCGTTGTGATGGCCGAACATGGCGGCGAAGTAGATGCCCTTGTAGCCTGCCGCCCGCGCCATCTCCTGCGACATGGCGTACAGCTTCGCCGCGTTTTCGCTGCCGCCCAGATCGCGGCGGATGTTGTCCGGCGACCAGATAAAGACGGCGGGCCGATCGTCGATGCGGTAGTACTGCGGATCGGAGAAATAGTGGTCGAGCCAGTATTGCGTGACCGCGCGCCAATCTTCTTCGCTATGCGATCCGGGCTGGTTGTGGTTCGCCCACATCACACACCACTGCATGTACTTGCGGAACCGGGCCTTGCCGAATGCCTCGTGCAGCCAATGCTCCAGATGCCGATTGCCTTGATGCCAATACCAGTCGACCAGGAAGAAACGGATTCCGTGTTCCGCAGCCCACTTGATCTGCCAGTCGGCCACCTCCGGGTTCGACTCGTCGTACCAGCCAAGAACCGGCTTCCGCTCCGGATACGTCCGAATCGGATGCCAACGCGACATGCTGTGCCAGCCGGGAAAGTAATACGAGCCCACTTCGTAGTGCGTTGCCGCCGGCTGCGGCTCGGGAATGTAATCGCCGGCAGCGACCTTAGGGGCAGGCGTCAGTTCCAACGAGACGGTTGCCGAAGCAACCGGCGCTCCAGACGTCGCACGATCGGCAATTGTCAGGCTGATCGGAAATTGGCCTTCCCTTTCGCCGGAAACCATCCAACGAACGTACTTCGGCCGCGCGTAACCAATCGACTCGATCACCTGCTTGGCCGTGCCGTCGATCTGCAAGCCAGGCGCGGCGAGCACGGCGGAAAGTCCCATGGCAGGCGCACCGCCGTGATTCTCCAACAGCGCGACAATGGCCGCAGGTCGCCCTGCCCGGTTGACGCCTTCCTCGCGGCCGAAATAGTGCAACCGCACGTCCGGCGGGCCGGCCGGGTCTGCGGCCAGTTCGATCGTATCGAGCGTGACGCGCGCCTCCGGAACGTTCGAGGCCCGCAGTCCCAACAGCAGGACGTTGCCGACCCAATCCGGCCGCTGCCCCAGATCGACATTGTACGAATGCATTTGGCCGTCGGCCTCAATCGGAAACTCCACCCGCTGCCAGCCGGTGCTCTTTTCGGTCGCATAGACCAGGATGGCCTTCTCACCCCGGTCGGCCGCCATGCGAACATGGACGAAGGGATAAGGCTCGGTCGGAACGGCCAATAACGGGCTTTCCAGCAGCGGCGGCATATTAGCTGTCGCATCGATGCGTGACGGCGCCCACGGTGCTGCTCCGTTTTGAAACTGCCACTGCTTCGCCGTACTCGCCTCGGCCGTATCGCCCGCAGAGACGATGCGAATGGACTCGATGGCAAACGGGCCGGCCGATGGCGGATCGATCCGCAGCCGAATGATCTTCCCCGCCGCCTGCCAGAACGGGCGAATGCGATAGGTCTCGACCGCTTCGCCACCGGCGCAGTCGAACAGGGTCATCTTTCGGCCGCTGAAGCCCCCGAAACGTCCTTCAAGAGTCTCGGTCCAATAGAGTTCGGCATGTCCGGCCGCCGACCGCATACGGATTTCGACCCACTGCACGGCGGTTGCGGCAATCGGGTCGAAAACCGGACCGATCAGCAGCGGATCGTTCCCCGTTGGCGTGCCGGTAAGCATGCCGTCTTCCACCCTACAGTCGGCGATACTACCCGGCGACCACCCCTTGGCATCCGCCTGCGTCGCGAATCGCCACTCGATGAGCGTGCGGTCATCGGCGTCGGCAGCCGTCGCGAGCAGGGCAACGAACAAGAGGGCAGGTACGGCAGGGAGGAATGTTGTCAGGCGTTTCATGGCAGGCCTACCGGGGTCTAAGGGGCCGTTTTCAACAGGCGGGAATAAGGTGGATTATGAGCTTTCAGCCAGGCGTGGTCAAGTTCTCGTTGTTTTGCACAACTCCAAGGCGCGCGGAAGGCCACCGTGCGGGCTTGTCCCGCCGGAGCCATGGTCAGCCGGCTACAGGAAGGGGCACCTGTGATAGTCTCCTCCGCGAGTCGCCGCCGCCGGAGGCGGCGGCGACTCGCGGAGGACAATGGGAAGTCTGGGAACCGCTTTAGCTTACAGACCACCGCTCCGGCCGGGCAAGCCGGCACGGTGGCGTCTGAGGCTTGTGCAGAACAGCGAAGAGTCAAGCTGGGGGCGATCAATGGCGTTCAGGCTACGGTATTGAACAGCCTGGTGAACCGGGGTAAAATATAGAGATGGATTCCGACTCAATTCTCCCGCCGGCGCTCGCCCAGCAGGAAGATGTCGCGCAGGGCTTGCTCGTCACGCGCGCCGACCCAACGTGTATCGAAGTCCGGGCTGCGAACAATTTGGGCAATGGCGGCCAGGCCGCGCAGGTGCAGGTTGCGGTCGGCGCGCGAGCCGGCAAGGACCACGACGGCATGGACGGCCGGCGCCTCGTCGCTGAAATGGATGCCGGCCACACAGCGGGCCATGAGCATTCGCATCGGTCCCTCCCCACTGAACACCACGTGCGGAACCGCAAACTGGGGCGCCAGGGCGGTGGAACTCTCTTCTTCACGGGCGATGAGCAAGGCCCGGAACCAATCCTGCGTCAGACCGACCTTCCCGGCCAGAACCTCGGCAACCCGGTCGAAGAACACATCGCGCGACAGGGCTTCGGGCAGGTCCAGAACGTCGCAGCTTTCGACAAGCCGGTCAAAGTAGTCCAGCACGATGGTGTCGCGCTCGCGAATGATGGCCTTCAGCTCCGATTCCAGTGTGCCGGTAACAAGCTGTTTTGCCGTGATCCGCTCAATCAGGTGCAGCAAGGCGTACTCGCGATTCTTCTGCACCCGCCCGTAGAACCAATAGACGACGAATCCGACCAGGATCAGTGCGAAGCTGATCAGGTATGCCTCGATCCCCATGACGAGAATCAACAACAGAAAACCGCCCAGGCCAACAATCTGCAGCCACGGGTAAAGCGGCGCCTGGAACTGCGGCCGATAGTTCTGCAACCCGCTTTCGCGACAGATGACCACACACAGGCAGGATAGCGCGTAACTGAGAATCAATACGGTCGAAGCGCTTTCGACAAGCGTTCTCAGATCGAGGAACAACGCCGCTGCAATGAGCAGTCCGGTAATGGCCACGGCGACGTACGGAGTCCGAAATCGCTGGCTGAACCGTTTCAGCACAGACGGCGCCAAACCGTCATGGCTCAGCGCCACGAGGTACCGCGAGGCGGTGTGGATGCCGGCATTCGCCGTGGACATGAACGCCAGCATGGCGGCGCAACCCATCAACCGAACACCGGGCGGCCCCATGAATACGGCCGCCCCATCGGAAATGGGCGTGAGCGAGTTGTCCAGTTGCTCGGCCCGGAGGACCCCGTCCGTTACCAGAACCATGAGCGTGTAGGACATCGTCGCCACGAGCAAGGCAAGCATCATTCCCAGCGGAATCACGCGCCCCGGATCACGCACCTCACCTGCCACGCTCGAAACCTTCAACAGGCCGCCATACGAGACGAAGACAAACCCTGTGGCGAACAATACTCCGGAAAACCCCTTGGGCGCGAACGGAGCGAAGTTTTCCAGCCGCATGGCAGGAAGACCAAGACCAATGTACAGCCCCATCAGCGACAGAACGACAAAGACGATGACAATTTGCAGCCGCCACAGGCCGCGCTCGCTGGCGATCCCAAAAGCGGTGAATACCAGAGCAAGTGTAAGTACGATCCACGGGAACGAGAGGTCCGGCAGATATTCGCCGAGCATGAGCCGGATGAACGCGCCCATCCCGACCAGCGCGAAGGCCGTCTTCAGCGACAGGGAGAACCAGGTGAGCACGCCGCCAATCGTTCCCACCGCCGGTCCGAGCGTGCGCGTGATAAAAAAGTAATCCCCCCCGGCCCGCGGCATCGCCGTGGCCAATTCCGCCACGTTCAACATGCCAATCAGGGCCATCACCCCGGCAAAGAAGTACGAAACCACCACGGCCGGTCCCGCCCGGGCGTGTTCCAGCCCCGGCAAAACGAAAATCCCGGAACTGATCATTGCTCCGGTGGCAATGCAGAACACGTCGAGCAGGCCCAGAGTTCGTTTCAGCTTCACCGGCCGTTCCTTTCCTGTTGGCGAGCGGTCGTTCAGCTTTCAAGGGGCGGCGGCCCTGACTTCAGGCCGATCCATTCATGCCGGACACGACGAGATCGCAAATTGCCGGCAGGCCTCGACAAGCCGCACGCGCCCATGCCCGCCGCCTGCACTCGAAAGACAATTTGCCCGACGCCCCACCCGCAAAGGATCTCCAGACTGCCAAATTATACCCGGATCGGCCGCCGAGGGAACCGGGGTGTCCGCCTTTCTCCGGCGTAACAGGGCAGCGACACCGCGGCGCAAACTCATGCCTCGCGCCGCCGTTCACCCAGCAGGAAGATGTCGCGCAGCGACTGCTCGTCCCGCGCCTCCGCCCAGCGCGCGTCGAAATCCCGACTCCGGACAATCTGGGCAATGGCCGCCAGACTCCGCAGATGAAGGTTGCGATCCGCCTTCGAGCCGGCCAGAACGACCACGGCGCGCACCGAAGGGGCATCCTCGTTGAAACGAATCCCCGCCATGCACCGGGCCAGCAGCATCTTCGTGGGGCCCTCGCCCCCATACACCAGGTGCGGTACGGCAAACTCCGGCGCCAGGGCCGTCGATCCCTCTTCTTCACGCGCAATGAGCAACTCGCGGAACCTGGCAGGCGTCAGCCCGACGCGATCGCCCATCACCTGAGCCACCTGCTCAAAAAACGCGTCGCGGTTCATGGCTTCAGGAAGATCCAGAACGTTGCAGTCCTCCACCAGCCGGTCGAAGTGATCCAGCACAATCGTGTCACGTTCGCGGATGATGGCCTTTAGTTCCGATTCCAACGTGCCCGTAACGAGTTGCCGCGACGTCAGCCGTTCGATCAGATGGAGCAGGGCGTATTCCCGGGTCGCACGCGCTCGCCCGTAATACCAGTAGGTGAGAAACCCGACCAGAATGAGCGAGAAGCTGATCACGTAGGCCTCGATCCCCATGGCCAGAATGAGCAGCGCGAAACCGCCGAGGCCGAGAAGCTGAAGCCATGGATAAAGGGGCGATTGGAACTGCGGACGATAGTTCTGCAGCCGGCTCTCGCGGCAGATGATCACGCACAGACACGACATCGCGTAACTCAGAATCAGCACCGTCGAGGCGCCCTCCACGAGTATCTTCAAATCGAGAAACAGGGCCGTCACAACCAGCAGACCCGTCACCATTACCGCAACGTGCGGCGTTTGGAAACGGCCGTTGATCCGCTTCAACGCCGGTGGGGCCAGGTCGTCGCGACTGAGCGCTACCAGGTAACGCGACGCCGCGAGAATGCCTGCATTCGCCGTCGAAATAAACGCGAGAACGGCCGCGGCGCCCATCAGCCGCGCTCCCCACACGCCCATGAACATGGCGGCGCCGTCCGAAATGGGCGTCAGCGAGCCGTCCAGCGTATCGGCCGGAAGCACACCGGTCGTTACCAGAACCATGAGCGTGTAACACGTCGTTACCACGAGCAATGCCAGAAGCATCCCCAAGGGAATCTCCCGCCCCGGATTGCGCACCTCTTCCGCCACGCTCGAAACCTTCAGCAGGCCGCCGTACGAAACAAAAACGAATCCGGCCGTGAACAGCACGGCAGGCAAGCCCTTCGGCGCCACCGGATTGAAGTTCTCTGCTCGGACGGCCGGCAGGCCAATCGCAATATACACGCCCATCAGCAGCAGCAGGGCAAGCACCAGACCAACCTGAAGCCTCGCCACGCCTCGCGTGCCCACAATGTTCAAACCCACGAACACCATTGCAAGCACCAGGGCGATCCATTGGATGGACAGCCCGGCCATGTGCCCGCCCAGCAGCAATCGCACGAACGCGCCCATGCCGACCAGCGCGAACGCACTCTTCAGCGACAGGGAGAACCACGTCAGCATGCCGCCAATCGTGCCGACGGCGGGTCCCATCGTGCGCGTAATAAAGAAATAGTCGCCACCGGCCCGCGGCATGGCCGTGGCCAGTTCCGCCACGTTCAACAGGCCGACCAGCGCCAGAATTCCCGCAAGGAAATACGAAACAACAACCGCCGGACCCGCCTGCGCGTGCGCCAGACCCGGCAATACGAATATCCCCGAACTGATCATTGCACCCGATGCAATGCAGAAGATATCGAGCAGGCCCAGGTTGCGTTTGAGTTTCAAGGTTCCCTCCCATCTTCGTTGGAATCCCGGCTTGAGCCGGAAAGAACAAACCGGCTCAAAACGCCACTCCAACCACGGCCGCCTGCATCCCAAAACGGAAGAGGCCGAGAAATTATACCTTGATGGGCCCGGTCGAGAAGTCCGAAACGGGAAATCCCGCCAGAGACTCCCAATGAATGCCTCCTAAACGATTGCATCCGGAGAATTCCACCGATTGGGCCCCCACTCCCCACTCTTGACCTGCGCCCAATATCGCCGTACCGTTCCTTAAGCGGGAAAACAAAGACCAATTCTGCCGCCGGCCCGAACGGCTGCATAGAATCGGTCTGCTCTTTACGTACGAGAGGCGATCATGACCACACCCCAATCGTCGGCCGATACGTCGCCGCGCATACTGTCCATCGAAGGAATGCACTGCGGGGGCTGTCAAAGGCGGGTGAAGCAGGCATTGGAGCAGGCGGAAGGTGTCCAGTGGGCCGACATCGATCTGGCGGCCGGTCGAGCCCACGTCCGTACTGCCGGCGATGTCCCGGTCGAAACGCTGATCGATGCCGTGCGGCAAGCCGGATACGACGCAGAAGTCGTCGATATCGGCGCAGATACGAAACGTCCTGCGGCAACCGCCCCCTCGCGCGACGTTCGCTGGCGCAACCTGGCCGTGTTCGGAATGATCTTCACCATACCCCTGGTCTTCCTGCATCACTTCGGCCTGGCCGATTGGCTGCTCCACGGGCCGGCGATGGTTTGGATTTCGCTGGCGCTGGCGACACCGGTGCAGGCGGTACTCGGCTGGCACTTCTATCGGGGCGCATGGCGCGGCGCAAAGGCCTGGCGGTTCGATATGGATGCCCTGGTTTCGCTCGGCTCGACAACCGCCTACGTGTACAGTGTGGTTGGACTTATTGCAGGCCTGTCTCCACTTTACTTCGAGGCGGCCGCCGAGATTCTCACCATTATCGCCATTGGCCATTGGCTGGAGGCACGCGCTTCGCGCAAGGCCGGCGCCGCGATTGAGGGGCTTGTCGAACTGGCCCCGCAGTCGGCCGTTAAACTCGATCACGCGGGCAACGAAACCGAGGTCTCCGTGGCGTCCTTGCACCCGGGCGATCGCGTTCTGATCCGTCCCGGCGGCCGGATCCCAACCGACGGCCAGGTTGTTGCCGGCGAAAGCGCCGTGGATGAATCTCTGGTCACCGGCGAATCCCTGCCGGTCCCCAAGTCGCCGGGCGACGAGGTGATCGGCGGCACGTTGAATACGAGCGGTCGCCTGGAAGTGAAAGTGACCCACACCGGGCGCGATACCGTACTGGCCCACGTCATCGAGACGGTGCGACGCGCCCAATCGAGCCGGGCAAACGTCCAGCGAATTGCCGATCGGATCAGCAACGTCTTCGTCCCTGCGGTCGTCTTGATTGCGCTGGCGACACTGCTTGGCTGGGGACTCTCGACCGGCGCATGGGGAAATGCCCTGATTAATATGTCGGCCGTCCTGATCATCGCCTGCCCCTGCGCCCTCGGGCTGGCCGCGCCGACCGCCATGATGGTAGGCACCGGCGTGGGTGCCCGAAACGGCATCCTGATCCGCCATGCCGCCGCGCTCGAACGCTCGGGCCGCGTTACCGATGTCGTGCTCGACAAGACAGGTACGGTCACCGCCGGCCGACTCGCCGTGACCGACGTCGTTGCCAACCAGGGCGATTCCGAAGAACTGCTTCGGCTTGCGGCCGCCGTCGAGGCCGGTTCCGAACACCCGATCGGCAAGGCCATTTGCGACTACGCCCGTGGCCAAGGCATCCCGATCGAACCGGTCCAGACCTTTGAGGCCAAAAGCGGACGCGGTGTCCAAGGGCAGGTGGACGGCCGGAAGGTCATGCTGGGAACGCCTGCGTTCATGGCGGAAAGTTCGCTCGATTGCGCCTCGGTCGGAAAGACGATTGCAACCTGGGAGCATCAAGGCCGTACCGCCATCGTGATCGCGATTGACGGTGAGTGCCGGGCGGCAATCGCCCTGGCCGATACCGTCCTGCCCGAAGCGCGCGATGCCGTGGCCGCCTTGCGACGGCAGGGGCTGACCGTTCACCTGGTAACCGGCGATAACGAGCGCACGGCCCGGTACGTGGCCGGCGAAGTGGGAATCGACGAACACGACGTCCATGCGCGCGTGCTGCCGGAGCAGAAGTCCGACCTGGTCGAACGCATGCAACGGCAGGGCAAAGCGGTCATGATGGTCGGCGACGGCATCAACGACGCACCGGCCTTGGCCCAGGCCGATCTGGGGGTGGCCGTTC
This sequence comes from Thermoguttaceae bacterium, assembly GCA_040772845.1. GTDB lineage: Bacteria > Planctomycetota > Planctomycetia > Pirellulales > Thermoguttaceae > PWXP01. Next base: position 3,689,784 of record JAXGXG010000001.1, read on the forward strand.
GGGGCGGAACCGATATTGCCGCGGAGTCGGCGGATCTGGTGCTCATGCGGGCCGGCGTGGGCGCCCTGGTCGATGCCGTGGACCTCAGTCGCGCGACCCTTGCCAAGATCAAACAGAACTTCTTCTTCGCCTTCTTCTACAACATCCTGGCCATTCCCATGGCCGCCGCCGGCCTGTTGCAGCCGTGGATGGCCGCCGCCGCAATGGGACTCTCCGACGTCTGCGTCATCGGCAACGCCCTGCTGCTGTACCGCTGGCGCTCGCAAAGCGGCCAACGGACTCGATCCGCAACGCATCCGGACTCATCGCCGCCGCCCGCCGATCAACCCAATCACGCTACGCACGGCTGAGCCGATCGGCCCAATAGATCGGTGCAGGAAGACGCCGGCCGAACATCATCATGCCGGTCAGCCGCTGTGCATACGCCACATCGACGCGGTGTCCGGGCGAAATGAAGATCGGGCGACGAGTGCCGGTCGCCGGCCGCAAGGCGACGCCGGCCGGACGGCCGGCGATCAATACGGGGCGGACCTCGCCGGACGCCATACCGTCGATTTGCACGTTCCCGCACAACAGCTTCTTCGTCACACCGATGGTCGGCACGCCGCCAAGAACCCCGAGATGGGAAGCAATGCCGGCCCCGGTCGGATGCAGCACGCCGCTGCCATCGACCATCACCACCGGGGCCAGCTTGCCCGCGGCCCGTACGGCATCGAGCAAAGGCAACAGGAGCGGCAACTCGCGAAACGTCAAAAAGCTCGTGATATAGGGGAAGGTGACGGGGCAACGGATGATGTGCGACCAGACCAGCTCTCCCGTTTCCCTCTCGATCAACGAGTATGCCGCCTGCCCCCACTCCGCATTCGGATAGGCAACGTCCACGCCGCCGACGAACTCGGGAAGGTGCTTCCGCGGGCTGCGTCGCACCCGGTCCGCCAGGTAGAACTGAAAACTCCGCAGCGTTGCCAGCGGCCGTTCCGAATAGAAGAAGCGAAAACCGTAGCGCGCCAAGTCGACCCTGCCTCGACAGACGTCGACGCCCTCCTCGGCCAGTAGGCGCGATCGCAGTCGCGACACGGGTTCCGGCAGCGGGCTGAACGAACCGTCGGCCCGGACAATTCGATGCCAGGGCATTTCCTGTGACGGGACGCTTTTGGCAGCAACGATTCCCACCCAGCGCGCCGCAATCGGGTCGCCCAGCCCGGCCGCCAGATCGCCGAACGTCGCCACGCTACCTGCCGGAATCTGGCGAACCAGGTGATGCAGTGTTTCAATCAGGCCGGGAACCACCGGAATCGAGATCATGCCGTAGCATCCTACCCCATCACTCACATATGGGTAAGCGTTTTCAGTTTAGGCGCCTGGCGTCAACTCCACCTACGCCGCCTGAAATAGAGCAAGCGGGAACGGTGTCAGCCACTAGCGGCGAATCCGAATCCGGCTGCGCGTGGCGGTGACGATAACGGGCTCTGCCAGATCGGCTACATACCTATCGAGTACCTCAGCCATGGCGTCAACCTGCTGATCAACATTCAGGCCGACCAGACGAATAATAGGACCATGCGGCAGCCTGCCAACGAACACGAGTTCACCGAAGTCCTTGTCTTCCGTAACAAGCACGCGATCTTCTTCCAAGGCCAATGCCAGAAGTCGCTTGTCACTGGCCGTCGGGTCGATGGATACGGCCGATACCACATCATGGTGTCGGCCGACGAGAAACGACTGCAACGACCGCGACGATACACAAACGTCGAGCAAGAACCTCATGACGCCCCGGCCCCTGCAATTCGCTCCTGGACCTGTTCACCGCAGAGGGATCGATGTGCGTAGGCCAAGCACGCCTGGATATCGGCCGGCTCCAGTATCGGATACTCCTGGAGAAGCCTTTCGGGCGAGTCTCCCGCCGCCAGCATTCCGAGCACGTGCTCGACCGCGATTCGCAGTCCGCGAATAATCGGTTTTCCACCGAAAATATCGGGGTTCACGGTAATGCGATCCAGCAATTCGTCTTCAGTCATGGCTACCACCACCCTTTTCCCATGGACAGGCATCAGTACCAATCCTACCCCATCGCCCACACGTCGGCAAGCGTTTCCAACCCCCGATTCCTACCCCAACTCCAACCACGCCGCCTGCCACGCACCAAGCGGAAACGGGTCGCTTGTGCAAAAGGGAGCCTTTTCTGCCGAACACCCTTCGGGCCGTTCCGAGCTCCTGACCCCTTCTCCTCGCGCAAGCAGATTGCGCCGCGGCGCGACGCCGACCAGCCGCTCGACTTCGATGTTCCGCAACCGATCCGAAGCGTTCAACAGGACCAGGATGCGCTGCCGGCCATCGGGACTGGTACGCACGAAACCCAGCACGGCCGGGTCGCCCGTTTCCACCACTTGCTGGGCGCCGTCCGGATGAAACGCCGGCTGTTCAACCCGTTGAGCCAACATGGCCCGGTACCCGTCAAGCACCTCGGCCTGTGGCGAACCGGGCGACAGCATGACGTCAAGCTCGTCTCGCGCAAACTTCCGCCGATTGATCGACCGCGCACGGCCCGTTCTCTCGACCCCTGCCTCATCGTTCGGCGTGCCAACGAGGCTGTGAAAATAGATACCCGGAATCCCCCGCAGGCTGAGCATGACCGCCTGCCCGGCCAGAAAACGTTGAACTTGCCGTCTGGAATCGCGAAAAGGGGTCAGGAGCCTTTTCTGCGCAGCACCCTCCGGGCCGTTTCGGGAAAAGGCTCCTGACCCCTTTTCGGATCCTGACCCCTTTTCGCATCCTGCCCCCTCTTTTTCATGTGCGTCGGCCAGGGCGGAGAAGTAGCTGATGTTTAGCTCATAGGGGCTGTCGGTTCCGTCGGCGTTGCGTTTCGTACTGACCTGCCCGCCACGTGCCCGGATGGCCGCAAGGAACCGATCGAAACGGTCCGGCGGCATGATGCCCTCCAGCGGGCGCACGCCCACCCCGTCGTGCGATGCCGTAAAGTTTAGCGTCGTACAGCCGGCCGGCGGCGGCTCCAACTCGGCCAGCCACCGGGCAAGCAAGGTAACGTCGCCGGCCAGCAGGGCCTCCAGCAGCAAGGGCGCAAGCGCGAACTGGTAAACCATCTGCGCCTCGTCGCCCGCGCCAAAGTAGCTGTAGTTCTCCCGGTGCGGAACGTTCGTCTCCGTGAGCACAATCGCGCCGGGCGCCAACTCGTCCAGCAGGTCGCGCATCAGCTTGACCACCTCGTGCGTTTCGGCCAAGTGGATGCAGGGAGTGCCCAGCCGCTTTCCGAGGTAGGCAATTGCGTCGAGCCGGATGATCCTCGCCCCGTGCTGCAGATAGAACAGCAGTACCTCGAGCATCGCGACCAAGACGTCCGGCTCGGCGAAGTTCAGGTCGATCTGATCGTCGCTAAACGTGGTCCACACATGCCGCACGCCGCGCGAGGTCTCCACCGGCGTCAGCAGCGGCAGGCTCCGCGGACGCACCACACCGGAAAGGTCTGCGGCCGGATCGACTTCGAGGAAATACCGCGTATACGGTTCGCGCCCCTCCAGGTAGCCTTGAAACCACGCACTCCGCCGCGATACGTGGTTGAGCACCAGATCGAACATCAGTTCGTACCGCTCGCCCAACGCTGCCACGTCCGGCCAATCGCCTACCTCGGGATCCACCTGCCGGTAGTCGATAACCGAAAACCCATCGTCCGACGACCAGGGAAAGAACGGCAGCAGGTGCACCGTACTCACCAGCGGTTCCAGGCCTGCGTCGGCCAGGAACCGCCGCAGGCACACCAGCGGCGCCGCCCCTTCACATTGCACCTGGTCGGCGTAGGTAATGAGCACTGCATCGCGCTCGTCCCACGCCGTCTTCAGCCGGGGCATTGTGCCAGCGTATCGGTCGGCCAGCCCGAGCACGCGTTGCAGGCACGCGTCGGCCCGGTCGGCATAGAGCCGCCGAAGCCGCGGCTCGATCCGCTCACGGAGACGTTCCATCGACATGGTGCGTTCCTTTCCAAAGGCCATCGCGGCCGATCGCCAGGCTCTTCCATTTCCAGGTACGGAAGGCAGCCTGCTGCGGTACCAGCTTCAGACCAACGAGAACACCGCCCGAAGGCAGGGTTCTAGCCATGGCGCCGCGCGCCCGGAGACCGACGAACCGATCGCCATGCTGAATGCGCGATGCCAAGTTATTGTACACCATCCGGCTACCGATCCACCCCGGAAGTGCAGCGAGGACAGCGGCGGGGCACTGCCACAAGCTGCCCGCCTTGCGCAGTTGCCCTATCTTTCTTCCACGCGATTCGTCTTGGCGGCGAGAGCGGACCTTGATATAGTTCACCGCCCAAAACCGATTTACTCCTCTACCGGTGTGGATGAAAGCATGGCCGCGGTGATCGAGCGAGTGTATAGACTGACCGTTTCCGGACTTCTCGTGGCCGTGATGGCAGGTTGCTCAAGCATGCCATCCATTCCGATGCTGGGGCAGGAGAAGCCGGACGTGGTCCCGGGAGTGGTGCCCCCGGGTGAGAGAATGACCGAGTTGCAGAAGCTGCGAGAAGACGCGGCTTCGGCTTCGCCCGAGCAGAAAGAGCAGGTGGCAACCCGCCTGGCCGGCCAGGTTGCCCAAGAGACCGATCCGCTGCTCCGCGCCGAGATCGTACGTACGCTGGGCGCTTATCCGACCGAGCAGAGCAAACGCATCCTTCGCAATGCCTTGCAGGATACCGATCGACAAGTCCGTTTGGTTGCGTGTGAAACCTGGGGTGACGTTGGCGGTGCGGAAGCCGTGCAACTGCTTGGCGAGATCGTCGCCCACGACAGCGATATCGACGTGCGTCTGGCTGCGGCCAAGGCACTGGGAGAATCGGGCGACCCGGCGGCGGCCGCGGCGCTGGCGCCTGCCCTTGCCGATGCCGATCCCGCCCTGCAGTATCGCGCCACCATTTCGTTGCAGCAAGTGACCGGGAAGAACTTGGGGACGGTCGCCGCGTGGCGACAGTATCTGAACCAGGGGAACACGGCGGAAGGCAAGCCTACCGCAATCGCCGAACGCCCGTGGGCCCTGCGCTAAGACGCCGCAAGGGATCAACGGCGTTGAAGACCCGTTCTTCGCCGAAAAACGCGTTATTTCGGGGAAATACGCCCTTCTTCCTGTTGAACCGTAGGGAGTTCGACCGTATGATAAAGCGGTTGCTTCAGGTACACCCTCCCCATGTCCACCTTTTGGCGGCAACACGGATGCAGGCGCTTCGCTTTACGGACCGATTTCAGAGCCTCTTTGCTCTGGCAGGGTCCGTGGCCGATTCGGTCACGGCCGAGGGAGTGCTCTTGCTGTTTGACGGCACCGCAGACTGGGCCCGCATCAAGAAGTTGGGGGGCGAGCGAAAGATCGTCGTCGCTGGCACCATCCACGACCGACCCGAAACCGATACCGGAATCGAGTTCGTCCATGTTGGCATGTTCGATGCCCCGGTCTACGAGCGACTCACCCAGGCCGTGCTCGAAGCGGTTGCCGATGACTTCTTCTCGTCCGGCTCGCAGGTGGTGGCCCTCTATGCCGGCTTCGATGCCGACACGATCGACTCGATCAGCGTGATCAACCTCGATGAGCACCTGAACCGCCTGACCGGGCGCGACCTGCGACAGCTCGAAACACGGGTGCCTCTCGATACCCTGAAAATGGTGGTTGACGTCGCCGTCGAAATCGGACGCGAGGGGCGCGAAGGGAAGCCGGTGGGTACCCTGTTCGTCGTGGGCGATGCCCGGAAGGTCTTGGCCAGCAGTCACCCGGCCGGTTTCGATCCGGTACGCGGTTATAGCCGGAAAGAGCGCAATTTGGGCGAGGCGCGGGTCCGCGAAGGGATCAAGGAAATTGCCCAGATGGACGGCGCGATCATCGTCTCGGCCGACGGCACGGTTGAAGCCGCCTGCCGGTACCTGGACTGCTCGGCCGCCGACGTGACCCTGTCAAAGGGGTTGGGCGCTCGGCATTGGGCCGCGGCCGCCGTCAGTCGGGCAACCAACGCCGTGGCCGTTACCGTGAGCGAGAGCAATGGGACGGTCCGCATCTTCCAGAATGGCGAGGTCGTCTTGCGGATCGAGCCGCAACTGCGGCGCCCGATGGTCTGGAAAGAGTTTGAATACGAGCCTCGCCCCAGCGAAGCCAAACGGCCTAACGAGCCCAAATAGTTGGACGGCGGACGCCTGCTCACGGGCCGCTTCCTCGCTTCCTCGGGGGAACCCAAGCCCCCGCCCCCTGCTTGCGATCCCTTCCCGCCGGCGGCTTGAACAGGTATCATGCGCCTGTTGCAAGAGATTCTTGATTTGTGTGCCGGGCGCGCCGAATAGCCCTGGGGATCACTCCCGAAGAGGTCTGCATCCCTGTGGCCGATCCGCTTTTCGACCCGGCTGCAGATGGAATTCTTCAGCCCCGACGTCCGAAAGGCAACGCCCGCGCCACGTGCAAAGGTCATTTCCGGTCCATTCATCTTTCCGCGAGATCGATAGAGGTCTTCCTATGAGCAGAACGATTTGGTGCAGCAACGGTTTCCCCAAAGTTGGTATTCGCCCGGTCATCGATGGCCGCCGACGCGGCGTGCGCGAGTCGCTGGAAGACCAGACCATGAATATGGCCAAAAACGCAGCCAGGCTCATCTCGGAAAACCTGAAGTATCCGGACGGCAAACCGGTTGAGTGCGTGATTGCCGATTCGAACATCGGCGGCTGTGCCGAAGCCGCCGCCTGCGAGGCGAAGTTCCAGCGTGAGAACGTCGGCGTCTCACTCACCGTAACGCCCTGCTGGTGCTACGGGACCGAGACCATGGACACCAACCCGCACTTGCCCAAGGCCGTTTGGGGATTCAACGGCACCGAACGGCCCGGCGCCGTCTACCTGGCGGCCATGCTGGCCGGCTACGCCCAGAAGGGGCTGCCCGCATACGGCATCTACGGCCGCGAAGTGCAAGATCGGACCGATACCTCGATCCCGGACGACGTACGCGAGAAACTCCTGCGCTTCGTCAAGGGCGGCCTGGCCGTCGCCATGATGCGCGGTAAATCCTACCTGTCGGTGGGAACGTCCTCCATGGGAATCGCAGGTTCGTTCGTCGACTGCGATTTTTTCCAGGACTACCTGGGCATGAGGACCGAGAACGTCGATATGTGCGAGATCGATCGGCGAATTGCCGAGGGGATTTACGACAAGGCCGAATACGAGAAGGCCCTGGCGTGGACCAGGCAGCACTGCAAGGAAGGCAAAGACCTGAACAAGAGCGAGCTGCAGAAATCGCGCGAAGCGAAGGACGCCGACTGGGAGTATGTGGTCAAGATGACCATGATCATGCGCGACCTGATGGTCGGCAATCCGGCACTCGACGAGATGGGCTACGGCGAAGAGGCGCTTGGGCGCAACGCAATTGCTTCGGGCTTCCAGGGGCAGCGGCAGTGGACCGACCACTGGCCGAACGGCGATTTCATGGAGGCCATGCTCAACAGCTCCTTCGACTGGAACGGCATCCGCGCCCCGTACATGGTGGCGACCGAAAACGACTCGCTCAACGGCGTCTGCATGTTGCTGATGTACCTGCTGACCAACCGGGCCCAGATCTTTGCCGACGTTCGGACCTACTGGAGCCCCGAGGCCATCAAACGGGTAACAGGAGTGGAAATGACCGGCCTGAACGCCAACGGCGTCATCCACCTGCTCAATTCGGGCGCCGCGTGTCTCGACGCGTGCGGCAAGCAGCGCGCCGGCGGCAGCCCGGCCATGAAGCCGTTCTGGGAGATTACCGAGCAGGAGGCCGACGCCTGCCTCGAAGCCACACGGTGGGAACCGGCCAACGTCGAGTATTTCCGCGGCGGCGGCTATTCTTCCAGCTTCCTTTCCGAAGGCGGCATGCCGCTCACGATGACCCGTATCAGCATGGTGAAGGGCCAGGGCCCCGTACTGCAGATTGCCGAAGGCTGGTCCACCGACCTGCCAGGCGATGTGAGCGAAACGCTCATGGCCCGCACCGATCCGACCTGGCCCTGTACGTGGTTCGCACCGCGGCTGACCGGCGAAGGCGCGTTCCGCGACGTCTACAGTGTCATGAACAACTGGAGCGCGAACCACGGCGCGATCAGCTACGGCCATATCGGCGCCGACCTCATCACACTGGCGGCCATGTTGCGTATTCCCGTCGCCATGTCGAACGTGCCCGACGAGGCGATCTTCCGCCCGCACGTCTGGGGGTTGTTCGGCATTGATGATCCGATCGGCGCCGACTACCGCGCCTGCAAGAACTTCGGCCCGATTTACGGGTAGCAACAGAAGTGCAGGAACCTGTTCCCGCTGTCCCTAGGTGTTCCTCGTAGTGCAAACACCCCAGTTCGCGCGTTCCGCTCTCCCAAATTCCGATCTGCGATCTCCGATTCCCTGGTTCTCGACGTTCGTAGTTCCGCCTTCAGGCGGCTTCCCCAATGTCGCCCAGAACAAGAACCACGAAACACACGAATCACACGAAAAGCAGACAGATATCGAACAGAAGCCCGCAGAGGAAACAGAGGGACAAGGTGATTGGCTGTACCGCACTCCCGGACCGACGCCACGTCCCCCGCGCATTTCCCCGATGTTTTGCCGCCTGCGGCGGCAAAACGTCGGGCCATCCATCTCGCCCAGGGTGCGCCGTTTCCCCGTTCGGCTTGCCCTCTGCGGCGAAGCCGCCTATGGAGTGCGGGAGGCTCCTACTGCACGGTTGGCGGCGGTACCAGTTCGCCGTCGAACTGGGCTTGCTGTTGCTGGGGATCATAGGCGCCGTAGAAGGGCGCGTTGCCGTCGAGCCAGATGGCGAGCCGCCGCTGTTCCTCCTCGGAGAGCTTGACCCGGCCGTCGCCAGCGTGCCTGGCAAGGATGCTGGTGAGCGGACTGAGATCCGCGCCGCACTGGCCGGGGCGGGTGACGATTTCGCCAATCGAAGCCGGCCCCCACTCGTACCAGCGGACGAAGGGACGCAGGCCCTCGTAACTCCGCGTGAATGTCCCCGCCCGTTCACCCGTGAGTACCAACAAGGGGCGGGCGAGGCCCTCGCGGATCGGCTCCTTGCCGCCATCGTGGCAGGCCGTACAGTGGCGGTCGAGGATCGGCTGCACGAGTCGCGGGAAGCTCATCGGCAGCGTTCCAGGCGGCCCAGGCTTGATGGTGGAGGCTGGCCGACGCATCGCCAGCGACTCGGCCGGCGGCGTGGTTGTATCCACCGGTTCGTGGCAGCCGACGCATCCGCGCCGCTCGCCCGGCTGCAAATACACCTCGCTCCGCATCGTTTGCACCGCGCGGCCGCTCGCGTCGATCGCCTGGAAGTAGAGCGGCCGACAGGCGGGAACAAGGAATCGGGCCGAGCCGTCCGCCTCCACGGGCGCCGTGCCGAGAAGCATGCGCGCGTTCTCCGAGCGCGCATACCCGATCCGCGGATCGTTGGAGACGTGCGATCCCGTCTTGGGAAGGACCTGGAAAATGCGCAACCCGGTTACCTTGCGCCCCTCGGGCAACGGCATGAGACTGCGATAGACGTCGGAGAGGATCAGTTCGCCCTCTTCGCCCAATGCGCGGTCCCTGCTGGATGGTAGCACGGGCGGGACGGGCCGCGGCGTCAAGGGAACCGGATACATGCACGCGATGTCAGAATCGCGATAGAGCAGTTCCAGGTTTCCGAAACGGTCGAAATAGTAGATACCGGTCCCCGGTTCCTCGGTGACCTTCGGCCCCATTCCAGGCAGAGGATGAAAACTGAAGGCGACCAGGTAGCAGACTTCGGAAAGCGGCCACGGGCTATGAAAGTAGCTCGACGGCCAACAGGCGTTGCCGGTCGGGACCTCGGGAAAGCAGACTTCGGGCGTGAGCACCTCAAGGCTGTCGAGGCCATCCTCGCCACTGGCCGCGTCGAAACGGACGCGGGCTGGGTCCAGCAGCACCATCGCACCACCCACTGCGGCATGATGGGCGCCGGCCACGAAGAGAATCTTCCGCGAGCCGGGGACCGCCCGCGGCTGAAAGCAGGCGTTGGGACCCTGCGAAAGGCCGGTGTAGTTGCCAAACAGGATCTCGGCCCGCGTGCCGTCTGGATGGCTCACCCACAAACCGTGATGATGGGCGGCGGACCGGTCCACATAATCCCACCGACTGTACACGATTCGACCATCGTGGAGCACCGACGGATGCCACTCGTTCGTCTCGTGGAAGGACAGAGTCGTCACGTTGCCACCGTCGGCATCCATGCGATGCAGGGTGTAGACGGGCAGCGGTTCCCAGGCGCCATGGCATCGCCCGAAGCCGCCACGTCGGGTCGACATGAACGCGATGCCGCCATCCGGCAGCGGGCACGGGTCGAAGTCGTCGTACGCGTCCGAGGTAAGCCGCCGTAGCCCCTCGCCATCGACGCCCACGGAGTAAATGGCGAACCGCCGCTGCCGCGGCGAACCGTAGGTGGGCTTCTCCGCCGCCCGCTCCGCAAATGCGAAGTAAACGGTTCGGGCGTCATGGGAAAGGGCCAGCGTGGTATAGTTCCCCCGCGGCAGACGCCCACCGATCAGATCGCGAACGGCCGCGGAATGGCCTGGTGATTCCAGGCAATAGACCCCGCCTCCGCTGATATCGCTGTAGTCGCTGTAATAGGCCAAGTACTCATGCAGCATTTGGCACAGGAACCGACGCCGCTTGAGAAACACGATTGGTTGGCCGGTCACCTGCGGGTTCTTCAGGGCCGCCGTGCGTACCGTCTGGCGAATCTGGCGGTAGAGCATGGCCCGGGCGTTGTCGCCGAGCGATTCGAGGGCCGCGGCCCGGCGTGAAAGCTGCTCCAGCGCGGCGGCCTCCGCCGCGACGTCGAGTGATAGCGGCTCACGACCGAGATACTCAATCAAACGCGACCCCCGCCCCAGCGCCGCCCCAATGGCTGCCGGGTCATGCATCTCCCGGCCGACTCGCAACTCCTGCGCTGCCCAATCGGCCTCGACGGTAGCCGCCCACTCGCCGTCTTCGGCAGCGGCGGCCGTTACCGGCATCCCCATCATCAACAACAACCACGGCGCAACGTAGCCGACCATCCATCTCATAATCCGACGCTCCCGGCAGTGATTCCGGCCCTCGCTCGCTACACCTTCAAGAGTCAAGGCGCCGGCTGAACTCCGCTGTCCACCTGTCGCATCATTCTGAACGACCGCAAGCACGGTTACAAGGGGCCGACGACGTGGTAGTACTTCGCGACGGCATCGACCCGCTCGATACCTTCGGCAAGAATCGCCTCGAAGGCCGCGAAGTCCTCCTTCTTCTTAAAGATGCGCAGCCGGCCGTTGGCACGATTCAGAACGTGGTAAACGTATCCGCCCAGCGTTATCCGTTTCGGCCTTCCCATTCCAATAGGATAGCAGTTTATCGAGGATTGCCAAGAACAAAAGTACCGGAAGCTTTAATTCTCCGCCAAGCGTCGAAGGTGGTGGCCAATGCATCGGCTGGGCTGCTGGGCTTGGGCATGGAGGTCATGTTGCCGGCACGGTCGTGCGTGGGGCTCGCCCAGGAAGAGACGGACGTGGCCTTGTTGGCCTTGTTGTGGCGGCGAGTCTGGTCGAGGTCCCACGCGCCGTCGCCGCCCAAATCTTGCCGGAATGCGGCCCAGTTGCCGGTGGCGTCGAGGGCCCAGTCCTCGGCGAAGGTTTTGGTTGTGACCGCGTCCCTGCCGGCACTCAACTGGCCGCGATCACGGCCGACCAATTGCGAGACGCCGTCGTAGTCGTAGAGTTCGTCATCGTGGAGCAGGCGGCCGTTGGGATAACGGAGCGAAACGGGCCGCAGCCCGGAAGAGGCGCCGCCATAGTCGTATTCGACGTAGAGGGTATTCTCGTCCTTCACGCCGCCCAAGCTCCTGATACTCGCGGGCGAGTCGGTGCAATACTCGATAAGCCTCAAGCGTAGCTCTTGTCCACAAGCCCGCTAATCAGTGTCGTGGGAAATGTCTCCTGCATCAATGGTTGGCAAGAATACAGATCGCAAGGCCGCTGCCCTATTCCCACCCCCTAAGATTCCGTCAAGTTCAAGCTTCTCGCCTCGTTCCAATGACGCCATGCACTTAGTCCCGATCGTTGCCTCCAGGTCGGGAAAGACCTCTTTCAAGAGGTCCAGCGAACTTCGTTCTGCTGCTGTACACGGACTAAGCAACGTTTCGGTAGATCCAATCTGCAGTGTCCTGAGAAATGCGTCGTTGATGCCAAGATGCACGATATCTTGAGGATGCAGGCTAGCACGAAACCATGCGAATACGAGCAGATCGACCGGATCCATGTCGCCGAGAAACAACAATGAGTGGTGTGCGATCAATTTGCGAATCCAAGACAAGTCTGAGTCGTCGGGGAGTCCATACCGACCAATCATGCCAAGGCTTGTTGGCGGCCCAAGTTCTTGGAGAGCTACCGAAACGACCATCGGCTTGGTTGTGATTATGATACTCCCACAGTGGGGCGGAGATCCAATTAGGGCGTACGGAAACGATCTAGGACCAGCCAGGAACTCTCCGTCATTGTCATGTTCGAGAAACCATGCGCGAATCAGGGTAGTTGAAGCTTGTTTCATGAGATACACTCGAGATTAGGGTAAATAGACGATGCTACCATCCCAGCCCGGGCAAGGCGGATCCCAGTTCCCCGGACCAACCGGAATTGGATGATCCTCAGCTGGCCCACCATCGCAGGAGTAGGTGCATCGCTTAGTCATCGTTTTCTTGTTAGGGCCACCCGATCCAATGAGCTTACACTTTCTTCCCTGTCCGCAACTGAACAAATTGCAGCGAATTCGATGCCCACGTGTGCCCTTGTAGCAAGAAGCTGCAATAAGACGTTCGCCCTTGGCGTGGCACCGTGTCCTAAAGACAGCAGTTTGGCCCACAGTGCAGCAGGCATCGTTCATCCGGTTTAGCCATCCGCAAAACTCTTTGTCGATTGGTCCAGAGGGAGGTGTTCGTGGCCAGACGGGAACCAACCCACCTTTTTTCTCGCCAGATGGATCTCCTGCAATGAGTGGCATACTGCCAACGTAAGTATACAGGTTAGGGTCGTGCGCCTCATACCCCACCGGATCCCGGCTCACAAACCGCCCCAACTCCGGATGATACATCCGGTTGCGGTAGTACATCAAGCCCGTTTCTTCATCGAGACGGCGGGTGGTGTAAGTATAGGGCCAAGCGTAGAGGCTTGGAGCGCTGGTGGGTTGGAAGAGGGGAGTGCAGACTTCCACGGCGCCGTAGGCGGTGTAGGTGAAGCGTTCGAGGGGATTGCCCAGGATGTCGACCAGGGCCGTGACGTTCCAGTTGGCGTCACGGAGGGCGTAGAGTCGCTCGGTAACGGCGCCGCTGGTCGTGGTCTGACGGTCACGGAGGATCAGGTGGTCGACGTATTGGGGGCCCCAGACGTACTGAGTGTCAGCATCGGCCGCGATGATGTTGCCCAAGGCGGTGCGCTCTTCGATGGTTTGCCAGTCAGCCGTGTAGTAGAAGTGCCGGGTTTCGCTAGCCACACCGCCGGAATAGACCTTCTTGACCGCACGCCGGTTGTCGCCGGTGTAGGCGTACTCGGCAACCGTGTGTTCGGCATCTTCGACCTTCACCAACCGGTTCCAGGCGTCGAAGGTCGCGCCGAGCGCATCGACCGGGCTGGCCGGCTTGGGCAGCGCGACCATGTTGCCCGCGCGGTCGTGGGCGGGTGTGGACCACGAAGAGACGGACGTGGCCTCGTTGGCCTTGTTATGCCTGCGCAACTGGTCGAGGTCCCACGTGCCGTCGCCGCCCAAATCTTGCCGGAACGCGGACCAGTTGCCGGTGGGGTCGAGACGCCAGTCCTCGGCGAAGGTTTTGCCCAGGATGGCGTCCTTGCCGGTGCTCAACTGGCCGCGCTCAAGGCCGATCAACTGCGAGACGCCGTCGTATCGGTAGAGTTCGTCGAGATAAACGGCCGGGTTCTGCGCGGCGGCCACGGGGTTGGCGCGCCAGAGGCGATTACTCGCGCGGTCGTAGCCGTGCTGGATGCGGTCGGCATCGACCGAAAAGGCGTAGTCGCGCCAGCGGTGATCGACGATGCGGCCGAACCGGTCGAAGCCTTGATACGTGGCCGAAGTGCCGCCCCAGAGGTCGAGCTTGATCTGCGGCTCGACGTAGTCTTCGATCACTACGGTATCGAGCCCCAGGTAGGTGTACTGTGCGAGCGTGGCGCCGGGGCTGCGGGCGTTGTCGTCGCGGATGGCGTCGAGACGCCCCAAGACGTCGGCCGTACTGCAGGCGGTTCCGTAGGTATAGTGGAGCAGGCGGCCGTTGGGATAACGGAGCGAAACGGGCCGCAGCCCCGAAGAGGCGCCGGCGTAGTCGTACTCGACGTAGAGCGTGCTTTCGTCCTTCACGCCGCTGTGCTCCTGATACTCGCGGGCGAGCCGGCCGAAGCCGGTGTACTCGCGGACCACCTGGTTCAAGACGTTCCCACCGGTGGGCGCGTCGAAGCTGGTAACTGTCACAACGCGGCCCAGCAGGTCGTGCTGGGTCTCGATCCGCCGGACGGTCGTGTCGATGCCTGGCCCGACGATGGTGACCCGATCGACTGACAGCCGGCCGCAACGCACTTCGGCAGGTGAGCCGCCCAGATCGAGGTACGGGTGGAACGGTTCGATCGCGTACTCGTGGACCGTCTCGTTCTGATCCTCCTTCCGGATGACCTCGCCAAGCCTATTGTAGCGGTATTCGGTCCGGTCGAAAAGCCCGGAATCGCCCTCCTCAAAGCATTTTCCCACGGCTTCGTTGGTGCTGTCGGGGTAGATTTCCGCGCGCAGGAGGTCGTTGCGGTAGATCATGGGCGTAGCGCCCCCCACCGTCGTGCCGTAGACGTAGCGGGTCACCTGCCGGCCGTCTCCTCCCGTAGCGGGATTTATGGCAATCAATTCCGTCAGAAGCCCGTCGGCGTTGTACGCCATCTCGACCGTGACGTTCCGGTCCGGATGCTCCGGGTCGCATGCGCCGGGCGCGACGTAGTTCTGGATGGTTTTGACATTGCGGCCTGCGTCGTCGAATACGTGCCGGTCGATGCGGCGGGGGCAATGGGCTCTGACGCTTCGCACTGTCCGGAGATCACGACGCGGCCACGGCTTCAAAGAACGCACGGTATTCGGGCCAAAGTGCATCCAGGTCGAACCGCAAGGCGTTGCTTTCCCTTTGGCTGCCCAGTACTCGCGCCATTGCGTGTCGCGACAGAGTCGCACGGTCGCTTCTACCGCTTCATTCAGCGTAACCGTTCACGGGGCTGCCGGAGGATGAGCGCGGAGCCGCAGGGCGAGACAAGGGGACATTGAGAGAAGAACGCCGTCAGCTTCCTGACGGCAGCAGCGAGGGCGGGGGAACACCGTGAAGATGAGCTTCGACCGATTCCAATAGGAACGCGAACACCGAGCGGCCCTGCTGCGCGCAGGTGGCGACGGTCGTCCAGATCCGCTCGCACCAGCGGCGGCCGGTTTCGCTGCGCGTTCCTTGGGTGATGCGGCGGTCGATCACCACGAAGCGGATCGCTTGTTCGGCCAGGTTGTTCGTCGGCTCGATGCCCGGGGTGGTGATGAACTGAAAGTAGGCCTCGCCGTGCTTGTGGAACCGCGCGGCCAAGTTCTGGGCGTACTTGCCTGGCGGCACCCGTGTGGTCGCCACGCGGATAACCTCGGCGCGGGCCGCTTGAAGCTTCCTCGCAAAGCCCGACTCGCTGAGCTTCTCGCGGCGATGGATCACCGCGAAAAGGTCCCGCAGGGCTTCGCGGACTCGCTCGCCGTAGGCCTTCTGCTTCTTGTCAGAAAGCGTGGTGAGGAACTTCACGTCGCGGATCAGGTGGGCCAGGCAGAACTGCACCAGCACGTCGAACTGACGCATGTACTTGCGATAGGCGCCGAAGTAGTCGCAGCCCAGCACACCGTTGAACTCCTCGCCCAGCGTCTCGATGAGCACCTCCGAACCACGCGACGGCTTGATGCGGAACAACGTGAACAGTTCGGCACGAAAGCACCACGTCCAGAACTTCTTGGCGTTTTCCTTGTGGCCGGTCTCGTCGACGTTCAGGAACGCTTCGCTGGCTAGGCGCGCGAGCAGTTCCTCGTAGGCGGGCGTCAACCACTCGGTCACCTTGGCGATGAGTTTGGCCAGATAGCCGCGCGAGACCTTGATCCCGGCCACGTCGCGGAGGAACTTGCGGATCGTGCTAAACGAGGCGTGGCAGACGCCCTTCATGAAGGCCACCAGGGTCGTCAGTCGAGGGCCGAACAGCCCGGTCTTCGCGACCATCTCGGGCATGGGGGCGTAATGCACCTTACGGCAATGCGGGCACCAGTACGCCAGCATCTTGTGCTCGGTGATCCAAAGCGGGGTCTCGATCATCTCAGCCTGCTGCACGACACGTGGATCGGCCTGGCGCGAGAATCGCAATTCGCCGCCGCACTCCGGACACGCACCGAGTGTGTGGCAGAAGAACTCGTTGACCATCTCCGGTGGAAACTCGGGCCGCTCGTGTCGCACGTGCCCCGGCTGACCGCCACGTTTCCGCTTCTTGCCGCCCTTGCCACGCGGCTTTTTCGGCTTAACGATGTCGCTCGACGGTGGCTTCGAGGAAGTCGAGGAGTTCTTGCGTGCCGCGGCCAACTGCTGTTCGAGTTCGGCAATTCGCTCAAGCGCGGCGGCTACTTGCTCTTCCAACTCGCCAACTCGCCCAGCGAGCTTCTTGCAGTTCGGACATTCGGTCGTGGGCCGCAATTTCATGGTGCGAGACGATACCGGCATCGACGAGCAAGAGCAAGATCAATACGGGCCGTATCGCGAGAAAACCAGCACGCCTCTGCGGCTCGGGGTCTGCCGCCGCGAGAATACCCCAAACGATTAAGCCCCGTTCGGGGCCGCTACTTGACAACCCAATCAACTTCAACGAGAATTTACACTCATGCCGCTTCGCGGGGAATCCACTCAGAATGGCTCTGAGACCCGTGAACGGTTACCATTCAGCGTTGTGTATCCGAGACCGCTGTAACTGAATTGCGGCTCGGCAACGTCGGGCTCGCGCAGATACGCGACGGGACACCCGAAGTACTGGGCTTCAAGCATCGTCGCGCCGAAACTCTCCCACAAATGACTGAGGAGTACGCAACGGCAGCGGCTGTAATAGTCTCCCATTGCGAAGGGAGCCAATTGAGGCATGGTCGTGATCCATGGATACTGCGAATACTGCGCACGGGCAGTACCCGGAACAAGTGCCTTCATGCCCGTTTGCTTGCACACTTCACGTGCGACGTCGATGCTGGACCAGGCGACTTCCAGGCCGCTCTTTTGTGGACCGATGCCCTGGTAGTAGTTCGCAAAACGTGGAAACGGGTTGTGGTTTGCCGGGTTGCCGTCGTCTCGTGTGCCATCGCCTCGAATGATGGGCTTGATGCCAAAACCAAGTCCAATATGGTCGCGGGGCCAACTTGCAGGCGTCGTGTACGACGCCCAGCGCCGACCTCGCGGCAAGACGGCAAGCCGTTCGCGTCCCGGCACGCCTGCACGAGCTACGTGTGCTGCCAGTGTCGGGCTCGACGTCATGACCCACGTGCGCGGACGCCCCAGGTACGTTTTGAACGGGGTCAGGTCGCCAAGGCTCCAGACGACTGCGGTCGGTTTGCGGCCGGCAAGCCAGTCGATAATCTCAAGCTGACTGTTCGCGCTGTCGTAGGCCCAAACCAGATCAGCATCGGCCACGTCGCTCCAACGCAGAGCAGGTCCTCCTTCAGGAGTTCCTCGCCTTCTGACATTGTCAACCCGGCTGTGAACGAATCGTACTGTCCATCCGTGATCGGTCATCAACTCGGCATACTCTCGCATGGAGATCGCCCAGCCACCGTGCCGGACGACATCCAAGTCCCACGAATAGATGGTTACTCGCATTGTAATCGTTCCTCTCAGGATTGCGTTGGGCATGCGATGCGCCGCCCACGTTTTGGCGTGCGGCGATTCACCTGCTCGGTTGCGGTAAGCGACGTTCGAACCAGCGCACGCAAGTACTGTACCCACCGGGCCGCCATATGGTGCGCCAAGTAACGCGCTTCGACAATCGTGCGGCATCGGTCGATTCTTGCAGCCAGTTCGGTTGGCGTAAGCTGGGCGATGCGCCTGATGGCGGCTGCCATGTCGATCGACGTGTTTGCGGTATCGGGAACGATGGCCTCCCAATGCCGGCCGTGCACGCGTTCCAGCTCGGGCAGAACGCCGACGTTCGTCAGAACACACGGGGCCCCGCAAACCATGGCTTCCAACATGGCCATCGAGAAGCCTTCACGCGGGCTGGCCAGCGCGAAGCAGTCGATGGCGCGGTAATAGTCTCCGATATTCTCGACGCGATCGACAAACATCGCGCGATCTCCCAAGGCGGCCCGAACGTCCTCGCGCTGCTGGGCCATGTCCCAGCCGTCGCCGACAAATACGGCACGGAATCGATCAGGCAACAAGGCCACGGCCTTGGCCACGCCCAGTGGGTTTTTCTCGGGTACCATCCGTCCGATGTATCCGACAAGGAACTGATCGTTGGCCACGCCCAGCCGACGGCGCAGTTCATCGCGGGACATCGTTTGTTTGCAGCGGCCCGGATCAATACCGTTGTGGAGAACCGTTACGTGGCTGGGATTGACTCCTGCGGCCACCAGCGGCGGAACCGAAGCCTCGGCCACGGCCGTATAGTGCGTGGCTGCGGGTCCGGTAATGCGGGCCGCGTTGTGGTCGAACTGCCCGCTTCCGTGGCCGACGAAGACGACGGGCCCCGCAAACCGCGGCAGCATCTTTTCGAGCGGATACGACCCCCACGCGACCAGCGCCTCCGCACGGCGCGCAACCGCGTGCACGGGCCTGGAACGGGCGCCCGGTTCGTATACGGGCATGAGCCGGGCGAATAGCTGGGCCATTGTGTCGTCGCGATTGATGGCGTATACGCTGGCGCAACCGACCCAATCGATCGCATGACCGGAGAAGCCGGCCAGGTCCAGCATCCAGCGTTCCGCACCTCCCCAATACAGAGCAGGTGTAATCAGGCCAACACGGAGTTTTCGATCTGGGAGCAGCATGAATCAGTCCTTTGGTTTGGCGTTTTATCGGAAAGGTACGTGTGTGGAGTCGAACAGACTCCGAGAGTCAGGCAGTGTCCCAACTAGATGTCCCGTCGCTGGCATCCGGTCAGATGTGACGGTGCCCTAAGCGTGCCATCGACATGGGCAGTAGATAGGCGGCCCGATCACGGGACCGCCCAAGATGGCGGTCCGCAATCGTCCCGGAAAACAAGATGCAGTGACGGCAGTGCACGGATGCCTAGCGCCAAGTCAGCCCCTCGCGTTGGACTCACCGTGTTGAAGGTGGTCAGCGTATGAAGAATCTGTGTGGTTGCCAACCTGCGAGTACCGATGCGGTATCCCAAACGGCGTTGCAGCATCGGGACCATGAGCTTGACGGTCAAGCGTTACAGGCTACTCCATGGGGAATTGTACGGCACGCAAAGCGGACCTTATCAGAGGCGCTGGTGCGTTTCGTGATGGCGTCTGCATTGACAAGCGAAGCGGTAGCTTCTGGTAGCACACCTGGCAATCAATACTCAAGCTTTCGTCTTAAGGCGTTTCAATCTCCACGCCTGGTCGATCTAGTTGTTTCCCAACGGTGAATTGTACACTTATTCGTGCACCGTCTATCACATTGGAACTGTTGTGTACCGGCAATGGCAATCCAGGCTGATGCGCCTCATCGCTGTGGCACACTACACAACGATCGCGTACGTGGATCGGGCGCATATACAGAAACTGTCCGCTTGGTGCTCGCTCCGCGACTTCCTCTGCGCCGGCCCCTATCTTCTTGAGGGCGAGCTTCTCAAAGTCTGTGAGCATTGTTTTTCCGTAACCGTTCACGGGTCTCAGAGCCATTCTGAGTGGATTCCCCGCGAAGCGGCATGAGTGTAAATTCTCGTTGAAGTTGATTGGGTTGTCAAGTAGCGGCCCCGAACGGGGCTTAATCGTTTGGGGTATTCTCGCGGCGGCAGACCCCGAGCCGCAGAGGCGTGCTGGTTTTCTCGCGATACGGCCCGTATTGATCTTGCTCTTGCTCGTCGATGCCGGTATCGTCTCGCACCATGAAATTGCGGCCCACGACCGAATGTCCGAACTGCAAGAAGCTCGCTGGGCGAGTTGGCGAGTTGGAAGAGCAAGTAGCCGCCGCGCTTGAGCGAATTGCCGAACTCGAACAGCAGTTGGCCGCGGCACGCAAGAACTCCTCGACTTCCTCGAAGCCACCGTCGAGCGACATCGTTAAGCCGAAAAAGCCGCGTGGCAAGGGCGGCAAGAAGCGGAAACGTGGCGGTCAGCCGGGGCACGTGCGACACGAGCGGCCCGAGTTTCCACCGGAGATGGTCAACGAGTTCTTCTGCCACACACTCGGTGCGTGTCCGGAGTGCGGCGGCGAATTGCGATTCTCGCGCCAGGCCGATCCACGTGTCGTGCAGCAGGCTGAGATGATCGAGACCCCGCTTTGGATCACCGAGCACAAGATGCTGGCGTACTGGTGCCCGCATTGCCGTAAGGTGCATTACGCCCCCATGCCCGAGATGGTCGCGAAGACCGGGCTGTTCGGCCCTCGACTGACGACCCTGGTGGCCTTCATGAAGGGCGTCTGCCACGCCTCGTTTAGCACGATCCGCAAGTTCCTCCGCGACGTGGCCGGGATCAAGGTCTCGCGCGGCTATCTGGCCAAACTCATCGCCAAGGTGACCGAGTGGTTGACGCCCGCCTACGAGGAACTGCTCGCGCGCCTAGCCAGCGAAGCGTTCCTGAACGTCGACGAGACCGGCCACAAGGAAAACGCCAAGAAGTTCTGGACGTGGTGCTTTCGTGCCGAACTGTTCACGTTGTTCCGCATCAAGCCGTCGCGTGGTTCGGAGGTGCTCATCGAGACGCTGGGCGAGGAGTTCAACGGTGTGCTGGGCTGCGACTACTTCGGCGCCTATCGCAAGTACATGCGTCAGTTCGACGTGCTGGTGCAGTTCTGCCTGGCCCACCTGATCCGCGACGTGAAGTTCCTCACCACGCTTTCTGACAAGAAGCAGAAGGCCTACGGCGAGCGAGTCCGCGAAGCCCTGCGGGACCTTTTCGCGGTGATCCATCGCCGCGAGAAGCTCAGCGAGTCGGGCTTTGCGAGGAAGCTTCAAGCGGCCCGCGCCGAGGTTATCCGCGTGGCGACCACACGGGTGCCGCCAGGCAAGTACGCCCAGAACTTGGCCGCGCGGTTCCACAAGCACGGCGAGGCCTACTTTCAGTTCATCACCACCCCGGGCATCGAGCCGACGAACAACCTGGCCGAACAAGCGATCCGCTTCGTGGTGATCGACCGCCGCATCACCCAAGGAACGCGCAGCGAAACCGGCCGCCGCTGGTGCGAGCGGATCTGGACGACCGTCGCCACCTGCGCGCAGCAGGGCCGCTCGGTGTTCGCGTTCCTATTGGAATCGGTCGAAGCTCATCTTCACGGTGTTCCCCCGCCCTCGCTGCTGCCGTCAGGAAGCTGACGGCGTTCTTCTCTCAATGTCCCCTTGTCTCGCCCTGCGGCTCCGCGCTCATCCTCCGGCAGCCCCGTGAACGGTTACGTTTTTCCTGTATTCCCAGAAGCTTTCGTGGCGGCATTCGCCCGGGCAGTATGGTTACCGCATTGTTTGTCAGGAGAAAACACAATTCTCGCTACCCACTGGGCATCGATCCGGGCCTCAAGCCGCAATTGTTCGTATAGATCATCCCGTAAGGGTGCAAAAGGATCATCTGGCTGAAGACTCTTTGCATGAATCCGGCCGAGTTCATACATCGTGATGAGTCTCAAGACGCGAATACCCTCGCTGGGTACCTGTTGGTCAGCGCCATTGACAGTGGGCGTGACCTCCGGTTCATCAGCAATCAGCGATACTGTCGAAGCGAGGACAGTGCAGGCTACGGTACCGAATAGCACAATACGTATCATAGTATCTCTCTCCATTGGTATCGAGGCGAGTGTATTGGCTTGACGTAAGTATAGTGGAGCAGGCGGGCGTTGGGATAACGGAGCGAAACGGGCCGCAGCGCCGCCGGCATAGTAGTACTCGTCGTAAAGGGTATTCTCGTCCTTCACGCGGCCTAAGGTCCTGGTACCTGTGTGCCAACCGATCCAATGTCTCAATGGGAGTCGAGCGTGTCGGCAAACCTGCTAATCACTGTTCAAGGTTTGGCCCCGAGGTCTCCCCTCAGCATCCAATCGTCTCGGCAATCATGCCGAAGATAGTCCAAATAAGCAGTGCGATTATCGAAATACCTGCGGTAGTTGTGTTGGGACGGGCAGGATATGCGAACAGTGGTGGAAGTAGAGCAGCAACTAGAATCCATGCTTCTGAGAAACCATACCAGACGAAAAGTAGCGGCCCGAGTAGTGGTGTACAGTTGGGCGCCATCTGCCATTCGAAAGAAAGCCATGCCGCCCAAGCTAAAACCGTTCCACTCAGTAGCCCAATTTTCTGTATGCCCATCAGTCGCGCTCTAGATATCGCACAATCATGGCTTCAATCATGCCAGTATCAAACTAGGGCATTCGTTGCCATTGTTCGGCGGCCGCCACTTGTAGTAGATATCAAGCATGCCTGCAGCACTGCAGGCATTATAGGAATCTACGTCCTCAACAACATGTCCCGAAAGGCCTCCAGCACTGTCGGGCGCGCAGTAATCTGGTGTTCCCGCCCCGGGCCCGTCGGTAATCAAGGCACCAGAGTTACTGTAACAGCACTGTTGCCCATGTCCTTGTGCATTGGCGCGTGACCGCATGCACCATGTCGCAGCAGGATGATACTTCTTGCTTGCAGGTTGTGGGTCGTACCAGATTGAGGAATCTGGGTTCTTGGGGTTCAACCAAAGGCTCATGAATCCCAACTCTGTGCAGAGGACGCAAGGACAATCCGGAAGCGTGGCCAACCATGCCGTACCTCTGGGCGCTGACAACGTGGTACCGATCTCTTGCTTCTCGGCCCAACCGAGGCATTGTCTTTCGTACGCTTCCGTAAACAGCATTCCAGACGGGTCGGTACTCACAAGTGGTGCGTCACCTGAATACTCGTACAAATCAACGCCGCCTCTATACCCAATCGGATCTCGGCTCACAAACCGCCCCAACTCCGGATGATACATCCGGTTGCGATAGTACATCAGCCCGGTCTCTTCGTCGAGACGCCGGGTGGTGTAGGTATAGGGCCAGGCGTAGAGGCTTGAGGCGATGGTGGGTTGGAAGACGGGGGTGCGAACTTCCACGGCGCCGTAGGCGGTGTAGGTAAAGCGTTCCAGTGGCGTGCCCAGAATGTCGACCAGGGCCGTGACGTTCCAGTTGGGGTCACGGAGGGCGTAGAGTCGCTCGGTAACGGCGCCGCTGGTCGTGGTCTGACGGTCACGGAGGATCAGGTGGTCGACGTATTGGGGGCCCCAGACGTACTGAGTGTCAGCATCGGCCGCGATGATGTTGCCCAAGGCGGTGCGCTCTTCGATCGCCTGCCACTGGTCGGTGTAGTAGAAGTGCCGAGTTTCAGAAAGCACGCCGCCGGAGTAGGCCTTTCTGACAGCGCGCCGGTTGTCGCCCGTGTAGGCGTACTCGGCAACGGTATCCTCTCCCTCTTCGACCTTGACCATGCGGTTCCAGGCGTCGAAGGTGGTGGCCAGGGCGTCGGCTGGGCTGCTAGGCTTGGGCATGGAGGTCATGTTGCCGGCACGGTCGTGCGTGGGCGTTGCCCACGACGAGACGGACGTGGCCTCGTTGACCTTGTTGTGGCGGCGAGTCTGGTCGAGGTCCCACGTGCCGTCGCCGCCCAAATCTTGCCGGAATGCGGCCCAGTTGCCGGTGGCGTCGAGGGCCCAGTCCTCGGCGAAGGTTTTGGTTGTGACCGCGTCCCTGCCGGCACTCAACTGGCCGCGATCACGGCCGACCAATTGCGAGACGCCGTCGTAGTCGTAGAGTTCGTCATCGTGGAGCAGGCGGCCGTTGGGATAACGGAGCGAAACGGGCCGCAGCCCGGAAGAGGCGCCGGCGTAGTCGTATTCGACGTAGAGGGTATTCTCGTCCTTCACGCCGCCGTGCTCCTGATACTCGCGGGCGAGTCGGTGCCGTGTTGTGATAACCGTCCAACAGTCCTTTTTCCGGAAGCCCGCCAATTGCCATTCAAGCTCGACCCCGAAAAGCGCCAACAGAACACTCTTTGTGCCTGCTCAGTGTGAACGTGGAGGCTCTGGATCGGCCGGTTGTACAAGACTGTCGAATACGGAGTTGTCTTGTTGCGTTCCCTCAGGCGGGCGAAAGTTGAAGTCCTTGATTGTCAATGCAGGTGACCTGATGTTGTGATAGGTCTCGGTTCGTGTGGAATCCATATCCTCCTGTCTGGCAATTGGCTGGGTACGCTTGCGATCCTCCTCTTTGCCCGTCATTGCCGCATCTGCCGGGCACGTTGTGGTGTCATGATCGCCAGTCTCAGTCGCCGAAGGAGCCTTGTTGCTCGCTTCGAGGGAATATTCGTATTTGCAGAGGAAGAAGCTGGCCTTTGATATCCAGAGCGTTGTCTTTCCAGTAAGATCCGACGTGCCGCTGATTACGTAGCACGGGTCGCCGTCGAAAACGGCCTCCTCAAGGAATTGGGGCTCCTTGAGCAGCGAAAGGAAATGGAGTTCCGGGTGACCGGCTTCATCCGTTGCAAGCATGCTCGTTACGCAGGTTGCAGCGCCTCCGGAGAAACGCGACATGGCTTCGAACGCCTGCAGGTTGGTATCGACGCGTCCGTACACTCGCACGTCCTCGACGTAAACGAACGGCTTGCCGCCGGCATTCCAGATGGCGCCCGTCGAACGCGGAAAATCTTTGAGTTCGCGTGTCCAGGTGATCCGATAGAGATTCGGCCGCTTCAGGCGGATCGAGTAGGTGGTCCTCATCTCTGCATGGAGTTGCGAGCCTTGCATCACCGGCATTGTTGCAGCCCCTTCGGCCTGGAAGGTATCTGCCGCTTGAAACGCGGCCATTGATCGATCGAGCACCTGTTGTGGTGAAAGCTCTTCCGCTGCAGCAGTCTTGTTGGTGAATACCACAACCAGGACCGTCACTCCCACAGCAAGGGGTCCAATAGGTAGAAGCTGTGGTTTTCGTAACGCGTGTTGCTTCAGGTTCATTGCGCTGTCTCCAAATGGTTCGAGGTTGTACCGTCCCCCATCGCTTGGCTATGGTATCGGCAGTTTCGGCTTGGGGCAGCAGAACCCCTCAACTTCCCAAGTAAGGCATTCCTGGGTAATGGTTACGTTCACCGCAACTGGTCCACGTACCGGATGCTTCGCCCTATTCTTCGCGTCTATCGCTTCCTGCTGGGTAGTGTGAATGCTAACGGTAAGTCGCGCCGGGTCGCCTTCAGATTGCCAGAATAGATAGACGGTCTTCTTGACAACCCCTCGTGTCGTCTTCTTAGGCTTGGTAACCGGAATTCCTGGGAAACGAAACATATCCGCCGGACATGGGACTATTGTCCTGCTCACAGTCCCTCCAGCAGGAAAGCCCATTGTGTTCACCACAGTTGAGATCGCGGCTTCGCCTTGTTTATCAACGCCGGCAATATTCGTCTCTTTCAGATCGTGCTCGACTTTATTTCGACAGAAACCTTGCTCTTCTCGCCATTTTTCCTGACCCATTGGATCGGAATACTGGAATGGAGATGCATCCACGTAGTCATAAAGGTTGTTCTCTCCAAACATGAAACGTACTGAATCCCGACTCACAAACCGCCCCAAGTCCGGATGATACATCCGGTTGCGGTAGTACATCAGGCCGGTTTCCTCATCGAGACGTCGAGTGGTGTAAGTATAGGGCCAGGCGTAGAGGTGTGTCCGCTACGTAATTCTTGCCGATTTCTTGGGTTTTAGTGGTAGGGTAATGAACCTCCATTTCGTGGATAAATAGCCGTGCTCGACGAGAGCGCGGCGGATAACGCGACGATGCTGGGCGGCCGTGTCGGCCGCGGTCAACGGTAGTTGGGATGTCGATTCTATGTCTTGGTGTATTTGAGCCGCCAGATTCTCGGCTGTCAAGCGGAAGCCGTCGCGCTCCGACTCGCTGATCGGCGCGCGCGATTCCCACTGTTCAAGCGGCGTCGGGCGGCCGTGGCCGTCCGGGTAGTGGAAGGCGTTGCTCTGGCGACGCGCCGCCTCCACGTCATCCGAGGTCCAGAAGCCTGCATGGCCGGCCAGGGCCGCCTGGTGATGCGTGCGGGTAGCCAGGGCGCCGTTGCCGGCCTCGCAACTGCCGTTGTAGCGCGGCGTGCGCGCCGGCGAGAGAAGCGGGATCACCCGCCAGAGCGTTAAAGGGGACGGGTCCAATATCGGAGCGTTAAAGGGGACGGGTCCAATATCGCACGGGTGCGTCGTAACACTCTGTGCTGTCAGCGATTACGGGTAATTGGACCTGTCCCGTTTAATTGCCCTGTCCCGTTTAATTGCCCCGGTGCCAACAGTGCCGGGAAGAGCACGATACTGCATGCGTTGCACTACGCCCGCGAAGTGTTCGAACGCCGCAACCTGAATGCCGACCAGACAATTGCAGGCGGCCCGTTCGTCGATCTCGGGGGCTTTCAGAACTTCGTCCATAACCAAAATATCGACACGCCGGTCAAGATGTCGTTTGATATCGACTTCGAAGACACCGGGCTGCCGGATTACGGCACGGTCGCATCGCCGGGCGCGTACCACGTATTCGGAGAACCGCTTGTCGGCAATATCAAGCGTGCGATGGTCCTGGTTACGATCTCGTGGAGTCGCCAGAATGCCGCTCCCTACGTAAGCGAGTATGTCGTGTGGTTGGACGACCAATGGTTTGGAACCATCACACAGGAACCCGGCCGTGTCGGTTGCTCGCTCTGCATCAATCCCGCTCATCCTTCGCTGCTTGACGTGAGTGACGTGGAAACGCTCAACCAGAGTTGGGGTGCCGACCCGGAAACCGCCGAGTCGGCACTGCTCGCCTTGATTCTGATAAGCATGAATGACGGGTTGCTGTCTGGATTGAACTTGGGGGAGGTGAAAGATGGTGGGCAGAAACAGGTTGTTGGGACAATCCCTATTGCCGGTCAGAAGGATGCCCTGCCGATCTGGGACCGTCGGCTTTCATTCCCGTTCGATTTGGAAGACAAGGTCACAGATGAGCGAGGAACCAATGAAATCACGCTGGATCGGCTATCCGAAACGATCAGTCAGTTGATGGTTGGACCCGGCCAGCTTGTGCGGGATGCGCTGCTCGGCTTCCGGTATCTCGGGCCGTTGCGGGAGACTCCTGACCGTGACCATGTGCCGCCCAGGTGGCCGACATTCTCCAAAAGGAGTTCCACCCTCGCAAAAGCCCCTATTGCCACATGGGGACCGTCGAGGTGGAACCGTAGACACTCCATGGTTCGCGACGAACACACGTTCACGTTGTTGGGCCGTTCTGCGACATCGTGCCTGTGCGGCAGTCTATACGGCGCCGGCCTTTACCCCGGCAGCCCGTGGCTGAATACAGGCTGATCATCGCAAGACGGGTCGGAAGACGTCAACAGTCCTTTCACGCATCCGTACCCCATCGATTACGGAAGAGCCTTGCACCACAAGGACAAAATGGTAGGATACCGGTACAAATTGACAGCCAACAGAGGGCATAGGGCACGTGGTGCCCTATTCGGATGGTACGGATGTACCTCCACAAGGGGTACTCCGTCGTTTTGGGAACACTCGCAATGTCAGGAAATGCCGATATCAGGTTCGGTGGAGTTGATGTACGTCAATGTTATGCCGTGGCCTGTTCTTTGCTGTTGACATACAGCAATTCGATGCTACAATTCAAAAGATGGACCGCTCTTGGCAGGGACGCAGGGGGAGCGGTATGGCAGTCGAATTAGCCGGTGCCGAGCGGCAAACGTATGTCGCCGTCCTGGAACTCTGGGATTGGGGCGGAAATCCCGACCCTGTTTCATGGGCCGGCCGCTGCGAGCAAGACCGGATCGAGTATCTGCCGGAGTTGACCCAGAAAGCGATTAAGGAGGCGCTTTGCGACTACGCACGCAAAGGCGGGAAGATTGCCCGTGTCGATGAGAGGCGCGACGACTACAAGGACAGGTGGAAGTACCACTTTGACCTGTGGCCTACGATCGAGGGAAAGGTCTACTACTTCGAGACCCGGTTCGATTGCTCGCCCGACCCGGACGAATCGGTCATCTACATTATGCGGTTTAAGCCACACCGCGCCTGAAACGCAGTATTGATAGTCGTTCATATTTCTTGATTTCAATAATGGCCAACAAACAACGTCCCCCGAAGCCTTTTCCCCATCGCTGTCCCGAGTGCGGCGCCGCGGCGGTTTATGCCGAGACGACGGACTACAAGACCGCGTTGAAGCACGAAGGGCGTCTGCACGAGTTTGTGGCGTCAAACGTCACGCTGAACAAATGCCGCGATTGCGGTGGGGTTATCTTGCCGAATACGGCGCTCGACCAGATCACCGAGGCTTTCCGAAGCCATGCCGCGCTCCTCACGGCCGAGGGGATACGAGGTGAACTACGACGCTTGAAGCTCTCGCAGAAGGAGTTCGCCGAATTGCTTGGCGTGGCGCCGGAAACCGTTTCGCGATGGCTCACCGGCGTGCAAATCCAGAGCCGCTCGCTCGATAACCTCATGCGGCTGTTCTTCAAATTGTCGGACGTGCGTCGTGAACTGCACGCGCTGAGAGAAGGTGGGCCAACGCCGGAACGGTCGAATGCACAGTGCGATCCTTCTCCACAACTCGACCCAATCTCGGCCGCGGGAACAGAGCGGCAGCCGCCTCCGGACGGCTTCCGCTGTTCCCCGAGATTTGCCAGACGGTGCTCAACCACCGTCCTCGAGCGTCAAGCGCGATTTCAGCTAATAGTCAACCTAAACTAGCCACATCCCGTGTATACCATCACTTTCTATTCGTTCAAGGGCGGCGTCGGTCGCACCCTCTCACTGGTCAACATTGGCGTGGAGCTGGCCCGAACGGGGCGAAAAGTGCTACTGGTGGATTCCGACCTCGAGGCCCCGGGCATTGACACCTTTGCCGAACTGCGCGCTCCGGAGGGCCAACTCGGACTCGTCGACTATATCACCGACTATCGAGCGAACTACACGGGGTCCGATGTCGTGCCGGACGCCAGTCGGTATCTATATGAGTCTCCTATCAGTCGCTCGGAAAAGCGGAAACGCCTCAAGGGGAAACTGTGGGTCATGCCGGCAGGCAGACAGGACGGCCATTATGCCGCAAGGCTTGCCGGAATCGATTGGCAGGAGTTGTACTCCCAGCAGCAGGGATTCCTCCTCTTTGAGGACTTGAAGGCCCAATGGAAGGACACACTCGCCCCGGACTACGTGCTAGTCGATTCTCGTACAGGCCACACGGAAGTTGGAGGAATCTGCACAAGGCAATTGGCCGACGCAGTCGTTCTGCTATTCTTCCCCAACCGGCAGAACCTTGAAGGGCTCAAGCAAGTTACGGCGGCTATTCAGCAGGAGAACGCATCTCGAAAAGAAAAAGAGCAGATCGACGTCGTCTTTGTGCCATCGAATGTGCCTCACCTTGACGATGAGGAAGAGATACTCAAGCGTTCGATGAGGGACTTCGTTCGCGCTCTGGCTCCCAAAGCGCCGGACGACATTGTCACGATTCATCGGTACGACAGTTTGCACCTGGTGCAGCAGGCAATCTTTGTGCTTAAGCACCGCAAGAGCCGTCTCGCAAAACAGTATCGGTCTCTTCTGCGGCGCCTTGTGCAGAACAACGTGGAAGACCGGCTTGGCGCCATCGATTACCTCCGTCGCCACCTGGCGGTCGCGGATGCGGGATACATAATAGGCCCAAGGGCTCACGATCGAGTCGAAGCAATCCTGCAGCACCACGCGCACGATGCTGACGTATGTTTCCACGCCGCCTTGCTGTACAAGAAGCTGAGCCTTTTCGACAGAGCTATTCCTTGGTTTGAGAAAGCGATTGGCATTGCGCGCAGCACCGGCAAGGCTATTTCGCCGCAGGCGCTGATCGACTGTGCTGAAGTCCGCCTGACGCGAGGCGATAAGGACCAGGCGAAGCGAGATGTTCTTGAATCGCTTCAGCGTTCAGATTTGCCGCCATATCTGATCGGGCGCGCAGTGCGCTTTCTTCATGATGCCGATCCTCTGGCAATTGAGTCGGCTGCACGATTGCCCGCCATTTCACAGTTGGACGAACCTGCAGTCGTTCGAGTAACGGAATACCTGATGGCTTCGCGCGAGCTACTGAGGACTTCCAAGTGCATTCTGGTTGCTTGGAAGGAAGCCTACTCCCAAACTCAAGACAAGGATGATTCAGGTTGGCGTAACCAACTTGTGCTAACCTTGATCGGATTGGGAGACTTCGGGGAAGCGGTGCAGTTGCTCGAATCGCGAATACAGGGCGAAAGCGATCCGGACATCGCCGACGTATTCAACTATGCGATGGCCAGTTGGGGCTTGACGGGGCAGGTGCCGCTGCCGCACCTTCAGAAGGTTCTTGAACTTGACCGTGAACCAGGCCCAAGCGACGCAAACTACGAACAGTGCCTCGCTTTGGTCCTGGCTCTTCTCGGACAGACCCAGGAGGTGCGCGACCGGATTGGCAACGCGCGATGCCTCATCGAGAAAATTCCGGTGCCTACGTTCAGTTGCTGGCGGTATTTGACGGTATCCAATGAAGAATTCCGGGCCGACCTGGATGCCTTGGGAAGATGTCTGGACACGGGCGACATTGCGCCCGCTTTCTTGGAGCATCAAGTGCAGGGACCTCCTCAATAGCGCAACGCAATTCGGCACGAGCCTATTTCTCGCGCCGCAATCTGGACTACCGCGAACTCTCCGACATTCTCAACCGTGAGTTCCATAGAACGAAAAGCCCCTACGACTACTTGGGAACGTGCGAAGTGAATCCATAGCGCCAGAGACGGAATAACGAAAAAACATACACGGGGAGAGAATCGCATTGCTGACGTTTTCCTCCGTTCGCGGCGGCCTCCTGTTCCCTTTCCCGTAATGAACCACGAAAGACACGAAAAGGGGCCGGCAAATTTCCGATGAGTGCAGATAAGTGAAGATGAGTGTTCCCTCCCCGTTCCCTCGGATTTGGTAGGAACGCTAATCGACGCTAATCGGAAGCCAGATAGCCGTTGCAATTCAATTCGGAAGACGAACAGGAGATCGCAAAGGAAGCAGAGGAAGAACGCGCTTGCGGGGGAGAAAGCTTTCGTTGCTCTCGAGTACTGCTCGTGCTCGTAATCGAAGAACTGCCAGGGGCGCATAACCTGCGGCTGCGGCATGCGGCGGTAACGCGTGGGTGAACCCGGCACGCAGCGATGTGCAATAACGTGGCCCTCAGAGGTCGCGTCTGGGCGATGGGCATCGTGCGCGTGTCGGACATGCCGGAACCACCCACCCTGATGGATGCGCACGCAGTTCAGAAGACGAGCAGGAGGCCGCAGAGGAAGCAGAGACGTCTCGAGCAATGATGAATGTCGAAGGCCAAATGACGAAGCTGGAAGCTCGAAGATGAGAGATCGCAACCCGCTCACGCACTCACCCCCTCCGCGTCAGCGCGTCACTAGCAACTAACAACTAGAAACCAGCAACTGGATTTCTCCGATTCCCCCACCGCGCCAGCGCGTCCCGATCTCCGGTCTCCCATCTCCGATCTACCAACTTCACCGGAGGGCTCGCGCCCTTCCGCTTTCAGCGTGATACGCTGATCATTCTAAGACCGAGTTCTGCCGGAAGATGAGATGAGCGACACAAAGGCAACCTGCGAGAAGTGCGGAGTTTCGATCCTGCAGATGACTGCGGATCGAAACGCAGGGCTATGTCAGCCCTGCTCCGAGGGCCGCAAGGTTAACCGGAAGAGGAG
This sequence comes from Thermoguttaceae bacterium, assembly GCA_040772845.1. Classification (GTDB taxonomy): domain Bacteria; phylum Planctomycetota; class Planctomycetia; order Pirellulales; family Thermoguttaceae; genus PWXP01. The sequence continues at coordinate 3,721,771 of JAXGXG010000001.1, forward strand.
TCGGGTGGAGGTGAAGCCCGGAAGACGCTTGGACCGGATGTGTATCCCGATCGAAAAGTACGCGGAGACTCAGAACCACGTCGATTACTTCTACTGCAGCTCCGTCTGGGACAAGGACCCACGATTCGAGAGTAGGTCGATTATGATCGGAGAGAATCGAGGTCTCCTGCGGATCACCAAGGAGGACGGCCAGATCCAGGTACTGTACCCGATGTTCGAAGATGACGACGGCAGGGTACTGGAGAGGGCAATCCATGTCCTTTCCAAGCACTGGAAAGCTGGCGAGTATCCTGCCAAGACCATGTTCGCATCCGGATAGATGGAAGGCAGAACCAAGCACTGCACGGTACGGTACGGTACGGCGTACCGCCGCCCGTGAGTACAATCATTAGGCGATCTGAGAATACAATGGGGAGTCTATGATGCCTAGCTGCTACATGAGCCTCGTCTGTGGAGCAATTGTTTTCTGCAGGGCTTACCCACCTCGGCCATCGTGGGCGAAAGAGACATCGCAAGATGCAACAGAAGAACGCCAACCATCCATCTCAACATCATGGTTGTCTCCCGAGGTGTTTGTGTCACGCACAGCCCGAGCAACCGTATCTTCTACTCGATTACCGCACATGCCAGCTCAATCTTGCCGAACGGGGCGCTGACTTGGATGCCGGCGACGCGGTCGGCGATGCAGGCGACGGACTCGCGGGCGATGGCGACGCCTTCTTTAAGCTGGTCGTCTCGGGTTTCGCGTTGGGCCATGCGGTCAAGAATGGCGTCGGGAATCACGACGCCGGGAACCTCGTTGTGCATGAACATGGCGTTGCGGTAGCTGGCAAGCGGCCAGATGCCGGCAAGAATCGGAATGCCGTGATGCTGCACCTTGTCCAGCATGACCAGCAGGGCGTCCGGATCGAAGACCGGCTGCGTAATGGCGAACTCGGCGCCGGCGTCCACCTTCTCGGCAAAACGCTCCAGCTCGTGCGCCTGGTCGAGCGCCGTCGGGTCCAGGCCCACGCCAATGACGGCGGCCGTGGGCGGATCGATCGCTTGCCCGCCGAGGTCAATGCCCCGGTTCAGCCGCGCCTGCACCGCGGCCATGCCGATCGAGTCGGTATCGAACACGCCGGAGGCATATGGGTAGTTGCCTACCTTGGGCGGGTCGCCGGTGACGAACAGGAGGTTGCGAACACCGCAGGCGGCGCAGCCGAGCAGATCCGCCTGCATGCCGATCAGGTTGCGGTCGCGGCAGCAGAAATGGAGGATCGGCTCGATCTCGGCCTCGGCCAGGATGCGCGAGGCGGCAATCAGCGGCGAGATGCGCGAACTCGCCCTGGGACCGTCGGGGATGTTGATGGCATCGACGCCGTGTTCGCGGAGGGTTCGGCTTTTGGCGACCATGCCGGCGAGGTCGTACCCGCGTGGCGGGACGAGTTCGACGGTGGAAACCCATTTGCGTTCGACGAGTTTCTGTGCGAACCGTGATCGCTCGGCGAGGGGGACGGGTTGCTTCTCTTCGACCTCGGCTGCCTGGATGATGGTAGCGCGGCCGCGTTTCTGGCTGAGCGGTTTGACGGCCCGGGCGATTTGCCGGATATGGTCGGGCGTGGTGCCGCAGCAGCCGCCCACGGCCGCCGCGCCCAGGCTGACATAGCGTTTGGCATACTCGGCAATGTATTCGGGCGAGCAGAAGTAGATCATTCGCCCGCCCACCTCGCGCGGATGCCCAGCGTTCGGCTTGATCCACAACGGCATTCGGGTCAGGCGCACGGCCCGTTCGAGTGCGCGGAGCAGTCCTTCCGGGCCGGCGCCGCAGTTCATTCCCCAGGCGGCCGGTGTCGGGCACTCGGCCGGCAGCGGCGCGAGCATTCGATCGAGCGCCTCGCCCGACTGCGTTTCGCAATTGTCGAGAACGGCGAACGAGAGGACATACGGCAAATCGGGGAATCCTGTCATGGCGGCCGCCGCCAGTTCGATCGCTTCGCGCGAGGGCTGCGTCTCGAACATGATGAAATCGACGCCGGCCGACTGGAGTGCATCGACCTGTTCGGCCAGGAGCTGCTGGGGCGGCGTCTCATGGCGTCCTCGCGGCAACGGCCCGATCGATCCGCCGACAAACATGACTCGATCGATCGACGTGGCCGCCTGCCGCGCCAGCGACACGGCCGCCTTGTGGATCTCGGCCAGTTGATCGGCCAGTCCATATTGCGCCAGGGTCGGCCGATTGGCGCCGAAGGTATTAGTCAGCAGTACGTCGGCGCCGGCATCGCAGTAATCCTGATGAATGGCGTGGATCAGCTTGGGATCGGAGAGGCACAACTCATCGAAACACCGATTGGTAAACACGTGTCGCCGATAGAGTTCCGTTCCCATGGCGCCGTCCAGGACCAGGAGCACCTGGCGGACGGCTTCGGCGAATTTGTGCGAAATCATCGTGGGCATCATCTCCATAGGTCAGCGAGGGATCCATTCCAGCACTGCGAAGACAGGCCGGTGATCCGAGGCCATCGGCTCTGCGATGACCTCGGCATTCAGCACGCGAAAGCGATCGGACGGCCGATAGAAGATATAGTCGATCCGCGAGGTCGGTTTGGCCGAGGGTACGGTCGGGGCAGCCGCGTCGTCCATCGCATGGGTCCATCGCTGCAGCAGAAGTTGAACCGGCTCCGCGTCGGGCAGCGCGTTCATGTCGCCGGCCAGAATGGTCGGCAGCGGATCGTCCTCACCTGCAAACAGGGCATTGATGGCCTTCGCCTCGGCAACGCGGTCTTCGGGCACATTGTGTTGGAAGTGCGTGCTTACGAACCGCAGGGGTTGTCCCTCCGGGCCGCGGACAACCACGGCAATCGCCGCGCGCGGGTAGGTGACTCGCTCCGGCGTTGCCTCGGTATACGGCAGCGGATGGATGGAGACGTCGAGGATCGGCAGGCGGGTCAACACGGCATTGCCGAAGAGTCCGCCCTGGTAATGCTGCGTGGGACCGAATCGTACGGCCATGCCGGTCAGCTTGCCGAGCTGCTGCGCCTGGTGAACGCGGCCGGACCGTTCCACGCCGACGTCCACCTCCTGCAAGGCCACCAGGTCCGGTTTGCTGGCGGCAATGACGGCGGCGAGCCGTTCCAGGTCGTATTGGCCGTCATTGCCCTGCCCGTAGTGGATGTTGTAGCACAGAACCCGCAGGGCGCCAGGTTCGTCGGCGCGCACCATGCCCGACGTCAGAATCAACGCGGCGGCCAACACGGCTATCAGAGCAGACGGTCCGGCACACGAAATGCAGCAGGTAGACCAGCGGATCTTCTTCATAGTTGGGGTCCTTCAGTGCGATGGGGACGGCGTGGCGCGTGGGCGACCGCGCAGAGAACCGACGTTCGTACAGTGTACCGCGTTATCTGGAGGAGAGCAAACCCCCCGGCTATCATCCGTTCCAACGCAGCCGCGGCGGCCATGCCCAGCTCGCGCGTGTTCGTGTCGACGCTGGAAAGGGCCGGATAGCCGAGTTCACAAACCATGGCGTCATTGCCTGACGCCACTACGGCCACCTCCTCGGGCACCGTGAGCCCATACTGCCCGCAAGCACTGAGCACTTGCTGCCCCCGCACGTCGCTGCACGCCATCACGCCGATGGGCTTGGGCAGCGAATGCAGCCATCGGGCGATCCGGTCGGCGTGCAAGGCCCCCTTGGCTTCGAACAGCACGCGGTTCATGTTCCTCCGCGAGCGTGGGCACGGGAAGACACTCGCCTGGCGGCCACGCCGCGGAGAATCTCACACTCGTAGCTGTAGGACCAATCGACCAGCAGGGCGATGCGAAGGTTTCTACTCATGGGTCTGTACCGGAGAACGGCTTCATCAATTTGCGTAGCCTTCAATGCGGCCCCACGGACCTGATTGGTCGAGCCATGCGAGGGGCTTTCCTTGAAACCCGCCGCCAGAGTCGGGCCTGAAGGACTTCCCGCGACGGCCAGGCACGACTCGGGATGGATTGCCGCGATCGACCGGACCGCGGGAAAAAACGTAGTCCTGCTCGGTATGCTCAGCCCTCCCCTGGACCACGGTATATCATACCACGAAATCCGATAGATGAAAAACCTTAATGTTTTGACGCTATTCTTCATTGACAGCGGCATGGGAAGCCAAATACAGTGGCGAGAGGATCTGGAACGAGTAAGGGCTCGCAACCCTTGTCCAAGACGGGAGAGATATCATGCGGATCATTCTGAGAGTTGCGGTCTTCTCGGCGGTTATCGTGCGTTTCGCCCTTGTTGCGAGTGCTGCGCCGCTCGATCCTGACGATTCGTCCGTTGCGGGGAGTCTGCAGCTTTGGCTGAAATCGGATGCAGGCGTCGAGGAGGCCGATGGGGACGACGCGGAAAGCGGCGACGGTGTTATGTACTGGCGCGACCAGAGCGGCAAGACCGGCAGTCGCGACGCCTCGCAGTCGGTAGCCGTCAATCGGCCGCAGTATCTGACCGATTCGCTCTGCGGCAAGCCGGTCATCCGTTTCGACGACAGCACCTCAGGTGAACAAGACTGGCTGTTGGGTCCCCTGACGCAGGAGATTCTCGGCCTTCCCGAGAGCGACAGAACCCCCAGCGGCGGCGCGACCTTCTTCGTCGTCTTCCGGCCGATTGCGGAGTCTGGGGGCGTAGACGAAGACTACATCATGCAGTTTACCAGAAACGCCGAGGGGAGTTCGTTGATAAGTCTCGCCATCGACATGATCGAGCCCAGCGGCGCCGTGGAAAACACCCTGTCGGTGTTCTTCCGAAATCCCGGGGGGACTCCCGTCTTCAACTGGATGGAGCAGGCCGGCGCGGTTGCAGACGATGACGTATTCATCGCCAGTTACGGCTTTGACGACAGCGCCAATACAGGTTTGGGCGAATTGTATGCTTCTGTTTCGGGAACGAGCCTTGACGACAGTCCGATTGAAGATCAACTGTTCTACGACGCGACCGGTGACGCCGGCGTCTACATAGGGCGCGCCGCCAGCACCACCTACAATTGGCGCCTCAGTGGCGACATCGCCGAGATCATCGTCTACGATACGGCCCTGACTTCCACGCAGATCGCTGGCATCGAGCAGTATCTCTAGTCCCGATGGTGCGTCCCGGAGCCGGCCACGCCGCTGCTGTTGGTCACGGCTGGGCTTGTTTGGGGAATGTCCGCCAGACGCCGTCGCAAGAGATTGTGGCGGCTTTGAGTTTCAGATTCGAGATTGGACCATGAAAGGGAACCCAAATGAAGAATCGTATCGCATGGCTTGGTTTGGCTTGTTGGATGTTCGTTGTTGGCATTGCACCGGGGGCCGATACTCCGCCGCCGCTGGAGAAGCCTGGCTGGAAGCTTACCTTTCACGACGAATTCGACCGGCCGCAATTGAACGACATGTACTGGTTCCCGGCCTACCGGTCGGGCCGGAAAGAGTACTTCAAGCGGATCGGCCACGAGAGTCGCTGGGTCGACCATAACGCCCATTATGTCATCGAGGACGGCGTGCTGAAGCTGCGCGTCGACGAGCGTCTGCCCTTCCGCCCCGACAAGAGCACCCCCTGCGTCAGTTGCATTCAGACGTCGGACCACCGCTTCGGAGCGACCACGGAGGAGTATCAAATCCTCGACAAGTTCGCGCAGAAATACGGCTGGTTCGAGATCCGCTGCAAGTGCGCGCGGGGCACGGGTTTGCTCAACGCCTTTTGGCTGCACCAGCATCATCCGCTCAAGCAGGAGTACACGCCCGAGGGGAAAAGGAAGTCGATTGCCGACGGCGTGGTGGAGATCGATATCTTCGAGCAGCAGGGACGGCTGATCGGCGAGCGGCACAGCGCCGTGGACCTCAACGTTCACTTCACCGAAGGCGGCCACCACCAGCCCAAGGTCGACGTCGACGTTGCAAACGAGTTCCACGTCTGGGCCATGCAATGGCGGGAGGGACAGATCGATTGGTACCTGGACGGCAAGGTCATCGCAACGTACAAGGGTCCCACGCCGCAAGAGAAGATGTTCATTCTGATGGCGCTATTTCAATACTCCGGCTGGATCGGACAGATCGATCCGGACATGAGCTACCCGCGCGATTTCCAGATCGACTACGTGCGAGTCTATGCGCGGGAGGATCGGGCTGATAAGCCCAAGTAGGGTAGGCGCCAGGCGTGTCCAAACCCCGGCTGGGCGCACAGCGCGCCCCACCCAGCCGCTACCGCGTCCGACCTCCACGGCGGGGAGGTGGAAGTATTGGCCGCTACGGCGGTCTTTCACCCTTCCGCGCAGCGGGCGGGTCGGGCTCTGCGGGATGGACATTCTGTCCATCGCGGTTTTATCGGGCTGAAGTCCATCGTGCGGAAGTGGGCGGTTTCGAGCTGTAATGCTGCACTCGGCAAAGCTCCAGCGGAGCCACCCGGTTGAATCCCGATTGGTCTTCGTGGTATAATCATGAGATTTTGGACGCCGCATCTGCCCGTCTTGGGGGGAAGGTGTGCGATACATCCCCGTCCAGCCAACGAGGAACCCTGTCTGTGCCGCGTCGCGACGATATCCACAAGATTCTACTGATCGGTTCCGGCCCGATTGTCATTGGGCAAGCGTGCGAGTTCGACTATTCGGGCGTGCAGGCGTGCAAGGCCCTTCGGGAGGAGGGGTACGAGGTCGTACTGATCAACTCGAATCCGGCCACGATCATGACCGATCCGGAGATGGCCAACCGCACGTATATCGAGCCGCTGAGCTGGGAGATCGTGGCCAAGATCATTGAGGCCGAACGGCCCGATGCCTTGCTGCCCACGCTGGGCGGCCAAACGGGTCTGAATCTGGCTATGGATCTGGCCAAGCATGGCGTCCTGGAGCGGTATGGCGTCGAGATGATCGGGGCGAATGCCGAGGCGATCGACAAGGCCGAAAGCCGCGATCAGTTCAAGGCGGCCATGGAGAAGATCGGGCTGGAATGCTGTCGGGGCGAAACGGTCACCACGCTTACCGAGGCGAGGCGGGTGGTCAAGGAGATCGGGCTGCCTTGCGTGGTGCGGCCCAGCTTCACCCTGGGCGGCACCGGGTCGAGTGTGGCGTTCAATCGCGAAGAGTTCGATCGGCTGGTAACCGGCGGTCTGGAGGCGTCGCCAATCCACCAGGTACTGCTCGAAGAGTCGGTGCTGGGCTGGAAAGAGTACGAAATGGAGGTGATGCGCGACCAGGACGACAACTGCGTGATCATCTGCTCGATCGAGAACTTCGATCCGATGGGCGTGCACACGGGCGATTCGGTAACTGTAGCCCCGGCGCAGACCCTGACCGACAAGGAATACCAGCGCATGCGCGACGCATCGCTGGCCGTGATTCGCGAGATCGGCGTAGAGACGGGCGGTTCGAACGTCCAGTTCGCCATTCATCCGGGCACCGGGCGAATGATCGTCATCGAGATGAACCCGCGTGTGAGCCGCTCCAGCGCGCTGGCCAGCAAGGCGACCGGATTCCCCATTGCCAAGATCGCGGCGAAACTGGCCGTCGGCTACCGGCTGCACGAGCTGGCCAACGACATTACGCGAAAGACGAAGGCGTGTTTCGAGCCTACGATCGACTACGTGGTGGTGAAGATTCCCCGCTTCGCCTTTGAGAAGTTTCCCGATGCCGATTCGACCCTGACCACGCAGATGAAAAGTGTGGGCGAGACGATGGCCATTGGGCGAACGTTCAAAGAGGCCTTCCAGAAGGCGATGCGCGGGCTGGAGGTGGGCTACTTCGGCTTCGGTTGCGACCAGAACGATCGATGGGGCACAGCCGAACAGCCCGCCATCGAAGACGTGCGGGCCAAGCTGGTCGTGCCCGGCGACCAGCGCCTCGTACACCTGCGATACGCCATCAAGTACGGCATGACCCTGGAGGACATCCACGAGCTGACCAATATCGACCCGTGGTTCCTCGACAACCTGATTGAGCTGGTCGAAATGGAGGAACTGCTCCGGCGGCAGAAGGGTCTGGCAGACGTTTCCGACAAGCTTCTTCGGCAGGCGAAGCGGTTCGGCTTTTCCGATCGGCAGTTGGCCCACCTGCTCGGCTCGACGGAGATGGAAGTGCGCGAGGATCGCAAGCGCCGCGGCATCGTGCCGACCTACAAGTGCGTGGATACGTGTGCCGGCGAGTTCGAAGCCTATACGCCCTATTACTATTCCACCTACGAGGATGAGGACGAGACGCCGCCGAAGCAACCTGGCAAGAAACGCGTGATGATCCTGGGCGGCGGTCCGAACCGGATCGGGCAGGGGATCGAGTTTGACTACTGCTGCTGCCATGCCAGTTTCGCCATGCGTGAATTGGGGATCGAGTCGATCATGGTCAACTCGAACCCGGAAACGGTTTCGACCGATTACGACACGAGCGATCTGCTGTTCTTCGAGCCGCTGACGACGGAAGACGTACTGAACATTTGCGACCGGATCGATCCGGACGGCATCATCGTGCAGTTCGGTGGCCAGACGCCGCTGAACCTGGCGCGCGCGTTGAGCAATGCGGGCGCTCCGATTATCGGCACAAGTGTCGACACGATCGAGGATGCGGAGGACCGCGAGCGGTTTGCCGCGTTTCTGCGTCGTTGCGACCTGAAGCAGCCGCCGAACGGCATTGCCCGCACGATGAACCAGGCGCGCATTGAAGCGGCGAAGATCGGTTTTCCCGCCCTGGTTCGGCCCAGTTTCGTGCTGGGCGGCCGGGCCATGGAAATCTGCTACGATGCCGTGCAATTCGAACGATTTGTGGCCGAGGCCTTCATCGTGGCCCAGGGGCAGCCGGTGCTGATCGACCGGTTTCTGGAAGACGCGGTCGAGGTGGACGTCGATGCCATTGGCGACGGCGAGCGGGTAATCGTGGCCGGCATTATGGAACACATCGAAGAGGCCGGGGTCCACTCAGGCGATTCGGCCTGCGCCATTCCGCCCTACAGTCTGCCCGGCCCGGTGGTCGAGGAGATCCGGCAGGCGACCATTACGATGGCGCGCGAGTTGGGCGTACGCGGCCTGATGAACGTGCAGTACGCCGTCAAGCGAGAAGAGGGGCGGCCCGTGCTTTATGTGCTGGAGGTGAATCCTCGCGCCAGCCGAACCGTCCCGTTCGTCTCGAAGGCCACGGGGGTGCCTCTGGCAAAAGTCGCGGCCAAGGTCATGGCCGGCGTCTCGCTTGCCGAGCAAGGCGTTCTGAAGGAGCCCATTCCATCGCACGTCTCGGTGAAAGAGGCCGTGTTCCCGTTCGTGAAGTTCCGCGGCGTCGATATCGTCCTGGGCCCCGAAATGAAATCGACCGGCGAGGTCATGGGCGTCAGCGACCGGTTCTCCATCGCGTTCGCCAAGAGCCAGCTTGCCGCCGGCACCGTACTGCCGGCGTCCGGCAAGATCTTCATCAGCATGGCCGACCGCTACAAAGAGCCCATCCTCCCGCTGGCCAGGCAGTTGGTTGACCTGGGCTTCGAACTGCTGGCCACCAAGGGTACGGCCAGGCGGCTCGAAGAGGCCGGCATTCCCGTCTCGACCATCAAGAAGGTGCAGGAGGGGCATCCCAACTCGATCGACTACATGATTGACGGCGAGGTGCAACTGGTGATCAATACGCCCAGCGGCAAGGGCGCCCGTACCGACGAGGGACGCATTCGCGCCACGGCCGTCTCGCACGGCATTCCGTGCATGACCACCATCCAGGCCACCCAGGCCGCTGTCCGCGCCATGCGCGCCCTGCGAGAAGAAGAGATGACCGTACAAGCCATCCAGGACCGCTTCCCGCAATATGCGAAGAAAGGCTAACCTCGCCCCACACCCAGGTACGTCGCGCCGAGTTGGGCGCCTTCGCACCCTCGGCATCCTGGGCAATGGCGTGTTCGGCTTGAGCGACTCGGGAGGAGTCCCTAGAATGGGGCTGAACGTCTTCGGCTCCTTTCGATGGTGTGCCTGAGAGGCTGCGGCGAGGACAATCGGAAAACGGGTTCATGGCGACACGATGTCTGATTTCGTTGGGTGCGAACTTGGGAGACCGCGCCCACGGCTTGGAGCAAGCACTGCAGAAACTGGCTGCGCACCCGCAAATTGACGTCATACGGGTGAGCCGGACGCGTGAGACCAGCCCTGCCGGGGGGCCGGCCGGCCAGGCTCGCTTCCTCAACGCCGCTGCCGTGCTGGAGACTTCGCTATCTCCGCAAGCATTGCTGGCCTTGTTGCTGCAGATCGAAGCGGAGGCAGGCAGGACGCGCGATGTTCGCTGGGGCCCCCGGCCGCTTGATCTCGACCTGTTGCTCTACGAAGACGCCATCCTGGCGGAACCTTCGCTGGTGGCGCCGCACCCGCGCATGGCCTGGCGCCGGTTCGTCCTGGAACCGGCGGCCGAGATTGCTCCGGAGATGATGCACCCGGGGATCGGCTGGTCCGTAGCCCGGCTGCTTCAGCATCTGAACAGCACGCCGTATTATGCGGCAATTGCCGGCGCCATCGGTGTCGGCAAGACGGAACTGGCGAAGCGATTGACCGAGGGCAATGCTTGGCATCGCATCGACGAGCAGGTCGATTCGCAGCGACTGGCCGCATTCTACGCGAACCCCGCTTCCCTCGCGTGGCCGATGGAATTAGAATTCCTCCGCCAGCGCTGCCGGCTGTTGGCGTCCGATGCCATCCGGTGGGGCAATGACCCGCAACCCACGGTGAGTGATTTCTGGTTCGACCAGTCGGAGGCGTTTGCGCGTGTGTGGCTGCCGCCGGAACGGTATCGGGAGTATTGCGAGCATTTTGGAGTCGCGCGCCGGACGGTGGTGCGGCCCCGCCTGGTCGTACTGCTGGAAGCCCGCGGCGAGGAGCTGCGCGAGCGGGTGGTGCGGCGAGGTCGGCCGTTTGAGCGGGACCTGACCGCAGAGACGTTAGAACGCATCGCCAGGGCGATTGACCGGCAGACGCGCCAGCCGGACGTAGGGCCCGTCCTGCGAATCGCCGGAGACTGTCGCGATACGGTGGCCGATGAGGTTTCGGCGGCGGTCGTTGCCATGAAGTAACCGGCCCGGGCAGTGGAGGTGCGTAGAGTGGACTGGTGTGGAGTGGTTGTAGGATCCGGGAGGGCCGCCAGGCAGCGAACTGTTTTGAAGTGAGACTTCTGGGGACGAGATGAGCGAATCTTCGCAGCTTCCGAATGTGGTGACGACCGTCGATGCCTTGCGCCGGACTGTGGCCGCCGAGCGCGCCGTAGGATTCCGTATCGGTTTGGTTCCCACGATGGGCGCGCTGCACGAAGGGCACCTGAGTCTGGTGCGGGCCTCGCAGCGCGAGTGCGAGTGCACGGTCGTATCGATCTTTGTCAACCCGAGCCAGTTTGGGCCGAACGAGGACCTTGCGAAGTATCCGCGGACACTCGAGGCCGATCTGAAAGCCCTGGTCGGCTGCGGCCCCGTATTGGTATTCGCTCCCGACAACGCGCACGTTTACCGGCCTCGCCATGCGACGTGGGTCGAGGTGGGCGGCGCGGCGGAACCGCTGGAAGGGCAACTCCGGCCCGGCCACTTCCGCGGCGTGGCGACCGTCGTACTGAAACTGTTCCAGATGGTGCAGCCGGACATCGCCTTTTTCGGCCAGAAGGACTACCAGCAGGTGCTGGTGGTTCGCCAAATGGCGGCGGACCTGAACGTGCCGGTCGAGATTCGCACCTGCCCCATCGTACGCGAGGCGGATGGGCTTGCGATGAGTTCGCGCAACGCGTACCTCCAACCTGAGGCGCGCCGGCGCGCGTGTGCCTTGTCGCGAAGCCTGAAGGAAGCAGAACAGATGGTTGCCACGGGGCAGCGGAACGTTGAAGCCATTACCTGCCGTATGCATGAGATCCTTCAGGAAGCGGCGCCCGAGAGAATCGACTATATCGCCTTGGTCCATCCCGAGACGCTCGAACCGGTGACCGAAATCGCCGGCCCTACCGCTGTGCTGCTGGCCGTGCGAATTGACGGAACCCGACTGATCGACAACATGCTGCTCGAACCTCCGACCTTCTAGACTACCGGTCCCATCATGCGTCAAACGCTTTTCTATATTCCGTGTCACATTGCGGGGATGCCCGTCTTTGGCGTAGGTTTGTTCTTGCTGCTGTGGGTCCTTCTGGGACTTGGGATGCTGGCCATGCTTGCGAAGCAGGGGCGGCTGAAGGAAGAGTTGGTGAGCTACCTGCTCATCCTGATCCCGATGGGCCTGGCAATTGCGCTGTTGCTGCCGCATTTGTGCGAGCCGCGAGGGCTGCCCATCCGCAGTTACGGAATGATGATGCTCATTGCCGTGGTTTCAGGCGCCGGGTTGGCGGCCTGGCGCGCCCGGCGGGCAGGCATGTCGCCCGATGTGATCTATTCGCTGGCGTTCTGGCTGTTCGTTCCTGGGATCGTGGGCGCCCGGGCGTTCTACGTCATCGAATACTGGGACGACAAGTACTGGCCCATCTACCAACTGCACGGTCTGCAGGCGTTTCTGGGATCGGTGGTGAACGTTGCGGAAGGCGGGCTGGTCGTATACGGCTCGCTGTTCGGGGCCGCGGTGGGGTTCATCGCATTTGTGCGGAAGTTCAAGATGCCCGTACTCGCCCTTGGCGACCTGATTGCACCGAGCATGATGCTCGGGCTGGCATTGGGACGTGTCGGTTGCCTGCTGAACGGCTGTTGCTTTGGCGGCGCGTGCGATTATCCCTGGGCCGTGACGTTTCCATTCGGAAGTCCGCCACACGTACACCAGGCGCAGCGGGGCGCGGTTCCCTTGCACGGACTGCTCTTGGAGCCCGATTCGCAGGGGCGGCTGGAAATTGCCGACGTCGTTGCCGGTTCTCCGGCCGAAAAGGCCGGCCTTGCTCCAGGTGATGTCCTGCGGCAGATCAACAGCATTACCGTCGATTCGGTCAGCGCAGCACGCTGGGCATTACTCGACGCCCGGAAACTCAATCTGCTGATCCAATGGGACAAGGAATCCTATATCCACTGGCTTATCGAACTACCACCCGATCCGGAGGCAACGGTCTACCATGAGCACGACGGCCAGGTGGAGTTGTTCGGAATGACGGTGGCCGAGTCGGCGGACGAGGGGCTGGTCGTTGCCGCCGTCCGCGGCCTGACGCCTGCGGCAAAGCAAGACGTTCGCCCGGGCCAGAAGATCATTGCCGTCAATGCGCGGCCGGTTCGCACGCCGGCAGAGTTCTGCGCGCGGATTGACGAGTTCCATCGGGCGCCGTGGATCCAGGTACGAACGGTGGAGAACAAGGCGGCTCGCTGGACGCTTGCCGAGCCGCCCGAGCGCAGCCTTCCGGTCCATCCTACCCAGTTGTACAGTGTGGTGAACGCGTCCGTTCTTTGCCTGCTGCTGCTGGCCTATACGCCATTTCGCCGTCGTGACGGAGAGGTCGTTGCGCTGATGCTGACCGTGTACGCCGTTACTCGCTATTTGCTGGAAGACATCCGTACGGACGAGGCGCCCATCTTCTTCACCGGACTGAGCATTTCGCAGAACGTGAGCCTTTTGCTCTTGCTGGCCATTGCCGTACTCTGGTTTTACATTCTCCGACAACCGCGGAGAAGTTAGCATCTGTTTGAAACGGGGGGCAGGCGCCCTGCATCTTGTGTCCGCATCAAGCACGAACCCCAGGATCCAGGAGTCAGTTCCCGTTTTCGGACATCCTTTCAGTTGCCAAGCTCATGAAGAAGACCTCTTTTTCGCTGATCAGCCTCGGCTGCCCCAAGAACCTTGTTGACAGCGAGTGCATGGGCGGTGCGCTCTGCCGTGAAGGGTTTCGTATGGTGGCCGATCCTCAAGGCGCCGATCTTGCCATCGTCAATACGTGTGGGTTCATTGCCGACGCATGCGAAGAGGCCTACGGCGTGATCGAAGAGATGCTGGAACTCCGGCGCAAGGGCGACCTTGGCGGACTTATTGTGGCCGGGTGCCTGGCCGAACGGGAGCGGGAACGACTGCTTCAGCGGTATCCGGAAATCGATCGGCTTCTGGGCGTGTTTGCGCGCGACGATATCGTCGAAGCGGCAAAGCAAGTGGCCGGCGGATTGCCGGGGAACCGTACGGCGTTCCCGCCGCCACCGGGGTGTCCGGCAGAGGAATCGGATCGGCTCCGGCTAACACCGCGGCACGTGGCCTATCTGAAGATCGCCGAAGGCTGCAATCGTCTGTGCAGCTTCTGTACGATCCCCAGCATCCGCGGCCCGTACGTCAGCAAGCCGCTCGATCAGATTGTCGAAGAGGCCCATCGCCTTGCCGACGACGGCGTGCGCGAACTGGTCCTCATTGCCCAGGATACCAGTTCGTACGGGCGCGACCTGGAAGGCCGGCCGCCGCTGGCTGAGGTGCTGCGCCGGCTCGAGCGAATCCACGCGCTCCGCTGGATCCGCCTGATGTACCTTTACCCGCAGCACATTACCGACGAGTTGATCCAGACGATCAACGCGTGCGAACGGGTTCTTCCCTATCTCGACGTACCGCTACAGCACATCAGCGATCCTATCCTGCGGCGGATGCGCCGGCAGGTCTCGCGCGACGATACCGAACGCTTGCTCGATCGGCTGCGTAGCGAGGTCGATCGCCTCGTCCTGCGGACTACCTTCATTGTGGGGTTCCCCGGGGAAACGGACGAACAGTTCGCCGAGTTGCAGGCGTTCGTCAGCCGCCGCCGGTTCGAGCGGATGGGAGTCTTTGCCTACCGCGACGAACCTGGCGTCACGGCCCAGCAGCTCGATGGGAAGGTGCCGGAGGAGGTCGCCGGCCGCCGGCTGGAGGAACTCATGCTCTTGCAGCAGGGGATTGCGTTCGACTGGTGCGACCGGCAGGTGGGGCAGACGATCGATGTCCTGATTGACCATTGCATTCCGGGAGAAAAACACGCCTTTGTAGGGCGGACGTACGCCGACGCCCCGGAGGTGGACGGCGTTGTGTACGTTACCGGGAAAGGACTGGCCCCGGGACGGATCGCCCCCTGTGAAATCGTTGCCCGAAAAGAGTATGATTTGATAGCGGCCCACGAGTCGCATAACGTGATGACTGGATGATTAACCCCCTCTTTCGAGTGGATTGTCCAACTCAGAAGTATCCTTTGGCTGCCTGACGCTATGTGCCCAAAACCCCAGCGATCTCTTGCCCATATCTTCAATGTGCCGAACCAGCTCACCACATTGCGGCTGCTGTTGGCCGTGGTGCTGTTCGCCTTCATTACGTGGGAGTATTACCTGGTCAGTCTGGGGCTATTCATTGTTGCCGCCGGCACCGACTGGCTGGACGGCTATTGGGCGCGTAAGTACGGGCAGGTGACCACATTGGGCCGCATGCTCGATCCGTTTGCCGATAAGGTGATCATCTGCGGGACGTTCATCTTCCTGATCGCCATTCCGGCGATGCAGGACGTGCCATGGGGGTTGCGCGCATGGATGGTCGTCGTGGTTGTCGGACGGGAGCTGCTCATTACGGCGCTGCGCAGCTTCATGGAGCAGAAGGGTTCCGACTTTTCGGCGAACATGGCAGGCAAGTTGAAGATGGTGCTGCAATGTGTGGCAGCCGGCTTCTGCCTGTACTATCTCTCGTATCGCGATCTGGCCGAGAGTCCCCTGATGGCGCCTGAGGCCCCGGCTTGGGTTTGGGGCGGCATGATCGGCGCCGTCTGGGCGGCCGTTCTGCTGACGGCCTACTCCGGCGTTGCGTACGTCATTGCCGCCGTCCGCCTGCTGCGCCAGGCCCAGTAGACGCCTATCTGTCCATTTTGAATAGGAGTTTCACTTCCGCTCCCACACCGCAGGCAGGCGTTGGGCTTCTTCCCCGTATGTTTGCGAGACGACGAAACCACTTGCCTGGGATGTGTAGAAGATCCGGCCGTTCGAGACAATCGCGCCGAGACATTCACGTGAATCGACGGCCGGGCCGGTCGAAACGAGTGTGCCGTTGGCGGAAAGGTCGATCATGTCCATATTTGCTCCCAGGACGTACGGTTCGGACAGGGTGAATCGGCAGCAAGCGTAGTTGTGATCGACTCCGCCGACCACTTTGCCGGTTACCCGATCGAACACGTTGCCCCGTCCTCGCAAGGCGTTGGAAAAGATGAATCGGTCGCCCACGGTAATCACGTTCAGCGCCGAGGTGACCGGATCGGACTGCCAGATAAGCGATCCGTCGCGGGCGTCGAGGCACCAGACGAAACGGTCCATCGTATCTTCGGAAGCCCGGTTATGCCCGCCCAGGTAAATGCGGCCGTTGCGGCCCGTAACGGTGCATTTCGCGGTCACATAGTAGTCGGTCGTAAGCCACAGCACGTCACCCGTCTCGGGATCGAGGCAAGCGGTCAGACCGTTGTTGTCCGGCGGCAGCCCGCGCCGCTTGCGCTGGCTGGCCGAATACCCGAAGAACGTCGAGTAGTACAGCTTGCCGTCGAGCAGGCAAATACCGCAGTCGTTCCCGCCGCGGCCGTACTCGGAGAAGTCCTTCTGCCAGACCAGTTTTCCCGTATCGAGGTCCCAAGCCCAAATCAGCGGGCGGTTGTTGCGCGGATAGTAAGGGTTGTCGTTGGTATAGATGAAGCTCATCACCTCGCGGCCGTCGGGCGCCGGCACGGGATCGCCGCGAAAGACGTATGCCTTTTCGCTCCCTTGCGGGGCGTACTCGCCGGACCCGGAGGCATAGACCGCCAGGTTCTTATGCACCAGCGGCGAGAACTGCCGGCTCCAGCTTGGCGATCCGGTGAAGGGCGCCTCCCATAGCAGCTTGCCGGTGGCCGCATCGAGACACCGGGTGCGCGACTCCTGCAATCCGGCCTGCGGAACCAGCAGCTTGCCGTCGATATACAGCGGCGAGGTGAACGACAGGAAGACACCGGGCCAGTAGCGCCGCCACAGCAGGCGGCCGGTATTCTGCTCGACGGCAATCACCTGCCCTTCGGCCGTATGCGTGTAGAGCCGTCCGCCGCCGCACATCGGCACGTGCTTGACCGTTCCCTCCAGGCGTCGGACCCACCGCATCCGTAGCGGCAGGCTGAGCCCCTGGTTGTTCGCGTTGGTCGAGCCGAAGTCGCCGTAATTGGTGAACCAGTCGAACTCCGATCCGGCCAGGGGGCCGGTGAGCGGACTGCGAATCTTCTCGATTTCCAGCGATTTCGTTGGCAACTCGGCATGGCCATCGGCGCCGAATACGTACAGGTAACCATCTTCGCAGGCAACGTAGACCCGGCCGTCGGCCATCGCCAACGGAGCCGAAATCGGGCAGCCGAACGCCGTCGGATACGAGGCGGCTGCACCGCCGGCCAGGGGGACGACGTGAAGACGTCCGTCCAACCCGCCGTAGACCACGTGCTTCTGCGTGATGATAGCCGGGCAGATCGATGCCGCGGCACAGAGCACCTCCGGCTCTTCCTGCTCCATCGTATGGCGGCACAGTCCCATCCCCTCTTGAGGTCGAACGCGGTAAATGGCCCCATCGCGAACGCTGACCGGGGCGAAGGAAAGCAGATCGGGCAGGCTGATGTACGTTTCCGTGCCGGGCACAAGCTCCGTTGAGACGCCGTCGTCGGCCAGTCGCACCCGATCGAGTCGGCCGGCATTATCGCGCCGGTGCCACTGCACGTAGACGTTCCCTGCGGCATCGGCGCTCTGCCCGAACGTGGCCGGGTACTCCCGCCCGTGATACGACGGCATCTCGCCGGCCGCGCGGAGTCTCGCTTCCGTTCCTGCATCATCCAGAAAGACCGTGCGACCGCCTGCCGGAAGGACTACCGTCTTGCCGATCACGCAGAGATCGCGCGAGCAGACGAAATGATCGCGCCACGTTACGCGTTCGCCCCGCTGCTTCAGCCAGTCTTCGCCCTTCCAGCGATTGCCGTCGAACTTGACGACCTCGCGAACGAAGTCCCAGGTCCACGCAACTTGTCCATCCGGTTCGACCGAATAGACCCGGGCCCCGAGCGTTGCGAAATAGACTCGCTCCGAACTCGCGGCCGGACTGGCGAAGATGGGCTCACCACAATCCAACTCGCGAACGACCTTGCCGCTTTCGCGGTCGAGCACGTAGTAGTAGCCCGACATCGCGCCCAGGTGCAGGTACGGCCCGACCACGGCAGGCGAGGAAGTGTTATTGACGTTCCCCGGACCGCCGGGCGTGGCGAACGTCCATCGCACAGCGAGCGTGCGGGCATCGATTGCATGGACCACACCGGAGCCATCCAGCACGTAGACGGTTCCGTCTGCAACGGCCGGCGCGGCGTAGACGCCGTCGGTCAATGGAACCGCGCCGAGCAGTCCGAGCGAATCGGGGACCGCGGCCGCCGGCGCATTGCCCGACCGGAGTGCATCGCCCTGGAGCTGGAGCCACGCATCTGCGGCAAGCAGCGGCGAGGCGCCGAGCAAGACTAGCAGAAAGACAAACTGCTGTGTACTATGGGCACGTACCATCACTTCGGTCCCCTATAAAGGTGCAGCAGGAGTTTCTCCAGTAACGTAGGGCAGCGGCGCAGCCTTTTCCTCCGTTGCATGCCAGGGGGGCAGTTCGCTGTGAACGGTTATTCAGCAACTTCCATCTAGTCTCTCATGGAACGCACTCCGGGTCAATTCCTTACATTGGCCCGTGTGTGGCAAGGGATCTACGAGAGGCATTTGCGGATATGCGGGGGTTGTCGCCTCGCAATCTCAAATACTCAAACTGAAAACGCCACCACCGACCTTGCGTCGGTGGAGCGGTGTTTGATAACTACAAAGAGGCTTTCTTCCTAAGGTTCGGTCAGGGTCGCCGTGGTGCCGCCCACGGGCGGCACCACGGCGACCCTGACCGAAGGAGCCCTGTGAGGCCGCTTGTAGTTGCCAAACATCGCTCCACCGGGATAAACCCGGGTGGTGGCGTTTTCAGTTTGAGTCAAATACATGCGGAAATTTGCCGACGTTTGACCCGATCGGGCAATTGTGTAACGCTCCGTTGCACAATTGCCATGGCGGAGCAACCTGAGTGTCGGGTTGGATTGTGTCTTTGATTCAGACTTGAACGTGCCCGATGTAACAGGGAGGAAAAAGGGGCCGGGCGTGGCGTCTTCAGGCACCGCCCCCGGCGTTTTCGCCGTAGGCATCAGCACCGTAGCCTGGGGTTTCTTTACCCCAGGACCCATGGCCGCACCACATTCCCCAACACATTCCCGCGATGCTTTTGCCGCCGCAGGCGGCAAAAACATCGCGGGTGTTCCGACCGGTTTGCCGGTTTGTTCCGCCGCCGCAGGCGGCGGAACAAACCGGCAATAAACGGGGATGTGGGGTGGTGCGTATGGTTTCCAGGGGTAAAGAAACCCCTGGCTACGGTGCGAATCGCCTCCGGCGAATAGGCGTGGATCAGTGGCCGCTGGTACGTGGCGTGTGGGACTCGGAATAATACCCAGCCATTTATAGCTAGCAGTTCATGCATTATTCGTGACGGTATTGCGTGATTTGTCGAGTACTCGGGCAGTGGATATATGACGTCGGTGTTTTTTGTTCATGGTTGTTTTTGGCTTCTTCTTGGGAGACCACCGTGCCTTGCTGTACTTAGTGAGCCGCATGTTGCTGGCGAGATGCTTGAGTTCCCTTGCCATTTGCGTCGGGGTGAGCTTCGCATATTTGTCGTGCCAGAAAGTGTTCTCGAGAACGATGGACATGCCCTCTGCAACGCTGGCAACTTCATGGGCCATATAGTAGGTCGAAAGCCGGCGTGCAGCCTCTTCACCGTGGACGCTTTGAACGGCTGCCCGCACCACCGACAGCAAGTTGTAGGTAACCAACGCCATGCAGAAACCAAAAAGCGCTGCTTTCGGATAACCCAAGGTCTGGATTTCACCCTCAAGGCTCTCTGCGACTTCCTGAAAGGCGGTTTCGATTTGCCAACGATCCCGATACAACTCGGCAATCCGGATTGCACTGACGCGTGTGGGAAGGTTCGTCACAATGTGAATCTCGCCGTCACCGTCTCGCGTCGGTTGATGCAGCGCTACCGTGATCCGACGGAGGACGTGAATGTTGTCTTCGTCATCCGTAACCTCCATCGCTTGCTCATACACAATGCCTGTTTCGGTTGTGCCTACCCGTTTCCGCCGGCCCTTCAACACATAGGGCATATTGCCGTGCTGACGAATGATGAACTTGCCGCCACGGGTTATGATGCCGGACAGGAACCCGAGCGTGCAGAAGTTCCGGTCTGCAATCCACAGGTCCTGCTTCGCCACCGTCTTCAGCAGTTCCGGCAACAAGGAACGCTCTTGAGCATGCCCATCCTCGCAGGGCAGCACATCTGCAACCAAACGATATTGGGGGTCAAAGACGACGAGCGCTTGACCGGGCAAAGGAGCCGCATTCAATGCACGCAACTCACCAATCCGTCGGTCGGTTCGCCGCAGGTGGTTTCCGTCGACAATACGGGTTCGGTATCCGGCCAAAGGCGGCTTGGAAAGTCCACCCATCCGGTCCACGATCGCCTGCATCCGGCTCGCGGTATCCCGCACCAGGGCACGGGATACGCACGGTTCAATCCCCTTCAGCTTGTCATACACCGACTTGATGGTGATGCCAAGTTCCTCTTTCCGTTCGACGTAGACCGCATTGACCGACGGATGGATCTGGCAGACGACCGTTCCCATGATATCTGCCACGGTCGAAAACATCAGCTCGCCAGTATGCTGTCGCTTGGCGTTTTCCTCGAAAATCGCATCCAGCCGCTCTGCAGCCAGCACATTCTCGATCGTCGCTCGCACCATGACGCTTACCGGCTTCTTCTTGGCGAACCGTTCGTAGACATTTCCCAAAATCATCGTGTCATCTCCTCGAATTCGTGTACTTGCAGGTATAATGACACGTTAACCCCGAATTGCCCTCATGAAAAGCCAATGCAACTGCTAGCAATGCTAGCTACAAATGGCTGGAATAATACCGTAACAAGTGACTTCTGGATTGGCGGCGAGCGGAGGGAATAAAACCGCACTATCGAAACACGTTGTCAACCCCAACTTTTTGACAGCCCAAGGGCAAGCCCGCCGGTGGCCCTTCCGTGAAATGTAAGTCCGCTGCTGCACCCACGCCAGGGCAGAGCTGTCAACAACTTCGCCTTAACTCTGCCGCCTGCCGATTCGGACATGGCTGCGCAAGTCTTTAAGGACCCGTACGTGTTCGACTTCATTGGCGCCGTCGATCCCCGCCGCGAGCGCGAGATCGAGCAGGCACTTGTGAATCACGTACAGAGATTCCTGCTGAAACTAGGCGCCGGGTTTGCTTTGGTCGGGCGGCAGGTACACCTGGTATCCGCCACCTTTCCCACCGGATATTGCATATCACGCCATTTCATGTGAGAATTACAATTTGACGCTTTTCGGACGAACCCGACCGATTCTCGCAGTTTTTCTCAGAGTTTGCGCATGACGTTTGCCACAGAATCCAACCGGTCGATCGGTCTTTTGGGGGCGACGAGTATTGGCGTGGGAGCGATTGTCGGCGGGGGCGTCCTCGCCCTGGCCGGAGTCGCGTTCGTTGCAACCGGCCCCAGTGCGCTGGTGGCCTTTGCGTTGAATGGCCTGATTGCCCTGCTGACGGCCATGAGTTTTGCCGAGCTATCGTCGCGGTTCCCGCAGTCGGGCGGCACGTACACGTTCGCCAAGAAGGTCCTTTCGGTCGAGGCGGCGTTCGGCGTCGGTTGGGTCGTGTGGTTTGCCTCGATCTCAGCCGGCGCCTTGTACGCCTTGGGCTTCGGCTCTTTTGTCGCCTTTGCCCTGGAGAGCTGGCGGCCGGACGCCGGCCTGCCGGACTCTCCAAGGAGGCGCTTGCCCTGCTGCTTGCCATCGCGGCGGTCGGCTGCTACACGTTTCGCCTGACACGCAAACCTGGCGGCGGGGCCGGCCACTGGGAAAACGCAGGGAGACTCCTGGTATTCGCCATTCTCATCGCGGCAGGGATCTGGACTCTGCTGCGGCAGGAGCCGGCAACGGTGCGCGCCCGGCTGACGCCCTTCTTCGCATCGGGTTCCATGGGGCTATTTCAGGCGATGGGATTCACCTTCATCGCCTTGCATATCGTTACGGCCATGGCGCACGATCGCACGATGCCGCACAGGTTCAGCGTTGTGCATCCGCGGCGTCAGACCCCGGTTGCCGCCGTGTTGATAACGGCGGGGCTCATGGCCGGGATCATTCTGGCCGTGTCCGACATTGCTGCGGCCGGCGCGGCGGCAAGCCTGATCTTCCTGGTCACGTTTGCGCTGGCGAATTGGATTGCCATTCTGGCGCGAAGGCGAAGTCGGAGTGCGTTGCCTCCGTTCCGAACCCCGTGGTTTCCCGTCATTCCGGTCCTCGGTACGACGGCGTGTTTCGCTCTGGCGGTCTACCAGGGCGTTATGGCGCCTTCGGCCGGATTGATTGCCCTGGTCTGGCTGGGGTTGGGCGCCCTGCTCTTCTTCGGTCTGTTTGCACGGCCTGTCCGTGTGATGGACGCCTCGGGGGAAGCGCGGGACCCAGAGGTCATCCGTTTTCGCGGGCGGTCGCCGCTGGTACTGGCGCCGATCGTCAACCTGCCCAATTCTGATGATCAGCCATCGCGGCTGAACGAGGCAACTCCCGGCAATGCCCGTTCGGGATGCGTTTGTTTCCGGGCGCGAACGGCCTCCGGCTGAACAGGCTGGCGGCTGGTTCGTTCAGCTTACGCGAAGTCCATGCGGTAGCTGTAGACGTCCTGATCGAGCTTTGTCGTGACCTTGGTCTCGCTCTTGTTGAGCACGGCCTGCATGGCCTTGTTGTCGCGCAACACCTCGGCCGTGAATCCGCTGATACCGTGGCTCTTGGCAATGCCTGTCAACGCATTCAGCATGAAGCCGCCGATCCCGCGGTTCTGCCAGTCGTCGTGAACGACGAAGGCGACCTCGGCCCGGTTGGTCTTCGGGTCCAGGTAATAGCGGCCGACGGCGATGATATCTTCGCCGTAGGCAGCGGGCAAGGTGCCGACAATGGCGACCTCGCTGCGATGATCCACGTAGACGAAGTCCTGAATCTGCTTTTGCGAGAACTGTTTCAGCGTGGACATGAAGCGGTAGTACACGGTCTCGTGCGACAACGTGTAGAGCAATTCTTTCATTCGCGGCAGGTCGGTCGGATGGATGTGCCGGAAGCGGATTTGCGTGCCATCGCTCAGCAGCAGGCTTGTCTTCAGTTCAGGCGGACCGACGCGGAGCTTGCCTTCGACGTCGCGCATTTCCGGCCGCACGTACTTGGCATCGATCGCCTTCTGCAACAGTTCTTCCCGGAAATCGGGGTGGGCGATGGAGATCAGGGCGATTGCCCGTTCCTGCACGCTCTTGCCGTGCAGATAGGCGGCGCCATATTCGGTAACGACGTAGTGCACGTCGCCGCGTGTGGTCACCACACCGGCCCCGGGGCTGAGCTGGACGACGATTCGCGAGATCCTGCCGCTCTGCGCCGTGGAAGGCATGGCAATGATCGCCCGGCCGCCCGTCGCCCGCGCCGCGCCGCGGTTGAAGTCCACCTGCCCGCCGATCCCCGAGTAGAACCGCGTGCCCAGCGAATCGGCGCACACCTGGCCGGTCAGATCGACTTCCAGCGCCACGTTGATTGCGGCCATTTTCGGCTGCCGGCTGATGACGAACGGATCGTTGACGTATTCGGTGGGATGGAAGGCGAACGCGGGGTTGTTGTCGATGTAGTCGTAAAGCTTCTGGGTTCCCATGCAGAAGCTGGCCGTAACGCGGCCGTGGTCGATCGTCTTCCGATTGCCCGTCACGGCGCCGGATTCGATCAGGTCGATAATCGCATCGGTAAACATTTCGGTGTGGATGCCGATGTCGCGTTTCCCCTTGAGATACTCGGTTACGGCTTGCGGAATGCGGCCGATACCGAACTCGACGGTGGCGCCATCATCGATCAGCGAGGCGACGAACTCACCGATGCGCTGCGTGGTCTCGTCGGTAGCCGGCGGCACGACCTCCTGGATCGGCACGTCGACCGGGACCAGGATATCGAGGTCGTGGATGTGGAGGCTGGAATCGCCCAGGGTGCGCGGCATGCGGGGATTCACCTGGGCAATCACCAGCCGCGCATTCTCGGCCGCACTCTTCACGATATCGACCGAAACGCCGAGGCTGCACATGCCGCGATCATCGGGCGGGGTCACCTGGATGAGCGCGACGTCCAGCGGCAGCCGTCCGGTCGAGAACAGGTTGGGGATATCAGAAAGGAAGATGGGCGTGTAGTCGCCCAGTCCCTCCTGGATCAGGTCGCGGACGTTCTGGGCGATGAAGAAACTGTTGATCCGAAACGACGAGGCGAATCGCTTGTCGGCGTAGGGGGCCTCACCGAAGGTCAACAGGTGGACGATTTCCGTATCGGGCAGCTTGTCCGCCCGGTCTGCGAGCGCCTGGAGCAACTCGGTCGGCGCGGCGGCCCCGGTGCCGATGAACACTCGCTTGCCCGGATGGATTTCGGCAATAGCGGCCTCGGGAGTCATGATGAACTCCTGGTACTCCGTCTGCCAGTTCTGGGCGGTGGAGGATGCGCGATCGGTCATGAAGCGTTCCTTTTCTGAGACAAACGAATTCGGGCATCGGCCACAACGGGGGCGGCGCCCACAGCTCCGACCATAAGCGGGTTGATGTCCATTTCTTCAATTTCGGGGAAATCGGTCACCAACTGGCTGAGCCGCTGGAGGCAATCGGCAATGGCCCAAATGTCGACCCGGTCGCCCCCGCGCGCGCCTTCCAGCAACCGATACGACTTCGTATTGCGAAGCATCTCAAGCGCCTCGTCGGCCGTGATGGGCGCCAGGTGGAAGGTCACGTCTTTCATGATTTCGACGAAAATCCCGCCGAGACCGAACATCAACATGGGCCCGAACTGCGGATCGCGCGTCATGCCCAGAATGACCTCACGCCCACGCGGACACATCTTCTCGACATAAACGTTGCCCAGCCGCGCCTCCGGCATCGCACGGCCGATACGGAGCATCATCAGATCGTAGGCGTCGCGAACCTCGCCCGGAGTGGCCAAGTTGAGCTTCACGCCGCCAAGGTCCGACTTGTGCACAATGTCCGGCGATGCAATCTTCATGGCCACCGGAAAACCAATCTTCACCGCCGTATCGACGGCGTCCTCCGCCGAGGAAATGAGCCGCCCCGCAGGTACGTTGAAGTTGTATGCCCGCATCACGTCCTTGGCCGCCGCTTCGCCCATCTGCAATTCGCCGGTCCGCACACAACGGTGCAGAATACGCTCGACCCGATGACGGTTCACCGGGAATCGCGCGACCACACGCGGCGGCATGCGGCGCCAGTCGGCATAGTCGCACATGGCCTTCAGCGCCGCCACGGCCCGCTCCGGCGACGGATAATCGGGCAGGCTGGCCTCGACCAACTCGTCTCGGCCCGGCATGACGTCCAACCCGCCCATGAACGATGCCAGCACGGGCTTCACGCCGCGAAGGCGACCGGCAATGGCTCGGGCCGTCTCTGCCGGCTGGGTCATTGCCTGGGGGGTAAGAATGACGATAATCGCGTCCACCGAATCGTCATCCTGGGCGGCGTCGAGCGCCTCGGCGTACCGCTCCGGGTCGGCATCGCCAAGCACGTCGATCGGATTGCCGACACTGGCGGCTGCCGGAAGCTTCTCCCTGAGCGCGCTGGCCGTGGTGCCTGCAAGCTGAGCTACCTGAAGGCCCGAGTTCTCGACTGCGTCGGCGGCCATGATTCCCGGCCCGCCCGCATTGGTAATAATGGCGACCCGATTGCCTTTGGGCAGCGGCTGCATGGCCAATGCGGCAGAGTAGTCGAACAGCGACTCGAAGGTAGCGGCCCGGATAATACCCGACCGGCGGAAGGCGGCGCCGTAGGCGATATCGGCGCCCGCCAGGCTGCCCGTATGGGACGAGGCGGCCCGCGCGCCGGCGGAACTCGTGCCGGCCTTGAGTACGACAACCGGCTTGACGGCCGCGGCGGCGGCGGCCGCCTGAATGAAGTCCTTGCCTGACGTGATGCTCTCCAGGTACGCCACGATTACGTGTGTGTGCTCGTCCTCGGCCAGTGCCGTAACGAAATCGCTTTCGTCCAGGTCGGCCTTATTGCCCATACTCACGAGTTTCGAGAGGCCAATCTGCCGAGACGCCGCCCAATCGAGAATGGCCGTGCACAGGGCGCCCGATTGGGAAATGACCGAGATACTGCCCGGCCGCGGCATCTGGGCCGCAAACGAGGCATTCATGCAATGCTGCGTATTGATGAGCCCCAGGCAGTTGGGGCCGAGCATATGGGCATTTCGCGAGGCGCAGAGCTGCGCAATCTCCTTCTCAAGCTTCGCCCCCTCGGCGCCCACCTCCTTGAATCCGGCCGTAATCACGCACACGGCCCCGGCATGGGCATCGAGCGCCGCATCCAGCGCCGGCCGAACGGCCGGAGTCGGAACCGCAATCACCGCCAGATCGATCGGCTTCCCAAACGCCTTCAGCGACGGAAAGCATGGGATACCCATGATCTCGTCGGCCGACGGATTGACCGGCACAATGGTCCCGGCGAAGCCGCCATCCTGCAGGTTCTTCACGATTTCGCGACCGACTTTGCCTGGCGTCCGCGAAGCCCCAATGACGGCAACCGTCCCGGGACAGAGCAGTTTGTCTAGATTCATCGCATGGCGTCCTGTACAATCGCGTGCGGTGGTTGTTCCCTAAACTACACTTCCGACGTCCGGCCGACAAGGGGGCATGATTGGCTGCCCAGGCTACTTTCACCATTCACAACGGCGCCGGTAAATCGCGACGATGGAAAACGATGGTGGCCGCCACGTAGGCGATTGCCCCCATACTCAGCAAGATCAGGTTGTAGCCCATCGGCCCCAGGCTGATCCATTCGCCTTCCGCGCCGCGCAACACGACGCTCCATGTCGATTCCGGCTGATACATGGCCGTGCTGACAGAACGCACCGGTTCGTAGGCCGTGAAGAATGTCAGTTGCTTTAGCCAAGCCAGACGATCCGATGCCAGGCCAATGATCTTCAGGGTCAATTGCACGATATAAATGCCTACCACGAACCCGATGGTCCGCCATCGATAACGGTCCAACGATGACAACAAAGTGCTCAGCCCGGCCAGAAATAGCCCGAAAGAAAACAGATTGACCGCGGCAGGCGCCAGGTCTGCCGAGTCGACCTTCTCGGTCATGGGCCGCCGCACCATCTCCTCTGCGGCCAGTGGGTTGGGAACCTCGACCCCCAGCCAAGGGATTGCCCACGTTTCCCGGACAGACTCCTCGATCGTATTTGTCTGAATTCCCAGATACAGGCCAAACCAGGAAGTCGCCGCCAGCAAGGTCAGCCCCGCAATCGTTACGGATGCCTGCGACCACAATACCTGCACTCGGCTGACCGGCTGCGCCAGCAACAGCTCCATGGTTCCGCGGCCGATTTCCCCGCTAATGCAATCGGAACCGCGTGCAATCACCCACAGGCAGACGCTAAGGATCAGGATCGGTTCCTCGTAGGCCATGGCGATCCGGCCCGTGCACGTCAACAGATGCTCGAACGGCACAGGCGAGAACCGTTCCCATTCGCGGAATTGCTCGATCACCGTCTCGAACCGGCCCATATCGAACTGGCCAACCACCCACACACGGGTCCAGCAGAAGACGAGCATGGTCGCCGTGCAGGCAGCCAGCAGCAGGCGGCCTTCAAGGATCGACTTTTTCAACAGTGCACGGTTCATGGGTGGTAAAAGACCTCGGACGTCTCAGAGTGGGTCGGCATCGTGAATCCGATCGTACAATGAGCGGAGCCCCACCGGCTCCACGTTCATCTCCTTCAGCGGAACCGTGGCAAGCCACCCGAGCAACGGCGCGATTTCACCCGGCGTCTCGATCATCACCGTACCGGTCGTATTCTGGTCGATGGCCAACTCGCCTGCCAGTTCGGCAGGCGGCGGCGGCAATGGTCCGTCCAACAAGGCTCGAATCCGGTGTCGGCGTTTCAGCTCGTGCATCACCTGCAGGTGCGCCAGCCGACCGGCGCGCAGAAATGCAACGCGGTCGCAAACATCTTCGACTTCCGACAGCACGTGCGAGGAGAACAGCACCGTTCGCCCCTCCTGCCGAAGTTCGCCAACGATTTGGGTAATAACGCGGCGCACGGTCGGGTCGAGATTGGACGTTGGCTCATCGAGGATCAGCAACTCGGCATCGACGGCCAGCGTAGCGGCCAGGGCCAGCTTCTGTCGCATGCCGGTCGACATGGCGGACACGCGTGGCGTGAGCTGCAATTCCAGGCGTTCCGCCAATTCATGGGCTCGTGCCAAATTACCACCAGAACGCACCTCGGCGAAGAAGCGGAGCACGTCGCGGCCGCGCATCTGGCCGAACAGACGGACCTCGCCAGGCAGATACGCCGTGCGACGCCGCACCTGACGCGACTGGTGATGGCAGTCGTAGCCGCTGATTGCCGCATGACCGCCGCTCGGACGGATGTAGCCCAGCAGAATTCGCAGCAGCGTCGTCTTGCCGGCGCCGTTCGGGCCGAGCAGTCCGAACACTTCGCCGCGCGAAACGGACAGCGAACACGCCTCCAGCGCGGTAACGGCTCCGTAGCGCTTGGTCAGTTGTTTCGTCTCGATCAACATCAATATCCCGGCGTACCGGAAAAAGCGTGACAGCGGCGTTCCGGAAGAGTCCTAGAACCAGTATGGCGTCTTCGGACTCTCTGCCGCAAGGGGGCTACACAAGGGCTCGGCCGTTTCTTCCTGTTTATTTCTGGACGAGTCCTCAGCCCGGATTATTCACGACAGGTAGGATGGGTCAAACAGGCCGCTTTCTCGGTGGGACATCGGTCGCTGGTGTCGGCGTTTTTCCAAGCGTGCGGCCATAAATCAGCTCGGTTGCGGCTTGTGCGGACCCACCAAAATTTACGCGACCTTGACCCATCCCTACTAGATGAATAACCCGGCTCAGCGACTTGGTCGCCCCAGCCCAGCCATGCCAGGCTGACCGCGATCGCGCGACTCGGAGGTTGGCCCACCGGCCGGTTCGCGTGACGGCGGCTGTACCGTCTGCCCCATCGCAGGATTTTCGTGTGTGCGGTCGTGTGAGAAGTGCTCACTGGGGGATGCCGGTCGCTTCCGGTCCTTCGCGACGTCCTCCGGCTTCCCGATAGACGGATGTTCCGGACCACCTTCCGGTCTTTTGACATCGCCCGGTTGACGCTCGTTACGGAACCGGTCCGGATGGGGATGCGGGCGGCGTCGCAGGACGTCCCGGTCGGTCTTTTTGAGGACCGAAAGCTTGGGATTCTCGTCCTTGACAAATGCGCGCACCTTCTCGACTTCCTCGTCGGTGGGTGGTTCCCGATGAACGCGGACCATACGGCGTCTGGTTACTTCGTGCTCCACCATCTCCCCCGCTTCATTCTGGCGTTTCTCAATGTGCGTTTCGGTAACCGGCTCCCATCGCGGCCCGAAATGATAAACGGCATAGTAAAGCATTTTCGCCTTGGCCTCGTCGACGCCGCCGCACCGGCAGGCTTCGTAGAACATACGATGGACGTCTTCCCAGGAAGCCGTCATGTCGTCGCACCCGACGTCGTGGACTACCGAGGCATTGCGGTATTTTCCTTCAAACGGGCCACCGATCAGTGTCCAAAACGCCGAAGGAATCGAAGCGCCGTTCACGACCGATCCGTTCGGCGCACTCCAACGACGGTCTTGAGAATCGATGTACACGAAATCTTCACGGAGCGTCATATTACGTCCGTCATCATCCCAGGATGCAATAATCTCCCCCTCGAAGTGGCCGAAATCGGTGGAATCCCCCGTGTCCGGCGCGTCCACTTCGCTAGACTGGCAGCCAATTGCCGAAACAAGGCCGCAAAGCAACAAAGACAAATAGTGGTTCCTCATGGGTAGTTTCCTTGAGACAGTAGGTATCGATGGCCCTCGCACGCGACTGCCGAATGATATCGTGTTTTGCATTTTCGAGACAAGCTCAAAGAGCGCACAGTCGCCGCCGGTCCGTTCGTGCAGCGGGAATGCGAGGGAGCCCGCCGAGCCGTACGGCACCCCCCCATAAAACATGGCTTCCCCCAACCCGGTTGAATCGCTTAGAATTACGGTGCGGTCGCTTGTCGATCTGGGCCCGAAATCGCAGAACCGGGGAGAATCCCCCCATGCAAGACGAGAAGAAGACGACGCAACTCGTCGAGGAACTGGTGCAACTCCGCCGGCAGGTTGCTGCTCTGCAGCAGGGTATGGCGGAAACGCAGCGAGAAGCCAGTGCTCTTCTGGAGACCGTGCCGCTCGGGATCCACGGGTGCGATATCGACGGCCGTGTCACATTTGTGAACTCGGCCCATGCAAAACTCACAGGCTACACACGTGAGGAAATGCTGGGCTCCTTCATCTGGGATCGGATGGCGCCAGGCCCACAGCGAGACTCGATGCCTTCCTACCTGAAGCAACTGGCAGAAGGACAGCCGCCGCCCACCCCCTTCTTGGGCCGAAGCATCAGGAAGAACGGCGAAGTTCATGACATTCGAGTCACCTGGGGTTACCGGCGGAACTCCCGCGGTGACGTGATCGGTTTCGTCAGTACGGTGGCCGACATCACGGCCGAACGGCAGGCCGAAGAGGCCGTGAAGAAGGCCCAGAGCGATCTGGAAGACAAGATCAGGGCACGTACCGCTGAACTGCGGGAAGCCAACAAACAACTGGCCATCTTTCAGAGTTTTACGGAAGCGGCCCACCTGCCCTTCGGTATGGCCGACATGAATGACTGCGTCACCTATATGAACCCGGCGATGTGCCGCTTGATAGGAATAGAGAAACCGGAGGACGCCATCGGCAAGCCGCTGACTGCCGTGTATCCGCCTAACTACCAGTCCCTGTGGGATACGGTGGTCACTCCTGCTTTGCATCGAGAAGGCCATTGGGAAGGTGAAGTCTCCGGCCCCGTCCATGGCAGGACCGTTATCGCTCTTCAACACTGCTTCCTGATTTTCGACGAACACGGGAATCCCTTCCGCCTGGCCACCGTGCTGACCGATATCACGCAACGCAAAGAGGCTGAAGAGGCCCTGAAACACGAGCGGCAGACGCTCAAACATCTGCTGCAATCCAGCGACCACGAACGGCAGGTCATCGCGTACGAAATCCACGATGAACTGGCGCAACAGTTGGCCGGTGCAATCATGCAGTTCGACACCTATTGCCACCAGAAGGACGCCGATCCCATCTTGGCAGCCACGACTTTTGATACCGGAATGGCCATGCTGCGCCAGGGCCATTCCGAGGCACGGCGATTGATCAACCATGTTCGGCCACCCATCCTCGACGAAGCAGGCGTCGTTGCGGCACTCGGCCACCTCGTCGACGAAATGAGGCAGAAACAGGACCTCGATGTCCAATACACCGCTAACGTGAAATTCGAACGCCTGACGCCTATCCTGGAGAATGCCATCTATCGCATTTGCCAGGAAAGCCTGAATAATGCTCGCAGACACAGCCATTGCAGCGCCATTCGCGTTGCAGTGGAACAACGCGACGACACCGTTGAAATGGAAATATGCGACGACGGCGCCGGCTTCTGTACGGACGACATTCCAGAAAGCCGGTTTGGGATTGCAGGCATCCGGGAACGAACTCGCTTGCTTGGTGGTAGCTGCCGAATCGAAAGTACACCTGGCAAGGGGACTTGCATCTACGCGACCCTGCCGCTTGTTTCGGAAGATGAGGTGGCGGCCGACAGGTTCCATCACTCTCCTCTCAATCGAGATGCCGTCCAGCCGGATTGCCCCCGCGGCACAAGCGCGGTATGGTAGCGCACTCGGGTCAATTGATCCAAAGACCCATCGATACGACACCAAGGGAGAATGCTATGCCCAAATTGCCAGAAGACGTCTGCAAGGCGTGGGATGACCGTAAAGGCCCCGTTGTACTGACCACCGTCGACGAGAACAGCGTTCCCAACGCCATCTACGCCACCTGCGTGAGTCGGTTCGACGAGGAAACCATTGTCGTTGCCGACAACTACTTCGACAAGACGCGGAAGAACATCCTGGCCGGCAGCAAGGGGTCCATCCTTTTCATCACCAACGACGACAAGGCGTTCCAGCTCAAAGGAACGATTGTCTACCACAAAGACGGGGCCGTATTCGACGACATGAAACAGTGGAATCCCGAGAAACACCCCGGCCATGCCGCCGCCGCCCTGAAGGTGGAAGAGGTCTACTCCGGCGCCAAAAAGCTCCTCTAGCCAACCGCATGTGGGCTGACCGGTTGCGCACGGCAAACCAATCGGTGTCACCCGCCGGAAGACCGGGGCAGAGACATTCTTTGGCCGGGTCCGTTTGCATGTCCCGACTTCTGTAAAATAACGAGGGCTTCGCCCTGGGCTACGTTGTCGAACACCTACGGCGTTGTCGCGACAAGCCTCTACTCTGCTGTTTCCGTGGCCAGCCAGCGGGCCTTATAGAGCCGCTCGCCCGGCAGGCGGACCGTGTCGGCCGGTGAAAGCAACCCGAACTGGTCGCTCCACCACGACTCGGTCGCTTGAACAAACACAGTTTGCCCGGTCTTCGGATGGATGCACACCGATTTCATGTTCACCCGGTCCGCCAACTCGGGATGCAATCGGAATGCAAGCGCGCTGCGATCGAACAAGTAGACGTGCTTGCCGCTTGTGACTACCAGATCGTCTGAACCGGGTACCGCTTGCAGATCGTGGCCGCTCGGATCGGGCAGGCGATAGACGGCCGTCTTCTTCATCGAAGGCGTATCGCTCTGCCAGTCCTGGAGTTCGTAGCACTGCAACTCGTCGAATCCCAATGCCCAGAGCACTTGCCGATCGGCGTCCCACACCACGCCGTGGGCCGAAACGAGCGGGGTATCCCAGATCGGTCGATTCGATGTGGCGAGATCGAACAGGACGAGCCGGTTCCCGCGGGCATTCGTCGAGCTTGCCACCACAATGCGATTGTGCGGCAGCATTGCGATGGAATGTGCGTTGGCAACGACGGCGTACCACAGCGCCTTTCCCGACGGCCGTTCGACCAGTGCGCATCCGCCTGACGACGAAGACACCAGCACCTTCGCACCGCCGTCCAATGGCTTGCAATCGTCCGTCGTCCTGAACGTACCGCGTACCTCCTCGGGCAAGTCCTTGCACTGCCGCGCATCCCACACCCAGGTCTTCTCGATCGTCCCGCCGGCCGCCGTTGCCGTATCGATCTCGAATACCGTCTCGGCGCCGCAAAGCAATAACGGCTCAGCGTAACTCGCAGGCGTTACGGCAAAAGTGAAGACAACAGCAGCCAAAACTGCAAAAGCCAAGATGCGATACATCGGTAGAACTCCATCATGAGTGCATTGTTCCAGGGGTTATCTTGGCCGTGAACATGCCCGTTGTCAAGTCTGCGGTGTTTGCCGTTGTATATCGCTTCCCCGCGCAATACACTGGAACCCGGTTTCACCACGGTCGAAAGGAGACTCCCATGCGCACGTCAACGATTTACCTCATATTTCTCGCGTTTTGCGTTTCTGCTCCCATGGCAGGATCAGCAGAGTACCCCTGCCGTTGGGTCTATGTCGCACGTGGACTGCATAAGGATGAGGATGTCGAAGAGATCGGCCAGATTGTCCGAACGGCAAGTCAGCATGGCCTGAACGGCATGGTGCTCGCCGCAGGTTTGGATGGTCTCGATCGGCAGCCGGAAACGTATTTCAAACGGTTGGAGGAGGTGAAGCGACTTTGTGCCGAACACCGCGTGGAGATCATCCCCATCGTCTTCTCGGCCGGGTACGGCGGAAGAGTCTTGGGCCACAACCGGAACCTGGCGGCAGGATTACCGGTCGAAGACGCCCGCTTTCTGGTCGAAGGCGATTTCACCGGGTCGTGGAATTATGTACCGAAGGAGTTGGGGATCGTCTGCTGGTATTATGAGAATCGCAACGAGAGCCTGAAGCACTTCTCCGACCTCGGCTTCAAGACCCTTGCCGGCGCGTACTACGACGGCGACACGCTGGAGAACCCCGAAGGCTGGCTGGAAGCCCTGGAGCATACGCCTGGCGCACTCGGCATTATGTACACGAGCTGACGCAACAAGTACGAGCTGCTCGGCCCGTTCGGCGATCTGGTGTCGGAGCGCTGACGCCGTTGCGGCCACTCTACCGTTCGGTTTCCAATATGGCCAGCGTGTGCAGGTCGAAGGGCAAGAGATCGATAGTGATGTTGGGCCCGGCGGCCGGCTCGCCGTCCGCCTGGGCTAGAGTGTGCATCGTCGCCAAGTCAACCAGCCGGCAGCCTGCAGGAATCGTGTTGGGCCAGGTAAGCGAAACGCTGCACGGCTCGTTCTTGTCATTGACCAGGGCGAGTCGATCGTCGAACCAGCGAAGCCAAAGCTTCTCTTGCGATGCAGGTTCGACCGGTCCCGTGAACGGCTGCGGCTCCACAGCGGGCAGTGCCCGGTACGCCCGCGCGAACCGGCGAAGCTCGACATCCACGCCCGACGTAGCGCGGTGCCAATTGTAGAAAATGAGACTCTTGGGGTTGCGGGTCCGCATGGCATAGGTCAACGGCTCAAAGGCCGCGCGCCCGGCCATGTGCGAGGGCCCGACGCGGAACCCGCCGGGGTGCGTCGGCAGTTCCCAGTAGATATAGTAGAGTTCCACCTCGGCGCCGTCCGCCGTGCGAATTAGTCCGTCCAGCCGCGGGTCATGCCACCAGGCACGATTGTGAATCCGGCCACGGTTGTAACGATCGGCGCCAAGCGAGAAATACTCGGAAGTGAGCAGGCCGGCATCGCCGACGAACAGTCGCGGATCAAAGCCATGGTTGCAGCACATTTCCAGAGGCGATCGCTTCTGGCCGTACCATTGGGTTTTCTCGCTCGGAAAGTGGTGCGAATACGGGATTACCGTCCGCACATGCAACTCGCGGCCGTGCGACCTGGCAAGGTCTCGCGCGGCCAACCACCAGTCATGCATCTTGTCGCATCGCCAGGCAATCCACCGCTCCCATGCGTTGGCGCGGAGCCACTCGTAGCACGCTGCCGGGGTGTCGTGCGCAACGGGGACCTTGACGCCTGCATCCCGCTCGAACTGCTCGATGTCCCACTCGCTGTAGCCACTCTCTTGCGGCGGCATGTCGGCCGAGTTGCCGACGTACAACACGCCGAACTTCGCGTTGGCCCGAAATCCCACGCCGGAAACGCACGCCGCCCCCTCGCAGCGGTCGAGGATATCGCCCAGCATGTCCAGCAGGAGCTTCTGGACCGGCGGGCGCAGCGGGTCCGGACATGCGCCGAAAACGTCAGGCGTCTTGCCGTCCTTGGTCAATTGGTAGTTCAACGGCGCATCCTTCCAGACCTCGCCATAGAAACACAGCGAATCCATCCGGGGAACAATGCCGATGCCTGCTCCATCGGCAACGGGAAGAATGTCGTCGAATACGTCGTACTCGCCTGCCGACTTGTATAGTTTGGAATCGAAATGGGCCTCTGGCCGGAAGGCATACGGATGGAATTCCAGCCGGTCGAAGCCCAGGAAGCGGAGGTAATCGAACATCGAACGGACCGAAGCCCGCCGCTGTTGGCCAGTCGCCCCGCTGAACCCGTATTCGCTGAAGGACAGCATGACCTCCGGATAGAACAGGGCCAGGTGGCGAGGATTGTCCGGCGTTTGAATCGGGTTGACCAGTTCGGCCAGCGGGCGTGTGAACTCGTATACGGCCATTTCAGAAACGGCCGAGCCGGGCGCCTCGACCTTCTCCAGTTCCCGGCCCGACGCCGCAATGGTCACCGTAATGGCGTCGCTCTTCGGGTAGAACAGGAAGGCCTGGCGGAACGGTTTGCCGTCGGCCGGAAATTCACGCCCGGAGCAAACAACGGCCAGGTTGATCAGCCGGGGCGAGCCGAGCCCCGACTGGCCCAGGATGGCGGCAGGCCGACTGCCGGGAGCAACGTCGACGGCCACCTCCAGGTTCCGTTCCATGTCATTGATCGATTCGACCACCAGCAAGTGCGGCGCCGGGCGCGGCTGCGTCTTCAACCGATACGAATAGGCGGGAAGAATCCGCCGATCGGCGCCCCAAATGTGCCGAGTCTGCTCAACCGCATCGGCCGGTCCGCAAATGCGAAACCGCTTGCCGGGCGCAAGCTCGACCAGACGGCTGGGGCTGGTTTCCTCGAACCCGTGTGATGTTGTCGCGCAGTCGACCCGGTCGAGTCGCCGGCACGGAACGGCATCGAGCAACGCACCGCATTCATCCAGCTCGGCCGCCTTCTGCCGCGCTGCCTCGCCTTCATAGAACACGCCATCGACCAGCAGTCCCGCGTCGCCGGCTACCAGCGGCCGATCGTTCAGGCAAACGGTTCCTTCCAATCGCGTAAACCGAGGCGATTCCGGCCGGTCCGGCGTGTCCAGTTGCACCGTGCACTCGGGCGATTCCGTATCGGCCAGCGCGCCGACAATCTTCGCGCGAAGTGGATACGTTCCCGCCCCAAGATGCAGATACCGAGGCACGCTCACAGCCGCCTGCTCGCCGAGCGGAAAGACGCCCAGCAGGAAATCGCCCAGCGAGACGGCCATCTCCGCCTTGGCGGGCAAGGGGTCGTTCGCCGTCCAGTCAAGACGCACGTTGAACGGCTTGCCTTCCACAATCCCTGACGGGGCTGCGATTCCCTTGTATTCGACCTGCGGCAACGATTCTCCCTGCATGACCCGGGCAATCTGCCCGGCGTCCAGCACGCGATCGTAAATGCGCAGATCGTCGAAGGCGGCGTCGGCCGGAGTCCCGCCGGCCGAATCGCTTCCGATCCGGAAATGCGAGGCCGTCTTCGGTTCCCACGCGGCCTTGCGCCGGGCGACTAGCGCGCCGTCGACAAATAGCCAGAGCCCATCACTCGCGTCCCAGGCGGCCGCCACATGATGCCACTGGCCGGCTTTCCACGACCGGACGTCGAACGTGACATAGCTGTCCTTCGGGTCGCGGACATCGAACCGCAGAGCACCGGTCGACCAATGCCAGAGATAAAGGTTGTTGCCGCCAATCCGGTTGAATTCGAGTTCGTCGGCCAGCAGTCCGTGACTGATCGCCTGCTGGCCGTCGAAGTTCGGTTTCAGCCAGAAGCAGAGCGTTCCACGGCGTTTGTCGAGTCGGCCGGACGAGGCGATGCGAATCCCGCCGCTGGGCGGCGCGACCGCGCCGGCCCATTTGCCGTCGACCAGCGTCCCGCCTTCCGGCGCCGTATCAAATCGCTCGTGAAACCGTAGCGGTGATTGCGCTGCCGCAAACGAGGCCATGGACACAACGGCACACAAAGTCAACAACATTCTCATGGCAGGATACTCTCCGGCAGAAAGCTTGGGTAGGTTCCACACGTGGGTCAAGAACGCCAAATACGCGCCGCACGTTGCCTCTCGCTACACGGCTCAGGGCGACGGCGCCAGCGGCTCGTCCTTGCGCTGCTGGGCAACCTTGTTGAGCAGTTCGAGGATCTGCGCGACGATTTTCGGTTCGGCCTCTTCCTCGAGGCAGCTCGACCGGGCCCGCCAGGTGGTGTATCCGCCCAGCTTGTGTTGGTCGGGCGGCGGCAGGTAGCCGGCGTAGCCGTTGGCCAGCGACGTGTTGAAGGTCGGCTTCAGCGGGCTGCCCGCCTTGATCCGCAACCCCGTGCTGCCATAGACCTCGTTCGGCATGGCCGTAATACCCATCTCGCCGATACGAATCGCCTGCAACTTGATCTCACGCGTCTCGGGCCATTGGTCCATGATGATGGTTTCTCGCGCGTAGATTTCCGGCCAGTTGCGCGGTTTTCCATCTGGTAACGACTCGAAGACCGGCTTGGCTTCTGCCACCTCTTCGGCGGTCGGTTTGCGGACCTTGAGTGTCAGGCGGGCTTCTTCCATCACCAGCGGAACCCAATCGTAGTAGCGGATGGTCTTGTAGGCCTTCAGCGCGGCGTTGGCCACGTCGCGGCCGACGGTGAAGCGATCGAACTCGCGGCGGGGCTTGGTGAAGTTGCAGCAATTGGCATCTCCGCTGGTGCCGTTGGACAGCATGGCCATAAACGGCGGGTCGAGGTTCTCGGCGCCGATCCGCTTTTCGATCTCGGCGCAGAACACGGCGAAATAATCGGCCGAGATCGGCTTGGAGCCGGCGTAGTGCGTCGAGTAGTTCGACACGAGCGCAAGCGGCTTGCCGTCGCGCGTTTGAATCGAAACGACCGCAACGTCCGGGTCGGCAGGGCCGGTGGGCCGAATCGCGTTCGGGTTCAAATAGCCGGGGTTCATCTGGGCCTGATCGTTCTGCTTCCCCGTGAACGGAGTCGTTCGCGCCGTGCCGGGCTTCATCAGAAACCGCCGGCAGAAGACATTCGTCGGATCCTTGCCCATCGCCCAGCCGATCCGCGCCGGCATCAGGTTCTTATGCGCCTGCTCGATCCCTTCGGCAATCTTTCCCGGAAGGTATGCGGCGTAGGCATCGTCACAATCGGTGCCCAACACGCCGTAGACACAAGGGGCCGTGTGCGTGTGGGTTGCGGAGATCAGCATCCGATCGACCGGGATGCCCGTCTTCTCATGCGCCGCCTGCTTGATCTGGTCCATCAACGGGCGGGGCATCAGCAGGATGTCCGCCACGACAATGGCGATTTGCGTTGTGCCGTCATCGAGCACCAGGCACCGGGCGTGCAGCGGGTCGACCACTTCGGTAGCGCCCTGCGCCAGGGAACTTCCACTGACGATGGCCGGGAGTCTCGTCGGCGTGATATCCATGGCGAACGCACCGGCGCGAAAGACCTTTTCGGCGTCTGCCTTCACCGCTTTCGGACCTGCCGTCACAGCCGGCCCCCCGGCCAACGTCATGACGATCGCCACAACGAACATCTTCATTCGACACTTCATGTTCCACCTCCTTCAGGCATTTGTTGGGGGCAAGCCCCACGCCAATGCGTTCTTGACCAGACACAGCGAATTGTTCACCTGCAAAAAACGCTTTCCGCTCGTTTCCCCGTCTCTCCATCAAGGGGCCGAATACTGGGCGAACACTTCCGCAGGCGTCATGGCGCGTCGGTAGACGCGCACGTCGCGGACACACCCGTTGAAATGACCGTACGAACCGAGCCAGCCGAATCGCAGCGGCTCGCGATTGACGCGGATGGTCGCGGCGACGTCCTTACTTGCACCGGCCTCGCGCCCGTTGATGTACACGCGCATCGCAGCCCCGTCGTATGTGGCGGCCACGTGACACCATTGCCCCGGCGTCACACATCGGTCGGTCGGATTGTGGACGTGGCGCGTTCCGTCCGGCGCGTCCAGCTCGAACCAGACCGTGCCGCCGGGGCGAAGGTGCATCCCGTAGGCGCCGGTTTGCTCGTAACCCTTTCCCAGCAGTGCCGGATACCAGACGTTCGTCGGCTCGTACTTCACCCAGGCTGCGAGCGTCAATGGACCGGTGAGGTCCAGGGCCTCCGCATTGCCGAAATCGATGTATTGCCGCCGTCTATCGTGCAGGCGTACGACAGTCCGATCGCCCTCCGTATCCCACCCGGCGGCATTGACCAATGTTCCGGGAAGAGCGCCCGCAGAAGACCGGACGGTCGCGCCCTTTTCCTCATCCAGCTTCCAATGCGCCACGAGTCCTTCCGCGTTGAGTCGCTCGAATGCTTCGCCGGCCGGCACATTCGCCGGGATGGTTTCAGGCGTGTCGAGCATCAATTTGCGAAGCGCCGCCGAGTCGTCGAATGCTCCGAAGCTGGGCGACCACATGGGCTGATCGTCCGACAGACCGGACCTGCGTATGAGGTTCAGGTAGATCGTTTGGCCCGGCGCGGCGCCGATCTGTTGCAAAGGCAGTGCGAGGCTGACGGCGGTCGTCTTCGCTGATGTTTCGGTTCGCATCCGGACGGAAAGCGACTGCTCGCCAGACAACAGCTTGCCGGCAGTGTTCACCAGCAGTTGGCGCGGCGGCACTCCAGGCCGGTCGGCAAACAGAATCTGCCAGTAGTCTCCCGAGACGACATCGTCGGTGCACCGGATGCTTTTCGGGTCGCCACGTTCTTCAAGTCGGAGGTGAAGATACTGCCCGTCCTGGACCAGGCGCGCCGTCAGATTCCGCCTGGTCGGCTCGGCAATGGCCGATCGCCACTGCGTCAGCGCCAGGGCCTCGGCCGGGTCGAACTGCGTCGTGTCGCCTTGCATGGCGCCGCGCACGGCGAAGGGAACGCGCAGAACGGAACTGCTTCCGCCGTATCGCGTTTTGGCGTGTTCCAGGTATAGCTCTCGCCCCGCTTTCATGTACTCCCACGTGCCCAGTTCGAAAAGGGCAACCCGCTGCTTCTGTTCGGGCGTCTGTGCTGTATCCTTCGCCGCGGCCATCAAGCGGGCAAGCGCCGCCATTCGCTTGCCGTTGCCCAGGTATCCCCAGGCCATCTCTTCCGTCTGGTGATGATGACCTTCCAGCTTGCCCGTTGCGATCGATTCGGGGTAACTGGCCGGATCGCCGTAAGCCTGCTCCACGGTTCGGTAGAACGCGAGCATCGGTTCGGCTGCCGGGCCGTACAGCCGCGCGAAATACTCGTCCAGCAGTGCATTGACGTCCAGGGTCGGATCGTCCATCAGCCGGTACGTCAGATACGCCTCCACCTCCTGCCCATAACCGCAGTGGAACACACCGCGATAGTCATACTGCCTGAACAGGTTGAACTGCTCGCCGATGGCCTGGGCAAAGAAACCCGGGAAACAATGGAACTTGCCGTTGTTGGCCACCTCGACGGGAAAGGTGTCGTAGAGCCACAGGTAGAGCGTTCGTTCGGGATATTCTCGCCGCCACTGCTTCAGCAGGTCAATCTCATGCTCGTACGAAACGCGGTCGTAGTTCAGGCGATTGCAGGCGAAGCAATACTGGACCAACACGTTCGGTTCGAGCCGGAACCGCTCGGGCGGCGCGCCGTGAGTCATGTACGCCAGGCAGACGATGTGTTTGTTGGGATGCTTCTTCCCCACGATCTTGGCCACCTCGTTGACGAACTGGAAGAAGTAGTCGCTGTGGCGGCCATTGGTGAACATGGGACTGTCGGCGTCGCGATCGGTGAGCCACCGGCGACAGTGATCGCACTTGCAGAACTGGGAGTTGTCCATCGGTTCGACGCAAAAGCAGTCACCGCCCGCTTGCGCCCCCGGGTAGCTTTTGCCCGTTTCGAAGAACTCGCAGGCGTCCCTGGCAACCTGCTCGACCAGTCCGCGGGACGTATAGCACATTTGCGGCGGCCGCCCCTCGTATCCTTGGGCGAACCAATCGGCGTGCTTGCCCTCGAACCAATGCTCCTGGCCTTTCTCCTCGGCCCAGAAACGGCGATAGTAACCATAAAGCGAATGGTTGCCGGGGCATATTTCGCCGCCTTCGCGATGGCGCATGCGGAAAAGTGTATTCCAGCCGCGTTTGGCCAGGGTGTACTTCTGGCCGTCAAACTGTCTGTGCAATTGCGGATAGGCGGCCGCTTCCCATGCCTGCAGGCCTTCGCTTCCCGACGGCCATAGCCCGGTATAACGATCGTAGTTCTCGCTGGCCGGATAGGCGGCATAGCGGTACTTCATGAAGGGTTCCCGCCGCAGCGAATGGCCGGTTACGGTCAGCGTCGGTTGTTTGGGGCAATCGGTTCCGAACTGGGTCGGATTGAACCAGCGGACACTGCAGTAGCGTTCGAGGAAGTCGTAGACCGCGTACATCGTGCCCTGCTCGTCCCAGATGCCCGGCCACGTGTTCAACGCCTGCTGGTCCGGAGTATGCGTGTACTGCACGGCGCCGCGGTCGTCCTTGTCGCGCCCCGCAAGCACGAGCGTATCCGGAGCGAAGCGGATCAGGTACTCCTGCTTCGCGAACTGCTCCGGGTGGATCTTTAGCGCGTGCGCCCGGCCGCTGTCGCCGACAAGGATGGCCACGCCATCGATCGGCTGATCCTCGGTGACAATGCGGAAGTCGCCGCCGGTGATCTGCTTCAGGTGCCATTGCAGTTCGTATGCGGCGAATTGGGCCGCCCGGGTCGGCTGTTGGGCGGTTACGATGGTCGCCGCCGGTTTGCCGTCACGGGCCAGCGTCAACGCGACCAGCTCCGGCGAATCGGCGCGGCAGATTGCGGCATGGGCGGCCAGTGGCGCGAAAGCCAGAAGCAAGTTCGCTGTAAGCGTTCGCATAGGACCGAATCCTTACGGGAGGAAGGTGGGTATCTTCACGCCGCAGCGCCGGAAGACGATACGGCGACGGGGCCGCGCACATCGCCCCCGCTCTTTCCGGCGAAAGATCCAGGCGATGCCGTGTTTTCCCCGCTCGCCTTCAGATCGCGTAGGGCTCGCGCGCGGCGCGCGAACGAAATCGGTTGGCTTCGTCGTCGCCGATGAACTCCTCGGCGACCGGGTCGTACTTGAGGCTTCGTTTCAACCACATGCAGATATTGGCGGCGTGCACCGTGCTCATCGAATGGTGCATCACGCTCGGGTTGGCAACGGTCTGTTCGCGGCTCTTCACGCAATCGAGGAAGTTCCGCATATGATCGAGCGACCTGCCCGTGCGGGCAACGTACTCGCTAATGACCTTGTTGAACTCGCCCAGCAAAGCCGGCGAGGAGACTTCGGGCTGGCGGTAGCTGTCGGCGGCTGCGGCCCAGCCTTCGGCGCCGTCGAACCGTTCGCCGCACGAGCCGTGCCAGTACGTATTGCCGCGTGAAAGAATCAGCCGGGTCCCATTGGCGAAATGGGCGACCATGCCGTCGCCCGAGTCGTTGGCTACGTATTCGTATTCGACCGGCGAGGCATCGCCGCAATCGAGTCCGGCCTGGGCCTGCGCAAACGTGTGTGCGCCCCACTCGCCGATGCAACTGGTATGGAAGTCGTAATGGCCCCGCCATCCGCCGGCTACGTAGCTCGGATTGTAAGGCCGCCACGGGCACGGGCCGAGCCACGCGTCCCAGTCGACCTCGTCCTTGGGCGGCTCGGGCGCGCCCGGCAGCCAGTCGTGGCGCATGACGGCCGCCTGCCACGGGGCAATGTGCGCATAGGCGGTGTGGATCTTCCCCAGCCGGCCGGTACGCGCCATCTCGATCGCAAAAATATGGTTCGGCTCGCTCAGCCGCTGCGTGCCCGTCTGGTACACACGGCCGTAACGGCGCGCCGTGTCGACTACGGCACGGCCTTCGGCAATGGTCATGCACGATGGTTTCTCGGTGTAGACATCCTTGCCCGCCTGCATCGCAAAGATCGACGCCGTTGCATGCCAGCGGTCGCCCGTGGCGATCAGT
Organism: Thermoguttaceae bacterium; assembly: GCA_040772845.1. Lineage (GTDB taxonomy): Bacteria > Planctomycetota > Planctomycetia > Pirellulales > Thermoguttaceae > PWXP01. The sequence continues at coordinate 3,765,030 of JAXGXG010000001.1, forward strand.
ACGGCGTCCAGATCCTCGCGCTCCTTCAGGAAGGACCGCATTTCCGGATACATCTTGCAGTCCTTGGCGCCGTATTGCTTGTCCACAACATCCTTCACGATCAGACGCTGTTTCTTCTGGATATCGCAAATGGCGAGTACCCGCACGTCCGGATTACGCATGATCCAGTGGAGATCGCCCATGCCCCGGCCGCGAATGCCAATCGCGCCAACCAGAATCTGCTCGCTGGGCGGAACCACGCCATTCTTGCCAAGCACCGATGCCGGAATAGCTGCAGGCAGGGCGACGGCCGCGCCGGTTCGGGCTGCCGAAATGAGGAACTCGCGTCGTGTTCGCTTGGTCTTTCGCATCTTCCGTTTTCTCCTTAGCTGCCGCGCTGGGCTAAGCAATGCTCAGAAATGATTGTCCGGTGGCCATTGCTCGCATGAAGGGGTTCACGCACAAACATTCGATAACGTGGCTTCGTGGCGGCCTGCGTGCTGGATCATGCCGCCGGTTGTCTACACCTGCTTTCTATTGTGACCCCCCGCGGACCGATGTGCAACGGGTCGGTTTGCAGCCCCTTGTTACGGCAGGGGGGGTTCCGGCACAATGCCATACGGGTGGGGAGTTTCGTGCCACTTCCGCCCCAAATAGGGCATTTTCTGGCCAATCCCTTGCCGATCAGGCCCCGCGACGCCGGCTCAGGTGCGGCAGGATTTCTTGGTAGTTGGGTGGCGAGCGGCTACAATAAGAACTCGCAAAACGTTATTTCCCGCCAAAGGTGCCTCACAAGCCTCCCCTCACAACCGCAGGTTTCCCGCCATGCTTTGCCGGTCCTTGCTCCGCCCCGTACTTACGATCGCCCTGACCTCGGCATGGCTGATCCATGCCGGTTCCGCCGCCGGTCAGTCGCCCCCGAGTCTTCCGGCAAGCTGGCAAGAGGCATGGGAGAATCCTCCGCCGGAATGCCGGCCGCTGCAGATTGTGCACAACGTCGATCTCCACGGACGGCGGGCCGACGGTGTTGAGCCAATCCTCGGGGGAAGCGAGTCGGAGAGACTGATTGAATCGGGAATGAAATACTACCAGGGTCGCGGCCTGGGCGGCCTGGTCTGCAACGTGCCGTTCCACGATTACATGACCTCCGAAAAGAACTGGCAAACACTGGTCGCTGCAGTCAAGGCCTGCCACGAACTGGGAATGATCGTCTGGATTTACGACGAGAAAGGTTACCCGAGCGGTGGGGCAGGCGGGTTGGTGCTGAAAGAAGATTCCGCCCACGAGGCCTTGGAACTGGCGTTCGATGCCGAGTCCGACGCCCCTTTTGTCGTTCGACCCGCGTATGAGTACACCCATGCCAGCAACAACTATCACGCGGCCCGCCGCTACATCAATCTGCTCGATGACCGAGCCGTTGATTGTTTCGTGGCTATAACCCACCAGCAGTATTGGAAGTGGCTGGAGCCGTATTTCGGCAGCACGATTCAGGCGATGTTTACGGACGAGCCGTCGCTGATTGCGGTCAATATCGGCCAGATTCCCGAAGACGCCCGCAAGCGGGTGCGCGTGGACGACCCGATCGATCCGAACTTCAAGCTGCTGCGCCGCGTTCCCTGGTGCCGCGACCTGCCCGATCGCTATCGCGAACGGTACGGCGAGGATCTCATGGCAGGCCGCCGTAGCCTGTTCACCGGCAACACGCCGGAAGATCGTCGTGTGCGGCGACAGTTCTGGTCGCTGGTGGCCGACCTGGTGGCCGACCGCTATTTCGGCACACTGGAGCGCTGGTGCGAGCAGCACGGGATTGCGTCGTCGGGGCACAGCCTGTGGGAAGAAGCGGTACTGCATCACGTTCCGCTGGAAGGAAACGGGCTGAAGATCCTCGGACGCATGCACATTCCCGGACTCGACCTGCTCAGCTCGAACCCGGAATCCGTCGTGCACAGTGCCTGGCTGACCGCGGCGATGCCGGCTTCGGCGGCGCGGCTGGGAGGCAAGCGTCGCGTGATGACCGAGGTGAGCGACTTCAGCCAGAAGATGAGCGGGCAGGGACCCGTGGGTTTGGCCGCAATGCAGGCGACCGCCGCGTGGCAAGCTGCCTGGGACGTGACCGAGTTCACCTTGTATTACGGCATCGGCGATCGATCTGCTGACGACTATCGCGCTTACTGCCAGTTCGTCGGCCGAATGAATGCCGTTTTGAAGCGGGCAACACCAGCTCCGGACGTGCTCCTCTATTATCCGATCTACGACCTGTGGAGCGAATACGTACCTACGGCCGAGCGGCTGACGATGGACTCGCAGACGCCTCTCGCACGGCAATTGGTGGACTCATTCCGCCGGCTGGGCCAGGCGCTCGCGCACCGTCAGATGCCGTTCACGCTGATCGACCATGAGAATCTGGCACGCGCCGAAGTACGAGACAACGGCCTCCTGTCGATTGGCGGACGAGACTACCGCTCGATCGTTCTGCCGGCCGGCGTGGAACTGCCGGAGTCGGCCGCAACGGTCGTCGCCCGGTTCGATAGCTCCGGCGGTAAGGTTCTGCGCGATGGGCTCGATGCGTCGACGGCATCGGCCGATTCGCTGTGTGCAGCCTTACAGCCGAAGGTGCGTATCGAACCTCAGTAGTTCCAAATTTCGTAACTTGATATAGGTGAACGCAAGGGCTTTTTGGTAAAGGACTTAGGGGATCACACATACCCAAGTCCAGACCAGGAGGTAACCCATGCGTTCACGGAAGAACCATTGTACGATCTCATGCCGCGAAGTCCACAACCGCGCCGGAGCCATTGTCCAGCAGCATCTCCAGTTGCAGGACCATGGGTACAAATGCCGGGCGTCGGTCTTGCTGAATGTCCTCTTTTACGCAGCTTCCCGTATTGGCTTCATTTCCGCTGCTTGCCGGAATCTGGCGGGCGCGCCAACACAGCAGACCGTATTCAACGTGCTGGTGGCGACGTTGCCGGAGTATCACGAACTGGAGAAGCGGTTGAACAAGGCGCTGGTGGACGGCCTTCCCAAGGCCGTGCGACGGCGCAAACAGACGCTGGCGATCGACCTGACGTTGATCCCGTACCATGGCGAGCCACATCGGCACCTCGACGAAATCTATCGCAGCCAACCGAAGAGTGGCACGAGTCACTTTCATGCATACGCCACCTGCTACGTGGTTCGCAACGGGCATCGTTTCACGATCGCCTTGACGCCGGTACAGCGCGGCGAATCGATGGAAGAGGTCGTCCGTCGCCTGCTGCGTCAAGCACGCGCCCAGGGCGTAAAATGCCGGCTTTTGCTGCTGGATCGCGGGTTTTACTCGGTTGCAGTCATCCGTTATTTGCAGGCAGCCCGCTGCGCTTTTCTGATGCCGGTTGTCAAACGCGGCCGCAAGCCGAAGGCGGGCCAAGCCGCGACGGGTACGCGGGCCTTCGCCCAATGGAAGAAGAGCGGTTGGGCCACACACACCCTGAAAGCGTCCAAGGCAACCAAGTACGGCAAGACCGCGACCGTCAGGATTTGTGTCAAGTGCGGCAATCTTGCCGGCAAGTGGAAACGCCACGGCCGACGGGCGTTCGTGTATGCGTTTTGGGGATTCCGGCCTGCCAGCCCGCAATGGGTGTACGAAACGTATCGCAAACGGTTCGGTATCGAAACCAGCTATCGCCAGATGAACGAGGCACGCATCCGCACCTGCACTCGCAATCCACTGTTGCGGCTGCTCTTCTTCGGCTTGGCGATGATCCTCCGCAACGTCTGGGTCTGGTTTCATTTGACCACCCTCTCGGAACGCCACGGACGACGACTCGCGTTACATCTGGAGCGTCTTCCATTCCGCGATATGCTGCTGAACCTGCAGCGGGTGGCCGAAGTGATCATGGGAATCACACAATGCATCCTCGACGTAACCTCCGGCCACGCAACACCTTCTGACACACCGGACGCTTTCAGCTAAAATTTGGAACTACTGAACCTGCATCGTCTCGCATCGTATTGGGACGGTTCACGCGCGAAGGGCGAGAGGTGCTCGCAGTGGTCAACGTCGGAACCGAACCTTATGAAGGAAAACTGCTCGTGTCGAACCCCGGGCCATGGCTCGCGCTCGATCCGGCCACCGGCGCGGTCCAACGCGTCGAACAGGAAGACCCGGGCAACGTCGCGCTCGCGCTGCCTGCCCGGCAGACACGGATCCTGGTGACGTCGATTGGCGAGAAGTGACGCGTCCGGCAGGTGTTTCCGGCACGAACTGCGTTTCCCGCACGAACTGGCGACTTTCTTGACATCTGCCACCGGAACGTTTAGGCTTAGTGCTGTTCCCCGCCCCGGCTCCTGCCTGCTTGCACCCAGAACCGTGAGATTTGCAGCCATGTCTCGACTGGTATTCCCGATCCTTGTTTTGGCAGCAATCGGAACCGAGCTTGCCGGCCAGGCAGCGAATCCGGTGTTTCATATCTCGATCGATCGCGACTCGCGGCGCCAGTTCGGATGGCGTTATCCGGTTACCTATGTGTTCAAGCTTCCCGACGGCGTGCAGGCACTGAAAGTGAGCCGGCGCGATGCGTTGGGCGATCCCTGGACACCCTTGGAGTCGAAATCACGCGACGAGCTGTTCAATGGCGTCGAGTGTTTCCGCGTGGACGGCGAGACGAATACGGCCTACGTGTCGGTCGGCTTCAAATCATGCCCGACAATCGACCTGACATTTTCTGGAGTCGAGAAAGTTGAGTTCATTGAGATCGCCCGCTACTACGACGCGCGAAAGGCGGTCTGTTCGCTCTCCATCGACAACTGGGGCTACCGGGCAAACACCCATCCCGGAGCACCTTGGAAGGGCGCCGACGATGATCAGTCAGACAAGTATCAAGCGGCCCTGGCCGTGTGCCGATCGTTCGCTTTGCCTGTGTCCATCGCCATCAATACGCGAGGCGCCGGCGGCGATGCCTTCTGGCAGACACTTCAGGACGAACTCGATCGAAATGACCATAGCTGGGAACCTGCCGTTCACGCCCAGACGCACCCGTGCAAGGCCTCGGCCTATCAGGTACGGGGTTACCAGAACGAGATCCTCGGCTGCCGCGATGAGCTTCTCGCCAGGCTGCGGGACATTCCGTGGGGACAACACATCTTCGAGCACATCCTGACGTGCGGTTATTATGACGACTCGGTACTGGCCACCAGTAGCAGGCAATTCGTTCTCGTTCGCGGCTATAATTCTCACGACAATCCGACAAGCGTCGAATACGCGCCGTGGAACGAGGAATACGGTTTCTATGGTGTTGGCGGGTTGAGCTACAAGGCCTACGATGCGGTCTTCCAGCATCGCCAGCCGGCCGGCCGGTATTATCGCGAGGATGTCGAGGCGCTCAACGCGGCGTTCGACGAGGTATACAAAGCGGGGCAGATCTTCTATGCCATGTGGCACCCCGACCGTTACCAAAACAGTGTCATTCACGACGTGCGGCCACCTGTCGAAGGCGCCGAGGGATCGACCCTGATCCAACACCTGGAACACGTGGCGCGGCACAAAGACGTATGGTACGTGGCAAACGGTTGGTTGCATTGTTATCGTTACGTGGCTGAGCACGCGCAGGTCCGGAAGCAAGAATAGGTTCGTCCACGACAACAACAGGAGTTGAACATGTCTCGACATACAGCTCACGTAACTCGACGACGCTTCTTGAAAAGAACCGTCCAGGCAGGGGCCGCGATTGCAGCGCCGCAGGTAATGCCGGGGTTCGTCCTGGGTAAGAACGGCACGGCGCCGCCTAGCGAAACGATCGTGTTGGCCGGGATCGGAATCGGCGCCCGAGGCGCCAGCGACCTGAACGGATTTCTTGGCGAACCAGACGTACATTGCGTGGCCGTTTGCGATCCACGGGCCGATCGCCGAGCCAAGGTGAAGAAGCTGGTTGACGACCGCTACGGCAACCAGGCATGCAAGGAGTATCGCGACTTTCGGGAACTGCTCGCCCGCGACGATATCGATGCCGTGCTGATCACAACAGGCTCGAACAACCACGCCATGCTGTCGATGTACTCCGCGCGGGCCGGCAAGGATGTCTACTGCGAAAAACCGTGCACGAAGACCATCGCAGAAAGCCTGGCCCTGGCCGAGACGTTCCGGCGCACCGGTCGCGTTTTCCAGGGCGGCATGCAGCGACGAAACGTGCCGAATTTTGAAACGGCCATTGCCCTGGCGCGTAGCGGACGGCTTGGCAAGCTGCATACGGTCCATGCCCATCCCGGCGGAATGGGGACACGAACCAGCGGATGGCCCACGCCGCAACCGCAACCACCCAAGGAAGAGGTCGATTGGGACCTGTTCCTCGGAACGGCCGCCTGGCGCCCGTTCAGCCCCGGGTTGCTCAACTCGGGCTTCGAAAAAGGCGGCGGACTGGTCGGCGGCGGTGTGCTGGAATGGGGCTCCCACTGCGTCGATATGTGCCAGTGGGCCAACGATGCCGACGATACCGTGCCGATCGAATACGATCCGATCGGTGACGACGGCCGTGCCGGCGCAGTGTACGCCAATGGCGTGAAGCTGGTCCTGCGCCACGACGCCTGGCTGCCGCTGGGCTCCTGCCCCGTACGTTTCGAGGGAGACGCCGGATGGGTAGAAACGGGCGACAGCGGCAAGTTCGGTGTCAGCTCGCAGGCGTTGCTGGTCTCGGCCCCGACTTCACACATCGGCGGCGAGCCGCACGTATCGCACATTCGCGACTTCCTGAACGCCATCAAATCGCGTGGCAAGACGCGGGTCAACGCCGACGTGGCCTGCCAGTCGCACATCGCCTGCCACGCCGCCAACATTGCCATCTTCCTGGGCCGCAAACTGGCCTACGATCCGAAGAAGAACGAGTTCCTGAACGACGAACTGGCCAATCGGCTCCGGACGGAGGCCGCACGCGAACCGTGGCGCACCTATTGACGCCAATCGCTCACGGGCCGGTTACAGATCATCTCAGTAGAACACACAATCCAATGATAAGAATAGGGAGTCGATCACTCATGTTCAGAACACGATATTTTCCGGTGTTGACTGCCGTGCTCTTCGCGTGCCTTGTGCTGCCTGCGGTTGCCCAGGATCAGAACGCGGCCGATCAGGCGGCCCGGCATCTTGCCGTACTCCAATCGGAAGCCCCGGCGGCCGACAAGGCCCTCGCTTGTAAGGGATTGGCCATGTACGGCGGTAAGGAATGCGTCCCTGCCCTCGCGCCCTTGCTGGCCGACGAGCAGCTTGCCTGCTGGGCCCGCATTGCACTGCAAACCATTCCGGATCCGGCAGCAGGAGACGCACTTCGCGCAGCCTTGGACAAGTTGGAAGGAAACCTGGCCATCGGGGTCATCAACTCGATTGCCGTCCGGCGCGACACGAAGGCAACCGGCGCGTTGATCGCCCGGGTTGGCGATAAGGATGCCGAAGTGGCCCAGGCCGCGGCGGTAGCGCTCGGCCGTCTCGGCGGTCCGGCGGCCGTCAAGGCGCTCGAAACGGCGTTGACCAAGGGATCGCCTGCACTCCGTTCGGCGGCGGCGGAAGGCTGTATCCTGGCTGGAGAACAACTCCAGGCCGGCGGCAGCGCGGAACAGGCCGTGCGGTTGTTCGACGTCGTTCGGGCGGCAGAACTGCCCAAGCAGCGAATCATCGAGGCGACTCGCGGCGCGATCCTCGCCCGCGGCTCGGCGGGCATCCCTCTGCTGATGGAGCAGTTACGGTCGGCGGACAACGATCTGTTCGGTATCGGATTGCGCGCGGCCCGCGAACTGGCCGGCGGCAAGGTAACGGAGGCCCTGGCGGCCGAACTTCCACAAGTCTCGCCCGAGCGGCAGGTCCAGTTGCTCATGGTCCTGGCCGATCGGGGTGATACGGCGGCGCTCCCCGTCGTGCTGCAGGCGGCCAAGAGCGATTCCGAAGAGGTGCGCCGCATGGCCGTTCGAGCATTGGGATACCTGGGGAACGCCTCGTGCGTACCCATGCTGCTCGAGATGGCTCTGAGCGAAGACGCCAGTCTGGCGCCGGTTGCCTTGAGTGTCCTGGCCGACGTGTCGGGCGAAGGAGTGGATGACGACATCGTCGCACGGCTGGCCGATGCCGGCGGCAAGATGCGGCTCGTCTTGATCGAACTGGCCGGCCAACGTGTGATTCGCGCCGCCGTGCCGCTGCTTCTTAGCGCCGCCGACGATCCGGATATCCAGGTACGTGCTGCAGCCCTGACCGCATTGGGAAAGACCATCGGCCCAGACCACCTGCCCGTATTGATGGAGCGAGTGTCGAAGGCTGAAGACGGCGCGGAGGTTAGCGCGGCGGTCAAGGCACTCGGAGCCGCGAGCCAACGCATGCCGGATGTCGAAGCATGTGCCGGGCAGTTGGTGGCCGCCATGACGTCGGCGCCCGATGCATCGAAGTGCCGATTCCTGGAAGTGCTGGCCGCTTTGGGGGGCGATAGGGCCCTCGAGACAGTCGCCGCGGCTGCCAGCGCGCCTCAGCCGGAGATGCGTGAGACGGCCACCCGTATGTTGGGCGAGTGGATGACCATCGATGCAGCGCCGGTCCTGTTGGATTTGGCGAAGAACTTGCCGGAAGAGAAGTACCGGGTTCGCGCGTTGCGCGGCTATATTCGGCTGTTACGGCAGTTCCCGTTGGAAGATGACCAGCGGATCGAGATGTGCCGCGCAGCCCTGAATGCCGCCCAGCGCGACGAGGAAAGAAAACTCGTCATTGAAGTCCTCCAGCGTTATCCCGGCGCGGAAACCCTGCGACTGGCCATCGAACTGCTCGAGGTCCCGTCCCTGAAGGACGACGCCATGGCGACCGCGTTTGTTATCGCCAAACGAGGCCGCGCGGAACCAGCCCAGATCCAGAAACTTCTGGCTCACATGCAGCAGTCGCCGATGAAGGTCGAGATCGTCCACGCGGAATACGGGGCCGGCAAAAAGGTACGTGACGTAACCGACATCCTGCGAAAGCATGCAGGTAATTTCCCGGTCATCGCACTGCCCGGCGCCAGCTACAACACCAGCTTGGGCGGCGACCCGGCGCCCAACACGCCAAAAGAGTTGAAGATCCAGTATCGCATTGACGGCAAGCCGGGCGAGGTCACCCTGCGCGAGAACGCCACCATCGTCCTCCCCATGCCGGAATAGACACCGGACCGGGGTGCAGCAGCGGACTTGTATCCCGCAAAAAAGGCCACCGGCTGGCTTGCCTGGGCTGTTAAAAAGTTGGGGTTGCGGTGATTTGGGCTTGCGCAAGGTTTGTTCGTGTTTTGGGGTCCGATAGGTCTTCTAGCCGCGTGGGCGTGAGTGCCGGGTTGAATTGTGTCTTTGATCCAAGCTTGAACGTACCCGATGCAGCAGAAGGACAAACGGGGCCGGGGGTGGCGTGTTCAGACACCCCCAGCGCGTTTTCGCCGTAGGCGATCAGCACCGTATGGTCACCACCCCGGACCCATGGCCACACCACATTCCCCAACACATTCCTCACAAAGCCGAACTGCCCCCCCTGAGATGGGGTATTTGTTTTTGATGTTGCCGCCAGGAGCCGTTTTGTTATGATTTGGCCTGTTTGGGCCTTCTTCGCAACAATGCAGCGGCCGCCATTGCTTGTCGTAGCGGCCGCGGGGCCTCGTACCGGATGGAATTGCGATGGTGAAACCCCTTGTCTGGATCTGGATGGCGTGGGCCACGATTGCACTGACGGCCTGTACCGGGTGTGCACAACTGCCGATTGCATCCCGTTGGGCTGCCGTCAGCCGCTTGAACCTGGCGACTCCGACGCCGACCCTCGGCGGTACGCAGCTTTGGAATGACGAACACTTCTTCCACGAATGGCGCATTCAACGCCATTACACAACGGGCGAATGCCGATTGCTCGACGGCAAAGCGTGGCAATACGCTTCCGGGACCTATGACGAATGCCTGGCCAGATTGCAGGAGATTCGGCGCGAACGCGATCTTCCTCCGATGCAAGGCCGGGCGGTCGTCCTCATGCACGGCCTCGGCGCACCGCGATGGTCTATGCACTTGCTGGGCGAGCATCTTCGCAAGAATGCCGGTTACAGCATCTTCAACGTGGAGTATGCCAGTACCCGGCGGAGTATTGACGAGCACGCCGAGAGCCTCGCGCGCGTCATGGAAAGCCTCGAGGGAATTGAACAGATTCACCTGGTTGGCCACAGCATGGGCAATGTGATCATCCGCCGCTACCTGGCCGGGCCATGCGATGGCTCCGAACGCTGGCAGCCTGACCCGAGAATCGGAAGAATCGTCATGATCGCACCGCCGAATCATGGCGCGTTGGCGGCAGAGCGCTTGGCCGACGTTGGGCTGTTCAAGACCTTGTTCGGAAAACCGGGTCAGGAATTGGGCCCCGAGTGGGACGATCTGGAGACGCGGTTGGCGACACCGCACGAAGAGTTTGGCATTATTGCCGGCGGGATGGGGCTTGCGGGCGGATTCAGTCCGATGCAGCCGGGCGATGACGACGGCCGGATCACCGTTGCGACCACCCGACTTGCGGGCGCCACAGACTTCATTCGGGTGCCGGCGATCCACGAGTTGATTGCCAATGATCCCCGCGTGTTCCGGTATACGCTTCAATTTCTAGAAGCTGGCTATTTTGTATCGCCTGACCAGCGCGCACCCATTGTTGAGCCGTAGTGACGCGACTGAGGGGGGTGCGTTTCTTTCTGTGGCCGGTTCTTGCAGTCCATCGCGCCCCCTGTTATAATAAAGTTCTCGCCCTTGCGGTGCCCCTTTGCAGGGGTTTGCCGTGCGGGGAAGCGATGAGGTTCTGTGCATCGTTGCCCCGTGGCATCCGTTTGGCAGGAATACAAAGTGATCGCAAGGCCGCGGATACACTGCGGCAGCCGGGATTTTTCTTGGAGGTTCCATGAGCCACCCTCTGACCGCCGTGAACGGCCATTCGCTGTTGCGCGAGCCCGCGCAGGTTCCCCTCTCGGAACTGAATGGGTACCGGTTTCTCGAGATCGGTACAGGGCGCGTGCCCGTGGTTCTTTTGCACGGTCTGTTCGGCAATCCGGAGAACTGGCGCGCGATCATGAATGATCTCGGCGAGCACTACCGGTTCCTGGCCCTGCAACTTCCCATCGATCATAACGGCAAACGCGAGTACAAAGCGTTCCGTTCGCTCGATCAGTTGACGGATCACGTCGAAGGTTTTGTCGACGCCATGGGCTTGCAGCACGCCGTATTGTGCGGGAACTCGCTGGGCGGGCAGGTGGCTTTGGACTTCTACCTCCGCAGGCCGGAATGTGTGGACCGCCTGATCATTACCGGCAGCGCCGGCCTGTTCGAGCAGAGCCTTAGCGGCGGCCGCGCCCCGCAGCTTTGCCGTAGCCTGATTCGGGAACAAGCGTGCGAGATTTTCTACGATCCGGCGCACGTGACCGACGCGTTGGTCGACGAGGTCTACGGTATGCTGTCGGATCGCGGATACCGCCGATTCCTTCTGCGCGTCGCCAAGGCGACGCGGGATCGGTCCATGAAGGAAGAACTGGCCAGAGTGACGGTGCCGACGTGGATCATCTGGGGCCGCAACGACACGATCACGCCCCCGTTCGTGGCGGAGCAGTTCTGCAGCGGCATTCGGAATGCCCGACTGACCTATATCGACGAGTGCGGTCACGCGCCGCCCATCGAACAGCCGAAGGAATTCGCCCGCCTCTTGCACGACTTCCTGGCCGAACCGGCGGTGGCCCGTGCGCACGCTTCCTGAGCACGGTAGCGAGCGGTTCGGACGCAACGCTGGCGGGCTCCCTCGCTCGTATTCGGCCGTCGTTCTGCTGTTGACGGCCTTGAGCTTGCCGTGGCTTGCCGTTGGCGTCCGGGGCGCGCTCGATAGCAATACGAACGATCCCCGGCAATGGCTGCCACGCGGTTTTCACGAAACCGATACCTATCTCTGGCTGCAAGAGCACTTCGGCAGCGACGAAATAACGGTGGTCAGTTGGCCCGGCTGCACTCTGGACGATGACCGCGCCGAACGGCTGGCCGAGGCACTGCTGGCCGAGCCGCAAACGACCATGTTCCAACGCGCGCTGACCGGCCGGCAGGTGCTCGCACAACTCACCTCGCCTCCGCTGGACCTGCCGCGACGCGACGCGATCGAGCGGTTGCAGGGGGTGCTCATCGGACCGGACGGCCGTACCACGTGTGTGCTGCTGACCATCGCGCCGCGCGGCGTCGAGGATCGCGCCGCGGCGATTCGACAAGTGTTTGAAACGGCCGAACAGATTTGTGGCCTGAAGCCGGATGACCTGCGACTTGGCGGCCCAACGGTGGACGCCGCCACAATCGACATCGAAAGCCAGCGACTCCTGCTGCAACTGGCGGCCCTGGCTGGCGTGGTGGCGTTCGGCATCGCCTGGTTACGCCTTGGAAGCTTAAGGGTGGCCGTGATCGTACTGGCCATTGCCATCTACAGTACGGGTGCGGCCTTGTCGATCCTCTACTACAGCGGCGGGACCATGAACCTGGTCATGACCATGCTGCCGCCGTTGATCTACGTACTGAGCATTTCGGCTGCGGTTCATCTGGTGAACTATTACCGCGACGCATGGCGGGAGGGATTCGGCCGAGCCGCACCGCTCCGGGCCTTGGCAGACGGGTGGAAACCGTGCACGCTCGCCGCTGCAACAACGGCCATCGGGCTCTTCTCTCTGGCGTTCAGCCGAATTGTGCCCGTGCGAATGTTCGGTGTCTATTCGGCTGTCGGCATGATGGCGAGCCTGGTTGCCGTGTTGCTGCTACTGCCTGTGGCATTGGCCCTCTGGCCCGGCCGGCAGCGCGAGGAAAAGGCGGCCGGTGAATCGGGCCGTGCGCCGGCCGGATACGGAACCCGGGTGGTCGACATGATCTGCCGGCGGCATCGGGTGATCATTGCCGGGTGCCTGTTGATCCTGGCCGGGGCAGGAGCCGGACTGCCGTTTCTGCGTTCGACGGTGAAGCTGCAGTATCGTTTTGGCGCCGACAGCCGAATCATCCGCGATTATCGCTGGTTGGAAGAGAACCTCGGGCCGCTTGTGCCGTTGGAACTGGTCGTCCATTTCGCGCCCGATTCGCAGGTGGAGTTTCTGGACCAGCTTGCATGGGTGGATCGCCTGCAGAGGCGGCTTCAGGAGCTTCCGGACGTGGGCGCGACCATGTCGGCGGTAAGTTTCGCACCGCCGCTGCCCACCGGCCATTTCGCCCGCGATGCGGCCGAGCGCGCCGTGCTCAAACGGAACACGCCGCTGATACGGCAGCGACTTCGGCAAACCCATTTCCTGGCCGATGCTCGCGGCGGGGAGCAGCTTTGGCGCATCAGCGTTCGTGCGCCGGCGTTGAGCGATATCGACTATGGCCGCTTTGTCGAGACGCTCCGGGCCCAACTCGAGCCGGCCGTGGCGGAAGAGAAAGACATCCAGATCACCTACACCGGCGTCATCCCCTTGATCTACAAGGCGCAACGGGCCCTGCTGAGCGACCTGACCGAGAGCTTCTTCATGGCGTTCGCAATGATCGCCCTGGTCATGGTGTGCGTGCTGCGCAGTCCCATCGCCGGGCTGATTGCCATGTTGCCCAACGTCTTCCCCGCCGTTGTCGTATTCGGCCTGATGGGCTGGCTGAGTATCTGGATCGAAATCGGATCGATCATGACGGCCAGTGCCGCTATGGGTATTGCCGTGGACGATACGTTCCATTTCCTCGCATGGTTCCGCACGGAAGCCCGGCACGGTCACTCGCGGCGCCAGTCGCTCCGCTTCGCATTCCACCGGTGCGCCGGGGCCATGGTCCACACGACCCTGATCGGCGCCGGCGGCATGTTGGTCTTCTCGCTCAGCTCCTTCATGCCCATCGTCCGCTTCGCCTGGCTCATGGCCATCCTCCTGCTGGTAGCCCTGCTAGGCGATCTCGTCCTGCTGCCCGCACTGTTGGCCAGCCGGCTCGGCAAACCGTTCGTCGGCAAGTCTCGCGCCTCCGGCGAAACCCGAAGTTAGAGCGTAATCGTTCACCGGGGACTGTCCCCCTCGTATGCAGTGGAGACAATGGCATGCGCCGCCGACCCGTGAACGGCTACCGGCTCCAGGCTGGGCAAGCCGGCCGGTGGCCTCTTTTCCGGATGCCAGGCCGCTGCTGCACTCCTCGGGCGCCTGGTTGCGGCGCTCGATCCGGGCTGCGACTGGAGGCGAATGTCCAGAATCGCCACGTCGCCTGCCGGAATCGTTAGCGATAAGGCCTCGCCTGCCGGCAAGGTCTTTTCATCAGTCCAATCCGTCACGGATGTCATCCGCCCAAGCCGCGAACGCAGCGTGCCGCGCCAGTCGGCAAACAGGTCGTTGTTCATCAGGCCGACCAGCAGCCGGCCGGAATCGTCCGGGTGACAGCAGGTGCGCAGGTTCAGTCCGGCCGGTGCGATTTCCACCGGACTGAATGAATCGAAATAGCGCCCCAATACGGCCCGGACTCCGTGGAGCAAGAGGAAGGGCGGCTCCATGTTGACGATCTCCGGACTGGCATAGGCAATCTGGTCGGTCATCCAGTGGTCAATCCCGCCGACGATAACGCGACCTTCGCCTGCCCGATTCACCGTGATCAGCGGCCGGCCATGCTCGTTGATCAACAAAGCCGTTGCGCCGGCGGGCGTCAGGACTCGGTGCGTGTACGGCAGTTCGTCAAATGTCTGTCCGGTCGCCGTAACGCGAGTCATCACCGCCTGCGACGGCTCGCCAACGGTCACGCCCACAATATCCTTCGGCAACGGCTCCGCACGGCGTGCATCGACGATCAGATCGCCGCCGGCTCGGACAAAAGCCGTCAGGTTCTCGACCGCTTCGGGCGTCATTTCCACGTCGCCCAGCAACATGACGGCCGTGTATTGCTTCAGAACCTCCAGCGGGCAACGGTTGGTAATCACGTCGAACGAGTCACCGAACGGCGTCGGCGTAAGGAAGCCGCGTTCGTTACGCAGGTAGCTGCAATCCTCATAGCCTGGCCAGACGGTGCGGAACATGCCATCGATCAGGTAATCGCCCTTTTCATAGGGGAACTTCCCCCAGATCATGTACTTGTCGCCGCGATACAGGTGTCGGGGCATGTTCCAGCCGTTATAGAAATCCAGCATGAAGGCGACCGGCGTATACATCACGCCGCGGTCGGGATGCTTGCGCACCCAGGCGGCAAGGTCCAGGTGCTGGCGTCCGAGCGGGCTCAATTCGCGCGCGCCGCTGGGGAGTACGTCGGCGGTGAACTGCGAGGCCTCCGTACCGAAGATGCTGTGCCCGCCCAGATAGCCGGAGAAGAACAGGCGCCGATGCAGACTGGGGGAACAGCCTTTGTTCGGCCCGTAACCGTAGCCTGCACGGCCGCCGTCCATGGTCTTGCGACCGTGGTACATATTGTAGCCGAATCGGTTCCAGATGGACGAGGCCTGATAGATCAGCCGGCCGTATTGTCTGCCGGCGCCTCGCAGGAAGGCGAACAGGAGCGTATCGCTGGGCAGTCCCTGGGCGGTTTCCAACCCCAACATGCGGCAATCCCGTTCAGCATAGTAGTGAGAGAAGTTGAGCGAGCCTGTGGCGTTCATGTAGTTCTGACTGTCGGCGCAGATGTGCTTGTCCCAGCGCACGAAGTCTTCCCAGCCTTCCTTCCGATTGGTGTGAGGCCCCTTTCCCGCATACGCGCCGATATAGCGGCCATCCTGCTCGCCGTTGTCGTAGCCCAGAAATCTGTCGCCGAACACGCGTAACAGGATCTCGTGGTGTTCCGGCGCGATCTTGTAGGGGAAGTCGGCATTGTGCGGCACATAGCCCCAAATGTCGAACAGGAAGAGGCCCCTGTCGCGAACGCCCTTTAACTGCGTCTCGAACGCGTCCAACGCCTTCCGATAGTCTGCGTCGGTGGAATGGCGCTCGCGCCGCGGACACATGCCGATGTTTGGCCAGCAGACGTCGCCGAAATCGTAGTGCGCGTGGAACTCGTCCAGCGTTTCGGGGCGAATGCTTCGCGCGCCCGTGGTATGCAGCGCATAGCCCAACGTCGCGCGCGTAACCGGCTTCGGATCACTCTGGGCGAACCGCGGATGCTCTTCCGGCACGACCGGTTTCGTCCACGGCCGGAAACCGGGCGACTCCAGCGATGCCGAAGTCTTGCAGGCGATGGCTGCCATCGCCTGCCGTGCCTGATCAAGGACCGTTTCGTAGTCTTCCGGCAGTTCGATCACGTCGCGGCGGTGGAAGGTCGGCCCAACGATGGCCCCGAGGAAGCGGTTCACCTGCCCTTGGCGAACGTTCCCTTCGTCGAGTTCGATACAGACGGCCGAGACGCGCGTCGGATCGAAGACGGTGTTCCCCTCGAACGAGATCGGCACAGCCACCTCCCGGATTTCGGTGCTTGTGTCGCGAGTGCGCCAGAGGAGCATTTCGTCGCCCTTGACGTCGACCAGCCAGATTGATGCCACGTGGCCGGAACCTTGGCCCTGGAAGCGGAACGCAAGCCGACCGAACGGCGCCAGGTTCCACGAACCGGCGTGAACGAGCCGCACGGCATCTCCGGCGTGCAGGTCGCCAGCCTCGGTGTTGGCAAAGGCAGCCGACAGGCGCAGCACCGGTTCGTTCGCCTCCATCTCGCGTGTAACAGAAGCATCTTTGGCGACTCCAAACAACGGCTGGCACTCCCAGGAAGCAGCGCGCCCCAGAAAGTCTCCTTCCGGAGCCCGATGCGGCTGCCATGGAACGGCGGCTGTATGAACCGCTTCAACCGGCTCGAAACGAATGCCGTAGATATCGGGCAGAATCCCCTCGACGCGGACCCAGTGCGGGCCCGGCTGTAGCGTCGTGGTCCCCTGATACTCCCATAACGCGTCGCGAGGATGAGCCGTCTCGGTCTCCGTTCGAGTGGCCATGTGGTATGCATGAAGATCGCGGCCGTCAATGACGAAATCGCAAGGCAGCCTGGTCGGAGCAACGTACCGGACGTACACTCGGCAGGTCTGCTCCGCCGGGGCGAAAAGCCAGTACTCCGCCAATCCCTCGCCGAACAAACATGCCGAGCCGTCCGGCTCCGCGGCTTCCACGTTCATCGCGCCCGACAGCCGGTCCGCCTGCCGCGGAGCGAGTTCGATCCGCACAGGCCGAGCCGGCGTCTTGGATGCGCCCACCTGCAACGGTGCGAGAAGCGGCGGATGAAACGTGCGGCGCGACTTCAACTCGCCCGCCCAGTTGGCAACCTCTTTGCCTTCCGCGTGGAGCACGGCTTGGGTTACGGCGAAGTAACCGTGCTCGGTGCTTTCCAGGCCGAGCAGGTAGCAACCGTCGCCGTGGAGTTCATCGGAGACATCGAACGACACGACCGTGCCATTGGCCGCGTCGTCCGGTTGCTCCTGCAATTCGTAGCGTCCGACGATGGCCGCAGGCTGCCCCGGCGGCTTGAGATAGACCCAACCGGCCGCCTTTCCGCCGTACAGCCATTTCAGGGTCAGCGAGAGCGTGGCCTTGCCGGTAAGCTGCGGCTTGCGCACGGTCTTGGGCGCGCGTTTGATGTCAGGCATGGGGAACACGCGGTCGCCGGCAGCAAGTTTGTTTTCGGCATCGTATCGCACGCAGTCCGACACGCGGAACTCGTCCACCGAGCCGCTGAACCAGAACTCGCGACCCACGTAGCATCCGATCCACAGCCCTCGCGACGGCGCGCCCAGCGAGAAGGCCTTGGCCGCCGGCAGACGGTTCTTGAGCACGCCGTCGAGGAAGAAGGTCATGCACTGGCCATCGTAGGTTGCGGCCACATGATGCCATCGCCCCCATCGGACCGCTCCGAGGGCGGCGCCGAGATGCTGATGGCGGATGCCGTCGGCGTTCTCTTCGCTCGCACCTTTGTTGTAGATCGACAACGATGTGCCGCGACCGCCGCTCAGGTCGAAATGGAAGCCGGCATCCAGGCCGGCCAGGAACTGCCGGCCGCCGGCGCGTGTCTGACGGAACCAGCATTCGACGGTTATCTGCTTCAAGCCGCGAATCGCCTCGGTCTGTTCGCGGAACACGCAGTCGTCGCATCCGTCGAACTCCAAAGCCCCGCCGAACTTGCCGGCCGTGCGGCACGCCCCCTCGATTCGGCCGTCGTAGCCGTACTGGCTGGCGTCTTTGGCAATCGCCCCCTGCTCCTCGTCGAAATGGTAGAGAAGCAGCGTATGTGCGTCCGGCGCGAAGGGCGCCGGACCGTCCTCCGCAGCCAGCGCACAGGCACACCATGCCAGACACAAGACCAAAACACACAATCCAGTCGTGGGTTTTACCATGAATCGGATCCTCTGCTCGATTGCGGGAAGGTGGCTTTCGGGAGGGTGCAGGAACAAAAGACCGCACATGCCCGTACGCCTCGCACCTGGCGAGTGCCGCTTGCCGCGATTGCACTTCGCGTGTCGCGGCCGACTCATGCTCGACGCGATCGAGGTCTCCAGCCCGAACTGAGCAGCAGCGTTACGGCCGCCAGCCCGAGCAGTGCAACAGAGGCCGGCTCCGGGACCAGCCTAACCTGGCCAAAGGTGAGATATGTGTCCGGCGAGTTGAGCAAACGGTAGTTGGCCAGGATCCATTCGGGATCGCGGGCAATGTCCCGATCTTAACAGACTCAGATGAAGCGGTCAACAAACGCCCCCCCCTCGAAGCGTATCGCACAAACGCCCGCGAGTGCGTCACTGACACTTGCTCCCTGTCAACGGTACGCGACCTTGACCCTACGTAGATGAATAATCCGGGGTAGCATAAGCAAGAGAAGCCCGAAGAGCTGGCCCTGCGACCGCCATTCTCCGCAGACAGTCCTTCGCCGCCATCAGCCCCGGAAGGCAACGCGGGCAAGCATGAACCGCGAAATACGCCAAACACACGAGGAGATGCGCCGCAGCGCGTCCTTGCGCGTGCTGATTAGGGCCATCCCTTCGGGATTCCGTCTTCCACGGTACTCGCAACCCAGGGTTGCGTCTCGCTCGTTCCTCACTTCGACTCCACCCTGGGCTGATATAGGAACGTCCCTTCGGGACTACAATGCCCACCGGCCCACGGCGCTCAGACTCCAAAACGTTTTTGGGATAGTCCTCACCCGTAGCACTCGTTGAGCATGGATCGACCAGGGGCAGGTGGATGCTTGACCACCCCATTCGGCGTGCCTAGACTCAATGCTATGGAGAGTTGCGTTTCCCCCCGCCCCTGTCCGCATCAACGGTGATCCT
Organism: Thermoguttaceae bacterium; assembly: GCA_040772845.1. Lineage (GTDB taxonomy): Bacteria > Planctomycetota > Planctomycetia > Pirellulales > Thermoguttaceae > PWXP01. Next base: position 3,784,228 of record JAXGXG010000001.1, read on the forward strand.
GCCATGTACAGAAGCCTCGCTTTGTTCTGCAGTTTGCTGGTCTCGTTCCTTGTGATTTCCACCGCACGGGCGGCCATGCCGGAGGGATCGCAAGTTGTTCAGGCGGAAGCGATGACGCTCGTGGACGAAGGCTGGACCGTTCGCGAACATGCGCCCGGAGCATGGTACGCAAGCCGGCCGGTGGACCGGATGCTTGGCGGACAGAACAACAAGCCGGGTACGGCGACGGCAACGTTTCAGATTCCGACGCCGGGCGCGTACCGAATCTGGATTCGCTATCTCGACATGGTCAACCACCGGAGCAAGTCGGGTTTTCTCGTGCAAGGAACGCAGAAGGATACCTTGATTGCGAAGAAGGCGTTCGACAATACGGAATCGTCGCCCCGATCGACACCCGAAGGCGAGAAGAAGTGGGGCGGCGGATTCGCTCGCTGGATCTGGGATTTCGTCGAGTTCCGTGCGTCGGAGGGCGAGTTGCAGGTGACCGTGGAGAAGATTCACCTGGCCTCGGTTCACGGCTGTACCCGAACGCTGGACTTGCTACTGCTGACCGGCGATCTGGCCTACGAACCGGCCGTTACAGACCTTGCCCCTCTGTACGTCAAGGTTCGCATGTTGCCGGAGCAAGCGGCGCCGGTTGTCGTGCATTTCTGGGGCCGGCGGCCGTTCTCGCCGTGGTACACGCCCCATGCCAACATCAACCGGAAGGGCATCTTCTCCGGCGTCAGTACAGGTGCGGAGGACAAACCGGGCATTCGCATGGCGGCAGGCGACGAGAGCCCGTGGGTCGACATCTCGCCCTATCTGGCATACGGCGGGCTGAACCGCCTCAGCCTCTACGCAATGCGGTCGTATCATGCGCCCGAACCGAACGCGGCCTTCGAAATGTGGTTCTCGAAAACCGCGTCGGAAGACGGATTGATCCAGCGGGCCGAACGGAGGGGAGCCGGCGACGGGTTTCTCTTCGCCGTCGATCTGGTGGATTATCGCCTGGTTACCGAAACCGAGGGCAGTGCCGCATCGCTCGAAATGGCCAAGGCGACTCCTACCGTCGCAGGCGAATTACCAGTCGAGTTCCCCTTCTTCACGGGAATGGCGCTCAGCGAGCGGCGATCGACTGCCCAGGCGGTGGCCAACGAACGCGAGGCGCTCCGACAGATCGGGATCGGCGGGGATAAGAAGCGGGCGTCGAACTTCTTCTTCCATCTGACCAAGGCGCCCGGCTGCCTGGGCCAACCGGATGGGGAGCGAATCGACGAGAGCATGAAGGCGTTCGCCGACAAGAACCCGGACCGCGCCGGCTGGACGATGATCAACCTGATGGACGAGCCGGGGTTCGGATTCGACCACGTCGAGAGTTGCCCCGTCTGCCGCGATGGCTTTCCTGCGTACCTCAGGAACCTTGGGCTTGCCGAGTCCGAGATCGGCAAGATCCGGATCAACAACGATCCCAAGGCGGACGGTCCCGGCGAGAAGGCGTCGTACTACTACACGCGGCGTTACATGAACCACCTGATGACCGAAATGCATCGGGTGGGCACGGAAGCCGCAGGCAGGCATTTGCCGGGCATTCCGACCACGGCCAATTTCGCATGTGAACTGATTTCCGGCAACCTGGTTTCCCGCTGCGTCGACTGGTACGAGATTTTTGCAACCGGCGCGCTCGGTTACGGTTGGAACGAGGATTGGGGCGGCTGGGCGCGAACGCGGCAGGTGAACGGTTATTATGTGGACGTTATGCGGTCCGCCTGCCGCGAGCCGGGGCTGGACTTCGGCATCTACAACGTACTGGGCCGGCCTGCGTGGGAAATCGAGGCGCGTGGCTTCCTGGCGATGGGACACGGCGTGAAGGCGATGAGCTTCTTCAACTACGGGCCGTACTATGCCATCACGAGCGATACGAACAGCCATCGGCCGGAGGTGTACGAGGCGATCAAACGAGTCACCTTCCCCGCCGGAGCGGTCGAATCGCAGCTCATGGCCGGAAAGCCGGCTGCGGCCGATGCCGCCCAGTTGCTGAGCGTTACGGGCGACATCTGGTATGCAACGCGGGACAACATATTCGGCAAGGAGCGAGCGTGGTTGAACCTCCTGCTGCGGCACTGCAACGTTTCCTGCGACGTGCTTTCGGAAGACGATCTGGCCACGATCCTGCCCCGATATGCGATGCTCTTTGCGACCGACGCGCATCTGAAGCGGTCCGCCCTGCCGCACCTGGTGAAATGGGTTCGCGACGGCGGGGTCTTGTACCTGGGCGCCGGGGCACTGGCCCGGGACGAGTTCGACCAGCCGCTCGGGCTGGACGAGGCGTTGAACCTCCACCGCGAGCCGCTCGACCTCCAGGCCGATCCCGGCCGTTCGGAATACGAGATGCGCCGCCTGAAGGAGCTGGATTCCTTCGAGGGCATGCCGCTCTTCTGCGGAACTCAGAAGCCGTATTGCCAGACGTTTCCGTGCGGCAAGGGCAAGACGATTGTCGCCGGTTTCTTTCCGGCAATCAGCTACATCGCCACTTCCGAACGCGCCGAAGGCGCAGATCATTCCACGCTATCGTTCAACGCGGCGCACCGCGCATGGATACAGAAGATCCTGGCCGAAGGCGGCCTCTCGCCGCGACTGACGACCGACAACTACCGCGTCGAGGCCAACTGGATCCAGTCGCCCCGGGCCGATCTTGTCGCACTGTCGAACTGGACCGGATGCGAGCGAACGGTCACTCTCGAACTGGCCCACGCACCCGCCTACCGCGACGTTTCATCGGTTACGGGGAAGATCCTGTCCACGAAAACGAACGGCGGTGCGCTGCGCATCCAGGTAACCATCCGCGCCGGCGACTGGCTCCAATTGGAGCGATGACGTGATTGACAGTCCGGCAGTTCGGGCGGCATGCCGGCATTCAGCTTGCTGCAGCTTGACCGGGGAAAACGAGCGATTTCTATGACAGACACCACGTCACGCAATTGCGATGGCGCGTGACCAGCAGTGACATTCGGTGGGTCTGCCTGCTTCTCAGGTCGGGTTCCCCTGCACCGAGGGTTTGCGAAGAATGCACGTGACCGCTGCAGTTCCGCTGCAAGTCTGACCGAAAAGAGGGGCGGGCGCTCTGGATCTCGTATCTGCATCACACGAGAACGACAATCGATGGGAGCTGGCGCCCATTTTCGGACCGACTCTGACAGGGAATATTCGTATTGTGCGCGGAGATGTTGCAGGATTCTCTCGATGGATGGCGTATTCCTCTGGAAAAATCGGGCGATCTTGCCTGTCGGGAGGGTACAGTTGAAATGGTAGCAAGAGACGGGTGAATCTCGTAATACAGGAGGCAAATCGTGACGGCTATTGTCGCTTCCGACATCGATGGCACACTTACCGGCGATCGTCCGGCCCTGGATCGGCTTCGAGAAGGTCTGGCCCGAAAGCGAGCGGCAGGAGAGTTGTATCTGGTCTTGTCGACCGGACGACGCTTGCAGCAGGTCCGCGATGGCATGATCCACGAAGGGCTTCCGGAGGCGGATGCCGTAATCTGCCAGGTCGGCACGGAGATCTATCTGCCTCCGTTCGACGACAGCTCGCAACCTATGGACGCATGGCGCGAACGCCTCCTGGCCGATTACTCTCGCGAGGAGGCGCTGGCATTCCTCGAAGGCATCGACGGGCTCGTCATGCAGCCTGCCGAATACAATACCGAACTGAAGACCAGCGCCTATCTGGACCGGTGTCCGGATCCGGAGCAGGCGGCAGGCGAGATACGGCGGCGGATCGGGCGGCATGCGGATCGTTACCAGGTGGTGTGGTCCAGCGGGCGCGACCTGGATATTCTGCCGGCGGCGTCCGGAAAAGGGCGGGCGATTCGATTCCTGGTGACGCAACGGGGCCTGGATCCGGAGCAGGTGGTGGTTGCCGGCGATACGGGCAACGACGCCAGCATGTTCCGCGAGTTTCGGCGCGGCGTGTGCGTTGCCAACGCCCAGCCGGAACTGATCGAGGCCTGTCGCGCATTGGGCGACGGCCGTGTCTGGTTTGCCGCGAGTTCGTACGCCGCCGGCGTGGAGGAGGGACTGATCCGGTTCGGAGTCTTACCGCCCGATGCCGGCGCCTGACGGAAGCCGGCGGCAGGATCCGCCCCTTCGCAACGTTACACCAACCGAGGAGGACTTCTCGTGTTCGATTTCGCCAACGACCCAACGCATCAGGCGTTTACGAGCTTTGAGGCGCCCCATATCCTGATGATCACCAACCACGGCGTTCATCAATGGGACGTGGCGCCCGGCTTGCCCGATACGGGCGGGCAGAACCTGTTCGTGAATATGTTCACCCAAACGTTGGCGAACCTCGGGTTTCGCATCACGATTGCCAACCGGGGCGGATATGCCCATCCGATCACGCAGGAGATGCAGGTTGGATTGCGTTACAAAGACGCGCGGCAGCGCATCTTCTATATGCAGGACGACTGCTCGGAGTTCGTCCGCAAGGAGGACATGGACTCGCACACGCCCATGCTGGCCCAGTATTTGTGGGACTTTCTCGAAAGCCCGACCGGCGGCCATATCGACCTGATCATCTCGCATTACTGGGACGGCGCGAAGATCGGCTCGCTGGTCCGTCGCAGGTTTCGGTATCCGGCCAAGCATATTTGGGTTCCGCATTCGGTCGGTACGGTCAAGAAACGCAATATGAAGCCGGAAACGTGGGCCGATCTGCGGGTGGACGAACGTATTGCGGTCGAGAAGGAACTGATCCCGGAACTGGATGGCGTGGCGGCCACGTCGCCGCTGATCCGGCAGGCATTGGTCGAAGACTACGGCGTACAGCAGCCGCTGTTCCTGCCGCCGTGTATCGAACCGTCGCGGTTCCACCCGCGAAAGATCGACGCGAAGCACGAGATTTACGAGTTTCTGGGCCGGCATTGCGGCATGAGCGCGCACGAGGTGCGCCGTTCGCGCATCGTGACCGAAATCAGCCGGACCGACCATACCAAGCGCAAGGATATCTTGATCCGCGCGTTCGCCAAGGTGCTCGAAAAGCATCCGCAATCGCTATTGGTTGTGGCGGTCGATTCTCACGAAGAGAAGATCCACCGGGAGTTGTGGGCCCTGATCGGCGAATTGGGCATTGCATCGCACGTGGCCGTGGTGGGCAATATCTGGGAACGGCTGCCCGACCTGTACGCGATTACCGACGTGTATTGCTCGCCCTCGGTGATGGAAGGGTTCGGCATGGCCGTGCAGGAGGCGGCGGCGACGGCCGTCCCCGTGGTGGGAAGCAACCTCATTCCCTTCCTGACCGAATACCTGCTGGACGAACCGGTCGAAGAGTGGACGTGCGACGGAGCGGCGGCGCCGTTGAAGGTCGGTCGGGGCGGCATTGTGGTGCAGGCAGACGACGTGACCGGCTTCGCCTGCGCCATCGAGCGGCTGCTGGACGATGAATCGCTTCGCGCCCGCATCGGGCAAGATGCCTACCGCATTACCATTCCCCACTTCACTTGGGACGGGATGACCCGGCAGTTTCTCGAAGCGGCCGGGTTCGGCGAGCGGATGCGAGCGCAATTCTCGCCGGTCGGCCGGCATCACCTGGACGAGCCGACATTGCAGCGCATTCTGCAGAACGAGCGAATCGAGACGCTCTCCAGCTCGGACATCGAGGATCTGTTCCGCGGCGAGGAGCAGATCACGCCCTACCTGCCGGACGGCGAGGTCCAGGTGGATCCGCGGGACGGGGCCGTTGTGATCTTCAATGCGTCGCGGGCGCGGCGCCCGCACGACAACGCCGAACCGCCCACCGAGCCGGAGGAAGACGGGGCCTCGGATCCCGTGTGCCGCGGCCAGACCACCGGTGTGATCGACGTGACGCCGCTCAGCGAAGGCTTCACCTTCATCAACAAGAACCTGTATCCGGCCATGTACCCGTTTGCAGCCGAACAGCACGAGGCCGAACAGCGCGAGGGCAATGGCAACGGCGTCGTCAAGGGCATGCACTTCCTCCAATGGACGTCGTCCTATTTCGATCGCGACTGGTACAACATGCCCCAATCCGACCGGCTGGTTGCCTTCCGGCGGCTTGCGGCCCTGGAAGGCAAGCTGTTGCTGGACGGTTCGGCAGGTTATCCGATTTCGGGGACGACGGCCGACGGTCGCAGTACGTACGGCTATGTGCTTGTGATCAAAAACCATGGCCGGCTGGTGGGCGGCTCGCTTGCCCACGGGCATCAGCAGATCCTCTACAGCGGCCGGAAGCCGCGCCATTTCGAGCGGAACGAGCGCTTCCAGCAGGAGCGGGGCGAGACGTTTGCCGAGTACATGCTGCGCGAGAATCCGGACGAGCTCATGGTGAAGGACTACGGCCCGGCCGTGCTCATGGTGCCGTACTTCATGCGGCGTCCGTACAATTCGCTTCTGATCATGAAGGATTGGCGAAAACGCTTTCTGTGCGAACTGACCGAAGAGGAACTGTTCGCCTTGGCGCAAGCGTGGGGCGACGTAACGCGCGCCATCATGGCCGTCATGCCGTCCATCGGCAAACCGATCGCGTATAATGTGACCGCATCCAGCGGTCCCGGCGCCGGGTTCTACTGCGAGTTTCTGCCATATACCCAGGAAACGGGCGGTTTCGAGCAGCTTGGCCTCTGGGTCTGCCAGGACACGCCTGCCCGCGTCGCGCCGAACTTGCGCAACGCGCTCGAGGCGTAGCCGGCTGCGGAAGTTGCAGCGAGTGGCTTCTTGCTTTTGCCATTCCTGCGGATTAAGCTACACCGTTGACAGGGAACGAGTCACATGCTGCTTTCGGATTATCCGGTCTGGCGAGTGCGAGCGAGAGATGAACGGCGCTATCGCGACATGGCTGCTTGTGGTTTGTGCCCTTGGAGCGACGAAGGAGCATGCCGCAACGATGTCCGAAGCTCGGCCGGAGCGGAATGGAATTCTGTCGCATACGGTGACGTCACGCTGCCAGGCTGGCAGCACACGCATTCGGGTTCTGCCGCCAGAGCGGCTCGACCGGACGCGTTGCTATCGGGTCGTGTATGTTCTTCCGGTCGAACCGAAGCAGGAATGCAAGTATGGCGACGGCCTTCTCGAGGTGGAGCAGCTCGATCTGCACAACAGATACGACACCATGTTCGTTGCGCCGACGTTTTCGAGTCTGCCTTGGTATGCTGACCACCCGAAGGATCCGGAACTCAGGCAGGAGACCTATCTCCTGGAGATTGTCGTTCCCTTGATCGAAGAGCATTACCCGGTGCAGGCCGATACGGCTGGCCGGCTTCTTCTCGGGTTCAGCAAGTCGGGGTGGGGGGCTTTCAGCCTGCTGCTCCGGCATCCGGACATCTTCGGCAAGGCGGCGGCCTGGGACGCGCCTCTGATGAAGGAGAAGCCGGACCAATTCGGGATGGCAGGCGTTTTCGCAACGCAGGACAACTTTGAGCAATACCAGATCACCCGGCTTCTCACCCGGAACGCCGTATCCTTGCGTGAGGGGAATCGGCTGGTTCTCGCTGGTTACGGCAACTTCCGCCAGCATGGCAGACAGGCCCATACCCTGATGGAGGATCTGCGTATTCCACATATCTGGCGGGACGGCCCACCACGAAACCACGACTGGCATAGCGGTTGGGTTGAGGAGGTTGTGGTCCTGCTGCTGGAGACTCGGCCCGGTATCTCTGAATGACCGAGCGCGATTAGGCTCGAACCGGGAACGAAATGCCGCAGTCTCCCCACTTATCCGCGCTGCGGCGTTGCGCATCATCGCACGCGGTGATTCAGGCGAACGTTCCGAGGAGGCAGGTTCGTGTCACTTGCTGGCCTTTGGGGGAACTGCCCCGACCACAGCGGCAAGGCCGGCCCGGAAAATGGCCGTTCATGGCTCCCTATCCCTTGCAAAACGGCTCGTTCCGTCTATCCTGAAGGCTTCTTCCGGCAACGGCAGGCACCTTCCAAGGATGTGACCGATGGGCGAACCGTATCGAGTCGTACTGACCGACTATATTGACGACGATCTTCAGCCGGAACGCCGCGTGCTCGACGGCGTTGCCCAGGTCGAGGCGCTCGGCGCGCATCACGAGGACGAACTGACCGGGCGAATCGAAGATGCCGATGCCGTCGTCGTCTTCCACGAGATCTACATTTCGCGGAAAACGATCGACCGGCTGCGGCAATGCCAGGCTATCGTACGTGCAGGCGCCGGGTTCGATAATGTGGATGGTCAGGCGGCCCGAGCGCGTGGCATTCCGTTCTGCAATGTGCCGGATTACGGATCGGAGGAAGTCGCCGATTCGGCCATCGCGCTTTTGATGTCACTCACACGCGGCACGCATCTGGCCAACTCGACCTTGCGCGATGCACCGGGACGCTGGACCTATCACACGGTTGTCCCGCTTGCACGGTTGCGCGGGCGCGTGCTGGGAGTGGTCGGACTCGGACGCATCGGGTCGGCCGTGGCGCTGCGCGGGAAGGCGCTCGGTTTCGATGTCGTCTTCTACGATCCGTATAGACCGGACGGTTACGATAAGGCCTTGGGAATCCGCCGCGTGGAGACGCTCGGGGAGTTGTTGGCCCAGTCCTACGTGGTGACATTGCACTGCCCGCTTACGGACGAAACGCGGCGCCTGATCGATGCGGCGGCCATGGCCCGGATGCCCAAGGGATCGTACCTGGTGAATACGTCGCGCGGCGCCGTGGTCGATACGGCCGCCGTGCCCGATGCGCTTGCCAGTGGCCGGCTGGCAGGCGCGGGGATTGACGTGATCGAAGAAGAGCCGCCCCGTGCGGATCATCCGCTCATGCTTGCCTGGCGCGACCCGGCCCATCCGGCCCATCACCGGCTGATCGTCAACCCGCACATCGCCTTCTACAGCGAAGAAGGACTGCTCGACATGCGCGTGAAGAGCGTCGAGGCGTGCCGCCGGGCCCTGCTGGGTATGCCGCTGCGCAATGTGGTGAACTGACCGGGCTGTGCGCAGCAGCGGGATTGTGTCCTCGCAAGCGGTAGGGTGGGTCAAACAAGCCGGTTCTTTGGTGGGTCCTCGGTCGCTACTGCCGACATGCATTCAGGCGACGGGCTGTCAATTGGCTGCGTTGGGCTTGTACGGACCCACCAACGATCGACGCGACCTTCACCCTACATGGATGAGCAATCCGGGCTCATGGTTACCGCCGGCTACTGTGCCCCCTTGGTGAGCACGGCGCCCTTGATGAACCAGCCGTCGGGCAGGCTGCTGAACACGGTGCCGGCCGAGCCGAGATATCGGCGCACCACCTCATAGTCGGGCAATTTGGAGCCGTCGATCTTCTGCTCGCGCGGCTTGTGACGCTTGCCCGTACCGAGTCCGGCGTTAAGGACCCGGGCGAACAGGGTCTCGCTTTCCGGCATCTTTCCCCGGCGAATCAACTCATAGGTCGGCCGGTATTCTTCGTCGGTCCGCGAGAATATCTGGGCGCATCGGGCATCGATCCCCAGCTTGTCCACGGCCGCCTGCACGACGCGGTAATCGACGTCGTTGCTCAACGGCCGGAAATCGTCACCTGGTTCGAGGATTTTCTTGAGGAAATCCAGGTGCGACGCAACCAGCAGATGCCCGTGGGCTACGGTTACGGCGGCATGGGGCAGAAGGCGCTTCTCTTCTTCCTCTTCCATATCGTCGTCATCGGATTTCAGCGGATTGTCCAGCGGCGGAAGCGAGGGCATGTCGCCAAGCTGGATGTCCGGCGCACCGGTATCTTCCAGTTCTTCCTCCACGATCTCCCATACCTCGTATCCGTTGATTTCGAGGCGACGTGCGGTCGGGTCGTTCTTCATCGATTTCGCAATGGCCTTGGCCACCTGGTCCGGGGCCTTGGTCTCGATGGCAAACAGCAGCCGCTCGCTGGTTGTGGTAATGGGCAGGCGGAAGTCGCTCAACACCGAGACTCGCGGCCCGAGGTGATCGATCAGGTCCTTCCGCAAATCGAGTTGCGGCCCCTTGGGGTCCTTCTTCAAGCCTTCCAGCACGTCTTCCCAGAGGCCAACCTGCTTCTGATAGGCGCGCAGCTCGCCGCTGATCTTGCGAATCAGGAAGATGTCTTTCCCTTGTTTGATCTCCCATGCCCGTCCCGGCTCCATCGTACGGATGGAGACCTTGGCCGGCAGTTCGATCCCGAATTCTTCGAAGTTCGAACGTAGCTGGCCGGATACGTCGCCGGCGATGAGTTTCTGCTCGTGATCCAAAGAGACGGCAAAAAGGAAAACCGAGCCGCCGAACAGTTCGTCGAACAGGGGCCCGAAGTGGTCGAATGCATTCTGGATATCGCAATACAGCGTGGAGTACGTCGCCAATTCGCTCGGCACCCACGCCTGCGGCTTGAAGTCGGCCGAGTTGGGAAATGAGAGCATCTGCATCGCGCGCGTATAGGGCGGCGGCGCGAAAATGGCCGTGCGGTGGATCAGCTCGTGACCCTCCTTCGCAAAATCGACGAAACCGCCGATTCCGCGAATCGCCCGGAAACCCTGCTCCCGGAATACGTCCAGCATGTCCTTGCCGCGCCGAGGCTCCGTCTGCGGAGACGCCGCACGAATCGCCTCGGCATAGGGGATGGGACTCAGGTACCAACGAATGTGCGCCTGCGGACGGCCTGCATCCTTCGCGCACCGATCCATCACCTCGCGAAACGCAGGAGCCTTCTCCAACGTCTCCTCGCCCGGATTCTTCGTCTTCGCAAGGATGCCCTTGATCACATCCAGGTTATCCGAGACTCCCAGCAGGTTGCTCGTGAGGAAGTAGATCGCCAGTCGCGGCTCGGTCGGCTTGGCCGGCTCTTCCGGCTGATCGCCCCAAACCGGCTGGGTTCCGGCGTGTGTATCGGCAGGCGGCTCGGGCAGTTCGAACACGATGATCGTTGTGTCCATGACCTCGAACGTCTGCCGTTTGGCGCCGTTGTTGACCAGGCTCGTACTGACCTTCTCCAGAAGCTGCTCGGCCTTTGCCGTATTCCCCGTCACATCGACCAGTACGGCAATCGCCGCCTGATATCGCCCCGGCTGAATGGTGGCGACCGCGATCTCTCCGGCCGGCACGCCTTTCAGATCGTCCAGGGTCAGTCCCAGCCGATCGTCGAACCGGGACCAACGCTGTTTGAACTGCCTGCGCAGGTCTTCGGCAAACGGCTTCATCACGGGGTCGGCCATGAGCTTGCCAACCTGCGTCTGATTCCAGTGCTCCGCCAATTGGTCCAAGTCTTCAATCGCAGCGAACCCCACCGTCGTGGCCGGAAGGAGCCGTTCACTGGGCAGACTCTCCGCCTGCACGATCGGAAGGTTGAGAAACACGATCAGGCTGCTCACGAGCAAAACAGCGGCACTTCGCACAAGCAATCTCCTTGCGGTTTAATTTTTCTAAATCAGCTAGCTTTCCTAATGGGCAAACTTCACGGCAGATAGCATGCAGTGTAAACCGATCGGCCGTTCTATGCTAGAGCGTTTCAGCCGGGTTATGCCCACTCACCGTAGCAACCGCGGCCTTGGATATCAACCCCAATAGCCCATCTTGCGCCATTTGCCATCTCGGCACAGCACCAGGGGTTGCGCAGCAGAACCGGCGTACGAGATCGTCGGGGCCAGATGCAGAGGTAAGACGCCAAGAAGCCATCGGCCAACCTTTTCGGCGAATCGGAGGTTCTGCGAATCTCACGCCACCCCCCACGGCGGCGGCTTGACGAAACCGCCAAGGGGAAAGACAATGCTGCGGGACGAGAGTATGGCTTCAACACGTCGGCCCTGTGGGGCGGAAAGGAGTTGATCATGCCAGTGAAGAAATTGAAGGGGTTTCTCGATGCGAACGGGGTGAAGTACGTGACGATCGGCCATTCGGCAGCCTTCACGGCGCAGGAGATTGCCGCGTCGGCGCACATCCCGGGCAAGGAGCTCGCCAAGACCGTCATGGTCGATCTGGACGGCCGGTTGACCATGGCGGTTGTGCCGGCCTCGTCGAAGGTCGATTTGGATCGTCTCGAGAAGGTGGCCGGCGCAACGAAGGCCGGTCTGGCGGATGAAGCGCAGTTCGCCAACCTGTTTGCCGGATGCGAGGTCGGCGCGATGCCGCCGTTCGGGAATCTGTACGAGATGGACGTGTTTGTTTCCGAGCGACTGGCCGCAGACGACGAGATTGCGTTTAACGCCGGATCGCATACCGAACTGATTCGACTTGCCTACGCCGATTTCCAACGGCTGGTGAAGCCGAAGGTGGCCAAGATCGCCTACGGTGAATAGCGAGTCCGGCTCGTATGAATTGAAGGAGAAGACCGCGCCTTATGACGCCTGCCATTCGAACCCTTCTGCATCGCGGATTGGCAATTCCCGCTTCACCGCTTGCTCTGAATGCGAACCGCCAGTTCGACCAGCGCCGGCAGCGCGCCTTGTGGCGATACTACTCGGCGGCCGGGGCCGGTGGCGTCGCTGTGGGCGTCCATACGACCCAGTTCGCCATTCGCGAGCCGAAGGTCGGCTTGTTCGAACCGCTGCTCTCGCTGGCGCAAGAGGAGTTCAACCGGCTCGACGGGGGGCGGAAGGAACCTTTGGTGCGAATTGCCGGTATCTGCGGCCCAACCCGCCAAGCCGTGGCGGAGGCTGAGTTGGCCCGTGATCGCGGCTTTCATATCGGACTGTTGAGCCTCAGTGCGCTGGCCGATGCCGACGACGATACCCTGGTCGAACACTGCCGCGCCGTGGGCGAGGTGCTGCCCGTTATGGGCTTCTACTTGCAGGCGGCCGTTGGTGGTCGCGTGCTGGCGTATCGCTTCTGGCGAAGGCTTGCGGAACTCGATTCGCTGGTGGCGATCAAGGTCGCGCCGTTCAACCGCTATCACACGTTCGACGTGATGCGCGCCGTCGCTACGTCCGGGCGCGACGATATCGCCATGTACACTGGCAACGATGACAACATCGTGGCCGATCTCCTCTCGCCCTATCGCATCCCTATCGGCAATCACGTCATCGAGCGGCACTTCGTCGGTGGACTGCTCGGCCACTGGGCCGTGTGGACCCGGCGCGCCGTCGAACTGCTCGAGCGCTGCCAGTTGCTTGTGGCCGCAGGTGGTCCCATCCCTCGCGACATGATCACGCGCAATCTGGAAATCACCGACGCCAACGGCGTTCTGTTCGACGTTTCCAACGGGTTCGCCGGTTGTATTGCCGGCATCCACGAGGTACTGCGTCGCCAGGGCCTTCTCGAGGGCATCTGGTGTCTCGATCCCAACGAGCAGCTTAGTCCGCATCAGAGCGAAGAGCTTGACCGGATCTACCGTATGTATCCCCATCTGACCGACGACGAGTTCATCGCCGCCCACCGCGATGCCTGGCTGGCCGACTGACCCGGATTATTCACGATAGGTAGGGTGGGTCAAACAACCCGTTTCTTCCGCTGGGGCATCGGTCGCCGATGCCGGCCTTGTTCCAAGCGGCGGGCTGTAAATCAGCTCGGTTGCGGCCCGTGCGGACCCACCAACGATCTGCGCGACCTTGACCCCTACGTAGATGGGTAATCCGGGCTATCGGATAGCTCCTGCGAGAGAATATCCCAACAGGTCACGCAAGGGCCCGCCAAAGAGGGGTTGTTGCGTCAGCGAAACCGGTGCAGAATGGGGGTGTCAAAAAGACTTTTCTCGAACTGCGGATGCGGCTTCGTTTGCCGGCGTGGGTCGTATCGGCACATTGAGGCTTGGGCACATTGCAGGGGATCATCATGGAACGCCGCGCGTTCACTCTTGTCGAATTGCTGGTGGTCATTACCATCATCGGTATCCTCATCGGGCTCCTGCTGCCGGCCGTGCAATCGGCGCGCGAGGCCGCGCGTCGTTTGCAGTGCACGAACAATCTGAAGCAACTGGCCTTGGCCTGCCATTCGCACCAGCAGGCGATCGGCCTGCTGCCATCACTGGGCGGGCCTACTTACCGATGGCACATGACCTACATCAATGGGACGCCTGCGGTTACGCCCAAACAGCATGGTGGCTGGGGATTTCAAGTCTTGCCGTACATTGAGGCGACTTCGGTTTGGATGGGCGGCAGCGCAACGACGGACATTGAACGCTCCATTGTGGCCATCAGTACGCCCAATACCTTGTTCTTCTGCTCCAGCCGGCGGCGACCGGAAGTCGTGACTGCGAACGATTGGTATCCGTACCCCGAGAGTTCGGGCAAGAGTTTCGGCCACGCCAAGACCGACTATGCCGCCAGCACGAGCACTACGGCTTTCTACCGCGAGGACGGATCGACCGGTTTTTCGAACTCTGCCGGAGTAGGGGCCATCACTCGGACGTTCTCGGGCACTGACACCGAGTTCAAGTCACTTCCGCCGGTCGGCATCGACGACATTCGCGACGGCGCCTCGAATACGATGTTGATTGCCGAGAAGCGTTTGAACGTCGGTCGGCTCGGAATGATGCAGACAGACGACAACGAAGGATACACCGTGGCGGTGGATCACGATGCACAGCGATCAACGAACAGCGTGCCTTTGCCGGACCCAATGAGTAGTAGTTCGGACGTGTATGGAGAAGGTCGGTTCGGTTCATCGCATTCGGGCGGCCTGAACGCGGCAATGGGGGATGGTTCCGTGCGGTTTCTTTCCTTTTCGATCGAGCTGCAGACATTCCGGCGGCTCGGTTGCCGGAGCGACGGCGAACCGGTTGTTGTGCCGTAGTCGTCCTGAGACGGTATCCGACAGCGGGAAATGGCTTCTGGTTGTTGCGGTTCGTATTTCGCGCAGATACGAGATACAGGGCGTCTGTCTCCCTTGGGGGGATAGACTCTCAGTTTGGACGATGCCAGTAGACTAGGGACGTGCGGACACCGCAAACAGCGGACACGGGGTAGATTGGGGGGTTGGATTTTTTGCGATGATCTGTCATAATCAAGGTGTCCGCTCGGGGGGCGGGTGGTTCAGGAAATCTTTGCGTTTGTCGGGAGAAAAACCATGGTACGGCGGGCCTTTACGCTGGTCGAGTTGCTGGTGGTCATTACGATCATTGGTATTCTCATCGGGCTCCTGCTGCCGGCCGTGCAATCGGCGCGCGAGGCCGCGCGTCGTTTGCAGTGCACGAACAATCTGAAGCAACTGGCCTTGGCCTGCCATTCGCACCAGCAGGCGATCGGCCTGCTGCCGTCACTGGGCGGGCCCAATTGGTCGTGGCATATGACGTATATCAACGGGACGCCGGCAGTCACACCAAAGCAGCATGGCGGCTGGGGCTTCCAGGTTCTTCCGTACATTGAAGCGACCTCGGTTTGGACGGGTGGCAGCGCAACGACCGATCTCGAACGTTCCATTGTGGCCATCAGTACCCCCAATACCTTGTTCTTCTGCCCCAGCCGGCGTAGACCAGAGGTGGTTGTCGCCGGAGACTGGTACCACTTCCCGAACGCCGGGAAGAGCTACGGCCACGCCAAAACCGACTATGCGGCGAGCACGAGCGATACGGCCTTCTATCGCGAAAACGGCTCGTGTGGTTTTTCGAACTCGGCAGGCGTGGGAGCAATCACGCGGACCTTCCGATTCACCAAGTACGATAGTAATAATCCGACGGATGCGGAGTGGGAACCGCTCCCGCCGATTGGGATTGACGAGATTCGCGACGGCACGTCGAATACCATGTTGATTGCCGAGAAGCGAATGAACGTCGGCCGCCTCGGGGTCATGCAGAGCGACGACAACGAGGGATATACCTCCGGCGTCGATCACGACGTTGTGCGGACGACCAATAGTGTGCCCTTGCCTGACCGGATGAGCAACAACTCATCGGAGTATGGCGAAAATCGGTTTGGTTCATCGCACTCGGGTGGTATGAACGCGGCAATGGCCGACGGTTCTGTACAATTTCTTTCGTATTCGATCGAACTCCAGACCTTCCGACGGCTCGGCTGCCGATGCGATGGCGAGCCGGTTGTCGTACCCTAGGCATCTTGTTCGCGCGCGGCCCGTTGCGGTCGCCTGCGGGGGGCTTTCCGGCATCTTTTTTTCTCGTTCATAAAGGAATGGATTATGCTCAATAAGGGTTTCGTTCGACTACTTGCCGCCCTGGGGATGATCAGTCTGGTCGTCGGCTGTGGCGGCGGCAGTGGCGAACAACTCGTACAGGTTCACGGCACGTTGACCAATGCCGGCCAGCCTTTGGAGGTCGAGGGCCGCGATGTGGGGTTGGGGATCGTCCGAGTAGACTTCTACGAAATCGACGAGAACGGCGTCCAGACGACCGACCCGCAGCCGGGACTGCTCGCCCCTGACAGGAAGAGCTACACCGTCCCGGGGCGCAGCGGCAACGGGCTTCCGGTTGGCAAATACCGGATTGTGGTGCGCCAGTGGGATCCGTTCCCCGACTTCGACCGGCTCGAGGGGCGATTCGACGAGCAGAACTCGCCGATCATCCGCGAAATCACCGAGGATACCGAGATCAACATCGACGTCTCCCGACCCGAAGGGTAAACCTGCCGGCGCGTGCGACTTGTCAGCAAAAGGGGGCGGTGCACCTTGATGTCGAAGAGCGAGTGTTTGTGAAGCATTGCCCCTGAGTTTCTGCACGGTCGTCATTTGCCTCTCAGAAATGCAAGCAACTTGTTCTCCAGCCGGGCCAGCTTCTGGGGGGCAGTTTCACACTCCCAGATCGTCAGCACTTTCCAGCCAAGTCGCCTTAGTAACCGTCGATGTTTCGCATCTCGTTTGCGATTTCGCCCCAGCTTGCCTCTCCAATATGCAGTATTGGATTTTGGTGTGCGACTTCCGCGTTTGCAGTTGTGTTGGTGCCAGAAACAACCATGAATGAAAATAATCTTGCGGTGGCGGGGGAGTACCAAGTCCGGACAACCCGGCAATTCGCGAACGTGTAGCCTATAGCGGTAACCGTTTCTGTGGACAAGCCGTCTCACAACCATCTCGGGTTGTGTATCGCGGTCCCGAACAAGAGCCATCTGGCTGCTTCGTTCTGCTGGCGTGAGCGTGTCTGCCATGCCTAAGCGTTTGCATATTCAAAGACTGGCGTCAGCACATGCTTATCCACCCATTCGATCACTGGAACGCAAACTGCGTCACCGAACCCGAACATCTGTTGATTCGGCTTGCCCACGAGCGGATAGTCTCCAGCCCCTTGGAGTCGCGAGTATTCGCGCGGACTCATCCATCGGAATTTGAGTTCGCCATTGTCTATCACAATCACGATTTGCCGAGCGCTTCCGCCTCGTGGGGTTCGCAGGCAGCCAGCAATACCATCAAAGCGGACTTCTGCTCGCATCTCGCCGTATCGCTTCCGCCGGTAGACCGTGCCCACATGAACACCGCAGTCTTTCAATAGGCTGTCAACAAGCGTCCGGTGTAAATCGCTCATCATATTGTAGTGCTTATCGACTTGTTGCTCATCCCACCAGTCTTGGTTGTCGTCCAGGTCAATTAACTCCGAGAGAGGACGGCGTCTGATCGATGGCGTCTCAATCGGAGTGGCCAACCAACCGGTTGCCAGTTCGGTAGTTTTCATGAGTTGAACCAGCTTGGCTGGTCGAATATCCCCTCCAGCCTCGATTGCGTCAAGCCACGGGTCGCACAACAGAAATCCCTTAGACTGCTTGGGCCAAGGAACGTCCAGCGAGTGATGCACTCCAACAATGAATATGCGGGGTCGGCTCTGAGGAACAAAGAACTTCGCGTCAATCACAAATGCATCAAGCCAGTACCCAAACTCCGCAAGGGCCTGAGTAATCGTTGCAAAGTCTTCGCCACCATGCGAGGTAATGAGGCCCGTCACGTTTTCAAGCATCACCAACTTGGGCCTTCTGTTTCCGAGAGAATCCAGTGCACTCGCAAAACCAAAGAAGGCTGACGAGTGCTCGCCGCTCAGGCCTCGCCAGTGGCCGGCAAGCGACAGGTCAATACACGGAAAGGATGCAGTCGCCAAGAACGTCGCGTTTCCCATTCTGGCTGCTACCGCATCCGTGTCGCGCACATCACCCAAATGGAAATGTTCCTCCTCTCCGAATTGAGTTTGGTACTGCTCCGCCTTTTTCGGATCGTTGTCGTTGGCATACTGGCACTCCCAGCCGGATGCCTCTAAGCCAAGCCGGACCAACCCAATTCCCGCAAAAAACTCGCTGAACGTCTTCGCGAAAGGCGAGTTGCGTCCGAGACAATTGTCCAATGCTCTCGTGACTGTCGTCATGAAGTCTTCTCGATCCGGTGCGCATAGTCCGCGGACGCGAAGTCCGCATGATCGACAATATACCGCATGATCCCCATGAATGTAAAGGCTTCGTTCGGATCCAGAACACGTCAGCTCCGGCAGGAAAAGGCCTGGTCGCAGGAGGAGATTGCTTCCTGTACGGGGCTTCACCGCCAGTCAAACGGCGAAACCGTCGTTGACGGTGTTATGGCGGCGTTCATGCGGTACGAAGACTACCGAATCACGAAGCCCAAGACCGCTGCTACGACGCTCAAGTCGTCTTTCAACGGCGACAATTTCGTAAGCCTTCTCTGAGGTGCTGTGATCCCGGACGCTACGCCATGTCCCGTCACTACGGCAGGTAGCGCATTCGGGTGGGGTCGGGGATTTGCAGTCGCCAGTGCCCGAGATGCACTTGCCGCATGGGAAGATGGACCAGAAGGGGTCTGCCGACCAGGAGGCTTGCAGCAACGCCGGGACCGTGCGACCAGCTTCGACTGTCCTCCGAAATCGGGCTGTTGTCACCCAATACGTAGAACTCGCTCGCTCCGAGCCGGACGGGGCCATTGAAGCCCCAGCGGGCGTGAATGCCGCTGGGCCTGGTGTAGTAGACGTCGCGGTATACTCGCAACTGCTCCAGCACAACGCCAAGACCCTTCGCGCCGATCCGTAGCGGTTCTGTGGTCGTCCCATTCTCTGCGACATCCTCCAGAGGCCAAACGCCCAGCGCCGTTCCGTCGGCAGCTACAAGAAACTGCCGGTCGATCGTCGAAAACTCCAACTCGACATGGTCAATCCGACTTGCAATGCGGCCCTTGCCGTCGGGCAGCAGACGGCCGTCGCGATACACTTCATAACGGCCGACCGCCGGCAGGAGACGGAACTCCAGTTGCGAACCTGCC
The DNA here is from genome assembly GCA_040772845.1 of Thermoguttaceae bacterium. GTDB lineage: Bacteria > Planctomycetota > Planctomycetia > Pirellulales > Thermoguttaceae > PWXP01. The sequence goes on from JAXGXG010000001.1 coordinate 3,803,297, forward strand.
GCCGTCATGCACACGGCCAGCGCACCGTTTCCCCACGCCTGCACCAGCGTGAACGAAAGAAAGAGGTCGTCCATCGGCGAAACCTCTTCAACTCGGCGCGGGTGGGTCCGGTTGTAGACGCATGTGTCGTCGATTGCGGCAGGTTCAAACGCATCCGGCCGCCCGGGCGCGCGGCGCCAATGCCGGTAGACGAGCCAGTCGAACGCATCCTGGTCGGCAGCCGCGGCGCGCGCGAAGCGGCCGTTGTGCGAACCCCAGCGGCTCAACGCGTCCGGCGAAGCCCATCGGGCCGCAGGCGCCGGCTGGAGCGTCGGTGAATGGTTCGCGTCGTAGACCGGAATGAGCATCGAGCGTTGCCGCCGAAGTGTCTTCCGCTGGATTTGGCCATCCACGTAGACGTCGCCATGGCGAATCTCGATCTCTTCGCCCGGCAGTCCCACAACCCGTTTCACACAAATCCGGTCGGCTTGCTCCGGGTGTCGGAATGCGATGGTTTCCCAGCGCTGGGGTTGACGCAGCGAGTAGGCCGAGCGATCCACCAGAATGCCGTCGCCCAGCAAGTTGGGGGAATGGCCGGAGATTGTATTGGCGTAGCCACAGTTCGGGCAGATCGCGTGCGGCGCCGCGTCGCCGCCCGCGGACTCGCACGGGAAGAGATACCTGCAATCGGCACACGGCACTTGTCGATGCGTGCCCAGCAGCGTGGGCGCCATGGAACCGCTATCGATCCGGTTCGGCACGAGCACCCCCTGCAAACACCAGCATCGCCACACGATTGCCGCGACGGCGATCAGGACGATGCGTTCGACAAGGGACCTTATGGACATGGCAGTTCAGGTTGTGACGCGGATATGCGTTTTTCCGAGGTTGAGGGCCGCAATCGCGCACCCTCCAGAAGAAGCGGGAGAGCAACCCTGCGTATCGTCGTCGGATGCAGCACCATGCGGCGCCGGTTCCTGTTTTCGGCCGCTCCTCATTGCTCCATAGTGCTTGGAAAAAGGGGAAAGTGGCGAAGCCGTTTTACGGCAAGGGCTGGAGATGCCCCTCATTGCTCCATAGTGCTTGGAAAAAGGGGAAAGGGCAACCGGATTTGCCGTCCCCCCCGACAGGCATATGCTACATTTGGATACGGCACGGAGGCACCCTCCTTAAGTGGGAGGTCTGTAAACCATCGATTTGTGGAAGCCCGATTCGCAATCGTCGTCTTTGTATCCAGGTCCCATGTCCCTCACATTTGCTACGGCTTGGCTTCTTCCGTCGCTTCTGCTTGCCGACGGCGCAACGGTGCCGCTTGACACGCGGTTTCCCGACGGCGCCGAGGTGTTTCATTGCACCTTCGATTCGTCGTGGGATGCCAACTTCGACGGTTGGCCCGACCAGTGGACGCGGCGTCGGGGACCCGGCTATCCGCATTACATCGAAATGCAGATTCGTGAGGAACCTTCGCCTGCGGGCAACCGCTGTTTCCGCATCGAGATGGATGGCGGCGCAGCCACGGCGTACAGTCCGCCGATTCAGGTATGCCCTCTGTTCAGCTATGTCATGGAGGGCTACGTACGGACGGACGGCTTGGAGCATGACGAGGCATTCCTGTCACTCACCTTTTTGGATGAGCAGCGTCGCCGTTTGGAGACGGTCGCCTCGGAACGGTTCCAAAAGACCGACGGATGGCGCAAGGTGCGCATCGGCCCCGTAGCGCCGGCAAGCGAGGACGCACGCTTTGCAATTATCGCTTTGCATGTTGAGCCGGGCAAGCGGGAAGACTTGCGTGGCTCGGCGGCCTTCGACGATATCTGGCTGGCGCGACTGCCGCGCATGGCGCTGAGCAGCAACCAGTCCCACAACCTGTTCTTCGATTCTCGCGACGTCGAGATCCTGTGCCGCGCTTCGGGGTTCACGCGAACGGATCCGAGGGTGACGCTGCGCCTGATCGATGCCTTGGGAAACGACCTGTGTCGGGAGGAGCGGCAGTTGGAAGTGGAGACGGCGGAAACGAATGTTGCCGTTTCGCTGGAGACGTTTGCCGAGGGGGCGTCAGGCTTGGTCGGAGAGACCCGCTGGCGTCCCGAGCTTCCGGGCCCTGGGTTCTACTACGTGGAAGCGGCCATGCAAGATGAGTCGACGTTGACGTACCAGCGACGGCTGAGCCTTGCTCTGATCGATACGCAGGACGTGGCGCCTCACAGCGAGTTCGGCTGGACGCTGCCCAACCGAGGAGACGCACTGCCGCCCGTGCTGCTTGGGCAGTTGATTCGCCAGGTGGGGATCGGGCGGGTAAAGTATCCGCTCTGGTTCGGCGATGAACGCACCGAGCAGGAGGTGGAACGTGTGGTCGGTTTCGTGGAACGGCTGAGTACGGCCGGAATTGAACTGATCGGGTTGCTCGACAAGCCGCCGCAAGCACTGCGGAGCAAGTATGCCGGGGTCGAGTGGCGGGGGGCCGCCGCCGTATTCGCGCCCGACCCGAAAGTCTGGTATCCGTTCCTGGAACCGGTTATGACCCGTCTGGCCACGCGTGTGCGATGGTGGCAACTGGGCAACGATCTCGACACGAGCTTCGTCACTTCGGTGGATCCGGCGGCCAAACTGAAGGAAGTGAAGGCCGAACTGGATCGGATTGGGCAGGATGTGAACGTCGGCATTGCGTGGCCATGGCTGCACGAGCTTCCACCCACCGGGAAACAGCCGCCCCCGTGGCGATTCTTGGCCTTTTCCGCCGAACCGGTCCTCACCGCGGAGGAGCTGGCCACGTATCTCGATGCCTCGAAGGGCGTGTCGGCAAGTCGCTGGGTCGTCCTGGAGCCCTTGTCCATCACCGACTATTCCGCCGACGTCCGCGCAACGGACCTCGTCTTTCGCATGATGGCGGCGAAGATGCACGGGGCAGACGCCATCTTCTGTCCCGATCCGTTCAACGACGAACGCGGCCTGATGAATCGCGATGGCACGCCGGGCGAACTGCTCATGCCATGGCGCGTGGCCTCGCTCGCGCTGGGCGGCGCGAACCATCTCGGCAGTATCGACCTGCCCAATGGCAGCCCGAATCAGGTCTTCGGCAAGGGCCAGGAGGCCGTGATGATCGTTTGGGCATGGCGCCCGACCGAGGAGGTCATCCATCTGGGCAGCAAGGCCCGCCAGGTCGATCTGTGGGGACATGAAACGCCGCTGCGCACCCAAGAGGGCCGGCAGGTGATCGAAGTGACCCGCGCGCCGACCTTCGTCACCGGGCTCGACGCCAGTATTGCTCGCTGGCAGATGAACTGCCGATTCGCGCAGGAGAAACTCCCGAGCGTTTCCGCCGCCCCGCACCCGAATTCGTGTACGTTCCAGAATACGTTCGACCGCGGAATCGCCGGGCAGGCAACCATTATCGCACCGGAGGGTTGGAATATCCAACCCTCGCAAATTACGTTCCGGCTTGCCGAAGGCGAGTCGATGAAGCAGCCGTTCACCATCACGCTCCCCTTCGATGCAACGACCGGGCGGCATCCCGTGCGGATTGATTTCGAGATCCAGACCACTCCGAGCGAGAAGTTCAGCGTCTTCCGAAACTTCGACGTCGGGCTCGGCGTCGTCCATATCGAAGTCGAGGCGCGACTGAACGATCAAGGCGAACTGGAAGTCGTACAACGCATGGTCAACGAAGGATCCGAACGCGTTACCTTCCGCTGCCAGTTGTTCATCCCCGGCAGACGCCGCATGATGACCCAAGTGGTCAATCTGGCAAACGGCTACGACGAGCAGGTGTACCGCATTCCCGAAGGCGCGGGGCTGGCCGGAGAGACCCTGTGGCTGCGCGGCGAGGAAGTGAACGGCCCGCGGGTGCTCAACTATCGATTCATCGCACCGGCGCCGAAGCCGGTCAGCAGCCCAACGCCTTCGCCGTAACGAACCAGCGAAGTTCTCCCTGGCCAACTGCCGGCGCGGCTGCGAATTGGATCGCCGCAACGGCTCCTTTGGCGAACCGCATTTCGCCGGGGCCGGCCGCAGTTAGCCAGGCGGCCATGCGTCCTACGTCGGGCGCGTGCCCTACCCAGGCCACATGGTCCCGGCGCCGGGTTTCATCCGTTGTCCAGGCGAGTATGGCGCCCAGATCGCTGCCCGGCTGCAGGGCGTCGAGCTCGACAATCGGCGCGCCATTGCCGACGCCCTCGGCAATGATTTCGGCCGTCTCGCGGCAGCGGACCAGGGGACTGGTTGCGATAACTTCCGGTTGAAATCCGCGATCGACCAACTGGGCGACAACCGCCGCGAATCGACGCCGCCCATCCCTGGTCAGAGGACGCTCCCAGTCGGTCGGCCATTGGAGCAGGCGCCGATCTTCCGCCCACGCATGACGAATGATGTAAAGCTCAGTCACGTTCGTGCCTCCCCGCAGTGATTCTTTCGCGAGCCCTTACCGGTTTCGCCATAACACATTGTCGTCGATTCCCAGGGCCGCTTGCGTCTCGGCAATATCACGGCGAAAGCGGACCGCGTCAACGGGGTATCCGGCCGTCGGCTTCAGGCCCGGCACGCGCCGACGCCAAAACGCGTTCAACGCCCGCATGGCCAGCTCGCGGAGATACTTCGAGACCATCGATGCCAGGGCGACCGGCAGGCAGGCTTCGGCCCGGGTGCGAAAACAGGTGCGAATGCGCCGCTCTGCCGGCCCGAATGCATACTCGCTCCGGTCACGCCCCTCTTCACAACATTCAATCCGCCAGTCGGGAAAGTACTCTTCCAAGAGTCTTCCGTACCGATTCCGTCCTCCGTGCTTGTCGCACACAACGGCAATGGGACCGGAATCCAGCGAACCGATTACCTGCGACGCAAGATTCAACGAGACGTGCGACAGGGCCGTTCCTTTCGATTCGTGTAGCAGCAGCAATTCATTGAATCGCTTCGGGAAGACGGCATCGCTTGCAATGGCGTGCAGCCGAATACCGGCCGAAGCCAGCCCGTCGGCGAGCACGGCGGCCATGCCATCGATCTTTGCATGGATGGGCACCGTCTCGTTGTACTGGGCGTACCATGGAATGTGAGCGAGTTCGGCAAGCGAGTTGGGGACGAACGCGTCCCACACCTCGGACCACAGGTCGCAATCGTAGCCCAGCAGCCCGAGGGCGCTCAGTACGCCGCGCTCCAGGTGTTTCACGCCGCCGCCCGATTGGTGCAGCCGCTTCGAATCGGCCATCGCCAGGCATCGACCATTACTCTCGGCTGCCTGCCGGAGCGTAGGGACAATCACGTGGGCAAGCCGATCGTAGAGTTCGTCTTCTTCAACGTCATCAGGGACTTCCCATAGGGTGGCCGTGACGACCAGGGGGCCCAGATTCGGCCCGTAGCCGGCTTCATCGGTTCCCACAATGTATGCCATCGATGCCTCGTTTGTCGGAGCAGGCGAGTCGTTGTTGAATGACCATAGCCGTGAACCCGGAAAGACAGTTTCCCGTTGCCTTGCGGCGTCAACCAAGGTGTCGCGCCACGTTGAAGCGAAATTATCACGCGCGGAAAACGCTTGCCTGGTGGGCATGCTTCGCGCAAACCGGTTCCTCAGCCGTGGGCGTACAGCATGCTGCAAAGTCGGTTAGTCTACCGTGAACCGACCGGAGGAGACAGACCTGTTTTTTGATGGCTTTCGGCCGATTGCGTCCGCGCAGCCGGGACGGCGCCGTGGAAAAACTGCATACCCCCCGTGATTGCGTGCCGCAAATGCGGTAGAATGGGTCGTATGGTAGAACAACCCGCTCAGCTACGGATGGATGATAGCCCTCGCCTGGAGGGTGGCACTCTTGTTCTGGCTTTCACCGGCTGGATGGACGGGGGCGATGTCTCCACCGGGACGGTCGAACGGCTGGTTCATCTGCTCGAGGCGGAGCCGTTCGCGCACATCGATCCCGAGTCGTTCTATATCTACAACTTCCCCGGCGCCATGGAGATTACCGCCCTGTTTCGGCCGCATGCGAAGATCGAATCGGGGCTGATCACCAGCTTCGACATGCCGAAAAACGAGTTCTACGAGTACGAACCGGCCAAGCTGGTCCTCTTTATCGGCAAGGAGCCCAACCTGCAATGGCGCACCTTCGGCCAGTGTATCCTCCACCTCGCCCATGCCGTGGGCTTGCACCGGATCCTGTTCGTCGGTTCGTTCGGCGGCACGGTGCCGCACACGCGTGAACCGCGTCTGTTCTGTTCCTGCTCGCACCGGAAGCTTCTCCCGGAAATGGAGCAGTACGGATTCCGCCCCAGCAGCTACGAGGGCCCAAGTTCCTTCACCAACTATCTGATGACTCAGGCGGTGCCTGCACAAATCGAAATGATCTCGCTTGTCGCCGAAATTCCCGGCTATCTGCAGGGGACCAATCCGATGAGCATCGAGGCGGTGACGCGGCGTCTGGCGAAGATTCTTCAGCTTCCGTTAGATCTGGCCTCGCTGCGCACCGCCAGTACGCAATGGGAACTCCAAGTCTCCAGCGTCGTGGAGCAGGACGAGGAGCTTGCCGAGAAGGTTCGGGAACTCGAAGCCCGCTACGACACCGAACTGCTCGACCTCAACGCCGATGAAGTGTAATCGGCCGGTTTGCCTTCTCCGCTCGGGACCGGAAGACCAACATCAGGTCAGCAGCTTTTGTTGGCTTTGTGCGTTGCACGCAATCACAGACTCGATGCATTTGAAGAAGCTCATCACGCACCTGGCGCGCAGACGGTAGAAGACCATCTGCCCTCGTTTCTCGTCCTCGACCAGTCCGGCGCCTTTCAGCAGGGCCAGGTGGCGCGATACGGTCGACATATCGGAACCGACCAGTTCGGTCAACTCGCAGACGCAGCGCTCGCCGGTTCGCGACAACTCGTCCACCATAAGCAGACGGGCCGGGTGGGCCAGGGCCTTCATGATTTTGGCCCGGGCTTCGTAGCGGGCGCGTGTGACGGGGTCCATCGATCGGTGCAATCGCCTTCAGGAACGGAACGGGGAAGCCTGCGCTTCTACCATCTGCCAGTTTAGCCAAACGTTTTCCGTCCCGTCAAGTCGTCTCAGGAAGTGCTATCAGCGATAGCATTTCCAGCGCACACCGGAAACACGGGGCAATCCGCACCCGGAAACGGAAGTGCCCTTCTCTTGGCTCTTCCGTTTCTGGGGGCAGCCCGCCATGGTTGGAGTCTCGCCTTTAGCCTGGATTATTCACGATAGGTAGGGTGGGTCAAACAAGCCGCTTCCTTGGTGGGTCATCGGTCGCTGATGCCGTCCTTGTTCCAGGCGGCAGGCTGTAAATCAGCTCGGTTGCGGCTTGTGCGGACCCACCAACGATCTACGCGACCTCGACCCACCCTACGTAGATGAATAATCCGCCTTAGGCGGTTTGGCCATTCCGGCTAAAGCCGGCACTCCAACGAGTTGCCATTCGCACCAAAAAACGGCGGCGCCGGGGTGCAACAGCGGACTTGCACGGCTGAAAAAGCCCGCCAGTGGCCCTTCCGTGAAATGCAAGTCCGCTGCTGCGCCCCGGCGCCGGATTCCGTCCTGGTGCGCTTTGCCGCCCGGCGTTGGCAAGGTATAATTGTGACAGAGAAGAACGTCCACGCCTGCGGGCAAGAAAAACGAGTTATCGGGATTACGACACAAGGGATGCCGCGATTTTGCCGATAGCTTTGTTGGAATCAACCGAGCAGCTACGAACCAGGCCTCTCGCCTAGAATTCCGACGGAGGTGCCAACCCTTTAGCGTGAGCCGGGATCGCAAAATGGCTTGTGCTTGATGCACGCCAGATCCCCGCTCGTCTCGCAGCGACGCATCCGGTCGCAGTCGGCGAGAGGTTTGATTCTCGGGCCGCCGGTCGCTCAGTGAGCGACCGGCGGCCTTTTTTCATTTTCAGGTGCGTGGCCGTTTGTAGTTCCGCCTTTAGGCGGTCTTTTCTCTTTCCGCCTGAAGGCGCAACTGCGAACGGGGCGCGTTCGCACCCGGAACAGGAAGAGCCCCTTCCTTCCTACTGTTCACGGAGCCCTCTGCCCGCTCAGCTCTCGCTGCACGCGCGCCACGTCGGCATCGACCATCATGCGAACCAGACCGGGAAAGTCCACTTCCGGTTGCCAGCCCAGCACACGGCGAGCCTTCGCCGCATCGCCCCGCAACGTATTCACTTCCGCCGGGCGAAGCAGGCTGGGATCGATCTCGACGTGTTCCTGCCAATCCAGCCCCACGTGGCTGAACGCAAGCTCGACCAGGTGTCGGACAGAGTGCTTCTCGCCGGTCGCCACCACGTAGTCGTCCGGCGCATCCTGCTGGAGCATCATCCACATCGCCTTCACGTAATCACCTGCAAACCCCCAATCTCGCATCGCATCCAAGTTGCCCAGCTTGAGCTTCTTCTGGACGCCAAGCTTGATTCGGGCAACGGCGTCGGTCACTTTGCGGGTGACGAATTCTTTGCCTCGCAAAGGAGATTCATGGTTGAACAGGATGCCTGAACACGCGAAAATCCCGTAGCTTTCGCGATAGTTCACCGTGATCCAATGACCGTATACCTTGGCCACGCCGTAGGGACTGCGGGGCCAGAAGGACGTCGATTCGTCCTGCGGTTCCTCGCGCACCTTGCCGAACATCTCGCTGGAGCTTGCCTGGTAGAAGCGAATCTCCTGGTCGACCAGCCGGACGGCTTCGAGCATACGGGTTACGCCCAGCGCCGTGAACTCGCCGGTCAGAAGGGGTTGGAGCCAGCTTGTCGGTACGAAGCTCTGGGCCGCAAGGTTGTAGACTTCGTGCGGACGAACGTCGTGCATCAGGTTGACCATGGAAAGCTGGTCCAGCAGATCGGCCTGATGCAGGCGGACGCGGTTGCGAAGGTGCACGATGCGCTCGAAATTCTCGGTGCTTGACCGCCGGACCATTCCGTGGACTTCGTAGCCCTTGCTCAAAAGGAACTCGGCCAGGTAGGCGCCATCCTGTCCGGTAATGCCGGTAATCAGCGCGCGACGCGTCATCAATTTCTCCACCGCAAGGTCATTGGAATTCCGGGGACGGTTCCCCTCAAGGATAGAGCAGCCCCCCAAAACCAACGTTACTTTGCCATCTTAGTCCGCGGCTGTCAACCGCCAGGGGGCACGGTACGAACGCTGGAGCATGGCGTTCGCTTCAGGATCGTTCGGGCACGATTGACCTTCCGGATCCCACGGAACCTTGCGTCCCAACCGCATGGCGATGTTCCCCAGATGGCAGATGGTCGTCGTCCGATGTCCGACTTCGACCGGTTCAATCGGGTCCTCGCGGGATTTGACCGCATCGACGAAATTGCGGTAATGATTGTCGCTCACCGGCAGACGGATGGCGTCAGAACCGAGGACGTGGTCTTTGATCGTCTCCGGGCCGCTGGTAACGGCTCTGGCCGTGTATTGAATCCAGCCGTCGGTCCCTTCAAAACGTGCGCCGAACCCGGGGTCTTCGGTCTTGCAGATCAATTCGACGCCGCTGGCATACCGAGCGCGGAATGCCGTGTGAACGGCCGTGTTGAACAGGTGTCCTTCCGGCGGCCATTTTGCGCCCATGTCTTCAAACTCGATCGGGCCGGCGCCGTCGGTTCCCAGTCCCCACTGAACAATATCGAGCGCGTGCGCGCCCGTATTGGTCACCTGCCCTCCGGAATAGTCGAGAATGAACCGGAAGCGGTAGAAGCACCGGTCTGGGTGATAGGGTGCGTCGGGCGCGGGGCCGAGCCAGAGGTCGTAGTCGAACCCGTCGGGCGCCGGCGCGGGCTGCCAGCCTGGGCCGGGGCCAATCGGCGCCCCCGGCACATAAGCGGTCACGCGTCGGACCTCTCCGATTCGCCCGTTTCGCACCAGTTCGCACACGTGCCGCACGGCGCCGCGAGAGCGATACTGGCTGCCGGTCTGGAAGACGCGTTTGTGCCGGCGAACCGCGTCGATCATCGCTTGCCCTTCGGCAACGGTAAGCGTCATCGGTTTCTGGCAGTAGATGTCCTTACCGGCCTGCGCTGCCAGGATCGTCATCGATGCATGCCAATGGTCCGGCGTCACCAGCATGACAGCATCGACATCATTGCGCGCAAGCACCTCGCGGAAATCGACGTGGGTATCGCAACCCCGATAGCCGGCAATGCCTCGCTTCTCTGCATAGAACGCGTTGACCCGATCGCGGCCCGGCTCTCGCCCGAGGAAGTGTTCCGGCCGCGCGTAGCCATGGCTACCGCGATTCACGTCGCAGACGGCCATCACTTGCACGTCATCGAGTTTCAGCATGCTGGGAAGATCGACGCGACTCTGATTGCCTGCCCCAATGAATGCCACGTTCACGCGATTGCTTGGCGCCGTCTTGCCGAACGCCGAACAGGGCAAAACCGCAGGTGAGACGACCGCGGCAAAGGCCGTCTTCAGAAAGCTGCGCCGGCGAACCGCGGATACGACGCCTGCATTTCGGGCGTTCATGGCATTCTCCTTCGTGGCTGGTGATCGATGGGAACGGTTGAGAACGACCATGCATTGTAGCGGGCGGAGCGAGGAAACGCCACTGCGGACAATCCTTCGCGCGATGCCGCGAAGGCGCTCCAGGTCGGTAGAACGGAAGAGCCGCAGAATGCGGGGGTCTGCTAGCCGGCAGACGGTTCCGAGGGCGGGTTCGATCCCGAATTCGTTTGCTGCTCCGCCTGGCGGATCGCATCGTAGACTTCGCGCCGATGGACCTTCACTTCCTTCGGCGCCTCGATGCCCAGACGCACCTTGTCGCCGCGCACCTCGACCACCGTCACGACGACATCCTCGCGAATGACGATGCTTTCGTTCTTTTTGCGGGCTAACACGAGCATGGCTTCACCAAGTGGGAGCGTTCCGGGGGCAAATGACCCCACGTACCCTATCCCTGATAATACCACAGGCGAGCGTGAAAATCCCGCGCCAAAGCCGCAGAAATGAGAAAAAAAGACACGGAAGGGCCAGTTGTGACATCCAGGGCGAGTCTACCGGCTAAAGTGGCGCCCCCCCGTCCGTTGTGTCTTCGGGCCCTCTTCCCGAATCGACACTATTCACTAGCGACCAACGAGTCCAAAAACTCGCGACATTCGACGGTCACCTCGGGGGGATGCTCGATACTGATTCGGACTTCATCCCCATCAATGTCAACAATCGTCAAGATGATGCTATCACCGATGACAATGCTTTCCCCCTTCTTGCGCGGAATTGTGATCACGGCCTTATTCCTGTCGAGTGGTTGCTGGCGATAAGTCAACCTGCCTTGGCTACCTGAGGCCGCCTCCTGTCAGCCAACTCCGTTATCTTAACCCTTCACGCGATCGTGTCAACCCGGGAAATGCCAGGCAAGCAACAAAGGGTAACGCAACGGGTTTCGATCTGCTCATCGGCAAGACGGCGTCGCCTATTCGAAACCCTTGTGCTGCTCTCGGTGATATCGGCTGCCATACTCCGTGGTCTTCCACGGTTCCATCTTGCCGTCGTGTCCGGGTGTTTCCGTTTGGGCCAGCAGTTGCGCCATCTCCTGTTCGGAAACGGGCTTGAACGAACGCGCCATTGCAAGGTCCTGCCGCAATTCGTCTCGCGATCGAATACCGCACACCAGCGAAGTAATCGGATGCGTCAATGCATAGCGGCGACTCAATCCGGCGTCGATCTCCAACTGCTTCGGAATCGCGCCTCCTGCCAATGCCTTCATGCCAATCGCGGCGATCTTGCGTTCGCTACAAACCGGCAACACCTCTTTCTGGAAACTGCGGTAATGGGCGTCGAGCAGGTTGATCGGCATTTGCACGGTGTCCCAGTCGAACGGCTTGCGAATCAGCCTGAGATGATGCGCCGGGTCGCGATGGCCCGTAAACCCGATATAGCGAACCTTCCCCTGGCGACGCGCCTCGATCGCCGCCCGGACGCCTCCCTGATCGAACAGCCACTCGGAATCGATCGCCCAGTTGATTTCGTGGAACTGCCACAGATCGATTCGATCGGTTTGCAGCCGTCGCAGGCTGTCTTCCAGGTGTTTCATTGCGCCATCGTAGTCGCGATTGCATACCTTGGTCATAAGGAACACCTTGTCGCGGCGCCCACCGGTCGCCAGGGCCTTGCCCATCACCTCTTCGGATCGCCCGGCGTGATAATCCCACGCGTTATCGAAAAAGGTCATGCCCTCATCGATCGCTTCGTGCATGATGCGAATGGCTTCTGCTTCTTCGGGAAGCCCGATGTGATAACCTCCCAGCCCCACGATAGGAATCCGCTCGTCATGGCGTCCGAGAGGGCGAGTGGGAATGCCCGAAGCGCTGTCCGCCTGCATGGCCATGGCCTGCCGGCCGAACCCGCCGGCGGCCAACGCCGCCATGGCCGACTTCAGGAACGCGCGCCGCTCGATCTGGAATCGGTAATTCATGATCGTGTCTCCTTCAAGAGGAAGCCGAAAGCCCTTTCCCGCAATACGGGCCAAACAGTTCTCGATTGTACGCCCGACACACCCTCGAAGGCAAGCTTCGTCTCCACACGCAACCCATTGTGACGCAGACACAGGGCGCGTTCAAGCGTCTGGCGGCTGTTCGGCGGCGGGGGCATCTTCGTCCGCCACCAGCAACGGCGGGCGGTGCATCCGGCCGCGGAGCCAGTTGATCGAACGCAAGACGGCCGGCCGGGTCGCCACCCACCGCTCCATCCGGTACTTGCCCGGCAGATCGAGCAGCAGAATACCGGCCAGAATGGTCAGAAGCCCCTGCCCGGGCAATAGCAGCAGGGCGAGTCCCACCACCACGAACACCAGGCCGGCGAGATTCTTTCCCGTGATCAGCAGCGCGCGCAAAGCCGGATGCTGATCGGCCCATGGAACCCGATGCCGCTTCCGCCGCGCGAAATAATCCTGCGGAATCCGCGCCACCAGCCAAGGCGCGGCAAGAAGCGTTCCTGCGAACACCACCGTCGAGATGCCGGCTAGCGTAAAGAGCAACGCCTCGTGCGCCTTGATCCAGTCCATCATGTGGTCGGCCGCTGGTATAGCATGGTTATCGAATCATTCGGGACACAGAACCTTTTCCGGAACCGCGCCGTGCAGCTTCGGGTCTGCCTGCAAACGGAGGCCCGGCTCACCGGACGTTGTCGTTCCTATTGGATCCAGCCACAAGCCGCAGGATACCTTTCCCCGCTCTTCGGACAGACTAAGTCTATGCATCGCACCGCCGAAGTCAATCGACCGTCGCGCCGTAGAACGGACGGGAGTGTGTCGGTTTCACGCGTAACAGGAGTGAACGTAATGACGACGATGGAGTTGATCCGGGCTGAGATCGGGAGGATTCCCGAGGAACACTTGGGCGAATTGTATGGCCTTGTTCGCGAGTTTGCCACGTCGAGAGGCATCTTGCCTCGGAGCCGATGACGCGTCTGTCCTGGGGCTTGGCGCGGGAGGGAGCGGCAAGGGCCAACAACGCCTGCTATAATGGGAACGAGGAACCTGGAGGAGGACGCCGATGTCGTACGTGGTTGAGGCGATTTACGAGGACGGTGTGTTGAAGCCGGATCGGCCCTTGCCGCTGAAGGAGCACGAGAAGGTGCAGGTTACCGTCGAGGGTCCTGCCGCGGCGCGGCACAGTATTCTGGACATTCGCCCGGTCAGTCTCGGACAGGTGCTCCGACCGCCATTGCCCGATGACGACTTGCTGGGCGAAATGCTCGAAGGTCGGCCATGATCCATGGACCTCACGACCAACCCGGCCGACTTTGCAATACTTGGCGCGTTCGATTGCATTGCCCCGGACGCTCCCGCATAGTAGCCCAGACAGAAGGCCGGAATTGCGGCCGGCGGATTGCACTGCACCCGAAGTGAGGAAGATACCGCCCCGCAGTAGCCGCGAAGTGGAGCCCGCTTGGAGCGTCACGGCGGCGCGGTCAGCTCCCAATGGCCCCCAGCCCAGCCGACGCAGACGTCGGCCTCCCCCCTGTCGCGCCATCAACCAGCGCCGCGCCGTTCCTCTTCGCAGCAGTGGGTTGACGCCGCCCGGCAAGTGGGCGAGAATACCGCGTATGCGGCAGCGGCCATCCCTAACGGTAGGCGCTGGCCGGGGCCTGCGAATGGCGGAAAGCAGCCGAGCGAAGGTCCGGCGGCATGGCACGTGCGCACATAGGAGAAACCGGCAATGGCCCTGATGACGCTTCAGCCGGTCAGCCTCGGTTCGGCCGGCGTGACCGAGAAGATGGTGCAAGAGCGAATTGCCGAGGACCCGGCGATCCTGGGGCTCGGCGCGCTGGAGTTGCGCGATAAGGAACGCATCCAATCGCATGCCGGCCGGCTCGACCTGCTGCTGCAAGACCCTGAGACACTGAAGCGTTATGAAGTCGAGGTGCAACTCGGGGCGACGGACGAGACGCACATCATTCTCACGATCGAGTATTGGGACAAGGAATCCGAAGATGACCAATAGACAGAAACTGCGGCAGGAAGCCAAGAAGGCGGCCGACATTGTCAAGACTTGGCCCGCTTGGAAACGCACAATCCTTATGGACAGCCTGAAAGCCACGAATAGCTACTCTCGCGTTCCGGTTCGCCCGAGCACCAAGACGGAGGGCGAGTCGTAGCGTGCGGCCCGCCGTGGGTGAGTGGAGTCGGTCAGCGCCTGCGCCAGGGTACTGGTCGAACTCCTCTTGCGGCTTCGCGGCCGGGTGCTTGACGCCATTCGCAGCCCGGACGAAGATGCCAGGTGTGTGCAGCGAACGATCCCTGAGGGTGGGCCTTGTTGAAAGAGGAACAGTTATGGCACTGGAGCCGGGGGGCCGCGCCGCCAAACTTGGCAACCGTTACGAGGGACGATGGGTCGTGCGCCAGTTGCTGCGCGTCCTCAACGACGACCTCCTGGCAGTGACATGCGAAGCGGTCGGCGACGATGAGCGTGGAGTCGATCTTTGGGTTGAGCATCCGGACGGTGTTCGGCAGTATCAGCAGTGCAAGATTCGCAATGCAAGCAAGGACCATTGGAGTATCGCGGACCTGGCGCACCAAGGCATCCTCGCGGCTATGAAATTGCACTTGGATCGGCAGCCCACCAACCAGTTTGCCATCGTAACACCTCTCACGTCCGTTCTTCTCCACGATATTTGTGAAAGTGCTCGCAGCTCTTCTGGAGATCCAGAGGAGTTCTTCTCCTTCCAAATCGAGGCCATTGGGCAGGATCGGCGCAACGGATTTCGCCAGTTCTGTCAACGTCTCGACCTGAACAGCAATACAGAAGAAGGGCGTGCCCAAGCGTTTTCGTACCTGCGGCGGTTCTTTATCGAGCCGTGGCCAGATACGAACGCCAGTCGGGAAGACCTCATTGGCCAAGCCCGGATGCACGTGTGTATGGATTCGGACGGAACACCATCAACCGTCGTGGCCGTGCTTGCCGCCTTCACACAAGACAATCTAGGGAAACGGCTCGATGCAGCAGCAATCTGGAGACACTTGGAGTCGAACGGCTTTCACCCGCGCAGACTGCCCAACGATACGCGAATTATGCCACGCATCCGGGAGTTGCAGGAGCAGTTTGCCAAGTCTATCAGCGATGGCCTGATTGCGGGAACGTTGATTGCCCGAACCGAAACCCAGAGCATTCTGGACGCGGTGGAGCACAATGGCGTGATCGTCGTGCATGGCGCTCCCGGGCAGGGCAAGAGCGGGGTTCTATTGGGGCTCCTCGAAGAATGCAAGATACGGGATATTGCATACCTGCCACTTCGGTTGGATCGACAAGAGCCCGAGAAGACTGCACGGCAATACGGGAACGCATTGGACTTGCGCGAGTCGCCAGTCAAGTGTTTGAATGCAGTTGCTGGTGACCGTCCCGCGGTTCTGATCCTGGACCAACTTGACGCGATTCGGTGGACCTTGCGTCATTCCCTCGGTGCCCTAGAGGTCTGCAAGGAACTCGTTGGTGAGGTCAAGAGCCTGCGAGCTACAGGGAAGCAGTTCAGTGTTGTTCTGGCATGTCGGACGTATGACATGCAGAACGACCCAGAAATCAAGAACTGGCTGCAGTCCGAGGAGCAGAAAGGCGGCAGATCAGTCGAGATTGCCGTGGAACCGCTGAGCACCGAGGCTGTTGCAAAGGTAGTGGAAACGCTCGGCCAGAACCCTGGTCACATGTCGGCTCGTCAGCGGGATATCCTTCAGTGTCCGCAGCACCTAGCCATGTGGGCGCAACTCGTCCAGGAGCAGGGAGCTTTTGAGTTTCAGAGCCGAGTGCAACTGATGCGCCAGTACTGGAGCAGCCGACTGCGCGAGATGGCGAAGTGGAACGTTCGCGAACACGATGCCAACTGTGCGTTGGCCGCTGTCGTCGAGCATATGGAGCGCAGCGGACGTTTCTGTGCTCCGAGGACCGTGGTGACCGATACGATAGCTTTGGACGCACTGTGTGCGTGTGGGCTAATCACAGCACAAGGTGGAGCACTGACGTTCAGCCATCAGAGTTATCTCGACTACCAGATTGCCACTCGCGTTGTCCGCGAGATTCACGCGAATAGCCAGAGCATCTGCGCCTGGCTTGGCTCACGTGACCGGCAGACCCTACATCGGCGAGAGCCATTGCGGCAAGCATTGTGTCTTCTCGCTGACGAGTCGGCCGACCAGTTTCTAACAGCCATCAAGACCCTTCTTGATAGCGACGGCGTCCGCTTTCATCTCAAACATCTATGCCTCGAAGTCATAGGTCAGCTAGACCAGCCGTCACATACTTTGTTAGCATACCTGAAAGAGCTTGTTATTACCGACAAATGGAAGGAGCATATTCTCGGTACAGTCTGTTCAGGGGCTAGCCCTTTCGTAAGGTTCCTGCTCGACGATGGAACATTCCTGGAATGGCTCGAGAGGGACGAGTGGCGCGATCACGCACTATGGCTGCTCCGCAATCTAGCTGAAGTAATGCCCGACAGGGTGGTTGAGATGCTTGGCCCTTACGCGAAGCGCGATGACGAATGGAAGAAGCGAGTGTTCGGCTGCTTGTCGTGGGATCCCGAGGACGATTCGGCGTCCATGTTTGAGCTTCGCCTTGAATTGGCCCGACAAGGCGTGTTTCAGAGCTATGTCAATTGGGAAAAGCTCGCTGCACGGCGCTCGTTGCGATTGCTTGAAGTAGTGCTTTCCTCCTGGGAACCCGAAGATCTGCCACAGGACTACCTGGGTCGGTATCGAGATGGTGGCTCACGCTTTCAGCATTGGAGCGACCGTGATCGAGATGCTCTTCTTGAAGCGGTCCGTGAAATGCCCAAAGAGGCATGGGGAATGCTTGTTCCCCACATTTGTCGGCTGGCACCTCGGACTGACGAATCAACAGACGCCCTGGAGTTCTGGCTCGATGGCGATCGTCACGGCGTTCGGCAAGGCAGAGAGTGTATTCCACACGGGTTAGTGCAGTTAGCGATCGAGGCCGGCCGGCGTTTGGCCAACGCTGACGGCTTCGCCTTCTGGGAAGAGACCGCCTCGCTTCGCTGCTACCAATCACCGGTAGTTCAGTTTCTCCTAGTCGAGACATACACTGCCTTGCCTGGTGACATTGCCAACGAAGCCCTTCGCTGGTTGTTGGAGAACCACGCCCGCTTCTCCATTGGGACTGGCGATTACGAGCCGGAATGGAAACCGGCTGCCAAGCTCATTGAGTCACTTTCCCCCCATTGTGATATAAATCTGTTTCGAGAACTGGAAGAGACGATCATCCACTACCACGCGCCAAGTGAACGCGAAGGGGCTGAACACTGCCTCTCAGCATGGAGGAACGGCTATTTCCCCGACTACTGGGGTCGCGCTCAGTATTTCCTTTTGCCGTCGCTGTGCGCCTCGCGGCGAAGCGAGGCAACCGTTGGTTTGATCGGTGTGCTGGAGCGGAAGTACGCTGGATACGGCGAGGAAAGATTCACGACTATGCACCTGAGCAGAAGTGGATTTGTCGCCTCGTCGCTTCCATCTGGCGCACTTGAACGCATTTCGGACAACGCGTGGCTGGGAATCGTTCAGAACAAGAAGCTTTCCCAAACGCGTGATGTTGATCACCGCCGCTGGCGCGATGGCCATTGGGAAGGCTCCAGCGTCGGAATGTTTTCCAAAGATATGCAGCAGATGGCACGACGATTCCCAGAGAGGTTTGGCCGTCTGGCTCTGCGGTTTCCCGATGATGCGCCACCGAGCTATCGAGCAGCCGTACTTGAAGGATTGAAACAGACTGAGTTCAAAGACGAGCCCGATGCTTCTAAAGCAGCCTGGAGACCAGCCTCAGTACCGCTAATCGAACGAGTGTTGACCCGATTCGCGGCCACCCCCGGCCGAAACTATGCCTCCAGCGTCTGTTGGTTGTTGCACGACCGAGCCGAGGAACGATGGTCGGATGCAACCTATGTGCTGCTTGCTGAGTACGCGTGCAATCACCCCGACCCGGACAACGGCAAACTGTGTATTGGCAATCAGAACGGCAGTTTCGATGCCGATGCGGCCACGGTCGAGAATCTTGAAAACAATGCTTTGAACTGTGTTCGAGGCATTGCCGCATTGGCAATGGGGCAACAGCTTTGGAACCATGCCGACCTGCTTGAACGATTCCGGCCAGTCATTGTGCGGCTATGCAAAGACCCGCATCCAGCCGTTAGAATCGCTGCGGTAAGAGCGTGTCTGCCGATCTTGAACGTGGACAAGAGTTTTGCCATTGAGTGCTTTTGTGAGGCAAGTAGTGAGGATCTTCGTGTTGCAGCGTGCCGCGAGGCAGTCTATTTCTTTAGTACGGGAATGCATAGTCACACGGAACGGCTCGCGCCACTCGTCATTAGGATGCTGGAAGCACCGCAAGCACGCGTCGCTGAAGCGGGAGCACAGGAGGTCGCTGCGAGATGGCTTTTCAACGATTACTTCATGGCCGAACTTGACCATTGCCTTCAAGGCGGCGTTCCGCAGCGAAAAGGCGTGGCGAAGATCGCGGCTCGCTTCGTGGCCGAAGCAGACCATTTCGACAAATGCAGCCGCCTTATCGAGCGACTCAAAGATGATCCGAACGAAGAAGTACGTCAATCGCTACACTCGGTGGTTCGCTCGACAGACATCCTGCAACTGCCCGAGGGCGTTGCTCTTGTACGATCCTTCGTACAATCCCAGGCTTTTCGCGATGATCCTACCGGGCTGATCCGTGGTCTAGATGGGCACGTGGGCACTCTGATGCCATTCTCTGACGTTCTGCTGTCGATGTGCGACCAGTTCGTCGGGCCACTGCGCGATGCATGTCGCGATTCGTCACTCACCATCTCGCACGATATATCGGTGTTTGTGCCCATTTTGGTGCGCCTTCACGAGCAGGCTGAGGAGAGCGGAAATACCCAGATAGTCAACCAGTGTCTGGATGCTTGGGATGCGATGTTTGAGCGACGGATTGCCGTCGTACATGAACTGGCAACGGCAATCGGCTGAATTGGTGCTTCGGTACGCTGCAGCCGTTCAAACTCTCGCAGAATGCGGCTGGCGGTCGAAGACTCGTCTCCAAGCAGCGGGACCCGCTCGTGGATCCCTTGAAACGTCGATAGCATATACTCGGCATCGTCGGGGGTGAGGCCGTAGAGGAGGAAGTAGGCGGCGTCGAGTTGGGCCATGAGGTGGGCGCGGTCGGAGGGGTCCCAGCGGTGGAGGCGGCCGGCGTATTCGCGCTGGAAACTGCCGCCGGTGAAGCCGCACGCCTCGGCCAGCGGGAGCATGTCTTCCGACGTGCAGGTGAGCTTCAAGACGCGCTCGCTGATCCGGGTTGGATGCGGATTCCGGGCGTCAGGAGGGAAGGCGGTTCGGTTGCCACGTAAAGACTGCCGTGGGCAGGGACGGCACAGCGGCGTGTGCCTACTACATTGGCGCGGGCGGCACCGCGAAGTGGCGCGTGCTGCACCGCGAAACGAAAGAACCTCATTGCTGAATCGATCGTGTCTTCTCGACCGTCGCCATCGCTTCTTCCCGGCCGGGCGGATACGGGCGGCCCATTTCTTGCCAGAAACGGCGGGAAGCGTCGCGGAAATAGGCGACCAGTTCGTCGGCAGAGACGTTGCGAGTTTCGCGCGCGACTCGACCCGCGAGTTGATCCTTCAATTCGACACAGCGAATGTCGCATGCGGCCGGAAAACGGTCCCAAATCGAGTCACTCATCGAAGTCGACCTCCAGGACCTCCGTAAATAGCAGCCTGACCTTGCCCGCGCAAATGGCGTCAATAACGCGGCGGGAATCCTCGGAGAATTCGACGTCGAAGCAGCCACCGATCACCGACGTATCGAGGTACAACCGCCACTGGCGTCCTATCATCCCCGATTCCTTTCTCTACGTTTCGCCCTCGGCCCGGCCGCTGCGGCCAGGTTCCTGTATTTCGCCCGGCAGACAACACCCGCGTTTCTTCACTCTACAGTGGCAACCACGTATCGTCAAGGCGGATGGCGGGGCGGAAAGCAATACCCGAAAGCCAGTCTGCTTGTAGCTGGACAGTCATGACTCCGCCGGGACGAGCCCGGCGGTGACCGTTTTAGGCCGAGCGATTGTACAGGCCGCATTTGGCAGGTTTGCAAGCCCAAGCCAGGCGTGCCAGAAAATCTTGCGGCACACGCGGCCGGCTGGCCTGTTGACTTGGCGGTCAGGAGCGAGCATAATGGAGGTTTTTCGGGCAACGATGAACGAGTTCGATCCCCAAGTCTTGCGCGAGGTGGCGCGGCGGCGCACGTTCGCAATTATCTCGCATCCCGACGCAGGCAAAACGACGCTTACCGAGAAGCTGCTGTTGTTCGGCGGCTGTATTGACGTGGCCGGTGCGGTCCGCGGCCGGAAGGCGCAGCGCGCGGCTACCTCCGACTGGCTGGAACTGGAGAAGCAGCGGGGCATCTCCGTCAGTTCCACCGTGCTCACCTTCGAGTTCGAGGGCCATCAGGTCAATCTGCTCGATACGCCGGGGCACCACGACTTCAGCGAAGATACCTACCGCACGCTCATGGCCGCCGACTGCGCCGTCATGGTCATCGACCTGGCCAAGGGCGTCGAAACGCAAACTGAAAAGCTGTTTCAGGTATGCGCCCTGCGGAAGATTCCCGTCATCACATTCGTCAATAAGGTCGATCGGCCCGGGCAATCGCCGCTGGCCGTCCTGGAAGAGATCGAAGCGAAGTTCGGAATCGACGCCGTTCCGCAAAACTGGCCGCTGGGCACAGGCTACGATTTCGCAGGCATTGTCGATACGACCACTTGCACCGCGCATCTGTTCCAACAGCGCAGCGGAACGCACCGGGTCCCGTTCCAGTCGTTCGAACTCGGCTCGCTGCCGGCGGAAGCCGGAATCCGGACCGATGTCATCGCCCAGGCGGCCGAGGAGGTCGAGCTGGTCAGCGCGGCAGGCGTCGGGTTCGACCGCGAGCAGTTCCTCGCCGGCAAGCAGTCGCCCGTGTTCTTCGGCAGTGCGCTGACGAACTGGGGCGTCGAGCACTTCTTGCACGGGTTTTTGAAGCTGTGTCCGCCGCCGGGCGATCGGGCGAGCAATGCGGGTCCCATCGCCGCGGCGCGTCCGGACTTCGCCGGGTTCGTCTTCAAAATCCAGGCGAATCTCGACCCGCGGCACCGCGACCGCATTGCGTTCGTGCGCGTGTGCGCCGGGCGGTTCCGTCGCGATATGGAAGTGCTGCACACGCGCACGGGCGAGAAGCTTCGGCTGCGCCGCGCACACCGGGTGTTCGGCCGGGAGCGCGAGACGATGGACGAAGCGTTTCCGGGCGATATTGTCGGGCTGGTCAACCCGGGCGAGTTCCGACTGGGCGATACGCTGTGCGAGGGCGATCCGGTCAGTTTCGATCCGCTGCCGCAATTCTCGCCGGAGAACTTCGCCATTCTGCGATGCCGCAGCACCGATCGGCGGAAGCAGTTCGAGCGAGGCTTGAGCCAGCTTCTGGAAGAGGGCGCGATCCAGGTATTCTCCGATCCGCACGCCATGCGCCGCGAGCCGATGCTTGCCGCCGTCGGCGAGCTGCAATTCGACGTCGTGCGGTTCCGACTCGAAAGCGAATACGATACGCCAACCGACTTGCAGTGGCTGCCGTTCAAACTCGCTCGCTGGATCGACGAGTCTACGCCACTGGACCAGATGCGTTTGCCCTACTCGGCGAAGATGGTGCGCGACCAGTTCGGCAACCATGCCGTACTATTCCACTCGCAATGGGACGCCGAGTATGCATCGCGCGAGAACCCGAACGTTCCGTTTTCGGCCATGTGCGCCGTTCGCACCGCTTAGGATTCAAAGGCGTCCCTGCCCGGTTCGGACGCGAGGCGCGACATGCAGGAGCCCGTGTTCGTCTCTGGACGGACGGTTACTTCGGCTGCCTTGCCGTCTCTTGGCCTGCGGAATCCAGAAGCGCCAGGAGGATGGGGGAATTCGCATCGCGCTGGAACGAGAGGTGGCGATGCCAATGGGCATCGTCCGTTTTGGGGAAGTCGGTTCGGACATGGGCGCCGCGGGTTTCGGCGCGAGTCCGCGCGGCCTCGACAATAAGCCGCCCCAGGACGAGCATGTTCTGCAGTTCCCAGCCGCCGGGATCGCTGAACTGGCGGGCCAGCACATAGCGCGACCAGGAGTCGATGCTCTCGGCAGCGTCTTTCAACCCTTCTGCGTCACGACGCACGCCCACTTCTCGCCACATCAGACTGGTCAGCGAGTTGCGGATGTCGGGCAGATTGAGCATTTCCTTCGGCGGCTCGACGCGACGGTTCTCCACCTCGGCGGCCTGATACGCGCCTTCCACGCCGGCGGCCGCCATACCCGCGCCCCGGCCTGCCCGGACGCCGAACACCAGCGCTTCGAGCAGACTATTGGAGGCGAGCCGGTTCGCGCCGTGCAGTCCGCTGCACGTCGATTCTCCGGCCCCCCAGAGCCCCGGTAGCGTCGTCCGGCCTTCCAGATCGATCTGCACGCCTCCCATCATGTAATGGGCGCCGGGCCGGACGGGGATACGGTCGCGCGTGATATCGAGATTGAAGTCGGCGCACGTCGCCGCAATGCCCGGAAACCGGTGACGCACCTTGTCCGGATCGAGATGGGTCAGGTCCAGGTAAACATTCGGATGCCGCGTGCGCTCCATCTGGTCGACGATTGCGCGGCTGACGACGTCGCGCGGCGCGAGTTCGCCCCGTTCGTCATAGTCGCCCATAAACCGATGCCCGTAGCGATCGACCAGGCGGGCCCCTTCCCCGCGCGTCGCCTCGCTGATCAGGCTTCGACTGCCACCGGCAATGTACAGAACGGTCGGGTGGAACTGTACGAACTCCAGATCGGTCAAGGTGGCCCCGGCCCGATAGGCAATCGCAATCCCGTCGCCGGTGGCCACGTCGGGATTGGTCGTTTCGCGGTAGAGTTGGCCGGCCCCGCCCGTTGCCAGGATGGTCTGCTTCGCCCATACCATGGTCTTGCCATGCTGCGGGTTCCACACCAGGGCGCCGCGGCAGACGCCATCGAGCGTTACCAGATCGATGGTGAATGTGTTCTCCCAGACGTCGATGTTCTCGCGCTTGCGCACCTGCACGCCGACGGCCCGCATGATTTCCTTACCGGTCGCGTCGCCGAGTGCGTGAACGATCCGGTCTCGGCCATGCCCTCCTTCGCGTCCGAGGGCCAGGCGTCCGTCGACCTGATCGAACCGGGCGCCCCATCGCATGAGTTCTTCGATCCGCAACGGCGCTTCGCGGACGACGCTCTCCACCACGTTGGGATCGCACAGCGAGCCGCCGACGCGCAGCGTATCGGCCACGTGGTCTTCAAACCGGTCGTCGACATCGACCACGCCGGCCACGCCCCCCTGGGCGTACGCGCTGTTGGATTCCTTGAGTTCCTCCTTGGTCGTCACGAGGACGGAGATGCTGGCATCGACCTCCAGGGCGGCCCGCAGTCCGGCCAGGCCGCCGCCAATCACCAGGACGTCGGTGAAGAAATGGGGAACCCGTTTACGGTGAAATGGAGCCAGGTAGTGGGGAGCTTTGGCAAGCATGGCGGATAGGCAGGGGGGGCAAGGAACGTTCATCCCGGAGGACGAACAGAAGTTGCAGCGATGTTGCATCAATTGCCGTGATCGGCCCGTCCATATCAGGACGAAGCCGATCGTCGTATTCAGTTTCTTCGGCGCCCGCGCCTCTTTTCGAGCGTGCCACTCGATGGACAACGCCACTTCCATGCGCGGCCTCAGCCGGTCATCTTGCGACAGATGGCATCGGCCATTTCACGCGTCCCGACGGCCGTGGGATCGTCGCGATTCGGTTTCATATCGTAGGTAACGTCCTTGCCCTCGGCAATGACGGCCGCCACCGCCTGCTCGAGCCGATCGGCCGCAGCCGTTTCGCCCAGGTGGTGGAGCATGAGCATTCCCGAGAGGATCAGGGCCGTTGGGTTGACCTTATTCTGCCCCTTGTATTTCGGCGCACTGCCATGGGTCGCCTCGAAGATCGCGCCGCCGTCGCCCAAGTTCATACCCGGTGCGACGCCCAACCCGCCCACCAGACCGGCGGCCAGGTCGCTCAGGATGTCGCCGTACAGGTTTGGCAGCACGACCACGTCGTACAGTTCCGGCTTCTGCACGAGCTGCATGCACATGTTGTCGACAATGCGGTCCTCGAACTCGATATCCAGATCGGCGAACTCCTTGGCCACTTCCTGGGCCGTATGCAAGAACAGCCCATCGGTATGCTTCATGATGTTCGCCTTGTGGACCACGGTGACTTTGCGCCGTCCGTGATCGCGCGCATATTCAAAACCACAACGGACAATGCGCTGCGTGCCGGATACGCTGATCGGCTTGATGGAAATGCCCGTCTCTTCCAGCCCGGTCTTGATGGTCCTGTCCGGCGAAAGCTGATTGATGTGCTCCATCAACTCTCTGGTCGCCGGTTGACCTGCCTGGAACTCAACGCCTGCATAGAGGTCTTCCGTGTTCTCGCGGACGATGACCAGATCGACGCCGCGATCGCTGAAGAAGGTGCGCACGCCGGGATAGTGTTTGCAGGGTCGGACGCAGGCGAACAGGCCGAACTCCTGTCGCAGGTGGACGTTCACGCTCCGGAAGCCTTTACCGACGGGCGTGGTGATGGGGGCCTTCAGGGCGCAACGGGTGCGTCGGATGCTCTCCATCAGGGCGTCGGGCAGGGGTGTTCCGGTCCGGTCCATCACATCGATGCCGGCCTCTTGTTCATCCCAGTTGATTTCCACCCCGGTTGCGTCAACACAACGGCGGGCGGCATCGGCCAATTCCGGCCCCACACCGTCGCCCAGAACGAGCGTAACTTCATGCGCCATAACGATTTCCCAATGCAGTGTTTCCAGTTGCGAACGCGACTGCCTCGGCCAGCCTCTCCCCCGGGATAGCACGGCCACGTTCACGAAACTCGTTAGTTTACCAGCCAGCCCCCCCGATTGCAACACCCCGCAAGATGTGGGGGGCGGCAGGGTGCAGCAGCGGACTTACACGGCTGGAAAAAGGCCACCGGGCGGCTTGCCCGGCCCGCAACCGTGATCGCTGCTGAGGTGGGCGACCTGCGGCGTTTTGCCACAGCGCAGCAGTTCATGGCGTATCTGGGCTTGGTTCCTCAAGAACACTCCAGTGGCTCGCAACGCCGCCAGGGCCGAATTACGCGGGCCGGCAACGCCCACTTGCGTCGGATCTTTGTCGAGGCGGCGTGGCATTACAGGTCGTTGCCGAACATGAGTCCAACCATCCGCCAACGCAACGCTCCGGTGGCTCCGGAAGTACGACGCATCGCTTGGAATGCACAGAAACGCTTGAATCGACGAATGCTGCAATTGATTCACAAAGGCAAGAACAAGAACAAGGTCGCCGTGGCGGTGGCTCGCGAGCTAGCGGGCTTTGTCTGGGCGGTGGGTCAGGAAACAGAGTTGCTAGCCCAATGACCTATTTCACAAACCCCAGCTCAGGCTCTCCAGCAGCAGGGCACTCGCGAACACTGCTTCTTGTTTGAAACAAACCAATCATTAACTCGACGAAACACAAGGAGACGACATCCACGGTAGTGAGCGGTTCGGGGAATCCTAGCTCCACCCTTGAGGCCAACCGTACGCGGTTGATGCCCGATACGTAGACCAAGGCCGCCCCACGATGAATCAGGTCATGTCGGTAACCAATCCACGAATATCAGGCTGATCCACCGTCGCCCATACTCGCTACCTGGATGTCTCTCCTCCGTGTCTAGACCCATGTAAAATCCGAAAATCAATCCAGAAAACAACCCCTTGACAAGTCCAACCATATCAGGGTGGATCAAGGTCGCGTGAATCATTGGTGGGTCCGCACAAGCCGCAATCGAGGTGATTTCCAACCCGTCGCTTGGAAAAACGCCGGCACCGGCGACCGATGACCCACCAAGGAAGCGGCTTGTTTGACCCACCCTACCTGTCGTGGAGAATCCGGGCCAGTCTGGCCATCGACTGGTAGGATAGGCTTCGGCCCGGGCTGCTTGACAGACTGAACGCCATCCTGCACGTTTGACGGACTGAAGTTCATCTCGCATGCTCGGCGGCAGCGTGAAGGGCTTCACCTCGGTGGCCTTCTCTTGGAACGCGGTTTTCGCGAGACTCTCGCCGCGCGCGTTATAAGCCAGCCAGGATCACGCCTTTGCAATCAGCGGATCGTCCTGCCGCACGCGCGGCTTCCCGCAGAGGAATGTATTGCGTAGAATGTGCGGAATACGCCTGTTCTTAAACTTCGTCAGGCAAACGCGAAGGTTGTTGTTCGGCCGATCCTTGCTGGAGATTCTGAAACCATGATGCCACTACCCGTTGCGTTCAGAATCGTCGTTCTCATTGCCGTGACACTCACCGGAGGCGGGTTCGGGACACTTGCCGGCATGGTCTATTCGGAAGAGCAATACTGGTGGGTCGGGACCATCACTGGCGGCGGTAGCGGCATCTTCCTGGCATGGGTATATCTGAGAGTGTTGGCGCGGTTTTCATCCGACTACACCAAAGGATCGCGGTGGCTTGTCGGTACGGGTACGGCCGTGGGATGCGGCATTGTGTGTACCCTGCTGGTCCACGGAGTCATGATCCTCTTGACCTACGACGGTCAGCCCCCAGCCAACGATTTGGGAAACAGCATCTACGGGATCGCCGTTACTATTGGCCTGATCATGGGCGCCGGCGCCGGCCTGATTGTGGGAGGGATCTGCTCGCTCATCTACATCTACTTGCCGAAAGCCTCCAAGCCATGAAGCTGCGCCATTGGCTTACCCTGTCGCCCGTGTTCCTGAAATGCCTGGGCAAGTTATCCCTCAGGCACCTGGCATACCTGGGCTGGCAGTTCCGGTACGAGAACCCGCAGCGGCACAACGGCCGACTCCATATCAACTCGTTCTTCCCGCCCTGCCCTTCGCCGGCCTTCGATCGGTTCCTCCAAACGGCCATCGAGCGATGGCGAGTGCCCTATTCGGTCTACTATGCCGTGACCGGCCGTTGCCCCTGCCACTGCCCACATTGCAGCTATGGACGGCACGTCTCCGGCCAACTGGCCACCGAGCAGGCGTTGGCCGTGGTCGAGCAGGTTCGGCGGCTCGGGGTCATTACCATGGGCTTCACCGGCGGCGAGCCGTTGTTGCGCGACGACCTTCCGGACCTGATTGCCGCAACCGGCGAGATGGCCACGGTCGTCTTCACAACCGGCCTGAACCTGACGGATGTGCAGGCGAAAGCACTCCGCGATGCCGGGCTCGACTGTATGACCATCGGTATCGAATCGGACCGCCCGGGCGAACACGACGCCGTACGCGGTGTCGAAGGCAGTTTTGCAATGGCCATGGCCGCTATTCGCATCGCGCGCGAAGCAGGGGTGTTCACGGCCATCTCTACCATGGCGACCCGCGAGAAACTTCGTGACGGAACCCTCCTGCGCATGGCCGAACTGGCTTCGCGATGCGGCGCCCAGGAGTTCCGTATTCTGGAACCGGTCCCGACCGGCCGCTGCGCACGCGAGGACGGCGCCATTCTGACCGCCGAGGAATCGGCGCAATTGACGCGGCTGCACAAGCGGTGGAACCGTCGCGGCCGGCCGCCGGCGATCGCGGCGTTCTCGCACCTGGAGTCCGACGCCCTGTTCGGGTGCGGGGCCGGCTATCATCATCTGTTCATCGATGCGGTGGGGAACGTGTGCCCGTGCGACCTGACGCCGCTCGCCTTCGGCAATGTATGCGAGGAATCGCTGTACGATATTTGGGTTCGCATGGGCGAGTGGTTCCCCGTGCCGCGATGCGGTTGCCTGATTCGCCAGCTTCACGAGACGTCTGACGTCTTTCAGACCGCCGACACCTTCCCGCTGTGCCGGCCGGATAGCGAAGCCATATGCCGGCAACACATCGCCGAAACTCCCCTACCCGCCGTGTTCGCCAACCTCTTCAGGGACCGTAAGCCCACAAATCCGCCAGCGAGCCGGCCGTAATGACGACGACCGAAGCGTAGACCAGCGGAATCGCTCGCGCGGGCCGCAGGCAAGACGATAGGGCGACGAGGCCGATTGCGAGGACGGCACTGGCGAGGTAAACGGCCTTGCAGTAGCCCAAGGCGTAGGGCAGCAGCGTCAAGAGGCTGGCGGCCAGTAGGATCGCGCGGGCGGATGCAAGGAAGCCGGGACTGCCGCAACGGGCGGACCAGCAGGTATTGCCTGCAAGACCGTCGCCCGGCACATCGCACGTATCCTTGAGCATCTCGTAGCCCAGTGTCGTCAGAAAGAGCCACGGCGGATGGATCCATAGTACAACGTGCAGCCGTGGTGTCTCGACCGGCTCGCACAGCGCGAACGCCAGCGGATAGAGCGAGGTCGTCAACAGCGCAACCAGCGGCGATTTGAACATGCCGAGCCGCTTCGAATACACGTCATACACCACCAATCCAGCCGTCACCATCGCCAGAACTGCGAGGAACGGCGCGCCGCAGAACGACGCCAGAATCGGCCCCGCCGCAAACAGGCCAATGGCCGTACTCATGGCGGCGCGCAGAGATGCCTTCCCGCTGGGCAGCATGCGCCGTGGACTGTTGAGGGTATCCACACGAATATCGCAGACGTCGTTCAGAACGTACGCGGCGGAAAGCACACTGTAGAGCGCCAGCATCGCAACCACCGGCGGCCCGGCCGCATTCTGCAACCGCCCGCCTGTAACGTACGCCGCTATGACGATCAGACCGGCGGCCAGCGGCAGCGTATAGTAGGGGCGCGTCAGGCGAATCAGGGGCACGATCATTTCAATGCGATTCCGGCCAGGTAACGATGGACGATCGGAATGGCGCCCTCTTTGCAGTACCGCTGTTCGAGGATTTCTGCAAACCGGGCAAAGACCGCAGGCGAGTCCTGCTCGTTCGCGGCGTACTCGAATCCGGCCGCCGCGCCGGTCGCGCGCAATCGCGCAATCGCTTCCTCGCCGCTGGCGACCGCATATCGCTTCTCGCCTCCCCAGCCGCACGTGGGTTTCAAACGCGCCAGCCGGCACCAGAGCCGCAACTGCCGGCATCCCGTCAGGAACCGGAACGTCATGATGTTCTCGAGCTTTGCAGGCTGTTCCATGAAGGTCAAGACCGACGTCCAGAGCACCTCGCGGAGCGAGAATAGGCTATTGTCGATAATGCCCACCCTGCCGCCCGGCTTCAATACGCGCCGGATCTGCCGCAACACCTTGATCGGCTTGCAGTAGCCCAATCCCCAGCAGCACGCCACCCTATCGAGGCTATTGTCGGGCAGTGTGCGAAGATACTCGAGGATGTCGGCGTGAACAAACTCGCACGATTCGGGGCATTCCGCCCGTGCCTGGGCGAGCATCCCCTCCGACGCATCGACGCCGACCACACGACCGCCGGTCCGCGCCGCGATGCACCGGGTCGCATATCCGGTTCCGCAGGTGAGGTCGAGTGCGGACTGCCCTTCCTGCACATCCAGCCGGTCGATCAGTTCGTCTGTCAGGTGACGCATGTGATGCGTCCACGCCCCGTTGTAGCCGCCGCTAATGCGGTCGTAGCTGCGTGTAACCAAGACGGCATTCTTCTGTCGGGCGCCGAGCAGCAGACAGGCCAGGCGAAAGCACATTGCGACGGGCCGCTTTCGGTAGGACATGGATTCCGCTCCGGTATGAGAAGAGACCACTATTGCAGTCAATGCGCCGACAAGTCGTCTGCCAACCGTTGCGCGCGGCGATCCGCCCCGACGATTCATCGACACACGGTAATACTATGAGAAAGGAGATCGCGACGCACGTGACAACCCTTGGAAAGCGCGGTAACCCTGCGGGAAGCATCGGGACAACCGATTTGCGTCCACACAAGGATTCCTGCCATCAGGTTGCTCGGCATCGATCTCCACAAACAGACTATCGTATTGTGCGCCATGAAGGTAGTGGAGGCCACGGCCAATTACGAGCGGTTCCTGGGTGTCGCAGACAATCCGGGTCAGGAAGAAACGGCCACCTTGCCCGACGTCTCCAGGAATGCAAACTGGTCGTCCGGCCGCACTGCGCACAACAGATACGGTTTCAGTCCGCTCGCTTTCCATACCCGCTGTACCATCGAGGGGGAGCAACCGAGATGCTTCGCGAGGGTTCGCGTCGTCCATCTTGCCCCACGCGCAGGGGGCTCTAGTAGGGTGGCTTCCATGATTCGGTGTGCGATGCGCTCGCGCTGCTTGGGATGCCGCCCGGCGCGCGGGGCATCTTTCTCGATGCCTGCCAGACGCCCGTCCGCGAATCGCCGTCGCCAAAGCGAGACCGTCTTGGGCGCGATGTGCAATTCTGCGGCAATATCTTTGTTCATCCAGCCATCACCGGCCATCAGTACGATCTTCGCCCGCAAGACGAGCCGTGCCGGCGTGCTGCCGCCACGGGACCATTCAGACAGGGTTGAGATTTCGTCCGCGGCGAGGTGAATCTCAGGAGCACGCTTCATGGGGTCTTCCTCCTCCCGGATTGAACCCCGTAACGAGCAGAAAGTTCCTCGAAAATGTGGACCGTTTTGGGCTCGTTCGTTCCGAGCCCTGAGTTCAGGCGGTGCTACACCCCCTTTTCATTCTTGCGGGCCGCAAGGTTCGGTTACGAAAACACTGTCCTCACTGGTTGCCGTTGACCGAAGAAACCGGGTTCCTTACTGTGATCTGTGGTGCGATCAGGACCGTGCACGGCTTCCATCGAGTCGCGGCCATGTCAAAGAGACCGTATTTCATATTGTCGGGGAGAGTACCGGATGACGGGCACAGGACCTTTTCAGTTGCATCACGAACGTTACGAAGCATGGTTCAACCGGCACGAAGCCGTCTTCTTTTCGGCCGACGAGGTGGAACAGCTATTGCGGCGAGCCGGCTTCATTATGGAGGGATGGGGGCAGACACTATCGCAACCGTTGGCCGAAACGCAAACCATCGAGCCATTACGTCCCGGCCACGGCCAGTCCGCCTTCGTCGTCGCCGCCGCCCGTACGCCAACATGATCCGGCCGGCTTCCGCCTGAACGTCTACCTGGCCACAATCGATATCAGACCCACACGGCGCCCGTCTTCCTATCCCCTCCGTCGGCCGCCGTTGCCGTTCCAGCCGTTGCCGTTGCGCTGGGGGGCGCGGGCGGGGCGAGGGGGAGCAGTTAGTAGCCGGAAGTTCTCGCGGCCAAGCAACTCCTCCACCCGCCGACGCATCTCCCCGGTAACCTCCACGCGCACGTCTCGCACCGAGCAGGGAACGCGACTGCCATCTTGCAGGCAGACAACAATGCTCACTTCCCGCGTGCCGGGATAGCCCATCAGGATCTCGTGAAGCTGCTCGACCGTCTGCAAGCCGTGCCGATCTTCGTACAACCGGACGGCGATACCGCGCGTATAACGCGAGGTGAGATCGTCCAGCGGGATCAGCTCGTCGACAATGAGCGTGGCCTCTTCGCTGTCCGGTCGCTTGTCGACCTTGCCGCGGACCATCAGAACGGCGTCGGCCGCGATCAGCTCTTCATACTCGGCGAACTTGTCGGGCCAGACGATACAGCGGACCAGCCCCTCGGTATCCTCCAGGTCGAACATGACAT
This sequence comes from Thermoguttaceae bacterium, assembly GCA_040772845.1. GTDB lineage: Bacteria > Planctomycetota > Planctomycetia > Pirellulales > Thermoguttaceae > PWXP01. The sequence continues at coordinate 3,835,312 of JAXGXG010000001.1, forward strand.
AACGCGACGGCTTGCCCGGCTGCGGGTTCTTCGTGTGCGAGTACTTCAGCGACGCCAGCATTCCGCCCAGGAACACCTCGCTTCGGGGCGCGAGCTTGCCCAGATCGTTCGTCCGGTGCGAGCGGAAGGTGGAAAGCGTGTCCTCAAACTCGGCCAGCGGATGCTGCGACAGGTAGAAGCCGAGCACCTCCTTCTCGCGGGCAAGTCGTTCGCGATCCTCCCATTCGGGCATATCGGGCAGGTTGACGGCGCCGTTCTCTTCCGGATCGTCTTCGTCGTCGAACAGGCCGAGCTGCCCGCTGCGCCGATCGGCGGCGGCTGCGGCCCCAGCCTGGAGCGCCCGGTCGATGGCGGCGAACTGCTGCGCGCGGTGGCCGCCCAGCGAATCGAACGCGCCGGCCTTCACCAGCGTTTCCACGGCGCCCCGGCCGACCGTACCGGGATCGAGCCGTTCGCAAAAGTCGAAGATACTGCTGTAGAGACCGTGCTTCCTCCGCTCTTCGGCAATCGCCCGCGCCGCAGCCCCGCCGCAGCCCTTAATGGCCGAGAGGGCGAAGCAGATGTTCCCGTCGTCATCGACCGAGAACTCGGCGTCCGACCGGTTCACGTCGGGCGGCAGAACGGTAATGTTCATCCGCTTGCAGTCTTCCATGTGCTCGACCACCGAGTCTTTCCGCTTGAAGTTTCGCCCGGAAATATCGCTGGACAGAAGCGCCGCCATGAACGCCACCGGATAGTGCGCCTTCAGGTACGCCGTCATGTAGGCGACCAGGGCGTAGGCGGTCGAATGGCTGTTATGCACGATCAACCCGTCGGCGACGAAGTTGTGGTCCTCCTCCACCGTAAGGTCATACGTATCGACCACCCCTGCCGGTTCAATCGCCACGATTCGGTCCCAGAAGACGTCCGACTCGGCGGCGTTGCGAAGGCGTTCGGACCCGAAAAACTCGGCAAGCCTTGCAATGGTCGTCCGGCGGAAGCCCCGCTTGCTGGACGAGTTTCGGCGAACCAATTCCCGGATCGATACCCCGCTTCGGGACTCCAGGTCGCGCCAAGTCAGTCCTGCCTTGCGCCGCTCGCCATCGATCCAGCTACGAATTTCGGCCGGCACGGTGTCCTTGCTCGAACGCGATGGTCCGCATTCCGCTACATGCTGCCGATAAGCCGCGACCTGTTGTTCGCGGCCGATCGCGTGTGTGGCGACCCGGTCCAAGAACGATGCGATCGATTCCTCGCCGACAAGATGGACGGTATAACCGCGCGCTTCGCGAGACTCGCCCTTGTAGACGTATCGCATGGTCTTCGCGTGGATGCCGGCGACAATGCCCAGCCGGAGCAGCAGGGTCTGTACGTCGCTTGCGAGTTGAGGCGATGCGGTGGCGTAGTAAGGCATCTGCCCCGCACTGCCCACGAAACCGTCGCCTGCCCAAAGCCGGCCAAGCAGCAATTCGACTTGATCATCTGCAAGCTGGAATGCCTCGGCAGGAACGAACTTCCGACGGGCATTGCAGCCGATCAGGCCGAGTTGTTCCACCCAACGGAACGCTCCGCTGCGTTTCGGGGGCGATTTCACCGCGACGGCGGCGCCGCCGGCGTTCCATGGCGTGCGACCTGCCTCGAATCGGGACGGCTCGCCACGGCCCACGCAAACTTCAAATCGCCCTTGCCGTTGCGAGACGCGCGCCACCGACTCCGGAAACGCCTCGGCCGACGCAACGAAGTCGTCCACCAATCGCCGGTCGTTATTGTAGAAATACACGCACGACGGATGACACGTATTGCCCTCGGCCAGGAGGTGGGCCAGAAGCAACACCTGATGCCGTGGCCAGCGACAGCCCTCGGTTACATTCAGGCGGCGAGGCGCGGCAACGGCGTCGCCCGGCTTCAGGTCATCGATCCATCGCCAGCCATCCAGTGTTCGGAGCGGGTGATTCCCGGTTGCGACGAGTCGTTTGCCTTGGGCCGTCGAGAGCGCGTAAACTTGCTTCCGGCCGTTCCAAACAACGTCGGTGACCCGTCGCGCACGGAGTCGGCCGTCCTCGCCCAGGGCATGGATGGAGAAAGCCCTCCTGTCGTGGAAAAGCTGCTCCACCGTCGTTCGCTCGCCCGTCTTGGCGTCAACAATAATCGTGTCGCCCACCACGCACTTGTTGAATCCATAGCCCGCAAACTTCTCGATCAGCCCGAACAGATCCTCGGACTCGTTCTTGGGCATGCCCTTTTCGCCCGCGCCTTCGATGAACTGCTGGCGGAACTTGGCGATGAGTTCGAGCTTCTTCTTGCTGATGGCCTTAATGCAGGTATATGCGTCGGCCAGGCGGATCCCGCCCAGCCGGTTGAGAATACGCATCACCTGCTCCTGGTAGACCATCACGCCGTTCGTTTCGGCCAGCACCTCCTCCATAACCGGGTGCTTGTACTCGGGCTTGCGACGCCCGTGCTTCACCTCGATGTAGTCATCGACCATGCCGCCTTCGAGCGGGCCGGGCCGGTAGAGGGCGTTCGTGGCGATGATGTCGCGGAAATGGTCCGGCTTCATACGCTGCAGCAGTTCGCGAATGCCGCCGCTCTCGAACTGGAACACGCCCTTCGTCTCGCCGCGGCAGAAGATGTCGAACGCACCCTGGTCGTCAACGGGGAACTTGTACGGGTCGATCTTCTGGCCCGTCATCTGCTCGACCAGTTCCACCGCCTTCGCCAGAATGGTCAGGTTGCGGAGCCCGAGGAAGTCCATCTTCAGCAGGCCGGCCCGCTCCACGTCGTTCATGGACCACTGCGTAATGAGTTCTTCCTTGCCGGTAATCCGCTGCAAGGGCACGTAGTCGGTCAACGGCCGGTCGGCAATCACCACGGCGGCGGCGTGCGTGCCGATATTGCGGGCCAGCCCCTCCACCTGCTGCGCAAAATCGAGCAACTCGCGCACCTGCGGGTCCTTGTCGCGGGCTTCGCGGAGCTGATCGCTTGTCTCCAGCGCCTTGGCCAGCTTGATATTCAGGACCTCGGGCACCATCGACACGACCGAATCGACGCGGGCAATAGGCATTCCCATCGCGCGTCCCACGTCGCGGATGGCCGCACGCGCCTGCAGCCGGCCGAACGTGCCGATCTGCGCCACGTTCGCCACGCCGTACCGGTCCTTCACGTACTGGATCACCTCGGCCCGCCGCTGCTGGCAGAAGTCGATATCGATATCGGGCGCCTCGCGCCGACTCTCGTCCAGGAACCGCTCGAACAGCAGGTCGTACTTCAGCGGGCATACGTGACTCAAGAACAGCGCATAGCAGACCAGCGCCCCAACGCCCGAACCACGGGCCGTGGCCGGAATGCCCTGATCGCGCGAAAAGTTGACGAAGTCCCACACAATCAGGAAGTAGTTCGGGAACCCCAGCTTGTTGATCACTCCCAGCTCGCGATCGAGTCGGGCCATCACCTCGTCCGAAAGCTGGCCGTCGCGGCACCGGTCCGGATCGTCGGCATAGCGCTTCTTCAACCCGTCAATGCACAGGTCGCGCAGATAGTCTTCCGAGGATACTCCTCCCGGCGGCGTGAAGACGGGGAAATGCCGCTTGCCCAGCTCCAGCTCGATATTGACGCTATCGGCAATCTCCTGGCTGCGCCGTACGGCGTCCGGCCGGTCGGGGAAGGCGTCGTACATCTCCTGCGGACTGCGCAGATAGAACTGGTCGGTATCCATCCGCATGCGCTTCTGGTCCGTGCGGAACTTGCCCGTATTCACGCATAGCAGGATATCCTGGGCGCCGGCGTCGTCTTGGCTGACATAGTGGACGTCGCTGGTGGCCACCAGGGGAATGCCCATCCGTTCGGCCAGCGCGCACGCGCCTTCCGTGGCCAAGTGCTGGATTTCCAGACCGTTGTTCTGGATTTCGATGTAGTACCGGTCGCCGAACACGCGGACGTACCAGGCGGCAACCTCTTCGGCCCGCTTCTGCGCGTTCGGCTGACCATCCACCAGAATCCGATTGATCTCGCTCGATACGCACCCGCTTAAGCAGATGAGCCCCTCGTTGTGCGCTTCGAGAATTTCCTTGTCGATACGCGGGCGGAAATAGAACCCCTCGGTAAACGCCATCGACGCCAGCTTCATCAGGTTGCGAACGCCCGTCCGGTTCTGGGCCAGCAACGTCAGGTGGTAGCTGGCGTCCTTCATCCCCGATGCGTCTTTCAGCAGCCGGCTCTTCGGCGCAATATAGGCCTCGTACCCAATGACTGGGTTGATGTCGCGATCCTTCGCTTCGCGATAGAACTCCAGCGCGCCGTGCAGGTTGCCGTGATCCGTCAGGGCCAGGGCGGTCATGCCCAGCTCTTTCGCGCGATCGAGCAGACGGGGAACCGTCCCGGCGCCGTCCAGCAGGCTGTAGTGACTGTGACAATGCAGATGCGTAAACGCGTCCGTGCTCATCGGGTGGCTATTCTCCTGGCTCGCCCACCGACCGAAGGTAGCCGGCAAGCCGGTCTTGAAGGTCCAATAGTCTCTGCCACTGGCGCGGTTCCAGGGTGACCCGGTCTGACTTGCCTTTCGCCCTGGCCGACTGGATCAGTCCGCGCAATCGCAGGTGAATGTAATACAAAACTTCCGCCAATTGTGCCGCCTGCCCCGGTCCGAGGTCCTGGGGCAACTCGGGCGGCAGTAGCGTGTGGAGCGTGGTCTGCACGTCCGGATCGTCGCCGTAGCCCAACTCGAACTCGAGCGAGACCGATTCGGTCGGGTCTTCCAGATCGTCCATCTCCAACAGAATGCCGTCCCCCTGCTCGCCTTTGCGCAACGACGCCAGACGCCGGGCAACGTCCTCGCGCGAGCCGACCAGCAGCAGACTGCGCCCGACCGTCAGCACGTCGCCCGCCCGGAGAATCCACAACTGCACGCTCTCGCCGTTGACCTTCGTGCCGTTGGTGCTCTGCAGGTCGGTCATGACGATCCGGTCGTTATCCTCCTGGATCTTCAGGTGGAACCGGCTCACCCGCTCGTCGTTGAGTTGGACGGCGTTACCGTCCTCGCGCCCGATGGTCAGCGGTGTCGGGATCTCTTCGAAGGTGCGCCCCCGATCGGCCCCGTCCAGTACACGCAAAGTTATGAGTGCCATAAGTCTACAGTCCGATCCGAAACAGTGCACGAAGCGCTCGTGTGGCGAACGAGAATGAGCCAGCGTTCCCAACAATCTTTTCTACCAGCCCACCCGGGCTTTCACAAGATGCCAGTCTTCCGTGTGGTACGATACCCCTATTACAAAAGGGCCTTGTGGCCGTCGGCGGGGCCAAACGCCCATATGCGGCACAAAAGAAATGGGGAAACTGGGGACTGCCTGTAGCCAACAGACCACCGCTCCGGGCAAGCCGGCCGGTGGCAGCCGAGACTCGTGTACACAACGAGGTCCGCACCCACTGGCAACGAACAACCACCGACTTGCTTCCCCCGGCGCATTACCTGTCCCTGCGTTTTTGTCCCCCATACAAGCTCGCAGCGCCAGCAAGTGAGTCCAGCCGACACACTCGCTGGCGCTTCGTGCTTGTATTCCCGGTAAACCAACAGGCCGCTTGTCCGGGAGAGCCTCACGCTCGCTGCTACATCACATCGGCCGTCAAAAAACTTACCCCCCCTTCCTCTCCTTCTCTCATCGTCATACACCATGCACCAACTGGTATTTGCAGCAGCGAGGTGTACAATGTAGGCGGGGCATCATTCTCTTCCGGAGCATAGAACCATGCGAACGTTTCTATCGTTGGTTGTTTGTGGGGCGTTGTCTACAACGCTCGCAGTCGCGTCGACTCCTGTGGAGCCGACGCCCGTTCAGCACGAGAGCTGTTGGTGGCCCAAAAGGCAAGGGGACGGGCTGGCGACCATGCAGTATCCGCCCAGTCAACGGGAGCAGCCGTTCTTCGAGCGGTTGCCGGCCGACGAGATCATGACCGGCTCGCATGCCGAAGGCTACGACATCGCAGGCAAAGATAGCAAGTACGTCGGCTGGTTCGGTATTGTCCGAAAGATCGAAGAAGATACCGACGCGGACCAAACCACTCTGACGATCGAACACAATGATTTCAAACACGCCAAGTAGCCCGAATCCATCAGTCCCGTCGGAGGACCGTGCAGCGCCAGCGATACCGGCTTCTCCCTTTTGGCTCGTGTACGTTGTCTATGCTGTGGCCTTGATGGGTGTGTCGATTGAAGCATTCGGCGGGTTTGGCGCTATCCTGGGGATACTGCTTCTTGCGACATGGATGTGGGTGTTCCTTCGGCCTCGACAGTTTTTTGGGGCTTTTGCCGTTTGCTTTGTACTCACGGTCTTGTTTTCGGCACTCAGCCTCGGTGTGCGTGGCGCATGCGAGGCAGAAAAACGGTGGGCGTGCCCAAATCGCCTCAAAGGGATCGCATGGGCGCTGCATCAATACCACGCTGAATACGGTTCGTTTCCACCGGCCTATGTCTGCGACAAGGAGGGACGCCGCGCACATAGTTGGCGTGTATTGATTCTTCCCTACCTGGACGAAGACGAACTGTACTCCCAATATCGTTTCGATGAACCGTGGAACGGCCCGAACAACCGGAAGCTGGCCACACGGATACCGGAAATTTATGTTTGCCCCCACGACGAGCGAAGCTCTCTGCCCGACAACACGATGACGACGTACCTGGCCGTTGTCGGGACCAGGACCGCCTGGCCTGGCCAGCGCGGTCGGACCACATCCGAATTCACACACTAGTTGTCGGCCGTTTGTGCGTGCCGACGGCTCTGCGTCCGTCATCCGGCCGATGATTTCACGCGAGCATGCAGAAACGCTCGCCATCAATATGAAAGTCCCCGATTATTGGAAGGAGCCCGTTAGGAATATCCGGCGCCCCAACTACCTCAACTGGGTACGACTCGCAGTATTTCTTCTGCTTGCATTCCTTCCGATGCCGTGGCTATTTGCACACGCACGCAAACGCCGTAGAAAGCACCTGCAAGAGACACAACCAGAAGTCTAGATATTCTGGCGCAAGGGGGAGCCGGGGCAACGAGCCGGGGTCAACTCTTGACACTTGACAGAACGGGACGGCAGGGCGGAGTCATCGTCACGTCCAGCGATTGGAATTCAAAACTGGGTCCGATCGCGCCCGCGCACACCACCACCCGGGTTCATCCCGGTGGAGCGATGTTTGGCAACTACAAGACGCTCCAGAGATGTTCCTCTTTCCTGCCACCTCACCGCCGCCAAAGGCGGCGGTGAGGTGGCAGGAAACGTTCGGTTCCGTATCAACCGATCTAGTTGCCAAACCCCCGCTCCACCGGCACAAGGCCGGCAGGGACATCAAGAAAATACAACGACACGCAATGCGCTTTGCAGGCCCCCATCCTCCCACGTCAGCGCGTCTCCAACCTCCAGCTTCCATTTCCGCCCTCCTCTCCCCACCTCCCCCAGATGCATTGCCTGCCGTCGCGTTCCTGAATAGGATAGTGGGTAGCGGTTTCTCGACATCGAGGTGCGATCATGAGAAAGAGTTTCATTGTCGTTCTGGTGGTTGCGATGTGTGTTCCATGGTTTACGACCACGGCTCTATGGCGGAATGAGAAACACAGGCAACAGCAGACCGTGCAGTCTCTGAACGAATGGCTTGAGCGGCATCGTGAGATGGACGCGAAGTCCTGGTGGATCATGGCGTCCTGTGGTCTCGTAAACCGACAAGTCACGGTGACTGTCGGTCACATTAGGGTTGATTTCGTGGGGACGCGCGAATGGGAGGACTTTGCGCAACTGCTGGGGCCGGCCACCGTCGCAACTCTGCATTCTAAGGAGCAACCGGAGCATGTCACAGCTACCGTTGATGGAAACGTCATCTTCGACGGTACCCTTGATCCGGCCGCCGGACCGTTCATTGTCATCGAACGAAACCAGGACAAGAGCTTCTCCGTGCAGCAATTGCAGTGCATGGTCTACGAATAAAACAACCGAGTTGCTTCCCTCCGTTGCCTCCGCGCCTTCCTGTTCCCCTAAACGGATTCTTCGCAATGTTGTTCTACAAGGGTCTTCGAGCGTTTGCCGACCGGCGTTGAAGACCGTTCTGTCATACCTTCCGGCACAGACAAATGCAAGGACAAGCAATGTACTTTGCCGCCTTCCAATGGCAAATGCAGGGACTAGGCAAAGCGTCCCCCTCTTCGTGCTCCCAATCGCGACCTTGCCTCGCCGACAGCCCCCCACGGAATCCTGCAGCCTATCAAGAAAACGATTCTCCCGGCTTGTCCGAGAGAGGCTCACGTTTGCTGCTACATCACGGCGGCTGCCAAACAACTCTCCCCCGGCATGCTTCGGCGGCCAAAGCCGCTACAGACTACCGAGCATACCGAGGAACTCGTCTATCCGTGCGGCCGTCACGCGGTCACGACGCTCGCAAATGACCAGGACATTGGCTACCTCAAGCGGCCAGAGCAGGCGTGATCTGCTCCCTTTTGGCAACCCGAGCCAACAGGGCCGGCAAGCGGGCCTGGGCCCTCGTAAGAACCGACACCTCTATGGGCCCCCTCTGTAGGGTCGGTCGCCGGCTGGCGTAACGTGGGGGTTGGCGGACGCGTCAAGCGTGAATCACTGCCACCCGGCTGGTTTTGTTGCAAAGTGCATATCAGATGTTCAATCTGCAAGGAGCCTCCCTTGCAGGGCGTACGCCACCTTGCCGCCCGACTTCAATCGGCCGTTAAGCAGTTTCCCGTCGTAACCGTCACCGGTCCGCGACAGTCGGGCAAGACCACGCTCGTCCGATCTGTCCTGTACGACTACCAATATGCCAATCTGGAGGCGCCCGATCAGCGGAATCTCGCCCGCGACGATCCGCGAGGTTTCCTCGCCCAGTTCGGACCGAAGTTGATTATCGATGAGGCGCAGCATCTACCCGAACTCTTCTCCTATATCCAGGTCGTCGCCGACCAGTCAGGCCGGCCGGGCCAATTCACGGAAGGGCCACCGGCGGGCTTGCCCCGCCTGGAGCCGCGGTCGCCCAGCTAACCGTCGGCCACGAGCCATGTTCTCCACTCACTTTGCCTCCAAGCCTTGCTCCTTTGCATTCGTGGGCAGGGGAAGTCCCCTGTAGCGCTTGAGCGATCGAATCTTCGATACGGCTTCCAAGAAAGATGGATGAACGTCCCCCTCCTTCATTTCCGGCATAAGCAAAAACACCAATCGCCCATCGAGTGACTCAATTGCACGGGCCACCTCCTCGCTAATGGGTTGCGAGAAGTCCGGCCGATAGGACTCGGGAATACCCGGGGGCAAGTAGCGGCTCGTGTTCAACGAGCCCAAGCTTGGCATTGTTGCAAGAGAAAGAAAGCACTTGCTCGTAATCGGACACCCGTGAATGGATAACGCTCTAATCGTACGGCTATGTGCGAGGTGAGCAATGCCCTGATCGGTAATCGGCATTCCATATAGCTGCACCTCCCAAAGATTGGGATGCTCGCCAATAGGCTTCATTCCCGCATCGGTGATCAGTACAGGATACTGGTCAGTCCAGCCGTAGTAAAGCATGAGGGTCTCAAGGTACGGAAGGTGCTTTATGTTTGCCAGCCCCTTGTCGGTGACCATCGTCAGACTCAACATCAAACCCTTGATGTCCGGCATATAAGGCAAGGTCGCCGCAAGCAACTCGTCATTGACATCTTCGGGAACCGTATCGATTTCGCCCGTTATATAAGTCTCTCTGAAGGCCACGCCACTAATCAGACGACCGCCGGCGTGAACAGCCACGTCGGATGGAAAAGGGCGTCCGTACGACGATCTCCCCCACCATTCTTTTGCATTCTCGCGAAAACGGATCTCTCCACCGTTGTCCTGAATTAGCTTGATGGCATGTTCTCGCTTTTCTGCAAACGCTTCGTCATTCTCCCACGGCCAATGTTTGGGTGGAAGCGGAGGCAGCGGGCCCCGTACTGCATCCGTTTTCGCCTGTTTCTCACCGGTCGGTGGAGACGTATCCGGAGACGTGCCCGTTTCAGCAGCCATTCCCCCAAGGCAGAGAACATGAAAGACAGAAGCGAGAAGCAGCGCTGACCGCGTCGGTAGAAAGCACACCTTCGGCAATATTCTGCGAAGCATAGACACCTCCCTGGGGAGTTAAGCTGGGCAGGTCCAATACTGCAGGGGTGCGTGGTAACATCTTTTGATGTCAGTGTCTAGGGGGAATTGGACCCGTCCCGTTTAGTTGCACCTGTCCCGTTTAATTGCACCGAGACTTCTCCGTGGGTCACTTGGCCCAGAGCCTCCTTCACGCGGACTCTCCAGTACCGCTGTTGCTTTGCCGTGTCGCCGATGATCCATGCATCCAGTTCGTCGATGGTCCACTCGTCGTCAATCGCGACGCGACAAGGTAACGGAATTGCAATGGCTTGGTTCACAGTTCCTCCAAAATGATTGCCTGACAACAGCAGGCGATCACGTGACAAATCCGGACGATGATCCGGATCTGCCGACAAATCCCGTGGCTCTGTCCACCGAATGCCTGTATTCGGGAGTTCAACGACAAGCAGACGTCTGGGATGCAAACCTGCGTAGAACACAGCTTTGCAGGGCATCGGCCCTGACCACAGTGCCGGCTCACCGACGACGGCAAGGTAGCTAGTATTGCCCCGCGTCCTTGCGTTGGTGTCGTTCGGACATTGATACACTTCGATCCGTTCGTCCCACAAACGGCGATTATTCGGCCCATCCCATGGCTCATCAAACCGATAACGACGGTAGATATCTTCATACCCCAGATAAGGAAGCAGCAACACTCGCCAACTATGCATGCGGCGTCCAGTTTCATCTGCGATGCAGGTAGGTGGCAGGTGCCCATGTTCTTCCTGATAGGCCATCATTGCCCCAAGGATGGTTCCCAGGTTGTACTCGCACTTGATGGGAGCGAATTCCATATCAGGCTCGTTCGGTAAGTCGGCAGCACTCACCAGAAACAGTGGAATGACACAGGCGACGGCACCCAACAACGGCTGATAGACACGGAAATACAACGTCAGAACACAGCCGCCTACGGCACAACCGCTCATCCCTATGACCCAATACCTCGACTCCACAAGACCTGAAGCACCTAACGCACCCGACATCGCAAAGCACGTTGCTGCAATACAGACGTCAGCACAACGCAGGTAAACCATCATCCTCTTTCTCCGATGCGTATTCAATTGACCAGGTGTGCGGTACCTTTATCGCCACACAAAGTACCGGAAGCTTTAGTTCGCCCCGACCTCTTTCACTCTTCCGTAAGCACGTTCCCGCAATCCCCCATTATCGTTCGTGACCACACCATTATCAGTCCTTCCGGTGCCGCTTGAATCGCGCCATTCGGGCCAGTATCTGCGACCAGCCGCATCGAAATCGTATCTTCACCGACCGAATACGTGAACACATCGCGATGAACATCAAGTGCAGCCTCCTGCCAAAGGAAATCGACGGTCTTAGGCACCGTCGCAACACTAAGCACGAATGTGCCATGCTTTCCAGGGACACGCGGCGGATCGGGCAGGATCTGATATGCACTACCTTGCACAATCACCGTGAGGCATCCTGGACGTACCTCCCATGTGCCTTGGAAAGCCGACATGTCTGCTTCGTAGAGTTCTCTCTCCGCATTACGTGCCTTCATGTGCAAAGCCACGCCCGCGAGCCCGACGACAACAACACACACGAACACGCAAATGCCGACCGCACGCATTTGTCGAGAACGCAACGCTCTTCGCCGCATTTGGAGAGCGATTGCCATGGGTTCCAGCATCTTCTGTTCATCTGACAACATGATAAGGCTCACCACTGCGTCTTAAATCTCGCATTGAAGCGGTCAATCGCTTCTCGGAATTGCTGAGGCATGAGCGTGGCGCCCCAAAACGAACCTCCATGCCACACGTCTCCGTAGTTGAAGGGTGATTCTGAAGCCGGTGCTTTGGCGTGATAGATGAGCAAATGCCCTTCCATGGAGTGCTTGGTGAACACCTCTTGAACTCCAAAGCGAACGAAACCGATCCATTCATCCGTTTCTTCGCACTTGATTCCCAGAATATAGTCCGATGTGATAGGCTTTCGCCCACTCCACGGCGCAATCAATGCAGTTTGCTTCTTGCGTTCTGCGTGATGGCGAAACCATGCGGAAGCACTTGTTTGGCCACTGTGCCCGGCATATGGAAAATCGCCTAGGGCCGTCCGTTTCCATTCCGATGGCGCATTGTAAGGCGGGAAGTAGTCTCCGGGAAAGATGGAAGCGGATCGGCGTGGAATCGTTGTTGGAAGAATTAAGTATTGCGAACTGCTGACAAACCATCCCTCCTTGGTCACAAGGTTCTCTCGCTGTGCGACGACTTCGGCATGTCCAGTGGAATTAACTCTCTCCACAACAGCGAGCTTGAGGGTCTTGCCCGTGTATTGTGGCTTTTCTAGAAAATCGGCTCGCACAATGAGAGTGGTCTGGGCATGAGTGCCAATACCCTGAGCGACTTCGGGACGATATTGCACTTCGATACTAATCTGGAACACCCCGTCAGGAAAGACGATGTCAACTACCCGATACTCGTTCTCCCATCTATCGTCCGGTGTAACACGGGGACGTACTACGATATCAATGGGTGCGTCGGTGATTTCTTGCCGCTTACCCCCCAACCCACTCGGATCCACCCCATTCACCGGCCCATTCGCGACATATCCGAACAAATTGCCATCCCGCCCTTCAAACCCGATTGTATCTTCACTCATCCAACGTCCCGTCGCCAGGTCGTACCAGCGGTGGAGGTTGTTTTGGAGACCGGTTTCTTGGTCGAGCGGACGACCGGTGTAGGCGAAGAGGCAATCGACGGCGGCGTTGGTTTGAGACTGGAGTCTGCCGTAGGCGTCGAAGGTGCGATGGTTGACTACCGTGGTGGTGTCGGTGGCGGAATCGTACGCGGCCAGGTCGCGGATGGTGCCGAGGTGGTCGGCGAGGGGCCAGACGATATCGCCGGCAACGGCCGGATCGGGCACCTGTTCGTCGGCCATGAGCTGGTCCACGGCGGCTGGGTTCCAGAGATAACGGTGCGATAGGTCTTCTAGCGCGAGCGGGTCGGCCGGGTCACCGGTGGGAGCGAGGGCGCGGTCGAACTGCCACACGATCTGATTGCCATCGTACGCGAACCGGGTGCGGGTGTCAATCTGGCCGTCGCCGTCGAGGTCCACGTCGCGGCCGATCCAGCGGTTTTCGATGTCGTAGAGGTGGTCGACCGCGCGCGTAGCCGGATCGCCGTAGAGGTCGTAGTCGGTGACTCGCGTGAGCCAGTTGCGATGGTCCCAGGCTTAGGTGGTCGCGGCCGTATCGCCAGCATCCAGAAGGCCATTGGGGTTCACATCGATAAACCGGGCCGTGCGATTGCCTTCGGGGTCATACAGATAGGAATAGACGCCGTCGAAGAGGAGTTGGTTGTTGGGGCCGGTGAGGTAGGCCGCGCCGTTGGCCGGCCCCTTTACCTGTCTCCACGACAACCGCCAGCCCTGAAACGGCGCGAGTTTCGTTGCCTGCAACCCAAATCGGCCGCAGCCCAAGAGACATGAACCACGAAAGACACGAATCACACGAAAAGCAGCCGGTAACATTCTCTTTCTCTGCGTCCTCTGCTTCCTCCTGTTCATTCTCTTCTCTGCCTTCGCGTTGACGTCAATCGTACCGCAGTTCAGAAGACGGGCAGGAGACCGCGAAGGACATAGAGCATTCGCCTGCCCGTCCATGTTGCATCCGTCGTCTGTCAACCAACCCCCACAAGCTCAACGCGCTTGCCATTTCCGATGAGTGAAGATTAGCGAGGATTAGCGTTCCCTTCCCCTTCAGATTGCCAGGAACCCGAATGGGCGCGATCGACGAAGATGGGCGGGGAGGGGAGAAGTCTCGGCCGTGCGGGACCCTCGATTACGAGTACGAGCACCGCTATCGCTGAGCACGAGCAGGAGTGCAAAGTTCGTGCTCGTACTCGTACTCGTACTCGTAATCGTAATCGAAGAAGTGCTACAGAGGCAGTTCTCGGTTCGATGTTTGCGGCGGGGAGAGAGTTAGGGCCAGCCCTTCGGGCTTCTGTTTTCCGTTCTCGTAACCCAGGGTTGCGCTCGCTCGTTCCTCGCATCGGCTCCACCCTGGGCTTGATTAGGGACGTCCCTTCGGGACTGATTCGCTTATTATGGCCGCATCGGTGCGTCTCGACCTCCGACTTGTGAACGCGCCCGACGGAGTCGAATTGGAGAGTCGAGCGACGAGGATGGGCGGGGTTGGAAGGAGTCTCGGCCGCGCGGGACCTTCGATTACGAGCACGAGCACCGCTATCGCTGAGCACGAGTACGATGCGGAAGACCGTCTGACGGCGGAACTACGGACGGGCGGGGTTGGAAGGCGTTGCGGCCGTGCGGGACCCTCGATTACGAGTACGAGCACCGCTAAAGCTGAGCACGAGTAGAAGTGCAAAGGTCGTGCTCGTGCTCGTAATCGCAATCGGAACACACGCGAGACGTTCGCTCCCGCAGCCAAGCCACGGTGCCGGAAAGGAAAGACCGCCTGAAGGCGGGACTACGGACGGGCGGGGTTGGAAGGCGTTGCGGCCGCGCGGGACCCTCGATTACGAGTACGAGCACCGCTGAAGCTGAGCACGAGTAGAAGTGCAAAGGTCGTGCTCGTGCTCGTAATCGTAATCGGAACACACGCGAGACGTTCGCTCCCGCAGCCAAGCCACGGTGCCGGAAAGGAAAGACCGCCTGAAGGCGGGACTACGGACGGGCGGGGTTGGAAGGCGTTGCGGCCGCGCGGGACCCTCGATTACGAGTACGAGCACCGCTGAAGCTGAGCACGAGTAGGATGCGGAAGACCGCCTGAAGGCGGAACTACGAACGGGCGGGGTTGGAGGAGGGTTGCGGCCTGGGCTTGATTAGGGACGTCCCTTCGGGACTGATTCGCTTATTATGGCCGCATCGGTGCGTCTCGACCTCCGACTTGTGAACGCGCCCGACGGAGTCGAATTGGAGAGTCGAGCGACGAGGATGGGCGGGGTTGGAAGGAGTCTCGGCCGCGCGGGACCTTCGATTACGAGCACGAGCACCGCTATCGCTGAGCACGAGTACGATGCGGAAGACCGTCTGACGGCGGAACTACGGACGGGCGGGGTTGGAAGGCGTTGCGGCCGTGCGGGACCCTCGATTACGAGTACGAGCACCGCTAAAGCTGAGCACGAGTAGAAGTGCAAAGGTCGTGCTCGTGCTCGTAATCGCAATCGGAACACACGCGAGACGTTCGCTCCCGCAGCCAAGCCACGGTGCCGGAAAGGAAAGACCGCCTGAAGGCGGGACTACGGACGGGCGGGGTTGGAAGGCGTTGCGGCCGCGCGGGACCCTCGATTACGAGTACGAGCACCGCTGAAGCTGAGCACGAGTAGGATGCGGAAGACCGCCTGAAGGCGGAACTACGAACGGGCGGGGTTGGAGGAGGGTTGCGGCCGCGCAAGACCTTCGATTACGAGTACGAGCACCGCTATCGCTGAGCACGAGCACGATGCGGAAGACCGCCTGACGGCGGAACTACGAACGGGGTGGGGAGGGAAGGCGTTTCGGCCGCGCGGGACCTTCGATTACGAGTACGAGCACCGCTGAAGCTGAGCACGAGTACGATGCGGGAAGACCGCCTGACGGCGGGGCTACGAACGGGGTGGGCGATGGAAGGTCTATCGCTGGACGCGTCCGGATGCCTGGCCGCCGGCCAGGGCGGTGATTTCGGCGAGGGTGGCGTAGTTGAAGTCGCCGGGGATGGAATGTTTCAGGCAACTGGCGGCGACGGCGAATCGGATGGCGTCGGCCGGTTCGTGATACTGTTCGGAGTCGAGGCCGTAGAGCAGCCCGGCGGCAAACGAGTCGCCTCCGCCGACGCGATCGACGATGTTGCGGATTTCGTAGGGCTGGTAACGGCCGTCGGCGTCGGTAGGCGCAAAGAAGGCGCGGTCCGCTTCGGCGTCGAACAGCATGGCGCCCCAGTTGTTGTGGCTGGCGGAAATACTCTCGCGCAGCGTAATGGCCACCTGGCGGACGTTCGGGAACTGCCGGACAATCTCGCGTGCCACGTCGTTATAGGCGTCCGGATTGATCTGGCCGGCCTCGACTTCGGTCCCCTCGGCGCGGATTCCCAGGACCTTGTCGGCGTCCTCTTCGTTGCCGATGACCAGGGTAACATGGGGGAGGATTTGTCTCATGCATTCGGCCGCGAGTGCTCGCGCTTCGGCGCCGGGGCGCCATCGCCAAAGCTTCTTGCGGAAGTTCAGGTCGCACGAGACGAGGATGTCGCGCTCGCGCGCCTTCTCCACGAGTGTTCGCGTGCTGAGAAAGGCGTTTTCCGACAGGCTCGGGGTGATCCCCGTCACGTGCACGCGGCCGACGCCATCCAGAGCGGCATCGAAATCGTATTCTTCCGGAGCGGCCAGGCTGACGGCGCTCAGTACGCGGTCGTAAACGACCTTCGAGGCGCGCTGGTTCGCTCCGCCTTCGAGGAAGTAGATTCCCAAGCGGCCTTCCCGGCGGCGGCGGATGAAACGGGTGTCGATTCCCAGGCCGGCCAACGTGCCGACCAGAGCGTCGACAATGGCGTTGTCAGGCAATGCCGTTATGTACCGGACCGGTCGGCCCAGCAGCGCCAGCGAGGCGCTAACATTCGCCTCGCCACCGCCAAATGTGCATTCAAGAGAACCGGGCAACGCCTGCCGGAACGTCAGCATTCCCGACGGGGTTGCACGCAGCATGATTTCGCCGAAGGCCAAAAGCATAGTTGATTCCTTCCAGTTTCCGGACGCTTTGAACAACAACGGAGAATACCACGTCACCGGCCAGTCGAAAAGGGTCGAATGACAATTCCTCTGCGAAGCTACGAAGTCAGACCGGGGCGCCGAATCCCAGGCCTTTTACAGCACCCCCCGGCGACAGCGAAGCGGACGCAACCGCATTGATGGGGGCGTATCTGCCCTACCGCCCTGGGGGCGAGGTCAGCTTTTTCTGCGGAAAGACCCAAGGTTTACTGACGCAGGGCATTGTCAGTTGGGGCTCCGCGCGCGATAAATATGGGATTGTGAACTTGCGGTCTTCTGCGCGATTCCAAGCAACACAGTGTCGATGCTATGCTTACACCAAATTGAAGGAGAGTCTGTAGTCCATGACAACCGACGAACGTAACGCCAAACTCGCTGAACTCTTTCATCCCAAGTCGGTTGCGGTTGTTGGTGCTTCGACCCGGCCAGGTACGGTCGGGAACGATATCTTCCGCAACTTATTGCTCAACGGTTTCAACGGTTCGGTCTACCCGGTGAATCCGACCAGCTCCCATGTGTTGGGGGTGCATTCCTACGCTTCTTTAAGTGACGTTCCGGCTGCCGTAGACTTGGCGGTCATCATCGTTCGGGCAGACATTGTGCAGTCGGTCGTCGAGGAAGGAATCGCGAAGGGGGTGAAGGGGTTTGTTGTCATTTCGGCCGGTTTCAAGGAAATCGGCGCCGAGGGCGCGGCCCGGGAAGCGAGTCTTCGCGAGTGCGTTCAGAAGGCAGGCGTCATGCTGATCGGCCCGAACTGCCTGGGCATTATCAATACGGAACCGAGTGTCTCGATGAACGCGGCCTTCGGTCGCAAGATGCCGGCGGCAGGCAACCTGGCGTTCCTTTCGCAGAGCGGGGCATTGTGCACCTCGGTGCTAGACTATGCCGAAGAGCGGCATATGGGCTTCAGCAAGTTCGTCAGTTTCGGCAACAAGGCCGACGTGAACGAGGTGGACCTGCTGGAGTATCTTGCCCACGACGAACGAACGTCCGTCATCGCCATGTACCTGGAGGACATTACCGACGGGCGGCGGTTTATCAATCAGGTTCGCGAGATTTCGTGGAAGACGGGCAAGCCGATGCTCTGCTTGAAGTCAGGCCGTTCTCCGGAGGGTGCGAAGGCGGTCAGCAGCCACACCGGCTCGTTGGCCGGTTCCGATTCGGTCTACGATGCGCTTCTGGTGCAGAGCGGAGTGCAGCGTGTCGATACGATTGCGGAGCTGTTCGATTATGCGGCCCTGTACACGACGCAGCCGTTGCCGCGGGGCAATCGGGTGGCGATTATTACGAACGCCGGCGGGCCCGGCATTATGGCTACCGACGTGGCGGTCCGTTACGGACTGAAGCTGGCCGAGCCGAGCGAGGCGACCAAGGAGAAGCTTCGGGCGTCTCTGCCGGCGACCGCATCGTTGCGCAACCCGATCGACGTGATCGGAGACGCGCGGCACGACCGCTACAAGGCGGCCGTACGTACGGTATTGGAAGACGACAACGTCGATATGGGCGTGGTCATTCTGACGCCGCAGTCGATGACGGATATCGAAGAGACGGCGGCCGTGGTGCCCGAGGCGGTTGCCGGGATCGACAAGCCGGTGGTATGTGCCTTCATGGGCGCGAAAGACGTTGCCCCGGGCGTGGATGTGCTGCGCCGCGGGGGAATTCCGAACTACGCGTTTCCGGAAGACGCGGTTCGTAGTCTGGCGGCGGCTTCCCGGCTCGTCGAGTTGCAGGAAATCCCGCGGCGCGAGACGCCGAAGCTCGAAGGGCTGCGCGTCGAGGAGGCTGGGGCGCTTATCCGGAAGATGCTGGACGGGAAGGATCGTCGTTACCTTCATCAGGCGGAGTGCCGCCCGCTGCTGGACTGCTATGGACTGCCCCTGCTGCGCAGCGAGGTGGCCCACAATGCCGAGGAAGCCG
This sequence comes from Thermoguttaceae bacterium, assembly GCA_040772845.1. Taxonomy (GTDB): domain Bacteria; phylum Planctomycetota; class Planctomycetia; order Pirellulales; family Thermoguttaceae; genus PWXP01. The sequence continues at coordinate 3,854,052 of JAXGXG010000001.1, forward strand.
GTCGGATTGCGGCGTCGATCGATGGCAAAGTGGTGTTGAAGGTCATGTCGGCAGACGTGGTTCACAAGTACGATGCCGGCGGCGTTATCCTGGGTATCGAGGGGGCCGAAGAGGCCGCAGCCGCTTACGCCCGAATCCTCAAGAACGTCCAGCAGGCCGTGCCCGACGCCAACATCGAAGGCGTCCTGGTCGAGCAGATGGCGCCGAAGGGCGTCGAAGTGATTCTGGGCGCCAGCCGCGACGCTCGCTTCGGACCCTTAATGATGTTCGGGCTCGGCGGCACGCTGGTCGAGGTGCTCAAGGACGTTTCGTTCCGGCTGGCCCCCATGTGGCAGATCTCGGCCGAACGCATGGTGCGGCAGATCCGTTCGTTCCAGGTGCTCGACGGGTTCCGCGGAAACCCGCCATGCGATATCGACAGTATCGTCCGGGCCCTGATGCGTCTGTCGGAAATGCTCTGCGATCATCCGGAGATTTCCGAAGTGGACATCAACCCGCTGATCGTGCATGCGAAGGGCGAAGGCTGCTCCGTTGCCGATAGCCGCATCGTGCTGAAGCAACCGGAATGACAGACGATCCTTACAAGTAGGGTGGGTGGTTCTGGCCGAACAGATGGCCGGGCTTTTCCCATGCGCTAAACGCAACGGCACAATGCGTGTTTCCTGCAAGCCGTCACGGGCCAGGTTCACCCACGCGTTTGGTCGGGAGTTATACTTCCGTCGCCTGGCCTGGAACCGGCGGGGCGTACCGGCCTTCGTCGTTCGGCAGGATCGGGGGCGGAGTCGATTCGCTCATCGTATCGATTTCGGGGCAGAACTGGAAATCGGAGGTCATGGCCTCTTCCCAGGTGATGACCTTGCCCGAATGGACCGCCGCGCGACCCATGATAGAGGCGAGATCGGAATAGGCGGCCCGTTTGGCCTCGTTGTGCGGCCGATCGTCGCGAATGGCGGCAAGCAGAACATTCCACTCCTCCTGCCACGGACTCTCCTTACCGCGGTAGCGGGTGGACCAGGTGCTGTCCTCCTTGAAGCCGTACGCCCAGGCGATGTTGTCGTCGGTCGTGCGCTGATCCTTGTAGGTGTGCACGGTGGGGGCATGGATGTTGCCGGAAAACTGCGCGGCGCATTTCGTGCCGTGGACGAAGGTGGAGAAGTCGTTGTAGCAGTTGTTCAGGTAACGGCCCACGACCATGGCCTTGGCGCCATCGGGAAAGGTGTACTCGATCGAGTAGGAGTCGTGGTTCTCGCTGCAATCGGGGCTGTCGGCCATCCGTCCGCCCACGCCGTGGGCCGAGACGGGCCAGGCGTCCTTGATCCAGCAGCATTCGTCGATCTGGTGCACCATCAGGCCGATGAACCGGCCGGACGAAGCCCACATGAAGTGCGGCGAGCGGCGGATCTGGTACATCAGCTCGGGCTCACCTTCCGGCCGGGGGCTGAGCCGGGAAGCGCCTGCCATCCGGTAAGCGCGGATCAAGGGGATCTCGCCCAGCTCGCCGTCGCGAATCTTCTGGATCAACGCTTGCCGGGCCGGAGAATGGCGGCACATCAGGCCGGCGGCGACCTTGAGGTTCTTCTTCTCGGCGGCTTCACCGGCGCGAATGATTCGGCGGATCCCGACCGGATCGGGCGCGAAGCTCTTTTCCATGAAGACGTGAACGCCCTTCTCGACCGCGTATTCCAAATGGGGCGGCCGGAAGGCCGAGTGCGTGGTCAGCAGGGCGACGTCGCCGGGCCGCAGGCAGTCGATTGCTTTCCGGTAGGCATCGAAGCCGGTGAACTGCCGATCGGCGGGCACGTCCACGGCGGGGCCGAACTCCCGGGCAAGGTTCTTGTGCGATATTTCGATCCGCTTGGGGAACAGGTCGGCCATGGCAACGAGCTTGGCGTTCCCGTTGGGCACGGTCAGGGCGTTGGCTGCCGCTCCCGTTCCACGGCCGCCGCAGCCAATCAGGGCCAGGCGGATCGTATTGTCTTCGGCGGCGTGGACGTGCGGAATGGCCACCCCGGCCAGGACCGAGCCGGCGGCCAGCGTTCCGCTCGACTTCACGAAACCGCGGCGCGATAGCAACTGGTGATGCTCCGGCGACAGACGCTCTTCTCGTTTCATGACAATGACTCCTTGGGGAAAGTGGGGTTCACTCTGGGCGCCGGACTCGCCGATCCGACCGTTCTTTCGCTCGGAAACGGCGATCCGGCATGGCGCCGTTGGGTCATTCGTAACCATTCACGGGGGACTGTCCCCTTCGTATGCAGTGGAGAAAATGGCTTGCGCCGCCGGCCCGTGAACGGCTACGTCCATTCGGACTCCTTCCGCGCACTGCCGGCAGCGGCTCTATGCGATCGATGCGAGAACGCCCCGTACGTAACCGACCGATTCGGCCAGGCCGGCGAACGGATTGTCGGGATCCTTCTCGTACTCGAACGAGACAACTCCATCGTAGTCCAACCGGATCAGCGTACGGAGGAACTTCGGGATATCGATCACACCGCGGCCGATCTCGACCGTCTTGCCCTCGGCCTCCGCCGCCGTGACGTCCTTGACGTGAACATCGAGAAGCCGATCGAAGTACTTTTCGGCCGAAACCGAAGGATCCACACCGGCGCGGGTCGTGTGCCCGATGTCGTTGCATATTCCGATCCGCTTGTCGAGGCCCTGAATCTTCTCATAGGCCGTTGCCGGCGCCGGATAGATCTTGTCGGTGGGGCCGTGGTTGTGAATGGCCAGACGGATGTCGTACTGTTTGACCAGTTGGTCGACCAGCGGGAGCAGCTCGTAGGTGGCCACGCCGATGATGGTGGTCATGCCGGCCGCCTTCGCGTACTCGAACGCCTGCCGGGCCTCCTGTTCGTCTCGCATGTAAATGACTCCGGCCCCGTAGAGCGTGAGTCCGGCGTCTCGCACCTTTTTTGCCGCCTCTTCGATCTGCTTCGGCGTGCTATCGAGTGGAAGGTGAAAGCTCTTCAGTGCGATATGGGTCAGTCCGAGCTGCGCGGTCATGGCCACGGTCTGATCGAGGTCGAACTTGCGTAACGTGTAGGAGGCCAATCCGAGTTTGAACTTCGCCTTGCCGAGCTTCGGCTCTGCGGCGTGGGCGCTGCGATCCAGGCCGACCATCGAACCGGCCGCTCCGAGGGCGGCCGCTTGCAGGAAATGTCTTCGGTTTGTCTGTCGTGTCACGAGCGTCTTCTCCTATGGGTAGGGTGTATCTTTCGTTGTCTGGCAGCGGGCTGATCCGGCCTTGCCTGCCGGCTCCGGCAGAAGCAAGCGAACCCTTCGAGTGTAACCCCCCGCATAGCCGCGGTCAACAAAGTGGGCTATTCCGCTTCCGGGCGCGATGGGTAATGGATTGGAGTCCCAGCTTCCAACTGCCCGTTGCCTTGACCGCGCGTTGCCGAACGTACAAAATGGACGGGATACCGGGAGGCTGATACACCTGCGGGGTGGGCCCCGTTGTTTCACACAAGTCCGAGAGTTGCGTAAGACAATGAGCGGGTGGCCCCGAGGTTCGATCGGTTCATTGGGGCCGGAAGTGAAAGGGCTCTCAGCAAGGGCGGGCAACCGCCGGGAGGATGACCAGTGAACGTGCGGCACGCGGCGTGGTGGGCGGCAGTGGGGTTGTTCAGTTGGGCATCGCTGGCCGCGGCTGGGGCGAAGACCATGATGGTCACGGCCCGATCCGACAGCGAGACGTCGGGCTACGAAGCCTGGCGCGCCATGGACGGCAACCCGCAGACGATGTGGCATACCGACTGGCAGTTCGAGAACCCGGCCCCGCCCCATGAGCTGTCGATCGACCTGGGCGCGTCGTATGAAATCACCGGGTTCGCCTATCTGCCCCGGCCGGGCGGCGGGAACGGTACGATTGCCCGATACGAGTTCTATGTATCGCAGGATGAGAAGCAGCCCGGCGAACCGGTCGCAACCGGAACGTTCGAGCACCGCGATCGGGAGAACGTGGTCGCCTTCCCGGCGAAAGTAACCGGCCGATACGTGCGGCTGCGGGCCTTGTCGGAAGTGGCCGGACGGCGCTGGGCGTCGGTGGCCGGATTGCAGATACTGGTCGATGGCGTGACGTTCCGCGCGCGGCCCATGGTCAACTCGCCGTGGCGCATGCCTGACGGTACGCCCAAGAGCGAACGCCAGCGGGAGTTCACCGCCCTTCATCGCGATCTGCACCGGCGCGATCACTTCGACCGCGTGGCCTCGGAAACGTATCATCCTGCCGCCTTGATCCACGAAACCGATCGCGACCCGGCCGATGTCGTGCTGCGACGCGCGGCGGCGCTGTTGGCGGATTTGCAGGCGATGCCGGGCATATCCGACCTGGCCCCGCTGGCTTCCGAGCTTGACGCATTGACCGGCTCGGCCGCGATCGTCGATCCGGCCGATCGCGATGCGCGTTACGCCCTGTTTGAAGCGGCTTGCGAACTGCGACGCCGCATCGCTTTCGCCAACCCGCTGCTCAGTTTCGATCGGCTGCTGTTCATCAAGCGGCATCGGGCGACGTTCAATCACATGTGCGACCAGTACTATGGGATTCATGCGAACCCGGGCGGCGCGATCCATATCCGTCCGCCGGAGCAGGTGGCGCAAAACGAAGAGGCCCTGGGCGACCATCGAGGGAGCGGGCTGTTTGTTCTCGAGAATCCGTTCGGCCCGAATCCGCAGGTAATCGACGTACTGGCCGACTCGGTTGTGGAGCGGGGGCGGCTGCAGGGCAAGCGGCTGGACGCCGGCTCGTTCCTTTCGCCCGACCTGTCGTTCGACGGCCGTAGCATCCTGTTTGCCTACGTGGAATGCCGGGGCGACCGCAGCCACGATTACCATACCGATCCGACCCGCGGCCATTGGGACCGCGGCTGGTGTTACCATATCTTCAAGGTGAACGTCGATGGTTCGGGACTCGAGCAGTTGACCGACGGCGCGTGGAACGATTTCGACCCGGCCTGGCTGCCGAACGGGCGGATTGCCTTCATCAGCGAGCGGCGCGGCGGATACCTGCGATGCGGCCGCGTGTGTCCCAACTACACGCTGTACGATATGGCGGCCGACGGCAGCGAGATCACATGCCTGAGCTTCCACGAGACGAACGAGTGGCATCCGAGTGTGACCAACGACGGGCGAATCATCTGGACGCGCTGGGATTACGTCGATCGTCACGGCGTGACGGCGCACAAGCCGTGGGTCACCACGCTCGACGGTCGCGACCCGCGGCCCGTGTACGGCAACTATGTGCCGCGCAACTTGCGGCCCGACATGATCCTCGACGTCCGCGCCGTGCCCGACTCGCACAAGCTTGTGGGTACGGCGGCGCCGCACCATGGGCAGGCGTTCGGATCGCTCATTCTTCTGGACCCGCACGTACGCGACGACGATACCATGGCCCCGGTCCGGCGGCTGACCCCCGAGGAGGGCTTTCCGGAAACGCAGGGAGGCGGCCATCGTTACGGCAACCCGTGGCCGCTCGGCGAACACTACTATCTGTGCGTCTACGATGTGACCATGAGCGAGCCGGGCATGGGTTCGCAGGGGCGCGACTACGTCCGCGGCGAATACGGCATCTATCTGGTCGATGTCTTCGGCAATCGGGAACTGCTCTATCGCGACCCGAACATTGCCAGTCAGAGTCCCATTCCGCTTCGCGCGCGTGTCATGCCGCCGGCGGCGCCCGACGTGGCCAGGCGGAGTCCGGCAACCGACCCATCGGTTCGGCCGGCTGTGGCGCCGGACGCGCCGGGGCCCGAGGCGACCGTCTCTGTGATGAACGTCTACGACGGCCTGCTGCCCTGGCCTGCCGCAACGAAGATTCAGAAGCTTCGTATCGTGCAGGTATTTCCGATGAGCGTGCCTTCGGGTCGTCCGCCGCACGAGACGGGCATTCGCATTGCGAGCGCGCGCGATTCGGTCGTTCCCGTTCGGCACGTGCTGGGCACGGTCCCGGTGGAGGTCGACGGCAGCGCGCACTTCGTGGTTCCGGCGCATCGCGAGTTGTTTTTCCAGGCGTTGGGCGAAGATGGATTGGCGGTCCAGTCCATGCGTTCGGCCACGCACGCGCACGAAGGCGAGCATCTGACGTGCGTCGGCTGTCATGAGCCGAAACACACGGCGCCGCTGAATCCGCAGGTGACTCCGCTGGCCCTGCAGCGACCGCCGTCGCGGCCGGTTCCTGACGTTGAAGGGACACGGCCGTTCAGCTATGCGCGGCTGGTGCAACCGGTATTGGACCGTGCTTGCGTGGACTGCCATCAGCAGAACGCCGCGAAGGCGCCGAACCTGGGCCGGGAGCCGATCGAACGTCGCTGGTTTGCGTCGTACAACAGCTTGGCGCCGCAGTGGGGCTTTCACGATTACGGCGATCCGTACCGCACGACACCCGGCCGATTCGGCGCGCGGGCGTCGAAGCTGTACGCACTTCTGGAAGGCGACCACTACGGACTGGCGCTTTCGCCGGAAGACAAGCATCGGCTGGCGCTGTGGCTCGATCTGAGCACCATGTTCTACGGCGTGTACGAGAAGGAAGGCGGCGAGGCGCAGCTTCGAGGCGAACTCGCCTGGCCGACCCTGGAATAACTGCCGTCGCACGACTCTCCGAGTCGTGAAGCTTCCAGACAGAGTCGACTCGGAGAGTCGCTCGACAAAGGCGTACGGGAAAACAAGTGGGAGATGTGGCGCGACTATGGGCCCTGGGGTAAAAGAACCCCCAGGCTACGATGCTGATCGCCTTCGGCGAAAACGCGCCGGGGGCGGAAGGGCGCGAGCCCTCCGGTGTGGAGACTAGAAGCGGAAGGGCGCGAGCCCTCCGGTGTGGAGACTAGAAGCGGAAGGGCGCGAGCCCTCCGGTGCAGTTGACAGTCGCGCGAGCGCGGAAGACGAAGCGTCGATTTCGCATTTCGTCATTCCTTCGTCATCTGGCTTTCGACATTCGTCATTGCCGGCTCCAGTTCGCCTGTTTGATCGACCCTGCCTATCGTGAATCATGGGGCGGCCCTCGTGCAGGGCAGGTGGGGAAGCCCCCCTCTTGGTGCTCGTCACCCCCTTGTCAGGGATCACCGCTGTGGTAGACTATCTGAGCTACGCTCAGATAGGGCATTGGTTCGTGTGGAATTGCAAGGGAGACTAACGATGACAAAGGCAGCGAAACTGGTTCTTGATAGCGGTGAATTCGAATTGCCCATTGTGGTGGGCACCGAGGGGAATCGCGCCATTGACATCACCAAGCTCTACCGCGACACCGGCTATATCACCCTGGACGACGGGTTCGCCAATACGGGCGCAACTCGAAGTAATATCACGTACATCGATGGGGAAGAAGGAATTCTCCGGTATCGCGGGTATCGGATCGACGAGATCGCCGAGCGGTGCGACTTCACCGAAACGGCCTATCTGCTGATCTACGGCGAGTTGCCTACGGGCGAGCAGCTCGAGGAGTTCCGCCGCAGCATCCGATCGCATACCTTGCTGCACGAAGGGATGAAGAACATCTTCGCCGGATTTCCCCCGGAAGCCCATCCCATGGCCATCCTCGGCTCGGTGGTCGGCGCGCTTGCCATCTACTCGCCCGACTCGCTCGAAGTGGGCGATCCGGAGCAGGTGGAATTGGCCATTCACCGCATGTTGGCCAAGATGCCCACCATTGCCGCCTTCAGTTACAAGCAGTCGATCGGCCAGCCGTTCATCTATCCGCAGAACCACCTTTCGTACTGCCAGAACTTTCTGCACATGATGTTCGCCGTACCGAGCGAACGTTACCATATGGACCCCGATTTCGTCGTGGCCCTGAACGCACTCCTGGTGCTGCACGCCGATCACGGCCAGAACTGCAGTACATCGACCGTCCGCATGGTCGGCTCCAGTACGGTGAACCTGTTTTCCGCCATTTCGGCAGGCATTTATGCCCTGTGGGGCGATCTGCACGGCGGTGCGAACGAAGCCTGCATTAACATGCTCGAACAGATTCGGGCCGACGGCGGAAGCCTGGGCAAGTACATCGATCGCGCGAAGGATCCCAACGATCCCTTCCGCCTGATGGGTTTCGGGCACCGGGTTTACAAGAACTACGATCCCCGCGCCCGGGTCATCAAGAGCATTTGCCACCAGCTCTTCGAGCGTCATGCGGTGAACGACCCGGTATTCCATATCGCCCAGGAGCTGGAAGAGGTGGCGTTGAAGGATTCGTACTTCATCGAGCGGAAGCTGTACCCCAACGTTGATTTCTATTCCGGGATCATCTACCGCATGATGGGCATTCCGAAGAACATGTTTACCGTGCTGTTCGCGCTGGGGCGGTTGCCCGGCTGGATTGCCCACTGGCGGGAAATGCACACCGCGTTCGGCGGTTCGCGCATCCACCGGCCACGGCAGGTCTACCTTGGCCCCAGCGAGCGGACGTTCGTGCCATTGGTCAAGCGGTAAGGCGAGACCGCCCTTGCCGTACGGCCGGCTCGTTTGCATGGGTGCAGCAGCGGACCTACACGGCTGGAAAAAGGCCACCGGCCGGTTTGCTCGGCCCCAGGGCCGACGATACTCGTTGCGGCTCGAGACGGCGCGCGGCAGGTAGATTCAAGTCTCGGTCCCAAGCTCGAAGCCGGGCAGAAGGAGCTGCTCGCGCGGATAGATCCGATCGTAATAGCGGTGGCGGTAACCTTCCGCCAGGTGGACCATGACTTCCAGAACGAGCAGGTCGGCGCGATTCATCACGTGCCTTGCGCTGCGAGCGCCGAGTCCCCGCACAAGTTCTTCGACGACGACCAGGTGCAACTGCAGCGTTTCGCGGGCCGAAAGGCCGGCATCGATCAGCAGTTTTGCCAACCGTTCCAGTTCACTGCCGAGATTGCCCGACCCCATGATCACGTAGGTTCGCAGCAGTTCGCGATAATGGCACAGCAACGGCTCCGGAAGAGGAATCGGGCTGGGCGCCCCGGCCTCCTGCTCGCCCTCGGCAAGCTCGTCGGGCAGCCGGAACCGTTCGATATCGCTCAGCAGTGCGCGCTGCTGGCCGAGAAGGCGTTGCGCCTCGTCGTGTTCCCGTTGGATGCGGCTTTGCTCCGCCTGGGCCAAACGCTGGTTCTGGCGAATCAATTCATGTCGCTGGACGGCGCGGGCGGTGAGCCAGATCAGGTTTCGGGTGGTCGCCGTATTGACGCACAGGTAGCCGTCGGCCCCCACCTCGTAGCACAGGGCGGAGATCTCCGGCTCGCTTTGCGTGCCCAAGACAAGGATCGGTTCGTCCGCGCCTCCGGCCCGATATCCCTCGATCAGTCCCAACGCATCGAGTTCCCCCGGCTCGTGGGTGACCAGAACGGCATCGAACACCTCGTCGCGAAGCCGGGCGATTCCGGCCGCCGCCCCAACCACTTCTTCCAGAAGCACCTGCGAGGCGCTGTCCGCCGCCAAGGCCTCGGCCAGCCAGCTTCCGGTCCGGCGTCGAGTGGTGATGTTCAGCACGCGCATTCGCGCGGGGAGCCCCTGCCACGCGAGGGAGCGTGTCTTCGTAAACTCTCGGGTGGCATGAAGCATCGCTTCCATACAGCGCCCTTCCTTGGGCCAAGACGAGGCAGAAGTTCGGCCGCGTACTCTACCGAGACGGGCCCGTGCCGTCAATGTTGCTCCCGGTGAATCCCGCAAGCCCCCTCCGCTAGGTGTACTCGATAGTCCGTTTTGGGGCATGTTTTTCGCTTCTGCTTGGTGTAGTCGTTCACGGGGCGGCGGCGCAAGCCATTCTGCCTGCTGCATACGATAGATGAATCATCCGGGCCGGCCGTGGTTTCCCCCAAACCCCTCATTTCCCCAGAGGGCTGTCTCCCGGCAGGGGGAGTTTGTGGCCCGGGGTGGAATTGACGAAAAGCTGAACTTGCCCGCCGTTTCGGGCCGACACAATGTACGAGTCGCAACGCTGGCAAGCTGTTCTTCTTTGCCGTGGAGGGTTACTTTGTCTGCCCTGGGAAGTCTTCAGGTCTTTTACTACTCCTACCTGGCCTCGCCACGTTCTGATCGAGTGCTGTACCAGGCCATTCGGAAGCATCGGCCGCCGAGAATTCTCGAATTGGGGATGGGAACCGGCAGCCGGGCCGTCCGACTTGTCGAGATGGCACAGCGCTATCATGAAGCCGATCAGATACGGTATATCGGACTCGACCTGTTCGAGGCCCGGAGCGCGTGCGACGGCCCGGGGATCACGTTGAAACTTGCCTATCGCATGTTGCGAGCAACGGGCGCCAAGATCCAGCTCTTGCCGGGCGAACCGCTGACAACCCTTGCCCGAACGGCCAACAACATTGGGACGATCGATCTGGCCATCTTCTCGGCGCGACTCGATCCCAGGCTCCTTGCCGAAACCTGGTTCTATGTCCCCCGCCTGCTGCACCCGGGGAGTCTGGTCTTCGTAGAGACGGAGCTTGCCGGCAACCAGTTTGCCATGCGTCCGCTCGCCTTGAGCGAACTGGCGACGCTGGCCGAGGTGCGTCGCCGCGCGGCGTAGCGCCGGGCCGCTGGCCGGGAATACGCACGACAGGCAGGTTTTTCCAGCCATGCAAGTCGGCTGCTGCACCCAGTGTTGGTGCGCGTCTCGCCGTGCCCTTACCGGCCTGGGCCGGGTCTGGTATACTCGCGGGACATCCCAGGGAGTATCTCGATGACAGCGACCCTTCTTGACGGCAAGGCGATGGCCCAGACCATTCGGGCCGAGATCGCGGAGCAGACGGCCCAGTTCACCCAAGAGGCGGGCATTACACCCTGCCTGGCCGCCGTGCTGGTGGGCGATGATCCGGCCAGCCAGGTGTATGTCCGTGGAAAGCAGAAAGCCTGCAAGGCGGCAGGCATGCGGAGCGAGCTGTTCACGCCGCCTGCTTCGACGACGACCGAGGAACTGCTTGCCCTGGTCGAGCGGCTGAACAACGACCGTGCGGTCCACGGCATTCTGGTCCAGCTTCCGCTGCCGGAAACGATCGATGCGTTGCGCGTGCTCGACGCGGTTCGTCCGGAAAAAGACGTCGACGCGTTCCACCCGCACAACGTGGGCCTGATCTCGCAAGGGCGTCCCCGGTTCCTTCCCTGCACGCCCTACGGCATCCAGCAACTGCTCGTGCGCACCGGCATTGAGATTGCCGGCAAGGACGTGGTGGTGCTTGGCCGTAGCGATATTGTGGGCAAGCCCATGACGCTCATGCTGGCCCAGAAGGCGCCGGGCGCCAATGCCACGGTCACACTTGCCCACAGCCGGACGCAAAACCTGCCGGAGGTCTGCCGGCGCGCCGATATCCTGATTGTCGCCATCGGCCGCGCGAAGTTTCTTACCGCCGACATGGTCAAGCCGGGGGCCGTGGTCGTCGATGTGGGGATCAACCGGACGGAGACGGGGCTGGTTGGCGATGTGGACTTCGACGCCGTTTGCGAGATAGCAGGCTACATTACACCGGTACCGGGCGGGGTGGGGCCGTTGACCATTACGATGCTGCTGAAGAACACCTTGACCGCGGCGAAGCTTCAGAACCAATAGCCGCTTTGGCATCTACGGATCGCTCCCGACGCATGGGCAGACCCCGGCTTGTGATTGTGACGCGTACGTTTTGGCCGCTTGTCGGAGCGGCTGCAACGACCGCTGCGCGCCTCGCGATTGGCTTGATGGAGGCCGATTGGGGCGTCACGATCTTGACCGCACGCTACCACGAAAGTTGGCCGGCCCGGATCCATTTCCACGATGCCATGGTCCGGCGGCTTGGCCCGCCGCACGCGAGCCGGTGGGCCGAATGGCGATTCCAATGGGCCCTGAAGCGATGGCTCCACCGTCATGCCGAGGACTACGACTTGGTCTATGTGCTTGACCTGCACCAAGATGCACGCACCGTGCTTCGGGCGGTGGGGCGGCGGTGTCCCGTGGTGCTGCGCGCTCCGGATGCCCTGCCGGCTGACGATTCGCTGCAATCGAATCGCCGAAAGGAGCAGGCGGCCGTGCTGGCCCGGCTGAATCCTGCGGCCGTGGTGTGCGGCGATCCTGCGGCCGAGCAGGCGTTAGCGGCGGCCGGTTTTTCCGAGGCGTGTATCCAGCGGATTCCCAACGGTGTTCGCCTGGCGGCGCCGCGAACGGCCAAGAGCCGCTTGGAAGCCCGCAATCTGTTTGCCGAGGCCGGCAATGTCTTGCGGATGCCCGAATGGGCGCCGCTGGCAGTTTACCTGGGCGCCATGCAGAACGACCGCGGGCTTGAATACCTGGTGGCTGCATGGCCGCCTGTTGGTTTGCGATGGCCCAATGCCCGCCTGTGGCTGGTAGGCGACGGGCCGTTTCGCGATGGGCTCCGTCGCCAGATTTCCGGCTTGAAGCTGTCCGGCCGGGCCATGGTTTTGGGGCGTTTCGACCACGTCGAAGAGCTACTGGATGCTGCGGACGTCTTGGTGCATCCCGGCGCATGCCAGGCCCCCTCGCTGGCGGTGGCCGAGGCCATGGGCGCCGGCCTGCCGGTCATCGCCGCCGACAGTCCCGGCCACCGGGCGCTGTTGGAGCACAATCGGACGGGTTTGCTCGTACCGCCGGCCAATATCGAAGCACTGACCGAGGCCCTCATCCACGTCTTCGACGATCCGAATACGGCCGATCGGCTTGGTCGCGCAGCCCACGATTACGCCCGGCGACGCCTCGCCCTTGCAAAAATGGTCGGAAAACACGTAATATTATTCCAGTCGCTCCTGCAGCAGTCGGCTTCCCGATAGACTTGCGACCGGCAGGTTCGCTGCCGTTTGCGGAAATGAGTTCGCCATGACACGACGCATTCTCCAGGTAATACCCTCGCTCGATCAGGCGGGCGCCGAGAAGCAGCTTTGCCTTCTCGCCTGCGGTCTCCGCGACCGGGGATTCGACGTCCATGTCTGCGCGCTGACTCGCGGCGGGCCGCGGGCCGAACCGTTGCGGCAAGCCGGCATTCCGTTGACGGTGATCGGGAAGCGATGGAAGCTGGACCCGCAGGCGTTCTGGCGGCTGAAAGGCCTGATTGCGTCGCTAAAGCCCGACGTTGTCCATACGTGGATGCTCGCGGCGAATGCCTACGGGATTACGGCCGCCGGCTGGTGCAATGTTCCAGGCCTGATTGCATCGCAACGGTGCGTCGATCCGTGGAAGAGCGGTGCGCAACTGGCGGTCGATCGGTACATTGCGAAGCGTTCCGATCGGGTTGTGGTCAACAGCGAAGGGATTCGGCAGTTTTACGTGCATCATCGTTTGCCGGCTGAGAAGATCGAGGTGATTCCCAACGCCGTCCCGCCGGCCGAACCGAGTCCTGTGGGGCGAAGGGAATTGCTCGAAGAACTCGGGCTGCCTGCCGGATCGCGGCTGATCGGGCTGGTTGGCCGGCTCTGGGCCCAGAAGCGGGTCAAGGACGCCATCTGGGCTGCGGATCTGCTCAAGGTCGTTCGCGACGACGCGCACTTGCTGATTATCGGCAACGGTCCTCTGCGCGATCGACTGCTGCGTTATCGCGACCAGGTGTGCATCCGCGACAAAGTCCACTTTCTGGGCCAGCGGACCGACGTGGCCCGGCTCATGCCGCACTTCGACCTGCTCTATTCGACCAGCGGATATGAAGGCCAGTCGAACACGATTCTGGAGGCCATGGCGGCAGGCGTGCCCGTCGTGGCCACGGACATTCCGGGAACGCGCGACCTGGTGGAGCACGACGTTACCGGTTTCCTCGTGCCGGCAGGCGATCGGGCCCATCTGGCCAGTTACGCCAGCAAGCTGCTCGACGACGGGCAACTCGCTCGCCGGCTGGGAGACGCCGGTCGGGCGCGTGCCGCGGCCGATTTCAGCGTAGACCGGATGATCGAACGCCACACGACGCTGTACGAAAGCGTCCTCGCCTGACCTGGAACACCCATGCACGAACACTTCATGCAAATGGCCCTGGACGAAGCGGAGCAGGCGTTTCGCGAGGAAGAGGTCCCGATCGGCGCGGTGATCGTCCGGGAGCATCGTATTCTTGCCGCCGCACACAACCAGCGCGAGCAGCTCCACGATCCGACCGCCCATGCCGAGATGATCGCCATCACCCAGGCCGCCGAAGCCCTGCAATCGTGGCGGCTGGAGGGCTGTACGCTGTACGTCACCTTGGAGCCGTGCCCCATGTGCGCCGGGGCGATCGTGCAGGCGCGCATTCCGCTGGTCGTCTATGGTGCATCGGATCCGAAGGCCGGCGCCGTCCGGTCGCTCTTCCGCCTTCTGGACGATCCGCGGTTGAACCACCGCGCCGGGATCATCTCCGACGTCCTTGCCGAGCCGTGCGGCGCAATTCTCACCCGGTTTTTTGTACAGCAGCGCCGGCTGGGGAAGAAGTAGACGACTGTTTGTCGATTCTGTTCAGGACTCGCGAATCAGTTCCGTAAGTCTGTACATCCCGGTCGTAGGATTGCGGTGGGGCTCCCTTAGACTCTCGGCTGCCTGGTCCATCTGCCTTGCGCGCCACGGCCTGTGCATAGCCTGCGTCGTACGTCTTATCGAAGTCTACGTGTTTGTTGAACTCTGGCACATACTGCCTCAGGCGTTGCACGATTGCGGATCGGTGCTGCATTCCAGGATTGTCACGGAAGTGCAGGAGCAACCACAGTTCGATGCACGGATTCGAGATGGCCAGATCAATGGCGTTGTCTTGGGCCATCTTCTTTGCTTGCCCGAGGTTCGGGTGATCATCTACGTCGAAGACGCACCAGACAGAGTCGTACGCGAGGTTTTCGTCCCTTTCGCGAGCAGCCCTTCGTTCGCCGTCCTTCTTGTACTGCTTCGCTGTTTTCACGACGGTCATAGGGACACCGTGCTCTTCCGCCACCTTGATGGTGACGCGGGGATTGCGACAGGCTCGCTGCAATCCGAGCAGGTATTCGGGTTCTGTCACTTCTCCCTCACTCACCACCAGGATGAGCGGCTTGGGTTGGCGAAATGCCGATTTGCGGCCTGGTCGACGCCGACGGTTACGAGCATTGCCCATCGTCCTTCATGCCTCCTTCACCAACGAAACGCCCAGAAACGGAATGGCGCCGTAACGGCCTTGGAGGTATCCTCGTTCCAGATTCTCCGCCTTGCGGGGCTTATAATCGGTCAATGGATAGAGTACGGTAGCCCCCTCCGCGTCCTTCTCCGTCAGCCAAACCTGATCGCGCCGAAGCGCCGGGTCGCCAAGCATCGTGCCGAGCAAGTTCGTGTCGTGCGTTGCGAAGATGAGTTGGCCGTTCTGTGGATTCGTGGCGGGATCGTTGAATTGGTCAATGATTCGCCTCGCCAGCGCTGGATGCAAGCTTCGCTCCAACTCATCAATCAGAAGAATACCGCCTCGTTGCAACACCCGCAAGACAGGCAACGCCAAGTGGAACAGGGTTTGGGTTCCGTTGGATTCGCTTCTCAGCGGCAGCCAAGCGTCGTCATATTCGCCATGATGTTTGAGCGAGAAACTCGGCCCGGAACGCAAACGCTTCTTCTCCGGCTCATTCTCCACCCTCAAATCCACCACCCCAATATCGGCCTGTTTCAGCAGATCGCGAACCCCATCAAGGATTGGCTGCTGGTCTGCATCTTCTTCCAGCAACCGAGCCAGCACGAAACGAGATGGCAAGTGAAATCGAGGATGGGTGAGAGTCCCGGTTCCCAGATTGACAATGTCAATCGAGCGGAACCATGTGAAGATCGAAGTGAGTTGCGGGTGGTTGTGCTGCGCGGCAGCCGAAAGGAATAGGGCGTTAGGGCGAATAACGCTTTCGATAAGGCGGTTCTCGCCCTTGAGGTTGTCCCCAAACTTGAATTGTTGACCATCACGTTCGAACCACACTTGTTTCCTTCCGCTGGGCCACGCATGAAGCCATTCTTCCAAGAACTGCTCATCCGACGCTTGGAAACCATACCGATAACGAACCCCACCAAGGAGGAACGTTACCTCAAACAGCGAAGGTTCCTGCCTCTTGGGACCCCAAGCGAATGGATCGCGAGGCACCATTGGTTCGCCAAGTCCTTCTTCATCCGGCGCCCAAGATCGATGTGACATAACCACCGCCTTGCACATGAACGACAACGCGGCGAGAAGGTTGCTCTTGCCGCTCGCGTTTGCACCGTAGAGGCCAACGACGGTGAGAAGGGGCTCCGGATGCCCCGGAACCTGCCGCGGACGCAGGTCGGTTTCGTCGCCCACCCGCGCGGCCTCCATGCTCAGTACCTGTTCCTCACGCAAGGAACGATGGTTCTCGACTCGGAATTCAACAAGCATGGCGATTCTCCAAGTATCCAATCCAGTATAGCATTTATCGGCCCATTTGCGCGTAAATTATGCGCAAATGCCGCCGAAACGGCAAGTGCGACCGAATAACTCCCTGTGCCAGGCGTAGCGATGAACGCAAGAGACTTGCAAATTAGAATTCCGTTTCTAATCTGCAAGTGCCGCCCCCTCATTCTAGCGGGCATCTGCTTGTGTAGGCTTCGGTCGTCCCCGGTGTCCTCGTTGTGATACACAACACCCAGGAAATCCCTACTTCCGCTGCACAAGGCAGCCGACGCTCCGCGGGCCGATGTCGAACCGGAGCCGGGCCTGGCCGTCGGCCACCTCCGCCGAGACGGGACGCTCGTTCCATGCGTCGTAGTATTCCGCCCCGTCGCGGTGATCCACGACCAGCAGTTCGCCTCGCTGGGTCCGGTAGGCGGCGTTGTACAGCGTCCAAACACACTCGTGTTCCGTACCGAAGCGGTTGGCGTACAGATCTCGCGCCTCGGTCCAAACCAGCGGCTCCACATCTTCAGAAATGAATGCCTCGGCATGCGCATGCTGCACCCGAAAGGCATTGCGGTAGAACTCGCGCGAATGTTCGTCGCTCTGCAGGCACGAACCCTTCAGGTAGAAACCTGTCCCGTTGAAGAACGGCACTTTCAGCAGGAACCAGTTGCCATTCTCCAACGGGGCAGAGTAGGTCAGCTCGAACTGCTTGAAGTTTGGCAAGGCAAACCGGTGCAAGTTGATGTAGTGGGGTGCAACTTGCCCGACACCGGCCCGATACGAGAACATGGCCAGGTAGCTGAACGCACCGTCATAATACTGGGAATCGATATCGGATGGCACGAACTCGCAGTATGTGGCGATTTCCGGCGGTACGGTCTTGCGGACCGCGTGGGCCAGAATCCCTTCGCCCGGACTCATGCCCATGGGCGTTCGATGCCCGTGGTTCGTGGCATAGCAAGTGCGAGATTCCGGATTCCTGCCCAATTCATCGACGTACATGCCGTCCGGCCGGACCTCGTCGGCAAGGCGGCGGTAAATGCTAGTGAGGTGCTCGCGCCACTCGGGCACATAGGGGCACATGGAATGGGCGTCCCAGCTCTTGTGATAGATCATCTGCCCGTCGGCGTCGCGAATGCCCCACCGCTCGCGCTCGTCTTGCGTCGGTTTCTGGGCCTTGGTCGAAACGAGGTAGCCGTCCAGGTACATTCCCACGCGCGTACCAGCGGTACAGACCCAAACCATCTCGCGGCAGCAGGCAGAAACCGCCGCCGATCGTCGGATTGAAGAACCCGTCTACCTGCAAAGGATGATCCTCTCCGATCACGTCGCGCCATGCACCGGGTTCGCGCTGCATCACGCCGCATGTGCGGCCGCAGAAGTACCAGGTATCGGCAACCGATCCGATGCAGACGTCGTCCAGGCACGGGAAGAAGAGTCTGCCGGTAACGGGTGCGTCGCCCAGATTCTTCACGTCCAGTTTCAGCTCCACTTCGTCCATATCGGTGCGTGTGGCTAGCAGCTCCGCCTGCAATACGAGATCGTCGGCGCGGTACTCGGCCACGGCGTGGAACTGTTTGTCATCGCGTCGAACGTCGGTGACCTTCCACAGGGTCGAGGGGAGTTCCTTTTCGCCGGCCACCAGTCTGAAAATGGGGCGCCCGTTCAGTTCCACCTTGCCGCCGAGCACCGGCGAGTGGATCGCTTCCCAGGCCAGGCCATCGCGAACGGCAAACTGGATTTCGGCCGGTGCGCGATCGGGCTTTTCGACCGGCGGATACCAGACCGAAGGAAGTACCGGCTCGGGGAATCGCGGTTCCGCGGCGTTGACCGTGACTGCCGCGATACCGAACGCGGCGTTTTGCATCCGGTCGTGGAGCACGAGCCGGTCGATCGGCTTGCCCGGGCTCGGGCGCAGGGCGTAGACCGCCAGTCCGCAGTTCACGCCGTAACGCCGGCCGGCGACGTGGACGGGCAGCATGCGGTCCGACGTCCCGTCGGCGTAGGCCACCTCGAACACCATGCGTTCAGGTTCGTCGAGCCATCGCAGGGGCTGCTTTGTGCGCCAACTGTCGAACCGTTCGGCGTTCGGGTGGTTGGCCGCCAGAAGCAGCAGAAGTTCGTTTGCTTCAAGGCCGATCGGTACGGAGACGGATTCTTCGCCCTCCGTGGTAGACGCCGGTACGTTGGCAAGCTCGGTCGGCACGGCGAACGGCACACCCTCCGCCTCGGTGTGCGGGTTCGCGAACCAGGCGCCGATCGCCAGTGCGGTGCGCCGTTCGGCGGCATCGGCCTTGGCTTCAGGCAGGGGGATTGGGGTGAATCCCTCCCTGCCTGCCGGCCACGCATTTTCACGCGGCGCGAACTCCAGCATCTCTTCGATCGCGAACTCCGGGAATTCGGCCGCGAGTTCGACGTAATCGATTTCGAG
Source organism: Thermoguttaceae bacterium (assembly GCA_040772845.1). GTDB lineage: Bacteria > Planctomycetota > Planctomycetia > Pirellulales > Thermoguttaceae > PWXP01. Next base: position 3,872,721 of record JAXGXG010000001.1, read on the forward strand.
CTCGGCCTTCGGTCCGAGCGCGTCGATGCCGACGGCCATTCCCCGGGCTCCTCCATGCTCGTCGAGTTTCTGGCGAAAGGTGTGCCAGCGGCCGTCGGCGATGACGTGGGCAGGTTGAATGGGATAGGTGCTGCGCGTCTTGCCGCCGTCGTCCACACCGATCCAGAACACGTAGCCGTGCCGGGCGAACTCGCCCTTCGCCCGATATCGCACCGAGACGTACGGCGCGTCGGCCATGTTGAACGCGGCAGGCAACTTGCCCGTCCAACGCATTGCATGATTGCGGCCCGGACTCTCGGCTGGCTCATCGCGATTGTCGGTAACGAAGCGAGCACCGTCTTCGGTGCGTTCCCACGCGTGTGTCTTCGGCGGTTGCGGAATCCAACCGGGCGATGGAGTCCACTCGACCGACTCCGGTTCAATACGCACTGCCCAAACATCGCTGCCCGTTCCAAGCAGAACGCACATCAAAGCAAGCTCGAACAAGATCCCCTCCCACGGTCGTTATCCGTCCACGATTTCACCACACCATCGACCATCGTTCGTGAATGGATCGTAGCCGGGCGCCACGGGGGAGTCAAGCTTCTTCCTTCGCCCGCCTCAGGTACGTGTCGAGGATGATCGGCACCTGATCGGGCGTGACGTTGCCGTGGACGTCGTCGCCGATCATGACCACGGGCGCCAGGCCGCACGTGCCCAGGCAGCGAGAGCCTTCGAGCGTGAATACGTGGTCCTTGCTGGTCTCGCCCCAGGAGATTCCCAACTCCTCCATGAACTTCTGGGCGACGCGGTCTGCTCCTTTCACGTAGCAGGCGGTGCCCATGCAAACGTGAATGACGAACTTCCCTCGTGGCGTAAGCCGGAAGAAATGGTAGAAGCTGGCGACGCCGCTCACCTTGGCCGCAGGTACCTGCAAGAGCTGGGCCACGGCGTCGAGCTGCTCTTCACCCAGGTAGCCGAACGTTTCCTGGACCTTGTGCAGGACGCCGATCAGGCGGCTTTCTGAATGCGGTTCGTTGCGGCACGTGTCGATCATCGCTGCGATCTCGTCGCCGAGCACCTTGCGCGACGCAGCTTCCACTTCCTGCCAATTGTCAGTCGTTGTACTCATCGAATTCCTCGCGGCAGCTTGGGCTGATAATGGGTATGCAGCAGTTTGTGGGCTTTCGGAGAGCCTGGGGCTTCCAGGAAGCTATCGTACAGCTCGCTGATGGCGGGGTTTTCGTACGATTTGCGAAGCTGCTTGCCCTGGTCGATCTTGTAGAGGACGGAGGCTCGCTTGCGAAGCAGTTCCGGGTCGAGCACCTTCACGCCGCGCGGCGGGTAGGGCTGCCCGCCGCCGCCGATGCAGCCGCCGGGGCAGGCCATAACCTCAATGACGTGGAACTGCTTGGCGCCGGTACGGACCTGGTCGAGCAGCGTCTTGGCATTCTGCAGTCCGTTGGCCACGCCTACATGGATATTGTGCTCGCCGACGGCCACATAGGCCTCGCGCAATCCTTCGACGGCGCGGACCTCCGTGAAGTCGAGCCGCCCCGCCGGCTTGCCCGTCACCAGTTCGCTGGCCGCCCGCAACGTTGCCTCCATCACGCCGCCGGTCGTGCCGAAAATGTCGCCCGCGCCGCTCGCCAGGCCCATCGGACTGTCGAACTCGCCTTCCGGCAGATCGGTAAAGCGAACGCCCAGGCATTTCATCATCCAGATGCATTCGCGCGTGGTGAGCACAGAGTCCGTGTAGGGCGTGCCGTCGGCCATGGTATGTTCCGGACGCCGCGCCTCGAACTTCTTCGCCACGCACGGCATGACGGCCACCACGTACACCTGCTTCGGATCGATCCCCTTCCGCTGGGCATAATAGGTCTTCGCAAGCGTCGATAGCATGCTCATCGGCGATTTGCAGGTTGAGGCATGCGGGAGCAATTCCGGATAGAACTTCTCCATGAAACTGATCCAGCCGGGCGAGCACGAGGTGATCATCGGCAGCGGGCCTTCCTTCAGCCGCGTCAGGAACTCGTGCGCCTCTTCGATGATCGTCAGGTCGGCGCCGTAGTCGGTATCGAACACCGCGTCGAATCCCAGTCGCCGCAACCCGGTGATCATCTGGCCGGTCGCCGGCGTGCCGGGCGCCATGCCGAACCCTTCTCCGATGGCGGCCCGGATGGACGGCGCCGTCTGTACGACCACGTGCTTGTCGGGGTCGGCCAGCGCACGCCAAACGTCGTCGGTATCCGAGCGCTCCAAGAATGCCGCCACCGGGCATACGTTGATGCACTGCCCGCACTGGATGCACACCGAGTCGTCCATGTTGGCCAGATGGGCCGGGCCAACCACCGTGCCGAACCCGCGTCCGTGCTGGCTCAGGTTGTACACCCCTTGGATTTCCGCGCAGACGCGGACGCATCGACCGCACAGGATGCATTTGTTCGGATCGCGGACCACCGAGTGGCTGCTGGCTTCGATGGGAAGTTCTTTCCGCTCGCCTTCAAACAGGCGCGTTCGCACGCCGGTTGCGAAGGCGAGGTTCTGGAGTTCGCAGTTCGTATCGCGTTCGCACGTCTGGCAATCCTTCGTGTGGTTGTCGAGGATCAGCTCGACGATATCGCGGCGCGCTTCGCGTATCTGCGGCGAATTGGTGGCAACGACCATTCCTTCCCACACCGCCACGCTGCATGCGGCCATATAGTAGTCGAATCCCTCGACTTGGACAATGCAGACCCGGCATGAACCGGCGAGGCTCAGGTCGGGATGGTAACACAATCGAGGAATATAGATCCCGATCGAGTCGGCCGCCTCCATGATGGTCGTGCCTTCGGGCACAGTGACCTGGGTGCCGTCGATGGTCAGATGAATCTGTTTGCGTTTTGCCATAATAGGGCTTTCGGTGGTTGGCTTGAACTACTTCCGCGCCACGGCGTCAAACCGGCAGACTTCGAAACACTTGCCGCACTTGATGCATCGCGACTGATCGATCTCGTGCGGCTTCCGCCGTTCGCCGGAGATGCAGTTGACCGGACAGTTGCGGGCGCATACCGTGCAGCCGACGCATTTCTCCGGATCGATTTCATAATGGACCAGGGCCGTGCATTTGCACGCCGGGCAGCGATTGTCGACAATGTGGGCGAGATACTCGTCGCGGAAATGCTCCAGAGTGCTCAGCACCGGATTGGGCGCGGCGCGGCCGAGCCCGCACAGCGACGCCTTCTTCATGAGCGTTCCCAGCCGGCGAAGCTTCTCCAGGTCTTCCAAAACGCCCCGCCCCTGCGTGATCCGCTCCAGGATTTCCAGCATGCGCTTGGTCCCTTCGCGGCAGGGAGTGCATTTGCCGCACGACTCGTCTGCAGAGAACGTCATGAAGAACTTGGCGATATCGATCATGCAGTCGGTCTCGTCCAGTACGATCATGCCCCCCGAGCCCATAATGGAACCGGCCTTGGTCAGCGTATCGAAATCGACCGGCGTATCGAGCCACGCTGCCGGAATGCAGCCGCCGGCCGGCCCGCCGGTCTGGACGGCTTTGATCGCGGCGCCCGTATTCGTGCCGCCTCCGATTCCTTCGACGATTTCGCGCAGTGTGGTCCCCATGGGCACCTCGACCAGGCCGGTGTGCTGCACCTTTCCGGCCAGGGCGAAAACCTTGGTCCCGCCGCTCTTCTCGGTCCCGAGTCGCGAGAACCAATCGGCCCCGTAATTGATCACGGCAGGCACATTGGCGAAGGTTTCGACATTATTGATGACCGTCGGATGCCCCCAGAGCCCGCGCGCGGTCGGATAAGGCGGCCGGACCCGCGGCTGGCCTCGCTTGCCTTCGATGGAATGGATCAGCGCCGTTTCTTCACCGCAGACGAACGCGCCTGCCCCCAGGCGAATTTCCAAGTCGAAGTCGAATCCGGAGCCGAGGATGTTCTTCCCCAGGATGCCCCACTCGCGGCAGCGGTCGATTGCATTCTGGATTCGGCGGATGGCCATCGGGTATTCCGCCCGCACATAGAAGAATCCTTGATGCGCCCCGATCGCAAAGGCGGCGATAATCATGCCCTCGACCACGTTCAGCGGGTCGGATTCGAGCATGCTCCGATCCATAAACGCGCCGGGGTCGCCTTCATCGGCATTGCAAATAAGGTACTTGACCGGGGCCTTGGCCTCGTGCCCCATCTTCCATTTCGCACCGGTGAGGAAGCCGCCGCCCCCGCGCCCCCGAAGCTTCGAACGTGTGACCTCGTCGATCACCCATTTAGGATCGCTCTTCGTCAGAACCGTCGCCAACGCCTCAAAACCGCGATAGTAAAAGTATTCTTCGAGGCTCTCCGGAGCAATCACGCCGTTGTGTCGCAACGCAACACGCGTTTGCCGGTTGAAAAAGGCCACGTCGCCGTAAATCTCGAAAAACTTGCGACCCACCGTCTTGCCGGAGATCTTCAGACGATTCACGACACGCCCGCCGACAATGTGCTCCCGGATCACCTCGCCCACTTCCTCTTCGTCGTGGACGCGATAGAGCGTCTTGTCCGGCCGGATGAGCAGGTGCCAGCACGTGCCGATGTCTTCCTTGCCGCACGCCCCGAAACAGCTTGCCGGTGTCAGCCGAACGCCATCGGAGGCCGCGCCGGCCTCGCGCAGTTTCGCGGAAAGCACATCCGCCAAAGGAGCCGAACCTTTCCAACCACAACGCTGACTTTGACAATACAGGATTTCGTACTCGGCAGGTTGGGCGATAGGGCCGTCCAGAGTCTTGTCCCAGAGAGGCTTGCCGCCCAGGATGTGTTGCGTGAAGATCTCATGGACCATAGCGCGGTCGACATGCTCGTATTTCACCGGCAATTTGCCCGGCGCCAGGATGCCGACAAGCGGTTCCCGGCTGCATCGCCCGGTACAGCCGGTTTGGTACAGGAGGATGTCGTCGCGTGCGGACGCCGCAATGTGTTTGCGGAACTCCTCGTACACGTCTTGGGCGCCAGCCGCGTTCTCGCACGTTGCGGATCCCACCTGAATACGAATACGACCCTCGGGTTCCTGCTCGCGCAGCGCCTGCTGGGCCCGATTCCGTAATGTCTCAAATTGCTCGGTGATGGTAGCCATCAAATAACCCACCGTGGTGTATTGTGCAACGGGTAGATCCGGGGCCCTGAAACGAGCGCCCGAACTTGAAGCGTTTTGGGGGGTGGAATAGCCAATATGTCGGCACCGCGTCCCCAGACAGGAGGCGTAACCACTCTCCGGCAGCCATTCTCCATGTGCCGCCTCGACGTAGGGTACCCCAGCATGTTGACCGCGCTGGGGATTGTACGTCGAGTAGACGATTCTGTAAAGCGGCCTCGTTGGAATCCTTGTGTGAGCATCGGGCGACGCCCGCCTTGCGAGGGGGTTGTTTTGTCGCGCCGATTCTGGAAAATGCCCTTGACCCGCCCCCCCTGGTTTTGCTATCTTCTCAGACTTCCCTGCGGACGCACCAAGGCTTTTGCCAGCGAGAAAGTATGCTATGAAATTCGGTTCTATTGGTCCGATTGCAATCCATCTCCCCGAACTGGTCGAGGACAACGACCTGTTGGCCGAGCGCCATCCGCGCTGGGATATGGAGTTGATCTATAAAAAGACGGGCATTCGCGAGCGGCACATTGCTGCCGAAGGCGAATGTGCGTCTGATCTGGGGGTGGCCGCAGCCGAAAAACTCTTCGACGAATTCGGAATCGACCGGAACTCCATCGACTTCTTGCTCCTGTGTACCCAAAGCCCGGATATTCCGTTGCCAACGACGGCTTGCCTGATGCAAGAGCGACTGCGGTTGCCGACCCGGGTTGGGGCCTTGGATTTCAACCTGGGATGTTCCGGTTTCGTCTATGGCCTGGCCCTGGCCGATGGACTGATTCGAGGTGGACTGGCCGAACGCGTGCTGCTGATTACGGCTGAGACCTATTCGAAGTACATCGATCCGGATGACCGTTCGTTACGGACGATCTTTGGCGACGGAGCAGCCGCAACCCTGGTCGAAGCGGCCGACGAACCGTCCCTGGGGCCTTTTGTCTTCGGAACCGATGGGAGTGGCGCCAACGCGTTGTTGGTGACCGAAGGCGGTCTCCGGCCTCCGGCCGATGCCTTGCAGCCCAGCAAACGAAAACGCTGGGCCAGTTCCCTGTTCATGGACGGCCCGGCCCTGGTGAAGTTCACCCTGGACGTCGTTCCGCCGCTAGTCGAAGAACTCCTTGAAAAGGCGCAGTTGAATCGGGAAGCCATCGATTTGTACCTGGTTCACCAGGCCACACGCCACATGATGGAGCACCTCCAGGTGCGCTTGCACATCCCTGCCGAACAGATGCCCGAAATGCTCGAGACGTGCGGCAATACCGTCTCCTCCACCTTGCCGCTGTTGATCCGTGAACTCCGCCGCAACGGCGGACTGCGGCCCGGAATGCGTACGATCCCCATCGGCTTCGGCGTCGGTTTCTCCTGGGGCGGCTGCCTCTGGACCGAAACGTACGAGGGGAAGTAAGTGGGAGTTGGAAGCTGGAAGTTGGGTAGGGCGTTCTGCCGGAATCTGAGATCTGAGATCTGAGATTTGAGATTTGAGACATCGAATCCCGAGATTCGGCATTGACGTGGGATGAGGTTTCCGCGTAAGGTCCGCGCGAAAGCGTGGGAGGATCCCCACGCAAGACGGCGCATTCTCCATCTGCTCGGGCTTGCGCCCTTTGGGTTCTTGTCGTCTTCCCCGGCGGACCATGCGCGTGCCTCCGAATCTACGACCGTCGCACATCAGCAAAAGGACCTGCAGAAACGGCCTCGGCCGGCAGGTTTGGCGATCGTCGTCGGTGGCGGCACTGCTGGCGCTGCTGGCGCTTCTCGCAGGCGGTTGTGCAACGACCGGCGTCAGTATGCGATCCGTGCCCAGTACGCCACTGGCGGAGAGATTGAACCTCTCCTCGCAGTCGGGGCTCGAACCCAGTCCTCGGACACTTCAACTCCTTCGCGTCTACGATCTGACCGAAGATGTCCAAGGCGACCCTCATGCCCTATTGGAGACATTGCAGGTGATTATCGACCGCGAACCGACGGCCGATAAGGTCTACGCGTTTGCGGAACTGGCCTACCTGGCCGGCCGGCAGGCCGAATCACGCGATCCGACCGGGGCGGTCAACCTGTACGGCGCCGCGGTCATGAGGGCGTACGAGTATCTGTTCGATCCGCGATTGTATGCCACGCGCAATCCGTACGATCCGCAATTCCGCGGCGCGTGCGAGCTGTACAACGGGTCGCTTGAAGCCTTGCTCCGCATGGCGAACCGGCACGGCGAGTTGATCGTCGGTACGACCAGGACCATCCATACGGCTGCCGGCGACTGTGACGTTTCGGCCGTATTGCGAGATACGCGGTGGCAGGCGCGCGATATCGATCGATTCGAGTTTGTTTCCGACTACGAGATTCGCGGCCTGAAGAATCATTACCGGTCGCATGGACTCGGCGTTCCGCTCATTGCGGTGCGACGCAGCTACGAAGGCGAGCCGGCGGTTGCGAAACACTACCCGGTGGATCTGAGCTTTCCGGTAACGGCGTTCTTCCGCCCGCTTGCTTCCAATCGCAATCCGGTTACCGGGCAAGTATCGCAGAACCATCAGTTCGTGCTGGAGTTTTACGATCCGATCACGAGGGCCGCCACGATGGTCGGAAACGCGCCGGTAACGCTCGAAAGCGATTTCACAACGCCGCTGGCCTTCTTTCTGTCGAAGACGGAGTTTCAGGCGTTGGCCACGGTAGGGTTGCTGAAACCGGAAGAACTGCTGAAGATGCGGCCGGATCGCCCCGACCCGATCATGGGATTGTACATGCTCGAACCGTACGAGCCGGGCAAGATTCCGGTTGTCATGGTGCACGGTCTCTGGTCCAGTCCAATGACCTGGATGGAGATGTTCAATGATCTTCGCAGCTCACCCGAGATACGGGATCACTGCCAGATCTGGTTCTACTTGTATCCGACAGGCCAGCCGTTTTGGATCAGCGCGGCCCAGTTCCGCGCCGATCTGGCCGAGGCGCGCAACTCGCTCGATCCGCGCGGCGAGGAGCCGGCCCTCGACCAGATGGTGCTGGTGGGGCACAGCATGGGCGGTCTTGTTTCAAAAATGCAGACGTTGAACAGCCGGGACGATTTGTGGGAACTCGTCGCCAACGTCCCCATCAACTCGATCGAGGCCGAACCTGACGTTCAGCAGAAGCTGGCCGAGACGTTCTACTTCTCGCCCAGCCCGTCCGTCAGTCGGGTGATTACCATTGCCACGCCGCACCGCGGGAGCGATTTCTCCAATCAGACGACGCAATGGCTCATGTCCAAGTTGATTCGGCTGCCGGCCATGCTGGTGCAGCCGTATCAGAAGCTGTACCGCAACAATCCGGGACGCTTTGTCAACGGGAGCTTGCTGAAGATCGAAAACAGTATCGATTCGCTCTCGCCGAAGAACCCGGCCTTCGAGGCCATGCTGGCGTGCCAGCGGGCGCCCTGGGTGAAATACCACAACATCATCGGTCGACTTCCGGCCGACTCGTTCATGTCGCGCATTTCAGGCACCGGCGACGGCGTGGTGGATCTCGGCAGCGCGCGGATCGATGGCGTCGTTTCCGAACTGGTCGTCAACGCCGACCACTCCACCGTGCATGCCCATCCGGCGGCCGTCTTGGAGGTGAGGCGGATCCTCCTGGAGCATCTGGCCGAGTTGCGAGGTCATACCGGGGCCGCCGCCGCCGCGCACCAGGCCGCCGACGCCGTCTATACGGCCGGAGGCCAACGATACGCGGAGCATCCCCTTCGCCCACGTTAGACTTGTCGGCAACCCTCTCGTGAGGCAGGTTCGGCCCGGCGGAAATCCCGCCGCCCGCGCTGCTACTGCCCCAATATACGATTTTGCCAATTTCTCCCGTGCCACTGCCGTCTCGGCAGTGCCCTTCCCCACGACGCACCTTGTTCGTTCCCTTCACGCTGAACCATTCCGCGAAAACCTCTCTGCGGCGGCCGCATTACGTATCCTCGCGTGTCTCCATTCCGCCAGTCCCGAAGGGACGTACCTAAACCAGCCCGGGGTGGAGCCGATGCGAGCGGTGCGAGCAACGCGCAACCCCGGGTTCGCACAATAGAATCCCCGCAAGCCCAACGGGCTGGCCCTAGACGCTCCTCGTATACAAACACCCCAGTTCGCGCGCCCCCGGTGTCTTCCCCTTGCTTGCCGCGGCGAAGCCGCCTATGGAGTGCGGGAACTTGTTCCCGCTTTCTGGTATGCAGCCGCATGCGAACACCCCCGTTCGCGCGTCCCCGATCTCCCAACTCCGATCTCCGATACCTCGTGTCCTCGTGCTCGAAATCGTCGTTCTATTTCCCTCTGTTTCCTCTGCTTCCTCCTGTTCATTCGCATCTTCGTCTTCATGTTGGCGTCAATCGTGACTCAATTCAGAAGACGAACAGGAGCCTGCGAGGCACATAGAGCAAGAACACCCGCGCCTGCCTGCCCGTGTTTCATCCGTGGCTACGACCTTAACGGACCCACTCGCTTGCGCTTCGAGCTCGTACGCGCTGGCGCGTCCCCGCTGCAATTTCATCCAACACCGCGGCCCCAATCTCCGGTCTTCTTCGCGTCTTCGCGTCTTGGCGCCTTTGCGTTAAGCGTTCCGGCCGCTGCAGTGCAGGTAGAGACGATTTCAACGCAAAGCCGCAGAGGCGCAAGGACGCAAAGAGAAAGCCATTTTCCCAACGGGACCCACTCGCACACATTAAGGAAGGTGGCCGCATCATCTCCGATGAGTGAAGATGAGCGAGGATTAGTGTTCCCTTCCTCTCTAAATCATCAGGAACACGAATGGGCGCTGATCGACGAAGATGGGCGGGGAGGGGAGGAGTTTCGGCCGCGCAAGACCTTCGATTACGAGTACGAGCACCGCTATCGCTGAGCACGAGTACGAGTACGAGTGGAAGGTTCGTGCCAGCCAACTTTCCTTTCTCTGCGTCCTCTGCTTCCTCCTGTTCATTCTCTTCCTCGTCTTCGCGTTGGCGTCAATCGTGCCGCAATTCAGCAGACCAGCAGGAGACCGCAAACGACATGAAGCAAGAACGCCCTCGCATGCCCGTTCATGTTCCATCCGTGGTTGGGTCCTTAACGGACCCACTCGCTTGCGCTTCGAGCTTGTACGCGCTGGCGCGTCCCCCATACAAGCACGCAGCGCGAGCAAGTGGAATCCGGCGTTTTGGTCCTTGCTTCGCCGCGGCGAAGCCGCCTATGGAGTGCGGGAACTTGTTACCGCTTTCTGGTCTACAGCCGCCCGCAAACACCCCAGTTCGCGCGTTCCGATCTCCCAACTCCGATCTGCGATCTCCGACACCTTGCGTCCCCGACGTTCGTAGTTCCGCCTTCAGCCGGCTTGCCCAGTATCGCCCAAGACAAAAACCACGAAAGACACGAAACACACGAAAAACAGAGCGGATATCGAACAGAAGGCCACAGAGGAAACGGAGACGTTCCGTGCAATGACGAATGTCGAGAGTCAAATGACGAAAGAAGCCCGAAATCTCAAATCGACGCTTCCCCCTCCGCGCTCGCGCCCTTCCGCTCCCATCTTCCAACTCCCAACTCCCAGCTTCCGTTTCCGCCAGCGCGTCCCGATCTCCCATCTCCGATCTCCCATCTCCCAACTCCCAGCTTCCAACTCCCGCGCCAGCGCGTCCCGATCTCCCATCTCCGATCTCCGAACTCCGACTCCCCCTCCGCGCCAGCGCGTCACTAGCAACTAGCAACTTCCCCTCTGACACCTGACACCTGTCACCTGATACCTTGTTCGGGGGCTTTACATCGGCCACGAAGTATGGTAAGGTGACGGCATACTCTGACGCCACTATAGACAGGGGCCTGTGGGCAGCGTAAGGCCGAACAGAAGACCTGAATAGGGGTGGTATACCGGCGTCGTAAGCCCGGCCACCTGACGCGCGTATGCGATTGGCGAGACTGATACTTTCGCCCGCAAAACCGCACGCAGGTGAGGCGGCGTGTGTGGAACAGCGTGCGGAGGGCGTTCCTATCTGGACGTCCTTCTCAGCGGCGGCCCCAACGCGAGGGTTCCGCCGTACGGAGTGAGGGGTCCTTGCCCATTAGTGGCACAGGATCGGCCCCGTACGGTCTGCTACTGCGTCGCATAAAGCCGGCGGAATAGGACCGATTGGCAACGTAATTCCTCGGGCAGTTTTTGGCAGCCTAAGACCAGCGTCGGAGATGCAGGCACCCTCGGGTCGCATAAGACCACCCGTCGCAGAAAATGGTTCTGCGTCGAACGGTGGAAGGACTGCGCCCAATGGGCCTCCGTAAGCCGGCCCTTTCTGCTGTAAGTCCTTTTGAAATAACAGGTTAGCGAAACAGTGGGCGTTTTCGCTCACCTATTTGCGAACACCGCCTGAAAAACACTGTTCGACAATACCCAACTCCTTGCCACACAACAGGTTACAACCCGTTTTCCGGCCTCGGACGCCGAGTTTTGCCACGCGCGAAAATCGCGCGTAACCCCAATGACAGCAACGGTTTAAGGTAATCGGCCACCTGTTGTCGAACAGTCGAACAGGGCCAAGGGCGTGCGACAATTCCGGGGCTGTTCGTTTTTGCCGTCGCACGACTCTCCGAGTCGTGAACGTTCCGGACGGAATCGACTCGGAGAGTCGAGCGACGAAGATGGGCGGTGGCCTGTTCCAGGTGCGAGCGACCCGTTGGAGTCCCGGTTTCAACCGGAAAGGAAAGACCGCCTGAAGGCGGGAGTACGAACGGGTGGGGAACTACGAACAGACGAGGTTGGAATGGGTTTCGGCCGCGCAAGGCCTTCGATTACGAGCACGAGCACGAGGGAAGAATCATGGGATGCGGCCGGCGGAAAGCAAGGATACGGCCTGCTGCGGCGAGGTGTCGGGCAGGTGAAGATAGGTGCGGTTACCGACGGTCAGCATAACCGCATTGTCCGACCGCTCGATCGGGACGGCAGTATCGAACGGCCGCATGACGCGCACAGAACCGGCTGTGAGCGGAAGCTGCAGGGAGACGTCGTCGCCAATCGCCCAAAGGAGCACGTAGGTATCATCGGGATGCGAGCTGCGCTGGAACCAATAGGCCTTGATGCCGGTTTCACCTGCCGGTATTGCCGTAATGGGTACCAGTTCGTACTGCCCCCGCTCGTTTACGAGCAGGTGATGCTCCTGGCGACCGGCGAGGATGCGCTGCTGGGTTTCATTGAGCCCCTGATTGGTCTCGATGCTCTCCCAGATGCCGCGTTGGTCGTAGCAGGCAACATAATGGGCATCTTCGGGCCGCACGATACGCAGCGAGTGCCGCTGGGCGTCGGTCAGGTGGTTGCCCAACCGGGCATTCTCCCAGACGCGGATCGCATCGAGGCAGTCGCCGGCCCGGGGATTCGACGCGGCGTCGGCCAACGAGGCGTGGAGCGAAATGGGACAGTCCCAGGCGGCGGCCCGGCTGGCCACGTACTCCCACACGTCGGGTCCGGCCGCGTTCTTCCCGCCGAACCGGCCGAGCCAGCCGAAGTCGATTCGCGAGAAGTCCTTCGTGCGCTCCTCGGCGGTCGGGCATGGCATGAGCCGGCAGAAGTCCTTCATCCCGTCGGCCGGCGCGACAACATCGTACGCATTGCTGCGCGTGATCATATGCCAACTGAAATGCCAGTAGAGAGCGGCCTCGCACACGACCGGCGGCGGATCGAGCTGGCGATACACCCGCTGCTGGGCCGCGGCCACATGATGCCAGAACGGCGCGTGGACGTCCTCCGCGCCGTCGAAGTAGACCATGGTATACGGACCCGTCTGCCGATAGATGTCGCCGATGCGCCCGGCCACTTCATCCTGCACGTCGGTATTCTGGTCGAAACGAAGGAACCGGGGCCACGTATCGACGTTCAGAAGCCCCAGGCGATCGCCGCGTCTGTGCTCGGACGCCGTGGTTCCCAGATGGCCGCGTTCACAGCCGGTGAATGCAAAGGGCGGTTGCGTCCGATAGCCCTGGTATGCCACCAGCTCGTCGCCCAGTTTGAGAATCCGCCGCTGGTCGTCCAGCGTGCAGCCGGCCGGATTCTCGGCGACCGGGATCGTATCGGCCTTGGCGTGAATGTCTTCGGACAGCGTGAAGCGGCGGACCTGATGCAATCGATCGTCGGGCACGGGGGTAACGTACGGATCGTTGCGGCTCGCCTTGCTGTAGTGGATGTGCAATCCGACCTTGAGTCCTGCGTTACGAATTGCATCGGTCACCTGCTTCAAGTCGGCCACGCCGTTGGGGTAAGCGTCGTTCCAGGTGAAGTGCCCGGCACTGGTGGCGAACGCATTGTACGAGAACAGGATCATCCGAAACCCGCCCCGCTTGGCCAGTTGGATGTACTCGCCGATATTCTCCGGTGTGGGTCGGCTCGCCCAGAGATACGACAGCCGCTGATCCGGATGGCGGCGGTTGGCGGCTCCAGACGGCATGTGGAAGTCGCGCTCGACCGCGGCCATTCGCTCGAGAAAACGCGTCTGCGGATCGGGGCATCCGAACAGCACGGCAACCGCGCCTTCCAGGCCAACGGTGCGCTCGGCTGCCGCACGCAGCACGACATGGTCCGCCGTCTGATCCATCTCCGCGTTGGTCTGCACGTTCCCCGCGCACAGGCAGACGCCAAATGGCTCGTCGAAGGCGAAGTTCACCCAGGCGCCTCGACGGGGCAGGCCGGTCAGTTGCAGGCAGAGCAGGTCAATCCGATCGACCGGCGCGCCGGAGAGTTCGATCAGTTCAAAGGCGACGTATTCCGGCCGGGCAATCACGCGATACGTTGCCGAGGCGTCGGCCTCGGCAAAGTCGATTCGCAACCGGTCGCCGTCGCGTGTGATGCGCGAGGCGGCCACAATCTGCCCACCCACATAGGTCCAGGGTTTAGTGGCGTCGCCGTTCCGGGCGTCGGACGTTGGTTGAAAGCGGCCCTCCCGGTAAACCTTGGCGATAGGCGCCGGCGTGCCCGGGCAAACGTATTCGCGTCCTTCGGGCGTCGATACCAGGCTGGCGACGGTACCGTCTTCGGCGAGCGAGAGGCGCAAGTGCTCGGTAGCGAACACGATCGGTCCGGCGACGCCAGCCGGGGCCATGGCCAGAAGAAGCGATACGGAAAGCAGCAGAGTGCGTATCATGAGCGGGACTCCTGGGCGGGGGCACGTTGCGGCGTTGCCGACCGTCGGGCATCTTGCCGAAACTGGTCCGATTCTGGCATTGCTACCGGCCGCGGTCAAGCAATCAGCCGACCGGGGGGGTGGTTTCGGAGGCAGAGCCGCTGCCCGTCCAGCCTGAGGCTCATATTTCCCCTGAAAGGAGGGATGTATTTTGGGGTCGCGTAAAACGGGCAGGTCGGTATAATTCTGTGCTCGGTATCTACATTCGTTAATGAACGGGAAAATCGACCCATGTCTCAAATCGAAACACCGCCGCGAAACGGTCAGCCGTTGGGAGAGTTCGCGCTCTCGGCTGAGACCCTTTACGATAAGTGCGTTGCCCTGGCTCGGAACCTCTGGTGGAGTTGGCATCCGGAGGTCATCAACTTGTTCCGGGACCTCGATCCCATCCGCTGGCGGCAACTGGACCACAACCCCATTGCCCTGTTGCGAGAGTTCACGCCGGAGCGGCTCGAAATGCGAGCGGCCGAACTGGTGCTCTACAGCCGCATCAACTATGCATTCCGCCGGCTGAAGGAGTACCTGGCAGATACCCCCATATGGGGCAAAACCCACACCGGGGTCCTGGGCTCGAAGCCGGTCGCCTATTTTTCGCTCGAGTTCGGGGTACACGAGTCGCTGCCGATCTATTCAGGCGGCCTGGGCGTTCTGGCGGGCGATCATATCAAGAGCGCGTCGGCGCTCGGAGTGCCACTGGTTGCCATCGGCCTGTTCTACGACCAGGGCTATTTCAAGCAGCATTTGGACGAAAAGGGCTGGCAGCAGGAGGAGTATCTCGATACGAAGGTTGAAAACCTGCCCATGGAGCCGGCCCGAGGCAAGGACGGAAAGCCCATTACCGTGACCATCGAAACGCGCACCGGCAAGCTGCTGGCCAAGGTCTGGCTGATGCGTGTCGGGCGGGTGAACCTGTACCTGCTGGATTGCGACGTGCCGGGCAACAGTCCCGAAGACCGCGAGTTGACCAGCCGGCTGTACGGGGGCGACAATCGTACGCGCATCCGCCAGGAGTTGGTCTGCGGGGTCGGCGGCATGCGCGCGTTGCGCGCCTTGGGGATTTCGCCAGGCGTGTATCACCTGAACGAGGGGCACAACGCGTTCGCCACCCTGGAGGCGATTCGAGAACGCATGGCCGACGACGGCATGGCGTTCGACGACGCGTTGCGCAACGTCGCGCATCACACGGTCTTCACCACCCACACACCGGTTCCGGCCGGGCACGACCGGTTCGACGGCGCGTTGATCGAAGAGCACCTTGGGCCGCTGCGCGACCAGTTGCACATTTCGTTCGAGCAACTCATGGGGCTCGGGCGAGTTGAGCCGCAAAACGAGCACGAGACCTTCTGCATGACCGTACTCGGCCTGAAGCTCTCGCGCAAGGCGAACGCGGTGAGCAACCTGCACGGACACGTGAGCCGGCGCATGTGGGCCCATCTCTGGCCGTGGCGCGTGGAAGAAGAGGTTCCGATCGGGCACATTACCAACGGCGTGCACTTGCAGAGTTGGCTTGCCTGGCAGATGCAGCAGCTCTACGATCGCAATTTCCCGGTTGGCTGGATGAGCCAGATCGGCGAGCCGGAACCGTGGCAGAACATCCACGACGTCGACCCGGGTGAATTGTGGGAAACGCATTATGCCTTAAAGAACTTGCTTCTGGCATTTGTTCGGCGACGGGTGAGCCGGCAATGCCGGCGGCGGGGCGAGACGGACGAGATTGTCGAGGCCGGGCGAAATGTACTGGATCCGGATGTACTCACGCTCGGATTCGGCCGCCGTTTCGCCACGTACAAGCGGGCCGCTCTGCTGCTGGACGACCTCGACTGGCTGGACAAGGTCATCAATGATCCGAACCGGCCCGTTCAGATTATTTTCGCAGGCAAGGCCCATCCGGCGGACAACCCAGGCAAAGGCATCATCCAGCGTATCGCCAATCTTCGGCACGACCCGCGGTTCGCCCACCGCATTGTGTTCATCGAAGACTACGACATCAACGTTTGCAGGCACCTGATTCAAGGCGTGGACGTGTGGCTGAACACGCCGCGCCGCCCGCTGGAAGCCTCGGGAACGAGCGGCCAGAAGGCCGTACTCAACGGGGTGCTGAACCTGTCTATCCTCGACGGCTGGTGGGCCGAAGCCTACGACGGCTCCAACGGATTCGCCATTGGCAAGGGGACGCACCACGTCGATCGCGACGTGACGGACCGCCGCGATGCCGATTCGCTCCAGCGTACGCTGACCGACGAGGTCATTCCGCTGTTCTACGACCGCGACATTGACGGATTGCCCCGCTACTGGATCAAGCGGATGATGAACTCGATCAGTTCGCTGGCATGGCGGTTCAGTGCCCACCGCATGGTGGCCGATTACGTGCATCACGCCTACTTGCCGGCTGCCGGCGGCGTAAGCTGCGAAGTCTCGGTGCGGTGACCCACGTAACATGCGGGCGTGTGAGTGGGTATACTGAAGAGCATGAGCACCGACCCGACCCAATGGCAGCGAGATAGCGAGCGGGAAGAGGCCCGGAAGCGGAGCCTTCAGCGGACGCACCCCCCAACCCAGGTGCCCGGGTACGAACCGGAGCGCCTGCTGGGCGGTGGGGCGTACGGCGAGGTGTGGCTTGCCGTCGAAAAGAATACGGGCCGGCGCGTGGCGATCAAGTTCTACGCCCATCGTGGGGGACTCGACTGGTCGCTGCTCAGTCGCGAGGTCGAGAAACTCTCCTTCCTGTTCGCCGATCGGTACGTGGTCCAACTGCTGGGCGTCGGCTGGGAAGCGGAGCCGCCGTATTACGTAATGGAATACGTGGAGCAGGGCTCGCTGGCCGAACGGCTGGAAGACGGGCCCCTGCCGGTGGCCGACGCGGTTGCCCTGGTCCGAGACGTGGCGATCGGTCTGGTCCACGCCCATGCCAAGGGCGTGCTCCATTGCGATTTGAAGCCGGCCAATATCCTGCTGGACCAGGACCACAAGCCGCGCCTGGCCGATTTCGGCCAGTCGCGACTCTCGACCGAACAGACACCGGCCCTGGGGACGCTCTTCTATATGGCCCCGGAGCAGGCGGACCTGGAGGCGATTCCCGACGCTCGCTGGGACGTCTACGCGCTCGGTTCACTGCTCTACTGTATGATTACGGGCGCTCCGCCGCATCGCACCGACGAAGCCTCGCAGGCGATCGATAATTCCGTGAACCTCACGCAGCGGCTGTCGCGCTATCGGCAACTGATCCAGCAGTCGCCGCCGCCCACGGGCCATCGGCGCGTCCGGGGCGTCGATACGGACCTGGCGGCCATTATCGATCGCTGCCTTGCCGCCGATCCGGACGACCGGTTTCCGACGGTGCAGGCGGTACTCGATGCCTTGGCCGCGCGCCAACGGCGTCGCAGCCAGCGCCCGCTGTTGCTGCTGGGCACGGTCGGCCCGGCCCTGTTGCTGCTGGTCGTATCGCTGTTCTTCTGGCAAGGCTTCAGCGCCGCGTTGCGGCAGTCGGACCTCGCCCTGACCGATCGCGCGGTTGAAAGCAACCGATTCGCAGCGCAGTATGTGGCGAGAACGGTTGCCGAGGAATTGCAGCGCCGCTGGGCCGCAGTCAACCGTGTGGCGCGATCGGAGGAAGTGCGGCAGGCACTGGCCGATCTCTACGCGGCCCCCGGCGCACGCAGCCTGATGGATCGCCTCAGCGACGCCGAGCTCCCCGAGGCGGAAGCGGAAATCCTGCGCCGCCAGTTCCACGATCTTCCGGCCCGGCAGGCATTGCAGGTTGCATTGGCCGAAGCCATTCCGACGTACGTCGATGCGCCGGACGACGTGGCCAGTTGGTTCCTTTGCGATACGCGCGGCTTGTCGACCGTCCGCTTGCCGGCCCCTACGACCGTGGGCAAGAATTACGCATGGCGAAGCTTCTTTCATGGCGGACCGATCGATCTCGATCCTGCCTGGCGGCCGAAGCCGGATGAACGCCTGAAGGAGACGACCATCTCGGCCGTGTTCCGTTCGCAGGCGACGACTCATTGGATCGTGGCGGTATCGACGCCCATCTTTGCCAATTCGGGCAGCGAGGAATTCCTGGGGGTCGTAGCCCTCACGGTCGAGTTGGGGCAATTCCTGGAATTGGAGGGGAGCGCGAGCCAGTTTGCCGTTTTGGTCGATTGGCGCGACGGGCCGCAAAAGGGCCTGCTCATCCAGCATCCGCTGTTCAACCGACTCATTTCCGAACAGGGCATCCTGCCGGAACAGTTCAAAGATTATCGCCTGACCCCCGGACGGCTGCCCGATACGCCGGCTCGGCAGCGCGATTATCGCGATCCGCTGGCGGCCGCTCCTGAAGGCGAGAGACTGGACCGGCCGTGGCTTGCCCACATGGCGCCCATTCGGATGCGCATGGCCGATACGGGTTGGATCGTTATCGTGCAGGAAGCGCACGATGCCGCGATCGGCCGGACGTTGCAGCGGCTCCGGTCGGGCCTGATCCATTACGGGATTATCGCCCTGGCCCTGGTCGGACTGGTGATGGTCGTCCTCTGGATTGCCGCAACCCGGCTCAGCCGAACCTGAAAAGGGGCAACGCCAAAGTGCTACACCAACGCAGTTCAAGCGGAATCCTACACGCGACACGCAACGAAGGAGTGAAAACCATGGAAGTCACCGAAGCAATCCGGACCCGCAGGAGTGTCAGGGCGTATGCAACCAGGCCGATTCCGGCCGAGGTGATGACGCGAATGCAGGAGGCCCTGCGACTGGCCCCCTCGGCGTGCAATATCCAACCATGGCGATTCATCCTTGTGACGGACCCCGATGTGCGGCAGAAGCTGGCCCTGGCCGCCAACGGTCAGAAGTGGATGGCCGACGCGCCGGCCATCATCGTGGGGTGCGGGTTCCCCGACCAGGCCTATCAACGCATGGGCGGACACGGCAACAGCGTCGATATCGACGTTGCCATCGCTCTCGATCACCTCTCGCTGGCCGCCGTCGCCGACGGACTGGCTACATGCTGGATCGGCGCATTCAACGAGACGCAGGTGAAGACGCTGCTGAGCATCCCGAAAGACGCCAAGGTGGTCGCCATGATGCCGCTCGGCTACCCGGCCTCGCCCGACCTGAACCGCCCGGTCGATCCCGGCCGCCGCAAAGCGACGTCCGAGATCTTCAGCACCGACCGATACGGCAGTTCGGCCGACCTTCCCGATTGACGGAATGGCATTTCGCTTTCGGGTTATTCCTCGTCTTTCAAGCCGAGCCGGGTGAGCCATCGGTTGCGGGGCGGCCGCTCGCCGCCCGAGCCGCCGGTTGAGCCTTCGCCGGCGGCGGCGTTTCGCTCCTCGATTATCCGAAGCTGTTCCTCCATCTTGCTGCGTTCGCGCGCCAGCTTTGCGCGTTCGACGGAGATTTCGACCTCGGCCTTCCGCAGCTTCTCGCGCCATTCCTCTTGCACTTGGATGAGATTCTCTCGCTCCTGTTGGATGACGGCGTCCTTATCGAGCATATCGCCCAGCGCCGCGGCGCCGACGGCCAGAGAACCGACACTTGCACTCTGATTCTCGAGCAGTTGTTTCAACTCGGCAATCTCTGCGTCTTTCTCGGCCACGACCTTGTGGGTCCGTTCGACCACTTGCTGAATTTGCAGACGTTCCTTCTGGTCTTCTTCCTCCTCTTCGTCGAACTCGGATTCGAGCGCGGCCAGGATTCGCTGCTTCTGGGCTTCCCAGGAGAGATTTCCGCTGTCGCCTTTGCTCTGGAGTCCGGCGGCAGGGGCGGCATTTTGGGCCGCTTCAAGTTGCTCCTGGAGTCGCGCGTTCTCCTGCTTGATTTCGCGCAGGTCTTCCAGGACCATTTCGTAGCGTCGTTGGAACTCGGACTCGGTTTCGAAAGCCGCTTGCTCGCCGGAAGCGGTTTCGCGGGCCGCGCCTTCCTCGCGATACCGATCCAATGCGGCGAGTCGTTCGGCGAGTTGTTCGTCGAGCGCCTCGCGTTCGCGCCGAAGCGTTTGCAGAAACAGGTCCTGCTGCTCGGCCGTCTGCTGTTGAATCTGCCGCCATTCCGTACGGCGCGCCTCCAGTTCCGAGACCGCTTGCTCGCCCAAAGCGGTCTCGCGGGCCGCGCCTTCCTCGCGATACCGGTCCAGTACGGCGAGTCGTTCGGCAAGTCGTTCGTCGAGCGCCTCGCGTTCGCGCCGAAGCGTTTCCAGGAACATATTCTGCTGCTCGACCGCCTGTTGCTGAATCTGCCGCCATTCGTCGCGGCGAGTCTCCAGTTCCGAGGCGGCGTGCTCGTTCACCGCGGCTTCGCTGGCGGCTCCTTCCGCATGCCGCCGCTGGAGCGCCGCGAACTGCTCATTGAGCGCCTCGCGTTCGCGCCGAAGCGTTTCCAGAAACATGTCCTGCTGCCGCGCGCTCTGTTGCTGAACCTGCTGCCACTCGGTGTGACGCGACTCCAATTCCGCGCGGAGCCGTTCCAGGTGCTCGGCTTCACGGGCCAGTTCCGCGGCGCGCTGATCGACGTCGCGGCAGGCGTCCTCTGCCGAATGCGGCCCGGAGTTCAGATCGTCCGCCAATTGGCTCAGGCATTTGAGCAACTGACCCTCCGCCTCGTCGAGCTGCTTCTGCTTCGCGCCAAGAAACTCCCGCATGTTTTCGCGCTCGGTGCGCAGCGTCAGCTCAAACGAGTCGAACTGAGCGATCCTGTCGGGAGTTGAGGGTTGTGAAGCTTCCACGAACTCAGGCTCCAAGCCATTCCTGTAACGGGTGCATCGGCCGAAGACGGCGCGCGCCGCCCTCGGCGCAGCTCCCTCGGTGGGAGGGGGGCGCGCAGGGAAGTCCCTATCTGTTCTATACGTTACGCCAACCACCGGAGCAAAACGGCCTGTCGGCTTTTGCTGATTCTCCGGGTATTACCGGCTACCCGCGCGAAGGCCGGCCATGAATCGAAGGAACTGCGCTTCGAGCATGGGCCAATTGTCGCCGAAAACCGACGTGAAGTCGGCGGTGCGCTCGGCCGACGTGTAATCGCAAAACGGAGGCCGCTGGGCGGTCAGGGCGACATAGCGGGCGTATTTTGACGATTGCGTTTCGATCAGGTAGAAGGTCAGGGCCCACGCCTCGGCGTAGGCGATGCCGGGGTGGGTCTGAAAAAGACGATCGTCGGCCAGCAGCGAACGGATCAGCGCCGTCTTGTGCTGCGGCGCAACGAATTGCCGAAAATCCTTCAGCCGTCCCAGGTTGATCCGGTCGGCTTGGGTTCGGTGGTTCTCAGCGTTGTAAACGCCGGGTGCCTCGAACAGAGTTGACAGACCTTCCACCACCCAAAGGGGCGGCGGTGTGTACCGGCTGTGGATGCCCGTGTTGAAAGCCGCCTGATGCGTCGCCTCGTGTAGAATGGTCGCCGCCGTCTCGCACCATGCTTCGTTCGCGCCTGTTGGCTCGATATCGTAGACCAGAATGCGATTACTCGTCAACGAATAGAAGCCCAGCAGACCCGGCATGGCCGGCATGCCCAGCGAAGCGGTATACCGGCGGAAGTCTTCTGCATCGCGCAGAACGATGCCCACCAGCGGAAACTCCGGCTCCCGAACCTTGAAACCCCGCTTGCCGAAATAGGTGACGAACTCGCGATACAGCCCTTCAAACCGTTCCGCCCACCGGTCCCGCTGGCCGCGGGCGTGCGCAACCACGTAATGGGTGGTTGTCGTCACCTCGAAGTCGCGGCCCAACTCGCGCAGCAAGTCTGCACGCAGGTCGCTGATCGACATGGGCGTAAACCGGCGCGAGGTCTTCTGCCAGTCAGACGCCTCGTTCGGTGAAAATCCCCACAACCGGCCGTCGCGCCCCAGCAGGTGCACTTCCTTCGCATCCCACGCAATCGGCTGTCCTTCGACCATCTGCCCGCCGATACGCAGCGAGATCATACCCGGAAACGGGGTTCGTTCGGCGGTCCCGGTCGCACCGGCGATCGCCAGCAGGGCAATCATACTTGCGGCAGTTGGCATGGAACTGTTGGGAGCTGGAAGCTGGGAGCTGGAAGTTGGGAGTTGGAAGTTGGAAGTTGGGAGTTGGAAGCTGGGAGTTGGAAGTTGGGAGTTGGAAGTTGGGAGCTGGGAGTTGGAAGTTGGGAGCTGGAAGCTGGGAGTTGGAAGTTGGGAGTTGGAAGTTGGGAGCTGGGAGTCCTTCTACAAGCTTAGTGCGCTGTGTGCGGCAGGTTTTTCTGGCATGCCTGGCTCAGTTCGGTGCGAAACTGATCCCCCGGAATGAGCCGCGTTGTATTACACAAGTCTGGGTTGCGCAAAAGACACGGCCTGAAGGGCGTCTTGGCCCCGGAGGGACCGAAGACCACGGGTGAAGCGCCGTGGCGGTGCGGTCGCCCCCATCGACGCGGAACCCGTGGAATGGTGGCAAGAACCCCCGATCGTCCTTGAAGCCGCGCGGTATTTGAGCCGGTAGCCGATCGCCTGCGGAACGGTTCAACGGGCGAGAACGTATTCCCTCAACGCTCGGAGATTGTTCAGCGGGTATCCTTGTTCCAGATGAACGACAATCGTCAGCGGCCCGCCGGCATTGTCTTCGAGAACACGGCGGGTCCATTCGAGCAGTGTGTCAGGTTGCGGCGCCGCCAGATCTCCGACCAGCGGGGCGATATCCACAGGCATGTCCGGGCCGAACGCCTCGCGGATCCGCGCAACGGACGTCTCGCCGCCGACGTCCAAGGAGCCGAGGTTGTCGATCTGGCGGAAAGCTTCGAGCAAATGGTCGCTTGGGCCGCACGAATGCAGCCGCACAGGGCCGAGCTGCCGGCCGTATTTCGACAGTGTGGGTGCGACGAACTGCTCGAATGACCGCCCGCTAACCATGCAGCCGGAACACTCGCCCACGTGGACGTCGGTGATCGCACGGTCGGCAATGGCCGCGAAGTGGCGCGTCAGCACGATCGAGGCATCGGTAATCCAGTCGAACGTGGCCGCCATCTGCTCCGGCGCCATGGCCATATCCATGAACACCGTCTCGCCGAACAGCTTCTGTGCGGTCGTCAGCGCGCCGTGAATGGCGGTCCGGCCGGAAGTGTCCCAGAACAGCGGCGGAATAGGTGCAAGGCCGAGTTCCGATTTGTCCGCCAACTCTCGATACTGCCCGTCGAACAGACGGACCAGCGGGTGTTCCAGCAACGATTCGGGTGCGGGCAGTTTCGTCACCTCAAACCCGGCCAGCGGCGACGGTGAGATATCGGCGTCCTTGTCGCCGGCAGGAATGAACTCTGCGCCGACCAGTAGCCCCAGGATCATATTGGGCTGAATCCCGCCGACCAGGGCCTGATTGGGTTTGTAATACGCGCGTCGTCCCAGGTTCGATTCGGTAAAGAACAATTGCAGATCGGCATAGTCCCGGTCGAGATACTCGTTGCACCGGCGGTCGATGGCCTGGCGCCGCGCGGGATCCATGTAGTAGTCGCGATCGAACTGAACGCCCATCGCCTGGGCCATCCAGCTCTTCGATACCGAGAAAGCGCAACCGATCATCGAGCCGACTCCTTGGATTCCCGTGAAGTGTCGTTAGCCTACAATCGGCGGGGCAGCCGTGTCAAGAAGGCCGCCGAATCGGCCGCCGTCGAAGAGAACGGACGTCGTGTCGCCGGGTTATGCCGCGATAGCCGCGATCACCACCAGGCGAGCAGTTCGCCCAGCCGGGCAAGAAAAACGATAACGCCGACCACAGCGGCGCCGGCGGCGACAACGAGCACGGCGGCGCTGCCGATGTCGAGCGCGGCGCCCAGGTTCGGGTCGTGCTGCTCGGAAATCGCGCGGGCCATGCGTTCCAGGGCCGAGTTGAACAGCTCCGCGCTGAGGACAATCGCAATGCACAGCACCAGGAGGCACCACTGTCGCAGGTCGGCGATCTGCATGGCGGCGGCCACGATCAGAACGGCCGCGCCGAAGAAGAAGTGGACCAGGAAGCTGCTTTCGCCGCGAGTGCCCAACTTCAATCCGCGAAACGCATTGCGGAACTTCGTGTACCAGTGGTTGCGGAGGTCGGCATCGTTCATGGCGCGCCCTTGGGGATAGCCATCCCTATTCCAATCCGTAAAGCCCGGCGGGGTCCACCCTTGCGCCGCCGAGCCGCGTCAGCTTGCTGTTGGGCAGGAATCGCGGTTCGATTGCAAAGTTCACACCGACGTTGTCGCGCGCGGCGTTCACGTGGAATCCGGCGCTGATCATCAGCGATTCGCCGATTCGCGTAATGGTGAAGTTCTGGCCGAGGTTCTCCTGCTTGCGCACGTCGAACGACGTGCCGAAGGTGGAGATCCATTTCGGGCTCATCCGGTAGCTGTACGACATGCTGAGCACGCTGTGCCGGATCGGCCCTTCGAGCAGTTGCATTCCGAGATAGAGCGATCCGCGCGGCGGGCGGGCAAGGAAGGCGCCGAAGCTGATCAGTTGCTGCCCGTCGCTGAAGAAATCGAACAATCCATCCGAGACGAACGTCAGCCGATCGCCCACGTGCCAGCGGAAGTTGTAGTCGAGCAGGCCGGCCATCGCGCCGTAGTTATCGCGTTCCTCCTTGGGGAACAGCGAGATGTGCGAATCGAGCACGACCCAGTCGATAATGCGCCGCGCGCCGGGCCGGCCCCGCTTGGTCTGCCAGCGCTGCTCGGCCCCCAGCCGGAGCAGCATCAGGTCGTCGGCGACTTCCGTGCTGGGCGAGGCGACCCAACTGGCCAGCCCCGAACGCACGGCGTAGAACCGCTCGTCGAATTTCGCCGGAATACCTGGCGTACCGAATGTGTAGTACGGCATGCGATTGCGGAAGGCCTCGATGGAATCGTCGTCCAGCGGATCGTAAAGCGGCAGCAGTTCCAGATCGCGGTTCGCCTCGGCCGCGAAGAATTCCGCCTCGAAATTGACCTTGTGCGCAATGCCGTGCACGTTCCACAGCTCGCTCTCGATATTCGGGTTGGCCGTCCACATGGGCATGTTCGCGCGGACGCCCATCTGCCAGTAGGCGCGCTGAAGATCGTCGCCGTTGATGTCCTGCCCCCAGTGGGCCAGCTCGCCCAATGCGTAGGGAACAACGCGAACGGGCCCGAACTGGAACGGCCAGTCGATCTCGTGCCGCGTGGCCACGCGCTCGCCGCTGGCCGCGACTTCCCAGGCTTCCGCCGTCCATCGGGCTGCCTGCGTCGGATCCTTGGGCGCATCACCCGGCTGCAAGCGAGCATAGCCCACACTGGAGTGCTCGTACCAGGTGAACGCGTCGTTCAATACCGACTGGCCCAGCCAGAAGTGATCGGCCCGCGGCAGCCAATCGGTTTGTGTGAAGAACGGGTTCACCCGGACGTCGGCCGTAATGCTCCACGACTGATTGCCGAGAAGCTGCTTCAACTCTGCCCCGGTCGTCTGGTCTTTGAACTGGTCCCACTCGTTCTCGAAGTACTCTTCCAGGAAGTTCCGGTCGCTGATTACGCCGGCTTCCAGAGATAATTGCAGGTCGTGCGGCAATTGGTGCCGATGATTCCAGCGGAGCCGATAACGATAGTCGGTTTCCGGAGCCAGATTGCGGCGCCCGGCGCCCAGCGAATCGAGGCCGTTGTCGTAAATGCCCCAGTAGTCGGCAATCCCACCCGAGGCGCCCGAAAAACCCAGCATGTTCGGCTGCTGATATACAAACGTGGCGCCGTGGCCCAGCCCGCGTTTGCCCAGGTAATCGAGCGAGATGTCCCAGTTCGTCCCTTCCGGCCGATTGCGGATGCCAAGCAGTTCGTAGGCGTTCCACGTACTGAGAACCTGCATCCCGTTGACCCGGTCGTCGCGCAACTGCATGTTGCGGATGAAGAACGTCGGGTCTTGCACGTCGGTGGCGAACACGGGCCAATAGAAGACGGGGATCGGCCCGAGGAACAGCAGGTTATTGCTCGCCGTGACCGTTTGCTGGTGCTCGACTACCTGCTCGCCCGTGGTCGGATCGAGGATCGGTTGTCCGGTAAACGGCTCGACGGCCGGAAGCTGAATGTCTTCGAACTCGATATCGCCTGCCTGCACCCGATAGCCAGGCTGCCCCATTCGGCTGGACGTAATAAACCCGTTGCGTGCGAAGTAGCGGTCGCGGCCGAGCTGTTGGACCACGTCGGCCTTTAGCCGGATCAACCCCCGGTATTGCGGGGCCGGCGTGAGCATGTCGCCCTGCAAGACCGTGCCCACGTTGTTCGGCACGTCGAAGTACATCTTCTCTGCACGAATGATGCGCTGCCCCTGGCGGAAGACGATGTTGCCCTCCATGTAGACTTCCAGCGGCGTCGATTCGTCCTGCAGAGTCTGACCGGTCAGGTCCGGCTCTTCCGAACCGCGGGTCCATAGGACAAGCCGATCGGCACTCACATCGATCGAACCGAACCGGTCCAGCCCGTCAACGAGCAGGTTCACTCCGGAATCGACCACGGCAATCCACTGCTGCGTTGTCGGGTCGGGAAACCATTGTGCCTGAACCGGGACGTCACCGCGGGGAAACATGCGAATCCGGCGAGTACCGCGAGGCAAAGCTTCCACGACCAGGGGCGGTTGAACGCCCTGTGCTTCGCCCGAATCGGCGACCACCGGCTGCAAACCGGCTGCCGGGGCAGGCATGGTTACGGGAGCGGGGAAGGTTGCCGGCGCATCCTGAACAGGGCTGGGCTGCATGGCCGCTCCCCTCGGCTGCCGCCATTCGGCCAACGCGCGTTGGTATACCTCCGGCATGGTGTCCGGCTTGCCGGCAATCCGCGCAACCTGGACCTCCACCTTGGCTGCCGTTTGGAATCGGCCAAGCCAGGCCCGATCCGTTACGCGGCCGAGCACGTCGAACTGGACGTTGACGTCGCCTTCCAGATAGGCGATTACTCGGCTGAGGCCCGGTTCGGTCGGAGCCGGCCGATGGATCCAGACGAGGGCTTCCTTAGCCGCTCCGACGGTTGTTCCCTGCTGCAGACGGCAGTTGCCCCGCAGCAGCCAGACTTCATAGGCGCCTTCCTGCCATTGATTGGCGGCGTCGGCCGAAAGGAGAATCGGCTGGACGGAATCGGCCGGAGGCATGGCCACCGCCGCGAGGCACGAGACGGTCGCCGGTAGCGAACACACGTAACCGGCCAGCACTGCTGCGAGACACAGCGGCAGATACGTCCGCCGCCTGCGAGTCGCGCCGCCCTCCGCGCGCACCGAAAGGGTGCGTGCGCGCGTCCCGACCGCGGCGCACGGGAAAACGACCCGACAATGCCTCCTGTCAATGCTCAGCAGACCAGCATCCTTGCCTCACCCGCGCCTGCCTTCCCTGGAATTTGCGGGTGTGCGCTTCTGCGCAAAAGATGGAATCATTCCTCATGGGGAAAAGGCGTCGACTTTCGAGCGGCGGGATTATAGATGCCAACGTCAGGTCAAGCAAGGCAGGTTCGGGCGCGATTCTACCGCGTACGGGTGGCATTTGCATGGTTTGCTTGCGACGCAGCCGAACCGCCTGCCAGGTTCGGACACTCAGAACTCGATCGGTTTCTCTGCGTCGGGCACGGTCGGGACGAAGAAGACCTTGCCGTCGCCCATGCGGCCGGTGCGGGCGATCTCGATGACCTTCCGGGCCACGTCGTCGGCCCAGGCATCGTCGACCCAGAGCGAAATCTCGATCTTTGGCAGAAAGGCCAGTGAGTATTCGCTATCACGATACTCGTCGAGATAGCTCTTCTGGCGGCCGTATCCCTTCACTTCACAAACGGAGCAGGCTTCCAGCGGCGCATTGCTCAGCGCATCGAGCACACGCTCTGCGAGAAAGGGCCGCACGATCACAATGAGTTGTTTCATCACACCGACCAATGTACCTTCCGCAGCAGCATTCGGCAAGAAAGGGAGGGCGGCGCGTGGGTGCGTGACGCGAGGGCGGAAGGATGGAAGAGAAGGTGTCAGGTGAAAGGTGTCAGGTGTCAGGTGTCAGGTGTCAGTAACGCGCTGGCAAGGTGCATCCCACCGCCCCCGGGCGCGTTTTCGCCGAAGGCGATTTGTACCGTAGCCTGGGACAACGTCCCAGGACATGGCTGGCTACGGTACGAATCGCCTACGGCGAATGTGCGCGAATGAATGGCCGTTGGCGCGTAACGCAGGGGGCCGGGAAACCGGAACGCGCCGGCGCGGTGCGCCCTATCGCCCCCTGGGGATGGGCTGGGACTGGGCTGGATGCTATGATGACGGGGCAAAAGTTGGAGTCCCGGCTTTCGCCGGAAACGCCATACCGCCTGAAGGCGGGACTCCAACAATGGCGGCCTGCACCCAGAAACGCCGGGGCGCCAAGAAACTCCACCGTCCCCCTGCCGGTATTGCGATGCTCCGTTGGCGACTGTTGCTTGGAACCCTGTTGATCGCCGTCCTGGGCGTACTCTGCTGGCTGGACCACCAGGCATCCTTGCCCGGGCTATGGCTCTTTCCGGTCGCCTTGGTCGCCGTAGTTGCGGCCACCGGAGAGGTGCTCGCCCTGGCCAATGCCACCGGCGTCAAACCGCTGCCGGCAACGGTCTACGCCGGTAATGTCCTGCTACTGACCAGCAGTTGGATACCGTTTGCATGGCAGGAATCGACCGATGCGGCCGCCGGAACATGGCCCTTGCTGGTTCTGGCGCTGTGCGTTCTGCTGGTATTTGCAGGCGAGATGGCCCGTTTCCAGAAGCCGGGGGGCGGCGCGACAGCGAATGTGGGCATGGCATTGCTGGCCCTTGTGTACGTGGGCATGCTGGTAAGCCTGCTCGCTCAACTCCGCATTCGATGGGGCATGGGCGCGCTGATTTCCCTGCTGCTCGTGGTGAAAATGGGGGATATTGGCGCGTTTACCGTGGGACGTCTGATCGGCCGGCATAAGATTGCGCCGGTGCTGAGCCCCGGCAAGACGCTGGAAGGCGCAGTCGGCGCCCTGGCCTTCTCGTGTGCGACGTCTTGGGCAGTCTTCCATTGGCTCGTTCCCTGGATGGCGCCTTCGACGGCCGGATCGACGCCCTGGTGGGGATGGCTCGCCTTCGGCCTGCTGGTGGCAATTGCCGGGATGGTGGGCGATTTGGCCGAATCGCTCCTGAAGCGCGATGCCGGCCGGAAAGACTCCAGCAGTTGGATGCCTGGCTTCGGCGGCGTGCTCGACATTCTCGATTCCATCCTTCTGGCCGCGCCCGTCGCATGGTGCTGCTGGGCCCTGGGAATCGTCGGGTCGTAACGCAACCGGGTGCGACGGGCAAGATCGTTGCGGGCCCGGCTTTCGCCGGAAAGGCCCAACCGCCTGACTCGGAAGGCGCGATTCCAACTTCACGCCGCCTGGCGGACACGTTTCGTCCAGCGATAGAGCAAGGTGTTGCCGCGTTTTCCGGCTTGGCGAAACACGCCGGTCTTTCGCAAGCAGTAGGCAATGCGCTGTGCTTCCCAGCGTCTGATGCCGAGTCCTTCGGCCAGGTCGCCCGTATCGAAGGTTTTGGGCAGGGGGCATGGGATCAAGGCAGCCAGATCGGTGGCGCGGCGGAACCGGAAGACGTCGGTAATGGCAACCAGTCGCTGGTCCTCGATCTGGAAATCGCCGGCGCGCCATCGGCGGCGTCGGCCGTGCCCGGGGTAGCGGTACTCTTCGATCTCTACCAGGGGCGCCTCCAGGATGAGCCGCCGATGGGGAAAGACGTTCAGGAAATGGATCAGGTCGTTGAACAGATCGATGGGCCGCCCGCGTTTGGGACTCAACCGCCGGCCCACAATTTCGCCGCCACGGCGATCCTGCTTCACCAGCGTCTTGCGGACCACAATGGGTTTGACCACCGACACGCGATGCTCGGTCAGCAGTTCCGCCACCTTATCGCGAATGGCCGCCAGTGCCCCATGCTGAATCTCGATGAGCCGCCCGCCGGCGACGGCATCGATTCGGTAGGAACCGATCGGCACCTCGCACGACTGGGCGTCGGCGGCGTAATGGTCTTTCAGTGCGCGATGCAGCGAGGTTTCCATCCGTGGTGTACCTGCCGGGCGACGTAGGAAAAGGCGTCATTCGGCCTTGGGCGGTTCGATTCCGAAATCGCGAATGGTGAACAGGCTTTCCAGCGGGTAACCTGCCTGTTTGAACGCCTCGGCGCCCCCTTCCATCCGATCGACGATGGCCACGACGCGGGCGACCTTCAGGCCGAACGCCTCGACCCGTTCGATGGCCTTCAGGGACGAGCCGCCGGTGGTCACAACGTCTTCGACGATGACCACCGTTTCGCCCGGCCGGACCGGTCCTTCGACATACTGGTTCGTGCCGTGGCCCTTCGCCTCTTTGCGGACCATGAACCCGCGAATGGGCAAGTCGCGCGTGCCGGCAATGGTAACCACGGCGGCCGTAATCGGATCGGCGCCGATGACCATCCCGCCCACCGCGGCCGGCAGCTCGTACCGGCCAAGCAGATCGAGAATCCCTTCACCCACCAGCCGGGCGCCGACCGGATCGAGCGTCACCTGCTTGCCGTCCAGGTAATACTTGGCCTTCTTGCCAGACGCCAGGGTGAAGTCGCCGAACCGCAGGGCCTTTTCGAGGATCAGGGCTTTCAGTGCGTCGCGGTCGTACATGCAGGGCTCCGAGATAGAAGAAATGACGAATGATGAATATGGCAACCCGTTGGAGTCCCGGCTTCAGCCGGAAAGGTCGAACCGCCTAAAGGCGGGACTCCAGCCATGACGGCCTGCCCATGGAAACGGAGGAACCCGAATGATAAGGCTCCGGCGGCGAATGTCAAGCGTCCTGTTGTTCAGGGGGCGGCAAGGCGGCGTTACCGCTGGACCACCACACGAGAGCCGACCGAAAGGATTCCGTACACGTCCTCGATATCGCGGCGGTCCAGCCCGATACTGCCGCGAGGCGCGTTGCGTCCGATATTGCCGGGATCGTTCGTGCCGTGGATGCCGAGGGAGGTGGACTGGCCGATCCGGTCGCCCAAACCGAGCCACAGACTCCCCAGCGGGTTACGCTGGTCGCGCTCGTCGAAGGTCGTTCCGTCGGGGCCGTAATAGGTGGGGCTAACGCCCTTGCCGGTCACAATGTACGAGCCCTCCAGGTTCGGCTGGTCCGGCCCGATGGTAATGGGAAACCGGCCTGCGTACCGCCCGCCGAGCATCATGGTTAGTTCGTAGTCGTCCAGATGAACGATGGCGTGGAAGGGGCCGCGCACGACCTTGAGTTCCTGGCCCGGCCGCACGCCGCGGGGATCGCGAATGCCGTTGATGTTGGCGATCAATTCCGGGGGAACCTGGTGCTGGTCGGCAATCGTCTGAAGCGTATCGCCCGGGCGCACCACATAGGGCTCTTCCAGAAGACTCTGCGGCGAATAGATGACCGTTCCGGCCAACTGGTCGAGTAGCTGGACGATCTGCTGCCGCTGCTGTGGACTGAGCCCCGGATTGCGGTAGAATTGGCTCAGTGCCAGATGCGCTTCCGCCAGCTTGCCTGCGTCCAGCTCTCGCGACACCTGATCCATTAACTGCTGGAACGACTGCTCGATATCCGCATCCGGGCGCATCGGCCCTTGCGGCGTCCGGGTTGCAGGCGCAGCGGCCGATTCGTTCGGCCCGGCATACGGAGGCGCATCGCCGATCGGATCGGCGCCGGGTCCGCCGGGCTGTGGCGCCAGGCCTGCCGCCGATTGGGAGGACGGCCATGCCGGCGCATCGTTGCCAGGCGGCGTGGAATCGTCGCGTAGCGCGACGGCAGGCAGCGGAGATTCGGAAATGCCCTGGGTGCGGCCTGCGGATGCCGGCGATCCGTTGGCCGGATAGGCCGGGGCGCTGGAATAGGCGGGTGCGTCGGGATAGGCCGAGGCGCTGGGCGCTGGGCCGCCGCCATAGGCCGGGGCCGCCGACTCGTAGCCGCTTGGCGCGACGACGTTGGCCGCAGGTCCGTATGGCGAGCCCGGGGGGTCGGTTGCCGAAGATGGATAAGGCGACGCGCTGGGGTACGAGGTCGATCCGATCGGAGACTCCGGGGCCATGGAAAACGACGGCGCTGCCGAGGCCGCCCCGGGGGCGGCTCCGAACGGGCTGGTGGAACTGGCCGCGCCAGGCATCTGGACCAGAGGCGCATCGGTCGACGGGACATCTATGCCTGCAATGGGCGCCGGATCGCGATCCGTCTCGGGCGAACGCGACAGGGTCGTGTAGACGACCACCAGCGCAAGCCCTAGGGCGCCAAGAATGAACACCGGTTTGAATGTGTTCACGATCGTCCTCCTTGACGATGCTACAATTCCCTCATGGGAGTCATAGGATGAGCCACTATCTGAACTTCGATTCGCCTGACGACGAACTCCGCGACAACGAGTATCCGGACGAACCGGCCGAGGACGACTGGGATACGGACACCGTCACCTGCCCGCACTGCGGGGCCGAGGTGTACGAAGACGCCGTCCAGTGCCCCGAATGCGGCAACTACCTCACCTTTTCCGGCAGCCCGCTGGCCGGCTGGCCCGTGGTATGGCTGCTGCTTGGGCTTCTGGGTATTGTCGCCACGGTGCTGGCCGTAGCCGGTTTGCTGGGGCGCTAACCGCGCACTTCGCCCTATAGGCCGGGCCATTGTAGAGACACCTTGCCGACGATGCTATACCGAAATCGCAGAAAACGCCGGAACCATCATCGGCAAGCCGGTTGAAGTCGCCCGGCCTAAGCGCAGAAAGAAGAGTCGATCCTTGTTCGTCGGCCGCAATGCGGCGCGAACCTACCGCTTGCGGCGAAGCATCAGCAGCAGCCCCGCGATCGTCAGCAGCAGGACACTGGCCGGCTCCGGAATGGCCATCATGCGGAGCGTGAACGTGTAGGGATCGTCACCGGGCAAATTGATACCGAATGCGAGGCTTTTCGGTTCGCCGTCAGAAGCAATCGGTCCGCTCACGGCGAGTTCATTGATGCCGAGGCCCGTGAAGGTCACCCCGTCGCCAGCCAGTTGGAAATCCTCACCCAGGCCGTGGCCGAGCTGCATGCGGAGCCCAGCCCAATCTTCGCCCGTGTCGTTCAGCAGCGAGCCGCTGAGCGTAATCGGATCCATGCCGCCAGTTACCTCGATCTCCAGATCGTACGGGCCGTTGTCGGTTGCCGTAATGTTGGCGGTAAGCGTATCCGTCGGAACGTATTCCTCGTTGGCATAGGTCCAGTCACCTGCGCTATCGACAATTCGAATGCCGTCGTCACCGGAGGACACCGGCGCAGTGATGGGGGTAAGAGCGAATATGGCGTATTCACTCGCAGGAGCATAGTATGAGGTTATCCAACCGCCATTGCCGCCCTCGAACGTGTACGTGTCGCTCTGATAGCCTGCTTCAGTTTCATCGCTTGTCGTAAACAAACCGTAC
Source organism: Thermoguttaceae bacterium (assembly GCA_040772845.1). GTDB lineage: Bacteria > Planctomycetota > Planctomycetia > Pirellulales > Thermoguttaceae > PWXP01. Next base: position 3,906,259 of record JAXGXG010000001.1, read on the forward strand.
TTGGGGTCGCCTATAGTGTTGGAGAGCCCCAACACAACGTAATAGGGTTCATCCACCGCGAACTCAACCTGTGAAAAGTTGATTGGATGATAACCTGACGCTGACAGATTCCCGGTTGCAGACACTTTGAAATCACTCAACTGGCCATCTCCGTCGAACTGCAAATCACCATACACGCTAATTTGATAGGTTAGTGGGGCTTGCTCGGTCGCTTGGCCATCCGCAGTCCAGAAACCGATTCCCGTCAGGTATTCATTTGTGGTCGCCGTAAACGCGTTCATCACATACTCAGCCTGCGTTCCCCAATAAGCCGGCGCAGGGGGCGTCTGTGCATTCGCGGTTACGGCGCCAGCCAAGATGGCAAAGACAACACATGCAGACAAGAGCGATTTATTGGACTGGCAGAAGCTGCTTCTCATGATCGTGCCTTTTCGGTTGTTGATGGCGATGACGCCGCGGACAGACAACCCTTGTACGAAGCCGGGGGCGGAAAACTCTCCCCACCGCGCAGCAGCGCGGCGACCCCATACAGCCCGTACTTTAACACAAGTCAATCCCAATGTCAAATGTCCAAGCAAAGATTTTTCGAGCGGGGGGAGATCGGAGATCGGAGATCGGAGATGGGGACGCGCTGACGCGGTACATCCCACCGCCACGGGCGTGTTTTCGCCGAAGGCGATCCGTACCGTAGCCTGGGACAACGTCCCAGGACCGGGTTCCACGAAAAAATGCCCCCCCCGAATCTCCCGCCGCCGGAGGCGGCGGGAGATTCGGGGAATTGGGCGCGCGTGTACATATTCCAGGGGTGATTACCCCTGGCTACGGTACGAATCGCCTACGGCGAATAGTCGCGAATGAATGGCCGTTGGCGCGTAACGCAGGGCCAGGATCGGAGATCGGAGATGGGAGATCGGAGATGGGGACGCGCTGACGCGGTGCATCCCACCGCCCCCGGCGTGTTTTCGCCGAAGGCGATCCGTACCGTAGCCTGGGACAACGTCCCAGGTCATGGCACGCCAAGACCCCCAACACAACCCCCCATTGCCGCCCGCCGCCACAGGCGGCGGGCGGCAATGGGGGGTCGGGGCCGCGGCTTTTCACCCTCCCGCGCAGCGGGAGAATGAAGGGCGCGAGCCCTCCGCGAAAACGAACAGGCTTGGAATATCCGAACGCCCTTGGAATATCCGAACGCCCTTGGCCCTGTTCGACTGTTCGACAACAGGTGGCCGATTACCTTAAACCGTTGCTGTCATTGGGGTTACGCGCGATTTCCGCGTGTGGCAAAACTCGGCGTCCGAGGCCGAAAAACGGGTTGTAACCTGTTGTGTGGCAAGGAGTTGGGTATTGTCGAACAGTGTTTTTCAGGCGGTGTTCGCAAATAGGTGAGCGAAAACGCCCGCTGTTTCGCTAACCTGTTATTTCACAAGGACTTACAGCAGAAAGGGCCGGCTTACGGAGGCCCATTGGGCGCAGTCCTTCCACGGTTCGACGCAGAACCATTTTCTGCGACGGGTGGTCTTATGCGACCCGAGGGTGCCTGCATCTCCGACGCTGGTCTTAGGCTGCCAAAAACTGCCCGAGGAATTACGTTGCCAATCGGTCCTATTCCGCCGGCTTTATGCGACGCAGTAGCAGACCGTACGGTGCCGATCCTGTGCCACTAATGGGCAAGGACCCCTCACTCCGTACGGCGGAACCCTCGCGTTGGGGCCGCCGCTGAGAAGGACGTCCAGATAGGAACGTCCTCCGCACGCTGTTCCACACACGCCGCCTCACCTGCGTGCGGTTTTGCGGGCGAAAGTATCAGTCTCGCCAATCGCATACGCGCGTCAGGTGGCCGGGCTTACGACGCCGGTATACCACCCCTATTCAGGTCTTCTGTTCGGCCTTACGCTGCCCACAGGCCCCTGTCTATAGTGGCGTCAGAGTATGCCGTCACCTTACCATACTTCGTGGCCGATGTAAAGCCCCCGAACAAGGTATCAGGTGTCAGGTGTCAGGTGTCAGAGGGGAAGTTGCTAGTTGCTAGTTGCTAGTTGCTAGTGACGCGCTGACGTGGAGGGGGAGATGGGAGCGGAAGGGCGCGAGCCCTCCGGTGGAGATCGGAGATGGGAGATCGGAGATGGGGACGCGCTGACGCGGTGCGTGCCACCGCCACGGGCGCGTTTGGTCCTCCGCGCGCGTTTCCGCGGACCGTGGCCGATCGTGGACGCACCCGTGGCGCCCGATTCACGGTTCGCGCCCCCGGCGCGTTTTCGCCGTAGGCGATTTGTACCGTAGCCTGGGACAACGTCCCAGGACATGGTGCGCCACGTCCCCCAACATGACCCCCATTGCCTCCCGCCGCCGCAGGCGGCGGGAGGCAATGGGGGGTCGGGGCGCGGGCGCGCACGGTTTCCAGGGGTGATTACCCCTGGCTACGGTACAAATCGCCTACGGCGAATGTGCGCGAATGAACGGCCGTTGGTGCGTAACGCAGGGCCAGGATCGGAGATCGGAGATGGGAGATCGGAGATGGGGACGCGCTGACGCGGTACATCCCACCGCCACGGGCGCGTTTTCGCCGAAGGCGATCCGTACCGTAGCCTGGGACAACGTCCCAGGACCGGGTTCCACGAAAAAATGCCCCCCCCCCGAATCTCCCGCCGCCGGAGGCGGCGGGAGATTCGGGGAATTGGGCGCGCGTGTACATATTCCAGGGGTGATTGCCCCTGGCTACGGTACGAATCGCCTACGGCGAATGTGCGCGAATGAATGGCCGTTGGTGCGTAACGCAGGGCCAGGATCGGAGATCGGAGATGGGAGATCGGAGATGGGGGCGCGCTGACGCGGTACATCCCACCGCCACGGGCGCGTTTTCGCCGAAGGCGATCCGTACCGTAGCCTGGGACAACGTCCCAGGTCATGGCACGCCAAGCCCCCCAACACAACCCCCCATTGCCGCCCGCCGCCACAGGCGGCGGGAGGCAATGGGGGGTCGGGGCGCGGGTGCGCACGGTTTCCATGGGTGATTACCCCTGGCTACGGTACGAATCGCCTACGGCGAATAGTCGCGAATGAACGGCCATTGGTACGTAACGCGGGGGCCGGGAAACCGGGACGCGCCGGCGCGGTGCGTCCCATCGCCACGGGCGTGTTTGGTCATCCGCGCACGTTTCCGCGAACCGTGGCCGACCATGGACGCACGCATTGCGCACCCGATTCACGGTCCGCGCCCCCGGCGCGTTTTCGCCGTAGGCGATCCGTACCGTAGCCTGGGACAACGTCCCAGGACATGGCCACGTCCCCTAACATATCCCCGAATTGCCGCCCGCCGCCGCAGGCGGCGGGCGGCAATTCGGGGAACGGCGGGTTGCCGTGCGTTCGTATGGGGGCCATAATTACCGCAATGCGAGGAGTGCGACGTACGGTCAATTTCCCCAGGAGTCGCTGTCATGCCGCAATCGTTCACAAGGTTGTATGCCCATCTGATTTTCAGCACGAAGGAGCGATGGCCCTGGCTGGACGATATCGCCCGACCTCAAATGCACGCGCACCTGGCGGCCGCCATGCGGGAAATGGGGTCGCCGTACGTTGTTGTGGGCGGCGTGGCCGATCACGTGCATCTGCTGTTCGATATGGGCAAGATGCTTGCGCCGGCAACGCTGGTCAAAGAAGTGAAACGTGTTTCGTCGAAATTCGCCAAGACGCTCGGCCCGAAATACGAACAATTCTACTGGCAACGGGGGTACGGCATGTTCTCCGTCAGTCCCACCCATCGGGCCGATGTCGAGGCGTATATTCGCGGCCAGGAGGAACACCATCGCGAGAGATCGTTCCAGGACGAGTTCCGCGACTTCCTCATACGCTACGGGATCGAATACGACGAACGATACGTCTGGGATTGACGGCAGAAGGTGTCAGGTGTCAGAGGGGAAGTTGCTAGTTTCTAGTTGCTAGTTGCTAGTGACGCGCTGGCGCGGGAGATGGGAGATGGGAGCGGAAGGGCGCGAGCCCTCCGGTGAAGATCGGAGATCGGAGCTCGGGACGCGCTGACGCGGTGCGTCCGACCGCCACGGGAGCGGTTGGTCCTCCGCGCACGTTTCCGCGGATCGTGGCCGATTGTGGGCGCCCTTGGCGGCCGATTCACGGTTCGCGCCCCCGGCGCGTTTTCGCCGAAGGCGATTTGTACCGTAGCCTGGGACAACGTCCCAGGACATGGTGCCACGTCCCCCAACATGACCCCCATTGCCTCCCGCCGCCGCAGGCGGCGGGAGGCAATGGGGGGTCGGGGCGGGGGCGCGCACGGTTTCCAGGGGTGATTACCCCTGGCTACGGTGCGTATCGCCTACGGCGAATAGCGCGAATGAGTGGCCGTTGATGCGTAACGCAGGGGCCGGGAAACCGAGACGCGCCCGGCGCAACGCGTGCCATCGCCACGGGCGCGGTTGGTCATCCGCGCGCGTTTCCGCGGACCGTGGCCGATCGTGGACGCACCCGTGGCGCCCGATTCACGGTCCGCGCCCCCGGCGTTTTCGCCGAAGGCGATTTGTACCGTAGCCTGGGACAACGTCCCAGGACATGGTGCGCCACGTCCCCCAACATGACCCCCATTGCCTCCCGCCGCCGCAGGCGGCGGGAGGCAATGGGGGGTCGGGGAAGCGGCGGGGCGCGCACGGTTTCCAGGGGTGATTACCCCTGGCTACGGTACGAATCGCCTACGGCGAATGTGCGCGAATGAACGGCCGTTGGTACGTAACGCAGGGCCAGGATCGGAGATCGGAGATGGGAGATCGGAGATGGGGACGCGCTGACGCGGTGCGTCCGACCGCCACGGGCGCGTTTGGTCATCCGCGCACGTTTCCGCAGACCGCGTTTGGTCCTCCGCGCGAGCGCGTTACTGACACCTGACACCTGATTGCTGGCTGGCAACAGGGCCGCGGGGTGCGTATAATGAAAGGCGGTTAGCTCGTAGCGAGGAGGTTGGAATGGCCACTGAAATGATTGGCCAGTGGGACGATTTGGTGTCGCGGCCCGAGTTGCGCGGTTGCCGCGTTAAGGTGACTGTCATCGATCAGCCATCCGACAAGCCGTGCACGAACGACTGGCTTCAGTCGCTGCGACAGATGGCAGCCAATGGTGTCCGTGTTGCTTCTCCGGCGGATGACAGCCGCGAGAGCATCTACGAGGGAAAGCAATGATCCTTGTAGACACCAATGTCCTTTTGCGGCTCATCCAGATTGGACATGTACACCAGCAACCGGCACTGGACGCCATTGCGATGCTGCATGAGCGCCACCAGGAGCAACTGGCGGTATGCCCACAAACGCTTTACGAAATGTACGCCGTTTGTACTCGTCGTGCAGATGCCCCTTATCCCGGATTGGGACTTGCGCCGCCTGCCGCGATGGTTCAACTGGAAAGGGCCCAACACCAATTCCACTGGGAGCCCGAGTCATCAGGGGTGGTTTCTCGCTGGAAGGAACTGGTGGTTCGGTACGGCGTGACGGGCAAGTCAACGCACGATGCACGACTAGTGGCTTTGATGATCGAACAGGCCATTACGAAGCTTCTGACCTTCAATGATTCCCATTTTGCACGATTCACCGAAATCGAAGCACTCAACCCATTTGACGTGCTGGGCGTCGCTCGCGCCTAACTCTACCGCCCCCGGCGCGTTTTCGCCGTAGGCGATCCGTATCGTAGCCTGGGACAACGTCCCAGGACCGGGTTCCACGAAAAAATGCCCCCCCCCGAATCTCCCGCCGCCGGAGGCGGCGGGAGATTCGGGGAATTGGGGTGTCGCGCACGGTTTCCAGGGGTGATTACCCCTGGCTACGGTACGAATCGCCTACGGCGAATGTGCGCGAATGAACGGCCGTTGGCGCGTAACGCAGGGGGCCGGGGGGGCGGAGATCGGAGATCGCAGATCGGAGATGGGAGATCGGAGATGGGAGGGTAACCGTTGACAGTTGACAGTTGTCAGTAACGCGCTGGCGCGGTGCGTCTCATCGCCACGGGCGCGTTTGCGCATCCGCGCACGTTTCCACGGACCGCGTTTGGTCCTCCGCGCGAGCGCGTTACTGACACCTGACACCTGACACCTTCCAGCTTCCATCTCCCTCTTACCGGGGCAGGAAATCCTGGATAACGGTCACCTCGCGGATGTGCCGGCTGTCCGGCTCGAACACGCGAATCTTGATCTGGATGCCACGAAGGGCGGACGGATAGGGAGGCTCGTCCGATCCGTAACTTGTCGACCACGTGTCATAGATGCGCTTACCGGTTAAAGACGACGTAGACTGGCCAAGCTCGCTGAATGACGTGGGCGTGGACATGCCTGGCTTGTACCCCAGGTCAACGTAGTCATTGTAGAGCGGATCGAACACCTTCACGTCGAATCCGATGACGTTGTTGAGGATGACGTCATCATCGTCGGCAACAAAACTGCCTTTTGTTAATTCGGTGCCACTCGAGTCTTCGTCTCCCTTTCCTACCCAGAAGTCGCGAGCCGTTGTATTATCCGGCAACGATACGAGGGTCCCTGTGCGACTGACCAACTGATTGCGGTTCGTCCGCAGCGTCAGATCGGACAGATCGGGGTTGCTGCCGCCGGAAACGCGTTCGACCGGTTTCACCCGGCGGTAGAGCCGGTTACCGTAGACGAACCAGGCCACCTCGGCCACGTCCGACTCCGTCGAGCCGTCAGCGAACGGCGTTCGCACGTTCCGCGTGGTGAACATGAGCACGTCATCGAAGTCGCCCACGGTGGTATCGGGGTCGTTGCCCTCAGAATAATTGCGTGCCACGGTGGTAATGGCCGTAGACACGCCCACCGCCCCTTCGATAATCTCCAGATACCCGTCGTCTTCTTCGCCGCGGGGCGGGAGGGGAACGACGGTGAGGCCTTCGAGATCCATTTGCAGGCGTGTCTTGGCGGAGCGGAGCCGGTCGTTCATTTCGAGCAACGCTCGCGAGTCGCTCACACTACCGCTGATCATGGCGAAGATCTGCACCACGGCGAACATGAGGATGAGCGTCAATGTCGTGGCGACCAGGATTTCTACCAGTGTATACCCGCCGCGCGCATTCAACCTCGCCGGCAGGATAGGAGTCATTTGCGCGTTCATGATGGTGTCAGTTTTCAGTTTTCAGTTTTCAGTTTTCAGTTTTCAGTGACGCGCGAGCGCGGCTGGTCGGCCGCGTTAGCGCGTTTCGATCTCCGATCTCCCAGCTCCGATCTTCCAGCTTCCAGCTTCCAACTTCCATCTTCTACTCGATATATCGCTGGAGCATAATGGCATTTTCGACGTTCATATCTTCGCCGCGGACGAAGCCGACGGGAACGGACCGGTCGATCATGTAGAACGCGCGATGCCGGTTGATCTCGCCCGTTTCGGCGCCCATTTCGCGTCCGAGAATATAACCGCCGGGAATGGTTGTGTCGGATGTAGGCTTGGCCTCGAAGTAGCCGACGGTGATCCACACGGCATACACGTTCGAGCGGGTCGTGGTCAGGTTGGCCAGTCGCATCAGCCCCTGGTAACGGAAGTAGGGATTGCGACCGGTATCGTTGATGTCGCTGGTTGATTCGAAGGCGAACAAGGGTTTCTCGGGGTTATCCGGGTCGCTGCGCAGCAGTCCCGACTCGATGTCGCGGTCCGGCGTAAGGGCCGTTCCCGGCCACAGGTGGGCGCCCGAGGTGGAGCGAAATGGGCGCGCGAACTCGGTCGGGTAGTCCGCAGGGTCGGCCGTCGAATCATATCCGCGCCGGCTTTTGCAGAACTGGTCCCAAAGGTTGCCACCAGCATCAAAGCCATTCATCAGACCGCGGAAGACCTTCTCACTATAGATGGTATTCAAGTTGATCTTTCCCGGCTCGCGGTAGGTGGGCTGCAAGTAGTCGGGAGCGCTAAGGCTCGACACATAGTGTTGGGCCCCGGCGAACCGGGAGGGTGTGGCAAGGAAATCGAAAATCCGGTGCAACTGCGACGCATCACCTGCCGTGTTGGAGCAGTCGAAGAAGTTCATCAACTGCGCGTAACCGACATTGGCGGCGTTGTAGACGTATTGGTCGGAGCCGCCAGCGGGCGTATAGGGTGAAGAAGGACCGCTGCCGGACGCGATGGTGAACTCCCAACCGTGGCGTGCGGCCGTTGTGGCGGGCACCATCAAGAGTTCGTATGGATTCGTCGGCGGCCGGTCGTTCCACGTAATCCAAGGGAAGGGATTATTTGGGTCGCCTTGGTGGAATCCCGTCTGTGTACTTGGCCCACCGAATGTGGTGTTTAATGATCCAAGCGAATGCACAAGCGTGCACGGGAAAAACGCGGAGGACGCCTCGCAGTTTGTAGGCTGGAGCGTTGAGAACTGATCTTGTTCCCAAAAATTCTGTTCGCTACTAGCGTGTCTGCCTCGCTCTCGTGTATCGAATTTCACGTTGGACGCTGACCCAGCCTGATTTGGGTCCCAGTCGGGATCGTCTGGGTCCCAAGGTGTGTTGGGATCAAAGCTGTCCGTTCCATCGGCTTCTTGAGGAACCCACTCGTCCGGTTTTTCGTCCTCTCCGTTGAATACGGTCAAGTCGATTGGCATCCAATCAACCGTACGGTAGGGATTTGTCGTTTCGTTGTATGGCCGTGACGGATCCGCCAAACGCTGCAGCAAAACGTACTTGTATGCTTCATATGTACGTGTCTCCAGCATGTCTTCATCGAAAAGCGGTGCGCCGGTTTGGCTATCCAGCGGCTTGCCTTTGACAGGATCATATTTGTCATTGGTGCCTTCCGGCGATGGATAATAGCTGGTACTATGCGGCAGTGGTTCCGAAATACTGATGCCAATGCCCGGTCCCGCCTGAGCAACCATCCCCTTGGGCTGCTTGGCATTGCCTGCTAACGTCGGATTGCCGTTGAGGTCAGTGATACTAACGGTAGGATCAAGAATGATCTTCTGGAGAGAATCTATGCTACCTTCCGCCATTCCGAGAATAGTCTCATCTCGCGGTCCAACGAGCAAATACTCGCCTGGCTCCAAATATATTTCCTCACTATTGCGGTTATAGTAAAACGCGTACGGCGGGTCCTCCCCGAACAGAATGGCCTTGTTTCCGAAAGAGACAACACGTTCAATCGGGATGTCGGGTTCACCGCCTGCTATGAGACTTGCACCTTGGTCACTTTCAAGCGAGAAGGTCGCTGGAGCGGAATGGAGCCGCTGGTGGATATTGTTCAGTGTTGGCTCTTTCTTCGCGCTCTCCGTAATCGCGAGGCGCCAAACGGGCACTGGGGTATTGTTAGCTCTTTTGGTGACATGAAGCTTGCCTGAATCGTAAAGACTGGGTCCTCTATGAATAGGAAAGCTCATGTTGGTGTGTTTTGTACCGGGCTCCGTAGCACAATACAATTCGACGAACAATGAACCTTGAGGCTTGCGAGGCTGGTCCAAATCCTCATCCGCGGGCACATACGGGTATTCAGACTCTGAATTGGGATTTTCTTTCTTGTCAACTCGCTTCTTCATCGTCTCCGGATCAAGTGCCGTATCGGCGACCCGACGATCGTGGAAGGCGACAGTCTCGCTCAGAAGGAGTACCGGCCGCTCCATGCCCCACACGAGTCTGGCCATAACCGTATCTCCACTTGGGCGGCCGGTCCGCCAGACAGCCGTTGAGTCAAACGGGTCTTCCGGATACTCAAACGGCGTCATAATTTCGTCGGCATCGATGAAGTCGACCACATTGACCGCCCACTGGGCGATGCGCTTAATCGTCAATTCGTCCTCGTGACCAGTCACGTTGGAATCGTTCGGGAACGGAAACTGAAACGCCGGGTCACGAACCAACATGGCCAGGCAGAACAAGTGCCGGGCCAATTCCTGGCGCGATACCAAGTCATTTGCGGGCAAAGGCCGATTCAGATTCAGTTTGCGGCCGGCGGCCAGATCGGGGCCGAACATCTCTTCGGCACGGTCCACTCCAATGCTGTGTTTGCTATTGAGGAACTCGATCAGCGATGTGTACCATGTTCCCGTATTGGGATCCCGAACACCGCCAAGGACCGGCGTATCCACACTGTCAGTGGTCGCATCGTGGCGAAGGTAGCGGACATCGATCGCGCTCGAAAGCAACTCGAACAGACGTGGCGGTAACGTGAGCGTATCACGGTCGTAACAACGCAGGATGCGCTCAAGCTCGGCCGGCAGGAATGGCTCATCGTCACTGTCGCGAGGGCCACGCTCGCCGCGTTGCATGGGATTCATTTCGTAGGGATTGTTCTCGCCGTCCTGCCCGGACAAGTCTGTGTCCCAAATGGGTCGCCCCGCCACATCGATCCCCATGGCGCTCGTACCGTACAGGTCCGGAGGAGTCCCATAACCCGACCAGGAGGTGCCGGCACTTGGATCGCCTGACGACGGCCAGTACCCCGAGACGTAGTCGTAGTCGAACCAACATGCCTGACAAAGGGAATCGACTACTGAACTCCCGGGCAGATTATCTCTACCATAACGCCCAGTCCGACCGCTGCCGCCAGTCAAGAGAAGAGTGCGTTGCGTGGCCGTCGTATCGCCAAATGAGGCCGTGCTGGAGAACAGTGCGCTGAGATTTACTTCGGCGGGGCCAAGACCTTGGCCTCGCAAGAGAGAGCTAGTTACACCGGTAGCACCGGCATACGCCTGTCCATCTTCCGTGGTTGGCGTAGGATTGCTGTAGTATGTATCGTTCGCCTGAGCCAGGGATCCATGGGCATTTATGTTCAAACGGCCATCCATATCGACGCACAGGATGGCGAACAGCGGCTTGTACAGTTGACCGTCCGGCGAGGCTTGGGCAGGCATGCCCAGATCGACCCAGACACTATCCATGACACCGTCGCCGTCGTTGTCCACGTCCCAAGGTCCGTCGATTGGGTCGAAACCAAGAGTGAGGGTCCCGTTCACGTTTCCGCCAGTGAACTTGCCATGCACGTCTTTTGTGGGGCGAAGGATATAGTTCTCGATGACGCCAGTCCCCAACTTATTCCAGTAGTCGGCCAAATCCGGTCGATGTAGCGACGGGATGACTCGAAGCAGGTTTCCGCTAAAATCCGTGATCGGTGCGGCCAGCATCATGTTCTGGAAGTCGGCCGCGTCGTAGTCTTCGTTGGCGTACACGCCGCTGTTTCGGTTGGCCGTGTTCCCCGGCTCGAGCGCCTCCGTGGTGAATCCCGGACCCGTGAACGGCGTTCGGTTGACCAAGACGGTAGAACTGTCGCCAAGCTTCGTAACCGCATCGGAAATACTGACACCTTCGAAAGGCAGAATGCGCAGCCGGATCGAACTGGAAACGTCGATGGCGTCGACGATGCGGGCGCTACGGCCGATCATGATGTTGGGCTTCGTGCTCGTGTCGGTGACCGTCAACACACCGCCCACACAGCGCCGGGCCTCCAGTAGCGACATGGGGGTACCGACTTCAATCAACCCGCCCGTGCTTGCTTGCGCAACGCTTGATGGCGAGAACTCTACGGCATTATTGAAGGCGTACACATCTTCCAGCAGGCTATGGGGGCCGATGGCGGAGGCGGGGTTGGTGCTGCCGCGGAGGACTTGCATGAGCGCGGAGTTCAGCAGTTTGCGGGGTGGGTCGGTGGTCTCGTCCATGCGCTGGTGCGCTTCGGCGGCAATGCGCGCCTGGCTGGCAACCACCACAAAGGTGACGGCCACCATGCCGAACATGGCCAGCAGGGCCAGGATGACAAGCAGCAGCACGCCGCGGCGGGATCGATGTTTCGCGTATCGCATGATCGGTTTCCTCAATTGCAAGGATCCGTTTGCCCTTCGGATTTCTTGACGCTTATCTAGTTGCCTTTTCGTCAGCCCGCCGTTTACCGCCGCCACTGGGGCGCGCGGTTCAGCTCCACGGTTGTTGTGTACACGCCCAAAACGCCTGGGATGACAAGCATTCTGTTCGGGATTTCGTTCGTACCGCCAGTCGAGGGCCAGTTGGGCCCTTCCACAGAGAAAAACTCATCGTATCCGGCCGTGATGCGATACCACTGGGCAACTTGCCTCGCCCCAGCCTCTGTGGGGCCCGAAAGCATGACCCACTGCCCCGTTTCCAGGTTTTGCGAACCAGAGACTTCAATCCCGCTAACGATGGCGCCGGACGGCGTGTTGGTAACGAGTACGTTGTCCAATGTCACCTCGTCGGTGCTGGTGGGCGTATCGAAATCGCGCTTGTAGCAAACAACCACCGACACGGTACACTGCCGCCGCTCGTTATTGGCGCCTTCCAGCATGGGCGACGGGGTGACCGTCAGAAACCACGAGTACGACTGCTCTGCAATTGGACCGTCCAACGTCCCGTCACTGTCCCAGTCAAAACCTTTTGGCCGCGTCGAATCGTCCTGCCCCATGTCGAACAGCAGATCGTCCTGCCAGTAAAAGATCCGCTCTGCGGCGGTCGAGTTCATGCCGCTATAGGTTACCCTGGGCACCTGGCCGAAGCTGACACTGGCTCCCCCCAGAGGATCGAGGACGTAAGTCTCTGCGTTATTGAATGGCGTCGTGTTGCCCAGCGACCAGATTTGCGGATCGGCCAATGCCCGGACGCGGACGTCGCGCATGGCGGCCTGGCCGCAGGCGGCGGTGCGGTCGGACTTGCTGGTTTCGACCAGCGAGTAGTTGGCCACAGGGATAAGTGCGGCGATGCCCAACAGGCCGATCGAGACGACGAAGATGGAGATGAGCACCTCCATGAGGCTGATGCCGGCGCGAGTCGGGCCGCCCACGTGCATCGTCGTTTGCGTTTTCTTGGCGAACATGTTACCGCCCTCCCATGCTTTGCTGGTCGGTGGTGAAGATGCGGGCCGCGGTAATCTGCGAATCGTCGGCGACCTCGGCATTTTCGGCCGTGTTGATCAGCCCGCTGCGCGGACTGACCGTGACCCACAGGCATTCCGGGTCGCGCAGGTTGCTCAACCCATCGTCGGCACTGGCGCCGGGAATACGGTCCCGCTTGCCGATAAGCAAGTACACATTGTCACCGTCTTTGCGATTGGAGCCGTAGTAAACTCCCTCCAACCCGCCGCTGGGCGAGAACATGACGACAACGGGATCCGTATCGACAGCATTGGCGTAAGAGAAGTGTCCTTGTTTTGTATTGGTCGGTCCCGCTCCGGGCAAGCCGGAGAAGGTCAGGTCCACCACGGCATCCAGCGGCAACTGGAGCGGTTTGGAGTACATGGCCCGCTCCAGAATGGCGTTGGTTCCGGTCAGGCGGGGCTGGCAGCGCACTTCGTACGGCATGGCCGCGGCGTCGGCCAACGGATACATGCGGTTGGACTCGTGCTGCAACGTAAGGACTCCATTGTTGTTCGCCGTAATCCGGTGCCACGGTCCCTGGTGATTGAATTGGATGTGATCGCCCACCTGAACCTTGGTAACCGTAGCGGCGCCGTCCGAAAGCTGCGCCGTCAAGGCGCTACCGCTGAAATGCACCTGTGCATACGACGACATCGTCTCCCCTGCGTACGGCGGCGGGGTTTCGAGCTGGTGCAGCGTGACACACATGTTGTAGTAGGGATCGTCGGTGGAGAACCGCTGGAAGGCGACGCCGACGGGGCGGCCGGTAACCATGGCCCGGTTGCGCGCGGCGCCCAGGTAGACGTTGACCGAACGCGCCGCCTCGCGAACGGCCCGGCCTTCGACCGCCATCTGAACACCGGGAATGGCAATGGCGGTCAGCAGGCCCAGCAGGGCAACCACAATGACCAGTTCGATCAGCGTCAGGCCGCGACGGGCGCCGGGCCCCTTCGCTCCGCTGTTCGACCGCTTTGCAGGTAGCGACGATGTACGTACCATGTTATCGGATGTCCAAGCGGTGGTTGTGGATATTGTCGTAATGGGCCCCCGTGCCGTCTGCGGCGCCCGTCGAAGTCAGTCCACTTTGGCCATCCTGACCTGCCGAATAGACCAATGGCAAAAGCGTCTCCGATTTGGAGGTGTCCTGAATATCGGAGTCGGTAAACCCGGTTGCGCGCCGGAAAAACCCGATTGGGTGTCCCCAGGCATCGACGAAGACGGGACGTCCGATCGCATCCATACCGATCTCGTCGGGGCTGAAGCGTTCCATGTCGCGAGGATGGGCCAGGCTGGCGATCATGTACAGGCAGGCAGGCGCAGTCATGGCGGCGCCTCCCGTGGCGGTGCGGTATGCCGTATACGCCTGATTCAACGCCGGACGCGCCGGAAGGGTACTCGGAGCGTTCGTAATTTCCGTGTCCACCTGCGGCATTTCCATGCGCATCAGTTCCGTCATTCCGAGGTTCTTCGCATTGGTCGCCTGAACGCGTGTCATACCATCCGTATCAATCGGCACCCGGCGGTTGGCATAGCCTGCATACATGCGCAGGATGATTTCATCGAGCTTGGCGATGGTGGCCTTGGTCTTCATTTCGCGTGCGGAGGTGCGTGCGATGGAAAGGCCGCCCAGCACCAGCCCGGCCAGCATGGTGATGATGGTAATGGTCACCAGCAGCTCGATGAGGGTGAAGCCGAGGTTTGATTTTTGATTTTTGATTTTTGATTTCTGATTGGTCAGCGCCATGGTTCTACCCTCCGGCCTTGGCCGTTTAGGTCAGTTTTTGGATCAGACTGATCAGCGGCATAAACAGGGCGATGACGATGAACCCGACGGCGCCGCCGAGGCAGATGATCAAGAGCGGCTCCATCAGGCTCATCAGGCTTTCGGTAATGACCGCCACTTCCTCGTCGAACGTATCGGCCACCTTGTACAGCATCGTATCCAACTCGCCCGTCTCTTCGCCCACGTCCACCATGTTCACCACCATGTCGTCCAAGACGCGCTTGTGCAGCTTGGTCATGTACAGCAGCAGGCCGACGGGCCCGGCGATGAACAGGAACCAGAAGAAGGCCGCCATGGGGTGGAACGACACACGCGAGTACTCCTTCATGGGCGCGGCAATCGACTCGCCCTCGCGAATCGATTCGTACACCTTCTGGTACAGGTGTTCGAACACGGCGTTGCCCGACGTCTCCTTGGTAATGTGCAGCGCTTCGAGAATGGGCACGCCGCTGGCCACAAGCGTGCCGAGCGTACGCATGGTCCGCGCCACGATGTTCTTCTCGACCAAGGGGCCGAAAACGGGCATCTTCAAAATGAACTGGTCGAATCCCACCCGCCCCGGCGGGAACTTCCGCAATAACTTGATGAACAGCCAGAAGCCCAGCGGAATGGTGGGAATGGTGAACCAGTAGTCAACGACAAAGTCGGATATGGCGATCAACGCCAGCGTCATGCCCGGCAGTTCGGCGTCGAAGTCCTCGAAGATCTTGATGAACGACGGGACGATCTTGTACATGATGAAGACGAGAATCCCCACGGCGAACGTGATGACCGTAATCGGGTAGACCAACGCGCCTTTGATCTTGCGGCGCAGGGCCTCGGACCGCTCCTGGAACTCGGCCAGACGCTGGAGGATGACTTCCAAGGCGCCGCCGGCCTCGCCGGCCTTGATCATATTCACATAGAGCCGGTTGAACGCCTTGGGGCACTTGGACATGGCCTCGGACAGCGTCGCCCCGCTCTCGATCTCGTCGCACACGTCGATCAGGGCGTTCTTCATGGCGCCCGGCTTCGACTGCTCCTGCAGAATCTTGAGGCTCCGCAAGATGGGCAGGCCGGCGTCTTGCAAGATGGCCAACTGGCGGGTGAAGGTGCAGAGGATTTTGGACTTCACGCCGCCGAGTGCGAACGTTTTGCCCTTCTTCTTCGAAGCACTCTTCTCGGCCGGCGTCTTGCGGGCCTTCTTCACAGAGATCTTCGTGACGAAATAGCCCATCTGGCGGATCGTCGCCTGGGCTTCATCCTGGCTGGGCGCGTCGATGACGTCCTTGATCTCTTGACCCGTCGCGTCCATCGCCTCGAATTGGAATGTCGGCATGGCAAGGCCTCAGAAAAATAGTTGCTAGTTATTAGTTGCTAGTTGCTAGTTGCTAGTTGTTAGTTGTTAGTTGTTAGTTGTCAGGTGTCAGGTGTCAGGTGTCAGGTGTTAGTGATTAGTTGCTAGTTGACAGTTGTCAGATTTGAGATTTGAGCTTCCAGCTTCCAGCTTCCAGCTTCCAACTTCCAACTTCCAACTTCCAACTTCCAGCTCCCAGCTCCCAGCTCCCAGCTTCCAGCGTTAGGCTTCAATGACGGTTTCGCGGATGACTTCTTCGACGGTGGTGATGCCGGCGTAGACCTTTTCGAGCCCCGAGGGGCGCAGGGGGCGCATGCCGCTTTGCAGGGCGACGTCGCGCAGCTTCTCCGTGGAACCGCCACGGTTGATCTCTTCACGAATCTGGTCGTTAATGGGCATGTACTCGTACAGCCCGGTTCGGCCCTTAAAACCTGTATTGTTGCACGCCGCGCAGCCCCGGCCGCGGTAGAACTTCTTGTCCACTACGTCCTCGGGCGACAGGTCGAGCTGGGCCAGCGTATCGGTGCTGGGCATGGTCTGCTCGCGGCATTCGGGGCAGATCTTCCGCACCAGCCGCTGGGCCAGAATGGCCTCGAGCGTGGCGGTCAGCAGAAACGGCGGCACGCCCATGTCGCGCATTCGCGTGATCGTGCTCGGCGCGTCGTTGGTGTGCAACGTGCTGAACACCAGGTGGCCGGTCAGCGACGCCTGCACCGCAATCTCCGCCGTCTCCAGGTCGCGAATCTCGCCGACGAGGATCTTGTCGGGGTCCTGTCGGAGGATGGACCGCAGGCAGTTGGCAAACGAGTTTCCAATAGACGCATCGACCGGCATCTGGATAATGCCTTCGATATCGTATTCGACGGGGTCTTCGGTTGTAATGAGCTTGTCCTCGACCGTATTCAGTTCGTTCAGTGCCCCGTAGAGCGTGGTCGTCTTGCCGGAGCCGGTCGGGCCGGTCACCAGGACGATGCCGTTGGGCCGGCGGATGGCCTCGCGGAACAGGGCCAGGGTGGTCGGGTCCATGCCGACCGCGTTCAGATCGAGCATGACCACCGACCGGTCGAGAATCCGCATGACGATACTCTCGCCGAACATGGTGGGCAGTACGCTCACACGCAGGTCGACCGGGTGGCCGCCCACGGTAAGCCGGATGCGGCCGTCCTGCGGCAGGCGTCGTTCGGCAATGTCCAGGTTGGCCATGACCTTGATGCGGGTGGTAATGGCCAGGGCAAGGTGCCGGGGCGGCGGCACCATCTCGTACAGGACGCCGTCGGCCCGAATGCGGATTTTGAACTCGTTCTCGAACGGCTCGAAGTGCAAGTCGCTCGCGTGGTCGCGAATGGCCAGCAGCAGCACCATGTTCAGCAGCTTGCGCACCGGGGCGCTATCGGCCAGTGCTTCCGCACTGCTCAGGTCCAGCGGGCCGTCGCTCTCCAGGGCCTTGACCGCGGCGCGAAGCTCGTCGTCCTGCTCCATATCGGCAATGAGCGTCTCCACGCTCTCGCCGCCTGCCGCGTAGTACCGCTCCAACGCCTTGTTGATGTCGCGCTCGGTCGCCACAACGGGGCGAATCTCGTAGCCCAGGAAGCTCCGCAGCTCGTCCACAACCGACAGCTTCTGCGGATCGCACATGGCCAGCGTCAGTACGTTGTCCTTGAAGGCGATCGGAACGACCCGATAGAGCTGCGCCATCGGCTCGGTCAACATGCCGATCACGTCAGGGGAGAGGACCAGTTCGGCCAGACTCACCACCTGCATGTTCATCTGCTCGGCCAGACCTTGAGCAAGCTGCTCCTCGTTGATGAGGTTCAGGTTGATGGCAATTTGGCCAAGCAGTTCGCCGGTACGCTGTTGCTGCTCCTCCAGCAGCATTTCCAATTGGCCGTCGGAAATGAAGCCAAGGTCAACCAGGACTTGTCCAATTCGCCGTATTGCCATGTCAGGTGTCCAGTTATTAGTTGCTAGTTGCTAGTTTTCAGTTTTCAGTTTTGAGATTCCATCTCCCAGCTTCCAACTTCCAGCTTCCAGCTTACTTTCCGGTTTCGAGTCGGTTTTTGGCTTCTTCTTCATCTTCAAACAGACCGCGTTCGGCGCGGGCGATCTTGGCGGCAAGGTCCTCCGGGTGATTGGCCTTGAACAGGCACTCGCGTTTTTCGACCTTGCCGTCGCGCCAGAGGCGGAACATGTGGTCGTCCAGCAGTTGCATGCCGATCTTCTGTCCGGTCTGAATGGCCGAGGTGATGCGGAATGTCTTGTTTTCGCGAATCAGGTTGGCAATGGCCGGGGTGACCACAAGCATTTCGTAAGCGGCCACGCGTCCGCCGCCAATCTTGGGCAGCAGAGCCTGCGAAAGCACACCGATAATGGCCGTCGAAAGCTGCGTGCGAATCTGCTCCTGCTGGTTCGTCGGAAACACGTCGATAATCCGGTTGACCGTACCTTGAGCCCCGGTCGTGTGCAGGGTGCCGAAGACGATGTGGCCCGTTTCGGCGGCGGTAATGGCAGCTTCGATGGTTTCGAGGTCGCGGAGCTCGCCCACCAGGATGACGTCGGGGTCCTGGCGCAAGGCGCGTCGGATGGCCTCGGCAAACGTGGGCACGTCCACGCCGATTTCCCGCTGGTTGATCGTCGAGCGCTTGTTCGGATGGTAGAACTCGACCGGGTCTTCGATCGTAATGATGTGATGGTCGAAGTTTTCGTTCAGGTAATCGACCATGGCCGCCAGGGTGGTTGTCTTCCCGGACCCGGTCGGGCCGGTCACCAGGATCAGGCCGCGCGGCCGTTCGCACAGCTTGGCCAGGACGGGCGGCGTATTGAGGTCTTTGAAGTTCAGCAGCTTGTTCGGAATCTGCCGGAGCACCATGGCCACATTGCCGCGCTGCTTGAACACGGAGACACGGAATCGGGCCATCTCGCCGAAGGCGAAACCGAAGTCGGCGCCGCCGACCTCCTGCAACTCCTGCTGGCATCGATCGGGCGTGATGCTCTTCATCAAGGCGACGGTATCGGCCGGTTCGAGCACCTTGGTTTCGAGCCGCACCAAGCGCCCGTCCAACCGGAGCACGGGCGGTTGCCCCACGGTAATGTGGAGGTCGCTCGCCTTCCGGTTGACGACGGTCTGCAAGAGTTTGTCAATAAGAATTGTGCCCATTCGATTCGCCTCTGCCAGTCGTTGGGGTGGCTCCCGGCGCGCGGGAAGAAAAAGCTCCGTGTTGTCCGATTTGCCGGCTCCTCTCGGATCAGGCGGCGGAGAACCCGCACGACCGACCCGCTTGGCGCGACGTCATGATGAGGTCGCGTTTTGGGAGTTCGGACAGGACAAGGCCGAAGAGTCGCCTATGGATTATTGCCTCAGTCTCTGAAAACTCAAAATGGATTGTTCTTTTCAGCGGCCGGAAGACACCGGAAGGGAATATTCCCTTGCAGGGGGGTTACTGGTCTTCCACCCGCTTGGCGACGCGGTAGACCTCGTCGAACGTGGTCACACCGCGCATGACTTTATCGATACCGTCCCAATAGAGGGTCCGCATGCCCTCGGTAATGGCTTGCTGGCGGATTCGCTCGGTAGCAGCCTCGTTGAAGGTCAGTTCTCGAACCTTCGACGACATCATCAGTAGCTCGTAAATGCCGAGACGTCCGCGGTAACCTGCCCCTTGACATGCACCGCAGCCTCGCCCCTTTGCGAAGGAAGCATTTTTAGCCATTTCAGGGGTAATTCCGGCGGCCTCCAACTGGGCGGGGCTGGGCGTGTAGGGCTGCTTGCACTTCTGGCAAACGACGCGGACCAACCGCTGAGCCATGATGGCGACCACGCTACTTGCCACCAGATAGGCGGGTACGCCCATATCGATCAGACGTGTAATGGCACTGGGCGAATCGTTCGTATGGAGAGTACTGAAAACCAAGTGTCCAGTAAGTGACGCCTGGATTCCCATCTGGGCCGTCTCCAAGTCGCGCATCTCGCCCACCAGGATCACGTTCGGCGCCTGACGCAACATCGCGCGAATCACCCGCGCAAAGTCCAAGCCAATCGCGTGGCGAATCTCCACCTGGTTGATCCCCGGAAGGTAGTACTCCACCGGGTCCTCCGCGGTGATGATCTTCCGGTCCGGGGTGTTCAGCTCGTTCAGCGCCGCGTAAAGCGACGTCGTCTTTCCGGACCCGGTTGGGCCCGTCACCAGGATGATGCCGTTGGGACGCTGGATCAGAGAACGCAGTTTGTCGTATGCCTCGTCGGAGAAGCCAAGTTGTCGCAGGCCGACGCGAATATTGTCTTTGTCCAGCAGTCGCATAACGACCGACTGGCCATGGTTGGTGGGGATTACACTGACGCGGAGGTCCAGTTCCTTGTCGCCGACCATGGCCTTGATCCGGCCATCCTGCATACGGCGACGCTCGGCAATGTCGAGCCTGGAGAGAATCTTGATGCGTGACAGCAGGGCCCCGAGCAACCTTCGTGGGGGGCTATCGCGTTCCACCAAGACGCCGTCAATCCGGTACCTTACCCGAATGCGGTCCTCGAACGGTTCAATATGAATGTCCGATGCCCGCAATTGCACGGCCTCGGTGATGAGCAACTGGACGAGTCGGACGATCGGGGCGCTGCTCTCGTCGACCTCTTCGTCGCCTGCCTCCTCCTCCATCGTCTCTGTGAAGTCGATGGCCGTGTCGGTAAACTCCTGGAGCATGGAGTCGGCGCTTTCGCCGACCGTCTGTCCGTAATAGCGGTTGATCGCCTCGAGAATCGACTCGCGCGGCGCCAAGACGGGCGTAACTCGCCGATTCAGAATGAAACGGAGCTTCTCGAAGGTCTCGAAATCGTCGGGATCGGAGACGATGACCTTCAACTCGCCATCCGATTCGGCCATGGGAAGGATGACGTTTTCGCGGGCCACCGATTCCGGGACCAATTCGACCACGGAGGGCGGGATGACGACCTCGCTCAGGTTTACGTAGTCGAAGCCGTGCTCTTCGGCCATGGCCCGCATGACCTCCTCGCCGGTCGCGTAACCAAGCCGGAGCAGGGCATCGGGTACTTTCATCCCCGATTCGTCGGCCATCTGGAGCGCTTCGGCAAGCTGGTCAGGGCTCACACCCCCCTGGCGGATAAGGATTTCAGTCCACGTCTCGCGTCGTTTTTTTGCTGCCATATTTCTAGCGTAATGAGGGTGCATCCCCCTGTCAACGAGGGAAACAGGAAAGAAGATGAGGATTGTAGCGGCAGATTCCGATTGACCGAACAACCGAATCTGTCCGAAAACGAGGCCAGGCGCCTCGATCGCGCGGATGCCTCCGACAGGAACCACATCGTGCTGAGCCAGTCCACTTTTTCGGACACAACCTGACAGGTTACAGCAAGTTTGGCGGGTGTCTATCCCTCGCATAGAGATGGCGACTGCACCTGACGGGGTGTAAGTTACCCGGATTTCCCTTTTTCCTCTCGATAGACGGCGTAGCCTTGATATAATAGGTGTTTTTTCCTCGGCTCGTCGGCCTTCAGGTGCGCACCCTCTGGGCTTGAGCCGGAGCGAGCAACCGCTTCAAGTCGGGGCTCCACCCCTATGGCCGTTTGCACTTGCAACGGAATCGCCTTTTTTCCTCGGAATCCTCTGCTATGTCCCGTGAGCGCCTGATTGGTGCCCTTTTTCTCGTTGGCCTGGTCGCCCTGTTGGCGATTGGCTTCTGGAAGACGGGCGGATCCGGAGCGCCGGTCCGCGTGCTTCTACCGCGCCGAATCGACGCGGTGATGGGGACCGATGGGATGCTGGCGACGGTCATTGCACCGGACGAGCACGTTGCCGCCAGCGATGCGCTTCGCGAGGCAGAGAATCGGATTCGGGACGTCGAAGGGCTGTTAAGCGTTCGGATCACGCGTTCGGAGATCAGCCGGTTGAATCGCGCGCCGGCCGGGGAAGAGGTGCCGCTTTCGGCCGCGGCCCAAGCGGTTCTGACTGCGGCCCGTCAGGCGCACGCCGATACGGACGGGGCGTTCGACGCCACATGCCGGCCGCAAATTGAAGTGTGGCGCGAGGCAACAGAAGACGGCACTGTGCCCACCGATGACCAATTGGCCGCCGCACGCCGCGATTCCAATTGGGAGCATGTGGAGCTGACGCCAACCGGTGCTATCAAAACAAGCGCAACCGTCCAGTTCGATCTGGGAGGCGTTGCCAAAGGCTACGCCATCGATCGCGCCTTCCAGGTACTCCGGCGGCAAGGATGGCCCGGCGGCCTGGTGAATCTGGGCGGCGATATTCGCTGTTTCGGCAGGACGCCAACCGGCGAGCTCTGGACGATCGATATCGAAGATCCGTTCGGCAGGGGCGTGCTCGGAACGCTGGTGGTTACCGATGTCGCCGTTTGCACCAGCGGCAATTATCGCCGGTACTTCGAGACAAGTGGCCGACGTCGCAGTCATATCCTGGATCCGCGAACAGGATATCCGACCGAAGCCACCTGCTCCGTAACCGTCGTGGCCCCCGATGCAATCACCGCAGACATCTGGGCGACGGCCCTGAGCGTGCTTGGGCCGGATGGGCTGGACCGTTTGCCCGACGGCATCGAAGCCCTCCTGGTAGTCGGAGACGAGCAGAATCATCGCCTGCTGATGACCAGCGGTTTCTGGCAATGGTTCCACACCGCGCCGAAATCGCCGGTGCGCAACGGGGCGGGGTCTCGATCGTTATTGACGCCACTGGGTTGGCTCGCCCGGATCGGGAGCGTTTTTGGTGCGTCCCGGTAGCATGGCATTCTCGAATGATCGGCCATGCTTGAGGCTGGGCCATTCTTTTGGGTGGGTTACGGGTCCATGCGTTGCCAAGACATTCGCAAACGGCCATAATGCAATAGGGTAGACTTGATTGCGTGAATAGCAGTTGCCGGCCCCGATTCGTAACGCTGGCATCGGTCTCTGATGGACCCATGGGGACCGTCCTCGACTTGGCTTGCCGCAATGCGGCAGTTGCGCCGAGGGGCATTGTACTTTCCGGTCTTGGCCGTTCCGATAGAACTCGATGGCAAGTTTCGATCCGTACCGAAAATGGCTCGGCATTCCGCCCGATGAGCAGCCGCCTCATCATTATCGCCTGCTGGGTATTGGGCTATTCGAGTCGGATCCGGACGTCATCGCCAATGCGGCCGATCGGCAGATGACCCATGTTCGGACGTTTCAGTCGGGCAAGTATGCGGCGGAATCGCAGCGCATCCTGAACGAATTGGCTGCGGCGCGGGTATGTCTTCTGGACCCGGAGAAGCGAACGGCCTACGATGCGGCGTTGAAGTTGAAGCAGCCGGCGGGCGTTCCGCTGTCTCCGGCGATGCCGAGTCCCGTGATGCCGCCCGGGCCCGGTCAGCCGCCGCAAGCGCCGCCGCCATCGGGTCGCCCGCCCCAGGCCGTTGTCGCAGCGCCGGTGATGCCGGTCAACCGGGTATCGACGCCAACCCGCTCGTATGCAACGCGTCGGCGGAAGAAGAACTGGCAGGTACCGGCGATTGTGATTGGCGTGGTGGTGGTCGGGGCACTCGCCTTGGCGCTGATGATGGTCATGGACCAGAGCAATGGCAGCGGTTCGGACAGGGGGCAACCTTCCGCGCCCCGCCGGGAGGCTACGGTTCCCGCGCCCCGCGTTCCTCGCGACTGGCCGCCTCCGCGCCGCGATTCGGACAGCGAACGTTCTGCTTTTTCGCCGAACATATCCTCGGCGCCGGACGCGTCTTTTGTGCCTCCTTCGCCGGGCGCGCCGGCCGGGACGTTTCCGCTGGGTGAAATCGCCGCGATGCAAGGGCACACCGGCCCGGTCCTTGGTACGGCGTTTTCGTCCGACGGCCTGTTCGCCGTGACCGGAGGCGAGGACAAGACCACGCGAATGTGGGACACCGTTGGCGGACACGAACTGCGGCAGTTCACCGGCGCCCCGGACCCGGTTCGCGCGATTTGCCTTTCGCAGACCGGGCGTTTCATCTATGTCCTGGCCGGAAAACCGGAGGCAGCGGGCGGAACCATCTGTATCTGGGATGCCGGCATTGGCGGGGCCCCAGATACGTTTCCGGTTGCCGAGGGCCGGCAGGTTCACAGCCTTGCGCTCGATCCGAAGAACGAGTTGGTCGCCGTCGGCTGCCACGACGGGACCATTCGCCTGGTCGATCTGAAGAGTCGCAAGGAGGCGCGCGAGCTGGTCGGCCACGTCGGCCCGGTTCATGCCGTTGCCTTTTCTCGCGACGGCGCCGCGATCCTCTCCGGCGGCGAAGATGGCGCCGTCCTGGCCTTCCACCGCACGACAGGCAAGGAAGTGCGCCGTTTTGCCGGGCACCGGGGACCGGTTCGCGCCGTGGCCGCGGCGCCCGACGGCTCCGATGCCGCTTCGGCCGGCGATGACCATCGGGTCTGCCTGTGGGATCTCCGGAGCAATCGCAGCCGGGCGGAACTGCGAGGTCACGAGCAACCGGTCACCTCCCTCGCGTATACGGCCCTGGGCGATCGGATCGTCTCGGGCGATCGAGGCGGTGCGCTGCTGGTCTGGAATATTACGAAACTGAGCGAACAACGGCGTTTCGACGCGGCAGGCGGCCCCATGCTGGCCGTGGCTGTTGCGCCCGACGGCAGCCGGGCCGTTACGGGCGGTCAGGACGGCATCGTACGGCTGTGGGGATTGATCCCGCCGCCTGTTGCCGCCACGCCCGATCTGCAAACGCCTGCTTCCGTGCAGGATGATCGGCTCGCCGTTCCGCCGGAGGAAGCCTTGGCCCGCTGGCGAGAGCGCATTCGCAAGGAGCTTTTTGTGAAGGAGTTCGCCGCCGCCGAACAACCGGAGGGAAAAGTTGCACTGGCCCGGCAACTGGTCGAACGAGCAAACGAACCGGAGGATGACCCGGCCGCCGCCTACGCCTTTCTCGATTCGGCAATCGACCTGGCCGCAGAGGCAGGCGATGCCGACCTCCTGCTGAACACCATTGACGGTCTGGCAGAGCGGTACGACGTTGACGAGATGGCGTTGAAACTTGCGAAGTTGCAGGCGGCCATCGCGAAGGCTCCGGACGCATCGGCGCGGAGCGCGCTGGGGACCCACGTCCTCGGAACCGCGGACGAGGCGATTTTGCAGGATCGTTTCGAGGTGGGTCGCCAGATGCTCGAACTGGCCCGCACGGCCGTGGGGACCTTGGATTCGGCCGCCCTGGACCGTTCGGTGGGAGGGGTGGAAGACTCGCCGCTGCAACGCGAATTGGCGGCCACCGAACAGAGGCTCGCAGAAACGCAGAAGGCCTACGAGAACCTTGCCGACGTTCGCAAGGCATACGAAAAGACGCCAGACGATCCGCAGGCGGCACTTGCGCTGGGCAGGTACGAGTGTTTTGTGAAAGGGAACTGGGAGAAAGGACTTCCTTTGCTCGCCAAAAGCGCCGATGAGCAACTCGCCCAACTTGCCGACACCGAGCTGAAGCAGCCTGCCAAGATTGCCGATCAGTTGGCGCTGGCCGACGCCTGGTGGCAAGCGGCAGAGAGTCAGCCGGCCGGCGAGCAGGAGCACGTTCGCTGGCATGCCGTTACCTGGTACAAGCAGGTGGCGCCCGAATTGACCGATGCGGTTGCGCAGGAGCGGGCGCGTGGCCGTATCCTGGCGACCGCGGAACCCGGTACGGCGTCGATCCCGTCGGAACCGCCGCCTGCGATTGCCGATCTGGCCGCGTGTCGGACGGACGAGAATCGGGCCGCGCTTCTGCGATATTATGGCGGCGACGCGAAGTCGGAGGCCGCCGTGCAACAGGCGTTGACCTGGCTGGCGGCGCATCAGTTGCCGGAAGGTTTCTGGAGCTTCGATCATCGCGGGCCGCGCAACCGAAACACTTCGGAGAATCCGGGCGCGCTGGATCAGGCGCCTGCAACGGCAACGGCCGTTGCTCTGTTGCCGTTTCTGGGCGCCGGCCAGAGTCCGCGCCGCGGCGAGTTCCGCCGTACGGTCGGCAACGGCCTGATCTTTCTGCGCAAGCGTCTGGCGCCGGTGGGCGCCGATGCCGCATCGCTTTACGAACCGCAAGCAGGTGGGCTGCCGTCCCATGCCATCGGCACGTGTGTCTTGTGTGAAGCCGTTGCCCTGACCGTCGATGCCCAGAGCCAGAAGGCCGCCCAGAGCGCGGTCAACTTCCTGGTGGAGATGCAGAACACCGATGGCGGCTGGCCTGCCCAGCCTCACCTGCCCAATCAGCCGAGTGAACCGAGCGACCTGATCGCAACTGCATGGAGTCTGGCGGCCTTGCGGACGGCCCAGTGGGTGAATTTGCGAGTTCCGGATGCGAAGGTAAAACTGGCGGCCGGCTATCTCGACACGCTGCGCGCCGAGGACGGATCCGGGTTCCTGCGCGAGCGGCGCGACGCGCGCCCTGAACTGACCGCCAGCGCGGCGGGCGCCCTTGCGCTTCTGTACCTGGACGGGAATCGGAAGCCATCGGAACTGCTGCCCCTGGTGGCCAGGGCGGCGCAGCGCGGGCCGGGAACGGCCGGCCAGTTCTATCAGGACCTGTGCATGTCGCAGGTGATGCGGGAGATCGGCGGCCATCCGTGGAGCAAGTATCACAGGTCGCTGCGCGATTACCTTCTGGAGACACAGGCGACCGACGGGCCGGAGAAGGGAAGCTGGTACGTCGAGAGCGCCGCATGGGGGAACCGCCAAGGTGGCCGCCTGTTCTGCACGGCCCTGGCGGCGCTCGCACTCGAAAGCTACTACCGGTATCCACCTTTCCGTTCGACCTCCGAGGAATGAGCCTGACCATGTCGACGCGGTCTGAGCGGTAATTGGAATTGACCGGCAGCTTCGCCGCCCGATGACGTAATGCCCATGCCCAATCCCGACCATCACCCCATCGATCCGAACACGCGCACCGACATGATCGGCCGGCAGTTGGGCGACTATCGCCTGCTGCGACTGCTGGGCCGGGGCGCCATGGCCGAGGTCTACCTGGCGGAACAGCTTTCGCTCCGCCGGCGCGTTGCGGTGAAGCTTCTTAAACCGGAACTGGCCCACGATCCGAAATACCTCGAACGCTTCCGGCGCGAAGCACAATCGGCGGCGGCCCTGGTGCACGGCAGTATCGTGCAGGTATACGAGGTGGGCGAGCAGGACGGCATGCACTTCATCGCCCAGGAATACGTCCAGGGCCAGAACTTGCAAGAGTGGCTCCGCCGGCATGGCCCGCTCGATCTGCCGCAGGCCCTTTCGGTCATGCGGCAAGTCACGGCGGCGCTGGCCAAGGCGGCCGAGGCCGGACTGGTCCACCGCGATATCAAGCCGGAAAACATCATGCTTACCGCGGAGGGCGAGGTCAAGGTGGCCGACTTCGGACTCGCACGCCTTACGCGGCAGGACGACTCGCTCGAATTGACGCAGGTCGGCATGACCATGGGTACGCCGTTGTACATGAGCCCGGAGCAGGTGGAAGGCAAACCGCTCGATCCGCGGAGCGACCTCTATTCGTTCGGCGTTACGTGCTATCACCTGCTGAGTGGCCAGCCCCCGTTCGTGAGCGAAACCGCTTTGGGCGTGGCCGTGCAGCATATCAAGAGCGAACCGGCGCCGCTGGAGTCGAAGCGTCCGGACCTTCCGCCGGCGCTATGCCGCGTGGTGCATCGGATGCTCGCCAAGCATCCTGACGGCCGGTATCGCTCGGCCCATGAGCTTCTGCACGAGATACGCGCCTTGCATACGGAACATGCGCGGCCCGACTGGCCGGAACAGTTTGCCGTTTGGGAATCGAGTGCGGTGGGAGTGCCTGCCGGCGAAACGGCGCACGTTACCCGCCGTCTCGGCCGGCTCATGCGGCAAGGCGTCAGGCCGTCGCAGGGCCGGCTTGCCCGGCGATGGCTGGCGGCGGCCCTGGTGGTCATGTTCCTTCTTGGCGGCCTGGCGGCCTGGCGGCTGACGGAACCGGTTCCGTTGCTCACAGCGCGGGCGGCCGATGCCGCCTTGGCCATTCCTCGCCAGCAAACGGCCCGCGCCCAGTGGTTCTATGCTACAACGCGCGATACGGAAGAGGCATGGCGCGCCGTGATCGAGTATTTCCCGCAAGAGACGCATCTGGCGCGCCGCGCCAAGCAGCAGCTTGCACGCATCTACCTGCTCGAAGGCCGATACGACGAGGCCCTGGCCCTGTTTGACGAATTGGCGGCCCTCGATGCGACCGAGACCGAGTTCCGCGCATTCGGATTGGCCGGTCGCGGCAGTATCTTGATGCTTCAGGGCCGGCACGAGCAGTCTGCCCGCGTGCTCGATGAACTCTTGCCGGAAATCGAACAACTCCGCGACCGGCAGATGCAGCGACTCGTCATGGCGGCCGTCCGGAAGAATCGCCAACAGCTCGGCGCCCAGAGTTCAAAGAAGTGGAACGACTGGCTTCAGCGCCAGGTTGATACGGCCGGCGCTGCCGACTCCGACTGAATGCAGAAGGGAAGCTTGCCATGAAGCGGTGTGCGCGATGGTTCGCAAGACACGCCCGATGGCTCTGGCGCGCAGCAATGCAGTGGCGGACGCACAACGGCAATCTTCTGGCCGCGGCAACGGCCTACTACGCCATGTTGTCCATTCTGCCTCTGTTGCTGGTGCTCGTCTCCTTGCTCGGATTCGTGTTCCAGTTCTCCGATGGACTGCAAGACGCGCAGACCGGCCTTCTGGATCTGGTTGCGCAACGCACGTCGCTGAGGCTTGCCGAATGGCTGGGCGGCATCCTCACCGAGGTACGCAACCGGGCGACGATCGGCGGGCCGCTTGGGCTCGTTACACTGTTGATGGCCGCCATTGGCATCTTCGCCCAGTTCGAGAAGGCATTCGATACGATCTGGTCGGTAGAAGCGCCGGAATCGCAAGGGATTCTCGGCGCGATTCGAAATGCACTATGGAGTCGGCTTCGCGCATTCGTCATGCTGACCGTGCTGGGCACGGCCGTCGTTTCCGTCCTCCTGATGGAACTTGCGCTGGCCGTGGCGCTGAAATGGCTGCCGGATCTGCCGGGCGGACCATGGCTGGAGCTTCTTCTGCACATGCCGGCCGGTCTTCTGCTGAACTGGGTGCTATTCGCCCTGCTGTTCAGGTTCGTTCCCAAACGTCCGGTCCGGTGGCCGGAAGCGGCGCGGGGCGCCCTGTTGGCCGGTGTACTGTGGGAAATAGCTCGGTACGCCCTGTCGTTCGGCTTGCGAACGAGTCGCTATGGCGCGTATGGCGTGATCGGCGCCGTCATTATTTTCATGCTATGGGTCTACGCCGGCGCCGCCATCGCGTTCTTCGGCGCAGAGTACGTCCACGTTCTGGGCCGTGAACGGAAGACGTAGCCTCCGGCGCCTGGCGGAGAATCGCCATGCCAGATCCACACAGAACCGGCCGGGAAATGGCAGGGCCCGGACCGCCGCGGCGCCGGGCGGCACTGCGCGTATGTCCAATTCCCGTGCGCGAATGGGTCTGGACCGGAGCCCGTTCGTCGGCGACAATGCGTACTTTTGCCACGTTCCTGGAGTGCCTTCCCTTATGACTACCGCCACGCGTCCCACACTCGAGTGGGCAAGGGTCGATCTGAATCGTTGCCCCAGTGTCGTCGTACCGCCGCCCGGTCCGCAATCGAACGACTACCATGCACGATGTACGAAGTACTTCAAGGGGCTCAGCGGGCAGGTGAAGCTGTTCCCCGTGGCGTTCGAGTCGGGCAGCGGGTGCACGCTTACCGATGTGGACGGCAACCGGTATATCGACTTTTCGTCCGGTATTTACGTCACGACGCTCGGCCATTGCCATCCGAAGGTCAGCGAGGCCGTAGCCAAATACGCCTGCCAGTTGATGAACGCCCACGACTTCACCACGCCGGTGAAGACGGCCCTGGTGGAGAAGCTGGCCCAGGTGCTGCCGGGTGATCTGACCGGGTTCCAGTTCTACGATTCCGGGACGACCGCCGTCGAGGCCGGTCTGCGCGTGCTGCGGGCCGCCACGGGGCGCAACGAGATGATCAGTTGCTACAACGATTTCCACGGCAAGTCGTACGGCTCGGTATCGTTGGCGCAGATTCGTTCGCAGGTATACGGTCGCGTGCGTGCGCCCGGCTCGCACATGGCGCCGCGGCCCGATGCGTATCGACCCCTGTGGACCCGACCTGATGGAACCATCGACACGGACCAGTACATTGCCTTCTACGACGAGTACATCAATAAGGCAACGGTAGGCGACGTGGCCGGGTTTGTGCTGGAGCCGATCCAGGGATGGGGCGGATCGGTCATGCCGCCCGACGATTTCTTTCCCAAATTGCGCGCGTATTGCGACGAGAAGGGGATTCTGCTGATGGCCGATGAGGTGCTCACAAGCTGGGGCCGCACGGGCAAATGGCTCTGCATGGAGCACTGGGACACCCTGCCCGATGTGGTCACTTTGGGCAAAGGCTTCGGCAACGGCTTCCCTGTAACGTGCGTGGCCGTGCGGGAGCAATACAAGGAGAGTTTCGAGAAGATTTCCGCATCGAGCAGTTACGGGGGCAACCCCATGGCGTGCGCCGCCGCCCTGGCCAGCACGGAAGTGATCGAGGAAGAAAACCTGCTGGAATACGCACAGGAATTGGAGACGCATTGCCTGGGCATCCTTCGCGGCATGAAGGAGCGGCACGCCATCGTCGGCGACGTCCGTTGCAAGGGCGCCCTGATGGGCATAGAATTGGTCAAAGATCCGCAGACCAAGGAGCCGTTCACCGCCGCAGGTGAGTTCGTTTACAAGCACGCCTTCCGTAATGGCTTGGCGTGGATCCCTGCCGGTCACATCCTACGGATGAGTCCGCCGATTGTGATGGACTTTGATACGGCCGCCAAGGGCCTGGAGTTGATCGAAGAGGCGATTGGCGCCGCCGAGCGTGAACTGCTCTGACGCAAGCGACAAGGAAGGACCATCTTGAAGACCATACGATTTGGAATCATCGGCTGCGGCCTGATGGGACGCGAGTTCGCAAGCGCCGCCATGCGATGGGGACATCTGACAAACATGGGCGTTCGGCCCGAGATCGTCGCTCTTTGTAACCGGAGCCCGGGGGTGTTCTCGTGGTACCAGGCCCACCTGCCGACGGTTGGGCAGGTAACGAGCGACTACAAAGAGTTGTTGGCGAACGAGGACGTCGATGCCGTTTACATCGCCGTGCCGCATCATCTGCATGAAGACATTTATTGCGCGGCCATTCGTGCAGGCAAGCATCTGCTTGGCGAGAAGCCGTTCGGTATCGATCTGGCCGCCAACCGGGCGATTCTTCAGTGCATGGCAGAGCATCCGGACGTCTTTGTCCGGTGCGCTTCGGAGTTCCCGTTCTTTCCAGGCGTGCAGCGCATCTGCGGCATGATCGAGCAGGGCGCGTTCGGGCGCGTGATCGAAGTCGAGGCCGGGTTCCTCCATTCGAGCGACCTGGACCCGAACAAGCCGATCAACTGGAAACGCATGGTCGAGCAGAACGGGCGATATGGGTGCATGGGCGATCTGGGCATGCATGTATGCCACGTCCCCTTCCGCGCCGGCTGGATGCCGCGTTCGGTGCGGGCGATCCTCTCTAATATTGTGCGGCAGCGGCCCGATGCTCAAGGGAACCTTGTACCGTGCGAGACGTGGGACAACGCAACGTTGCTGTGCGACGCCGTTGACCCGGCTTCGGGCGAGCCGTTCCCCATGACGCTGAAGATGCAGCGCATCGCGCCCGGCGAGCGGAACACGTGGTACCTGAAGGTGCTGGGCACAAAGGCATCGGCCCGCTTCTCGACGAAGAACCCGAAATGCCTGGAACTGCTGCGGTACGACGGCGGCGAGCAGGTTTGGGGCCGGCTGGACATTGGTTATGAAACGCCCTATCCGACCGTCACCGGCGGCATCTTCGAGTTCGGCTTCACCGACGCCATTCTACAGATGTGGGCCGCGTTCCTTCATGAACTCGACCACCAGCAGCTCCCCAGCCCGTTCGCCGGCTGCGTTACCGCCGAGGAAACCGCGCGAAGCCACCGCCTGTTCACCGCCGCTCTCGAGTCGCAAGAGCAAAGAGGCGCCAGGAGCCTCTGAGGCAGACGGAGACGCTATCCGAAAAGGGGGCGGGCGCCCCCATCTCGTGCCGGCATCAAATGCGAACCTTCGACAGACGGTCGCCAAGCCGCGTCTTCAGATCGACGTTCAGAGGAAGCTGAGGGCCATGCCGATCGCGCCGGTGGCGAGCAGGTAGTACATCGTGGGGATGAGGGTGCGGCGGATGATGGCGCCCTCCTGCCCCAACAGCCCAACGGTCGCGGAGGCGGCGACTACGTTGTGGACACAGATCATATTGCCTGCCGCACCGCCGACCGCCTGCAAGGCGACAATAAGAATGGGCGACAGGCCCGTGCGGAGCGCGACATCGAACTGGAAGAGTGAGAATGTCATATTGCTGATCGTGTTGCTGCCGGCGATGAATGCGCCCATCGCCCCGATCACGGCCGAGACAGCGGGCCAGCCGCGGCCGGTTACGGTTGTGGCGAACTCGGCGAGTACGGCCGGCATACTCGCCAGATTTGCATCGTTGATTCCCGAATTGATGAAAATCCGCACCATCGGCACGGCAAAGACAATGGCCAGCGCCGCACCTGCAAGGGCGCGGCCCGATTCGCCCAGCGCCGCGCGAATCTGCCCCGCGTTCATCCGGTATAGCGGGATGCACAGCGCGCAAACAACAAGGAATATCGTCCCGGGCAACTCGACCGGTTTGACCGTCTTCTCGATACCGGTTCCCAGGATAGACGGCCATGCGAATGTCTGCGCGACGATGACGCGGTGCAGCGCAGGCCAGACGCGCGTGGCGACCAGCAGGATGCCGACCAGCAGGTAAGGGAGCCAGGCCGCGTAGATCGAGACGCGAGGCCTATCCTGGTCGGCCGCCGATGCCGGCGGGACGCTGCTGCGCCATTCGGCCAGCCAGTCGGATTCCGGCGGGAAATCCCAGGGTTCCTTGGGTTGAAGCCAACCGGTCCGCGCGGCCGCGACGGTCAGGCACAGGGCGATCAATCCGCCCCAGAGCGATGGGAACTCCGGGCCCAGCAGCACGCCGATCAGGACATAGGGAATCGTGAATGCCACGCCGGCGAACAGGGCAAAGGGCCATACGGCCAGCCCTTCGCGCCACGAACGATTGACGCCGAAAAACCGGGTCATCATGCAAACCACGAACAGCGGGATCAACGTCCCGATCACGCCATGGATCATCGCCACCCGGCCTGCAATCATGCCCAGCAGGGCATCGTACGTAGCCGGTCCGCCAGGTTGGCTGACGAATTGGGTGACGATCGTCTGGTGGAAAAGTCCGCCGTCGACGCCGATCAGAATGGGCGTGCCCACGGCGCCGAACGATACGGGCGTACTCTGGATGGTCAGGGCCGCCACCACCGCCGCCATGGGCGGGAAGCCGAGAATCACCAGCAGCGGGCCCGCCACGGCCGCCGGTGTGCCGAACCCGGCCGCGCCTTCAATGAACGCGCCGAATGTCCAGGCGACGATAATGGCCTGGATCCGCCGGTCGGGCGAAATTCGCCGGAACCCGTCACGAATGGCCGCAACGGCGCCCGCGTGCTTCAGTATGAACAGCAGCAGCAAGGCGCCGAAGACAATATAGAGCAATTCGCCGGCAATGATCAACCCTTGAATGGAAGACGCGGCGATGCGCACCGCTTCCATCTGCCAATACGACACGGCCAAGACGGCGGTGAGTGCGAACGCAACCGGCATGGTCTTCTTCGCCGGCCAGCGAAGAAATACCAGCAGCAGAAAGACGACCCCAAGCGGACAGATTGCAACGAAGACAGGCATGGCGCTCTCGGCGATCGCAGGGTGATAACAGCAGGCAGGCTGGGAGGATGTCCCGACGTACGCGAGTGCCGCCAGTATACCACAATCGCCCGGTATCGCCAGCGCCGGCAGAGACCAGCGCCGGGTCTTATGGCCCGGTCATTTCCAATGCGAAGTCGTTATCGCCTTCAGCCACGGTGAGCTTGAGGTCGCTGGTCGACGTGCTTCGATACCGTTGCGGGATATCCGGCCGCTGGGGCGCCTCCGTGATCTCTTCGTCGTCCGACGGCGCCGGGTAGACGGTAATCTGATAGGCGCCGGCCGGCAGACCGTCGCCGCTGGCGGCCACCACCTCGAAACGCCCTTGCGGATCGGTCATGGCCGTGAAGTAGACGTTCTGCTCCGGACATTGGAACGCCACCTGGGCATCGGGCACCGCTTTGCCATTGAAAGTGAGCATACCGACGACCGGCTGACGCGGCGGGCCCGAGGGACCTCCGCAACCGCCGAGCAATGCCGCCAACACGGCAGACGTCCAGATGGATGCGGTATGAGAGAAGTCGTTCGTTCGTCGTCGCATTAGTCGAAACCAGCGGGGAGGACATTGCCGTCGTCACGATCGGCCAGATTGTACAGGGTATCGATGGCCAACGACTCGGTCAGGAAGTGGACCGAGCCGTCGACGAACAGTGCGTTGATTCCGCCCGGATGCATCGAGGTCAGCGGTCGGTTTGGGCCGCAGTTGCCCGGAATGCCCAGGCCGTTGACATCGCGGAAGTTGATCGGGTGAACGACCACGGTCGTATTGAAGATTCGTCCGGACCCGGTGCTCTCGCTGGTTCCGCCCATCATGAGCGAATGGCTACAATCGCTGCGGCCGTCCGATCTGACTCCGGTGGACGACTGGAGAAAGCCCGACTGCTCTCCCACCATCATTGTGTTGCTGGCGCCGTCGGTGATGGCCGAGAGCCGGACGCTCTTGTGCAATTCGAACGCACCACCGGGCGAATACCAGCCGTTGGCGGTCAGGAACGTGGTCTCGACGGCCTTGGGATGATTCTTCGACCCGTGAATGCCCGTATAGAAGGGCAATGGGAGGTCCATCGAACTGCCGGCCGGATCGAGCTGGTCCATCGTACTGGACGGGCACATCGCCCAGTTCAAACGGACATTCCTCATCACATCGGCGTTGTGCGGGCAGGTACCGGCCCAGCCGCCGCGATAATCGTCGATATCGAGTTGGTCGTAGAGCGTCTTGGCTTCCATGAAGGGGAAGATGCGGATCATCCACGAGATATCGTGCGGCTTGCCCCGCAATCCTACCGAAGGCAACGCGCGGTAGGTGTTCTCGTAGTTCAGGATGGCCAGACCAATCTGCTTCAAATGATTCGTACATTGCATCCGCCGCGCCGCTTCCCGAGCGCTCTGCACCGCCGGCAGCAGCAGTGCAATCAAGATGCCGATAATCGCAATCACCACCAGCAGCTCCACAAGGGTAAAGCCTGTTGCCCAACCCTTGGCGCCATGTCGCTGCCTGACAGCAGAAGCAGGCGGGTCGAAAGACATCATTGGTCCCCAGTATCGCACACAACAGTTCTGCGTTTGTGAGTGATGAAATGAAAGGCCTGCAGGAGAAGAGCGGGAATACGCGAGAA
The DNA here is from genome assembly GCA_040772845.1 of Thermoguttaceae bacterium. Lineage (GTDB taxonomy): Bacteria > Planctomycetota > Planctomycetia > Pirellulales > Thermoguttaceae > PWXP01. The sequence continues at coordinate 3,941,653 of JAXGXG010000001.1, forward strand.
TCGCCCGAGCTACTTGCCTGCGAGCCCGTTTCCAGACCATCACAACACTGTCCATGATATCGTCTCGCCGCGAGGCTGTCAATGCTTTTGCGCCGTGACCTTTGTCGGGGGGTGCAGCAGCGGACTTGTATCCTGGAAAAAGGCCACCGTCCGGCTTGCCCGGCCGGTGGCCCTTCCGGGAAATGCAAGTCCTTTCCTGCACCCCTTTGTCGCTTTTCGACAAACATCTCGGGCATGATTTCGCGCGTTGAATGCCCAGAATACCCTCGAAGGCTCGTGCTTCACGCGAACCGTTGCGACCGCCTGCTGTGGCGTCTATACTGGGCTGTAATTATCCTTCCCCGTACTGCTGCATGATGAAGGCCCGCCGATGAAAAGTCTCTCCCTCCGTGGTTTCGTGGTCGTCTTTGCTTCGTGTGTCCTCGTGTGGGGGCCGTTGGCGACGGCCGCCGACTTCTTCATTGCCCCGGGCGGCAACGACGGGCAGCCGGGAACGCCGGAGCAGCCGATGGCCACACTTGCCGCCGCGCGAGATGCGGCCCGTAAGACCGAGAATGGGCCGCATCGCATGATCGTCACACCCGGCGATTACTTCCTGACCGAGCCGCTCCAGTTCGATGCCTCCGACAACGGGCTTTCGATCGAGGCAGGCGAGGGCGGCGCTGCGGTCCTCCATGGCGGGACGCCGGTTGTCGGCTGGCGGCGGGACGGCGACCGGTTCTGGTGTGCCGACGCGCCTGGGGTGAAAGAGGGGACTCGCGATTTCCGCGCCCTGGTGGTCAACGGCCGGCTGGCCGAGCGGGCGCGTTTGCCGGAGTCCGGAACGTTCTTGCACAAGAACACCTGGAACGTGCGTTACCTGTCGAGCGTCGGCGGCGGTTTCGAACGCGAGGCGACCGAAGAGGAATTGCACACGCTTCTCTACGATCCGAAGGATATGCCTACGACGCTCGACGTGAATAATGCGGAAGTTCGGGTCTATCACATGTGGGACGAGTCGCTATGCGGGGTTGCCCGGAACGATACGCAGCGCCATGCGCTGGTCCTTTCCACGCCGCCGCGGTTTCCGGCCGGCGCGTTTCGCGTGAAGAAGTACGTGCTATTGAATACGCGCGAGGGCATGACCCGGCCGGGCCAGTGGTATCTCGATCGAAGCACCGGACGCGTGGTTTACTGGCCGCTGCCAGAGGAAGACATGAGCAAGGCCCAGGTGGTCGCGCCTCTGCTGGAGAAGGTGGTTCATCTTGCCGGCAACGCCAAGAAACCCATTGTGGACGTCACGCTTCGCGGGCTGACGATCCAGGCGACGACGACCCCGCTGAAAGCCAGCTCGTTTGGCGCATACGTCTTCGACGGCGCCCTGGTCCTCGATTGGGCGCAGGGCTGCACCGTGGAGCAAATGGACATCCGCGCTGTCGGCGGGCAGGGAGTGAAGGCCTCGCAATGGCTCGACGGCAAGCTGCTCGACTGCCACGTGCACCAGACCGGCGCCTGCGGACTCCGCCTGCACGGATCCGGTCTGTTGGTTGCACGCAATCACATCCATCACGTCGGGCAGCACTATCCGAGCGCCATTGCACTGTCGGCGTACAGCCGGCACGTCAAGGACGCGAAGCAAGTACATCTTTACCGCAACGAAATCCACGATACACCCTATAGCGGCATGGCGGTCGGCGGGCCGGATTTTCTGATCGAGGAGAATCTGATCTACCGCGTGATGCTGGAGATGCACGATGGTGCGGCCATTTACGGCGGTCTGCAAAATAGCGTGCTGCGCGGCAACGTGGTTCGGGACGTGGTCAAGATCGGCGAAGGCTACGGCGTGGCTGCCTATTATCTGGACGAAGGCAGCCGCGACAACCTCGTCGAGCGGAACGTTTCCGTCGGCGTCGAACGCGCCGTGCAGAATCACATCGCTCGCAACACGGCGATCCGCAACAACGTGTTCATTTCCCAGGACGATATGTCGCTGACCTTCGCCCGTTCGGCAGGCTGCACGTTCGAGGCGAACACGCTGTTCATTCCGGGCGAGTTGCGCATCACGCAGCCCACCGGCATTACCACGTGGAAAGACAACGTGCTCTTCCACGGCGGCAAGGGGAAGGACGGCGCGCCACAGCCGTTTACGATCACCAGCGACATGCCGACCATGACGCCGCCGGGCCGGATGACGTCTTCGGCCAAGGCCGTGCGCGCGGCGGAGCCGCCCCAGATTGACGGCGAGATTCGCCAGGGGGAATGGCCCGGTGAACTGGTGAACCTCAATCGCGAGCCTTCGCGGTGGAATGCCGCCGGGGCTCCGGCATTCGCACGACTGGGCTACGACGACCAATATCTGTACGTCGGCATCCACGTGACCATGTTCAATTCCGCCGAACTTCGCGCGGGCACCACCTGGGGAACCGATGACGGCGCCGAACTGGCGCTGGCCGGAACGGCGTCGGACGGCAAGCCGGCCGTGTTCGTCTTGCGCGGGTATACCAACGGAACGTGCGAGAGCCTGACGGCCGCCGGCGCACCGGCCGAGGCGGCCGAACAGCTTGGCAAGGCCGTTCGATTCTCCGCAAAGCCTTTCGGAAAGACCCGGGGCGGCTGGTATGGCGAATGGGCCATTCCGTTTGAAGCGATCGGCCTGAAACCGGAGCAAGGCATGAAGATACCCTTCAATCTGACCATATACCGCGCCGAGGACAACGTATGGCGATGCTGGGAGGGCACGCTTGCCGAAACCTGGCGGCTGGACCAGGCCGGAACGCTTCAGTTACAATAACCAACGAACGATTTCACCACCAAGGAGCACTTCCCATGAAACGACGCACCTTTCTGAAGCTTGCCGCCGCAACGGCCGTCGGTGTCCACGTAGTACCCAGGCACGTTTTGGGCGGGCCGCGTTTCGTCGCGCCCAGCGAGAAAGTCAATATCGCTCTGGTCGGGGCCGGCGGGCAGGGCCGCAGCAATACGCGGGTGTTGTTCAAGGAGCCCGACGCGAGGATCATCGCCCTGGCCGACCCGATGGATTCGTTCAGCCTGGAAGGCTTCTACTACAAAGGCATGGGCGGTCGCGGGCCCGTGAAGGCCGAAATTGAAAAACACTACGGCGAGAGCACACCGAACTTCCGCTGCAACGAATACGTCGATTTTCGCGAAATGCTCGATAAGGAAAAGGCGATCGACGCCGTCCTGTGCGCCACGCCCGACCACCTGCACGCGTATGTCTCGGTGGTTGCCATGCGGAACGGAAAGCATGTCTACTGCGAAAAGCCGCTGACGCACAATATCCGCGAGGCGCGGGTTGTGGCCCGCGTTGCGAAGGAGACAGGCATGGCCACGCAACTGGGCAACCAGGGTCATGCAGCCGGCGGAATTCGCAGTACCGTGGAGTTCCTGCGCGACGGCGCTATCGGCACGGTGACCGAGGCCCACGCCTGGGTGCCTGCAACCCGATGGAACCCCGGACTCCGCGGGCTGCCGGAGGGTGCGCCGCCGGTTCCGGAAGGCTTGAATTGGGACCTGTGGCTGGGTCCGCGCGAGTCGCAGCCTTACCACCCGGAGTATGTGCCTGTGGCATGGCGTGATTTCTGGCGGTTCGGCTGCGGCGCGATGGGCGACTTCGGCTGCCACGATCTCGACGCCGTGGTATGGGCGTTCGATCTGCGTGCGCCGGAGACGATCGAGGCGTTTCCTGCCGGGTTCATGAACGATGACATCGCCCCGTACGGCGAGATCTGTTACTTCCGCTTCCCGGCAAAGGAAGGCCGGCCGCCGCTGAAGGTCACGTGGTACTCCGGCGGGCTCAGGCCGCCGCGGCCCGAGGGCCTGCCGGAATCGGTCTCGCTGGCCCGTCGCGGCGCGATGTACGTGGGCGAGAAGGGACTCCTTCTGACCGCCGGCGGTGCGTCGCGAGAACCGCAACTGTTCCCCGAATCGCTGGCCGCCGAGTACAAAACGCCGGCGCCCACCTTGTCGCGACCGGCCGGGCATCATCGCCAGTGGCTCGACGCCATCAAGGGCGGCCCAACTCCCGACAGCCACTTCGGCTACGGCGCCCAGCTTACGGAAATCACCCTGCTCGGCCTGGTCGCCCTGCGCGCCGGCGTGCAATGCCAATGGGACGCCGATGTGATGAAGGTCGTCAACTACCCGAAAGCCGATCCCATCATCCACGGCACGTATCGCCCGGGTTGGGAAGTGGAGTAGTCGTATTTCCGTTGAGAAATCTGCATCAGCATCCCTTCGCCGTCGTTTAACGCAAACGAACGCCTTCCGCCGGAACGATCTGCCGAGTGCCGGAGCTGGACCGAGCCGTCCCCGACAGATCCGTTAGGCGCAACGTGCGCAATCCTCACCCTTGTCTTTGGCAGGGGTGCGTTGCATCGAGCGTCAAAGAGGGGTATAATCCGCACCTTGTCTCAGCGATTTCGCTCGATTTGGCGTCTGCGTGATGGTGGAATCGTCGTAGACTGGCTCTGTTGGGGGTGTGGTCGGAGTAAATAGCTTGTGAGGCAGAAAGTTGATGACATTCTCGGCGACCTTGCGGTTGAGCGGAGGTAGGCGATGCTGAGCACGGAACAATTGCAGACGTTGATGACAGACCTTGAGTCTGACCGTGCAGAAAGAACCGCGTCAACGAAAAACACGGATAAGTTCGGCGAGGCCATCTGCGCCTTTGCCAACGATTTCCCAAATCACCGACAGCCTGGTTACCTCCTGGTTGGCGTCAATGACGCTGGACATGCCTGCGGCCTGCATGTGACGGACGAGCTTCTACTCGATCTGTTTTTGGTAACCTATCTCCCGGCAGCCGTTGCCCGCGATGTCATTGACGAGAACAACCGGGACGTGAAGGAGCAGTTGGCATCGCTTCGCTTCTACGATTTGGCAGCGGACTGCCCCACAAATGCAGGGGCTTTGTTGTTCGCAAATCAACCTCTCCACTGGTTGCCCGGCGCGTACGTTCAGTTTGTGCGTTGGGCGGGCCTGACGATGTCGGACGATCCGATAGACGAGAAGCGATTCAGCGGCGACCTTCTCACGGTTCTCCGCGAGATACAGTCGTTTGCCGCCCTTCCCACGCAATCGTATCCCGTGGCTGAATCGGCCCTCCGAGAACGAAACGTGATCGATTATCCCGTCGTGGCCATACGCGAGCTGCTATGGAACGCGGTCATGCATCGATCGTACGATTCGAACGCGCCCGTCCGGCTCTACTGGTACGACGATCGGATCGAGATTCAGAATCCGGGCGGTTTGTACGGAATGGCGTCGCCGGAGAACTTTCCGACGCAAACGGACTACCGCAATCCGGTCGTCTCCGAGGCCATGGCGACGCTCGGCTATGTCAACGCATTCGGTCGCGGCGTGATCCGGGCGCAAGACGCGCTGCGGAAGAACGGGAATCCGGAGGCGGAGTTCGTATTCGACCCATCGCATGTCCTGGCCACTATCCGGAGAAAGACATGAGAACCATTGCTTTCTTCAATAACAAGGGCGGGGTCGGCAAGACCACGTTGGTCTACCATCTTGCGTGGATGTATGCAGATATGGGCGTCTCTGTCGTCGTCGCCGACTTGGACCCCCAGGCGAACCTGACTGCGATGTGCCTGAACGAGGAACGCTTGGAAGAACTGTGGCCCGATGGCGAACATTCGGACAGTGTGTTAGGGGCGGTGTCACCCATTTTGCGAGGCGTGGGCGACATTACCATTCCCCACGTCGAAGAGGTGACGAAGAACCTTGGCCTGGTGGTCGGCGACCTCGGCTTATCCCGTTTCGAGGCAAAGCTCTCCTCGGCGTGGCCCGATTGCCTGAGCGGCGATGAAGCAGCGTTCCGCGCGACGTCAGCCTTTCATCGCATCATTTTCGAGGCGGCGCAATCGCACGATGCCGATCTCGTGCTGATCGATGTCGGCCCCAACCTCGGCGCTATCAACCGGGCCGCGATCATCGTGGCCAATTACGTGGTTGTCCCCCTTGCGCCCGATCTCTTCTCGTTGCAGGGATTGCGAAACCTGGGCCCGACTTTGCGAGACTGGCGCAACGAGTGGCGCGACCGTCTGGATCGTCGTCCTTCCGACCCAAGCTTGCTGCTCCCCTCGGCCGATATCACGCCGGCAGGTTACGTGGTAATGCAACACGCCGTGCGGGCAGATCGACCGGTCAAGGCGTACCAGAAATGGATGAAGCGGATCCCCGGCGTCTACCATGCAGAGGTTCTCGCCGACGATAGCAAGGCGACACTCTCAACGCGCGACGATCCCTCGTGCCTCGCCACATTGAAACACTATCGCAGTTTGATGCCCATGGCCCAAGAGTCTCTCAAGCCGATGTTTCATCTCAAAGCAGCCGATGGCGCGCTTGGAGGCCACGTGTACGCCGTGCAAGAGTGTTACAATGACTTCAAAGCCCTCGCAACGGCCATTGCCGCCCAATGCGGAGTGAGTGCTTCCTGATGAGCACGTGGTGGCGAGCTGAAACGTATGATCCCCGCGGTCGGGCCATGGCTGCCGTTCGACCTGCATGCTCGTTTGACTTCGTTTGAGACCGGCGAGCCACCGGAAAGCGAAGGGGGGCATCTATCAGGACACGTGGCGACAGTTGCTACCCGTCTCCCTCACGACTATAATCTTCGTATGTGCCTGCAATCGCTGTTTGCGTGCTATTCTCGGCCAACGACGCATCACCAACCCAGGGGCGAAAACGATGGACCAGTACCAGGTAAACAGACGCGAATTACTCGGATCGCTTGCCGCAGCCATGACGATGCCTGCCCTCGGCTGGGCAGCCTCGGCCGCGACGCCGAAGACGCGGCATATCGTGGTGACGTATGCGTGGAGCTACTCCAATATCGGCGATATCGGGATCACGCCGGGATTGCTGACGCTGCTCGAACGCTACGTGCCCGAGGCCCGCGTGACGATCGTCTCGAACGCTCGCGACGATGCCCGGGCGACCGAGAACCATCGGGCGTTCCTTGGGCGGTATTTTCCCGATGCGAAAGTGATCGGCACGCCGTTCCGCGGCGGCGACGGCAAAGCCTTCGACGAGGCCATGGCCACCGCCGACCTGCTGCTGTACAACTCCGGTACGACCCTGTCGCACGGCCGATGGAACAGCGATTGGAACAAGACCTTGCCCTACTGGATGCCCCTGCTTGTGGCCCGCGACATGGGCGTCCCCTACGGCGTCTATTGCCAGTCATTCGAAACGTTCACCGGGCTTTCCAAACGGCTCATCGTACCGCTTCTTTCGCAGGCGGACTTCTGCTTCGCCCGCGACGGCGATTCGCTTGAGTTCCTGCGTTCGCTGGGAGTGAAGAACAAGCACCTGGAGTTCGGGCCGGACGCCACATTCGGGTACGACAGTCGCGATGACCGGTGGGCGGAACGCTTCCTGCGAGAACACAAGTTGGAACCGCGCAAGTTCATCACGCTGACCATCCGGTCGTCCATCCAGGGGTTCATTGACGAGCAACGAGAGGCCGTTCACGCCGCCAAATTGCGCGAGCTGACCACCACCTGGGTTCGGAAGACCGGGCTGCCCGTGCTCGTCTGCCCCGAGGTGAAACATGAACTGGAGCCGGCCCGAAAACTGATCTACGAACCGCTGCCGGACGACGTGAAAAAGCAGGTGCGGTTGAAGGAGACCTTCTGGGACCCCGATCAGGCGTTCAGCGTCTACGCCCAGGCGCGGTGCATCGTGAGCATGGAGATGCACTCGGTCATCATGTCGATCGCGGCGGGAACCCCCACGATCCACCCGCGGTTTGCCGAGGCGGGCCGCAAAGCCTGGATGCTGCGCGACCTGGGCGTGGAGAAGTGGCTCTCGGATCTCGATGCCGATCCGGCCGCGAAGCCGATCGCCGCGTTGTTGGACATCCACGACAACTTCGATAGGGCGATTGCCGACGTCGGCAATGCGAAGGCCATTGTCGCCCGCCGCCAGGCCGAGACCATGGCCGTGGTCAAAGCCGCTGTCGAGGAAGGCGCACGCCGACGCAAGTCCATACGCGAACGCACGGCGGACGGTTCCCCTTGCCGCCTGTAGCCACACCGGGCAGAATGGACGCGTGGACGTTATCTATCTCGATCACAATGCGACGACTCCCATCCACCCGGAGGTGGCTGAGGCCATCCATCGCTGCCAGACGACGATTGGCGCCAATCCGGCCAGCCGGCATGGGCCGGGCCGGGTAGCCCGGAGTATTCTCGAACAAGCTCGGGCCGAAGTGGCCGAACTGCTCGGCGCCGAACTGTCCGGCCCGGCTCCCGACCGACTGCTGTTTACCAGCGGTGGCATCGAGGCCAATAACCTCGCCATCTTGGGTATTTGCCGAAAAGGAGGGCCGGCGGCCGGCCAGGTAGTGGTTTCCGGGATGGAGCACCCCTGTGTCCTCGAATCGGCAGAGCATCTGCTGGAGTGCGGTTGGACGTTGGAAACCCTCAGCGCATCGCCCGATGGCGTGGTCCGGATCGAACAGCTTTCCGACCGGTTGCGCACCAAGACGCACCTTGTCAGCGTCATGCTGGCCAATCACGAAACCGGAGTTCTCCAACCGGTCGATGCGATCGCCGCCGTCTGCAATGCGGCCGGCGTACTGCTGCATACAGACGCCGTTCAGATGGCCGGGAAGATGCCGGTTCGGTTCCGAGGGCTGGGAGTCGCCGCCCTGAGCGTGTCTGCACACAAGTTCCGAGGGCCCCTGGGAATCGGCGCCCTCGTACTGCGGCGCGACGTCGCGCTCGCGCCGCTGATGTTCGGTGGCGAACAGCAGGCGGGACTTCGCCCCGGCTCCGAACCCGTAGCCCTGGCGGTGGGTATGGCCGCCGCGCTGAGGATCGCATGCCGAGAACAGCAAGCCGAACATGCTCGGCTGGCCATGTTGCGGGATCGTCTGGAGGCAGGCCTGACGGCAGGTTGGCCGGCGGCGGTGGTTCACGGCCGGTCGGCCCCGCGTTTGCCGCAGACCGTCAATATGGCCTTTCCTGACCTGGATGCACAGACCCTGGTCCAGGCGTGGGATGCGGCCGGCGTCGCCTGCTCCGTCGGATCGGCATGCAGTAGCGGTTCCGGCGAGCCTTCCCCAACGTTGCGAGCGATGGGCCTGCCGGCGCGCCTGGTCCGCAGCTCGGTGCGACTCAGTCTGGGCGGTACGACCACCACAGAACAAATTGACGAAGCGGTTCGGCGCATGCTCCACGTTTGCCGGGAAATCGCGTAGAATAGAAATGGTCACCCATCGGCAATCCACGGAAGAAGGAGTTCCATTCGAATGAATCGAATTCTTGGGCCGGGCAAACGGACACATGGCATCAATCTTCATCTTCTGGAGGGCTTGTTGCTCAGCCTCTTTTGGGCAACGTCGCTCGTTGCCGTGGAACGGAACGCCGCGTTTCGTGCAGCGCTTGAGTCGATCCGCGCCAATGCCCTGCAGTCGAATGTCGATTATCTGGCCGACGACAAGTTGGAGGGACGTCTGCCAGGTACGGAGGGGAGCCGGCTGGCCGGCGAATACATTGGCGACCGTCTCGCCGCGTTGGGCCTCGAGCCGGCCGGGCCCGACGGTTCCTATTTCCAACCCTTTCCGCCGAACTATCGGAACGTACTCGCCCGGTTAGAAGGAAGGGATCCGGAGCGGAAGCACGAGGTCGTTCTGGTCGGCGCCCATTACGATCACGTCGGTTACGGCGCGCCGCGGACCAGTCGTGGCGGGATCGGGGAGATTCATTACGGGGCCGACGACAACGCAAGCGGCACCTCGGCGTTACTTGAAGTGGCAGCGGCCCTGAAATCGCTACCCGAAGCGCCCCGCCGTTCCATCGTGTTCGCCTTCTGGGATGCCGAAGAATTGGGCATGTTCGGCTCGAAGCACTGGCGAGAGCACCCGACCGCACCGCTGGAGGACGTGGTCGCCGTGGTGACGCTCGATATGATCGGCCGGTTGCGAAACGATGAACTCTCTGTTTTCGGAAGCCGGACCGCGCCGGGACTGCGTCATTTCCTGGCCGAAAAGAATGAAGAAACCGGGCTTCGCATCCAGTTTCCGTGGGACGTGAAGGCGAACTCGGATCATTACATCTTCTTCGAACGAGAGATTCCCATCCTGCTGTTCCATGCCGGCATCCACGATGATTATCACACGCCGCGCGACGTCGCCTCGAAGATCGACAGCCAGGGCATGCAACGTGTAGCCCGATTCACGTTCCGTACCGTTTACGGTCTGGCGGAAAACCATACGCGCTTTGACTTCCGGGAAGCCGCGCGACGCGAATCCGAGTGGGTGCGCAGCCGCCGGTTCGATCACACGCCTGAACTCCCCGACCGGCTGGGCGCCGGCTGGGAAAAGCAGCCTGCTGCGGAAGGCGGCGTCCGACTGGACCGGGTGCGATTCGACAGTCCGGCGCAGAAGGCCGGTTTGCAGGCAGGCGACCGGGTGCTGCAGTTTGCCGGCCATCCGATCGAATCGGCCGAGGACCTTTCCGGCGCCATTCTTACGGCCGAGGCGCCGGCCGAGGTGGCCGTGGCGCGTCGCGGCGAAGCGGAACCCGTGCGGCTGACCGTTCCCCTCAGCGGCCGTCCCTGGCGACTCGGCGTCACCTGGCGACGCGACGAAGCGGAGCCCGGTGTCGTTGTCCTAACCTACGTGGCGCCCGGCACGCCTGCCGCGCGGGCCGGCTTGCAGGCCGGAGATCGTCTGCTCCAGGCCGGCGGTCATGACGTAAGCGACGACGACGCCTTCCTGGAGCAGGTGTCGGAGGCCACCGACGCATTGGAACTGCTCATCGAGCGGGAGGGACAGATCCGAATCGTCACCATCCACTTCACCGAGCGGGAGCTTCGGCGCGCCGCCTGAAATACACCAGCGTTTGCCATCCGGGAGGGAAACCCATATGCCACAAGTTGTCCGATTCTCCGTGTCGCTGGAAGAGGATCTGCTGGAGCAGTTCGATCGCTACTGCACCGAGGAGCACTTTGCCACCCGTAGCGAGGCCGTGCGACAGTTGCTGCGCGAGCGGCTGACCAGCCAGGCATGGGAAACCGATTCCAAGGATGCAGCCGGAACGCTCACCCTTGTCTACGACCATCACCGGCCCCAACTCCGCGATCGACTTACCGACGTGCAGCACGACCATACCGAACACGTCGTGGCAAATCTGCACGCGCATCTGACGCACGATCTTTGCCTCGAAGTCATCGTGTTGCGAGGTCCGGCGCATAAACTGCGAGAGATCGCCGCCCAACTGAAGGGCCTCAAGGGCATCTTCCGCGGCGAACTGGTAATGGCCAGCGCCGAGCTGAGTCCCGATGGACACGACGACCACGGACATGACCATGGGCACGGGCATGACCATGGGCACGGGCATGACCATGGGCACGGGCGTCATCACCGCGCATGACGATCGGTTCGCGGCGGGCGGCGCGGCCCGACTACGGCGCCAGGTTGAAATCGTGCGTATGCGGCCCGTCGGCGGTCACCTCGACGGTCAATTCCGAGTTCTGGTTGTACTTTGCCGGAATGTAGTTCACGAAGTTTACCGGCGGCTCGCCGCTTGCCGCCTGGCGAGCCTGGACTTCCCGAATCGCGGTGATTTCGACGCGTTTGGTTCCTTCCGAAGCGCGAAGGGTGTATTGCCCTTCGACGATCTTGCCGGCCGCACTCGCCTCGGCGCCATCGGCGGCGCGGAAGATGATCTCCCCCGATTCGACCGGCTGGCCGTCGAACGTAACCGAACCGGTTACTTCATACCGCCCGTCGCCGGCGCCGCAGCCGATTGCGAACAGGGAGAACAGCACGATAGGAAGAAACGTACGAACGGACGACATGGTCATCTGGCAGTCCTTTGTGTAAACGGCATCATTCTTCCGGCCAATCGAGGGACTCTTTACCCTTTCGCGTACCGAGGCCTTTCCATACGAGATAGTCAATCGCCTCGTCGAAGAAGTGGACCGAGCCGTCCACCATGGCGGCATTGACGCCGCCGGGGTGCTTACTGCGGGCAAGAACGACCTTGTTGATATCGTCGCCCACGGTGGTGCATTCGGGCGAAGCGGAATCGTTGCACGAGTAAACGCGGTCGGAGACGGTCGAGTTGGGCGGCTCCATGGTGGTGAATCCGAAAGCGGCATGTTGCCCGCCGCCCCAATAGCCGCCCCCTTCGCCCCAGCCGTTCGACTTGGGTTTGCGGACCTTCACCTCGGCCACCATAAGTGTCTTGCTCGTACCGTCCTGAACGTGCCCGATGCGCACGGCCGAATTGGCGAAGAACATGCCGTTCATCTTGTGAAGGTCGTAGTTGGAATACCCGGGCCGATTGATCTTGATATAATCGTCCCCGGTGCAGCCGACGTAATTCCCCTGGAATCCGTAGCCGCCGCTTCGCAGTCCACCGCCGCCCCCAAAACCAGGCGCCAGGGGATCGGTCGGACACACGAACATGGGCACGACCATGTCCTTGATCGAAACGGGCGTGTCCATCACCCACTGGCCGTCCCACGCGGCATACTGGTCGTAAGCCGGCTGAAGCTCCATATACGGCCACACCTGCTGGAACCAGGTGCACCGCTTGTGATAACCCGTCGTGGCCTCGTCCAGCGTGCCGTACGGGAATACCTTGTGCGACGATTCGTAGTTGTGCAGGGCCAGACCAATCTGTTTGAGATGATTGGTGCACTGCATGCGACGCGCTGCCTCGCGCGCCGCCTGCACCGCCGGCAGTAGCAGCGCAATCAGAATACCAATCACGGCAATCACCACCAGGAGCTCAACCAGTGTGAACCCGGCAGTTCGACTTGCCCCCCGCCCCCCCCGACCCGGAATGTTGAATCTGACATGGGAGATCTGAGATTTCAGATTCGACACGGGAGATTCCCGATTGTTGCCAGCCATTCATTCCTCCGTTGTTTTTGCGGACACCTTCAGAATACAAAAAGCCGTTTGCTTCCCTGCACGTGCGTTCGCCCGACCATCGACTCCCATCCCACAGGCAACGCTCTTCAACCCGACAATCTCAAATCTCAAATCTCAAATCTGAAATCTGAAATCAAACATCCTCGCATCCAGATCAATCCTTCCGGCGGCGCGCGAGCAGGCCGTAGGCCAAAACCGAAAGCAGTATGAGCCCGGCGCCCGGTTCCGGAACGGCCGTTAGGATCAGACTACCGGCCGTCACTTCCCAATCGCCCCACCAGCCAATGTCGTCGCTGATGTTGAACATCGAAGTGATGTCGGTCCCCGCGTCCAGCAGCGTCGAACCGAGGTACACGTCCCCGGTGAACAACGTGAAGCTGTCGCCGGCCTCCAGGCTGTAGCCGTCCAGGCCCAGGATGTTCAGCGTAATCGCACCGCTGCCTTCGGCAGGCAAAACGAGCGTGGAACCAACCGCCTGATCGTACTCGCCTGCGGTATTGGTTACGAACTCCCAATCCCACGTAGCGCCGTCTTGCAAGGTCAGGTCACTGTCGAAAGTGAGCGTGCCCACACTCGCGCCCGTGGCAAGGGTTGCGCCGCCTGCAATGGTGGTCGCGCCGCCGATCGTGCCTGTACCGCCAAGGGTCGCGCCGCTACTGACGTTCACGGCTCCGGTACCCGTACCCGAGCCGGTCGTGTTGTTGACCAGCAGCGTACCGGCGTTGACATTCACACCCCCGGCGAACGTATTGGCTCCGCTCAAGGACATGGCGCCGGGACCATCTTTCACAAGCACCATGCCGCTCAAACTGGCGTCATGATCAAAGATGACGGACGACACGTCCAAGTCTAACTCCGCCGTTCCATCAGCAACGTCGAAGGTCGTTGTTCCAGGACCGCCGGAAAATGCCTTGACGAAGCACAGCAGGCCGGAGATGGTCGAGGAAACATCGCTTTCATTGACGGTAATCAGCGCGCTTCCGCCGTAGTAGCCGGTTCGCCACGGCTTGCCGCCCGTGGCCGTGACCACTTTGGCCCCGGTAAGCGTAATGGAGTTCTGGTAGTTTTGGGCCGTTCCGAAGTCGATGGTCCCGCCATCGGCAACAAGTGTGTGCTGCTTCCCGTCGCCCAACGCCCAACTTGCGGTCATCGCCAAGGTAGCGCCGCTGTTGACGGTAATCGTATGCTGAGATCCGAACTGGCCCAGATTGCCGTCTGCCAGCCCGCCGCCCCCGTTGAGAATGAGAGTTCCGCCATCGACAATCGTGTCGCCCGTATGATTCAATACGCCGCTGAGGGTGAGCGTACCGGCGCCTGCCTTAGTCAGATTGCCTGTCCCGGAGATTGTGCCGGCATAGGTGGACGAGGCGCCTGCCGCGCCCACAGTCAGTGTGTTGGCGCCGAGTGCGACCTCGCCGCCGGTTGTTCCCCCGCCGGTGAGCGAACCGATGTTCAGGTCGTAGCTGCCCAAGGACAGGGTCGCGCCGGCCACGTCGCCAAGCGCGAGTGCGTTCGTGGCGGCGCCTAACGCATTCTGGTGACCCATTACCAACAGTCCGCCATCGACGGCGACCGTTCCGGTGAATGTATTGTCGCCCGTCACCAGAAGAGTACCGGCGCCGGTCTTCGCAATCCGATTATTCCCTCGGTCGGTGAAGTCATAAAGAACTCCCGACAGGATCATGTCATTGTCTGCCGCGCCATCCGCCACGTCGAGCGTCAGCGTACGGGCGCTGCCACCGGAGTTCACCAGCATCAACGCGTTGTCAACGGTCGTCCCGGCATCGCCCGTGACCGTGAACTGCGCGTTGGAATCATTTCCAATGCGGATGCCGTTGCCGGTAACGATTGCGTTGGCCAGGTTCATGTTGTTCGCATAATTCTCGCTGTCTGGGCCGCTGCCATTGGTGAAATTGAGCGTACCACCATTGACGGTAATCGCATTGGCGCTTCCCGTGTTCCACATGCCGGCCACTTCGAGCGTGGCGCCATTTTCTATGGTCAGCGGAGTCGTCGTGGCGAACACACCGGCGTCGAACGGCACAGAACTCCTCGCAAGGCGCAGCGTGCCGCCGGATACCGTGACACCGCCGCTGCCGACCGTCACATTGCCGCCGCTGCCCCCGAGCGTGAGCGTCCCGCCACCCGCCTTGGTCAGGCCGCCGGTGCCGGCGCCGGTGACAGTCCCGTTATAGGTGAGTGTCTGGCCATCGGCGACATCAAGCGTTCCGCCGACGGTCAGACCGCGGTTTGCGTTGAGCGTAAAGCCGCTGGTAACGGCCAGTGTAGCCCCCTCGGCAATCATCAGATGATCCGCGGTAGCGGATGCCGGCGCCGCACCGAGGTTGTTATCGGCGCTGATCACAAGCGTGCCGCCGTCGATCACGGTCGCCCCCGCGTAGGTATTTGCACCGCCGAGCGCCAGTGTACCGCCACCCGTTTTGGTCAACCCGCCGGCGCCGGCAGCGATGCCGTTGTAGGTAAGTGTCTGGCTATCGGCGACATCGAGCGTTCCGCCGACGGTCAGGCCGCGGTTTGCATTGAGAGTAAAGCTGCCGGTAACGGCCAGCATGGCGCCTTCGGCAATCGCCAGGTGGCCGACAGTGGCCGATGCCGGCGCCGCACCGAGGTTGTTATCGGCGCTGATCACAAGCGTGCCGCCGTCGATCACGGTCGCCCCCGCGTAGGTATTTGCACCGCCGAGCGCGAGTGTACCGCCACCCGTTTTGGTCAACCCGCCGGCGCCGGCAGCGATGCCGTTGTAGGTAAGTGTCTGTCCAACGGCAACGTCGAGGGTCCCGCCGACGGTCAGGCCGCGGTTTGCATTGAGGGTGAAGCTGCCGGTAACGGCCAGCATGGCGCCTTCGGCAATCGCCAGGTGGCCGACAGTGGCCGACGCCGGCGCCGCGCCCAGGTTGTTGTCGGCGCTGATCGCAAGCGTGCCGCCGTCGATTCTCGTCTTGCCGACATAGGTATTCGCGCCGCTGAGAACCATTTTTCCCAGACCATCCTTGGCAAGGATGGTCCCGCCGTAGTTCGTGGCGCCTGCCGGAGGATGATCGTAGATGGTGGAAGAAACGAGGAGGTCGTCTTCAGCCCCGCCATCAGCGACATCGAAGGTAATCAAGTCTGCATTGGCCGTCTTGACAAGGCAGAGCGATCCGGAAATCGTGGAAGACATGTCACTGGCATTGACCGTGATGGTCGCATCGTCATAGTTACCGACCCTCCAAGGACGGTTGCCCCCACTGGTGACGATGGCGCCTCCAGTCAGTTCAATACTGCTCTGGTAGTTGTCGGAATTGGAAAATTCAATGGTCCCACCATTGGCAACCAGATGATGCTGCTGGCCATCGCCCATGGCCCAACTCTGGGTCATTCGCAATACAGCACCGTCGTTGACCGTAATCGTGTGTCCCGAGGAACTGAACTGCCCCGTGTTTCCACCGCCAAGGGTACCGCCCTTATTCAGTACGAGCGTACCACCATCGACAACCGTGTCGCCGGTGTACGCGAGTGTCCCGCTCAGCGTCAGCACGCCCGCGCCGCTCTTGGTCAGTCCGCCGGTACCGGCAAGGTCGCTGACGATGGTTGCATTGACGTTTGCGGCAATGGTAGGCGCCGTCCCGTCCAGCGTAATGGCTCCACCCGAAAGCGTGTATGCGCCCGATCCGGGTGTATTGAAAGTAATCGCGCCCGCGCTGATCGTTCCAACAGCAACCGTGCCGGCCGTGCCTGAACCGGCGCCGAAGACAGCTTCGTCCGTTCCCGCAGCCGGCCAAACGACATTCGCGGCACCATCCCAGAAACTGGCATTTGTGGTATCCCAACCTGCCCCGGCGCCGTCCTGGGCGCCCGCGGCGCCTGTATCGGCATCGTAGGTCAGCACGGCTGCTTGCGCCGAAGCCGCCGAAAGAGCCGTTGTCAACAGGATCGATACGAACATCCAGGAAACGACGGCGCGGTACATCTCTTCATCTCCCGTTACGTACGAGGTAAGGCTCTAGCGGTCCAAGCCCCGCATTACCTTCGCAAAACACACTCGATACGTTGCATTGTCCGGTCTAAAATCCCAGATGTCAAATGCCAAATCTGAAATCTGAAATCAAACATCCTCGCATCCACAGCTCAATCCTTCCGGCGGCGCGCGAGCAGGCCGTAGGCCAAAACCGAAAGCAGTATGAGCCCGGCGCCCGGTTCCGGAACGGCCGTTAGGATCAGACTACCGGCCGTCACTTCCCAATCGCCCCACCAGCCAATGTCGTCGCTGATGTTGAACATCGAAGTGATGTCGGTCCCCGCGTCCAGCAGCGTCGAACCGAGGTACACGTCCCCGGTGAACAACGTGAAGCTGTCGCCGGCCTCCAGGCTGTAGCCGTCCAGGCCCAGGATGTTCAGCGTAATCGCACCGCTGCCTTCGGCAGGCAAAACGAGCGTGGAACCAACCGCCTGATCGTACTCGCCTGCGGTATTGGTTACGAACTCCCAATCCCACGTAGCGCCGTCTTGCAAGGTCAGGTCACTGTCGAAAGTGAGCGTGCCCACACTCGCGCCCGTGGCAAGGGTTGCGCCGCCTGCAATGGTGGTCGCGCCGCCGATCGTGCCTGTACCGCCAAGGGTCGCGCCGCTACTGACGTTCACGGCTCCGGTACCCGTACCCGAGCCGGTCGTGTTGTTGACCAGCAGCGTACCGGCGTTGACATTCACACCCCCGGCGAAAGTATTGGCTCCGCTCAAGGACATGGCGCCGGGACCGTCTTTGGCAAGGCTCCGCCCTTCATGGCCGCTCAGGTCGACAATCCTCGCCGAGACAACCAGATCGTGCTCGGCTGCGCCGTCAGCCACGTCGAAGGTCGTTTTTCCCAGCCCGCCCGATCTGTTTTTCACGAAGGTAAGGGTTCCCGAAATGGTCGAGGAGACATCGCTTTGTTCAACCGTAATCGTTGCGTCGCCGGCATGATGCCCGTTCCGCCAGCTATTTCCAGTTATGGCGCCGCCGATGAGGGTAATCGTGTTCTGGTAATTCGCGCTTGTGGCGAAGTCGATTGTTCCGCCGTCGGCAATAAGGGTGTGTTGTCCGCCGTCTCCCATCGTCCACCAGCCGGTCAATCGCAGCGTCGCACCGTTGTTGACGGTGACTGTATTTCCTGACGCACCGAACTGCCCGGGATGACCCGCAGGGTCCAGTGAACCCGATTTGGTGAGCACCAACACGCCGCCGTTGACGATTGTGTCGCCGGTGTAATTCAGACTCCCATCGAGTCGTAGCACGCCGGCGCCGGTCTTGATCACATCGGTCCCGGTCAGATTGTCGTAGTCGCGGAATTCTCCCGACATGACCAGATCGTACGCAGCCGAACCGTCGGCCACATCAAGTGTCAATGTCCGCGTTCCGGTCTGATCGACGTTGTTCACCAGGACAATCGGATTGCTGATCGTAGAAGTGGCATTTCCCGTTACGGTAAAGACGGCATCGGAAAGAAGATAGCCGACCCGAATGCCATTGCCCGTAACCGTGCCGCCATCGAGACGGAGATTATTGATATAGTTGCTGCTGTCCTCCACACTGTTGGCCGTGATGGCGAGCGTGCCGCCAGCGACGGTAATCGGCGTGGAGTGCTTGACATTGAACTTCTGTGCAATCTCAAGGATTCCATTCGCTTCAACGCGCAACGGAGTGGCCGAGGTGAACACGCCGACGTCAAAACCGAGATCGGGCTGATCGAGCCGTAGGGTCCCATCAGCGACCGTCACACCGCTTGCTACGGTCATGGCCGATGCGGCGCCGCCCAGGGAAAGCGTTCCGGCGCCAGTCTTGGTAAGCCCCTTGCTGCCGGCAAGTCGGCCATCGATGTGCGCATTCTGGGCGACGTAGATACGGCCGCGTCCCGATGCCGATTCGATGGCAAGCGTGTTCCCGTCGTTCACAGCAGTCGTATGGTATTGCCCTTCGCTGTTCTCGAAGGTGATGGAAGCAACCGTAACGTCTGCATCGACCGTGTTGGTGACAACGCCGGCCGTGTCGGAAGCCGCCGTATCGTCGAACACGATGTTCTTGCCTGTCGCACTCTCGCCCGAGTCCCAATTGCTGAGAGCGCTCCAGAGCGCGTCGCCTGCCGTGCCGGTCCAGGTATTGAAATCTGCGCCGTTGCTTCCTTGTAGGAAGTGCCGGTTCACCGTCGACGCCGTGACAGAATGACCGTAAAGGGCCACCTCGTCAATGAGGCCGTTGAAGGCGAATTCCGTGCCGCTGTCGCCCCCCATTCCGATGAACAGGTTGTTGACCGTGGTGGGCGCGTAGATGGCGCTGGTCGCGGTGGCGGCAAGGATACCATTGACATACAGTCGCTGGGTTTGCGAGGCGGCATCGTACACACCGACGACATGCGCCCACTCGCCCACGACCACGTCGGCGCCGATTGCCTCGTTCCATCCGGCGCTCACACCGGTCCCGGTCCGGAACTCCCATCGATTGGCCTGATTGGCATAGATCATAAAGCCGTAAAGTCCACCCGAGCAACTGCGGCTGGAAAGGACGGTCCGATAGTTGCCCTGGCTGCCATCGACGCGGGCCCAGGCCTCGACGGCGAAACTGCCCGACGGATTGAGGGCTGCGTCGTAGTTGACGGTCACCTTCGCCGTCGAATTGGTGAATGAGGCGGCCGTGTCGATTTCGTCCGCAAAGGCGGTTTCTGCCTGCCGTAACGAGACGTCACTGTAGACGCCGTTGTAGCTTGCCACGTCAACCGAGTTGTAGGCCGTTGTTCCAGCCTGCTCGCCCAGTCGCCAGTAGGCCGTCGGTCCCTCTGCGGCAATCCGCGCGGCATAGTTCGACTTGGCATTGTAGTGATCGGCAATACTCTGATGGGCTAATGCCTCGTTGAGCACGGCCACGTTATCGACAGCGCCGTTGAACCGATAATCCGTGCCGCTATCACCCCCGGCGCCGATCGTCAGAGGGTTTGCACCGTTGGGCGCGAGCGTTGCCGTACCGGAACTCACAGGATGACCATTGACATAGAAGGTTCGCGTACTGGAAACATTGTTATAGGTTGCCGCCAAGTGGACCCACTGATCTTGGATGACGGAAGGACCGCTCGTCGTGGTCCAGCCGGGACCGCCCCAGTATTGCCAGGTATTGTTGTCGGCCGCATAAAAGATGTAGCCTCCAGTCGGGCTACTTCGCCGCGAGGTGAGCGGCGAACGATAGCCTCCTGCACCACCTTGTACCTGCGCCCAGGCTTCGATGGTGTAGCTCTCCGGATTCAGTGCTGCGTCATACGGGACGCTGATCCGATTGCCCGATGCGCCGCTGAAATCCACTGCCGTTCCGAGCGTACTCATGGCGCTGCTCACGCCGAGGGTCGGAGCCCCGACGACGGTGCCTGCGTAGGAGGCGCTCGCCGCATTGGCGACGCTGGTCGCACCGCTTGCTTCATCGAGTTGCCAGAGGGCGACGAGCGAGGCCTCGTCGGCCACGTCGACAAAAGTTGTCTGCCCATACCCAATCGAAGAGGCAAGGAAAACCGCTACCCAGAGAATACCTGACGCACCTTGTGAAAATGCACGGCCGTCTTTCATGGAACTACCTCACAACCATTCGTGTCCCCGACTGCCCCACGCATCGAACGTAAGAATGCCGGTTGCTCCGAGCGATCCTCGAATTCGCGCAGTGGGCGCAGTATGCCCGAGTTTCTCATGTCACTAGCCAGTATACTCAGGTTCAGCATGCGGGTAAAGAATTGCAGGAAGTTCCAGCAAAACGGGCGCCCCGCTCAGCAGCAGGCCCCAGCAAGAGCGATGATGTCGGGATTCATGGGGCCGGGGCGCGCGCCATCCCTACTTCGTGCGAGGGATCGCCCCTGCAACAAAGGGATGCCGACGGACTTTGCGCAAAGCAGGAACTTGTTGGAATGGATACTCCTGCCATAGACGCACGATGGGACGCGACAGCAGTTCTGAAGACTTGTATTAGCCATTATGGGGGAACAGGTTCGTTCCAAAGAACGGTTTTCATGCCTCTTTGCATCGGCCGGTGAGCCAGAGTTGAACAGAGAGACATCACTGCAAGCGCGCTTCTGGAATCGACAAGGAGCTTCGGATGCCATGTCTAGTCTGAACCGAACGGTATTGATTGCCGACGACGATCGTCCACTGGCGCGTATTCTGGAATTGCGTTGTCAGGAACTCGGCTTGCGGACGCTCGTGGTCTACGACGCCATCACGGCACTGAATGCGATTCGCCATCATCGACCGGACGTCATCTGTTTGGATGTCAACATGCCCTCGGGCAGCGGGCTGAGCGTTTGCGAGATGTTGGCCAACGATGAAGAATTCTCTTCCATTCCCGTGATCATTCTGACGGGCCGATCGGACCACGATACGATCAAACGTTGCCACACCATGTGTGCGTACTACGTGTTGAAATCGAATGACACGTGGGCGCGTGTGGAGCCGCTGCTGCGCGAATTGCTGGATTTGGGCGGCGTGGTCGAGCCGGAAGAGCCGCCGATGACCTGCACAACGACAGCGGATCCGGCATCCTGGCTCGTGTCGATTGCCAACAACGGCGTCTACGCTGCCGGGCAAGGTTTGGAAACCTGCTGAAGAAGAACGTCCTGGCCGTGTCGATCACCCGGCGGGGACATGCGTTCGTTCTGCGGCGCTCGCGTGCAACTGGATGTACCGCCCTAGTTCTTCGAGCAGTTCATCAAAGTTCCACGGTTTGGTGAAGTAAGCGACTACCCCCAAGCTCAACATCGTTCGCTTAACCGCAGGGTTGGTTTCCCCGGTGAGGATGGCCCCAGGCTTTTCCGAATAGCACATCAGGTAAGCACTCTCTGCGTCGCTTGCACCAAGCGCCCGGATTCCCTGGTTCTTCAGTTGCCGCGCCAGTGCATCGCGTGTTTCCAGATTGTCATCGATTTGGAGGACCTTCAAATCCGTCCGTTCGCCGGTTTCGGTGTGCGGCACATCGGCCGGGACGTCCGAGAACGGGACTGCCTTTTCATCATCGTCCGAGAGAGAGGGCGCAGTAATCGCAGAGAGCTCCTCTTCTTCCATTTGGGAACGGAATAGCTCCTCGATAATGGCTTTGAGTTGCACCCACGCATCGGGCGATTTCTGCACGTAGTGGGCGCCGAGGCGTTTGCATCGAGCGATCGTCTGGGCGTCCGAAGCACCGGTGTAAATGATCACGGGGATTCGTGAACACTCGGGATTGGCCGCCATCATCTCGCATACGGCCAGCCCGTTTCCGGAAGGCATCTTCACATCGAGAATGGCCAGGTCGGGCAAGGCGCGATGGGCCCCCAGCAGTGCATTCACCCCGTCCGAAGACCGGATCACCTTCAGGCCAAGCGATTCCAGCCGAATGGCCAGCGACCGCGATAATTCGGGATCGTCGTCAGCCATAAGTACGGTTTTGCCGCGCGCTTGAGGTAGGGCTTCCTGTTCCTGCTCTTGATTCATCGCTCGTTGCTCACCTTCCATGAAACGCAATCGGCGTTCGGGCGTGGGCGTTGTGTTCGCCGTATCGCGGGCTGCTTGCCTGGAACGCCGAAGCCGGCGCGTCAGAACCACGCATATCTCAACGAGGAAGAAAGCCGCCACGGCGGTCACTGCCAGAATCGTCCAATATGCGTCTGGACCGAGATCATGCATTTCAGTAAGGCTCCGTTTCGAGCAACGCGACTCGCGTCTCCCCTGCATCTTCCGCCTGTGCGCCAAGCTCAGATTGTGCCGATTCCCGAGGACATTCTTTGGAAACACCTGCAACAAAAGGATAGCTTACCGAAGCCCCCTTGTCGTACGGTGCCCAGGAGGCATGCGGGGAGGTGCGGGCCGCCGAATACTGGCGTTCTATTGTTCTGTGATTTGGTAAAGAAACCTCAGGAATCTGCGCATGTTTGCGCAAACGATTCCTGCCTGGAAACGGTGAAAATGCCACGGAGGGCAAGGCGCCGCCTCGGCCCCCACTGACATGACAACCGGGCGTCGAAAACCCACGCTATACTTGGACAGAGCACCTGGATCGGCAGCCTCATCGACTGGAAGACAAATGCGGTTGGCGGATCGCTTGAACGCAATCCCCTTGCCGTGAGGTTCAAACAGGATGGCTCTCAAGGCGAAAACCATGCAATGGACGAAGTTGGTGCTCCCGAGAGGCCTCGTACCGGCAACCATGGCCGGTCTGATGGCTGCCGGAGTCGTGCTTGTCGGGTGGTCCGTCGGCCGAACGGACCGGATGCTTCGAGACGATTCGGTGCAGCAAGTGCAACTGGTAGCCGACGCTGTCAATGCCAACGACCTTGCCATCCTGCAAGATACCAATCACGACTTGCGGGCGATTCTCACCAGACGACTGAATAGCCAGTTGTTCGCGATCCAACGGTCAATTCCTCAGTGTCGACGCATCTCTCTGTTTGGTCATACCCCGGACGGTGCATTGAACTGTCTGGCTTCGAATGTGCCGCCGGGAAGTCCGGGGAATGGTCGGCCCGGTCGTTCTCTCGGCTCGTCGCTGGAAGTGGTTCTGCGAGTGGCCGAGACGGGAGAACCTTCGGTTGACGGACCATTCGGCACGGGATCAGACATGAAGGTATCGGCCATCGCGCCGATTCGCAACCCGCGGACCGACGCCATCATGGGCGTGTTGGTGATGGATCGCGCCGCACATGCTTGGCAGAAAGCCGAACGACTACCATCGCCGAGGCACTGAACGACTTGGGAGACATTGAACTGGAGGGAATGGCCCGATTCTTCGGCGGGTCGGAACATGTCACGCCCGAAGAGTTCGTGCAGTATGTGGGGTATCTTGCCAGGAATCCGATTCTGCGCGCCTGGGGATGGGCGCCGGCTGTCTCCAAAGCTGAGGCGGAACGCTTCACGGCAGAAGCCCGTGCGGCCGGCCATGCGAAGTTCACCATCTGGCAGCAGGGCCGAGACGGCAAGCGCAACGCCGCCGCCGTGCGCGCTTGGCGCTATCCGCTGCAGTACACGGTGTGCGGCGCCTGCGAACAAGCGATGCGGGGATACGACCTCGGTTCCGAACCGCGCTACCGCGCGGTGCTGGAAGAGGCGGCCGAAACCGGTCTGACTGCCGCCGTCGAGGCAATCACTCCGCTTGCGGAGTCGGGCAACATGCGCGAGGTGCTTGCCGTCCGACCCGTCTTTCGCGGAGGCAATCGCGCACACCTGCAAGGATACGTACTGGCCATTCTACGAGTGCAGACATTGCTGGAAGCCGGCGGCCGCGACGATGTCACATGCATGGAACTCAGCGTTTTGGACCTGGCCGGACGGAGCGAACCGCTGGGCACAACCGGTCGTACGGCAGGACAAACGGCAAAGGCATTCTCGCTAACGCGCCCGGTGTTCGTATTCGGGAACGTCTTTGCCGTCACGGCATATGCCGACGAGGGCTTCTACCGGGTCAATCCGGCCCGGGCCGCCTGGATGACTCTACTGACGGGCTGCTGCTGACCGCCTCTCTGGCCGTTGCGGTTTTCGGAACGTTGCGTCGCCGCGACGAGCTGGAATCGCAAGTTGTGGAGCGGACGGCTGCGCTGCGCGCCAGTGAACAGTGGCTGGCCGCCACGCTACATTCGATCAGTGACGGCGTGATTCTCACTCTGGCCAACCACACGGCGCTCATTGCGAGGGACGGCGCGGAGCGGCAGATTGCGGACAGTTGCGCCCCGATCCGCGATGACGCCGACGCCATCATCGGCGCCGTGCTTGTCTTCCGCGACGTGACCGATGAATATCGGCGGCGTGAAGAGCTGGCCGAGGAACGCCGCCGCTTCGACTATATTCTGAGCGCAACGAAGACCGGGTTCGATATCGTCGATAGCCAGTTCAACTTGCGGTACGTCGATCCGTCGGCCCAGAAGATCTATGGCGATCCGAAAGGGAAGAAATGCCACGAGTACTACCGGGGGCTGGACCGGCCTTGCAGCGGATGCAGCATACCGCAAGTGCTGGACAGCAAGCAGACGGTGATCCGGAAAGAGGTCATGCCGTGGGAGAACAATCGCGTCGTGGAAATGCACACGATTCCGATCCAGGATTCCAGCGGCGAGTGGCTTGCGGCCGAGTTCAAACTCGATGTTACGGAGCGGCAGGAACTGATTGACCGGTTGGAAGCGAAGAACCGGCAACTGAAACTGGCCGAGAGCCGCGCCATCGCACGCGCCAGATTCTCCTCGGCGTTGAACCAGATGGACGTCGAATCGGTGTACGAATCGGCCCTGCGTGTGATCGCCGCCGAAATCGAGGCGCCTCTCGTTGCCGTCTTCGAAGGTCATGCCGACCGTCTGAGCTGCGGCTGCGCCATCGGCATCGACCGGCAGGTGCTCGATGCCGAGCAACTCTTACCCGAAGGTCTGCCTCGCACCGTTGCGCGTTCAGGCGAGGTCGTAACGATCCGCGGACCGTTCGACGGATCGGCGTTGCGATTGCGGGTAGGCGTCGGCGACGTGGGGCTTCATGCGATCATCGGATGGCCCATCCTGTTCCAGCGACATTGCGTGGGCGTACTTCTCACGGCGACGACTCGGTCCCTGACGGATGAGCAGGCGGAATTCGTCAAATCGCACCTGGAACACCTTGCCATCCGCATGAAGACGATCCAGATCGATGCCGAACGCGCCCGCTACCTTGCCGATCTTCGTTCGCAGGCAAAAGTGCTGGAGCGGGCCAAGGCGGAGGCCGAAAGGGCCAACCTCGCCAAGAGCATGTTCCTGGCCAATATGTCGCACGAGCTGCGCACCCCTATGAACTCGATCCTCGGATTCACCGGCCGACTTGCGAGGAAACAACCGAACGAGTCTTTGGCGGAACGCGACGTGACGGCCATCGAAATCATCGATCGAAACGCCAGGCACTTGCTGGAGCTGATCAATAGCGTTCTCGATCTCTCGAAGATCGAGGCAGGCAAAATGGACCTCGCGCTATCGCGGTTCGATCTGCTGGACGCCATCCGCGATGTGACGCGTCGAACGGCGTCTTTGACCGGCGCCGAGAAACTGGAACTCCAGATGGAATTGCCCAACCATCCCATCCTGATCGAGGCCGATCGCGTCAAGATTATCCAGACGCTGACCAACCTTCTCAGCAATGCCGTGAAATATACCGACGAGGGCACGGTCACCGTGGCGGCCGTTCGGGACGAGGACGAGTCCCTTGG
Source organism: Thermoguttaceae bacterium (assembly GCA_040772845.1). GTDB lineage: Bacteria > Planctomycetota > Planctomycetia > Pirellulales > Thermoguttaceae > PWXP01. Next base: position 3,967,746 of record JAXGXG010000001.1, read on the forward strand.
GCCGGTCGCGCGCGTGAGTGTCCGCGATACAGGCATTGGCATCAAGTCGGAAGACCTGGGACGACTGTTCTCCAACTTCACGCAGCTCGATGCAACTGCGACGCGACGCGTCGGCGGAACCGGACTCGGACTGGCCATTGCCCAGCAATACGCACGGCTGCACGGCGGCCGCATCGATGTGCAAAGCGAGTTCGGCAAAGGCAGCGAGTTCACGCTGGTCCTGCCATGGGAACCGCCCATGGCTGCTAACCTTTTACACGCCGAGACAGAGACGGACACTGTCGCGCCGGCTCAGACTATCTTCGAGGAGGCCTCGTCATGAAACCCGCAGTCCTGGTCGTCGAAGACAATCGTGATAACACAACACTCCTCGCCTGGGCCCTGGAGGAAGCCGGTTACGACTATCGCACCGTGGAGACGGCGGAAGAGGGTTTGGCGCTGCTCGAACAGCAACCGTTCGACATGGTGCTGATGGACATCTCGCTACCCGGAATGGACGGCAAGGAGGCCACGCGGCGACTGCGCGCCGATCCGAAGTTCGCCGACTTGCCCATCATCGCCGTTACCGCCCACGCCATCGCCGAAGAGGAAGAGGCCATCATGGCGTGCGGCGTCAACGAAATCATGACCAAACCTGTTCACGTCGGAAATCTCCTGGACGCAATTGCCGGTTACGTGAATGCGGTGGACCTTCCCGTAGGACAAGCGTTGTGAACAGGGGCGTTCGCGCCAGCCTCGATTCGTCATCCCGGCCCCAGCGCTCGCCGGCACGCTTCGCACAGTCGGAGCATGCACGCGACGTCCAACTGTTCCGCCCGGGCTTGCGGCGGCAGATCCACCGATTCCAGAATCGCGTCCACCTGCGATTTCTCGAGCCGCCCCTTGAAACAGCTCGCCAGTTCGCTCCGCAGAAACTTGCGGCGGTGGCAGAACAGGCCCCGGATGAAATCGTGGAAGAACGACCGATCCGGAATCGCCGCGCGTCGCGCCGGATCGAGCACGATCCGTACGATGGCAGAGTCCACTTTCGGACGCGGCCAGAAAGCGGTCGGCGGCAATACGCGGACCACCTCGGCCGTACACTGGCTCTGTATCCAAATGCTCAGCGATCCGTAATCCTTCGTGCCCGGCAGTGCGACCAGCCGGTCGGCCACCTCCTTCTGGATGGTGACGGTCATGGCGTGCGGGGCGCGGTCCAGTGCCAGAAGGTTGCTGAGAATGGGCGTGGCCACGTTGTACGGCAAGTTGGCGACAAGCTGGAAACGCCGGCCGGGCTCCGCATCGAGCCGTTCAAAGATCGCGTCCAGCACCGCCGGATTGAATCGGTTCTTGTTCTTAAGCGCGTCCATCTGCAGCATGGTCACGTTGTCCAGCACATACAGCTCCTCGCTGGCAAGCTGAAACAGTTCGCGATCGATTTCAACCGTTACCACGGCCGCCGCCCGCGATGCCATCGTTTGCGTCAGAGAGCCGGTGCCCGTGCCTACCTCAAGCACCACGTCGTTCGGCGTCAGCTCCGCAGCATCCGCCAGGATGTCGAGCAGGTTCAGGTCGATCAGGAAGCACTGGCCGTACCGCGTGCGCGGCCGAACGCCTGCCTCCTCGAAGCGGCGACGCAAGAAAGACGCCGTTTGACGTGTGGGTGCGTTCACTTCCACCCCTGGCTTTCGACCAGCCGCTCGACGTACTTGGCCAGAATGTCCGTTTCGAGGTTGATGCGGTCGCCCACTTTCAACGGCCCGAGCGTCGTGACGGCAAGCGTGTAGGGAATCAGCGCAACGCTGAACCGATCCGGTTCGCTATCGACAATGGTCAGGCTCACGCCATCGACGGCAATCGAGGCTTTCGGCGCCATTTGCCGCGCGAGTGCAGGCGTAACGGAGAACCAGAAGGTGGACCACTCGCCCATGTCCGTGCGTTCGATGAGCTGCCCCGTACCGTCGATATGGCCGCTGACGAAATGGCCCCCGAGCCGGTCCGCCACCTTCAAGGCGCGTTCGAGGTTGACCGGACTGCCTACCTTCAGATCGCCCAGATTGGTTCGCTTAAGGGTTTCCGGCCCAGCCTGAAACGCCATGGTCTCCGCATCGGCCGCTACGACGGTCAGGCAGCAGCCGTTAACGGAAATGCTGTCTGCAACGGCAGTCTCCGCGGCGATCTTCGGCTCTCGAATGACCAGGGTGCAGCCTGGCGGTTCGTCGCGCAGCTCGGCTACGGCGCCCAGGGACTCCACGATACCAGAAAACATGCAAATCCTCCTGTAAGGTTAAAGGCTCAGAAGAGCGACTCTTTGCGTTCTCGATGCTCTACATAGCGCTGCCACGCGTAGCGCGCCGGTCCCAACAGAACGAAGGAGCAGCAGACCAGCGGCACCGCGTAACCGCGAATGATCATGATCGCCACAAGGGTGAACACCACGGCCACCACGTGTGCGAAGCTGCGCTGCCCCCGCACAATCTGGTTCACCAGATGTGGGTATGGCATGCGCGATACCATCAGCACGGCTACCAGCAGGGCAAAGAAGGGAAGAATCGTCTGCAAGGCCACATCGATCTGCTCGGCATACATCAACGGGTTATCATCTTTGCGGAGCGTGAAGAACATGATGGCGAAACTGGCAATGGCCGCAGCCCCCGCAGGGGATGGCAGACCGCTGAAGTGCATATGGTCGTCGTTTTCATCGCTTTCCAAAGTGAACCGGGCAAGCCGCAACGCAACGCAAACCGCGTACGCCGCGGCAATGACCCAGATGGCGTGCTGATTCATATAGGCAAACCGCGGGCACATCTTCACCAGCAGGAACGCCGGCGCCACGCCGAAGGTGACCAAATCACAAAGGCTGTCCAGTTGCGCGCCGAAGTCGCTCGAACTGCGCGATAACCGGGCCACGTATCCGTCCAAGGCATCGAACACCATCCCCAGAAAAATCAACCAGCCGCTGAACATCACGTTCGTCGTGTCCGCCAGATCGGTCGCCACGCCATCCGGCCTGTCTACCCGCGATGCAACCACAATCGCGAAGAACCCGCACACCAGGTTCCCCAGTGTCAGAAGCGCCGGAAAGACGGCAACGGTGCGCATGACTCGGCTCATTGGTATTCCGCGAGCACGCTCGCGCCTGCACGAATGCGGTCGCCAAGCTGTGCGACGATCCGCAGGTTATCGGTTTCGGGCAGAATCAATTCGGTCCGGGAGCCGAACTTGATCATGCCCAGTTTCTCGCCGCGAGCAACGATCTCGCCGGGTCGCAAATCGCAGACGATGCGCCGGGCAATCGCTCCGGAAATCTGCCGCACAATCATCTTGCGGTGCGGCGGCGCCTCCTCCTCCAGTGCAATCCACGTATGCTCGTTCACCTGGGCGCTTGTCGGGTCCAGTGCGTTGCGGAACTCGCCTGGAGAATACCGCACGGCCAGCACACGCGCCGCACACGGCGAACGATTGATGTGCACGTTGAAGATCGAAAGGAAAATGCCCAGTCGCACGGCCGGACCGTCCACAGAAGGGTCGTGGTCCAGGTGCGTGATCTCGACCAGTTTTCCATCGGCCGGGGCAACAATCTGCCCCGGTTCCTGCGGTACCTTTCGGGGTGGATCACGGAAGAACCAGACGATCAGAACCAGCGGTACGGCGGCCAGATAGCCCAACGGCCACCACAGCCACGAAAGCACCGCCACCAAGGCCAGCAGCGGCCAGCCGAACAGTTGCAGTTCGGCCAGTCCCCAGCGGGCAAACGGAAGCCGTTCTCGCCAGGTGAACGGATTGTCGGCATCGTCCCAATAGGCCGTACACACGTTCCGACAGTACTTCAGGTCGCGGGGATCGAGAATCTCGTGCGGGGCCCCTGCCAGATCGCCCTTGCGAAGCTGTGCCATTCGCGCAACGTAACCAGGACGGAACCGCCGGAGATACCATCGCCGCCAACGGCCCCACAGCAGTTCCATCTCCATTCCAAGACCACCCCCTGGCTGGGTGCACCGGATACTCTCCGGCAACGGCTCCGGCTCGGCGCGCTTCGGAGCCTTGACGGTCGTAGTGCTGGCCTCAGACATGGATCCACCGAACGTTCGAGTGTCGAACATGAACGTACGCGTCGTTCATGGCGAAGAAAATGAACACAAACCGATCAGTATACAGCATTCCCGCCGTGTCATGCAGTAAGCCCCTGCAAGAAGTAGCAACCGGCGATTCCTATGCAACGCGCCGGGCAAAGACCAACCCCCACAGATGGGTACATTCCGAAGTCTAACCCCGACTATCACCTCTTCCCTCCCCGCCCCGTTCGCAGTTCCGCCTTCAGGCGGTCTTCCGCATCCTACTCGTGCTCAGCTTCGTCGGTGCTCGTACTCGTAATCGAACGTCTGCGGCATTCAGGTTCACCCACGCGCTATCGCCTTATTGAGTACGGTGATTCATCACCGTTTTCGTATCTTGAACCACGCTCAGCCCTGCCCCTGCAAGCCCCCCCGACTCGCCCCCCACCCGTTCGTAGTTCCGCCTTCAGGCGGTCTTCCGCATCCTACTCGTGCTCAGCTTCAGCGGTGCTCGTTGACAGTTGTCAGTTGACAGTTGTCAGTAACGCGCTGACGCGGGGGTGGGGAGTTGAAAGCGGAAGGGCGCGAGCCCTCCGGTGTGCAGTTGACAGTTGACAGTTGACAGTAACGCGCTGACGCGGGGGCTGGGGAGTTGAAAGCGGAAGGGCGCGAGCCCTCCGGTCCCGGCGCGCACCCCACCGGACGGCTCCGTCGCTCGACTCTCCGAGTCGATTCCGTCCGAACCATTCACGACTCGGAGAGTCGGGTGACGCCAAAAACGAACAGGCCCGGAATTGTCGCACGCCCTTGGCCCTGTTCGACTGTTCGACAACAGGTGGCCGATTACCTTAAACCGTTGCTGTCATTGGGGTTACGTGCGATTTTCGCGCGTGGCAAAACTCGGCGTCCGAGGCCGGAAAACGGGTTGTAACCTGTTGTGTGGCAAGGAGTTGGGTATTGTCGAACAGTGTTTTTCAGGCGGTGTTCGCAAATAGGTGAGCGAAAACGCCCACTGTTTCGCTAACCTGTTATTTCAAAAGGACTTACAGCAGAAAGGCCCGGCTTACGGAGGCCCATTGGGCGCAGTCCTCCCACCGCTGGACGCAGAACCATTTTCTGCGACGGGTGGTCTTATGCGACCCGAGGGTGCCTGCATCTCCGACGCTGGTCTTAGGCTGCCAAAAACTGCCCGAGGAATTACGTTGCCAATCGGTCCTATTCCGCCGGCTTTATGCGACGCAGTAGCAGACCGTACGGGGCCGATCCTGTGCCACTAATGGGCAAGGATCCCTCACTCCGTACGGCGGAACCCTCGCGTTGGGGCCGCCGCTGAGAAGGACGTCCAGATAGGAACGTCCTCCGCACGCTGTTCCACACACGCCGCCTCACCTGCGTGCGGTTTTGCGGGCGAAAGTATCAGTCTCGCCAATCGCATCCGCGCGTCAGGTGGCCGGGCTTACGATGCCGGTATACCACCCCTATTCAGGTCTTCTGTTCGGCCTTACGCTGCCCACAGGCCCCTGTCTATAGTGGCGTCAGAGTATGCCGTCACCTTACCATACTTCGTGATCGATGTAAAGCCCCCGAACAAGGTATCAGGTGACAGGTGTCAGAGGGGAAGTTGCTAGTTGCTAGTTGCTAGTTGTTAGTGACGCGCTGGCGCGGCGGGGAAACGGAGTTCGGAGATCGCAGATCGGAGATCGGGACGCGCTGCGCGGTGAGGCGTCGATTTCGGCATTCGGGTTCACCCACGCGTTCTCGCCTTATGGAGTACGGTGATTCATCACCGTTTTCGTCTCTTACCACACCGCCGTTGCCTTTGTTCTCTCCGGTTCAACGTCAGGCTTGGCTGCCGGACCAAACGTCGCGCGTGCGTTCCGATTACGATTACGAGCACGAGCACGAACTCCGCACTCGTACTCGTACTCAGCGATAGCGGTACTCGTACTCGTACTCGAAGGTCTTGCGCGGCCGAAACCCCTTCGCTCCCCGCCCATCTTCGTCGCTCGACTCTCCGAGTCGATTCCGTCGGACGCGTTCACAACTCGGAGGTCGGAATGCACCGATGCGGTCATAAATCCGCCAGTCAGTCCCGAAGGGACGTCGCTAAACAAGCCCAGGGTGGAGCCGATGCGAGGAACGAGCGAGGCGCAACCCTGGGTTACCAGAACAACGCAAAACAGAAGCCCGAAGGGCTGGCCCTAACTCTCTCCCCGCCGCAAACATCGAACCGAGAACTGCCTCTGTAGCACTTCTTCGATTACGATTACGAGCACGAGCACGAACTTCGTACTCGTACTCGTGCTCAGCGATAGCGGTGCTCGTACTCGTAATCGAAGGTCTTGCGCGGCCGAGACTCCTTCCCTCCCCGCCCATCTTTGTCCATCGACTCTCCGAGTCGATTCCGCCTGGACGTTCACGACTCGGAGAGTCGAACGACGATTCGCGACCAAGGTGGGAGCGGAAGGGCGCGAGCCCTCCGGTGAAGATCGGAGATGGGAGATCGGGACGCGCTGGCGGAAACGGAAGCTGGGAGTTGGGAGTTGGAAGATGGGAGCGGAAGGGCGCTGGCGGAGGGGGAAGCGTCGATTTGAGATTTCGGGCTTCTTTCGTCATTTGACTTTCGACATTCGTCATTGCACGGAACGTCTCGGTCCCCTGCCCGTCTTCCGGACCACGACACGATTGACTACAACGCGAAGACAAAGAAGAGAACGAACAGGAGGAAGCAGAGGACGCAGAGAAAGGAAAGTTGGCTGGCACGAACCTTCCACTCGTACTCGTACTCGTACTCGTGCTCAGCGATAGCGGTGCTCGTACTCGTAATCGAAGGTCTTGCGCGGCCGAGACTCCTTCCCTCCCCGCCCATCTTCGTCGCTCGACTCTCCGAGTCGATTCCGCCTGGACGTTCACGACTCGGAGAGTCGTGCGACAATCAGCCAGTCAGTCCCGAAGGGACGTCCCTAATCAAGCCCAGGGTGGAGCCGATGCGAGGAACGAGCGAGGCGCAACCGTGGGTTACGAGAACAACGCAAAACAGAAGCCCGAAGGGCTGGCCCTAACTCTCTCTGTGCCGCAAACATCGAACCGAGAACTGCCTCTGTAGCACTTCTTCGATTACGATTACGAGCACGAGCACGAACTTTGCACTCGTACTCGTGCTCAGCGATAGCGGTGCTCGTACTCGTAATCGAAGGTCTTGCGCGGCCGAAACCCCTTCGCTCCCCGCCCATCTTCGTCGCTCGACTCTCCGAGTCGATTCCGCCTGGACGTTCACGACTCGGAGAGTCGAGCGACAATTCGCGACCAAGGTGGAAGCGGAAGGGCGCAAGCCCTCCGGTGAGGCTCGGAGATCGCAGATCGGAGTTGGAAGATCGGGAACGCGCGAACTGGGGTGCTTGCGGGCGGCTGTAGACCAGAAAGCGGTAACAAGTTCCCGCACTCCATAGGCGGCTTCGCCGCGGCGAAGCAAGGACCAAAACGCCGGATTCCACTTGCTCGCGCTGCGTGCTTGTATGGGGGACGCGCCAAGCGCGTACAAGCTCGAAGCGCAAGCGAGTGGGTCCGTTAAGGACCCAACCACGGATGGAACATGAACGGGCATGCGAGGGCGTTCTTGCTTCATGTCGTTTGCGGTCTCCTGCTGGTCTGCTGAATTGCGGCACGATTGACTACAACGCGAAGACAAAGAAGAGAACGAACAGGAGGAAGCAGAGGACGCAGAGAAAGGAATGGTGGCTGGCACGAACCTTCCACTCGTACTCGTACTCGTATTCGTACTCGTGCTCAGCGATAGCGGTGCTCGTACTCGTCATCGAAGGTCTTGCGGCCGAAACTCCTTCCCTCCCCGCCCCCACCCATCCTCGTCGCTCGACTCTCCGAGTCGATTCCGTCTGGCACGTTCACGACTCGGAGAGTCGAGCGACAATTCGCGGTCTCATGTTTGCCTTCCCTCTTGACCGCAACCCGCAATCCGCATAGGATTCCTGCCATGGTCACCACCTACCAGTACCTCGACGGCACCGAACGGCCGATTACGGTCACACGCAATGGCGAAGTGACCTACGACGCCAACGGCAACGTCGTCGAAGTCCGGTCGCCGCGCTACTTCGACTCGGGCGATACGCTGGGCTACCAGCAGGCGAGCGAGGCGTTTTCGTATACAAGGCGCGCAATTTGAAGGCCACGCACACCGTGGCGGCCGGCGCCCAGGCGTATGCAGACCCGGACGACGCAGGCTGGTCGGTCGCCAAGGTTCGCGTTACCGAAAGCTGGGCCTACAACCTGGACCGTACACTCGATACGCATACCGACTTCCGCGGCAACGGCTGGCAGTCGCTCTGGAGTTCCTGCTGCGCCGGCCGGCTGGTCGCACAGAACGACCCGCTTGGCGCCGCGACCACCACGGCCCACGACGCCCAGGGAATACGACCCTGTCGCAAAAAGTCCACGGGCTCACCATCTTCAATCAGCAGACCAGCCGGTTCGACGCCCGCAACCGGCCCATCGCACGCACCGTCTGGCTCGTAGAGCAGCCGGGCATCGACCCGCAGAACCCGCCCATCGCCGGCGGCGGCCTGGCAGGCGACCCGGCCGCCCACGACGGCCAGGGCAATACGGTGGGGCTCACCACTCGCTATCTGTACGATGAAGACCTGACCGACGGCGCGGGCTTGGACGGCTCGGGCACGACCGTACAAAAGCTCGACGGCTCGGGCAGCTATACGGTGGATATCGATAGCCTGCTGGCCGAACTCGAAGCCGACCTCGGCGCCGGGTTCTTCGGCTCCGGGGCAACCGGCTCGGCCACGGTCACCATCAACCCGGAGGATGAACTGTCGGTCACCGTCAGCGACGGCGCCGGCCGCACCGTCGCCACGGGCATCATCGCCCAAAACGGCACGCCCATCACGTGGCAGACGGTCAAGTACGACGTGCTGGTCGCCGTCTCCGGCGTCGGGCAGGTGCTGGAAACCACGCAGATCGACGCGCTCAACCATACCCGCAAGAGCCGCACCGACGGCGCGGGCCGCACGCTCGAAACGGTCGACGCGCTGGGCAACGTGACCACGGCCACGTTCGACGCGGCGGGCAACCAGCTTTCGCTCCGCGATCCCAACAGCATCGGCTGGAACGCCACGTACGACGCACGCAATCGGGCGGTCACCATGGCCGATACGCAGGAGCAGGCGGAAGGCAAGAACCGGCAGACCGTCTATGACGCACACGGCAACGTGGTGGGCACGGTCGACGCCAAGGGCCAATCGGCCAGTTCGGCGTTCGACGCGCGGGATCGACGTGTGAGCGAGACGGATCGTCTCGCAGGTGTGACCTCGTGGCGATTCGACGAAAACTCGAACCTGCGTCACATGGCTGACGCCGATAACCAGGCAACCTACGCGCCCACCTGCTGGACGTATGATGCGAGGAACCTGAAACTGACCGAGGCCCTGCCAAGCCACAACCCGACGAGCCAGATCGGCGACGCCGACTATGACAAGAAGCAGTTCACCTACGACCTGGCCGGGCGCGTGGACGTGGCCACGGACCAGAAGGGGAGCAACGTCACACACCTGTATGACATGGCCTCGCGGCTCGTTGAGCGAGATTACCGTCTCTACGGCCAAACGGCTATCAGTGACAGCGACACGTTCGCCTACGGCGATGCAGGCCGTATGGTGTCCGCCGAGAGCGGCCGGTACAATAACACGGTCGCCTTTGATTATGATGCCGCCGGCCGCCTGATCTCGGAGAGTCTGACCGTAACTTTTGGCCAGACAACCACTTACACCGTCCAGTCGGCCTACGATGCGGCCAATCGCCGGACGGGCATTACGTACCCCGACGGCTCGGTGGTCGCACGGCAATATACCGCCCGTGACCAGCTTGCCCAAATCGATTACAATAGCGCCATGGTCGCCACGTTTGGGTACGATAATGGTTCTCGCCGCACCAGCCGCACACTGGGCGATACGCCCGGTACGCAGACCACGTGGCTGTATGGCCGGCAAGATAATTTGCTGACGGCCATCAACTCCGGCATCCCCGGCGCGTCGTTCACGTATACCTACGACGCGAATAAGAACAAGCTGACCGAGGGTATTTCATCGCCCATGGCCAACTTCGGGTTCAATTCCACCGCATACGATCCGGCCGACCGCCTCACCGCCTGGAATCGGACGGACGGCAACCTGGATCAGGCCTGGAATCTGTCGCTTGTCGGCAACTGGGCCACCTTTACCGAGAACCAAGTCCAGCAAACCCGCACGCACACCGCCGTTCACGAGATCGCCACGATTGATTCCAACCCAATCGCCCACGACGCTGCGGGGAACCTCACCCGCAACGCAGGCGATACCCTGGACCGCTACACATGGGACTTTGACAACCGCCTTGCAACGGCTGACGTCGATCAGGACGGCACGCCGGACTGCCTCTATCGTCAGGATGCCCTCGGCCGACGCGTGAGTAAGACCATACCGGATGGCGAGGGTTCAACCACGATGGTGTTCGTGTGCGATGGTGGTCAAGTTGTCGCGGGGTATGTGGCTGACGCAGTGCCGGCGTCACCCGAACGCCAGTTCGTGTACGCGACTTACATTGACGAGCCAGTGGTGGTGGTCGATGAGACCGCGCTCGGTTCCGCGGGGGCTGGCAGTGAAGAACTGTACTACTACCACCAGAACTCGCTCTACTCCGTCGCCGCCCTGACCGACGCATCCGGCGCCGTCGTCGAGCGATACGCATACTCGGCTTATGGCAAGCCGATCTTCCTGGACTCCAACGGCAACCTGCTTGATCCGCAGGCTTCGACCGTTGGCAATCCGTACCTCTTCACGGGACGACGACTGGACGAAGAAACCGGCCTCTACTACTACCGTGCTCGGATGTACGATGCCGAGCTGGGGAGATTTGTGGGTAGGGATCCGATTGGGTATGAGGCTGGGGATGTGAGCCTGTATCAGTATTGCTCTTGCGGTGCCCTGGACAGAGTTGACCCATTGGGCTTATACGAATGGACAGACAACGGCATACGTTGGGCTTCAGATCTAACAGCAGCATGCGAGACATCGCAGTCCGAAATGGACTCCGTTCCAACTTGGGAAAACACCACTCATATTGGTGCAGGTGGTTTTGCGTACCGGGTCAGGCCCGTGTGGCGAGTGATAACATCGCGTAGCATATCTGGCTGTGACGGCCTTAATGCACCGCAAATCAGCGCGGGTGATGCGGGTGAACGCACCATCACCGTCGGGCTTGATTTGGACGTTACCGGTGAGATTGCAGCTGAGTTAGGCTGGAAGAAAGGTGTCTCTGTCGGTGCTGGTGTCGTCAAGGTAGATACGGGCGGCGAAGGCAAGGTTGGCATTACTCTCGGTGCTGCACTCGGGGTAAATATCACCGATACGTTCACCTTGTATTTCCCGAGTGGCGATCTATCGTGCCCGGACTGCACGATCCTTGAATACACAGCTTGGCAGAAGTATAGGGAGTTTCGGATATATTACTTCGGCGCGTTCGGTGGCTCGACCCATGTTGGAAACATAAGAGTGCCGACAAATGAGGTGCGAGATTGCTTTGTATGCACTCCTTGTCCATAGCTAGGGTTAACGTGGCTGTGGTTAGGGGTATTCGTCAGAGGCAAACGTCCTCAATGCACTGTTTCGGCTTGCATTGTATTCAGTGAAGAGTTGCGCATGCTCGCTTTGATGCAAAAACATTCAAGCATTTATCTGTTGCCTGTGCCTAGCGTCAGGGCGTTCAGTATTCTAGGAAAATCACTCGGATGACTGCCAAAGCATCTTCTTTGATTGTGACCTCAGTGATATGTATCCTATTTGGGAGTTCATGTCACGACACTTCGGGACACGGCGCGAGAACATCGACATTGCCTTCGGTTCGCATTGATGTGGGCGAGAAACTGACTTTCAGCGATGCATCGGTTCAGACTTTTCATCTTGTGCCTAATAATGGTCCGAGTGGTATATTCGCATTTAAAGCAGTTCAGAATGGTGAGGTCAATGACTTTGGAACGATTCGCTTCGACGTGCTGCGAAAAGGCCTTTTAGGATTTATGGTGACGCAACAAGGAGTTCGAGTTACTTTCGATGGTGAAGCGAGGAGCTTGCTTTGCGAAGGTGATATCGTTGCAGAAGAAATGCGTTTCCCTTTAAGCATTGATGTGAGTCGAAAGGAAGCGGCGTTAGGTGCAGATATGCTGCGGACGGGCCTTGTCACAAACGGTGATGGAGAATGGGTGCTTTGGAATAAGCACGTTTTGCTCGACATGTCCGTTAAGACATACACCAGGACATGTGTGGACTTGGAAACTGTGGTGACAAATTCCAGGAGCAATCCAGCACTGTTATCATATGTGTTTACGATTAAGCTTGCCCCATCCCGTACAAACAAGAACGGAAAAGGTGACAGCCACGAATGGCACTGCCGCTTACGCTGTAAGGACTTAGGTGCGTCGGGGCGATTTGGGAATGGCGTCGAACGCAGGTCGCGGATCGCCCGGGAGCATGAGGTGGGACGTGGTGGGATTGGTTCGCCCCTGGCGCGCACCATCGGCGCATCGATGTCGGCGCCCAAATGCTCCGCATCGTGTGCCGTTGGGAGTCTATTTCCGGTGCTTCATGCGGCGGTTCCTCGCAACAGTGCTTCGCGGGCTTCCTTACGCGGTTTCGTCAACAGGGCTATGGGTTTCCACCGCCGTTTCACCGCACGCGGTTCAACGCGGTTGGGACGATCGCCGACCGTTTGCTCAGCCAGGCTTGCCAATTGGGCAACAATCAGAGTGGACAGCAATGCTTGATCGGCGCAGATCAAGGTCATCCACGACGCGGCGATCGTTTGCATGGCCGTGGCGAAGCTCAGTTCGCGCGGCGACACGCCGGCCTCGCAGGCGGCTTCCAGCATGGCCTTACGAATGAGGTTGTACGCCAGCAGGCAGACCCACATCTCTGTGCGGACCATCGCAGGCGACTTGCAACGCAGCACGTCCATCCCCAGGGTCTTCTTGATGGCGCGGATATCGAGCTCCACCAGCCAACGTCGGCGGTAGAGATCGGCGATGTCTTCACGTGGGTATTGCCGCGGGTCCGTCAACGTCGTAACGACCGTCAACGACTCAACTCGAAAACCTGGCTCATGAACCTGGATCTCGATCAGTCGGAGTGTCATGGTCTCGGGAATCTGCTCGTAGGTCGCATGGTCCATCCATTTCGGCCGTTGAGGGCGAGGCCACGTGACCAGATGATCCCCCTCGCCCAGACGCTCCGCCGTTGTGAAGTCCGTCTTCCGACACTGGTGCAACCGGACGACGAAGTCCCGACGTCCCAACAGTGCCATGGCAATCAGGAAATAGCTGCAATAGTAGCGGTCCGCTACGATGATGCTCTGCGGATCAACGCCGTCAAGCAGTTCGCGAAACAGCGCCGTCTCGCCGGTCTCCTTGCCTGCGTAAGGACCCAAGGCCATGTCCTGGACCATCGCCGTGGCTAACGACAGGAGCACCGCGAGCCGCACAATGGGAAACCCCAGGCCGGGCTTCTGAGCCACATTCTGAGGATACTCGTCTTGGTTCGCGTCCGTGTCCGGCATGCTCACGGTCGTGCCGTCGACCAGATGCACGTGTCGGCCATGCCACAGCCACTCCGAAGGCACTGCTTGCTCGCATCCTTTGGCCACGTCCGTGGCAAGCGTGCGAATCACCGGCTCGGGCAGCCGAGACCGTGCCCGGCAATAGGCGCCGGTGTTCTTCAGGCACGGTTTTCGTCCCAGAGCGACCAATAGGACCAGCACCCGCGAAACGGCCGCCATGCAAGATCGCTGTTCCTCTTTGAAGAGGACTTGCGAAAGAAACGCCCACAGGGTCACCGCAGGCGTATACACGGCACCCTCTTCCCGAGCGAAGTCGGCATGGGCGTCGGCGAAGGCTTTCTCGATCTGTTCTTCCGGCAGGACTTTGGCGAAAGCCAGCCCGTCCTCTTGCAGAAACGATGCCTGAACGAGGCGAAATCGTCGTGACAGCGTGGAGCTTTTTTGGTAAAAAGACATAAAGACCCTCCTTGGTCCAATTGCAAAAAGCCAATGCATGAACCAAGGAAGGCCTCGTTCCACAAGAGGATAGGCCAAGGAAGGTCCCGATTCAAGAGCAGAATCTTGTGGACAGCGGTACGCGTGCCCGCCGCGGGGCGGCGAGACGGAATTGCGAAACACGCACGAGGCGTGTTGCCGATGAAGGTGTGCGCACGTGGCGCCAAGCACGCCAATCGGCCGTTTTCCCTAAGTCCTTACAGCGTAAGCGGCAGTGCCATTCGTGACAGCCACCAAAATTGACGGAGCGGAAAACGATACCATGAAAGAGCCGGGGTCTCCAAGAAGAGTACGCTTGGGAGCGTTCCTAAACCCCATGTTTACTCTTTCCGGGAGACCCCAGCATGTTCTACCTTGATATCCACCAGCACAAGCGGCAATTGACGGTGAATCTGCGAAACGGGCAATTAGGGATTATGCCAAGAAGCTTGGAGAAGGAGGACAACGAACATGAGGTGAGTTAGAAACCTTCTGTCGGAGCCCTGCGGGTATGAAGCCTGCCCGGGAGAGCCTGACCAGCACCCGGAAGCGAGCCTTGCGCGGTTAGGCGGGTAACCGTCACGTGATACGTAGGCAGCGAGCCCGAAAGCCATGCTATTGAGCCTCGAAAGAATTGTCGTCGCTGGCGCCTTCGTCGTTCCCTTCGCGGGGGCCACGCGACTGTCCCGATATGGTCTGGGGCGTGTCGGCCGGCCGGGGTCGGAGAACATGAGCAGACGGGAATGGGGGTTCCCCAGGAACTTGGGAGATCCTGTCGTCTCCACGGAAGCGTTCCCGGTCGGGGATACCGGGTGACCAACCCCAGGCCCGCCGCCGCGGCACTCGGCGACGGTGGGAGCGAAATCGCGAGTGCTCCCGTGGCACCGCCAAGGTTTCTTCAGTTCAGGATGCGGGACGGCGTACTGAAACGTTTGATCGGAAAATGGCTCAAGGCGGGCGTGATGGAAGCGGGAAGCGTTAGCTACCCAGACACCGGAAGCCCGCAGGGAGGCGTGATTTCACCCCTGCTGGCCAACGTGTTCCTGCACTATGTGCTAGACGTGTGGTTTCGGCAGGAAGTGCAACCGCGACTCCGGGGGCGAGCCCACCTGATCCGCTATGCGGACGATTTCGTGATCCTATTTCGGCACGAAACGGATGCACGGCGGGTACTGGAGGTTCTCCCCAAACGCTTTGGGAAGTATGGCCTAGCACTTCACCCGGACAAGACCCGACTGATTCCTTTTCGCCGACCGCCGTATGCGGCAGGCGACAAGGCGATGCAGGGCGACCGACCCGGCACGTTCGACCTCCTGGGGTTTACCCATTACTGGGGCCGGACGCGACGTGGCGGATGGGCGGTGATGCGTCAAACCTCTTCGAAGCGACTGAGCCGGGCAGTGCGGAGCATTGCTCAGTGGTGTCGGGCGAACCGGCATCGCCCGATCAGCGACCAGCACGCGGAATTGAGTCAGAAGGTGCGCGGACACTACGCGTACTACGGGATCACCGGCAACATGCGAATGTTGTCCTGGTTCCTTGTTGCAGTTCATCGCGCGTGGCGGAAGTGGCTCAATCGCCGCAATCGACAACGCGAGATGATCTGGGACCGATTCAACCGGCTGCTACGCCGTTTCCGGCTGCCGCCGCCACGGATCGTCCACTCATACGTCAAGTAGCGAACCCATACCTTGAGGAACCGTATGCTCTAATGTGTGCAGGGACGGGTCTGTGGGAGCCCCGGGTGAGCAATTAGCCGGGGCCACCCGGCCAGAGTGCGTCGTAACACCTTGTGCTGTCAGCGATTACCGGTAATTGGACCTGTCCCGTACAATTGCCCGTCTGGTCAGCGGGCATCGTCCTCCATTTTTCGCGGCTTTGCGAGGGCGGATGCGTTCAGGCTAATTCTACGACGGACCGATCGGCGAGGATCAAGGGACAGTCGCTGAGAGGCACGCCGGCAATCCGCCAGCACCCTGGGCGCCGAACCGCCTGCGGTAGCCGATGCACACGGGCCGTGACCGGATCGATCAATACCGGTACGGACATCGTTGCGCCCGGCGCATCGGGAATCGCCAGGTTGGCCGTACGCAGGTGTAGCGCGTGGCGCAAATCGGCGGGCAGCCAGTAGGCGTATAGTGGCCGGTCGCGGCGAACGAAGGCCGCCGTCACTAGCGCCGAGGGATCCAGCGGTTGTCCGTCGGCGGCAGAAACCTCCAGCGGCCGGTCGGCCCATTGGGTTTCGGCGTCGAACAATGCAGCAAGGCACTGGTAGACGAAATAGGCCGGCTTGGCGGTATAGTCGGTCTGCCGCAAAAGGCCCTTCGAGTTGAGGCGATCCAGGCCGCCCGGAGTGCCGTCCGGATTGGGATAGCGCATGTCGACCGTCTGGAAATAGGACGTCATTTCGACGCGCAGCCGCAGATCGAACAGCGTGCGGCGCGCGACCCAGCGGGCCTGGAGGGCTTCGGTCCAGTTGAATCGGGCCAGCCCGCCTACTCCGCCGGCCATTGAGGGGCAGCCGCTTTCGCCCTGCCACAGCGGCAAGTCGAGCTGGCGCCGGGCGAGCACCTCGCGCACAGCGGCAATCGACGCCTCGTAGCGGTCTTCCGGCGACAGGCGATACCAGTGGTACGATACCTTGTCAATTAGCTTGCCTAGCCCGCGATTGAAGCACTCGGTGAAGTACTCCATTCCCCACACCGTCGGACCAAGGATCAACGCACCCGGCGCCGCCCGGCGGATGACGGGGGCCGTCATGGCGACGAATTCGACGTACTCGGCCGGATTGGCAGGCCGCGGTTTCCAGAAGTTCTTGTGGTTCGGCTCGTTCCATATCTCCCAGTGGGTGACGCGGTCGCAGAAGTGCTCGGCCAGGGCGCCCACAAAACGCAGCCAGCCCGCACGTGCCTCGTCGTTCCACATGGGGACCCAGCCGACGGCGAAATCGTTCTCTGCTTCTGGCGTGTAAAGGCGGTTGCCGTAGCCCAGATTGAACCAGGGCTGGATGCCAATCGATCGCAGGCGGTCGACGATCGCGTCGAGCCAGCCGAAATCGTAACGGCCCTTGGCGCGCTCGCACCGGGCCCAGCCGGTTTGCAGACGAGCCCACTTGGCGCCGAGTTGGGCCATGAAGGAATAACACGGCTCGGGATCGAACATCTGGCGGTCGAGGCACTCGAACCCGACACCCAGCGGCGAGGCGGCAATCGAGGCCGATGCCCGCGGCCGAACCTTGCCGATTACCTCCATGGGGTTCGGACTCTCCGCCCGGCTCAACCGCGACACGCACCCGGCGGCCAAGGCAACCGAGCCCTGCAAGAACGATCGTCGATGGATACTGCTCATGGAATCCTATCCCTCCGTTCGATTCGTGGCCGTTCACACGTGAGTTTGCGCTCGCCGAGTCCCGTTCGCAAGTGATCTTGCCGGTTTTGAGCAGAAACGGCAGGCAGATTGTGCAAGAACCGGTCATTTCGGACATCTGGACGGCCGCGGCATGGCAGAGCGAGGGCTTCGACTTGGTGACGACGGCATCTTGAAACTGGAATGCACTTTGCCACACAGCGGCCGCCTTGGAGTGCGCGAACTGGACCCTTCAACTGCTTGGGTTAGGTTGAATCACTTCGGTGGGCGGCAGAACCCAATCTCCTCAAGCGCCTTGAATACCTCTTCACGTGTCTTCTGACCAAAGTTTGCGATACCGAGCAGGTCGTCTTTTGTGCAATGCAGCAAGTCGCGGACTGTGAAAAAACCGCGTTCCTCGAGGCAGTTCACGGTGCGAACGCTCAAGCCGATCTCAGCCGTAGATAATTCGAGTCGATCGTCTAATGCCGCGCTCTTGGAACCGCTCTTGACTTCATCCAGAATGCTGGCGTCGATCACGCCATGGAAATCCCCAATGTCCGTCAACTCATCGATTCTACCCGAATCTGCTTCGTTCCGAGCAGTCCAGTATCGGCTGGTCCCCATGTCACACAGGATACCGCGCCCGCGCAGCAAGTCAACCGACCTTGGCGGCGTTAGCGAGGGTGCTCGCCCCGGTTGTTCTACACAAGTCCGTTACGTAATATAACCCCATCTTCGCGGCTCAGACGCTCACCTCACGACCGCAAGCGGCGCGCGCGAGT
This sequence comes from Thermoguttaceae bacterium, assembly GCA_040772845.1. Taxonomy (GTDB): domain Bacteria; phylum Planctomycetota; class Planctomycetia; order Pirellulales; family Thermoguttaceae; genus PWXP01. The sequence goes on from JAXGXG010000001.1 coordinate 3,985,990, forward strand.
CCCACGCTTCGAATGGCGGAACTGCCGCAGTTCCCCCTCCGTGGAGAGCGACGGAATCGGGATTTGCCTCTTGGCCCGTCCCGCGGCGGTCCCTTGTACGGAAGCACCTGCACTCGCTAGAATGACTGCTTGTGCGGCTATGTCAGGATGCATCGGTGTTTCGGACCGAGGCGAGATACCACCGAATCTGAGTGAATGTGCCTGGTGGCGGATCGGACTGTAAGGGATACCGGCGCGACTATGCAAGATCCGGGCTGTCACTACAGTGGGTGGTGTGTCAGGCGCGTTAGCGCCACTCGCGTACCGGCGGACCCTGTGCTATACTGCCTGCTGTTCTGGCAACTTGACCAGGGGTAAGCCAGCAGGCGAGGGAGTCGACTCGCCGTGGCGGAAAATCGCTCACGTTGGCGTTCGCACATGGATGAAGGGGCGCTCGAATCGGTTGATCTCATCTCCGGGTCGCGTGAGGCGGCTGACGGGCTCGTTTCGGTGCGCCAGCCGCCCGCTGGTCTGCCGGTCGATGAGGCCGCATTCGTGCGTGGCGCTCAGGTCTTCAACGCCGTCGACTACGTTTTCTTCCGCAGGTTCGACGATGACCGTTCGTCGCAGGCTGCTGCCTTCGTCATTGACAACACGGACGAACGGTTCACCGAGAGCCAGTTGGCACAGACGCACCACGACTTGTGGCTGCATGGCGTTGCCCCACTTATTTATATCGCGTGGCCAACTCGCATCGACGTGCTTAGCTGCGCCCGGGGGCCGGACTTCTGGCACGAGGGAGAGCGGCGTTACAGCCCGGCGGCTCAACTCGACGTGGCCTCAAAGGTCGAGGCGACGCTTGCCCAGCGGCGGCGATTCTCGGCGCGGCGGCTGGCGGACGGGACCTTCTGGGAGGAGCCCCTCAATCAACCACTGGCCGACCATGAGCGGGCGGCCCACGAGTCGCTGATCCGAGCGGTCGTGGAGACCGACAAAAGGCTCGAAGGCGCAGCGAATCCTGTCGCAAGGCGGTTGTTGCTGCTCACGGTTCTCGTTAAGTACCTCGAAGATCGCGGCGTTTTCCCCGGCACCGGCTGGTTCGGTCGATTCCGCAAAGGTGCGAGGTCGTTCCTGGACGTGCTGAACGGCGAGGAGCCGGACGAAGTGTCGGGGCTGTTGGGGGCTCTGGAGAGGAAGTTCAACGGCGACGTTTTCTGTTTGCCGGCAGGCACGAGACTGACGAAGGTCGCTCTGCGCAGTTTCGCGAGCCTGGTCGAGGCAAGGACCCTCGGCGACCAGCGTTACCTGTGGGAACTGCACTCGTTCGACCACCTCCCGGTTGAGGTTATCAGCCACCTGTACCAACGGTTCGTTCAGGGCAGCACGGCGGTCTACACCCCCCCGATTTTGGCGTCGCTGCTGCTGGACCACGCGATGCCGTACGGCAAAGTGACCGGCCGAGAGCGGGTACTCGACCCGGCGTGTGGTTCAGGCGTATTCCTGGTCGGGGCGTTCCGGCGGCTGGTCAATGCGTGGCGAGCCAAACACGGCTGGCGGACGCCTGATGTCGACACGCTCCAGTCAATCCTGCGGAATCAGATCTTCGGCGTCGAGTTGGAGCCGGACGCCGTCGATCTGACAGCGTTCAGCTTGGCGCTGGCCGTCTGCGACTCGCTCCAGCCGAACGTGATCTGGCGCGAGTTGCGCTTCGACCGACTCCGAGGGACGAACCTACGGGAAGGTGACTTCTTCAAGCCGAGCCCTGAGACGGCGTCCGGTCGGACCGACAGGTTCGATATTGTCGTTGGCAATCCGCCCTTCGAGTCGAAGTTCACCGAGGCCGCCAAGCGGGTCAATGCGGCCCACGTCGCGGAACGCGGCGAGATCCCCGATAAGCAAGTCGCCTATTTGTTCTTGGATCAGTGCTTGCGGATGCTGAACCCGAATGGGCGTCTCTGCCTGATCCAGCCATCCGGCCTTCTGTACAACCTGAAAAGCCACGGCTTTCGTAGCGGCATCGCCAAGAGCGGGCGAATCCGCGCGGTGCTCGATTTCACGTCGGTGCGTGGCCTATACGAGGGCGCCGACCCCAAGACCATCGCCGTCCTGGCCAGCGCCAGCGACGCAATTACCCCTTGGTTCTCGCACCTGACCTTCCGGCGGACGTACAAAACGGCCGAGCGAATTGGCTTTGAACTGGACCACTACGACCGGCACCAACTGTCGGTGGACGAGGTCGTCGCGGACCCAAAGGCGGCGCGGGCCAACCTGCTCGGTGGGGGCCGTTTGGCGACCGTCGCCGCGCGGTTGCGGCGGATGAGGACGCTGTCTGAGTTCGTCGAGGAACGCGGTTGGTTGATGGGCGAAGGGTTCATTGAGGGAAAGAAGGGCAAGCAGCCAGGCGACCACCTTACTGGCCAGCCGTTTCTTCCGACTGGCATGCTGACCAGCGAAGGCTTTGACGCGGAAGACCTTGAGACGGTCACGGCGACCTCGTTCCAATGGCCTCGTAGCCCCGAACTATTCGAGCCACCGCTCGTGCTGATTCGCGAGAATGAGTCGCTGCCGATGGCGTATTGGGAGAACGGGCCGCTAGCCTACAAGCACGAGATAGTCGGCATACACGCTCCCGCGTCTGAGCGCAGGGAGTTGCAGCGACTCTTCCGCGACTTGGCCGCGAACAGCGGGCTCCATCGCTTTACCGTTCTGCTCAATAGTCCGAGATCGCTGGTGGCAAAGGCCACTGCGATCCTGAAGAGCGATATCGAGGCGCTGCCGTATCCCAAGGATAAAACGGAGCTTGAGTTGATGTTCTGGGAGCAGGTCCTGGCCGACGACTCGCTGCAATACATGGCTCCTTACGTACGTCTCGGCCAGCAGTCGGACCTTCTAAGACAGGCGGCCGACGCGGACACTCTCCGCGATTACTCCTCGCTGTACTGCCGGTTGCTGGGCAGCCTTTACGACAACCTTCGAGCAAGCGCTCCGGTATTCCTCAACGGCCTGACCTGCCAGCCGTTCTTCTTCGGCGACGAACCGGCGATGGAGTGGCTGGGTCCCGACTGCGAGGAACCATTGGCGAGCCTCATCTTCGACCGGACGCTGCCGTCGCTGCGCACCGTTCGCGTCGTCCGCTTCTACCACGAGAATGTCATCTTCATCGTTAAGCCAGATCGGCTCCGCTACTGGATCCGTTCCACCGCAATCCGAGACGCCGACGACACGCTCACCGAACTCAGGCAACAGGGTTACTGAATGGTGAGTAACAGGACTCCCCATGGCCGGATCACGTCGGGTATCCCAGAAGACGCAGCCGCGCTGAAGACGCTTGAGTTTATTGAGCGGCATCTCGCGGGGTGGCGCGACGATCCGGAGCGTCCCTGCGTAGAGCGGGAGCGAGATCTGAATAGCCAGCTCTGTAAGTTTCTGAACATCGCGGCAAGACAATCCGATTTCGCGATGTTCCACTTTCACCACGAGGAGCCGCAGGGCGTTCGCCACTCGGCGGACTTCTCCGTAAATCCGGTCGATGGAGGATGGATCGAAGGGAGGCAGTTCACGAAGTACGAGCCGATCCTGGTCATAGAGGGCAAACGGTTGCCCACCCCCGGCTCGGGCCGCGAGCGGGAGTACGTCACCTCCATGACCGGCGAGAAGCCCGCTGGCGGCATGCAACGGTTCAAGCTGGGGCTGCATGGAGCGAGGCTTTCGATCGCCGGTATGGTCGGATACGTACAAGCACAGACATGCCCGGATTGGTTGGGCACGGTCAACCACTGGATCGATGAGCTAGCGTCGTCCGGCGACCCGCTCTGGTCACGCCACGACCGGCTCGACCGGTTGATTCTCGATTCGCGTACTCGCGTGTCGCGGTGCGAGTCGGAGCACCGGCGGAAGTCCGACGCGTCTCCGACGATTCGCCTCACCCATTTGTGGGTGGAGATGTGATTGTCGGCATATGCTTGCGAGGGCCCGGGTAGCCGGTGTTTCCCGGTTTGTTCGCGGCCGATATGTCCGTCGACCAAGGAGTGCGATTTCCCAACTCGCCTCGATCCGAAAATGCTGGCCGCCGCAGGCCTCTTTCCAATCTTGAGGTGCAAAGGAAGCCGATATACCGGGGAGGATAGGCTTTCTCGTTTGTCTTCCTTGCGTCTTTGCGGCTTGGCGTCGTTGCGTTAAGAGTGGCGCGTTTTTGTGTTGGAGAGACCGAGGGCAATTCAACGCAAAGGCGCAAGGACGCAAAGAAGAGGGGGGAAGGCAGGCGTCGAGTTGCCATTCTCGCCGGATGGTGCTACACTCGCTTCCGCCGGTTCTGCGAGCAGGACGTGTGCTTCAATGCATCCTGCAAACTGGTGTTCCGATCTTCGAGGAGACAACCGATGATATCCCGTGCGTTGCTGACCGTGTTCGTTCTGGTCATGGCTGGATCTGCGGCCCGTGCGGCTGACGCACAGCAGAATGCCCCGGACGGTTGGAGCTGCAAGTCGCCGCGCGAAGAGGTGCGGCCGGACTTCGCCTATCTGCCCAATGGCGGGCCCAAGGGGAACGGGAGTTTCGTGATCGAGGCCGGCGGCCGGCAAGGCGACATCGGCTGGTGGGAGAAAACGTTCGCAGTGCAAGGCGGGCAGTCGTATCGGTTCACGACTTTGCGTAAGGCGACGCGTGTGGAAGTGCCGCGACGAACGGCCGTGGCGCGCGTCGTGTGGCGCGATGCGAACGATCGGCCGGTTGTTCACGACGCGCCGACCAGCGGCAGCTACCGTCGAGGGGATCTTCCACCGGCCCAGCCCGAGTTTCCCGCCGACGGCGTTACGGACGAAGCAGGCTGGACCGCCGTGTCGGGTGTGTACCGCGCTCCGCCGAAGGCCGCTCGCGCGATTGTGGAACTGTATTACCGCTGGGAGGCAGGCGGGCGGGTGGAATGGGCCGAGGTTGCGTTCGAGCCATCGGAGCCGCTTCCGGCGCGAACGGTGCGATTGGCCACCGTCCACCTGCGGCCGCGGGAAGGCAAGACGTCTGCGGAGAAGTGCCGGCAATTCGCACCGCTGATTGAAGAGGCGGCGCGCCGGAAGGCTGACCTGGTCGTGTTGCCGGAAGCGTTGACGTTCTACTCCAGTGGTCGGAGTTGCGTCGAATGCGCCGAACCGATTCCGGGGCCTTCCACCGAGTACTTCGGGCAACTCGCCAAAGAGCACGACCTGTATATTGTGGCCGGACTGATCGAACGCGATGGACGCCTGGTCTACAACACGGCGGCCCTGCTCGGCCCGAACGGGCAACTGGCCGGCAAGTACCGCAAGGTTACCTTGGCGCGCAGCGAGATCGAGCAGGGGATTACGCCGGGAACGGAGTACCCCGTATTCGCCACCCGCTTCGGGAAGGTCGGCATGATGATCTGCTACGACGGCTTCTTCCCGGAGGTAGCGCGCGAACTGAGTAATCGCGGCGCCGAGGTCATTGCGTGGCCGGTCTGGGGCTGCAACCCGCTGCTGGCCGCGGCCCGTGCGTGCGAGAACCATGTCTACCTGGTCAGCAGTACGTATACCGACGTCTCGCAGAACTGGATCATATCGGCCGTTTACGGTCATGACGGGCAGCCCCTGGCGCAGGCCAAGGAATGGGGGACCGTGGCCGTTGCCGAAGTCGATCTGAACCGGCCGCTCTACTGGTACGGACTGGGCGATTTCAAAGGCGAAATCCCCCGCCATCGACCTGTCGTTCCAAGGCCTTAATCCTCCATGCAACAAGGAAACGAGACTGTATGCACACGGAAAAACGGAACTTCGACCTTGCAGCCGCCAGGTGGGATGAGCATCCGGCGAGGGTGAAGTTGGCTCAGGATATCGCGCAGGCCGTTTCCACCCAAATCGCCTTGACGGCCGAAATGGACGTGATGGACTTCGGCTGCGGCACCGGACTGATGACCCTCTTGCTTCAGCCGCGGGTCCGCTCGATCACCGGTGTGGACACCTCGCAGGGTATGCTCGACGTGCTCCGGCAGAAGATCGATCAACTCAAGCTCAGTAACGTGCGCGCCGCACTCCTCGATGAAGACAAGGCCGAAGGGCTACAGGGCAGTTACGACGTGGTCGTCAGCAGTATGGCCCTGCACCACATCGCCGACCTGGAACCGGTGTTCCGCCAGTTCTACGACGTTACGAACCCGGGCGGATACCTGGGCATCGCCGACCTGGACTCGGAGGGCGGGCGTTTTCACGGCGACAATGCAGGCGTCTTCCATTTCGGCTTCGACCGGACGACGCTTGGCGAGGTCTTTGCCGCTGCCGGGTTTGAACAGGTTCGCGCCGGCGACGCCGCAGAGGTGGTTAAACCCAATGCCCAAGGCGAAATGGAGCGGTTTACCGTATTTCTGATGATCGGCCGCAAACCGGCCGGGCAGGCCTATATCGCCCGTTGAACAACTGCCTGCGGAAGGATTCTGCACATGAATTGCCTTACGGGGCGTGGCGAGTTAGACTGAATGCTCTGCAAACACCAACCTGCATAAGAGCGACTGTAGGGATATGATAGACCAGCATTGCGGCGGCAGGAGCGTACGGCATTCGGCAGACCGCGTGGGCTTCCCCGCCGCAGGCCACACTCGGCGGGAGTTCCTGGGACGCGTGGGCGCCGGCTGTCTGGCCGGAGCGGCATGGGGGCGAAGTCACTGCAGCGCGGCGGTGGATAGTGCTATACCGATTGTGCCGTTTCGCAATCCGGGGCAAGCGCTGCAATTTGTCGTCCTGGGCGATACTCACTACAGCGCGCCCGATTACGAGGTCAGTCCGAGGCTCCACCGGGCTGCGCAGGAGATTCTCGAGCGCTATCCCAACGTCTCGTTCGTCTGTCACACGGGCGATCTGGCCGACGGCGGTTCGTTTGTGACCGACGAACATGGCAAGCGGCGGTATGTGTTGGCCGGCTACGAGCAGATGCACGACGAGCTAACGTTCGCAATGAACGACCTGGAAGCAATGTTTCGTCGCCCGGTCTTCGTTGCGATCGGCAATCACGATCGGCACGACCGAGGCGGCCGCGCGTTTCAGGAAGCGGTCCTCCGGCCGACGAGCAAGGTCGCCGGGCAGCCCATGGGGCAACCGCGCTACGCGTTCCGGTGCGGCTCCGCCTGCTTCGTCTTCCTCGATTACGGGGCCAAAGACTTGGAGGAGCAGGCACGGTTTCTGGAGGCGACCCTGACTGCAGCCCGGAACGGAGGTGCGAAACGCATCTTTCTGTTCGCACACTTCCCGCTCTGGACCGTGGTGCGTTCCGGGTTCAATCGCGCCGAGTTCACAGAGTCCATTCTGCCGCTGATTATCAAGTACAAGGTCGATGCCTTCTTCTGCGGCCATACGCACAATGCGATTGTCTCGGTGCGCCGTTTCGGCGAGTCACTTGTTACGCAGATTCAAGGGGCCTCGCTCGGCAAGTCAGACCAGCTCGTGCTGCTTAAACGGAATTGCTCGCTGCTCGTTCCCGAACAGGATAGCGCCTACTGCTGGGGATTCCTGGAAGAGGTTCCCATGAGCTATGCCGTGGTGCGCGTGAACGAAGAGGACGTTCGTGTCCAATGGTGGGTGTTCGGAAAGGGCGTCGTTCGCGAAATGGTGTGGCGGGAGCCGGGCCAGGTCAATGAGACGTACGCCTCGGACCTCACCGTGCAGCCGCGCGTTACGCCGGACTTGCTGAAGACCGCGCAGCGCGCCTGGTTGGCGTTTCGCCCGTGGGCGGAGCAGGCGGACATGATCGAATTGTCGGTCAACGGCGGCGCCCCCATTCGTGTGCCTGTCAAGGTGAACGATAAGAACTACATGATGTTCTGGCTGGAGCAGCAGGTGGAGATCCCCAAAGATCAACTGCCGGATCTGCAAATGAGTAATCGCATAGAGATCACCAACCCGGATAAGGCCGTCTTCGCCCTGGCGCACCTTCGCATCGAAGTCGAACTGACAGACGGGCAACGCATCGGTTCGCAGGTATGCCCCGAGTTCCTCTTCTCCTGCACGCGTGAAGATGCCGGCAATCGCACGGCCGGCTGGTCGGGAGTGGCCGAAGACGTCTCGCGCGTGAAAGAGACACAGCTTGGCATGCCGCTTGCTGCGCAAACAGTCGCGTTCCAGTAAGGGCCCGTTCTCGTCTTACCCGGTTGTATTTCAGAGGGCGACATGAAATTGCGAGATCGCATTACGATACGCTGCGCACCCGAGGTGGTGTGGGCGGTTCTGGCCGAACCGTCGTTCATGCCGGCATGGAATCCCAAATGCGTGAGTTGCCAGGCGCCGCAAGGGTCTATCGGTGTGGGGGCTCAATATCAGGCTGTATTCAAGATGGAAGGGCTGGAACAGGAAGCAAGTTGCGAAGTGCTCGAGTGCGTCTCGCTGCAACGGCTGACAGTCCGATACTCAGGTGCAGGTTTTCCGAACGGCGGCCATGTCGAAGAGACATTCCAGTTGACGCCCACCTCGTCCGGCGCCCGGCTGACCCACGCCGTGGACTTCGGGCGTTCCGGTATTCCCTGGGTTTTCCAAATGCTGATATGGTTGATCAGTACGTTCGGGCATACCGTCGGCCCCTCCATTCTGGAGAATATCAGGGAACTCACGGAAGGACTGAATCCCGGTCCATGAATCCTTTTGTGCGTTTTCGTTGGAGCGGCAAATCACAGGTGATCCCGGCGTCGTTCTTCAGCGAGTCCGACTGGCGGCGGCGGCTGCAAACGATCGCCAGGAAGCTTCCGGAAAAGTGAGGTAGCCCAAAGATGTCACGGAACGTCGAGATCAAGGCCCATGCCTGGGACTTTGCAGAGCAGAAACGCCTTGCTGCGAGTATGGCGGATGGTCCGGCGGTTCTCATCGAGCAGGAAGACACGTTTTTCCGTGTCCCACACGGGCGGCTCAAACTGCGCAGGTTTGCCGACGGTACCGGTGAGTTGATTCAGTACGAGCGCAAAGACGTGGCCGGGCCGAAGCAGTCGATCTTCGTGCGCACGCCCATCCCGGAACCGGGTTCGTTGCAAGAGGTGCTCGCGAAGGCGCTCGGCATTCTCGCCGTGGTGAAGAAAACGCGCACTCTCTTCATGGTGGGCCCCACGCGCATCCACCTCGATCAGGTCGATCGCCTCGGCCCGTTTCTCGAACTGGAAGTCGTCCTCCAGCCCGACCAGTCGGAAGCCGAAGGCGTCGCCATCGCCGAATCGCTGATGGCGAAGCTCCGCATCGAGCCAGGTCACCTCGTCCCATGCGCCTACGTCGATCTGCTCGAGCACAGTCCGGCGGGTGACGGGCGCATGGGGTGACCTGCTCAGGGCTGCTGCAGTCAGCGGCGAGTCCGGGGTGCAGGAACAGACTTGCGTTTCACGGAAGGGCCACCGGCGGGCTTGTCCTGGGCTGTCAAAAAGTTGGGGTTGACACCATGTTTCGATAGTGCGGTTTTATTCCCTCCGCTCGCCGCCAATCCAGAAGTCGCTTGTTACGGTATGATTCCGAGTCCCACACGCCACGTACCAGCACCCATTCATCCGCGCCTATTCGCCGGAGGCGATTCGCACCGTAGCCAGGGGTTTCTTTACCCCTGGAAACCATACGCACCACCCCACATCCCCGTTTATTGCCGGTTTGTTCGGCCGCCGCAGGCGGCGGAACAAACCGGCAAACCGGTCGGAACACCCGCGATGTTTTTGCCGCCTGCGGCGGCAAAAGCATCGCGGGAATGTGTTGGGGAATGTGGTGCGGCCATGGGTCCTGGGGTAAAGAAACCCCAGGCTACGGTGCTGATCGCCTACGGCGAAAACGCGCCGGGGGCGGTGCCTGAACACGCCACGCCCGGCCCCTTCTTCCTCCCTGTTACATCGGGCACGTTCAAGTCTGGATCAAAGACACAATCCAACCCGACACTCAGGTTGCGCGGCTAGAAGACCTATCGGACCCCAGAACAGGAACAAACCTTGCGCAACCCCAAATCGCCACAACCCCAACTTTTTGACAGCCCAGGCTTGTCCCGCACGGGGCTATGGTCAGTTGGCTACACAGAACGGGGCACGAGCTATATTCTCCCCCCGCACGTCGCCGCAGGCAGCGACGTGCGGGGGGAGAATGGATCATTGGGGGCGCTGCCAGTAGCCAACTGACCACGGCTGCGGGCCGGGCAAGCGGTCTGTTGATTTTTCTGGGTAAGCGGCCATATAGTTAATATGGGATGGATATTTCCTTTCTCTATGGGAGGAATAACCGATGGCCACGTCAGAGTACTGGGCGGAAGTAACCCACGATCGGCAGAGAACGCACGTCTTTTACCCCACTTTGGACGCAATGATTGCTCCCGATGATCCGGTTCGGTTCGTCGACGAGGTGCTGTCCGGTATGGATTGGTCGAAATGGGAAGCTGCGTATGAACGGAAACGTGGCCAGCCACCAATTCATCCACGGTATATCGCCAGTGCAATCCTCTATGGATTATATCGGGGAATCCGCAGCAGCCGAAAGCTGGAAGAGGCTTGCCGCTATCGATTCGACTTCATGTGGCTGGTCGAAGGCCGCGTGATCGATCATACGACATTCAGCAAGTTCCGCACCCGATTCCATGACGAATTGAAGGACTTGTTTCGGCAAATCGCTCGCATGGCCATGGGCCTGGGGCTGATCAGTTTGGGGGTGGTCGCGTTTGATGGCACCCGAGTCAAGGCCAACAACAGCCGATTCCGTACGCGTACGGCAAAGACCTTGGAGGCCAAGCTGGAGGCTTTGGATGAATTGTTTGAGTATTTGGTAGCGCAGATGCAAACCGTCGACGGCGAGCAGGCCACCGAGGGTTCGCCTACAAAACTCCCGGAAGAGTTGGCCGATGTAAACCATCGACGGGAACAAATCCGCAAAGCATTGGAGCAAGCCAAAGCGGCAGACGAAGCCCGGCGGCAGCAGGGTATCGACCCGAAGAAGAATCCGGCCCAGGTACCGATCACCGACTCGGATTCTCACGTTATGCCCAACAAGGAAGGAGGGTACGCCCCCAACTATACGCCTGTCGCCACGACGGACGGTAAGGCAGGTTTCATCATAGATGCGGACGTATTGCCTTCGGTGAACGAGGGCGCGGCCATCCCGGCTTCGGTCGACCGGATCGAAGAGGTTTTCGGGCAGAAACCGGAAAAGTTCCTGACCGACGCGGGCAACAACGCCGCTCCAATCATCGTGGAAATGGAGCAGCGGGGGGTGGAATTCTATGCTCCGATCGAGTCGCAACAGCCTGCGGAGGGTAGCCCGGTCAAGCGAGACGATCCCCGACAGCCGATTCCGGAGTCGGAGTGGGACAACCTTGAGCGGAACAACGCAGGCAAGCTTGCCAAGACGTGCTTCGTCTATGTTCCCGAGGAAGACCAATACTATTGTCCTATGGGCAATGTGCTTTGTTTTTTCAGGACCGATCGAGAACAGCGATGTGGGAAGCCGGTTGCCATCCGGGTATACCAATGCAGGAATTGCGAGGGCTGCCCCCTGGCAGACGCATGTTTGAGTCCCCAGACGAAGCATGGCCGCACCGTCAGGCGAGACGAATATGAGGAAGTGCGAGAGCGGACTGCGGCTCGGATGAGTAGTGCTTCCGCGAAAGCGATCTACAAGCAACGTCAGTGGATTGCCGAAACGACCTTTGGCATTCTCAAATCGATCATGGGCCTTCGGCAGTTCTTGCTACGGGGGCTGGAGAAAGTGAAGACCGAATGGCTCTGGGCGGTAACCGCGTTCAATTTGATAAAGATGTCACGTCATATAGGGACACTGCGCGCTGAAACGGCCAAATGTGCGGCCCAAGTGTAAAACACAGAAAGAGAGGAAGATTGCGCAAGAACAAGCAATGACCATAGCGGAACATGGGATCGCAAGGTATTGGGTTGCACTCATCGCAAAGCTTGCGATGCTCCACGGGCAGAACGCAATACCAGACCGTCGAACCGAAATCACCAATTTCTAGCTTGCTAGCACTGCACCAAATCAACAGACCGCAAGCCGGCCGGTGGCCTTTTTCCAGCCATGCAAGTCCGCTGCTGCCCCCACGAGTCTGGGGTCGGCCGTAACGGATTATCGGCAGCCGCACGCTACAAGTGCCACTTGTGGCTGATCGGCATTTGGCCCAATTGTCCCCTATATCTATCAGCCTATGGTTGCTTATAGTGATAGGTTTGGAATTTTCCGTTTCGGGGCAACCCGTGCTCTGTGGAAATCGCGGTTTTCGCTGACATGAATAAGCTGCCGAAATACGGCTCATCACCCCAGACGAACCATGTCTGGAAACGGAAGAGCCGAGTTTCGGATCCCGTGTTGCAATTGTGTGTTGCGCCTGCTTGATCGGGCGGTAGAAGGAATTGTATGTCGCGTTTTGCTGCAACTGTTGCTGGGCGATGTGGGGCGACCTTTTTGACCTGGTTGGTCTTTGCTTCGGTAGCGTGGGCTTCCGAGGAGCTATCGCAAGCGACCGAGCCGTCGCCGACTTTGACCCATCGCATGATGGTTCTGGTGCTTCAACTGGGCGTGATTCTGTTCATGGCCCGGTTGGGAGGGCTGGTATTTGAGCGGATGCGTTTGCCGGCGGTGCTTGGCGAGTTGTCGGCCGGACTGTTGATCAGCCCGTATTTGCTGGGCGGTCTTCCTTTTCCCGGCTTTCCGGAAGGACTTTTTTTTGTTGCAGACGACGTACGTGTGGCCGATATTCCGGTCAGTCCGGAATTGTACGGCGTGGGGTCTCTGGCGGCCGTGGTCCTGCTGTTCATGGTTGGGTTGGAGACGGACCTGAAGCTATTTATCCGTTATTCTGTGGCGGGAGCCTTGGTGGGTATTGGCGGGGTCGTGGTCTCGTTCCTTGGTGGAAACCTGCTGACGGTAGCGCTGGGATCGGAACTGGTGGGCCGCGAGCTGCATTTCATGGATCCGCTGTGCCTGATGATGGGCGTGATCTTCACGGCCACGTCGGTGGGCATCTCATCGCGGATTCTGGCCGAGCGGCGCAAGCTCGACACGCCGGAAGGGGTGACCATCCTGGCCGGGGCCGTCATTGACGACCTGCTGGGCGTTATCTCTCTGGCCATCGCCCTGGGCATCATCGCCGCGTCGAGTCATCCGGGAGAGGGCGTACGATGGGCCACCATATTCCGCATTGCGATGCAGGCGATCGTGATATCGGCGGCGGCTACGGGGGTCGGCCTGATGGCGGCTCATTGGATTGGCGGACTGTTGAAGCTCTTCCGCCGCCGCACGGTTATTGCCGTCATGGCGCTGGGACTGGCGCTGATCGTCTCGGGTCTTTTTGAGAAGGCGGGACTCGCCATGATTGTCGGGGCGTACGTCACCGGCCTTTCCCTGTCGCGCACCGACCTGCGGAACGTGATTGTCGAGCGTCTTTACGTACTCCAGGTCATGCTGGTGCCGATCTTCTTCGTTGTGATGGGCATGCTTGTGGACGTGCGTCAACTGCTGAGCCCGCACATGGCATTGTTCGGGCTGGTGTTCTTCGTCGCAGCCGTGTTGACCAAGATCATCGGTTGCGGGGCGCCGCCGCTGCTGTCGGGGTTCAATCTTCGCGGCGGGTTGCGGATTGGCGCCGGCATGGTGCCGCGCGGCGAGATCGCGTTGCTGATGGCCGGCATGGCCATGGCCACCGGCGTGTTGACGCAGGAGATTCTCAGTATTGTGGTGGCCGTGACGTTGCTGACGTCTGTTGTCGCACCGCCGCTGATGATCGTGGCGTTCCGCGGCTCGAAGCCGGGCGTGCGCAAGCCGCCGCCGGCCAGTGAGGATCGGCAGATCGTGTTCCACTTTCCTTCGGTCGCCGTGGTCGCCATGCTGGTCGAGAAGCTTGCCGCCAGTTTTGAATCGGAGGGTTTCTACGTCCATCCGATCGATCGGGATGAAGGTCTGTACCAATTGTGCAAAGACGACGTCGTCATCAGTTTCCAAGGCAACGGCAACGAGATCGTCTTTACTTGCCAGCAGCGCGAGATCGTCTTCGTCCATACGGCCATGATCGAGGTTGTGGCCGCGGTGGAACAGACGATCCGCGAGTTGCGCAAGCCGCTCGACGCGCGAGAGATTCAACGCAGTCTGCAGATGGCGTCGTCGCAGCGGGACGAGAAGTCTCCGGTTCAGGTATCGCTGCGCGGCTATTTGCAGCCGGAAACCTTGTGTCCGCGGTTGAGGGCCAATACGCAGCGCGGCGTGATTGAAGAATTGCTCGACCGGATTGCGGCGACCGGCGTTCTTCTGGACCGCAAGGCGGCGATCGAGGCCGTGATGGACCGCGAGAAGAGCCTGTCGACCGGCCTGCAGCATGGCATTGCGATTCCCCACGCGCGGACGGCCGCCGTATCGGAATTGGTGTGTGCGGTGGGTCTGAAGCCGGAAGGCGTGGACTTTGCCTCCATTGACGGTCAGCCGACCCGCATTATCGTGCTGACCCTTTCGCCGCTGGCCGCCAGCGCGCCGTATCTGCAGTTCATATCGATGATCAGCAAGGTATTGAACGACCAGGGGCGCGCCGCCTTGTCCGCCTGCGACTCGGCCGAAGAAATGTACGCCGTCTTGACCGACGCGACGCATTCGCGCCGTTCGGCCTTCTGGCATCGGCCGGGCGAGGAGATCGACTGGCTGGCGAGTCTGAGCCCGGACCGCATTGTGACCGATCTGGTTCCGACGTCGCGCAGCGGGATCATTGCAACGCTTCTGGCCTTATGTGCTCGCGACGGGGGCGTGGCCTCGGTGGACGATGCATGGCAGGCGGTTGAGGAGCGCGAGGCCGCCATGGTCACGGCCATTGGGAAGGGGCTGGCCATGCCGCACGCACGCACCGCGGCGGTGAAGACCATGATCAGCGCGCTGGCCATCTTGCGAACGGGCGTCGATTTCGATGCCCTGGACGGCGAGCCGGTACGGATTGTCATCCTGACACTCATGCCGCCGACGGTCACCTCCGAGTACACGGAATTGGTATCGGGCATTCTGCATGCGGTGGATAGTCCGGACCGCGATATCCTTCTCACGGCCCACACGCCGACCGCCGTCCTCGAGGTACTGGCCCGGCAGAACGGCCATCACACGTGATCTCTGCACCGGAGCCGGACGCCGCTTCGCGTGTGCAGCGAGTCCTTCTGGCGCGCTTGGCTTGTGCAATCGTCCGGTACGAACAGATCCCCGTCGGGCTCGCCCCGACGGAGTTGTGATTGGTCAGTTACAGGTGGCAATTGGCGGTCGGTTGTGGGTCTGCTATATTGGGCATTCCCATGAGCAACTGGTACGATTATCCGCAGTATTACGACCTGGCATTCCGCTCGGAAACCGCAATGGAAGCGGATTTCATCGAGGCGGCGGCCCGGAAGTATTGCCCCTTCCCCGTACGGAGGCTACTCGAACCGGCGTGCGGTACAGGCCGGCTGACGACCGAACTGGCCGGCCGGGGCTACACGCTGGCCGGATTCGATATCAACCGCCCGTCGCTGGCCTACCTGCGGCGACGACTCGGGCGGCGGGGCCTTACGGCCCAGGTGTTCGAGGCTGACATGGCGGATTTTCGTCTTTCGCAGCCGGTCGATCTGGCCTATTGCACATTCGACGGGTTTCGGCATCTTCTGACCGAAGCCGATGCGCAGCGGCATCTGGAGTGTGTGGCAAAGAGTCTGCGGCCGGGCGGCATCTACATCCTGGGATTCCACCTTTTGCCGCCCGATGCGTCGGAAGAGTGTATCGAGCGATGGACGGAGTGTTCTCACGGCGTGAAGGTGACCGTGACGCTCCGGGTCCTTTCAACCGATCGTCGCCGGCGCATCGAAGACCTTCGCGTCAGCCTGCTGGTGCGCACACGGAACGGGCGTGAAGTACGTGTGGGTCACGATTTTCCCTTCCGCATGTACACGGCCGCGCAATTCCGCCGCCTGCTGCGATCGGTCCCGTCGTTGGAGCTGGTGGACGTTTACGATTTCTGGTACGAGATCGACCACCCGCTGAAGCTCACGGACGAGATGAGCGACACCGTGTTCATTCTGCGACGGAAGTCGAAATAAGCGGGAGGGTCCTTTTTTTGGCGCCTTGCCCGATGTTTCGGGCTTTGCCTCCAAAGGTCCCCGTATTTCACAACGGCGAGCGGCGGGCGTCAGCCCGCTGTTTGGGAACATCGGGGAGAAGGAAACAAATCAACACCGGGGAGAACCAACACCGGGCTGACGCCCGGTGCTCGCCGGGATGCCTCCGTTCAGGAAAAACGATCAAACCCAGAACCGTATTCGCGCTCAGCCCTCATTCTCTGCCGCATACGTGATATCGACCGCCCAACCAGATTGGTGCAAATACCACCAGTCGGACCGCCACGAGTCAATCGGGTACATCGGTCCGACATTTGCAAAAGTAACGATGTCGTTGCGGTTGTCCCATATGGCCTGAAGGACAGACTCTTGTGATATTCCAAATATGCGACGTACTCTCCCGCTCGCGTCGCTTTGGAAGGTATAGAAGCTACTTGGGTACATGTGAAACACGTCTTCAAAAAGCGCGACTACCATCTGCGCGCCCCTTAGGGTGAGCGATATCTCGCCCAGTTCAGGTAACACATCATCGCTGCCCAGAACATCTTTGGGCGAATGGAACACCTGCTGGATACGCTCCAACCTGCTCGGAGTCACCTCCTCAATAAGGCGTCGTGTTTTCAGTTCCTCGATCCCCTCAGCGACATCGTCTTCAGTTGTCTCCCAACCCCCTCCCTCATCACGAGATGCGCTCGTTGCTCTATGGACAAGTTCGGCTGGTGTCCAGGACGACAATCGCAACTCGGAAAGGATAAGATAATGGACAGGATTCAGCCCCGAACCTGAGAGCCATTTGCGTAGTGCTTTAGCCTCGTTAATCATCATACCTCTCATTGCGTGTCGCGGTAGCTTATAGACCATGGCTCCGGCCGGACAAGCCGGCCGGTGGCCCTTTCTTGCAGCGCCTCGTATCGGCGTCTGCGCCAAACTGCGAATAGTCAGTGTGCCACGCAGATGGAAGCAGCACAAGTGAGCCACGCCTCGGTGGGGTGGCGGAAGATGCCTGCGGCGGCGAACGCCGGCGAAGGATGCCGGACGAGGGTGCTTCAGGAGGCGACGTCGAGTAGCACCAAAACGTGAGTCTCTCCCGGGCAAGCCGGGAGCATCCTCTTCTTGGTCGCTTCCCTGGATCCTCTGAGAGAGTCTCTCCGGTTGCACGACGTCTTGACGTCCCTGCCGGCCTTGTGCCGGTAGTGTGAAGGTTTGGCAACTAGATCGGTGTACGTGGAATCGAGCCTCACCCCCCGCCGCCAAAGGCGGCGGTGCGGCGGGAGGTGAGGGGGCGTTTTTGCGGCGTCTTGTAGTTGCCAAACATCGCTCCACCGGGATCAACCCGGGGGTGGCGTGTGCAAAATCACCGAGCGGAGCGACACCGTGTTCATTCTGCGACGGAAGTCGAAATAGTCCGTATCGCTCGCGGTCAGATTCACGAGGCGGACAGGCCGAGCTGTAGCGGTTCCTCGCGGCGAAGCTTTTGCACGGCAGCCGCGGCGCCAATGACGATCAAGCGATCGCCGGCCCGGAGGCGTTCCGCAGAGCCGACCGAGGTGATCTGTTCGCCATCGCGTCGGATGCCGACAAGGGTTACGCCGTACCGCTGCCGAAAACGGGTTTCGGCCAGGGTGCGGTCCGCCAATTCGGAGTCGGCGGCAAGGGCCACCTCGGCAATCTCGAACCGTTCGGCGGTCCGCTCGTCCTCCTGTTTGCAGGTCTGCTGAAGCATTTCCTCTGCCGCCCGCAAATCGCCCGGTAGCCCCATCAACAACAGGCGATCGCCCGGAAACACCTGAAACTCCGGGTTCGGCTCGTCGAACACCCGCCCCGCCCGGCTGACGGCCAGAATGGACACGCCCGTCGTTGCGCCGAGCGAGATGTCGCGAATCGTCTTGCCGGCAACCGACGATTCCGACCGGATTCGAATATCCTGGAAGGCGACGGGCCAATCGACGTCGCCCGGTACGAAATCCATGGCTTGCGTCAGGGCGTCGGCCGCCTGTTCCGCGGCATCGATAAACGGCCGGAAGACGACGTGGACGCCCAGTTTCTCGAACAGGGCGGCCTCGTCCGAGTTCCGCGCGGTCAGCGCGATCTTACCCGTGTAGCCGCGGTCTCGCAGGTTGCGGACCAGGGTGCGGTTCAAGACTCGCGAACGCACGGTGCCGGCTACCCAGTCGGCATTCTCCAGCGGCAAATGCTCGTGGACTTCCGGGTCTTCCACATCGGCATAGAGCACGGTCAGCCCCCGCGCACGCCACTTCTCCAGCGCGGCCGGATCAAAGTCGACCCCAATGACCTTTTTGCGCCGCCGCAGCAGATAATCGGCCAGGCCGCTGCCGAAGTTCCCGAGCCCTACGAGAATCACGTCGACCGCCGGTGTGTCCTTCAGGGTATCGATGGCCGATTCGCGGTAGGGATCGCGCCGTTCAAACAGCCTCAACGGTTCGGAAAGCAACCGGTACAGCGGTCCGGAATACAAGATCATGTACGTGGAGACGAAGATGGTAATGACACCCACCAGCGTGACGAGCCCCACCGTCTCCTCGTTGATATGGCCGACGGCCAGTCCCAAGGAGGCCACGATCAGGGAGAATTCGCTGATCTGCGCGACGGTCAACCCGGCCAGGAACCCGGTGCGGCGCCGATAACCCATCGTCCCCATGATGGTCAATACGATCATCGGATTCCCGATCAGCACGAACAGCGAAAACACCAGCGAAACGCCCACCTGCGAACCTACCGTCGCCCACTCCAGCCGCGCGCCCAGATCCACGAAGAAGAACAGCAGCAGGAAATCGCGGAGGCTCGTCAGCCGTGCGCCGATGGCGTCTCGATACCGGGTGGACGCCAGCGAAACACCTGCAAGAAAGGCCCCTACCTCTTTGGTAAACCCGAGCCATTCGCCCACCGCTCCGAGAAAGACGGCCCAGGCAATGGCGAACAGGATGAGCATCTCTTGCGATCGGGCGAGCCGCCGGGTCAGATGCGGCAGAACGAACCGCATCAATAGCGCAACGGCAGCCAACAGGGCCGCGCCCTTGGCGGCGATGAAGACGGCCGTTCCCCAGCCGGCCGTCTCGTCGGCCACCGTCGATCCGAACGTCGTCAGTCCGACCAGGGCCAAGATGGCCGCGATATCCTGGATGATCAGGAAGCCGATGGCAATCTGCCCATGCAGCGAGTCGATTTCCCGTTTGTCCGATAGCAGCTTGACAATGATGATCGTACTGGAGAATGTCAGCGCCACCGACACGTACGCCGCACTGATGGCGTTCATCCCCAGGGCCATGGCAATGCCGAACCCGAGGATTGACGTGAAGACAATCTGGCCGAGTCCCGTCGCCACGGCTACCGGACCGATCGTGCGGATCAGATGCAGGTCGAGCCGCAATCCGACGATGAACAGCAGAAGCGCAATGCCGATCTGGGCGAGCAGTTCCACCTGCTCGTAACTCTCGACAATGTTGAAACCCGACGGGCCGGCCAGGATGCCGGTGGCCAGGAACATGATCAGCAGCGGCTGGCGCACCTTCTGCCCGATCATGCCCAGAATGGCCGCCAGGCTCAAGACGGCCGCGATTTCAAAGAACGTATTTCCATGCATTGTTCGGTGGGCCTCCGGCGCCCTGTTTCACTCGGCAGTCTGGATTGCACGATGATGGCTTCAGCCTTTGCGGCGTTCCTGTCGCAGTTGCTCAAGTTCATTGCGAAGGGGCTGCCAATACGCCTGATTTGAATCGTTGTGCGACGTTGCCAAAGAACATCGAACGGGGCTACCCCTCGCATAACGGACATGACGTCGATTCTCATGCCACGAGCTTCCGGGTGTTCGCAACGAAAATGGATAGCGTGACCGCGATCAAGATATCCGGCGTCAAACGGTGGTACAGCAATGCACCGCGCTTGCAGATCATCGATCGCACCCCGAAGCCGTTCCAGGTTCTCACCGGTTGTCAACACAACCACATCGGTATCGCGACTAAACTCCGCTGCGCCGTACAACACGCAAGCCTGGCCCCCCATCAACAGGTGCTGCACTCGGTGCGACGTAAGGGTCGAAAGGACTTTGAGAATCGGGTTCGGGGTCAAGTGAACCTCCCACGGCGAGATAGAACTGCCAAAGCTTCTGACTCTCACGCCACCGTTCTTGCGGAGTCAGACGGTACCATTCCTCCCATGAATCCTCGTACAACTCGTGCTCCCGTTGCAGTTGACGCATAGATACCTCAGCGGAAGTGAAAGACCTCTTCGCCCCATTCAGGCAACTTCACCCTGAATCGGGGCGGCAATCTTCGGCGAGTAGTACAGGTTCAACACGACTCGTCTTAATTATCGCATAGGTCCAATGACCAGGCAAGGTCACCAGGTCTGCCGGGGGCTGGGGGCTCGGGGGTGCAGCAGCGAACTTGCATCCTGGAGAAAGGGCCACCGCCGGGCAAGCCCGGGCTGGAGCCGTGGTCAGTTGGCTACTGGCAACGCTCCCCACGATCTGTTTGGCCAGGTGACCATGGCCCGGTGCGGGGCAAGCCTGGGCTGTCAAAAAGTTGGGGTTGACACGGTGTTTGGATAGTGCGGTTTTATTCCTTCCGCCCGCCGCCAATCCAGAAGTCGCTTGTTACGGTACGATTTCGAGTCCCACACGCTGCGCACCAGCGGCCACTGATCCGCGCCTATTCGCCGGAGGCGATTCGCACCGTAGCCAGGGGTTTCTTTACCCCTGGAAACCATACGCACCACCTCACATCCCCGTTTGCCGGCCTGCTACATCGGGCACGTTCAAGTTCGGATCAAAGACACAATCCACCCCGACACTTACGCCCACGCGGCTAGAAGACCTATCGGACCCCGGAACGGGAACAAACCTTGCGCAACCCCAAATCGCCGCAACCCCAACCTTTTGACAGCCAAGGGCAAGCCGGCCGATGGCCCTTCCATGAAACGCAAGTCGGTTCCTGCAACCTTCGATTCCATTCTCCCTTGTTCACCCTCGCAAAACGACACAGTTTATAGTATACACGTAGGCTTGGAAACGTCGATCGTTGGCAAAAGACGTATTGCGACGTGTGATGAAAGCAGCATTCCTCGAGCTTCCGTGTTTTTGCTTATGCTTCTGTATCTGGTTCGTCATGGCGAAAGCGCCCACAATGCGGAGGGCCGTATCCAGGGCCACTCCGATGTCCCCCTTTCCGAACTGGGCCGGCGCCAAAGCGCCGCGGTCGCCGATGCGATGGCCGACGTGCCTGCCGATGCACTCTTTGTCAGCCCGCTCCGCCGCGCCCTGGAGACGGCCCAGCCGCTTGCCGAGCGGACCGGACTTTCCATAAGCACCGACCCGCGGCTGATGGAGATCGATGCAGGCGTATTCCAGAACCGGCTCCGCACGGAACTGCCGGAACTGTATCCGGAAGAGTACGCGCGGTGGCTCAGTGGCGATCCGGACTTCGCCATTCCGGGGGGTGAGTCACGGCGAGCACTGATGGCCCGGGGCGACGAGGCCCTGCATACGATTCGCCAGACGGGTTGCCTCCATGCGGTTGTGGTCAGTCATGGGGGCCTGCTGAGCGCCGCAATTAAGGTATTATTGGGTATCCCGGCGCACCGGCATCCGTTCCGTTTGGAAAACGGTTCGATCAGTCGTATCGAGTGGACCGACGGCCGCGTCAAAGTTTTGTCGCTGAACGAGACCCACCACCTCAAGGAAGTGGGGCTTGCCGGGTCCGGAGACCTGTAGTCGCAGCGCATGCCGCCGCCATGGACGGCCGTGCCATCCGCCACCCCCGAACCACCCCGATTGAGAATCTGCCGTGCTTTGGCTTCAAATCCTGCTGTTGGCCATTATCCAGGGCATCACGGAGTTTTTGCCCGTCAGTTCGTCGGGACACGTGATTGTCGGCGCGTCGCTGTTCGATCAGTTCGGTATCGCGATTCCCGAGAAGCTGACGGTCAACATCGTTCTGCACGTCGGCTCGCTGGCGGCCATCCTGGTCTTCTTCCGGCAGCGGATTCTCGCGTTGCTGGGCCGCGACCGCCGGGTGATCGGGCTGCTGATTGTCGGCTCCTTGCCTGCCGTTGCCGTGGGCCTGCTGCTGAAGGCATCGCCCATCGGCGACGCAATAGAATCCGCCTTGGAAAACCCACTGGTGGCCGGGCTCATGTTTCCCATCACCGCCGTCCTGTTGCTCTGGGCCGCACGACGCGAGGAAGGAACGCTCACCTGCCGGGAACTGAGCTATGGCCGGGCCCTGGTGATTGGCCTGTTGCAGGCGTTTGCCATCCTGCCAGGCATTTCGCGAAGCGGGAGTACCATTGCGGCCGGGCTGGGCTGCCGGCTCCGCCGCGACGAAGCGGCCGTGTTCTCTTTCCTGCTGGCCATTCCCGCCATTGCCGGCGGCGGACTGCTGGAGGTCCTCAGCCTGCTGCGCCACGGCTCTGCCGGTACGCCGGTCAGCCTGCTGGCGACAAGCGGGCTGGTGAGCTTCTGTGTAAGCCTGTTCGCCCTCTGGTGGCTGCTGCGCTGGCTGCGTCAAGGACGGCTCGCCCTGTTCGCCTGGTACCTAATTCCCTTGGGCGTTGCTGTTGTGCTCTGGCAGATGCTTTTCATGGTCGGGTAGCCGAGCCTTGCGGTGTCGCAGTACACCCCAGCGCGGCGTCTACTTGAGTTGGGTGAAATCGTCCGTTCCAATTATCCGGTTACACACGTGTGTCTGCACCTTGACACTGACAATGAGACCCAAGAGAGCGGCCAGAATGGCGACTAGAAAGCACAGCCCAAGAGCTGGCAGCGTCCCCCAGGCCTGGCCGATGAGGAACCCTAGAATTCCGCCAAGAATGCCGTTTATGGCACCGGCCATGAGCGCCGTTGCACTTGATGCAAAGAACCGATCCCATCCTTGGAACATGGAAGCGTATCGAGAGTAGTAGTCGGTAAGGATTTCACCGGTATCGTTCCAGGAGAATTCGTTCATCGCGAAGTAGGCATCGCACCGTTGGCAATACGTGCGATCCGGATGATGAAAGATGTCGGCTACATAGATCAGATCACTGCCGTGCACCGTAGTTTGGCCTCCGCAACTCCGGTGGACGTAAGTCCGCTGATCGCGGTTTGTCTCTTGCATATTCGGCTCCCGATGAAGGATCGCTTCTTGATGATTGTATAATGCCGGAAGGGAGATGGAAAGCAGCTTGAAGCCCTCGCATGAGGAAGGATGGTGAGCCAAGTGGTTCGGTTGCGGAGTAGAGGCGGAAACATCGTTCTCTTCGACTAAGCGGAGTGATCTCTCTGCACCTTCTGCCTCTGATGCCATTCCGGCAGCGATGGGTGCGGTTCCTGCTGATCCGCGTCGGCCGTGGCGGCTTGCGTCGTTTCCAGGGTGTGGTTGTAGTCGAAGAAATTGTCCCACAGGTAATCGATCCGCTCTTTCGCCTGCCGAAGCGGCAAGACGGTGTACTCGCCGTCCTTTTCTTCAGCAAGCCCGAGTCGGACGAGCTTGCCCAGGCCGTCGTCGACCTCGAAGTCGAGCGTTTCCGTCCACTTGTCCTGGAACCACGACTCGATCGTGTTGTCCAGCTTCTCCGAGGTGAGCGGCTTCTCGGCGGTCAGCAGGAAGAAGTACGCGAGGATGGCCTCTTTCACCTCTTCTTCTTCGGCCTCGTCCACCAGCGTATGGAGCACGCCGCGGTTGTTGTCCAGATTCCTGAAATACAGGTTTTCCGTCAGCGTCTTCATGAAGCGGATGGTCCGGTTCTTGTAGTTCGACCACTGCTTGAAGAGAAAGCCGGCAAAGGCCGCCATGCCGGTGCCCAGGGCCACCAGCCGGGCGGAGTCGATCACCGGTCTTTCCGTACCGATGCCCAGGTAGAACAGCGCCAGGGCCGTCGCCAGTCCGAGCACGGCTCCCAGTCGCGTGACCAGGACGATGACCCCGCCGACGATTGCCGGCACGCCCACGCACAGCTTGTCCATCGGCCGCATCCGAACTTCCGTATTCGGCAGCAGCATCTGCATGTCGTAGCGGGGAACGGTGCGAAAGAGTTTCAGGATGGTCGAGCCAGGCTTGAACATCGCGGCCTTGTGATGCTTTGCCTTGAACCACGCCTCGTTCTTGAACTGCACGTACAGCACCACTCGCAACCACGTGGGCACCTCGATCAACTGCTTGCGGAGCCCGAACACGCAGGCGACCTCCTCCATTCGCACTTCTTCGCCGCGGCGGAAGAGCACAATCTCCTCGAAATCGTCGAAGTCGACGTGCAACCGCAGCTTGAAGAGCGATTCGCGCACCAGGGCCTCGTCGATCTCCTCTCGCGAGATACGCCGATAGTTGGCCTTCTCAAGAATCTCTTGCAGGGCGCGGGCGAACTGCTCGTGCGCCGCCGCCCGATTCTCGGCCGTGCGCTCTTCGGCTGTCATGCGAGTGTCCCGGTCGGGATCGAACGGCGCGTAGCTGTCCTTAAGGACTTCCAGCCGGGCGTGGTATTCGTAATGGAAGAGGGCGTCGAGAATGGTCGCGAACTCGCGGAACTCGCGCTGTTGCGATGCATCGAGCCTCCCGTCTTCCAGGCACATCTGGAAGATCGCCGTCTTTCTGAAGCGGATGAAGTGCTCGCGTTCCAGCATTTCAGCCCACCGCCCGATCCTTGTTGCACAACGTGCGAGGAGACATCGGTCTCATTCCAACCGGCCTGAGTTTACCATCGGACGACATGCGAGACAACCCTGGTCTTGGGTTGAGGGGGATGAGGGCAGGAGCGGACTTGTGCCATCAATGCCTTTCCGATTCACGAGAGCACAAGCCCGCTACTGCGTTGAGGAGATCGTGTTCCTGCTCGTATGCTCAGTCGTCATTCATGTGCCTTATTCTTTCCAACAGTATCTCTAGCTCTGCTCCTTCAGGAATCTGCACGGGCTCTGTTATTGTGACAAAGTCTAACCCGAGACCCCAGCGTTGCGTCGTAATGTGTGGCATTTCTTTTCGGAGTAGCGCCTCCGCTTCCACTCCGTAATCGTGGGGCGGTGGTCCTGGCCAACTGACAATGGCAACTTCCTCCAAGCCTGGCAGCGCTTTCAGGTAAGGTATTGCCTCTTGGACGTCGTCCGAATGCACCTCGGCTCGGACGATTGTCTGCCCAAGCTGACCGAATGGTGCCCAGAACCATTCCGGGGTTCTTGTCCTGTTCGTAACCTGCACACCCATCTCGTCAAGGGCAGCGACGGCAGACGCCTGCTTCATCGCACGATAAGCCAGCCACGTCCCTCCACCGGCAGCCAGTGCAACAACAAGCAGGGCCTGAAGCCAGCATTCGGAGTACCAATGTTTCGGATCAGGGGCAGTCATTGCCCGTAGTATACCTAGTCTTCGCAAGCGAGCGAAGATATGTGGATCGATGGAAATGCGAATGAGAGTGTACGTTGCCCATAAGGGCGATCCTCTGCGCTTCCCGCTGGTGCAATCAAATGACTTCGGGCACGAATGACTCGCTTCGGAGCGGTATTGTCGTCTCAGTTGCTCCCGTATTGCGTCTGCCTGTCCTTTCGCCGGGCAAGTTCACTCGTGTAGTGCAGCCCGAGTGTTGCGGCGCGGTCTCGGGCCCAGTCGGTCAGTTTCGTTGTGCCTGCAGGTGGGGCGTCGACGTAAAGGAGATTTGCCATCAGCCCGGCGATTTCTTCGCGTGTGATCATGACGTCGCCGACCCACTTGCCGATCAGCCAGCCGACGGCGTAGCCGACCGAGGGCGGAACCGATACGATCGGGCGACGCTTGCCGATGATCTCGCCGATCGATTCGGCAAGCCCTCGATAGGTGAACGTCTCTGGCCCGATGGCTTCGATAACCCGATTCTCCCGATCTTTGCCCTGTTCCACGGCGATCGCGGCCAGGTCATCGACATAGATGGGCTGCACCTTATACTGACCACGGCCAAACACGCCGAACACCGGAAGGTGTCGCAATGCCCACGCGATGTTGTTAACCAGAATATCTTCTTTCCCAAACAGGACGGTCGGTCGAAGGATGGCATAGGAGATGCCGCTTTCCATCAATGCGCGTTCGAGTCGCGCCTTGCCGCTGAAGTATTCCAGCGGCGAGTCTTCCGTCGGATTGGTGATACTCACATGCACGACTCGTTCGACCCCGGCCGCCTGGGCCGCCTGGAACAAGGTCAGCGTATTGCGAACCGCATCGGCGTGTGTGAAGGTCCGGTGGTTGAAGCGTACCCAATACGTATTGTACAGCACCGAGACACCGCGGAGCGACTGCCGCAGTTCTTCCGGATCGTGAAAGGAAAAGGGAAACGCCTGCACTCGGCCGCCGAACGGATTCTGCCGATCGAGCGAGTTGGTGAGCGTAATCACCCTCTTGCCTTCGGCCAGCAGCCGCTCGGCGATATACTTACCCGAGTAACCGAACGCCCCGGTTACGGCGTGGATGTCGTTGTCGGGCATCATTGCACGAGCAACAGGGGACTCACGTCCCCCGCTCGCCGGAAGATCGTTATTCTCCATGCTCGTCCTCCCATGTCGGTGCTATCCAGATCAGAAGTGGACTCTTTTGACAACGAACGTATTCGACCGCCGCTCGCACTGCTCGCTCATTCGGCAGTTTTCGCCGTGATCCGCCTGCCGTCCACCACGTTCCGCTCTTGGGATGCTCAAATTGTTGGTTCAAGCGGCGACTTCCATAACTCTTCAAATCCCGCAAAAGCGCATCCGGGTCGGGGTCTCCTGGAACGCCCAGGACAATGTGAACATGATTCCGCATAATGCCAGTTGCATGCAACTGCCAGCCCCGGTACTGGGCGGTCTCCATGAATTGGTCCAGAAGCGGCGAGGCATGATCTACTGACAGAAACACGGGCGCCCCCTTCATTCTGTCTCGTGCCATTCCTTCCAATCCAGGCATATTGGCCGCTGGAGGAACACCGGGCGTGTTGATCCGATGCGGTTTGCCATCGCCGCAATCAATATCAGTAGTTCCAAATTTTAGCTGAAAGCGTCCGGTGTGTCAGAAGGTGTTGCGTGGCCGGAGGTTACGTCGAGGATGCATTGTGTGATTCCCATGATCACTTCGGCCACCCGCTGCAGGTTCAGCAGCATATCGCGGAATGGAAGACGCTCCAGATGTAACGCGAGTCGTCGTCCGTGGCGTTCCGAGAGGGTGGTCAAATGAAACCAGACCCAGACGTTGCGGAGGATCATCGCCAAGCCGAAGAAGAGCAGCCGCAACAGTGGATTGCGAGTGCAGGTGCGGATGCGTGCCTCGTTCATCTGGCGATAGCTGGTTTCGATACCGAACCGTTTGCGATACGTTTCGTACACCCATTGCGGGCTGGCAGGCCGGAATCCCCAAAACGCATACACGAACGCCCGTCGGCCGTGGCGTTTCCACTTGCCGGCAAGATTGCCGCACTTGACACAAATCCTGACGGTCGCGGTCTTGCCGTACTTGGTTGCCTTGGACGCTTTCAGGGTGTGTGTGGCCCAACCGCTCTTCTTCCATTGGGCGAAGGCCCGCGTACCCGTCGCGGCTTGGCCCGCCTTCGGCTTGCGGCCGCGTTTGACAACCGGCATCAGAAAAGCGCAGCGGGCTGCCTGCAAATAACGGATGACTGCAACCGAGTAAAACCCGCGATCCAGCAGCAAAAGCCGGCATTTTACGCCCTGGGCGCGTGCTTGACGCAGCAGGCGACGGACGACCTCTTCCATCGATTCGCCGCGCTGTACCGGCGTCAAGGCGATCGTGAAACGATGCCCGTTGCGAACCACGTAGCAGGTGGCGTATGCATGAAAGTGACTCGTGCCACTCTTCGGTTGGCTGCGATAGATTTCGTCGAGGTGCCGATGTGGCTCGCCATGGTACGGGATCAACGTCAGGTCGATCGCCAGCGTCTGTTTGCGCCGTCGCACGGCCTTGGGAAGGCCGTCCACCAGCGCCTTGTTCAACCGCTTCTCCAGTTCGTGATACTCCGGCAACGTCGCCACCAGCACGTTGAATACGGTCTGCTGTGTTGGCGCGCCCGCCAGATTCCGGCAAGCAGCGGAAATGAAGCCAATACGGGAAGCTGCGTAAAAGAGGACATTCAGCAAGACCGACGCCCGGCATTTGTACCCATGGTCCTGCAACTGGAGATGCTGCTGGACAATGGCTCCGGCGCGGTTGTGGACTTCGCGGCATGAGATCGTACAATGGTTCTTCCGTGAACGCATGGGTTACCTCCTGGTCTGGACTTGGGTATGTGTGATCCCCTAAGTCCTTTACCAAAAAGCCCTTGCGTTCACCTATATCAAGTTACGAAATTTGGAACTACTGAATATTACTGACGAATCCGCGTGCATCGCCCGGGAGCCATGTTCCATACGTCGTCCACGTCAACAACCAGTATCGATCCATGTCCTTGGCTCCACACTGAAGACACATCGCCCGCGAGTCGACTAGGCGAGCACCGGGCGTCAGCCCGGTGTTGGTTTGCCCCGGTGTTCCGGCGTTGGGTTACTCCGGTGTTGGTTCACGCTGGTTTTCGTTTCCTTTCCCCGATATACCAAACAGCGGGCTTACGCCCGCCGCTCGCCATTACGCCCGCCGCTCGCCATTGCGCTGGATCGGCTGTCCGTCGGCGATTGTAAGCTGCTGCGCTGGGCGAGGGAAGCGACTGGCGCCCCCCGGGTGAGGGGGCGAGGCCGGTTGTGATGATGAGGGTGGGGCAAGTCACCGGCTGCCTATCACCGCTTCCACCACAACGAGTGCGCTGAACAGGATAATCGACACAACGACCGCGGAACGGTTTACAACACCCTTGGCGGGGCCGAGGCCGAAACTGGGGCCCAGGCCGTTCCATAACCACAGCCCCAGCGGAACCGTGACAAGCCCGAACAGGATCAGTTGCCACGGTTGCGAGCCGTGACGGAGCATGTCGCCTGCATCGCCAATGCCCTCGAACGAACCCACGCCAATGTAGGCGCCGTTGGCAATCAGGCAGAATCCGGCAAAGAACCGGAACAGGAACTCCCCAGGTGCGCGACCCACGCGCGCAACGAGGAAGGCCAACAGCGGAAGAACAACGCCGACGATCGGACCCGCCCAACAGACCAACAGCGGGCTTGGATTCGGCGAGACATCCGTCCGCGAAATCGTACATGGGTGCAGTACGACGGTGGTCACCTTCCCGCCCGTTGCCGCCGCGCCCAACACGTGGCCCAACTCGTGAACCGCCTGCATGGCAAGCCACGAAAAGGCCGTGAACATGCCTATGAGCGCAATCTGTTCAAACCGTTTTCGCATCTTTTGCCTCAAACTTGTCGGCGTTCAAGCAACCGCACGTTGCACTCTACGCCCCCCCCCGGCGGTCAAGGGGGGACGAGTGGATCATAACGCGTAGGCGCTGGTAGCCGTATCCGGCATTTCTGCCATGCGCAACCGCAGAACCGGGGGATAGACTTTCGGGCCGGCACAGGGTATAATTCTTACGTTAGCCGTTACCTGGCGCAACTGGGGGCGAATTGGATTCGACCGGGCAGTTGAAGGGTACGTGGCGTGCCGTGGTTGGTCAGTTGGCCACGTAAAAAGCTGACCGCACCATTAATTGCCGAGTCTAACCTCGCAATGGCTGCATAACAATGTAGCCCCGGCTGCGGGCTTTCTCCGGAGAGGCCCAAAAGCCGGCCGCCAATTCCGGATCGTCCCGGTTCATGCAGGCCACGGCTGGGATTAAACCAAGTTGCCCGCTAGCCTTGCGGAGACCCTGCCGATCGGGGCTCCAACGGGTGAATTTCAAACGATCGGCTACGCACGTAGAAGCTTACTTGGAAACGTCGCGGGACGCGGGTTCGATCCCCGCCGCCTCCACTAAGGCCACTTACGGTTTCTTCCGTAAGTGGCCTTCTTTTATGGACTTACGGAAAGTGTGCGGTCACCGTTTTCGGCCAAAAATCGCCTATATGTCTGATTTCGTGTCTGAATAGCGGGCTTGAATATCTGATTTTTGGTGGTATGATGGCGTTATCAGACACGAGACTCCACCATGTTCACGGTGACGTAAATGGCCACGAAGCCGGATCTGTGCCAGGACGCCAAGGGGCGTTTCGTACGCAACCTCGGCTGGAAGCAAACCCCCAAGGGCTATGGGCAGCAGAAGTTCTACCTGGGCCGTGACCGCACTAAGGCCCAGATCGCCAGCTTGAAGCTGGAGCAGCTCTGGCGAGCCGTCTGTCACCGCTGGGAGACACAGACGCTGACGGTCCTGCATCCGAAGCCCGGCCAGTCGGTCGAGTCGATGGGCCGGCTCGTTCGAGAGACCAGAAGAACGGAAACGGGGGGGCCGGCGGTCTCAATCGGGGCTGTTGTCTCAATGGGTATACCGGAAATGGAAGAGGTCCGAGAGGGGCGACCCGTGTGGGACGATGTGACGCTGACTATCGCCGAAGCCATCCGCAAAGGGGAGGCAGTCGCTCGGGTCCCGCTGCCGGAACAACTGGCCGCCAAAGGATTGGCGGATCCATCGGTCGGACAATGGCTTAACCGTCTTCGCGATGACGTCGACGTGATCCACATCGAACTGCTCGATCAGGAGTTGCAGGCAGGGGCCGATCGCGAGCTTGATGAGGAGGCAGAGCAACTTGTCGAGCGGGCTAGGCGGCTGCGGCGGCGGCACGGAGGTGGCGAAACACTCCACTCAGCCTTCGATGCCCACTCGAAGTGGATTGAGCAAACCTACCTCGGGATGGACGGCCGGCTGGACGCTTGGGGAAGCACGCAGAAACGCCAAGTCGACTTCCTCCTTCGCCATCTGCCAGACTGCGCCCTAGTCGAACTGACCGCGCACCACATCGACGAGCTACTCAACGTGCTTCGGCTCAGACCGATCCGCGAGAACGGCCAGAGGGTCAGCGCCTCCTCGGCGAAGAATCTCATCAAGCAGTTCCGCAGCTTTCTCCGGTGGCTCAACAAGTGCCCCGACTACTCGTGGAGGCGGCCTCCCGACTACGAGACGACGCCACTTCGGGTCGTGCGGACGTCGGAAGAGAAATCGTCGTTGCGGCGTCACTCGCAGGTAGACGTCTACAACATCGACGAACTGCAAACCTTATACGAGTACGCGAAGCCACTCCAGCGGGTGTTCATGTTGATCGCGTTGAACTGCGGATTCGGCCGGGCTGAGTTGGCTTCGCTCGGCCTGGATGAAGTCTACCTCCACAAGAGGCATCCCCACGAGCGAGAAGTGGGCTACGTCAGCAGCGGCGAAGATAGCTGGGTGTTCCGGCTTCGGCAGAAGACTGGCGTCTATGGCGAGTACAAGCTGTGGCCCGTGACTGTCACCGCGATCGAATGGTGGCTCCGCCAACGAAGCCAGATCGCCGTGCCCCCGGATGTCTCGACGCTCCTGGTAACACGCAAGGGCAATCGCTACGACACGCCGACAAAGGGGAATCATACGAACTTTCAGCTCCCCAATACCTGGTACAACCTGACAAAGCGAATCCAGAAGGACCATAAGGACTTTCGCAGCCTTAGCTTCAACAAGCTGCGTAAGACGGCAGGCAACCTGATCCGCCAGCAAGCCGGAGGCGAGGTAGCCGGAGTCTTCCTCTGCCACGGCAGGCCCGTGTCGACAGACGACCAACTCGACTTGTACACGAACCGACCGTTTGCCAGGGTCTTCGAGGCGATAGACCTGGTAGGCCAACAACTGCATCCCGTTTGGTCGGCGGTAGAACAGCCATTCCCAGAGGTGCAGAAGAAGGGCGGGCCGAACATCTCGCCCGCCAAGATTCGCAAGATCCAACGCATGCGACGGGCCGGTTTCAAGGTCGCTCGTATAGCAGAGGAAGTGGGAGTTGACAGGACTACCGTCTATCGCTGGGGCAAAGGCGCAATCAAGGCCCGCGATAGCAACAACTAAGGCCTGCGACGTGGCGAAATCTGTGGCTGCTCGGTTCATCTTCACCACCGACTGACGTTTGGCCCATCGAGTCCGTCCCACGACCCGTGTTGCGTAATCCACGCTCCGATGGTCGCAGCACCTTGGAGCGGTGTTTCCTGCGTCCGCGGGCAGTCGCTTGACAAGGCCGGAGGCAACACAAGACGAGCTGCTGCGGCTACCACACCTCGCCATAGATCAGGCATAGAACCCAATGGCTGTGGTTGCAGCTCTCGCTGCTGATGGCTTTCCGGGCACGGATCAGCCCGCTGCAAAACCGCCGTTGTGGTCTCGGGGGAATGGTGGCACCTGGCGAACCGTTCCTATACAATCGGCCTCATGCGGGAGCGGCGGCGAAGGAGCCGCCCGAAGCGACCAAGATCGTTGCCCGGGGTAGTTGTCTTCGACCTGTCTTACGGCCACCGTTGCTTGGTCCCGCCCGCGAGAAAGGCTGTACTATGTTGCCCGCACATCGGTACCTTCACCGCGATCTTCTGGAACTGGGCTTTGTCAATCAGCACCTGCTCGAACGCGCCCACTCCTACTGGTTCTGGGGGACGTCGGCGGGGGATGATTGCGCTGTCCCCGATGTGCTCAGCGATCTTGTCCACGGAACCCGCTCCAAGTTGCTGCACCTGGTAGAGACTGGCCTTGGAGACGCTGTCCGCGGTTCCGCACATGGGGCGGAATCAGCCCTTTCAATCGCTTGGGACGCCTACCGAGAACGATGGATGGCCCGCCAGCATCGAGAGATGCTTCGCGACATGGAGATGGCGGATTACGATCTTTCGCCAGAAGCCGAGCGTTCGCATTCGCCGCTGTCGACGCAGGAATGGATGGACTACCGACAGGGAGTTGCCGACCTGGGCGAAGCATTGTCGAAACAGTGCTCCAGATGGATCGAACTCGGTGGCCTGATTGCGCAGGTGCTGACCCTTGCGAACCAGGAGCAGCGTGAACTCCTGGGCGAGCGGTATCCAATCCCGGCGCTTCAAGACTTGCTCCGACGAATGCGCGAAACCGACCCAGCGTTCGGGGACCTGCAAGTTGAGTTATCCGACGTTGAGACGAACCAATATGGCTCTCCGGACCTGGAATCTGTCAAACAGAAGGTCCGAGTCATCCGCGAGACGCTGGTTGATCACTTGACACATCAATCGCGCACCGCCGCTGACGTTGCCTGGATCGTAGGCGAGGACGACAGAGCGTCGGAGCCATCGAGGGGCGTGAACTGTCTCAGTGTCGGCAAGCCTCCGTCGCCTGATCGTCGGGATGATGAGGAATCGGACCTGCCCTACTCCCTGATTCCCCCCACTCAATTCTCCTGGAAGGGCGCCCCGCCTATCGACTTACCCCCCCAGCAATGGAGGCTGCTCTCGTACTCCTTGGGCAACCGTAGGGCTCTCGTTCAGGACGTGGCAGATCACCTCTGGGGCGACGAGTCGTCGTCAGACAAGAGCGAGTCGGCGATCGACTCCCTGAAGAGCAAGCTCAACTCCCGGCTCGCAGAAGGCCAAATCCCGATTACGCTGGCACGGAAGGCAGGCTTCTTGATTCTCTCAATCGACGGTTAGACCACTCTTCGGGCCGGGACGGCAGCGAACTTGGCTCGCCCGCTCAGCTTGGTTGCCGAAAACTGTCCAAATGGAAAGTGTCTGGCAACCAGGGAGTCAGTATACTCGGTCGCATGGTGTCGTACACTAACGACTGGAGGACCGAGTATGTCTCGCAGAACACGTCATGAACTTCGAAAGCTGATTCCCCCACCGGAGTTAGTCATGGAACGGCTCGCGGAGAAACTGCGAGAAGCGCGGTTGCTGCGGTCCCTGCTGCGGTTATCCCGAAAAGCCGCAAAGGGTCGTAACAGCCGCGAAAGCGATGCGGCACGACCTCAGATCGGTCGTCCGCACCCTGGAGAAACGGCAGAACACCAAGGAGGCCACATATGAGTATGAGTCTCAGCGTCTGCCGTCAATGGTGCCCACTCGGGTCGCGCAACAAGTCAGGTGAGTTCCTGGCCAGCGTACCTAAGGCGCCTAGCAAAACCTTTTTCGAAGGAGGAAGAAAGTATGGCTCCATCAGAAGCAGCCTCGAAGTCCAGCAGGCGGGTTATCCGGCCCGCCGCCAAGGCGACTGCGCAGGAGCAGTCGGTCGCAACAGAGTATGTGACTCGGTCGGTCCGGACCGGGAAGGTACTCACGTGTGTCTTTCATGGCGAGGCGTTTCGACGAAGCTCCGAGAGCTACCTCGTGGGCTACATCGCCCCTCCGTACAGGAGGGATCGGCTCTACAGGGCCGATGGCGTGACGGACAAGGAGTGGGCTCGGGCGTTGCCCGTGCTGCTAGATATCCTGTCGAAGCACGGGGACGTGTCCTCTGCGTTGTGGGGACCGGTTTCGTCGTCCCTCACACGTGCTGCGGTGCGAAGACGTGCGTCCATGTCTGGTCACCGATGATCCGGCTAGGAGACAAGTACCCGCGGGGTTAGCGTGAGCCCGCAGCGAGTAGCCGGCCCCGGGGCAGAACAGCCCCGGGGCGGCTGCTCTTGGGAACTGGCAATGATTTGAACGACAATCGAGGAGATGATTATGGAGTTGGTGGATACGAACCTGCGGGTGTACGATCAACCGCTGAAGGAAGCGATCAGGAGGACCAAGGCGTTCGAGCGAAAGGAGTTGGCGAAGTTTGCCATCAACATTGGCACCAAGTGCGCACACGGCTGCACCTACTGCTCATCAGGTGCGGTCCTCCGGTGCCACAAGTCGTTCCGGGAAGTGGACGAGAACCCGTATGATTTCGGGTATGCCATCATCGACTCGGAAATGCCCGAAAAGGTCGCCATCGCGGCCAAGAGGAAACGCAAGCGGGGCCTCGTCATGCTCTGCACCACCACGGACGCTTGGGACCCCGTCGCCCAGGGGCATGACATGGGTCGCCGTAGCCTGGAGGCGATCCTCGCTCAGCCAGGATGGATGGTCCGGGTTCTGACCAAGAACGCCGGGATTACCAAGGATTTCAATCTCATCGCCCGTGACCGCGATCGTGTGCTGGTCGGGCTCTCCCTGACGGGACCGGTGGAGAAGGAGGACGTGCTGAAGATCATCGAGCCGAATGCCTCGTCCATCTCGGAACGGATGGCGGCGCTTCACGAAGCCCACCGCATGGGCCTGCGGACGTACGCGATGCTCTGCCCCTTGTTGCCTGGGATCGCGGACGGCCGCAAGGCAATCCGGGAACTCGTCCGGTTCGCCAAGCGTTGCGGCGTCGAGGAGATCTTTGCCGAGCCCGTCAATCCCCGGGGTAAGGGCCTTCGGTTCACGGAGGAGGCGCTTCGGGAAGCTGGCCATCCGGCGAAAGCAGATCGGATCGCGAACATTCGCTGCAAGGCGAACTGGTCCGCGTACGTCGTCCGGCTTGTAGCCGACGTGCAGCAGGTGATGCGACAGGAAGGGATGGCTGGCCGCTGCAAGTTCCTACTCTACGGCAGCGGCCTCGTGCCGGCTGACCAGGCGCGGATCCGCCAGGACGATGCTGGCGTGATCTGGTTGAGCGAAGCCAAGGAAACTGCGAAGGAGCCCCATACGTGCTCGGAGTGACTTTCGGGAAGCAGGCTGTGAAGGAAGCAAGGCCCTTCCCAAGTAGACCGACATGAGCGTCCAGCAGGAGCAAGACAGCCACATAGGACCACTCGTAATGTCTCCCTGGGTAGGAGACGCACCGGCCGGCACCCGTGGTCACGGACGACTCCGGGTGCCGGTTTTCCTTGGGCCACCGCGGAAGAGTTCCTTGCCGGCGTCCGCCGACTCCTGAAGAGCAAACCTCGGCGCCGAGCAGGGTGTCCATGGGCTTGCGAGGAGCTTACTGGCGAGGATCATTATGCGGGAAGGTGGTGTTTCCTGCGTCTGCGGGCAGTCGCTTGGTGCGGTCGGAGGCACACAAATTGAGCCGCCATGGCCGAATGAGCGCGGTGGCTCATATCAGGGCAGATAAGCGTTGTGCGGTGTGTTGCGCTAACCCAGGAGGTCCGCTGATTCGGCCACAGGTCGTGCCCGTTGTGAGGATCGAGGTTGTGAGCCTGCCGGCGTCTCTGCTTCGAAGAGGCCTTTCTCAAAAAATGGTTTTTAGCTGCTATTCGCAAGATGCATGGACGGCAACAGGTGAGAATCCATCGTAGCCGGGGCTACCATACAGGCCTCAGACGCATTTGTTGATTTCGACTGCCCGGCGAGTGTTGCGACCAGGATGTGCGGCCGCGCACCCAACACAGAAACGATAGCAGACCCGGTGTGTTTCTGTCGATAGCGACTCATTCGAAAAAAACTTTTCTCGCCGTAAGTCCTGCCAGACAAAGAAGTAAGAGGCAGCATCTGGCGTCCGAAACCCAAAGTTCTCTTTTCGGACTGTGCGGGCATCGGGTACTCTTGGAGAAACCACACAAGGAGGCCCCGATGAGGACACTAGAACGTGAAAAGCAGGTTAAGATCTTCGTGTCGCGCGAGGACCATAAACGCATCCGGATAGCTGCGGCGATCCAGGGCACAACCGTTTCGGCCTACTGCCGGCGGGTCGTTCTTCAGATGGCGACCCACGCCACGAAGGCGCTGGCCCTTGAACCGGGAACTGCGGACGAGGCGGCTTTGTCTGGAGACGGACTTGCAATGCACTGAGTAATGGTGGCGGCAATACGGCCCGCCAGGCACTTCGGCCCGAGTTGGCGAAGAAAATGCAGACTCCACGAATGGGATCGAGTCGCAGAAGGCTGTCAGCCCGATTGGCGCGGGACGACAGCACTAGGCCGTCCCCGACCTAATCACACCGGGGACGGCTGCTTCTTTAGAGCATGCACCCTCGAAACACCAAAGGAGATCGGCCGGGACGTTACATGACCTAACTTTCCGAACCACGGGCACGATCGGGCTGGGACAAAGGAACAAAGATGGACGACAGCAAGTACGGGGCGCGGGTCTGGGAGCGTCAGCGGATCGCATCGGAGGACGACGTGGTGAAGCTGGTTCTGCCGGCCGTGGGCCATCGCGGGAGGCGAACTGGCAGGACTATCCGCAGCCCCGATAAGGTGGCGTGCGGATCGCCACTAGATCGCACTGAAGAAAAAGGGGCCGCCGCGGGAGTTCCGTGATGGCCATTATGAGCATGCCGGCCGATGGTGTGGTCGCACCCCGGCCGGACAAAAGGGACTGTACATGCAGAATACTACCAGAAATGGCCGGTCCGGTCAACGGCCAAGAGTGGCTGCCAAGCATTGCTCGCAAAACGGCCGCACTCGACTGAAGCCCAGGCCTCGCCGCAGGAGGCCCGACGACGAACTGTCGCACGTCAAAAAGGGAGAGTGGGACCCAGTGTCCAGCCACGACGGCCTCTCCTTCACGGAGGCTCTCGCCGCGAGCGAACAGGACGATGACGAAGAAGACCTCGGTCTATCACCGTACGAGACTATCGACTGCAATCTCGACAGCCAAGAACGCGATCTCTTCCTTAAGTCGCTGTCGGACGAAGATGGACGTGGCATCTTCTCGAGGCGATGGATGTGGCGCCTCTTGCAGAAAGGCGAGACCTTGACTCTCCATGAGCGGATCGCGGCGGACGTTCTGGCAGACTCAGTAGTTCCAAATTTTAGCTGAAAGCGTCCGGTGTGTCAGAAGGTGTTGCGTGGCCGGAGGTTACGTCGAGGATGCATTGTGTGATTCCCATGATCACTTCGGCCACCCGCTGCAGGTTCAGCAGCATATCGCGGAATGGAAGACGCTCCAGATGTAACGCGAGTCGTCGTCCGTGGCGTTCCGAGAGGGTGGTCAAATGAAACCAGACCCAGACGTTGCGGAGGATCATCGCCAAGCCGAAGAAGAGCAGCCGCAACAGTGGATTGCGAGTGCAGGTGCGGATGCGTGCCTCGTTCATCTGGCGATAGCTGGTTTCGATACCGAACCGTTTGCGATACGTTTCGTACACCCATTGCGGGCTGGCAGGCCGGAATCCCCAAAACGCATACACGAACGCCCGTCGGCCGTGGCGTTTCCACTTGCCGGCAAGATTGCCGCACTTGACACAAATCCTGACGGTCGCGGTCTTGCCGTACTTGGTTGCCTTGGACGCTTTCAGGGTGTGTGTGGCCCAACCGCTCTTCTTCCATTGGGCGAAGGCCCGCGTACCCGTCGCGGCTTGGCCCGCCTTCGGCTTGCGGCCGCGTTTGACAACCGGCATCAGAAAAGCGCAGCGGGCTGCCTGCAAATAACGGATGACTGCAACCGAGTAAAACCCGCGATCCAGCAGCAAAAGCCGGCATTTTACGCCCTGGGCGCGTGCTTGACGCAGCAGGCGACGGACGACCTCTTCCATCGATTCGCCGCGCTGTACCGGCGTCAAGGCGATCGTGAAACGATGCCCGTTGCGAACCACGTAGCAGGTGGCGTATGCATGAAAGTGACTCGTGCCACTCTTCGGTTGGCTGCGATAGATTTCGTCGAGGTGCCGATGTGGCTCGCCATGGTACGGGATCAACGTCAGGTCGATCGCCAGCGTCTGTTTGCGCCGTCGCACGGCCTTGGGAAGGCCGTCCACCAGCGCCTTGTTCAACCGCTTCTCCAGTTCGTGATACTCCGGCAACGTCGCCACCAGCACGTTGAATACGGTCTGCTGTGTTGGCGCGCCCGCCAGATTCCGGCAAGCAGCGGAAATGAAGCCAATACGGGAAGCTGCGTAAAAGAGGACATTCAGCAAGACCGACGCCCGGCATTTGTACCCATGGTCCTGCAACTGGAGATGCTGCTGGACAATGGCTCCGGCGCGGTTGTGGACTTCGCGGCATGAGATCGTACAATGGTTCTTCCGTGAACGCATGGGTTACCTCCTGGTCTGGACTTGGGTATGTGTGATCCCCTAAGTCCTTTACCAAAAAGCCCTTGCGTTCACCTATATCAAGTTACGAAATTTGGAACTACTGAGACTTGGTGTACTGGACAAGCCCGAAAAGAGGGCACGTTCCCAACACTAATCGCGGCCTGCAGAAACGCTGGACTGCGAACTCGTCGCGGGAACTGTCTGATCGCACAGGCTGGCCGGAACACATGGTGACCAAAGTCTTGTTCCTCCTCAAAGATCGCGGCTTCATCGGGTGGCACAGTCGGAAGTTCGGCGGCAAAAAGAAGCGGCACATGTGGATGAACTGGAACGTGATTCGTAGTGCCTGGAAAAACAACTGAGTCCAGAATCCTTGCCGGCTAGGTGTTCAGATGTTCTCTATCCATTTTTGCACACGTTCGATCGCTCCATCTTGCTGCTCAACAACATGGTATTTTGCTCGCCAGCAAGATCATATACTGAGAAGCCTAACCTCCAAGGATACGGGTAGAACTGCACGAGTACGGCGTGCGCCGTCCTCGTGCTTTTTCTCTCACTCTTATTTCGAAAAGGTGTGGTTAAGGATACACTTCCTCTGGGCGCGCACTTGGACCGAGGAAGGCGCGCTACTCTCGACCATGAACGCGATCTGCTTCGCGAGTAAAGGAAAAGACAGTTTCCTGGATGCGCGCGCCCGATACTACTTCTGCTCCCGAGTTGAGATGGCTTGCTCCCGAGCTGAGAGAATCGAACCCGATTGGAAGCGACCTCCGCGAAATGGAAGACGGAAGCGCGTTGATGTACCCTGTTCTCCCGAGAACCTGCAAAGGAATACCAAAAAACGTTTTTGAGACTAGTTAGTTTTAACCGAGAAAAGGCTTTGGCGATGCACAAACACATGACTCCCGATGGCTCCCGCGATTGGGTGAAGAGCCAGTACTCATGTCGAGAGCACCGACTGGTGCGTCTCCTCCTGGAGAGTCTGGGACTAAAACGAGCACCACTGGCTTACACGTTGATCAAGTGGCAGTACGAGCGTTTTGAAGAGAAGCGACTCACGTTTGCCGCCTTGTAACCGTTCACGGGGCTGCCGGAGGATGAGCGCGGAGCCGCAGGGCGAGACAAGGGGACATTGAGAGAAGAACGCCGTCAGCTTCCTGACGGCAGCAGCGAGGGCGGGGGAACACCGTGAAGATGAGCTTCGACCGATTCCAATAGGAACGCGAACACCGAGCGGCCCTGCTGCGCGCAGGTGGCGACGGTCGTCCAGATCCGCTCGCACCAGCGGCGGCCGGTTTCGCTGCGCGTTCCTTGGGTGATGCGGCGGTCGATCACCACGAAGCGGATCGCTTGTTCGGCCAGGTTGTTCGTCGGCTCGATGCCCGGGGTGGTGATGAACTGAAAGTAGGCCTCGCCGTGCTTGTGGAACCGCGCGGCCAAGTTCTGGGCGTACTTGCCTGGCGGCACCCGTGTGGTCGCCACGCGGATAACCTCGGCGCGGGCCGCTTGAAGCTTCCTCGCAAAGCCCGACTCGCTGAGCTTCTCGCGGCGATGGATCACC
The DNA here is from genome assembly GCA_040772845.1 of Thermoguttaceae bacterium. Taxonomy (GTDB): domain Bacteria; phylum Planctomycetota; class Planctomycetia; order Pirellulales; family Thermoguttaceae; genus PWXP01. The sequence goes on from JAXGXG010000001.1 coordinate 4,026,348, forward strand.
GCGAAAAGGTCCCGCAGGGCTTCGCGGACTCGCTCGCCGTAGGCCTTCTGCTTCTTGTCAGAAAGCGTGGTGAGGAACTTCACGTCGCGGATCAGGTGGGCCAGGCAGAACTGCACCAGCACGTCGAACTGACGCATGTACTTGCGATAGGCGCCGAAGTAGTCGCAGCCCAGCACACCGTTGAACTCCTCGCCCAGCGTCTCGATGAGCACCTCCGAACCACGCGACGGCTTGATGCGGAACAACGTGAACAGTTCGGCACGAAAGCACCACGTCCAGAACTTCTTGGCGTTTTCCTTGTGGCCGGTCTCGTCGACGTTCAGGAACGCTTCGCTGGCTAGGCGCGCGAGCAGTTCCTCGTAGGCGGGCGTCAACCACTCGGTCACCTTGGCGATGAGTTTGGCCAGATAGCCGCGCGAGACCTTGATCCCGGCCACGTCGCGGAGGAACTTGCGGATCGTGCTAAACGAGGCGTGGCAGACGCCCTTCATGAAGGCCACCAGGGTCGTCAGTCGAGGGCCGAACAGCCCGGTCTTCGCGACCATCTCGGGCATGGGGGCGTAATGCACCTTACGGCAATGCGGGCACCAGTACGCCAGCATCTTGTGCTCGGTGATCCAAAGCGGGGTCTCGATCATCTCAGCCTGCTGCACGACACGTGGATCGGCCTGGCGCGAGAATCGCAATTCGCCGCCGCACTCCGGACACGCACCGAGTGTGTGGCAGAAGAACTCGTTGACCATCTCCGGTGGAAACTCGGGCCGCTCGTGTCGCACGTGCCCCGGCTGACCGCCACGTTTCCGCTTCTTGCCGCCCTTGCCACGCGGCTTTTTCGGCTTAACGATGTCGCTCGACGGTGGCTTCGAGGAAGTCGAGGAGTTCTTGCGTGCCGCGGCCAACTGCTGTTCGAGTTCGGCAATTCGCTCAAGCGCGGCGGCTACTTGCTCTTCCAACTCGCCAACTCGCCCAGCGAGCTTCTTGCAGTTCGGACATTCGGTCGTGGGCCGCAATTTCATGGTGCGAGACGATACCGGCATCGACGAGCAAGAGCAAGATCAATACGGGCCGTATCGCGAGAAAACCAGCACGCCTCTGCGGCTCGGGGTCTGCCGCCGCGAGAATACCCCAAACGATTAAGCCCCGTTCGGGGCCGCTACTTGACAACCCAATCAACTTCAACGAGAATTTACACTCATGCCGCTTCGCGGGGAATCCACTCAGAATGGCTCTGAGACCCGTGAACGGTTACGCCGCCTTCAATGCGTGCGTCCCGACTTTCCCGATTCGTTTGGGCTATGTGCAGTTCTACAAGCTGGAAAATCATCCGGACAACTCCTTCGAAGCGATGTTGAAGAACCCGAAAAAGTCTTTCTTCTACGAGGCATGGAAGTCCCTCGCAAAGTGTTCCGACACGCCCGAGACCCAGCACATTGCTCTCGGGGAAGACAGCTTTCCTACTGCGCGCCCGGTAGGAGCTGTCGTCCCATACGGAGGTTTTCCCGGTGGCCTCGTCGTCTACGATGATTTCACACTGCCTCGTGCTGGGTCAATCCGACACCGCGTATTCCAATTCGAAACCCCGGAAGGGACGTTCACAATCCAACGCTATCTGCATCTACTGGCTGCGATCAGCAACTCGGCGTGGACGTTAGACAAACCCCTAGAACAAAAACCGCCGGAACGCATTTCGCGAGCGCACGTCTTGCGCCAGGTGAGAGGCGCCACGCAGAAACTCGTTAGTGGACTGTTCATCGACATCCTCAACGGCGACACGGAGAAGTGGCCGGACTGGACCGCGCGAGTGTTGGTCAAAGAGAGGATCGACGGGACCATTGTGATTACACTGACCCACCAAGAGATTGGAGATGCGCTCGGGCTTGAACTGCACCAGGTTCGCCGGGCACTCCGATCCTTGAGTAAGGACGCTTTCATCTCTAAGCTGAAACACGGCTATCGCTGGACCGGCTTCTATAACTAGGAGAATGCTATGAAGAGAAAGACTAGTGCATACCGTGCCTCATTGAAGAGAGCCACTCCTGTCGAAGTGGCCCAGCCTCGGCAGGACACTCTGTGCCCGTTGGCAAACTACTTGAAGGAAAGGTACTACGATCACCTTCAGTTCTACGTCGAGCTAGCAACCGCGGAGCCGACCTCGCCAGACAAAGCCGAGGACAAAGTCTGGCTGAAACTGGCTTCACTGCTCGTGAGTAAGCTGATCCCTCCTCTGGTGTTCATCGTGGCGCAATTTCCCCCGTTGGGCGTTGGATTCCGCTCCTGGATTCCTAGGACGCCTCGCCAACTGCTTGGTTCGCGCTGCTTTCGCCGATATGAGACATATGCCGAAAATGCTGAACGATTGCAGAGCCTGCGCGTCAACTTCAACACACAAATCGAAACGGTGAATCGCAACATAGTCTTTTGCCAGGACCACGGAAGGGTTTCCGTGGCTGCCGCATGCGAGGAGACTATCTGCGACGACACACTGGAACTTACTCCCCTGGTGCGCTACTGTCTCGCTCGTAACTTCGCGAAGGAATATCGGAACCGTCGCAAAGCTTTCGGTCGGATCGCAGCCACATACGAAAAGAGCGCGGCGTTCGAGTTCATCACACAACGGAAGTTAATTGAGCAGACGGCAATGCACGACCTACTGCCGAACGACTTTGTCACGCACGCTTCTCGGATTTACCGGGAAATCTTCCTGTCCGCGCCCGACTGCAATCACTAATGCTGGCGGGTCCGGGTGTAATTGACCGCAGCGCGACGGGGCCGTCCAGACGCCTGGGCCGCCACGAGCTGCCTTTCCGTCGCCCGCTCTAGCTTTTCGAGCGCGGTGGCGACCTCGCTCAGCAACCGCTGGATGTTCGCCGGTAGATCAGTCCATCCCAGGCGATCACGTCCCACTTGCGGCTCGTCCCGAAGAGTCTCTACCAGCCGACGCCAGTAGATCGCCCTGGTTTGCATTTCTGCGAGCAAGGCTGGGAGCTGACCAGGAATCCGTGGCCTCCGACCGGCCCGACGCCGCCGGCCGAACTGCTTGAGCAGTTCGACGTCGACCTCGGTCATGCTCCACCCGCCGGCGATCGCCCGCCGTTGAAATGCGTTTCGCTGTCGCCGATCATGAATAGTTAGGAAGCGGAATAGAAACGAGACCCCGAGCGCCCTGTCATGCCTCTCGCACAGGGCGCAGATCGCATCGACTTCGTCGTGGGTGTAGCCCGTCTGCGGATCGGCATAGGCGCGGTATTTCCGCGCTGTGTCGGGATTCAATCCATACTTGGCGGCGGCGAGTTCGATCGCCCGCTTTCCGTAGTTTGTGCTATCCCTGGGGCAAGCCGCGAGGATCTGGCGACCGATTACGTGCGCATCCCGCAGGGCTTGGCGCGCCTGCCGAACCTTAGGGTCGATTGCTCGTCGCCGAGCCTTTCTGACTGCCATACTGGCACCTCGTAGCGTGTCAGGGGTTGCTGTTTTCCGAGTACGTACCGCGCCGAGCCTCCACTATCATACCTCTAAGAATCGCTTTTTCCATCCCCCACTGTCGGACCCGCCTTTGCGAAGATCGCTGTGCCACTGCGACATTCGTATTCAGGTGTTTGAGCGGACCGGGTATGCTTAATGGGATAAGGAGAGTCGTCATGCACTACCAAATTCAAGACATGTTCGCCCGAATTGAAGACCCGAACGTTCCCGCCGACTACGCAGAGTTCCTTGCCCTGCACACGGACTTGGCGGTATTGCCTGCCCCGGAAATCACCTGGACGGTCCTTGGTTTGATTCGCTACCGAGCTTGGAAGAAATGGGCTTGGCGAATCGTGGGCGATCGCGTTGGCTGTTACTTCGGCTGGCAGCCGCCCACTGCCAAACCCCAAAGATCGAGGCGTAGGGCTCTCACGTCCAGGTCACCGGAATGGACCGTTCTCGCCGGGGGTAATGGAGTAAGGCTGTTGAACCAGGCCACCGGTGAGGAAGTCGGGGTCCCAATGAACCACGGACCCGAGGTCGTCAGTGTAGGCAGCTTCTTCGAGTTTGTGTACTCTAGCCGCGAACCGGGACCGGCGGAACGGCGTCTTCGTGAGTTGTTTCCGGAGCGAGTGGGACTGTCCATTGCGATCAGGCACCTTGCCGGCTGTCATGAGTTGCGTCTCTTGGACCCGCCCGAGTTCGATTTGTTCAAGCTGCCATCATGGCTTCCAGGCTATAAGGGGCGAGTCAGGGACTTCCTAAGAGCCTGGGATGATGCGGACCGGCGGCTGGCACTTGCCACGCTCATCGGAGACTGGCCGATGGTCCGGGAACAGACCGAATCCCAGGGAATGGATGAGCTGGCTGCCACTGCCACAACCGAGGCGAACCGCAACCGTCGCCGGTGGATCAACCTGCTTCGCGTAGCCTGGGATGACGAGCCGGACTGCGAGGTACTCCAGGCTATGGTACACGCCCGGGCCGAGGAAATGAACGAGTATCTGAGTGATGCGTTCGACAGCCCAATTTGGCGGTCAACTGCGATCGAGATTGTGCATGACGATCCAACCTGGCTGGAACGGGTCCACAAGGTATTTTGCGAGACCTGCAAGGTTCCATTCGAGACCCCCGGCCAAGCAGAGGCTGCTCGCTACCTCGCTCGGCATGGGTGGGACGTCGAGGAGCTGATCGCTGGTCTGGTGGCGAAACCGCTTGGCTGCTCCACGGCTGTCGAGTTGGCATTGACCTATGCGCCACGGAATCTACCGAGGTTGCTGCGGCGAGGGCTGAGATCGAAGTTCAGTACGGAGCGGTTGACCGCGGCAGCCATTCTGGCACTCGTGGATCATGAATGGTCGCGGCGGGAACTCGTGACGTACCTTGAACGCTCCAGAAGCCAGGATCGCACGATCGAGGTTCGGTGTGCGTTGCGTGAGAGTCGAGATGCCGCTGCGCGGGCTGCGGCGGACGAGTGGGAGACACAGCACCCCGAGAAGTCCCCGACGCCGAAAAGTTCAGCACGGTTCTTCTATGAGAGCGAAGGCGGCTGTCAGCAAGCGCTGAGGCAGCTCATGGCGGAGCTAGACGAGTCGGTACGGCAAGTCGAAGACCTTATGGTAGACCGGGCTGCGTGATCACATACGATCGCTCGGTTGCACGGTGTTTGCAAGGATGAAGATTCAGAGACGGGCGAACATCCATTACGTGATCCATTCCTTGATCCTGCTGACCAGCATCAGCCGGAAACAGTTAGCAGTCGTTGCTATTGCAGCGACAGCTTATCAACGGTACGCTGAATTAGGCAGTGTGATCAGATTCACACAGATACTATGGAAAGGAATCCAAAGATGCAACTCGAACACAAGAGTATCCACCGCTGGGCGTACGATCCATTCTGCCCGATCGACTTCAGGCTTCAGGACGCGCAGCGCCTCGCCGAAGGCGAACGAACCAAGTGGGCCGACGAGGACGACCCGTTGGTCCTCGACTGCGCTGCGTATCTGAAGGCGTTGAACGCCGCGACCACGGCCCGCGAGCGCGTGTCAGCTCGGGCTCGCTGGCCGCTGATCCGCGCCACGATCGACTTCGCGGAGGAAAATACGTTCCGCGGGGCGGAGGTGCGGGCACGCTTGCTGGCTGGGCAGAGCGACCGCCAGATCGCCGCCCGGTGTAAGGTCCGGCCCAAGCTGGTCGGCCACTTTGAGCGGCTCCACTTCGCGGTGCGCCACGCCTTGAAGGCCCGAGACTACCTTGTCAAGCACGCACTTGGCAGGGACATCTTCGTCGACCAGGGCTTTGGCGATAAGGAGGTGGCCGAGTTCTGGGGCTGGTGCGCGATTCATGGCGGCGTGGCTGTCGTCGACTTCATGGTCGAGCGGCTGCGCGACGTCGTTGCCCCTGGCAATGAGCCCACCATGATGGCTTACTTTGACAGGCGCGTTCCACTGGCCGTGCAGGGCTTCGTCGCTAGCCATGCTCTGCCCTACAACGAGCCGATGGCCACCGTATGGTACACATGCGGGTTGAGGTCGTCCGAGGCCCGCGCCAAGGGCGACGAAGACGAGTTCTTTGAGCGCGACATCCAGCGGCGGGTGCTTGTTCGGCTTGCGCGTCATCATTTCGCCGGCAAGCCGCTGCCCATCCCGCTTGCGGCTCCGGAGCCCGAAAAGAGGGCAGCAAAAGGCGGCGGAAAACAGCAGAAGCCGGTTTCCAAAAGCAAGGTTAAGCTGCTTCCCACCGTGACGGAAGTTCGGAAGCTGGTGCAGGAGATCGGCGATCTAGCGACGGCGGAGAGCCACGCCGCCTCGAAATCGACGGACTAGCAGGTGGCGAGACTCACCGGGAAGTGGTGGGTGCTGACAAATGTAGCACAAGGAGGGAATCGTGGGATGGGAGTGGCGAGAGAACGCCGGACCCTATTACTATCGTGTCGAGCGATGCGGGCGAAAAGTCGTCAAGCACTATTTTGGCCGCGGCAAGCGAGCCGAGCAGGCGGCCCGGGAGGATGCGGAGCGCCGAGCCGCCCGGGCCGAGGCGAAACAGGCCATCCGCGAGGAAATGTGCCGAACGCAGCCGGCAATCCGAATGACGAGCGACGTGGGAAGTGACGCCAGCCTGCTCCTGGAGGCCGTTCTCATAGCATCGGGCCTGAACCGGCACAACTATGGACCATGGAGGGTGCGACGTGGCGGATAGCAAACCGGCGACTCAGGAGGCCGCCCTTGCCGAGCTGCGCACGCTGGTTCAGCGTGCGAAGTCGGGAGACCGCGCCGCGCTCCCGCGACTGCGACAGTATCTCGACGCCAACCCTCGGCTCTGGAAAGGACCGGGCAACGTCGCACTTCAGGCCCAGGCCGCTTGGATCAACCTGGTTGCCGGCCCTAACCTGCACTTCCGCGAGTGTATGTCGCGTCAAGTAAACCAGTTGAAGCAGGACTTGGCCGGAAAGTCGCCGAGCCCGCTGGAGTCCATGTTGGTCGAGCGGCTGATCACCAACTGGTTGCAGCTCGGTTACATCGAGGCACGCGAGGCCCAGGCTGACGAGAAGTCGGAGAAGTGGTTTGCCCTGAAGATGCAGCGTCAGGCACTCGCCGAGCGGCAGTTCCGCGGAGCGGTCAATGCCTTGGTGACCCTGCGCGATTTAGCGTCGAAACCAATCACTGTCGAGCTTCACCAGCAACCCGTGCCTGCGGCACCGATAGAGCCGGTGGTCCCGGGGCGGATCAACGGCGAGCAGCCTGGAGTGGCGGAGGAGAAGGCGAGCCGGTCCAAGCGGATCAACGGCCACAATCGGCTCAACGGCACTCGTGTGGAAGGCGTCCTGGCCTCGGTGGCGAGCAGTGGAAAGGGGTAGGCGGTATGGTGTCTTAGCTTCTTCAAGGGAAGTTAAGCGAGAAGCAGCCCGAAGAAGGCCCCAGAGAGCCCGCCAGACGCAAGTAGGCAGCGGGCGGGAAAAGACCAAGCCAAGGGCCACGAACGCCTCTACGGGGCTTTCTGCGGGCCGTAGATGGGACGTCTTGGCATCCGGCGCGAATCGCAAATCGAGTCACGCCAGGCCGCCGGCAATCTGGGCAACCTGCGGTATCGAGAGTGAAGGTGTCTAAAAAGTGGTTTTTAGATTGGTCGACACTAACTGAGTCGGTGAATCCTAAGTCCGGCGTCACACAAGCCGAACTGCCGGGTAACCTCTGGAGCCGGGCCATCGCATCCCGAGCCCCGGCAAGGCCCATTGGAGGAACTCGATGCACTCCCGATCGGTCATTTCACCGGGTCTTCGATCCAGTGGCGGTAGCACGGACCGCACAGGTGCAGGATCAACCGCCGGTACACCTGATCCGCAAGTTCCCGCTCCGACAGTTCCTGCATACGCTCAATCAGCCGCTCGATCTCGGCCCGGGGATCGCGGTCCAGGTCTTCCTCGGAAAACCGTGGCGGCGAAGGATCGGCCACGGCCTCGATCCGCACCAAATAGAAGTCGCCCGATCCCGGCGTGAGGGTGAGCCCGCAACGGGCACAGAACAAGGGTAGATCGTCATGGGTTTGGGTCTCGTTCATGGCGTCATTGTACGATCCAGGGGGGGCGGTCGTCAGTGATGCTCCCGAACGCCAAACGGATTGGGGGGGGCTTGAGCCTCGGACGCCTGCGACCGATGATGGTGTCGTTGTAACGAGCCACCACACCCACCCGAACTGGATGCCTTTGCGGCGGAGCCAGAACCATGACCGTTCGAGACTTGCTTACTCGCAGCCGGAGCTTCCGGCGATTCCGGGAAGACCAGCCGATCGACGACCGTGTGCTGCGGGAACTCGTCGACCTGGCCCGGCTGTGCCCTTCGGCGGCCAACCGGCAGCCCCTGAAATACCTGATCTCCTGCGACTCCGAGCGAAACGCCCTGATCTTCGGTCATCTTCGCTGGGCCGCCGCCCTGAAAGACTGGCCGGGGCCGACCGAGCAGGAACGGCCGGCCGGATATATCGTGATCCTCGGCGATACCCGGATCGCCCGCGACTTCCACTGCGACCACGGCATCGCGGCCCAGAGCATCCTACTGGCGGCCGTCGAACGCGGCTTGGGCGGTTGCATGGTCGGCTCAATCGACCGCGAGGGGCTGCGCCACCGGTTGAACATTCCGGGATTCCTGGACATCCTGCTCGTGCTCGCGCTGGGCAAGCCCGGCGAGACCGTGGTCCTCGAAGACGGGCGGAGTCCGGACGCCGTTCCCTACTGGCGCGATCCACAGGGCACGCACCACGTCCCCAAGCGACAATTGGAGGAGGTGTTGGTGCAGGTGTGAACCGCTCTTCAGGCCCACCAATGCAAGCCAATTCCCGGACGGGTTCTTCCTGCGCCGCGGGGTTGCCACGCCCGGCCGTGAGTGTCCCGGCCATCCCTCCCGGATTTTTTGAGAGCCCGGGAATAATTCCTGGCCGCCCTCGGGAATAAACCGGACGCCTGGCGGATCATACACGTACGCCGGTTGGCCCGGCCCGCAATTTTCCCGTTTTCGGGAACCATTTGCGGCCGAGAATCGTCTTAAGTGGAAGAGAACCGGCCTGCGTGCCGATATACGGGTAGTGTCTGCGAAGGCGACCACAACCGTGGAGCGTGTTAGAAATGTGTTTTTGGTCGAGTAAATCACACGAACGATGCAATACGGGGCGGATTGCCGGCCAACAGCCGGCCAATATGCTCTGCCTGTATCCATTGCGCTTGTGACACCCGGCCGCCAATTCCCCGAGGAAACCCGAAGCCCGGTGTCACCAAGACGCCGGGCTTTTTTCGTTGGGTCGGTAGCTGAGACGGTCTAGCGGCGGCCTGAAAAGCCGCAGACGAGGGTTCGAGCACCTCCCGACCCACTGCGTGAAATGTGCGCGCCGATGGCGCCTTGCGTGGAAAGTGCGCGCTGAACAGACGGCCCGTTCGTCTATCGGCACAGGACACCGGCCCTTCAAGCCGGGAAGGCGGGTTCGATTCCCGCACGGGTCAGTTGACAGTTTGGAACGGCCAGCATCGAGAACATATCGGGATGTAGGGTAGCGGCCAACCCATGTGTTTTGGGAACACAAGACCGCAGGTTCGAGTCCTGCCATCCCGACCTTCGACAGTAATGACGTTGACCGACGGTAGTCGAGGGCCGGTTGCCCGAACCCGGCTGATAACCGGGTGGCGCCGAGTTCGACTCTCGGGGCTACCACTAACCAGTTCTTTGACAATCCGAAACGCCAAAGCGCGCCCATGATGTAGCGGCAGCCTGTCGCCTTGCCATGGCGGACGTGCGGGTTCGACTCCCGCTGGGCGCTCTGAGGAAAGCAGGACGTGGGAAAATCGGGTGCCGGCGCGCGCCACGGCAACACGAGAGCGCCGACCTGGATCCCGGCCGTCCTGACCTTGTTCGCATGATGCGGTGGGGCCTGTGTTGGTACGGGCGGGCGCCTGTTAAGCGTCACGTCGCAGGTTCGATTCCTGCCACCGCAGCCTTCCGGAAGGACAAGCCAACTGGCGATGGCAGCCGCCTTGAAAGCGGTCGGCGATGAGCCTTGGGGGTTCGACTCCCTCTCCTTCCGCTTGCCATGAACGTGCCCTTGGCCGAGCGGCAAAGGCCCCAGGCTTCCAACCTGGCAAGGTGGGTTCGACTCCCGCAGGGCACTTGAAACGATAGGAACCTGTATTCGGGGATCGGCTAACGGTAGGCCGCCTGCCTTTGAAGCAGATGGTGAAGGTTCGAATCCTTCTCCCCGAGCTACGGTCGGGTGCGCGGCTTGAAGCACGGATACTGCGGAGTCATCTAACGGTAGGATGAGACGCTCTGAACGTCTTCGTGTTGGTTCGATTCCAGCCTCCGCAGCTCGATCACCAGCGACAACCACAACAGAACACGGTCCTGTAGCCCAGCGACGAAGGCAGCACCTTTACAAGGTGACGATCGGCGGTTCGAGTCCGCCCGGGACCACTAGGCTCGGTAGGCAACTGGCAGACCACCCCGGCTTAGAACCAGGGATGCTGCGGGTTCGAATCCCGCCTGAGCCACTGACCAGGCCCTTGCAGAGCAGCCCGGAGTGCTCGCCTGCCCGTCACGCAGGAGATCGCGGGTTCAAATCCCGCCGAGGGCGCTAAGGACAAGACATGGCGCGGTACGCAAACCGGCAAAGCGGCGAAGCTCAAACCTTCGTGTCTGCGGGTTCGACTCCCGCCTGCGCCACCTGAAACCATGCGTCGGCTGGGCATCGGTGAGCCCAACGGACTGTAAATCCGCCGCCTCCGGCTGTGCAGGTTCAACTCCTGCCCGGCGCACTGACAACATGGCCCGTTGGTCAATCTGGCGATGATGCCGGCCTCTCATGCCGGAGAAGCGGGTTCGATTCCCGTACGGGCTACTGAAATAGAGCCAAGTGGCGCAACCGGCAGACGCGCGACGCTCAGAACGTCGTGCCCGAAGGGCTTGGGAGTTCGAATCTCCCCTTGGCTACTGTGACTTGCAGGCGGGCAGGCGCCCAACCGGCCGTCATGAGGCTGGTGCGCCCGGTTCGATACCGGGGCCTGCAACTACCGACCGGGTACGCAAACCGGCAAAGCGGCGAGGTCGAGGGCCTCGCGCATGCGGGTTCGACTCCCGCCTCGGTCACTGGTGGAAGTTCGACTCCGGATGGACCTCCGGAACACCGGGCCGCTGGTCCAACGGGAAGACGCCTGGTTTGCACCCAGGTAATCGGGGTTCGATTCCCCGGCGGTCCACAAGAGTGACATGCGTTTATGGAAGGTAGCCGGATACGGTTGGCCGGGCCGGTTTGCTAAACCGTGCGACCTACGGGTCATGTGGGTTCAAATCCCATGCCTTCCGCTTGAAGTTGGTACTCGCCCCGATGGTGAAATGGATGATCATGCCTCGCTTCTAACGAGGAGTTCCGGGTTCGAATCCTGGTCGGGGTACTGGACGGACATGAGGCAACGGAAGGGCTACCCGATCGGCGACGGGAGCCGGTTGGAAGCCGGTTGAGCGAAAGCCTTACGGGTTCGAATCCCGTCCCTTCCGCTCAAACACGAAACACGCATGTTGACCGTGGCCTAATGGGTAAGGCGCTTGATTGTGGTTCAAGTCCATGCCGGTTCGAATCCGGTCGGTCAACCTGACTTGGAAAAGGAGGTGTACCTTCAGCAAGATCCTACAACGCCCAACCCTGGTGCTCAACCGCAACTGGCAGCCGGTGAACGTGGCCACGGTGGCCCGGGCGCTGGTGCTGCTGTGGAACGAGGCGGCGAAAGTCGTCGATCCGACCGACTACCAGCTTTACACGTGGACCGACTGGTCGAAGCTGCGGCCCGGCGACGGCCAGGACTCGATCCGGGCCGTCCGGTTCCGCCTGCGGGTGCCGGAGGTGGTGGTCCTCAGCCAGTACGACCGGCTGCCGGCCGCTCACGTGACCTTCAGCCGCCGGAACGTGTTCAAGCGCGACCACCACACGTGCCAGTACTGCGGCGTCCAGCCGGGCGACCAGGAACTGACGCTGGACCACGTGGTGCCGCGGGCACAGGGCGGCCTGTCGACCTGGGAGAACTGCGTGCTGGCCTGCACGGCCTGCAACACGCGAAAGGCCGACCGGACGCCCGAGCAGGCACGGATGCGGCTGCGCCGTAAGCCGGTCCGGCCCGCATGGAAGGCGCTTTACGCGGACCACGCGATCCGGATCGAGAGTTGGTCGAAGTTCGTCAGCGAAGCGTACTGGAACGTTGAGTTGCAGAAGTAGTCGTTATGCCAAAGCCCCCGGTCCTCGCGGGCCGGGGGCGATACACGAGTGTGCTCCTGGGAGAGCAGGCAGGCTCCAACCCTGCCACACGGGGTTCGAATCCTCGCGCTCGTGCTTGCCGACGTGGCCGAACAGTGAGGCGCCGGTTTTGTAAACCGGTTCATGCTGGTGCGAATCCAGCCGTCGGCCCTGAGGTTCATCCCGATAGTGTAACGGACAGCATTGGACCCTCCGAAGGTCCAGATCCTGGTTCGAGTCCAGGTCGGGATACTGAAACCTGCAACACACCCTGCAAGTGTACCGGACGGCACGGCAGACTACGAATCTGCAAGGCGAGGTTCGACTCCTCGGCGGGGTACTCGAAACGAAAAGGAGCGGCGTGATGACGATGCGAGCATTCCTAAGAGCACTTCGCAACCTGCTGTGGGGCAACCCGGTCGAGGAACCGGGCCGGCAACTGCGCGTCCTCAGCACCGCCGTGGCGGACCACCGGATGACCATGGAACCGAGCGAAAGGAGCACCAGCATGAACATGGCCTACGAAAAACTGATGCAGCACTTCGACGAGCGCGAAATCCGGTACCTGGCCGACGGGGAAGGGCAAAGAGTCTACGCCGACTTCACCGGCGAGGCCGGCGCCTACCGGATCGTCGCCGTGGTCGACGTCGAGGCCGAGGTATTCCACGTCTTCGGTTGCCCGTCCGTGCGGATTCCCGAAGGCGCTCGGCCGGCAATCGCCGAGACGGTCGCGCGAGCCAACCACAAGCTCATGGTCGGCAAGTTTGAGATGGACTACGACGCTGGCGAGTGGTACTTCCAGGCCAGCCAGGTGTTGACCGACGACGGCCTGGAGGACCGCGTCATCGATCGGCTGATGGGCGTGACCATGACCATGCTCGACACCTACCTGCCGGCCGTGCTGTCGGTCATCTACGGCAACGAACTGCCGGCTGACGCCGTCCGTTGCGTCGAGGCCGGGCTTCGCAACCGGGGCGAACAGGAGAGTACATGAACGTATAGAAAGCGACGATACCGCCGGGCCAGCGGCGCACGGTGCCCCGTCCTCCCTGCGAGGCGGTTGGCGGCGTGTGTTCCGACCATGGCTTGTAACCATCGACGGTGTCCACCAGGGTTAGCTCAGGGGATAGAGCACCAGTTACCGAAACTGGCTGTCACGGGTTCGACTCCCGTACCAAGCAAGCAGACAGCAAATCTGCCCCATGATGGCCCGAAGGTGGCGGACGTTCTTGATGGGCCGAACAATACTGATGCAATCGAGCGGTTCCTGAAGGGAATCCGACCGTACGCCGGGGTGTTGTTCGAGGCTCTTAGGATCGGCCGCCGGACATGGCTGGGAATGTTACGGCAGTGGATTGCCGGCACGCGGCCTTGCGGCCCCCTGTCGAGTATGAACCTGCCAAGACGCGACCTCCATGACGGCGGCGGCATGCGAGGGTGCCTTGCAGTGCGTGGATTCGCTTCTGCGGGCCTCGCGGCAGAAATGGCAGCGGGACGCCGGATGACGCCTAGTCGGAAGTCTGACCGAGCCGAGCCCGGAACAACCTGCCGTAGGCCGCCTGGCCCGCGGGGGCTCAAACGACACTCCGCACCGGAACGTGTGATCCGCTGAACGCTCCGCCGCCGGACGGCTGCTTGCCCGGCGGCATGAATGAGGACAAAACGAAAGGAGGATGCATAATGACTGCACTACTTTACACGACCGTGAAGATCCGCACTTACGAGGCTGGTTTGCTGTTCCGCGACGGCGAGTTCGAGGGCCTGCTGGGCGAGGGCCGCCACTGGCTGTTCGACCCGCTGGGCAAGGCCCGCATCGACGTGGTCTCGCTGCGCGATCCGTGGCTGGTCCACGACCGGCTCGACGTGATCGTCCGCTCGGGTGCGCTGGGGGACCGCGCCGTGGTGCTCGATCTGATGGACCACCAGCGGGCGCTAATTTGGATCGACGGCCGGTTCAGCCACGTGCTGCCGCCGGGCCAGTACGCCTACTGGACCACGCACCGCGAGGTGACCGCCGAGGTCGTCGACGCCCGCAAGGTCCGGTTCGAGCATAAGGATTTGGCGGTCATCGTGCAGTCGCCCATGGCGGCCCGCGTGCTCGATACGTACGCAATCGAGCAGGGCCACGCCGGCGTGCTGTTCGAGGACGGCCGTTACACCGAGACCCTGCCGCCTGGACGCTATGCGTTCTGGAAGGGCCAGGCCAAGGTGGCAGTCGTTCCGGTGGACCTGCGCGAGGTGATGCTCGACATCGGCGGCCAGGAGATCATGACCGCCGACAAGGTCACACTGCGCCTGAACGCCGTGGTCACCTATCGCGTGGCGGATGCCCACAAGGCGGTGACGACTACCGATGACGTGCGCCAAGCCTTGTACCGCGAGGCCCAGTTGGCCCTGCGTGCGACAATTGGCGCGCGGGAACTCGACCAGTTCCTCACCGACAAGGACGCGGTGGCCCGGGAACTGGAGGAGACCGTGCGCAAGCGGGTGGCCGCGTTGGGCCTAACGGTCGTTTCGGCCGGCATCCGCGACGTGATCCTGCCGGGCGACATGAAGGACCTGATGAACCGGGTGACGGAGGCCAAGAAGGCCGCCGAGGCCAACCTGATCGCCCGCCGCGAGGAGACGGCCGCCATGCGCAGCCAGGCCAACACGGCGAAGATCCTTCAGGACAACCCGACGCTCATGCGTCTGCGCGAGCTGGAAGTTCTGGAGAAGGTCACCGCCGGCGGTAAGCTCCAAGTCGTGCTGGGCGAGCGGGGCCTGGCCGAGCGGGTGGTGAACCTGCTGTGATTGAACGCAATGCCCGGGGCCGGGAGGAATTCCGGTCCCGGGCTTGTTGAATCTCCGGTTGTTCCAACGCTGTGGGTGCCGTGCGCAGCCGTTGCGCACTTCGGTTGGCAGCAAACCCGTTTAGTCCTTGATTCGGATGCCGTTCGGTTGTGAAGTGTGGTTACGATGACGCGAGACAGGGCTTGGGCCGAAATCCACCGTAGGAGCCGCCAGGGGCCGCCGTAGAGCCCGGGGGCACCTGGGCCGCTTAAACGGGCGCCACGACGCTCCTGGGGTGTCTGACAGGCCTTCTCGGCGACGGACACCTTGGCTCGTGCGCCAGTTGATTTCTGGGGGGTTGCTTGTTTCCTCTCCGCCCCCCGAATAAACTGACGGTATTCCGGGCTGTGGCCCGGCGAAGGTCACAACCTGCATTGGAGAAACGACTTGACACCACTCCTGGCCATGAGCCAGGGATGAAGACAACTTGAACGACGCGCGAGCGTCATGACCTGCCCCGCCAAAACCGCCAACCTGAGCCGTTGAGGCTCCTGAAGTACAGAGGCAGTGATTGTGCCGCGTCCCCGCAAGGGGGCGCTGGCCAGCACTGCTCTGTACGCCCCTTGGCGGGGGCTGGCGGGCGGTTTGGTTCAGCGCCCCGTTTTGTGTCTGGACCAGCAACACCGTGTTCGTTGGACAGCCAAATGACCGATTCCTTTGGTGCCCTTTCTCAGTCCCTCGGCTCAACGTCTTCCAGCCTCATTGAGCGGGTGAAGACCCGCGATGAGCAAGCATGGCGACGGTTGGTCCATCTGTACGGGCCACTGGTCGGGTTCTGGGTACGCCGAGCCGGGCTACAATCCGCCGATGCGCATGATGTCTTTCAGCAGGTTTTTCTCGCAGTCGCCCAAGGGATTGAGCACTTCCAGCGGGATCGCCCGGGCGACAGTTTTCGGGGCTGGCTCCGGGTCATCACACGGAACAAGCTCATGGACCACTTTCGCCGCCAAGGGGCCGAGCCGGCTGGCGTCGGGGGATCAGAGGCGCTCCAGCGGCTGGCCGGGTTGGCATCGCCGACGGAGAGCCTGCCGGACGACGCGGAAGACGAAGCCCATCATCAGCTCCGCCTGCGTGCAATGGGTCTGATCCAGGACGAGTTCGAGCCGAAGACCTGGGAAATGTTCTGGCGCGTGACCGTGGGCGGCCAAGCAGCGAAGGACGTGGCAGTGGACCTTGGCGTGACCCCCTCTACGGTGAGGGTGGCGAAGTCGCGGGTGTTGCGGCGGCTGCGTGAGGAACTGGAGAGCCTGGAGGGATTTTAGCCACGGCTGCGGCATCGAGGGGGCCGTCCCTTCGGAAAAGTCGTGAAACGGTGTTTCGATAATTGAAATAGAGGGAGTTGGCAGCGAAACGGGTGCCGCTGGCGCCTGAATACCGGCCGGGGGGCTACTATGCCCGGTGCGGGTAATCAAGCTCCAGCGTTCAGCGAATAGTGTCGGCCGTCCAGTCCCTCGACCATGTTGTCGAGGCTGTCACAAAGAAGAAACTCCGGGAGGCACGAATCATGATTGAAGCTGGCCAGTTTCTCAGCAAGCCCGGTGCGGCAATTACGTTCCTGTCCGGCCTCGGCATCGTCGGTTTAGGTCTGCTCTTGTGGACGCTGTGGATTGCACGACGGAAGTATGTTGCTCGGCTGGTTCCTGCGATTACAGACGAAGGATTCATTAGAGCGATCGGACTCGGTGGCGCATTGAGCATTGTTCTCACCCTTGTGCTGCAAACGCTGTCGTTGGTCTTTCTGGGCGTGACAGTTGAAATCACTGGGGCGGCGGCGAATCAGGTCGGCCAAATGAGGTCATCGTCAAGTGTTCCTCCTGTCGCAATACATGGGGGAGCACATGCGGTCCAAGGAATTGGCAAGTCTTTGTCGAGGAACCCACGTGCGGCGGGTGTTGCCGCAGTCGTCGCCGTAACTCTGATACTTCTGCTCGTGGTTGGTGCGGGCTACGCCTTCAGTGCGATTGACCTCCCATTCCTTCCTCACTTCATTGCCTACACCGTGGGTGTTGGTCTACTGGAGGAGTGTACGAAGGCCGTCGCAGGAGTGGTCGTCTGTTATTGGATCGTCCAACAGGCGCCAGATGATACGCCGAAGGGACACCACAGGCGAGTGATGGCCGCATTTGGTTTGGCGGGCCTCGGTTTTGGTGCAGGAGAAGCCTTTCATTACTTCGGAGTCTACAATGAGCTAAATGCGGGAATGGGCTGGTATGCAGTTCGGGCAATCTGGTGCGTCGCGCTACATGCGAGTTGGACGTTGATCTCTGGCGCAATCATTGCCTCGTCGCTTCCTGTACTTTGGGACAAGACCATTGACCTCAGAAAGATCGGCGGGCTCATTCTGGTGAGTTGCATCCCGAGCATGATTCTTCACGGCTTCTACGACGCAGCTTGCCTCCATGGAAGTAGCTTGTGCTGGGTAACGGGCATCGTGTCCATGATCGCTGCGATGTCGCTCTTCGAGTCGAGCATTGGCGAAGAAACGCCGCAGGTAGCATCCGTCTAAGTAGTGTGGTGAGAAACCATGAAGGCGTCGGCAGCCGGCACGATCTGCTGTAACTCGGCTAGGATAAGAGAGGCGAGAAATAGGGCCGGCGAGTGACTGAGTTTGAATTCCGGGAACGATGTGTATGGACCATTCGTGCCATCAGCGGATCGAGGCCGCTCAACCCTGCCCGAGCCGGGATACGCTCTCGGACTTGGCCCTAGGCAAGTTACCGTCGGACGAGATCGAGGAGATCAGCAGGCACGTGGAGGTCTGTTCGACCTGCCAAGGTATTCTCGAAACGCTGGACGGTCTTGAGGATTCCGTAATCGTCAGCCTCAAGGTCGGGGGGAGCGTCCTGGCTCCGGACTCCGATCTCGCCGAGGCGATGGAAGAGGCTGAGGCAATTGGTGGCCAACTCTGGAGCGGTTCGCAGGAATTCCCGGTGGAGACGCTGCCCGGTGAGCTGGGGCCGTATGAACTGCTCGAAAAGCTCGGTCAGGGCGGTATGGGCGCAGTGTATAAGGCCCGCCATACCCGGCTCAAGCGACACGCGGCCGTGAAGCTGCTGCCCCCGCGCCGGATGCTCGACCCGCAGGCCGTTGCTCGATTCGAGGGCGAGATGGAGGCGGTGGGCAGGCTCGATCATCCCAACTTGATCCGCGCGTACGACGCGGGGGAAGCTGACGGGCGGCACTTCCTTGCGATGGAGTACGTCGATGGCGTCGACCTAGCCCGCCTGGTGCGCCGCCGGGGGTCTTTGCCTGTGGCTGACGCTTGTGAGATCGTCCGCCAGGCGGCCCTCGGCCTCCAGCACGCCCACGAGAACGGGCTGGTCCACCGCGACGTCAAACCATCGAACGTGATGCTCACACACAACGGCCAGGTGAGGATCCTCGACCTGGGGCTGGCGCGGCTGCACGAGGAGTCGGTCCCGGACGAGCGGGACACCGCAGCCGGCCAGGTGTTCGGCACGGGGGACTTCATCGCTCCGGAGCAGGGCCAAGATACGCGCCAAGCCGACGCCCGCTCGGACATCTATTCGCTGGGTTGCACGCTGTATTTCCTGCTGGCCGGGCGGGCGCCGTTCTCGGGGCCGACACACAAGACTTTCACGCAGAAAGTGATGGCACACGTGCAGCAGCCGATCCCGCCCATTACGGCTTATCGGGATGATGTGCCCGAGGCTGTCCTGGCGGTCCTGGAACGGATGACGGCCAAGTCACCCGACCAGCGGTTCCAGTCGGCCGCCGATGTGGCACGGGCGATGGAAGCCTGCGTGGCTGGCGCCGATTTGCAGAGCGTGCTGCCTCAGCAGCCTTTGCAGGACGCGCGTATGAAGGCCACGTTTAGGTCCCGGTTCCTGCGGACGGCCCTATGGGTTGTCGGGTTGCTCTTGGTGCTCGCCGTGCCGAGTTCCCTGGCCTATTGGTACGGCGGCACTGCGGTCTACGTGGTTCGCAACCTGCCGGATCCGGCGGAGAACGCGCGGCTTGTGGATGAAATCAACCGTGATCTGGCGCAGATGGACCGGGAACTCGCCGGCGATCTCGCGGAAATGCAGCGCGAGTCGGACGCCGAGTTCCCCGACATTGCACCCATGCCGCAGCCGACCGCGGCGGCTCCGGTGGAAGTATCCGGCGTGCATCAAAGCGAGCACTTCGATCGCTGGCTGGTGATTGGTCCGTTCCTCTATGATTCGGTCGACGAGGCGTATGACGCGGAGCACGTGATCGAGAAGGAGCCGTTTGACGAGAATCGCCGTTTCGACACACCGGAGGGCGATGTTGGCTGGTGTCGATACGAGGCGCCAACCGAAGCCGATGGCCGAATCGTTGTGATCGACGCGGCGGGCCGGGCACCGCCGGTTGGGCGGGTCGGGGTCTATTACACTGTGTGCTGGGCGAAGTTCGCCAGCAGCCGTCGCAGCATCGACCTCCGTTTCCTCTCGTCCTGCCCCTACAAGCTGTGGATCAACCGTACGCCAACCAACGGCAGCCCCAACGACGGCGGGAACTTCGGAGGTGGAGTCCTCTCGCGCGGCGGAACGGACGGCTGGAATGAACTCCTGTTCAAGTTCGTCGTCTCGGCCGACCGCGAGAAGCCGGCCGACTTCCGGCTGTATTTCCGTCGCAGCCAAGACAGATTTGGGCGGCCGATTGAACAGCATCTGCCGCTGATCACGACCTCGCTTCCCAGAGACGACCACTGATTCATATCCCGCACCAGTTCTGTGAAAGGAACATCATGTACAAGCTAGCTGTACTCGGAGCGTTTCTCGTCCTATGGTTCTCAGGCCTCAGCCAATGCACTACCGCCCATGCAGGAGACGAACCACCATCCAACGTCACAAGCGACGGAGTCCCGAAGCCCGATGACCCAAAGGCTGTTGACAAAGCCATGTGTCACCGGCTTATTGACGCCGCCTTGCGAGACGCTCAACTTATTTTGTGGGCTGAAGATGGCGCGTCTGCGTATTGTGAGATTGCTCTCGTGCAGGCAATGGTCGGAGACACGGCGGGGGCTAGCCAATCCCTGGAATTGGCAAAGGCAACTGCAGCAAGGGTGTGTAAAGAGTCGCAACAAGATTCACTCTTCCACCAAATCGCTTTGGCTTACGCCAAAAGCCGACATATACCAGAAGCCACAGCCTTGGCATCATCGTACCAGGTGTATGGCTACAGTCAAGCCGCGGAGAAGAAGAGGGCCGACCTCTATTGCGAGATTCTCATAGCGCACGTGAAGCGAGGCGAGATACGACAGGCCCGTGCGATAGCCGCCCAGTTGTCGTCCGAACTGGAATCAGCGTACTGTGCCCTAGCCATAGCGCAGGCCAACGCGGGAGACATTATCGGAGCAAACGCGACCATGGACAGGCTCATCCTCATGAGTGGTAAGAGCACGAATAGCTACAAGCGCGGTCCAGCGTATGCAGCAATTGTGGCCGCACAAATGAAAGCCGGCGACATTGCCGGCGCGAAGGCAACAGTCGACAAATGCGGGTCGCGCGACGTGTGTCGTGAGATGGCCATCGGATATGTCAAGATGGGGGATTTTGCGAGAGCCAAGGCGACTGCTGCACAACTCGACGATTCCCGAGAGAGGGCGATGTTTTACACGGAGCTTGCGGTCGCGCAGGCGGAGTCTGAAGACCTCGTGGCAGCGCAGGCCACGGCTGAACAGATTAGTGACAGTGACGACAAAAATTCGGTCTGGCTACAACTCGCGTTGGTGCAAGCCCGAGCGGGAGATTTGGCGGGAGCAAAGCTCATGCTCGGACAATCTGACATCGACAAGACCACAGAAAGATATACAGAGCAGTGGGTCTGGGTATACTGCGAGACCAGTATTGCACAAGCAAAGGCGAAGGATGAGGCCGGCGCTCGGCAAAGCCTAGATCTAGCTACGACGATGGCAGGCAAGTATTACAGGCGTCTGGTGTCTGCGTACGGTAGAATCGTTGCGGCCTACGCGAAAAGAGACCAGATTGCTGAGGCCATCCGCTTTTCTACCGATGCAAGCGATGATCCGCGAGAGAGATGTAGTTGGCTTGTAAAGGCCGTCGAGGAACTGGTTCAGACCGACTGACGGGTGCGGGTGATTAGCAGACTGCCAATCACGACCACCACAGAACGGATGGAAGGCACATTCTGTCTGAAAGGAACAGAAGTATGAACCGAGCAGTAGTAGTGGTATTCGTCCTGTTTCACTCGCTCTGTGTGGGATGCGACACTGACGGCCTGTCGCCGTCTGAGACAGGGAATGTGAATGGCGATTCCTCAGGGCATTCAATCAGCGATCGAGGCGGGGCACCAATCACGTGCAACATCTGCGACCCGACCGTAGCACGCCAACTGATTGCTGCTGCGCTGAAAGAATATGAACTTGTACTATTTGCAGAGGACAGGTGTACTGCTCTCATTGATATCGCTCGGGCGCAATTGGCAGCCAAGGAGCCATCTGAGGCTCGTAAGACCCTTGATCTGGCGAAATTGCTGGTCTCTACACTCGATACGGACCACAAGAAACGGTTCTATCACGAAATAGCAACTGCACACATCGAAATGAAGGATATTCTGGTGGCTGAAGAGATAGTTGGCTTGATGGACGACACTTGCGACAGAGTACGAGCCTACTGTGACATTGCGAACGTCCTGTCGAGCGCCGGTGATTTGTCCGGCGCTCGTTCAACGCTCAAGTTGGCACAGGAGGCAGCAAAGAACGTGAGCGGCACGGAAACGCGCGCCGGGTTGTTGCGCAGGATCGCCATCGCCTGGGCACGGGCTGGTGAATACGATAACGCCGCTGCAACTATGGCAGAAGTAAAGGCGATGGTTACGTCAGAGCGGTTCGATTATTACAATAGCAGGATCATCTATGATGTCAGCGACGATTGGAGAGACCTAATTGAAGACGCATACGCTGCAATTGAGTTCCAACGGGCGGTCGCACAAGGCAGAATCGGCCAGTTGGCTGAAGGCAAAGCTACGGCGGCAGAGATAGGTGACCCTAAACATCGAGCGTCGGCCTACTGCCAGCTTGCTAAGATAGCCGCAGAAGGGGGCAGAATGGAAGAGACGCACCCCATGCTCAAAGTGGCAGCAGAGACGGCAGTGAAAATTGAGGACGCTTCCGAGCAGGCGGCTGTCTATCGTGAGATTGCCGAAGCCCTTGCCAACCTCGGAGATCGTGCCGGATCGCATCGGATCCTAGACATCGCTAGAGCGACAGATTTCAAGAGGAGCACAGAAGAGCAACGAGCATGGGCGTGCTGCGGTAGCCTCTGCAAAACGGCTGTGGCACAAGTGAGGTTGGGCGATGAGGGAGGCGCGCTTCAAACCCTGAAAGCAGCCAGGGAATTGGTTGGGAAGATCAGCTATGACAGCAAGGACCTCGAACACAAAGGGAAAGCCTTAGCCTTGTGCGATGTGTCTATTGTCCAATGGGAAACGGGTGATGCGGACGGAGCGCGCGAATCGCTGGGCGTAGCAAAGACGATGGCTCAGCAAATTGAGTACTACAACGTCAAGCTTTCGATCTACTGCGAGATCGCCAAGTCTCAAGCAAAGATCGGGGAGACAGTCGAGGCATGTCAGACCATCGAGACAATCAAGAAGATTATGTCACGGATCAAAGAGGAATCGGCCTCTGTGCCAGGGCTGGATAGCGAGACTGAAAGGGACCGCGAGCTGGACGAAGGTTACCGGGAAGTGACTGCAGCGCATGCAAGCATAACGAGCGATGCAGCGATTGACTTTGTGAATCGAGTGACAGAGGACCCACGTAAGAAGTGCGGGTGGCTGTCAGCGGCGGCGAGGCAGGTGTGCGACGAGCAATAAGGGGCTGCTTTGGCAGACGGCAAAGCTGGCGAGCATGGCTAATGGCTAAGAGAGAAGAAGCGGGTAGCGTTCATGTGCAACGGCCAAGGGCCGTGGCGCACCGCACACCGGCCCGAAGACCAGCGGACGGGCACCACGGGTTGGCCGCCGAGCGTCAACGACGCCAACGCCGGTCCGGTCGCACATCGCCGCAGTAGATCGCGCCGGCGATCAGGACGGTGAGGGTGATCAGAAAGATCGCCCAGGATTCAAACACGCCACCGAGTACGGCGGCGAGGAACACGGCACCGGAAACGTTAATCGAGTTCAGCTTCTGTCTTGCGTTCACGCAGTTCTCCCTGCTGTAAGTGTGAGAATTAGCCGGCCCACTGTCGACAGTGCGACTCGCGAAAGTCGCACATCGCACAGCCCCAGCCGGGCCGATAATTGAATCGGCCACAGTCGAGGGTATCGAGGTACTCGCGGATGACGCCGAACAGCCGCCGGAAATGGGCATCAGTACGGGCCGGGTAACGGTGGCCCTCGATCTTGGGCGTCTTGGTTTTGATCAGGCTGTGGATTTCCAGCCCGATCTCTTCCAGGCCCGTGGTACGGCGGAACAGGTAGCCGTAACTGGTAAGCTGCACCTCGTGCGTCACTTCAAACGGCGGTGCCGAGCGGCTGGAGGTCTTGAAGTCGCGAATGACGGGGCCGTCCGGATCATCGAGCACCAGGTCGACGATGCCCAAGAGCGGAATGCCCAGGTCTTCACCATTGTGTGGATCGACCAGTGGCACCTCCATGGTGGCCTCGACGGCCAGGGGCCGCGGTTCGTCGGGCGGGACCTGAGCCAGGTAGGCCCGGACCAGCCCGGCTACCTGTTGCCGCAGGACCGTTTCCTCGGCGGTCGAATCGAACGTCATCTGCTCGTCGGCCGCCGCCTTGTCCCATCCGGCTTCCATGCGATGGATTATCTCGTCGGACGCAAGGGTGATGCCTAGCATCTGGTGGCGATAATAGTCCTCCAGCCCACTGTGACAGCATTTCCCCACGAACAACGCGGGTGAAGTCGGCGTGCGGATACCGTCCAGGTAACGCAGTCGCCACGAAAGGGGACACCTGAGCCACAGGTTCAACCTCGATGGCGAAATGTAATCCCACACGCCACCGCTGCGTTGCTCGGGCTGGTCAAGTGTTAGCAGGCTGGTGCTCATAGGGCCGCTCCACTCAGCGCATTGTCGAGGTTTATATCGCCCGACTTGATGGCCTTGAGCGTGTCGATGAGGCCGCTGGCATCGAGGCTGGTGAGTCCAGCAACCGGCTTGCCAAACATACGCTCGGCTATTGTTTCCAGCCGGCGGACGCCCAGCCCCTTGATCTGCCGAGCAAGCTGCTGGATGTACTCCATTTGCTTGAGGCTCGCACTGTGCGCGCCGTTGCCGTTCGTGCCATTACCGTTGACGTTACCATTGCCGTTGGTACCATTGCCGGCCTGTGCGGCATTGCCGTTGGAACGGCTTGCGGCGGGCGCGGACGCGACGTGTGCAGCCGTGCCATTGGTCGCCGGCTGATCCTGGTTGCGGGCCAGTTCGTCGTGAACGGCCTGACGGCAGGCCGTGAAGGCATTTCGAACGTGATTGTGGAACGCCTCCAGGTCGTTGCGGAGCAGACTGCCGTCGAGTTCGACCTCGACGTTGCAGCTTGCTCCCAGACTGCCAAAATCGGGCTGACCGATCTTCTTTGCCAGCCCGACGTTGAGCTTCATGGGCATGAGTTGTCTCCTCGGAAAAACATGATTGTTGGAAGAATCAGATGCCTGGGGCCGAGCAGCGTACAACTGCTCGACCCCAAGCAAGGAACGCAAAGTCGTCCGCCGGTCTACAGTTCCAGCGGCTGGAGTTCCCTGAGCGACGACAGGGCGCTGCGAAGCTGGCGGGTCTGCCGCTTCTCGGCCTTCAATAGTCGCACCAGTTCGCTGGCTTGCGTAGCGGCCTCACGAAGGGTGGTCCGCAGGGCGATCACCTGATCGATGGCACCGGACGTCTGCCCGTTGTCGGGCTCCGAGCGGGCATGGCCGTTGCCGTTGGTATGCCCGTTGCCGTTGGCGTGCCCGTTGCCGGCGGCCTGAGCCTTACCATTGCCATTGGTGGTGTCAGTGGTAGAAGATCGGGGCATCGGGGTGTTGTTGCTCCTTATGCTTGAGGAACGGGGAGGATCGAAGCTCGGTGCCCTGCCGGACACGGGCGACTCGATCCGGGTCATGTTCTCGGTGGGCTCGATGCACGACCTGGCATCAAGTACAGCCCATACGTAGCGCCGATTTTCGTCGGCGGCCTGCATCGGCTGCTTGTCGCCGAAGATGTGGATCCGCTCAAAGCCGAGTTGGGCGGCACGGGCGAGGTAGCGACGATCGGTCACCATGCGAATGGGATCGCCGTGGCGGGTGGCCCCAGTGAGCGCCATCTCCATGACACTTTCAGCGCCTTGCCCCCTCGCACGCACGGCTACTGTGCCGTTGAGATCGAGCGTGACGGGCGCAAACGGCAGGCCGTCACCGGGCATTTGCGGCAGGTTCTCGGCCAGGAACCGGCGGTCGGAAGGCGGAAACTCGACGCTGGCCACCGCCGCCTCGGGCTCGCTGATGTGTCGCTCGACCATCGGAAAACGCCCATCCTTGTTGATCCTGGACCAGAAGGTCCATTGGCCGGCCTGGAGGGTGAACCACTCGTCGGTCTTGCCGACAAGCGCCGGCCCGTCGGCATCCAACTGTGCGGAGCCGAAAACCCGGCTGGCCGGGACCAGGATTTCCTCCTGCCAAGGAAAGCTGAAGCCCCGCTGCACCAATAGTTGCTGGCCATCGGTGGCGACGAGCTTGCCGTCTACACCGCAAAGCTGAAGACAATGCACGGCGTAGCGGGAGGAGGGCTCGTGATCGGCCGTTGCCGTGGCCTCGGCCAGGGCGTTCAGCAACGTCGGCGGATTCTCCGTCAGTTGCTCCGGGCTGTCGGGCCAGGGGACTTCGTTTTCCGCCGGCGTATCGTACTGCGCGGCCCGCGGCACGCTGCCGTTCAACCAGGAGGCCAGCACGTGCCCGTTTTCGCGGCGCAGTTCGACCACCCGCTCACGGCCACTGCCGGCCGTGTCGGTCAGCAGGTCCCAGGGGGCGAGGATCGTTTCCTCGGACTGCTCGCCGTCGAGCCGAAACTCGACAGCGGCTTCGCGGGTATGGCAGCGGATGCAGAGCCCTTGCTGGTTACCGATGAACTCCACCGGCGGCATCGGGCTGCGCGAGTTAAATGCAAGGGCCTGGCGGAACACCTTTCTGAGCCGTTCGGCCAGTTTGCGTGTAATCGTGAGCAAGGTTGTTTCTCCTTGGGGTTGGTGGAATGGAAGCAAATACAGAAAGGGGCTGTCCCGATTTTCGCGGCACAAACGTGCCTTAACGAATCACGCAGCCGTGTCGCCGCGAAAATGGGACTGTCCGCTTGGCTGAAGCCTGGGGCTGATCAGACGAGCACGGCCTGCCGCGACCGTTGGGGCACGATCGGCACGTTCCGCAGGCGTTCCTGCCGGTCCCAGTCGATGATTTTCTCCTCGAAGTCACTCGGCTCCGGGTCGTGGCAGACCTGACGGGGGTCCGCGATGGAAAAGCCCATGTGGTGGATGGTGCCGATGTTCTCGCCAGTAGCCTTGGCCACCGCACGATTGAGTTGGTATTGGGTCATCGCTTTGTTCCTTGGGTCTTGAAGGAAGGGGGAGAAAGCGACCGCCCCTGCTCGAGGCGGCCGTGAAGATCACAACCGCCCCGAAGGGCGACTTGAGTGCGAAAGATGGCGGTCAAGTGGTGCGCATCGGTTGCGCAGTGCCCGACCGGTGTAGGTCAGCCTCCGGGGGTGCGCAATCGCTGCGCACTTACCCGGTCGGCGTAAGCCAGTGCTCTTCCAGCCACCGGAGTTCGGCGGCCAAGGCCTGGCTGCGGGTCGGAAAAGCCGTGAGGGTTGGCCCGCCGACCGGCGAAAGATCGGCCGTCCACTGGCCATCGTCTGTGGGCTCGACGTGCGAGGCCCGGCGAATGACGGGTTTTCCAAGCGCGTGCAGGTTGATGTCTTCGCTGTAGATGCAGCGCAAAACCCCGTCAGGTTCGATGACAAGCTGCATGGCATACTCCGGGATGTTTTCGTGACAGGACGGAGTTGTCCAACTACCGGGGCCGCCGGAGGATGTTCCGGCGAGGCTGGTTAATCAGTAGCCCATCGAGCACACTCTGTACCCGCGACATCTCGGTCGCGACGTGCTGCCGCAGGTTGGTATCGTCCCGCAGCATCTGCGGCCGGACGCCCCGGATGATCCGCCGGGCGTCGGACACCAGCCCGTCAAGCTGCTCGTTACTGCCGATGTTGAGCTGCCGGAACCGGTCGAAGAACTCCGTGAGGTTGTCAATCACGCTGTCACGGAAGATTTTGGGCCGATTGTCATCCGTGCCCGACAGGCGCTCGGTCAGATGGCTGATCAACTTCGCCAACTCTTCGGTGAACGCCTGCTCGGCCAGTTGCACGGCCTCGCTGAACCGCTGCTGCACCCGCTGGCACTCCTGGCGGTAGACCTCCGGGTTGAGCTGCTCCAGGTAGCTCGGGGGCTCGATGCTTGGAAAGTCCCAACTCACCGCGAACAGGCCCGAAAGCGATGGCGGATAATCGCCCTCGCTGTAGAGCGTACCCAACCGCTCGCGTGCCAGGGCCTTCAGGTGCGCGTAAGCCCGATCCAGGTGATAGACGGCATCGCCGAGGTCCTCCCGGAACGCCTCCATCTGGCGGTTGACCTCGTCGAGCCGGTCGGGCCGAATGAGCCGGATGCCGGCCTCCGGGTACGGCAGGCTCACTTCCCGGAAATACCGGACGGCCTTGTTTTTGACCGACGAGACCGCCTTGAACGCCGGGTGCTTCACGTCGATCAGCTTCTTACCCGCCGACAGAAAACTTCCTTCGGCTCCGAAACTCTCGGCGGCCTGGTCTTTTTGATCGGCACTTAGCGTTTTGCGCGTGCCGAACCACGTGAACGACAGCCGCATGGCCATCATGGTGGTCCGCAGGCGCTCGGCGTGCGATGTGGCGGACCCGGTTGCGGCCTGGACGGCCGGTTCTTCAAGCAGACTACTACTCATGCTGATACTCCTCGTTGAAACAAAAGGGGGAATTGGAATCGAAAGACACCGGCTGATGTGGGCTACGCCGGGAAACACTCGGCCTGTTCCCGCTCATAGACTGCGTCGATCACGGCCTCGACGTCGCTGCCGGCCAGATGCTCCAGCGGCTGAACCATCGGGTGCTGCACACTGGCCCGCAGGTGACGCCGGCCGATTTCGACTTCGACGGCTTGGTGGTCGCCGGGCGTAACGTCCCAGTCGACCACCACGAGTTCGGCCAGCGGTTCCGAGGCGAACACCTCCTGAACCAGACCGCCGTGGACGTTGATGACAACCTGCATTTCGGGCATGGGGATCTCCGGGGAATGAAAGAACGGCTACGGGACAGATACTTGCAGCTTGCGGCGGGGTAGCGGCGGGACCGCTTCAGGCGGGCGTCGGCTCCAGAACGGGGCCGATGCGACTGAGCAGCACCGGGCCGGGAACGGCAACGCCGTTGGCTTCGGCCGTCTTGATCCAGTCGATGGCCGCGTACTGCACGCGGACACCCATCGTGTACGCCTTGCAGACGAAGTGCCGCTTCCTGCGCGGCCGGGATTGGATCACGAACGGCCCTTGGCTGCCGTGATGGCTCCAGCCGTCCTTCAACACGACTTGGTTGCCGGGCTTCAGGCTCGTCCGCATGGTGACTGCGGCGCTGATCTCGACGAGGCGCTGCTGTTGGTAGTCTTCCAATTCTTGGAGGTCGAGGGTGATGCCCTGGGCAATGCACTCCTGCAGGTTCAAGGCGACCGCCGCGAGCGTCTTGAGGGCCGCAATGGTCCAGCCGCAACCGATGTGGGCCACCGGACGCACGTAATCGGTCCAGCCGCCGTTGCCGCTCCCTCCGCCGACGTTCAATCGGCACTTGCGGCCGTGGATGAGCACGGGAACGTAGCTGTACCCCTTCTCGGGGAGCAACTCGATCTGGGTCTTGGGGATCACGAAGTAGAAACTGATCCCCGCCTTGGCAGTCCAGAACTTGCTGCCGCCCTTTCGATAATGCTTGAACTCAAACACTTCACTCTTCTTTGCGGCGACGTTCGGGTGGTCGAAAGCGTAGGCCGGTTCACCCAGAAGGGCACCGGCGATGACGGTGAGGTGGTTGCCGGGCGGAAGTTCGACCTGATAGCCTTCCTCCACCTGAAACCGCTCACCTGCCAGATCCATGCGCATGTGGTTTCTCCTCTTCGGGTTAAATGGTGGGCAGCGAGTACAGGGCACTCAACGGAGTTGAAGTTCTGTGAACTGCCGGCTCGTAGCGGGATGTCGGCTCAACCCGCCACCAATTCATACCCCTTCGCCATCTTCTGGGACACGAGTTTCTCAACCCGACGCTCGGCCGCGGTGGTATCCGGGAAGCTCTTGACCTGGGTCTGGCCATTGGTGCCGATCCGGCCGAAACGGACCATCACGTCGTTGCCGCGACTGGCGACCTCCCAGAACTTGGCCGACTTGCCGTTGACGAACTCGAAATAACGCTTGGGCATGATGTTGCTCCTTGATGTTGGAGAGATGTGGGGAGACGAAAACAGAAACAGGCTCCGGCGACGAGCTGGGGGCGGGTTCTCGCAGGATGCCTTGAAAGGTAGACTCAGGGGGTAAGTGGACTGTCCACCGCGGGCGGCCCCCAAGGTGTTCCCGACGATCTGGCAACCGAAAGGCAGGTGCCGCATGAACGTCAAGACTTGGGTGACGTTGTGTCTCGCGACTGTAATGGCCGCATCGGTTGCCGGTTGCGGCCCGCCGCCCGCACCGGCTGTCGCGCCGTTCAGCGCGCAGCAGGCTCGTGGCCACCAGGACGCCTGGGCGGAACACCTTGGCAAACCGCGGGGGATCACCAACAGCATTGGTATGAAGCTGGTGCTGATACCCCCGGGCGAGTTCATGATGGGCTCACCGGAGTCGGAAGAGGGACGTGTCGACGGCGAGGGACCGCAACACCGGGTGCGGATTACGAAACCGTTTTACCTGGGGGTGTACGAGGTAACGCAGGGTGAGTACGAGCGCGTGATGGGTACGAACCCGAGCTATTTTTCCCGAGGTGGCGGTGGTAACGACCGGGTGTCAGGGCTGGACACGAGCCGATTCCCGGTGGAGATGGTGCTTTGGGAGGACGCGGTGGAGTTCTGCCAGAGGCTTTCGACATTGCCTGCGGAGCGTTCGGCGGGTCGGAAGTATCGTTTACCGACGGAAGCGGAGTGGGAGTATGCATGCCGAGCGGGGACGACGACGCCGTTTCACTTTGGGAGCGTATTGAACGGCCGTCAGGCGAACCACGATGGAAACCTTCCTTACGGTACGAGCGAGAAGGGACCGTACCTGGACCGAACGACGATAGTAGGCAATTACAGCGGGAACGGTTTTGGCTTGTACGACATGCACGGGAACGTATGGGAGTGGTGCGCGGACTGGTATGACGCGGACTACTACGCGAACTCTCCGGCGGACGATCCGAAGGGTCCTATGTCGGGCTCGCGCCGGGTGTTCCGGGACGGCAGCTGGGAGGCCGACGCCAGGAGCTGCCGGTCGGCGATCCGCGGGAGCGGGCCGGCGCGCCAGCTCAACTGCCTGGGCTTTCGTGTGGCCCTAGTTCCGGCGGACGAGTCGAGCAAGTAACAAGTCAAGCAAAGCCATGGCGCGGCCCGGGCGCAGGCCCGCAGCGGAGCGGGACTGTAACTGGGCAGCGATCTACCCCGGCAGTGTCAGGGTGCTGCGAACGGTCAACCCCTGGTAGCGGTCGGTAATGCGTTGTCGACCAACGTAGAAAACGCGGCAACTGTCAGGCCGCTACACGGAAAGATCAACGATCAGCGTGATCGGTTAAGAGAATGGAACGGGGGAAAAAGCCCTGCCCCGAGAGGTATTCAGCGGGTAGGTGCGGGTTTGTGGCCCTATTCCCGCTCTGACAGCAGGCAGTCAATCCCGTGGCAGTCAGCCGCCTGATCGGCAATCGCGTCGGTCAGCCCGAGCAGCCCTTCGAGCAACTCATGCTCTTCGGGGCCGAGGGTGACGTTCTCACCCTGTCCGGCCGAATGATGGAGCCGCAGCAGCAGTCCCCTTTGCGTACGGAACAGCGGGCCGTCCAACTCCAGGGAATAGCTCTTGGGCACCAGCCCCAGTTCTACCAGCTTTGCCCGGGCCGCCGTGTCACTCGGGTAGCGCTCGCACTGGTCGCACCGTTCAACCTTGGCCCCCGGCGCCAGTCTCCCATTCTCAAGATGAGCCAGGATTCCCGGAATCCCCGAGCAGAAGTAGCTGGGTTTCTCGCAGGCACATGGCTGGCCAATGCCGGAGAGCAGCTCGCGGCATTCCTGCCCGACCTCGCGGAAGACCGCCAGGGCCTCCCGCATATCGGAGCAATCGCCCCAACTGTCGGCCGTTCCGGCTACCCGCTCGCACATCGCGATCAAGCTCCGATGCGAAGGGTCTTCCGGGGGCGCCGCATTGGCACCAGCAGGCGCGGTCGCAGCCGGCAATACGAAGAACTGGCCGACCCGCGGGTTGCCGTATTCGTCGAGGATGTCGGGGGTCGAAAGGGCGGTCTCCATCAGCCGGTCCAGCGCGGAAGCCAGGCTTTCATCGTCCGTAATGTGTGGGTCGTATTCGACGTCGATTGTCAGAGTCGATTTCATGCTCGAACCTCCGAAAACTCCAGGTAGTTGTTGGCCATGGGTTACCTCATGGGGTTGATGGCTTCTACGGGTTGCATTCCGTACGCCGCGCAGACAACACGGCACGGGTTTACTCTCCAGTCACCTTGTAGACCAGTGCCGGAGGGTCAGGTTGCTTGTCGTTATTGCCCACGGCATCGACGGCCGTTTCAACGCCCTCAATGTAGGCCGGCGACCGGACGTCGATCCCGGCACAGGCGTGGGCAAGGATCAGCGACTCCAGGCCGTCGATGGCCGCGTTGTGAAGATCGTCGTCCGGCTCCCGCAGGTCGCTGGTGATCGAGCCGGCGCCCGGCTTCTGCTGCCGGTTCTCGCGCTGAAGCGAGATCGTAATCCCGCCTACAGGCAGGCGGATGGTCCGGGGTTTGGTTTTGGGGGAATGGGTCATGTTACGGTTCCTTCTTCGGAAAGGCTGCCCCGTCGCCCTGTAGTTCCGGAGGAATCGGGTGCAGGTTGATCATGCAGTCGTCGGAGACCAGGGCGTTCAGCAGTTGGATTGCCTTCTCTTTGGCCTCCGCCAACGGCAGAACCTGCACCCGCCGCCGCCCGGAACCGATGCAGGTGGCCAGGACCGCCCGCGGTTCGATTGGTGGGTTACTCATGCGTTCGCCAAGCCGGCCATGCCGGCCGCCTCCAGGTGCTCGAAGTTCGGGTATTCCAGGATGCCGGCTTGAAGCGACAGCCCCTCACCCTGATCCTCCAGGGCATCCTTCAGTCGGCCGGCCCACCCGGCGATCTGGGCGTTCCACTCGCCCACGCACCGGGCCAACGACTCGACATTCCGGTCCTTCCAATAATCCCCCTCGTCCGACACGTGCTCCAGGATGCCCAGTTCCTTGGCCCGGTCGAGCAGCTTCACAACCGTCAGATGGCAGCGGAGGAAGTGCGGCACGCCCCCATGCTCGGCATTCGAGGCGTACTGGGTTTTGCAGAAGCTGCTCCAGAACCAGCCGCTGAGCCGGGTGCGGATCGTCTCGCGCACGCCCCGCCGCACCGGATGATCGATCTCGACGGTGTCCGGATACCGGCATAGCCCGACGTTCGCGGGTTCGCAACCCTCCCCGGGCCAGGTCGAGAACGCGATGACGTGTGTCGACAGGACCGTGTAGCTGTATTCCCGGTGATGCGGGTGGTCGACGTACTGCGACGACTGGATCAGTAGCCAGCGGTTGGGATCCTCTCGGTCGCACCGATCGAAGTGGCAATCCGGCCCACTGAACTCCACCAGGTCGCCGACCTCCTGGAAAGGCAGGTCGAGTGCGCGGCTGCGAAGCCGCGCAAGCTGCTCGCACACCCTTTCGGGCTTGCGGGCGCGAGAGCGAAGACTGTAGTGAATGGTAAGTCCCATGATGGGCTCCTTTCGTGTAAGGGGATGGTCGTTCCGGAGGGGAACGGCGGTGAGAGAATAAGAACGACTACCGTGCAGGGGGTTTGCTTTTCGGGCTTCCAGCCTGCGACCCCGAGGGGAATTACGCTACTGGCCTTATCCCTGATTTGCGATGCTCGCCCACAACATCTTTCAACGCACGGTAATCGATAACGAACGCTGGATTCCATTGGCCACAAGAGGAGTGACCCGACAAACGATCCCCGATTCCAACGGCGGCAGTTGGGCAGCCGTGACCCGCGTAACATCCGGGGGTTTCTCTGGCAGTTTCAGCGCCCTCTACCGCTTCACTATTCGGGGGCCAGTCAGCGCGCGCAGCATTCGCGGCGAAATCGTAAACCGGCTGGGACCAAGACAAGGCAGACCCTTCATCAGCGAAGCCGATCAAGTGGCAATTATTGCCACTTGATTTTGCTGCGTCGGGCAGACTGCAAAGGCAGACGAGACACGCTGCACCTTTGGGCGGTGCAAGACGTGCGAGAGGGGATGCCGTACTGGATTGCTAACCTTCGCGGGTGCCCGGAACCTTGTCTTCGGGGCCGTCGTGAACGATTTCCAGCGGTGGCAGTGGCGGCAATTCGGACGGCATGTGCCGAGTGAGCAGTTTCAGTGCCTGCTTCACCCGCTTTCGGGCCTTCTTCGGCTTCTTCTTCGCCGGGAGTGCCGTCGCGGCCTGTAACCGGCGCACGACCTTCCGCAAGGGTTCTACCGGAACCACTGGCTGCAGGGCCTTGTTGGCCGTGCATTCGTGCAGCCCGCTCTCGGGCCGGAACTCCACGACCACCGGATCATGCTCGTACTTACCGTCACTCTTGCGGGTGTATGGGATGTCGTGCTCTTGGAGCCATGTTTCCAGGTCACCGAACTCGCCGTAGGCCACCTCGTCGTCGCAGAGCCGCAGCAGGCCGCTGTCCTTGAGCGTGCCCTCCAGCAGTTCTTCTGCGTCGTGAGGCTCGAACGATGCTTCTCCATAATCGGGGCTCAGCGATTCGTCGCGGAGCACCCCGCAAAACTCGTCAACCAGCGACTCCGAAATCGAGCCGCCGATCCATATTTCAGCCGACATACGGTCAGCCATGTTGATTCTCCTTCGTGGGTTGGGACAGGTCCGGGTCAGGGCCACCAGACGCATTGCCGACCAGTTCCTCGTACCGGTCTTCGTCCAAGAGGTAGGACTCGTACGGAATGGTGTCCAGGCAAACTGCCTGGACCTCGACTTCGCAGTAGCCGCCGTTGGCCTGCCAGACGGCCCGGGCCAAGCGTTCCGCGAATTCTTCTTCGGTTTCGCCGCCGCAGAGGCTGCTTTGAGCGTCGGCGGCGAAGTTCTGGGGGTCTTCCGGATGATCGAGCGGATACCAGTCGCTGAACCCCCACTCGAACCTTGCAGCCTCCTTGACGGCCTCAACCCGGTCGGGGTTCGCGCCGTGGATCTTTACAGTCATCTCGTAACTGCGACTCATGGTTCCTCCTCGCCGCCGGAGCGGCTTGTTGGTTAGGGGGCGTGACTTGCGGTTAAGTGAAGGTGTCGACGATCACCTTGGGGTGATCGGCCAAGCACCTGTCCTCCACGGGCTTGACGGCAACGGGTATCGGGACCAGAATCAAGGGTGTATAGAGAGTGAAATCCTGAGCGCTTTGGCAGTCCGGAAACAGATGTGTTGGGGAGGGAAGCCATGCAGAAAAGCTGGGGAGTCTGCGTTCAAGCCGCTGTGGTTATCACGGTAGCGTTACTTCTGTTGGCCACCAGTGCGATGGCTGCCGACGATAAGGCCGAACCCGTGCCCATCGTGGAGCAGTGGAGCGGTGCTTATTCCGCACAACACGCAGCGAGCCGGGTGGTCGTTCGAGACACCGAGGGCTGGAAACAGCTCTGGCGGGCCATGCACGGCCGGAGGTCTCCGATGCCCAAGGTGCCGGAGGTCCATTTCCGGAAGCACATGGTTATCGGTGTGTTCATGGGCACCAGGCCCACCGGCGGGTATTCGATATCGATTACCCGCGTCGTGCAGAACGAGAAGACCGTGGTGTCGGTTCGGGAGCAGGCGCCGGGTCCGGGCGACATGGTGACGATGGCGCTGACTGCACCGTATCACGTGGTTGTGGTGCCGCAATCGGAGAAACCCATCGAGTTCGTTGACGATCGAGACAAACAGTGGCGGGGGCCTCCACAGAGCCGGGGCTTGTTGAAATAGCGGTGCCTGCGTTGTCGTTGACCACCGCAGAGAAAGGGCCGTTCACGGCGACACGTGCGTGTGAGGTGGCCGATCCCGTGAACGGCCCGAGAGTTTGCTGAGTGAACGGAGGATACAGGGTTGGCTTTGCGCTGGTTGTGTACCCACCCGGATCCCGAAATGTTTGGGGGGCCGTTACGTGAGCTTCCAAGGCCGACTACGATTATTGCTTTCAAGCTCGCCTTTTCGGAAAAGGGTCATCGGGGTAGAAGAACGATTCCGCCAAAAGAGTAAGAGCCATGGGACGAAGCTACGGTGTCGGGGCCGTCGCTACGATGCTGTTAAGCGGTAGCAATCCAGGGGTCGATTAAGTGAACTAACGGGGCAACGTAATGAGTCACGACATATTCCTCAGTCACGCGAACCACGATGCCAATCTCGCTTCTCAGATTGCCGTGCATATGCAGAACGCGGGCATCTCGTGTTGGATGGCTTCACGGGATATTCCAGTGTGCAAGGATTTTGATGTGGCGATTGTGGAGGCGATCGATAACTGCCATGCTGCACTGCTAGTACTTTCAGAGAGTTCCAATGCCTCGCCTTTTGTATTCAGCGAAGTCAATCGTGCGTTCGCGAAAGGTAAGCCAATCTTCACTTTCAGACTATCTGACATTCTCCCTGCCCCCCAGCTTGAACTCTATATCGCACGCCAGCAGTGGCTTGATGGATTCCCTCCTCCGATTGAGAAGCGACTGAACATGCTCGCGTCAGCGATCATCTCTTTGCGCAATGAACCAACGGAACCGAACGCTGTTCGGCCTACAAACAAGTCGTCTTGTGACCAAGCTATCGAGACTGTTCGCCAGTTGAGCAGTAGGTTATACACCGACGGTCTGGATGACAGAATCCGTACCGCAGCCAGAGTTGCTGAACTGGCGCGTATGTTGTCCTTGCCAGATATTGCGTCTCTCTGCGCATCTAGTGATCGTGGCGAACGAGTCGCAGGCTTCATCTGTCTTGGTGTCCTTATTGGTGGCGGCATTCCACTGTCGGACCTGACTAGGTTAACAGCAGTTCTCGAACTCGGCGTCCGAGATCCGGAGTCGCGCGTGCGCTTTCGGGCAGCAGAAGCAGTCGGCTGCAGTCCGCTAATGCTGAACCGTTTCCGTACCACTCTGCGACACCTCAGCACTGGCGATCCGAACCTCGCCGTTAGGGAGATCACCGCTATTCTTGCCCAAGAGCAGCGAATCTGATTCGGAACCGACAGTGTCGGGTTGCGGCAAGGATGTAGGTTGCACTGGTCGTCCAGCGAGAAGCCATACAAGAGGCCCACCAACTATCACCCTTTACGGCACTGCATGCCGTTGCCCATGAAGGTGAGCGTTCAAGGGGGATAGAAGCCAATGCTCTGTGGCAATGTACAGAGAGCATGGTTGCCCAAAATGCTCGACAAGTGGAAGGCCCGATGGTCTCGCGATAT
This sequence comes from Thermoguttaceae bacterium, assembly GCA_040772845.1. Classification (GTDB taxonomy): domain Bacteria; phylum Planctomycetota; class Planctomycetia; order Pirellulales; family Thermoguttaceae; genus PWXP01. Next base: position 4,063,105 of record JAXGXG010000001.1, read on the forward strand.
GGCATGAAAGGACTTGGTGGTTCTCCGTCAGGATCTGACCGACGAGCGGCAAAGGGTCAGGGAAGCCCCGGGACCAAGCCAAGGGGAATCAGAACAGAACCCCCACGTCGACTAAGTGCATTTCCACGACTAAATGGCTTTTCGTGATTTCAGGAGGTTCGTCTTGGCTCGCAGCATCCTCCGCACGGGGTTACGGCTGAATCTGCATCTCCTGGAATCGTGCAACAACTCCATTTAGAAGCCGTCCACGGGCGCACAGCCTCTGCCCAAACGGTCCCGTGAACGGCCCCTAAATCTTCGCCACATTCACTACTGGCTGAACTGCCGATACACAGAGCACGTCAGTTATTCGACGGATCGGCCCGACGCACCCGCCGGCCCGGCTTCGATACGACGTTCGGGTTGCGGTTGTAGATACCGCCCGGCGCATCGGCATCCAGGCACCGGCCCGAGGCCCAGGTCCGCAGCCGTTCAACCGATTCGTGGGCCGTGCGGGCGACCGGGACGACGTTCTGGGCCGCCTCGACCAGCGAGCAGTCCAACAAGGCCGCCAGGCGACATGCACTCCTGATTTCAGCTCCTGTCCAATCGGCATCGACCGGACGCGGCTGCTTCGGATCGAGCCCGAATAGGTCGAGATAAATCCTCCAAATCGTTCCTTTTTGGGTGACGTCCGGCAGGTCGAGGAAGAAGATCGCGTCAAACCTTTCGCTGCGCGCGAACTCCGGCGGGAGCTTGCTGATGTCGTTGCACGTGCAGATGACGTAGCTGTCGCTCGTTCGGTCGTTCAGCCACGTCAGGATGCTCCCGAACAGCCGGGCCGAGACGCCCGAATCGGTCTGGCCCGAACTGCCCACACCGGCCAGGGCCTTTTCCACCTCGTCGATCATCACGACGCAGGGTGCCATCACGTCGATCATGCTCAAGGCTCGCCGGACATTGGCCTCCGTACTGCCGACCAGCGAACCCATGAGCGACCCCACGTCGAGGATCAACGTCGGGCGATTCACTTCGCTGCCCAAACACTTGGCGAACTGTGATTTTCCACAGCCTGGCGGCGAAAGGAGCAACACACCTTTGGGTCGCTTGAGTGGATCGGACTGCCCCTGCCGCCGCATCGCACGGAGGCAAAAGCTTTTCAAGGCATCCAGCCCGCCCAGCGTATCGAACCGTTCGCCGCCGCGATGGAGTGACAACAGGCCGCTTTTCTTTAGCATCTGGGCTTTTTGATCCCAGATCGTTCGCGGGCGGATTTCGCCGTCACGCACGAGGCTGAGCGCCAGCGCGCCCTCGGCTTCGTACCGCGTGAGCCCGGCCGCGGCGTCGAGCACCGTTTCGAGCTGGTCGCCCTCGGGCAACTCGCCCTCCTCGGTCGCGATGCCCCGGGCGATTTCTTCAAGCTCAGTAGTTCCAAATTTTAGCTGAAAGCGTCCGGTGTGTCAGAAGGTGTTGCGTGGCCGGAGGTTACGTCGAGGATGCATTGTGTGATTCCCATGATCACTTCGGCCACCCGCTGCAGGTTCAGCAGCATATCGCGGAATGGAAGACGCTCCAGATGTAACGCGAGTCGTCGTCCGTGGCGTTCCGAGAGGGTGGTCAAATGAAACCAGACCCAGACGTTGCGGAGGATCATCGCCAAGCCGAAGAAGAGCAGCCGCAACAGTGGATTGCGAGTGCAGGTGCGGATGCGTGCCTCGTTCATCTGGCGATAGCTGGTTTCGATACCGAACCGTTTGCGATACGTTTCGTACACCCATTGCGGGCTGGCAGGCCGGAATCCCCAAAACGCATACACGAACGCCCGTCGGCCGTGGCGTTTCCACTTGCCGGCAAGATTGCCGCACTTGACACAAATCCTGACGGTCGCGGTCTTGCCGTACTTGGTTGCCTTGGACGCTTTCAGGGTGTGTGTGGCCCAACCGCTCTTCTTCCATTGGGCGAAGGCCCGCGTACCCGTCGCGGCTTGGCCCGCCTTCGGCTTGCGGCCGCGTTTGACAACCGGCATCAGAAAAGCGCAGCGGGCTGCCTGCAAATAACGGATGACTGCAACCGAGTAAAACCCGCGATCCAGCAGCAAAAGCCGGCATTTTACGCCCTGGGCGCGTGCTTGACGCAGCAGGCGACGGACGACCTCTTCCATCGATTCGCCGCGCTGTACCGGCGTCAAGGCGATCGTGAAACGATGCCCGTTGCGAACCACGTAGCAGGTGGCGTATGCATGAAAGTGACTCGTGCCACTCTTCGGTTGGCTGCGATAGATTTCGTCGAGGTGCCGATGTGGCTCGCCATGGTACGGGATCAACGTCAGGTCGATCGCCAGCGTCTGTTTGCGCCGTCGCACGGCCTTGGGAAGGCCGTCCACCAGCGCCTTGTTCAACCGCTTCTCCAGTTCGTGATACTCCGGCAACGTCGCCACCAGCACGTTGAATACGGTCTGCTGTGTTGGCGCGCCCGCCAGATTCCGGCAAGCAGCGGAAATGAAGCCAATACGGGAAGCTGCGTAAAAGAGGACATTCAGCAAGACCGACGCCCGGCATTTGTACCCATGGTCCTGCAACTGGAGATGCTGCTGGACAATGGCTCCGGCGCGGTTGTGGACTTCGCGGCATGAGATCGTACAATGGTTCTTCCGTGAACGCATGGGTTACCTCCTGGTCTGGACTTGGGTATGTGTGATCCCCTAAGTCCTTTACCAAAAAGCCCTTGCGTTCACCTATATCAAGTTACGAAATTTGGAACTACTGAAGCTGTTCGCGGCCGGGAAGTTCGTGTTCGATCACCACGAACAGCTTCTCAAGCTCGTTCGGGATCTGCACCACGCTTGAAAGCACGATCACGAAACAGCGGGTTTGTTTGCCGGCCGTGATCTGCTGGGCCAGGGCCTGCACCACTTCGGCCGACTGGGTGAACCGATGGAAGTTTTCCAGCACCAGCAGGGCCGAACTGTCGGGGCTGGCCAGGGCACCGAGCGACCGGATGGCCGCCAGCGGATCGGCACCGCCCGGATCGGCCGGAGAATCGGCGCCGGGGATACGCAGGCCCTGCTCGATGTTCCACGACGCAAGCCGCCAGCCTTGCTCGCGGCAAAGCCCGGCGATCTCGCGCAGGGCATCTTCATGCTCGTGGCTTTGGATCCAAAGGCCGGTGAAACACGCGGAAATGTACTCGGTCAAAGTTTGGGTAAGGGACATTCGAGGAATCTCCATGTACGATGGTGTTATGAGTGGAACTGAAGGCATTAAGAAACCGCCGCCGCTGCCTGGCGAGTCCGAGATCGGCACCCGTGCTGCTGCGGGCCGAGGTTGCCCGGACGATTGTCGTCGGCCGACTAGTACGCTCGACGTGCGGCCGGGTTGAGTTGGGCAGAATCGACTCGTCGTAGGCCGCATGATCGCCGCTCGGCTGTACCGTGAGGCCTTGACCTTCTCGCCGGCGGCGCATCACCGTTTGGTGGAATCGCGAAAAGGAACAGCGGACTGCAACCAAAGTTTCCGTCCGCGTCGGGTGAAGAGGCATGGTGCTCTCGGGGCGATGCGGGCGATGGTCGCAATACACGAAACGGTAGTGAAAGCACAAGCCAGCAGCAACTCGGAATCAACGCTCTTTACAAAAACAGTTTTGACATCTGTCATGCGCTCCTGACGCGGCTACAACCGGGGATTAGGTGGTCGCACCCTTCGACGACAGACAAGCACAGCGTACCCCCCGAAAGCGTCGTATGTTTAGTCTTTACGCGCGTGCGCGCGCGTTAAAGGCTAAAGTTTAGCCTATTCAACTACTCTAAGAGTAGTTTACCCCGGCTTCCGCCCGCCGGCTTACGGCGGCGGGCGTCAGCCAAGCCACAGGAGAGGAATGAAGAGTGGCTACCCGATTTTCCGGATCACACAAACACAACTCGACACGTTACTGCCGATGCTGTCTTCATCATCGAATACATCCATCCACACTCCAGCAACGGGACTGTAGATTCTATCCCCTGCTAGGATTGTTCCCTCAGCGAGTTTCCATCCATCAGGTACTTCGATCTCGCGAGCGGTTTGGATGTGTGACACGATTGGTCTCCAGCTTGCGAGTTTAACCTGTTGAGGTCCTCTTGGCGCGCTTCTTCCGAGTCTTACGAGGCGGCCGTTTCCAGTTCTCATGTTGGACCCCGAGCTTTCGGAGAGCAGCTTTGCACTCGTCGAGCGCGGATTCCCCGATATTGGGAAGAAGTAGAAGTTGAGACCGTTTCATGTTGGCGAGCTTCCCGATCGTAACGATCCCGAACTTCTCGAAGGTGTTGACGTTCCTCACCGAGATCCCGATATCGGCGAGGCTGCTGTCCAGGATCTCTTGCATTTGCGCGTTCTGTTCGTCTTCGTTCGAGAAGAACTTGCTCCAGTCAGGATCCCGTTGGTTTCGACTGCGCCTGGCTTGGGGAACTCGTGCGTTTCATGGGAGGCGAGATTCCTCCAGATCATGCTCCAGATGGTGAGTGTCTGTGTGGCCGCGCCCGGGTATGCGGTGGTGGCCGTGCGAGGCTGAGTCGGGAATCAGGAACGGACCTGACCAACCTGGTGGATCTCCGGCTGATAGAACTCGGTGGTCAGCCGCTCACCGGTCTTCTGTCCGAGCGCCTGCTCGATGAACTTGCTGGCATCGCGACAGCTCGCGCCGGCGAAGCCCTTGGTGGTGACGGTTGTCTCGCCGGTCGATGTGATGATGATCTCGATAGTTCTGCTCATATTACACCTCCGACGGTGACGGTGAGCTTGATGGAACCATCGGCGAGCTGGGCTTCGGTGACCTGATGGCCTCGGCGGCGGGCCTCGATCTTGGCTTTCTCCACGGCATAGCTTTGGAGCAGCCGATCGAGTTCCACCTGCTTGCCCCAATGCTGGTTGTAGTTGTCGAACTCGACCTGGCCCGTATCGGTGTGGCAGACCACCGGGAATCGCCACTCGGGCAGTCGGACGGCCCAGCCGGTGGCTTCGGCCGAGAAGAGACGAATGGTCTCGTAGACGGGTTCGGCCAATCGCAACCGCTGACATGTGGCGCGCAGGGCCACGGAATCACGGATCTCGGATTTCAAGTAAACGACATGTGACATGGTGAGTCCTTATGAGTCGATGGGTTGAATCGCCCACAGGCCGGCAACGAGGCCGGCGATGACGAAAATCCAATGCGTGTAGCTGCCGGTCACCCACGTGATCAGGCAGGAGACGGCCACACAGGCGCCGATGATGGCGAGGGTGCCGGCTAAGCCGGACGAACTTTCGGAACTCATTGAGGATTGGTCCAGTTGGGAACGGGGATGTGGTGGCGAAGTGGAAAAGAATCGACGCACGCAAGACCATGGTCTTCGTGACGCCCCTGAAGTGGGAGAAACGTGCGTTTTGTCCCTTTTTTTAGGGACAAATCGCGTTTGAGGCCCCTAGCAGCCCGCTGGAGGCGTTATTGCGGAATGGCCGACCCTCGGAGCCTTCAGTAAGGCGAGACGCCTCCAGCGAGCAAATGCGGGCCGCACAGGGGCACTTCCGGGCAAGGCTCTGTGTCGCGGCCTCACATCGGCCGATTATTGGAAGATGAGAAGGATAGGGAGCTTCGGTGGAAAGTAAGCCAACCGGAAATGGCCAACGGATCATTACGCAGGACTCGTCGACTCGACTCGCACGCCCCAAGGGACGTCCAGCACATCGTGTCCTAGATTACCACCTTGCTCAAATCCCGTTTTCGAGTCACTCAAGTCCAGAGGTGGTCCCGGATCTGCACCGCGACGAACCTACGCGGCCGACGTCGCGGCAGCCGGGGATTCAGCGTCACCAACGAATCGGCGCCACGAGTCAAGCAGCTCCAAGCGAATCTGCGAGATGCGCCCCGGACTGAGGTTGAACTTCCGGGCCACGTCGCGTGTTCGTTCGCCGTTGGCAAGGGTCTTGGCGATCCGTCGCAGCTTGATCGGCAGCGATCGCAGCCATGCCGTGAAGTCGAGCTTCGTTCGTACGATGTCGAACGGCCCTGCATGGCGATCTTCGACGAGGATCTCTTGCCATTGATCCTCAGTCGAGTCGTAACGATCGAGCCTTTCGAGGTGGATGCTCTTTGCTTTCTGGGCGTAGGGCGAACTGATGTCGCGCACATTCAAGCGAGACCCCAAGTGCCGGCCGCTACGGTGCTGTCTTATCGCGTATGTCGCAAGCGGAACGGCGTAGGCAATGTCAGCCTTGCCGAGTTGCACCAAACGGACATACGCTGCCAACGCGCTGGTGATGACACCCTGGACGGCCTCCTGCCGGGCCTCGTCGTTGAGATCGCGGAAAGCGTAGCGCGCACAGGCCCGGATTCGGGGCAAGAGCGCCATAAATCCCGCGTGCCATGCAGGGGTCGTGTTGCGGGAACGAACTCGTCGTGCTGGAGCGATCATGGAGCAGCCTCCTGAGGATATGGCCGCCCTGCGCGGGCGGCGTGCTATGAAGAACACACCGCCCACGCGACCGTCGCGAAGGCGCAAAAGGAGAAGCCTCGTTTCCGGATCCACTTAAGAGCCAGAAACGGGGCTGCGAGGCCGTCGGCAGGGCCTTCCGAAGGCTATGCCGGGGGCATCATGGATAATGACACGGAAAACCCTGAGATTTAGGTCCGGTTCACGCGCCCAACGCCGCGCGAGGCCCATTCCCTCGCGTCGGGGAGCAGCTCCTGCCCCTGTCCTCACCTCGACAATCGTAGACGTCCGGTCGGAACGAGACACCGGCTCTCGCACGGTTGACTTCTGCCGTGGACCGCGAGGTCGAGTGCGCAAGCGTTGCGCACTCGGGAGAAACCCCCTGGTCCTACGCCTGAGAGTCTTGCCAGCCGCCCAGCCGAGTCCGGCCCAACCGGTTTGAAAACGTTTTCAAATCAGCGGGCATCTCGGTGTCTCGGCCGAATCCTCCTCCTATACGGCATCTCCTGAGCCTCCACCGTCACGCACGGCGCGACTCCTGCCCCGAGACGTGTTATCCTTTCAACCAGCAACAGGGCTCAACCATGAAGTTCCACGATTACAAGACCCTCTGGTCGGAAATGCAGGGGAAGATCCCGCCGCAGGTGACCGAGGAGATATTCTACGCGACCGCCCTGGCCGGCGGTGCCAGGACCGGCAATGGGCTGATCGTGGCCGAGGGAATCTGGAAGCATCTCCGCCGCCCGTACTATCAAGTGTGGCCGGCCATCGTCCCGGCCCTGCTCAACCTGCGGCTGGACCTGGAGGCCACTCTGATTCGCACTCCCATGGCCGCCTTAGCGGTCCGTCTGCCGGCCGACCGGCCGATCGACGAGTTGCCCGGCGTGCAAACGGCCCTGATGTGCCAGGAAAGGCCGGGCGAGGATCTGCGGCTGTGGGTGAACTTCATGCGGTCGCCGGGACTCGCCAATATGCACCTGACGCTGGGCTGCGAGCCCGGCAAGACTCTCGAAGAATCGTTCGAGGAGTCGGCCGCCAATACACAGAGCTACGTCATCAGCGACAACTTCATGTCCGAGGAGTACATGCCGCTGGTCCAGAACTGCCTGCGGTTGTGCGCCATGCTCTGCCTGCTGGCCGACGATCCCGAAGTCATCAGCCCGGACGTCCTGGCGGCCGACCGGCAGAAGTACGAGCAGAGCGGCGGCGAGCGGAAGTACATCGACCGGGCGCATCGCCGCGGGAAGGTCGGCTGGAACGTAGGGCAGAAGATCGAGGTCATGCCGCACTACCGCCGGCCTCATCCGGCTCTGGTCTGGACCGGGCAGGGCCGGGCAGTGCCCAAGATCGTCCTGCGGAAAGGGAGCGTAGTGCATCGTGAGGTGCTGGCGCGGGTCCCGACCGGGCTGGCGGGCGAGCGAGATGCCGGGACAGAAAGCACCTGAGGACAACATGCGACTTGCTTGGGCAGACGGCAAAGTCACGCGCATCTTGTCAGGTTTCGTGCTCTGCGGGCGTACGGAGGTGGCGGCGGCGAGCACCGCGGCCCGATCAAGGGGGCTGGTTTCGCGTGTCGGGGGCCGTCGAAACGGCCTGAAATAACTCTCGTGAGGGAGATAAGTCACGACTTCCCGGCCTTTGAGAGGGGTCTTCCAGTCGTCCGTTCCATTCCGATTAAACCCAAACAAACCCAAACTGTCCCCATTGACACCGGAAAGTTCCGTGCTAAAACAACTGGATGTGTGGAGTTCTATTTCAGCGGAGGATCGCCGATGCAAGACCGTTGGCTGTCGGTCGATGAGGTGGCGGAGTACCTCGGGGTCTCCAAAGACACCGTCTACACCTGGGTCACCCAGAAGGGCATGCCCGGGCACAAGGTTGGCCGGTTCTGGAAGTTCAAGCAGGAGGACGTGGACGAGTGGGTCCGCGCCGGCGGGGCGGCGTCAAGCTCCGATGAACTGAACGGGAAGGGCGACCGATGACGCGACGAACCAAAGCCGAAATCCTGGAAGCCCTCCCCGCCCAGCGCCTCCGTTCGTTGGCCGACGCCTTGGAGATTGAGGGGCCTCGTCGTTCCAAGGCCGATCTGGTCGAGATGCTGACGCGCCAGCGCCGCGTCGGCCCGGAGTCGCTTCTTCAGCATCTGAGTGTCAGCGAGTTGCGGGAATTGGCAAGCACCGTGGGCGTCTCGGGGGCTGGAAGGAGGAAGGATGACCTCGTCGCCGCGATCGTCGGCGATTCGTCGTCATCGCAGTCGTCAAACAGGAAAACTGGCATGAGCAAACAGAAGGTCAAAGATCAGGAAAAGACTGCCGGGCAGGACGCCGGCGACAATGCGATAACCACGCTCGACGATGGAACGATTCTCGACTACGTCACCAATAGGCCGGTCAAGGACACAGCGAAGGAGCAGGTTCGCCAGCGGATCGCCCGGGCCTTGTTCCACGAATACGCGATTTCGGTCGAGGACATGGCGCCCGACTTCAAGATGCAAATCGAGGGACGCCGCAAGAAGGTCGACCTGGTGATCTTCGAGCCGGGCCAGCCGCACGAGGTGGAGCACATCCGCCGCGTGGTGATCTGCGAGAAGGAGCCCACCAACGGCCGCAAGAGCGCCTACAAGCTGCGGTCGCCGGACGAAGCGAAGGCCGAGTTCGCCCTGCTCTGGGCGGCGATGGGGGAGTCGCCAAACTGCAAGTACGGATTGTGGACAAACGGTCTGGAGCTATTCTTCTTCGAGAAGGAAGTCACCCGATTCGATGTGAAGTACAACTCGATCGGCGACTGGCCGCCGGCCGACGAGTCGGTCGGCACACGCGAGGTTGCCTCGACCGCGAGGATGCGGCGGGCAGAGCCGGAGATGCTGAAGACGGCCTTTCGTCGCTGCCACAACTTCATCCACGGCAACGAGGGGATGTCGAAGGATGCCGCGTTCTGGCAGTTCCTCTACCTGATCTTCTGCAAGATGTACGACGAGCGCCAGGGCCATGAAATGCGCCGGTTCTGGGCCGGTCCGACCGAGCAGTTCAACGATGCCGGCCGCCGCGAGGTCAAGAAACGCATCGTCCCGCTGTTTGAGGACGTCAAGAAGAAGTACAAGTCGATCTTTCGTGGCAATGAGGAGATCTCGCTTTCGGACAGAGCCTTGGCCTTCATGGTCTCCGAGCTGGCCAAGTACGACTTCAGTCGCACGGATGTCGATGCCAAAGGCGCCGCATACCAGGAGATCGTCGGTACCAATCTTCGCGGCGACCGCGGACAGTATTTCACGCCGCGGGGTGCCATCAAGCTCATGGTACAGATGCTCGACCCGCAGCCCAACGAGCGGGTGCTGGACCCAGCATGTGGGACGGGCGGTTTCCTTGTGGCAACCATTGCCCATATCCTGGGCCAATACAAGGCCCAAACCGAGTCAGGCGGCGAGGACACGGCCGACGTGCTTTGGGCCGGCGACTGCGTTCGTGAGTTCGTTGAAGCCAATCTCTTCGGCTGTGATTTCGATCCGGCGCTCGTGCGTGCGACGACGATGAACCTGATGATGGCCGCCGGGTCGCGGGGCAACGTCTTTCACCTCGATTCGCTGGCGTTCCCGGCTGGGCACCTCGATGGTCTGAAGGAAGCCAAGGACAAGATCCCGCTCAGCTCTGTCGACGTGCTGATGACCAACCCACCGTTCGGTTCCGACATTCCCATTACCGACCCAGCAATTCTCCACGAGTATGATCTGGCGGCCAAGTGGGATCGAAACGAACAGGGTGAACTCGTCCGAGGGATCGGGTACCAGTCGGCTGCCGCCCCCGAAGTGCTCTTCATCCAGCGGGCGGTGGAATGGCTCAAACCCGGTGGGCGCATGGGAATCGTCCTGCCGGATGGCATCCTCGGCAACCCGGCAACAGAGTACATTCGACGATGGATGATGAGGCATTGCTATGTGCTCGCATCTGTTGATCTCCCCGTCGAGACATTCATCGTTGAGGCCAATGTCAACATTTTGACTAGCCTCATTTTCCTGAAGAAGAAGACTCAGCAGGAGATCCAGGCAGAAGACTTGGGCAAGATGGCGGACTACCAAGTATTCATGGCGGTAGCCGAAAAGGTCGGCTACGATCGGCGCGGCGTCCCACTATACAAGAAAACCCCTGATGGTGAAGAAATCCTCGAAGATATTGAAGATTCCGAACGTATACGGCTTCACGGCAAGGTGGTAATTCGCACGCTTCGCCGGAAGAAAAAGATCCCTGACAACGATCTGCCGAAGATTGCTGACGCATATCGCGCGTTCCGCGTCGAGAACCCGGAGCCCGGTCAATGATTGTTAAGTCAATACCTGCTTCCTGGCTTGTTGCTGAAGAGCACCGTCTCGATTGCGGCCCGTTCACGTCTGGCAGGATCGAAGCCAGAAATAGGCTCAAGGCTGTGAAGTCGGAACGGCTGGTGGATTTGACCCTTGGCGGGATGGAAGGCATGTACCACGTTGGCATGGACAAACTCAAGTGGGTAGACGGCCGCGATCATGGAATCCCATTTCTGACCAGCTCCGACATTCTCAAAGCCGATCTATCGTACCAGCCTTTCATATCAAGCAACCAGGTTGCGAGTAATCCACTCTTCCAGTGCCCTGCTGGGACCTCACTCATCACGCGATCGGGAAGCATTGGCCGGATGGCATACTGCCGTGAAGAGATGGCAGAAATGGCGATCTCTCAAGATGTACTGAAGGTTGTGCCCGATACTGACAAGGTTCCACCCGGCTATCTGTTCGCATTTCTTTCAACGAAGTATGGGGTACCGCTTGTTGTTGGTGGCACATTTGGGTCGATCATTGTCCACATCGAGGCAGGCAACATCGCCGACCTACCCGTGCCGCGTCTCGGCGAGGCCGTGGAGAAAAAGGCGCACGAGTTGGTCGAGAGAGCGGCACTCGCGAGGAGTAGGGCAGTACAGCTAGTGCGGACCGCACACGACAGCGTTACCGATCTGCTGGGTGACGATCGAGCGGATAGAAAACGGGGGAAGTTCTGGACCGAAGTGCTCGCTTCCAACCTCGTGACGCGCTGTGATGCATATTACTTCAGTGAACGATGTCTCGCCGCACGAAAGTCTTTCGATTCTGCACAGGGGTGCTCGTTGAGATCGTTAGATTCAGTGGCGGAAGTATTCATCCCAGGCATCTTCAAGCGTAGGTACGCGGATGATTCGGCCTTTGGACACCCATATATTACTGGGGCGGACGTATTTCAGATCGCACCGACAACAGACCAGTTCCTACTTCGTCAGGTGGCAGACGAGTATCATTTGCTTGTCAGGAAGGGAATGATCCTGATCCAAGAGGCTGGTCAACTGGGAGGGCTCATCGGGCGAAGTGTTGTGGTCGGGCGTTATTTGGATGGCTTTGCCGTATCCAACAACATGATACGAGTGATTCCGGAAGGAGACGAGGTTGGCTATTTGTCTGCTGTATTATCTAGTGGCCCCGGCACAACCTTGATTGCGCGAGAAGCGGCAGGTTCAAGTATCCCACATATTGAGGCGGGCCGTGTCAAACGCATCAAGATTCCTTGGGCAGACACACCCATCCGCAGACGGATCGGCTGGCTTGTTACGGAAGCAACCAACCTTCGTGATGAAGCCTGTGACTGTGAATCAGAGGCTCGTGCGATAGTCGAACATGCCATTGAGGAGGCCGCCTGATGGCCCAGATCATCCCCTTCGGCGATCCCGTCAACGATGCCGAGCGTCTGGCGATCGCCTATCTTCGGGATCACCTGCCGAACAACTACCTCGTCCTGCATAACTTCGAGATTCGGCGGCGTGACGAGACGTTCGAGGTGGACCTTGCCGTGATTACGCCGCACGCTGTTTATTTAGTGGACGCCAAGGGAACGCACGGAACGATCGACGTCGCCGGCCCAAAGTGGTATCCGTCCGGCCGGGCAGCCTTCACGTCGCCGCTCTTGAAGCTGCGCAGCCACGCAAAGGCACTGAAGGGCATCATTACGGACAGTCACCCCACACGGCGGGAGCTAAACGGGATCTACGTCGATGCCGTTGTGCTTCTGACCGCCCCGGACGCCGTGCTGAATGACCCCTCGGGCCGGGACGGCAAGGACGTGGTGACGCTCAAGAGATCGGCAGCACTCTTTCAGGACCCGGGGAGAGTGCCGAGCAAGTTCGGCGCCAGCATTGCGCCCTACCAGTCGATCATCCTCAAGGCCCTGCAAGGCGTGGCCCGCAAGCGGACCGGCCCCTTGTGCTTCCGCAACTGGGAAGTCGCCGAGAGACTGGGCGGGACCGACGTGTACACCGAGTACCGGGCCTTCAACGCGGTGGTCGGCGCTTCGTCCGGACGGGTACGGCTGCGGGTCTATCGGGCCGATCCCTACTTGCCCACGGACGAGCGCGAGGCCCAGCGCAAACGGATCGGCAACGCCTACGAGGCCCTGAGCCGCATGCCGGTCCACCCGAACATCCTCGGCGCTCGGGATTTCTTTGCGACCGACGAAGAGGATGGTTACGTGCTGGTGACCGACGACCTGCCGGGGCAGGCGCTGAGGATGTACCTGGACAAGCCCGAGTTGTCGTTGACCCTTGACCAGAAACGGAGGGTGGCTCGCGATCTGCTTTCCGCGCTCGACCATGCCCACCAGTACGGTGTTATCCATCGCAATCTTACGCCCGGCTGCATCTTGCTCGGGACGGACGGTACAGCGAAGCTGACTGACTTCGACTTCGCCCGAGCGGGCACGGGGCGGACCCATACGATCGCCAACCAGATCACCGATCTGCTGGACGAGGGCTACATGGCCCCGGAGCTGCACGGCGAGGCAAAGGCGGCTTCACCAGCATCGGACGTCTTCACCGCTGGGCTGATTCTCTATGAGCTGTTCACTGGGCAGCGGGCCTTCGCAACACCGTCCGAGGTTTTCGACCGGAGTGCCGTGTTCGAGGAGAAGCCATCGTCGCTGAAGAGCGAGCTACCGGCGGAGGTTGACGCCTGGCTCCAGACGCTTTGCACCTTCGATCCGGATCAGAGACCGAGCGCACGATGGGCGCTGGAACGGTTGGAGTCGGTCTTTGCGCCCTCGCCGAAGCCTGCGGAACCACTCCCTGCGACGCAGCCAGCCGCCGAGCCGCCGGCGGTGGACTACAGCAAGCTGGAGCCGGGGACTCAACTGACCAGTAAATACGTGATCGAGCGGCGTCTGGGGCGGGCCGGTGCCTTCGGGGTCGTGTACAAGGTGGTGGACACGCTGGGCGACGTGCCGCGGGCCATCAAGCTGATCCTGCGCGACCGCCATTCCACGCTGGACCGCCTGAAGAAGGAATACCGGACGCTGCTGCGTACGCCGGAGCATCCGAACGTGGTAAGGGTCTTCGATGCCGACATGCTGCCGAGTGGCGGTCCGCCGTTCATTGTCTTCGAGTTCGTGGACGGCTTGGATGTTGGAGAGATGATCGAGCAGGGCCTTTTCTCGACCGAGGAGGCGGTCTCGCTTGGGAGGCAGGTAGCGGCCGGATTGGTGCATCTTCACAGGCATGGGGTGTACCACTGCGACATCAAGCCCCGGAATCTTCTCTGGACCGACAGCGGGGCGAAGATCATCGACTTCAACGTCTCGGTGTTGGCGGCGAGCGAGGAGGGGCACGGGGGCGGCTCGCGGCGTTATCTGCCGCCCGACCTGGACCTTTCGACCGAACCCACGCCGGCGGACAGGGCGGACCGTGACTGCTATGCCTTGGGCTTGACGCTCTACGAAGCCATCACGGGACGCTACCCCTGGGAGGCGAACGTGCCGCCGCCTGGTGATCCTGCCCCGGACCCCCGGGAGCTGACGGGCCTGGACGATTTGGACCCAGAACTTGCTGCCCTGCTGCTGAAGGCCGTCGCACCGCGGCGGGCGGAGCGGTTCACGTCGGCAGCCGAGTTGCTGGCGGCCCTCGGCGAGGTGAAGCACGTCCGCCGCTTGCTACCGACGATCCACGAGCCCTCAAGCTCATGGCCCGAGGCGTTCTGCCTCGGCGCGGACGGAGAGATTCCGGCGAACACCAATCCCTTTGTTAGCTATTTGCTCACGCTTCATAGCCAGAGCGATCAGAACAACAGTGGCACACGGGGTCTGGATGCGTTGGGCAGAAAGATTTACGTGGAGACGGCCTTGGATCGGGACTTGACCGCCGCTGTACTCGGCGGCGAACTGAGCCTGGTGCTGATCACCGGGAACGCAGGGGACGGCAAGACGGCTTTCCTCCAAAAGCTGGAGGGCCTGGCCCAGGAGCGGGGCGCGACGCTGGATACCTCGGTCACCAACGGCTGCCGGTTTTCGCTCGACGGTCGAACCTACACGAGCAACTACGATGGGAGCCAGGACGCGGACGACGTCCCCAACGATGACGTGCTGCGGGAGTTCTTTTCGCCGTTCGCGGGGAGTGACCCTACCGCCTGGCCAGCGGACGAGGTGCGGTTGATTGCGATCAACGAAGGTCGCTTGGTGGACTTTCTTGCCGCCGAGGGGGCAAGGTTCGAGGCGTTGGCCCGCGTGGTCGAGCGAGGTCTTGCTTCCGGTGTACCAGAACATCGCACGGCGGTCGTCAACTTGAACCTGCGGAGCGTTGTGGCCGACACGCCCGAGACGCCGAGCATCTTGGATCGGCTCTTGAGGCGAATGACGCACAGGAATTTCTGGGAACCTTGCCAGGGGTGCGATCTGGCAGACCGCTGTTACGCCCTGCATAACGCGCGGACTTTCCAGGACGACACGGCGGGGCCGAAAGTGATCGAGCGGCTAAAAGCCCTCTACACCCTGACCCATCTTCGCGGCAAGCTGCACATCACGATTCGCGACCTGCGATCCGCATTGGCCTACATGCTCACCGGGACACGGACCTGTGCCCAGATCCATGCCCTCTACGATGCTGGGCGGCGGGAAGAGATTATTCAGTCGTTCTATTTCAACAGTTGGATGGGGGGCCACATCGAGACGGCCGACCGCCTGCTCACGCTGCTGAAGGAAGTCGACGTGGGGGCCGCGACCGATCCACGGCTGGACCGGGCATTGGACTTTGTGTCGCCGGTGGACGACCGGAGCCTCTTCGGCTTTGAGAAGCGTGGCCGGTGTGACCGCGACATCCTGCGGCGGATGTTCGAGGACCTACCTCGCGACTTCACGGGGAGGCCGGGCGCGTTTCGCGGCGAGTCGCACCAACGCTACCTGGCGATGGCCCGCCGACGCGCCTATTTCGAGCGCAGGGACTCGGGGTGGAAGAGGATGCTGCCCTATCGCACTGCCGAGCGGATGATGGCCGTGATCGAGGGCAAGGAGCCTCTGGAGGACGCCCGGCGCGAGATCCTGGACGGCATCAATCGTGGAGAAGGGCTGCTGAGCCCTCGCGTGCTGGCTGGGAGCCTGGCCATGCAGGTGCGTGAAGTCGAGAATGGCACGGTTCGGAGTTACCGGCTCTTCGCCGTCGATCGTTTCACGCTCTCGGTACGCGACGACGCGGCCCGGGCCAGATTCGTCGAGCACATGCCAAGCGCCCTGCTGCTCCGCTATGACGGTGGCCCTGCCGGCAGTGCCGAGTTGACAATCAACCTTGACGTCTTCGAGATGCTGGCGCGGCTCAACGCAGGGTATCGCCCGAGTGTCGAGGAGGAACAGGGTTACTGCCTGAACTTGGCGGTGTTCAAGAATGTCCTGGGCTCGGCGTCCTACCAGGAGGTCTTGCTCACCACGACCGGCCACGATTTCTACCGAATCGAGCGGCATGGCGACGGCCGCCTTGAAATGAACCGACTCGCGATGGAGGTGGTCTGATGGGCCTTGGGAAACGCGATCGGGAGTTTCGGCTTCCAAAGATCAGCTACCTCGACTTCAAGCACCTGGAGATGGACCGGGTATTGACCGCCTTCTTCATGCGATTAGCCCACAACGGGTTTCTCGGCCGATTGAATCGCCGGTTCGAGTTGACTGTCGAGTCGTTCACCGAGGAGTTTCTGGGGCACCCGGAGTGGTTTTCGGGCTTCGGGCTGCATCGCGACGTTTTGGAACGCTGGGTGGAGACCCATTTGTTGGATGTGGTGAACCGAGGCAAACGAAACCAGGCCGTCGCGGCGCCCCGTCCGCTCCATGGATTCACGTACCGCTTCCGCAATCCGAAACACTCTCGCGACTACGGAGCCGCCCAGCACATCTACGAAATGCTCTATGGAGCGAGGCATGGGTCCGGAGAGAACGCACTGGACCACCTGAAGTCGTTCTTCTTTCAAGGGCATGATCGGGTCACGGGGCTGCCAAGCAGTGATGCCACGCTGGACGTGGAGACCCAGGCTCTGTTGCGTCTGCTGGACCAGGTAGAGGACGCGCCCGATACCCGGACCGGCAGGGAGAGCGTACCGCCGCTTTGCGTGGGAGCTGCGGATTTGCTGGCGGAGGACGTCCAGAGGCTGCTGTTCTACCAGGATCGCATCCCTCGGTCGGTGATGGTGGAGTATTTGAAGATCCTGCTCAGTTTTCATCTGGCCATATACCACCTGCGGCTTCTGAAGCTGCTGCCGGCACTGGTGAAGCGGCAGGGCGGCGATCCGCTCTGCGATCCAAGCTCGTGTCCGATGAACCCTCGTTCCGTCGATGACCCTCATGGCGGCTGCCCGTACCGAGTGCAACTCCTGGTGGACGTTGGCGGGGTTGCAGACGGCGCCGTGTCGAACCTGGCGGAGCGCAGCGCCGACACGCACTACCGGCGAATCCCCGCCTTTGTTAAGGCCTATTTCGGCACGCGGAAGCTGGACGAGTTTGCAGGGGATCTGGCACGTCGTGGCAAACTCAACCGGCCGACGTCGGGGCCGTTTGCTGTCGGAGAAGTGCTTCAGCTTCTCGGTGCACCACACCGCGAGGAGCGAGAGAGGTTCTTCGGGCAACGCATCTACGGTCTGATTCAGGATGCTCGGACCGAAGATGATGACCTGGACCCCGAACTGAAGGCCGTTGCCGAGATGAGTCTTTCAGAGTTCGATGCCTACATCGAGATGCTCGTCGCCGTTCGCGGATCGTTCCACCGCCGGTACATCATCGAGTGCCTTGACTCGCTGCTCATGAAGAATCGTCCGGGAGCGCTCCTTGCTCAGGGCCGAACGAAGAAAGCCCCCCGCCGATTTGTGCTGGATAGCCGACTGCTGGAAGTGTTGCTGCAAATCGCCGTGCTCCAGCCAGGCGGCGCGCTCGGCTATTACACGGGAGAGCTGCGCATCGACGAGTTGCTGACGTTGCTTCGCGAGAGGTACGGCCTTCATATCGACCAGTTGCCACAGGGAGACGGGTTCGGAGAGCCCACGATCGCCGATCGCAAGGCCCTGCGGGAGAACCAGAAGGCATTTGTGTCGCGGTTGCGGGAGATCGGCTTCTATCGAGACCTTTCGGACGCCTATGTAACCCAGACCGTTACGCCGCGCTATCGCATTGCCAAGACGGAAAAGATGCCAGCGGGGGAGGAAGGAGCGGTGAAATGACACAAGGGCTTCGCGAGTTGCAGCGTCACGAGCTGATCGACGAACTGGAGAAGTGCGTCGTTCCCGCCATTGCCGCTCAACTCCGATCGCGTCTCGACGGCCACTGCATGCGGGTGTCGGACCTGGATGTCGATCTCGCGGTTCGCATTTGTGAACGTCTGCGGAGTAATGTGCCCGGGGCGAACGTCGTGATCCTTACGGATGGGACGCTGGCCGGGGTTCCCGCTGGCATGGCGGTGAGCAGCACGAAGCTCGTGGAACTGCGGAACCCCATGTCCGATGGCAGTCAGCGTCCACCACTGCTGGTGTTTATTCCGGCCGGACTGCGCGCAGCCGCGGAAGACTCGTTTGGTGTCGCCACCTTCGAGGAGCTGCGGTTGCCAGACGTGTACGGCGAGCTTCGGGGGCGGTTTGCCCGGGATCTGCCGACCGCGATTCGTGGTTCGTTGGTCGAGGGCCTGAATCGGCTTGGCGGGGACCAACCTTGGCCATTTGCCGATGATGTCGCTGTCGTACGCTATCTCTTGACGGCCAAGCTCAATGGCGGCGACCACGAGTCGTACGGCGGGGCACTGTACGAACTGGGACTCGTGCCCGACTTTAATTTGCTCTCGGACCCAACCAAGACACCGCAGCGGCTCAGCCACAATCGGAACTGTGTTGAACAGCTCACCTGGTCGGCCAGGTCTGAGCGAGGCCGCGTTCTTGATCTGGGGTTGAGCGATCGTGAGTTTCGGGCTCGGTTGGCCAATTTCCTGGCCGAAGCCGGTCTTGAAGATCCTCGTTGCTGGACGCGACGAATCGTTCTCGACCGGGCGCTGTGGCCGATGGCCTTCAATCGTTGGGAGTTTGAGGACGGCGGAGAAGAGCCGGATGCAATTTGCATCTATCAGGTCTCGACCGACTTGCCGGCGCTGGAGGAAGATCAGGCTGACGAGCGGCTGGACCAGCTCGTGGGACAGCAAGTCTTGCCGCTGGGCGCGAAGGGCTTCAAGAAGTTCAGCGTGTCGTTCCTGGTAGAACCTCAGCCATCGCGTGTGCAGGGGCTGGGGAAGTTCGTCGCCCAAGTCGTGTCGAAGCAGCAAGGTCCAGTCGGGCTCGTGAAGGCGAAAAAGACGTGGCAGACGGGGAGCCAGCAGGCCACGATTAGCTTCAACAAGCTCTCGAAAGTAGAGTGGGAGGAGGGGTGGCATTTCGTTCGTATCCTTCCGCAGACGGATGACGGGGAGTTGATCCCGCTAGTGGACGAAGCGGGAAAGCCGGTTCCGTGGGCGGCGGAAGAGGATTCAGAGGCACCGCGGCTCAACGAGAGCGACCTGTTCTACGTGCTGCCGGGTGACGAGGTCGACGTAGAGCCACCCCAACGTGCCGTCCCGAAGGACCCCAGCGTTCTTCATGCTCTGATCCGACTCCAGTTCTCGGCGCTTGCCGAGGGCCGCGATCCCGACGACGTCGCGCTCCAAGCCGTGGACTGGTCTGAGCGGCGTGCCCACGGGCGACTGGTGGGATGCGATCAGATCGAAGCTCGTTTCTCGCGCGAGGGGGCCGTCCACGTGCCAGTCTCGCGTCACTTGAAGCTGATCGAGCAGAAGATCCTTTCCGACGCGGGCGGGCCGCTGTGCTGGCGTATTCCGATCGTACTGGGAGTTGCGGGACAAAGCACGGCTGAAGTCATCAAGTGGCCTCGATCCCCCTCGGTTCCCGAGTTCCTTACCGCGCGACAGCACTACTTCCAGGCGATCCTGAAGGGGGGCAAGCAGCTTGTCACGCAGGCTACAGATCTTCGTACTCTCCGCCCGCTGGTCGTGGAGTACGCTACCAGGTACCTCGCGGTGTTGCACGAATTGGCGGAGCAGGCCAAGGTAGCCAGTCCGCTCGAATCCCAGAAGGCGCTCTCCGATCTCCGTCGGTTCCTTTCCGTCGATACGGTGTCTGTGGCAATCACCGACCACCGCCAGCGGAAACGGGAGGCGACGTTGGTCGCCCCGACCCATCCGCTCCGGGCCTTGTGGCTCGTAACCTGGGCAGAACTGGCCGCCTGCTGGCTGGAACAAGCGAGTGACGCTCCCGAAGAGACCCTAGCCCCTACACGAGATGCGCTGCTACGTCGGCTCGCACCTGTCTCCTTTCCCCCGGTCCTGTCGAACGATTCGGCCAGTGCATTGCTGGCCGTTGACACCCTGAACCCATTTTGGACCCTCTACGCGCCATCGTTCGAGGAGGACCCGCGGGGACTGTTGGGCGAGGTATGTGCCGCCTTCGGACTCCGGGAGCCCGCGATCGGTGGTACAGTCATCGACGGCGAATACTTGGCTTCGCGCGTTCAGCGATACCTGATCCAGCATCCGTATGTGCGGACCCTGGTAATCAATGCTTTCAACGCCGGACGCGGAGCCGTCCTGGCGGAGATGCTCCTGGCTCTGCAACGGATGCCGGATTTTGCCGATCTGCGATACGATGTTCGCTTGTTTGTTCCGGACGCAGAGGCCCCGGGAGTCGGAGAATCCATTGCGGCCCTGCTCTCGCCATCTGGCAGTATCGCAGGCAAGGAGGCCGACGCCTTTGCTACTCCCAGCAGCAGCCATCTGTATCCGAAGCTCTGTCTGGCCATTCGGCCTTCAGAGGAGTTTCGTGCCGATCCGGCGCTTCATTCGGCCCATCTTTCGATGATGTTTGACGTGTTCCCAGTGGAGGACCTCGGCGTTGCACAGTCGAACGTGAAAGAGGCCATTGCTCCCGTACATGGGCTGATTCAGGATTTCCACGTCGAGTACCGGGAGGATGAAGCCAGCGTGAATTGGCATCGCCAGCCGCGGCACGGAGTGGCCTTGCCTCTCGGCGGCGATAGCGAGCTGCCGTCGCTGCTGGCCGGCCTGTCGGCCCAGCTTTCGGCGGCCTTGGCAACGGCGGTCACTGGCCAGACGGGAGTGGACCTGCGTCCGGTGATCACTTTGGCACTGAACGCAGAACAGCGTGCCCTTCTTCATCAGATTCACGAAGTCAGCGATTGGGTCGTGACGCTGGATCGCAACCTGGGAATCGAGTTCTTTGACCACGGCGGCAAGGCGAATCGGCCAGACTACCTCATCGACCATTCGCCGGAGGGGATGGGGCTTGGTGGGCACCGCCTTGTGATCACTTCCCGTTCGGTTGCAGAACTGGAGGCGATGCTGCGGCCCGTGCTGCAATCGTACGGCCTGGATGCGCAGGGACGGCACGCGATGGCGATTCTGCATCAGCTTCGTTCCCTCTCGGGCAGACTAGCGCTTAAGTTGATTTCTTCGTCCACGCAGCGAGCGGAAGCTCTGGGGCTGGCTCTCTCGCGGATGTTCTTGGAGCACCAGGGAGTGTTCGAGAACCAGATCGTTGTTCCCTTGGATGCCCATCTGGAACTGTATCACACGCTCAAAGGGTTTGCCGAGGAACTAGGGGATGAAGTCAGCTTCAAGCGGACGGACCTGGCCCTTTTCGACCTGAACGCCGCGGCACGAGTCGTCACGTGCCGGCTCGTTGAAGTGAAATGTTACTCCGGGGTCGGTGACGTAGGAGCGTACCAACAGCTCAAGGCCAGCGCTGCAGAACAGATTCAGCAGAGCGAAGAAGTGATCGCTCAACATTTCGACCCTCACCGCAGCCCGCACGACCGTCCCGATCGCCTCATCAAGACCCGCGAGCTGACCACTCTGTTGGAGTTTTACCTTGATCGGGCCGAGCGATATGAAGTGATCACGGCGGAGAGCGCGGACGAAGCTCGCTTCTTCCTCCGAACCATGGAAAACGGGTATCGCCTGGCGTTCACCCGCAGCGCCCTCATCTTCGATTTCGAGAAGCCGGGAACGGACCCTCCGGAACTGGAAAGTGGCATCGAGTTCCATCGAGTCGGGATTAACCTGATTCGGCAACTCATTGAAGCCGCGGCACCCGATTCCGAGTCGGATTCTGGGTTGGGGGTGGCAACTGGTCCGAGCGACGATGGGACGCCCCCACGCATGGGTATCGAGCAGATCCGTCGGCGGCGCGATAGGGCAACGTCGGTACCGACTCTCGACTCAGCCGCGTTCCTTGTCGAGCCGCGCGAACGGACGGTTTCGTGGGCGCAGATCGGAACTTCGCAGGTGGCGGGTACGAAGGAGAAGATCCCGCAAGCGGAGCAACCTCCGGATGTCAGCGAGCCGCCTGCCCCGGCGGCAGATGCTCCAGCCGCTAAGGCAGATGTGCCGAGCCCTGCTGCCGGCTTGCCGGCGCCAGCGGATGCAGAGGCAGAGGTTCTCGCCGAGCCTCAACTTGCGTGTGAGAGTGAGCTGCCGGCGGAACCCTCAAACGATGACCCGCATTACGACGTGCTATTGGGAGTTGCCGGCACGTCTCCGCAGTACGGGGTACTCGGCGAACTGTCTGGCAGGAAAATTGCGCTGGACCTGAACCACACTCACACCCTAAGCCTGTTCGGTGTCCAGGGCGGTGGCAAGAGCTACACTCTTGGGACCATCGCCGAAATGGCCTCCCTTCAGATTCCGAGGGTGAACCGCTTGTCCCATCCGCTGGCTACAGTGATCTTCCACTACAGCCCGACGATGGACTACCGTCCCGAGTTCACGTCGATGGTCCAGCCCAATTCCGACAAGGGGGAGGTCCAGAAGTTGCAGGAGTCTTACGGGGCTTGCCCGCAAGCACTGACCGATGTGGTTATGCTCGTGCCCGGCGACAAACTCCAGGAGCGCCGGGCCGAATATCAAGGCATCGAGGTGTACCCTCTGAAGTTCGCCGCCTCCGAATTGCAGTCAAGCCATTGGCGGTTCCTTATGGGGGCGGTGGGCAACCAGGCAGCCTACATTCGTCAGCTCAACCGCGTGATGAAGTCGTTGCGGAACGATTTGACGATCCACGGCTTGCGTCAAGGCATTGACAAGTCGACACTCCCGGACCAGTTAAAAGAACTGGCTCGCATGCGGCTGGACCTTGCTGCCGAGTACATCGACGACACGGCGCAGGTTCGCTCCCTGATTCGGCCGGGACGATTGATCATCGTCGATCTGCGCGACGAGTTCATCGAAAAGGATGAAGCGCTGGGGCTGTTCGTGGTTCTGCTCCAACTATTCGCCGACGCTCGGTACAACAACGAGAACTTCAACAAGCTCGTCGTGTTCGACGAGGCCCACAAGTACATTGAGAGCCGTGATCTGGTTGCTGGGCTTGTCGAAGTGGTCCGCGAAATGCGGCACAAGGGGACCAGCATCATGGTCGCCAGCCAGGACCCGCCCTCGGTGCCTATCGAGCTGATTGAGCTATCGAGTCAGATCATCCTCCACAAGTTCAACTCCCCCGCCTGGCTCAAGCACATCCAGAAGGCCAACGCCGCCCTCGGGTCGCTCACACCCGAGAGAATGGCGCACTTGCGGCCGGGTGAGGCCTACGTATGGTCGAGTAAGGCAACTGACGAAGCGTTCACGAAGGGAGCGGTGAAAGTGAAGCTCCGCCCGCGAGTCACACGGCATGGTGGAGCGACGAAGACTGCGGTGGAGGACAACAAGTAGCACTCCCCGCAGCAAACCGGTGTCTGACCAGAAAAGGAACCAAGCATGAATATAACCCTTGATCAGATTCTTGCGTTGGTGGGGAAACTAGACGACTCATCCGGCGAGGACACTCCAAGAGAACGGTTTCGGCGATTCCTCGCCGACAACATCAAGAATGAGGTTGGCCCGGTACGCGATTACATTGAAGAGTGCCTCCGTACGTCGGGTGATCAGTACAACCGTGCCTTGCAGGATCTGGTGAACTACACCGGTTGCCTCTTGGGATTCGATGTGACGTATGGTCGCTACCACGGCGTCGTAGGCCAGATTGGATTCGACGGTCACTGGCGGTCGCCCATCGGCTTCCACTTGGTGGTGGAGGTGAAGACCACCGAGGTGTATGCAATCAATACCGCAACCCTCGTCGGCTATATGGACGGTCTGATTTCGGCGAAGGAGATCCCGGACCGGGACCATGTGTTGGGTCTCTACATCGTAGGCCGACCCGACCCAGAGGTTCACCAACTCGAAAATGCCATCATCGCGGAGAGACGGACCGATCAGTTGCGGGTCATCTCGGCAGGATCACTTCTGTCCCTTGCAGAGCTGATTGCGGAGTATGACGTAAGCCACGCCGATATTCTCTCGGTGTTGCGTCCGTCGAGTCCAACAATCAACCCCCTGGTGGAACTCATCTCCGGGCTCGTGGCGACGGCTAGGCTCGCGGCCGAAGCGAACAAGCCAGGCAAGCCGGTCCTCGGTGGTTCCCCCGCCACTGCATTAGACGCAGGCAAGAAACTGGCTTCCGAAGGCGATCAGGTGGCGTCGGATGAAAATGACGTGGACTACTGGCTTGTCCCGGTCGGGTCAGATGATGAACGTACTGCCGAGGACTGGATTCGGACGCTTGTGGTTCAGGAGCACGTCTGGGGCGGCACTGCCCGGCGGCAACTAGATCCGGGTGACCGCGTTTGTTTCTACGCTGCGCAGACCGGGGTTGTCGCCCATGCAACCGTTCGCACGGCACCAGAGCACAAGCAACATCCGATGGCTGCCCCTGAAAAACCCTCCTGGGTCTTCGATCTCGATGATGTCGTTGAGTACCTGGAGGAGCCCGTGGTGATCGACGCAGCGTTTAGGGGCAGGCTGGACGCCTTTCAAGGCAAGGACCTGAACAAGCCTTGGGCTTGGTTCGTTCAAGGTGCTCATGCGGTTACTCAGCATGACTTTGCGATTCTGACAAGACAGCCAGATCCGTCATCTCCGGTCTTGTTTTCACCTTCTGTTCGATCGGCGAGGCAATAGCGACTGGTGTTGCAACACCTCGCTCTTCTGAAAGCATCGGTGACTGCGTATTTGCGAAATGTGTTTGGCGAGTAACAATGGCTAACAAAGGATTCATTTCATCACCGGAAGCCTTCATTCGCCAGATTCGACAGAATCTGACTGAGGGGAGGTACACGCTTGGCAACGATGGGTTTTCGATTGTCAAGGAACTTGTGCAGAACGCGGATGATGCCGGTGCCACGAAGCTGCACATTGGAGTACACGACAACCTGTCAGGAAGTGACCACCCCCTACTTCGCTCGCCCGGATTGTTTGTTGTCAACGACGGGCCTTTCGAGCCACACGACGCGGACAACCTCCGGCGCTTCGGCATCAACACGAAGGCATTGGACAGCGCCAAGATCGGGAAGTTCGGCCTTGGGCTGAAAAGCATCTTCCATCTTTGTGAGGCGTTCTTCTTTCTAGGACAAGCGGGCTCTGGCCCCAGCGCCCGTCTCATTGCGGACGTGTTGAACCCGTGGTCCGGAGAACACGACGACGGATTCCATCCCGATTGGGACGTGTTTTCGAGTGGAGATCGAAATCGGATTCTCGCGGCACTTGCGCCGTTCTACGGCAACAGCCTCTGCTTCTGCCTGTGGATACCATTGCGTCAGCGCAGTCAGCTTGCAGGCAATGAGCCAATTTCGCATTTCTATCCTGGGGACACCCTGCCAGATTGGCTGACATCGAGAGAACTGCCAACTGCTATCGCCAGACTCCTGCCGCTGCTCAGCACCCTTGTCCACGTCTCGGGTTGGTCATGTGGGCAACGCGGCGCCTCCCAAACATTTGAGGTCCGACTAGGTGCGACAGCCCAAAGACGACAGCCCTTCGAGCAGATCCGGCCGAAGTCGCCTTATCTGTTCGGTGGCGATGTTGCCGTAGCTCGCCCGAGTGAACAGCAGGGTGAGGTAGCATTTGTTGGAGTTGAACACAATCCAGCGGACACCGACCTTGCGGCCTTGGAGAAGACTGCGGATTGGCCCAGCGACCTCGGGCGTGATCGGGAGACGGGCCAGGCGAAGATCATCCGCGAAAAGGCATTTCAGCACGCTGGGGTATGCCTCTCGACCAAGCAGCTTCTGCCCGGTGAAACTGGCAGGCTATCCATCAGTTGGGCGGTTTTCCTTCCACTAGGGGAACCCGAGGTTCTTCCTCTTATTAGCGCCAAGATAGAGGTGTCGTTGTATCTGCACGGATACTTCTTCGTCGATGCAGGCCGAAATCATCCGGTTGGATTGCTAGAAACCGACGGCCACTCAGAGGAACGAGGAAGCGACGAACAACTGCGACGAAGGTGGAACCGAAGGCTTGCCAAAGTTGGCACCCTCCCCTTGATTCCAAGGATATTGAGCCGGTTGCATTTGGAGAGGCCGCCGAATGTTCGTCATGCCGAGATGCTGGACATTACGCGGGCGATTCAGACATCGCAATTCTTTGCCGCCTGGGGGCCGCAGGTGTGTCATGCAGAAGGTTGGGCCTGCCTGTACGCACCTGGCTGCCGGCAGTCGTGGACGCTGTTCTCGGCAACAGATCCAGTTTTCGAGCTGCCAGCCTGCTCGGAGAAGGCTCTTCCCTTCGAGGTATTTCCGGCGTTGGATGTGTTGGTGCGCAATCGTCACATTACGGCGAAAGATTTGCCCCGTCTTGTGCCTTCTGACGCCGTACGCTCGTGGGATCGGGATGACGTCGAACGTCTCTTTGCGAGTGTTCCGCATGGTATTCTGCTGGACGAACAACGAGCGGACTACCTCGTGCGCTTCTTGGATCTGCTCGCAGAATACTCGTGTCTCAGTCGACATGCCGAGGCGATCGCACGCATTGCACGGACGGGCATGGCGCACATGGGGATGCAGGGCGCGCATTGTGACCACGTACGCCGGCTCATCGAGCGCATCCCGCCGGAGCGGCGCTTGCCAATTCAACTTGCCGGAGAGACAGGCGATGCACTCTTCAAGGAGATAAACCGATACGACGTCGGCGTGGTGTTTGTTCCTCGGGACTGTGACGCCACCTCACCCGGCAACGGACGTTTGGCAACCGATGATGCGGTTAAACTCCTCACTACGCTTGCAGCACGTCAGCAGCGTACAAAGGATGCGGGAGAGCGAGAGTCGATCTCCGTCCTATCAGCCCAGTTGCTTCAGAGGGGCCATGATCGGGACGAGGTGCTCCGGGCGACCGCAGATCTCCGGCTGTTCTTGGCCAAGAAGTGCCGAGACAAGAAGGACACCCTGGTTACCCTGAATGAGTTAGAAGACAGCCGCCGACAGAAGACGCTCTTCGTCTCGCCCTCGCCGCGTGCTTACTCCCTTCAAAGGGCGCTGTCCGGCGAGACGGTTTTGCTAATCTCCAAAGAGTGCTTTGAAACCGTCTTCCCTGACGACCAGCCTTCTCAGTGCACCCAGGCGCTCGTTTTGGACACGCTGGCTCGCTCGGCGACCCCCATTCTAGCCTCACCGGCGGATCGCATCGAGTTGTTCACCTCGCTTCTGGGCTTCCGCGTTGAGGCAAGACAAGCACAAACGTATACCAAATGTCTGCGGTATTTGCTTCATGGCGAGCCAACCCAATTCCATACGGTACTGCCGCTCTTGGTTGGGACTCCCGGCCAATCCGACGTGTGGAGACGAGTCACCCGCATTTCACTGATGCGGCAAACGGCGGAGTGGCGGCTTGTAGACCCGCATTTTGCACGGTTGCTCTCCGAGGATGACAAGGAATCCCTTGGGATTCGGGACATCGGCCCGGCAAGCTCCGTGGCGCTCATAGGTGACGTTGGCCCCGAGACGTTCCGCGAACTTGAGCCGTCCCCGGTTGAGTATTCGACGTTGCTCAAAGACATCGAAGACGACGACCTCTGCCGCAGGATGCCAATTCACACAGATCTAGCGGGGACATTCGTGGCGATTGATCAACACTCATACTGGCAAAGCGACATCACCGTCCCCGCAGGCCTGGCTGCAAGCATCACTATTCTTCGCAAGAGCGAGAACGACGCCGCGTGGCGTCGGCAACTCGTGCTCACGAGACAGCTCGACACGAATGTACTGATAGACATCGTGTTGTCTCATAAGGAGCCGGGCAGATACTGGATGGTCATCATGGATGCGCTCGCTGAGAAAGGCGGCACCTCTCCGGAATGCGCCTCCAGGTTGAGGTCTACGCCCTGGCTGCCAACATGTGGTGGCGCCTTCGTGCAGCCGCAAGACATTATCGACTTGCCGCACCTTGTGGACGAGGTGGCAAGGCTGGTTGCGGCAAGCCCCAACATCTTCTATGAACCAGGCATGCTGCTCTCGGAACTGCGCGACCACCCAGCGTATCCCGATGTACGCGACCATACATTTCCTGATGCAGAGACGTCGCTCTCGATGCTGGGCGAATTGCTCGTCGACAATCCCTCGAATCACATCGGCCCCGTTCGGGCGGATCACTTCCATTCGTGGTGCGATGTTGTCGGTGACGTTCCCGATTCTGTTCTCGGCTGCGCCCCTCTGATCCAGCGCGCCGGTGACCACTATCCGATGGCCTCCCCTCGGATATTGGAGCAGCTCGCGAAACCCGCAATATCGTCGGAACGAATAAAGACATTGCTCGCCTACTTCCGTGAGGCGCATCAACGAGAACGCACCTCGAAGCGAAAAGCTCCTCTTGTTCGTCTTTTCAATGAGTATCTCAGAATAGCGGTGCAGCAGGACGGATATGATGCCGTAGTATGCCGCGAGGAACTGCCAAACCAGCTAGGCGAGTGGAGATCGTCAGGCGAACTGTGCTGCAAGAACGACGGGGTATCTCAAACTAGCATTGTGGATGTGGGAACCGAAGAGGCGTTGGCACCCGCGATGCCGACCGTGCTACAGAATCCTGGAATTGGTTCAACCATATGTGGACTGAACGACGGACACGAGCCCGACTGGGCGACCATCCAACCTGAACTGGATGCGGCGTCGGAACGCCTACGAGCATACTTCACCTCGTGGCAGGACATAGTCCCGAACG
Source organism: Thermoguttaceae bacterium (assembly GCA_040772845.1). Classification (GTDB taxonomy): domain Bacteria; phylum Planctomycetota; class Planctomycetia; order Pirellulales; family Thermoguttaceae; genus PWXP01. The sequence continues at coordinate 4,091,876 of JAXGXG010000001.1, forward strand.
AACAGATTGGCGGCTTTCTCGCTCTTCTGGGCGATGCGCCGGGGGTTCATGAGCTGGCTCGGCAGTTTCTCGGCAAGAACCGAACCATCGACGAGACGAGGATCAAGTTCGGTCTCCCAAGTATGAGGGCCGGCAACGAGGTGGAAGACGGGCTTACCATGATGACGAAGCAGCGTGTCGTGGTGGAGCTTGTGCAAGACGCGACGGTATCCGTCCTCAATCTGCGCGGACAGGTGCTCTTGGCACCCCGAAGCGATTCTCCCCAGAACATTTTCGTCGGCTATGGAAAAAGGAACCACCCATTTCCTCACAGCGTCGTCAACGGAACCCGCGTGATTTGTTTTCGGCTTAACGTCATCGACCCGCGGCGCCAGAATCCGGCCGACTTGAGTCGATGGCTACGTGATTCGGCCGTGAAGTTCATCGGAGAAGCCTATAACAGCTACGAGTCTCAAACGACCTTTGCGGCCGCATGGGACGAGCTTTCGGAGAGCGACCAGCTTGACATTAGCATCGCACAGGAGCGGGTTGTTGAAAACGGCTTTCTGATCCTCGATCAGCTTGGGCTCAGAAGCGATGCGAGAGTCGCGGCTGTGCTAGACAAGTGGGATGCAGCGCAGCGCTTGTTGGCTGAGCAGCGGGCGGGGTCGGCCTCACGGCACGGCTCACGGAGCCGCAACGCAGATGCTGAAATGCGAGAGGCCAAGTCACAGCTTCGATTGCTCTTGGAGGATGATTGCGAGGTGCAGGATCGCGTACTTGAGGCCATTCGAGCGCGAATCGGCGAATACTATCAGTACACCAAGGAATCCCTTCCCTTTGAAATCTTTCAGAACGCCGACGATGCAAGCGTTGAAATGATCGAGCACTTCGATGTGTCTGAGGAAGCCAGGCAGGCCGCAACGACGTTCCAGGTGTTCACCGGCCCTTCGATGTTGACACTTGTACATTTCGGGCGGCGAATTAACCAGTATCCTCTGGATAAGCCAGATGTGAGCATGGGATTCGACAATGACCTTTGGCGGATGCTGGTTCTCTCGTTGTCCAACAAAGGGCACGGCGGTGGTAAAAGGCATCCGGTTGTTACCGGCAAGTTCGGCTTGGGATTTAAGAGTTCTTATCTGGTTTCCGGCCGTCCTAGGATTCTGAGCGGGAGACTTGCGTTCGAGGTCGTCGGAGCCATGTACCCACGTCGCCTAATTGGGGAGGAACGATCGTCGATTGACGAGTGTCGGGCAGCCCACCTCGGTGGCAATCCACAAGCCACCATCTTGCAGTTACCACTAACCGATGCAACGGATGACGAGGTGTTGCGGACCTTTCGGTCACTTGCGCACTTAATCGTGGTGTTTGCACGCCGAATCCGATGCTGCATCTTCAACGACGGCGACATCGAGGTGAAATGGGAGCCAAAGGTGCTTCCTGGCGTTGTCGGGTGCTATACCGGTGTCCTATCACGCGCGACGGAGGCGGTGGGAAACGAGCAACCGACGCGAGCGCTCTTGTTCGAGTCAGGGCACGGCGCTGCTCTCTTTGTCATCGGGCCACGAACATTTGGTGCTTTTGAAAGCCATGTACCAACAATATGGGTGACCGCGCCCACACTGGAGTCACTAGACCTGGGCTTTGTCCTTAATGGGCCATTTGCCCTGGACATCGGGCGCGCGCAGCTCGCGCGGGAGTTCGCACAGAACCGAGACATCGCGACTCGCCTGGGGGAGGAGATCGGCACGCAGCTTTGCCACTTGTTTGAGAGGTCGACATCGGCCGAAGAGTGGGCGGCACTGGGCAGGGAACTGCGGCTTGCTGCCGACGCGAACCGCTATGCGTTCTGGGACTCGCTGTTCAGCCTGATCGGCAACTCTATCGCGAAACGGGCGAACCATGATCAGCCAGCAGACGCCGTCGTGCGCGAGGTGTTTTGGACTGCCCCCAACCGTGGCGCAGCGAGGCTTTACTCCACCTGCCGGGCGCTTCCAACGCGATTGCCGGGGAAGTTTGAGCGGCTCGTCTCGGTGGCCGAGATCCGCCATGCTGTCACAGGGATCTTAGCGGACGACCCAGAGGTATTCTCCATCGTCTCCTCCTGGGATTCCTTCCTGGAACACGCGGCACCTGGATCTGTAGTGTCCTCAGAGCATATTTTTGAGCCGATCAAGAAACTCGCAGCACCCTTGGTGGCGCAAGTTCGGCCCCTCACGCTTCTAACCGTGCTGGAATGGGAGTTCAGGTACGGCAATTACGCCGACCCACAAACGGCTGGTAGACTCGGCCAGGCGATCTCGAAGGGCAGCTTAGACCTGATGCGAGACAACACGGAGCGCAACGGGCTGCGCGATGTACTGGATACTGTCGAGTTCAAAGGGGCCGATGGCCAGTACCATCCAGCCAAGCAACTGCTATTGGGACACTGTGGCGATCTGGATCGTGATGATCGCCGCGAGGATGAACGGTTGCGAGCAGAGTTCGCCCCTAGCAGCCGAGTTCTCAGCCCGGAATACGAAGGCCCTGCGGTCGCGTTTTTCGATGCCTGCCGGGAAACTTTGGAAGCACCAGCGAGACTTCTCGCAGAATGGGTTGTTGAGGCACAAGACCTTCCCCGCCAAGAAGCCGCCTTGAGGTACCTGGCCCACGGCGAGCTGTCAACGGGGGTAATCGAGGTGCTGAAGCAACGAGGGCTCGCCGGGACATGGCTCTCAGACCTCACTACTTGCGAAGCATTTTGGAGAGTCGATGTAGAAAGCCGCCCGCGACTCCACGTCCTGCTCCCTGAAAGCGCAAGGCCCAAGTACGATCGCGGATCGTTAGTGGCCGATTCCCCGACTCCGGCGCCTGTGGACGCCGCCACAGCGCTCTCGGCCATCCACGAGTGGTGGATCGAAAACCGAGACCGTCCCCAGCCTCAGTTCCATAATCGTTCGTACATTGAGGAATATGAACGCCGGACATACCCTAGGCATGTGGCGCCGGCTCATTTACCGTTCAATGACCCCACTGATGTCGCGAGTCGCAAGGATTGGATGACACTTTTCATATTGGGACTGGTCCACACGATGGGTGGTTTTCAGCGAGAACAGCATGGTAGCTTTCTGGCATTTTGCGAGGAGCGCGGCGCTCTAGATGTGTTTGCGGGCCAGGACACGGATGCCAAGACCTGGATCTCCCTCTTGGAGAATTACTTCGAGGCCCAGACCGACAACAGCCCGTTCCTGCACTGGATGAGGCAGTTCGTAGGCATATTCGCGGTGTCTCGACGCCTGGACGACTACATTGAGTCCTTTTGCGCCATCCAGCGGCATCCGAGCCGATTCCCATTGACCGCCATTACGGAACCTCGAACTGACAACCGTGCCCCGGTTAGCGCGCCGCCTATCTCCCGTGTTCTTGGAATGGGCGCCTGCTTCGTTGTACGAGAACTGGTCCGATTGGGCGTGATCACCAATGACCGTGCTTTCGAGCACGCCTTTGTTCCCGTAAAGGGGGTGCGCGATGTTCTCGAACAGATTGGCGCCACACAGCTCACTCAGCCATCTCGAAAATGGGAGATCTCCGCGCGTATCTACGCATACGTAGTTGAACATCTTGGCACAGACAAGGCGACGTTTTGCCGCGACTTCGACATCCCGTTTCAATTCCTCGCGGAAAATCGCCCGTTGCAGATGAACCTCTTGAAGCAGGAGGTGCAAACCGGGGAAGAGGACGAGTCAGATCTTCTGGATAGCTTTTAGCGCATTAGGTGACTACTAACTGAAGTTTTGCAAACTCACTCCAACCGCAAGTGAGCCATCACATGGTCGCGGCTGCGTCCATAATCGGTAACCTGCTCAATAGCCCAGTCCAGGGTGGATCGCAGCGTCTCTCGCAATACTGCGCGACAGGCTTCGCCGATGGTCGTCAGCTTGCAGGAGGCCCATTCCTTCGCGCGGGCCTGCTTGAGTTGGGCCATGAGCAGAGTGTACGCCAGCATGACCAGGTACATGTGCCGGGTTTGGCCCTGGCCGTCGCGCAGCTGACAATCTCCCATGCCAAGCTCTTGCTTCCCGTCCCGATGAAAGGTCTCCGTGCCTGTCCATCGATAGCGATAGACCTGCAGAATCCGAATCACTTCCCAGGCTACGCGGTTGGTTATCAAAATCTTGCGCGGCTCACGGTCGCGCTTCTTGTCCCAAATGATCACGATCCGCACCTTGTGCTCGACATTGGGGATGCGAATGCTCGTCGTGAAATACCATTGCTGCTTTCGGCCACGCTTGAAGGGCTTCCGGCTGTCCGGATCGATCTGCCCGGCCATTTCCTCCGCCCTCAATTCGCCGCCCTTCCAACAAATCTTCCGATTAAACTTCAGGTCGCCCACGTAGCCGCGAGGACGGCCAAACCGGTCCTTCTTGCCATGAATGTGATTGAGGATCTCGGCGTTCGTGAAGTAGCTATCAAAGGTGAAGTCGCCCGGAATCTCATGCTCACAAACCCAATCCACCAACTGGCAGAACAGCTTGGTGTGGTTGAAGAACTCCTCGCCCGTTGCGTCGCACTGCTCGCGTTTCCTGAAACGCCGGAACTCCAGGGGGTAGTGCTTGTCACTGGTGCATACGTAGTTGGCAATCAGATAGTCGTGGGCAATCTTGTTCCGTCCTTCGGCATGGTCCCAGAACCAGCCGACGTCCTTGATCAGTTTGCCATCGTGGTCGATCAACACGTTGTCGATCGCAATCACCCCCCGATCGCCGTAGCGGGTGCTCGAGTCCTTCTGCAACCACCTCAGCCGACGCTCGTTCAACTCAGCCTCGTCCCACTTCACCTCGGTGATGAAGCGGTTCAGGCACGACTGATCCGTCGTCATAGCGAACTCGTAGTTGATTCCCCGCACGGTCTTTCGCGCGGCCACCATCAACCCAGTGAGGTATTCGGCAAAGTGGCGCCGCTCCGGTTCGCAGACAAACAGGTCGCCGAACTCTTCCACCGCACTCTGCACCACACGTGGAAACGAGGTGATCCCTGGCATTGTCGCACCCTCCGTGATTGCCATGGCCACCTCAAACTACCCCATTTTTGCGCCAAAACCCCTATTTTTACAAGCCCAATTTGATGTTTGCAAAACTCCAGTACTAAGACAAAGGACCGGCCAATGTACAGTCAGGGAGATCTTGTCGAGAGTGCAAAGTACGGCATGGGGCACGTCATCTTCGATGATGGGCAGACCGTTGTCGTGCAGTATGAGCAGGGCATCGAGCGGTGCCTGATGTCCGAACTCAAACAGGTTGCTGCACCTAGTCAGGCGGTTGTGAAGGCGACGTGGGACTTGCCGATCGAGGTTGTGACCCGCCTTCAGGCAGAGGCCATCCAATCCATTAACGACTTGTGGGGAGTATTGTCCAAATCCCGAATCGCCCTCCTACCGCACCAACTCTGGGTGTGCCGCCGCGTATTGGAGTCGTGGCCTACGCGCTGGCTCGTTGCCGACGATGTTGGTCTGGGCAAGACAATCGAGGCCGGACTCATCCTGTGGCCACTGTTGACCCGTGACCATGTCAACCGGCTCTTGATTCTTTGTCCAGCCTCTCTTGTCGAGCAGTGGCAATACCGACTCCGCACGATGTTCGACATTCGGCTTGCCAGGTATGTGCCGGAAGCGGATAACGATAGATCTGACTTCTGGTACACCCACCCTGCTGTGGTTGCATCGCTACAGACTTTGCGCAAGGACAGCCGCGGCCGGCATGATCGGATGCTGACCGCACCGCCTTGGGATCTGATTCTCGTTGATGAGGCACACCACCTAAATGCTGACGAGCAAGGCGGTCCGACCTTGGGATATCGCTTCGTCGAGAAGATTGTCCAGGCGAACAGAGTGACATCAATGGTGTTTTTCACAGGGACCCCTCACCGGGGAAAGAACTACGGATTTACTTCTCTGTTGAGACTGTTGCGGCCCGACCTGTTTGACCCGCGGCGTCCACTACAGGAGCAACTACCGCACCTGCGGCAGGCAATGATCCGCAATAACAAGCAGAACGTCACGGATCTCCGAGGAAACCGTCTGTTCCGTGCCCCCAAAGTGACGTCCGAAACGTATGTCTACTCGCCAGCGGAAGAGCGCTTCTACAAGATGCTCACTGAGTTCATTGCTACTGGTAAGGCATATGCTTCCACCCTGAGCATGAGCGACCAGCGTACCGCAATTCTCGTCCTGATTGCGATGCAGAAGCTCGCATCAAGCTCGGTCGCGGCGATTCGTCGCGCCCTTAGGAACCGTCTGGGGCGCATTCAGTCTGCCCGTCAGGAGTTGTCAACATTACAGGATCGTCGGCAGCTCCTGGAAAACTACGACCGGTTAGAAGCGGACAATGACTCAGATGAACTTAGCCGGATTGATGAACAGATCGCTGAGCGGACCGCCCAGCTAAGGCTGATGGAGGACGAGGAGCCGCGCCTAGTCGAACTGGTGGAAGCGGCTGACGCCGTCGTTTCTGAGACGAAGATACAGAAGATTCTTAGTCTATTGGAGGAACGCTTTCCGAACCGTTCCGTCTTGTTCTTCACTGAGTATAAGGCGACCCAGTCACTGTTGATGTCGGCCTTGTTGCAACGGTACGGATCTCATTGCGTTACCTTCATCAATGGTGATGGACGTGCCGACGACGTGACTGATCAAGGCGGCAAGCCGGCAACAGTCACTGAAGATCGAGCGACGGCGGCAGCCAAGTTCAATGACGGTAGCGTTCGGTTCCTGGTATCCACGGAGGCTGCGGGAGAGGGTATTGACCTTCAGGAAAGCTGTCACACGCTCGTTCACGTGGATCTGCCGTGGAATCCAATGCGACTGCACCAGCGGGTGGGCCGACTGAATCGCTACGGACAAGATAAGCAAGTTGAGGTGATGAGTCTTCGTAATCCGAGCACAGTGGAATCGTTGATATGGGAGAAGCTGAACAGCAAGATCGACGCAATCATGCGGTCGCTCGGCAAAGTCATGGATGAACCAGAGGATCTCCTGGAGCTTGTGCTTGGTATGACCTCGGCGACCATGTTCAGGGAAGTGTTCTCTGAGGCCGAAAGTGTTCCACCAGAATCGCTCAATAAGTGGTTCGATGACAAGACCGCGACATTCGGTGGGCAGGATGTGCTGTCGACAGTTCGCGGCCTCGTCGGCCATTGCGCTCATTTTGACTACCAGGAGGTGTCCGCAGATATTCCCAAACTCGATCTCCCAGCGTTAAAACCGTTCTTTTTGGCAATGCTCTCGGTCAACAAGAGGAAGTATCAGGAAACGGAAGATGGGTTGTCGTTCAAGACGCCCGAAAGCTGGCTTACGACACCTTCGTGCCGGGCTAACTATCGGGGGCTGGTGTTTCAGCGATCCGTGAATAGTAAGTTTCCGGCTGAAAGCATTATGGGCATCGGGCACATACTGGTCGATCAAGCCATTCGACAGGCTCGGGCTAGCAAAAGCAGCGTGACCGCGATTCCGCAGACTGTGTTAACGTGGCCGTTGATCGCCTTCCGCATTTCGGACAAAGTGACGTCACGCACGAAGAACGTGAGGGCAGTGGTAGTTGGCGTGGAGTTCAGGGAAGACGGGCCTGTTCTACTCGCTGACTGGGAACTGCTCACACGGCTAAATGACTTGCTCGGAAAGCGAACATTGCGACGGGACGGTGCGATGGCGCGACCGAATGATTCCGAACGAGTCTTACCCATGCTTGAGAAAGGGCGTTGCCTGCTTGAGGGCCAACTAGATTCGTTCGGCCTGCCGTTTGATGTTCCAGATGTGCAACCGTTGTCGATACTTTGGCCGTCCGCAAGTGAGCCGCCCGACTTCGGTGATGCCAATGAGGAATATCTGGCTTGAGGCCGCAAACATAGGTAGTCGAAAAGCCCCTTCGTTCAGAGAGATATACCAGCCCCCCCCCCGGTCTGTCCACAGAGATCGCATTGCCAGCTTGATCGCTCGGTCACGGATGACCACAAACACAGCTTTGTCATTGTCTCGGGATTCCGGTCAGGATGTCCCGAACGGAACGGCCTATTCAGGTGGAAGCGGAGTAAGACGCGGGGGAATCAGATAGCGCCGAAGGACGCGCTGTCAGGGGCACACGGAGGAAGGGGCGATGCCCGCTTTCCGCCCGAAACTGACGTACTTCCAAGCCCCGGGCCAGGCAAGACGCCGTAATGGGTGGGATGCTTGAACCCACTCCCTGCAAGGGGTAGAATTGCGGCTCGCCGGTGGCGATTCAGCGCGGTAGGTTGTCGAATGACATTCGCCGACAAGGGGACGGGTGAACAATGTGGCGGTCTTCCACAGCTTTCGATCCGCTTGGCCACGATTCCAGGATGCACATTGAACGCGGGGGATAGTAACCCATGGCTTCAGTTCTTACCTGGCTCGATTTCTCGGAACGCGAACGCCGCAAGGCGCTTGACGTGATCGACCAGTTCCGTGATGAGGACACGCGAGACGAGCTGGGAATCGGGACCGTTCGAGATGCCCTGGCGGACCTGCTGTTTCCCGGCATCAGCACCATCCAGACGCGGGCTCGGTACTTCCTGTTCATCCCGTGGATCTACAAGAACCTGGAGCGGCGGCGGATCGGATATCCCGACATTCGCCAACGATCACGGCAGGCTGAGGTCGCACTGATCGAGGCGCTGGCCGACTCGGGGGAGGAGTTGGGGGTAATCGGGTTTCTTTCGCGGGGCCGGCTTCAACGGTTGCCGAGCAACGTGTACTGGTCGGGCCTGCGCACCTGGGGCATCCTGCTGTTCGACCGTTCACAGGAAGAGTATCACCGCTGGCTGAACCGTTACTATGCCCGCGTCGACGAGGCGGTTCAACCGGACGACGGCGAGGCGCTGCCCTCGGACGGTTCGGGGAACTGGCACCCCCACCTGCCTGATCCACCCGATGACTTCCCGGAGAGCGCGACCTTCGGGCTGACACTGGAAGAAGCTGACTACCTCACGGACCGGATCCGCCAGAAGGTCCCCGGTAGCCTCATGGCCTATTTCGTCGAGCGCGGCGTCGGGTCGGAAGATGCCGAGTTTCCATGGTTGCATCCCGCGTATGCGGAATTGCCTCCTCGGCTCCGCGAGTGGCTGGATCAGTCGCGTCATTTCTCAGAAATCATGCACGGCGCCGTCCTCGTCTACAACCTGCTGCTGGCCGAGTCGCGGACGGAGACAGCGGACCTTGCCGAGGGATACCGGTCCCGGCTTGGCAAGTGGTGGCACGACTCCAGTCTTGTGCGCTCTTCGGCTCTGACGGCCGACCGTGCTCGTTTCTGGGGAGTGGTACATGCCGCCGAGGGGCATCTCATTCCGACTCCCACCAAGACCTTCGTGGATCAGTGGTATCAGCTTGTGCTGGGTGCCGCCGACGTATCAGCCCTCGTTGAGGGAAGGTCCGCCCGGGACCTTGTTCGCGAGCGGGAAAGGTCGATCAAGAGAGCCCGTGCTCGGATCGGCAATGAAAAGATGCTCGCTGGATGGCGTGGTCGCTCGGGGGTTCGACGGCTGAACTACCGATGGCGGCAAGCGGCCGATATCATCGACGACATCGTGACGGCACAGCAATAGGATTGAGGGATGTTGGCTCCACATAACCGAAGTCTGCTTTTTGATCTGCTCCGACCGCCGGACGGCTATCGGCTCGACGCAGCCGTGGGCACCACGTACAGTCTTGACCTGCTTGCAATGTTAGTCACGCCGCTCGCCTTCACCCTCTTCGATTGGGAGAACAAGGACGGTCGAATCGTCGCTAGCCCGTTCGCTCTGCTGGAGTCGCTTCGCCGGCACGCCTCGCACATCACGCTATTCTGCCAAGCCGGTGAGATCCAGGTCCCTGCTCGCCACCGCCAGTTGTTCGGCTACCTGGAACGATCGGTCGTGGAAGTGCGCCCGCCTACGGAAGACAGAGTTTTCCACCCCAAGATGTGGCTGCTGCGGCTGGCACCAGCGACCAACGAGCCGAGCGCCGACTGGCCTGTCCTTTATCGGCTGCTGTGTCCGAGCCGCAACCTGACCTTCGACCGGTCCTGGGACACCATGCTGGTTCTGGAAGGCTCCTACGAGCCGCGAGGCCGGCGCAACGAGTTCAACATCCCTTTAGCCCAGTTCCTGCGACGTCTGCCCGAACTGGCGGTCCGACCACTGCCGGCCGGTGCCGACGGGGAACCGCAACGCATGGCGGAAGAAGTGCTCCGCGTGGAGTTCACTCCACCGGAGGGCTTCGATGAGATTCGATTCTGGCCGCTTGGGCTGGACGGCGAAAGACCGTGGCCGTTCGCCGCGGATGGCGAAGAGATTGAGCGGATGGCCGTTGTGTCGCCGTTCGTATCAGATTCGCTGCTGACCCAACTGGCAGCCACGAACCGAAGCATCACGGTCGTCTCGCGGCCGGATGAACTCGCGGCACTCTCGGCACACACCATGCAGCGATTGCAGGCCGTCTTCACACTCGACCCTGCCGCCGAGGTACAGCCGGATGAAGCTGAACAGCAGGAATCCCAGGTCGTCACGACCGGAGAATCCAAGGCTGAAGAAGGGGAGGCCGAGCCGAGCGAAATCGACGAGGTGTCATCGCTTTCTGGCTTGCATGCGAAGATCTACGTCGCGGATGTCGGTGACCGTGGCTACGTTTGGTCGGGTTCCGCAAACGCTACTAATGCCGCCTTTTCCGGTAATGTGGAGCTTCTGGTCGAACTGTCTGGCGATCGTGAGATTTGCGGTGTCGACGCCTTGTTGGACCCCGACGACGGGCGTGGCTTCCGACACCTGCTTCAGCCGTATGTACCCCCGAACACGACCGAAGTCGATGAACTGGAGGTGCGGCTTGACCGCAAGCTGGACGATTTGCAGCGAACGATCGCGGCCCACGGTTTTCAAGCCGTCGTAGTCCGCGTGACGGGTGAGGACTTGTTCGATCTGCATATCGAGGCTGAGAAACCCTTGCCGCACTCGTGGCCGGACGGGGCTGTCGGGTGCCGACCGGTTACGGTCCCAGATCATTGGCGGCAGCCGATCGACTCAACCGCACCCACGGCATGCTTCACCAGGCTGGCTTTCGAGGGGATCACGTCGTTTTTCGTCTTCACAGCCGAGGCAGAGATGGAGAATCGGCGTAAACAACGCCGGTTCGTGGTTAACGTGCCGCTTCAGGGCGAGCCGGCCGATCGTCGTGAGCGGCTGCTGCTGAGCCTGCTTCGCAACAGCGACCAGGTAATGCGCTATCTGTTCCTGCTGCTCGCCGATGATGGCTGGGACGCCCGGCGAGCGATTGAGATTCTCGATGAGCACGACAAAACCAAGCGGCACCCCCACCCCAAGGATGGGCGCGGTCCGCTGGAACTGCCGCTTCTCGAAGCGCTCCTGCGGTCGTTGACGAAGGACCCGACGAAGCTCGATCGAATCGCCCAGCTCATGAGCGATCTGGAGAAGACGCCCCAGGGACAAGCTCTCATTCCGGCTGGGTTCGGGGAAGTGTGGCGACCCGTGTGGCAAGCTCGGGAGGCACTACCATGACCGTCCAATACGTCGACTGTCCAGACGTCGAGCAGATCCTCTCCGGGCTCAAGGACTTTCAGCGAGCATCGGTTGAGTACGTGTTTCGACGGATGTACCAGGATGAGCAGCCGGCTCTCCGGTTCCTCATTGCCGATGAAGTGGGGCTAGGGAAGACCCTGGTAGCACGCGGCGTCGTCGCAAAGGTTGTCGACAAGCTGTGGCACGAACAGGATTCGATCAATATCGTCTACATCTGCTCGAACTCCGACATCGCTCAGCAGAACGTGCGGCGGCTGCGGCTTAGCAAGGACTTCGACTTCCGAACTCCGGAGCGGATTACGCTCCTGCCACAGTACGTCGACAATCTTCGGAAGAATCCTCTCAACTTCGTGGCACTGACCCCGGGCACCTCCTTTGACCTGAAGAACGCCACGGGACGCAAGGAGGAGCGGGTGCTGCTCTACTGGATGCTTCAGAGGATTTGGAAGTTCCAGGGTGCCCCTGCGAAGAACGTGTTTCAGGTGGGGGTCGAGCCGGGCCGCTTCCGGAAGATGCTTTCCGGGTTTGATGTGTCGAGCATCTCACGGCGGCTGCTGAGCGAGTTTAGAGCCGCCCTGCGCGACAACATTCAGCACTGCCGCGAAGAGAACCGGATGACGCTGAAGGTCCGGTTCAACCACCTGTGCCGGCAAATGCCCAAACGCAAGCCGTGGCCGCGAGTCCAGCCCGAGATAAAGGCTGAGGTGCGGTCTTTCATCGGCGAGATGCGAGCCCTGTTGGCGGAAACGTGCATCCGCTCGCTTTCGCCCGACCTGATCATCCTCGACGAGTTTCAGCGATTCCGGAATCTTCTCGATGGGACAGACGATGCGGGCGAACTGGCGGCCAAGCTCTTCGAGTGGCGCGAAGTGCGAGTGGTCTTGCTTTCGGCGACACCCTACAAGATGTACACGTGCGGCGCCGAAGTGGGGCAGGAAGACCATTATCGCGATTTTCTGCGAACGATGGACTTTCTACTGCCCGACCAGGAGGAGTCGGAGCGACTGGCTCGGCTGCTCAAGGGCTACCGCCAGCATCTCTATGCCTTGGCGGAGGGCGACGGTGCGGCAACGGCTGGTGCGAGGACCGCTTTGGAGGCGACCTTGAGGCGTGTCATGGTTCGTACGGAGCGGTTGGCAGCGTCACCTGACCGCGATGGAATGTTGCAGGAAGTCCACGATCGGGTATGCATCGAGCCGGGCGATGTGAACGCCTACGTACAGCTTGCGCAGATCGTCGAGTGGCTCAACGCCGAGGGATATGGCGAGGCGCTTGGCGATCAGGTGGAATACTGGAAGTCGGCACCGTACCTCCTCAACTTCATGGAAGGCTACAAGCTCAAGCAGCTCTTTGATGAGGTAGCGCCCGCTCTCCATCGCGGCAAGCGGCAGGCGAAGGAGCTGTCCCGCCGACTATCGTCGGCGAAGGATACCCTCTTATCCTGGCCCAGGATTCAGAAGTACGCGGAGGTGGAGCCCGGGAATCCCAGACTGCGAGCCCTCTGGGAGGACGTCCTTTCGTTCCAGGGCTGCGAGTTGTGGCGTCTGCTGTGGATTCCGCCGTGTGTCCCCTACTATCGTCTCGGGGGCGTGTTCGGCCACGCGGTATTGTCGAAGTACACCAAGCGGCTGATCTTCTCCAACTGGAGGGTGGTGCCCAAGGCGATCGCTGGCCTCACCAGTTACGCAGCGGAGCGGCAGATGTTCCTCTCGCTGGACAAAAACGCGAAGAATACGCCCGAGGCTCGCGAACGGCGCGCTCGACTCCTGGAGTTCAGCCGATCACAGGGGCGGCTCACCGGGATGCCGGTTCTGGGCCTGATTTATCCCTGCTCCTGGTTTGCCAAGGAGTTCGATCCGTTGTGGCTCGGCGACGTACCAGAGCGCAGCGACCAACCCGATTGCGAGTCTCTGCTGGAGCGAATCCGCCAAGATATCGACGTGGCGTTGGGCAGCCTTATCGAAGGGCGGGCCGACAGCGGCCCTGCGGACGCGGACTGGTATTGGGCAGCAGGGATTCTGCTCGACGCGGAGCACGACCCTCGGATCGTCGAGGCGTGGTTCGAGGAGGAGGAGCTTGCGTATTGGTGGCGAGGGGAACATGTCCCCGGACGGGACGGCACGGAAGATAGTGCGTGGGCTGACCATGTTGAACGGGCAAGGGAGATCGTGGCGAATCCTTCGCGACTCGGGCGACCGCCATCGGACCTGAGTCGCGTGCTGGCTGAGATGGCGTTAGGCGGGCCAGCGACCCTCGCGCTGCGAGCGCTTAGTCGGGTGTGTAACGGAGATGCGGCCACCTCGGATGACGCGGTCCGCTTCGCCGCAGCCAACATCGGCTGGGCGATCCGTACGCTGTACAACCTACCTGAAGTGACGGCGATGATCCGCGGCCTCAACGCCGAGGAACCTTACTGGAGACGGACGCTCGAATACAGCATCCACGGCTGCCTTCAGGCTGTCTTGGATGAATACGTCCATTTGCTGCACGAGTCGCGCAGCCTGGCCGGGCGTGATGTTGCCGGTAAAGCCGACGACCTAGCTGCCGCGATCACCGAGGCCGTGACGCTTCGCGTTTCTCAACCTCGGGTGGACGACATCCGCACAGATGCAGACGCGAAGATCGACGTCGCGCCGCGGATCATGCGTGCCCGATTCGCACTCAGGTTTGGAGACGACCAATCGGAAGAAGAGAGCACGCGCCGCCGAAAGGAGCACGTTCGCGCTGCGTTTAACTCGCCATTTTGGCCTTTCGTGTTGGCGACGACTTCCATCGGACAAGAGGGACTCGATTTCCACCAGTACTGCCATGCCGTAGTTCACTGGAATCTTCCCGGCAACCCAGTCGACCTGGAGCAGCGCGAAGGGCGAGTTCATCGTTACAAAGGGCATGCCGTCCGCAAAAATGTAGCCGCCAGGCATCAAGATGCGTTTGCCCAAGGTATGAGCGACGATCCATGGCAGATGATGTTCGATGCCGCCCTTACCGAACCGGGCCGGACGAACGAACTCGTTCCCTATTGGCTTTACCCGGTGCCGGACGGAGCCATGATCGAGCGGCATTTGCCACTGCTGCCGTTGAGCCGTGACCACCAGCTACTTCCTCCACTCAAGCACGCGCTGGCCGTCTACCGCATGGTCTTCGGCCAGCCCAGGCAAGATGATCTGCTCGACTATCTGTCCCAACACCTGTCGGTGACCGAGCTGTCGCAGAAGATGCTCGACCTGCGGATCGACCTGTCGCCGCTCGATGGCGGGCTTCAACCGGAAACGGATTTGACTGCTGGCATACCAATCGACTGACAGAATCACGATGGCTATCACCTCGGCATCCCCGACCGTCCACGTACTTCGCCGCCGCTGGAAGCCCCACAAGGAGCGACTGCTGGCGGCTGGCGAGGAGCATGCTACCTGCATCCGCTTCCATCGCGCGTGTAGCTGGATGGCCCGCGTCGAGCAGATGCCCGAGGAGCAGGAGAACGATCTGGCGTTGGTGAGTCTGTGGATTGCCTTCAATGCCCTCTATGGACAGTGGGACGCCCAGAAGCGGGAACCGAGGCTGGACCGGGAGAGCTGGCGGGCCTTCGTGGACCGGATTCTTGCCTTGGACCGCGATGGGTATGTCGTACAGGCGCTGCGGGAGCACAAGCGGCTGGTCGTCTCCCTGCTGGACGACCAGTACCTGAGCAGCTTCTTCTGGCAGGAGCCCTCGGCCAAGCGGGCAGGACAATCACGGAAGGCTGCCCACAATGCCCACACATGGTACATTGAGCAACGCTGGGCCAAGGTGCTCGACGAAGTCCTGGAGCGGGTCTACCTCATGCGATGCCAACTCGTGCATGGCGCGGCAACCTACGCCGGCAAGCTGAACCGGACATCCTTGCGGCGTTGCGTGACAATCATGCAACGGCTACTGCCGGTTCTGCTGTTGGTATGGATCGACCATGGTGCCGACGAGAATTGGGGACTGATGTGCTACCCGCCGATGACATCCATACACTGACCTTTGAACCCCAACACGGCGGTGCATCATGTCCCGAACCGACGATCAGCGCAGCCCCTTGCATGACCTTGCCCTCGGCGATGTCCTGGCCGCCGCCGTCGACGCCGCCCAGGAGGCGGGCCGGCTCCTGCGGGCCGAGTTCCACCGCCCTGGAGGCCCTCGCGGCAGCGGTGGTCACGCGGAGGTGGACGAGCAAGCGGAGCGGGTCATCCGCGAAAAGATCCTGGCCGCCTTCCCCGCGGCCTATCGCGGTGAAGAAACCGGCACCGCCGGTGGCGGTGACTCGGAGTACACCTGGCTGGTCGATCCGAACGACGGCACCTCGGCGTATCTCAAGGGTTGGCGGGGCAGCGCGGTCAGCATTGCCTTGGTCCGGCAGGGCACCTTGGTACTGGGCCTTGACTACGCTCTTACCTATCCGAATGGCACACCCATCGTGACGAGCCGCACCGGGGCGCCACTGGCGCATGACAACCTGAAGTATTGGCAGACACTAGCGGCTACTCGGCAATATCGACAGAATAGACGGGATGAGACATGGCATTGATCACCAAAATAGAAGCAGCTATTCGGTTGGGCATCGGCATGGAGCTGCTTGAGCACTGTTGTAAAGGATGCCCCAAGCCGAAGCAGACTCGCGTCCTGGCTGTCGTTGAGACAGCTCAAGGAGACATGATCGATGAGAAGGAACTGAGCGCTTTCCACGCATATCTTCACTCTCCTTGGCCAACGCCGCCCAAGGGTACACGACCTCACTTGCCTGAAATCATAAAGGAAGACATCCGGCAAGAGTGCCATTACTCGTGCGCTATCTGCGGTCATATGGACAATGGCGAAGTGGCCCACATTAAGCCTGTTGCCGACACACTGAACAACGGACCGGACAATCTGATCTACCTATGCCCCAACCATCATACAAAGTACGACCTTGGATTCGCACCTGCTGCCAACATCACGGAACAAGAGATCGCAGCGGCGAAGTTGATGAAGCGGAAGTCCCGCCAAAGAACGATGAAATACGAAGGCAACCTCACCATCGCCTATAGGTCTTTGCTGAGTGCGATCGCAAAGATCGAACAGGAGATCAAGGACCAACCTAGCAAGAACTTGGTCGCTATCTATGAAACAGAAGCAAGGTCCCTGATGAGACTCCTCCCTACTGTGACGAAGGATGCACAAGAGCAGGCAGCGAAAGACGTAGAAGTCGACGTTGCCGAGAGAGTCCTCATGACGAGTGCTCCCGCGATTGCAGAGGCAACGCTTGGCTTGCAGTCGGCTGAAACAGGCCACGAACTTCGTTCAAGGATGACAACAGTGGCCAATCTTGCGAAAGAAGTGCTTATCGATCTCGACGAAGAGGAGTGTCCAAGATGCGGCGGGAGTGGCATGACCGGACTTGTCGGTGACTACTGTGCATACTGCAAAGGTTCGTGCGTCGTAACGAAGAAGGAGGCGGAAGAATACGATCCGGATGAGATCGACGAGGTCGACTGCCCCCACTGCGAAGGGGGCGGGGTTATTGGGTTTGACCAGCATTGGTGTCCGGTGTGCCGTGGTTCGTGTGTTGTTTCGCGTGATGACGCCGAACTGTACGACGAGGATGACGTCGACGAGGTCGACTGCCCGCATTGCCATGGCAGCGGTGTGCTGGGCCACGGCCAGCACTTCTGTCCGTTCTGCAAAGGCGCGTGCCGCATCACGCAAGCAGAGGCTGATCAGTACGACGAGGACGACATCGACGAAGTCGACTGCCCTCACTGCAACGGCGGTGGTGTGCTTGGATATGATCAGCACTACTGTCCGTTCTGCAAAGGCGCGTGCCGCATCACGCAAGCAGAGGCTGATCAGTACGACGAGGACGACATCGACGAAGTCGACTGCCCTCACTGCAACGGCGGTGGTGTGCTTGGATATGATCAGCACTACTGTCCGTTCTGCAAAGGCGCGTGCCGCATCACGCAAGCAGAGGCTGATCAGTACGACGAGGACGACATCGACGAAGTCGACTGCCCTCACTGCAACGGCAGCGGCACGACTGGCCTCATTGGAGACATATGCAAGTTCTGTCGCGGTGCCTGCGTCGTATCTTCAGCCAAGGCCCAAGCATATCTAGAGCAGTATCCTAACCGAGAGTGAGTCTTTCTGGTCACCCCACTACACTACATGGGATTAGAGGCGCAAGCCCTCAATCGCAGCACCGAAGCGACTAATGGCTTCGCGCGACAGACAGGCGAAGGAGCCTTGAGAGGAATCACCGACCATGGTCTTGCAGGCGTTCAGCAATATTCGCCAAGCTCGGCACGAACTCGCGGTCCAGATCATCGCTGACACCAAGGCACTGATCGATGCTCGCCCGCCCGGCCCGCGGAATCAAGGAACGGACGACGCGATCTTCGGCCCAGCCAACGACGGGATCATCCTGGCGATCAGCCACCGGGACCCCGCGATGGCCCGTCAGATCTTTGTCATGTGCTACGACCACGCCCAGAAGTACGAGGCGGCCAAGAACTGCCAGATGCACAAGGGATCGATCACGTTCAACGTCGGGATCGCCTACCTGCGGTCCCACGACTTCTCGGGAGCCTTGCACTACTTCGAGTTGGCCGAGGAGGAGACGCGGCTGACCTCAGGGCACAAGAACTGGAACATCTTCCTCAATGCCCAGCTCTTCGATCCAAACTTCTGGGATACCCTTGACGTGGCGGAGAAGCGATACCCGCTAACGATCCACCAGGAGCTGTGGGGCAAGCCGTACTCGAAAGACGCCGGCAAAAGTGCGTGGCGGAAGCTCTCCGGTTATTCCAAGCTCCTCTACATCATCAGCGCGGCCCGGCGAGTCCACTTGCGGCAGTTGGAGGCCGGGTCAGGCTGGGACCAGTCGCATAGCCTCAAGGTAGGGTACTGGAGCCTAATCGCCGACCTGTCACGGCTGCTTGAGACTGAGGTCTACCGGCGGGCGGACGTCAACCCAAAGCCCTGGCAGCTCAAATCGCTGTTGAAACAGGGCTTCACTTCAACGGTTCGGGGTGATCTCTCGACCCTGATCGACGGGTACATGAATGCGCGGAACATTCACAACACGGTGACCTACAACACGCACTACCTGGACATTAAGAAGGACATCCGGGACACCACCCTGATGAAGCGAGAGCGGGTTGCGCACGCAGCGCACCTGCTCTACGCGACGAGGAACCAGGTTCAGCACCACATCGATCGGAAGCTGATCCTCTACAAGAGCATCGACGAGGCCAAGTTCACGTCGGACTTGCTGCTCTCGCTCTGCCGGCTGAGCGCTTGGGCGAAGAAGACATAGGATTCTACTCAACCGAAAGGCGGACATTCCAGGAGGTTTCGCCGCCCTCAGTGCCTGAACAGGAGGGCATTCTGAGCTTGACAGATTGGTTACGCGCCGAGATGTTCGTCGATGATGGAGAGGCGGACCGAGGCTGGGCCGAGAGACACTATGGACCCCCGACAACTGTTTGCCGATGAACGTCACGCGACTTCTTGCGTTTTCTGTGGCGCCAAGGCACGACGCGCGAACACGCCGCCTCTCGCGTGCTGCTCGACGACCCACTGCCAAACGACCTGCCTCTCGTCAACTCCTGCCACCGGTGCAACAGTGGTTTCTCACGGGACGAGGAGTATCTGGCCTGCCCGATCGACTGCGTCATCTGCGGGTCAGCCGACCCCGAGGATGTAAGGCGGCCGAAGGTCCGTGCGGCGCTCTTGCACTCGCCTGCCCTGGCGGCGCGGATCGCCACCTGCCGATCTGAGGATGCTGCTGGCACGCCGATCTGGAATCCTGAAGACGAGCGGGTCCGTAACGTGATCATTAAGCTGGCCCGCGGCCACGTTGCGCATCAGTATAGTGAGGCGCAGCTCGACGACCCGAGCAGCGTCATGGTCGTGCCTCTGATGCTGATGACCGAAACGCAGAGGAAAGCGTTCGAGACACTCTCGGTATCGTCCCTCTACCCCGAGATCGGTAGCCGAGCGTTCGTGAACCTGTATGTAGTCGGGGGTGATGTATGCAGCACGGAGCCCACATGGACAGTCCTTCAGGAGGCGAGGTACCGCTACGCGGTCGCGCAGCCGGAACAGCCTCTGGTCCGGATCGTGCTGAGCGAATACGTCGCGGCCGAGGTGGCGTGGTAACACGAAACGCCCGCCGCCAGAAAGCATAGAACAATGCTGTCCCGTTGCATGATCTACCGCCGTCGCCCCGCGGATGCCGGTCCCCTGCCCAGTGGGATTCGCCAGGACACGCGGTATCGGACCAGCCATGTCCTCCGCCCGACCGAGGACATCGTCGACGCCTACCTTTCTGATCCCACGGATGCTGCGTGGCGCAAGTTTAGGAGGGAGTACCTCGCCTTGCTGGAGGAGCGGTTCCGCGCGGACCGCGAGCCGTTCGACGAGCTGGCGAGGCTTGCGGCGAGCAAGGATGTCTTCCTCGGATGCAACTGCCAACGAAGAAGAACCCCGTTTCCGGCCGCTGCCACACCTATCTGGCCTTGCGGGTCATGAAGAAGTACCCGACACTCGAAACCGTAGCCCCTGGACTGCCGGCGGAGGATTGAGACGTGGATGCTCCATCGAACATGTACGACGAGGCGAAGACGTGGAACCCCTTCAAGGGTTGCGCGTTCGACTGCGTCTACTGCACGCCGAGCTTTCAGAAGCAATCCAAACGCCAGAAGCGGCTCTGCCAGAACTGCTACACGTACACGCCGCACTGTCATGAGGACCGGCTGAGCAAGATCCCCAGCGGGCGGATCATCTTCGTATGCGGTAACGCCGACATTTCTTTCTGCCCCTTGGAGTTCGCTCAGCGAATCATCCAACGGATCGTTGAACACAATGCTCGGGCGGCGCACAGGACCTACTACCTCCAGTCGAAGCGGCCAGTGTGCTTTGAGCCGCTCCTGGCATCCCTGCCCAACAACGTGATTCTCCTGACCACCCTGGAGACCAACCGCGACGAAGGCTATGATGCGTCTCCAAGGCTCCACGGCCATCAGTCCGCTACGCACAGTTCAAGGCGCTGGAGTATCCCCGGAAGGTCGTCACGATCGAGCCTATCCTCGACTTTGACCTACGGACCTTTGCAGCCTGGATTCGCAGCATCCGACCCGAGTAAGTCTGGCTTGGCTTCAACAGCAAGCCGGAATCGGTGACCCTGCCGGAACCGTCAGAGGATAAGGTTCAGAAACTCGCCGACCGGTTGCTGGATTCGGGAATCGAGGTCCGCGGGAAGACGCTGCGAGGGGTCACGTTGGGCGACGTTTAACACTACCATTCGGCAAGTACAGACGATTGTTGTCGGCGTGATGGGCGTTGCTATTCCGGTCGGGCTGCCGATGAAGTCGGCCGTACGAACTCACCGGAAGCCCTGGGCGGCCCGCTGAGGCCCTCGACCGCCCGCAGGCAGTGCTGGTCGATCGCGTCAGACGGCCTCCTGGAGCTTCTGAGGCCACGTCTTGGGTTCGGGGCAGAGGCACATCCGCGGCGTCACCGACCGCAAGCCCCTCCGTCCGCACGGCAACCTATCTTCGCTAGGCAACCTTTCTGAGTCGATTCAGTAGTCAGATCCAAAAACTGTTTTTGTGATAGACGCTGCCTCATTTTGCCTTGGGCCGCCACCAAGCGTTGTATACTCAGACACGCAGGCATCGGCCGGTGGTCCCTCCGTATCTTCCCGAGGTGCCACGGTCGACATGATGGAAACGGAAGTGGCCGGCTGGAAGTCGTCGCGGACATGCCTACCCAAGCCGCACTCGCACCAACAACTCATTGACCGCATCGCGATCCCGCTCCTCAGGCAGCTTTGTCTCCTCGAACGCCCGGTCGAGCTGCCCTTCCAGCTCCACAAGTCGTGCCGCGTGGAACTCCCAGTCGAGGTCCACTGCGACCTGCTCGCCAGTCTGCTTCTGCGCGACCAGTTCGTCGAGGAACCCGAACCTGAAGTGCTCGTTGAGCCGCAGCAAGTTCGCCTCCACCTCGCCGGTACGCAGCAAGTGGATGCCGGTCATCAGCACCCGGTAAGCGTAGAGCACCGGCTTAGCTCGCTTGGGTTCCTCCTTCTCGATCAACTTCCGCTGCGTGCCGTAGAAGCCGCGGTAGTGGTGGTAGTGATGCCGCGTGATGCACCGCCGTGCGATCGGCCGCAGCTCGTCGAGAAACGCCTGCTCCAGCACGACAATCGGCGAGAAAATCTGTTCCAGTACATACCCGTTGTTCCTCACCAACAGCCGCAGGTACTTGCCCACGTCGTGGCTGACCAGCTCGACCTCGGTGCCGGCCATGTCGAACTCCGGCTCAATCGTCTCCCGTGGCATGTCGAGGCCCACCACTTCGGCCAGCGGCAGCTTGTGGCAGCCGCGCAGATCGACGTCGCTGTCGGCCGAGGGGAAGCCGTACAGGTGGGCGCCGCTGACGGTGACAAACAGCGGGTCGTAGTCCACGCCCTCCACCAGTCGCCGCAGGCCATCGAGATCCAGCTCAAGCATCGACCATCCTCCTTCTGGCATCGACCAGGAAGCGATCCACGCGGTCGAAGTCGGGCTGGTCGGGCAACGTCGTCCATTCGAACGCCTCCTGGAACCGCTCGTCCAAATCCAAGGCCCGCCGTTTCACCTCGTCGAACGACAGACCGCCCGCCTTGATCTCAAGCAGTTCCTCGCGGTGCTCGCCTACTTCGACGCGGATTTCGCCCGTCTGGAGGGCGGCGATGCCCGAGTGAAGCAGCCGGATCAGGTGCATTGCGTGTTTGACCTTGTAGGTACCCTTCTTCTCGTAGGCATTGGCCATGCGGCGGAACTGGCTGAGCACGTAACCCGAGTAGGTCTTGTAGACGTGCTTCGAGAGGAACGCCCGCCGCATCTGGCGCACCTCATGGGCCGTCTCATCAGCGTCGAGCACCATCGGAGTCCAGAGCGTCTCCAGGACGTTTGGGTTCGCCTTCAGGGCCAGCCGCAGGAACTTCTCCAGTTCCCAGTACACTTCGTCCCGATTGCCGTCGTTCAACTCCAATTGTTCGGGCAGCCGCCGCAGTGACCAGTGCAGCCGGGCCGGCGGCAGGTAGATCCCACGCAGATCATCATCGGAATCCTCCGAGGCAAGGCCGAACGCCTTCGATCCCACCTGGCAGCGGTAGATGACATAGGGCAGCAGATCTTCGTCGACATCGCCGAGGACATCGTCCACCTCGCGGCGACGAAGAGCCAGCTCGTCGAAGTGGACCTTCACCACGGTGCCATCGGCGAACCGCACCTGGTAGGGCTGCCGGTTGCTGGGCGGGGCCTTGATAACCACGCCCACGCTGCCGGCCGGTTTGTGCTCGTCGCCGCCAGGCAACGCCTTGGCGACCTTCACCACAACCTGCGTGCCGGGCGAGATCACGAAGTCGGGCTGGAGTTTGCGGAGGGAGTGTTGAGGATCGGGCATCAGGAACCGCCGCGCCGCAGTTGCAGGGGGTCATCAAAGCATACGGGGACTCAGTCTACCGATTGGGGGCCATTTTGGGGAGGGCCGGATCGGTTGTGTCCTGCCGTGGTCGCGCCGATTCACACATCCGGCCGCCTGATGAACGTCATGGTGCTTGCCAAGCGACGAAACTGCCCGGCGGTTGCCACCGGGGACCATTGCCGGTACGGTACGGGCGGCCGTTCATTCCATCCGTGTTTCTGCCGTGGATTCCGCTATGGACCTCGAAGCCCGGAACCTCCGCGAGATCGAGCAGCTCAACCAGCGTGGCGGACGCACTCTTAGCATCGTCGACCTGATTCAGGCGGGCACGCTCAGCGTGGAAATGGCCGCCTACGCCATGCGGGCGATGGCCAACGGCGTCTCGCTGTTGACGGGTGCCCGACCCGGCGGGGCGGGAAAATCGACGCTGCTTGGGGCGATTCTCGGGCTCCTGCCGCCTGACGTACGGATCGTCACGGTCGACGGATCCGACGTCATCCAGCAGGGCCTTGCCCAGCCCGCTGATGAGCCGGCCTGCTACCTGGCCCACGAGATCGGCTCGGGCCACTGGTATGGCTACATTTGGGGACAGGACGTGGCCGACTTCTTCTCGCTTGTCGCCGGGCGCCGCCGTATCGCTTCCTGTCTGCACGCGGACACGCTGGCAGAACTGACG
The DNA here is from genome assembly GCA_040772845.1 of Thermoguttaceae bacterium. Taxonomy (GTDB): domain Bacteria; phylum Planctomycetota; class Planctomycetia; order Pirellulales; family Thermoguttaceae; genus PWXP01. The sequence goes on from JAXGXG010000001.1 coordinate 4,115,562, forward strand.
GGCATCCTCCGCTCACCGCCGCTGCGGGTCAGGGAGGCGGCCCTGGAACGTGTGGGCTTGATTCTGTTCATCCACGTGGTTCCGGGGCCGGGCGCTCGGCGCCGCGTGGTGAGCTTTTGGGAGGCGGATGGGGCAGGTGGGCATCGAGAGGTCTTCCGCTGGAACGCGGCTGCTGACACTTTTGAGGCCACTGGCGATCTGCACAAGCCCGCCGAGATGGATCGGTACGAGGGATTCATCCGGGGATTGGTGGACGCGGGAGATGTGGAGACGGAGGCGGTTATGAGTCGGGTGTCGCGGTTTTACGAGGGCGGGTGGTGATGTCGTAGCGCCCGGGTTGGAGTTGCCCCACCTCCAACCCGCATCGTGCGAAACACGCGGGCCGGTTTGCCATGTCCACAGCCAACCCCTCTATGGAGGGCGCTTGTTTGTCGACGGAGATTTCACTACGGAGGACCATTTCAACATTTGCTGAAACCTACTCCTGCCTTGGAAATCCTCGCGGTTGGCTTGCATTGCTTTCAGTGAAGTGCTATATTTCAGCGTACGCTGAAATACAACAATGAAATGAAACGATGGACAAGCATCGCCTAATCGACGAAGCCGTTGCGCGGCTCGGCAAGTGCCTGGCAGACGTGCCGTTCTGCGCTTTGGAGCCTGGGGCACGCAGCGCCGGCACAACCCCCGAAGGGCCAGATTGGGTGGGGAGCTTCCGTGTTGACGGCGAAGAGGAGACGGTGCTGCTTCAAGCCGACACCAGTGGCCAGCCACGCCGTGCCCGCGAGGCAACCAACGCACTGCTGCGTTGGAACAGCCTTTACCCGGGAGCGATACGAGTGTTCGCAGCCCCTTATGTCTCGCCCGACGCGGCTGAGATCCTCGGTCGCGCGAGCATCGGCTATGTTGATCTGTCGGGGAACTGCCGCCTCTCGTTCGACAAGGTCTACATCCGCATCGAGGGGCGGCCCAACAAGTTCGTCCAACGTCGGGATCTGCGGTCACTCTACTCTCCGAAGGCCGAGCGAGTGTTGCGGATCTTGCTGTCTGAACCCCAACGCGGGTGGAAGATCAAGGAACTGGCCACTACGGCCGGCGTCAGTCTGGGGCAGGCATCCAACGTAAAACGCCTATTGGAGGACCGGGAGTGGCTCCAACAACGAGAGGACGGTTTTGGACTGACCCGACCCGACCGGCTTCTCGACGAGTGGTCCGAGAACTACAACTATCGTAAGAATGAGACCCGGGACTACTACTCGATGGACGCCGCTAGCCAGGTGGAAACCAAGCTGGCCAGCATGTGCGAGGAGCTGGGACTGACGTACGCGGTGGCCGGTCTTTCGGCAGCATGGCGGCTGGCACCGCATGTACGTTACCAGCGGGCGATGGCGTATGTCCCCGAGGTGAGTGACGAATTGGTCAATCGCGTGGGACTGAAGCCGGTCTCAAGTGGAGCGAACGTGATGCTGCTGGTACCCTACGACGAGGGCGTTCTAGCAGGCAGCCAGATGATTGACGGCATCCGGGTCACATCACCCGTGCAGACGTATCTCGACCTGCGTGGTTTCCGAGGCCGCGGCGAGGAAGCCGCGGAAGCTGTCTTGAGAGAGGTCATCAAGCCGACATGGTGAACTCGCGCACGGACTACAATGCTCAAGCCGTCAAGGCCGCCCGATCCGTGATGATGGAACTCGTCCGGCTGCTGGGCGAATACCGCGAGGACATGGTTGTCGTCGGTGGCTGGGTGCCCGATCTATTGTTGCCTTCCGCCGAGCCGAAGCACATCGGCAGCATGGATGTGGACTTGGCTCTGGACCATCGGAAGATCACGGAAGCCGGCTACCGGACGATCCTCGAACACCTTGTCACCCGAGGGTACTCGCAGGGCGATCAGTCGTACGTCTTCTACCGCACGGTCGTTGTGGAGGGACGAGAGATCAAGGTCGAAGTTGACCTGCTTGCCGGGCAGTACGATGGCACCGGCCGCAGTCGCCGACATCAACGCATCCAGGACGTCATGCCGCGCAAGGCGCGCGGCTGCGATCTTGCCTTTGAGATGAGCAACGAGGTCAGTATCGAGGGCGACCTGCCCGGCGGTGTGAAAGACCGCGTGACGGTTTGTGTGGCAGGTATCGTGCCGTTCATCGTGATGAAGGCAATGGCATTGGCCGATCGCATGAAGGAGAAGGACGCCTGGGACATCTACTTCTGCGTGAAGCACTACCCAGGAGGCTTGGCTTCCCTGGCCGACGCCTTCCGTCCCCACATGACCCACGGCTTGGTTAATGAGGGGCTGAACAACATCAAGGAGAAGTTTGCCTCGCCTGAACATGTCGGCCCGACGGTGTCCTTCCGGCAAGCGTGTATGAATCGTTTTGAGCGGGGTGGTATGATTGGCTGTCCACGCACGATTGGAAGGAGGACAGCTGATGGGTACTGGGAAGGGTTCGCGGGCGATGCCTGCTCGATTGGAGGGGGTTCAGCGGCGGTTTGAGCGGTGGCGACGGAAGCGAAAGAAGGCAAAGGCGAGGATTCCCGATCCGCTGTGGGATGCGGCGGTGGCGCTGGCCGAGACGTACGGGGTTCACAGGACGTCGAAAGCGTTGAGCCTGGATTACTATTCGCTCAAGAAACGCGTTGAGGAGGCTTTGGCTGACAGGAGAGGAAGGCAAGGAGTGCCAGCCGACGTGGCAACCGGAGGATCCAAGGCGGACTCAGCGTCCGGGGCAACGTTCCTTGAACTGCCGCCGCCTGCGTGGGCTGCTGGCAGTGAATGCACCTTGGAACTGGAGGAGGTCGGTGGGGCGAGAATGCGGGTGCACCTGAAGGGGTTTGCGGAACCCGATCTGGCGGCCCTCAGTCGCAGCTTCTGGGAGTCCGCTTCATGATCCAGGTAACGCCGCAGATGCACGTCGTGGTGGCCGTCGAGCCGGCCGACTTCCGTCGGGGGATCGACGGGCTGGCTCGATTGTGCAAAGAGGTCCTCAAGCACGACCCGTTCAGCGGGTGGGTGTTCGTGTTCCGCAACCGGCGGGCAACGGCCCTGAAAGTGCTGGTCTACGACGGGCAGGGGTTTTGGCTTTGCCACAAACGGCTTTCGAGCGGCCGGTTTCCTTGGTGGCCCAGCCGCACGGATGCATCATCCTTGACGCTGGCGGCGCACCAAGTGCAGATTCTCTTCTCGGCTGGTAATCCACGGGCAGCGCAGACGGCGCCGGCATGGCGCCCGGTCGGCCCGGCGGCCTGACGAGGACAAGGCCGGAAGGTCGAATATTGCCCAATTCGGTCTTGCGCTCCGACCGCTTCCTTGCTATCCTTCAGCCGTTTTGAGCCATTTGCCCCGTCATGGCCCGTCGCGTGGTCCCGGGGGTTTCGCCAGTCACTCGCGTGGATATGATGAAGGCACGGAAGAAGCCGAACATCATCGAGATCGACATGGAAAAGCTGGCAGACGTTCTGCGGCGTGCGGAAGCCGCGCTGGACGCGAAGGACTACGAGACGCTCAAGGCGTTCGTCGACTCGCACGCCTATCTGGCCGAGTTGCTGGCCGACAAGGAGATGAGCCTCGCTCGGCTGCGGAAGATCGTGTTTGGCGCCCGTACCGAGAAGACGGCGGCAGTAATCGGCCGCGGGAAGGATTCAGAGCCTTCGCAGCCGCCTGGGGCAGCCGAATCGGCCGGCTCGCCGACCGACGTCCCTGAGAAAGAAGCATCTGCGGAAGCGGAGCCAAAACCAAAACGCCCCGGGCATGGTCGCAATGGCGCAAAGGCCTACCACGGGGCCGAGAGGATTCCGGTGGGCCACTCGACGCTGCAAGCAGGCGATCCCTGCCCAGGTTGCACGAAAGGCACGGTGTACAGGATGGCGTCGCCGGCGGTCCTGGTGCGGGTTACCGGCCATGCGCCCTTGCAGGCGAAAGTTTACGAACTCGAACGACTACGCTGCAACCTGTGCGGCACAATTTTCACGGCCGAGACCCCTAAGGGCGTGGGTTCGGCGAAGTACGACGCGACGGCGGCAAGCATGATCGGGCTGCTGAAGTATGGAACGGGGATGCCGTTCAACCGATTCGGAGGCCTGCAAGGGCATCTGGGGATTCCCTTGCCGGCCTCGACGCAGTGGGACATCATCCGCAAACAGGTTCCGTCCTTCGAGCCAATCCACGCCGCGTTGGTGTATCTGGCCGGTCAGGGCGAGTTGCTGCACAACGACGACACGCCGGCGAAGATTCTGTCGCTGATGGGGAAACGCGCCGAGCAGGCCGCTGCGGCGCGGCAGGCCGCTACGGCGGATTCCGGACAAAAGGACGGGCCGGAGCGTCGAGGGCTTTTTACCACCGGCATCATCTCGGTGTACGAGGGTCATCGGATCGCGCTGTTCTTCAGCGGGCGGAAGCACGCGGGCGAGAACCTCAAGGACGTCCTGGCCCGGCGTGTGGCCGAATTGGGAGCGCCGATCCAGATGTGCGACGCCCTGTCGCGCAATCTTCCGGGCGAACTGGAGACGATCGTAGCGAACTGCCTGGCCCACGGACGGCGGCAGTTCGTCGATGTGGTGGCGTACTTCCCCGAGGCGTGCGAGTACGTGCTGGATGCCTTGAAAGTGGTGTACCACAACGACGCGTTGGCCCAGGAGCGGAATCTCTCGCCGGAGGAGCGGCTGGCGTTTCACCAGGCCGAAAGCGGCCCAACGATGCAGACACTGCATGCGTGGCTCGGCCGCCAGTTGGACGAGCGGCTGGTGGAGCCGAACTCGTCGCTCGGCAAAGCCATCGGGTACATGCTCCGGCACTGGCCGGAATTGACGCTGTTCCTGCGTCAGGCTGGGGCCCCGCTGGACAACAACCTGTGCGAACGCGCGTTGAAGAAGGCGATTCTGCATCGCAAGAATTCCCTCTTCTTCAAGACCGAGAACGGCGCTCGCGTTGGGGATATCTACATGAGCCTTATCCACACTTGCGAGCTTTGCGGCGCCAACCCCTTCGATTATCTCACCGAACTGCAGCGGCACGCCACCGAGGCCGCCTTGAAGCCCCGAGCTTGGCTTCCCTGGAACTACCGTCAGACGCTGGCTGCCGTTTCCCCGTCCCCCGCCGTTGCCGCAGGCTGACCGCCCGCCCCGATTTCCGCCCCCAGTGCAACCGTCCGGCCAAAGTTTTTCACGCTTGCCGGAAGGACACGCCCGACGTGGGTCGCCGACTTCGAGGAGATCGACGACGATGAAGCTCGGGAGTTACGCAAGCGTGACGTCTATGAGCGTGTTGCGGGGCTGCTTGCGCGGCTTGGGATTTCCTGACTTGCGTCAGTTTGGGTGCTGTCGCGGAACCCGGGTTGGAGTCTATTGCGAGGCGAAAAAGGGGGCGTGTCCGATGTATCTGATTCGGTGTCTGATTTTGGCCCTATTTCGGCCATTTGGCCATGTGTCCGATTTTCGCAAACCCATGGTATCAAAGACTTTGCAACGATGTTTCAGGCCCAGATTCCCACTCCCGCCGCCTCCACATCAAGGCCACTTGCCGAACAACGGCGAGTGGCCTTTCGGCTACCGGGACCGTTTTCGGCTTGGGTATCGCACCGGTTGCGGTGGCCCGCCATCCCATCTACGACATGGAAGGCAAAAGGATGCCGAACACACACTCGATGGCGATTGGGTACGTCCTCTGGGTCTTCGGGTTCATGGGGGCGCACCGGTTCTACTTCGGCAAGCCGATTACCGGGACCCTTTGGTTCCTGACGGGAGGCCTGCTGCTGATCGGCTGGATCATCGACCTGCTGCTGATTCCCGGCATGGATCGCGAGGCCGATCTCCGCTATCAGGTTGGCCCGATCGATTACACGATTGGCTGGATCCTACTGACGTTTCTCGGCATCTTCGGTATCCATCGCTTCTACATGGGCAAATGGATTACCGGCATTGTCTACCTGCTCACCGGCGGGTTGCTGGGTCTCGGCCTGCTCTACGACCTCTGGACGCTGAACGGCCAGATCAGCGAACTGAACCGGCAGACGGCATTCGCCGCACGTTGAGAACCGTCTCAGAACCGTTTGCGATTTGACCGTGTGTCTTTGCATGGTTGCGGACAGCTAACCCCCCCTGCCCCCCCCGCGCGTGAGCGCGTCACTGTCAACTGATTCCTGTCAACTGGCGACTTTTTGGGTGGCAGCGGGATTAGTTGCTAGTTTCTGGTTGCTAGTTGCTAGTACCGCGCTGACGCGGGAGGTGGGTGCGCAAAGCGCATTGCGTATGCTTGCGTTTCGATCACCGCAACTACTTGACATCAATCGCGTTGCGAGTCTATTCTACCAATGCACCCTGGGCGAATGCCCTCTGGCAAATGGTGGTCTTGTGTTGAATAGGAAGTTGCCCGCTAAACTCATTCTGAGGATCCGTCTTTGTCCCGATTGATCCGTCGTGGCCGCGTGTTCTTCCTCATCCTCGCAACGCTAATCGTCGTGGATCGTGCATCGTCCCTCGTGCTTGCCCTCATCGGGGACACTGAGAACCTCAGTATATGGCAATCGATTCTCTTGCCGGTGTTGGTTATCCTCGGTGTTGTATCGCTCTGGCGAGGCGAAACCGGGCTACGCCGGCTGATGGCGGCATGGGCATTGCTCCATGGCGGAATCAATCTTCTTATCTTCGGCTTCCTGATATATCGCATGGCGGCTGTTACGCCGCCGGAGCAGGCAGGATTCTTGCTGAACGTATCTGCAATGCTATTTGGCTTTTCGTTATTGCACGCAGGTTTTTACATATTTGTGGGACTTGCCCTGTTACTCTCGCGTAGCCTCAAGGCCTTCTTTAATCACCAGTCACAAACGGCTGAGACTCCATTGAACGTTCTGACAGATCGGCTTCTTAGCATCGGCAAGATGGATCGTGCTTCAAGGTCGGTTCGCCAGTTGGCCTGCGACTACGAAACTCGGACACGTTATCCGGTCCTGACGCGTGAGATTCTCGAATCGCTGGACGATATTGATTTGGTCGATGCCGTGGTCGATTATGTTCAACTCAAGGTTAATGACGACTACGAGCGCGAGTTCGAAATCGTCTCTTCCCTGCCACGCGGCTTTCAGGCCGCTTACAGCACTTGGTGGGTTCAGGCCGAAGTCTTGAATGGCGGATTCCACCAATACTTTTACAACAGAGGCGTCGATTGGGCATTTATGGCATTGGAAGGCTACAAGTTTTTTGGCGCGGATGAATTGGCTAGCCTCATGGCCCGCGCGATCGAAGTCTACCTTCAGGAAGAACCAGAACAGTTGAAACATCGGACCGACAATCCCTTGCAGATGATCGAGCAGTACGTCAAGGCCCGTAACGTTTCCACGTTGCCAGAACTGGACAGCTCGTTCTACGAGGCCGACGATGATGGCGCATTGGCAATGGAGTACATTCGGGCTCACATTGACGTGTTTGTGGCCGATTGAATAGCGCGGCGAAACCAGACGTTAGAAGAGAAGAAGATGAAACACCGTGGTGTAGCAGCGAACGTGAAAGGTGGCCGTGGTGGCAGTTCCTCGATTACGAGTACCGCCATGGCTGAGTACGAGCACGAAGAGCGGGGGCCGATCAAATTGGCCCGGCGCGTGGCGATCCTGGCGGACCCTCGGCACCACCGGGCAGGGGCGGCGAATGGGAAATGGGGGAGTTGTTGAAGAAACGGCTGATGTAGAGTAACTTGGAGCGTGAACTGCAACAGAAAGGGAACTGTCATGTCTCGAATGCTCGCCTGCGTATTGGTCGCTTTCCTGGTGTATCCGCAATGGGCCCGTGCCGCGGAGCGTACGCCGAACTTTGTGGTTATTTTCTGCGACGATCTTGGCTGGGGAGACCTGGGATGCTTCGGCAACCCTGTGATTCGCACGCCGCATCTCGATCGCATGGCTGCGGAGGGTCAGAAGTGGACGCAGTTCTACGTGGCCGCGCCGGTGTGTACGCCGAGTCGCGCGGCGTTGATGACGGGCCGCTATCCGATCCGCAATGGTATGACCAGCAGCAAGCGAGTCGTCCTGTTTCCGAACTCGGGCGGTGGCTTGCCGCCGGAAGAGGTCACACTGGCCGAGTTGCTTAAGCAGAAGGGTTACGCAACGGGTGCGTTCGGCAAATGGCATCTCGGCCACCTGCCGCAATACCTGCCGACGGCGCAAGGGTTCGATACGTACTTCGGCATTCCGTATTCCAACGACATGGACAAAGTCGACGGTCCGAACTACCGAGCGGAAGTGATCAAGGATCCCAGCTACTATCCCGAGATCGCGCACTTCAACGTACCGCTGATGCGCAATGAGCAGATCGTCGAGCGTCCGGCCGACCAGAACACGATCACGCGGCGTTACACGGAGGAGGCGATCAAGTTCATCCGGGCGAACAAGGAGAAGCCGTTCTTTGTCTACCTGCCGCACTCGATGCCCCATATCCCGCTGTTCGCATCGGAGGAGTTCCGGGGGCGATCGATTCGCGGCCTGTTTGGCGACGTGATCGAGGAGATCGACTGGAGTGTCGGGCAGGTGCTTGATACGCTGTGCGAGTTGGAGTTGGCCGAGAATACGCTGGTCGTATTCAGTTCGGACAACGGGCCGTGGTTGACGTTTCGAACGCACGGCGGTTCGGCCGGTCCGTTGCGTGCCGGCAAGGGCACGACCTTCGAGGGCGGGCAGCGTGTGCCGACGATCTTCTGGTGGCCCGGAACGGTTCAGCCCGGTGTGGTCACGGATCTCGGATCGACGCTGGACCTGATGGCGACGTTTGCCGCCCTGACCGGCGCGGCTCTGCCCACGGACCGGACGTTGGACTCGTACGACCTTTCGGGCGTCCTGCTTTCCAACGAGAAGAGCCCGCGGCAGGAGATGTTCTACTGGACGCGAGCCGAATTGCACGCCGTGCGTTCCGGACCGTGGAAACTACACACGAAGATGCGCGACCCGGTGAACTACGGCCGTACCGTTACGCCGGAGAAGCCCGAGCTTTACCAGCTCGAATACGATATTTCTGAAGCCTACAATGTTGCCGACCAGCATCCGCAGATCGTTGAACGCCTGCTCCAGATGATGAAGGAACACCAGGCGAGTATCCAACCGCACGAAGACATGCTGGCAATTCCGCTTACCGAATGATGGCGTCTTGCGGTGCCGCAATCATTGAAGAATCGTGGTTTGCAGCAGGCGCTCTTTGGGCAGTATTCGAGCAGATCGACGCTACCGCTGCTTAGTCACTTATCGGAGATTGCCCACGACCGACCAACTGCATCCGACAATCGAGGCCAGCGACAGCTCCGGTCCCTAGTACAAGGCGTCGGGACGATGGCGTAGTCAGTCGCTACGGTTTTCCGCGCGATACGTAGGCAGTTTTAGCAACAATTCTCGCCTCGCACTGCCCCTCTTTCGGGTGGGGGTTGACGAGGGCGAGCATGAACTTTATTCTCAAGTTGCCTATGGTGGCACGCCCGATGTCCGGGCATTCGTGACTTGCGCGTCAGTCATTGAATGGGGTAATTCATGCGAAAGGCGGAGCTTGAAGATCATCATGCTCAGTACTTGACGAAGGAAGTGGCGCTTCAACAAACGGTATCTGAGCGTGCTTTCTCTAGGGCATTTGCGATATGCCTTGATTCGCTTACGCATGTTATACCTGTGATGCAATTCCGCAAGATAACGGGTATCACGCCAGAAATCCCGGACTTCCTATGCTTCAACATCATCTGCAACTTTGCTCCTCCGCTATTTGCACACGAAGTCTTAGAGGCGTTTCATGGTTTCGTCGTTGGTACCCGAAAGCTCGCCCGTCACGAAAAGGGTTACCTGGCGGCAAGTGAAGCTGCACTGAAGCGAGAAGACTTTGCACGACTTCTCTGGGATCGTATTGAACGGCACCCAGGCATACTCAAGAAAGAGCTGCTTAGCGATACGGTGTTTCCGCTTGATGTCGTGGAAGGTATTCTTGGCGTATGGGGACAACTTGGAGTTACGTCCTCCGAGCTTGACAGTAACGATCACCGGATATTTCTGCGTACGCGTCTCGACGTTGATGTTGTAGGGGCGTGTCAGGCTTGTGGCGTACGAGGCAAGGGACGCAAGGAACTGTTCCTCGAGCCCGTTACCTGCAGGAAGTGTGCCAGTGTGGGGTATTATCATATCTTATTCCGGACCGCTGGATCATAGTTCACATGAGAGGACCAGACCATGGCATACGTTGTGGCCTTTCTGGCTGGCGCTTTAGCAGCAGCATCAACATTGGTCATCTGGTATTATGCCCAAATTAAAGCACTTGTAGCAGAGAAGCAGCATCTGAAAGACACAGCACAGCGGCTCGCCGATCAGGCCATAGAGTATCAGCGATATGCTTCTGAACTAGAAAATACCAAATGCCGCCTTGACAAAGACAGCAAGGCTTTCGATGCAAAAAGAATCCAATATGATGATTTGCGGCAAGAGAATGATGGTCTCAAACAAGATCTATTCAATCTATCAGTGCAACTGCGCAAAATGGAACGAGATCATGCCGCGATGGATCATCGACAAGCTAATATTGAGCGAAAGGTGAGTGATTTGGCGGACCGTTATCTCAAAGAGAACGTTTCCTGGATTGGCAGCAAGCTCACTGCCAATAATTTCGCCAGTTCGAAACAGCGTTTGCTCAATGTTGTTACACTCTGTCGAGAGATTGGCTTTGCAGTCTCCTCCGAGCACGAAGACTCGCTTGTCGAGGAGCTGAAAGGTCACTTTGAAGAGCTTGTCCGAACTCAGTTCGCTCGAGAGGAACAGGCTCGTATTCGTGCGCAGATCCGCGAAGAGGAACGCTTGGCACGGGAGATTGAGAAGCAGGTTCAGGATGCGGAACGCGAAAAGGCTGCAATCCAGGCTGCCCTGGAAAAGACTCTCGCGAAATTCAAGGATGAGCATAGCGCTGAGGTGGAGGCTCTTAGAGCTAGGTTGGCAGAAGCCGAAGAGCGTGCTCAACGAGCCAAATCAATGGCAGAACTGACAAAGGCTGGACATGTATACGTGATTTCGAATATCGGTTCATTCGGAGAAGGTGTCTTCAAGATCGGCATGACTAGGCGACTGGAGCCAATGGATCGTGTCCGTGAGCTTGGGGATGCGTCTGTGCCGTTTCCTTTTGACGTACATATGATGATCTCTTGTGACGATGCCCCTTCACTGGAAAACGCGCTGCACCGAGAGTTCCATAAACATCGGGTTAACAAGGTCAACTTTCGGAAGGAGTTCTTTCGTATCGACATTGAGTCGATCAAACAGATCGTCGAAGCGAACTGCGGTACAGTTGACTATGTTGCTGATCCGGAGGCGTTCGAGTACCGCGAGAGTCTGAACATGAATGAGGATGATTATGAGTTTATCGAACGAACCATGGAACCTATCGGGGAACATGATGCAGGTTCGCTAGTTGAGGACTGATACTCGCGACGGTGCGGTTTACAAAAGGGTGTGATGGTACGAGTGAGCGGGGTGATGTATCGAACCCGGGGCTGTGCCTTCGGCAAGGAAAGGAAGCAGGGGGTGCGTTTCTGGGCTGGCGGAGGGCGCTACTGGACAATTGTGGCGTGTGGCCGTAGGCTGGTAGCGACAGTATCATCCCACGGACAGATTGACGATGGATCAGCGTTTTTTGCGTGAGGCAATTCGGCTTTCGCTGGAGAAAATGGAGGCCGGCGAAGGGGGCCCATTCGGGGCGGTCGTTGTGCGGGACGGCGAGATTGTCGGGCGGGGCTGGAACCAGGTGACCTCGATCAACGACCCGACTGCCCATGCCGAAATCGTCGCCATCCGCGACGCCTGCCGCCGGCTGGGCACGTTCTCGCTCGAAGGTTGCGATATCTATACAAGCTGCGAACCGTGCCCCATGTGCTTTGCGGCCATCTACTGGGCCAGATTGGATCGCATCTACTACGCCGCAAAGTGCGAAGACGCCGTGACGGTCGGCTTCGAGGATACGCCGTTCCACCGCCAGGTGGTGATGCCGCCTGCCCGGCACCCGATGCACGCGCAAGACCTTCGCCCCGAGGCGTGCGAGGCGTTTATCGCATGGCAACGGAAGGTGGATCGGATCGCCTATTGAAGGGCATGCGCGAGCTAGCCTATCTTGTTTTGCAGGCGGAGCTTGCGATTGGTTCGCTCCTGCCAGTTGCGTAGCGAGTAGAACACAACGCAGTAACTGGCCACGGCCGCCAGCAGGCCGAAGAGCACCAGGCCGAGCCACAAGGGGGCGGCGATCTGGGCAACGCGATTCCAGTAGAAGACGGTGATTTCCCACCAACCGCTTGGCGGCTCGGCAAGGGCCCTCCACCAGAGGGGGTCCAGGCGCGGCCAGCCAAGCACCACGCGGCCCAGCGAGTAACCTGCGTAGAAAATCGCTGGAATCGTCAGTGGGTTCGATATCCACACCAGCGGGACGCCCACGAGTCTGTTTGCTCGCAGGACGGAAGCCAGGGCCAAGACGATCACCATTTGGAAACCGATGGTGGGGGTAAAGGCAACGAACATGCCCAGTGCGACGCCGAGTGCGACACGATGAGGTTGCGACGGGTCATCCAGCCCGCAGTGATGCCGTAGTATCTTGATCATGCAGCATTACGAGGACATTGATGTCCGTCATGGATTCGCAGCAATAGCTTCGCAGCAGGTCCGAGTAGGGTTTCCGGCCGAGGTAGGCCCGGCCGGGTATCTTGGGTGAGTTCGCCGGCCTTTCCGGCAGATTCGGCCATGAAGGAAGGCATTTCGAATCATTGGCCGGCTATTATCGGGTAGGATAATAGAAGCGTCAATGCCACAATCTTAGTGGACGCCGGCGGAATGGTAGTCGGTATTGGCCAGGTAGTCGAGGACTTCGGCGGCGTTTTCCCACACGTCGCGCATGAACTGGTCTTTGATGAACTGGCGGACGACGCCTTTCTGCTGCTTGTTCAGGCCGCCGGGGCCGGTCACGGATGAGAGGATCAGGTCGTCGCCCTTGTCGAGCTTGGTGAGGGACCATCGCGGGGTCAGGTGATAGGCGGTCAGTCCGTGCAGCCGGAGTCCGTCGTCGGTCATATCGAGCTTCAGCTCAACCAGAGTGAAATCTCCTTGGGAGGGCAACTGGTCGGGATTGCGCGAGGCGCTGATCATGCCGTGTCCCTGATTGAGCATCCAGCCATGCCCGTCGTTCTTCCACGCGGCCACCAGTTTGGTCTTGTCGCAGATCATGTAGCGATTCTGGCGGTCGAGCCGTTCGGGCGCCTCGACGTCGGGCAGTCTGATCTCGTCGGCCGTTTCGACGTGCTGATCGCCCGGATCGTCCAGCACTTGGTCGAAATCCGCGGCCGTCTCGGGAGTGAGCCCCAACTCGGGGATGGTCAGTTTCTCGCCGCACTTCGGGCACTTGCGGGTCTGGCCGGCAAGTTCGATCTTGGCGCTCAGTTTGCTATTGCATTTGGGACATGTGATACGAATCATCACAGAGCCTCCTCGGCGGTAGCAGGGAATAGCGGCTGCATGTACCGATCGGCAGAACGAGCCACGGCGCGCATTGTAGCGCGCCGTGGGCATTTGTGCAACAACATGCACTAGGACTTGCGTAAAACAACGAGCCTTAAGCCGGCCGGTTTCAGAACCCAACGGGTCAGTTGCCGGGTTTCATGCCCGTGCGATGCTTGCCGAAGCCGATGGGCAGGGGGTCGTATTCGCCCACCAGATCGACGTTCGACTTCGCCGGGATCTGATCTTCCATGCCCAGGGCCCAGTAGCAGGCGTTGACCAACATGCGGCGTACGCCTTCGTTCTTCAGGTCGTGCCCGTGGCCCATGGTGGTGGTGAAGATGCGAGACGTCTTGCCTTCGGCGCCGGTGTAGCTCTTGGTCCAGGCGATGGGCATGAACGCCTTGTCGGTATTGACTTCATCGTCGGGATTCATGCCGACGAGCACCTGCCCCATCACGACCGGTTTGGAATCGCCGGTGAGCGTGGTGATGGAATAGACGTCGGACGGGCCCCAGATGTTGTCGATACCGCGCAGGATGGGATGATCGGCCATTCCTTCGGCCGGCACGCCCCGAGTGCTCTCGTGCTGGTGTTTTCCGTGGTGTGCGACCCACGTTTCGCCCAGGACCTCGCGTCCGTAACCGCCCTTGGGATCGGTGCTGCGCCAGCTCCACTTGGCAAACGGGCTGTCGGGATTCTTGCGATAGAAGAACGGGTGGGTTGCCGTGCGAAGCGCGACGATCGGTTTGCCCGAGTTCGTGTAGTCCATGATCTTCTGCATCTGCTCGTCCGGCAGTTCGCGGAAACGGACGAACAGGACCATCAGGTCGGCGTCGGCCAGCTTGTCGAGGCCGGGGATATTGTCCGGGGTGACCGGATCGATCTCGCCGGTCTCCTTGTTGATGGCGAACAGGACCGTGCATCGGAATCCATGCCGCTCGGCCAGAATCTTGGCCAACTGGGGCATCGACTCCTCGGAACGATACTCTTCATCGCCGGTGACGAACACGATGTGCTTGCCCTTCCCTGGGCCCTCTTTGCCTTCGTAGGTCACCCACGGCTGGCCGGCCAGGGCCGAACCGGCCAGCAGGCACGCCAGAATCGATAGGGACCACAGAACGGTTCGGCAGGTGCGACTCATCATAGCTCTCCTGGAGGTGGGTGATCGTTGGACTATCCGGGTGGCCTGCGGTCGGACTGGCATATATAGCCTCGACCGGCACCCTACTATGCTAGGTTCGCCGGCGGCCGGATGCAACACCCTGGCAAGTTGGAGTCCCGCCTTCAGGCGGCCTTTCCGGCCGGCTAAAGCCGGGACTCCAACAGTTGTCCGGAATCCGCGGCTGTGGGGCGGCCGGTTTGGCGATTCGCCCCCTCCGTAGTGCGGCTTGCCTCGGTTGCGTACAATCATTGTGTGCTCCGGTTTCTGCTGCGGCGTGCACGGGACAGGAGCGCGCCAGACTCCAACCGACTCCAATCCAAATGGAAAGCCATGTCCAATGATACCTCGAATCGTCCCCCGTATCGCGGGCTGGGAACCATCGCACTCCATGCAGGCCAGCAACCGGACCCGGCCACGGGGTCGCGGGCCGTGCCCATCCACCAGACCACAAGCTATTGCTTCCGTGATACGCAACATGCGGCCGATCTGTTCGCTCTGAAGGAGCCGGGCTGGATCTATACCCGGCTGATGAACCCGACGACCGACGTCTTCGAGCAACGGCTGGCGGCACTCGAAGGCGGGGTCGGCGCGCTGGCGGTCAGCAGCGGTCAGCAGGCCATTTGTGTGGCCCTGTTCAACCTTGCCCATGCCGGTCAGCACATCGTGGCAGGCGCCGCCCTGTACGGCGGGACAATCACCTTGCTGGGACAGACGTTCAAACAATTCGGCATCGACGTGTCGTTTGTCGATGCGACGCAACCGGAAGCGGTCGAGGCGGCCATCCGGCCCGATACCCGGGCCGTGTACATCGAGACGCTGGCCAACCCGAAGAACGACGTGCTCGACTACGCGGCGCTGGCCGACGTGGCCCATCGGCATGGGATTCCGCTGGTGTGCGATAATACGGTCATGACGCCCATGCTCTTCCGCCCGTTGGACCATGGCGCCGATATTGTCGTGTACAGTACGACCAAGTTCATTGGCGGACACGGGACCAGTATCGGCGGCGCCGTGATCGACGGCGGCCGTTTCGACTGGTCGCAGCAGCCGGAACGCTGGCCGCAGTTCACCCGGCCGGATCCCTCCTATCACGGAGTCGTGTTCCGCGAGGCGGTTGGCGACGCCTGCTATATCGTTACGTGCCGTACGCACTGGCTACGCGATATGGGCGGCGCGATGAGCCCGATGAACGCGTTCCTGTTCCTGCAGGGTGTGGAGACGCTGCACCTGCGTATGCCTCGACATTGCGAGAATGCGCAGCGCGTGGCCGAATTTCTGGAGGCCCATCCGCAAGTGGTCTGGGTGAACTACCCGGGTCTCGCTTCGCATCCGGGGCATGAGTTGGCCAAACGATATTTCCCCAAAGGTTGCGGCGCGATCCTGGGCTTCGGCGTTCGGGGCGGGCGCGCGGCCGCGCGGCGGTTTATCGAGTCGGTCCGACTCGCCTCGCACCTGGCCAATATCGGCGATGCGAAAACGCTCGTGATCCACCCGGCCTCGACCACCCATTCCCAGCAGACCGAAGACGAACTCCGCGCCGCCGGCATTTCCGACGACTACGTGCGCATGAGCGTCGGACTGGAGGACATTGACGACATCCTCGCCGACCTGGACCAGGCGCTGGCGGCGTCGCAAGAGTGATCGTGCAGGGCGAACCGCGTGGCGGTTTGGGGCTCTTTCAACTCGGCGCCGCGCCGGCGCGGGACGGCACGAACAGTCGCAGGTAGATCGTGGCGAGCAGCAGCATTACGCATGCGGCCATTAAAAGCAGGCCGGGCCACTCGGCCCCGATCTCCGTGCCGTCGGACGAGGCCGTCAGGGTGGAGATGATGTTGTTCGTGGCGTGACAGATCATGGCCGGCCGGATGCTGCCCGAACGCTCGGTAAGGTAACCGAGGAACAGGCCCATCACCAGTGCGAACCCGCCGTGGACCAGGTCCATGTGCATCACGCCGAACAGCAGGGCCGTTATGGCAATACCCACGCCTGCTCCCCAGCGGCGCGTAAGCCGCGTCTGGATATAGCCGCGGAAAAGCAACTCCTCTGCAATGCCCGGCGCAATCCCGATGGTCAGCACGGCCCCGATCAAGGAGAAGCCGGTCATGCCGCCCAGCACGCGCGACAACTCGGTCAGCATGGGCGATTCCGGCAGCATGTCCAGTTGCGAAAGACCTTCAAATGCCAGCGAGATGGCAAGCGTACCGCAAATGGCTACGGCCATGCCGAACGGCGAGATGGCAGGCGGGCGGAGCCGAAGCCGGTCGACAAACGGGACCGGCGACAGCCAGGCTGCCAGCATTGCCCCGCCTGCAAAAATGAGCATGGTCGAAAGTGTCGATCCCAGGATACCGACATCGCTTTGCAGGATGGCGTCCACATGGGCCGGCGATCCACGCACCCCGTACATCACCAGCGAGAAGATGACCATGAAGGCAATCGTGGCGAATATCACCGAGGCAACGATTGCGAAAAAGACAAGAAAGACGGTCCATACGCGAGGTTTCGGCGTTGGTTCGGCGACAACCTCGACTTCTTCGATCAGGCGCTCATCCATGTGCGGTTTCTTCGATGCAGGCTCCAGGCGAGGACGGCCAGAACGACCAGTAGAAAGGACGATGGCTCCGGTATGGCCGAAACCATACCGAACATGCCAAGCAGCGTGGCATCAGTCAGTTCTCGCTGCGTGGCGATTCCGGCATAGCCGGACGTGTAGGGATCGTTGTCGATTGCCGAGATGGTTGTCAGCAGGTTTTCGTTCGAATCGTAGATGCGGCCGGTCAGATGCGTGCCGATGACGTCGAGTTCGAGGATATAGGACTTGGTCATGGAGAAACCGGGAACGTCGGCGTGGCCAAGGTTGTCATCCGCGGCACCCTCAATCTTGCTGATATCGATGGTGGGATCCGTTTCGTCGTACTTGACCGTGAAGGAGTACCCGTCTCCGGTCGTCGGGTTCATGTGCGCCAGCACACCCAGATTGCGCGAAAGGTTGCTCACGTTATTCGGGTTGACGACGGCGCGGACGCGGACATTGGAATCGAACATATCAGGCACAACGCCGAACACGGCGACCGCCCCGCCGGTTCCGACTGGAACAGTGCTTTCCATTTGCACGCCGTCGCTGAAGTAGCTTTGCGTGTAGGTGGCCTCGTTCGGCAGCGCCGCATAGACCCACGTTTGCTGCGGCGCACCGCCTGCGAACGTATCGACCCACATGGCGTGGCCGACCGGCGACGTGACGAAGAGGAGTACGAGCGACAGGAGGCAACGCCGTTTCATTGGAATCTCCCACGATTTCTGGAACCGCAACTTGGCCACGAAAACACTGGAAGCATCCGCCGCGCCGCTCTTCCAATTTTGAGAACAGGACAAGCCGGAAGGTAAGGCGTCTACCACGGAACACGCTGCGTGCCGGGCGCGGCGAACACACATTGCCATCGCCCGGCCGTGACAGATCCACTGTCAGCATCGGCTGCACTGTATCATGACTGCCGGGCCCCGTCAAATGGAATGTGGCCACTCCAGTAAGGATTAGGGGGTATTTGGTCTGGAAATGCCGTCATACGGGGGGCAGACCGGGAAGTGGGTGCGAACAGCGACCCGTTGGAGTCCCGGCTTCAGCCGGAAAGGAAAGACCGCCTGAAGGCGGAACTACGAACGGGCGCGTGCACCTGGAAATGGAAGAATGTGTTGGGGAATGTGTTGGGGAATGTGGTGCGGCCATGGGTCCTGGGGTAAAGAAACCCCAGGCTACGGTGCTGATCGCCTACGGCGAAAACGCGCCGGGGGCGGTGCCTGAACACGCCACGCCCGGCCCCTTCTTCCTCCCTGTTACATCGGGCACGTTCAAGTCTGGATCAAAGACACAATCCAACCCGACACTCAGGTTGCGCGGCTAGAAGACCTATCGGACTGGCGAAACACGAGCAAACCTTGCGCAACCCCAAATCGCCGCAACTCCAACTTTTTGACAAGGGCAAGCCCGCCGGTGGCCCTTCCGTGAAATGCACGTCTGCTGCTGCACCCTGTGTCGCGGTAGCGAATGGACCATGGCTCCGGGCCGACGCCTCAGTCGCGGAACCACCAGAGCAGCAGGCCCATCGGGATCAGGATGCACATGACGGCTGCGGGAATCCAAGGGTGGGGCATCAGGATAAGTGCAATGACGGGGATGAGAAGCGTGATTACGGCCGGCCACCAGACGCGGCGGCGCTCAGGTGTGTCGGACAAGAGCGACTCGCGAATGGCATCGCGTTCCAACAGTACCTGCTCCAGGCGGCGCCGGCGCGACTCTTCATGAACTTCGCGAATGAGTTCTTCGGTATCGGGTGTCTTGGTCATCAGATCGACCAGGGCTTCCGCCTGGGCGCTATTGCCCTGCTGTTTCAGGAGCGTGAGCATGACCGATTGGGCGTGCACGTCATTTGGGTCGTTCTCCAAGGCGCGGCGAAGGCTTTGTCGCGCCAGGGCCAGTTGATGCTGCCGCATTTGGACCAGTCCGAGCGCCGCCCAGGCCATGGCCGATCGCTCATCGGCGCGAATGGCCTTCTCGGAGGCCGCGGCTGCGAGCTTGGGCCCGCGTTCACACGCCAGGAACCACGCATAGCGCGCCAGCAATTCCGGATCGTCTCCCGAAAGGCGTACTCCCTGCTCCATCGCCTGCTGGGCGAGTGTCAGGCGGCCGAGTTCCCAGGCGGCCATGGCCAGAATGACTCGTGCCTGCGGATCCTCGGGCTCCAGCCGCACGGCCTGATGGGCCTCTTCCAAGGCCTCGGCGGCCGACTGCATGTTCAGCAGTGCCTGGGCGCGGAGATTGCGCACCAGGGCATCGTCGTCCTGCACGGCGACAAGCTGGTCGGCAATGGCGAGGGCACGAACGTAATCGCCTTCCTCAAGTGCAGCAAGGGCCTGATCGAAAAGCCGGCCGTATTCGAAGTCGGTCATAGCCAATCACTCCTGGGCGCGCTAATTCCTATTGTAACGGCATCTTGCCGCGAGAAAAGCCTGCCAAGGGGATCCGTGCGGGGCGGCTCACCCCTTCCGGCCAGACTGTCGCGAGCGGAAAGGGGCGCTGACTCGCCCCGTGTAATCGCTTGAATCGCTACATTCGTGTGGCCTGGGGGGTTCCCGGACAGCGCGGCCGAAGCCTCACCGCTGCGACCGGGCCAAAGGACCAGGAATGTTCTATCCTTTACAAGGCCTCCGTCGTTGCACGCTCCCCGGTTGCCCAGCTACCCGATAGACCTTCCTTCAGTCCCGTGCAGACGGCCATGCATCGTTGAGGTAGTCCACCTGTTATGCTTACGTTTCAGAACTCGGCAGCAGTCCGTTCCACGCCCACGTCGATTCCGCCCGAACAGTCGCGGCATCCGGCGCTGGATGCGTTGATTCGGCAGAGTTTTGGCAGGACACTCGGCTGGATCGACGGTACGACCGGCGACGTCCTGTCCTTGCCGCCGGACGAACCGATGCGCGATTGGGGACCGCGCGCTGAGATGTGCCGCGAGGTCGCGCGCCGAGGCCGGCCGGAGTTTCTCGACGACGAAGACCCCTTTCTTACACTCGCTCTGCCGTTGCCGACGCCCGATGGCGTGCTGGTTGCCGTCGGCACCTTTGTCAGCCGGCGCGTTGCATTACGCGAGAAACTCTCGCGCCCGGCCGATACCCTCGGCCTCGACCGGCAGACGGCCGCCTTGTGGGCCGGACGCCAGGAGCCCTGGTCGCCCGCCGTACTGGAGCGCATGGCGCAACTGGTCTTGCAGCATCACCATTCGCAGGTGCGGGTGGGAGAGCTGGAGCGGGAGGCGGGAAGCCTGTCGGCCAATCTGGCCAGTACGTACGAAGAGATCAGTCTGCTCTACCGGCTGACCCAGAACCTGAAAATCTCCGAAGGCGACGAGGAATTGGCCCAGATCGCGCTGGAATGGCTTGGCGAGGTGGTGCCTGCAAAGGGATTGGCGATCTACCTTGTCGCGCTGCGCGAGCCCAGCAACGATCTTGCGAGTCACCGAGCGCGGACGCAGCCGGTCCTGCTGACACACGGCGATTGTGTTCTGGACCTCGAGCGGTTCGATCGGCTGATTGCGGCGGCCAATCCGAGCGTATCCGACCGGCCCACAGTGCTGAACAACGTCATGGAAACCCGAGCGGATTGGCCTTTGCCGGAAGTTCGCCAGGCGGTCATGGTCTCGCTTTCGGAGGGCGAGAATCTGTTCGGATGGCTGGCCGCACTGAATCATACCGACGATGCCGAGTTCGGCACCGTCGAAGCCAGCCTGCTCAGCTCCGTTGCGGCCATTCTGGGAATCCATAGCGGGAACATCGAGCTGTACCGCCAGCAGGCGGAGTTGCTGACCGGCGTGGTGCGCGCCCTGACTTCGGCCATCGATGCGAAGGATCCGTACACGTGCGGTCACAGCGACCGGGTTGCCCGAATTGCCGTGCGGCTTGCGGAAGAGTTGGGGATGACGGGTGAAGCCCTGAATACCATTTACCTGGCGGGCCTGCTGCACGATATCGGCAAGATCGGCGTCGATGACGACGTGTTGCGCAAGCCGGGAAAGCTGACCGACGCCGAGTACGAGCACATCAAGCGGCATCCGGAGATCGGACACAAGATTCTTCGCGATCTCGGCAAGCTGGACGAAGTGCTGCCGGTCGTACTGCATCACCACGAGTCGTGGGATGGGCAAGGTTACCCGCGGAACCTCGGTGCGATGGCCATTCCCCTTTCCGCCCGCATTGTCGCGGTAGCCGACTCCTTCGACGCCATGAGTTCGAACCGGCCGTACCGGCAAGGGATGCCGGGCGAGAAGATCGATGCGATCTTCAAGGCCGGCGCCGGGCATCAGTGGGATCCGGAGGTGATCGAGGCCTTCTTCCGGATCCGGGGCGACATCGAGGAGATTGCAGGTTCCGAGCAGGGAGACATTCTTGCCGGCCTGGCGCAGTATTCGCGGTAGGGGCCCGTCGGGGAATTCACGGCCGATTTCGGCAGGCTGCTGCGGCGCGCAACGATGCGGCGGCCGGCGTTACGGAATACCGCGGACGATGGGCGGGCCGATGTACCGCGTGAGCCAGACGGGCAGTCGCTGCCAGATGCGGATCATGCGATCGTAACGGCCGCTTTCGAGCCGCATTCCCGTCACGTCGCCTCGCCGAACGTAGTACTGCCAGTAGGAAGGGACCGGCTTCGAGCCCCACTTCTTCTTGAACACGTACGTGGTGCTGTCCATGGTCGTGCGTCCGAAGTCGAACGTATGCTGCCCCCGCTCGACCGCCCGTTTGAGAAGCTGCCAGTACATCCAATCGTTCACGTTCGACGAACCGAAGGACCGGAGCGAACTGGCGCTGGGGACCTCCGTCGAGCCGTCTCCGTGAACGAGGATCGCCACCGACACCGGCCGGTCTGCCGCACGGACCACGCACAGTTCGGCCCTTTTGGGGAACTCGGTCAGGATGGCCTCGAACAGGCGGGTGCTGAAGACGGGCGTGCCGAGGTCGCGCATGTTATGACTGAAGACGTTGTAGAACTCTGCGAGCAGGTCCACGCCGCCCCATTGCACGGTGAACTCCTGCCGATCGCCCTTGCGGACCTTGTTACGCACCTTCGCCGTCAATTGGTCCCACATGGCTTCGACGGTGGCCGGCAGCGCCAGACGCATATTCACCTTCGTCGTCGAGTAGTAACTCAGCGACGAGTGCTTCAGCAGGGCCTCCTGCCGAAGTTCGAGGTACTTCACGTCCAGTTCGTCCGCCAATTCGACGGCCCGATCCACCAGGGCCGCCGTTGCTTCCGGATTCTCAGAGACAATACCGGCCGTGTTCACATAGGGCAGACTCACCAGGAATCGGCCGAACAGGAGACTCTTGACCAAGGCCAGCGACAGCGAGCCCACCGGACGATTGTCTTGAAACGCCAACAGCAAGTACGGTCTATGGCCGAATCCTTGCTGAAGTACGCCGAGCCACCGGGGATCATACGGAATCGGGTTTGTACACAACCGGGAAACCACCTGCCGACAGCGATCCACCGCCTCGAGATCGTCGAGTCGGGGGCAGGTAATCACTTGGGTCCGAGGCGGGTGATCCATGACAGTGGCCGAGTCCGTGGGCAAGCACTCCACAGATCAATTATACGCGACAATGGGATGACTGCCGTAAAGAAACTGGCTATACTAAAAAAACGAATTGCAGGGGTGATTTGCTTTGTGGCAGCCTTCCGCAAGCCGCCGAACGAGCGGCCCGGTATCGGACAGGTCTATGACAAAAGGGCGTATTGTACCCATTGAAGCAGAAGCCCGATAGCCGCTGCAACCCAAGAAATCCGGCCCCGACGGTTACTCCCGGATCGGCACATCGTCTATGCACAACAAACCTGAAGAGCCTCCGAAAGCGATTCGCCTGGCGGCCGTGGGCGATATCCTCCTTTCGCGCAGTTCGCAGGACGAGTCGCCGCGCCGGGGTCCGGCCCTGATGTCAGCCGATTTGCAGGCGCTGGTGGCCGAATGCGATCTGGTGGTGGGCAATCTGGAATGCACACTGCCGGGCGATGGCCGACATGTCCCCACCGAGCCCCGGGTGGTAGCCACCCCCGGCGATCTCGATGCCGTTGCGGCAGCCGGTTTGCACGTGGTGACCTTGGCCAACAACCATATGTTCGATTGCCTGGAACCCGGCTTCTTGCGATTGCGGCGGCAGCTCGATGAGGCCGGAATCCGCTCGTTCGGTGCAGGCATGAATCTGGCGGAGGCGGAGGCCCCGGCCCTGGTTCTGGTCGGCGGGACGAAGATAGCCTTTCTTGGCGCCGCCGATCGACGGAGCGGCCCCTATCAGTTCGCCGCAGCGGGGCAGTTCGGCGTGGCCCCGCTCGATCTGCCCAGGCTGGTCGAGCGCATCGGGGTCCTGCGTAGCGAGGTGGATCATGTGATTGTGTCGCTCCACTGGGGGGAAGAGCGGTTGGCCATTCCCTCCCCGGTTCAGATCGAGCAGGGCCGGGCCTTGATCGACGCCGGGGCTTCGATGGTACTGGGGCATCACCCTCACGTACTGCAGGGCCTCGAGTGGTGGCGCGAGCGGCCTGTCATCTACTCGCTGGGCAACTTCCTGGCCGACGACGTCCGCTTCTCCGATGGCGACCTGCTGAAATGGAACCGTACCGAACGGACCGGTTGCGTCCTGCTGGCGGAATTGCGGGCGGATGGCGTTACCGCCGTTCGACAGGTACCTACCTACGACAATGGGCGGGTGGTCGAGGTGGATCGCAGCGGCTTCGGGCAGAAACGCATCGGACGAACGAGCCGAGCACTGGCGCGAGGCGTGACGTTGCGGGCCTACCGCTGGGAACACGTGCGAGTCAAAACCCTGCTGCCCGTCCTCGATCATCTTCGCTGGTCGAAACTCAAACGCATGCGGCTCCATAACCTCCGCAACGCCCTGTGCCGCCTGCGAGACGCCTGGAAGGCGAAATGACGGCACGAGCCGGGAGGATCAGGGATTTGGGATTTGGGATTGGCCCCTGCCTGCCCCCCTGTGCGGAAGCGCGGATGTGCCCGTGAGGGCTACGCTGGGTCCTTGTGTGGGGGAAGACCTTCTCGTACAATGGTTCGTTCCAGTGCCGGTGAATCCAGCGAACCTATTGGGCATTTCTTGCGTAATTCACGTACACGGGTGTAGCCCGGCCTCTCGATTTCTACTTAGGTTGACCCATGCCGCCATCTGAAGTTGTTGTTGAAGCTCGGAATCTGACGAAGATTTATCGCGATTTCTGGGGACGTCGGAAGGTTGAGGCCCTCAAGGCCCTGGATCTCGAAATCCGCAAAGGCGAAATCTTCGGATTGCTCGGTCCGAACGGGTCCGGCAAAACCACCACCATGAAATTGCTGCTCGGCCTGCTGTTTCCTACGCACGGGCAGGCGCTGGTGTTCGGCCGCGACGCGACGGAGGTGACCAAGAACGAGCGGCTCGGCTATCTGCCCGAGGAATCGTACCTGTACCGATTCCTCAACGCCGAGGAGACGCTTGATTTCTATGGCCGGCTGTTCAATATGCCGCGCACCGTGCGTCGCAAGCGGGTGAATGAACTGATCGAGCTGGTCGGGTTGGGCAAGGCGCGTCGGCGGCAGTTGAAAGAGTATTCGAAGGGAATGGTTCGGCGCATCGGCCTCGCCCAGGCGTTGATCAACGATCCGGAATTGATCCTGCTGGACGAACCGACCAGCGGTCTGGATCCGATCGGTACGCGGCAGATCAAGGATCTGATTCTCAAACTGCGCGAAGCCGGCAAGACGATTGTCATGTGCAGTCATCTTCTGGCGGACGTGCAAGACGTATGCGACCGGATCGGCATTCTGTACCAGGGCGAATTGAAGGAGTTGGGCCGGGTCGATACGCTGCTGACCATGCGGGACGTAACGGAGACTCGCGCCTCGGGTTTGACCGAGGAGGCGAAGGAAGAGATTCGGCAAGTGATCGAGCGGCATGGCGGGGAGCTTGTGTCGCAAGGGAATCCGACAACGACATTGGAAGAACTATTCCTCGGCATTATCCAGCAGAGCGAGGCCCATCCCGGGCGCCGTGTCCGAGGCATTCTTGACGGCCAATCGGGCGGCGACGATACGGTTGCCGCGAAGTCCTGATGGTCGCGCTTCGAGACGCCGATTCGTATAAACTCGCCCCAACCGGCTTGTGGAAAAACTGAACGATGGTTATTGAAGATACAATTCCTCCCTTTTTCCAGTGGCTGCCAGGCGGCCTTTTTCACTGGCTCCTCGTGGTGGGGAGCCTGGCTATAGCGGCCCTATTGATCGGCTGGCTGATGGCGGCGTTACGGCATGGTCCCGGCGCGGCGATGCGCATGATCGGCCGCACGTTGGCCGATGCCTGGGGCGACGTTGTCCACATGTCGCCTCGCCGCGTGGGGGCGCTGGCCTGGCTGGCGGTGAAGGAATCGATTCGCCGCTGGGTCCTTGTCGTTTTCGGCGTGTTCCTGGTGATTCTGCTATTTGCCGGGTTCTTTCTGGATCCGGCAAGTGCGTACCCGGCGCGGCTCTACCTGAGCTTCGTGCTGACGGCCACCATGTACCTCATCCTGCTGCTGGCCTTGTTCCTGAGCACCTTGAGCCTTCCGGCCGATATTCGCAACCGGACGCTTCACACCGTGGTGACCAAGCCGGTTCGTTCCAGCGAGATTGTCTTGGGGCGGATTCTCGGTTTCACCGTGGTGGGAACCGGGCTGCTGGCGTGTATGGGACTGCTGAGTTACTTCTTCGTCATTCGGGGGCTGAGTCATACGCACGAGGTCTCTGCCCGCGAGTTGCAGCGACTGCAGGAGTCGTGGCAGTCGCAGTTGTCCGGCGAGAAGCCGGCGCCGCCGATCGAAATCGAAACGGAAATGGCGCACGGGCATCGGCATACGTTGCAGGTTGATGCCATTCGTCGCGACGAGGGGCGAACCGAACTGATTCGCCGCGGCCGAGTACGCACCGACAAGGCCCGAGGCCATTGGCACGAGTTCTCCTATACGGTTCCCGACAATCCATCGCCGGGCGCCGAACAACCGCCGATGCGGTATACCGTCAGTGGGCCCGAGGATCGATTCGTCGCACGCGTCCCCGTGTACGGAAAGCTGCAATTCAAGGACTCGAAGGGTGATCCGGTCGCTGCAGGCGTGAACGTCGGCAGCGAATGGGCCTACCGGAGCTTCATCCAGGGAGGCACGCTGGCCACCGCCATGTGGACCTTCGACGGCGTCACCCCTCGCCGATTTCCCAAGGATCGTTTTCCCGAAGGCATCCCCTTGGAGTTGACCATCGAGGTGTTCCGCACCTACAAGGGCGATACCGAAGGCAAGGACATCCCGCCGATCCACGGGAGCTTGATGCTGCACAATCCGACCACCGATGAGCAGGTTGAGGTCCGTATCTTCCCCGCCAAGGAGTTCAGTACCGATACCCAGTATATCCCGTGGAAGATCACCCGCGCGAGTGACGGCCGGACGTTCGACCTTTTCGAGGACTTCGTGCAGGATGGCAAGCTGGAAGTGTGGATTCGCTGCATTGAACCGGCCCAGTATTTCGGCATGGCCCAGGCCGACGTCTATCTGCGCGCCCGCGACGGCTGGTTCGCCTGGAACTTCGTCAAGGGATATCTGGGGATCTGGATGCAGATGCTGCTGCTGATTGCCTTCGGCGTGATGTTCAGTACGTTCCTGAGCGGTCCGGTGGCGATTCTGGCGACGCTGGGCGCGTTGATCGGCGGCATGGCCAGCCGATTCATGATGAGGCTGGCGGCCGGCGAGTTGCCCGGCGGCGGGCCGGTCGAAGCCTTCTACCGGCTGCTCACGCAGGACAACCTTGTTTCCGATCTGCCCGAGGGTGTGCGATCGGAGTTGATGGTTATGTCGGATACGGCCCTGAAGGGTTACCTGGGCGCCATGACGCAGCTTCTGCCTGCGTTCGAGAAGTTCGACTATTCCACGTGGGTGGCGTACGGATTCAACATTTCAGGCGACCTGCTGGCGGCGAGGATTCTGACCCTGCTGGGTTTCGTGTTGCCGGTGTTCCTTGCCGGATACTTTCTTCTGAAGCTGCGTGAGGTGGCGCGATGAACCCCCGTGACCGGTCTTTTTATCGGAAAATATCGTACTTGGCGGCCATGGCCGTGCTGCTGGCTGTGATGTTCTTCTTCAGCCGGCCGTCGACGCCGGCTGCGCGCGGCGCGAAGGGGACCGAGGGCGGTTTGCTGGCGCGGATGCGCGCTGAGCATGGGCTCAGCCAGGCGCAGCTTGGCGAGATCGATCCCACCAGCGAATCGCTCCGGTTGGCCACACTGGGCATGCGGGGCATTGCCGCCAACTTGCTGTGGAGCCGGGCCAATGAATACAAAATGAAGAAGGACTGGACCAACCTTTCCGCCACCCTGGAGCAACTGGTCAAGCTCCAGCCGAATTTCATCTCGGTGTGGCGGTTTCAGGCATGGAACCTCTCCTACAATGTTTCCGCCGAGTTCGACGACTATCGCGACCGGTATCACTGGGTCATCCGAGGGATCAACTTCCTGATGGACGGCACCGAGTGGAACGATCAGCAGCCGCGCTTGCAGTGGGATATCGGCTGGTTCATCGCCCAGAAAATCGGACGCGCCGACGAGCATCGGCAGTATCGACGCCTGTTCCGAGAAGACGACGATTTCCACCGCCGCAATGCGCTGTTCATTCCGCCGGACCGATTCCCCGTGCTCGACAATCGCGACAACTGGCTGGTCGGCAAGCAGTGGTTCCTTGCGGCGGAAGACATGGTGGACAACAAGGGCGCGACCATGTCGGGCTTGAGTCCCCTGCTGTTCCGGTCCGATGCGCCTATGACGCAAATCAATTACGCCGACGCCATTCAGACCGAAGGCGTATTCGGCGAGCGCGCCCTGCGGGCGTGGAACGTGGCCGCCAAAGAGTGGCGCCAATACGGCCTGCGCGATATTCCGACCACCTTCGGTACGATCATCCAGCTTGACCTGGCCGAACGCGATCAGGAAACCGTCGACAAGCTGCTTGCCGAGTTCGAGAAACTGACGCCCGGCGTCCGGGAACAGATTCACAAAGAACGTTACGAAGCACTCCGCCCCATCGAACGCGAGGCCTACGATACACTGCCTGCCGACCGGACCGACCGGCAGCACCAACTGGCCGTCGACGCGGAAGAGAACCTCAAGATCACCCACGAAGAAGTCGCCAAACGGGCGCCCCGGCCGAACCGCGAAAAAGCCAAGGCGCTCGCCGAGCGGATTACCAAGCTGGAAGAACGCATCCGGCACATCGATCGGTATCGGCAGATCGTCAACTACAAATACTGGCGGCTCCGGTGCCAGGTCGAGCAGACGCCCGACGCCGTCGATGCGCGCGAGTTTATCTATCGCGCGGAGCAGGCGTTTGCCAACGGCAACTTGCCCAAGGCGATCGACTGGTACGGGAAAGGGTTCGCCAAGTGGCGACTTGTGCTTGACGCCCATCCGGCCCTGCTGGAGGACGAAACCACCATCGAGGACCTGACCGAGACGATCGAAAACTACCGCAAGCTGCTGGAGCAACTGGACCAGAAGATGCCGGAGGATTTCCTGTTGCGGGATGTCATCTCTCTGAGCAACAAGCAGCAGCAGATGTCCATGGGACCGTACGAAGGCCCGTAGGTCGTTGGTGCAACGCCGTTTACTCGGCCTCGCCGGACTGGCCAATGGCAATCAGATACCGGCGTGTGGCAATGTAGAGGATGTCCCCGACGGCGACCGGCGCGCTGTAGATCGAATCGGACATATCGTTCTCGGCCAGGACCTCCTTCTCGCGTGCGAGCCGGAACACGGTCACAATGCCGTCTTCGTCGCCCACGTAGACTTTGCCGTCCGCAATCAGCGGCGAGCCCCAAATGGCGGCCAGCGTATCGTGCGTCCAATGCGGCTTGCCCGTCTTCACGTCCAGGCAGTGAATCAGCCCGGCAAGATCGGGTATCACCAGCAAACCGTCGCGAATGGCCGGCATGCTGAGCGTGCGGTGCATGGCTTCCTCAAACGCCAACTCGCCGTCGCCGTCGGCATCGACGCCGGTATACTTCCAGACGGCGGCCGAGTTCGGGTTCGCACGCACGGTCTCGCCGGCATCCGGGTCGCAGGCTTGCACGCGGCGCGGCGGTACGGGATTTCCTTCACGATCGAAGACCAGTTCCTCGCTCACGTCGCCGCGTTTGGTCGGATCGATGCACCAAAGCGTGGCCGGCCCTTCGCCATGCTCCGGATCCTGGCCCGTGGCAATGTAGACCAGCCCGTCGTGAAGCACCGGTGTCGCAATGATATTGTTCCGGTCTCCCATGCCGCCGCCGTCCCAGCGGGCCGTTTTCGGGTTGCAGTCGAACTTCCACAGCAGTTCAGGCTTCCCGTCGGCGCCGGGCGCAGCGCGGAAACTGTAAATCCAGCCGTCGCCAGCCGGAAAGATCGCCTGCGGAACGCCGTCGAAAACGCCGTACGACGCGGAGCACCATTGGCCGTGCAGCAGATTGCGGCCGGGCGATGCATCGGCCCAAATGAGCTTTCCGGTGTGTTTGTTTAAGGCAATGAAGCTGGGCGCGTCCGGGGCGGGAAGATTCTCGTGCGTTTCGTCCACCCCGTTGCTCGTATTGACCAGCAGCAGATCGCCGGCGGCAGTGACCGAGCAACTGCTCATGTTGTGGGGATGAACGCCGAGACGGCCGATCATATCGAAGATCCAGACGATATCGGCTTCGCGGTGATCCTCCGACGGTTCCTCCTGATAGGGGCCCGTGTTGCGGCCGTTGTAGAAGCCATCGACGTCCAGACACACCACCTCGCCTCGGTTGGTCACGATCCATGCCCGGTCGTCCTCCACCAGCGGCGAGCAGCAAATGCCCTGCTCGGGCCAATCGACGGCGCGACCGGCGGACAGCTTCTCGCGCGACAACTGCCAGCCGAACCGCCCGTCACTCTGGCGGAAGCAGAGCAGACATCCGAGATCCACCTCGGCCGGATACCGGGGTAGGTACCCGGCGCCGTTGTTTGTGGCCACATAGATGCGCCGGTCTGCGATGACGGGCGTTCCGTAGGTTTGCGATCCCAAACGGGTCACCCAAAGGATGTTCTCGGCCTCCTCAGGCAGCCACGCGCCGGTCTGGAAGTCGAACCCGCCAATGTTCCATTCGGCAAGCAGTTTCCCGGCATCCGGGGCATTGTTACGGGCAGGCGAGCCGCCCCATTGCGAGGAGCCGGCGACGGCCATGGATTGGATCAGGACAGCAGCTCCCAGGCTGAGTGCAAAGTTTTGCATAGCGGATGGACCTTTCGAGGGGCAGGTAGGTGAGCATCCGCCGAGACGCTCGAGGCCAGGCGCCTCGATTATTCCGTCTCGTGGAACTGATGCTCCGTGCCGTCGGTTTTTGCGATGATCGTCAGGCCGCTATCGGTTACGGTGAAGCCGCGCTGCCGATCCAACTCTTTATCATAACCGATTTCCGCGCCGGCGGGGATATGCACGTCCTTGTCGATAATCGCGCGGCGAATCCTCGCGTGGCGGCCCACGTTCACACGATCGAACAGAATGGAATCCACCACCTGGGCGTAACTGTTCACGCGCACCTGGGCGCCCAACACGCTCCGTTCGACCTGACCGCCCGAAATAATGGACCCGACGCACACGATACTATCGACCGCCTCGCCGCGGCGGGCGCCCTCCCCCCCCTCGGCGAAGACGAATTTAGCCGGCGGCAGGTTGGGCATGTAGGTACGGATGGGCCAGCGCTGATCGTACAGGTTCAGCAGGGGGTCAACCGCTACGAGATCCATATTGGCCTCGTAATAGGCGTCGACCGTACCCACGTCGCGCCAGTAGGCCTCGCCCTTGCGGTTCTCGTCCATAAACGGATACGCGAAGACACGGGCCGTGTTGATGATCGAAGGGATCATGTCATGGCCGAAGTCGTGCGTGCTGGCGCGTTGGGTCGCGTCCAGGCATAAACGTTCGAAAAGAAACCTCGCGGTGAAGATATAAACACCCATCGAAGCCAGGGCGTGATCCGGATCGCCGGGAATCGGCTTCGGATCCGCCGGCTTCTCCTGGAATCCGATGATCCGGTAGTCGTCATCCACCTGCATTACGCCGAACGCCGTGCAATTCTCCCGCTTCTCGCGCAGCGCGCCGACCGTCGCGTCGGCCTGCGACTGGATATGGGCTTCCAGCAGCTTCGAGTAGTCCATCTTATAGATGTGGTCGCCGGAGAGGATGATGAGGTACTGCGGCTGTTCCTTCTCGATGGTATAGATGTTCTGATAGACGGCATCGGCCGTTCCCTGGTACCAATGCTCATCGATCCGCTGTTGCGGCGGGACGATATCGACGAACTCTCCCAGTTCCCGGCAGAGAAATCCGCGCCAGCCCAAGTTCACGTGCCGGTCAAGGCTCATGGCTTTGTACTGGGTGAGCACCAGGATTTTTCGCAGGCCGCTATTGATGCAGTTGGAGAGCGTGAAGTCGATAATGCGGTACGCGCCCCCGAAGGGCACCGCCGGCTTGGCGCGATCGCGGGTAAGCGGTTCCAATCGGGAGCCTTTGCCCCCGGCCAAAATGACTGCCAGTACCTCGTTCATAATGCACTCCTTGCCGGGTGACGGACGCGAACCCGCCGGGATTATAGCCCATGGATCAGCAGCCGCAAAGAGCATATACAAAATGCGATTGCCGGACTATGCCAGTTCGCGACCGATCCGGTCAACTTGTCGGACTGCGGCTTCCCAACTCAGCCGCTGCGTTGGAATGCTCAGCAGAGCGTCCGGTAATCTGTCGTCTGTATCCTGGTTTTCGCGTACGCGATCGACCTCGTCCTCTAAGGCTTCCAGCCAGCCCGGCACCTCAAAACCGGCGCCGGAAAGGTTTTCGGCAAACGGAGCGATCTGCTCGCGAAGCTGCCGGAATGCTCGCGAATCGGCCGCTTCGCGCCCTTCGCGCTCCTCGCGAATGGCCGGACCCACCAGCGCGCGAAGCCGATCGACCGCCAGCGGCCGGACGAACCGTTCTGCCAGCCGGTCGCCGATACTGCGCAACCGCATGCCGTACTCGCGGCTAAGCTGGTCAAACCGGCGCAGATGCTCGTCCGCCAGTTGCGCCGATTGCTGCGCCACCGCCTGCTGCCATGCTTCCGCCGCCGACGTCCGCCCGCCGCGGACCAGCTCGTCGTGAACGGTCACAACCGGCTGCAAATTCATCGACACCCGCTGATAGCTGCCCAGCACGCGGAGCAGGTCGAGCAAGGTGTACAGCATCTGGCCGCGGTCGGATTGGGTTGTCGTATTATTGTAATCGACGTATTCGGGGTAGTACTCCAGAATCGTCTCCAGGACGAGTTCGAGCGAGCGGGCCGCGGCCTTCCGGTCGATCCGGGCAAGGTCGCGGATCAGGCGGAACTCGCTTTCGCTCCCGAGTTCCTCGGCCAACGCGTCGAGATACGTTTGCACCCCTTCGTGCAGAATGGCGCGCAGGTTCCCCGCGTTCATCAGAAATCGTTGCGTGAACAATTCATCGCCGTAATCGAGCACGAATTGCTTCACCTCGCTCCAACGCTTCGGATGCTGCAACGCTTCGATAGGCGAAAGACGCAAACCGCGGCTGTAGGTAAACCACAATCGCATGAGCGCTTCCATGAGCCGTTCCAGCAAGGCGACGATCGGCGCATCGGTGATCGCCGACGACTTCGTGTCCCATTTCTCCGCCGACTTCACCAGCGCCCGGACGATCCCACGCAGGCCGGCATGGAACAGATGGTCGAATTCCGTAATCGCCCCCGGACCGACCGGGTGATTCACTTCCATCTTCTGCGCCGCCTGGAGGAGCTGCGCCGTCTCGGTGAGCAAGCCGAGCCTCGGCAGGTAGCTCAGCAGTCGGTGCAACATCCACTGGATGCCCCGCGATTGCACAATGCGAGTGGGATCGCCGCCACGCGCAACCGCGATGAACAGGATCGGGTGCTGCCGCAGGGTGCGTGTGAGTTCGCGCCAGCCGCGGCGGACGTCCCGTGGATTGCTGCGAACCACCGCCCGCAATACCTGCTCCATGGGTAATTCCCAGTCGGCACGGCCGTCTGC
Source organism: Thermoguttaceae bacterium (assembly GCA_040772845.1). Lineage (GTDB taxonomy): Bacteria > Planctomycetota > Planctomycetia > Pirellulales > Thermoguttaceae > PWXP01. The sequence continues at coordinate 4,148,826 of JAXGXG010000001.1, forward strand.
CGCCGGCGGCGACTCCATGACGACCCGAATTACCCGAGCCGCATCCGCCGTTTCCAGACACGTGCTGGAGATCTGGTCAAGCACCATCTCTTTCAGGGCCAGCCGGCGTTCGAACTCCGCCAGGGCATCCGGCGTGCTGCGCGGGGCGGGAATTTGGTGGCGATGAACCGTGCGGAGCAGGCGGAGCAGGTTCTGGTGGTTGGTGTTTGCGCGGGCCAGCCAGCGTCCCAGTTCCTCGTCTCGGCCGGTTTCCGGATCGTTCAGCGAGCCGACGGCCGCGCGTTTCCAAAGCTGGGCCAGCATTGCCAGGAAGGAGAGTCGCCGTACGAGCCGCTCCGCCTCGTGAATGAGTTCCTCATCGCTGCCGGCCTGCCCCGTGTCGAAAAGAGAGCCGCTGATGCCGTCGTCGGCACTGTCGCGGAAGATGACGTTTTCGTACGCGGCGCTATACAGTCCGCCGAACTCGTCCTCGTCTTCCTCCTCCTGTTCGCCGCCGATGTCGAAGTCGCTCTCTTCCTCGGCGTCGCCTGCCTCCGGATCGCCATTGCCCCCCTCGGCCAATTCGAACTCTGGGCAATCCCAGTATGCGTCGGCATTGGCTTCGAGGAAATCGAGGAACTTCCGAGCCAGAGGCCACCGTTCTTCGGCAGGAAGCTGGGGCGCAGCTCCCTTGTCATCGGCCGAGGACCGCCAGAGCTGTTCCATCCAGTGAATCGCCAGATCGAAGAAGGCGTAACCTTCTTCGGTCAGCGGGATGGTGTCGTTACGGCTGAGCCATTGCACCAACAGGGCCATGGCGGCGACCGGATCGCCCAGCTCCAGCAGGGCGTCGATGACCAGGGCATAGGCTTTGGGTGAGCGGAACTGCTCGACCCGGTCGCGCCAGAACGCCAGGTCGCCGCCCCCGGCGCCGGCGGCGTGCCATGCCCGAAGCGCTTGGGCCACGTGCTCTGCCGATTCGCACGTTTCCCGGCCCGAAATGCCGTCATCGCCCATGACCTCGACCGTTGCGAACTTGTCCCACCAGGCCGCGATGGTCTCGAGACGTTGTGCGGTCCGCTTCTCCACGTCGTCGTTCCCCGCCGCCGCCGATTCCTTGCGAATCTGCACCAGCAGATCGAACAGCCCGCCCACCGTCTCCAACAACTCGTCAATCCGGAAGTCATGAACGCTGTTCTCCAGCGCCGGAAACAGGCTGAACTGCCCTCCGAAACCGAGGATATTCCAAGGATCGACCATGGCGCCGCAATGAATCGCCCGGTGCAGAAGCGCTTCCGCCTCTTCCGTTGCAGAAAGCGCAGCCTCCAACCGGCCGCCGGCCAGGTGTTCATCGGCAGCAACCATCCGGCATTCGATGTCGCAACTCATCCGCGCGGCCGCGACCGGAACGGCCCGTACCTGCTGGCCCGCCGCGCCGGTGGCCCCGATTCGGGCGTACAGCAGCGCCAGATGAATGTTCTGAAGCTGCTCGGCCCGCCGCAACGTAATGAACTGATTGAAATGCTGCCGAGCCCCACCGAACGGCTGGTGCAATTGCTCGGCCTCCTTCCGCAAACGCCGGCCATGGGCGCCGTCAATTCGTTCGAGCAGGTGCTCGTAGAACTCGTCGCGATACATGGCGATCGGCTGGACCAGGGTCGCCAACGTGGCGTTGGAATCGTGCGCCACCGGCCGATTCGCACTGATGCCCGAGCCCATGAGCATGGTGCAAGCCAAAACGGCGGCCGCCTCGAACATGAGTTCGTCATACGGCAAATTGCGACAGGCGGCCACGCGGTCCAGAATCGCTTCCAGCGACACCTGGTGGATCACAAACCGTTGGGCGTACCCGCTCGTGTCGAGATGCCCCAGGTCCCACTGGCCGTAAAGGTAATTGGGACGCTTGTTGACCGGGTGATCGAAATCGTAGGCCCGCGGATCCAGCGACAACTCGTCGAGTCGATCCAAATCGAAATACGCCTGAAACAGGATGGCGGGACGCGTCTCCTGCAAGATCTGTATGGCCCGCTCGATCAACTCCGCATAGCGCCCCGCACCGGCCCCGGCGCCCCGAATGTACAACGGAATGGGCGCAACCCACTCGTGCTCGTAGGGCTGAATCTTCTGTTCCGTCTCCAAAACGGCGACCGGCCGGTACCCGATGTAGTCATTCAGTTGGCGCAAGACGCCTTGAGCTATCCGACTCTGGTCGTCCCACGGCCCTCCCTGAGCAATCGCCGCTTCCATGGCGCGGACGATGAAGAACGGCCGGAATAACTCCCGCTCACTCTGATGGGTGAGAATATCCCGGTGCCAATGCACGTAACCGGGCAGTATCTTCTCGAACACCACCTGCAACAGCGATGTCGCCTGGGCCGATTCCCGAAATGCGGCCGATTCCGTCTGCAATTGCGCCAGGCGGATCTGGAGCTGCTGGTAAAGCCGTTCCCATGCGGGCAGGTTTGCTGCCTCCGTCTTCGCTTGGCTCTCACAGGCGGTAAACAAACGGTTCAGACTTGTATAGACCTTCACATCCGCCGGCCCCGCGGCGAAATTCAGGTATCCTAATACCTCTTCGGCGGTACGCGATTGCTCTTCTTTCGACAATTCACGCGCACTATCGAGGACGGCCTTGGGTACCCTCGCTTTAGGGAGCATCTGGGCCGTTGGCTTGCTTGGCTTCTTCTTTCGCGTCATGAGCAGATGTCTTCGGGGGCGGTACGGATCGCAACCGTCATGGTAGGGCGCAAACGCCGAAGGGTCTAGGGCCCGGTAGCGCCCAGATGATTCCGGTGGGGGGGTTTGTGTTTAGCACGCGGGGGGAGTCTCTGTCTCCAAACACCACACCTGCGGCGGTTTTTCGCGTGCCTTTTCTCGTCCCTTGGATTACACTGGAGATCGGAAACACCGGTCGCTTCTGCGCCGGGCTCATTCGACCTCCCTTGAATAGAGTGCCGTCATGCTCCGTAGTCTCTCATTTCTGGTCGCCCTTGCCGGCGTGACCATTCCGGCTCTGGCCGATCCCTACGCGACCATCATCTCCGAAACGGCAGCCGCACGTCATGGCTTGGCCCGGCCCTGGATTGGTCAACTGCAGGTAGACCGCAGCAGTGCCAGATTGCGTTACCTCGTATTGTATGAGGGCGTGCTGTACGCCCAGTCGGACCGGGCCATGGTCCACGCAATCGACGCCGAGACGGGCGCGACTCTTTGGTATCGGCAGGTGGGGCGTCCGGATCATCCCAGCCTGACGCCGGGTGCAGGCGGCGATCTGTTGGCGGTCGTCAATGGTTCGCGGTTGTACGTGCTCAATCGGTTCAACGGGGACCTCTTGCTGGAGAAGAAATTGTCGGGGGCGCCTGGCGCGGGCCCGGCATTGAGCACACGGCGGGCGTACGTGCCCATGCTCAACGGCATGTTGGTGGCTTATCGCATCGAGCCGGTCACGGACCCGCTGAAAGAGCTGGGGCGAATTCCGCCGAACTTGCTGGGCGAAGAGAATGCCGAGGCGCAGGAAGAACGCCAAACCGATATCCGCTTGAACACGGAATATACCCGGCCCCTCGCAACTCAATCGTACGGGCGAGCAACCGTGCAGCCTATTGTGACCATCGACACGAACGTCGAGGAATTCGTAACCTGGCCCACCGAACGCGGGTTCCTCTATACGGCTTCGGTCGATCCACGTGACCCGGATGGCCTGAAGCCCCGGTATCGCTTGGAGACGCGCGGGCCGATCGTATCGCAGGCAACGTATCTGCCGCCCGATCCGCGGATTACGGGAGCGGTTGGAACCTTGTTGACCGCTTCGCACGACGGATACGTGTATGCGTTGAACGAGAAGACGGGCGATACGGTCTGGCGTTATTCGTGTGGCGAAGCCATTGTTGAACGGCCGGCCTTGGTCTTGCCGCGAATCTTCGTCACTACGCAGTTGGGCGGCATGTATTCGCTGGATGCCAAGACGGGGCGGCAGCAATGGTGGGCCCCGCACGTGCGACAATTCGTGGCCGCCAGCGACACGCGCGTCTATGTCTTCGATATGGCGAATCAGCTACTCGTCCTGGACATCGAAAGCGGCGCTCGCCTGGACAGCTTGTGGACGGGAGGTCTGCCCGTCCGGTTGAACAACGACCAGACGGACCGCATCTACCTTGCCAGCGAGACCGGCCTGATCCAATGCCTGCACGAATTGGAACATCCCGAGCCGATGCATCACAATCAGGTTGCACCGGAAAAGCCTGCCCAGCGGGAGGCGGTGCAAGAGACGCTGCCTGCCCAACAACCGGCGGCCGGCGAGGCGCCCGGGCAGCCTGCCGCCCCCGCGGCCGATCCGTTCAGCGCGCCGGCCCAGGGCGCCCCCGCGGCCGATCCGTTCAGCGCCCCGGCTCAGGGCGCCCCGGCGGCCGACCCGTTCGGCGCGCCCGCTGAAGCGGCGCCTGCCGAAGGCGCCCCCGCAGCCGATCCCTTTGCCGCGCCCCCGGCCCAAGGCGGGCAGGCGGCGGAAGATCCCTTTGCCAACAACTGAACTACGCCTGCCAACCTACCCGGAACATGCAACGCCACGAAGGCACCTTCCGAACCGGCGATGGGCTTGCGTTATTTCGCCAGGCATGGACGCCCGATGGTCAGCCACGCGCGATTTGCCTGATTGTGCACGGGTTTGGCGAGCATAGCGGCCGCCACGTGTGGCACGCAGAACGGCTTGCCAATCGCGGCTACGCGGTCCACGGATTCGATCTTCGCGGGCATGGGCGAAGCAGCGGTTCTCGCGTCTACGTCCACCGTTTCGACCAATACGTGGACGACCTGGCCCTGTTCTGTGCGCAGGTCCGCTCAGAGATGCCTGGCCGGCCCCTGTTCGTGTTCGGCCATTCGATGGGCGGCGAGATTGCGGCCTTCTGGGCAATCGATCGCCAACCGGAGGTAACCGGGATCGCGCTTAGCGCCCCGGCCCTGTCTGTGGCGTCGAACGTCTTTCCCCTGCTCCGCCGTTTTGCACAGCCGATCGCACGCTGGCTTCCGCGTCTTCGCCTGGTGCGGTTCGGTTGCCGGAACCTGTCGCGCGACCCGAGTGTTGTGGACGCTTTCCGAAGCGACCCTCTCGCATTCCATGGACGCTTTCCCGTGCGAACCGGGGCCGAAATCCTACGCGTCGGACCATGGGTCCTGGACCGGGCCGAAGCGATCAGCGCGCCGTTGCTTGTCCTTCAGGGGACCGGCGACCGCGTGGTCGATCCGCGCGGAGCCGACGACCTGGTCCGCCGGGCAGGTTCGCCCGACAAGACACTCCGACGCTACGACGGGTTGTTTCACGAAGTCCTGAGCGAACCTGAGCGAGAGCAGGTCTTTGCCGACCTGGCCGGATGGCTCGATGCACGCTGTTGACCGAGCGGGTGTCGCGCCTGCCGTCGGAAACGCGGGCCTTCCGGCGGCATGCTTGTTTACGGTTCCTCGCCGGCCTTATCCATAGCCTCCTGCAAACGTTTTTCGAGCCGGCCGAGCTGCTCCTTGAACTCGCCCACCTTCTTCTTCAACTCTTCATTCGATTCTTTCGTGCCCTGCCGGATTGCGTCGTCGGTAAGGATTCGATCCAGAGCGTTGCCCCAACCGGGCAGCATCCGGGCCGCGGTATCGATGGGATTGGTTGGGGTTGGCGGTTGCACAGGCACAGGCGCCGCCTGACCGCCAATATGCATCTGCACTGCGAAGATGCCCCCGCCGGCGCCCATGTGGCTGTACTTGTTGTAGATTTTGTAGGCTTCGGGGTGCTTCTTCTTCAGTGCTTCGGCGTTTTTCGCTTCGTAGTTCTCGGTGACGTCTTTTCCGTTCTTCTTTGACGTGACTTCTATCTTGATGCCCTGGTTGGGATCGTCAACGATCTTGACTTTCTGGTCGGCCTCTTCGGCGTCGATGGTCTTCACGCCATTGACGGTATTGATCTGAATCTTCTGCGCGTTCCCGCCGGCAACGGCAATCTGGATGGCGGCGCCGGGCATGAGTTGGGCGGCGGGAGGCAGCATGGCGCCAGGCGGAAGCAGTTCTTCGGCCGGTTTCAGAGCCCGAGCGGCGCGGCCGGCTGCGGCGGTCCGCTTCTCCTTGGTCAGTTTCTCCAAAGCCTCTTTGGATGCCTTCCGGGTCGGTTCATCCTCGGACTTGAGCATGTTCTTGAGGATATCAACTGAGCGAATCGCGACTTCGAGACTGTCGCCCAAAGCAGCTTCCGCTACTGCCTCGATCGCCGGTCGGCCGATCCGGCCAAGCTTGTCGCTTGCGGCTTCCCGTTCGGCGAAGCTGTCGGAATCGAGTTGCTTCACCAAGGCGGCGATCTGTGCAGTGTCAGTCGGCGCCTGGGCTGCCGAATCCTCTGCGGCCCGAGCGATACTTGCGGCTCCTGCTACCGCCGCAATCAATAGAGCGAAGCGGGTCCAGTTTGACATCATGGCGTCTCCCAAGAGAAAATGGCTTGCCTGCACGCCGATGGTTCTGGCGCTAGATTCATTGTGCGCCTACCGCGGCCAGGGCACCAGGGCCACTTTTCCACTTTCTCCGGTAACCACGGGCCCGCGCACTGTGTATAACAGGGTACAGAGGCAGAAACCTTCTGGGAATCGTCAGAATGAGCATTAGAACACTGATATTTATGGCCGTGCTGGCGTCTTCCCCGGTTTTGCAGGCGAAACCGCTGGACGAACGTCAGGTTGCGGCCGACGCCCGGTGGCTGCTGCATGTCGATCTGGACGCACTGCGCGAGAGCGGGGCCTCGGCGTTCCTGGTGACCCAGTGGCTCCAGGCGAGACCGATTCAGAACCATCTGGACGGTATTCGTGAGGCGATCGGGCTCGATGTCACCAAGGATTTGCATGGCATTACCCTCTATGGCGAGAAGCTTGTGCCGGACAGGGGGGCGGTCGTTGCGCGTGCGTCGCTCGATCCGTCACGTGTGATGGCGTTCCTCGCCCGGCAATCTGACTACGAGAAACAGGAAATCGGTGGCCACGAAGTGCTTTCGTGGGTTGAACGGCGTGGGGGGGAGAAGCATACCGTTTTCGGTGCGATGCTGGGACCGGAGGGCATGGTTTTCTCGCGCGACGTGGACGATCTGGCTGCCGCTTTGGCGGTACTGGACGGCAAAGCGGCGTCGTTGGCCGACAGCGAGTCGCCGCTGAAGGGGCCCGCGCCGGTTGGGGCCGTCGTCCTGGTGCGTGCGTGCGGGCTGTCCGAGGCGAAGTTGCCGCTGAAATCGCCCATTTTGCGGCTGAGCGAGATGCTGTCGCTGGCGGCCGGCGAAGAGGTGGACGGGGCGGCCTTTGTCGAAGTCCGACTCACGGCGGCTTCCGAGAAGCATGTTGCCGAGTTTCATGACGTCGCTGTCGGACTGGTGGCGCTGGCCCGACTCATGCGAGACAACGATGAGGACGTGCTCAGGCTCCTCGATGCCGTTGCCATCCGTACCGAGGACCGGACCGTCGTGGCGCGCTGGTCCGGACAATGGATCGACGTGATCAAGGCGGTCGGCAACGAGCATTTTCGCAAACACACAATGAACTAATGCCGTCTTCCCCGAGTGTGAGCAACGAAGAGCTTGCCCGCCGGGCACAGGTGGGCTGCATGGCCAGTTTCGAGGAACTGGTCCGGCGGCTCCAGACGCCCCTGGTCCACTTCCTCCGCCAGACGGCCCGAAACGGCGACGCGGACGACCTCGCCCAAGACACGTTCCTCCGTGCGTACACATACCTGAATCGATACGATGGGAAGAGCCGGTTCAGTACGTGGCTGTTCACCATCGGCCGCAGGCTATGCCTGAACGCGAACCGGCGAACGCGCGTGGAGGGCGACCCCCGACTGCTGGAAACGGTGGAATCCGGCGAACCGGCGCCGCATAGCGTCATTGCCGGCCGGGAACGGAATACTCGGGTGTGGCAAATCGCCGCCCGGTTACTCAACGAAAACGAATATACGGCAGTCTGGCTGCATTATGTCGAGGGAATGGCGACCGCGGAAATCGCCCAGGTGGTTGGTTGTTCACGCACCGCTGCGAAGACCATGCTGTTCCGTTCCCGAAAGAAACTGACCGAATCGCTCGAGCAGTTCGACCCGAAAGAGACAGTCTCCGACACGGCCGATCGCCCAACGGCAACGGTCGGCCGTATTCCCAATCAAGGCGCGGCGATCCGCCGTGCTCCGTCCAGAATGTGATACCGCGACCTTGCGTCGCACCCGAAGTCATGAATACGAACGATCCCATGGAATCCGAAGCCCGATTGCGTGCCTGGCTTGTTTCCGAAGCCGCCGCCGATCGGCCGGAGTTTTCGCAAGCGTTGCACGATCGGATTATGCAGTCGGTCCGCCAGGCCGCGCCGCCGACGCTGCGTCACACCGCCGGCCGCCGATGGACGATCCGACTTGCGGTGGCCGGCTCTGCGGCCGCCGTGGCCGTCCTGCTGGCCGTGTGGCTCGTGCGGAGCCGCCTTGATAACGCAGACGTTGCACACCAGACGCCGTTGCAACCGCCCAAAAGCACGCCGGTCGAGGAGGAAACGCCACTGCCGGTGGTAACGCCGGAACCGGAGCGATTGGCCTCGCTGGTCGATGCGACCTTTGCCGGTTCGCAATGGGCGTACCTGGATCACGATGCCCAATTGGCGACCGGCATGGTGCTCAGTCAAATCCCGCTGACATTCTCGGCGGCCGATGTTCCGTAAGAACCATGCGGTGGGTGGAACCGCCGCAGTCTTGTGTCCGATTCCGTTTCGTTCCCCTTTTTCAAAGGAGTGTGTGATGAAGAAACTGCTTGGATCCTGTCTGGCGGTGGCAATGCTCTTGGGCGTTGCCCTGGCCGGTGCGCCGCAGGCGCGCGCGGCCGACGTGGAAATGGTAGGTGCGTTTTGCCATTCGGGCTACGATGGCGCGATGGCCGATCTCGACCTGCTGGGTGAAATGATCGGCCGCCCGGAGCTGCACACGATGGCCGAGGGAATGATCGCCCTGGCCACGCAAGGCCGCGGCATCGAGGGATTCGACAAGACGCGTCCCTGGGGCATCCTGGTCGGCGCCGACGGCACGGAGGTCGGCGGGTGCGCGTTCATCCCCGTAACCGATATGAAGGCCGCCATGGGAATGCTCAAATCCATGGCAAAAGACAAGATGAAGGAATGTGGCGGGCATTACGAGATCGCCGGCCCCAAGAAGACCGTCTATGTCCAGGAAACGCACAAGGGTTGGGCGTTCGTCGTTGACAATCCGGACTTGTTCCAGTACGTGCCGGCCAATCCGGTCGAGGTGCTCGGCGGCCTGAACGAACAGTACAGTGTCGCCGTCCGTATGTGGCCTGCCAAACTCCCGGACGAAGTCCGCCGGGATATGGCCGAGAAGGCGAAAAAGCACGCCGAACGGCACATGAAGCGCCGTCCGTGCGAGAACGATCGGCAATTCGAGGCCCGCAAATTCATGGCAGGTCATATCCGCAAGCACCTTGCCATTGCCGCCAGGGACCTTGAAGAAATGACCATCGGCTGGAAGCTGGATAGCAGCGATCGAAAAGGCGTGCTCGAGGCCGTCTTCGTCGCCAAGGAAGGCTCGGACACGGCCCACTTCCTGGCGCCGGCGGCGGAAACGCATACCGCCTTCGGTGGATTCGCCTTGGCCGACGCCACGCTAACGTTGCGCGGCACGGGCCGCACGATCCCGCTGCCCGACGCCAAGCTCGACGACATGTTCGACGGAATGCGCGAGAAGATCTTCAAGAAAATCGACGCGAAGGCCAGTGCAGACGACGCCGAGGTCGTTAAGGACCTTGTCGACGATCTGCTGCCCATCCTTCGCGAGAACGCCGGTGCAACCAGCGCCGACGGCGCGGTCTCCGTCCGGTTGGCGCCCGAGGCGATTACCCTGCTCAACGCCCGGCAAGTCGCCGACGGAGCGAAGATCGAAGCGCTTGTGAAGAAGGCCGTCGGTGCTGCTGGCGATCGGTGCCCCGACGTGGTCGATCGTATCGTCAAGCTCGATGCCGCCAAGGTCGGCCGCACGAACCTGCACCTCGTTTCCGTGCCGTTGGACGAATGCCCTCACGGCGACGCCCTATCCGGCGCGGTCGGCGAGAAGCTGGAGATTGTGCTGGGCTTCGGGCCGAAGGCCGCCTACCTTGCCGCCGGGCGCAATGCCATGGAAGAACTCCAGAAGGCCTTGCGCAAGTCCCGCAAGGCGCGCGACAAGGTGGTCCCGCCGATGGCCGCAACCCTGGACCTCGGCGCCTTGGCGACCTCTGCCGCCGCCTGCCCGAGCGAAAAGGTCAATCCGAAGGGAAAGAAGGCCCTCGAACTGCTCGAAGGCGCCAGCGGCGATGAAGTCCGCTTCACCGTCGAAGCCGTGGATCGCGGCCTGAAGCTCTGCCTCGAACTCGACGAAGGAGCGTTGAAACTCCTGGCCGAGTGCCCGAAGCACAAGCGAAAGTAATCCGAGACGTTTGCCCAGGCATTCTCTCTGAATCGGCCGCGTCAGAATGAGCGATCGGCGCTTCGCTCCGTTCTGGCGCGGCCTTCTTCTCGCGATGGCGGCAGCTTGCTATGCGCCTGCCTTGCCGTTACCAAGGACGCTTCGCAAGAACTCGCCCGTGTGGTTGTCGGCAAGGGCCGCAAGCTGCTCCGGTGGTCCCGACGCGACCAGATGGCCGCCGCTCTCTCCGCCCTCGGGGCCAAGGTCGATGATCCAGTCGGCCGTCTTCATCACATCCAGATTGTGCTCGATCACAATGACCGTATTGCCCAGCTCGACCAGGCGATTGAGTACGGCCAGTAGCTTCTTGATGTCGTCGAAGTGCAAGCCTGTCGTCGGCTCGTCGAGAATGTAGACCGTCTTCCCCGTATCCACCCGGCTGAGTTCCGTTGCCAGCTTGATCCGCTGCGCCTCGCCGCCGGACAACGTTGTGGACGGCTGCCCGAGCGTCAGGTATCCCAGCCCCACTTGCTGCAGACTGGTTAGCAAGCGGGCAATCACGGGAAAGCTCGCGAAGAACTCGGCCGCCTCATCAATAGACATGTCCAACACGTCCGCAATCGACTTCCCCTTGTACCGAACCGCAAGCGTCTGCCGGTTGAACCGCGAGCCTCGGCAGACGGGGCACACGACAAAAAGGTCGGGCAGGAAGTTCATTTCGATCCGCTTCAGGCCCTGGCCCCGGCACGCTTCGCACCGGCCGCCCTTCACGTTGAAGCTGAACCGGCCCGCCTTGTAGCCGCGCTGCCGCGCATCCCGCGTGCGGGCGAAAACCTTGCGGATCTCGTCGAACAGCCCCGTATACGTCGCCGGATTGCCACGCGGCGTACGGCCAATCGGCGTCTGGTCCACCTGCACAACCGCGCTGATCTGGTTCACGCCGCGCAGACCCCGATGCGGACCCGGCTTCGGCGCCGCGCCGCCCAGCCGGCGCACCAGGGCCGGGGCCAGCGTCTCGTTCAGCAGGGAACTCTTGCCGGAGCCGCTCACGCCCGTTACACACACGAACGCCGAGAGCGGAAACCCGACAGTCACGTTCTTCAGATTGTTCGTCGTGACGCCTTCGATCGTGATGGTCCGGGTCTTCGCAATCCGGCGACGAGCATCCGGCGTTTCGATCGCGGTTTCTCCGGCCAGATACCGCCCGGTAAGCGAGGCATTGTCCGCGGCCACGGCATCCGGCTCGCCCTGGGCAACGATTTCGCCCCCATGGCGGCCCGCGCCGGGCCCCAGGTCGATCAGCCAGTCGGCGCGCCGCATGATCGCCTCGTCGTGCTCCACCACAATGACCGTATTGCCGAGGTCCTGAAGCCGGCGAAGCGATTCGATCAGGCGATTGTTATCGCGCGGATGCAGGCCGATGGACGGCTCGTCGAGAACATAACACACACCTACCAGGCCGGACCCCAACCCGCCCGCCAGACGCACACGCTGCAATTCGCCGCCGCTGAGCGTTGCCGCACGCCGATCGAGCGACAGGTACCCGACGCCCACGCGGTCCAGGAAATCCAGCCTGGCCGCAATCTGGCGAAGAAGCGGCTGCGATATCGGAAGATCCTCTTCGTGGAAGCTCAGCTCTGCGAAAAACCGGCACGCGGCCGTAACCGTCATGGCCGTTACCTGGTGAATCGCCTTCCCGCCAATCTGCACCGCCCGCGCTTCCGGTCGCAGACGCGCGCCGTTGCACTCGGGGCAGACGATTTCGCCACGGCAGGCTTCCAGGCGCTGCCGCCTCGTCTGGCTCATCGTGGTGGCGTATTCCTTTTCCAGCATGTTGAACACGCCGACAAACGCTTTGCCATTGCCATGCAATAGCTGCCGCAACTGCTCCGGGCGGAACGTATCGAGCGGTTGGTCCCAACCGAGTCCATGGGCCGCCAGGAAGCCCTCCATTGCGGCGCGAAGCTTTCCCTCTTTCGACTTGCCGAGCCCTTTCCAGGGCGATACCGCGCCATCGGCAAGCGACAACTCGGCATCCGGCGCGACCAGCTCCGGATCGAACCCGACCAATACGCCCAACCCTTCGCACCGCGGGCATGCGCCGTAGGGACTGTTGAAACTGAACGTGCGCGGCTCCAATTCGTGGAATCCGATCTTGCAGTCCGGACACGCATAACGTGTACTGAACAGCTCATCGTCCCACCGGCCGCGGTCGCCTGGCTTCTGTTCGTAACTGGCCAGGACCAGACCGTCGCCATGCCGTGTGGCAAGTTGGATCGACTCGGACAGACGCTTCCGGACGCCGTCGCGCACGACAATCCGGTCGACCACGGCCTCGATATGATGCACCCGCTGCGGAACCAGTTCCGGGACTTCCTGAATATCAACGATCGCGCCGTCCACCCGGGCGCGAACAAAACCGGCCGCCGCGATGGCATCGAAGACATCCTTGTGACGCCCCTTGCGCCCGCGGACCATCGGCGCCAGAACAATCAGACGCGTGCCGTCGGGCAACGCCAGCAGTTCCTCCAGAATCTGTTCCGGCGTCTGCTGACGCACCGGTTTGCCGCACTGCGGACAGACCGCCTCGCCCAAACGCGCGTAAAGAAGTCGGAGGTAGTCGTAAATCTCCGTGACCGTCGCAACCGTGCTCCGCGGGTTATGGCTGCCTGCCCGCTGGTCAATCGAAATGGTCGGCTGCAAACCTTCGATCAGGTCGACGTCGGGACGCTCCAACTGGTGCAGGAACTGGCGCGAATAGACCGACAGGCTTTCGATATACTGCCGCTGCCCTTCGGCATACAGCGTGTCGAACGCCAGCGAACTCTTGCCCGAACCGCTCGGTCCGGTGACCACGACCAGCCGATTCCGCGGGACATCCAACGACAGGTCGCGCAGATTGTGGGTGCGGGCGCCGCGAATGCGGATCGCCGGATGTCCGTCCGTCGCCATGGCAGGGTCACGCTGAACCATATCGCTCCAGAAGTTCCCACTGGGCTATTTGGGCAATGCCGGAAACTACTCATCCTACCATGCCGGACTCCTGGATACAAGATGCGAGTGTGGAGGCCTGCCGAAGGGCATTCTGGCGCGCCTGGCTCGCCCCAGCCAGCCCTTTCCCCCGCGCCACTGCCGTTTCGGCAGTGCTCTTTCTCACGACGTACCTTGCCCGTTCCCTTGACGCTGAACCATTCCGTGAACAGCCCTTTCCGACGCCGCAACTGGCAAACGAAATGGATTACGTCTCCTCGCGTTTGGCCATTCTCTTAAGTCCCGAAGGGACGTACCTAAACCAGCCCGGGGTGGAGCCGATGCGAGCGGTGCGAGCAACGCGCAACCCCGGGTTCGCTTCATAGCCCCCGTGCTTCAAGTCTACGACGCGGCAATTGGCTGAATTACTTCTTTCGTTCTTTCGGTATCTTCTCAGCCTCTTCTTTGGGCAGCCCCTTCCACGGGGCCCCGGACATCTTCTCGACAATCGCTGTTTTCACCTCGGTCACTGCTACCTGGGCGTCGTACTCAATGCCAGGGCGGAGAAGCGGCGTGACATCTTCGAGAAACGTCGGGTCGGTTTGTTTGTCGTAGAGATTCTTCTCGAACTGGGCACGGGAAATACTCAGCTTCTGCTTTTCCAGATATCCAAAGAAACAAATGAGAAGCCGGTCGGGATGGAGCAGTCCCATTCGCAGGCAGAGCCAGAGGTCGAAAAGATCCCTCCCCTTTCGCCTTTGGTGCAAGGCGCGGAGCTTTGTCCCCAGAAGCTCATTAACATCGTAGGTCGTAATACTCGCTTCGCCTGAGAACCAGGGATTCTCGACACAGAGCGAGTCGTGGTGGAACCCGAGCACGCTGAAATGTTCTCTAGTGTTGACTTCGAGTTTCAGACGCAAGGGACGGGCCGGGGTAATCTCTGAGTCAAAGCGGTAAATCAAGGAGACCGTTCCAGGACCATGGGACCTGATGGGTTTTCCGAGCCAGGGATCGAGCGTCTTGCGACAACAATCAAGGAACGGCCCGATGCGACCGGCAGCGATTTGCACAAGGTCGATGTCTTCCGAATAACGCCACGGGGGAACGATAAACAGTTACTGGAGTGCTGTGCCGCCGCGAAGCGCACTCTGTTCGGCAATCTCAGGCACGGAAAAGAGCTCCACCAGGGCACGTGTCAGCACGAGTTCTTGTTCAACCTGGGCATCGTCGGCCCAAAGGGCCGTAGCACGCCATGCGGTAATGTTGGCCTGGGGAATCATGTATCAACCTCGATGCTCTGATTCACCAGCACGTGCCAGCGACGGTCCTCGAAAGCGTCCGACACGCCTCGCCCTGGTTGAAGGGGTACCGGTCGTGGAGACTGTTTCTTCAGCCAGTCATGAATCGGCTGCGAAAGTGATTCCCCTCCGACATTATCGAGAAGGTATCCAAGACGCTTCGTGTTGGGAACATCTGAAACGAGACGCGTAGCGGCGAGGAGTTTCTTGGGATCCAGGTCAGGGACGAGTTGCGAGAGTACCGTGGCGACATTACTCAGGTGGCCGGCGGCGCGGGCGAACCGAACCAGGTCCACGGCTGTGGTCTCCGGGGCAGACACCTGCATGTTTCCGGTCGGCGTCTTGATGCTCCGCGTAGCCGCGGTTTCGACGAATTTGCTGGCGAAAAAGCGAACCTTAGCACGACCTGCAAAAATCGGACGCACGGAGCGGTCCGTAACAACCTGAAATTCCTGCGGTTGTTGATGCGCTGCTCCGTACTGGGCCGCGGCCGAGAGTACGGCCACATAGTACGGCAGAGACATCGCGCTCATCAGATCGTGAATGAACCAGGAAGCTGGCGGACTTCCGGCGGCGACGTATTCCAACGGAACGATCAGATAGAAGTAGTCTTTGAGTTTTAGTACCCGTTTCTTTCGCACAAGCCGCTGAAGGGCTTTTTTGGTGGCCTCCGGGGATAGATTGGTCCTGTCCAGAACCTCCTCGCGAAGAAACGTGTACTTTCCTCGCGACTGACAAGAATCGACCCAGTGTTCAACCGTTATGCCTCCCATAAGCTCATCCCATGCAGTCTGCGGAAAGGGACAGAAAGTGTCCCTTTGTGCAGACTAGGATAACGCACGTCGATGGGCGCCGTCAAGGGGAGAACTCGGGGGCTTTGCGACGGCTCTGCTCACGGTCACTCACCGGCGGATAACCGGCGGTGGAACACAGGGGATGACATGCAATGCGCTGCGTAGTTGGTTGTGTTCCCCCTTCCCATCGCGGCGATTGCGCCAGTCAAACAAACGAACAGGAGGCCACCATGCTGGTTTGCCCGGCTGGAGCCGTGGTCAGTGAGCTACCGGTCCGCAACCGCCAACTCCCCACTCCGCCCAACGCACGGCCGCCGCAGGAGGCGGGGGCCGTGCCTTGGGGATATCTCGGATGAACCCTGCCCGTAGCAGACCAGTCACGATCTCGGCGATCCCGCGCGTCGAACGCCGAGAGAATTCAACGTTTGCGGCATCTTTTCTGGACAAGAGTCAAGAATAAAGGTACCGCACACTTTATTTCGCCCCTTCTTGCCGGCTCTTCGCTGGCGGTGCTTTTTCGTCCTCCGCCTTCGATCAGCGTCGATTAGTGTTCATCAGTGGTTGGTGATCTTCCCAACCATTCCGAGGAGGCCAGATCGTACTCGTAGTGGACGGTGCACGTCGCGGCCTGGCAACGCCAGCTTAATACCTACTACCGGCCTGACCCCAAGGTACTCTTGTTTGCCCGGTTCGCGCAGGCTTTGCAGAACTGCGCAAACCTCCTTCTGGGTATCCGGAAACGTTGTGACAATAATCGCCGGCCGATAGGCGAAGAAACATTGCCAACTTTCCCCACCGACCCTCTCCCAATCGTTCGGCGGCGTCGTCCGATTCGCGATTATCTCCATTAGGCGATCTGGCGACGTACTTCTAAGTTGAAGAATGTCCCGAACAGGATAGACCACAATGTCCATTCGTCCTTGATCCTGTGAGTCTACTGTTCCTATATGGATTGAACCATTCACACGATCTTCTCGTGAACTATGGACAGGGCATTTGCCGAGTGCTTGGAGCAGGGCGCGCACTTTCGCATGATTGCAGCGAGTCTGATGAACAACCAATGTGCGTTCCCGACATTCAATTGTACCAGCACCGCCGAGCACGTCCCAACTAACTGGATCAACCAATTGAAGAATGATCTCTGTCAGTTGTGAGCCATTGTCCTCGTCGGCCAGTATACTGTCGATACTGTATACCTTGGTCGCAAGGTCATCTCTGCCGGCGCCTGCTAGCATTGGTGACGTGAATGCTAGGCCAAGCAGGAACATACCAAACGCCACCCTTCCAGCCGCAGTGGAAATCATTCTGGACATCGATCCACCTGTTCATAATGCAGTTCTTGTAGAAGACCGACTGATTGCATGATGTCGGGCTCAGGCTTGCGCTTTACAATTTGGGTGCATTTGCAGTATCCTCGATGTGAGTGGTGTGGATGTGAGACGCCAAAGGGTCGAGGTCGTACCGGATATCGAGTTGGCCTTCCCGCACCTTCCGCCGGATATTGCCGACCGCCGGGCAACTGATGCCGCCGTAATGGAGCCCGCCCGTTTTCTCGGGAAATGACGTGGTAAACCCCATCCGGAAAGTCCCATGCGTTCAGCCTATCACAATCCCTCGACTCCTTAAAGAGCCTGCCACCGACCGTCCCCTTGTGTCTCGACGTTCGTAGTTCCGCCTTCAGGCGGCTTCCCCAGCAGTATCGCCCGAGACAAGAACCACGAAAGACACGAAACACACGAAAGGTTGGCAAAGACGATGCCTGCGTCCTGCTGCCCGTGCAAGCTTCACGATGTCTGCCCCGGCGCCCACGCCTCCGGCGCGTTTTCGCCGAAGGCGATCAGCACCGTATGGTCACGATCCAGGACCCATGGCAACGTCACGTCGCCCACCGTTTCCCCGTTCGGTTTGCCGTCTGCGGCGGCGAACCGAACGGGGAAACAATACATGGATCTGGGATGGGCCGCAGTTCCAGGCGTGATGACCCGTGGCTGCGTGCGAATCGCCTTCGGCGAAAACCAACGCGATGACGCATCTGGTCATCCGCGCCATCGCACTACTGGAAGCTGCCGTCCCTTCGCGCCCAAGAAAGGCTGTACATCATCCCGTAACGTCTAACGGCGCTCTGACCCCAGAAACTCCTACAAAGGTTGTGCATCATCCCGTAACGTCTAACGGCGCTCTGACCCCAGAAACTCCTACAGAAGCTCCTAAAATCCGAATCGTGACCGAACACGTGTCCATGCCGTCTCTCGCACGATATCGTCCAACCGAATTACGCCCGTCTCGCCCCCGTGAGTATTGTAGTGTAAAAGCACATACTCCTCGGGATCGCCTTCAATTCGGAAGAAGGCTGACGAGAGAGCACCTGGGATTCCACCATCATTCGTTAGCTGCCGAGTAACGAATACCATTTCGGTGGGTGCACCTTCCTGTTCCGGCGCGATATGTCGTCTCGGAGCCGGTCCGTCCGGAAACTTCTCCGCAAGCCATGCGTCGGCCTCCTTACGGAGGTCCGCAGATATCCTGAGTTCGGCGACGCTCAGCCGCTTCAAGACGATATTCATTGCCCTCCGCGTAACACGTTCAACGAGAACCTCCTCCGCACTGTGCGTGAACTCTTCGGAGTTGGCGGCGGCGACGACAAGAAGCCGTCCGGATTCCGGAAGCCCCGTCGCGTGAAACCGACCTTCACTGTCCGTGACGATCCATGATTGGATGGGGCACTTGTGTCGCCGGTCAACAATGAGAACACTCGAATCGGCTAGAGGGTTGCCGCTTTCGTCGCGTACGTGGCCTGTGATTTCCCTGCCGGGCACAAGACGGAATACTGCTACCTGTTGCATGGTATCTGCATCAGTAAGCACGACCTGCTTCTGAGCAGCATCGAAACCAGCAGCGCGCACACTGACGGTGATGGCGTCGCCTTTCTCCTGTACGCGAACTGACTTGTCGGCCTGGAATCGCCCATGCCGGTTGGTCACGCCACGGAGCTCGGGCCAAGCGAAGGTTCCCGATCCGACAGCAACCTCGGCGTCGGAAACAACCGTTCCATCCTCAGACAAGACCACGCAAACCGGCAACCATTCCAGAATGCGACGGAGTCTCAGCACGGGCCTACCTTGCCGAACGTCTGTCAGCAATAGCGTTCTGGCCGCGAGTTCGGCATCATCATCACAACTAGGCTTTGTGTCCTCAATGTAGTAGTAGTTGTCCCAGTAGTTCGGCAGTCCACCAACGACGATCTTAAGCATGGCGGCGTCCAGGATAGATGGGGCTACCGTCCATCGACCGTCCATGCCCGTTACGCACGTGGCGAGTATCTCACGCGATTCGATCCCTTTCGCGGGTTGTTTATGTGCGAGTTGTCCATCATCGTGAGCGGGAATACCGATCACAATCACCTCGGCGCCGGCCAGGGGAACACCAGACTCGTCAACCACTCGCCCGCCCGCCAAGCTGCCAATAGCAGAGCCAGATACGCTGTGTGGATACTGTTCGGGCGGCGCCGCGCACTGACACCCAGAGGCAAGGCAGGCAATCAAAATGCCATGCCATGCTGTGAGGCAACCCATGCGGACGGTTATTCTAGCTGCGGGGCAGCCAAGATACCGGTACCGCCCAACACCATGCGAGAGGCAACGGTCCGCGTGGTCGTCTATTGAAAGTATCGACCTTCCAGCATTCATGGCTTCTTCACGCATTTGCCCTTAAAGCCTTTCTCGATCGTCTTGATCTCACACTTGCCCCGCAGAACTCCCTTTTTTTGGCCATGGGGTCGGCCGGTTTCTTCATCCAGCACTTTGGACCAACTGGGCGCTCGGAATCCTCTCGATCACACGGTTGATTCATATTTCGAAAGAGCGCGACTTGTTCTCTTGCGCGTCCGTCTCATTGATCGTTTCCGTTGGCCGACACTCACAGTCCTTGCTGAAGACCGTGGTTGACGATGCTTCATCGTCGGGAACAGTCTTCGAGACTCGCCGCCCGAGGGCGTCATATTGATACCCGCACTCCGCCGTCCCGTCGTGTATGTGAACGACGCGCCGGGGATGCCTGAGTTGATGGCAGTAGGAGAATTGTCCTGCCGGCCGTAGGTCCACGCCATCTGCGTGCCGGGCGTATCGCCCAGCGTGCGGCTGGTGCGGCGAGAACCGGCATCGTAGACGAAAATAGCGACCATGGCAAAAATTCTATGCGGATTGTGGGTTGCGGTCAAGAGAGAAAGCAATGATGAGACCGCGAATTGTCGCACGACTCTCCGAGTCGTGAACCTTCCCGGCTGCAACAAAGATACCATGAAAGAGCCAGGGTCTCCAAGAAAAGTACGCTTGGGAACGTTTATAAACCCAACGTTCACTCATTCCAGGAGACCCCAGCATGTTGTACCTTGGTATCGACCAGCACAAGCGGCAATTGACGGTGAATTTGCGAAACGAAGACGGTTCCGTGATCCTCAAGCGGCAGGTGAGCACCCAGTGGGAGAAGGTTCGCACCTTCTTTGCCGATCTTGCCGAGAAGACGAAGTCTGACGACGGCTTCATGGCCATCCTCGAAGTGTGCGGCATGAATCCCTGGCTCCTGGCCATGCTCAAGGAGTATGGTTGCCGCGAGATCGTTGTCATCCAGCCGGCCAAGCGATCCGTGCAGAAGACCGACGGGCGCGACGCTGCTGAACTTTCGCACCTGCTGTGGGTGCATCGGCACAATTTTCTGGGGGGCGAGTGTCCGCTGGGCGTGCGTCGCGTTCTGCCACCCAGCCCGCAAGAGGCCGACGACCGGCAGTTGACCGCGCTGCGAGCCCGCCTGACGCGGCAGCGCACGGCCGTGCTCAACGGCATCCACAAGCTGCTCCGAAAGCACAACCTGGAGCAATTCCAACCGACGAAGGAGTTTCAGACCAAGAAGGTGCGAGCCTGGCTGACGGAACTCGAACTGCCGGCGTTGGACCGGCTGGAACTGAACATGCTCGTGTCGCAATGGGACCTGCTCGACTCGCAGTTGGACGTCGTGGAAGCGAAGATCGCCGAGCGAGCCGTGGCCGACGAGCAGGTGCAACTGCTGGAGTCGATTCCCGGCGTGGGACATTACAGCGCGTTGGCGATCCATTCCCGGATCGGCGACATCGATCGTTTCAAGCACGCAGACAGCCTGGCGAACTTCTTCGGCCTGACTCCCGGCTGCAACAACTCGGGCGAGAACACCAAGCGGCTGGGCTCGATTACCAAACGCGGTAGCAAGCTGGTGCGTTATCTGCTGAATCAGGCGGTGATCAAGGTGTTACGTTTCGACAGCGATATGCGGACGTGGTTCAAACGGATCAAGCGGCGGCGGGGCGCGAAGATTGCGCGGGTGGCGGTGATGCGGCGGCTGACGACGATCCTTTGGCATATGCTCAAGAAGAAGCAGAAGTACCGTTACAAAGCGATAGTCAAGCGACACGAGGCATTCGACGCCTACGCAGGCACGGCGGAGGCCAAGGCCTGAAGAAATCGACTGAAGCATTATTTTTCGGGGGGCGTCCCCCCAAACCCCCAAAGGATTTATCGCATGAAGCTCAAAGAGGAATACACTCGTGGCGCAAAGAACAAGGGTGAACCTTGTCGGCCCACCCTCATTCCTCTTCGAGCCCTGACGATGGCGCTCGGGTCGGTTCCCACCGTTGCCCTATCCTCCGCGTCAGGCAAATGAAGTGTAGCATCCACAATCCAACCGACGGAGATACCTTTCGACTTTTGTGACAGTGTTGATTCGCCGCCTTCCGGCGAGCGAATCCCTGCGGCTCCATGCCAGCTCGACCCGTCCCCTGGACCTCGGCCACCTTGGCCAGGCGTGAAAACGATTATGGAGCGGCCTGGAGCCCGCAGGACGATCGAATCGACAAAGCGGTGTCGGGCAGATGTTGCCCGAGCGCGGACGTATAACACGGTCCGCGGGCGTCCACGAAGGGACGGGTAGAGGCACGGTCGCACATTGACAAGAACGACCGAATAGACCTCGCGAAAACAGATCGGAACACGGTGACGAGTCGACGTGAGTCTTATAGCGCAGAACAGCGAAGCTAGAAGCCCAACGACGTGAGCTGCAAAAAGTTCGTCCTGACGGACTGCGAAGATCGTACGCAACTACGGCATAAAAAGAAGCATCCCCAAGTGACACAATCCGCAGAGACCACCCTTGACAACGAAGGCTCTTTCAGGGAAGGGGACGGGAGTCTTTTCTGGGGCTATGGGTCCTGTTTCCGGGGACGGCCACGGGGACGCAAACAAGATCCGTCAGTGGGCAGGTTTTCTGAGGAAGTCGCGCATCGACTTCGCCTGCGGTACACTCCAGGAGGTCGTCGACGAGATCGCCGACTTTATCGGCCCAGTCGCGCGAGCCATCTCTTCTGGCCAGCCGTTCACGTCGCGGTGGACAGCTCCCGGGCCGTGGGCATAGTCTGTCGCCATTCCTTTTCCGCGGCATCGTCACCGGACCATCGGTGGCCTCTCCGCCCACTCCCTCCCGGCATTCCGCCACCGTTGCCCAAAAAGCCGGACCGTCCGCCCATTGCGCCGGGGTAACCGTTCACGGGGCTGCCGGAGGATGAGCGCGGAGCCGCAGGGCGAGACAAGGGGACATTGAGAGAAGAACGCCGTCAGCTTCCTGACGGCAGCAGCGAGGGCGGGGGAACACCGTGAAGATGAGCTTCGACCGATTCCAATAGGAACGCGAACACCGAGCGGCCCTGCTGCGCGCAGGTGGCGACGGTCGTCCAGATCCGCTCGCACCAGCGGCGGCCGGTTTCGCTGCGCGTTCCTTGGGTGATGCGGCGGTCGATCACCACGAAGCGGATCGCTTGTTCGGCCAGGTTGTTCGTCGGCTCGATGCCCGGGGTGGTGATGAACTGAAAGTAGGCCTCGCCGTGCTTGTGGAACCGCGCGGCCAAGTTCTGGGCGTACTTGCCTGGCGGCACCCGTGTGGTCGCCACGCGGATAACCTCGGCGCGGGCCGCTTGAAGCTTCCTCGCAAAGCCCGACTCGCTGAGCTTCTCGCGGCGATGGATCACCGCGAAAAGGTCCCGCAGGGCTTCGCGGACTCGCTCGCCGTAGGCCTTCTGCTTCTTGTCAGAAAGCGTGGTGAGGAACTTCACGTCGCGGATCAGGTGGGCCAGGCAGAACTGCACCAGCACGTCGAACTGACGCATGTACTTGCGATAGGCGCCGAAGTAGTCGCAGCCCAGCACACCGTTGAACTCCTCGCCCAGCGTCTCGATGAGCACCTCCGAACCACGCGACGGCTTGATGCGGAACAACGTGAACAGTTCGGCACGAAAGCACCACGTCCAGAACTTCTTGGCGTTTTCCTTGTGGCCGGTCTCGTCGACGTTCAGGAACGCTTCGCTGGCTAGGCGCGCGAGCAGTTCCTCGTAGGCGGGCGTCAACCACTCGGTCACCTTGGCGATGAGTTTGGCCAGATAGCCGCGCGAGACCTTGATCCCGGCCACGTCGCGGAGGAACTTGCGGATCGTGCTAAACGAGGCGTGGCAGACGCCCTTCATGAAGGCCACCAGGGTCGTCAGTCGAGGGCCGAACAGCCCGGTCTTCGCGACCATCTCGGGCATGGGGGCGTAATGCACCTTACGGCAATGCGGGCACCAGTACGCCAGCATCTTGTGCTCGGTGATCCAAAGCGGGGTCTCGATCATCTCAGCCTGCTGCACGACACGTGGATCGGCCTGGCGCGAGAATCGCAATTCGCCGCCGCACTCCGGACACGCACCGAGTGTGTGGCAGAAGAACTCGTTGACCATCTCCGGTGGAAACTCGGGCCGCTCGTGTCGCACGTGCCCCGGCTGACCGCCACGTTTCCGCTTCTTGCCGCCCTTGCCACGCGGCTTTTTCGGCTTAACGATGTCGCTCGACGGTGGCTTCGAGGAAGTCGAGGAGTTCTTGCGTGCCGCGGCCAACTGCTGTTCGAGTTCGGCAATTCGCTCAAGCGCGGCGGCTACTTGCTCTTCCAACTCGCCAACTCGCCCAGCGAGCTTCTTGCAGTTCGGACATTCGGTCGTGGGCCGCAATTTCATGGTGCGAGACGATACCGGCATCGACGAGCAAGAGCAAGATCAATACGGGCCGTATCGCGAGAAAACCAGCACGCCTCTGCGGCTCGGGGTCTGCCGCCGCGAGAATACCCCAAACGATTAAGCCCCGTTCGGGGCCGCTACTTGACAACCCAATCAACTTCAACGAGAATTTACACTCATGCCGCTTCGCGGGGAATCCACTCAGAATGGCTCTGAGACCCGTGAACGGTTACGCGCCGGGTATGTAATGGATTCTAGTTCGTCCCCGTCTTGCCACACCCCGATCCTCGTTCGTATTGTCGTATTGCACCATCGAGGATATAGTGACGGTAGCAGGACATGAAAGATGGCTATCTGGCGCATCACTCCCAAGCCAACAGCGGTTGGATTGGCGGACGGTCTCGTTGACGCAACAATACCGGCATGAGACACGAATGAGCCCTCCCATGCATTACGATGGCTTCATTATCCTTACGATTGTTCTCATCGGCTTGGTTCCGATCTGTCGGCACAAGCAATGGAACTGGCAAGTCGTCCAGCATAGTAAGGTTCTGAATGCACTCTTCTGGTGCGGGTGGTTTGGCGCACTCGTCGTTGGCGTGCTCAGGATTATGGGGGTTTGATGCTCCCTTCTTCTTGCTCTTGTTGGCAGACTCCACATGAAACGCGAGAAAGACAAATACCAGGAACCGCCAATGTCTACCAGTCTGCGATGGCGAGGGGGTTGTGTGGCGTGCCTTATCTTTCTGGCTACCGTGCAGCAAGGGCACAACGTAGACGCCGAAGTTGTTCGTTGCGAAACAGTGCGGCATGTGCCGAATACCATCACTGTCGCGTCGCACCTATAGAGAATGAGGATTGATTCATGTAGCAGAGAATCCCGTGTGGTTCTGTGGATGGCGCGGCAGGAACGACACGACTGGCGGGTGCTCACCATGGAATCGAATCTAATCAATTGAATGCCGCTTTGTTGTGCAACCGTTTTGCGGTTGGGAATGTGTGATGCGAACGTGCACCCAGGGTGCGCTAAAGCGACCCTGGGCTTTGTTGTGCAACCGCTTTGCGGTTGTGTAAAACTTGACCAGCCGCGTCAGCGCGTCCCGATCTCCGATCTGCGATCTCCGAGCTTCCAACTCCGAGCTTCACCGGAGGGCTCGCGCCCTTCCGCTCCCATCTCCGATCTCCGATCTTCCAACTCCCAACTCCCGCGCCAGCGCGTCACTAGCAACTAGCAACTAGAAACTAGAAACTAGCAACTTCCCCCACCCGGGGGATTTACATCGGCCACGAAGTATGGTAAGGTGACGGCATACTCTGACGCCACTATAGACAGGGGCCTGTGGGCAGCGTAAGGCCGAACAGAAGACCTGAATAGGGGTGGTATACCGGCGTCGTAAGCCCGGCCACCTGACGCGCGTATGCGATTGGCGAGACTGATACTTTCGCCCGCAAAACCGCACGCAGGTGAGGCGGCGTGTGTGGAACAGCGTGCGGAGGGCGTTCCTATCTGGACGTCCTTCTCAGCGGCGGCCCCAACGCGAGGGTTCCGCCGTACGGAGTGAGGGATCCTTGCCCATTAGTGGCACAGGATCGGCCCCGTACGGTCTGCTACTGCGTCGCATAAAGCCGGCGGAATAGGACCGATTGGCAACGTAATTCCTCGGGCAGTTTTTGGCAGCCTAAGACCAGCGTCGGAGATGCAGGCACCCTCGGGTCGCATAAGACCACCCGTCGCAGAAAATGGTTCTGCGTCCAGCGGTGGAAGGACTGCGCCCAATGGGCCCCCGTAAGCCGGCCCTTTCTGCTGTAAGTCCTTGTGAAATAACAGGTTAGCGAAACAGTGGGCGTTTTCGCTCACCTATTTGCGAACACCGCCTGAAAAACACTGTTCGACAATACCCAACTCCTTGCCACACAACAGGTTACAACCCGTTTTTCGGCCTCGGACGCCGAGTTTTGCCACGCGCGACAATCGCGCGTAACCCCAATGACAGCAACGGTTTAAGGTAATCGGCCACCCGTTGTCGAACAGTCGAACAGGGCCAAGGGCGTGCGACAATTCCGGGCCTGTTCGTTTTCGCGGACGGCAAGTCGCGCGGGGGATGGTAGCGGCACGGCGCAAGCCGTCCGGTGGGGTGCACGCCGGGACCGGAGGGCTCGCGCCGCATTCCCTAAAACACCGCGCGGTGTTCCGACCGGTTTGCCAGTTTGTTCCGCCGCCGCAGGCGGCGGAACAAACCGGGAATAAACGCGGATGTGGGAGGGGGCGTATGGTTTCCCGGGGTAAAGGAACCCCTGGCTACGGTGCGAATCGCCTACGGCGAATAGGCGCGGATCAGTGGCCGCTGGTGCGTCCCGATCTCCGAGTCGTGAACATTCCAGACGGAATGCCTCGGAGAGTCGTAGCGACGAAGATAGGTGGGGGGCTGGTTGTTCGGCCGCGCAAGGCCTTCGATTACGAGTACGAGCACCGCTAAAGCTGAGCACGAGCAGGAGTGCAGAGTTCGTGCTCGGCAACATCCCTTTCTCTGTGCCCTCCGTTTCCTCCTGTTCATTCTCTTCTTTGTCTTCGCGTTGGCGTCAACCGCGCCGCGGTTGAGAAGACCAGCAGGAGACCGCAGAGGACACAAAGCAAGAACGCCCTCGCCTGCCCGTCCATGTTGCATCCGTGGTTGAGTCCTAAACGGACTCACTCGCTTGCGCTTCGAGCTTGTACGCGCTGGCGCGTGCTCCATACAAGCACGCAGCGCGAGCAAGCGGATTGGGCGTTTCGGGCGCCTCGTTTCCGGTCCTTAACGGACCCACTCGCTTGCGCCTCGAGCTTGTACGCGCTGCCGCGTCCTCCATACAAGCACGCAGCGCGAGCAAGTGGATTGGGCGTTTCGGGCGCCTCGTTTCCGGTCCTTAACGGACCCACTCGCTTGCGCTTCGAGCTTGTACGCGCTGCCGCGTCCTCCATACAAGCACGCAGCGCCAGCAAGTGGATCGGGCGTTTCGGTCCTTGCCGCACGCCGCGGCGAAGCCGCGCATATGGAGTGCGGGAACTTGTTACCGCTTTCTGGTCTACAGCCGCTCGCAAGCACCCCAGTTCGCGCGTCCCGATCTCCAACTCCGATCTGCGATCTCCGATTCCCTGGTTCTCGACGTTCGTAGTTCCGGCTTCAGGCGGCTTCCCCAGCAGTCTCGCCCAAGACAAGAACCACGAAAGACACGAAACACACGAAAAGCAGAGCGGATATCGAACAGGAGGCCGCAGAGGAAACGGAGACGTTCCCTGCAATGACGAATGTCGAAAGTCAAATGACGAAAGAAGCCCGAAATCTCAAATCGACGCCTCACCCACCGCGCTCGCGCGTGACTGTCAACTGTCAAATGCCAACTGCCAACTGCCAACTGCGAACTGCCAACTGACACGATAGGTTGCAAGAAAGTGTAAAGACTTTGGCAGACGTTATAATTGACGTCGATTTCGTGTCGCTTATAATGGGGGGCGTGAAGCAACGAGTGAGTCCCGCACAATAATTCGTCAGGGGTTGGGGAGATTCGTCATGAGATGTCATCTCTTGCTTGTCGCGACGATTCTGTTGCTGTTGGCTGGCCGGCCCACGGCGGCATTATCGTTCGTTTGGTATCAGAACGACTTCGCCACCCGCACCAGTGCGGGGCCGATCGGCGGCGCGACGACGTTCGACTATGACCTGGGGCCGCTGGTTGGCTCGCCGGACAGTACGGCGGACGCCCAGGACCGGTGGATTCGTCGCAACTCGGGCGCCGCGACGATTACGGTGGAAGACTATGCCCCGGCAGTCAATCAGCATGGCGAGGTCGGCGCCGTCACGGCGAATTACGGCTATGCCTTGCACCCCATCGGTTCGCAGGTAAGCGAGGGCGTGGTGCGATTTTCGGCCGACATCCTGTCGCCATCGGGTTGGAATTGGTCCACTTCGAGGAATACGCGTCTTTATTTCGGGGATGACGACTTCTATGCCGGCCTGCGGGAATCGGCCGGAAGTATGGTGTTCTACAATCAGGTTGCCGGCAACTTCGGTTTTTCAGGCACGAACAACACCGATGTGCGTTTTGTCGGCAGTGACGGCAATCGCGAGGGGGGCGCGGTGAATGTCTTTGGAACCACGCCGGTAGCCTGAACGACTACACCTACCTGCAGGAAGGATTTGTCCGAAGCCTCGATGAAATTGCCATTTACGGCCGCCCGCTCTCGCTCGGGGAGATTCGCGACCATTATCTTGTCGGCGTTCCCGAACCCGCGTCGTGGCTCTTGCTGGCCTTCGGCGTCCTGAACTTGGCGGCGCGCCGGCGGAAAAGGACCCCTTCGAGATCCTTGACTGATCGTGTACTGGGAGCCAGCCGTGAAACACATTGCTGATCGTCGCGAATTCTTGCGTCATGCATCGGCCGCCGGACTGGGATGCCTCGGCGGCGTTTTGCCGGCCGTGGCTGCGCGGGCCGCCGAACCGGGCGGCGGGCTTCGAGCAGGCGCGGCGAGCGTGGACGTTACGCCCGTGAAGTTTCCCGTGCTCGTCTCCGGCGGGTTCCTAAGCCGTTCGAACAGCAAGGTCAACGACCGGCTGTTTGCCCGCTGCCTCGTGCTGGACGACGGCGCGACAAGGCTCGCCCTGATGGTGGTCGATACGATTGTCGTTCCCAACCCGATCCAAGAGGCGGTGCGAGCGGGTGTTTCGAAGTCGGCGGGCATCCCGCCCGAGAACATGATGATTTCGGCAACGCACACGCATTCCGGCGGCGCGCTGCACGGCGCCTTGGGAACCAAGACGGATGCCGACTACGCCGTCTTCATCCCCGGCAAGCTGATCGAGTGCATCGAGAAGGCCGCCGCCAATCTCCAGCCTGCGAAGATCGGATGGGGCGGCGAGGATCATCCGGAAGGGACGTTTTGCCGCGTGTTCATCCGGCGGCCCGACTGCATTGGCGCCGATCCACTCGGCCGGCGGAACGTCCGCGCCATGATGTCGCATGGCACTAGCGGCGATCAGCAATGGCAGGACTACGCAAACCCCGCCAAGCCGACCTCGCGCATTCAGTACGCCACCGGCGTGGCCGAGGCGGCGTTGCGCGCGTACGAGAGAATCGAGTTCCACACATCGGCGCCGCTTGCCGTGGCGCAGCGGGAAATCCCGGTCAAGCTGCAGCAGCCGGACCAGGAGGCCCAGGCATGGGCCGACAAGATCTACGCGGAGTTGGCCGGGCGCGATCCGCAAACCAGGCCGGAAGTCTACGCGCGCGAAATCGTGCAGTTGCGAGACATGGCCCAGGTGAAGGCGAAACTGCAGGTCATCCGGATCGGCGAGCTGGGCATCGCCGCCATGCCGCCCGAAGTCTACGCCATCACGGGCCTGAAACTGAAGCTCCAGTGCCCGCTGGCCGACATGTTCACCATCGAGTTGGCCAACGGCCGCGTCGGCTATATCCCGCCGCCCGAGCTGCGCCCGCTGGGCGGATACAACACCTGGCCTGCCCGCCACACGGTTACCCAGGACGATATCGAAACGATCATGGCCGAGTCGCTCCTGCAGATGTTCGAAGAGGTAACCGGCCGGCCGCGGCGCAAGATCGTGCTTTCGCAAGGGCCGCTGGCGCAGAAGGTCCTTCAGCGGAAACCGGTTGCGTACTGGCGGCTTGGCGAGATCGAGGGGACGCAGGCGTTCGATAGCTCGGGCAACGACAACCACGGCGCGTACGAGACGGGCTATGCGTTCTATCTCGACGGGCCTGACCGGGACGATTTGCGCGCTGCCGGCGAGAAACCGCGGGCCGTGCAATTCGCCGGCGGGTGCATGAAGGCGCGGTTCGACCCGGGCGCCGACTACGCCGTGGAACTGTTCTTCTGGAACGGCTTGCCCAATGACAATCGGGCCGTGTACCTCAACGAGGCCGCCGAGCCGATCATCGCCGGGAAGGCGGCGGTTACGCGGCCGGCCGGCTGCCATGATATCTTCGTAGGCGACCGTTGCGACCGCTTCGCCTCCTTCGAGGGCCGCATGGCGGAAGTGGCCGTATTTCGAGGTTGCTTCGACTCGTAGCGGCTGTGAGTCTGCCACTGACCGTTTCGTCAGCCGCGGCGGTTGCCAATCCGCTCTACCCGCAGTATGCGCCGACCACGGCCCCCGCGCTCTACTGGGGTTTCGAGGAGGGGTTTTTGCCGCGCGAGTAAGGCCGCCAACGGGGCGCCTAATCAAAAAGTGTAAATGATTTGCAAGATAATGTCATTGATTTTTCCCGGCGAACGGGAGAAGCTGGTTGTTGGATTCTTCACGCTCCGCGTGACGCTGGAGAAATGCATGCTCGCCGTTCGATACTTCGATTGCATCCCAGTGCGGCAAGCCGCGCTTGCCTGGCTGTTCGAGGCCGGAGTCGAAGGCGGCATGGTTTGGCGTCACGCGTTCCCCCTGCGCAGGCCCACCCGCGCATTCATCTTCCTCGCACGTGTCGATAGGAGCATGCCATGAGTCATCCCATCAGTCGTCGTCGTTTTGTAGCGCAAACCGCATTAGGCGCCGCCGGGGTAACGATCCTCGGTCGCGCGGCGTCCGCCCGGAGCTACCTAGCCAACGAGGAGGTTTCCTGCGCATTGGTCGGCTGTAGCGGCCGAGGCGGCGCGTTTCTCAACCAGAAGCTCGTGGCCTTGTGCGACGTAGATTCCCGGCGGGCCGCGGGCGTCTTCAAACGCTTCCCCGACACGGCGAAGTTCCAGGACTACCGCGTCATGCTCGACAAGGCGGCCAAGCAGATCGACGGGGTCATCGTATGCACCCCGGACCATTCGCACGCGGGTCCGACGGCCCTGGCCATTCGCGCCGGCAAGCACGTCTACTGTGAGAAGCCGCTGACGCGCACCATCCACGAGGCGCGGACGGTCACCGAACTGGCCGCCAAGCACGGCGTGGTTACGCAGATGGGCAACCAGGGCGGCTACAACGTCCGCGCGGTCGAGCACGTTCGGGCCGGCGCCCTGGGCGAGGTTCGCCAGGTGCATCTGAAAGGCGCTAAGCGCATGGGCACGGCCGGCGGAGGCCCGCGCACCCGCACGCCCGGCACGTTTGAGGCGCCCGAGGGGTTGAGCTGGGACCTGTGGCTGGGCCCGGGCGCGGAACGCCCGTACCACCCCGAGTGGATCGCGCCCAACTGGCGCGTGTGGCGCGACTTCTCCGGTGGCGACCTGGGCGGCTGGGCCCCGCACCTGTTCGCCACGGCGTTCAAAGCGCTGCAAATCGATACGTTGTGGGATGCTCCCAAGGACGGGGCCGAGCGGCCGATCATCCGCGTTACGGCCGAGACGTCGGATGACTGCAAGGGTGGAGCGTGCAAGGAGACCTTTCCGCTTTGGGTCGTTGTTAACTGGGACGTTCCGGCTCGCGGCGACATGCCCCCGGTTCGCCTCACCTACACCCGCGACGATGACGGGCCACGCCCCAACGAAAAGTGGCTCGCCGCGATCAAGGAAGCGCTCGACAAACGTCCGGAATACGGCACCGTGGCGGAGTTCCAGGAAGGATGCAAGTGGCGGTGTGAACTGATGGTCGGCAGCAAGGGCCTGATGCGCACCTCCGGACATGGCAGTTCGCGCATGGAACTCATGCCGGCGGCGCAGTACAAGGACGTCGCCAATCCGCCCGAGTCGCTGGCACGCCCCCTGGGCGCGCCCGGCCCCGGCGGCTGGATCAATGCAATCAAGGGCGGCACGAAGCCGATGTGCAACTTCATCGACTTCAGCGGCCGGTTCAGCGAGTGGTATCTGCTGGGCAACCTCGCGTCGCTCTTCCCCAACCAAACCCTTGAGTACGATCCCATCTCCGGAAGGATTGTCAACAACGAACAGGCCGACCAGACCGCCCGACCTGCGTACCGCAAGGGATGGACGCTGTAGGAACGATATGAAGTCTTCTATCCAGACCATTGGAGTGCTGTTTCTGGCCGTCTGGACCGTCGGCGGCTGCGCCCCCGCGCCGCCGGCGGATCCCGCGGCCCCACCGCCCGCGGCAGCCGTCGAGCCGGCCGAAACGCCCTCTCCCGACGCATCCGAACCGGCAACGACGGGGCAGGCAACCACCGAGTCGGCAATGCCCGAGCCGAAGGGGCCCGAGCCGAAGGGGCCCGAGCCAAGCGAGTCCGAACCAAAGGAACCCGAGCCGAAGAAACTCGGCGGGCCCGCGCTCGATCCGGCGGAGGTGAAGACCGTTGTCGAGCACGTCGA
This sequence comes from Thermoguttaceae bacterium, assembly GCA_040772845.1. GTDB lineage: Bacteria > Planctomycetota > Planctomycetia > Pirellulales > Thermoguttaceae > PWXP01. The sequence continues at coordinate 4,180,596 of JAXGXG010000001.1, forward strand.
GTCCATCGGCGGGGTTGCCCGGTACGACGGCGAAACGGTCGTTAGCGTGCGGTTTGACACCACGCCCGCACGCGACGAGGACATCGCGCGCATCGCGATTCTCGCAGGCCTCGAGCAACTGCTGCTCCGAGGCGAGGCCATTACCGACGCCGGCGTCGAGCACCTCGCCGGCCTCGCCCGGCTGAACCACCTGGCGCTCGAAAGCACGGGTATTACCGACGAGGGCGTGGCGAAGCTGAAGCGGATTGCGGGGCTGCGCCGGCTGAACCTGCGTGGCACGGCGGCCATGACCGACGCGGCGATGGCCCACCTGGCCGAGCTGCCCGGCTTGCAGCAGCTTGAACTGCTGGACAACAACCTCGGCGACGCGGCCTTGGAGCATCTCAAGCGGCTCGACGATCTCCGGCTGCTCGACCTGCGCGGATGCAACCGTATTACCGACGCGGGGCTTGCCCATCTGGCCGGAATGAAGAGCCTGCGCGCGCTTCGATTGCAGGGGCCGGGGGTTACCAATGCCGGTCTCTCGCGCCTTGCCGGACTGACGAACCTGGCCGAGCTGTCCCTCGAAGGCTGCCCGGCGGTGACCGACGAAGGGCTGAAGGTGCTTGCCCATTTCCCGAACCTGGCCAGTTTGCGTGCATCGCAATGCCCAAGCGTTACCGATCAGGGTTTCGCGCCGCTGGCCCAAATGCCGAAGCTCCGGCTACTGTTCCTGCGAGATACGCCCATTACCGGTGCGTGTCTCGCGCATCTCAAGAATGCCGCCGGCCTGGAGCGGATCGATTTGACCGCGACCATGGTGAACGACGACGCCCTGGTCCATCTCCGAGGGATGCAAAACCTGCAATGGCTCGCCATTGCGAACACCCAGGTAACCGATGCCGGCATGAAGCATCTCGCCGGTCTGCCAAAACTCGAGACCCTCCGCCTGAACGGAACGACGATTGGCGACGAAGGCCTGACCGAGGTGGTCAAGATCACCAGTCTCGTCGAGTTGGACCTGGAGCAGTCCCTCGTCGGAGACGACGGGCTTGCGTTGCTGAAGAACCTGAAGAACCTCAAAAGGCTCAACATTACCGACGTCAACGTTTCGGACGACGCCGTCTCGCAGTTGCAGGCGGCGCTTCCGGAACTGCACATCCTGCGATGGCACTGGCCGGGAGGGTTTCCGGGATAGTGTCGGCCGGATGGGGAGAATGGGCCTCGCAAGGGGCCGCCGCCCAGGCCGCGAAGCTCATGGAGTCGCTGCGGAAACCGGAGTGAGCCGTTCGTTTCTCGGATGGCCTCACTGCCGCAATTGTCGGAAAACAACAGGACTTCGGCCGCGGAAGCACCTGGTGCTCGCCCGGGGCTCCGCGTAGATTAGACGTGTAATACGCCGTTTCCGCGAACGCCGGGCCCTATCCGCCACGGGAGCGAACCCCAGCGATTGGGCCTGGGAGCGCAGATTTGAAATATGAAATCCTTCACCAGCCCTGAGACGTCCCCCAATAACCCTCACCTGACTACCGCAGGAGTCTCCCGCCATGTTTCGATGCGCCATACTGCTGACCGCCGTTGTCCTCACCTCGCTCACTGCCCTCGGACAAGAGATACCACTGATCCGCCTGGCTGGCGCCGCCGAACAGATCGGTACGGCATGGGGCGAGTTGAACAAAGAGAACATCGTCCGGGATATGGAAGCCGATTTCCTGAAACGGGCCGAAGCGGCAGGCATTTCCCGCGAAGCCCTTCTGCAGCGTGCGAACGGCTATGTGCGCATTGTCGAGCAGATCGCTCCGCACTGGCTTGCCGAAGCGCGAGCCATAGCGCGAGCCGCCGGCGTGCCGGAAGATATGTACATTGCCTATCGAACCGGCTCGGTACGCGATCGTTTTCTGCACGAGTGCACCTCGTACGCCGTGTCTCGCGACCCTGAGCAAGGCGGCGCCATCCTGTTCCATAAGAACCGCGACAATCGAGATCGGCAGCAGGCTGCATACATCGTCGATAGTTCGCTGGAAGGCATCAACAAGTTTCTCACCGTCTCGAATGCCACCGCCATCAATTGCTCCATGATGGTTAATGAAAAGGGACTTGCCGGGTCAGCGGACTACCCGGTCGAGCATACGCGGAAGAACGACCCGAATGCCCTGCGTCCCGAGCCGGCCGATCCCCAGTGGCGAGGCCTGATGAGCGGCGCGATTCTCCGATATATTGCGGAGCGTGCGGCGAATTGTGAGGAAGCCCTGGCCATTCTCGAAGACTTCATTGCCAAAGGCTACTACGCCGGAGGAAAGGTCAACGGCAACCATTGGCTCTTCGTCGACCGCGACGGCCGCATTCTGGAGGCCAGTAACAACTCGCGTCACGTGGTGTCGAAGTTTCATACGCAGAAAGCCTACTTCAGTCGCCTGGACAACAGTGCCGCCGCGCGCCGACTGCGCGACTCGGCCGAACCGATCGACTTCCACCTGTTCCATAACGTCTCGCGCGATCGGTCCATCTGCTTCAACTCGTCCATTTCCGGAATGACCGTAGAAATCGACCCGAATCATCCGGACATGCTCACCTGCGCCTGGATCTCGCTTCCTGCGCACGCAGTTGCGTTCCCGGTCCTGATGGGCCAAGCCGGTACGCCCTCATGCCTGGTCGATGGCTCCGCCTATCAATTGGGCAAAGCCAGCCCGCGGCAAGTGTCGCGGTGGGAGGCGATGGAGAAGACGATGCACGCCGGCAAGGAACGCATGAAGCAGGAGCTGGCCGCGAGTATCGCCGCCGGCAATCCGCACGACGCGCATGTCGAGATACTCCAGAAATGGTCGGCCGAGCAGGCGGCAAACATCGTCGCGGCACTCAGGCAACCGGAGTAACCCCGCGAGAGAACACCGTCGAGACGACAGTGGCTCCGGGAATGCCGAATGTCGAAAGCCAAATGTCGAAGGAATGACGAAATCCGAAATCCCGCCCCCCCCGCGCTGACGCCGCTTGAGGGAGAAAGATTCCTTGCCCGCGCAAGACCTTCGATTACGAGTACGAGCACCGCTAAAGCTGAGCACGAGTGGGAGTGCGAGGTTCGTACTCGTACTCGTACTCGTGCTCGTGCTCGTAATCGTAATCGGAACCCACGCGAGACGTTCGCTCCCGCAGCCGAGCCACAGGACAGACCGCCTGAAGGCGGAGCTACGAACGGGTGGGGATGGCGTCGCCCCGGGGGGGCAGAGATATGGCCGTGTTGAGGGCAGTAGCCTCGGTGCTGCCCGGTACGTTCGCGAAAACCGGCATTGTCTGCCGGGAGGCCCTCATTGTCTCAGGGGATAAGCTAGAGTTTTTGGGGCGCTGTAGGTCCGTACCTTGCGCCCTCTCGGCCGAGTCCCTCCCCCAGGTTGGAACCGTCGGCGAGTAGGAGACTTGCACTACTGCGCGAGGAAGCGTCCATGGCAAAGCTTGCACCGACTTTACGTACCCCTGAATCGAAAGAAGACAACCTCGAACGCCTCAAGCAGCGCATCCACAACAAGCTGGTGGATAAGCTCGATTTGAGCCGCGTCGGGGAACTGGAAGGCGATACGCTTCGCCGGGAAATCCGGCTGGTCGTCGAGCACCTGTGCGACACGCAAGACGTTCTGCTGAACCGGACCGAGCGGGAGCGACTGATCGAGGAAGTGCTTGATGAGACCTTCGGACTCGGGCCCCTGGAAATGCTCCTGAAGGATCCGACTATCAGCGATATTCTCATCAACGGCCCGCGGAACATCTATGTCGAACGTCGCGGGAAAATGGAGAAGACAACCGTCGCGTTTCGTGACAACGATCATCTGATGCAGATCATCGACCGCATTATTTCGAGGGTCGGCCGCCGGGTGGACGAAACGTGTCCGATGGTGGATGCGCGCATGCTCGACGGCTCCCGATTCAATGCGATCATCCCGCCGCTGGCGCTCGACGGGGCCGCGGTATCCATTCGCCGTTTCGGCGCCAACCCGCTGAAACTCGAAGACCTGTTGAACTACAAGGCATTCACGCCCGAAATGGTTATGCTGCTGGAAGGAGCCATCAAGGCGAGGCTGAACATCATCATCAGCGGCGGAACGGGTTCCGGTAAAACGACGCTTTTGAACACGCTGTCGAGCTTCATTCCGAACACGGACCGAATCGTCACGATCGAAGACGCGGCCGAACTCCAGCTTCAGCAGGATCACGTGGTGCGGCTGGAGACCCGGCCCGCCAATATCGAAGGGAAAGGCGAGATCAAGGCAACCGATCTGGTGCGGAACGCCCTGCGTATGCGGCCCGAACGCATCATCATCGGCGAATGCCGCGGCACCGAAGCGCTCGACATGCTTCAGGCCATGAATACGGGCCACGAAGGGTCGCTCACGACGATCCACGCCAATACGCCGCGCGACGCCATGGCCCGTCTGGAAACCATGATTATGATGGCCGGCTTCGAACTGCCGCTGAAGGCTATGCGCACGCAGATCGCCAGCGCCGTCGATCTGGTGGTGCAAGCATCGCGACTGCAAGGCGGCCCGCGGAAGATTACCTACATTACGGAAGTCGTCGGCATGGAGCAGGATACGCTCATCATGCAAGACATCTACCGCTTCGAAAAGAAGGGGATGGACGAGAACGGACGCACCTACGGCCAATTCCACGCGACCGGCGTCCGCCCAAGCTTCATGGATCGGCTGGAGGCGGCCGGCGTCCGGCTCCCCTCCAGCGCCTTCCGCCAACGCATCATGATGGAAGACTAACCACGTGCAGCAGGCTAGTTCGTTATGACTCCTACCCTTTGGATCGGTATTGCCGTATTCGTTTTTGTCGCGGCGATGGTCGGCGGCCTCATGCTCATGTTTCGCGGGCAAGAGAACTCCGCCGTGGAGGACCGGCTTGCGATGCTCACGAGCGTGGGGACGGCCAAGGAATCGCTTGAGAAGGAGAAGAGCGTCCTTTCGCAACCGCTGGATGAAGAACCGGGTATTTTCGATAGCTTCCTTACCCGGTTCGGCAATATCAGTCTGGTTCTTGAGCAGGCCGATACCTCGTTGAGTATTACGCAACTGGTGCTGGTTTCGGCGGCGCTTTCCGGGGCCGGACTGCTGTTCGGCACCGCCTTCGGGGTGCATCTGGCGCTGCTGCCGGTCGTCGCCGTTGTCCTCGGGGCGTTGCCCATGATGTGGATCCTGTGGCGGCGCAAACGCCGACTGAAGCAGTTCGCAGCGCAACTGCCCGACGCCCTGGAAATGATCGCCCGCGGCCTCCGCTCCGGACAAAGCCTCGGATTCGGATTCAGTTGTGTAGGCGAGGAGATGAGCGATCCGATCTCCACGGAATTCCAACGCGCCTTCGAAGAGCAGAACCTGGGCATTCCGCTGGAGGAAACGTTGCGAGATCTCTCCGAACGCATCCCGAACCTCGACCTGAAGTTCTTCGTGACCGCCGTCATTCTGCAAAGACAGACCGGCGGCGATCTGGCCGAAATCCTCGACAAGATCGGCGCCCTGATTCGGGACCGGTTCCGGATCTGGGGGCAAGTGCAGGCTTTGACGGGCGAAGGCCGCCTATCCGGGGTCGTACTGCTCGCGCTGCCGTTTGTCCTGTTCTTCGCTGTCTACCAGCTCAATCCGGAGTACCTCATGGTCCTCTTCACGGACCCGATGGGCAAGCAGATGCTTGCGATTGCCATTGTCATGCAGGTGGTGGGCGCCCTGGTCATCCGGAAGATTGTGAACATTCGCGTTTGATTGAATTGGAAAGTGCCATGAGCGTTCTCATGATCATCCTTGCCGATACGTCGCTGGACTTCGAGGCATTGCTGCCGCTCGCCTTGTTCGGGACGTTTGCCGCCATTGCCTGGTGGGTATTGGAACTCGTAGCGACGGGGAAACCGCGCGCGCTGGAACGCCTGGATGAACTGAAGAACCCCCGGAAACGAAGGTCGGAAGAAGCGGCTGCCTTGAAGAAGCAGGATGCGATGACCCGCGTGCTGGAAAGGGCTACTCCCGCGCTGGCCAAACCGCTTCAGCCGAAGAACGAAGCCGAAATGGGCAAGCTCAAGCTGAAGCTGGCCAACGCCGGCTTCCGCAGCGAGGCGGCCGGAAGCATCTTCCTGGGATTGAAGTTCGCCGGACTTGTGATCGGGCTGTTCCTCGGCGGCGGCACCATCCTCGGGCTCGCCGGCGTCAATCAGAAGACGCTTATCGGGGCCGTCGGTCTGGCCGGAGTTCTCTTCTACCTGCCCGACTTCGTGGTCGGATACATCGGAAGCAGCCGCAGGCAGTCGATCTTTCTGGCCTTGCCCGACGCCCTGGATCTCATGGTGGTTTGTGTGGAGGCAGGTTTGGGGCTCGATCAGGCCATGCGCAAGGTGGCGGACGAAATGAAGAAGAGCTACCGCATCCTCGCCGCGGAGTTCGCCCTGTCCAACTTCCAGCTCCAGATGGGCCGGCCCCGTTCGCAGGTGTTGCATGAACTCGGAGTTCGAACCGGCGTGGCCGACTTGCGCAGTCTTGCCGGCGTCCTGATTCAGGCGGATAAGTTCGGTTCCAGCGTGGCGCTTGCGCTGCGCGTACAAAGCGAAGCCATGCGCACGCGCCGCCGCCAGATGGCCGAAGAGAAGGCGGCCAAGACGGCCGTCAAGCTGATCTTCCCGCTGGTCATCTTCATCTTCCCGGGGATCTTCGTCATCCTCGTCGGGCCCGCCGCCATTACCATGGTCCGCGAGATGTTCCCGAAAATGACCGGATGATCCGATCCGGTAGCGGATCGGCCCCGTGCCGCTGCGAGGTTGCCCTGCCGTTACCCCAGCGACGTTGCACTCAGTGCATGGACCGCTTCCACCATCGCCACGGCGTTTTCCACGGGTGTCTGCGGCAGGATGCCATGCCCCAGATTGAAGATATGGCCCGCGCGCCCTCCGGCCCGTTCGAGAATCTGCCGGACCCGACGCTCGATTTCTGCCGGCGTGGTCAACAGCACGGCCGGATCCAGATTGCCCTGAATGGCGCGATCATGGCCTACGGCCGCCCATGCCTGGTCCAGCGGGATGCGCCAGTCCGCGCCGAGCACCTGCCCGCCCGCTTCCCGTTGCGATGCCAGCAAGGCCGGGTTCCCCGTGCCGAAATGGATGACGGGCGCGTGGGACTCCACCGCCTCGATCACCGCCTGCGTGTGCGGCAGGACAAATCGGCGATAATCGTCTACCCCGAGGCAGCCGACCCAACTGTCGAATACCTGGACCACCTGAACGCCCGCCTCGATCTGCGCAATCAAATAACGCGCAACCGAACGGGCCAATCGGGCCATCAGGGCATTCCACGCGCCCGCGTCGGTCATCATCAGCCGCTTCACATGCAGGTAGTTCCGGCTGCCGCCGCCTTCGATAGCGTACGCGGCCAGCGTGAACGGCGCCCCGGCAAAGCCGATCAGCGGCAACCGATCGTCCAAACCGGCCCGTGTCTGACGCACGGCCTCCATCACGTAACCGAGCGGCTCGCAGTCGTCGAGTTCGGTCAGGCGGTCGACTTCGGTCGATTCCCGAATCGGATGATGCAGCACGGGCCCTTCGCCCTTGGTGAACTCGAGTCCCAGGCCCATCGGCTCGAGAATGAGCAGCAAATCGGAAAAGAGAATTGCCGCGTCGACTCCGAGCCGCTCGACGGCGGTCAGCATCACTTCGGCGCAAAGCGACGGGGTCTTACACAGCTCGATGAATGGGACTCGCTCTCGAACGGCCCGATACTCCGCCATGTAGCGCCCCGCCTGCCGCATCAGCCAAACCGGGGTATGGGCCGCCGGTTCGCGGCGCACCGCTCGCATGAAGGGGCTATCGTGCCAGGCAGGAAGCGTTGGTTCTTGCATCGGATTGCGCATTGGGCGAAGCGGTTGGGGATCAGCCCCGCGTTCTAGCCTTCTTGCCCCGCGTTTTCAAGGTAGTACGGGTCCGGATTTCTTGCCACTGTCGAGCGGGGCGGGTGTTGAATTCCCCGCCCGTACCGCATATGCTGGAATGTTCGATTCTGTTGCCCGGCTACGGCTGGACAGCCCACAAGATGGAGGAGTTCCCTGAAGATGGCCGCACGCGACACGAAAACACCACCCAAAAGCGTTAGCCTGGTGCCCATAAGCGGGGCCGATATCGCCATCCAGACGCTGGTGAACCACGGGGTGGATACGGTTTTCGCCTATCCGGGCGGGACCAGTATCCCGTTGCACCAGGCCCTGACGCGGTTTCGCGGCCAGGTTCGCGTGATCCTTCCGCGGCATGAGCAGGGGGGTGGATTCGCGGCACAGGGCTACGCGCGGAGTACGGGCAAGCTTGGCGTCTGCATGGCCACGAGCGGTCCGGGCGCTACGAATCTCATCACCCCAATTGCCGACGCGAGACTCGACAGCATTCCCCTGCTGGCCATCACCGGGCAGGTGGGGACGCCGGTCATCGGTACGGACGCTTTTCAGGAAACGCCCATTGTCGAAGTGGCGCGAAGCGTAACGAAACACCATTATCTCGTGACCGACGTGGCCGACGTCGCACGCGTGCTGCGCGAGGCGATCCACGTGGCGACCACCGGGCGTCCCGGTCCGGTGCTGGTCGATCTGCCGAAGAACGTGCAGCTTGCCGAGACGGTTCCCGATTTCGACGCGCCCATGCAGTTGCCCGGCTATTGCTCGGAGGCGCCCGTTGCATCGTCGGCCGAGATCGATGCTCTGGCGGCCATGATTCGCCGGGCGCGCCGGCCCGTTCTGTACGTGGGCGGCGGGCTCATCGCCGCCGACGCCTCCGAGGAACTGGCCGAACTGGTCCGCAAGACCCAAATCCCCGTGACCATGACCCTGACGGGACTGGGCGCCTATCCGGCCGACGATCCCTTGTCGCTCGATATGCTGGGCATGCACGGCAGCGTCTACGCCAATCTGGCCGTGAACGAAGCCGATCTGCTGATTGCCCTGGGCGTGCGATTCGACGATCGCGTTACCGGCAAGGTCCCCGAGTTCGCCAAGCGAGCCAAAATTGTCCACGTCGAACTCGATCCGTCGGAAATCAACAAGATCAAGACGCCCGATCTGGCCATCAACGCCAGCGTAAAGGACGTGCTTACCCAACTGAACCGTAGGGTGGAGCCGCCGGAAGACCTGACCGACTGGCTTGCACAGATTGCCGCATGGAAGAAGGCCGATCCGTTCCACTATCGAACCGATTACGCGGGAATTCTGCCTCAGTATGCGATCGATCAACTGTGCGAACTCACCCGCGATCGCGACACGATCATCGCGACCGGCGTCGGGCAGCATCAGATGTGGGCAGCCCAGTTCTACAAACTTCGCAAACCGCGACGGTGGCTCTCCAGCGCCGGACTGGGCACGATGGGCTTCGGCCTGCCTGCCGCCCTCGGTGCGAAGGCCGCCAATCCCGACGCCCTGGTGATCGATATCGACGGCGACGGCAGCCTGCTGATGAACATCCAGGAATTCGCCACCTGCCACTGCGAAAAACTGCCGATCAAGGTGCTGCTGCTGAACAATATGCACCTGGGCATGGTCGTGCAATGGGAGGACCGGTTCCACCAGGCCAATCGGGCCAATACGTATCTCGGCTCGATCGACGACCCCGAGGCCCTGGGACGCGGCAACGGCATTACGCCGGAAGTACGCTATCCCGATTTCGTCGCCATCGCACGCGGCTTCCGCTGGCAGGCGCGCGCCGTGCGCGAGAAGGACGAGCTGCTCGACGGACTCCGTGAAATGGTCGAATCGCCGGGTGCGTATCTGCTGGACGTTCAGGTGCCGTACCAGGAGCATGTTCTGCCGATGATTCCGGCCGGCATGACTGTGGGCGAACTGATTCGCCAGTAGTATTATGCACGCACAGGCCGTCAGAATCGCCACATTACAACGGCGGCGTAGTCCAGATCGCTGGGGTCCGTATCGTCCGGGGTGCTATCGTATCGGCTGATGACGCTGAGTTTCAGGCTCAGGTTCATCTCCTCGTCGATCAGCATTTCCCAGCTTCCCTGCGAGTTCAAGCGGTAGCTGGCGAACTTGGTGACGTCGGGCATATATTCGGCCTTGGCCTTCAGGCGATGCCGTTTGCCCACCTTATGCTCGAAATCGATGCCGAGCATCAGCTCGGGCGCCCAGTATTCGTCGGGCAGGCCGAACTCGCGCGAGAAACCGCCACCGACGCGGCTGATCAGCTTCGTCGCGTCCGTGGCGATGACCTTGTAGCCGATACCTGTATCGGCGGCAATGCGGCTGTCCCACTCTTCGAACGCGTTGTATTCGACCGAGCCGTGGACGAACCAGGTCCAGGGCGTCTCGCGGAAGAGACGTTCATAACGCCAGTCGAGAATAGAGCGGTTGGCCGTCTCGTTTCCGTCGGCCGACTTTCGCGTGTAGTCAATGTCGCAATCGATCTGGTGCACGTCCCATTTCCGTTCCAAGTCGAGCCCGAACCGGAAGTTGAACGTTTCTGAATCGCCCGTCGTCCCGTCAAGCCCTAGCTCGAAGCTGCCGTCCCACGCTTTCATCTCGCGATAGGCAGGGAAGAAGAAGACAGGCAGATACTCGGGCGGCTGGACAACCGCGGCTGCTTCCTCCGTTTCGACCGATACCTTGCCGTCTTCGGCCTTTTCCGAACTGGCCGCCGGAGGCGCAGACGCCGGCGATTCCGAATTCGGCCCGGTCGCTTCTTCGATGGGGGGCAGACGGAGGACGTCGGGCGGCGCAGGCGCCTGTGCGTCGGCGCCTGCGGTAACAGCAAAAGCCCCAAACAAGAACACAAGGCTGGTCAGAAAAACGCGCAACATCAAATCCCCAAACTTCGCAGAACAGCCCCCATGCAGGCCGCGTACTATAGCCACATCCCCACCTCGCAGCAAGACAAGTCTCAGGGTAAAGCGGGCGGGGGGGGAGGGGGGGTAGCAGGTGGGTGGCAGGCGTGGATGGGCTGTCTGGGAAGGCCGATGCAAGGTGCAGCAAGGTCGGCCATGAACTCCCCCTCCGGCGAAAAATCGCGGAAAGTTCCCGGGAGGCGTTTGCTATCCCTGACGCTTTTTATCTATATTAAGGGGCAGCCAGGGTTCGCGATCCGCGAAAGACGCCTGCTTTTGAAGGGGCAGTAGGCAGGTGGCGTCCGGCTTCTACCGGTGAAGAGGCAAAAGAATGAATCGCTCGTCTTGTGGTCTTTGCGGTTCCGTGGCGGTGGGGCTCGTCCTCTTCGCGGCAAGTGCGGCCCAGGCCGTCGATTTGGGATTGCAGGCAAGTACCTCGGAGGCAGACCGGCTCGCGTCGCTACAGGTGCGGTACATTCTGCACAATGCGAACGCTGCCGCCACGACCAATGCCGAGGATCTGTGGTCCGGCGGCGCGGCTGGCTTGAGTCTGACCGGTGCAGGCGTTGTCGTGGGGATTTGGGACGGCGGCTCGATCCTCGACTCGCACCAGGAGTTCACGGCGGTGAGCATTACCAACAACAATGCCACCGCAACGCACGTTCACTCCACACACGTGGCCGGCACCATCGCTGCGCAAGGCTTTATAGCGGCTGCGAAAGGTATGGCCAGCGGGGTTACGATCCAAGGCTGGGACTTCAGTAATGACCTGACGGAAATGCGTAATAATGCGGGCGCGCTCGATATTTCGAATCATTCGTACGGGTCCGTCTGCGGCTGGTATGGTACGGTCGAAGTGTCTTCAGGAACCTACGCCGACATGTGGTGGGGCGACTATAGCATTGGCGGCGCCGCCGGCGAGGATTCCCAGTTCGGCCTGTATAATGCAGCAAGCGCGACAATCGACGACATCCTGGCAGACAATCCCAATTATCTGAGCGTGTGGTCGGCCGGCAACGACCGAAATGACGGCTTCACTAATACGTTAAGCGGGCAGTTCGTCGCGTTCTTCACGACCGCGCCGGCCACCTATGTCGCCAACCTGGGATATGGGCGGTATCTTGTTCGTGCGTCGGACGGCTATACAATACCCGGCACAGACGGCAATAACGGCGACGGATACGACAGCCTTCCCGCCGGTGGCCAGACGGCCAAGAACACGCTCGTTATCGGAGCCGTTTACGATCACCTGAACGAGCCGCAGAACGGCAGTACCGTTTCTACCGTGGGTTTCTCGTCGTACGGCGGGACCGACGACGGGCGATTGGGCGTGGACGTCGTCGCCAATGGATATAGCCTTACTTCGACCAGCAACGCAGGCGACGCGTCGTATACCGGCATGTCGGGCACGTCCATGGCCGCGCCGAACGCGACCGGAACACTTGCCCTGCTGCATGAGCATTACCAAAAACTAACGAGCGGTTCGATTCCCACTTCCGCCACGCAGAAGGCCTACGTCATCCATACGGCCACCGATGTGGTCAACACGGCGATTGGCGGCCAACCAGGTCCCGACTATGCGACCGGGTACGGCCTGATCAACGGTCTGGCGGCCGCCGAGTTCCTCACCAGTGCGATCGATGGAAGCGGCTCCGACCACCTTTTCGAAAACACGCTGGCCGACTCTGCCACCTTCTCGCTGACCGGCCTCATGGCCACCGATAGCGAACTGAAGGCCACGCTCGTCTGGACCGATCCGGCCGGAACCGCCCAGAACGACCTGCTGGACAACCGGACCTCCGTCCTGGTCAATAACCTCGACCTCTGGCTGACCGACGGAAGTTCGACCATCTACTATCCGTGGACGCTTGACATCGAGAACCCGGCCGACGCGGCAAGCACCGGTGTGAATAATCTGGACGTCGTCGAGCAGGTGTCGCTTACCGGCATTACGCCTGGAAGCCTTTGGAGCATTCACGTCGGGCACCAGGGGAATCTGACAGGCGGATCGCAGGCGTATTCGCTGCTGTTCAGCGGATTGGCCATCGCCATCCCCGAGCCGGCAAGCCTCTTGCTGCTGGCGGTCGGCTCACTGCTGCTCGCCTGGCGTCGTCCGCGGCGGTAGACTTCTCGGCGGTTGGAGTCCCGCCTTCAGGCGGTCTTCGCTCTTCGGCTCAAGCCCAGACCGCCAACGAATTGCCATGCTCGCCTGGAAACGGGAAGGCCCCGTGCTCAAGCGGCGCAGCGCATCGCACCGCTCAACTCAGCTCAATATGGCGGCCAGCAGAAGCGATGCGGTCGCCAGGAGCCCGAAGAGCAGGTTGAGTTGCCCGGTAGCGCCGTCCAGAGAACGAAACAACCGGGGGTCCGGACTCGTATGCCGCGCCAGCCCGCGCCGCATGAGCATGACGGCCATCGGCAGCGTGAGAAACGTCAGCAGAAACGTCCACGGCATCTTCTCGCCGATGCCCAGGTGTCCGAGCACAAGGATGGCCAGCACAATGGCAAAGGGCGAGAAGACGAGAAATGCATAGTAAACCACCGACAGGCGATCGCCGATGAGCGACGCCATCGTTTGGGCGCCGCCTGCCGTATCGAATTCGATGTCGCGCCAGTTGTTCGCGTGCAAGATGCCGATGACCAGCAGCGACATGGGCAGCGCCCACAAGGCAGGCAGCCAGGACACCTCTTCCGTTTGCACCGCCCACGCGCCCATGGCGCCGAGCACCCCGAAATCGAGAAACACGGCCAGGTCGCCAATGGCATGGTACTTCAGCGCGAACGGTCCGGCCGAATAGACCACTCCGATCGCCACTCCGGCAAGCCCGATCCACAGGATCGGCAGACCGGCGACCACGACAAGAATGATCCCCAGGATCGACCCGGTGACAAACAGTGCGGCGGCAACGGCAAACGCCCGCCTGGGCGAGATCCAGCCACGGACCACGGCGCCGCTGATCGGATTGACCCGCCGATCGAAGCCGCGCTTGAAGTCGATGCCGTCGTTCAGAAGATTCGCGCCGACGTGCAGCGATACCATTCCCACAAGCGCAGCCAGGAACCGGAACAGATGAAACGACGCGCCGCCAATGGTTACGGCCATGGCCGTTCCGAAAATTACCGGCATGCTCGACGCGGTCAGCGAATATGGCCGAGCGGCGATCCACCACAGTTTGATAAAACCTGGTCTCTCCAGTCCCTCACTTCCGTCGGGCGTTACGGACCCGGTATCGTTGCCTGTGTCGCAGTGCATGTTCGTTCCGGCTGCTCGCCAGCCTGCATCCTCCCGTTCTCCTGGCCTCGCTGCTGAATGGTTTGGGCCCTTCCGTTTCTCGCCAGGCTGTCTTGGTTGGAGTCCCGCCTTCAGGCGGTGTTTCCTTTCCGGTTAAAGGCGAGGCGCCAGCGGAGTAGCCGTTTACCGGCTGAAGCCGGGACTCCAGCGAATTGCCAGTTTGCACCTGGAAACGGAAGGGACGATTGCCTGTGATTATACCTGGGTATTTGGTTCTGATACAGGGTGGCAAAACAGGCCGGATCTTGATTCGCGGGCCCTTACAGCCACATGCCGGCAATCACCACGGCGATCATGACGGCGCCGAGGATTGTTTTGCCCAGTGTTCCTGCCAGGCGGCCCCAAAACGCCAGTTTGGCGATACGCCAGGTTGTCTCCAGGTCGCGTCCCCGCCAGATTTCACCCAGGGCGGCGCCGGCCATGGCCCCGACAGCCGCGAAGAGAATAGCGGCAATCACAGACCCGACCAGCGGGATCGGCACGCCGACAATCACTCCGACCAGCCCGCCGGCGAGCGAGCCGAGAAGCGCCAGGGCCGCGCCCCGCTTGCTGCCGCCTGCCTTGCTCACCCCTGCCGCACCCGCCAGAAACTCCACAATCTCGCCCAGTACGGCCAGGACGAGAAGGACGACCAGCGTGCGCCAACCGAGGGCAATGGCCGATTCGGCCGGCACGAGCCATGCGAATACGGCCGACGCCAGCAGCACGAGCCAGTTGCCGGGAATACCGAAGACGTTCAGAAACCAGCACACGGCCAGAAGCAGAACGAACAGCAGTGCATACAAGACGGTCATACCCTTCGCTCCCATCGCCCCACCGAACATTGTAGCAGCCGCCGGCGATAACGGCAGGGCGGCCCCATATGGAGTGCGGGAACTTGTTCCCGCTTTGGGATGGGCGGGGTGTGTGACGTTACGGCCCCGGTTGGCGTTTGGGGTGGAGCGTAGCGCGGAAGAAAAACGGTGATGAATCACCGTACTCCATATGCAGCCGTCCGGCTATTGCTGTCTCGACCGTCGTCGGCCGCCGCCAACCAATACGATCGCGGCAAGGACCAGAAGCGAAAGGCTCGAAGGCTCCGGGACACGCGAGAGGAATTTGATCTCGCCAAGACCGACGCGATCGCCGTATCCGGTACCGCTGAAACCGCGACCGCCTGCGTTATCGGTCATGGTCAGGCGGACGTTATCTGCCAGGAAGACGTCTCCGAACGAAAGCGTTGCGGAACCTGTGCCCAAGAGCGAACTGGTTGCGACTGTGGCGCTGTCGTAGTAGGTAACACCGCCATCCTGCGAGAACTCAACAAGGAAATCGGACGCCTCGTTGTTGTTTCCGCCATAGCCCCAAATAACCAAGTCCGTCAGGTATGTGGGTTCTTCAAGCGACAGAAGGAAGACCGGTGGTGTCCCGCCGGCGTCGAAGTAGTTCGGAAGCACGGCAGACGAATACCAAGTGCCGCCGGAGTGTGTTACGGTCGTGTAGTTCGTCGCATCCGGTATGGAACTCAGGCCGCTGTTGTTGATCAAGTTCACGGGCAAGGCACTGGATGAGGGGGCGTCAGAAGCCGTCTGTTCGATCGCGGTTGGCGTGATGAGCAAGGGTTCGTACGCTGCGGCAGGTTGCCCGGGGACTGCTGCCCACAAGCCTGCCCAAGCTGCTAGTAACACTACCTGCCGGAACGTGCGTCGGAATAGAACCATGATACCCTCCACCACAGGAGATGAACTTGCGATACCCTATGCGATTCATATACCATTCTTCGCTCGTCGACGTACACACAGAAGGAGTCTTCTCCAGAATGTTACCAGAACTCGGCTTGCCAACGGGATATGCCAGGAGGCACTTGCCGCAATCGTGCATTGCCGATGGAAAACAAACATTCCGAATCGACTTCTATCCAGGCAGCAGTGTAACACATCTTGCTGCAGAATTCCAGGCATTTTTCAGCAAGAAAGGCGGCCCCCTTTCAGATTCTCGTCGCCGATTAGAACGAACTGCCATCTACCGGCTCGCCGTCCTGGCGATTCCCGAGTCGGATCCAGGTGGTGGCGTCGATACTGTAGCTGACCGACCGGACGGAACCGTCACAAAGGACGGCGTTGAAGCCGCCGGCGCGGGCGCTGCCGAACTTCCGTTCGTATTCAGCACCGATTCGATCTTGCAAGGGGCTTTCTACGGTCGTTCCGTTGGTGAGTGTGACGAATCGCATCGAATCGTAGTTTGAACCGGCAAAGACGCCTTCATCGTCGCCCGAGGAAAGGGTCGAATTATCATACGCTTCCGGCCGGAGGTACTTCTCGCCGACCATGATCGTATTGCTCGTACCATCGCGTACTTCGGCGACCGTGACCTCGCTCCGTTGGTAGGCAATTCCGTTGAACTTGGCCAGATCGGAGCCCCAGTTGTAGGTTTCCGCTTCGGCCAGGGTGGTTGGTCCGGTCACATCCCTTTGTTGGTAGGTACCGCCATTCGAGGCGTAGTCGATTTTGGCGTTCTGGTTGATAGGATTGGTTGCGTTCCGAAGCGTTACCGACGCCGCACGCAGTCCCGGCCGACGGCGGCTGGGGCAATGGTAGATGCCGACGGGCGTCTGCACGCGTTGGGCGGCCAGAGTCTTCTTGTCGTTTTCCGATTTGCCGAGCCCCAGATCGTACAGCGATTGCTGCTCCAGGAATGGCAGAATGTTGTAGTCCCATCCGCCGGGCTGCCGCTTGCCGAACCCGCGTTCCGGGTCGCCGGTCCAGTATTGGGTCCATCCGCCCGCCGGATAATGGCCGTGGATCGACTCATGGTTGAGAAAAGCCAGGCCGATCAGAATGCCGATGATCGTGATCACAACCAATTTGGAGAAGAAGACACCAAGCCACCGCGATCAAGCTGAACCGCAAGACCACTTCCCAGGCGCATTCCAGCCTTCGCATTGCAGCACCCCCTGAAGCGTGTTCACTTGCTGAAAAGAGATGATTCATCCTTGCCTGCCGCAGGCTGGCAGCAAGCAAAACGACTCGACGCAAGAAGACTCCATCCTCAAGGCGGTAGTTGCCGTAGCATCACTGCCTGCCGATGTCAACCCCCTGGAATTGCCCTTCGCGTCATCGCTTTACCGGAGCAGCCGAACCGTACGCAGAAGAAAACGGTGATGAATCACCGTACTCCATATGGGAACTTGTTCCCGCACTGCGTAAGACTATCGGCGGCGGCCGCAGAGCAGCATCATTACGCCGGACATGGCCAGCAGCAGGAAGGTGCTCGGCTCCGGAACGGCGTACTGCTGAAGGGCGAACGTGAAGTTGTCGGACCCGCCAGGCAGGTTGATCAGCAAGGCGAAGGACGCCGTCTCGCCCGGCTCTACAAAACCGTTGCCGAACTGGATGTGATCTTCTGAAAGGGTGGTCGCCGGACCGAACTCGGTGCTCGTCGAGTAGCCGAAGTTCAAGCCATCGCCTGCCGTCGAAGCGACGAATCGCTGGTTCTGCTCGTCCCAATAGCCAAGCTGGAAGCCGAAGCCGATCCAGTCGCGCTCCGTGATGCTGTTCAGCACCTCTTCGGTGAGCGTGATCTGCTCCATTTCGCTCTCGACATCAATCTCCATAACGAACGGCTTCATCTCCGTCGCTTCAAGGCCCATGTCGAGCGTATTCGGTTCCGTAAAGGTCGGCCCGGACGTAATCGTCCAATCGGTCCCAATACCCGTCGCCGTGATATTGGGCAACGAGGAGGTGTTCAGGTCCATCACGAAATTGGCCGGAGCAGGAGAACCGCCTGCAAACGTTAGCCCCGCTTGCGTGTCGTAAAGATCATTCCAAGTGGCTCCAGTCAGATAGTAGCTGGTATTATCCGCAGGAGAATCAAAGCTGACGCCGTGGCTCGGTGCGGCGTAGGCCATCACGTGAACGTAGTAGGGAGTACTTGCGCTCAACAGCACAGAAGAATCCAGTTCCACTTCAAGATGGCCCGCATTTAGACGAGAGGAGAATCCGGTTGCATACGGAGTGCCGAACGTGCCCGCGCCCGTCCCTGGATCGACGGAGAAGGAATCGTAGACTGTAACCTCATAAGTCTGGTATCCGTTCGTCCAGAGCCAAATGCTATCGAGCATTGCGCTAGCGCTCAGCTCGAACGCATTCACGATGTACTGTGGCCCCGACACAAAGTCATCGGGTTGCGCCTTCACGGTACCGCTGAACAGGACGATGGCAATGCACGCGAGGAGAACGATTTTATGCCACTGCTTGATGCTACGCATGGTTCGACCTTTCAGCAAAAAACGGCCAGCGTTGCCGAATACAACTCCGAAAAAGATCCGTCCATCCCACATTCCTGGCGCTATGTACCGGGAGATTGTCCCAGGACACAACTTTGAGTTTACCAGAAGTCAAGCCCCATGTCAAACGTTAGGCTGCGAATTTTCGGCAAGACGGGCACCCCCCTGGCAGGCTGTCCGCTCCTGGGCCAGGGCTGATGGCGATACCCCCTTGGGAGTTAATCGCTGACGCAGGGCACGGAAGAAATACGGCGGTTCTGGCGGCGTATTCGGGGATTGATTGGAGCCCGGGGCTAGCCGCGAACGGGGAAGCACGAAAAGGCAAGCGTGGGCTGTCAAAAAGTTGGGTTGACACGGTGTTTGGATAGTGCGATTTTATTCCTTCCGCCCGCCGCCAATCCAAAAGTCGCTTGTTACGGTACGATTTCGACTCCCACACGCCGCGCACCAGCGGCCACTGATCCGCGCTATTCGCCGTAGGCGATTCGCACCGTAGCCAGGGGTTTCTTTACCCCTGGAAACCATACGCACCACCTCACATCCCCGTTTATTCCCGGTTTGTTCCGCCGCCGCAGGCGGCGGAACAAACCGGCAAACGGCCAAACCGGTCGGAACACCCGCGATGTCTTTGCCGCCGCAGGCGGCAAAGACATCGCGGGAATGGAAAGCGCGCGCCATGAGGCCGGGGTAGTGACCATACGGTGCTGATCGCCTACGGCGAAGACGCGCCGGGGGCGGTGGGCTGAACGCGCCACCCCCAGCCTCTCTTGCCGCCCTGCTACATCTTTTTGACAAGGGCAAGCCGGCCGGTGGCCTTATTCCAGCCGTGTAAGTCCGCCCCTGCACCCCCCTACAAGCACGCAGCGCGAGCAAGTGAGTCCAGTGGACACACTCGCTGGCGCGTCGTGCTTGTGTTTCCGGCAAACCTGTATCCGTCGTATGACACACTCGCTGGCGCGTCGTGCTTGTGTTTCCGGCAAACCTGTGTCCGTCGCATGACACACTCGCTGGCGCTTCGTGCTTGTGTTTCCGGCAAACCTGTGTCCGTCGCATGCCCAAGGGTGCCCCTCACGAGTAGGGGTGGGGCGTGAGGGTGACTCGGTTAGGGCAATCGGGGGCTCAGTCCCGGGATGATTCGCAATGCGTTCTCCCGGTAAATCTTCTTGAGCACGTCGTCCGGCAGGTCCAGGGCGCAGAGCTTCCAGCGGGTATAGACGCCGAATCGGCCGATGTAGTCGGGGTAGTCGAAATACTCGTCCCGCGTTTCCAGCAGGCGGAAGTAGCAGCGATACGCCTCGGCCGAAACGGGCATATCCAAGCCGAACAGGATTCGATCCTGGTAACGCACAAAGAAATCGTGCGCCGTGTACGGCTGACGGCCCAGCTCGTCGATGCGCGCCGAGAAGTCGATCACCACGTTCGCGTGCTCGTCCAGAAGCTGGCTGACCGTGCCGAGCTGTTCCGGCAAGTTGGCCACATGCGGCAGCAGGAAGGTGGTATTCGGGTGGCGGGCGATCATCCGGTTGCGCTGTTCGAGCAGTTCCCATTTGCCTGGCTCGGAACCGACGAAACTCCAGCCGGGAAACTCGCGAAGCGTCAGATAGTGCTCGTTCCGCTCGTCGATGGGCAGAAAGAAAGCCATGGGATCCGAAACGTGCATCAATACGGGAATACCCAACTCGCCTGCATGGTCCCAGATGGGCGCCAACCGCTCGTCGTCAATCGCCAGCAGGTTTTCGTTTCGGTCGCGGAAGTAGAGCCCCAGTTCCTTGGTGACCTTGAGCCCGCACGCGCCGTCGGCCACGTCGGCGTCGAGCCGGTCGATACACCGCTTGGCGAAATCGTCGTCTTTCAGGAGGATGGGGTCGCCCCATTGGGCGAAATCGGCCATGGTCATCGCTGCGAACCGGCCCGGATACCGCTCCACGTAGGCGTCCATGAAGCAGGTTAGCTCCCGGCGGGCAATGGTGTACGTGTTGTTCTCCAGGGGCATGGTCGTATTGCCCGTCACGTTCACCCACGTCTGGACGCCAACCGCGTCCATGATTTCAACGAGCTTGTCGGCCGGCGCCTCGCCGAACAGGTGATTGTGAGCGTCGATGACCGGGAACTTCGCCTGCTCCGGCACATGCTGGGCTACTTTCAGCAGGCACTCGGGTCGAAAGTCCTTCAAGAGCACTTCGTTCATGGCTCTGCTCCAACATGAAGACGTTCAGGAATCCGAATACCTGGAATCTCCCCAGAGGAGAACTCCTGATAAAGATCTCGGAGGTGCTCTCTCAGGTCTTCGAGATCTTCGCCTTGGGTCCAGTGATCAGGATAGTCATTCAAGAAACCGAGATACTTCCCGTCCGATTCCTTCCAATAGGTATACTTTGCTTTCATGGACTCACTCCGGAAATCAACCATGCCTCTATCTGGTATCAAGCATATCCGAGAACACAAGAGTCCGCAAGTTGCAGGATTCGGGGTCGGTGTGAGGTAGGATAGGACAAGTGTTCACGAGTCGGCGGCACAGGCTGTCTTCTCCACTGCATGCGACGGGGACAGTCCCCTGTGAACGGTTACAATACGCAGCTACGGCGTGGGAGAGGCTGCCTACTCCAGCTCCTCCTCGGCCCGTTCGTACCAGTCGGCACTGCCGGGGGAAGGTTCGTTTGGCGAGGCGACTGCCTTGGTGAAGAATTCCTTCGCGAGTTCCTTCTTGCCCTGGGCCTTGCAGCAGAGGCCCAGCTTGTAGTACTCGCAGCCGTAGTTCGGCCGATGCGGCTTGCCGACGCCGAGGTTTTCCGGGAACTCCATGGCCTTGTGCAGGTCGTCGATCGCCTGGCGGTAGTTTCCCTGCCGCATGGCCTTGTCGGCCCGGCCGTGGAGTACGCGCAAGTAGGCTACCCGCCCGGCAATCCAGCCTTCCCAAGGGTGATACGTGTGGGCTTCGAGCAGCGCCAAGGCATCGTCGAACCGCTCGACGTCCACCAGGTAATGGACGCGTTGGAGCAGGACGCGGAAGTCGGCCTTGACGGCGGCCGGCGCCTTCTGGAACATCGCGTCGCGCTTGCCGTGTTCACCAGCCTCGGCGTAAAGGCGATCGAGGGCGACGTAGTAATGGTAATCATTGGGGTTGCAGGCAATGGCCTTTTCGTAAGCCGTGCAGGCACTCTTGCTATCGTGCGATTTATCGCGATAGATTTTGCCCAGGTTGTTGTAGACCACGGCGTAGTCCGATGCCTGCCGTTCGGCCGCTTGCAGGTGCTCCAGCGCTTCCTGCCAGCGGCATTTCGACGCCAACAGTGTCGCCAGATAGTAGCGCAGTTTCCAGTCGTCGGGATGGCTTTCCAACGCCGCCCGGAGCACGGTTTCGTCTTCGGTGCGAAACGGAAAGACGTAGTCGGGCGAGAGTTCGAGCCCTGCACGAACGTCTTTCGTCGCGGCTTCGCGATTGCCCGGTTGCCTGAGCCATGCGCGGTAGAAGGCAATCAGCGGATGGTCGTCGTCGGCCAGGGCCAGGGCTGCCATTGCGCTATTGGCGAGGCCCATTTCCGCATAATCACATGCGGCTTCGATGTAATACTGCGGATCGTCGAACGCCGCGCGGCCGTCTTTGCCGTCCAGCAGGGCCGTCTCGATTGTCGCAAGGTGATACAGCGGGTCTTCGGAAACGACCGCGTCTACCAGTTGCCGCGCTTCGGACTCTCGCTGCCCAGTGCGGAGTAGGGCAGCGAGCAAGACTCGCGACTTGACGTCCCGCGGATTGCACGCAACGACCTGCCGCAAGAGTGACTCGGCTCGGGCCAGGTCGTTCTGCCTGACGGCCAGGGCGGCGAGGACGTACGGAGCGACGTGGCGATAGGCCGCGCGCCGGCCGATCAGGTCGAGGTCCTCTTCCGTTCGTTCATCCATTCCCAACCGGACCTTGGCCAATGCCCGATAGTAGCGGGCCGCGTCATCGTCGTCGTTGCGCTGAAGCACCTTTGTGGCCAAGTCGAGCGACTCCTGAAAACGCCCGTCCTTGTAGCGAAGGATCGCCAGTTCGCGTAGTGCAGGCGTGAAACCGGGATCCTTCTCGAGGGCCGCCTCGAAGAGCGCGGCGGCTTGGACCGGATCCCAGTGCTTCAACGCATAGTAGCCTGCCAGGTAGATCTCTTCCGTCGAGGCCGTTTCAACCGGCGGGAACTCGGGTTCAAGCTCCGGCGGCGGAATAGTGACGTCTTCCGGCCGTTGGCAGCGGAGGATCTCCTGTCCCGACGCGTTGCGCAGGACGAGACTCCAGCATCTGGCGCGTCCGGCGCCGGGGATCGTCTGTTGCCATGCGGTCTTCGGACTGAGCGAGACGGACTGGGACAGGATCGAAACGCCGTCGGCCGAGACGTCGATCCGGGCATTTGGAAACTCGCGTGTGACGTTTACGGCCGCCAGGAGGCTGTCGCCGCGTGCGGCGAGATTCACCGCGGCGTCCGGGTTGGCCTTGACGAACCCCTGCATCTGCTTGACCGGATACCAGTATTCGTCCCATTGTTCGGCCATATGCGGCTCGAACTTCCAGGTATCGCCTTGGGTAGGCAGCCGGCCGGACTGGATCTCGATGTACTGGCCGTCTTCGTCGGTGAGCAGGTCCTCCCAGATCATTCCGCCGCGTGCGGTTCCCCAGGTCCAGAACTTCTTGCCGAACGCATCGTGCCGCGACGCGCACTGGACCGTGCCGCAGTCCCGTTTGACGTTATACGCGCCTTGGTAGTCGCCGGGCGTGCCGCAGAAGAAGTCGAACGGATACGGCGTCGCCTTGTACCACGAGACGTCCTTGCCCTCGAAAAGGGGCCACGCCCGCGGATTGCGGCGCATGCCGGCAAACGTGTACGCCGCCGGCGGGAAGGTCACACGCGTATCGGACCAGGCGTGGACCGCCGCGTTGGTCCACCAATAGGCGTTGTTGTGGGTCAGGGTGGGATTGAAGACGACGACCCGGTTGTGAAAGCAAGCGCGGTCGGGGTACACGGTCACAAAGACCGACCACTTCATGCGGCGGGCCCATTCCACGGCGCCAACCACGCAGGTAACGCTTCCATCTGCGTTTTCCAGCGTCTTGTAACAAACGGGCGATACCGTGTGAACCGTGTGCCCTCGCGTCGGGAAGTTCCACTCGATCCCGCCCGAAAGCCATGCCCCGCGCAAGGCCACCAGGCCCGGCTTGATCACGTGGTTGCGATAGATGAAATCGTAGTTGCCGTTCGTCTTGTCGTGTGCCGCGTAGATGCGCCCGCCCAGGTCCGGCAGAATGATGACCTGGATATACTCGTTCTCGAGTATCACGGCCCGATAACGGACCAGGACCTTGTCTCGTGTAATGCCCGTTTGCATCGGGTACGGATAGGCCTTCCAGTCCCACAGCGGCGGATTCTTGTCCTCCGGCCCGATCGCGTACGTTGGTATTTCCAGCGTCGTCTCGCGAACGGTTGCGCCGTGCGTGGTCGCCGTCAGGGCGACGACGCCCAGAATGGCCGAGGCAAACCGGTAGTCGTGTGCATACATCGCAAGGTCCTCGTCATGGAGCCGTGTGGGATGAAACCGCAGTCGCGTCAAACACCAGCACTTCGAACGGGGCGAGTTCAATACGCTGAGGATGCCCCGCCCTGAGCAGTAGCGGCTCGTCGGCAGCGGCCGACTTCCAGGGAACCGCCAGCCGGTACACGCGCGGCGCGTCGGTCGGCAGCTCGAAAACCGCCTGCACGTCAACAGCCAGATGGCTGGGCTGATCGGCCGGGTTGCGCAGTACGAGAATCCCTTTGCGCGGCGACCAGGAGGCGTAGCCGTACACCTCGCCCTCGCCCGGATCGCCGCCAACCCAGTGCGTATCGACCAGGACGTCGGCATTCTGTTGCATCCAAAGGAGCGCTTCGGCCATGGCGTCCCAGACCTCCGGTACGATCATCGACGGGCGTACGAAGTACTCCTGCAACTGCGTGCCGGACGCAGCCGCCATACGAATGTCGTCGATCAGATCGTTCGGGTCGTTCGATATTTTGCCGGCCAGACTAAGCGGCGCGCACATCACGCCCTGCGATTTCAGCGAGTTCAGCGGATAGAGCGGCGCCGGCATCGCGCGAGCCTTGCGTACGATCATGTCGCGATAGGTCAGCCACTGCTGCCGTTTGCTCCCCACTCCGGCGTAGCCCACGTCTCCGCCGGACCGCCAGATCGAGTCGCTATACCAGAGCCAGAAGGGCGACGGCCACGTGCCGACCGTCGTATTGAGGAACAGTTCAGGCCGGACCTTTCGCAGGTCGGTGATCAGTTGCAGTAAGGCCTCGATGTCGGGACCGTACTCTTCGCCCGGCCCGGTCGAGGCATTGCCGCCGCCGACACCGTCGAACTTCAGGTACTTCACACCATCGCGGCGAAGCAACTCGGTGCAGACGTCTCGGAAGCGGCCGTAGTACTTCGCTCCGGCAAGCGAAAAGCCGTGTGTGTTGGTTTCGAATCCTTGCTCTTTGCCGAATTGGAGCCGTTCGGCCTTGGCCTTGCCGTACCCGCCCCAAGGCGAAATCCACGTGCCCAGAATCCCGCCGTAGCCGGCCGCCGCATCGCGAAGCGGGACAAATCCACGGGGAAAACCGGCATGAAACTGCCACAACGTGCGGTTGTCGTCCCAGCCGTCGTCGAAGACGAATCCGTCGAGCTTCGCGCCGCGTCTCTTGACCAGCTCCGTACCGAACGCCTCGATGACCGCCAGGCACTGGGCCTCGTTCATCTTCCGGTCCGGCGCCGCAATATCGAACCAGGAAATGTAGTACGCCAGGGGCGAGTAGGGCCGCACCCGCTCACGCTCGACATAATAGAGAAATCCCCGCCGTAACTGACCTGCCGGCACGACGCCGATTGCCCAACTCACCGTCCACGTTTCGCCTGCGGCAAGCGGCCGGTAACGCGGTAGAGATACCGAAATTGCGCCGTCTTCTACGCGATGGACGGCCATGGGGTGTTCGCAGGCAAAGAACCAATTGCCGGCGACAACCGGCGAGCCATCGACCGCACCTGCAACAACGGCATCCGGCGCACCTAGCCCGCCGAGCCGCAGTTCACTTGGCGATTCGGATACCTGGCTGGTCATGGCCAGTTCCTGGCGGACGTAGTTCGCGCCATCGCGCAAGCTCAGTTGCCACACGGCGCGAAACTGGCCGTCGGGTGCAACCAGCGGAAGAGAGACTTTCCAACCGGCCGCCCGTTCTGCCGATCGGACGGCATCGGGTTTCGGCGGGATGCGAACGCATTGAAGCTCGCCGTCTTTGTTCAGGTCGGTCGCCTTCAGAACGCACCCGTCGGAAAAGACGATCGAAAACGGGGCTGTTTCGGCATCGTGGAATCCATCGCCAAACGAGGACGCTCGGACCTGAGGCATTCGGAGCCCCGGCTGGCCTGTGATCCACTCACTTTCGAGGACATTGTTGCTCAGAATGATCCGATTGCCTTCCTGCCTCATTTGGGCCGCCCCGGGATCTGGCCCGGGGAAATCCATGCCGGAGGCCAGAGTCTCCAGGCATAGGGCATAACCTGCGGCAAGCAGCAGCGTCGTCAGTCGGCCGAAGTATTTTTCCAGGATCATTGTCACGCTCCTCGAGTTTCGCTAGGGTTACCAGATGGAAGGAGGGAATAGTGCCGCGTGCGAGGCCACGGCACGGGGTGGGTTGTGTTGCGGCGTCAGAACATGATTGTGGTGTTGTCCTCAGATGCCACATGATTCACGCACAATCAGCATACGGGAATCGGGGGCGGCTGTCATCGCAAGGTCGTTCAAAAAAGTCGCAGTTTCCGAAGCAGTTCCTGCCCGAAATGTCGCAAATCCTGCCATAATGAATGCACAATCGTACGCGCCTATCGAAGGCGGCTTGATCCAGAGTGTCGCGGTGGTCGATCAGCTTACGCGAACCAGCGTAGGCCGATACGTCGGCGCCACGCTGCCGGGGCATCTTCTGCATGTCGTGACGGAAGGAGAGGTGCTGCAGGAGATCAGTGGCCGCCATTACCGGTTGACGCCGGGAACGGCCGTCTGGTATCACGAAGATGAAACGGTCTACGGGCAGATTCTTCAGGTGCCGTGGACCTTCTACACGGTCAGTTTTCGCGCCCAGCGCATCGCGCCGCCACCGTACGAGCATCGAGTTTGGCCGGCGCCGCCCGGCTGCGCCGATTGCTTTCAGCGACTGCTGGATGCATGGCGAAACGAATCGGCCTCGCCGGGGGAACGCCACCTGCGGGTCTTCTTTCACCTTATCCAGCTTCTTCTGGAGTTACGGCCGGCGGCCTTCGGCGAAGCGAATACAGGCAGCGGCGCGTATCTTTGGTGGGACCTCGAGACCACGTTGCGTAAAGACCTTGGCCGACCGATTGACATGCGGCTGTTGGAGGAGCTAAGCGGTCGCAGTCAGCGTTCGATCGTCCGCGCGTGTCATCTGGCCGTAGGAATGCCGCCGATGCGGCGTGTGAAACGGCTGCGACTGAGTTATGCCCGCGGCCTGGTCCTCTATTCCCAGCTTTCACTGACCGACATTGCGCTGCGCGTGGGATACAGCCGGGTGCAAGAGCTGTCGCGCGACTATCGTCAGCACTTCGGCGCCACCCCGCGCGAAGATCGTCGCCGCGGTCCCGACTATCGCGATTACCCGCCGAAATACTGAAAAAGGGTCAGGAGCCTTTTTGGTGGTTTGGGCGAGGTGCGCAAGGTATATCAAGTTTCTCTCGGCGTAGGCAGCAAGAATCCCCATTCCTATATTGCGTATCTTGCCTACATCGCCTTAAAGGCTCCTGACCCCTTTTTTGCTCTGCCATGAATCCCTCACGTGGAGGGGGTTTCTCAGGAAATCTTGGTCCGCGCCCGCAAAACGCTTGCATTCGGGGGCGAAAAGTGATACGCTGCTGAAATGCTGTTCCAAATATGAAATCCCTGCTCGGTCTTCTTCATGATCTCTGACGCGCGCAAACAGAAGAACTCGTACGATGCTCCGGCCCTCCGTAAAGGAATGCGGCTGCTTGAACTGCTCTGCGAGACGCCCAAGCCGCTATCCATCGCACAGATCAGTCAGTATCTGGAACTCAACAAGCACATGGTGCTTCGCCTGCTGGGAACCTTGTGCGATGAAGGCTGGGTCGTCCAGGAAGAAGGGCCCGTCTATCGCGTGAGTCTGGTGCCGCTATACCATTTCAGTAAGCCGATCAGTCGAATGGATGCGGTCGGCGCCGCCGAGGAACCGATCCACGAGCTTTGGGATCTGACCGGCGAGGCCACCTACATGGCGATTCGCGACGGCAACCGCTCGATGGGCGTTATGATTCGCCAGACGCGACGCGACGTGCAAGTGGCCGGGCGCATCGGGTCACGGCTGCACATGCACAGTTGTGCGCCGGGAAAGGTGCTGTTGGCGCACGCAGAGCCGGAGCTTTTCGACCATCTTGCCCAAGAGGGCTTTCAGCGGCATACCGACACGACCATTTGCGATCCGGCCGAGCTTCGCAAACACCTGGAGCAGGTTGTCCGGCAAGGCTATGCCACCGACAACGAGGAATACCTTCGTGGCATGATCTGCCTGGCCGGGCCCGTGTTCGACTATAGGGGGCGCGTGGTCGCCTCGGCGGGGATAACGACGTTGACCATGTTTCACTCGCACGAATCGATGCTCGAAGCCTATACCGACGTGGTTCTGGCCACATGTCGGCGGATTTCGCGCACGCTGGGTTACGTAGAGCCGTCCGGATCGCATGGAATGCCTCCGGCGCCTTTGGGCATGCGGCATTCGGTCGCACCCGGACACATCCGGCAAGAGGAACATTCGCCATGAAATCTTTCTACATCACCTGCTGGCGCTGGACGGACCCGTGGAGCACGCTGCCTCTGCTTGCGGCTGTAAGCCTGCCCTTTGTGGCAATGGCCGCGGAAGAGACGGCGGTGCAGCAAGGGGTAACCGTCATGGTCGATGGCGAGCCGGTCGCCGCCAGTCACGGGACGAGGGCCGGCGTCTGGTTTTTCGCGGCATCCGAGGAAGCGCAGCTTGCCCTGTTCGGGCATCCGCCGCACCGAGCGGTTGCCGGCTTGAAGAAAGGACGCCAGTTGACGCTTCACTGCCCTGTCGGCCCGGTTGACGGCCCGTGTACGCTGGAGCTCAGGGCCGTTCATCTCGATGGAGCGGCGGCTTCGGTCGTGTTGCGGCTGCCCGGCGGTACGCAGGTGACTGCCCGTATCGATAGAACTGCCGAGAACCAGCCGATCTGCGTTCAACTGGCCGTTCCGCAGGCGATTGGCGCGACGGACCTTTGCATCGACCTGACCGCGCCGGATGGGCCGGCTTCGGTCCGGCTGGAGCGGCTGCAACGGGTTGAAGGCGAACAGCAGATCGACCTGCCGTGGATCCCCCAGCGGCGCGCCTACCCGCAGGCTGACGCGGTCGCCTGCTCGCCGGCCTTGTGCCCCGCCCTCGAACAAGCGTTGATCGAATGGGATTGGCGCATGCAGGATGGCATTGCCACGCCTCAGGAACCCCGCAGCTACGGGCAGGCGATCGAATCGGCGTTGGCGTCCGGTACTCTGCTGCTCGACGATTTGACCGCGCAAGGCGTGCATCTTGCCGAGCAGAGGGCGACATGGAACTCCCTGCAGGCCCGATACAAGGCGATGCAAGCAGACGCCTTGGCCGCCGATGCCGCCTGGGAATCGCTGTGGCTGGACGTGCATCGCACGCGGCGCGAGATCGCGCTGGCCAATCCGCTTGCCGACGTCGGACCGCTGGTATTCGCCAAGCGAGTGCCGTCGGTCATGGCGCATCAGCTTACGCAATACTACGGTTATACGGCGCAGCCGGGCGGCGGGCTTTTCGTACTCACCGAGCCGGGCCGATCGATGCGCGTGCGCCGGCTGGCCGAGTCGTTGCCCGAAGGCAGTTATCTGCACCCGGAGGTTTCCTTCGACGGGGAACGGGTTTATTTCGCGTTCTGCACGTGTGATACGCCGCCGAAGAGCTGGGGCGATCCGGCGGCGGCCGATCGGCGTTATCACATCTATGTCGTTCAGCGCGATGGCGCCGGGTTGCAACGGTTGACCGATGACCCGTATGACAATTTTTCGCCCACGTGCCTGCCCGACGGGAAGCTGCTGTTCGTCTCCACGCGGCGGGGCGGATTCCATCGTTGCGGCCGGGGACCGTGTTACGTCTACACGCTGGCGCGGATGGATGCCGACGGCGGCAATCCGCACCCGATCTCCTTCCACGAGACCCAGGAATGGGACCCTGTGTTGCTGAATGACGGCCGCGTGCTCTACACGCGTTGGGATTACGTCGACCGGAACGCCGTGTTCTACCAGCAGCTTTGGACGACGCGCCAGGACGGCAGCTACGTGCGGATCTTCTACGGGAACAACACGTTCAACCCGGTCGGCACGTGGGAATCGCGGCCGATCCCCGGTTCGCAGAAGATCATGGCCACGGCCGCGCCGCACCATGGCATGACGGCCGGATCCGTCGTGCTGCTGGACCCGACCAAGGGCGTCGACGGCCCTCGCCCAATCACGCGATTGACGCCCGGCGTTCTGTTCCCCGAATCGGAGAGCGGCCTGATGCGCGGCACGCCGGTCGATAAGCCGTCCCAGTTCGACGACCCGGTTCCCGGCACGTGGGGACCCCAGTCGTGGTCTGCGGCGACGCGCGCCAGCGAGGTTCCCGACGGAGAACGGCGCTGGCCAGGCCACTGCTACCGCTCGCCCTATCCGCTGTCGGAAAAATACTTCCTGGCGGCCTACAGCTTCGATCGGCTTCGCGGCGAGCCGGGCGCCAACTTGCCGAATATGTTCGGCCTGTATCTGTGCGACGCCTTCGGCAACAAGGAGCTTCTGTACCGCGACCCGAACATTTCCAGCCAATGGCCCATCCCGCTTCGCACGCGGCCCGTGCCGCCCGTACTGGAAATGTCGTCCCACTGGGCTAAGAGTACGCCGCAGCAGCCCGAAGGAACCTTCTTCCTGCGCAACGTGTACGAAAGCTGGCCCAAGCTGCCGGACGTCAAGATCCGCCAGTTGCGGATCGTTCAAGTGCTGCCGAAAACCACGCCCAATGCGAACAGTCCCCGCGTGGGCGCGGCCAATGCCTCGCCGGGCAAGCAGGTGTTGGGAACCGTGCCGGTCGAGTCGGACGGATCGGCCTACTTCCGCGTACCGGCCCGAACGCCCATCCTGTTTCAGGCGCTTGATGAACAAGGCCGCGCCGTACAGACCATGCGGTCGTTGACCTACTTACAGCCGGGCGAAGAAGTATCGTGTATCGGCTGTCACGAACCGCGCGACCAGACGCTGCTGGAGCCGGGCGTGGCCCTGGCCGTCAGCCGGGAGCCCTCGGCCATTGCGCCGGGGCCCGACGGTTCGAACCCGCTGAGCTATCCGATCCTTGTGCAACCGGTCCTGGATCGGCATTGCGTACGGTGCCATAGCGCCGAGAAGCCGGAAGGCAAGGTCATTCTGACCGGCGAGCCGGAAGGGGCCTTCAGCCGTTCGTACAACGCGTTGATCGGAAGGGTGGCCTACACGGCGTGGGGAATGCCGAACAACAACCACGAACCGCTGACCGCGCCCGATACGTTCGGCGCCCGCGCGAGCAGCCTGGTGACCCTGCTCGACAAGGGCCATTACGACGTCCAGCTTACGGCGGACGATTGGAACCGGATCGTTACGTGGATCGACGCGAATGCCCTTTTCTACGGTACTTTCAACCCTGCGGATCAGGCAAAGCAGCTTCGTGGCGAACGCATTGCCGGCCCGGATCTCGAATAATCATGACGCATCGCCGGTTGGGGAAATCCGATCTTTGCATCTCGCCCGTTGCCTTGGGCTGCTGGCCCCTGGCGGGCATTACCAGCGGAGCGATGACCGACGCCGAGGCGGCGGCGGTGATCGATGCCGCCCTCGAATCCGGCATCAACCACCTCGATACGGCCCATGCCTACGGCCGCAACGGGGAGAGCGAGCGGCGAGTGGGGCAGGCGATTCGCGCGCGCCGCGACGACGTCGTACTGGCCACAAAGGTGGGCGTCTACTGGGACGAGAACGGCCAACTACAGCGGACCGGCTGCCCTGCCCTGCTGCGACGCCATTTCGAAGAAAGCCTCCGCCGTCTCCAAGTCGAATACGTCGACCTGCTCTACTTCCACGCCCCGGCCGACGACGCTCCGATCGACGATTCGGCTGGCCTGTTCTGCGAACTGCTTCGCGAAGGCAAGACGCAGGCGGTGGGCGTATCGAATCTTTCGGTCGACGAGATGGAGCAATTCGCCGCCGTGTGCCCGTTTGACGCCTGCCAGGTGCGTTACAACCGCCTGCAGCGAGAAGCCGAGATCGACGTCCTACCCTGGTGCCGGAAGCACGGGGTTAGCCTGATCGCCTACGAACCTTTGGCCATGGGCCTTCTGACCGGCAAGTTCACCGCGGACCACACGTTCGCACCGGACGACTGGCGATGCCGTTCGCCCCTGTTTGCCGGCGGGGCGTGGATCGACAATTTGGCCGAGGTTGAGAGTATGCGACCGATTGCCGAGACGTTCGGCTGTTCCGTGGCCCAACTGGCTGTGGCGTGGACCATTTCGCAACCTGGGGTAACGGCTGCTCTGTGCGGCGCCAAGCGCCCCGAGCAGATACGCGAGACGGCCCAGGCCATGTTCATGGCCGAGCATTCCGAGATGATGACCCTGACACGAAACAGGAACGAGACACCATGAGACGACATCCATTTCTTTTTCTCCTATGTTTGAGCATTGTTGGCGCCGCGTCCGTTGCCCGGGCCATTGAAAGCGCATGGGACGAACCGGTCGACGTAACCTTTACCGCGCGTTGCGACGGTTCGGAACAGAAATACGTGTTGATGCTCCCCGCGCTGTTCGATCGCAACGAACCCGCCACCCTGATGGTCGCATTGCATGGACACGGGAGTGATCGCTGGCAGTTTATCCGCGACAGACGCGACGAGTGTCGCGCACTACGTTATGCCGCAAGTAGCGGCATAATGATCTTCGTTGCACCCGATTATCGCGCCAAGACATCATGGATGGGCCCGAAGGCCGAGGCCGATCTGCTGCAGATCCTCGATGAACTCCAGAAGGAATACCGTATCCGTCACACGCTGCTGTGCGGCGGGTCGATGGGCGCCAGCGCAGCACTCACGTTCGCCGCCTTGCACCCCGATCGGGTCGATGGGGTTGTGGCGCTAAACGGCACTGCCAATCACGTGGAATACGAAGGGTTCCAGGATGCCATTGCCGCGTCGTTTGGCGGGGGCAAGACGGAAGTTCCTGATGAATACCGGCGGCGCAGCGCCGAACTGCAATCCGACCGCCTGACCATGCCCATTGCCGCAACGGTGGGCGGGCGCGATACGAGTGTTCCGCCGGACAGCGTGCGCCGCCTGGTCGCGAAACTGCAGGAAGAAGGCAAGCCAGCCCTGCTCATCGATCGGCCCGAGCGAGGACATTCGACCAACCATGCCGATACGATGGCCGCCGTACACTTCGTGACGGAGCAGATTGGGCAGAGAGTCAGCCGCCGTGCGATTCTTCTGCCCGACTATTGCAATACGCCGGACGCCATGGCCCTATTGGCGGACGGGAGCATGATCCTTTCGGTGCCCAATTTCACAGACCCGACCTCGCCCGGCGTGCTGATGAAGGTCTCGGCGCAAGACGAGGTGTCGCTCTTCTGCCGGCTGCCGTTGCATCCCCAGACGCAGCGGGTTTACCCGATGGGCATCCGCGAGGCGCCAGACGGCTCCCTTTTCGTAGCCGATTCCCAGTGCATGGACCCGGCGCCGAACAACTCGCGATTGCTGCGCGTTCGGGTCGTGAACGGCAAGGCGGACGGCGTCGAAGTGGTTGCCCGCGGCCTGAACGTGGCCAACGGCGTAGCCATTCGCGACGGCTTCGTCTACGTGACCGACTCGGTCGTCGGCACGGCCGACGACGGCGCGACCCTGAGCGCCGTGTATCGCTTCCGGCTCGACGAGCGCGATGTCGAGCTCCAGCAGGCTGCCGATCCGCATTTGCTCGTTACGCAAAAGACGCTATCGAAAGAGATTCCGGTGGGTGCGGACGGGATCGACTTCGACCACCAGGGCAACCTTTACGTGGCCAACTGCGGCGACGGGCTGCTCGAACGGTTCACCTTCGACGATTCCGGCAAGGTCGCCGGCCGCAAGGTCATCACACAAGCCGGCGCCATGCAATCGGCCGACGGCATCTATTTCGATCGCCGGACCAAGCGGATCTACGTAGCCGACATTCTGGCCAACGCCGTGCTTGCCGTTACGCTGGACGGCCGCGTAGAGACGGTTGCCCGCGACGGGGACAACGATGGTTCGGCCGGTCAGTTGGACGGGCCCAGCGAGGCGATTGTGCGGGGCAACGAACTGATTGCCGCCAATTTCGACCGCGTCTTTCCCGGCAGCGTCAACACGGAGCCGGACAAGCCCTATTCGCTCGCGGTGATCGCCCTGACGAAGGAGGGTGCGCGATGAGCGTTCGCCTGCCGGTACGCATCGCCCTGACCCTCTCGGCGATACAACTCCTGGGCGTCGCGATGCTCTTCGCCGCGGAGTCGGCGGAAGGGACCGCCGAGTACGGCGTCGAGAAGAACGTCTTCTACCTTGAGCAGCCCGAGGCCGACGCGACGCCGCAGCAGCGCGAGTGCTGCCGGCTGGACGTGTACTATCCGCGCGAGCGGCCCGGGTTCGCCACATTCATCTGGATTCACGGCGGCGGACTCTGGGGCGGCAATCGGGAGATCGCGCCGTACCTGACGGAACTCTATCCGCTGCTTCGGCGGGAAGGGATCGCCCTGGTGTCCATCGGCTACCGGGTTACTCCGCAGGCGAAGTGTCCCGACTACCTTGAAGACGCGGCCGCGGGGGTTGCATGGACCTTCAAGAACATCGAGCGGTTTGGCGGCGACCCGGGCAAGATCATCCTGACCGGTGGTTCTGCTGGCGCCTATCTGGCCGCCATGATCGGCCTGGATAAGCAATGGCTGAACAAGCACGAAATCGACCCGGATCGGCTGTTGGGGCTTGTCCCATTGAGCGGGCAGATGATTACGCACCAGACCGTGCGTAAGGAGCAGGGGCTTGCGAAGCTCCGGCCGTCGATCGACCGGTATGCGCCGCTGTTCCATGTGCGCGGCGACGCGCCCCCGATCCTTCTGATCACGGGCGACCGAGAACTGGAGTTGTTGGGACGCTACGAAGAGAACGCGTATTTCGCGCGAATGATGAAACTCGTCGGCCACAAGGACGTTACGCTGCAGGAATACAAAGGTTTTCACCACGGCAATATCCACGTTGCCGCGACGGTTCCGATCCTAACGTGGATCAGACAACTCCTGGCCCGGCAGTCGGTCGGGCCCAGGAACGGTTCGTAATGCGAACCACCAGCTACGGTCTACCTTGACGTGGGGGGCTTAAGTCATGTTACGACACTTGCGATTCCTCTTGGCTTGCTCGAGCGTGATCCTTGCAACGCAAACCCCGGTCGCGGCCGAGATTGTCGCCTTCTGGCGTTTTGAGGATGGCGCGTTTCTCGCGGACTCCTCCGGCAACGGCCACACGTTGACGGCAAGCGGCGACGTGGCGCAGAGCGCCGACGTCTGCGACGGTTCCGGCGCCGCGCCGGCCGCCGCCGGCAGTTCCAGCGCATTCTTCGACGGGGACGGGGACAGCTTCCAGACGCCCTTGAACCTGAGCGACTACACCCAGCTTCGCGTTAGCTGGTGGCAGAAGTGTGCGGCACTTTCGGGCGACCAGATGATCTTCGAGCATTCGGCCAACTTCACCGGCACTGCCGGCGCGATTGCCTCGTTTCGAGGAATGCGGAACTACAACGACGGCAACGGCAGCGTGCTGACGCAGTTCGGCGCGACCCGGTGCCCGGCGAGCAGTACGTACAATATCGACAAGTTCCCCGGACTGTATGGCGAATGGGAGCACATCGTTATCGAGTTCGATCGAGACGCGGCCCTGGCCGCCGACGTCGTCCAGGTGTGGAGAAACGGCACGAAGGTCGGCGCCGAGGTCTTCAATAGTCTGGCCGGGGGAACCTTCGGGAACGATACGTTCTACATAGGAACGCGTGGAAATACGACGAATTGGCTCGACGGCATGATCGACGAGTTGAAAATCGAGAGCATCCCCGAGCCGGGATGCCTGAGTGTGCTTTGGGGGGTCAGTCTTTTGGGCATGCTGTACCGCCCGCGACGGCGGGCAGCATAGCCGTTTCGCCGACCTTTGATTCCGAGGAAGCGGTTTCACGGTGCAATGCATGTGGAGAAGGAGAATTCCAATGAGACGGCCGGGTGGGTTCACGTTGGTTGAGCTTCTGGTGGTCATCACGATTATCGGAATCCTTATCGCCCTGTTGCTTCCGGCCGTTCAGAGCGCGCGCGAGGCGGCCCGCCGAATGCAGTGCGGCAATAATCTCAAGCAGATCGGACTGGCCCTGCACAACTACGAGAACACCCACAAGGCGCTGCCGCCGGGCGCCTTCTTCTTCACATCCGGCAAGGGCAAGAACAAAGGCTCCATTCTGGTGCATATTCTGCCGTACATCGAGCAGCAGGCGATCTTCGACGCGTTCGACTTCAGCGAAGCCGACATTACCGGGCAATGCTATCCGGGAACAAGCACGGAGATCCGCTCGACGGTGATCGGTACGTACATCTGCCCAAGCGATAACCACGACGGCCGGTTTACCGTGCCGGCGTCGGACGGCTGGTGGATCGGTTCGGGTCGCGAGGTGGGGCTGCACAATTACGCGGCTTCGGGGGGCCCCGATTACCTGGCGAATAACGCATCGTGCTCATGTTCGGAAAGCTGGAATTCGTTCGCGATGGGCTATTACTACGACGCATCGAACTGGGCCGGCCCGTTCACACGCATGGGGAAGAGCTGCCGGTTTGCGGAGATTCGCGACGGGCTGTCCAATACGATCCTGTTCGGCGAGGTGCGCCCCTTATGCTCCATCCATGCCCAGCGCGGCTGGGAGGACTCGTGCAACGGTTGCGGATACCACTCGACCATCATCCCCATCAACTACGATACGTGCCGGCGCGAAACGGCGGAGAATGACTGCCACCGCTATTGCAACTGGCACACGTCGGCCGGGTTCAAATCGGCGCACCCGGGCGGCGCACAATTCGTCTTCGGCGACGGCGCCGTCCGGTTTCTTCCCGAAAGTATCGATCACCAGAACTACCAGTATCTCGGAGCCAAGAGCGATGGAATACCAGTGGCGGTCAACTTCTGACTTCCGGCCAACACGGTCGCTATGGCCTGGTCTTGCTGTTCTTCTGATCGGCGGCCTCGCCGGATGCGGCGACGGAGGGCTGACGCTCGTTCCGGCGGTCGGCGTGGTCACACTCGATGGAAAACCAGTGGCCGATGCCGGCGTCATCTTCACACCTGTCGGCGGAGGGCCCGCCGCCAGCGCCAGTACCGATAGTAACGGCCGATTCCAACTCCACACCGTCAACCGCCCAGGCGCCGTGCCGGGAGAACACGTCGTCACCGTCACCAAGCAGGAGACGACCGGCCTCGGCGATTTCGGCGCCGTGGGGCCGGGCGGCATCAAAACCATTTGGCATGTGCCGGAGAAATACAGCAACCCGAAGACGTCCGGTTTGGAGTTCGAAGTCGGCCGCAATAGCGGCAACCTGCAAATCGAGTTGTCGTCGCGATAGTACACCGTGAACCATGCACTGCAAGCCATTATCTGACTTTTCAGTGGGAAGGATTGACATGATGGCCAGTGAAACCAAGTTCGTCCGTGTCGTTCGGCTGATGGTCTTCGTGATCGCGGCTGTGGTTACCACCTCGGCCATCGCGGGTCCCGTCTACGACGGCCTCGTCGGACACTGGAAGTTCGACGGCGATTACAGCGACACCTCACTCACCGGCAATGCCGCCCTGGCCGTACCGGGAACTGGCACGGTCGCATTCGCCACGGGCCAGGTAGGGCAGGCCCTGTCGGTCAGTGCCGCCGCCTACGCGCGAACCGTCAATAACCTGGCGGTCTCCGGCCAAATGCCTCGCACGGTCAACGCTTGGTTCCATCCGACCGCGGCGCAAACGCAGGCGCCCCTCGCCGCCGGCACCGGCGCAAACGGCCGCATTTTCGACCTCTACCTCAGAACCAGTCCGACCGAGTTCGGCGGCCATTTCTATGGCGGCAACTACGACACCTTGACTGGCGCCAACCCCCAGTACACGCCAGGCGCGTGGACCATGGCCACGCTCGTCTACGATGGCGACCAAACAGTGGACGTCTATCGCAACGGCGAGTTCTTCAAATCCACCACGCTGCCCGGAACACTCAACACGGGTCTGTCTGCGTTGTATTTCGGCGGTGGCGGCGGGTACAGCGTGACGCGTCAGTACGACGGCATGATTGACGACGTGGCCGTGTGGAATCGTGTATTGACCGCGGATGAAATCGCTGCCGTCTACCAGACGAACAGCGGCGGGGCGAGCCTGGGGCAGACGTCGCCGCTGGCCGTGCAGTTCGATATGGGCAACAGCGGCGCGGCATCCGGCCCGATCGGACCGGCGCAATGGCTGGGGGCGATGACCGGCGGAAGCTGGAACGTCGTCACCGGGCATCTCGCCGGCGCCACCGTCAACGACGAGCACGGCGTGGCGCTGGCCAACCCCGTGACGCTCCAGTTCGGATCGACGGCTTCGGGCAGCATTACCAACTGGGGCACGGTCACCCCAGCGCAAAGCAGCAACTCCGGCGGCCCGGGCGGCGTCCACAGCACGGCCCTGATGACCCACTTCGTGTATACCTTGCCACACGAGACTCGCCAAATCATGGGCGCCCGTCTCTCGGGCCTTCCGGCCGGAACTTACGACGTGTTCGCCATGCCGAGACACGGCACGGTAACGCACGACTTCTCCGTGGCCATTGGCGCAAACATCGACACGTTGACCGGAAATGCGTTCACCAACCCGGGCGGCTCGGCATCGGCTGACTGGGTTGTCGGCACCTCGCTCCAGATGGGCAATGTCTTCCGCAAACGTGTGACCATCTCCCAACCGACGGACAACATCGCCGTGCTCTTCGATAATCTCGGCGCCAGTGCCACGGAAATCATGGGGCTCCAGATCGTCCAGGTGGCCGATCCCACGCCGCCGCGGAACTTTCGCGTGCAGTTCGACGCCGGCCGAACGCGCGGCGTGCCCTACGGCCCGGTTGGCCCGGGCCACACAACCGGCCTGTTCTCCGGCAACCAGTGGAACGCCCTGGCCGGGAACTTTACCGGCACGATCGTCGATGAGTTCGGCAACCCGCTGCCCGGAGAGGTCACCGTTCAGTTCGCCGCCAACGACGGTACCCAACCGCTCACTTCCTCCTGGGGCGCGGGTACGGTCGGCGATTGGTCCGGCTTTTCCATCAGCGAGCTTGCAGGCGTAAACACAACCGAAATGATGCGCGACGCCCTCTATGTCGGCGACGGCGCTCGCGACGTGATGGGCATCCGCGTCGGTGGCCTGCCGACTGGCCTGTATGAAGTACTCATGATGCCGAAATACTCAGGCAGCATCAGCGCCCAGCGAGTTGCCATCGGCGCCAACCTGGAGGACCTTTCCGGCGGCTTCCTCAGTCCGGCCGGCGCGTCCGACACGTGGGTCGAGGGAACGGAAACGCAGGCGGGCAACTACTACCGGGATCTGGTCGTGATCCACGGGACCGACGACTGGATTACCATGATCTTCGACAACCTCGACTACACGAGTACCGAGTTCATGGGCTTCCAGATCGCCTGGGTCGGCATCCCCGAACCCTCCTCTGCCCTGCTGCTGTTGACGGGCCTTTTCGCGCTGCTGGTCAGAACGCATCGGCGCTCGAGGGGCGGGTAGGACTTTTTGGGCTCTTCCGTTTCCAGGTGCAAACGCGACCCGTTCGTAGTCCCGCCTTCAGGCGGAAGGGTGAAAGACCGCCTGAAGGCGGAACTACGAACCGAAGACGCACCCAGAAACGGAAGAGCCACCACAGTATCTTGTGGTCGGTGGAGACAATTGAATAGCCCTTACAAACGGCCCTCCCAACACCCAGTCACTGTCGGCGGGGGTGGCGGTCGCGCGCTCTGGGGTGGCTAATTCAAAATTCAATCTTGAATCAGCCGCTAGGCGCGGTACAATATCTATATGATCCAACGCGACCTGATGCCACGACTGGAGCGGGCGGCGATGCAGTTCCCCGCCGTGACTGTGACAGGCCCTCGGCAGAGCGGAAAGTCCACCCTCTGTAGAGCCTCGTTCCCGCACTACGCCTATGCAAGCCTCGAACCGCCTGACGTGCGGGCATTCGCCACCGACGACCCGCGGGCCTTCCTCGCACAGTTCCCCGATGGAGCAATCATTGATGAGGTGCAGCGATGCCCGGAACTGCCGTCCTACCTGCAAGGGATGATCGACGCCGATCCGCGATCTGGCAAGTGGATTCTCACCGGGTCGCAGAATCTGGCGCTGCTCGAGTCGGTCAGCCAGTCGCTTGCCGGCCGGGTTGCGGTCCTGAACCTGCTGCCCTTGGCGCGAAGTGAAGTGATCCGCTTCGACCAGTATCCCCAGACGCTCGATGAAACCATGCTCGCCGGAGGCTATCCGCGAATCTTCGACCGGAAGCTCGATCCCGCGGATTGGCTTGGTGCGTACGTGGCCATGTACGTTGATCGCGACGTCCGAACGATCTCGAACATCGGCGACCTGACAACGTTCCAGCGGTTCGTTGAATTGTGCGCCGGTCGCACGGCGCAGTTGCTCAACTTCTCGTCGCTGGCCAGCGATTGCGGCATCAGTCAGCCGACAGCCAAAGCATGGCTGAGCGTATTGGAGACCAGCTTCGTTGCTTTTCGCCTGCCGTCGTTTAGCGGCAATCTCGGCAAGCGACTCGTGAAGATGCCCAAGCTGCACTTCTATGATACGGGGCTGGTGTGCTGGTTGCTGGGCATCCGCACGCCCCAACAGTTGCGCAATCATCCGCTGCGCGGACCCATTTTCGAAACCTGGGTAGCTTCCGAGGTTTTGAAGCACCGCACGAATGCAGGCGAGCGCGGGGGCCTCTACTTCTATCGGGACCGCAGCGGCGTCGAAGGCGATTTGATTGTCGAATACGCCGATCGCTCAACGCTTCTGGAGGCCAAGACGGCACAAACGGTGACCGGTGATCTGCTCGGAGGCGCCCGTCGCGTGCGCGACATCTTGTCCATGCGGAACCCCTGCTCCGCATGGGTCGTGTATGGCGGCGACGAACGCCAAGAGCGAAGCGACTTGACGCTTCTGCCGTGGAACCGGCTGCACGACCAGCCATGGACGTGACGGTAAGAGGAACAGACAATACAATCAGCATGCAAAACGCGGCCCTAACGTCCGTCCAGAGGTTGCCCATCTCCCCTTTCCGGCTGTAGTCCTTTCTGTTCACTCGACCGTCGGCATCCATCCCAATACCGTTGCAGGGTATCGTTGATGCGCCTGACGACTCGATCGCGATAGGCGCTTGAATCGCCAGGATCATGGCCAGGTGGGTATCGAGAATCTCGTGCCCATCGCAGGAATGCGGCGACGGCATCACGTTGCTTGCCCGACAGCAGATCAAACTCTCGACGGAATCGTTCGAACTTCTCCGGCTTCCGCGGAGGTTTCAGGTGGAATTCGATCAAAAAAACGAGCAAGTCGTCGTTCGACGCCTTCAGCGAGGCCGTGAGAAACGCCGGCAGATAATACCGCAACGCCTCGCTTCCAATCAGAAACGGGCTTGGGCACCTTGCCAGCAACGTCGATTCCGGAACCTCATCCCAACGTTTGCCGAGGAATGCCTCCCTCGCCTCGCGCTCTTCCGGATGAGGGCTTGTCTTCCGCAATGCAGCCTCCACCTCTGCGGTATATCCAGCCTCATCCCATGCAGCTCGAATACATTGCGCCAGTTGAGTTGTATTCATGGGCATAAACCTCGATCGGAACCGGGCGAAGCATCCTTATTGGGCTTCCACAAGGGCCGCGATACCTTCACTATTGTAGCCATACTGCTCGAGTCGGTCACCCTGAAGCAGACTTCCATAGCAAGCTTCAATCGCCGCCCTCGTGGCAAGGATACCCGCTGGCTTGCCTGGCAAGTGTCGCCCCGTACCACCCAACTGCCACTGGAAGTAGATTTGCGTACACGATATAGTGGAGACATGCTGAATCCCAGTCGCAAACGTCGCGATCGGTATGATACTTCCGGGAATCCGGAAACGGAGTATATGGATGCACAGCGGACCGTCCTTGCGAATATCCGCGGCATCACCGATCTCGAAGGACTCCAACTGGCCGAAGAAGAATCGCTCGCCGTTGCGTATGAGACAGTCCTGGGAGAAGTAAGAACGGGAACACCGCTCACTTGCGAGTTTCTACAGCACATCCATGGCCGCATCTTCGGTGACCTCTACGCATGGGCGGGACAATGGCGGACGGTATGGCTCAGCAAACCTGGCATCACATGGCCCGCGCCGGACTTCCTAGAACGGAACATGGCGGAATACGAGGTGAACGTTCTACGTCGCCATCCCCCAATCTCACTCAGTGACGACAATGCCTTCTGCAGTGCGGTCGGCGAAATCCAAGGGGAGTTTCTCGTCGTCCATCCTTTCCGTGAAGGGAACGCGCGAACCATCAAATTGGCTACCGACATCCTTGCTCTGCAAACGGGCCGACCGTTGCTGTTGTACGACAGTTCCACGGCCGGGCAAGCCGCCTATATCGCTGCAGCAAAGGCTGCCTTCTCGCGCCATTACGACTTAATGGCTGAGATCATTCGGAACGCGTTGGAGCGGTCGCGGCAAGCTCGTTGAGACGCTGTCGGAGCCTCGCCTTGTCCTCCCCTCGCAATGGGGGCAAGCCCTCCGCGACACTGTTTGCTTCGGCAACTTGAAGAATACGATCGATCCGCGCGGCGTCGTCTTTCAACCAAGGCGACGCCTCTCTGAGATTCAGTCCTTTTCCAAAGTCGATCATACAACAATTATACCATGCCTTCGGGAAAAGTGAAAAGACCGCGTCAGCATGGTGTACCGCAAGATTGTCTGACAACCGCAAGGACGTGATATTGCACGGCTTGCAGCGCGTGCGACGCCAGTCTCCCCATCGGGGCTCGTTCCTTCGTTGTTTTACATGAGTGAGCCACCGTTTTGCCCCGGAGGGGCAGCAGCTTCTACCATCATTCCACGGGTTCCGCGTCGATGGCGGCGACATCGACGCCACGGCGTTTCACCCGTGGCTTTCGGCCCCGCTGGTGCAAAGACTCCTTCAGACCGTATCCTTCGCGCAACCCAGACTTATGTAAAACAACGAGGCTCGCCCCGGCGGAATCATGACTGGCCAGCTACCAAACATGTGCTCCACGCGCACCTCATTCCCCCGGAGCAAGTCCGGGTGGGGAAACTGGTGCCGCACACGTTGGAAGCCGAGCAGTGCGTTCGTCTTTGTAGTTGTCAGAATACCTTGCCGCACATTCAACATGCGAAGGGGGCGGGGACGAACTTGTGCCAGCCAATGCCTTTCGGCCCCGTTCCCGCTCGAACCAACACCAAGCGAGTATTCCGATTATCTTGACACGGCCATGGGTCGCAGGTATGTTAATGAGTGTCGAAGATCTTGGTCCTGAGCGATGTCTCCGGCCTGGTCTTATGAGGGAGGCGATACATGAATGAGGCTTGGCGTTCGCGGATTACCATCGAGCCCGGAAAGCGTGGCGGTCGCCCGTGTATTCGTGGTATGCGCATTTCGGTCTATGATGTGATGTCCTGCTTTGCGGCTGGAATGACGGTAGCCGAGATTCTTGACGACTTCCCCTACCTGACGACGGAGGACATTCAGGCTTGCTTCGCCTTTGCCGCGGAGCGAGAACGTAGCCTCATGGTAGCTGTTCCATGAAACTGCTCTTCGACCAGAATCTGTCGCCAAAGCTGGTCGCGACGCTGGCCGACTTGTTTCCGGATTCCAGCCACGTGCAGGCAATGGGACTCGATCGTGCAACCGACGATGAAGTTTGGGAGTACGCCCGGCTCAATGGGTTCACAATCGTCTCAAAGGACGAGGACTTCAGCGACCTAAGTGTTATGCGGGGAAGCCCTCCAAAGGTTGTTTGGCTACAGATTGGCAACTGCACGACAGGTCAAATCGAATCCCTCTTTCGCAGTCGCTTCAATGATCTTGAGGCATTTGCGAAGGATTCCTCCGTTGGCGTGCTTCTGTTGAATTGAGCCGGTCTCATGACAGGCCAGATCCAGGCGGATTCGCGTTCGCAAATTTCCTTCCGTCGCGCCACTGCCGCCCAAAGGCGGCAGTGGCGCGACGGAAGGCAGGGGGAGTCTTTCTGAAACTCGGCTGTAGCTGGCCAGTCACGAATCCTCCGGAGCAAGTCCGGGTGGGGAAGCTGGCGTCGCATAGGTTGGAAGCCGAGCAATGCGTTCGTCTTTCTATTGCCTGAATACCTTGCCGCACATTCAACATGCGAAGGGGGCGGAGACGAACTTGTGGCCTTCTCGGCCCGTTCCCTTTACTCGGAAACCGGTCGCAGGCGAACCAGGACGACGCCGTGTGCGGGGACTTCGGTTTCGAAGTGGGTGGGGAACGTGCCCAGGTCCTTCTGCCGCCAGAGATCGCGGACGGTTTGCGGGCCTTCCAAACCGAGCGTGGACCAGGCAACAGAGACCTTGGCCGGCTCGGAGCCGGGGTTGAACAGGCCGACGGCGCGG
The DNA here is from genome assembly GCA_040772845.1 of Thermoguttaceae bacterium. Lineage (GTDB taxonomy): Bacteria > Planctomycetota > Planctomycetia > Pirellulales > Thermoguttaceae > PWXP01. The sequence continues at coordinate 4,224,758 of JAXGXG010000001.1, forward strand.
CTGCCGTCTTCCATGCGCTTGTGGACGGCCTCGCCGCCGCCGGGCAGCACGAGCCGGCGGCCCTGGTCGCCCAGCGGGTCCTGGTTCAACTCCAGGACTTCGTCGTTCGACAGTAGCGACAGGGTAAACTCATCGAGCGTTTCGATGGGCGTGCCGATGATCATGGGCGAACTCCACAGGCACCACAACGTCACGTGCGTGTACTGCTCGTCCGGCGTGAGCCGCGAGGGAGTCAGTCCCTGATCGCGCCAGCCGCCCAGCAGTCCGATACGAAGGTTGCACGCATGATTCCAGTGACCCGGCCGCTGAAAGGGCGCGTAGGCGTCGTTCTCCAGCCATACTTCGCGGATTCCTACGGCCCACGTCCGCTCGCGCCCCATCTGCGATCGGTCCCAAAGATCGATCAGGTCGCCCGTGGTCCGATTCACCTGCCCCAACGCGGCATACTCGGCCGCCTGCTTCAAGGGAATGGAGTTGGATAGTTCGAGCACCATGTCGCGCCCGCAACCGTTCAGGGCATCGACCAGGCGTTGCGCTGCCGCGACGTTCTCGCGCGCGAGAGCAGTGTGGTCCAGGGCCCAGTCGTACTTGCAGTAGTCGAAGCCCCAATCGGCCCATTGACGCACGTCGCTGGGTTCGAAGAAGTATTTGCCGAACCGCCAGCCGTCGCGGCGTTTGGCCGGTTTCTGCCAGGCGCCGTCCGGCGTATCGCTCGACCCGCCGATGAAGCCGGCGTAGCTGGTGGCCCAAGGTGTGGAGTAGATACCGGCCTTCAGCCCAAGGCCGTGGATATAGTCGCACATGGCCGTCATGTCGGGGAATTTTTCATTGGGGACGATCGCACGGTCCGGACCGCGATGTCCCTGCCAGCCGTCGTCGATGTTGATGTACTGCCAGCCGTGATTGATCAATCCGGAGTCGACCATGGCCTTGGCGGCTGCACGAAGATGCTCGTCGGCGACTTTCGGGCCCCAACCGCCCCACGTATTGCAGCCCAGAAGGGGCGTGAGGCAGATCTCATCGCCCACGACAATGCGCAGTTCACGTTCCGCGCTGCCCAACGCGTTTTCGGCATGCAGCATGACGCGGTACGTCCCCCGTTGCTTCACCGTACCGGTGATCCGCCCGGTTTTGGCGTCGAGCGTGAGTCCTTCGGGCAGGCCGGTGGCCGAGAAGGTCATCGGCCGCTCGCCTGTGGCGGCGACGGTATACAGCAGCGGGTTGCCCGGCCGAACCCCGAATACCTTCGCCCCGTTGATGCGCGGCTGCGGCGCCGGTTTGGGCGTGAGGATGTAGTACGGATTGTCGGCGGCAGGTTTGTCGTCGGCCAGAAGCGGGCCGGTGGTCGCAAGGGCCAGGGCGACGCCCATCAGGATGGCAAACGTGTACGTCAAATGCTGCGTTCGGATGGGCATGGTGATTTCCTCGTGTGGCGATCTAAACGCCTTTTGGCGTTCCGGAAGCGACCATCATATTGCCTTCGCGGAAGGCTTTGGCCATGGCCATGGGGATTTCGGCCTCGGCCAATACGACTTTGGCCCGGTTCCGGGCAACCGCCGCCTTCATTTCCTGCTCGCGGGCACTGGCCAGGGCGCGACGCTCTTCGGCCTTCGCCCGGGCGACCCGCATGTCGGCCTCGGCCTGATCCGTCTGGAGCCGGGCGCCGATGTTCTCTCCGACGTCGATGTCGGCAATATCGATCGAGACGATTTCGAACGCCGTTTGGGCATCGAGTCCGCGCGCCAGAACGGCTTTCGAGATCTTGTCCGGGTTCTCCATCACGGCCAGATGGGTATCGGCCGAGCCGATGGACGTGATGATCCCCTCACCCACGCGAGCAATGATGGTCTCTTCGGTCGCACCGCCGATGAGTTGTTCCAGGTTGGTCCGCACGGTAACGCGGGCCCGGACCTTCAATTCCACGCCATTGCGTGCAATGGCGCTCAGGGTGCTCCGATGAGAGCGATTGGGATCGGGACAGTCGATCACCTTCGGGTACACGCTTGTCTGCACGGCTTCCAGAACGTCGCGGCCGGCCAGGTCGATGGCCGCGGCCCGGTCGAAGTCCAAGTCGATATCGGCCCGGTTGGCGGCAATGATCGCTCGAATCACGCTCGGAACATTTCCGCCGGCCAGGTAATGGGCTTCCAAACGCCGCGTGGTAATACCCGTTTCCTTTTCCGTGCCCGTGCCCGACTGAATCGCCATAATCTTCGCCTGCACAATCACCCGTGCGTTCACCTGGCGAAGGCTCATCCCGACCAGGCTCCATAGGCTGACATTGGCGTTCGACATGTACGCCTGGAACCAAATCCCGCCATACAGCAGCATCAGCACGGCGAAGATGAATGCGAAAAAGAGGAAGATGATGCCACCGAGGATCATCAGGGCCGTGTTCCCCTGCGCCAGTAGAAACGGAAACTGCCCAACCATGGAATCGCCTCCGGTTGTGATGAAGATGAAGGAGTATCGGACCGCCACGCTTGCCGGACCAAACTGTCGCTCACGACTGTCCCTTCGCGACGTTACCGAGTGTTGACGCGGTCACGGCTCAGGGACCGCTCCGGACGGTCAACGGCCGCCGGCAATCACCTCAAAGCATGCTTAGCATACCCAATCCCTTCGGGGAAGACTAGTACCCCTGTTCTTCTTCGACCTGATGCAACACCTGCTCGACCTCGCGCCGAGCACTCAGGTAGTACCCCACGCCAATTAAGGCAATCAGAATTGTAATAAATCGGTAGACCAATCCGATCACCAGGCCTTTGGTCCCGGCGTCGGCGAGTTGGCCGTAAAGGTACTGAATCGCGCCTTCTTGCGGTCCGGCCGGCAGGGGGACGATGGTGGCCAGGTTGCTCAGCGGCGCAATGACAAAGTGGTCCGCGAGTGGCAAGGTCCGGTCGGGCAACCCCAATGCAATCAGGAAGATGCCCAGGGTGAACAGCGTATGGACGCCGATACTCAAGATGCCCGTTCCTATCAGGACTCCCCGACGCTGGTGATACGCGCGGCTCGTCTCGAGCAACTTGTCGATCATTCCGCCCAGCCGGGGCAGACCTGCAAGCCACTGGAGGAATCGTCCGGTCCCTGCGCCTGCATGAAACCACAATCCAACCCCCAATGTGGCTATTGCGGTAACGACTACCGCAATACGACAGGCCCAGCGAATATCGAGGTTCGGATGGTCCCAAAACCCGAACAGGAGCACCGCCACCGCCAGCACGACGAACATGACATAGAGGCCGATCAGGCGGTCGGCCACCACCGAAGCCACGGCCCGGGTTCGTTGGCTGCTGTGTTCCCGCACCAGCAAGACCGTCTTGATCAGATCGCCCCCGACAATGCCCATGGGGGCCAGATTGAACAGGTAGCCCAGAAAACTGATCCGCAACGCATTGGAAAACGAAAGGGGCACATCGAGCGCCCGGACCAGATACCACCACCGCACCTGCGTCAGCAGCACGGCCGCTGCACACAAGGCCCATGCCCCGGCCAGCAGACCCCAGTTCTTCGGATCGTTCTGCAGTCGCTGGACGGCTTCCGGATCGCTGAGCGCATCGCGAACCAGATAGGCCAAAATGCCTACCGAGATTACCAGCTTCAGCAGGGTCGTCAGGTGCTTTTTCACGCAGGAATGCCTCTGCCCCATTGCAACACGAAGACAGTCCCGCGCCAAGGGGGGTTGCAAAAAACCCCACGCGGGTCAGGAGGAACAAGCCACACTTGCCGAATCCGCCCTCTTTCTGGTACTCTACGGGCCTTGGTGTTCGAGCGGTACAATCGGGGCTTCCCGGGAAGGTGTGTGCGGTCGTGGCAAAATCGATAGCGTCCAAGTCGGTGCAACATACGCAGAAGACGGGATCGAAGTTCCGACCTTGGACACCCCGTTTCTGGAACGGCATGAATGTGCCCGGCTGGTTCCGCCTGCTGGCCAGAAACCACTTTGCCATTGCTCCGATCCGCTGGGCCATGGCGGCCATTATCAGTTTGTTCGCTCCGGTGAACATCTTCTTCGCTCTGCTCCAGCGGTTTCGTCTCGGCCGGGCGATTGACGAAACCAAACTGGCCGACGATCCGGTGTTTGTCATCGGCCATTGGCGGAGCGGGACGACCTACCTGCACGAACTGCTCGTACGCGATGAACGCTTTACCTACCCGAACACTTACGATGTCTTCGCGCCGGACCACTTCCTGGTATCCGGGCCGGTGATCAAGCCGTGGGTAAAGTACCTGCTGCCGAAGACCCGCCCCATGGATAACGTGGCTGCCGGCTGGGAACGCCCGCAGGAAGACGAGTTCGCACTGTGCGCCCTGGGGCTTCGCTCGCCGTATCTGACCATCGCGTTTCCGAACCGGCCGCAGGACAGCGAATACCTGGACATGGCAGGCGTTCCGGATGAGGCCCTGGCGCACTGGGAATCGCGGTTCCTCTGGTTTCTGAAATGCCTGACGCTCCGCACGCCGAAGCGGATCATCCTGAAGTCGCCGCCGCACACGGCGCGTGTTCGCGTGCTTCTGGAAATGTTTCCCAAGGCGCGATTCATCCACATCGTTCGCGACCCGTACGTCCTCTTCCCCTCGACGATCAATCTGTGGTCGGCCCTGTACCGGGACCACGGACTGCAGGTGCCGCGATTCGAGGGGCTCGAAGAGCAGGTATTCGATACGTTTACTCGCATGTACGACGCATTCGAGCGCGACCGGGCCCTTATTCCGGAAGGGCAGATTGCCGATGTGCGCTACGAGAATCTGGTGGCGGACCCGCTGGGCGAAATGGAGCGGCTGTATCGCGAACTGGATTTGGGCGACTTCAGTCAGGTGCGGCCGGCACTTGAACCGTTCGTCGGCCGGCAGCGCGAGTACAAGACGAACCGATACGAAATCGCGCCCGAGCTTCGCGCCGAGATCTCGCGCCGCTGGCGCGCGTACTTCGACCGGTACGACTACCCCTGCGATCCACCGGAGTGAACCTTGCCTCGATGGCAGGCGCTGCAGGGGGCTGGCCGCAACAGGATAGGGCGTATGGATTTCCAAGTCTGCATCTTCTCGTATAACCGTGGGCCGTTTCTGGACAACTGTGCCCGGTCGGTCGAGCGCATGGCGCCCAACTGGCCCATGAAAATCTACGACGATGGGAGCGACGACCCCGAGACGCTGGCCGTCTGCGAAAAATACGAAGGCGCCGTCCTCAATCCCCGGACGGACGAGGGCCGCTACGGCGGCTTGCACGTGAACATGCAGCGTGCGCTGGACGAAGCCGAGGCCGAGTTCGTCTTCTTCACCCAGGACGATCATCAGATGGTCCGCCCGGTGGACGAGCACGACGTTTTATATATCCGCGACTATTTCGACCATTTCCCCGAGGCCGCACTGCTGGACCCGACCTTCCTCCGAGGCCATCGACGCCGCAGCATCTGCCGGCAGCTCCGCATCTGGCCCGATTTTCCAGGCTACTACCAGGTGATCAATGAACGGTGGAAACGCCGTTCCGTCACCATGTACTACACCGACGTAGTCGTCGCACACGTAGGCCGGCTGCGCGCAGCCAAATGGACCTTTTTGACTGGCGAAACGGCCAACGCCGACAAGGCCCGGGAGTATTTCCCTCGCATGACGCGCATGGCCCATCCCTTTTCGATGAACGTGCCGGAGGTGCCTGTCTATCGCGGCAAGACGAAGACGCTTGGCGTCAGCCTGGCAGAACGCTTGGTGGGCCGCGGCGTGAAGCCCTACCGGACGATGACGCCCGACGAAGTCGCACGGATGCGCGGGCGGGATCTGACGGTTTATCCCTTCGCCGAGGATTTCCTTGCGACCGAGGTCCCGGTCCAGCGTCCCTTCGTCTTCAACTCGATGAACGTTCGCTGGTACACTTGCGGCCTGCACAAGCTCGAACTCCTCCTGCGCCGGTAGGAGGGCCTTCAGTCGGTTCCGTTTCTTGGCCTCTTGAGATTGAAAGACATCTCGCTGGATTGCTTTTCACACCCGGTGAGGCCGTTGATGAATGCAGCGACGTTCTATGGTCACAAGGCCTGTGACAGACAGATATAGGCCAGTGTGCAACTGCCGGCGAGGAAGAACCAGACGATCCCCAGGATCAGGGCGCCGCGGCCGAACCATCGATGGTTGTCCCGAGTCGCATTCCATATCAGGATTCCGACGACCGGCCCTTGCACAGTCGAAGCGATCAGGCCAATGATTCCGGCAAGAAACACCACCAAACCTGACATCATGCCGGTGATTACAGCGGTCGCAAGAAGACCGCCGAGAAATCCAAAGCATGCCTTGAGCATTTCGATTGCCGCGTCAGGCCCACGATACGGATCGTCGTGCTGTGGACTCACATACGGATTGTCGGCGTTGCGGTCTTTAATCGCGAGTGTCCTTCATGAGGGGGTATGTGCGAGCGGGTCATAGGAGTGCCGCGGACCACTGCGGGCATCAGAAGCAGGAGGCAACCCGTAGCCAGAATAGTATCGATTCGAGCAGAAGCCTCTGTCATACGTTGTTTCTCCTTCTGGCCGGCATCACGGCTGTCCTGATGAAAGCATCACGCACCCTTTGCCCTGTCCGGAAGGTAATCTTCGCGTACCGGCGAGAAGACCTCGACGGCGACAGAGTCTTCCAGAACCTTAGCGCCGTGTGCGACGTTCATCGGAATGCACCACGAGTCGCCGGGAGTCGTATCGTACTCGGCATCTCCAATGGTCAGTAGAAGGTGTCCCTTCACCAGGTATCCGGTCTGCTCGTATGGATGATCGTGCATGGGAAGGACACTGTCCTTTGCCAAGACGAATTCGGTCATCAGCGTCCGCTGACCGAAGACGAGCGTCTTCTTCTGAATACCCGGGATTGGGTTCGTGTACCCTTCGGTTGTGTGTTCGCCGAAGATCATGACTGCTGCCATTCCTTGCTGGTCGATTGTGCGTGAAACAAGCCTCTACTTGCCGTGCAGGTGTCTTCGTAATTGTACCAGTCGGCTGTCACATTGTCACTGGCGTGTGCGAGCCGCCGCCAAGCTTGCGTCGCCTGCGAAAGAGCCTTGAGCAACCCGTGCCAGGCTCGAAAAAGTCGAATGTCCCCTTAAACGAGAACCGATTCTCTCGGCCGTGAGTGCAAACCGGGGGGGGCTTGGGCGGCTGCGAGGAAATCGGTTACAATTGGGCTCTCGGTGAAATGGAACATATGCCTGTACCGGCTGGAGAATCGTCGATGTCTGCTGATGGCACGGAAGCCGATAGCCCGGTGCTGACGCCGCTACCCTACCACGAGGCGATCCGCGCGTATCTGAAGACGGAAGAGGCCGATATCTGGCAATGGTACGCCTCGAACCGGGTCCGCGAGGAGCAGGCGGAGGCGGTCCGATTCGAGCTGCTGAAGACAACCTACCGCATCGATCGCGAAACCCAACCGGCCCTCTATACGGCGGCTGAAGCGGCGGCCGGAAAACTCGCACTCGACGTCCCGATCACCATTTACCAGGCACAAACACCTGCCGCGCTCAACGCCTCGCTGGCCTACGTGCCAGGCGAGGCCCACATCGTATTGCATGGTCCGGTTGCGTCGAAGCTGACCGAGGCGGAGTTGCAGGCGTTGCTGGCCCACGAGCTGAGCCATCTGGTGTTGTGGCGGCAATGGGACGGCGACTACCTGGTGGTTGATCAGATCCTGTCGGCCCTGACCCACGACCGCATGGCCGAGGCGGCCCATTTCGCCAGCGCCCGGCTGCTGGGGCTTTACAACGAGATCTTCTGCGATCGCGGCGCCGTATTGGTTGCAGGCGACCCGCTGATCGTTGTGGCCATGCTGGTGAAGGTCTCGACCGAACTGGAAGACGTCAGCGCGGCGAGCTACCTGCGGCAGGCGGAAGAGATCTTCAGCCGCGGCACTGCGAAGGCGGCGGAGTTGACTCATCCTGAGGCGTTCATTCGCGCCCGCGCGGTAAAGCTCTATAGCGACGGCCGGAAGGATGTCGATGCCGAAGTGGCCGAAATGATCGAAGGGAAGCCGGCCTTGGAGGAACTCGATCTGGTCGGCCAGACGAAAGTGGCCGGATTGACTCGGCGATTGATCAACGTCCTGCTTCGGCCGGCATGGTTCCGAACCGAGTCGGTCGTGGCCCACGCACGCCTCTTCTTTCCCGACTACAGCTCCGGCGAAGGCATCGCCGACGATGCCTTGCTCAAAGACGACGTGCAGACCGACGACGATCCGATGCGCGATTACTACTGCTACGTGCTGCTGGATTTCGTCACCGCCGATCGGGAGCTGGAGGAGTATCCTCTGGCGGCAGCCCTGTCGCTGAGCGAACGGCTGGGCCTGAAAGACCGCTTCCTGGATATCGCCCGGAAGGAACTACGCCTGCGAAAGAAACAACTCGAGCGAATCGACACGGAGAAGGATTCCCTGCTGGCCAAAGCAAGGGACAACAAGTTGCCATGACCGCGTTGCACGATTACTTGCGATTGCGTTGGGAAGCGGGCGGGTTCTCGACCGAGGATACGCTGACGGCCTTCCTGCCGCTGGTGCGCGAGGTACTTGAAGCTCATGCGGCAGGCATGGTGGCGCCGCTGGAGGGGCTGGACGCGCTCAAGGTGGAAGGGCCGCGAATCTGGTTTGAAGAGGCGCGTCGATGTGTGCCCCGCAATCAATCGGCGGCGGTGCGGCAAGTGGGGCAGATGACGAAAACGGCGCTCGAAATCGTCAGTGAACAGCGCCATGTGACCGATTTGACCGACGGATGCAACAGGGTGCTCGATCTGGCCATCGGCGATGCCGATGCGACAATCACGCGGCCCGTCTATCTGCCCGGCTACGTGGCCTGGGAGCATCGGCTCGGCCACCACGACCCGCTGACCGATGTGTTCAGCCTCGGGATGATCCTCGCCAGCCTGGCGTGCATGCTCGATTTCCACGAGGAAGACGACCTGCGGAAGTTCGTTGCAGGCCGGCGCAACTTGTTCGCAATCCGCCCGGGACTGCATCCGGTCCTGGCGCGGGCCATCTTCCGCATGACCGAATTGGACTGGCATCGGCGCGTTCAGGATCTGAAGGCGCTGCTGCACCACCTGGAAAACTACCGCGACCAGGACGTCGATTTCGAGTTCGACCTCGCCCGCATCGAGGACTTCGACCGGAAGGACAGCCGCAGCAAGCAGTCCGTGGTGCTCGGCAAGCTCAAGGAGCGGTTGTTCGAGCTTTCGCGGCGGAATCGGCTGCTGCATTTTCGGCCGACCATGCACACCGTGAACCTGACGCATGCGTCGATCCCGCTGTCGTTCGACATCAAGAACATTCGCCCGGACCAGATTCTGGTTTGGAACAAGCCCCTGGCCACCGCGGTATGCAGCGGCAAGCCTGTATCGCTGAACAAGCACCTGAACTTCGCCGAGGCGCTGTACCTGCCCAGTGTTCTGGACCGGATCATCGCCGAGGCGCGGCGCGACCGGGCCGAGTTCGGGTTCGCCCAACTTCGCCTTGTGGTCTGCATGTTGCACTGGTCGAACCTGAAGGAGAAGCCGGTCGAGCGGTTCGAGTCGCCCCTGGTGCTCCTGCCGGTGGAACTGAAGAAGAAGAAAGGCATTCGCGACACCTACACGCTCGAAGCGCCGTCGCCCGAGGCCGAAATCAACCCGGTTGTCCGGCATCAGTTCAAGCAGATCTACGATATCGACCTGCCCGAACGGCTCGACCTCTCCCGGATGGGGATCGATGGGTTCTACGAATACTTGCAGGCGAGGGTGGAGGCGAGCGAGTCGGCCGTAACGCTGAACAAGGTGGATCGTCCGCGGATTGCGCTGGTGTACGACAAGGCCCGGCGGAAGCTCGATCAGTATCGTCGGCGCGCGCGGCTGGCCGGGCGCGGGGTGCGCAGCTTCATGGACCTCGACTACAGCTACGATCCGGCGAATTACCATCCGCTGGGCATCACGCTTTTTTCGACGAAGATACGGTCGCCCGTCACGCATCTTCGCGAGATCATCGAGGAGCGGCCGCGTCCGCGAACGTTCGCCGGACCACTTGCCGAGCCGCCGGTGGTGGAGAAGGAGCGGGTATTCTTCAACGTGGAACAGGCGGGCGACGAGAATCCGTACGTTTGGAGTTTCGACCTGTGCAGCGTCACGCTGGGGAACTTCAAGTATCGCAAGATGTCGCTGGTGCGGGACTACGAATCGCTGCTGGAGGAGCAGCCGGCCAATCCGGCTTTCGAGGCGACGTTTTCGCTGGTAGCGCGCCCCGTCACCCGCGATCTGCCGGCCGTGTCGCCGCTGGCGGACCGATACGACGTTGTCCCGTGCGATCCCACGCAGGCGACGGCCATCGAAGAGGCGCGAGCCGGCCGCAGCTACATCATTCAGGGCCCGCCGGGCACCGGCAAGTCGCAAACCATCACGAACCTGATCGCCGATTACGTGGCGCAAGGCAAGCGGGTATTGTTCGTGTGCGAGAAGCGTGCGGCGATCGACGTCGTGTTTGCACGCTTGCGTCAGTGCAAGATGGCCGATCTTTGCTGTCTGATCCACGACTCCCAGACCGACAAGAAGGAGTTCGTCATGGATCTGAAGCAAACCTACGAGCGCATCCTGGAGGAATCGAACGATGCGAACAAGGACGGCCGTCGCCGCAAGAATCTGCTGAAACAGCTCGGCAGCGAACTCGGCCCGTTGGAGCAGTTTGACGCGGCGATGCAGGCGGCGCCGGAGGGGATGGACATGCCGCTTCGCGAGTTGCTGGCGCGTTGTGTCGAACTTCGGCCCTTGCTGCCCGACCTGCCGCCGCTGGAGTGCGAACGGTTGCCCGACTACGCCCTATGGTGCGAGCACCGCAACGGCATCGAGGCATTCGACAGGTGTGTGAGGGATTTGTGCGATGACGGCGTTCTGGCGCACCACCCTTTGCGGCTGCTATCGCCGCGGCTGCTCCACATCGAGCGGCCGATGGAACGCGTGATCGCAGCGGTGGAGGCGGCCGAGCGCGAACTGCCACGCGTCGAGCAGCAGCTCGGCCGATGCGGCATTCCGCGCCCACACTGGGAGACGCTCAGCCGCGCCCGCGCCCTGATCGATTATGCCCGGCAGCTATTGCCCCTGGTGCAAGGGGGCCATCTGCTGCTGTTAGACCGGCAAGACCCGCGCGCCGATAAACTCGCCCAGGCGCTGCGCAAGCTACAGGCAGCAAGCGACGCCCTGGCCGAGGCGAGGCAAGCAACCCGGAAATGGCGGCAGAAGCTGCCGCCCGAAGAGACGGACATCGCCCTGGAGCAGGCTCGGCTGTTCGAACGAAGCCTGCTGCCCTGGCTGAAGCTGGACTGGTGGCGGCTGCGCGCCGCGCTGCGGCGTTGCTACGATTTCGAGTCGCATTCCGTGCGTCCCCGTTGGAGCCTCGTGCTTGCAGCATTGCAGCGGGAATACGCGGCACTGGCCAAGGTGACTCGTCAATACCAGGCGATCGGAGCGGAATTCGGCGTTCAGGAGGACGTCGAGGCGTGGGTCGAACGCGTTGCCGGATTGCAGGCGGCCATTCCCAACCTTCCGGAGGACTTTACACGCATCCACGAGCAAATACTGCACTCCGATCGGGCGGCGCAGATCGTCAAGAGAGCGGTCAGTGCCGGGGAATCGCTCGACCGTCTTTCCGCGGAACTCGACAAGTTCGCCGACCATTACGGCGACTGCTCGCTCGACCGGCTCTGGGCGGAATTGCAGGCCGTCCGCGATCACCTGGACGACCTGCCGTCCTATCTCCAGTGCCTTTCCGAGTGCTCCACTTTGCCCGACTCGCTGGCGATGGCCCTGCGAACCATGCCGCTGACGGTCGAACGCCTTGAGGCGGCCACGGCCGACCGGACGTGGCGGGAGAACCTCCGCACGCGCCGCGAGTTGGCCCGGTTTTCCTCCGCGGTACGTCAACGCCACGTCGATCGGCTGGAACGGCTGTACGGGCGATGGCTCAAGGCGAACGCCGACGAGGTCCGCCGCCGCGCCCAGCGACGATTCCTGGAAAATCTCCAGATGTCGAGCTTGCCCGCTTCGCAACTCACGGCCGAACAGCAAGAACGGAAGCGGCGGTATTCTCGCGGCCGCCGGGAACTGGAGCATGAGTTCGGCAAGTCGATGCGGTACAAATCGATTCGCGACCTGGTTGCAGGCGATTCGGGGGCACTGGTCAAGGACTTGAAGCCGGTTTGGCTGATGAGCCCGCTGAGTGTTTCGGACACACTGCCGCTGGACACGGCCTATTTCGATGTCGTGATCTTCGACGAGGCCAGCCAGATCACGCTTGAAGAGGCCATCCCGTCCATCTTCCGCGCCTGCCAGGCGATTGTTGTGGGCGATGAGATGCAGCTTCCTCCCACCAACTTCTTCTCGGCCAAGCGCGACGGCGAGGACGAAGAGGAATTGCTCATCGAGCAGGAGGGCGAACTGGTCCAGTACGATCTGGGGAGCGATAGTTTTCTGAACCACGCGGCCCGGAACCTGGCATCGACCATGCTGGGCTGGCATTACCGCAGCCGGAGCGAATCGCTGATTAGCTTCTCGAACTGGGCCTTTTATGACGGGCGGCTGCTCACCGTGCCCGAGGAGCACCTGCCGCCGCCGGATCGGACTGCGTTGCTCGCCAAAGCATCGGAAGACGCCGTTCATGGGGCCGCGGAACTGCGGCAGCGGCCGGTCAGCTTCCACTTTATGGAACACGGCGTGTACGACAAACGGCGGAACCGGGCCGAGGCCGACTACATTGCACAGCTCGTGCGGGATCTGCTGGCCAGCAAGAACGGGCTGAGTATCGGAGTCGTCGCATTCTCCGAGGCCCAGCAGACCGAGATCGAAGGCGCGTTGGAACGGCTCGCCCAATCCGATTCCACTTTCCGGCGTTCTCTGGACGTCGACCTGGAACGCGAGGTCGATGGGCAGTTCGTCGGCCTGTTGGTGAAGAACCTGGAGAACATCCAGGGAGACGAGCGCGACATCATTCTGCTGAGCGTCTGCTACGGTTACGGCCCGAACGGCAAGATGCTGATGAACTTCGGCCCGATCAACAAGAGTGGCGGCGAAAAGCGGCTGAACGTGGCCTTCTCGCGCGCGAAATATCACATGGCCGTCATCAGTTCGATCCGTCACGCCGATATCACCAACGACTACAACGACGGCGCCAATTGCCTGAAGAATTATCTCCGTTACGTCGAGGCCGCCTCCGCAGGCGACCTGCCGACGGCCAGTCGCGTATTGCAGGGCATGTCGCGCTGGCACGAAACGATGGCCGACGATGGCGCCAGCCACGACGCCCCCATGGCGCAGCAGCTTGCCGACGCCCTCGTCGAACGGGGGTTCCTCGTCGATCGCGCGGTCGGCCAGTCACATTTCCGCTGCGATCTGGCCGTGTATCAGCAAGGCGATACGCAATACCGGTTGGCCATCCTGCTGGACAATCGCGCCTATTACGAACAGTCCGAACTGCTCGAACGCGACATGATGCGCCCGAAGCTGCTGCGCAGCTTCGGCTGGCAGGTTGCTTTTGTTCTGACGAAAGACTGGTACGACAACCGCCGTGAAGTGCTCGACCACCTGCTGCAACTTCTAGAACCGAAGGCGGAATCGGCTTAACCGTTCAGTTACTTCGTATTGGCGCCGCGTGTAACCTGCTCGAAGTTGGGGGTAACGTCGGCGTCGGCATTACCCAAGCCCCAGGCGAGACCGCCGAGCAGGACCTTCTGGAACTTGTCGTTGGTCCAGATGTCGGCGCGATGGCCCATGGAGGTGTAGAAGACGCGGCCCTTGCCGTGCATGCGGGCCCAGGTGGCCGGGAAGGGGACGCGGTTGTACATGTCGCCCTTCATGCCCTCGGTCTCCTGGACCAGCAGGACGTGCATGTCCGGATTGAACTTCCGCATGGCGTACCATTCTTCGTTCAATGCGAACGAGCGGCCCAGCGATTCCATTTTCGGGAATTGCGGCGAGACGACGCGCATGGTGGCCACCTGCTGTGCCCCGTGTGTGGTGAACTCGCCGCCGATCATTTCGATGTAGGGATCGATCCCGCCGGAACGGAACGTATCGGTCGCCGCATGGAATCCCATGAACGGCTTACCGGCCTTGATGGCGTCGAGCAGTTTCTGCTTTCCTTCGGCCGACATCGGCGCGCCGCCGTCCTTCGACCCGCCCAGCAGATTGCCGGACGTATAGAAGGCGATGCAATCGTACTTGTCCAAGTCACCGTCGAAAAGCGTGCCGTCTTTGCTGCACTCGACCTCGAATCCGTGCTTCTGGCCCAACTCGGTGAACACCTGCTCCGAATGGGCGAGCTGATCGCCTTCCCGGCGGACTTCCGAGTGCTCGAATCCGGCACTGCGGGTGAAGTAGAGGATTCGCGGCTTCTTCTCGGCGGCGGCAACCCAACGGAGCGGAAAGGCAGAGAGCCCCAGTACGGCGGCCCCGGTAGAAACCAACATTTCGCGGCGTTTCATAGCACAATTCTCCCGGAAGTAGGCAGGTTGTTGGATAGGTAGGTCACTCCCCATATTTTACCCCACGCAGGCGGGGAAGCAAGATGGGCGACCTGGAGAATTTCCCAGACGCGGCGACAATAAACTTGTCCCGGAGACTCTGTGACTGGCCATCCACGACAAACGGGCCTATCTTATCTCCACTTCATACCAGACTGTCTTGTACTGCGGGCCAATGACAATCTCAGAACCGCCAGCCACCTCTTTAACAGGCAGCTCTTCCATGCGGTCACCATGAGTATCCAGGGCATAGCATCTGGTTTTTGCAGGTTGTGAGGGCAAAGTCAGCGTAGCGGGAATGCCCTCCACCATCATGGGAGCATGACCTCGATCTGTCAGGGTAATGTTTGTTTTATCAACCTGCTTCAGCACACGCCCGGCATTTCCGGCGTCACCGGTTGCCGCCAGAAGAATGCTTGCGTCCCTGCCGCCAGAGCCGAATCCGGTGGCGTTACGCGATACAAGCGAAACCGTCGTCCAGTCAAGACGCGTCTTTCCGATCTTGAGAGTCACGTCCCCTAATTCAATGGTGCGCTCCTTCGGAAAACCGGTGAACAGCTTTGTGTTCGGGGTATTGACAGCCAGGTAGGCGGCTCCGGGAATCTCCTTATTCCAGGTTATCTCGCCTGTGTCACTGACAAAGACCTTCTGATCTGCCGGGAGTTTCACGGGATCTGTCGCCGGGCTGCCTTCTGCGAACTTCACACCGGTCCGGTGAACAGCCACAAGATTCCCGTCATAACCCTGGGATGAAATGCTGTACGTACGGGAACGTCTTGCAACCAGGTATTCCCTGCACGACTCTTCATCGACAACTGCAGGAACAAGCTCTTTCGCCTGCCGCACATCACCACGCACGAATATCGCGGAGCAGGCCGGAAAGTGGGCTAGGGCATCCGTTCTTGCAATCAGGTCGAAGAAGCACCAGGGCATGGCCTTGGCTTCGAAGTCATTTACGTAGTGGTTATAGCTGTACTGGAAGATACCATCCCACCCCTGCAGACTGCCGTAAATGGCCAGCATGGGCTGAGCCTCAGCTCCGAACTGATTGGGATAGGGGTGATTATACTCACTGATCGTATAAGGTTTGCCCAACACACGCTTGCCGCCCATGCTGAGGATATTGCCCAGCGAGTTGACCATTGAGGTATTACCGATTTTCCACGGCTCTTTGGCAGTCAGGGATATCCAGCCTCCGCGTGGATGATGCCAATACCCGTGAATATCAACGTAATCCAGTTTCGCCTGTATGTAGGGAGGACTGTAGCCAAGCTGTGTTCCGGAAATCGGCGGTTTTGCTTTCAACTCATTCCTGACATACTCTGCCATGCCGGTCCAGTACGCGTTCTCCAGATCAAACAGGAACCGCACGTAATCGAGCCTCGCTTTGGGAGGCATGAGATTATCTCCAGCCCTGGCTGCGGCCAGCTGTTTCGTATCAAAACCCTGAACAGGCTCCCATTGCAGTTCAGCGCCGCGCTGCAGCGAGAAATCATCCAGTTCATATTTGCCGACCTTCAGTTGCGTCAACTGAAGGATTGCCTTTGCATCGTCTTCCGTAGCCTCAAATACACGGTTGACCGTCTTCCACTCCTTACCTACAGGAATCATCTCCTGCAAACCAACTGAACTCCAGCCGTTCTGCACAGAGGCCATAGCCAGGCTCAGTCTCCATGCACCTTCACCCTCTGTACGACGGATACGGACACTCAGGGTATAGAGCTGGCCTTTCTTCAAAGACACCTTCCGGATAACCTTGGCGTCATAGGCGTTTCCATTACGGGTGACCGTCACCTTCAAAGCGCCATCCTCAACCCTGGCGCTCCCCTGCGCGTCTCCTGGGCGAAATGACCAATCCTTATCGTCAAAGGCCACCGGTTTATCAAAACGCCCCTCTGGAATCTGCTCATCACGCAGAGGTTCATTCTTCCAGGTCCATGCACTCTGCAGGGCAGATGCATTGGCGTATTTGGCATGCAACCACTCGTTCCACTTCGCATTGACCTCCGATGCATACGGTTCAGGCAAGCGATCAAGCGTTCCATTATAGTAATAGCCCGTCAGACCGTCCTCATTACTGATCTCAATCATCGCCACAGCCGGTTCGTCCGTGTAGGCATTACCGGTATAGGCATTCACATGTGTAAGCAGCTTGCGGGCATACTCTTTCTGCAACTCAATCATCCCATCCAGTATCTGGCCGATGCCTTTGTTAGCCCAGGAAAGATGCTTCACTCCGTCAAAACCATCCCGTTCATCCAGGGTGCGTCCTACGTGCAGGTTCATATTCACATAGATACCGCGATTCTTAAAGGCGGCAATCATGTAATCCAGTTTATCCAGTTGCTTGGGATCAAGATTGCGTTGGGTTTCTGTATCATTCGCCAGGATTGCCTGGGTCGGCTGTGGCATGAAGTTGGTGTACCACGTATCCATGAAGTGCAGGCGCACACAGTTGATACCCAGCCGCGCCAGACGATTTGCCAGCTTATCGGCGTCGGCATGTTCCGGGAAATTTGCAGGACCAGTAAGGTTCGTTGCGTGAAAACGGATTGGTCCGGCATCGGTTACGAAATGCCCGTCTGCCACTCGCACAAATCCATATTTTCCTGCAGGCGCATCCAGCAGATGGGCCACGCTGGACGCATTATCCGGGCCATCATAGGATATCACAAATGGAAACATCGGAGCAAAGTTGTCATCTGCCTCAAGCTCTTGAATGAGTGGATTCAGGAAGAAGGCGCCTGCTATTAGTGTCCACAAGCGAAAGAGGCCTTTATTGTGCATCATATGTGTTTCCTCCCATTGTTTTTCTGAGCCATCCCTTCGGTAACAAAACGGCTATGCGTAATTACGCCCGTTAAGGCATTCGGCATTTACAATTTACCATCAGCGCGGTGAAAGAGATAGCGAATTTGATTCTTCCCACAGAAGTCAAGCTTGGACGGGAGGAAATGGAAAGTCAAGGGGCGTGCCGGCGAGTTTGAAAGCTTTCGCGGCAAAGTCGGCGGCAAGAGGCACCATCCGCAGGTTATCCCGGATTATTCATTAGCCGCCGGGTGCTAGCCCAATGCCCTTTACTTTGTAGCGGCACGGCGCGAGCCGTCCCGTATTACCGTCGGAAAACCGGGCGGCTCGCGCCGCTCCGCTAAGAAAACGCCCCCAAATGGTCCCGAAGTAAGCGGCAGCTCGCGTGATGCATAATCCAGGCTACACGCCACACCCCGCATGGAAAGGCGCACACCCGTACGGTGGCCTTCCTCGCAATTCGGGTTTGTGTGCAATATCGGGGCGATGGTCCCACCGCGGCCCTGCTGTGCTACAATGGGCGGGTGCGGCCAGCCTGCACGATGGACCGTACCACAACATCGACCTTGCTCGGAGGGACCAGCCATGCATCGGCACATCGTCTTCTTTGGAGTTGTCTCGGTTCTGCTACTTTCTTACGCAGCGGCCTTCGCTAAAGAGTACCATGTTTCAGCCAGTGGAAATGACAGTAATGACGGCACGGCCGAGCGCCCGTTACAAACCATCTCGGCTGCGGCCGAGATGGCCCAGCCGGGCGACGTGGTGACGGTGCACGAAGGTGTCTACCGCGAATGGATCAATCCGCCGCGCGGCGGCGCGTCCGATACGCAGCGAATCGTCTATCAGGCGGCTGACGGCGAGCACGCGGTCATCAAGGGCTCCGAAGTCGTCACTGGCTGGCAGAAGGTCGAGCGGGGCGTGTGGAAGGTGACGCTGCCCGAAGCGTTCTTCGGCAACTACAACCCCTACCGCGACCTGATCCGCGGCGACTGGTTCAACGACCATGGCCGACCGCATCATACGGGCGCCGTGTATCTCAGTGGCGATGCCCTGTGGGAAGCGGGCTCACGGGACGAAGTCATGCAGGCGAAAGACGGCCGGCAATGGTGGTACGGCCAGGCGGACGAAGCAACAACGACGCTCTGGGCCGACTTCGGCGATGCCGATCCCAACACGGCACTTGTCGAGATCAATGTGCGGCGCGCCTGCTTCTATCCGAAGCAACCCGGCGTGAACTTCATTACCGTCCGCGGCTTCACCATGCAACATGCGGCCACCCAGTGGGCGCCGCCGACGGCCGAGCAGATCGGGCTGATCGGCACCCACTGGAGCAAGGGCTGGATCATCGAGGACAACGACGTCAGCCATTCGCGATGCACGGGCATTAGCCTGGGCAAGTATGGCGACCGGTGGGACAATACCTCGCAAAACAGCGCCGAGGGCTACGTCAAAACGCTCCAGCGCGCCCTGGAAAACGGATGGTCGAAAGACAACATCGGCCATCACGTGGTGCGCAATAATCGGATTGCTTACTGCGAGCAGGCAGGCATTGTCGGAAGCCTAGGCGCCGCGTTCAGCTTGGTTACCGGCAACGTGATCCACGACATCCACATCCGGCAGCAGTTCGGCGGGGCCGAGATGTCCGGTATCAAGTTCCACGGCGCGATTGACACGATCATCAGCCGCAACCACATCCATCATTCCTGCCGCGGCATCTGGCTCGACTGGATGACGCAGGGCACTCGCGTTACCTGCAACTTGCTGCACGAAAACGGCCCGCGCGAAGACCTGTTCGTCGAGGTCAATCACGGCCCGTTCCTGGTGGACAACAACCTGTTTCTTTCGCCCATCGCGCTGCTTGATGCCTCGCAGGGCGGGGCGTACGTCCATAACCTGTTTGCAGGCAAGATCATCATACGATCGGAACTGAGGCGTTTGACGCCGTTCCACGAGGCGCACAGTACGAAGGTAGCCGGGCTGAAGAACATCGCGGTCAACGACGAGCGATTCTGCAACAATATCTTCATCGGCCACAACGGTCTGACCGCTTACGGTGCTCCTGAGGAGCCGCTCATGATGGTCGGCAACGTCTTTCTTCACGGCGCCCAGCCATCGCCGCACGATACCGGCTTCGTACTGGACGAGGCATTCGATCCGGGGCTGGAGTTGGTAGAGGAACCCGACGGTGTCGCTCTTCGCATCGCACTCGCCCCCTCCTGGGCCGGCGCAGAGAAACGGCCGCTCGTAACAACCCAGTCGCTCGGCAAGGCCCAGGTCCCCAACCTGCCATTTGAACAACCCTGCGGGAAGCCCTACCGTATCGACACCGACTACCGCGGCGCGAAGCGAAACGCAAAGTCTCCCTTCCCCGGCCCTTTCACGCGTCCCGATACCAAGGAGCGTCAAACGATCCCGGTCTGGCCGAACCGTTTGCCGACGGAGTGATCGATTCAGAAGAGACAATCAACGTTGCCAGGCGGATCGCGCGTTACGGGCGTTCAGCCGTTTCGAAGAAATGGCGCAGAACGGTTGGGAACAGGTCGGTTTCATTGACCTCAATTCCTCGCGATCGTATTTCGACAACCGTACTGTGATAGGTGGCCTTCTTGTCCGGATTCGGCTTGGGCATGGACTCCTGCCTGCAAGCGGCCAGTTTCCACAACGCCGTGCCTTGGACGGTCACGCGTAGCCCGGCGTTTTCCACATGGTGTACCTCGACCGCCTTGAGTGCGTCGACCAGTTCCTGTTGCACCGGCTTGCCTGCCTTCTGCCTCTCGGCGATCACCTCTCTGGCTAGTTCGACCGTTTGAATGGCCTGCATGCAGTCGTGTTCCGAAAGGGGGACGAGCAGGCGGAAGACGTCGGCCTTGCGGGTGAACTGAACCAGATGATCGTCAGCGGCCCTTGCCAGAAGGCGGAGCGAAGTGGCATCCAGGGGGAGCATTTCCGGCCCGCCGGCCTTGTCTGCATCCGGTTTCGGCTCTCTCTCGCCCAGCGACTCCAGCATCGCTTCCCGCACGTCGTTCCAGGTCAGCTTTCGGGTGTCTTCCTTGGCGGCAAGCTCGATTTGTTCCTTTGCCAGCTTTGCCAATTCGGCCGCGATCTGCGGGACGCGCTCGCGCAATGCCGCGTCGACGGCCTTGCCCGGAATGACGGCCTGATGGTAGTAGCAGAGGTTCCCGTACTCGTTGAGGAAGAACTCCCCCGGCATGACCTCGATCGAGTCGAGATCGATAGCGGTGGTGCGCCGCTCCGGCTCTTCTTCCACCGCCGAACCGACCGGCCACTCGCTGCAGCGATGCTTCCCATGCCGCTCAAGGAGCACCGGCGAAGAGAAGAGCTTGAACTCCGGAACAACATTGATCAGCAGGCGGTCTCTACGCTTGTAGAGTTTCGCGATGTGATCCAACTCATCCGCCTTGTTCGTCTCGATATTGGCGTACAGCTCCAGTCGTGCGAACGAGTCGGCCGTCTTGTCGTAGCGCGTGTAACTCACAACCTCGCCGCCAATGCAGCCGCAAAGCGGCAGGCAAACAGCGGCGAAAAGCCAATGCCGAGTCTTGGAAGTGAACATGATAATCTCCCATGGGTTTGTGGTCCGCCGTCCGGCAATAACAATCACCGGGTTGCGAACTGTGGACCATTTATTCACGCATGGCCGGATTGCGACGTCGGCGTATCTTCATGTCCAGCCTCTTCCTCGTCACTATCCTCGTCAGGCACCTGCCACTCCCACAGACCTGCGACGAACATCACGAGAATTGCACATATCCCGAGCTTGATGGGCCAATTGTCCCACCACCGATTCCACCAGAGCACCGTGTATCCGTCTTCCGCCAACCGTGCCGTGAGCGCGTCGACCTGCTCCTTCGAACCGACCGAAACGGCCGTGTGGGACCAGCCCAACCGGTCTTCGCCGTGTGCAGGTGACGCTCCCACAACCGACGCCTTGCTCATAATTTCCAGGCGTGCCCCGCTTGGAAAACTGAGGAAGTACGAAGCGAATTGCTGCTTCTCATTGACGTACTTCGTGCTGACCACAACTCCGAAATACCGCTCGTAGAACGTTTTGAGCCGTTCCAGGTTACTGGTATAGACGCCCACGTGTCCAATGTGCATGGTGATCGGTCCTATGGATACAACATCTCGAATATCCGTTCTTGTCATGAGGGGGTGGTAATCGGTCCTATTGTACTCCGAATTCGCTCGTCCCGCGCACAAACGTCACCTCCTGAGACATCTGCAAACTCGAACGCATCGAATGGTGCGGCTCAACAACAATATCCAGCCGCGCCCGAATCGCATCATCGGAGACTTGAAGCACCGTAATGGAACCACGGCAATGGTCCTGTAAAGAAAAACCCGTCGGGCCGCCCAATGGGACAAAACGATCGTGGTAGACCGCACACTCCGAAGGTATCTCGTAAGTCCGTCCCGGCTGCGGCGAGTCCAACTGCACGACAATCCGATCGAATACCGCGCTGTCTGTCGCGACGATAAACCAGCCTGCCTTTGCACGACTGCGAGCAAACCACAAGAGATGTTTCCCCGGAGCCGGTGCAGTCACATGGATGGCCGACCCTGCCGGTGCAGGCTCAACACAACTATCGGCCATCCATGTGGCCTTTGTCGATACAATGCCGTACTTCACGGCATACCAATCGTGGACAACCACGACACCGGCGACGATTCCACACACCAGGAGTACTGTGCTACGTAGGGTCATGTTGGGTCAATGAAGCTCCTCGGCCTGCCGATCATTCCACAAGCGGCTCTAGCAGCACCGGGGAAGAGAAGAGCTTGAACTCCGGAATGATATCGACCACCAAGCGGTCTCTGCGCTTGTAGAGTTTCGCGATGTGATCCAGTTCATCCGTCTTGTCCGTCGCAATGTTAGCGTAAAGCTGCAGCCGCATGAATTAGCGTCCCAGAACGACGTCGATTCCACTGAGGATCGCATCCAACCGCCGTTTCGGGAGTTTGCCTGTACGGTCGGTGAGTTGGTTCTTGTCCAGAGTGACAATTTGGGAAACGTTGGCAACCGAGTCCTTCGACAGACCGGTCAACCGGGTCCTCAACAGAACGTTTCCGGGAGCGTTTGCCCATTTCAGATTGCTCGTCAACGGAACGCAAACAACCGTTCCGATCCGGCTCCGATTCATCCCGTCGCCCTGCACGACGACAACGGGACGGCGAAAACCGGGCATCGAGCCGATCGGCTCGCCGATATCGGCCCACCAGACTTCTCCCTGGGCAATTACCACTGCACTCGCCGCAGCGTTTTTCGTGCGACCTCATGCATGAAATCATCGGGTTCAGCACCCACGTCATCGACCACCTTGTCCATCGCTTCCACCACGCGGTCGTCGTCATGTCTCGCCACGAACTCCACCAACGCCCGCGCGTAGAGCTGGCTGCGGGAAGTCTGCAAGCGACCGGCCAGCCGTTCAGCGTCCTCGAAAACCTCGTCCGGAATGGAGATGGCTGTTTTCATACCAATAGTATAACCGCTGTGCCCGGCAGGTCAAGGGCAGAATGGCCAACGCCCCCCCCGATGGGGGCAGGAACGAGCATGCATTCAGTTGGAGTCCCGCCTTTAGGCGGCTTTTCCAACCGGCTAAAGCCGGCACTCCAGCAGGACCATTGGCCGCTTCAACTGCAAGTCCATTCCTGCCGTCCCGGTATATTCCGAACCTTGCCGCCGTCATTCCATAAGCGGCTTGAGCGCGGCGTCGATGTCGGCAACCGTTTGACGCGTAACGTCAACGGTGTCGGTGAAACGCGTGGAACGGTCGTCGGGCGCGACGGCCTGCCGCCATGCTTCGAGGTTCGCGGTAACCTCGTCGCAGGCGGAGGAGAGTTCGGCCAATGCGGTTCGAACGGCCGCTTTGTCTTCCGCATCGAGCCCTTTCTTGCCGGCAATGCGATCGGCAATCAGGTAGATCGACTTGATCATGCGGACGTAGCCGCGGATGACGTGCGTCTCGGCCACCAGAGCGGGATCGGACAGTTCCTGAGCCAGCGCCATGGCCTTGTCGCAGGTGGCCAGGTCGGCGTCCATCGCAGCGACGTCGGGGAAGTGGCGGAACATGCCTTTCTCGCCAACCCATGCCGGCTTGTGCCGTCCCTTGATCAGCCGGGCCGCCTGCCCGAAGAACTGGGAAAACGGCACACGCGATCCGTAGACGTCCCAGCCGACCGGTCCGAGCATCACGGCCCACTCGGCCGCCTTGTCCGGATCGGACAGTCCCCGGCGCGTGGCCCAGGCGGCGGCGAACTCGCGCTCGTCCCGCCCGTGGGCGTTCCACGACCATTCGGCGGCTGCCGTGACGTTGAAGTCGTAGTACCGGTTATCGGGCGTGGCATAGCCGCACAGGCACGCGAGTTTCTTATCGACGAACTCGCTCATGCGATACTTGATGAACTGCGGTCCACTCCACGGACACACAATGCGCCACGAGGCGGTCAATTGCGGATAGACGCCCAGCCAGCGCCCTTCGGCCGCAAACTGCTCCAGCAGCGGGTAGATCATCGGATCGCGCGTCGAATCGTAGGTGGTCGAGCCGGAATAGTAGGTGATTCCTACCGGCGCCGGCGCAGCGGTCAGTACCTTATCGTTGCTGGGATAGCTCCCCTGCGTCAGCAGGACACGCAGACGGACGTCGGGATACTTCTTACTCGCGAGTTGCCACGCACGCACGGCGGCGGCCGTTTCCAGGGCGTACTGATTTCCCTGGGCGCATTTCTCGCAGCCGCACTGGATCCCCTCGATTTCCGACAGCCAGACGTTAATGTCCTTCACGCCTTCGGTAGCCGCAAGCGACTCGAACCACTGGGCCAGGATTTCGGCCGTCTTCGGTTGCGAGAAGCAGGCGGCGATGACCGTCGGGTGTGTGGGATGCTGTGCACGGTCGCCTTTCCCTTTCAATTCGGGGTATCGATCGAAGATACCGGTTCGCGAAAGATGGTCGAGGTGCGTGATGATGGGCACCCACTTGATCGCGTGCAATCGAGCATCGTTTTGCGTCTTGGCGTCGATCGTCACGACGCCGCGTCCCTGCTCATCGAACCCGATGCTCGTGTGCGACTCGATCAGGTTCATCTTGCGGTCGGCCATGTATTGGACGTCGCGGTTGGCGCTACCGCCCCAAAGGCCGCGTTCGACCAGGTCGGGCCAGTCGAGCACGGCAACCACCGGCACCGTCACCTTGCCTTCCGCCAGCTTCGGCTCGATAAGCTGCCCGAGTGTCTTCAGGCCATGATAGACGCCGTGCGGGGTAAGCGCCGCGACGGCCAGCCCCGGTTCGGGCAACGGCACGATCACGTACGCCTGCTCGGAGTTGGGCAGTGCGGCAAGCTGCTCCGCACCGGGGATTTCGATACCATCGATCTTCCCCTCGGCATCGCACACCCCGGCAAGAATGCGGAACCCGCTTGCGCCGGGCGCCGTACCGGTCTTGGCCTGAAGCAGTTCGGCCAGTTCGTCCCGCGCGTTCTGCTCCACATCGGTTGCATTCTGCCGGAGTTGAATGGCGACCTCCGCCGCTGGCAGTGTTAATTGTCCTGCTAGGCGAACTTTCTTCGGTAGCGGGATGACCCAGCGGAGCCACTGCCGGGCTTGTTCCGCCCCAATCGGCTTGATCGAAATCGATCCTTGGCCGGACATTGTCCATGCCGGCCACTCGGCATCCTCCTTCCACTGCTCTGCCGACAAGATGCTCGTTCCCGCGATGAGGATCAGTAGGATACTGGTTAGTGCGGCTTGTTGTTGGCGTTTCATCAAGAGTCCCCTTTCCGTGTACGGATGGTGTTGCCGACGATGACGTCTGGGTGCAAATTCGCCTTGCCGGCATTCTACATTGGCGGTTCGGCAGTGTAAACTGACCCGCTCGCCCGCGTGGTCAATGCCCGTTCACGGCACCATCAGCATCGTCTTGATGATGGCAGGTCGCGCGGTGCGTCGAGTCGAGCGGGACACGGCCGAGCTGCGGCGGATCGTTATCCTGGCTCAATTCAGGCGTGGATCCAGTCTTCCACCTTGAGGTCGGGAACCTGTTGGAAGTCGCGAAGATTCGACGACAGCAACAGGGCATCGTTGGCCAGGGTGATCCCGGCGATCTTCAGGTCCTGTGTTCCGACGCGAATTCTTGCAGCGCGAAGCCGTTCGAATGCATCGGCTGCAGGCTCGTTCCACTCGGCGATGTGCCAATCGGCCAGAAAGTGAATGATCTTCACCAGCCGGCCGTAACGCACGATTTACTGATGGACTTCACGGACGCGGCGGACCTGGGCAAGCCATGCACGCAACTGTCTCTCAACGCTGACCACGGGAATCGCCAGTATGTCGTCGACGGCTTCCAACCGCCTCATGACATGCGACTGCAGCGGACTTCTCGGGTCCAACAATACCGACAAGTGGTCTGTATCCAGGACGATCATTCTTGTGGCCCGCTCTGCCGGGTCCGCTTCCGGTCGGCCTCTCGCAGTTGCACGGCTTCCCGGAACACGTTCAACAAGTCCTCGTCTCCAGCATGGTCCTGGACTGCGCGGCGCCAATTCTTGGCGCGGCCTTGGGAGGCATGGACCTCCGCGTGCAATTCGATCAACTCCGCTTCCAGACGCGCGACGCGGTCTGCGAGTTCAGATGCCATCGCTTAGGACTCCAGCGTACGTAGGGGCTCAGCAACTTATCCATTATACCACTCCAGCCGCCGGTCGTGCAACTTACCTGCCGGAGAAACGTGAGCGTAGCCCCTACTTGCAGCCCCCAAGGCGATTGGCGACACCGGGTCACTCGTCGGGGAAACGCGGGGTTTTGTTCGCGGGTCGGGCTGCCGATTTCAGCCAGCTTGTGACGAACGCCCTGCGGCCATATCTCGACTCGCACTCGGCGGAGTTCGGTCTGCGTTGCCGAGTCAAGCATGATCCCATGCCTTGTTGAAGCTCAGACCCTGGACGGTATTGTACCCCTATACGCTATTGGTACTTTTCCCTCGTCCCCTCGCCCAGACGTCCAATCCGTGTGCACGTGCGGCGGACGTGGTGGCCGCAAGGTAGAGGCGATCATGGGCGTCCGAGCGTCCTTGCGGCTCGCCGTGCTCCATCGCGTTGCCGCGAGTCGCAGTTCAACGGCATCGGTCGACGTGACCGAAGCATCTGCGCCAAACCCGTGGCGTCGCCAGCCTCAGCTCAACGTGTTTGAGGCGAACGACTGCGGATCACGCGCGGCTATAAGCCGTCGCGTGCATCCGGCTTGTTAGCATATCAGTATCTCCAGTACCCCTCCTCGTCCCATCGACTGGGAGGCCTGAAAAGTACATCTCTCCACAGTGGTATCGGCTTTCCATAGAACACGAAATCGTTCCAATCCTTGCCCTCCGGCAGGGCAAAGTCGGTGAACGCTCCCTCCTTCTTTCTTACTTCTCCCCACGTGGCAACGCCGTCCCATTCGCTGTTCACACTGTCTCGTACATCGTCGAACTTACCGGGAACCGGATGGAAGGCAAGATGGCCTGGTTGTGGGCACGGCATGATGATCCGGATGCCCCGCTCATAGACAAACCTGGCCCTGTCCGGCACAGCCTCACTCGTCGTGACCACGTGGGAGAAGGAGGCAACGACGACAATGAGTACCCCGATGCCGATAAGACATCCCTTCGCCTTAGTCTCCGGCGCATCCTGCTTACTGGTGATCACTGGCCCTTCTTCTCCATGATCTTGCACAATGGCACAGCGATGGCCGTCATCACAACGTAGGCCAGAAATCCACTTGCGAATAGGCAGCCGGCCCATAATGCAATGGCCACCAATAGGGACCGCCCTTCTGAGAATTGCATAGCGAAGATCACGCCGACAACAAGGCCAATGCCCTGAGTTACCGCGTATAGAACACAGCCCATGGCATCAGTCTTGGCTTCAGGATCCATTCATTTCTCCTTATCGAACTCGTTATTTCACCCCGATTACCCTTTCCCGGAAGGGCCATCCCCGAAACCATGATGCTAGCCCGTCCAGATGGCGGCGGCAAGCGGTTCTGGCAGAACTCTCGCGCCTCGGTAGCCGCGCGACCAGCGCACAGTTAACGGAACGCCGGTATTCCGGCGTTATGTTAATCGGCGCATATCCCCGGAGATCGGTTATGGGGACTGGTGGCGAGCGGTTACAAGGTCCGTCGATTCGCCCCCCGGCTATGGAAACCGCGAGGGATTTGGGGTTCCGTCACCCCAGCGGCGCAGGCCGCGCGACGCGGCGGGTCGAGCAGGGCACGGCCGAGTTACGGCGGACCGTTCAGGCGCGCGTGCAACAGTCCCGACGGGACGAGCCGAAGTCAGCCCGGGGTGGAGCCACCGCGAGTCGTGCGAGCGAGGCGCAACCCCGGTTCGGGAGGCCTTGGGCAAACGTGTTCTCTTGTCGGTGGGCGCCGATCGTTCCCGGTGTCAGAACAGGGTGGTGAAGCCGGCCGCTCGAAAATGCTGGTCGTTGGTGAATGCTTCCGTGAGGCCGAGACGGCGCATCACGCAAAAGGAGAGGTGGTCCACGATGCCGGCTTCGCCTGCCTCGCCGCGGCTGTAGGCCGCCCATGCCTGTTCAACTTCTTCCGGGGAAGGATCAACGACAAGTTGCTCGCGATTACCCCGTTCATGGCTGATGCTCGTTGTGGCGGGCCGCCGTGTCGGTATGGCCCGAGCTGTAGCGCCGGCCAAGAATCTCGTAAATCTTGGCTAGCCCTTCACGCATTGAAGCGTGGGGCGGCTCGGACCGGTCCGCGATGACCCGCGGCTCGAACTGCACCGCTGTGCGGTCCGGCAGGTCGACCGGCTCGACTGGCCGGAAGACGCCGTTTTCGTAGATGGCATGGATGGTTTCGCTCATCGGTCGGCTCCTTTCCCTCCATTGTAATCGCGGCCGCGACAGCCGCAAGACCGTGGCAGTCCCGAAGGGACGAGCTTAAGTGAGCCCGGGGTGGAGCCATCGCGAGTCGTGCGAGCGAGGCGCAACCCCGGGTTGTCAAAAAGTTGGGGTTGCGGCGATTTGGGGTTGCGCAAGGTTTGTTCCCGTTCTGGGATCCGATAGGTCTTCTAGCCGCGCAACCTGAGTGTCGGGTTGGATTGTGTCTTTGATCCGAAAAACGTGCCCGATGTAGCAGGGCGGCAAGAGAGGCTGGGGGTGGCGCGTTCAGGCACCGCCTCCGGCGCGTTTTCGCCGTAGGCGATCAGCACCGTAGCCTGGGGTTTCTTTACCCCAGGCCTCATGGCCACGCCAAATTCCATTCCCGCGATGTCTTTGCCGCCTGCGGCGGCAAAGACATCGCGGGTGTTCCGACCGGTTTGGCCGTTTGCCGGTTTGTTCCGCCGCCTGCGGCGGCGGAACAAATCGGGAATAAACGGGGATGTGAGGTGGTGCGTATGGTTTCCAGGGGTAAAGAAACCCCTGGCTACGGTGCGAATCGCCTACGGCGAATAGGCGCGGATGAATGGGTGCTGGTACGTGGCGTGTGGGACTCGGAATCATACCGTAACAAGCGACTTCTGGATTGGCGGCGAGCGGAGGGAATAAAACCGCACTATCGAAACATGGTGTCAACCCCAACTTTTTGACAGCCCAGCGCAACCCCGGGTTGGAAGACCAATGTGGAACAGAAGCCTGAAGGGCTGGCTCTAAGCGCGGGGCACGCCCGTCCCTTTTCCCGTCCCACGGTTGCCACTGTTCCCATCGCAGGTTGCTTACGCAGATTGGTCTGCGTTGCCGAGTCAAGCATGCCCCCATGCCTTCTTGAAGCTCAGGCCCTGGACGGTATTGCACCCCTATACGCTATTGGTGCTTTCCCTTCGTCCAGACGCCCAATCCACGTGCAGGCGCGGCGGACGTGGTGGCCGCAAGGTGGAGGCAATCATGGTCGTCCGAGCGTCCTTGCAGCTCGTCGTGCTCCATCGCGTTGCCGCGTACCACAGTTCAACGGCATTGGTCGATATGACCGAGGCATCTGCGCCAAACCAGTAGTGCCGCCAGCCTTAGCTCAACGTGTCTGAGGCGAACGTCACGGTTAACCCGGTGGGGATAAGACTATCCATTCCGCAAGACATCTTCCCGCTCGCGTGCATCCGGTTGTTCGATCATCTTCTGGTGCAGGTACTCAGGCGCCAGATCCGCGCCGTTCTCCCATGTGACGGTATGCAGCACGTCCGAAACCTCGAATCGGCGGAATACCGCCGGATCCTTCAGCGGTTCGAACACTGGTCCCCACAGTGTGTCGGCAAGGTCCACAACGCCTTCATCACCGTTGTTGAATCGGATTCGAATGCGAAACTGATCGACATACTGAGCTTCGGCAACCTCCAACATGGGCATCTACTCCAACGGTGGGATTCGGTTCAAGGGATGATGCTGCTCGGCGAGTTCCCAATCCTCCAGCAGCTTATCACGGTGGAGTTCGTACCACTCCAGCAGCGCTTTCAGTGCCCGACGCGGGAAACGCCCCTGTACGACTCCACTATTGATTTCCACGGTGATCTTATACTCCCCGTACTCAGCGTGAAAATGGGGCGGTCGATGATCATCGTACAGCATGTAGATCACGATTCCGAGAAATCGGCAGATCTCCGGCACTTCAGGAACCTCCCATTGTCAGGTTGAACTCGTTATTCTACCCCGATTACCCTTTCCCGGAAGGGCCATACCAGAAAGCATGATTCTAGCCCGTCCGGAGGGCCGCGGCAAGCGGTTCTGGCAAGATTCTCACGCCTCGGTAGCCGCGCGATCAGCACGCCGTTAACAGAACGCCGGTATTCCGACGTTAGGTTAACCGGCGTATATCCCGGGAGATCGGTTATGGTGGCTGGCGGAGATCGGTTGCAAGACCCGTCAGCGTATAGCGGCAATCGGGAACGGCCCGAAAACCAAACCATGCGTCTACTTGGGGCGTCTTCGTTCCGGGCCAACGATTGCGGCGTGGTGTATACGACATTCGAGCTCATGTCGTGGTCCAGTTTTCCAGGGCCATTGTAATCTGCTACAGTAACGTTTTGGTCAGTAACGACATACTTTCCTTGTTGCCGAACGATGACGCTGAAGCGCGCCGCTGCCACAGCATGAAGAAAGTGCAACGCTTTCCGGCGTCGCTTCAATCGCCTGGTTGGGCGCTGACAGGACGCTACACTTCGGCGTCATAGACCTCCCTGCCAAGTGCCGCTGTTAGCTTTGCACACAGCTTTGTCACCCAGCCACGAAACAGCAAAGGCTCAATCTTGCCGAACAGTTGCAGGCCGCCCGGCTCAACGGAGGCCGCGATGAACCTTGAGCCATCCAACGTCCCGAACCAACAAGGAAGCGCTTGCCCCTCAATCCAACCATCCATTTCACGATATACCGCCATGACCTTGGCCCACTCCGATTCAGAGCGGTTGTACGGCAGATTCAGCGTGATTGACTCTTCCATGTTTTGGAGCGCCTAACACATTGTTTTGCCAGTGTTTACAGGTGACTGGCCCTGCCTTGTAATTGCCCATTACTCTTGGCCCTTTTGGCTGCAGAGTTCTTCGCGGAGCACGTTTGGGTAATCGGTATAGATGCGATCGATTCCCAGTCCCAGAAGTCGCTTCATATCGCTCCGCCCGTTCACGGTCCAGGCGCCTGCTTCGAGTCCGGCTTCGTGTATGAGTTGCACGTCTTCTTCTGTGATGTTCTTGTAGTACATCACCACCGACTCGAACCCATGCGATTTCGCTTGCTCGACATGCTTGATAAACGACGGCGTCGGCGAGTTCTCGCCCGCGCATGCGACGGCTGAAAAGAGCATCCCCACGCAAAACGGCAGTTGCAAGGCGTACGTGAACATTCGCATACTGACATTTCCTCGTTTTCCAGCGTTGGCGGCATCTGACGCGACTGTTCGACCATAGGACCGGTCGCTGACCGGAGAATCTCCCCTTCGGCCTCGTTGCTGAGTTAGCTTCACCGTCACGCGTTGTACCCTTCATATCTTATTCAACAAAGCCTTGAGTTTCAGGGCCGGCAGGCCGCGTTGCCATTGGCTGATGGTTGTGGCGGCTTCGGCTTCGGCCAGGATGGCGCCGGCGGAATGGGATCGCACCAGTTCGAGCTGAGCGGCCAGTTCCTTGGCCCAGCGCGCGTATTGGGCGGCAGCGTGCTTGTCATCAGGCACGAGCGCCAGCACCTGCTCGACCTCCGCTTGCTTCTCGGCCAGCGGCCACCGGGCGAGAAGGGGATCGGTGAATGCGAAGTCGGCCAGCTCGTCGAGCAGTGCGGGGGCCCGCTTGCGCAGGTCGGCCTTCGCCACGTCGTTCGTCTTGCCGGCATAGTCGAAGAATACGAAACGGAAATCGCGCAGCTCCGGCTGGAGTTGAAACACTGTGTCGATACCATAGCCTCCAACGTTGAAGCCGGCCTTTTCGGTTTGGGCGGGGAGCCACAGCACGGCGCACGGCCCGGCGCCGGTATGCTGGGCCGAGACGCACCCGGCGTCGTAGACATCGTCGTAGTACAGGGTCCACCACTCGTCCGCCACATTCAGGTCGGCCCGCTCGCCCTGGGCCAGGTCCCGCTTGGAAGTCAATACGTGGCGGCCTGCGTGGCTGACGAACGCCGACGGGTAGCATCGCACCGAGATACGCACCGACTTGATCTCGACCTTCGGCTCCAGCAGCACCTGGGCCAGCAGGCAGTCTTCGCCGGCGCGGGCGACAAAACGGACTCGCACCACCGCCTGCGACGTATCGAAAACGAAATCCGTCGTACCGCGGTTCCCGGTAGTTCGCCCGGTGAGCGAGTGGATGAACGTCTTGCCGATACTCTGCCCGTTCAGCACGACGTCGAAGAACCCGCCTGCATACCAATTGCAGCCGACCGGCTGAGGCATTCCGATATAGCCTTCACCCGGAATGGCTGCCTTCGGGTCGTTCGGATCGAGCGCGACTCCATAACGCAGGCCGTAGATGCGCGCCCCGGTATCCATCGTGATCACCTGCCGGTGGCCTTGCAGCCCAATCGTATGCGGCGGTGCTCCGGGACCGATGGTCACAATCTGGACGCCGGAGTCGGTCATCAGTACTTCCGTCGCTTCCTGTGCGGAACTTGAGCCCCACAGAACGGCGCTGAGGCAGACGGTCAAGCCGAAGCCATAGCTGTTCATGAAAACATTCCTTCCAAACGATATCGCATTATCCGGTGTTACTCGACGCTGAAGGTCGCCGTCGTCGTTACGCCTGTATACAATTCTGTTGCGTGGACCGTCCACGCGCCCTTCGGATCGTTATAGGCCACCGGCACGTCGACCGTTGCGCCTTGGCCGCCGGTTACCACAACCGTATCGGCCCAATCGGCCGGTTTGCCGTCAGGCATGGTCACCCACACCTTGACCGCTTGCGAGCCTTCCGGCAATGCCGATTTCACAACCGCCTGCTGCACGCTGCCGGGCGCGACCTTCGACACCGCGACGTTCAATTGCACCGGTTTCAGCGGCTGGGGCGAAATGGCGTAGAACATGGCCCGGTAGGGCGTGATGGAAAGGCTTACCGTCTGTTGCCGGCCGAGGTCCTTGCGTTTCTTGATGTCGTAAACGTATAGCGGCTGCTCAAAGTTCAGGCTTGCCGATTCTGCCATGCCTGCATGGCGGAAGACCGAGACGATTTGCACCGGCCCGTTTATCCATCGCGTGATCTCAACATTGCGCAGACGTTGGCCATCGGCGGCAGTCAGTTGGAAGGTAACCGTTCACGGGGCTGCCGGAGGATGAGCGCGGAGCCGCAGGGCGAGACAAGGGGACATTGAGAGAAGAACGCCGTCAGCTTCCTGACGGCAGCAGCGAGGGCGGGGGAACACCGTGAAGATGAGCTTCGACCGATTCCAATAGGAACGCGAACACCGAGCGGCCCTGCTGCGCGCAGGTGGCGACGGTCGTCCAGATCCGCTCGCACCAGCGGCGGCCGGTTTCGCTGCGCGTTCCTTGGGTGATGCGGCGGTCGATCACCACGAAGCGGATCGCTTGTTCGGCCAGGTTGTTCGTCGGCTCGATGCCCGGGGTGGTGATGAACTGAAAGTAGGCCTCGCCGTGCTTGTGGAACCGCGCGGCCAAGTTCTGGGCGTACTTGCCTGGCGGCACCCGTGTGGTCGCCACGCGGATAACCTCGGCGCGGGCCGCTTGAAGCTTCCTCGCAAAGCCCGACTCGCTGAGCTTCTCGCGGCGATGGATCACCGCGAAAAGGTCCCGCAGGGCTTCGCGGACTCGCTCGCCGTAGGCCTTCTGCTTCTTGTCAGAAAGCGTGGTGAGGAACTTCACGTCGCGGATCAGGTGGGCCAGGCAGAACTGCACCAGCACGTCGAACTGACGCATGTACTTGCGATAGGCGCCGAAGTAGTCGCAGCCCAGCACACCGTTGAACTCCTCGCCCAGCGTCTCGATGAGCACCTCCGAACCACGCGACGGCTTGATGCGGAACAACGTGAACAGTTCGGCACGAAAGCACCACGTCCAGAACTTCTTGGCGTTTTCCTTGTGGCCGGTCTCGTCGACGTTCAGGAACGCTTCGCTGGCTAGGCGCGCGAGCAGTTCCTCGTAGGCGGGCGTCAACCACTCGGTCACCTTGGCGATGAGTTTGGCCAGATAGCCGCGCGAGACCTTGATCCCGGCCACGTCGCGGAGGAACTTGCGGATCGTGCTAAACGAGGCGTGGCAGACGCCCTTCATGAAGGCCACCAGGGTCGTCAGTCGAGGGCCGAACAGCCCGGTCTTCGCGACCATCTCGGGCATGGGGGCGTAATGCACCTTACGGCAATGCGGGCACCAGTACGCCAGCATCTTGTGCTCGGTGATCCAAAGCGGGGTCTCGATCATCTCAGCCTGCTGCACGACACGTGGATCGGCCTGGCGCGAGAATCGCAATTCGCCGCCGCACTCCGGACACGCACCGAGTGTGTGGCAGAAGAACTCGTTGACCATCTCCGGTGGAAACTCGGGCCGCTCGTGTCGCACGTGCCCCGGCTGACCGCCACGTTTCCGCTTCTTGCCGCCCTTGCCACGCGGCTTTTTCGGCTTAACGATGTCGCTCGACGGTGGCTTCGAGGAAGTCGAGGAGTTCTTGCGTGCCGCGGCCAACTGCTGTTCGAGTTCGGCAATTCGCTCAAGCGCGGCGGCTACTTGCTCTTCCAACTCGCCAACTCGCCCAGCGAGCTTCTTGCAGTTCGGACATTCGGTCGTGGGCCGCAATTTCATGGTGCGAGACGATACCGGCATCGACGAGCAAGAGCAAGATCAATACGGGCCGTATCGCGAGAAAACCAGCACGCCTCTGCGGCTCGGGGTCTGCCGCCGCGAGAATACCCCAAACGATTAAGCCCCGTTCGGGGCCGCTACTTGACAACCCAATCAACTTCAACGAGAATTTACACTCATGCCGCTTCGCGGGGAATCCACTCAGAATGGCTCTGAGACCCGTGAACGGTTACGTTGGAAGACCGGAACGACCTCCGCCCGATCGAGCGTTTTGCGGAACAGCCGAGCAGCGGTTTCCGGGGTGTTCTGCGAGTTCAAGGCTGGATAGCCGTCCACGGCCAGGTTCAGCAGACATGCCTGCCCTTGGCCGAAACGGTTGCTCAGAAACAGGGGAACGTCGCCGGCGGCTCCGGCAGCGGTTGCCGTTGTAGTCTGAACACCGCCGTCCACGCGCATTTTGGCCAGGTCAAGCGATTCGTCCGCCCCACGCGTCCCAGCCACCCGGATTGCGCCATCGCGCACCCGCGCCGCCTCGACGCCCGTCCGCCGCACGCCGAACACGTCGTCCAATTGCCCTGTGGCTAATGGTTTGACGTGGCCATCGTAGATCGCAGGCCGCACGTCGGCAACCAGCACCCCGCCAGCGCGCACGTAGGCGCGAAACATTTCGGCTTCTTGTTCGGAAAGCGCCTGTGTCATTGGCAGGATGATCACTTTGAACCGGCTCAGATCGACCTCGCCCAACCGCATCTGGCGATCGGTGAAGTATCGGAAGTTGAGTCCCAAATCGCGCAGAATCGTGTGAAACGCGGTGTGGCTTTTCTCATAGCTGCCGAACGTCGGCGAGGTTTGGACCTTTGCCGCATAGGCCGACGGCAACGAGTACAAGATTCCGACGCCATCGGTCTGCATCTCGGACCGGAGCAGCAGGTCGCCCAACCCATCGCGCACGATCTGGGTATCTTGCAGAATCTCCTGCACGGCCGGGTAGGGGTCGAGTGTCGGCGACAGCCAGCCGTGGAATCGCCCGAGGACATCCCATCGCCACCACCATACGCTATCGCACCCGCGCGTGATCATGCGCCAGTAGCGGCCCAGCAGCGAATCGGCATCCTTGGTATAGCCCATCCAGTTCGCCCGCGGGAAGTCGCGCGGAGCGATGGAGCGCAACACCTCGTCGGCCGTGCCTGGATATGGCGACCAGAAGGTGTTCGATCGCACGAATCCGTCCAGGTCGTCGGCGCGGCGGAATGTTCCGGCGCCCTCGAAGCCGCTAATACTGTGCGGATCGATGCGCCGGAACCCTTCGCCGAACCGTTCGCACAGCTTGCAGAAGTTGTGCGACTGGTACGCCTGGCGATCGAACCAGCGAGGGAAATTACCCGACTTGAGCGCCTCGGCCTCATCGTTATCGTCAGGCTTGCTCAGTTGCACCTCGTCGAACCCGCCGTACTCTGTTCCCCACGAGGCGTTCAATGCCGCAACATCACCATACTGCTCGCGCAGGTAGCGACGGTACGCTTCCAGGCAATGGGGGCTCAGGCACGAGCCGCGCACCGCAATCTCATCGCCCAGCGAATAGGCGAACACGCCGTGTTGCCGCGAGGCAATGCTGGCGTTCACCGTCTTGTCGACATACGCCTGAATTCCCGTCTCGTCGTTCCAGCAGGCCGGTTTCATAATCCCCTGCTCGTCTTTCGCAGCAGAGATATGGGTTGTGTAGGGAATCCAGGCCATGTCATGGGCTGCAACGTACGGCGGCGGCGAGCCGCCGGCCAGGTGGACCGTCACGCCGGTTCGAGCCAGGCTTGCCTCGGCTGCCGGCGCCAGGTTGCCGCGGGGTATATCCCACATAACGAAATTGAACCGGCCGCGATGCCGCTTGACCACGCGCGCGAACTGCCATGCCGATGCGATTTCGCCTGCACCGTCGCTGAGCGTGGCGCGCACTTCCAACAGCATCGGGAACCAGGGTTCGACCGTGAACCGGAACGATTGTTCCGCCGCGCCGGCATCGAGTTTCTGCCGCGCGATCTCCCGGCCCCGCCGATCCAACAGGCTGACGACCACCTGCCGATCGTCGCTGCGGCCGCCTGCAATCTGGACCTTGCCGGAAACGGTCTCCTCCACTTCGGCCCAATCCCGATCCAGCGTGATTTGCGTCTCCTGCCCCGGACAGACAACCGCCAGCGGCACACTGGCGAAACCTGCCACACGATTGCCGTCGCGCGCGATGGCGTCGAGCCAGTACGTGCCGCAGCGCACCGATGGCATATTCACCGAAAGCTCACCTTGCGGGCCGGCCAGCGTCTTCTGCGTGTTGAGTACCACAAGTCCGTCGTCACGGCGAAGGCGGACGTCGACAACAAGTTCCTGGGCCGATGCCTGCCACCGCAAGGTCGCGGCCTCGCCCGGCAATGTTGCGCGGACAATTTCTTTGCCGTCCGGCGTCAACGTCAGGCCGAGCGCCGGCTGCTTGCCGGCTGCCCACAGCAGGGCCTTCCCCACGCGCATAGACCACTGGTCGTATTCCAACTCCCAGCCGCGCCGATACTCGATGTTCGGGCTTGCAGGCAAGCGTACGCCGCGGCCGTTGAGAATGGTGAACGCGGCCGCGCCGGCGACGTCGTCCAGAAACGGCGGCAGTGTTTCAAGCCGGTTCTTGTCCTTCAGCACGCGCCGATCGTCCGTGCCGACCAGCATCAGTCCGGCGCCGTTGGCGACCGCCTGGATGAGGGTGTACTGTTGTTCGACGGGCACCTTCTCCAGGGATGTACCGAAGAACACGAAGGCGTCCCACTTCTCGGTCAGCAGGCGCGCCATGCGGCGAACGCCGTTCTCGCCGCCGTGCCACTCTTCGCGGGTCGTATCGACCACGCGCGTCCAGAAGACCATTTGCGGATCGAGGTCGAAACGCTGCTTCAGTTCGATCACCTCTCGGGGAACCGTGCCGCGCCCGTTGATGAAGAACAGCACGCGGGTCGTTCCCTGCACGTAAGGCTTGGCCCAGGCCGTGTGCGGTGTGGCGAACTCCGACCGGACGTTGTGGTCGGCTTCGAGTTCGGCCCTATCCTGCCCGGAACAGACGCCCTCGGCGAGCAGGAGTCCCACAAGTAGCACACCAAATCGCATCATGACAACACCACCTATTGCTTGCTATCTTCAAGTAACTTTCGGATCGCTTCTTTCAGAATGCTCTCGGACTTGGGCATGACGTGCGATGCGCTCGGCTCGTAGCCGCCTTGGTCGAAGTCCTTTTCTTCGCAGATGTAGCCGGTCGCCAAATCGCCATAGGCCGCAACGGCGGTGAACCGATCGGCATGTTGGCTCTGCGTGAACAACTGGAACTCGATCACACTCTCCCCTGGCAAGTAGACCACGTCGACCGGCCCGATGCGCAGCAGGCCGAGTTCAATCGGCTGCTTCAGCCAGTCGGCCAGTACGATCCGCCGCGCCGCCTGCACCCAGTCCTTGTCGGACGTTTCGGACTTCTCCATCAGGGCCCGGTTTTCGGCCACGTCGTAGCCGGGTTCTTCCTTCAGTGGTAGCACGACGGGCTGCGTGTGCCACAGGAAGCTATCGACGGGCCTCGTCTTCGTCGACGCGACCGATGCCTCCATACCCGCGTACAACCGGTCGGTCAGTTGCGTACGGGCCTCCGGCGACCGATCGTTGTACTTGCCCATCACCACGTCGCCTGCACAGCCGGTGAAGTAGATCTGGAAGACCTTTTCCTTCTCTTCCAGCCGCTGGCGGGCGAAGCCAGGCACGTCATAGCAGACGCGGGCATCGCCGTAGAAGCTCTGCGGATGCGTGGTATAGAAGTGGATGCGGGCCAGCGGCTTGTCGTCTTGGGCCAGCGTAATCGTCTTGAGCATCGGGTCGATGCGTCCTTCGGGCTCCGCACGCAGATCGGGATCGGTACAAGCGCTCCATCGCGTGCGAATCTTGCCTTCCTCGGTGAGAATGCGCCGGGCCGAGGCGACACGGTCGACTTTGGCCTGGCCTGTACCAATAGCATTGAACGGCTGGAACCGCGTGACCGCCTCTTTCACACCTGCGGCCAGACGATCGGCCACTTGCCGGATGACCGGCGGATCGGCCTCGTCAATCGGATTGCCGGCCCGGTCACGTACTTCGAGTGCACCGGTTGGGATATAGGGCGCCGTGTGCTGATGCACGGTGTGGACCGCCACGTTCGACACGTCGGTCGCCGCCGCCTCTGCGATCTTACTGCGAAACAGGCCATGTGTCGACGCGCACAACCCGCACCAGTCGACCGCACACAACACGACACGCTGCTTGCCGTCGTCCAGCACGATTCCCTTGGCCAGTAGGGGCGTTTCCACCGTCTCCAACGGCTTATTGCTCGGGTAGCTGGGGAAGCCCAACGGCGGTGTCACATCGACCCGGAACGTCGCCAGGCGCAGGCCGGTAGCCTCGGCGGCCGGAAGACCCAAAGGAGCCAGAACGCTCATGGCGAATACGAACACGCAGCAGCCAGCAAGAGAATACCGCATCAGAATCTCCTTCCTGCTTGGGAGGTGGGCAAGTGCCTGCCGAAGCAGACCCACGGGGCTCACTGAGGACACTGAGGAAAACCTTTCGGCACGGGTGCAGTATAATGCTGCAGAAAGCCGTGTGCCACAGTCGCAGATGGTAGCCCTGACATCTCGGCGGGAAGGTAGGTGAAGCGGATTCTACGTCGAGGCAGCCTGACAGCGCACAACCGTAGCCGCAGCCCCGCCCAAAGGCGCCAGGTATCGATTCGTGGGCCCTAAGAACCCCCTAACAAACCCCGCCGGCGCACGGCGAAATCTCCTTCAGAAACCGGTTGAGTGCACCGGTCAAGTTAGGGCCATTAAGAGGCTCTGGCCCCAGCGGGCCGGAAGTGCGCCGGGGCCCACGCCGGCAGATCAGAATGTCTGCTTGTTCTTCTTGTCTCTTTTCAGTTGCCGCTTCTCCTTCGGCGTATGCTGGGCCTTTTTCTGCTGTTCCCGCTTGCTCTTGTCTTTGCTTCCCTTGTCACCCATATCTGTTTCTCCATTCTACAGCGTGATCTTGGCCCAACCTGCATGGCTAGTTCACTTTAGCAGTTTCCGGTGAGGCGTCAAGGCAGGGGGGGCCTTCCGCGTCAATGCGGCAAGTGGGCGGCAGGCAGTGCTCTGCGCATTCCACGCAATCAGGCCCGCCGGCATAGAATGATCAGTTACGAGAAGCGGATTCCTTCGTCGCCCTGAATCGCCCCTAGCAAATCCCTTATCGCGTTCCTTTGTTGTTGCCTGGCAGCATCGGTTCTACTAGAATGCCCTCACACAAAAAGGCTTTGTGTAATCCTGGACTCCTAACCCACCTACAGCCCCAGCCCACCTGGAGACGACTCATGCAAGTTCACCGGACGGCAATTGTCTTATGTATCTCACTCGCATTCGCAGCTTGTGGACGCATTGCACAGGCCGACTCGGCCGCCGAGGCCTACGCTCGCGGTAATGCGCTATTGCAGAAGGGCGAATATCAGCAGTCGCTCAGCGCGTTGGGCGAAGCGGCTCGCGCACAGCGCGACAACCGCGAGTATGCGGCACGATACATGATGGTCCGCCGCATTGTGCAGCTTCAGAATCGGCTCGATACCGAAACCGACACGCAGCGTTGGACCTACATCGCGAAGGCTTTGGAGCACTTCTATCGCACCGAGCGCATGTATGATCAGAGTCTGGCCTTGAGTCAGAAGAAGTACGATCGATTGAAGGATGCGGCTTCCGCCGCCGCCTTGGCCGAAACGCAGCTTGCCATGCACATGCCGGCCGAGGCGCTCGCAACCCTCGAAAGCCTGGATGACGCCAAGGCAACGCCTGCCACGAAGTCGCTGAAGGCAATTGCCCTGGCGCGCGTCGGCAAGGCGGAGGACGCCAAGAAGGTGGCCGACAGCGTCGAGCTTTCCGAGCAGGCCGGTCCGGGTGTTCTTTATTCGGCCGCACGGATGTACGCGGCTACGGGCGCCCCGGAACGCGCCGTTGCAACCCTTCGACGCTGTTTGGAGCAAGTGTCGCCCAGCGGATTGCCGGCGTTCCGGGATCATGCCAAGACGTGTACCGACTTCGCCGAGTTGGCTTCGACCGCCCCATTTCTCGCGGTACTCGATACCAAATCGAAGGTTTCCGAATCGAAATGCAGCGGCGGCACAAGCTGTGCCGGCTGTCCCATGCGCGGCAGCTGCCCGTCGTCGCAACACTAGAGCCTGCCATGACCCGTGCACGCCGGATTGTCCAATTTGCGTTCCTTGCGTTCACCCTGGTGGCCGTATTCCTGTTGAGTGCAAACGCCGAGCTTTGGTGCCCCTTTGGCGGCGTCGAGGCATGCTTCGAATACGTCACTCAAGGCACGATGCTTTGCTCGCTTGGCATTTCGAACTTCTATATCCTGGGCGGACTGCTGGCCATGACACTCCTGTTGCGCCGCGCCTTCTGTAGTCACGTCTGCCCGATCGGTACACTTTCCGAATGGCTCGGCAAGGTCGGTGCGGCATTGAAGCTGCCCCGGTTGCACATCGGCGGTCGCAGCGACCGAGTGCTCGGCCTGGGGAAATACGTCGTTTTGGGGCTGATTCTGTGGGCGACGCTCTCCGTGCGCGAGTTGGCCTTCCGCACAGCGTGCCCGGTGTATGCGCTCATCAGCCGGCACGGAACCGACATTACCATGTGGGCATACATCACGGCAGGTGCCATCGCATTGTTGTCGCTCGTCATCGTACTCCCGTTCTG
Organism: Thermoguttaceae bacterium; assembly: GCA_040772845.1. Taxonomy (GTDB): domain Bacteria; phylum Planctomycetota; class Planctomycetia; order Pirellulales; family Thermoguttaceae; genus PWXP01. The sequence goes on from JAXGXG010000001.1 coordinate 4,266,057, forward strand.
CCGCTGGTTCTGTGCGTTGGCCGCCGTGCTGACGCCTCTTTCGAAGCTCGGCCTGGCGCGTGTCAAACGCGACACGGCTTCCTGCTCCAACTGCCGGCGATGCGCCAAGGCGTGTCCGATGGACATTGCCGTGGACCAGTTGCCGCAGGTTACGGCGGCCCGGTGCACCTCGTGCCTCAGTTGCGTCGAGGCATGTCCGAAGGCCGGCGAAGGCGCTCTTCGTTGGGGGCCGCCGAACTGGCTGGGCAGACGGTGGTCGCAGGCGGTTCTGTTTGTCGTCGTTGTGGCGTGCATCGGCGCAGCCGCGGCGGCAGCGTATCTGGCGCCGCTGCCTTCCTATGTGAAGTCACACGGAACACCACCGGCAGAAACGGCCACCGTCGAGTTGCGCGTCTCGGATCTCACGTGCCGCGGACGCGCCAATCTGCTGTTCTGGTTCCTCGAACGCAATGACCTGTACCAGCTTGGCAGTACAGTCCCCGACCAGTCGACCTACTTCAAGCTGGAGGCCTGGCCCGGCCCTGGCTGGTCGCGTGTGCGAGTGACGTTCGACCCGGACACGGCCGATGCCGACATGGTCCGCAGCGCGATTACCGAGCCCTATTTCAATGCGCACATCGACCCACTTGAAAGCCGGTGGATGGAATCGCCGTTTAAGATCGAAGGGTACGACCCGCTGACGCCAGTCCCGCTCGCAACGCCCTGATTGTCCTGTGCGCCCTTGGCGCCGGAAAGGGAGAGCTGGCAGGGCATGAATCAGCTATTGTTCCACAGCCAGTAGACGTAGTCGTCGACCAGTTGCCGATTGGGATCGTCTTCCCGCATCCCCAATTCTGCAAGCGGCATTTCCACGACCGTACCGTCGATCTCGACCTTGCAAAACAGTCCGTAAAGACGGCGCTGCTCGCTATCCGACAGCCCGACCACCGTCACGTAGCGAACCAGTTGCCGAACAGGCGGGGTCGATTCGTCGTACAGGGCCGAAAACGGGAACGATAGTCTGCCGAGAAGGTGTTTGTGGTATTCGGCCAGCGATTCCCGGCTCACTTTGGGAAGAGGAGCGTCGCTGGAGAGTCCGAAGACTGTCCGAATACGATCTTCTTCAGTCTCAGGTGCTTTCGCCATTACGTCTGGCTCCCCGTGTCGCTCGTTGCTGGCTTCAGGACGCCTCCCTCCCGTCGAATAGGGGGATGGCTTGCTGCCTGCTCTCTGCACACAACCGAATACTCGCGTCACATAGCAATCATGATCATAGCAGGACATTGTGTCGTGTCAACGCAAGACCGTTTCCGCGCAATGCGTTGCAGTCAGATTCTCTCGTACTGGCCACTTGTCTGTTTCCGCTCGATAACGAACAATAGACGGGGAGTGGCTGCCCCATCGCCGTGACATGGCGATGTGTTGAGAAGGAGCTTCGGTTATCCGATCGTTCCGGCAGAGGCAGCGTGTCGCGCGTCGCCGTCCCGTTGCGCTTCGCCCGATCGCCGGGCTGCGGACGCCGAAATCGCGACCCGGCCGTTCACTCCACTTCAACTCGAACCCAGGTCCGGTGCCGTATGAACCTCTCAGAATACCTTGAATGGACGTCTCAAATACCTTGGCTGAACTACGATGTAGGGGGAAACCCCATGACGCGATGGCTCTGTTCCGCCGTTGCCGTCTTGCTCGCGCTGATCGTACTGAGGATCGTTGTTGCGTTCGTCAGGCGTCGCGTGGAGCGGTTCACTGCGGCGACGGCAACCGGCTGGGACGACGGTATTGCCGAGACGATGCAGGCGACCCGGGACTGGTTCCTGCTGCTCGTGGCGATCTATTTCGGATCGCTGCTGCTGGAATTGCCGGAACGGACGCGCGCCGTCGTGCAAACGGTAGCCGTTCTGGCCCTGCTGCTGCAGTCGGCGCTCTGGGGCAGCAGGCTGCTGAAGTTCTCCATCGACCATTACATGAGACAACGGCGCGAGAGCGATCCGGCTCTCACGACGACCGTTTCGGCAATGAGCTTCATCGGCAATCTGATCCTCTGGTCGGTTGTGCTCCTTCTGGCCTTGGACAACATGGGGGTGGACGTTACTGCCTTGATTGCCGGTCTGGGTGTGGGTGGAATTGCCGTGGCGTTGGCGGCGCAAAGTATCCTGGGCGATCTGTTCGCCTCGCTCAGTATTGTGCTCGATAAGCCGTTTGTCCTCGGCGATTTCATCATTGTGGGCGAGCAACTGGGAACGGTCGAACGCGTAGGGCTGAAGACCACGCGCGTCCGGTCGCTGTCAGGCGAACAACTGATCTTCGCGAACACCGATCTGCTGCAGAGCCGCATTCGCAACTTCAAGCGCATGGAGGAGCGCCGCGTCGTCTTCCAAGTTGGCGTTGCCTACGAGACTCCGCACGCCAAATTGGCGGCCATCCCGCAGATGATCCGCGCGATCGTAGAAGCCCAGGAAGGAACCCGTTTCGACCGCGCGCATTTCAGCGCGTTCGGCGATTTCTCGCTCCACTTCGAAACGGTCTACTATGTATTGACGCCGGACTACAACATCTATATGAACATCCAGCAGGCGATCAATCTGGCCCTCGTAGAGAAGTTCGCCGCCGAAGGCATCGAGTTCGCATACCCGACCCAGAAGCTCTTTCTGCAACGCATCGGTCCACAAGAGTGACAGGGAGCGTGAAAAAGGGGCGCGCGTGAAAAGGCTCCTGAACCCCCTTTCTCTCGCCCAATCAGACGAATGGATTGACGATTCTGACCCCGTCGAAATTGTCGTTTGCAGCAATATCCTCGGAGTACAGAGTGTGGACCCCATAATGGACGCAAGCGGCAAGAATCAGAGCGTCCCAGAAGTGGATGCCGTACCTCGTTTTGCTTGCTGCTGCTTCGCACGGTCGCGAGTGTCGTGGCAATAGATCCAAACGTTGGCGTCAATTGCGCTTATGCAATTCGTCTGGACTGGGGTAACGTCCGGACGATTGGAACGACGATTGGTCCGCGCGGGCTAGAAACCGCTTTCGAGCGGCTTGTCTCGCGTCTTCTTCCAACGGAGGCTGGACCGAGAGTTCATGCAACATTCTGTCTGGCCATGATGCGGAAGACGCGAGCCGGAACGGTGTGAAGCAGTCGCCATACGATGCTAATGGGGCGGCTGCCTGCGTGAGAGACATACGCGCACACAATGAAGTCTATCGGGCCACGGCCGAGCCGGCAAGCCGTTGCGGCGTCGCTGCCCTATATCGCTGCTGCATGGCAAGCAACTCTTCGGCCATTTCTTCACGCAGGCGTTTTGGCGCGAGAATCTCGGCCTCGCGGCCGAAGCCGAGGACCCAGCGCTTGATCTCTTCGGTGCTGCCGAGCTGAAACTCGGCAAGGACGCCGCCGTCCGGCTGCGGCGATAGCTTCTGGCTTGCGTGCCATGCGCCTTCGTGCACGTAACGAGCAACCGTTTTCGAGAAACGGATCGTTACTCGTTGCAGGCGGCCGTCGCCTTGGAAGACGCCGAAGGACTCTCCGAAATGCTTGGCCAGATCGAAATCCTTGGGCCGCTCGAAACGGAACTCGGTGACCTCCGCGCTTTCGATCCGGTCGACCTTCCAGTGGCGAAGCTGTTGGTGCTCCGGCGCCCAACCTGCCAGGTAGAGCGAGCCGCGGTGGTGCGCTATGCCGTAGGGATAGATGTCGTACGTCACCGGCTCCGTAGCCTGCAAGGATTGGTACGTGATGAACGTCGCCCGCCGGTCCTCGATGCCGACCATCAGCGCATCAATCAATTCGGCCTTGAGTGTGTAGTTGCTTGCTCCGACGGTGGTCTGGTGGAACATGCCGGCGAACCGTTCGATGTAGTGCAGGGCCTCATGACTCAACGAGGCGCGGACCTTTTTGAACGCGCGCCGGGCGGCGTTCCAGAAGGGGGTGCCGGCCAAGGGCTCCAGAAGTTGGCGGCCCAGGTACAGGGCAATCGCCTCGTCGAAGGCGAAGGTCAAGCTCGGTTGGACCTTGTCGTGGTCCAGGCCGTACTTCTTCCGGCCGTGATCCTGGACGGTTTCCGTCAGGGGGAAGCCGACGCGAGCGAAGGTCTCCAGGTCGCGCCGGATGGTCTTGTCTGAAACGCCCATCTCTTGGGCCATCTCGCGAACCGTGGCCCCGTGGTGCCTGGCACACAAGATGCGCAAGAGCGTCCACTGCCGGACAAGCGGCGTATCATCATTCATGCCAATCTCCACACGCCTGGAAATGGGCGCTTCCCGTTTCCCCCCGCGCCGGCCGCCATCGTTGGTCACGGTTGGAGTCCCGCCTTCAGGCGGTTTTTTCCTTTCCGGCTAAAGCCGGCACTCCAACGGCTTTGTCATTCGCACCGGGAAACGGAATTGCCCTCGTAGAGCATACTCGATATCCGCCAGGTTGCAACGACCGGGGGCGCATCGCGCGTTAGAAACGGCGTTTCTTACTTGACGTCACATCATGGTTGTCGCCACCTGGTAATTCAGGCAAGCCTTACCCCACTTCGGTCCGGCCGGTCGTGTTGAATGCCGAGCCACCGTCCGATGGCAGGCACACCTGCCAAGAGGCATAGCGCACGGCATTGCGGCCGTTGCGCCGTTCCCATTCATCGTCGAGCCCGATAACGTGACCGTGCCGGCGTGCTTCTTCAGACTGCGTGCCTCGCAACGTGTTGTGTGGAAAGGAGATAGGAACCGGTTCTCGCCGACCTCGAGTTACCCGGCACACTCGATCCAAACAGAAGGCACAGTCACGTTTGCCTGCCTAGCCCGATTCGTTTGCAGGCCCGACAAATGGGACAGCCGGAGCACACGGGGGCGCGTGCTCTGCAAATGTCACGTCCTAGGGAAACCATGTTGACATGCAGTGAGAATCTCCATTCGGGTGGAATTCCGGCTTGGACATGGTCCATATCACGAGGAGAACAGGATTGGTCCGGCCGTGTCGGCCGTATCCACCCGAGTCTTCGACAAATCCGCCAGCAATTGCTGTCCACAGGAAACACGTGTCGGCCAAGAGAGTACATCATGACACACCGAGAAGTCTTCTTTCCAACGCCAGGAAGTGCCGTAAGGAACTCTTCGCACGCCGCATCGTCCATTCGTCGCAACGGAGCTAGGGTCGGGCGCCCAAAGTACTTCACCAAATCATGGAATATCCCCTTAATGAGTCTAGCCTTTTGGTTGGCCAGCCCACCTTGGGCGATAGTCCTTGCAATTTGCTGTGATGAGGCGTTGAGAAGCGAGTCGAAGCGACGGTAACGTCTCCGAAGCGCGGCATAGCTTGCCACATAGCGTTCTTCATTCGTTTGCGTGCTGCAAATGATGAACAGCAATTCGTCCAACGGATTTGACTTATTGCTGTGTGCATGATCCCCGTAGCATTTCGACAGGATGTGTGCAACATTCTCGACCTCTCGAAATGTATACCTTTGCACTCGCCTTGCCCCACTCATACCCCTGCTCGCTTCAGGAACCCCTTCACCGCTGTGGCGAGGTGAAAGGCCATGACACATGGCACGCCGTTACAAATCAGTTTGAACTTTGCAGAGAGTGACATATCCTCCGGCAACTCGTATTCGTCTGGCACTGATTGAATTCGCAAGGCTTCACGGACCGACAGACGCCTTGCCTTCGACGGATGCAGATGCACTTCTTGATTCCCGTACCATGCTGTCGGACTAAAACGGTAACGGTGAAGCCTCTTGAATGACTTGCCTGAGACGTCGCCCTCCGGAATCGTGTTGAAGCAGCTAGAATATGGATTAAAGAACTCAGCCCCGTTGGGCAGCTTTTCCGGGTCACTCTTTCCAAAAAGTGCCGGAAAGACTGTCAATTCGAGGGGAACCCCTCTGGGCTTGCCTGGCTTGTCGCCAAATGGTGAAGTGGTTGGCCAAGGGAGCGATTTTGCCCCAGTGTAGGCGTTAATCACCGGCCAGGAAAACCATCCTTCTTCGTCAACGGCAAGCTTGTTCTTGGCAACACGTTGAGCGATCGATGTCTTGAATCCGACGATGAACACACGTTCTCGATCTTGTGGGACTCCCAACTCAAGAGCATTCAGCACTTTGTAATCGACCGCATAACCGCGCGCTCGCAACTGGGAAATCTTTAGTTCCAAAAACGCTCGATGCTTTCGGAAGCGGTATAGGCCAGATACGTTTTCAATCACGAAAAAGGCGGGGCGCAGATCGCAAATCATATCAGTAAACACGCTGGTAAGCATGCCATTTGAACCGCTACCACCGGCGTGCGTCCCGCCATTACTGAAATCTGGGCATGGTGGGCCACCGATGACACCGAAGAGTTTGGGCTGGGGGCCAGCGAATGCCTCGCGCAGTATGGCACGCGCGGTGAGGCAGCAGATACTCGAGGTATTGACAATCTGGGCGCACTTTGCGCGTTTACCCAGCGAGGAAAGCCATGATGACATTCCACCTTCGTACCCGTGGATGAACGCTGGGCAATTCTCGTTCGTCCAGCAGATCGAGAATCCAGCCTGTTTGAACCCTAGGTCGAAAAATCCGCCGCCAGTAAAGAACGATAGCAGTGACACTGCCATTTATTCCTCCGCTGCTCTATCAAAGAATCCAAGGGCCGGATTGCCAAATGGCCCAATCACCAGTCCCCGATCAAGCAGCCGGTTGAATTCCTCGCAAGCTGTTTCTGGGACCAGACTGCATCCGTGGCACGCTGCCAGATTCAGCGAGCCCGGGCCTTGCCCGCCACCCTGACCCATTTCCATGCATACGGGGTCTGCGGAGCACCACCGCGCGCCAATTAACGCCCGTTTGAGAAGTGGTTCCAGCCTGCCGGGCTTGCCCATCCGAACGAGTCCACCAAGCGTTCCTTCCGCATCACCAGCCGCAGTATAGATCAGTATTCCGGCCATTGGCGCGACCGGAGTCTCAGATACGTAAAGGCGTTCCCGGAGTGCAGCCGAACTGTAGCCGCACTCGAATGTCAGCCGGTTGATGAGAAGGTGCGAAAGTGTATGGAGGAGGACGTATCGCGGGCCGACATGACGGTCTCGGAGATGGCGAGCTTGCCGCAGAGCATGATATCGGGCCACAAGCGGCTGCACGCGGTCCTGAACTCCGGGCTGTGCTTCCCATTGCTGCAATCGCTGTTCGTTCAGCATAAGGAACACGCCCTCGCCGAAGACCATGTAGGCTGGCAACCACCTCTCGTCAGGCTCAGTTAGACGCAGCATCCCCTGCATATAATTGAGATCGCGGTCAGTATCGGCAAATACTCGCGTGAACCCAGTAAGCACCCTGGTTTCCCGGAGCTTGTGAACCAGCGTCACTTTGGCAAAATACTGCGAGAACTTAGGATCATAGCGGCTGAGATCGGCCGGCTTCAGCACGAGTTGATCAAATTCGGCAGCGGTAACCAGGGTATCGTACTCTTGCCGCCGGAATCCCGTCTCTGCGTCGTCGCCCTCTGTCCGGCTGCTTTGCTGTTGGGCCGGCCCGCCACCGCACACGGTGTCGATGGCAATTTGTAGCTGGCGGTCATTGAACGCAGCGAGCAACTCCCGGAATTGCGTTCGCAACTGGGCTGGCTCGGGAGTAACACCTGCTCCCGAAAGAATTCCGACAAATGTGCTTATCGGAGGTTGTTCCAGGAGCGTGATGACTTCGGCCACAGTGCTATCGTCGCTGCGGGGGAGATAGATTGAGCTGTGCACCTGAGCGAAATAGACGTTGGCGGCACTTCGGAGGGTACCGCGAAGTGGCCTGCCGCATCCCTCGCCATGATCAGTGCCGAGCCACGGACGAAGCCCGGGGCAAAGGAAAGGGGTCTTGCTGTTATCAAGTGTCCGGCTCAATTCGGTGTCGGTGCCGTCGGGGCTTGCATTCGTGATTCCCGCGAGACTCCGCTCAGGCCCGCCGTCGATCTTTACCTTCTGTCCCGCCAGCGTCATTCCGCCGGTTGAAAGGAGCCTCATCGGGGCCGAATTCTGCGGCGGAATCGCAGATTGATATACCCATTCGACCCATGGGAAATCTTGTATATGACCGGCGTCGCACATTGCGACGAACGGCACCTGGACGATGTAGCGGATCCATCCACGGGCCTCGCATTCCGCGCATTTGAGCCGGCCTTTCGTGACCAGCGGAACCTTGCGCATCAATCCGCAGCGCGTGCAATAATGCCATTGCGGGAATCGGAGGAATGGGACAGTCAGGTAACCATTGGTCGGGGGATCGTGCCGGCGCACACGCCGATGGTCTGGAGGCAGGTAGAAATGTTCCACATCGAGGCGCGCGGCGAGCCGCCATTCGTCCACGTGGTATTCTCGCCGGTCGATGTTCTCAGCGTCTCCGGATTCGTGCTTGAACCAGTGGTCAAGCCCGGCACAGATGACGGAAACGCCATCTGGCAAGATCATCATCGCGCCGGGGCCAAACGGCGAAATGAGCTGGCCGCGCCGCACGGGTCCTCTAGGCATCTTCGGTGTCCTCCAATTCGTCCAGCATGTAAAGCTGCGTAATTTCCACTTGGCATTCCGCATCCACATTGCGGAGAGATTGAGGCGTAGCCCACGATACTCGCGCCTTGTCCGGCGCGACATACGCTCCCGCGGGCCGCATCAGCGGCATATCCTCTGCGTGCAATGCCCCACCCCATTTCAGCCGCTGCCATCGCTGCCACTCATCGGCTCTTCGCTGGAGTATTCTGCGGAGCGATGGGAGTTCGTCTGGATCAACGGTTGCCGCACGGCCGTCCAGAATACTCGCCGCGGCGTCAATGAGTACAGCGGGGAATGGATAGGGGCTTTCCGCCTGGTCTGAGTCCCCCATTTGCCTGACGTAACTGGCGATTACCGCATGCACTGCACGATCAAGTGCCGGCCGCGAAAACGGAGTCACACTCGTCGGCTCAACCTGGGCGTAAAGCCGCTCGTGATAACTGCGGAATTTCTCGAAGTGTGAACGGTCGCGGGGTTTTGATGCGGCGTAAATCGTAACTACGAGCCCCGGCCGATCCGATTTCCGGCCAACGCGGCCTGTCACCTGAATGTATTGCGAGGTCGTTTTCGGCTGGCCGACAACAGCCATAAGCGACAACCGGTCAATGTCCACGCCGACTTCGATGATATTCGAGGCGAGACAGACATCTACAGCTTGCCCCTGCTGCGAATCGGTGGGAACTTCCAGTGCGGAAATAGCCTTCGGAACCTCATCACCAGGCAACCGGCCCGTAAGTTCCAGCATCTTTCTGATTTGCCGGACGTCCTGGAATCCGATGCCGAGACGCTGCTTAAGTGCCCCCTTCAACAGATCTGGAATATCCGACTGGAACAGTGTGAGTGTCGTTCCAAGCTCGCGGAGACTGTTGAAAAACAGCACCAGCGTCCACCAGGGGTCGCGATCGGGTGCCAGAAATGGCTGCGGAGCTTGCAGCAGCGCCGCAAATGTGCGGACTTGAACTGTCTGGAGCGACCCCAGCCCGGGAGCATGAACTCCGGTGTAAATGCGACCCCTTTCCAGGCTACCATCCGGCCGGCGCGCGACCGTTGCGAAGAACGAGTCATCGGCATCCAAGCCCGGTGGGGGAAACAAGCTGGTCCGTCCGCGCGCATACAATCCGTGCACTTGTTCCGTATAGCTGCGGATCGTCGCGGTGGAACTGATAATCTTTGGACGCGCGGCTTCTGGTGCGCGGCGGTCGGTGCATAGTTCCTCAATAATAGGTTCGTAAAGGCCAACCATGGAACCGAGTGGACCCGAGATCAGATGCAGCTCGTCTTGGATAATAAGCCCCGGTGGCGAATGCGCTCTTGTCCCATCGTCTGCGATGCCAAACAACGCGCGCGCCTGCGGCCGCCAGGCAAGCATTGCGAACTTGTCCACAGTGCCGATTACGAGTGTCGGCCGAGTCTCGTAAATATCTTCGTCGATCACATATAGGGGTAGAGACTGATGAAACTCACAGTTGCGGTCAGGGCACGCATACGCAACAGTGTTTCCGCGCTGAGCATATCCGATGACTCTAGAGACGCCCCGGCGGCCACGGCCACGTCCGCGGCCTGTGAAGTTGACCGGCCCCATTTGTGCGCCGCACCAGGGGCAGCGGTCGAGCACGAATTGGTTCTGTTTGGCACCGTCACCTCTCGTTAGGCTGCGGAGCACAGCCAGAGCCTCAGTACGAGTGTTCGGTGTCGTTGAGCCTCCAAGCCAGATGCCGATGGATACTTCTGAATCCCCCAAGTCGACGCTGTTCTGCCGCCGGACGAATTCCATCGCGCAAATAAGACGTGAGGCTCGCTGGAACTGCTGCGCTGTCAGGAGCCGGAGAGTGTAACGCATCAATGCGTGCACTCCAGTGTCAGCAGGATTCCGGAGGCGGCGCAAAAAGATGCTAAACGCTGCCAGCCCGAAATATGCTTCAGTCTTGCCGCCACCAGTGGGAAACCAGATTAGCTCGACACGCTCGCGGTCGGGATCGGCAGGATCGGCAGTCGAACGCAGTGACGCGAGAATGAACGCAATCTGGAAGGCCCGCCATGCACACTTTCGCGCTAAATCCGAATGCAAATCGAGTGCTTCGTAGGGTTCCTCGAACACCAGTGTTGACGTGGGGTGCGACGCAATGCGGGCTTCGCGTCTCGACCGTACCTGCTGGATCAGCATAGCCAGGTTTGCGAGTTGGAATGCCCGCTTGATCTGCGAATCACTCTGCAACAGTGAAATGCCGTCGCGCATCCGGCGTGCTGCCTCGGTGCAGGCTCCCATGTGGGATCGCGCTGTCTCCTGGAGCTGCGCGCTGAGTCCCGCTATCCGCGCCTCCTGCCCGGTGATCCAGTGCTCGTACCCGCTTACAATACCTTCGAGTTCATCGAAGCCGTCTGTTTCGGGGTCGATTCCCGCCAGTAACCGCATGGACGCAACCAGCGGCTGCCCGCTGTTGTCAAGGATATCCGGTGTCGTGCTTGGCATCTCAAATACTGGCAGGCACTCGGCCGACACGCTGCTGGCATTCGTCGGCGCATCGCCATGTTTCCAGTCAGCAGCGCATCCGTGGCCGACCGCGAATGTGAGCTTATCCCGGTAAAGCAATTCCTGCGAACGCTCCTCGCCGTCCAAGGGCTCTGCTGTTGGATACGGCAATATGGCCGCACCAGTGGAAGTCCCCCTTTCAACTTCCACGTTGATGTGGCACTGGAAGAGCGACTGCAAATCTAATCGGTTGTCTGCCTGCTGGCGATTGACCAAGCAGACCGTGACAAGAAATTCGTCGGGCTTGGATTGGTACGGTCTGGCGAAGGCTTCAATTCGCACATCGAGATTGTCGACATTCTCTCGAAGCGGCTCGCGGGCGATGGCGTATCCTGCACGGGATGCGGAAAACTCTCCGCGGCAGAATCGGCTGCAAAGGCGAACCGGTGAGCGGAGCCACCATTCACGCTCACGCCCAACAAGCTTAACGGGCTTAATGGCATAGCGGCCACCAGTGGCGGTCACCACCAACTCGGCACCTTCCGGAAGGCGCACGAGAAGACTCACGGCCATGCTACTAGGCTTGTACGCATTGGCAGATGAAAGATCGAAGTCGTCGGAATCGGCTTCTGGGAGGCGGCGCTCAGCCCGTCCTGCAATGGCTTCGCAATCGCGAATTGCCGATGCAGTTAGCGGCTCTGGGGAACTCTCCGGTGATTCGGGACCAACTTCCCCATCTGTCGCAGGAGGCTGGGTTTCAAGTTCCTCCGCAGCCACCTGTGCATCCGCCGGATACAGGACTCCCACTCCGTATCGCTTCGCTGGCGCATCCCGCTGGAGAATCTCTTCGCCTGTTCCGAACTGCCGATACGACCGATAGGCCGCCTCGGCGTCATCCAGTTGAATGGCCGTATTGCAGTTGATTTGATCGCCTCTTGGGCATGGCCCGACGAGTTCCTCGCGGAGCGCCCGCAGAATAGCGTCACGATTTGTGATATGATCAGGCATTGTCTTCCTCCGGCTCACTTCTGAACTACTCCCAATAGCGATTGGAGAATGTCCGGCTTCGCCGTCTCATGCACGACAATGCTGAGCCTCTCCAGGGCTCGCGTCGTCGCAACGTAGAAAAGTGACGAAAAAAGCTCACTAGCCAAGTGTTCAATGTCAGTAACGACAATTGCCGGAGAATCAAGTCCTTTGAAACTCTGGATTGTCGTGAAGCGAATCTGTCCCGGCGCGGCCTCCTCATAGGGGGCAAGCCGTTCAGACCAGGGTTTGTCAGCAATTGAAGCGGCCGCACAACGGGATCCTGCTTTCGGTGAAAGAATCACGATGTCCTCCCCTGAGAACGAGTCACGGTACAAACGTTCGAGAATGCTCACAAGTTGCTTCCGCTGCTGCGATGGCGTCGCATAGTATGTGATGACCGGCTCAACTCGATCGTCCGGGCGCAGGATGCGCGAATAGTCGGGAGTGAGTTTCCCGAGAAGATGCGAAAGCGTCGCCACGCGAGGGGTATTTCGACAATTGATCCGCAGCGAGCACTTGGCGAATGCTCCCAGCCTCGTGCGGAGCAGTTCCTGTGCGAAGTTGCGGTCCTGCCCATACAGCATTTGCCGTTCAAAGTCACCGAAAAGCATCCATTGCCCCACTGCCAGCCCACCTTTCAATATCAGGTCACAAACATCGAGGAAGGACGGGGTGAGCAAATCCTGGAGTTCGTCAACAACAAGGATGTCAAACTGGGCAACGCCCGTGTGCTCGTCCACCAGCTTCGCGATTACGGCCTCAGGCAATTCCACTTTCCAGAATGTATCGTCCGGGTCGGGAGGCGATGCGATGTCGGCGAAGCCGAGGAGATACTGGTGAAAAGTCCGGGCAGTAACCGCCTCGCATTTAGCGACTGGGTGCTGCGAGAGCCACCGTCCGAGAAGCCGATTGAAGCAGAGAAGCAAGACTCTCTCGCCTATGTTGGATGCCCGGCGCGCCGCTTCGAGAGCGAGAACTGTCTTCCCCGTACCCGCCGGTCCAGAAAACAGCACTCGCTGGTTGTCCGCCATCGCATCGAGCGCGGCGAACTGCTCTTCTGTGTAGCGCAGAATCTCTGCCTGCTTGCGGGCATGCCGATCAGGGGGTTTCTCGGAAAATTCAAAGCTCGGGCGGAGTATCCGGGCGATGGCAGCAGCCTGCTGCTGATCGGGGTACCGGTCCGATTGCCGGAACCAGCGGGTCGCTGGCAGTGAACTCAAGTATGACCGGGCATTCCGCAAGATTCCCGAGATCAATGTTGCGAATGGTTGCCGACGGAATCGCAGCGCATCAATCACCTGCCACGAATGCCACTCGTCAGACGTTCCTGCGAATTCGATATAGGGGAAAGTGACCGCAGACCAGAATGGGACACGCGAAAGTGTGGGATCACTGCGCACGACCTGCTGGCGGAGACTATGCATTCCTTCGGAAGATTGCTTAAATGGACCGCGCGGATCGCCCTGCGGATTGTGGCCGTAGTACCATAGGCCATCTTCTCTGCGGAGCGAATAACATGCTTTGACCTCGAGGCAAAGCACGCCAAGTGCAGGGACAATGATGACGAAATCCGCTTCACCAGCGACTTGCCGAACGTGGTGAGCAATATCCAGGGAGTGGAGCACGATCCAATCCTTCGTGGCCGGTTCATCCTGCAGCCGCGTAAATATCTCGCGTTCACCCGGGCTCGGGATCGCTGCGGGAATGACGGGTGGAATCATACGCGCCACGGCTAATCCTCCAACTCCAGCAACACGCCGATCCGATCCGTTGGAACCTCGAAATCCTCCGCCGCTACCCCGGTGACTTGGAAAGCCGAGAGGCTTCCCCCGTCTTGATCCCCCAGATCAAACACCATCTCGCCGTCGCGTTCCAGCGGTTCGAGCGATGCCGTTCGAATCTTCTCCAGCAACATGTGCCGTATTGCATGGCCCGCGCGCCTGTGGGCGCGATCGATTTGCCCCATTGATGACCACAGGTGTTGAACGCGATCTTCAAGATTGGCAAACGTCAGGATTGCTATAAAATCTTCGATCTTGCGGGGCCGAATACACTTCGAAGACATCCAGTAAAGCACGTTCACTGGGCGGGCCTGGGAAAGCTTCTGCGATTGCAGTTCAGCACAAACACGGGCGGAAAGCGCCCGCCGACCCACGTGGCCGAACCGCTCATTTGCGGCGGAAATAACGCGTTGCTTCCATTCGGATTGCTCGGCGCGGCGTTCTTCTGCCACGTCGCCCATAATGCGATCAGCGAGCGGGGCGATGAAATCACCGCCTCCGGATGTGCGGAGAATTAGGCAATGGCCTGGTTCCAGTTCTCCGACTGGAACGCGCCTGACGGCGGCGTGCCCCATCTCTGCGGTGTCGATTATCAGGCACGATGATCCATCATCTGCCGCAACGAAGACTGCCCGCTGGCCCCTGAGATAGCACAAGCGTGCAGGAACCGTCTCTACGATAACCTCGGATTGGCCCGAGCCCGATCGCCATTTGCTGTCGAAGGTTGGCGTTGGCGGGAGCAGCTCGGCAGGTAGAATGTCGCCAGGCGACTGCGCTGAAGGGCCAGGGTCTCCAGCCACCTTCGGCATCGTACCCACGCGATGATGTCGGCTTCTCTTCCCGGACTTATTATCGGAATCATGCAAGAACACAGGCCCCGGTTTCCACGAGTCGCGAATCCATCGCGGCACAATGACATGGATAGCAGCCGCTCGTGGGGCTGAGAAGACATGCTCGGGAAACCACCCACAAGGACCGATGGCAGCGAGCACATTGCATCGATGCCCACCACGGAGTTGTTGTGGGCTTACGACTGTGGCATTTCGAAGAGTACCAGTTTGGGCAAAAAAGGCAGCCACCGCTTGATTCATCCGGGGATTCCGCAGGACAACACTTAACTCCCCATTCTCCTGGTGCAGCCACTCCAGCGGCTGAATGAAAGGCGAACTGGCCTCCGAACTTAGGCCCTCCAATTGTTGGATGAGATTACCGAGTGCCTCATGCGCATCGGGGAACAACTGTTCACAAAGCCGCACCTGTCGGCGCAGCCTCCCCCAATCGGTCCCGGCGGCTGCCACTGCCTCCGAGAAGGGCAACGGCGTAGAGCAAAACGTGAACCCAAGTTTCCGAATGGGGCCTAATGAATGGCGCCAGAATTCATCGGCAGCGTCGTCCCCTAAGGACTGGGTGAGTGCGCGAAGCGAGTGTGAGAACTCCGCCAAGCTGGGATGGTTCACCCAGTGACGGCTGATTTTACACGTGGAGGCGTTTCGATAGACCTCCGTCGCGCTGCTGATTGAAAGAGGTATCATCTGACCGCCTCCCGGAACGTAATAACTTCTCCACCCGGAGGGGCCTCCCACTCGGGTAGCGCAGTGTCAACGCCGTCAACACGGTTCTGTGAAAACCTTGCGTTGATCGCGCTGATGGCATCGTCAAAATAGGACTCCGTGCGGTCGAGGATGACAACCTGGTGGCGGCCGTCCCATGCGTCACCCCACTTGAGGAATCCGATTGCGCCATCGAAAACCACTCCCATCTCGACTTCGCTGGCAACCTCGTCGGATGGAGGCTTTGTCCCGATGGGCACGAGTGCAGAGCGGTGAGATTGCATCTCCGTGGCAAATCGATCCACTCGGAGAACATCTTGGAGTTGGCCTTCTGCCTTGCGGCACCCTTGGACGTGGATCGCCAGAGGCGTCTTCCGGATTTCCTGTTCAAGTATGTTCTTCCTGCCAACAAGAGCGCAAACAATTTTCGACCGCAGGCCGAGTTGCACGGGATCCGCATCACCCAGAAGGCTGTCAACAAACCTGTTGGCGAGCTTGGCATTCTTCCCTCCCTGCTTCTTTGGCAGTTTACCGGTGTGGCGGGCAGGTTGCACTTGAAGCGCCCGTGATTCATCTATGCAGTATGTTTTCCCTCCGCCCGCTTTGGAATGAACTTGGACTCGCACCCACAGTTTGCCATCGCGCTCGTCGGGCGCCAAGAGCACTCCTTTCAACGTTTGCCCAGGCTTCCGGCGATAGATGACTCGTGACCCTGGCGGCAGATCAAACAGTCGCTCAAAGTGGACAACTTCCGAAGTCCGATCCCGCGAAGCTGCATCAGCAATAACCATTCCCAAGCTGATAAATGCCGCTCCGTATGCGCGAGTCGGCACTACGATGGCAGTGACGATCCGGGAGCCCGATTCTGAGGCGAGAGCGAGTTGCTTGCCAACTGCGATAAAGTACTCCGCCCACTCCGGCAGGCTGTACCACTCGCCGGAGTCCTCGAAATGCAGGTTAACGGCAGCCATTTGTAGCTAGCATTGCTAGCAGTTGCATTGGCTTTTCATGAGGGCAATTCGGGGTTAACGTGTCATTATACCTGCAAGTACACGAATTCGAGGAGATGACACGATGATTTTGGGAAATGTCTACGAACGGTTCGCCAAGAAGAAGCCGGTAAGCGTCATGGTGCGAGCGACGATCGAGAATGTGCTGGCTGCAGAGCGGCTGGATGCGATTTTCGAGGAAAACGCCAAGCGACAGCATACTGGCGAGCTGATGTTTTCGACCGTGGCAGATATCATGGGAACGGTCGTCTGCCAGATCCATCCGTCGGTCAATGCGGTCTACGTCGA
Source organism: Thermoguttaceae bacterium (assembly GCA_040772845.1). Classification (GTDB taxonomy): domain Bacteria; phylum Planctomycetota; class Planctomycetia; order Pirellulales; family Thermoguttaceae; genus PWXP01. Next base: position 4,282,649 of record JAXGXG010000001.1, read on the forward strand.
ACGGAAAGAGGAACTTGGCATCACCATCAAGTCGGTGTATGACAAGCTGAAGGGGATTGAACCGTGCGTATCCCGTGCCCTGGTGCGGGATACCGCGAGCCGGATGCAGGCGATCGTGGACCGGATGGGTGGACTTTCCAAGCCGCCTTTGGCCGGATACCGAACCCGTATTGTCGACGGAAACCACCTGCGGCGAACCGACCGACGGATTGGTGAGTTGCGTGCATTGAATGCGGCTCCTTTGCCCGGTCAAGCGCTCGTCGTCTTTGACCCCCAATATCGTTTGGTTGCAGATGTGCTGCCCTGCGAGGATGGGCATGCTCAAGAGCGTTCCTTGTTGCCGGAACTGCTGAAGACGGTGGCGAAGCAGGACCTGTGGATTGCAGACCGGAACTTCTGCACGCTCGGGTTCCTGTCCGGCATCATAACCCGTGGCGGCAAGTTCATCATTCGTCAGCACGGCAATATGCCCTATGTGTTGAAGGGCCGGCGGAAACGGGTAGGCACAACCGAAACAGGCATTGTGTATGAGCAAGCGATGGAGGTTACGGATGACGAAGACAACATTCACGTCCTCCGTCGGATCACGGTAGCGCTGCATCAACCGACGCGAGACGGTGACGGCGAGATTCACATTGTGACGAACCTTCCCACACGCGTCAGTGCAATCCGGATTGCCGAGTTGTATCGGGATCGTTGGCAAATCGAAACCGCCTTTCAGGAAGTCGCAGAGAGCCTTGAGGGTGAAATCCAGACCTTGGGTTATCCGAAAGCAGCGCTTTTTGGTTTCTGCATGGCGTTGGTTACCTACAACTTGCTGTCGGTGGTGCGGGCAGCCGTTCAAAGCGTCCACGGTGAAGAGGCTGCACGCCGGCTTTCGACCTACTATATGGCCCATGAAGTTGCCAGCGTTGCAGAGGGCATGTCCATCGTTCTCGAGAACACTTTCTGGCACGACAAATATGCGAAGCTCACCCCGACGCAAATGGCAAGGGAACTCAAGCATCTCGCCAGCAACATGCGGCTCACTAAGTACAGCAAGGCACGGTGGTCTCCCAAGAAGAAGCCAAAAACAACCATGAACAAAAAACACCGACGTCATATATCCACTGCCCGAGTACTCGACAAATCACGCAATACCATCACGAATAATGCATGAACTGCTAGCTATAAATGGCTGAGGTTAACGGGTACTGTTTCTGTCATGTTTCACTCTTACTACGCACCCGGCGATCGTGCTCGTGTGAAAACTCCATGCTATTTCCCAGCATTACCAAAGGCCGGCTTGCTGTCAACCAGCCCTCTGGGGCGGGGGTTGCCTCTGTCGCCCACCATCGTGGCGTTTTGGGCAATCACTTGCGAGTAGGCCTCAGCGGTTTGAATGGCTGTGATGATGCTGTTCCTCTGGCGATGTTACGAAGTTTCCCGACAGCATAAGCGGCACACCAAAGCCCATACTGGCAATCGGAGAAGCATCGTGCGGTCGGAGTTGCCGTGCTCGCCGCACTCGCGTTGATTTGATTATGCCCATACGGTTGGACGATCTCCGTCTAACCGGAGGCGATTCTTCGCGAAAGAGCACGTCGGGCGTCAAGTGCGTCTCCTCTCGCACAGTGAAACCTATCGAGTCGTCGACACCCCGGAACGGAAAAACCGCTTCTGGCGTCACCGTGGCATACAGGTCCTGTATCGGAGAATTGAAGCGGTGCTTCTTCTGGAGCGGAGTCAAGAAGGTACCGGAAGCCCGAATTCGCCTCCGGCGGACAGGCCCGCGGATGTCGAGGGCCTTGTCTGGCGGATCGTGTAGCCAGGCAAGGATGAGGTCTTGGGCGTCTCCGATCATGAACACTCCTTTCAAACAGGCTTCAACCAGGCGCCTTCACAAGGCAGGCAACCCGAGGTGCGATCGTGGCATGCAAAAGTGTGACGACAAGTGTGATGCATGGCGTCTATCCTCGTGTGTGGCGCTGATGGTGTCAACCGTCCCGCTGTGGTAGGGGATTGCGCGGTTGGGCCAATTCATGGTGAACGGCAACCCATTCTATCAGCGCGGTTTACCAGATCGTGTCCAACCTGGACTGCTTTTTGGGAAATCGGGTGTGCGAGGAAGGAAAAGGGTTCTTCTGTTTCCAGGTGCACAACGGCGTGGAACTGCTTTGCCCGGTGGACGGCACAACGGCGTGTGCCTACTACATTAAAGAGGCCTGCACCTGGAAACGGAAGAGTCGAAGAAAGACACTGCGCTGCCGGCCGGCTGCGGTTGTTGACAAGGGGGGCGGGTTTCGCCGATGATGGTGCTGTTAGAAGTCGTGTTTTGGCAAGGGAGGTGCTTTGTGGGTGTCATGTGGCATGGCGCATTTCGTTGATCCTCTTCTCCAAGTCGGGTAGGTACCCGAGAATCTGCGCCATCGGCGGCGGCTCGATGAAGAACATGGGGCGCATGGCGCGATAATCCTGGTTCAGCGTGTTGATGATATGATCCGGAGGGCTCAGTTGAAGCGATTCGGTGTGTACTTCAGGATACTTGGCCCATGCTCTTGGAAAGAAGAAGATCGTCTGCTCCACCACACGATCCAACAATGACAGTGATTGCACGATCTCGCTCCAAACACGGCTCTGCGAAAGCTGGAATACATCGCTTATTCGTCCTTTGGGGCCAGAAGGCGGAAGATCGCAGCGATCCAGGCGGGGGCGTAGCGGACGTCGCGAAGCAACTGCCGACGATCATCGGCCGAGAGTAGCCGTGTCAAGTGGTCGATCACCGCGTCGTCGATGTTGGCGCGGCCCAGGTACCTGAGTGCCTGGATCATCAGCCCGCTCAGCCGTCCGGCGGTTGCCATGTTTTTGGGGGTCGTTCGTTTGAGCACGATCTCCTGCCGGCCGACGATCAGGCACCGATCGGCCGCGTCGGTTAGAAACACGGCGCGGGCAGGCACCTGCTCGCTCAATCCCAGCAGGTTTGCGGCGTAGGCTCCCGAGGGCTGGATTCGGGAACTGTTTTTATAGGCAAGGGCCTGGGCGATCTGGTCGGGTGTCGGCGTTAGCTCCCCCAGTTTGGGGTGGCGAAGGGGATAATCGTACAGACCGGCGGCCAAGCGTCGGATTTGGTTCCGGTCGCAGAGTACTTGGAGTGCCTTCCTGACCGTGAGATCGCTCCCCAAATCCAGAAAATGGGCTGAAGTGAAAACCCAACCCCTCTTCTTGCCATATATCCTGCTAAGTATTTTGTCGTGAACAGTTTGCATACAAGCACTCGGCCTTTCTGATTCACGAATTATACCATATTTTCGTGAATCGACAATCAGAACGGAAGGGACTGAATCGGCCCCCATCATTCCTGGCCGACCTCCGCTTTCAACCGAATTGTCGTCCTCCTCCCGCAATTTGAGTTGGTCGTCAGGCATGTTCTCGACCTGTTTGCCGAAGCCAACCTAATACCACGATTCGCCACCGTCGAGTTTCGGCTCTCCGGTAACTTGCTACCGACGTCCAGCAACAATCCCAATTCGTCTTCCGTGTCCGGGCTGCTTACATTCTGGATCTATCCTTCTGTCCGAATTCGGAAGTGAGCTTCCGGGCCGACGGCGCCGCAACGATCGCGTCGAGCCGGTTCTCCCTATAGGTTTAGATACTTCGCCACGCATCTGTCCATTTTGAGCAGAGGAGTTCAGAGAGACAACAGAGGGTAAGCACTCCTTCTCTGTTTGCTCTTGCTCATCCCTCGTGATACACGAGTCTGTCTGCACTTCAAAATGGACCGACTGGCTGCGGTTGTTGACAAGGGGGGCGGGTTTCGTGGATGATGGTGCTGTTGGATTCGTGTTTTGGCAAGGGAGGTGCTTTGTGGGTGCGCGGTGGATTGATGGTCGAAGTGGGTGGTTGGGGGCCTTTGTAATAGGGCTGGGATGGTTCTGCGTGATTGTCCTTCCTGGGCAAGGTGGGGCGAATGAGGTGGAGCCGGGGGCCGATTTCGTCGTGGCGACGGATGGTAATGATGAGAATGGCGGCAGTGCGGCCGCGCCGTTTGCGACACTGTCGCGGGCCCAGAAGGCGGTGCGCGAGCTGCGCGAGAAACGGCCGAACGAAGCTATTACGGTCCTCGTGCGAGGGGGCGACTACCGACTCGAGGCGCCGGTGACGTTCACGCCTGCCGATTCCGGTTCGGAAGACGGCAAGACGATCTACGCTGCGTGGCCGGGCGAGCGGCCCGTGTTCTCCGGCGGCCGGGTGATTGAAGGGATGAAGGCCGGGCCCGATGGCGTGTGGCAGACGAACGTTGGGAGCTTTCGGTTCGAGCAGTTGTACGTCAACGGGCGACGGGTGGTGCGAGCCCGCACGCCCAACGAGTTCTTCTACTACGCGCGCGGGCGCGCCGGCGGCGACGTGGCGACGGACCAGCGTGTGGCCGCAGATCACATCACGCGGCGCGCGTTCCGTGCCTACGCCAAGGACCTGGCGCCATTGAAAGGTCTTTCGCCGGAGCAGTTGGCCCATGTGACGGTGATGGTGTACAACTCGTGGGAGGTCTCGCGTCATCATATTGCATCGGCCGATCTGGAGACCGGTCTGCTGGAGATGACGGGCCCGTACTTTGTGCAGTTCTATCATTTCGCCCGGCCGAAGTACGTGCTGATCGACTGCCCCGGGGCGCTCGATCAGCCGGGTGAATGGACGCTTGGGGCGGATGGGACGCTCCGGTACCTGCCCATGCCGGGCGAGTCGCTGGAGAAGACGCAGTTCGTAGCGCCGGAGTTACCGCACCTGCTGGAGTTTGTCGGTGCGTCGGCGGAAGATCGCGTCGAGCAGATCGAACTGCGCGGCTTGGGCTTCCGGTACAGTGCGTACGTACTGCCGGCGGAGGGCGAGAGCAGTAACCAGGCGGCGTCGAAGATCCCGGCGGCGGTGATGCTCGATTACGCGGTGGAGATTACGCTGGACGACTGCCAGGTGGCCCATACGGGCAACTACGGCGCGTGGTTCCGCGACGGTTGCAGCAAGTGTACGGTCCGGCACTGCGAGTTTACCGACCTGGGGGCCGGCGGCGTACGCATCGGTATTTGCGAGTTGGATCGCGCCCAGGAGCCTGCACACGCGACGGGCGAGATTACGGTCGACAATTGCATCATTCACGACGGCGGCCACGTGTGGAAAGGCGCCGTTGGGGTCTACGTGGCGCATAGCGGCGACAATCGCATTACGCACAACGATATTGCCGGCCTGCAGTACACGGGCATTTCGCTCGGCTGGCGCTGGGGCTACGGCGACGTGCCGTCCAAGCGGAACCTGGTTGAGCACAACCACATCCACCATCTCGGCGACATCCTGTCGGACATGGGCGGCATCTACACGCTGGGCGAATCGCCGGGAACAGTCCTGCGAGGCAATGTGATTCACGACATCGACGGGTCCGGGTTATGTCATATGCGGGGCATCTACAACGACAACAGCACGGCCGATATGCTCATGGAGAACAACCTGGTCTATAACGTGCGCGACGGCGGTTATACCCTTGGCAGCGGCCGCGCGAACGTGCTGCGCAACAATATTCTGATCGGCGGCCGAAACGGCCTATGCGGGTTCAGCCTGTACTATCCGGACCGCGACAAGCACTTGGCGCTCAGCGTCCAGCGGAATCTGTTCTGCGCCCCGCCTGGCGACGAGCCGTTCGATTGGTTCAAAGGGCGTTATCCGGAGGAGTTCATCCGGTTCGACCACAACTTGTATTTCGACGCTGCCGGCCGCGAGATTCGCCTTCACGGCAAGACGTTTGCCGAGTGGCAGGCCGCCGGTTACGATTCCGGCTCGGTTGTGGCCGATCCGAAGTTCACCGCGCCTTCGCGGCGCGACTATCGTTTGGCCGAGGATTCGCCTGCGCTGGCCATTGGGTTCGAGCCGTTCGACACGAGCCAGGCGGGCGTGTACGGCGACTCGGCGTGGGCGGCCAAGGCATTGAAACGGCAGTTCCCCGCCCTGCGGACCGAGGCCCCGCAACCGCCGCCGCTTACGGTTGACGAAGACTTCGAGGGCGAGCAGGGCAACACGTTCCTTACCGACGCGGCCGTGCACACGGAAGATTGGGGCGACGCGTTGACGCTATCGACCGACGCGCCGGCCGCCGGGCAGTCGTGCCTGCAGGTACGCGACAAGGCGGGGCTACAGCAGGGATTCAACCCGCACTTCTATTTCAAGGCGGACCACTGGACCGGGCGCACGCAGGTGAGTTTCGATCTTCGGCTTGGGCCGGGCGCCAGGGTGCAGCACCAGTGGCGCGAGTATCCTGGCCGGCCGCATTACCACGTCGGCCCCGATCTGCTCGTTGCCGACAACCGTCTGATCGTTGGCAATCAGTCTTTGATGACCTTGCATGAAGGCGAGTGGGTGCACTTCGTTATCGAGGCGGGCCACGGCCAAGAGGCGCAAGACACGTGGCAACTTACGGTGACGCCATCCGGTCAACCGGCGCAGACGTTCAGCCTACCGATTGGCAGCCCTGGAGAGTACCGGCGGCTGACCTGGCTCGGTTTCGTCAGCGGCGCCAACACCGATGCCGTCTTCTGGCTCGACAATTTGCGCATGACGCACGTCGAGTGAGGCGTTCAGACTATTTCGTTTCGCGTGGAATCACCGGCAGCAGGATGTGCGACGGGCGGCTGCGGTCGTGGTGGACGGTGTTCACGGCCGTTTGGACGCGGCGGTTGTCGTTCAACGGTTCGCCGGTATTCGGGTTCAGGTCGAACCGCGGGAAGTTACTGCTGGAAATATCGAGCCGAATCCGGTGCCCCTTCTTGAACACGTTCGACGTGGGATACAGTTTGATCGTTACGGGATAGACTTCGCCCGGCGTCATGAGTTTTTCGTACTTGAGCGACTCGCGGAAGCGTGCCCGGAGGATGCCATCGCCAATCAGCAGGTCGAACCCACCGGGGAAATCCTCGCTTGCCGGATAGACGTCGATCAGCTTGGCCGTGAAGTCGGTATCGGGGGCCGACGACGAGATCCACAGCTTTACGGTAATCTCGCCCGTGACTTCGGTATCTTCTTCCAGCGGTTCCGACTGGAATACCAGCACGTCGTTCCGGGCGCTTAGGGGGATGGGCTCCTGGAAGTTCCACACGTGCGGCCCGCCCCGCTGATCCCATGCGCCGGAGAGCAGGATGCCCTCGCCCGAGGAAATGCAGCCACCGATGGTCGGTACCGGGTCGTTCGGGTCGAACTCGAAGCTGGTCGCGGCCTTTTCGGCCGCCGAAGGCGTGACCGCAAGGCCGCCGCCCGGCTGGAGATGGTATTCGGTGTATCGGGACCGCTTGAGCGGCCATTCCTGCTCATCGCGCCACGAGCCGCCGTGGTTCAGCTTGCCGTCGGCCGTCTTGCGGCCGTCTCCGGTACCCATTACGAAGATGCGGACAGGCGTAGCGAACGGTGCTTCGCGCCCGACGGCATTGTCGGCCCCTTTGAGCCAGTGGTCGAACCACTGCAGTCGCCAGGCGAGCGGATCGCGAATACCGGCGTCCTTCCCGAAGCTCACCTGCCCGTGTGCCGAACCGCCCTGGGCGCCATGGATCCAGGGGCCCATGATCAGATAGACGGGCCCCTTGATCTTCTTGGCGAGGGTCATGTAGTTGGCCGTCGTGTTGCCGCCCCACGAATCGTACCAGCCGCCGACCAGGTAGACAGGGATGTCCTTGTACAGTTCCGGATAGTCGATAATGTTGTTCGCCTTCCAGAAATCACTGTTGCCTCCCTGCTTCATGGCTTCGACCAGCCAGTCTTCGTATTCCGGCGCGAACTTCAGCGGCGTCGTATTATGGCGCAACGGCAGGTTGGCCAGATAGGCTTTGCGGTGCTCGTACATTTCGTTCAGGATGGCCGCCGTACCGGGATCTCGCGATTGCCGGCTGCCGCGCCGCGCGTCGCGGATGGTCCAGTTCCAGAAACGCATCTCGAACGCGCCGGCATTGCGCATGCTCTGGTAGCCCAGGTTCGACATGGCATCGACCGGGATGACCGTAACCAGTCCCGGCGCTTTGGCCATGGCCATGGCATGTTGCGTACCACCGAAGTACGAGGTGCCCATCATGCCGAACTTGCCGTCGGACCACGGCTGGCGGATGAGCCACTCGGCCATGTCGTAGCCGTCGGGCCCGTCGTCGGTAAGCATGTGCCACACGCCCTCCGAGTTGTACCTTCCCCGCGTATCTTGCGCGACGAAGACGTAACCGCGAGCGGCATAATACTGGCCGACGCCCTTCTGGCCGCTCTTGCCGTACGGCAGACGGGTGACGATGGCCGGGAACTTGCCTTCAACCGGCTTACCATCCTTGGCAGGCCGATAAATGTCGGTAGCAAGCCGTACGCCGTCGCGCATGGGCGCCATCACATCGATTTCCACGGCGACCTCGTAGGGCGCATCTGCGCCGAATGCCGACATCGGCAGCAGCGCCAGCAGGACGAGCAAGGCAATACAACGTCGGACACGAAGGCTTTCACAGATCGGCATGACGATTCCTCCTGGGGATGTGGTTCGGGGTTCGCACGCGTTCGCCGTGTTACGGCCAGTCGGCTGGCGGCAGGCTTTCAGGCAATCGCCAGGCTTTCAGGCAATTACCGTTGGTCTCCACTCTATTCATAGCGAACTCGATGTCAATGATACTTTTCCGTAGTTCTTTTACTCGATATTACAGCATGGCGATTCTACCAGACCCAGAGCCGTGTTCCAAGCGCGCAGACATGCCGCCGGACCGATATGCGGGTGGCCGCTGGAAACCGGTGCGCGACGGGGCTAGAATGGCGCGTTAGAATAGCGATATCGCGCCGGAAGACCAGCCCCAGCACTGAGGAGGAGACCATGGAATGCGTTCGGTTGTGCGGCTTGACCTTTGTGTCTGCTGGGGGAAAGAGGATGGGGTGGCTGCCGGCATTCGCGGCGGCCGTGTTGTTGCTGTCGCCTTTTGCCGCCGGCGCGGAGCCGGCCATCGGCCAGAAGTCGCCGGCTGATGATCTGCCGCCGGAACTCCTGGTGCTTCTGGAAACCGGCGCCGAGAAGGCTCCGGATTACCACTGGACGCTGATCGGCCTGAATGAAAAGGCCGAGGAGCAGGCGAAGCAGCACGCCGAACTCAACGCGGTTCGTTCGATTTGGCATCTGCCCGCTGCAAAGAATCGTAACGCACTGAAGTTCGCGTTCACGCGCCCGATCCGGACAGGCAACAACGTCTTCCACCTCTACGTCAAGGCCGACGGCGACGACAATGCCGGGCGGAGCGATAAGAATATCCATCGCGGCGTCGATTATATGTTCACCTTGATCGACGGCGATCCAAACCACGCGAGCACACGGCTCGATGTGTTCGAGGCCGACGGGAAGGCCCATCACGGTGCATGCAGCGTCGTCGTCCGGGACGATACGCTGTACATCATTGCAGACATGACCCTGCAACAGCAGGACGGGCAATCGGTGTTTGAATACTGCGTGGCGTCGTATGTCAGGGACGTGCCTGCCAGCGCCGGCATGGGGTATCGCCGCGTGGCCTCACAAGCGGCGCCGGATAGACTCGCCACCGGGCTGCTCGCCAATGCCGACATGGTGGTCGTCAATGGCGCGGTTCCCGGCTGGCAGTTGAAGCAGCGAGGCGAAGACAACGCGGTGCTCAGCGCCAATTCGGAAGACGACGCCGTTGTGATCGAGCAGCTTTATCCCGGCAGTGCACTGCTGCAAACGGTAAGTCTTGCCCCCGGACACTATCTGCTGCGAGCCCTGATGAAGACCGATACGTTTGCGACCCAGCTTAAGGCCCTGTCGCAGACAATGCCTGCCGGAGTGCGCGACGAGTATTGTTGGATCGAGCTTCCGTTCTGCGTGCCTAAGGCCGATCAGGATGCGCCGCGGCACGTCGAAGTGGGCGTGCAGCATTACGGATATCCGCCGACACGCCATCATGGGAGGATTTGTATCAAGAAGATGGAACTCGAACGATTGGGCGATACGGTGCTGCCGCAGAATTGGGTAGAAACCGTTCCGGTCGATCCGTTGCATCGGTTGAAGCTGCTTGCCGACGCGCCTGCCTGGGATCGGCCCGGCAAGGTCGTGTTCCAAGACAGTTCTATCGGGACCGAACTCTGGCTGATGACGCAGGAGGGGCAGGTGGATCATTCGTATGTCGGCCATCCCGACTTCAGCCACGAGGGCAAATACCTGCACATCGGATTGCGCCGGACACCGCGGGGATTGCTCCGGACCGACGGCTCGGCACGGTACTTGAACAACGCATGGGGCGGGCTGGTGTGGCTGTTTCCCTGGGAGCAGAAACGACTGCCGGCGGGGAGCGATCCGATCGATTGGATCGCGACGTCGCGCAGCCAGGTCGGCAGCCCGGGCCTGTTCACGCCGCCGCCCGGCTCGGCGCCGCAGGCGGGTATTGCTGCGCAGCCGGCGGCCGGAAGCGATCTTTACAACGTCGTGACGGGCGAAACGCACCGTATCGAGTTGCCTGCTCGCCCCGGGTGGCGCATTGTTCATTACCCGGGTATTGCAAGCTACGGCGGCCGGGGACCGAACATGCGGCAGATCCAACACGATGCCATGGTCTGGCTATCGGAGGACGGCCGATCGTTAGGCCGGTCGACCATGGATGGCGACGCGTTCACCGCCGTCGCGGTGAAGAGCATTTCCTCGCGGCCCGAAGAGGACAAGCTCGATCCGGCCATGTCGAGCGTGTGGGGGAAGGCCGGCGACAACTGGCGCGATGCAGTCGATCGGGATGGGAATCGCTATTTCCTGTTCGAGTTGAACCGCGACAATTTCCCCGACCATCCGACCAATCCCTATCAGGTCTGGGCGCTGCCGCTGAAGACGAACGATGATCGCGGACTGCTGCGCGTCGTGTTCAACCCCAAGGTGAAGGTAACCGAGTACGCCTCCACGCACACCGGCATGACGCCTCAGCCGTCGCTGAACTGGTGGGACTTCGCCGCCGGTTTGCCGCGGTCCGGCGATAACGCCATCTTGCTGCTGGAAGACGGCACGCTCGTCCACATGAGTTCTTTGGGAATGCACAGCAGCCTGGGCAATACCATCCACACGAACTGCCCCTACAGTGGCGAAGTTACGTTCTTCGGTTCCTACCCCAGGTTGGATCGCATCACGTGGCCGCACGAGTTCCGCCGGGATCGCGATTTCGCCGTCGTGGCGAGTCACGTGGAGCCGGCATCACCGATTGTGATGCTGGACCTGGAGCATACAACGGTCTGGACCTTGGCACTGACGAACTTCCACGACTACTCCATTCGCTACAAGACCCGCTGGAACAAGCAGGCGTATCACAAGCCCATGTTCCGGCCGGCGCCCACGTTCAGCCCGGACTTTACCAAGGTAATCTTCTTCTCGGCCATGCTCACCGGCGACCAGCCTGACCGGAAGTGGGGCGACGTTTACGTGGCCGTGGCCCGTTATCCCGAGCCGCCGGTCAACGTACGCCAGCAAGACGCGGCTTTGGTCTGGGAGAAGCCGCGGCGACACGCCGAGATTGAAGGCTATCGTCTCTACCGCTCTCAGCAGAGCGGCCACGGTTACGAGCAGGTGGGCGACACGCTGATCACCGGCACGCGCTACGAACTGCCGCCGGATGCACAAGGGCATTACGTCCTCGCCTCCGTTGAATACTCCGGGCTTCAGGGCCGTGCGTTCTCCAACGAAGTGAACGTCGGTGGCGATGACGTTTTCCGCCACTACTATCGACCCGCCGCGGGAGAGATCACCGCTCCCATGACGCCCTTCTTCGAACCGGGCGGCACGACCGACGGTTTCGCCGTGGCCGTAACCGATCCCGAGTTGGTCTACAAGAAGCGATTGGAAGAAGGTCTGAACGGATCGGTCGGCGTGCAGGCGAACATCCCTGCGGCCGGCAAGGTGCGTATTCTCGCCAGGGTGCGCGGCATGTCGGCCTTGGAGCGCGCCAGTTATACGACCGGGTGGCCCGCCGGCGAGGAAACCGCCTCGGGCCGATTCTCCGTGCGGCTTGGCGGGCAGTCGATGGGCGCCATTGCGGTGGATGGCAGTTCCTGGCACTGGGTCGCGCTCGATTGTGGCGCCGTCTCGCTGGAGGCCGGCAAGATCGACCTGGAGCTTACCACATCCGACGCCGGCATTGCGGTCGACAACATCCTGGTCACCAACGATCCGGACTTCACACCGCAGGGGCGCGGGCAGGTTCCGGAAGCACTGGCAGCGGTCCCCACGGCGTTACGTACGGAGTCGGTTTCTCCGGAGGACGATACAGCGGTGAGTGAACTCCTGCAGGCGAAGAAACCGGTTGTGAAATTGGCCTGGTCGCCTACCGTCGCAGCGCAAGGCGTATCGCACTACAACGTGTACCGATCCGACAGCGAGACATTCGAGGCAGAGCCCGAGACCCTGCTGGGCAGCCCGAGTGAACCGGTCTTCTATGACACGGGCCTCGCCGCCGGCCAAACCGTCTACTATCGTATCCGTGCCATCGACGCCTGGGGCAACCAGTCGCCGCCCTCCGCCATCCTGCCTGTAACGGTTGGAACGGTCTCGTCGCCCCCGTGAAGGGTTCGAGTGGTCGCCAAGCCCCTCAGTGTCCCGGAGGGGTAAAAGGATGTAGCCACGGGTGAAGCAGCAGTGCGGCGCTGTCGCCGCGTTGCTGCGTAACCCGTGGTACAGGGCACAAGTTCGCCAGTAGCCCCGACAGGGGCGGAAGGGGTTGTACTTCCGCGTGAAGCACCCCTGTCGTCCCTGCCGGGACTAATCAGGTATGTACGATGGGAACCACGGGTTCCGCATCGCCCGACTGTCGTCGGACTCCGCTGCACCCGTGGCTACACTCTTTGGGCCCCTCCGGGGCAAACTGGCATGCGTCTTGCCCAGAAGCCCGCTATCAGTCCTACCTTACCTGCCGCTACGGTTTCTTTTCACCGGCAGGCTGTTGGATCAGGAAGATGCGGTCGACGTAGACGGCCTGGACGTCGTCGGGGCGCTCGGGGGGCGCGGCCCAGAAGTACATGCCGGGAGTGAGGGCGTGGGCGCCCAGGTCGATGGTCGTGTACTTCTCGCCGCGGATGTCCTGAATGTCGAGACGCCGGTGCGCGACGCTGCGGCGATTGTCCGAATCGTAGATGCCCAGTGTCATGGCAGCGCCGTCGTCGGCCGTGGCATCGCAACGAACTTGGGCGAAGACCTGCCATGGACTGCCGTCGGCGAAGTCGGCGCTCATGGGCATGCCGGTTGCCCACTCGCGATGCCGGCCCGGCATTCGCGCGGCGTGGCCGTCCGAGGCGGCCGGATCGGCTACGTCATTGGTCCACTCGCCTTTCTTGTGCAAGTGGAACTCGTTGTCCTGGATATCGAGCCACTTCTCTCGCGGAAGCTCTTTGCACGGCTCCGGCGGTGGTCCGGCCGGGCGGAACTTCCGCAGGAGCTGCTCCTCGCGCTCGGCAAACGGGTACCGCTCGCGATAGTTGCCCACGTTATGCTTCCGGGCAAGGGCGATGAACGCATCGCGGGCAGCAGCCGGGTCGTCGGGGCCGAGGAACGGCTTGCCGTCGCGCATCGCCTGCCGATGCAACGCGTGGTACCGATTCAGCCACACGGAGTCCAGCGGCAGCCGCTCGCGCCGGACCCGTTCGAGAAGTTCGGGCTGGTCGCGCACCGCATCGAGTGCCGCATTGTACAGGCGCGTTGCGTCGTTCAGATCGTCGAGCGTGAGCCACCGCGACGTATCGGGCATGAAGCACCGCAGATAGACGCCCGAGCGTTCGGCCGCATCGTGAATCCGGTCGAGATAGGCCAGCAGGTGCGGGCCCGCCGCGCCGTAGTAGCCGTTGAGGAACTCCTCGATCAATGCCCGGTCGTCCAGCGTCGGATTCCACATCAGGTGCGCGAGGAGCCAGGCGCGCAGCGCGACGAAATCGCCCACGCCGCTTTGTGCGTCGCCCTGCTCGAACAGGGCAATCACGTTATGATCGACGAAGAAGTCGATATTCGGCTTCAGCACGCGCATGTTCGCGTGCGGCAGGATGTAGTTCGAGAAGTTGGTTACGTAATCCCAGACGAACAACTGGCCGGCCACTTTCGACCAGCCCTCGATATCGGACCGGAACGCCTCGTTCTGATCGCCCTTGGCGAGCGGCTGGACGAAGGAGCATTCGATCGAGCAGAGCCGGACCACCACGTTCTCGCGGGGCCGGACGAGCTTCGGCGGCTTGCGCGTGTACTGGTAGGCGAGCGTCTCGACCAAGACGTTGGGGAACTCCTTCTCGATGTCCGCCGCAACGGCATTGACGAACCGCAACAGGGGGCCGGCCTCACTCCCTTCTTCCTCCGCGACGGCCTTGCATTTGGCGCACTGGCATGCGCCATGCCAGTCGTTCTGGCTGATCGAAATGAGGTTTGCGTCCGGTGCGTTGCGAAGCCGCTCCAGCGCGTTGCGGACCAACTCCTTGCGCATTTCTTCATTGGTCAGGCACAACTGGGCACGCTCCCAGCGGCGCTTGCCGTCGATCTCGCTGTACCATTCCGGGTGTTCGTCGAAGTACTTTTCGGGCGGCAGTAGCGGGAAGAATGTATGGACGAACATGCAGAAACGATTGTGTCCACCATACTCCGGCGGTACGTGGTGCGCATGGCCGTTGAGCTTCAGCCGCGCTGCGAACACGCCGTCGAACGCATCGCGATAGTAGGCCGACCGGATGCGCAGTTTGGGGGAATAGGTCACGTCTTGCGGCGGGACTTGCAGGGTCGGGCGGTTGGGAATGAAACGCTCTTTCGAGGTCCACCAGCGGCAGCCCACCACGTCTTCAAGGAACACATAGACGGCATACAGCACGCCGCGCGGCGGACGTCCCGTCAGTAGAAGCTGTTTCCCGACCGTCTTCATGACGATACCGTCGGGCCCCAGCTTTTCCATGTTCAGATCAGGAAGCAACTCCCCGGTGCGACGACACGGGCCGATCAGAATGGCAGGCGCATCGGCCGATACGTCGCTCTCCTTCGCAATCGGAAGCGTCGCACCGGTCGCTTCGGTCAAATGCTCCTGCAACTCGCGGGCGGCCGTTTCGACGACGGCGTCAGCCTCGACCGGGATAACGATGGTGTACTCGCTCTTGCCGTCGCTGGTCAAGGCGATCGGTTCGGCAGCCAGTGCAGCAGCCGCAGGTAGCAAGAGGGACAACGCAAGCAGAGAGAATAGTCGCATGGCTGAGGCTCCTGGAGGTGGGGATTCGGCGTGGCTTCTCCATTTCCAGATGCAAACGGCCATCGGTTGGAGTCCCGCCTTTAGGCGGCCTTCATCTTCCGCCCAAAAGCGGGACTCCAGCACCGGCAGCCTGCCCCCAGAAACAGAAAAGCCACCTTGTGGGACGACTGGATTGACGCATCGCCGCCAGGGGGATCGCTCCCGATGGCGGTGTTCACATTTGGAACAACTCGTTGTACATGTTACGCCAATCGGCTACGGTGTGTTACGAACCCATACACGGCGATTACGACGAAGCAAATCAGGGGCAGGACGAACGACGCGCTTACGGCTGGCATTTCGATGGAACTCAGGTTGAGCAATCCGGTTACGCTGTCGCCCATATCGATAATACGCCCTTGCAGAGGCGGCATCAAGGCGCCGCCGACAATGGCGAAGATCAGGCCCGCCGAACCGAGCTTTGCGTCCTCGCCCAAGCCGGCCAGGGCAATGCCATAGATCGTGGGGAACATCAGCGACATGCACGCCGAGGTGGCAATCAGGCAGTACAACCCGGCCATTCCGCTGACGAATATGGTTCCCAGCGTTGTCGCCATGCCGCCCACGGCCAGTACGGCCAACAATCCACCGGGCGAAACATACTTCAACAGGTAGGTGCATACGAATCGGCTGCTGCAGAAGATGACCATGGCCACAATGTTGTAGCGTTGCGCCTGCGAGAGGCTCATATTCAGGTTGATCATGGCATAGTGAATGATGTAGGTCCAGCACATGATCTGTGCGCCGACGTAGAATGTTTGCGCGACCACGCCGCCCAGGTACCGCCAGTTGCGGGCGAGGTTCCCCAGCGTTTCAAGGAAGTGGATGTGCCGATCCATCCCGCCTGTCTTGGGAAGCTTGGCAACGGCAAACACAAGAAAGGCCCCAACCATGAGTATGCCGATGACCACGTAAGGCATGCGGATCACGCGCAGGTCGTGCGCGACCATCGCATCGTGACTCTCGAAAGGTTTGTCAGCCGATTTGTCGGCCAGTTCTTCGGGGACGGGAAAGTCGCCATTGCCCGCTTTGTAGGCTTCCAGTGCGGCCATGACCTTGGCGTTGACACGCCCGGGAAGCATGGGCTGGTATACACCATCCACGGCTGCTTGCAGGTCCTTGAGGTGGGCTACGACATTTTGGTGTTGCTCCCGAAGATCGGCCGACTCGGGCGAATCCTTGCCAAGACGCGATATCTCCTTTTCAAGCTCGTCCTTCTCTGATGCCAGTGCTGCCAGGCGGGCCTCGTATTCTACAGGATCGTTATTGTAGCTCGCAACATTCGCTTGGTACTCCGTGCGGTGCTCGGTCTGAATCGCTGCCGTTTTGACATTGCGAAACTCTTGCACGCCCAGACCGGCAAGGACAATCTGGCTGGCCACGACCATGCCGATGAGCGAGCCGATCGGGTTGAACGCCTGCGCGAAGTTCAACCGCCGAGTTGCGGTGCTTGCCGGGCCCATGGCGAGGACATACGGGTTGGCGGTGGTTTCCAGGAACGCCAGACCGAATGTAAGAATATAGAGGGCCACCAGGAAGACCCAGAAGACCCCGGTCATGCTGGCGGGGATGAACATCAACGCGCCGGTCGCGTACAGCGCCAAACCGACCAGGATGCCTGCCTTGTAGGAGAACCAGCGGATGAACAGCGCGGCCGGAATGGCCATGGTTGCGTAGCCGCCATAGAAGGCAGTTTGCACCAGACTGCTTTGGGCGCTGGAAATGAGGAATATCTCTTGAAAGGCTCTTACCAGGGGATTGGTTACGTCATTAGCGAACCCCCAAAACGCAAACAGGGTCGTCACCAGGCAGAACGGCAGGAAGACCTCGCCTGGTATCACTGGATCGTGGGCGCGAGTGGAAGCGGAAGTATCCGACTGGCCATGTGCTGATTCGGTCATCATGAACGGCTTTCCATTGAAAGGATCGATCGGACAGCAGAGAAAGCCCCATGATATCGTGCCAAGGGCCGGAGTTCCAGCGCCCCCGCTGTTCCAGCAGTCGCGAGGACTGGTGTGGATGACTATTACCCCGACGTGGGGCGTATGGCGGAAGTCCGAGGTACGCCCCAAGCCCTATGGTCGCGCTAGATTCCCACCTTGGATTCCCGCCCGATTTCCGGTAGACTGGGCACCCATGTGGTGATTGCAGTGTTTCAAGGCGAGGTGTTCTCTTGAACCAGCTCCATCTGGCTTGTGTTGTCGGCGCCCGGCCGAATTTCATGAAAATGGCGCCCTTGCTGCGCGCCCTGGCCGAGTATCCCCGCGTGCGTACGACACTGGTCCACACGGGCCAGCACTACGACGCCAACCTGTCCGATGTGTTCTTCGACGAGCTGGAAATGCCCCATCCGGACATCTCGCTCGAGGTCGGGTCCGGAAAACATGGCCGGCAGACGGCCCGGGTGATCGAACGGTTCGAGGAGATGCTCGAAACGCTTGCCGTGACCGGGAAACCGGTCGATCGGGTGGTGGTGGTCGGCGATGTCAACTCGACCATGGCGGCCACCCTGGCCGCCGTCAAGCTGTACGTGCCGGTGGCCCACGTCGAAGCCGGACTGCGCAGCTTCGACCGCACCATGCCTGAAGAGATCAACCGGATCGTCACCGACTCGCTGTGCGACATGCTGCTCGTCTCCGAGCCGTCGGGCGTCGAGAATCTGCGTCGCGAGGGGCACGCGGATCGACACATCCATCTGGTGGGGAATGTTATGATCGACACGCTCCTCCGGCTGCTGCCGAAGGCCAAGTCGAGCGACGCGCTTTCCCGATTGAAGGTCAATCCGGGCGAGTATGGCGTGGTCACGCTGCATCGCCCGTCGAATGTCGATCAGCCGGAGACCTTGGGCCCGCTCGTCGACGTGCTTACACAGGCGTCGTGGCGGCTTCCCATGGTGTTCCCGGTCCATCCTCGCACGCAGGCGCGTCTGGAGCAGTTCGGCCTGGCGCAGCGCGTGGCCGCCGCCTCGGGCATTATCCAGACCGAACCGCTGGGATACCTGGACTTCCTTGCCCTCACATCGCAGGCGAAGGTGATCGTTACGGATTCGGGCGGTTTGCAGGAGGAATCGACCGTGCTGGGCATTCCGTGCCTGACGGCGCGATCGAATACCGAGCGGCCTGTCACCGTTGAACAGGGGACCAGCACCCTTGTGGGAAACAACCCGGAGAAACTGCGCGCCGGGCTGAACGCCGTACTGGACGGCGACTACAAGGCCGGTCAATGCCCCGCGCTGTGGGACGGTCGTGCCGCCGAACGGATCGCGCAGGTGATTGCCGGAGCGTAACGGACCATGCAGACCCTTCTTGTTACCGGTGGCGCCGGTTTCATCGGAAGCTGCTTTGTGCGGCAGTGTACTGAAGATCGGTTCGCCCGGGTCATCAACGTCGACAAGCTTACGTACGCCGGCAATCTCGATTCGCTTGCCTCGGTGCTCGACGATCCCAACCATATCTTCATTCAGGCCGATATTGCCGATGGGGCCGCCATGGCCCAGGTCTTCGCCGAGCATCGGCCCTCGGCGGTGGTCCATTTTGCGGCCGAATCGCACGTCGATCGGTCCATCGACGGGCCGGCCGAGTTCGTGCGGACCAACGTGGAAGGGACGTTCCGCCTGCTCGACGCGGCAAGGCAATTCTATGGCGAACTATGCGGGGCCGAGCGAGACGCATTCCGCTTCCTTCACGTCTCTACCGACGAGGTTTACGGCTCGCTGGGGCCGGATGGCCGGTTTACAGAAACGAGCCCGTACGATCCCAGTTCGCCCTATTCGGCGTCGAAGGCGGCGGCCGATCATTTCGCACGCGTCTACCACCGTACCTACGGCCTGCCGGTGATTGTGACGAATTGCTCGAACAACTACGGTCCGTGCCAGTTTCCCGAAAAGCTCATCCCGCTGATGATCCTCAACGCCCTGGAGGGCAAGCCGCTGCCGATCTACGGCGACGGCCAGAACGTGCGCGACTGGCTGTTCGTGGAGGACCATTGCGAGGCCCTTCGCCGCGTTTTGCTGGCAGGTTGCCCGGGAGAAACGTACAATATCGGGGGGAACTGCGAGCAACGGAACATCGACGTGGTCGAAACCGTCTGCCGACTGGTCGACCAGCTTCGGCCCGGGCTGCCGCATTCTCCCTGCAAGCAACTGATCCGGTTCGTCACAGACCGGCCGGGGCACGACCGGCGTTACGCGATCGATGCATCGAAGATCGACAGGGAGCTAGGCTGGCGGCCCCGGCACGATTTCGAGTCGGGCCTGCGCGATACGGTTGCATGGTACCTGGAAAACCCCCGCTGGGTCGAACGGGTGCAAGACGGCGCGTACCGGCGCGAGCGACTCGGGCTGGGGGGAACGTAAGGTATGCCCGAACCACCGCAAAAGCATGGGTCGCCGTGGCGCGATGCGTCGGCCGAAGTCCGCCTGGCGAGGCAGATGGGGCTGGCGCCGCTGCCTGCCGATCTGCGGCTTTCCGTCGTGGTGCCGGCGTACAATGAGAGTTCTACCATCGAAGAAGTGATTCGCCGTATCCGGCAGCATGCGTGCGACGTTCAAATCGTGGTGGTCGACGATGCCAGCACGGACGGTACGGCGGACGTCCTGGAACGGCTCTCCAGCGAGGACACCGGCGGCTCGCTCATCGTGATTCGGCACGAGCGGAATCGGGGGAAAGGCGCGGCGCTTCGCACGGGGTTCGAACGTGCAACGGGCGAAGTTGTGCTCATTCAGGACGCCGACCTGGAATACGATCCGGCCGAGTATCCGCGGCTGGTCTGGCCCATCTTGGAGGATAAGGCCGACGTGGTCTACGGCTCCCGCTTCTCGGCGGCTGTGCCGCATCGCGTGCTCTACTTCTGGCACGCCGTGGCCAACCGGACGCTGACCATGCTTTCGAACCTGACGACCGATCTGAACCTGACGGACATGGAAACCTGCTACAAGGCGTTTCGTCGCGAGGTGATCGAGACGGTTCGGCCGACGCTCAAGGAGGACGCGTTCGGCATCGAGCCGGAACTGACGGCGAAGATTGCTCGGCGCGGCTACCGCGTGTACGAGATCGGCATCAGCTACAGCGGCCGGACCTACGCGGCCGGCAAGAAGATCGGCCTGGCCGACGCCTTTCGGGCCGTCTGGTGCATTCTGCGATATTGGCGCTGGGACTGATCGGGCGTCGTGTCGCGTGTGGCGGGCGGCGATCACCCTTAAGGAGGGTGCGCGGGTTCTCTCTTCAGTTGCATTTTCGCGGTGTTCGACTACACTAAATCTGATTGCGGAGCCGCGATGGTCGCAGTTGTTGGTTCGTCCGTGCGCGGAATATGCCCGGCAACGCGTGGGTGAACCCGGCATCGGGCGATCGACAATCACGTGGCCGCCGAATGTCGCGCTTCAGCGGAAGGCATATCAGGCCTGCCGCGCAAGCCGGAACCACCCACCCTACGTGTTTGAGTTTAATTGTGGAGATACGCCGGTTGCTCCAACCGACCCACCGTTTCCCTGTCCTGCCTGGGAGTATTAGGATGCATTGTTTTTCGCCCCTCGGTCGTCTTCTTTGGTCGTTGTTGCTTGTCGTATCGGTTCACGCCGGCACGGGTATTGCAGCGGAAGAGTCGCCCAGTTTTAGCGGCAGGTATCCGCACCTGGCGGCGTTCAATTCGAGCGGCGAATGCGGCATCGGCGCGGTGGCGCCGTGGGCCGACCGACTCTGGCTGATTACGTACGCCCCGCACGCGCCCAGTGGAAGCGACGACAAGCTGTACGAGATCGACGCCGACTTGAACATGATCGTTCGGCCCGAGAGCATCGGCGGTACGCCGGCCAGTCGGATGATCCACCGGGAGTCGAACCAGTTGTTCATCGGTCCTTATGTGATCGATGCCCAGCGCAATGTTCGCGCGATTCCTTACAGCAAGATGTTCGGCCGGCATACTGCGACGGCCCGGCATCTGACCGATCCGGCGCACAAGGTTCTCCAACTCGACATGGAGGGCTTGCTCTACGAGGTCGATGTGAAGACACTCGACGTGAACCTGCTGTTCCGCCGGGCCATGCCCGGTTGGCACGCCAAGGGCGGCTACACGTCGCAAGGCCGCTTTGTCATGGCCAATAACGGCGAGCATGCGGCCGGCAGTGTCGATCGGTTCAAGCCGTTCCAGTACCAGGTCGATCCTGCACACACCAGCCCGGAAGACGCCGGCGTACTGGCCGAGTGGGACGGCAACCAGTGGCGATTGATCCGCCGCCGCCAGTTCACCGAGGTCACCGGGCCGGGCGGGATCTACGGTCCGCCTTCCGAAACGAGCCCGCTGTGGGCGATGGGCTGGGACAAGCGGTCGCTCATGCTCATGCTGCTGGACGGCGGCCAGTGGTCCGAGTTCCGGCTGCCGAAAGCCGACTACTCCTACAACGGCCATCACGGCTGGCACACCGAATGGCCGCGAATCCGCGAGGTTGTGCCCGCCGAAGGCGATCGGCCGGCGAAGTCCCTGGCCAACATGCACGGCGGCTGGTTCGATTTCCCGCCCACCTTCTGCGCGGAGAACACGGCCGGTCTGAAACCGATTGGCTCGTACCTGAAAATTACCGGCGACGTCGCCCGATTCAACGACCGCATCGTCTTCGGTTGCGACGATGCGGCCAAGTCGCACTTCCTGCCCGGCCTCGGCCTGCATCACGACATGGACCTGGGCGGCCAGTCGAACTCGAACCTCTGGTTCACCACGTGGGAAGACCTGCACGACAAGGGACAGCCGGCCGGCTGGGGCGGCTGGTGGATGGGCGACGACGTGGCGAAAGACCAGCCCTCGGTTCCCTTCCTGTTCGGCGGCTATTCGCAGCGCATCTTGCACCTGTCGCATCGGGCAGACGAGGCCGTAACGTTTACCCTGGAAACCTCCGAAGGCCGCGGCGACTGGCAACCGCTTGCAACGATCACCGTTCCGGCCAAGGGCTATGCGTACAAGATCTTTCCGGCCGATGCACCGGGCCAGTGGGTCCGCGCAAGGCTCGACCGCGATGCTGCCGGCGTGACCGCCTACTTCCATTACGGCCCGTCGCAAGGTGTTGCGGCCGACGCGAAGATGTTCGCACCCTTGAGTGACGTCGACAAGCCGGCGGCCCATAGCGCGGCCGTCCTTCGCGGGCGCGGCGGGAACCTCCGGACGCTTCAGGTTCTCGCCACGAATATCGACGCGGCAGGCAAGGCCTCCGAACCCCGGCTTTACGAGGTTGGCGCTGACATGAAGATGGCGAGCGTTGACGATCCGAAGCAGATGGAGTTCATCCGGGAAAAGGTTGCGCCACGCGGTCCGGAATACACGATAGACGGCAATTCCGTGCTCGTGGTCGAAGGGAAGAATCGATTCCGCTTGCCGATCGGCCATGCCGATGTCAAAATGCAAACGGCGGCCGGGTTCACGCGGACGGTGCGCGAACTGGTGACCGAACGCGCGGTGCTTCTGGCCGCCGGTACGGTTTATATGCTGCCCCGGGGCAACTCGGGCGGGGTCCGGGCCTTGAAGCCGGTGGCGACGCACAACAAGGGTATTTTCGATCTCTGCTCGTGGCGAGGGATGCTTGTGCTGTCCGGTGTGCGCGACGACGCCCCGGTCGATGCGAGCGATCATCTGGTGTGCAGCGACGACGGCAAGGTGAAGCTGTGGTTCGGCGATATCGACGATCTGTGGAAGCTGGGCAAGCCGACCGGCACCGGCGGCCCCTGGAGCGAGTCGGCCGTGAAGGCCGGCCAACCGAGCGATCCCTACCTCATGACCGGTTACGACCGCAAGGTGCTTACGCTTCGTCACAGTGGCGATAAGCCGGTAATCGTCACCGTCGAGGTTGACGTAACGGCCGAGGGCCGTTTCGTAGAGTACGCCCGTTTCGAGGTGAAGCCGAACGAGCCGTTTACGCACGTCTTTCCGGAAGGCTTTGCCGCCCACTGGGTCCGCCTGACGGCCGACCGCGACACGACGGCCACCGCCACCTTCGTGTACGAGTGAAGCATGGTGATTGCCGTACCTGTCAGGTGTTGCTCAGCGATTCGGACTGCCGGATCATGACGGCCAGGCGCGGGCTGATACCGCCTTTTTCGACCAGTTCGTCCAGGTTACGGCGTTCGGTTTCGTGGGCGAGGCGGCGGACAGTGTTCTCGTCCAATGCGGTGACTACCGGAGCGTGCTGCTCCATGATTTGCCCGATTACCGCAAGGGCCTCGTCGCCCCATGCGCGAATCCAGGACTCGCACTGCGCAACGGCCTCCTCCGAAGCGTCGCACAGGGTGCGGAGATGCGGCAAGCTGCGCTCCACACGATTGCGCGAGGAAACGGCGGCAAGTGCAATGGAATGGGTCATCTCGATCTTGGAGCGGTGCATCGATCGCGTCCAACGTCGGATGACGCCAATCCGCCGCATGACCGACAGCAGAAGGCCGAGCGTACGCTCTTCCATGCCGGGCCGGCGCGCAACGGCAGGCGGCATGACGCCGCGGAGGATGTCCTCGCGACACGCGTCCATGTATTGTTCGTATTCTCGCAAGACGTCCTCGCGGAGGAAACCTGCCTCGAACAGCTCGCGCCATACGGCGTTGACCTCGTGCAGCACGAGCATCCAGAGCATTCCCGTGCTGACCCGATCCGATGGAAGGCGCCCGTCGCTCCCCGGCACGGTGTGCGAGAGTCGTTCGATCGTCTCGCGGTATTCGGCGGCAACGTTTTCGACCGGTGCGAGATCGAGGGCGGGCCACTGGCGGCCGATGGCTTCGATCGCGGTGAGCCCTTCACGTTTCAAAGCCAATTGCGTCGTTTGTACGAGCGTGTGTTCCAACGGAGAAAGCGCGTTGAGACCCAGCCAATCCATCAGCCGGCTAATGGTGGTCCCCTGAACCAGCAAGGTGAAGAGTACGACGCCCAGCGTGCAATCGACGATCAGGCTCCGATTCAACTCGCCGCCAACCTGCCCGGGCGTCAGACTCATGGCCAGGGCAATCGGCAACGCGCCCCGCAACCCGCCCCAGAACATGACGGCCTGGTAGGCGAAGCTCACGGCCGGGCGGCGACTCATCTTGTTGATCCAAGGCACGGCGCCGAAGATCAGCAGGGCACGCGCCACGCTTATCGCAAAGACGGCCACAAGCACCACCAGCCCGACTCGATACAGCCGATCGGCGCCCTGGGCAAGATAATTCTCGGTCAGTCCCAAGAGCAGAAAGATGAAACTGTTGGCCGCAAAGCATGCGAACTCCCAGAAGTGGGAAAGGTGCTGCTTCACCGCAGGTGAGAACCGGGTGGAGCCGTAGTAGCTGACCACCAGCCCGGCGCCCACGACGGCCATAACGCCCGACAGATCCATGTAGAACTGGGCCAGAATGAAGGCAATGTACGCAATCACGGCCGTAAAAGCAATCTCCACCAGCGGATCGTCCTTCGCAAGCGCAAGCACCTGCACCATGACGTAGCCCACCAGGGCTCCGACCAATGTCCCGCCCAGGAAGACCAGCACGAACTGCACGCCCGCCCAGGCAATGGCCGAGACGCCGAGGGTTGCGCCACCTGTCAGCAATCCCAAAACGATACCGAACATGACAATCGCCGTTGCATCGTTGAAGAGGCTTTCGCCGTCGACGAGCATCGACAATCGCTTCGGGGCGCCCAGTTCCCGGAAGACGGCAATCACGGCGACCGGGTCGGTCGCGGAGATCAGAGAGCCGAATAGCATGGCCGCGCCGAACGAAAGCGGCGTCATCCAGCCGACAATCGCGCCCGTTACAAGCGTCGCAAACACAAGTCCCGGCGCCGCCAGCAAGATCACCGGCAAGAGGTTGCGGATCAGCAGACGGGTGTCCATGTTCAACGAGGCCTCGAACACCAACGTCGGCAGCAAGATGTAGAGGACGATATTGGGCGTGAAGTGGATCTTGCCGAGAAAGGCCAAGCCTTCGACGTGGACCGCCGCCCCGCCCAACCCCAGCCCGACCAGTACCAGTCCGATCGTGTAGGGAAAACGAAGCCGTTTGAACACAATGGCGAAAATGCCTGCACACAGCAACAGAAGAACGAGCACCAGAATGGCGCTCACCGGAATATCGCGCATGGGCTTATACCTCGGACAGGACGGGAACCGTTCTCCACACGCCAGGTTTGGGGCCAGGCTTGGGAAAGGTCGCTCGGCAGTTATGGAAGGGGTCGGGTGGGAATGCGTTTGTCAAATATACCGCGCGAAATGCCGTCGGGCAGGCGGAGAAGTCCCCATCGGGCGCGCCCGATGCAAGCGTTCGCCTGCCCCCCACCCCGCCGATGACAGGACAGCGTTGGTTTTCAGGTGTCCGGCCTTCGATTCAGGCGTCTGCCGACTTGTCGGCCGGGCTGAAGGGTAAGGTTTGGCTGGAGAGGGCCATCTTCAGGTGTCGTGCGACGACGCTGTAAAGCTTGTCGCTGGTCATCGGCTTGGAGATGTAATCGTCACAACCGGTTTCAAGGCACTTTCGACGGTCCCCCTCCATGGCATGGGCAGTCAGGGCAATGATTGGACCGCGGTAACCGTGACGCCGGAGCAGTCGGGTCGCCTCGTATCCGTCCATGACCGGCATCTGCATGTCCATCAACACCACGTCAAACGCGTGATTTCCGTGCTGCATGGCCAGGGCCGTCTCAACGGCATCGCGTCCGTTCTGGGCGACCGTTACGGTAGCGCCGGCCTTTTTCAGCAGGTGGGCGACAAGGCGTTGGTTGTCCACGCCATCCTCGGCCAGCAAGACGTGGCAATCGACCAGGCTGGTTTCCAACGGCGCTGCATGGCGGTCGTGCGGTTGCATGTGTCGGGCTCGCGCCGCCTCGTCCATCATCACAACGTCGTGGAGTGGGCCGGTCGCAATGGTCAGCCGAAAGTGGCTGCCGACACCCGGTTCGGTCTCGACAAGCCGGATGCTTCCCCCCAAGGCTTCCGCCAACCGTTTGCTGACGGCCAGGCCGAGCCCGGTGCCGCCGAACTTGCGTGTTGTCGAACTGTCCGCCTGCGAGAATGGCCGGAACAGGCCGGCCGCCTCACCGGGCGTCATGCCAACGCCCGTGTCGATTACGTCGAACGCCATGGTCGGCGCCTCGTCCGCCGGGTCGGTCATTCGCACCTTGAGCGACACCTGGCCGGCTTCGGTGAACTTGACCGCGTTTCCCAGTAAGTTGATGAGAATCTGTCGGAGCCGGGTCGGATCGGTCCGGATCGTTTCTGGAATATCGCCTTCATATTCCGTGCATAGCTGAAGCCCTTTTGCATTGCTGCGCACACGAATGAGCGCGCTTACCTCGGCTATGAGCTTGCAGGGCGAGCATGCGATGTGTTCCACCGTCAGTCTGCCGGCTTCCACTTTGGACAGGTCGAGAATGTCGTTGAGCAACTGCAAGAGGTGTTCGCCGTTGCGGGTGATCGTTTCGAGGTATTCGCGATGCAGGTGCCGCCCGAACTCGCACTGGCCGGGACAGCCCTCTTCGGCGGCTTTCGCGAATCCCAGGATGGCAGTCATGGGCGTGCGAATCTCGTGGCTCATGTTCGCCAGGAACTCGCTCTTTGCCATCGTGGCGGCCTCCGCCTCGACGGCCAGATGATTCGCGCGGGCGATGCTCTGTTCCAACTCCCGATTGGCGCGCTCAAGCTCCTTCTTGGAGCGCGCCAACTCCTGCTCTTTGCGTTTCAGCTCGGTAATGTCCTGCAGGGTCACCAGAACCATGCGAGATTCCTTGACGTCGATCGGCGCCGTCGAGATCAGAAACGTCAACTCGCGGCATGCGTTGTTGTGCAGGATCGGGTAGGTGGCTTCCGTTTGCAGATGGGTTGTGCCATGTGCAAGCGTATCGAAAACCGCCTTGCGAATCGGACACTGCTGGCAAGCCTCCGAAAAGCCGCAACCGTCCGGGTGCGTCATTGCACGCATGCATCGCAGCGCTTCGCCGCTTCGCAGTCCGATCGTTTCCTCGATCGAACGGCCTGTGAGCTGCGAGACGAATCCGTTGACCTGCCGAACCCGGCAGTCGCCGTCAACCAGAATCAACAGCAGGGGCGCATTCCGGTAGATGGCCTCCAGCAAGGCCTTCTGTTCCGCCCGGATGGCCTCCGCCTGCTTGCGCTCGGTAATGTCCAAAAAGACCGTGGAAAACATGCCCGGCCCGGGACTGCTGACCGTGATATCCAAGTGCCGCTGAGCGAATTCCAGGTACGCTTCGAAGCGCGCCGGGCGGCCGGTCTCGGCAACCTTGACAAACGTGTGGAAGAAAGGAACCAACCCGGCGCCATACAACTGCGAACCCAACGCGTTCCTGGCGATCTTCCGGCGGATCCCCAGAATCTTTTCAAAGGCCGGGTTGACGTCAAGAAACCGGTAGTCGACGGCCTTGCCGTCTTCGTAAATCAGCTCGTCAATGCAGGAACCGGCCGACATGCTCTCGAAAATGGAACGAAAGCGCTCTTCGCTCCGGCGCAGCGCCTCCTCGGTCTTCAAGCGATCCGTGATATCGCGGACACTCGCCCAAAGATAGTCGACGATCCCGTCTTGCTGCCTGACGGAATAAGCCCGCAACTCCACCCAAAACACCGTACCGTCTTTGCGCACGTACTCTTTGCGGTACAGGCCGGAGTGGCCCCGTTTGAGCAATCGCTCTCTCCAGATCGTCGTCGCTCCCATTCGCGCCAGCGTTCGAGAGTAATGGCATAGAAATCGGGCAGGGCGCGCAGTTCGGCAAGCGTATAGCCCAGCATGTCGCAGTACGCCTGGTTGGCGTCGATGATGCGCCCCGCCGTATCGACAATGACGAAGCCGTCCCGACTTCCCTCGAAAATCTCGTGATAACGGCGTTCGATCTCATCCAACCGAGCGGCCTTGGCTTCCGCCTCGCGAAGTCGGTTCTCGAGTTCCGCGATCATGTTGCGATCATCGCTCATACTCGCACTCCACTTCCCAGGTGACCATCCTGCGAGTTATGGGTGGATTGGCGAGCGGCGGAATCAAACACATAAGCACGCAGCGCGAGCAAGTGAGTCCCGCCGGTACACTCGCTGCCGTTTCGTGCTCGTATTTCCGGTAAACCTGTATCCGCCGTTCGCCATACGTCGATTCCTGCCTGAAATCGCACCACGAGCAGGCACAACCGAATCGGGCAAGCATATTATGCCCAAGCTTAGCATTGTGGCATTATCCGATGCCCCTGCCTAGAACGGGGCTTGACATTTTTCTGCCGTCTCAGCCGAATTTCATCACGATTGCCCCTTATGTGGAGGGGGAATAGCATGGATTCTAACGGCAAGATGCCTGAAATGCGACAACCATCTTTTTGCAATGGCAAATGCAGGCATTATTCTCGCCGCCGACGCAAAGCGCCCAGGGCCAGGATGCCAAGCAGCAGCAGAAGAATCGCGGAAGGCTCGGGGACCGCCAGCAGGGCCACGTCGTTGCCGATCGAGCCGCCGTCGAGGTTCGCCTCATAGGTGAGCACCATGTCGATGTAGGTGCCTGCCAGCGAGAAGACGTAGCCTTCAGGCTTGTCACTGAAGATGCCCGATACCAGGTCGTCGCCGTCGTTGATGAAGATCGGGAAGACATCTTCGATGTCCGGCAGGCTGGCGAACTCGACGTCCAGCGCACCGGCCAGCGAGATCGCACCATCGACGTTGATGGGGCTGATGCTGTTGATGGTCAGTTCGAGCGTCGAGTCGGCATTCTGACTATAGCCGTCCACCTCGATAGTCGCCTGATCGCCAATGATATGGAACGTACCCGTGCCGCCGCTGCCGACATACAACGTGCCATCCACATCCAGTGTTCCGGCGGAGATGGTATACGTGCCAACGCCGCCGGCGGAGTAGCCGAGCGCGGCGTAAGTGGGAACGACCACTGAACCGCCGGTTTGGGTAAAGATACCTTTCCCCTCGCCGCCAATGCGAAGGAAGCGACCGCTGTTGACATTTCCGCTGCCGCTGAGTTGCCACTCGCCCACGCCGTTCGCATCAAAGCCGAGATAGATGCCTTGGGTAGAGGTGGGGCCAAGGACGCTGCCGCCCGACTGGATGAATGTGCCGTCATTGCGCCGGCCGAGAATGATGGAGTAACCGTCAGAAACATCCAATAGGCCGCCGCTCATATTGTAGGCGCCGTGACTGGCAGAGCCCTCGGCAATGCGAAGATAGGTGCCAACGGTTACCGTGCCACCCTGCTGGTTGAGCGTGCCTGTGCCGCTCTTGCCGACAAACAGGTAACGTCTGGTAGTAGGGTTGTCGCGGTTGACAATCAACTCTGCCTCGCCGCTGATCGTATAGCTTCCTTGTGTCGAAGAGCTGTTACCGATCGCCAATTCATCACCCACGTGGACCGTACCTGCTTCGTGAACGACGTAGCCGCGCGAAGTGCCTGTATTGCCGAGAAACATGTCATCACCCACCGTCAGCGTCTTGCCTGCGGCGGAATCAAGCTCCAGCCGTACATACCCGATTCCTTCGTTGCCGACATACAGATCGTCATCGACGTGCATGTCGCCGGCAGTGCCTGCAGTTCGCCAAGCAAGTGTTCCCGAGCCGCTCGCCGAGTTGCCGAGGTAAAGTGAATGAGTCTCATGGGAGCCATCCTGGCGTACGGCCGCATTGCCGGCGTTGTCGATCACCGTGTCATCGGTGATCAACGGCACTCGTTGCGGATCGACACCTTCCCAATACGATTTAATGGCCCACGATCCGCCACCCCGATTCCATGTGAGTGTCTCTGCCGCAGCGCGGCCCGCGATGACCTGGGCGGCGCTAGCCAGGATGAGCCCCACGGTCGGCAGATTGTCGAGGATGTGCGGCCATGTCCGGCCGATTCTTTGCTCGTTCACCGTGGCTACCTCTGCTCGTGATCCGGAAGGAATAACTACGACCGGCCAAACTCCGGTAGACGCTCGTCTCGACTGGCGACACAGCTTCCATTCTGATTGCAGCCCATCCTAACTCGTTTCTGCACGCGATGCAAACCCTTGGTGAATGATCTCAACAAGAACGCTGCGTCTTGGGGGGGCGATACCAGCCCTGCGGTCGCCATTCCCTCTGGGCGATACGTTATTCAATATCACCAGACGACGGCGCGCCATACCCTGGTCCATAGCCACACTCGAGGCTTATTCGATGCGCAGCCAGCCGAAGCAGCCCACAAGACTCGCTGATTTCACAAAACGCCTTGCTTGCAGACACAATAAGACCATGCTCACCGCCGCCGACGCAAAGCGCCCAGGGCCAGGATGCCAAGCAGCAGCAGAAGAATCGCGGAAGGCTCGGGGACCGCCAGCAGGGCCACGTCGTTGCCGATCGAGCCGCCGTCGAGGTTCGCCTCATAGGTGAGCACCATGTCGATGTAGGTGCCTGCCAGCGAGAAGACGTAGCCTTCAGGCTTGTCACTGAAGATGCCCGATACCAGGTCGTCGCCGTCGTTGATGAAGATCGGGAAGACATCTTCGATGTCCGGCAGGCTGGCGAACTCGACGTCCAGCGCACCGGCCAGCGAGATCGCACCATCGACGTTGATGGGGCTGATGCTGTTGATGGTCAGTTCGAGCGTCGAGTCGGCATTCTGACTATAGCCGTCCACCTCGATAGTCGCCTGGTCCCCGATGATATGGAACGTGCCCGTGCCGCCGCTGCCGACATACAGCGTGCCATCCACATCCAGTGTTCCGGCGGAGATGGTATACGTGCCAACGCCGCCGGCATGCCCGAGTCGGAGATCTTCTGTTGTTGTGAGACTTCCGCCGGTCTGATTGAATACCCCGGTCCCGCCCGTTTGGTCGCCCAGCATCCGACATATTCATTCGGCGCAGTCAGCACGCCCGTGCCACTGAGGTTGTACGTGCCATTTGCCGGACTATAACGCCCGACGACAAGGTTGTCCAAACTGACGGTAACCGTGCCGCCGCTATGGTTGAACACACCCGTGCCGTTTTGGCCGACACGAATGTAGCGACATGCAAGGCTGCCGCCACTGATGTTATAGGCGCCATTGCCACTGGCATTGTTGCCTACATAGAGAGCCTGCTGACCAATACTGAAGGCCCCGCCCGTCTGCGTGAACGTTCCCGTGCTGTTGTTACCTACGTACGAATGGTTGCCTGTGGCGCTGAATGTCGTGGTTGCGCCGCCGGAGAACGCAATGGTTGAACCGCCGTCGATGTAGAAACGATTGGCAACAGCACCTTCGGATCCGATTTGTGCCGTACCTCCGTTATTGACATTGACGGTGTCGCTGGTGGTCGGCAGCCCATCGGGATCCCAGTTCTCGGCAGTATTTCAATCACCCGTGCCGACAAGATCCCACGTAATGGCGAGCGTCGAAGAGGCCATGCCAAGGGTCAAGGCTGCAACGACCGCCAATGCGGAAATCGTCCCCGCCACCCGATTCGTCACCGAGCCAGTTTGACAAAACATCAGACAAACCCTCCGAACTTCGAGAAGAATAAGCCCCTCGTCCCAGACGTTCTTCCTCCAGGGCAAAGCAGTGCCTTGCCTATATACTAATCGATATTTCTGCCATATCAACCTATGGATCGCCCTTTCGGGGGGGCGCGCTTTGGCGGTGATCGTAAGCGAAGGACCACGTAGACAGTCAACCGGCAAGCCCCCTCCGACACAACGCGGGGGCTGCGTGCGGGAACCGGTATCGCGCGTGGTTCCCGATTACGATTACGATTACGAGCACGATTGGGAACCCGGGCCCCTCGTGCTCGTGCTCAGCTTTGGCGGTGCTCGTAATCGAAGGACCACGCAGAACCTCAACCGGCCAGCCCTCTCAGCCCCAACGCTGGGGTCGCGTGCGGGAACCGGTATCGCGCGTACTGCCCGATTGCGATTACGAGCACGATTGGGAACCCGGGCCCCTCGTGCTCGTGCTCAGCGTAGCGGTGCTCGTAATCGAAGGACTGCACAAAACCCCAACCGGCAAGCCCCCTCCGACACAATGCGGGGCTGCGTGCGGGAACCGGTATCGCGCGTGGTTCCCGATTACGATTACGAGCACGAGTACGAGTGGGAACCCCTCGTGCTCGTGCTCAGCGTAGCGGTGCTCGTAATCGAAGGACTGCACAAAACCCCAACCGGCAGGCCCCTTCCGACACAACGCGGGGGCCGCGTGCGGGAACCGGTATCGCGCGTGCTTCCCGATTGCGATTACGAGCACGATTGTGAACCCGGGCCCCTCGTGCTCGTGCTCAGCGTCGCGGTGCTCGTAATCGAAGGACTGCGCAAAACCCCAACCGGTGAGCCCCCTCCGGCACAATGCGGGGTCGCGTGCGGGAAGGAATATCGCGCGTGGTTTCCGATTACGATTACGAGCACGAGCACGATTGTGAACCCAGCCCCTCGTGCTCGTGCTCAGCGTAGCGGTGCTCGTAATCGAAGGACTGCGCAAAACCCCAACCGGCCAGCCCCCTCCGGCCCAATGCGGGAGCTGGCTGCGGGAAGGAATACCGCGTGTGCTGTCCGATTACGATTACGAGCACGAGCACGATTGTGCCCCAGCCCCCTCGTGCTCGTGCTCAGCGTAGCGGTGCTCGTAATCGAAGGACTGCGCAGTAGACCAAGTCTGGCCGGTCGTTCAATTGAAAGCCCTTGCAACGTCCTCTGCAATGGCTATACTGAGCGAAAGGCGTTATCCGCGACTCCCGGGAGGGGGGCGAGAATGGTTATTGCAGCCACTGCTGAAGAATCGATTTCATGATGGAGATTATATTCGATCATGACCGTCTGGACGTCTACTGCTTGGCCATCCAGTACAACGCCGAGGCATTTGCGTTCGCCAAGACCCTATCAGGACTACAGCGTCACGCTCGGGATCAATGGCTGCGAGCGGCTCAGTCGGTCGCATTGAACATCGCCGAGGGCAACGGTAAGCGTAGCAGAAAGGACCGGTCGCGATTCCTCGACATCGCGCGCGGCTCCGCTCTTGAGTGCGCGGCGGTCCAAGATGTCCTCGTAGCATCCGGCGGATTGGAGCCAGCGTCAAGTCTCGCTCTCAAGCGGAGGCTCAAGCGCATTGTATCGATGCTCACTCGAATGACGATGAAGCGTGACCACGATGCTGAACCGCAGGTAATCCCATC
The DNA here is from genome assembly GCA_040772845.1 of Thermoguttaceae bacterium. GTDB lineage: Bacteria > Planctomycetota > Planctomycetia > Pirellulales > Thermoguttaceae > PWXP01. The sequence goes on from JAXGXG010000001.1 coordinate 4,315,990, forward strand.
CGACGTTGCGAGCCGTTACGGGGATGAAAACGATCTTCAGCCAGAGCGAGACGTCTGATTGCCGGCCGTATCACTCGTGCTCAGCGTCAGCGGTGCTCGCAATCGGAGGACTGCGCCAAACCTCAACCGGAACACCCCCTCCAACACAACGCAGGAGCTGGCTGCGGGAAGGAATATCGCGCGTGGTTTCCGATTACGATTACGAGCACGAGCACGAACCCTGGCGATCGTGCTCGTGCTCAGCGTAGCGGTGCTCGTAATCGAAGGACTGCGCAAACAAGCAACCCCTGCCAACCGACTACTTGCCGCGTCCGGCGAGCCGACGGATCAAGCTGCGGGCCGACCAGCGGTTTCGCAGAGCGTCGGCCAGGACGGCAACGATGATGACAAGGCCGGTGATGACGCGCTTGGTCGGTTCCGTCGCACCAACGTGGGCCAGCCCGGTCTGCAAGACGGCGATGATCAGCACGCCGAAGAAACTGTTGATGACCGAACCGCGGCCGCCCATCAGGCTTGTACCACCAATCACGACGGCGGCAATCGCGGCCAGTTCCATGCCAACCCCGCCGTTCGGATCGGCCGAGGAAAGCCGCGACGTCTGGAAGACGCCGGCCACCCCGGCCAGCAGACCGGCCAGGGCGAATACGGCAATCTTCGGCCCCCGTGGGGCGATGCCTGACAATCGCACCGCCGTCTCGTTCGTGCCGATGGCCACCAGGTAACGCCCGAACACGGTGCGCGACAATACAAACTGCCCGGCAATCACCAGGCCAATGGCGATCAGAAATGCAGGTGACAATTGCACGCCGGGAAGCGGGGCGCCGATCCCTTCCACCGCCGCCCCGATATACTGTGTTTGCGAGCCGGTTACCAGGTACGCGCCGCCGCGCGCCATTTCCAGCATGCCCAGCGTTACGATGAACGACGGAATCCCTGCCCCGACCGAAATGGCCCCGTTGACCAGTCCGCAAGCCAGGCCGGCCCCCAGGCATAGCAGGGCGGCCGGCAATGGCGACCAGCCCCATTGCGTCATGGCAACACCCAACACGGATGCACTCAGTGCAAGCACCGAACCGACCGAAAGGTCGATGCCGGCAATCACCAGCACCAGCGTCATGCCGACTGCGATGACCACAAGATCGGGAATCTGGTTCGCAATCGTAATGAACGTGCGCAGTGCAAGGAACCGGTCGCTCATTACCGCAAACAGGGCAACGAGCGCCGCCAGAACGACGATCATGCCCACGTAATCGGCCAACCAACCTCGCGGCCGTGCACCATCTTGGATATCGTCACTCATCGATTCTCCTCTCCATGCGCCGAGGGCGTCCCCGTCACGTGCTGAAACGCCGCCGCCAGAAGTCGCTCGTGGCTCCATTCGCCTCGTGCAAAAGTCTGGACGAGCCGTCCCTGCGACAGGACGGCAATTCGATCGCACAGGGTCATCAGTTCCTCCATCTCGCTGGAAACGACGACGCACGCCTTGCCTCGCCGAGCCAGATCGTGCAGCAGCCGGTACACCGTGGCCTTCGCGGACACGTCGACACCGCGTGTCGGTTCATCGAACAGGTAGACCTCGGCGTCGCGCATCAGCCAACGCCCGATCAGTATTTTCTGCTGGTTGCCGCCGCTGAGTTCCACAACCGGCTGTTCCACGCCTTGCGAACGCAGGTCCATCGCCGTGCCGGTCTCCAGGGTGGCGGTGGCCTCTGCCTGTCGGTCCAGCCGGCCACCCGGCCTTCGGAACGCCTGCAAGTGCGCCAGCGTGGCGTTTATTCGTACGGAACAGGGTAGCAGCAGGCCATGCTCCTTGCGATCTTCCGGCACCATGGCGAGGCCGGCCGCCACCGCCTGTCGCGGTGATCGGAAGCATTGCGGCGCAGCATCGCCCACCGCAACGGTGCCTGCGTTGGCACGGTCGGCGCCAAAGATGGCGCGAAGCAGCTCTGTACGGCCCGAGCCGACCAGTCCGGCAATGCCCAGGATTTCTCCCGCATGGGCGTCGAACGATACGTTGCGAACGGCACTGCCTCGCGAAAGGTTCCGAACACGAAGCCGCACCGGGCCCGCCGAGCGGGTCGACGCGGCGGCCGATTCTACGTCGCGGCCGGCCATCAGCCGTACGGCTTCGTCGGTCGCCAGTTCCGACGCAACCCGTGTAGCAATCACCTGCCCATCACGCAGCACGGACACGCGATCGGCGATGCGGCGGATCTCGTCCATGCGATGGCTCACGTAGATGAGCGATACGCCTTCAGCCCGCAAACGCCGAATGTGCTCGAACAATCGTTCGATCTGCGGGTCCATCAGGGCCGCGGTCGGCTCGTCCAGAATCAGCAGGCGGCAGTGTTGGGCGAGTGCCGCGGCGATTTCAAGCTGCTGCTGGACACCGACACCAAGCTCGGCGACGGGCGTATCGGGATCCAGTTCGGCAAGGTCCACCCGGGCCAACGCTTCGCGAGCATCGCGCCGCAGCTTCCGGCGATCGACCACGCCCAACCGCCGCGGTAGACGCGAAAGGAACAGATTTTCGGCAACGGTGAGCGTGCCGATCAGGTTCAATTCCTGGTGGACGATGTGAATGCCGGCCGCCTCGGCATCCGGCTTTCCGGCCGGCGCGTAAGGCTCGCCGTCGAGCGTCATCGTTCCGCTGTCAGGCCTAACCAGTCCACAGATGATCTTCGCCAGGGTACTCTTACCGGCCCCGTTCGCTCCAATCAGCGCATGGACCTCGCCGGGCCGGCATTCGAAGTCGACGTCCACCAACACCGGCACGGCATAGCTCTTGCCGATGCCGGAACACCGGATACGCGGAAGGGCGGGAGTGCTGTGCGGCGTACCGGACGTCATAACAGAGTACAAAGTGACGGGAGGGGAAAGTGCTTCAGAGACACTCCAGGTGGTTGCACATTTCATCCGGGCGTAATACACCGTGCAGCAATAGCAGCGCCTTCACAAGCTCACCAACACTATGCTTCCGCTCGGGACACCAGGCAATTCCAGCGTGTTTCATACCGGAATGGTGCACGGCTACAAAATCGGGATCGAAAGTCACGAGCACCCGACCTTCGGCTGTAGCAAAAGCAAGCTGGTCAACATCAGGCAAACCACACCGATCGGCGTCCTGGGCCGTTAGTACGTCGATGTTGCGGCGAGCCAATGCTCGGCTCACCGGGCCGGGAAAATGCTGGTCCATGTAGAAGCGAAGAGCATCAGTCACAGGCTTTCTCTCGCAGCGCTGCGGGAATCTTGGAGGGGATGGCCGCCTTCACCCAGTCGGCCCACTCATCGGCCTTTCGGAAGTCGTCTTCAATCTCCTGCCGGTGATCAAAATAATAAGCAAGGGCGGCATACACATCCGCGAGAACCAAACCGGGAAACATATCAACAATCTGGTCCGGACTCATGCCGCGCATCTCGTGCCAGACGACAATATCGGCAACCCGAATACGATGCCCGGCAATACAGGCCCTTCCACCACATATCCCCGGTATCTTGGTAATATGTTGCGTCAATACGTTTTCCATAGAGAACCCCGTGAAACACTGGCCGGATCATTACACCCTGGAACAAGGAAGCCTTATTGATATTATACTGCAATGGTCGGTGGACTGACAGTGGCAAAACGCCGAGTCGAATCCAGAGCGCCCACCCTATTCCAGCGTCTCCGCCGTCACCAGGTCGACCGGCGTTTCGCGATCGGCCAATTCGGCTTGACCATCGAGAATCTGCAAGGCGTACTCAATGCCGTAGACGGCCAGTTGGTCGCCATGCTGGTCGGCCGTTGCCAGGATATCGCCTGCACGAATTGCGTCGCGGACCGCTTCGATATTGTCGAACCCGACGATGAGCACCGAACCGGCCTTGCCGCCCGAACGGACCGCCGCCAGCGCGCCGAGCGCCATGTTGTCGTTGGCTGCCAGGATGGCCTTCGCTTCCGGATGCGAAGAGAGCATGGCCGAGGCGACCTGGTTGGCAATGTTCATCTCCCACTGGGCCGACTGCGAATCGGCAATGACCAGACCGGCGGCCTTTGCGGCATCTTCAAATCCGAGGCGGCGCTGCTGGCCGTTGAATGACGTGCGAATCCCTTCGAGCACGAGCACCGCGTCGCCCGACTTGAGCTTCGCGGCTGCCGCTTCACCCACTTTGCACGCGCCGGCGCGATTGTCCGGGCCGATGAACGGGATTTCTACGCCGTTTTCCTTCAGTACCTGATCGTCCAGCTTGTTGTCGATATTGATGACCACAATGCCCTGGTCCACCGCCCGCTTCAACACGGGCACCAGTGCCTTCGAGTCGGCCGGGGCGATGACAATCGCCTGCACGCCCTGGGCCACCATATCCTCGACCAGCGACACCTGGCGAGCCAGGTCGCGTTCATCCTTGATGCCGTTGACCACGAGTTCGTATTCGCCGGCGTTCGCCTGCTGATGTTTCTTCGCCCCTTCGGCCATGGTCGAGAAGAACTCGTTGGCCAGCGACTTCATAACCAGCGCGATGCGCGGTTTGCCGGTTGCCCCCGGCCCGCCCTCGGCCCCCTGGCGAGAACCACAACCGGCGGTCACGACAACCAGCAAGCCAAGCCCGAATATCGTACGGAGTCGTACCTTCATGACATTCCTTTCTGCGTATTGATGAGCGATTCCACTTCCTGCCTCGACGGCATGCCAGGTTGGGCGCCGGGCCGCGTAGTAGCCAGCGCGCCTGCGGCCGCAGCCATGCGCACGGCCGTGGCGGCTTGTGCTCCTTCCGAAAGCGCGACCGTCAGCGCACCGGCAAAGGCATCGCCTGCGGCCGTCGTGTCGACCGGCTGCACCTCGAAGGGCGGAACGTGAACCGGTTGTTTGTCCCGCTCGCAGTACACGGCTCCCTGTGCGCCAAGTGTCACAATTGCCAGCCCCGCGCCCCGTTCGGTCAACCACTGCGATTGCCGAAACGCGCCTTCCAGGCCGCTGCCGGATAGGCCCGTGATGGCCGCTGCTTCGGTCTCGTTCGGACAGATCACGTCCACCTTAAACAGTTCCGGCGGCAAGGCCTTGGGCGCCGGCGCCGGATTGAGCACCACGCGCACGCCGCATCGCCGCGCCAGTGCGACGGCCGCAACCACCGATTCTTCCGGTATCTCCAGTTGAACCAGTACGGCACTGGCCTGGGAAATCAGCGATTCGGCGCCGGCGACATCGGCAGGCGTTACCTGCCCGTTTGCACCGGCAACAACCACGATCGCATTTTCCCCGGAGTCTTCGACGCCAATCGTGGCGATACCGCTCGAACAATTGGGCGTGTGAACGATCGCGTCTGTATCGACGCCGTGGGAGCGAAGCGAGTCAACCAGCACGGCAGCGAATGCATCGTCGCCCACGCGGCCTACCATGCCGACCGATGCTCCCAGCCTGGCCGCGGCAACGGCTTGGTTTGCACCCTTTCCGCCGGGGATCGTCTGGAACGAACTGCCGTGTACCGTCTCGCCCGGACGCGGAAGACGCGTCACGCGCGCGACAAGGTCCATGTTCACAGACCCGACGACGACAATACGCGGTTTGCGTCCGTCGGTGGTTTGGGCCGTCACTGCGATTCCTTTCCATCATCGTCGAGCGGACCGGAACACGGCGGCTGGCTGCACAGATTCACGAATGCCTCCGTGATCTTCGCGCACTGGTTCGCATCGACCGTCAGATACCGGTGCAGGCCGTTCGGGTCGGCTTCGAATTGCGTGCCGCCGTCGTCTGCAATCGTCACACGTCCAGGCTGCGAAATGCCGAAATAACCCCGATCGGGGCGCACCACCTGCAAAACGCAGGTCAGGTCCCACGTAGGCCGATTGTGCGGAGGCGGCATGTACAGACAATAGGCCTCCGCAACCGGATGGTGAGCGACGTAGTCATAGTCCTGTTCGATGCTGACGGCCGGGTACGGAATGGCGATGCCAATCTCGTAGCCGCTCCACAGGATGGGCGTCGGCCACTGCGCCGCAAGCGTCTTGGCCGCCGGGATATCCTTGATCACATTGTATTCAAGGTGCCGCTTGCCATGGATCGGCTGGAACGAGCCGGCCATCATTGCAAGCAACTTTCCCTTTTGGGCGACCAGGTCGCGCCCGGACAGCGGCGAGATGTCGTCCGCGGGCGAGTCCAGCAGTCGCGCCAGGTTCGTCGAGAAACCCACCTGCACGAAGACGACCGACTTGTCCGCCTGCCCGGCAAGAACCTTTCGCAGCAGAACGGTAGCGTCCGGGGCGTCGTTTCCATCTTGCAGCCCGCGCGGATAGCGCAGCTTTTCGCCGTCACGTTCCTCTGCCAACTTGAGGAATCGGCCCGGCCCCGGCGTCGGCCCGTTGCGAACGAGTCCGATAGGGACATTGCCTCGGCCGTAGAACGTGTTCACGGCATCGGTAAACGTCGCGGCCAACGGCTCGCACTTCGTGAGCGTAACGGCCAGCAACCGGCACTCGCCACGCGATTGCAGTGCATGGATCAGACCGAGGGCCAACGCGTCGTCCACGTCGTTGCCCATATCGGTATCAAAGACGATCGGCACCGGTTGTGCCAAAGCCTGCCCCGTGACCATGGCAAGGATTGCAAGTGAGGCAGCCGTCCAAAGAAGTCGTTTCATGGTTCTTATGCTCCTGTTGATCTAGCCCAAACGTATCATATATGCCTGCAAGATACCCGATTCGTCCGAGTTGAAAAAGGCCATCGTCCCATCCGGGGACAGGAAGGGATGGATGTGCGCCTCTTTCTTGCACGACGACTTCGGGTTGAGCAGGTAGACAAAATCTTGTAGCGGGTCTTCGCCTGGGCGGCCGAGATTGGCAACCCACACGGCCCCGCCTTCGCGAAACGGCTGTGCGTCGGATACCAGGCGGCGTCCGGCAATGTCGGTGGCGAAATGATGGAAATGCGGGTTGGGGAAGTCCCGCGTCAGGTCGTTGCGCCGACCGCCTGGTGTGGCGATCCCCACGTGATCAGTGTGCTTGGCGGCATACCCTTCGATCAACTGGGCTTCCGGCGGCTTGCGCGTGCCGGTGCTAGTGATGGCCCAGGCGGTGCGCCCGCGCCAGCACTGGTGCCCCTGGCAATGCTCGTTGCCGTCGCGGCCCCACGGCATATTGCGGAAGTTCGCGCCGTCGTCGCGAATCACGTGGATGTCGGCCCCCGGCGAGCCGACCAGCCGCTCCATCGTTCCCGTTGGTGTGACAACGTTCCCGTGATTCTCCTGCACCAGGATATCGTGGCATTCCTCCGGATCGGCCGAGCGGCAGTATTGCGGATGCAGGTTGCACCATGAAGGGCCGTGCAGCGCCAACTCCACATTGCCCTGCTGCAAGTCGAACACCAAGAGTCCGTACGGCGGCGGGTCCATTTGTCCGTCGCCCAAAAATGCCGCGATGGCCAGGCGGCGGCCGTCGGCTGAAATGGTCGATAACGGATAAACGCGCGAAGCACGCAATCCGCTGTCGGCAAGCGGTGTATCGAGCACAGCAATCGTCACCCGCCCGGCGCCATCGAGTCCGACTCGCGTCAGGGTAATCCGCCCACCGCCAAGCGTGCTTTCGTCAACGATGTAGTACAGGTATTTCCCGTCGGGCGAAACGGAAGGGGCAATGGTTCGTAATTCTTCGGTCAACGGGTGCAGCGAGCCGCCGTCGTCCAAATCGCAACGCAGATACTGATGCCGCGGATCGCTGCGCATCGGGCCGTGCGCCGTGGCTGCGCGATGGACGATCAGGCGCTTGGAGTCGGGCGCGAAGATCTGCGCTTCCATGTAGATATGGCTGGCCGGTACGTCCGCCTCACTCGTAAGCTGGAAGACCTCGATCCCTTTCGGCGATTTATCATTCAGAAGGTCGGGCCTTGGCTTCATGACCCAGCGGCCCGTGAGCCCGGCTGAGGACGAATCGCCTATAGAACGGCGTGTCGCCAGCGTGCCGGCAACGGCGGTTGCCGTCGCGGCTTTGAGAAACCTGCGGCGGCTTATGGTCCGCCTGGTCGTGCGGGGGCGCGAAGGCATGCCTATCTCCTACTCAAACGGTGGGCCCATATCAGGTCGGTCAATCATGGCATGAACGAACCGGTGTCTATTCTACTCTGTGGGGAGGCCGTGCAACAGTCTATGGAGACCATCCCACCAAGACGCCGGTTTGAGGTACTGCACAAAGGCCACCGGCCGGACAAACCGGCCGGTGGCGACTTTGCCGTGCTCATCAACACCAAGTTCGCCGCTTTCTTCCGCTGCTACTAAGGCGGATGACTCTGCTCAACAACATCCCGCTGGCGCATCCCTAAGCCCAAGCGAGGGGGCTTGCCTATTCCTTTCAAGTGCGGAGAATAGCATCACATGGAACCCTTGGAAGAGAAAAGGATACTCCCATGCACACACACCTTCTCACCCCTTCGGCCGGAAAACGATTGATCGGTAAGGCCACGGCAACCCACCCGGCCGTGAAGGAGGTACTGCAAGGCGGTACGGTGGTCATCATTGCAGGCACGACAAACGGCTATGTGGCCGAAGAAGTTCTTGGCGAGATCGGCCAGTCCGACGAATTTTCCAGGAACCGGTTCTTCCGCGGTGTTACACTACCGCCTGCGGTTGCGACCACCGGCGCCGGACGCCTGCCCGACCAGAGCAGCTTCCCCGGCGATGTCGTCATCGTCAACGGCGTATGGCATCCGGGACAGACCATCTTCGACGTTGCCGATACGTTGAAAGAAGGCGACGTCGTGATCAAGGGTGCGAACGCAGTCGACGTTACCCGCCGTCGCGGCGCCGTGCTGATCGGCGATCCGAAAGGCGGTACGATTGCCCTGGCCATGCAGGCGGTGGTCGGACGGCGCGTCCGGTTGCTGTTGCCGGTAGGGCTGGAGAAGCGTGTAACGACCGATCTCGATGAAATTGCCGCACTGATGAATGCGCCCGGCGGCCATGGGCCCCGGTTCTTCCCCGTACCTGGCGAGGTCATTACCGAATTGGACGCCGTCACCATGTTGACTGGCGCCGCGGCCCAGCTCGTTGCCGCCGGCGGTGTTGGTGGTGCCGAAGGCAGTATATGGCTCGCCTACTGCGGGACTCCCGAGCAGGAAGCAGCCGTCCAAAGCCTCCTAGACCGACTCGGCAAGGAGCCGGCATTTAGGTTGTAGCTGTAGGAGTATAGTGGTATATACGAAGAGGATACAATCGTGAGCTCGCGAAAGAAGACGAGACTAATCCATGAAGGGAAATACGCTGCCGAGGTCGAGGTTGATATGATCGACGACGACACGGGGTGGGCACCGTATTTGACCGTTGAGGACGCCAAGAAGCTCGACACCGTTCGGGAAGCTCTCCGATCAGGTCAGGTTGAGCAGGCATCCAAACTGGGGCGAGTATTTCAACTGCAACCGGTATCGCCCCAGGAACACGCGTAGCAACTTGACACGATTGACGCCTTTCTTCTCCAATGGGTCGTCAGTTGACTGTCTGAAGCAGCGGCGACAGCAAGTAGAGCAAACACGTCGGCACGCGATCGCCGGCAGGCTACGATGCGGCGGGTGTGTCTTGGCTCGGATCGAAGTGGCGGTAGACGCTGGCCAGCAGGGCGGTTGTCGTTACGGCAAGCGCGACGGTTAGCAGCCACATGCCGGCGGTGAAGAGCATTACCCAACCGGTCTGGTCGGTGACGGTGGCCCACTGCAAGGAAAGGCGTTTGGATACGAGCGCCCAGGCTATCGTCACCCCCAACCCGATCCCGAACAGAATGCCCTTGGCGGTGAAGGTCAGGATCGAGCGGATGAAGACCCCGATGCCTTCCTGGCCCGGTCGGTACGGGTAGAGCAGGAAGATCAGGTTCTCCAGTGAGAAGATCAGCACATTAACGGGCATCAGCACCAGCAGGGCCATGGCCAACAGGCCGGGATGGTATGGTCGCAGGGCGATTACGATTAATAGGACGGCCGTTTGAAACAGCGTGGTAATTACGACCGGTACGGCCAATTGCCCCAGCGTGACGGCCGTCGGGCTGATGGGCAGCGACTTGAGCACACCCAGCCGGTCTACGTCCCGGCGGAAGTCGAACTTCAGCGCGGTTGGCAGAAGCAGGAACGAATAGAAGGCCAAGGTGCCCACCAGTTCGGCGATTATGCTCAGCGTGGCTTTCGGATGCACCAGCACTACGCAGGAGAGAAGGGCCGGTACGACAAGCGAAACCGCAACCGACGTGCGATAGTGAACCACTCCACGCATCTGCCGCCAGGCCAGACTGCCGACTCCTCGCAGACGATACGGTACGCGGACCGTTCGAGCCGAGCCGCGTTGGGTTCCTTGTTTGCTCGTCGAGTTGGCCAGTATGCCAGGGAATCGGGCGCGCTCGGCCGCCAAACGCCGTCGCAGGAAATGTCCGTCCAACCATACGACGGCCCCTATCATGCCGACCACCATGGCGACCGCCGCCAGAAGATATCTGACCAACGGCGGCGAGAAGGTGGGGGCCACGATCAGATGCCCGAAGACGCGGAAAGGTAGTTCCGCAACCGTTCCAACCCAGGTCGTTCGCAGTTCCATAAGCGAGGCCAGGAACTGCTTCGCGATGCCTAGCAATTCCAGGATCGACGAATCGGTTGCCACACGCGGCTTGTAGAAGGTGCTCACGGCCGCACTCGTCACGCACGTCGCGGCCACGGTCAGCACGGCCGTCCGAAACTGCAAGAAGGCCCTGCGAGAGATTCCGTAGGCGAATATCTCGATCGCCATCCGCAGCAAATCGATCAGAAGCAGCGCCAGCAGCATCGCCGGCAGACATATCCACCAAACTCGTATGTCGGGCAGCATGACCAGGCAGAAGCAGGCTGCCTTGACGGAGGCGGCCATGCCCACCGTCGCCAGGCGATACATCACCAACTCGCTCCGCCGCAGTGGAGCTGCACCGAGCATCTCCCGTTCGGCCGGCGTCCATTCGAAGGGTTCGATCGGTGTGTAGCAGGCCGTCTTCAACAGGTGCCACAGTGCATAAGCCAGCAGTCCCAGCGGGATCCAAATCTGCAACTTCTGCGGATCGGCCGGCTCGCGAAACAACAGGCCTGCGGCCGCCTGTCCAATCCACACGAAGCCCAGCAACAGGGCGAGTATCGACAACACCAGCCGACGCCGTCCTCGGAAACTCCTTAGCGTCCGCGAGAATCGCGCGGCCATCTGATACCGCAGCAATCGCATAGTCCCGGGATGCACGCCGAGGCCGTTCATCAGCAAACCTCGCCGCAGGTGGCGGTCTCAACCGTGGGATCCTGGCCGTCGATGGCTCGGAAGAATATCTCTTCCAGCGAGGCTTCCGCATGCAGGTCGGGGAACACCGAGCGCAACTCGTCGATGGTCCCATAGAATCGCTGATGGCCGACGTCGAGGATCATTACGTGCGAACAGATGCCTTCAACCAGGGCCAGCAGGTGCGAGCTGATTACGACCGCTGCCCCCAGTTCGGCCCGTCGTGCAATCGACTGCATCAGCACGCGAATACTGCGTGGATCGAGGCCCGTCATGGGCTCGTCAAGCAGCACGGCCTGCGGATCGTGCAGGTAGGCGCAGCAGATGGCCAACTTCTGCCGCATGCCACGAGACAGGTCGGCGGCAGGTGTATGCCGTTTGAATTCCAGATCGAACTCATTGAGCAGCGATGCAATCCTTTCGGCCGACCGGTCCGTGCCGTAGATACTGGCCGTGAGGGTCAGGTGCTGTTCGACGGTCAGGTCTTGGAACAGTTGGGGATCGTCGGCCACATAGGCCACACGCTGCTTGACCTGAATCGGGTCGTGGTCCAGATCGAATCCGGCGATTCGCAACTGGCCGCCGCTGGAGGGAATGATACCGGTCAATGCCCGCAAGATGGTCGTTTTGCCGGCCCCGTTCGGTCCAACCAGCCCCAAGACCTGTCCCGGCTCGACCCGAAACGACAGCCCTGCCACGGCCAAGGTGTTGTCGTACGCTTTGCGGAAGTCAATGACCTCGATCACCCGTTGTCTCCGCCTGTCGATGGTTCTGAATGCGGTAACTGCTCAACAACCGCTCAATTCCAAAGATAGCTCGCAGAGACGGTTCTTGGCGGTACAACCGGACCGATTTCCGCCGTGTGATACCGGATCTTCCGACTTTTCTGTTTCGGGCGCTAACCTGCCGCGGCGTCGCCGGGTGCAGCAGCGGACTTGCAGCCTGGAAAAGGGCCACTGGCCGGCGTGTCTGGACTGAAGCTGTGGTCAGTTGGCTACAGGCATCGCCGCCAACGATCCATTCTTCTCGCGCACGGCACCGCGTCTGGGGCTGCACGGGGGCATGACTCGTGACCCATGGTTAGTTGGGCGATTCTTACGCGTCTTTCTGTCAAGTCCGCCATCGCCGGCCGCCGAGCAACGCCAGGAGGCTGAACGCCAAGAGGGCGACCGTCGCCGGTTCGGGCACGCCGACCACTCCGTTGCCGCTTCCGTCGAGCACGATGAACGAACCGCGGGCCTCCCGGCCGACGGCGCCCCGGTTGCCGACAAGTCCGGTAGCGTAGGTCCAGGTGAATCCGCCGGCCGTGGCCTCGCCCGTCTGGCTGGTGAATACGGTCAGAATAGCGCCACATGATGCCATTCCCCGTCGTTCGTCGGGAAATCGCTCAGGCCGACCTGGCTGCCCAAGTACACTCTCGCGTGGTGTTCATAGTCCTTATTGGTTGCGTAGAGGATGAGACGAGTCCAATCCGTCGTGCCATTGTTCGTGACATACATCCCTTGTCCCAGCAACGCGCCGGTTTCCGAGCTGCTTGTGTCGATCCAACCCATGGTGGTGAAGTCGGCGGTGGCAGGAATCACGGCCGCCTGGACATCCACGTATTGCGCGCCGTTGAACTGCAACGCACCACTGCCAACCATGCCGTTGGTCCAGGTCGGCTCGCCGGACCAACCTTGCAGGAGGCCGGCGTAGAGGCCGCCGCCCACCGAGTTCGCGGCGGTTGTCCCGCTACCGTCGTCGAACGTATAGTGAACGAGCAACTCTCCGTGCGCGACCGAGCAGAGACCCACCGCCAATCCTACCAGACAAACCGCGTTGCCTACGGTACGTTTCATGGCGATTCTTCCCAGAAAACCGAAGGGGAGGGCATGTTACCTGTGGGAGCATTGTACTTGGCGGAAAAGGACGCGTCAAACAGGCGGTTTGCCGCCCCTTCCTCTGCCTCTCGCCCTCATTTCGCCAAGATGGCCGCCTCCCCGTTCGAATGGTTACGTGCCGAACCGATTCGAAGAGCGATCCGTCGGGCGCGCAGGGGCCACACCCTGCCTATCGTAAATAATCCGGGCTGGGCGCGGCCGCGGCAGCCCCCTCCATCAGGTGAAGGTCGGTGGTCTTCACTCTCGTTCTGTACGTGCAAAGGGTTCGAGAAGTCTGGCAGAAGAAACGGGGAAACGCCAGTCTGGCCCCCGCAATGGGACAACGGGCCGGTTGGCATTGTAGTCCCGAACGAACACTGCTCAACCAGCCTGGGGTGCAGCCGACGCGAGGAACGAGCGAGACGCAACCCCCAGGTTGTGAGTGCCGCGCAAGCCAGAATCCCGAAGGGATGGCTCTAATCAGTTACCCGCTTGCAGGTGGTGGAACAGGCGACCTACGGTGAGAAACGGCAAGCTGTTACATTATAACGGCTTAGGTCCGCTGTTGCTCGCCCCCAGCAAAACGTGGCGCGGTGAAGCCTGTGAAGCGGGCAGTCCGCTGAAACTCACCATTGGGCGCCGCGCGATCACCATGGTTTCATCTTGAATAGTCGGCCGTCGTCACCTTCATCGTGCAAGGTCAGAATAACTTCGCCCGCGGAGAACACGGGAGGACTCGAATGGTCTCGCGTTGGCAAGTCCGAGTCGATCAGCGTGACAATCGGTTGCAGCCCCAATTCGGCGTACCGGCGGATGATCGTCAGCAAGTTTTCCTTCTTGCGATCATCCAGGGACTCGAACACGCCGTCGTGAAAGACGAAACGCGGGTACCTGTCGTCCAAGTGCGCTCGCAGTATGGCCAGGTCGAAGGCGATACAAAGTAATTTGCGATAGGTATGTCCGAGGCCGGCGCTGGTCGCCTTGCCTGATTCGTCAAGGATTTCCGCCTTGAACTCCAGATGCCCCTCTTGGTTCGGGGAAACGCTCAGCAGCGCTTTCCGGTCGATCACCTCTTCCACGATCTCGCTGAAGAACACGCGGATCGTCGAAAACAAGCTGTGCTGATCGGAGTTCTGTTTCTCGACGTCCGCCTCGATCTGGGTCTGCAAATGCCCGCGCTCTTCGGTCAACGCTCTTATCTCGGTTCGCAGCCCCTGCAGGCGATGCAGGAAGCCACGTTGGCGCTCCAGCGAAGTGATATCAGCGCGCAGCGTCACCATCTCGTCCGAAACCTCCCTGTACTTGCCGAAGACGTCCGTGGCACTCAGAAACGATAGCATGTCCGAACGCTTCTTGCCCAAGGCATTCAGCTCGGCATTGATGCGTTTGAGTTCGGCTTCGATCTCTGCACGCTCTTCCTGCAGATAAGCACGTCGTTCGTCCGTGATCGCCCGATTGAATGCAATCAACTGCTCGAAGTCCTTCTTGATCTGCCCCTTGAATAAGACACCTGCGTCCTCGAAGAGGCGCTGCGCATCGTCCGGGTTGAAGAGTATCTGGTCCTCCTCCAGTGAAGCGATGATCTTCTTCCTGTTCTGATTGAGCGAGTATCGCTGGGCGTTGAGGGACGCAATGCGTTCGTCAATATCATCGACCAACTGCTTGGTGTTGTTCTTGTCCTGGACGCGGAAGTCGAAGGCGTCGAGCAGCTTCTGCTTCTTCTCGGCCTCTTTCTGCTTGAGTAACAGAATACCTTCGATCTTGCTGACATCCTCAATGGACCCGCCCAGTTCGTTCTTGATGGTCTGCGCGGTGGATTGCTTCTTCGCCAGTTGTTCTTCTTTCTCGTAGTGCTGCGTCACCAGTTGGGCGTCAAAGCCCAGAATATGGGCCAGGAACGGCTTCCAATCCGAATGCCTGGCTACGAACTTGCGCAGTTGAAACACGTCGCGGAAATCGTCCTGAGATCGCAGCAGGTAACCCAAGCCTTTGCGGAACGCCCAAGGCTTGAGCGCACGCCAGTCGAGTAATCCGTCCAGCAGATCGCGAGCCCGATCGAAGGGCATATCCTGATGATCCCACTCCGCCAGCGGAAGCCGGGACAATTCCTGGCGCCCAGCCTCATGGTGTTTGAAGCTGATTTTCGTGGCCGCTTCCACGGATCGGCGAATCGTCACGAACGACGCGTCTTCCAACTCTATCTCAAGGAAGAAGATGAGTGCGCGGAACCGTTCCGCATGCTTGAATAGAAAGAAGCTGGCATCGCGCTTTGCGAGGAAGCCGAAGTCAAGCAATCGCCCAAGCGTGGTCTTGCCAAGATTGTGGGTATCCTTGTTTCGATTCTCCGGCAGGCGAATCTCAGCCATGACGACGTTCAAGCCCTCGACGAACTCCAAGGGCTCGAATAAATCGGGCTTGTTGCAGTATAGTCTAGACAGCTTCATTGGGGCCCACGTACTCCACGGCGTCGGTCTTGGGGCGATATTCGATCAGCCCCATCAGGTACAGGAAGTTCAGCGCCGGCAGGAATAGCACGTCGCCGCCGACCACGCTCTTCTTCGCAAACTTCCGCAGCACGTCGTACTCATCGACACGACGGGCCTTCAGACGGCCGAGCAACAGCAACGAGACGTTGATGACCGTACGATCAGGATGAGAGTGCTTAGTCGGTCGAAGCATCGCCCACCTCCCCGATATCGCAGTTCCAGTACATGTAGAACAGCATGGCGCGAGTCAATCGCTTGTGGGCATGCTGCCGTAAGACGGCATCGCGGTTGAACAGAAGGTCGACCAGATACTCCATGACCTCGTCGAACGTCTGGTAGTCCTTGCGTTTGGCAATGATCTTGAGCTGGAACTCATCGACCACCGATTCGTATAGGTGCAGCAGGTCGAGGTTTTCCGGCGCAGCCAGGAAGGCCTGAATCTGCGCGGTCTCCTTTAGGTACTTTCGTCGCTGCGCCCTGGCGTACTCGGCACTCATGCTGTTGAGTTCATTCTTCTTCTCGTAGGATACGCGAGCGGTTGGTGGGGCATCGAGCAGTGCCACCACCCCGTCCTTCTGCCGGGCCAGTGCTTGTACCACCTCGGCCAGATCGTCGGGACTGACGATCAGCGGAGAATCGACCAAATCGAGATCCGCTTCTTTGGCAACCTCCGGGAATCGCTTAAACCAGAGTTCCAGTTGCTCCAACCCACAAAGATAGACTGATGAAGCCGCAATGCCGCAGTGCGAGGCAATGTAATCGCATATCTCCGTATCGGCGTTGCCGGCCAAACGCCGATTGGCGAACAGCATGTAGTGATCGAGTTGTTTGGCCTCGCGCAGCTTCTTGATGCGCGGAATCTCTTTGCCCAGCACCGTGTTCGCGGCAGACGTACTGAAGAAGTCGGACTCAGAGAAACTGCGGTTGTAGCCGTTGGTGTGCTTGGCTTGGATGATGGTCGTGCCAACCCACGGCGCCGTCTTACTCGGATGCAATTCGGCCGTTCCCACAAACTTGGCATCGCGTCCGCCGTCAGGACCTTTCGCAAAACCTTGCACACTGACCCCAAGCAGGCGCTGACACAGGAGTATGACAAGCCGCTCAAACTGCCCGTCGCTGAGATCCTCGTAAGCGAACTTCATTCTGTCCCCACATTCCCGTCTTTTTGGCTGCTATGTGCAGCCACCTACTCTGCTTATCGGAAGGTTCTGCCTACCACCTGTAGGGCGCAAACGTTCGGCCTAAGTCGCAGGCAGACGAGTATCGTAAGCGGTGGTCATGGCCGAAGTCCGGACAGGGTGGTCCCGGACACCCGGAGTCTACCCGTTTGCAGGTGGTGGAACAAGCGACCTACGCCGAGAAACATGCCTTATTTCCTTATGATGACTTACAACCGCCGATGTCCAACCTGCCGGTGGATCGCGCCGTGGTGAAGGCTGTCGCGTCGAACGCCCCGCTAGACACCGCGGCTTTTCGGGTGGCAGATTTCCGTTTTTCCGCATTTCTCCGTGATCCTCACCCCCTGGCCGAGTGGCAGACACGTGCGTGACACCGCTCCCCACCCTCCCGTGTTAATGACAACTGATCACTGGTTTTTTGGGTAGCAGTCTTCGCGTTTTCCACATCTCGCGGTGCGATTCTCCCTCTGGCCGGGTTGCAAACCCGTGCGACCGTGTTACCTGACGCGTTCATCTTGCCTAGACTCTGCGTCCTCGCCGTCTTGCCAGCCGATTTCTCTCAGCGTTCCTTGGTACACACCGCAATCATCCTGTGCCCCGTCCTTGGGGGTGACGAGTCGAAAGGATGGGCAAGAACACGAATTCCCGCGAATTAGCAGCCACCCTGGCAGCCATCAATCCGGCTAGTAGGGAACAGATGCACAGTAAGGGATTTTATCAGATCGGGTGCTGCTCGGCAAGGAAAAGAACTGGTTCCGGGAGGCGCGGAGAGTGTGCGCCCGCCGCCCTGATTGGAGGCCCGCCTTAAGGCGGTCTTCCATTTCCCGCTGAAAATGGGAATCTGGATCACTCATAAGTGGGGCAGGTTGGCGAGTCTGTTGCAGGAGGTACCGGCTCGACAAACGGTCGGCGGCCAATTAAAGTGGAGGTTTCGTGTTTTTGGGTTCAACGAAATCAAGGGAGCGACTGCAATGTGTGCGAAGCGGATTCTTCTGGCCGAGAGCGATTTGCCGAAGGCATGGTACAACCTGGCGGCCGATTTGCCGAAGCCGGTCCCGCCGCCGCGACATCCGCAAACGCACGAGCCGGTGCCCCCCGAGGCCCTGGAGCCCATCTTCGCCAAGGCCCTGATCGAGCAGGAAGTAAGCCAGGAGCGATGGATCGAGATCCCGGAACGCGTCCGGGAGGTCCTTGCGATCTGGCGGCCCGCACCCCTGGTCCGGGCCAGGAACCTGGAAAAGGCCCTGAAGACTCCGGCGCGCATCTACTTCAAAGACGAAAGTCACAGCCCGGCCGGTAGCCACAAACCGAACACGGCCGTCGCCCAGGCGTATTATAACAAGATGGAAGGCATCAACTTGCTGACCACCGAGACCGGGGCCGGCCAGTGGGGCAGTGCCTTGGGCTTCTCGTGCGCCCAGTTCGACATGCACTGCAAGGTGTTCATGGTCAAGATCAGCTACGAGCAGAAGCCCTATCGACGCTCGATGATGCACGCCTGGGGCGCCGAGGTCCTGCCGAGTCCGTCCAGAGAAACCGAGGCCGGGCGTCAGATCCTTGCCAAGGATCCCGACTGCCCCGGAACGCTCGGCATCGCCATTAGCGAAGCGGTCGAAGCGGCCGTCCAGCGCGACGATACGAAGTACACCCTCGGCAGCGTGCTCAACCACGTCATGCTGCACCAGACGGTCATTGGCCTGGAGGCCGAGAAACAGTTCGAACTGGCCGAAGACTATCCCGACATCGTCATTGGCTGTGTCGGCGGCGGAAGCAACTTCGCCGGCCTGGCGTTCCCATTCATGCGGCACAAAATTGCCGGCCGCGACATGCGTTTCATCGCGTGTGAACCGTGCAGTTGCCCGTCCATGAGCCGCGGCCAGTATCGGTACGATTTCGGCGATACGACCATGCTCACACCCCTGCTGAAGATGTGCACCCTGGGCCACAGTTTCGTGCCGCCCGGCATCCACGCCGGTGGATTGCGCTACCACGGCATGGCGCCGATGGTCAGCCTGGGCGCCGAATTGGGCCTGATCGAACCTGCGGCTTTCCATCAGCTTGAATGCTTCGAGGCCGCGATTCAGTTCGCGCGGACCGAAGGCATCATCGTCGCCCCGGAGACCTCGCACGCCGTGCGTTGCGCCATCAACGAGGCCATACGCTGCCGCGAGACGAACGAAGAGAAGTGCATTGTCTTCAACCTGTCGGGCCACGGTATTTGCGACCTTAGTTCCTACGACCGCTACTTCAGCGGCCAGTTGGAAGACTACAGCTACCCGCAAGAGAACATCGAAGCCGCCCTGGCGGAACTTCCGACGTTCGAAGACTAGCCGGCGCTCACCAGGCGAACCGTACCGGCTAGAAGAACGGGCTCATCGCGATTATTGGGTGGCACGTCCCTGAGACGCGAAGGGCGTGCCACCCAGCTACCAGACAATCTTGCCAAAATCGTGTCCGGGGTACGGTGTTCTACAATCCCCCCCTTTCTCCCCCCAGATTTCTCCATCGTTTTCCCGCAAAAACCGGGCCCGAAACGCGGCGATCCCCTCCAATCCGGCGGGGCATCCATACAGTTTGCCGGATTCCGTAATTTTCCCTAAAGATTCTTGTTTGACATCCTGGGAATCTGACCTAAGTTTCAATGTAGAGGCCAACGGCACTTGTGTGTCGGCTGGATGGGGAACGGCCGAGAGGTTGTTCCGAGGAAGGTGAAGTCTTCTGCCGAGAAAACACGTTCGTAAGGCTTATTTATGTTCGGTGGATCACCTGACTCAACCAGGCCTGCAAGCCTCAAAACCCTCGAAAGGGCAAACCGGTCGTAAGGCCGGGGCGCAAAACCAAGGGCCGGCGGTGCAATGCCGACGGAAGCCTGGTTGCCGAAAGGGTAAAACCGTAACAATTCGGCTCGCGATGGGGGAGAGGCGCGTTTTTCCTAATAGGGTTCCGGAAAGTGGCCCGCAGGCCCGCAACGGGCAATCCGTTGCGACACCGGAAGGAGCCCCAACCTGTTTTCGGTTCCGGTTATGTCTCGGTGCTTTGCACTGAGGCGCCATACTGGAATGGAGGAATACCCATGAAGTCGCTTGCTCAGAAGTTGCATCGTTTCCTCGTTTCAGAGGATGGGCCCACCGCAGTTGAGTATGCGGTTATGCTGGCCTTGATCGTGATCGTTTGCTTGACGGCCATCAGCGCCGTGGGGACCAATGCGAATCTCACCTTTGAAAGGGTCAGGGACGAACTCGCCCCGGCGACGTAAGGTGTCGGCGTGCAGACGGACCGCGCCCTAGGCCGGGCCTGTCTCTCGAGATGAACCGAAAAACCCCCTCGGCCCGCATTTTGGCGCCGAGGGGGTGTTTTTTTAAGCTATACATTCGAGAGAGAGTCCTTTCCCTGGATCAAGATGGAGCAATTAGCATGTCTCTTGTGGCCGTTCTCCCCGCTGGCATCGTCGAAAATTGGCATATCTGGCTCGTCAGCGCCGTCCTGGTTGTCGCTGCTGTCATCGACGGATACAAACTCAAGGTTCCCAACTGGCTGACGTTTCCGTTCGTCATTGCAGGCTGGGTCTACAGCGCGGCGTGGTTCGGTTGGGCCGGGCTCGGCTGGAGCCTGGCGGGAACCGGGGTGGGGCTGCTGCTTCTATTGCCGGCTTACGCGATTGGCGGCATGGGCGCCGGCGACGTGAAGCTGCTGGCGGGTGTGGGCGCCTGGGTGTGGGGCACGGTCACCTTTTACGCCTTCTGTGTCTCTGCGATGGTCGGTGGGCTGTTGGCGATTGCCATGGTCCTCTACGCTCGCAAGTTCGGCCACCACAAAGCCCAGTTCTTGGCGATTCTGACCGAAATGTTCGTCCTCCGGAATGCCGAGGAACTGTCGAAAATCGCGGCCCAACGCAAGAGTTCCATGATGCTGCTCCCCTATGGCATTCCGATCGCCATTGGCACCATCCTGTACTTCGCCTGGTCCGGAATGCTCGTTTGAGAACAAGAGTATACCTGTAAAGAAATCGCAACCGCCCCAAATTTCAAGTTGGAGAAAGTTTGCCGGTTCTGCCGAATAAAACGACGAGGGGCCGCCGCGGTCGAGCTTGTCGTCGCCAACGCCGGTTTTCCAACTTTTCGTATTGGCTGCGGTCGAACTCGCACCTATGGGGTGGTGCAGCAAACCATGGCGAATGCCGTTCAGGAAGAGGCACGGACGCTCGTCCTCGATTGACGCAACCGCAGGCGGCGCTGACGGCGTTCTGACGTAGGTGACGGAATACCTCCAAAGGAATTGGTTCTCAGGGAGTGAGTGTGACGGTCAAACCCGACCTGCCCGATTTCGCCGGTTGGGGCGACCCTGTAACCGTTACTGTCAGTATACCTTTCAGTCAAGTTATCTGGCTGCCAACGCCAATGTTTGTTGGCGGAGACGTGGAGTTCTCCACGAGCGCGACTATGCGCTGCGGGACCGCACAATAGCGGTTGCGTAAGGCAGGGGAGTCGCGGGTTCAAGGAAGCTCCTCTCGATGGGGCCAGGTGCGTAAGGGGGGATTGATGCGAGGAAAATCGCTTGCACTGCTGGTGCTCGCGCTCGGGTGTGGTTTGGTAGCGTCGATTGGCGTCACGCAAGTAATTGCCAAGCGTCACGCAGATGCGCCGGCCCCGACAGTCGATACCGAGAGCATCTTTGTCGTCCTCGAAGACGTGGCGCTCGGCGACCCGCTCACCGCGCAGGTTCTCAAGCTCGAGCCTTGGCCGAAGTCCAAGATTCCCGAAGGCGCCTTCACGAAGATCGAAGACCTTGAAGGACGTCGCGCACGCACCAAGCTCTTTGCCGGCGAGCCGGTAATCGAACGGAAACTGCTGGCCAAGGGAGAGAATAGCGGCGGCATCAGCCCCCTAATCCCCAAGGGCATGCGCGCCGTCTCCGTCAAGGTCGATCGCGTCTCCAGCGGCGGTGGGCTCATCCTGCCCGGCGACCGAGTGGACGTGGTTGTCTTCCTCACGCAAGCAACCAATCGCGGAATTCCGGAGTCCACCGCGCAGACCGTCCTGCAAGATATCCGCGTGTTCGCCGTCAACGACGAGTTCGACCTCAATAGCGAAGATGCCGACAAGCGATCGATTACCAACGCCCAGACCGTCTCCTTGCTGGTAACGCCGCCGCAGGCACAGAAGGTCATGCTGGCGGCCGAAATGGGCAAGATCCGGCTCGTCTTGCGCAGCCCCGAAGATGACGAACAGACGGATCTGGCCTCCGCTACGACACGCGATATCCTCTCCGGCGGCGAAGGGGCCGATCGCGAGCAGGAGACCCTCATGCAGCCGGAGCCTAAAGACGACAGGATGGCCGACTTCATGGACTTCCTCGACAAGAACATGAAAGCAGGAACGGCCCCTGCCGGAAGCCTCCAGGCCGTTCCGTCCTCGCCGGACAACACCACGTGGAACATGCGCATCGTCCGTGCCGGGCAGATCGAAGACGTCGAATTGCATGAGCAGTCCGGAGCCGCGGGGCAGGATGCAACCTGGCGACCCAACCGAGTATTGCCCAGCGCTCCGGCGCCCGACCAACCGCTGCCGCAGGCGGCGCCGCCCACGACACCCGCGGTCTCGCCTTCGGCAGATCAGCCCGAAGGAACCAAAACGCCGCCAGATAACGACCTGCCCGAGGGCGAACGCGAATAACAGAATGCATGGGCCGGCATGGACCGCCGGCCTTCAAGGAAGAACCTTTCCGGGCTAATCCCGGATACCGCTTCAAGGAACCGAAGGATGTGGAAGCCTACTAACATGCAGTCGTGCCGGCTCGGGCTATCGCTTGGAGACCTCGCTCCGCCGGCCGGGCCGGTGCGTGTCTTGTCATGGTTGGCGCCTCTGGCGGTTCTCTTCATTGTCTCGGTGGCGCGCGGCCAGCAAGCGCCGCCGCCGGTGACCGTCGATCCCTCCCAACCGCCTTCGCTGATCTATAAGGTCACCAATCTCCAGGAGCGGTTGGAAATGACCGTCAACGCCAGCCGGCGCCTGGAAATGGATCAGAAAATCCCTGAAGCACAGGTCAATAACCCCGAAATCTGCGACCTCACGCCCCTGGCGCCCAACGTCATTCAGGTATCCGCCAAGAGCGCCGGCGTTACGCAAATCAACCTGTGGGGCGAAGACAAGAAGATCTACACGGTCGACGTGATCGTCTATCGCGACGTCCGTGAACTGGAACTGCTGCTCCAATCGCAGTTCCCCAATACCAACCTGAAGGTCGTCCCGGTCGGAAGCGGCGTGATGATCTCCGGCTACGTCGATCAGCCGGAGCACGTCAGTCTCATCACACGCATCGCCGAGGAATACTACCCGAAAGTCATCCCGGCCATGACCGTCAGCGGCGTGCATCAGGTCCTGCTGCACGTGCAAGTAATGGAAGTCTCTCGGACCAAACTCCGATCGTTGGGATTCGACTTCGCGAAGTTCACCGGAAGCAACTTCGTCGTCTCGGGCGTGAGTGGACTGATCTCCACCTACGGCGCCGGCTCGATTGCAACCAGTGGAGACGAAACATTCTCGTTCGGCGTTGTAGACGGCAGCAACGCATTCTTCGGCGTGCTGGAAGCAATGCGGCAGGATCAGCTTATGAAGATCCTGGCCGAGCCGACCCTGGTTACCGTCAGCGGCCGGCCTGCGTTTTTCCAGGTGGGCGGCGAGTTCCCCATCCTCGTGCCGCAAAGCCTGGGAACGGTGTCGATCGAGTACAAGAAGTTCGGAACGCAGGTGGACTTCGTCCCGATCGTGCTGGGCAACGGCCGCGTTCGGCTGGAGGTGCGGCCTCGCGTAAGCGAGATCGACAACACCCGAAGCGTGACGCTCGACTCCACAACCGTCCCCGGTCTGCGTACACGCGAAGTCGATACGGGCGTGGAACTCGATGCAGGCCAGACGCTTGCCATCGCAGGTTTGGTTCAATCGCGGATCGAGGCAGAGAACAAGGGTCTGCCGTGGGCGAGTGAGGTGCCGTACCTTGGCGCCCTGTTCCGCCGCGTGGAACACAACATCAACGAAATCGAACTGCTGATCCTGGTCACGCCCGAACTGGTCGAAGCCATGGATGCCGACGAAGTGCCGCTGTGCGGCCCCGGCATGCAAACGGCCAACCCCGATGATTGGGACCTGTTCATGCGGGGACACCTGGAAGTTCCCAATTGCTGTCCTCCCTGCGGCGCGGACGGTATGCCCTGCGGCCAAGCCGACGACACAGGCATGATCGGCGGTTGGGGCGACGGCGGCCCGGCCGAGGAGGTTTCGACGCCCGGCAGCAACACGCCACAACCGCAGCCTGCCGGTCCTACGCTGAATCCGCCCAGTCGCCCGTCGGCCAACGATGCGGCCGCTGGACGCATGGCGCCACCGGCCCGAACCGTTGCCAGACAGCCGGTATCTTCGCCACAACCGCGCCAAACGGCCGCGAGCCCCTACAACCAGACTCCGCAACGCAATCCGCAGCCGCAGGCCGGCCAAGTTCATGCAGCGGATGCTTCCGCCGCACCCGTTTTTATTGGGCCGATCGGCTATGATGTTCTAAAGTAGTATATGAGCAACGTTTTACGTCTAGCCCTGGTCGATCCTGACGATTCCCAGCGAGAATCGATGAAGTCGATGTTGCTGGGAATGGACATGATTTGGCTGGAAGCCGAATGTTCCCGTTACGAGTTTTTTGCCGACGTGGTCGCCCAGACGAACCCCGATATCGGGTTGGTCTGCATTGACGAGGACCCCCCGAAGGCGCTCGATCTGGTTCGCCAACTCGGCGAAGCCTCGCCCAATTGCGCCGTGCTCGTGGTAAGCTCTTCGAGTGACGGAAACCTGATCTTGCAGGCGTTGCGCGCCGGAGCGAAGGAATTCCTTACCCAGCCGGTCCGTATTGAAGACTTGCTCGGCGCCCTCGGACGAATTAGCGAACGGCGCGCCGGACGCGCCGGAGAGAACCGCCCACGCGGCAGCCAAGTGATTGCCATCGCCGGGGCTACCGGCGGTGTGGGGACTACCAGTGTCGCCGTAAATCTGGGCTGTGCCCTGGCCGCCGATGAGAAGAACTCCGTCGCACTGATCGAC
This sequence comes from Thermoguttaceae bacterium, assembly GCA_040772845.1. Classification (GTDB taxonomy): domain Bacteria; phylum Planctomycetota; class Planctomycetia; order Pirellulales; family Thermoguttaceae; genus PWXP01. The sequence goes on from JAXGXG010000001.1 coordinate 4,340,832, forward strand.
CTCGACCTGTGCCTGGGCGATGCCGACGTCTTTCTCGATACGATCCCCGACTATACGCTCGTAGACGTTGCCCAGAACGTCACGCGCCTCGACTTCTCCCTGCTGAAGCGGTCGCTGACGAAACACTCCTCGGGGCTCTACCTGCTGCCTCGGCCGGTACAGATCGAAGACATGCGTCTGATCGGCGCCGAAGACCTCCAGCGTGTGATCGGGCTGCTGAAGGCGACGTTCACGCACCTGGTGTTGGACCTCTCCAAGAGCTTCAGCACGATCGACATGATGGCCCTGGAGATGGCCAACCACATCCTGCTGGTAACCCAGCTCGACCTGCCATGCCTGCGTAACGTCGTCCGCCTGATGATGTCGCTAGGCGAGATGGACAACATGGCCAAGAAGGTCAAGATTGTGGTGAACCGGGCCGGCCTGGAGCAGGGGCAGATCACGCTGAAGAAGGCCGAAGAGACCATCGGCAAGGACATCTTCTGGCAACTCCCCAACGATTACCGCACCATGGTCGAGGTCCGCAACAACGGCGTCCCGCTGATCGAGCAGGCGCCGAAGGCGGCAATCACCCAATCGATTCTCGCGCTGGCCCAGGCCCTTTCGTCCGACGAGAAGACGCCTCAGCGCGACGCCGGCGGCAAGAAGTCGGTGCTCGGACGCCTGTTCAACTTCGGCGCCGCCAAAGGCGCGAAATAGCCGTCACAGCTCGCTTGTCAGCCGGTCGAACGTGGCAACCGGCACGGCCGGCAACGTCGTGAACGCGATACCGGTGAGCTTCGTCAGGGCGATCGAGACCTTGATTGCATCTTCCAAGCCAGGCATGGAGACGATGATCAGCAGGTCGTGTTCGCCCAACATGGCATAGATTGTCTCCACCTCGCCACCGAACTGCCGGACCATATTCTTGGCCGTCTGCGTTCGCTGGATGCTCATCCCCTGGAGCGCCTTCGTGGAGTATTTCCCCAACATCACAAAAGTCTGCATGGTAAACCCCCAATCATTTTCGCAGCACCCGTGCCCGAGTGTGCTGAACCCATCAACCGTTGCCCTGACCCCACGGTGTTCAGCATAGTCCAGTCCACCGCCCTCGCCCACCCCGCCTCCCAGGTTTTCGGCTCTTCCGTTACCCGAGCACAAACCCTGCATTCGTACTCGTGCTCGTAATCGACGGTCTTGCGCCATTCGGGTTCACCCACGCGTTATCGCCTTATGGAGTACGGTGATTCATCACCGTTTTCGTCTCTTGAACCACGCTCAGCCCTGCCCCCGCAAGCCCCCCCGACTCGCCCCGCCCACCCGTTCGTAGTTCCGCCTTCAGGCGGTCTTCCGCATCCTACTCGTGCTCAGCTTTAGCGGTGCTCGTTGACAGTTGTCAGTTGTCAGTTGTCAGTTGTCAGTAACGCGCTGACGCGGGAGTGGGGAGTTGAAAGCGGAAGGGCGCGAGCCCTCCGGTGTGCAGTTGACAGTTGACAGTTGTCAGTTGACAGTAACGCGCTGACGCGGGGGTGGGGAGTTGAAAGCGGAAGGGCGCGAGCCCTCCGGTCCCGGCGAGCAAATCGACCGGACGGCTTGCGCCGTGCCGCTACAATGTCGGCCGGCCCACGGCAAAAACGAACAGCCCCGGAATTGTCGCACGCCCTTGGCCCTGTTCGACTGTTCGACAACCGCTGGCCGATTACCTTAAACCGTTGCGGTCATTGGGGTTACGCGCGATTTCCGCGTGTGGCAAAACTCGGCGTCCGAGGCCGAAAAACGGGTTGTAACCTGTTGTGTGGCAAGGAGTTGGGTATTGTCGAACAGTGTTTTTCAGGCGGTGTTCGCAAATAGGTGAGCGAAAACGCCCACTGTTTCGCTAACCTGTTATTTCACAAGGACTTACAGCAGAAAGGCCCGGCTTACGGGGGCCCATTGGGCGCAGTCCTCCCACCGTTCGACGCAGAACCATTTTCTGCGACGGGTGGTCTTATGCGACCCGAGGGTGCCTGCATCTCCGACGCTGGTCTTAGGCTGCCAAAAACTGCCCGAGGAATTACGTTGCCAATCGGTCCTATTCCGCCGGCTTTATGCGACGCAGTAGCAGACCGTACGGGGCCGATCCTGTGCCATTGCTGTGCAAGGACCCCTCACTCCGTACGGCGGAACCCTCGCGTTGGGGCCGCCGCTGAGAAGGACGTCCAGATAGGAACGTCCTCCGCACGCTGTTCCACACACGCCGCCTCACCTGCGTGCGGTTTTGCGGGCGAAAGTATCAGTCTCGCCAATCGCATCCGCGCGTCAGGTGGCCGGGCTTACGATGCCGGTATACCACCCCTATTCAGGTCTTCTGTTCGGCCTTACGCTGCCCACAGGCCCCTGTCTATAGTGGCGTCAGAGTATGCCGTCACCCTACCATACTTCGTGGCTGATGTAAATACCGCGAAGGAGGTGTCAGGTGTCAGGTGTCAGGTGTCAGAGGGGAAGTTGCTAGTTGCTAGTTGTTAGTTGCTAGTGACGCGCTGGCGCGGAGGGGAAACGGAGTTCGGAGATCGCAGATCGGAGATGGGAGATCGGGACGCGCTGACGCGGGAGTTGGGAGATGGGAGTTGGGAGATGGGAGCGGAAGGGCGCGAGCCCTCCGGTGAAGATCGGAGCTGGAAGTTCGGAGATGGGAGATCGGGACGCGCTGACGCGGGAGTTGGGAGATGGGAGCGGAAGGGCGCGAGCGCGGAGGGGGAAGCGTCGATTTGAGATTTCGGGCTTCTTTCGTCATTTGACTTTCGACATTCGTCATTGCACGGAACGTCTCCGTTTCCTCTGCGGCCTCCTGTTCGATATCCGCTCTGCTTTTCGTGTGTTTCGTGTCTTTCGTGGTTCTTGTCTTGGGCGATACTACTGGAAAAGCCGGCTGAAGGCGGAACTACGAACGTCGGGGACGCAAGGTGTCGGAGATCGCAGATCGGAGTTGGGAGATCGGAACGCGCGAACTGGGGTGTTTGCGGGCGGCTGTAGACCAGAAAGCGGTAACAAGTTCCCGCACTCCATAGGCGGCTTCGCCGCGGCGAAGCAAGGACCAAAACGCCGGATTCCACTTGCTCGCGCTGCGTGCTTGTATGGGGGACGCGCCAGCGCGTACAAGCTCGAAGCGCAAGCGAGTGGGTCCGTTAAGGACCGGAAGCGAGGCGCTTAAAACGCTCGATCCACTTGCTCGCGCTGCGTGCTTGTATGGGGGACGCGCCAGCGCGTACAAGCTCGAAGCGCAAGCGAGTGGGTCCGTTAAGGACCCAACCACGGATGGAACATGAACAGGCATGCGAGGGCGTTCTTGCTTGATGTCGTTTGCGGTCTCCTGCTGGTCTGCTGAATTGCGACACGATTGACTACAACGCGAAGACAAAGAAGAGAATGAACAGGAGGAAGCAGAGGACGCAGAGAAAGGAAAGTTGGCTGGCACGAACCTTCCACTCGTGCTCAGCTTTAGCGGTGCTCGTACTCGTAATCGAAGGTCTTGCGTGGCCGAAACTCCTTCCCTCCCCGCCCATCTTCGTCGCTCGACTCTCCGAGTCGATGTGTTGCCTCTTCGTCGCTCGACTCTCCGAGTCGTGAACGTTCCCGACGGAATCGACTCGGAGAGTTGAGCGACAATTCGCGGTCTCATGTTTGCCTTCCCTCTTGACCGCAACCCACAATCCGCATAGGATTCCTGCCATGGTCACCACCTACCAGTACCTCGACGGCACCGAACGGCCCGTTACCGTCACCCGCAACGGCGAGGTGACCCACGATGCCCATGGCAACGTCGTCGCGGTGCGGTCGCCACGTTACTTCGACTCGGCCGATACGCTGGGCTACCAGCAGGCGAGCGAGGCGTTTTCGTATACAAGGCGCAATTTGAAGGCCACGCACACCGTGGCCGCAGGCGCCCAGGCGTATGCAAACCCGGACGACGCAGGCTGGTCGGCCGCCAAGGTCCGCGTTACGGAAAGCTGGGCCTACAACCTGGACCGCACGCTCGATACGCATACCGACTTCCGCGGCAACGGCTGGCAGTCGCTCTGGAGTTCCTGCTGCGCCGGCCGGCTGGTCGCACAGAACGACCCGCTTGGCGCCGCGACCACCACGGCCCACGACGCCCAGGGGAATACGACCCTGTCGCAAAAAGTCCACGGGCTCACCATCTTCAACCAGCAGACCACCCGGTTCGACGCCCGCAACCGACCCATCGCACGCACCGTCTGGCTCGTGGAGCAGACGGGCATCGACCCGCAGAACCCGCCCATCGCCGGCGGCGGCCTTGCAGGCGATCCGGCCGCGCACGACGGGCAGGGCAATACGGTCGGTTTGACGACTCGCTATCTGTATGATGAAGACCTGACCGACGGCACGGGGCTCGACGGCTCGGGCACAACGGTGCAAAAGCTCGACGGCTCGGGCAGCTACACGGTGGATATCGATAGCCTGCTGACCGAACTCGAAGCCGACCTCGGCGCCGGGTTCTTCGGCAATGGCGCGACCGGCTCGGCCACCGTCACCATCAACCCGGAGGATGAACTATCGGTCACCATCAGCGACGGCGCCGGGCGCACCGTCGCCTCGGGCATCATCGCCCAAAACGGCACGCCCATCACCTGGCAGACCGTCAGTCACGACACACTGGTCGCCATCGCGGGCGTCGGGCAAGTGGTGGAAACCACGCAGATCGACGCGCTCAACCACGCACAAAAGACCCGCACCGACGGTGCAGGCCGCACGCTCGAAACGGTCGACGCGCTGGGCAACGTCACGACGGCCACGTTCGACGCGGCGGGGAACCAACTTTCTAGCCGAGATCCGAACAGTATCGGCTGGAACGCTACCTACGATGCCCGCAATCGGCAGATCACCATGGCCGATACCCAGGAGCAGGCGGAAGGGAAGAACCGGCAGACGGCGTATGACGCACACGGCAACGTGGTGGGTACGACGGATGCCAAGGGGCAGTCGGCCAGCTCGGCCTTCGACGCGCGGGATCGGCGTGTGAGCGAGACGGACCGCCTTGCAGGCGTGACCTCGTGGCGATTCGATGAAAACTCCAACTTGCGGCACCTGACCGACGCTGAGAACCAGTCGCCTTACAAACCGACCGCCTGGACCTACGACGCCCGGAACCTGAAGCTCACCGAAGCCCTGCCCGGACACAACCCGGCAAGCCAGATCGGGGATGCCGATTATGACCTCAAGCAGTTCACCTACGACCTGGCCGGGCGCGTGGAGGTGGCCACGGACCAGAAGGGGAACACGGTCACGCATCTGTACGACATGGCCTCGCGCCTCTTGCAGCGTGACTACCGCCTCTACGGCCAGACCGCTATCAGTGACAGCGACGTTTTTTCCTACGGTGATGCAGGCCGTATGGCCACGGCCCAGAGTGGGCGGTACAATAACACGGTTGCGTTCGATTACGACGTCGCCGGGCGTCTGACTTCGGAAAGCCTGACCGTAACCTTCGGTCAGACCACGACTTACACCGTCCAGTCCCAGTACGACGCGGCCAATCGCCGCACGGGCATTACCTATCCCGATGGCTCGATCGTCGCGCGGCAATATACGGCCCGTGACCAGCTTGCCCAGATCGATTACAATAGCGCCATGGTCGCCACCTTCGCCTACGATCCCGCTTCTCGCCGCACCAGCCGCACGCTGGGCGATACGCCCGGTACGCAGACCGCGTGGGTGTACGGCCGGCAGGATAATTTTCCTTCTGCCATCAACTCCGGCATCCCCGGTGCGTCGTTCAGCTATACGTACGATGCCAACAAGAACAAGCTGACTGAGGGCATCTCGGCGCCTACGGCCAACTACGGGTTCAACTCGACCACGTACGACTCGGCCGATCGGCTGACCGCATGGAATCGGACAGACGGCAACCTGGATCAGGCGTGGGGACTTTCCCTTGTTGGCAACTGGGCCACGTTCACCGAGAACCAGCTCCAGCAAACCCGCACGCACACCGCCGTTCATGAGATCGCCACGATTGACTCCAACCCAATCGCGCACGACGCTACGGGGAACCTGACTCGCGATGCGGGCGATACGCTTGACCGTTACACCTGGGACTTCGATAACCGCCTGCTGGCCGCCGACGTCGATCAGGACGGGACTGCGGAGTGTGGGTATCAATACGATGCCCTCGGCCGCCGCGTGAGCAAGACCGTGCCGGAGGGTGAGGGTTCGGCGACGACGGTCTTCGTCGGCACCATCCAGGCCCTTGAGCATTCCCCCCACGCCATGCAAGTCGTGGCGGAGTACGCCGCCGATGCTGCGCCCGGTTCACCCGCGTGCAAGTTCGTCTATGCCGAGTACATTGACGAGCCGGTGCTGATGGTCCGTCTCGACGGCCCTGCCGAGACCCACTACTACTATCACCAGAACTCGCTCTACTCCGTCGCCGCCTTGACCGACGCCACCGGCGCCGTTGTCGAGCGATACGCCTACTCCGCCTACGGCGAACCGATCTTCCTCGACGCCAGCGCTAACCTGCTCGACCCGCAGGCATCGACCGTGGGCAATCCGTACCTCTTCACCGGCCGCCGGCTAGACGAAGAAACGGGCCTCTACTACTACCGTGCTCGAATGTACGATGCGGAACTGGGGAGGTTCGTGGGGAGGGATCCCATTGGGTATAGGGGGGGAATCAATTGGTACGAATATGTTGGCGGAACGCCTTTGCACTACTGCGATGCGCTAGGATTCCATGGGCCGAATCCGGGGTTTGGAGGAATACCAGACGAGATGTTGCCGAATCTCTGGCCGAAGGATTGGGGATTTACTGGTTTTGCTCATAGGTTATATTATGGTCCGACGTCCCACGTTACCAAAAGTTTTCCAACCGTTACAAGTCTGACGTGTAGGTGTGGCGATGCAATATCCATAGCTGCCACAGCCCAGGTAAATCTCGCTGCTGAATTTGGCGTTTTGGGGAATGTCGTAGGTGAGGGCCTTGAGGGCTCTGCAGGAGTGGTGGCAGGAGGCGAGTTTTCAATTACAGTTACACTTGCCTGTAATCTTGCTGGCCATGGTGATCGCGAAATCACGAAGAGGGGTTTGGTCACCATTTCATTTCAATGGGCACCGCTTCATCATGAGATTGCAGTACGGCATCGGCTTTTTGGGTGGCGAGTCTTGTGGCACAGCGTGACCCCATCTGTCTGGAACGTAGACGTTAACGCTCAGGAGAAGATTGTAAGCGATAACGGTGGGACGTGTTGTGATGAGTCGGGAGAGTTGTAGACCCGCTGATATGTGCACCTTCGGATTGCTGGGGAGTTCAGATGGTAGGAGATACTCCGTGCTAAAATCGTACATAGGTTTCGGTCTTGTTGTTCTTAGTGTTCCTGCGTTTTTGTCTTGTGGAACGGCGAGTCGCTCAACGGGAGTCCAGCTACTTGTGGTCAACAAGACAGAGCAGGCTATCCAAAGAATTCAGATTGTATCTGCACCAAGTGGAGAGACCATCTTCGATGCTCCAAGCGGCAAGTGTACGGCCTATGTGCAACCAGCCGTTTTTCGAAGGCCTGGTATAGTCCGGGCAACGCTAGCGGACGGCACGGTCGTTTCTGGAACATGGACTTCGGTCGATTATTCCGACCCATCAGAAATAGTCGACGGGGAGTTGAGGGTGGAACCAGAACGCGTTGAAATCTTCCTAAGGACTAGCGGCCGCGTTGTGGCGGAGGAGAAAATCGGTCAGGAGCCGAATGGCACTTGAGCTTCCGTAACTGCTTGACGTGTCAAGGTTTATGGTTGCGCCGCGGTTCTCGGGAATCTTGGGGTCAGGCCGGTAGCGGGAATCTTGGGGTCAGGCCGGTAGTAGGTAGTAAGCTTGCAGAAACGGTCGATGCCCTGGGCAACGTCACTACGGCCACGTTCGACGCGGCAGGCAACCAGCTTTCTGCCGGCCTCTTTGTGTCCTGGCGGCTTCGCGGCTTTGCGTTGACGTCTGCTCCACCTGCAGCTCGTGGCGGCCGCTACGCTTGACGGGCTCTTACCTTTCTGGGGGCAGGCTACGCGTCTGGATTGAGGCTGGGCGCAACGCGGCGGACGGCACGACGGAGCGTGCCTGCTACTTTGCTGCAGTTTGTATCCTGAAGCGGGAGAACCGCTTAATGCAAAGAAGTACGGAGGTTGGGGCCGCGGTGGTTGGATGAACAGCCAGGAACGTGTAGAGGGTGCAGACTGCGCGTCTGGGTTGAGGTTGGGCGCAACTCGGCGGACGGCACGACGGAGCGTGCCTGCTACTTTGCAGTTTGCACCCAGAAGGGGAAGAACCGCTTAACGCAAAGAAGTTTGGATGAACAGCCAGGAACGTGTAAAGGGTGCAGACTGCGCGTCTGGGTTGAGGCTGGGCGCAACGCGGCGGACGGCACGACGGAGCGTGCCTGCTACTTTGCAGTTTGCACCCGGAAGGGGAAGAGCCGATTAACGCAAAGACGCCAAGGCGATGGATCACCCAATGCGTTGTGGGCGGTGGGGCGCGAGGGCAGCGAGAAAAGGGGAGGTCGGGCCAGGCGGTTCGTTATGCAGTGCGCTTCGGTCGAAGCAGGAGGGGAACGCTAATCTTCGCTGATCTACGCTAATCGCAGAGGCAAGGCACATGAGAATGGGTGTTTCTGCTTTTCGTGTGATTCGTGTCTTTCGTGGTTCTTGTCTTCTGAGTTGAGTCACGATTGACACCAACACGAAGAAGGGAATGAACAGGAGGGAGCAGAGGGAACAGAGGGAAATAGAAGGACGATTTCGAGCACGAGGACACAAGGTATCGGAGATCGGAGATCGGAGTTGGGAGATCGGGACGCGCGAACTGGGGTGTTTGGGCGGACGAGCGGGGTCAGGCTTGCACTTTACACTTTGGGGTCGGAACGCCACGTACGACGCCCGCAATCGGGCGGTCAGCATGGCCGATACCCAGGAGCAGACGGAAGGGAAGAACCGACAAACGGTTTACGACGCACACGGCAACGTGGTCGGCACGACCGACGCCAAGAGCCAATCGGCCAGTTCGGCGTTTGACGCGCGGGATCGGCGTGTGAGCGAGACGGACCGTCTGGCAGGCGTGACCTCGTGGCGATTCGACGAGAACTCGAACCTGCGGCACTTGACCGACGCGGAGAACCAATCGCCCTACAAGCCCACCGCCTGGAGCTACGACGCCCGGAACCTGAAGCTTTGTGAAGCTCTGCCCGGGCACAACCCGACGAGCCAGATCGGCGACGCCGATTATGACCTCAAACAGTTCACCTATGACTTGGCCGGGCGAGTGGACGTTGCCACGGACCAGAAGGGGAACAACGTCACGCACCTCTATGACCTTGCCTCCCGACTCTTGCAGCGAGACTACCGCCTCTTCAACCAGACTGCTATCAGTGACAGCGACGTTTTTTCCTATGGCGATGCAGGCCGTATGGCCTCGGCCGAGAGTGGGCGGTACAATAACACGGTCGCTTTTGGCTACGACGCCGCGGGGCGGTTGACCTCGGAGAGTCTGACCGTAACCTTCGGCCAGACCACGACTTACACGGTCCAGTCGGCCTACGACGCGGCCAATCGCCGCACGGGCATTACCTACCCGGACGGCTCCGTCGTCGCGCGGCAATACACGGCCCGTGACCAGGTTGCCCAGATCGACTACAATAGTAGTATGGTCGCCTCGTTCGCATACGATAATGGCCTTCGCCGCACCAGCCGCACACTGGGTGATACGCCCGGTACGCAGACCACGTGGGTGTACGGGCGGCAAGATAATCTGCCCACGGCCATCAACTCCGGCATCCCCGGCACGTCGTTCAGCTACACCTACGACGCCAACAAGAACAAGCTGACCGAGGGTATTTCAACCCCGATGGCCAACTACGGGTTCAATTCCACCAGCTATGACCAAGCCGACCGGCTGACCGCCTGGAATCGGACAGACGGGAACCTGGATCAGGCCTGGGATCTTTCGCTGGTGGGCAACTGGGCGACCTTTACCCAAAATCAGGTGCAGCAAACCCGCACGCACACCAGCGTCCACGAGATCGCCGCGATTGACTCCGCGCCAATCGCCCACGATCCCACCGGCAACCTGATTCGCAACGCTGGTGATACGCTGGATCGTTATACGTGGGACTTTGATAATCGCCTTGCTACGGCAGACACCAATCAGGATGGAACGGCGGAATGTGGGTATCAGTATGACGCCCGAGGAAAGCGAGTCTCGAACACGGTTCCAGATGGCGAGGGTAGTGTGACGACCGTGTTTGTCTACTTGGGGAACCAAGTCGTCAGCGAATACGCCGCGGACGCCTTGCCCGCTTCCCCCGAGCGCAAGTTCGTCTACGCAACCTACATCGACGAGCCGCTGGTCATGATCGACCGTACAACGGCGGGCACTGTCGCCGCTGGCACCGACGAGTTGCTGTTCTACCACTGCAACCTGCTCTATTCAGTGGCTGCCATCACCGATGCAACGGCCACTGTCGTTGAGCGATACGCCTATTCCGCCTATGGAAGGCCGCTCATCTTCGATGCCGGCATGCAATCGCTCACGCAATCGGCCATTGGCAATCCCTATGCTTTCACCGGCCGTCGCCTCGATCCGGAAACCTCCCTCTACTACTACCGCGCCCGCATGTACGATGCGGAATTGGGGAGGTTCGTGAGTAGGGATCCGATTGGGTATGACGGCGGAAGCAATGTACTGTATGGATATGTGAACGCTCGGCCCGTATATGACACGGATCCATTAGGGCTCAAGCCTGACAATCCTGCAGATCCTTGCACCTGCTGTAAGGAAGCGTTCGCCCATAAGTTTGGATACATCTCTGTTACGCCTGATGGAAAGCCAGCCGACCCGAATGGCAATAGCGTCGTTCAGGATTATGAGGCACCCAATGGGAATGATTGCAGAGTGACGCTGACCTGTGAGCCAACGGGGGACTGTGGAAAAGGGAAAGGTGTTGGAACAACAACCCACCCGGAACCCTCGGACTCTCCGCGGATCACCTACGATATCGGCGTTTGTATCCCATGTACTTCTCTCAACAAAGAGGAGGCAGACGCGTTGCTCGTGCATGAGTGGGTTCATGTTACTCGTTTCTGTCAGGCAGGAAAGGGTCCCAGTAGTTGCGACGACTGTGCGTTGCATGAAACAGCAGCCTATGAAGCACAGTGCGATATGCTGCATACAGGACGACCAGGCGCATCTGATGCTATCAAGAAGTGCATCCAGTGTGGAGTGTGGAAATCTTGTAAGGATTTCAAGGGAACGGATGGCGAACGTTGCGGAAAAGAGGGGTCCGCACTTGACAAGATGGCTAAGCAACTGAAATGCAAGTAGTTCCTCACCAAAAAGAGTTATGAACTTGCGGTTTCAGCGTATCAGTCATGGTGAACTTTCTGAAGTAGACAAGCTGATGGTAGTTCTTGTATGTTCGCTTTGCGTGTTGTTTGCCTTTACGGCCCAAGGCGTAGAAACGCCGACATCGCGCCCCCTGGATTCCTTGTTCCGCCAAGAAATCAGCCAGGAAAGCCGTTATTTTCTTCAACACCGCCGAGGGGTCATTGCAGCGTCTGGGAAATGGCTGGTGTTTCCGCTGGAGCACTACCTCTTTCCTCGCGCCACAGGTGAAAGCGGAACAAGCACCGTGGTTGGTGTCGTTACCGTGCACGTTGCAACAGGCAGAGCCCTCTATCTGCCGAATCCTCATCTCGAAACCCGCTCGCAGGACACAGCAACACCCTATTGGTGTGACCTAGTCGTTTTGGACGACGACCAGATTGGGGTTCAGTTCTTCGGCTGCACAAAGGCACGGCCTCTGCAGCAACCGGCCTGGAAGTGGAATCTCACAACCCAGGTTGTATCTGACATGGGGCAATGGCCTTTGGGAGTACTGCAACTCGCTGGCGCAGTGGACACAACAGCTTATACGATATCGACAGAATACAACAAAGCGAAGAAGTGGACCGGCTGTATCGCTGTTTCTGCCCCCGAAACCCGAACGACGTTGTGTTTCGATCCCACACAAGTATCAAGCCCTGGCGCGGCAAGGTCATCCGCCGTTGCACCTGCCATCCAGTTCCTATCCGGTGATATTTCCAAGCACTTCATCGAATTCCATAGCCGAATGGGAGACGTGAAAAGTGACTTTTCGATTCTGTGCAGGGATATAACAACTGGATTGGCGACATGGCGAGTGTCGCAGCAGGAACTGCAGCGGGCCTGTGGCAGTAATCCTATGTTGATGACTCCTCTCGTGGGTACAGAATCACGCCGGACCAAGAACTTGGTGTTCGCAGTCCATCCAGATGGGGCGGATCAGCCAGACGGCTTCGTGTCCATCGACGCTACCACAGGCCGGGTAATAAGATGTCGCACCATACCGGGCTTGGAAACTGCCAACATCATCCTGGTGCCTCCCGTTGTTGCCCCAAGTGGAAGATACGTTGCATTTGCCGGGACAGATGCGACACTTGCGCCCGGACATTATTGCGATTGCGTGAAGCTGATAGACCTCGTGCTAGGCACACAGCGACTCTATCACTTCCAACACGGCGGAGTGATGACGGATCCCGTAGGCTTCCTTGATGACAACCGCCTAGTGACAGCCGACAACAACGCGATTTGGGTATTCGACATCCGTGCCGACTGGAAGGCAAAGGAAGTGTTCCGTCTCGTTCCCTGACTTCAGGTCAACGCATCCGGGGCCGTACAAGGGAACATCACTGATATTGACGGCTCGGGCGCAGCGACGGGGCCGGCCGGACGATCGAAACGGTCGATGCGCTGGGAGGAATCTTGGGGTCAGGGAAAGCGCCGGTGAAAACCGGCGGGGAGTAGCGGATGAAAGAGCCGTATGGTAAAGGGCTAGCGATCCATACCAACCCCAAGTCATGCGCCAGCCGTGGTAACACGGCGGGTGAAGCGCCCGCAGGGGCGCGCGCAGGCCGGGTATCGAGTTGCGGAAGAAAAGAGGTTTGGCGTGGCAATGCGTGTCCGTGGAACGGTGCGAGGGGACGCTTATGGCTGTGCGCGGTGGCGTTGGACATTCAATGCTTTCCATTGCAGGAGGGGGTGAGCCCGAATGCGCGCCGCCAGTGCGCCATCATCGGTTAGCAGACGCGGCTCGACCTCGCCGTGGTCCAGCAGCCGATCCAGGAACTGGGCTTCGTTCGGACTGAAACAGACGAGTTCCGACAGGCGTTCGCGGCAGGTTGCGACCATTCGCTCCGGCCAACGCGGCTTGAGCGAATCCCGGATCGCGTTGCTCAACAGCGGCAGAAGCTGGTTCGCCAGTTCGTGCGGCTCGCAGCCGACGTCGTCCAGGGAAATCGTCCGCCAGTCCCGCCGATTCATGCCTCCATACAGGACAAACGCCAGCCGCAGTCGTTCGGGATCGAGCCGGCTGCGGGTCAGCAACTGGTGTGCATCGAACAGGTCGCGACTGGCGCGGCGGGCGAATAGTGCCGCCAGCTTGCCTGCCGCCAGTTCGTGAAGATCGAGAATCGGGATGCCTGCGGCCGAGTAACTGCCCACGGCCACGGAGTCCATCGGAGTGACGGGCCAGAACGGTATGCGGAACATGAAGTTGATGTCCACCTCCAGGTTGCCGCTGCCACCCAAAGCACTGGCGTAGCGCAGGCGCCATTTGCCGCCGGCGTGGTCGGCGGGTACGCGAGTGACCGACAAATGCTCCCGTTGGCAGACCGCTTGCACCGCATGCTCAACGGTCTTACGGTCGGCCAGCATCTTGGTGCGGTCACCCGTGCCGATGTAGTTGAAGTCGATGTCGACCGACAGTCGCGGCAGATCAAACCAGAACAGGTTGAGCGCCGTGCCGCCTTTGACCGCCAGATGCTCGCCGAGGACCGGATGCCGCTGGAAGACGTTCAACAGGCTGAGCAGGCGGATGACTTTCTCGAGCACTTCCGGCCGGAAGCCGGTAGACTCCGCTTCAGCCAGAAGCCGCTCGCGCGACAGGTTCATGGCTCAGCCTCCCAATTCCGTGCCAGGATCGTCTTGGGCACAATCAGGTTCCAGTCGGCAACGAGATGGCCCGGTGCGCCGGGTTCCATATAGTGGGGCTGACGCGGTCGGGCTGGTTTGAGTCTGGCGAGTTGGCGGTCGTCGAGCAGAAGTTGTTCTCGATGCTGTTGCAGGTAGAAGCCGACTTTCGCGACGGTCGTCGCATTCCGCAGGAGCAGCACATAGTCGACCACCTGCCGGCTATCGTAATACTCGACCGACTCGGCCGATCGCCAGATTTCTTCCCAGCCGCCGCCAAGGTCGGGGCGGTCGAGCACGTCAACGAGCGAACGCTCCAATGAGGCGACCCGGATGTCGAGCCCTTGCCGATCGACCGTCTCGACGCCGAACTGGCTTTCCGCGGCCCCTTGCAGGGCTTTCGGATAAGCGACCCGCCGGAACCGGCAGCCGCGATATTCCTTCGGGCGAACGGCCCGCCGGCTCAGGAACACGTGCTCGTCGGACACGGAGTACGATCGGCCGTGGAACTGGAAGGCGAATTAAAGGTGTCCGGTACTTTTATTCTTGGGCGAATAGCGGTATCCGGTACTGGTATGCTTGACAATTCTCGATAGGTCGCTATCCTACTGGAATGGGAAGGCCGAAACGGATAACGCTGGGCGGATACGTTTATCACGTTCTCAATCGTGCCAACGGACGGCTGCGCATCTTCAAGAAGAAGGAGGACTTCGCCGCCTTCGAGGCGATTCTTGCCGAAGGTATGGAGCGGGTCGATATGCGGATCTGTGGCTATTGCATCATGAGCAATCACTGGCATATGCTGCTCTGGCCACGGGGGGACGCCGATCTGTCCGATTATATGCGATGGATTACGCTTACGCATACCCAGCGATACCACGCCTCGCACGGCACGGTCGGCATCGGGCATCTTTATCAGGGGCGATTCAAGAGTTTTCCCACCCAAAACGACGAGCATTACCTGACCGTGTTGCGCTATATCGAAGCCAACCCCTTGCGTGCCGAGATGGTGGCCCGGCCGGGCGACTATTGCTGGTCGAGTTTTGCCGCCCGCAAGGGATTGGAGAAACCTTTCGCGCTAAGCGACGGCCCGCTGCCTATTCCCAGAAACTGGACGCAACTGGTCGGCCGCAAGCTGACCGTTGCAGACCAGGACGGAATCAGCAACAGCATCCGCCGCGGCGTGCCTCTAGGCAATCCCGATTGGGTAAAGCACGCCGCCACCGAGCTCAATCTTCAGTCAACCATCAAACCCCGGGGACGCCCCAGAAAAAGTACCGGACACCTTTAATTCGCCCGACGGCACCGAACGGCCGATTACGGTCACACGCAATGGCGAAGTGACCTACGATGCCGCCGGCAATGTGGTCGCGGTGCGGTCGCCACGTTACTTCGACTCGGGCGATACGCTGGGCTACCAGCAGGCGAGCGAGGCGTTTTCGTATACAAGGCGCAATTTGAAGGCCACGCACACCGTAGCCGCAGGCGCCCAGGCGTACGCAGACCCGGACGACGCAGGCTGGTCGGCCGCCAAGGTCCGCGTTACGGAAAGCTGGGCCTACAACCTGGACCGCACGCTCGATACGCATACCGACTTCCGCGGCAACGGCTGGCAGTCGCTCTGGAGTTCCTGCTGCGCCGGCCGACTGGTCGCACAGAACGATCCGCTCGGGGCCGCCACGACCATGGCCCACGACGCACAGGGGAACGTCACCCGGTCGGAAAAGGTCCACGGCGTCACCGTGTTCAATCAGCAGACCACCCGGTTCGACGCCCGCAACCGGCCCATCGCCCGCACCGTGTGGCTCGTAGAGCAGCCGGGCATCGACCCGCAGAACCCGCCCATCGCCGGCGGCGGCCTGGCAGGCGATCCGGCCGCGCACGACGGGCAGGGCGATACGATCGGGCTCACCACTCGCTACCTCTACGATGAAGACCTGACCGACGGCACGGGCCTCGACGGCTCGGGCACGACGGTGCAAAAGCTCGACGGCTCGGGCAGCTACACGGTGGATATCGATAGCCTGCTGACCGAACTCGAAGCCGACCTCGGCGCCGGGTTCTTCGGCAATGGCGCGACCGGCTCGGCCACCGTCACCATCAACCCGGAGGATGAACTATCGGTCACCATCAGCGACGGCGCCGGGCGCACCGTCGCCTCGGGCATCATCGCCCAAAACGGCACGCCCATCACCTGGCAGACCGTCAGTCACGACACACTGGTCGCCATCGCGGGCGTCGGGCAAGTGGTGGAAACCACGCAGATCGACGCGCTCAACCACGCACAAAAGACCCGCACCGACGGTGCAGGCCGCACGCTCGAAACGGTCGACGCGCTGGGCAACGTCACGACGGCCACGTTCGACGCGGCGGGGAACCAACTTTCTAGCCGAGATCCGAACAGTATCGGCTGGAACGCTACCTACGATGCCCGCAATCGGCAGATCACCATGGCCGATACCCAGGAGCAGGCGGAAGGGAAGAACCGGCAGACGGCGTATGACGCACACGGCAACGTGGTGGGTACGACGGATGCCAAGGGGCAGTCGGCCAGCTCGGCCTTCGACGCGCGGGATCGGCGTGTGAGCGAGACGGACCGCCTTGCAGGCGTGACCTCGTGGCGATTCGATGAAAACTCCAACTTGCGGCACCTGACCGACGCTGAGAACCAGTCGCCTTACAAACCGACCGCCTGGACCTACGACGCCCGGAACCTGAAGCTCACCGAAGCCCTGCCCGGGCATAATGCGGCAAGCCAGATCGGCGATGCCGACTATGACCTCAAACAGTTCACCTATGACCTGGCCGGGCGCGTGGAGGTGGCCACGGACCAGAAGGGCGATAACGTCACACACCTGTATGACATGGCCTCGCGGCTGCTTCAGCGCGACTACCGCCTCTACGGCCAAACTGCTATCAGCGATAGCGACGTCTTTACCTACGGCGACGCGGGCCGTATGGCCTCGGCCGAGAGTGGGCGGTACAATAACACGGTCGCGCTTGGCTACGACGCTGCCGGGCGTCTGACAACGGAGAGTCTGACCGTAACCTTCGGCCAGACCACGACTTACACGGTCCAGTCAGCGTACCTCTGTCCGTGTCAACGCCTGACTTGCGATTTTTCTTTGGTTCTACCCTGCTTCGGAACGGAGAAGAGGGTAGGGGGTGCAGGGGGAGGGGCCTCGTCCCCCTGCTCGCACGCAGGATGCGGGCGAAACGGGTTGCCGCTACGCAACGTGCGGATCCGCACTGGGCAGGATGCCGCCCGAGTAGGGCTTGCACCAGGTGTACCCGTTGTTACCTCCTTACCTGCAGCCATGGCCTTGCTCGCGGGGCCTGCCGGCGCGGCGGTCGCCTGAGGGGCGGTGCTGTCATGGTCGCCAGCCTGTGCGGACTTCCTGGTGCTACGCCGGTCGACAAGCTGCTGCTCGGCAATCGTCTTGACGAACGTCTCGCAGTCGGCGCTGCGCACCGTGCGCTGTTCGCCCGACGAAAGCGGCTTCGGGGCGGGCAGTCCTTCCACCTCGCACACCTCGCTCAAAGCGCGAATGCGGCGAGTGCCGCCCGCGTGCCCCGGCCGCGTAGCCACAACCTTCTGCCCTTTCGCCACGCCGCCGACGCGACGCTTGCCGGTGGCCTTCACCCGCAGCTTCGCCAGTTTCGCCTCGGTGCTTTGCGGGACGGCGTAGCGGTAGGGCTCCTCGTGGGCAAGCATCAGCCAGGCGATCATCGCAAGCTTCCGCGCGCCGGCCACGACGGCCACGTTGCGACACTTCTTGCGCAGCAGGCGGCGGAAGAAGTGGCCCAGCGGCCCCGGGTGCTTGTCCAGGTGTTGCGCCGCTTCGATGAGCATCCACCGCGCCTGCGAGTTGCCTTGCTTGGTGATCGGCCCATGGTAGCAGCGGTTGGCCGACTGCTTCGTCGAGGACGCCAGGCCCAGGTAGCTGGCCGCGTGATCGGCGTCCGGGAAGCGGCGAATGTCGCCCCAGGCGGCCACAACCGCCTCGGCCGTGGTCACGTCAACGCCCGGCAGCGTTATGAGCAGCTTCACCTGCGGGCTGTCGTGCCCGCGGCGTGCCAGTTCCAGGTCGATCGCGTCGATCTCGCCTTGCACGAAGGCCAGCAGGCGTCGGTCGGAATCGACCAGCGTCTGCCCCTGCTCGTCGAGTTCCACATCGTCGAGCCACTGAAGGCTGGCCGTAGTGAACAATCGCTCCGGCGCCTCGACAAGCCGCATGGCCAGCACGCTGTGGATGCGGTTGCGCATGGCCGTGCGATGCCCGACCAGCGTAGCGCGCCGGCCGGTGAGTTCGCGGAGACGGCGGGTGGCTTCGTCGGGCTGCCAGACCTCGGGCAGGAAGTCGCAGCGGAGCAGTTGGGCCAGTACGTAGGCGTCGACCTTGTCGGTCTTCACCTTCGCCTGGGCGATGGCCTTCGTGGTCATCGGGTTGGAGACCACCACGCGGGCCACGTGCGGCCGGAGCAAGTCGGCCACGGCCCAGCAGTTGGTCGAGGCCTCCAGGGCCACATGGTCGCCCGGCCGGAGGACCTTCGTAGCGAACAGGCCGAGGACATGGCGGTTCAGGGCGAACCGCTCGCGGTGGACGACATTGCCGGCCTGGTCGACGATGCACGCCTCGACAACGCGCTTGTGGACATCGAGGCCGACAAAGCGTATCATGGAATCGGTCATGGGAGATTCTCCCTGGCTGGGGCAAGACCGAGGGCACGCCCGCAGCGAACGCCCGAAGGCGCCCCGAGCGAGCGTCGGCGGAAGCTTGGACTACGAGTCCGCGTTCGCTTCCCCCGAGATAGGGCCGAACGGCATCTACCTCTTCGAGCTCGAAGCTCAACCGGGTGGGCCGGCGGGGCGCTCAGATACGACGGCGGGCTCGAAGCCCATACGCTGTCTCGAGCGGCCCCAAAGTGCTCCGGCCCTTCGGTCTTGCCATTTTGTGCTTGTAGGAACCAACGCATGGTTTCACTCCGGCAACACTTTGTCCCGAACCCGGTATCTTTCACACATACCCGTTTCCGCACAAAGTGCAACCCTCCTCTCTTCATTCATACCAGGTACGACGCCGCCAATCGCCGCACGGGCATTACCTATCCCGATGGCTCCGTCGTCGCGCGGCAATACACGGCCCGTGACCAGGTTGCCCAGATCGACTACAATAGTAGTATGGTCGCCTCGTTCGCATACGATAATGGCCTTCGCCGCACCAGCCGCACACTGGGTGATACGCCCGGTACGCAGACCACGTGGGTGTACGGGCGGCAAGATAATCTGCCCACGGCCATTAACTCCGGCATCCCCGGTGCGTCGTTCACCTACACTTATGATGCCAACAAGAACAAGCTGACCGAGGGCATCTCCGCCCCCATGGCCAACTACGGGTTCAATTCCACCGCCTACGACCCCGCCGATCGCCTCACCGCCTGGAATCGGACGGATGGCAACCTGGATCAAGCGTGGAATCTTTCGCTTGTGGGCAACTGGGCGACGTTCACCGAGAATCAGGTGCAGCAAACGCGATCGCATACCGCCGTGCACGAGATCGCCACGATCGACGCCACCTCGGTCGTTCACGACGCAACGGGTAACCTTACCCGCAACCCGGGCGATGCCTTGGATCGTTATACATGGGACTTTGATAATCGGCTTGCTTCGGCTGATGTCGACCAGGATGGAACAGCGGAGTGTGGATATCAATATGACGCCCGGGGAAGGCGAGTCTCGAAGACTGTCCCTGATGGCGAGGGTAGTGTGACGGCAGTGCTTGTGAGCGACGGGAGCCAAGTTGTGGCCGAATACGCGGCTGATGCCTTGCCTGCATCACCGCAACGCAAGTTCGTCTACGCAACCTACATCGACGAGGCGGTCGTGATGCTCAGCGTCAACGGCGCAACCACCACGCCCTACTACTACCATCAGAACTCACTCTACTCTGTCGCCGCCATCACCGACGCCACCGGTGCGGTCGTCGAGCGCTACGCCTACTCGGCGTATGGCAAGCCCCTCTTCCTCGACGCCGCCGCCAACCTACTCGATCCGCAAGCCTCCACCATCGGCAACCCGTATCTGTCCACTGGTCGCCGATTGGATGAAGAAACCAGCCTCTACTACTACCGTGCCCGCATGTACGATGCGGATTTGGGGCGGTTTGTGAGTAGGGATCCAATCGGCGGGGTCAACCTCTATCGGTACTGCTCCAACCGCCCGACGAGCCTACGCGATCCCTTTGGGCTGTACGAAATGGAGTGGGAGGGAGACTGGCCCAACAACCTGCGGCAGAAGATTCTCGATTCGTTTGGTCGTATCTCGAAACGCTGCGACGACTTGATTAAAAACATCGACAAAGAATTAGCGGGCCTGTCGCCGTGCATGCGCGACCAGTTGGCCGGGGACTTGAACAAACTCAAGAAGGTTCTCCAAGGGGTCAAGAATGGCATCGCATCAAAGAGCGAGGGCAATTAAACGGGACAGGTCCAATATTGACAGGTCGGGTGAGTAGGAGTGAGCTATTGGCATGCCTCACACAACTCGATATGCTCCGGGAGGGATGATCTTCTTTGACCCCGATCTTCTCACATGCCCCCGATCTTCTCAACCACCGGCCATCCAACTCAGACAATCTCGGCCAAACAATCCCGGACGCCGCAACGGACGGACCGGACGGGGAAACGGCCAACATGGGCGAAAGGGACGCCCCGATGTTTTGCCGCCTGCGGCGGCAAAACATCGGGGAAATGCGCGGGGGGCGTGACGCGGCCACGGGTCCTGGGGTAGAGAAACCCCAGGCTACGGTAACAATCGCCTTCGGCGAAAACGCGCCGGGGGCGGCGGCAAAACATCGAGGAAATACGCGGGGGGCGTGACGCGGCCATGGGACCTGGGGTAAGGAAACCCCAGGCTACGTTAACAATCGCCTTCGGCGAAAACGCGCTGGCGGCGGCGGCAAAACATCGGGGAAATGCGCGGGGGACGGGACGCGGCCACGGGACCTGGATGGTGACCATACGATAACAATCGCCTTCGGCGAAAACGCGCCGCCTGCGGCGGCAAAACATCGGGAAAATGTGCGGGGGATGTGGCGCGGCTATGGGTCCTGGGGTAGAGAAACCCCAGGCTACGGTAACAATCGCCTTCGGCGAAAACGCGCCGGGGGCGCGGGACGGGAGGGGGCGGTGACGAATAGTCGGTCGACTCTCCGAGTCGATTTCGGTCGGAAGATTCACGACTCGGAGAGTCGTCCGACGATTTGGGGAAGCGTGCAAACGGTGCGGTCCTGTAGCGTGAACGCGACGGCTGTGCTTTCGATCAGAAAGGCCCGATGTTTTGCCGCCTGCGGCGGCAAAACATCGGGAAAATGTGCGGGGGATGTGGCGCGGCCATGGGTCCTGGGGTAGAGAAACCCCAGGCTACGGTAACAATCGCCTTCGGCGAAAACGCGCCGGGGGCGCGGGACGGGAGGGGGCGGTGACGAATAGTCGGTCGACTCTCCGAGTCGATTTCGGTCGGAAGATTCACGACTCGGAGAGTCGTCCGACGATTTGGGGAAGCGTGCAAACGGTGCGGTCCTGTAGCGTGAACGCGACGGCTGTGCTTTCGATCAGAAAGGCCCGATGTTTTGCCGCCTGCGGCGGCAAAACATCGGGAAAATGTGCGGGGGATGTGGCGCGGCCATGGGTCCTGGGGTAGAGAAACCCCAGGCTACGGTAACAATCGCCTTCGGCGAAAACGCGCCGGGGGCGCGGGACGGGAGGGGGCGGTGACGAATAGTCGGTCGACCAGCTTTCTGCCGGCCTCTTCGCGTCCTGGCGGGTTCGCGGCTTTGCGTTGACGTTCCGTCCACCTGCAGCTCGTGGCGGCCGGAACGCTTAACGGGCTCTTGCCCTTCTGGGCGCAGACTACGCGTCTGGGTTGAGGCTGGTCGCAACTCGGCGGACGGCACGACGGAGCGTGCCTGCTACTTTGCAGTTTGCACCCTGAAGCGGAAGAACCGCTTAACGCAAAGACGCCAAGGCGCGAAGACGCGAAGAAAACCGGAGACTGGGGCCGCGGTGGTTGGATGAAAAGCCACAGATGAAACACGGATGGAACACGGATAGACGGGAGAGGTCACAGATGCTTAGGCGATGGCAAATCGGGACGCGCGATCCACTTGCTGGCGCTGCGTGCTTGTAGGGGGACGCGGCAGCGCGTACAAGCTCGAAGCGCAAGCGAGTGGGTCCGTTAAGGACCGGAAACGAGGCGCCCGAAACGCCGGATCCACTTGCTGGCGCTGCGTGCTTGTAGGGGAGACGCGGCAGCGCGTACGAGCTCGAAGCGCAAGCGAGTGGGTCCGTTAAGGACCGGAAACGAGGCGCCCGAAACGCGCGATCCACTTGCTGGCGCTGCGTGCTTGTATGGAGGACGCGGCAGCGCGTACGAGCTCGAAGCGCAAGCAAGTGGGTCCGTGAAGGACCGGAAACGAGGCGCCCGAAACGCGCGATCCACTTGCTGGCGCTGCGTGCTTGTAGGGGAGACGCGCGAGCGCGTAGAAGCTCGAAGCGCAAGCGAGTGGGTCCGTGAAGGACCCAGCCACGGATGGAACACGGACGAGAAGGCGAGGGTGTTCTTGCTCTATGTGCTTCGCGGGCTCCTGTTCGTCTTCTGAATTGAGTGTCGATTGACGCCAACATGAAGACGAAGAAGGGAATGAACAGGAGGGAGCAGAGGGAACAGAGGGAAATACAAAGACGATTACGATTTCGAGCACGAGGACACGAGGTATCGGAGATCGCAGATCGGAGTTGGGAGATCGGGAAGGTGGCGAACTGGAGTGTTTGCGGGCGGTGTAGGCCAGAAGGCGGGAACAAGTTCCCGCACTCCATATGCGGCTGCGCCGCGGTGCGGCGGCAAGGACCGAAACACTCGATCCACTTGCTCGCGCTGCGTGCTTGTAGGGGGGGACGCGCCAGCGCGCAGAAGCTCGAAGCGCAAGCGAGTGGGGCCGTTCGCCGCCTGCGGCGGCAAAACGTCGGGGAAATGCGCGGGGGATGTGACGTTGCCATGGGGCCGGGTGACCATACGGTGCTGAGCGCCTTCGGCGAAAACGCGCCGGGGACGTGGGGCTGGGGCAGCCATCGTGATGTTTGCACGGGCAGGACGCAGGCATCGTCTTTGCCAACCTTTCGTGTGATTCGTGTCTTTCGTGGTTCTTGTCTTGGGCGACACTGCTGGGGAAGCCGCCTGAAGGCGGAACTACGAACCCCCGGATGCACTCGGCGACCTGGGGTTCATGGCTGGTATCCGTTTGGGATGGAGACTTCAACGTCGGAGGGGGGCGCAGACGCTCGTGGCCAGGTTTGCGCATGACCGCAACGGGGGGTGTTTGGGTGGCGATTTGGGAAAATGTGGATATTGCCCTTCCCTTGGCAGGCGGGATTTGGTAGTAACCGCAGCGATTTCTTCTGTGAACATGACACGATGCGCCCAGTTTCCGCCTTTTCCCCAAAATCACAGCCCTTCTGTCGTGGATTAGTCCCATGAAGCGAATTATGCTCCGCGTGGCAGCGTTGGTCACGGTCGTGGTCCTAGGTCTGATTGCCATCGCGCAGGCCCAACGTAGCAACAGTGACGTGGCCGATCCGCCGGCCGAACGGTCTCTGGCAGCGGAAGCTGCGGAGGCTGGCAACCCGTTGCGAAGCGCCGCCCCGGCAACGCCGCTCGATCTGCCTTCTGCAACACATCCGTCGCAGTCACCCTTGCGGGGCTACGAGCCGGCAGGAACGAAGCCAACCGAGTTGCGTGAGAGTCCGCCGGCCGACCCGTTTCGCCGCGGACCTGCCGATACCGCGGTGACAACCGCCCCGAGTGTGGAGAATCCAATTCGCCCGGAGGCGACGTTGGTGTCGCACCAAGAACAGGCGGAGCAGGAACCAGCGGGTGTGGAATTGGCCGATGCCGGCGGGTCGCCGCTACGGCCATATCCGAGCAGTGAGGGCAATCGTTATCCGGCTCTGCAGCCTGCGGGGCAGGAAGAGGCCGCTCCTTCGGAAGCGGTAGGGCCCCGATTGCAGCCACCGAACGCTACCGATCCGCCGACTGCCACGATCATGGACTTGCCGGTGCGCCGGGATGCCCCGGCGCAGATGCCGGCCAGCGAGAACGATCGCCTGGGCGGGTTGGCTGCCGGTCCAACGATGGACGCGGCGGCCGGGATGCGTTCTATCGCCGCACCCGAGGCGGTTGGCCAGGGGATGCTGGACGAAGGAGCCGGCCAGCCGGGGGCGCAACACCTGGAAGGCGCACAGACGCCGCAAGTGACCATTGAGAAGACGGCGCCGGCAGGTATGCAAGTCGGCAAGCCGGCGACGTTTGTTGTGAAGGTGCGCAACACGGGCGCGGTGGCCGCAGCAGGCGTGGAGGTGCGGGATCAGGTTCCCAAGGGGGCCCAGCTCACCTCAACGACGCCTCGGGCAAGTCGAGGCACGCGCGGCGAGTTGATCTGGTCGCTTGGCACGCTTGAGCCTGGCCAGGAAACCACCGTGACAATGGAAGTGATGCCGATTGAAGAAGGGGAGATTGGAAGTGTTGCCACAGTCCACTTCAGCGCGGCGGCCACGGCGCGCGCCGTGGCGACCAAGCCGGAGCTTGTGTTGGAATCGACTGCCGCTTCGCAGGTGCTCATTGGCGAGACGCTGAAGCTCAGCATTACGCTGTCGAACCCCGGCAGCGGAGTCGCGACCGGTGTGGTGCTTTCGGAACGGGTGCCAGCCGGGCTTCGGCATGCGGCCGGCACAGACCTGGAATATGAGGTCGGCGCGCTCCAGCCGGGAGAATCGCGCAAGCTGGAACTCGATCTGGTTGCAGACCGTCCGGGGGCCGTTACGAACATGATCGTTGCGCGTGGCGAGGGCAATCTGCGGGCAGAGCATCAACTGGACATCAACGTGGTAGCGCCCGAATTGGAAGTGGCCGTGGACGGACCGCAGCGACGATTTCTCGAGCGTGAGGCGACGTACGAGGTAGGCATCTCCAATCCGGGCACCGCGGCGGCGAAGGACGTGGAACTGGTTGCCCACTTGCCCGACGGCCTGGAGTTCGTCAGCGCCAACAACGCAGGCCACTACGATCAGGCGACGCGCGCCGTCCACTGGCGTCTGGATGAGCTGCCGGTGCAGGAGACGGGCGTTGTGAAGTTGGTCACCATGCCCATCCGGGCAGGCGAGCATTCCTTGCGGATTCGCGGTACGGCGGCCAAAGGCGTGGAAACCGAGTCGGAGCAGCCGGTGATCATCGAAGGCATCGCCGCAATCCTGTTCGAGGTGCGGGACGTCGTTGATCCGATCGAAGTCAACGGAGAAACGGTCTACGAAATCAGTGTTTTGAACCAGGGGTCGAAGGCGGCCACGAACGTCCGGGTTCACATGCTCCTGCCGCCGGAAATGCAAGCGATCGCGGCGGAGGGGCCGGCGCGTTACGTGATGGAGGCCCGCCAGGTTGCATTCGAGCCTCTTGCACGCTTGGCGCCGAAGGCCGACACGGTCTACCGGGTCCGCGTTCGCGGAGTCCAGCCTGGCGATCTGCGTGTGCGGGTGCAGGTGCTTACCGACGAGATGTCCGAGGCGCCTGTTACGAAGGAAGAGAGCACTCGGGTCTACTCGGATCAGTAGGAGGCTGCCTCCATGCCTTCCTCGCACGATGAATTGCCCATGCTGCCGGGCGAGCCTCAGGACGTGGGGTGTGCAGGCTGCCCCATTTGCGGTTCGGGGCAATCGGGTGAGGGCCCGGACTGCACCGCGCCGGAGGATGCCGAAACGGGCATGGGAACGACGGTTCTGGCGCCGATGGGGCTGTTTCTGTTCCCTGTCGTCACGGCCATGCTTGGCGCTCTGTGGGGCGCCGTCGCTGCCTTCGGGCAGCTTCTCGGCGGACTTGCAGGGTTGGCCCTTGGTATGGGGGTGGCGGTTGTCGCCGTGCGCGTGATTGACCGTCGCAAGCAGGCGAGGGACGCTCGGCAGCCGCCGGAGGTCGGTT
The DNA here is from genome assembly GCA_040772845.1 of Thermoguttaceae bacterium. Classification (GTDB taxonomy): domain Bacteria; phylum Planctomycetota; class Planctomycetia; order Pirellulales; family Thermoguttaceae; genus PWXP01. Next base: position 4,366,853 of record JAXGXG010000001.1, read on the forward strand.
CGCGTTCCGAGTGAAGACGTGCTTGCAGCGATGGATGTTCTCGGCACGGTGGCACGCCCTGGTCCGGTGGCCTATAATTCGGAGAGTGGGGCAAACCGGATTGCGAAGGGGGTTACTGTCATGACCAGGTTTGTATTCCGCACACGAATCGCGCCGGGTTTGGTGCGTTTGACGGCCGTATTTCTTGTCCTGTTCGGAGGTCTGGCCGCGTGTGCGGCGGCCGATGCGCCATGGCAGGCGGTTGAAGAGCCGGTCCGCTTCCTTCGCGTGGCGAGCCCAAAGGACGGCGAACCGGAAGCCTTGCAGATTGCCACCGTTCGCTGCCGGCCGATCGACGGCGCGGCGGCCGATTCGACGGTCGATCTGATTGCGGCGGTTCACATGGCCGAGCCCGAGTTCTATACGCAGTTGAACCGTGACTTCACCGGCTACGACGCCGTCCTGTACGAACTGGTGGCGCCGGAAGGGACGCGTGTGAAGAAGAGCGAGCCTCGCAACACAAGCAACCCGCTGTCACTAGCCCAGCACGGATTGACCGATCTGTTGGAACTCCAGTTCCAACTTGAAGGTATCGACTACAGCGCGGAGAATCTGGTCCACGCCGACATGTCGCCGGAGCAGTTCACGCAGTCGATGGAAGATCGGGGCGAGAGCTTTGGCGGGCTGATGCTTCGGATGATGGGCTACAGTCTGGCGCAGCAGAATGAAGGGAAGGCGGCCGGAGGCGACGTTCGGCTGCTCTGGAGCCTCTTTTCCGGAAACCGGGCGATGGCGCTCCGCCGCGTGATGGCGGAGCAGTTTGATACCATGCAGGAGGCGATGGCGGTCATGGATGGGCCGGAAGGCTCCACGCTCATTGCCGAGCGGAACAAGGTGGCCCTGGAAGTCCTGAAGAAGGAACTCGATAACGGCAAGCACAAGATCGCCATCTTCTACGGTGCAGGCCACATGGACGATATGCTTGCGCGACTCCGCGACGAGTTCGGCTTTGCGCCGAAGCAGATCCGTTGGGCGACCGCCTGGAAGCTTCAGTAGCGCACGATCTTCCGTATCAGGATAAAGCCCCACACGGCCAGAAGCAGATTGCCGGCCCATACACCCCAAGGAGGCAGCGTGCCGGATTTCGCGCCATCGATGCCGTAGGCCAGCAGGGGATAGTACACGATCAGGATGGGCAGGAAGCAGAGGAAGAAACTGGACAGGAAGTCGCGATTCCGCATCCAGACGGCCATCGGCGCCCCCACCCACACGAAGAACAGGCAACTGAACCCGGCCGACCAGCGACGGTGCGGTTCCGTTCGCAAACGACATAGCCGGCCCCATGCTTGTTCGTGTTTCTGCGATGCGTCTTGCACATCGCCGTCGCCGTCCGGGGCAGGAGAATCGGCCGGGGCTTCATGACTGGCCAGCTCGGCCAGTTGCTGTTGCTGGGCGGCGATTTCTTCGGGGATTCGGATCAAGGGGATTGAGGAGGGATGGGTGGTCAGGTCGCGCAATCGCGTTGCGGTTCCCAACGGAATCGCCTGCTCCTGCACGTCCGGAAACTCGACCGTCAGTTGGCCATCGACGTCGAAGGCGCCGTTGCGGAGCACCAGCCGCAGGACATCCCGCTCGAGGTCGGCAATCAGCTCGGCCTCTTCGGCGATGATCGTGATTGCCGGATGATCCCCTTGCTGCTGAACGGAGAGTGTCGGCCGGATCAGTCGCCGGCCTTCGACGCGTTGTACACTGATGGACAGCCCGGGAACACTATACTGCCGATGGGCCCGCAGCATGCCGTAGACAACGTCCTCAATGGCACTGACGACAACCCGCTGCGTCCCCTCGCGTCCCCAGGAGACGGCAACGTCGTTCAGCCAGACGGTGAACAGACTGAGAAAGAACGCAACCGTCAGGGTGGGCCAAAGGATGCACCAGGGCGAGATGCCTGCCGATTTCAGGGCAATCACCTCATTCGCACTCGACATCCGGCTGTAGATGCTCGCCACGGCCAACAAGAGGGTGACGGGAATGGCGATCCGCAGGGCGTCTGGGAGGATGTAGGGGAGCAGCCGGACGATGTGCTGCAACGGCAGACTCTGGCTGGCTGCCTCGCGCACAATCCCCACCACGACCATCATCAGCGTCAGCACGCCGAGGGCAAGAAAGAACATCTTGCACAGTTCGGCAGTGACGTATCGGGTGATGATCTTCATGGCGGACGGAAATGCTGCAGATCAAACGGATCGAGAAGCAGGTGTGCTTCCGCATCAGTCTGGCGGCATCGCTCGTTCAGGTCAAGGGCAGTGTAGCCGGGTTTTGCTGCCGTTCGCCCCATCTTGCCCCCCGATCCGGTCGACTTTTGGGTCCCTGTTTACTCGCTTTCGGCAATGGGCGATAATAGGTGGGTGGGTTGGCCGTGTCGGCTCCCCACCAGAAGGAGTGTACACGGATGGCAAAGCTGTCAGTTAACGAAACCACCACGTTCCGCTGGTCGCTGGAGGAGGATGTCGCGACCTATTCGGCCAAGGCAATCCCCGCCATCGGCGTCTGGCGACAGAAGCTTTCCGATTTCGGACCGGACCGGGCAGCGCAACTTCTGACCGAACACGGGTTGGAAGCTTCGCATTTGTTCTGGGCCGGCGGATTCACCGGCAGCGACGGACGCACCTATCGGGAAAGCGTGCAGGATGCCTGCGAGGCCGTGCGAGTTGCCGCCGAACTGAAGGCCGGGTGTTTGGTCGTTTGCAGCGGCGCGAGGGCAGGACATACGTTTAATCACGCCAACCGCCTGCTGAAAGATGCATTGGCGGAGGTCGTCCCCTGCGCCGAGCAGCACCGGATTGTCCTGGCCCTGGAGCCGATGCATCCCGGTTGCGCGACGGACTGTACGTTTCTCACCAGTTTGGACGATGCGCTCCGGCTGCTCGACGTGGTCGATAGTCCGTGGGTCAAGCTTGTGCTGGACACCTATCATTTGGGTCACGATCCTGCACTGCCGGCCCGAATTCCGGAAGTTGTATCGCAGATCGCGCTGGTCCAATTGGGTGACGCCCGCCGACCGCCGGAGGGCGAGCAGAATCGCTGCCGACTTGGCGAGGGGACTCTGCCGCTGGGCGAGTTGGTCGCGGCCTTGAAGACGGCCGGTTACGACGGCTACTATGACGTCGAGTTGCTCGGCGAGGACGTGGAATCGTGCGACTACCCGTCGCTGTTGGATCACGCCAAGGCCGCTTACGCGGATCTTGTGGGAGAATAGACCACCCGTTTCCGTGAGTTATGCTCGTCGTCAACGCCAAACTGAAGGTTCCGCTTCGCGAGTTCCGTTTCCAGTTTGCGCGGAGCGGCGGGCCCGGCGGCCAGAATGTCAATAAAGTCAATACAAAGGCGGAGTTGCGCTGGCGCGTCATGGCAAGCCCCAGTTTGCCTGATGCGATACGACGGCGACTGGTCGCCCAGCAGCGACGTCGCATCACGACGCAGGGAGAGTTGCTTGTAACGAGTCAACGGTTCCGTGACGCCGGCCGGAACGTTGCCGATTGCCTGGAGAAACTCCGCGCCATGCTCGCCGCCGCTGCGGTGGAGCCCACGCCTCGCCGGGCGACGAAACCGACCCGGGCTTCGCAACGGCGCCGCCTGCAAGAGAAAAAGCAGAACTCCGAAAAGAAACACCGCCGTCGCTCGCCGCTTCCCGAGTAGCGATCGGTGAACCTACGCCATGCCGCACCACTACGACATCGACCACATTTTCGAAGACTGGCCCTATCAGCCCGGGGTGGTCAGCGCCCGCCTGCTCCGGGCACACGACGGCCGGAACGTGTTGCAGATGCGGATTGAATTGGGTGTCCTGCAGATGGAGGTGACCGGTCGGCCCGATGGCCAGCGTTTCAACGGTCGCGACACGTTTTTGCAGGCCTTGATGGACGAGGCGTCGGCGGCCGGCGACGCGCTGGTGCTTGACGAAGACCAATACTTTGAGTTGGACCGGGAATTCCTCCAGTTCTACCATCGGCGGGTCTGCTGGCTTGCATTGCGGGAGTTCGAGCACGCGATTGCCGATGCTGACCATACGTTGGCGATGATGGATTTCGCCGCTGTACACGCGACGGATCCCCAATGGATGCTGCTGCACGAGCAGTACCGGCCGTTCGTCCTGTTCCATCGCACGCAGGCGGCGGCCTTGCTGCAATTGAAGACGGCTACCCCGGAAGAGGCCATCGAGGAGATCGACGCCGGTTTGGACCGGATGCGGGAGATCTTCGAGGGGCTGGAGGCCGAGGAGCAGTTCGAGGAAGACGAACTGGTGGAGCAGTTGGTTCATTTGCGGGAATCGCTTCGGGAGGAATACCAGGTGGGCCCCACGCTGGGAGAACAGCTTTCCGAAGCAATTGCCGCAGAGCAGTACGAACGGGCTGCCCGGCTGCGCGACCAGATCCGCCGCCGTGCCCACCTGTAAGGCGAGCGGCAGAAGACAACTTACCGACAAGACAAGCTCGAAACGCAAGCGAGTGGGTCGATTGGAGCCACTCGCTGGCGCTGCGTGCTTGTACATTTGTTTCCGCAGCCCGCCTAAGGGCCCCCGCTAGGCAACGCCCCAGCCGATGCGCAGAATAATGGCGTCTGTTTCCGAGTCTTCGATGCGGGGTCTGTAGGGCCCTGCTTTCCGAATTTCGATTTCACGTTTTGTAAGGAACCCAATCATGAGTTCAACGATTGTAGACATTCGCGCCCGGCAGATCCTCGACAGCCGCGGCAATCCTACCGTGGAGGTCGATCTGGAGACGGCCGACGGTTCTTTCGGCCGAGCCGCCGTGCCTAGCGGCGCCAGCACGGGTGTTCACGAGGCCCTCGAACTGCGCGATGGCGACGAATCGGAATACCTCGGCAAGGGGGTGCTCAAGGCCGTCGAGAATGTCAACGAGCGATTGGCGGATGAACTGTGCGGAATGGACGTGCTCGATCAGGTGGCACTCGACCAACGCATGCTCGAACTGGATGGTACGGAGAACAAGAGTACCCTGGGCGCCAATGCCATCTTGGGCGTCTCGCTTGCGGCGGCGCACGCGGCGGCAGACCATTGCGGGCTGCCTTTGTTCCGCTATTTGGGTGGCGTGCAGGCACGGATTCTCCCCGCGCCGATGATGAACATCATCAACGGCGGCAGCCACGCCGACAACGCCGTCGATATCCAGGAGTTCATGATCATGCCGCTGGGGCTCGACTCGTTCACCGACGCGATCCGAGCCGGCTGCGAGATCTTCCACAATCTGAAGAAGGTGCTCAAGGGCAAGGGCCTCAGCACGAACGTGGGCGACGAAGGCGGATTCGCTCCCGATCTTGGCAGCAACGCCGAGGCGTTGGACGTCATTATGGAAGCCATTGCGAAGGCCGGATACAAGCCTGGCGAGGAGGTGTACATCGCGCTCGACGCTGCGGCCAGCGAGTTCTACAATGCCGAAAAGAAGGTGTACAAGGTCGAGGGCAAAGAGATCGACGCCGCTGCGGTGGTCGATCTGCTCGGCAGTTGGGTGGAGAAGTATCCGATCTGCTCGATCGAAGACGGTTGCGCCGAGGACGACTGGGATGGTTGGCGGCTGCTGACCGATCGGCTTAGCGACAAGGTGCAGTTGGTCGGCGACGATTTGTTTGTGACCAACACGGCCCGCCTTGCCCGCGGTATTGAGGAAGGCATTGCCAACAGCATTCTGATCAAGGTGAACCAGATTGGCACCCTGACCGAAACGATCGAGGCCGTCGAAATGGCCCGCCGCAACGGTTACTCGGCCGTTATGAGCCACCGTAGCGGTGAAACGGAAGACTCGACCATTGCCGACCTGGCCGTTGGCCTGGGCACGGGCCAGATCAAGACCGGTTCTGCGTCGCGCACCGACCGCATGGCCAAGTACAACCAGTTGCTGCGCATCGAAGAGATTCTTGGCGACGGCGCCTTGTACGGCGGCCCGCTGTTCGGCTAATTGCCGGATGAGAACGTGTTATCCACGGGGCGGCATACCCAGCCAGGGTATGCCGCCCGAATATCCTCGAGTATTCAGGGGCTGTGAACGGCTCATGGTTTACGCCCCAGCCATTCCTGCGGGCTTTTGCTCGTCCCAAGCACATGACCGTCCTTCTGGAAAACCCGCTGCCGGTCATCCTCGCCGGGATCGTCGTTGTGGCGATTCTTGGCGTCGTTCTTATCCAGACGGGTCGCGGTGTCGTTCTTGGTGTGATGGGAGGCGTTGTCCTATTGGTTGCAGCCTTGGTGGGGCTGGAATGGCTGGTGGAGACGGAGCGCGAACGGGTGGAAGCCGCCATCGATGCCGGCTGCGCGGCCCTGGAGGCCAACGATCCGGAAGCCGTCCTCGCCTGCCTGGCGCCTCAGGCTGAGATCACCGAAAACACGGTTCGCTGGGCCATGCAGCGGGTCGAGATCGTACGCGTGAAGGTCACGCATCTGGAGATCGGCCAGATCAACGAATTGACCAGTCCGCCGAGCGTGAAGGTGCATCTCAGCGCGCGCATCGAGTTCCATGACCGGCAAGGGGAGGTTCCCTACCAGCATTATCCTTTGGAACTGGACTTGACCTTGCGTCGATACGACGGCCGCTGGCTCGTTGCCGGCCACACCTGGAAAGACGATCCTCGCGGCCATCGTTAGGAGAGATTGACATGATCGCTTTCGTTATTGGTCTTGCACTGCTCATCGGAGGTTACCTCTTCTATGGGCGGCTGACGGAATCCGCAATTGGCACAGATCCCAGTCGGGTTACGCCGGCCGTGGCGCTGGCCGACGGCGTTGACTATGTCGCCATGCCGACGTGGCGGGTCTACCTGATCCAGCTTCTGAACATCGCCGGACTGGGGCCGGTTTTCGGACCGATTCTGGGCGCATTGTGGGGGCCGCAGGTGTTCCTGTGGGTTGTCTTGGGATGTATCTTCGGCGGCGCCGTTCACGATCTTCTGTCCGGCGGCATGTCCATCCGTAATCACGGCGCCGGTTTGCCCGATCTGATCAGTCGATACCTTGGCGACACGACCCGGCATTTCACGACTTTCTTCATCATCCTTCTCATGCTGTTGGTCGGCACGGTGTTCGTGAAGGGGCCGGCCATGTTGCTGGTGCAGATTCTCCCGGCCGAGACGGTCGGTTCCTGGTTAGGGGCAGGGACCGTGTCGTGGCTTGATGCGTCCACGTTTGGGCTGTCCAGATGGTTGTGGGTGGTCATGCTGTTGATCTACGCCTATTACATCGTGGCCACGATGCTTCCGATCGACGTGCTGATCGGTCGTCTCTACCCGCTCTTTGCCGCTGCGCTTCTGGTCATGGTTTTCGGGTTGGGGATTGCACTGCTAAGCGGCCGGATCGCCATGCCGGATTTTACGCTCGCCAACCTGCACCCCAAGCAGTTGCCGGCCTGGCCGCTGATCTTCATCACGGTGAGTTGCGGCGCCGTGAGCGGGTTTCACGCGACGCAGAGTCCGCTGATGGCGCGATGCCTGAAGAGCGAGAAACACATGCGAGTGGTGTTTTACGGTGCGATGATTGCCGAGGGCGTCATTGCCCTGGTCTGGGCTTCGGTAGCGCAGGGGTTTTACGGGGGAAGCGAGGGCTTGGCGGAGGCGCTTGCGAGCGGCGGCCCCGGGGGAGTGGTGCACGATACGTGCATTGCGACGATGGGGCATTTCGGCGGCGCGTTGGCTGTGCTCGGCGTCGTTGTTCTGCCGATCACTTCCGGCGATACGGCCTTTCGGGTCAGCCGGCTGATGCTGGGCGATTACTTTCACCTTCCGCAGAAGCGTGTTCTCAATCGTTATTTGCTGGCCATTCCGCTGTTCGTGATCTCGTTCGCGATGAACTTCGTGAACTTCGGTATCGTATGGAGGTACTTCGGCTGGGCCAATCAGACGCTGGCCGCCATCACTCTGTGGGCCGGAACCGTGTTTCTTGCCCGGCGGGCCAGTCGTTGGTGGATCGCATTCTTCCCGGCCGTCTTCATGACGGTCGTTACCACAAGCTATATCTTCGTAGAGGATATCGGATTGGGGCTCGGGCAGAAGTGGGGAAGCATCCTGGGACTCGTCGTCGGACTCCTGAGTGCCGTGATCTTCCTTCTGGTCCGGCCGAATCTTCCGCCGGACGAGGACCGGCCGATGGTTGCCACGGAGCTGTCCGAGGCGGAGCGAGCCGCCGATTCGGTCGCTTCGTAAGCGTTTGCATCAGGTGCAAGGGTCGCCGGTCGATTTCACTCGGTCGAATCAGCTCCATTTGTTTCTACAGAAGAAATCAAGAAGATGCCGCCGTGAAGTTGGTCATTGACCGGATCGCCATAAGTCGGTGGCAGATCGGAGCCGTCGGCTCAGCTCACGCACGGCCCAGCGGGTCTCCAACGCCAGCATGAACTCGCTCATCTCGGCTCGTTTTGCGGTGTCTGCATGCTCCTTGACGGCCGAAAGCTGCTCCATAGCATTCGCCATTAGCCCCGGATGTGACTGGCCGCTCGCGACCGACGCAGGCGCAATCTCGTCCAGGCCGCGCCATTGCTGAAGCGTATCGATCAGCCGGTCGAGGTAGCTCACCCGCTCGGCAACGGAAAGGGCCGCATAACAGCCGGCCTTCGCCTGCATCCATGGCCCCACCAACAAGGGGACGTTTTCACACAATTGCAGGCGTTGCGCATCGGTGAGTTCGGAGGCGGTGGCCGGCCAGTCGATTTCGCCGGAGAACTCCTCTTCCAATCGCAGGGCGAGCGCTTCACGCGTCGCCGTGGGCACGTGTGTCAGGTCTTGGGTGACCAACCAGCGGATCAATTCCCGCCGGTTTGCGTGCTCCGGATCGGGCAGACGCGGATAGAGTAGCGCGGCTGCGGCAATCGCGGCCGCCGCCAGAAGGGCTGCAGAAACCAGGACTGTCAAGATACCGCGATGACGCATGAAAACCGCTCTCAGGCTGCTGCTCGAGGAAAAAGGCGTAAACACTCCCTATTACACAGTCTATTGTAGCACGCCCGGCCTGGAAAGGGCCACCAGAAAACCCGGCGTAACCCTTCCTGCGAGGCGAGAACACCGATAAGCTGGTATGCGCCGGTCTGAACAGTCCGGACTAAAAAGACTGTCCGGCTTAGGCGCCGATGCGAGATGCAATAAGACTGTGGGGTTGAATACGAGATTTCTCAGAAAGGCAGCAGCCCGATGTCGCAAGATTCGTTGCAGCGGAAGTTCGGCTTGTCCACCGCGACCTATGTGGTCATCGCCAGTATGGTTGGGACCGGGATTCTCGTCTCGCCCGGCTACATGATGGCATCGCTTCAGAACCATTGGGCAATTCTCGGGTTGTGGGCCCTGGGGGGAACACTGGCTTTGTGTGGCGCCCTGTGTGTGGCGGAGTTGGCCGCCGCCTTGCCGCGGGCCGGCGGTGAATACGTTTATCTTCGCGAGGCGTACGGGCCCATGCCGGCATTTCTGTCGGGTTGGACCTCGTTTTTTCTCGGGTTCTCCGCGCCGCTGGCGGTAGCAAGTTACATTGCGGCCCTGTATCTCCTGACACCTTTCGGGTGGGGCGAGGGGTACCGGATTCAGATTGTGGCGGCAGTGATTATCGTCACAATTACCTTGCCGAACCTCTTCGGCCATCGCCATTCCGCCTGGATGCAGAACGTCACGACGCTCATCAAGCTCGGCCTCTTTGTGGGACTGGTCGTCTCGGCCGTGCTGTTTGGCGGCGGGCAGTTTGCCCGTATTACGGAAGGACAAACCATCCGGCATATTGAATGGAAGACGGCTGCGACCCAGTTGTTCTTCGTCATGTTTGCCTACAGCGGCTGGAACGCCGCCGGCTATCTGGCCGGCGAGGTCCGAAACCCGGGGCGAATTCTTCCCCGTTCGCTCCTTCTAGGAACGGCATCGGTGGTCCTCCTGTATCTGGCTGTCAACCTTGTGTTCGTTTACTCTGTGCCCTTGGCCGACGTGGGGTTTCATAATGCGGAACAAGTCCCGAATCTGGCGGTTGAGAATCTCTTCGGCCCACACGCATCCAATGTCTTTTCCGTACTGTTGGGCGTGACCTTCCTGGCAACCGTCAATGCATTCATCATCACCGGGCCACGCGTGTACTATGCAATGGCCCAGGATGGCTTGTTTCCTGCAATCGCCTCGCGGATCAGCCGGAGAGGGCAGGTTCCCGTCTATGCGATGCTGCTGCAGAGCCTGTGTGCGATCGGTATTCTGTTCGCCATGGACTTTCAGAATCTATTCAAATATGCTTCGGTGGGACTGTCGTTGTTCGCCATGCTCTTCATTGGCGCCGTATTCGTTCTCCGGTGGCGGCGCCCCAAGTTGGAGAGGCCGTTTCGCGTTCCGGGCTACCCGGTCGTTCCTGCCGTGTTCATGGCGGTGACGATCTTCATGGCCGTCTCCGCGTTCCATCAGTGGCTCAGGCCATCGCTTTGGAGCGTAGGCAGCATTCTTGCAGGCGTTCCGGTCTATTATGTCTGGTTGTTCTGCCGGCGCCCCAGATACAAGAACGGTTGCGAAGAAGACAAGACGGCACGGCAGGAGTAGTCCCTGCTTCGGCCGGAAGAGGAATAGCCGCCTGTAGTCCGGATTATTCATCTACGTAGGGTGGGTCGAGGTCGCGTAGATCGTTGGTGGGTCCGCACAAGCCGCAACCGAGCTGATTTACAGCCCGCCCCCTGGAACAAGGCGCGCATCAGCGACCGATGACCCACCAAAGAAGCGGCTTGTTTGACCCACCCTACCTATCGCGAATAATCCGGGGTAGTCCCAATGCAAGAAGACCGTCTGAAGGCGGAACTACGAACCGAACATGCACGAGAAACGCAGGAACCGAAAAACCCGCCGTCGGCCTCCACGCGGTTGCGAGGAGACCGAGGCGGGTTCGGGTTTCGCGACGTCAATTCCTTGACGCTCTAGCTCCAGTAGACCTTCAGGGCCTCGTCCACCGCCTGCACTTGCAGGGAGTTTTCCGACTTCTCGCGCCGGCTCTCGGCCAGATCGTCCAGCCAAGCCATGGTGCGATAAGCCTGTTCGGGCACTGCGGCGGCGGCCAGATCGCCGGCGGGCAACAGGCGAACACCGGCGGCCAGCGTCGGCTTCATCAGGCCTTCGGCCTCGTGGCTGTAGCCGAGCAGATGGCCCATCTCGTGCATGACCACGGTCAGCAGGTCCATGTTCTGGGCGGCTTCCGAGCCTGCTTGGGCTGCCAGTTGACTTTCCACACCGGTCGCCTCGAAGGCGTCGTCGGTTGTGCCGACGTACCAGCCGAAGCCAGCGGCATCGTCGTCGATCAGGATCGAGTCGCCCGTCGTCATGGCCAGTTTCTGGCCTGCCAGATCGGCAATATGGACTTGGAACGCCATCTGTTCCAGGTCGGAAGACAGGCGGAGGACCGCCTCTTCGACCACGGCCTTAAGGTCGTTGACCGCAAGCGTCTCGGCCTCCGGCTGCCCCTCGGCCGGCGTCCCTTCCGCCTGCATAGCAGCCGCGGTGAAATTGCCGACCATGACATGGTCCCAACCGGCGGAAGCGCTCCATCGGGTCCACTTGGCGTTGGTGAAGGCGGTTCCAGTCGAGCTGGCGATCCACCAGTCGCCGTTATGGCTTACCCGGCCGACAAGGTCATCGGCGCCATCGCCATTGAAATCGCCGACCATGATGTTAGTCCAGTCGACGTTGGCGCTCCATCGGGTCCACTTGGCGTTGGTGAAACCGTTGGCGCCGTTACTGGCGGCGACCCACCAGTCGCCATTATGGCTTACCCGGCCGACGAGATCGTCAGTACCATCGCCGTTGAAATCACCGACCATGATGCTCGTCCAGTCGACGTTCGTGCTCCAACGGGTCCACTTGGCGTTGGTGAAACCGTTGGCGCCGTTACTGGCGGCGACCCACCAGTCGCCATTATGGCTTACCCGGCCGACGAGATCGTCAGTACCGTCGCCGTTGAAATCACCGACCATGATGCTCGTCCAGTCGACGTTCGTGCTCCAACGGGTCCACTTGGCGTTGGTGAAACCGTTGGCGCCGTTACTGGTGGCGACCCACCAGTCGCCATTATGGCTTACCCGGCCGACGAGATCGTCAGCACCATCGCCGTTGAAATCGCCGACCATGATGCTCGTCCAGTCGACGTTCGTGCTCCAACGGGTCCATCTCTGATTGGTGAACGTGCCGTCGCCATTGCTGGTGGCGACCCACCAGTCACCATTATGGCTTACCCGCCCGACGATATCATCGAGCCCGTCGCCGTTGAAATCGCCGGTCATGACGTCAACCCAGTTGACGCCCGTACTCCACTTCGTGCCCAACTGGTTAGCGAAGGAGCTGATCCCATCGCTTTCGCCGACCCACCATCCGCCGTTGGATGCCCAGCCGACGAGATCAAACAGGGTCTTTGTAGAACCGCTGCCGGGGACGGTTCCGCCGGATGGCGGATCCTCGCTGCTGGTTGCACTGGCGGTCATGCCAACGGGGCGATGGAAGACGCCCGTTCCGCTGCCGTCCGGGCCGACCCAAACGACGACAAAGTCGCCGTTGGCGTCAACGGCGATGTCAGGCGTTACCTGATCGCCCACCGTATTGGCGTTCACACGGAACTCGCCCAAGGCCGTACCGGTGCCAGGGTTGATCCAGTCGGCGCCGTTGGCATTGAAGGCGCGGGCGAAGACACCGAAGTCCTTCACACCATCTTCGCGATCCTGGCCCATCGTCGTCCAGGTAACCACGAAGTTCCCGGAGTTGTCCATGTCCACCGACGGCTGCCACTGGTAGTTCGTGGTGTACTGGTTCACCCGGAATTCTGTGGCGTCCAAGGCGCCCCCCGATGCACTGTAGCGACGGGCGTAGATGCCGTAATCGCTCCCATCCCGGCCGAAGTCGGCCCAGACCACGACGAAGTTCCCGGCGAGGTCCATGGCAACAGACGGATCCTGCTGCTTGTCGTCGGTGCGACTATTGATCAGGAACTCGCCGCCTACCTTGTTGCCGGCCGCGTTGTAACGCTGCCCGTAGATTCCCCACTGATTGCCATCCTGCTTTTCACTCTGCCAGATGACCACGAAGTTGCCGTCGGCATCCATGGCCACGTCAGGATTCGTCTGGTTGTTCTGAGCATAGGCATTCACCAGGAACTCGTTGGTTACGGCACTGCCGTAAGGATTGAAGACCCGAGCATAGATGCTCGCCGTAGGAGCACTGCTGCGGGCATCCTGGCCATAGCTGGCCCAGGCAATGACGAAATTGCCGCTGCCGTCCACGGCCACCGCCGGTACGCTTTGGGCTTCGGGAACGTGCTGGTTCACCCGGAACTGATCGCCAAGCGGCACGCCGAAGGCATCGTACACACGGGCCCAGATTCCCGACTCGTCCGTTTCGCCTTCACCTGCCCAGGTCACTACGAAATTGCCGAAGCTATCCATGGCCACGTCCGGTTGGACTTGCGATCCGCTATCGAAGGAGCAGACCGTGAACTGAACGCCCACTTTCGTTCCGGCGGCCGTGTACCGCTGACCGACGATATTCCCTTGGTTATACCAGTCAGTCCCCGTGCCACGGGTTACCCAAATGGCAACGTAGTCGCCGTCGGCATTGGAGGCCACGCAGGGGCTGTCTTGGTTGCCGAGAATCGAGTCGGTGACGGATTCGTCCTCGTCGTCGTCGCCAGGATCGCCCGGCCCCGGTGCGGGATCTTCATCGTCGTCCGACCCCATCCGAATGACGAATTCACGGTTGAACGTGCCGCCAGGCACGCCGTTGTAGTCGCCGTCGAGTGCGTTACCGAAGATATCTTCGACACGCGGGCTGATGGACAGGACATACCGGCCTTCATCCAACGCCTGCAATCCGGTTTCACCGGCGTCACCGTCGAAGGTTACAGTGGCCTGATACTTCTGGGTTGCCTCATTGAACGCGAAGCTGACCGACGAAACGCCGCCGAAGACAACGCTGCCATCACGCGTGAGGGTCCAGTTGCTTGTGTTCAAAATGCTGTTCGTGCCGCCGGCGCCATCTTCGACGTTCAAATTCTCGTCGAAGTTCAACACGAACTGAGCCACCGTGTAAGGAAGTACATCGCCCGAAAGGACCTGATCGAGCTCCGAGTCGGGATCCACGGCAAACACGTCGCTTACCACCGGTCCGGCATCGTCAAGCACCTTTTCGTACCGCTGGTAGAATACCCCCTGCAGGTCGCCGATACCGGCGCCGCTCCAGACGACCATGAAGTCGCCGGTGGCGTCCATGGCCACACTCGGATAACGCTGATCGCCGCTGAGGGTGGTGTGGACGCGAACCTCGCTGCCCGATTCGCCATTGGGGCCGACGAATGTATTGCCTTCCATGGCGGCCGTGCTAACGTACCGCTGAGCGAATACGCCGAAACTGCTCGCCGAGTCGGAGCCGCCGGTGGCGGCATCCGGCTTGTCCTGGAAGCTCTCCCATACGATAACGAAGTCGCCGTCGGCATCCATGGATACCTGCGAGTACTGCTGGTCGCCGTCCGCAAACGTATTGACCAGGAACTCATTGCTGACGGCGGTTCCGCCGGAATCGAAGCGGCGGGCGTAGACGCCGTTTTCGCCGCCGGCGCCGGCGCCGGGCCCGCTTCCTACGCCATCCTGGCCGAAGCTGGTCCAGGTCACGACGAAGTTGCCAACCGAGTCCGCTGCGACGCTGGACCACATCTGGTTGCTTGTGATGGTCTGGTTCACCAGGATTTCACCGGTGCCGGTGCTGGTGATCATGTCGATCCAGCTCGCGTAGTCGGAAACGCGGACGTCGCCACCGATATCGCCGTAGCTGGAGTTGATCCCCTCGAGGTAATCGTGCTCGCCTGGGACCGACAGACCGTAGCTGGTCACGCCGTAGATGACCCCGTTGACCAGATTTGGGCCGCCCGAGTCGCCCGGCGCGCCGCAGATCTCTTCGTTACCAAGCCCCGTGTCGTTAATTCCCAGCAGGGTGCCCAACGCATCGTATTGCGCGTCTCCGTTGTCGAAGTCGTACATTAGCGTATCGCCGTAGTAACCGAACGCGCTGTCGAGCACCTCGTACACGTTCTGACCCGTTCGCTTCTGCTGATCGCTGTACGTGTGACCCGTCTCGCCCGTTCCCGTAGCCCCGAAGCCGACCTTCTGGAACGTTCTGCCGATCTCGTCGGATCCGCGGTAAATGTCGTAGACATCCACGCCGGCAGATACAGGCTGGGCCAATACGATCACGGCGATGTCGCCGCCGTCGCCGACGTTCCCACTCCACAGCGGATGTACGTAGACCTCGGAGACGGCCAACTGGACCGTGCCGGTCTCCAGGTAGAGGATGACCGTCAAATCCTCGGGCGCAACGGCATTGCCGTAGTCGTCGCAAACCACGTGGGCGGCCGTCAGGACATGCCGCCCGCTCAACAGGACGGCGCCCGAGCCGTACCAGCCTTGGTCGCATACGATCTGCGTCACGCCGTCGTACCCTTCGCCCGGGTTGACCAGGTAGTTGTCCGGATCTTCCACGGTTGTCATGAGCGGGTCGATACTCCAGCCGACGGGCAGAGAAGACTCGGTGCTGGCAATAATGCCATCGAGCGACGCCCTGGAGCTGCGGACTGCGTCGTTGCTGAGGAACTGCCGTGCATAGACATTGGTTTCGTACGGCGCGTCTCCATCCTGGCCGCTGGAGGTCCAACTCACGACAATCGTGCCGTCGGAACTCATGGCGACGTCGGGAGACGTCTGGTTGCCGTCGGTGGTCTGGTTGACCAGGAATTCGCCCGCCGCGCCTTGCACCTCGGTGCTGATCTCGATCCGGGCGCCGGGCTCGCCGGAGACCGTGGCATGATCGATCGCCATTTGCGGAACGTCCATGCTGCCGTCGCTATTGACAAAGGCGACGACGATTTGCGTGCTGCTGATGGCGTAGACCTCGACCTCGGCCCCAAGGCGTTCGAGTTCCGCCTGGACCGTGTCCACAATTGCAAACGTGTTGCCGCTAAACGTGATGTCGTTGGTCACGTCGGGTGCGGCCGAGTCGCCGGCCCAGCGGATGGCGAACGTGCCGGTTGGCGAGTTGACGAAGTTGATCATCTGGATCTCGTCCGTACCGCCGATCGGGTTCCCCTGGGTATCGTAGCGCTGGCCGTACACGCCCCAGCCGCTTCCATCCTGGCCCAGGCTCTGCCAGACGATGATGAAATCGCCGTCGGTATCCATGGCCACGGCGGGTTGATTCTGGGCGCCTTCGGTGGTGGCGTTGACCAGGAAGGCTTCGCCAAGCGCATTGCCTGCCGCGTCGTAGCGACGCGCCCAGATATCCCAGCTCGTCTCGGACGATTGCTGCGTCCAGGTAACGACGAAGTCGCCGTCGGCGTCGCGCGCCACCGATGCCTGACCGGCTGTCAGGTCCGAGGTGACGCAGATTTCGTTGTTCGTCCAGGCCGTTCCCGTGGCCGGGTTGATGACCTCCAGAACGGAGACAGTGGACTGGCGGCCTTCCGTGGTATCCGTCCACGTGGTGGCGTACAGTTTTGCATAGATGCCTTCGGAGCCGGTGGCGGAATTCTTCCACACGGTGACGTAGTTGCCTTCACCGTCGGAGGCGACCGCATTCGTACCGGGCTCGGTATACTGGCCGCCGTCGGTTTCGGTATTCACCCGCGTCTCGCCGCCTTCCGGCACGGTTACGGTGAAATCGCGGTCGAAGACCTGGCCGTCAACCTCATACCCCGTGCGCCCCAGGGCGTTACCGGCCCGGTCACGGAGCGAGTTGAGCGCCACGATCTGATAGTGCCCGTCGTCAAGCGACGTAATGCCATCGCCCATGCCATTCCCGTCCAGGACGATCACGGCTTCCCATTTGTTGCTTCCAGCCGCGTTCAAGCCAAGCGTTGCCGCCAGGTCGACCGAGGCATTCATGCCGAAGAAGACCTTCGCAATGCCGCCTTCGACCAGGACGCCGTCCCGCATCAGGGCCCAGTTACTCGGATCGGTCACGCTGTGGATGCCGTCGCGCTTCATGTCTTCGTCGAACGTTACGACGATGTACTGCAACTCGCCGACAACCTGGCCTCCATCCTGCAACCGTTCTCCGGTGGGCAGCAGGAAGTCGGTCACCATCGGCCCGGCCGTGTCGGTATTCTCGCTAAAGGTGCGGAAGTAGATGCTCGTACCGGCGGCGCCACCGTTGGTGTACTCGTCGATTTGCGTCCAGGCAACGACGTAGTCGCCCTCGGGCGTTGTGCCCATGGAAGCATTCGTTTGTGTCGTTCCGGCATAACCATAGGTATGCACGAAGAGATCCGGCGGTGGAACCTCATATCGACCACCCTCCTGGCCGTCGCCAGCAGTGGTCGAGGAGATTGTGCCGTTTAAGGCCGGAGGTGGGTTCTCGCCCGTTTCTGTATGAGGCTGCCCCTGGATTCCCGGCTGATTCGTGCCGCCACTTGCCCCGGCAAACCAGACACGGAACTCGTATTCAGTGCCCTCGATATAGGTGACGATCACGTCGTCGAAACCAAGTTCGTTCCGCAGGGCGTTCTGGATGGCATTTGCCATGGCAGTGGGACTGGCCTCGTTGAAGAACATCGGGTTGGTCGTCGTGCCGCCGACGGCCAGTGTGAACCATCCCGTAAAGGGAGTTGTAGGGTCATTGTCTGTCGGCGTGAACGTCAGTATCTGTATTTCATCGCGCAGCACCCAGCCATCTCGGGCGATAAGCGTCATCGGGGTATCATGGACTTCGCCCAGGAACGTGATCTCGAAGACGTAGTCGGTCCATGTACTGTCGTTCGTGCCTGCCAGATTGACTCCATGCGGGATCAGATCGTAATACGTGTCCTTGCGGGCCGCAATGTCAGCTTCCGAAACGAGACGCACGCTGATCGGTCCTGCGAAGCCATCAGCCTCTGGCCAGTTGACCCCGGTGCGCGCCAAGCCTTCCAGTGCATTGTTGATGTTTTCGGCGGTTGCTTCCATGTTTACCGTGAAGTCGTCGTAGAGGACTACCTGCACACGCACTTCTTCGTAGTCGGCACACCACGGATGGTACAGTCGCAACAGGAACGATTCCCAACGCAGTTCCGGATCGGCTTCTAGCGAAACGAAGCATCGGTGGTTCTGCCCGTCGCGTGTTGCATTGGCAATGCTGTCGCTAGTGAGTACAAAGCTCGTGCCATATTCCGGATGGGTATCGAAACGGCTGTATAGAATGCCGTTGGCTTCCCCGCGCAGAAGCCCGTAGTAGGCCTCGAGATTAGCTCGAATCTCGGCAATTTCCTTGGCGTAATTGGCCCAAACGGAAACACGGAGGGCTTCCCATTCTTCTTCGTCAAGATCTCCGGCTGCCGCCAAGGCGGCTTCGAACGCGATCTTGAAGTTCTGCATGGGTATGCTTGTCAGTAATTGAGATTCGATCAGCAAATCGATATCCCCTTCAGTGACGTCGGGGCCATACCCGCTATAACTGACGACAAGGTCGCCGTCGGCGTCGATGGTCACTTGGCTACCGCTTTGGTCGCCTGGCCACGTTGTTACGCTATTGGGATTGAACGACGCGCTATTCACCCGGAAGTCGGTACGGATGACCGAGAGGCCGGTGAACGCGCCCGATGCGGTCATGTTCATGGCATATTCGCGGGCAAAAATCCCGTTGCGGTACGCATCTACCACGGGGATATTGTCGTCGTCCGCGAGCGCCTCCCAGCCCACGATGAAATTGCGGTCCATGTCGAAGGCGGCCGTTGAGAATCCGCCGCCGCCAATGGCGAACTGGCTGGTCAGCACATCGCCTTCCTGACTGTACAATTCGCCGAACACCGTGCCGGCATTGCCAATCACACGGGTCCATGTAACGAGGAAGTAGCCGTCGTAGCTCATGGCCACGTAGGGATCCTCGTGGATCTCGGTATCCTCGGTATTCACCAGCCACTCGTTGCCGACGCGTTCGCCATCGCGGTTGAAACGCTGGGCCATGATGCCGTTGAAGAAGCTGATGTCCTGGCCGCTGTTCATCCAGGCGATGACGAAGTTGCCGTCATCGTCCATGCCAACCGCCGGCCAATCCTGCGCTTCGGTTGTGTGCGTATTCACGCGGAACTGGTTGCCCAAGGCGTTCACGCCCTGAATGCCTGTCTCTTCTTCGCCATCGAAGTCCATGTCGACGTAGAACGTCGGCGTATCGACAATTCCCTGCGGCGAGAAACGCCGGGCGAAGATATCGCTCTTGCTCCCAAAAGTGTCCGAATTGGGGACCACGCTCGCCCACGTAATGACGAAGTCGCCGTCGGCGTCCATCGCCACGGCCGGCACGGACTGGTCGTACCTGTCGGGCCCCGGCGTGTATATGCTGTTCGGCTCCGCATCATTCACACGGAACTCGCGGCTCGTCTCTTTGAGTGTCTGGACCGTCGCGCCGCCCACGGCGTCGCCTGCTGCCGTTACGACGTTCGAGACCGCCAGTTCCGGGTGGTCGATCTTGCCGGAGTCGCCGGTGAACGTAATGTCGAAGGTCAGGAACTCTTGCCCCTCGCCCAGCGTGAAGACAGGCACCACGGAGACTTCGGGCAAAGACGTGCTGAGCGAGGCTGGGAAAAGCTGGGGTACGGGGATATTGTAGGGGCCGATCGGGAACGTACCGGTGGTGTAACCCTCAAACCATGCCTCGATAGCCGAGGCCGTGTCCCACGGGTCGCTTGCCGAAACGGGAATGTCTTCCAGGGTGATCGGCTCGCGGATCGTCTCAATAGTAACAGACGGCAGAAAGCCGGCACTGAAGTCTGTCGAGTCCACTTGGATCAAGGACTGGTCTCCACCGCCGGAAGCATCGCCGAAGCAGATGTCAAAAGTGTGGATGTCAACCGCTTCAATCACCACATCCGACAGTGCTCCACCGAGGCTGCGCAATGCCGTCTGGAGGTTCTCGGCATTCTCGGCCATGGTGTTCCAGTATTCGTCATATGCCACATCCACCGTAGCGCCGTCGAATTCCAGCGTATAGGTTCCCCCGATTGTTTCCTGGAACGGCACGTCAACAAAAGGCTGGTCGGTGGCCGCGATGGTGAGCCGCTGCACCTCGTTACCGCCGTAGGTCAAATCGAAGGCGCCGACGTTATCCTCGGTCGCGCCGTCGAGTACGCCGGCCGGAAGCGTGATTCGCTGGACCTCGTCGGTGAAATACCGAGCGTAGATGTTCGTCTCGGTCAGGGTGGTGCCCTCAATCGGATCCTCGCGGGTCCACGTAACGACAAAATTGCCGTCGTGGTCGGAAGCGACCGACTGGGCGCTCAGGGTATACTGGCTCGAGACATCGGACATGGCGGCGACGATCTGATCATCGACGTGTCCGGGCGAGACGCTCAGCAGTTGCCGCTCTTCGAGCGGATCGACGGTAAGGCGGCGATTCCGGTTCACGGGGCTCGTCTTGCGACGGCGAATCGTGCCCCCGTTCAAAATGGCAGTCAGGTCCGACCACTTGTTCCAGTTCAACCACGACATGGCGTTTATCCCCTTGGTAAGCTAAGCTTCGACGTCTCTCTTAAGACAGCCCTTCGTTGATGGCCCTATCCGTTTCCCCCTCCACCGTCGCGCAGCTCCCTCGGCGCGCAAGCCGATCCTCCCTGCTCCATGCAACCGCATGGTATGGACGCACCGTGGACTGCCCCAGTTCCCGCGAATTGGCGTTTTTTCCGGCCGAACGACGAAAGGGCCTTGCAGGTTGCGAGAATGGGACTGCCGTTTCGGCATCTGCACGAGGAGGAAACACGGGTAGATGTCCTTTGCCCAGGCATCCATCGAGACGCTGAACAAAGGGCGCCTGCCCTCGTTTCCACCGTGAGCCGCTCCGAACGGCAGAGATCGAGCGCACAGAAAGAGCGCAGACCGGAAACGGCGCGAAGACTCGGACGGCCAAAACTGAGCCGCATCCAAGCCAACACCGCGAGACCGGGCCGGAGAATGTCCGATATTCCGGTAGCCAACCCTTGTGGCTCCGGGGACGCCGTTGCATGACGATCGCCTTGTTCTACAGCCGCAGGCTCCCTTGCCAAGCCAACGACCGACCCAAGCTGTTCCATCATCTAACACCAAAGCTTCCAGAAAGTCAATCGGATTGTCCCGTTTTGAACGAGAGAGGCGGAATTTCTCAAGTCCAACTCCCCGAGACTTCTTAATTTATCCAGTTTATCATGATTAGCCCCTTCGTCTGCGTCAAGAAGAAAATGTGGAGCGAATACTGAGGAGGGGGGCGCTATGCAACATTCGCCGCCAGAAGCAGGGGCGTGTGCGCGGATTGCGGAGAAGATGGGCTCTTCCGTTACTCTGGCGTGCGGCACTTCTCTAGAAGCACGGTCGTGCCGGCTTCTGCGTAGGAAACGCGGGTCATGAAATGTCGCATTAGCATGACCCCCCGGCCGCAGGGGCACTGAAGCCGGCTGGGGTCGGTCGGATCGGGAACGCACGCAGGATCGAAGCCGGGCCCTTCGTCACCCACTTCGATGCGCACCAATTCCGGCGTCAGCCAGCAACGGACTCGGACGCTCTTCGCGGCATCGTATTGATTGCCGTGTGCGATTGCGTTGACTATCGCCTCTTCCATGGCCAGTCGAACGCTGAAACGGTCGTGCAGCCCCCAACCGGTCTCTTCCATCGCTTGGAGCAATGCCTCCTGGACGGCGTGCCCAGCGCCCGTCTCGCTGGGAATCGACCGATCGGTTTGCCAGGTCCAGTGCTCGTTGTCCATCAGGCACCGTTGCGATTTGTAGATGCTGGGATTCAGGGCAGAAACGGGCGATCAAGCGGGGGATGCCACACGAAAATGGTGGAACCCAATCACCGGCAACGGATACCTGCAACCCTCGGCACCTGTGTTTTCGCCGTCAAAAAGCCGCCAGCGCATCGGCTTCGTCGTCGCGGATGTCGAACAAGCGGTCCAACTTCGTAATGGTGAAGACCTCGTAGATTTCGGGGCGGATGTTCGAGAGCTTCATCTCACCCTGGATAGTCTTGGTTTTCTTGTCGAGCGTGATCAGCTTTCCCAAGGCGGAACTGGAGAGGAACTCGACCTGCGAGAAGTTCAGAAGGAGCTTGTCGCGTCCTTCGCTATCCACGAGTCCGAACAACTCTTGCCCCAACTCCTGGATACGAATGTCCTCGATAAGCTTCCGATCGCGGAAACGAACGACCGTGACGTCGCCTACCTCGTTCACCTCGATATGTCGATACTCGGGCATCGGCCGAACTCCTTGGGCGTGATGTCGTCAGGCATGAAAACGGCACCGGCCGCGCCGTTTGGCGGGGCCCGCCGAAAGGAGGAGGTAATGAGAGCATCTCGCCGCCACCATCTCCTTCTCAGCCATCATGTTAGGCGAGAAAGATGGCGTGTCAAGCCCCAGCAACCGGTGCTTTCGCCACAGAATTCGGCGTGGTTGGTCGGCACTTGGTCCGGCAGGCGTCAGTTGGTGGTCAAGTCGCGGAGTACGGCGCGCCGGACGAAGAGGAAGTTCTCCCCACGATATTCCGTGACGGTACCGGTCACAATCCACTCCGGCGGGGTAGGAGTGTCCTCAATGCTGCGTCGAACGCGTTCGAGGGCCAGATTCTCCAGAACGACCAGCCGGCCCTTGCCCACATCGGTGAAAAACGCGATTCGGTCGCCGGTCGGACGGAAACTGCCCGGTTGGTCGACCAGCTCCGTTCCTTCCCGTATGCGATCCTCAGGCTGTGCCGAGCCGTCTGCAGCGCCGGCCGGGCCGACCGTTCGGCCCTGCGGCCCGGCCGTTTCCAGGGCCTCGTTCGGTGCGCCGACCGTCGGCGCGATCGCCAGGGCGACTCCCAACAGCAGGGTTCCGGCACAGAAGAGCGAGATGGCCGGAACACGCGGTCGGCAAGGCCTTGCAATCCTGCGACGATTCGGCCGTTGGAATGCGTCCAAGAGCGTCATGGTAGCGTCCTATGGCATAAGTGGGAGGTTTTCGGAGCCAAGGCCGTGGGGCCGGATCTGGCCGGGAATTCGATCCGGCCCGGGCGTCTACTTGTCCGGTCGCTTCATCACCAGTGCTTGCAGGATGAGCGTGGCGGACAGGGATAGCATGGCCCAGCCGATCCAATCGGCCGGTTCGATCGTCTTTTGCGCCAACGGTTTCCCGGATTGCGTCAGCGCCGGTGTTGCCGCGTTGACCGACGCGAGCGGATGCCCGGTGCGTTCGGCCAGAAACTGGGTCAGCTCCGGAGTCAGCCGATATGATTCGACGGCGCGGAACTGGAGCCCCAGAAACAGAAACAACATCCCGGCTAGGAACAACTGGTTACGGTTCAGATCAAACATCCTCTTGGCTCCTGCGGCGAGCAACGGGAATCCAACCCCTCTGGATTTATCGAGCGGCCGGATCGGCCCAATTGATGCAAGTTCAGGGGGTAGCGGTTATTCGGACAACTGCGAACGTAACGCGCTGCTACTGGACGTCTGTGGCGATTGCGGTCCGAAGCAAGTCCGACTTGTTCCGCCTGTGCGCAATACGCCGATCTTGCCGAATGACCCGGCCGCACGAACCGAGGGAACTTTGCTACGCGCCGCTTACCGCGCCGTATACTTCGGCAAGGGGTGTGGGAACCGATCGCCCCGCCGCGATCTTTGAAAAGGGATCAGCACGGGGCTCATGCCGTTTCGGGAGTTACAGAAATGCCCAAGACCGTACTCGTCGTCGATGACTCGATGCTGATGCGCAGGATGGTGTCCGATACGCTTGCCGACGCCGGCTGGCACGTGGTTGCAGAAGCCTCGAATGGCCGCGAGGCCGTCGAACAGTATCGCGAAAAACAGCCGGATGCCGTGACGCTCGACATCGTCATGCCCGACTACAACGGCATGTACGCTCTGGAGCACATCCTCCAGTTCGATCCGCAGGCGAAGGTGGTGGTCGTCAGTGCGCTGAATCAGACGCGCCTGATTTCCGAGGCCATTCGCAAAGGGGCGCAGGACTTCATCGCCAAGCCGTTTCTGCCCGAACAACTGCAGCAGACCATGAGCCACTGTGCTGCCGAGATCGACCGCGACTGAATGACGTTTCGGTATGAAGTTACTCAAACACCGCTCCACCGACGCAGGGTCGGTGGTGGCGTTTTCAGTTTCAGTAGTTCCAAATTTCGTAACTTGATATAGGTGAACGCAAGGGCTTTTTGGTAAAGGACTTAGGGGATCACACATACCCAAGTCCAGACCAGGAGGTAACCCATGCGTTCACGGAAGAACCATTGTACGATCTCATGCCGCGAAGTCCACAACCGCGCCGGAGCCATTGTCCAGCAGCATCTCCAGTTGCAGGACCATGGGTACAAATGCCGGGCGTCGGTCTTGCTGAATGTCCTCTTTTACGCAGCTTCCCGTATTGGCTTCATTTCCGCTGCTTGCCGGAATCTGGCGGGCGCGCCAACACAGCAGACCGTATTCAACGTGCTGGTGGCGACGTTGCCGGAGTATCACGAACTGGAGAAGCGGTTGAACAAGGCGCTGGTGGACGGCCTTCCCAAGGCCGTGCGACGGCGCAAACAGACGCTGGCGATCGACCTGACGTTGATCCCGTACCATGGCGAGCCACATCGGCACCTCGACGAAATCTATCGCAGCCAACCGAAGAGTGGCACGAGTCACTTTCATGCATACGCCACCTGCTACGTGGTTCGCAACGGGCATCGTTTCACGATCGCCTTGACGCCGGTACAGCGCGGCGAATCGATGGAAGAGGTCGTCCGTCGCCTGCTGCGTCAAGCACGCGCCCAGGGCGTAAAATGCCGGCTTTTGCTGCTGGATCGCGGGTTTTACTCGGTTGCAGTCATCCGTTATTTGCAGGCAGCCCGCTGCGCTTTTCTGATGCCGGTTGTCAAACGCGGCCGCAAGCCGAAGGCGGGCCAAGCCGCGACGGGTACGCGGGCCTTCGCCCAATGGAAGAAGAGCGGTTGGGCCACACACACCCTGAAAGCGTCCAAGGCAACCAAGTACGGCAAGACCGCGACCGTCAGGATTTGTGTCAAGTGCGGCAATCTTGCCGGCAAGTGGAAACGCCACGGCCGACGGGCGTTCGTGTATGCGTTTTGGGGATTCCGGCCTGCCAGCCCGCAATGGGTGTACGAAACGTATCGCAAACGGTTCGGTATCGAAACCAGCTATCGCCAGATGAACGAGGCACGCATCCGCACCTGCACTCGCAATCCACTGTTGCGGCTGCTCTTCTTCGGCTTGGCGATGATCCTCCGCAACGTCTGGGTCTGGTTTCATTTGACCACCCTCTCGGAACGCCACGGACGACGACTCGCGTTACATCTGGAGCGTCTTCCATTCCGCGATATGCTGCTGAACCTGCAGCGGGTGGCCGAAGTGATCATGGGAATCACACAATGCATCCTCGACGTAACCTCCGGCCACGCAACACCTTCTGACACACCGGACGCTTTCAGCTAAAATTTGGAACTACTGAGTTTGAGAAGTTGCCGTATGTCGAGTCGTCCTGCGGCTGAGGGACTCTCTCACACAACCGACGTCTCCGGCCAAGGTCTCCTGACTGCTGTCAGTTTTCTTTCGACCGTTAGGGAGAAGACGTATCCGTACCCGGTACGCGGGAGACCTGGCGGAAGCGGCGAGGAGTCATGCCGACCTCACGGCGGAAGACCCGGGCGAAGTATTTGAACCATTCAAACCCGCAACTGCGGCACACCAGTTCGATGCTCATGTCCGATTGGCGGAGCAGCGTCCTGGCCCGTTCGATTTGCAGTCGCAGGATTTCCTGTTTGAGTGTTCGCTGGAACGTCTCGTGAAACCGCCGTTCCAACGTTCGGCGGGAGAACGCCACGACCTCGGCCACGTCTTCCACCGAGATACCTTCACAGGCGTGTTCTCGAATGAATCGTACGGCCAGGGCCACTTCGGCATCGTCCACGGCCAAAACATCGGTCGATTGTCTTGCCACGACTCCGCCAGGCTCGGTCCAAATGACCTTTTCCACCGGGGCTTCGCCAGCCATCAGCCGCGCCAGCAAGGCTGCCCCTTCGTAACCGCAGCGGGCCGAGTGCGGATCGACACTCGACAGGGGCGGATAACTCAAACTCGAGAGTACCGGGTCGTTGTCCACACCTACCACAGCAAGCTGTTCGGGCACGGCGATCTTCGCCCGCCGGCAGAGATCCAGCAGTGCCACGGCATAACGGTCGGACGGAGAGAAAACACCACAGCGGGCCGGCAGGGACTTCAGCCAATCGAGAATACGCGATTGCTGGACGTTCTGCCACTTCTGCCTGCCCTGCCGTGTTGGCGGGACATAGATTGAGCAAGGGCGATCATTCTGAGCAAGCTTGCTGAGAAAGCCGTCGCGGCGCCGCACGGCCCACCAGTGATGCTCCGGAGCGAAAAAGGCGAACTGTTCGAGTCCCAGTCCAAGCAAATGCTCGGCGGCCATTTCGCCCATTCGTTCTGATTCTGCATGAACACAAGGCAGGCCAAGCTGCGGATCGGCAACCAACTCCACCACCGGCAGTCCGGTGGCCTGCAGCCGCTCCACGTCCCGAGGGTATAGGCTGCAGGCGAGAATCCCGTCTCCCCGCCAGTCGTTCAGCCAGGTGGGGAGGCGTTCGTAGATGGCCCGCTCGGCGACGCACGTCGACCATGGGCCATGTTGAGCGATGTAGCGGCCGATTCCAAGCGATAACCCTCGGCCGTAGGCACCGGCTGTTTCTACCAACAACAAGACGTGCGGAATGTGCCAGTCGTTATCCATAGATTGTCTGTCGATGGCGCCGCAAAGGCCATCGTCCCGTCTCGGAAGCAGATCATCGCGCCTTCGGCCGGCGGTTCCCGGGCCACTGCCGGTCGTTCACTCTAGTTGTGGCGTCGGGGACGGTCAACCTACTTCTGTCGCAAAAATGCGATATTTTGCCCAGCACGGCCCCTGGTTCTCGGCTATAATCGGAGATTCCCGGCACGACGGTTCGGATTGTGACTTGGCCCCTTTGTGCCGTTGAGCGAACGACCCACAGGATGGAGCAGTAACGTGACTGTTTGCGGCCCGCCTTCCCCAAGTGGACGACACACATCTGGCTTGTGGCTCACCCTGTTTCTCCTCCTCTCGTCTCAAATGGCCTTTGGAGAAGAAGTCGTAATGCCGGCGAGAGGAAACGCCTTCGCTGAGGAGTCCCCCCAAACCCTGGACCTCATCCGTGCAGAGCTTGCAGGGCCCAGCCTGCAAGAGACGCGGGCCATGCTGTGCGACAGGTTCGGCGTCGATGAAATCCTGTTCATCAAGCGGATTACCTACACGTCGTCGCACTACTACAGCGAGTATATCGATTCGCAGTGGACGCCCGGCGGCGGCATCTACGTTCTTTCGTTGAAGGACGGAACGGTTCGCTCGTTGACGACAGGTCTTGAGGGCGGCGTGTTCGGCCGCATGGACCTTTCCTTCGACGCGAAGCGGGTCGTCTTCGACTGGAAACGCTCCAACGGCGAAGGCTACCGGATCTACGAGGTCGGGATCGACGGCTCGGGGCTCCGGCAGGTTCTTCCGCCGCCGGACAACGAGGCTGCGCTGGTCGAGAAATACCACCTGGGTTACCACAACGGCACCGACGACATGCACCCGTGCTATCTGCCGGACGGCGGGATCGCCTTTGTCTCGACACGTTGCCAGGCCAGTACGCTTTGCCATCCTGCCGATGTCTTCACGACGCCGGTGGTGTACCGCATGGATGCCGACGGAAGCAACCTCAAGCAACTGAGCTTCGGGGCACTGAGCGAGTTCACGCCGGTGGTCCTGCCGGATGGACGCATCATGTATGCCCGGTGGGAATACGTCGACAAAGGTGCGGTGGCGGCCAAGTGTATCTGGGCCATGCGGCCGGATGGCATGGCGTCTTCCGAGATCTACGGCAACGATATTCCCTTTCCGACCACCATGATCCAGGCGAGGCCGATTCCCGGCCGGCCGAACCAATACGTTTTGCTCGGCTGTCCCCACTACCCGCAGAACGCGCTGGGGACCGTCGTTCGGCTCGACATGAACAAGCCGATCCGCACCGACGAACCGATGACCTGCCTGACGCCGGCCGTTAAGGTCTTGACCGAGGGCGGATGGCATTTCAGCGACACTCCAACGGGACAAACGGAGGTAGACCGGTCCGGCCACGGCCCGCTTTTCCGCGATCCCTGGCCGCTGGACGAAAACCACTTTCTGGTGGCCCACAAGCCGCGTGGTTTCGGCGCGTGTTATGCACCCAACGGCTACGGATTGTATCTGCTGGACTCGACCGGCGAGGTGTCGCCCGTGTTTCGCGATCCCGAGATTTCCTCGTGGCAGCCGACTCGGCTGAAGGCCCGGCCGACGCCTCCCGTATTGCCGACCGCCTGCGATGCCGACCTTGCCGAGCGTAACCTGGCCCGCTGTGTCGTGACGGATGTCTATCGAGGATTGGAAGGCGTGGAGCGCGGAACGATCAAGCACCTCCGCATTCTGGAGCAGATCCCACGGCCCTGGAGCGCCCGGCGTCCCGGGAATTCCATCGACGACTCCTACGATCAACAGTATGCCGTCGTCTCGAAAGATACCGCGCTCGGGCTGAAGGTACAGCATGGCATTGTTCCTGTGGAGAAAGACGGCAGTGCACATTTCCTGGTTCCGGCCAATGCCAACGTCTTCATGCAGGTGTTGGACGAGAACTACCTGGCGGTGCAAACCGAGCGGACGTTTGTCAACTACATGCCGGGCGAAACGCGTTCCTGTATTGGCTGTCACGAAACGCCCGACGATTCTCCCGATTCCCAAGCGATCCCGCCGATGGCTCTGGGCCGCGCACCGTCGTTTCCCGGCCCGCAGCCCGGCGAGACGTCCGGACAGCGGACACTGCATTATCCGACCGACGTGCAACCGGTTCTCGACCGTCACTGCGTTGAATGTCACAATGAGAATCGGAAGGAAGGCGGCCTGGATCTGAGCGGCCGGATGACGCAGTTCTTCTGTGCCTCCTATGAAAACCTCCTTGTCGAACGTCGCCGCGCGCGAAGCGATCGCGTGGATCCCGACCTGGCGCCGACCATCGGGGAAAACCATCCGAAAACGGGCAACATCTGTTACCTGCCGGCTCGGAGTCTCGGTTCTCACAACAGTGTACTCATGGCCATGCTCATGCCGGGCAAGATCGAGCTTTCTGGCGACCAGGCGCGGCTCGAGCGGTTGGCTGCCCTGATCGAGTCGCATGAAGATGTTGTACTCAAGCCCGAGGAGTTGCTGAAAATCTCCAATTGGGTCGATACCAACGCCCAATACTATGGTTCCTACTACGGCCGACGAAACCTGAAGGACAAGGACCATCCGGATTTCCGTCCCGTGCCGTCGTGGGAATCGGCCATCGGTATCCCACCCGGTCATCAATAGAATCTGCTTGCGCCATTGCTTGGGGATGGCATTCCGTTGACATCTGCCCGGCTGGCGTGTAACCTGCAACGGGCGTTTTCTTGCGGGGACAGGCAGGTCTGCCGGTTTCTGCTGGATCGCTCGAAAGGGAAATTCGGCAACGGCCGGATCCGGATACATGCAATCGAATCGCTGGGGAGAATCACCATGCTATTTCGTCCAGGGCCTTCGGGAACCTCGCACACGCATCGCCCTAAGCCGTTTGTGGGGGTCCAGTTGCGATTCCTGACGGTATGCCTTGCCGTTGCTGCCCTCGGGACCATGTTCTCTGTGGCCCATGCCGAACCTGCAAAGCAAGGTCGGCGAAACGTCCTTCTGTACGTCGTTGACGATCAGGGGACGAACGATGCAGGCTGCTACGGCAACCCGGTCATCCGAACGCCGGGACTGGATATGCTTGCGGCCGAAGGTGCGCGATTCAACTACGCTTTCTGCACCAGCTCCAGTTGTTCGGCCAGCCGGTCGGTCATTCTGAGCGGGCAGTACAATCACGCCAATGGCCAATACGGGCACGAGCACAGCGTTCATCATTTCCGGTCGTTCGACCACGTGAAGAGCCTTCCGGCGCTTCTGTCGGAAGCCGGCTACCGGACGCGCTGTGCCGGCAAGTACCACGTGGGGCCGACCGAGGTCTATCCGTTCGACGATTTTCTGCGCCGTGGCAGTCCGGTCGAGATGGCCGAATCGTGCCGCGACATGATCGCCGCAGAAGGAGAGCGGCCGTTTTTCCTGTACTTCTGCACGACGGAACCCCACCGGCCGTTCCGCCGCGAGGGTTCGGCTTCGGTCGATCCCGCCGACGTGATCGTGCCGCCGTATCTTCCCGATACGCCCGAATGTCGCGAAGAGCTGGCCAAGTACTACGGTTCCGTCGAGCGGGCCGACAGCGGATTGAAGCGGCTGATCGAGATCCTGAAGGAAACGGGCCGATGGTCGGATACGCTGGTGTTGTACATCTCTGACAACGGCATCGCATTCCCCGGTGCGAAGACGACATGCTACGAACCGGGGCTGCATCTCCCCTGCGTGGTGCGGAACCCGTACGCCGAGAAACGCGGCCTGGTGTCCAGCGCCATGGTCAACTGGGCCGACATCGCCCCGACGATCCTCGATTTCGCCGGCGCCATGCCGAAGAAGCCACCGTTCCACGGGCGTTCTTTCCTGGGGATATTGGAGGACGAGCATCCGGAGGGATGGGACGAGGTCTATGCCTCTCACACGTTCCATGAGATCACAATGTACTACCCGATGCGCGTGGTGCGCGGCCGGAAGTGGAAGCTGATCTACAACATTGCCTATCCGCTGCCGTACCCGTTTGCGTCGGACCTCTATGCTTCGACGACGTGGCAGGGGGTGCTCAAGCGGGGCGACACGATTTACGGCAAACGCGCCGTCGAGGCCTATCTGCAACGCCCGCAGTTCGAACTCTATAACCTGGAGGACGATCCCCACGAAGTCCGCAATCTTGCCGCCGACCCGCAATACACGGCGGTGCTCGAAGAGCTCAAGGGCAAGGTCAAGGCGTTCCAGCAGCGGACGAAGGACCCGTGGCTGGTGAAGTGGGAGTACGAGTGATATGAAAGGACCGTTCTACGACGATTTAACGAGGAGGATTTTCATGGGCGATTCGAACAGTATTTCTCGTCGCGGGTTTCTCGGGGCATCGCTGGCGGCGGCCGGGGCGGTCCACGCGGTTGGCGCTGCTGCCGCGGACGGCCAAGACGCCGCAACCACACAGGACGAGAACGCCATGCCGTGCGGTATGTTGGGCAAGGCGAAACTCAGCCGCATCTTCCTGGGCGGCAATCTGATCGGCGGTTACATGCACTGCCGCGATCTGAGTTACGTCAACCAACTGTTCCGCGCCTACGCCACCGAAGAGAAAATCGTCGAGACGCTCAAAATCGCCGCCGACAACGGAATCAACTGCGTCTTCGAATCCGGCGCCTCGGCCGTCGCCGCATACAATAAGAAGTACAACGGCAGCATGCGGTTCATCCCGCACATCCGGCCATCTTCCAGCACGCAACAGCTCGAAGACGAGATCAAGATGAAGGTCGATCTGGGCGCCGTCGCCCTCTACTGCTGGGGCGTGCAGTCGGACGATCTCGTTCGCACCGGCCAGGTGGCCAAAATCGGCAAGGCCGTCGAGCTTGCCAAACGCTATGACTTGCCGGTCGGCGTTTGCGGGCATTCGCTGCAGGTTCCCATGCAGTGCGAAAAGGAAAAGGTCCCTTGCGACTTCTACGTCAAGACGCTCCACACGGACGACTATCCCTCGGCTACACCGAAGGAGCTGCGCAAGGACTTCATGTGGAGCACCGGTGGAGAAGGCTTCTACGACAACATGTGGTGTATCGATTGCGAGGAGACCATCGAGTTCTTCAAGAGTATCGAAAAGCCCTGGATCGCCTTCAAGATCCTTGCCGCCGGCGCGTTGAGGCCGCGGCAGGCCTTCGCCCATGCATTCAGTAACGGCGCCGATTTCATTGCCGTCGGCATGTTCGACTTCCAGGTGAAGGAAGACTGCGATATGGTCAAACGATTGGTTGCCCGGGAACAGAACCGGTCGCGTCCCTGGCGTGCGTAGCCGTTCAAGCGGCCACCCGATACCTGCGGGACCGGTCCCGCCCTCATGGAGTGAACGGATGGATCTCGACCACTGGCATATGGCTCACGCGTTGGAACTGGCGGATCGGGGGCAAGGACTCGTCGAACCGAACCCGATGGTCGGCTGCGTGATTGCGCAGGGTGTAGAGGTTATTGGCGAAGGCTGGCACCGGCTGTACGGCGGACCTCACGCCGAAATGGAAGCGCTGCGCGTGGCCGGATCGCGCGCCGCCGGCGCCACGATGTACGTCACGCTGGAACCCTGCTGCCATCATGGGAAAACGCCTCCCTGCACCGAGGCCATCATCCGCGCCGGGCTGGCTCGTGTTGTGGTGGCCCAGCGCGATCCGTTTCCGGAGGTGGCCGGCAAGGGGATCGCCCAACTGCAATCCGCCGGCATCGTGGTCGAGGTCGGATTGGGCGAGGCCGAGGCCAGTGAGATGAACGCGCCCTACCTGAAGCTGGTCGCTACCGGCCGGCCCTGGATCCTTGCCAAGTGGGCCATGACGCTCGACGGCAAACTCGCGACGCGCACCGCAGGCAGCCAGTGGATCTCAGGCATGCAGTCGCGCGAAGTCGTTCACCAGTTGCGCGGCCGCGTCGATGCCATTCTGGTGGGCCGCGGTACGGCCGAGCACGACGATCCGAAGTTGACCGCCCGCCCTGCCGGCCTGCGCACCGCAACGCGCATCGTGCTCGATACACGCGCTGTAATCGCAACCGATTCGCAGCTTGTTCGCACCGCCTGCGAAATCCCCGTCCTGGTCGCCGCCGGAGAAGATGCGCCGCCGGCCCATCGAAAACGGCTAATCGATGCCGGTTGCGAGGTGCTCATTCTGCCCGGCCAATCGTTCGCCGAGCGGCTCGACGCCCTGCTGGTGGAACTGGGCCGGCGCCGGATGACCAACGTCCTGGTCGAGGGGGGCGCCCACGTGTTCGGAACACTGTTGGACCGGAAGTCAATTGATGAAGTCCACGCGTTCATCGCGCCCAAACTGATCGGCGGGGCGGAAGCGCCCGGCCCCATTGCCGGCCTGGGCGTCGCGAACATGGCCCACGCCATCCTGCTCCCTTCACTCGCCGTCCGACCAATCGGCAGCGACGTCTACATCTTCGGCCGTGTAGAATACCCATCGAACGGATGACTCCAGGCACGCAGGGTATGACGAGCCAGAACCAGAAGAGTTGCCGGGCCTCGCATACTCACTTCGGCTGAACGGCCCCATCGCGCTGCGTTTGAGCCAGGCGTACGACGAGCAGTTTTCGGGCCGGTTCGCCCTCCGTCGTTGTGAAGAACTGATGCCCCAGGCTTCCCGGATGATCGGGCAGACTGGTCAACACCAGCATGTCGCCTGGCACGAGCGTGGCGCACAGTTCCATTTCGTCGAACGTGCGGCGGGGACGACTGGCCTCCATCTGCAGCATGCCCTGTCGGCCTACCCAGCGCTTGCGCACCTGTTCGTGATGCAGCTCCGGAGTCAGGCAGATGCGTACGCGGCCGTCGGGTTCGGGAAGTGTCTTCAATGCCAGAATCCCTTGCGCTTGCCGGTACGTTTGGCCGCGCACCTCGCCCTGATTGTAAACGAGCACGGGAAGCGAGTCGTAGATGGACGAGGTCACGATCTCATTCCGTTGGGCGGGCCGCGTTTGAATATGGCGGCGCATGACCGTCGGTTCCGCCTCGAACGTGCTCAGCGCGCTCTTCAGCGCCCCTTCCTGCGGCGCGGGTTTGTCCTCCAGTTCCAGCAGTTGCGCCAGGGTCACGGGAATCTGCCCGAAGACCACGCCGGCCCGGAAGCCGTTGGTCAGCAGGCGGTGGCGGACTTCCGGCGAGAACTGCTGTTCATCGACCTCTTGCCATAGACTGCAGTTCAGCCGCTCGTCGTCCGGCGGGCACCGGACGAAGAAGACCTCGACCACAACGCTATCGGGCGACATCTGGGCCGGCTTCAACGGCAGTTCGCCCCGCGGCTGCTCCGGCAAGCGCGCGCAGCCTGCCAGGGCGCACAATAACGCCAAGAGCCCGGGGCTACGTGCCAGCATAGATCGCCTCAATCGAACAGCGAGGGGGACGAGATTCGGACGAGATCACCGGAGGCGGCCGGACGCCCAGATCGACCATCCGGCTCCCAATGCTCGGAGAAGGTATCCACCACCTCGTCCCGCGTCAATGCCGATCGGAGAGTGCTTCGTCTGCAGAGCGGCAGAAACGGACCTGCACGGCTGGAAAAAGGCCACCGGCCGGCTTGCCCGGCCTGGAGCCGTGGTCAGTTGGCTACTGGCAGCGCCCCCAATGGTCCATTCTCCCCCCGCACGGTGCGTGGTCCTCGGTTAGCTGGATGACCATGGCCCTGGGCGGGGCAAACCCGCCGGTGGCCGTTGCGTGAAATGCAAGTCCGCTGCTGCACGCTCGTCTGCACGGTACAGAAATTCGTTAGGGTTGCACCCCTGGTCCATTTCGGTAAGCTGAGTGGACTCGGTGGCGAGTGCAGGAGCGGACTAACATCCTGGAGAAAGCCCGCCAGTGGCCTTCCGTGAAATGTGAGTCCGCTGCTGCACCCCTCGGTGGCAGACCGCTTCCCCGCCGTTTGCCAGACTCGTTTCTCACCATGCTCGAAAGGACCGATCGCTGTGAAATCCCTCACGGAATATCTGACACTGAACGTTCCGCAACGGATGGACTTCGTCAATATCACACGTCAGGTGGAGGACGCAGTTGAGCGGAGCGGAGTCCAGGAGGGGTTATGCCTGGTCAATGCCATGCACATTACGGCCAGCGTGTTCATTAACGACGACGAACCGGGGCTGCATCAGGACTACAAAGAGTGGCTCGAAAAACTGGCCCCTTTCGACCCGTCGCCCAAAGCCTATCGGCACAATCGCACCGGGGAGGACAACGGCGATGCCCATCACAAGCGGCAGGTGATGGGGCGCGAGGTGGTCGTGGCCATCACCAAGGGGCGGCTCGACTTCGGCCCCTGGGAACGCATCTTCTACGGCGAGTTCGACGGCCGGCGACCGAAACGCATTCTGGTGAAGATCATCGGGGAGTGAACCCGCCATCAGGGAGGCGGCTCGTCCGGGGGGTGCGTAAGTGTCTTGCCAATGGCTTTTCTGAGGGTTGCGGTTGTACAAAACGTCAAAAGATGGTATTCCAAGCGCATCATCGTCACACTTGCACAGTTGCTGCGGACCGAGGCGCTGGACTAAGAACCTCAGAGATCGTTACGTTCTTGACAAAGACTTGTGACCCACGGGGGTAACCGACTTCAGCCGAGCGGTAGCTCGCATGGGTCGGCGGCCCTGCCGCCCTGGGCGCTCGCCCGTTTCCATCCTCGTGTCGTGAGGGGGCGAGTTTCACAAACAATGGGGACTTCGAATTGGCATCACGGATCGAAACAGAGCAAACGACCAGGAAGGCTGGCGCAGCAGAGCCTTCTGCACGTGCTCGCCAAGTGGCCCGGCATGTGCCCGCACAGGTTCCCCCCTTGGCGCCACACTTGCGAGTGAGCGTGTACGAACCGCTCGACGTTCCTCGCCGGCCGCACGTCCTCTTGCCCGAAGCCTTCTATCCCTTGGCCTATCCGGCCATGTTCCTCTCGCGGCAACTCGAAGCCAGGCTTCTCGACCTGTTTCGCAAGGGGTATGTCAAAGGCACGGTCACCAGCAGTGCCGGCAACGAGGCAACGGCCGTCGGCGCGGCCATGCCTTTGCAGCCGAATGTTGACACGGTTGCCTTGCTGCACCGCGATTTCATCGCGCACCTGCTCATGGGCGCCACGCCGTACCAGTTGGTATGCCAATACTTGGCCAATGCCGAAAGTCCGACCCACGGCCGGGAAGGCAATGTCCACCACGGCGACGCCGCACACCGCCGCATGCCCATGATGAGCCACCTG
Source organism: Thermoguttaceae bacterium (assembly GCA_040772845.1). Lineage (GTDB taxonomy): Bacteria > Planctomycetota > Planctomycetia > Pirellulales > Thermoguttaceae > PWXP01. The sequence continues at coordinate 4,402,787 of JAXGXG010000001.1, forward strand.
GGCCGGATGCTGAGCGTCGCGGTCGGCGGCGCCTGGGCCGCGCGCCGTAACGGCGAGGATGCCGTCGGCCTGGCGGTCATCGGCGACGGCGGCAGTAGTACGGGCGAGTTCCACGAAGCGATCAATCTGGCGGCCGTCCGCCGCGTGCCCGTCCTCTTCCTCGTGCAGAACAACCACTATTCGTTCTCGACGCCTACCGAACTGCAGTTTCGCTGCAAACACTTGTCCGATCGGGCCGCCGGCTACGGAATCGCCGGAAAGACCATCGACGGGACCGATCCCTGGGAAGTGTACACGACCGTTCATCAGGCCCTCACTCTGATGCAAGCGGATCCCGAGCCGATGATCCTGGAATGCCAGGCGTTGCGGCTGCATGGCCATGCCGCGTACGACAAGGGCGACTACGTTCCACGCGAGAAGCTCGACGCCTGGTGGCAACGCGACCCGCTGCCCGCCACCCGCCAACGCTTGCTTGACATTTCCGGATACAGCGAACGGGACGTGGCCGAACTGGAAGCCGAAATTGAGGCGACCATCGACGAGACGATTCGCAAGGCCCTGCCCGTGGCGAGGCCCGAGCCCAACCGGCAAGTGTGGACCGCGTACAGCAGCAACGCCCGGTCGCAGGTGGCCCCGTTCACCGCGCCGAAGGCCAAGAATGGCGATGCCGTTCGCCTCGCGCTCCATTACATCCTGGAGCATAACGAACGCGCGTTCCTTGCGGGCCAGGACGTGGGAACCTACGGCTCCGCATTCAAGACATGCAAGGGACTCCTCGAACGATTCGGACCCGAGCGCGTTCTGGATATGCCCATTTGCGAAGGGGCCACGGTCGGATTTGCGCTGGGCGCCTCGCAGGTGGGCGCCGAGCCGATCCTCGAATTCCAGTTCGCAGATTTTTCGACCGAGGCAACCACACAAATCGGCCTGAATGCCGGGACCTGGTTCTTCCGCGCCGGCCGGCCGGCCCCGATCCTCATGCGGCTGCCGTGTGGCGGCGGGCTGACCATGGGCCCGTTCCACTCCGGCGAGTTCGAAGGACTCTGGTCCTGCTTTCCCGGGCTGAAGCTGCTCTATCCGGCTACGCCGCAAGAGACGTTCGAGGCCCTGCTGGCAGGTTTTTACGATCGCAATCCATGCCTGGTCCTGGAGCACAAGCTTCTCTATTGGAGCCAGGGCGGTTCGATCGATTTCGACGGCAACCTTGCCGATCTGTGGCGCCCGCGACGATATACCGAGGGCGATAAGCTGACGGTCGTTGCCCTGGGCGCGATGATCCGGGATGTGCTGACCGCCGCCGAGGAAATGGGCGGTGGGATCGAGGTGTGGAACCCCTTCGTCCTCCGGCCACTGAACCTGGACCCGATTCGTCAGTCGCTGTCGAAGACCGGCCGGCTTCTGGTCGTGCAGGAGTGCTCCCCGTCTGCCGGGATCGGGCACCGCCTTCTGGGGCAGCTTTGCTGCGAGGCACGGACTTCGTTAAAATGTGCTCCCGAGCTTGTGGCAGCGCCCGACGTGCCGGTGCCGTTCGCCCCCGAACTGGAATCCTATTATCGCCCCAACCCTGGAAAGATTGTCGCCGCAATGCGGCGACTGATCAATATATAATGCAGGACGAGTCGTTTCGACTATTGCTGTTCTTGCCGGCTCAAGGCGCTGCGGAAACCGAAGTCACGATCATCGAATGGAACGTGGCCGAGGGAGACCGTTTCGAAGCGGGACAAGCGTTGGCGCAGATCGATAGCGCCAAGTCGGTCTTCGACTTCGAAGCACCGTGCGCCGGAAAAGTGATCCGCCTGTTGCATCTCGAAGGCGAAACGCTGGCCTTGAACGATCCGGTAATGGAGATCGAGACGAGCGATCCCGCCATGCGCGACTGGATCCCCCCGGCGCCCGCCGTGGCCGAAAGCGACCTCCTTCTGCCGGAACCGGCCCGGGCAACGCGCCGGTCGGCCGACGACTCCGGCGATGTCTATCTGCGCGGAATCGGCGGCTATCTGCCCCAACGCGTCGTAACCAACGAGGAACTCGCACGGCAGTTCCCCAAAATCTCGGCCGATTACGTCTTCCAGGTTACCGGGATCCGGCAGCGCCGCTGGGCCGCCGACGGCGAGAAGCCTTCCGATATGGCCTACGCCGCAGCGCTGGAGGCCATTCGACGTTCCGGGGTGAATGCCAAAGATATTGGCGCTATCATCCTGGCCACCACGACGCCCGACATGGCCATGCCTTCGACCGCCTGCATCCTGCAAGATCGCCTCAGTCTGCATGGCATTCCGGCCTTCGACTTGAACGCCGCGTGCTCCGGTTGGCTGTACGCCGTGTCCATGGCGCAAGGGATGATCCGATGCGGCGCGGCCGATCACGTCCTTACCGTAGGCGTTGATATGCAGTCGCGTCTGCTCGATCCGGACGATCAGAGTGCGTATTTCATCTTCGGCGATGGCGCCGGCGCGGCGGTTGTCTCGGCTTCCGGTCCCGGCCACCGCGTTCGCGACATTCTGCTGGGATCCGATACGCGCGGCCTGCGCATGGCGCGCCGCGAGGAACCGGGCTACCTCGTGCTCAACGGTCAATGTCCGACCGATCCGTGGATCCGGCTGGAAGGCCCCTCGCTCTTCCGGCTGGCGACCGAAAGCTTCTACGAAGTCATCCGTAACTGCCTCCGCCGAGTTGGTTGGAAGAAAGATGAACCCCGCTGGATCGTTCCCCATCAGGCGAATGGGCGTATCCTGAAAGCGGCCGCCAAACGCAGCGGATTGCCCTTCGAACGGTTCTATCTGAACATCGACCACGTGGGCAATACGTCCAGTGCCAGCATCCCCTTGGCGCTGGCCGAGTTGGACGACGGACTGCATCGCGGCGACAAGCTTTTGCTCTGCTCCGTCGGCGCCGGTATGACCACGGCCGCCGTGGCCGTCGAATGGTAATGCACCTAACGCAAACCGGTTGACCGAAGAGTCTGTGGGGTGCAGCAGCGGACTTGCACGGCTGAAAAAAGCCCGCCGACGGCTCTTCCGTGAAATGCAAGTCCGCTGCTGCACCCGAGTCTGTGCGGCGACGCTTCTGCCATGTCCGGCCCGCAAGAAATGGAAAGGGCCTCCGGTTCCCATCATCGACCGGAGGCCTTGGCGTTGCGCCTTAGGTGAATCTGGCAGTCAGCATATGGACCGCCACGGTCTTCCCGACCTTAGACCGGGCGGACGTTCTCAGCACGGGGCCCTTTCGGACCACTACCTTCGTCGAAGGTAACCTGCTGGCCAACCCGCAACTCCTCGATGGTTGCACCTTCTACTTGACTGTGATGGAAGAACAGGTCGCCCCGACCTCCATCGATGAACCCGAACCCTTTGTCCGCGATCAGCTTCTTGATCGTCCCTTGCGGCATAGCAGCCACTCCTTCAAAAACAACAAACCCGAACGAACACATGACCGACGACTGTAACTTTGGAACCCGGCTTGGGTGCGCACGGCCTTCGGCCAAAACAATACTCAACTGTGGATCATAACCTGCTCAACGCAGAACGCAACAGTGTTCCCAAGTTTTTTTGTCCCTTCGGCCTGAGAATCTCCCCTCGCTGGAAGTATGGAGGCGACCTATTTTAACTTCCCGCCACTCCCAAGGGACGGTATACTCGCCATATCGGCCGTTCCGCGGTCTTCTCACTTGGAATTCTGGCCGACCCCCCCCTCCGAAAAACGCTCGCGAAAGAGAACCGGCACGAGATCCACTATGAAAGTCGCCTACTTCACGGGACTGCGGCAAATCGAATTGCGCGATGATCCGGCTCCGACAATCGCTCGGCAGGATCAGGTGCTTGTTCGCATCGACCGGCTCGGAATCTGTGGTTCGGACGTCCATTACTATGCCGACGGCGGTATCGGATCGCAACGCGTCCAGTTCCCTGCAACCCTCGGACACGAATGCGCCGGCGCCGTGCTCGAATGCGGCGCGGAAGTGACACGGCTGAAACCTGGCGATCGCGTCGCGATTGATCCGGCGTTTTCGTGTGGTATCTGCGATCAATGCCGCGTAGGCCGGCAGAATACATGCCGAAACCTCCGTTTCATGGGTTGTCCAGGCCAGGCGCCGGGCGCGGCCGCCGAACGGGCTGTTCTGCCCGCCGCCAACTGCCTTCCGATTCCCGACTCGCTCTCACTCGACATGGCCGTCCTGGGCGAACCCCTTTCGGTTGCGCTGCATGCCGTTCGCCTCGGCGAAGTCTACCCGGCGGCGCGCGTCGCCATCTTCGGGTGTGGGCCGATCGGCCTGAGCGTCCTTCTGTGTGCGAAGGTGCAGGCGCCATGTACCGTCTCGATGACCGACCTGCTCGAACCCCGCGTTGCGCTGGCCCGCCAGTGCGGCGCCGATCTGGTCGTCCATGCCGCGCAAACCGATCCGGTCGCCGCGCTCTGTGAACACGAACCGTTCGGGTTCGACCTCGTATTCGAGTGCTCCGGCGACCCCGCCTGCATCGGCCAGGCGGCGGCCCTGCTGACGCCGGGCGGCGTGCTGGTGCAGGTGGGCATTCCCGGCTCGCCGCACATCGAGATCGATCCGCATACGTTCCGCGTCAAGGAGCTATCCGTCCGAAACGTGCGCCGGCAAAAGGGGTGTGTCGCCCCGGTTCTCCGCATGATGGCCGAAGGACACATCGACGCCGCGCCGCTGATCACCCACCACTTCCCGTTGGAGCAGATCGGCGATGCCTTCGAACTGGTCGCCGGTTACCGCGATGGCGTCATCAAGGCAATCGTCGAGCTGGGAGTTGGGAGCTAGAAGCTGGAAGCTGGAAGCTAGAAGCTAGAAGCTGGAAGCTAGAAGCTGGAAGCTGGGAGTTGGGAGTTGGGGACGCGCTCGCGCGGATGGGGGGGCCAGTCGTGGATTTCGCCCTTCACCTGCCCGGCCAGGCGAAACGCCGTTCTCGGGCGTCGTCCAGGGCCCAACGCGACTGCGCGCGGAGTTGATCGTTCCTCAGGCTCGATGGCAGGTGGGCGATGTGCCGGTCCATCGCGGCAATCGCTTCGAACAGTGCGGCGTCGCGATGCTCGGGCTGCAAGGCGTAGCGCAACTCGGCGTCGGCCGCGTCGGCCAACTCGGCCGCTAGCGGATCCATCCATTCCGGATGCGGGCGCTCGAAATCGGTGAAGTCCGCGATCATCCCGGGTGGCAGCCGGCCGCCGAACTCCAATAGTCTTCGCGTATCGGAATCGTACAATGGAATGGTCATCGCACTGCTCGCCACCCGCATCCGACGATGCCGGAAACCGGCGCGCGCCAGGAGCCACACCGTATCAAGCACCTCGAACGGCGTACTGTCGTAGTCGGAGAGCAGATAGAAGATCGTGTAGTCCTGTCGCGTACCGTCAAGTGCATCGAGAACCGTTTCGAGCTGCCGTACGGTGTGCCGCTTGTGCCAGCGGGCCAGCAATTCCGGGTGGAACGACTCGGCCCCCAACTGCACCATCGGCTTCACGCGATCGATCCACGCAATCAGTTCGGCACGGACGCGCCCCTCGCGATCCAGCAGCGAGCGGGGATTGGTCTGCACACTCAGCCGATACCGCTGTCGCAAGGGGCTCTCGTTCCACAGGGCGAAAAACTCTACGGCCCGGCGAGGCGACAGGAAGAAATCCTCGTCGTATACGGCCGCCCAACCAACCTCGCGATCGCGAAGCGGCGAACCCTCGGCCCAGCGGAACAGCGGCCACCGGTCGATTCCGATGCGACCTTCCATAACGGCCCGGTCCGCCGCGCCGATTTCCTCCAGAATCTGCCGCGCACTCTTCGCACGCACCGCACTTCCGTGCAACCGCGAGCAGAACGTGCACACGCCAGGACAACCGCGACCGCCGGTGAAGAAAAGGCTCTCCAGCGGTTGCCTGAATCCGTCGAGCAACGAGAAGTCCAGCCGGTTCGCACCGAGCACCTCGACGCGCGGCGCCGGACGCTGAAGGTTCTCCAGCTTCCGGCGTTCCGCCTCAAATGGTCCCTTCGCATCCGCCGGAGCAGCATCCAATACCGATCGGCCAAAACCGTCGGCCGGCAACGTATTGACCCACGTCCGATCTGCATACCGGTACGCCAATCCGGGAATCTCGGGCACATCGGTGCGTGAATTGCGCTGCCGTGCAAGTTGCAGGAACCGGGCGAACGACTCTTCGGCCTCACCGGCAAAGACATAGTCGGCTCCGGCCTGCTCGAGCAGTTCGGCAGGATGGCTCGTCGCGGTCGGCCCTCCCAAGACGATCTCGGCATCTACATGCCTGCGGGTCAGACTCGCGTATTCGCGCAGCACGTCGAGCAAGCCGGCTTCGGCCCGAAACCCAACCACGTGTGGCCGGTATGCATGCAGCTTCTCAATATAATGTGAGTCCGCATCAGCCTGACCGGAAAGCTGCCACACCACCACATGCGCGCAGTTCAAATGGGTCGCCCACGAACCGATCTCCAGCAACCCGCTCGGCCAACCGAAGCATCCCAACAGAACGCGTGGAACAGCAGTCGAGTGATGACGCGACAAAAGCAAAACCTCCCCGGCCAGCCAACCGGCATAGTGCGACGTGCCCAGTGCAGTCCAAGGTAAGGTACGCGGCATCGGCGATTGCGTCAAGTATCGCTAGGCTCTCGCAATTCGCCCAAGCCACCGCCATATGGAGTACGACGATTCATCGCGGTTTTCTTCTTTCCCTTGATAGGGGTAGGGACGGCCGATTGATCAGCCGCCCCCCCTCCGAACCGTACGGGCGGTTTTCCCGCATACGGCTCTCCGGTTAGTAGCCTCCCCGACAGGCTTGGCCGAATCGAGTTCACTTTGCGTGACGGACTGGTCTTTTGTCTCAGGTTGCTCTCCACCCTCCCTCGCGAGAACGCAGCTACCACTGTTGACTACAGGCCGGTAACGTTAGCCTGGAGCGGACTTTCACCCCGCCAAATCAAACGCCTTCACAGGCGCACTCGCACGACTCTCCGAGTCGATTCGTGTTCCTGATGATCTGGAAGAGGAAGGAACGCTGTTCCTCGTCAAACTACACGAATTGCAAAGGAATGCTTCGCCTTTGTATACAGCACACGCCGAACCGGCAAAGTGGCCTGAAACTGGCCCTTGCATTTTTCAGGATTTGTGATAAGGTAAGTGCGTGCTTCGGCGATGACATTCATGCATCGCCTTCTTCGTCAAGGTAGGGCGGGTCGAGGTACGAGACCCACCACCGCCCCCAATCGTCAAGCGGTGGGTCGAGACGTAAGCCCCACCACCGCCCCATGCGATAGGCTTTCCGCCTCTCCGTTCCAAACCGATCCGCGCCCGCACTTCGTGCGCGCATCGAACCGATTGCACCCCAAGCACCTTTTGCGCCCCTTCCGCGCGCCCATGGCTCGCGCCGCGCACATCTGCATTCAACTGTCCACGAACATCTTGAACTCAAGGAGTCTCTCATGTCGCAGTACAGCTCTTCCGGTAGCGGGTCTTCCGATTGCCCCGACGACGTCATCGTCGATCGAACGCCAAGTCCTTCCTGCGGTCCCTGCGCATCGGAAGGCCGAAGCGAAAGTGGCATTGATCTGCTTTCAGGCCAGCTGACCAACTGCAGCATCGGTCTCGACGCCGGCCATCTTCCGGAAATCCTCTCGGCCGGCTGCGGCGCCGAGGGCTGCAACGAGGTCCAACTCCCCGCCGTAGGACGCGTCGCCTGCGGCGAGGTGATCGAAGTCCACATATCGTCCGACGTCTTCCAGTTCGAACGCCAGGAAGACGGCAGCTACCAGCCGGTGCCTGCCGTGCCCGGCATGTCGCTGAGCGTTGCCTGGGATGGAGTGACCTTCTCGCACAATGGCCGTTCGTGGTCCTTCGCCGATCTCGACGCCATCGACGGTTCGCAGGGGACGTTGCAGCAAGTTGTGGTCGCCTGCAACAGCAATGTGTTTGCATTTCATTTCCAGGGAGGAGACGACGTTAGGCACACACTCGGCAGGTACAATATCAGCGGATGCAAAGCGGCTATCTGCGGTGGCGACGATAGCCATGGTTCGCGGTGCATGCTTGAGAGCGCTATTGGAGGACTATGGGCGGAAGGAGCAACGCTGGTGGGGATCAGCGACTCATCCGGATGCTATTACAAGGAGGGACAGTGGTACTATCAGAAAGATCCATCACGGGTGAAGTAGCCAGAAGTCGTGTATGCTTCACTCGCGCTAGTCTCGCGCAAGGATTATCACCGGTGGTCGCGTCAGACGGTTTTCCGCTGAAGGCTACCATGTATGATCGCTCGGAATGATAGCAGGCTCGTGAAATGACATTCCAAAGATGGATAGTTGTGGCCCTACTCCCAATTTTCGGCATGTCGGCCGCGGCTATTGCTGTTCGGTGGCAGATCCAACGACAATGGTTTGCCTTGCAGACGCAACAGCGTGCGACGATTTTGCAGTTGGAACGATTCCCGCCAACGGACTGGGATCGTGATATATGGAACAACTTCATAGTTTTGACCCATAATGTTTGGGGAAATGCAGTTTACAGCCCGAGCTACTCCGAAATTAGTAACCAGGAAATGCGAGTTCTCAAAGTGAGACTCGAGCAAATCCTGGCTGAGACGACGCCGAACAACAGCATCGATAGTGTTGATCAAGTGTATCAACTACTGCTGCAGCGTTCTGAGAAGACCGCATTCATCTCCCCGTATCGCGAAAGCTTCCATACGTACGTAAACGACCTCAAAAACGCCCCAGAGGTCCAATCGTCTCCAGACACTGATTTAGCTCGATAGCGACAGTACGCTTTCTTTGACGGATGGTACCGACGGCGTCCATAATCGAGGGGGGAATGGGGGGCAACTCCTGACACTTGACCCATTCAGCGACCTAGTGCCGCAAATCACAATTGAGGGTACACCAGACGACAGGTTTGCCTAGATTTTGGCGCCCCGTCTCTCCCAAACAACGCAAACGGCCCCGTCTGTATCGACATGAAATAGACCTTCCTCCTCTATGAATGACCGTGATTGTTCACGTTCCGGTCTTCACACAAGGAGGAAGGTCATGTCTGGCAAGGCGGCCAAGATTGTACTCACCGGGGAGCAGAAAAGGGAGGAGAAAAGGTGACAGCCACGAATGGCACTGCCGCTTACGCTGTAAGGACTTAGGTGCGTCGGGGCGATTTGGGAATGGCGTCGAACGCAGGTCGCGGATCGCCCGGGAGCATGAGGTGGGACGTGGTGGGATTGGTTCGCCCCTGGCGCGCACCATCGGCGCATCGATGTCGGCGCCCAAATGCTCCGCATCGTGTGCCGTTGGGAGTCTATTTCCGGTGCTTCATGCGGCGGTTCCTCGCAACAGTGCTTCGCGGGCTTCCTTACGCGGTTTCGTCAACAGGGCTATGGGTTTCCACCGCCGTTTCACCGCACGCGGTTCAACGCGGTTGGGACGATCGCCGACCGTTTGCTCAGCCAGGCTTGCCAATTGGGCAACAATCAGAGTGGACAGCAATGCTTGATCGGCGCAGATCAAGGTCATCCACGACGCGGCGATCGTTTGCATGGCCGTGGCGAAGCTCAGTTCGCGCGGCGACACGCCGGCCTCGCAGGCGGCTTCCAGCATGGCCTTCCGGATGAGGTTGTACGCCAGCAGGCAGACCCACATCTCTGTGCGGACCATCGCAGGCGACTGGCAACGCAGCACGTCCATCCCCATGGTTTTCTTGATGGCGCGGATATCGAGCTCCACCAGCCAACGTCGGCGGTAGAGATCGGCGATGTCTTCACGTGGATATTGCCGCGGGTCCGTCAGCGTCGTAACGACCGTCAACGACTCAACTCGAAAACCTGGCTCATGAACTTGGATCTCAATCAGCCGGAGCTTCATGGTCTTGGGAATCTGCTCGTAGGTTGCATGGTCCATCCATTTCGGCCGTTGAGGGCGAGGCCACGTGACCAGATGATCCCCCTCGCCCAGACGCTCCGCCGTTGTGAAGTCCGTCTTCCGACACTGGTGCAACCGGACGACGAAGTCCCGACGTCCCAACAGTGCCATGGCAATCAGGAAATAGCTGCAATAGTAGCGGTCCGCTACGATGATGCTCTGCGGATCAACGCCGTCAAGCAGTTCGCGAAACAGCGCCGTCTCGCCGGTCTCCTTGCCTGCGTAAGGACCCAAGGCCATGTCCTGGACCATCGCCGTGGCTAACGACAGGAGCACCGCGAGCCGCACAATGGGAAACCCCAGGCCGGGCTTCTGAGCCACATTCCGCCATGCAAGATCGCTGTTCCTCTTTGAAGAGGACTTGCGAAAGAAACGCCCACAGGGTCACCGCAGGCGTATACACGGCACCCTCTTCCCGAGCGAAGTCGGCATGGGCGTCGGCGAAGGCTTTCTCGATCTGTTCTTCCGGCAGGACTTTGGCGAAAGCCAGCCCGTCCTCTTGCAGAAACGATGCCTGAACGAGGCGAAATCGTCGTGACAGCGTGGAGCTTTTTTGGTAAAAAGACATAAAGACCCTCCTTGGTCCAATTGCAAAAAGCCAATGCATGAACCAAGGAAGGCCTCGTTCCACAAGAGGATAGGCCAAGGAAGGTCCCGATTCAAGAGCAGAATCTTGTGGACAGCGGTACGCGTGCCCGCCGCGGGGCGGCGAGACGGAATTGCGAAACACGCACGAGGCGTGTTGCCGATGAAGGTGTGCGCACGTGGCGCCAAGCACGCCAATCGGCCGTTTTCCCTAAGTCCTTACAGCGTAAGCGGCAGTGCCATTCGTGGCTGTCACCTTTTTCATCCCGCACGTCGCCCTGCGGCGGCTCGATGACGGCGACGACGGTCATCTGGCCGCCGCACTGAGGGCAGGCCAGCGGGTCGAACGCTGTCCGACGCCCTGGCCCAAAGCTGCAATGTCTTCTTCTTCCACCACGCGTCGATTCAGGGGCCGGGGCCATTGATCGCTTGGGCACGGCGGTTCGGTTTCGGCCAACCGACGGGCGTCGATCTGTCCCACGAGTCGGCCGGCGAGCTGCCCGATCCCAAGGCGTCGGACGATCCCAAGGTGTCGGACGATCCCAAGAAACGTCCTTGGGCGGCGAGCGACACGATGTCGTTGGCCGTGGGTCAAGGGACGCTGCGCGTGACGCCGCTGCAGGTCGCGCGACTCGTGGCGGCCGTGGCCAACGGCGGCCGGTTGGTCACGCCTCATCTGGTCGACCGCATCCGCCGGCGCGACAAGCCGGACATCGTGCCCGAGCGACCTGAAACGCCGACCGTCGCCCTTTCCGACGACACGCTGGCCGCCGTGCGTCGCGGCATGGTCGACGCGGTCGCCACGCCCGGCGGCACGGCCTATGCCACCGTTTTTCACGCCACTGTTTCGATCGCCGGCAAGACGGGCACGGCCCAAACAGGCAAGAACCTCGCGGACCACGCCTGGTTTGCCGGCTACGTTCCCGTCGAGGACCCGAAATACGCCCTGGTCGTCGTCCTCGAACACTCGGGCAACGGCGGCGAGGCGGCCGGCCCCGTCGCCCAACACCTCATCGAAGCGCTCTCGTCGCGACTCTGATTGGGGATTGGGGATTGGGGATTGGGGATTGGGGATTGGGGATTGGGGGCGCGACGTTCGCCGGCGGGCTTTGGGGATTGCCATCCGGCCGTTGTTCCATCAACGTCTCAGCGCCGGCAGCGGGAGCACGATGGGCGTGCCCATGGGGCGGCGGACTTCTTCGTCGCCCGTGCGAACCGTGTAAGACTTGGCCCGGGCGTCGATCGTGATGTCGAACCGGCGGCCGCGGATCGTGAGGTTCGAGAGCTTCATGCCGGCGACGATCGGGTGTTTGATCGGGCGGATGCGGATCGTGCGAGCGTCGACGCGAACGCCCAACAGACCGTTCACGACGGCCTGCCCGGTGGACAAGCCGGCGATGACGTTTGAACGTCCGTTCCGGCGATAGTCGCGGCTGCCGGCCAGTACGGCTTGCGGGATGTAGGGGAATTCGCCCCACCAGAGGACTCGGCGGAGCACGTCGATGCCCTCGCGTTCGAAGCCGGCGTTGATCAGATCGACGACCAGCTCGGGCACGTCGCCCGCGTAGGCCCCCGGCCCGCCCCAGTCGGCGTCGCCCGGGTCGTAGCCTTCGTCCTTCTTCGATAGGCTGTGAACGCCGTACGGTCCGAGGAATTCGTCCTCGTTCAGATGCGCCACGACGGCCTTCTTCTGCTCGGGTGAGAGGATGCCGGTCCGCAGGAGGTCGAAAATCTGGATCGAGTAGGCCAGACGCGGCCGTCCCTTTCGATCGCGGCACTGGAACCAGCCGTGCTCGGCATCCCAAAGCTGATCGACAAGCCGTGTGCGGAGCACGCGAGCGCGCTCGGCCAGGTCGTGCGGCGTCGTTCGCCCCGTCCACTTGAAAAGGCTTTCGAGCCGTGCGTAGATCAGCACGCGTTCGGCGTTGGGGCTGGGCGTGTGGTGCTGGTAGTCGTCGGTCCGCTTCAGTTCGAGCAGATTGCGGTTCGTGCCATAGTCGATCAACGTCGGCGGTCGCGTCAGGTCTTCCGCCCGAAGCGCGTAGCGATAGAGGTAGTCGAGAAACGTCTCGTCGCCGATCTCCTCGGTCAGAACCGACAGATCGCCGGTCAGGGCTACGTAGTCATAAGCCAGACGCACCAGGTTGTAGTCGTTGTAGCTGTACATCGCGCCCAACGGACGGCCGTCGAGTGGATTCAGGGCGTTGCCGTCGATCATGTCGGCTCGGGCGAAGGCCACCAGATATCGCCGCACGGCCGGCCCGTCGCACAAGACGGCCATCTTCGACGTGTAGGAAAGGTCCCACAGGTAGCTGCACACGGCTCCGCCGTCGATCCCGCTGGTCGCGTACCAGGGCCGGAAATGCATCGCCGGGCTGTCCCAGCGGCACGTCAGCCACGTGAGCAGCCCTCGGCGGTAGAAGGCGGCCAACGCGGCGCTGGGCGTTTCGAGCACCGGAGCCGTGGCCTCAAGGGCTTCGATCCGCCGCTGCCAGTTCCGCCGGGCATCCGCGATGAACCGCTCGGGCGACGCGGCGACTTTTTCGAGCACGTCGGCCTTCTTGTCGGGAGCGTCGAGCACGGCCACGATCCAGTAGGTTTGTTGCCCGCCGGCCGGAAGCGTGACCGGCACGTGCAACCGCCCGTCGGTGGCCGTGGCCTCTTCTCCGGCCAAGGCTAGAAGTAATTCGGCCGTGTCGTCCGCCGACCGCAACGCCAACCGGCCCGACCGTTTGACTCGCTTCGTGTCACGTTTCCTGTCTCGCGGCGCGGAGAAGGGCCAGCTCGGACTCGTGCCGATCCCGCCGGTGAGCGAGACGGCCAGTTCGGTGGCGATCGGCTTGCCCGATCGGTTTCGCAGGCTTACCTCGCAGACGACGATCGGCCCGACCGCCAAGGGCACGACGCGTCCGGCCACGTCGAGCCCGGCCGTCGGTTGGCCTCGCACGACGACCTCCGACGGATACCACGTGTAGTCGGCCACCGGCACGGGTCGCCCACCCAGCGTGACGGCCGCCCGAATCGGGTTGGCGAAGAACGGCGGCGAGAACAGGCTGCCGAACCCCACTTCCGTCATGTCCGGCCGCACCGTGACTCGCCCGCTGTCCACCCAAAGATGCTCTGGCCCCAGGATCATCCGTTCCTTGGAAACACCAAATCGCCCAATCGCCGCCGGTATATCTGCCCCGTTTCCGGGTGGCCCGGATAGCTCTGCTATCCGGGGGCTGTCAGGCCCAAGAGGCTCCGCCAATTGGCTGCCCAGGCCTTGACTCGCGAAAGAAACCATCACCACGAGAGCCAAGACGCCCGTCAGCCGCCCAAAGCGAGCGTCATTCCCGGAACCACGATTCACTGATCCGACGACCATGAGCGTTCGATCTCCTCGAGGCTGCGGCCTTTCGTCTCCGGCATCTTCCAGGCCACGAACAGCAAGGCGGCCAGGCTGCATCCGGCAAAAATCCAGAACGTCAGGGCGGGCCCGACCCGAGGGCTGTCGCGGAGCGACGGAAACACGAGAACCACGATGTTGCACGACGTCCAGACGGTGAACGTCGCCACCGACATGGCCCGACCGCGCAGCTTCGCCGGAAAGACCTCCGACGAAACGATCCACGGGATCGGTCCCAGGGCCATCGCGAAGGCGGCGATGTAGGTCATGATGGGCAGCAACAGGGCGAGGCCTTCCGTGTTCGCGCGGAACATGCCCCCGACGGAGGGATAGGAAAATTGATTCTTCTCACAGAACTCAAGCATAGTCAGGGGAAACTGGCAGGTCAAGGGGTAGCAGGCGCGTTTGGGAACTCGGGCGCACCACGCACTTTGTGGGCTCGACCAGTTCTGGTATCCTACGACATCGGATTACTGGAATCCGGTGAACGGTAGTTTTCCCGGTTCGATTGGTCACAGCTTGAGCAAAGGAGCCAAGGATGGCGAAGAAGCAAGCATTGCCAGCAGCCGTGCAGGACATGGTCAAGCAGGCAGCAGAGAGTATTGTGGATGCGGTGTACGGGGAAGGGGGCACCCCCAATCGGAACCCGGTTCACCGAGGTCGAAGATGTCGGCGTTGAAGTGGGGGACTCCCTGGCACGGGTGGTGATGCAATTGGCCATGGAGCGGCAATCTTCGACGATGGCAGGCATGCCGTGCCAGTGTACCTGCGGTTCTCCTGTCACTACGAGCGAATCGGAACCTCGCGTTATGACTACCCGCCGAGGTGAGATCGGGTGGAACGAACCGTCTGGGCATTGCTCGCCATGCCGGCGGGCTTTTTTCCCTCAGGCCCAGGCGTTGGGCCTGAGGCCGGATGAGACACAGAGCCCAGGCGTGTTGTGGAAGATGATTCGCGCGGCCGTTCGATGTGGATCGTATCGGGAAGCGAGCCAGGAGCTGGAAGAGTCAGCGGAGTTGTGCATCCAACCGAAGACGCTGGAGCGGGCGGTGCGTCGGCTTGGTGGCGAACGTGTTGATCAACGCGATGCCGAAGTCGAAGCATGGAAGCAACTGCCGCTGCCGGTGCAGCAGCGAGGTTGTCCGGAAGGGAAGGTGGCGCCCACGGTTGCAGTGGTTCAGTTCGATTGCGGGCGGATGCTGATCCGGGATCGCAAGGCGAAGTGCAATGCCGCGAAGAACGTCGCGGCCAAAAGCGTCTCGCTGGAGAATGTCGCCGAGCAAGTGGCCGAGACGTTGGCGGAACAGGAAGCGGACCGCGAAGCACTTGCCGAAGCGGAGGAAAAGGGCGCATCCGAAACGATTCCCGGCGATAAGAATACCGTTGAGAATCCCTCGCGATCGCGTTATTGGCGCGATGACAAAGTGGGCGTGCTCCTGACGATGCACAGCGAGGAGCACGAGTCCGATCCATGCCCAGACATTCCAGTGACGTTCCTTGACCGCCAACGAACGCCCAAACTGGTGCAGGAATTGGGGCATTCATCGGGCGGCGCTCGAGAGGCGGCACAACAACCGGCGACGACCGATACGGCGGCAACTGGGACGCATCGCCCCGGGGCGCCGGAGCCGTTGGTGAAGAGTGTTGTCGCCAGTCGCGCATGCAGTGCCGTATTCGGTGCAATCCTGGCAGCCGCGGCCTGGTGCCGGGGATTTGCAGGCGCGCGCGCAAGGCATTCGTTGCGGATGGAGCCGCAATGAACTGGACGATGTGGGCCAGATACTTTTCGCACTACGTGGCGATTCTCGACTTCATTCACGCACTGCAATACGTCTTCGCGGCGGCCATGGCGGGGCGCAGCTTTGACGAAGGTTGGGCGATCTATTGCCGCTGGATTCAAGCGATTTGGGCAGGCCGGGTAGATGACGTGCTGGGGGAGCTACGGGCACGCCAGGAGGAAATCGGCTTGCCACCGCCGAAGGCATCGGCAACCGATCCTCGGCAGACCGTCGCCACCACAATCGGGTATCTTGCGACCCACCGCGGCCGGATGGATTATCCGAGGTACCGTTGCCTCGGCCTACCGATTATGAGTTCGTATGTTGAGTCGGCAGTCAAGCAGATCGGACGTCGCGTGAAGGCCACGGAGAAGTTCTGGTGCGAGGCCGGCGCCGAAGCGATTCTGCAGTTGCGGGCCGACTATTTGAGCGACACGGCTCCCCTGGAACGATTCATGACGCGGCGTACGGAGTCGGCGACTGGCCATCGCACCTACCGCCGCAACCCCCGCCCGCCAGCAAACACTGTGCCGCCTAACGCAAAGCGCGTCGTGCGCCCGGGAACTCGGGCGCACCACGCACTTTGTGGGCTCGACCAGTTCTGGTATCCTACGACATCGGATTACTGGAATCCGGTGAACGGTAGTTTTCCCGGTTCGATTGGTCACAGCTTGAGCAAAGGAGCCAAGGATGGCGAAGAAGCAAGCATTGCCAGCAGCCGTGCAGGACATGGTCAAGCAGGCAGCAGAGAGTATTGTGGATGCGGGCAATTAAACGGGCAATTAAACGGAATTATGCCAAGAAGCTTGGAGAAGGAGGACAACGAACATGAGGTGAGTTAGAAACCTTCTGTCGGAGCCCTGCGGGTATGAAGCCTGCCCGGGAGAGCCTGACCAGCACCCGGAAGCGAGCCTTGCGCGGTTAGGCGGGTAACCGTCACGTGATACGTAGGCAGCGAGCCCGAAAGCCATGCTATTGAGCCTCGAAAGAATTGTCGTCGCTGGCGCCTTCGTCGTTCCCTTCGCGGGGGCCACGCGACTGTCCCGATATGGTCTGGGGCGTGTCGGCCGGCCGGGGTCGGAGAACATGAGCAGACGGGAATGGGGGTTCCCCAGGAACTTGGGAGATCCTGTCGTCTCCACGGAAGCGTTCCCGGTCGGGGATACCGGGTGACCAACCCCAGGCCCGCCGCCGCGGCACTCGGCGACGGTGGGAGCGAAATCGCGAGTGCTCCCGTGGCACCGCCAAGGTTTCTTCAGTTCAGGATGCGGGACGGCGTACTGAAACGTTTGATCGGAAAATGGCTCAAGGCGGGCGTGATGGAAGCGGGAAGCGTTAGCTACCCAGACACCGGAAGCCCGCAGGGAGGCGTGATTTCACCCCTGCTGGCCAACGTGTTCCTGCACTATGTGCTAGACGTGTGGTTTCGGCAGGAAGTGCAACCGCGACTCCGGGGCGAGCCCACCTGATCCGCTATGCGGACGATTTCGTGATCCTATTTCGGCACGAAACGGATGCACGGCGGGTACTGGAGGTTCTCCCCAAACGCTTTGGGAAGTATGGCCTAGCACTTCACCCGGACAAGACCCGACTGATTCCTTTTCGCCGACCGCCGTATGCGGCAGGCGACAAGGCGATGCAGGGCGACCGACCCGGCGCGTTCGACCTCCTGGGGTTTACCCATTACTGGGGCCGGACGCGACGTGGCGGATGGGCGGTGATGCGTCAAACCTCTTCAGAAGCGACTGAGCCGGGCAGTGCGGAGCATTGCTCAGTGGTGTCGGGCGAACCGGCATCGCCCGATCAGCGACCAGCACGCGGAATTGAGTCAGAAGGTGCGCGGACACTACGCGTACTACGGGATCACCGGCAACATGCGAATGTTGTCCTGGTTCCTTGTTGCAGTTCATCGCGCGTGGCGGAAGTGGCTCAATCGCCGCAATCGACAACGCGAGATGATCTGGGACCGATTCAACCGGCTGCTACGCCGTTTCCGGCTGCCGCCGCCACGGATCGTCCACTCATACGTCAAGTAGCGAACCCATACCTTGAGGAACCGTATGCTCTAATGTGTGCACGTATGATGTTATGAAAGAGCGGTCCTCCTGGCGTTTTGAGGTACGGTTGAGTGTGTTTTACCAACCCATTCTCTCACGTAGGAGGACCAGACCATGTTGTACGTTGGAATCGACCAGCACCGCAAGCAGTTGACCGTGAACATCCGTGACGAACAGGGGGATGTTGTGCTGAAACGACAGGTGAGCACCGAGTGGGATCGGGTACGGAAGTTCTTCGCGGAGTTGCGAGAACTTGCGGAGCCAGAGGGCTTCCTGGCCATCGTGGAAATCTGTGGATTCAATGACTGGCTCTTGGAGATGCTCAAGGGATACGGATGCCGCGAGACGGTGCTGATTCAACCGGAGAAGCGGTCGCGCAAGAAGACGGACCGTCGTGATGCCAGTGCGCTGAGCCAGTTGCTCTGGGTGAACCGGCAGCGGGTCCTCGGCGGGAAGAGAGTGCAGGGCTTGAAGCGGATCATCCTGCCTTCGCAGGAGGAACAGGACAACCGCCAACTTACCTCCTGGCGGCAGCGCACGGCCGCATTGCGGACCCGGACCATCAACAAGGTGCAGCACATTCTCTTGAAGCACAACCTGCAACAGGAATGTCCGACGAAGGGGATGAAGACGAAGAAGGCTCGCCAGTGGTTGGCCGACCTGCCCTTGAGTGAAGTGGACCGACTGGCGATGGAGCAGTTGCTTGCCCAGTGGGAGTTGTGGGACGCGCAAATTGCGGAGATCGACGCGAAGATTCAGGAGCGGCAGCAGAAACACAAGACGGCCCCGATCCTGGCCACGCTGCCGGGTGCGAATGCCTACAGCAGCCTGGCCTTGGCCTCGCGGATCGGCGCGATCAAGAACTTTCCGCGTCCGGGCAGCTTGGCCAATTACTGGGGCCTCACGCCTGGTTGCCGCAACTCGGGAGACGCCACTGACCGGCTGGGGTCGATCACCAAGGAAGGAAGTGCAATGGCCCGATTCATTCTGGGCCAACTGGTCGTACATGTGTTGCGGCGCGATGCGTCGATGAAAGCGTGGTATGCGCGGATCAAGAAGCGTCGCGGATCGAAGATTGCTCGGGTGGCGGTGATGCGTCGGCTGGCGACGAGTATTTGGCACATGGTCAAGAACAACGAGGCGTATTGCATGGGTGGTCCTCCCAGGCAACGGCAGAAGAAGGCGGCATGAGGTGAAGAAAACGGCGGAGACGGGATGGGGACCGACTGGCAAAGATTGAGGAGCATAAATGGAGGGGAGGTTGTAGTTGCATCGATCTCCTGCCCGCTGGGCGGGAAGATCCTCGCGCGCGAGGCCAGCCTGAACAGACCCGTGGACTCGGCTATGAGCCGAGCGTACGTATGAATGAGGCGGCCTTTGCGCCCGCGAGACGGTCGAAAAACATATTCGGTGTCCGGTCTACCAGACCGGAGCGACTGCTTACGAGCAGGCGTATTCACGAAGGGATGGATTGGGGTGCAGCCGCAAAGACAAGATCGGCTGCAAGAAACCTCGCGACAACAGACCGTGACAACTGCGTCCCTAGAGAAGACCGCACGGAGGGCACTCGGCACAATATAGAAGCGACAGCCTCGCCAGCGGTCGCCCAAGACGCGGCTTCGCCGCGGATTTTCAAGGCATGACTCCGGTGTCCAATGGTGTCGAAAAGAAGACGGCCCCCAGCGACCCTTGGTCACCAGGGGCCGGATGCACCATTGGCGCACCGTCGGTCCGGATATCCCTCGTCCGGTTGCGTCCCCGCAGAGCCGGCTTCCGTTTCTCCGGATACCTATAGTCTACTATGTACTGGCACGATCCGAGGCGAGAATCACCGGGAAATCCGGTGTGCAGGAGATACCCCGACCAAAAAATCGCCGGCAGGCCCTTGACGCAACGGGCTCTTTCAGGGACGGGTCTGTGGGAGCCCCGGGTGAGCAATCACCCGGGGCCACCCGGCCAATTAAACGGGACAGGTCCAATATTGACACGTCGGGTGAGCAGGAGTAAGCTATTGGCATGCCTCGTACAGCTCGATATGCTCCGGGAGGGATGATATTCCACGTGTTGAACCGTGGTGTGGGAAGGATGCGACTGTTCTCGAAGGACGCAGACTTCGAGGCATTCGAACGGACGATCGAGAGGACACTGGAAACGTGCCCCATGCGCATCTGCGCGTATTGCCTGCTCTCGAACCATTGGCATTTCGTCCTATGGCCGCAGCGAGACGGCGAGTTAGGTGCGTTCATGCAGAAACTGACGATTACGCACGCGCGTCATTGGCAGGTGAACCGTCACCGTGTCGGGTATGGGCATTTGTACCAAGGCCGGTACAAGTCATTTCCGGTGCAAGACGACGGACACTTCTATCAAGTCGTGCGTTACGTTGAGCGGAACGCCTTGCGGGCCAATCTGGTCGAGCGCGCGGAAGAGTGGCGATGGTCGAGTCTCTGGCGTCGGGTCTATGGAACGGCAGACGATCGCCGTTGGCTTGCCAAGTGGCCATTGTCTCGCCCGCGAAACTGGGTTGATCTGGTCAATGCGCCACAAACGGAGACAGAGTTAGAGGCAATTCGACGAAGTGTCACTCGGGGCCAGCCGTACGGTCAAGACAACTGGATTCGCAAGACTGCCAAACGGCTCGGATTGGAATCGACCTTGCGGCCTAGAGGAAGGCCACGTAAGGATGCCCCCAATAATTAGACCTGTCCCGTTTAACTGCGCGTGTAACTGCGAGTCTCGGACGCCACCGTGCCGGCCTGTCCGGCCTGCAGCGGTGGTCTCTTGGCTGCAAGCGGTCTTCGGTTCGCTGTTTTCTTATCCAGCGTGAGCGGCAACTTGCGACCGGCCTGGCGGAGAATCATAATGGGCTCTGTGGGAACGTACCCTGCTATTGGACTCAAGCCGCGGTTCGGCTTGTGACACGCACCGTAAGGAGGAACACCGTGAAGGAAACCACTCGGCGAAGTTTTTTGAAATGCTCGTTGGGCGCCGCTGCGGCCTGGACCGCAGGCCCGTTGGCCGGATGGTCGGCGTCTGCCGCTACGAGACGCGGGCAAGGCATCAAGATCGGCCTGGTCACTTACATGTGGGGCGCCGCGTGGGATCTGCCGACTCTGATTGCCAACTGCGAAAAGGGGAAGATGGCCGGTGTGGAACTGCGCACCACACACGCGCACGGCGTCGAGCCGAGCCTGACTTCGGCCCAGCGAGCTGAAGTGAAGAAGCGGTTTGCCGACAGCGCCGTCGCGCTGCTCGGCCCGGGCAGCAATGAGAATTTCGACAGTCCGAATCCGGACGCCCTGAAACGGGCCATCGAGGCGACCAAAGGCTTTGTGAAGCTCAGCCACGACGTGGGCGGCAGCGGTGTGAAGGTCAAGCCGAACAGCCTGCACAAGGGGACCGATCCGGAAGTGACCATCGCGCAGATCGGCAAGTCGCTCAACGAGGTCGGCAAGTTCGCCGGCGATTACGGCCAGCAGATCCGGCTGGAAACGCACGGCTCGTGCGCTCCGCCGGCCATCATGAAACGCATTATGGACCACGTCACCGATCCGAACGTTGCCATCTGCTGGAACTCGAATCCCGTAGACCTCAAAGACGGGGGCTTCGAGCACAACTTCAAGCTGCTGAAGGATCGTCTCGGCGCGACCATTCACATTCGCGAGCTGGACTGGCCCGGCTACCCCTGGCAGAAACTGATCGACGAGCTTGTCGCAATGGATTACCAGGGCTATCTGCTGTTGGAATGCACGACGAAGCCGGACGACTACGTGGCCGCCATGGCCGCCCAGGCGAGGCTGCTCCCGGAGATGATCGCAAAAGCGCCTGCCGCCTAGTCCGAAATCAAACAACCCGAACCGGGGCGGAAGCCCGGTGCGCCGCATCTTTGCGATACAGGCTGCACCTGACATTCCGCCGCCGATTCGGGTTGCTTCTGTTCTCTACGGCTTGACCGGCTCGTTAGAGCGTCTTGCGAGCGGCTTCAAGCTGTCCTGCCGAGCCGAGCATCTGGTTCTTGTGAACGATGTAATCGGCATAGGCGGGCATGAACTTCTTGCCCGGTGTACGGGGGTCGAAGTCTTCGGGCTGATCGCGGAACGATTCGCGATAGACGGCGCACCAGACCAGGCGGCCGTCGGTGTCGATGTTGATCTTGCACACGCCCAGCTTGGCGGCGGGCAGATACTGTTCTTCGGGCACGCCGCTGGACCCCTTCATGGCGCCGCCGGCGTTGTTGATTCGCTCGACCCACTCTTGCGGCACGCTGCTCGACCCGTGCATGACCAGGGGGAAGTCCTTGGGAACGGCCTTCTGGATCTGATCCAGCACGTCCAGGCGAAGGCCCTGCTTGCTGGCGAACTTGTATGCGCCGTGCGAGGTGCCGATGGCCACGGCCAGCGAATCGCAGCCGGTCTTCTCGATGAACTCGGCCGCTTCGTCCGGATTGGTCAGCTTGACGCTACCGACCACGTCTTCCTCGACGCCGCCGAGCTGGCCCAATTCGGCCTCGACGACAACGCCCTTGGCATGGGCGGCATCGACCACGCGGCGCGTGATCTCGATGTTCTTGGCGAACTCCTCGTGCGAGGCGTCGATCATCACCGAGCTGTAGAAACCGCTCTCGATGCAGTCGTAGCAGGCTTCTTCGGTGCCGTGGTCCAGGTGGACGGCGAAGACGACCTCGGGGAAGATCTCGTCGGCGGCGCGAATCATCGCTTCAAGGAATCGCTTGTCCGTGTAGCTCCGGGCGCCGCGGGAGATCTGGAGGATGAACGGTGCGCTCTTGGCCGGGTCGGCCGGATCGTCGTTCGACTTCGACTTTCCCAGGTTGCCGCGGAACAGACCGACGGTTTGCTCCAGGTTGTTGATGTTGTAGGCGCCGACAGCGTACTTGCCGTAGGCATGACGGAATAGTTCTTTGGTCGTGACAATCATGACGCGGAAATCCTCCTTCGATTTGGAAATCCCTTGGGGTCCATGCCGATGCCACACGGGCGAGCCAGCAGCAACCCCCAGGAGTAACTAAGCTCAACTTGAGGAAGATATTGTATCGCGAGTCCTTTCGGACTACCAGGGGGGTCGGGTGCAGCCATGGAATGCCGCGGACGGCCGCTGCCGGAAGCCGGCGTATGCTGTGGAGAAGACGGCTTGCGCCGCCGACCCGTGAACGGCTACTCGCGGAGGGCGCACCAGCAGACTGGCATTTCACGCAACGGCCACCGGGGGGCAAGCGGTCTGTTGATTTTTCTGGGTAAGCGGGCATATAGTTAATATGGGATGGATATTTCCTTCTCTCTATGGGAGGAATAACCGATGGCCACGTCAGAGTACTGGGCGGAAGTAACCCACGATCGGCAGAGAACGCACGTCTTTTACCCCACTTTGGACGCAATGATTGCTCCCGATGATCCGGTTCGGTTCGTCGACGAGGTGCTGTCCGGTATGGATTGGTCGAAATGGGAAGCTGCGTATGAACGGAAACGTGGCCAGCCACCAATTCATCCACGGTATATCGCCAGTGCAATCCTCTATGGATTATATCGGGGAATCCGCAGCAGCCGAAAGCTGGAAGAGGCTTGCCGCTATCGATTCGACTTCATGTGGCTGGTCGAAGGCCGCGTGATCGATCATACGACATTCAGCAAGTTCCGCACCCGATTCCATGACGAATTGAAGGACTTGTTTCGGCAAATCGCTCGCATGGCCATGGGCCTGGGGCTGATCAGTTTGGGGGTGGTCGCGTTTGATGGCACCCGAGTCAAGGCCAACAACAGCCGATTCCGTACGCGTACGGCAAAGACCTTGGAGGCCAAGCTGGAGGCTTTGGATGAATTGTTTGAGTATTTGGTAGCGCAGATGCAAACCGTCGACGGCGAGCAGGCCACCGAGGGTTCGCCTACAAAACTCCCGGAAGAGTTGGCCGATGTAAACCATCGACGGGAACAAATCCGCAAAGCATTGGAGCAAGCCAAAGCGGCAGACGAAGCCCGGCGGCAGCAGGGTATCGACCCGAAGAAGAATCCGGCCCAGGTACCGATCACCGACTCGGATTCTCACGTTATGCCCAACAAGGAAGGAGGGTACGCCCCCAACTATACGCCTGTCGCCACGACGGACGGTAAGGCAGGTTTCATCATAGATGCGGACGTATTGCCTTCGGTGAACGAGGGCGCGGCCATCCCGGCTTCGGTCGACCGGATCGAAGAGGTTTTCGGGCAGAAACCGGAAAAGTTCCTGACCGACGCGGGCAACAACGCCGCTCCAATCATCGTGGAAATGGAGCAGCGGGGGGTGGAATTCTATGCTCCGATCGAGTCGCAACAGCCTGCGGAGGGTAGCCCGGTCAAGCGAGACGATCCCCGACAGCCGATTCCGGAGTCGGAGTGGGACAACCTTGAGCGGAACAACGCAGGCAAGCTTGCCAAGACGTGCTTCGTCTATGTTCCCGAGGAAGACCAATACTATTGTCCTATGGGCAATGTGCTTTGTTTTTTCAGGACCGATCGAGAACAGCGATGTGGGAAGCCGGTTGCCATCCGGGTATACCAATGCAGGAATTGCGAGGGCTGCCCCCTGGCAGACGCATGTTTGAGTCCCCAGACGAAGCATGGCCGCACCGTCAGGCGAGACGAATATGAGGAAGTGCGAGAGCGGACTGCGGCTCGGATGAGTAGTGCTTCCGCGAAAGCGATCTACAAGCAACGTCAGTGGATTGCCGAAACGACCTTTGGCATTCTCAAATCGATCATGGGCCTTCGGCAGTTCTTGCTACGGGGGCTGGAGAAAGTGAAGACCGAATGGCTCTGGGCGGTAACCGCGTTCAATTTGATAAAGATGTCACGTCATATAGGGACACTGCGCGCTGAAACGGCCAAATGTGCGGCCCAAGTGTAAAACACAGAAAGAGAGGAAGATTGCGCAAGAACAAGCAATGACCATAGCGGAACATGGGATCGCAAGGTATTGGGTTGCACTCATCGCAAAGCTTGCGATGCTCCACGGGCAGAACGCAATACCAGACCGTCGAACCGAAATCACCAATTTCTAGCTTGCTAGCACTGCACCAAATCAACAGACCGCAAGCCGGCCGGTGGCCCTTTTCCAGCCGTGCTAGTCCGCTGCTGCACCCGCTCGCGGACAAAACGGTGGAATGGGGTTGACGGATTGCTCAAGAAGGGGTTCAATCAGGTTTGGCTAGGAATGTCGCGTGGGACAGCGGTATGTCGTGCGCGCGTCCGGGCAGGACCAGCAACAGCCACTCGTATTCCTGTTGACGATGTTTGCCGCACACGAGGTGCAGCCGCGGGCACAGCTCGCGCTGAGAACCAGCCCGTTCTACGAACTCCGCGAACTGCAGGTAGAACCCGCACGTGATTCTCTGCTGATTTCGGGTTCTGTCTCCAGTTTTTACTATAAACAACTGGCTCAGGAAGTCGTTCGGTCGGTTTGTGCAGAGATTGACGTTGTCAATTCAATTCGTGTGAGATAGGAACGCATACCCCCTTTTCTCAGGCTGGACGGGTATTGCGGGGGGTCAGGAGGGACTCATGGAAGAACGACAGCGGTTTCCCCGCAACAGGCATTTCAAGAAGAAGGATGACCATCCTCTGCCCGAAACGTTGGCCGAGGCGGAGATTTTGGTGGCTTCCATCGAACGCGCCGTTCAGGAGGAGACCGGACGTGGGGTGCGCGACCTGTGCGTCAAGGTGAACGAGGAGGGTGTCTTGCTCCAAGGGCGGTGCAGCAGTTATTATACGAAGCAGCTAGCACAGCATGCAGCGATGGCAACACCCGGCGGCGATGCCGTGACCAACGAAATCGAGGTAAGCTCCTGATGGAATCTCCCCCTATTCGTCGTGCCCTAATTAGCGTTAGCGACAAACTTGGCCTGACCGGCTTTGTCCGCGGCCTTGTCGAGTGTTGCGTAGAGATCTACAGCACAGGTGGGACGCGACGCCATTTGGAGAGCGAGGGCATCAAGGTTCACGACATCGCCCATTACACGGGCTTTCCCGAAATGATGGACGGGCGTTTGAAGACCCTTCATCCGGCAGTGCACGGCGGAATCCTGTGCCGCCACGACCGGCCGGACGATATGCTGGCCCTCTCCGAGCATGGCATCGTCACCTTCGAATTGGTGGTGGTGAACCTCTATCCGTTTGAGTCGACCGTCGCCCGCGAAGACGTCACCCTTGAAGAAGCCATCGAGCAGATCGACATTGGCGGTCCGACCATGGTGCGCGCCGCCGCCAAGAACCACGAATTCACCACCATTGCGACCAATACGGAGCACTACAGCCAGATTCTCGAGCAGGTGAAGTCGCAAGGCTGGACAACGCCGGAACTCCGCCGCAAGCTGGCGGCCGAGGCGTTCGCCCACACGGCGCGCTACGATCGGGCCATTGCCGACTTTTTTGCAGGCGAGACGGCCGAAGGCCCGTTCGCCGGGACGTTGAACGTATCGCTGCGGCGGCGAACTGTCTTGCGTTACGGCGAGAATCCGCACCAGCAAGCGGCCCTCTACGCGACGTCCGAGACCAGCGGCGCCAACCTCATTTCGGCCAAGCAGATGAACGGCAAGGAACTGTCGTACAACAACCTGCTGGACCTGGACGGAGCCCTGGCGATTGTGCGAGGGTTCACCGCCCCGGCCGCCGTGGTGATCAAGCACACCAATCCATGCGGCGCGGCGGAAGCCGACTGCACGGCCGAGGCGCTCCGCCTGGCAATGGCTGGCGACCCGCTCAGCGCGTTCGGGTCGGTCCTGGGATTGAATCGCACGGTCGATGCCGCCACGGCCGAAGTGCTGTGCGAGCCTGGCCTGTTCGTCGAAGCGATTATCGCACCGGACTTCGACGACGATGCCTTTGATATGCTCACCACCCGGCCGAAGTGGAAGAACAACGTCCGCCTGATCAAGGTGGGCCACATCGAGCCTTCGTCCGAATCGTGGTCCTACCGATGCCTCAACGGCGGCGTACTTGTGCAGCAGGCAGACGTGCTGCCCGATCCGGAAGACGAGTGGCAAGTTGTTACCGACGTCAAGCCGAACGACGCCCAAATGGCAGACCTGCGGTTCGCCTGGGCGCTTGTCCGCCATGTCAAAAGCAACGCCATTGTCCTGGCCAAGGACCGCATGTTGCTCGGCGCCGGCGCCGGGCAGATGAGTCGGGTCGATTCGGTCGAGATCGCGGTGAAGAAGGCGGGAGATCGTTCGACCGGTTCCGTATTGGCCAGCGACGCGTTCTTCCCGTTCCCGGATTCGATCGAGCAGGCGGCCGCCGCCGGCGTGACCGCGGTCATCCAACCGGGCGGCTCCAGGAAGGATGCCGATGTGATTGCCGCCTGCAACCAGCACGGCATCAGCATGATCTTTACCGGCCGCCGGCATTTCAAGCACTAGCCGAGTTCGGAGTAGGATTGCCCTGCAGCCGACAGTTGTGCAAGCCGGTTCGGGGACCATCAACGCGTACGCATTCCGTAATGCCGCCGGACCGATTTCATGACGCACCATGCCGTATACCGGCCGTCGCTCGCCCTGCTGACCGATCTGTATCAGCTCACCATGGCGCAGGGGTACTGGAAGTGCGGTATCGGGGAGCGCGAAGCGGCGTTTCACCTGTTCTTTCGCAGTAATCCGTTCGGCGGCGGGTACACTGTAGCGGCCGGATTGGCCGCAGTTGTCGAGTATCTGGACCAGTTCCACTTCGACCGCGACGATCTGGCCTACCTGGCCAAACTGAAAGGCAACGACGGCCGGCCGCTGTTCGCGCCTGCATTCCTCGATGAACTGGCCGGCATGTCGTTCCGCTGCAATGTGGATGCCGTGCTTGAAGGAACCGCGGTCTTTCCGAAGGAACCACTGGTGCGTGTGACGGGGCCGATTTTGCAGGCGCAACTGCTGGAAACGCCGTTGCTGAATCTGGTCAATTTCGCCACGCTCATTGCCACCAAGGCGGCACGGGTCGTTCATGCTGCGAAGGGCGATCCTGTATTGGAGTTCGGTTTGCGTCGCGCGCAGGGGATCGATGGCGGGCTGACTGCGGCGCGGGCGGCCTACCTGGGCGGCTGTGCCGGGACGTCCAATGTCTTGGCCGGCCAGGTATACGGCATTCCGGTCAAGGGCACCCACGCTCATAGTTGGGTGATGTGCTTCGACGACGAACTGACGGCCTTCCGCGCGTATGCCGAGTCGATGCCGAACAACTGCGTCCTGCTGGTCGATACGTACGATACGCTGCAAGGGGTCCGCAACGCCGTCGTTGCCGGGCGAGAACTGCGGCAACGGGGCTATGAGCTGGCCGGCGTTCGGCTCGATTCCGGCGACCTGGCCGCCCTGAGCATGGACGCCCGGAAGATCCTGGACGAAGGCGGATTTCCCGATGCGAAGATCGTTGCCAGCAGCGATCTGGACGAATACACCATTGCCACGCTGAAACGGCAGGGGGCCAGAATCGATATGTGGGGCGTCGGCACGCGGCTGGCCACCGCCGACGGCTGTCCGGCCCTGAACGGCGTGTACAAACTCTCGGCCGTCCGCGAATCTGCCGATCGGCCCTGGCGCCATCGCGTCAAGCTGGCGGATCGGCAGGTGAAGACATCCACCCCGGGCGTGCTGCAGGTGCGTCGGTACGTAGCCAACGGAACGGCCGTGGGCGATATGATCTACGATGTGGAACACCAGCCAGGTTTACCGGCAGTTGCCGTGGATCCGGGCGACGCGAGCCGCCGCATCCCACTGCCTTCAGGCGCGTCGGCAGAGGAACTTCTTGTCCCCATCTATCGGCAAGGCAGCCGCATTCTCGAGCCGCCCTCGCTGGACGATGCGCGCCGTCGCGTTCGAGAGCAGATGGAACTGCTTCCCGATGCCGTCAAGCGACTGGAATCTCCCTGCCGCTATCCGGCCGGATTGGAGGAAGGACTCCACCAGCACAAAGAACGACTCATTCGGCAGGCGGAGGGCGGCGAGTAGCATCGCCCGTTCAATTCTCGCTCGACGGTTCCGTTTCCCGGTCTGATGAACTCGAAGCGGGCTCCGCCTGCTTCTTGGCTGTCTTTCCGCCATTCATGGTGAACAGCCCGTGCTCCTGATGATTGCCATCCGGGTCCCTCTGACTCACCAGCCAGTATCCGATACTCATTGCCAGGACGACCGCTGCCGTACTCCATACATAGGCCGGATCGAGATCCTTGAAATCGAGGATGATGACCTTCCGGGCGATGGCCATCAGGGCGGTTGCCATGACAATTTGCACGTGGATCACATGTTCGGTCAGGTAGACGGTGATATTCACGAAGATTTCGATCGCGATCAACACGGCAATGAACTCGCCGAACACGCCCACCATATCACCGATGGTGACACTCAGGAACGGTTCCTGATTCAGCCGGTTGTAGAGCATCACCGCGACGTCGAATACGCCGAACAGGATGACCATCGTCATCAGTACGGCAAGACACCGGACCGAAAACCGATTGATGGACCGCAGTACATTGAGCAACTTGTCTTCGTTGGCAGACGTCTCGTACAATTGTCGCATCGCTTCTCCCCTCCGGCTCAATACTCGGCGTTACGGCTATCGATCGGCTCGCGTCTGTTCAAAATAGAAGACTCCCTTCTTGTTGGCTGTCGCGATGTCAAGAAGGCCGTCTCCGTTGATGTCGACAACCTGGAAATTCATGCCCGATCCGCTGTTGTCATCGATGACGCGGCGCGTCCATTTCGGCTCGCCGTCTTTCCGCTGGAGTTCGTACCAGCAGAGCAGGGCCGGTTCCTCGGCGCCGGGATCGCCGCCGCAGTGGGCGTAATAGCGCTTGCCGGTAACGAAATCCATCAGTCCGTCGCCATTGATATCGGCCAGCACGATGGCATGTGTCTGCGAGAAACTCTTGTCGATTTCGTGCGTTTTCCAGCCGTCGGCCGTCTGCTCGCGCCACCAGATGCCGTACTGGTGGGCGCTGGTTGTAATCACATCGGCGCGTCCGTCATCGTTACAGTCGTAGACGATCATCTGGGCGCAGGCTGGGCCGAAATCGACGCGATGGAAGGTCCATGGCGTCTTCGTGCGATCCTCCGGCGCTTCCCACCATCCTTCTCGCACGAGGATGTCACTCCGCCCGTCGCCGTTGACGTCGCCCATGCCGAACCCATGGTAGTACTTCTGTGTTTTCGGATCGTTCGGGCCGGCGACAATGTGTGTCTTCCACGGCGCATACGGATCTTCGCCGGGCGAAGCCCAGCCCATCTCCGGAATACCGGCCACCAGGGCGTTGGCGCCGTTACCGGTCAGGTCGCCGAACAGCGGATTCTCGCCGTTGGTAATCGCAACGGCCTCGACACGCTTCCACACGCCGCCGGCCGAACCGGGGTTTTCGAACCACCAGGTTTGCTTGCCGGGGAAATCGACCACGATCAGATCGGTCCGTTTGTCGCCATTGATATCGTCGGCAAAGCACAGGAAGGCGTCGCTGTAGCTCTTCGGGCGGAACTCCTTCGCCTTCTCCAGCACGGGGACCATCTTCCAATCCGGAGCTGCGTAGTAGACACTGCCGACGGCAATGTCGAGCTTGCCGTCGCAGTTGAAGTCGCCCACCGCAGCCCCTTCTGCACGGAAGACGTTGTCCAGTTCGGTCTTCTGGAACTGAATACCCGTCTCCGGCTCGGCGCCGACGGCCGGGGATACCAACCCGCAGGAAGCGGCCAAGACTGCCAATGCCAAAACTCTTCGGACGGTCATCCGGACGCTCATGATTTCTCCTTTGCGATGTGTGGGTAGACAACGAAATGGCAACCGGCGTGGTCGGGCACGGCTGGGACGCAGGCAGGCCGGCTTGGAACTTACCGCTGCACGCGGGCGTTGCCCTTCCAAATACTCCACACCTGGGCCTCGTCGGCCGGTTGGCCGTAGTCGGTCAGCATGGTGGTGGCCAGGGCGCCGGTAGCCCAGCCGAACTGGATCCACTTTTCGGGCTCCCAGCCTCGCAGGATCGCGTAGAGCATGCCGCCGACGAAGCCGTCGCCGCCGCCAATGCGGTCCAGGACGGGGATATCGCGCGGCTCGACCACGTGCCAGTTGTCACCCTCGGCCATGATCGCGCCCCAGCGGTGCTCGTTTGCACTGACCACTTCACGCAAGGTTGTTGCGAACGCGTTGGCATGGGGGAAAGCCTCCTTCACGCGGTTGATCATCCCCTTGAAGCTCTCGATCTTGGCCGCCAGATCGGTACCGCCCGGCTCCGGTCCTTCGATGTTCAGGCAGAGTTGGAAGTCCTCCTCGTTCCCCACGAGGATATCGGACGCACCGGCGATCTCGACGAAGATGTCGTGCAGCTCCTGCTCGCGCCCCTTCCAGAAGGTTGCCCGGTGGTTCAGGTCGAACGAGATGCGCGTGCCGTGCTTCTTCGCCGCGCGGGCGATTTCCAGGCAGAACTTGCTCGTATCGGGCGACAGGGCGCCGATGAGCCCGGACAGGTGGACAATCTGCACGCCTTCCTTGCCGAACAGCCGGTCCAGGTCGAAGTCTTTCACGTTGAGCGTGCGGCCCACCTCGCCTGCCCGGTCGTTGTGGACGCGCGGCCCGCGGGCGCCGAACCCGCTATCGGCCAGGTTGAACTGATGCCGGTAGCCCCAGGGGCCGCCTTGGTCGACTTCCGGCCCTTCGTAGCTCATGTGGCGGCCGGCCAAGTCGTCTTTGATGAACCGCGCGATCGGACTGCCCTTCACAAACGCGGTCAGCACCTTCACCGGCAGCCCAAGATAGGACGAAACACTCGCCACGTTACTCTCGGCGCTGGTCGCCTGCATCATGAAGGTCGAGCCACAATGCATCGGCTGGCCATTGGCCGGCGTCAGGCGAACGCCCATACTGGTGGGAACGACGAGTGCGTAGGCCGCGTCTTTGCGAAGTTCAATACTCATGACGGCATGGACTCCCCTATTTTGAGTGGTAGCTTATCTGCGGATCAAAGACTGGTAGTCTACTCGGCGCCGTGCAGGTCATCCAGCCCCCCCGAGTATGGTTTGAGGGGTTGGAGTTAACGCCGATAGTCCTCGTAGTCCAGCAGCAACTCTTCCAGGCCAATCGCCTCACCTCAAGTCAGCACAACGCGATCTGGCCTATCGCGCCGAGGGGCCTTCTTGGATGATCGCGCGGAGAGCGTCGTTGACTGCTTCGTCCGCCGGAAAGGCAGCACGGACATCGGGCGCCAAGAGTGCGAGGTTCGTGCCTTTCCGGTATTGCTCGAGGTACTTGCCCCGCACACCGCCCTCAAGCTCCTCACGACGATACTCAGGCCGCAGTTCGTTGTCGCTTGTCTCATCCTTCTTCATATTCCGTTCCGCCTTGTCTGGATCCCATTCGAAGTCCATTTCGCCAACCTAATGCGCTGCCAACCCTCTCGGCAACTCGGCTTGAAACGTGCGGCAAGTCCTACATATTCCAGTATAGCCAAGGCCGCTCACTGCCACAAGCAAGGGGATGCGGTTTCCATAGAATGAGTGGCCTTCGGCCCAAGAATCGGTATCGGTTTTGTCGCCCTTCACACCCCCACCACCGCCCCCAGACTCAGAAACGCGAGCCGGGCGGAGACTCTGCTGGGGTCGAGGCGGAACTGGCGGGCGACGGCGCGGCGGTAGGCGTCGAGTTTGGGGGGCGTAGTGGGGCAACCCGAAGAGATTTAAAATAACGCCAGGTACACAAAGTGGCGATGGTTTCCTCGGGGTGTGGCGCGGTGGGCAGATGAAGGTTGACGTGCGACGACCGGCTGCTGAAGCAATGCGGCCGGATCGCCGATCAGTTGAAGGTCAATGTGGACAATCCCCTGCAATGGCTTCAGGAGCACGATAATGCAACGAACTCTCGATGAAGTGCGCCGCGACGGGTTCGAGGCTTTGCGGCAACATCTTGGCAAAGCAGACATGATCCGCTTCCTGCAACAGTTCGAGACGGGATACGGAGACTATTCCAAGGGGCGGCATCAATGGGTCGACCATATCAGCCTTGAGGAAGTCCAACGTTTGTCCAAACCCGAGCCGCAACAGCAGTAATAACTCGCAAGGGGTTCCGAGACGGTCCGTAGATGCTCCGGCTACGCAATCTGCCTTGGAAGGAAGGGGCATCCACCTTCGTCGTCCCGTCACACCCCCACCACCGCCCCCAGACTCAGAAACATGAGCCGGGCGGAGACCTTGCTGGGGTCGAGGCGGAACTGGCGGGCGACGGCGTGGCGATAGGCGTCGAGTTGGGGACGATAGTAGTCCACGCGCGCGGCTAAGGCGGCAGGATCGCCGGGCGGAATGTGGTCGGTCTTGAAGTCGAGTATGTCCGCGCCGACCACCTGCGGGCCGTCGTAAAGAACGGTCAGTCGGTCGATGGCGCCGTTGACGATGGCGCCCTCCTCGCGCAAGGCGAACGGCCGCTCGCGCCATACCTGCCAGCGGGGCGATGCAGCGGTACCGGCACAGGCAGCGCACGTGCCGTCGCCTGCCTGCTTGTAGTAGGCACGGCTCAGTGAAGCGGCAATCTCGGGCCGGCCGAGCGCTGCGTGGAACTGGCGTTTGAGCTGGTCGATGGCCGCGGCGTCGAGCTTCGACCGCTGTGCGATTCGGCCGAGTTGCGCGTCGTCGGGCAGGCCGTCTTCCAGCCATTCGATCTGCTCCATCCACGCGTGCATCACGCTTCCTCGTTCGAGCGCCGCGCCGGCCTCGACGTTCAGCGTTGCGGCAAGCTGCACGCGACGACCACCCTCCAAGCCGGAGGGACTGACCCGCTCCATGCCGCGCTGCGCGTGTTCACCTGCCGTCGCCAGCTCGATGGTCAGGGGTTCGACTTCCGCTTCCGCCGTCGAAGCGTCGGGGGCGCGAACCAGGCCATGCGCTTGCGCCTTGGCGTACCAGTCGGGATCGCCATGCTCGAAGAGCACCGTTTCCGGCTCGGCCGGGGCGCCTTCGGTCAGCGCCTCGCGGAGCACGCCGGCCGCCGTACCAGGCATGGTCTTCTCGTTTTTGGCGGATGGCGCCACGACGCACCACATCGAGTGGATCGCGCGCGTCAGTGCAACGTACAGAATGCACAGCGATTCTTCGGTTTTCGCCCGATCGTGCTCGTCGAACGCGTCGGCGAGTCGCTTGGGCAGCAGGGAGTGGAGCTTCTTCGACAGGTAGCGGCAGACGTGGTCGATCGGTTCCGCCGGCCCGGCCCGGCCGGCAACAAGAGTCGGTGGCTGAGGTTGCATCCGGAAATCGAGTTCTGGCAGGACGGCGATATCGAACTGGAGCCCCTTCACCTGGTGATAGTTCATCACGCGCACCGGGGCGGCGCTGGGCGATTCCACCCGCTGCTGCTCTACCAGGGCGACGAACCGATCCACGCGCGTCGTTGCCGACGGCTCGAACGCGTACGCCATTTCGACAAGCTGCATGAGCCGGCTCAGGTCGCGAGCATCGCAATGCGGGGCAAGCTGTTCCGCCAGTTCGTACAGCGTCGGGCCGTAACCGGCGGCCATCAGCCGATGCCGTAAACCGCCGGCAAGACGCCGCGCCGCCGCGTGATCGCTGTAGTTCAGGAACCCCAGGGCGACGCCAAGCGGCGATCGGGCCACGTGATAGCGCGCGACCCGGTCTCCCGGATGATCCGCCAGGCGCAATAGCGACAGCACGAGCTGCACGGCGGGGGAATCGACGAGCGGGTTACCGCCTTCTTCGCTGGCATCGACACCCTCGCGCCGGAGCCGATAGATCAACCGCCCGACGGATGCGTTCCTTCGCACCAGCACGCCAATGGAACAGCCGGGCGACTCGTCGTGCAGCCTTTTCACCAGGTGGGCGGCATGGTCGAGCGTAATGTCTGCCTGCTTCTGCCCCTCTTCCGCTCGCGGGGCCGTAAGCATTTGGCAGTAACCGGGCAGCTTGTCGCGGGCCGTCGAATGCATGGCGAAGCGCCGGCCCCATGCCTGGGCTGCTTCCGGGCAACTCCGCAAGGCCGGATTGCCTGCAATGCCCTCGAATACCCGGTTGACCAGGTCGATCACGGCCGGGGCCGAGCGGAAGCTCCGCGTCAGTTCGCCTCGCGTCAGGTCGGTCAGTTCCTCATCCAGCGTATCGAAGATCTCGGCCACGCCGCCGCGCCAGCCGTAAATCGCCTGCTTCACGTCGCCCACGCAGAAAAACGATCGCCGCTCAGCAGTCTCGACGCTCTCGCGCGCGAACGGGCGCAGCACGCGCCACTGCTGCGGCGAGGTGTCCTGGAATTCGTCCAGCAGCAGGTGCGCCACCGGCGCATCGAGCCGGTAGACCACCTCGTCGAGCCGGCCCGAAAGATCGGCGTCGGCCAACATGCGGGTCACGTCGTCGAACCGGATAGCCTGCCGCGCAAGCTTCAGCCGTCGATAGGCGGCGTCGAACCGGGTCAGGAGCCGGTGCGTCGCTTCCGTCTGATTCGCAAGCCGGCCGAGCAGCTCGGCCTTTGCATGGTCTACGAGCGGCCGGTAGGCGTCCAGCAGTTCGGCAGGGATCGGCTTCTTGTAATAGACCAAATCGTCCGCGAGGATCTTTGCCGCCAGCCCCTTTTCAAGGAACGCGTCCCAATCTTGGACGCCGGCCCGATCGAGGTCGGCATCGCGGGCGGTCGCCATGCGTTTCTCGCCAGCCAGGTCGACGGCCGCCACGAAGTCGATGGCCGCCTGCAATTCGGCAGGCGTAAGCGGTTTCGATCGCGGCACCGATTGCCAGGCGGCCGGGGGCGCGTCTACATAGGCCCCGTACAGCTCCTTCACCAGCGTGTTGATTTCCTCGACGACCGAACGCGAGGCTTCGCCCTTGTGCAGCAGGTGCATCAGTTCGGCGGCATCGCCGGTTGATTGCTGGGCGACGACCCACCGCACCGCCTCGGCCCGCATGGCGGCGTCGTCCAGCTCATCGACAATCTGCCAGCCGGGCGGCAGCCCGAGTTCCAGCCCGAAACTCTGCGCGATCTGTACGAAGAAGCTATCGAGCGTCCCGACGCGCAACCGGTGCAGGCGGCGGACGAGTCCGGCCACGAGCCGGAGGCATTTCGCGCGGTCGATCGGCCCGCCCTGGACGTGCTGGTTGAGTTCGGCCAGTTTGCCGGCGTCGAGCGCCGCGGCTGCCAGCCGGGTGAGGACGCGGTCCAGGATCTCGCCGGCCGCCTTGCGCGTAAACGTGCTGGCCAGAATCGCGTCCAACGGTTCGCCGGCAGCAGCCAGCCCGATGAACCGGTTGCTGAGTTGGAACGTCTTGCCCGTGCCGGCCGACGCGCGGATGACGAGGTTGGAAAAGCAATGGCTCATACTGCCAGTATCCCTTTGCGCCAGGGTTCCCTCGGACTCAGGTCGAGTCCAAATCCGGTGAACGCTTACCGGCCTGGGCATGGGCAAGTTTCTTCAGCCACTGCTGCAGTTCGACCAAGCCTCGGCTCGTGCGCGAGTGGCCGAGCGTGTCGCCCACTTGCAGCACGGCGTCGACCGCCCCAGCATCGTACGCGCGGGCACGCATCTCCTTGCGACGGATGCGGGCCAACTCGGGGCCCGCCGTCCGCCATTGCCGAACAAACCGCTCCCAGTCCTGCCGGGACATCTCGGTCATGACGATTCCCTCAAAAGCCTTTCCGCACGGGCAAAAAGTTCGGGCGCTTCCTTCAGTTCGCAAAGCGGCCGGAGGTGCTTGAGAATATACTGCCGGTCGAGCTTCTGCCGAATTGCCACGCCTTCCGCATCGATCCAATCCTTGCCCCGATCGGCAAATACTTTCAGAACAAAGAGGTCCTCGGCCGAGCACGTGACCAACTCGACACCGGGGGCGAACTCGAACGCCGATGCCCGATCCATCATCTCCTCTTCAAACGGGAACGCGCCGAACGATATGTCAAGGTCCCTGCCATTGCTGGCGTATAGCAACAGAACGCGATGCTGCATGGCAAAGTCCAAGGCACGCTCGACCCTAGGACGAAACCGGTCCAACAGCGCCCTTGCGTACGGCTCTTCGTCTCCGAAGCCGGTCATCAAGGTCAGGTCCACGTCCACGGTCGTGCGCGGTTCGCCCCATCTGGCGACGGCCAGCCCTCCGATAATGCAGAATCGCCACTCCTTCTGGCAGAGGAATTCGGAGATTTCCCGTGCTGCCTCGTACAGCGTATTCATACGTCGATTGTATCCCATGGGGGCAGGCACGCATCAGATCAACTCGTAGCGGCGAGCCGCGCGACAGCCGTCGAACAACCGCATATTACCACATCCCAGGCATTCGTCAAGCTCGTAAACCATGTCACCGCCAAACGAGCAGACCATCGCAACACCGAGTCGATAGCCTGCCGCTTCCTGGTCTCAATTCCGGATTGTCCTGTTCCCACGGTTGCTTGACGCGCTGGACGCTTATGCTCCAGGCTCATGCGTTGTCTCCTTCGTCCTCGGCCGGTTCCGCCCCGTATTGGCCATCCTGGCAGATGGCCGCCAGATCCTCGGAAAAGGCCGGCGGCGGACTGGCTGGGGGCCAGAACCGTTCGGCCCGCACGTTGCGAACGACCTCGGCCGCCGTTGCGTCGGCCGAGGCCAGGTCGTCGTCCGTCCATTCGGCCATCGCGGCGCCGATCTTCGCCGTGTCCTTCGGCAGCAGGATGTAGCCCAGCTTCACCGGCCCAGCCATGCCCATGGCATCCAGCAGGCGCCGGTAAAGCGGCAGTTGCAGGTCGATCCACTCCGAATTCTTCCGATGCGTCTTTTCCGGCGATTTTCCGGACTCCGACGTCTTGTAGTCGAACACCACGCGCTCGCCCGTCCGGTCGTTGGTATCGATCCGGTCGATGCGGCCGCGCAGCGCCATCGGCTGGCCGTCGACGATAAGCGCGGCCTTGCCCGGTTCGGGCCCGACCTCGGCCCGTTCGATCCGCCAACCTTCAGCCGCCCAGCCGGCCTGCCAGCGTGCAAACGCCCGCAAACGCCATCGCAACTGCTCCACCTGCACGCGGACCGCAGGCATCGGGAATGCGCCGAACTGTTCGTCGGCAATGCGGTCCAGGGTCGCGCCGAGGTAGGCCTCGATTTCCTCGGCGTCGGTCGATTGCGCGGCGGGCGACTGGGCGAAATCCTGGAGCACCTCGTGCGCGAGCGAGCCGAACCCGGCGCCGTCCAGCTCCATGGCCTTGTCGGCCAGCACGTCGAGCCCAAGCTGATGGCGGAGATAGTAGCGGTATGGGCATGCCAGGTAGTCGCGGAACTCGGTGACCCGCATGGAGCTGACCGGGTGGGAAAGCGGCTGGGGCCTGGGAACGGGGATGGCCGTTTCCTGCCGCCCGGCCTGCAGCATTCCAGGCAGCACCAGCTTATGCCCCGACGGCGGCTCGTCGAAGAATCGGTGGGCGCGGCGCGCGGTCGTCTCGTCGTCGCACGCGAACAGCAGGCGGCTGGGCGCCAGCGGATCACTTGCCCCCGTGCGACGGCCTATCACCAGGGCAAGCCGCTCGCGCGAGGCGGCCAGTACGCTCAAGGCGTAGGCGTCGCGCGCGTAGCGGCGGTCGTTGTCCATCACACCCAATGCCCGGCGAAGCTGGTTGGGCAGGAACATGTCGGCATTGGCCGAGTCGGGTACGGATCCTTCGTTGAACCCGGTGACGATCAGGGCCGGCGCATCGTCCAGCGGCAGGTCGAGCCAGCCGAGCATCTCAATCGCGCCGCGCTGGGGCGCCGCGCTCAGCCGCGCGGCATCCACCTGCTCCAGCACAATGCGAATTGCCTCCGACGCCGGCATAGGGCCGGTCACCTCATCGGCCAGGCGGCGCGGAATATCGGCGTTTTCCCGGGCCGCATCACGGATCATCTCGCACGCGATCAGCACACTTCGGTCGGGCTCGCGGCGCCGGTCGAGCGGGCGGCGGCCGAATACGGCGGCCAGCAGTCCCATGACGGGCGCTCCCCAGGCGTCGAGCGAACACTTGCCGGCAAGCGGGCAAAGTAGCTGCTCCACCGCACTGGACAGTTCCGCTACGACGGCGTCGGGTGGGCCAGAATCGCCGGGGCGATTGGTGGGTCCGCGCAAGCTGGTTCCGTGTCCATTCTCAGCGTGTGTGCTTGAACTAGCCTGACCATGCGACCGAGGACCCTCCGAGGGCGCCGCTTGCTTGACCCACCCTACATCGAGCCGTGCCGGCAGGTGCTTGCCCTGGTAGGCGTCGAGCCGATCGAGCCAGTCGTCTGCAACGCCCCGTTCGGCCAGCCAATCGGTCACGGCCGGATGCCGCACCAGCGCGCCCAGGGCAGAGAACGAACCGTCGTTGAGGTATTCCATCACGGCCGCAAGAAATCGATAAGGCGACGACTGCGCGACCGGCATCCCGACACCGTAGCGGGCAGGCACGCCGCATGCCGTGAGCAACTGCTCCAATTGCGGAACCAGGTCGGCGGCAGCCCGGTCAGGGACGCCAATGGTGATCTGCTCGGCCGAATACCGCCGCTCGAGCCCCGCAAGCCATTGCCCCACCACACCTGCCTGGGCGGCGGGATCGTCGGCTTCGAATAACCACGCGTCGTCCAGATCGACGTGCGCTTCCGCCCACCTCTCGGGAACGAGGCAACCGTACTCGTCGAATCGATCGGCCAGGTTCTCGGGCGCGAAGACCAGGGCGGTCACGTGCTCGGCCACCTTGTCGAGCATCAGCCGCTGCTGCCGGTTCAGGTCGACCGTTCCCAATAAGAGGATCGGATGCTCGGTCGTACATTCGTCTCGTGCAATCGCCTCATGGCGCGCCGTCTGCAGGTCCCAGAGATCGAGCCCGTCGAGCACGGCCAGATAGCGTTGCTGTAGCTGCGCCAAGGCCGCCCAGCGTTTGGATTCCCGAAACCCGGCGTAATGCTCGTCGGCCTTTGCCACGGCGTTGAAGTCGATGTTCTCGCTGGCAAGCTCGCGATGCAGACGCGCCAGCATCGCTCCGAGGGCCAGCCATGCCGCCAGATCGTCGGCAGCCGGCAGGTTGGGAATCACCTGTTCCACAACGGCCGACGGGCTGCTGCGTAACGCATCGATCCAGGCAAGCCGCTGGGTCAGATCGTTGGCAAACGGCCGTTGGGGCGGATAAAGCAATTCGGGCAGCGCGCCCACCGTAACGATCTGCGGCGGGCACAGCGGCGTCCGATCTACATCGGCCCGCACGACAAGCAACTCCAGCAACCTGCGCTGCGCCCGGCTGGTCGGCACGGCCAGGACAACGCCAGCCAGATCCAGGCCGTCGGGCCGGCCGAACCGCTCGACCAGATAATCAACCGCCGCCGGGAGCCCCGGACGCTGGTAGTCAAAAAACACTCGGCGGATGGGCATCGCTGCTTCCTGCTTTCGGGCGAACGAAGGGATTCTCTCGGAGGATCCGTATGGGCCGGAACGAAGTTCGCAAACGACTCCGTGCCGCAATCGGGGGGCAGCCGCCGTGGCATGAACGTGAAACGGTTACGGCCTCCACGCGCCACCCAAGTGACTGAAGCTCCGGCAGGACCGCACATGTTTCGTTCCGACCGTTTCCGACGATCCATCATCCCCGCCATCGACCGATTATCCACCAAAAGGTCCCGCAATGACAAGGAATCCCTAAGGAGGGGGGCACAGTCGGCGGAGATCTGTTCGCCGAAGCCTTGGCCTGCTTCTTCTTGCCGAAAAGCGTCCCAATCGGGGGTGCAGGAACGGGCTTGAAGGGCCATCGGCGGGCTTGCCCCGCCTGGAGCCGTGGTCATCTAGCTAACCGTGGACCACGAGCCATGTCGCGAATCATCCGGGCAAGCATCGTTCCAGAAGCGTTACCCTCGCAAAGGTGGTTCACGTATGGCCATGCGGGTCGCAATGCCCGTCAGGTCGCTTGTGTTTCGTAGGGTTTTGGTTAAACTCGGGTTAGCGGCTGTCTGGATCGGGGGCGTATTCGTTCACGCTTCGTGCGGTTGGGGTGATCGATCGTTGCATTGCCCAAGAGGGCTGTTGCGTGAACGGCCGTTGGGCACGGGCGTTTGTCAGTCGCTCGCGTGCGACGATGGAGTTTGCCACCTACGGACGAGTCGTCCCCGAACCATGCACTTGCGGTATGCTTGCCGGCTTGGCTATCCTTGGGCTGCTGATGCCTCGCCGTCGGCGTCATGCCTGAAACACCTTCCCACCTAAAAAGAGCGAGAGACGCGACAGACGCAAACGCGACATTTTGTGCAGAATGCGTATGCTCGGCTCCTTGCAGTTTGCCGCCGGTGCAGGCGGTGTATTCCCAGAACGCATTCCAGAAGCCAGGTATTTTTGATGGCGAAGTTGATTCTTTTGCCCGGCGTGGGCGCCGACGGGCGACTGTTTGAGCCGCAACGCGAGGCATTCCCCGATCTGCTTGTGCCCGATTGGCTTCCGCCGGAACCTGAGGAGTCGCTCCCGCATTATGCATCGCGTATGGCCGAGGCCATGAAACCGCTGTTCGCAGACGATGGCCCGATTCTGCTTGGCGGGGTTTCGTTCGGCGGCATGGTGGCGTATGAGGCCGCGAGAGTGCTGAAGCCGGCGGCCGTCATACAGATTGCAAGCTGCCGGAGCCGCCGTGCGGTCCGTGGCCTGCTGCGTGTCATGAGCCCGCTCGCTTCCGCCGCACTGCCCAGCGTGCTGGGGGCTGCGAAGATGATGTCGCCGGTGGGGCTCGAACTGCTCACGCACATGAAGACGAAGGAACGGGACTACTTCGTCGCCATGTTCCGCGAGTCCGATTCCACGTTCATAACGTGGGCGCTTACCAGCATTCTCAACTGGGAGCCCTCTACGCCGCCCGAGGCGCCGGTTCGGCAGATTCACGGCCGGCGCGATTTGCTCCTTTCCGTCGAGAACATAGAAGCCGACGAGATCGTTCCCACCGGCGGCCACCTGATCAACATGACACACCGCAGCGAGGTCAATGCGTTCATTCGGAAGGTGGTCGATTCAGCAGTCGCACAGTACCGGCCCCCAACCACCTGACTCCTGGAGACGTTCCGGAGCCATTGCCTGCCAGATGGAGAATAGCCGCAGAACAGCCGCCAAGAGCCCGGAATCCATGGCGCCCAGTCACAGAATAACACGGCGCCAGATTCGCGAATACCAAGACGTTTTGAACTCATTTGAAGACGAACCGGAGGTGGAACATGGTCGCTTTGTCTCGCACGTTGTGCTGGTCCCTGGTTGTGTTCAGCTTGCTGATACCGGCAGGCGGCCGGTTACTCGCAGAGGATGCCGTCCACCTCGACTTCGACTCCGGTGCGGGTCCGGCAACGGCACGGGCCGACTGGCATACGTTCGTCTTCGATGGCCAAATTCTGGTCGACGATATTACGGTTTCCGGGCAGGAAGGCATTCTCGCGGCTGCAGCCCGGCAGCGGCAGAAGAAGCGTTTCGCCCGCGTAACGGCCAGTGTGGCCACACTGCCCTGGAGCGATGAGGGACGCAGCCTCGAAACCGTACTCGACCGGCTCGACGAAGCCGCCGCGTGCGGGTCCGATATCGTCTGCCTGCCCATGGAATGCGTGAAGACCGACGGCGAGCCCATCCCCGGCCCCATCAGCACGGCCATCGCGGCCAAGGCGCGCGAGCACAAGATGTACGTCATCGGGAATATACGCGAGAAAGACGGCGAGAAGACCTATGTCACGTCGTTTCTGTGCGGCCGCGACGGTGAACTGATCGGCAGTTATCGTAAATCGCACAAGATGCCGGACGAGGACATGGACCTTGGCGACGACCTGCCGGTGTTCAAAACCGATTTCGGCCCCATCGCCATGCGGATCGGTTCGGACCGCTACTTCGCCGACATCGATCACGTACTGGCGGCCAAGGGGGCGCGGATGATCTTCTGGAGCCAGGAGTTCGAGCCACTCGAAGACGAGTTCCCCCAGGATTTCGTCAGCCAGGGACGCGCCCAGGAGTATCGCGTGTTTGTTGCCTGCTCGCGGTACTCGTTCGCCGGGCCGGGGTGGATTACCAATTTCTGGCCCCGATATCGCGGCTGTCCGATCGGCCGGTCCTACGTGATCAATCGCGAAGGGATGCGCATCGCCTGCACCACCCGCAAGGGAACGGTCGCCACGGCCGTCATTCCGCGCGAGGAGCTTGCGGCGCCCGGACGCGGCCCGAATCGCAACCCGGCGTTCAAGGTGCTCACCGAGCCGGTCACGCTGCCCGAGCCACGAGAATGGAAGAAACGCGTGGTCCGCGTCACCGCCGTCGAAAATCACGTAAGCATCGACGACCTGATCGAAAAACTCGACACCGCCGGTCAGATGGGCAGCGATATCGTTTGCACCTACGAGTTCGTCTGGATTCCGATCCGGGGCGAACCGACCGCAGAGCAGGTGCGCGAGCGAACAGAAAAGGCCCACGATAACCTCCGACGAGTTGCCGAAAAGGCCAAGGAATACGGTATGTATGTGCTGGTGGCCGGTGTGATCGAGCAGGCGGAACGCAACGTGGCCATCCTGTACGATCGGCAGGGCAAGGAAGCGGGACGGTACTACAAGATCGTCAGCACCTACCCCGAGCAGATCTGTGGCGAGGAAACGCCCGTCCTGGAAACCGATTTCGGCCGGATCGGCGTGCGTATCTGTGCCGACAATGCCCATGCCGAAATCGACCGGTCGTACGGCGTCAAAGGCGTCGATATCCTGTTCGACCTCACGCAGGATTGGGGCCCCGACGCCATCCATCGCAACCTGCGGAATATCACGCGGGCCATGGACGCCCAGATGTTTCGTGTCGAGGCTACGCACGCCACCAGTGAAGTGCAGCACCGTAGCCACGTGGTCGAGCCCACCGGCGCCATCGCCGCCCAAAGCCAGTACATGAGCAAGGGCCTGGTCAGCGCTGTGATCGATCTGGACAACGACCGCCCCCGGCGCTTCACCCGCGAGTGGCGTCAGCACGAACCGGCAGGCTATCTACCGCAGTATCAGTTCACCGAACTGCCGCAGATGGAAAACGACCTGAAGGAGACCATTCTCAAGCAGCGACGTCCGGATCTGTATCAGGTGCTGGCGGTGGAAGAGTAATCTGTTTTCGTGGCTCTGTGTGCGGCAAGATTCTCTGGTAACTGTAAGGACGCAGTATCACGCGGTTTACAAGGTGTGGAACGCCAGTTTGCCCACCCGGGCTCGCCCCGGGGTGACCGTTTTGGACCGAGCGATTGTACCGGCCGCATTTGGCAGGTTCGGAAGCCCAGGCCAAGCGTGCCAGAAAATCTTGCCGCACACGCGGCTCTTGACTCCGAGTACCCAATCGTGCAGATTGGAGCGTAGTCGTTCCCACCCTACCGTTCTCGGAGGTTTCGCCATGGCGAACCATTTGCGAACAACCCGACGCGATTTTCTGAAACGTTCGCTGGCCGCCGGTAGTGCGGCGATGCTGACGCCGCACATCATCCCGGGTTCGGCACTCGGGGCCGATGGCGGCGTTGCGCCGAGCGAACGAGTGACCATCGCCATGCTCGGTGTGGGCCGGCAGGTGATTGCCTACAATCTTCGGCTGTTTCTGCAAGAGCCCGACTGTCAGGTCGTCGCTTTGTGCGATCCGGACCGTTGGCGTCTGGAGGTGACCAACGAGCGGATTTGCAGTATTTACGGGGCCAAGCGGCAGTGCGGCAATTTCGGCGACGTCGCCCGCTACACGGACTTCCGCGACGTTTTGGCCCGCGACGACATCGACGCGGTGATGATCTCCACCCCGGACCATTGGCACGCGCCCATGGCCGCGGCTGCCATCGAGGCCGGTAAAGACGTTGCGCTGGAGAAGCCGATTACCCGCAGCATTGCCGAAGGACGTTACCTGGCCGATCTGGTCGCCAAGCACAACCGGATCTTCCGAGTCGACAGCGAATTCCGTTCGATTCCCACATTCCATCGGGCCGTTGAACTGGTTCGCAACGGGCGCATCGGCCA
The DNA here is from genome assembly GCA_040772845.1 of Thermoguttaceae bacterium. Taxonomy (GTDB): domain Bacteria; phylum Planctomycetota; class Planctomycetia; order Pirellulales; family Thermoguttaceae; genus PWXP01. The sequence continues at coordinate 4,447,427 of JAXGXG010000001.1, forward strand.
ACTCCACACGATTCGCACCGGTGTTCCGCACGGTACGCATCAATCGCCCGAATTCGTCGCGATGGAAGTGCCGGACGAACTCGATTACGAGATGTGGGTCGGCCCCGGTCCGATGAAACCATACACGGAAATGCGAATCCAGCAGATCAAGGGTTACGAGCGGCCCGGCTGGATGCGCGTCCGCGATTTTTGTGATGGAATGGTTACCAACTGGGGAACGCACCTGAACGACATCGCCCAATGGGCCAACGGCACCGAACGAACCGGCCCGATCGAGGTGGAGGGGACGGGCGTCTGGCCGCCAAAGGGGAGCATGTGGGACGTCTTGATGGAGTTCGAGGTGCGATACAAGTTCGCCAATGGCGTGAAGATGATCTACAAGACCGACGCGCCCTATGCCCGCTTCGAAGGGAGCGAAGGGTGGATCCAGGCCAACTTCGGCCGTGGCGGCCTGGAGGCCGAGCCCGCCTCGCTGCTCGAATCGAAGATCGGCCCCGACGAAATCCACTATCCGCTCAAAGGCGAGAAACGCGACTTCCTCGATTCGGTCAAAAGCCGTCAGCCGACCATGGAAGACGCCGAAGTGGGGCACCGCACCACGTCGCTATGCCACTTGGGGCTCATTGCCGTCCAGGTCGGCGATCGGCTGCAATGGGACCCGCAAAAGGAGGCGTTCCTCAACAGCGACCAGGCAAACAAGCTCCGCTACACCCTGCCGGGACGCGAACCGTGGGCCATCGATACAACCGGGGTATTCTGAACTGAGCAGAAGGAGGAAGAGATGTTGCGAACGGCTTGGATTGGTGCTTTGTGCTTTCTGTCCCTCGGGTGCGCCGTATCGGTCGCCCAAGATGCCGAGTGGCGGATCCTTGAACCGGCCGCCGCGCCCAAGGCGTACGCCGTGGCCGCACGGGAGTTCCAAAAGCTCTACGAAGCCGTTACCGGCACACACCTCGAGATCGTCAAGGAACCCAGCGCAGACACAAACCTGATCGTCATCGGGTCCGACAGCGTCAACCGTTTCTGCCGGACAGCCGTCGAACGGTCGATCATCCCGCCGCTGATGCTGGGCGCCGATACCGACGCCTATTGCATCAGGTCGGCAGCAGAAGGAGGGCAACGCTACCTCTTTCTGGCAGGCGGCAATGGGCGCGCAACGCTCTATGCGGTGTACGATTTCTTTGAACGCCAGGCGGGATGCCGCTATTTCTGGGACGGCGACATCATTCCCAAATGCAAGGCGATCGAGATGGGCGGGCTCGATGTGCACGAGTCCCCGCGTTTCGCGTATCGAGGCATCCGCTATTTCGCACACCGCAGCCTCGACCGGTTCCAGGCCGAACATTGGGGGCCAGAGCAGTGGGAACGGGAAATCGACTGGATTCTCAAGAAGCGGCTCAACCTGTTCATGCTGCGGATCGGCATGGACGACGTGTTCCAGAAGGCCTTCCCGGACATCGTCCCGTATCCGCCGACCGATGCGCCCTTGCCTGAGGCCGTGGCCCGCTCGTACGACGATCGCACCACTGCCTGGCCACTTCAGTACCGCGGCGAAATTCGCAAACACGTGCTGCAATACGCGCGCGACCGCGGTCTCATGCACCCCGAAGATACCGGTACGATGACGCACTGGTACAGCCGTACCCCGAACGCCTTCCTGGAAGCCGTCCAACCTGCATTTGTACCCCAGGCCGGCGGCGCTTACCGGGGAAACCCGACCAGCGCCATCTGGGATACCCGCGACGACAAGAATCTCGACAACTACTGGAAACTCACGCAGGCACACATCGACAACTATGGAAGTCCGGAGCTATTCCACACGATCGGGCTGGCAGAACGGCAGGTTTACAACGACCGGGCCGAGAACCTCGAAATCAAGCTCTATGCGTACCGCCGGATCATCTCCAAGGTGCGCGAACACTATCCACATGCACTGCTGCTGATCGCCTCCTGGGACTTCTACTATCCCGGCTGGACTGGCGAGGAGGTTGCAACCCTGCTGAAGCAACTCAATCCGGAGAATACGCTCATTTTCGATTACACCTCCGACCTGCCCAGTCGGCGGGGCGAGGATTTTCGTAATTGGGGCGTGGTCGGCAAGTTTCCGTGGGTTTTCGGGATCTTTCACGCCTACGAGTGGCAGAACGAGTTACGCGGCAATTACGACCTTATTACCGAACGTCTGCCGATTGCCGCCGAAGACCCTATGTGCAAAGGGTTTGTCTACTGGCCCGAAAACTCGCACAGCGACAGCCTGATCCTTGAGTTCTTCACCAAAAACGCCTGGCGTCCCGAGACGCCGGCCCCCGAAGCCATGCTCCCGCAGTTCTGCCGCGATCGTTATCAGGCAGACGCCCCGCCCATGTTGGCCGCATGGCAGGCGGCCTTACCGCTGATCAAGGCCCACGGGGCGCTTCCGTCCGAGTTCCGTGCGCTCGCACGGGTTGCACAACGCGAAGTGACACCGGCAAGAACGGCGGCCCTCAGGCAGAAACGCGAGCAACTCGCCACGTTGCTCGCAGGGACGCCCGAGCTATTGAGTCAGTTGGCCGACCTGCCTTATGGCGCGGGGAACGTGCCGGTCGACCGTGACGCGATCGACCTGGCACGCACCGTAGCAGGCCGCCTCTTCAGCGATGCACTCTACCGCTACGTCATCGCACAAGGAGACTGGCTACAGGGCAAGGCGGATGCCGCCACTGTCACAAGGGCAGGCGAACGCTGTACAGCCGTATTGACAGCGCTCCGCGATATTCTGGCACTGCACGAGGACTTCTCCATGAATGCCTCCATGGCCAAGCTCCAGGCCATCCATCCGGTCAACCCGTGCTTTGAGCAGGCGTTGAAAGGGAACGCAGAGAACGGCTATTGCCGAACGTACATCTACGAACTCTTCAACGACTATTATCTGCCCCAGTTGGCGCTCTATACCGAATGGGTCAACGCAAGAATCGCCAAAGGTGACCGGGAAAGCCCCATGAAACCTGCCACTCCGCTGCCAATGCAGGTGGTTGTCGACGCCTTCTACAACAAGCCGCTTGCCCAGATGGCCCCGCAAGCATCGCGTACACCGGAGGCATACCGTGCAGTAGTGGGGCGATTGCGTGACGCCTTGCAGGCAGATTGACGGTTGCAGCGGTCGAGGAACTGGCACATCTGCGTGAATTGAAGACTCTTCGGAAGTGGAGTCTTGGCACCGTCGCCGAATAACTCGCAGTCTTTCGAGCCGCTAGCCATCAGGCATGTATGGATCACCGCGCAGCGGACACCTAACGTGACAGGAGTTCAGATGCAGGCAATCATAGGACTACTGATCGTGATTGGTATCCTTGGTTCACCCCTATGGCTTTCTCTGGCCATTTGGGTCGCTCCCCAACGCTGGTGGCCCTTTGATCTTCTGGTTTGCGGCCTGCAAGTGTTGGTTGCCTATTTCCTCTGGTGGTTCTTCTGGGGTGGCGGCATCGGTGGCGAGGCCCGGCTGCCGCCGGCATTGGCGTGGCTGGGCATACTCGCACTCCTACCGCTTGTTATCACGATACGGAAGCATCTGATGAGAACATGAGCCAGTCCGGTGCTCCAACGTAGTTCCAAGCCAAGACCGAAGATTCTCAGCAAAAGGCTTCCCAATCCACCCCTCAGTACGGTGGCAATGTAGGAAGTCAGAAGCAAGCCCTGGCCAACACTCAGTAATCGTTTCTCTGTGAACCTGGCCAGAAATAACTGTTTTCGCAGTTTCGTAATCGTTTTTCGCGGAGAGTGGTATATTACGGCCAATTACGATGCAACGAAGGACGCTCTGCGACAAATCGTCGATATGCCGAACCGAAAGCTCGATCTGGCCATTCGCTTCTGCCTGCAAAACCACGGCCGCCTTTCGGGACGAAAACGTTCGCAGCACTTCAATTTCCTCTCGGACGACGAAGTCGAACGCATTGAGCAAGCTGTGGAAGCCACGTGGGGCAAGGGACCTTCGGCGCCAGATACGTCTGATTGACCACCGGTGTGCATTGCCGCCCCAGAAGGTAGAATCCGGTGTTTGACCGGATAATGACCGGCAGGATGGGACCACAAGACACAATGCCGGAATAGCAGTTCGCCTGTTCCGGCCTACCGGCGAAAGACCTATGATTATCACGATTGACGGACCGGCAGGGGCAGGCAAGAGCTCCGTAGCGAAGGCCGTTGCGAAACGGTTGGGGTTCCGATTCCTCGATACGGGCGCGATGTATCGCGCCGTGGCGCTGGCCGGCCTGCGGGCCGGGGTCGATTGGTCGAAGCCGGAAGAACTGGCTAGCCTGGCGAAAAAGCTGCGGATCGAGGTGGACGGCGACAGGACATTGCTGGACGGAGAAGACGTGACCGAGGCCGTTCGGCAGTCGGAGGTGACGGCCGTCACGCGATATGCGGCCGACAACGCCGCGGTGCGTGACCGGTTGGTTCGGCTGCAACGCGAACTGGCGGCCGGCAGAAACGTGGTGACCGAGGGCCGCGACCAGGGGACCGTGGCCTTCCCCAACGCCGAGCGGAAGATATTTCTGACCGCCAGTCCCGAGGAGCGGGCAAGGCGGCGGCTGCAGGACCTCGAGAGGCAGGGCGAAACGGTCAACCTGCAAGATGTGCTTGCCCAGCAGCAGCGGCGCGACCGGGAAGATGCCGCCCGCCCGGTTGGACCGCTGCGTCAGGCCCCCGACGCCATCGAGGTGTGGACCGACGGCCTGTCATTCGACGCCGTGGTCGATCGTCTGGTAGAATTGGTAAGCAACGAAACTTAGGCAACAAAGCCAGGCAAAGAGAACCCATGGCCCCGAAGAACACACAACGACCCCTGCTAAGCCGGATTTGGTACAACGCGCTCCGATCGCTGTTGCGTATGGTGGCGGTCATCGGGTGGCAAGTTCGCCACACGGGAATCGAGAACATCCCCCCAGAAGGTGCTGTTCTGGTCGTATCCAATCACCAGAGCCACCTGGATCCGCCGATTGTTGGCATGGGGGTTCGGCGTCGGATGAACTACCTGGCCCGGGAAACGCTCTTCCGCTTCCGGCCGCTCGGTTGGTTGATCCATTCGGTGGATGCCATTCCGATCGATCGGGAGGGGATTGGGCTTTCGGGGATCAAGGAGTCGTTGCGTCGGCTGAAGCGAGGCGAGATGGTCCTTGTATTTCCGGAGGGGACCCGTTCGGAGGATGGGGAGGTTCATCGGTTTCGTCCAGGTGTGACGACATTGGCGGTGCGCAGCGGGGCCGCCATTCTGCCCGTGGCCATCGAGGGCGCCTACGACGCCTGGCCGCGGCATCGACGTTTTCCTCGGCCGGGGCGGGTTTGCGTTCACTATGCCCCCCCCATCTTGCCGGATCAGGTGGCGGCAATGGACGAGCGAGCCCTTCTGGCAGAGGTCGAAGCGAGGGTGCGCAAGTGCCGTGCCATGTTGCGCGAGCAGCGCACGGTTTGAACAGAAGACCTTTCTCGCAACTTGGGCTTGTGGAAAACAACGAGACGTCAGGGCAGGGCCGCAAGGGTGCAGCAGCGGACTTGCATGGCCGTTGCGTGAAATGCAAGTCCGCTGCTGCACTCGGGCCGCAATCAGACACGAAAAGGCGGAAAAAGCAGAAATTCTTTCGGAAACGGGGGCGGGACGCGGTTGTCGCTGGCCGAAGGGATTGGTATACTGATTTGTTTGCCCGGCATCCTATTGGTAAGGCCCCCTGTCGTCAGGGGCGGGATCGCCGGCATGGTTTCTAACCCCGGTTGCGTTTCCGCGCGTGGCGTTCCCAGCCGTTTTGAACGCAGGAAACGCGGTTTCGGCATCACCCACCCCTATAGATTTATGGTCAACCGTAACTTGATTCGAGGCTTGGACCTCACCGAAGAGGATTGGCAGCACGAACTTGGCGAGGCACTGGAAGGCACACCGCTCGAAGAAATTGAAGAGTGGGGCGCCCGCGACGTCGAAGTGAACAAGATTGTCGAGGGCAAGGTGCTCCGTGTCGAAAACGACGTCGTTCTCGTCGATGTCGGTTACAAGAGCGAAGGCATCGTCTTCCGCAACGAATGGGACGAAGACGAGCCCCTGCCCAATCCAGGCGACCGAATCAAGGTCCTTGTCGAGGAAGTTGAGGAGTCGCAAGGGCAGATCGAAGATTGCCGCGGCATGATCACCCTGTCGAAGCGCAAGGCCGAGCGGATCGAGGCCTGGCTGCAGGTGATGGAGCGCGTTCACGAGGGTGACGTGGTCACCGGCATTGCGACGCGGAAGATCAAGGGCGGCCTGCTGGTGGACATTGGCGTGAACGTATTTCTTCCCGCCAGCCAGGTCGATATTCGCCGCCCCGCCGATATTGGCGATTATATCGGTCGCACCATTCAGTGCCTCGTGCTGAAGATCGACGAGACCCGCCGCAATATCGTCGTCAGCCGCCGCGCGCTGATCGAGGAAGAGCGGTCGGAGAAGAAATCGCAGTTGCTGGCCGATCTGGCGGTTGGTCAGCGCCGGCGAGGCGTGGTCAAGAACATCGCCGAGTTCGGCGCATTCGTCGATCTGGGCGGGATCGACGGCCTGCTCCACATTACCGATATGAGTTGGGGCCGAATCAACCATCCTTCCGAGATGGTCGCCATCGACCAGGAACTTGAAGTCCAGATTCTCCATATCGACTACGAGAAAGAGAAGATCGCCCTCGGACTGAAGCAGAAGAGCGCAAGCCCGTGGGACGACGTCGAGAAGAAGTATCCGGTCGGAACGACGGTGCGCGGCACCGTGGTCAATGTCATGACCTACGGGGCCTTCGTCAAGATCGAGGAAGGGATCGAGGGGCTCGTCCACATCAGCGAAATGTCGTGGACCCGGCGCATCAGCCATCCGAACGAACTGGTGCAGATCGACGACGAAATCGACGTGGTCGTCCTGGCGATCAACAAGGAGAAGCAGGAAATCTCGCTCGGCATGAAGCAGACGCAGGATAATCCCTGGGATCTGGTGGCCGAGCGTTATCCGCCCGGAACCATCGTCAAGGGAATTGTCCGCAACCTGACCAATTACGGGGCCTTCATTGAGATCGAAGAGGGAATTGACGGCCTGCTGCACGTGAGCGACGTCTCCTGGACCCGTAAGATCACCCATCCGAATGAAGTGGTGGAAAAGGGCCAGGAAGTCGAATGCCGCGTCCTCTCGGTCGATCAGCAACGGCGGCGTATCGCCTTGGGTTTCAAACAGCTCGATGAAGATCCCTGGCTGAGCGTCATCCCCGAGAAGTACCAGCCGGGCGCCGTCGTCAAAGGTCCGGTGACCAAGATTACCAACTTCGGCGTGTTCGTGGGCCTGGAAGACGGCCTGGAAGGCTTGCTCCATATCTCCGAACTGGCCGACCACAAAGTCGAGAATCCGGAAGATATTGTCAAGCTGGGCGACGAGATCGAAGTGAAGATTCTCCGGGTCGATCCGGACGAACGGAAGATCGGCCTTTCGCGCAAGCGGGTCGAGTGGGCGGAGGAAGCGCATGAAGGCGAAGAGTCCGAAAAGGCGCACCGCGCTGCCGACCAGATGGAGCTTCGCGGCGGAGTCGGCGACAGTTCCGGACCGCTGATCAAGCCAATGGAGCCTGCCGCCCCGGCTCCGGAGTCGGTGCCTGCGGACGCACAGGCGGCCGATGCCGAACAGGAGCCGTCCGACGGCTGATTCTTGACACGGCGCGCCGGACGAACGGTTGCCGCGAATGTAACCGTTCGCCCGGCTGCGCTGGGTGTCGCCCTCTTGGCGGCGGCCCGCAGAGGCCTTGCGCCGCACCCCCTTGCCACACGACCGGTGCGTCCCTCCCATTCGGAATGCTCCGAACCGTACGCACATTCCGTGCACCTTGTCGCCGCAATGCTTCTTTGCAGAATGCGTGCCCCAGGCGTCGATAGCTGTGTCTGGCTAGTTCGCAGAAACCTTGCTGACGGTGCGCTTCCCTATGCTTAAGACACGACGTAACGCCGACGAGTCCAACGTCCAATCTCCGCTGGAAACCTACCTGCGAGAGATCAACGAAACGGCGCTCCTTTCGGCCGATGACGAATACGAACTGGCCGTCGCGATTGGCGAAGGCGACATCCAGGCGCGCGACCGCATGGTACGCGCGAATTTGCGATTGGTCGTGAATATCGCCAGGGGATACGCCGGCAAGGGGCTCGGCCTGCAGGACCTGATCGAGGAGGGAAATCTTGGCCTGCTCCGCGCCGTCGAAGGATTCGATCCGGCCATAGGGACCCGGTTTTCGACGTACGCCAGCTACTGGATCAAACAGTCGATCAAACGGGCGCTGATCAATACAGGCAAGACGATTCGCATCCCGGCTTATATGGTCGAACTGCTGTCGAAGTGGCGGCGGGCGAGCACCCGCCTGGCCGAGGAAATGGGCCGTACGCCCACGCCCGAAGAGGTTGCCCGCGTCTTGGGACTGCCGCGCAAAAAGCTACCGATCATCAAGAAGGCCATCCGTATCTACAACCTCACGCCGCAAACCGATCAGGCCGAGGCAGGCTGGTCGCTGGGCGAGATGATCATGGACGAGCGCGTGCGGAACCCGGAAGAGCAGTTGCTCGAGCACGACAATCTTCGCCACGTGCTCCAGCAGTTGGCCGTGATGGACGAGCGGGAGGCAACCGTGCTCCGGATGCGATTCGGGCTGGACAACCACGAACCGCGCACCCTCAAGGAAATCGGTCAGGCCCTCGGTCTCACGCGGGAACGCGTCCGGCAAATTGAGACCGAGGCCCTGGGAAAACTGGCCGACAGCCTCGAAGGGCCGCCCGTGCTCGAAGAGCAGTTCGAATCGGCTGGGCGCTTCTGACTATTGCGCGAAATAGTCGACCACAAAGACCTTTTCCAGGTGCGGCATCAGAAGCTTGACGAACGCCTTATGCGCCGGGTGCGGCAGGTATTTTTCTCGCCCTGCTTCATCGGCAAACGTGACCTGAAAGACGTGCGTGAAGCCCTGGTCGTGGCCCTCGGGGCTGTTGTTCACGCCGCACTCGAAATCGACGATGCTGTCGATCTGCTTCGGCAGCGCCGCGAAAGCGTCGACGATCTCTCGGACCTTCTCGGCCGACGTGTCCTCCTTGAACTTGAAAACGACAATGTGACGCAGCTTGCCAGACGTCGCGTCTTTGGCTGCCGGCTCCGAGCCGATGGCCGTTGCGACGGTCAGGAGGACCAGCAAGGACGCAGTCGCGGTAAGCAAAGCCGTGGCGGGAATCAAACGACGTCGAGTCATCGATGTGCTCCTCTTGATGGGGGTGACGGCAGATCAGGCAGCCTGATTTGTTTCCGTAAGTCTAGTGTTGCTTCAGGTACGGGTCAACTCGCCAGCCAGCTTCGGCCGATACCGTGGGAGTCCCCCAAGCGGCGATGAAAGAGGGGCGAGCCGCGGAAGCCTCGGGCCTTGTTGCGGTGGGCGCCCCCCCGTATTGCGGGCCATTTCGCGGTGAACGGCCGTGTCGAGCCGGTCTGCGCACGCGCGGGGAATGGAAAACGCCTTCAGGCAGAATCTGGCAGGTGCGCCCCTTGCTTTGCATGCCGAACTGGGTATACTAATGGGTTTCCGCCGCGTCCTGCCCGTTCGCGGTAGTTTTGATTACGCCAAGAGACATTTTTTCACAAACGCCATGGCACGAAAACCCCAGATGAGTCGACCGAGCCGACGCCGGTCGAAGGCTAAGCCGCTGACGAAGAAGAAAGACCCCATCTTTGTCGATGGCCAGCGTCCTCGCCCCATGTATGTCGACTACAAGGACATCGAGCTGCTCAAGAAGCTGACCAACCGGCAGGGAAAGATCATCAGCCGACGTAAAAGCGGCTGCACGGCGGCCAGCCAGCACGCGGTCATGCAGGCGATCAAGCGGGCCCGGTTCATGGCACTGCTTCCCTACGTGGGCGAATAGGGCGATCGCGAAATGTCCGAGGCACCCCGTCCCACCTCGGGGTGCCTGCTCGCCACGTTGGCTTCTGCTATTCTCTCTCCTGAAGCAATCGGTCTCTAATCGTCTCGGCAGAGAATCTTGGCTCGTTCCCGTGCGAGTTCGTAGTTCCGCCTTCAGGCGGTCTTCTTTCTGTCTCCGCCCAACGCTTCCACCTCCCCTTTGGGGAGGTCGGGCGCGGTAGCGGCCGGGTGGGGATGCCGGCTGGCTCTGCGGTTGTTCGGCTACGCCCTCCCCGGGCCTCTGAGCCCGACCCTCCCGCTGCGCGGGCGGGTGAAGAGTCGCGGTAGCGGCCGAGACTTTCACCTCCCCGTTGGGGAGGTCGGACGCGGTAGCGGCCGGGTGGGGACGCCGGCTGGCTCTGCGGTTGTTCGGCTACGCCTGGGCTGTCAAAAAGTTGGGGTTGCGGTGATTTGGGGTTGCGCAAGGTTTGTTCGTGTTTCGCCAGTCCGATAGGTCTTCTAGCCGCGTGAGCGAGTGCCGGGTTGGATACTGGTCTTCGCCCCGAAGGGGCCGAAAGGCTGTAGCCACGGGTGAAGCGGCGTGGCGGCGATGTCGCCGCCATCGACGCGGAACCCGTGGAATGATGGTGGAAACTCCCGATAGCCCCGGCAGGGGCGGCAGACGCGATGCATTGCTGCCGCCCCTGCCGGGGCTTTGGGCACGGGGCTTGGCCACCACGGGTTGCACTTGGCCCGACTGTCGTCGGACCGCGTTCCACCCGTGGCTACAACCTGCTGCCCCTCCGGGGCAAAAAGGAACAGAACCGCACTATCCAAACATCGTGTCAACCTCAACTTTGAACAGCCCGGGGCAAGCCTGCCGGCGGCCCTTCAAGTCTGCTGCTGCACCCCGTTTGTCGCCTTACCTGGAAGCAGACGCCAAGAAAAATAGAAACGCCCGGTCAGCCGTGCCGGGCGTTCCTTTCTCGTCGTATCGCGTTGTTGGCGAAGAGGGTCGCAAGCTTCGCCGACCGAAAAAACGGTCGGGAGCCTACTTCTTCTTCTTAGCCGCCTTCTTCTTGGCAACTTTCTTCTTGGCTACCTTCTTTTTGGTTGCCTTCTTAGCAGTTGCCTTCTTGGCCGCCTTCTTTGCGACCTTCTTCTTAGTTGCCTTCTTTTTGGCCACCTCACGTCCTCCTAACTAACATGTTGGGCGGTTCGCTACGACGCTGATCGGCTGGGATCGACGCACGTCGCGCCACACGCCCGGGAAACAAGACAACGATCTTCCGACTTCCTGTCGTCAGTGCTGGATAGCGCTGACCCAAGCCGTCGTTCGTTTCCGCAGGTACTTCAGAATCCCCTTTTGTACTCAAGGATTCACTGCGTAGAAGGGACACCAGCGTCCCTGTCTTTCCATGATCCTACCATATCTTCAAATTAACGCAAGCACAATTTACCCTCTCTGCGAATTTTTTTCAAGATCACCTCGAGTGCGCAAACGATTGTTCGTGCTTGCGATTCATGCGGTGACGACTTGAAGCGATAGGTTTTCTATCGTCAACAAGGAACTCCACACATTGCATTGACTTCGGCGCTTCTGTATGTGCAGCGTCTCGTCCCTATGCGAGTGTTTCCTCCACTCGTGCTATGTCGAGTGGCGTTCCGATGGCGATTCCATGCGATCGTCATCATGAGTTTATGGCCGTTTTAAGCTGGTTTTTCGGAATTTCGAGAGGAGCCGAAGATCTGTAGACCTCTTGTCGTTACGTATGAAAACGCGTATTATTGACAAGGTAAGGGCACACTCGTTTCTATGGAGGTTATCCCATGTACGCGTTGCTCATTGCCGCTGTTTGGGCGGCGAACCCTGGCGAAACGGAACCCGTTTCACTCCTTTCCGAGGTGTCGGCCGTCGAATCGGAGCAGCCGATCATTCCATTTCGCACCGGCCGTGAACTTCTTCACGCGGCAGAAAAATCCTTGCGGCACTGGGCGCAACCGGAGGACGAACAACTGGAATCGGCCGCCAAGGACCTCCTGGTCCTCTTTCAGGAACTCCAGGCCGATACCGAGCTGGCGGCATCGTTGCGCGAGCCGCTTGTCAACAAAGTGCGGGGACGACTGGCCGAACTTGCTCGTCGTCTGAAGGTCCAAGCGGCCGTACGCCGCCGGTTGGCGCGTGAAAATGGCGAAGATAAGGTCGATGCTGTTGCCGATTTGCAGCCTCTGCCGCAATTTGCTCCCGGAATGGGGCTCGGCGCGGGAATGGCGCCTGGAATGGGCGGAAACGCCTGGAATCAGGGTGGAATGGGCCTGCTCGGTCAGAATATGAGCGACGACAACGGGGAACAGCTTGTCGATCTGATCCAAACCACCATTCGCCCGAACTCCTGGGACCGTGTCGGAGGACCGGGAACCATCTATTACTGGCGAAACCAACGAGCGATTGTCGTGCGTCAAATGGGCGAAGTCCACGATGAAATCGGCGATTTGCTCCAGCAGATGAACCGCTTGGGACACTGAACCATGACCATCCTTGACTCGCTCAATGAGTATCTCGACGCAGAGGGCGTCGCGCCCGAAACGTTGCAAACCGTCGCCGATTTGAGTTGCGAACGGCATTTGAAGGCCGGAGATTTGCTCTTTCGGGCCGATCAGGAGTCGGATCGTCTCTATATCGTTACGGAAGGCCAGGTGGATATTCAGTATCTCATGCCCAGTGGCAAACGCCAGACGTTCGACGTCCTGGAACCTGGCGACTTCGGTGGATGGTCGGCCGTGGTCGAACCGCACACCACCTCGTCCATCGGCGTATGCCGAACCCCAACGACCGTCGTTGCGATTGACGCGGCGGAGTTGCGGGAGCTGTGCCGGAAGGATACCGATTTCGGCTTTCGGCTGATGAAGCAGATGGCCCGCGTCATCCGTCGCCGCCTCCGCGCCGCACGGCAGCAGATTGCCGAGGCCGATTAGTCGGCCACGCGCGCTCGCCAACAGGGCCCTGTCATCATTTGCCAGAGTGCTTGCCGGCAGAGGGCCAGTGATCGCACGCGTCGGTCACTGCGGTGTGGAAGACGTCGTCCGCGCGTGCGTTGGCGAAATGCTGACTGGCGTTTTCGCCTGCCGCTTGGGCACGGCGTGCCCGCGCATGGTGCAGCGTCGCCTGAGTGACCAAATCCAGCTCGGCGAGCACATCGGATTCGGTCCCTTCAAAGACAAAACGCTCGAGGGCATCCGCCTCTTCTTGCGTTCCGGTTGTCGTGCCGGCAAACAGTTTGTGAGCCAGATCGCCGCGGCCGAGCCGACTGGCTTCGCAGGCGAGCAAGAGCAGTGTCGTGTCGTCAATGCTGGCGATGTTCTCCTCGGTTGTCGCTTCGGCCAGATAAATCGCCTGCTCCGGGTTGCGTCTGGCTGCGAGACACAAATCGATTGCCTGGCACGTATCCTCGTCTCTGAGACCCATGAGCCGATCGTGTGCAACCTCCCCGTATACCAGGAGCTGGAACCATGCGTCCAGAATTTCAACCTCCTCTACAGGGACGTCCAACGCTTTGAGGTAGTGATCGGCAGGATACGGCAGCGAAGCATCGGGCAGGGCCCTTGCCAGTTGGCCGTACCGGATGGCGGTGCTAAAAGAAATGGAATCCGGATCGCATTGGCATTCTTTGACGAATAGATCGATTGCGTCTTTGACGCGTCCCGCCGCTACCAGGGATTCGAGATACAGTTCCCAGGGAAAGACGGCGTCCTCGGGGCAGATGGTTCGAGCCCGTTCAAAGAGGGGGGCGGCGTCCTTGAATTGCCGCGACATCGCCATGGAATAGGCGCAGCCATTGACGATGTAGTAATAATCGGGGAATTGCTCCAGCAGTTGGCGATAGGTTGCGCATTGTTCCTCCATGGGTTGGGTCCGCGCAGCCAAGTAGGCAGCCATGGGAGAATCGGGGTGCTCGTCGGCCATTCGGCGATAGATTTCCCGTGCTTTGTCCTGCTGCCCCATCGACTTGAGGGCTTCCTGGTGAATGCGGTGAAACTCGACTGCGTCGGGGGCTTTCGCAACCATCTGCTCAATGAAATGGAGGCCTTGTTCCTGCCCGCGCACCGAATCGATCAACCCCCAAGCCAGCCGGGCCGCCGTGGTATTGGTCAGATCGGCCTGCGCAACCGATTCTACGAGCGTTGCAGCGCCTTCCATATCTCCGGTTTCGGACAGCACATTCAGGCTGGTCTGCCAGCCGCCGGAAAGTACGAACGCGTGTTTTCGGCGTTGAACCGAGGTATTGGACGAGATGGAAATCTCATTGGGAGGATCTTCGAAGACGTACTCGATCCCGTCTCGCAGGATGAGCCGCTCGCCAATGTAGTGCTTGAAGTCCGGTTCCTGCTGATTGAAATTGAGCGCCAGCTTGCCGCTATAGACGACGTCCTCGACAAGCAGAGGCGCAACGCCAAGCACATTGTAGGCAACCAGGTCATGGCGACCCGGAATCTTCACATCCTGTTCTTCCAGCAGTTCCTCCTGCGGGCCGGTGACTCGCACGGAGTGCATCCCCACAGGAAGACGCTGTGAGGCTCGGCTGTCCGGATCGACCTGGAAGCGTTGGTCATCAATGGCAATCGTCACCGGGACATCGAGTCCGTTGACAAAATGGACGGTGGCATTCCTGCCGGAATACCACGACGTGGCGATGACTCCGGCCACGGCTGCAAGGGCGAGTGTGAAGACGATCTGCCGGATTCGCCGCGTCTTCTGCGAGAAAGACACCTTGCCCAAGAACTGATACTGCCCGCCACCCACGTCGCGCACCAGATACTCGCGGAGTGGAATCAGCGGAATGAACAGGAGGGTAATCCAGAGCGTGGCGAAGTGAGTGCCGTCAGCGGGATTGAACTCCTGGCGCCCGTAAAGGGTCGTCCCGCACCCGTTGAACGTGAGCATGGTGGGGGCGCCTTGGATTGGCCGTACGAACAGCCGTCGATCTTGCAGCAGTTCGTCAAGCTTGCTGCAAAGGTGCGGATCGATTTCCGAACGGCGCTTGCGTTGAAGCACGGTCTCCAGCTCGCGCGGATCACCGGCATCAAAAGCCGCTCGGATTTCAGGATCCTTCAGCAGTTGCTGAAATAACGGATCGGACGAATCCGGAGGCGGGGCCGCATCGGCCGCTGGGTTCGACTCCTCGCCACGCGGTAGATCGTCGAAGACGTGAGAATCCTGATCGGCCATCGTTTGCCCCTCCTTCAGCTTGCGGCGCCCTCCAGCCCGAATCAGCGCGGAAGAAAGGCTTCGCGGTACATGAATGGAATTGCCATGACGAACGTTCCAGGAGTCTAGCAGGTCGATCGGGCTCTGCCAAGCGTCTGCCGTCGCTGGAGGAATCATAACGTCAAATCGCCTGGCCGAATCGCTGCAACCAACTGCGAGAGCGGCCGGGGGGGAAGCCGGAAACTACGCCAACATCAGCGAATTGAAGACGACCCACCGGGCTGTCAGAAGCGTCAATCCCAGGCAAAGCCACCACGACGCAAGCTGTGTGCCGCGATAGAACCGGAGATTCCATAGAATAGCGACACAAGCCGCCGTGGCCACAAGCTTCAGCCCAAGCAGCACCGCAGGCTGCGAGGCCAACGAAGCACCGAACGGGTTGATTTCCCAGAAGCTTGTGGTGTGTGCAGCCGTCAATGTGCAGGTGACGTCGAAAACACACAGAATCGCGATCATGGCGGCACATCCCATGACAAGCCGAACATCACGAGGAATGCGATTTATGTCCGACCACCTGCAAAAGTGCTGCGGTCGATGGCTTAGCACCAGCCCGAAGGATACGATCGTCAGGACCATTCCCAAGACTGTGAGTGGATAGAGCAGATATCGGGATGGCGCGACGAGCGTCTGGACGGGCATTTCGTCGGGATTCTCTTCCGGTCTCAAACGTTCCGCGAGTGTGGGGTCCGACTGAAACTCGTCGATCAGCGACGTCCACTGCGCCAGGGTGACCGGCAGCCGGTTATGCGAGGTCAATAGCCGCAGTTTCTCGGTCCGTTCCGTGTCGGAGAGGAGGGTTCGGATCATGGTTTCGCCATGGGGAAAGGCGCACACGGTCCCGTCGCCGAAAGCGATGATCAGGCTTCCACTGAGGAGCAATCGCTGAACGTCGATGAGCATCCGCCGTGCATCCAGATCGACATCGGGCGCGGAGAGCATTCCGTGGTAGATGCGGCGGCCGCGGAAACTGGGGCCGAAAGCATGGCCGTTAAGCTCCAGATAGCGAGCCGCTGCGCCCGGCATCCCCAGGGCAAGGCCGTTGATTCGCAAATACTCGCCGTCGTGTTCAACCTGGTAGGGTGGAGCAACGTAGCGGTTCTCGACAATCAGGAATCCGCTATCGACGGCCGGCTCGCGAGGTGCGGCTTCGCTCGTCGTGGGCTCATGTCCGGTTTGGCGTTCGGAATCCTGCAGGGCGGCTTCCATCGAACCCGCCCACAGCAACCCTGCAACCGCAATCAAGACAGCTCTCAACCTGCATGATCGAACTACACACCGCCTGGTTGTCTTCATCGCGTGTCCTCTCTCTGCCGCCACGGAATGATGCAAATCGATTCGCGCATTTGCGTAACTGGCAGACCGTCCGAGTCTTGTTGCAGCGTCGCAAATCCTGGTCAAAAGACACGCCCCGTGCTTCTGACGCCAGCGGGCCGAGCCGCCTGCCGGCTGCAAACCGTCTACTAGCTTACATGGCAGGCGGGACGCAGGAAACCCCCTCAGTCGAAGGGTCTTCGGTGGCCATCAGGAAGTCGCCTGAGTAACTAACACCCAGCGACGGGCAGAGTATCGCCCCATCTTCGGCGGCACCGTGCGGGGCGAGAATGGACTGGGGACGTTGCCGTAGCCAACTGACCACGGCTCCAAGCCGGGCAAGCCGGCCGGTGGCCTTTTTTCAGCCGTGCAAGTCCGCTGTTGCACCCATCCTCGGCCGTCAGCAAGGACGGCCGGGGCTGGGGCAACGTGGAGATTGGTGTGGACGAACTTGCTGCTGCTGATGCAGGTTCATTTGGTTCCGAACCCATGGTCGTTCAGATCGCCTTCGATCCCGCCCCAGAGCCCGCCGGCTTCGCCGCCTACGGTTCCGATGGCGCCAATGGTCACCATGAGGATCATCGCCAGCATGACCGCATATTCCACGGCAGTCGCAGCATGGTCGTCGCGTAAAAAATGCAGTATTTGTGGGATCATTTTTACGCCTCCCGTGCACTGCATCAGGTTGCCGAGCAACGGATCGCCCCACAAAGGGAACCTCTCTTGCAGACAAGGAGCTTCCACGGGTCGCACGCGATCGCAACGTCGGCCGCACCTGATGCCCCCCTTCACTTGGGGAAAGACGGGCAGAAAAGTAGAACTAGATACCCGTCCACTCAAGCCTACCTTGCCGGTGGCCGATGTCAAATGCCGGCAGACCCATCACGCGGCCCCGACACATCCGGTGATCCTTGCACGAAGATTTGCACCGACTGCGCCGCCATCGGCCGGTAGTGCGGGGGACCAGCGTGATCTGTCCCTGGCTATCTCAGGGGGTGGTCGGTGACGGCGATTGCACGCTGACGGTACCGGCAACCAGCGGCGCCCACTTGGTCAGATTGACATGACCGGCGACGGCTGTGGGGACGCGCCAAAGGAGGGCTATGGCCCAGTTTCCCTCTGTTCGGTAGTACATTTCGAAGACGCCAGGCAACGTCACCTCACGTCCCTGGCCCGTTTTGTCTTTGTAGTAGAAGCTCTGAGCTCCCTCAGCCCGCAGCCGCTGCCAGCTTGTCGCCTCTGCTGAAGGCGATTGGCATTGAACGCTTTCCCACGCGATCGACTGCCCCGCAAACTGCTTCTGGACTTGCTGGCGCCACTCCTCGCTTCGATCGCGGTAGCCAGGTTCGGTCTTGTTCTCCGCACTCACGTACAAATAGAACGGGATCTGGCCGCCATCGGCGTCCGCAACGAAATCTTCGTAGGTGTAGGTCAGACCGGGCAAATCGACCATACCCGGTTTCACACGGACAGCGGCCGGTGGCGCCCCCTCCTCAGCCACAGGCACGTCAGCCACAAGCGGCGATCGCGTGAATGGCTGCGGAATCTGAACGCTTACGGGCTTGTCGCCAAGTTGCTGGGGCGCGTCGAGCCCGGCAAACTCCTTCGACTTGGCCAGCTCACGTACGCGAGCCTCGATCCGCTCTCGATACTCTCCCACCCCGCAGCCGACAAGCCACGCCATATGTATCGTCAGCACAACAGCAGCCAGCCGTCGTCCATGCCTGAAAAATCGATCTATGCGAACCCTGCAACGCCTCATCGAAAGCAGCCCTCGGTAGATGGTTTCGGATAACAGGCCGCATTTTACACCGCCGACCCCCGGTACGGCAAGCGTTCGAGGCCCAGGCGGCACGACTACTACACGGCAGGGGGGAGGGCTGCTTCTGCGTCAGTCGAACATCAGCCATCCGAATCCCTCAGCCCGGACCTCGACGGCCGCCGGCTGGGTCCACGATTGGAACCCGACCCCCGGTACGATCCGCTGGACTCCGAGGGCCCATACGTCGCGCGCCGTGGGGTAGGCGCCGGTGAGCTGGTCCAAGGGGATCGCGGCCTCGACGGTCCACGACTGCTCGTCGTGCGCTTGGGCCACAAACCAGGTGGGATTCCAGCTTGTATCCCCCCAGCACGATTCGGCCACCCAACCACGATGATCGATGACGAACCGGCACCAGGTAACGTAATCGCGGTCGAGGTCGATGTAGAACTCCACGCGATCTCGTCCGGAAAGATCCGCATTGCGAGGCCGCGGACCCTGCGGTTCCGGATACTCGGCGCCGGTCGCCTTCCGGCAGTGAACGGCCAGATAGAGAAACTGGTCGTCGTAGGCCATCTTGGCCTCGGCGGGCCAGGCATCGTCGTCTTCCAGCATGCTTCGCAAGGGGACCGACTTGGCGCGCCGCCATACGTCGTCCTCCAACACGCCGTCCAATCGCGGTTTGGCGCGAGCCGTTGCCGCGTGCAAGGCCGGTTTGGGAGGCGGGCCCTCGGGCTGAGTCAACCATAACTCACTTCGAGCGTTCAGCCACCAGGCGTCGTGATTCGCGCCCCGGCTGGCCATCAGGAAGTAGCGCTCCGCGCCTTTCGGAAGGCCCCGATGCCGATCGGCCGCCGCCAAGGGAAAACGCAAGGACGGCTGGGCGAACAGTGCAGGCCGCGTCTGCTCGATCCGATTACCGAGTTCGGCGGCGCGCTTCGGGCCTTCGGCCGCTTCCGTGGTCTGGATGGCCAGTGCCGATCTGCGGTGCGCCGCCAGACCCTCTCCCGGGGCGGCAGGCCGGTCGCCTGCTTGCTCCACACGCACGCGCTGCGATCCTTGAATGCGCCACAAGGCTTCCGAACTGGCATGGTACTGGACCAGCCAGCAGAGCGACGGCGGGCACAGCGGATGCTCCGGATAGCTCTCGGCCAGCAGATCGAACATCTCGGCCGCCATATCCCATTGGCCCCCTTCGACGAACTTCTGCGCCAACTGATAGAGCACGTCCCCGGCCGTGCCGGGCTCCAGGCCGCGCGTCAACTGGTTGGCGCCGGCCAGCAGGTGTGCCGATGTCTGGACGTCGCCTTTGGCGTGTCGCAGAATTCCGGTCAGATGCCGGCGGCGCTGCGCAACCTGCTTGAGCATCTCGAGGCTGCCCGGCGCCGGCTGAAGGAGTTCGCGTCTCGCGTCGCCGCCCGGCTGCAGCGAAATCCCTTCAAAAAAATCGCGCCCGCCGGAGTCTTGCGGGAGCCGGCTGAGCAGGAGGGTGAAGCCGAACGTCTCAGGCGGAGCGACAAACTGGTCGTGAAGAATCCCGCGGGGAACGGTGCACAGATCGTCCAACGAACTACCCAGGCGAACGGCAACCTGCGACGTTGTCAGCTCGGGCAAGCCGCGCTGGTCCGGTCCCAGTTTCGCAAAGACCTTCCGCACCTGCCACGGCTCCAATCCGGCATCGGTCGCCAGGGATGCGAAACGGGTAGGATCGGCCGCCTGCTCGACGGCATCGAGCACCAGTTGATTGACCAGGTGTTCCTGCGGCGCATCGCCCTGGGGGCTCGCATCGTGGCTCACGATGACATCGGGGCGCCACATTCGAATGAGGCGGACGAGATGCCGTCGCAGTTCTTCAAATGCGCGTCCGTCATTGGCTCGATCCCAAACCGCGGCCACCTGCTCGGCGCTTAGCTCCAGCCCCAACTGTCGCACGGGAAACCGCCAGGCCGTATTCGCCCCGCAGGCGCCGACGGCAACCACGGCCTCGTGCGTTCGATCGGCGGCATGGGTCGGACTTTGCTCGGCGACTTCGATATCGTCACGGCCGATGATTTCGACGGCGCCCAGATAGCCCTCGTCGCCGCAGAGACGCGCGAGCAGCTCCAGCGGCACGTCGTCGGCAGCCGCGAAGATGCCAAGCAGGGCCGTTCGCCTGCCGCCTGCCCGGCACAACTGCCACGTTCGGCCTCCGTCGTTTGTCAGCAGCATGGCGCCAAGATCTCCGACGGCGACGCCATGCTGCGGATCGGCGAAGGCCAACGCGCGGATGGGAGTCGAAATCCCGGTCGGCCATACCTGCCACGACCGGCCGCCATCCGCCGAGTGGAAGATGCGTGTGCCCGGCGCGCCGGCGGCCCAGACGCAGGGTCCGTGAACGGCCAGGGCATAGAAGTCGAAGGCGGCGGCTGCGTCGGGCAGTTCGGTAGCCGGCGTCTGCCAGGAAACGCCAAGGTCGGGCGTGCTGAGCAGCAGGCCTCCTTCAGCGGCGAGCCAGCCGCCGGTTGGCGGCACGAGCCTTAGCTGGCCGAAACCACGGAGTCCGAAGATACCGGTTTCATCGCCGCGCGTTTCGCCTTGTCGCACGGCCGCAGTTGTGCCTTTTCGCCCTGCGAGCGCCCCGGTTTGCAGGTCGATCATCTCGGCAGCCGACCATGTAACCGTTGCCGGGCCGGTCAGCGGACGCCAGCTTTGGCCCGTATCGGTCGTGACAAACACCCCGCTCGGGTACATTGCCGAGGGCGCTCCGGCCGCCCAGCCGGTTCGCGTGTCGAACAGCCCCACCTGCCGAAGTGTGGGGAGCAGGCTGTTGCGGAGCCGCAGCCACTGGCGGCCGCCGTCGCGCGTCAACAGGATGACCGCCTCGCCGGTTTGCGTATACGGATGCGTGCGCCCGCCCACCGCGATTCCGACGTCGCGATTGACGAACGAAACGGCGTACAGCGGCGCGGCCACCCCGCTCGCCTGGTGTCGCCAGGTCCGGCCGCCGTCACGCGTATGCCGCACCACGCCTCGGTCGCCCACGGCCCATCCATATTCCGCATCGACCAGGCATACGTCCCACAAGCGCGCGTCGTTGCGGAAGCTCTCTGCGGCAAACGGAGAGAGATCTTCCCCCTCCGATCCCGTGCCCGCCGATGGAGCCGCCAACAACAGGAGAATGACAATTGTCCGTACAAGCCGACGAGTCACGCTTGCAACTCCTTTCCCCCTAATCCGCCAGCGACATCGCCAGCAGGGCGGCGATCCACGAGGTTTCTGCGACAATGGCGAGTGCGAGCAGGCACGACTATCACTTTAATGCCCCCGACTTGCAAAGGCATTCTTTTTTGGGGAGCGCCAACACCCTCGCCTCGGTCAATCGCACAATACGAACCCCGATTATCCAGAGGTTTTCATATGAAGCTTCTTCCACAAAGACGTTTCCTCGGCCTTGCGGTTCAGGAAATCGGCATAGGAAGAGTACTCGTCTCGCCTCTGATCATACTCGGCTTGTAGTTGCTGTTGAGCATCCCGTTTCATGCGCACACAATCAAACACTTTGGTCTTCGTCGTCATCTGATGCATATGGGCGCCCCTTTCAGATTTTCCCCCTAATCCGCCAGCGACATCGCCAGCAGGGCGGCGATCCACGAGGTTTCTGCGACAATGGCGAGTGCGAGCAGGCACTTCTGACGCAGCGACGGTTTGCCGTTGCCGTTGGCGGAAACGGGCGCCGCCGACGGGTTCGGTGGACGGTCGGTCTGCCGCGGCGCGTGCTTCTTCCGTGCCGACATAAAGGATTCCTTGAAACGGACGTCTTGAGATCAGCGGTAAGGGCGAATCTGGAACTCGCGGCGAAAGGCTTCATCGAAGTCGTACACGTCTTCAAAATCCTCGCGACGGTCCTGCGGCGTCTTCCGCATCTTCCCGATTCGAATCAGATTGAAGACGACCTCTCCAATGTCGCCGGTGCCGTGAATCCCCCACGTGCCGAGTACCGTCTTTGCCATATAACCATACTGGTCCAGTGCGAACTGCCGGACGGCTTCACATAACTGCTGCCCGGAAACGTGCTTCTCCGGGTCCTCCGTTGCCTCGTCCGTTTCGACGTCGAGCGGTTCGCTCTCCGCAGGTTGGCCGAGGCCCATTACCTGCTGGCCGTAGTTCAGGGCGTCAAAAACGAATACATAGGCTTCGTACTTGTAGCGAGGGTCTTCGCGCAGGAGTTCGGCGACTGTTTGTGATGAATTTCCCATAGTTGCTTCAGCGTTCAGGTCGAATCGGCATCGGGCTTGTCTTTCGGTTGGCCGGAGCGATCGCGTCGGCCCAATCGTTGTACGTCGTGAAGATCGACCAGCACGCGGCGCCGGTCTTCCATAAGCACTAGCAGTTGGCTGGTAAGAATTTCGTGTCCGACCACCTTCGCTTCTCCCTCGGCGGTCATTACGCGCGATCCGATCGGCGGCATCTCTTTGTGCATTCGGTCGTAGGTGTCGTATTCGTAGCGAAGGCAGCACTTCAATCGGCCGCAGCGACCGGAAATCTTGGCCGGGTCGAGCGTTGCCTTCTGGAGCTTTGCCATCCGCATCGAAACCGGCGGCATCTGCACCAGATGATTGTTGCAGCAGACCTCCTTGCCGCAATCGCCGAAATCGGCCAGCAATTTCGCCTCGTCGCGCACGCCGATCTGCCGCATTTCGACCCGCGTCTGGAATTCGCTTGCCAACTCGCGGACCAATTCACGGAAGTCGACCCGGCTTTCGGCCAGGTAGTAGACAACGATTCGCTCGCCGCCGAAAATATGCTCGACGTCCACCAGTCGCATTGCCAGCCCAAGCGCATCGACGTGCTTCTGGCAGACGGCAATCTCTTGCGGGGCCAATTCGCGCAACCGCTGGATTTCTCGCTCGTCTTCGGGCGTCATCTCCCGGACAATCTGCCCTTCCGGGGGGGCGTCCAGCAAGGCAACCGCATCGGCATCGGCTTCACGCAGCACCTCGCCTGCCTCAAGGCCCCGATCCGTACGCGCGATGACCTTCGCGTTACGACGGTACTCGATCCCCCCGGATGGAGAGAACACCCCCAGGAACCGCATCGCTCCAAATCGTACAACGTAAACGGCCATGGCCAACCCAAAACCCAGGAAGACGCCACAAGGATTCCAGATGATGGAACCGGACCGGCGCACCAGAAGACAGACCTTCAGTATACCGCATCAGCCTGGGTCTCAAAAGACGTGCTTCGAGATCACGGAACGGCATGGAAACCACCCGGCAATGGCAGATATCGCCCCCTCGCTGCGGCCGGTGCACGCGGCCCGATCACCCCAAGCGAACCGGTACGACCTGCTCCTCGGAAAGACGCACGACGGAAGCGTTTCATGGCGTGTGCCTGCCAATTCCAGTACAATGCTCGTATGAAGCGTACGAGTCAAACGGTACGTTGGCCGCGCGGGGATCGTCCCGTATCAACCAGCCGCATCCTTTCCGATCGATGAGGACGACACACCTAGTGCATTTGTCATGAACACACGGCTTCTTCTCGCCCTGGTCTGCTCGATGTCGATGTGTGCGATCGCACGAAGCGCCGGTGACGAACCGCAGCGTCCGCCGAACTTCATCCTCATCCTGACCGACAATCTCGGTTATGGCGATACCGGACCGTTCGGCTCCAAGTTGCATCGCACGCCCAATCTCGACCGGATGGCGGACGAAGGGATGAAGTTCACGCATTTTTGCGTGAGTGCAGGCGTGTGTACGCCGTCGCGGGCGAGCATTATGACGGGCTGCTATTCACAACGGGTCAGCATGGCTGATACGGACCCCGACGGTATCGTCTTGCGTCCCGTATCGCCCAACGGACTGCACCCCGACGAGACTACGATTGCCGAACTACTGAAGGCCCGCGGCTATGTCACGGCCATGATCGGCAAATGGCATCTGGGCGACCAACTGCCCTTCCTTCCGACGCGGCAGGGGTTCGATTCCTATTTTGGGGTCCCCTATAGCGATGATATGACGGCCGACAAGCGTCCCGGCCACTGGCCGCCGTTGCCTCTGATGGTCAACGAGCGCGTGGTGGATGCGCCGGTCGATCGGAACCAGCTTACCCGGCGGGAAACCGAGCAGGCTTTGCACGTGATCGAGGCCAATCGCAATCGGCCGTTCTTTCTGTACATGCCGCAGGCGATGCCGGGCAGCACGCCGTCTCCGTTCTCAAGCGAGGCATTCCGCGGCAAGAGTCGCAACGGCCCGTGGGGCGATGCCATCGAAGAACTCGACTGGTCCGTCGGCCAGGTCCTCCAGAAGCTCCGGGACCTCGGACTCGACGAGCACACCCTGGTCATCTGGACGTCCGACAATGGGGCTCCGACCACCGGCAAACCGGGCGATCCGAGCCGCGGTTCGAACGCACCGTTGCACGGCCGCGGGTATACCACGGCCGAAGGCGGATTCCGCGTGCCGATGCTTGCCTGGTGGCCGGGCAAGGTTCCCGCCGGTACGACGTGTAGCGAATTGGCGACCTCCATGGACCTGCTGCCCACGTTTGCGCATCTGGCCGGCACCGGTCCGCCGGCCGACCGGAAGATCGACGGCCGCGATATTCGCCCGCTTCTGCTCGGCGAGCCGGGCGCCCGGACGCCCCATGAGGTCGTCTACTACTACGCGGCATCGCAACTTCAGGCCGTGCGAAGCGGTCCCTGGAAGTTGTTTGTCCCGCTGGCGAACCCCGTGCGTCATCCGCACCATCGCGGCAAAGGCCCGTCTGCGGCCTACCTGTTCAACGTGGTTGAGGACATCGGCAGCCGGAACAATGTCGCCCAGCGTCATCCGGAAATTATTGCCCGCCTTGAACAGCTTGCGGAAGAGGCGCGTGCCGAATTGGGCGACATCGGCCGTCGCGGCGCCGGCCAGCGGCCCGCCGGTCGTTACGAGCAGCCTACTCCGCGGGTGAAGATGGAGAAATGACGGCTGTCCGGATGCGAGCAAGAGCGTTCAGTATAGCGATCGCGTTTTCGGGGGGCATCTTGCTATTGGCCGGATGCGGCGGCGAGTTTGCGCCGGTACGCCAGCGCACGTACAGCGGTTCCTCCAGTTGCCGGCAGTGCCACGCAGAATTCTATGAGCTGTGGGCGCCGTCTCATCATGCCAAGGCGCTTCAGCCGTGGTCCCCCGAACTGGCTGCCTCGCTGCCGCCCCAGCCGGAGCCGATCGAGGCGGATGGGCGTTTCTACATGGCCCACAACACCCCGCAACGCGGATGGGTTGCAGACGACCAGGGGAAACAATACGACATCAAATATGCAATGGGCGGGAAGAATTACTATAACTTCCTGACGCTCATGGACGACGGCCGCTTGCAGGTGCTGCCGATCTTCTACGACGTGCAGCACAAGTCGTGGCGCAACACGACGCTAAGTATGCTGCGGCATTTCACCGACGGAACTCAGGACAAGCCCCTCAACTGGCGCGATCCGATGCTCACGTTCAATGCGGAATGCTTCCGCTGCCACGTCAGCCAGAGCGAATCCAACTACGATGCCGAGACGGATACCTACGCCACCACGTGGAAGGAGCCCGGCATTAGCTGCGAGTCGTGCCACGGACCCGCCTCGGAACACATCCGGGTCTGCAAAGAGGCCGCCGGAGGTGATATACCGGAAGATCTGGAAATCATCCGCTGGGAGGATATGACCGTCAAGCAGCAGAACGATTCCTGTGCCGGCTGCCACACGAAGGGCGGCGCCATTACAGACGGTTTCGAGACGGCGGAAGACTACTGGGACCATTACGACCTTACGACCTTCGATCATCCCGACTATTATGCGAGCGGGCGGGATTTCGGCGAAAACTATACGATGGGTAGCTGGTGGCTGAGCCCCTGCGCCACCGAGGGGAACCTTCAGTGCAGCTACTGCCACACCTCGAGCGGCCGCTATAAGTTCAAGGGCGAAAAGGCCAACGAAGCCTGCCTCTCCTGCCACCAACAGCGAAGAAAAGACGCCGTGGCGCATATGCACCATCCCGGAGGCGGCGTCACGCGATGCACCGACTGCCATATGGCCATGCATTCGTTCGGCGGCATGAACCAGTCGGACCATTCCATGCGGCCGCCCATGCCCAATCTCAGTATCGCCGTCGGCTCGCGCAACGCGTGTATCATCTGCCACACCGATCAAACCAACGAGTGGGCCTTGGAGCACGTGCGGCAATGGCATCCGGACTTCGATAAGAACACCGAGCACGAAATGCGGCGCGCGCTTCTGGTGCAATCGCTTCGAGACCGGAAGTGGGACCAGCTTCCCACGGCGCTCCGCTACGTCGCCGACCCGGCTTCCGATCCACTCTTCGTTACGTCGCTGATCCGACTCCTTCCCCCTTCCGGCGATCCGCGGCAACACGCCATCCTGCGCCGGATGGCAACCGAAGCGAAGCATCCGCTGGTGCGTTCGGCCGCTGCGGCGGCGCTGGACGGAGACCATAACCCCGAAGACCGCCGCGCCCTGTTCGACGCCTTGTCGGACAGGAAGCGGCTGGTTCGGGTCCGCGCGGCCGAACGCCTGGCGGCGATTTCCGAAACGGAGATACCGCAAGGGCATCGCGAAGCATTCCGGAAGGCCATCGAGGAAATGTGGGAGGCCAACAATCTGCGGCTCGACCACTGGGGATCGCACTACAATGCCGCCAATATCCTCATGCGGCAGGAGCGTTATCAGGAGGCCGCTGCCAAGTACGACCGCGCGCACGCATTGCGCAACGACATTGCGCCGCCATTGATCAACGGCGCCATGGCCCTGGCCAATCTCAACGACCTCGACGCGGCGGAAGCCCGCTTGCTCAAGGCCACGAAACTACCTGAACCGTCTCCGGAAGCCCACTTCAGTCTCGGCCTGCTTTATGCGGAAAAGGGCCGCGAGGACCTGGCCGAAACCCACCTGCGAAAAACGCTCGAACTCCAGCCCGAAAACGCCCAGGCAGCCTGCAACCTGGCCGTTCTGCTGGCCAAAAAGAAGGACTATTCGGAGGCCTTCCGCCTGCTGAAGTCGGCGATCAAGGCCGATCCGCTCAACCCTCGCTATATAGAAACGCTGGCCTTCTACTACATCGAGACCGGCCAACCCGGCGTCGCCCGCAACCTCATCGGCCAGGCCTTGGAGCGCGGAGTCACCTCGCCCGGAATACGGAACCTGCACGAAAGACTCAGACATACACCGGCACCGTGACGCTTGCGAAGGAACAACTCGTTGGTGTACGCAAGTCAGTGCGGCAACAGCCAACATATCCGCCTACTCGGCGTTGCTCTTCTCCAGAAGGGCCTGCCAGAAATCGCGTGCGGTGCGATGGTAGGCCAGGACCTCGCGCCGGTGGTCGGGGTCCGTGATACGGATCGCACGGGCCCGCTCGTAAACCCAATCCAGAAAGAACTGTACCGAGGCGCGACTGATGCGCCGTTCGTAACCGACCTCCACGTACCACGGCGCCGTCATGGCGAAACGATACGTCTTCGGCAAATCCGTCACGGCCCGAACGAGAAACCAGCCGCTCCGGTCGAACTTGACCGTCGGCAGAGCGCCGGCCTGGGCGTACTCGTGAAAAGGAATACTGTGCACCACCTCGCCGTTCTGGACGATGTCCAGGTAGCTGATCGGCTCGCGTGTGGAAAGCGTCAGACCGATCTGCAGTTCCAGGGTCGTTCCTTCGGCCACACGGAATACGTGACCGGGCAATTCGCCGTGCACGCTCGGGCGGAGCAGCGGGCCGTTGGTAACCGTCACGCGGCCTTCGCGAAGATGATGCCACCAGGCGTCGTAGCTCGGCGCGCCGTCCAGGTGTACGTACATGCGGTTGTAGCCTACCGGATTCGGCGATGCGCCGGACGCGCTGCCGGCGGTCGGCGGAATGCGAAAGCCGCAATCCAAGACGCGAAAGTAGATGTCCTGCGACCAGCGGCCGTTACCCCAGGGCGATCGGTAGCGATCCCGGTCGCGCGGCTTCCCGTCACCCTCCGTGTCGAGCACCGTCGTTCGGCACAACTGGCCGTGCGCCACCTGCATCGAATCGACCAATCCATGCGCCAGCAGCAAGGGCAGGTCCCACGAGTAGGGCCGAGCCACGTCAACCCAAATGCGCCGCCCTTCGGGATCGCCTGCCGGCGGGTTCGCTCCGCCGCGGTGGCCTAGCAGGAAAGCTACGGTCGGCGGGTATTCGTCATTCGCCGGATCGAAGGAGGGCAATGTGTCCGCATTGAATACCAGCAATTCGGTCCCGGCCCGATCGATTCGGACTCCGCCGAGCCCGCAGAAACAATTGCCGTTGAACTGCAATACCTTCTCACCTTGCGACTCCTGTGCCGCCTTGGAATCCGGCCCAACGAGTTCGGCGAAGTGGAGATCGTCGGCGGCCATGAGCAGTTCGATCTCGCGAGGACTGCGTTGGACGTCCAAATCGCCCGAATACCAGCCCTCGGCCGCCATATCAACGCACCGTTGCATATCGACCTTCTTCGAGTCGTCTGCGAACTTCAGAATGGTGAATCGGCCGTGACGGGTCCGGTATTCGGGGCCCCGCTCCAGTTCGAATTCATAATTGCCCAAAGGAAGCCGCAGCAGGGCCTTCCCGGGAAACACGTAGTGATCGTGCCAGAAGGGCAGGGTCCGGTCCGTCGGCTTTCGGGCCCTGCCGGAGGCGTCGCGCAAATGAATGCGGCATGCAATGGGCGCTGCGGTCTGCTGGTCGATGACAACCAACTCCAACTGGCCGCCTGCAAGCGTCACAGGCGATCTGTAATCCGACAGGGGGAATACGAACCATACGAGCAAGGCAGAGCAGTACAGGCGGCCGGAAAACATGGTGACGTACCTTGACTGGAGGCGGTTTGCGGCGGGGACCACGCATCCGCCGCCACAAATCAAGGGTAGCATCTCTGGCATCCTGCTCCGGCTCGCGGTTGGTCCGTTCCTGGCCCCTGCCCACTCGCGCGCCACCCTGCCCCGCTTGAAAATGCCGAGCCGCAGGGTTTAGAATAGGATAGAACCTTGCTTGATGTAACCCAATAGGGGCAATGTGTGCTCCCCCGATGGGCAGCGGGTGCTCGTGCTGCAACGGATTTCCACGATGGCGGAAGACTACTATAAGACCCTTGGCGTGCGTCACGACGCGTCGCAGGCGGATATTGAAAAGGCCTATCGAGACCTGGCGCGAAAATACCATCCGGACCTCAATCCGGACGACAAGACTGCGAAGGAGAAGTTCCAGAAAGTGCAGGCGGCGTTTGACGTACTCTCGAACTCGGAGAAGCGCGAGATGTACGACCGGTACGGGAGTTCGTTCGAGACGATGGGCGGTGGCGGCAGGCCGTATTCTGGCGCCTGGCAAGGCGGCCCGGGCTTCGGCGGCGCGGGGGCGGAAGGGTTCCGATTCGACGAGGTTGATCTGGGCGACCTGTTCGGACGCGGATTCGGGCAGGGCTATCAACAGCAGGCGCCGGGTGGGTTCGGCGATTTCTTTCGCCAGTTCCGCCGCGCCAGTCAGCGATCGGGCAAAGGGACCACTCCCAGGCACGGCAACGACATCCGCCACGAAATCCAGATCCCGTTTGGAACCGCGGTAACGGGCGGCCAGGTGGAGATCACCCTGGCCAGGCAAGCGGGCAAGACAGATCGGATCAATGTGAAGATTCCCGCCGGCATTGAAGACGGCAAGCGGATTCGCGTTCGCGGGCAAGGCGAGCCGAACCCGGCAGGTGGTCCGCCGGGCGACATCCTGATTACGGTGCGCGTCGCGCCGCATCCGCATTTCACGCGGCACGACCACAACCTGATTGTCCGCGTTCCGGTAACTCTGGCCGAAGCGGCTTTGGGCGCCAAGATCGACGTTCCCTCGCCTCAAGGCACGGTCACGCTTACCGTACCGCCAGGCACCTCCAGCGGCACGAAGCTCCGCGTGAAGGGCCATGGCGTCCCGCGGCGCGATGGACCCGCCGGCGATCTGCTCGCCGAACTGGCCATCGTTTTGCCCAAGAAACTCACCGACGCGGAGCAAGAGCAGGTTCGCCTGCTCGACCAGAACCATCCGCTCAAGCCGCGCGACGGCCTGCGCTGGTAGCCCTAACGCGGATTATTCACGACAGGTAGGGCGGGTCAAACAAGCCGCTTCCTTGGTGGGTCATCGGTCGCCGGTGTCGGCGTTTTTCCAAGCGGCGGGTTGGACATCAGCTCGATTGCGGCTTGTGCGGACCCACCAATGATTTACGCGACCTTGACCCACCCTGCGTAGATGAATAATCCGAGCTAAACGTGCTCGACGAATAGTCCGCGGCGGCGGCGTTCGGCACGGAATGTTTCATCGATCAGTCCGGCCACACGCGCAACGTCTTCGATGCCGGCCAGGACCAGTTCGGGGTGCGTTCGATCGCTGGACGAGATGCGGATGGAGCCGACGCCGACCAGCCGATCGATGATGCCTTGCTCGAAGGTGATGTCGTCGATATCGATCAGATCGACCCGATCGGTCACGCGGCGCAGGATTCCGGTCTGATGGATGAACCGCTGGTTGGTCAGGCGGTAATGGACGTTCATCTGGCGGCTGACGAGAATGAAGGCCTGAAAGCCCCACAATGCCAGGACGAATACGCCGCAACCGATCCAGACGTACTGGTGCGGCCACATGATGGCGACGATGAGGGCTCCGACGGTCGCCAGGGCGCTGAAGATCCACCGGCTGAGCATTGCCTTGGAGGCATAGCCTCCTTCCCAGAGTGTTTCTTCCTGCTCCAGTTCACGGCCAGCGCGATTGCGCTGAGCGACCGAATTGCGAAACGACTCGGCAGCGGACGAAGACGCATCCTGCGGCGAGTCGTCGGGCTCATGGGGATCGACTGGTGTTTCAGGCCCGTTCGCCTCGCCTGAAGGATTACCGTCGAGTCTTGTGCCGCAATGATGGCAGAAGACCGCATTGCGAGGCACCTCTTCGCCGCACTGATAGCATTGCATGCGTTCCGCTCCTTGTTCTTATGGGCCCTGACGTCACCGGTCATCAAGCGGTTTCCGAAGCGGGTCTTGCCGTACAACCGGGGGTTTGCACGGGGCGATGGATCCCTTCCGATGATCTTAACCGGCCAACTGCATTATACGGTTTCCCGTCCTGTTGCACCAAGAGGGGTAGTCCTCTTTTGGCGAGAAAGCAGGGATGCCCGGTTGGCCAAAGACGGTCCGATTGGATATACTCTGTTAAAGGGAAGAATGTCCTGGAGGCCTGCATGAAGTGCCCATTCTGCTGCATCGATAATGATCGAGTCATTGACTCCCGAAGCAGTCAAGACGGATTCGCCATTCGCCGCCGCCGCGAATGCCTCGCCTGCCGGCATCGTTATACCACGTACGAACGTATCGAACAGACCAGTGTAAAGGTCATCAAGAAGGACGGGGTGCGCGAACCGTTCGACCACGCCAAGATCAAGCAGGGGCTCGAAAAGGCCTGCTGGAAACGGCCGGTCAGCGACGACCAGCTCGAAACGATCATTGCCTCCATTGAGAACGACCTGGAAGCCCGCTTCGAGGCCGAGGTCGAAAGCCGGCATATCGGCGAACTGGCCATGCAATACCTGCGAGAGATCGACGAGGTGGCCTACGTGCGCTTTGCAAGCGTGTACCGCCAGTTCAAAGACGTGCAGGACTTCGTCGACGAGTTGCGCCCCATGCTCAATCCGATGCGTCGCAAACTCTCGTAACGGACGACGCGGAGATTCCAACGCCCGTGTTCCGTTCTCTTGCGTACCGAAGACGCGCTACTGCCGCCTCGATACGACGAACTCGCACAATCCTTCGAGCGACGCGCGAGCCCGACTGGCCGGCAAACCCGCCAACTGCTTGCCGGCATTGCACGCATACTCGATCGCCCGGTCGCGGGCATAGTCGAGTGTGCCGTAACGATCCAGCCAATCGCGGAACGTATCGCGGCGCTCGTTCTCCGAGTTCATCAGCGCGGCCATCAGAGATTTGCGATCCTCGTCGGAGACAACCGCCAGCAGCCGGATCAAGGGTAGCGTGGCCTTCTGTTTCACCAGGTCCGTGCCCAGCGACTTTCCCGCCGTGGCCTCGTCTCCGGTCAGATCCAAAAGGTCGTCGGCAATCTGGAATGCAATCCCCAGTTGCTCTCCATATCGGACCATCGCCGCGCAGTGTTCTTCGGAAGCGCCGGCGAAGTGGGCGCCCAGGCGGCAGCAGCAGGCCAACAGGGCGCCGGTCTTCCCTGCAATTATATCGTAGTACTCGGCTTCCGAGAGATCGTAGTCGCCCCGATGCTGCACTTGCCGCAGCTCCCCCTCGCACATCACACGGGCCGAGTCGCCAATGGCGCGGCAGGCATAACCGTCGTCCACCGAAGCCGCCAGGCACATGGCGCGGCTGAAAAGATAGTCGCCCAGCAGAACGCTTGCCTCGTTGCTCCAACGCGCATTGACCGTATCGAGATGCCGCCGAATCTCGGCTTCATCCAGCACGTCGTCGTGAATGAGGGTGGCCGTATGAATCAGTTCCACCGCCCCGGCCAGCCGAACGTGCTCCGGCCGTTGCGTTCCGGCGGCTTGCGCACACAGCAATACCAGAGCAGGTCGCAGTCGCTTGCCACCCAGCCGAAACCCGTGCTTCGCCAGCAGGTCGACAAACGGATGGTCACTCGCCAACTCGGCAAGCAGCAGAGCTTCGGTTGCAGCCAGTTCGTCCCGTATCGGGGTGTATAGCGCCTGCAGCGACGTGGGAATCACTCGTGAATCGTCGGTTACCTGCTTCATTCTTTCCTGCAATCCAGGCTGTGTAGGGTGCCAGCGCAAAGCTATATTCTAGTCGTTCGGCTCCATCCGTCGAGGGGGCACACGCCGCGGAAGCCGTACCAGACGCGCAACCCAAACCCCCCGGCAGCGTCGCTCGGAAACCACCGCTCCGTCCTCAACAAGCCAGTCCAGCGAGGTCAAATCGGCCCGGCGCCGATACACAACCCCGTATCGGCAGCCGGCTGCCGTTTCCGGCCGACTGGCATCCCATCCTACAAGTATAGTCTCAGTGGCGGCCAGCGATGGCGAAACCATTTGAACGGCCGGTGCCTGAAAAGGCGCCAGGTTCGGGCCGAAGAGCACCGGCTGCCCCGGGGCCTCTCGGGCGGCCTCGGCCAGCAGCGGCTCGCCGACGGCATCGCCCCAGTAAGTCACTTCCAGGCCAAGGCGCTCCGCCCCGGGCAGTCCTCCGGCCAGAAGATTGTAATAGCTCAACTGATACGGGTGGTACAGCACGACGCCTGCCGCCTGCGAAAGTACCAAGAGTCCGATCAGCCCGATCCGAATCTGGCGAGGAACACGCTCGACCACGGCCAGTTCGGCAAGCCACGCCGCTCCCAGTCCTGCGAAAACGGCGGCCAGCGGAAACACCAGAAGCAACAGCCGTACGCCATCGTAGACCGGGATCCCCGGCCAGGCGAACACGACCAGCCAGAACCCTCCGACCAATGCCACCAGCGCGAAATCGCCGTTGACGCACGCTCCGCCCCCGGTCCCTTCTCGACGAATCGACTGCAGCCGGCTCGTCACTCCGCAAAGCCCCAGCAGCAGGAAGCCCAGCGGTACAGTCCACACGAACATGAGAATCGGATAATGCCACGGCGTCTGATGATCGGCCCATACCTGCCCCAGGTAGAACACATGCACCGCCTGCCGCACCGACCCGCTTGCCACGTAACGCCAGAGATTCTCTACCGGGTTCAACCAGAGCCAGGGCCAGCCAAGCATCAGAGTGATAACCCCTGCCGAAAACCATACGAGCGGCCACGACGGATGGAACGGCGCCGACGCTGCCGATGACTGCGAGGCATGCCTCAGAAAGCGGAAGACGCCTGAACGCCACAGCAGCCACAAGGCCACCGGTGGCAGCAACATCACGCCATGCAGGCGGATGAGCATGGCCATCCCCCATACGATGCCAGCCAGGGCAAAGCGAATCCAGGTATGACGAGCCCCTGGACACGAACGCACATCGTCTGTCCGCGCAGCCCACGTCAGGGCGAAGAGGGCGCCGGCGCATGCCGTAGTGGTCATCATATCGAGTGCGGCGAAGTGGGCGTGGGCGAATACCCGCGGCATCAAGGCAACACTCGCGCCTGCAACCATGCCGGCCAGGGGACCGGCTCGCCGCCAGGTCCAATGGCCCACCAGAAAGACGAGCAGTCCGAAGGCCAGTGCCGGCGCAAACCGCGCCGCAGCGATCGAGATGACAGCCGGATTGTCGGGTGACGGGTCGAACAGATGGTGCGTGAGGCCGAGAATCCAGTGGCCTAACGGCGCCTGCACCGGCGGTCCGCCTTCCGGCCACACGAAGTTCCGCCGCACGTTTTCCGGGGTGAAGAAGCCGATGCCCTGATGCCGCACTGCCGCAACCAGCGGCTTGCCCATCAGGCCCACATGGTACAGTTCATCGCACGTGACTCCCGGCCCGTCGCCCAAGGGGCCGAGCGAGGCCAGTACGGCGCCCGTTGCCGCAATGGCGATCAGTAGCGATGCCAACCAGGGTTTCACACCTTGCCTGCCGTTACCAGTCTTGCGAAATGCTCAAACGAACGATCGAACGTCTTCTCGGCCGCATCGGGAAAGCAGCAAGCGGGCAACTGGCGACTTCGCACGTGATACTGGATGCACTCGCAGCAGATTCCTTTGCGGCTGCACGGTTCGTAGCTGCAGTTGCAGAACTCCAGGTTCTGCGGTTTTCGACATTCCATGGCGACATTCTCCCGGCGTGCATTTGCACGCGTTGTTGACGGTCCGATTTGGCAAAACGGCCGGCTCCGTGCATGCACACGGAGCCGGCCGGAGGTATTTCAGCCGTGCCGCATGGTAACGGCTACTTGCCGGCCTTGACCGCAGCCTGAGCGGCGGCCAGCCGGGCAATCGGCACACGGAACGGACTGCAGCTTACGTAGTTCAGTCCGTTCTTGAAGCAGAACTCGACGCTCTTCGGATCGCCGCCCTGCTCGCCGCAGATACCGATCTTCAGGTCCTTGCGCTCGCCGCGGCCCTTCTGAACGGCCATCTCGATCAACTGGCCGATGCCCTCCTGGTCGATCGTCTGGAACGGGTCGGCCGGAAGCACCTTTTGGTCGAGGTATTCGCCCAGGAACCCGCCGATGTCGTCTCGGCTGAAGCCGAAGCCCATCTGCGTCAGGTCGTTTGTGCCGAAGCTGAAGAACTCGGCCGACTTGGCCATGTTGTCGGCCGTGAGGCACGCACGCGGAATCTCGATCATCGTGCCGTAAAGGCAGCCGATCTCGACGCCGACCGACTTCTCGACCTCGGCCTTCACGCGATCGAAGATCGGCCTGACGAAATCGAGTTCCTTGGCGGTGCACGTGACGGGCACCATGATCTCCGGGCGCGGGTCCTTGCCGGCCTTCTTCAGTTCGGCGGCGCCTTCGAGGACGGCGCGAATCTGCATTTCGGTCAGGTAAGGATACGTGATGCCCAGACGGACGCCGCGGTGTCCCATCATCGGGTTGACTTCGTGCAGGGCTTCGCCTCGTTTGACGACGTCCTCGACGGAGATACTCAGCGCCTTGGCCAGTTCCTTCCGGGCGTCCTCGTTCTGCGGCACGAACTCGTGCAGCGGCGGATCGAGCAGACGCACGGTGACGGGCATGCCGTCCATCGCTTCGAGCGTGGCCTTGATGTCGCGTTTGACAAACGGCGCCAACTCGTCGATGGCCTGGTTGCGTTCCGCGTCGTTGCCGGCGTGGATCATCTTGCGGAGGACGAACAACGGCTGCTCTGCTCCCTTGCCGTAGAACATGTGCTCGGTGCGGAACAGGCCGATGCCCTCGGCGCCGAACTCGCGAGCCAGCTTGGCGTCTTCCGGCGTATCGGCGTTGGTGCGCACACCCATGGTCCGATGCCGGTCGACAATCTCCATGAACTTCTGGAACCGCGGGTTCTCCGTGGCATCCATCATGTCCAACTGACCGGCGTACGCCAGGCCGCGGGTCCCGTTGAGCGTGATGACCTCGCCCTCGGCAAAGGTCTTGCCGTCGACCATGATGCACTTCTTGGCATAGTCGATCTTCATCTTGCCGGCGCCGACGATGCAGCACTTGCCCCAACCGCGGGCGACCAGGGCCGCGTGGCTGGTCATGCCGCCGCGCGCGGTAAGAATACCCTCGGCGGCGCGCATGCCTTCAACGTCTTCCGGGTTGGTCTCTTCGCGAACGAGGATGCACTTCCGTCCGGCCTTGGCCACGGCCACGGCCCCGGCGGAGGTCAGCACGATTTCGCCGAACGCGCCGCCCGGTCCGGCCGGCAGACCGTGTACGAACGGCTTGGCCTTCTTCTCGGCCGCCGGATCGACGATCGGGTGCAGCAGCTCGTCGAGCTGGGCCGGGGCCACGCGCGTGACGGCGGTCTTCTCGTCAATGAGCTTCTCGGCCAGCATGTCCATGGCCATGTTCAAGGCCGCCGTGCCGGTCCGCTTGCCGCTGCGGCACTGGAGCATCCAGAGCTTGCCTTCCTGGATGGTGAACTCGATGTCCTGCATGTCGTGATAATGCTGCTCAAGCTTCGTGCGAATCGTATCGACCTGCTTGTACAGATCCGGATTCTCGTCCTCCAACGACGACAGGTGCTTGTTCTGATCGCTCTTCGTGTCGTTGTTCAGCGGGTGGGGCGTCCGGATGCCGGCCACCACGTCTTCGCCCTGGGCATTGATGAGCCACTCGCCGTAGAACTTGTTCTCGCCGGTGGCCGGGTTGCGGGTGAAGGCCACGCCCGTAGCCGAGCTGTCGCCCATGTTGCCGAACACCATAGCCTGGACGTTCGTGGCGGTGCCCCATTCGTCCGGAATGCCTTCAATGCGGCGATAGGAGACGGCCCGTTTGCCGTTCCAGCTCTTGAAGACCGAGCCGATGCCGCCCCAAAGCTGCTCTTCGGGATCGTCGGGGAACTCGCGGCCGAGTACTTCCTTGATCTTCGCTTTGTAGGCGATGCAGAGGGCCTTCAGGTCCTCGGCATCCAGTTCGGTATCGAGTTCGACGCCCTTTTCCTCTTTCCTTGCTTCAAGCAGCCGGTCGAGCTGGACGCGAATCCCCTGCCCCTCTTCCGGCTCGACGCCTTCGGCCTTCTCCATCACCACGTCGGAATACATAGTGATCAGCCGGCGATAGGCGTCGTACACGAATCGCTCGTTGCCTGTCTTCTTGATCAATCCGGGGATCGTCTTCGAGCTGAGACCGACGTTCAAGACGGTTTCCATCATACCCGGCATGGACATGCGGGCGCCACTACGGCAAGAGATGAGCAGCGGATTTTCGGGATCGCCGAACTTCATGCCCATGGCCTCTTCCGTCTTCTTCATGGCCGCAGCCACCTCGGCCTTCAACCCCTCGGGGTATTGACCCTTGTGGTACATGAAGTAGGTGCAGACGTCGGTCGAGATGGTGAACCCGGCCGGCACAGGCAGTCCGAGATTCGCCATTTCGGCGAGGTTGGCGCCCTTTCCGCCCAGTTCATTCTTCATCGAGGCGTTGCCCTCGCTGCCCTGGGGCCCATAGTAATAGACGAACTTTTCGGCCATGATAGGTCGTTCCTCCAAGAGTGTCACAAAAAAACGGTTGTTTATATTAGCTTCTGCCGGCGCCGGGAACGTCCCGCGTTGCCTAATCGCTATTGCCGGCACGGCTTGCCAAGAACGAAAGGGAATAATCTAGCACTGTCAACTGGGGGCGTCAAGGACGGGTGGGAGGGTGCTTCCCAGCAAGATTCACCCTGAATAGGTCCATTGATCTTCGGCATTCCCACCGGAAATCTAGAGGTTGGATCGAAGAATCGACCCGCCCGCCAGTGCGGTATTTTCGCCCAAAAACCCGAAAAACTCCTCTTACTCCCTACGGCGCGAGAACGCGATGGCCAAAATTACCGCTGTCAACAGGATAAACGCAGACGGTTCGGGGATCGCAAAGAACGCGACTTCGTCGATAACGTACTTTCCGCTCGACGTGCCGCCGCCATCAAATCGAAGCATCACGTACGAGGCCAGTTCGTCCTCGACGTCGATGAATAGACTGTTACGGAAATCGGTCCCGGTGAAACCGGTGTAGGTCGTGAACGTCTCCGTATCGAATACACCATCGGTACTCAGAGCAATCTGAACGTCGTCCGGAGCACCAACCCCCCAACTCGTGTAGTAATTGTAGCCGATCAGGACCTTATCCAGTTCCTGCTCGCCCCCCAGGTCGAACAGAATATCGGTTGACGTCGCGTTGTTCCAGCCGACCGTCCCGTCGACACTCGCCGGAGTCTGGCCGATGTAGGTAAACGGACCGGTCGTCAGGTCGTGACCGGTGTCATCTTTGTAATAGGTAGGGTCTGCGTTTGGCGTAGTCGTGAAACTGTAACCTGCCACATCAACCGGACGGACATAGGTGCCAAGCTGCAACGGCGTATATGCACTCTCTTGCAGCGCAATCACCTCGGAACGCTGAAGGGCTTCGTTCCAGATCGAGGTGCTGTCGATCATGCCCGTGTAGCTCTGCACGTAGCCTCGGCCGATGTATGCCGGGTGATTGCCTGCAACAACCTCACGCGTTGCCTGGGTTGTAGTACGTCCATTGACATACCACCAGACAATCCCGGCATCGAAATCCTGGACCATGGTGACGAAGTTCCATGCGTTCAGCGTCAGGCTTGGACTACCGATTGACGTATAGGGCGAGGCGTCAGCACCCGCACTGCCGCGGTAGTAGTTGATGCTTCCATTGGGCTCCTGGGTCAGAGTTCCCGAACCGCCGTATTCCCTGTTGTACGGATTCTGTCGCGATGCGAAGCTGGTCGGGTACAACCACATCGAGATCGTCTGGTTGCCGCTGATCGCCAAGTCGGAAGTCGTTCCCAGTGCCACGTAGGGATCGGCCGACGAATTGCTGCTTGCACTACCGGTGAACTCCAGCGCGTAATCCGCTGTCTGCCCGGTATAGCCGGCAACCCACGTTGGCAATGCCGAAGTGCCACTGAGGGTCCCGTCATTCCCGCGGCCGGACGAGTCGGTCAAGACGGTTCCGGTTCCATCGTCGAACGACCAGTAACCCATCAGCCCTGCGCGAACCGGACTTGCCGCCAGCAGCATTGCAGCTATCGCGAGAGAGCAGGGGATGCGGAGTCTCATTGTCCACGCCTCCGTCAACAACAGCGTATCGAGCCCGATGGAAGAGCACCTCGGGGGCAGGCAGAAGCCCCCTTCCCCATTATTATAATGAGCCGCGCGGAACCTGCAACAGTTTTGTCTGGTAAATCAGACGAACGGGTGCAGCAGCGGACTTGCATGGCTGGAAAAAGGCCACCGGCGGGCAAGCCCCGCCTGGAGCCGTGGTCAGTTGGCTATTGGCAACGCCCCAATCCATTCTCGCCCCGCACGGTGCCGCCGCCTCCGGCGGCGGCACCGTGCGGGGCGAGAACATGGCTTGTGGCCCACGGTTAGTTGGATGACCATGGCTCCAGGCGGGGCTTGCCCGCCGGTGGCCCTTGCGAGAAATGCAAGTCCGCTGCTGCACCCCAGAAGAACCCTCCCGCAGCTTGACATCCCTGGCTTTGGCGATTACCATCGCCGGCCTGCACTCCTTTTCTTGTGGAGCCTGTAGCGAGGTCGCCCGCACAACGGCGGTGGGGAGGCCGACATTCGGACGGCATTGATCGGTGTGCCGAGGACGGTTATGGTGTGCGTCTCGCGGCTGGAAGATTTGAGAAGGAGTTGCTGGTGAGTGAGCGTTTCGATAAGGCGTACTACGACCGTTTCTACCGGAATCCTGAAACACGGGCCGCAAATCCGGCGACGTCGCGCCGGCAGGCCGCGTTCCTGGCCGCGTACCTGAGGCATCTCGATATTCCCGTCCGGCGGATTCTGGATATCGGCTGCGGCACGGGGGCAACGCTCCGGGCGCTCGGCAAGGAATATCCGAAGGCCGTGACGCAGGGGGTGGAAATCAGCAAGTATCTGTGCAAGCGGTACGGGTGGCAGCAGGGGTCTGTTATCGACTATCAGGCGGATCTTCCGTTCGACCTGGTCGTGTGCCATGATGTTCTGACCTGCATGGACCAAACCGATTGTGCCCGCGCCATTGCGAATCTGGCTCAACTATCGCGGGCCGCGGTCTGCCTGGGGATTCTCACCGCGGACGATGCCGATGTCTACGATCCGAACCGTACCGATCCCGACCAATATCTTCGGCCGGCAACGTGGTACCGTAGCCGGCTTGGCCGCCATTTCGTCAATGTGGGTGGCGGGCTGTACCTGAAACGTCCGCCGGACGTCGCCATTTGGACCATGGAACGGCTCTTCTGAGTGCCCGATGTAGCAGGGCGGCAAGAGGGGGCGGGCGTGGCGCGTTCAGGCACCGCCCCCGGCGCGTTTTCGCCGTAGGCGATCAGCACCGTATGGTCACTACCCCGGCCTCATGGCCACGCCAAATTCCATTCCCGCGATGTCTTTGCCGCCGCAGGCGGCAAAGACATCGCGGGTGTTCCGACCGTTTTGGCCGTTTGCCGGTTTGTTCCGCCGCCTGCGGCGGCGGAACAAACCGGCAATAGACGGGGATGTGAGGTGGTGCGTATGGTTTCC
This sequence comes from Thermoguttaceae bacterium, assembly GCA_040772845.1. GTDB lineage: Bacteria > Planctomycetota > Planctomycetia > Pirellulales > Thermoguttaceae > PWXP01. Next base: position 4,488,271 of record JAXGXG010000001.1, read on the forward strand.
AGGGGTAAAGAAACCCCTGGCTACGGTGCGAATCGCCTACGGCGAATAGGCGAGGATCAGTGGCCGCTGGTGCGCGGTGTGTGGGACTCGAAATCGTACCGTAACAAGCGACTTCTGGATTGGCGGCGGGCGGAAGGAATAAAATCGCACTATCCAAAAACCGTGTCAACCCCAACTTTTTGACAGCCCAGGCTTGCCCCGCCTGGAGCCGTGGTCATCCAGCTAACCGTGCGGAGCGAGAATCGATTGGGGGCGTTGCCAATAGCCAATTGACCACGGCTGCGGGCCGGGCAAGCCGGCCGGTGGCCTCTTTTCCAGTCGTGCAAGTCCGCCGCTGCACCCCTTTTCACCTTCCCGCGCAGCGGGAGAGTCGGGCTCATAGGCCCGGGGAGGGTGGGTGCCGGTCGTGGCCAAATCACTTGCGGGCGATACATCGCGCCCCACCCGGCCGCTACCGCGTCCGACCTCCCCGGAGAGGAGGTGAAAGTTGGCCGCTACCGTGTCCGACTTCCGCGGCGGAAGTACGGCTGCAAGGCGGCGGGGCCTTGAAGGGATGCGCTCGGCTGGGTATACCAAGGGGGACGCAAACGGAGGAAATGGTCACAATATGCGAAAAATGCTTGTCACAAGCGCGCTCCCCTATGCCAATGGGCATATCCACCTCGGTCATCTGGTCGAGTATATCCAGACCGATATCTGGGTCCGCTTCCAGAAATTGCAGGGAAACCGGTGCGTGTACATGTGCGCCGACGATACGCACGGCACGGCCGTCATGCTGCGCGCAAAGCAGGAGGATATCAGCGAGGAGGAGCTGATTGAAAACATGCACCGGGCGCACGCGAGTGATTTTGCCGGCTTCGATATCGAGTTTGATAACTACGGCAGCACGCATTGCCCGGAGAATCGGGCCTTGTGCGAAGAGATTTGGGCGTCCATTCGCAAGGCAGACATGGTCCACGAGCAGGAAGTGGAGCAGCTCTACGATACGGCGCACGGCATGTTCCTAGCCGACCGCCAGGTTCGCGGCGCCTGCCCGCGATGCAAAGCCACCGACCAGCCCGGCGACAATTGCTCGGAGTGCGGGGCGCACTACAGCCCGACGGAATTGATCGACCCGATCAGCGTCGTCTCCAAGACCAAACCCGAGATCCGAAAGCATCCGCACCTGTTCATCAACATCGAAAAGGAACATGCGTTTCTGAACGAGTGGACCCAATCGGGCGGGCACTTGCAGCCGGAGATATCGAACTATCTGAAGGCCTATTTTCTGAACGAACCGCTGAAAGATTGGGACGTGTCTCGCCCCGATCCGTATTTCGGATTCCAGATTCCCGATTCGCCCGGCAACTATTGGTACGTCTGGTTCGACGCCCCGATCGGTTACATCGCATCGACCTGGCAATGGTGCAAACGCGTGGGCGAGGACTTCGACCAGTGGTGGGACGAGCAGAAGGGCGCGGAAACGGAAATCCATCACTTCATCGGCAAGGACATTACGTATTTCCATACGCTGTTCTGGCCGGCCATGCTCAAGATATCTCGCTTCAGCCTGCCGCGAACCATCCACATCCACGGCTTCCTGACCGTCGATGGCGAGAAGATGTCCAAGAGCAAGGGGACGTTCGTCCTTGCATCGACCTATCTGAAGTACCTCGACCCGAATTATCTCCGGTACTATTACGCCGCCAAGCTCAGCGACCACGTCGATGATATCGACCTGAACCTCGACGAGTTCGCCGCACGCGTCAACTCCGACATGGTCGGCAATATCGTGAACCTGGCCAGTCGCACGGCCCGATTCGCAGGCGAGACCGGATTGGCCGATGCCTACCCGGACGACGGCGGGCTGTTCCGGCAGGCTGCGGACGACGGCAAGGCTATCGCCGACGCGTACGAAGCTTGCGATTACAGCCGGGCCATGCGACTGGTCCTGGCAGCCGGCGATCGGGCGAACAAGTACGTTGAGGACCGCGCGCCGTGGAACCTGAAGAAGGAAGGGAAGGCCGACGAACTGCGCAACGTATGCACCGTCGGGCTGAACCTGTTCCGGCAGCTTGTCGTGTACCTGGCGCCCGTATTGCCTGAGCTTGCCCGGAAGACGGGCGAGCTGCTCGGCGAGCCGATCGAGAGATGGTCGCAATCGCAGTCGCCGCTGCTGGGCGTTTCTGTGGGCAAGTTCGCCCACATGATGAAGCGCGTCGAGCGCAGCAAGATCAACCTGATGATCGCCGACAGCGCCGCACCGGCCGATTCGGCCGATTCGGCCGGCGGCGAGGCGGCCGCGGACGAACCGTTGCCTGCCGCCCCGGCAGATTCGGACGAACCGCTCCGCGCCGAGCCGCTTGCCGAGCAGTGCACGATCGACGATTTTCTGAAGGTCGATCTGCGGGTTGCCCGCGTATTGACGGCCGAAAAGGTCCCCGACGCCGCCAAGCTCCTGAAGCTGACGCTCGGCCTGGGTGGCGAGGCGACACGGACCGTATTTGCTGGCATCAAGCAGGCGTACGATCCGGAGTCGCTGGTCGGGCAATTGGTCGTATGCGTGGCGAACCTGAAGCCGCGGAAGATGAAGTTCGGCGTGAGCGAAGGGATGATCGTCGCATCGGGCCCCGGCGGGAAGGACGTCTTCCTGCTGCATCCCGACCGTGGCGCCCTGCCCGGCCAGCGTGTGCATTAGACACGGCTATTCAAAGCTGTAGAGCATCTCGCCAAGCAGTTCCATGGGCAGTCCGACCACGTTGGTCTCGCTGCCTTGGAGTACGCGGACCCAGTCCAGGCCATCCTGGTAGCCGAATGCGCCGGCCTTCCCTTCCCACTGGCTGCCGGCAAGGTATTCGTCCAAACGCTCCGGGCTGAACGGCTCCATGTAGAGCACCGTCTGTGCAATACGGACAGACGGCATGCCGTCCGGCGTCGGCCAAAGGCACAATCCGGTCAACACCCGGTGCTCCTGCCCGCTCAGTGTCAGGAGGATCCGCCGCGCATGTTCCACGTCGCGCGGTTTGCCCAGGATCTGCCCGTTACATTCGGCTACGGAATCGCAGCCGAGGACCAGGCCGCGCGCTACCCTTTGGGCAACATGGGCCGCCTTGTCGCGCGCAAGCCGGGCAACGAGCTGTTCGGGCCTCTCGCCAGGCCGCTGCGACTCGTCAACGCCAACCGGCTCGATCACCTCGAAACGATAGCCGGCTCGCTGCAGCAACTCCCGGCGACGCGGCGAACTGCTGGCGAGGATCAGAGATGGAGCCATGTCAGGTCGATTGCGATTCTCGGACCACCGATGATGCAGATCTTCCGTTTTCAGGTGCGAATGCGGTCCGTTCGTTGTCCCGGCTTTGGCCGAACTGGGGGAAACCGCCTGAAGGTGGAACTACAAACTGGGAAGCCGCCTGAAGGCGGAACTACAAACGAATGCCTTTGCCGCATGAACGTTGCCGTCGCCTGAAGCCGCACACCAGCAACGACGAGGGTTCCGGAACTAGTTCTTCAATCCGCATTGCGTTGATGCAAACCGAATTATCCGTCTTGGTCATACTGAGGATAATCCGCCCAGAGGCATCTGGGGCGATGCCGCTAAGCACAATCCAATTGCCCAGGTCGTAGCTATCCGCCTCGGGATCGAACTGGAACGTCATGGTGGAAGCGCCCGTGACCTCGAAATCTTGAATTCGCCCGGGGTGGGGTTATCCTCGGCGGCCGGAACGGAATGGGCGGCGCGCCGGCATCAGCACGAGGCCTCCAAGCAGCAGAACCAGTATACTTGGTTCCGGTACGGCCATCAAGCCTGTACCGGCGGCGTCGAGCTGGATGAACAATCTGCCGCCACTGCTGTTGAAAACGCCAAGCTCGAAGTTCAATCCCTCGACATACTGCCACCGCAGGCCGCCGTCCAGCATAATCGCCTCGCCGCCGGGGCCAATCTCGTGCAGGTTGAACAGTTGCTGCACCTGGCCCAGATCGTACGCCAATTCGGTATCCTGGGCGGCGTTGTATACCATCTTTGCTTGCGAATCCGACAGGGCCACGCGCCACACACCGAAATCGTCGAGGTCGCCGTTGAGGTAATGGTAGACGCCGGGATGGCGGGCAACGCCGAGCTGCAAGACACTACCGGCCGCCAGGCCCGAGTAATCGAACGAATCGCCGGTATGGACAAGCTGCCCGTTGACGTAAACGCGGACTCCGTCCGTGCCCGAACCGTCGTCGGCAATAAGGACATGCTGCCACTGCGTACTGCCATAATTGAACACATCGGTGGCGGTAAACACTTCGCCGTCGTGGCCACCGCCCACCTGCCATGCGCGGAGGCTGCCTCCACTGTTCTGGTCGTCGAGATACCACCGATTGGCCGAGGTCCCGTTGTCGATGGTTATGAAACCGTTGGACGTGCTGTCGGTTTTCAAACGTGTCCAGAACGAGAGCGTCTTTGCGCCGGACAGGGCCGTAATGACGTTGTTGTTTCCGATATTCACGAATTGGGAGGCACTGCTGTCAAACCCTAGTGCGCCGCCGAACTTGCCGGTGATGTGAGCGGCGGTGCTTCCTGCCCCTTGCAGTGCGCCATCGTTCGTACCGGCGGAATCGTAGGCGGTCGTTCCCGAGGTCTCATCGAACCGCCAGTGGGCAATCAGTTTGGTATTGGCCACAAAGCCTGCACCGGCGTCGTCGAGGGCAATGATGTAACGGCCGTTGGCCTTGAACGGTTCGCCCACCTCCGCCCCTTCGGTTTGGATGGCGGTTGTGTACTTCCACTCGAGGCTACCGTTCCGCACCGTGCCGCCGCCGGCGTCGTACGCGTCGAACAGTCTCTGCACTTGCCCGAGGTCGTGGTTGATGTCGGAATGGCTCCCCAAGTTGTACAGGGTCTTCACCTGCAGTTCCGTGAGTGCGGCGTTCCAGATGCCGAAGTCGTCCAAGCCGCCGTGAAGATACTGATAGCCGCCGCCGTGCCGGGCAGCCCCGAGGCGCAGAACGCTGGTCTCCGGGAGACCAGAATAGTCAAACGAGGCGCGGGAGCCGACGAGTTGCCCGTCGATGTAAATGCGGGTAGCACGATCAGTCTCGCTGCCGTCGTCGGTGACGACCACGTGTTGCCAGACGTCCTGGTCGTACTTCAACGCGCCGGCGCCAACCGTGAAGGAACCGGTCATACCGCTTCCGCCCGTGCGGATACCGCCCGACATGTTGTTATCATCGATGTACCAGCGATTATCGGAAGTATTGGTGTCGATTCCGATGAAGCCGCTGGCGTTGTTGATGCCCGGCCTGGTGCGCAACCGCGTCCAGAAGGCAAAGGTCTTTTCGCCCGAAAGATTGGTCACGAAGTTATCGCTGCCAATCTCGACGTGCTCTTGGTTGGTGTAATCGAGGTCCAGTGCCTGGCCGAACTTGCCCGTTGTGTGCGCGGCGACGCCTTCTGAGCCTTTCAATGCGCCGTCGTTCATGCCGGCGGAGTCGTAGGCGGTTGTTCCCGATATCTCATCGAACCGCCAGTGGGCAATCAGTTTGGTATTGGCCACAAAGCCGGTCCCGGCCTCGTCCAGTACAATCGCATAGCGACTGCCGGTTTTCGCAACCTGCCCCAGTTCCACGCCGTTTGTATCGAGTCCTGTGGTGTAGTTCCACTAGAGATCGCCATATTGGCAATCGCGGGCGTTGGCGTGGTCGTCAAGCAACAGTCTGACCGTGTGGAAGTTGTACTGAGTGCCCGCCGTGCTTCCCAGGCTGTAGACGGCTCTGACGTGTGTTGCCGTGAAGGCGGTGTCGGACAGGACGAAGTCGTCGAGCCCGCCTTCCATTGGTTCCGGCGTGGAGACGAACCGGCACCCCAAACGCAGTTTGCTGTCGTCTGCCAAACCCGAATAGTTGAATGAATCGAAAGTACCTCGCAAGGCGCCGTCAACGTAGACCTGTGTGCCGCCGGCGCCGCTTCCCGTATCGGTCACCACAACGTGATGCCAGAGGTTATCGCCGTAGGTGAGCACGCCTTCGCCGGTCTGAAACTGGGCTCCGCTCGTTGCGCCGCCGACTTGCCACATGCGAATCCGTCCCTTGCCGTTGTCGTCATCGATGTACCAGCGGTTGTCGTAGTCTTTTCCAATGCTGACAAATCCGTTGGATCCCGAGGGCGCCGCCGGCAATCGAGTCCAGAAGGAGAAGGTCTTTTCACCGGCAAGTTCAAGGGCTGCGGTGCTGTATTCGACTTCGAAGTAGTCGTTGGCTGCCCGAGTGAAGTACACCGAGTTGTCGAACTGTCCGGCAGTCCAACCCCAGAAAGGGCCTCCCGGGTGTCGGCCGTTCATGCCGCTGGGCGATGAGTCATGCGCAAACGAACCGAACGTCTCATCAAACATCCAGTGGGAAACCAAGTGGGGTACGACGAGCTCTGCGTGTGCATGCCCCTGGCAGAAGACGGCGACTGCCAAGACGCCATACAGAAACGCGGCGGTTCTCATACGAATCCATTTCCTGCTAGCCACGCAATTACGACATACCTGCACGAGCATCCCACCGCACCGTTCCAGAAACCCGGCTCACCCGCATGGCACAGCGGTTGCGGGAAAAGGCGATTGTAATTGAAGTAATTCAGATTCGCAAGAAGTTTTCCTGTCCCCTCGTGCGCATCGCCAGCAGCAGCGGACTTACACGGCTGGAAAAAAGTTGGGGTTGACACGGTTTTTGGATAGTGCGGTTTTATTCCCTCCGCTCGCCGCCAATCCAGAAGTCGCTTGTTACGGTATGATTCCGAGTCCAGCACGCCACGTACCAGCACCCATTCATCCGCGCCTATTCGCCGGAGGCGATTCGCACCGTAGCCAGGGGTTTCTTTACCCCTGGAAACCATACGCACCACCCCACATCCCCGTTTATTGCCGGTTTGTTCCGCCGCCGCAGGCGGCGGAACAAACCGGCAAACCGGTCGGAACACCCGCGATGTTTTTGCCGCCGTAGGCGGCAGAAACATCGCGGGAATATGCTGGGGAATGTGGCGCGGCCATGGGTCCGGGGGATTGACCATACGGTGCTGATCGCCTACGGCGAAAACGCGCCGAGGGCGGTGCCTGAACACGCCACGCCCGGCCCCTTCTTCCTCCCTGCTACATCGTGCACGTTCAAGTCTGGATCAAAGACACAATCCAACCCGACACTCAGGTTGCGCGGCTAGAAGACCTATCGGACTGGCGAAACACGAACAAACCTTGTGCAACCCCAAATCGCCGCAACCCCAACCTTTTGGCAGCCCAGGACAGCCCCCTGTGAACGGTTACGAGTCTCAGAACTCCAAGGCCGTATCCGGCAGGACGGAAGGAACCATCGGGCAGGCGTGCGTGTGAACGCGGGGCGGATGCCAGGGATAGTCGAATTGCAATCGGGGGTCGTACGAATGGCTCTGGTAATAAAGACGATTCGGCTGCAGAAGCCGTGGATGACGGAATGGTCGATACCAGGCAGAACCTTCAGAGACAGTCATTGGGGCCACGACACCAATGCCGGCAGGGAAGACGCCTGCTTCGATCGGCGCGGCCGGATTGACGCTAAGAGCAAACATGAGAAGAAGCGTGGAATACATGACAAGGGTTCCCTTTGGGCAGACGATCGGGGCCGGTCCGTCAGCAATAGCATCGGTTGGCAATCGTCCGGCGAACAAGCAGAACCGTTGCAACCGGCAGTAATTCCCCTGTTTGCCAGGCTTTTCTGCTATTTCGGGAAAATGATGTCGTCAAGCAGATACTTGCGAAGTGACTTGACCACAGCGAGAAAAGCCTCGCGATTTACCGGCTTCGTCATGTAGCTTTCTACGTAGAGATGCTCTTCTTCCAGCAACTCGCGGTGGGCGGCGGAAGCGGTCAGGACGACAACGGGGATGCGCCGCAGGTTGGGATCGGCTCGCAGGTCGGCAAGGACTTCGCGGCCATCCTTTTTGGGAAGGTTCAGGTCCAAGAGGACAATATCGGGGCGAGGGGCGCGGACATAAATCCCCTGCCGCCGTAGAAACTCAAGCGCCTCCTCCCCATCACGGACAAGCGAAATGCGGCATGGCACCTCACCTGCCTTGAGGGCGTCAATCGTCAACCCTGCATCCTCCAGATCATCTTCCACCAGCAGGACTTCCATGGGGCGTCCAATCATATTTTTATTCCGCATAGCCCCGCCAGAAGGGATCATGGCGCCGTCCTTCCATGTTGGTGATACGAGCAAACGCCCCGCTCTTACCACGTTTGAAGTGATATCAATGCTCTTATCTTAGTGTATCCGTTCGGAGGATGCATGGGGGCCGGTTTCGGATGAACTATTCCGGTGGTGGACGCGTATAGGGCATTCCCCGTTGCCAGCATGAGTTCACGGGGGCTTCGCGGACCGCACCGCCAGAAGTGGGGTTGCAGCCTGCTTTAAGGACAGCTAGAATTGTCAAAAATGCCGCCCTTGGCGGCATGGATCGGGTGTGCCTTTCCGACGCGACTGAATGACCATGACCATCCCAACACTACAATTGACCGCTGAGCAGTTGATCGTCCCGTCTGACGTGGAGCCGACTGAGGTTCTGCTGCTCGAGCATCGGGTTACGGAGCAGGCGTTGAACTGCCTGGAGCGAATGGCGGAGCGTTGGACGGGCTCTGCCAAACACGAGTCGATGGATGTTCAGGCGATTCTTGATGTCGTCCGTTTTTTCCAGACGTTTGTGGAAGCATGGCATTTCCATCGCGAGGAGGTGTATTTCAATGCGACCGGTGTGCCGCTGGAGACCATTGAAACACAAGAGGGGAGGAATGGTTCGTACCACGATCACCAGCGGTGCTCTTCGCATTTGCGAGGGATGGAACAGGCGGTCGGTCAGATCGCGATCTTTTGCGGGCTTGGCCCCCTCCCGGCGGCTACCGTAAGAGGGAACTCGACACGGTCGCAGTTTGGCAGACAGTCTCCCGATTTCCTGGCGGCCCGCCGAGCGTTTGGCGAACACGCACGGGCCTACGCGGACATTCTGTTGAAGCACATCGAGGACGAAGAAGACTTCACCTACCCGTTCATCGAACGCCATGTGGCCACGCCGGGCAAGCAAGCGGCGGAAGCCGCATTCTGGGCGGCGTCTCGCAACGGCATTGATGCCTGCGAATTGGACGAGTGCCTTGCCATTGTGGGCCGACTCGGCGAGCGTTTTGACGTTCTGCCGCGGTAAGTCGGGGGTGTAGGAAGGGACTTGCACGGCTGAAAAAGGCCACCGGCCGGCTTGTCCTCCGGTGGCCGTTGCGCGAAATGCAAGTCCGCTGCTGCCCCCAAACCGGTGGCCAATCTGCCCCCGAAGTCCCGCATTTGGCCCATCTTAACTCTCGGGATGCCAAGGTACACCCATTTTTTCGGCAAGGTTTGCCTTTCTTACTCAACTGCTACCGCCGTCACGTCCGATACTATCGTCACAGCCAGATCGGGCCGTTCCGCGCAGGGACGACCACTAGTCTTGTACGTAAAACCTACTCGGACTGAAGAACATGTTGCCAAACCGCACGCACCCATCCTTATTGGCCGGATTACTAGTCTTCCTCGTGGCCTTCCCCGCCTTGGGAGACGATCTCCGAGACTTGCAGCTCTGGGCGCCCGCCGAGACAGGCCCCTATGGAAACGGCCCCCAGCCGCCCGAAGGGTTCTTCTTCACCCTGGACCAGATGTTCTGGTATATCACAAGACCTTCGACGCAGGTGATTGGAAAGGCCGGGGCGACTCGCGTAGTCTACTACGAACCCGATCACGAGACGATTCAAGGCAATACACACGACACTGGCATGTTGGGGGCAGCAGGCATCAGCGGCAGCCAACGGTATGAAGTCGGGCGGATCATCGACCGGTGGGGATGGTTTGTCAGCGCGTTCGACTTACACAACCAATATCAGGAAGCCGTCCTGCGCGATGCAAGCGTCGTGTTTGAGGATCCCTCCTACGGCACACAGAACCGACGCTATTTGCAGGGACAATACATCGATGATGCCACGACCACTCCGATCACCATGACGGACTTGCTCAACCTGCCGGTCGACTTCGAGACACTGGCGGTCACGAATCGCACGAAGATGTGGAACGTCGAACTTAATGCACTGTACCGCACCAAGCAGATGCATGGTGGCGGGTTCTTCGAGTTCTTTGCCGGAGCTCGCTACATGGAAATCAACGACCAGTTCATGGTTGAAGGAATCAGCGCCCGAGAACTCGACCCAGGTGAACGCGGCGTCGACCGCAACGGCACCGGATGGGTTATTGACACGCCTGACTACCGATCCGATGACGATGACGATGACGACGACGATGACGATGACGATGACGATGACGACACCGACCTGTACGACGACTATGGCTACCGGATCAACGATCGGGGAGAACGTTTGGGCTTCGCCACCCAGGCTCTCGGCGACAGCCTCTGGGACACCGAGGCCGACAACCACGTGATCGGCCCGCAGATCGGTATGCGTTGGTTTCGGCAGACCGGTCGTTGGCGGCTGTCGGGTGAAGGGCGATTCTTCGCCGGCATCAATAACCAGAACGTGCACCAGTCCGGCTACCTGGGCTCCGAGCTGGTCGCAGGGACCGCGGTCAGCGGTTTGCCGGCTTACGAGGGACCGCTTGGTTTCAACAACTACGCAACGGAAGTGGAGTTCAGCCCTGCCTGGGAGGTCCGGCTGGATCTGCACTACCAGTTTACGCGAGCGGTCTCGGTCAAGGCAGGTTGGACCGGATTCTGGATCGACTCGATTGCCCGCGGCTCTGCCCTGGTCGACTACAACACCAAGGTCTCAGACAGCAACTATAGCGCGATGGGCATCGATATGACAGGCAACAGGCAGACCCTGTTCGCCCACGGGTTCAACATCGGTATCGAAGTGAACCGTTAAGAACCCCGGCGCAAGCTGGGGGCCAAGGTGCAATCCGGCTCAGAAACCGCCCGATTGCACCGCCGGCATTGGGGCCGCTACGGCCCCTGATGCTTCCCGGCGCACGATCGGCTCCATTCCAGGAGCCGGTCGATCACGCCAGCCATGTCTGTCTTACAGAAAGAAACCGGAAGGACTTCCGGTAGACTCCTCAGGCTCCGCTCGGCACGCGGGGCCTTTTCTTTTCTGCGAGCTTCCGCAGTTCGTCCAACTCGGCCTCCAGCCTGTGTCTTAAGGGGCTTTCCGGACGCAACTCGTCGAGCAACGCCTCTGCCCGAGTGAACGCATCGTCACTACGGTCGCCGCTGGAAAACAATCGTCGCCAGGTTCGAGAAACCTCGTTTTCAGTTAACAAACTTCACCTCTTGGCCAATGGGGACAGGGACTCCGAACGAATCCTCTCGAATTCGTTTGCCAGCACGTCTACGGTGTGGCGAATCTGATGCTCGGTATGGTGCGAAGTAATGAAGAACCGCAACCGGGCGGCCGTCTCCTCGACGGCCGGATGCAAAATCGGCAGAACATTGATCCCCTGTTTGAGCATGGCGTCGGAAAGCTGCAAACATTGAACCGAATTGCCGAGGATAATCGGGATGACCGGCGTGCCGCAGCTCATGCCGGTATTCAGCGCTCGCTCCGTGGCCAGTTCCAGGAAAAGGGCCGCGTTCTTCTGGAGCCGGGCGACGCGCTGCGGTTCGGCTCGCAACAATCGCAACGAGGCGAGCGCCGCGGCGGCGGCAGGCGGCGTCATGGCCGCCGAGAACACGAACCCGGGCGCCGTGTATTTCAGGTACTCGATCAGGGCTGCGCTGCCGGCAATGAACCCGCCGCCCGATCCCAGCGACTTGCTCAACGTTCCCATCCAGATATCGACGTCGCCGCGAGACACATTGCCGAAGTGCTCGGCAATGCCTCGGCCCGTCGCTCCGATGGCGCCGAACGAGTGCGCCTCGTCAATCATGATCAGCGCCTTGTGCCGCTTGGCGACTTCCACGAATCGAGGCAGATCCGGGATGTCGCCGTCCATACTGTAGACGCCTTCGATGGCGATCAGCACGCGACGATACTCGTGGCGATACTCGCGCAACAGGTCATCCGCAGCCTTCCAGTCGTTGTGCGGGAACGGGCGACGCCGCGCGCCCGAAAGGATGCACCCCTGCACGATGCTGTTGTGCGCCAGTCCGTCGTGCAGAATCAGGTCGCCGGGGCCGAACAGGTGTCCGATGACCGTCTCGTTCGTTGCGTGGCCGCCATACAGGCAAAGCGAGCTTTCCGTGCCAAGGAAGTCGACAATCTCCTGTTCCAATTCCTCATGGATGATCTTCTCGCCGCCGACCAGCCGGCTGGCCGAAGCGCTCGAACCGTAGCGGTCGACGGCCTCCTTCACGGCCGCACTGACCTTCGGATCGCCCGACATACCAAGATAGTTGTAGCTGGCGAAGTTGATGACCTCTCGCCCGCCCAGCCGAGTCGTGTTGGTCGTAACGCTTTCCAGCGGGTTGAAGAACGGGTTGCGGAGTCCCGTCAGATCGAGCATTCCCAGGTTCTGTTTCATCCGGACACATTCCGGGAACTCCTCGATTCGATAGTGTTCCGAGGGGATCTCGGCGGGCGAAGCTTTCCTCTTCCGCACTTCCGTACCGAGATACTTCTCGACGGCTGCAACGACGTCGTGAACCGTTTCGAGATCCGGGAGGATATCTTCGGGAAACCGTCCGCCGAAACGCTCTTCCAGTCCGGCAAGTATCTCCATCCGTTCAAGCGAATCGAGTCCGGACGCCACAATCGGCATGTCGAGCGTCAGGCCGGCGACCCGCTCTCTTCCGACGCGATGAATCTCTTGGAGCACGACCTCCGTCACGCGTTTTCGCGCGGCAACGCCCCGGTCGGTCGTCGCATGAAGATCCTCAGGCCGCCGCAAAGGTAGTTCTTCCCGGCCGGCGCGCTCCACGCGTCCGACGGCTTCGCCCTGCGCATCTTGCGGGCGCCACCGGCCGACAATATCGAGCGTTCCGGCCAGATAGCCCTCGCGGCAAGCATGGCGCTGGATCTTGTTGCTGGACGTCTTGGGAATGCTCCCGGCGCGCACCAGAACGATAACGTCGATGCCCAATTCGTGTTCGGCGGCCACGTCGCGATAGATGCGCTCGCAGATGGCGTCCAGATCGGCCGTCTTGTGCCGTTCCACCTCATTGACGACGACCAACTGCTCCTGCCCGCCCTCTTCAACCGTGAATGCGGCGCCGCAGTCGGGCCGCAGTCGCGGATGCGCTTGCTGCATGGTCCGCTCAATATCCTGCGGATAGTGATTGACGCCCCGGATGATGATCAGGTCCTTCAGCCGGCCGGTAACAAACAGTTCTCCGTCCAACAGGAAGCCGAGGTCGCCGGTGCGCAGGAACGGCCCCTCGCCGGTGTCCTTCAATGTGGCCTGGAATGTACTCTTGGTCGCCTCATCGCATCGCCAGTAGCCCATGGCGACGCTCGGACCGTGGACCCATATCTCGCCTACCTGCCCCGGCGGGCACCGGGTCTGCTCGTCCGGATTGGCAATGACGATCTGCTGGTCGGGCAAGCTCTGGCCGCACCCGACCAGCGCCCGAACGCCCTCGTCGTCCGGCTCGGCATCGACCACGCGGCCCGAAACGAGGGAGCGCGCCTCGAAGGTGCGAACGACCGGCGGCTCACGTGTATACCCGCCCGATACGATCAGCGTCGCTTCCGCCAGTCCGAAGCAAGGGTAGAACGCTTCTCGCCGGAAGCCGCACGGCCCGAACGCCTCGCAGAACTGGTCGATGGTTTCGGCGCGGACCGGTTCGGCGCCGTTGAACGCCACTTCCCAACTGCTCAGATCAAGCGTCGCACGTTGCTCGGGCGTGATCTTTCGAACGCAAAGATCATACGCAAAGTTCGGGCCCCCGCTCGTCGTGGCAGAAAACCGGGTGATGGCCGCAAGCCAGCGGTACGGCTTCTGCAAGAAGCTCATCGGCGACATGAGCACATTCGGCCGCCCGCAGTACAGCGGCTGAAGAATGCCGCCAATCAGCCCCATATCGTGGTAGCTGGGCAGCCAGAAGACACCGTTGTTGCTCCGCGTATGCTCGAACCCATGGTCGATCAACGCAGAGTTGTGAACCAAATTCGCATGATTAAGCATAACCCCCTTGGGGGTGCCCGTCGAACCGGATGTGTACTGCAGAAAGGCCAGCGTGTCGCCATGAATCTGCGGCGGGTCCCATTGATCCTCAATGCCCGCAGGCACACGGCACGTGGCCAGCCACGTTAGTTGCTTCAGGTGGGGCGTCTCATCGATGAGCGGTTCCACCCGATTGAGCACCGTGTCGGTCGTCAATGCCACCTTTGCCTCGGCATCGTCGGCAATGGCCTGAATTCGCGCGAGCGACCGATTCCGCCGAGGTGGATAGACCGGGACCGCCACCACACCTGCGTACAAACAGCCGAAAAACGCCGCAATGAACTCCAGACCCGCCGGATAGAGCAGCAGGGCGCGCTCGCCCTCAAGGTCCCACTCCTTCATCCAGGCGGCAATGGCGCGAGCCTGCCGGTCCAGCTCCTTGTAGGTCAGCTCGACCTGCTCGTGCTCACCATCGACCAGATAGACGAACGCGGTCGCGTCGGGTTGGCATCGCGCGCGGTGTCGCAGGAGCTGCACAAGGGTGGAAGGGCCAAAAAATGTACCGGGTAATTGATCCTGATGCACGACGGTTGAAACTCCCCGCAGAACGGAACCGCCGGTAGCCGAACCGATCTCCCTCCCAGCAGGTACCGGACAAATGCCAACTCACGGCAGTTTACCAGAGAATGTCATTCGATGCAAACGGGACATTCCTTCAAACATCTCGGACCGTCGCCCGCTTTGCCCGAAGGAAAACCGATTGATCCGACAAACCCTGCCTAGTCGCCCTGATGGGATCAACCCGTTCATTCTCTGCAGGAGCCTTCTGCCCGCCCCCTTCCCCAACCGCAACTCCCCAAATTGGGACGCCAAGAGTGCACAGCAAGAGCGGTAACAAAGGAGCCGTCTTTCAGGCGGTTCTCACGAGACCTTATGCCGCCGACGGGAAGCCGCATGCGGTACCGGCGGTTTGCCCGCCAAGGGAACGGCAATCACCATGCCTTCGTCCATGGCATCCTCTTCAACAGGCTGGACACGTTTGGAAACTCGCGGATGGAAGAACCGGCCAAGCGGCCCGCTGAGCAGCGCCGGCAGGAAGATCAAGTCGCCAAACAGAGCGGCGAACAACAACGTCAGCATGAGCGTCCCAAACCGCTGCGTTGGCGTAAACGTGCTGAATGAGAAAGCTGCCAAGCCAAGGCCGGAGATGAACGTCGTTTGCGTCATGGCCGTGGCGCACCTATCATAGGCCGCCAGGATCGCGTTCCTACGGTCGAGGCCTTGTTCGAGCCCGCGACGGAACCACATGAGGTAGTGGATCGTATCGTCGACCGCCACCCCCAGGGCAACGCTGGCCGTCATCATCGAACCAACGTCGACCAAGACTCCCATCCATCCCATGATGCCAAAAATAACGACCACGGGGAACAAATTGGGAATCATCGATATAACCCCTGCCGATGGACTGTGCAGCAGGAGCATCATGGTAAGGGCAATAAGCAGGAATGCCTGGGCCAGGCTCTGGAACAGCCCGGTCATCAACTCGTGCTGGGTCTTGTAAACCAAGGGCACGAGTCCGGTGTAGGTTACATCAATCCCTTCGACGCCGGCTTTGCGATACTCGGCCAGCAAGGGCTCGACATTTGCCTTGATGTCTTCGACAAACATCCCGTAATCGAGGTCCGTCAATGCGGCTACGCGGCCAGTGATTCGCCATAATTCTTCGCCGGTTTTATCGTCGATGGTCAGGTATTCACGGAACTCGTCGCGGTGAGCATCCAGCCGCTTGCTGAGGACCTGGTCGCGCGTGCGACGGCGGTCGATGCCGGCCATGCGCTCAATAATGCCCGCCTTGGTCTTGTCGGGGGAAACGTCGGGAGCGAATGTAGCGGCCGAGAGGGCCCCGCCTATGTCGGGCAGTTTCTCAAGGGTTCGCTCGATGTGCTGCGCCAGCCGCATCCGTTCGACCATGTTGAGTTGGCATTTCTCGTTGTCCACGCGAAGGACAACTTCCATGGGCACCAGCGGGCCGAGGTGCTCCTCCAGCCATGCATAGTCTGCAATAATCGGAGCGTCGGACGAAAAGAGCTTCATGAGCTTGACCGACGTCTGGATCTTGGTAGCACCCACGGCAAGAACGACCATCACTGTCATGCACCCGGCCGTCACCCACCCATGGCGCCGGATGATGAACTGACCGACAACCCGCCAGAATCGCATGATGCGAGTTGCCTCGAACTCCTCGGGGCTCTTCCTGCTCGCCTGCTTGGCAATATTACGCGAGGGGAAGAAGTGCAGGCAGGCAGGCACGAACAGGAACACCCAGGCCAACGTGGTCATCACACCCCACGCCGAATAAACGCCAAACTTGCTGATGGGAATCACATGGCTGGCACGCAGCGAGATGAGCCCCAATGCCGTCGTGAATGCAGCCAGAAAACATGGCTGCCAGGCATGCGCTAAGGCGCGCTCCGGCGCCCGTTCCAAACCATGTTCGCGGATGGCATCGTGGTAGTAGTTGATAATATGGATCGCGCTGGAAATGGCCAGCACATAGATTAGCGAAGGCATGGTCAAAAGAATGGCATCGCACGTTCCGCCACTGAAGAACACACTGGCCACGCTTGTTCCGGTCGCTAGAAGCGACGTGAAGATGGCAATCACCGTCAGCCGGACGCTGCGGAAGCACAGCCACGTTACAGTAATCCCAATCAGAAGCGACAATCCGGCCAGCCGCATCAGGGTGCGCTCGCCCTCGGTGTCGATGGCGACGTTGTCCACCGGCGGCCCGCCCAGACGAATCCCAACCTCGGTTGGCGCGCGACCATACACCAATTCCCGCAGAAATCCGCCGAATGCCTTCGCTGCGTACACGAAAACGTTGCTCGGCCGGGATGGTCCCGGTGGTTCAATGTCACACTGCCGGGCCAGATCGCGGATGATCTCAAGAGTCGGACGCAGTTGCTTTCCCCCAGCCGCCTTGGTAAGGGTAACAACCAGGCATGTCTTCGCGTGATCCTTGCCGATGATTGTCCCTTCAAGACGCGTGAGAATATCCTCGTCGGACAAATCCGGATAACGGAGTCTCATTTCCTGAACCAGCCGTGTACCGGTCAGTACCGGCGTTTTGAACGGCGATTGCCACGCCTGAATAGCGCGGTCGATCGCATCGGCTCTTTCTACGTCGAGGCCGGGAACGGCGCGCAGGTTTCCGTGAGCCCGCAGCGCGGAAAGCGTGCCTAGTTTGCTTTTTTGCAAAACGTCCGCTTCGTCGCCGGTAATACCCAATTGCCGAAGCGTCGGGTCAAAACTCTCGAGCTTCTCGGCAAGAAGTCGCAACCGCTGGTCGTCCAAGGTGCAACCCTCCCAGCTTGCCAGAACGAACTGCTCGTGGGGGAAGTGCTTGTTGAACCACGTATGGACAGCGGTCTCTTCAAAACTCTTGGGCAACCAGTCCTTCACGTCGTTGCGGTTGCCGTCGATCGTCAGCCGCGTACCGCGCAGGATCATCGGCATGAGGAATACCGCGACGAGAATAATCAAGAAACCGCGGCGAGCAAAGAACGACTGTTTTTTCATGCCGGGGCGAGACTGGCAAGTGGACTACATGAAAACTCCGCTGGGGATCGGCTTCCCCCCCAACACAACGGCGGCACAAGCCGCCCGTGCTCCCATATTCGAGAAGCGGCCAATCCTTCTAGCTTACACAGACGCTGCTGACGAGTCTATGCCGACTTCGCCGGAAGAACAAAGAACCACCGTTCTGTGGGGCACGGCGGGCAGTTTGGAACGTTTGCATAGATCAGAATGTCCACTCACAACCAGCCGTGAGACCGTGGTAGAATATCGTCCCACCTGAATTGAGCTTCGGCGATGGGTCGGTTTCAAACTTCATTTGCTCCGGCGCCAGTGCAAGACCTGTAACCCACATCAAGTCATAGCCACCCGTTAACCAAAAGTGGGGGGTGATCATGTACTTGCCCGTGACGCCAAACTCGATCACGCACGCCACAGAACTGTGACTGGCCGCCAGACGATCGTTCGGAAAACTGCCTGCGAATGGGTCGGTCCCGCCGCTGCGAATCTCGCTGATGTGGTGGGCCGAATTGACCATGGGTCCCGCCTTGCCGCGGAAGCCCCACTGCCACTTGTTGGATTGATAGGTCATGTCGCCACCGATCTGCAATCCGACCAGATCGTTCCCCGTCCGGACATTGTAGTTGCCGTAGACGGCGGAACCGGCGCCTGTCGAATCGTAAATCGTGCCTCGCGATTGAAACAACGAACGCTCTTTGATCGAGATCACACGGAATCCGTACAGGAACGAGTAGTAGGGACCTGGACGGGCTTCTCGCCGCCAGCGGCCGTTAGGCTGGAGCACCAACCGGTCCTTGCGAATCCGGGGCCGGATGCGGCCGTTTAACTCCCAGTTATGAATCTGCGAGTAATACTCGAAGTAATGAGTATTGGCCCGGTTGAATCCGCCCACATAGGAATCATAGACGTTGGCCGTGGCGCCAAACGGGCTGAACAAGCTCCCGAATGTGTACAGATCGCTCTCTGAATCACGGGCAGACATCCACTCCCCGCTCACCCGATCCCACTGAAGCCATGACTGGAAACCCCAGTAAGTGAACTCTCCAAAGTGATCCCGATTCTCCGAATCACGCGCCAAGTGTCGCCCAATGGTCGTGTAATACCCGTCTGCAGCATCGAATGTCATCGACTTCGTCGTCAGTCGCGTCGCGGTTACGGCCTGCCCTGCGGTAGTCGAAGCCTCCGGCAGGTATTCCCAGGAAAGCCCTTTCTCCCGTGCGCGGTTCCTCGCAATCACGCGTACTTGCTGCTCCGTGTACCAGACCGGAGGACAGTTCACTCCCTTTCCCAGAAAGTCACACGGGCCAAGAGGCTGCTCTGAGTACGTACTGCCATCCAGGCTGACGCCAGCATTCTGTCGGAGCGCTCCGGCCATGTCTTCGTCGAGGAAGTCCGCGGTAATGTCCTCTTGCTCAGACAGCGCCTCGATATCTGCCGGTTGCGAAAGCGTCTGGTATGCGGCGTCGGGGGCGAGAGTCGGTTCCATGCCGTAATCGTATTGGCCCAACGCCATCCGAGCGGGCACAAAACCCCCATGCTCCCATGCGGCAAGGGTTGCCAATGCCACAAAAATCGCAACCCAATTTCTTTTGCCCATTTCGCTCACGTTATCCTCCTTGACTGAACAGCATCGGAGTGGCGCGTGCGCCCGGCTACCACGCTGGTCGCAGAAACTCACAGCAGGTAGATCGGCCAATCGGAGCCGCGACAATAGGAATAACCGGCAAAACCGCTCAAGAGTACGCAGGCGGGCCTATCGGAAATCTGGCCGCACTTACCCTGGTTTGCCGAAATTGCGCAGTGCCTCGCGCCGGCCATGGCAGAAAAGAAAGAGACGCGCACCAGACGCAAAACACGACTGGCAGGAAACAGCTCGGTTGCGGCTTGTGCGGACCCAGGGTGCAGCAGCGGACTTACATCTTGGAAAAAGGCCACCGGCCGGCTTGCGGTCTGTTGATTTTTCTGGGTAAGCGGGCATATAGTTAATATGGGATGGATATTTCCTTCTCTCTATGGGAGGAATAACCGATGGCCACGTCAGAGTACTGGGCGGAAGTAACCCACGATCGGCAGAGAACGCACGTCTTTTACCCCACTTTGGACGCAATGATTGCTCCCGATGATCCGGTTCGGTTCGTCGACGAGGTGCTGTCCGGTATGGATTGGTCGAAATGGGAAGCTGCGTATGAACGGAAACGTGGCCAGCCACCAATTCATCCACGGTATATCGCCAGTGCAATCCTCTATGGATTATATCGGGGAATCCGCAGCAGCCGAAAGCTGGAAGAGGCTTGCCGCTATCGATTCGACTTCATGTGGCTGGTCGAAGGCCGCGTGATCGATCATACGACATTCAGCAAGTTCCGCACCCGATTCCATGACGAATTGAAGGACTTGTTTCGGCAAATCGCTCGCATGGCCATGGGCCTGGGGCTGATCAGTTTGGGGGTGGTCGCGTTTGATGGCACCCGAGTCAAGGCCAACAACAGCCGATTCCGTACGCGTACGGCAAAGACCTTGGAGGCCAAGCTGGAGGCTTTGGATGAATTGTTTGAGTATTTGGTAGCGCAGATGCAAACCGTCGACGGCGAGCAGGCCACCGAGGGTTCGCCTACAAAACTCCCGGAAGAGTTGGCCGATGTAAACCATCGACGGGAACAAATCCGCAAAGCATTGGAGCAAGCCAAAGCGGCAGACGAAGCCCGGCGGCAGCAGGGTATCGACCCGAAGAAGAATCCGGCCCAGGTACCGATCACCGACTCGGATTCTCACGTTATGCCCAACAAGGAAGGAGGGTACGCCCCCAACTATACGCCTGTCGCCACGACGGACGGTAAGGCAGGTTTCATCATAGATGCGGACGTATTGCCTTCGGTGAACGAGGGCGCGGCCATCCCGGCTTCGGTCGACCGGATCGAAGAGGTTTTCGGGCAGAAACCGGAAAAGTTCCTGACCGACGCGGGCAACAACGCCGCTCCAATCATCGTGGAAATGGAGCAGCGGGGGGTGGAATTCTATGCTCCGATCGAGTCGCAACAGCCTGCGGAGGGTAGCCCGGTCAAGCGAGACGATCCCCGACAGCCGATTCCGGAGTCGGAGTGGGACAACCTTGAGCGGAACAACGCAGGCAAGCTTGCCAAGACGTGCTTCGTCTATGTTCCCGAGGAAGACCAATACTATTGTCCTATGGGCAATGTGCTTTGTTTTTTCAGGACCGATCGAGAACAGCGATGTGGGAAGCCGGTTGCCATCCGGGTATACCAATGCAGGAATTGCGAGGGCTGCCCCCTGGCAGACGCATGTTTGAGTCCCCAGACGAAGCATGGCCGCACCGTCAGGCGAGACGAATATGAGGAAGTGCGAGAGCGGACTGCGGCTCGGATGAGTAGTGCTTCCGCGAAAGCGATCTACAAGCAACGTCAGTGGATTGCCGAAACGACCTTTGGCATTCTCAAATCGATCATGGGCCTTCGGCAGTTCTTGCTACGGGGGCTGGAGAAAGTGAAGACCGAATGGCTCTGGGCGGTAACCGCGTTCAATTTGATAAAGATGTCACGTCATATAGGGACACTGCGCGCTGAAACGGCCAAATGTGCGGCCCAAGTGTAAAACACAGAAAGAGAGGAAGATTGCGCAAGAACAAGCAATGACCATAGCGGAACATGGGATCGCAAGGTATTGGGTTGCACTCATCGCAAAGCTTGCGATGCTCCACGGGCAGAACGCAATACCAGACCGTCGAACCGAAATCACCAATTTCTAGCTTGCTAGCACTGCACCAAATCAACAGACCGCTTGCCCGGCCCGCAGCCGTGGTCCGTTGGCTACTGGCAACGCCCCCAATCCATTCTCGCCCCGCACGGCGAGAACATGGCCTGTGGCCCACGGTTAGCAGGATGACCACGGCTCCAGGCCGGGCAAGCCCGCCTGTGGCCGTTGCGTGAAATGCAAGTCCACTGCTGCACCCTGGACCCACCAACGATCTACGCGACCTCGACCCATCTACGTAGATGAGTAATCCGGGCTATCCGAACAACAGGCTGTGGTGTGGGCTGTCAATCACCCTTTGTATCGCTGGTAGTACTCCGGCATGAGTTCTTCGACCTTCTGCGCAAGTTCTGCGTCGGTGATCGCCGTCATGCGGCCGTGGACCTCGTACTGGTCCATGACCCAGCGTGCGACTTTGTGGCACTTGATCTTGCTGATTCGCTGATCCCCTTTCAGCCCAAAGAAGTCGTTGACCCACAATGCAACGCCGTCCGCGCCCGTCTTGTCGGTCAGCGCGACACGAGGCGGCCGGTTCAGCAGGGTGGTCGTGTCGAAGATATTGTAGATCCGTTCATCCTGCCGCAATCCACCGGCGTGGATACCGGCCCGCGTGGTATTGAAGTGTTTGCCGACCAGTGGATAGTGGTCCGGAATGGGCAGGCCGATCGACTGCATGTACTCCGCCAGCTCGGTAATGATCTCGGTGCGGATACCGCACAGATCGTGTTTCAGGGCAATATACTCGACCAGCGCTCCCTCGAGCGGCGGGTTCCCTGTCCGTTCTCCGAATCCGAACAGCGTTGTATTCAAGGCATCGCAACCGTACAGCCATGCGGCCCCGCCGTTAGCATGGACCTTGTGGAAGTCGTTATGCCCGTGCCATTCCAGACGGTCGCTGGGTACGCCGATCTCCTGGTTCAGCTTGTAGACAAGCTTCGGAATGCTGCGCGGCAATTCGACGCCCGGATAACTGATTCCGAATCCCATGGTATCGCAGAGCCGGATCTTCACCGATTGCTCTTCCGGTACCTGCTCGCTCATGCGCATCAGGCGTTCGGCAAAGGGGAGCACGAACCCTTCGATATCTGCGCGGGTGACGTCCTCGAAATGGCAGCGGGGGCGGACACCGGCCTCGAAGGCCGCATCGACCACCGAGCAGTAGCTATCCATGCATTCCTGGCGGCTCTTGAACTTCAACTTCTGGAAGATGTGGTAGTCCGAGCAGCTCGTCAGCATGCCCGTTTCTTTCAAGCCTGCGTCTCGCACCAAACGGAAATCACCCTTTACGGCGCGAATCCACCCGGTGCATTCGGGATAGCGGTGTCCGAGTTCCCGGCAGCGATCGAGCGCGGCGCGATCGTTCTTGGTGTACAGAAAGAACTCGGTCTGCCGAATCACGCCATTCGGCCCTCCGAGTTTCGCCATCAGGTCGTAGACATGAACCATCTGGTCGATCGTGTAGGGCGGCTGTGCCTGCTGCCCGTCGCGGAATGTCGTATCCGTGATGAAAATATCGCGGGTGCGAAGCAGTGCAGGATCGAATTCCACCTGCTGGCCGTCAATGACCTCGATGGCCGGACCATCGAACCGCAACAGGGGCGGGAGGCTGTAATCGAATGTTCGCTCGATGAGATTGGGCTCGGTGGCGTCGATCAGAGGATAGGACTTGCGGTTTTCGGACATGAGAGTACCTCGTAAGACGGAAGTCTGCTGACAAAAGAAACCATCCCCGTTTCGCCGCTTGCGTTCCAGCGAATACTGCGTCATCGCGCGGCCTGACCGTGCACAAATCGGGGAGATTCCCGTGAACGGTTATGTATGTTGATTGGCCAGCATGCGGCGTCCCTTCTTGATGATGGGATCCCGCTGCGGCTTGGTCATTTCGAACACGGCCTCCCAGAGGGCCTCTTCCGCCTCGGTCCATTGGCATTTGCGGCGGCTCATGGCCGCCTTGGCGGTTCCGTACAGGCGTTGGTGCCCGAAGCCTTTCGTCACGGCGCCTTCGAGATACCAGGCGAAGCTGGGAAGGAACTTCGGCAATGGTTTGCCCGTACCGGCAATCAGGGCCATGGCTCCCACGTACGCGCCCGTATTGAACAACGTGCCGATCGACGTCTTCGTATGGTCGCCGATGAGAGAGCCGACTTTGGTCGAACCGGTGTCGATAGGACGTTTTCCGTCCAGGATGATGGAGACACTCGAATAGTCGTTTTTCAGGTCGCTATTCGTGGTGAATGCCCCCAGGTTGACCCATTGGCCCACGTAGGCGTGGCCCAGGAAACCGTCGTGGTATTTGTTCGAATAGCATTGGATGATCGATTCCTCGACCTCGCCGCCGACGCGGCACATCGGGCCGATCGAATTACCTTCCCGGCAGTTCGCGCCGAGCAGCATCGACTTTCGGCCCAGATAGCAAGGGCCTTCAATGCGAGTGAACGGAAAGACTTCCGCCTCCTCATCTATGTAGATCGGGCCGCCCGAAGCGTCCAGCACGACCATGGGATGGACGCACGCGCCGGGCGCCACGTAGATGTCGTCCTTGCCGCCGCGCAGCGATTTCGGTTCCTCGATAGTCCCCTCGACTCCGCTGCGCCCCATCGCCTGAAAATCACGGGTAAGCTGGGCGGGATTCTCCAGGATCAGATTCCACGTATAATCCCAGGTGGCCGGTTTCAGGTCGGCTTTCGGCAATTGCGCTTGGGCCGATGCGAGGAACGAATCGATCGAACCGGCGTCGAGCTTCGCCAGGTCCGCCTGGCTCACGCGTACGGCCAGCAGGCGGCCCTCGGCGTCGCACACCACCTGGCTGGTCTCGCCCAACGCTTTCAGTTCGTCGGCCTTCAGACGCGGGTGCGCCAGCAGCAGATCGTCTCCGCTCAGCCGCGACGGATCATTCACCGGGTAATCCACCTGATTGCGGTAGTGCTCCGCCATGTAGGGCGGAACGAAGCAGGCGACGTCCTTCGTTCCGGCGGCGGCAATCAGCTTCTCCCCAAGCGACGTAATGCCGCACCGCAGTTCCCAGATGGGCCTGCTCAGCGCCAGCGGATAGAAGTGATAGCGGTGCTCATCAAGCAAATCGAACAGAATCAATCGCATACAGGCCTCCAGCGTAAGGGAACCACCGGCCACGGAACTCAGGGCGCATTGGGCATCTTGGCCTGAATCCATTCGTAATAATCGAACATCTTCAGCTTGCTTGCCGCCGCCCGGTCCACGATACACATCGCCTTGCGGTGCAACTGCAACGCGCTGGCCGTATTCATGGTGGTAACGGGACCTTCAATGGCGCCCGCAACCGCCTCGGCCTTATTCTCGCCATTGGCAAGCAGGATGATCTCACGCGCCTCGAGAATGGTGCCGACGCCCATCGTAATCGAGTAGACGGGCACCTCGTCGGGCGAATTGAAGAACCGGGCATTGTCCTCGATCGTCTGCTTTGCAAGCGTCTTGATGCGCGTACGCGAACCGAGCGAACTGGACGGCTCGTTGAATGCAATGTGACCGTCGCTGCCGATTCCCAGTACCTGCAAATCAATCCCCCCGCAATCGACGATCCGCTGCTCATACCACGCGCAGAACGCTTCGTAGTTGTCGGTCGTGCCGGAAGGGATGTACGTGTTCTGCTTTGGGATATTGATGTGTTTCAGCAGATTCTCCCGCATGAAATAATGATAGCTCTGTGGGTGATTCTTCGGCAGCCCCACGTATTCATCCAAATTGAACGTGGTCACCTGCGAGAAGTCGAGCCCTTCGTCCTTGTGCAGCCGGATCAACTCCTGGTACAGTCCCAGGGGCGTCGAGCCGGTGGCGAGTCCGAGTACGGCGTTCGGTTTGGCGTTGAGAACGCGCGCCACGACGCGTGCGGCGGCGCGCGATACTTCTTCGTACGATTCTTTGACAACAACTTCCATTGTATTCACCTCGTCAAGTGATCTCTTCTGCTAATCCTTCACCAGTTCGGCAATGAAATCGACCGCGCCTCCGACCGTGTCGACGGCCAGGGCGGCGTCCTCGTCCATCTCAACCCCGAATTCTTCCTCAAAGGCGGCCACCAGTTCGATGGACTGGGTGCTCTCGGCGCCCAGATCGAACACGAAATGGCTCGTCGGCTCCACCATTTCCGGATCGACGCCCAGCACGCGGCACGTCACGTTGATCACGCGTTGCTCAACTTCACTTCGATTCATAGCACACGCTCCTTTGGAGAAAACTCATTGACTATTGGCCGAGCCGAATTCGGACGTCGGCCACGATATTACCCTTATTGGCCGCCAGGGCGATGAGCGGATTCACATCGAGTTCCGTAATCCGCTGGAAATCGGTTACGAGCTGCCCGAGCCGGACCAGACATTGTTCGACGCCATGCGTGTCCGCGGCAGGACCTCCTCGCACGCCTTGCAGCAGCCGGTGCGTGGCCACCTTGCGCACCATCCGCGCGGCGGCGGCGGCGCTGATCGGCGCCAGGCCGAACGTTACGTCTTTGAACAGCTCCACATAGATACCGCCAAGGCCGAACATGAGCGTCGCTCCGAACACGGCGTCGCGATTCGCGCCCAGAATGAGCTCGTATCCGTCGGGGATCATCGGCCGCACAATCATGCCGAGCAGTTCCGCATCGCCTGCCAACTCGTGGAATTGCCGCTGCATCCGCTCGAATGCGCCCAGCACGGAGTCGGCCTTGGTCAGGTTCAGCGTCACTCCCTTCACTTCCGACTTGTGGACAACCTCCCGGCTGACCACGCGCAAAACGACCGGATAACCGATCTCTTCGGCGAATGCGACCGCCTCGTCGGCCGTGTGGCACAGCTTGAATTGCGGAATCGGCAAGCCATAGGCGCGAAGTACGGCAAGTGCGTCATTCTCCGGCAAATACCCGGGCGGAGCGGCGTCGATGACGGCCCGAGCCGCCTCCTCGTCAACCGGCACCCGCTCGATCTGATCCAGCGGTTGCCTCCGCCAATGACACACGCGCTGTACGTCGGCCATCGCGCTGCAGGCCCACTCCGGAAGGAGGTAATGCGGTATGTGGTCGTGCTGCAGCAGGTCGATTCCCGACTGCACGTCGGAGGCCCCCATGAAGGAGCACGCAATCGGTTTCGCCGCACTGCAATGGATGGCGCACACACCCTTGGCAATCGACTCGATATCGGTCATCGACTGCGGCGTCAGAATCACCAACGCCTGGTCCACGTTCGGATCATCGAGCACCGCGCCCAGCGCTGCTGTGTATCGGTCCGCCCGCGCGTCGCCGATCACGTCGACCGGATTCTTCATATTGGCCGTCGCCGGCAACGATTCGCGAAGCCGATCCGTGGTGGCCGGATCGAAACGGGGAATCTTCAGCCCCAGCCGCACCGCCGCGTCGGTCGCCATGACGCCCGGCCCGCCTGCGTTGGTCACAATGGCCACCCGATCGCCTTTCGGCAGCGGCTGATAGGCGTACATGATGGCCGAGTTGAATAGTTCCTCGATCGAATTGACGCGGATGATGCCGGCCTCTTCAAACACGGCGTCGCACACGGCGTCCTCGCCGGCCAACGAGCCCGTGTGGCTGCTGGCGGCATCGGCCCCTTGCGGCGTCCGGCCGCTCTTGATGGCCAGGATGGGTTTCGCATTGTCGCCGTGCGTAACCCGGCGAGCCGCTTCGATCAACGCGCGCCCGTTCCGCAACTCCTCCAGATACAGCAGAATAATGTCCGTTGCCGGATCCTGGTGAAGATAATCGAACAATTCGATTTCCGTAACGCCTGCCTTGTTGCCGAAACTGACAAACTTGGAAAAACCAATCCCCTTTTCCCGTGCGTAATCGAGTACGGCCGTACACAGCGCACCCGACTGGCTCAGGAAGGCAATGCGGCCCTGGGCAGGCATTTTGCGCGCGAACGAGGCGTTCAGCAGGACGTCAGGATCCGTGTTGATCAGGCCCAGGCAGTTGGGACCGACCATGGAGATGCCGTATTTCCGGCAGGTTTCCTTCAATTCCTGCTCACGCTCCACGCCCTTCGGGCCGACCTCGCGAAAACCGGCGGAAATGACAATGGCCGATTTCACCCCCTTCTCGCCGCACTGCGTCAGGGCCCGATTCACCACATTCGCCGGAAAGACGATCACCGCCTGATCGACTTCGTCCGGAATGTCCACAATGTAGCGGTACGCGCGAACCGCACAAATGCTCCGTTTTCCCGGGGCGACCGGATAGACCGTGCCGCGGTATCCGGTTGCGAGGATACTGTAGAAGATGTCGTAAGGCACCGTCCCGGGCGTTGCAGTAACCCCCACAACAGCCACACTTCTGGGGCAGAAAAGACCATCGAGCTGATGGCCGCCTTGTGATGATCCCTCGCTTTGCGGAGGAACCGGCGTTTCCGGCCTCGGGGAAGAAGACTCTGTCATGGCTTCCATCCGCGGTAGCGGTGCAGGGCAAACGGACTGTTTGCCCGGGATGGATCGACCCCACGGTTCGCCCACAGGAGTTCCCTTGCAGGTAGTCCGGATCGACCCGACCACTCCAACAATAACAGAACGCCAGAATACGAGAGTTTGGACGAGGCGTAGGCCCGTGTCAAGAGGGGCGCCATTTTGCACGGAAACGTTCTTGGTGTCCGAGGTTCCGGCCCCTGGCAGATCGGTGCACGGGAATCTAAAATAGACGTTTTTGTTCGGGAGACGTGGTTGTGATCTCACTGGCTGACGAAAAGGTTCTCATTCTCGATTTCGGCTCGCAGTATGCACAACTAATTGCACGCCGCGTACGTCAGCAGCATGTCTACTGCGAAATCGTTCGCCACGACATCTCCGCCTCGCGAATCCGCCAGCTTCAGCCAAAGGGCCTGGTCCTTTCCGGCGGTCCGTCCAGCGTGTATGAACCGGGGGCGCCGAAGTGCGATCCGGAAATCTTCCGGCTGGGAACCCCCGTGCTGGGCATCTGCTACGGAATGCAGTTGATCTGCGAGGCCATGGGCGGAAAGGTCGCCAGCGCCCCGGCGCGCGAGTACGGACGGGCGCACTGCGAAGTTACCGAACAGACCGGCCTGTTCGCCGGCGTCTCGCCGCAAACGCAAGTGTGGATGAGTCACGGCGACCAGGTTGTTGACGTCGCCTCCGACTTCCAATCGCTTGCCCGCACGCAAACCTGCCCGTATGCGGCCGTGAAGCATCGGCAGTTGCCGCTGTGGGGGCTCCAGTTTCACCCGGAGGTCACGCATACCCCCCAGGGCGCCGCCGTCCTGGGCAACTTCCTGACGGCGGTGTGCGGCTGTTCGCGATCGTGGAAATTGGGCGACTTCGCGCGCGAGACCATTACGGCCCTGCGAGAACGGGTCGGAGGGCGCCGGGTCATTTGCGGCCTGTCCGGCGGCGTCGATTCCGCCGTGACCGCTGCACTTCTGGCCGAAGCGATCGGAACACAACTCTCGTGCATTCTGGTCGATAACGGCCTGTTGCGCAAGGGCGAGGCCGAGACGGTGATTGAAGAGTTTACCAACCACTTCCACACCGACCTCCACGTGGTCGATGCCGAACGGCGTTTCTTGGCCGCGTTGGAAGGCCTGGTGGATCCGCAAGAGAAACGCAAGCGGATCGGACACGCGTTCATCGAGTGCTTTGCCGAAGAGGCGGCGAAGATCGAGAATGCCCGGTTCCTGGCCCAGGGCACCCTCTACCCCGATGTGATCGAAAGCGGCGGTACGCCCGACGGACCCGCCGCCACCATCAAGCTGCACCATAACGTGGGCGGGCTGCCCGACGATCTCGCCTTCGACTTGCTGGAACCGCTGCGCGACCTGTTCAAAGACGAAGTGCGGCAATTGGGATTGCAGTTGGGGCTCCCCGAAGACATCGTCTGGCGACATCCGTTCCCGGGCCCCGGGCTTGCCGTGCGATGTCTGGGACCCGTTTCCAAGCGGCGTCTCGACACGCTCCGCGAGGCAGACGCCATCGTCCTCGAGGAAATCAAGGCGGCCGACCTCTATCGCCGAACGTCCCAGACATTTGCCGTCCTCCTGCCCATCCAAAGCGTGGGTGTGATGGGCGATGCACGCACCTACGCGGACGTCGTCGCCGTCCGCTCCGTCGATACCGAAGACTTCATGACCGCCGACTGGAGTCAATTGCCCTACGAACTCCTCGGCCGTATTTCCACCCGCATTATCAACGAAGTCCCCGGCGTGAATCGTGTGGTGTACGACATCAGCAGCAAGCCGCCGGCGACCATCGAATGGGAGTAAACCCATGGCAAAAAAGTCCGCCGAAAAGGAACAACCGCGATTCGAGCAGGCAGTCGAGCGGCTGGAGGCAATCGTGCTCGCGCTGGAAGAGGGCGAATTGAGTCTCGAAGATGCACTCGGACGTTACGAAGAAGGTGTCAAAATGTTGCGACATGCACACAACCTCCTCGAACGGGCCGAACGGCGCGTGGAATTGCTGACCGGCATGGATCCGCAGGGAAATCCGCGCACCGAACCGTTCGACGATCGGGCGACGGAGTCGCTATGACCGCCTGCTGCACAGACACGCGGTGATTGCCGAATGCGACGGCGCGCGTGCCGATCATGCGGAAGCGGCCGGTTGTAGCGATTCGGCGCAATGGCAGACCTCGGAGATCATTCGCTTTCGTCTTCCCCCTGAAGCGTTCGACGCCGGCCCAACTATGAGCTACAGTTGCTTAGCGAAGGTTGTCAAGAAGGGGGTTTTCTAGCAATATACCCTCGACACGTGAACAGGAAACAGGTCTTATGGCTTCGGCTTCCCATTCATCCGATGTGGCAGAACCTATCTTCTCGAGCTTCGGAACCGATCCCGACTTGGGCGAGATTGTTGAGCTGTTCGTTGAGGAAATGCCTGGTCGTGTCCAGACACTCGTAGACGAGTACAATTCCGGCGACTGGGACGGACTGCGACGAACGGCACACCAACTCAAAGGCGCGGCCGGCAGCTATGGCTTCTCCGCCATCTCGCCTGCCGCGGCGCGCCTCGAACAAGCCTTGGCGACCGAAGAACCGGAAGATCGAATCCGGAACGCCCTGGAAGAACTCATCGACATGTGCGGACGCGCGCGGGCAGGCAGCCCCGGCTGACGGCACTCTGTTTCGATGTGAGTAATCGTTATAACACGATGGGCGTACCGCACGGGGAATTGCGATCTGGACGCCATCGCAGCGCGCGTTGCAGAAATGCAACGTATGGTTGACTTGAACGTCCCACCCCCGGCTGTGGAAAGGCCTTTCCGCAGCCGGCGCAACCCGTTGCTTCGGAACCTCCCGTGCCGTCCCCCGTATCCTGCCCTCACCGCCGGATCTTCCGCGCCGCTGCGATTCCCTGCGTGCGATTCGCAGGCGCGCAGCTCCTTGTTGTTCTGATCCTGGTCGGTCTGGCCGGATTGGGGTGCCGCAATGCGTGGGGTTCCGATGTGCCGCCCAGCGGCGTCAGGCCCGTGCCGGCAGTCGCATCGGAGGCGTTTCGCACGGCGGCCGCTTTGCGCGATGGCGGTCCGGCGGCCCTCACCGAAAGCAACCTCACTTCCCTGGAACGCCGCCTGTTTGCCGACGCTGCCGACAGCCGGCTCGACGAATTCTCGCTCCTGACGGCATCGCTCGTCGCCAGTGGCATCGATTCTCCGGAAGTCCTCGCACGGTATCAGAAACAACTGGACGCCCTGGTGGCCGAATTGTCGCAAACGCACCCGGAAATGCGTCACAACCCGGACGGCGTGAAACACCTCTTCGACTTCCTCCATCGCCGCGTCCTGTCCGGCGGCTATCGCATCGAGTGTACCGACTTGCGCACCACGCTGGAGCAAGGACAATTCAACTGCGTCAGCGCCTCGGTCCTGTTCCAGTGCCTCGCCGAACGCCAAGGGCTCGACGTCTGCGGCCTGGAAATGCCGGGACACGCCATGAGCCGCGTGCGCCTTCCCGACACAACCCTGGACATCGAAACCACGTGTTCCGCCTGGTTCAGGCTGATGGACGATCCGAAGCGGCAGGCGCAGTCGGTGCGCGATACCTTGGGGACCTCGCACGGTAATGCCCGGGCGCTCGCGCGCGAAATATCCGGCATCGGGTTGGTCGCCATGGTCTACTACAATCGCGGCGTCGACCTCCTGGCGGCGGCTCGCTATGCCGACGCGGCCGCCGCGAACGCCAAGGCGCTCCGCCTGGATGGCGACAGCCAAACCGCCCGCGGCAACCTCCTCGCTACCATCAACAACTGGGCGATTGCTTTAGGGCAGGCCGGACAACTGGACGAAGCCGTGGCGGTCCTCGAGGCCGGACTGGCCGTTGACCCCCACTATAAGCCGTTCGCCCTGAACTATGCGCATGTCTGCAACCAGCGGGATCGGCAGCAGGCTATCGGGACGATCCCCCCCGAGCGGTCGATCGGGGCAACTCTGCCCGCGCCGGCCGGACCGTGACACCGGCTCGCAGATCAAACGTCTGCTGGAACCATTCACAGGGAACTGCCCCCCTCGTATGCAGTGGAGCAAATGGCCTGCGCCGCCGCCCCGCGAACGGCTACCGCCTGCTTTTCCACTTCGGTTTGACAACCGGACCGCTGTAACCTAAGGTTTCCTTGGCCGGTGCTTGCACCGTCGGCACGGCCCCACAGGGGCCACTCGTCACCTTTTCTCGTGTCTAAGCCAGTCGTCAATACTTGGCGGTAGTCTATCCCACCCCCCTTCCTCGTTCAGAGAGTCGATGCCAATGGAGCCAACAACGCTTGAGCCGCAACTTGATCTTCTGCCAGAACCGGACGCCGCGTCCAGCGACGAAGTGCGTACGCAAGTATGGGCGCTGCTGACCACACTCTACCCGAAGAAGGAAATGGCCGAGCGGCGACAGGACACGCGGTATCCCTTTCCCTATCTGGTGCATCTGACTCCCGTCGGCGACGATGGCGTTACTCCCGAAGGCGAACCGATTGTCGTCGTCGGAAAACACCTCTCCGAACGCGGCTTGGGTTTCTATCATCCCAAACCCTTGGCGCACCGTCGAATGATTGCATCGCTGCAAGCCGTCGGCGGCCGGTGGATCGGATTCCTGATCGATCTGAATTGGTGCCGGTTCACCAAACAAGGCTGGTATGAAAGCGGTGGACGGTTCCTGGAACCGGTCCTCTCGCCGCTCGAACCGTAGCCCGGATTATTCACGATTGGTAGGGTCAAACAAGCTGCTTCCTTGGTGGATCATCGGTCGCTGATGCCGTTCTTGTTCCAGGCGGCAGGCTGTAAATCAGCTCGGTTGCGGCTTGTGCGGACCCACCAACGATCTAAGCGACCTTCACCCTACGTAGATGAATAATCCGCGATAGTCATTCCGGCGTTTCGCCCAGGTCGAACGCTTCGCCCAGACGTCGGCAGCACGCCGTCACTTCCGAAAAGTGAACATCCTGCGGAAGCTCGGCCCCGCGACGCAGTTCGTCCAGCAGGGTTCCCAGCAGCTCGTGCGTCAGCCAGTCGGCCAGCCATTGAGCCCGCTTCTGCGCGTACCGTGCCTGGAGCCGGGAAAACAGCCGCGCCGCCGCCTGCCCAACACCTTCCGCGGTGCCGCTGACCAGCACTTCGCCGCCGCCGGCCAACCCGCCCGTTACGGCCAGCTCGGTCGCCATCTCGCCGGCCAGATGACCCGCCTGCCCTACCAGTACATCGGCCAGGCCCCAACTGCTCACCACCAGGGCCACGGTAATGGTCGGACGCGCGAACGCCCACACCTGATCGAGCGATTGCAGGACGAGCACGACCCTCGGGTTCCCCTCGCGCCAGCGTTCCAGTTCATTTCGCAGAAACGTCCGGTAATCGTTATCGACGGCAGGCAATTCTGCGTGCGCGGCGGCAACACGCTGAAGCAGTTCGGCCCGACCGCTGCCTGCCAGAAGCTTCTGCAGCCGCGGCTGAAGCGTTTCGTTTCCCACTTCGGCAAGCCGCTGCAATTGCTCGTACATATTGCGAACGGCCAGGAGGATGGCCTCCCGCTCCCGGTTCATGAAGACCTCGAGCGGATCCGGGGCGGGGCCGGCAATCGCGTCGCGCGCCGTACGCACCGGCCATGCTATCCCTTGCCCCAGGCTGCGGTAGAACGTGTGGATGCGCTTGGACCACGGGCTCCGTGTCGAATGCCACCAGGCGCGAATCTCGTCAACCAGAATGCGAGGCGGCAGGGCCGGCCAGGCCAGGCGGGCCAGCTCCGTCGCCTCCAACGCGCGGGCCGCCGCCGCAAACCGGTCGGAATTGTTGCGCAGCTCCGAAAGATAACCGCCGACGCCGGTCCGATCGTCCAGAATCCGCCGCAGAGACCCGCGGAATGTACGCAGCTTGATCGCATCGAAGTGCAACGCCGCCAGCTCGTCCCGAAGGTCGGCCGGGGAGCCAAGCGGAGCACGGCCGTCCGGACCCACGTCATGGAACGGCAACCGCAATGCGTCCGCCGCCACGCGATCGTACGGAACCACGTAGACCAGTTCCGGATCGGCCCCCGTCTCGCCGCAGAACGTCGAGAGCCAAACCGGCCAGTACTGGGCGTCGGCCGGGTCCACCTGATTGAACACGACCACAATCGGTTTGTCCGCCTCCACCGCCGCCCGAAAGAACTGCTTAACCGCCGCGTCGTTGTATTTCTGCTGCGTCAGAACCGCCAGAAGAACGTCCGCCGATTGACGAATCGCGCGAGCGCGCTGCCAGTTCACCTGGACGTCGCTATCGACGTCGGGCGCGTCCAACAGCAACAGCCGCTCCGGCATGTGCGGGCCCGGCCGCCAAT
The DNA here is from genome assembly GCA_040772845.1 of Thermoguttaceae bacterium. GTDB lineage: Bacteria > Planctomycetota > Planctomycetia > Pirellulales > Thermoguttaceae > PWXP01. The sequence goes on from JAXGXG010000001.1 coordinate 4,522,443, forward strand.
ACAGGCGGTCTTCTGCCGAATCTGCCAGCGATTCCTCGGCCGAATTCCATGCATGCAGATCGAACGCGCCGAACAACCGTCCCAGAATCTCTGGCTTGGCAAGCGCCGGCGGGGCAAGGCATACCGGATGCTTCGTGCCTGCCGCCAGCGGACTGACCGCACTGGCAACCTCGCCCGCCAGGTGATTGAACAGGACCGATTTGCCGATATTCGTCCCGCCGACCACCGCCACGATCAGCACGGGCGGCATGTCCAACTGCGGCAGCAACTGCCGCTGAAGCAGTGCATACCACTCGCGATCAGCCAGCGGCGCAACCCCCACCATTGTCGCAGTCGGCGCCAGGGCCCGGAGCGCACGGGCCAGATTGCGCAACTCGTTAGCAAATCGATCGAAACGGTTCATGAAAGCCATCGGGGCGAACGTCGGAGTACGCATGCTATTCTAACCCATTCCCCCCTGCCGTTTCCAGGTGGAGCCGCCACCGGTGTGCGGTAAGTTTCTCTGGCTCGCTTGGCTTGTGCGAAACGTGTCCCCGCTGGGCTTGCCCCAGCCGGTGTTATGATTGGCCGGCTACCAGCAGACCGCACGTCTGGTATACTACGTACAAGCGGCCCTCGTTGGAGTGCCGGCTTCAGCCGGAAAGAGACGAGACCGCCCGAAGGCAGATATCCGACCGGGCGAAGAACGGCTGTTGTCAGTATTTTACCGCGAATCATGTCCGATCGAGATCCTCTTTGCATCGTCTGCCTGACGCCGGCCGGGGCCGGAGCCATTGCAACGCTTCGGGTCGAAGGCAACGGGGCCCTGGACGCCGTTGCCGTCGCGTTTCGATTGCGGTCCGGCATGTCATTACACAACAGTCCGGTCGATCAGCCCACACTGGGACTGTTCGGCCCGGAGCCGGGAGAGCCGATTGTCGTCCATCGCCGCCGAGACGGCGCCGTCGAACTTCATTGCCACGGCGGGACGGCGGCCGTCCAACGAATTGCCCACCTCCTGGCCCAGGCCGGAGCAAGAATCGTCTCCTGGCAAGACTGGATGCGAACCCATGCACCCGATCCCATTGCCGCCGACGCCCGACTGGCAATGGCCAACGCTCGCACCGAACGGACGGCCGCCATTCTGCTCGATCAGTACGGCGGCGCATGGGCACGCGCCATGGCCGAGATTGAACAGCTCATTTCCGCAGGCGAGAACGAGTCTGCCCGCCGCCGCGTGCAAACGCTACTCGCAAGGGCCGATCTGGGCCGACACCTGACGACCCCATGGCGCATCGTCTTGGCCGGCCGCCCCAACGTCGGCAAGAGCAGTCTCATGAACGCGATGCTCGGATACGAGCGGGCCATCGTCCACACCACGGCAGGCACAACGCGCGATGTCCTTACCGCCGCCACAGCCATCGACGGCTGGCCCGTCGAGCTGATCGATACGGCCGGACTCGCGCCGCCGGGGCCGGAGCAGGACGACCAGATACTCCTGAACCGGGGAATCGCGCTGGGAGAACAGCAGATGGCCGAGGCCGACCTGCTCGTACTCGTATGCGATAGCGCCCTGCCCCTTTCCGACCAGGAAACCACCTGGCTTCAGCAGTGGCCGCGCGCCTTGCAGGTGGACAACAAGAGCGACTTACCGGCGGCCGCAGGCGAGCGCACGCCTGCCATCCGGACCAGTGCCCTGCTGGGCGACGGGCTATCGGAGCTACTCGAAGCCATTGCTCGCCGATTGGTTCCCTCCGTGCCGCCGCCCGGCGCGGCCGTCCCATTTACCGTTCAGCAATCCTCCCGCCTGCAGACTTTGCTGGATTCCCTTCCTGGCAGAGCGTAGGGTGGTTCCGGCATGCGCCACACGCGCCACGCACCTGCCGCCCAAGCGCGAACTTTGCAGGCCACATTCTCACATATCGCCCACGCCGGGTTCACCCACGCGTTACTGCCATATGGAGTACGGTGATTCATCGCCATTTTCTTCTTCTTTCCCACGTTCACCCACGCGCGGACGCACATGTTCCCCCTTCACGCGGCCTTTTTCTTTCCGGCTGAAGCCGGGACTCCAACCGGTTGCCGGTCGCAACTGGAAACCGGCCGGGCTCGGTCCCGTTTTTCTTGGACTGCCCACGCTTGCACATTCGCCGCGAACTCGCACAATATCATGTAGTGGCCGGTCCAGTTTGCGATGGAGAGAAGACAATGGCCAAAACCAAGAAGAAGCCGAAACCGTCACCGGAGGCCCGGTTCCGGGTCGGCGACCGTGTTCGCGTCCGGCCCGACGTCCGCGATGAGGATTACCCGGACATGCCGCTGGGCGGTTGGGCAGGTGAGGTTACCAATCGGCTCGACGACGATGTCGTGGCCGTTCGATGGAACCAGCAGACGCTGGACGCCATGCACCCGATCTTCAAGAGCCGGTGCGAGAAGGATGGGCTGGATTTGGAAATCTACTACCTGGAAGACGGCGACCTGGAGCCCGATCCCGGCGGCCCGCTGAAAATCGAGCAGCCCACGAAGATCAAGACCAAGCCGCTCGACCCGAAGGACCAGGACGATCGGGTCCGAATGGTTTTCGGGCTTACCAGCAACGACCCGCTGCCGGAAGTGAACGACCAGATGCTGGCCGTTTACCATCGCCATCTTTCCCAGACGCTCACCTTTCCGTTCGAGGTCGAATACTCGCAGGAATTCGGCCCGTTTCAGGACCGGAGGTACCGTGTGAAGGTTACGGGCCTGCTCGATCCCGACGAATGCGACGAAATGTACGGGCTATTCTGTGAGGGACGTTCGGACAGACGAAAGGTCGAGTTGCCGCTCGGCGAGTTTAACGTGCACGAAGACGATCCCAAACTACAGCCGCTGGCCGACTACTGCTATTGGTTCTGTAACTATTAGAAAGCGGCAGTGCCCCGGCGCCAACCGCATTCGAGCAGCATACTCCCGTGGTTTTCTCTACGAAGGCATTGCGGTATGATAACCGGCTCGCGGCGTTTGCAGAAAGGATAGGGTCGCTTCTTACCGTTGCGCGGCATGATGACGAACAACACAAGCAGGGATATGAATGCGGGGACCATTCTCGAAACGTCGCGACTCATCCTCCGCGAGTGGCTGCCCGACGATTGGGTTCGGTTGAAGCCGATCGCCACGAATCCGCAGGTGATCCGATATGTCGGCATGGGCCAGCCGCCGAGCGATGAGCAGATTCGGGCGTACATCGAAGCCGCCAGAAAGCTGTATCGCGACGCAGGTTTCTGTCTGTGGCCGCTCGTCTATCGAGAGAGCCAGGAGCTGATCGGTTTCTGCGGTTTCGATCATCTGTGGGGCGGCGAAGAGATCGAGATCGGCTACTGGCTTGCGCCCGATTACTGGGGCAAAGGGCTGGCAACCGAGGCCGCCCAGGCTGTGATGCGGTATGGCCGCGAAAGGCTTGGCTTGCGGCAGATCGTGGCCGTGGCTCATCCTGAAAACAAGGCATCGATCCGGGTGTTGGAGAAGATCGGGATGGTCTATGTGAAGAACGTCACCCATGAAGGCGTCGAGCACGTCTATTACCGGTGCAGAGACCCATGAACCATTCAAACGACCTCTTTCAACGCGCCGAACAGCGCCGGCAGACGGCCGATGCGATTCTACGCGATCTGGACTTGATGAACCGATGGCGGCGATTCGGCCGGCCGGTGTTGGTCGGGGCCCTGGCGATCGGCTGAGATTGCTTCCGCCAGTTCCTAAAGGTCTTACGCCTGGACAATCGACGCCGCCGCGCGATCCATCGACGGCTCCTCAGCAGCCTCGACCAGTCGGATGCCGGCCTGCCGGCATTGGTCTTCCATCGTCACGGCGATCATCCGGTCAAAATGCCGAAAGGTATCCCACAGCGTCTCGCCGTCGGGCAACGCCAGAATCATGTCTCTCATCTGCCGCTTGTTCTCGTCGCATTCCCAGGTAGCGGCCCGCGCGGTTTCGTCGCGTTTCAGGTAGAGAACATTTTCCACCGGCAACACCTGCGAAGGGTCGTGAGTAGACTTGCTTTGCACGCTTTGGCGGGCATCGAGTATTGGCGGCATAGCTCCAGGAATGGTCCGACTACCTGTTCGTTGGCCACATTCTCCGGCAGTCGCCACGAACCGCCGCGAAACGTTAGCCGGCGGCTCGCCAGCGGCTTGGCATTGGAAAAGCGGTCCAACATCCTGTGAAGCATCGCCTTGTCCTCCACGTGCCGACGCAACGATCTGACCACGGCGGGGCGAAGAAAGAGGACGCTGGCCGCGAGGGTTCGCACGCCGGCGCGGGCTAACGCCTCGCAAAGCGGCTCAAGGCAGTCCTCGCAGTCGGTCAGCCCCGGCAGAATCGGGTCAAGACGCGCGTCGATCGCAATGCCGGCAGCAATCAACTCTGCTGTCTGCGCGAGCCGGACATCCGGCGAGGCTGCATAGGGTTCAAACGCGGCGGCGATCGCCGGATCGAGTGTAATCACGCCGATGCGGCCTTGAACCAGCGACGCATGAGCAGCCAACAACTCGCGGTGCCGTGCGGGAATCCGCCCCTTGATGACAAACGTCACACCAATGCACGAATCGAACAGATGTTTGAACACGTCGTAGGCCATGTCCAAGACCTCGGGCACTGGCTGAAAAGGGTCGCTCGACGGGCTGAAATACACGGTCACAGGCTTCTTGCGTTTGCGCCGCAACTCGTCCCGCAGCCGCTCAAGCGTGTTCGTGTAAAACGCCCCCAGAACGGGAACAAACCTTGCGCAACCCCAAATCGCCGCAACCCCAACTTTTTGACAGCCCAGGCCGGGCAAGCCCGCCGGTGGCCCTTCCGCGAAATGCAAGTCCGCTGCTGCACCCCTTCCCGGACCCGGCCGCCCGAGAATCCTGCCATCGCGGCAAAGCGGAAATCATGGCTCGCCGGGCGGAAAAGAATCCGAGAACCTCGACGGGCTACTGCACTCGGGCAGTCAACAGCCGCAAGGCGTCGGTGTTGCAGGGCCACTGGTCGCAAGGAGCCACCGCGTGGAAGCCGGCATCCGCCAACAATGCCATCAGGTCGTCATCCGACCACGCTCGGGTCGTGCTGCGGTATACTTGGGTTTCGCCGCTGGCTGTCTCCGTCACGGAAAACGTCTGGATGGCTACTTCCTCGTCCGGCAGCCACCGGCTTTCCGTCCGACAGCGATAGGGCTGATCTGAAAACAGGCCAGACTCGCACTGGTGCTCCGATGGCTCGCTTTGCCCGACTTCTTCGACAACCTTGTAGGTCTGTATTTCGAGGATCAGACGCTCCTCGGGATGCAGGCTTGCCCGAACCTTCTGGAGTATCACCAAGGCTTCGGCCGGCGCGAAGACGTTGAACTCACCGAACAGGATCATCGCCAGATCGTATGGGCCGCCGAAGGGCGTGTGGCGGATGTCACCCAGGGCAAACGTGCAATGCGACGGATCGGGATTGTGCTCTCGGGCATACTCGATCGACGCCGGGCCAAAGTCGATTCCATGACACCGATGTCCTCGGGCCGCCAGGCGATGCGAATAGAACCCCGGCCCGCAGCCCAGGTCGAGAATGCTCGATGGTTTGCCGCCGAGCAGATGCTCGTGAATCCACGCGACCTGCCTGTCGAGCCACGTAAGACGCCGACTGGCCATGTCATGCTCTTGCGACAGGTGTTCTCGCAACATCCGCCGGCTGAAATCCGGGTCGTCCCAGGGGATCTTGTAGGCTCCGAGCCAAATGTCGGTATTCTGCGTGGACATCAATGGGAGTCCTTATCGGCATCAGCACGGCGGTTGTGCACGAGCCGAATATGGCACGGCTCGACGGCCGGTTCGGTACGACAACGGGCCAGGCCGACGCACCAATCGCATTCGGACGGTTAGAACCGTGTAGTATTCTCCGTGACGTGATTGCGGTATGATAACCGACAGTGATCGGGTACGAAAGGGAATGGGATTTCCGTACTTATGAACATATTGCCTGCAACGATTGAAGACGCCGCCGTCATTCTCGACCTGCAACGACTCGCCTATCAGACGGAAGCCGCGATCTACGACGACTACACAATTCCGCCGCTGGTGGAAACACTTGACCAGTTGCGGGAGCAATTCCATACCAAGCGGATCCTGAAGGCAGTCGAGGATGGTCGCGTTGTCGGTTCGGTTCGAGCGTTTCAGAAGGACACGACCTGTTTCGTCGAACGCCTGATTGTCGATCCGGAGCATCGTAACCGTGGTGTTGGCGCCGCCCTTATGCACCGAATCGAGGCGACCTACCCTGCCGCCGGTCGGTTTGAGTTATTCACGGGTCACAGGAGCGTCAACAATCTTCGGCTTTACGAACGGCTTGGTTATCGCGAGTTTCGGCGTCAGCCAGTCAGCGAAAAGCTGACACTCGTGTACCTGGAAAGACGCGCTGTTCCCAACAGGAGGGGCGTTACCGAATTTCCGGCGCGGTGATTCATCGGCGTTTGGAAGCGGACGGCCTACTGAAAGGCAGGTGATGCTACGGCGAGCCTGTCAGAACTCCCCGGCGGCGTTCACGTGATAATCCGTTGCCGCGAAGGCAATCTGAACCTTCGGACCCAGCTACAGCGGATCATCGACCGGGCCGGCGTGGAAGAATGGGCAAAGCCCTTTCAGAACCTACGGGCGAGCCGAGAAACCGAGCTTACCCAAGAATTTCCCCTGCACGTAGTATGCCAGTGGATCGGCAACAGCACCACGATTGCCAGCAAGCACTATCTGCAAGTGACCGAAGAGCACTTCGCCAAAGCATCGGGGGGGTATCCGACGGAGGGAGAGCCGGCAAAAGCGGTGCAGCCAACAACGGCCGACATTTGCCGCCATCCGAACCGGCCGGCGCAAACCCAAGGGCGGCAAGCACTTAGGCATACGTCGGCCGATGATGGCATATACTGCACAAGTGTATCAGTACCCCCTAGGGGAATCGAACCCCTGTTTTCGGACTGAGAATCCGACGTCCTAGGCCACTAGACGAAGGGGGCGGGTACGGTCTTACTATCGGCTGGGCACTACCCAACAGAATATCTACTTTTAACAGACGCCCAAGAAGTCGTCAAGCCGGTCAAAGAGGATTTTCGCCAATCACCCAGACGTTCCAGGCGAAACCATCACCCGGGGGATGTCTCTGCCGGGAAATGCTAGAGGAAGCCCCAAGCAACTCGAACCTGCGGGTAATGGGTACGTTGAACTGCGCGATATCGGCTTTCTATTGTCCGCAACGGCGGCCGGCGCGTCGCAATGAGAGGCTGTCCGAAAAGCTGGGGCTGGCTCCCGCATATTGCGGTTTGCATACGATGCAGGCACGGGATGCAGGGTGCCTGCCCCCTTTTCGGATCGACAGAATGGACGCCATGCGGCATCTTGACACGAGCGAATCAGAAACGCGACCGCGCGGTGGTTATTCGTTCTTCGTTGCGGCCGGTTCGGGCGCAGGTTTTTCAGCCGCAGCTTTTTCAGCCTCGGCTTTCTCCGCCTCGGCCTTCTCCGCCTCGGCCTTCTCCGCCTCGGCTTTCTCCGCCGCAGCTTTTTCAGCCGCAGCCTTTTCGGCCTCGGCCTTTTCAGCTTCGGCCTTGCGGGCAGCCTCTTCGGCGGCTTTCTTTTCCGCGGCAGCCTTCTCGGCGGCAGCCTTCTTCTCCGCTTCGGCCTTGCGGGCGGCATCCTCGGCGGCTTTCTTCTCGGCCTCGGCTTTTTCAGCTTCGGCCTTGCGAGCAGCCTCTTCCGCGGCTTTCTTTTCGGCGGCAGCCTTCTCGGCGGCAGCCTTCTCGGCGTCGGCCTTCTTCTCGGTTTCCGCGGCCGCAGCCGAGCGTTGCGGATCAAGACGGCCGGACATCAGTTCGTACATGCGCGGAATCAGCACGTCGGTCGGAATGGCGTAGGTCTCTACACGGCCGCCGCGAGCGATGTTTACGCCTACCGCGCGACCGTCCAGGTTGACCAGCGGGCCGCCGCAATCTGCCGGCTTCAAGACGGAGTCGTGCTGCAGGACGATGGGGAAGTCATCCCGCCGGTCGCTCACGCCCACGCCAAGTCGGTTCATCTGCTCGCGCCGCTTGTGATCGGGTGTCGATGGCGTCGCCAGAACGACAGCCATCTCCAGTGTCGCTTCGCCGCGCTGAAGCTTCACGGTCACCGAATCGCCCGGTCGATAGGAACGGATGATATTGACCAGTTCGTCGCGCGTGTCCGTCTCCTTGCCGTCCACGTGCGTGATGACGTCGCCGGCTTGGATCCCGGCCTTTTCGGCAGGCGTTCCGGGAACGACTTTTTCGACCTTGGCGCCGTCTTCCTCTTCGCCCAGGATTACCCCCAGAACACCGGTGGTGGCCGGAATGCCAAGTCGCGGCACGCTGACGATTCCCAACGCAAGCGGCTGGGGATCCGGGCCGGGGGTTGCTACCCAGTGACCGACTTCGGGTGCTTCGGTATCCCAAGCGATCACAGGCAGATCGGTCGCCTCGACCCGGAGCATGGCGAGATCGAACTGTTGGTCAACGCCGACAAGTCGCGCCGGAAGCTCCCTATCGCCGGGCAGAACGCAGGCAATCGACTTCTCTCCCAGTTCACTTGCCTTGGTGAGCACCCAGCCATGAGGGCCGACAATCGTACCCAATGCAACCTGCTTTCCGTCGTGTCTCACGCGAACGACACACGGCGCCACGGCGTCAACCGCTTCGTGCAAGGCGCGTTTAACGTCCTCGCCATCGCGTTGGGGCACGGCAATTTTCCAGTCTTCGCCTGCCGCCAGCCGGTCCCAGTTCTCATGGAAGATGTCGATCGGTACATGGAAGTTCATGGACATGGCGCCGCCGATGCGGCTGTTGATGCCGATCAGCTTGCCATCGAGGTCGAACAGGGGGCCCCCGGAGTCGCCGCCCACCAGGGGGCAGTCCGATTGGATGACCATATCGCCCTGCCGGAGCACGCGGCCTGCCCGAATGACCGGAGGACGTCCGCTCCTGTAGCCGAGCGGATGCCCGACAGCGACACACCAACTGCCAGGCTGCACGTCGGCCGAACGGCCCAGTTCGACGAAAGGCCATTTGCCCTCGTCGGTAATCTGCATCATGCCGGCATCGGCCGTGGCGTACACGCCCAGGGTCTTGCCCTTGACCGTTTTCCCGTCGTGCAGCAGGAAGGTCACCTCCTGCCCCGGTTTGCCGACGACATGGCCGGCGGTCAGGACCAATCCGCTTTCACTCACAATGATGCCGCTGCCGCGAGATGAACCAATCTGTGTTCCCACCGTTGCCGGAATCACGCGTTCCACCACCTTGCGAACCTGCTGCTCGATCTGCTTCAGGGCCGCAAGGCTCTCCAGCGCGGGCGACGGAACGGTCTCCGTCGCAGGCTGGGCCCAACTGTGCCCGACGCTCCCTCCCCCTATCAGGAGGGATGCGGCCATGGCCATGGAGAGCAGTCGTAACGGTTTCAGACGCGGCGATAGCCAGGCGTACATGGTCGGTTTCCCGGAGAATCATTGGCCGGATCAGAGAACTTCATTATCCTAAGAACGCGCGATCAACGCAAATGGCGAACCGGCAGACATTGCAGATCGGTCGGCAAGAACGGCGAGTTCCGACGGGAAACGCCGCTACGGCCCAGTTTTTCCACCGTTGGGGAAATGTCCTTAAATCACGATGCAGCAACGGTTTGCGCGGCATTTTCGCCCGCGTCGTTCGGTTTTCTTGCGTTCCGGCACACCGATTGCATAAGAGGCTGGCACTCGTGTTCCATTCCGAACATTTTCGCAGGGGGGCGCCCTGTGTCGGACGGCAGCCATGCCATACGGGTTATACATCTCTTCCGAAGGGGCCCACGCCCAGTCCAAGCGGCTCGAGGTCATCTCGAACAACCTGGCGAACGTGGATACGGTCGGCTTCAAACGCGATTTGGCCGTCTTCCAGGCGCGCTACGCCGAAGCGATCCAGGAAGGCATGATCTCGCCCGGCGAAGGGCATGTGGAGGACGTTGGCGGTGGCGTCGAGTTCCTCGAAACCCGCACCGATTTCGGACCCGGACCCCTGAAACACACACAGCAGAAGACCGACCTGGCCATCGAAGGCGACGGCTTCTTTGTGGTCGAAAAGGATGGCAAGGAGTTTCTCACCCGGGCCGGCAACTTCCGATTGACCGCCACCGGCGAACTGCGCACGCAGCAGGGATATCCCGTGCTGAGCGATAGCGGAACGCCCATCGTCGTCAATCCGCAGGATGATACCTGGGAAATCGGAACGACCGGCTCGCTCCGCCAACTGGGAACGGTCCAGAACCTGTCCATAGTCCGGCCCAACTCGCTTACCGAACTGATGAAGGTGGGCGAGAACCTGTTTCTCCCGCTTACCGAACCTGAACAGATTCCCCTCGAACAGCGTCGCGTCATGTCCGGTTACATCGAGGGTTCGGGCGTAAAGGCCACCAGCGAAATGACGGCGATGATCGAAGCCTCGCGGATCCTCGAGGCCAATGTCAACATGATGAAATACCAAGACAAGATGCTCAACGGACTCGTCAATCGCGTGCTGAAAGCGTGATGTTCCGGGGCCGATGCTGCTGCGGAGCCTACTGCTAATCTGCTGTTCCTTTTCTCTCTTCCTTCTGAAACGACTCATGGCAATTCAAGCACTTTATTCTGCGGCAACCGGCATGACGGCCATGGAGACGAAGCTGGACGTCATCGCCAACAACCTGGCCAACATGGAAACGGTCGGATTCAAAAAGGACCGGGCCAACTTCGAGGACCTCTTCTACCGGCACGAGAAGATGCCCGGTGCGGAAGACACCACGGGCCAGTACACGGCCACCGGCACGCATATCGGCCTGGGCACGCGGATCCAAAGCGTGCAGAGCGACTTCACGCAAGGCGCTTTTGAAGAGACCGGAGGCGAACTGGACGTGGTCATCCAAGGCAGCGGCTTCTTCCAGGTGCTCGATCCCAACGGCGATACCTACTACACGCGAGCCGGCAACTGGTCCAAAAACGCCAACGGCGAAGTCGTGATGGGTTCCGCCAATATCGGCCGGCTCATGGAACCGCCCATCACGATTCCCGAAGATACCACCAACATCGTCATCAGCGCCGAGGGGATTGTTTCGGTTCGCCAGCCGGGCAACCAGCAGCTTTCGCAGGTGGGCCAGATCGAACTGGCGTACTTCGTGAATCCGCAGGGGCTCCTGAAGCTGGGCGAGAACCTTTACGCCGAGACCGATTCCTCCGGCGCCCCCACCCTTGCAAACCCCGGGCAGGACGGTGTCGGCACGCTGCAGCAAGGCTACCTGGAACGATCGAACGTCGAGCCGGTCAACGAGCTGATCGACCTGATTCTCACCCAGCGGGCGTTCGAGATGAACTCGCAAGCCGTGAAGACAAGTGACGACGTGCTCAAATTGGTTGCGAACTTGAGGCAATAACATGATCCGCTCGCGACACTTCATCTCGTTCACGCTCCACCTGGCGATTCTGGCCGCATGGTCCGCCGTTTGCACGGTGGCTCAAGCGGCCGAGATTCGGCTGAAGCCGCAGGCGGCGGCCGCGGCATCGATGGTCACGCTTGGCGACGTGTCCGACGTATTCTCCGGCGATCCGGCAGAAGCCGATCGGCTCCGCGCCATCGAGTTGTTTCCATCGCCGCCGCAAGGCCGCGAACGATTCGTACGGGCGCGCGAGCTGAACGATCTGCTGCTGCTGCGCGGCGTGAGCCTGGCCGAGCACCGCCTTTCGGGCGCAAGCCAGATTACGGTTTCGGGTTTCGGGCAGGCGGCCCCCGCATCGGCAGCGGCGGCGGCTTCGGCGGCCCACAGCCGGCGTGCGACGGCGCGCGTTGCCGAGGCGGTAAAGGCGTATCTCATGGCGCGCGTCTCGAGCGCAACGCCCTGGGAAGTCGACGTGCTTCTGCCCGACACCCTGGTCCGGCCCCTGGTCGATCCGGCCACCGACGTCCAAGTCGCCGGCGGCCAGGCCCCGTGGGTCGGCGGGCAGCAGTTCGACCTGCGGCTGGTTACGCCAGACGGACCGCAGCAGGCGGCCATTACGGCCGAGGTCTCCATTCCTGCTTCGTTCGTGGTCGCAGCCCGTTCGCTGCCGCGCGGGACCCTGTTGCGCGAAAGCGACCTCCAGTTGTGCCACGTCGATTCGATCCAGGACCAGAGCAATACCATCTGCAGCCTGGAGCAAGCCGTAGGAAAAGAGACGACCAGGTCCATTCCGGCCGGAAAGCTCGTCACGACGGACGCCATCCAGTCGCCGGTGTTTGTTCGGCGAGGCGAAGTCGTTACCGTCCATGCCCACGCGGCAGGCATCCGGATTCGTACGCAAGGACGAGCGTGCGAAGACGGCAGCGAGGGCGCCCTCGTCTCCATCGAATCGCTCGCCACGCGTGAGACGTTCTTCGCCCGGGTATGCGGCGTGGGCGAAGTCGAGGTCTATGCCCGAGCCGTCCACATCGCCAACCCGCAGCCGCCCGCCCGCAGCCGATAGAGATTTCGGAACCCGCAATGAACACCGCCTGCCGTAATCAGCCCGTCGCGAGAAAAGGTCGAAAAATCATGCGCCAACACGCGTTATTGACATTCCTGTGCCACCTTCGGACCGTTGCCATGGCGACGGTCTGTCTGACGGCCGTTACGACCTTCGCCCAGGATTCAAGCCTGTTTCGCGACGCGCGCGGTTCGGGCCTGACGCTGGAACGGGCGAGTTGGATGTACCAGGCGCCGCCGGAACCGCGCCCGGTGCGACTGCACGACATTATCACCGTCCTGGTCGATGAGAAGTCGGTGGTCATTAGCGAAGGAGAGATCGACAACCGGAAAAAGGCCAGTCTCGACGCCGTGCTGAACGACTGGATCCTACTGAAGAATATGGCCATGATCCCCGATCCGCAAAGTGCCGGCGAGCCGCAAATCAAGGGGAAGATCGATAAGAAGTACCGATCGGAAGCGGGACTTGAAACGCGCGATTCCATGATCTTTCGCGTCGCGGTTACCGTGGTCGATATCCGCCCGAATGGCAACCTTGTCGTCGAAGGAACGCGGTCCATCCAGAACAACGAGGAAGTCTGGGAATACTCGCTCAGTGGCGAGGTCCGGCCCGAAGACCTGAACAAGCAAACCAATTCCGTCCGGAGCGAAAACGTGGCCGCCCTGCGAATCATCAAACGGGAAGCGGGACACGTTCGCGACGGATACAGGCGAGGCTGGCTCCAGAAGGTCATGGACGGATATCAACTCTTCTAGCCCCGGCGCCCAACCCAGGCATCACCCTCCGGAACCACCGAACCTCCAAGTGCTCATCAGGACAACCGGGCCATGCAAAAGCGACTGTGGATCATCGTTATCGCGGCAATGAGCTTGACCGCCGTCCGGTTTGGCCGGTCTGCCGAGACCGGCGCCGCGCCGACGACCACCATGCTCAAAAGCGTCTGCCGCCTGAAGGGCCAGGAGCAGAACACGCTGCAGGGAATGGGCATTGTCGTCGGGCTCGACGGCAAGGGAGACGGCGGCGCCTACCAGCCCACCGTCCGGAGCCTGGCCCAACTGATGAGCGCCATGGGCGAACAGCTCGGCCCCGGCGGCCTGGACGAACTCAAGAACGCCAAAAACGTGGCCCTCGTGCTCGTAACCGCCACGGTGCCTGCGGCCGGCGCCCGCCAGGGCGATCAGCTCGACTGCACGGTCGCCTCGATCGGATCGGCGAAGAGTCTGGCCGGCGGGCGGCTCTTCCTGACCCCGCTGGTCGGTCCGGACCGCAAGGACCCGCGCGTTTACGCGTTCGCCGAGGGGCCCATCACCGTCGACGGCGAGACCATGCTGACAACCGGCCGCATTTTCGGCGGCGCGCGACTGGAAGCCGATTTCTTCAATGCCTTCACCAAAGACGGAAAAATCACACTCGTACTCGACGAAAACCATGCCGGCTTCGGTAACGCCCAGGAAGTGGTGGAAACGATCAATAGCCAGTTGGGATTCGGCACCGGCGGCGCGCCGCTGGCAAAGGCCATCAACCAGCAGAACATCGAGGTGATCATCCCGTCGCAATACCAGCAGGACCCCGTCCTCTTCGTCTCCCTCGTGCTTCGACTGCCCCTGCTGCAACCCGAAACCGAACCGCGGGTGGTCATTAACGAGCGGGCAGGCAGTATCGTCATCGGCGGCGACGTGCAGATCGGCGCGGTCGTCGTCTCGCACAAGAACATTGTGATCGAAGCCGGCGGCGCCATGACCGGCGGCGGATTCGTTGCCGTCGATCCGGCCGAAACGGCCGTTCCACGACTGAAAGCCATGGTCGAGGCGCTCAACGCCATGCAGGTTCCCAACGACGACGTGATCGAGATCATCAAGGGACTGCATCGCAACGGCAAGCTGTACGGCAAACTGATTATCGAATAGCCCGAGAAACGGACCTGCACGATGAATACCGCCCTTCCCATTCCCGCCTCGTTCGATCCGGGGCTCGCAAATACGAGCCTGGCAACGACCGGCCTTTCGACGGCCGGACTGGCCAAGGCGGAATCTTCCGCAGCGGACGATTCGGAAACCAAGCAGAAGTTCCAGGAAATCCTGGGAGAACTCCTGTTCGCGCAAATGCTCAAGTCCATGCGGAAAACCGTCGGAGAACCCGCCTACTTCCACGGCGGCCGGGCCGAGGAAATGTTTACGCAGCAGCTCGATCAGGTATTGGCCGAAAAGATCAGCCAAACCACGGGCGACCAGTTCTTCGGGCCCATGTACGCCTGCTGGTCTGCCGGCCGCAGATAGTCGGCACGAAACACCGTAATTGCGAATCGCTCTTTCCTCCTATCCTCGAATTCACGGAACACCTGGAATGCCCCACAACTGGGAATCGGAACTCGCAACCATGCTTGGCGACCTGCTGGGCGTACAGGATAGTTTCCTGAAGCTGCTGGCGAAGAAGCGAACGATGCTCATCGCCTACGACACGAAAGGGCTCCAGTCGCTGGCCGAGGAGGAAGGGCAACTTGTGGAAGCACTGCAAGCGTGCGTCAATCGCCGCGAGGAGCTTCTCGGCGACGCCCGCCGTGAGGGCCTCCCATCCGGCAGCATCCGTGACCTGAGTACCGCCCTGCCGATCGACCAGCAGCACCGTCTGCGTCCCAAGGTAGCGGAGGCAAGGTCGAATAGTCGCATCTTGCAACACCATACGCTGGCCCATTGGGCCGCAGTCCAGCGGAATTTACTCCACCTTTCCCATCTCTTGGAGATTATTGCGACCGGCGGGCAAATGAAGCCGACATATACAGAAGAGGACAAATCCCGCGCAAGTGGCGCCCTGATTGACAGGGCAGCCTAGCCATTCGGCGCAGTCTCGCGAAACAGGGTAAGTTCCACACATGTCCCTCTTCAGCTCGCTCACGTTGGCAGCGAATACACTGCGGGTGAATCAAATCGCCTTGCAAGTGGTCGGGCAGAATATCGCCAACGCCAACACGCCCGGCTACATTCGTGAAGAGATCGAGCTGACGCCGGCCCCGACCCAACGATATGGGGGGGTGCTGCTCGGCATGGGCGTCCAGGTCTCGGCGGTCGTGCAGAAGATCGACTATTTTCTGGAAGAGCGTTTGCGAGGCGCGGTCAGTGATCAGGCGAGTACGTCCACCTTGGAGAACACCTACTCCGAGTTGGAGGCGATCATCGGGGAGCTGACCGAGAACGACCTGAGCACGTCGATGAACAATTTCTTCGCCGCGATCAACGAGGTGCTCAATCAGCCGGAAGACGTCTCGGTCCGCAACCTGGCGGTTCTGCAGGGTATTACGCTCACCCAGGACATCGGCCGGATGTCCGACCGCGCGCAGGAACTCCGCCGAGATGTGAACAGTCGCATCGAGAATACGGCCGAGGACATCAACCGTCTGCTCGAGGAGGTCCGCCAACTGAACGTGCGGATTGCCGAAACGGAAGGCGGCACGATCTCCAAGAGCGACGCGGTCGGACTCCGTGACCAGCGGCTGGCGGCATTGGAGAATCTGGCTTCGATTATGGACGTCCGCGTGGTGGAACAGCCCAGCGGCGGCGTGGTCGTGTATCGGGGCGGCGACTATCTTGTGTTCGAGGGCATGAGACGCGAAGTCGAGGTCGTCTACGGCACCGACCGCGGAACGACCATTGCCGATATCCATATCTCGGATACGGATGCGTCTCTGGACCCCAATTCCGGCGAACTCAAGGGCCTGCTGATGGCGCGCGATGACGTCCTCGGCAATTTCCTCGATAATCTCGACTCGTTCGCAGAAACCTTCATCTATGAATTCAACCAACTGTATACCAGCGGGCAGGGGCTCAACGGCTTCGATGAGGTGACCGGGGAGCACGCAGTCGACGACGTCGACCTGACGCTGAACGAAGCCGGACTTCATTTCACGCCCGTCAACGGCATTTTTCAGGTGCAGGTGTACAACACGAAGACAAAGCTCTCGGAAACGACCGACGTCTATGTCGACCTGGACGGCGTCGGCGGCAACGATACGACGCTGCAAGATCTCTGCAACACGCTCAATGACATCGACGGCGTCAAGGCCGAAATCACGCTCGACCGCCGTCTGTCGATCGCCAGCCGGGCATCCGATCAGCAGATTGCCTTCTCGGACGACACCAGCGGCGTGCTGGCGGCCTTGGGGATTGCGACCTTTTTCACGGGCACGTCGGCGCGCGATTTGGGAATCAACGAAGATGTGCAGGAGGACCCGGCCAAGTTCGCCGCATCGAAGGGCGGGGTGGGGAATGATACGGACATGGCCGTCGAACTGGCCGCTTTCGGCGACAGGGCGCTCGAGTCCGAGAACGGCGCTTCGATCTATGTGCTCTACGACCGGATTGTGGGAGGTGTTACACAGGGTTCCACCGTCGCCCAGGCCGACGCGGACGGCGCCAGCGTCTTCGAGGAAACCCTGCGAGCCCAGCGAGCATCGATCAGCGGAGTCAATCTGGACGAAGAGGCGATCAATATGATCTCCTACCAGTTCGCATTCACCGCTTCGTCCAAGTTCATCTCCACGTTGAGCGAATTGTTTGATGTCCTTGTGAGCATTTAAGGGGGGCGTGAGGGCGAACTCCGATCCGGTTCGCCCCGCGAAGAGGCATGGGAACATCGATTACCGGCATTCCGACGACCCGGGTGAGCAGCACGTTCATCCGGCAGAAACTGCTGAACCAAGTGATGTCGGACCAGCAGGCCCTGTACAAGTTGCAACTGCAACTCGCTACGGGCCATCGTTACGAGGTTCCTAGCGAAGACCCCGTGTCGTCCTTGCGGGCCATGAGTCTGCAGCGGTTGCTCGAACAGAAGACCCAGATCAATTCCAATCTGTCAACGACCCAATCGTATCTGAGCAATACCGACACCACCCTTGGTGACGTCTCCAGCAACATGGCCGACGTCCGCGCCGCAGCCCTCGGCGTCGCCGGAACGCTGGCCAGCGACGAGCAGCGACTCGCCGCCGCCCAGCAGGTCCGCCAGGCACTCGAATCGCTGGTCGATACGGGAAACCAGAACTTCCGCGGCCGGTATATCTTTGCAGGTTCGCTCACGTCGGTGCGCCCGTTCGTCAACCTGGACGACGGGACTGTCCGATACGACGGCAACGAACTCGAAATCCAGAGCTACGCCGATCTCAACTTGCTTACGTCGAGTAATCTGGATGGAAACGCCGTGTTCGGCGCGATCAGCGATCCCGTTTGCGGCTCTGTCGACCTGGAGCCGGTCTTGACGCTCGACACGCGAGTGAGCGACTTGCGCGGAGGAAAGGGGATCAGCAAAGGCAGCATCGCAATCTCGAACGGATCGAACGTCAGCACCATCGACCTCAGTTCGGCCGAGACCATCGGCGATATCGCCGCGTTGATCAAGACGAATCCACCGACCGGTTCCGAGCTGTACGTCGAGGTGACCAGCACGACCATCCAGATTCAAATGGCCGGCAGCACGGGAAACCTGTCCATCAGCGAGGTGGGCGGCGGCACCGTGGCCAACGAGCTGGGCATTCTGCGGCCCAACGGCGTCGGGACGGCCCCGATCATCGGACGCGATCTCGATCCGGTGGTTCGTTCCACCACGTCGCTGGACGACGTGCTGGGCGTCCACGCGTGGGCCGTCCTCCACTCGCCCGGTGTCGATAACGACATCCGCATCATTGCCGACGCGCCCGGCGAGCAGACCGCCGAAGGAGTCGATCTGAACGACCTGGACATCAGCATCGTGGACGACCCGGCCGTAACAGCGGGAAACGAACTGGTCGTCTATGACCCCGTGGCCGGAACCCTTGTCATCTCCGTGGACGAGGGCTATTCCACCGCGAAGGACGTCATCGACGCCATCAACGCCGAGGCAGACATCCCGTACACCGCCAGTATCGATCCGCTCGACGACGTGGAGGGCGGCGAGGGCGTGGTCATGACCGGAATCACCGCGGTTACGGCCGAAGGCGACGGGATCACGTTCGACAAGGACAGCGGACTGCGAATCGTCAACCAGAACGAGACGTTCGACGTCGCCTTCTCAACGGCCGAAACCGTCGAAGACCTGCTCAATACCCTCAACGGCCTGGGCGCCGGTTTGACCGCAGAGATCAATGATAACAAGACGGGGATCAATGTTCGCTCGCGCGTCAGCGGTTGCGATTTCATGATCGGCGAGAACGGCGGCGAAACGGCCACCCAACTCGGCCTGCGAACCTTCACCGGCGACACCCTGCTGGAAGACCTCAACTACGGTTGGGGCGTCCATACGGCCGATGGCGCCGATTTCACCATCACGCTCGCCGGCAGCCCTATCGACATCGAAGGGAACCCGATCCCGCTGGAAGTCGATATCAGCGGAATGGCAACCATCGGCGAGGTAATCGCCCATATCAACACGCTCGCCCCCGGCGAACTCGAGGCATCGCTCGCCGAATTCGGGAACGGCATTACCCTGACCGATACCAGCAGCGGCCCGAACACGTTCCGCGTCGAACGCACCGAGGCGAGTAAAGCCGCGATCGACCTGGGGCTGATTCCGGTGGGCGAGGAGGAAAGCGTCGATCCCACCGTTACCGGAATCCCCGAAGTGACCATGGTCTCGGCCGCCGCGAAAAGCAACCTCATTTTTCAGGCAAATACGGCAGGCTCCGACTACAACAATACCGAAGTGATCTTCGATGCCGCCGGCGTGCCGGGGTCCGTTGCCTACGACCCGGTGGCCGGAACCCTGACTTTCGGGATCGCTGCCGGTGTGACGACGGCCCTGGATATTGTCAACGCCTTGGCTGCCTCCCCCGAATCGGCCTACTTCACCGCCGCGTTCGACCCGACCGACGGTAGCCACAACGACGGAACGGGCAACGTCGATGCCACCGACCCGGTTACCCCGCCCGAGGCTTCCGGCGGAAGCATGACCACCTACGCGACTGCTACGGTGACGTCTGCCGGCTTCGACAACGACATGATCTTCACCGCCAATAACCTGGGCGCCCTGTACAACGGCACCCAAGTCAACTTCGTCGACAACATCGGTAGCGGTGCGGCCGTGGTCACTTCCTATACGGCCGGGGTGGAAATGACCATTCAATTCGACTCCACGGCAGCACACACGGCCAACGACATCATGGCCGCCATCGCCGCCGATGCGGCCGTCAGCGCCGATTGGACCGTGACTCTCGATCCGACCGACGAAAGCCCGAACCTGGGCGAAGGATTCGTCGATGCCAATCCGGGCGAGCCTATGGTGGGGGGTGAACAGGTCCTCGACGGGAGTGACGTCCACAAGCTCGAGACGCAGAGCATCTTCACCGCCCTGATTCGGCTGCAACATGCCTTGGAGACCAACGATACGTTGGAGGTCCAGCGAGCGATCGACATACTCGACACCAAACTGGTCGATCTGAACTTCGCGCGGGCGGAACTGGGCGCGCGAGAGCAGTCCATCGAGCTGCTCCAGCAGCGGGCCGAAACGGAAGACGTCTCCCTGCAGACGTCGCTTTCGCTGGAATACGATGCGGATATGGTCCAGGTCATCTCAGATCTCATGGCTCGGCAAGCCTCGTACGAGGGCTCCCTGAAGTCCATGGGCACGATTATGAACATGTCGCTGCTGGACTACCTCTAGACCGTTTGGGTATAATAGCTGAATCGGTGCTTCCTGGTGCTTGGCGACCCTGACTCCCGTATTCCTATTCATACCCTGATGTCCACTGCCAGTTCCGTACCCCGCATTACCGCGTTCCGTCTCCCTCCAGGCGCAATCCTTGCGGGGAAATATGAAGTGCTGCACCAGATCGGCCGTGGTTGGGAAGGCGAAGTCTACCTCGTGCGAGAGTGCGCCACCGGCATCGAGCGGGCGGCCAAAATCTGGTTCCCCCACCGGAATCGGCGCAATCAGGCGGCGCGATTCTACGCCAAAAAACTCCACAAACTCCGCCGCTGCCCCATCCTGATCCAGTACCATACGCAGGAAACCATCGACTTCGACGGCCAGCGAGTCCGGTTTCTCGTCTCGGAATTCGTCGAAGGCGAATTGCTCCGCAAGTTCATCGCCCGCCAGCCCGGCCGACGCCTGCACGTGTTCGAGGCCCTCCATCTGCTCCACACGCTGGCTGCCGGTATTGAGGAAATCCACAAGCTCCGGGAGTACCATGGCGATCTGCATGACGAGAACATCATCGTTCGCCGCCGCGGTATCGCATTTGAAATCAAGCTGGTCGATATGTTCCACTGGGGGCCCGCCAGCCCGGAGAACATTCACGAAGACGTGATCAACCTGATCCGCCTCTTGTACGATGCCGTGGGCGGCCCCAAACGCTACGCCAGGCAGCCGGCCGTGGTCAAGCAGATCTGTTGCGGCCTGAAGCGGTCCCTGATCTTGCGGAAATACCGCAATGCCGGACAATTGCGACAGTACCTCGAAACGCTCCAGTGGGAGTAAAGCATGACGCCATGAACGTCGAGGTTTTCTTTCAAACCGACATGCCACGGGCCGAGCACCATCCGATCGGCGGCGGCGAAGCCGTTGTCTTCTCAGCCCGGGCGCCGGGAAAGGAAACGCCCAACGAGGACTCCGCCGCACTGGTCGCCCTGGATGGACAAGGCGCCGTCCTGGTCGTGGCCGACGGCATGGGCGGAATGCCGGCCGGCGAGCAGGCGGCCGGCCTGGCCGTACGCCGTATGATCGCCGCCATTGAGGAACACGCTCCCGACCAGCCCAACCTGCGAGGCGTTATCCTCAACGGTATCGAGGACGCCAACCGGGCCATCTGCGAACTGGGGCTCGGCGCCGGGTCGACCATTACAGTGGTCGAGGTCCAAGGCAACGCCGTTCGCCCGTACCACGTTGGCGATTCCATGATCCTGGCCGTCGGCCAGCGGGGCAAACTCAAGCTGCAGACCGTCTCGCACTCGCCGGTAGGCTACGCGGTCGAGTCAGGCGTACTGGACGAAACCGAGGCCATGCACCACGAGGACCGGCACCTCGTTTCCAACATGCTTGGCACGCCCGACATGCGCATCGAAATCGGTTCGGCCCTGGACCTGGCCCGCTGGGACACCCTCCTGCTTGCCACCGACGGCCTGTTCGACAATTTGCACATGCACGAGGTGGTCGACTGCATTCGCAAAGGTCCGCTTCGCCGGGTGGCCGACAACCTGGTCGATCAATGCCGGCGCCGCATGACCGAACCAATCCCCGGAATGCCCAGCAAGCCCGACGATCTGACCTTCATCGTCTTCCGTCGCGGCTTGGGGCCCCTATAGGTGTAGCATATCCATGAGGGATCGTCCGAACGCTTCGGGGTTGCGTGCGACGTTGATGACAAGAAACGCCAGGATCAGCGTACCGGCGCTGAGGAGGCTGAAGCCTCGCGGATTGCGCCCCAACTCGACTGGGGCCAGGACGGCCTTCAATTCGCGTCCGAGCCGATGCCATCCCAGGTAATTCTGCTCGCCCCCGGACGCAACGAGCGAGACGTTCCGCATCCAGATCGATGCATCGAAGTGCAGTTCGACTCCCAACTGGGGTATGTTCAGGCTATCGCCTGCCCAACATGCGGCAGGATCGAGGCGGGCGGCCAGTTCGGCCAGGATCGGCCGCAACTCGCGCACCGAGATATTGTACACGATCAGCCTCGGCCGCATGGTCAGCAGGATCAGGACCAGGCACATGCCATAGAACCCGGCCAGCAGCGGCCATACGTACGCCCCGTAACGAAGTGCCGCAGCATTGGGTACGAACAGTTCCAGCGGCCCCACCAGCACCAGCCCCGAAACGGCCAACCCCAGCGCCCCCATATCGCGCACCCCCGACACCACGCGCGGCCGTCGCGATACGTTCAGAACGCCCAAAACGAGCATATACACGGCAACCGGCCCAAACGCCAGGCACATTCGAAACGGATCCATCAAGAAGCGCTCTCAACAACAAGGAATACCCACATCGACAGAATACTCCGCAGTATACCAGACTTCCGCCGTAAGGGGTATGGGCCGTCAATACAAACTCGGTGACAGCATCCACAAGCACTGCGTGGAAGGCCTCGATTGCCACCAGGCCGGCGCTGACAATCAGCGCCGCTGCAAGCAGCGGATAGAACTGCTTATCGGAATAGGTTGGCCTTTGTGTCGCGTACGTGTTATCCATCCAAGTCCGATCCTCCGTGCAACTTCACTTTGAGAGCACCGGCTTCCTCTTCCCGCCGCCTCAGATATGCCCGCACTTCGTCACGATGACGCAAGCAGTAGGCGACTGCCGTATAGACGTCGGGTAACACCAAGGAGTCATAGGCGCGTACCATCTCCTCGGGCGTCATCCCATTTTCGTACTGCCGAACGATAAGATCGAGACTGATCCGGCTCTTGCCCACTCGGAGCACACCTTCCGGGCCGACTCGAAGTGCAGGCCGGTCAACGTCAACGGGCAATGCAATTCCTGAAGCTGTCATTGGTCACCTCGGAGACTCGTACACACATCGTCTATTATTATACTATCATACAACCAACACGCCCCTCAGTCGAGCGGCACAGTCCAGCAGGTCTAGGAAGCATTTCGTGGTAGTTGAGTGGCGCGTCCGATTTGCGAAAACACGCGTCCGTTCCTACCCTCCCGACCAGATGATATACTGAGAGACGCGAGAAGGCAGCCTGCCGCGCGAAATGGATCACGGGCTGGAGACATCCGGGTGCCTAAGTCGAAAAAAGGGGTCAGGAGCCTTTTGGGAAGACTGGGCGCCATGCACACAATAGGCGGGAGTCCTTCTGCCCTTCACGGCAAGAATAACGTGCCCCAGCTTACGCAGGAGATGCAACTTGCCAAAAAGGCTCCTGACCCCTTTTTTCCGTTCAGGTTGTTAAGGTGATCCTACTATATTTCGTGTTCTGGAAATACGTATAGCCTCTGGTGATTGCTCAGAAGCGACACGGTTTCACATTGCACACCATGATGAGCGTTACTATGTTCGTTGGCCTTTTCTTTCACGGTTCATGCGTCTGTATGGCCGAATGACTGCAAACTGACAATAGCACACACCGTCAGCTCCCTGTCAAGATGATCCCACGGGGAAAACACACCCTGGTGGCCATACATTAGCGAAAGCCTCCTGTACAATTCGATCCTCGAAATTCTTTGGACACCAATCATCAGGCGGCTTGAGTCGGTCAAGTTCTCTCCAGACTTCTTCCTGAACTCCTGTCCATTCGTCATGTGAGTATTGAAGATCGGACACGAAATGTGGAATAGGCCATTTTGTTTGCGCATCAATTCGGCGCTCACGAATTCTCTTGCCTTGATTCCATCCGGACCGAAGACATTGTCGAAGACTGCGAACCAGAGCTTCCATGAATGCCTCTCGAAGACTTTCCCTTTTTGCAGCGTCTATGTAGAACATCTCTTCCAGGTGAGCGAAAGCCAAGAAACCGCCGTCACCTTCACCACCGGCTTGGCGAACAGCGCGGAACATCTGGCCGAACGATTCATCGCTCCTCGACATGACAAATGTGAAGGTGTCTTCGTATCCCATGCGGAGGATCAAGGACCGAAATCTCTCCTGCCAGCCTTTCGCCCAACTCTCCACAACAATGGTACCTCAATATCAGTACGGCAAGAACGGTGCGGCGTCCAGGTTTGCGGGACCGGAATAACCGGGCGGAGTCTGGATTAAGTTGGCCGGAAAGGAACCCCGCCCCGTATCCCGCTGCTTACCCCGCCGGGTAGATTCTATGTAGAACCCCGCCCGTTGTCTTGGGCTGGGCCGGGAGTATGCGCGCGAAAAAGGGAGGAACGAGATCCGTGTAGTGCGCGACCCTCGCCCCTCCCATAGCAAGAAAGCTAACTGCCATGAGTATCGAACTGCCTGCACTCACTACTGTACGTGAAGTTGAGGAACACAACCGCGCGGTGTGCCGGCGGGGTTCCGTTCGTAAGTGTTATCGAAAGTCTTGCGCCCGCTGTGATGCAGAGGGACAGTTTCAACCTCATGATGTGCGCCCTCGCGGCTTGCGGCTGATCGTCGGTTACACGGTGCCGTGCGTGATCGTGTGGCTGGCCCGCTGGCGGTGTTGCAATTGCCGGTACGTCTTTACCGATTACCCCGACTTTCGTACTCCCGTATAAGCGTTACGCCGGTCCGGCCCTGCTGCATCTTTCCGCCAGCTATCTGGAGCACGACGGGCAGAGTTATCGCGAAACAGCCAGTCCGAAAGGCCGACCGAGGGTCTACCAAGACCCGCCGGACGCGCCAGCCCGAGATGCGAGGGGACTTTTCGACCACAGCACCCTTTGGCGAATGCTGGCCTGGCTGGGATGCCAATTGGCGGCCCTGGCCGAGGGGCGTCGGCTGATTGAGCAGCACTGTCCGACATCGACCTGCCATCGCTTCGTCGGGGCTGTTGCGCCGCAGAAGTTCCGCAGCCCGCAACGGGAGCGGCTGCTTCGGCAATCGCGCCAACTGCTCCATCTTGCCGCCGAGTGGGAGGGCGTGTTCCCGGAAAAGTTTTTCCCCCGTTTTGCAACAAGATCGGGCTTCGGATGAGGTAGGTTGGGACTCTGATGCGGGTTATTCGTTCCTGACAAGGAGTCCAAGCGATGGTTCGTAACGATGAGGACTGGGCCGTCTTCTGGTGTTCGCTGCTGAGCCCCGTGCTTTTGGGGGAGATTCCCGAAGCGCAGCGCGAACGGTATTTCCAACAGCTCAGCCAGGAGGAGCGTCGCCTGCCCAACGGACAGCGGCGACGCATTTCGGTGCGCACCTTCCGTCGGCAGTGGCGTCGCCTGAAGGATGGAGGGGTGCCGGGTTTGTACCGCCGTCGGCGCAGCGATCGAGGAAAGGCGCGAGCGAAGCACGCCGACTTGCTGGCCCGCGCCGTCGTACTGAAGAAGGAGCAGCCCTACCGCTCGGACAGGGTCATCAATCGGATCTTGAAGCGGGAGTTCGGCCGCGCCGTTCCACGGAGTACCCTCTACGAGCATCTGCGGCGCGAAGGGGCCACGCGGCGGAGGCTGGGAGCTTCCACGCAGAAGGTCCGCTGCCGCTGGACCCGGGACCGGCCGGGCGCCTTGTGGCTGGGCGACTTCGAGCACGGCCCCTTGGTGATGCAACGGGGCGAGGCGATCAAGACGCACTTGTCCGCCTGGATCGATTGCCATAGCCGGTACATCGTCGAGGCCCGATATTACGTTCGCGAGAACCTCGACATCCTGATCGATTCCCTGCTCCGCGCCTGGGGAAACCAAGGCGCCAGCCGCGAGTTGTACGTCGACAATGCCAAAATCTACCACGCCAAGGCGCTGCAATTGGCGTGCGCCCAACTGAACATCAAACTGTTGCACCGCCCGCCGCGCGAGCCGGCGCCGGGCGGACTCATCGAACGATTCTTCTGGACCTGCCAGACGCAGTTCGAAGCCGAAGTCCGCGCAAGCCAGATCCTCACGCTGGACGAACTGAACCGCGCCCTGGCCGCCTGGCTGGAGGTGGCGTACCACCGGGAGGTGAACCGCGAAACGGGCCAGACGCCGCACGAGCGATTTCACGGAGAACCGCGCCTGATACGGCAGGTCGACTTGGGCGTCGTGCTGACCTTCTTCCATCAGCGCGTGCTCCGCACGGTCGACGTGGACCACTCCGACGTCCGCGTCGACAACCGGCTGTTCGCCGTCGATCCGAAGCTGCGGGGTGAAAAGGTGATCGTCCAGTACGATCCGTTCTCCGCGCTCGAAGAAGTGCAATTGTACTCGCCGACCGACGTCTATCTCGGCCGCGGCAGGCGGTACGAGCGGGAACGGGGCAGTCACACGCAACCGGCGCCCGCGACGCCGACCGACCCCGTCACGCCCCACTATCTCGACGCCCTGCGCGCCGAACACGACGCCATGCATCAGCAGCAACGCAGCCAGGGCCTCGACTACCGTTCGGCCCGGCAACGAAACACGTGGTCGCTGACCGGCTTCGCCGGCGCCTTGGCCCGGCTGTTGGGGCGACGCGGCGGGCTGTCCGGCCTGGCGGCCCACGAGATGGATATCCTGGCCGCCTTCCACGCCCGGCATGACCGCGTCAACGAACGCCTGCTGCGGCAAGCCTTCTCGCAGGCGGCATCGCCCGCGATTCCCGAAATCCTGTTTCAACTTCAATCCCTACTTCACGAAAGGAACGACTGATGTACCTGGAGCACTTCCAACTGAAGAGCCAACCCTTCTCCGAACACGCCGCGGCCTCCGCCTTGTGGCAGGACCCTCGCATGGAAGAGGGTCTGGCACGCATGGAGTATCTGGTCCAATGCGGCCAGCTCGGCCTGGTGACTGGTCCCAGCGGGGTGGGCAAGTCGGCGCTTCTGAAGCGGTTCCTCCACGGCCTGCCGCCCCAGCAATGCCAGGCCCTCTACTGCCACCTCACCCATCTGCCTTGTGCGGGGCTGCTGAAGATGGTCGTTGCCCAACTCGGCGAGACGCCACGCCGGGGAAAGGAACGCCTCTATGAACAGATCCTGGAACGGGCCGCACGCGCCGAAGGGACCTTGTTGCTCGTCTTCGACGAGGCCCACCTCCTCGACGGCGACGCCCTGACCGACCTGCGGCTGCTGATCAGTTCCGCACTCGACGTGCGGCCCCCGTTGAAGATGCTGCTGGTCGGCCAGGAACCGCTCCGCGCCGTCCTGCGGCAGGCCCGCCACGCCGACCTGCTCAACCGCGTGTCGGTCCGCCACCAACTCCGGCCCCTCTCCCGCGAGCAGACCTGCCGCTACATCGACTTCCAACTCGGCCAGGCCGGAGGCGACCCCCAGGTGTTCGGCGACTCGGTGAAGACGGCGATTCACGACTTCACGGGCGGAGTGCCGCGGCAGATCAACAACCTGGCCACGGCTTGCCTGCTGCAAGCCGCGGCCCGGAAGGTCCTGCGGATCGACGACAACCTGTTTCAGCAGGCGGTTGGCGAATTCCAACTGCCCTAACGCCGGGAGTCCCGCCATGCCACGATACTTCGACGACGACATCCTGCGCCGGCTGCGTAATGACATCTCGTGGAAGCTGCTGCTGGAACAGCTTCGATGGCCCCACAAGCAGCGGCAGGGCCAACTGACCTTCCTGTGCCCTTGTTGCGGCGAGTACGTCTCGGCCGTCAACCCCCGCACGAATCTGGGCCGCTGCTTCCACTGCGAGACGAACTTCAACCCCATCGACTTCACAATCGCGGTGGAGCGATGCGACTTCGTCGCCGCCGTAACCCTCTTGAAGCCGCTACTCCCAAGCCGAACACCGAGTCCTCCGGCCAACTGACCCGTCTCTGTCCGACTTACATCAACGCGGGCGGCAAACCTCGCCGCCCGCGTTCTCGTGCGCCTTCCACGCAGCCCTCGCTTCCCACCAACCTTCACCCAACTACCGGCCATCCAAACTCAGACAATCTCGGACAAACAATCCCAGACGCCGCAAACGGCAAGTCACCTATTCTCAGAAAGAATACTCTCGATGCCCGCTCGAATCCTCGCAAATTGTGGATCGCGGTAGGCGTTTGGGTTCTCCTTCATTATCTTCAACTGATGACGTAAACAAGCATCACGGAATTGCGATACTTCCATACCTTCGACGCAAGCCGCATCTTGCACGAAATCCGCATACGGATGTGTTGAGAATTCGTCCGAGCGACAAGCACCATACACGTCAATGCAACAACCAAGACATACTGTAGACTTATGTTCCGGGCGTAGCGGTACATCCACCCAAGTAATATCATCTTTCTCGTGCGTATGCGAAGCGCGACACCAGGGGCAAATGTATCTACCTCCGTGTTCCTCTTCAACAAGTTGCGATGTCTTCCGAAATGGAACGATGAGCATGAGAGGACTACCAGGGTGTCAATGTCACGAGGACGCCGCTTTTCGGATCAAATACCACGGCCATGTTGCCACGAACAATGGCTCGCAGTCCTTTGTCGGCATTCACGATGTTACCGTGTCGAAAAATCGCCTCCAGATCATCAAACGACTTCAATCCGAGACGCTCAGTGCGTATGTCCTTCACCCGGCTGATGAAATGACTGCTTGGCTTGAAGCCCGTTCCCTTAAACGCCTTCGTTATATCCTGATGCGTTGCTTTTCGGAGCGAGTCAATACGTCGCGCCCCACGAAAACGGATTTTTTCGATACTGCTCAATCCCGAACACGAATTATGCACCAGGATCCCCGCCGTGGTGACCTGGTAAACGTGCTCGTTGTGCGTTTCCAGGTTATAGAGCATTTCGCCCGGGTCGGGGTAACGCGAAGACATGGACGTTATGGATGTGATGCCGTTTTGCGTGCGGACGCGGTCTCCCTGCTTTAGCTCGCCGACCGGCACGAAATCCTGACGATCTTCCGACCAGAAGGGGTGATTGTCCGTCACGCCTTTGATGACCGCGCCGTCGGAAAACTCGACCTGGAGAATCTTCACGTCGGGATCGGCCTCGTGGTGGAATGTGCCGGTCACGACGTTTCCCCGGCCGGATTCGATCGGCGGACACGGTTCGATGGCCACGACATGGGCATCGCCCACCGCGCCCATTTCCGGCAGGTTCAGATAGAACAAACCGCCCTCTTCGGCACCCGCTTGCTCGATCCATTCAACCGGGCGAAGCAAGTTGACTCGAAGCTCCCTTCCGCTCTCCTTTTCCATCCGAAGAACCAGCTTGCGCCACGTCTCCGGGTTCGGCTCTGGGGCGTCGGGGTCCACTTGTTCCCGAAGCGGATTTTCGCCCATGATCCGCTGGCCGACGTTTACATCTTGAATATCTTGCGTGACAAGTCGTGGGCCGGCTGGCGTCCGACTGGCAGCCATTGTGGAATGGGCAGGTCGGCTATTAAGCGGAGAATTCGGCGTTGCTTTGAGGAAAAAGTACGCGGCGCACACCACGCCGACAGCCAGCGCCGCTTTGCCGATCCAGTCGTACCATGTCGTCGGTTCCTCCGCCGGTTCCGTCTCGGCAGGAACAGGCCGACGCACGCGAGCCGGTTGCCGTAAGACCGCCGCCGGCACTTCCGTTTTCGATCGAACAGGCGTTCGCGTCACCATGGGGGCCGTATTCTGGCCCACCATCGAAAAGACCGAATCGACCAGACTCGTATCAACGGTGCCGTTGGCGGGCGATGCGTTTTCAGGTTTCGTGTCGGTCGCCATGATCCCTCCCCTTCGCATGTTGTTGATCGAGCGGCACCAGTTCCCGGACTATCTCCCCGGTGTCGCGGATGACAAGGATATTCGGTTCGCTTCCTGCTTCGGTCTCGTAGATTCGCCCCTGAAAATGAACTCGTTCTCCAGGCCCCACATAGGCCAATGGCCAAAACCCGCCGCGCGGCAGCTTCCGATCCAGCACGTAGACCGAATCATTGGCCGTGGGAATCCGCGATCTGTGCGGATCGTAAACGCAGTAGCTATCTTTCAGGGTAGTTACGTCGTTCTGGTCGTAGACTTCGGCGTAGCCAACGCCTACTTGCTTGCAGAGGGAACCGGAGAAGATGAACTCCTGGCCCGCTCTAACCTTATCCCTGACGACCGGCGTCCACTCCCCGGTTTCGGGCGAGAACACGTATACCGCGAGCACCGGCGATGTCCCGAACAGGTACATCCTCGGCGGTTCGGTGATTCGCTCAACTTCCCAAGTTTGCGGCTGTTGCCGAGAAAGATAGAAGAGATACGCAACGACCACCAGAGCCACCGACAATGCACATTGGCCGATACACTTCGCCCAACCAGAGCGGTTGGAAGGCGAAACCTCGACTTCAACACTGTCAGCCTGTCGGATCATGGAAATCTCAAACCCTGATTGTCGCCGCGAGCGCGCCGAAAAACGAAACGCTGGCAAAGCCATTAGGTGGATAAACCCACCTTAACGAAATATGTCTTTACCGCAATTCGGAAAGCATGTCAAGGTGCCACACCCGCCAGGGCTACAAGAATGGGGCGGATCGCAGTCTATCGCGGCGAGCCTGTTTGAACCAGAGAATGAAGCCTCCCCCCAGAGATTCCAGGAATCGGGGGAACTCGCTCCCAGGCAAATCCTTGTGGCTTCTGCCAACGAAGCCCAGGAAGCATACAGGACTCAGCCGATGGCAAGCTTTCGTCACTTCGGTCAGGGCGAACAAGGCAAGGGGCCGGCGGGCACGGGCAAGGCTGCACAATGAGCAACAGCAATTTGGCTATGCTTTCCGTGGCTTCTTGGCAGTACGGGACTTCTTCTTGGGAAGCAACCAAGCTCGCACGTAGTTGGCCGCGGCCGACGCCTCCCAAGTCTTGACCGCCGCGTTGACAGACACGTCACCCACCGTCAGGGTCGAGGCGGCAGGCGTGCTGGTAGCGCTAGACGGCGACCCGGCTGCACTCCAGGTACTCGCCGCCGCACTTGCGAGCGACAGCGACGACGTTGCCCTGTGTGCTGCGCGCACGTTGCAACAGCTTGGCGGGAAGGCCCGTCCCGTACTGCCTGCCATGGAAGCCGCACTTCAAGCCGCCAGACCGCCGCGCCGCGCCCCCGACTTCGCAATGTTCCTCCGCTTCGCCCTGGAACCGGCCGTGGAGCAACTGCGTGCAGGAGCGGACTCGCATTAGAACTCAGCGTCGGTTGGCTTGTCAAAGCGCCACCGCCCGGCCGAGCCGGCCGGTGGCCTTCGGGGGAATACCTTCCACCAGGCGGTCTTCTTTGGCGGCCCTTCCAACCTGCGAAGAATCTCGCCTTACCCAGCCAGGCTGTTACGCGTGCAAATCTCTGGTATACTAGAGGAGCGAGGAATGTTCTCGTTTCTTTCCAGCCCACCATCCAAGGAGCCTGCCATGAAACGCCGAGTTACACGTCGTACCTGCCTCAAGTCGGCCGCTGCCGCTGCCGGAACCGCACTGATTCTTCCGGGTGGGCTTGCCCGAGGTTATGCCGCCAACGAATCGGTCAATGTGGGTGTCATCGGCACGGGCGGGCGTGGCGGCGCTAACCTGAACGGCGTTTCCGGTCAGCCGGGCGTGAAGATTGCCGCCCTATGCGACGTGGATCGTCCGCGATTGGACGCTGCCGCCAAGCGTTTCCCGGAGGCCGGCGTCTATACCGACTACCGCAAGCTGCTCGACGAGGCCAAAGGGCTCGATGCCGTCGTGGTGAGCACCCCCGACCACAACCACGCACCGGCGTGCGTGCGGGCCATGAAACAGGGGCTGCACTGCTATTGCGAGAAGCCGCTGACACGCGCCGTGGACGAGGCGCGCATCATGACGCAAATCGCCGTCGAGAAGAAACTGGTCACGCACATGGGGACCGGCGGACGCGGCAGTGACGGCACGATTCGTACGGTCGAAGTGATCCGCAGCGGCGCCATCGGCGACGTGACCGAAGCCCACTTCTGGACCGATCGCCCCTGGTGGCCGCAGGGATTCAATCGACCGGAGGGCGAAGATCCGGTGCCTGAATCGCTCGACTGGGAGTCGTGGATCGGACCGGCGGCCATGCGCCCGTTCAAGGACAAGTGGCCCGAAGGGCATCCGGTGTATCAACTGCCTGCCAGCCAACTGCGGGGCGGCAACGTCTATCACCCGTTTGTCTGGCGCGGCTGGTGGGACTTCGGCACCGGCGCGCTCGGCGATATCGCGCCGCACTTCTGGCATACGGCCTACTGGGGACTTCAGCTCGACGCCCCGGAAAGCGTCGAGATTGTCGAAACTTCCGGAACCACCGGCGAGATGTTCCCCGCCGCCTGCATTCTGCGGTTCAACTTCCCGGCCCAAGGCAATCGGCCGGCCATGAGCATCTACTGGTACGATGGCGGCAAGTACCCGCCGGCAGACCTTCTGGCCGGCGCGCAACCCGGCCTGAACGGCTCGGCCATCGTCGGAACGAAAGCCGTGCTCGGCCCCGGCCGGCAGTCGGCAGGCAACTTCCCCGACGTGCCGAAGACGTTGCGCCGGCCCGGCGACATGTACGCCGAATGGATCGGCGGCATCAAGGCGTCCGATCCCGACCAGCCAAGCTGCCCGTTCAGCTACGCCGGCCCACTCACCGAGGCCTACCTGCTGGGCAACGTCGCCTTGAAGGTCAACCAGCGTATCGAGTGGGACCCGAAGACGCGCCGCGTTACCAACTGCCCTGAGGCCAATCAATACCTGAAGGCCGACTACCGTGCTGGTTGGGAACTGTAGTTCGTACGGACAGGGCGCCCATTCGTACCGGCCGGATCGGCATACGCGAAAGCATGCGCATGCCGATCAGGCCCTGTTTTGAATGTAGGCCATGATCTTGCTGACCGGCAGCGATTCGCTGGAAGGGCCGTTGCGGATATAGAATTCCTCCGCTTTTGCCGTCTTCAGGTAAGCTGGTTCAGGCGAGCGGCTGCACGAAACGACGCCGATCTGCCGGCCGTCCACCGTGACAAGATGGAAGCTCAGGTACTGGTACAACTCCGCCCCGATATGCTGATTGATCAGGTTCTTGAAGTGCAGCCGGCATTTGTCATCGTTGGCAAATTCGTCTGATTCCAGGCCCAGGATCGCACCATCGTCCGACACGCCGAGAAGCACGGCGCCGCCGTCGGTATTCATGAAGGCCACGACGGCCTTCAGCCAGGCGAGTTCGATCTCCTTGCCTGCCTTTTGCGTGTGCAGATTCATACGCATGGTGGACTTGAATTCGATTGCGTCTCCTTCCCCTTTGGCGATCAGCCGCCGGACACTCTCTTCGGGATGCCGGTCGTCGTAGCGATCGTCGGGCCGATCGAACGAACGGCCGTAGCGACGGATCATGAACAGGGCCAGTGCGCCGGCCAACAGCAGGACCGCCGCGCCGAC
Organism: Thermoguttaceae bacterium; assembly: GCA_040772845.1. Lineage (GTDB taxonomy): Bacteria > Planctomycetota > Planctomycetia > Pirellulales > Thermoguttaceae > PWXP01. The sequence goes on from JAXGXG010000001.1 coordinate 4,555,710, forward strand.
GATCCAGGGCCAGAACCATCCTTGACCTGCATCGCCGATGATGTCCGATTCCGGCACCAGAACCCCGACCCAGACGTTGCGATTGGCGCCTTTCATGGCCTGGAAACCGCACCACCACCTCTGCCTGTCGTGGTTCATGGAGAACGCCTCGTCCGACGGCACGTGTAGCTTTTCCCCCGCTACGGCCATCTTTCGGATCAGCGGGTCGTCAACCTCGCTGAGCGAAAGGAACTCGGGAGCCTGATTGTCGCCCCCGGGGACATAGACCCGGGCATCGTTTCTGAAGACCAAGACACGGCTGTTCTTCGTCGGGGCCATGCGTTGGATTTCCCTGAACAGATCCGTCAGCAGAATATCGAAAGCCACCACCAGTTGGCTTTTTCCCTCATCGACCTCGCGGGCAATCGACGCCGTAATCCCCGCCACGTCGCGATCGGCGAAAATATACGGCTGCGTCCAAAATATCTCTTCGGTCGCCAGGGCGGGAGAAAACCACGGCCGGCTGCGAGGGTCATAAGTGGTCGGCTCCGTCTCTTCGGAAACCTCCTGATCCGCGGCATCCCAATAACGCACCACCGACTCGCGACCGCTGCCGGCGTCCTCGATCCATCGCGTTCGCCAGCCATCGCCGTGAGCCGTCAGGTAATAGCTTCTTCCCTGCGTATCGGCAACCGAAATACCGTACAGAACACGGTCTCGCTTGAGCATGGGAAACAGCAGATCGTCGAGCGCATCGACACGGTTCAACGACAGCTTGCCCGAACCGGCCCAGTCGCCTGCCATCTCAAGCGGCTGGGTCATCGAATCGACCATACCGCCGAACTGCCGCACGGCGCTCGAAGTGGCGTTGTCAATGTACTTCTGGGCGATCTCCTGCCGTGTACGGGATGACAACAGCCCTGCAGCAACGAGAATCGCCGCAGAGAGCAACACAAGAACCAGCAGAAGGTCTCTGGCAAATTGCCGCCGTCGTACTCGGGGAATGCGCATCATGGTAGATCTTCTCAGTCCATTGATACATCCGAAATCAGAACCCGACTCCTACCGCGTATTCAAGGCGAGTGCGCCTCCAACTTCCAGCCGTCTCCAGGCGCGAAACGGAAACCCTTGTGGTTTCCGGCTGCGCACCCAACAGAGTCGCGTTCGACTGGCGACCAATCTACAGACAACCAAGCTTAGCAGACGGACGCCCGTTTGCAAGGCGAACGGGTACGCAAACCGTTGCACAATACCCCCGCCAGGCCGCCCCGAAGCGCAGACACCGATTCCCTCGCTTTTTGTCGCGAAACAGCCGCAGAAGCTCTTGTTTGACAGATGCAGGCGAGCGAGGTAGTGTTCTGAAACGGTATGCGCCGCATATGGGGCTTCTGCGCGCCTGTATCCACCTGGAAACCCAATGACGGTTCGTATGGGTTGGCGGCCCTAGCAATCGACAAGTCCGGTAGGATCCATCGAAAACACCCGGAACGTGCGAACCATGGCAACGGACGTCTCCAAGTCGGTCCAGCAGTACCTTGACGAGACGCCCCTCTGGTCGGACGGCACGCCAATTGGTCACGTTGAGCTAACGCCCATGCAGTGGCGTATCTGGTGGCTGGCCGCGGCTGGCAAGTTCTTTGAAGGCATGATTGTCTTCATGACAGGCGTTGCCCTGCCGCTGATCGCTCTTGAGTTCAATCTCGGCGCGGTAGAAAAGGGCATGGTTGGCGCGGCCTCCCTGTTCGGCATCCTGGTAGGCGCAACCACCCTTGGCGGATTGGCCGATCGTGTCGGGCGGAAGCAGATGTTCATTATCGACGGCCTTTCTCTTCCCCATCCTGCTGAAAGACATCGGCACAACCACCGTTCTCGTCATCCTGGTTGGCGCCTCCCTGCTGGGCGCCTGGCTCACCTCGCGTTACGCCATCGAGACCACCGGCGTCAATCTCGAAACACTCGAAGCCGCAGGCTCGGAAGCGGCCTGAGGACCGGGCTGCATGCCCATCCTCTCCCAGCAAGTCCGCTGCTGCACCCAGTCCAAATCCGCCTTGGCCCCCTCCCTGGTGCTTGGTTGGGCATGGTGGTATACTATTGCGTTTGAGGCAACGCCGCTGGAAACGGCCGTTCGCCTCTTGTGACGTAAGTTATTCTTACATAAGCACTTGCGCCCGTAGCTCAATTGGATAGAGCATCGGTCTTCGGAACCGAGGGTTAGAGGTTCGAGTCCTCTCGGGCGTGCTTGACTTAAATCCTGCCGGGCACTAGGCTTAGTGCTACTGTCCTCGTTGGACAGCGCGGCTCAGAAACCTTTGAAAAAGTGGTAGTCCTACCACTTTTTGGAAAGGAGCCGCGTTATGTCCAAGTCCAAAAGGGCGGGTTTCGTTCCCTCCTACGGGCTGCACAAGCCCTCTGGTCAAGCTCGGGTCATCATTGACGGTGAGCACATCTATCTTGGCCCCTATGGCTCTCCCAAGAGCCATGAGCGGTATGCCCGGCTGATCGCCGAGCGGGCTGCCAGCAGCAACGGCGGTAGGACCAAGCAGAACGGCAGGTCCGTGGTCGCTTCCCTGCCAATCGGGAATCCCGATCTCCAAATCTGCGAGCTTGTAGTAGCCTACATGAAATTCGCCAAGGGCTACTACACCAAGGACAGCGAGACGGGCAAGGAATGCACCGAGATCAGGTTAGCCCTGCGACCCCTCCTGCAGATGTACACGAACGAGAAGGCCCACAACTTCGGCCCGCTGGCACTCAAGGCCGTTCGGCAAGTCATGGTCGATTCCAATCTGAGCCGGGGTGTCATCAACCACCGCGTCAACAAGATCAAACGGATGTTCAAGTGGGCCGTCAGCGAAGAACTGGTGCCGCCCAGCGTCTACGAGGGCCTTCGCGCGGTCACGGGATTGCTCTATGGACGAACAACTGCCAGGGAGCCGGAGCCGATCAAACCGGTTGACAAGGAGTGGGTGGACGCGATTCTCCCCTACGTTTGGCCTCCCGTCGCCGCCATGATCCAAGTGCAGTGGTTCGCCGGGATGCGCCCCGGCGAGGTGGTGCTGATGCGGCCCTGCGACATCGACATGAGCGGCGACATCTGGGTCTACGAACCCCATGACCACAAGAACCGTTGGCGCAATCATCGGCGGCTGATTCCGCTTGGCCCAAAAGCTCAGTCCATCATTCGCCCGTTTCTGGATCGTCCTGCCGACCAGTATATGTTCAGTCCGCGAGAGGGTGAGGCGGCAACCAACGCAGAACGTCGAAAGAACCGGAAGACCCCGATGACTCCCTCTCAAGCGAAGCGCAAGCCGAAGAAGCACTCGAAATGCGCTAAACGGAAACGCTACGACACGTATTCCTATCGGCGGGCAATTAGCTACGGCATTGAGAAGGCAAACAAGACTCGCAAGGAACATAACCAGCCGGAAGTGCCGAACTGGTGCCCGCTGCAAATCCGGCACAGCAAGGCCACTGAGGTTCGGAAGCAGCACGGCCTAGAAGCTGCCCAAGTTGCACTGGGCCACAAGAACGCCAACATCACAGAGGTTTATGCCGAACGGAATCTGGCCTTGGCAATCGAGATTGCGAAGGAGAGCGGATGAAGCAAGAGGTACGGTGGTGCAAGAGATAGGATGACCACCATCAGAAACCAAGTTCACGGAGTTCTTTCATTGCCCGTTCCGTCCGCTTGTTTAGAGCCCGGGGCTGATTGGTGGTGGGCGGCATCTCTTCGCCCTGAAGACGGGCGAAGAATCGCTGGAGTGCTTCGATACTCGTGCAGTTCGTGCCGCCGACGCGAATGATCTCTAGCCGAACTGTTTGCCCGTCTGGTCCATTCAGCCCCTTCTTGGCCCATCGCCACAATGTTACGGGATGAACGCCTTTGCCTTTGGCCTTTGCTCCACGCAATGAGGGAAGCCGACGTGCAGCTTGGCCGAAGGGCAGGCACTCTTCATCCAGTAGATTGTACTCGTTCATTGTTTTCTTCTTTGCACTTCCGATACCTTGCCGGTTCGACCACCACGCCTGAGCCATGATTTGGTACAATTATGGACGCCCCGCCGTGGACTGGATGCCTAAGCCGCATCACCCTTCTTCGGAAGGCGCGATTCACGGCGGGGTTCTTTCTGCTGGGGCTTCACTACTTCAGTGTCGGTCTCCATGATCGTTCGGGCATACTCGGTCGGTCTTGCCCCGTCGCCGATTCCGTCGACGAGTCTTCTCCATCCCCATATCAAACCACACTTCCTATTACGAGCGGTCGTAATTCCCGCCCCCACACTGCCCTCACGAGAGCCAGAACCCCATGGTCAGCATTTGGTTTACGGTCACCTTCCTCTGGGCTACAATATCTATTGGGCCAGCAGTGATGGTTGGCGAGAACAGAGGTAGTAGATGATTGGACGACACGGCGAAAGTAGCGTGCAATGACGACTGTTGTATCTTGGGTAGACGCTCGAACTTGGGAGGAGGCAGAGCGGATTCTTGCCGAGCGCGGCGTGCCCGAATCTGAATTCCTACCGTGGCTCTTCGACCGCCGAATGGCATTAGATACGGTGCTCACGCGGTTTGAGGATGAGATTGCATGTGGTCCCATCTTGTACGCCGATCATGCGCACGTCGTGGGCAGTGATTCCGCCGGCGTCTGGACCTACAGGCCTGGCGACGGAGTTCTCCAGCCAATTGACTTCCACCAACTCGCGCCGATACTCTCCAACCCGAACGAAATCGATACTCTTGGCCGTGGGGTGCTGGAGTCGAAGCTCCTCCACGACGGTTGGAATCCGTTCCGTGCCCGGTGGGCGGTCGCGGAGGGGACTCCGAAGCTCTTTTCTCGACCGTGGGCACGTGACACGTCTGATGACCTCGACGACCCCGAAGTGGGAATCCCCGACACAGGCGATAAAAACGGCCAATCCACTCCAGCAGCAGAAACGCCCCTAGCCCCGATCTTGATTGAGCGCGGCTGGGACAGGGTAGCCGACGATTTGACGGCCCTGGTCCAGGGGCTCACCAAACCCCTGCCTTTCGCCTGGCGAGACCCCGAGGCGATAGCCCGGTTTCTTGCCCTCGAACGTCCGTGTCCCGATGGTCCGAGCGAGACCTTCGTGTTCGGTCGGGGAAACAAGATGAGGGATTTCTGGTGGCACCGGGCGCCCTATCCGATTGAAAACAGAGCCTACGAATTGGCGTCCCTCCTGTGGTCCGCCGATGGTCACTCGTTGCCGGTCAGCGACGTGCTGGTGAAGATCTGGGGCGTCCGTCTAGCCAAGCAGACACCGCAGGATATCCAAACGGTTCGAACGTCCGCCTCGCGATTCTGCCAGCCGTTCGCCAACTCCGGACTGCGGATCCAGGTGCGGCGCCATCGGCTCTACGGCTGGCACGAGGTCTCTCTGGTTCTCCCGTCCTGATGTCTTTAACAGGGACTAGGCCGCTTCGGCGCTCGCGCCGAAGTGGCCTTTTTCTTTGCGCCAAGAAATTACGACGAGCCGTAACACAAAGCGCGCATACAATAGGTACAGGTGCATTGCACCAACACACATCACCACGAACGGAGCCCTGACGACATGAACAATAGCTTCCTTACACAAGTATCTATCACTGCCTCGACGGAGCCCCTGGATCCTGACCTTACCTCCAGTTGGATTAAGGCAATCGGGTCGCAGGAGAAGGTCAGCGAGCTTCAAGCTGAATTGCGTCGCGCGATTGAGTTTCGGGATGGCCTCTACTGGCTGTATGCGGATCGCGTTCGCCATGACGGTGGTAAAAGCGACGGCCTTGGGATGCCTGCTGCCCTACCAGTGTCGAACGCTTTTGCCCTGCGTCCCAATTCATATCTTTCACCGGTGAACACGGCCGCTCCGATTGGCTTCTCAACCAAACTTGCCGAGGTGCTCGGCATGGAGAATGCGCTGCCGCACTCCCGCGATTGGGGCGATTGGCTACGGACAGAGCTTAGAAAACCGAAATACTGCGGTCACACGCACGAGATTGTCTTTTACCCCAAGCTGATCATAGGAGACTCGCACGAGCTTGTAGCGAGGCTTTCGGCTGCCTATCCACAGTTGACGTTCGTCTACGAATGCTGGGATGAAGAGTTCGTACAAATTGTATGCAACAACGGATCATTCCAGACCATCCATCACGTCTGGCGTTGTCCGGGCCCCACGATCATATACGTCGAGGATGGCGTGGCGTTCGATTCACCGAGGGAAATCGACGAGTCTAGTCAGGATGACGGCGTTGAATGTGGCGAACCGTCCAACTCGTAGGAAGCAGGGAGGTCACTGAATTTGCGAAGTGGGAGGGGCGCGCCTGACTGTGAGTTTGCTCTCTGGGGCACGACTGAGAACACGGCCCACGAGTACTGGGCAGGCTCAAATGGCCACCTGCTGTTGGTCGAGGAACGCGACGACGATTTTCGAAATGGCGTAATTATTTATCATCGCCGAGACGGTGTCGTCCTCGATCCTCCCGAGGTTGAAGAGTACTAACTGAAGTTTTGCAAACTCACTCCAACCGCAAGTGAGCCATCACATGGTCGCGGCTGCGTCCATACTCGGTAACCTGCTCAATAGCCCAGTCCAGGGTGGATCGCAGCGTCTCTCGCAATACTGCGCGACAGGCTTCGCCGATGGTCGTCAGCTTGCAGGAGGCCCATTCCTTCGCGCGGGCCTGCTTGAGTTGGGCCATGAGCAGAGTGTACGCCAGCATGACCAGGTACATGTGCCGGGTTTGGCCCTGGCCGTCGCGCAGCTGACAATCTCCCATGCCAAGCTCTTGCTTCCCGTCCCGATGAAAGGTCTCCGTGCCTGTCCATCGATAGCGATAGACCTGCAGAATCCGAATCACTTCCCAGGCTACGCGGTTGGTTATCAAAATCTTGCGCGGCTCACGGTCGCGCTTCTTGTCCCAAATGATCACGATCCGCACCTTGTGCTCGACATTGGGGATGCGAATGCTCGTCGTGAAATACCATTGCTGCTTTCGGCCACGCTTGAAGGGCTTCCGGCTGTCCGGATCGATCTGCCCGGCCATTTCCTCCGCCCTCAATTCGCCGCCCTTCCAACAAATCTTCCGATTAAACTTCAGGTCGCCCACGTAGCCGCGAGGACGGCCAAACCGGTCCTTCTTGCCATGAATGTGATTGAGGATCTCGGCGTTCGTGAAGTAGCTATCAAAGGTGAAGTCGCCCGGAATCTCATGCTCACAAACCCAATCCACCAACTGGCAGAACAGCTTGGTGTGGTTGAAGAACTCCTCGCCCGTTGCGTCGCACTGCTCGCGTTTCCTGAAACGCCGGAACTCCAGGGGGTAGTGCTTGTCACTGGTGCATACGTAGTTGGCAATCAGATAGTCGTGGGCAATCTTGTTCCGTCCTTCGGCATGGTCCCAGAACCAGCCGACGTCCTTGATCAGTTTGCCATCGTGGTCGATCAACACGTTGTCGATCGCAATCACCCCCCGATCGCCGTAGCGGGTGCTCGAGTCCTTCTGCAACCACCTCAGCCGACGCTCGTTCAACTCAGCCTCGTCCCACTTCACCTCGGTGATGAAGCGGTTCAGGCACGACTGATCCGTCGTCATAGCGAACTCGTAGTTGATTCCCCGCACGGTCTTTCGCGCGGCCACCATCAACCCAGTGAGGTATTCGGCAAAGTGGCGCCGCTCCGGTTCGCAGACAAACAGGTCGCCGAACTCTTCCACCGCACTCTGCACCACACGTGGAAACGAGGTGATCCCTGGCATTGTCGCACCCTCCGTGATTGCCATGGCCACCTCAAACTACCCCATTTTTGCGCCAAAACCCCTATTTTTACAAGCCCAATTTGATGTTTGCAAAACTCCAGTACTAACACTAACCCTTAACAGAGCGCACACATGAAACACGAACTTTGGGGTGTCAGTGTCCTTCCGGCAAGCGTGAAAAACTTTGGCCGGACGGTTGCACTGGGGGCGGAAATCGGGGCGGGCGGTCAGCCTGCGGCAACGGCGGGGGACGGGGAAACGGCAGCCAGCGTCTGACGGTAGTTCCAGGGAAGCCAAGCTCGGGGCTTCAAGGCGGCCTCGGTGGCGTGCCGCTGCAGTTCGGTGAGATAATCGAAGGGGTTGGCGCCGCAAAGCTCGCAAGTGTGGATAAGGCTCATGTAGATATCCCCAACGCGAGCGCCGTTCTCGGTCTTGAAGAAGAGGGAATTCTTGCGATGCAGAATCGCCTTCTTCAACGCGCGTTCGCACAGGTTGTTGTCCAGCGGGGCCCCAGCCTGACGCAGGAACAGCGTCAATTCCGGCCAGTGCCGGAGCATGTACCCGATGGCTTTGCCGAGCGACGAGTTCGGCTCCACCAGCCGCTCGTCCAACTGGCGGCCGAGCCACGCATGCAGTGTCTGCATCGTTGGGCCGCTTTCGGCCTGGTGAAACGCCAGCCGCTCCTCCGGCGAGAGATTCCGCTCCTGGGCCAACGCGTCGTTGTGGTACACCACTTTCAAGGCATCCAGCACGTACTCGCACGCCTCGGGGAAGTACGCCACCACATCGACGAACTGCCGCCGTCCGTGGGCCAGGCAGTTCGCTACGATCGTCTCCAGTTCGCCCGGAAGATTGCGCGACAGGGCGTCGCACATCTGGATCGGCGCTCCCAATTCGGCCACACGCCGGGCCAGGACGTCCTTGAGGTTCTCGCCCGCGTGCTTCCGCCCGCTGAAGAACAGCGCGATCCGATGACCCTCGTACACCGAGATGATGCCGGTGGTAAAAAGCCCTCGACGCTCCGGCCCGTCCTTTTGTCCGGAATCCGCCGTAGCGGCCTGCCGCGCCGCAGCGGCCTGCTCGGCGCGTTTCCCCATCAGCGACAGAATCTTCGCCGGCGTGTCGTCGTTGTGCAGCAACTCGCCCTGACCGGCCAGATACACCAACGCGGCGTGGATTGGCTCGAAGGACGGAACCTGTTTGCGGATGATGTCCCACTGCGTCGAGGCCGGCAAGGGAATCCCCAGATGCCCTTGCAGGCCTCCGAATCGGTTGAACGGCATCCCCGTTCCATACTTCAGCAGCCCGATCATGCTTGCCGCCGTCGCGTCGTACTTCGCCGAACCCACGCCCTTAGGGGTCTCGGCCGTGAAAATTGTGCCGCACAGGTTGCAGCGTAGTCGTTCGAGTTCGTAAACTTTCGCCTGCAAGGGCGCATGGCCGGTAACCCGCACCAGGACCGCCGGCGACGCCATCCTGTACACCGTGCCTTTCGTGCAACCTGGGCAGGGATCGCCTGCTTGCAGCGTCGAGTGGCCCACCGGAATCCTCTCGGCCCCGTGGTAGGCCTTTGCGCCATTGCGACCATGCCCGGGGCGTTTTGGTTTTGGCTCCGCTTCCGCAGATGCTTCTTTCTCAGGGACGTCGGTCGGCGAGCCGGCCGATTCGGCTGCCCCAGGCGGCTGCGAAGGCTCTGAATCCTTCCCGCGGCCGATTACTGCCGCCGTCTTCTCGGTACGGGCGCCAAACACGATCTTCCGCAGCCGAGCGAGGCTCATCTCCTTGTCGGCCAGCAACTCGGCCAGATAGGCGTGCGAGTCGACGAACGCCTTGAGCGTCTCGTAGTCCTTCGCGTCCAGCGCGGCTTCCGCACGCCGCAGAACGTCTGCCAGCTTTTCCATGTCGATCTCGATGATGTTCGGCTTCTTCCGTGCCTTCATCATATCCACGCGAGTGACTGGCGAAACCCCCGGGACCACGCGACGGGCCATGACGGGGCAAATGGCTCAAAACGGCTGAAGGATAGCAAGGAAGCGGTCGGAGCGCAAGACCGAATTGGGCAATATTCGACCTTCCGGCCTTGTCCTCGTCAGGCCGCCGGGCCGACCGGGCGCCATGCCGGCGCCGTCTGCGCTGCCCGTGGATTACCAGCCGAGAAGAGAATCTGCACTTGGTGCGCCGCCAGCGTCAAGGATGATGCATCCGTGCGGCTGGGCCACCAAGGAAACCGGCCGCTCGAAAGCCGTTTGTGGCAAAGCCAAAACCCCTGCCCGTCGTAGACCAGCACTTTCAGGGCCGTTGCCCGCCGGTTGCGGAACACGAACACCCACCCGCTGAACGGGTCGTGCTTGAGGACCTCTTTGCACAATCGAGCCAGCCCGTCGATCCCCCGACGGAAGTCGGCCGGCTCGACGGCCACCACGACGTGCATCTGCGGCGTTACCTGGATCATGAAGCGGACTCCCAGAAGCTGCGACTGAGGGCCGCCAGATCGGGTTCCGCAAACCCCTTCAGGTGCACCCGCATTCTCGCCCCACCGACCTCCTCCAGTTCCAAGGTGCATTCACTGCCAGCAGCCCACGCAGGCGGCGGCAGTTCAAGGAACGTTGCCCCGGACGCTGAGTCCGCCTTGGATCCTCCGGTTGCCACGTCGGCTGGCACTCCTTGCCTTCCTCTCCTGTCAGCCAAAGCCTCCTCAACGCGTTTCTTGAGCGAATAGTAATCCAGGCTCAACGCTTTCGACGTCCTGTGAACCCCGTACGTCTCGGCCAGCGCCACCGCCGCATCCCACAGCGGATCGGGAATCCTCGCCTTTGCCTTCTTTCGCTTCCGTCGCCACCGCTCAAACCGCCGCTGAACCCCCTCCAATCGAGCAGGCATCGCCCGCGAACCCTTCCCAGTACCCATCAGCTGTCCTCCTTCCAATCGTGCGTGGACAGCCAATCATACCACCCCGCTCAAAACGATTCATACACGCTTGCCGGAAGGACACGGGTGTCACGCTAGAAGTCGGCTGGGGAACAGAAGACGGGTGGTCAATGTATGATGCAACCATCACGGTCGGCGTTGGCGCCGACGCGCAGGTCATAAAGGGCGGTGGCAGTCTCAGCGTCAGCGAAGACGCCCGCGACTTGGTGATGGCGGTATTGGCCGACTGCGACGGCACGGGGCTCAGCCGATACCACCTAAGAGCAGTCGAAGCGATGTGTTGGAGCGAAATGGGGCGAGAAGATTACGCGAACGAGACTCTCACGCATGTGAATCTCAACATGCCGTTGCATCTCGACGACTTTTCCGCCCAAGAGCTGTTCAAGCAGTTGGCCGACAGCCTCGGCGTGGACTTGAGCAACGTTAAGTTGCCTTGGGTCTTCGACGACCTGTGGTTTGGGGTATCCGTGCAGCGTCCCGACGCCCGCGAGGCAAACGGTATCCAAGCCCCCCCTGGGCAGGAGATGAACCTTAAGTGAACAAACCCCTCCCGCCTTCGGCGGGAGGGGTTCTCTGAACATCTGGACAACCCTGTTGGAACATCGTAGGGGCCAAAATGATGACACAATTATGCAACTAAGAAGCAGTTACCCCCCCCCAAGGCCGTGGCTGCTGGTCATGGACGGCTGCCTTCTCGGAGCAACTACCGATTACTCAGTGGGCCCGGTTCAGCCGCGCCCTGGACGATGGATGTGTGGAACAAGCCCAAGGAGACGTTCTCCTTCGAAGTCACATAACCACTGGACCGCTTGGGTCACACATTCGCCCGCCCAGGAGCGATCTCCTTTCGCGGGTGTTGTCGTTGGCGTCGTCCAGGTGGCGAAGCTCAGTCACGCCGTATCGCACAAGGAACATCACACGATGCGAGTTAATAACCAAGCCATTCTGGCGACCAGTTATCGCCACCATCTGGTTCCAACGCAGCATAGGACCCAAGCCGAAGAGGACCACCATGATGCGAGTTAATAACCAGACTGCCTTCCCCGCAACCCATCGGAGGGTGATCCGTTTGTCCCATCAACATGATCCGTTTGTCACCCTGGGTGATCCGTTTGTCCCGTGAACGTGATCTCTTTGTCCCATCAGAGTGATCCGTTTGTCCCACTATGAATAAGAACTGAAGTTTTGCAAACTCACTCCAACCGCAAGTGAGCCATCACATGGTCGCGGCTGCGTCCATACTCGGTAACCTGCTCAATAGCCCAGTCCAGGGTGGATCGCAGCGTCTCTCGCAATACTGCGCGACAGGCTTCGCCGATGGTCGTCAGCTTGCAGGAGGCCCATTCCTTCGCGCGGGCCTGCTTGAGTTGGGCCATGAGCAGAGTGTACGCCAGCATGACCAGGTACATGTGCCGGGTTTGGCCCTGGCCGTCGCGCAGCTGACAATCTCCCATGCCAAGCTCTTGCTTCCCGTCCCGATGAAAGGTCTCCGTGCCTGTCCATCGATAGCGATAGACCTGCAGAATCCGAATCACTTCCCAGGCTACGCGGTTGGTTATCAAAATCTTGCGCGGCTCACGGTCGCGCTTCTTGTCCCAAATGATCACGATCCGCACCTTGTGCTCGACATTGGGGATGCGAATGCTCGTCGTGAAATACCATTGCTGCTTTCGGCCACGCTTGAAGGGCTTCCGGCTGTCCGGATCGATCTGCCCGGCCATTTCCTCCGCCCTCAATTCGCCGCCCTTCCAACAAATCTTCCGATTAAACTTCAGGTCGCCCACGTAGCCGCGAGGACGGCCAAACCGGTCCTTCTTGCCATGAATGTGATTGAGGATCTCGGCGTTCGTGAAGTAGCTATCAAAGGTGAAGTCGCCCGGAATCTCATGCTCACAAACCCAATCCACCAACTGGCAGAACAGCTTGGTGTGGTTGAAGAACTCCTCGCCCGTTGCGTCGCACTGCTCGCGTTTCCTGAAACGCCGGAACTCCAGGGGGTAGTGCTTGTCACTGGTGCATACGTAGTTGGCAATCAGATAGTCGTGGGCAATCTTGTTCCGTCCTTCGGCATGGTCCCAGAACCAGCCGACGTCCTTGATCAGTTTGCCATCGTGGTCGATCAACACGTTGTCGATCGCAATCACCCCCCGATCGCCGTAGCGGGTGCTCGAGTCCTTCTGCAACCACCTCAGCCGACGCTCGTTCAACTCAGCCTCGTCCCACTTCACCTCGGTGATGAAGCGGTTCAGGCACGACTGATCCGTCGTCATAGCGAACTCGTAGTTGATTCCCCGCACGGTCTTTCGCGCGGCCACCATCAACCCAGTGAGGTATTCGGCAAAGTGGCGCCGCTCCGGTTCGCAGACAAACAGGTCGCCGAACTCTTCCACCGCACTCTGCACCACACGTGGAAACGAGGTGATCCCTGGCATTGTCGCACCCTCCGTGATTGCCATGGCCACCTCAAACTACCCCATTTTTGCGCCAAAACCCCTATTTTTACAAGCCCAATTTGATGTTTGCAAAACTCCAGTAAGAATATAAACAATACTATGAACAAGTGGAAGAATAACCAAGAACGTCATCAACTGGCGTGGAGGACTTTTCCCCTGCGGGGATGTCTGGGAAGTCTTTCTTCCTTGTCCTGCGACTCCACCCTCGTGTCCATCCTGCTTCCTGTTGGCTTCCAGCGGTTATTAAGCCTGGGAGGTGGACGTGGACGGTAAGCGGTTTGTCTCGATGTTGCTACCAAGGAAAGACTGTCAGTTGGACTTCAACGGTCTGCTGGTCTACTCGTACCTCACGTACCTTACCAAGCACGGACGTCATGCGCGCCAGAAGGCTATCGCGAGGGCGCTGGGACTTCACCGGGTTACGACTGTCGGCGATACCATCACGAATCTACTTGCCTTCGGCCTCGTAGAGGCCGAAGGCCAGGCATACCTCGCACGGGACGGGCAAACCGCTTGGTTCCACCAGCGAAAGGAAGCGACCGAGCATTGGCACTGGATTGACCGGTATGCGTACTATCGACTCTATCTTCCAGCCAAGGGCTCGCCACTCAGTCCGCGGCAAAATGCCTTGCTGTGGCTCTTGAAGTCCTGGCAGAAGAAGGGCAAGGTGATCTCTCGTCAAGGACATGCCAGCCAACTTCGGATTTCCAGGCGTACAGTCAGCAGGAGCATTACCACATTGACCGAGATGGGCCTTTGGGACGGTCGCAAGGTGACCTTTGAGGGACATGAGCATCTGTGGCAGGACGCGACGACCAAGAAGGCTACCGCCAGCGAGCAGCGTCCGTTAAGGCTCGGCCGTTACATCCTGGGAAAGTTCTCGGATACGTACCAGATGGAGATTTTCAGTGAAAGAGCCACCATGAAAACTGCCTTAGACCGACACGAAAGCCGGCTGATCGCCGCTGGCTACAAGGCAAAGGACATCCTTGAGGTATGGGATTACGCCCTGGAGGCGTTGGACAGCAAATGCCTCTACATCGAGTGTTACGTGTTTCATTTCCGCAAACTGCTCGAAGTCGTGGAAAAGGAGACCTAGCGGAACCGGCGCAACGGAGCCTTTCATGGCCCGAACAGCAAGGGACTTCTGAAAGCCCGGACCAACGATTTTTGTAGGCGGCTGGAGGACTTTGTTCGACGTCAGGGGCGAGCAAACCTGATCGGTTGGGAGCCCAGCTTCGAGAAGTGGAGCGATGAGGCAGAGGCGGGAGGGTAGAGTGTGCGTGAACACGATAAGTGATGGAAATTTGCCGATTTCTGAGCAAGGTCGTTGAGACTGGCCACCACGCTTCTGTCGACAAGCCTGATCGGAATTGGCCACACGACGCCTTTTCGCCGAGTAGCGCTGCCGACCGCACCGATTCTGAGCAGGAACGTCAATGGCCGTAGCCAAAATGATGCTTTTGATCAACCGTGGTCTGAGCACCATCATTGAGGCGCGTTCCCGTTCCTCCTGTGGAATTGAAAGGGAACGGAACGGTGCGACTGCATCGAACATCCGGCATTGGGACAGAGAAGAGGCCACCGGTACTCTGTCGCAGGCACATTCCGATGCCATTCTATCGATTTTGATGAACGACACGCTGTCAATTATCTTGACCACTCTCACGTGCTGAGGACAGAAATATGGGGGGACGCATCGCCGACGAAGCGGCGATGCGTTTGGGAAAGGTTGGGAATTAGTTGATGTTTGAGCATCGGGGTGTCCCAGGCATCACCAGCATGGCGCTCCTACCCCCTAACGCCTTCATCGCAAACAAGTGAGCCCTATTATTATCAGCTCCGTTTCAACGCCCGCAGCCCAGTGTCAGGCCCGTTTGTGTGGGGGAGCAGTGGCGCAGGGAACCCCCACGTTTCTGATGAAGAGGCTGCTACTGCCCCCCCTGGCTGCATGCTGCAACTCGTCTCTTGGACAAGTTGCTGTCCGGTTGGGGCATCGCCAGCCCTTCAACCTCCGTCAATCTTGACGAAGGTGCCGCAGCCAAGCCACAGACTGCCACCTGCTGCTTGGCGGACTATGGTCTGCTGCTGGTGCGCGGCAATGCCAGGAAATGGTAACCGTTCACACCCTGGGGACCGATTTTCGAGAAATTGATCTGGACACAGGCGGCGTTTTTGGGGATGACATGCATTATGTCGTCCACCAAGCCCATCCCGCACGCCATTCCGCCGGAACTCGACGCCGAGATGACTCCGGCGGTGCGGGCGTTCGTGGTCATGCTCTTGGAACGAATCCGGGAGTTGGAAGCCAAGTTGTGCGTGACCCCGCAGAACTCGTCGCTGCCGCCGAGCACGCAGCATCCGCACGCGAAGCCTGCTTCGGGAAAACGCAAGTCGAAGCGGAAGCGAGGGGGCCAGCCGGGCCACGCGAAACACGAGCGGCCGCTGATCCCGACCGAAGACTGCGACGACGTCCAACAGCTCAAGCCGACCGAGTGCCGCCGTTGCGGCGAGAGGCTTTCGGGCGACGACCCAGAGCCGTTGCGGCACCAGGTGTTGGAACTGCCCGAGATCAAAGCCCACGTGACGGAGTACCAGTTGCATCGGCTTGGATGCCCGACGTGTGGCGAAACCACGTGTGCTCCGTTGCCTCCCGGCGTGCCGCAGGGGCAGGCTGGTCCGCGACTGATCGCCTTCACGGCCCTGCTGATGGCCGCGTATCGCCAAAGCAAGCGACGGACGGCGAAGTTTCTCAGCGAACTGCTGGGGCAGCCGTTTTCGGCAAGCTGGACCGTGAAGCTCCAGAACCAGGCGACGGACGCAGTGCGGCTGGCGTACGAAGAACTGGCAGCCAAGCTTCCCACGGAAGCGGAGGTCAACGCCGACGAAACGCCCACCAAACAAGAGAACGGAAAGGCTTGGCTGTGGACCTTCGTAGCCAAGCTGTTTACCATATTCGCGGTGCGTCCTACCCGTGAGGCCACGACCGTCGACGAATTGCTGACCCCGGCCTTTTCGGGGGTGGTGATCTGCGATCGGGCGAAGATGTACTGGCGAGCCCGACGTTTGCAGTGGTGCTAGGCCCATTTGAAACGCGATTTTCAGGCGTTGATCGACCGGGGCGACAATCAGTCCAAACGGTTGGGGTACGACCTGCGTCGGATAACCTGCACGCTTTTCGAGCACTGGGGCGATTATCGCGAGGGAAAGATCAGTCGCGCGGCCTTTGTGCGTCGCATGGCCCCGGTCCGCCGCAAAGTGAAGCGTCTGCTGCTGCGCGGTATGGCAAGCGGGAACGCTTCGATCGTCGGTATGTGTCGGGAGTTGCACGATCATCGCGACTGGCTGTGGACGTTCGTCCGTTGTGAAGGGATCGAGCCTACCAACAACGCGGGCGAACGTGCCCTGCGGCATGCCGTAATCTGGCGGAAGCTTTCGTTCGGGACGCAAAGCGCGGCCGGCAGCCGCTTCGTGGAAACCATGCTCACCGTCATCGAAACCTGCCGCCAGCAGCGCCGTAGCGTCTTCGACTATCTCACCGCCGCCGTCCAAGCCCGCCTCGCCGGCCAGCCCGCGCCCTCGTTGCTCTCCGGGGTGTGAACGGTTACTCTGGTGAAGACCCTATGTGTCCTTCCGGCAAGCGTGAAAAACTTTGGCCGGACGGTTGCACTGGGGGCGGAAATCGGGGCGGGCGGTCAGCCTGCGGCAACGGCGGGGGACGGGGAAACGGCAGCCAGCGTCTGACGGTAGTTCCAGGGAAGCCAAGCTCGGGGCTTCAAGGCGGCCTCGGTGGCGTGCCGCTGCAGTTCGGTGAGATAATCGAAGGGGTTGGCGCCGCAAAGCTCGCAAGTGTGGATAAGGCTCATGTAGATATCCCCAACGCGAGCGCCGTTCTCGGTCTTGAAGAAGAGGGAATTCTTGCGATGCAGAATCGCCTTCTTCAACGCGCGTTCGCACAGGTTGTTGTCCAGCGGGGCCCCAGCCTGACGCAGGAACAGCGTCAATTCCGGCCAGTGCCGGAGCATGTACCCGATGGCTTTGCCGAGCGACGAGTTCGGCTCCACCAGCCGCTCGTCCAACTGGCGGCCGAGCCACGCATGCAGTGTCTGCATCGTTGGGCCGCTTTCGGCCTGGTGAAACGCCAGCCGCTCCTCCGGCGAGAGATTCCGCTCCTGGGCCAACGCGTCGTTGTGGTACACCACTTTCAAGGCATCCAGCACGTACTCGCACGCCTCGGGGAAGTACGCCACCACATCGACGAACTGCCGCCGTCCGTGGGCCAGGCAGTTCGCTACGATCGTCTCCAGTTCGCCCGGAAGATTGCGCGACAGGGCGTCGCACATCTGGATCGGCGCTCCCAATTCGGCCACACGCCGGGCCAGGACGTCCTTGAGGTTCTCGCCCGCGTGCTTCCGCCCGCTGAAGAACAGCGCGATCCGATGACCCTCGTACACCGAGATGATGCCGGTGGTAAAAAGCCCTCGACGCTCCGGCCCGTCCTTTTGTCCGGAATCCGCCGTAGCGGCCTGCCGCGCCGCAGCGGCCTGCTCGGCGCGTTTCCCCATCAGCGACAGAATCTTCGCCGGCGTGTCGTCGTTGTGCAGCAACTCGCCCTGACCGGCCAGATACACCAACGCGGCGTGGATTGGCTCGAAGGACGGAACCTGTTTGCGGATGATGTCCCACTGCGTCGAGGCCGGCAAGGGAATCCCCAGATGCCCTTGCAGGCCTCCGAATCGGTTGAACGGCATCCCCGTTCCATACTTCAGCAGCCCGATCATGCTTGCCGCCGTCGCGTCGTACTTCGCCGAACCCACGCCCTTAGGGGTCTCGGCCGTGAAAATTGTGCCGCACAGGTTGCAGCGTAGTCGTTCGAGTTCGTAAACTTTCGCCTGCAAGGGCGCATGGCCGGTAACCCGCACCAGGACCGCCGGCGACGCCATCCTGTACACCGTGCCTTTCGTGCAACCTGGGCAGGGATCGCCTGCTTGCAGCGTCGAGTGGCCCACCGGAATCCTCTCGGCCCCGTGGTAGGCCTTTGCGCCATTGCGACCATGCCCGGGGCGTTTTGGTTTTGGCTCCGCTTCCGCAGATGCTTCTTTCTCAGGGACGTCGGTCGGCGAGCCGGCCGATTCGGCTGCCCCAGGCGGCTGCGAAGGCTCTGAATCCTTCCCGCGGCCGATTACTGCCGCCGTCTTCTCGGTACGGGCGCCAAACACGATCTTCCGCAGCCGAGCGAGGCTCATCTCCTTGTCGGCCAGCAACTCGGCCAGATAGGCGTGCGAGTCGACGAACGCCTTGAGCGTCTCGTAGTCCTTCGCGTCCAGCGCGGCTTCCGCACGCCGCAGAACGTCTGCCAGCTTTTCCATGTCGATCTCGATGATGTTCGGCTTCTTCCGTGCCTTCATCATATCCACGCGAGTGACTGGCGAAACCCCCGGGACCACGCGACGGGCCATGACGGGGCAAATGGCTCAAAACGGCTGAAGGATAGCAAGGAAGCGGTCGGAGCGCAAGACCGAATTGGGCAATATTCGACCTTCCGGCCTTGTCCTCGTCAGGCCGCCGGGCCGACCGGGCGCCATGCCGGCGCCGTCTGCGCTGCCCGTGGATTACCAGCCGAGAAGAGAATCTGCACTTGGTGCGCCGCCAGCGTCAAGGATGATGCATCCGTGCGGCTGGGCCACCAAGGAAACCGGCCGCTCGAAAGCCGTTTGTGGCAAAGCCAAAACCCCTGCCCGTCGTAGACCAGCACTTTCAGGGCCGTTGCCCGCCGGTTGCGGAACACGAACACCCACCCGCTGAACGGGTCGTGCTTGAGGACCTCTTTGCACAATCGAGCCAGCCCGTCGATCCCCCGACGGAAGTCGGCCGGCTCGACGGCCACCACGACGTGCATCTGCGGCGTTACCTGGATCATGAAGCGGACTCCCAGAAGCTGCGACTGAGGGCCGCCAGATCGGGTTCCGCAAACCCCTTCAGGTGCACCCGCATTCTCGCCCCACCGACCTCCTCCAGTTCCAAGGTGCATTCACTGCCAGCAGCCCACGCAGGCGGCGGCAGTTCAAGGAACGTTGCCCCGGACGCTGAGTCCGCCTTGGATCCTCCGGTTGCCACGTCGGCTGGCACTCCTTGCCTTCCTCTCCTGTCAGCCAAAGCCTCCTCAACGCGTTTCTTGAGCGAATAGTAATCCAGGCTCAACGCTTTCGACGTCCTGTGAACCCCGTACGTCTCGGCCAGCGCCACCGCCGCATCCCACAGCGGATCGGGAATCCTCGCCTTTGCCTTCTTTCGCTTCCGTCGCCACCGCTCAAACCGCCGCTGAACCCCCTCCAATCGAGCAGGCATCGCCCGCGAACCCTTCCCAGTACCCATCAGCTGTCCTCCTTCCAATCGTGCGTGGACAGCCAATCATACCACCCCGCTCAAAACGATTCATACACGCTTGCCGGAAGGACACAATTCATCCGATTGAGATTATTGACGGGCAACATCGGCTGTGGGCGATGGAACGTCCGGAAGATTCAGAAATAGGTCTATTCGACGATGACTTTTGGAGGGAGCTTCGCAAGATCCAAATCCCAGTCGTGGCATTTCACGGGCTAGACCGAACGTGGCAGGCTTACCTGTTCTACACAATCAACCAACTCCCGAAGAAGGTTGACCCGAGCCTCGTCTTTGACCTCTACCCACTACTGCGCGATCAGGAATGGCTGGAGAGATTCGAGGGGCCCGAAATATACCGTCAGTCTCGGGCGCAGGACTTGACCATCATCCTATGGAAGCATCCCGAAAGCCCTTGGGCCAACCGTATAATTCGTCATGGAGGTCGAGAACGCGGCAAGGTTACGCAAGCGTCGTTTATCAGGAGCCTGATGGCCTCGTTTATCAAGACATTTGACTCGCCGCGCGGCCCCGGAGGTTTGTTCGGTTCGTGGCGGGGTACGCATGAACTCGGTCTGGACTGGACTCGTGAGCAACAGGCTGCATTCCTAATCATGACGTGGCATCAATTACGAGAAGCGGTTCGACGAACGAAAGCCAAATGGGCCGTGAACCTACGAGAGAGGATGAAACAAGACGAGTACGAGGATGAAGAGGCAGTCGAACTGGCGCCATTCCAGGGTCCCGACTCACTTCTCGCCTCCGATCAGGGGTGTAGAGGGGCACAGTTCGTCATGAATGACATCTTCTGGCTTGCCCAGAAGAACAAAGAGATCTCGCTGGAACGGTACCAGTGGGAAAGGACGGCAAAACACCTCACAGATGACGCTGCCGTATCCGATGCCTTAAAGGCGCTGAATCAGCAAGTTCCCGAAGCTGTTAAGCTGGCTGGAAGCATTGCCAAGTGTCTGACCACGTTCGACTGGCGGTCGTCATCAGCCGTGAGAAAGACGGAGGAGGCATATGATCGTCAAGCAACATACCGTGGCAGTGGGGGATACAAGGCGATTCGAGAGAACACGTTGCGCCATTTGTTGAAACCTGATTCCCCGAAGTCTATTACCATAGCGGCAGAAGAATTGCTTGATCTGCTGGGATATGAGACGGAGGAGACCTGATGGCGACACTCGAACAAGCTGTGAAATCAGCCTCGGCGGAACGTGTTGTCCTGGCTGGCGCGAGACTCGGCGCTGGCGCACTTTCATATCCGTTTTTTGACGCCGACAATCCTTTGACATCAAGTAACGCGGAATCACAGATCGACGTCATTCTTGGCCGGAGAGCTTCATCCGAAGACGTCGATAGTCTGGCCGCGTTTCTCACAATTGCTGTTTCCTTTCATGTCCTTGAGGGCTGGAGATACTTGTCCAAGGCTGCGTACGCTTTGTTAAATGCTTCCCGTAAAGCAGCGCTACACCTCGCCTACTATGCCGAACTGCGCGCGGCGCGTTCCATCCTGGCCGGTTCGGGTATCTGCATCCGCGACACGTGGCATTTTGCCATTACTGAGCCTGGCGAGATCATCACGTTTGGGGCACCTAGATCGTCTAGTGCCTCACGTTCCAAACCCAAGCCGTGTAGTCTGGCATGGGCTCACGTCCGTGATTGTCTCAATTCCCGACTTGGCAGGAAGCAAGTGTATGTCGCGAGGCTAACACAGAAGGACGAGATTATCTCGACTCACGTCGCAGCGTCCGATGCCTTGAAAGCGTGGTCGCGCGTCACGAAAAATGGCGAACGCGTGGCAGAGGCCGTACGGTCGCTGAGTCTCTCGAACGTCGATTGGGCGGAAGCGTGTCGAGCTTCTTCTAGCACTCGGGCCCAGCTTGCCGAGAACTGGCTAATGGATTGGAGTGTTGATCTGAAAGGAATGCAGGCGGACAGTGCAACTCGCAACATTGCAAGTTACGGCATCAGTCTCTCTTCTGACACATTTGCTGCGTTGAGTCGTGATGAACTTGAGTTCGTTTGTAGTACACACCGAGCGTGTCTGTCAGACTCAGAGGGCGGATTCGACGGAATAGACCTTGCATTACTTCGGGATTTCTGTCTGAAATCGGGACGATTGGCCCTTGGTAAGAACTATCAACAGATTTGGCGGAAACTTCGGCAATGGCTCAGCGACCAAGGCGGGAAGAACCGTTATGAAGCGCGCGCACTTGTAAAGCAAGTACAGCAGGCAGACCAGTCTCCAGCCGGTCGCGTCATTAAGTTGGCAGACAGAAACAACCGGACCCCCGAAGGCGTGTTTGCCAGGGCGTTCCTGTTGCTGAGGCTGGCAACCATATTGCAGACGTGGCTTTGGAAACAAATCCGCCCAAAGGCGCCGGATGGTAACCCACAGTGGCCCAACACAATATTGAGGCATTTCGCGACCTGGTCATGCCTGGAGCCGCATGAAACGACGCCAGAAGAGTATCTTGATTTGGAGGAAGATCAGAAGACAGCACTGGATGACATTGCCGCATGGTTGGGAGCAAACACATTCGGCGGTCCTGCGGTTTGGAACGACGAGTGCGCTGCATTGAGAGAGCTTTGCCGCTTCGAGAGGGCTGCCCTTAGGACTCTGGCCTCATGAAGTACATGGGCTCAAAGCGAAGTATGTTGACAAACGGCCTAGGGGATGTGCTGCGCAATGAGGTGAGACAGTGCGACCGAGTTGTTGACTTGTTCGCGGGTTCAGCCGCCGTGTCATGGTTTGCTGCTGCGAGCTTGACGAAACGTGTGCTGGCAACCGACCTCCAGATGTATGCCGTTATCTTGGCTCGTTCTGTTGTCCAGCGGACACGCCCACTTTGCGCGAGTGAATTGAACTGTGATTGGCTTGGAAAAACAAAGAGAAGCCGGTCTCATCGCACAATGTGGCAGGATGCCTGCAAGTTGGGTGAAGGCGCGATCAATACAGCAACATGGGTGAAACGCGCTCGGGAACTCTGCTCCGCCGATGACCGAGCAGGCGTGATAACCCGAACGTATGGTGGTCATTACTTCAGTCCCGTTCAGGCGATGACCTTCGACGCAATGCTTTCGAGTCTTCCTGATGCGCCTGGCAAAAGAGACGTCTGTTTGGCGGCTACAATCATAGCTGCAAGCCAATGTGCCGCCTCACCAGGACACACCGCACAGCCATTTCAGCCTACGAGATCTGCCTCGCGTTATCTTCGAGAGGCTTGGAAGCGGGATGTCCTTGAGTACGCGCTGCGTGCCTTACAGAAGCTTTGCCCATTGCATGCCCGAGTGCGTGGGGCCGCTCGCATTGGAGACGCTATCGCCATTGCATCGTCGCTCAAGGCAAGCGATCTTGTCTTTGTAGATCCACCGTATTCGGACGTTCACTACAGTCGTTTCTATCATGTCTTGGAGACTTTGGCCAGAGGGCGATGCGGAAATGCCTCGGGCCGGGGGAGGTACCCTCCAACCGAAGAGCGGCCGAGTTCAGCATTCAGTCGCAAAACGGCGTCGAGAAAAGCCTTACGTGATCTCCTCCAGCCACTTGCTAGCGTAGGATGCAAGGTTGTCTTCACTTTTCCACAGGGAAAATGCAGCAATGGGCTTTCTGGCAAACTGATTGAAGAAACAGCGCAAGCGTTGTTTCAAGTAGAGCGGAAACTAGTCGCGGGAAAGTTCAGCACCCTGGGAGGCAACAACGACCACCGGGATGCTCGCCACGCCTCCAATGAACTGATTCTGGTTATGCGACCGTTCTAAAGTGTCGCGGTTCGGCGACAACATCTGTCGAGACCACGTGGAGCCGGGGGCAAGATAACGCTTGGTGTTGCAACTCCCCGAAGTGTGAAGTGCAGGCGTGCCCGCGACTCCAGATGGAGGAAGTCCCTGTATGCACCCGTTCAGAAAATGCAGCCGACCGCGATGAGCCGGAAAAGGTGACAGGCACGAATGGCGCCAAAACTGCGGGGGGGCAGGCAATTTACGCAAGCCGCAACATTGGTGCCGCGTCCCCTATGCTTCTCACTGGGCATAGCAGCAGATGGTCTCGACACCACCTATCGCACCACTTCTGCACCGCTTGATACTCACACGCCGGTCCACCTATTTCGGGAACAGAGCAATGTCAACTTTTGTACACCTAAGGGAACGCTACGGGTTCAGTATCGGTCGTTTGCTCGGGGTTCTTGCACGAGCGGCTTTTGGGGGTTAAGCTGACGGGAGAAACGTTTACCGTGCCGGGGCCGATACTGCCATGTGCTGGCTCCCGACTGCAGAGAACCCGCGCCACGAAGGAGTGCCGATATGAATCGTACAAGACAAGAGGCAGCCGGTCTGACTCGACGCGAGGCATTGAAAATGGGCGTGGGAGTCATTGCAGGTGCGGCGGGCACGGCGGTTGCGCCTGGCCGTGTGCTGGCGGCGGATGCTGCCAACGAAGAACGCATGGCCATTTCCTTCTGGATCTGGGCGTTGTGGGACACCGGAACCAACGGTTTCTTCAACGATCTGGAACTGCGCATGGCGGAACTGGTCGAGCGCGGGTTCAACTGCATTCGAATCGAGGGCGGGGCAGGCATCACGCACGACGCCGAGGGCCGGCCGCGCGGCGAACTGGAGTTCTTTGCCGCGCTGCCAGGGCACGCCCATTTCACCCGCCAGATGGAACACATGACCGGCGGACGCGTCGATCTGATGAAGCGACTGATCGAGCTTTGCACAATCGCCAAACGCCACAACGTCAAGGTGATCCTCTCGAGCTGGTACTACCTGCACACGTTCTGGTTCACCGATAAGAACGTGACGGCCTCGCTGCTGGGGCTGCCGCCGGAGCAGCGTTTCATGCGCTTTGCCCGTGGGCTGGACCGGATTCTCGAAGAACTGAACCAGAGAGGTCTGGCCGACACCATTGTCACCGCCGAGATCTTCAACGAGGTGAACGGGCTGGACTTCCTGGGCGGATATGGCGCCAACAAGGAGGCCGGCGAGAAACTGCAGAAGTTCAGAAAACTGCACGAAGAGGCATTGGATTATCTAAAGGAGCGGCATCCGGGCGTCCGGTTTTCGCTGGACACCAGCACGCCATCGATTCATCCGGAGATCGTCCCGCGCAACGCCCAGGTATGGACGTTTCACAGCTATTATCTGTGGAGTGTCTACCGGGTCTTCGAGCAGAACCTGGTTGGCGGCAGCGAGGACCTGGCCGATCCCGCGGTCTACGCTCCGATCCGCCAATTCCTGCGACGCGATCTCGTACCGTTCCAGGCGATCCTGGACAGCCGCGAGGGGCGTCCTCCCATGGTGCGTGGTTGGTACCGGCGGATCTGGCTGTATCGCAACCTCGACCCGAACGCCATGCCGGAACTGGAGCGAATGCTGGAGGAGAACCTGCAGAAGCATATCGACGAGTACAAACAGGGCGCCACCCGCGCGGTAGAGCAAGCGGTGAGACTGCGTGACGAGCTTCTGCCTGGCGTCCCGCTCATTCTTGGCGAAGGGGTCAGCTACTGTGCGGACCATCGTCTCCGCTGGGAGGAGCGCTCGGACGCCTATTGGGAAGTGGTCGAACACGCGGCCCGCGCTTACCGCGAGCACGGACTGTGGGGCGCCGTAGCGCGGACCAACTCCGGGCCGGAAGACCCGGTCTGGCACGAATATCCCGAGCGACTGCGGCGAGTCAACGCCGTGTTTATGGGTAAGATGGCGTGAGCAAGCCCAGCGGGGAAAGGGTGCGCGCATTGTACGTCCTTGCGTGCTCGGGTGGCACATGATTTCCAGAACCCGTTCCAGCGTTCTGCTTCTGGCAAGGATGGCCGAAGACTGGAGGCAGATTGCCCGTGCTTGAGTCTGCGGCCGCTGCTGTCTTCGCTGCGGCCGCTTCAGCGTGCGGCTCAGCGCGGCCGACGGCGGAGCACGAGCACGACCCCGGCAATGCCGCCACCAACCAGCAACCCGATGAGCGAACACGGCTCGGGCACAGCCACAAACTGAAAGTTCGGGCCGAAGTACGCGAATGGCCGATTCGTTGCGTCGGTGGGACACTGCACTGAAGAAATCCAGCGATAGCGGCCACCGTTGTAGGTGATTTCACTGGCAGTGGTCCAAGTGACAGTGGTATCGCCCAACGGGGTTCGCACGTGCACGTCTGAGGTGTTGCCATAGTACGCACCGATCCGATAGGTGGTGTTGGCGTCCAATGCCAGTGCGGAATCAAGTTCGACGAATCTGAACTGGCCTGCATTATTGATCACCGGCCCCTCAGCAGGCGAGCCGGTTCCACTCAATACCGTGGCACTGACCAATGGTGTCGAGGAAGAAACCGCCACATTCCAGATACCCACGTCGTGCGATTGGCCTAATCCGTCCGCGCCGTAGTCGTAGACCCCTAGCTTGGTCACGAGTATCGGCGTATCTCCAACGGTGAAGTCATACCCGACGTTCAGGCCGTTGCCCGATCCGTATTCTATGCCTGCCCCCGACCACCCCTGAATGGCGATAATTTCGCCGTCGGCTTGTTGCCCGGTCACCGTGCAACCGATTGCCACGATGAACGCCACAACGTGCAATACTCGCGTTCCCATGATTCGGCTCCTCGTGCTCTGGCATGAAGCTCTTGCCTGCACCGTGCTCGCATGACCCGACGCTACCCTGCGGGGCAGCCATTCGTGGGCCTGGCACACACCAAACACCCCAAAAGATCTATTGCGACAAGCACGAATCGAACTATACTCGCCGCGTACCATTCTTGCGTTTTTGACGGCAGGAACGCGACGCGGTTTGCGACAGGTCGATTACCAGCGTGAGTGTCATACTACCATACGACGGCGCCACATGTCAAGCAATTTGGGAATGTCTCCATCTCCGGGTGCGAACGGCCCCCCGTTGGAGTATCTTCGGTTCGTAGTCCCGCCTTCAGCCGGTCTTTCACCTTTCCGCCTGAAGGCGGGACTACGAACGGGTCGCGTTTGCACCGAGAAACGGAACAGCCAATTCCTGACACTTATTTCTCGGCCATTGCCTACCTCTTCCTTCGTCTGCCGGCAAAGGCAAGACTGAGCAGGGCGAGGGCAAGCAGGGCGAAGGTGGAGGGCTCGGGGACGGCGGCTAGGAATGTGAGTACCAGGTCGTGTGCGTCGTTGCGCAACTCGATGCCGAATGTACCGGCCCCGTAGCCATCGTCGATCAGGCTTTCAAAGGCGGCAGCATCCAACTCGAACAGCGAGGCGTCGAAGCCGAGGATGCCGCCCGTTGTCTGGACAAAATCCCATTCGAACGAGGCCGGATAGACACACGAGAAGTTCTGCGGACCGCCGGCAGGCAAGGGCGTGAGGTGGATCGTGAAGCCCTCGGGAGTAAGCTGCTGCAAGTCCAGTTGCCCGGTTACGGCCAGCAGATCCCAGCCGGAGCCGGCGCCACCGGCGTCGGTGGCGTCTTGCACCTCGAACGTGAAGCTCCCGCCGTCCAGCCAGATCTGGTCGCCCGTGGTCAGGGTCCCGACGCTGTTGCCGGGCGATATATCGCCGGAAATCGCTACGACGGAATTGAGCGTACCCGTGCCGCCCAGCGTGGCGCCGGAGGCGACAGTGTAAATTCCGCCGCCTGTGTGCGTGCCGTTGACCAGCAGCGTGCCTGCGGTCACGTCTGTGGGGCCGACATACGTATTGGCGCCCGAGAGGGCAAGCGTGCCGGTCCCCTGCTTGACCAGTCGCCCCGCACCGCTGATCGTTCCGCTGAAGGTCGTGCTGGAATCGTCGCCCACCGTCAAGGAAGGCAACGCGGCCACCTCGTTGCTCAAGCCGTAGAAGTGGTATGTGTTATTGGCCAATTCCGGATCGAAGGTAACCGCAAGCGGAAGGGTCCCGCCGACACCATCCGAGACAGCGGTGAAGTAATAGCCGATGTAATTCGGGGTTCCGCTGGCGTCCTGATTGAAGACTTCCACCGTAGAAGCCGGCCCTGCACCGTCCTCGTCGAAGGTGATGGTCTGCGTACGATTGCCGCCCACTCTCCAGGCACGGTTGTAGAAGCGGACCTCGTACGTAACGCCGGCGGTCAGTCCGGTAAGCGCCAACTCAGCCGGGTTCCCGTTGTATTGGAAGTCCTCCAACAGCCTGTGCATGCCTCCGCTATCGGTCATGCCTGTGTTGGAGTCGGCCGTTGCCGAGGTGGCATTCAGGCTCCAGTTGGTTCCCGACGTACCGGCCGCGGTGAAGGCCACGTCGTTGACCGTGGCTACGCTGCTTCCGGCATTGAAGTCGAGCAGGTGTGTGTAGGTCTTGGCGGTGGAGATGTCGGTTTCGGCATCGGTGGTGAAGTAGATTGGCCCGCTTAGCGGTCCGGCAAAGGTCACGTTTCCATCGCCTGCGAGGTTGTTGATGGTCTCGCTATGGCTGCCCAGGTCGAGTGTCGCTCCGGCGTTGACGGTGACGCCGCCCCTGCCTGCTCCGTCGGGGATCACCTCGGAAGCGCCAAGGCGTAAGACGCCTTGCGAAACAGTGGTTCCGCCCGTGTAGGTATTGTTGCCTGCAAGGGTCTGGGCGCCGCTTCCCTGCTTGACAAGGCTGGCCGGTCCGCCGATGACGCCGGAGAACGCGTAACTGCCCGAGTCGCCGATGGTAAGTATGGGGACCGGATCGGTGCTTCGCTCAAGGCTTGCGGCAAACCAGTGAAACGTATTGCCGGTGCTGTGAGGCAGCATGGAGATGCTCGCGGTCGTATCGGCCGCCGTAAACGTATACGCATAATACCCGAGAGTTCCCGGGTCGGTATCGAGCAACTGCTGGACGTCGGCGCCGTTGGTGAACGTTGCATCCTGCCACCGGCCGCCCCAGCTTCCGACTCGCGTATAGAGCACGGCCCGGTAGTTCTGGCCGGGCGTGAGATCGGTGAAGGTGAGGGTTCCCGGATTGCCTGCGTAACAGAAATCGCTCATGAGTTGGTCGTAACCGGTGGGCGTACCGCTTTCGCCGTAAACACTCGCTGCGCCAGAGAGCGTCCATCCGGCGCCACTGGTGGTAACACTGTCGAAAGTGACGTTATTGACCGTCGCCCCAGTACCATTTCCGAAGTCCAGCTTGTGAACATAGTCGTTGGTATCGGCAATCAGTGCGGCGCCGTCGGCGCCTGTCGTGATGCCGGACCGGACCGTACCTTCTCCGGACAGGCCTGCGATGGAGTGGCTTTCGGTTCCGAGGTCCCAGGTTGCCGCGGCGGCAATGGTGACCAGACCACTTCCCGCGGCATTGGATACGGCCGACTTGAGCGTGCCGGCGCTGATTGTAGTGCCGCCGGAGTACGTATTGGCCCGGGTGAGTTCGAGTGTGCCACTTCCAGTCTTGGCGAACGCGAGTTTGCCGTTGGTTCCGTCCTGCAACAACGGTGACACCGAAACTGCGGCGTCGTTGTGGATGGTCAGGGTGTTGACGCCGCTGGTTGCGCGATTATTGGTAACGGCGCCGCTGCCCGACAGGCCATTGACGGTTTCGTCGAAGCCGCCGAGGTCGAACACGGCGCCGCTGTTGACGACAACTCTGCCGGCGCCGGCCCCGTCGGGAATGACATCCGAAGCGCCCAGCCTGAGGGTTCCCTTGTTGATCGTCGTATCGCCGGCGTAGTCGTTGGCCGGATTGGAGAGGATGAGCGTATTGTTCTCGTCGGTTCGCGAGCCGCCCTTGGTGAGCCCGCCGGAACCGGTGATCCGCCCGGTAATATCCACGTTATTGGCGTTATTGCCGCCGATGTTGCTCGTGGCGTTGAGGGTGATCGTACCGGAGAGTGTGAAGGTACCGAAACCGGCGCCGCCGCCGTCGGCATAGATGGCGTCTTTGCCGCCCGTGAAGCCTAGGCCGTTGAGCGTGATGTTATTGGCGAGCGTGGACGAGCCGCTGTTCCACCAGAGCTGCACGATGGCGCCGCCCGCAACGACGATGTCGCCGGAGCCGACGGCATTGGCGTGTCCTAACCGCAGGGCGCCCGACTGGACATTGACCTGCTGGGAATACGAGATCGAATTGCCGCTGGCGAGTACTTGCCCCAAGCCGGTTGTGAAGAGCTGACCGCTGCCGCTAATCGCACCGCTGATAGCAATCGTCCTTCCGTTGCGGGCAGCGACGTCGGTATCGCTGGCCAGCACAAGCGGCGCAGATAGCGTGTGACTTCCGTCCATGCCCGAAACCAAGGCCCGGCCGGACGAAACCTCCATTGTAAGACTGCTCGGTCCGGCGATGTTGTAACCGGCCGTGTTATCGAGATACAGCGCCCCGACCGTCACCGGGCTATCGAGGGTGATCGCGGCGGCCGAACCGGTCTCGTTGATCACCCAGGCCACGGCGTCCACGCCGTTGGGCGCCGTCGCGTCGGACCAGTTTCCCGTAGCATTCCACGAGCCGCCGCCGGCCACGTCCCATTGGTTCGGCGTAGACGTCAGCTCGTTGGAAAAGCCGTATTGATGGAAGCTGTTCGAGCCATTGGCAAAGGTATAGGTAATCGATCCGCTCGCCGGGGCGACGAACGCATACCGGAGCATGCTCGGATTGCCGGAGTTGTTCTGGTCGAACGTGAAGGTCGTTCCATCGTCGTTGGCCGTGATATCGGCGACACGCCCGGATACGCCTCCAGACCAATTCTTGTTGTACCAGGTGGTCGTATACGTTTCGCCCGCCACCAGTCCCGTCAGGGTCAACGTGGCGTTGTCATTGGCGGGCCCGTAGCGGAAATAACGCAACAGTTCACCAACCTGCCCGGTAACGCCCTCGGTTCCGCTGTTGCCGGTATAGATATTCGACGTGCTGAGCGACCAATTCGCGCCCGTGGTGTTTCCCACCTCGAACGTCACGCCGTTGATCGTCAACGACGCCGACGACTCGTTCGTCGGGCTGGAGACCCACGTATTGACCACATCGACGGCGTGGGTGTAGCTCTTCGCCGAGTTGATACCCGAATCGGCGTCGCCGGTGAGCGGGAGAACTGTAAAGGTACCGGCTCGGCTCGGATGGGCCGGAGCAGCCAGCAGCAGGCTGAACGCGATCAGACCACCAAGCCGGCAGCCCCGTGTCAGAAATCTCGCCACCGATTGAGTCCACGAATCCATATCCGCCCCTCCCTTCGTAACAAGATCACGTGAAGGTCGATCACAACACCGACTGAGTACGGAAGGGCCGTGCCGATGCGGACAACGCAAGAAACCAAACGAGATTCACGTCCGCAGCCAAGTCCCCCCCTCCTTGACCGTATATTATACACACTTTAACTGAGTCGCCAAGCAATTGGTAGCGAAATCTCACCGGCGTGGCTTACCGTGCGCGATGCACCTATTGGGGGTGCAGCAGCGGACCTGCACGGCCGGAAAAAGGCCACCGGCCGGCTTGCCTGGGCTGTCAAAAACTCAATTTGCAGGGCTCTAGCCATGCGCGGATTGTACCAGCCGGACCATGGTGGTCAAGCCACTAATCACCAAAAAAGCTTTGACCCCAAAGATGCCTTTGACCCCAAAGAGTGCCTGTCAAGCGGTTCTTCCGCTTCAGGGTGCAAACTGCATCAAAGTAGCAGGCACGCTCCGTCGTGCCGTCCGCCGCGTTGCGCCCAGCCTCAACCCAGACGCGTAGTCTGCACCCAGAAGGGTAAGAGCCCGTTAAGCGTTCCGGCCATCGCGAGCTGCAGGTGGATGGAACGTCAACGCAAAGCCGCGAAGCCGCAAAGAGGCCGGCAGAAAGCGGTGGTCGCCTGCGTCGAGAAGGCCATTGGCGTTCACATCGATGAACCGGGCCGTGCGATTGCCTTCGGCGTCGTAGGAATAGGGAAAAACGCCGTCGAATAGGAGTTGGTTGTTCGCGCCGGTGGGGTAGGTCGCGCCGTGGGCGGTGACGAGACTCAAATCCCGCCTGCAGCCCGAATCGGCCGCAATCCAAGACGTCAACCACGAAAGACACGAATCACACGAAAGTGGCCGTCAGCATCCCGTTCTCTGTTTCCTCCGTTTCCTTCTGTCCATTCCCTTCCTGCATTACATACAAGAAAAGGCCATGCACTAATCCTTAACGTCTAACGGCGCTCTGACCCCAAAGGTCCCTTGGAACCCTCTGACCCCAAAGGTCCCTTGGAACCTGCCTAACGCAATGCGAGGCGTGGTTGGACGCCTACACGAAGTGCACACCAGACTTCGCTGTGTGGCGTTTCACGACGCCGCCTACCGGTGGACACCATACGGCCGCCTGCACGTAAGGCAACCAGAAACCAACAGGCCAAGCAGGGCCAGCACAAGGGAGTTCGGTTCCGGAATGACGGTCAGCCGGAAGACGTGACCGCCGCCCGGCATGTCCAACAGTTGCACATCCCACCAGGCATACGCGCCCAGCGGATCGCCAGTCAGATTGCCGTAGGGATCGTCGAGCAGTGTCCCGCTCCATTCGCCGTCCACCTGCAGCACGTCGAAACTGTCTCTCATTTCAGGTTCATACCCGTCGGCCAAGAGGATATTCAACTGGCCGTTCAACAGGGCATCGCCTTCGACGTGAACGAAGTCGTAACCGATCTCGTCGTCAGGGTTCTGGTCGCCCTGATCAAGCGGGCTATTCAATTCGATTTCGATCTGGCCGCCCAGCAGGCTGTAATTCCCTTGGATCGTGGTCATGTCCAGCGAGCGGCCGGGCGCCAGGACGCTGAGCCCGTCGGTATTGTTCTGTACCAGATCGAAGCCGAACGTCTCTACGTGCAGCGCGCCGCCGGTCCAGTTGAAGTTGGCCGTACCGATTCCCTTCGTGACCGATTCAGCCGCAAAAGCGCCGCCGGAGAGGTTGATGGCGCCGGCAACTGTACCCGTGCTGGAATCCTGCCGATCGGCCAGGACTACGGAATTGGCGGTCAGCGTTCCGGCTTCCATGGTGAGGGTCCCCTGAGCCCCGCCCGTCCCGCCAACAGACTTGTAGCCGATGACGAGTTGATCGAGCGTCGCGTTGAGCGTTCCGCCGCTCATATTGAACTTGCCGTTAGACACGGCGCCTGTGGCTTGATCGTTATACCCGATGAACAGATCTGCTGTGGTACCGTTATTGCCGTCGAGCGTGAGCGTACCTCCGGAGGCAATCGTAACCGTTCCAAGGCTCTTGGCTCGCCCGACGTAGAAATCGTCGACATGAACGGCATTGGTAGTGCCGAGGTTGATTGTCCCGGCGCTGTCCCAATCACCGTTTCGCGTATCGCCCAGTTGGATGGTGTTAGCGAAAATGGTATTGGTCACAGCACCATGGAGTGTTCCTCTCCCCTCGCCGCCGTTTTGAGTTGCCCCCGACTCGGTTTGGCCAAGGAGAAGATTGTCGAGATGGGCAGTCAAGGACGCGGCAGCCGAAAGATCGACGGTACCGATGGTTTCGCTGTTGCTTCCGGCCTTGTGCCCGATGACCATGTCTGTAGGATCGGCGGCCGAGCCGACCTGAACCGTCGAGGTCGCACCGGTCACCGTGAAGGTTCCGGTATGCGAAGTATCGCCAACGCGGAGGACGTCAACAGCCACATTGCCGGCGATGGTCATCGCGCCTCCCTTGACGTCCACCGTACCGGTCCCCAGCGCATCACCGGTAAGGCTGGCAGCGCTGAAGGTGCCGCCAGTAAGGGTGATGGTGCCGTAGGCGTCGTCGGTACCGGTTCCCAAGGTAACAGGACCGGCAACGGTGAGGGTGCCACCGTTCATGTTCAACTTGCCATTCGCGTAGCCGTCCCCGCCGCTATTGGTGAGGGCAGCCCCAATAACCAACGAGTTGGCTTCCACGGTACCGGCATCGAAGGTAAGTGTTCCGTCCGAAACCCCAGCGGCCTTGCCGTCGTCATAACCGATGACGACCTCGTCGAGAGTTGCGTTAAATGTCCCGCCACTGAGGTCCATGACTCCCTTAGCAGGCGAACTCGTTCCGCCAATGTTACTGGAGATGAACAGGTCTGCTTCGTCGCCGCTGGAACCCTCCAAGGTGAGAGTACCGCCGGAGAGGAAAGAGACTTTTGCATTGCCACGCAGACCGCCGACGGTAAGGGTATCGGTCTTGATCAGGTTGCTGGCGCCAAGCCGAAGCTCGCTCAACGGGACGGTGTTCCACATGCTCGATCGCGAGATAAGGATCGACGTAGCATCGATCACATTGTCGGCAGCCAGGCTGACAATGCCCTGCGCCGTACCATCGCCTTCGCCGCTAGCCCGGTTACCGATCTCGAAATTGTCGAGATACGCGGTGAACTGTGCGGCGCCGCTAAGGTCGAGCGTGCCTGTGGCGACCAGATCGGTTGAACTGAGGGTGTGTTTGCCCACGTACAGGTCCGCACGTTCGGTCGTTGAAAGGCCAACCTGCAGCGATCCACCGCCGGTAACGGTATAGTTTCCTGTAATGCTGTCAGGGCCGTTCTCCAGGAAGCCGATCTTGAGCGATTCGCCCACCGTAAGATCTCCGCCCGTTTGTGTCAGGGTACCGCTGCCGGGCAGGAGATCGTCGTCGTAGCCGATACTCAGTTTTCTAGCGCCTGCACCGGCCGCGATGAGCGTCATACTGCGGCCGTTGCCGATGAATGCCGGCCCGCTGGCCGTGGGGACTCCGTGGTCCCAGTTTGCGGCTGTTGACCAATCGCCATCGGTTTCGGCGTAGGTGAAAACAACATCGTGATTGTACAACGCATCGAGCGCCGAAGCGTTCAAGCCGGCCGTGGTGCTGAGGATAATCCGGTCGAGCGAAAACCCCGACTCGCGGTTCTTGATGCGAAACTCGTAGGTGCCTGGAGTCGTAATGCTGAAGGTCCGGCTCGATCCGCCGTTGCGCCAAGCATACTGACCTTCGGTCGCGCCGTAACCATCGTATCTGCATGCCAGGTTGCTGGTATTTGGATCGACATTGAAATCGAGTGGTATGTAGTGCGAATCCTCATTGCCGTAGTTGCCGAGCGAATCGCCGTTTTCAAACGCCCCATCTCGCGTGTAGTAATAGTAGGTGCCGGTCGTGGTGAGTTCGAGCTGGTAGACGACAATACCGGTGCCGCTGGGCGAGCTCTCGGAGAAATCAGTGAGCAAGGCAGCGCCGCCCGAGGCGTTCGTATCGGGCGGCAGAAGAATTGGGGTCGTAGCTACTCCGTCTGGATCGGGATCCGGATGCGTATAAGGGTTGACCAGATCGATAACGCGCCACCGGGTGCCGCCCATCGAGGTGTAGTCTTCGGCCTCGAAGGCCACGTAGTTGTCGGCTGCACGTTGCGTGATGACGGCGCCTTGGACCATTGGCGCAAGGCCCAGGAAGAGGGCCGCGGAAAAGAGGTACATGCGCGCAGTGATTCGTCGAGTCATTGCCGGTCCTCCCCTGAAGGCAATTGGATCCTATCACCCTTCATCTTAACCTCTTCCCCCCCGCAGTGTCCAGCGCAGAGTCAAGTGTTTCCGGGCAGATCCGATTTTCTCGGCAGAATCGCCGCAATCACCCACCTTCTGGGGTGTTTCCTGAAGGCTGGCGAAAACGCTCTGCTGTAGGCTACAATAGGCTGGTCGTTTCACCAAAAGAATCCTGGAGTCCCATCATGATGCGTCCCTTTGTTGTCCGGCTCTTGCTCTGTGCCATTGTTGCTTCTGCCTCGCTGTGGATGGCCGTTTCGCCATTGCAGGCTGAGGACCTGGTGCGGCCCCCGGCGGTACCGTTGGTAGCGTGTGATCCGTACTTCAGCATCTGGTCGCAAACCGACTGCCTGACCGACGGCAATACGACTCACTGGACCGGCAAGCCACACCCGCTGGCAGGTTTGGTTCGCGTGGATGGCGCATCGTTCCGACTGATGGGAACTCAGCCCGTCGACGCGCCGGCGTTGAAGCAAACCGTGGTTCGTGTGTTGCCCACACGGACGATCTACGAATTCGAAGGGCCCGGCGTTGCGGTCACGCTCACGTTCACCACGCCGGCCTTGCCCGAAGACATGGACCTTCTCTCGCGGCCGGTAACGTATCTGACAACCGACGTCCGCGCAACCGACGGCAAGAAGCACGCCGTACAGCTTTTTTTCGATGCCTCGGCCTTGTTGACCGTGAACACTCCCGGCCAAGAAGTGACCGGTGCGCGTGAGACGTGGAACGGCGTCGAGGCGGTACGCATCGGATCGGTTGAGCAGAGGATTCTCGGCAAGAAAGGGGACGATCTGCGGATCGACTGGGGATACCTG
The DNA here is from genome assembly GCA_040772845.1 of Thermoguttaceae bacterium. GTDB lineage: Bacteria > Planctomycetota > Planctomycetia > Pirellulales > Thermoguttaceae > PWXP01. The sequence continues at coordinate 4,591,385 of JAXGXG010000001.1, forward strand.
TACGTGGCCGCGCCGAAATCGCTGGGCCCGGTCGCGGCGCTGGGCGCACCGGAGGACCTGCACAAGCAGTTCACGGCAGGCAATCTCGACCAGCTTGCACAAAGCCAGCCGACGCTACCAACCGCAGCGCCGACCCTTGCCGGTGGAATGGCCTTCGATTTGGGTAAGGTGGGCGCCGAGCCGGTTTCGGCCTGGCTCATGCTTGCATACGATGACCTGTACTCGATCCAATATATGAAGACCAACCTTCGCCCCTACTGGCGCCGCGATGGCTGGGAAGCGGCCGATCTTATCGCGGCAAGTATGGAGCAGTATGCGGCTGTTCAGAAACGGTGCATCGCGTTCGACGACGAATTGATGGCCGATCTGACGGCAGCCGGCGGCGCCGGGTATGCGAAGCTGGCGGCGTTGGCCTACCGGCAGTGCTTCGCGGCCGGCAAGTTCGTGGCCGACGAGAACGGCCAGCCGCTGCAGTTCTGCAAGGAAAACCACTCGAACGGCTGCATCGCTACGAGTGACGTCTTCTATCCGATGTCGCCCCAGTTCCTGCTGTTCGGCCCGACGGTAGCCAAGTCGTTCATCGTGCCGTTTATGAACTACGTAGCGTCCCAACGGTGGCAGTTTCCCTTCGCCCCGCACGACCTGGGCACGTATCCGCACGCCAACGGCCAGCGTTACGGCGGGGGCGAGCGTTCGGAACAGAACCAGATGCCCGTCGAAGAGACCGGAAACCTGCTGATCCTGATGGGCGCCGTCGCCCAGATGGAAGGCAACGCCGACTTCGCCTCGCTCTTCTGGCCACAGTTGGAGCAATGGGCCGAGTATCTCAAGGCGAAGGGGTTCGACCCGGAGAACCAGCTTTGCACCGACGATTTTGCCGGCCATTTGGCCCATAACGTGAACTTAAGCGCCAAGGCGATTTGCGGACTGGCCGCCTTCGGTCGCCTGTGCGAGATGCGTGGTGATTCCCAGAAGGCTCGCCAGTACCAGGCGATCACCCGCCAGTTCGCCGAGCGCTGGGTGCGCGAGGCCGGCGATGGAGACCACTATCGCCTCGCGTTCGACCGGCCGGATACCTGGAGCCAGAAGTACAACCTGGTCTGGGACCGAATTCTCGGATTTGGGCTCTTCCCCGACGACGTACGCCGAACTGAAATGGCCTACTACCGGCGCGTGCAGAACGGCTACGGCCTGCCGTTGGACAACCGGCAAACGTATACCAAGCTCGACTGGATTCTGTGGACCGCAACGCTGACACAGAATCGCGACGATTTCACGGCGCTGGTCGATCCGGTCCTGCGGTTCCTGAACGAGACGCCCGATCGCTGTCCCATGACCGACTGGTACTTCACCGACACGGCCCGGCGGCGCGGCTTCACCGCCCGACCCGTCGTGGGCGGCGTCTTCCTGCAGATGCTATACGACCGGGCCGTCTGGTCGAAGTACGCCGGCCGGGATCGTACGAAGGCGTCTGGCTGGGCCCCCATGCCGATACCGCCCAAGACGGTCACGCTCGTTCCCACCAGCGAAGAGAAAGCGGCCGAGTGGCGCTACACGACCACACAACCGGCCGAAGGTTGGGCGACGCCCGACTTCGACGACAGCCAATGGTCACGCGGCCCGGCCGGTTTCGGCACGCCCCATACGCCTGGCGCCCAAGTTCGAACCGAGTGGAAGACGGCGGACATCTGGATTCGCCGGATGTTCGACCTTTCGCAACCGCTGCCCAAGCATGCCGCCTTGCGAATCCATCACGACGAGGACGCCGAGGTGTATCTGAACGGCACGAAAGTCGTGACCTTGACAGGTTACACCTCCGAATATGAGGCCGTGGAGTTTCCCGCCGAAGCCCTTCGTGCAGGCCGCAATACAATGGCCATCCACTGCCAACAGACCAAGGGTGGCCAGTACATCGACGCCGGATTGGACGCAATTGTCCCGGCACACCAGCGTTGAACCGCCGCCGTTGGGCGTTGCATCGATGCGGTCGGGAACGTACCGCTCCACATCGAGATGCGTGTGCAGGCGCCATTTCACCATTCCGCTACCGGTGGTGAACTTTCGCCAGGACGCCTCCATGATGGGCGGCAACGCCTCTTGCCAAACGAGGATGCAGCGTGAATGTCCATTGCACTGAAGCTTGAAATGTTGGCCTGCCTCCGGTCTTCCCAGGACGGGTATTGTCCAAACAGCCGCTCGGATGGTAGAATATCGATATGATGTCACCTAAGCTCACCGACGAAATGCGGGCTGCCCTGATGTCGCAGCCTGGAGGACTGGTCGAAATCGAAGATGACCAGACGCACAAGGTTTACATTCTCATCGAGCAGCCCCAGGCTCGCAGTCTTCTTAGGGATGCCCTTCGCCGCGAGTTGCAGATCGGTTTCGACCAGGCCGACCGTGGCGAGTCAGAACCGTGGGACATTCAGGAGACGCTAGCCGAGGCCCGCCGCCGTCACGCTGAGCCGCACGACTGATGCCTCACCTTGACCGAACGCCCCAGGCGAATGAAGACCTGCTGCAGATTTGGGCTCATATTGCTCAAGACAGTGTCGAGGCGGCCGACAGGATGCTCTTGAAGATCGACCAGAAGTGCTGGTTTCTGGCGGCCAATCCGCAGATCGGCGAGTTGCTCGAACAGTTTCGCCCCGGGTTGCGGCGGTTTGTTGTCGACAACTACCTGGTCTTCTATCAGCCTATTGAAAGCGGCATTGAAGTGTTTCGCATTTTGTACGGCGCCCGGGATATCGAGAACCTACTTTGAGCCATCGGTCTGCCGTCGCCGTGGCAGCTCTTACTCATGATCTTGACCGACGGGTTTGGTCCGACTTCGCTTCACTCACCACTTTCAGGGCATCGTATGCAGTGGAGAAAATGGCCTGCGCCGCCGGCCCGTGAACGGCTACCCCGTTTCATCACAATACGATAGCAGCCAGTCTATCGAGAATCGCCGCGATCTGGTCACGCTCATCTGTCGGAAGCCCGTAGTAGGGCTCGGCCATCCGATCTGAGCAGATGCGGCGTAGGGCCAGGGCACACTTGATGCCTTGGAGCGAAGGGGTCGAACCGCTTCCTACAGTGTAGATTTGCCGTTGGATGCTCAGCGCTTGCTGGAGTTGTTCGATGCGCCGATGGTCGGCCTGCAGAGCCGCTTCGTACAATCCCACCAACAGGCGAGGAGAGACGTTCGCGCCGGCCAGAACGCCGCCGTCGCCGCCCGCCGCAATCGTATCGACCAGCATGTGCTCGAATCCGACCAGCAGTGACCAGTCGGGCCGCTGCCGAGTAATCTGCCGGACGGTCACGAAATAGTCCATCTGCCGCGAGCTGTCCTTCAGGCCGATGATCTGCGGTTCATCGAGCAGTTGCCGAATCGTCTCCGGCTCGAAGCTTACCTTGGTCATCGCCGGCATATTGTAGAGCACCAGCGGCAGGGGAAGCTCAGCGACAAGCCGGCGCACGTAGCGTATCAACTCCGCCTGGCTGAGCGGAAAATAGTAAGGCGGCGCCAAGACCACGGCCGTCGCCCCGGCGTCGGCGGCACATCGAGCCATGGCCAGTGTTTCCACGATCGACGTGTCGGTTACGCCAACCAAAACCGGCAACCGGTCGCCTACCTGCGAACAGACCCGCTGGACGACCTCGCGGCGGAGCCGGTAACTGAGGCTCGGCGCCTCGCCGCTGGTGCCAAGGATGAACAGCCCATGCACGCCACCGCCGACAAGATGCTCCACCAGTCGCCCGAGCCCTTCCGTATCGAGCGTATCGCGGTCGGCCAGCGGCGTAATCATTGGCGGTACGATTCCGCGCAGCTTCGCCGGTACGGAATTCTCATTCATAGCGACTCATTCCTCGTCAACGCTGTATCGTGTAGTCCAGGTCAGCCCCTTCAGAGCAGTGTCACTCTGAGGCGCCCAGAAGTGGCTGGCAATCCAACCGCACACGAAGGCCAACACGGTTCCCAGAATCGGGTACCACAGGAACACAACCTGCGTGAATGCGGCAACCGACAGTGTGATCGTGGCTGCAACGCACCAGCCGACGACGGCGCCAGGCGCGTTCGCGCGGCGTGAAAGCATCCCGAGCAGGAACAGTCCTAACAGCGGCCCACCGATCAGGCCGAAGAGTTTCACCGGCGCCTCGATCAACGAGCCGAACCGCCCTGCCGCAAAGGCCAATGCCACAATCAGCACCCCGTAGATGAACGTCAGACGCCGCGCCAACCGGAGTTGCTCGGCCTCTTCGAGTTCAGCCTTCCATAATCGCTTGTAGAAGTCGACCAACGTAACGGTCGTTAGCGAATTGATCCCGGACGAGATGGTCGACATCGTGGCCGCAAAGATGCCTGCAATCAGAAGGCCCGGCAATCCGATAGGCAGTTCGTTCACGACGAAGTAGGGCAATATCTGGTCCGCCTTATCGATATGCCCGTCGGCCAGGGGGTCGATCCCGGCGTGGGAGTAAAAGGCGAACAAGACCAGCCCGGTGAAATAGAACAGCGAAAGGGCCGGCAGCGAGATGACCAACTTCACCCACATCGACCGGCGAGCCGTCTTCAGACTGGTTGCCGTCATATAGCGTTGGACCGAGACCTGGTCGGTTCCCAAGAGCACCATGTTATGGCAGGTACCGCCCAGCAGGATCGACCATACGGTAATGCGTACGGTCGGATCGAAGCTGAAGTTGAAGTCGAGCCGGCCGGCCTCGCGTGCGATTTCAAACGCGCCGCCGACGCCGCCGGGAATCCCCCATAGCGCGACGGCCACGACCAGCAACTGCCCGCCGAACAGGACGCAGAACTGCATCACGTCGCTCCAGATTACGGCCTTCATGCCGCCCAGCGTCGTGTAGAGCGTGGTCACGCCGCCGGTCACCAGGATCGAAACCCACATGGGCATGCCGGTAACGTGCTCCAAGGCCAGGGCCGGGGCGTACGTGGCCACCGACAGCCACAGCACCACACGGCTGATGAACAGCGCGGACGAAAGCGTGCGGAGCCCGACCGAGAATCGGGCCTCCATGTACTGATACGCACTGTAGTACTTCGCCCGGTAGAAGAACGGCATGAACACGATGTTCAACATGGGCGTCGTGACAAATCCGCTCAACACAATCAGCCAGTAGCCGATTCCATAAACGTAGACCTCGCTGGGCGTTCCCAGATAGCTGATTCCGGAGAAAAGGCTGGCCAGGACGGTGATTGCAACCACCAGCGGCCCCATCGAACGGCCGGCCAGGAAATAGTCCTTGATCGTACGCTGTCCCCGCGAGAAGAACACGCCTATTCCCAACGATCCCATCAGGTAGGCGGCAAACAGCACGTAGTCCAGCCAGCCGAAACGCCCCATGATGATCCTTATCCTTGTCGTTTCCTAGCGAGTGAACCATTCCTCGGCATCGGCCGGGCGGATCGCCGTCAGGTCGCCCCGATAATGACGCAATCGGTGCGGCTTGGGCGGGCGCCGGACAAGCTCCTCCTCGTTCAATTCGATCCCCAGTCCGGGTCGCGTGGGAATGAACATATGCCCGTCCTCCACGCGAATCTCTTCGTCGCTAATGTCCTTGCGCCACGGCACGTCATTGGCCATCGTCTCCAGCAGGAAGAAGTTGGGCGTACTGGCGGCAATGTGCAACGTCGCGATATTCGTGATCGGGCCCATCGGATTGTGCGGGCAGAAGCCCACCCCGGCCGCATCGGCCCAGCCGGCAATCAGGCGAATCTCCCGAATCCCCACCCGGCTGATGTCAGGCTGAATGAAGTCGCCGCAGCCGCGGTCCAGGTAATCGCGGGCCTGGTAGCGCTGGTAGATTCGCTCGCCTGCCGCAATGGGGATGGAGACGCGCCGTCGCAGCCCGGCCAGCCCTTCGAGCAACTCGGGGAAGAGCGGCTCTTCGAACCAGAGGACTTCAAACGGCTTCAATGCCTCGGCAATGCGCAGCGCACTTTCCACGTTGAACCGTCCGTGCCCCTCGATCATCAGGTCGATAGAATCGCCCACGGCTTCGCGCACGGCCGCCACGCAACGAATCGAGTCCGCCAATTCACCCCGCGTGATGTCGCGGTAGAGACTGCCGAACGGGTCCCATTTCAGGGCCTTCCAACCGCGGGAGACGGCCTCGCGGGCCTTCGCCGCGAACTCCTCTGGCGTCTTGGCCGGCACAAACCAAGCGTTGGCGTAGCACCGCACGTGATCCCGGCATTGCCCGCCCAATAACTGCCACACCGGTTGCCCCAGCATTTTCCCCTTGATATCCCAACAGGCCATTTCCAACCCGGCCAGCGCACTGGTCAGAACCGGCCCCATACGCCAGTAGGAATCGCGGTAGAGGTCGTGGCACAGCGACTCGATGTCCAACGGATTACGGCCCAGCACGGCAGGCGTCAGGTCGTCGATCATACCCATGATCGCGTTCTCGTGCAGCCCGATCGTTGCTTCACCGTAACCGTGCAGGCCTTCGTCCGTCTCAATCTTGACGAACGCCAGATTGGTCCGGTACATATCGCAGAGCCATTTCTTGATGGCGGTAATCTTCATGACGCGTCTTCTTGTCGGTTGGGAAAGTGGAATGTCTCGTTTCTCTTCGTGGAAAGGGACGGTAGCGTCTATTCTTCCGGAGCCGCTTCGAACGCCAAGACCTCGAAGGGGGCGAGTTCAAAGGTCTGCGGATGCCCTGCGTCGAGCGTGATCGGCTCGCCAGGGTTTTGCTGCCAGAGACGACGCATCGTGTAACGTGTCGGCGCCCCTTGGGGTAGTTCAAACGCCTTGGCAACGTCGAACGCGTAGGATGCCGGCTTGGCCGATGGATTTCGCACGGAGACAATCCCTTTACGAGGCGACCAGGAAGCAAAGCCGTAAACCTGCAACTGCTCCGGATCGCCGCCTACCCAGTGCGTATCGACCAGTACGTCAGCATTCTCGCGACACCATCGGGCCGTGTCGGCCAATGCGTCCCAGGCTTTGGGAGTCATCAACTTCGGATCGATGAAGAACTCCAGCAGGCTTTTGCCCGTGCCGAACGAGAAGTGGATGTCGTCGATCACATCCTGCTCTTGACAGGAGATTTCCTGGTCTTCATATCCGGGCTGTTTTTCGGTATGGGCCACCCACACGGAATGATATTTGAGGCAATTCAGCGGTAGAAGCGGCGCCGTCCCAGCGGTCTTCTTGTAGGCAGCCACGTCGGCGCCGGTGATCCATTGCCGGCGTTTGCTTCCCTCGCCGTGATAGAGGATATCCTTGCCGGCGCGCCAGATCGAATCGACCGTCCACAACCAGTAGGGCGATGGCCAATCGCCGTTCATCTGGTAGAGGCACAGGTCCGGGTTGATGCGGCGCAGGTCGCCAAGAAGCCTGAGCAGAGCGGCGCTTTCCTCGGCATGCATCCTGCTGCCGCTCCAATAGTGGTCCCCGAGGCCGTCGAACTTGATGTGGTTCACGCCCTGCTTCTCGACCATGTCGACGCAAACCTGGCGGAACCGTTCATAGTAGTCAGGCCCGGCCAGCGAGAAGATTCCGCGTCCTTTCGTCTTCGCGATCATTTCCATGCCCTGCCGGAACCCGGCCCGCTGCCGCGGCACCCTCGCGACAGAGTTGTAACCGCCGGAGGGACCAATCCAGATACCCACGCCGCCGCCGTACTTTCCGGCCAGCGCCGCCAGCGGCGCGAGACCGTTGGGATAGGCCTCCTTGTGAATCTCCCACACCGTGCTGAAGTCGTCCCAGCATCCGTCGGAGAGAAACGTGTCGACCGTCACGCCGCGTTTCTCGGCCAGTTCATGCCCCACGGTCTTGATCAGATCGACAAACTCGTCTCTTGCCCTGACCGGCTCGAGCCAATGAACGACGGTCCAGCCGTTGCACTGCAAAACGGGCTTGTACGGTTGGGCCCGCTCGCGTTCGATGTAGTACAGGAATCCGCGACGCAGTTGACCTTCGGGCGCCACACCGACCACTGCCGACACGGTCCACGGCTCGTCGAGACGCAGCCGATCATAGTGCTTCAGCGAACAGGTAACGAGAGAGTCGCTCTCTCGACGGACGCTCTCCGCCAGGGGGCTCTCGCACGCGAAGAAGAAGTTCCCGGCCACGACCGGCGAACCGGGCACTTCGCCCACCACGCGTGCACCAGGAGCCTTGAGTCTGAGGATATTGACGTCCAGGGCCGGAAACTCCGATCGAATGATCGCTTCCTGCCGGACATAATTCGCTCCGTCCCGAATCGTGAGGCGCCACTCGACGGCAACGCCCTCTTCGTCGCCGCACGTGGTCGGCACCGTCACTTTCCAGCCGGCGAACCTCTGCGACGCAGGCAAGGCGCCGGGCTCCCCTTCAAGTCGTTCAATACTCGGCTTGCCGACCAAACGGACTTGTCCCAATGTGACTCTCTGGCCGTAGAACAAGTGCAAGAACAGACCTTTCTCGATGTAACTCGGCGAGTGAAGCGTGTTCTGCGACATCTTGTCGACGACTTCCAGGAGTCTGAACGGTCCGTCACCCACATTCCAAACGGCCTTGACAGCGGAATTCTCGAGTACGAGTCGGCCGTCTTCCAGGCGGGCAGTCGCTTCACCCGGCGCGGGGCCGGGGAATTCCATGGCGTGCACCAAACGAGAAGCACATCCCAAGAAGCATAGAGCGACGAGAAGGCAGGCAACCGGTTTCGTGTTCAATCGAGGCGTCATATCGCAATCTCCTTGCCACGGCTGTATGGATTTGAATCAACCTCTTTGAAATCTCGTTACGGCAGCACGAAACGGCCGCCGTTGACGAAGATGGTCTCTCCCGTAATGAAATCCGCCTGCACGAGGAACAGCACGGCATCGGCAACATCTTCCGGCCGTCCGGCACGGCCGAGAGGAACGTTGGCGGCATAGCTGTCAACCGTGGAACGCCCCCAGCGGGTCTCCATTACTTCCGTTTCGATGTAATCCGGCGCTACGGCGTTGGCCGTGATTCCCTGGCGCATTCCACGTTGGGCCAGTGAGCGTGTGAGCCCGAGCATGCCGGCCTTGGCGCAGCTGTAGGCAATCCATTCGTCGTCGCCTTTTCCCAGAACGGCCTGCACCGAGGAGATATTGACCACGCGCCCGTATCGCTGCCGTTGCATCACGTCCCAAACGGCCATCGAACAGAGGTAGGCCCCTTTCAGGTCGACGGCCAGGATACGGTCCCACCACTGTTCGTCGGAAACAGTCGTGGGCCGGGGCGGTTCGACGCGGGCGCTATTGACCAGGATGTCCAGACGCCCCAGCGGTTCGACAATGCCGGCCACCATGGCATGAACGTCGTCACATTGCGAGACATCGGCCGCCGCGGCGACGGCTCGGCCGCCGCCGGCGACAATTTCGGCAACGACCCGCTCGGCTCGGGTGCGGTCGATATCGTTCACGGCAACGCACGCACCACCATCGGCCAGCGCCCTGGCAATCGCCCGGCCGATCCCCTGGCCTGCACCGGTGACCAGGGCCACTTTTTCACTGAAGGTTGTATTCACGCTCGTTTACATCCGTTTCTCAACACCGGTCGAAAGACAATCTAGCCGCGCAGCGCCACCACGCTTCTGTCTGTAAGCAGCAGTGGGTAATCGAGCAGCGGCAGGTCGGTCACCGCAAGTTCGCCGTCGGCCGATGTGCCTGGCAAGCTGTAAACGCGTTGCGAGAGCGGGTCGACCAGTACAGGGTTGTCGATCGTAGCACCCACCGGCGTGGGCAATTGCGGCGAGACCTTGCCCGGTGTGAAGTCCTCGAACAGGCCGACGGGCGACCACCAGGCATACAAAGCCCGACCGTTGCGCACGAAACCGGCCGACTTGAAGGTCCCGTCCGTCACCGCGTCGCACTTCGCCGCTAACCTCCGGTCCAGCTTCGTCTGGCCGTCCAGCAGCGTGCAGAGTGTTTGGTAAGCGTAATAGGAAAGCCTGGGCGCGCAGTCCTCGCCGCGAAGCAGCCCGATGCGGGCTTTCAGTGCGGCGCCGCCGTGGCTGTAGCCCATCAGGTCGACGGAATGGAAGAACGAGGTCAGTTGCATGTCCTGCCGCAGGTCGTTCATGGCGCGGCGGACAAGCCATTTCGCCTGCCGCTGCTGGTTCCAGGGGACCTTCGGACGGCGCGGGTCGATATCGGCCCAGCGCCCGCACTCCCCCTGCCACAATGCAACCTGTGCGCCGCGCGCCTTTGCCATTTCACGCACCTTCGGCGCAAATCCTTCGCCCGATTCCGGATTGTCGGAATAGGGGTGATACGAAATCACGTCCACATGGTCGGCAATGCCGGCGTCCAGACACTCGCCCACGTATTGCGTGGCAGCCCCGGAAAGGCCGATGCCGATGAGTGTCGCATTGGGAATCCGGCGGCGCAACCGCGGCGCGGTGAGCTTGACCAGTTCCACGTAGTCGGCGGCCGCCGGTTTCTGCTGTCGCCAGAACGGATGGATATTCGGCTCGTTCCAGATTTCCCAGTGCGTTACGCGCTCGGCGAAGTGCGTCGCTGCGGCGTCGACAAAGGCCGTCCAGCCGGCCCGGGCATCCTCGGTGAACAGCGGCACATAGCCCACCGCGTAGGGCGTGTGGGACTCGGGCGTATAGAGCTTATTGCCATAGCCCAGGTTGAACCAGGGCTGGATGCCTTGTTCCAGCAGGGAATCCACGACCTCGTCGAGCCACGCGAAGTCGTACTCGCCCTTCACCGTCTCGCACCGGCACCACCCGGTCTGCACGCGAGCCCACTTGACGCCCAACTTGCCCAGCGGCTCGTAGGTGGGCTTGGGGTCGAACCCCTTTCGATCGAGCGTTTCAAAACCGACAGAGAACGGCGAACTGGCAATCTCCCGAGACGAGGCGGGCGCCAGACGCCCCAACTCCGGCAACTTGATCGGCAGGCATGCGTCGGCAGCCCCAAGGCCGCGCGGCGCGACCGTTGCCGCCATGGCCATCGCCGTCGTCGTTTGCAGAAATCTTCGTCGCGTAACCATGGGTTTTACTCCTTCTTTCCGTATATCACAACGCTTTTGTCCGTAATCAACGCCGGTGCGTCATAGACGGGAATGTCGGTCAGGATGGTCGTATCGCCCTCCACCTTCACGCGGTCTTTCGGCAACTCGTAAATCGCGCCGGTCACCATATCGACCCAGACCGGCTCTTCAAACGCGACGCCTGGCAGTGTGAATCTGGCCGGTGTTGTGACGTTGGTGTTCTCGGGATGGTCCGAACAATCCCAGAAGGCAAGGACCTTCCGGCTGTCGCCTTTCCTGGCGAACAGGTAAGCAGCTACATCCTTATCGCATTGGACGTCGCAGGTGAAGCCTGGGACGACTTCCAGGGAACTGTCGAACACGGACGCGATGTTCTGAACCGTGTAGTAGGCCGGCTTGACCTTCAGCACCCTGCCGTCTTCGTTGCACTTGACCAGTCCCATCCGCTTCATGAAGCGGTCTTCCCGGGTACGGATCCACAGAGGATCGACAAAACGTGTGTAGCGTTGCGGCTGATCGTACGCCGGGTCGTAGAACGTGAACAGAAGCGACTCGACCCCGTGGCCCAGGTCGCCGATCAACCGGCGGGCATTCCACTTGCACTGCGTCAGTTCGCTGGCCCATTCGGCCGACGAGAGCCGCGATGAATAGTGGCGGTCGGACGTCGCGCCCGATTCCCCCTGCCATATCTTCACGTCCGGCGCATATTGATGCACGACCTTGGCGAACTCCTCGACACGCGGATACACCGTGTCCGGGTTGAGGGAGTAGTCGTGGTAAATGATCCACTCGAAGAGCCCCGTCTTCCCCTTTTCCGAGAGGAACTTCATGTAAGGCTCAGCGAAGCGGACATTGGGCGAACTGATCACCAGGCCGGCGATTCGTGCATCGGGAATGTGCCGCTTGATGATCTCGGCCGTGCGGATGTTGTTCGCTGCCGTGTCTTCGGGACCGTTGACGTTGCCATTGCTCGGTTCATTCCAGGTAGACCAGTCTTTCACGCGGCCCTTGTACTGCGAGGCCAGCGCGTTGACCCAAGCGTCCCACGCGGCCAAGCCTACCTCTCCATGAGGCATTCCGTCGCTCAGTGATGCTCCACCCCCACCGGGATAGATCGGGTTGCCATAGGAGGTTTCCATCAGGATGTCCATCCCCTGGGCGTTCAGGTAGTCCACAATCCGATCGAGCCACGCGAAGTCGTAAACGCCCTTCTGCTTCTCCGTCTTGGCCCAGCCGGCTTGAAGCCGGATCCGCTTGATCCCCAGCGGCTCGATGTAGGCTTTGAACTGCTCGAAGTCGCCGTAATCGCGGTCGAGCATTTCGCAGCCGATGGCCAAGTTCGACCGGCCCACCTCCCGGGCGCCGCGGGGCGTGATCGTACCGATTCGCTTCAAACCGGGATTGAGCGTCGTCTGCACCCGGTCGTGCGTGTAGTCGATCATCGGTTCATTGCTCGCCGCAACCACGGGCGAGACGGCTCCCATCCAGGCAATCAGCAGGGCGAAGAAAACAACACTTCTCATGGCGACACCTCCTTAATCGTGTTCCGTATCTGCAATGGTAAACGAATCCATCGGCATGAATCCGTGCCGCGTGGATCAGTCTTCAATATGGTATAACACCGTGCATGGCGCCGAGAGCGTGTCGTCGAAACGGTCTGCATTCTCGGCCACGACGCGACCGGTGAACACTTCCGTAACACGCCGGCAGGTCGTCGGCAGCATGATCGTGCGTTTCCCGCCTTCGATGGTGTGCAAGGCGATCAACCGCCGGTTGGCATACAGAGGCTCCTCGACCTCGCAGTAGATGTGAACGCCTGCCTCGCGCGCCAATCGGCGCAGGACGTCGGCCGGAACGTTCGGCTGGGGCGAATAGACGGAGCGCCAGCCATCCATCTGACGCGCCGTCAGCGCCTCGGCCTCCCAGGGGATGCCGGTCAGCTTCTCCACCTGGGCCGGATCGTATTTCCCATCGGCGATAATGCCTGGCGAATAGCCCCAGAGCACAGTTCTTCCGCCGGTACACACCTTCTCCTGCAACAGCGCGCGGCGCTGCTGGTCGACCACGAACAGGTTCGGGAAGAAGACCAGCTTGTAGCGAGAGAGGTCCACGGTCGCCAGATCGCCGAACGAAAACAGATCGTACGGCGCGCCCATGCGGTACAGTCCGTAACGCTGCTTGTAGAGCAAGTCGTTATAGAACTCGGCCCGGCCGTCCAGGTAGTACATGCTCTCGGCATCGACGAACACGGCCACTTCGGCCGCCGACTGCTCGCAGGGCTGCGCCAATCGCTCCCACAGTTCGCGCATTTGGGTAATCGCGTCGAAGATCTTGTCGCCCTCGAACCAGTGGCCGAACAGATCGAACCAATAGGTCGAAATGCCGCTGATCAATCGCAACGAGAACTCGCGCCGCAGTCCCGCAATGCAGGCGGCCTCATCGGTGAATCCGCTTTCGTGCCCCGGGATCTTTCGGCCCAACGACGAGACGCTCCGGGCGGTCGGCGTGCGATGGTCCATACTCATCAGGAATCCCTTGCCGTGATGCTGGACCGAACTGATCGGGACCATGAATCCGCTGGCCCCGCCGATCTGCCGGTCGTGGTACGAGCCGGGCGAGATGAACCAGTCCAGGTCGGGCGAGGCAAATACACGGTCGAAATCGAGATGCCCCTCGTAGAGCAACCGGTTCCTGCCGTGCTCCATGATGTAGCCGTAGCAAAGGCCCAGGGGCACACGATGTTCAATCACCTCTTGCGTCGCCGCCGCGAAGTACAGGATCGTATCCGCGATCAGTGCGTTGGAGAATCGCCAGTAGTCGATCGCCAGCGCGTCGTCAACCGGGTCGCGGAACGGGCCGTGCGAAAGGTGCTCGCGCACGGAAGCAGGCGGGATATCCACCGGATCGGGCCGCCCCTGCTCGATCATCCAACGGCGCCAGGCCTCGCGGCGAATGGCGCTCGGCTCGCCCTTATTGAAATCCTGCCATTCGATCGTCTTGCCACATGCCAGGAAGTACCCGATGATCACGTCGCGATGCTTCGCTTCCAGATGCCGCAGCACGGCCTGCAGGTACTCGCGGGTATCGCGCCGCCAAACGTTGTGGGCCGCAACGCGCCCCAGTTCGTTAAAACTGTCGGACGCTCCGCGAATACGGCACCACCAGACGGGCGTGTTCAGGTCGATGAAGAAGATGAACTTCGCCTTCGGATTCACCGCCAGCTTGTCGGTCACCTGCCGGTCCAGACAATCGAAGTCGTAGTTCTGCGGGCCGTTCCAGATGGGCGGATAGGCGTTGTTGTACGGCTCCCCGGTCGATGCCAGTACGTTGGCCGGAAAACAGACCACCGTATTCACGCCGGCCTCGGCGAAACGGCGCAGCGTCTCCGCGTTCGGCGTGTAGGTATTGTAGCCGAACCAGCGGGGCGGCGGGTCGGCCTGGCAGCAGGCGGCAAGGAGCAACCATAGGGCAATCGCTGACACATTCGTCTTGCTCATCGTCTTCCTCCGACTTCTGGCTGAAAGGGGGTACATCGTCCGCGAGTCGACGTTTTCGATTCTCGATGGAGAAGGAGGTTGCGTCAATGACAATTCTCGCAAATAATGTAACCTTATTGGCCATGCGGCCGAATGACCTTCCGACCCATTCCAGCAGAAGAAGACGATTATGCCCCTGCCCAAATACCCGCAAGTCGCCCTGCTGATCGATACGGCAACCGATTGGGGACGCCGCATGATTCGCGGAATCGAGAGCTATGCCAGTCGGCAAGGCGGGTGGGACCTGTGGCTGGAGCAGCGGTGCCAGTACGCACCGGGGCGGCTGCCGCCCGGCTGGCGAGGCGATGGAATCATTGCCCGCGTGGCCGACCGCGCGATGGCCCGCCACCTGGCGCGAGCCCGCGGCCGGGTTGTCAACGTCTCGACGGCTCGCGTGCCTGGCGCAAACTTCCCCACCGTAACGGCCGATTTGCAGGCGGCCGCGAAACTGGCCATCGAACATTTGCTGGACCAGGGGTTTCGGCATTTCGCCTACTATGCCCCCATGAACCTCTCGTTCGTAGAGGATCATCACCACAGCTTTGTGAAGCTGCTGGAAGAACGAGGGTACACCTGCTCGCTGCTGCACGCGCCGGGCGGCAAACGGCCCGACAAGCAGTGGCAGAAGCAGCAGAAAGCACTCGAACGCTGGATTCGCGATCTGCCGAAACCGGTTGCCATACTCACGTGGACCGGCCGGCGCGGGCGCGAGGTGATTTACGCGTGCCGTGCGTTAGGACTGTCGGTACCGGAGCAGGTGGCCGTGCTCGGGGCCGACGACGACGCCCTGCTGTGCGGCACGTGCATTCCGCCGTTGTCGGCCGTGGCCTTGACGTCCGAGCAGATCGGCTTCGAGGCAGCCGCCTTGCTGGACCGCATGCTCCACGGGGCCAAACCACCGGCCAAACCCACACTGATCCCGCCCACACGCATTGTCGTACGCCAATCGACCGATACGCTGACAATCGACGACGAGGACCTGGCCCGCGCGATCGCTTTCATACGCATCAACGCCTCCTCGCCCATCCAAGTGAGCGACATCCTGCGCGCCGTGCCTGTCTCACGCAGATCGCTGGACCGCCGCTTCCAGCAGGTATTGGGCCGCACCCCGGCCGAAGAGATTCGGCGGGTCCACCTGGAGCGGGCCAAGCAGCTCCTGGCCGATACCGACATGCCGGTGCCGAACGTCGCTACGGCCGCCGGTTTCAACTCTCGCGAGTATCTCGCTCGCGCCTTCAAGCAGGCAACCGGGGTGAGCCCTCGGGAGTATCGCAGCCGGATCCAGGGGCGATAATCCGGGGGCAGGCACTGGCAATTGCGGTTGGGCAAGAAGTCGGCATTCTTCGCCGAACCCCCAATCCGGGCGGCAGCGTTAGCGTCGATTTGAGGCGGGAGAGTACCTTGCCAGACGGCTCGATCTAGGCTACGCTAATGGTTTTCCCCTTATTTGCGAGCTTGGCCATGTCAGCGCCTTTGCCTGACGAACAACGAATTGTCATTACCGGTCTGGGACTTACCGCGCCCAATGGCGATACGCTGCCGGATTTTCGCGACAGCCTGTTGAACGGCCGAAGCGGGGTCGTCCCGTACGAAATCCGCTATTTCGGCAAGACGGTTGCCGGCGTGTGCAACTTCGACGAACTGAAGTATCAGCGGCGCAGGGAGTTGCGGCGCGGGACCCGGGCCGGGAGTATCGGCATCTTCTGCGCGCACGAGGCCGTCGCCAACGCCGGCCTCGACTGGGAGAATGTCGACAAATCCCGCGTGGGCATCTATGTCGGCGTGACCGAACACGGCAACGTCGAGACGGAAAACGAGATCTACCAGATCAAGGCCTACGACTACGATACCCAGTACTGGTCGCACCACCACAATCCGCGAACCGTGGCCAACAACCCGGCCGGCGAAATCTCGCTCAATATGCAGATTACCGGGCCGCATTATACCCTGGGCGCCGCGTGTGCCGCAGGCAATGCCGGCCTGATCCAGGGTGTGCAGATGCTGCGGCTGGGCGAATGCGATATCGCGCTGAGCGGCGGCGTCTCCGAAAGCATCCACACGTTCGGCATTTTCGCCAGCTTCAACAGCCAAGGCGCACTGGCCAAGCACGACGACGCGACCAGGGCCTCGCGGCCGTTCGATATCGATCGCAACGGCATTGTCGTCTCCGAGGGCGGATGCATGATGGTGCTTGAACGACTGTCGGACGCCAAGGCCCGCAATGCCGAAATCTATGGCGAAATCGTCGGCTACGCCATGAATAGCGACGCCTGCGATTTCGTCCTGCCCGACGCCACACGGCAGGCGGAATGCGTTCGGTTGGCGCTGAAACGAGCCGGCATGACACCCGACGATATCGACATTGTGAGCACGCACGCCACCGGCACGCAAAGCGGCGACGCCCAGGAAGTGCTGGCGCTGCGCAGCGTTTGGAACGGCAGCAGCGGCCGTACGGCCATGAATAATGCCAAGAGTTTCATCGGACACGCCATGGGCGCGGCCGGCGTTCTGGAACTGGCCGGAAACTTGCCCGCTTTCCGCGACCGGTTGTGCCATCCGACCATCAACGTCGATCGACTGGATCCCGAGTGCGAGATCACCGGGCTGGTCATCGGCGAACCGCGTCAATTGGACCGGGCTGAAGTGATCCTCAACAACTCGTTCGGTATGCTGGGTATCAATTCGGTCGTTATTGTCAAGCGATACACAGGCGCATAACAAGTTCCGCGCCGCAGTTTATGACTAGGGAGTACTTTGAATGACGGCGGACGACATCCGAGAAGCGGTTCTCAAAATTCTTTCCGATATCGCACCCGATGAGGACCTCAGCGATCTGAAGCCCGATGTGGCCTTTCGCGAGCAACTCGAGATGGACAGTATGGACTTCCTCGATATCGTCATGGAGTTGCGTAAACGCTACCGCGTTCAGATTCCAGAGGAAGAGTATCCCAGGTTGGTCACCATGAACAGCACGGTTGAATACCTGGAACCGCTCATGAAGGACATGCCGAAGCCGTAGCCGATTCGATGGAGCGGCATACCGGTTGATCGGAGTAAACCATTCTTGCGGGGGTGCGGCGGATGGCGGTCCGGCGCGTGGCGCCGCGAGAAGCAGGGCAGCCGCCGGGGGCACGATGTACGACACGATCATCATCGGGGCAGGTATGTCCGGACTGGCCGCCGGGATCCGGCTGGCCCATTTCGGGCAGCGCGTCTGCATCTTGGAGCGGCATCACGCAATCGGCGGGCTCAACTCGTTCTACCGCCAGGGGAGCCGCCGGTTCGACGTCGGCCTGCACGCCCTGACCAACTATGCGCCCAAGGGAACCCGGCGCGGCCCCCTGGCGCGCCTGCTCCGCCAGTTACGCGTCGCCTGGGACGAATGGTCGCTGGTCCCGCAACGCGGCTCGGCAATCGTGTTTCCCGGCGTAACGCTGGAGTTCTCCAACGATTTCGAAGAGTTCGCCGCCAATGTCGGCCGATGCTTCCCCGGGCAGGAACCCAAGCTGCGGCGACTTGTCGGCGCCTTGGCCACGTACGAACAGCTTGGCGAGCAGGCGGTGTCCGAATCGGCCCGCCGCGTGGTCGCCTCGATCATCGACGAGCCCCTGCTGCGAGAAATGCTCTTCTGCCCCGTGCTCTTCTACGGCGGGGCGCGAGAGCAGGATATCGACTTCGGCCAGTTCAGCATCCTGTTCCGCTCCATCTTCCTCGAAGGGCTCGGGCGGCCCATGGCCGGAATCCAAACCGTGCTGAAAAAACTGGCCGAACGGTTCCGAGACCTCGGCGGTGAGCTGCGCTTACGGGCAGGCGTCCAACGCATCGCTGTCGAAGACGGTCGCGTCCACCATGTGGAACTGGAAGACGGGTCCGAACTCGCGGCCAAGCACGTCCTCTCGTCCGCCGGCTGGCCCGAGACCATGCGGCTGTGCAATCTGCCCGACGCGCCCGGCGCAATCGAGCCGGGGACCATCTCGTTTGTCGAATCGATCTCCGTGCTGAACACCCAGCCTGCAAACCTGGGCCACCGGCGGACCATGGTCTTCTTCAACGAGACCGAGACGTTCGACTATCGCCGGCCTGACGACCTGGTCGATTTGCGAAGCGGGCTGATCTGCTCGCCCAATAATTTCGTGTACGACGAGCCGCCGGGCGAGGGCATGGTGCGCGTTTCGGCCCTGGCCAACTACAAGCGGTGGGCCGCACTCGACCAGCAGGAATACCGGAAGAGCAAGCAGGAGTGGTACGACAAGCTGGCCGAGACGGCCGTGCGCCACGTGCCCGACTTCCGAGCCGCGGTGGTCGAGACCGACATGTTCACGCCCACCACCATTCGCCGGTTTACCGGCCGCGAGAACGGCGCGATCTACGGAGCGCCTCAGAAACACTACGACGGCCGCACGCCCGTCGAAAACCTGTTCATTTGCGGCGCCGACCAGGGACTGGTCGGCATTGTCGGCACGCTTATCAGCGGCATCGCCATCGCCAATCGTTACTTGCTGAGGACCTAGACCACATGGCGCATGATGTTCTTCAAGGGGTTCGTGATCGATACGACGTGATTGTGATTGGCGGCGGGTTGGGCGGCATGACCGTGGCGAATACGCTGGCCCGCGCCGGGCATGCGGTCCTGTTGCTCGAACAGCACTTCAAGCTGGGCGGCCTGGCCACCTGGTTCAACCGGCAAGGTGGACATACTTTCGACGTCGCGCTGCACGGGTTCCCCGTGGGTATGATCAAGAGCTGCCGCCGCTACTGGACCCGCGAACTGGCCGATTCCATCGTCCAGATCAAACGCATCCGGTTCGACAACCCCATGTTTTCGCTAACGACCACGTTCGACCGACAGGACTTCACGCGACTGCTGACCGACGGGTTCAAGGTCTCGCCCGAAGCCGTGCACGCGTTCTTCGATACGGCCCGCGACATGCAGTTTACCGACCAGCCCGACCTGACCACCGGGCAGTTGTTTGAACAGTTTTTCCCCGGCCGCGACGACGTGGTCCGCCTGCTGATGGAGCCGATCACCTACGCCAACGGCTCCACGCTGGAAGACCCGGCCCTGACCTACGGCATCGTCTTCTCGAACTTCATGTCGAAAGGCGTGTATACGTTCGAGGGGGGCACCGACCGGCTCGTCAAGCTCATGCTGGCCGAACTGAAGCACAACGGCGTCGATGTATGCGTGAGTGCCAAGGCCGAACACGTCGAGGTGGACGACAAACGACGCGTGACCGGCGTCCGCGTCCATGGCAAATCCATCCCGACGACAGCCGTTGTCTCCAACGGGAATCTGCTGGGAACCATCTTCGATCTGGTCGATGAAAACGCCTGGCCGGCAGACTTCCTTCAGCAGGCACGCGCGGTCCGCCTGAACAATTCCAGCACGCAGGTGTACCTCGGTCTGCGCCAGGGCGAGGAGATTGACGAGGCGACCGGCGACCTGCTGTTCAGCTCCGTCGCACCGAGCTTCCAGACCGATCTGCTCCTGAGTCGCGACATCACCAGCCGGACCTACTCGTTCTACTATCCCAAGATCCGCCCGCAGGAGAAACCGGACTACCTGGTCGTGGCCAGCAGCAACGCCCGGTACGACGACTGGGCCAACCTCTCGCCCGAGCAGTACAAGGAAGGGAAGCGGCAACTGATCAACGACGTGGTCCGCGACCTGGATCGCTACGTACCGGGAATCGCCGACAAGCTCGACTGGACCGAGGCGGCCACGCCGTGCACCTTCCGCCGCTACACGCAGCATTGGCAGGGGGCCAGTTTCGGCACGAAGTTCGAGGGCCTGTCCGTCAGCCGCGCCCTGCCGGAACAGATCGCCGGCCTGTACCACGCCGGAAGCGTCGGTATTATCATGTCGGGCTGGCTCGGCGCAGTCAACTACGGGGTGATCGTTGCCAACGACGTCGACGCCTATCTGCTGAACAACAGCTCCCGCACCACCGCACCGGACCCGGACATGCCATGAGCGAACCCATCCCCCAGGAAATCCTCGACGCCATTCCCCACCGGCCGCCGTTCCTGCTCGTCGACCGGATCCTCGAACGGTCCGACAATCGCCTGGTCGGCGAGAAGACGTTTACCGGCAGCGAAGACTTCTTTGCAGGTCACTACCCCGAATACCCGCTGGTCCCGGGCGTGCTGCTGTGCGAAGCGGCCATGCAGTGCGGCGCCATCCTGCTATCCGGCCAGTTCGCAGACGATTCCGATCGCGTGCCCGTCGCCACGCGCATGAACGACGTGCGGTTCAAACGTATGGTCCGGCCGGGCGAGACGCTCCGAATGGAGGTCGAACTTACCGAACGGATGGCCGACGCCTTCTTCCTGACGGCCAAGGTTACGGTCGAAGGGAAGGTGGCTGTCCGATTCCAATTCGCCTGCACTGCCGCACAACGAGCGGAGTAGCCCATGACCGATTTCCTGCAACTGGAAGGCAAATCGTTCCTTATTCTCGGCGTGGCCAACCGGAAGAGCGTGGCCTATCACATCGCCCGCACGCTGGAGGAAGCCGGCGCCCGATGCGTTCATGTCGTGCGCGATGACGCCGTTCGCGCGGCAACTGCGAAACTGCTCGACGGCCGCGACGTGCATACGTGCGACGTCGAGAAGCCTGAAGACATCGACCGGCTGGGCGACGTGCTCGCCGAGCGCGGCGAACGTTTTGCCGGCATGGTCCATTCGATCGCGTTCGCCGACTATTCCGCCGGCATCAAGCCGTTCCACGAAACGCCGCGCGCGGCATTCCTGCAGGCGGTCGACATTTCGTGCTATTCGCTCACCGCGGTGGCCAATGCCGTGAAAGACCTGCTCGAACCGGACGCCTCGGTTGTAACGATTTCCATTTCGACCACGGAGATGGCGAGCGAGAATTACGGCTTCATGGCCCCGATCAAGGCGGCGTTGAACTCGTCGGTCGTCTTTCTGGCGAAGTCGTTCAGCCAATTCTCGCGCGTACGTTTCAACGCCGTCGCTCCCGGCCTCTTGAAGACGTCCGCTTCGGCCGGCATTCCCGGCTATGTGGACGCCTACCTCTACGCAGAGCAGATCATTCCGCGCAAACAGGCCGTGCGGACGGAGGAAGTCGCCCAGGTGGCCGCCTTCCTGCTAAGCCCGCGCTCCAGCGGCATCAACGCCCAGCACATCGTGGTCGACGGCGGCATGTCCATCAACTACTTCGACACCGACCTGATCCGCCGCGCCATGCGTCCGGAATAGGTCCTGCCCGGTCCTCAACAGCGGATTCGCACCACACACGCCACCGGCCGGAGCGGTGGCCCGATGCGCTGCTTGCAACAACGCACCCCGAACACGCCACCGGCCGGCTCACTGCGCCGGTTTCCCCTCGGCAGGCCCGGAGGCGAAGAATCGAGTGTCGGTGGCGCTGTAGCTGCCTTCGCTGTCGCAGATGCGGGCGGCCGTGTCGCGAGAGATGCGACCGGCCGTGATCAGTTCCTGCAACGATTGGACGAGCGTTCGCATTCCGGCGTCGTAGTTCGTCTGGATGACGGTGCGGATCTGGTGCGACTTTTCGTCGCGGATCATTGCGCGCACGGCAGGCGTAACGCCGAGCACTTCAGCGGCCAGGGATCGGCCGCCGCCCTTCTCCCACGGAATGAGTTGCTGGCAAATCACGTACTGCAGCGTCGAGGCGAGTTGCACCCGGGCCTGCGCCTGCTGGGCGGCCGGGTATGCACTGACGATGCGAGAAATGGTTTGTGGCGCCGTCGAGGTGTGTAGCGTCGCAAAGGTCAGGTGGCCGGTCTCGGCGAGTGTCATGGCGGCCGACATGGTATCCAGGTCGCGCATTTCGCCAATGACGATGATATCGGGGTCTTCCCGCATGGAGCGGCGCAGCGCCTCGGCGAAGCTGGCCGTATCGCGTCCCACCTCGCGCTGCGTTACGAACGCCTTCAGGCTCCGGTGCCGGTATTCGACCGGGTCTTCAATCGTGTGGATATGGCACGCCCGCGTCCTGTTGATCTGGTGGACGACGCTGGCGATGGTCGTCGATTTGCCCGAGCTGGTCGCACCGGTCACCAGCACGAGTCCGGAGTTGAGTCGGCAGATCCGCTCGAGCACAGGCATGGGCAGGCCGAGTTCCGCAAGCTCGAAGAATCGATTGGGCAACAACCGGATTGCGGCGGCGAAGGTATCCTGCTGCCGGTAGGCGTTAATGCGCAATCGGAAGCCGCCCTCGAACGAGATGGCGGAATCGTGCTCGCAGGTGCGCTCGAGTTCCTCCATGGCCTTCTGGCCGATCATGTCGCGAATCAGACCGGCCACCTGATCGGCATCGAGTTGCTCCCAGTCTGCAACGGGCGCAAGGGCGCCGTGAACGCGGATAAGCGGTTTGCAGCCGGCCGCCAGATGCAAATCGGAGCCGCCTTGTTCCACCAGCGCCGACAGGAGTACCTTCGAGGGCTCGTTCATCGTGTGTGACTTCTAGTAGCTCTTTCCCGGCGGCAAATGACGCGAAAGCGGCGCCGGTTTGTACGGCGCATACTGCCGCAATACGTCAATCAAATCGTCGCTGACCCGCTGAGCCTTCTCGGCCGCAATCCGGTTGTTCTGCATCCGAAAGACTTCCGCGGCAAACGCATACAATGCAATGGCCTTTTCCGGTTTGTCGTTCCGCAGGTACGCACATCCCAAGTTTGCACAACAGCCGCCAAGCCAGGACGGCGGCTGAAGGTCTCCGGCCATCATGGGCAGACCGTCCGGATGCGCCAGGCCCGGCAACTCTCCTTCCATCATGCCTGCATCAGGTTCACCAACGATCACGCCGGGCGGAATGATCTCGGGCGACAGGTCGTCGGAGATCATCTCGGCCGGTTGATTATAGCCGGCAGGCGTCACCAAGGGAACATTCTGGTCGTGCTTCGCATGGACTTCCGGCTGCACCTTCCTCTGCGATTTGGCGAGGAACGTCTCCAGCGGATAACTGTCTACGGCCAGTTCCAGGCAGACCTCAGCCTCTTCCGAACGCCCGTGCCGCAGATAGATTTCGCCTGCAATGGCGAGTTTGTGCGAGTCGGTTTCTCCTTGCGGCGTGGCAGGCAAGGGGCCGAGCGTCGCCATGGCCGCCGGCAAGCGATGCAATTTGATGAGCGCCAGTGCGCCCCCGATCCGCGCCTGCTCGCGCTCCCAGCGATCCTGGGAGCTTTCGAGCACTTTGCGGTATTCCACGGTTGCGTCCAGGTAGTTTCCCTGCCGGCGAAGCAATTCCGCCCGTTCCAGGCTTCCCAAGACCGGATCGTCCGCCAGGGTATTGGCCGGCTTGCTCAGATGGAGCGATTGCGTTGCGCAACCGGCAACGAAAGGGACCAGGAGTACGGCCGCACCCAGCAACTGCAGGAGCGGGCTCGCCGCACCGCGTTGCATTCGGGCAGCGCGGCAGTTTAACCACACCTGCTCGCGCACCCAAGTGGCGGTATCGCTCATTCTGTCGACCATACTTTTGCCTCCCTCTTGACCCCTTTGATCGCCTCTTTCGGCGCCCGGTACATCGTCTCGTTGACAATTGTGAAGTTGCTCTCACCGATTCGCATTGCCGGAATATCGCCCACCGCGCTGGGATGTTCACTCAGCCGCTGGAGCATGTTCTGCGATACGCACTCCGATTCGCCGGGCGCCAGCAGGACAAAGGGCCGAATCAGCACGAGCAACTCGCTCCGCTGCCGATCCTTAAACGTCGTCTTGAAAACCGACCCGACCATGGGCACGTCCATCAGCCCCGGAATACCGACGTCGCGATACTCCAGATTCTCGCGGATCAGTCCGCCGATCGCACTGATCTTCCCATCGGAAGCCACCACCGTGGTCGTTACCGATCGCGTATCGACGTCCTGCGATTGGAACGAGCGGTCGTTCCCCTCTTCGTCCTGGCCGAAGACAATCGTTTGCGTATCGCCCACCTGCGAGTCTTCCTGCACCAGGCGGATGGTTGTGGTCCGATCGGCATGGATTCGCGGCGTGATCAGCAGCGTAGTCCCGACGTTCTGACGCGGCGCCTCCACGTCGTAGCTGACCGTGGTCACCGGGTTGTTTCCGCTGGTCGTGGTCTGGTTGCTTTCCACCTTCTGAAGAATGGTGGTTTCCGTTCCGACGAACACGCGCGACGCCTCCCCGTCGGCCACGCACAGATTCGGAGTCGCCAGGCTGACCAGCCGCCCGCGATCCTGCAGGATTTGGATGCGCGCCAACACGTCATCGGTTACCACCTGCAAGACGGCCGTTCGCGGGTCCATACCGGTCCCTTGCGGCACGAGGGTGCCGGCGGCCGGATTGAGGATCGAGGCGAAGTTCGTACCGAAGTTCGTCCGGTTGATGCCGGTGGAACGCGCCCCGGAGACGTCGCCGCCCTGGAACAGCCAATCGACGCCGAAGGCCTCTTCGTCGTCGAGCGTAATGTCCAGCACCTTCACTTCGAGCAATACCTGCGGCGTCGGCTTGTCCAGTCGCTTGATGACTTCGATGACCTCGCGGACCGAATCGGCATCGGCCGATCGGAGCATCAGGTCGTTGGTGCCCTTGAAGGCGGAGACGTAGACGACGCCCGGTTGGAGTATGGGCCCTTGATCCGGCTGCTCCAGATCGGGCGTTTCGGCGAGTCGGGCGCGAAGGGCTTCGGGGTCGATTTCGCGCTCGATGTCTTCAACAAGCTCGCCGTCCCTGTCGCGGCTTCTCGATCGGCTGTAGCGGTTGGACTGGCTGCCGCTGGAGTAGCGCGAGCTTGAGGAACTCCGCCGCCCGCCGTAAGCGCCGCCGCCTTCGGTCCCGGTCAGCGAGAATTGGGCCCGATCCGCCAATGCGTCCATGCGTTCCAGGGCCCGTTCCACGTCCGTGATCGGGTCGTTCTGGTAGTCGTCGGGCGGGTTCCATACAACGCGGTTGCTGAACAGCCGCTGCAAGGCGTCGCCCACGGCCCGGACATCCGGGTAGAGCACGGTGATGATCTCGACCGTTTCCTGAGGATAGGCGTTCAGTCCCTTCTGGTACTCGTCGATGGTCACAATCGTGATAATGCCGCTCGTCTTATCCTGGCGAAACCACAACCCGTTGCCCAGACAGATGGCGCGCAGGGCCTCTTCAACCGTGACCGATTCCAGATAGGTGCTGATTCGCGCCGCTGCCGCACCTTGGCTTACGGTGATCTGCTGCCCCGTCCCCTGGGCAATCAGCCGGGCCACCTCCTGCATGGTCATGCCCTTGAGGTTCAACCCGGCGATCTTGTCGGAAGGAGAACGCGTTCTCCGCGGCCGGTCCACGTTGGGCATCACTCGATATTCAGGCTCCTCACGCGGCGGCGCCAGGGGCATTGCAGATTCCGCCGGTTGCGTTGCTACCGGCGCCATGAGCCTTTCGGGCGGCGCTGGGACGGGCGATTCAAGTGTCGGGGGCGCCGCCGGCGGTTCGGGCTCTTCGGACGGTTTACGCTCTTCAGGCGATTCGGGAAGATGGCTTTCGGTACGAACCGCAGGAGGCCGCTGCATGATACGCAGCAGAGACCCACTCCCCAGTTCGGCCTTCTCCTGGGCGGCCGCGGGGCCTGGCGAAACGAATCCCGTAGAAAGGATTGCGATTCCTGCCGCATACGCCAGGGTTCGACAAAGGCACGGTCTCGGTAGAAGTCTTTGAAAACCAATCATCGTACAATCCATGAGACGGGACCCTCGCGATCCTAGCGAAAGATGTGGATGTTCGTCGGACTGTGCTCCGGATAAACAACCACATGCTCCGGCGTGATCTTGCTGATCTTCAGATACAGGACGACCTTGGGACTCTCCGTAGCGCCCTTTCCCCGCGAAGCTCTGGCGTCTTGCGCCAGATTGCGAACTTGCAAGTCGTCTCCCTCACGCACGTAGTACAAGTCATCCTCGCCAGGAAGCTGCAAAGCTGCCACGGCGCCCCCCGATTCCATGACCAGAATACCGGCCACCTTGATGCCCGGTGGCAGTTCTACGGCCGGCGACGGTGTGAATGCGCCACCCTCCGCGCTGGTTCCTTCCGGTGTGCGGTACTGGAACGGGTCGGCGGCAAGCTTCTCTGGCGATGGCATCTTGGCCGTCTGGGCCGACACTTCTGCTCTGGGCAACCGTTGCACGACAAGACCCGCGCTACGCCTGCTATCGGACTGCACTGGCCGCTCGGCTGCCACCTGTTGCGCCGCCGCCGTGCAAGAGAGACACTCGGACAGCTCCGCGTTAGGAGTTCCGAGCAATAGAATCAGTCCAACGGGCAAATGCCACCGCATGTCGTCGCTCCTGAAAACCAAGGAATCGGTTGCAGATCGAGACAGGGCGCATCTGTCGTATCCTGAGAAATATCAACAATCAGACCGGGCAGCCCCCACCAGACGTTGGGAGGCACAGCGACCCGCTCGCTAGCTGCCTCTACAATCGTCACAACCGGCAAACTTTCTGTAGCTTACTTTGCCGAAACTCTCTTGCCGCCAATACAAGCACGAAACGCAAGCGAGTGGGTCAATCGAATCCACTTGCTAGCGCTGCGTGCTTGTTTCTCTTCAGGCTGCAGAACGGGTCACTGCCAGCATGGCCATGAAGAAGGCAAAATAGACAAACCCCACCATGCCGCCTACAACGACGAAAATAGCAGGCTCGACCAGCTTTCCTAGAATACCTACCCTGCGCGCAAGCTGCTCCTCACTGTAGTCCGCCACTTTCAGAAGACTGACATCCAGTCCGCCGCTCTGCTCGCTGACGGTTACCATGGTAAGGCCAATGGGGCACAGGCGTCGCAGGGACGATTCGCGCAGGCCCTTGCCCAGCGAGCCGCCTTGCCGCACCACCTCCTGCATCTTCCGAAACTGGCCGCTGTAGTGCAGATTGCCCACCGTCTCCTCCACCAGTTGCAGTGCGGCCAGCACGTCCACCCCGCTCCCCAATAGCGAGCCGAGCGTTCGGCACCACATGGCGTTGGCCAGTTCGCGAAACGCCTTACCCAGCAGCGGCAGCCGGAGTTTGATGTAGTCAATCCGCTCGCCAATAGCCGGCGACCGCCGCGCCAGCACGTACGCGGCGACAAGGATCAATGGCGCCGCCAGTACGTGCGCCCCGTACGTTGTCAGGAAGTCGTTGACGTCTATCAGCATCCGCGTCGGCGTGGGCAATTGGACGTTCTTTCCCTGCTTCTCGATGAACACCATGATCTTGGGAAAGACGTGCGCCACCAGGAAGTACCCGATACCGAACCCGACCAGTACGACAATGGCCGGATAGGTAAATGCCTGGACAATCTGGCCGCGAACCTTGCGCGAGTTCTCCATCAGGTCGGCCGCGTAGTTGAGCATGGCGTCCAGCGTGCCGTTGGCCTCGCCAACGGCGATCAATCCGATCGTGACCTTGCCGAGGAAGGGGGCCTCTTCCTCCAGGCACCGCTTCAGTGAATACCCGCGTCGGACCTTCTCGGCAATTTGGGTATAGACATGCGACAGCAGCGTCGGCGCCTGCTCGCCCACCGCGTTTAGCGCCGTCAAGACCGGCACGCCTGCATTCAGAAGCGAACCCAACTGCCGAAGTGTCAATTCGATCTGGCTGCGGAGGATCAGCAGCCGGTTGGCCAAGGGGCGCCACTTCTCGCCGCCTGCCGACCGGGCGGCAGCCCCTGTTCGAGTCGCCGTTCTGCCGCCCTTTGCCGTCTCGGCGCGAAGCTGCAAGATGACGCCTCCCTGGCGGCGCAAGATGGCCGATGCCTCCTGCACCGAGTTCGCCTCCAGCGTGCCGGACTGGGCCAGACCGTTCTGTTGGATTTTGTAGCGGTACGAAGCCATCAGGCAATATCTCCCAGGAAGGTGACGCGGCGGACTTCCTCGACGGTAGTGACTCCGTCCAGAATCTTCCGGGCGCCGTCGGCCCGAAGCGTAGGAAGGCCCAGCTCGCCGAACAGGTACGCGCCGATACGGTCCTCGCCGGCCCCCTCGCGAACCATCTCGCGGACGGCGCGGTGCATGGGCGCCATTTCGTACAGACCCGTCCGCCCGCTGTAGCCCGTGTTGTTGCAGAAGTGGCAGCCGTAGGCGCGCGGGACCAGAACCTCCTCGTCGTTGGGCCAGCCGAACCATTCCCGATCGGTCTCGCTGGGCGCCTCCCACCGCATGCAGTGCGGGCACGGACGCCGCACCAACCGCTGGGCAATGACCAGCCGCAGCGCCGTGGTGACCAGTTCCGGGGCAATGCCCAGGTTCAGCAGTCGCGTAATCACGCCCGTCGAGTTGTTCGCATGCAGCGTCGAGAGGACCAGGTGGCCGGTCAACGCGCTCTTCACGGCGATATCAGCCGTTTCCGAATCGCGGATTTCGCCGATCATGATAATGTCCGGATCGTGCCTTAGCGCGCTGCGCAGCGCCCGGTTGAAGCTCACCCGCTCGCTGTCCACGTGAACCTGGTTGATCCCCTCCAGCGGGATTTCCACCGGATCCTCGATGCTCAAGATATGCTGCGTGCCCGGCCGCCGCAGATGGCGCAGCGAGGCGTACAGCGTTGTGGTCTTCCCGCTTCCGGTCGGGCCCGAAAGGAGGATAACCCCGTGAGCCTGATTCAACGCCGACAACAGCATCTTGTGATGCGTATCGTCCATGCCCAGTTCGCCCAGTTCGGCCAGTTCGGCCACCAATGCCTCGGTAGCCAGAATACGCAAGGTCATCTTCTCGCCGCGAATGGTGGGAACCGTCGCAACGCGCATGGAAATCTCATCGCCGCTGGTATGCAGGGTTACCTGGCCATCCTGCGGAACGCGACGCTCGGCAATGTCGAGCCCGGCCGCTACCTTGATGGCCGAGACCAATTCGGCCATATTCGCCAGCGACAGCTCCCGGTCGATGCGGAGCATGCCGTCGATGCGCAAACGCACGAATGCGCCTTCGGGCTCCGGGTCGAGATGGATGTCGCTGGAGCGGAACAGAATGGCCCGTTGCACAATCTCTTCAAACAGCCCCAGCGGCGTACCTGCCGTTGCCGAGTCGGTTTGCGGATAATAACGGCGGATGGCCGTGGCGACCAGGCTCGGGTCCTTCGCGCGGAGCACGCGAATAGGCATGCCCACCTGGGCTTCGAGCTGCGAAACGCCTGCGGTTTCGTCCTCGTCGGCCAGCACAACGAGCAGTTGATCCCGGTCGACGGCGATGGGCAGAATGCCGAGCCGTCTTGCCTGCCGCGCCGGCACGGCGCGAATCGCCTCGGGCGACGCAATGACGCGCCGAAGATCGATCTCGTGCAATTGGGGCGGCGGATCCAGTACGGTAGTTCGGGTCTTGCTATTCATGGAAATACAGTTTCAGTTCGAAGCTCAGTTGAATTTCTGGCGGCGCGTTCGGCCGGACAGGCGGCAAGGGCGAGGCCTCGTCCGAGGCCGGCTGCGGCAGCTCCAGTCGGACCTTGCCCATTTCGGCCGGATAGCCGAACTGCTCGGCCTCCTCGAAGAATTTCCGGATCGCGCCGAACGAGCCGGCAAGAACGCAGTGGTGCACAACCGTGTCGAGCGGCGTTTTGGCGGCAGGCGTCTTGTCCTCTTCTGCATCCTTCTCCTTGGGCGCGGCCCGGCGCGGGCGCGTCGAACGCGACGATTTCGCCGTGGGGTCCTCGGCGGCCGGAAGCGGCCCCTCGCCGAACTTGAGGCAACGAAGCCCGGCCCGGGCGATCAGGTCGTTGAACTTCGCCACAATCGCCCCCTGCTCAGCCTTGTTAAACGGCGGCCACTTGGCGACCGCATCGTCCAGTGCCTTGCGCTGCTGGGCAAGCGTTTTTTCAAAGCCCTCGATCCGCAGTTCGAGTTCCTGAATATCGGGGTCGTCTTCCGGCCTGGTCACCAGTTCGGGAACCTCCAGTTCCTTCTGCTTCTCCTGTTCCTCGGCGATGCCGGCCTTCACCGGCTGGAACAGGTACCGGTTCGCGGCCGACATGCCGGCAAAGGCCAGGATGATGCCCAGCGATAGGCGGTGGAACGACCGAAGTCGCCGCCATACCAGCAGGAACTCCTGCCGCCAACTGCGAAGCTGCCGTCGTAATGCACGCATCATGGCGCGTCCTCCGTCGAACCGATGGCAAACACAAACTCGTACTCCATGGTCCCCTCGATCTGCTTCTGACTGCGCAGGACAACCGTCTGGCCCGACGCCTGCATGCCGGCCGCCAGACTATCCAACAGTTCCTTCAGCCGATGCTGCACGGCCGTGTGCCCGCGCACCTCGAACCCGCCTCCGGCCATTTGCTGGATGGTCGTGACGCGAGTGAACTCCGGCATCGACTCGTCCAATGAGTCCAGCAGTGCCTGCAGGCCGGGCGGGAGGGGCGTTCTCACGGCCAGCAGTTCGCACGCCTCCTCACAGCGGGTCTTCTCGCCTCTCATTCCCGCGTATTTTGCGTCCAGCGATTTGCGTTTCTCGCTGATCGTCTCCCATGCCTCCGTCTTCACTTGCAATCCATGAAGTCGGCTCTTCAGGTTGTGGTTGTGGGCGCCCAGGGCAATGGCCGTGGCCAGTACGATGACGAAGAACAGCCAGGTTCCGGCGCGGTGCGGGTCCTTCTCCGGCGGCCGGGTCCCGACCAGCGCGCCGCCACCTGCCGGTACGCCGGCCTCGACCGCAGCGAGCATCTGCCGGGCGACGTCTTCGGTCTGCCGCTCGAAGTCATGGAACTCGATCTCGGCCTCCATGCCCACCAGCTCCTGAAGCTGCCGCCTGCGGACTTCGTTTACGCCGCCCACACACCAGACGGCCAACGGCAGTGCCTGGTGCAACGCGAACCGGCGCTGCAACCGTTCGCGCCGCTCGTCGTCCAGCTCGTGCTGAACGGTCTCCATGCCTAAGGCCACCGAGCCGACGGTCATCGGGTTCAGTTCCGTTCCCGGTACGACGTAGAACCCGGCGTCGGGTTCAAGCAGCAGCAGTCGAGCAGCGGGCCGGTTCCTGGCATGACCGCCCAACACGGCCAACTCGAACGCGCCCGTCCCGTCGAAGATCAGCCCGGCGTTCCGGCACGAAGCGGCGTACCTCTCCAGCGTTTCCTCGTCGAACGAGGCAACCAGCAGGGTCGCAGGCGAGGCGCCCATTTCGAACGATTCGGCCTCGGCAGCGACGACGCGGGCAACCGTATCGTCGCCTGTCTCACTGCTGAGTTCGAACGCCATGGCCGTCTGCACCTCTTCAGGTTCGGCGTCTACGGGTAGTTCGGTTCGCAACGTGTGGATATTTCGCGGCAGCGCCAGGCGCACGCGTCGCGCACCGTGCTTCTCTGCGAAGTCCAACAGTACATCCGGCAGTACCCGCCGGCTCTGACCGGCAAGCGTTGTGCGGGCGACCAGCCGCCACTGCGGCCTGGCCGGCGCGAAGACATACGCATGCCATACGGCGCCGTCATGCAGGACGACAGCGACCCGGCTTCGCATTTTGGAAGAGAACGGCCACATACGATTTCTCAGATCCTTTCATTCCCCGCCCACCGGGGCAATAGTGGTCAATCATCCGCTCCACCGGCACAGGCCCGGCGGGGGCGTGCTCAGGCGAGCGGCGGAAACACATTTACAAGCACGCAGCGCCAGCAAGTGGATCCCAGCTCACTCTAGTGGTCAATCATCCGCTCCACCGGGGCAGGGCCGGTGGAGCGCATGATTGGTCACTCAAGTGGTTCATTCAAATGCACCGTCATATGGTTCACGCCAGGTTTCAGTTCGATGGTCTGGAGGCCGGAGGATTGGGCGTTCATAACAGCCGTGTCATCCGGGGTGTAGTAGCCGTAGACGTATAGCTTTCGGATGCCCGGTGGAAGGTTTTCCAGTTGCACGCTGTGGATGCCGTCCCAGTAGTAAACCACCGGCTCTCCGGGATTGACTCTTGCAGGCGGATTCAGGTCTTCACGATCTACGGGGATATCGAAATACGCGTTGATCAACGCCGCCGAACTTTCCGAGTCCACGCAACCCCGATCCGGATCGTAGTCCGGATACCCAGCCGCTTCGGTGCCGCCGCCGAACCAGGCGGCAACTTCGCGAACGCGAATGGCGCCAAGACCGTGGGGGTTGTTGGAGAAATCCGGGTCCGCAAACGGCAGGAACAGGACGATTCGCATCCGATTCATGTACTCGCACGAGTGGATGCGTCGCCAACGGCAAACCCCGTCGTCCACCGTACCAGAAGCAGGCCAGGGATCGGGTTCAGCCGGCGACGAACCCCCTAGCGTATCGTCAACGCACAAGTAGAGATTCTCGGTGGCGCCGTCTGACTCTCGCACCACGGCCCCGACCGTGTACGATTGGGCGATGTCCCAAGGTTCAATACCGTTGGGCGGCGGATTCATACCGCCGGGCGCGACTGGACTACCCCAACCATTGCCGACTCTCACCATAACGGAAACAGTCAGTGCCGCCTTGCTGCGATCTCCGTAAAACTTGCGTGTCTCGTCTTCATCAGTCCATTCCTCCGCATCGCCGCCGGCGCCGCCCGAAAGCTCCCATTCATTGGCATTGTTGCGACCGTAGCTCGCAATTGCGTTGATCTCCGTTCGATCAAGCAAACCGCCGGCTGCGCCGCCGAAGGAGTGCCAGATGTCGGCACTCAGGTCATGCGGGGGTGCATCTTGCGTGAAACGGAACGGATTGCCGAAGCCGCAATACAGTTTCTTGTTGACCTGCAGGTACGGTCCTCGCCAGCCGCCAGGCACGCGGACTTCAACGGCATGGGCCGGAGTCGCGCCCGTAGGCGTCTCTGGAAACCTTGCTTCCAGGCTTGCCGGATCTCGGGGGCCGTTCGTTGTATCCTGGTACGAAAAACTGGTAGCACCGGGACCAAATCCGTTAAAATAGGTTCATCCGACTAATGCGTAGGTTGTCTCATGGATGCCGAGTATCTTGAGTTTGAGGAACTCAGGATCTCGGAAGCCATAAGCTTGACGTTTCATGGTCTTGATTTTGTTGTTGGTGCCTTCCAGCGGTCCCGTTGAGATCGGGTAGTCATACCAGTTAAGGATGCCTATCGCATGGAGCCGAAGCGTTTTGGCGAACTTCTGGAGCATGCGGATACCGGTCGATTCGGCATACACGATCCAGTCCATCAGCAGGGATTGCGCCGTTTCCCGGTCATCCTGCTCCCATATCTCGTTGAGTTCCTCCTTGAGATGATAGGCGATGGCTAGGGGCTCGTTCAGACGCAGGGCTTCCCGAAGCCGCTCGGGCTCACGACGCGAAGGGTCGAGGTTCTCCGGCCGCTTCAACAGCAGCCAGCGGATGCCCTTCAGGACGTCTTTGTGCATCGTGTCGGCCAGTTGTCGGTGCAAGTCGCGGCGCAGGTCGGAAAGCTTGTCGTTGTAGAGCTTGATGACGTGAAAACGATCGAATACCAACGTAGCGTGCGAAAGATGCGTCGACACGGCATCGATATACGCTGGCGACATGTCGGTGGCCACGGCCTCGATCTTGGCTCGACTGGCACGAAGCCGCTTCCAGAAAGGCAGCAGGGCGTCCCCGCCTTTTCCCTCGCCTACGTGAAGTACCGCGCCGCTCTTGAGGTCCATGACGATAGTCACGTACTTGTGGCCCTTCCCGGTGGAAATCTCATCGATGGCGATCTGCTTGATGTGTTTCAGCCTCGGCTTGCCGAAACGTCGTTTCAGGTATTTCTTCTGGATTTCCTTGACGACATCCCAACTCACACCCAGGTGGCAAGCGACATCCTTGATCGTCATATGCTGCGACAGTTCCAATACGTAGCGTGCAAACGACTTGGTGTACGTCCGTTTCGGCTCGGCAAAGCCGATGGCCGCCTGGCGGACCGCACCGCAATCGTGGCAGGCCAACCGGGGAATCCTCGCTTCCAGGTCAACCCGCTTCCTCCCCAAGGGCACCGTCCGAAACCGCCGCACGACGCCCCCCTGCCGCCACACGTTTGGCGAACCACATGCCACACAACGGCAGGTATTGCGCTTCCGCTCTATGGTGAAGACAATGCCCCCTCTGATGTATTGGGTTCTTACATACCGGTATTCACGCACCCCGAATCCATGGTACAACAGTGTCGTGGACATGCTGAGTTCTCCCGTCTGAAGTCGTTGGTAAAAACTCCAGATGGAACCAGCATGTCCACACTTTTTCAACCCCCCAACCTACGCATCAGCCGGATGAACCTTAAAATAGTCCACTGCCATCCGCGAGTAGTCGTAGACGGAAGCATCGGCAGCCAAATTGTAGGAGTTCCAGAGTTCGATCAGCGTTTCCCCTTCCTCGGTGGCTACCGTTCCGGAACCGGCGGGATTCGGCTTGTCGTAGTGCACTACCGGCAGCCTCCCCATATCGCTCACAAACCGGCCCGGCTTCAGCCCGTCGCCCACAATCGCCTCTTCAATGGCGTCCAGTCGCGCGCGTGTGGTGTCCATGCGGGTGCGGTCGCCCATGCCGTCCAGCGTCGTGAGCGCCACGGTGGCCAGCGCCGCCATGATGCCCAACACAATGAGCAACTCGATCAGTGTCATGCCTCGTTTGGAGTACGGCGACTTGACACTGCTCTGCTCTCTTTTCCAGCCGTTCATGGTCAACACCTCAATTACGCAGCAGCAGGCGTCGCTTGTAGGGATACTGCTCGAACGCCTCTCTCACGGCCGGGTCGGATGAGTTCACGTCCGGGATGCCGGTCGTCAAGCCGGAGTCGCCAGGGAAGACGACCCAAAGCTGCTCGATCTGGCCGTCACCGTCCAGTTCCGGCACGACACGATAGAAGTGCCCGTCGTTGTTGCCGTCGGCGTAGGGAGTGCATACGACGGGGACCTCCGCGCCGCCGGCCACCGGCGCTTGCCCGGCCGTGGAGATGCCGCTCTCGCCCAGATCGATCTCACGGCGGGCCTCCTCCGCCATGTACGGGCCGCGCCAACCCTTGCCTCGATCTGCATGCCACGACGCGCCAAAAGACCAGTTGTCGCCGCTGGGCAGACAACCGTACTGCATCAACACGGCCAGCCCATATCGGGAAACCAACTCGTAGTCGTCCTCGTTCAGTACGCAGTCGGCCTCAAACTGCTGGAATGCAGCCTGGATGTCGGCAAGCTCCTTCTGCACGATGGAATTGTCCAGTGTCTCCGTCCGATTGACCGACATCGTGCTCAGCAGCAGCGCGGCCAACGCGCCCAGGATGCCCAACACGATCAATAGCTCGATGAGCGTGAAGCCTGCACGGGCGGCAGGCGCCGGCGCGGCGACCGGCGCCGGCTCGCGCCAGACGCCCGGCCGGCGGCCGTCGGGCAACGCCGGACGGGCATGCCCCTGGCGGCGCAGCAGGTACCGCCGGCACTGGGCCAGGCGGTTGTAGCCCAGCATGATTCCCAGCATGAAGTCTTCCTCCGGCGTATAGTCGGTCAGACACGATTTCCCGATCCGCCGGATGGCTTCGACACACTCGTCCGCCCCGAAGAACACGTCGATCCGCCCGTTGCCCAACGCGTAGATGACGTAGTCCACGCCATGCTTCAGCAGGCGCGCCTCGATCTGCTCGCGATTGGCCGCAAGAGTCGTGTGCAGAATCAGGTTCCGCAACCCCTTGCGATACTCGTACAGATGATGTGCGAACACCTTCATGCCTTATCTCCCCGCCGCCAAGGTTGGAGTCCCACCTTCAGGCGGCTTTTCTTCTGACCGGCTAAAGCCAGGACTCCAACACCAGTTCAGTGGCCGCCACAGGGGCAACTCTGTTCGTGTTGTTGTACGGCCGGCGATTCGGCCGTCGCCCTATTCCTGGCGAAATGCCGGTGTGCGACAATCACAAACAGGACCACCGTCAATACGATCAAGACTCCGCGTACGGTCCGACTCATCTCAACTCCTTATCCCATGGGTTCCGCGTTGATTGGCCCCTCCGGGGCAAAATGATTGGAAATGGTCAATCCATGCGTTCCATCGGCACGGGGTCGGCGGGGCAGGGCAAGTGTTCGGGTTGTGCGTTAAAGACCGAACCACAAACCACTGTCAACGGGGCTGGCCGGCGGGCGCCGCGGGGGCGTCCGCCGGCCTTGGTTTCCCCGGAAGGCGGCTCCCTCCACCGCCGGTTTCCGCCTGGGGCGGGACCGCGAATCCATCGGTACGTTGCGGGTTGAATCAAAACGCTTACGGGTTCAGGATGCCACACTCCGGACAGGACGTGCCGAGGAGTCTGGCGGTCGAAGTGGCATTCTCGATAACGGTGAACTTCAACTCGACAGCGTTGCCTTCGCCGTCATCTTCAAACACGGTGTAAGAAGAAGTCCTTTTACCGTAGGGATCGGAAGTCGTCGTCGGTGCCGGCAAATCCTCAGCATCGGCGATCGCATCTCCTGGCGCTAATCCCGAGTTCGTGTAATAGGTCCCCGAACCGACCATCGCATCCAGTGCATCGGCGACTGTGCCGAAGTCGTAGTTGCCTGCACTCTGCTCTCGCGGCACGCCACCTTGCGACAGCGTGACGCTGGGCTCAAAGATCCCGACGTAGGCCATGTAATAGCTGAAGTCCGGTTCGCCGTCGATACCTTCGGCCGGGATTGGGCACTGGCCTTCCAGGTCGAGACCGACCGAAACGTTGCCTCCACCCCAGTCCTTGTTGCCACCCTTGGCCGCTTCCCATGCCGTGGTCGGCGCAATCCATAGCACGACGCACTTGCTCATGCCGCGAGCGGTCAATTCGCCAATGTCCAACCCGTCGAAGCTGTACTCGTTCTCCTTCGGGTTTGAGCTCCCGTAGTCGTTTTGCCAAAGGTTGGTGCAGCAGACAACAGGGGTGCCATCCGTGACGTCAACGTACTCAAGTCCGACGCCACGCGCAACCTGCGTAATTCCGATTCCTTTCAGGGCATTCGCTTCCTCTTCCGTCAGCGTATCGATCGTGCCCGTTGCATTGAAATTGTCTTTTTGGGCGCTTGGTAGTCCGGGCATTGCCGTACCATCCTCCTGCAACCCCGAGTGCATCCCGTTGGGAAGCTTCCCGGTGATCTGCTGGAACTGCTTGAGCACACGCACGGTCCCGGCCTGGTTGTAGTCGCACACGTTGCCCAACGCGTCTTCACGGTCGGCCATCATGGCAGGCAACACCAGCGCGGTCAGCGCGCCCAACAGCCCAATCACGATCAGCAGCTCGATGAGCGTGAAACCGCGGCGGGCCTTGTGGTTACTAAACTTCGTCATAACTCGTTTTCCTTTCAGAACTGTGAGACTGTTGTTTGTGAGACTGTCGGTTTGGTTTCGGCCGGCGCCAAACAGAACCGGCCGAATAGAAAAACTCAATTAAACGCACTCAAAGGCCCCCCTCGAAACCCACATTCGCAGGCGGGAACCGTCTTGGAAGCACACTGGCCCGAGGGCCGGCAGTCAAAAGGCTTCCAATACGGGCGAGGCTGCGCCGCCAGGCGGCCAAAGCCTCTTGCGAATGTCATTTCATGGGCGTCCTCCTTTCGGCCGCAGCGGCCGATGGCTTGAGGTTCGTCGATTTGCAGGTCATACGGGGGTTTGTTTCTGGCGAACGGCACACGTCGCTTGCCTGGTGAATCAAGGAAGACCATCAGGACTCTTGACCGGGGCGTGGCCATCCGCCGGAGCATCGACCACATAACGGTATTGTTTTCCGCAGGTGATAATCACCTCGCGCTGTTGACGTTTGAGGATTCGCACGTCGACTCGCAGCTCGCCGTAGCCGTCGTGTGTGAGCAATTCGTGATAGAGCGCGCTGAGCCGCGCCATAACCGACTCATCACGCCACGTCTTTTCCTGTTGTACTGAGACACTCATCGAAACGGACTCGGTACGCATGGGAACGGGTGGAACATCACCCCTGGCGAGACGCCGCGATTGCGCCCTACGGTACCCTACCCTTGCAGGATGACCGCAGATCGCGACGCTCGCACAGGGACGATTGGCAGACGAAGCGCAGCGCCACTCGCCACTCGCTGCGCGCGTCGGACACGGGGCAAGAGACTACGCAATGCTCTTGCACAAGGGATGTCGTCAAGGCGACTACGAAAGAATGTTGCCTGCCGCAGGCGGCGCTCGCGCGCCATAGGCAGCAACGGTATCCTGACTGACTACAGATGTCGGCAAGACGTAAACAAGGCCGTGGAAATAGCCGTCGTCCACCACAGAAACCATCTCGCCTTGATTCCAGGCAAGACCGACGAGGACGCAGATGGGGCACTCATCGGGCCCCAGAACCTCACCCGGCGCGCGACTTGGCGCCTGCCAGGCGCCGGCCGGGCTGACGTCGATAGGAAGCGGCAGATCGCGAGCGCCGCCGTTCCAATAACATCGCCCCGACGGCGTCTGCTCGAAATGCCCCAAGCCTGGCAGCATGTGCAGCGCTTCGCCGCCCGTGACGCACACCAGGTGCACCAAGGCGAGGAAGACAACGAAGTATCGGGCTGGAGGCGACATGGGGCTGCTTCTCTCAACTGCCGCGGTCGGCGGCAAATCCATCAAGCTGGAACGTGAGTATGCTCTACCAATTTGTTGCGAGCCAATACCAACCTTCCAAACCGGACCCTAAAAGGGCATCGGCCCGCTCCTTGCTTGAGATTGAGTCTCAGTGTCGCATGCGCCACCTTGCTTGTCAAGTCCCATCCTCGAAAATTCTGCAAACCCTGCCAGAATGCTGAGCTGCACCCACTGCCGTCCCTAACGGGCCAAAGTCGCAGAGGGGCACGAAAGTCTTGGGGGTTTCCGCGGCTTCTCACCCTCCCGCGCAGCGGGAGGGTCGGGCTCAGAGGCCCGGGGAGGGTGCGTATCAGCGGCGGCGGCCGTCAGTCGAGCCAATCCTTCTGCCGCAGGCGTTCAGGCGTGTAGACTTCCGTTACGTAGCTGAGGTTCTTGCTGATCAGGGCTTCCACTTCCAGCTTGAACCCGTTGTCGAGCATACGCTTGATCTCTTTCTGCCAGTCCTTCTTCCCCTGGAACCAGGGGTAGTTGGCAATCTGCTTCGCCCGGCGACGGTCCGTGTCGTTCAGCGTGATGCGAACGCTGTCCGAAAGCTCGCAACGCTCCAGGTCGATCGATCGCAGGCCGAGATAGCGGGCCTCGGGAATGGCCATGCGGCGCGACTCGAACGCCAGGTTGATCGATCCCTGCTTGATCACACTGTAGATGTAGTACCCCCAGGGATCGTTATCGAGCAGGCAGTAGACGGGCAAGTTCAGCTCGTTGTGCAATCGATGCAGGAGCCGGCGAACGCCGCGCGACGGCTGCCCGCCGCCGTGCGTCAGAATGCAGTGATGCCGCTGCCAGAACTTGTCCTCGTTGAACCGTTGCCAGACCGTGTCTTTTTCGACATGCAGGACAAACTTCGCCTTGCACTGTTTGAACTGGATCACTTCCGGCTCGACGATAGACGGAATGCCGTACCCGCCCGAACCCATCCGCGCACAGTTGATCTCGTCGCCCTTGTCCAGAAGAACCAGTTCGCCCACCATGTCGCCGCGCTTCTGTGCGTACAGGTGCATCTCTTCGCGGAGCGAACCGAGCAGAACCTCCACGTCCTCGACAATCGGGTCCGACTCCTTCTGATCGGCGAAGGTTTCTTCCTTCGTGCCCTCGATCGTGTGCTTCAGCAGGTAGTAGAGACCACGGATGCTGGTTGTCTTGCCTTCCTCAATGAGCTGTTTGGCGCCACTGGCGACCAGCATGGTCTGCATGAAGCTCTTCGCCTGCGACAGGTTGAACAACTGCCGCCGGTTGGTCGTCCGGCCCATCTCCAGGAACCGCTTCTTCTTGTTGTAGGTCACATTGGAGAGCGTGCGCGAGGGGATATCGACGTGCGGGTCACGCCGGCGATCGGCAGCGGTCACCACGCCGTCGGCCAGTTGCTCAAGGGTTCCGAGTGTCTTCTGGTCCCGTTCGGGAAGCTGCGTTCTAGGCTTTGCGGCAGGTTTGGCAACACGAACGGGGTGGGCAGTACGTTTTTTCTTGGCCATAAACGGGGCTTTTATTACTTCGGAAGAGGTAGTATGTGGCTCTGCGCGAGAGGGAATATGCCGGACAATCCGCCCAGCGACCTTGACTAATATGCAATTTTGGCAATTTCGCCGCAATACGGATAGTGCCCCTGCTCGAAAGAACCTGCCTCGGTGCCCCACCGCGGGTGGCCGATGGCCCGTGTGTTATGCCCGTGGCGAGGGGGCGGCGGGGAATGGACAACGGCCGGCCCCTAACAGCAATCTACGACCTATCCTTAGAGTAGGTCTCTTGGCTGCCGGAACAGACCCGGTGCAATCAGGCGATTTCTAATGGGAGTCGCGAGGAATGCGAACGGGGTTGTGAGGGGATCCTTCGAGACCTTTGAGAACAGCCCTGGGGGACCGGCCAACGATTCGGGGAGTCGAAGCGGAACAGTCCAGACGCAATCGAGTTCGGATGCCGGCCGTACGGCCGCCTTGACGGAATGCTTTCATGGAACACAACGACAGCCAACAGAACGCCGCGAATGACGTGGTCGCCCTGCGCGCCGAACTGGAGGCTGCACAACGACTGGCGGACCGGCTCCGGCAGGAGGCGCTCGCGGCAGAGCGAACCAAGAACGAGTTCCTCGCGAACATCAGCCACGAAATCCGTACGCCCATGAACGCGATCCTTGGCTTCTGTCGTATGTTGCTCAAGGAACCGCTCGAACCGGCACATATCGAGAAACTCGAATACGTCCACGATGCCGCCGAATCCCTGCTGGAGTTGATGAGCAATGTGCTGAACTACTCGCGGCTTGCGGCAGGTGAATTGAAGCTGTCGCATACGCCGTTCGAGTTGGACGCCGTTGTGCGCAACATCATGGTCGCCACGCGCGATCCCGCCCGGCACAAGGGACTGACCATCGATTATTTCGTCGAGGACTCCGTGCCCTACTGGCTGCGCGGCGACCAGCGGCGACTAGGTCAGGTACTCGGCAACCTGGTGAGCAATGCACTGAAGTTCACCGAACGCGGCGAGATCCATGTGCGCGTCTCGCTGGACGAAATCCACGAAACTGACGCCGTGATCCGCTTCGTTATTAGCGACACGGGCGTCGGTATTCCGCCGGAGCGCCAGCAGGTGATCTTCGATGCATTTGCCCAGGCAGACGGTTCCTCCACGCGGCGTTTCGGCGGGCTGGGGCTCGGACTGTCGATCTGCAAACAGTTGGTCGACCTGATGAACGGCCAGATCGGCTTTCGCAGCATTCTCGGCAGCGGCAGCAGTTTCTGGTTCACGATTCCCATGCAGGTATACTCCGGCACAAAGGCCGCAGCGCCGGACGAGAACGACCCGGCCGGCCGAACCGGCCAATTCGGCTTGACACGGCGTGAACAGTCGTCCGACCGGGGCTGCGAGGGAGGTGCGAAACGCTTTCATATCCTCACGGCCGACGACGACTACCTCAGCCGTACGCTTGTCGAGATGCTGCTGGGACGCGTCGGCTGTCTGGTCGATACGGCGACCAACGGGCGAGAGGCAATCATGCTCGCCGCACAATCGCAGTACGACCTTGTCCTGATGGACCTGCAGATGCCGGAACTGGACGGCATTTCCGCCATCAGAAAGATCCGCAGCAACGGATCGGAACTCAACCGGAAGACGCCGATTGTCGCATTGACGGCGCATTCCGTCTCGAGCGACCGCCAGCGGTGCCTCGAGGCCGGCGCCGACGAGTTCCTGACCAAGCCGATCTCTCCCGATTCCTTGCTTGCCGTAGTCGGTCGCTTCCTGCCGGGTTGCCTGGAGACCGTCGAAGGGCGGCCGAAAGGCGAGGCAAGCGGCCCGCGGCCGGATCCTCCTCACTTGTTGCAGGAGTATTTCCAGGCGATCTGCCGCGCGCTGGGCGAACGCGATTTCGCACGGCTGGAAGTTTCGGCAGGCCAGTTGAAAAACGTATCGCTGGGGG
Source organism: Thermoguttaceae bacterium (assembly GCA_040772845.1). GTDB lineage: Bacteria > Planctomycetota > Planctomycetia > Pirellulales > Thermoguttaceae > PWXP01. The sequence goes on from JAXGXG010000001.1 coordinate 4,633,750, forward strand.
CAGGGGCGAGGCCGGTGGCCGACCATGCCATGCGAGTGCAATTCGCCGCCCGGAGCAGTGATTTGGAAGAGGCGACCAATGCCGTCGAACGATTGCATAATCTGTTGGAAGCCCCGTACGTCGAGAACCCGAGAGAACCCCGACTGACCGGAGAACGATCGTGAAATTCCTAATTGTCGACGACGACCCTATTTGCCGCAGGCTGGCGAAGACCATTCTTGAACCGTACGCCGATTGCGATCTGGCGTTCGATGGGAGCGAGGCGATCGATGCCGTCCGCCTGGCCCTCGAAGATGGGCATCCGTACGACCTGATCTGTATGGACATTATGATGCCAGGCACCGACGGCCACGAGGCGCTCGAAGCGATCCGCGCGCTCGAAGCTTCGCTCGGCATCTACGGGCTGGACGGGGTCAAGATCATCATGGCAACGGCCCTCGCAGATTCGAAGCACTGCATTCGCGCATTTCGCGAAGGCTGCGAGAGCTATATCACAAAGCCGTTACGGGCCGAGACCCTGCTGGAGCATATGCGGAGCCTGTTGGGATGGCGGCCGGAGAAGCCGCCGGCTCCGAAGGCGGTCAAGACTCCTGCGCGCCCACGGCCCGTGCCGATGCGCACGCCGGCCGATCTCGATCATCGACCGCGATACCTCATTGTCGACGACGATGGCGTGTGCCGGGCCCTGTTGAAGACGATTCTCTCGGAATACGGGCAGTGCACCTTTGCCTATGACGGCCAGGAAGCGATTGACGCTGTGCGATTGGCCCTGGAGGACGACAGGCCGTTCGATCTGATCTGCCTGGACATCATGATGCCAGACGTCAGCGGCCACGAAGCACTCGCTGCAATCCGGCGCATGGAAGAGGAACGGAGCGTTCTCGGTTCGGAGGGAGCCAAAATCATCATGACGACGGCCTTGCGCGATGCGAAGCACTGTGTCCAGTCGTTTCGCGAGGGGTGCGAGTGTTATATCACCAAGCCTATCGACGAAAACGAACTTCTTGCTAAAATGCTGGATCTGGGGTTGCTCGAACGCATGGAAGGCAGCGGCGAACCGGAAGCGGAAACAGTAGCTGCACCAAAGGCCGAAGCGGGAACGGAAGCAAAGTCTGGAGCCGGAACTGTCTGATGTGAATTGCGCTGTCCTTATGCCGCTTGCTTCCTGGGTCATTGTTGTCTGGTTATCGATTCTTGGCGCCGTCCTGGGTAGCTTCATCAATGTGGTGGTGTTTCGGCTACCTCACGGCGGGAGTCTCCTCGCCCCACCCTCGCATTGCCCGCACTGCAATCATCCTGTCCGATGGTTCGATAACGTCCCCATCCTAAGCTGGTTCGTGCTCCGCGGACGATGCCGCGATTGCCACACCCCAATCTCGGCGCGATATCCGCTGGTTGAGGCCGCGTGTTTCGTCTCGTTCCTGATCCTCGCGGTCCTGGAATGCGGAATGCAAGGAGCAAACTTGCCGGCGCGCCGGCAGCTCATCGAAGGGAATATGATTCTCACCAGCGGCTGGTCCGGCCGGGAATTGTATGCCCTGTTCCTGGTGCATCAGTTGCTTTGGTGCACGCTTCTCGTTGCGGGGCTGATCGAGTACGATGGTCACCGTGTGCGGTGGCCCGTCTACCTGCCGGCCCTTGTGCTGGCCGCTGTCGCCGGCGCCGCCATGCCCGTGCTGCACCCTGTCCCTGCATGGGGGGGGCTCGGTGGCTGGTATCAGGGCCCGATAGACACCCTGGCCGGCCTGGCCGCTGGCATCGCCCTGGGATACCTGCTCAGCCGGTGCGAGCCAATCGCCCGGCGAAATGGGACCTGGTTCGGCTTCGCCTGCATTGGGTTGGTGCTCGGTTGGCAGGCGGCAGTCGGGCTGGCCGTGCTTGCACTGGTATGGCAGGCCGTCGCCGCGGTGCTGGGCCGCCGCATTGCCTGGGTGAAGAATGTGCCCACCTCCCTGGTGCTTGTTGTGCTAAGCCTTGCCTGGCTGGCAAACTGGGCAACAATTGCACAATGGATCCCCATGGGAGGATGACCAATCCAATGATTCTCACAACTCCCAACTCCCAACTCCCAACTCCCAGCTTCCAACTTCCAGCTCCCAACTTCCAACTCCCAACTCCCAACTTCCAGCTCCCAACTCCCAACTCCCAACTCCCACCCCGTGAGGCATGAACCGTGACGGACGAACAACAACGCGAACGCATGGTGGAGAAACTGCTGCATTCGCCCAGCTATCGCGTGGCGTATAAGGACGTCGATTTTCTGACAGGCCCCAACCTGCGGGCCATGCGGATGGAATTGGAGTTGCTGAAGACGGAATTGAAGCTCCGCGAGCAGCGTATTCGTTCGACCATCGTCGTCTTCGGCAGCACGCGGATTGTCGAGCCGGCCGTCGCCCACAAACGGCTTGAATTGGCGGAGCTTCAACTGGCCGATACGCCGGGCGACCCTCGGCGGCAACGGGCTGTCGAACGCGCCAAACGGCTGCTGGCCAAAAGCCATTACCACGAGACGGCCAAACGGTTTTCCGAACTGGTCTCCCGGGCGAGTCAGACCGATGAATTGTGCGATTACGTCGTCATTACCGGGGGCGGGCCAGGCATTATGGAGGCCGCCAATCGCGGCGCCTATGAGTGCGGCGCGAAATCCATCGGTCTGAACATCCGCCTGCCGCATGAACAGGCGCCCAATCCGTACATCAGTCCGGAACTCTGCTTCCAGTTCCACTACTTCGCCTTGCGAAAGTTCCATTTCATCCTGCGAGCCAAGGCGCTCGTCGTGTTCCCCGGCGGCTTCGGCACCCTCGACGAACTGTTCGATGCCCTGACGCTACGGCAGACAGGCCGCATGCAGGAGATTCCCATTATCATGTTCGGCTCCGAGTATTGGCGGCGGGTCATCGACTTCGAACATCTGGCCGACGAAGGCACGATCGACGATGCCGACCTGGACCTGTTCCGCTATGCCGAAACCGCCGAAGAGGCATGGGAAATGATTCAAGGTTTCCATCACCACCACGGTGTATGAACTGCCTCGCGCAGCGCGCTTGCCAGATGTCTTCCCCTCAACTCTCTCAGAAAGCAGGAAAGGTTATCATGGAATCCAGAAAGAGTCTCTCCCCGGTTCTTTGCTTCCCCGTTCTTCTGGCCTTGCTGCTTGCTGTGCCGTCAGTGCAGGCAGACGAACCGACAGGCGAACCTGCGGCCGAGCAGCAGATGCCTGCAACGCCGGACAGGTACGCCATCCCGGAAGGCGGCGCCGACATGCTGATCGGGTTTGTCGAGCGAACCCTAATGAACATGCCGGACGACCAGCAAGAGCGAGAGAAAGCGATGGCTGCCGCGAACGAGGCGGCCGATCGCGCCCTGGCCGGCGAAATGACCGACGAACAGTTGGGCAAGGTCGTGTCACTGAAGACGTTCCTGCTGCAGGACGAACCGGAGAAGCTGAAGGCCCTGGCCGAGAAACTGGCCGCAGACGGACGTTCCGAATCGGCGCGCCAGGTGCAAGCCGTGCTGATCATGCTGGAAATGAGAGCCATCGGTCGCCTCGCGCCCGGCCAGCGGGAACCGGCCGCAGAGAAGGTCATTGCCAAGATCATCGAGTTCCTTTCGGCAGGCTCTTTCGGTGTCTCGGAAGTTCGCCTTGGCCTCAGCGCCTCGCAGGTAGCGCAGCAGATCGGCAACGACACGCTGGCCGTCGAGGTCTTTCGGAAAATGCAGCAGCGGGCCGCCGAAAGCGAGAATCCGCGAATCCGGCCGCTTGCCGAGGCACTCGAAGGTTCGATCCGCCGTCTGACGCTTGTCGGCAAGCCCATGGAGCTGAAGGGCGACACGCTGGCCGGCGAACCCTTCGATTGGTCGGCGTATGCCGGCAAGACGGTCCTGGTCGATTTCTGGGCCACCTGGTGCGGCCCATGTCTTGCCGAGATTCCCAAGCTCAAACGCCTGTACGACGCCTACCATGAGAAGGGCTTCGATATTGTCGGCATCAGCCTCGACCGTTCGCGTGAAGACCTGGAATCCTATCTGAAGGAGCAGCCATTACCGTGGACAATCCTCTACGACGAGGAAGGCCGACATCCGATGGCGGAGTACTATGGGGTCATGGGAATTCCGCAAATGATCCTGGTGGGATCGGACGGCAAGGTCCTTTCCATCCACGCGCGTGGCCCCGAGCTCGAGAAGCTGTTAGAAGAGCGTTTCGGTCCCCTCCCGGAACCGGCCGCCGAGAACGAGTAACCTGCTCGCGCTCTTCCGTCTTCTAGCCCGCTGACCATGGCTCCAGCAAGCCTGCACGGTGACTTTCTGCGCTCGCGGGTCACTCCTTGCTCGTTCCCTTCACGCCGAACCATTCCGCGAACAGCCCTCGCCGCGACCGCCGCATCACGTGTCCTTCCGTTTCTCCATTCGGTCAGTCCCGAAGGGACGTATCTAAACCAGCCCGGGGTGGAGCCGGTGCGAGCGGTGCGAGCAAGGCGTAACCCCGGGTTCGCATCCCTAGAAATCCCCGCAAGCCCAACGGGCTGACCCTGGACGCTCCTCGCATGCAAACACTCTCGTTCGCGCATCTCGGACCGCCATCGCCTAAGCATCTGTGACCCCTCCCGTCTATCCGTGTTCCGCCCGTGTTTCATCCGTGGCTTTTCATCCAACCACCGCGGCCCCAATCTCCGCTCTTCTTTGCGTCTTCGCGTTAAGCGTTTCTTCCCCTTCTGGGCGCAAACTGCAGCAAAGTAGCAGGCACGCTCCGTCGTGCCGTCCGCCGCGTTGCGCCCAGCCTCAACCCAGACGCGTAGTCTGCACCCAGAAGGGCAAGAGCCCGTTAAGCGTAGCGGCGGCCACGAGCTGCAGGTGGACGGAACGTCAACGCAAAGCCGCGAACCCGCCAGGACACAAAGAGGCCGGTAGAAAGCTGGTCGACCGACTATTCATCACCGCCCCCTCCCGTCCCGCGCCCCCGGCGCGTTTTCGCCGAAGGCGATTGTTACCGTAGCCTGGGGTTTCTCTACCCCAGGACCCATGGCCGCGCCACATCCCCCGCACATTTTCCCGATGTTTTGCCGCCGCAGGCGGCAAAACATCGGGCCGTCCATTGCGCCCAGGTCGGCCGTTTCCCCGCCTACGTCGGCGAACCGAACGGCGCACCCATACGTGAATATGGTCGGGGCGTTCCCGTTCCAGGCGTGATGACCCCTGGCTACTCCGGCGAAAACCAACACGCTGATGACGCATTTGGTCCTCCGCGAGCGCACTACGGAAACCTGCCGTCCCCTTGCGTGCAAGAAAGGTTGTGCATTATCCCTAACCGTCTAACGGCGCTCTGACCCCAAGAGCTCCCCTGACCCCAAGGTTCCCCTTCTTGTCAAAATCGGCGTCGCCGATCTGGCTTGCCGGGTTGTGGCCGGGCAGCGCCTCGGTGAGCTTCAGATTCCGGGCATCGTAGGTCCAGGCGGTGGGTTTATAAGGCGACTGGTTCTCCGCGTCGGTCAGGTGCCGCAGGTTGGAGTTTTCATCGAACCGCCACGAGGTCACGCCTGCCAGACAGTCGGCTTGGCTCACACGTCGATCCCGGGTATCCCAAACGCTCAAAGACGCCTCACTAATTCCTACTCCCGGTGCGACACGCAGGCACCCCCAAAGCTGCGTGCCTTAACTCGCCTACGGTTGGCGTGGGACGTTCGTTTCTTCTGATGAACGCTCTTTGGCAAGAGCTGCAGTAATCTTCTGCAAAGCCTCTTTTGCGTACTCTCTAACCCCCTGGTCGTCGTCAGTCTCCGCGCACTTCTGCAGGAGCGGAATCGCGCTCTTGGCATGTACGCCCATCTTGCCCAGGGCGTCGGCCGCAATGCGGCGCCCCGTCATGCCTTTGCACTCATTTCCCGTCGCACACGCCAGACAGTCGACGAAAATGTCCAGTAACTCGGGATGCTCCGTGGCATGTTCACAAAACACGTTCATAACGGAATCCTGAACGATGCCATCTGGGTCCTTTGCCAACGGCCGCAAGAGGTCGATCCAGTCCGCCGGTGCAATCGCTGCAATGGACTCTGCAGCTTCAGCTCGTACAAGAAGCTCAGGATGCTTCAGAGCCTTTTTTAATCCTTCGAGTGCCGGTTCGGCAAGATGCTTGTATTTCAATTGACCGAGAAACTCGGCGACCTTCTGTGCGGACCACTCGTGACCGTGCTCGAGTTCTTCTAGCAGAATGTCCAGACCCGGCGTGCGTTCGCCCGAAATGCAGCAATGGGCAAAGGCCGCGGCATTTCGTAGTCTCCAATCCTCATCTCGAAGCAGTCGTTCCAACTTCGGAAGTGCCGCCATGCTGGCGAGTCCGATTTGGCCTAACGCCTTGGCTACGTCCGGGCGAAGTGAGATCCACCCACCCATGTCGGCAGTATCCCAGTGGCTCCGCAAGTCGGAACTGTCGAGCAAGGGAATCAGTTCCGGAACAGCGCCGGCCGCCTTCGGCCCCAGGTTGCCGAGGTGATACACTGCCGTATACTTCACGTTTCCAGCCTTGTCATGCAATGCACGTCGGAGTAATCTGACCGTCGCCGCATCGTCGGGTGATACCGATGCGATTGCAGCGATCGCGCGAAACCGGATACGCTCGCTCTCGTCTTGCGTACAGGTCGCCAGGACGCTTACGCTGGCCGAGGCAACGTGTCCAAGACGTTCCAATGTCTCTATCGCCAGGACTCGTCCCTGTTCGCTATCCGATGTAACGAGGAACTCGCACACGGGCGTCACCACCTGCTCGGTTCCGATTTGCACCAATGCATCCGATGCATAATGCCCGACAGTTGGGGGCGGAGGACCCATGAACTGATGCACCCCAACGGCTCGTTCGTCGGAAAGACGCTGTACGAGCGCCCGGATTGCCGTGTCACCAATGTCTTTGCCGAAGCTCGAACCAAGGCTCCACACAGCGTTGGCGACAACAGTACTCTTACTGGAATCGAGCGATTCGAGCGTTTGCTGAATCCCGCCGTTGCCGTCTGCCGGGCAGTCCGGCGAATTCACCAGCGCGAGCCAGATGGAAAGTATGCTTATCCCCACGAGACGGTTCTCTGTCAGAAGCATTGCCTATTCCTCCAGTAAACGTTGCGCGATACAACCCATCTTGGTGATTGAGATGAACCAGCTATCCGGTCACTTTGCACAACAACACCCAACCCAAACGACATAGGGTACGGTAATGCCAACGTTCCAGTATTGGTAGCCGTTCACGGGTTCTCAGGGCTATCGGGACCTTTCCGAAGATGGTTGCCCAGAGCCAGTTTTGTCTATTCTAAGGAGCGGCAATTCGGCTTGTCAAGCGTTTTGTGCCCCCCAAGAATTCCCAAAATAATCGACGGGTAGATTCTTCGGGCATTCCATCCAATGCGGCCTCATCCACGCGCTTTTGCAGAGTGCCCGCTCACTAGACCTAGGCGTTCAGTAGTGAAGGGGCGGGGGCGTGGTTGAGGTGGGCGGCGATTGAATTGAGAAGAAAGTTGAAGAAGTTGCGATCCTGCTTCTTGCAGGTCGCAATCGCCGACCACATCCGTTCGTGGTAGCGTTGGCCCGCTTCGCCCCGGGTGCCTTGTGTGATTCGACGATCGATCACGCAGTGGCGAATCTGCTGTTCGCTGTGGTTGTTCGTCGGTTCGGCGCCTTCGGCAAACATGAAGCGAAAGTAGTCCTGCGAGAGATCATATTGGCCGCTTTGCGAAGATTCCTCGTCGAAATACTCCACCACCGCGAACCGCGCAGCAAGATTCGCGGCTTCCTTCGTGGAAGGAGGCTTGCGGACCACTTCCAGAAAGCGGTCTCGGTGTGTGACCATCGAACGATGAAAACCCTCGGCCGTCATCTCGTCGCGGCGGTGCCAGGCCGAAAACAGCCGCCGCGACCGGGCCAGCAGTTGCCCGGCCCATTCCCTCGTCTTCTTGTCCGGATGCTTTTCCAAAAAGCGGATATCGCGTATCAAGTGTGCCCAGCAGTACTGGGCTTTGATCCAAAAGTTCCAGGCGAACGAGCAGTTGGCCGAGAAGTAGTCGAAGTTCAGATAGCCTGCGAACTCCGGACCTACCAACTTTTCCAAGACTTCGCGCGCACGCGAGGCGTCGATGTGAAAGAGGCTGAACGTGCCCGCCGTGATGCACCAAATCCAGTGCTTTTTGCCGTTGTCCTTGATGCTTGTTTCGTCGCTGCCGAGTTGTCCTTGCCTGGGGATGGCCTCCGTCAATTCGTCGTAGGCGCCGGCCAACGATGCCGAGATCGTCCCCGTACAAAGCTTGGCCAAGTAGCCGCGCGAGACCGGCACCTGCAAAACGTCTTCCATCCACGCTTCGATGGTCGAGTAACTGCAGTGCCCTATCGATTTGAGCCAACCGATCATTGTCAAGAGCCGCGGCCCAAAGATCGGCCCTTTGACTTCGGGGCAGTCAGGGATGTAGAGTTGGCCGTCGGCGTCCTGGTAGACGGCCAGTCGGTGTTCCGTGACATGAACCGGCGTTTCCGGCAGTTCAATATGCTGGATGACCTCGAAGTCACCGGTGGGAATCAGCCCCAACCGCTGTACTCCGTCGTCATCGATTTCATAGTCGACGGTTTCATCAACCCGCTCGGCAGGCAGCGGCTCGCGAAGCTTCTGCTGGTGTCCCGGCTGCCCACCCCGTTTGCGTTTCTTGCGGCGTCCGGGTTTCTTCTGTTTCGGCTTCGGTTTGACGATATCGCTCGATGGCGGCTTCGAGGAAGTCGACGAATCCTTCATGGCCTTGGCCAACGCCAACTCTAACTCCGCGATCCGAACCGCCTGCTGTTCAAGCTGCGCAGTCAGCTTGGCAACCAGCTCTCGCAATTCGGCGATGATTCGATCCTTGCCATCCATGGCCGGATTGTAGCAAATTCGCTAAAATGATGCTCTACCAATTTTGAAACCGTGAACGGATACGTTGCGTGAAGGCCATTAACAATCGCGGCAGATGCGGCCAGTCCTCCCAACGAATGGCCGACCAAGTGAAGATTCTCCTTTCCGTAGCGCCCGGCCCAACAGCTGGCTGCGCCAGGGCGAATCGGCCGCAGGCCAAGACATGAACCGCGAAAGACACGAATCACACGAAAGTGGCCGTCAACATTTCTTTCTCTGTTTCCTCCGTTTCCTCCTGTTCATTCCCTTCCTGCATTACATACAAGAAAAGGCCATGCACTATCCCTTAACGTCTAACGGCGATCTGCCCCCAAGAGGTCCCTGAATGGCGGAACAGCCTTTTGGGGATCGTCGGAGCCGCAGAATACTAACATCTTCTCTGCCATTCGTCTTATTCCTTTTCGATTCAGGATTGCCACAGCAGGATATGGAGATACTCAAGGTTGGGAGTGTAGTCCCTGGCCGTGGTCAGCGAGCGAACCGTCGGCCACGAGCCATCCTCTCCCCCCGCACGGTGCTGCCGCCGCAGGCGGCAACACCGTGCGGGGGGAGAATGGATCATTCGGGGCGCTGCAAGTAGCCAACTGACCACTGCTCCAAGCCGGGCAAGCCGACCGGTGGCCTTCCTCCAGCCAGGCAAGTCCGCTGCTGCACCCGAATCGCCGTGCGTTACGATTCGTGGTCCAACCCGGCCAGAATGCGGGCGACCTCGGCATCGAAGGGGAAAGAGACGTAGTGACTGAGTTGACGGCGTTCCACTTTCAGTCGCGCTTCGGTGGCGTCCGTAGTAGCGGCCGCAATCCGATTGGTGAAATCGGCCACCATCGCGCGAACGGCCGCCTGCCCTTCCGCAAACGCCTGCTGGGCTGCATGACCATGCCCGGCCACTGCCGTATCGAGTCGGCTCAAGGTCTCCGCAGGCGCCTGCCATGCCTCGGGCACCGCCGATGCGGCGAACTCGCGCAGCCGGCCGGCCCATGCGAGGAGTTCGAGCGTGTGCGCGTCGTATCCGTCGACCGCTTTGTCCGGCACGGGAATATGTTCAACAAGTTCTGCTAGCTGCAAGACGCCGGCCGGGTAGCGCCGCATGTCGAACTGCATCCAGGCCATTGCCTGCAGCGGAAGCAGGAGTTCGGGTTTCTCCAGTCGTAGTTCTTCAAAATGTGGTATCGTCTTTTCGCGATCGCGCGCCTTCAGCAGGAGCAAGCCGTACAGCAGTCGCGGCTCGAGTTCTTTCCCGGCAAGCTCAGACGCGGCGGCATAGTCGGCATCGATGGTCTCTTGTGCAGGCCGCGTGGCGCGCAGATGCCCGGCCAGCCGGCGGATGGCCTTTTTCGCGTCGTCGGTCAGGCGAGGCGGGCGATCGTCGGGCAGGGTGAGATGCGGTGTCTGCTCGCCGGAGAGCCTGGCGGCCTCACGCGGCATCGTCTCGTTCAGGTAGGTGAACAGCTCGGTCGGTTCGATGCGCGTATCGCGATTCTTATCGGCCGCGCCCGCATACGCTGCGGTCAACAATCGGGCAAACAACCCATGTTTTCCGTCGTCCACGGTCAAGGCGCGTTGGCCTTCACTCGTTCCGGCCACCGCGGTTACGGTGCGCAGCGGCGCACGGCCGGGCGGGGCCTTGAGCGTTCCGATCATTTCGGCTGCCGACGGTTGACGCTGAAGGTCCGTTCCGTCGGTCACCTGATTGGCGTCGAGCAGCAGCAGTTTCTCGCCCGCCTTGCACGCTTCAAGTTGGTCAACCAGCCATTGGAGCGAAAGCCCCGTCACGTCCATGCGCGAGTAATCGAAGTTCTTCGGAGCCAGGAACACCGTATCCTGGTCGTTCCGAAATGCGCGGCCGGTTACGTAGACCAGAAGCTGATCGGGCGGGCCGAGTCGGCGCAGGAAATCGGAAATGCCCTGCTCCAAGCGAACCAGACTCTCGTCGCTCAGCAGAAGCGATTGCGTCGCCGGAACCTTGTATCGGCTGACGAGCGTATCGCACAACCGTTTCGCGTCAGGAACCGGATGCTCCTGTGCCAATAGCCGGCGATCCTCGAACGTCTGGTTCGCCACCAACAGGGCCCAGCGATGCGTATCTGCCGGTCGGCGAGCGACCAGAGCAATCGGCTCCGGACTGGCGGCTCCGGGATCGTCATGCGTGATATCGACCTCGTCGCCTCGCCGCAGTTCCGCCAATTCGGCAGGTTGCCCTGCCAGCGTAATCTTGCATTGCGGACCGATACGGAAACTGGACGGCCGCGACGCACCTTCTACCCGCACATCGAGGGTGCCTGCATCCACGTGCGCCTGATCGATCGTACCGCCGGTGCCCAGGATACGGTAGGCATCGACGCGCAGCACGTGGGTATTGTGTGCAAGGACGGCCTTATCGCCCGGCTTCAAGTCGGCAGGTTGCAGCAGTTTTTCGTTCAGAACGCGGCGGCCGTTCAGCGTAACGCCCACTTTGTCTGCCAGGGGCAATCGCACCAGGACCGGCGTTTCGGCCGGGCCGGTTGCCAGCACCAATTCGCCTTGCTCGGCGCGAACTTCGCGCAACACGCCCTCGGTTTCCACAACGCGCGTAAGGCTCAGCTCCGTAGCCACGCGGCCGGTATGCGTCCCCTTGTGGCGAACCGTCACGTCGTCGCCCACCTGCAAGTCGGCCAGAACAACCGGTTTGCCGTTGCGATCGAGCTGTTCGTTGAATCGAATGGGCAGTTCATCCGGCACGTGGATGGTCCATTCTTTCCCCTTGTCTTCGCCTTCCGTAACGGCAAGTGTAAACGTGGCTTCTTCAGGCTGGACTGCGGCGACGCGTCCGACGTCGCCGACCGGCCGGGTTGCCCGCACCTCCTTGATCTTCCGGCCGGCCTCGTCGCGCAGTTCGGTCACCTCCACCTCGTCACCGGGCGCCAGCTCGCGCAATGTCAATTCGTGATCGTTCACGAAGAACCGATCGCCGGGCCGGAAGTCGAGTTCCTGCACGCTGCCGTCCGAGGCCGCTTCGAGCACCAGGCGTCGTTCGCCCACCAGGACATTCTGCACCACACCGCGCGTCGGCTCCGGCGCCTGCGGCGGGGGAGGCGCCTTGCGGCTGGGCAGAAGCATGGCCACAGACAGCATGAGCGAGCACGCCAACGCCATCATAGCGACGATGCGCATGCGTTTCTTCTTGCGCGCCGCCGCCTCGCGGGCAGCCAGCGCAAGGGCGTCTTCCTGCACCGGCGGCGGTGCGATCCCGTGCGCGCCCGACTGAAGATCGCGCAGTACGTCCTCAGCCGACGCGTATCGCCGCGATTGATCCTTCACCGTCAGGCGTTGGATCACACGGGCCAGATCATCGGGTACGCCTTGCAGCACCTTGCCGATCTCCGGCAAGCGGCGGTCGGGTGCGGCATGCCACATCATCCAGGCAATCTGCTGATCGCGTCCGAAGCTGCTCAGGCCGGGAAAGAGCGTATCGAACTGCCTGCCGCACATCAGTTCGTAGGCCGTAAAGCCCAGCGAGTACAGGTCGCTGGCCGGCCCAACCGGCCCGAACTGATTGGAGACAAGCTCGGGCGCCATGTACTTGGTCGTGCCCTTCAGCAGACTTCCCTGCTCGCTACTGGCCCGGCGCGCGAGTCCGAAATCGCCTATCACAACGCGTCCCTGGGCGCCCAGAAGGAGGTTGCTCGGCTTGATATCGCCGTGGATCACACCATTGGCGTGCAGGAATCGCAGGGCCTCGGCGCAGTCGATCAAGACGCGCTTTAGCGAGCCCAGGTCGATTCCGTCTCCCTCGGCTTCCAGCTTCAGACTCCGCTGCATCAGCTCCAGAATGAGCCATCCGCGCGGGCGTACAACATCGTAAACCGTTAGGATGTTCGGATGCTGCAGCGACGCCAACAACTGGGCCTCTTGCCAATAGCGGGCCAACTGCTGCGGATTGGAGAGATACTGCGCGTGAATCTGCTTAACTGCTACAGCACGCCCCAACTCCAAATCGCGAGCCCGGTACACCACGGCGAAATCGCCGCTGGCAATCGTATCTACAATCTCGTAACGTTGGCTGGTGTCCACGGCTGTGTCAGGTGTCAGGTGTCAGGTGTCAGGTGTCAGGTGTCAGGTTTCAGGTGCTCAAATCTCAAATGTGAAATGCGTGTTTCGTTATTCTTGCAGGATGGTGGTGATCAGTTGTTCGAGTTTTCGGTCGTTGCTGGGGCTGCCGGTGAGGCCGGCGAAACGGTCGCGTTCGGCTCGCAATAGGCGCAGCACGTCGCGATAGGCGTTTTGTTCCGTCTCGCGATCGCCCCGGGTATGGGCCCGCTGCGCTTCGCGCAACAGGAGCTGGTACGGCGCCAGGGACTGGTTCGGATCAAGATGCGAAAAATACTCCCGCTCAATCGTCCATCGCGCCTCCAATTGCTCCCGGTTCCGGTTGGTTTGCGGGCCTTCCACATCGACCAGTACCATGGTAATGGAAACAAGGAGACTCAGGCAAAGGGCACAGAAGAGCACCAGCGGATGGATCGAAGACCCCTCCGTCTTCTCCTTCGGCTTTTCGGCCGGTTTGTCCTGTTCAAGTTGTAACCCGGGAAGCTTGCCGTCGGCGGCTGGTTGAAGCCGCGATTGGGCGGCGCCGGCGGTGACGAAGCGGGCCTTGCGGGCTCCCGGCGCGCCGGCAGGCTGGGTTCGCCCCTGCACTTGACCGGCGGCGGTCCACGGCGCGGGCGGCGGAGTTGGCGGTGTCGGTCCGGCGGGCGGTTGTGGTGTGGGCGTCGCCGGTTGTACGGGAGGGAGCGTACCCGGCGCTACCGGCGGCGGGGAACTTGGCGGAATTCCGGGCCCCGCGGATCCTGGCGGAATCGGCAACGGCCCTGACGCTGTTGCGGCAGTATTTCCGGCTTCCGGTATTTCCGGAACCCATACCCGACCACCGCAATGACCGCACTTGACGTAACTGCCGGCCGCGTTTCGCGGCAGGGTCAGTGCTTTCTTGCATCGTGGGCAGGTGAGTTTCAGCGGCATAGCAGTTACATTGCGAATTCCAAGGTAAGAAAGTTCAGCAGGAATGGGCCGAGGATAATCAGTACGGTCGCGGCCATCACCAGGACTGCCGGCAGAAGCATGTTCACCCCGGCCTCGCCGGCCAGGGTCTCGGCGCGTTGCGAGCGTTTCAGCCGCAACACGTCGGCCTGGGTGCGAAACACGCCCGCCAGGGGTGTGCCAAGCTGTTCGCCTTGCAAGACCGAGCCGACAATACTCGTGATTTCATCGTCTGCCAGCCGATCGCGCAGGGCGAGAAAGGCCTCCTGCCGCGTCTTTCCCATGTTCATATCGGCCAGCACGCGGCCGAACTCCTCGGCCACCGGGTGCCCGCGGAACTCGTCCACGGCCTCGTCCAGCGCCCGCAGAAACGTCGAACCTGCCTCCATCAGCAGCGTCAGCAGATCGAGCAGGAAGGGCATGCGGCGTTTGATTTCCAGCAGGCGTTTCGCGGCCCGCACCGCCAGTCGGCGTCGCAGCAGCAACACGGTCGCCAGCACGGCCAGCACGGCTACCGGCAACCCGACCGGCCCGAGCCACGAGAAGAACAAATAGACGTACAGCGGGGAAAGGAACAAGGCCGCGATTTCGAGCTTTGCCAGGTATTCTTCGGCCAACCAGAACCGCGACAGTCCGGCCGCGTGGATATGCCGCTGCACTTCGGGCAAGGCTTCGCGGAACGCGCCCCGGTTGAATCGGGCGAGCAACTGGATGGCCGGCTGGAGTAACCGGAACACCGGATCGGCGCGCCGCAACTCGTTCACGCGGCTTACGTCGTACCGCCATTCGGCGCCCTGCGCAATATCGTCGCTTCGCAATGCGCGCCATAGCCACCATACCAGCAGGCCGGCAGATGCTCCCATCACGCTGCAGGCGATCAGCCGCGCGATGATCAGCGGAGTCGCGGTCGTGGCTAGGGGTAGGAGCATCGTTCGTTTCGTCCATGGCGGCAAGGAGTTCGGGTCCAAACGAATCCCTTGTCACAAATCGGGGCGCAGAATTACCTGGGCCCAAAGGTACGCAATTACATTGAGCACAACAGCCACCGCCAGCATCACCTGCCCCGGCACGGTCGTGAACAGAAGGACGGTGTTCTGCGGATCGATGAAGTAGTAGACCAGCAGGATCAGGGCAGGCGCCAGCGCCATGTAGATGGCCGACTTGCGCGCCTGGGCCGTTTCCGATTGCACTTTCCGCTCCAGCCGCTGCATTTCGAGCACGCTGGCGGCGATCCGCTCCACGGTTTCGTTCAGCCGGCCGCCGCTTTCATGGCTGGCCAGGATGGCCGCGGCGAACAAGGCGAAGTTCTCGCTTTTCAATCGGCCTTTCGCCTCGCGGAGCGTCTGCTCCAACGGTTTGCCCAAGTTGTACTCGCCGACAATCTGGCGGAATTCCTCGCTCAAAGGCTTCGGACACTGCGAGGCGAGTATGTCCATCGCCTGGGCCAGCGAAAGACCCGCGCGAACCGCATTGGCCAACGTCACCATGGCGTCGGCCAACTGGTCTTCGATCCGGCGCCGACGCCGTTCGGCCATGCGCCGGATCAGCCACCAGGGACCGGCCATCAGGAACGCGGCTCCCAGCACGCCGAATATGAAGTTATCGAGCAACAGCCAGAACGTGACAAATATGGCCGCCACCGTCGCCAGCCAGAAAAGAATCCAGCGGCGCAGGCCGCGCGTCGAGGCACGCAGGCGGCGCAGCTTGTCGGCCAGGTCGTTCTCCACCGCGTCGAGCGCCCAGGCAAGATGCCCGCGCAGCACGAAATAGCTCCACCCGACGGCGACTCCTGTCAGGACGCTTGTCAGCCACGTATCGGCATTGGGATTCATGGCGTCCTCCTGGCGAACGGCCCGCTCGGCGCCTTCGGCGCGGCGGGAATAGCCGGTCCAGGGGCCGACTCGCGCCCGTAAAGGAACTCCAACTCCAGCAGATCTTTTTCGACCAGCGAATCGATAAACGACGGCAGATAGCCGGTCGGCCGAAGCGTGTGCCCGTCGCGCCTGTTGAAAATATCGTGAAGGACCACCGTCCTCGCTTCCGGATCGTACCGAACCACCTCGGAGATTTGCGTGACCGCCCTTCCGCCGCCTGGAATGCGGTCCAAATGCACAATCAAATCAAGGGCCGAACTGAGTTGCCGGTGGATCGACGCGACGGGAAGGTCGGCAGCCATGAGCACGAGCACCTCGAGCCGCTCGATCACCTCGGCCGAACTGTTGGCGTGCAGCGAGGTCATCGAACCGTCGTGACCCGTATTCATCGCCTGAATCATGTCGAGCGCTTCCGGCCCGCGGCATTCGCCCACCAGAATGCGATCGGGCCGCATGCGCAGGGCATTACGCACCAGATCGCGCACGGTGTACGCGCCGGCGCCCTCGACGTTCGCCGGCTTCGTTTCGAGTGTGACCACGTGCTCCTGGTGCAGGCGGAGTTCGGTCGTGTCTTCAATCGTCACAATCCGTTCCTTGAACGGAATGAACGCGCTCAGCACGTTCAGCATGGTCGTCTTCCCCGAGCCGGTGCCGCCGCTTACAAGGATGTTCCGCCGGTCGATCACGCACGAACGCAGAAACGTGGCGGCGGCCCTCGTGATGCTGTCCAGTTCGGTCAGGTCGTCCATGGTCAACCGCTGCGCCGGAAACTTCCGCACCGTCAGGCACGGCCCTTTCACGGCCAGCGGCGGGATGATGGCGTTCACGCGCGAACCGTCGGGCAGCCGGGCGTCTACCAACGGTTGACTCCGATCGATACGCCGGCCTACCTGCGATACAATCCGCTCGATAATGGCTTCCGTCACCTTGTCGGAAAGGAACCGCCGGCCGGAGTTTTCGATCAGGCCGTTACGCTCGACATAAATCTGGTCGCGCCCGACTACCATAATTTCGGTCACCGACGGCGCCCGGAGCAAATCCTGCAACGGGCCGAATCCGAAAATCGTGTCCTTCAGGTCCTTCTTGAGCGTTCGCAGTACGAGATACTTGCGCAACTGGTGATGGAGGTGCGGGCGAACCAGGTGGAAGATATCGGCAAAACGCGATTCCACCCGTGCGACCTCCTCGCTCGTATCGCGGCATTCCGCCAGGGCAAGCCGCTCGCGCACGAAGTTGATCAACCCGTGCAGCTCGGCCTCGCGTTCCGGGACAAGGGTGGCCGGAATATCGTATTCCGTCGAGGTGAGGGCCGCCAGGTCGAATACTTGCTCCGTGCCGGTCTCCATGATCAGGTGGTTGACCAGGTGATCGCGCAGCACCAGTCCGGTGATTTCCTCCAGCAGGGCCTCGTTCTCAGGCTCGAAGACGCGCAGCTCGCGGCAGACGTCGTCAATATTGTTCTCCAGTAGCAGAATACCTGCCGCATCGGCATGACGACCGGACTCGAACTCGTACAGGTCGAGCCGTTCGAGTAGCTTGCGGTGGATGCGCAGTTCGAGGTCGGCCATGATGCCGCGCAGGTGGCTTTCCAGGTCGGCCCGCGAGATGCTGGGCGCCTGCTGGGTCTCGAAGGTAAGCGTGAAGGGCCAGATACGCACCTTCGTGCCGGGCTCGAACTCGACCGACTGCCCGCCCAGCAACTCCGCATCACCGACCACGCAGCTATTCAAACCCACATTTTCCAGTCGAAGCTTACCGGTTTCGCATCGCACAACGGCATGACGCCGCGAGACGAGGGGACTTTGCAGGCATACCGTACAGCCGGGGTCGCGGCCGATGGTAATCTCCGCCTCGGCGGTATCGATCACCGCGCGGTGACTCTCGCTTATGCGGTTGTACCAGACTTTCATACGTCTACTGCAGTTCCCCGTGCTTCTCGATGCCCACGCTACGGAAGTCGGTCGCCTGCAGCAATGCCCAAAGCTTATCTGCCCGGGCTTCCACTTCCGGTGTAACGCTAATGCCGAGTACGTTCTCCTGCATTTGCGGAATCTTCGCCGCCTTCATCACCTCGGCGCTTCCCAGTCGGTTGCCGACCGACAGGACCCTGAACGGGCCGATCCGCTCAACCAGTTCGGCAGGGACCGCCGGCTGACCCGTTTGCGGGTTGAGTGCGACGCCGGCCGGTGTGGGCGACGTGCGTGGGAACTTGAACGTGACCATGTCGCCCGGCGTGATGAGCGAGGGGACAAAGGAGCGACTATCGACGGGAACCCACATGATCCGTTCGGCTTCACGCAGCGCGAGTGTTGGAGGTGGGGTATCCAAATCCTCCTGCAAAAGCAACCGGCCTCCGCCAAGTGGCCGCGACACGGCTTGTCCGATTACGGTGGCTCGCGCCGAATCGAGCACGGCGAACTCCTGCAGGTTTCCGACCGCGTTTTTTGGCACCTTGACCGGGACAAGCTGTTCGTTGCGTAGCCGCTCGCCGCGTTCGACATACTGATCCGGGTGGATCCCGATGAAGGCGACCATTTCCACCTGCTGGGATTGGCGCACCAGATAGAACCAGTTCAGCGCGGCGGCTGCCAGCCCCAGGACAATTGCAATGACGAGCCCCTGCAACCCCTTCATAAGGTGTCCCTCGCTTGTGCCGGGGTTCCGCACGGCAAGCCTTGCCTGCCGAATGGACGGCTTCCCCGGGTGATGGAACGGTACGGTGGCCATTCTAAGGAGCGCGTACCCTTTCCTTACCATATCCAGGTTACCACGCCGGGGCCCAGTGTCGCAAGGCGGAGTCCCCTGAGGGAGCGGCGGAGACAAATATACAAGCACGCAACGCCAGCAAGTGGATCCAATCGACCCACTCGCTTGCGCTTCGAGGTTGTATTGCCTTTCTGCCGCTCCCCTTAGGATATACCTTGGGGCGCATAAAAAAAGCCCCCGGAAAGGCTGTGTCCCAGGGGGGCGGAGGACACACGTCTTTTCCGGGAGCGATTGGACGCTCCGCGCATTCGTGGCTGACCTGCGGTCAACCGGACGGAAGCACCGTAATGTTTCCGAAGCGCGCCGCATGCTTCCATGCCGGCGGACAAGCGCTTCGCGGTCCGCAGGAATCGTACAAATGCAAGATCCCCAGATGCGGACCCATCCACGTGGATTGTTGGTCTTTCAACCGGCGACGAAGTGCCCTGGGGCAGCCTGTCGCCTCGGACCACCGAAAGGAGCCAAGCTCTTCGCGGCGGGAAATCCTGGCAGGAATTGCAGGGGCCTCCTGCCCGCTGCTCAGAGATGACTCACCCTGCCTCTGTGTTTCATCCCCGTAACGATCGTGAGATTATTCGATTTGCCCTGCGGCGTCAAGGGCGGTTTTTGGGACTCTTCTTCTTTTTTCCGTGGTGACTTTTCTGCGGGCCGTTGGTTGACATGCCCCGCAGTACAAGAGATGATCATAAGGGAGTTGCCTGCCGGATGCAACCCCGGAATCGAGTGTTTTTTTCCGCCTGCTGTGTTTCTCCTTCGATCATCTCCCGGCGCGATGGTCGAGCGAATGCCGCACGTGCTACGCGCCTCGGACCACAAGCTCCGGGCACGGGCTGAACTGCAAACCTCTCTCGTTGCAAGGAGTCCCGCTGCAATGCGATTCGTCCTTCTTCTCCGTGTGCTCGGATTGTTGCTCTGTTTCGCTTCGGTCTGCCATGTCGCCCCGGCTGCCGACCGTGCCTCCACGCTTGCATTGGACAACCCGTTTTTCGTATTCGACAACGGCCTCGGTCGCGGAAAGCTACCGCTGGCCGAACAGGCGCAGCTTGCCAAAGAAGCCGGCTTTGCAGGTATCGGATATACCGGCACTCAGCGAATTCCCGAAATGCTGGCGGAACTCGACAAGCGGGGCCTTGTCATGTTCAACACGTACGTGGGTATCGTTCTTTCTCCGGAAGGACCCGTATTCCAGGAAGGACTGGAGCAGGCGATCCGCGATCTCGAGGGCCGCGAAACGGTTCTCTGGCTTACCGTTCGGGGCAATGCACCGAACGCCAGGGAGCAGGCCGTTGCGGCGCTGCGGCAAGTGGCCGATTGGGCCGGCCGCTCGAACTTGCGCATCGCTCTCTATCCACATGCCGGGTTCTACGTGGCAACGGCGGAAGACTCTCTGGAGCTCGCACAGCAAGTTGACCGCCCGAATGTCGGCGCGACGTTCAACCTGTGTCATTGGCTCCGGACTGCTCCGGGACAGAACCTGGAACCGTTGCTCGATAAGGTGTTTCCGAAGCTCATGCTGGTCAGCATTAACGGCGCCGACACGGAAGGCGGTTGGGACCGGCTCATTCAACCGCTGGATTCCGGAGAGTACGATGTCTATGCGCTGTTGAAGTCGCTTCGGCGACGTGGATACAACGGGCCGATTGGTCTTCAATGCTATGCGATCAAGGGCGATATCCGTGAAAACTTGCACCGCTCGATGACTGCATGGCGACAGTTCGTACACAGAATGGCCGAGGAGGAACCGAGATGCATGCCAGGCAAAGGGATGTGACGACGGGCGCGACGATCTCCACTGCACACCGCACACGGCCAATGCGCCGTTGTGTGATCCCCCGTATGCTGATCGCGTTTTGCCTTGCATCCGCCGTTGCCGCGTCGTTCGGCCAGGAAAACGGCGCGCCGCGCGACGCACTGCTGACCAGCCTGAGCGATCGGGTCAGCCTCTTCTTCGAGGGGCTCGGACGCGAGCAAACGCCGGAAGCCTTTCGCGAATTGCTCGTAGACAGTTCGCTATTGGGACAGGAGGAAGCGTTGCGCCAGTTGGTCGCGCAGGCAGCCCAACTGCCAACCAAGTACGGACGCTACCGAGGCGCAGAGCAGGTTGGCGCACAAAGCGTGGGGCAGGATCTCGTGCTCCTGAGGTATCTGGGCAAGCACGATCAGTGCCCCGTCGTCTGGACGTTCGTGTTCTACCGCCCGCCGCCGCTTGCTGGCGCAACACCGGCGGAACCAGAAAAGTGGCGCATCGTGAGCATCCGATTCCATACCGAGTGGGAGCAGCTATGGGATGCGGCCCGCTGACCGGTTGCGCTGCCGACCCATGCAACCGTTCACAGGGGACTGCTCCCCTCGTATGCAGTGGAGAAAAAGGCCTGCGCCGCCGACCCGTGAACGGCTACCCGACTACCGCACGCGGCAACGGAACCGGATGACGCCGCCGTCACCCGGTTCAAGCGGGGCGACCAGTTCGGCGCGAAGGACCACGGAACCCGCCTCGTTCGGTTCCGTGAAGAAGTTGGTTTCCAGGCTGCACTGAGCGCTATCGGGGATGTACTCCAGACGCGTGGTGAGATTGTCGAGGATCGTCACGTTGCCGATGACCTGGTTTCCGACGTTGTCGAAGCGAATGGTGAAAGCGATCTCCTCGCCCGGTTGGGCGAAGTGCTCGGAGGCGACCTTGATGACGCGCAGCCGCGGATTCCCCTTGGGCGTCTTCACCGTAAAGACGTCTTGCAACGCCTCGGTCTGAACTTCGGCGTTGGCCGCCTGCTCGTCCAGAATCACCTGCACGGCCTGCGTTGTGGTCCACGCCTTCGCCGCGTCGATTCCGCGAGCGAGCCAGGCAAGTTCGGCGGTTTCCATGACGCCGCGCCGAATGATCTCGAGGTTTTCGTACGGCAGTAGCTGGTCGTGGAAGGCGATCGCGCCCTGGGCCTCGGAAACCACCCCGTCTCCTTGCCGGCTTCCGTAAACACCAATGAGTTTCACACCTCGCTCGCCTGTCGCCTGGCGATTCTGTGAACTCGTACCGACCGCCTGCAGGGTTGTCGGGCCGGCAAGTTGCTCGGGCTGGACCACGCCGGCCGCTCGATAGGTCTGTCTGTCGCCGGCGATTCCGACAACCTGCCGGACGGCGCTGAACCGCGGCGCGTAGATCTGGACGCGATTGCTCGGCTGCACAAGCGTCCGGCCGTCGAGCGTATCGAAGTGGGCCACGGTATCTTCTGTGTGCAGGCCGTGGACGTCCCACTGCTGCCCGACTTGGGCAGGCTCTTCCCGGTCGCCGCCGTCGAACATGTATTCGTCGACCGGCCAGGGACGCTCGATTCCAGGCGGGGCCCACGGGCCTTCCGGTCGGTAGGGCAGCGGTTGCCCCTCGGCCGGATAGGCTGCCGCATAGCCCGTGGGCGGCTGGCCCGTGTACGCTTGCGGCGGCAGTTGCCCCGGAAGGGCGCCCGGAGCGGCAGCTTCGGCATAGCCGGTCATCGGGTGGGAAGCCGATTCCAGGCTCGGCGCCGGGATGGGAGCCTGGCACGCAGAAAGAAGGAGCGTTCCCAATGCGATCACGGTGAATCGCCAGAGACGATCGAAGTCGAGGTCGGCGGCAGAAATCCACGTTGCGATTCGCATGGTGTCAACGGCCTTTCTCGGCCTCCTTGAGTTCCTCGGCGGGCATGGCCGAGGTTTCCGGTAGCAGCGGGACGATCTTCGGTGGCGAGGGAAACTGCACCAGCGGCGGGCATCCGAAGAGAAATTGCGGATCAACCTCGGCCGCATTCGCCGGCCAACGCCCGCCCATGCGGAGAATCGCCACAGGACGTCCGAGTGCGTCGGCGACGGCAAGTGGGTCTCGGCCAGGCGCGGCCTCGAACCAGTTCTGTTCGTTCGAGACTTGCGGCGACGGTACCGCGTTGCGCGGATCTTCCAGGTAGATCACACGCGTCACGAACTTCCCCTCCAAAGCGATCTGCAGGTCTTGCAGCGTCAGGTCAATGGGGATCGGGAAACGCAATTCCTGGCCGCGCGGCGGATAGGTGCGATCGATCACCTCGACGGTCGGGTACACCTCTCGCCCCTCGGCGTGCGGGATGTTCGTGACCTTCAGTCGATAAACGCTGCCGATCAACATGCCGAAAGCGCGGGGAGCCGGCTCCGGCGACAGGAAGGCCCCTTCAACCGCCGGGGAAACCAAGGCCCCCGCAGGGGCCTTGATCTCTACCGGTTGGAAATATCCGGGCAATGGGCCGCCTCGCTGGAGTTGTCGGCTGCCAATCGCTCCCGGTGGCATTACGCCCTGGTGCAGGTAGTGGACGCCCGGCTGCTGAGCGAACAACGCATCCGCCGGCAGCCAAAGGGCGACCAGGACCCATGCCGTAATGCCGACAACTCGCCCGCAACCAGCCGAGACGTTACGTGCCGTACAGCGGTGTTTGCGGATCATTGCCACGGACTTCAATTCCTTGCGAAAAGGTCTCGTTTCTGTTCTCCGGGGACGCTCCCCGGCCGGAACAACGACTCGGACTCCTAGTCGGAGATCATAGCTTCACCCAGGCCCACGCTGCCCTCGGGGCAGTTGCCTTCGGGACAGATGACTTGCACTCGATCCTGCGCCGGCCGCCGATACAAACCCGGTCCCGGCAGACTCTGTTCGACAATACGTACCCGACTGGCCGGCTTCGGATAGCTGTAGCCGGGGCTCTGACGCACATCGATGCGCACCTTTTCCGTCGGTTCGGGAAGGTGGTTTCGCGTGTGATTCTTGACCACGTGCTTCTGCAGTCCGGCCGGGACTCCCAACGGTACGTGAGGCGGACCCGGAAGCCCGATCGGCGTGCCGCTCATCGGCATCCCATATTGCGGGCCGGTGACGCCGGAAACGTACGTGTTCGGCATGGTCGTCTGATGATTGGCCATTCCCATCGGGCACGGCATTCCGGCCTCACCGTATTGACCACCCATCGGCTGTTGATGCGAAGCCGGCATGACCTGCCCTTCCTGGAACAGTTCGCCAGGCATTTCCAGGTCTTTGTTACCCAATCGGGCGACTGCCAGAATGGAACCACGACGGTCGGCCTCGACGATCGGGTCCACACCCGGATCCAGACGCGTGCTGACCAAGGTCTCCACACCGGCCAGGGCCAGTTCTTGATACTCGGGGTCCGGCAGGTAGATGACCTTCGTCACAAAATTGCCGGTAAGCACCTGATTGAAGTCTTCCTCCGACCACTGCACCGGAATGGCGTTGTGCGCCAGGAAGGCTTCTGTTCGCGGCGAGGCCGGTCCGACCTCAATGGTCGGATACAGTTCAACACCTGGCCGGCCCGGGATATTCGTCAGTTTCAGCCGGTAGATGCCGCCCTGGGGGAAGTTCTGCCGTCCAGGCGCCACCAGGGGTTCCGAGTCGAACGCGCCCGGCATGGCCACGTCCCATTGCACAACCGTGCCTTCAGGGCCAACAAACGCGATCTGTGACGCGGCTTGAACCATGGGCGGGCCGGGTTGGTGCATCATAATTCCTGGTCCGGGACCACCTACACCGGGCCCCGGCTCCATCAGCATCTGCGCAGGCGGCAGATTCTGCTTGTGCGGGCCCGTACAGCCCGTCACCGCTGCCAGCAAGGCCAATACGGATGCCACTACGGTTGTCCTCATTGCGTTTCCCCCCTAAGTTCGGCTCGCCTCGGCCCCGGATCAACCGCCCGGTTTATGCGAACCTGAAAAGTTAATATGCATCTGCGTAGTCCGCATCCGCCATGCGGACAACTCTCCATGATCGGCCCGGATCAGCCAGACAGCCGGTCGGCTGCCTGGCAAGCGATTCAGGCGAATAGGCCATCTCGCGCGAAGTCCTATCGCGCAAAACACCTGCTCTGAGGTGTTATGGTCGGCCTGTCATAACACGATTCTTTGGAAAATCCGTCAGAACCGGCGTATTTCAACCCGCACCTTCCAAACAACGCATATCGCCTACATGCGGGAGCTTGCGCAAACAGAAAGCACGCATCCAGTGTAAGCGAAACTGCGAAACATGCAGAGAATAGCCAGAAACGCATTCCTTCTGCCGGGGCTATCCGGGATTCGTACCGTTCATTCCACGGGTTCCGCCTTCAGGCGACCGTCCGCATCCTACTCGTGCTCAGCGATAGCGGTGCTCGTTGACAGTTGACAGTAACGCGCTGACGCGGGAGTGGGGAGTTGGAAGCGGAAGGGCGCGAGCCCTCCGGTCCCGGCGAGCAAATCGACCGGACGGCTCCGTCGCTCGACTCTCCGAGTCGATTCCGTCCGAAACATTCACGACTCGGAGAGTCGTGCGACAATAGAAGCGGAAGGGCGCGAGCCCTCCGGTCCCGGCGAGCACCCCACCGGACGGCTTGCGCCGTACCGCTACAATGTCGGCCGGCCCACGCCAAAAACGAACAGCCCCGGAATTGTCGCACGCCCTTGGCCCTGTTCGACTGTTCGACAACAGGTGGCCGACTACCTTAAACCGTTGCTGTCATTGGGGTTACGTGCGATTTTCGCGCGTGGCAAAACTCGGCCTCCGAGGCCCAAAAACGGGCTGTAACCTGTTGTGTGGCAAGGAGTTGGGTATTGTCGAACAGTGTTTTTCAGGCGGTGTTCGCAAATAGGTGAGCGAAAACGCCCACTGTTTCGCTAACCTGTTATTTCAAAAGGACTTACAGCAGAAAGGGCCGGCTTACGGAGGCCCATTGGGCGCAGTCCTTCCACCGTTCGACGCAGAACCATTTTCTGCGACGGGTGGTCTTATGCGACCCGAGGGTGCCTGCATCTCCGACGCTGGTCTTAGGCTGCCAAAAACTGCCCGAGGAATTACGTTGCCAATCGGTCCTATTCCGCCGGCTTTATGCGACGCAGTAGCAGACCGTACGGTGCCGATCCTGTGCCGTTGCCGCGCAAGGATCCCTCACTCCGTACGGCGGAACCCTCGCGTTGGGGCCGCCGCTGAGAAGGACGTCCAGATAGGAACGCCCTCCGCACGCTGTTCCACACACGCCGCCTCACCTGCGTGCGGTTTTGCGGGCGAAAGTATCAGTCTCGCCAATCGCATCCGCGCGTCAGGTGGCCGGGCTTACGATGCCGGTATACCACCCCTATTCAGGTCTTCTGTTCGGCCTTACGCTGCCCACAGGCCCCTGTCTATAGTGGCGTCAGAGTATGCCGTCACCTTACCATACTTCGTGGCCGATGTAAATACCGCGAAGGAGGTGTCAGGTGTCAGGTGACAGGTGTCAGAGGGGAAGTTGCTAGTTGCTAGTGACGCGCTGGCGCGGAGGGGAAACGGAGTTCGGAGATCGCAGATCGGAGATGGGAGATCGGGACGCGCTGGCGCGGGAGTTGGAAGCTGGGAGTTCGGAGATGGGAGCGGAAGGGCGCGAGCCCTCCGGTGAAGATCGGAGATGGGAGATCGGAGATGGGAGATCGGGACGCGCTGGCGGAAACGGAAGCTGGGAGTTGGGAGTTGGAAGATGGGAGCGGAAGGGCGCGAGCGCGGAGGGGGAAGCGTCGATTTGAGATTTCGGGCTTCTTTCGTCATTTGACTTTCGACATTCGTCATTGCACGGAACGTCTCCGTTTCCTCTGCGGCCTCCTGTTCGATTTTCACTCTCTTTTCGTGTGTTTCGTGTCTTTCGTGGTTTTTGTCTTGGGCGATACTGGGCAAGCCGGCTGAAGGCGGAACTACGAACGTCGGGGACGCAAGGTGTCGGAGATCGCAGATCGGAGTTGGGAGATCGGAACGCGCGAACTGGGGTGTTTGCGGGCGGCTGTAGACCAGAAAGCGGTAACAAGTTCCCGCACTCCATAGGCGGCTTCGCCGCGGCGAAGCAAGGACCAAAACGCCGGATTCCACTTGCTCGCGCTGCGTGCTTGTATGGGGGACGCGCCAGCGCGTACAAGCTCGAAGCGCAAGCGAGTGGGTCCGTTAAGGACCCAACCACGGATGGAACATGAACAGGCATGCGAGGGCGTTCTTGCTTGATGTCGTTTGCGGTCTCCTGCTGGTCTGCTGAATTGCGACACGATTGACTACAACGCGAAGACAAAGAAGAGAATGAACAGGAGGAAGCAGAGGACGCAGAGAAAGGAAAGTTGGCTGGCACGAACCTTCCACTCGTGCTCAGCTTTAGCGGTGCTCGTACTCGTAATCGAAGGTCTTGCGTGGCCGAAACTCCTTCCCTCCCCGCCCATCTTCGTCGCTCGACTCTCCGAGTCGATGTGTTGCCTCTTCGTCGCTCGACTCTCCGAGTCGTGAACGTTCCCGACGGAATCGACTCGGAGAGTTGAGCGACAATTCGCGGTCTCATGTTTGCCTTCCCTCTTGACCGCAACCCACAATCCGCATAGGATTCCTGCCATGGTCACCACCTACCAGTACCTCGACGGCACCGAACGGCCCGTTACCGTCACCCGCAACGGCGAGGTGACCCACGATGCCCATGGCAACGTCGTCGCGGTGCGGTCGCCACGTTACTTCGACTCGGCCGATACGCTGGGCTACCAGCAGGCGAGCGAGGCGTTTTCGTATACAAGGCGCAATTTGAAGGCCACGCACACCGTGGCCGCAGGCGCCCAGGCGTATGCAAACCCGGACGACGCAGGCTGGTCGGCCGCCAAGGTCCGCGTTACCGAAAGCTGGGCCTACAACCTGGACCGTACGCTCGATACGCATACCGACTTCCGCGGCAACGGCTGGCAGTCGCTTTGGAGTTCCTGCTGCGCCGGCCGGCTGGTCGCGCAGAACGATCCGCTCGGGGCCGCCACGACCATGGCCCACGACGCCCAGGGGAATACGACCCTGTCGCAAAAAGTCCACGGCATGACCCTGTTCAACCAGCAGACCACCCGGTTCGACGCCCGCAACCGGCCCATCGCACGCACCGTCTGGCTCGTGGAGCAGACCAATATCGACCCGCAGAACCCGCCCATCGCCGGCGGCGGCCTGGCAGGCGATCCGGCCGCCCACGACGGGCAGGGCGATACGGTCGGGCTCACCACTCGCTACCTCTACGACGAAGACCTGACCGACGGCACGGGCCTCGACGGCTCCGGCACGACCGTACAAAAACTCGACGGCTCGGGCAGCTATACGGTGGATATCGATAGCCTGCTGGCCGAACTCGAAGCCGACCTCGGCGCCGGGTTCTTCGGCTCCGGCGCGACCGGCTCGGCCACCGTCACCATCAACCCGGAAGATGAACTATCGGTTACCATCAACGACGGCGCCGGGCGCACGGTCGCCTCGGGCATCATCGCCCAAGACGGCACGCCCATTACGTGGCAGACGGTGATTCACGATA
Organism: Thermoguttaceae bacterium; assembly: GCA_040772845.1. Lineage (GTDB taxonomy): Bacteria > Planctomycetota > Planctomycetia > Pirellulales > Thermoguttaceae > PWXP01. The sequence goes on from JAXGXG010000001.1 coordinate 4,661,637, forward strand.
CGCTGGTCGCCATCACCGGCGTCGGGCAGGTGCTGGAAACCACGCAGACCGACGCACTCAACCACGCACACAAAACCCGCAGCGACGGAGCCGGTCGCACGCTCGAAACGGTCGATGCGCTGGGCAACGTGACCACGGCCACGTTCGACGCGGCGGGCAACCAACTTTCGCTCCGCGACCCGAACAACATCGGGTGGAACGCCGCCTACGACGCCCGCAACCGGGCGGTCAGCATGGCCGATACGCAGGAGCAGGCGGAAGGGAAGAACCGGCAGACCGTCTATGACGCACACGGCAACGTGGTGGGCACGGTCGACGCCAAGGGCCAATCGGCCAGTTCGGTCTTCGACGCACGGGATCGGCGTGTGAGCGAGACGGACCGTCTGGCAGGCGTGACCTCGTGGCGATTCGATGAGAACTCCAACCTGCGGCACCTGACCGACGCGGAGAACCAATCGCCCTACAAGCCCACCGCATGGACGTACGACGCCCGGAACTTGAAGATCACCGAGGCGCTGCCGGGGCACAACCCGGCCAGCCAGATCGGCGACGCCGATTTTGATAAGAAGCAGTTCACCTATGACTTGGCCGGGCGCGTGGAGGTAGCCACGGACCAGAAGGGCGATAACGTCACACACCTGTATGACATGGCCTCGCGGCTGCTTCAGCGCGACTACCGCCTCTACGGCCAAACTGCTATCAGCGATAGCGACGTCTTTACCTACGGCGACGCGGGCCGTATGGCCTCGGCCGAGAGTGGGCGGTACAATAACACGGTCGCGCTCGGCTACGACACCGCCGGGCGATTGACCTCGGAAAGTCTGACTGTAACCTTTGGCCAGACTACGACTTACACCGTCCAATCGGCTTATGACGCGGCCAATCGCCGCACGGGGATCACCTACCCGGACGGCACGACCGTCGCGCGGCAATACACGGCCCGTGACCAGCTTGCCCAGATCGACTACAATAGTAATATGGTCGCCACGTTCGCCTACGATAATGGCCTTCGCCGCACCAGCCGCACGCTGGGTGATACGCCCGGCACGCAGACGGCGTGGGTGTATGGCCGGCAGGACAATCTGCCCACGGCCATCAACTCCGGCGTTGCAGGTGCATCGTTCACCTACACGTACGACGCGAACAAGAACAAGCTGACCGAGGGTATTTCCGCCCCCATGGCCAACTTCGGGTTCAACTCGACGACGTACGATTCGGCCGACCGCCTGACTGCCTGGAACCGCACGGATGGCAACCTCGACCAGGCGTGGAACCTTTCGCTTGTCGGCAACTGGGCCACGTTCACCCAGAACCAGCTCCAGCAAACCCGCACGCATGATGCAGTTCATCAACTGACTGCCATTGACAACGATCCCATCGGGTACGACGCCAATGGGAACTTGACCAGCAAAGAAGTCGGCGGCGGGACAACCCATTTCTACTGGGATTTTGACAATCGGCTCAATAATTGCGAACCTCCTGACGGCCAGATAATCACGTACGCTTTTGACGCCCTCGGCCGCCGTGTGAGTAAGACTGTTCCCGACGGTGAAGGAGGAAGCGTGACGACGGTCTTCGTCGGCAGCATCCAGGCATTGGAATACTCCCCGCACGCCATGCAAGTCGTGGCCGAGTACGCGGCCGACGCCGCGCCAGCTTCACCCGAACGCAAGTTCGTCTACGCCGAGTACATTGACGAACCCGTCATGATGCTCGCCACCAACGGCGTGACGACCACGCCCTACTACTACCATCAGAACTCACTCTACTCCGTCGCCGTCATGACTGACGCCACCGGCGCCGTCGTCGAGCGTTACGCCTACTCCGCCTATGGAAAACCGCTCTTCCTCGATGCCGCCGCCAACCTGCTTGATCCGCAAGCGTCCACCATCGGCAACCCCTACCTCTTCACCGGCCGCCGGCTGGACGAAGAAACGGGCCTCTACTACTACCGTGCTCGCATGTACGATGCGGAGTTGGGGCGGTTTGTGAGCCGTGATCCGATTGGGTATGAAGGTGACCCCGTTAACATGTATCGCTACGTGTGGGGAGTGCCTCTGGTTGGATTCGATCCAACGGGGATGGCACCGTCTAGCATGCGTCCGCTTCCTTTCGGCGATGACCCACTCCAATTGGTTCCGGGCGACAATTGTGACCATCGTCAGTCATGGGACCCATCGATGTGCGATGAGGAGTGCCCATGTCCCTGCAGTCGCACACAATGGGGACGAAGCACGCCTTCAGTTGCGGATGTCAAAGTACAGTTAGCCGACGAAATCCAACGGTTGGGATTGGGCGGCGTACTAATCGTCCCTGTTTCGAGGAAGGAATGCATACCCAACCACAAAGGTGCCTCCCTCGTTTGCCCGTACTATGACAAGAAGGGAAAGCTGACGAAGATCGTTGTATGCATTTCGTGGTATATCCCGGTCTGCGACATGCCTGGCATGATTACGCACGAACTCACGCACGTGCAGCAGCTTCTGCGGCAGGAGGGTTCTCCTAACCGAAAGGAGTGGGAAGAAGAAGCATACAAGAATCATTGCCGGAAGAATGCAGACATCCAATGCATGAAGGACGGCCCGGAACGGGAGGAAAGTGTTCGCAAATGTGTTTCCGCAGGCGTTGACTTCAGTACCGATAAGGGCACGCTGGACCGAGCGGCCGATGGATGCAAGAGGCTCAAGTACTAGCGGTAGTATCGCTATGAACTGGCAGGGCTTCCAACCTGGTGTCTGGACTGCCTAAGCCATGTTATCGATAAAGTCACATGCTACATCTCTAATCGAGAACTGAGGCGTATAACATGCACGCGCGTGTGCAGTGGTTAGTTTGCATGATTGTGCTCTTGACGACGGATGCCTGTGCGGGGCGGCACGAAGACATCCTCGCATGCGCGTTGCGCGTTGCCGAGAGTATTGGTGACGCGGGCGAGCAGTCACGCATCCTGGGAACGATTGCGCACCATTACATTGCGGGCGGGTATTGCGACCGCGCCATTGAGCTGGCCTGCAGACTTCCGGATGACTCATTTGAACGCAGAAGGGTATTGCGATCTGTAGCACTGCACTACGCCGACAGAGGCGATATCTCTGCGGCGCTAAATGTGGCGCAAAGGATTGGTGACGACGGTGGGGGAACTCCCTGGGACGAAATTGCGGACCGTTGCGCCACACCAGAGCAGTTCGATCAAGTGGTCGACGCCGCCAAGAGCATCGATAAGCCGCACCTGAGGGCAATCGTGTTGGTAGATCTTGCCGACACTGATGCAGCAGCAGCCCGTCAGCGAGCCGGTCAGCTCATGTCAGAGGCTATGGCAGCGGCGAGGAACGGCTACCTGGTTCGCGCACGATGTGCGGTGATTCTGGCAAGGCAGGGCCAAGTGAAGGCGGCAACCGAGCTTCTTGCGCAAGCAGCTGCAAGTGCGTCAGCAAAGGAGCCGGGACGGTGGAGATGGGAGGCGTTGGACGGCATCGCTCGTCGGTATGCCCAACTTGGCTTGGCCGCCGAATGCCTGAAGACCGTGGCTGCGATAGACAACACGATGGCAAGACACCGTACCCAGGCCGAGGCCGCGTATTCCTTTGCTGAGGCAAAGCAATTCGCCGAGGCGCTGGAGATTACGGGAAGGATCGACGACGCCTCACACCGCGCGTCTGTCTTGCGCGGGATTGCGACAATACAAGCAGAGAATGGCCAGCGTGTGCAAGCGGTTGAGATGGCTAACTCTATCGAGGATGGCTTGGAAAGGGCTTTGGCTTTCTCAGACATCGCCGGGATTCATGGTGAGGCGGGACAGGGAGAGCAAGCGGAGCGGTTGCTCGTGGCAGCAACTGAGACTGCAAGAACAATAGGGGATCCATTCGACAAGGCCGACGCTCTCTGTCAGATTGCTTACGAATATACTAGACTTGGGCGTGCAGAACAGGTCCAGGGGCTACTGAAGCTGGCATGCGCGTCAGCGATCTCGGTTCCAGAGATGGGGCAGAGGGATGACGCACTGCACTCGATTGCAGGGCACTGTGCCGCATCGGCACTGTTCGAGCCGGCTGTGGAGGCTGCGGGACTGATTGACGATGTACGTGTCCGAGCCTACGCTCTGGGGCGCATCGCCGAAGAGTGTACAGCGATCACCCAATTGGCGCGCGTAGTCGAGATGGCCCAGGCACTCGACATGCCGGACGAAGAGGCGTATGTACTGAGCCGGGTTGTGGCTGCACATGTAGAGGCAGAGCGGTTCGAACTAGCACTTTCGACAGTTCGCAACATCCCCGCAAGCCCCTGGCGTGGAACTGCAATGTCGTCCATCGCAAGAGGTTATGTTTACATTGGGCGGTGCTCCGACGCCATCGACTTGGCGCAGAGGATGGAGGACCGGCGAGAGAAGGTTGACGCGCTATCCTATGTTGCAGAGAAATGCACAGAGACAAAGGAGGCGGATCGTGCACTATCGCTAGCCCTATCAACGGTGAAGGATATTGAGGTTGCGGCGGACAAGGCGTCAGCTCTGATACAGATCGCCGCGGAATACGCACGGAGGAAACAAGATTTGAGCGACGCTGATCGAGCAGCACTAGAGGGTATTATTCGCGCGATAGATGGTAGTTTGGAGTCAAAGGACCCTTTGAGGGCAGAGACAACGCCGGTGAAAACCGGCGGGGATTAGCGGATGAAAGAGCCATATCCCTCGTGTTGCCTTGGGGGCATGTTGCCTTTGGCGACGGGCTTGGAAAGGGCATCATTTTCGGGCGGCGGGTGGGCATCAATGGCGATCGACTGTGCCGTACGGTTGGATGGGTGCGCAGAAGGGCCCTGCTCGGCACGTGGCAGAATACGCGGAGTGGGGGGAGTTGGCCGAGATCGTTGGCTCGGGAAATCGTGGGGTCAGGCCGGTAGCAGGCATTAAGCTTGGAAATCGTGGGGTCAGGCCGGTAGCAGGCATTAAGCTTGCAGAAACGGTCGATGCACTGGGCAACGTGACGACCGCCACGTTCGACGCGGCGGGCAACCAGCTTTCGCTCCGCGATCCCAACAGCATCGGCTGGAACGCCACGTACGACGCCCGCAATCGGGCGGTCAGCATGGCCGATACGCAAGAGCAGGCGGAGGGGAAGAACCGGCAGACGGCTTATGACGCCCACGGCAACGTGGTCGGCACGACGGATGCCAAGGGCCAATCGGCCGGCTCGGCGTTCGACGCGCGGGATCGGCGTGTGAGCGAGACGGACCGTTTGGCAGGCGTGACCTCGTGGCGATTCGACGAAAACTCGAACCTGCGGCACCTGACCGACGCGGAGAACCAGTCGCCTTATAAACCCACCGCATGGACCTACGATGCGCGGAACCTGAAACTCACCGAGGCCCTGCCGGGACACAACCCGGCAAGCCAGATCGGCGATGCCGACTATGACCTCAAGCAGTTCACCTACGATCTGGCCGGCCGCGTGGCCGTGGCCACGGACCAGAAGGGCAATAACGTCACGCACCTGTATGACCTTGCCTCCCGCCTCTTGCAGCGAGACTACCGCCTCTTCAACCAGACTGCTATCAGTGACAGCGATGCCTTCACCTATGGCGACGCGGGCCGTATGGCCTCGGCCGAAAGTGGCCGGTACAATAACACGGTTGCGCTCGGCTACGACGCCGCAGGGCGTTTGACCTCCGAAAGCCTGACCGTAACCTTCGGCCAGACCACGACTTACACCGTCCAGTCAGCCTACGACGCGGCCAATCGCCGCACGGGGATTACCTATCCGGACGGCTCGGTCGTCGCGCGTAGCTATACGGCCCGTGACCAGCTTGCCCAGATCGACTACAATAGCAGTATGGTCGCCACCTTCGCCTATGATGCCGGTTCCCGTCGCACCAGCCGGGTGCTGGGCGATACGCCCGGTACGCAGACCACGTGGACCTACGGCCGGCAGGATAATTTGCTGACGGCCATCAACTCCGGCATCCCCGGCGCGTCGTTCAGCTATACTTACGACGCCAACAAGAACAAGCTGACCGAGGGTATTTCCGCCCCCATGGCCAACTTCGGGTTCAACTCCACCTCGTACGACCCGGCCGACCGCCTCACCGCCTGGAATCGCACGGACGGCAACCTGGATCAGGCGTGGAATCTTTCGCTTGTCGGTGACTGGGACACATTCACCGAGAATCAGGTGCAAGAGCTGCGCACCCACACTGCCGTTCACGAGATCGCCACGATCGACGCCACTTCGGTCGTCCACGACGCCGCGGGTAATCTCACTCGCAACGCGGGCGATACGCTCGACCGTTATACATGGGATTTTGATAACCGACTTGCAACGGCCGATGTCGATCAGGACGGGACGCCGGAGTGTCTCTACCGGCACGATGCCCTCGGCCGTCGCGTCAGCTGGCGCCTTCCTGGATATCCTCCAGGCAGGCATGAACAGTTCTTGCATGATGCGTAAAGAGTGTACGGCCGAATATTTTGGAAACCAAGATCATATCGAGGAACTCTACTATTGGTGGCTTATGCAAGGTTGGGATCACACAATTCCAGGTAACGAACTGCCGATCATGTACTGAGACACTGGAGGAGACTATGCGAGCATCTATTGTCTGCGAGTGGCCCCTTGGTTTGATGTGGTCTACTGTGACGGTATTAGTCACGGGCTCAACCATTGCTCTGGTGTGCAAGGGCGAAGAGACTCGGCAGCATACAATGCCCAACGACTCTCTCCGGCTCGAACTCAAGGCAGAGCAGCAGAACGGGAAAGAGTTGTTACACATTACCCTCGTCAACACGGGGGCAGAACCGATCATTGTGGAGCGACAACTGTCCCTTGGTGTTCGTATTGGGGCAAAGGACGATCATGGCGATCCGGCGTTCCTGAGACTTCTGGACCCTGGCGATGCCGACTTTAGGTGGACGCCAAAGGAATGGAACGAGAGGATGGTATCACTTCGACCAGGTGAATCGGTTACGAGGGTGGTGGATTTGTTTGGGGGCTATATGGCGTACGCAGTTTCGATGCATGGAGTGGTTCGATTTAAGGATTGCATTGATAAGGACGCACTGGATCGGCAAGGAAGGCAGTTGCGGTACGTTCGAGTGTACTACACCATGACGCGGTGGGGTGTATCGACTTATGCAAGTTCGACAAGTGGCATGCTGACAAGGGATGTGACGGCGACCGAGCCCGCCCTTAGGGAACCGAGCATTGGGGCGGCTGCACGCACTCTGGATTTGAAGACGGGCAAGATGATGGACGATGATGGGAACTACAAAGCGATCTACAGCTCAGCTCATTTTGCGCCGCAAGAAAAGTAGATGGACCTTCAAACAAGATGCCAAAGGAAACACTCAATGATTGATGCCTGAAGTCGGGGGGGCTCTGGAGGCGAAAAGGGGTCAGGGTGCGTCGGCGAAAGCCGGAGAAAGGTAGCGAATGAAAGAGTCGTACGAGGTAAGACCTAGCCAGTCGCCTTGGCCTCGAGTGATGCGAGGGAGGAAAAGGGGGGGCGAGGAAAAGGTTCCAGGCACGAATGGCACTGCCGCTTACGCTGTAAGGACTTAGGTGCGTCGGGGCGATTTGGGGATGGCGTCGAGCGCGGGCGCCGATCGCCTGGGAGCATGAGGTGGGACGCGGTGGGATTGGTTCGCCCCTGGCGCACCATCGGCGCATCGATGTCGGCGCCCAAATGCTCCGCATCGTGTGCCGTTGGGAGTCTATTTCCGGTGCTTCATGCGGCGGCTCCTCGCAACAGTGCTTCGCGGGCTTCGTTACGCGGTTTCGTCAGGACGCGTCCGCTAAAGCCGCTCATTCTAGCAGCTTGCCGCCACAGAAACTGGCGGGAACGGCCCGGAAAATGCGACAGCGAATGGCTCACGCCATCCAGCAATGCAATCAGAGAAGCTGTTCAGCAAACTGGCAGACCACGTCAAATGCGAGATCCAGATTGAAGTCAGCGAAATCGCCTTCCCTCAGAACGGGCTTCAGTCTGTTCTCTACCTGCTTCCGCAGAACCTGCGATTTCTCGGTGGAAACGTCCACGGTGTCGTTTCCTGTAATCGCTAGTTTCTGACGTACCAACTCGACCAGCGTCGGGTCTTTCGGGTCGATCCAGCCGGCGCGGACCGCTTGGTCCACGTCGTAGAAGTCCCGTATGGCCGGCTCACGTCGCGAAAGCGCCGCGCGCAGTTTTTCCGCGTACGTCTCTTGCCGCGATAGCACGGGCATCGGGATCAGGTCAACCGCCGGCTTGCGACGAAAAGGATCGATCAACAAAGTCCGCGCCGGCAGTTCCTGGATGGTCTCCAGGATCGGCTCTCTCACGCTGACTTCCACCTTGAGCGACTCGTCCTCACCGGTCAGTACGGATCGGTAACTGAGTTGCCCGATGTATTGCGTTGATTGGTTGTGTCCGTGCAGTACGGCTTCGACGCGCAGGCACGAAACTCGCTTCGGCAGGCTTTCCCAATGTGCCTTCAGTCTCGCCATCCGCTTGCTGCGTTGGCGCCGCGAGGCATCAACGGGCGTCGACATCATGAAGTCCAGGTCCTCGCTCAGGCGGTAGAAATCTCCGTGGACCTTACTCAAGCTAGTTCCACCCTTGAACGCCAGGTCCGCCACCGGGGCCGATGCCAGATCCTTGAGGACCACGGAACAGTAATAATCCTTCTCGATGAGCCGCCCGCTGAACCCCGTTTCAGACTCCGTAAAGGAGACCGCGTCTCGAAACAGAGCCACATCATTGTGGTAATCAAGGCTTATCATTGCAGAGGATTCCCCATCGCCGGTCAATGCTTCCCCGCTTCGGATATGTAGGTATCCAAGCAATCAGGGAAGAGGAAGCCGTAACCCGCCGCTCGACTTTCGCTAGCAGAGCCTCTTCAACACCTTCCATCTCGAGTAGCTTTCCCAACCGTCGCAGCGTGCTCAGATTTCCGAACCGGAGCGCCACCTTGACGATCCGTGCCGCTGTTTCGCCGTTCTCGGCCAACTCCTGGCGAATCCAGTCGTATGCGCGAGGCAGGCTATCGAAACGCGACCAATCGTAGACCGCATCCACCAGGGCGAGTTCTCGACGAGTAGATCGCCCGAGCACCGTCGGGGGTCGTGAAGGTCTCGGTCGCACCGAGTCGCTGATCAGCCACTTTGATCATTGTCAGTGCAACCTGCCCGATCTGCCGTTCTCCCGATATCTTGTTGTTGTAGGTGTAGACCCGATGTGGAACCTGATCGTCCCATCCGTAGCGGTAAAAGGCATTGGGGCCGCATATCTGATATCGGCCCTCACGATCCGCCATCAGCGTTGATAGGGCCAGGAACTCGCCGGGGCTCCATTTTCCGCCTGGGGGAATACGTGCAGGTACCAAATAGAGCCCTCGCCGCACCCTGGCCACCAGCCCCCGACGGGCAAGGCGGCTGAGAAGCTCCCGTTCCTGAGTCAGCGTGATCCCCAGAGCGTCCGCCAATTCACCCGACTTCACCGTCTGCAGCTTGCGGAGCTGTACGTAGGCGAAGAACTGTGTTTCCAGCGGTCCGAGTCCCCCGGCCATCCTGATTCTCCATTTGCGGTAAATTGCCTCAAAGGCAATTAGCGTAAAATATCATACACTGCAAAAGATCTAGAATCAAGCTGAAAAACCGGCATTTCCCAAGAAATATCCTGACGGAGAATGGCCAGACCATTGGCAACCGGTTCAGCAGGAGAAATCCGCACTCGGGGGGGCGATCGGTATCAGGCTTGCATTTTACACTTTTGCGGGCGGAATGCCACGTACGACGCGAGGAATCGGGCGGTCAGCATGGCCGATACGCAAGAGCAGGCGGAGAGCAAGAACCGGCAGACTGTCTATGACGCACACGGCAACGTGGTCGGAACGGTCGATGCGAAGGGCCAATCGGCCAGTTCGGCGTTCTCCGTGGTCCTTTTCCTCAGGCCAGGAATTGGATCGGATACTGCTTGACGGCGACATCAACCGTTACCACCGTCATGGCGTGCTGCATTGCCTGCGAAACCAAGATGCGGTCGAACGGATCGCGGTGCAATGGCGGTAAGGCGGCAAGATGTACCAGCGTTTCCTCCTCAATCGGAATGCTGCCAATCCGGTGCAGCGCCCCGCTGGCGCGGCAGATACTCCGCTGGCGAAGCCGGCAAGGAGAGCTTCCCCAGAACTCAGAACTCTTGGGGTCAGAGCGCCGTTAGACGTTTAGGGATAATGCACAACCTTTCTTGCACGCAAGGGGACGGCAGGTTTCCGTAGTGCGGCGCGCGCGGAGGACCAAATGCGTCATCAGCGTGTTGGTTTTCGCCAAAGACGATTGCTACCGTAGCCAGGGGGCATCACGCCTGGAACGGGAACGCCCCGACCGTATTCACGTATGGGTGCGCCGTTCGGTTCGCCGATGTAGGCGGGGAAACGGCCGACCTGGGCGAAAGGGACGGCCCGATGTGTTGCCGCCTGCGGCGGCAAAACATCGGGAAAATGTGCGGGGATGTGGCGCGGCCATGGGTCCTGGGGTAGAGAAACCCCAGGCTACGGTAACAATCGCCTTCAGCGAAAACGCGCCGGGGCGCGGGACGGGAGGGGGCGGTGACGAATAGTCGGTCGACTCTCCGAGTCGATTTCGGTCGGAAGGTTCACGACTCGGAGAGTCGTCCGACGATTGGCGGTCCATGGTAACGGACGGACCGAACGGGGAAACGGCCGACCTGGGCGAAAGGGACGGCCCGATGTCTTGCCGCCTGCGGCGGCAAAACACCGGTGAAATGCGGGGGATGTGGCGCGGCCATGGGTCCTGGGGTAAGGAAACCCCAGGCTACGGTAACAATCGCCTTCGGCGAAAACGCGCCGGGGGCGCGGGACGGGAGGGGGCGGTGACGAATAGTCGGTCGACTCTCCGAGTCGATTTCGGTCGGAAGATTCACGACTCGGAGAGTCGTCCGACGATTGGCGGTCCATGGTAACGGACGGACCGAACGGGGAAACGGCCAACATGGGCGAAAGGGACGCCCCGATGTTTTGCCGCCTGCGGCGGCAAAACATCGGGAAAATGTGCGGGGGATGTGGCGCGGCCATGGGTCCTGGGGTAAGGAAACCCCAGGCTACGGTGCTGATCGCCTTCGGCGAAAACGCGCCGGGGGGCGCGAGACGGGAGGGGGCGGTGACGAATAGTCGGTCGACTCTCCGAGTCGATTTCGGTCGGAAGATTCACGACTCGGAGAGTCGTGCGACGATGGGCGGTCCATGGTAACGGACGGACCGAACGGGGAAACGGCCAACATGGAGCGAAAGGGACGGCCCGATGTTTTGCCGCCTGCGGCGGCAAAACATCGGGAAAATGTGCGGGGGATGTGGCGCGGCCATGGGTCCTGGGGTAGAGAAACCCCAGGCTACGGTAACAATCGCCTTCAGCGAAAACGCCGGGGGCGCGGGGAGGGGGCGGTGACGAATAGTCGGTCGACTCTCCGAGTCGATTGTGTTTGGAAGGTTCACGACTCGGAGAGTCGTGCGACGATTGGCGGTCCATGGTAACGGACGGACCGAACGGGGAAACGGCCAACATGGAGCGAAAGGGACGGCCCGATGTCTTGCCGCCTGCGGCGGCAAAACATCGGGAAAATGTGCGGGGATGTGACGCGGCCATGGGTCCTTGGGTAGAGAAACCCCAGGCTACGGTAACAATCGCCTTCAGCGAAAACGCGCCGGGGGCGCGGGACGGGAGGGGGCGGTGACGAATAGTCGGTCGACTCTCCGAGTCGATTGTGTTTGGAAGATTCACGACTCGGAGAGTCGTCCGACGATTTGGGGAAGCGTGCAAACGGTGCGGTCCTGTAGCGTGAACGCGACGGCTGTGCTTTCGATCAGAAAGGCCCGATGTTTTGCCGCCTGCGGCGGCAAAACATCGGGAAAATGTGCGGGGGATGTGGCGCGGCCATGGGTCCTGGGGTAGAGAAACCCCAGGCTACGATAACCATCGCCTTCGGCGAAAACGCGCTGGGGGCGCGGGACGGGAGGGGGCTGTGACGAATAGTCGCTCGACTCTCCGAGTCGATTTCGGTCGGAAGATTCACGACTCGGAGAGTCGTGCGACGATTGGCGGTCCATGGTAACGGACGGACCGAACGGGGAAACGGCCAACATGGGCGCAATGGACGGCCCGATGTTTTGCCGCCTGCGGCGGCAAAACACCGGTGAAATGCGCGGGGATGTGGCGCGGCCATGGGTCCTGGGGTAGAGAAACCCCAGGCTACGGTGCTGATCGCCTTCGGCGAAAACGCGTCGGCGACGCGGGCGCTGGGGCAGACATTGTGAAGGTTCCACTGGCAGGCCGGGCGTATCGCCGTTGACGGCCACTTTCGTGTGTTTCGCGGTTCTTGTCTTGGGCGGCACTGCTGGGGAGGCCGCCTGAAGGCGGGACTACGGCGTCGAGCGAACCCGGGGTTGCGTTGCTCGCACCGCTCGCATCGGCTCCACCCCGGGCTGGTTTAGATGCGTCCCTTCGGGACTGGCGGAATGGAGATACGCAAGGACACGTGATGCGGCGGTCGCGGCGAGGGCTGTTCGCGGAAGCGTTCAGCGTAAAGGGAACGAGCAAGGTGCGGCGTAAGATGGAGCACTGCCGAGACGGCAGACACCGAGAGGTGTTCGCGGAATGGTTCAGCGTAAAGGGAACGAGCATCGGGGAATTGTCGTAGGCTGAAAGCATGGCACGGGCGCCGCGGTTGAACTTTCCGGATGGGGTTTACCACGTCACTTCCCGAGGAAACGGGCGGGCGAGAATTGTCTACAGCGACAACGACCGTGAACGTTTCGAGCGTCAATTGCACGATAACGTCCAGCCGTCAGGTACCCCCACCACGCTCCGCGGCTCAGTTCAACGAGGTTCTACTTCACATCCCGATCGTCGATCTCCTCGAGCCACGTATCGGGCCAGCGTGAAGCCTGCCTGAACGGGAACGATGCGGCTTCGTCCGAACTGAGGCAACCGAATCTGAGGCAAAGAGCGCGTGCTGCGACCAGGGTTAGCCAGAAGGCGAGGATCGGAAGGAGCATAGCGACCATGAACACCCAAGTCGAATCTGGACACAGATCCAGTGCGCACAATCGCCCATATCTGGCCGAAATAGGTCAGAAGCACAACGGCAATCGCTACCAGGTAGCTTCCGTAGGCCACAAGTCGAAGACGCGGTTTCACCTGCTTTCCTCGCATGTATTCGGGAGGAGTAAGGCGAAAGCTTCTATGAATGAGTTCGCGCATTCTGGAAGACTACCCATGGAAAGAATGATCGCCAACCGTCAGGCTGATCCTTCATAATCAAGATCAGACCCGCGGGGATGACGGCGTATGTCTTCATTTCACTCCCCTATTTGCCTTTGGCCGGCATCAGCGGCAGGACAATGTGCGATGGATGCTCACGGTCGTGGTAGATGGTATTCACGGCAGTGATCATGCGGCGGTTGTCGTTGGCCGGTTCACCCGAATTCGGATTGACGTCGAATCGCGGGAAGTTGCTGCTGGAGATGTCTACGCGAATGCGATGTCCCTTTTTGAATACGTTGCAGCAGGGGTCCAGCTTGATGTCGAACTCGTACACCTCGCCGGGCGTCATCAGCTTCTCTTCCTTGTCCGACTCCCGGAATCGGGCGCGGATAATGCCGTCGCCCATAATCAGATCGAAGCCGGCCGGAAAGTCGGAGCTGGAAGGATAGACGTCAATCAGTTTTGCGGTGAAGTCGGTATCGACAGCCGAAGACGAAGCCCACAGCTTGACGTGAATCGGCCCAATGATCTCGGTGTCCTCCTCCAGCGGAGGCGTCATGAAGACCACCACGTCGTTGCGTGCAGAAAGCGGAATGGGCACAGGCCAGGTCCACGTGTGTTTCCCACCCCACTGATTCCACGCGCCGTCGGTCATAATCTTGCGCGCACAGCAGGTGCAGCCGCCCACGGTGGGCGCCGGGTTCTTCGGGTCGAACTCAAATGTGGTCGAAGACGTCTGCCGCTCTCCGATATCCGTTGACAACCCGCCGCCGCCGTGCAGGTAGTACTTCGTCGGTCTGGCTTCCGGCAGAGGGTAATCGGCGGCATCTCGCCAGTAGCCGCCGTGATAAAGCTTGCCCGATTCCGTTTTGCGCCCGTCGCCGGTCCCCATCACGAACAGCCGCACCGGCGTGCGAAAAGGGACTTCCTTGCCGAAATCGCCTTCGATTCCTTTGAGCCAATGATCGTACCAGGCCTGCCGGGCAGGCGTCATGTCCACGGCGGCATCGGGTCCGAAATCGACCTCGCCGTGCGACCGGCCGTTCATATGATGGATCCAAGGGCCCATGATCAGGTGAACCGGCCCCTTGCAGTTCTTCTTCAAGGCCATGTACGTCTCGGTCGTGCCGCTGCTGAACAGATCGTACCAGCCGCCGATCATGAACACCGGAATGTCCTTGTGCTCGTTTGCGTATTCGATGACGTTGCTGAATCGCCAGTATTCGTCGTTCTTCCGGTGCGACATCATGTCCAGCAGCATGTCCTCGTATTCCGCCGCCAGCCGCACAATATTCCGGGCAATTCCCGTCGCGTCGGCCTGCGATTGCCCGCCGGTTGCCTGACGGGCCGCCGCCCGGCCGGACTCCACCAGGGGTTGATAAAGAATATCCCGGAGTCGCTCCCCTCCCGGTGCGTCTTCGATACCGCCGACGATCGTATCGTGCAGGCCGGCCCAGATGCCGATCAATTCGGCCGTCGTCAGGGGCGCCGGTTGGCCAGTCCGTGCGTCTTCCATCGTTCGATCTCTTCCTAGGTAGTAACTGCTTGAGATGCGCTGTAGTAGACCTTGCCAGCTACGATCGATTCTTCCAGCAGCTTCTCCGCTCTGATTTCCTCCAGGTATTTGATGACTTCATTCCGGTGCATCTCAAGTCCTGCGGCAATATCCTCCAGGCTACAGGGGCGGCGACGGAGCATTTCCAGGACGTCGGCCTGTCCCGCAATGAACTCGGCCTGGCGGTGAACGCCGCGGAAATCGGCAATCACTTCGGCTTCCGGCTGGAACAACTTGGCAAGCTCGGCCAGCCGATCGGCCGAGACGGCCAAGGCATAGTCCTCGGCAGGGGGGCGGGTCACCGTGTTCAACTGAACGCGATCCGGATTGATGCGACGGACATACCGGACAATCTTCTCAAGCTCGTCCGGAATGGCCGTGTAACCGCCAATGATGAATACTTCCAGCCAGTACTTGCCGGGGAACTCGCGTCGGAAATCGATCAGGCCGTTGACCATGCCCTCGAAAGAGATGTCCGGATGCGGACGGTTGATCGCTTGGAACATGGGTTCATCGCCGGCATCGAGGGACGGAACCACAAGATCGGCATTCAGCAACTGGCGACGAAGCTGCTTGTCTCCAAATAAAGAGCCATTGGTCAAAACGGCAACCGGCACGTCGGTCATCGTCTTGATTCGGGCAATCAATTCATCAAGGCGCGAATAGAGCGTCGGCTCGCCTGAACCGCTGAGCGTAATGCAGTCCGGGTTCGTTGCCAATTTCTTCGCGAGGTTCTCCAGAACGGCTTCCAATGGCGCCCACGGTTTTCGTTCGGTCGTTGTACACGGAGTGCGACCTAGCTGGCAGTAGATACAATCGTAAGTGCAGGTCTTGAAAGGAACGAGATCCACCCCCAGCGATCGACCTAATCGACGGGATGGGACCGGCCCAAAAATATAGCTACTCATTGCAACTCATCAATTTCGAAGAAGACGGCCATAGAAGCACTCCTGATCGGTCTTGACCTGATCGTAGTGCAATTATCGTTCCGAAAAGAGTCATTTCCGGCACACCGTTGCAACTCGTTACTGACATGTAACTTAGTACCGGAAACTTGCAGGCCGGTTGCATGGCAGCATTGCAGCCTGCAATGCGCATCGACTTGCACTCGTGCAATGTGCCCTCATCGCACCGTTGAGTTTGGTCTGGCGGCACTTCCCGTTTCCGGGTGCGTCTTCGGCGCGTCGTGCCGCCTCCAGCCCGGATTATTCATCTACGTAGGGTGGGTGAAGGTCGCGTAGATCGTTGGACGACCAGGCGGTTATTCGTCGGTCGATGTTTGATTCAAGGTGGCCTGGATTGCCTCGGCAACGCGTTTTCCGGATAGGAGCATGCCACCGAAGATTGGTCCCATGCGAGGGCCGCCGAAGGTTGCCGATACGCTCATTCCGGCAACCCAGAGCCCCGGAAAGACTTCACCGGCGTGCTCTACCACAAACAATTCGCCGGCCGTCGCGTCCATCGGCCCTTCCACCTTGCCGGCGGTCGCCGCGTCGGTCAGGAGCTGTCGCTTGCGCAGGCACTGAACTGCGGCTGCCTCGTGGCCGGTCACGTCCAGAACGGCCTTCGCTGAAAAGACGATCGGATCGACAGGCAAGACACCGCCGATATTGGTTCGATTGGCCACCACGCCAGTGACCCGTCCCTGATGAACACACAGGTCCTCGACCATGGTCAGATTGAACACAGCTACGCCTGCCTGAAGTGCGTTCCAGCACAGCCCCGCCGCCAGTTGGATGGAATCGACTGCATGGAGATTCTCGCGTCGCGGTCTGGAATGGATACCGAAGGTATCGAGCAGCGGCAGCACTTCATCTTGCACAACGGCCACATTCATAGCCATTCCGCCACCCCAAACCCCACCTCCGGGTGACAGGCGTTTTTCCAAGACGGTCACTTTGGCGCCCGATTTGGCCAGGAAATAACCGGCAACAAGACCGGCAGGGCCGGCCCCCACAATGATGACATCACTCGCAATGTGATCGAGCAGCCTCTCGTGGTAGGTGCAAACAATCGTCTTAGAAATGGCTACCTCATCCAACCGCGACATGACCTCGTTCCTTTCGACAATCGGTTCTTCTGCGAGCGCTCACAGGCTCCCGTGCCAAAGTATAGCCGCTCACAATTCCCGGACAAGGGTGCCTCGACAAGATATGTGTGGGGCAAGGTTGCACACCGCACGCAGGTCGGTTACGCTCATCTGTTGTTGTTCCCCCTACCTTTTGCAGCAGAGCGTCCAACATGAAGTCTTCAGCCATTGCCGGTCTCCTACTGCTCGTTGCTTCGGTCGCGCATGCCCAGAACTGGCCCCATTGGCGCGGCCCGGCCTTCAACGGTTCGACCGAGGCAGGCAAGCTTCCGGTCAACTGGAGCACAACGGAAAACGTAGCCTGGAGTGCGCCGCTATCGGGCGCCGCCGCGTCAACCCCCATTGTATGGGGAGATCGGGTATTCGTTACCGACGTCGACGAAGAGCAAGCGGTCCTGAAGGTCTGCTGCTTCAGCCGGCTCGAGGGAAGCTGCCTGTGGAAGCATGACATCGGCGGCGAGCCGCGGCGCGATTATCGCAGCAACTTCGCCTCCAATTCTCCCGTGACCGACGGCGAGGTGGTGGTGTTCTTCTTCGGTAACGGGCGGCTGCTGGGCTATGACCTCGACGGCAGGCAGCTTTGGACCCGCGACCTTCATGAGGACTACGGAACGTTTGCCTTCCTGTGGACGTTCAGTACCAGCCCCACGATCTACGACGGCAAGCTCTATATCCAGGTTCTGCAGCGCGACGTGCCGGTGGAAGGCCGCGGCTTTGCTGACCGAGACAACGAATCGTACCTGCTGGCGCTCGATCCGAAGACGGGCAGAACCCTGTGGCGGCACGTGCGCCCAAGCGATGCCGTCGCAGAATCGCGCGAGGCGTTCACGACTCCCATCCCGTTCGTCCATGACGGGCGAGCGGAGTTGCTTGTCGCAGGCGGCGATTGCATCACGGGTCACGACTTGCAGACAGGCAAAGAACTGTGGCGATGGGGCGATTGGAATCCTACTCGCGTTCCGCATTGGCGTCTTGTCCCCTCGCCGGTTGGCGGCGCGGGAGTGGTTCTCGCTTGCGCACCGAAACGAGGCCCAATTTTCGCAATTGCGGCAGGTGGCAGCGGATTGCTCGATCATGAAGCCATCATCTGGCAAACCGAACGGGCGGCCAAGATCACTACCGACGTCCCCACGCCGGCCTTCCACGACGGCAGCTTCTTCGTACTCAACGACCTTCAGAAGAACCTGTCTCGTATCGACGCACGTACGGGCGAAGTGAAATGGCAGCTTGCCACACCTGGCCGAGGCAAATATGAGGCATCTCCCCTGGCCGCGGACGGCAAGATCTATCTGGTCGATTTCACTGGCGAAGTGGCCGTGGTCGACGCCGGCAACGGCGAACTGCTCAATACGATCGCCATGGACGAACCGGCCCAAGGCGAGGTGGTTCGTTCTTCGGTGATTGCCGCTCACGGGCAACTGTTCATCCGCACGACACGGCGGCTGTATTGCATCGGAGCTGGCTCAACCGGTAATATCGCGGAACTACCATCCGCCGGTCCCGCGATCGAACCGTTGGTCCGCGTTGTCGACCTCACTATCGGCCAGCAGAAAAAGGTCGAACTGGCCGACGGGAGTACGGCCTCGGTTCGATTGCTCGACGTGAAGGAGACGCGTGATCCCGTCCGACAAGCAATCCGGAAGACAGAGGTCCGCGCCGAGGTGAACGGGCAACCGTGTACGTTGGCGGCCGGTCTGTATCATCTGCCGGTGACGGTGGCAGGCGTACAGATCGATTGCGAGGCAACCGGCGGATACAACGTGAACAACACGCGATGCGACTATGCCCTTGAGGCCGACGCGCGGTTGCGATTATGGCCGGGCAATTCGCCCCTGTTGCGTCCGGGCACGTTCTGTTATCCGCTCAAACAGCGGTGGTTTGCCACGCTCACCTGGTCGGACATCGAGCCGATTGACGGCGGCAGAACCATTTCGAACCAGGTCGGCTACCATAACGGCGTGGACTTGGGTGGCGCAGAGGGTATGGTGGAGATCATAGCGGCAACCGACGCCGTAGTCGTGTCGTCGCGAGGCGAGGTTCTCGACGAGTATGACGAAGGTGCGCCGGTACAACCTCGGTACGACGTCGTGTACCTTCGCGACAGACGCGGCTGGTACTACCGGTACAGCCATTTCCAATCGATCGATCCGGGGATCGTTCCCGGCCGGGTACTGAAGCAGGGGGATCGCCTCGGCATCCTGGGCAAGGAAGGCGCGAGCGGCGGGTGGACGCATCTGCACTTCCACATCGCCAGCCGGCAGCCATCGGGGAAATGGGGACTGCAGAATGCCTATGCGTTTCTGCACGAGGCTTACCGCAATCAGTACAAGCCGCCATTGCTCGCGTGTGCCCGCCCCCAGCAGATGATCCGCGCCGGCGAGTCGGTCGTGCTCGACGCAACGCCGTCATGGAGTGCGTGCGGATCCATTCGCCAATATGACTGGACCTTTACCGACGGCACGACGGCCACCGGCGCACGTGTCGAACGCGTGTATCCAAAACCCGGCAAATTCAGCGAGATTCTCCGGGTAACGGACAGCGAGGGGAACATCGACTACGATTTTGCCGTTGTGCAGGTTCTCAACCCGCAACATCCGGACCGGTACACACCGTCACTTCACGCGACTTACGCCCCGAGCTTTGGCGTTCGGCCAGGGGGTCCGATTACCTTCCAGGTTCGTGCCTCGCGGATATCTGGAGGTGAGGAGGTATGGGATTTCGGCGACGGCAGCCCGCCCGTTCGGACCTGTTCCGACGGCAATATCGAAGCGCGTGCTCCGGATGGCTATGCCAAAGTCGTCCATCGCTATGCGAAACCGGGGCATTACCTGGTCCATGTCTGTCGGCACGATGAAGACGGTACGCCGGCCCATGCCAGGTTGCACGTGTGCGTGGAAGAAAAATGACCGTCATCCGGCCGAACGGCCCCGGCTACCACTTCGACGGATCGAGTTCGCCCTCCGACTTCGCCACGAGCGTTGCGGCCAGCAGATCGCCCGTGACATTGAGGCTCGTACGCCCCATGTCCAGCAGCGCATCGATGCCCAGCACCATGGCATAGGCAAGCGCCACAGGCGTGCCTTCCAGAACGGGAAGTCCTACCGAGTCCAGGACGATCAGCAGCATGATCGTTCCTGAACCGGGCACGCCTGCCGTACCGATCGAAGCCAGGACGGCCGTGACGATAATGGTCACCTGCGATGTGAACGGCAGGGGCATATTGATGGCGAAACCGATGAACAGGACGCACACACCCTGGTAGATGGCCGTGCCGTTCATGTTGATCGTAGCTCCAAGCGGCAACGCAAAACCATGCACTGCACGGCTGATGCCCAGGTTCTCTTCGGCGTTCCGCATGGTCACCGGTAATGTTCCGCCGCTGGAACGGGAGACGAATGCGGTAATCATGGCCTCGCGTGCACCGGCCAGAAACCGCAGAAGGCTGAGCTTGTTGATTGCCAGCAGCCCGCCGTAAACCAGAAGCAACTGCACCGCCAGGCCAAGGTAGACGGCGATTGTAACGGTTGCCAGAGGGCCGAAGGCCGTCGCCCCCTGCGTCCCGAAAACGACTGCAATGAGTGCAAAAACCCCGATCGGCGCGTACTGCAAGACCCAGCCCACAATCAGATACATCACCTCGGCCGTTGCGGTGAACACTTGAAAGAGAACCGACGCGGAGCTACGAATCCGATCGTCGTCGGATACCTGCAGATAGGAAAGACCGATGCCGAACAGGATCGAGAAGAAGATGATCGGGAGCATCCGGCCTTCGGTAACCGATTCGAAGGGGTTGGTCGGGACGATTTCGATGAACGTACTGAGCAAACTGGGCGGAGTGACGTCGGCCGCATATTCGCCGTCAGCGGCCAGGGCCATGCCTGCCCCTGGCCGGAAGGCGTTTCCCATGGCCAATCCGATTACCACCGCACAGGCGGTGGTCAGCAGGAAGAAGCCAACCGTCTTCAAGCCAACCCTGCCGAGGCGCGCCGGGCTGATTCCGGCCGCTCCGACTACAAGGGTCGAAACGATCAAGGGAACGACAATCATCTGGAGCAGGCGAACGAATATCGTTCCGAGCGGCTGAAGCACTTCAACCCTCGGCCCGATCGCCAAGCCGACAGCGGCGCCGGCGACGAGTCCGATCAGGATCCGGACCAGCAAGCTGGACCGGAAGTACCAGTCGAGCCATCGTTTTTTTGGCGAATCGTGCATGGCTGCTCGCATGGGAGTAAGGTGGAGGCGAGTTGCTCGTGATGCGCCGCTGCGGAGCAGGGGGGTGGCATTTCAGATTTGAGATTTGAGATTTGACCGCATTCACGCTCCCCGATTATCTCGCTCCCAGCTTCTGACTGCCAGGTTTCGACCTATTCCTTCTTCACTTCGAGCAAGACACTTTCGGATTCGGTGCCTGGCAGGGGATAGCTGGTCAGCTTCCGCAGGGAAAGGCCGTGCATCAGACCGTAGTGTCGGGCCTCGCCACGTTCTTCGATCCAGGCGGGGCCTTTGAGGACGAGCAGTCTTCCGAACCGGTCCCAGTGGGGTGCAAACCACTCCAGTAATTTGTGGAGGCGCGCCACTGCACGTATGACCAGGGTGTCGTAGCGATGGTTGGTGAGCAAGGCCTCGGCCCGGGCATGATGGGCAGGGATCGCGAGGCCAATCTGGGCGATGATGTCGGTAACGGCCCGGGCTTTTTTGGCAATCGACTCGCAAAGTTCGACGTGCAGGTCATTGCGTACAATGGCCAGGACAATCCCGGGGACCCCGCCCCCGGTGCCCACATCGAGCACCCGCTCGCCCGACTGAAGAAAACGGGCAAAGGTCAGGCTATCGATCAGGTCGCGGCTGACGAACTTGTCGTAGTCCGTGTGGCGGGTGAGGTTCAGCTTTTCGTTCCATTGCCAGAGGGTCTGGACATAGCGGTCCAGCAACTCCAGTTGGGACTGGGGCAAGTCGATCTCGTGTTGTGCAAGAGCATGCTGAAAGGGGGCAGCGACAGGCATGGGGCGTCGGTATTCCGGGGAATTGCAATCTGATTGCCGCCAGGATACCATAAGATGGATTTCGTGACGATGCCCGCCCCCCACTGCTCACCGCAAGGAGATTCGATCATGTCGAAATTGACCCGACGTCAGGTATTGCGTAATGGCTCGCTGGCCGGAATTGCCCTGTGGACCACGTGCAAGGTAAGTGGCGAGGAACCCGCGAAATCGCCCAACGAGAAGCTGAATCTCGTCGGAATTGGCGTTGGCGGACGCGGCGCCGCCGACGTCAACGGTTGCGCCCACGAGAACTTCATCGGCTTGTGCGACGTCGACGAGAAACGAGCCGCCGGGACATTCGACAGATTCCCGCAGGCGAAAAAATACCAAGACTTCCGCAAGATGCTTGCCGAGCTGGACAGGCAGATTGATGGCGTCGTGATCGGTACGCCGGACCACACCCACGCGGCGCCCGGCGTTATGGCCATGAAGATGGGCAAGCACTGCTACTGCGAGAAGCCGCTGACGCACAGCGTCTACGAAGCTCGCGTGATGACCGACACGGCCATTCAGAACAAGCTGGTCACCCAGATGGGAACCCAGATTCACGCCGGCGACAACTATCGCCGTGCGGTTGAACTGGTTCAGTCGGGAGCGATTGGGCAAGTGGCGGACGTACATGTTTGGCTCAGCGCGAACTTCGACGGACCCGCGGCGCCCGATCCGGCCGCAACCGCGCAGCCCGACGCACCGACCGACGAGCCGCCCGTGCCTGACGGACTCGACTGGGACCTGTGGATCGGCCCGGCCCCGTATCGGCCGTACAATTCCGCCTATTGTCCGTTTGCATGGCGGTCGTGGTGGGCATTCGGAAATGGCCAGTTGGGCGATTTCTTCTGCCACTACTGCGACCTGGCCTTCTGGGCGTTGGAATTGAAGTACCCGCTTACAGTCGAGTCTGTCGGCCCGGTGCATCCGGAGAGTGCCGCCCGCTGGACGATCAGCCGGCACACCTACCCGGCTCGTGGCGAGCAGCCGCCGGTGAACCTTACCTGGTACAACGGCGGACCATACCCGAGTTTCGTCAAAGAGAAGGGCATTCCACAGTGGCGAAATGCCGTTCTGTTCATCGGAGACAAGGGGATGCTCATTGCCGACTATGGGAAGCACCAGTTGCTGCCGGAAGACAAGTTCCGCGAGTTCAAGCGGCCGGAACCGTTTATTCCCAACTCGATCGGCCATCATCGGGAATGGACCGAGGCGTGCAAAACGGGCGGTCCCACCACATGCAACTTCGGCTACTCCGGCCCGCTGACCGAGGCCGCCCTGCTCTCCAACGTGGCCCTGCGGGTCGGTAAGAAACTGACGTGGGATGCGAAGAACCTGAAGGCAACCAATTGCCCCGAAGCAGACGCCTACCTCCGCCGTGCTTACCGCGAAGGATGGACACTGTAGTTGCCCTATGCTGCCTACCGAGGAATACGTTGAACAAGCCTACTTCTTCCGCGTTATTCGCGAGCGGATGCAAGAGGCCATGTCGACTCAAGACTTGCTCGTGGCCGTTCGGCAAGAGATTCTGGCCACAACGCAACTGCCCTATGCCATCGACTTCATGACGGTCGAATTGAAGCACACGGGCGGCTTTGCTTCGGCCATGCGCCGTTTGCCGCACTACTTCACGCCGTTCCAGACGTTTGTGGTGGCCGAGGCCGAACGCGACGAAGGACGTCTCGATTTTCGGATCGCGCTGGATATCCTCCAGCGCGAAGCCGAATACCGGGCCAAAGGCGTCTCTCGCCAGGGGATCTTCCTGTATCAGTTCGAGACGCTCTGCCGCAACCGGTTGGGATACGACTACGGACTGGAGGCCATCGCCGGCGACCCCATGTTCGACGACGAGTGGCGAGAATGGATCCTGACCGTCCGCCGGCAGGTGGGCCTGGTCGACTTTGCAGACATGCTCTACGTCCGTAGCGAGCTGTATCGGCAGCAGCGGGGCGAACCGGACAAGCCGATCCTTTTCGGCGAAAAGGAAGGGCGCATCGCCTTGGCCAATCGGCGCAAGGACCCGCTGTTCCTTTTCTCCGCCCTGGAGCGCCACCTCGGTTATCCGACCGTACCGCGGCCGAAGCCGGAAGACCGGCAGAGGCACATCCTGCCCGTCCTCGAACGGAAAGTCGAGCGGCTCGAAAGCCGCATTCGGCTGCTCGAGGAAGAACTCCGCGGCGGCATCAATCTGGCGAAATACTATGTAGGCGAGCAGAAGAAGCCATAGCAACCGAGGCCGTGGGCTAGGGTTGCGAAGGCGACACCGGCTTGGTCGGCGCTTGCGTCTTGCCGGTCAAGTAGTTGATGACGGTTGCGTTCTCCTTCAGTCGGCCGAAGTACTGGGCCATGGCCAGACGCTGCTTCTTCTCGAGCAGATCGGCGTGGATTTCGTCGCGTACGGTCTCCAATTCGACGTCAATCGGCTCCGTATAGCCCTCACAACGGAGAATCACGAACTGCTCGCCGATCTGGATAATACCGGACAATTCGCCTTCCTTCAGTGCGAACGCCTCCTTTTCGAGCACGGGTTGCCCGCTGTGACGGCGAACGGGCGGCACCTCGCCGCGAAGCGACTTGCTGCTCGCTTCCGACGAATACTGCTCCGCCAGATCACCGAAGTACTCTCGTGTGTTATTGCGACGGGCCATCTCCCAGACTTCCTGGGCCCGACGGAAATTGCCCAATACGATTGCCAGGCAACGCACCCGCGGACCGAAGTTCGCCTCGAATCCCTTCTGGATATCTTCGTTGGTTATCTTGACGGCGCCGCCGACAAGCTTCTTCAAGGCGGCGGACGGCCACACCGAATCGCGCCGATAAACAGCCACGGAAACGCCTTGCTCTTCGGTAACCGTCTTCAGCCAGCCCTCGACATCGGGGGTGCCGTCGTCTTTGGGCGGCAGCATCCGCAGGGCTGCCTGGGCGATCTCCTGGTCCAAGTCGGCTTCGCTTACGGTCACCTTCTGCTTCTTGCACGCTTGCTCGACCAGCGTACGGCTGATCGTCTGCTCCAGTACTTCGCGTCCATGGCGGGCGGCGCATTCGGCAGCCAGATCGTCAATGCTGACGCGCTGGCCATCGATGACGGCCGCAACGCCTGGCATTTGCTGCCGCAATTGCGGGTTGTTCATCACATTGACCACTTCCGTCTGCTTCTGCAGGTCCTGGAACACCTCTTGCGAGACTTCTCGCAACTTGCTATCCCGGATGAGTTCCTCCAGTTGCGGCGCAACCTGCTCAAACTTGACCGGACGGGCCGGAAGGACGCCTTCCTTCTTCAGGATGATGTACTGGCCGCCGGCCTGGATAACAGGCGAGATGTCGCCCGGCTCCATGGTGAAAGCCGCCTGCTCGATCTGCTCGTAACTGCCATGCTTGCGGATAGGCTGGATCATTCCCATGGAGGCTGCGCTGGGCAGGTCCTCGCTGTGATCTTTGGCCAGTCGGCCGAAGTCATCGGGATCGCTTACGGCCTTCTGCCGGATCTGTTCGGCCTTTTCCAGATTACTTACGGCAATCAGGCGTGCCTGGATTGCCTCGCCGTATTGCGTTTCGTACATTCGGCGAAGCTCTTCCGGGGCGATTTGCAGCCGCTCGCCTGCCAGGGCCCTGAGCGCAAGTGTGGGCCAGATAATATCATTGGCGTATTCTGCGGCCTTGATGCCTCGCTCGTCTTCCAGAAGCTTCATCCATTGATCGACCGGCAGCTTGAACCGGCCGGCCATGCGTTCGATCTCGGCCGTCACGTCGGCTTCCGAGATGGTGATTCCCCGCCGACGGCATTCCTCGGCAATCAGGCGCTTGTTAACCAGGCTTTCCAGGACGGCTTCGCCGTACTGTAGCAGGCAATCCCGGGCCAGTTGGTCGTGCGTGATTGCCTGGCCGTTGACCTCGGCCACGACTCCTTCCGGTTGTGCCGATTGGGTTGCCGCCGCAAGGGTCGCCGTCGGCTTGGCCGAATGCTGGGCCGTTGCGGCCGCCGGCTGGCGTACCGAGCGAACGGGCACTCGCTTCATGCCTGCTCCGGCAGGCGATTCGGCGTTTGCCTGCTCGGGGCCCCAACTGTACCGAATTGCGGCACAGACGGCGAGAACAGCAATTCCGGCGAGGAGAATGCCGATCCTTCGGTGTGAAAGAATGGACCTGATACTTTTTTTCTGGGTCATCGTGGTTCCTCCCTAAACCTGAAGTCATTTCCTATTAGATGCCCGCGTATGCGCAGACCTCCCCTTCTGAGCCGCCGCAGTATAGAGCGGTTTCCCCCCGGCAGGCAATAGCGATTTCTGGCCTCTTTCGGTTCTGAATGCAATGCTTGCACGTTTGGCCGCGTTCGGAACCGGTCTTGACCTGAACTGGCCCGATTGGTACTGAAGGGGCCTGTATTTCTAGCTTTTCGGCAAGCCGTGCCCTACCTGCCCCGTTCAAGGGGGATTCTTATCGTGACATATCCTGGATTGCGGTTCGCTGCGCCCCTGCTGTTGGCTGTGCTTTGTTGTTCGGTTGCATTGGGGCAGGCAAGGGTGCAGTTCCCATCGCTTCTGGGCGACGGGACCGTTCCGGCGCCTGCCACGTCTTCGGCCGTGACAGGGGCATGGCCCTATCCGTCGGCGCCGAATGCAACGGTTCAGCCGGGGGCGGCAACAACGCCATCGACCTTTGCGACTCCACCCAACTATTCGCCGACACCGACGCCCAATTATGCACCGTCCACGCCCAACTATGCCATTCCACCGGCGTACAACGGCGGCAGTACGTTCGGTCAGCCGGTAGCTCCGATCAATCCGTTGGCCCCGTCCTTGGGGCCGCAGACCGCGCCGGTCGGGCCGGTTCCCGGTTCGCCGTTCAACGGAGCAATCCAGGCGCCGCCTGCCACATGGGATCCGTATGCACCGCCCGGGTCGGTTTCGCCCTCATTGCTGCCGCAGGATCCATATCTGCCCTACAACACGCCGACGTTCACGGCTGGAAATGTTCAGCGATTCCTTCAAGAGGCGCGGCTTGACTATGTCTGGATGCCTGGCCATGGCGAGAACGAGTTTGGAATCAACGATGCCGAGTTGTACGGAACCTTCGCAATTCCGTTCTTTCACAACACACAAACACCCCTGTTGGTCACGCCTGGCTTCGCTGCCCACTTCTGGGAAGGTCCGGTCACAACGCCCCAAGACCCGGCCGACCTGCCGGCTGTGGCCTACGACGCCTACCTTGAAGGTGGCTGGAATCCGCAGGTGACACAGACGTTCGGCGGCGAACTGGCGTTTCGCGTCGGTGTGTACTCCGACTTCAACCACTTCGATCAGCACAGCATTCGATACCAGGGCAAGGGGTTGGGGGTGCTTTCCTTCTCGCCGAACGTGAAGGTCAAGGCAGGCGTGTGGTACATCGACCGGAACCGGGTCAAGATCTTGCCTGCCGGCGGAATTGTATGGACTCCTCAAGGGCCCGATGGAAACGTGGTGTTGGACATCCTGTTCCCGAATCCTCGTATCGCATTTCGGCTGGCTGACTACCAGAACACCGAGTGGTGGCTTTACGGACGCGGCGAATATGGGGGCGGTGCATGGACCATCAAGCGGGCCAACGGCGACAAGGACCGCGTCGACTACAACGACCTTCGTGCGTCGGCAGGGCTGGAGTTTATCCGTCCGCGGTTCAGTGGGTTGTTTGAGGTGGGGATCGCCTTCGAGCGGGAGATACGGTACGTGACCGGTCCGCCGGTGGTAACGCATCCGCGATCTACCGTCTTCCTGCGAGGAAGCCTCGCCTATTGACGCGTGAGGAAAGGTGCAAATGCCGCCATCAAGGCTTACCGCAATCGTGTGTGTCGTCTGCTGCTGCGTCGTGTTGCCGGCGGCAGCGCAGGTTGTCCGCTTGCCGGCTGTGGACATGACCGGATCGGTGTATCCTGGGCGTCAGTTATCCTATCCTGACGCAACCGACGAGGTCTTTCAGTCGCCTGCCAGTCCGGATCTTCCCTCCTTTCTCCAGCCGGAAAATGCCGCGGCGCCTGACATTGAGATTCCGGCTGCGCAGAAGCCGCCGGGTCCTCCGGGTGCGCGTAGCGGCGTCTTCCAGAAGATCATGTTTGATGGCGCCTGGATCCCCCGTCTGAGCACGGGCGAGGGGTTCGGTATGAGCGAAATGCAGCTTCGAACCGTTCTGGCGCTGCCGTTTCCCACACGGGAGTCGCCGTTGCTGATCACACCTGGCTTCGGTGTGCATTATCTTGACGGTCCGGCCTCGCCTGATACGCCGCCGAGGCTGTTCGATGCCTGGTGCCAGTTCCGTTGGCTGATTCCGGTTACGGACCGATTAGGATTCGACCTTGCGTTTCGGCCGGGGTATTTCAGCGATTTCGAGCAATCTTCCGATTCGGCGGTGCGTTACGGCGGCCATATCATGGCGGCCTGGGACTGGACGCCTCGGGCAAAGGTCATTGTGGGCGCGGTCTATGTCGACCGGAAGGATGTCAACGTTCTGCCAGCCGCCGGCCTCATCTGGAAACCGTACGACGAACTTAGCATTGAACTGCTGTTCCCCCGACCCCGCATCGCTCAGAAGGTCTATCTGCCTTGGGATACTAGTGCAGGGGTCGAAAACTGGCTTTACATCGGCGGTGAGTTCGGCGGCGGAACGTGGGCCATCCGGCGAGCCGACCAGACCAACGACTTGGTCAACTACCGCGATTACCGCGTTATTCTTGGCACGGAACGCAAGGTGGAGGGCGGACTGAACACGTGGCTGGAAGCAGCCTACCTGTTCGGACGCGAAATCGAGTACGACAGCGTCACCCCGGACTACAAACCTGCGGACAGCCTGATGCTCCGTGGCGGAGTCTCCTATTGAAGCGGCCCGTTCTCCTTCGGCCTACGGCGCGGCGCCTTGCCACTGGACGCCCAGCATCAGTACGTTGATGCCGGACCCGATGCCCAGCAGGCCGACACGATCGCCCGACTGGACATGGCCTTGCTCGATCCCGATAGCCGCCGCCGACGGCAATGCGGCCGAACCTGTATTGCCCAACCATTCGACCGTTGGGAAATCAATCGCAGGATCTATCCCAAGGGCTTCGAGCATGAGCCGGCGATGGACCTTCCCCACCTGATGGCAGAACGTCTTGCTCAGGTTGTCGCAGCTCCAGCCGACCGAATGGAGAAACTGCCCGAAGGTTTCCTGGGCCACGGCAATACCTTCGCGCATCAGGGCTTCGCTATCGGTCTCCATGAACTCAGTCAGCCCGTCGCTCTGGCATAGGCGGCAACCGTCGGTGTTCGTTCGGAAGGCGCCCCCGAGAAGCCGGTTGCCAGTCCGACTTAAATCGCGGTGGCAAAGGACCACGGCAGCACTGGCCGATCCGATTGTCAACGATGCAAACGCCGGTTTGATATCGTTGCGCGTGAGCGATTCGTCCGCATTCAATCGGGCTATGGTCGTTTCGACCAGATTCCGACTGCTCTCGGTTCCCACCACCACACCTGCCTGAATCTGCCCCAACTCGATCATCGAGGCAATCTGGACCATACCGTTCAGGATTCCCAGACATGCGTTGGACAGGTCGTAGACGAGGCAATCGGACGGGAGTTTCAGGCCATGATGTACACTGCACGCGGTGGCCGGTTCGAGAAAATCGCGGCAGACCGAACCGTGGATCAGTGCGCCAATCTTCGAACGGTCGATTCCCGAAGCACAGATAGCCTTCTCCCCCGTCTCAATGCTCATTCGACTGGGCGCCATGCCGGGCGGCCAGAAACGTCGTTGGCCGATGCCGGTCATCAGTTCCAATCGTCCTTCGGGCAGCCGCAACCGCCGGTAGAGCGGGTTCAGGCGCGCCTCGATCTCGGCAGAACTGACCACCTCGTCCGGCAGGTTGCACGAGACGGCTTCGAGACAGACGTTTTGAAACTGCATTTCGGCCATAGAGCTTTTGGGGGCTGCCCTCTGGAAGGGTTCTACAATAGGACCAACGACAATGAGCCCGGGAGAAACTGGCGAGTATACCAGGACTCCTTTTCTCGGTGAACCCGCCCTGCCTCAGTTGCTATCGTCGTGGCTCTTATTCCCGCTCTTCCAAGTACCGTCGCATCGCCCGGGCCAGGTCGTGGCCGAGGGCGCGAGCCGAATCCACCGTAACCGGCTGCCCTCCGGCTTGTGCATAAGGAACCTCGATCGTTGTCGCAACCTCGATGTCTGGCAGCAGGGCGGCCCAACGAGAATTGCTGCGAGGTTCTGACAAGGTATTCCACCCTTGTCCGTGCGGGATGTTGTGCTTGGCGTCGAACACAAGTGGCCCGGTTTGCGTCTCTTGTAAGATCTTGCAGAAACGCAGAACTGCAGCCCAGATATCCGGCGGGGCAACGCCGACAAAGAATAGCTCTTCATTATTGCCGCCACGAATCCAGGGGCAATGCATGTCGAGCGAAAGCCGAAGCCGCCCGGAGGACCAGCCTGGCACGAACTCTCGAAGCGCCGCCACTTCCGGGTAGATGCTCTCGCCCAGGTAATCGCGGTTGTGATCATGCGGCTTTCGGTTCTTGCCCTGGTCGCCCTCTTCTACGCCGTCCAGGTCCATTATGGGGATTACGAGAAACTCGACGTTCGCACGCAGCCAGCGGCCGTCTTCCGTATCGGCCAGTATCTCATCCACCAGTCCTTCCAGAACCCAGCTTGCCATCATTTCGCACGAATGGTGCCGACAGGTAAGCATGATACGATGCTTGACCGAACCGTCCAGCTTGCCGAGCCGCAACCGGCAGACGGCCCGTCCTTTACGACTGGTGGCATGTGGCTCGACCTTCAGGCACGCATTGCCGGTATGGCGGTTGAGAAACGCGCGCAAGTCCGATTGCTGGTACGGCACGGCCAGGCAGAAGCGAACTTCGGCCGCATCGTTGGGGAATTGGTAGGTGAAGGTCGCTCCTTTCAGGCACTGGGGGCCGAGCCAGGTCCACGTTCTGCCACCGTCAAGACTTGCCGCAGGCCCGAGAACCCCCAACACGTTCCCCTTGGTGAAGTGGAATGTCAGCGTCCGCCCGGCAGCTTCCCGCACGCGAAAGTACCAGTAGAACCAGAAGCCTTCGGTATCTCGCGGGTCTTGGTGCAGATAGACGTGATCGCCTTCGACCCGTTCGAGGACGATGTTTCCACCGGGAAAGTCGCTGTCGATGATCGGCTCGGTCGCCCGTGCGATTGTCGCCGTGCCACACAGGACATTGAAAAGCACCGCCGGCAACAAAGCGCGTCGTGCAGAATGGAAGATCATTGTCTCGCTCCTTGGTTGATTTCAAACGTGTGGGGTGGTCCTGTGTCACGGAATTACGGGTGCGCGTTCACAAATCGGGCTGAACCGGGCATGGCGCGATCTCTTTCAGGGGATTCCTACGCGTGCTACGGGTTATGTGGTGGCTGAAGTGTCTTCGGGGCGGCGGTTTCTGGTCGGCGAAAACGGCAGTTGGTTGTGGGTTTCCACAATGCTAGCATTGATTTCAGTACAAGATATTGTATCGAGTGGCTGTGTAAGACGCAAAATACGGAAATTGCTTGTCAAAATTGCCTCTTCAGCATAAACTCACGGGCGACTTGCATTCCAATCAGGTGAGGACGCTTATACGCGGGAGCTTCAAGGCGAACGATAGGGACATCGAATCCGTGGTTTGTGCCCACAAGTTGGACACGGCAACGGCAGGAGGGGCGCGGGCGGAACGGCAGGGAATGCCACACCACCCGCTGTTGGGTTCGTGAAGAGTAGCCATTGCTTCTTTCGAGGTGGCTGCCGAACATCGAGCCCCTTTCTTGCTTATCCCATGCCGATCTCTTGTGCGGGCTCGTCGGTTCGAAGAGACGCCCTCCCAACTTGCCTGGATTCTCGCGGTCCACCCAACCGGGCGCAGGACGTGCCCAGAAGGAATGCAGAAGATGCGTGGGAAACCAGTCATTGGGGTAAATGCCGACTATCGTTCGGCGCGGAAAGATGTGCCCGCATTCAGCTATATTGCAGCGGGCTACTTCGATTCGATTCAGAAGGCAGGGGGGATCCCCGTGGTCCTTCCCCTTCTCGAGGAGCAAGACGACCTCGAACGCTTGCTCGATCTGCTTGATGGCGTCGTTTTGGTGGGTGGAGGCGATTTAGACCCGCGCCGTGATGGCTATATGCTTCACCCCTCCGTGCGGCTGATGGACTCCCGCCGGGAAGACTTCGACCGAACGCTCATGCGCTCAATCGCACAACGCCGTCTGCCCGTGTTCGGCATTGGCTGTGGTATGCAGTTGCTCAATGTCATGTTAGGGGGAACTCTTCACTTGCATATTCCAGAGGACCTTCCCAAAGCCTTGCCACATCGTGATAACATGGATCCTGCCCACCGGCACGCCTTGGAAGTGGAAATGGGTTCCATCATGGAGCGCGTCTACGGAGAAGGCGAGATTCGGGTCAATAGCATGCACCATATGGCGATCGACGACGTTGCCCCCGGCTTCGCCGTAACGGCCCGATGCCCCGATGGCGTTGTCGAGGCCATCGAGAGCACGCAAAACGACTGGTTTGCCATGGGTACCCAGTTCCATCCGCAGAGCGATTCCGCTTCTGCTCTGGATCTGCGGATTTTCGAAGAATTCATTGCAGGCATTACCGGCAATGCTATCGTCGAAGTTCGCATGGTAGCCTGACTTTTCCGCCACCCAGCCTCTCCCAACTATCATTCGAGCTGTTCGGGTTGGGGTTTTGGGTAAAGTTTGCGGATTCCTTAGATTTTAACGGAAGTTTCGGTTAGGAAGTTTCCGATAGGGGAACGCAGAAGTGTCGGACGCTGACGCTTTGCCCGGCGCCCCCTACCGGAGATTTCAGATATGGCAGTACGTATACGTTTTCTCGTCGGCACGCTTTTCGTTGCGTGTGGACTGGTCAGTACAATCACCGCAGAATCGCGGGCACAAATCGACCTTCAGGAGAAGTTCACCGGCGTGCCGTCGGCGCGTCGGCAGTGGGAGCAGAAGATGCTTGGCCGGGCCACGCCGCCACGCGCTGCCCTGGCCCAACCGGCCGCCTATCGCACAATGTCGGCAAGGCAGGCCGGAAGTGCTCGCGCTATGCCTGCACGCGGTGTACGGCAGGTGGCGGTTACCGAAGGCGATCTGACGCCGGCCGAGGCGGCTCGGGCAGCGGCACAGGACGTCTACATGGAGCCGGTCACCGAATTTGCGCCTCCTGAGGCAATTCCGCCAGGGGCGATTGTCCAGGGGCCGGCAAGCTACTCCGACGGCCAGTGCGGTTGGGGTGGTTGTGGTGTCGCCTACGAGCAGTTCGGTACGTGCGACTCCTGCGGACCGACGGAATACGGATGCGGCGGTGGCATGGCCTGCGATATGTGCACCGAAGAGGAAGTGGTTGGCCCGCTGTGGTGGGTTGGGCATCCGCGGTATCGCGGCATGCTCCGCGATCTGACCGTCTTCGGTGGTGTCCATGGATTCAAGGGGCCGCTCGACCAGGGACGCAACGGTAATTTCGGATTCCACGAAGGCGTCAACCTGGGCGGCCCGCTTGGCGATCCCTGGGGGTTCAGCTATCAGGCCGGTCTGAACGTGGTTCATAGCAACTTCACCGGTGGTGACGCAACCGATCCCGGACAGGATCGCAACCAGGTCTTTTTCACCGGCGGTATCTTCCGTCGGCAAGAGATCGGCTTCAACTCGGGTGTCGTGTTCGATTACCTCAACGACAGCTATTACACGAACACCCATCTGAAGCAGATTCGAACTGAGACCTCCTGGCGGTTCCCCACCGGCGGAGAGTTGGGCTACTGGGGTGCGTATGCGCTCGACGACGACCGCGTCCTGGACGGCCGGCTTGACGGGACGGACCAGTTCGCCTTCTACTACCGCCGGCATTTCCAGAACGGCGGAGATGGGCGGATCTGGGCAGGTTTCAGCGGTAACGGCGATGGCCTCTTCGGCGCCGACATCCACGTGCCCATCGGCTACGGCTGGGCCCTGGAGAACAGCATCAACTACCTCGCCCCCAAACACTCGCGAGGAGAAGAAGGAACGCTGCGCGAGTCCTGGGGTGTCAACATCCAACTCGTCTGGTACCTCGGACAGCCTGCCCAGTGCGGTTTGAGGAGCGTCAACCGGCCGTTGTTCAGCGTGGCCGACAACTCGACGTTCATGGCCGACTGGGTGAATAATCCGAGCGGCCTCTGATCGAGATTGCTCGCCCGGCGAGAATGAGGCCGTGTACCGTCTCCGGAGTTGCGAGAGCCGCAGTCAACCGGATTTGCGGCTCTCGCCGTGCAGCGTCGCCGGCTCTCGTTGCTACGGTTCGCCCAAGCGATGCAGTCGGTGAGCTGCCGTGCATGGCCGGTCCCGCCAATCCGGAATGTTCATTCACGATTCCAGGCCACGAGCCTGAGGAGTCCATCCGATGCGTCGGCTGCCACTGATGGTCATTGTCACCGCGGTACTTGCATCGGGTATCGCGCTGGCGACCCTTCCGGCGGCCTGGGGGCAACCGGGAACTCTCCGGCAAACCCCTGAACTGCACGCCGGGGATGCCGAGCGCATCTCCAGCGCCGTTCCGAGCGGGCGGGAACAGACGCAACTGACATCTCTGTTCGATCGGATTGACTTCAGCGATTTCCTGGCCGAGAACTCGCCCACGCAATGGGGAATGTTGCTCGTCGGTATCGTTGCCGGTATTCTGGCCGGACGGATCGCTTCGTACATCCTGCAATATCTGGGCAAACGGGCCGACAATCGCGGTTGGCGGAATCGGGCTCGCGTGCTGGTGGGTTTAGCTGGCCCCTCCAGCCTCATCTTGCTGGGCGCTGGCTTCGCGTTCGGTTTGGCAGCGCTCCGCATGGCGCCCGAATTGCGTGCGTTCTGCAACAAGGTCCTGTTGCTCATCCAGTTGGTTGCCGTTTTCTGGTACCTTTTCAATCTCTGTGGGACACTGGACGTTTTGATTCGCCGCGTTATCGGGCGCCCCGAAAGCACGCTCGACGCGCACCTGATCCCCCTGATCCGCAAGTCGCTCCGCGCCGTGGTCATCGTTCTCGGCGCGATGTTTGTTATCCAGTCGGTCTTCAATCAGGATATCGGGGCGTGGCTTGCCGGTTTCGGTATCGCCGGTTTGGCTGTTTCTCTGGCCGCTCAAGACTCGCTGAAGAACATTTTCGGCTCCATCACCATTCTGCTGGACCGCCCGTTCCATATCGGCGAACGGATCGTCTTCGCCGGGTATGACGGCGTTATCGAAGAGATCGGCTTCCGGTCTACCAAGCTCCGCACGCTGACCGGGCACCAGGTAAACATCCCCAACTCGAAGATCGTGAGCGAATCGGTCGAGAACATCGGCCGGCGGCCCACAATCCGCCGCCTGATGAATGTCACCGTCACGTACGATACGCCCCGCGAGAAGATCGAACAGGCAGTAACCATTCTCCGCGATCTGCTGGAAGAAGACGGCATACGCGAACCGATCCACCCCACCGTTGGCTGCGACGAGTTTCCGCCGCGCGTCTATTTCAGCGATTTCAACGCCGATAGCTTGAACATCCTTGTCCTCTACTGGTACGCACCGGCCGACTACTGGGACTACATGGACCACGCCCAACGGCTGAACTTGCGCATCTTCGAGGAGTTCGAGAAGGCCGGTATCGAGTTCGCCTTCCCCACACAGACGCTCTACCTTGCAGGCGACCCGAAGCGGCAACTCGCCCTGACCATGCTTGGGCAGGACCTGCCGGGGCGTTAGCCCGGATGCTTCATCGCGCTGCGCAGCGTCCCTGGCGAAAGGGAATCCGGTAGGACCTGTTTGGTAGAGATTACCGGCTGGCCAGAACGGCCATGGCCAGTGCGGCGGTTTCGGTGCGCAGAATGCGCGAGCCCAGATGGATTGGTTGCCAGCCTGCCGCTGCGGCCAAAGCAACCTCTTCGGCAGTGAAGCCGCCCTCCGGCCCCACCGCCATGAAAACGCGGGCCCCAGGCATCGGCAGGGGGTGCTCTTCGGTACCGTCCGAAAAGCCCGGATGCGCCAGCCATCGATGGGGTTCCTCGCGAGTCGCCGCAATCAGTGCAGGCAAGTCGATGGGCTCGGCAATGCGCATCAGCCGATTCCGGCCACACTGTTTCGATGCCTCGACCACGGCCCGCCGCAATCGATCGAGTACGTGCCGGACAGGCTGCGCGACCGAGCGTGTGGTGGCCAAGGGAATCAGTTTGGTCATGCCCAGTTCGACGGCCTTTTCTACAAGCCATCGCTGCCGATCGCCCTTGGGAAGGGCAACGGCCAAGGTCACATAGCGCGCCAGTTCCCGATCCACCTCATCGCGTTGCAACACGGCCAATTCGATCTCCGCCCGGCCTACGCGTTGCACCTCGGCCGGAAACTCCGCTCCGCTTCCATCGAACAGCGTCACACTTGTGCCGACGGTTGCACGCATCACGTGAATCAGGTGATGCGCCTCGCTGCCGGCAAGCGTTACGCGCGTCGCGCCGCCCGGTTCGAATGCAATCGGCTGGTCAACGTAGTATCGATCGGCCATCAGTCTCGTCCTTTCGCGTCAAGTTGCATGGCCGATTGTACCGAAGATAGCGAATATGCGGAATTGGTGAATTCCCATGGTTTTCCGCGCGCGGAGTCGAAACATGTATCCATCGCATTGGGGGCTCAAGCAATCGCCGTTCCGCAGTTGCCTGGACCCGCAATTCTTCTATCCAAGTCCGACCCACGACGAGGCCCTGGCCCGGCTGCATTTCCTGGTCGACCAGCGGCACCGGCTGGGGCTGCTCTTGGGCCCCGGCGGAAGCGGTAAGTCGCTACTGCTCGAAGTCTTCGCTCGGCAGTGTGCGGTGGTCGGCTGTGCGGTTGCCAAAGTCAACCTGCTGGGCGTAGAGCCGGAGGAACTCCTCGCCGACCTGGCCTGCCAACTCCAACGCAACTGCTCGGCAACACAGCCGGTTGGCGCCCTGTGGCGAATCCTGACCGATCGGTTGGCCGAACTGCGCTACGAGCAGCGGCCGGTCGTCCTGTTGTTCGACGATGCCGAGTGTGCCCATACGGCAACTTCCGATACGGTGGTCCGCATCGCCCAATACGATCCGTCGCCCGAATCGCGGCTTACCATGGTCCTGGCCACAGAGCAGGCACAGGTTCGCTCGCTGGGCCATCGGCTGCTGGATCTGGCCGAATTACGAATCGATGTTGAACCGTGGGCGCCGGGCGACACGGGTGAGTTCGTCGCCACTTCGCTCCGGAAGGCCGGCTGCCAGACCGACCTGTTCGATGAACCGGCCGTCTCCCGCCTACACGAACTGACCGGCGGCCTGCCGCGCCGCATCGCCCGCCTGGCCGATCTTGCCCTGGCTGCCGGCGCCGGCGCCGAACTCCAACATATCGACGCCGACGTGATTGACTCCGTTCACAGCGAGCTGTGCGTGTAGAAGAAGTTTTCAGTTGACAGTTGACAGTTGACAGTTGACAGTTGACAGTTGACAGTAACGCGCGAGCGCGTTACTAGCAACTAGCAACTAGCAACTAGCAACTAGCAACTAGCAACTAGCAACTAGCAACTAGCAACTAGCAACTAGCAACTAGCAACTAGCAACTAGCAACTAGCAACTAGCTTCTGGCTTCCCTCCGCAACTCTTCGGCCACGCGGCTGAGAACGAGCCGATGCTTGCCCGAATCGCTCAGGGCGATGTCGTCGACCTCGCATACCTCGATCTCGTCGTCACAGCCCAGCCGGGCCCGAACGTTGTGCAACAGCATGGGCTTGCCCTCGGTGGCGAATCGCTCGTCCGGCACCACCAGCAGACGCACGTGCCCAATCCGCTCCTGCTGTGCCTGCAGCTTGATGACACCCGGGATCTCCTTCATCAGGTAGACGAACACATAACCTGACACCCAGGCGCCGGTGCTCGTTACGATGAAGTCGACTGCCCGGCCGCCGGTAAGACGCATCTTGCGAAGCGTGCATCCGCAGGGACAGGGGCTATCGTCCATCGCCACGATATCGCCGGTGCGGTAGCGAATCATGGGCGTCGGATGCGAGATGAGGCTCGTAACGACAAGTTCCCCCTCGCCGTCGGTCGGCTCCAGGGTATGCGGATCGACGGTCTCCAGGATGAACTGCTCCTCCATGGCGTGCATGGTCCGATTCGGGCAGTCGTGGGCAATAAGCCCCACTTCA
This sequence comes from Thermoguttaceae bacterium, assembly GCA_040772845.1. Lineage (GTDB taxonomy): Bacteria > Planctomycetota > Planctomycetia > Pirellulales > Thermoguttaceae > PWXP01. The sequence goes on from JAXGXG010000001.1 coordinate 4,699,736, forward strand.
CGCAGGCCGTAGGAGTCGTACACCGGCACACCGAAAGCCTCGGCAATCTCTTCACGCATGGGGCCAAGAATCTCGGCCGTCGTGATAATCATCTGCAAACCGGCCTGCTTCATGCTTTGCAGATCGATGCCATGCCGCCTTGCCAGTCTGACCACCAGCGCCATGGTAGACGGGTAGCAGAAGATGCACTTCGGCCGGAATCGCCGCCACGCAGCCACCAACTCGGGCACGGCATCTTCGGTCACGTTGAAACCGTCGGTGAACCCGTCGTTGATAAACCAGTCGCGCACCGACTTGATTGCATCCTGCTTCGCCCGTTCGACCGGCGAGCCCCAGAAATACATTTCCCGTTCGCCGCGGCGCATTCCCACCCAAGCATGTCCTCGCATGCGGGCGGCGTTGATGTGCGCTTCACGCAGCGCGCTGGTATAGAACTCGATGGGCGTTGCCGTCGAGCCGCCGGTCCGTCCCAGCCACGTCCGGCGCGCGGCCGTGCGCCACGACATCTCCTCGCGCCGCGTGCGAATAGTCTCCTTCTCCAGAATCGGCATCCGCCGTAAATCGTCTAGCGTGGCAACGCTATCAGGTCCTATCCTGGCCCGATCCATCACCTCGGGCCAATAGGACGTATGATCGTAAGCTGCGGCGAGCAACTCACTGAGCCGCTCGAACTGGAACGCTTCAAGCTGCTCGCGCGACCATCGCTCGCTCTGCCGCAGTTCACCCAGCAGACGAAACGTCGGCCGGCCCAGCAGGCGTTCCTGTATTCGGAAAAACGTTCTAGCGAGATAAGGATTCATAAGACGCGAATTGGAAGCTGGGAGTTGGCAGTTAGAAGCTGGGGATGCGCTGACGCGGTGGACCAAGCAAAGACTGGAGGGCACAATTCAGACATTGGAGGGCGATGACGCAGAAACTGAAAGCCACGAGATCGAGAAGAAGACGTCAAAGAGAGAGTTCCTCATTGCTAGTAACAATCGACTGTCCCCGTGCCATCGATCAACTGGCCGGGCTTCCATCTCCAGCACTGAGTCCCTCAGCCAGTATATTCCCCTGCTGTGCAATCGCTTCGATTGTCAAGTCAGGCAATCCTTGTCGCCGCCACTGCGTGTAGTCGAAACGGTCTTTGGATATTGCAGCCAGAAAACGTTCGGCCTCAACCAGTCCCAAAGCATCGATCAACGCCTGCATGCCTTGTGTACGAATTTCAGCTTCAGTCTTCATACCACCCCTCCAAAGTCGCAAGTGCATCACCCGGCAGCATTACCAACAAATCAACGTTGCCGCGTATCTTCTTCAGCAGACGGTCATCGGTCGTCACGAATAGATCGGCCTCCCCCACAATGGCACTGGCAACATGCAAAGCATCGTAGTTGCCAATGCCCTGCGCTGCAAATCTGCGGGCCGTCGATATCACATCCTCTGTAGCCATCACGATACGTTCTGCTACCTGCCGCCACTTTTCAATAGCTAGGCGATGCTCTTCATACGGATTATTGTGACATTCATAATCCAACGTCGAAGACCAGAGGAGACCACATTCGCCATCCCTGACCTTTTGCTGAATCAACAGTTTTGCTTCCGCCTCAAGATGGACACGCGATTGAGTCTGATCATCATAAGGCCGATTGAAACAGCACATGTCAAGGTAGATGCGCATCCGGCTCATTGGTAATCATCCAGTCGACAGCTATACACACGGAAAACCGAACCGCACTTCCCTCAGTATTCCAAACGTAGCATCTGACAGCCAACTTCATTATACTCCGCGCCGAGGTCACGCCAACCCCCATGAAGTGGCCGATTGAACGTTGTCATTGACGCGTTTACGCGACAAACACCACGTGAACGCGAATTTGTAATTTCGGATTCCCTCATTCCTTCAACATTTGGCTTTCGACCGCTGTCGTTTTATCCGCATCCTGAGTTTCTACGCTCTCCCTCGTCAAATCCGCTACCAGGGGCAGATGGTCGGAGCCCAGGTCGGGACCGAGATAACAGCGAACGGCGCGCCAGTGACCGTCGGTCAGAATGTGATCGATTCGCGTGCCGTAGACGTATCCGCGGATTTCTGTCTGCTTGCTGTACCCGAATCCCGTTCCGGCCCAGTTGAACGCGTTTCGATACCGGCTCCAATAGCGGCGATAAATCGTGCTTTCGACCGGCATATTGAAGTCGCCTGCGAGGATCTTCGGCTCGGGGAATCGGCCCAGCCATTCCACCATGGCCTCCGATTCCTGCCGCCGACGCTCCAGTCGCGAATCGGCGTTCTCCGCGTGTTCAAGGTCGAGCAGGGTTTCCCGGTCCAGTACGGTGGAAAGGCCGAAGCGCGGCGTCTCCAGGTGGATATTGGCGAATCCCACGTTTCCGGCCGGCGTCTTCACGACGCAATAGAGCGCGTGGACATCCGGATATCCATGTTTTCTTTCCGAGCGATGACGCCAAACGGACTTGTCCACAATCGGATACGCCGACACGACCAGCATCTCGCCTGCCCGCCGCACGCGCCACGGCTTCGGGATTTGCCATCGCCGCCACACCGGGCACTCTTGAACTGCAACCAGGTCAGGCTTTAGCGTACCGAGCATGTCGAGGAACCGTGCCTCCTCGCCGAGTCCCTGGCCGACATTCCACGCCACCACACACAGATCCGTATCCGACTTGTCGCCCAGCGTGCGCCATGGCAGATTCAGACCCATCATGGGCCAAACCAGGACCACGGCCGCCAGCCCCAACGGCCACAACCACCGCGGCCGCACGCCAATGGCCAGCGGAACCAGCGCCAGCAGCGGCAGGCCGAACACCCATCGCGGCCCAAACAGCACAAGCGTCGCCAGCCACCACCGGTCGCCCAGCCACCACATCAACCCGCACGTCGCCAATACCCCGGCTGTATAGCCGTAGATGCACAGTGCTAATAGAAACCGCAATTTCATTAATCGCCGGGAAGACTAGTTGTCAGAGGGAAGTTGCTAGTTGCTTGCAACTGAATGTCTATGGCTAGCTTGTCAGTTCATCAACAGCATCAAGTACCTGCCGATGGAGCTGTTCGCTAATCCAGAAACTGGCATCTGTTTGGAGCCGCTCCAACTCGTCCCGTAGCGAAGTGATCATACCCCGCTGTTTCGCGCGGACGAGCACTCCAATTGTGCCGGTCTTGCACAATCCGAATGTCTTCGCTACAGTCCGAGCCTCCGATTCATCCAGCAAAATGACATCTGGCGTCTGTTCGACGGCAAGCGCAATGGCCTCGGCTTCACCATCGTCCAAATCGCGCCGAAGTAACTGGACTAGCGCCCGGTCAGCAATATGGGTGATCTGCAACCATCCCTGCTTCGCCGCATGGCCAACCTCGCTTGCACCTGGACGACCTTTTCCTTCCTCGACAACCTCTCGCCACACGGCTGGTGGAATGAGGACCCCTTCATAGAAGTCCTGCAACAGCCGTAGCCGACCAATGGCAGCCAGGTGAATAAGAGGCGACGAATTACTGATCGCCTTTGCCATATTCAATGTCTTCGCGAAGATCGTCTTGCTGATAATGACGAGCGATTCGGCGTTGGCCCAACAGATGCTCGAACTCCCAACGTGTCATCGCTGCCAATTTTCGCGCCTTGCCGGCCGACAAGGCACCACGTTGATACAACGCAACGGCAAGTTCTATCCGAAGCTCGCGGTCTTGTTCCGCAGGTGGCAGACGCAATGCATCCGTCACTTCTTGCGGAATTTCCAATAGCAGTCCAGACATGGTTTGCACTATGGGTTAGAAAGCGAAAACTCACCTAGGGGCAACAGCCATACTTCTATTATACCTCACCTCCCCCCAAGCCGGAAGGGGAAGTTGCTGGCAACTGGCAACTGGCACCGGAGGGCTCGCGCCCTTCCGCTCCGACTCCCAGCTTCTAGCTCCCAACTGTCAGTCCCAGTTACTGAGGAACTCGATGTGGTTGTGCATATCGTCCGCCGTCTTGGCGGCAAGAAGCTTCAGGAGGAGACGCACGCGGCGGCCAACCGAGTAACGCTGCTGAGGCGCAAGGATCATGCCCGAGTGCGTCTTGCCTTCCGCCAGGACTTGGCCATGGATTCGGCAGAAGTCGGACGCATTGAAACTGAACAGCACACGCGACTGCGTATGGGCGAAGGCAAGCTGTTCGGAGTCCGCCCAGCCCGTCGTGCCGGCTTCGTTCGCCGTCATGACATCGACACCGCGTGCCTGCAAACCGTTTATTACGGCGCGTTCCATCGAGTCGGCGTCGAAGTAAAGACGAATTGTGCTCATGGAGCATGGGGCCCCGGACGATGGGCCGTTGCCAACCGATCGTACTCGGCTTCTTCGTGTACAAGGTCGGCGTCAATCGCCTCCCGATTGGCATGGTAATAGGCCAAGGCGGCATAAACCTGGGCCAAAGTGAGATGTCCGTACTGATCCGCGATCTCCTCGGGAGTACGGCCGAGCTTGTACCAGCCGGCAACCCGGCGCACCGACGCGCCAGTGCCCGCAATACAGGGCCGGCCTCCGCAAATGCCGGGAGTGTGCGTGATGAGCGATCCGATGTCGGTTAGTGTAGTCATGTCGTCTGCTGTCATTTCGCAAGGTTATGATGAATACTTGCGGAGCGTCTCTGTATCTTCTCCATTCCCTGATTCCCATCTTACCCCGCCTCACTGAAAGCCGCAAGCCGCAGGCCATAGGCTGGAAGCTGGGAGCGGAAGGGCGCGAGCCCTCCGGTGCAGTCAGTGACGTGCGAGCGCGGAGGGGGAATCGGAGCTGGAAGATCGGAGATCGGGAAGCGCGGACGCGATCAGCCTTCTGCGTTCGCGCGTTGCTGTCTACTGTCACCGGAGGGCTCGCGCCCTTCCGCTCCTAGCTCCCAACTCCCAGCTTCTAGCTTCCAGCCAGCACCTTCTCCACGTCTTCCGCCACGTCATCCCACGATCGAACGGCGGGGCTGCGGCGTATGGCATCGGCATCCCACTCGCGGTCCAGAACCTTGCTGAGCGCAACCGTCAGCGCCTCGACGTCACGCACCGGTACGATTGCACCGTTGCGGCCCGGGTCGATCAGGTCGGGTACGGCGCCAACGTCCGTAGCAACCACCGGCCGACCGCACGCGAGACTCTCCAGCACCGCGTTCGGGCAGCCTTCCCGATACGAAGCCAACAGCCCCACGTCGGCCGCGGCGAAGTAGTCGCCGATCCGTTCCGCAGGCTGGACACCGGCCAGCAGCAGCCGCTCGGCTACGCCCAGCGCGCCGGCAAGACGGCGAAGCCGGTCGGCATCGCCCCGCTGCAACCCGTCGCCCACCAGCACGAGCCGTACGTCTTCCGGCAGGCGCGCCAGCGCGGCAATCGCCTCGCGATGCCCCTTTCGCACGCCCAGATGCGCTACGGTCACCAACAGCCGCCCCTGCATGGGCAGGCCCAGCCGCCGCCGCGCCTCATGCCGATCTGCCAGGCAGAACCGCTCCAGGTCCACGCCGTTGGGAATGACCGAAACTCGATCCGGCGCCGCGCCCAACTCGCATGCAACGTCCGCCATGCGACGATCGACGCTCATCACGGCCGCCGCACCGCGCAACGCCTCGGCACACTGCCGCCTCTGGGCAGGCACATCGAGACACGGGTAGATCTTCCCGCGCAGTGTGATCACATACGGCAGCCCCAGCCGCCTTGCCAGCAGACTCACGCCCACGCCGTCCGGCCAGACGAAGTGTGCATCCAACACATCCGGCCGCCAGGGGATGTCAGTTGACAGTTGACAGTTGTCAGTTGTCAGTGACGCGCTATCGCGGCAAATTGGTCGGAGGTCTGAGTTGGGAGTCCGCAGGTCAGAACTCGCTGGCACATTGGCATTCCGACACTGTGCATTTCCATTGCTGCAATCTGCCGACTGCGGCAGCGCGTCACTGACAACTGACAACTGACAACTGTCAACTAGCTTCGCCACTCCCCGGGCATACAGCTTCGCATCGAATGACTTCAGCACGCCCGGCACGCAGAAGAACCGCGGCCGATGGACCGTAAGCCCGTGCCACTGCTCGCACGCAGGCACAATACCTCGCCGCCATCGCGTTACCAGCGGGAAGTTCGGTACCGGCGCAACCACCTGCAGCTCCACGCCTGGCCGACGCGCCAAGGCCGCCAACCGCCGTTCGACGAACACGCCCCAGGTGGGCGCCGCCGCATGAGGGAAACAGTAGGAGAAAGAAAGGACGTTCACGGAGCTAGGAGATGAGAAGGCGAGGTGTCAGGTTTCAGGTATCAGCCACGCTGTCGCGGTGGGTTGATCGTGTGAGCAGGTCTCAAGTTTCCAGCTTGCCCTCCTACGAACTGCATACCTTTTCGCCAAGGTGTTGAGCAAGGCGAACAATCAAGCCAGGACTGTAGTGGAGTCCCTGTCTCCGCATGGCGTCTGCCGCCTCATAGAAGGATGGAATATGACCATCCGATTTCGCTTTGGCGAGTACACCCAGCGTGCCGGTTACTCTAAGCTTCATGTATTCAGCAACGCGGCGTGCCAGCCGTTCGTCAATGATGACGGTACTACCGGGATACTTCCGGGCAAGCAAAATTGTCTGCCTCTCGCCACGATCCAGCTCAAAAAGAACTGGCAAATCCGACGTCTTCTCATCAGCCACAGGAACCACCCAATCCAACGAGTCCAACGCCGGTACCGAAATCGGACCGCCTGCGGCACATTCTTCGATAACCGACTGCGATACATGGACCTTCCCGAACAACTGCGGCAACAGTTCAATCCGGTCGATACTCGACAGGGCAATAAACGGAGTTGTATTGGAGAAGACAATCACAGTAGGGAAGTCTCACGACGGAAATCGTCGTCCGTATTCTCCAGCAAGATCGCGCCGCCTTTACGCATGGCATCCAACAGAAAGCACGTACGAGGCACGGCAAGCCAATTCGCAGCCATGCCAGAAGACAGGCGCCCTTCCCGGAACAATGCTATGGCAACCTCTTCCTTGACCAGTGCAGCAAACTGGTTCGTATCCATGTGTAGCCCCAGCAGGATCTCTGGCGGACAGTCGATCGGAATTGTGTTGGACACGGCTTTACTCCTTACCAAAGACATCACGCTAACCACACTATATTCCATATCACATCGATAGCAACCCCCCCCGGCGTGTCAGGCAATTGGCAACAGGCCGTCACCCCCGCGTGAGCGCGTCACAGACAACTGACAACTCTACCCCCCAACACCCGCCTACTGGGAACTCAAGGAGATGTGGACGGCTGCAGCCTGAGCCAGGCGGTCCAGCACGTCGGACCGGAGCGTGCGTTCACCCTCGAGGAATGCACACAGAACGGTCGTCGAAATGCCGGCCTGCGAGGCGATGTCGCCAAGCGGCCGCCCACTCCGATGGATTGCACGGCGCAGATGTCCGGAAAGTGTCTCTTCCTCCGCACTTTCGCGCATTCGGGCATCGCGCTGGTGAAGTTCAGGAAGCTCGTCGGCAATCAACTTGCGATCCCGATCCATTTGCGAAAGGATGTCCGCGGCGCTGTTTCGGTCAGTCATGGCTTCCACCTTTGTATCGCGGTCACTCGTTGGGCCGCTGCAGGATTAGTTGGGAGCTGGGAGCTGGAAGCTGGAAGCTGGGAGCGGAAGGGCGCAAGCCCTCCGGTGTGCAGTTGACAGTTGCTAGTTTCTAGTTGCTAGTTGCTAGTGACGCGCTGACGCGGAGGGTTGGGGGGCGGGCGTGTGTTTTCGCCGAAGGCGCATCGTCGCACGACCCTCCGAGTCGTGAACCTTCTGTGCGGAATCGACTCGGAGAGTCGATCGACAAAGGCGATCATTACCGTATGGTCATCACCCCAGGACGTATTACACAACCGCAACGCGGTTGCACAACAAAGCCCCAGGGTCGCTTTAGCGCACCCTGGGGCCACGTCCCCATCACGCATTGGACAACCGCAACGCGATTGTGACCCATGGTGAGCGCGTTCGGAAATACCCGTGGAAGCCTTCAGTCATCAGAGTCGGAACTTCGGAGTTCCCCATGCCCAACAAGCTGCTGGCCTGGACCGCGCACATGAAGTACATACACGGTTGTCGACGTTATCGTGAAAAGGATGCGATAGCGAAGGCCCTTCGTCGTCTTAAACAGAAGCTGGCGGATATCCTGGGCCACATGCTCGCTTTCTGGCGCCAATCCGTGTGTTTCCGCGCTGAACGCGAGTGACCGCATGGCTGCAAGGAACCGATTATACCATCGATCCGCGCCGTCTTTGGAGCGTTCGACAATCCACCGGTAAATCCGATCTGCGTCTTGCTCAGCCTCGGGCAGGATGACAACCTGCCAGGTCATGACGTGCTGCCAATGCGATGCTTGACGCAAAAATCCCGATCGAAATCGGCCAGCGTCTTTCCCTCCCCGCGTTCGGCTTGGTCCAGAGCGCGACGCACCGAAGCGACACTATTGTCCAGTTCCTCGGGAGAAAGCTGCTCAGCCCGCCAGGCGAGCAGGCACTCCTCGGGCGTCCATTGCGCCCCGTCGGCAAGTTGCTCGCCGAGGAAACGATGGAACATCGCCAGTTCCGTTGAATTATGTTCCATGGGCTAACCCTCTTTTCCTGTTCATTGTAGCGCTATCTTCCGCTTTGGTCAAGCCTCAGCGCGAGGAGTTGGGAGACAATGAGTTGCTAGTTGCTAGTTGCTAGTGACGCGCTGACGCGGAGGGGGGGAATCGGAGATGGGAGATCGGAGATCGGAGATGGGAGATCGGGACGCGCGAGCGCGGGGGGCAAGTTCTACACAACCGCGAAGCGGTTACACAACAAAGCCCAGGGTCGCTTTAGCGCACCCTGGGTGCACGGCCCCATCGCGCATTGCCAACCGCAACGCGGTTGCACAACTCGTTGAGGTTTATTTGTCGGCATCTGCCCCGGACCCTTTGTTGTTCTACAGAAGTCTCAAACGCCACCGAGCCGGCTTGCCCGGCCGGAGCGATGGCCTGTTAGCTACAAGCCCCCCCACATCGCCTTTTCCCCCTGCGAATCGACGCCGCCAGAGGCGGCGTCGATTCGCAGGGGGAAAGATTGCGGGTGCCCCCTTCCTGTTAGCTGGCTGGCCATGGCTCCGGCCGGGCAAGCCGGCCGGTGGCCTTCCGTGCTCCTTTATTTGTCGGCATCTGTCCCGGCCCCCACGGTGCGCTAAAGCGGCCCTGGGCTCTGTTGTTCATCGCCTTCGGCGAAAACGCGCCGCGCTCACGCGGTCGGCCCATTGCGCTGCCGCGGTCGGCCTTCCGCGCCAGCGCGTCCCGATCTCCGAACTCCGATCTCCGAACTCCGAACTCCGATCTTCCATCTCCGATCCCCCTAGCTACGTCCAATACCGGCCATTCCACACCTGCACGGCTTTGCGAACGATACTGCGCGGGTGGACCAGGCGGCAGGGTGGTGCGTGCGACGGCTCGTACTCGCCGGCCTCGACGGCTTCGGCCAACTGGCGGCATGTGTACGTGGGTCGGTCCGGGCGATCTGCGAGCCACCGGCACAGGCGGCGGAACCGGCGGGTCACAATCCAGTTGGGGCGTCCGCCGTTGTACTGCACGTCGCGCACCTTCAGCAGGCTGAAGCTGTGCAGGATGACTACCGCATCGGCCCCGGCGCCGACAATGCAGTCGATCGCGTCGCGGCATTCCTCGAAACCGATTCCCACCAGGTCCAGCGGCTTCGCCCAATGGAAGCCGGGCAGCCGAAGCTTCTGGAACCCGGACAGGGCCAGCTCCAATACGCCGCCGTACCATCGCGAACCGTTGTAGGGCTGGGCGGCGGGAAATCGGCATTGCCCGCCGGCAAAGGGGAACGCATAGCTGCTATCGATGAGAATGCCAGCCTCTTCTACTTGTCGCAGCGTCTCCTCCGACGCGCCCATATTGCCGGCCCGAAAGGCAGCCGGCGGCCGACCCGTCCAACGCCGGATGCGGTCCGCACCTTGTTGCAGCAGGGCCAACTGCTCGGCCGGCGGCAGGTCGGCCATCTGGTCGCTGCCCGGGCCCAGCGGTATCTTTCCGGCCAACACGCGGCCGTAGCGTTCGTGCCCCGGGTGAATGTGAAGCTGCACATCCTGCCCGTGCTCCAGCAGGTAGTGGCACGCGCGCTCCATCTCGCCCGGATAGCCCTGCTCGTCGGTAAACGCCTCGACGAAGAACGTGGCGGCCAGCCCATTCTGTTCCAGGATTTCGACAATCAACGGTAGCCCGAACCGCTGCGACCCATATTCGCCCCACACCGCGCGTGCAGGCGGTACCGGCCGCAGCCCCGGGTCGCCCCAGGCCCCGCCCATACTGCACTCCACGTCAAACGTCAGGAATACACCGCGATTCATAGAAGAAAAATCGGAGAAAGCCAGTTTCTAGTTGCTAGTTTCTAGTTGCTAGTGACGCGCTGGCGCGGAGGGCTAACCGCATGGGAGATAATAGTTGCTAGTTTCTAGTTGCTAGTGACGCGCTGACGCGGGGGACTAACCGCATGGGAGATAATAGTTGCTAGTTGCTAGTGTAATAATGGCACAACCTACTTCTTGCCTTCAGGAGGATTGGAGCGATTGCAGATAGAACGTCGGAGCGAGGCGAGCATCTTCTCGATTTCGATGCAGTTCCGCACATGAACCTTGGCACGATCTGGGGTAAGGAAACCGGCGTCGCGCAGCTTGTACAACCAGTTCTCCGACTCGTTTGCCTCGCCCAAAGCGATGTCGAGGGCATTGCTGAACTTTGCCTGGCTGCGATTGAACCCTTCGGCGATATTGGCGCCAATCGAGCCGATGCTGCGCACCATCTGATCGGTCAAGGCTGCCGCGGCCCGCGTGCGAGGCAGTTGGTCCAAGTCCTTGAGCACTTCAAGGAATAAATCATGCGACCTTCGCCACACCTCCAAATCGGTAAAATGCTTCACTTCCCCCATCGTCCTTCCTTTCCAGCAACTAGCAACTTCCTCCCCATCAACAGCCTGCCGTATAAACTACCGCGTGAGCGCGTTACTAGCAACTAGCAACTAGCAACTAGCAACTAGCAACTAGCAACTAGCAACTAGCAACTTCCTCCCCATCCCCCACAAATCGACCAGGAACGGCTTGGGGTCGGTCCACATGAAGGAGTCGTCCTTGGTCCATGGGCCGGTGTTCCATAGGAAGCTGGCCAATGCGCCCAGGCGGCTGCGGTGCCGCTGGTCCGGCGGCAACTCGTCGCGCCGCCACGTCGCCTGCAACCATCGCAGATCGCCGCCCAAGATGCGGGAGCGTAGGCCCAGGCGATAGGGGCCCGGCTGCATGCGGTCCGGTTCGAAATGACTTTGCCACAGCAGAAACGGCGAGTCGAACCCGGCCATGATAATGGTGGGCTGCCCGCCGCACATGCGCGGGTTGATCTCCAGGAAGATGTACTTGTCCGTAGCCGGATCCCAGTGGAACTGGCACGTAGCGACCCCTTCCCAGCCAATCGCCTGCAGCAGGCGAACGGCATCGTTTTGCATGGCTTCGTGCCGGCAGGAAACGCGCTGGACGGTCACGCCGCCGGCCAGCGGCATATGATGTTCGCCGTAGTATTCGCCCACCATAACCGGCCGGCCCCGGTGTATGAGCACGTGGATGTGGTCTTCCACACCCGGATGATACTCTTGCACCAGGATATTCTGAGCATAGTCGCGCACCTGCCCGTACAGTTCGGCCAGGTGTTCGGGCCCGGTTGCGTAGGCGGCCTTCCAGGGCGCCCGGCCGCCGGCGTCTGCATCGTTCTGCCGACTGGTGCGCAGGACCAGCGGGAATTGCAGTTCCGTACCGCCTGCGGCCATAAGTTTGTCGAGCATTTGGCCCCGTGCCACGGGGATGTCCAACTGCTGGCACAGCCCGTGCATACGCGCCTTGTCGGTCGCCTTCTCGAAGCATTGGGCCGACGGCGAGAACACGTGGACGGCCGGCTCGAACCGGTCGCGATGGGCGATGAGCGCCTGGTGGATATGCTCGGCAATGGGCATAACGGACCCAGCGTCCAGTTCGGTCGCCAGCGCGAGAAGCTGCTGGGCCAACGGCGGAGCAGCGTCCGACCGGTCGAAATACCATGCCCCGGCACAGAACCGGCTATAAGCCGCCTGCCCCTGGTGTGAATTGCACACGGCAAACACCGTCAGCCCGCCGCGCGCCAGGCTTCGCAGCATCCACAAGCCCACCTGCGAGTCGCCGGTCACCGCCACCACTTTCCGCTCGCGCGGCACGGTGGCGATATCAGGTTTTGGGGGACGGATCAGCTTCACGATTAGTTGCTAGTTGTTAGTTTCTAGTTGCTAGTGACGCGCTGACGGAAATGGGAGCTGGGAGTTGGGGACAAAGAGTTGCTAGTTTCTAGTTGCTAGTGACGCGCTGTCGCGGAACGCATGAGTTGCTAGTTGGGATATGGGAGCGGAAGGGCGCGAGCCCTCCGGTGGAGTTCGGAGATGGGGACAAAGAGTTGCTAGTTGCTAGTTTCTAGTTGCTAGTGACGCGCTGGCGCGGTGGGGCGGGAGCGGGAGCGGGTTTCGAACTCCGATCTCCCAACTAGCAACTAGCAACTAATCACTAACAACTGGCTGCCTCCTATCTCCGATACTCCAACTCAGATCGGCTACAAGCGGCAGATAGTCGGAGCCCAGATCGGGCCCGAGATAACAGCGAACGGCGCGCCAGTGATCGTCGGTCAGAATCTGGTCGATGCGCGTACCGTAGGTATGCCCGCGAATTCTCGTTTGTTTGCTATAGCCGAACCCGAGCCCAACCTGATTGAATGCATTACGATAGTCGCCCCAGTACCGGCGATAGATGGTACTTTCGACGGGCATATTGAAATCGCCTGCGATGATCTTGGTTTCCGGAAAGCCTGCCAGCCAGCGGGCCACGCGTTCCGATTCCTGGCGCCGCCATTCGAGATGGCTGTCGGCTTCAGCCATTCGCGTAAGGTCAAGGCCCGTTTCTCCGTCGAGCACGGCAGAAAGCCCCGGCTGCGGCGTGCCGAGATGGACGTTGGCGAAGCCGACTCGGCCCATCGGCATTTCCACCACGCAGTACAGGCAGTTCACGTAGGGGCCGCGCCATGGGGGCTTCAGGCCGTGCGACACGTGGACGTCGACGATCGGATAGGCGGAAATCACGTGCATCTCTTCCACTCGTTCTACGTACCAGTTCTCCGGAACGTGCCATCCCCTCGCCTCCTGTACAGCCATCAAGTCGGGCTGGAGCGTATCGAGCAGGTTTGTGAAGCGAGCCTTGTCGACTGCCCATCGGTCGACGTTGTAGGTGACCACGCGCAGGGCAGGCTGGGGCGAGTCGCCTGCCACGGGCCAGGGCACATTGAGTCCCATAATAGGCCAGACCACAACCACGGCGGCCAGCCCGAGCGGCCACAGCCATCGCCGGCGCAGCACCAAAGCCAACGGCGTGAGGACTACCAGCGGCAGCCCGAGCACCCACCGCGGCCCGTACAGCAAGAGCGTAGGCGGCCACCAGCGGTCGCCTGCAAGCCACATCAGCGCGCACGCAGCCAGTACGCTCACCGTGTACGCACAGACACAGACGGCCACCCACATAACCGGCGATCGAAAATTAAAGGCTTTCATTGGATCACATCGCAGATGGGAGTTCGGAGATGGGGACAATGAGTCAATAGTTTCTAGTTGCTAGTGACGCGCTGGCGCGGGTGCGGGACCGGGTTTCGAACTCCGATCTCCCAACTAGCAACTAGCAACTAATCACTAACAACTGGCTGCCTCCGATCTCCTATCTCCCTATACATCGCCTCGTACGCTTCCAGCATCACCTGCAGGCTGTAATGTTGGCAGGCGCGCTGGCGGGCAAGCCGGCCCAGTTCGCGCCGCGTGACGGGATGGGCCGCAAGGTCCGCAAGGGCCGCGGTCAATGCGTCGACATCGCCCGGGCTGACGATGCGCCCGCACCGGCCGCCGTCGAGCAGTTCGTCCACACAGCCCACCTGCGTCGCAACGCAGGCAAGCCCGCACGCCATCGCTTCGTTCAGTGCGTTCGGATGCTGCTCGCTATCGCTTGTAAGGGCAAACAGGTCAAGCTGCTGGAGGAACGCAGGTATGTCTTCCACGCGCCCGAGCAGGCGGAGCCGGTCGCCCAGGCCGGCCGTGCGGGCCTGCTGGACCAAATGTTCCCGTTCGTCCCCTTCGCCTGCAATGCGCAGCTCCAACTGGCAGCCGGCCGCGGCGAGCCGACCGCACGCCTGGACCAGCATGGCCTGGTTCTTGACCGGCCGCAGGTTGCCCACGGTACCGACCAGCAGCGGCCCGGGCTGTTCCGGGCGTTCGGCCGGTGTGAACAGCTCGGTATCGACCCCGTTTGGGATCACCTGCGTCTTGGCGGCCGGCCAGCCCCATCGATCGACCATCAGCCGTTTGGAGGCTTCGCTTACGGTGAACAGCCCAGTTGCCATGCGTGCCATAACCCGCGAGGCCATCCGCCGCCGCCACGGCATGAAGCCGGCGCGGCCCAGGCCGTGGAAGCTCAGGATCAGCGGCACCCGCGGCCGGACCAGAAGGGATGCGGCCACCGTATCGGGCCACGCGCCCCAGTTGCGTGCATGGATCACGTCGGGCCTTACCCGCCGGATGACTCGCGCCAACCGCAGCGGCAGCCGCAGTTCGTTCGGGGGCGAGTGCATCAGGTGAACGGCAACGTCAGGCGGTAGCCGATCGGCCAACGGCGCGTCTTCGCGCAAGGCCACAATGGTGTGGCGCATTCCACGCTGGGCCAGCCCGGCAACGATGCGCAGCATCGTGAGTTCCATTCCACCGATTGGCAGTCCAGGAACAACATGAAGCATATTCAGGGACGTCATGCCGTGTCGGACGAAGTGTCCATGTCCATCGTGGGCGAATACACCGCACTGCGCCAGCCAAGACATTCACATAGGAATGCGCTATCACTGAACTCCCAATGAATGCCTCGCCTCAGGACATTGTACCGGTCGATTCTGCGGACATTCGAGCCGCCGTACGCAGCCAAACAGCCCTTGTAGCCTGCTTGCTTTACCAGTTCAAGCCGCTCTGGCGTCATGTTGTCGCGTTTTCCGTATGGATACGCAAACAACAGTTCCCCTAAATCGAGTTCGTCTCGCAAACGATCTCGCGATTCAGACAGTTCGGCCTGAACGACTGTCACGGGCTCCGCGGCGCAGTCGATGTGGCTAACCGAATGCGAACCAATCACGAAACCCCAGTCATGCATCTGGCGCAGGTGTTCCCATTGCATTAGTGGAATGGGTGGATTTCCTCGCCGGATATCGTGCGGGAACCGCCCTTGTCTGTCAATTATTCCTGTGGTGACGAAGAAGGCTGCCGGGATATGGTGGCGCATTAGAATAGGGACTGCGTTCTGGTAGTTGTCCAGATAACCGTCATCGAACGTCACGGCGACCATTGGCTTATCCGATTGCGGCACAAGTTCAGTCTTTAGCACCTCGTTGATTCCAAGTACGTGGCAATGTCGCTGTACGAGCGCCATTTGCCGGTCGAACTGCTCTATGCCGACTGTTAGGTTATCGCGCACGTCGTCGGTTACACGATGAAACAGTAGAACGGTCACTCGAGGTGTCGCAAATTTGGCAAGGCGCATGCGCCACAAGGCAAGGCCCATTGTCGAATAAAGTCGCTTTGCAACTGCTTTAAGAACAGCCTCCTTCGGAGTTTGCCGCTCAAGCAACCTGCGATCGAGTGTTGCAACCTGCGCCAACGTCGGTTTTCGGTAGGTATGTCCTTTTCCTGACTGCGGACGCGACATCGCTTGTCCCGAAATAATGTCACGGACAGTCTCGCGTACCAAGCGGACGCCGAGTTCATCCAACTGTAGCTGTAGTCCTCGCACCGTGGAATATACGGCGCGCGGAAGCATCGCATCATGAACCACGTCGCCCTGGTCGAGCCTTTCGTTGATCCAATGGACAGAACAGCCCACCGTGGTTTCATTGTTCCACAGCTCCCAAAACGCCGGTGGCATGCCGCGATACTCGGGCAGCTTCCCCTTATGGAGATTGATCGTTCCCAACCGCGGAAGTGTGAATAGATCGGGCCGCAGAATGGGTGCTGCCAGCGCAAGCCCAAGATCGGGAGTGAAAGAGCTCACGGCATCGCGGGCCGTTTGTGAGTGGATATTGTCGACAGGCAAAATGTGGATGTTTGAGTGGTCCTTCAGTGTAGCAAGGGTCCACTGTACTCCAGGCCGTCCCATAGCTTCTAATTGCTGCTTCTTTCGCAAGAAAAGCTCTTTGGCATCGGCTGCCTGATACGGAATCCAGCGCCATCCATTCCGGCGAAAGTTGCGCCACTGGTTTCTCAACAACTGCCCCGCCGTCTTCTTAGGTGAATGTAGCACAATCAACCATTGAAGCGATGGCAAAGTGTCGTCGAGCGTGATGATAGCCTTTCGGACCGCATGGTTCAGGCTCCCTGTAAAGACGACGATCTTCATGGCATCATTCACGTATTGCGCAAAGGTAAGAGGAAGGCATCGCCAGGCCAGTCAAGCACGAGCCCTCACCAGCCGTCTTTGCACTGCTTCCTGTGCTTCCTTCTGTTCAATACCGCCTTCGCATTTACCTGCGACTGCTTCCCCGGCTTTCCCGTTAAACAATAACTCCTCGCGTGAGCGCGTCCCGATCTCCGATCTGCGATCTCCCAGCTTCTATCTTCCAGCTAGCCTCTCAGGAACGCCTGGAACATCAACAGGGACCAGACGGGACCGGTGTAATGTCCGCGGCCTTGTTGAGATTCATCGACCATATGACGAATAAAGGCCATGTCAAACAATCCGGAATCGGCAATGGCGCCATGCACAAGCGAGTTCCGGACCTTCTCCTTCAACGGCCCCATGAACCAACGTTGCAAAGGAACCGAAAAACCTTTCTTTGGCCGATAGAGGACATCTTGGGGCAAGTACGGCTCCAAGGCCTTCTTGAAAATGTATTTGCCTTCTCGATCGCGCAGTTTCAGCCCGGGCGGCAACGTGGCAATCCATTCAACCAGCTTGTGGTCCAACAACGGCACACGCACTTCCAGCGAGTGTGCCATACTGGCACGATCCACCTTGGTCAGAATGTCACCCGGCAGGTATGTTTTGAGGTCGAGATACTGTGCCATCGATTGCGCATCGCCCTGCGGCGCATTGGCCATGTGCTTCTTGAATACCTCGATCGCGCGATACCCCTGCAAATCGCGTTTCAACGACGGGCTGAACATCCGGGCACGCACGGCATCGGAGTTCACGGCCATGCTATGGAAGTAACCTTCCACCGATTCGCGGGCAATCGATTGCAAGGTCTTCTTCGCCTGAAGGGCTCCGGGAAGCCACTTCGCATCCGGACACAGCCAGCCAAGCAAGCCCACCAGCGGCCCACGCAGTACGTGCGGTAACAGCCGCCGCAAGCGGTCTTCCTGCTTGTGCCACCGATAACGCGGATACCCGGCCAGGTTCTCATCCCCGCCGTCGCCCGACAGCGCCACGGTCACATGGCGCCGCGCCAACTGGCACAGGCGATAGGTGGGCAACGCGGAGCTATCTGCGTACGGCTCGTCGTACAGGCCGGCCAACCGGTCGATCAGGTCGAACGTATCCGACTGGACCAACTCGGTGCGATGTGCCGTACCATACCGTTCGGCGACCATTCGGGCATAAACTGCTTCGTTGAATGCAGGATCACCAAACGAGATGGAACACGTATTCACGGGCCGCGACGAGAGTCCGGCCATCGTTGCAACGACAGCGCTCGAATCGACCCCGCCCGAGAGGAATGCGCCAAGCGGCACGTCGGACACCATGTGGATACCGACGGCCTCGCGCAGGCGTTCGATCAATTCGTGTGCGATATCTTGCTGCGCGCCGGACGCCTGCACGTCGAACTGGACATCCCAATACCGCCGAGGTTGGCAGTCGGTTTGCCCACGTATGAGCGTGAGGGTATAGCCTGGCTCCAGTTTGTACACCCCGTCATAGATTGTCTTGGGCTCCGGAATGTACCTGAAGGCGAAGAAATCTTCGACGGCCGTTCGATCGATGCTGTCGGGGCATTGCGGAT
Source organism: Thermoguttaceae bacterium (assembly GCA_040772845.1). Lineage (GTDB taxonomy): Bacteria > Planctomycetota > Planctomycetia > Pirellulales > Thermoguttaceae > PWXP01. Next base: position 4,717,813 of record JAXGXG010000001.1, read on the forward strand.
GGCACTTCAGCGCCTTCAGTTCCGAGCCGAACAGGAACTGACCGTCGGATACTGGTGCATAGTACAGCGGTTTGATGCCCAGCCGATCGCGAGCGAGGAACAGGGTCTGCCGTGTCCTGTCCCAAACGGCGAAGGCGAACATACCGCGCAACCGTTCGACGCATGCCTCGCCCCACGCCTGCCAGGCGGCCAGCACCACCTCGGTGTCGCACGTCGTCTTGAAGACGTGTCCGAGTGCTTTCAGTTCTTTCTTCAAGTCGCGGAAGTTATAGACCTCGCCGTTGTAGACCAGTACGGCGTTCCCGTCGGCGCTATGCATAGGCTGCTGACCGGCTGAGAGGTCGATAATGGACAGGCGGCGATGGCCGAGGCCGAGGCCGGGCTCGACGTGCAAGCCGCCCTCGTCCGGCCCGCGATGGAACTGGCTCTCGTTCATTCGGTGCAGCACATCGCGGTCGATTGGCCGCTGCCCAGTCCTATCGAAGATACCGACAATACCGCACATGTTTAGTTTCTAGTTGCTAGTTTCTAGTTGCTAGTGACGCGCTGACGCGGGGGACTGACCGCATGGGAGATAATAGTTTCTAGTTGCTAGTGTAATAATGGCACAACCTACTTCTTGCCTTCAGGAGGATTGGAGTGACTGCAAATGGCGCGGCGGAGTGAGGCGAGCATTTTCTCGATTTCGATGCAGTTGCGTATGTGAACGTTGGCACGATCTTGGGCGAGGAAACCGGCGTCGCGCAGCTTGTACAACCAGTTCTCCGACTCGTTTGCCTCCCCCAAAGCGATGTCGAGGGCATTGCTGAACTTCGCCTGGCTGCGATTGAATCCTTCGGCAATATTGGCTCCAATCGAACCGATACTACGTACAACCTGATCCGTCACAGCCGCCGCGGCCCGCGTGCGAGGCAATTGGTCCAAGTCCTTGAGCACTTCAAGGAATAAATCATGTGACCTTCGCCACACCTCCAAATCGGTGAAATGCTTCACTTCCCCCATTGTCCTTCCTTTCAACTAACAACTTTCTCCCCATCAACAGCCTGCCGTATAAACTACCGCGTGAGCGCGTTACTAGCAACTAGCAACTAGCAACTAGTTTCCTCCTGCCGAAACATGGCGCCGAGGGACTTGTGCCGCTTGGCGACGGGAAGGCGGGCGTTGTCTACGATTCGGCGCAGGCATACGGGCAGCGCAAGGAACCACCATGTGAACTCAATGTAGGTCAACGTATGGGCTAGGCCTACAGCCATGATGACGGCCAGTGAGCACATGATACCAAGGGACAGCAGCATCACGTCTTTCTTCTGTGCATCCGGGAGTTCGAGCTTCTCTCGTCGCATCTGGTAAAGCATCCACAGTGCGCTGACGAAGAGCGCCAAGAAGAACGCAAATCCTTGGGCTCCCAGCTCTGTCAGGCAGCGGATATAGGAGTTGTGAGCATCCCGTCCTGCACGCGTATGGTCGTAGTTACCGGCAAACTGGGGGAAGTTGCCCGGCCCGACGCCCCACGGTCGGTTGGCCCACATGCGGAGCCCGATCTGAACATAATCAAGCCGGGCTTTCGCCGAGTCATCCCGCTCCTCCGCCGAAGCGGTGATGGTTTCCGATCTCTCTAAGAAGCGTTCGTCCGTCAGGTAATAGAAGCCTGCTGCACCCAGCACCAGTCCCAGAGCGATGTATATACGGAACCGCTTGGGCGCCATCACCAGCGCCATGATGCCGCCGGCTGCCAGTCCGACCACGGCCCCGCGGCTGCGTGTAAGGATAATGGCATTGGCGGTGAAACCACCGGAAAGGAAACAGAGAAGTTTACCTCGCCATCCGCTTCGCAAGAACTGCACGCCAATAGGCCACATCATCGTGGCCATGAACGCGCCGAAGTAATTGGAGTTCGCAAAATCGGGCCCACCGACATTTTCCAAGCGTCCCTGAACGAACGAACGATAAGGCGTATCCCACGCCTGCATGCCCAGGATCATTGAGCCGATGATCAACACCCAGAGCAGTCGATCCAGGTTCTTGAAATCGGTGACCACATGGGTGAGCATGAGTGTGAAGAGAATGACTTTGGAGATTTTGACGGACACATGGTCCGCCACAATGTATCGTCCCACAGTGGTTGGCCCGATCAGGACCGAAAGCCATACGGCACCCAAGAATCCGAGCAAAAGCATTTCATGTGCGCACAAGGGGCTCTTTCCGAACTGCAGCTTGCCGGCATGGAAGAACATGGCAACAAGCGTCAGCACTCCAAGAGTCATGGAGTAGCGAATGCCCAAGTCGGCTATTGGCGCATGCCACCATTGCCGTTCTGGGCCGACGCAGTAGTGGGCCACATAGCCTAGCAAAGGCCATATCGGACTAATGAACGTACCCAGACATGCCGCCAGGAAAAGCACGACGAATAATACGGTTTTGAGTGCCATTGAATTGGAAGATGGAAGCTAGGAGTTGGGAGTTGGGGGAAAGAGTCGTCCGGTGGCAGTGGGTCGCTGACGCGTCTGACCACCCCACCAATCTGATTGTGTTGCTATCAACTGATTCATGTCACTTGATGTGGGATGGTGTCGTACGAAAGCACGGGCGTTCGGCGTCATGCTCGCGTTGAGGGGCAAATACCAAGCGGGAGGCTATTCGGGTATTAAGACGCGGCGCAATGCGTTGACCGCGTGTTCCCATGAGCAGCGCGTCACTACAGTCTGGCGAGCCTCAGCACCAAGTTGGTGGCGTAATCCCGCATCGGCAATGACTTGACCTAAACACTGCGCGAATGCCTGCGGCGAATCGGCGACGAGTATATTCCGACCGTGTTCGGCAGGAAGACCTTGACATGCCAAGGACGTTGCAACGACGGCGGCACCTGTCGCCCATGCCTCCAATACCTTGTTCTTGATCCCCGTTCCGGACTGCATGGGAACAGCGACCACGGTGGCAGCCCAGAGGTAGGGACGGATATCATTCACCGGGCCAGTAACTTCGACACGTTCCGCCGCTAGTCGTTTGACGGTGTCTGTAGGTTCGGCACCGACGAGTTGCACTGTCGTATACGGCAGTGCAGTCCACAGTAATGGCCCGACTTCCTCCACGAGAAACGATGCCGCCTTCTCGTTGTTCGGATTGCCCATATATCCAGCAAACACGACTCGCACGTGTGCGTCCGGGACATTGTCCTTCGGGTGTGATGGCCGTACGAAGTAACTAGCATCCACACCGTTAGGAACACACGTGATGCGGCTGTGCGGGTGACGATTCCGGAAAGACTTGCAGTCGCTCTCGCTTACAAAGGTCACGGCATCCACATGGGGCAAGAAGTACCGTTCATACCGGGGGCGTCCAATCCTATTCTTCACAGCGCGGAGCCATGGTCGCCATTCGAATATCTGGTACGGGCGGCGAGCATATTCGAGAACCGGATCATCGATCAGATCAGCAATGACATTTCCGGCACGCTCCGCCTCTGGTGAATACTGGAGCATCCTAGCGCCTGATAATACAACGACATCGAAGTCTGCCGCATATTGCGCCACCGCAGTAGCGAGTCGGGAGTCAAACGCAAAGGGCGCCAAGGCAACGCGACCGCGTCCTCGCTCGATAGGTGCCTCTTCTACGAACGGCAGAACATCGACACGAGCAGCCGCATACGCAGCCTTCCCTGTGATGTCTCCGGGATATGACAGTATCGCCGCCCTGTCGCCAGTCGCGACAAGCGTTCGGGCCAAGTGATAAACGCGCAGCCAATGTCCGTCTGCGATTGGCCATGGGAACCGGGTTGTTGCAAAGAGCCATTTCATACTGTTCAGGGGAGGCATGCCTCAATAGCCCGACAAAACTGTTGTGTACAGTGTTCCCAGGTGAATTGCGGCAACCGGTTGGTCCCGGCGACAACTAGGGCTGCGCGGAGAGCATCGTCGCGCAACAGTTCTTTCAGGCCGCGGGCAATTGAGTCTTCCGATCGCGGATCGACGTAATAGGCCGCATCGCCGGCAACCTCCGGAATGGAAGTCTCGCGACTCGTCAATACGGCCGTATGCGAGGCAAAGGCGTCAAGTACGGGAAGCCCGAAGCCTTCACTCAAAGATGGAAAACACACAATCTCCGCCCCACTCATGAGCACAGTCATATCGTCTTCCGAGAGATATCCCATCAGGATGCAGCGTCCCGCATCGACCATCTCGGCGAACTCGCGTGCAAGGTGGTTAATCATCGCATCATGCATTCCGATAACCAGCAATGCCGCATCACGCATTCTTGAGGATGTGAGTAATGCCCATGCCTTGAGGATACGTCGCGTGTTCTTTCGAGGATCTTCTCCCCCAAGAGCCATAACGTAGGGTCGATCGGCCTCCATGCCACAGACAGCCCGGGCGCGGTTTACTTCACTACCTTCCGCCGCCGGTCGGCAATTGGGATTCGGCCCCCAAGGATGCACCACTATCTTCTCCTCGGGAATGCCCATCACTTCGACAATCTGACGCTTGCTGTATTGGCTTGGTGTCGTAATACAGCGAGCTTTCCGAGCCGCATGTGAGACGGCAGCTCCCCAACGCAACGTACGACTTGATCGAAACTCCTCTTGTAGTGGGATCAGGTCATGAATGGTGAGCAACGTCGGAACAAGGGAAACACCTGGCCCAATATTGGCAGGACAATGAAGCACATCAGCCCTCCCTATCCAGGCAGCCAGTGGAAGCCGTACTCGTCGCCAAATACCCCACCGATCGCCAAGCATTTCAATACGGCGTGCCTTCAGATTACCAGCAGGGAGTTCGTTCATTCGGTTGACATTGCGATGGTACAATGTAACACGCCATTCGCTGTGTGCGCCAGCTAATCGAGCATACAGTTCCCAAAAGCACTTCCCCGTGCCACGTGGCGAGCCGCCACACATGCTACGTCCGTCGACTGCAATTCGCACTTCTTTCATTCTTTTTCAAACACTGCATCGATCCCCATCGCCAGAGGGATCCGAGCTAGGACGCGACTCTCCCAATAACTCAGTGCCTGGAGTATCTTGAAGAAACGCCACGTCGGCACGTTGGCAATTAGCCTTTCAAACCACCGCTCCCTCCCATCATCACTCTTCTGGATACACCATTTCTTCCAGAACATCAAACAGTCTGCGACTTGGCCAATCACATGATACTCGTAGCGCTTGCGGACACAACGCAACCCAACGTTCCGCGCATAGGCAACCACCTCCTTATGCGTTAAGCGTTGTATGTGCCCAACAAGATCACGTTTCAGATTATGGCCCACGCGAAGCTTCCAACCAAGCCAATGCAATGTCAGCACCTGCCCCTCACAAGGACAATGCAAACACAACTGCCCACCACGTCGCAATACCCGCGCCACATCACGCAGGAACGCCTCTGGCGATTCCACGTGTTCCAGCACGTCTAGAACAATAACCGCATCGAATGCCTCAGGTTCATATGGCAGTTCCCCAAGAATCTGCCGATATTCAACGTCCTCGCCCACCTCCCGCGCACGCTCCACATGCGAGCGACTTATATCACATCCAGCAACCGTTGCAGAAGGCAACCGTAATTTGAGTGTTCTTGCTAAGGCACCTTCTCCGCATCCACAATCGAGAATGCGGATTCCGTCCTGCACATTAAGCGACTGAAGCACTCGCTGTACTTTGAGCGTTCGCAAGGTCCATCTTGCGAGAGGTATCACGTACTCCCATGCGAACCGCTTTGTATCGTAATCAATCGAAGCGGCTTCGCCGCGACCATTCAATCTTTTCAGTTCACGCGAATCTTCCATTGTGTCTTAACTTGCCACGTCTTGTGCAGTAGCGCAGCCAGTAGCAATCGCAAGAAGTGCCTTAGCATGCTTACACCAGTTGAATCGCGACAGCGTGCTGCGCCGCGCTGTGGCCCCCATTAACATACGCCGCTCCGCGTCCTCACTCAATACTGTGATACAGTCAACAAGTTCGCCTAAATCAGAGGGATCAAAGAGCAATGCACTCACACCCGGCTCACACATCTCATCGATGGCACTGAACCCGCGATTCCAATCATGCTTTGGACCGACGACAGGCAATCGACAGACCATAGCCTCAAGCACCACATTCGGAAAGGTATCAAAACGCGAACACGATACGAACACATCTGCGGCAGCCAAGTAATTGCCAACCATTGGTTGATAGCCAAGCAGACGCACGCGATGTTCAACGTGCAGCTTGCGTGCAGCGTTACTCAACTCTTCTCGTAACGGCCCATCACCAATAATCCACGCATAGACGTGGGAATTCCGGACAGCGGCAATTGCCTCGATCACTTGCTGTGCGTTCTTATTCTCATCGAGCTCTCCTACGGTGACAATCACCATGGCATCATTCGGCGTATCCAAGGCATGTCGCACCTGTGTGCGCGTCAGCGTAACGTTCTTTAGAAGATCGTCCACCCCTTGTGGGCATACGACCCACGTGGGACGCACATAACCGAAGCACCGTTGCAACCGCTCAATATTTCGCGAACTCGGCACCAGTACATAATCTCAGTAGTTCCAAATTTTAGCTGAAAGCGTCCGGTGTGTCAGAAGGTGTTGCGTGGCCGGAGGTTACGTCGAGGATGCATTGTGTGATTCCCATGATCACTTCGGCCACCCGCTGCAGGTTCAGCAGCATATCGCGGAATGGAAGACGCTCCAGATGTAACGCGAGTCGTCGTCCGTGGCGTTCCGAGAGGGTGGTCAAATGAAACCAGACCCAGACGTTGCGGAGGATCATCGCCAAGCCGAAGAAGAGCAGCCGCAACAGTGGATTGCGAGTGCAGGTGCGGATGCGTGCCTCGTTCATCTGGCGATAGCTGGTTTCGATACCGAACCGTTTGCGATACGTTTCGTACACCCATTGCGGGCTGGCAGGCCGGAATCCCCAAAACGCATACACGAACGCCCGTCGGCCGTGGCGTTTCCACTTGCCGGCAAGATTGCCGCACTTGACACAAATCCTGACGGTCGCGGTCTTGCCGTACTTGGTTGCCTTGGACGCTTTCAGGGTGTGTGTGGCCCAACCGCTCTTCTTCCATTGGGCGAAGGCCCGCGTACCCGTCGCGGCTTGGCCCGCCTTCGGCTTGCGGCCGCGTTTGACAACCGGCATCAGAAAAGCGCAGCGGGCTGCCTGCAAATAACGGATGACTGCAACCGAGTAAAACCCGCGATCCAGCAGCAAAAGCCGGCATTTTACGCCCTGGGCGCGTGCTTGACGCAGCAGGCGACGGACGACCTCTTCCATCGATTCGCCGCGCTGTACCGGCGTCAAGGCGATCGTGAAACGATGCCCGTTGCGAACCACGTAGCAGGTGGCGTATGCATGAAAGTGACTCGTGCCACTCTTCGGTTGGCTGCGATAGATTTCGTCGAGGTGCCGATGTGGCTCGCCATGGTACGGGATCAACGTCAGGTCGATCGCCAGCGTCTGTTTGCGCCGTCGCACGGCCTTGGGAAGGCCGTCCACCAGCGCCTTGTTCAACCGCTTCTCCAGTTCGTGATACTCCGGCAACGTCGCCACCAGCACGTTGAATACGGTCTGCTGTGTTGGCGCGCCCGCCAGATTCCGGCAAGCAGCGGAAATGAAGCCAATACGGGAAGCTGCGTAAAAGAGGACATTCAGCAAGACCGACGCCCGGCATTTGTACCCATGGTCCTGCAACTGGAGATGCTGCTGGACAATGGCTCCGGCGCGGTTGTGGACTTCGCGGCATGAGATCGTACAATGGTTCTTCCGTGAACGCATGGGTTACCTCCTGGTCTGGACTTGGGTATGTGTGATCCCCTAAGTCCTTTACCAAAAAGCCCTTGCGTTCACCTATATCAAGTTACGAAATTTGGAACTACTGAATCTACAGAGTCAAGTGCCGCTTGTTCCACTCGGTATAACAACGACCGGTCGAGTCGCCGGCACATCCGCGTTAGCAGCCGTTGGTCGTGTGTCGCCGGTCGGTACGCGTGGGATTCGACATTCCCGAGAAAATAACAAACACAGGTGGCCGGAAACGCTTGCTTGGATGCTAGAGCATATATTAGTGAATGCGAAATGATTAGGTCATTACCGGGAGCATATTCGCGCACAAGGCGTTTATAACGAGCTACCTTTCCCAAAGTCGGCAATCGCCAGAATACTGGCGTGGTTTGCACAGGCGCGTGCTGAAGACATATGACACCTGAAGGCAGGTTGAGAACATTGCCCGGTATATCGCCTTGGGGGTGTAATCGTGTTACGGTATGTCCGCGATGGCGCATTTCCTCCGAAACGCGAGTACAATACGTGGTACCGCCGCCGGGACGATCGATTGCACGGAGTCCCTGCAATTGAATGCGAAGTGGTAGCGGTCGGAGCATAGGTGTCTAGTCCAGTAATGCGCTCTTGCGATCTACGAGGAACACGCGAGGCGTGTCCCGTGGCGCGGCACGTGGTGCAGTGAGCTACTACTTAGGCGCGTCCATTATGCACGGCTTCGTAAATGCTGTGCAACTCGCCTCGCGATCACTCCACAGAACGGGGAATAAAGGGAACGTGGCGTCTGAAGCATAGACGCCAATCGCCATTTGGTACGGCTGGCAGCCCACATGAAGGCACGTTGAAGTATGTTCCGCGGGCAACGTGGCACACCGTATTCGAGCCCACCGAGATATTCCTTACTGATTACTTCGAAGCCACAGCGTTTAAGGACTTGTACCCAAGCGGTAGGGCGCATGGCCTGGGGATTATGCATGCGAAAATGGGCAGGATTCCCGATCTGATGCACGGCTCGCTGTACAATCCCGGCGAAATTTGGCGTTTCGACAATCAGTAAGCCGCCGGGACGTACCAAGGCGGCTTGTTGCTGCAACACGCTTCGCCAATCATGGAAATGTTCAATGAATCCGAATGACGATACTATGTCATACTGGCGCTCAGGCACAAAATCGGCGAAGTCGCAGACATGAAACGTCCCAACGCTTAGGCCATCGTCGCGCAACCATCGGGGCAGGTCTTGCGCAGTCCGAGGTTCTGTATCGATGCCATGCAACTCATAACCTAATTGACCGAGCACGGCAAGGTATGTCCCAGGAAAACACCCAATTTCAAGACAGGAACCACTCCCTGAGGGGACAACGCGGAACAGCCATTCCGCAATCATCGGCAATGGCTTAGGTGGAGCATCCAAGCCACGATAAGTGTCTTGCCAATGGGACATTGGAACCAAATCCATGAGACAATCTCGGCGTTGTTGGAATGATGTTCTGAAACGGCATACGACAAAGAACACAGTACTCGCTTGCTACTGCGAGGGTGTGTCTATTATCCGGATGCCTTGAAGCCACGATGACGAAGAAGATAGCCACGCAATCGCTGACGGTCGAGCGGTGGAAGTAATATGACGTAGGCCAGTAATGTGTATACTGCTGTGGCCAATCCAATCTTGAGAAAGAACACCGTCCAAGAGTTATCCGGCAATGTTAGGTGAATTACAAAACAAATGGTCGCAAATGTTCCTCCGGCAACCATTCCAATCCCGCCAACCTGTAGCAGGTATGTGCGCCACGAGATGCCAATGGTAGCGCAAGCGCACCACGATACGATAAACGTACCTATGAGTAATCGCGCTACTAAGGTCGCTGCTGCAATGCCCGCCAGTCCCCACTGAAAACGGAGTACGAACACAAGCGACAAAGCGATATTCGTGGCCGCTTCGGCCGCTGCAAGAGAAGCCGTGAGACGTACTCGCCCAAGTGCGTTTAGTACAGATGGGCTTTCACCCTTGAACAATAGCAACAGCTTGGAACCTGCCAGGAGTTGCATGACCAGTGCCGCCTGCCTAACCGAAGTGTCATCAAAACCTGGGCCGAGCATCCACAAGCGGATGAATGGTTCTGCGAATATGACCATGCCAACAAACGGCAGTAGTCCGCAAATGAGGCGTAAGCGGTTGGTTCGTAAGAATAGCCAGCGAGTGTCGCCCCGCTCGTCACGTGCAACAGCCCGTTGCAGGGCGGGAAAGAGGGTGGCTGCAATGTAGCCAAGAAATGTATCCGCGTAGAACACGACCATGGCCCCCACCGAATAGACGGCGGTCGCCGCGACACTAACAGCAGCGCCGGCAATTAGGAGGTCAGTCTGACCGATTAGTTTCACAGATATGCCTGAAATGAATGCCGCCAGGCCGTAACCAAATAGCTCCCTCAGGCGAACCTTGCTGAAGACTACTGGCCAGAGTCGCAGGGCCGGATAGATATGACTGGCCAATACGTAATACCCAATCACCGCCAGTGCATGCGAAATAACTGAAACCATGGCCAAGGCTGTAATGCGATATCCCAACGTGAGCGCTGTGACCGTCGCCGTCGTTCGTAGGGCGAGTAACAGCAAGTCGACGCCGCGAGCCAAGTCGAACCGTTCGTGGGCTGCGAGGATGCTGTCGAACACGGCCTGCAGGGCCGAGAGTAGTACGTTCACTGCCAGCAGCGGCAGCAACAGACGAGCAATTGTGTGGAATTCGGGCGGAATGGATGGGAAGACAAGCGGGAACAGCCAGCCCAGGCCCACGCCTGCGGCGATGGCGACCACGCCCAGACCGCAATAGAAGCCGAGTGCCGTGCGAATGGTCTCGTCCACCGCTTTCTGGTCGTCCTTGCCCAGGTACAGCATGATGAATCGGCCGGTACTGGCACGGATGCCCAGGTCCAAAAGGCCCATGTAGCCCGTCAGCACGGTCAGCAGACTCCACAGTCCGTACTCCACCTTGCCCAGCGTATGGACAATAAACGGCGAGAGGAAGAACAGGACGACGAGCGTCGCGCCGTGGCTGATCCAGTTCGCTGCCAAATTGCGAAGGTGCTTACGCATCAAATGGAAGCTGGGAGTTGGAAGCTGGAAGCTGGGGACGCGCTGACGCGGACACAATCGGAGATCGGGACGCGGTGGGGCGGAGGGCTGACTGCATGAGTGGGTTCGTTTTCACTGAAGGCGATCATCACCGTAGCTTGGCGGTAATCACGCCAGGAAAGGTTTTCATAATTCGATGTGGTCATGGAGCATTTCCGGGCGCGGCAGAGACAGGACGAAGACGCTGCCAGTTCTGTATGAAGGTGCGTTCGGAAAGCACATCCGCAGCAGATTGCAGATAATGCTTGACTAGCGGGTCTCGCATCTGTTTCGGCAGTCGCTGATACAAGAGCCGCCCTGTGTCGGCAACGCTTGCAGCCTCTGTGTCGAACAACAGTTGCGGATAATCGCCTGCATTTAGTCGTGTAATGATGCCAGCCAGCTCTTCCTCTTTGGCTCGCACAAACTCGAATGCATGTTCCCGTGACGCGCTGATGTTATTCGCGTCGAACAACTGAACAGTACCGTCAGGTAATACAACCTGATTGTCAAATATGGGAAAGCGACCGTCCAGGTCCGCTAGCCCATGCTGCCAGAGTTGAATCATGTTACCGACGGCCTTTTCGACTAAAGCACAACACTCTTCTATTGCGGCACCGTCGCGGCATGTGGCTTCGAGGACAGCACCTACAACAGCGTCGTTGGGAAAGCGCTGCTGCATGATAGCCTCGCGAGGTTTCGCCAAGTACGGACGCAGCAATCGTGAGACGTTAACATCGAGTTGTGGCAACCAATTAGGAATAATGCGAGTGGGTAGCCCGTCCATCACGCCCTTGGCGATACATGCCCTGTACCCCTCAATGTAACGATCTCCGGCGCGCTTTCGGGCGTCGGGATTGCGTCGACTTAAGCAACGCGCCAAAACGGCTTTTGCGCTGCTGCGCACCCATCTCACTGGAGCAAGGCGCCCCCATCGCACAGTGAACCGATCTACATAGCGCAAGACTGCGTTGCGTTGAATGAACTGTACTTCCCGCGCAGAGCCAATCCGCAATGGAGGGAAGACCTTCAAGACGATCCGATTGTGCGTATCACCGTACACGCGAGCCGCATGTCCTTCGCCAACGGGGACAAACCGCATCTGGCGAAGTTCTTCAAGTATCCTCTCTTCCGGCATTTCGGGATTGAACAGAGTGTCCATAGGTCAAGACGCTACACAGCCTTCTTCGCAACGACAACGAGGAACGCCCCCAACAGTCCTGCCAGTGAGTTCGCGTAACCTAGGGCGAACTGCTCGCGATCGTACACGCGCCCAATGCGCCGCGGCGAACACCAGCGAAGCATTGCGGGCAATAGCGCCAAAGGAATCGCTGCGAGCGACCCTTTCGCATAATGTGTTGCGTGCACACTCTGACACTCAAGACCGCAACTAGATACCGCGGCCAGCACATCGGCAGGCGTCATCACGTACCGAAAGCAACTAGCTGGATTCGTTGCACCCGGCACGAATGCGTGTGGTGGGCCAATCACACTCCATGTTACGGAACCGGTCAGCAGAAACAGTAGTCGCCGCCGAATATCGCTCACGTTGGGAAATGAGATTACGAGAGTCCCGCCCGGCTTGAGCACGCGTGTCAATTCCTCGATCGCGCGAGATCTAGCCCAGATTCGCTGCAAACCGTTCAGACATACCACCGCATCGAAGGATGCATCGGGATACGACAGTGTGTCGTTAAGATCGGCAAAGTCACAAGACATATCCTCGCAACGGAAGTTGTCGGGAAGAATGTCCGCCGCTGTCACAGCAAACGATTCTTGCAACAACCGCTGCGAAAACACTCCTTCCCCCGCAGGGCAATCTAACACAGTCCTGGCACCACATTCGTGCAGTGCATCCAGAGCCAGCGCAAAGGCACCCGGTGGCGATCCTATTGGAGACGGCTTCATATTCGTATTTGTCATAGTTGGCAATCCAACAGCAAAAGTGAAAGGTAACTGCCGTGCGCAAAACACGGCAGATCGCATCGCAACTAATCTCTCGAACAGTCGGCTTCAAGAGATTGCATCGTCATCCATTCCAACACTGGTTCGGCGACGGCGCGACTGTACATGTCGGCTGCGACGGCGTCCATGTGGTAACCGTCTGGGTAGTGGCCCTTGGTGTGGACGGCGAGGTCGCGAAAGTCGACGAAGGTCATTCCGGCCGATTCGATCGTTTCGACCAGCCGGGGATCGAGCGATTGCTCGTCAGGCAAGGGCATCAGGCAGAAGACGCCATGCGCTCCGCTTGTGCGAAGGGTTTGCATGAAGCGCTGAAGCTCCTGATATGTGTATGCAGGCGTGCCGCCTTCCGCCTCCTTTTGCGATGATACGCGAGCCAAGTACGCCTGGTGTCGCTGATTGAGTCGCCGGGTCTCCGATCGATAATACGGGACCAGCCGCCGCAGGATGCCGTCTTTGATTTCGGGTTGGTACGCAAGCGCCTTGAGGCAGTGCGACGCCAGGAAATAGGCGGCTTCATCCAAGCACTTCACGTCGTGCCGTAATACTTCGACCACCTGCCGCACGCCCTGCACGTTCAATGCGAGACGACGCGTTCGCTGCGCGGCTTGATCTGTCAGACTGTCTCCGACAAACGTAATGACGACATATTCGGGCGAGACGGGAGGCTGGCGTTCGAGAAAGTGCTTTTCGATCGTATAGTGCCAGTGACGCAGCGTGGTATCGTCCGGGCATACCTTCCACGCACCGCCAAGGGCAGCGCCGCGACGGCGGAGTTGATCTTGGAAGGCATCGAGAGAAATGCCCCGGCGCGTGAGCGAGTTGCCCAGGAACAGGACGCGAGGGGAGGGGGCCTCGCGTATCTGCTCTGCGATTTCGGGAATCTGCTGGCGATGCCGGACGTCGGAAAACGTACGGCTGAGGACATGGGCGCCTACTTCGCCGGCCACGAGGACAATCGCCACGACCAGCAGCACCTTGCCTTCCTGACTAGAACTGGAAGTAGATGAACTCATGCTTTACAACCGGGTGGAAGAAGACGATCATCAGGGCCATGTAGCTGTAAACTGCGGCACGTACCGGCCAGAAGACCTTGACCAGACGGTCCAGGTCGTTACGGACAGACAGCCATAACTCGTACATCATCAGAGGTAATACATAGAACAGAATCAGGCCGAAGCCGTATTGGGTGAACGCGGTGACCTGATGGTTGGTGACAATCAGGGTCAGCATGCTCCACGCCTGCCCGATGCTCTCGGCTCGGAACAGCAGCCAGCCCAGGCATACCAGGTGGAACGTGACCAGGACGTTGACCACGGCGAACCACCAGGGGGCCCGGCGTGCGGCCGACTTCGACGGCGTCAGACCGAAGGCGCGGTCGGTGCAAAGAAGCACGCCATGAAGGAGCCCCCACGCAATGAACGTCCAACCTGCACCGTGCCAGAGTCCGCCCAGCAGCATAGTCAGCAGCAGGTTGCGATACGTGGCGAACGCGCCGTGCTTGCTGCCGCCCAGGGGAATGTACAGGTAGTCGCGCAGCCAGGTGGACAGGCTGATATGCCACCGGTGCCAGAACTCTCTGGGCGACTGTGCGAAGTACGGCAGGTTGAAATTGACCATGATATCGAAACCGAGCCACTTGGCCACGCCGCGTGCGATGGCCGAATAGCCGGAGAAATCGCCGTAGATCTGGAATGCAAAGGCATAGACGCCCACCAGGCAATCGAGTCCGGAAAGTTCCGATAGGGGCGACTGGAACACGCCGTTGACGATCTCGGCCATATTGTCGGCGATGACCACCTTCTTGAACATGCCAATGGCGACCAGATAGAGCCCTTCGGCGAAATCGCCCGGCTTCGAGCAGCGGGGATTCAATACCTGCGGCATGAGATGGGTTGAACGTTCGATCGGCCCGGCGACGAGTTGGGGGAAGAAGGCGACGTAGAGCGCGAAGGCCTCCAGGTTTCGGGTCGGCCCGATCTGGCGGCGATAGACGTCGATCGTATAGCTCATGGTCTGGAACGTATAGAACGAGATGCCGACGGGCAGGACGATGTTCAGGCTGGGCAGTGCGACGGGAACGCCGAGCGAGTCGAGCAGCCCGGCCATTTCGTGGGTGAAGAATCCATAGTATTTGAAGAAGCCCAGCAGGCCCAGGTTGGCGCAGACGGAAAGGGCCAGCCAACCTTTTCGAGCCCGTTGGCTCTTCTCGCGTCCGTGGCGGTCGCCCAGTTTGAGTCCGACCACGTAATCGATGCCGGTGGAGAGCCAAATGAGCGACAGGAACCGCCAGTCCCACGCCCCGTAGAAGACGTAGCTGGCCGCCAGCAGCATGCGATTCTGCCATTTGTGGTTTAACCGGCGATAGAGCAGGTAGACCGCAAGGAAGAATATCCAGAATGTGTAGCTGTTGAACAGCATTCAGGGGAAGGTGTCAGGTGTCAGTGACGCGCTGGCGCGGAGGGTCGGGTGCGGCGGCGCGGTACTAGCAACTAGTCACTAGCAACTAGCAACTGGCTTTCTCCGATCTTCAAGCTCCCAGCTTCCAACTTCTAACCATTGGGTAATTTGGGGTCAGGCGGGAGTCACAATCTCTATAGCGTTGAAACAGGCGAAATGGGCGCGATCGTATGTGTAAATGCGTTTCACGCCATTGGCGAGCGCCGTTGCCGCCAACTGGGCGTCGAATACACGCGATGCACTCAGTTCATGTGTGCGAGCAAGGGCAATCCAACGTGAGACAACATCGACGGGAACAGGCAATACGGAGAGATTGGGAAGGGCCAGGAACTGCTCGACCGCAATCAGCGCCTCAGCGGATGTTCGCGGACGCCGGACTCGTTTGGGATTGGTGACGACGGCGAACAACTCGGCCAAGACCTGCGGTGTGACGCACAGTCGCTCTTCGGCCGCAGTATCACAGGCGCGCAGGACAACCTTCCGAGATGCCGCGTGAAAGGCCGATGTCTCATCCATCGCATAGACGAGGACGTTCGTGTCCAAGAGGGCGGATTCAGCAACGGGACTCATGGGCATCGTCATCGTAGATCTCCGCGCGAGTCAAGTCGCCCACAACGCCCAAGGGCCAGACGGGCAATACCGGTGCAATAGCCCCCATCTTTGTTGGAGCTTGGGTTGTATGTCGCGCCATTTCGGCAACGACCTCGAGACCTCTTGCAATTGGCTCCGGAATTCCTCCGAGGTCAAGCGTTCTGGTATGCATATTCAATCCCTTTCTTCCCACGCCCCATAACATCAGGGCTGATCCACGGGAATCTGGCTGTACGCAAGAGGATGACTGCCATGTTTCACTATAGCCGAGGCGCCGCTGCCCGGCAAGCGGAGGGAAGCTGTCAGAGGGGAAGTTGCTAGTTGCTAGTTTCTAGTTGCTAGTGACGCGCTGGCGGAAATGGGAGTTGGGAGGAAGCAAGGTGTCAGGTGTCAGGTGTCAGGTGTCAGTGACGCGCTGGCGCGGAGGGGGAAATGGAAGTTGGGAGTTGGGAGTTGGAAGTTGGGAGGAAGCAAGGTGTCAGGTGTCAGTGACGCGCGAGCGCGGAGGGTTGGGTGCGGCGGCGCGGTACTAGCAACTAGTCACTAGCAACTAACAACTGGATTTCTCCGATCTTCCAGCTTCCAGCTTCCAGCTCCCAGCTTCCAGCTTCTAGCTCCCAGCTCCCAGCTTCCAGCTTCCAGCTTCCAGCTTCCAGCTTCCAGCTTCCAGCTTCTAGCTCCCAGGTTCCAACTCGCGTATAGGCGAGCGAAAGCCCTGGTGGATCATTCTGCTTAGTAGTTCGTTGGCGTACGGCAATGGTACGATGTCTTCCTGCACCAATCGGGTCAGAATGCCGAGCGTCCCCGTTACGCGAATTGCATGCTTGGCGGCCTTGAGCCGGGCAGCCCGATCATCGGTAGCGACAACCATGTTGCGCATTCGCCCCACGGCCAGACAGGACGCTTCGCCGGCCCCCAGGGTAGCTAGCAGATTCACGTACAACGATCGCTCCTCGGCGGTTTCTGGCGTGACAACGGCAAGCCAACCGGCAGGCGCAAGGCTGCTCAATATGACTTCCAATCGCGAGTAACCTGCCTGAATCCCACGCTGCACCTCTTCGACAACCATCAGGGTGGTAGCACCGCGTTTCGAGTACAACGGCGCCAGTCGATGGAACTGCTCAATACGAGCGAAATTGGAGAGAACCGTGGCGTCGAAAACCATGCCGCTTTGGGAATGGTCAGGCATTGCGGACATCTTCGTGGAGTTCATTTGGCGTTTGCGGGCCCAAGTGAATCAAGGCGCCGGCGTCGCGCAGAATGTCAGCCATTTCCTCCTGGGCAATGCCAAGCATGGATGCCGCTCTACCCAGGCTGATCTCGCCTGCTTCATAGGCGCTGACGACCATTCGTATCTTCGCTTGCGGGACAGTTTGGAAGAGTGCTCGCAGAGCCCCGCGCAAAGCCGCTTGTTCGTCGGGATACTGGCCGGAAGTGACCAGATGCCGCAGTTCCCAGGCGGCTAAATCATTGTGTTCCTGCGTTTCTGCCATAAATGCCCTCATGTCGAGCCGTGAAAGACGCGTTGCCCGTATCTGGCGGTCCCTATACCGGCTGCCATGTGCGTACTACCAGCCGACCACTCTGATTATACTTGCCGCTGGCGGGAATGGAAGTTGGGAGTTGGGGACAAAGAGTTGCTAGTTTCTAGTTGCTAGTTGCTAGTGACGCGCTGGCGCGGAGGGTCGGGGGCGGAGCGGGTTTCGATCTACCGTGTCCGAGCTTCGATCTTCTAGCTTCCAGCTTCCAACTTCTACCCCGTTCCTCCGTTATTTGACTTTCGACATTGGTCATTCACCCCGCCGCGGGTCGGGCGTGCGAGCGGGGGTTTCAAGGGTCAGAACACGACTGAGGTTTCTGTCGTGGGTGAGCAGTTCGGCCCCAAGCAACAGAGCACTGGCGGCGATGATGGCGTCGGGAAGCTTGATCTTGTGAGCGCAACGCAAGCGGATGGCTTCATCTTCCACAGCCAGGGAAATCGGCACATAAACCAGTTGCGCAAGCTTTCCCAAAATCAACGACCGCTCCGAAGGCGTCAAACCCGGAAAGCCGAGAAGCTCCATGCGGGTGACCGCGCTGTAAGCGCAACAACCTGCGTCTATCGGCCGGTCGCCAATCAGTGCGAGCGTGTCCGGATCGGACTTCAGCAGCCCGATAATCACATTGGTATCCAGAAGGTATTCAATCCCATTCACGGCGCAGTCTTTCCTGGATGGCCATGGGCGACTCGGCGAATGTTGCCGAGTGCTCCAGGCCGCCTTGGAGCGCACGCAGCGCGGTTCCGGAGGCTGAGCGCCCCAGGTTCTTCCGACTCAGAAACTCGGCGAAGTCGAGTAATTCGCTTTGCGCCTCCAGCGGAAGCTTGCCGCTAAGTTCGTAAAGACGTTCTGTAAGGCTCATCGGTGATGCCTGTCAGTGGGGGGCAATGAGGTGTCAGGTGTCAGTGGGGGAAGTTGGCAGTTGACAGTGACGCGCCGGCGCGGAGGGGGAAATGGGAGTTGGAAGTTGGAAGTTGGAAGTTGGAAGTTGGGGACGCGCTGGCGCGGTGGGTTGGGTACGTGAGTGGGTTTCGATCTTCGATTTGCCAGCTTCCATCTCCCATCTTCCAGCTTCTAACTTCCAACCAGGTGTCGGTGGAGTTCATGGCAAACCGAGTGCAGCCTTGAGGCACGCGTCGAGGCGGGGCAGCAGGATGTCGGGCACGCGACCAATAACGCGGTCGATGCGGTCTTCGCGAACGGTGGCCACATTGTTGCACGAGATCACGGAATCGTGGAGCAGGCCCATTTGCCGGCCTTCACGCGACGCCGCCACAATCGACAAGTGCGTCGGCTCGGCTGCGTGTTGCAGGTTCGTTGTAATCTGAGCGATGATGGTGTTTGCCATTCTTGCGTTGTCACGATCGTTCTGAACTACCACGGCGGGACGTCGCGATGCGCCGGCTCCGGAGGAGAACGGATACAGGGCCAAGACCACATCACCTCGATGGACCGTCATCGCTTAAGCCTTCGAGAGTTCTTCGTACCGGTCGTAATCGGCCATGCCAGGCGATTCCCAGTTGTCGCGGAACGATTCGTCGATGAGCGGGTACGCCCGTTCAATGTCGAGATTTGCACCGGCAGTTGGCGGAGAAGGCGCATTGCCTGCTCGAATGCTGATCTCCCCTTGCCGAACGATAACCTCCAGGGAGTCGTGCAGTCCCGCTTCGGCGAGTTGCCGACTGTCGATCCATACACCCTGCTGTACGGTCAATATGGCTCGTTCGCTCATGGCGTTGAACTCCTCGCTCGAAAGATCAAGACGGCAGTTTTCATTCTATTGCCCCCCCACCAGACCGTCAATCCTCGGCCGTTGCAGCTTCCAGCGTTTCGCGGATGCGGCGGACCTTCGCCTGCCATGTCTCGCTACGCATGGCGGCCGAACGGGCAAGGCGGGCAGATGCGGAAGTTGGGAGCTGGAAGCTGGAAGCTGGGGAGGCGCTGACACCTGACACCTGACACCTGACACCTTCCTCCCGCACGATGGCGTCAAGGGCGTCGGTCCAGGCGTCGGGGCCGTCGGCAAGCGAAACCCATGCTGACGTCCGCGCGTCACTGACATCTGACACCTGACACCTGTCACCTTCTTCCTCCACCTGGGCGTAACGTGCGACTTCGGGCAGCGGGGTGCTTACCACGGGCAGGCCGGCGGCAAGGTATTCGCGAAGTTTGATCGGATTGACTGCGTGCGTTAGCGGATTCAGCTTGAAGGGGATCAGGCCGACGTCGAATCCGCGGCACCAGGCAGGCAGTTCACCGTACGGCTTCGGACCCAGGAAGTGCATGTTCGCAAGCGAGCGGTAGGGGCTCAGGTCCACCGTCGAGTCGCCCAGCAGCACCACGTGCCAGTCGGGCCGGCGGCGGGCAACCTCGGCCAGCAGGTCCAGATCGACCCAGTCTCGCAGCAGGCCGAAAAAGCCCAGTCGCGGCCGCGGGATGGCCGTCAGTTCGGCCGGCTCCGGCAGGTTGTCGTTAAGCGCCTGGGCGAAGTGCTCGTAATCGACCCCGTGCGGCACGAGGATCGTATTCGGGTTCCACGGCTTGCGACTCTCCTGCAATGGGCCCGACGTGGTGACGACCAGATCGGCCCGGCGGCATAGGGCTTCTTCGTCACGCAATACCTGCCGGGTATCGTAGCCGGTGAATTGCGAGTGATCGTCTACGCAGTAGTAGACCACGCGCTGCTGGCCGAATCGGTCGAGCAGGTAAGCCACGTCGGGCGTGAACGACCAGAGTTCGAGCGGCGTGTTGGGCCCGGGGGAGACCTTTCGCAGTGCGCGGCGGATCTGCCAGGTCAGCAGGGCGCGGTTCAACCTGCGTGCAAAGGCCGAGGACGGTAGCGGTACGACCAGGGGCGTGAGGACGTACACGTTTGTGCGCGGGTTCTTCAGGCCGCCGGCCACTTGGCGTAGCTTGCGTGCGATGTATCGCAGGTCGGAGCCGGATGCGGTTGGCATTCGCGACGCATGGTAGTTGACCCATAGCACCGTGTTACCCTGATCGGCCAGGACGTGCATGACGTGATGCTTGCTGGTCGGCGGCGCGTCGTACCCGCTGGCGAAGCAGAGGACGGAAGATATAGGTGTCAGGTGACAGGTGTCAGGTGTCAGAGACGCGCTGTCGCAGCCGGTTTTGTGCGCCATCGCGTTACTGACAACTGTCAACTGATAACTGACAACTGCTCCAAGTAGGCAGCCGAGGGTGTTGGAAAGGGCGTCGGTCATGGAGCCGTAGCGGCCGGGGATGAAGGCGGCTTGCAGCCATTCGGTGCCGATTCCAAGAGCAATGCAGCCGAGTGTGATCAGGCCGAGTGCGAGCCACGGCCGGCGCGCCGATCGGCCGAACGCCGCCATCAGCAGCGGCGCCATGATGATATAGGCCGGCATGTGCAGGGTGTTCTGGATGCCGGGTGTAATGCGTGTATCCCAACCTGCCGCGAATGTATCGGCCCCCGACGGCAACAGTGTCACCGTCAGGATGGCCAGGACGTAGAGGACGGCGAGGGCCCTTAGAAGCTGGGAGTTGGGAGTTGGGAGCTGGGAGTTGGAGGGCATGGGGCAGCTAGCTGTTCTGTCGCTGTTGCGTGGACCGCATCAGGCCACTAATGAGCCGGCCGAGCGGCGCCAAGTCTTCGCGCACTGCGATCGACTGTTCTGCCAAGTTGGTGTAATTGTCCTCGACCAAATACAACAGGGAACGGAGTTCACCATTTGAAGCCCGTGCGATGTTGTAGAACTGGAGTTTCTCGGCAACATGCTTACGCTCGAAGCCTTCGGCAATATTCGTCATGATCGATACCGCAGCTCGTTGAATCTGGCTGCATAATCCGAAGTCCCGATCCAATGGCGAGCGGCGACTGATTGAATACACCGTATTGACCACTCCCCTTGCTACTCGCCATGCCTCCAACTGTTCAAAGGTCATCATGCGTTTCTCGCCTATGCATGCTTCTTCCGTCCGCCTCTCCGATCTTCCAACTCCCAACTCCGATCTCCAATCCCCCAACTTCCAGCTCCCAGCTCCCTCCTTTGCGTCTGTGCATTCCTGACGACAGTCAGGAATGCACAGACAGAAAGCAGGGCCATGACGGGCAGGCGGTAGCGGAGCATGAAGACGAAGGGGACGTGGATGGCGGCGAACAGGGCGATGGCGAGGTACAAGGGCCAGGTGCGGCGGACGGTTCGCAGGCCGGCCAGGGCCAGCGCGATCAGCACAAGGTATTCGGTAAACCAGACGTAGCGGGCAATGCGTTTTACGATCGATTCCGGCTCGTTGCTGGTCAGGTAGGGCGGCTCCCAGAAGATGACCGCCTTCTTGGCGAACATGGCCAGCGTGCGGCCGGGATATTCTCGCATGTAGGCAAAGGCGCGTCGGGCGGCTTCGCGGTCGGCCGCCACCTCGCCTCCTTCGGCCTTAATGCGGCCCCAATCGGCCGCCATGGGCGTCTCGCCAATACTCAAATACCAGCCGGTAGCGGCCGGGTTGTGACACAGGTACAGGTTGAAACCGGCATTGGTGAACAGGACGGGGGCGCCCAGCACGGTGTAGTTCCGGTAGGCCCACGGGACGATTACCAGCAGGAACGTAAACAGCAATGTGCCGGTGGCGACCGCATATTGCCGCCAGTTGACGCTGTAGACCAGCATGACAATCAGCAGCACGCCTGCGACTGCACAGCCGGTAGCGCCGGTGAAGGCCAGCAGGCCGGCGAGCAGCCCGGCCAGGGCGGCCAGGGCAATGCGCCGCCGCGACGTCGGCCAGACCAGGGCGATCCAAACCAGGGCCAGCATGAGCGGGACCATCAGGTTCTCTTTGTTGATCACTTTGGCCATGGCCATGCTTGGCACGTACACGGCCCAGGCCAGCGCGGCAAGCAGTGGAGCGAAACGAGCGAGACGCGAAGAAGGCTCCGGTGCCTTCTCTGTAGGGCAACCTGCCGGGTTCTCGGGCAACAGGCGCCGGCACGCTCGTTTGCTAAGGCGAGCGGCAGAAAGCAACTTACCGGCAATACAAGCTCGAAGCGCAAGCGAGTGGGTCGATTGGAGCCACTTGCTGGCGCTGCGTGCTTGTATATTTGTCTCCGCCGCTCGGCTAACCCGGTACACCATATAGACCGAAACGGCGGCCAGCATGAGGTTCACCGCCAGGACGGCGCCCAGTTTCGGACCGGTCAGCAGGAAGACGGCGGCCAGCAGAATCGGATAGCCGGGACTGTAATAGGCCCGGTTGCCGAAGACGTCGACCAGACCGTTTCCCTCGGCCAGGTTCGTCGCCATGGCCAGGTACGCGCCGCCATCGCTCTCGGTGCTCATCGGCTCGACCAGACCCAGCGCAAGCCGCAGGCCTACGGCCAGAACAATGACCGCCAGCAACCAGTTGACAGTTCTCAGTTGACAGTTGTCAGACAAGTCAGGTGGGAGTTGGGAGTTGGGAGCTGGGAGTTGGAAGCTGGGAGCTGGGAGCTGGAAGTTGGGAGCGGAAGGGCGCGAGCCCTCCGGTGAAAGGTCTCAGGTGGAGACGATCTGTCCGATCCGACGAATCTGCCTGATCGGTCCGATCGCGTTTGTATTCTTCCTTCGCATCCAGGGAGACGGGCTGAAGCCCATCCTACGATGCAGGCACATGGCTTCGCCGCGTGAGCGCGCCGCTGTCAATTGATAACTAGATAGCGGCAATGGTAATGCCGATCATGGCCAGGATTACGAGCCAGGTAACGCGGTCTTTCAGGCACCAGAGGATCGGGTCGTCCAGCATTTCGCCACGGCCGGTCTGAAGCCACAGGCGTGAAATCCAGTACAGTACGGCGGGGCACAGCAGGCCGAGCACCAGCGGATGCTCGTACCGCATGCGCACGGCCGGCGTGTTGATGAACAGGGCCAGCACGACCACGGCCATGTAGCCGGAGGCGATGCCCATGGTGCTGAGCATGGGATAGTCGTTCACGTGGTAGTCGCGGCCCGTACTATCGACCTCGCCGCGGCGGTTCAATTCGGCCAGTTCGGCGTCGCGCTTCACCAGGGCCAGGCTGAAGAAGATGAACGCCGAAAACGCCAGCAGCCACGCCGAAAGCGGAACATCGATCGCCGCCGCACCTGCAATGATCCGAAGGTCGTACAACCCGGCCAGCGTCAGTACATCGACGAGGGCCAGGCGTTTCAGCCAGATCGAGTACAGCGTGGTGAGCGTCAGGTAGACCAGCATGGTCAACAGGAAGGGTGCGGACACCATCGCTGCCAGAACCAGGCCGAGCACCAGCAGGACGGGAATGGCAATCGCCCCTTGCCACACGGGCAGCTTGCCTGCCGCAAACGGGCGGCGCCGCTTGTGCGGATGCCGCCGGTCCGATTGGAGGTCGCGGATGTCGTTGAGGATGTACGTTGCCGATGCCACGCAGCCGAACGCAATGAACGCCAGTCCGATCCGCCCGAACGCCGGCGCGTCGAACGCGTGCGACGTGAACAGCGGCACCAGCAGCAGCAGATTCTTCACCCACTGTACAGGTCGGATTGCGCGGAGCCAGGCGGTCATGTTAGTTGACAGTTGTCAGTTGACAACTGTCAACTGACAACCAACTTCTCCAGCGGTTGAAGGCATTGGGGCCAGTGATGATGGGTTTCGACGTAACGGCGGGCGGCGGCGCCGAGTTGCGCGCGAGCGGAGGCGTCGCGCAGCAGGTGTGGCAGCCGGTCGCGCCATTGGTCGGCCGTGGCGGCGCAGACGACGTCGCTGCTGCGATCGAGTGCAAGCCCTTCCAATGCTTCCGGCGTGGCCATAACGGGCCGGCCCATCGCCATGGCTTCGAGCACCTTGTTCTGAATGCCGCGGGCGACCCGCAACGGGGCAATCGCAACGGCTCCGGTCAGGTAGGGACGTACGTCGGGCACCGGCCCCACCAATTCCACGCCGGGCGCCGCAGCCAATCGCTGTGCCGCCTGCCCGGGGTTGCTGCCGACGATGCGCAACATGCTGGCCGGCGCCTGCTGGAATACGACCGGCCACACGTCGCGGCAGAACCAGGTCAGGCCGTCCAGGTTGGCCCGGTAGTCGAGCGCGCCGATGAACACGCACGGTAGCGTACCGGCCGGTTCGGGCGCGGTGACCGGCTGAAAATAGTCCAGGTCGACTCCGTTGGAAACGGCCAGCACATTCCCTGCCGGGCAGAAGCTTCGGTACAAAGCGGCTTCCGACTCGCTGACCAGCGTGATCGCGCGGGCGCGATCGGCGAGCGACGACTCCAGTTGCCGCAGTCGGCGGCCTTCCAATTCAAACAGCATTCGTGCAGGTTGAAACGCCTGCCGGGCGTAGTCGAACCACTTCTCGCTATCGACATCGACCAGATCGACCCACACCGGCACGTTGGCCAGACCCGGGACGTCGAGGTACTGCGACATGCTGGAGCAGAAGACGACGACCAGATCGAAACGGGTTTCGGCCGTCCAATGTGTAATTGCCCTGCGAAGGCGCGGGCACCGGAACAGGCCCTCGGTGGCCGTCCGGCCAAGGGCAAGCGATCGGCCCGCTTGCATCCAACGCGAACGATCCAACTGCCCCACCGTGACACGGCGGCACATCCGGCCGAGCACCGCCACGGTTTGCGCATCGGGCGTATCTTCGGACAGGTATGCCAGGGAGACCTCGCCTCGCTCTGCCAGGTACTGGAGCAAATGGAACGACCGAATCCGATCGCCCCGGTTGGGCGGATACGGCACGCGATGCGCGAGGAAGAGGACGTTCAAGGGGACAGGGGACAGGGGACAGTTGACAGTTGACAGTTGACAGTTGACAGTGACGCGCGAGCGCGGTCGGTTGGCTGCGTTAGCGAGTTTCGATCTCCGATCTCCGATCTCCGATCTTCGATCTCTGATCTTCCAGCTTCCAACTTCCAGCTTCCAGGTGTGCTCGGCGCATACTCCGTGCTTGTGGGTTGTCGGCCCAATGGGGGGTGAGTTGCGTTTTTTACACAGATTGCGGTGTACGCAGTATGAAAAAGTCTACAACATTTCGCGGTGTCACATGGGGTAAACTGGCCCGGCTCTATGGCCGTGACACAGCTTTTGCCGCCTGTTGACCATTATATCGCGCCAACTGCACTACCCGGCGAATCGGAAGAATTGTTGAAGATCATACCACGGCGTGACGCCCTTGCTCGGCGGCGATTGCCTCGCCGAGCGGGCCGAACTGGAACCGGGAGAGGAGTGCATCGAGTTTGCTTTCCGTGCGGCCAAGGTTGACGTAGTGGCGAAATCGTGACAGACGCGACGCCACGGCCATGCGCGGCTGGTCCGGATCGATTTCCCACGGGTGCAGATACACCAGAAACGGCGTCTGCTGGCGATGATTGATACGCTGTAGCCCGCGGCACGTAACCCAAAACGGGTATAACCGCAGGTATCCGCCGCCCCCGATCGGCAGGGTCATGCCGGGAAACCGGACCACCGACGGCGGAAACTCCCACAAGGAACCTGCCGGGGTGTGAATCTGGTGGATTCGCGGGTTGGCGCCAGGAATACCGTAGCGGTCGTGATGAATGGGAAAGATACTGGAATCGATCTGGAACCCCTCTTCCGCCAGGATCTCCAGCGCCCATTGCGACTGCCTGGTAATCGAAAAACTCGGCGCCCGATAGGCCACAACCGGTGCACCGGCGGCATCCTCCAAGGCGGCGCGAGCCCGACGCAGGTCGGTTCGGAACTCGTCGGGCGACTGCCGGTAGATCAGGCGGTGCCAGTAGCCGTGCGATCCGATTTCGTGCCCGGCCGCATGGATTTCGCGAACCAGGCTCGGCTCCCTTTCGGCAACCCAACCCAGTACGAAGAACGTGGCATGAACCTTATGGCGGGCAAACAGTTCCAGGAGCCGTTGCGTATTACCCACCACGCGGCTTGCATACTGATCCCAGCAATCGCGATCGACCGATTGCTCGAAGGCCGAAACGTGGTAGTAGTCCTCCACGTCGACCGTCAAGGCATTCAGCAGCAAAGAGGTCATGGGAAACCGGAAGTTGGGAGTTGGAAGCTGGGAGTTGGAAGTTGGGAGCGGAAGGGCGCGAGCCCTCCGGTGAAAGGTGTCAGGTGGAGGCGATCTGTCCGATCCGACGAATCTGCCTGATCGGTCCGATCGCATTCGTGCTCTTCATCCGCTTTGCCATCCGCGTTAGCACGCTCCGATGTACGGCCTCTCCACCGCGTGAGCGCGTCACTGTCAACTGACAACTGTCAACTGACAACTAGCTCAGCGCGGCTTGAGGACGGGGCGGCCGTTGTGACCGTTGGCGGCGGGGAGGACGTGCGGTCTGCCGTTCGCGCCGTGAAGCGACTTTTCGACCTTGCTCCTCAGGGCCACGGCCGTCATGTTCGAATGGCCATTGTGGCCGTTGGATTTGAATACATGGCAGCAGGAACATTCGGGCGCCGGATAGTCGACAGGAAGCCCTGAAAGACGCAACACCCAACGAAGAGGCAGTTTCGGCAGCCGGAGCAGAGTGCACAGCAGCAAACGCACGTCGGCGCCAAGGGTTGCCGTCCGGACGTATTCCAGGTCGAGCGTCAGTTTGCGACACGCCGAGCAAAGATCGGTATCGGGTGGAAGGTACAATTGCGCCAAACCGGTTACCCCCGGCAGAACCAGGACGCGATTTCGATACCCGGGCAGTGCCTCTTCCAGCACGCACACGAACTCCGGACGTTCCGGGCGCGGCCCTACCAGCGACATCTCCCCTCGCAGCACGTTGAACAACTGAGGCAATTCATCAAGGTGCAGTCTTCGGATCAGTCGGCCGATGCGGATCGATCGTGGATCGTTTGCCGTAGACCAGGTTGCCCCCAACCCCTCTTCTGCATTGTGCCGCATCGTGCGGATCTTGAACATCGTAAAGACGCGGCCGTCTTTCCCTACCCGAGACTGACGGAAAATACCTGGTCCTCGCGAAGTCAGGCGGACCGCCAGAACAAGCAGTCCGATGATCGGGAGGCCTGGGATCAGCAACAGGGCGGCCAGGAAACGGTCAATCGCCAGTTTCCGTCCCAGAAAGGACGACGGTTTGACGTCGAACGCCGAGGCCGCCGGTGCAACGGAATCAGCCGTTCGCAACGAACGCTCCACAACCGTTCGTTCTATGTGGCTGCTGACTGCCATAGGTGAGGCCTCGTCAAATGGGGAGCAACTCAAATTCGCATCGATCATCGGCTGGCATTTCCTCGTTGCAGCGAAAAGGGAATCATCGAGAAGAGAAGACTTGCAGGAGAGCCATTCCGACGGCCTTCCTGCGATGAACGTGCTGCATGTACGACCCCCACATTGTCCCCTCATGGTTTTGAGGACCGAAACGAACCTCGGCGAAGCCATGGAGACAATCGCCGTAACCTTCATTCTAGTTGGATACGCAGACAATTACAAGCTTTCGGACAGAGGACCGCCCGTGCCGTAGCGTAGGTTTAGACCAATGTAGCCGCCAGGGGGGGGCGTTCTGCACGCAATTGCAAGGCGAGCGGCGGAAAGGAACTTACCGGCAAAATAAGCTCGAAGCGCAAGCGAGTGGGTCGATTGGACTCACTTGCTGGCGCTGCGTGCTTGTATTTCTGTTTCCGCCGCTCGTCCAATGCATTCCGCCACGCACACCACGGCGCGACGCGCTTGCTCGGCGGCTTATGCGGCCATGTGTGTGTGGTGGGGGGGCCGGCCTAGCGGAAGTTCTCGCGGCGGTATTCCTCGAAGCTCACCTGCTTGAAGATCCGCATGAACTCCCGGGTCTGCGTAATGCGATCGAGATCGGGCTGGCCTACGCTGCGCACCAGTTCATGCTCGCTGCGCAGCGTAATGCGTGTGGGGGGGAAGGTGCGTTTCGGTCGGAGCGTGAGATGGACGGTGGTGGGCAGGGCGCCGCGTTTCGCCAGCGCGGCGTTCAACTGCATTCTCGCGAATGGCGGAGCCTGCGATGGGTTCAGCATCGCGTTCATTTGGCAATACAGGTCGGCGAAGGCGCGGTAGTCCTCCACAATGGAGGGGTCGTCCGGCATGGTCAGATCGACGCGGTAGGTGATCCACGGACTATCGAGGATCAGGGCGCTCGAGGCCAGATCGAACTTCTCCATGAACTCGGGTTCTGCCAGGAATTGGACGAAGCTGCTTTCGTGCCGGGCTGCCCGTTCGCGGAGCCCGTCGATCAGGTCGGTCACCTCCGAAACGGGCAGCTCGGTCCGAATACGGCGAGCCATGTTCAACAGCGTGAACCGCCCCAACTCGGGCTCCAAGACAATTGCCTCCTGCGGTTTCTCCATGAAATCGTAAACAACGCCATTGAGAAAAATGGTCGTCGTCCGCACGGTTGGCGTCTCCTCGATGCCTGAATAAACGGCATTATCAATCCGAAATCCTGTCGTTTCAGGCATGGCCGCAAGACCATCGGCCCCGCAAACCTGGAACGTGCAGACAACCAGTAGTGATAGCAGGTGACGGTAGGACATGGTATGGCATCTCCATTCAGAAAGAGGCCCCGATAACCGGGGGTTCCCGCGAGGCAGGCCGGGACGAACAACTGGCGGTATTGCCGGCAATTCGACCGGCATGGCGTGCGCAGACCCAGCAGGCAACGAAACGCATCGAACCACCCTGCGTAGGTGGTTTGGTCGGGCTCGTTAGGCGAGACCTACTCACGAAGGATACCCGAAATCGGACTTTCCTGTAAACTGCAATTGCCCGAGTTGACGCGCACGAGACACCCTGCTATGCTTAGGAAATCGTGGCTGCCGGTGAGCCGTTCCGGATCGGAATGTTCGCCGCGAGGCCATCCCATTTGGGGGATTAGCTCAGTTGGGAGAGCGCTTGAATGGCATTCAAGAGGTCAGGGGTTCGAGCCCCCTATCCTCCACTAAGGCCACTTACGGCTTTTTGTCGTAAGTGGCCTTTTCTATTGGACTTAAGTGCGTAGAATGGGGCTCCAGAGGGCCTCGTTTCCGGCGATTTTCGGCCAAATGTCCGATAAGATGTCCGATAATTGTCCGATAAGGGGCCCCGAATGTCCGATAAGATACATCTAACGACTGGTATCGAAGGGGCTCGCAGGAATGGCAACACGCACGCGAAGAACGTGGAGGCCGGGTCACGACGGATAGTACGCCCGGCAGCTTGGATGGAAGGTTGGGGGGAATGGAAAGCTCGCCCAGCCCAAGTTTCGGCTCGGTACCGATCTGCGGGAAGCGAAGCGGCGGGAACTGATGCTGACCAAGATCTGGGAAGACATTGAGTCATCCGCGACGCAGGAACCAGCGACTTGGCCCGAGGGGCTCCTGACCATCGCCCAGCAGGTTGCCCGCCATGGGAAGGCGGTAATCGCCAAGCTGGACGGTGAGCCCGACAGCCTGTACCTCGTCCGCGTCGAGCGACTCGCCCGGCGATTCGGCGGCGTGCCACTGTATCCGGAAGACGAGGAATCCTTCCGTGAGGCGGCCAAGTCCAGGGCTCGAAGCTCAGCCGAGTTCCTCCAACACTTCGATCGGGCAGCACGGGCGCTCCATGACCGGATGCACGGGGCACTAGAGAAGTTTGGCGGTGAATCCCCAAAAGGGGTGGACATCGGCGGTCCCACTCTGCATGAAGCCCTGCGGGACCACATTGCATGGCTCAAGCAGGAGTACGCGGACGACGACGGAAATCTGACTGCGTGGGGGAATGTCAGGGTCAAGCACGTTGAGGTCCTTGTCGAACGGCACAAAAACATCCCTCTGAAACAGCTCGACCACGAGCAACTCGAAGGGATGATTCGCTATTGGCGGCAACGGCCGCCGCGGAAAGGCACGACCCAGCCGATTGCCAAGCAATCGGCCGAGCACCAAATCGCCGCAATCCGCTCTTTTGTACGTTGGTTAAGTCGCTCGACGAAGTATCCATGGCGGAAGCCCGATTCCTTCGACGAGATCCGCTCGCGGGTCGGGAGTCGGGTAGACGATGTTCGCCGGCAAGTGACGCCGGAAGACATTTTCACTCTCGACGAGCTGGTGTTGCTCAATCGGTATGCGACCCCCTTCGAGCGTTTGCTGCTGTTGCTGGGCATCAACTGTGGATTCGGCCGTGCGGAGACCGCGTCCCTGACCGTCGGTGAGTTGTTCCTTCGCACCGCCCACGAGCCACGGCATCGGGAGATTCTCGGGTACAACTCGACCGAACAAGACTCGTTCATCAAGCGTTATCGCCGCAAGACGGGTGTGTACGGGGAACACATCCTGTTCCAGCAGACTGTCGCGGGGATCGAGTGGGCGCTGGCTCGGCGCCGCAAGCTTCCCGGATTCGGCCCGGAGGCCACCCTGCTGAGCAATAGCCAGGGCCAGTCGCTGGACCGGCTGACAAAGGGCGGGAACCCATGCCAGCAGATTCCTAACGCGTTTGCGAGGTTGGTGCAGCGAGTGCAGGCGAGCGAAGAAGGAAAGGATTTCGTTCGGCAGCCGTTCAAAATGCTGCGCAAGACGGCCGGAGACCTCATCCGTCGGCACGCCGGCGGAGAAGTCATGGCGGTCTTCCATTGTCGTGGCCAGTCAGTGGCAATCGACGACTTGGCCGACGCCTACACCACCCGGCCCTTCGGCAAGGTCTTCGACGCGATTCGGGCCATCGAAAAGCAGTTGACGCCCATGTTCGAGGCTGCCGGCCCGAAGCCGTTCGAGGAAGCGAGTTGATGGTGCAATTCTGCGGTCGGCCAACTAGGCGGGGGGGGCCTTGCTGGAAGCCGCTGGCCGAGCACGCCCAAACGGTGAGCGAGGCCGGTGGAGGGTTACATCGAACTCCACGCGACCAGCGACCTCGAAGTCAACCGGAACCGTATCTACCGCCCCGACCGGGGTGTTGGCTCGGCTGGATCACACGGGGTGCGACAGGTACGGGAAATCTGTTGCGTGGCAACGAGCCCCGCGAAAACCTGGCGACCCCGGCCGTCCATTGCAGAACCTGCCAAGGTCGACTACGTGATCGCCAGGCTGCCCGGCCGCACATGGCCCCGGTCTGGACCACCCAAGGTTGGGCCGTGCCTCGGATTGGTCCCCAGACGAGGCAACGTGGTGCTCGTGCTAAGATAGAGAATTTCCCGGGCGAGTTTGGTAGAGAGAGAGAGTAGCGTCTGCGGTGTCGGGTGGCCGCGAGAAGTCGCCACAGGACTGCTTATGTGCGTCCTGCGATCAGCTCACTTTCGGGGAGCACCTCGCCCTCGAGGATACCCAAGAACGGCTCCTGGACGCTATTGGGGGCCAACACGGCGAGATTGTCTACCGGCCGCCACTGGGGCCAGTCGGGGATTCCGATAGAATGGCGTCGGGAATGGCGAAGCCGGACGGTGTTGAAAAGGCGATCGATGGGCTACTCGCCGACTTCTAACGTGGGCATGGAGTGCCGCGGATCGCCGATTCGATCAGGAGTCGGACGACGGTCACGTCGAGGCGATCGACCTGATGAACTGGAGGGCAAGGATAACAGTCACCGCTTCCGATGATAGGGGTTGCCAATGTGGGACATTGTCGGGCAGAGGCAGGAGCAGAAGTTGCTGGCCGCATTGCAGAGAGACTTGGACTCGCACCCGAAAGTCTCGCAGGGTATCGGAGACGCCCGAGAGACAGAAGACTTGCGTGTGATGATAGAGTCTTTCGTCGCAGCACTTGTTTGCGATGCGCATGATACCGCTTTGCGCTCGGAAGCTGGCCGAATGTTGGGGCAGGCTGCTACTCACTCAAGGAGTCATTGCGGGAACCATGTAGTCAGAAACGTAGCGTTGGCCGTTCCAGCTCTGATCGAGGTGTTGAATCCAGCCAAAACCCAGGACCCGGAAATTCGCGCTGCCGCCGCCGCGTTGGCGGCATTTTGCCCGCCCCCGCGGAAGGCCGTTACGGCGCTGGTCTCGGTTGGTTTGTCGGATTCCTCGGTTGGGGTAGTCCTCTGCAGCCTTAGGGCACTTCGCGGTTTCGGGCAGCACGCCGTTCCGAACGCCGTACCAAAGGTAGCTGAACTGCTTGAAAGTGCAGGGGAAGACGTCTGCCGGGAAGCGATCCACTTCTTCCGGGAGCAGCGGCAGGACGCGGTGCCCGCGCTCAAAGCATTACTGCGGTTTGTCGCAAATAAGGCCCGACCCGCGGACCTTCGTGAACTCGCTGCACAAGCCTTTGCTGCAGCTTCCCCCGATGCGCAGCGGGTGACCGCCTTGTGCGAGAGTGGGGACTTACGAGCGTTGTTTGAGATGCTGGTCGGTCCTGACACCTATGTTGCACGATTGCGGCGCGCCTTGCTGTAAACAGCAACGGCCGAAAAAGAGTTGGGCGGGGCGCCCAACGCGTCGGAGGACGCGGGTACCACAGAACCCGACGACGTAGCGGATCTGTCCGGGGATCGCTCCGGCGGCCGAGAGGGAACTGAAACTCGGGTGAGAAAGAAGCCAACCTTGCTTCGGAATTTGTACTTCTTGCTGTGGTATGATGCCAAAGGGGCCGAAACATATCGCTCACCCTCCGCGATCCGCGACAAATGGAACACGAAACATCCCGACAGGCGGCTGTCCAGCGACAAGAAGTCAGCCTGTGACCTCGTAAAAAAAGGCGTCGATCGCGCGCGGGAGCATATCCGTAAATGTGATGGTACAAACGTAGCCGATGAGATTCGGCGACTCGAAGAGGCATAGCCCAAATAATTTCCCCGTTTCCCCGCTCATTTTCCCCACCCTTCCCCGGTCTGTCCCCCTTCTTCTTCGCTTGACCCGTCCCTCCGGTGCATCGGGGCTTGGCGACCACCGAGCGAATGTTTTTTTCGTGTGTCCGTGGATTGATACCCAGTAATCCATTCTGCAACACCCTGTAATCAGTCTGATAGCACGACTTCCGAATTGCACGTAGCTCCACTTGGCGACCGGGGACACAGACTGCACAAATGCCAGCATTTCCAATGTTCTCCGCGCTTGCACCGCCGTGCGTTGCCCTTCTGGCACACGGTTTGCCCTAGACTTCTCGCCGCTTCGAGAGTCCCGACTCGATAACTGACGAAGTGACGCCAACCACTTATCGCCTTCTAGCGAGGAGACATTGCCATGCGAACGACCATTGCTTGCGGTGCGATTTCCCTTGTGCTCCTCCTGCTAAGCAGTACGGCTTCGGCCAACGAGGCCTACTCGCAGGTCGACGTGGGCAGGCGCCACGCCGATGCCCAGGCCGGCTACGACGCGCCGGCAGGCATCGCTCGCACGGAAAGCCGCGTGGGCAATGTCAGCCTTGGCCGCGGGCTGGCCATCGGGTATGGACCCAACGGCATTTCGATCTCTCACAGTATTGGCGTAGCGGGCCGTCACATAGGCACCGCACACAACTTCCAATTGACCGTCGGCCCCAACGGCACGCATGTGGGACGTAGCGGCGTTGTCACGACAGGCGGCAACACCCGCGTGATTGCAGGCGGCGACACGGCCAGCGGACCGGGCGTCCCGCACGGCGGCAATTTCGCCACCGGCTACGGCCGGCGCATCGAAGCATGGTCGCAGTCCGAGGTCCACGCGCGCCGGGCCTCGGTCCGTAGAAACTCCCGTTCGAGAAGGTAATGCCATGAAGACTTCCACGATTCTCATTGCTGTCGTTTTCAGTGCGGTTGCCACGGTGTGGTCGGCTGGTCCCGATGGATCGTTGCCGGAACGGGAAGATGCCGCCGAGGCCACCCGCCCGGATTCCGAGTCCGAGGCGCCCGCCACATCGCTATCCGATGCGATTCAGCAGTTCGTGTGGGACCTACGCTCGGAAGCCATCGAGCGATGGTTCTCCGATTGGGACGCTGCCGGGGAATCTATTCCCGACCTGTTGGCCAACAACGACTGGTCAAAAGACGCCATGACAGATCCCCAGCACCGTGCGATAGTCGAGTCTGAAACGGAAGCCGAAGGGTCCGGCCATGCGGTAAGCACTGCGGCTCACGGGGCAGGCACAGCCGTTTCGATGGCGGTTGTCGACGGCTGCTATGAAATCGAGGCCGTCTATTCCGGCACGGAGGGCCCACAGCGGTTTCGAGTGCGAGGCACTCGCGTAGAAGTTCAGCGATGGGCGGCGGAATTGCCCCCGCCGTTGCGTCAAGTGGTCCGGCGCCAACTGGCATCGACCGACCTGGACGGCCCGGCGTGGTAACCTGCCGGCCCATTGCCCCTCTTTTCACCCACGTACTTCAGGAGAACCGAGATGAACCGTGCAACTCTCTGGATGGGAACGATTGCCCTGCTGGCCATGGCCGCTGAGGCGCATTCGCAAGTGACCGCTCGCAGCTACTCGGACGGTGGCGTGGCCACTGCCCGTGCCAGCGGCGTGGGCAATGTCAATCTTCATGCCGAGGCTGCGGCCAGCCGAGGCGCCCGGGCGGACGCCCGCATTAGCGGCACGGGGCTGCGAGGCGGCTATGCCACCGGCGCCAGCATCGCTGTTTCGGACCGCGGCCGGGCCGTGAGCGATGTTCACAGCGACGCACGCGGGTGGGGCGCGCGGTCGCACGTCGAAAGCGTGGCCGGTTCCATCCGTGGCGTGGCTATCAGCCGGGGCAATGCATTCGCCCGCGGCAATAGCCAAGCGGTCAGCTACAGCACGGCCACCGCCCATCACGGCACCGCCGTTTCCCAATCCGACGCCGATGCCCGCGGCCGTCGCGGCGGTAGTGCCCTGGCCGAGTCGGAATCGGTGGCCGATGCCTACCGTGGCACGGCGGTCAGCCGGAGTCGCGTCCAGGCCCGGTCCGACTACGGCGGGAGGGCCGTCGGCCAAGGTCATGCCATGGGACTTGGCTGGGGCCGCCACGCAAACGCCGACGTGCGCGTGGAAAGCGGCGCCCGATTCGGTGGCCGAAGCCACGCGAGCGGTTCGCATCTCGATTGGTAGGTCCGAGCCATGCCGAGCTTCGATGCCGCATGGCAACGAACACGGGCCTACAAGCCGTCAGTGAAGCAGTCCCCGGGTGTTTCCCCAATGCCCGGGAATAATTCCTGGCCGCCCTCGGGAATAAACCGGACGCCTGGCGGATCATACACGTACGCCGGTTGGCCCGGCCCGCAATTCTCCCATTTTCGGGAACCATTTGCGGCCGAGAATCGTCTTAAGTGGAAGAGCACCGGCCTGCGTGCCGATAAACGGGTAGTGCCTGCGAAGGCGACCACAACCAAGGAGAGTCATAGAAATGTGTTTTTGGTCGAGTAAATCACACGAACGATGCGATACAGGGCGGATTGCCGGCCATCAGCCGGTGAATATGCTCCGCCTGTATCCATTGCGCTTGTGACACCCGGCCGCCAATTCCCCGAGGAATACCGAAAGCCCGGCGTCACCAAGACGCCGGGCTTTTTTCGTTGGGTCGGTAGCCGCAGATGGTGTAGCGGCGGCCTGAAAAGCCGCAGACGAGGGTTCGAGCACCTCCCGACCCACTGCGTGAAAGGTGCGCGCCCAGGATGGCGCGCATGCGTGAAAGGTACGCGCCGAGACGGCCCGTTCGTCTATCGGCACAGGACACCGCCCTTTCAAGGCGGCGAGACGGGTTCGATTCCCGTACGGGCTACTGACAGTTTGGAACGGAGAACACGGAGAGCGCATCGGGATGTAGGGTAGCGGCCAACCCATGTGTTTTGGGAACACAAGACCGCAGGTTCGAGTCCTGCCATCCCGACCTTGACGTCAATGACGTTGATCGACGGTAGTCGAGGGCCGGTTGCCCAAACCCGGCTGATAACCGAGTTGCGCTG
Source organism: Thermoguttaceae bacterium (assembly GCA_040772845.1). Taxonomy (GTDB): domain Bacteria; phylum Planctomycetota; class Planctomycetia; order Pirellulales; family Thermoguttaceae; genus PWXP01. The sequence goes on from JAXGXG010000001.1 coordinate 4,753,946, forward strand.
AGTTCAACTCTCAGGGCTACCACTAACCAGTTCTTTGACAATCCGAAACGCCAAAGCGCGCCCATGATGTAGCGGCAGCCTGTCGCCTTGCCATGGCGGACGTGCGGGTTCGACTCCCGCTGGGCGCTCTTTCATCGCGGCGGTGCGAAGTGCCCTTGGATGCGAACCTCGGGTAACGGATTCGGCACTATCCCACGTGCAGCGATGAGAATCAGGACGTGGGAAAGCCTGGTATTCCGCGTGCCCCGGGAGCACGAGATCGCTGGTTCAAATCCAGCCGTCCTGACTGACACTTTTCCGGTGTGGCCAAATGGTAAGGCGGCGGCCTGTTAAGCCGAAGATTGGAGGTTCGATCCCTCCCACCGGAGCTGGTAACCTCGGAAGGACAAGCCAACTGGCGATGGCAGCCGCCTTGAAAGCGGTCGGCGATGAGCCTTGGGGGTTCGACTCCCTCTCCTTCCGCTTGACAACCAGGCCCTTGCAGAGCAGCCCGGAGTGCTCGCCTGCCCGTCACGCAGGAGATCGCTTACTTCAAATCCCGTCGAGGGCGCTTTCGACAAACACGGCGCGGTACGCAAACCGGCAAAGCGGCGAAGCTCAAACCTTCGTGTCTGCGGGTTCAACTCCCGCCTGCGCCACCTGAAACCATGCGTCGGCTGGGCATCGGTGAGCCCAACGGACTGTAAATCCGCCGCCTCCGGCTGTGCAGGTTCAACTCCTGCCCGGCGCACTGACAACATGGCCCGTTGGTCAATCTGGCGATGATGCCGGCCTCTCATGCCGGAGAAGCGGGTTCGATTCCCGTACGGGCTACTGAAATAGAGCCAAGTGGCGCAACCGGCAGACGCGCGACGCTCAGAACGTCGTGCCCGAAGGGCTTGGGAGTTCGAATCTCCCCTTGGCTACTGTGACTTGCAGGCGGGCAGGCGCCCAACCGGCCGTCATGAGGCTGGTGCGCCCGGTTCGATACCGGGGCCTGCAACTACCGACCGGGTACGCAAACCGGCAAAGCGGCGAGGTCGAGGGCCTCGTGCCTGCGGGTTCGACTCCCGCCCCGGTCACTGCAAGGAGCCAAAGACTCGGACGGACCTCCTGGAAAAACTCGGGCCGCTGGTCCAACGGGAAGACGCCTGGTTTGCACCCAGGTAATCGGGGTTCGATTCCCCGGTGGTCCACTGGAGTGACATGCGTTTATGGAAGGTAGCCGGATACGGTTGGCCGGGCCGGTTTGCTAAACCGTGCGACCTGCGGGTCATGTGGGTTCAAATCCCATGCCTTCCGCTTGGAATTGTGGATACACACCCTGATGGTGAAATGGACGATCATGCCTCGCTTCTAACGAGGGGTTCCGGGTTCGAATCCTGGTCGGGGTGCTGGAAAACCTTGCGTGGGATGGCGTGCTTTCTATGGCGAAAGGAGTATTGCGATGTTGATGCCCAAGACAAACCGGCCCATACCCAGAGTTCGAGACATACATCGTTCATGGCGGCGTCGTGCGCCCCCGTGATTCAACACAAAGGAAAGGTTATGAATACCACGTTACTGGAGAAGCAGTTCGCCCGCATGGGCGCACGGCTCAAGGTGAGCGTGCGGCCAACGATTCGTCGCGCCCGCTTCACCGGCTTCGCCGTGGACATCGGCAAGGACGGGCATGGCCCTTTCTTCGATGTCACCCTCGGCGAAGACTCCGAGCGGGAACTGGAGGTCCTGGACATCCAACCCGGCCAAAGGCACCTGTTACTGCTCGTCCGCGAGCCCAACGGCCACCGCGAGGACAAGCACAAGTTCCTTTGCGGCCACGACGAGCGAGACTGGTTCGCCGCGGCCGTGCCGGAGACGTCGGGCGTGGCCACCGTCCGCACCGCCATGGAGGCCCTGAAGCCTTCTGAGGTGCTGGCGGCCCAGGCCCGCAAGGGACTGAAGGTACGGCACCGCAACCGGCGTCACAATAAGGCTTTCATTCGGCAGGGGGAATGGTTCTTCATCCCTGAGCCGGACCTGGTTGTCGACCCGAAGTTGGTGCTCGGCAATGAACCGCTGGCACGTGGGCGCGGCAAGCCGCATTGGGCTGAGTTCCTGTACCGCAACGGCGGAGTGAACGTCTACGTTTGCTCCGAGTACCCGGGGGGAATCAGCGAGTCGGCATATCGGCGAGTGATCGCCGAGAACCCGGCCAAGAAGCGGCTGCCGTGGCGCGTGATGCGGCAGGACGCCGAAGTGTACGTTTGCGGCAAGATCCGCCACCCGGACCACAGGACGGTCAAGCTCAACGGGTGGCATCGGGTCATGCCGAACACCGAGAGCCAGGCGGCCTCCATGAGGCATCTGGCGTTTCTCGACTGATTCGAGCGGGCCGTCGCCCTGTTGGACGGCGGCCCGCGTATGGTGTCCGTGGTGTAGCGGTTGCTGCACACCCGGCTGTGAACCGGAAGGTGGGAGTTCGACTCTCCCCGGGCACCCTGGGGGAATAACCAAGCACGAATGACGAATGTCGAAGAATGAGGAGAGTCCCATGACCACAAGCACGCTGCAACGGCCGGCGCTGGTGCTCAACCGCAACTGGCAACCGGTGAACGTGGCCACGGTGGCCCGGGCGCTGGTGCTGCTGTGGAACGAGGCTGCGAAGGTCGTCGATCCGACCGACTACCAGCTTTACACGTGGACCGACTGGTCGAAGCTGCGACCCGGCGACGGCCAGGACTCGATCCGGGCTGTCCGGTTCCGCCTGCGGGTGCCGGAGGTGGTGGTCTTGAGCCATTACGACCGGCTGCCGGCCGCGCATGTGACCTTCAGCCGCCGGAACGTGTTCAAGCGCGACCACCACACGTGCCAGTACTGCGGCGCCCAGCCGGGCGGCACGGAACTGACGCTGGACCACGTGGTGCCGCGGGCACAGGGCGGCCTGTCGACCTGGGAGAACTGCGTGCTGGCCTGCACGGCCTGCAATACGCGGAAGGCTGATCGGACGCCCGAGCAGGCGCGGATGCGGTTGCGCCGTACGCCGGTCCGGCCCGCATGGAAGGCGCTTTACGCGGACCACGCGATCCGGATCGAGAGTTGGTCGAAGTTCGTCAGCGAAGCGTACTGGAACGTTGAGTTGCAGAAGTAGTCGTTATGCCAAAGCCCCCGGTCCTCGCGGGCCGGGGGCGATACACGAGTGTGCTCCTGGGAGAGCAGGCAGGCTCCAACCCTGCCACACGGGGTTCGAATCCTCGCGCTCGTGCTTGCCGACGTGGCCGAACAGTGAGGCGCCGGTTTTGTAAACCGGTTCATGCTGGTGCGAATCCAGCCGTCGGCCCTGAGGTTCATCCCGATAGTGTAACGGACAGCATTGGACCCTCCGAAGGTCCAGATCCTGGTTCGAGTCCAGGTCGGGATACTGAAACCTGCAACACACCCTGCAAGTGTACCGGACGGCACGGCAGACTACGAATCTGCAAGGCGAGGTTCGACTCCTCGGCGGGGTACTCGAAACGAAAAGGAGCGGCGTGATGACGATGCGAGCATTCCTAAGAGCACTTCGCAACCTGCTGTGGGGCAACCCGGTCGAGGAACCGGGCCGGCAACTGCGCGTCCTCAGCACCGCCGTGGCGGACCACCGGATGACCATGGAACCGAGCGAAAGGAGCACCAGCATGAACATGGCCTACGAAAAACTGATGCAGCACTTCGACGAGCGCGAAATCCGGTACCTGGCCGACGGGGAAGGGCAAAGAGTCTACGCCGACTTCACCGGCGAGGCCGGCGCCTACCGGATCGTCGCCGTGGTCGACGTCGAGGCCGAGGTATTCCACGTCTTCGGTTGCCCGTCCGTGCGGATTCCCGAAGGCGCTCGGCCGGCAATCGCCGAGACGGTCGCGCGAGCCAACCACAAGCTCATGGTCGGCAAGTTTGAGATGGACTACGACGCTGGCGAGTGGTACTTCCAGGCCAGCCAGGTGTTGACCGACGACGGCCTGGAGGACCGCGTCATCGATCGGCTGATGGGCGTGACCATGACCATGCTCGACACCTACCTGCCGGCCGTGCTGTCGGTCATCTACGGCAACGAACTGCCGGCTGACGCCGTCCGTTGCGTCGAGGCCGGGCTTCGCAACCGTGGCGAAGAAGAGAGTTGATGAACGGGGAGCCGTTGAGTAAGACAGGGTTCTTGAAGCTACGGCCTTGCTCACGGCTCCCCGCACTATTGCCCTCGGAGTGTGCCAGACCGCACGCGACCCTCCTAAGGTCGAGGACCAGGTGCGATTCCTGGCGAGGGCATTGGGATGCCTCGATTCACTGTTGAACGTCAATTGGAGGACGGGCGATACTATCTCCAAGTTCCGGGCGGCCGTGCGCCACAGTTGCGCACGAACCGATGGCGGCCTCACTCTCCGCTCCCGTGCCAACCTCGATGCCAATGCCGTTCGTCGCCACGTTCGATCCTGACTTTAGTGAACCCGGACGCGGCCGCGAATCGGCCTCAGAAGCCCCCAGGAGCCGCCGTAGGGCCGCGGACCCAGGGAGCACCTGGGCGGCTCAAGAAGCGCCACGACGCTCCTGGAGTGCCTGACGGGCCTTCTCGGCGACGGACACCTTGGCTCGTGCGCCAGTTGATTTTCTGGGGGGTTGCTTGTTTCCTCTCCGCCCCCCCGAATAAACTGACTGGCATGCCCGGCCGGTTTTAGCGCGCTCATTGACAACGTGCCTTCAGGCAGCGATGTCTCACACCGACCGGGCTGAATTGAGGGCGGTGGGCAAGCCAGAGGAACACCGGGCCTGCCTTCTAGAAGCCAGACTTCCCGGAAACGATTGCGCGTCCGGCAGGAAGCGCCGGGGACCTCTGGCAACGTTCGCACTGCCCGGGTAGAGCCAAGAACCGTTACCGGCGGTTCGTCAATAGATGCGAAACCAGGGCCTTGCTGGGACACATTGCCCATTTTAATACCACCGGACAGTTGACCCTCCGCCCTACAACGTCGCCTGTGCCGAAACAGCCGGGGCCAGTCCTGGGAAGTTGTTTTTCTACGGGGGACCCTCTTGCACCCAGATGGCTCAGGGCTCACAATGGGAGGCAATGTAGAGTAGGCATGCTGGGCATAGACGCTTCTGATACACCGATGTCCCGCATCGTTAACATGGCGTGTGATGTGCAGAGTTAAAGCCGGTCTTCCCGGCTGTTTTGCAGGGTTCCGGACTCCAAGATCAGGGAGCCGCTTATGTCAGAAGACTACTCGGATGAGACGAGTGCCGTGGCAGTGCCGCCTGCATCGGTCCAGTCAATCCCTGAATCTCGGCGAGGTAGATTATTCAAGATTCAGTAGTTCCAAATTTCGTAACTTGATATAGGTGAACGCAAGGGCTTTTTGGTAAAGGACTTAGGGGATCACACATACCCAAGTCCAGACCAGGAGGTAACCCATGCGTTCACGGAAGAACCATTGTACGATCTCATGCCGCGAAGTCCACAACCGCGCCGGAGCCATTGTCCAGCAGCATCTCCAGTTGCAGGACCATGGGTACAAATGCCGGGCGTCGGTCTTGCTGAATGTCCTCTTTTACGCAGCTTCCCGTATTGGCTTCATTTCCGCTGCTTGCCGGAATCTGGCGGGCGCGCCAACACAGCAGACCGTATTCAACGTGCTGGTGGCGACGTTGCCGGAGTATCACGAACTGGAGAAGCGGTTGAACAAGGCGCTGGTGGACGGCCTTCCCAAGGCCGTGCGACGGCGCAAACAGACGCTGGCGATCGACCTGACGTTGATCCCGTACCATGGCGAGCCACATCGGCACCTCGACGAAATCTATCGCAGCCAACCGAAGAGTGGCACGAGTCACTTTCATGCATACGCCACCTGCTACGTGGTTCGCAACGGGCATCGTTTCACGATCGCCTTGACGCCGGTACAGCGCGGCGAATCGATGGAAGAGGTCGTCCGTCGCCTGCTGCGTCAAGCACGCGCCCAGGGCGTAAAATGCCGGCTTTTGCTGCTGGATCGCGGGTTTTACTCGGTTGCAGTCATCCGTTATTTGCAGGCAGCCCGCTGCGCTTTTCTGATGCCGGTTGTCAAACGCGGCCGCAAGCCGAAGGCGGGCCAAGCCGCGACGGGTACGCGGGCCTTCGCCCAATGGAAGAAGAGCGGTTGGGCCACACACACCCTGAAAGCGTCCAAGGCAACCAAGTACGGCAAGACCGCGACCGTCAGGATTTGTGTCAAGTGCGGCAATCTTGCCGGCAAGTGGAAACGCCACGGCCGACGGGCGTTCGTGTATGCGTTTTGGGGATTCCGGCCTGCCAGCCCGCAATGGGTGTACGAAACGTATCGCAAACGGTTCGGTATCGAAACCAGCTATCGCCAGATGAACGAGGCACGCATCCGCACCTGCACTCGCAATCCACTGTTGCGGCTGCTCTTCTTCGGCTTGGCGATGATCCTCCGCAACGTCTGGGTCTGGTTTCATTTGACCACCCTCTCGGAACGCCACGGACGACGACTCGCGTTACATCTGGAGCGTCTTCCATTCCGCGATATGCTGCTGAACCTGCAGCGGGTGGCCGAAGTGATCATGGGAATCACACAATGCATCCTCGACGTAACCTCCGGCCACGCAACACCTTCTGACACACCGGACGCTTTCAGCTAAAATTTGGAACTACTGAGATTCGGAATATCGGCGTCCACGGGGCCAGGAGCACGGGAAAAACGTGCTACTTGGCTTGTTGCCTGTACGGCCAGAGCGTTTCGGACGACGTAGCCGTCATCCTTGGCGAAAGCCCCTCACTCGTCAGTCTTCAAAAAGCTTGGGAGATGCTGACTCGCGGCGAATTGCCCCAAGCCAATGCAGTCACCGTTCCCGATGAAATCATTTTCTCCCTGCAAGCCAACCGGGTGCGATGGCAAGTCCGAACGCAGGACTACGCAGGTTCTCTCGTCCAGATTTCCGACACAGGAGTATCGGAGCTTCGGCAAGAGGTCCGGGAGTGGATAGTCAACAGTGATGCTATCCTCGTTCTGATCAACGCTGACCTTTCCGCCAACGACCTGGATGCGCGGGAACGGATGTCGGAAATCGACGTTCTCCTCGATCAGTTGCTTGTCAGCAGCCCTGATGGGAACACAGTTGCCAAGCCTCTGGCAATCCTGCTGACCAAATGGGATTTTCAGGGACAGATTTCAGATGATCCGGCGCAGGAGAAGCAGAAGTCGCTGGCATATCTGCAATCGCATCCTGTTCTTCGGCAGATCGCCAAGAAGATCGAGGGGGCCGGTGATCGTGTGCAGGTGTTTCCCGCGTCGGCGTTCGGTTCACACCGTGACGGGAACTTCCCGCCACCGGGCGGGCCAAACCCATTCAATCTGCACGCTCCCCTGGTCTGGGCCGCTCAGAAAGCCGACGAAATGCTCTACGAATCGGCGAAACGAGAGGCGGCTTTGTGGGTGGGGCCGGAGAAGCGATGGAAACGGTACAGCAGGGCAATCGCGTGCTACGAAGGCCTCATCAAGAACGCCGGGATCAACAAGGGACCTGTCTACGAGCAGACTCGGGCAGCATTGCGACCGCTGAAGAAGGCACGTTTCAAACGCCGGTGCTGGCAGGTTCCACTGGCAGTCGTCACTGTCGGTGCACTCCTTTTGGGAGGGATGTGGTGGTCCGACGATCATCGTTACTTCCGCGTTGCCCAAACGCTGGACGACCCCAGTTGTCCGATCTCGCAAGTGGATGCGATTTGCCAGCCGTATGTGGATGGATGGAACCCAGTCGCCGATTGGAACGGCCACAGACAAGGGATCAGAGACCGGTGGGAGCGGCGCAGAAGAATGGATCGCGAGGTTCAGGCTTCCACTGAGGAGGAGGCATTCAAGAATTTACGCGACTTCCGCCAAACCAATCAAGATGACAAGGATGCCCAACTGCGTGCGAAGCAGTGCCAGCAGTTCCTTGAAAGATACGCCACATCGACTCACCAGGACGAGGTGCTTGCATGGCTGAGCAAGGATGAAGCGATCGCTGCCGAACAACCGAAGTACGAGGAGTTCGAGAAAGCATTTGCCGAGTTATCGAAGGCGATTGCGAAGTTTCCGCCGACGGATTACGACGCGTACATTGACGCCTACAACGACTTCTTGGCCCGGTTTCCGAAGCGCAACTTCGCCAAACGAAGAGCAGACATCGAACAGGTGGAACTGCGACGGGATACGGTCATTGCCCAGAAGGACAAGCGCGAATGGAGTGTCGTTCTGGAGAATATCGAAGGTACCCTACAACCGCGCCAGCAGGGCGGGCTCCCAGACCCGGAGCAATACGAGAAAGCAGTTCAAGCAGTGAGGAAGTACCTGGAACGTAGTGAGCCACCGCCTAACCAGAAAGAGGCCCAAGAACTACTGGAAAAGATTGCCTGGCGCAAAGTCAAAGATTACGCAGAAAAGTACCCCCGGAACTATGACGTCATTGTACCACGAGTTCGGGAATATATCGGGCGTAAGGACGTGAACAAGATCTATCTCAGCGATGCGACAACGCTGAAGACAGAGAAGGAAGCCGAGTGGGATCACGTGGCGTTTGAGGAGGTCATTCGGACTGCGAGGCCGGCGTACGAGCACGAGATCGCCAAGAAGTCCTCCGAAGCACTTCAAAAAGCGAGGGAGCGAGCAGAAACCTACCTACAATCTCGGAATGACCGATTGCGCGAGCCGAATAGCTCCGAGTACAGGCGTCTGGAAAGCTTCTGGAAGGAACTTGAGCAGTGGGTTACTTGGGTCAAGAACGTCGAGACGCAGAAAGCATATTCATACTGGGTCGAAATGAAGTCCGTACGGGTTCCCGAAGGTGGTCTCTATTATCCCACTCCGCGCATCACTCTGACGTTGGAGCTGAGCGGGGACAGCCATTCGACCGGCTGGCTGGATGGTCGAGACATCCGTGTCGACAAGACATTCGGACCGTTTCAATGTCGATGGGGGAAGAAGGGCACCGTTCGTGTCCACATCGAGGAGCGAGGATACCTGCGGAATGACCACTTTGAGACTGTCATTCAGGACGACACCTATGTGCCTGGAAAAGCCCGCGGCGTCATTCGCATTGTTGGCAGGAACGGCAAAAAGATCGAAGTCGAACTTGCGTGTTGGGAGAAGGTTGACGACAAGTGGAAAAGAGTGCCGCCTCCGCTTCCTAATTACCCTCTAGGACGTTGAGCGGACTTACTATGCCGACACCCACACAACATATCGACTGCCCTGCAGTAATTCACCGCTGGTTCACTGGTGGAGAGGGATGGGCTTATCATCCCGACCTGTCGAGCTGTCTTCGCGAGGTCATAGACGCGTTGAAGCCCGAACTAGAGAATCGGCAGCAGCAGATTGAGAAACCCTGGTCGAAAGGGTTTTTGTTTGGCTGCCAAGTCGAAGATCAGGAGCCCCTTGATCCCCGGGCTCGGGGACGCGCCCCGACGATCTTGAGGATCGTGTCACTTCCGCGAAAGCCGTTGCCGGGAGCGCGGGGAACGTTGCTTCACAGGCTGGCCGAGTTGGACATATTGCAGCCGGGACAGGAGTCGGGCCTGCGAGTGCAGGTAAGCGAAAGTGAACTAGCCGAGGGCGGACGTAGATCTTGGGCATCGTGGAAAGGATGGGTCGGTGTTATGGCATTCGCCAGCATGGTTGCGATAGGCATGTTGCTCTTAATGCAGCAATTTAGCGAACCAAGATCGTCGAACGACCAAGATGTGAAGGACTATTTTGACGAGACGGTCAAGAGCCTCTGCGGCAAGTGGCGCATCAAGCTGGAGGGAGATAAGCCGCTCCAGCGCCGGGAAGAGTTTTTCCGTTTGCTCTCCTCCGATAGCTGTGCAGTTGACGAAAATGCGAAACACCCGGATGCCATGTTTTGGAAGCGGCTGAAGTGCCCCCCCGGCACCCTGCCGGAGGTAAGTCAGACTGGCTGTGGCGTGGTGGTTCCCTTACATAGCGAGTTGAAGAAGCTCGCCCAAAACGTCGCACTCGCGTCATATCCGTTTCCGGTCTCGAAAGAAGACCTCACACCAGATAAATGTCGTAAGGAATTACCCCGGCTCTTCGCGGCCATTGAAAAGGGCATGGATTACCGGGCGTGGTTTGGGGAGCAGAATTGGGGCCAAGCCGACCCACCATCGGACACAGGTGGATTCTTTCCCTGGGATAGTAAGTCTCCGGCAAAACTGAGGAAAAGGATTGTCGATCACTTCCTGTCGGAGGAGCAGAGTACAATCGGCTTGCAGAAAGAAGACCTTCTGACGATGGTGACGCAGCTTAATGGCTGGGGAGTTAAAGGGGTTCAGGAGGAGGACGCCGAGGATCGGCCGTGGTTCGTGTGTGACTGCTACCTGGCGTTCCTGTCGCAGTCGCGGTTCGGCACGATGCCAGAGGAGCCGTGCTGGCATGAGGCATTCGTAGCCCGGCTGCCGAAGACACCCGCGATCAGCATGGCGGATCGCGAGTCCGAGAAGGACTTCTCGAAGGATGCACTACTACCCTTGGCGCGAGGGCTTGGACTCGAACCGAGCGACCTTGCGCTTACGAGCACACTGCTGACGGACATTGGCAACCGCTTGGCATACGAAGGATGGCGCAAGGAATGCGAAAGCCAGATTGAAAACCTTGCTCGCCGCCTTCAGTCCGATTTGAGCAGGGCATCGCCCGAATGTAAGAAGAAGACGGAAGAGTACGACATCCCGCCCTACGGGACGGTGAAGATCGAGGTCGCAAGGAACGGCCAAAACGCACCGACGTGCAAAATCGACAAGAGGACGTTGGACGAGCAGAGTAGTAACAGGGCGATTAACGATTTTGTTAAACGTTTCCGACCGCGCGGTATGGCTCGGCAGAATGAAAGGCCGATCCAATGAAGCGTGAGGGAATCAGCGCCACGCTGCGCTGACGTGTCAGGGAGCCTAACGACTATGGTCAGCCATAACTTTCGCAGCCGTGCCTTGTTTGCAGTGGTAGTCGCTGTCTCCTGCGCCGTTGATTCCGGCGGGGGGCATCGCACCGGCACCCGCGGCCATAGTGGTATTGTCCAGGCGGCAGATGCCGCGGGGAGCACCCCCGCTTCACGACAGAGCCGGTATTCTGACCTCACAAACCTCCAGATCTACGAGAAGGTCAAAGCTTCCGTTCCGGAAGATGTGCGAGAACTGGCGACCACTACGTTTGAACATGCCGTCGAAGGTGATGATGCCTTGCGCGAGTTCCAGTCGCTTCGGCGGCGTGCTGCAACATCCGAGCTGCGTGGGCTAATACCGGCGCAGCTAGAGTTGCCTGGTGCTACCTCGCACATGTTCGCCGGGTGGTCGAGATTGCGGGCTGGTGCAGTTGAAAGCCCACAGGAATTGGATACGAACGAGAGCCCCTGCTCCGGGCCAGACGGAGAGGTGCTACTCCACAGCGGCGAGCTTCGCTTTCAACAGATCGACCACTCCCTCCCTAGCCGTTCCGGTCTCGGGTTCACCTTTGCTCGAATCTACCGATCACATGTCGATTACGATGGTCCTCTTGGGCCGGGGTGGAACCATAACCATAATCATCGGCTTGTCGTGGACGGCGACTCGCCGGTCACTGCCAAGCGAGTTGCTTGGTACACGGGACAACGTAGGGTCTTGTTCTATCGCCAGGGTGACGGATGGCTCGCCGAAGAGGGGGCGTTCTATCGCCTCTTTTTCAACAACACTCAAGCCGTGATTGAGACGCCGACGCTCAACCGCCTTATGTTTGAGCGTGCCCAAGCACAGAAGCCGGGGAGTCAAAGATGGCGGATAAAGACCGTGGCAACTCGGCACGATGCCTGGCGTGCGAATACGCTTCGGTACACGTACGACAACGATCGGCTTTCCAGTGTCGTGGACCCCTTCGGGAACGACATTCGCTTTCACTACGACCGGGACGGACGGCTCTGTGAACTTCGTCACGGGACGCTGGTTGTTCGATATGGATACGACGGTGAGGGCAGATTGAACTCTGTGACTACCCTTGCAGTCGCGCGCAGCGTGGAAGAATCGAGCGATTTGGAGTGGGCATTTGAATATGACCAGTTCCCCAGCGAAAGCCCGCGGTCCTGGCTCGTGGGAACAGTACCACCTGGCGGCGGGCCGAAGAAGGTCATCAACTACGAACGAGTCGCTGCTTCGCCTGACTTCGGTTGGGTTCGTGAAATCCGGTTCTGCAAGGACGGTCTATCCAAAGAGTCGCTCGCCGCGTGGAAGTTTGACCGGTTACATGACGCGGGGGACATCTCCTGTACGGTGCGGGTGACTCCCCCCTCACCGTTACCGGTCGAGACTTTTACATACCGAATCACTGAAAGCCAAGCTGGACAATGTGAAAGGCTCCCAGTAGCCAGGGCCATTCCTGCTCGCAAGGCTGTATGGACCCTCAGTTACAACGAGGATGGGCTTCTGAAGGAGGAGAAGCTGCCGCTCGGAGGCAGCCGCCAACTAGAGTACGATAGTGGCAATCCCAATCTGCTGTTCCATGGGAACCTCCTGAGTGAACGGGAATACGCGCGGCCTGGGCAGAACGTAGGGGAACTTGTAGAAATTGGGACGGACCGCAAGTACCATCCGAGAATCGCTCTGCCGGTCGAGGAGAGTGCGTACGAGATCGGAGTCGACGGGACGCGGCGACTGCTCCGGTCGACACGGTGGGATTACGACGTGCGTGACTTGGCTTTGACGTGTACGCGGGTAGGCAAGCAATGTAGCATCTACATTCGCAATCGTTTTGGGCTCGTTGTAGCGGCATTCGATGGCTTGGGAGTCGCGACTCTGTATCGGTATTTCGAGGAGTTCGATGATGGGGCTATGGGCGTCACGCGCGGTGGCTTGTTGGCAGAGTGCGTGCGCGACATCACACCGGAGCGCGTTCATGCGGAGTTGCGGATGGCCGGCATTGCGCCGAGCAAGATGGCTCAGGTGCCTCAGCGAACCGTTTCGTCGGCTCCCCTCGCGCGGTCCACCAGATACACATATAATGCAAATGGCCTGCCGATTCGGGAACAGCACGAGGGTTACGAAATCCATTCGCTGTTCAACAAGATCAATCTTCTCTTGTGCCGTTACGACACTCGCGAGGACCTGGTAGTCCTGGAATATGATGCGTGGTTGCGGAAAGTGGCCGAATACCGACGCATGAGTTTCCTGCCCCATGCCGAGTATAAGGGCGAAGTGAGGCTCGGGATCAAGGGGCGGTTCTACAAGCAGAGATTCACCTACGACGACATGGGCAATCTCGCGTGCTGGGTGCCTACTGAAGAGCACTCGGGGCTTAACGCGAAGGCACCACCCGTCGTTAAGTATACAAGGTACCCATCCGGTCTGCTCAGGACTCGGACCCCGCCGGGCGGCAACACGGTCGAACTGGTTTACGACGAGGCAACGGGGCACCTGCGCAAGAAGACTCTCGCCAGTAACCTTGATTCGAGCAAAAGGCTGATTTTGCAGAAGGATCTCGCCTATGATGCTGAAGGCTTCCAAGACAGTTTTGTGGATGACCTAGGCCAGAGGCACAGTTTCACGCCAGATTCCTTCGGTCGTCCGTTTTCGTACACGTCACCCGACGGCATCGAACACCAAACGTTCCTAGATGGCCTTGGCCGCCCCGTCCGTCGGACCAAGGTCAAGATGGTCAACGGAACGCCGATCACCATCGGCGAATCAACCTTGGCCTATGATGCAGAAGGCAACCTTGAATCGGAAAGAACCCACCGCTTGGGGAACGGTGTCGACGCTAACGGAAATGACGTTCCCATTGACGAATGGCTGATAACCGGACAGTTCCGTTACGATGCTACTGGGAACCGGACGCACGCACGCTCCGTGCGTGATGACGCGTGGACCTACCTTGGGTACGACGGGCTTCGGCGGGTAGTGCTGACAGAAACTCCAGAAGGGGACTCGGAAACCGTGCTATACGCGAATGATCAGCCTGTTCTACGTAGCCATCGCCTCAAGAATCAAACGACTGGGCAAGTCATTAGGGTTTGCGATGTTGCCGTGTTGGACTCGAAGTGCCGTCCCTGGTTGATGGTTCGCGTGGGAGGCGATGGCAGTCCGGCATTCTCACGATCCGTCGTACAACTGCACGACAGCCGAGGACGCCGCGTGCAATCGACGACCCCTGTTCTGACGCGACAGACCACGATCCTTGATTCGCTCGACCGTGTTATCCGAGAGGTCTCGACACCTTTGACGACCCGCTACGGTGAAGAGACCAAGATTGTCACCAACCAGTATGATCCCGACGGCCGCATACTCATGCGAACCGTCCAGAATTCGCCAATGGCCGTGTTCACGTCCCGGCAAAAGGCGACGGGGCCGGGCGAGAGAGGCCAAGGAGCAGAGGCTCACGTGGAAGCTTCACGTATCTTGGTTCCTCAGACGACCGTCCAGGAATATGACGAATTCGGTCGCCGATCGAAGACGAAAATGCCCGATGGCCTGGTGAGGACGAATGGCTACACTGCGGGTTCCATGGTCGAGACCATTACGACCACGCACTTGGATCATGCCGAGTTCCGGCAGATGATACGATTGGAGTACGATTCGGTTCGCAGGACGGTCGGAGTCCGCGATGAAAGCCACCGCAGCATTCAGGCATTCCAGTATGACGATTTCGGGAACGCTATTGGCGGTGAGGATCGCGGCAATGCCGACTGGCCGGTGACCATTGAGCGTCGATTTGACAATCTGGGAAACCTTTTATACGAAACAACGTTCTCGGAGGGCGGTCCTCGCGCAATACGGACCGTTTACGAGCACGACCTGCCGAATGGCAAGCGCAAAGTACGTTTACTTGGCCTCGAAGGGCAGCGTGAGGCTTTATGGCAGGAGAAGACGTTCCAGGCCGATCGTGCGGGCAGAATCAGGGGCATTGCGGTCGATGAGGACGACGCGTTTTGCCGTTACTCGTATGTTGGTACGCAGGTGATTCGCAAGACCCTGCCGGAAAGCGGTACGGAACTAAAGGTTGACACCTCGCCTTTACTGGAGCCGGTTGCGTACTCCTTGCAGGATGTAGCCTCCCAAACAATGGTCTCCCAACTCGCCTACAACCTCGACGCGCACGGGCGGGTCGGAGCGTCGGCGGCGAAAGTACCTCGCATGCAGTGGCAGCGCTCCCAGTTCTACCAGCATGACAGCCACGGCATCTTGATTGGCGAGGTGGCGGAGGACCGAGTTTTCGATAACTTGGAGGAGCGCCGTGCGACGGTGCTGCACAACCGGGCGAGTCCCGGTTCGTGGTGCACCCGCTGGTCGCGATACGATGAGGCCGGCAACCTGACCACAATGTTCCGAAAGACTTTTGCGGGCACCGGTACCCAGGGGCAGAGCCATTCTGAAGCCGCGGTTTCCTACGACGCGCGGTACTACTCGCCCGGAAAGCATTTCGCTCTGGCCTTGGCAGATGGCAGCGAGGCGACCTGGAAGAAAGCAATCGACCGTTACGCTCTGAAGCCTGCTGAGCGCCGTGAGTTGGCTTCCAACCGTCTCGCAACCGTTGCCACCCGTCAGGCGGTTCAGCAGGAGTTCGAGTACGATGAGCTGGGAAGGCTGGTTGAGTTTCCCTCGTTGACGCCGGATCGTAAACTGACCTGGCAGATCGAATATGACCTCTTGGGCCGGGCAAGGAGGATGGCTGGCTTCAAGCCAGACTCGGACGAGCCGGACATCGAACTGCACTTCGCATCCGATGTTTTTAACCGGCGGGTGGTCAAGCACGTGCAGGATCATTCTCGTATTACCACTTCGGTTACGGTGACGACATATCTGGGACTTGAGCCGATCGTCGTCATGCAGCGAGGAGGCGAGAAGGATGCAAGCTGGAATGTTTCTGCCCAGTATCTTTGGGGACCGGGTGCCAGGGAAATCATTATGGCCGTCCTTCCCACAGCTTCCGTTGAGCAGCGGCAAACCCAGGAGTGGGGACGCTACTATCTCCATCAGGACCGGATGCTCAACGTCTTCCTTTGTACGGGCTTGAAGAAGGGCAAGGTCGAGGTTTTCGACATCGCAAGCTTCTGGGGATTCGGCGAGAACAGTACGACAGGGAACCTAGTGTCGATTGACTCAACCGCGAGCAAGGAGCACGGCACCAATCCGAATTCGGCCATCGACAAGATACTCGACAACGAACGCGGGAGTTGGCTAGGCGGTAACGCTCCAGACAGGATCACGCTTGGTCTCGATCGAACCGCCCAGATGAGCGAGATGACCATCTGGACGGGCAGTTTTCCCAAGTCGTTCCGGGTCTACGTTGTGCCAGACGGCAAAGACGCCAACCCCAGCCGAGAGGCGCTTTCTAAGTGGGAAGCGAATGCTCAGGCAAACGGGTGGATGGTGTGCCAGAGCAATCAGCCTCAGCGGCAGGACGACATACAAGATCCTTACCGAATTCCGCTGCTCGGGCGCGAAGGCACGAACATCGTGATTGCGTGGGACGAAGCATCGTCGCTTTCCGTGCGGGAGTTTGAAGTCAGCATCGTACCGCGCAATCCGAGTTGCCTCGCCTTTGCCGGCCAGTGGTTGGACAAGGAAACAGGGCTCTATTACCACGGCGCCCGCTACCGGCTGCCGACCATGGGCGGCAAGTTCATTTGCCCCGATCCCCTTGGCTTTCTCGACGGCGACAACCTCTATGCCTATGCCCACAACGACCCGCTCACGTGGCACGACCCGGATGGCCAGTTCGCCCACATTCTCATCGGCGGCGGTGTGGGTGCCGTACTGGGCGCTGGCAGCTACGGGTTCCAGATATGGATGACAGGCGAAGAGTTCAGTTGGGCGAAACTAGGGATATATACTGGTGCAGGTGCTGCTAGTGGAGCGATCGCTGCGGCGACATTTGGTGCCGTATCGCCGGCCCTGGTGAATGTCTGGGGGGGTAGCGCGATCGCGGGTGCCGCAGCCGGCGGCGCTGGCGGCGCTACGCACGGGGCGCTATCGGCAGGTTTGATGTCGGCGGTTGTGGAACAGCGTGGTGCCATGGATAGCCTGATAGCAGCGGGCACCGGAGGACTCACACAAGGTTTACTGGGTGCTCTGGGCGGGGGTGTTGGCGGAGCGGTGTTGGGCAGTCTGCCACTGGAATGGCACGGCGCGGTTCGCGCGGTACTTGCCGGTGCAGCCGGCGGTGGTTCTACCGGCGCGGTCATGGGTGGCATTCAGGGATACAGGGACACGGGCACAGTAGCAGGTACCCTGCGCGCAGGAGCCTTCGGTGGCGGAACTGGTGCAGTTGTGGGAGGAGTGCTTGGCGCTGCCTTCTACGGTGTGGGGCAGGCATCGGGCAAGTGGCGGGCTCTGCCCAAACAGCCCGAGGGTATACCAGATCCCAGAACACGCGGAACATTGGTAAAGGTGGATCATCCAGTGCGCCACCGTGGAGTCTATGAGACACAGCCCGGCCTTCGTGGACATCACATAAAGCCGTTGAGTCTGGGAGGTAGTGATACGCTGGGCAATATCAAGATGCTTCCTCAGTCAATCCATCAACAGCCTCACCCCGGCCCTGTTGTGAGACAGGCCGCACCAGGGACCATCTTCTACTAAAGCTCGGGAGATATGTCAATGCAGTGGGATGCCATTGTTCCGGACCGATCGGGCCTCTTGCCACCCGCAAGTATGGCTACTGTGCAAGCAGTCGAAGAGTGCCTCGGAGTTGCGCTCCCCCAGGAATTTGCAAGCTTTCTGCTTTGGGCCGACGGCGGTCAAATTGCACAGCGACGGTTCATCATCTACTCTGTGGGCACGGGAATTCACCCCAGTGAAACGCTAGTGTCTGCCAACCGCGGTCGGGAGGCCGATTTTCCATTGCTACTCGCAGGAAGGGAGTCTGAAGAAGAGTTCGGCTTCAAAAAAGAGGACTTGCCGTGTGCATCTGCGCCCGTGTACTTCTATGTCCATGATGAAGATCGGCTCGACAAGATCGCGCAGTCATTTCGTGCCTTTGTCCAATGGATGTTCAAACGATTGGAACGTTAATCATTGTGCCTGTCGAGTATCGGAATGGGAATGACAGAGTCTGAAGACACACCTCTGCTGACCAGTAATGAACCTACCAACGGAGCACTAGTTGCCCGTGTCGTGTGATTGTTTGTTGCATTATTCGAATGGTTTGGAATCCGTCGCATACAAGTCAGGTTTCACGTTTAAGTGACTACATCCGTCTGCGGAAGTCGTAACCATGAATACTTTACGCATCGGTGTAACCGGCATGAGCCGTGCCGGGAAGACCGTATTTCTCACCTCGCTCATCCATCATCTCGTGGAAGGCACGGCAGCCGCGCTTCCGGAACTAGCGAACAGGGGCATCGAGTATGCTGGCAAGGCAGAACCGTTGCCCATGAAGAGCCACCCAGCCGACGAGGGGAAGTCAATCGGTGCCGCACCGTGTACAACCTGAATCTGTGGATGCATACCCTGGTGGAACTGTGGGCGTGGCGCCGCGACGGCAAGGAACTACGCAACCGCAGCGACTCCCCCTGGGACGACGCCGAGCGTCGCCCTTCGCATGCGGATCGTCGCAAAGCCTTACG
This sequence comes from Thermoguttaceae bacterium, assembly GCA_040772845.1. Classification (GTDB taxonomy): domain Bacteria; phylum Planctomycetota; class Planctomycetia; order Pirellulales; family Thermoguttaceae; genus PWXP01. Next base: position 4,772,489 of record JAXGXG010000001.1, read on the forward strand.
CCAACATATCTTGCGAAACGAATTATCGGCGGTCACTGGCAACACGCACTTGCCGCGAAAAATTATCCAACTGACAAAACGCCTCATGGCTCTGGCCGCATAGCCCAAAGCCTTTTTCAGAAAGTGCAGACGAGTTGTAAACATGCTTGCTCCACCCACGGATGAGTGATACATTTGCTGGTTGACCTTCCGAGATATGAGGTCGGTTCCGCGACCCATGATTCGGTGCGGGTGGCCTGGAACTAATGGTTGGCCAACATTACAGGGAGTTTGATTGATGCGTTCCCATCTGAACCACTTGGAGATTTCGGCTCCACAGCACGTTCTCTCGCGCCGCGGCTTTCTCGGTTCGCTGGGCGCCTTGACGCTGGCTCCGCGACTGTCTGGCAGTGAGCCCGCATCGGACGCTATTCCGGTGACCGCCATCAACCATGTGATGATCCGTGTCACGGACCTGGGGCGCTCGCTGGATTGGTACCAGAGGTTGTTTGGCATGTCGGTCGTGGCCCGTCAGGGAGAGACGGTCATTTTGCGAGTCGGCAACGGGCCGCAATTCCTCGAGGTGGCCAGCGGGGCCGACGCCAAGCCCGGAATCGCTCACTTTGGTCTCTCCGTCGACAACTTCAAGCCGGATTGCGTCGTCGGAATTCTGAAGGCGCACGGGATCGCTCTAGCGCAGAGGCCGGCTCCCATGAAAGCGCATGTGCGAATCGGCGAACAACCGGCCGGCGGTATGACTGAGGTGTACGTCGGCGATCCGGATGGAATCGCCGTCCAACTTCAGGACAGTTCATACAACGGACGTATCGGCCCGCTCGGAGGCAGGCCTTCCAAGGCGACAGAGTCGGCGCCGGCCGCCGGGTTGTTGGCGGTCAGAGACTACAACCATGTCACGTCCTTCGTACCCGATCAACGGCGTACTGTCGGGTTCTACCAGAAGTTGTTCGGAATGCCCATTGATACCTATCAAGGTCCCCTGCCGATTCTTCGTGTGGGGACGGGCAACCAATCTCTTGCGTTTGTTGGCGCTGACGACCGTCACGCCCCCGCATTCATCGATCACGTCTGCTTTGCGGTCGACGATTTCGAACCGGACCGGATTCTCACGACACTCGCAGACTACGGGGTTACGCGCCGCGCCGACGAACGCCGCCGACCTGCGCCGCTCAAGTCGTATGTGACGATGCGAATGCCGGATCGCGGCGGTGCGCCGGGTGGTACGCCGGAACTCTACTTCACCGATCCGGACGGCATCCTCCTGCAGGTTCAGGACGTGCGCTACTGTTGTGGCAGCGGCTATCTCGGGGACAAGCGGGGAACGCCCAAGGCGCCTCGGAAATGAAGGCCCGACGGCAACTCCGCCTCGCCTTGATTGGCAAGGCACTTGCTGAGCCAAGGAGGCCAGACCACAAAGAAGACAGGAGAACGCTATGGCTCGATTCTCCTCCGCGTCACCATCGTTTGGATTTGCCGCCTGTCTTGCGCTGGTGGGCAGCTTGGCGAGTGTCTGCCGGGCGGAGGTACTCGAAGTCCGCAGCGGGGATGCCGTCCTGGGCCTGGATCGCGCGACGGGTGCGCCCGTCCGGTTGGCGGATGCGGGAGCAAAATTGGAGTTGACCGGGCGGGACCAAGAGTGGTTCCGCCTGGTCGTGGTCCCGCCGGTCGGCGGGCCGGTATGGGGGCACGCCGGGCGGCCGGTACGACTCCCTGGGCTTCCGCCTCGCCCTAGTTCCGGCGAACGAGTCGAGCAAGTAACAAGTCAAGCGAGCGGAGGTCGAGCGACGGCGTGGCGTCCCGACCGGAGGGAGGGCTCGCGGAGCGAGAGCCCGCCGCTGCTCGTACCGTAGCGAGCGCGAGCCAGAGCCAGGAACAAGGTGCTCCCGCCCCTTATCTCGATTCGCGACGGTTTTGCCATGAGGGCCTCGTATCCGCGTCGAGTTCGCTCCCGCGAACGGTCCCTTGGCCCGCCCTGAAGCCCTGAATGCTAAAAGGAAGGGTGAGCAGCCGGGCGCCCCGCAGGGCGCCCGACCACCTTTCGTACCGAGTTGCATGGCGGCAACAAAGGTTACCTCCAGAGCCACGGGGCCACTCGCGCCCGCTTCGGCCTACCGGCGATGGCGTCCGGATGCCTGCCGCCGCCCATGAGTCCGGCCGACGCCGAACGCCTTGCGCGAGCCGAGGTGTTTGCCGTGTCGGAACGCCCACCAGGCGATTGCGGCGCAGATTGCAGTGACAAGCAGTAATTCCAAGGTTGACTCCCTTGCATAGTGTGATGGTTGATGACGCTGCCCGGCAGGCCGTCAACCCGCCCACTCTCGACACTCCGACTCGCGAAAGTCGCACATTGCACAACCCCAGCCGGGCCGGTAGTTGAATCGGCCGCGGTCGAGCGCGTCGAGGTACTCGCGAATCACGCCGAACAGCCTGCGGAAGTGGGCATCAGTACGGGCCGGGTAACGGTGACCCTCGATCTTGGGCGTCTTGGTCTTGATCAGAGAATGAATCTCCAACCCGACCTCTTCAAGGCCGGTGCTACGGCGAAACAGGTAGCTGTAGCTGGTCAACTGCACCTCGTGCGTCACCTCAAACGGCGGTGCGGATCGGCTTGAGGTCTTGAAGTCCCGGACGACCGGGCCATCGGGGTCATCGAGCACCAAGTCCACAATGCCCAAGAGCGGGATGCCCAGGTCTTCACCGGTCAGTGGATCGACGAGCGGCACCTCCATCGTGGCCTCGACGGCCAGGGGGCGAGGTTCGTCGGGCGGAACCTGGGCCAGGTACGCTCGGACCAGTGCGGCCACCTGCTGACGCAGGGCGGCTTCCCCGGCAGTTGACTCAAACGTCATCTGCTCATCGACAACCGCTTGGCCCCAACCGGCGTCCATGCGACGGATCACCTCATCGGGCGAAAGCGTGATGCCGAGCATCCGATGGCGGTAATGGTCTTCGAGCCCGCTGTGACAGCGTTTTCCCACGAACAACGCGGGCGAGGCTGGCGTCCGGATGCCGTCGAGGTATTTCAGCCTGAACGCCAAAGGGCACCTGATCCAAAGGTTCAATCTCGATGGCGAAATGTAATCCCAGACGCCGCGGGTGCGCTCTTGCGGCTGGTCGAGCGTTAGTAGGCTGGTGCTCATGGGGCCGCTCCACTCAAGGCGGTGTCGAGGTTGATCTCGCCAGCCTTGATGGCCTTTAGGGCGTCGATCAGCCCCGAGACGTCGAGACTGGTAAGCCCGGCCACGGATTTGCTAAACATCCGCTGGGCCAGCGTATCCAGTCGCCGGACGCCCAGCCCCTTGATCTGCCGGGCAAGCTGCTGGAGGTACTCCATTTGTTTGCTGCTGGCCCGGTACGAACCGTTGCCATTTCCGTTGGTGCCGTTGCCGTTATGGCCATTGCCATGGGCACCACTGCAGCCGTTGCCGTTCTGCCCTCCGTTGCCGTTCGTTTGGCTGGCGGACGGAATGTTACCGGCACGTGCGGCCGAACCGTTGGTTCCGGCCTGATCCTGGTGACGGGCAAGTTCGTCGTGGACGGCCTGGCGACAGGCCGTGAAGGCGTTGCGGACATGAGTGTGGAACGCCTCCAGGTCGCTGCGAAGCAGGCTGCCGTCGAGTTCGACCTCGACGCTGCAACTCGCTCCCAGACTGCCAAAATCGGGCTGGCCCAATTTCTTCGCCAGCCCGACATTGAGTTTCATGGGCATAAGTTCTCTCTCCTTCGGGAAGAGGGTTTTCATGTGATGTGGGTAATCCGGAATCCGCTGCCTGGGGCCGAGCAGCGTGCGGCTGCCTGACCCCAAGCAAGTGGTCACAAAGATGTCGCTACTGGCCTACAGTTCCAGCGGCTGAAGTTCCCGGAGCGACGACAGGGCGCTGCGAAGCTGGCGGGTTTGCCGTTTCTCGGCCTTCAATAGCCGCACCAGTTCGGTCGCCTGGACGGCGGCCTCGCGGAGGGTGGTCCGCAGGGCGATCACCTGCTCGATCGCACCGGACGTCTGCCCGTTGTCTGTCTCCGAGCGGGCGTGGCCGTTGCCGTTGGCGTGGCCGCTGGTGTGCCCGTTGCCCGCGGCCTGGGCGTTGCCATTGCCATTGGTGGTGTTGGTTGTGGATGAACGAGGCATGGGGGTGTTGTTGCTCCTTTCAATTCGAGGAATGGGGAGGATCGACCCTTGCTGCCCTGCCGGGCACGGGCGACTCGATCCGGGTCATGTTCTCGGTGGGCTCGATGCAGGACCTGGCATCCAGGACGGCCCATACGTAACGCCGGTGATCGTCGGCGGCCAGCATGGGCTGCTTATCGCCGAAGATGTGGATCCGCTCGAAGCCGAGTTGGGCGGCCCGTGCGAGGTAGCGACGATCGGTCATCATGCGAATGGGCTCGCCGTGGCGGGTGGCCCCAGTGAGCACCATTTCCATTGGGTTCTCGGCGTCTTGCCCCCTCGCACGCACGGCTACCGTGCCGTTGAGGTCCAGGGTGACGGGCGATTGCAGCGTATCGTCGCCCGGCATCTGCCGCAGGTTCTCGGCCAGGAACACGCGGTCGGAAGGCGGCAACTCGACGCTCGCCACGGCCACTTCGGGATTCTGGATGTGGTTCTCCACGGTGGGAAACCGTCCGTCCTTGTTGAGCCGCCAACAGAACGTCCACGGTCCAACACGCAGGGTGAGCCAATCGTCGGCCTTGCCGACGTGGACGGATTCCTCTTCAGGCAGTTGCTTACTGCCGAACAGACGGGAGCGGGGCAGCAGCACGTCCCCGTCCCAAGGGAACTCGAACCCGTCCTCGACCAAAAGCTGCCTGCCATCGGTGGCGACAACCTTGCCGTGGTCGCCACGAAGCTGAATGCAGCCCAAGGCATATCTGCTACTGTCGGGGTCTGTGGTGGCCCCGGCGTCGGCCAAAGCCCTGAGTAGCCGCGGTGGGTTCTCGGTAAATTGTTCCGGCGTCGGCGGCCAGTGCTCCGAGCGCACGGTAGGCTGATCGTATTGCAGGAGCTGCGGCACGCTGCCGTCCCGCCACGAGACGGTGACCTTCTCGTCGTGCAGTTGGATTTCCACGGGAACGTCGCGACCGCCCTCGATATCGCCGAACAACTCGAAGGGAACGAAGATGGTCTCGTCCGTTTGTTCACCCTCCAGGTGGAACTCGGCAGCGGCCTGGCCGTTGCCGCAACGGATGCGCAACCCCTGTGGGCCGCCAGCCAACTGGACGATTGGCCATTCGCGTCGGGTGGTAATATCGAGAGCCTGACGAAACACGGTTTTGAGCCTCTTGGCGAGGCGGCGGGTAATCACAATCATGGGCATTGTCTCTTGGGGTTGGTGGAATGGAAGCCAATACAGAAAGGGGCTGTCCCGATTTTCGCGGCACAAAGGTGCCTTACCGAATCACGCCGCCGTGTCGCCGCGAAAATGGGACTGTCCCCTTGGCCGAAGCCTGCTGCCGATCAGACGAGCACGGCCCGCCGCGACCGTTGGGGCACGATCGGCACATTTCGACGGCGGTCGTGCCGGTCCCAGTCGATGATCCGGTCTTCGATATGCCGGCAATCGTGGGGATCGGGCGGCTCCGGGTCGAAGCGGACATGCTTGGGGGCCGCAATTGAAAAGCCCATGTCGTTGATGGTGCCGATGCTCTCGCCAGTGGCCTTGGCCACGGCACGATTGAGTTGGCGTTGGGTCATCGCTTTGTTCCTTGGGTCTTGAAGGAAGGAAAGTGGAAGAAAGCGACCGCCCCGGATCGGGGCGGCCGTGAAAGTCACAACCGCCCCGGCGAGGGGGCAATTCCAGATGCAAAAGATGCCGGCGTTGCTCGGGTCAACTGACCGGCGTGAGCCAGTGCTCTTCAAGCCACCGGAGTTCGGCGGCCAAGGCCTGGCTGCGGGTCGGAAAGGCCGTTAGAGTTGGCCCGCCGACTGGCGAAAGATCGGCCGTCCACTGGCCATCATCTGTGGGTTCGACGTGCGAGGCCCGGCGAATATGGGGCCTGCCCAGCGAATGCAGGTCGATGTCTTCGCCGTAGATGCACCGGACAGTCCCGCTCTGCTCGACGACAAGCTGCATGATGGACTCCGGGATGTTTTCGTGACAGGACGGAGTTGTCCAACTACCGGGGCCGCCGGAGGATGTTCCGGCGAGGCTGGTTAATCAGCAGCCCATCGAGCACGCTCTGGACCCGCGACATCTCGGTCGCGACGTGCTGCCGCAGGTTGGTGTCATCCCGCAGTGCCTGGGGCCTGACGCCCCGGACGATCCGCCGTGCATCGGACACGAGACTGTCAAGCTGTTCGTTGCTGCCGATGTTGAGCTGCCGGAACCGGTCGAAGAACTCGGTAAGGTTTTCAACCGCCGAGTCGCGAAAGACCTTCCGGTCCCCATTCTCGGTGCCGCTGAGGCGTTCGGTCAGGTGGCTGACCAACTTGGCCAGTTCCTCCGTGAACGCCTGCTCGGCCAGTTGCACGGCCTCGCTGAACCGCTGCTCGACCCGCTCGCACTCCTGACGGTACACTTCCGGGTTGAGCTGCTGCAAATAGTCTGGCGGGTCGACACTTGGAAAGTCCCAACTCACCGCGAACAGGCCCGAAAGCGATGGCGGATAATCGCCCTCGTTGTAGAGGGTGCCCAGTCGCTCGCGTGCCAGGGCCTTCAGGTGCGCGTACGCGCGATCCAGGTGATAGACGGCATCGCCGAGGTCCTCCCGGAACGCCTCCATCTGGCGGTTGACCTCGTCGAGCCGGTCGGGACGGATGAGCCGGATACCCGGCTCCGGGTACGGCAGGCTCACGTCCCGGAAGTAGCGGACGGCCTTGTTCTTGACCGACGAGACTGCCTTGAACGCCGGGTGTTTGACGTCGATGAGCTTCTTGCCTGCCGACAGAAAGCTTCCTTCGGCCCCGAAACTCTCCGCGGCCTGGTCTCTTTGATCCGCACTCAAGGTCTTTCTCGTGCCAAACCACGTGAACGACAGCCGCATGGCGGCCATGGTGGTCCGCAGCCGCTCGGCATGCGAGGTGGCGGCCCCGATTGCGGCCTGGACGGCCGGTTCTTCGAGTAAACTGGTACTCATTCTGTTGCTCCTCATCGAAACAGGGGTTGAAATCAAAAGATCAAAAACATTGCGGCGGGCCATGACGAAGAGGAATTCGTGGCATAGCCCGGCTGACCCCGAACATGGGGGTGGTTGACAAAGCTGGGCATTCTGACCAGACTCAAGAGTAGGTGTCCTGCCACTCCGAGGTCTGGTCGTCTGCTGTCTGTCATAGGCGGCCGTGAGCGTGGTGGCGCATCAGGGCCGATAGGGACATTCCAAAGGTTCCAGGGGACTGTCGACCATGCCGAATGATCCCAATGGAAATGTTGGGGTATCGTCGGGCACACTGGCCAGGCAACTCGAACAGCTTGCCGAGCGGTTCGACGCGGCGTGGCAGACCGGCAAGCGGCCGCGGATCGAAGAGTTCCTGGGCGACGAAACGCTGAGCAAGAACCCGGCTGGGCTCCGCCACGTGCTCCTGGAACTGGTCAAGCTCGATCTGGCCTGGCGCTGGCAAGGCCCGCCGGCCGAGACGCTCTCGTCCAGAATGGCGTCGGAGCGGACGGATGTCGGTACGGGCGTGCTGTTGTCCAGCCGGCCGAAGCTCGAAGATTACTGCCGCGCCTATCCGACCCTCGGCCCGCTGGACGGCCTGCCCGACGAGCTGATCGTGGCCGAGTACGACGTCCGGCATCGGCATGGCGACAAGCCCTCGCACGAGGATTATTGCCGGCGGTTCCCGGTCAAGGCCGAGCGGCTGGTCGAATTGCTGCGGCAGGCCGACTTGGCCCTCGCGGCCGGCGCTAAGGTACTCGCCGAGACAACCGCCTTGCCTGCCGATGCGGGTCTCGACCTGCGGCCGATCACACGGGAGCGGTTTCTGGACAACCTTGCCGAAAGCGGGCTGATGACCGCCGAGCAGGTGGCTGCCGAACTGGAAAGCCTGCCGTCGGAGCAGACCGCGGGAAGCGAGCCCGGCGACGGGTGCGCGCTGGCCACGCGGCTGGTCCGGGCCGGCCGGCTCACGCCCTACCAGGCCGAACAGCTTTGCCGGGGCGAGACGGGCATGTTGGCGTTCGACGAGTACACGGTGCTCGACCGGCTTGGCGCCGGCGGCATGGGCGAGGTTTTGAAGGCCGAGCACCGAAGCATGGGCCGCATGGTGGCCGTGAAGGTGCTCGCGCCGAAGCTGGTCGATTCTCCCGACGCGGTCAAGCGGTTCCATCGCGAGGTCCGCGCGGCGGCCAAGCTCATTCACCCGAACATCGTTGTCGCGCACGACGCCCGCGAGCACGCCGGCCGGCACTGCCTGGTGATGGAATACGTCGAAGGGTACGACCTGGGGCAGATCGTCAAACGGCATGGGCCGCTGCCGGTGGCCCAAGCGGTCGACTACGTCATGCAGGCGGCTCGCGGACTGCAATTCGCGCACGAAAACGGCATTGTCCACCGCGACATCAAGCCGGCCAACCTGCTGCTGCAAGCGCCCTCCTCGTCGTCCGGCAGGGCAACCGGGCATGGCGGGCAGAAGGCGATAGTAAAAATCCTCGACATGGGGCTGGCACGGCTGGACGACGCGGCGGGCGGCGACGACGAGGCCGACGACGATCGGCTGACCGGCTCCAGCCAGATGATGGGCACGTGCGACTACATGGCGCCGGAACAGGCGGTCGACACGCACAACGTCGATCACCGGGCCGACATCTACGCACTCGGCTGCACGCTCTACCGTCTGGTAACCGGCAAGCGGCCCTACACGGGCGCCACGCCGGTGCAGGTGCTCATGGCGCACCGCGAGGCGCCCATCCCGTCGCTTCGCGAGGGACGCGACGACGTCTCGCCGCAATTGGACGCCGTATACCAGCGCATGGTGGCCAAGCGGCCCGAGGATCGGCAGCCGTCCATGGCCCAGGTGATCGACGAGCTTTCCGCTTGCGTGGTGCCCGAGGACGAGGCCGACGCCGGCCCCAGCGACATTGCGCTAAGGAGTTTTCTGCACGGGGTGTCCGCGCGGAGCAGCACGGGCCTCACGCGTCCGGCGGGTCCGTCGAGCACCGCCGGGGCAAGCGGCCTGCCGAGCACCGGCGGCGGCCTATCCACCGTTGCCGGCGCCGCGCTTGCGCCGGCCGTCTCGGCCGTCCGGTCGTTGCGACGGTATCTGCTGATCGGCGGCATGGCCATGGCGGCCGTGGTTCTGGCCGGTCTGGTGGCCGTCGTGCTCTGGCCCGCGCCGCCGCCCGCCTCGCCGGGGCTGGGCACGCTCGTGTTTGACGGTCCGCTCGATCAGGTGCAGGTGGCCGCCCGGCACGAACGGGAGAACGAAGTGCAGTTTCTCAAGCCCGACGCCCAGGGCCGCCTCGAACTGCGCGAAGGCGCCTATCGTCTGGCACTCGCCCGCGGCCATGAGCAGTATCGGCTCGTACCCAACAGTGTGACCATCGCGTCCGGCGCACGTGTCACGGTCCAAATCCAGAAGAACGTCACCCCACCCATGGCCGTTGCCCCCTTCGACGCCGATCAAGCCAAGAAGCATCAGCAAGCCTGGGCCGACTACCTCGGCAAACCGCTGGAAATGGAGAACTCCATCGGCATGAAGTTCGTGCTCATTCCGCCGGGCGAGTTCATGATGGGTTCGACGGAGGAAGAAGTTGAGCAACTCCTGAAAGAGGCCAAAGAGCGACAGGACGCGCAATGGTACATTGACCGGCTTCCCTCCGAAGCGCCCCGGCATCGCGTCCGAATCACGCGGCCGTTCTACCTGGGGCTTTACGAGGTGACGCAAGCCGAGTACCAGCGGGTGATGGGGAGTAATCCGAGCGCCTTCTCAGCCGAAAGCAAGGAGGCTGCCAAGGTGACAGGCCTGGACACGAGCCGCCATCCGGTGGAGATGGTTTCGTGGAAGGATGCCAAGGCTTTTTGCGAGAAGCTCTCCGCCATGCCGGAGGAGCAGGCAGCGGGGCGTGTTTACGTATTACCGACGGAGGCCCAGTGGGAATATGCATGCCGAGCAGGCACGACTACGAAGTGGAGTTGTGGCGACGACGGGGGGGTGTTGAGGGACTATGCTTGGTACAGCACGAATGCTGGAGGAAGGACTCGCGGCGTCGGCGAGCGGAAGTCGAACGGGTTTGGCCTGTTCGACATGCACGGGAACGTATGGGAATGGTGTGCGGACTGGCTAGGTGGGGGTTACTATGCGGCATCGCCGGTGGACGATCCACAAGGACCTGCGTCCGGCTCGAGGCGGCCGCTTCGCGGCGGTAGCTGGCGCAGCACCGCCAGGCACTGCCGGTCGGCGGACCGCAACTGGAACGCGCCGGTCAACCGGTACGACTACCTGGGCTTCCGACTGGCCCTAGTTCCGGTGGACGAGTCGAGCAAGTAGAGCCGTGGCGCGGCCCGGGCGTAGGCCCGCGGCGCAGCGGAGCGGAGCCGGGCCGCAGCCGGGCAAGCCTCGGCTCACCGAGCAAGCAACCAGGTGCTCCTGGGTGGGCTGCGCAGCTACACAGGAAAGCACTCGGCCTGTTCCCGCTCGCACGCGGCGTCGATCACGGCCTCGACGTCGCTGCCGGCCAGGTGCTCCAAAGGCTGAACTATTGGGTGCTGCACACTGGCCCGCAGGCGACGCCGGCCCACCTCGACTTCGACGGCTTGGTGGTCGCCGGGCGCAACATCCCAGTCGACCACCACCAGTTCTGATAGCGGTTCCGAGGCGAACACCTCCTGAACCAGGCCGCCGTGGACGTTGATGACGATCTGCATTTCGGGCATAGGGGACTCCATCGAAAAGAAAGAACGGCTACGGGACAGATACCTGCAACTTGCGGTGGGGTAACGGTGGGGCCGATTCAGGCGGGCGTCAGCTCAAGAGCGGGGCCGATGCGACTGAGCAGCACCGGGCCGGGAACGGCAACGCCGTTGGCTTCGGCCGTCTTGATCCAGTCGATGGCCGCGTACTGCACCCGGATGCCCATGGGGATCCCTGCCGAGCATTTGACAAAGCCCATCTGCTTCTGGTAAAACTAGCTCCTATGCAGTCGGGCTGCTGGCGTCGGCGAAGCGGGCGCGCCGTGCAATTGCAGAAGTCGCTCAAAACAAGGCCGTGGCACTTGCCGTTTTTCCCGGTGTTTGCACCCAGAAACGGAAGAGCCACTTGCGCGATCTTGTCCCACCCTACATGAATAATCCGCGCTAGATGGACAAAATCGTTGACGACCCAGTGCGATGTATGTTATATTCAAAACCATCGGGGCAGTTCTTTCTCCGAGGTCGGTGGTGTTCTGGCGTCTCGTAGCTTGTTCTGTGTCGTTTTCCAGCATGCCGCCTGATCGCTGGCTTCTTTCGCTGTTTTCAACGGAGAGCGTCAGCAGTACAAGGAGAAGTCTCATGTCTGCGGAATTTCGACCGACGGCTCGCCGGTGTCCGGCAGGGTTTACCCTGGTCGAGCTTCTCGTGGTGATTGCCATCATCGGCATCCTGATTGCGCTGCTGCTCCCGGCGGTCCAGAGCGCGCGGGAAGCGGCCCGCCGCATGCAGTGTTCCAACAATCTGAAGCAATTGGCCCTGGCATTGCACAATTACGCCTCGGCCCAGCGCGAGCATTTTCCGATTGCGAGCCTCGGGCCGCAGAGGCACGGGTTGTTCACTGCATTGCTGCCGTATGTGGAACAGAAAGCGATTTACGACGATCTCGATCTGGCAAGCATAACGCGCAATACGTTCCAGGAGCCTCAGCGCTACACTTCAGTCCCCTGCTACGTATGCCCCTCGTGGCCGCATGAGGTGGTGTTCCGAAATATGGCGAATACGTATCAGAACGGCGCGATCACCACGTACCAGGGCACCGGCGGTGCCTATCCGACGGTCGCGCCGTTCTTCACGGCGAGCCACGGCGACATCCCCAAAAACGGCGTATTCGGTTGGGGAGTCTCGCGACGCATGGGCGACATTCGGGACGGACTGAGCAATACACTCGCCTTGGCCGAGTTTGTCCAGATCGACCTGATGCCCGGTTCGGGGACCAACAGTTTCTCGAATCCGCCGGGCAACGTGCGGGCATGGGTCATGGGCGCGGTGGATGGGACGTCGTATGCGTCTTATACCCTGAAAGTGGCGGTCCACCCGCTCAATTCGCGATTCGATCGGGTTGCCGACGGTGTTTCGTTCAACCACCTGCCGTTCGGCAGCTACCATCCCGGCGGGGGCCACTTCGCCGCCGCCGACGGCAGCGTGCATTTCCTGTCCGATTCGATATCCTTCGATCTTTACCGGCAACTCATGACCGTCGATGGGGGCGAAAGTGTCAGTATTCCGTGAAGCGCTATCGTATCTGCTGCTCGTTTCGGCAGTCCTGGCGGCGCTGTGTTCGCTGGCCGGCTGCGGCGAGCGGCGGCCGCTTTCGCGGGTTACCGGTCAGGTTCTTTACGACGGCAAACCGCTTCAGTTCGGCACGGTTTCTTTTCAACCGGAGCACGGCCAGCCGGCAACGGCCGTTATCCAGCCTGACGGTTCTTTCTCCCTTCACACAGTGGGCGAAGGTTCCGGTGCAGTCGTCGGCCGGAACCTCGTGCGCGTTGCCTGCTATGAGAATCAGCAACCCGAATGCTTCGGCCGGCGGTCAACCCGGCGAAGGCGCTCTGGGCCGGTCGCTGATCCCACAGAGGTACACCGCCTACGAGACCAGCGGGTTGACCGTCGAGGTGAGCCCGGGGCGCAACGAGCCTATCTTCATTGAGTTGACCAGCCAGCCGGCGTTGCGATAGAAACCGTCGGCCAAGGTGGCCCTGCTCGCGGGGCGGAATTCCATGTGACCCTAATTTCTTGACAACCATGCCCGTTTCTGCGACAATAGAAAAGCATGTGTGAATTGATACCCTTATCACGAAATCGCCATCGTTTGGGGGGTATGTTATGAACTGCTTCGGCCGGCCGTTTCTCATCTGCCGTAAGGCCTTTTGCGTCTGCCCAGCTCGGCTTCAGAGTCTTCTTTGGGCTGGGGCGGTCGGGTTCATGATGTTCGCTTGGAATGTCTCGGCCCAGTCGACGGATCTCTACTGGGACCTCAACGGCACCGAGCCGGGAGCGAGCGGCAGTACGACGGCAGCGGGCACATGGAACGACACGAATACTTACTGGAACACGGATTCCACCGGCGGCGACGGCGGCACGATCGGTGCCTGGCAGGAGGGTGCTGTCGCGGTGTTCTCGGCCGGCAGCAATGCCACGGGCACCTTCGCGGTCAGCGTCAGCGGCACTCATCAGATTGGCGGCCTGCAATTCGAGCAGGGGGCAGTCAGCGTCAATGAAGGTGCCCTGCAATTCTCCGGAGGGGCCACCTTCACGCATCTGTCGGGCGCCGGCGATTGCCACGTCAACAGCGCCGTGCAAGGCAACGGCCTGCTCACGCTGGACGGCTCGGGAAGCTTTGGGCGAATCAACGGCGTGGTGAGCGAGTATGGCGGGACGCTCAGCGTCCATCTCAAGGGCGCGAGCTGGGTGTTCGGAGGGCAGCACACCTATACCGGCGGCACGACAGTCACCGGCTACGCCGTTCTGATGCTCAGCTCGACCGGTTCGGCTTCTTCGGGTGATTTAACATCCGGGCCTTTCGGCACGGGCACCGTCGTCCTAAAGTCCGGTACGCTCAGGCCTACCTTGGACGTTCCCATCACGACCGGCAACGCCGTAACGCTCGACGGCAACTTCACATTCGGCGTCTCCGGCAACACGGGCGCCCTTACTTTCACCGGCCCGTTGACGCTCACCGGAACCCGTACACTTACCACCATCGGCTCCGACGTCTATTTCGACGGCGTGCTGGGCGACGGCGGCAAAGGCTACGGCTTCATCAAGTCGGGCACGAGCGCCCTGGTACTCGGTGGCAATAATACGTTTACCGGCGCGGTAACCATCAACGATGGCACCATCACCCTTGCCAACGCCGGCGCGCTGAACAGCACTGCCCCGGTTGCGGTGAGCTTCGGTTCCAACGCGAATACCAAGATGCTGCAACTGGGCGGCCACAGCGTCACCGTTTCCGGCCTGACTACCGGGGCCACGGTGGGCACGTCCATCGTCGAAAACAACGCCGCAGGCACGGCCACGCTGACCGTGAACAACGCCGCCGCCAACACCTTCGCCGGCGTGCTTCGGGACGGGGCCGCCGGCACGCTGGCCCTGACCAAAACCGGCGGCGGCACGCTCACCTTTTCCGGCTCCAGCCCGAACACGTACATCGGACTGACCACTGTGAGTGCCGGAACGCTCGAACTCAACAAGACGCCGGAGTCCAATGCGATCGCGGGCGATATTGTCGTCAACGGCGGCGCGCTGACGCTGGCTGCTAACCATCAGATTGCCGATACGTCCGACATCACGGTCAACGGCTCGGCCAACTTCAACAGCAACGACAAAACGGAAACCGTCAGGAACGTGACGCTGAACTCCTCCTACAGTACCCCGCTACAGCACCGTGTGGCCAATATGACCATCACCGAAACGTTGACGGTGACCAAAGGAGTGGTGGGCCTGACGAGCGGCACCACTACGAGCGCCAAAACGGTCAGCATGAGCGGCGGCAGCCGTATGGACATGGCCGCGAATACCGGCGACACGATATTCAACATCGGCGACGGCGGACTAACCATGTCGGGCGCCACGCTTCGATTCGGATGGACCGGGCTTGGGTCGGCCGAGACGGCCCAGGTGAATCTTGGCGGCGATTTCACCGGCAGTGGCATGAATCATCTCGACTACCTCAATCCCGACAATCCCCGACTCCTCGACCTCCAGGGCGCTACCCGCACCTTCAACATCACCAGCGACACGACGACCATCGCCCCGACCATCCAGAACGGCGGCCTGACCAAGACCGGCGCCGGCACGCTGGTGCTCACGGGCAACAATACGTACACCGGTCCGACCTCGCTGGACGCAGGCATTCTCCGCATCACGAATGCCGGTGCCCTGGGTGCATCCGCCGACGGAGTGACGGTCGCCGACGGCGCCCAACTGGAGCTTTCCGGCGGCATTACCGTCAGTGGCAGGTCGCTTACCATGAGCGGCACCGGCACCAACAACCGAGGACCGCTACAAAGCGTTAGCGGTGCGAATACGTGGACTGGAGACATACTGCTCGGCGCCAACGGCACTCGCATCGGCGCCATAGGTCCCGGGCAAACACTGACACTTTCCGGCGCGATCGGCGATGGCGGCAACAACTACGGGCTTGCCGTGCGCAACGAGGACAGTGGCGGTACGACGATCCTCTCCGGCGCCAACACCTATGGAGGCGATACGGAAATCGTCGTCGGGCTGCTGCAAATCGAGGGTGGCAACAACCGCTTACCCGTCGGGAGCGTCTTGCGTATCGGCAATTCCGCCAACGTGGAGACGGCCACCTTCGATCTGAACGGCTACAACCAGCAGGTGGGCGGCCTGGTCTCCCTCGGTACGACGATGGATATGGAGGTCACCAACAGCTCCACCGATCCTGCAACTCTTACCGTGAATAACGCGTCCGGCTCGACCTATAGGGGCCAAATTACCGGGAATCTTGCCCTGGCCAAGTCTGGGGCCGGAACGCTCACCCTGTCCGGACCCGATCCAAACACCTACGCCGGATCGACCACCGTCAGCGCCGGAACGCTCGAACTCAACAAGACGCCGGGGGCCAATGCGATCGCGGGCGATATTGTCGTCAACGGCGGCGCGCTGACACTGGCTGCTAACCATCAGATTGCCGATACGTCCGACATCACGGTCAACGGCGCGGGTCGGTTCAATACCGGCAGTTCCAATTACGCCGACACCATACGCAACCTGACGATGGACTCCTCGGTCACCGACCCCAACACAAACCGGGTCAATAATCTGACCGTTACGGACACCCTCATGGTGAAACGCGGCGCCGTGGGGGTGTACAGCGGCTGCTCTCTGGCCGCAGGAACGCTCGACATGAGCGGCGGCAGCATCATGGGATTGGCCGGGAACACGGCCGATACGACGGTCGATATCGGGGCCGGAGGGCTGATCATGTCGGGCGCCACGCTCCGATTCGGCTGGATCTGGTCCGGCATCCTTGACTCACCCAAGACGATCCGCGTGAATCTCGACGGAAACTTCACCGGCAGCGGCACGAACAGCCTCGATTACGTCACCACCTTGGGACCCCGACTGCTCGACCTCCAGGGCGCTACCCGCACCTTCGACATCATCAGTGATACCACGACCATCAGCCCAACCATCCAGAACGGCGGGTTGACCAAGACCGGCGCCGGCACGCTGGTGCTCGCCGGCAACAACGTGTACGACGCGGCGACGACGGTTCTCGATGGCGTGCTCCGAGTGACGACGGCAGGATCGCTGAAGCACAACGGCTCGGACAAGGTCCTGATTGCCGCCAATCCCGCGAGGGATTTCACTGCCCCAGGCGCCCGGCTGGTCCGAGAGGTCGCCCACAGCGGTATCTACGACGGCCTCGGCTCGCAGATCACCGCCGGCGGCGCCGGCACGCGGGCCGATATCGGCGCGGGCACCAACGCTAGCGGCGGCGTTCGCAGCGTGGCCATGGCGTGGCGCGAGCCCGACGATTCCGAGCCGACTCCGCCCGGCTTCATCGGCCTGGCAAGCGACGTGCTCGAACTGAGCGGCATGGTCATCTCCGGCGCGGCGCACGGCGAGACCGATCCGTTCGTGCTCACCATGAGCTACGATTCCGCTGCACTTCTCGGCCGCGAGGCCGAACTGGCCGCCACGGGTAACCTGTACCTGGCCTGGCTCGACCCCGCGCAAGGATGGCGGAACGCCGCACTGGGCAACTTCGGCGGCGCCAACAGCTTTGCCGGTATGGGCCCCTGGACCGATTTCATCGACGGCGCGAATTTGGCGGCCGACCTCGGCCGATGGGGCGTCGACCCAACCCAGCAGTATGCCTGGGCCGTCCTCAACCACAACAGCGAGTTTGCCGTGATGGGCGTCCCCGAGCCGGCCTCCCTCCTGTCGCTGGTGGCCGCCTTATCGACAATCGCCTGTCTGCCGCGTCGAATGCGGCAACGTGCGGGGCGGTAGGCCGAAGGAGGACAATCGGGTGGGTGCAGGAACGGGCTTCGCAGCGAAACTCGCCAGTGGCTTTGCTGGAGTTCACGCTTTAGCGTGCCAGGGGACTGCGCATCTTGGCTCGGCACGCTGAAGCGTGAACTCCAACTGCGGACAGATCTCGTTTCAAGAACGGCACACGGCGAGTGCCTGCTACATTCTCGCGGCCTGCGCCTCGAAACGGGAAAGCCGCACCTTGGTTAGCGGCCGAGGAGGTCTCGCACTTCAGCCCAGGGTCTGGCATTGACCACGTCACGGCGCGTGAGCCCGCCGCGCCGGGCCTGGTTGATGCCGAACCGCATGGCTTCGAGGCCTTCGGGCCGGTGCGCGTCGGTCGAGATGACAATCGGCACGCCAAGCGCCTGCGCCGCGGCGCAGGCCACGTCGGTCCAGGACGAGTGCATGTGCAGATCGCCGCGGATATCGGGCAGATCGACCAGCGCGGGCAGTTCGCCGGCATCGGCCCACTGGGACTCGCGACGGTTTTCGCGCAACTCGGGCGGAAAGCAAGGGAGCCGCAGGGCGGCGTACACGTCGGCTTCCGTCCGGCCCGCTACCTGCTCCTCGCCACGGAAGACACCGTACTCGTTGATCTTCAGCCCCATCTTCTTGGCCCGCCCGCGCAGCGTCACGTTGTGCTCCTTCGAGCCGGTGAAATACTGCATGGCGGCGCCGAACGACTCGGCCGGGACGATGCGCAGATCGACTTGCAGGGCGGGGGCAACGCGGATCTATGGCACGAATGCGTTCCCGAACCGGTCGCGAACAGCCAAGCCGCGGAGGCCCGAATGTTCCGGTTACGGGCGTCCTTTGAACCGGACTTCGCCCGAGTGGATGGATAAACCAATCAGAGTCCCGGCAGCCAGGACGAAGACCGTCGGGCTGCGGGTGATAAAGCCGAGGACGCCAGCAACGACGAGGGCGCCGACGAGGTGGGCGGAGTTGAGCTTGTGGCGTGCAGTTGGCATGGAGACAGTTTCCTCATGGTGGGTTGGGAAGTTTTCGGGGATAACACAGCAACGGAGCACCGCAGGGTGGGTAATCCGTTAGGACGGATCAGACGAGCACGGCCCGCCGGCAGCGCTGGGGCACGACGGACACGTTCCGGCGGCGTTCGTGCCGGTCCCAGTCGATGATGCGGTCCTCGATGTGCCGGCCATGGTAAAGGTCGGACGGCTCGGGATCGAAACGGACCTGTTCGGGAAACAGGGCCGCCCGCAGCGCAGGGCGACCACGAAAACGTGTGTTGCTCTGCGGTGGGTCGCGGGCTGGTTGGCCGTCGGCGACCGGAGCGCTCGTGGCAGGGAGTGCGCGGGCATTGATGCCCTCGGCTCGCCGAAGCACGGGCGCGGGGCCACCCGCACTGTGGCCGGGAGGTGGAAACACCGATCGGCCGAGGTGAAAATACCGATCGGCCGAGGTGAAAATACCGATCGGCCGTTGTAGCGGGCCGGGAAGCGACTGGGTCGGCTGCGGCGTGCGAGCGCGCGAATGCGTCCAAATGGGCATCCACGCAGGCCGAAATCGGCCGATCGAGGCCCGAAAACCGAGATAGCAAAGATAGCCGGCTACAACATGTTATTCTGACGCGTTTTGGGCTGTTGTTAAGCTGTGTGGGAGATGGGGATCGAAGATACCTCGCTGGTCCGCACGGTCTTGATGCGGGACAACCGCTTCGTGGGTCGAAAGTACTATCACACGGGCGGATATGCCATTTGCATGGCCGGCAGCGACGTGGTGGAGTTCTACGATGACGGGAAGCCGCTGAGGACGGTCCAGGCGACGGAAAAAACGGGGCTGGCGGCATAGGCAGCATCTACTGACAGAATGGTGACGCCACTTGCCCTCCGCAGGCATCATGTCTGCGGAGGGCCTTTTCTTTTGGTCGACTGCCGATCCTTGCAGGTTCGCCAGGCAACGACGGCATGGCCAACAGGGTCCGCTGGCCGCGCAGCCGTTGCGCACGCCCATCGCACAATTCGTTCCCGTGGCCGTCCTGGCACTGACTGCCACAATCATGTTCGGATGGCTAGTCTTCGGGTATCTGAAGCTCGCGCAATGAACGGTCGTGGCGGAGACGTCGAAGGTGTCGTTCGGACCCTCGGGCAGCCGCTTTCGACCGTTGGCTTCCCCAGGTACAATGCCGCACTTGATGTAGCCGTGCCTTTCAGTCAAGGAAAGCCTCGATGGGTAAGATCCTGATCCTTTACGACTCGGCCACCGGCAATACCGCAAAGATGGCCGCGCTGGTGGCCGAGGGCGCCGAAAGCATCGCCGGCATGGAAGTGCGGGTTCGCGATGTGGAGGCGGCCACGGCCGAAGACGTCCGTTGGTGCGACGGGCTGGCGGTCGGCAGCCCAACGAACATGGGCATTCTATCCTGGAACTGGAGTTTTGCAGACATCAAATTGGGCTTGTAAAAATAGGGGTTTTGGCGTAAAAATGGGGTAGTCTGAGGTGGCCATGGCAATCACGGAGGGTGCGACAATGCCAGGGATCACCTCGTTTCCACGTGTGGTGCAGAGTGCGGTGGAAGAGTTCGGCGACCTGTTTGTCTGCGAACCGGAGCGGCGCCACTTTGCCGAATACCTCACTGGGTTGATGGTGGCCGCGCGAAAGACCGTGCGGGGAATCAACTACGAGTTCGCTATGACGACGGATCAGTCGTGCCTGAACCGCTTCATCACCGAGGTGAAGTGGGACGAGGCTGAGTTGAACGAGCGTCGGCTGAGGTGGTTGCAGAAGGACTCGAGCACCCGCTACGGCGATCGGGGGGTGATTGCGATCGACAACGTGTTGATCGACCACGATGGCAAACTGATCAAGGACGTCGGCTGGTTCTGGGACCATGCCGAAGGACGGAACAAGATTGCCCACGACTATCTGATTGCCAACTACGTATGCACCAGTGACAAGCACTACCCCCTGGAGTTCCGGCGTTTCAGGAAACGCGAGCAGTGCGACGCAACGGGCGAGGAGTTCTTCAACCACACCAAGCTGTTCTGCCAGTTGGTGGATTGGGTTTGTGAGCATGAGATTCCGGGCGACTTCACCTTTGATAGCTACTTCACGAACGCCGAGATCCTCAATCACATTCATGGCAAGAAGGACCGGTTTGGCCGTCCTCGCGGCTACGTGGGCGACCTGAAGTTTAATCGGAAGATTTGTTGGAAGGGCGGCGAATTGAGGGCGGAGGAAATGGCCGGGCAGATCGATCCGGACAGCCGGAAGCCCTTCAAGCGTGGCCGAAAGCAGCAATGGTATTTCACGACGAGCATTCGCATCCCCAATGTCGAGCACAAGGTGCGGATCGTGATCATTTGGGACAAGAAGCGCGACCGTGAGCCGCGCAAGATTTTGATAACCAACCGCGTAGCCTGGGAAGTGATTCGGATTCTGCAGGTCTATCGCTATCGATGGACAGGCACGGAGACCTTTCATCGGGACGGGAAGCAAGAGCTTGGCATGGGAGATTGTCAGCTGCGCGACGGCCAGGGCCAAACCCGGCACATGTACCTGGTCATGCTGGCGTACACTCTGCTCATGGCCCAACTCAAGCAGGCCCGCGCGAAGGAATGGGCCTCCTGCAAGCTGACGACCATCGGCGAAGCCTGTCGCGCAGTATTGCGAGAGACGCTGCGATCCACCCTGGACTGGGCTATTGAGCAGGTTACCGATTATGGACGCAGCCGCGACCATTTGATGGCTCACTGGCGCTTGACGCGAGTTTGAAATACTTCACTAACTCCTGACATGGTTCACCGCTATGAGCTTCTTGGTACTGCAGACGTCCGACCGGAAGACCGGGATAGTTGTGATTGCATTTGATGAAATTGAGGCAGGGTCCGGGCTCGCCGACTCCCCGGTAGCGTACCACCACATTCGTCTGGCGGAGTGTTTCCCCGACGTGGAAGACCTCTTGTATGAACACGTTCTCGTGACCACAGCGTCTTCTGACCGAGACGACGAACTGAATGACATCATTGAGAACCGGCTCGCAATTGATCGAGTCATCGAGAACGTGCAGGTGTGTGTGTTGACCTCGGATATCATCCAGAAGCTTCGTATGAAGCCAGCCGCATCACACATGTTCTTCCTGGGGGATACGATGCCTGCGGTAGTTGTCCTCTTAGGCGGACAGAATGGGCTCGAGCGCTGGATGGCTGAGAACCTTGAACACGCGTGATGCCGTAGGAGGGCCGTGTGTGCGTTCTGGTGGCCAACCGGGCTTCCCGGGGAGCCCTCGGACTCGAAGGCGCCACAGAACGGCTTCTGGGCGATCCTGGCACGGGGACCCTCGCGAGTGGTTGCAGAAGGTGGCCTGATCGGACATGATTGGGCAGGCGGTTCAAGAGCTGCCGAGAAACAAGGGAAACGTGTGAAATGGGAGTGACGGCAATGCAGAGCAAGATTGCGGCAGCGATTGGCCTGGAACTCGAACCGGTGGCGCTGATCTGGTCGGACGCGAAGCCGGAAAAGGCGATGGAGTTCGCGTCCGGCAAGTGGGGCTGCGTGATGTTCCTCCTGGCGACAGCAGCCAAGGGGAAGACCGCCGCAGTCGGCCGCGAGACTTTCGGCTGCTGGGGCGGCGGCGTCGGGCTGGGCTTCGGCAATCGGTACCAGAACTTCCCCGGAGGCTCGGACTGCTTCTGCCGCTTCCTTTCCAGTGGCAATGCCGACACGGAGCCGGGCGAGACGATTGGCCGGGAAATGGCCGCCTCCGGCGCGGGCGACATGGCCGAGGAGTTTCTTCAGGGCGAGCGCTACCTGAAGAGCCCGGAGGTGGTGGAGAAGTTCATCGCCAATCTGCCAATCACGGATATTTCCGCCCGCTACGTCCTATTCAAGCCGCTCCGGGACGTCGATTTCGCAGAGGACGACGTGCGGAGCATCATCTTCCTGGTCAACCCCGACCAACTCTCGGCCCTGGTGGTCCTGGCCAACTACGACGGCGAGCACAACGAAAACGTGATCATCCCGTTCGCCGCCGGCTGCCAAGCGATCGGGATCTGCACCTGGCGGGAGAGCGAGCGGGAGAGTCCGCGGGCGGTGGTGGGTCTGACCGACCTGTCAGCCCGTAAGAACGTTCGCCGGCAGTTGGGCAAAGACCGCATGTCCTTTTCCGTCACGCCCGGCATGTTCCAGCGGATGGAGCAGAACGTGGAAGGGAGTTTTCTGGAACGCCCAACCTGGAAAAGCCTCCTGAAATAGGCAGCACAACCCAATGGAATCGAACCCCCGCGACAACGATCCCTTGCACGCGCCGATCAGCGTCCGGCTGGCCGAGATCGTCGCGGCCTCGACCAGCCCGCCCCCTTGGCACATCGACTGGATTAGGTTGGGACCGGGGGCGTCCGAGGAGGACCGTCTGGCGGTCTACCAGGCCGTCCGGGATTCCGGCTGCTTGCCCGAAGACGCCGGATTCTACTTGGTCTCGTGGCAACTTGACGCCATGGCCGGCATGGAGGCCGAAATCAGCCTGAGTCACCTGGACGCCCGGATGACGGCCCTCGAAGAAGAGCACGGCCTGGCCGAAGGCCAGTTCTGGCCACCCGGCAAGGCGCCTGAGGAGTACGAGAGGCTTCGCCGCGAGTACAAGATCGCCTGGGGCGAAATCTTCGCTGCTACGCTGGAGCGGTACGGCGAGCAGGAAATTGCCCGGCAGTTTCGCGAAGATCCCGAAGGATTTGAAAGTCGGAGCAAGGCCGGGCAGGCGTTCTTCCACGGGCCGCAGGACTCGCCGGACTTCGACGCTCCGGACTGGATGTACGACCTGCTCGAAGTCGTAGCCGGCAGTATGGAGTCCCTGAGTGGGCCGAATCCGGTAGGCTTCATGTATGGGGAGGAAGCCGGCTTTTGGGACATTGCGATCTACCCCAAGTCGGTCGAAGTGGTCGGCGGCCGCGAGGATGGCGAGATCCTGGCGCCCGGATTCTCGCTGGACCTGGAAGGACTTCGGGCCGAGTTCGAGCGGGTGGATGGCGTTTCCTGGCAATCGCTGGGCTCTCCCGGCGGTGAAGGGCCGCACGTATCGATCGAGGGCGCCTTCCGGGGACACGAGGTGTTCCTTCAGGTGCTGGCCTACGCGCCCGACGACACGGAGCCGGGCATGAAGCTGGACAGGACGCGGCGAAGGTCATGACGCGACACATCCGCCGCCCCAAGATGTCCCAGTACGGACCATCGGCCCCCAAGAGTGAACCCGTATGACGGCCAACCCGAACCTGCCCACGAAATCGGAACCGGTGATTCGTGAAGTGCCATGCCGGACGGTGCTCAACCGGACCTCCCTGGGCGACTACTCGCTGAACTGCTACACCGGCTGCACGCACGGCTGCGCCTACTGTTACGCTCGCTTCATGCAGCGGTTCCATCCTCATGACGAGCCGTGGGGTGCGTTCGTCGATGTGAAGGTGAACGCCGTGGAGGTGCTCAAGCGGCAGTTGCGGCGGGCGGCTCCCGGGGAGGTCTTCGTCAGCAGCGCCTGCGACGGTTGGCAGCCGGTCGAGGCCGAGTGGGGCCTGACCCGCCGCTGCTGCGAACTGCTCTTGGAATACGGATTCCGCCTGAGTGTGCTGACCAAGAGCCGCCTGG
Organism: Thermoguttaceae bacterium; assembly: GCA_040772845.1. Classification (GTDB taxonomy): domain Bacteria; phylum Planctomycetota; class Planctomycetia; order Pirellulales; family Thermoguttaceae; genus PWXP01. The sequence continues at coordinate 4,796,210 of JAXGXG010000001.1, forward strand.
TGCTTCGCGACCTCGACGTGTTCGGCCGCGGCAACGTTCGATTGGGCGTGACGCTCACCACCCTCGACCAGCGTCTGGCGGCCCTCTGGGAACCCGGTGCGGCGACGGTTGCCGAACGACTCGACGTATTGACCCGGGCACGGGAGGCCAGTCTGCGAACAGCCGTGATGATCGGCCCGCTCCTGCCGGGCCTTTCGGATGACCGGGCGTCGATCGAGGCGCTTCTCGCGGCCGTCGCCGAGCAGGGCGTCGAGAAGATCTGGCTTGATGCACTCAATGCCCGCCCCCGGGTCTGGCCGGCCGTCGCAGCACTACTGCGGTCGCATTTTCCCCATTTGCTCGATCCGGTCCGCCGCATCCTGTTCGACCAGCAGCGCCGCCCGGCGTATCTGGCTGAGTTGGGTAACCGTGTGGCGGAGGCCGCTCGACGCGTAGGCGTTGCCGACCATGTTCAAGTTTGCTTCTGACGCGCCACGGTGGTTTGCTCGTGACGCCGAAGTTGGCCACCACACGCTATGTCATGTGGCCGTGCGGACAACGGTTTCGGAAAGGCAGGCGGCCACCAGGGTGGGTTCCCGAGTGGAGTCCGATCCCTGGTGGCCGAGATTGGTGAAGCAGCAGGCCGATCGAGCAGCACGGTTGGCTAACATTTATCTCGGCGGCTCACCCGCATGCTGCATTACCGGCAATTGCCGTTACGGCCGCCACCGTAGCCTTGACCGCGGCGCGGGCCGCTACCGTCACGTGGCCCCTGCCCGCGGCCCTGTCCCTGCCCCTGTCCTGCGCCGTTACGACCTCCGCCGTAGCCGCGGCCGTAGCCTGGGCCGCTACCGTCACGCGGCCCCTGCCCTTGGCCTTGCTGAAGGACGCCAAGCACGCAGTTCTCGGGGCAGGCTTGCGAGACGCCAGCAGTGTCCTGGACTGCCGTTTCTTCGGCCCGCGCGGTCGTAGCTGCGATCACCGTCATCGAGGCCACCGCCAAAGTCAGACAAAACATCCGCATCGTAACTTCCTTTCGTTCTGCCGCCTCTCAGGCCGAACGCCTGACAAGGCTGCAATAGTTGCACACCGGTCGGCGTCCCATCGACACCGTTTTGCAGGTTCCGGCCGGGCCTGGGAGGTCCGACCCGTGAATACGCATTTCTCGTGCCACGGCGTGGAGTTGCCCCGACGTGTCTTGGCAGCCGGCACCTTCTGTGGATGCTGAAGTGAGGGCGGAATTCCGCGACGGTGGTTGGACCGCCCGGCGAGAAAGGCTATGATTGAGCAGGCGATGCAAAAATGATTGGAAGGCTGTGGAACGAATGAGCAATACTTACGTCACCGACATCACGCACTACCTTGACGCGACCGGCGAACTGGCCGAAATGCCAGGGGAGGCCCGGCAACTGGCGAGCTTCCTTGCCCTTCTGATCGACGCGGCCACGCAAGCCTTTCCGGCGCGTGACTACAACACACGCATCCGGTGCAGGGCCGCCGCTTGCACGGGATCCATTCGAGCCTCGGTCGCGTCCGAAGACAGCGAGATTCTTTGGGAATGCCCACGGTGCGGGCACCATGGAATTATCAGGAAGTGGCAGGGGACCAAGTGGGATCAAACAAGGCAAGAGGGATTGGTCGGCTGATCCGGGATCGGCGGCGAATGCCGATATGAAACAGAATTGGAGGAACCTTGGCAGCGTATATCGTCTTTACCCGTGAAAGCACCCGAGACGTCTCGGAGCTTGAAACCTACGCCCAAAATGTCGGTCCGACCCTGGCCGGCCACCCCATCACGGTGCTGGCCGCCTACGGCCGGCACGAGGTACTCGAAGGCCCGGGCGTCGAAGGTGTGGTCATCCTGGAGTTTCCATCGTTTGACGAGGCCAAGGCATGGTACGATAGTCCCGCCTATCGCGAAGTGCGAGAGCATCGCTTTCGAGGTTCTGACTACCGTGCGGTGATTGTCCAAGGCGAGTAAACACCTCGGGAGTGAGGCCGACAGGACCGGACTGGCGGTCGCGAGACAGGAGAAGTCCATCCTGACGCCCATCGACGTCCGGCACGCGCAGGATACAATTGTCGAAGGCAACGAAATCGTGGAGGTCGATCGCCGGTAGCGTGGCACGCAGTTTCGGTGGGCTTCGGAATGTCAAACCCAGACGAGTCCGAGTTCGGCCCGCGAACCGTTTGCTAGGTGTTCCTCAACCCCAGCCTCTGCCCGATTACCAGACATTGCCGTCTTGGACTTAATCAAGAGGACCGCCGGATGCGATTGCCGTTTGGGCTATCCCGCCAACCGAAATGGAGTCCACCATGACGCACTGCCGCCTTTTGGTTGTGAGCATCGTCCTTGCCGGTTTCAGGCCCGGCGGCGCAGGGGGCGAGCAACCGCCGAAACTCCCGCACGCCGAGGCGCATGCCGCCGGCATGGACGCCGCACGCCTCGACGCGATCGACGGGGTGGTTGCCGAGGGGCTGCGCCAGGGCCGCATGCCCGGTTGCGTCGTGCTCGTCGGCCGGCATGGGAAGGTCGTCTTCCTGAGGGCCTACGGATACCGGCAGGTCGAGCCGGACAAGGCGCCCATGACGACCGATACGCTGTTTGACCTGGCATCGCTTACCAAGCCGATTGCCACGGCGACCAGCGTGATGCGGCTCGTCGAGCAGGGCAGCGTAGCTCTCGACGATCCCGTGGCGCGGCACGTGCCCGAGTTTGGTCGGAACGGCAAGCAACACGTGACCGTGGAGCAGTTGCTTTTGCATCAGGGGGGGCTGGTCGCGGCCAACTCGCTGCGCGACTATCGAGACGGCCCCGAGAAGGCGATCGAACGGATTTGCGAACTCCCGCTGCACGTCGCGCCGGGCACGCGTTTCGTCTACAGCGACGTCGGCTACATCGTTCTGGCCGAGATGGTTCGCCGGGTGGCCGGTTGCGACCTGCACGCCTTCTCCCGCGAGCAGATCTTCCGCCCCCTGGGCATGGCCGAGACGGGCTTCCTGCCCTCCGAAACGCGTCGGCGACGGGCGGCGACGACCCAGCAGCGCGACGGCCGTTGGATGCAAGGGGAAGTGCACGACCCGCGGGCGCACCTGCTTGAAGGCATCGCCGGACACGCCGGCCTGTTCGCGACGGCCGAAGACCTTGCCGTGTACGCGCAGATGCTGTTGGGAAGCGGCGAGTACGCGGGCGTGCGGGTGCTCAAACCGGAAACGGTCGCAACAATGACCACCCCCCGGCCCGTGTCGAGCGGCCGGCGGGCCCTGGGCTGGGACGTGCGGACCGGCTACTCGTCGAGCCGCGGCGAACGGCTTTCCGAGCGGGCGTTCGGCCACGGAGGGTTCACCGGCACGGTCCTCTGGATCGACCCAGAACTCGACCTGTTTCTCGTTTTCCTGAGCAACCGGGTCCATCCGGACGGCAAGGGCGCGGTCAATCCACTCGCCGGAAAGATCGCGATCCTGGCGGCCTCCGCGATCGACGATTCGGGCGGCGGCGCGTCGGGTGGAGAAGCAAGCGACGAGGACCGGCGGCCCATTCGGACTCCCGCCGGCACCGTGCCCGTGTCGGCGCCGTAGCGACTTACATCCTCCCGCTCGCTGGCAATTGTCCGTGTTTGGCCACGCCGCATCCGGCTGTGGTAACTGAAGCTCTCAATTGATCGACGCCGCCTCCCGTGCGTTCGCCCGGCCCAACGCATCAGACGGCATCTCGGAGCCTTCAGAAACACCGGCGGCCCCCACGAAATGCTTGGGTATCCAAAGTAACCTGCAACGCCGTACAATGACGCCGTTCAATCTGTCAGAGACCGCCGTATGCCCGTACAATCCCCTGACCTCGACTTGAGCCGCCTGCCGGCAGCCTACAGTCCCAGGCCGGCCGCCGGATTCACGCCGCGCCGGATCGTGCTGGCCAAGGGAAGCAACGGTTCAGCGTCGCGCCGGAGGCTGGTCGACGCGATCTGCGCGGCCTACCCGCAGGCAGAGGTGGTCGAGGCCTTCGACACGCCCCATAACCGTGTTCGCCTGAGGTCCGACAACCCGCTGGATCGCCACCAGGAAGGCAAACAGACGTTGGTGCTGGCGGAGCATCACAGCGCGGTCCGGCAGAGCACCGAGAACGGGAATACCTGCCCCAACTACTGGCACTTCTCGCCCTATGGCTTCTGCCCCTACGGCTGTGCCTACTGCTATCTGGCCGGCACGCAGGGAGTATGGTTCTCGCCGACCGTCAAGGTGTTCGTCAACCTGCCGGAGATCCTTGATCAGGTGGACGCGGTCGCACGGCGGTTGGGCCGGCCGACGGCATTCTACCTGGGCAAGCTCCAGGACGGCCTGGCCCTGGACCGGCTGACCGGCTACTCGCAGGAGATCGTGCCGTTCTTCGCCGAGCATCCGCTGGCGCGTCTGACCCTCTTGACCAAGAGCGCGGACGTCGCCAACCTGCTGGGACTCGACCATGGTGGTCACACGATCCTATCCTGGACGCTCAGCCCGCAGGCGGTGGTTGAGGCGTATGAGCCGAATACTCCGTCGCTGGAGGAACGTCTGCGGGCCATGGAGGCCTGTGCACAGGCCGGTTACCCCGTACGTGCGGTCGTCATGCCGATCCTGCCGCTGCACGACTGGGAAACGATCTACGGCCAGTTTCTTGTGGAGGTACTTCGGCGGGTTCGGCTTAATCGCCTGACACTCGGTTCGATCTGTTCCTATCCGCAGGCCCTGCGTCTGACCGAACAGAAGCTGGGCGACGACAACCTGATTTCGGCCCAGCTTGATCGGGCACGTCATCGGGCGGCCGACGGGCGCCGGCGATTCCCTTGCGACCTGCGGCAGCGCATCTACAGCCATCTGCTAAGTACCATTCGCGGCGTCGATGCCGAACTGCAGGTGGGGCTGTGCCTGGAAGAGCCGGAAATGCTAGACTGGCTTGGGTTGCACGGCAGTCTGGGCCGCTGCAACTGCGTCTGGTAGCCAGGAGATCGGCATGTGGCACACATCGGAGGGAGATCGAACCCTGGAAGGGGCCGAGGCTGCGCTCATCCGGGAAGCCATCGGTTGGGTCGCCGACATGCTGGAATTGGAGGCCTCCGATCCCACGGATGTCTGGATCTTTGGCGTTCCAGCGTTCGATCACCTGGAGGTTCGGCAGAAGCTGGCGTTGCTGTGCCAAGTTGCGGAGGCCCTGCTCCGGCCAGACATCGCGCCACCCAACCTGACGGCCTGCCATGAAGCGACGGTCGGGATTCTGTACCGAGGCATCGAACAGTGCATCCAGATGGAGATTGACGATGACGCTGACGGGGTCAACGTGAAGCACTGGCGTGGCCTGATGCTCGCCGCCCTGGCCGCCATCGAACAGGCCGATCCGGGCGCCGGGAAGTCCACCTCCCTTCCAAATCAGCATTGCCCGGACATGGAAGAGTGGGAGATTCTGGTTGGGAGCCTCGAAGGTCGTGTGCTCTGGGACACTGACTGGATGGACGAAGACCTGTTTTTGGACATTGACCCCGACACGGCGGCTGCCGTGAAGCAGGAACTTGACGTTGCGGACGACTACTACACGGCGATCGCGCCGGACCCGCAGGAGCTGGAAATGGCGGCGATCCGTGCCCGTCTTCGGAAGCTGACCAGGGGCTAAGAGGCTGCACGGCCGGCATCATCATGAATCTGGCCTCGGCGGTGTGGCTGGCACCCGTGGGTCACGATTCCGCCTGAGACGGCTGCCTCGGTTCGCACGGGTCCTCATCGCCGGCGATGTTCCCGCTGGGTTTCCCTGTTCTCGGCGTCCACCCATCAAAAAAACCAGACGTAGGCCGCATTGGCCGCGAACGCCTTGTCGAAGCGGACCGGCCTATCGACGCTTGCCGCCCGATCGGGCAATGCTCTCGAACGCCTTGCGAACCTGCTTGGCTGCGTTCTCGACTTCCCGAAGCTTGTTGACCGTGACCTCGATTCGCTTCCGCAGCGCGGCCGATGGGTGGATTTCCTCCTCCACCTTCCTTCGTGCAATGTCGGCCCGCCGACACCAAAGCCCACTGTCGGCGATCAACTGTAGCAGGCCAGCATCGGCGCTGACCGGCTCCTTCATTTTACGGCCGTGAGGCTTCGCCTTGCCCCCGCCGCGACGGTACTCTGCCTGGACTGCAACCCGCAGTTGCTGGGCTCCCCAGCCTTCCTTCGCTGCTTTCTTCGCAAAGCTTCGTCGTTTCGCGATTGGCAAGGTGAGCAAGTAGTGGGCATGCCCCCAGTGGAGTGGCAAACCGTTCGGTCGCCGAAGGCTGCACAATTCGTTGAGGGCCGGCTCATCGTACTCCCGAGCGAACCGGCGAACGACTCGCATCGTGTAGACGTTCACACCGTTGACGGCGGCGAATTCGGCAGTCGAGAGGTCCTTTTCCTGGAGGTTGGCTCGCTGGCCAAGCCGGTAGAAGCGATAGATGTTGTCGATCATCCGCCGGCCCTTGGCCTGGATCGCTGGGTCGGAACTTTGCGTGGCCTTCTTCGCCATCTTGCCCATCCCCTGCGTTTACTGTTTCAGGTCGGATGTCCGAGATTAGCCCGGGCACTGCCGCAGTGCAAGGATTGGGCTGGAGGTTGAATGGGGCGCCGTCGCATGCGGACTTGCCTTTGCGCTCGATTCCGAACGCGGTAACTGGACCCGTTCATTCCGGCATTTGCTGCTCGGGTACCCCGCGATGAACGTCGGGGGCCGCCATCTACGGCAGATCTCTGTACCCTGTTCCAGTTCGAATTTGGGTTGGTGCCCATACAGGTCACACCAAGGTATTTGAGGGCGGGCGGGACTCCGCGAGCACGTGTCCAGCTCGAAGCGATCTGTCCGATAAGGTGTCCGATAAATGTCCGATAACGAGGCGGGGCGCGAAGCACAGCCGTTGTCCTGCGTGGTCCTTAACCTCTTGATAAGAAAGCACTTAACGCCAATTTTTTCGACCTGCGATGCCGTGTGTTTCCGGATTCCCCTATCCTCCACATAGAAAAACCCTGCCGTAACGGGTTACGGCAGGGTTTTTTTGTTGACCGGTAAAGGTGCGGACACTACGGGTCCATGTCCTTGATTTCGACCAATCCGTGGGTGACCAGGGCGTCGCCTTCGCTGTAGGTCTCGGACGTGATGGTGCGAATGGTCTGGATCGCTTCGAGGACCGTACCGACTTGCTGCCGAATGGCTTCGGTCTGGCCGCCTACGGCCTCTTCGGAATCCATCTGATCGATGGCCAGATGGGCCCAGGGTTTGATCGCCTCGATCAGGCCGGCCAAATCGAATACGACGGCCATGGCGCGGGGCCGGCCCGCGTCGGCCAGAACGCCTGCCGCGGCCAGAGACTGGCTGCCCAGCAGCCGCTGCGTATGATCGTGCGTCAAGGAGAGTACGACCACGCCGTTGCCCAAACCGGCATTGGGGACGATCTGTTCATCGACGCCCCACTCGGCAGGCAAGGCATAGCTGTACAGGGCGCCGGCAGCCGTCGATTCGATTTTGGGGTCGGGAATACGGATGTCGTCGGGAATATCGGCGCCCTCGACCTTCTTCATGCCGTCAAGCATGTCGCGAGCCACCGACATGTATTCTCCCATCGCCTTGCACAGCAGGTCGGCATCGCTCACGCCGAGCACCAGTGCCGGCTCCAGCATGGGCATCGAGTCTTCGGTCTCCGGCAGGGTCTCGATGAACTGCGAACTCTCCAGCTTGCGATCGAGCACCAGGGCAACCTGCCCGTCGGCCAACGCCGGCAGAAGCATTTCGCGTGTGGCCTTATCGGCCCGTCCGAGGAGCGGACGCGCCATGTGCAATAGCTGCTTCAACTTGTCGCGATCCTCTTCATCCATTTTGGGCAAGGCCAGAGTCTCGACGTAGTCGAGCGCCTTTCCTGTCCACTTCGCCACGAAGGCATACTGCTGCGCCGAGCTGCTGTCGCGGGCAATTACGGCCAGAATGGGATGATCGCCCACATGATCGAGCAGGCTAAGCGCCTTCGAGCCATCCAGGTCGTCGCGTTTGGTCCAGTCGTATTGGTACGATTCGATGCCTTGGTCCGTCAGGAAGCTGATCGCAGCCATGGGGCCGGGCTCGGGCACAAACTGCTTCAGTTCTTCAGCGAGTGTGCGGACATCCTCGAGCACCTTCTCCTGCTGATCCGACTCGAGTTCGGCCAGGGGGAGCAGTTCTTCGGCGGCCTCGACGGCATCGTCTACCTGCTGGGAAACGTCGCTGGCGACCTTTGCCATAGCGGCGCTCATATAGCCGAGGCCGGTCACGCGGCGGTCGGCGAAGGCTGCCAGCGGCTTCAGTTCGTCGCGCGCAAGCAGCGAATCGCCCTGTCCCAGTTGCTCCAGCACGGCGGTTGACGGGCCGAAGGAAACGAGCACGTAGTCGTCCCGAACGCCGATGGCTACAACCATTTCGAGCGACTGGATCTTTTCGAGGACCTTCTTCGCATCGCCCTCGGTTGTCTCCAATTTCTCCAGATCCTCGACGGATACCTCGTCCCAGGGCAGATCGCGGACGGGCAGGGTAAAGGTGAGGTACTCGACGTCTGCAACGGTCTTCTGGGCAACCTTTACCGGCACGTCCGCCTCTTCCTCCAGCGCTTCACGCACAAGCGTTTCAAGCCGCTCGATCTGGGCGGCGGCGTTGTCGGTGTCCTGGATTCGGAAACCCATGACGAATTCCGGAACGGCAATCTGGTCGACGTTCTCCGCCAGGACGGCAAGCAGGAGCATAGCCTGCAATTGGTCTTCGTTGACGTCTTCCATTCCGCCGCTAAGCTGCAGGACCGCCGGTCCATAGCGCATGGCGCTGCTGATTTGCTGCATCAAGGCGATGCTGCCGACGACGCTTTCGTCGCCGTAGATAAACACCTCGTCAGACGCCATTTCGGTAACCAGTTGGAAAAGCTTCGCCTGCTCCGGATCTCGCAATGCTGCATTGATCTGCCCCGGCACACTCTCCGGATCGAGTGCCTGGATGTTGTAAACGGCCAGTCCCATCTGCACGAAGGGCATGGCCTTGAGCTTCTCCCACGTGTTGCTTTGCGTCAGGGCCTCGAATTGTTCGCGGTTGCGCATCATCGACTGGAAGAAGGCGGCATCGGCCGGAACGAACCGGGCGGCCGTATCGAGTTTTTCAAACGGGTCGGCCGCCCTGGCAGGCATCACGGCGCTAAGGCCGAACGCCACACCCAGGACGAGAATGCCCCACCCGCTCCTTCGCTTGAGGTTACTGTGTCGAAACTGCATCGATCGATCTCCTTCTTCTGCTGATCAGAATCTGAGGACTGTCCGTCGTTTTGGGGCGATTCATTGCCACAATGACCATAGCACACCCGTTCCCCACATGCCCAGCCCCCCCGCCGAGATGGGGGGTGTGTCCGAAAACGCACACTCGATACCTCCACTACGACGCTTTGCCTATCCCATTCTTCCGGTCCCTTCTGCCCCTGCTCAGCTTCAGCGGTGCTCGTAATCGTCCTTTGGAGTACGGTGATTCATCACCGTTTTCGTCCGCGCCACGCTCGGCCCAGACCGTGCAAGGCCCTCCTCCCCTCCCCGCCCATCTTCGTCGCTCGACTCTCCGAGTCGATTCCGTCGGGCGCGTTCACAACTCGGAGATCGAAACGCACGGATGCGGCCATAAATCCCCGAGTCAGTCCCGAAGGGACGTCCCTAAGCAAGCCCAGGGTGGAGCCGATGCGAGGAACGAGCGAGGCGCAACCCTGGGTTACGAGGACAATGCAAAACAGAAGCCCGAAGGGCTGGCCCTAACTCTCTGAGAGCATGGCTCGGACGCCGCGGTTGAACTTTGCGGATGGGGTTTACCACGTCACTTCCCGTGCGTCGGCGAAAGCCGGAGAAAGGTAGCGAATGAAAGAGTGGTACGAGGTGAGACCTGGCCAGTCGCCTTGGCCTCGAGTGACGCGTGTCGTCGGGCAACCGGCGGGGCGAAGCGTTCACGGAGGTACAGCCGGGCCGTGTATTGCGCTCCGAAAACCGCCTTTTGTGGCGGCCGACCGCAGTCCTGCCAAGGGGGAGGCAATAGTCATGTCGAACGTCAAAGGCAAGTACGGCGTGCCCCCCATGCTTCGCCACGTACCCAATATATGCGTCTGTCCCCTCTATTTCGCTCTGTTCCCCTGGTTTTGGGACGCGTATGCCGGTACTATGATGATCGCGCGGGGAAAGCGCGACAACTCTTAACGGTGCGGCCTATGCAGCCCGAAACGCAAATCCAGCGACGGTTTCAAGCGAGAATGGACTCGCTTTCGCCGTGTGAGCGCGTGCAGCGAGCAACGGCCATGTTCCGTTGGTCGCGTGAGATCGTCACGCGCCGCGTGCTCGCGGAGCTCGGTCCCATGAGCCCTGAGCGGTTGAAGTGGGAGGTGGCCTTGAGGCAATACGGAGCCGATCCAAGGACGCGCGCGATGATCGAACGGAGGCTCGCAAGTGTTTCCGATTGACGTGTTCCGCGAGACCCTCTGCAAGGCGATTCAACGGGACGGGTCCAATTACCCGTAAGCACTGACAGCAAGAGGTGTTACGACGCACCCCTGCGATACTGGACCTGGCCCCGTGAACTCCTCCGTGGAAGAAACGGTCAATATGATCAACGCCATGTGGCGACGACCTGTGAACGATCACACGACGCGTCACATCGAGACAAATGTGACCCGACCCCGTCTCCGCCCGACCCCGTCGCAGGTACGAACATGAAAATCATTGCTTGCTTTGCCTTGTTGTTGATTCTGACGGGTGTCGCCGGCGCAGAGCCCCAGGCGATTATCGACACCGACTTCGGGGCTCCAGGAAAGCCCTTTGAGGCAATCGCCGCGGCGAGAGGCGTCCGCATCACCGGGCGTCTGCCCGACGGATGGAGCGATAACTCAGAGTGGAAGAGCAATGTGGTGGCCGAATACAAGCCGATGAGCGAGGGAGGGCGAGGGTTCCTTCGCGTTGAGCAAGCCTCCGGAGATGGATTGCAGTTCGTGTACCGCCTGCCCCCGCTGGACGACGCCAATGCCTATTATCGCCTGACGTTGACGGCTCGCAGCCTTACGGGCGTGAGTCTGGGGATTCGCGATGTCGGGCCACCGTACAGCACCCGGACTTCGTTCACTCCCGCCACCGACGGCCAATGGCGAGACTTCTCTTACGACTTCCGACTCTCTGCGCAGCGGTCGCCGATCGGGTTGTTTGTCTATCTGGCGGGAAATGGCCGGCTGGACCTGGCAAAGCTCAAAGTGGTGAAGCTCTCCGAGCAGGACCTCATCGCCGAGATCAAAGCCAGGCACCCCGCGGCCGGTTCAGGCAATCTGGTGAGCGCGTCTGTATTCCCGCTCGGGCTGCAAAGCGGCTGGTCGATCGATCGAGATTACTCCGACGGTGACGAAGTGAAGGTGGAAAGCGATAGGGCTCTCTCAGGTCCGAGCGGCAGTCCGGCGCTACGGATCGACGCGACCGTGAAGGGGATCCGCGTTTACAGTGCCCCTTTCGCCGTTCCGTGGAGTTTCGAGACGCATGTGCTCAGCATCGCGCTTCGTGGCGACTGGGAGGGCAGCCTGGCGGTAACCGGTGGGCGCGGCCAGCAGTGCGCGAGACTGCCGCTTGAGTTGTCGGGCGACCAGTGGCAACGCGTCGAATTACCGTTCAAGCCCGTCCTGCTGGCCCCGTCGCACGCGATGCGGCTGGAGGGAAAGGGAACGCTTTGGCTGGACGGCTTGCAGGTGGAACACGGGGCCAAGGCCGGCGCGTATGCCCCGCAGAAACCGATGGAAGTCTCCCTCGCTCTGCCTCCCTCCGATGCGGCCGGCGCGCGGGTGCAATTCACCGATGAACCGATGAAGATCCAGTTTGCCGTGGCGGGCCAGGCCCAGGGGCCGGTGCTCAAGACGCGATTGGTGACCATGTACGGCGATGAGAAGCTCCTGCCGGACATCTCCTTGGACTCCGCGAAATCGGGCGTCATCGCCTGCGAGCCGTTCGCCCCGCACGGACTCGGGCCGTATCGGCTGGAGGCGTACATCGTCGACGCCTCGGGGCAGCGTCTAAGCCCAGTCCAGGAAATTGTGTTCTATCGGCTCCACCGCCCTCGCTATTGGGGCAAGGACGCGCCGGACTCCTTCTTCGGCACGCACACCTTATCGACCAACCGCCATCTGGCGATGACGAAAGCGGTCGGTGCGAACTGGGTTCGCCTTCACGATGCGGGGACGGAATACATTGGCTGGTCGTTTCTCGAACCCGAGAAGGGCAAGTGGCAGTTTCGGGACAGCGACCTGCGGCGTTATCGCGACCACCATCTGAAAATCCTGGGGTTGCTGTCGACGACGCCGGGTTGGGCCAGCAATCTTGGCAGGCCTGCGGCCGGCTACTTCGATCGCTACCTTGAGCCGCTCAGCATGGACGACTGGGCCCATGCGGTGCGGACGATCGTCGACCATCACCGTTCCATGATCGATAGCTATGAAATCTGGAACGAACCGTGGGGGAGCACGTTCTGGAGTCTCAAGGTCGATCCGGCGCGGGGCCGCAACTGGAACGATCGCTATGTCCCCAGCGACACGCCCTCGAAGGACTATGCCCGCCTGCAAAAGACGGCCTACGAAGCCGCGCACGAAGTATTTCCGCAGGTGACCATCATCGGCTTCAACACCTACGGGGCCGAGAATGGCACGAAATGGACCAAGGAGGTGCTCGACTTCGGCGGGCTGGACACTTGCGATGCCATCTCCTACCACCATTACGAAAACGGCTTGACGGGCTTTCCGGACGATCCTGCCGCAAAGGCGCACCAGGCGGCCGTGGGGCCGATCCTTCAGAAGCTCGGCCGGGTGCCGAAACCGGTGTGGATGTCGGAAGGGGCGCCGTTGTCTGGCGATGTGTCGAACGGTTTCTATCGCTACACGTTGCCCTACGAGAATCGCAATGACAACTGGCGAATCGCGGATCGGCTGGCTCGCTACACGATCGCCCGCATGGCAAACGGCGAAGTTCGCCAGTTCCTCTACACCATGCACGGCCATAGCACATTCGGCGGCGCGGTGGAGTGGACGACGCTGGTTACCGCCGAGGGCTTCTTGCACCCTTCGGCGGCGGCCCACAGCGCGCTGGCGTGGCTATTGGAGGACACGCAGTTCGCCGGTCGCGTCACGTTAGCCGACGGCGTCCACGCCTACCTCTACTCCGGAGCGAACCGTGCGGTGGCGGCGATCACATCGAGTCCGGTCCACGCGGCCTTCCAACTGCCGGCGGCAGCAGGGGTCCGGTCGTTCGACCTGTTCGGCAATCCGGTCGCAGCCGGCGCGGCGATCGACGATCGGGTTCACTACGTTGAGTGCGACGCCGGACTACCCGGTCTGAAGTCGGCCCTACTGAAAGAATAGGTAACGCGGTGCGTTTTCGGGCGGATCGGGCGCGCCGGCAAAAAAGGGCCGCCCGTATTCACAACTCACATAACCTGCTGGCCACCCGGACCCAACGTGCAGTGGTGGCTCGACGTGGAGGCAATACTGGACCTGTCCCGTTTAAGTCACACGTGCTTGTACGCGCTGGCGCGTTCTCCATACGAGCACGCAGCGCAAGCAAGTGAGTCTGGCGTTTCGGCCGCCTCGCAACACCTTGTTCTGTCAGCGGTTACGGGTAATTGGACCTGTCCCGTTTAATTGCCCGTTTAATTGCCCGTCAAGGGGGCGAGCCGGTACTCCGAGCACTGCGTGTGCTTTTCTGCGGTAATCGGCCGGTGTTTTGCGGTGAACGGCTATTCCAGCCCCAGGCTGCGGCGGTAGGCGGTGCGCTGCTGGTCGAGGCCGAGCGATTCGGTGGTGGCGCGCCAGGTTGCGGCGGCCGTGTCGAGGGCCTGTTGCGCGGTCGCCTCGCCTGCGATGGCGGCGCGCACGGCCTTGTCCAGAGCGGCCAGATAGGCTTGCCGGCCGGGGATGCGTAACGCCGTGAGCCAGTTGCGACGGCCGAGTGCGGTCTTGGTTATCGCGCCGTAGTGCGAAGCCGCCTCGGCTGAGACCGGCGGTTCGACCCAGGCGCCGGGTTTTCCGAGTTGCTCCATTCGGAAAAGGGTCGTGGCCGGGCTCTTTGCCGAGACCGTGGGGCTCCAATGACTGTCCGACAGCCAGCAGAGCAGTTCCAGCGCAGCTTCCGTGTGCGCTGTTGTGCGGTTGATGACTCCCAGACGACCGCTCATCGATAGCAGCGGCACATGGATCGATTCGTCCGCTGTCCGTTCGTCCCAACGCGCCCGGCTCACGTTATAGGTTGCACGGGAACCGGGCAACTCGGCGAACCCCGCGCGAAAAGGAACGTCGGCCTCGGGCGGCAGATCTCCGGCGGCAGCCGTAGGCCAACTGACGGCCATTCCGGCCTGGCCCGACCAGAACGCACGACGCACGCCCTCCGGATCGAGTGCCAGCGAGGTCGCCCCGCTGGCCTTCACCGTTGCGAGCAGGTCTTCCATCGCCCGCACGAACGGCGGACCGGCGATGAGAGGCTCCATGGTCTGAATGTCGAACCAGACAGAGTAGTTCTCGCGATGCTTTGCGTACGCAGCCGCGCGGGCAAGCAATACGAGCCCCGCCCAGCCGGGCGCCAACGGTTCGAGCGAACCGTGCCACGACTCTGCATTGGCGTTCACCTCCTGCAGTAAGCGGGCAATCGCCAGGTATTCATCCCAGGTGCGCGGCGGCTGCCGATCGATCTGCTCGAGAAGGTCGGCGCGGTAATAACAGACGAACACGGGCGATCCGAAAGGAAGAGCGATCACACTCGTACCGTAAACCGCTTCGCCGCGGCGAAGGGCCTCGAACACAGCATCTTGGCGGGCCGACCCGCCGGAGGGAATCGGAGCAATCGCATCACGCTCCGCCAAAACGCCCAGCATCCATGACGGCACAATTGCGGCATCGCCTGCAAGCGGCGCGCCGCTCAGTACCGACTGCACCGTGGTTTCCGACACGCTGTAACGGCCGGCGGTTTGCGAGTTCCACTCGCCGCGCAAGCGTTCGGCCGATTTGGCCATGGCCGGATCGTCCACCACGGTCAGCGTCAGTTCGGCGCCCTCGAGCGGGAGCCCGGAGTCCGATTGCGGCGTTTCGGTCTCGACCGGCGGACAGCCTGCCAGAAGAAGAATGGTTCCGGCCAGCAGACTCGCAAGCCACGTTCCGGGCATCTGTCGAAAATCAGGGAGCTGTCGCATAAGGTCCACTGTCGGAGAGAAGCGGTTCAAGAGGTCAGGTTTCGGGCGTTTTGTCGGCCGCTCGGATCATGTCTCGTTGCTGTTCGAGTTCGCGGAGCAAGCGATAATCTTTTGCAGCTCGGGCGCCGGCCATGGCGACACGTATGGCATGACCTGCGGCAGCGTAATTCTTGGCACTCAGGGCCGCGGCGAGTAACGCCTGCGATTGCTTGTACAAGTCCATGCGATGAGGAATCGAATAGTCGGAACGCCATGCGGCGGCCATGGTTTCGGCGCGGAGGCACATCGCGTCGATATCATAATCCTGGGCCAGCCGTTCGACCACCTGGTTGATCTGTTGCGGATCGCCCACCTTTGCCGCCTGCTCCAGCGCCAGCGAGAGGCAGGCGTAGCGGACGACGGGTTCGCCGGCGGCTTGTTCGCCGAGGGCCAGGAGCCGTTGGGCAAGGGCGATTCGTTTCTCTGGGTTATCGGCCAGCAGGTACTCCTCCTGGAGGAGACTGCGCACCTGCCCTGCGGCCTTGCTGGAGAGTTCGCCTTCAGGGACGGGCATTTTGGCGCGAGGCGGTTCTGTTGTGGTAGTCGCCGCTTTCGATTCGTCGGGCGTCGGAGGCGAGTTGGGCGATGGCGATGACGCTACGGTCGCCGGTGTGGAGGCCGCCTTTTTCTTGGTATTGCCGTTCGGTGTTTGATCTGCCTGTTCCAGCAGGTCGGCCAAGGTCGGCGGTCCCAGCGGGCGCTGCGAGGGCAAGGGTCGCCATCGCTCTTGTGCTCGTACGGCCGCTTGTGCCGATCGGCGTGGCGAGGACCGCGAGGCCGATCGACGCGTACGCGATTGCCTCGCAACCGGCGCTTGGCCAGAGGGAGGATCGCCGGGTTGCTCTTCGAGTTGAAATGCCTGCCACGGCAGAAACAGCAGTGCGGCAACCAGAAGTAAGGCCAGCCCGCCAACACAGCAGAGCACCAGCGGGACCGGAGATCGTTTACGGCTGGATGCCCGTCGAATTCGCTCGGCGACAACCGGCGACGTGGGGCCCGCAGCCACTGCTGCCGGCGCGGTCGCCGTTGGGACGACGACTACGGACGGGGGCGAGTTGCCGGGTACTACGGGAATCGGCGCGGCCGACGGCGCCGGGGCCGAAGGCGGACGGGCGGCCAGTTCTTGCAGGCGACGATCGTAGAGCAGCTTCTGATCGGGCTGTTCAAGCGTATCGCGCGCCTGGCATATCTCGCCGATCAGGCGTTCTGCGAGGTCTTGATATCTTCCCTGCGACAAGGTGCGAACACGGGCAATACACGCCGCGGCCGCCACATCGATGGTAGCCGGATCGGCCTCGAATGGCGTCACGCCGAGCAACTGGTAGTAGTTGGCAGGCTGCTGGGCCGGTGGAATTCCCAGCCATTGGAGATAGGGATCGAAAGAATCCTGCATGGCGTAACCATGGCCGTTACAAACTGCCGGGAAGTCGGCCGGTCTTCCGACGGAATATCAATAGGCGAAATCAGCCCTTCCGTTTCGAGTCGCGAATGACGACCGGTTGGAGTCCCGGCTTCAGCCGGAGAGGGCAAACCGCCTGAAGGCGGGACTCCAACGATGGCGGCCTGCACCTGGAAACGGAAGAGCCGCAAAACAGAAAGGACGGCCGGCGGGCACACGGGCCTGCCTTCGTCCTCTTCATCCTACGCGAGCCGGCTATCGGCTGCAAGGGAACGGGAGCGGATGGAAGGGAACGGGGGCGGCTGCAATCTCGGTCTTCCCCCTCGAATGCGGATAGGCTTGTCAGCCGGGTGCGCGGTCGGTTACAATTCGGCCTTCTATGAGTGGTCCTTTCCGTTGTGGCCCTTTGGTAAAGGAATCTCGCATCATGAGCGCGATGCTGGGGATCGATATCGGTACTTCCGGAACAAAAACACTTGCCATCGACGCGGAGGGGCAAATTCTCGCGTCGGCCATGGAAACTTACCCTTGCCATGTCCCGAAACCCCTATGGAGCGAGCAGGACCCCAACGATTGGTGGGAGGCTACGGTCAAATCGGTCCGGCAGGTACTTCGCAAGGCCCGACTGAAGGCCGCCGATGTGAAGGCCATCGGGCTCTCGGGTCAGATGCACGGATCGGTCTTTCTGGACAAGGACAACAAGATTGTTCGACGCGCCATTCTTTGGAACGACCAGCGGACCGCCGCCGAGTGTGCCGAGATTGAACAGCGGGCAGGTGGGCGTCGATCGCTCATTGAAATGGTGGCCAATCCGGCACTGACCGGCTTCACCGCCCCGAAAATCCTGTGGCTGCGGAATCACGAGCCGAAGCATTTTGCCCGCACACGGAAGATCCTGCTGCCGAAAGACGAGATCCGCCGCCGTTTGACCGGCGAGTTCGCAACCGATGCGAGTGACGCCAGCGGTATGCTGCTGTTGGACGTCGCGAAACGTAACTGGTCGAAGGAACTCCTTTCGCGGCTCGAACTCGATACGGACCTGCTGGCAACGGTGTACGAATCGGAGCAGGTAACCGGCAACCTGACACCGGAAGCGGCCCGGCTGCTGGGGCTATCGACCGAGTGTGTTGTTGTGGGGGGCGCCGGCGACTGTGCGGCAGGCGCCGTGGGTAACGGGATAGTGCAGCGCGGCGTCCTGTCGACTTCGATCGGTACGTCGGGGGTCATGTTCGTGCACAGCGACGACGTGAAGATCGATCCGGAAGGGCGTGTTCATACTTTCTGTCATGCGGTGCATGGCAAGTGGCACATGATGGGTGTTACGTTGGCGGCCGGCGGTTCGCTGCAATGGTTCCGCAACGAACTATGCCAGAACGACGTCGCGCTGGCAAAGCGACTGAAGAAGGACGTTTACGACCTGCTGACCGAGGAGGCGGCCGCCACGTCGAAGGGCGCGGATGGCCTGTTCTTCCTGCCGTATCTGTCGGGCGAACGAACGCCCCACGCCGATCCGGATGCTCGCGGCAGTTTTGTCGGGCTGACCATGGCGCACACACGGGGCCACGTTATCCGGGCCATTATGGAAGGCGTGGCGTATTCCATGCGGGATAGCCTGGATATCTTCGAGCAGTTGGGTGTGCCGATTCGCCAGATCCGCGCATCCGGAGGCGGCTCTCGCAGTCCGCTCTGGCGACAGATTCAGGCGGACGTCTTCGGGCGGAAGGTGGCGACGATCAACAGCGAAGAGGGCCCGGCCTACGGTGTGGCCCTGCTGGCGGCGGTCGGCGCCGGTGTCTTCAAGGATATTCGCGAGGCGTGTGCGGCGACCATCCGCGTGGTGCAGCAGACGCCTTCCGACCGAAAGGCGAAACGCTACTACGATCGCGCATTTCCGGTGTATCGGCAGTTGTACCGTTCGCTGAAGGACGACTTCAAGGCGATTGCGGCCCTGGAACGATAACGATACTGTGAATACTCCGTCTGAAGCACGACCTGCCTGGGCTCGCTGGGAAACGGCCCTCGTCTTCCTGGTGTTTTTTGTCCAGGGCGCCTGGCCCGTCCCGGATACCAACGAACCCTATTACTTGGGCAAGGCCATCCATTACTGGAACCCGGAATGGGCGGCAGGCGACTTCTTTCTGGAGTCGGCCGACGCGCATCAGGTGTTTTTCTTCACGTTCGGATGGCTGTCGCAGTGGCTTTCGCCGCTGCTGTTTGCGTGGGCCGGACGGCTGGTCACCTGGGGATTGCTTGCCTGGTCGTGGCAGCGGCTGAGTTTCGCCGTCGTACCGCGTTTCGGCTGGTCTGTCATTACGGCCGCGTTGTTCGTCGGCCTGCTCGACCGATTTCACATGGCCGGAGAATGGGTCATTGGCGGTGTGGAAGGAAAGAGTTTTGCCTACGCCTTCGTATTTCTGGGGCTGGAGGCCCTGGTCCGCGGGCGTTGGAACCGCAGCTTCATTCTGCTTGGCATTGCATCCTCGCTGCACGTCCTGGTAGGGGGCTGGTCTGTTGTGGCGGCGGCCGGCGCCTGGTGGCTTGCCGGGCCGTCGCGACCAAAGCTGGCGGCCATCGCGCCAGGGTTGATCGTCGGCGGGCTGCTGGCGCTGCCGGGCCTGATCCCCGTCCTGCTGTTGGACGCAGGCACCGATCGGGCAACGGTCCGGGCTGCGCACAAGGTATATGTCTATGTTCGCCTGGGCCACCATTTGGCCCTATGGATGATTCCGTGGCAATTCATCGCTCGGTTCCTTGCGCTCACAGCAGCGTGGGGCCTCCTGTGGCGGTTCACCTGCAAGCGGTGCGATGAAAACCTTGCCCGGCTGAATCGATTTGTTCTTGTCGCGTTGGGCATTGCTGCCGCAGGTGCGCTCGTTACGCCGCTGGAATTGGTCAATCGGGCCTTGGCGGCCAGTGTGCTTCGATTCTACTGGTACCGGCTCTCCGATTTTGCGGTGCCGATGGGGGTGGCGTTGAGCGGCATGGCCGCCATCGCGGTCTTATGGCGGCAGCGACCTGTTGCCGCCCGGCGGTGGCTGATCGCTGTCTCGCTGCTTGCCGGTTTACATTTGGGATCCTACATGTTCATTCGCCCGGTGCCGCAGCCGCCGCGTTCGTTTCGGGTATCGCGTCATGGCGGCAACTTCAGGCGATATTGCAAGGAATACATGGCCTGGCGCGATGTATGCGATTTCGTAGCGCAGTCGCCGGAAATCGAACCCGACGCCTTGTTCCTGACCGACCGCCTTGCGCAAACCTTCAAGTGGTACTCCGGCCGCGCCGAGGTGGGCAACTGGAAGGACATTCCGCAGGATGCGGAAGGGATTGTCCAGTGGTGGCAGCGCATGAGAAACCTGCACGCAACACGCAATGCCTTGCAAGGCGAGTATTGGTATCGCTCGCTTTCCGAACAGACCCCGGAACGACTCCGCCGGTTCGGCAAGCAATACGGGGCACGGTACGCCGTCACGTTCAAGCGTCCCCCGCTCGACTTGCCCATTGTGTACCAGAACCGAGTTTACATTGTCTACCGCTTGGACGAAGAGCCGGGAGCGGAACCGTCGAATCCGACCGATCGCCATCAACAGGCAACCGTTGGGAAATGACGAATGACGAAAGCCAAATGACGAAAGAATGACGAAATCTCAAATCTCAAATCTCAAATCACTGTCACCTGTCACCTCCCAACTAGCAACTAGCAACTAGCAACTAGCAACTAGCAACTCCCATGCCCCAGATACGCGCTGTTGTTTTCGATATGGACGGTCTGATGTTCAATACGGAAGAGGTCTATACGGAAGTCGGTTCGCGTCTGATGCGCCGCCGGGGGCATGAGTTCAATGAGGAGATCAAGAACCTGATGATGGGTTTGCAGGCGCGCGAGGGCTTCGGCCTGGTGATTGACCGCCTGCGGTTGGACGATACGGTAGACGGGATCATCGAGGAATCGGATCGAGAGTACCTTGGTCTGGTAGAGGAATGGATTCGGCCGATGCCGGGGCTGCTGGCACTGCTCGATGCCCTGGAGTCAGCCGGTATTCCGAAGGCCATTGCCACAAGCACGTCGCTTCGGTTGGCAAGGGCGAATCTTTCGCCATTCGACTTGCAGCGCCGTTTTGCATTTGTCCTGACGGCGGAGGACATTCAGCGTGGGAAGCCGGACCCGGAAATTTACCGGACGGCGGCTGCGCGGCTGAACGTTCCGCCAGCCGAGGTGCTGGTTCTTGAGGACAGCCAGAACGGCTGTCGCGCGGCGGTTGCGGCCGGGGCGTTCACCGTGGCCGTGCCGGCGGACCATAGCCGCGACCACGATTTCGCTGGTGCGGCACTGGTCGTCAACAGCCTTTGCGACCCAGGGTTGTACGCGGCCCTGGGGCTTCCGGCAGCCTGATTGCCGTTGCCGTTTGCGTCAGAAGCGGGCGGCGAGCTTTTCTTAAGTCATTCCAGGGTCAATACTTAGCTTTCCGGTGTTCGCTGTACCGGCAGGGGTTTCGACTGGGAAACGGCGGCTGGATGGATTGAGGCAATGGCACCCATCCGGGTTATCGCTGCAATACGACGGGGGGTTGTGTCGTCTACAAGGTATTCCCCGGCAGATGGGGAATACGTGAATCTGCTTGAAATCTACCAGCGGGATAACTACCATAAGGGTAGCGCCACTGGTGCTGAACGGTAGCCGTCCTCGGATGGAGTGACGGTGTCGTCTGTCCGGTGGGGTGGGATCGTTAGCCAATCGCCGGATGCGCATCCGCGCACGCCCATTTTTCCGTCCTCGGAAGCCTTTGTTGAGGAGAGGTCCAAAGTCATGAATCGAATCCTGGTACTAACGGTAGGATCGGCCCTGCTGCTGTGCGCTATTCTGACGCCCCTGCTGCCGGCACAGAATGCCGTGTTGGCGCAAGTGTATGGCAGTGGCGTTCACGCGTTCTTTGCGCAGGACTATCTGCGTGCCCACGAAATGCTGACCGAAGCAATCGAGGGCGGGACGCAAGACCCGCGGTGCTACTACTTCCGCGGTCTGACGCTGGAACGACTTGGCCGTCCCGAAGAGGCCTCGGAGGATTTCGAGAAAGGGGCGGAACTGGAGGCTAAGGATTTGAATCGGGCATACAACGTGGCCCGGGCGCTGGAGCGAGTCCAAGGCGAGGTCCGCCTGGAATTGGAACGACATCGGGTTGAGGCCCGCATGCTTGCCATGGAAAGGGCGCGCGAGATTGAACGCGCCCGTTACGAGCAACTGCAAGCGCAAGAGCAGCAGTTCTCGCGCGAGCAGATTGCACCGGCCGAGGACGGCGGCGCTGCCGAACCGTTCGAAGTGGTTCCGATGGAACAACCGCCGGTCGAGCCGAGTGTACAACCGGCGGAAGGCGAGCCGGCTGCTCCGGAAGCGGACCCATTTGGCGCCGAGCCTGCTGAACCTGCCGCTCCGGCTGCTGAACCGGCCGCTCCGGCTGCTGAACCTGCCGCCGATGCCCCTGCCGATCCGTTTGGTGCGGCTCCGGCCGAGCCTGCCGCTCCGGCTGCTGAACCGGCCGCCGATGCCCCTGCCGATCCGTTCGGCGCTGCTCCGGCCGAGCCTGCCGCTGGTGGCATGGAGCCTGCTGCGGAAGCCCCAGCCGATCCGTTTGGTGCTGCTCCGGCCGAGCCTGCCGCTCCGGCTGCTGAACCGGCTGCTGAACCGGCTGCCGATGCCCCTGCCGATCCGTTCGGCGCGGCCCCGGCCGAGCCTGCCGCTCCGGCTGCTGAACCGGCTGCCGACGCTCCTGCCGATCCGTTCGGCGCTGCCCCGGCCGAGCCTGCCGCTGGTGGCATGGAGCCTGCTGCGGAAGCCCCTGCCGATCCGTTTGGTGCTGCTCCGGCCGAGCCTGCCGCTCCGGCTGCTGAACCGGCTGCTGAACCGGCTGCCGACGCTCCTGCCGATCCGTTCGGCGCTGCTCCGGCCGAGCCTGCCGCTCCGGCTGCTGGTGGCATGGCGCCTGCGGGCGACGCCGCCGATCCTTTCCAGGCCGAACCGGCTGCCGGTGGAGCCCCAGCCGCTCCCGCAAAGCCGCGTGCCGCGGATGCCGCCGATCCGTTCGGCGGTTGAATTGGAACGTCATGCGTCTATTGGTCGCGTGTCCGAACTGCAATCGATCCGTTGAAGACCCGCATGGTCGCCGGAGTTGCGGTCGCAGAATGCCATGCTTGTGCGGGTTTGTGGTTGACCAACTCGGCGTTCAGCCGCCTGGCTCGTCAGGCTTGCAGCCAGGCAGGTGCTGTTGATCACCTTCTTGTTTCCCCTTCGGTCGCCGTCGCCGCGTGTGCAGAAACGCACGAGGGTCCCTGGCGATACCGCAAGTGTCCCGAATGCGGCATTCTGATGAACCGTCGCAACTACGGTCCCGGAAGCGGCGTGGTCGTCGATATGTGCCGTAGTCACGGTGTCTGGTTCGATGCCGAGGAACTCCCGGCCATTCTCGATTGGATCCGTCGCGGCGGCCCGGCGCAGACCGAACAGGAGCGGACCGCCGAACGGTTGCGAACCGATCGCTATCGGCAGGCGTTGGCGGCGAAGCCAATCGGAGGCGCCGCCCACGAGCATCCTTCGTCACCAGGCAACCCCATACTCGATTTCGCCCACATGCTCATCGAGCTGTCCCGCTGGTTCTAGCAATCGATCCTGAATTGGGGGCGTTGCCAGTAGCCAACCGACCACGGCTCCAGGCCAGGCAAGCCGGGCGGTGGCCTTTTTCAGCCGTGCGAGTCCGCTGCTGCACCCGGCTGCAACAGCAGCGAGAACGCGGCTTGACACGCATCTTTGCGCAATAGCAATCGGCCCACTCGGCAAGAACCGAATGGGCCGATTGTGTCGGAGGTGTGAAGTCAGGTTGTGATTCTTAGCGGACAATCCAGCTTCGGACGGCGGCGACGCTCGCCTCGCCGAAGTGGATCATTCTGGCTGCGGTTGCCACGCGTCCGGGCAGGTTTGTCATTTCGCTGAACGCGCCGAACAGGCCTCCGCTGATGACGCCTACGGAACGGCCGGAGGCGGCCACGGCGGCATCGAGAAGACGTCCATTCTGATCGCGAAGCGCCGGTGCAGATTGGAGCATCCGATCGTCGGGCGCCTCGGTTACGATGAACGAGACGTCTTCAATCCATTCCCGCGACAGATTGTTGAACCGCTGCGTCAGCGACTCGAGGCTCTCGTCCATGCCCAGTTCGCCTTGCTCAACCATCCGATAGGCCGCCAGCACGGCCGCCACACCGGGCAGGTCGTCGTGCAGGGCGATGCCGCGCTCTTCGTTCGCCTCTTCGAATCGCGAGACAAACTCCACCGCGTCCAGGCCAAGCCCCTCAATATATCCGTTCAGAACCAGTTCTCGCGTGTCGCCAGGCTCTTCAAACAGCGAGTTCAACGTGCGGAGCAGGTCCTTGTCGGCAGGCTGCAACAGATCGCTGGGCAGCCAGGTGAACGGGTCGAGATCGTCCATGTACGACATCTCTTCCGTGACGTCATCCGATACTTCTTCCGAATCGTAAACTCCGCGCTCGGCGGGTTCTTCGAGATCGGTTTCCGTGGATGTCTCGTAGCCGCGTTCGCCGTAGAAGTAGTCGGCCTCGCTATATCCGTCGTAGTCGTTGTACGCCTCGTAGCGTTCGTACTCGCCATGCGGCCCGTATTCGTGATACTCGCCGTATTCGTAGTGCTCGCCGTATTCGCTGTACTCGTCGTTTTCGGGCGACTCGGTGTTCGAGTCGGCCGTGTCCGATGTGTCAGCCGTTTCCGATGTGTCGGAGGTCTCTGGGACATCCGGTGTTTCGGTTGCCAGATACTCGTCGTACTCGGTATAGGCGTCGCGATAGTAGGAGTCGTCGTTGTATTCGGACGGATACTCCGAACCGTAGGGCTCGACGTAGTCATCGCCGTACTTGGCGTGCCCTTCCTCGTAATTGTAGTCGTAGTCTGTATAGCCGTCGTAGTAATCTTCGTACGCTCCGCCTTCATAGTCGGCATTGGACAGGTCGTCGGCTTGTTCCGTATCATCGACTACCGATTCGTAGTCCGTATAGCCGTCGTAGTAATCCTCGTACGCTCCGCCTTCATAGTCGGCGTCGGACAGGTCGTCGGTTTGTTCCGTATCATCGACTACCGATTCGGACGGAGGAGTTTCCGAGTCGCTGTACTCCGGCTCGTAATAGCCGTAGTTGTCGTAGTCGTAGCCGTACCTGCCGTAGTCGTGATAGTCGTACTCGTAGGCGGCTTCCAGGGAACTTTCCTGCGAAGCCGTCTCGGCAATCTCGTGGTGTTCGTCGGCGGCATCGGGTTTGGCAGCCGGCTGTTCGGCGATTTCGTTGCTTTGTTCCGCCGAACTGTCATCCCAGTAGTAGTGCTCGTAGTCACAGTCGTACTCGTAGCTGTGACCGGTCTCGGATCCGAAGGCGTCCTGGGCTGGGCTGTCACTGCCGTACTGATCGTACACAGGGTAGCCGTGATATTCATCATACCATCGTCCCGAGTAATACCAATCGCTGCCCGGATCATTGGCAGCCTCGTAAACGGGGGTCTCAGGCCCGAATTCTGAAGCCGTTGCCGGACAACACGCCCAGGGTTTCAGGATGGCGAAGACCCCGGTCAGCGCAAACAGACCGAGTCGGTAAGTCAATCGTGAACACGTCATGTTCCAAAGTCCTCCCGGGAAGGTGCCCCGTGTGTGTGTAATAGATGAATCGTGCTTCCGTTGGGTCCGCTACCGGCGCCCTCGACGGACCAGATTGCCCGGTATTTCTCGGCCCGGGCTGTGTGTTCGATAGTTGTATCGGTGCCACGAAAATGCGGCCATTAGGCAATTCGCGGGCTCCTGGCAACTGCTGGCGAAATCGTAGTTTACCTAAACCACACAGCTAAAACCGACTGAACAAACCGGAACGGTCGTGTGCGAATCGAACCTGGTATGCTACAATTGCGGCCTGGGTAACCTGGTTGAACTTGACCGTTTAATCCCTTCCCGTACACCATCTCTGCTGTCACCACACGCCTGGATCAGTCTGGCTGTTACCTTTGCGGTATTTGTAGGGCTTCAGCAGCGTCGCGGCCTCCCGTCCGATCTGCTGTTTCTCGCCCTCCCGCGTACTGCTGCCGGTAAGTTACGTGGCGATCATGGGCGGGACTTGCACGCTGATCGGCACGAGCACCAATCTCATTGTCAACGGATTGCTCAAAGAGGAGCAGCAACGAGAAGAGGTCCGTCTGGCCGATACCCGCCAGGAAGCCCTGTATGCCCACCTGCCCGGTTTTCGCGAACAAATGGACGGGATGACCCTGTTCGAGATCGGGCGCGTGGGAATCCCCTGTGCTCTGGCCGGCTCCTTGTATCTCATGTTCCTCGGCTATCGGTTGCTGCCCAATCGTACCGAGATGGTCGAGCAACTCGATGAGCGACGCCGTGAGTATATGGTCGAAATGCTGGTGCAACCGGAGTGCCGGCTTATCGGCAAGACGGTAGAGCAGGCGGGTCTTCGCCACCTGCGAGGGCTCTTCCTGATCGAGATCGACCGCGACCACGAAGTGGTAACCCCGGTCACGCCGGAGGACGTGATTCAGGCAGGCGATCGATTGATTTTCACGGGCGTGGTATCGACCATCCTTGATCTTGTGCAGATTTCCGGACTGGTTCCGGCGGCGGATATGACCTACGAGATTCATCCCAAACGGCGCATGGGTCGGCATTTGTCCGAAGCGGTCGTTTCCAACTCATCTCCGCTTGTCGGCACAACGGTGCGTTACGCCAATTTCCGGCGTCTGTATAACGCGGCCGTGGTCGCCGTGCATCGCAACGGGGCGCAACTGCGCCGCAAGGTGGGAGATATCGTGCTGCGCAGCGGAGATACCCTGCTGCTGCAAACACGAACCGAGTTCAGCAGTGCGTTTCGCAATAGCAGCGATTTCTTCTTGGCTATCAAACCAATCTGATGGTGATGGGCCCGGGCGGATATCAGCCGCGCGACTACCTGCGAGCCGGCCTGCCGTTGATGCTTCTTGTAGGCGTCATCGCCTTGCTCGTGATTCCCCGCGCATGGCCGTTTGCGCTGTAGGCAGGCGCCTGACAGCATTGTGCTCTGGGGTGGCTCGTGTGGGGGGTGGGGGTGCGGTTCGGCCGTTTATGGGCTTTGTCGTTGAACCTGGGTTGCGGGCGGTTGACCTCACGGGAGGTTCCTGCTATAGTAGTTGGCAATATCCCATTTGTCGAGGCTGCCGAAACCCGCTGACGCTAGCCGCCATGCCCAAAACCGAGCCAAAACAGAAACGGAAGCGACCTGCTACCTTGACCGATGTGGCGAAGGCCGCAGGTGTGACGCGCTGGGTGGCCGGGCAAGTGATCAATGGCGGCACGGCCAACTCGCGATGCAGCAAGGCAACGCGGGACCGGGTGCTCCTGGCCTCGCAACAACTGAATTACCATCCCAACCATGCCGCCCGGCGCTTGTGCGGCAAACGTTCCCAGACATTCGGGCTGCTGGTTGCATCGGCAGGCGATCCGTTGCGATCGTTCCTGGTGCAATCGCTGGACGTCGAGGCGGTCAGAATCGGCTGCCATACGCTCATTAGCAATACGATCGGCAACCCGGCCGTCGGATCGGACCAGTTCCGGCATTACATCGATGAGTTCACGCGACTCGGCGTGGACGGGGTGTTCTGCGCCGTGCATCGCTGGTGGCCGGGCGATCGCCGCGCCCTGGTGCAGCAGCATCCGTGTACGGTCTTCTATGAAGATCCGGGCATTCCCGATGCATGCTATGCGGCGGTGGACCGCGCTGCGGCCGTGCGTTTGGCCGTAGGCCATCTGGCCGAGAAAGGTCGCAGGCGCATCGGTCTGGCGGTAATGACCCTGTCGCGGCCGACCCATTGTGCTCGCCTGGAAGGCTATCGGGCCGAGTTGTCCGTGCGGGGTTACGAATTCGACAAGCGTCTGGTGTTCAACGGAGAGCCGCACGGCCTCGCGTTCGCCTGGTGCGAAGAGGATACGCGTCGCTGGACGTTTCCGGTTGAAGTCGTGGATCGCGCCATTGGACAACTGGTGTGTGACGCCGGAGCCGACGCCATTGTGGCCCACGATGACTTCTGGGCCGCAGCCCTCATAAGACGCCTGCGAGCACGAGGCATTCAAGTCCCGAACGACGTGGCGGTTGTCGGTTACCTGAACCACTACCTGGCCGATTGGACCGATCCGGCTTTGACCACCATCGATCTCGACCATCAAACGGCGGCGAAAGCCATGGTGGCCATGCTGGAGAAGATGGTGGAGGGCGATCCGCCGAACGGGCCGGACCGCGTCGTCCCGATTCAGCCCCGATTGATCCTGCGCGAGTCGGCGTGAAAGAGGAGTAGGAAATATGCAACCGAGACGCGCAATCGATAACCATTCATTGCATCACAAGAGACGGCATCCCATGCTACCACAACGTATTGAAGAACTGCGGCAGACGTATCGCGACGGCCTGCTGAACGATACCTTATCTTTCTGGATTCCGCGGGCGATCGACTACGAGTACGGCGGGTATCTGACGGCGTTGGATCGCGATGGGACCGTGCTGCAAGGCGACAAGCCGGTT
Organism: Thermoguttaceae bacterium; assembly: GCA_040772845.1. Taxonomy (GTDB): domain Bacteria; phylum Planctomycetota; class Planctomycetia; order Pirellulales; family Thermoguttaceae; genus PWXP01. The sequence goes on from JAXGXG010000001.1 coordinate 4,824,439, forward strand.
TGGGTGCAAGGGCGTTTCGCCTGGCTGCTGGCCACGCTGTACAACACGATCGAGCAGCGCCAGCAGTGGCTCGACCTTGCGCGGCATGGCATCGATTTTCTGAACAAGCACTGCTTCGACGACGATGGCCGCATGTACTTTGCCGTCACGCGAGGCGGCCGCCCTTTGCGGAAACGCCGCTACCTGTTCTCCGAGTGTTTCACCGTCATCGCCCTGGCGGCTTACGGCAAGGCGGCCGGCGATGATGGGGCCCGCCGGCAGGCGTTGGACCTGTTCCGGTTCGTATTGCGCTGCCAGGAATCGCCGGGACTTTGCGAGCCCAAGGTCTGCGCGCAGACGCGGCCCATGAAAGGTCTGGCCATGGCCATGATCCTGCTGGTTACCGCCCAGGAATTGCGCAAGGCCGTTGACGATCCGATTACCGGCGAGGTGATCGATCGGGCCATCGACGAGATCGAGCGAGACTTCCTGAAGCCCGAGTTCCGCTGTGTTCTGGAGACGGTCGGGCCGGCCGGCGAGTTCTACGATACGCTGGATGGGCGAATGGTCTGCCCGGGCCATTCGATCGAGGCCGGCTGGTTCATTCTGGAAGAGGCCAGGCTCCGGCAGAACGATGCTCGACTGCTCCGGCTGGGAACGACCATTATCGACTGGTCGCTGGAACTGGGCTGGGACGAGCAATACGGCGGCATCCTCTACAACCGCGACGCCCGCGGCCTGTCGCCCACCGAGTACTGGCACGACATGAAGTTCTGGTGGCCGCACAACGAGGCCATTATCGCCACGCTGCTGGCATGGCAGTTGACCGGCGATGCGAAGTACGTTCGCTGGCACGAGTCGGTCCACAACTGGGCCTACACGCATTTTCCCGACCCCGTTCACGGCGAATGGTACGGCTACCTGCACCGCGATGGAACCGTCTCGACGCCCCTGAAAGGGAATATGTGGAAGGGCCCGTTCCATCTGCCGCGCATGCAGTGGTACTGTTCGCAACGACTGGAAGAGATGTGAAAGTCAACCGATGACAGCAGATCGCCCCGATGCACACGCACCCGACGTCCACAACGGCCCGCGGCAGGGAAGCAGGCTGTACCTGGCAGGCATTTGCGCGGTCGCGTCGCTGGGCGGATTCCTGTTCGGTTTCGATACGGCGGTCATTTCGGGGACGATCGACTTCGTGCAGGTTCTTTACGGGCTGCGTTCGTTGGCGGTCGGCTGGTTCACCAGTTCTGCGCTGCTGGGTTGTATTGTCGGCGCGGCGATCGCCGGCGTGCTCAGCGACCGGTGGGGCCGGAAGCCCATACTGATCCTGTCCGGCGTGCTGTTCTTCGTTTCGGCGCTTGGCTCGGCCATTCCGCCGGATTTCCAATGGCTGATTGTCGCCCGCATGATCGGCGGTATCGGGGTGGGCATGGCGTCGGTCCTTGCGCCCATGTACATTTCGGAGTTCGCGCCGGCCGCCATCCGCGGCCGCCTGGTGGCCCTGTACCAGTTGTCCATTGTCATCGGTATCCTGGCCGCCTATTTCTCGAACTATCTGCTTCTGGACATCGGCCGGAATCACCCGGAATGGGTGGCCTTCAGCAAGGTCTTCACCTGGATCGTCGCAGATCAGGTGTGGCGCGGCATGTTTGCCGTCGAGATGATTCCGGCTGCCGCTTTCAGTTTGCTGTTGATCCTCGTGCCGGAGAGTCCGCGCTGGCTGGTTTATGCAGGCCGTCCGTCGCGCGCGCGGTCCATACTCGCGCGCATCGACGGAAGCGCCGCGGCCGAGCGGGAGATGGCGGAAATCCGCCAGTCGCGCGGCCAGGTTCGCGGCTCGTTTGCCGAGCTGTTTCGCCCAGGTCTGCGCACGGCGCTCATGGTCGGTGTCCTGCTGTCGGTGTTCGGGCAGCTCTCCGGCGTGAACATCGTCGTCTACTACGGGCCGAAAATCCTCGCCGCGGCCGGGTTTGAAGACATTGCCGCGCTGTTCGGGCAGGTGGGGCTGGGCGTGACCAACCTGGTATTCACCATCCTGGCGCTGGTATTCATCGATAGTCTGGGGCGACGGCCGCTGCTGATCGGCGGCATGGCAGTCGTGACGGCGGCCCTGGTTGTCATCGGCTCGCTGTTCCTTTTTGGCGGCGCGGCGCCGTCGCCGGACGCCGCCTCCGGAGCCGTTCCGATGAGCCGTGCGCTCGGCGTTGCCATCGGCGTGGCCATCTACGTCTACATGGCCGCAATCGCTTTTTCCATCTGCGCAGTGATCTGGGTCCTTACGCCCGAGATCTTCCCCAACCGGGTACGCGGACGCGCCGCCTCCATCGCCACGTTCGCCAACTGGTCGACCAATGCCATTTCGGCCTTTGCGTTCCCCTGGTTTGTCGGCACATTCGGCATGCACGCAGGTTTCTTCACCGCGGCCGCCATCTGCCTCACGGCAACGCTCTTCTTCTGGCGCTACGTGCCCGAAACCAAGGGCAAAAGCCTGGAGCAGATCGAGCAGCACTGGCAGGCAGTCTAGCGGCCATGGGGGCGCGCCTGCCGGAACGAAGCAAAGACTACCGGCTCCGGGCCGCCTTTGCGTTCCTGCTGTCTCTGACGTCTCGACAGTGTTCCTTCTTGCGACGCACCTTGCTCGTTCGCTTGACGCTGAACCATCCCGCGAACAGCCCTCTCGTGCGCAGCCGCATCACGTGTCCTTGCGTTTGGCTATTCTGTTAGTCCTGAAGGGGCGTTTTTAAACCAGCCCGGGGTGGAGCCGATGCGAGCGGTGCGAGCAGGGCGTAACGCCGGGTTCGCTCGACGTTCGTAGTTCCGCCTTCAGGCGGCTTCCCCAGTGTCGTCCAAGACAAGAACCACGAAACGGACGAAACGTTTTGTCTCGGGATCTTAACGGACCCACTCGCTTGCGCTTCGAGCTTATACGCGCTGGCGCGTGCCCCATACAAGCACGCAGCGTGGGGCAAGTGAATCGAGCGTTTCGGGCGCCATCCGGGTTCTCGAGAACTATGGCTGATGGCTGCCGGGCAGTGTATAATGGAAATCGGCAGGCCGGAAAACGCCAGTACCTGAAAACAGAAAACCGGAGACAACGCACCGTGTCCCATCAAACACCAAACAAGACGCGCAGGCAGTTCTTGAAGATTACCGCGGCTGGCATCGCCGCACCAGCCTTTGTTCCTGGTTCCGTTCTCGGCAAAGATGAACAGGAAGCGGCAAGCAATCGTATTACGGTGGGTATCATTGGCGTAGGGAAGATGGCTAACGACTATCATATTCCCAGTCTGGGCCGAGAGGCCGACGTCCAAGTGGTTGCCGTGTGCGACGTCGATACGACTCGCCGCGAGCATGCCCAACGCCGCATCGACGGCTACTACAGCCAACGGACAAATCCTCGCGCGTGCGACGGCTACAACGACTTCCGCGAAGTCATCGGCCGAGACGATATCGACGCCGTACTGATCGCCACGCCAGACCACTGGCACGCCATTCCTCTGATCGAAGCCTGCAAGGCGGGAAAGGACGTTTACAGCGAGAAGCCGCTGACCCTGACCATTCACGAAGCCAAGCTGTGTATCGACGCCGCAAGGAAATACAAACGCGTCGTACAGACCGGTAGCCAACAGCGGTCGAGCGTATTCGGACCGTTCCGCAAAGGGGTGGAGCTCATCCGTAGCGGCCGGATTGGCGATGTGAAGACCATTACCGTCGGCGTAGGCGGCCCGAGTCGCTGGTGCAACCTTCCGGAAGAAGAGATGGAGCCGGGCCTGGACTGGAACCTCTGGCTGGGGCAGGCGCCCGAGCGACCGTATCATTCGGTGCTCAGTCCGCGAGGCGTACACACACACTTCCCTGCGTGGCGCGCCTTCCGCGAGTATTCAGGCGGCGGTCAGACCGACATGGGAGCGCACCATTACGACATCGCCCAGTGGGCACTCGATATGGACACCTCCGGCCCGGTCGAGATTATCCCGCCGGAAAACGAAAAGGCCTCCAGCGGCGTGAGACTGATCTACGCCAACGGTGTCGAGATGACACACGGTGGCCCCCAGGGATGCGTGTTCACCGGCACGAAGGGCGCCATGCACATCGGCCGCGGCGTGCTGAAAAGCGATCCGGAGAATCTGGCCACCGATCCGCTCGGCCCCGACGACGTGCATCTGTACCAGTCGCCCGGCCATCACCGAAACTGGCTCGACTGCATCAAGACGCGCGAGCGGCCGGTTGCCGACGTCGAAATCGGCGCGCGCAGCGCCACGGTCTGCCACCTGGGCAACCTGGCCTACTGGTATCATCGCCGGTTGAAGTGGGACCCGCAGCAATGGCAGTTCGTCGGCGATGCCGAAGCCAATACATGGCTCGACCGCGAGCGTCGCGAACCGTGGAGCAAGCTCACAATCTGAAACGCCGCTAGCCCAACATGGGCTAGTCAGTCAAGTCGATCTCAATAGGCGCCTCCGGATCCGGGGGCGCCTCAATGACTATCCCGCTGGTTTCGTAGTCGGTGTACCTCTTCGGAATCGTCAGCCGGCCGAGTATGGCCTCGCCCTGCTTGACCCCTTTAGTTTCAACTTCGCTCCGGCCCCATCGGCGACCGGTCCCACAGGTCAACCAAGTCGCCCGCGGTCCGAGTCCCTTGCCCCAACACCGTGTACTCGGCCGCTGGAGCGCCGCTACAAGCTCCATCCTGGCTTCCTATTGGCGTCGCTCCGCCCGGAGAAGCGGCTGGCCAGCAGCCCCGCCAGCAGAATCACCAGGGTGCCGACGACGATGACCATGAACTGATGGAACGGGCTGCGGAGCGCGGCGAGCGGTTCGGGCCAGAAGGCCGTGGACGAAAGGGTCATCCATACGATGGTGAGCACGCCCAGAATCACGCCGGTTACCGCTGCCGGGTTGCCGGCGCGGCGCGAGATCATGCCCAGCAGGAACAGGCCGACCATGCCGCCGCTGAAGATGCTGGCCAGGGTCCACCAGGCGTCCAATGCGCTTCTGATCCGAATCATCAGCAGCGCAACGCCCGTGCCGAGCACGCCCCACGCGATCGTACTGACGTACAAGACCGCCATCGACTGCCGCTCACTCGCCTTGCGATTGATGTACCGCTGGTAGAAGTCGCTCATCAGGAGCGTGGCCGAGGAGTTCAAACTGGTTGAAATCGTACTCATGGCGGCGGCGAAGACGGCGGCGATGAGCAGCCCGGTTACCCCGGCGGGAAGCTGCGAACCGATGAACAGGGGAAATGCCTTATCGCCCACGTCGCCATCGGTCAGCGCGGCCTTCGTCGCCTCGATTCGCGCGCCATAGTCCGATGCATCCTGCCCAATGCCCTCGGCGGCCAACTTCTGCACCGCCACGGCCGAACGAAGCGCGGCCAGGTCGTCCGGCCTCGCCTGGTAATAGGCGAAAAGCGTCGTCCCAATCAGGAAGAACACAGCCGATACCGGCACGTACAACAACCCGCCCAACCACACGCTCTTGCGGGCTTCCCGCTCGGAACGCGACGCGATGTAGCGTTGCACGTAGCTCTGGTCGATGCCGAAGTTCTGCAGATTGATCATCAGCCCATAAACCAACACGACCCAGAAGGTCGACTCGGCTACCGAGGGGCCGAAACTTCCCAGCGAGAACTTGCCATGCTCGGCGGCAATCGAAAACACCTGCCCGGGACCCTCGGGCATTCCGGCCAACATGACGGCCAAACACACAAGGGCGCCGGCCATCAGCACCATCGCCTGCAACGCGTCCGCCCAAATAACCGCCGTAATTCCCCCGACAAACGTGTACAGGGTTACCGAGACGCCGGTAACGAGAATCAGCATGCGAATGTCCCAGCCCAGCAGCACGCTTAGCGGCAGGGCCATCAGGTACATGACCGCGCCCATCCTGGAGATTTGGGTGAGCAGGTAGAATACGCTGGCGTACGTGCGCGCCCAGGGGCCGAAGCGATGCTCCAGATGGGCGTAGGCCGATACTTCCTGGCTGCGCCGGTAGTAGGGCAGAAACCACCGCACGGCAATCCAGGTCGCCAGCGGCAGCGAAAGGCTGAACACGAACGGGTTCCAGTTGGTTGCATAGGCCTTGCCAGGCAGCCCGAGGAAACTGATGCTCGACAGGTACGTTGCGAAGATCGACAGGCCGCATACCCAGCCGGGCAGCGACCGGCCAGCGGCAGTGAATCCCTCGGTCGAGCGACTTCGGCGCCAGAAATAGAAGCCAATGGCCATGGCGCCGGCAAAGTAAACGGCCAGCACGAACCAGTCGAGCGAATGGAAATGGTGCTGCATGGACCATGCTCGCGAGGTGAAGGGAGAACGGCTGGTATTCCGTGTCGCCGCTGCACCCTCCGTGTCGCGGGCAGCAGCGTCCCGCGACTGCTCAAGCCCGCCGGGACCAGCGACATCGAGGTGACATGTCAGCCAGTCTACCCCGTCACTACCCTACGGTCAATTACCCGCCAACGCCTGCTCCAACAAAGAAGAGAACAGGGCCTCGCACAGGCATCTTCGCCCGACCGTATCGGCTTGCCGGCCGCCCTTCGCTACGTATGTGCATTCGGGCTCGGCCGGGCAGCGCCAGCCGAGCGAGCCGTCAGGCTTCAGATACGGATGCCGCAGGCTGCCGAGGCTGCAACATCGTTTGCGCGCCCGGTAAACGTCCGGGTCGGAAAGCGTATTGGGCAGCGAAAGTACTTTGAACGGGAAACCGGTGGGCGACGCCACCGGATCGGTTCGTACGTCAAGCACGCCTTCGCGGCACATGGCGATTGCCTTGCGTTTGATCTCTGTCGCCAGACTCGACTCTTCGCAGAAGGCAAACGCCGTCCCTACCTGCACACCGGCCGCGCCGGCATCGAGGGCCTTGGCGATTTTTTCCGCCGAGTCGTATCCGCCGGCCAGCCAGAACGGCCGGTCCAGCGACCGGATCGTATCCAGGTTAACCTGATCGCGGGGCCCGTAGATGGGTTCGCCGTGTTGGTTGTATTGCATGGCCCCTCGGGGCGGCGCGTTATGGCCGCCGGCGCACGCGCCTTCAATCACGAAGCCATCGACGCGCCCGTTGGCCTTGCGGGCGAGCGCGGTGGCAAGAACGGCCGACGACACGATCGCCAGGAATCGGGGCCGAGGGAGCCACGGGCCGCCCGATCCGAACAGGGCTTCGGGATCGAATCGTACGGTCGGGCACTTGTCTGGCTCAACCCCTTGAATCTCCAGAACAAGCTCTGCGCACTCGCCCTCGCTCAGCCGGTCCAGCGCGCCTGGCACGGCGCGCGGTATGCCCGCGCCCATAAGAACGTAGTCCACGTGCGCCAGCAGGGCGCCGAACAGGGAGGGGAGCGTCGCCAGTTGCAGGCGTTCCATGTAGTTGACGCCGACAAGGCCGTCGTGGTCCTCCTTGGCAAGGTAGATTTCAACGAAGTTGGCCACCGTACACAGCTCGATGCCTTCGCGTGTCATCAACTCGCGAGGAATCGGATGCGGCCGGAACGTCGCGTGCGACGGTTTGCCGCCCGGAATGTAGTAGCGAGACATCACCCTGCTGGCCACGGCCGGGAACGGGAAATCGAGCAGGGCACGGCGAATATGCCCGCCGGGATCGCCCAACTGCAAGCGGCGGGCAAGCACGACATCGAGTCCAACGCCCGACACGACTCCGAGCTGTCCGGCCTGTGACACGGCCCGGGCAAGCGGCCATGACGACACACCCACGCCCATCCCGCCCTGGATCAGAATGGGGTTGTGCGCGGCTTCGGCGCGATTGGGAACGATCATGATCTGTTCTCCCTGGGTAGATTGCGGTTATGCCCTTCCGGCCACGAGTCACACTGGGCGGCAATGGCAGCCGGCGCGGTTTCGCCGGTTAGAATGAGCGTGACGTGCTCCGGACGAGTATCGATAAGCCATAGGATGTCTTGCGCGGTCAGCAGGTTTTCCTCAACGGCCGTCAGTACCTGACTGAGCAGAACGGTTCGGTACCGTCCGCTCCGGATGGCCGTCTCGGCTTCTTCCATACCCAGGTCGATCCGCCCGGCCTCGGCCAGTTGCGGGCATGCATTCATGCGGCAGCTACACCCATACTGCCGCACGACGATGTCCGGTGCTTTCCACTCGTCCGGAAAGCCGTTCGATGACGGCAGGTCGCTTAGAAAGCGTCCGAGAAAGAGCGACTCCTTCCCTTCCGACGCCTGCGTGACAATCGTATGAACATGAACCATCTCTTGCTTGCCATTTGCGAGCACCAGCTTCGTCGTCGCTTTGGGCATCGTACGCCGCTCCTTGCCGGTTGGTGTTTCTGCTACACAGCAGGATTCCGAAATACACGTATAGACCGTTCCCGTGCGAAGTGATCGCAGAACGATCCTCGTAATCGCTATAGCCGCCCTGTATTCAGGACGAACAATGGAATACCGTGCCGCTCTCCGTCCCTCGCAGGAGCTTCCGGCATTGCGTGACTGGTAGGTCTTCTGACTTGCGAGACAGGGAGTTGCCAAGCCTTCTCACCGCATTGGCAACAGTGCGGCAATGGCTTTGAGAATCGGCAACTCCCACCGAGGCTCGCTCACAGCGGCGGGGCCGTCCCGGAATTGCACCGGAGTTCCCTGTGTGCCGGACAGACGCAGATGCGCTGCCACGGCCACCAGTACGAATATGACCCTATTCTCTTGCCGTCCGGCATTCGCGTCAAGGCCGACGTGTTTGCGGAACGTAATACCTTTGTGAAAGCGAGGCTCGTCATGCCATTCGATGCAGGCATACAGACTCGCGTGTCAGTCGCCGCGCGCCGCCGCCTCTTGCCGGATGGCTTCCGCCGCAGCAATCATGTTCCGCAGCGACGGCCGCACCTCGTCCCACGTGCGCGTCTTCAGGCCGCAATCCGGATTGACCCAAAGCTGCTCGGGGCTCAATACCTCCACGGCTTTTCGCAACAGCGACAGCATCTCTTCCACGCTGGGAATGCGCGGCGAATGGATGTCGTACACGCCGGGACCGATCTCATTGGGATACTTCTGTTGGCGAAACGCGGCCAGCAATTCCATATTGCTCCGCGCCGTCTCGATGGAGATCACGTCGGCGTCGAGTGCGGCAACCGCCTCCAGAATGTGATTGAACTCGCTGTAACACATGTGCGTATGGATTTGCGTTGCATCGGCCACGCCACTGGCCGTCAGGCGGAACGCGTCGACGGCCCATCGCAAATAGTCGGGTCGATCCGCCTTCTTCAACGGCAAACCTTCCCGGAACGCCGGCTCGTCGATCTGAATGACCTTCACACCGGCCGCTTCCAAATCCTGCACCTCGTCGCGTATGGCCAGAGCGATCTGCCGGCACGTTTCGCTGCGAGGCTGGTCGTCGCGAACGAACGACCAGCAGAGGATCGTCACCGGGCCGGTCAACATGCCCTTGACCAGCTTCTTCAATTTCGACGCAGCCAACGCCTCCTTGGCCCATCGCACGGTCATCGGAGCAGGGCGAACGACGTCACCGTAGATGATCGGCGGTTTCACGCATCGGGATCCATAACTCTGCACCCACCCGTTACCGGTGAACGTGAAACCGTCGAGCTGTTCGCCGAAGTACTCGACCATGTCGTTCCGCTCGGCCTCGCCGTGGGCCAGTACGTCCAGGCCGACCTCTTCCTGAAACCGGATCGTTTCTACGAGCGTGTCTCGCAGGAAGGCGTCGTAGGCGTCCTGCGACAGTTCGCCGCGTTTGAACCTGGCCCTTGCGGCGCGAATCTCGGGCGTTTGCGGGAACGAGCCGATCGTGGTCGTGGGGAACAGCGGCAGCGCGAGCGATTCCTGCTGAGCCGCTCGCCGCTTCGGATAGGGGCTCTTTCGACTGAGCATTTCCGGCGTAACGGCGTCCATGCGGCGGCGCACCTCGGCGTTATGCGTCAATGGCGAGGTTCGCCGACTCTCCATATCCGCCGCGTTCCGGGCGAGTTCTTCTTTCAGACGCGCATCCGGACCGCCGGCCGAACGGGCAAGCGCTGCAATCTCCGCCAATTTCTGGCGGCCGAACGCCAGCCACGGCCGAACCCTTTCGTCCACCACCGTTTCCGATTGCAGGTCGACCGGCACATGCAGCAGCGAGCACGAGGGGGCTACCATGGTGCGATCCGGCCCAATCGCATCGACCACCTGCCGCAGCAGCTTGCCTGCTTCCGCCAGATCGGTCTTCCAGACATTCCGGCCGTTGACCAGGCCGGCCGACAGCAGCTTGTCCTTCGGCAGCTTTTCAAGCACCTCGTCCAGTTGCGATTTGCCACGCACCAGATCGACGTGCAATGCCTGCACCGGCAGATTCAACGCGGTAGCCATATTCTCTCCCAGCGGCCCGAAATAGCCGGCAACCAGCAGCGACAGGTTGGAAGACACGGATCCGAGCCGCTGGTATGCGCGCTGTAGCGCGGCGTGCGCGGCCGGATCGAGGTCGGTTGCAAGGCACGGCTCGTCCATCTGGACCCAATCGGCCCCGGCCTCGGCCAACCGGTCGAGCAGTTCCTGATAGACGGGCAATAGCGCATCCAGGAGCGAGAGATTGTCCATTTCGGCAACGTGCGATTTACCGAGCAAAAGGAACGTTACCGGCCCGAGCAGGACCGGGCGCGTGTGGATGCCAAGGTTGCGGGCTTCGACAAACTCGTCGACCGCCTTGGTCGAAGAGAGTCGAAAGGTCTGTCCCGGCTGCAATTCCGGCACGATGTAGTGATAGTTCGTATCGAACCACTTGGTCATCTCCATGGCCGGGATGTCTTTTCCGACGTCGCCGCGCGCCATGGCGAAATAGGTGGTCAGCGAGACGCCGCCGCCGTCCCATCCGAAACGGGGCGGGACGGCCCCCGCCATGACGCTCGTATCGAGTACGTGGTCGTACATCGAGAAGTCGTTGGACGGGATGTGTTCGATCCCGGCCTCCTGCTGCCACTGCCACGATTGCCGCCGGATGCCGCGGCAGACGTCCAGCAGCCCGGCTTCGTTCAGGTTGCCCTTCCAGAATCGCTCCAGCGCCTTTTTGAGTTCACGATTCAGGCCGATTCTTGGGAATCCGAGATTGCTAGAAATGACCATGGGGGTTCCGTAGGTATGTTTTCAGGTTCAGTCGCATATCGATGACACAAGCATTATACGGCGTAGTTCATTACGGCAACAAAGTGAAGGCTCGTTCCCAGCAGCACGAACAGATGCCACACGGCGTGAAAATAGGGAATCCGATCGATCGCATAGAATATCGTGCCGAGGGTGTACGCGATTCCGCCGGCGACGATCCAGAGCAGCCCGTGAAGTGGGACATGCTTGACGATCGGCACAATGGCAACGACGGCCACCCAGCCCATGATCAGGAAGAGCCCCAACGAAATCGATCGTATCTGCTTGAAGCCGAAGCACTCTGCAAACAGGCCCACTCCGGCCGCGGCCCACACGATGCCAAACAGGCTCCATCCCCACGGACCACGCAGCACGCCAAGCGTGAACGGCGTATAGGTTCCGGCAATCAAAAGGAAGATGGCAACGTGATCCAATGCCTGCCACCTGCATTTCGTTCGACCCGGCGGCATGGCATGATAGACCGCGGAGGCGACGTAAAGAACGACAGCCGTCGCTGCAAAGACGCTCGCCGCGGCAAGCGCCACGCCGCCGCCATGCCTGAAAGACGCCGTCAGCAGAAACGGCGACCCTGCCGCAATTGCCATAGCGCCGAGTCCATGGGTCAGGGCATTGACGGCCTCTTCCCGCGAAGATCGTTCTCGTTCACATTCTACGCTAAGCCCAACAGTCACTGGACACTCCCCGCTCATCCTACTTTTCGCTATCGACCGGCCACGGTTCACGATGCAATTGCGCGCCGTTGCTGTTGTGCAACGCGCCGACTGGCGACATAGGGTCGCCGACGAAACCGCTGCGCGGCAAATGGCCTATCTACGAACATACTTGACCGCCCCCCGTCCCTCGCAGGGGATTTGCGGCAATGGGTGACAGGTAGGTCTTCTGACTCACGACAAAAGGATTGCCTGGCCTTCTCGTCGCCTTGATCCCAAGACAACAATGGCCACTTAAGATTCGACAATCCCAACCAATGTTCGCTCACAGCGGCGGGGCCGTCCCGGAGTTGCACCGGAGTTCCCTGTTCGCCGGACAGTCGCAGAAGCAACCTCCGGCCACCAATCACATCACACAAGCGAGTTATAGGGCTGTTTCGACGGCCTGTCAATCCTATCCAAGCCTGCTGCAAGTAATACCTTTGTAAAACCCCGAAGCGCCCCGCGGAAACCGCAGGGGTTGCGCCATCGACCGTAATCCGCTAGAATGGGTTGTTTGCAGCCTCTCCACTCCGTTCCCCGTAATCCTATGAGTCGCGAGCCTTCCGGGCAACCAGTTCACATCATCGCATGCGGTGTCCTGGCGGCAGATCTGTCCCACCTGACCAAACAGCTTGGCTTTCCGTGCAGCATGGAATTCCTTCCGGGAGGACTCCACACTCGGCCCCAAGAGTTGCAGACGCGGTTGCAGGAACGTATTGACGACCTGTCTGCCAGCTTCCGCGGCGAACGTATTGTTCTGGGATACGGTGTTTGCGGATTGGGTACCGTTGGCCTGCACGCAAGGAATGTCCCGCTGGTCATGGCCCGGGTGAACGATTGTATTGCCTTGTTCCTCGGTTCCGATGCCGCCTACAAGAAGCAGTTTGCCAGATATCCGGGAACCTACTACGTATCGGCCGGATGGGTCGAGGAGAACGCACATCCGCAACTGGCCGACGAAGCCCCGGTCTATTGCGGTCCAGACTGCTACACGTTTCCGCAACTCGTCTCTCGATACGGCAAGGACAACGCCGCGGCCATTCGCGATTTCTTGAGTAGCTGGCAACGCAATTACCAGCGTGCAGCCTATATCGATACCGGCGTATCCCAGCGCGAACGCTACGCCGAACTCGCCCAGACAATGGCCCGGGAGTTCGGCTGGAAATACGAGGAGCTTACCGGCACGCACAACCTGCTTACCGAACTGCTTACGGCAACGCATTCGACAGAGCAAGTGCTGTGCGTGCCGCCCCACCATGTCACCGCGCACGATCCCGTCCACCATGTGCTGCAAGCGGTTCCCGTATGGAAAACGGACTCGACCGCCGGCCTTGACGACTGCACCTTGATCTGCGACGGGCCGGCCGATGGCGGCGATACGCATACCCCGCGTGTGAGAACGGGACTTGGCATCGACGCCGGAGGAACCTATACCGACGTGGTGCTCTACGATTTCGAGCAAGACAAGGTCGTCGCCAAGGCCAAATCGCACACAACGCGGTGGGACTTCACCGTCGGAATCGGCAGGGCGCTCGACAAACTCGCAGCCGCCTATTCTCTGGGTGTTGAGCTGGTGTCGATTTCTACCACCTTGGCGACCAATGCCATTGTCGAAAACCGCGGCCAGAAGGTGGGACTGCTCATCTTCCCGCCCTACGGACTGTTCAAACCGTCCGACATCGCCTACCGGCCACTCGGTATCCTCCAGGGCGAACTGGAAGTCGATGGCCGGGAGCGCAAGCCGGTCGATATCGACCTGGTGCGCGCCGAAGCACGACGCATGGTGGACAAGCATCGCGTCGGCGCCTTCGCCGTGTCCGGGTATGCCAGCGATGTGAATCCGTCGCACGAGCAGCAGGTGAAGCAGATTCTGCAGGAGGAGACGGGGCTTTCGGTCACGTGCGCCCACGAGGTCTCGCAGCAGGGCAACTACCGCGTTCGTTCGGTCACGGCCGCATTGAACGCGAGTATTATCCCCGTTCTCGAAACGTTCTTGAACGACGTGGACAAGGTCCTGCGCGCCCGCGGCATTACGGCGCCGCGCATGGTCGTCCGAAGCGACGGCGCCCTGATGAGCCTTCCGGTCGCACGCCGCCGTCCGATCGAGACGATCCTTTCCGGCCCTGCGGCAAGCGTGGCAGGCGCCGCCTACCTGGCGAAGCAACAGAACGCCACGGTGGTCGATATGGGCGGGACTACAACCGATACGGCGACCATCCGCAACGGCGCCGTCCGCATCTGCGAGAAGGGGGTCTCGGTCGGCGGTTGGGCCACCCACGTTCGCGCCCTGGACCTACAGACCGTCGGCCTGGGCGGTGACAGCCTGATCGCGTGGCACGGCGAGGGCCGGCCGACGATCGGCCCCATTCGCGTTGCTCCGGTCGCGTGGGCGCTGGAGGAAGGACGCGGTTCTCCCACGGCACTCGATTGGCTTGAAGAGAACCTCGACCGGTTCCGCGGTTCTACCGAAGGGATGACCCTTGTACTGGCCACCGATGCGAAACGATTGCCAGAACTGCCTTCCGAGGAGCAACGCGTCCTCGATGCGCTCGCCGGCGACGCTTGCAGTATCGAAGAGCTGGCCATCCGGCTGAAGGCGCATCACTGGAGATTCCTGCCGCTCGACGCGCTCGAACGCAAGAACCTGCTGGTCCGATCGGCCCTCACGCCGACCGACCTGCTGCATTGCACCGGCCAACTGAACCTTTGGAACCAGGCGGCGGCGCGGCATTTCGCACGCCTGTTCTGCCGGCTCATGCGGCGAAACGTCGACGAGTTCGCCCGGTACGTTCATCAGGAAATGGTCCGCCGGCTGGCGTTGGAACTGCTGCGAAAACACCTGGCCGAAAACGGATCGGACGCCGACTTCGACCGTTCTGAAACGGCATCCGCCCTCTTAGAGAACTGGCGCCGGCAGGGCGGCAACGCCTATCGCGTGCGGATCGTCCTGGATCATCCGGTGGTCGGCATCGGCGCGCCCATCCATGCCTATCTGCCGGATGCAGCGAAGCTCTTCGAGACACGGCCCATCATTCCGGAACACGCCGACGTGGCCAACGCGATTGGCGCCATTACAAGCCGCGTCGTGGTTCAGAAGACGATTGAGATATCGCCGTCCGACGCGGGCGGATACCGGATTGCCGGACTGCGGGGAACGCCGCAGTTCAGCGATTTCGTGGCCGCGCACGAACACGCCGTCGCCGCGCTCCAAACGCTCGTTCGCCAGGAAGCAGAAGAGGCCGGAACCAGCGATACGCGGGTCGAGATCCTCGTACACGACCGCGTTGCTCCGACCGCCCGCGGATCCCAGATCTTCATCGGGCGCGTCCTGACGGCCCGCCTGACAGGCCGCCCCGACATCGCGCGACTCGCCGCGCCGTAAAGCCGCCGCTTACTTCGGGCCCATCTTCTTAGCGGAGCGGCGCAAGCCGCCCGGTCTTCCCACGGTCGCTTACTTCGGGACCATCTTCTTAGCGGAGCGGCGCGAGCCGCCCGGTCTTCCCACCGTAATACCGGACGGCTCGCGCCGTGCCGCTACAAAGTAAGGACGTCGCACGACTCGCCGCGCCGTGCAAGCTTCCTACTACCGTCGCACGACTCTCCGAGTCGTGAACCCTCTGGACAGAATCCACTCGGAGAGTCGATCGACAAAGGTGTATCGGCTCGGCCGAATCACTCTTCTGCTGCCCTGGGGCCCAGGAACAGGCGGGCAACGTCGCCTTTGGGTTCAAAGCCGAGAATCCGCTTCGCCTTGTCGTTCAGGAACTTCTGCTGCGGCAAGTTGCCGAGGATGAAGAAGACGTCGCACTTCGACGGCAGACGGGCTGAGTCGATCTCCAGCGCCAGCCGAACCGCGCGGGCGGCGTCGGGCCATGCAACTACGAACGGAACTCCACCCCGGCCCCGCGTCAGTTCGTCCTCTTCTCTCAGGCTGTAGAACAGCAGGTCTTGCACCCAAATGTCGTGCTGTTCTGTGAAGATGCGGCACACCTCCTGCCCGAGCGACTTGGTGATTGGGTACAGGCCCGTGCCCGGTTGCGGCGGGACATCGGGACCGATGCCGAAATCGAAGTGCTCGTAGCTGGGGCCAGCCACCGTAAAATGCGGGCCCGTATTCACAACACGCCGGATGCCATGCGCGACCGCCGCCTGCATGACGTGGTAGCAGCCCAGCAGATTCACCTGAAACGCCAGCCGCGGATCGCGCCGAACCACCGACAGATTGACGATCGCATCCATCCCCTCCGCCTGCCGCATTACCTGCTCGTGCGAGGTGACGTCCAGGTCGGCATACTCGTGATCGGGAAACTGCCGGCGGATTTCGGGCGGGGCCGGCCGGATATCGGTGATCCGCAGGTGATGGTGCGGCGCCAGCTCTTTGACCACGTGCGGGCCGAGATAGCCGTTGGCGCCGATCAACAGAATATCCATGATGAACCTCCTTCAGGTTGACGGGCCAGGCTGAGGCCGATATCCCAGTATCCGCTCGGCTCGCGTTGTGGGAAACCGGCCGCCGGATGTGGCTGCCGCAATATGCACGACAGTCCAAGGACGGAGCCCGGTACTGCGTGGGCCGAAGTGGGCTTCGAGCGCAAGCTGAACCGCCCGGGCCGCGTCAGCCGGCGCCACCTCGCCCATTCGCAAGACGATTGCGCGAAGCTTCCGCTCGCGGGCGAACTCGCGGCAGACACACTCTGCCAGATAGTGCGAAAGCTGCCCCGGATCGGTCGTCGGCGCGGGCCGCCAGTCCTCGTCCACCTGAAAACGCGGATCGTAACCGGCCATCATCTGAAGGCTGCTGAGGTAGACGACCAGTTCCACCCCCTTGGCGGCCGCAACGGTCAACACATCGTAGGTTCCGCGGGCGCGCTGGTCGATCGGTTCGGCATTGCCCGATTCTTCACCAGGCGGCATCCCGTGGACGATGACGCTGACGCCGTCGAGCAGACGCTGGAGTCGGTCTGGCTTATCGCGAAAGAGTGGGCCATGGGCCGGGCGAATCGGAAAACGTTCGCCGAGTACATCGGCCAGCCTATTGCCCCAGGCGCTTCCGGCCGAAGTCACCAAGACCGTCGGCCGGCGATTCGCAGGCAATGCGTTGGGCTGCCGAGACTCTTCGCCCTGGTCGGCAGCCGCAGCCGTCGCGCCGGCCAGAAGCACCCCGGCTTGCTGTAAAAAGGTGCGGCGCTTCATGAAAAGGCTCCTTTGCGTGGAAGCAGTTGCGTCATCCCCTCTCTTCCCATTAGACCGCGACACCTTCCGAGAGGCAAGTGCGGCGCGAAATCGGAAAGGTCTCCAGGGGTGAAGAAACCCCTGGCTACGGCGCGAATCGCCTCCGGCGAATAGACGCGGGACTTCGTAGCGGCACGGCGCGAGCCGTCCGGTATTACTTCACTTGGTAGCGGCACGGCGCGAGCCGTCCGGTATTACCGTGGGAAGACCGGGCGGCTCGCGCCGCTCCGCTAAGAAAACGCCCCCAAACGGTCCCAAAGCAAGCGGCAGCGCCTTGAAGGCAGGGCCATTCGCGGTTACCTTAGGACCATGCTTCAGACACGCCAGTATCAGCTACTCGACTTTGGTGACGGCCGCCGGCTCGAACGGTTCTCTAACCTCGTTATCGATCGGCCGTGCCCGACCGCCGAGGGAATGGCCAAGGCGGATCCGACCCTATGGCGAACGGCCGAGTTGCGATTCGAACGAGACGACTCGGGCGACGGACGGTGGATCGGTGCGCAGCCTCCGCCCGGCGCCTGGACCGTCAACCACGGGCCGGCGACGTTCGAACTCAAGCCGACGCCCCAGGGCCAACTCGGCATCTTCCCGGAGCAGGCCGACAACTGGGACTGGATTTCCCGGCAGGTTGCGGCGGCGGCCGATGCGGGCCGCACATTGCAGGTGCTCAACCTGTTCGCCTACACCGGCGGCAGTACGCTGGCCGCCGCGGCGGCCGGGGCCGAGGTGGTCCACGTAGACGCGGCCAAGACGGTCGTGGCTTGGGCGCGGCGCAACGCCGCGCTTTCCGGTCTCGATTCCTGCCCGATCCGCTGGATCACCGAGGACGCCGTCAAGTTCGTCCGGCGCGAATGCAAGCGCGGCAATCGGTACGATGCGGTGATCCTCGACCCGCCCAGCTACGGCCACGGCCGGCGCGGCGAGGTCTGGCAGTTGGCCAGACACCTGCCCGGCCTGCTCCAAGCTTGCGCCGAGTTGACCGGCGGCCGCCCCCGTTTCCTCCTGTTGACGTGCCACACGCCTGGCTTCGGCCCGGAGCGATTGGCGGACCTTCTGACCGGCGCATTCAGCAGTCTCGCAGGCAGTATCACTGCCCACCCGCTCACCCTCGCCACCGCCTCCAGCCGCCATCTCCCCGCCGGCGCAGCCGCACGTCTCTGAGCACAGTTGACAGTTGACAGAGAGGAAGTTGCTAGTTGCTAGTTTCTAGTTGCTAGTGACGCGCTGGCGCGGGAGCGGGGAGTTGGGAGCGGGGAGATGGGAGTTGGGAGATCGGAGATCGCAGATGGGAGATCGGAGTTGGGAGATCGAAACCTGCTCACGCGGACGAGCTGCCGCGCTGGCGCAAGGGGCCAGGCGTGGGTTCATTTTTGCCGAAGGCGATGAACAACAAAGCCCAGGGTCGCTTTAGCGCACCCTGGGTCCGGGGCAGATGCCGACAAATAAACCTCAACGAGGTTTTACAACGAATGTGCGTGGCACCGTTGCACACAATTGAATGCCGCTTTGTTGTCCAACCGCTTTGCGGTTGTGCAAAACTTGACCATCCGCGCTAGCGCGTCCCGATCTCCGATCTCCGAGCTTCCAGCTTCGATCTTCACCGGAGGGCTCGCGCCCTTCCGCTCCCAACTTCCAACTCCCAGCTTCCATTTCCGCCAGCGCGTCCCCATCTCCGAACTCCGATCTCGCATCTCCGGTTCCCCCCCCGCGACAGCGCGTAACTAGCAACTAGCAACTAGCAACTAGATTTCCCTCTGCTCCCTCCTGTTCATTCGCATCATCGTCTTCACGTTGGCGTCAATCGTGCCTCAATTCGGAAAAGTCCGGGATCTTACTCGCAAGCCCTCTTCCTGCCCAGTTTCATGATCCAAGCTTTCCTTCGTCGCTCGATTCTTCCATCGCGGACTCAATGAGCTTCCGTTCCCGTTCGATTTCCACCATCAATTCATGTTCACTCGGCAAGAACTGAAGATATTTGGATGCAAAAATGTGCTTCCCCTCGCTCAGCACCGAGTATTTTGCCACGGCTTCGGTCTTGTCCGAACACAGGATCAAGCCAATGGTGGGGTTGTCGCCCGGGACTTTGAACCGGTCTTCAAATAGCCGCACATATCCGTCCATCTGGCCAACATCGCGGTGTGTTAGCTTGCCGATCTTCAGATCGATCAAAAGGAAGCACTTGAGCAGGTAGTTGTAGAACACAAGATCGATGAAGAAATCGTCGTCGTCAAACCGAATCTGTTTCTGCCTTGCCACGAAGGAGAATCCCTTGCCAAGTTCCAGTAGAAACGATTGAAGGTTGTCAATGATCGCCTGTTCAAAGACGTTTTCGTGCAGTGCGGGCGAATCGGGCAGGCCGAGAAACTCCAGCACATAGGGAGCTTTGAGGATGCTTGCGGCGGGCGTCGGTTCGCCAAGCATCTTCTGTCGGTCCGCCGCAACCAAGCCTGCTTGTCCTCGATTTGCAATAATGCGATCGAAGTACGAGGACTGAATCTGCCGTTCGAGTTGGGCTTTGCTCCAGCCGCACTCGGCGGCTTCCCGTTCGTAGAATGTGCGGGCGTGCTCGTCTGTCACCCGCATGAGAGCGCGGTAGTGCGACCAGGAAAGTCGCGGCAAGAACCCCTGAATGGTTGTTGGTCTGGACTCGCTTGTGGGGCGAACAGCCAATTCTCTACCCACCGGGGAGAGAATCTCTAGCCGATTGGCAAACGCTTGATAAAACTGTCTGAAACTCCAAAGCGACTGGGACGAAAAGCCACGGCCGAATCTGGCCGTCAACTGGGTCGAAAGATTCTCAACCACCTGCTTGCCGTATTCTGCTCGATCTTCGCCCCCCTGCATTTCCTGCACGATCTCGCGACCGATCAGCCAGTAGGCCAGCACCATGTTGGAGTTGACCGAGCGCGCGACATTGCTGCGGGCCTGCTCCAAGATAGATACAACCCGCCCGAAGAGCGAAGCCCCCTCCGGTCGGATCATTAGCGGCGATTCCTGTGGATCGTGACTCATATCGCTTTGACCTCCGTCGTGGGTAGTTTAGCGAAAGTGGCACTAATGCCTCAACACCAGTTAGCCGCCCAGGTTTCGTTGTAGAAAAGAAACGCATTCTCTGCCAGTATCCCCCACGCTTACGGAGGGACGCGGACAGAGGGAATGGAGCGACACGCACCAAACAGGAGGCTGCAGAGGAAGCAGAGGAAAAGGATGGTTGGCTTTGCCTGCCCATTAAGGAAGGTAACCGTCTCGGTTCCGCAGAAATGCCAGGATGGCCGGGATCGGAATGGCGTTGCTCGTCTTTGTATTGCGTTCGTAGTTCCGCCTTCAGGCGGCTTTCCCAGTGTCGCAAGACACGAACCACGAAAGACACGAAACACACGAAAAGCAGAGCAGATACTGAACAGGAGGTCGCAGAGGAAACAGAGACACAAAACCTCGCGAGAAAAGACTCCCGTCCCCTTTTCCCGCCCTGTGGACCTCCCTCGCCGGTTCATCCCCGCGCGTGCGGGGAACACTGAAGTTGGAGATCGATCGGCTGAAAGCTGATCGGTTCATCCCCGCGCGTGCGGGGAACACGTCACCATGGCGTGCATCTTCGAGCCGAACGCCGGTTCATCCCCGCGCGTGCGGGGAACACCTGCCATTCTCGCCATGCACTGGGCCGCCGGCCGGTTCATCCCCGCGCGTGCGGGGAACACAGGCCCGGGCACGTCCATTGCCGCCGCCATGCCGGTTCATCCCCGCGCGTGCGGGGAACACCCCGAGTACAACGACGCCACCATGGTCGACCACGGTTCATCCCCGCGCGTGCGGGGAACACCAATACTGCCGCCCCGCAGGCGTAGCCTTCAGCGGTTCATCCCCGCGCGTGCGGGGAACACTGCCAACTATCAGACCAACCATCATCGACCGGCGGTTCATCCCCGCGCGTGCGGGGAACACGAGCAATTTCCGCTGGCGTGAAAGCGGCCTCGCGGTTCATCCCCGCGCGTGCGGGGAACACCCCGGTCGGAATGGTTCCGGCTGGTGTTTTTCCGGTTCATCCCCGCGCGTGCGGGGAACACACGCAACAACGGCAATGGTTTCGGGATGACGCTGGTTCATCCCCGCGCGTGCGGGGAACACTTTAGTGCGGCCAGCGACTCGGTGAACGTGTGCGGTTCATCCCCGCGCGTGCGGGGAACACGGCGAAGAGGGGGCCGGTTGTTCGGGCCATAGCGGTTCATCCCCGCGCGTGCGGGGAACACCGACGGCGGGACGGCCGGACTGCAATGTACGACGGTTCATCCCCGCGCGTGCGGGGAACACAGGGTAATCTCGTGGAGGGCTTCGCTTACCAACGGTTCATCCCCGCGCGTGCGGGGAACACCTCTGCAATCGAGCCTCCTGCGCCAGACACCCACGGTTCATCCCCGCGCGTGCGGGGAACACGCTTCCTCGTTGACTGTTTCGCTGTTGGCGATCGGTTCATCCCCGCGCGTGCGGGGAACACCGGTAGGCAAGGTGAGAGAAAGCTCCACGGGACGGTTCATCCCCGCGCGTGCGGGGAACACGCCATTTTCGCATTCTGCCAATTTTCCATTTACCGGTTCATCCCCGCGCGTGCGGGGAACACATGTGCAACGTGCTCGACAGCTACGGCGACCGCGGTTCATCCCCGCGCGTGCGGGGAACACGTAAGGAACTGCTCGGCTTGTGTGTCATACTCGCGGTTCATCCCCGCGCGTGCGGGGAACACTAGTGGCCGTCCGTGTCGTAAAGTCGCATCGTCGGTTCATCCCCGCGCGTGCGGGGAACACGTCTCCGGTGTTCGTGTCGAGCGTGCAGTTGGCGGTTCATCCCCGCGCGTGCGGGGAACACGATCCCGCTGCCCGCCTGTGCGTTTCGCCGCTCGGTTCATCCCCGCGCGTGCGGGGAACACGGAAATGCAATCGTTACTGAGTATCGACGTAGGCGGTTCATCCCCGCGCGTGCGGGGAACACTCCGAGATGTCATCCGCCTTGGGCTGGCCGAACGGTTCATCCCCGCGCGTGCGGGGAACACCGTAACTCAAATAGGACAGCGTGCCACCGTCCCGGTTCATCCCCGCGCGTGCGGGGAACACCCGGGCGACCGGGCTGTCCGGATCGTCAAGCGCGGTTCATCCCCACGCGTGCGGGGAACACCTCGACGCGGTCAGGCCACACGCCGCGGCCAGCGGTTCATCCCCGCGCGTGCGGGGAACAGGTCGCGATTCTGAATAATCAGGCTGGGCTGGACGGTTCATCCCCGCGCGTGCGGGGAACACGGCTTCATCGGGCAGGAGTTTTTCGATGGAAGCGGTTCATCCCCGCGCGTGCGGGGAACACACCTCCTCCGCTAGAGAACAAAACACGATCGTCGGTTCATCCCCGCGCGTGCGGGGAACACTGCCGCGCAAAACTCCGACCGACCGGACTGCTCGGTTCATCCCCGCGCGTGCGGGGAACACCCAAGAAGGCATACGAGGGCACCGTAAGTACACGGTTCATCCCCGCGCGTGCGGGGAACACGCCGACCGCCAACTGATCAAAGCGGAAGCGGACGGTTCATCCCCGCGCGTGCGGGGAACACCGACTTTATCGATGCCTGCCCACGAGCGCAGACGGTTCATCCCCGCGCGTGCGGGGAACACTAACATTCTGGAATGATCAACTCGTCTCCGTCCGGTTCATCCCCGCGCGTGCGGGGAACACAGCAGCATGGCCACGGTGGCGAGTTGCAGGTCCGGTTCATCCCCGCGCGTGCGGGGAACACTGAACGACGCCCAGCGCGCCCGCGCGGAAATTCGGTTCATCCCCGCGCGTGCGGGGAACACCACCGCGGGCCGCCTGGTTCACCCCGGTTCAGCGGTTCATCCCCGCGCGTGCGGGGAACACCCAGCCGAGGGGGACTTCACTATTGACGCAACCGGTTCATCCCCGCGCGTGCGGGGAACACGGGGACACGTTGTTCAGTAACGGCTCCGCGGGCGGTTCATCCCCGCGCGTGCGGGGAACACATGCGACGATCGCCGGGTACAATGCCCTCGCTCGGTTCATCCCCGCGCGTGCGGGGAACACTTCGTGCCGACTGCCTGCTGGCCTGGGGGGTGCGGTTCATCCCCGCGCGTGCGGGGAACACCCGGTGCAGGTCCGTCGCCAATGCTCCTACTCCGGTTCATCCCCGCGCGTGCGGGGAACACCTCGACGAGCGTTTTGACCTGGTCGGCCAAGGCGGTTCATCCCCGCGCGTGCCGGGGAACACTTCTGCGGGCGTTTTGGAGTGGACTTACTGACCGGTTCATCCCCGCGCGTGCGGGGAACACGTGGGAAAGGCTGAGGAGGAATACATGCCCGCTGGGTTCATCCCCGCGCGTGCGGGGAACACGGTCGGCGAATTCGGCCGTGAACGATTCGTAGCGGTTCATCCCCGCGCGTGCGGGGAACACCTCGACGCGGTCAGACCACACGCCGCGGCCAGCGGTTCATCCCCGCGCGTGCGGGGAACACCGCGCGGGCCAGGTGTTCGCGGGCGCGGTCAACGGTTCATCCCCGCGCGTGCGGGGAACACTTATCAGAATCACGCATCTCCTGAAGCCTCTGCGGTTCATCCCCGCGCGTGCGGGGAACACAGCAAGACGCCGAGCGGGGCGGAGCAAAGGAGCGGTTCATCCCCGCGCGTGCGGGGAACACTGACCGACGCCCTCAAGGTGGCCGGCGGGCAGCGGTTCATCCCCGCGCGTGCGGGGAACGCCCATCCCGAGTACGGGGAAGCGGGGTAAAAGTCGGTTCATCCCCGCGCGTGCGGGGAACACAATCTTCTTCTTTGTGTCGGGTTGGTTGTCAACGGTTCATCCCCGCGCGTGCGGGGAACACTTCTTCGCCTGGATCAAGAGCCGCTTGTATGGCGGTTCATCCCCGCGCGTGCGGGGAACACAGTCGCCGCCAAACGATACCGGCTCTTTGAGCCGGTTCATCCCCGCGCGTGCGGGGAACACTCCGCCTGGCTAATAACGCAAACCCTCGGTGTCGGTTCATCCCCGCGCGTGCGGGGAACACGCAAACACGCACGCACGTGTACGTCAATTCTCACGGTTCATCCCCGCGCGTGCGGGGAACACGGAGGAAACACCTCAATCCGTACGGCCAGCGGTCCGGTTCATCCCCGCGCGTGCGGGGAACACCTCAACGCAGACCCGCAAGTTCGTGGCGAAGCCGGTTCATCCCCGCGCGTGCGGGGAACACTGTTGCGGCTATCAGTCGGAGTGGGCGTTGACCGGTTCATCCCCGCGCGTGCGGGGAACACGACTGGTTCAACGCCGACCCAGCAGAGGGGGACGGTTCATCCCCGCGCGTGCGGGGAACACATGAACTCACCATCCGGGTCGCTGTCATACTCCGGTTCATCCCCGCGCGTGCGGGGAACACTTCCTCGGCGTCCCGCAATGCCTCGGCGGCGTCCGGTTCATCCCCGCGCGTGCGGGGAACACGCAGCTAAGCTGCCGACGTGGTAAACAGGTGCCGGTTCATCCCCGCGCGTGCGGGGAACACAGCCGATCTTAGAAATGACTTCAGTCGCCATCCGGTTCATCCCCGCGCGTGCGGGGAACACGACGTGGAGCCTTCAACGTCGATGAATACAGGCGGTTCATCCCCGCGCGTGCGGGGAACACCTGATAGTGAATGGGGGATAGTATAAGCAATGCGGTTCATCCCCGCGCGTGCGGGGAACACGCAAAAAACCAGAAGGGGGGGCCAACTGGACACGGTTCATCCCCGCGCGTGCGGGGAACACTGCGGCCCGCCGCCCAACGAAGTGGTCTACGTCGGTTCATCCCCGCGCGTGCGGGGAACACCAGTAGCTTCCATCTCTCAAGTCTCCCTGGGGCGGTTCATCCCCGCGCGTGCGGGGAACACGGGGCTAGTGACTCCGACGGCAGTTGCACCGCTCGGTTCATCCCCGCGCGTGCGGGGAACACGGCAATATGGATGGCAACATCTGTAAAGGGGTCGGTTCATCCCCGCGCGTGCGGGGAACACGAGGGCATCCGCCGGGCCACGAAGGCTTTCCGGCGGTTCATCCCCGCGCGTGCGGGGAACACACCAGGTCGGGCACTACGGCCAAGCACGGTAGCGGTTCATCCCCGCGCGTGCGGGGAACACGACCGCCTTCTCTGCAGGGCATTCTCCCGCCACGGTTCATCCCCGCGCGTGCGGGGAACACAGATGCACGATGCGGTATTGCAAGAGCGACGGAAGGTTCATCCCCGCGCGTGCGGGGAACACGACCAAATCGCGATCGCCGGCGATTACGACGACGGTTCATCCCCGCGCGTGCGGGGAACACGGCTCGGGCTTCACGGATGCCTATTGGGGCATCGGTTCATCCCCGCGCGTGCGGGGAACACGGTCGGCGAATTCGGCGGTGAATGAGTCGTAGCGGTTCATCCCCGCGCGTGCGGGGAACACCCGCGGTACTCGCCGCTGAAAATATCACTCCACGGTTCATCCCCGCGCGTGCGGGGAACACCTAGCCCGCCGCCTCTGGGTGGGAGGCCCCAGCGGTTCATCCCCGCGCGTGCGGGGAACACACGTCGGGCTGAGAAGCGGTACGCCGAGGTTTCGGTTCATCCCCGCGCGTGCGGGGAACACTTTCGAGAGGTACTTGACGAGGTACGAGTACGCGGTTCATCCCCGCGCGTGCGGGGAACACGGATCTTGGATTTCCTGACCATTCACTTGCCTCGGTTCATCCCCGCGCGTGCGGGGAACACGGCCTGTAACCTCCGACCAGTCGCCCGAAACCTGGTTCATCCCCGCGCGTGCGGGGAACACATGTCGGCAACAGTAGCCATGATGTCCTCGTACGGTTCATCCCCGCGCGTGCGGGGAACACGGCCGCGGCTTTCGGGGCGAGCGTGGCCGTCGCGGTTCATCCCCGCGCGTGCGGGGAACACTGAAGGCCTGACATGCCGACAATCACCGACAGCGGTTCATCCCCGCGCGTGCGGGGAACACCCGAATACGGCGAGTCCATCGTCTCGTCGGTGCGGTTCATCCCCGCGCGTGCGGGGAACACCGTGCCTCTACGTCGTCCGTGGTCCCGTCGACCGGTTCATCCCCGCGCGTGCGGGGAACACGCTGGTCGGAACGGTTCCGGCTGGTTTGTTTCCGGTTCATCCCCGCGCGTGCGGGGAACACCAGAACGCAACCCGCTCAATGTAGTGATTACTCGGTTCATCCCCGCGCGTGCGGGGAACACGAAACAGTCTCCATGAAGAGCTGCTCGGTCCCCGGTTCATCCCCGCGCGTGCGGGGAACACACCCCCGCGTGTTCCAAGGAATCCAGCAGGGCCGGTTCATCCCCGCGCGTGCGGGGAACACACGAGCATTGATGCCGTAGAGCGAGATCGTTCCGGTTCATCCCCGCGCGTGCGGGGAACACAAGAGGCCGCCTACCGATCCGGAATGTGGTTCCGGTTCATCCCCGCGCGTGCGGGGAACACACGATCTGGGATTGCTGGCCCTGCACGACGATCGGTTCATCCCCGCGCGTGCGGGGAACACCCCACCGGGCTCATCATGTACGACATGCGGGCCGGTTCATCCCCGCGCGTGCGGGGAACACGGATGAAACGGGCGAGGTCGGGCCGACCTCTGCGGTTCATCCCCGCGCGTGCGGGGAACACTGGGTTGCGGGGGTCGCAACCACGAAACCGGACGGTTCATCCCCGCGCGTGCGGGGAACACGGCAGGGCTAAGCAGTCACCGTCGACTGCGACCGGTTCATCCCCGCGCGTGCGGGGAACACCTTAGCCCCTGGAATCGTTCCGGGGGCTCTTTCGGTTCATCCCCGCGCGTGCGGGGAACACGTGACATCGTTGGTCCAGTCGAGAACCAAGCTCGGTTCATCCCCGCGCGTGCGGGGAACACTTGCCCCGTTGACTCGGCAACCGCTCGCCGATCGGTTCATCCCCGCGCGTGCGGGGAACACTTGCGAGCGTTATCGCCTTCAGATTCTGGTGGCGGTTCATCCCCGCGCGTGCGGGGAACACCCAAATATATCAAGTTTCCCTACCCCCTGACCCGGTTCATCCCCGCGCGTGCGGGGAACACACGCCCTCCTTGATGAAGTGGCATTCGATGCCCGGTTCATCCCCGCGCGTGCGGGGAACACCAGTTGCGAGTCCGTGGAATCGGGGTGCGACCAGGTTCATCCCCGCGCGTGCGGGGAACACAGCTTCGCCGGGGCGAGATTACGGACTCCCAATGGTTCATCCCCGCGCGTGCGGGGAACACTGCGGAGGCGTTGGGCCTCGACATAGTGTGTCCGGTTCATCCCCGCGCGTGCGGGGAACACGAGCAGACCGTCCCGTGCGTACTGAGCCACCTCGGTTCATCCCCGCGCGTGCGGGGAACACCGGCACGCCGGATTCCACGATGGCTCGTTGGACGGTTCATCCCCGCGCGTGCGGGGAACACAGGGCAATCTCCGACCGATCGCGCCGCATGGCCGGTTCATCCCCGCGCGTGCGGGGAACACAGGACCGCAGCCCCATTCACCCAGCCACGTGGCGGTTCATCCCCGCGCGTGCGGGGAACACAGCCGGAACGGACGCGATTCACCGGCCCGCAGCGGTTCATCCCCGCGCGTGCGGGGAACACACTTCCTCCTAACCCGTGACACTACAACAAGTTACAGCATGACCAAGAATCTACCAAGGTGGTTGGGCCGTTGCATCGGACGGTTCCTCGTCACGTTCGGGTGGTGGCAGGAAGGAGCACAGCTTCAAACCGTCGAGTTCCACGGGAACTCGACGATTCTCGCCACATGTGTCGAAATCCAACCCCAAATCGTTTGGATTCGACCAAACAAGCACGGCATTGCCTTCCCCGATCTCCTTCTGAACGACCGCCCACGTGCGCTCACGCACCCGGCGCGAATAATCACCGACGAAGACGCCAGCTCGGACCTCCAGAAAGAGCCGCGTCAGATACCCCCTCAATCGGGTGGGTGCATTCTCAAGAACGATGACCAGCATCACCCGTGGTCTCCTTGTTCGGAATTGCGATTGGCATGGCCTCTTGGTGAGCGGCAGGCACCGGAATGCCGCCCGCCGCCAGGATCTCCTCAATCGTGGGAATAATGCGTTCAAGCACGTTGTGTTTGCGGAAACTATTTCGACAATAATGTCGCGTCTCTCGCTCCGGATTGCCCTTGTTTGCGGCCGCCACCTTGAAGGCAATGGGCACCGATGCCTCGAACTTGAACAGGTCGGCAACGTCGTATACGAATGACAGTGGCTTGCCCGTGTGCAGAAAGCCGATGGCCGGGGCATACCCGGCCGCCAGGACGGCCGCCTCGCATATCCCATACAGACAGTGATTCGCAACGCTCAGGCATCGGTTGACCACATCGCTTGCGTCGAACTTGTTCCGATCGTACTGCCGCTTGTCCCACCGCACTCCGTGCTGTTGTGCGAGCAGCGCATACAGCGTACGCACGCGAACGCCTTCGATGCCGCGCAGTTGCTCGATACTACGGCGAGCAGGCGGTTCGTCCTGGAACCGAAAACGGTACATGGCCCGCACGACATTGAGCCGCAACGCGTCATCCAGGGCGAGTTTCGCCTGATAAAGCAACCGATCGGCCCGCGCGCCGCCCGGTTGGCCCGCCGAATAGTGCCGCACACCTCCCTCGCCCACCCACTGAATGAGGCAGCCGACCTCAGCGGCCATGGCAACGGCGGCATGGCTGATGCGCGTACCGGGTTCCAGGAACATGCAAGCCAAGCCGCCCACAGGAATATGCGTGCGAACGCCGTCCTTGTCAATCAGAACGAGTGCGCCGTCTTGGACTTCAACGCTGCCGCGCTGCAACCAGACCATGCTGGTCCGTTCCTTCATGGGGATGGGATTTGACTGAAGTCTCATGGCACCCCCTGGATCGTTCGTATTCGGCGGAGTGTGAACGCCCGGCCCTCCGATGCAAAACACAGCGGCACGTCAGGAAGCGAGTCGCGTCCTTCGGCAAACGTCTCCGCCTCTTCCTGCCGCGTGAATGAGTCTAGCGGCTTGTCGTCAAGGAGCAGCCGCAGCGCATCCTCCAACGAATCGAACAATCCGGCCAGCACCGGCGCGGTTGGGATGCACGCCTTGCGTCCCAACCAGAGCCCCCATTTGGGATTAGCAAGTGCGCTTGCCATCTTGGCCAGCACGGCCGGATCGCCTTGAAAGACAACGCCGAACGAGGCGTCCGTCAGGTATTGACGGTGAGTCAGCACAGCAAGAGCTTGTCCTCCTTTTGCTCGCGGTTTTCCGTTCTCGGCGGTTACGGTAATGCAATCTCTTCCCCGTACAAGATCGTAACCACCTCCCACTGTGTGATAGTCTTGCAGTCGCCGCACGGGTAACTGCATCGTGCCGGCACTCCAACTGCGCGACATGACTCGCGGGACCTTGATGGCCATCATTCGTAATCTCGCGAATCGGTCAAGGAAAGCAGCTTCGTCCTGGCAGCCACGAGAGAAGCCTAATGCGGCACAGCACATGCCGGCGAGGGCGCTCTTGGTGGGCATCAGCCCCGTATTGCGCCGGCTAAATTGACTGTCGAAGCCCCAGGATTGGAGGGGCCCTTCCAATCGAAGGGCAAGGGTCTTCTGGTCAGGGGACATATTTCACCACCTCGTCAAGGAATTCGGGAAGGGTCACCTCGGGAATGGCTTTCTCCAGGACCGCCTCGATTCCCCAGGTGCTCTTGAGACGGTCATACTCGGCCTTCAGGCGTTTGACCGATTCCTCAGCGTAGCCCGGGCTGGGCCGCACCGGATTCTCGAATGCGTTGACCAATTGGATGGGGTGCCCCGTTTCACGAACCACACCAAGGACGAACACGGGCAATGTATTGGCGTTCGTACTGGCGCGGCGGGCCCCGGGCATGGCCTTAATGGTGGCGTCGATAAAGGCGCGCATCACCGCTTGACGCTGTTCTCGTGTCAAGTCGCCCAGGTGGTCGTCGTCCATGAGCATGTCCAGATTCGTCGCCGCGAATCGGTAGTAAGTGGCCGAGTTGAACTCCAGCGTGCCCGTCATGCCTGCTCCCGTTTCTTCTTGCGGTTGAAGGTCATCGACGGCGGCGAAGAAGTCAATTTCATTGTCGGCCTTGTGGGTAGAGAGCGCATGGGAGAACATGGCAGCGGCTTCGACGTTCAAGGACGGGTGACTGGCCACCATCCGGCCAAAGAGAGCGATATCGGCGGCATCGTTCAGTTTGGCCGCCTTGATCGTTTTGAGGATTTCGCCCTTTTCTAAGATCTTCCCCATCGCCTTCAGTGCCTTTTCTTTGGCCTTGGCGGCTGCCTCCACGGCCTTCTTGTCGGCGTCTACTTGAACTTGTCCGATGGCCTCCGTAAGATCATCCATGGCGCCCTTGACCTCCTCAGATTCGGCAATGGCCTTGGCAAGTTCAGCATATTCAGCTTTGGAAAAGAACATCAGCGTCTTAATCTTCTTCAGGCCCGCTCCATCCGTTTTTGAGTCCAATGTCTCGACCACGTCGGCCACGCGTTCGGCGATAGCTACCGCGCCGGGTTCGGGCAGCCCGGACGCGACAAGGGCTTCTTTCAATGTGAAGACCATTCGCCGTGTTCGGTCTCCCTGGAAGAAGGTTGGCGATTCTTCCTTGGCCAACTCGCGAATCGCCCGTTTCCAGCATTGACTGGAGACCCGCGCTCGCTGGACGCCGCCGAAGACGGCTGTCTTCGGCGAGTTGAGGTCGTCGCGATTCAGGCACGCGACGGGAACCGACTGGAGGATATGAAGTTCAAGATGTCTCATGCAATTGCTCCTTGCAAAAAAGGTGGTGTCTAGAGATTGACCGGTTTGAGCAGCAGGAGCCCGAAGCCGAATCCTTTGGCGCTGCCAATGCCCTTGCGATAGGTTTCCTTGAATACCGATGGGTCGGTGACTTCCAGCACGCCTCGAAACTCGACACCGCCATGGCAAGCCGCCCGTTTCCCCTTGCGAAAATGGCTCTTGACCATCGGTCCGATGTCCAAGGGCGGTTTCTCCGCGATTTGAAAGCCACCTTGTTCACCCTTGCGATCGAGCCACTCGCGAAGCTCAACCGGTTTGATCAACGGAACGCGTTTCCCGTTGCGACGGCGCTCGCCTTGCTCATTGCGTTGGACAAGGCACTTGGCGGGGTTGGCTCGCAGGCTGAAGGCGTAGTAGCGATGTGCGAGAAACGACTCGGCGATTTCCTTTGCAGCAAAGCATTCGGGCGGGCACCAGTCAGGGCGCGTGGGCCGGCTTGGCGACAACAACCATACACGGAAGCCGCCTTCCACAGTGTCAATGCGTGTAAGAAAATCACGCTTCCGATCAGGTTGGCCGGGGAAGCAGCGCCAGAGCCTTTGGTGCCAACCGTAGCTGTCGGGGATACCGCCGAGAAAGGCCGTCTCGGAATCGATTTCCATGCAGGCGAGCCAGCTCATGTATCTGCTCCTTCCTCCGCCAGGGACGGCGCTTCGGTGTCCGAGTCGACGGCCCAGAAGGATCCGGCCCATTCGATCTTCTTGCGATCGTTCCAGAAACGCAAGTCCGTTTCAAGTCGTTCGTAGTTCACGCCTATGTCGTGGGATTTCGCCAGGAGGACCATACGGGTTACTCGCTGGTGAAGCTCTTCGCCCTTTTCGGCCGCAAGCAAGTGCAGGAATCGCCGTTCGATGGGCGTGGACTTCTTGTCATCGCGTTGAGCGTCGCCACGGCAGAGTTGTATCATGCGGCACGTGGCGCCGAAATTGCCTTGCCCCTCTCTCGGGTGCGTTGCGTAGAGTCCGGCGACAACGGCAGCCTCTCGATTGGCAACGTCCACGCCCAGCCGATTGAGCGCGGGCCAAGCTCGATGTTTCCTGCTCGGAACCAACGCGCAACGAAGGTCGGCCATCAGACCACGATCGTCCTTGCGCCGGCGGAGTTGATCCAAGAGTCCACTCATGCTTCTTCCTCCTTGCCCACTGGGGCAGTTTCGTCTTCTCGTTTCGTCAAACGTTTCCAGCCTTCGCTGAAGGCGCGAATCTGTCTTGGCGTTTCCTGCCCGCAAACGGTGCGGTAAGCATCGCGGGCGGAAGCGAAGAGCATTTTCCGCCAAGTCTCACGAGTGGCGACGGCCTCGTCCGTCCCCATCGCTTCAATGTGCGTCATAAGAAGAGACAGGTTCGTCTCGACCGCCGTCCAATAATGCGTGGCGGCGATGCCATGGAGTTTGGCCTTCAGTTCGCTCTTCTTCGGTCCGGCGTTCTTCAATCGCCCTTTCCATCCGCCGTCCGAAGCAGCCCGGTAGGCTTCGACGGCCCTGTTCAGACGGCCGGCGACATCTTCGGTGGTCTTGACCTCGGATTCGTAGGCGATAATGCCTTCGGCAGTGGCGAGAGGGGCGGGAATATGGTAACCCGAGTCCACAAGACCCACGATCTCGGCCGCCTGTTTCGGATTGGTCATCATGGCACAGACAATAATATCGAACGGCGCCGCATCGGGAATGTGTTGAAGACAAAGTGGGCCGCGATTTGTGTTGGATGCAGCTCGGGAACGCACAATCAACGAAGAGAGTTCTCGCCAAATAGACTTGTTGGGGCTTGCGCACAATAGTCCACGTTCACCATCCTTGTTCAGCACTACGGTTGCATAAGCATCGGGATGGAAGGGGTTGTCCTCATCCTGAAACTTCGGATAAGTGAAACCGGCGCCAAACAGTACCGTTCGGCGGTCTCTGCTCAAGCGGAGGATTCTGGTCTGTGGGACCAATCGTCCGAGATAGGAAGTCGTCGCGTTTGTGATCGCTGCCTGCGCATTTGGGGAATCGATGGGCAATTCCCAGATCGGTTTTCCCAACCATCCGGACGAAGAGCCGTAGAACAAATGCAGACTCTCGTACGAATTCAGGTTTAGATGGATGGATTCGGCAATACGAGGGCCGCGAAGAAATGCATAAATGACCGACTTGCCAGAGCACGGCCCCCCCCTGGGGTTCGGTGGGTTCTTCATTTCGTGTTTCCCCCACATTCGCGACGATGCCTTTCCGCCGGCAACGAAGTAATTCTGGAACACGAGCAAGTTAAGTGCTAACTCATGCGGTCCAGACTCTCGCATTTCCTCGGCTGATGCACCGTGGTCAAAAAGGGTTGTGTTAATACCAGAGGCGCGTGTGAAATCAAGTCGATCAACACTGCTCCAGGTCTTGTTGTCATTCCGAGCTGCGCCGGCCTTCGTTGTGGGCATTTGATTCAGTTCCGCCACCTGCAGCCAAGGCTTTTCAGGGTGGAACAGTTCGAAGGAGTCCTTCCATTTCTCGAGGTACTGTTTTGCTGCGACTGGAAGGCGAGACGGCACTTCGCACCATTCATCATAGTCCTTCGGCCCGTCCAGGGCCGCATGGGCAACGCACAGCAGAAGCCGCATGATCGCGACGCGTTCGTGCGGGCGCACCGCCAGGTCGGCAAAGTCTTCACCGTTGGCCAATACATCGCACAGGCTGGCCAGTTGTGGTTGCCCGGTTGAAGTCACCACCGGAATCCAATTGTCGAAAGCCACATTCATATCTGTTCCTTCGCGCACGTGTTTCCCATAACGATACCAAGGTCGGCCGACCAGTGCAGCAAGCCGTCCCCCTCCCACCCCTCGGCCTTGATCGTTCCATCGGCTTCGACCAGACCTACGCACTGATTGCCGCGGAGGTAGCGGGCAATGCCGGGATGCTCTGCGGTCTGCCGGAAACTACGAGCCGGCACTCGAACTACATTGCGGTGAATCGCCTGAGCGGCTGCCAAGCGGAATGCGTCTCCACGAAAATCGGCGCGAGTGTCGTCGAGAAACGCCGCTTCGCTCTTGGAGATGTTGCGACACAGGACGAGTGAAAGCGTCGGCACTTCGTTCAATCGTGTCTGTACGCCTTCGTCGTCTTCCAGCGCCACCGTCCAGATATTGCTGCTTTGAAGGGCTCTCTGCTTATAAGCCGTAGCCTTCCCGAAACCTTCGCACAATAATTCGAGCCATGTCTCGGGCTCATCGTCTCGTTCTTCGTAGGTAGCGTCGATCAGGCTCCGAATCTGGGTTGGAAGCACGATGTGCCGTTGATCCTTCCACGTTTCCAGGGATCGAAGCAAAACGTAGGGGTCGTAGACATACGCTTTACTGCCCAGCGTGTTGAGGATAGCCGCCTTGCCCATGTGGCGTAACTCAGCGAAACTCGCGGCTTCCTCCAAGATGATCACCCGTGCGGCCGACGACGGCCGATGCCCGCGATCGTGTCGCCACAGTCGGCCGATTCGCTGCAGGAGCATATCGGTTGGCGCCAACTCCGTGACGAGCAGATCAGCGTCGAGGTCTACACTCTGCTCGACAATCTGTGTGGAAACGAGAATCGATCCCCGGCGCCCGCTGCCGGTCTTGCCGAAGCGTTCCATCCATTCATTCTCAAGCTCCTCGCGACGCCAGAACGGGAAACGGGAATGCAGTAAACCCAAAGGAAAGGACCTGCCAGCGGTCGCGAGGAACTGCTGGTAGCGGTTCTGGGCGGACGCAACCGTGTTGCAAATCCACAGCACGCAGCCACCGGCTTCTGCAAGTGCGGTAGCGTGTCGGGCAGCCTCATCGGATGCCTGGAATACTACTTCCACGTCCCTTTCGGGTGGTGGGGCAACGGAGACAGGGGCGAAGGCCTCACCCGCTCGTCTTCCCGTGATGAGCGGATACGAAAGGTCGGCTTCCGGAACGGTGCCAGTTGCATGGCCCACGACCTGATGTCTACGTTTGCCGGTGAGTGTGGCTGATAAAACGATGACCGTGCACTGCAACTGTTCGAGCGTCAATATCAGCTTATCAATCAACGTGCCCGTGTAGAGGTCGTAGGAATGAACCTCATCGAGAATGACGACTTTGCCGGCAAGGGCATAGCGGCGCACGAAGAAATGCTTCGCGGCGACAACAGCGAGAAGGGCTTGATCCACGGTCCCGACGCCGAACGGGGCCAGTAGTGCTCGTTTTGCCGAGGCAAACCAATCACGTCCGACACGAGCATCTTCGGTCTGAACTGTTGTTCCACTAGCAGCCGGCGCGACACCAACTTCGTGATCCATTAGCCATGAATTGCCGTGAATCAGGCGACTCGCCGCGATATCGGGGGCTATTCGCCTGACAAACTCCGCCATGCGAAGGTGCATTCGATTACTCGTTGCTTGGGTTGGCAGGGCAAAATAGACGCCGCTCGCTTTGTTCTCAACCAGAAGGTTGTATGCGGCTCCGAGCGCAGCTTCCGTTTTTCCTGTGCCCATCGGGCCTTC
This sequence comes from Thermoguttaceae bacterium, assembly GCA_040772845.1. Lineage (GTDB taxonomy): Bacteria > Planctomycetota > Planctomycetia > Pirellulales > Thermoguttaceae > PWXP01. The sequence goes on from JAXGXG010000001.1 coordinate 4,859,799, forward strand.
CACAACATAGACGCCTGGCGTGGTAATCGTAGACATGGCGCGTAACTGCATGTCGTTGGGCGTGAACGGAACACTTGGGACTTGCGGGTCGTGGAATAGATCATGAAAAGACAAACCAGTCTTAATCTTGGGGGGCACAAGACCAATCGTTTGGATCGCCTTCTTGGCATTCTCTGCCGTATCGGTCGCTGCGGTTCCGTGTTCGGGCGAAAAGAATCGCTCGTCGGAGCCAATCCAGTCGGCCACGGACGTCAACCCGGCCAACCACCATAGAGCGGGCGAGTCGGCGTCGATGGTGAATCTCGCCAAGTCCGCGTGAAATGTATCGCAGATTGCCAGGGCGGCGTCGTTACGAGCTTTGGCCCAGTCGATGCCGCTGTGTTGCTCTGAAATGGCTTTGGTTGGCTGGAACCCTCGATCGCTGGGCCAATGGAGTCTGCCGTGATGTCCACCCAGGATAGCCGACAAATACTTGGCAGCGCGGCGGTTCGCCCCCTGCTCGACCAAGAACGTTTGCACAGCCGCATGGGTTACCTGTCCGTGATCGGATTCCATATCTCTATCCCATGCACAGCGGCGAGCGATGTCCGAAAGGTGGTTGGCCTTGAGCCACGCCGCACATTTCCGTTGAAATCCAGGCGATATCTTCCCCAAATCGTGAAGAGCGGCCAGTGCACCGACTTGGGGGAGTTCAATTTCGAAGTGCCTTAGCAACTCCTCGCCGACATGCGCCAAACAGAGAGCCACGAGGCCTACATTGACCATGTGATCATGAACGGAAATTCCGGGCTGATCGTCCCCTACCGTCTTGGCCCAAAAGGCCGGTGTCATTTCGATCTCCATGGCTGTGAGAAATCAATCCGATTATTGTCACTTTGCGCTGTCACATGGTGCCCCCTCACCAGCGGGTCCTTTGTCTTGCGGAGTTGTGTCCACTTGTGGGCGGTATTCGCTAGCATAACGGCTGGCGGGATTATGGCAAGAGGGAAGGTGTCAGGTGTCAGGTGTCAGGTATCAGGTGTCAGGTGTCAGGTGTCAGGTGTCAGTGGGACGCGCTGGCGCGGCTGCGCTACCGCGACAGCGCGTCACTAGCAACTAGCAACTAGCAACTAGCAACTAACAACTTCTTTCTCGCTCCCAATATACCGGGGTGCGCGGACAGATCATGTCCAACCTGACGGAAGAATAACGAAAAGAAAAAACGCACTGCGGGAAGCGCGCCTCGCAGAGCGGGGAGTTGGGAGCTGGGAAGGCGGCGCTGGAAGAGGGGAGACCGCCTGAAGGCGGAGGCTGCGAACGGGCGGGGGAGGAAGGGGTTACGGCCGCGCGAGACCTTCGATTACGAGTACGAGCACCGGCATGGCTGAGCACGAGTAGGAGATGGGAGATCGGAGATGGGAGATCGGAGATGGGAGATGGGAGATGGGAGATGGGAGATGGGAGATCGGAGATGGGAGATGGGAGATGGGAGATGGGAGATCGGAGATCGAAACCCGCTCACGCACCCACCCCCTCCGCGTCAGCGCAAGGGGCTGGGCGTGGGTTTGGTTTCGCCGAAGGCGCTGAACAACAAAGCCCAGGGTGCGCTAAAGCGACCCTGGGCTTTGTTGTGCAACCGCGTTGCGGTTGGGAATGTGTGATGCGGACGTGCACCTAGGGTGCGCTAAAGCGACCCTGGGCTTCGTTGTATAACCGCTTTGCGGTTGGAAATGTGTGACGGGGACATGCACCCAGGGTGCGCCAAAGCGACCCTGGGCTTTGTTGTATAACCGCTTTGCGGTTGGAAATGCGTGATGCGAACGTGCACCCAGGGTGCGCTAAAGCGACCCTGGGCTTTGTTGTGCAACCGCTTTGCGGTTGGGAATGTGTGATGCGGACGTGCACCCAGGGTGCGCTAAAGCGACCCTGGGCTTTGTTGTGCAACCGCTTCGCGGTTGGGAATGTGTGATGCGGACGTGCACCCAGGGTGCGCTAAAGCGACCCTGGGCTTTGTTGTATAACCGCTTTGCGGTTGTGTAGAACTTGCCCCACGCGTCAGCGCGTCCCGATCTCCGATCTCCGAACTCCGATCTCCGATCTGCCGAGCTTCACCGGAGGGCTCGCGCCCTTCCGCTTCCATCTCCCATCTCCCAACTCCCGCGCCAGCGCGTCACTAGCAACTAGCAACTAGCAACTAGCAACTAGCAACTTCCCCTCTGTCAACTGCCAACTGCCAACTGTCAGTGGAGCGGGGAAGGCGGGGGCTGTGAACGGGCGGTCAGGAGGGTTGGGCGAGTTCGTACATGCCGCCGCCGGAACGCTTCAGCTTGCCTTGGCGAACCAGTTCCTCCCAGACCTCGACCGGATACTGGTTCGGGGGCGTAATGCCGACGATGCTCGAAGCGCGGCCGCTGCTCATCGGGCCGACGCCAAGCCGCGACTGATCGTCCAGGCAGGTGAGTTTCAGGCGTTTGCGAAACGCCTTCATTGCCTTCTTGAGTTCCTGGGGGGTGGGCGCCGGAGCCGGCGAAACGTCAGAATCGGACATGAAACGGTTCCTTAATGAAAATCGTCCGCCATGCGATCGGCATGACGGCAGGCGTTGGCGGCAATACGGGCGCAATGCTCGGTCAATACGGTAATGGCGGCTGCCGGATCGGTGGCCCAAAGCTTCAGGGCCGCGGCTTCCACCTGCGGCTGAGCGGCGCGCAGGTCGCGTTCGAACGGCAACCATACCGATTGCACTCGCGGAATACGTCGGGCGTCGTCGGCATGGACGGCGTCTTGCAGTCGTTTGAACTTCCACCAGGCGGCATCCGGATTGAAATCGAACGCGCCGGCCGGGGGAGCGAACTGATAGCCAAGCGAAAGCTGCTCGCCGAGCGCGACCGGGCGATAGTAATCGTCCGGGGTGCGCTCGATTCCGACGTACCAGGGCGTGAACACACTTGTGGCAGGTTCGGCCGTGGTGCGCCAGTACACGCAGCCCACGGCAGGCGGCATGTCGGCGCGAAGCTGGAAGATGGCGCCCTCCTGCGTGGTCGGCGTACTGAGCGTGCCGGGCGAGCCGGTGAAACGGAGCACGCGGGCAAGCGCCTCGACGGTCAGCTTCTCCTTCGGCCGAATTCCAATCGGCGGCGGCGAAGCAGGCGGCCACGACGCGTCGCATCCGGCGGCCAACTGCCGGCCTCGCCAGCGGCGCGGATCGGGCGGATCGGCCCGATCGATGTTGTACACCTTGCGGAAGTTGAACGGCTCGCCGCTTGCGGGATCGTACCAGCCGCGCCGGACGGCGTACGAAATCAGGTCGGGCGAAGCGAGGAAGTTGTCGGAGTCTTTCAGATCGATCTGGGCGATAATGTGCACGTTCGGAAGAGCGACCATCATATCGTCGGGCGCGCGTTGGGCCACCCAGCGGCGCCCGCGGACCGCCGAGAAGAGCCAGCCCTCGCGCGGGTCGGCAATGACGTACGTTCGGCCGGAATCGGCGTAACCGAACCGCTCGACCAGTTGGCCTGCCAGTTGTACGCCTTCGCGGGCCGTTCGCGCCCGTTCGGCCACGAGCCGGCGCAGCATGTAACCGATACCGCCATCGCGGATTTCGCCCCGTTCGACCAGGGTGTCGTAATCGTCTTCGCGCGTGCGGCAGCCGTCACTGACGACGGCCACGCCCCACTCGTTCAGGTATCCGTCGCTGTATTCGATACCTGGATTCTGGCTCCAGAGGAATGCCCAGGTCTGGTCCACCTGCGGCAGCCGGCCGCCGCGGCGCAGCGCAACCTGCTCGCCCGGCGCATGCTGTCGCCGGGGAATGCGGCGGAAATTGAGGATGCGTTTTCCGCCGTTCTGCTCCAGGTGAGCGACCAGTACGGAGCCGTCGGCAGATGCGTCGCGTCCCACGATAACGGCATAGCAGGCCCACGCACGGGCAGCGAACGCGAGCAGTATCAACACCGCCAGGGCAGAGAGTGCATTCTTCACGCGAGCCTCCTGTTCGAGATCGGGGTTGCACGAACATCTCCGGTAGCGCGGTCCATCAGGGCCGCGCCACCGGAAGAGACGTGCAAAAGGGCCTTCCGACGAACCGGTCAGTCCAGTTCCTTAATGCGAATGGCTCGGATTTGGACCGGATCGTTATGCCCGTTGAAACCGAAGTGCCCCTTGACGTTATCGCGACCGGGGAACTTCTCGATCGGATACATGAACGTGGACGGATCGGCCTTGGCGACGTCGGCTTCCAGAATCACGTACCCGTTCAATTCCACCTTGACCGTACTGCCGTCGATGGTCGACTCCTGGAAGTTCCACTCGCCGATCGGTCGAAGGTAGCCGCGGTGCGCCGGAATGCGCGCGTAGACCGATCCGTGCGCCTGCCGCGGATCGAGGTTGTAGAACCCCTGGTAGTTCGGATCGGTGTACTTCGGATGCCCGTCGTCGAGCACCTGCAATTCGCAGAAGCTGTCCCACGTTCCGTGCCCTTCGCCCGGATACCGGATGGCAAGCCCGTTATTGCCGCCCGGCGGCAGTTTGAGTTCCAGTCGGACGGCGAAGTCGGCGAACTGTTCGTCGGTGAAGATCGTTCCACCCTTGCTGGGTTTGCAGGTGATCGAGCCGTCTTCGACCATGTAGTTGTCGGTTGCGCCTTGCCAGCCGGTCAGATCCTTACCGTTGAAGACCGACTTGAAACCATCGTCGGCGTGGGAGGCGAGGATCCGGTTGGCTTCGTCACTGCCGATTTCGCGAATGAAGATATCGCGCCAGCGCATTTCACGGCCGTGTGTCTGGAGCTGAATGGGGCCTGCCTTGACCAGCGGCCGGCGTTCAGCCTCGGGGAGTTTCTTGTCGTAGTAGTTGTACAGGCGGGCATGGTCGATAATGAGTTTCTCGTTCAGCCAGATGCTGACACGTTCGCCGGTCATGACGATGCGCATCGTATCCCACTGGCCGATCGGGTTGTCGGCTTTGACCAGCGGGTCTTTGCCGGGCGTACCGGCGGGGTTATTCCACAGGCCGCCGCTTCCCTTGTCTGCGCCGTGCTTGAACTTGGTTTCGTCGTTGGAATCCCAGATCTGAACTTGCGGAACGCCCTTGAGGTAGATGCCGCTATCGGCGCCGGGCACCATCTTGTAGGAGATGAGCAGTTCGAAGTCGCTGTAGAACTTATCGGTGGTCAGGTACAGGCCGGTTCCGTTATTGACCAGCTCGCCGCCTTCAACCCGCCAGTGCTCGCGTACGTCGTCCATGCTGGCGGCTTTTTTTGCAGCCAGTTCGTCGGCGGGCAGGTTGACGTAGCTGCGGGGATCCTCGCTCTTGGCGCCCCACCAGCCGTCGAGGTTCTGCCCATTGAACAGGGCGACGAATCCTTCGGGCGGCACGTTGTGCTCGGCGGCCGGGCACCGTGCTTGAAGCATCCACGACACCGCCAGCACGGCGGCAGCGCAACAGATTCCTTGCAGTCGCATCTCTCGTAGCCTCCTCGTATCCAGGGATGATAATGGCCCACGCGGCAAGCGTGAGTGTAGCATGGCGCCCGCCCGGGTTTCAAGACACGGCGCAACCGGCCTGCCTGCGATGGCGGCAGGTTTGCGTTCGCCCTCGGGCTTGGGTATCATGGAACGGTGAAACAGCATCGGCCGCCCATCGGAGGGATACCCCCTTGGGTGTACCGCGAGAGCCCCAATTCCCACCTGTTCCTTTGAGGAAGATCATGCAAAAGATAGACTTCAACCTGTCACGACGCGCCTTTCTGGGCGGCACGGCCGCACTGGCGGCGTCGTCGATGATTCCGGGCGGCGCATGTCTGGCCGCAGCGGCCAAGCCGAACTCGAAGTTCAACGGCGTCCAGATCGGTGTCATCACCTACAGCTACCGCTCGATGCCCGGTTCGGCCGAAAACCTGCTGGACTACATTCTGAAGTGCGGCATCAGTTCGGTTGAACTGATGGGCGGTCCTGCGGAGCAGTATGCCAAGGCGGCGGCGGGCGCAGCCAGCCAGCCCATGCAAGAGTGGCGGGCCAAGCCGGCGATGGAAGGGTTCGCCGCGCTGCGCAAGCTGTACAACGATGCCGGCGTGAACATCCATATCGTCAAGTTCGGCGATATCGGCAACGGCGGCATGTCGGACGAGCACATCGACTACTACTTCCAGGTTGCGAAGGCGCTCGGGGCCAGGGGCATCACGCGCGAGATTTCGGAGGAAGCCGCAAAACGTCTTGGCCCGATGGCCGACCAGCACAAGATCATGATCGGCTTCCACAACCACACCCAGCTTCGCCCCGATACCTACGACGGGCCCATCCTCTCGTACGGCAAGTACCTCGGCATCAACCTGGACATCGGCCATTACGTAGCCGGCACGAACGAAATGTCGTTGCCGCTGATCAAGAAGCACAAGGATCGGATTCTCAGCATCCACCTGAAGGACCGCAAGAAGGACAACGGCCCGAACATGCCGTTCGGCCAGGGCGATACGGATATCGTTCCCGTACTTCAATACATGAAAGAGAACAAGCTGACCTTCCCGGGCGACGTCGAACTGGAATACGGCATTCCGCAAGGTTCGGACGCAGTTGAAGAGGTTGCCCGGTGTGTCCGGTACTGCCGGGACGCCGTGGCTTAGGCATTGCGCCAATCGATTCACACACGGGGTCGGCTCCCGCCACCGCCAGGGGCCGACCCTTTCCTGTTGCGCGAAGTGCTGGTTCGTGGGCCCTTGCCCGGATTGTTCCTCTTTCAAGAAGGTGCGCCGGACGCGAAGGAACGCGCGAGTCAGCCGTCCGGCGAATCTATCAGCTCTTGCAGGCGGTGGCGCAACAGGTCGGGCAGGCGGGGCAGCCAGGTGGCGTCCAGCAGTCCGACCTCCAGCAGATCACGCAGGTGAACGCGGTCCTTGTCGCGAAAGGAGGTCAGCTTCATTCGCGTCAAGGCCTCCAGTGCAATGGTGCTGGTGTCCCGGATAAGCTCGTGCTCGGTAACGTCAGGTGCGGCCAGTACATGATCGGGGCGAACCTTCTCCGATGCGAAGACCACGTGTACGGCATCTCTCGGCCCGGCATCCGCTCCATCCAGAAACATATCGATGCCTGCCGTGTGGCGAAAAACAAAGCCCACCTGCCTGAGCGCCTCGATTGCCCGGGGCAAATCGTCGCGGCGTAACAGGACATCCACGTCGCGCGTATTCCGGACGGCCGTTTCGTCGACCTGGGCCACCCACAATTGCACGGCGTTTCCGCCCACGACCGCGTAGGGAATGCCTGCATCGCCGAGCGCTTTCGTGACCCGCCGTAGACGCTCTCGGACCTTCTCCACGGCTCGCTCGATCCTGTTCCAGAGGGCATCGCCCGTGTAGTGAATTGTCGTCATCGCCTTGCCTCGTTCGCATTATTCTATGGCGGGCGACCGGCGGAATCAAGACTCCAACAGCATGCCGCCGGCGTTGTAGACCATCAGCACGCGCGGCAGGTTGCCGGCGAACCGCTCCATGACCTCGTAGAAGACAAGCTCCTTGCCGGGGATGGGCGGCTCGAAGCCGAGGATGACCAAAGCCGCGTACTGACTGGTCTGCTGGATGGTTCCTGCGATGTCCTCGGACACGATCACGACCGGATCGACCTGGATGCGCGAGGTGTTGGCAATATGGGCCATATTCCGCAGCACTTCCTCGCGGCCGGCCTCGGAGCCGATGACGCGCAGCAGCCGGATGGGCCGGGTGCGCCATGCCGGGTTCTGCTGGAGCAGGTGGGCCAGCATCAGCATCAGATCGCCGTTTTTCATACCGCGCCACCAAACGTCGATGCTACCGAACGGGACTTCCCACGGATCGCTGTCTTCATCGAGTTCTTCCGGCCCGCAGAGCCGCATGGCCAAGACGCTGCGTTTCAGGCCGGCAATCAAGCGGAGCGTCGCGCCGAGCGACTCGACCCGCTCCGGGTCGCTCAGCCATCCGAGCAGGACGGTATTCGGCCAGAGCGCGCCAAGGCCGTGGCACTGGACCAGGGCCTCGATCCCTTCGGAAAGCGACGGGGCAACGACCACGGCGGGAAACGCTTCCAGTTCCTGCTCGACAATGAACTTTCGCAACAGGGCCTGCTGCGCGGCCCGGCGCTCGAGCAATTCTTCCGTCTCGCCTTCAATTACCTGGGCGAGTGTCAGGATGCCGCGCCGGCCGGTCAGCCAGTTGGCAAAGACGGCCAGTCGCGTGCGGGACCAGGCAGAGCCGCTCAGGGCCAGGATGATGGGCCGCCAGTTCTTCGGATGGTAGCGCTCCATTTCCAGGCGGAGCAGATTCTGCCGGATGCGCTGCAGAATTGCGCCGCTGGTCAAATCGCCCCAGTTGCTCTGGATCTCGCGATAACCGATCAACTGATAGATCCCAATGACGCCTGCAATGGAAACGGCGGCCATTACGGGCTGGATCAGGAACATCACCGCCACGCAGGCGATTGCACCCAGCAGCGATAGCGACCAGTGATAATACCGGAACGTCGGCCGGTAGCTCGGGTTTGCGGTGATCGATTCGAGGAACGACGCCAGGTTGAGCGTTGCATAGGTGAGCATGAACGCCATGGTCAGGATGGGGGCAATCGCGTTCAAATCGCCAAGCAGGATGCACGCCTGTGAAATCAGGAACGTCAGTACGATCGCGCGCCGCGGCTCGCTGCTGGCGCCGCTGCCGGCGCCCAGAAACCGGAGCCATGGGAATACGTCGTCGCGGGCAAATGCCTGCAGAATGCGCGGGGCGCCCATCATCGAGCCGAGGCCCGAGGACAGCGTCGCCGCAAATACGCCTGCCGTGATCAGAACAGGCGCCCAAGACGTCTCCTTCAGCGCGAGGGTATTGCCGATCAACTCGCCGCGCGGACACGAACCGGCCAGCAGGAAGGCGAGCGACAGGTAAATGAGCGTGGTCATGCCGACGGCCGCCAGGGTGCCCTGCGGAATCGAGCGGGCCGGATCGCGCAGATCGCCCGACATATTCGCCCCGGCCATGATGCCCGTTACGGCCGGAAAGAACAGCGCGAACATGGTGAAGAAGCTCTCGTTGCCGAACTGCGGTTCCGTGTTCGCCTGGAACCATTCCATACGGAACGACAGCCCGGCGCCTACGTAGAACGACGCCAGCGCCAGCCCGAGCAATGCCAGAATGCCATACTGGACGCGGATGGTCCAGCCGGCGCCGATGAAGACGCAGAGGAACGCCGCCGCGTTCACCAGGGTTGCAACCGTGGTGAACCGGTCGGCCAGGATGGGAAACGTATCGACCAGGGCCTCGGTGAAACCGATCAGGTACAGCGAGACGGCGATCGCCTGGGCCAGGTAGAACACGATGCCGATCGCGCCGCCGAACTCGACGCCCAGGCTTCGGCTGATCAGGTAGTAGGCCCCGCCGCCCTGCACTCGCGTATTCGTTGCGATGGCCGAAAGCGACAGGCTCGTCAGCATGGTGATACCGGCCGCCGCCAGCACGATGGCCGCGGCCAGCCACACGCCCGAGTGGCCTATCACCTGGCCAAGACGCAGGAACATGATCACGCCGAGAATGGTCAGCGTGCACGGCGTGAACACGCCGCCGAACGTTCCGAATCGGCGCGCCGAACTCCGGGAGTCGCGGTTCTTAGGCATGGCTAGCGATGGCGCAAGGGCCAACCCGAAATGACCGTTGCCAGCCGCTACGGTTTCGCAGCCGTGTACAGACTTGGCGCCGGCGCCGAGTCCAACGGGCCGATGGTAACGGTGGTTGGTTGAGACATTGGGTAGCGTCGGAGCAAGTCGTGCAGGTTGTCGAGCGTGATCGCGCCGACCGCCTGCAAATCGTCCTCGACGCTACGGTATTCGCTACGGCACAGCCAATCGGCGCCGACGGCGAACAGTCGCCCGCGGGGCCGTTCGCTTGAAAGCACGACGCGTGAGCAGACCTTGTTCTTCGCCTGTTCCAGTTCCACCTCGGTAATGCCGTCCTGCTCGGCCTGGCGGTACACGTTGAGAACGCGGTCGAGGTTATCGGCCGTTTCGTCCGGGGCGCAACAGAGGAAGGTGACCATGATCCCGGCATCGGCGTATTCGCTATGCTGCAGGCTGGCGTGTTCCGCCAGACCGGGATCGACCAGTTCCCAGTAGAGCCGGCTGCCCGAGTCGTCGCCCAGGACGGTTGCCAGCAGTTTGGCGGCGTAGCGCTCTTCGACTTCGTCGAACGGGGCGGGCGACAACTGCAAGGCGTACTGCTGCGTGGCAATTGCCTTGTGGATCGACAGGAACTCGGTGGCCGGTTTGGCAGGAATCATCGGCCGGGAGACCGGCTGCGACGGCCACCCGCCGCACCGCGATTCCGCCAATCGCACCAACTGGTCGAATGCAATGCGTCCCGTACCGACCAGGACGATATTCGCCGGCGCGTAACGGCGGTGGAAATAGTCGCGCATGGCGTCGACCGAAAGGTCGGTAATGCTTTCGACCGTGCCCAGCACGCTTCGGCCGAGCGGATGGCTGCCGAAGTAGACGGCCCGGCATCGCTCGTCGGCCCCGAACGGCGGCTGGTCGTCGTACATGTGAATCTCTTCGAGGATTACCTGCTTCTCCGTCTCGAAGTCCGCCTCGCGGAGCGACGGCCGCAGCATATCGGCCAGCAGGTCGAGGGCGCGATCCTGGTATTCGGGCAGGACGTTTGCGTAGTAGATGGTATTTTCTTCGTCGGTGCAGGCGTTGTAGTGGGCGCCGATTTCATCGAACTCGCGATTGACGTCTTCGGCCGAGCGGGTGGGCGTGCCCTTGAACATCATGTGTTCGAGGAAATGGCTCACGCCGGATTCGGCATCGGTTTCGTCGCGAGCGCCGGTGCGCACGAAGAAGCCGAGCGCGGTCGAGTAGGCCGCGTCGTTGCATTCGGCGACAATTTCGAGGCCGTTGGGCAGGGTATGCTTTTCAAACCGCACAGGGCGCCTCCAAGGGATTCGGGCCCACGGTGGCCACGGTGAAATCGCCCGGCGGATTCGCGGCCAGGTACGCGTTGATGCTGTCGCAGGTCAGGCCGTCGACCAGCCCATTCAGTTCGGCCACCGTGCGGACGCGGCCCAGATGGTGCCAGTCGGAAGCAATGGCTCCGCTGCGCGCCGCGCTCGATTCCTGCTGCATGATCAGGCTGCTTTTGATGCGGGCCTTCAGTCGGCCGAGTTCTTCAGGTTCAATGCCGTCGGCCAGGCGTTGCAGTTCGCCGAGCGTGACGTCGAGCGTTTCCTGGGCCCGTTCTGCGCCGGTTCCGGCATAGCAGAACACGCCGGCCCGGTCTCGCAGGGTATGATGCGTGGCGTTCACGCTGTAGCATAGCCCGCGTTTCTCGCGCACCTCGGTGAACAGTCGCGAACTCATGCCGCCGCTGAGCACGCCCACGGCGCCCCACGCATTGAAGTAATCGGCGTGGCGGTACGGAACGCTGGCGTAGGCAATGCCGATCTGCGTCTGGGCCGACTGGTAGGGAAGATGCGTGTAAGGTGTTCGTTCTACCTGTTCCGCCGGTTCGGGCGATTCGGCCGGCTGCCAGTCGCCGAGCAGTTCGGCCGCGTCCTCGCGCAGCCGATCGAAGTCGAACAGGCCGGCAACGGCGAGTATGGCCCCGTTGGGCCGATAGTGCCGCGAGAAGAACCCTTGTACGTCGTCGAGCGTCGTGTCGTCGATTCCGGGCAGGTCGCCGTGCGACGGGCGGCCCCAGGGCTCGTGATAATGACGCCGCCGGAGTTCGACCATCGCCTTCTGGGCAGGTTCGTCTTCCACGGCCCGCAGCTCCTGCAACCGAAGCAACCGGGCCGACTCCATCTCCTGCCGGGGAAAATGGGGGCGGCGCGCGACGTCGGCAAAGATGGCCAGGGCCTTCGGCAGGCTTTCGGCCGGCGCTGCGCCGCAGTAACCGGTATGGGCAGGCGAGACGAACTCGTGCCATTCCAGGCCCAGATTGTCCAGATCGAGGAGGAACTGCCGACTGTCGCGCGATCCGCACCCGCGTTCGGCCATTTCGGCGGTGAACGCAGCCAGGCCGCCCCGATCGACCGGCTCCCGGGCGCAACCTGCCGGTAGCAGCAGCGTAAATGCCGCCGAACGGAGCCACGGCATCTGCTCCGCCACGAGGACAAGACCGTTCGGATAGGTCTGCGTAAAGATGGTTTCAGGCACGATGCGGCTTCGGGGCTATAAGGATGGTTGGCACGCCGGCAAATGGAGGTCGCCAAAGCGATTATGGTCGCGAAACCTCGGCCGTTTGGCAAGGGGGGACGGGGGCAACGTCAGGCCAGGCGGGCCCGGATATCCTCGGCGCAGGCATCCTTATGGACTCGCCACTGTTCCAGTGTATCGCGATCGCGAACCGTGACCGTGCCGTCGGTGAGCGTCTGGCTGTCTACGGTAATGCAGAAGGGCGTACCGGCCTCGTCCTGCCGCCGGTAGCGGCGGCCGACCGCGCCTTTCTCGTCGTAGAAGACCGGGAACCACGGTTTCAGGGCGGCGTAGATGTCCTTGGCGATTTCGGGCATGCCGTCCTTTTTGACCAGCGGGAAGACGGCCGCCTTGATCGGCGCGAGGCGGGGGTGCAGCTTCAACACGACCCGCTTCTGCATCTTGCCCTTTTCGTCCGGCTGCTCGTCTTCGCAGTAGGCCTCGCACAGGAAGGCGAGCGTGGCGCGATCGGCGCCGGCGGACGGCTCGATGACGTGGGGAATGAACCGCTCCTTCGTCTCGTCGTCGAAGTAGCTCAGGTCCTTGCCGCTGCCGCGATAACGCGGCTGGCCATGCTCGTCCTTCTCGACAGCAAAACCATCGCCCTCGCGCACCAGCTTGCCCTCCATGTGACTCCGCAAGTCGAACTCGCCGCGGTGGGCCACGCCCTCCAACTCGCCGTACTCGCCCGGCGCCAGGAAGGGGAAAGCATACTCGATGTCGGCCGTGCCGCACGAATAGTGGCTCAACTCGTCCGGATCGTGGTCGCGCAGCCGAAGCCGGTCGCCTGCAAGGCCCAGGTCCAGGTACCACTGGTAACGCCGGTCGCGCCAGTAGCGGTACCACTCGGCCGAGCTTTCCGGGCGGCAGAAGAACTCGATTTCCATTTGCTCGAACTCGCGCGAGCGGAACGTGAAGTTGCGCGGCGTGATCTCGTTCCTAAAGCTCTTGCCGATCTGCGCAATGCCGAACGGGACCTTGACCCGGCTCGAGTCGAGCACGTTCTTGAAGTTGACGAAAATACCCTGGGCCGTTTCAGGCCGCAGAAACGTCTTGCTCGAATCGTCACGGAGCGCGCCGGTGTGCGTTTCGAACATCAGGTTGAACTCGCGCGGGGCCGTCAGCGTGCCGAGCGACTTCGCGTCCGGCGCCAACACGTCGGACATGTCCGATATCTTATCCAGCGAGATGCTGCCCGGTGTCCATTGGAGCCGGTCCTTATCCTTTGCACGCAATTTGAAGAACTTCAGGGCCTTCTGCTCGATATCGGCCGCCGCGTCGTCGCCGGTCTGATAGCTGGTGACAAGGATGCGCTGACCGTCGTATTCGACCCACCGGCCGACGATCTGATCGTAGCGATAGCGGCGGTTCGACTCGCGGCAATCGACGAAGTAGTCGTGGAACAGGTCGTAGTGGCCGGAGCACTTCCATACTTGCGGATGCATGATGATGGTGCAATCCAGGCCGGTCATGGCGTAGGGTTCGGGCGCGCCGGGCGGGGCCACCAGTTCGTTGTGCGCGGTGACCATGCTATGCCACCAGTCCTCGCGCACGTTGCGTTTCAACTCGACGCCCAGGGGCCCGTAGTCCCAGAAGCCGTTGAGTCCGCCGTAGATTTCGCTCGACTGAAAAAGGAACCCGCGCCGCTTGCACAGCGCTACCAGTTGTTCCATTTGCATGGGGGAGTGCTCCAGAAAGCAGGAAATGCGGCCTGGACGAGCGGGGGCATGGGCGAGCATTACCCCCCGTCTGGCGCAAGGCCAAGGCATATCATAGGCCCAATCGGCCCGAAACTGTCGCGGGGGAGTATACCGGCCTGGGGCAGTCTAGGCTATTGGGGGCGAGCGAAACGACGTTCCGCAATCGGTTTCGGCTGCGTTCGCAGTGCTCTTGGCAACAAGGCGACTTCAGGTCGCATTGGACGATCGCGAGCGTCGACGCCGGCGCGTCGTGGGCGTACTGCTCCAGTCCTTTGTCAGGGATTCAAAGACTTCCGGGGTCTCGTAACGAATGACGTTGTCCCCTTCGGGCATCGGACCGATCAGCCCTCGGAATACCGGCAGACCCCGCAAATCCAGGTCGGTACTGCAATCGTCCACGCCAATCTGGGTGTGGCGTCGAAGGAGGTCTTCTTTGGAATCGTAATCGCGAATACGCAGGTCGCCATTGGCGCCGCGGGTAACAACTCGGAAGGTGTCTTTTTTCATGTGTGTATTCCTGTAGCTTTCGTGTCACCCCGGGCGCAGTTGGTAATCCATCCGAGGTCATCGGCCCGCTGTGCAATGCACAACGAAGCTTTTTCGCTTGGGCGACACAGCGGTAGCATCCCGAGGAATCGGCACATTGGTCATTGCAGCCATGGGCCCTACCAGCCGTGCCGCCTGACTGTCCGGACATGCACCCTGGACCGGTTGTGCAGATCGCGCATGAGGTCTTGGCCGATCGGGCTTGGCGCCCGGGAGGCGGAAGACCGCAGACGAGCGACGGAGGAGCCGGTCCTTGCGAGGGGATTGCAGTTGGTCCTGTGGGGCCCATGGTTGTTCCCGTTCGGAGGGCATTGTAGAATAAGGGCTTTCACGTTCGGCCTCTGCGTTTGTTCTGGAGGCCGGCTTTCACGGCGAACGCCGATGGTGTTGTGGGCAACGACCTTGTATGCCTGCGATGCCAGGTTTGTTCGGCCGGGCCGGGTGGCGGTTGCCGCTGCCTTGGCGGGTCGTGCAACACAAGGAGATGGGCGGCTTATTGTGCGCTTCGATTTCGATCACAACGGGAAATTAACCGTTGTCGCGGGCGTTTCGTCCGGGATCGAATCTGTCGTTGCATGCCGATTCGCGTCTGTTCGGACCGATTTCGTGTGGGCCGCCTCGCATAAGACTCCGCGTCTGCAGCATAAGGGCTCCTTGCGTAGTTGGGGTGCAGAACCCGTTGCATGGATGGCCGGCGCAGCCCGTCCTGGGCAGGCTGGTCCGCTCGATACTCTCACAGGACGCGCCGGCGGCAGGTCGACGAAGTCGGCAGCCGACTTGATACGCGACGATTCCAGATTGCCTGGCGGACTTGCGTATTCTGATTGCGGTTTGACGCTCTAGCGATACGGCTCTCCGAGTCGTGTTTTGCGGCCGGGGAGTTGCATTGCCAGGGTTACGGATGGGAGATCGGTTGTGGGAGTGCTCTGCGCCTGACGTGTCGTGAAGGATGAGACGGGAGTCTGCGCGTGCCGGCTCCTTGGCGGGCGCATGGCCGGGATTCGGCCTGCGTGAAGAGAGTTGGATTGACGTTGTTCCTCGAGAACCCCTGGAGTACCGGATGTACTTGGAAAAAACGCCCGAGCAATCGTTAGATCCCGTAACGATTGCCCGAGCCGCACGCAATGCTTTTCAGGTACTGGCGCTTGCGCCGACAGAGAACAAGGATGCGGCCCTTCTTGCCATGGCCGATCGGCTGGAAGCATGCCGCGACGAGGTCCTAGCGGCCAATGAGGCGGATTTGGCCGCTGCCCGCGACGGCGGGGTTGCCGAGAATCTGGTGAAGCGGCTCCGGTTCGGCGAGCAGAAGATTGCCGGGCGGGTCCGCTCCTTGAGGAAGATCGCGGCCCTGCCGGACCCGGTGGGCCAGACCATTCGGGCCGAACGGCGGCCGAACGGTCTGGACGTCTCGCGCGTGCGCGTGCCGCTGGGGGTGGTGCTGAACGTCTTCGAGGCGAGACCGCACGTGACGGTCAATGCCGGCGCTTTCTGCCTGAAGGCCGGAAACGCCGCCATCTTGCGCGGAGGATCCGAAGCGCGACGCTGCAACGCCCTGCTGGGGCAACTCTGGCGCGACGCCTTGGGCGAAGCCGGGCTGCCTCCCGACGCCGTGCAGGTAATTGCCGGATCGCACGAGACGGTTCACGAATTGCTCGAATTGGACCGGTGGATCGATCTGGTCATTCCCCGTGGCGGGAAGGGATTGGTCGAGGCGGTCGCTCGCCAGTCGCGCATTCCGGTCATCAAGCACTTCGAGGGTGTCTGCCACGTGTACCTGGACGAGCAGTTCAGGCTCGATCAGGCGCTGGACGTCGCGCTCGATTCGAAGTGCCTCATGCCCGAAGTGTGCAACGCCATGGAGACCTTGCTGGTGTCCGAGGCGAGCCGGGAGCAGATTCCGGCGATTGTCGAGGCGTTCCGCCGGGAAGGCGTTGCCGTACGCGGCTGCCCGCGCGTCTGCGAGATGGCGGCCGACGTCGAGGCTGCGACCGATGACGACTGGCGCACCGAGTATCTTGATCTGATTGTC
Source organism: Thermoguttaceae bacterium (assembly GCA_040772845.1). Classification (GTDB taxonomy): domain Bacteria; phylum Planctomycetota; class Planctomycetia; order Pirellulales; family Thermoguttaceae; genus PWXP01. The sequence goes on from JAXGXG010000001.1 coordinate 4,876,251, forward strand.
TCGATTCGCATGGTGGCGGGCGTAGACGGCGCGATTGACCACATCAGCCGGTTCGGATCGCATCATACGGATTCGATCGTCACGGGCCGACTGGAAGCGGCGGAGCAGTTCACCGGCCGCGTCGATTCGGGCGTGGTGCTGGTGAACGCCTCGACCATGTTCTGCGACGGCGAGTCGTTGGGCATGGGGGCCGAGATTGGCATCTCGACCGACCGGCTCCATGCGCGGGGGCCCATGGGGCTCGAGGAACTGACGACGTACAAGTTCATCATCCGAGGCGGCGGGCACATCATGGGACCGCCGCGAGCACAGAAATGACCATCGTGAAGCGGGGAATCGGACGCGGCGGCAGACCGGTCCGGACACCCAACAACCGGAAAGACACTCCAGCAACAGGAAGACATGTTTCAACGTATCCGAGAGCAGTTTACCGATCAGTTTCATCGCACCCTGGCCGGGCGGCCTGGCGGTAGTCGCCGTATCGGCGCGGAATTGAAGTTCCCGCTTGTCCGTCCCGATGGCACGGCCGTGGGACGCGATACGGTCGATGCCCTCTGGCAATACCTGGCCGGATGCGGATGGAAGCCGACTGTCGATGCGGTTACCGGGCGCGTGGTCGGTTGCAGCAAGCCAGGCGAACAGAACGATCACGTGGCCGGTTGCGAAACGGGCTATTGCAAGACCGAGTTCTCGCTGGCGCACGTTGCCGATTTGAACGCCCTGGAGCATCTCTTGCGACTGCTGCGCGTCGAGCTGGCGCCCTTCGCCGAGACGAACCAGGTGCGCTTCCTGGCGCATGGTATTCACCCGGTCACTTCACCCGGCAAGCGTTTGCTGCTCAAGAAGGTTCGCACCTCGGTTTGGGACAAGGCGGCGCCGTCGAACCGGTGCATTGCGAAAGAGGACGGCGACGACGTCCATCTGTTCACGGTGAATGCAGGCAGCCACGTTCACCTGAGCGTTGGCGCGGAGGAAGCGATTCGGGCGGTAAACGTCCTGTGCGGATTCGCCGGCCCGCAGATTGCGCTGGCGGCGCATTCGAACGTCTGGCGCGGACAACTCGACCGGCAATACAAGGCCGTCTCGGAGAAACTCTGGGACTGGTGGGAACCTGCTCGGGACCGATCCGGCGTTCCACCGGAACCGTTTGCTTCGTTGGACCATTATGCCGAATGTGTCGGGCGGATGCGGCCGATCTACGCAAAACGCGACGGCATGCCGGTGGTTCTGACCAAGTACGAAACGTTCGCCGAATACTATGCGTCGGCTACGGCCGAAGGGAGCGATCTGGACGGCCATCCGGTCCAGCTTACGCCTGCCCCGGAGGACCTCGACCTTCACAATTCGTGCTACTGGTACACGGCCCGTATCTCGCGGTATTTCACCGTGGAGAACCGTGTTTTCGACCAGCAGCCGCCCGATGCGATTCTGGCCCCGGCGGCGCTGAGTCTTGGGTTGGTGTCGGCGTTGGACGAAGCGGAGGAGGAACTGCGGCAGTACGGTTGGGACGCGCTTCGGGCCGCCCGGGAAAGCGCGTGCCGGTACGCCCTGCAGGGCCAAGTGAACGGCCATTCGCTGGCGGACGCGGCCCGCGGCATGCTGAGCGTGGCCCGCCAGGGACTGGAACGTCGCAATCTCGGCGAAGAACGGTTCCTGGAACCTTTCGAGGCGCGCCTGCAAACGCGACGCTCGCCGGCCGACGAGACGGCGGAGTTGTTCGCGGCAGGCGGAGTGGAAGCGATCATTGAAGCTCGGAGCATTTAACAGAATCGAACAGGAGAATGATTTGAATCAGCCAATTCACGCACAACCGGGGTTATCGTCGACGTTGTACCAGCCTTTGAAGGACGGTGATGTCAAGCGCGTTGCCGACGCGGCCTTCGAGATCCTCGCAAAGTCCGGAATGGCGGTCTACAATCGGGCCGCACGCGAACGGTTCCGGGCGGCCGGCGCCGACGTGGACGAGGAGACCTCGGTCGTACGCATGACTCGGTCGATGGTGGAGGACGCCGTGGCGTCGAACCCGTCGTCCATCACGCTGTTCGGGCGCAACGGTTCGCCCGACGTGGTTCTGGAGAAGAGCCGTGTTCACTACGGAACCGGAGGAACGGCCATCTATGTGCTGGACCCGGACACGGGCGAGCGCCGCCCATCCACTTCGGCCGACGTGGTGCTCAATGCCCGCATGGTCGAAGCCCTGGAGAACATCCACCTGTTCACCATCAATGTGTTTCCCAACGAAATCGAGAACATCGACGCCATTGACGTCAACCGGTTCTTCCATGCGTTGGACAACACGACGCGGCACATCATGGGCGGCGTCTACTCGCTGGCCGGATGCCGCCGGGCGGTGGAGATGGCGGAACTGGTTGCAGGCGGCGCCGACGCGCTGTGCGAGCGGCCGTTCGTCTCGTTCATCACGCTGCTGATCAGCCCGTTCAAGATCGACGACAACTACGGTGAAATGACGTGCTTCCTGGCCGAAAAGGGATTGCCCGTCGTGGTTCCGACCGAGCCCATTTGCGGGACGACGGCCCCCATTACCATGGCCGGCAACGTGTTGACGCACGTGGCCGAAACACTCGGCGGCATCGTGCTGGTCCAAACCGCCAGGAAGGGAGCCCCGGGCATCTGCGGCAGCGTCGGGTCCATTACCAACCTGAAAACCATGGACCACGTGGGCGGCGCGATCGAACGGGCCATGATCAATGCCGCCGTTTCGCAGATGGCGCAGCATTTCGAGCTGCCCTGCTATTCCACCGCCGGCACGACCGACGCGAAGGAAGTCAACGTGCAGGCGGCGTACGAAAGCGCGATGTCCAGCTTGCTGGTCGCCATGAGCGGCGCCAACTACATCCACGATATCGCCGGACTTATGGAGGCCGACCTGACGGTTGCCTACGACAAGCTGGTTGTCGACAACGAGATTCTCGGCATGTGCCAGCGGGTGCTCCGCGGGATCGAGGTCAGCGACGAGACGCTGGCCACGGACCTGATGATCGAGAAGGGGCCCGCCACCGACTACATTGCCGAAGAGCATACGGTTCAGCACATGCGAAGCGAGTTCTTCGTGCCCAAGCTGGCCAATCGTGAAAAACGGGACTCCATGATGGAAGGGACCGATGCCCTGAGCCGCGCAAAGGCGTTTGTGGATCGTATCCGAAAACAGCCGCAAGAGAGCCGGCTGCCGGCCGACGTGCGCAAGGCGGTACTCGAGCGGTTCCCCGAAATCGAAGCCAAGGTCTGATTGACCCGGACGCGAACGCAGGAGCCGAGCGGCTCCTGTGCGAATCGCACCGAGGCTTGCAAGACGGCGGAGCCTTCAAATCCGGCAATAACAAACACATACACAAGAGGTATATGCATGTCACAAGCACAGCGTGAAGGAGTACTGGTCACCCCCAAAAAACGGCTTTCCGAACAGCAGCTCGACCTGGTGGACGGCATGTCGCGAGAACTGCTCGAAGATCCAGGGCTTCTGTCGTACAACGCCGAGGCGGTCGAGCTGTTCCGGGCCGCAGGCGCGAAGGTTGAAGATGGCGGGCCCTGCCCGCGGATTCGCATTCCCGGCAAGTTGATCGACCAGGCGCTCAAGAGCGCGCCATCGACGGTTGTACTTGGCGCGCGCGAGCCGGACAATCGGCTGGTGCTGGATGCGTCGGAACCGCGTTCGCGATTCGGCAGCGGTTCGGAAACGAACGTGTGGCTCGACGTGGCGTTCGACGGCGCTACGCCGAAGTTCACCCGGCAGCCCGGCAGTATCGCGCGGCTGGCCCGTTCCGCACACCTGTGCGAAAACCTGGAACATCTCGATTTCTTCATCCGCAATGTGAACCTCCAGGATCCCGACATCACGGCGACCAACAAGGATATCAACCAATTCTTCACCAGTCTGGGGAATATGACCAAGCACGTGCAGGGCGGTCTGACGGCCCTGGAGGCCCTGGACGACATCGTGAAGCTCGGCCAGATGATCGCCGGCGGCCAGGAGAGCTTCGCCCGCGAGCCCGTCCTCTCGTTTATCGCCTGCGTCATCAAGAGCCCGCTGCAAGTGGTGGACGATACGGCGTCGAAGCTTATTGCCATTGCCCGTAGCGGGGTTCCGCTGGTTGTTTCCAGTTGCCCGATGGGCGGCGCGACGGGTCCGTTCGACGAGTTCGGCATGGTGGCCATGGTGAACGCGGAACTGCTGGCCGGCGTGACCTTGCACCAGCTCGCCTCGCCCGGCGCACCGGTTCTTTACGGCGCGGTGCCCGTGCGCACCCGGCTCGATAATCTCAATGACATGTACTCCTGCGCCGAGGCCATGCAGTATTACCTGGACTGCACCCAGTTGGCGCGCCGTTACGGCCTGCCCTGCTACACCACGGCCGGGGTTGCCGACGCGGCGCTGCCCGGCATTCAGGCGACGGCGGAGAAGATGCTCGCGTATGCCACCGTGCCGCAGGCCGGCGCGCAGTACATCCACTACGCGTTCGGACTGCTGGAACGCACCAATGTCTTCTGCCCGGAGCAGGCCGTATTGGACGATGCCCACATCGGACTGGTCAAGCAGACGGTTGCCGATCCGCAGATCAACGAGGAAGGGCGAGGCCGCGTGCTCGATCTGGTGCGCGAGGTCATGGCCAGCAGCCACAAGACGTTCATGTACAACCTGCCGCTGCCAAGCCGCGACAAGGTATACGCCCGCTTCCCCTTGGAAGATGCCGAGGGCGGCGCCTTACTGGCGGCCCATCGCCGGTTCGCCGAAATCGAAGCGATGCCGCGCAAGACGTTGCCGGATGACCTGCGACGCGACGCCGCGGCGAAGTTCCCCCAACTGCTGCCGGCAACCATCAACGGAGGGTAGGTCTCCTGCCGATCTCCGTTTCCGAATCATCCCTTATGAACGAGAAGAAAGAGACAGTTATGACACAAGAACTCACGATATCGGCCGACGAGCAGATGGCCGCTTACAGCCAGGCGGTGTGGAGCGGATTATACGCCAAACGGAGTGGACTGAACGGCAAGTACGATAACGTTCGCCGCTATTGGGAAGATGAACTGACGCGCGTATTCTTGCGGCCGCATCTTCAGCGGCTGATCGATCGCAGCCAGGCGCAGATGCGCCGGGTGCGCATCCTGGACCTCGGTTGCGGAAGCGCCGACGGCTACGAACTGCTGTGCGGCGTGCGCCGCCGTGAGGCCAACCTGGAAGACGATCAGGTAAATCTCCTCTCGTCCGATATCCTGGGCCTCTACAAGGGCGTCGATCTCAACCCCGATCTGATCAGCCAGGCGCAGGCCCTGTACGGCAACATGCCGAAGATGCAATTCGCGCAAGGCGATTTCACCGAGGGGCTGAGCTTCGAGGACGACGAGCGCCCGTTCGATCTGTACTTCACCTCGTATGGCACGTGTTCCCACCATAACGACGACGCCACCATGATACGCGCACTCGCCGATATCGCGCGGCACGTGGAGGAGTATTGCGTGGTCGTATGCGATTGGCTCGGCCGGTATTCGTACGAGTGGCAGACCTTGTGGACGAACGATCTGGCCGAAAACCGCAATATGGACTACGTCGTCTCCTATATCTACGATAAGGAAGAACGTGAAGCCAAACGCGACGAACTTCAGCACCTGTGCCTCCGGCTGATGAGCCGGCAGGAGGCCGAGCATGTCGTCAGCGAGGCGAGCCGCGAAGCCGGCGTGACCATTCGCCCGTTGCAGTTCTTCGATCGGTCCGTCTTTACCGGCCGGCATATGGATACGACCGACTACAACCCGCACGCGCAGCCGATCCGGCAGGCGGTCAATTCGCTGCACGAGGCCAACGTCCGGACCGAACTGTCCAGCCTTCTGGTCGATTATGTCCCCAGGGTCGGCTTCGAGTTTCTCAATGATTACTACGAGAACCTCCAGATGTGCTGGAACACGCTGGTATTGTACGTGGATGCACTCGCCCACGAGTACGACGAGTCGGAGCGGCGGTTCAAGTCGGAGCCCCCGTCGATTCCGGCATCCTATCCCAGGCCGTTGCAGGAGGCGATGCGCAAGATGCGCGGCGTGGTGGAGGGCGTGGGCTGGCTGGAAACGGGCTTGCCTCGCGAGAATATCATCGAACCGCAACTCGGCTACGCATTGCGATTCCTGATGTCGGCGATGCAGCAGGGGATTGGCGGCGGCCACGGCCTTGTGGGTATTTTCGAGATCGACAAACGGTAGTCGCCCGGAATCGGCGGTCTTTGGCGTCGCGTGCCGAGAATCGGCCGAAAAGGAGTCGCGTATGATCGTGTTCGACGGCGTGACGAAGACGTTTCCCGGCGGCGTTACCGCCGTGGATCGGCTTTCCTTGGAGGTGGCGGAAGGGGAAACCCTGGTCCTGCTGGGCGCAAGCGGCAGCGGCAAGACCACGTCGATGAAGATGATCAATCGGCTGATCGAGCCCACCGGCGGACGCGTGCTGGTGGGCGGCGACGACGTGATGCAGACCGATCCGGTGGCGCTGCGCCGCCGGATCGGCTATGCGATTCAACACATCGGCCTGTTCCCGCACATGACCGTGGGCGAGAACATGGCCGTTGTGCCCCGCATGATCGGTTGGGACGACGAGCGCGTTCGGCAACGGATTGACGACCTGCTGGAGATGGTGGGCCTGGCCGCCGGCGAGTTCCGCGACCGGTACCCGCGGCAGCTCAGCGGCGGTCAGAGCCAACGGGTCGGAGTGGCCCGCGCGCTGGCCGCCGATCCGCCCGTCCTGCTGATGGACGAGCCGTTCGGCGCGCTCGATCCGATTACGCGCGAACAACTCCAGAACGAGTTCGTCGATCTGGAGTCGGCCATTCAGAAGACGGTGGTGCTGGTGACCCACGACGTGTTCGAGGCCGTCCGCATGGCCGATCGGATCGCGCTGCTGGACCAGGGGCGGCTCGTGCAGTTGGCCCGGCCGGCCGAACTGGTTGAGAATCCGGCCAATGCATTCGTCGAGGAGTTCCTCGGCCGGCAGCGGTTCCAGTTGTCGCTGCTGACGCGCACCGTCGATAGCATCCTGCCGGGCAAGGCGGATGATTCACCCCCGCAAAGCCGCGGCGAAACGCCCAGACTGCGAGCACGCGATAGCCTGATCGCCGCGCTGGATATGTTCAAATCGACGGGCCGGAAGGAACTGCCCGTGTTCCGCCGCGATACGTTCGTCGGTCTTCTGGCCAAGAAGGAACTGCTGGCGGCGATGACCCGTATCCTCGGCGCTACATAACCCCCGGCATTACCATGAACACGATACTCGGTTTCTTCGACAAGCTGGGCTGGGACATTGTGCAGCACAGTTACGAGCATCTGGTGCTCTGCTTCTTCAGTGTCGCCGTTGCCGTGGCCATCGCCCTGCCGTTGGGTATTCTTCTGACCCGGTGCCGTTGGGTCCGCGTGGCCGACGCGGTGATGCTGTCGGCCGCCGTGATCCAGACCATCCCGACCCTGGCGCTCATTGCCTTGATCGTGCTCGTTTGCGCCCTGTTGAAACTCCAAACCATCGGGACCTTGCCGGCCATGGTGGCCCTGGTCCTGTACGCACTTCTGCCCGTGCTTCGCAATACGTACACCGGCATCCGGCAGGTGGATCCGACCCTGATCGAGGTGGCGCGCGGGCTGGGCATGCGCCCGCGGCAGATCCTGCTGGCCGTCGAACTGCCGCTCTCGCTGCCGGTGATCATGGCAGGCATCCGCATTTCAACCGTCTGGACCATCGGTATCGCCACGCTGTGCGCACTGATTGGCGCAGGCGGACTGGGCGACCTGATCATGCGCGGCCTGCGCACCATCCAGATCGATTACCTTCTGGCCGGCACCATCCCTGCGGCGCTCATGGCCATCGTATTCGATGGACTGCTCGTTCGCATCGAACGCTGGTTGACTCCGGAAGGGGTGCGGTAGGTAGTCCGATGACGCAACAACGACGCATTGTGACAGTTCTCGCCGTAGTCGCCGCGGCCGGCGCGCTGCTGCTGGCCGCTGGCCCGTTGGTCATGGATCGCGAGCGTTCGGGCCACTTGCAGGCGGCGTTCGACGCCGAGTTCCTTGCGCGGCCGGACGGCTATCCGGGATTGCGCGAGCATTACGAGTTCCAGTTTTCGGAGAAACCGCGCCAGATGGACCCCGGGCTGATGTACCGGGCGCTGGCCGATGGCGCGGTGGACGTGATTGACGGCTTCGCCACGGACGGCCGCATACCGGCGTACGATCTGATCGCACTCGAAGATGATCGTTCGTTCTTCCCGCCTTACGACGCCGCACCGCTGGCGCGCGGCGATACGCTCGCGCGTTATCCCGAAATCCGCCTGGCGCTGAACCGATTGGCGGGTCGTATCTCGACCGAGGCCATGCAGAAGATGAACTTTGCGGTGGACGAGCGCGGCCGCAAGGCGGCCGACGTCGCGCGCGAGTTCGTCGAGGAAGAAGGCCTTCTTACCGACACGCCTCCATCTCATGTGGAACGCACCGGCCGGGTGGTCGTGGGGAGCAAGGCGTTTACCGAGCAGGAGATTCTGGGCGAGATTATGGCCCTGCTGCTCGAGTCGCATACCGATCTGCATGTGGAACGCCGGTTGAACCTGGGCGGGACGATGATCTGCTTCGAGGCGTTGCGGGCAGGTGATCTGGACGTGTACGCGGAATACACGGGCACGGCGCTGGTGAATATCCTGGCGCGGCCGGTGATTGCCGATTCCGACGCGAGCTACAAGGCCGTGGTCGCTGCCTTCCGCGAGGAGTACGACCTTGTTTGGCTGGAACCGTTCGGCTTCAACAACACCTACACCCTCACAATGCGGCGCACCCACGCCCACCGTCTCGGCATCCACACCGTCTCCGACCTGGCCGGCTATCTGTCGCGTCCGGCGGAATGAGTAACTTCAGCAGAACCCGCGGCGTACGGTAAGTCGAAACGGGGACGCAGCTTGTATTGACGGTTTTTGCGCATGATAGGCTTGGCGCATGCCAAGAAGAGCGCGAGTAGCGCCGGCGGGTTAGCGCACCACGTGCTGAATCGATCGGTAGCGGGGCTGCCGCAGGTTTCGCAAAGAGGCCGACTCCGAGGCGTTCGAGTGGATCATGATCGAAGCGCGCGCGAGGCACCCTACGCGCATTCTTGCCTGGTGTGTGATGCGCAATCATGGATTTTGTGAAGCTTCCCACAGCATGGGCATTTCGTGGTATGGCCGCGCGAGGATGGGGAGCTCACGGCCTGCTTCCGCTGGCTCGCGCATACGCACGCCATGCGCTGGCGCATAGCACACAACACGGTCGGCCGCGGGCGCCTGTCTGACAGCACCCGTTTTGTGGGGCTACGGATCGTTGACGGGGCAGGGCTGGCGATGGTAGAATAAATACAATCGTTCACGCGGGCCGTCCTTCTCGCATGCAGCGAAGGAGACATCGCGCGCCGCCGACCGTGAACGGTTGCGGATGCGCAGTGTCAAAGACGGTTGGCTAATCAACTTGGGCTAATGTGTCAAGAGCTTCATCCAGGGTATGTACTATGGAAATTCCGATCATTGTTGAGCCTGGTGTTCACGATGGTTTTCGTGCAAGTAGCGGTGGTTTTTGGGGCTTGGAGACTGAAGCGCCGACTCGCGAAGAGGCGGTTGAGAGACTACGTGAACTGATTGGTTATCGCTTGGAAGCCGGTGCGGAGGTGTTCGGTGTGGAAGTTCCGAGTCGGCCACATCCACTTGCTCGGTTTGCCGGCGTGTTCAGGGGCGATCCGTTCCTTGAATCTTGGAAGGATGCGATCGCCGAATGCCGCCGCGAAGCCGAAGAGCGTTGGGAATGCCAGTAACTCTTTACATCCTTGATACAGATACGCTGGTCCTTTTTCAGGAAGGCAATGAGAATGTCTGCCGACAACTCCTTGTCCACCCGATTGACGAGTCGCGAAGCGACGTTCCTGAACCAGCCCGGGGTGGAGCGGATGCGAGCCGTGCGAGCAACGCGTAAGGCCGGGTTCGCATCTGAAGTGTACAATTGAGGCCTGACTCCGACGTCCCTTAATGGGGGTGCCTCTGCGAAGGCCGACTGGCAGAGCCGCTATTCGCCGCTTACTGACCAACGGGCGAGCCACGTTTTTTGCAGTTCGTTCGCAAGCAGAATCTTCGTTCGTAGCCGTTCACGGGTCGGCGGCGCAAGCCATTCTCCCCACTGCATACGAGGGGGAGCCCCCTGAGAACGGTTGCCTTCGTTCTTCCGGGCATCTTGCGTCGAACACAGAGTCTGACGCCAAGCAGCGTTCGGAGCCGTCGCGGGTTGACACCACCATTTCGATGCGACCATAATCGATCCCGTACCGGCGATGGTTCTTCGAGCGCTACCCGGGCCGAACCGATTCCTTTGCGGCCCGACGTCTTGCCGAGCCGCGTCGTTGCGGGACCGTCGCCGTTTCGGCCTGTGCGGCCCACGGGTGAAACCAGCAACGGCCTCGGTAACCTGGGAGGATCCATCATGAAACGACGCGAGTTTCTCGGATGTGCAGCGGCTCTCTCGCTGGCGCAGTGTCAGACGGCATCGGGACAGACCGAACAACCGGCAGCCACAAACGCTGCACAAGCGCAGGCCGGCGCGACGAAGCTGGGATTGACTTGCGCGACGGTGGACATTGCCATTGTGTGCAGTCATTTCGAGGAATCGTTGCGGTTCTATCACGAGCAACTGGGTTTGGAGATTGCCGTGGACATGCAAATTCCCGACGAGGTGGCGCAGGGCGCCGGCTTGGCGCCGCACGGGTTCCGGCATGTACGACTCCGGGCGGGCAATACACTGATCAAGCTGATGGAGATTACTCCGCCCCCAGCCCGGCGTTCCGACCGGTTTGCCGCAGGTGTCCGTTGGTTGACCTTCTTCGTGGACAACGTGCGCAGGACCTATGCACAACTGAAGGCCGACGGTGTGCGATTCCTGACGGAACCGATTACCGCACCCGATGCGGCTGGCGTGGTCTGTGCGGTCGATCCGGACGGCGTCCTGATCGAATTCGTCCAGGTGTAAACGAGTACGTGCTGTCCCGTCCTTCATCGAGGAATACGCCATGAATGGGAAATCCAGACGGCGTTCCACCGATCCAGTATCGCATCGAGGTTTTCTCAACCGTGTTGTTGCAGGTGGGATTGGGGGAATTGTGGCGGAGCAGGTCGAGATCGCGCGAGCGGCGCATGTTGCCGGAACAGAGGCGATCAAGGTCGCCCTGATCGGCTGCGGGTCCCGCGGCGCCGGAGCGGCCTCGCAGATTCTCAAGACGGAAGGCCCGGTCAAACTCTGGGCAATGGCCGATCTGTTTGAGGATCGGTTGGATAGCAGCCTGACCAACCTGCTTAAGGGCCAAGAGGCCGACTACGATCGGGAAGCGCACGCGGGTTTTGCCGCAAGGATTGACGTGCCGCGCGAGCGCCGATTCGTCGGCTTCGATGCCTATCGCAGTGCGATCGACAGCGGAGTTGACCTTGTCATCCTGGCGACACACGCGCATTTTCGTCCCATGCAATTCGCCTATGCCGTTGAGCAGGGAAAGCACATTTTCACGGAGAAGCCGCTTGCCATCGACGCGAGCGGCGTCCGCCGTGTTCTGGCGGCCAACCGGCAGGCACAACAGAAGAACCTGAAGGTGGCAGTCGGTCTGCAGATGCGCCACCACGTCAAATATCAGGAGACGGTTCAGCGTCTTCGTGACGGAGCAATCGGTCCGATTGATTTGATGCGTTGTTTCTGGAATACGAGTCTCTTGCGCGACACGCCGCCTCGTCCGCCTGAGATGACGGAGATGATGTACCAGTTGCGCAACCCGTACCATTTTGTTTGGCTCAATGGCGACTATATTGTGGACGCATTGATTCACTATCTGGACATGTGCAACTGGTTGCAGGGGTCGCATCCGATCGAAGCCCAGGGGCAGGGCGGGCGGACGTTTCGACTTCCGAACCAGTCGGGCGATACGTTCGACCACCATGCCGTGGAGTTCACGTATGCCAACGGCAGCAAAATGTTTGCTCAGACACGGCAGATGAGCGGCTGCTGGAACAGCTCGTCGGTTCATGTCCACGGTCCCAAGGGCAGCGCCGACGTCGGCGCCGGCCGTATTGAAGGAGAGACTCCGTGGCGTTTCCGCGGTCGGACGGTCGCCAACCCATACCAGGCCGAGCAGGACGCACTGATCGACGCCATTTGTAACGACAAGCCGTACAATGAGGTCGAGTACGCCGCCACAACCACGATGACAGGCATCCTCGGCCGCATGGCCAGCTACTCTGGTCAGATGATGCGCTGGGATGAGGCAATGGATTCGACTGTGAGCCTCGCACCGAGTGCGTATGCCTTCGACGCAACCCCACCGGTCGTCGCGGACACTGGGGGGCATTACCCTGTAGCCACGCCGGGGGCGACCAAAGTACTGTGAGGCGGCTACGTTTACACGATCACATGAAGAACACACACAAGCGGTCCTGCATTTCTGACCAACTGTAGTCCTGCCTTGAAGGAGTTTCCGATGGCAAGCAAACGCACAATCAAGTTCACCCGGCGCGATGCGATTGCCTTGGCGATCGGAGCAGCCGCGACGACAGTTGTAACCGGCCATGTGCCGGCGGCGCCGGCCGAAGCGTGGCCCGTGAAAATCGGATGCGGTACGGTCATCTTCCGCAAGAGTTCGTTGCGCGAAGCGATGGAGCGAATCCGCCGTGCAGGTTACGAGTACATCGAACCGCAAGCGACCGGCGCGTGGTGCCCGCATGTCGACGCCTGGAAAAGCGATCCGGCCGAGTTCCGCCGCATGGTGACGGAGTTCGGATTCAAGGAGGCCACGGCACTGTGGGCGCCGTACGGCGCGCTGATCTCCAATCCGAAATGCGTCGAGGGTGTTTCGCAAGCGGTCCGCTGGGCCCACGAGGCAGGTATTCCTGTGGTCAACTGCGGCGATGGGCGCAAGCCACAGCAGATGTCCGACGCCGACGCCCTGAAGATTATCAGCGAACGCCTGGCGGCCATCCTCGAAGTGGCCGAGAAATGCAAGGTTTACGTGGCTATCGAGCCGCACGGCGCGTTCTCGGTCAGTGCCGACGGGCTGAAAACGCTTATGGGCCTCTCGCCCTCGAAGTGGCTGGGGATCAACTACGATACGGCCAACGTCCATCATGTCGGCAACGACGAAGTGGCCACTCTTGAGGCCATTGTGGATCGCGTGGTCCACGTCCATGTCAAAGATACGGTAGCCAAGAAGTGTGTAGCCTTGGGGCAGGGCGAAGTGAATGTCCGCGGCTGCCTCCAGGTTCTCAAGCGGCACGGTTATACGGGCGCCCTCTCACTGGAAACTGAGGGCGAATTCGACGCGGACGCAAGCCAATCGTTGATCGAGGCCAGTCGCCAATATTTGGTTAGAACTGTCGGCGAAATAGCAGGCGGCGAGTAGGGGGGAAAGTGGCGAAGAACCGATTTCCTAACACGAACCGTTCAGGTCGAAAAGCAACTGTCTCCCGGCGTCGATCCGTCTGAACTCGGAAAAATGCTGCATATCAAGGGTTTCGCTGTTACGAAGACCGAAGGCGACGTCGTTCATTTTCAGCAGGGCGCCTACGACGGAGCGACGGGGCAGGCTGTCTACACGAGCAAGGAATTACCGTTTGTTCTGCAGAAATGTGTCGGATTGCACAAGACCGTCAGCGCAAAGGTAACTCATTGGTTCGCGCTTTTGTTCGCCGCGATGCTGTGTTTCCTGGCAGTGTCCTCGTTCTGGATGTATCCAAGTGGCTCAGGTATGGTTCGCCGGGGCATCTGTATCGCAATCGGCGGACTTATTGTTACGATTGTCGTGCTGGCCTTTTAGGGGGGGGCCGGCTGCGAGTCGTACACCGTCTGCCAAGTGATAGGCGCGCCGTTCCGGGCGATGATGCCGAACACAGCCTTCGGCCGTCGCGTTCCTAAGTGCTTGTATCGCGAGAGGTTATGGCGATCTAATCGGAAATTGGACCTGGCCCCTTTAATTGCCCCTGGCCCCTTTAATTGCCCGTATCAGTGAAGTCCCCTTTTCGTGGCTTTGTCGTTGATGTGTGAGAGCTGTTGTAGAAAGAAGTCGGCGCACCAGATGCGGAGCCCCTCCTGCTCGACGACGGGCAGGAAACGCTGCACATCGTCCCGGGCCACGCCCCAGTCGATGCGCCGGATGGCCGCCTGCACGTGTTCGCGCACCCATTCCATGCTGACCACAATCGGTTCTCCGGCCCACGGCCCTTGCTGGTGTAGGGCGCGGCCCAGCAAGTCAAGATCAGGCGCGATCTTGTGCGCGATGTACCACACGAAGTCATACCAATCGCGGCCCTTGACGTAGGAACGGCACAGCAGCGCGTGCAGTTTCAAGGCGAAGCCGGAATGCAAAGACTGTGTCGTCAGCGGCGCCGTGACAGGAAATGTGATGTAATTGGTGGTGAACGTTGAGCCCAGGGGAGGGTTGGTGTCGATCTCCAGCTTGATGCGGATCTTCCGAGCCTGATATCGCTCGAACGGCAGGTCCAGCGTCAGACTCCTTCCGATGGAATCGGTCTTAAGGAACGCCTTCTGGACCGCCGTTCCGGTCTTCGATTTGTCCTGCACTTCGAAATCGATACCCTCCTGCGCACAGTCTCTTCGCACGGATTCCAGGTGACGCTGCCAGCGGAAACCGGAGTCAGGGCGCTTGAGCAGGAAGTCCAAATCCTCCGAAAACCGGTTCATTCCGTTGACAATGCGCAGGCACGTGCCGCCGTGAAACATGGCCGTAGCGAAAAGTCCCGAACGCGACAAACCGGCCAGCACATAGTGCTGCAAGAGTTCCTGCAGCACGTTCTCCTGCTCGACGGCGTTCGCAGGCGCATAATCGCGGAGTCTGTCGCTCAAAATCCTATGCAGCATGATTCATGGCTCCTCTGAACCCCTCAAGGTACTCACGCACGCGCCGGTTGCGGATGCTTTCCCAAATGTCTTCCATCGCGTCGAACGACAGCAACTCCAGATCGTCCTGTTCGATTCGGAGCGACTCGGTAAGGTAGCCGAGCCCATGGCGTTTCCAAGTAATATCCCTGTTCAGATAGACCGCATCGGCAATGGCGCGCAGGGGCGAGGCGATCAGCGCCCAGGCATTGTGGGCAACGGCCACGGCCTCGACGCCGGCCCGGGGCATCCGCGCCGGCACGCGACGGAAGTTGAACACGCCCAGCGGCGTGCGGAATTCCCGACTCCGCCCGATCGTGACGCTGCTGACCTGGTAGACCGCCTCTGGAATCAGGCCGTGATGCGCCATCGCGGATTCCAGGCTGACATGGGACGGCCCATGCAGCACCGCGGCTACCGCGAATGGATGCGGCTCGGATTTCCGGTAAGGCGCGGCCAGCACAAAAAGCCCTCGCTTCAGCCGCAAGACCTCCCCCGCCCGACATGCCCGATGCACCAACAGCGCGCGCGCGCCATCACTGCCGTCCGGAAACAGGTTGCCGATAACCGTCTCGTCGAACAACCCGCCCGGCGGCGCTAACTCGAAGACCTTTTCCGTGAGAGTCTGCATAGGCGCGCAAATTACGGTTTTCGTAATCTCAGCGCAATAATAGCACCCGCAAGCCACCCATGCAACCCCGGGGTTGCCCACAATAGGGGGTGCGGAGTGACGATTCATGCGCGCATGTACCCAGGCTGGGGGGCGGCGGTTGTTGACGCTACGGTGATGCATCATCGCGCATTGCGTGTCCTTTGAGCTGTGTCCTTTGAGCTGGGGTATTGGCGATGGGGCTAATCGCCGCCACTTGTGGCATATCGGGCGGGACAGTACATTGGTGGTTCTATCAGGGTAGTTGGGACAACCCCTGCGCAGAAAGGATCAGGCGATGCTGAACCGTCAGACGTATTTCATTCGCGAGCACGTTGGTTTCATGAAGCTGTCCGATACGTACGATATCCTCGACCCGGAGGCACAGAACCAGATCGGCATCGCCAAGGAGAAGTAGCCTCCTTGTAGGGGGTAGAGCCCCTTGCTCCTGCACGGTCGCCGCGGTGCAGTCGCACACCTCAGCACAAGGCACGAGGGCGCGAGGACATGCAATGTGATGAGCTTCAATCAATGATCGGATGTGGAACTTAACCTAGTGAGCCTTTCCCCAAACGTAGTCGATCATGAACTGCGCGCCTTGCTTGCTTCCGTGGTCCGAGTCGCCAGGATCAATACGAAGTCCGGTAATCACTCCGGACCATGTGGGGTGTTTGTCAGGACGCAAGCGGTAAACGTGAAACTGTCCGTTATCCGAAATGGGAAAGGACATGGTTTTGTCCCTGGTCCACGAGGGTGATTGCTCGGTGGTCCAAAACAACTGGGCCAACTGGCCGGCCGTCACTCGCATCCGAATCTCGATTACCGAGCATCGCTCCCCGACCACCTCCAAGCCCTGGCAAACAACTTGAGGGTCCGCTCCGGTGACGCGCCCTGTCAGGTATCCATCCCGAGCCTCCAAATCAGCTACGTCCTTCCTGGCGGTCCATCCTTCCTCGGATTCCGCGAAGGAGAAGTCGATAGGCCCAGGTTTCCATCCTAACTCTCTCAATCGTTTCTCCACCACCACCTTCTGAATGCCTTCCAAGTTGTCCAGGCAACGCATGTAACACTCCGCGGCTGTAAGACGTGTTTTGAGATCCTTGCCCTTATTCCACAACTGATGTCCTTCCCGGGCATAGGCTTGCCATTCTTGTGGTTGCTTTGGGACAAACTGGCTGACCAGTTCCTGGATTGCCTGAATGCCGACACTCGAATCACCTGCGTCGGCGGCCAAGTCGCGAGCTCGTTGGAGAAGGACGTAGCGGCCGGCGGGATCACTGCCAGCAGCCGTTTCGAGCATGTTCTGGGCAAGCTCGACCATTGCGTTGCGCCGGTCACTTGTTGGTGCGGCGCTCTCCACATTCCGCAACTGCTCGCCGAACACTTCTTGGGCCGTTTTCTCGGCTTTGGCCAAGTCGTCGCCGGTTGGAATCGGCAGCAACTCGGTACCGAGCACTGCTACCACCGCAAGAAGAATCGCGTACATCGTCGTGCCCTCCGGTTGGTCAGAAAGCTCTATCACGCACCTCAGTTTATCAGCAGCCCCGAAACGGTCAAGTTGCCGACGATGGCGTGACGAAGTGCGCCCCAATAAGACATGAAGGCAGTAAGCGCAGATACCCACACTGCATCCACGGCCTCATAATACCGTATCGGTCGCGCCGAGAACGGGCAAGACACTGGCAAGTCAACAGGACTGCGCGGTGGATCGCACTTTGTGCTTCGAAAGAGTGCTGTACCAGAGATACCGACAGACGAGTTCGCCGACAAAGTAGCGCATTGCCTGTCCTCGTTTTGCCGTTGCTTTGCCGCCACGCGATCTGCCCCTCTGTTTGGGGGGTTCCCCGGCGATATTCTGTTTTGTCACAGAAACGGGGCCTTTCTGCCGGGTTCGCCTGCGAAAAACCTTGCAACCTGGGAAAAACTGGTTATCCTAATGGAGTGACTTCCTGATTGGGAAAGGGGAATCCTATGCGCGGGTACCGATGCTGTCAGGTGGTGAGCTGCATGGCGATGGCGGGGATGGTCCTGTTCGGTGCTGCCGGCGCGCTGGCAGCGAGTGTCGAGTGGACCGGAACGACCAGCAACCAGTGGAGCGACGCGACCAACTGGAGTGGCGGGACTCCAGCGGGCAACATCATCCATATACGTAGCGGCAGCAATCAGCCCGTTGAACTCAGTAGTGAAGACTCCGTCGAGAGCATTCAACTGGGCAGCGGCAGCGGCGCCAGCGGGAGCCTGAACATCCTGCCTGGCGCCAAGCTGACAACCACCGGCCCCAGTTCCCGATTGGGCAGTGGCGGTACGGGACTGATCACGCAGACCGGCGGCGAAGTGATCTTCGGACAGCATCTGACTATCGCCGATTACGCGCCCGGTTCGGGCACCTACGATCTCCAGGCCGGCTCGGTGAGCGTCAACGGCGGCTATTTCACGGTCGGCATGCGTGGTGCAGGTTACTTCAATGTCAGCGGCACGTCGACGTTGACGGTCAATACGGGATTTTACGTAGGCAGCAGCCACGTTGATAACGGCGGTGACGGCACGTTCACTCAGGACGGCGGGACCGTGTCGGCCTACAGAGGCCTTACTCTCGGCCTGCACGCGGGCACCAGCGGCGTCTACCATCTCAACAGCGGCACGCTGAACGTTACGGGCAATATCGTCGATGACGCCGGTTCCGGTACGATGAATATCGACGGCGGCGTGCTCAATCTTCTGACCTCGTCGGCTGCGGCCGGGTTCGATACGCTTCGCATCGGTAACGCCGGGAGTACGACCGGATCGCTGACGGTAACCGGCAGCCAAGCCTTTACCATTGCCGATCTGATCGTGGGCAACGAGGGCGCGGGCGCGATCACGCACAACAGTGGGACGGTGACCGCGACCACCTTGTCGTTGGCCAGCCAGTCCGGTTCCAGTGGCGCCTATACCCTCAACGGCGGCACGCTGACCGTCACTGGTGACATCACCGACGGCGCCGGCGCGAGCAAGCTGACCATCGACGGCGGCTCGCTCGTTTTGGGCGGAAGTGCGATCACGGTCGATACCTTGTGGATTGGCGATCTGGCGGGCCGGACCGGTTCGCTGACCTTATCGGGAACCGAGACGGTTACCGTGACCGGGCTCGAAGTTGGAGAACGCAGTGGCAGCACGGGGCTGCTGAACATTGGCGGTGACGCCAGTCTGATCGTCAGCGGCTGGTCGCGACTCGGCAACGGCGGTAGCGCCACGGTGGAGCAGACCGGTGGCGAAGTCCGGTTCAATGGCGGATTCGCATTGGCCGACGGCCGTGGGGCGGGCACATACCGCATCAGCGATGGCGAGCTTTTCGTCACCAGTCTGACGATCGGGATGCGGAGTGCAGGGATTCTCGAAGTATCGGGCAACGCCGTGGTGGAAACGACGACCCTCTATGTTGGCAGCCGGACTAATGACAACTACGGTGCGGTAGGAACCGTGACCCAAACCGGAGGCCTGGTCAAAGCCACGAACAGCGGCATTATTCTGGCCAAGAATGCCGGCGGCGCCGGTATTTACAATCTCCAGGGCGGCACGCTCCAGGCGACCACGATCGACCCAGGTTTGGGCACGGGCGAGTTCAACTTCACCGGTGGTACACTGCATGCCAGAACGGTGAACATTCCGCTTGTGCAGGAAGGTGGGATTCTGGCGCCCGGCGCCTCCGTTGGTACGACCACGATCAACGGCGATTACACCCTTGCCGCCGGCGCGCTCCAGATCGAACTGGACGCCCTCGGCTCGAACGACCTGCTCACCGTCAACGGAGGCGTCAACCTGACGGGCGGATCGCTGGAATTGTTGCTCGGGTACGAGCCCAGTGTGGGCGACAGTTTCACCATTCTTGCGAACGATGGCAGCGACGCGATCAACGGCGTCTTTGCGGGGCTTTCGCAGGGGGCTAAGGTGTCAGGTTCCTTTGGCGGCGAAGACTATTCCTTCCGGATCGCCTACAATGGCGGCACCGGGAATGACGTCGTCCTGGTCGGCGTCCCCGAGCCAACCGCGTTGACCCTCAGTCTGCTGGGGCTATTGGCGTGTCTGGTTTGCCGTACGTCCAGGTATTCCTGCTGGTAGCCAAAGCGTATTCGACCGGCGGTGAGCAACTGCCGGTGATTGCCGCTTACCACGTTCGGCAAGAATTGGGCGGAAGCCGATCGCCGACATTTACCACCGAAGGCCGTTGTCTAGGCGAAGAGTCAGCGTTCCAGTTCGAACTCACCGTCACGTGGCCGATCGCCATCGCGCTCTCTTTCACCTTCATGTGGTCGATCGGCTTCCTCACGGGGCCGGTCGTCTTCTCGGGCGCGTTCACCCTCGCGGTGGTGCTCACGATCACCCAGGCGATCGCCATCGCGCTCTCTTTCGCGGTCCCGCGGCCGGTCACCTTCCTCACGGGGCGGGTCGCCTTCGCGGGCGCGTTCACCCTCTCGGTGGTGCTCGCGATCACCCAGGCGGTCGCCTTTGCGGGCGCGTTCACCTTCCCGCGGCCGGTCGCCTTCTGCCCGGCGGTTTCTGGCAGCGCGGAACTCCTGAAAGGACACGTGGCCGTCTCCGTTGAGATCGACTTGTTTGAACAGCTCTTCGGCATGATTCCGGACCTCCGGGTTGTCCGCGCCTTCGCGCATCGACAGGAACTCGTCGAAACTCACACGGCCGTTTCTGTCCTTATCGTAAGTGTGGTAGATCTTTTCGAGGTTCGCAAGTTCTCGGCGTTGTGCGTACTCGGGATTGCGTTGGTCCCGGTGGGCTTTTTCTTCGTTTGTGCGGCTATCCCGGCCTTCGTGACGTGTGTCGCGGGACTGCAGTTCACGTCGCAACTGGGCCACCTCGCGTTGCAGGTTGAGGATCATCCGATAGAGGGCGGCCTCTCGATCTGTTTGTGGTCGGAAGGCCTCGCGTTCTCGTTCGCCCTCGCCGTCTCGCCGGTGTCTTCCCGCTTCAGATTCTCGCCGCTGCAAATCTCGCTCGGGAGATCGGCGTTCAAGTCGCGCCTCCGGCGATTCGGCGCCCTCGCGCTCGCGTCCGGCGTCTCGGCGTGGTTCTTCCCGTTCGCCATCGGCCAGGAAGGCCACGAGCATTTCCATCGCTACCGATTTGGTGGAACCGGTTTCAAGGACAACTTCACTGCTGCCGGCAACTGCCGGTACAGGCAGGTGGCCGGCGCCCCAGGCAACCAAGCCCACGGTTACTAGCGAACACGCGATGATCTTCGATGTTGTCAGTGACATGACAGCGGAACTCCCCTTGGCTAGAGAAAGTGCGTTGTGGGAAACATAGCCGAGTACACCTTGTCCGGCTGCGTACTGGACGCCTGCCTGAACGGTTGCGGCCACGAGCGAAGGCGCAACCGCTGCTTGAGCCGTTTGCTGCGACTGAGCAATCGCCGCCAGGGCCACACCCAGCGAAACGCGGCGCAGCATGAGCCGCTGGCGCAACAGGCGGCGTCCTCGCTCCAGCAGCCCTTTCAGCGAACCGGGAGAACACTGTATTCGCTCGGCCGCTTCATCGCGCGACATCCCTTCGATGCAGCACAGATACAGCGGCAAACGATACTTCTCCGGCATCCGGTTCAACTCCTCGTCCAGAACCGATTGGTCGTGGTCCGAGGTGATGTGGGATAGGGTTTCCGATGCGATCATGGCTTCTGCCTCGAGCGTTCGCTCCCGGCGTCTGGCATTGGCTGCTCGTGCCCGCAGCGCAATCCGATAGGCCGTCTTGTGCAACCAGGCGGCCACCGATCCGGCTCGCCGTAAACTGGCCGCTTTGCGGGCGAACACGAGGAAGGTCGCTTGAAACGCATCCTCAGCATCCTGCTCGCTTCCCAGCACCCGCCGGCACACGGCGATGACCACCGGACCGTGCCTGAGGACCAACTCCTCGAAGGCCTCGTCACTGCGGGCGGTTGCGAACCGCCGCACCAGTTCCTCATCGGAAACCTTCGGGCATCTGCCCTCATGCTCCGGTACGGCTTCTCGTTGATCCCACAGTAGTACACTCACCGGTGGTCACCTTCGTCTCTACAAAGAAAGAGACACGACACTCCTGAAACGGCACGCACATTCCGGAAGAATTCCGACAATTTCATCTCCTGCCCGGAATTATACGGCAATGACGATGCGGCAATAGTGTTCCACAACGATTCAAGAACGTTGCGGCGGGGAGGGCGCCCCCCCCGAAAGGCGTGCCTGCGGCGAATCGTCTCCGGTCGGAACCGTGCGGGACGAACTGCCGGAGCGGACTCGCCGCAAGTTCGAGTGCTGCCTCTATGGAAGAAGTCGCGTTCTATCCTAACCACACGTCGTGGAAAGGGTTGGCCATAACGCAAACTGCATAGAGAATCTGCCTGCAGTGCTGTCTCACGCCACGTTTTTGACACACCCGGCTGCTGTGGTTAGATCTACGGAATTCCCCCGCGGGCTACGGTTGTTCTAAGTGAACCACGGTCCGGTGGCGTACCGCAACGTACGGACCGGGGAATTGCCATAACCTGATGGAAGAGGGCGAGAAACGTCAGGCGGAGACTTCTTCGGGCGTCTGTTCGCGCGGGTCTTCGGAAAGGGCCTTTACCTGATCGCGTTTGTCCATCCGCTCCATCATGATATTGAACTCCGCGGCGAACTGCGTCCAGAAATCGCCTTTGCGAAGCTTGATGGGATGGGACTCCTTACCGGCGTTGATGTCCTGGACGATCTTATGGAATCGGTACATCGGGCCGGCGAAACGCTGGCTGAACTTGACCGTATCCCAGACGAAGACCGGAAGCATTGCAAGGAGGATCACCAAGGCGGGCGCGCAGTGGACGAAGCCTCGGGCCATAATCTCGCCGAATGGGCCCAGCGGTTCGGCGCCTGTCATGATTCGCCAGAGGGGCAGGACCATGCACAGCGCGATCAGGAAGAGGAGCCAGTGGAGCAGGATCCGTCTTGCCAATGCGCCTTGGACGGCGCGATCGACGAATTGTTTACCTCGGCGGTTCTTCATGATGGGCCCCTCCGAAAACGGGCATGTTGGAGTTCTATTTCACAAGGGTCGCACGTTTGATGGCCGCTGCAGCCTGCGTGAATGCATCGGTCAGACGCTCGGTCAATTCGTTCACGCCTGCCCCGGTGGCATCGAAGTGCTCGCCGCCGCTGATGTCGGCGATATCTTGCATGAGGCCCAGGTCGGCGTCGTTCCCCAAGCTGATCGTGTAGATCTTTACGTCATTGGCGGCCGCGTAGGCTGCCATTTGGCGGGCGTAACCTGGGCCGTTGCCCGACGGGCGGTTTGCGGCCCCGTCGCTCATCAGTACGAGCGCCTTGACGGCGTTGTCGCGGGAGTCGGAACTGTTGATCAGATAATGGACCGCATCGCCAATGGCGGCGCCTGTGCCTGTATAGTTTGTGTACTTGCCGGCCTCCAACTGGCTGTCAGCAAGTGGGCCGTTCCTCAGTTGGGAGAAGTCTTCGACCAATCCCGACTCCAACACGCCCACATGATGATCGGCGGTGGGATGAAGGCCCGACTCGTACATGACTCCCGTGTCCCCCCGCTGTATCGGGTTGTACTGATTGGGATTTGCCGACAGGCCCATGACGCCGATGAAGTCCTCGCCGCCCAGTTCTTCAATGATGTCGACGAAGATCGGCGCCGCGTTCTGTAACGCCTCGATGCGCCCTTCGCTCGCCATCGAGCCTGAAAGGTCCAGCACCATCATGACGTCGAGCGGCCTGGGGTCGGCGCTGGCAATCGCCTCGGCGGGAGCCCCGAAGGTGTCGTGGCCGAAAATCTTGGCGAAGAAAAAGGGCTGGGCATCCTGGCGCGCGTACACCCGCACCGCATTCGGATCCTGGCTGGTAGGGGTGAACGTGTTGGTGTCCCCATCGAAGTACCCCTGTTCCACATCGATCGCGTCTTCCGGGACCAGCGCGGTGAAACCGACCCGATTGCGTTGTACGTAGTACCGCGCTATCCGTTCGGCTTCATCGATATTCCCAGGATCTCCTTGCAGCCGCAACGCGGCCGCCAGGGCGCCGGAATCGACGGCGTTCTGAATCTCGGCCCGCAGCAACACCATCAGGCCTGCATCGACGGACATGGCAACCATGCCAATCACAATCGTCAACAGGAAGAGCATCAGGAGCATTGCCGCACCACGCCGTTGCGGCCGGTGCAGGCATGCGTTTCGCCGGTGGTTGTATGTCATGGTTGAGCAACTCCTGGGGTCAGGACTTCGCGCGATCGGCCTCTTGCGGCAACGTGCAGGAGCCCGAGAGCGAGATAGACTGCAAATACTTGGGCACGGGCAGCCATGCCAGATCGCGATAGGCGACGTCAATGCGGACGCTAACGGGTTCCCACTGCGAGGTGTTATTCAGGGAATTCGGATCCACGGTCAAGGAGTACTCGGTAATGCCAAAGGTGGCCAATCGCTCGGCTACGGTATCGGCGACGTCCTGGCGAGTTGCATCCCACGTAACGGCAACCCGGCAGCCTTCGCGGGCCGCCGAGTCGAGCGCGTGCATAATCATAATCATCCGTCCGAACTCGATACTTCCGAAGAAGAAGAGGAAGATCAACGGCGCGACCAGGGCGAACTCCACTGCAACCGCGCCTCTTCGCGATCCGCGGTTGTGATGCCGAGCACCGGTTGAAGCCGGTCCAGTATGGGGCTGCTGTGGCTTGGCCGTTCGTATGAACATCCGCTTATCTCCTGTGCAAGCGACTTGCTGTAATACTGATGCCACAAATCGCCTTGCTTGGTCTACTACTACCACCACCACCACGGCCACCACCATGGCCGTCCACCGCCGTGGCCGTGCCCAGGATCGTCATCATCGTCATCGCCATCGTCATCATCGTCATCGTCATCATCGTCATCACCCGGCAGGTTGGGCGAGCTTCCGCCGGGAATGATCTCGCCCGTGTCGCCCGGCATGATGCAGGCGCCTGTAAGGGTCCTGCCTGCCAGGAACTGACTGGGCAGCAACGAAACGTCATCAAAGGCAAGGGACACAGAGACGGTGACCGGTTCCAGGTGGACGATGTCGTCTGACGACGAGGGATCGAACTCGACGGTATAGTTGTCGAACCCGGCGTCGGTCATTGCCTTGTCGATCATGTCGCGTGCATCTTGCTGCGTAAGCTCTTCCTTGATGGTGTATATGCGACAGCCTGCCCGGGCGGCTTCGGCGAGTGTGTGCTTCACGGCGACGGCACGTCCGACGTCAATCGCCCCGAGAACCAACAGGACGTACAGCGGCAGCATCAAGGCGCATTCGACGGCCGCTGCGCCTCGGCGGGAAGAACTTGATTTTCGGAGACCGATTCGCGCCATGCTCAGGGCCCCTTCCATCCACCAATACGGCCGAAGACGTGATCAAGGGTATGCAGGCAGTTGTTGCTTCCGACCGCAATCGAAGCAAGGACGCGACACGGATACCGCAGGCCTTCTGTCTGCTTGCACACCCGAAGCTGTAGACTACTTCTATAAGCTTAGGTCATTCCCGCCGGAGATGACGTGGTTTTGCGAAAAGAATGGTAACCGGCGCATGAATGATTGTGTTGTGCCGCGGATGGCATGCCATTTTGCGCAGGTTGTAGCCACGGGTGAAGCGCCGTGGCGGCGCTGTCGCCGCCATCGACGCGGAACCCGTGGAATGATGGTAAAAACTCCCGACAGCCCCGGCAGGGGCGACAATGGATATGTCTCTGCCGCCCCGGCCGGGGCTTTCGGGCAGGGGACTTGGCCACCACGGGTTGCGCTTGGTCCGACGACAGTCGGACCGCGCTCCACCCGTGGCTACAACCTGCTGCCCCTCCGGGGCAAAACGGTGGCCGATTTATGCAGAACACCGAGGGAACGGGCAACAGGGCAGGCATACGGTCGCCCGGTTCGACCTCGCAGGTAAGCGGCGCGCTATCGCGCTGCCAACTGGCTATGCCGCGAGAACACCGTCACAAGGCGAAAGCCGCCTGAAGGCGGGACTCCAACCATGGCGACCTGCACTTGGAAATGGAAGAACCCATTCTGTGACTCGATCGCGTCACTCGTCGGTCACGCACCCTTCGGACGCCGGCTTTACGCACTTGATGTACCGGTACAGCGTACCGCGCGTGGCCTTCAGCGGCGGAGCGGTCCAGCGGCTGCGGCGATTGGAAAGCTCTTGCTCGTCCAGGTGGACGTCGATCGAGCGGTTCTCGGCGTCGATGGTGATTCGGTCGCCGTTCTCCACCAGCGCGATTGGCCCGCCGTCTTGCGCCTCGGGTGTGACGTGGCCAACGATGAACCCGTGAGAACCGCCGGAGAATCGGCCGTCGGTCATTAGGGCCACGTCGGCGCCCAGTCCCGCCCCCATGATGGCCGAAGTGGGCGTCAGCATTTCCGGCATGCCGGGGCCGCCTTTGGGGCCTTCATAGCGAATGACTACCACGTCGCCCTTCTGGATGCGGCCCTGCTCCAGCCCGTGCAGCATGTCCTCCTCGCAGTCGAACACGCGCGCCGGGCCCGAGAATCGCAAGCCCTCCTTGCCGGTGATCTTGGCCACGGCGCCGTCGGGCGCGAGGTTGCCTCGCAGGATGGTCAGGTGCCCGGTCGGCTTGATCGGCTTGTCGATCGGATGGACAACATCCTGTCCGTCGGCAAAGCCGGGCAGTTCCGCCAAGTTCTCGGCCAGCGTGCGGCCGGTGACGGTAAGACAGTCGCCGTGAATCAGCCCTTCCGCCAAAAGCATCTTGAGAACGGCCGGTACTCCGCCTGCTCGGTGCAGGTCTTCCTGCACGTAACGCCCGCTGGGCCTGAGGTCGGCCAGGTAAGGCGTCCGATCGCTGGTGCGTTGGAAATCGTCCAAGCAAAGCGGCACATCGACGGCGCGGGCCATGGCGATCAGGTGCAGCACGGCGTTGGTCGAGCCGCCCAAGGCCATGATCACGACCATGGCGTTCTCGAACGCCTCGCGGGTCATGATGTCGCGCGGTTTGAGATCGCGTTCGAGCAGGTTGCGCACGGCCTCGCCTGCCTGCAGGCATTCGTCCAACTTGCCGGGATCTTCGGCCGGCGTCGATGCGCTGTAGGGCAACGACATCCCCATGGTCTCGATGGCGCTGGCCATCGTATTGGCGGTATACATGCCGCCGCACGCGCCGGGCCCGGGGCATGCGTGGCGGATGATGTCGCGCCGCTGCTCTCGGGTGATCCTTCCGGCCACCAACTGCCCGTACGATTCCAGCGCGCTGACAATGTCGATCGGCTTCCCGCCGACGCAGCCGGCTCGGATCGTGCCGCCGTAGATCATCAGGGCCGGCCGGTTCAGACGCCCCATGGCCATCATGCAGCCAGGCATGTTCTTGTCACAGCCTGGCAGGGTCACGAGCGCGTCGTACCATTGGGCCGACATGATCGTTTCGACGGAGTCGGCTATGATGTCCCTGGACTGCAGCGAATAGCTCATCCCGTCGTTGCCCATGGAGATGGCGTCGCTCACCCCGATGGTGTTGAACCGCATGCCGATCAGGCCGGCTTCGGTAACGCCCTGCTTGACCTTGCCGGCCAGGTCGAGCAGGTGCATATTGCACGGATTCCCTTCGTACCACACGCTGGCGATTCCCACCTGCGGCTTGCACAGGTCTTCGTCGGAGAGTCCGGTCGCATAGAGCATGGCCTGCGGTCCGCCCATGGATTCGGCCTGGGTTACGGTGCGGCTGTACTTGTTCAGCGGCTGGGACATGGTTTTCGCCTCCGGGGTACTGGATTGGCCTCTTCGTTGAATCTTACAGAAGCGGTCAAGATTTTCGGCTCTTCCGTTTCCAGGTGCAGGCTGGCATGGTTGGAGTCCCGCCTTCAGGCGGTTCGGCGTTTTCCGGCTAAAGCCGGGACTCCAACGGATCGCTGTTCGCACCTGGGACTGAACACGGGGCCGCTTCCTGACGGCTCGATCCATCACGAAGACGTCGCCACCCTGCGCAAAGTAGGAGCCCGTCTGAAAGGGTGACCCGCAATCACGGTTCCACAACGAGGATGGAATACAGTGCCAACTGAGGCACCGCGACGGTTGCGCAGCCATCGGACCACCCGACGTCGAGCGGCTTGCCTGCAGGCTGCATGATAATCGCGTTTGGCGCCTGCGGCAGACGAATCGAAACGGTCAGCGGTCCGATGGGGTCGATCTGTTCGATGCCGCCGGGCGGGGGGGTGGCGTGCGATCCCGAGGTGTTTACCAGGTGGACCGATAGCTTTCCGTTCAGCATCCGCGGGCTGATGTCGAGGTCCTTCGCGCCGGTTACCTGCACGATCGGTTCGGGGAAGAGTTGTGCGACAACATCGGAGAACCGTTCGTCGACCGCGTCCACGGATCTGATGGCCGGCCCGTCGCTTGCCGCCGCGCTTAGGTCCTGCTCGAACAGTTTCGCCGGTCCCGGGCCGATCAGCAGCAGGCGGCCGCCGCGGCTTGCATACGCGGCCAGTTCATCGCGAAATGCCGGTTCGAGGTAATCCCAACCCGGCACGACCAGCAGTGGCCACTTCGACATGTTTCCTTTGAGGTGGTGTTCGCTCACGATCTGCACACCGTATTGATTTCCGAGCAGTCCGGTCAGGGCCTGTCGCAGGACCGTTACTCCATGACTGCCTGCCCAGTGGAAGAGTCGGGGCGAGGCGTGGTAATGCCCGGCCGTGGAGTAGAGTAGTGCGACTTGGGGTACGGCGGAGGACCGGTGGCAGAACGGCTGCCGGGCGCGGCAGAACTGGGCGACCTCGGCCATGACGTCCATCTCGGCCGGATCGCGTACGGCCCCATCGCGATCTTGCTTGAAGTACGCCTGATAGCCACCGCCCAGCGCGAGTACGACCGCCGCTTCCTGCATCAGTTGCACCGCCGGCTTCTGCCGTCTGGTTTGCCGGCTGAACGACCACGACATCAAGTCCCAGGGCGCCCCTTGATCTTCGAGACATCGTGCCGCAAACCGTGCGGAGTTCACGCTGTCGTCGGGCGAGAAGTCGCCGGAGAGTCCGGCCACGTCGGCCGAAACCGGTTCGGGCATATGATCGCTGAACGCCCAGTTGCTGATTATCTGGAAGTCGGGGTGCGAGGTCTTCAGTGCGTTGACGTAGTGCCGCAGGTAGCAGCGAAAGCCCTCGCGATTGAAGTCCATCCATTCGTGCCAATAGGGCTCGTCTGCCTTTCGCGGTGCGGCGCTGGCGCCCGTCTGCTCACAGAAGCGGCGCACGGTCGCCTCGCTGTAATCGGGGGTGGCGCCCCAGCAGTCGCCGTCAACCCAGGCGCCGTCGACTCCGTACTCGCCTGCCAGTTCGCGAAGCTGTGGAATCATCAGCCTATCGACATAGGGTCCGAAGACCGAAGTCGCCTTCTCGCTGGGCTTGCCGTTGGCATGGATGGCCGCCCACTCGGGATGCGTTGCCACGGCATGGTAGTCCCAAACGCCGGAGTAGTGCATGAACAGGGCGACCCCGCGCTCGCGGGTCACGTCACGCCAGATTCGTAAAGGATCGCCTACGAAGCCGGGCGCCGGGTTGCCGACCTTTGTCGGGTAGCTCGAATAGCCGCGGTGCCCTTTGCAGTCGATCTGGATGTAGTCGGGCTTCACCTTGTCAAGCACAAGCTCGACCATCTCCCGAGTGGTTCTCGCTCCGACATGGTCGCAGTCATCCCCGGCATGAAAATCGAAGTGGATACCGAGGAACGCATCGGCCCGTTTCATACGCGGCGGCGCCTCGGCCGCTCGAACCGACGGACAGAGCACTGCAAAGGCCACGAGGCAGTAGGCTGCGGGAAGAAGTAACCGAATGACCGTCGAGAAGTGGCGGGAGGACATTGTGGGGCTCCTTGCGGGAAGGTGTACGGCGTTCGGGCCGGCGATCGTTCCGACTCGAACTCAACAGTAGTCTAACGATGGCGCTGGTCCGTTGTCCAGCATTTCTGAAAGAACGGCGAAATGGCCGCTAATCGACGCGCACTAGAATACGCGGCTGAGGGCTCCACCGTCGACCACAAGGCAGGTTCCCGTAATGTAGCTGCCGGCGTCGCTGGCCAGCAGCAGGGCCGGGCCGCTCAGTTCGTCGGGTCGCGCCCAGCGGCCGAGTGCCGTCCTGGCTGCCAGCTCGTCTTGCTGCTGTTGGCTGAGAATGGACATGGGCATTTCCGTGGCGATTGGCCCCGGGGCGATGCAGTTGACCGTAATGCCGAACGGCCCCAGATCCAACGCGCTTGCCTTGGCCAGGCCAATCAGCGCCGCCTTGGTGGCCGAGTATGCATTTCGCTTCGGTGTGCTGCCCAAGGCCATGATCGACGAGATATGAATCACGCGTCCCCAGCCGCGCTCTTTCATGCCCGGCGCCAGGGCGCGGGTGAGCGCCATGACGTTCGTCAGATTCAGATCCATGAGGTAGTCCCAGTCTTCGTCGCGAATCTCATCAATCGCCTGGACGATGTTCCAACCTGCGTTGTTCACCAGGATATCGACCTGGCCGAGGCGCGCGACGGCTTCGTCGGCAATGCGTTGCACATCCTCGCGGCGTGACATATCCGCACAGATGAACTCTACCCGACCGGCCGTTTCGGCCCGAAGCTTTTCTACCGCGGTCGCCAGGGACGCCTCGTTGCGACCGCAAAGGAAGAGGCTGGCGCCGGCTCGGGCAAACCCGCTGGCGATAGAGTACCCGATTCCCTTGCTGCCCCCTGTAATCAGGGCGACTTTGCCTGTCAGATCGAAAGGATTGTCCTTCATGTCCTTCTCCCGGAGTCTTCCAATAGACGCGATTATAACCGAATCCCACGGCATCTTCCAAGGCCCGGGACGCGTCGGAGGACGGCAGGAGCCGAGTTGTCGCCGATGCGCGGACGCAGGTTCAACTACGGACGATCAGTGCCAGCCGGTCGCCTTCGGCGGCGTATGGATGCTGGGCCGGCAGGCTGGCGTCGCACAGTTGCCCATGACATGCGTTGAGTTGCCACAGGTAGCCTGCGACGGGCGCTACAACAGGGACGGTCGCCAGATCGGTCTCGCTGAGGATATGCCCGAGCGGCTGGCCTTCTTCGACGAAGTCGCCGGGGACGAGAGTCAGGTTCGAGCCGTTCTGCGTGGCAGGCATGAAGATACCGGCGGCCGGCGCCAGGACTTCGTGACTTGTTTCCTTTTTCCGCTCCACTCGGGGGCCTTTGATCCGTTCGGGCTCGCCCGCGATCATCCCCAGGGCTTTGGCGATATTGAGCATGGAGTCGAGCCCAATCTGCACTTGCCGCTGCCGCATTTGGAACTGCCCGGAAAGCTCCATGACAATCGCACCGGCGCCGCGTTGGTGCATCATGTGCGAGAAGCTCACGGGTTTTTCGGCAGGCGGGCGGACCGGGCGGTAGCTGATGAAGCGGGTTGTGGTAACGTTTCCCATAAGCTCCGAGGAGGCATGGCCGGTTACCGCCAGGGTCTCCGCCGCCCAGAATTGATTCCAGCAATGCATATCGACGGCATGGCTGCAATGGCGCACGACGGCCTGATCGATCGCAAACGCGATGCGCTGTGTATTGTTGCCTTCGGGATTGCCGGGCCACGTCTGTTGCATATTGTGGCCTTGGCTGAAGCGGCCCGGCTGTTCGGGGCCGAGATCGACCGAGTGCCGGCGCACCCGGATTGCCGGCAAGTTGGCCATGGGAACCAGCCACACGCTACCGGCGATGAGTTGCCGGGAACATACGTCTTTCATTCGGCGCGCCACTTCGGCGCCATGAATCTCGTTACCATGCTGCGCGGCCAGCAGCAGCAAGGACGGCCCTTCTTTGCCGCTTTCGATTCGCCAGAACGGTGTTGCTAACGTGCCGCCATCTTCGAGCGTCGCAATGGCCCGACCGACCGCAACCTTGTTGTTGACGTTTGCAGTATCCTGGGCATGGGCGCCGGCTTGTCTGAAGCTGCAATGCGCCAATCCCATGCCGGCAATTCCGGCGAATCTCAGAAAACTTCGGCGACTGGTGCTCATGATCACGCGGCCTCCCGTGGTTTGAGATGGAGATGAATCTCTTTCTACCAGGCAAACGTTCCAGGGACGAGGTGATTCTACAGCGCCAGGACCCGGTCCATTTCGGCCGAGATTTCGGCCAGGCGGTCGCGACCGCCGCCGCGTACTTCGGAGGTGGCCCAACTGCTGAACCCGATCTTGTTGAGTTCCTCGCGAACTCCGGCCCAGTCGATATCGCCTTCGCCGATCGGAAAGTCGAATCCCTTCCACATGCCTTCGCTCATGCCCGTCTTGAGGCTGTATTCCTTGATGTGGATCTTGCCGATCCGCTTGCCCAACACCTGGATCCAGTGTTGCGGCCAGCCCCATCGCATACAGTTGCCCACGTCGAAGTAGGCGCCGACATAGGGACTATCAAGTTCATCGATGTAGCGGGCCATGGTCAACGGCTCGATGAGGAAACTGGCCCACACGTTTTCAATCAGGATCGAAACCTTCTTCTCTTCGGCGCGGGGGATGCCGACCCGAATGGCCTCTTGTGTCTTTCGGTAGTGTTCCATGAACGGAACGCTCGTATCGGCCCGTACGACGTACAGCACGGAGGTCGCGCCGTACATGGCGGCCTGATCGATGACGGCGCAGATATCGGGATGACCCGCCATGGTGACGCCGTGAACGGGGACGCCCACTTTCTCGCTGGCCCGGGCAAGTTCCTTGGGATCGAAAATGGGCTTGTCAGCCTGCACGGCCGGTACCTCAACACCTGCAAAACCGACGTCCTTGATCATGCGAAGCTTGTCCTCGACGGACAGGTCGCCCTGAATCATTCGCCAGCCGAGCGCCTTGCGCATACTGTTGTTCGGTTCGTCGGCGCGGGCCGACAAGGCGGCCAGTGCTGCGCCTCCCAGAAAGAGTCCACTGGCTTGTTGAACAAAACGACGTCGATCAAGAGGTGTATTCATGGCTTGGTCCTGGGGTGCGGTGGAATGTGGCAGGAAGGCCTGTTCTCGCGTTGTGGGGCCGGCAGGCCGTAGCCATTGTCCCCTGGTTTGCGAGGGCGGAAACGTATCCAGTATGCACGCCCCGCCGCCGGTGTCAAGTTTTGGGCTTTCAATTGGAATCACTCCCATTGGAATGCGACCAGCGTACCGTCGAGCAACCGGGCGACAATTTGCTGCCTCTTGCCCGGTTCGAGTTGTGCTGCGACCAGTTGCTGTGCCCGACTTGCCGCCTGGAAGTGCCCGACACACGCGCCTTGACCGTCGAGTACAAGAATCCGCCCGTCGTCACAACCGGCGATCAGTTCCTTGCGGCCGTCGCCGTTGACGTCGGCCGCGGTCAGCGACCGGACCGGACTTCCCAGGTTAGTCCGCCAGGAAGGTGTGCCCGAAGCATCGAGTGCAAAGACGTTGAAACTCAGCGAGGAAGCAACGATCTCGTCGCGATTGTCGGCATCGACGTCGAGTGCCAGCGCGCCGGTGACTTCATCGCCGACGTTGAAGAGCCAAAGTCGTTTTCCCTGGGAATCGAGGACGTGCAGGTTGCCATCTTCCGAGCCGAACACGGCTGCTCGCTGTCCATTCCCTTGGAGGTTGGCCGTTAGTGCAACCGTGGCATGCGGCCCACGGACCGAGTAGCGCCAGAGCTGCGTTCCTTTGCAGTCGACACAGGGCCACCAATAGTAGACGGTGCCGCATAGCGTTTCCAGTTTGCCGTCGCCGTCCAGATCGCCCGACGCGCCTGCACTGGACGGATGTACGCTCTCATGGCGCCAGAGTTTCTGGCCGGAAGCATCGAGGGCATAGTAGCGCCAGTTGTCACCACCGGCGATAACCTCTTCGTGTCCGTCACCGTTCAGATCGGCTGCGTAAAGCACACGCACATTCCCAGGCCGCTTGTATTGCGGCAGCTCGAAGGACCAGTGGAGCGCGCCGGTTGCCGTGAGGGCGTACACGTTGTGGTCTTCTGAGCCTGCAAGAGCGTACTTCTGGTTCGATTGGTCGAGATCGGCAATGGCTGTGGTGGTGACCAGCCCCTTGGCGGCGAATTTCCAGAGCTTCTTCCCGTCGGCTCCCAGGCATCGCACGCAATTCGCATCGGTTCCCGCAATGATCTCGTCGCATCCATTGCCATCCAGGTCGCCAACTGCCAGCGCGGTGAACGTTTCGGCCGGTGTGCCTTCGTCCGGTCGCACCGACCAGAGCGTCGTGGCTGACGGTGTTTGCGGACCGGCCAGCTTGGAGCCTGGTTCGGAAGCAGGAATATCGATTGCCTTCAGTACGTCGTTCAGTCCGGACAGACCGAGACCGGTTGAGGTAATGGCGGCTTGGCCCGGCGCCAAGTGGATTGTCCATCGGTCGTCCTTCTTCGACGTGTTGCTCACACTGCCCGAGAAGGTCGGCTTGCCTTCGAGGCCGGTGAACGTGACAATGGTGGGCGCATCGGCCGTCAGGTGGAGTTGTCCTTCCGTTATCTCAAGCTGAATTGGATGGTTGGCGCTAAGCGTTGTCTCTCGCCACGCGAATGACTGGGCGTCGACGGCCAGTCCCGACGGTTCGGCCAGCAGGAATGCTCGGGCGGCCAGCTTGAGCCCCGGCACGAGTTGTCGCGGTGTTTGCGGATCGCCCACACCGCCGAGCGAGAGTTCGTCCTCACTTCGGACAAGGACCGTCTGCCCGTTGAGCATGGCCGGCACGAAATCTTGGGGCGTCTCGGCGTCGCTGGCGAACAGAAGGTTGGCGAAACTCAGCCGTTCAGCCGTTTCGAGCCGGGCAGATTGCACCTGCCGCATGCTATGGACAACCGGCTCGGCGAATTCATAGCCGGCCCAGTTTTTTCCGAGCTGGCTATCGTCCGTGAGGCTTGTGCGTACGCCGGAGCCGTTGCGGATGAAGAACTTCGGACCCTTCTGCTCGACTTCGAGACCTTGCGGGGTCAGTTCCGTTTGACCGACCACGTGCCAGAAGCAGTGGAAGTCGTAGTCGGCCGGCTCCAGGGCGACCAGGTCATCGATAACGAGAAAGAAGCGTTCCTTGCTCCAGAGGATCGCTCGATGCCAGTCGACGCCCGCATAGTTGCGAACAACCGTTTGGGAGATACCCTTTGCAGGCGTGTCGGCCACGGCTTCCAGTTCGCAGTAAGCGGGAATGGTCTCGGCCTGCCCGTCGCGGAAGACGAGCATCGAGTTGTGGAACTTCGGAAGCGAGCGGATGTAGTCGTTATCGGCCAGCCAAATCCGATTGCGATCAGTGATGCGCGAGATGGAGTTGCCGTCGTAATGCTTGTGTCCACCGTTGGAAAGACCGTCCAGCAGCAGATACTGTCGCCCCGGATCGAACGATGCTCGCATGACCACCTTGTCAACCGCCTTGTCCAACGGAATCGTATCGGGGCCGGAAAAAGATTCCCAATACATACGGTCCAATGGAATGGCTCGGGCGCCCAGCAGGTCGGCCGGCTCTTTCGGTTCAATCCGACAGGCATACTGGTACTTCGTTTGGTCCGGGCGGATCGCCTGTTTCTTATCCAACACCCACGCGTAACGACCATCGCGGTAGAACATCGCGGCGCCTCGCAGGTAGGGGACTTCCGAAAACCAACATCGCCAGGAACCGGTGTCGCCGTAGGGTACCTGGTAGCCCAGGTTGTCCATGGTCAGAATGGCGTAATCGGCCTGGCTTCGGACGGTACCATTGTCGAAACACTTCGTATCGCCGGAGGCCAGGGCGTATCGCATCGTATGATAGGGTACCAGCCAGCCGTATCCGTTGCAGTCTTCGTGAGGTTTTGCGGCCTCGGCCTGGAGCGAGAAACACGCCTGCGCGATGTTCAACCAATGTCGCGATTCGATGCATGCGTAACCTTTGCGGAAATACTCGCCGGCGAAGTAGAGTCCCAACGCAGGAAACGTGGTGTGGTTGTGGCGTACATGGTTACTGCGCAGTGCGCCGGCCGCCTTGCGGACTACGTCGGTGGTGATGAACTCGAAGAGTATCTGCGTCACTTCAAGTCGTTCGTCGTCGGTTAGTGCAGGGCTTTCTTCCAGCAGGTCCCAGGCGGGAAGAACTTCTTTGAGGTGGAAGTCCATATCCATGCCCCAGGGGCCGCCGTAGATGTCTGGCTTGGCCTGGTAGCTTTCGCGCCAGGCCACTGCGAGTTCCTTGTACAACCTGGCCAGCATGTCGTTTCCCGACCGGCAGTATTCGAAGCCGAGATTGCCCATACGGCCGGCTACCGAACGGTGGGCGCCGCGAGCGAAGTCGTTTTTGGCTCGCTCTACCTGCCGGGCGATGTCATCGTCATCAAGTGTCTTCTGGCGGCGCTCGATGGAACGCATTTCTTCTGCGTCGAGCGCAAAGAGATTGGTTTTCGGCAGGATCAAATCGTCGCCCGGTTGGAGTGTCGTCAGGAAAGCCGCGACGGCTTTGGCGGTTCCGGCTACAGAGGAACCGCCGAGCACCAATGCATTTTTGCCGGTTCCCCAGGGATCGTGCACCGTGTGTGCCAGATAGCCGTCTTCGGGCGGATAGGCGTGGTCGACCGGCGTATACATGAGCGAATAGAGCGGCAGAATCGCCCGATTGTCGCAAACGTTGCCCAGCAGAATGGCATTTGTGGCGGCAAGCTGCTCGCGAGTCGCTTGATCGGCAGGAAGAATCGCCAGTTCCGCCCCGGTCAGTTCTCGAATCTTCTGCTGGAGGCGGCGCGCCAACTCCGTATAGCGATCGTCGGCCGGGCTGATAAGAACGGCTTCCGGCTGCCGTGCTCGGACCAGCGTGGTTTCCAGGCACAACTTTTTGGGCTCGGTCACTTCGTCGAATCGGATATGGCGTGACTGCGTGATACGAAGGTCGTCGATGTAGATGTCAAACGTGGTATCCGGAGTGTTTGTGCCAATAATGATCTCGGCCGCAACCACCGGCATAGTGCTTTCCGTTTGAACGCTCGCTTCTTCCCAGGTGAATCCATCGCCCGACACCGCATCGTCGAGCCGTATCGTCAGATGACCATTCCTCGTGAACGGCTTGCCCCAATTGACCCAACCGGCCACCTGCTTTCTGCCGGGCCCAAACAGGCGAACATAGACGGCATGTGTCGACGCAGGCGTTGACGTCCAGCAGTCCAACAGGACGGCGCGCCGGTGAATATCGATACTCGCGAGCGACAGAGTGACCCCGTTGTAGTAATTCTTGCCATCGGTCTTACCACTTTGCCCGGACAGGTGCAGGCTGCCTCTTCCTTCCGATACGAATGACCGTTCCGTGTTGAGGTCCAGGCGTATTTCGGTACAGTCGCCTCCCCAGCTTTTCGAGATCCCATCAAGCGATTCAAACCCGTGAATGGCAATCGTGGCTTCGGGCTGCTGGGGGAGCGATTCGGCTGTAGTTGCGCAAAGGGCAGGCACTTGTGCAAGGCAGGCGACAATCAGAAGCCACGTTGGCAGGAAAACGCTGCTGTGTTTGGGCGATTTCATGGCGGGGCTTTCTCTGAAAAGCAGGTTGGTTTGCAGGACACGCGGCAGGCGTTGTGCAGGGCGGGGATGCAGATTCCCCTTCAGTATGCGCAGCCACGAAGCGGTGTCAAGCAGGACGCGGCACCGGTGGCGCCAAATCACGTCTCTTCCGGCTTCTCAGAATGCCGAAGCCGAGACCGGCTGACCATCGGCCGAAAGGTTCAGCCGATCCCAGACGGAGGCATAGCTGCTCGAACCGCTGGTTTCCACATGGTTGCTGATCCAGTGAACGCTTCCGTCTGCGAAACAGGTGAAGATGCCGCCCGAATGGGCGCTTCGCGCGGCGGCCTGAATTGCTCTCTCGATATCACTGGTGAGCAAACCGTTCGAATCACTTGCCCAATGCGAGGCAGGTGGGAAAATCTTGTAGGTGCTCTCGTAGTTCAGGCATGCAAGTCCCAACTGTTTCAAGTTGTTCTGGCATTGCAGGCGGCGGGCGGCCTCCCGTGCGCTCTGTACGGCCGGCAGGAGCAGAGAAATGAGAATACCGATGATCGTAATGACTACCAGCAACTCGACCAAGGTGAATTCCATTCAGGTGGCGTACAGCCGAGACCTGATCGCACAGAACGCAACCGTGATGAACGGTCGGGCGAACCGTTGCGTCTCTTTTCAGTTTAGCAGGTCCCATGCCGCCAGGCAAGTGAATTGCCGGCGATGCGTGAGGTAAGACGCCAATACACGGGGGCCTCATGTTTCCCTATTGTGGTGTTCGGGCAATCGGTCAGGACAGGAATGTTGCAGCGGGCCTTATGCCGGCTACTGCTTCTGTAGAGTGAAGCTGAACGGCTCGTTGTCACCATCCTCGACGGTGACTTCAAAAGGCGTTTGATCGGCGGAATTGAACCGAGCGGGCAGCAACGGTTCCTGGCCCATCATGGTCTTGTGTGCAATGAAGAAGACCTTGTACTTGCCGGGAATCACGCCATCGCCGGGCCTTCGGGTCATTAGCTCGAAATGGCCGTCCGGGCCGATGTCGCCCGAGGCGGCCTTCTTGATGGCCTGCGGGCCGTCCGAAGCCGGTTCGAAGACAACCTGCACGACTTCGCCTTGCGGCACGCTTCCGTCTTCGAACGCGGCCGTGCCGGACACGGACACCATATCTATGGGCGAGTCGCCGCAGCCCACCAGGATGCTTGTGAGAAGAAACAGGGGAGATAGAAAACGTAGCATCGATTCTCTCGCGGCTGAAGAAGGACCTGGAATGGATTTGCGTCTGGAGGACGTCTCTTTTCGCGGGGCAAGGAAGGCGTGTCACAAACCGAGTTTCGCCGAGTCGATGGGCATACCGTCGTCGCTGCAAATGAGCCGATCCCATGTACTGCCGAAGCCGCCCGTTGTTTCGATCCAGTCGCTGATAAAATGGACGCTGCCGTCGCAGAACGCCATGTTGACGCCGCCGGGATGCTTGCTACGGACCCCCTGTTGCCAATTGCCCTGATTGCTGCAGCATGTCATGCATTCTCGTTGCAGGGTTGCTTCTCCCAGGGCACTGACGACCTTGGCGCAGTCGACCACGTCGTCCGAGTTGTTACCGCAGTAGTTGGGGCCATTGGCGTCGAAGCCCGAACCATAGCCCCAAAGCGAACTGGGACCGCCGCCGAGGGCCCACGTCCCTCGGGCATCTTCGGTCGACAAGCCTGCCCGAATCTCGCCTAGCAGAAAGGTATGACTCGTTCCATCGCGGATCGCGGAGATCTTGGCGGCGGCATTCGCACCCATCACACCCCGATACTTTTCACTTGACCAACCAGGCGAGGTGCGGCCGGCCATGGCATCGGCGCGGGAAGGATAGCTGGATGGCAGGAGCAGATAGCCCCGCCCGCCGTTGGCCGCATAGTTGCAGCGCGCCCACGGACCGCTGTCAGCCGTGTAGTACTGGCCGTCGTAGGGTGTCTGGTTGTTCGCATCGGTCGGGCAAAGCAGAACAGATAACGACGTTGCGCGCACTGCCCGGTTTTCCGGATCCGACAGGAAATGATCCGGATCGATACTCTTGTAAAGCCCCATCTGTTCAATATACGGCAGGATGAGAACGACCCAGTTCGGGCGCACGTCGCGTGTGGAAGGCGGATTCTCCGAGCCGGAATACTGTATGGCAGGCGGGAAGATCTTGTGGGCCAACTCGTAATTCATCAGGGCCAAGCCGAGCTGCTTCATATTGTTGGTGCACTGCAGCCGCCGCGCCGCCTCGCGGGCGCTCTGCACGGCCGGTAACAACAGACCGATTAGAATCCCGATGATTGCGATGACCACCAGCAATTCGACCAGGGTGAACCCGCCAGTTCGTCGCTTCATGGCTGTCCCCTTTCCGGCGGGTCATTCACCCGCGGCTCGAGCGGCTTTGTATTGGCTTGTGCCCGAGTGCGGCAACGTCCAACGCTGGCCGCCACATGCCAACACACCCGTCAGTGTACTTGTCTTGCGGCTGGCGTGCAAGCGGAACGATCGCGGATGATTGGGGGGTCGAAGAAATGGATGTCAAGCCCACTTATGTGGCCGTACGGATGAGCCCCCCTCAGAAAGTATGCGCCAAAGCCTTGCGGTTCGGCGGCTTGCTTGGTGCAATGGCGCGCGTTGGAGACCGGCCTCAGATGCGGCGTGGCTCGCTGCTGTTGTCCATTAACTGCCAGCTTCGTGGTACTGGTACGTTGCGAAAGGCCGGCGCCGGTAAGCTGATTCTGGCGGGAGAGAACACGCTTTCCGGCAATGCACTCGACGTGTCGGCCGGAGTGGTGAACCTCCAGCACGATCAGGCGTTGGGGACGTTGAACTACTGCCATGTCATCGCAGTGGGAGCAGCCGTTGAGGTCCAGAATGGCATCACCGTTGCCAATAATCTGTATATTCGAGGCGACGGTGTTAAGGGCGCCGGATCACTGCGAAGCATCAGCGGCAACAACACTTGGACGGGATGGGTGCGACAGCATTCGGATCACCCTGATTCCAGCATCGGCGTTGATAGCGGTACCTTGACCATCAACGGTCTTATCGAACCGCACAACGGCAGCGCGGGTAGCCTGACGAAAGTGGGGGCCGGTGCACTCGTTCTGACGCACGAGAACACGTATGCCGGCCACACGACGGTTGCAGCCGGGGTGTTGAATATCCGGGCCAATGGCGCTCTGGGTACGACCGATCATGGCACGACGGTTAGCAGCGGCGCCGCCCTGCAGGTGCAAGGTGACGTGACCGTGTCAGAATCGCTTTCGATTAGCGGTAGTGGAATCAGCTCATCCGGCGCACTGCGCAGTCTCAGCGGCGATAACGTTTGGAACGGCGATATCGTGGAGAGTACCAGCCGGATCGGCGTCGATGCCGGCACACTCACCGTTCACGGTCGAATCAGCGGTTCAGGTACGTTCGTCAAGGGTGGCGCCGGTACTCTTGTCCTTACAGGGAACAACACCTATGCCGCCACAACCGACGTGGCCAAAGGTGTGCTCAGTATCTCGCATGGCGGCGCTTTGGGAACGTCTTCCTATTGCCATGTGTATGATCAAGCGACCTTGGAGTTGAACGGCGGTATTACGGTAGCACGCGACCTCTACGTCGGTAACGTGAGCGAGACGAGCACTGCCGTTTCCTTGCGGAGCGCGAGTGGTGATAATACATGGACCGGGTTTGTTCGGCTGCATGTTGACCACCCACATGCCATTGTTGAATTCAACAACGGCAGTCTGACTGTCAGCGGAATCATTGAACCCCATAAAGGGAGCGCGGGTAGTCTCACCAAGACGGGAGATGGTGTGTTGAAATTGACCTACGGCAACAACACCTATACGGGCACAACGCGGGTGGCGGCGGGTTCGCTTCTGGTCAACGGGGCGCTTAACGGCGGAGGAACGGTTACGGTCGACGCCGGGGCAACCCTGGGCGGTACGGGGACGATTACAGGGCTGGTTGACGGCCAGGGACTCTTGAGTCCCGGCGCGAGCGTCGGCATTCTCTCGGTTGCCACGATCGATCCTGCCGGCGGAATGGACTATGCCTTCGAGTTCGGCCAGACGGGCAGCCCGGATTACACCAATACAGGCGCGAGTGTCAACGACGTGCTGCGGCTGACAAGCGATACACCGGCTACCGGGGCATTGGACTCGGACAATACGATCGACGTCTATCTGGGCGTGACGGACCTCGAGCTTCGCGACGAGTTCCGGGGCGGCGTGTACGTGGATGAAGCGGTCGACGCAGCAGACCGTGCGTTGTTCCTGGGCACGGTCGAAGGAGCGGACTACCAGTATTACGTCCTTGGCGACGGCAACGGAACGCACTCGTTCGAAGGGCTCGGGTACTACACGCTGGACGAGTACGACCCGTTCCTCCGTCTGGAGCTTTCTACGGTGGCCGAGACGGCCAGTTTCGCCGCCGGATCGGTCTCGGGCAGCGTGCTGCAATTCCGGGTAGTGCCGGAGCCGGTTCTGCCCGTTCTGTTTGCCTTCATCTTGCCGGCCCTGTTGCTCCGGCGGCGCAGCAGGGATCACCACGGTCGGCTCAGCGGATGAAAATGGGCTGGCGGCCGGTGGCGCGCTGAAGACGCTCGTGGTTCTCGATCAGGTAGTCGATCGCCTTGCAGAAGTATTGCGTATTGTCGTCGTCGAACAGACATGCCCGCAGGTCGGTGTTGCGCAAGCGTGTGGAGAGTTCGTTGCGATACTCGTCGTCGGTAGCCAATCGCACGGCCTTTTCGATGTATTCTTCTTCGCTGTGTGTGATCAGTTCCTCGAGTCCCACGCGGCGCAACAGGGCCGAACTGGCGCGGTTGTAGAACCGATCGCCCTCTTGCGTGACCATGGGCTTGCCCAGATGCAAGGAGTCGACAACCGTGTTGTAGCCGCCGAAGGGGTAGGAATCGAGGGCGAAATGGGCTTCTTCCAGCACGGTCATGTATTCCGCATAAGCGCGATTGGAATACACTTTCGCACCGGTTCCGAGAATGGCGCCCAATTCCTTCAGGACCACGGGCACCGAGTGGTATCGGTGAAGTCCCGAGCCGGGGAAGAAATGGAATTCGATCGGCCGCGAAACGCGCTGCTGGATGGCTTGCAGCCGCTTGACGATCGGGTGGTTGATCTTGGCCACACCCCAGGGCAAGTTGATAACGATGCGGTCTTGCACGGGCGGCGGGAACTGAGGTTGATAGGCCGGATAGACAGGCACGGCGGCCAGGCCGGGAATGAGCACCAGTCGTTCGGTGTAAAACTCCTGCGCCTTCTCAACCAATTCCACTTCGGCCCCACCGATGAAATAGTCGATCCGACTGCCGGCCGTCGTGGTCGGATGCCCGTAACCGACCGCCTGAATCGGCGCAAGTCGCATGTTCGACAGCCAAATGGACTCGCTCGTCATGCCGACGTCGGGGAAGAAGGCCAACTGGAATCGGCCATTGTGCAGGTCGGAGCAGTCGAGGGTGCGACCTTCCTGCGTAACGTTCCGCACCTCGTCAAATCCTTCGGTGACAACAGAGGAATCGCGTTTACCCAGGTGAACCAGGGTCAACCGATACTTGTTGCGAAGGCTATTGACCAGGGGTGAGAGGCTGCGGTGGACAGCGGTGCCATGGCGCCATTTGCCGGTAACGATGGCGAGCCGATCTCGCACAGGCGCGAGCTTCGGATTCCGATTTCCTATCTGCCGTTGGATGTCGGCGTTGAATCGCATTTTGATCGATCGCGCCTGGTCATCGTCCACATAGGTTGCCTGGAACAGCAGGCCGTTGATCCGGTGGTCTGGAACCTGGAGCCGATCGTCGACATACGCCAGGTGTTGCTTCACGTTGTTCCAAACGTGTTCCGCAATCGGACTCACTGCGGAAAGGCCGTAGGTGGCATACCACATCGACGCCAACTCGGGATCGGCATTGAAGAACTGCCGGGGATCGATACGGGACTTGTTCCGCACCGAATGCAACAGGAGCATTTTGCCGAAATTGCGCGGCTGTTCGCTAATGATTGCCAAATGGATGTCGGTGGATTTGAAGATGGAGATGGCAACGAGGTTTGTCAGGGTGTGGTGCCCACCCATGATTTTGAGCGTTTGCTCGCGTGTCAGCAGCAGATCGGGGCGTGTAAGGAGATACAGTAGCGTGCCGACGAACTCGTTGATCTGCAGTCTGGCTTCGGGTGATACGGCTTCAAGAGACGACTTGTCGAATGCCTTCATCGTCCGCATGCACTCTTCGAATGCGCCTGCATGGTCGCCTTCGAGATAGCGTCGCATAACATCCTTGGCGTCGAAACTTGGAATGCCATCCTCGGCATCCGTGCTTTCCTCGCCAAGGCGCACCTGCACATCGGGGGCGCTGGCGCGTTGGACATTCAGATTCCCGATGCCCAGTTTGGCCGGTCTCGGTCCGCTGTCGATGCGACGTTGCGGCCCGTTGGGTGCGGAAGGCTGAATCCAGAGACTGAACGGTTCGGCGGGCGCGGTTGCAGGGGAGTGGTCGAGCTTTGGGCCGG
The DNA here is from genome assembly GCA_040772845.1 of Thermoguttaceae bacterium. Classification (GTDB taxonomy): domain Bacteria; phylum Planctomycetota; class Planctomycetia; order Pirellulales; family Thermoguttaceae; genus PWXP01. Next base: position 4,919,759 of record JAXGXG010000001.1, read on the forward strand.
AAACGGCGGGCGCTGCGACTCCGGTGGGGGGTGGGGCTGCGTCTCCGTTCCGGCGTTTTTGGCTGTGTTTGGATACTTTCCGGTGGCGATTGGCCTTTTTCGACATGAACCCCTCCGTGGTGAAGGACGAATCCGTTCGGGGCGCGCAACCCAATCGGAAGAGCCGCCTGCCCATACGTTTCCTGTAATCGGCATATCTTGCCCAAATCTTGCGGGCAATGGTTGGAGTCCCGCCTGTAGGCGGTTCTTCCTTTACGGCTGAAGGCGGGACTCCAACGATTCGCTATCCGCACCTGGAAGAGCCGGTTCCGTGCTGACGATCCGATTTGCAGATGGTTTAGGTAACCTCCACCATCTTATTGGCGTAGTCTTTTCCGCACGTCGGAGGCGGCAGCGGCCTCCCTTCCTTTGCGTACAGTTCGACCATCTCGTCGACGAGGTCGCACAATTGCGCGAACACGGTCTGTTCGTCATCGCCGTGGCAACCGCCATAGAACAATCCGGGGCAACTACCTACGAAGCACTGATCCTCCTCCGACCATTCAACGATCTTGACATACCAAGCACTGCTTCTCATTGTTTTGACTCCTCAATGGCCGATCGCACAGCCTTCTCTTGATACCGCTTCGCATCCGCGCCTGCCTTTCCTGCAACCGTCACCGGCCTTGTCACCCTGGGATGCACGAAATTTCTGTGGTCGCCCTTTCCGCCTCGACTGACGAAGCCGGCGACCTCCAAGTCTCGGATGAGTTGTCTGATCTTTCGCGGCATCCGGTTAGGCCACCGTTGCTGAGTCAATTGCCGAACCGCATGATCCGGCGCGGAAACACTATATTATGGCGTCATTCCATTGCGTTGTCCAGGCGAACGAAGCAGTGGAGTAGCCGAAGTTGTTTTCCGCTATCCCTTTACGCACCGGGGCCCTTGCCGTTATCCCAGGTGAAGAATATCCAAAAAAAACCCGCCCCGGCGTTTGCCGGGGCGGGGTGGCTTTTTCACGCGAACGCGGAGGGCCTGGCTTATTGCAGCAGGCCGAGCACGTTCTGCGGGTTCTGGTTGGCGATACCGAGCACGGAGGTGCCGGACTGGACGAGCACTTGGGCTCGGGTCAGGTTGGCCGTTTCGACGGCGAAGTCGGCGTCCCGAATCTGGCTTTCCGCCTGAGTCAAGTTCTCCATGGTATCTTCGAGCGTCCGGATGTTCGTATCCATGGTGAAGCTCTGGAGAGCACCCAACCGGCCGCGGAGGTCGGTCACCACACCAATGGCGTCTCCCAGAATCTTGGCCGCCATGTTCGGGTCGGTGCTCAGGTCGGCCGAGCCGCCGGTGTTCAACTGGTACAGGGCTCCGTTCACGCCGCCGAGGCGGGCCGTGTTCAGGCTCTGAATACCGATGCGCACCTGCTGGTTGCTGACCACGTCGGGACCCAACTGGAACTGGGCGCCACCGCCACTGATGTTGAATCGGAAGTTGTTATCCACTCCCGCGGTAACATCGATCGTGACGCCAAGGGTAGAGGTGTTGACCCACATCTTGTTGCCCTTCGAGGTCGCCTGCACGCCGTTGATCTTGGCGTCCACGTCCTCGCCGGTATCGCGGGAGGCGCTGATGCTCTTGGTGAGGGTTCCCTTGCTGCCTTCGCTGAGCACGGCGACACTCACGAACGAATCGCTACCGTAGGCAAGCGACTGGATCGTGACCAGGTCGTTGTTGAAGGTGGCTTCGACGCCGATGGCGTCGGCTACGAGGCTGATGGCGCTGGCCATCTGGTTCGACGTGGTGCCGGCGTTGAAGGTGAATACTTCGGCGCCATCGGGGCCGGAGATTTCGACCACAAGGTCGTCCAGCAGGGCATTGCCGCCGGAAGAGCCGGTATTGCCGACCACGGTGGCATCGACACCGCCGCCGAACATGCCGCCGACGGCGCTGTTCGCGTTCTTGTTCATGTAGCCGGCAAAGCCCTCCACCTCGTTGACCGCGAGGACCAGGTCCTCGAGTCGGGTTGGGGCGGCCGAACTGTAGTCGACCATGAACGTGAACGTGTTGGTGCCGGCGTCATACTTGGCCTTCGGAGTCTCAGGTCCCTGTCCTTCCTTGGCCTCGAAGACAACCTGCATGTTGTTGAAGTTCGCCCCAGCCTCCGTTGCCTCGACCACGATCGAGTCGGTGCTGGTGACAACGGTGGTCTGGCCGGAGTTGACCTTGCGAGTGCCTTGGGCGGGAGTCGCGATGACGGCTTCCCAATCGTTGCTGGCGTTGATGGCCGTGGCAATCTGATCGATGGTCGAAGACGTGGTTGCGTCGTGGAAGTAATGGACGATGAACGTCTTGGAGCCGGCGTCCCAGTCGGCAGACTCCTGTCCGACGGCTGAGGCATCGGCCACGAACTGCACCTGCGCTTGGTCGTACCTATCGCCCAACCCGGCGGCCTTGATGTACATGTTCGTATCGCCGCTGTCGGTGGTGAACGTCTTGAGCACGCCGGCGGAGAACTCGACAACTGCCTGGGCGCGGGTTGCGTCCGAGAACGAACTCTTCAGGTACCCGGTAGCGGCCGTGTCGGCAATGACCTTCGTATCCAGATCGAACGAACCGAACACATAGGTGTTGTCGGCCGTGTTGCTGGCATTGGTCGTCATGGTGGTGGATGCAGAGAAATCGTCGAGGTCGTTGATGGCGCTGGCGATGTTGCTGAGGCTGTTCCAGCCATCGACTTCGTTACCGGCGTTTCCGACGGCCATTGTAACCGTAATGGTCTTCGATTCCGAATCGTAGGCGGCGGTGGGCGCGCCTGCGGTGATTGACTCGTCGTAGGCGAACTTCACCTGGACGTCGTTCCAGTCTTCGCCACGTGCGTCGGCCTGGACGGTGATGTAGTCTTGCGTCATGTAGCCGTTGTCGTTGCCGCCCCACTCAAGCGTCGCCACGGTGTCGGCAGCTTCGACATTCTCACTGTAAACCGTGAACAACTCGGTGCTCTCGATCGCGTATTCGACGTTGGCGAAGGCGATATTGCTAGCGCCGTTTTCGCAGTTGACGTAGAGGATCTTCTGGGTCGTGTCGAAGGATGCCGTGGCTCCGTTGTCCAGGCTGCCGGTCTCGTAAGTGTTGTTGAAGATGACCTTGACGTTGTGGAACTCTTCGGAGAGGGAGTTCGCCTGGATGTACACATCGCCCGTGTTTGCACCCGTCACTTCAAGCCGGGTTCGGGATGCGAACCGAATCTCGGCCTCGGCCTGCGACTCGCCGGACGAGGTGGTGATCTGGGCCTGCTCGGCGGCCGAGGCGATCTCGACCAGCACGTCCATCTCGTTTGCGGTGCCCAGGTTGGCTTTGTCGATCTTCAGGTTCTCGATCTGGGCGATCGAGTCTGCATTGGTAATGAAGTCCAGGCTGCCGTTCAACAGAGAGCGGCCCTGGAAGGACGTGACCTGAGCGATTCGGTTGATGGCCTCCAAAGCTGCGTCTACCTGCAACTGGTTGGCCTCGATCTGCTCGTCCGACATGACCGCCGTGTTGGCGACTTCGGTAACCAGGGCGCGAATATCGTGCAGCAGGTCGCCGATGGAGCCCAGGGCACTGTCGGCCGTGGCAATCATCTGGTTGCCGCGCTCCGTGTTGGTGATGGCCTGTTGTGTGGCCCTGATGTCGCTCTGCATAATCTCAGCAGCGATCAAACCGGCTGGGTCATCCTTACCCGAATTGATTCGCAAACCAGTGCTCAGCCGGGTCAACGCTGTCTGCAGGTCCTCGTTGTTACGCCGCAACGTCTTCTGTGCGTTGAGCGAACTTGTGTTCGTATTAATCCGGGTCATTACAGTTACCCCTCCGTATTAGGATTTGGACCAAGCTTCGCCGGATCTGCAGGAGTGGTTTCGGCTGAAGCTACACCGCCTGCCACGCCAGGTTGCAAAAGCAGGAACGGCGATGTGTTTTCCCTTTGTGGTGGTGACGCCTTCGGGATTGCGCACGGTGATTCGCCGGCCTACGCAGCCGGCGACCGCCGACGGATTGCGTCTGACGGACCTGCGCGAACATCTATGGAGCCATATCGACCTGGTAATCTGAGTACTTTAGGTAAATTGAGTTCCGGTCGACTTTTCCTTGGTTGGTATGGGGAGTGCTCCAGGAATCGTTCTCGGCATCTATTGCGGTTTGCGGAAGAAAAAACGTGCCCTCAGAAGGTTTGCATGGATAATGCCGTCGAAACAACCCGGATAATTGGCAAGGTTCACCCATCTTCTCGAAGGAGAAGTGGCGGATCAGGCGTTCGGATGCACGGCACAGGATAAAACGGGACAGAAAACGGAAGACAACCGCGACGACAAATGTAACGCTTAGGAGTTTTGTGACGGGGTTTCGTGGAGGCGGTGGCATGGGATGTCGATAACCGAGGGTGGCCCGGAAGGTTCTCGATCCGGAGAATCCCTTATGATTCCCACAAGCTGGCAGACACCCTCGGTTCCCCTTGCAAAGGACCTCGTCCACCGCCGCTCGACCGATTCGAGCGGAGCGGATGCTTCCGGGGCCGTACCGCCTCCGCATACACCGGTTCGACCGGTGCCGGCTGCGTCGCCACCTTTGCACGCCCGGCAGTCTCCAGAAACGGGAGCATTTCTGCGCCAGTCCTCTACGGCCGCCCAGACGGAGAAGCCGGTTGCCTCACTGCCCAAACCGGCCGCGCCCCGCCAAGTGCCGGCGCGCCACGAGTCGGGACGCCACGAGTCGGGACGGGGGCTGGATATCGGTCTGGAGGATCGGGCAATCCTCCGTCGTTTGGCCGAGCAGGTGGCCGTCGCGGCGTCGAGCCCGCACATGCAGCAGACCCGTGATCTGTGGCGGCGGCACAATCAGCTCGAAAAGACGCGTCCTCTCGTCTTTTGCGATCCGGAGCAGGGATGGAGCGAAATCCTCCCGGCCGTCGAGTTCCAGTGCCGCGCGCCGCTGGCGCGACGTTGGGAAATGGTGCTGCGACGTGAGTGCTTCTGGGCCTATGCCATGGGCGATGACAAGCCGGTGGGGCCTTACTTCGATATCCCCATGATTCTTCGCAAGGAGGATTGGGGGCTGGAAACAGGCTTTCACCGAACGGCCCAGCGAGGCTCCTATGCTTGGGAAAGCCCGCTGAAGGATTATCGGACGGATCTGAAGCGGCTTCATACGCCCCAACTGGAAGTGGACCTGAACGGATCGCAGGCGTTGCTTCAGTTGGCGCGCGACCTGTTCGGCGACTTGCTATGCGTGCGATTGGCCGGTGTGTGGTGGTGGTCGCTTGGCCTGACGATGCGCGCCGTTCACCTGCGGGGACTCGAACAGCTCCATTATGACTTCGTAGATCATCCCGATGAAGTCAAAGAACTGATGAGCATCCTTTCGCGCGGCACGATGCAGAAGCTCGATTTCCTGGAAGCGAATGATCTGCTGACACTCAACAATGAGGGGACCTACGTCGGGTCTGGCGGTTTCGGCTATACCGACGAATTGCCGCAGCCCGATTTTGCCGGTCGTGTCCGCTGCTGCGATTTGTGGGGGTTTGCCGACAGTCAAGAGACCGCGCAGGTTTCGCCTCGCATGTATGCCGAGTTCGTCTTTCCCTGCGAGAAGCCCATTCTCGATCGATTCGGCTTGAACTGCTACGGGTGTTGCGAACCGCTTCACGGGCGTTGGTCGCAGGTGGCCGAGCATAGCAATCTGCGGCGTGTTTCCTGTTCACCGTGGGCCGACGTACGGAAAATGGCCGCCGCGTTGGAGGACCGGTATATCCTCTCGATCAAGCCCAACCCGGCGGCCTTGGCCACGCCGAACATCGATCGCCAAGCCATTCGCCGCTGGTTGCGCGAAACGCTCGAGGCGACTCGCGATTGCATTGTCGAAATCATCATGAAGGACAATCATACGCTGGGCGGGAATCCGGACAACGCGGTCCAATGGTGCCGCATTGCGAAGGAAGAGGCGCAACGGCTTGTTGACTAGGTTATTTGTTCGGTCACGCCAGTCGGCGGTTGGTCAGCAGAAGCCATAGGAAAAAGGGGCCTCCCAGGAGAGCCGTAATGATGCCCACGGGCAGTTCGACCGGCGCAATCACCGTACGGGCAACCGTATCGCATGCGATCAGAAACCCGCCGCCGAACAGCAGAACGGCGGGTGCGAGTATGCGATGGTCTGCGCCGACCAGCAGGCGGCAGATGTGCGGCGCCATCAGGCCCACGAATCCGATCGGTCCGCATACGGCCACCACGCCACTGACCGCCATCGAGGCCGCGAAGAAGATGGCCATTTTGGTCCGGTCTACGTTGACGCCCCGGCCGGCGGCAAGCTCTTCGCCCGTAGTCAGAAGATTCAGCTCGCGGGTCTGATAGAAGACAATCAGGGCGGCCGTGCCGACGAACGGCAGAATACTCAGCAAATCGTCGTAACCGACCACGCGGTCCAGGCCGCCCATCACCCAACGGATCATGCGGAACGTTTGCGTGAAGTCGCTTAAGTATTGAAGCAGCAGAATGAGACTGGAGAAGAAGAAGCTTACCGCGACGCCGGCCAGCAGCATCGAAGCGGTCGAGAACCCCGTCTTCATGCGTGTCAGACCGTAGACCAGAAGGATCGACAGCACGGCGCCGGCAAGTGCAAATGCCGTCGTCGCAGAAATCCCCAAGACGCTGAACTGCCAACCTGCATGAATGCAAAGCGAGGCTCCCAGCGCCGCCCCGCTACTGGTGCCCAATGTGAACGGGGTCGCAAGCGGGTTGCGGAAGATGGCCTGAAACGCCATGCCGCTAATCGCCAGCCCGGCTCCGGCCAGCAAAGCCACGGCGACCCGCGGAACGCGCAGGGTCCAGAAGATATCGGCGATTGTCGAATCTGTGTCGCGCCACAAGGCGCCGGGCCAAATCGGCTCGCCGCCAAGAAACGGGGCGACAACCGTCACGGCAAGCGTGAACAGAAGCAGGGCGGCGAGCGAGACGGAAGAACCGGATTTGCTCATAGACCGCTTTCCCCCCCTCGTTCGGTTCGGCAGATGGGGGCGTGTGGTACGACAATCGGCGTGGCGGTCGTCGGATGCTGAATCAGGAGCAGGTCGGTCGCGTAAACGCGGCGGAGCACGTCGGGCTGCATCAGGTCGTGCGCCGATCCGCAATAGGCGATTGCGCCGTCGCGGAGCGCTATGGCGCGGTCGGCTTCCAGGGCGGCATGGTTCAAGTCGTGGGTGACCGCAAGGATGGTAACGCCCGCTTCTCGATTGACCTCGCGCAGCAGGGTGAGGACTTCGGCCTGGTGGCGGTAGTCGAGAAACGTGGTCGGTTCATCGAGCAGTAGAAGCGGCGCTTCCTGAGCCAGGGCCGCGGCAATACCGACGCGCTGCCGCTCGCCGCCGCTGAGGGTATCGAGCTTCCGTTCGGCAAACGGTAGCGTGCGTGTGCGATCCAGGGCGTCGCGGATGGCGCGGCGATCATCGCGGCCCGGCGGAGAGAAAGGACTCAGATGCGGATAACGCCCCATCGCGACGAATTGCTCGACGGTGAACGGGGCCGACCAGTTCCCTGCCTGCGGGACGTAGGCAATATGTCGGGCCAGCTCGCGCTGTCGGTAATCGGCCAGAGGCCGGCCCGCAAGTTCGATGGTCCCGTCGCCTCGCAGGATTCGCACCAGGCAACGCAACAGGGTCGTCTTGCCGGCCCCATTCGGCCCGACAACGACCATGTACTCGTGCGGGAGCAGGGAAAACGACACATCGCAGAGCACCTTCTGCCCGCCCACGTGTACCGACAGGCTTTGGGTACGGACCAGCGGTGAGTTCAATTCGGGCGACATGAACGGCAGTATAGCTGTTTTGCGGGTTTTGCGCAAGTCCTGCGGGAGCGGCGAGTTCTCTCGTCGGCAGGCTCCCCACCCTTCCCAATCGGCTGCATCCGGTGTATAAGGGGGGCTTCTGGGGCGGTTGGCGTGCGATCGGCCGTTCCGACGTGACACAACTCGGCTCGTTCTGTAGGTTTGTGAATGAGTACTCCCGGAGAGAAGGCCCCCCGTCAGGATACGCCACCGTACCAGCCGGGCGAGCCAGTAGCCCTCTTTATCCCATGCTATATCGATCAATTCTACCCGGCAATCGGCCAGGCGACGGCGGAATTGCTCGAGCGACAAGGCTGCCGGGTGGTTTTTCCGGATCAGCAGACATGCTGTGGACAGCCGGCATTCAACTCGGGCTATTGGGATGAATCGCGCGGGGTGATCCACCAGTTTGTCCGCGCGTTTGCCGACCACCGGTGGATTGTCTGCCCCTCGGGTTCGTGTGCGGCGATGTGCCGGGTCTTTTTCCGGCACGTGGATGCGGACGAGCAGGTGGCGGCGGTGGGTCGGCGGGTGTTCGAGCTGACCGAGTTTCTGGTCGATATTCTGGGGGTGACCGATGTGGGCGCCCGGTTCCCGCACAAGGTCACGCTTCACATCGGCTGCCACGGCCGCCGCGAGTTGGGGCTGGTCGATGCGCCGCTCACCTTGCTGCAGAATGTGCGCGACCTGGAATACACCGAGCTTCCGAATATGGAAGAGTGTTGCGGATTCGGGGGCACCTTCAGTGTGAAAATGGCCGGCACGTCGATTGCCATGGGACAGACCAAGGCGGAGAACGTGCTGAAGACGGGGGCCGAGGTGGTGACTTCGCCCGACGTAAGCTGCCTGATGCACTTCGGTGGCATCATGCAGCGCAACCCGGCCATGAAGCACATCCGAACCATGCATATTGCCGAGTTACTGAACCATCATGCCTGACGAACAAGTCTTTCACGGCGCGCCGTTTTTGAAATCGCTCAATAAGGGGCTTTACGAGCCGCAGGGTTCGAAATCGCTGGGCGAGTCGACCGAGCGATCGAGCAAGCACAATCGGGCCGTGATGGCCGAAGTGCCGCAGTTCCAGGACTGGCGCCGCGCGGCCAATGCCATCAAGGCCTACGCGGTCCGGAACCTCGATAAGTTGCTCGTCGAGTTCGAGCAGAACCTCAAGGCCCGTGGCGTCGAGGTGCTTTGGGCCGCCAATGCCGAGGAGGCCAACCGGCATGTGATCGACATTGCCCGAAAGCATGACGTGAAGAGCGTTGTCAAGGGCAAGTCGATGGTCAGCGAAGAGATGGAGCTGAACCATCACTTCGAGTCGGAGGGAATCCGTGCGGTCGAGACCGACCTGGGCGAGTACATCGTTCAGCTTGCCGGGCAGCGGCCTACGCATATCGTAACGCCTGCCTTGCACCTTTCCGCCGAGGACGTAGGCCGGCTGTTTGCCGAGAAGCTGGGCGAGCCGTTCAGTGCCGAGCACCAGCACCTGACGCACGTCGCCCGTCGCCATTTGCGAAACGAGTATCTGAAGGCCGATATGGGGATGTCCGGCGTGAACTTCGGTCTGGCCGACACGGGGACGCTCGTGGTTGTGGAGAACGAGGGGAACAGCGGTCTGAGTTGTTCCACGCCGCCGGTGCACGTGGCCCTGATGGGCATCGAGAAGGTGCTGCCGAGCGTCGAGTATCTGCCCGTGTTCCTCAACTTGCTGGGCCGCAGCGGTACGGGGCAGAAGATGACCACGTACACGCATTTCATTCAGGGGGCTACGCCGGGGCGGAAGTTGTATGTGATCATTATCGACAACGGCCGCAGCGAGGTATTGAAAGACGCCGCCGCCCGGATGGCCCTGTATTGCATTCGATGCGGCGCATGCCTGAATGCGTGCCCCGTGTATCGCCGTACCGGGGGCTGGGCCTATGGCTGGGTGTATCCCGGTCCGATCGGTTCGGTGCTCGTGCCGCACTTGCAGGGGCTGGAGAAGGCGGGCACGCTGCCGTTCGCCTCGTCGTTGTGTGGGGCGTGCGGTGAGATATGCCCGGTTCGCATCGACCTGCCGCACCAGTTGGTGCATCTGCGGCATCGGGCCGTCAACGAACCGTCGCCCATGCGATCGTGGACCGAACGGCTTACCTGGATCCTGTGGGCGTGGGCAATGGGGGGCCCGCTGCGTTATCGCCTGGCCATGACGGCGGTCCGGCTCGGCGTGCGCATGGCGCCGCTGCTGCCGTGGCATCCCGGCAAACTCGGCGCCTGGACTCGTGCGCGAGCACTCCCCAAGGTCCCCGAGACGTCGTTCCGTGCCTGGTGGAAGCGAAACCGGTAAATGAAGGACAAACATGAGTAGTCGCGATACGATTTTGCAGACCATCCGAGACCGCCTCGCTGCGGATTCCGACGTCCAGCGCCCGCCTGCGCCCGAGGTGTGGCCCGCTGCAACCAGTGACCCTGCAGCCTTGGCGCTGCGATTTGCCAACGAGCTTGAGATCGTTCAAGGCGAATTGATCCGCTGCCCGTCCATGGAGGAGGCCGCTGACAAGCTGGTCGAAGTGATCGATGGCTCCCAGTGGGCGAGCGTTGCCGCCGTTGACGGTCCGCTGTGCAAGCAGGTGGTTGCGAAGCTCGATCGCGCGCGGGTTGCATGGGCCGAGGAGGACATGAAGCCGGCGGACCTTGCCGCAATTCCTGCCGGTGTGGTCGAGGCTCAGTCTTTACTGGCCGATACGGGCAGTTGCCTGGTCGTCAATCGCAGTGCAACCGAACGCCTGATGTGTTATCTGCCGGAAACGTGCATTGTGGTGGCCACGGTGGACATGCTCCGAGAGCATATGCCGGCCGCGTGGCCGGAAATTTCGGGCAAGCTGGAAGACCCGGAGTTCCGCGGCGAGTTGGTGCTGATTACCGGCCCGAGTCGCACGGCCGATATCGAGAAGATTCTCATTCTGGGAGTCCACGGACCGAAACGGCTGATTGTGCTCCTGGTCGGGTAACGATTGTCGGCCCGAGCTTGCCGGAGGTGTCTTGAGCCGATCCGTCGGATCCGTCGGGCCGGTCCAATCTGTCGGATCCAACGTGCCCGATCAGGCCGGCTCCAGCCGGCAGGCGGCGTCGCCATCGATGAATAGCGGAACCAATTCCAACTTGAGCTGGTGGCGTCGTCCGTGTGGCGGGCGTGAGGTGCTGGCGGTTGCGCTGCCGCTGGTGATTTCCACCGGTTCGTGGAGCCTCATGCATTTTGCCGACCGCATGTTTCTGCTGTGGCACAACACGGAGGCCATGGCGGCGTCGATGCCGGCCGGGTTGGCGCATTTCACGTTACTGTGTTTTCCGTTGGGGTTGGCGACGTATGTGAATACGTTTGTGGCCCAGTATGAAGGGGCCGGGCGACCGGAACGGATCGGACTGGCCGTGTGGCAGGGGGTGCGCATCGGTTTGTGGGCAACGCCGCTGTTCATTCTGCTGGCGCCCTGCGCGCCGCACCTGTTTGCCGCCGCGGGGCATCCGCCGAAGCTGGCGTCGTTGGAGTCTATTTACTTCCAGACCTTGTGTTTCGGCGCGGGAGCGGCGGTCATGTCGGCTGCGCTCGCCTCGTTTTTCACCGGGCGAGGGAAAACGCGCGTGGTCATGGTCGTCGATTGTTCCGCTTCTTTGATGAACGTCGTGCTCGACTACGTTTGGATTTTCGGATACTTGGGATTCCCGGCTATGGGAATCGAAGGCGCCGGCTGGGCGACGGCGGCATCGCAATGGTTCAAGATGCTCGTCTACTGGCGGCTCATGATGCGTCCGGCTCATATTGAACGTTACGGACTTGTCTCCGGCAAACGTTTCGATGCCGCCTTGATGTGGCGGATTGTTCGATTCGGCTTTCCCAATGGACTCCAGATGTTCGTCGAGGTAACGGCTTTTACGGCCATCAACTTGCTGGTCGGTGCGTTGGGCCCGCTGGCCATGGCGGCGACCACGCTGGCGTTCAATGTAAATAGTGTAGCCTGGGTGCCCATGATCGGCATGGGGATTGCCGTCAGCACGCTGGTGGGGCAGCAGCTAGGCCACAACCGGCCCGAACTGGCCGCCCGCGCTACCTGGACCGCCTTCTGGATGGGATTCGCCTATATGGGAACCATGGCCCTGGTGTACGTGGTAATTCCCGATGTGCTGCTGTTAGGACACAAGGCAGGCACGACGCCGGAGCAGTTCGATGCATTGCGCGACCTGACCATCGTGCTCTTGCGATTCGTGGCGGTCTATTGTGTGTTCGATGCCATGAACATGATCTTCGTCAGTGCGTTGAAGGGGGCCGGCGACATGCGATTCGTCCTGTTGAGCACGATGGTGATTTCGCCCCTGCCTATCCTTGCCGCCTGGTTTGGCATACGCTACTTCGATTTGGGCCTATTGTGGGCCTGGGCCGTTGTCACGGCCTGGATCAGCACACTGGGAATCATCTACCTGGCAAGGTTCCTGCAAGGTCGTTGGAAGGCCATGCGCGTCATCGAGCCGGAGTACGCGATTGAACCGACGCCCGAACCGCCCGAACCGGCCGTCGCCGTGGGGGGAGAGAGCCTGTAATACCATGCCGCCTGATCATTGGCAATCGATTCTCAGCGTGATTGCGTCGGTCTTTCTGGCCGTCGGCGTCGGAATGGCGGTGCGCCGCCTCGGGTGGCTCACGGCGGAAGCCGATCAAAGCCTGCTGAAACTCGTCATTCGCGTCCTCATTCCCTGCCTGGTCTTCCGTGTGGTGGTCGACAATCCGTCGTTGCGCCAGGCGGAGAACCTGCTCGTACCGCCACTGCTGGGCTTTGGCCTGTGTGCGGTCGGGTTACTCGTTGCGCTTGGGGTTACCCGGCTGGGGACCCGAGTGACCGGGCTCGACTCGGTGACGAAGCGTCGCACCTTCGCTACATGCATCGGCATTTTCAACTACGGTTTCGTCCCGATCCCGCTGGTCGAACTTCTGTTCGATAACAGCACACTCGGCGTGTTGTTCGTTCACAATGTCGGTGTGGAACTGGCCATCTGGACCGCAGGTTTGCTCGTGCTGACCGGTTCGCTGGGGCGCGACTGGTGGCGGCACGTCCTCAATCCTCCGAGCATTGCCATTGTGGCCGCTGCGGCGGTGAACCTGCTGGGCGGTCGTGTGCTTGTCCCAACGCCGGTGTTCAACGCGGTGGCGCTGCTCTCCTATGCGGCCATTCCAACGTCGCTGCTGCTGGTTGGGGCGACCATTGCCGACGAGTTGCGGCCCGGATCCGGAGGATTCACCGCATCGCAAAACGTCAAGATCATTAGTTGGTCACTGGTGCTCCGGCTGTTTGTGTTGCCTGCCGGATTCGTTGCTCTGGCCCTGCTTCTTCCGGTTGGCATCGAGTTGAAGCGCGTGCTCGTGATTCAGGCGGCGCAGGCGTCGGCCGTATTCCCTATCGTCATGGCCCGCTACTTCGGCGGGCACCCGGCGACGGCAATGCGTGTGGTTCTGAGCACTTCGCTGGCCAGTCTCGTCACCATGCCGCTTTGGATCATCGTTGGCCTGGCCTTGCTGGGTTAGCCCCGGCGGCATTGGCAATTTGCATCCGTCGGATCATTTGGGTAGACTTGACGCTGGGTCGGAGGACCATCTCTGCTATCGTCATTGAAACCAGCCTCGGAGGGAGCATCTGCCATGCGAGTCTATTCCTGCCTGCTGTTGTTCATCGTTATCGTAATGACCTGTTCGCCCGTTTCGGCTGCGCCACCGCCGCAGTGGGCCCTGCTGGGCGACGGGCCCGGCAGCGCGATGCTGGCCGATTATTTCCGGGCTGAAACGGCCAAACTGGCCCAACGGTCGTTGGTGGATATCGAGACTCTCGAACAATGGCAGTCGCGACGCAAGCAGCTTCATGCCGAGTTGATGGAGATGCTGGGGCTCGACCCCATGCCGGAACGCACGCCGCTTGAGGCGACGATTACCGGCACGTTGGATCATGAGCAGTTCACCGTTGAAAAACTGCATTTCCAGTCGCGACCGCACCTGTACGTGACCGCCAACCTGTATCTGCCCAAGAAGCCTGAGGGCCGCGCGCCGGCCGTCCTGTACGTGTGCGGGCATGGCCGGGTTGCCATCGACGGCGTGAGTTTCGGTAATAAGGCCCATTACCAGCATCATCCGGCATGGTTCGCCAAGAACGGTTATGTGTGCCTGGTAATCGATACCCTTCAACTCGGCGAGATCGAAGGCATTCATCATGGAACCTACCGCTACGGTATGTGGTGGTGGAACAATCGCGGATACACGCCTGCCGGAGTCGAGGCATGGAACTGCATTCGCGCGATCGACTACCTGCAGAGTCGGCCGGAAGTCGATCCGGAGCGGATCGGCGTTACCGGGCGCAGCGGCGGCGGCGCCTATAGCTGGTGGATCGCCGCGATCGACGAGCGCATTCGGGCGGCCGTACCCGTGGCCGGCATCACGGACCTTACCAACCACGTCGTGACCGGCTGTGTCGAAGGCCACTGCGATTGCATGTACCATGTGAACACGTATCGATGGGACTTCCCCATGGTGGCCGCCCTGATCGCGCCGCGACCGCTGATGATCGGCAACACCGACGACGATCGTATCTTCCCGAAGGACGGCGTGAACCGGTTGTACGAGGCGGCGGGACGTATCTATGCCCTGTACGGCAAGCCGGAAAACCTGGCGCTTACGATGACCGAAGGGGGGCATGCCGATACGCCCGAGCTGCGCGAGGCCGCTTTCCAATGGATGAACAAGCACCTGAAGGGTAAAGCGGCCCCGATCGACGACGATGGTAAGAAGCCGTTCACGCCGCAGCAAGTTAAGGTCTTTGAAACTCTACCGGCCGATTCGATCAATGCGGACGCCCACGAAACGTTCGTTCCTGCCGCAGGTCGTCCCAAATTGCCTGAATCGGCCGACGCATGGGCCGCGATGCGCGACGACTGGCGAAAGGCCCTCGAGACGAAGTGCTTCGCCGGCTGGCCGAATGAGACGCCGGCCGTTGCGGTGCGCGAGGTGGCGTCGGCCGAGAACGGCGGCGCGAGGCTGACCGCCTATGAGTTCGACAGCCAGCCGCACGTCCGCTTGCGTTTCTATGTCCTTCAGCCGGCCGAGAAAGCAGCGGCCGATGCCGTCGTGCTCAACGTGGCCGATCCGCAGGCGTGGCAGGAGCTGCTGGCGAGCCTGCATGGGCGTTTCGCCGATGTCCTTGCCGGGGAACCGCTCCCCGAGGCGCTGGCCGGCGCAAAGCCTCCGGAGATGGCGCCGAAGGGTGTGGTCCTGGCGTTCTTCGCACCGCGCGGCGTTGGCGCGTCGGCCTGGGGCGGCGACGAGAAGAAACAAACCCAAATCCGCCGCCGATTCATGCTACTGGGCCAAACGCTGGACGGGATGCGCGTGTGGGACGTCCGTCGCGCCATGCAAGCGGTTCGCTCGCTGGACACCCTGAAGGACGCGAAGCTGTTGCTCTCCGGTTCTCGCCAGGCAGGAGTGCTCGCGCTCTACGCCTCGCTGTTCGAGCCGGCGCCTGCCGACCTCCGGTTAGACAGCCCGCCGGCCAATCATCGCGACGGGCCAGTATTTCTGAACGTCAGTCGCTACCTGCACCTGCCGCAGGCGGTCGCCATGGCCGCCGAGCGAGGGCCGGTGGCCATCCGGTGCGATGCACCAGCGAAGTGGACCTATCCGGTTGCCGTCGGTAAGAAACTGGGCTGGGACGCGGGTGTGCTTGTCATCAGGCAGTGAGCGGCAGGGGTCGCCTTCCGGCCGTCTTCGTGAATTGCGCACTCGTTTGCGTGCGCTTCAGTTGCGCATCCGCGAACGCACCGACTGTTTCCGAGTACCCCTGACGCATACAGATCGCTCAAGTTGAGGCTGCCCTGCCATTGTTGAAACGCGGGATGTTCGACACCGGAAACAACGTCAGTCGCTCCATCAAAGTGAGCTAGTTGTTTTAGCTGCAAACACTCTGGGGTTCGTGCTGTCCGAGCCGATGTCGTGACTGTATCCGGCTTCCCGTATCGGGCGTCTACTACTCGATCGGTTCCCCATCCTTAAGCCGTTCGCGGAAGGGCTTCTTTTCGAGATAGTGGGCGCGTTCCTTCTTGAGATGCTCGCGCTGGCCGTCGCTGTCGGAGACTTCGAGGGCCTTGTCGATCCATTTCAGCGCGGCCTCGAAGTCGCCTGCTTCGGCATACGCCGCACCCAGCGTACTCAGGATATGCGCCTGCTTGTACTCGGTCAGCTCACATGCCTTGGTCGCCAGTTCAATCGCCCGTTTGCCGTCGCGCACCTCCTCTTCGGGCGAGGTGGCCAGAACCCAAGCAAAGTTGTTCAGCAGTCCGGATTCATCGGCTTTCTGCTTGAAGGCCTTTTCGTAATCGGCAACGGCCTCGGCATGCTTGCCGACGTTCAGGAAGGCATCGGCCCGCCCGCGCAACGCGATCCAGCTTTCCGGCTGAAGCTTCAGCAGGTCGTCGTACACCTGGATAGCCTCGGTGAATTGCTTCGCCGCACTGTGCAGCATGGCGAGCTGGAGCAGAGTGGTCTCGTCGGTGGGTTCGGCCCGGCGCAAATCGCGCAATTCCGCAATGGCCTCGGCGAATCGCTCTTCGTCGGCCAGGATGACGGCCCTCATGCGTTTGGCAGGCGGGTAGCCGGGCTGGGCTTTCAGTACGGCATCGACGTCGGCCAGGGCCTTTGCCCGATCGCCTGCCTCTCCGTAAATGCCCGCTCGGAGCATGAGGATGCCCAGGTTGTTCGGCTCGGCGTTTCGGGCGCGGTCCAGTTCATGCAGCGCCGCCGTGAAGTTTTTCTGCAACAGATAGATGCGGGCCTTCTGCAGCAGGGGCCCAATCGAGCCGGGATCGAGTTCCTGGGCCTTGTCCAGGGCCATGATAGCCTCGTCGTATCGCTCCATCTTGGCCAGCAGGGCGGCCTTGGCCTCGTAGGTGGACAGGTGATCGGGTTCCAGTTCGATGGCCCGGTCGAAGTCGGCCAGGGCCTCGGCGTTTCGGTCCTGGTCTGCATAGAGCAGAGCCCTCATGCGGAGCGCCGCCGCCTCGTTCGGTGCAAGCCGAATGGCCTCGTCCAATGCCGACTGCTTTCGGGCAGGATCGTCTTCCAGAATCGCTTGCAAGCTCAGCAGCTTCGCACGTAGCGGCGGATCGTCGAAGTCGAACTTGAGGGCCTTGGTCACGGCCGCCGCCGCCTCTTTCGGATCGCCGTCGGGCAGCAGGTTCAATTGCGCCAGCTTGTACAGGGCCTCCGGCTGTTGCGGATCAATCCGCGTGCCCCGCTTCAGGTCGTCGATTGCCTGCTTACGCAGTTCGCCGAATTGCCCGCTCCTGGCGCCCAATCGCATGGCCACCTCGGCCCGCACGGTGCCGCGCTGAATGAGCGTTGCCGCCAGCAGTTGATTGGCGAACGTCGTATTGCCTTCGTCCAGGCCTTTCTTCAGGGCACTCTCCAGGAAGTTGACCACCTGATCGAGGTCCTCCAGCGACTCGGCGCCCAGTTTCGTCTCGGTGGCCTTGTCCAGGTCTTCTAACCCATCATTCTCGGTAGCAGCACCCGCCGGTAGCGGTGCAAGCAGAAGCAGCATCAGGCAAATGAAAATGGAACGGAACATGATGGGAACCTCCGGAGGCTAGTGAACCAGTTATCAAGGTATTATACGGTTCCCTTGACGTGAGTAGAAGAGCGATATCAGACCATTCGGGGGGCTGGGGCGAGCCGCATTGCATCGCACGCATGATCAAGCGTCTCTTTTCGCCGAAGGCGATCAGCACCGTCGCTCGACTCGGAAGAGGTCCCTGCACGATCAGGACCGAGCGCAGGGCAGCAGAAAACGGCGATGAATCACCGTACTCCATATATGGAGTGCCGGAACTTGTTCCCGCTTGGGAATTGGCAACACCAGCGTGACGTTACCGCTGTGGCGCGGCACCGACACCGAGCGCGGCGAAGCTGTGCGTGGGTGAACCTGATGGCTCCGGCGCTCAGGTTCACCCACGCTATGACGGTCAGAAGTGGCGAGCCTACGGGGTCAGTAGGAGGCGAGGTCCTCGACGATGTGTTCGGCCAGCATGTTGACCGTTTCGGGGTCGAGCGAGTCGGGGGTTCCGTCAGGGCCGGGCTGGATGACCAGCGTGGTGACCTTGCCGGCTTCTTCACCGGAAACGGCGACGTATTCCGACTTCGTGTCGCGTACGAGGGTACCGGGCGTGCGTCCCAGATCTTTCGCCAAGAGCACGACGAGGCGGTCGGCGCCGGCGGCGCTGCCAACGAGTTCCTCCGGAGTCAGCTTGGCTTCACCCAGGCGGGTCTGCATGGGATAGAGCCGATCGAGTAGCCGTTGACGCACGGCGGCGCCCAGCCCGCTGGCTCGCTGCAATACTCGCGGCCCGGCCAGCAGGTGGACCTTGGATCCTTGCCGATTGGTCAGTTCGATCCCCATCAGAGGCTGCCCGGCGGTCGCGGCGGCCTGGTGCGACGGCGCGGCCGTTTTGGTGCGGAACGCGGCATCGAGGATATCTGCCATCTCGTTGTCGGTGAACGGTTCGATGGCGAAGTAAAACAGCTTCCGCGTCCGATAGGCCGACTCGGCGGCGTTCTGGGCCCCGGCTGCTACGACAACCTTCATGGCCGGCCGCAAGGCCGCCACGCGATCGAGCGCGGCCAGTCCCGCTTCCGCAGTTGAAGGTGCATCGAGCACCAGCAGGTCGAGGTCCGGATTTTGGAACAACGTGGCAAGGGAGTCGGCATTGACGGCCGTATCGACCGTGCACCCGAAGGCCTTCAGTTGCGCCACGTGCTCTTCATGGACCGGCGCATCGGGCGTGTAGAGTGCAACGCGTCGATGCGTGCAGCGGGCCAACTCGTCGTCGGCGCGCGTCGGACAGATCAACGCCATCCAGCCGGCGCCGCACGGATCGGTCGCCAGAACGCCGGGCGACGCGGCCAAAGATTCGTTCACTCCCTCCACAATGCCGGAGATCGGCGCCGGGACGATCCGTTCCGTCCCGTCCTGCAACTGGAGCACGGCCATGGGCAACCCTTGGAATACGACCTCGCCAATGCCGGGCAAACGCACCGCCTGCACGGCCGTTGCGGTCGCCCGATCCGTCGCCACACCGGCGCGGACGGTGCCGTCTTGACCCATGGAGGCCCAGGCGTTGTGGAAGAAGCGGGGCCCATCGTCGGCAGGGCGCCATGCGTCGGGCGTTGTTTGGTCCGGACCATGGGGCGCGGCGTGCAGCATCTTGCGCACGGCTTGCGTGATTTCTTCGGGCGTGAAGGGCTTGGTGACGTAGGCCGCCGCGCCCAGCCGGATTGCGGCGACGGCGTTGGGGACGGTGGGGTAACCGGTCATCAGGATGACCGGGGTGTTGGGTTTGGTTGCGCGCAGTTTCTCGAAGAACTGAATGCCGTCCATCTTGGGCATTTTGATATCGAGCAGGACGGCGGCGAAGTCCTGGGCGCCGGCCAGAGACAGGCCATGTTCGGCGTCGCTGGTCTTGGTGACGTGGAATCCCTGACGCTCGAAGATACGACGGCAGCCCTCGCAGATGGCTTCTTCGTCGTCAACGACCAGAAGATTGAGATCGACCGACATGGTTCGGCTCCTTATAGGAGAAGACGTTTGTTTGCCAATTGACTTGGGCACAAGTCGGGAAGTGCAATCAGCGTGCCAAAGTGAAGAAAGGCCGAGCATTGGCCTTCTTCAGGTGGAAGAAACGGAGCGTTCTTCCGTTATCCGAGCGTCTGATCGCGCAACTGCGGTAATGAGTTGCTCCTCCCCAGGGCCAAACCGATCTTCGGTCGGTCCGTATCGGCGGTTTACTTGGGTCGAGCGGCAGACGGGCAAGACGAGTCCCCTTACCCAAGGGGAGAATGGGCATTTGACGCCACCGCAGCCGATACACCGTATACGCAGGCCATACAGCCGATCAGGCGGTTTCGTCGGAACTAATCCCGCACTTGCGCATCATGGCGTGGAAGTTGGTGCGCTGCATGCCTACCTCTTCCGAGGCTCGGCTGACGTTTCCGCCACACCGCTCCAGAGCGGCAGCGAGGAATCGCCGTTCCAGGTCGACCACCATGGAGTCGCGGACCTGGTTACGGTATTCCCGGAATTCATCCCATGTTTCGGGCAGATCGGCCACATTGGCGCGGGCCGTAGCCTGCCGGAGTTCCGCCGGCAGATTACCTGGCTCAATACGGTCGCCGTCAGAGAGGATAGCGATTCGTTCGACGATGTTTCGCAATTCCCGCACATTCCCCGGCCAGCGGTAGCTTTCCATCATGCGCATGGCGTCGGGGGTGAAGCCTTTGATATCGCGTTGGAACTTGCGGCAGAAGCTGCCCAGAAAGGTCATGGCCAACTTGGGAATATCTCCCTCGCGATCTCGCAGGGGAGGGAGATAGATCGGTACGACGTTCAGGCGGTAGAAAAGGTCCTCGCGGAACGCGCCTTCCGCGACCAGATCGGCCAGATCGCGGTTGGTAGCGGTAATCAGGCGGATATCGATGGTCCGATCGGTCGTATCGCCCACCTTTCTCACGGTCCGCGATTCGAGCACGCGGAGCAGTTTCCCCTGGGTCTCCATGGTCAGGTTTGCGACTTCATCCAGGAAGAGGGTCCCGCCGTGTGCGGCCTCGAAAAGCCCCTGCTTCGTGGCAATCGCTCCGGAGAAGGAGCCTTTGACATGCCCGAACAGCTCACTTTCGAGGAGGGTGGCGGCCAGTGCGGAGCAATCGCATGCCATCAGCGGTTTTTCGCGCCGCCGGCTCAGGCGGTGAATCGCCCGGACGACCATTTCTTTGCCTGTTCCGCTCTCGCCGGTAATCAATACGGTACCGTCCGTGGGTGCGACGCGACGGATAAGCGCAAACACCTGCTCCATGGTGCGGCTGTTGCCCAGAATGCCCTCGAATCCCTGTTCCAGTTCCAGCTCGCGTCGAAGCTGAGCGTTTTCGCGTAGCAGGGAGGAGCGTTCCGTTACCTTCTGCAGGACGAGTTTCAGTTCGGCTGGGGAGAAGGGTTTACTCAGGTAGTCGGCTGCCCCCAGTTGCATTGCCTGGACGGCCGATTCCACGGTGGAGTGCCCGGTAATAATCACGATTTCGGTCGTGGTTCCGGCTTCTTTGACGCGTCGGAGGATTTCCATCCCTTCGAGCCCGGGCATCATGAGGTCGAGGAAGACGATATCGTAGTCGCCGGTCAGGGCGGCCTCCAGACCGCGGTGCGGATCTTCGTGCACCGTGACTTCGTGCCCTTCGGACACGAACGTACGCCGGCAACTCATGCCAATGACCGTTTCGTCGTCGATCACGAGGATTCGCTGGGGTGGTTGCGGTTCGGTCATACGTGCGATGGCTCCTGAATTGCGGGCAGCACGATCGTGAAACACGTCCCTTTGTCCGGTTCGCTTTCGACTTCCATGATGCCGCCATGTTGCTGGACAATGCCAAGGCTGACACTGAGTCCGAGCCCGGTCCCTTTGCCGACCGGTTTCGTGCTGAAGAAGGGGTCGAAGATCTTGTCGATCACGTCGCCGGGAATGCCGCACCCGGTATCGCTTACCTGAATTTGCACGCGGCCGCCGACCTGGGAGGTGGCAATGTGGATTTCGCCGCCTTCGGGCATGGCTGCACACGAGTTCAGCGCCAGGTTCAACAGGACTTGCTGCAACTGGTTACGATCGCCCTCGACGTGAGGAATCTCCTTGCTGAAATGCTCTTCGATGCTGATCCGATCGAACTGCTTCTGACTGCGAATGAGCCGGACCGTGCGGTGGATGACGTCGTTGACGTCGAGCGGTTCCTTTTTGGGCGGTCGTTCTCGGGCGAAATCGAGCAGGTTGCTGACGATTTCGGCGGCGCGGGTTGTCTCGTGGATGATCAGGTCCAGGTCCTGCTGGTCCTGTTCGTCCATATTCGGTTTTTCCTTCAGCAGATGGGAGAAGGTGAGCACGCCGGTCAAGGGGTTGTTGATTTCGTGGGCGACGCCGGCCGCCAGCCGGCCGATCGAAGCGAGCTTCTCGCTCCGGCCGATATGCTGTCGGGTGACGGTCTTTAGTTGCTCTTCTCGCTGCTGAACGGCATTGGCCATGGCATCGACCGAATGGCACAGAACCCCCAGTTCGCCGGGTGGCGTGAATCCGACCCGCGCGGTCAGATCGCCTTCGGCCACCCGCCTCGCCATGGTCACCACACGGCTGATGGGCCGGAGAACCCAGAGGGTTGCCAGGACCAGCAAAGCAAGGCTCAGAAAGGCGGCCGTGCCGACCAGGGCCAGGAGGACGCCGCTCGTGCGCCGGGCAACCTTGTCGAACGGCTCCTGCAAAAGGCCGACGTAAAGGGCGCCGATGATCTTCCCTTGCGGATTCCGAATAGGCTCGTACGCGCTAATGTACCATTGGTTGACCACGAAGGCCGGACTCGACCAGATGTTGCCCTTTTCCAGCACCTCGTCATAGACTTCGGCGCTCATGCGGGTTCCGACGGCGCGGGTCCCGTCGTCGAGTTTCACGTTGGTGGCGATACGCAAATCGCGCTGGAAGATGGTCACCGTTCCCAGGCTGCGCCCTTCGTCCTGCCGGTCGGAAAAGACGTCGTCCCGAATCGAATCGACCAGATCGTCCTGCCGGTTCAGCAGGTTTCCGCCGTAGAGGATTCCCTTCAGGTTGCCCTCGGCATCCTGTACCGGCACGGCGGCGGCAAGCACCATGCCCTCGTTGCGCGCGGTCTCGTCGGTGGGCTTGGCGGCTTGGGTAGGCCGGAGTCGGAATCGCGCCTTCTCGGCGAGCGACTTGCCCTCGCGCGCCAGTTCGTCGGCTCCGACCAACAACGCTGCATGGATTGGCGCCTGCCGGGCAAGTACTTCGGCCACGGCCGGATTCTGCGAAAGGTCATCTCCGTGCGAACGGGGATCCCAACCGCGGTATAGGACCTTTCCGTGCGAATCCAGGAGCGTCAGATAGTCCAGTTTCGAGGCATGGAACACGCGGGAGATCCATGCCGCAGCCCGGTCACGGTCTTCGGTCTTCAGGGCGGCCGTCAGAGAATCGTCCAGAGCCGTTCCCCGGAGAAAGGCCTCGATTCCGGCCATGCGGTTCTCGAAGGCCGCCCGAGCCGACTTCAGATCGAGTCGAACCCAGGTTTGCACCTCCTCGCGCCATCGGTGCCGCAAATACGAGATGCCTGCGGCCGAGAGCGCCAGGTTCGCCAGCACAATGACCGCAATGGCCCAGATAATGATTCGAAAACGGATTGTCATGGGCAGGGCACCGTACAGTGTATCAGGAAATCGTACACAAAAACCCCTTTGCCTGCAACGGCCCTGACGCAGCTATTTCAGGGGCGGCTCCCTGCCGTCTCGGCCGAACACCAAGCCCGTCTCTTCCTTCCGGCTAGGGCGGATTGCCCATTTTCCGGCTTTCTCGCCGGAGTTTCGGGCATCCCGTGTAACGGTTGGGCGGTCGAGGCGCGATCTTCTGGGATCGCGATTCCGGCAGGTGTCTATGCAAGCGAAGACTGTGCCAAAGTTCCGGCACGGCGGTTGCATAGCGGGTTGTCGGCCGTTTTCCTGGCATGCAGTAAAAGAACCATGAATGATATGAATATTGACGCCATCTTGTCCCGGTACCCCAATGCCGGCCGGGATGCCTTGATTCCCATCTTGCAGGCGGTTCAGGATCACTGCGGGTATCTGTCGCGCGAGGCGGTGGTCCGGATTGGCCATCACCTCGGCCTGCCGGCGAGCAAGATCTTCGGCGTGGCGACGTTCTACAACCAGTTTCGCTTCTCGCCGTTGGGACGGTTCCACATTCAGGTGTGCCGCGGGACGGCCTGCCACGTGAAAGGTTCCGCCGCGGTGCTCGAAGCGATCCAGCGCGAACTACAGATCACCCCCGGGCAGACGACCCGCGACGGGTTGTTCAGTCTTGAAGTGGTAGCCTGCATCGGGGCGTGCGGCTTGGCGCCGGTGATCTCGGTGAACGGGACATTCCACGCAGGCGTGACTACGAAGGGCATTCCCAAGATTCTCCAAACGTACCGCAAGAAAGCTGAAAGCCATGAACCGTGTCTCAGCACGACCTGATGCGTCGTCCGACGCCACGTCCGCGGAAACCCGCCGGTTGCTCGACTGGCCGCCGTCCCGCCCATCCAACGGAGACGGCCAGGAGGACGCTGCATGGCGAGAGCAGCGGCAAGCCGAACTGCGCCGCGAACGGATCAGCCGTCCGGCCGTATTCGTGGGCGCCGGCACCTGCGGCCTCGGCGCCGGCGCGGGGGAGACACTCGCGGCCGTCCGCGCATGGCTCGCGCAGCAGGCAATCGACGCGGACGTAATCGAGGTGGGCTGCATCGGCATGTGTTCGGCCGAACCCTTGCTGGACGTGCAACTTCCCGGCCGAACGCGTCTGATCCTCCAGCGGGCGACGGCCGATCAGGTTCCCACGTTGTTCGAAGCCGTTTTCGCCGGCCGCCTGCCGCTTACCGGCGTGCTTGGGCAGCATCGGCAGGCGGGGCTGGAGCCATGGCCGGAAGTGGTGTTTCTTGACGAGCATCCGTTTTTCGCGCCGCAGACGCGGTGGGTGCTGGCCAATTGCGGCCGGATCGATCCCGGTCACATCGACGAGTACATTGCCAACGGCGGTTATACCGCGTGGCGCAAGGCCCTGGCTGGCATTTCGCCCGAGTCGGTTTGCGAGCAGGTGGAACGGAGCGGATTGCGCGGCCGTGGCGGCGGCGGCTTTTCCACCGGTACGAAGTGGCGGTTCGCGCGCAAGGCCGAGGCCGATCAGAAGTATCTGGTGTGCAACGCCGACGAGGGCGACCCGGGCGCGTTTATGGACCGGGCCGTGATCGAAGGCGATCCGCACCGGCTGGTCGAAGGCATGTGCCTGGCCGCGTATGGAATCGGCGCGACGAAGGCCTACGTGTATATTCGCGCCGAGTATCCCCTGGCCATCGACCGTCTTCGCACGGCTATCGCCCAGGCCGAAGCCGTCGGACTGCTGGGCGACAATATCGGAGGAACCGACTTCAGCATGCACATTGTCATCAAGATGGGTGCAGGTGCGTTCGTTTGCGGCGAAGAGACGGCGTTGATCCATTCGATCGAAGGCCGGCGTGGCATGCCGCGGCCGCGACCTCCCTTCCCGGCGGTTCGCGGTCTGTTCGGCAAGCCGACGATCATCAACAACGTGGAGACCCTGGCGAACCTTCCGGGAATCATCGCCCGTGGCGACCAGTGGTTCAGCGCCGTAGGGACCGAGAGCAGCAAGGGCACGAAGGTATTCGCCCTATCGGGCAAGGTAGCCCGCACAGGCCTGGTTGAAGTGGCCATGGGCACGGCGTTGCGGCGAATCGTATTCGACGTGGGGGGCGGCATCCCGGACGGCAAGCAGTTCAAGGCGGTTCAGATCGGGGGTCCGTCCGGCGGCTGCATTCCCCAGGCGCATCTCGATATCGATATCGACTACGAATCGCTGAAGACTGTGGGCGCCATGATGGGCTCGGGCGGCCTGGTGGTCATGGACGAAGACAACTGCATGGTTGACGTGGCCAAGTTTTTCATGGACTTCATCTGCCGCGAAAGCTGCGGCAAGTGCATTCCGTGCCGCGAGGGTACGCGGCAGATGCTCAAAACGCTTGAGCACATTACCCGTGGGCGCAAGGGCGAGCGTAGCTACGACGCGCTTGAACGCTTCTCCGAGGTGCTCGCCCTGGAAGACCTGGCCGAAACGATCCGGTCCACCAGTCTGTGCGGGCTGGGCCAGACGGCGCCCAACCCGGTATTGAGCACGCTCCGCTGGTTCCGCGACGAATACGAGGCGCACGTTTACGAACGCCGTTGCCCGGCGGCCGTATGCCCGGAACTGCTCACCTACCGAATCAATCCGGAACGGTGCAAGGGCTGTACTCTGTGCGTGAAGAAGTGCCCGGCCGATGCCATTGTCGGTTCGGCAAAACATGCCCACTACATCGTGGAAGACAAGTGCATCGGGTGCGGAAGCTGTCTCGATGCCTGCCGGTTCGACGCGATCGAGAAGGAATAGGTAATCGACATGATCCAGATCCACGTCAACGGCCGGCCGGTGCATGCCGAGCCTGGCGAAATGTTGCTGGCCGTATTGCGTCGCGAGGGGATTCGCGTCCCCACGTTGTGCCACATCGACGGTCTTCCGCCCAGCGGGGCATGCCGAATGTGCGTGGTGGAAATCGAGGGGCAGCGCGGCCTGGCGCCCAGTTGCGCCACACCGGTGCAGGACGGCATGAAGGTGCACACGCAGTCGCAACGCGTGGTGCAGGCGCGGCGGACGATTGTGGAGCTGTTGCTGGCCGATCATCCGGACGACTGTCTCTACTGCGTGCGGAGCGGCAACTGCGACCTTCGCGCCCTGGCCGAGGAGTTGGGCGTGCGGCGGCGCATCTCCAGCCGGCCCGCCAAACGCGTGCTGGACGTCTCCAGCCCGGCCATCCGCCGCGATCCGGACAAGTGCATTCTGTGCGGCAAGTGCGTGCGCGTGTGCGAGGAGATTCAGGGCGTGGCCGCCATCGATTTCGTCGGCCGCGGCGCCAAGTCGCACATCGCCGCCGCCTTTGAAGAAGGCCTGAACGTCTCGAGCTGCATTACCTGCGGCCAGTGCGTCGCCGTCTGCCCGACCGGCGCGCTGACCGAGCAAGACGACACCAAGGAAGTGCTCAACGCACTGGCCGATCCCGACCGGTTCGTCGTGGTGCAGCACGCGCCGGCCATTAGCGTGACGCTGGGCGAGGAGTTGGGTCTTCCGGCAGGTTGCGACGTGGCGGGGCAGCTCAACGCCGTGCTTCGCCGACTGGGGTTCGACCGCGTGTTCGATACGGCGTTCAGCGCGGACCTGACGATTATGGAGGAGGCCTCCGAACTGGTCCACCGGCTGCAGAACGGCGGACGCCTGCCTATGATGACCAGTTGTTCGCCCGGCTGGATCAAGTACGTCGAGACCTTTTCGCCGGAGCACGTGGCCAATCTTTCGACCTGCCGCAGCCCGCAGCAGATGCTCGGTTCGCTGATCAAGCGGTACTTTGCACCGAAGCAGGGGATCGACCCGGCCCGCGTTATGAGCGTGAGTATCATGCCGTGCACGGCGAAGAAGTTCGAGGCGGGCCGGCCGGAGATGGGCGATTGCGGCCTGGCCGACGTCGATGCCGTACTTACCACGCGAGAACTGGCGCGCCTGATCCGCATGCACGGGTTCGTCATGGATGAACTCGCCCCCGAGCCGGCCGACGACCCGTTCGGCGAACGAACAACCGCCGGCCGCCTGTTCGCGGCGACCGGCGGCGTGATGGAGGCCGCCGTCCGCACGGCCTACTGGATGGTCACCGGCCGCGAACTCGAACACCTCGAAGTCCAAGACGTTCGCGGCCTGACCGGCGTGAAGGAGGCCCGCGTTCAAATCGACGGACTCGACCTGGGCGTGGCCGTGGCCAGCGGCCTGGGCAACGCCAGACGCCTTCTCGACCAACTCCGCCAGGGACGCAACGACCTCCACTTCATTGAGGTGATGACTTGCCCCGGCGGCTGCATTGCAGGCGGCGGTCAGCCGTATGGAACGAATACCGAATCGGTGCAGGCGCGCATGAACGCCCTGTACAAGATCGACGAACGCGGCGCGGTGCGCGTCTCGCATCACAATCCGGCCGTGCAACGGCTGTACGACGAACTGCTCGGCGCCCCGCTCAGCTCCAAAAGCCATGAACTCCTGCACACGCACTACGCGGCCCGCGAAGTGCTGGTGTAACCTTTTGCCAGGAAATACGTCCATGAACGACAATGCCACCACCGTACTCCTGGTCGACGACGACGAGGACTTCCTGTTGCAGGAGCAGTCACTCCTCGAGCGGGCAGGGTTCCGCGTCGTTCCGGCCAGAAGCGAACAGGAAGCGCAGCAGCAGCTTGACGCACAGCAGCCGAATCTGGCGGTGCTCGACCTCATGATGGGAACGACGGATGCCGGTTTCACACTCGCCTACCGCATCAAGCAGCGTTGGCCGGACCTGCCGGTGATCATGGTCAGCTCGGTCCATGCGCAGACCGGCATCGACTTCGACCTGAGCGATCCCCGGCGGCGCAAGTGGCTGCACGCCGACGCCTTTCTGGCCAAACCGATCCGTTTCGAGCAGTTGCAGGCGGAAATTGACCGGCTCATGCCGGCGCAACCGAAGTGAAGTAGAGTTGATTACGGGCCGACGGGGAATACGGTGTTCTCCGGGGGCCGAGCGTTTGATTGAAAGAAAGGCCGCTTGTGGACACGCTTCGTGTTTTGGTCACCGACGACGAACCGGGAATGCGGCTCGGGGTGCGCCGCACCTTGGCAGGTTTTCTCGCCGACGTGCCCGATCTGAACGAGAAGATTGCGTTCGAGGTTGCGGAGGCGGACAATGGCGAGGTCGCCTGGGAACGCATTGAAAACGATCCGCCCGATATTCTGCTTCTGGATCACAAGATGCCAAGGCTCAGCGGTTTGGAGCTGCTTGAGCGTGTTCGAGGGAAGAACCTCGAAATGCTCACCATCATGATTACGGCCTACGCGTCGATCGAGACGGCCGTGGCGGCCACCAAGCGGGGCGCGTACGATTTCCTGGCCAAGCCGTTTACGCCGGACGAGCTTCGCGCCACGGTTGCCAAGGCGGCCCAGCGACTGATCCTTGCTCGCCGCACCCGGGCGCTGAGCGAAGAACGCCGCCACGTCCGGTTCCAGTTCGTCAGCTTGCTGGCCCACGAACTGAAGGCCCCGCTGGGCGCCGTGGACGGCTACCTGAACATGATGCTCGATCGCAGTGAAGGCGAGGCGATTGCCGCATACGACGATATGATCCACCGCAGCCGCACCCGGATCGAGGGCATGAGAAAGCTCATTGCCGATCTGCTGGACATGACGCGCATCGAGTCGGGGCGCAAGAACCGGCGCCCGCAGCAGTTGAACGTGGTTGCCGTGGCGCGCGACGTGCTCGATACGTTCCGCCCGCACGCCGCCCAGCGCGGGGTGCTTCTTGAACTGCACGCTCCGGGATCGCTCGAAATGACCGCCGATCGGGGCGAACTGGAGATGCTGCTGGGCAACCTCGTCTCGAACGCCGTGAAGTACAACCGGCCCAATGGTCGCGTCCACGTCACCCTCGGCCGAGATGACGACTGTATTACCCTGGCCGTGCGCGATACGGGCATCGGTATCGAACCCGAGGAAGCCGAACAACTGTTCAACGAGTTTGCCCGTATCCGCAAGCCGGAAACGCAAGATATCACCGGAAGCGGGCTGGGGCTGTCGATTGTCAAGAAGCTTGTGACGCTCTACGGCGGCGAGGTTGGCGTTGTGAGCGAGCCCGGCGCCGGGAGCACGTTCACTGCCGCCTTGTACGATACGCCGGCCGCCTGGGACCGTACGCAAGAGCATGCCGTCCTTTCCGTTCCCTGACACCAGCAACACACACAAGCCGTAGGGTGGTTCCGGCATGCGAGCCGGGCCCACGATGCCTACAACGCCCAACAGCCATATTGCCCTGTTTGGCCCCATGCCGGGTGCACCCACGGGCAACCGGACTCGCGACACAGCGCGACACAGTGTGCAGTTTGTCCCTAAGGCCCGAAGGGCGTGGCCGGGCGATCCCGAACCCCCGTCCGCCACGCCCTTCGGTTGCGGTCCCTGCCATTCCGTCTTGCCATACTCTCGCACGCCAAAGATTGCCCCCCGCCCCATTGCGAGGCTATAATCGGGCAAGGACCGAGACAAGCGATCTCGGCCGGAACGCGGTTCGTGCATGGACGGCCTCTGGCGCGCAACATGCGTTTCGATGGCCCTCCTGAAGATGTACCCTTGATGAGGAGAATCGCAATGAGGCGTTGGGTTGCGAGTGTTTTGGTTCTTGGCCTTCTGTGGTACCCATGCCTCCTCTCGGGCGGCGAGGGCCAGTTGCAGTCGACGGAGCAATCCGCCACACTGGAGAACGATTTCGTCGCGATCAGACTCGACTGGTCGGCCGGGGCGCCGCGGTTGGCCTCGGTAGTCGACAAACGGGGCGACGCACCCGATCTGTTCGATCAGGGGTTCGCACTGCACGTTGGCAACAACCAGACGATTACGGCCGAGCAATGCCGCGTGCTCGACGCGAAGAGCGATTGCCGGCCGGACGGGACCCGACAGGTCGTTTTTCACATGCGGCATGAAGCCTCGAGCGCGGAACTCCGCCTGACGTATACACTGGCTGAGAACGACTTCTTCGCGCGTAAGACGTTGGCCGTGCGGAATCCGTCGGAAGCGAACCGGGTCACCCTCTATCGGGCCGAACTCGAACGGCTCCAGACCGATGCGGCCCTGGAACTCGGCGGCCAGGGGCAGCCGGTCTTCGTGGCCGGACGCATGTTTCTCGGGCTGGAATACCCGGCCGGACAGGACCAGATTGATCAAGACCGCGTATGCCTGGCCCATTTCCCGGGCAAACCGTTGGGTAGCGACTGGCTGGAGTTGAAGACCGCAGTGATCGGTGTGGCCGGTGGGAGTTCGATTGAAGACGCCTTTGCAGAATACGTCCGGCGGATTCGCATTCCACCGCGCAGTTGGGTGCTCTACAACAGTTGGTACGATATCCGCCGCCCCGAGATGAGCAACGAAGTCTTCATCGAATGCTTCGACGCGTTCCGCCGGCTGCTGATCGACCGGTACGGAGTCCGGCTCGATTCGTTCGTTGTTGACGATGGCTACCAGGACCGCCAAAGCATCTGGAAGACCGACCTGTCGGTCGTGCCAGGCGATTTCGGCAAGTTGGCCGATCATCTGCGCGAGCACGGCTCCCGGTTCGGCATCTGGATGCCGCTGACCGCCCCGGCGCCCTACCTGGACGTCGATTGGGGCAAGGCGCAAGGCTACGAGGTCGTCGACTCGGGCGCGCGATACTGTATTTCCGGGCCGAAGTATCGGGCCGATCTCAAACGCGCCATTGCGCAGCATGTCGAGCGGTTCGGGCTGAATTACTACAAGCACGACTTCAATGGCTTCGGTTGTGCCGCAGCCGGGCATGGCCACCTGCCGGAGTCGGTCTATGGGTTCGAGTCGAACGTCGATGCCTACATCGAAACGCTTCGGTACGCACGGCAGTTGAACCCCGACATCTTTCTTAATGTTACCGGCGGCATGTGGCTGAGCCCCTGGTGGCTCATGTACGCCGATACCGTATGGCGTGGCGGCGGCGATACGGGCCATGAAGGTGTCGTGCCGTTCATTGAGCGGCGCGACGATTCGATGACCTACGTCGATGGCGTCATCTGGGACCGGGTCGTCAAGCAGCGGCTCCAGTTCCCGACCTCTGCCCTGATGACCCACGGCATCATCTACGGCCGGCGGGCCATGCTCGGCGGCAAGGACGAACCGCTCCACCGGTGGGCCGATCACGTGGTAGCCTACCATGCCCCCGGCCTGATGATGAAGGAACTATACATCACGCCTTCCATCCTCAGCGAAGACCAATGGTCGGTCCTGGGCCCGACGCTGGCCTGGGCCGTCGCCCAGCAAGAGGTGCTGGCTGAATCGAAGATGACGCACGGCAACCCGCACGCAGGCGAGGTCTACGGCTACCTGCACGCCAAGAACGGACGACTGATCTGGTTCCTCCGCAACCCGTCGATGAATCCGCAAGCGGTCGAACTGGACGTGGCCGGGGCGATCGGCGGTCGGCCAGCCAGCGTTACAATGACCTATCCGTATCGCAAAGCGCTCTTGTGCGAAGGGCCGCTTTCTGTCGAAGTGGGCCCCTATCAAACCATGGTCATCGAGGCATCGCGAACCGCGCCGACCGATCGAGTGAGGGTTTCCGGATGCCGTCATGCGATCGTCCGTCAAGGCGGCCGCGAGTGGACCTGCGATCTGATCGGCCAGCCGGGCGCCAAGGCGTCGGTTTGTGTCGAGAGTCCCGTGGCTATCGGCACTGGCACGCTCGACGGCGCGATGCTCGATGGCATCGAAGGCAAGCAGGCGTCGTTCGACGTGCAGTTCCCCGGCAAACCTGGACCGGCCGTAACGGTCCGCCAGGTAACGATCAACGAGACGGGGAACCGGAATCACGTGGCGCTTGAAATTGCCGACGGTGCGACGGAAGCCGTATTCGCCGTTCTGTGCGAAGACGTCGGCCAGAGCGTGCCGATGGGGGGCTTCCAACTCAACGGAAAGCCGGTCCGGCCGAAAATCGTCTCGGGCGACGGATGGCGACTGTTCCTGGTTGCTCTCGATTGCGGTTCTTCGGAGCTTTCGTGGGAAGTACCCTTGAGCGAGCGGGCCACGCAGGCGTTTGCGCCCACGGAAATGGCCGTCAGCACCTGGGTGCTTCTGCGTCGTACGCTTGCCGCCAGGCGGCTGGTCGTTTCGCTGGCCGGCGACACACCGGCCGTGAAGGAGTTGCCCACCCCGCTAGCTGACGTCGATCCCGTTTGCGTGCAGGTTCAGCCCCGTCGCATTCTTCGGACCGTCATGCCGGGTGATGCCGCACCGCTCAGCGCCGCGCAGTTGGCCACGATCAAGGCCGCCAAGCTGCGAGTGAAGGTATTCGACGTCAACGGAGGCGAACAGTACGGACACAAACCCATCCTGCTCAACGGGCAGGAGATCGGCATCCTGCCGGCCAACACGCGGTCGGCCTGGGAAGAGAAGATTCTCGACATCCCGCCGGACAAGCTTCGGAATGTGCAAGCCGAAAACACACTTGTTCTGACCAACCCGACGCACGATCCGTTCAAGGTCACCGAGATTGGCCTGGCACTGCAGCTTGCCGACGGCGCCTGGGTGCATACGAATCGCGACTCGACGATTCACTGCTCGGTCCGCGGCGGCTGGATGTATGCCGAAGGCCAGCCGTTCGAGGGCGACCGTTCCACGCCGATCCGGTTGGCTATTCCGTGACCGTTCGAGTCAGGATGTTGGAATAGAAGAATGCGCAGACTTGTCATTATTAAAGCCGGTTCTACCATTCCGTCTCTCAGGCAACAGCCCGGAGATTTCGAAGACTGGATTCTCGCCGGCATGAACCTGTCGGCGACGGATCCGCGTGTCTCGGTGGTCGATGTCACTGCCGGTCAGCCGCTGCCCGATTACGACGGCCTGGCCGGTGTGGTCGTTACCGGCTCGCACGAGATGGTGACGGATCGGCTCCCATGGAGCGAGCGAACCGCCGCCTGGCTACCGGGGCTGGCCGACCGTCGTATTCCGACGTTGGGAATCTGCTTCGGGCATCAGCTTCTGGCCCACGCCTTTGGCGGCGAGGTAGCGGCCAACCCTCGCGGTCGAAGCTTCGGCTCGATCGACGTGACGCTCTGTCCCGAAGCGGCGGCAGATCCCCTGCTGGGCGGACTGCCGTCCCCCATGAAGGTCTACGTCAGTCACACGCAGTCTGTGACCGAACTGCCACCGGGTGCGAAACGGCTGGCGACCAGCCTGCACGATCCAAATCATGCGTTCGTCATTGCCGGCTGCATGTGGGGGGTGCAATGCCATCCGGAGTTCGATGCCGAGATCGCAACTGCCTATCTGAAGACCTTCGGCGAACTGCTGGAAGCGGACGGGCAAGATCCACGAGCACTGGCGGCCGCCTGTGCGAGGAGTTCGCCTGCCGCCGTTCTGCTGTCGCGGTTTGGCCGTCTTGTGCAGGGGCAGCTTTCTTAGCGGCGCCATCGAGCCAGATTGCCGAGAAAGGGGTTTTCTGCTAGAATCGAGTTGTCTATTGGCCCCTAGTAACGCAAGGAGATTCCCCCCCATGTCACGCTGTTCTTGCCTCTTGACACTAGCCGCCCTGTGCCTGGTAGCGACTGCGGACTTCGCGATGGCTGCTCCGAAGGATACCGTTTTCGTGGAAGCCGAGGGCTTTGGCCAGCTTGGCGGTTGGGTAATTGATACGCAGACCATGGACCAGATGGGGTCGCCGTACCTGATGGCCCACGGCCTGGGGCGTCCGGTGGCCGATGCCGAGACGCGTGTGACGTTTCCGGCGGCCGGCACGTACCGGGTGCTGGTCCGCACGCGCGACTGGACCGCGCCCTGGAACGCGTCGGAGCCGCCCGGCCGGTTCCAATTGCTCGTAGACGGCAAGGCGTTAACGGCCGTATTCGGCGTCAAGGGGGCCGAATGGCATTGGCAGGATGGGGGTACGGTCGAAGTGACGGAAGCAGGCTGCGAGAAGGCCATCGCACTTCACGATCTGACCGGTTTCAACGGCCGTTGTGACGCTGTGGTCTTCACTGCCGATGCAAGCTTCACGCCGCCGAACGAAGGCGAAGCCCTGGCCCGCTTCCGCCGTGAAATGCTGGGCCTTTCCGCAACGCCCGAAGAGGTCGGCAAATTCGACCTGGTTGTGGTTGGCGGCGGGATGGCCGGGACGAGCGCCGCAATCTCGGCCGCGCGGCTTGGCCTGTCGGTCGCGCTGATCCAGGACCGGCCGCTACTGGGCGGCAACAACAGTTCGGAGGTTCGCGTCCATTTGCACGGCCGCGTCCACCTGCCGCCGTATCCCGCCTTGGGCGGCGTACAGCGCGAGTTGGGACCGCAGGGAGTCGGCAACGCCGGCCCGCCGGAGAAGTATGAGGACCAGCGGAAGCTCGATCTGGTCGCCGCCGAGCCGAACATCAGCCTGTTCCTCAACACGCGGGTGAACGCCGTGGAACCGGCGG
Organism: Thermoguttaceae bacterium; assembly: GCA_040772845.1. Lineage (GTDB taxonomy): Bacteria > Planctomycetota > Planctomycetia > Pirellulales > Thermoguttaceae > PWXP01. The sequence goes on from JAXGXG010000001.1 coordinate 4,954,291, forward strand.
GCAGCCGCATTGCGGCGGTCATTGGGCAGGATATACGAACCGGGCGGCGACTGCGGTTTGCAGGCCGCTGGTTCGCCGATTGTACGGGCGACGGCAGCGTGGGTTACCTGGCCGGCGCCGATTATCACTACGGTCGCGAAAGCCGCGCCGAGACGGGCGAGGAGTTGGCGCCCGAAACGCCCGACCAGCTCGTCATGGGTACGTCCGTCCAATGGTATTCCAAAGAGACCGACGGACCGACCGCGTTTCCCGAGACCCCGTGGGCCATTCAGTTCACGGAAGAGAACTACCAGAAGGCCAAGGCCGGCGAGTGGGACTGGGAGACCGGGTTCGCCTGGGACCAGATCGACGACTTCGAAAAGGTGCGCGACCATGGCCTGCGCGCCGTCTTCGGCAATTGGTCGTACCAGAAGAATCATGCGCCGGACAAAGATGCCTATGCCAATCGCGAGTTGGATTGGGTGGCCTACATCGGCGGCAAACGCGAATCACGCCGCCTGATTGGCGACGTACTGCTGAAGCAGCAAGACATTGTGGGCCAGCGCGAGTTCCCGGATGCGGCGGTCACCACCACGTGGACCATCGACCTGCACTATCCGACCGACGCGCAAACCGAGCATTTTCCCGGCCAGGAGTTCCGTTCGATCGCGAAGCACGTTCGGATTCAGCCCTATGCGGTTCCGTATCGCTGCTTCTATTCGCGCAACGTGGACAACCTGTTCATGGCCGGGCGGAACATCAGCGTGACGCACATCGCACTCGGTACGGTACGTGTGATGCGGACGCTTGGCATGGTGGGCGAAGTGGTGGGGATGGCCGCAAGCATATGCAAGCGGCACGACGTCAATCCCCGCCAGGTGTATACCGATCATCTCGATGAGTTGAAGGAACTGATGACCCGGGGCGTCAGCAAGCTGCCCATCCCGGCGCCGCCTGCCCCGCCCGCGCCGCCGAAGTGGCTGAAGGCCGCAGGGCCGAACCTGGCGCGTGCGGCCGAAGTGGCCGTCTCCGGCTATTACAACGCCAAGCAGTATCCGGCCTCGCACGTTAACGATGGACGGGTTACCTATACCGACAACGCCCTTCGCTGGGTAAGCGATACCGAGTCGCCGGCCACGGTGGAACTCGCTTGGAGCAAGCCGCAGAAGATCGGCGCAGCGCGCATCGTCACCGGGCAGGCGGGTGGCAAGGAAGGGCCGACCACGCCCATCGCCAACTTCGTGCTTCAGTACCACGACGGCGCGGCCTATCGCGATATCGAAGCGAGTAAGGCGGAGGAGAACCAGTCGGCCGACTGGCACGTTCGTTTCCCCGCCGTGACAACCGATCGGCTCCGGCTCGTCGTCACCCGCACGCCCGGCAACCTCGCCCGCATCTGGGAGTTCGAGGTCTACGGCCCCGTGGCCGGAGAATGACGGAAGTTGGGAGCTGGAAGCTGGAAGCTGGAAGTTGGGAGCTGGGAGCTGGGAGTTGGGAGTTGGGAGCTGGAAGTTGGGAGTTGGGAGCTGGAAGTTGGGAGCTGGGAGCTGGAAGCTGGAAGCTGGGAGTTGGAAGATTTGCCCTTCGGATGTCGGTTTGCGAGGGGCGTGTACGCATGGACATACTCTGAAGCGCGATTTGACAAATCGGGCAGTCTCAACGAAAATGCGGGTTGAAGAGTACAATTCGCTTGTCTCGATGTCTCGGGGCTCAACGACGGTACGCTGGCCCTGGCGTCTGGGCAATCGCTCGGCGGCAGCGGCGCGGTGGTTGGCAATGTGGACGTGCTGGCCGGCGCGGCCCTCGCACCGGGCATGAGCGCGGGCACGCTTAACCTGACGGGCGACCTGAGTTTCGCGCAAGGCGCGTACTTCGACGTCGATATCGAATCGCTCAATCTGGCCGACCTGGTGCAGATGTCCGGCGGGCTGCTGGCCGTGGACGACGCGACCATCCGCGTCAACCTGGGCTTCAGCCCGGAGTTGGGCGACTCCTGGACCATCCTCCAGGGCGAAAGTGAACTGACCGGCCAGTTCAACCCAACGGTCGACTTGCTCGGCGGACTCGAGCATCTCGACGGCTGGAAGTTCTTCGACGTGAGTTACGGCAACTCCGTCATTCTCACCGTCGTGCCCGAGCCGTGCGCGTGGCTCCTTCTGCTATGCGGGTTTGCCTGCAGCCTGCTGGTCCGACGGCGGTAAAACACCGACTCTGCGTAAGCGCGCACCAGCGATCTGAGATTTTGAATGTCAGATCTCAGATCTCCAAACAGACAGCTTCCGGCCGACGTGTGTAACCTCGTCGTTATGCACAAGTCTTGGTCGCATTCGCCCACGGCAACAGAAGCACTCTTGCGGGGGGCGTAAATATCCCCGCCAATTAGTTGACAAGCTCGGCAGAGGGGTGATACAATCGGGGTAGGAGTCCAAGTCAGGCGACCGGCAGTCAGGTCGCCCATCGTAGCGTTTGTTCGCGTTTGAAGAAAAGGCGAGAGTCATGCGTGCCCGAGTTTGGCGTTGTGTCGGTTATGGTTTCGGTGGGGCTTCGGTCCGGATTGTGCTGTTCGTGGGCATTATGCTGTTGACCTTCGAATCGTTCGCCCAAGCGCAACTCTATTGGGACACCAACGGTGCGACTGCCGGGGCCGGTGGCAGCAAACCCGCAGGCACATGGAACGGCAGCAATGCCAACTGGAGCACCAGTTCCGCCGGCGATGTGTCGACCGGCGCTTGGAGTTCGGGCCAGACTGCCGTCTTCTCGGCAGGAACGGATGCTACCGGTGAGTTCACGGTAACGGTCGACGGTACGCAACAGATTGGCGGCCTTCATTTCGAGCAAGGGACCGTGACGCTGTCCGGCGGCGCGCTGCAGTTCTCCAGTGGGGCAACCTTCAAACGAGACGATTCGGCTGGCGATACGAATATCAACAGCACGATCCAAGGCAACGGAACGCTTGCACTGCAAGGTTCAGGCGATTATATCCGGCTGAACGGGAAGGTCAGCGACCTCGCCGCTGGGACTTTGGCCGTACTGCATGAAAGCGGCAAGTGGGTCTTCGACGATCCTCACACCTACACGGGCGATACGACCGTTACCGGCGGCACGATTATCCCGTTGGTCAATTCGACCGGATCGGCGTCGGCCGGAACGCTCACCGCCGGCCCGTTCGGCACCGGCACGCTGGTTCTCCAGTCGGGCACGCTTCGGCCTGCTTCGGGCAGCAACATCACGATAGGCAATGCCGTTACCCTGGACGGTGATTTCACCTTCGGTACCACGAATTCCACAAGGAACATTGTCTTTACCGGCCCCATCTCGCTTACTGGCGAACGTACGCTGACGTTCACCAGTTCGATAAGCTATTTCAACGGCGTGATAAGCGGCGGCTATGGGTTCACCAAGGCCGGCGCCAGCACGCTGGTCCTTGGCGCCGCCAACACGTTCACCGGCGATGTGACTATCGACGAAGGAACGCTACGGGTTACGGCCAGTTCAGGCATTGCAGATTCGTCAGATGTGGTGGTCAACGGCGGCGCGACGCTCGAGATTGTGGCGGGAAACTGGGTGTATCAAGGGAGTATCTCCGGCGCCGGCGGATTGACCAAGAGCGGCACTTCCGGCGATCTGCGACTGACCGGCGCGAACACCTACACCGGCGCGACCCTGGCGACCGGCGGCAACATCCTGCGGGCCGGTTCCGCCCAGGCGTTCGGCAGCAACTCGGCAATGACGATTACCGGCGATGCTACGGTGGACCTGAATCGGTGGTCGATCACGCTCGGCTCCCTTTCCGGCAGCGGCGTCATTCGCAACGGCGACACGTTCTACGGTAGCGATCCCGGTGGCCTGACCGTACTGACCGTGGGGAGCGACAACACGTCCACCGAGTTCTCCGGGCTTATGGCCGACGGCGCCGGCGACCGGGCACTCTATGTGACCAAGACCGGATCCGGCACGTTGACGCTTAGCGGCGACAATACCTACACGGGCGTCACTACCATCAACGCGGGCCAGTTGACCGTTGCCCATGGCAACGCGCTGGGAACCGCCGCCGGCGGTGTGATCGTTGCCGGAAACGCAACGCTTGCCCTGCAGGGCGGTATCACGGTTGCCGATTCGATCACAGCCATCGGTAAAGATGCATCCGTCGGTACGATTCGCAACCTGAGCGGCGATAATACGCTTAGCGGCGACATCACAAAGGCTGGCGTTATGCGGATGCAATCCGATGCGGGCACGCTCACCATCGCCGGCAATATCGGTGGTACGAACAATAGCATCACTCTGTCGGGCGGTGGCGATGGGCAGATCAGTGGTGATGTAGAAATCGGGTGGAACTTCTTCAAAGAAGGTTCGGGTACGTGGTCGATCGGCGGCGATATCGTGCAGCTCGACGGTATCGAGCTTGCCGTGAAGAACGGTACGCTCATCCTTGCAGGCAGCAATACCTACACGCCGCCTACGAACGTCGATGGCGGCACGCTGCTGGTCACCGGTTCGACGGCTGCGGACAGTGCCGTGACCGTCGATGCCGGCGCAACGCTGGGCGGGACGGGGACGATCGGCGGCGTCACGACCATTGCAGGCGGCGCGACGCTTGCCCCCGGTGCAAGCGTGGGCACGCTCACGTTCGGCAACGACCTGACGCTTGAAGATGGCGCCGTGTGGGACTGGGAGTTCGTCGACAACACGGCAGGCAACTACGACCAGGTGGCCGGGACAACACTCGTTCTGCCCACGGAAGGCGCCACCGGTATTACGCTCGATATCACAGGGCTGACCGGCCATTCGGTGAACTGGTACGACGAGTTTACCCTGTTCACCGGCGATGTAGAGAACTTCGACGCAGACCTGTTCACCCTGGTGAACCACTCTGACTGGAGCCGCGGCTGGTCTATTTCCGCCGAAAACGGACTCGTGCTTACCGCCGTGCCCGAACCGGGCGCCTGGCTACTGCTGCTGGCAGCCATGGCCTGCGGCCTGCTGGTGCGGCGGCGATAGGAGGGAGCGCGATTCGAGTCGCACATTTGACATCTAGGATTCGCGCTGCAGACCGCAAGTGTCTGAGGGATCGTAGACTACCGAAGAGGCTACGCTAGCAATCAGTGCGTTTTGCCTCTGTACGTTACCATACCGGCTACCGGTGCGAGTTCGCGGTCATCATGGTTTGTACCGCTATGTGTTACGGGCCGGCGGTTGCCGTAACTTCGGGTGTGATGGTAGAACCAGTATCGGCGGCAGGAGGGCGGTGCCACTGCGAACGCCAGTAGTCCCTGTCGGTTTGGTAAACATCGACGGGGGTCTCGTCCGGATCGAAACCGTCAGCCAGAACGCCGAACCGTTTCATCCAGCGGACATAGTAATCGCCGGGCCGGAAACCGGGCATGTCGGGTCGACCGTAGAAATCCTGACGCACCTTGGCTGCCCGGATGGCCCGAAGAATCGCCTGGTAATCCGCGTCGTTTGTGTTCTGAAAAGCCGCAGCCGGCTGGCCGTCTTCGTTTCGGCACCACTGGTATCCGCCCGCCTCCTCGGAAAGCGATGCCAGCAGGATCATCGACTTCTCCGGGGCCGATAGGTTATAGAGGTTCCAGCAGTACAGCGGGCGATTGAGCCAATGCGGCGGCTTCCCGTTGAGCCATTTGTCGTCTTGCCGCCTGCTGCGCCGGCCCAGGTTGGCGACGGAACCATGACACGTCAGACAGCGTCTTTCGACAATCGGCCCCACGGGTTTCCCCAGTGCAATCTTGGAAACGATCAGTGGCGTCGCAACTGCGTTCTCTGGATGATTGAACAGGCCGTATGTGCCCGTGAAGCCGGCCCCCGTCTCGATCCAAAGCCGAACCGTGTCGTATTCCGCACGAGTCAGCTTCGTGTCGTAATGGCCGCCGTCGATCTTGTTCATCAAGGGGCTTGCCCCGGTGCCGAAACCGTAGGGTGGATGATCGCCGTCTTCGCCCCAACTCTCGCACTGGCTTACCTGCTCGTGCGACACCAACGCGTACCAGCTCTGACTGAACCACTCGTTGTTGTCGCCGGTAAGGATAACGCGGCCAGAAGGATTCTCGGCATTGTGACAGCGGAGGCAATGTCTGTCCCAGATGGGTTGGACATCGCGAGGGTAATCAATCACGTCGGGTACGGCAGGCACAGGTTTGATACGGCTCGGCGGCCGCTTCAGAGCCGTCAGGACGCTGCCGGTGATGCGTCGGTCGGGAGTCTCCGTGCGTGGTTCGTGACATCCGACGCATCCTTGTGTTTCACCCGGCATGACCATGGTGAAGTTCTGCATGCGTTTCACGGCCACGCCTTTGGCATCCAACGCGACGAAATAGACCGCTCGCAACGCTGGGACTTCAAACGATGCCGAACCATCGGGTTCGACCGGCACGGTTCCCAGAATACGACGGAGTGTCAGGTATCCGCCATGATAGCCGGGCAGGCCGTGTTTGCTCCCCGGCTTGGGAAGATCTTCGAGCACTAGGAGCTGTCTGATCGTTCCTCGCTCGACACCTGCCATGTTGCGACCACGATAGACGTCTGTCAAAACCAGTTGGCCGGTCGTCTTCTGCAGGTTGATGCGTGAGGGGATTTGGGGCTCGCGCGTCCGGGAGCGAATCACACACGGGTCGTGCACCATTTTTTCGCCGCGGTGGAATTCTTCGGTTTTCCCATTTCCGTCAAGCACCAACAGACTTTTGTCCTTCGCGACGAGAAAGCAATTTTCGGAAAGCGGATAGGGATCACGGAATCCGTCCCGACCTTGCCCCGACCCGATGCTCCAACCCAGTTTCGGGTCGTTGGGACTGACCTGTTCAGCCGCCGACCAGTCGCCGGGACCGGCCTTGACGTCGACCACCATGACGTTGCCGGCGTTTTCTCGCCGCCCGAACGCTGGCGAGAAGACCGAAACGAGCTTGTCGGCGCCGGGGATCGGCAGTGCATCGCATTTGGCGAAGAAGTCCGGATAGGGACGCCCGACACCGCCGAAAAGCACCATTTGGCCCGTGCCGTCCGGGTTCATCACCCACAGGTCGCGGAACTTCTCGGGGTCGCGATCCGTATAATCCCAGCGCGTGTAGACAATCCGCCCGTCCGGCAGTACGGCGGGGCGATCGTCCGGAATGGCGTTTGCCGAAAGACGCAAGATGTTGCCGCCGTCTCCGTCCATTCGATATAGAATGGCCGTCGGTACGCGATTGCACGCAATGAACCGGTTGCAGCGACTCGATGCGAAGATAATCCCACCGTCCGGCAGGTAGGCCGGATCGACGTCGTCGCAGTCGCCGAAGGTCAGTTGCCGGAATCCGCTCCCATCGGTGTTCATCTCGCAAAGGTGGTAATGATGCGTGCCGCCCTTGCGATAGGCGAAGAGGAGCTTCTTGCCGTCGTAATGCACCCGCGGATCGCGGAATCCGCCTTTGGGTTCGTCCAGCAGGACGGTCACCTTCTTCGTCCGCAGGTTGATAGTACAGAGGCGCGAGCCGTCGGGAGGATGGATGAAAGTCTGTTCATCGGCGTATTCGCCGAAGGTGGCATACCACTGATAGGCCGACGACAGGTCTCGCTCGACGAACACGATCTCTTCCGCGCCGTCCATGAGTCGGAGAGCTTCCTGCAGAAGAGGCGACAAACCTGCTGCCCCTGCCCAGGGAGCACCGGTCAGCATCACTACGGCCAGGCTGAACGAAGCTGCGATTGTCCGGTTCATTTCTTGTTTCCTTCGGCAAGATATCAAAAAGGGGCGCGTCGAGGCTACTGCTCGAGCGGCTCGGGGCGTGCGAATTTGCCTTCCATGTCGTAGGGTAGCCGCCATACTTGCGAACCGGCCTTGTTGGTGAAGTACAGGTGGGAGGGCGACAGCTTGTCCGGATTGCCGTCAGCCCAGAAGGCGTAGAAGTCTGGGTGGGCATTCACGGGGCGGCGGACGTACGAGTGGTTGCGCTCGCTGCCGCGCGTGACGTCGCGTTCTTTCGCCCAGTTGGCGCCTCGATCGGTGCTGCGCCAGATGGCCACCTCGCCGCCGGCGCCCCAGCGCTGCGGTCCCGGCTCGGCGGGGGCAAAGATACGCCATGTATCGCCCTCAATGTAGATCGAGCCGACGTCGTAGTTGTGCGTGGTGCGGGTCACGTCGCTGTAATGCCACTTCCGGCCGTCCCAACGGGCAACGGTCTGATAGCGAGGCTCGCCCAGTGGCCCCGGTTCGTAACTCGCTGCGGTGACGTAGAAGACCACCGGGTTGCCGTCGGCGTCGAACTGCGTATCGTTGATGTAGACCAGTCGCCCCTCGGCCTGGTAATTCCGCACCAGCGCCGGCCCGAGCGGGTTCTCCAGGGGCAGTTCAAGCGGCTTGCCGTCGGCCGTATGCCAGGTACGGCCCAGGTCGCGCGTCTCGGCGTAATAGAGGTTCGTCCGCCGGTCCACGCTTCCGTCCGGGTGCATCATGAAGGCGGTAATGATCCGGTCGCCAAGCTGATGGCTTACCTGGTAGTGGCCCCGCATGCCGGCAAGCTTCACGGCCTCGGTCCAGGTGCGGCCATCGTCGCTTCGGCTGAAATACAGTTCGCGTCCGCGGGTGTATTTGGTGTGCATGTGGAGGAATCCCTTCCCTGCAATCCACCACGGCTGCGGGTAGGTGAACTCGCCTTCGTAAACCTGCTCGAAGGCGTCAACACAGTAAGGCTTCACGCTGCGATAGACGAAGCCGGGCCTGCGCCGCCCTCGCCCGCTGATGAACACCCAGAGGTGGCCGTGTTCGTCCAAGGCAATGCTGGGGTTGTCGTGCGGATCGTTCACCCCTTGCTTGTCGTGCACAATGGTGGGACGCGGAACGACGCCCTTGCGATGATCGTAGTAGGACGCCATGCACAGCAGGTATCGCTTGCCTTCGCGGCCCGCGCCGTAGACGAAAAAGGTCTTCTCCGCTTCGGGCGAGTAGATGGCAATCGGTACGTGGTTGGCCGTATAGGTGCCCAGGCCTCCCGAATACTTGTCGCCGTGCTCGCGGAACTGCCCCAGCGTGAACCAGATGCCGCGATAGCCGTCGTCCTTCTGAGAGGCAACCACCGGCCGCTGTACCTCGGCCTTGCCCTCGTCCGGCCGGGCCGTGGCAGCGAAACCGACAGCGATTGCAAGCGAGGCGAGGCATGGAATCGTTAGGCGAAGGGACATGGTTGGGTTCTCCCTGGTTCGAAATCACCGTTACGCAAACGCACTCCAGGCTACCGTATCGGCGACGGTCTGTCAAACGCACCGTTTGAAGCGATTATGGCGGCAGTTCCATGTCGGCTGCGCAGCCGACTCCGTGTCGCAGTTGCCCACCTGCGTGGCGTAGCGTACGATCCAGAAAGGGGTGCCCGCTTGGGCCGCACCCATGCGGTTGGCCATCTGTGTTGAAGCGCGATGGCAATGAGGCGTTCGCGGTAGGATTTGCGAGCCTGGATTTCAGATTTCAGATTTGAGATTTGAGATTTGAGATTTGAGATTCGCCACCGGACACCTATTACCTGCCGGGTGACGACTTGGGGGCTTGGATTTGCGAGGGTGTGGAAGTGGATCGTAGTGGGAGTTTCCATGCACGGCGAGCGAGACGGCGACAATAGCCGCAACGGTGACAACAACAGCAGCGCCTTGCTTCGGCTGGAAGCGGTGGAGAAGACCTTCTTCATGGGCGAGGTTCAGGTTCGCGCTGCGCGCCACGTGTCGCTGGAGATTCGCCGGGGCGAGTTCCTTGTGATGGCGGGGCCCAGCGGTTCCGGTAAGACGACGTTGCTGAACCTTGTGGGTGGTTTGGACTCGCCGACCAGCGGCCGGCTCTTCTTCCGCGACCGCGAGATGACCCGCTGGAGCCAGCCGGAACTGACCAGCTACCGCCGCGATAGCGTGGGATTCGTCTTCCAGTTCTATAATCTGGTGCCGAACCTCAGCGCGTTGGAGAACGTGATGGTGGCCACGGAACTCAGCCGGGAGCCGATGGACCCGATGGACGCGCTGGCCAAGGTCGATCTGGCGGACCGGGCCGACCATTTCCCTGCCCAACTTTCCGGCGGCGAACAGCAGCGGGTTTCCATCGCCCGCGCGATTGCCAAAAACCCGGAACTGCTTCTATGCGACGAGCCCACCGGGGCATTGGACTTTGAAACGGGCAAACGAGTGCTCCGCCTGCTGGTCGATTTGAAGAACGATCTGGGCACGACCATCGTGGTGATTACGCACAACACGGCCATTGCCGGCGTTGCTGACCGAGTGGTGCATTTGCGCAGCGGCGAGGTGACGGAGGTGGATCGCAACGAGCGGCCCTTGCCGCCCGAGGAGGTGGTCTGGTGAGTATGCTCAACCGCAAACTCGGCCGCGACCTGCGAGCCTCGTGGGGAACGCTCCTGGCGATTACGGGCATTATCGTGGTGGGCGTGGCGTGTTTTGTGGCGATGGGTTCGTCCTATCGGAACCTGAAAGAGGCGAAGCGCGATTACTACAATCGCTGCCTCATGCCCGACTTCTGGATCGACCTGAAAAAGGCGCCGGTAACGGAACTCGAAGCCCTCGACTCTTTGCCGGGTGTTGCCGCCATACGGTCTCGCATCCGATTTGCGGCCACCGTTTCGTTGCCTGGCGTCGTGCGGCCGCTGAACGCGATCGTCCTGTCCATGCCTGACCGGCGCAAGCCCGTACTGGCCGATATCGTATTGCAAAGCGGCGGGTATTTCACCGACCGGCGCGACAACGAGGTCATTGTCAACGATGCCTTCGCCAAGCATCATCGACTCGTTCCGGGCGACTCGATTCATCTGATCCTGAACAACAGGCGCGAAGACTTCCTGATTGTCGGCACGGCCATTGCCAGCGAGTTCACCTACCTGCTGGGACCCGGCGCTCTTGTCCCCGATCCGGAACACCTGGGCGTCTTCTATATCAAACGCACCTATGCCGAAGACGCGTTCGACTTCGATGGCGCCGCGAACGAAGTTCTGGGCCGGTTGGCTTCGGTGGGTGGAAATGGCGAGGACCGCAAGCGGGATACGACCCTCGTGCTGCGGCAGGCGGAACGGCTTCTGGAGCCTTACGGGGTGATCACCACGACTCCCTTGGCCGAGCAGGTGTCCAACCAGTCGCTCAGTCAGGAGATCGATGGACTGCGTATCTTCGCCCTTTTCATGCCCATCAGCTTTCTGGCCGTGGCGGCCCTGGTGCTCAATGTCCTGCTGAGCCGACTGGCCGATCAGCAGCGCATGGTGGTCGGGACGCTGAAGGCGCTGGGATACACCGACACCGAAGTGTTCGTTCATTTTCTGAAGTTTGCGACAACCATCGGCGTGGCAGGTGGAGTGGTTGGTTGCGCGGCGGGCTATTGGCTGGCAGAGGGCATGACGGAGATCTACCGCGATTTCTTCGAGTTCCCGAACCTGGTGAACCGGTTCTCCTTCGGTCTTCAGGGGACGGGGTTGGCCATTAGTGTCCTATGCGCCGTGGTCGGCAGCGTGCGAGGGACACGGGCCGTGCTGCGGCTGGAGCCGGCTCAGGCCATGCGGCCGAAGCCGCCGCGGCAGGGCGGCGCCATACTGCTGGAGCGTGTCGCCTGGCTCTGGACTCGCCTGTCGAGCCGGTGGCGCATGGTGCTGCGCAGCGTGATACGCAATCATACGCGCACCGCGGCCGGTGTGTTTGCCGCGACCATGGGTTCGGCAGTCCTGGTGAGCGGCTTCATGATGGCGCGAGCGACCGAGTATCTCATCGAATTTCAGTTCCAGTGGGTGCAGCACAGCGATATGGACCTGGTTTTCAAGGACGAACGGTCGGTGGAGGCGTTGGAAGAGGCACGGCGACTGCCTGGCGTCGATGGGGCCGAGCCCGTGCTGAATGTGGCCGGAACGTTCTATCACGGCCCGCGCGAGAAGAAGATGGGGATTACGGGGCTGCTGCCCGACGCGCGTCTGACGGTGCCGCGCGACCGTAATGCCCGGCCGATCCGCATTCCGGCCTCCGGAATTGCCATAAGCCGTATTCTGGCCGAAACGCTCGACGTGCGCCCGGGCGAATACATTGTCTTTCGACCGTCCAGGGGCCTTCAGCGGAGGCGCCGCATTCCCGTGGCTGAAATCACGGACAGCTACGTCGGTTCGGCCGTATACGCCGATATCCATTATCTCAGTCGCCTCGTCGGCGAGGAAATGGCCCTCAACGGCGCCCAACTCTCCGTAGACATGCGCCCTCGGGAGGCTGACGCCTTGTACCGGTCGCTCAAGGAACTGCCAGGCGTGCAGGGCGTCTATTCGCGCCACGATCTGATTGCGAACCTCCGCGAAACGGTTATCCAGCATATGGACGTGTTTATCGGTTTTCTGATCGGATTTGCAGGCGTGGTGTTCTTCGGGAGTATTCTGAATGCGTCGCTGGTGAACCTGGCGGAGCGACAACGGGAACTGGCGACGCTTCGGGTGCTCGGTTACGGCCCGTGGCAGATCGGCAGCCTTATGTTGCGCGAGAGTCTGATTGTTACCTTGATTGGCGCCGTGCTCGGGATGCCGCTGGGCTACTTTCTGACCGTCTGGATGGCGCGCCTTTACAAGAGCGAAATGTATCGCTTCCCCGTGGTCTCGGGACCGGACGTGTATCTGTACACGCTCTTCTGGGGAATCGTTTTTGCCCTTGCAGCACACGTGTTTGTACAACGTTCCATTCATAGGACCGACTGGCTGGAGGCGTTGCAGGCGAAGGAATAAACGCCGCTTCAACAACGGGGAATACGTATGAAACGGAAATACTGGATCCTTTGGTCGGGCGTCGGCGCGGCAATGGTCGCACTGGGATGCTTGGCCTATGCCCTGCAGTCCGACGTGCCGGTCCGCGCCGTCCGAACCGAGAAGGCAACCATTCGTCAATTCGTCGACGAGCAGGCGAAGACGCGCCTTCCGCACACGTACGTGGTCAGCATGCCGCTGTCCGGCCGTTTGGCCGCCGAGCCGATCGCCCAGATGCGCGAGGGGACACGTGTGCGCGAAGGAGAGGTCGTTGCTCGGCTCGTGGCGGAGGACCTCGACATTGCGGTGCGCGAAGCGCGGGCGCGCGTTGCCCGTCTCGATGCGGCGGTTCTGGAAAACGCCGACGTGGGCGTCGAGCAGACTGCCGCACAAGAGGCGCAGAAGATGGCCGACGCCGTTGCGGAAGCAACCAAGGCCGTCGCTGCCCGGATCGAGGCAAGCCGCACAAACCTCGAATATGCCCGCGCCCATCTCGCCCGAACGCTGGAACTGCGACGCACCAATGCCCGTACGGAGGATGAGTACGAACTTGCCATCGTGCAACATGCCGAGGCCGCGGCAACCTATCGGCAGGATCAATTGGCTTATGCCGCCATGCTTGCCATGCAGGCGGCCACCGACCTCATGCCGGAAATGGTGCGACAGTACATCGAACGGAAACTCGGCGAGGGCGCCAAGGTGCTCCAGAGACAACAGGACGAAATGCAGGCCGTTTTGGACCGGGCCTTGAAGGATCAGCAACGTGGCATTCTGCAGAGCCCCATCGATGGCATCGTGCTTGCGCAGCAGGCAGACAACGAACGGTTTGTCGCCGCCGGCGAGGTCCTGCTCGAAATCGGCCGTATCGAGGACATTCAAATCGAGGCCGACCTGCTGACCATCGATGCCGTAGACGTCGCGCCGGGCGATTCCGTAGAGATCTACGGGCCCGCCGTGGGCGAAACGCCTGCCCACGGAACGGTCGCCCAGGTCTATCCTGCCGGTTTCACCAAACTGAGTTCCCTGGGCGTGGAGCAACAGCGCGTCAAGGTGGTGGTTGCCATCGACCCGGCCGACCGTATCCGATTGATTGACAAGCGGCGCATGGCCGTCGGCTATCGAGTTCGCATCCGGATAACGACAACGACAAAGCAGGACGCCCTGGTGCTGCCGCGTACCGCCCTGTTCCGCGGTAGTGACGGCCGCTGGCGCGTCTTTGCCATCCGCGACGGCGCAGCCCGCGAGCAAGTTGTACAACTCGGCCTGGCCAACGACCAGCAGGCGGAGGTCACTGCCGGCCTGGAACCGGGCGAAATGGTCGTGGACGTACCTGACAGTTCCCTGGAGGATGGCGTTCGGGTCACCGTCCAGTCGGAGTAGCCGCGGTCCGACATTGGGCGAATCCGGTGCTAGAATACGATAGGATGCCGACGACTTCATTCCACCGGCCCCGACCCTGTTGACCTCAAGCCCTATAAGCCGCAGAAGCTGGACTTGACAACGACCCTCGCCATTTCAGAACAAGTGCAGTCGCTCCGAGACAATCCGTCGGTCCAGGGACTACTTGCGGCCCTGGACGGTCAAACACGTGAATCGGTCCTTTCCCTGCTCGCGTCCATGAGCGAAGACATCCTGGAGGGGGTGCTTGAAGCGATTGAGCAGCTCGATCGGTCCGACGCCAGCGTGAACACCCTGGTAGCCCTCCTGAAGGGTAAGTGCGATTCAGCCAACTTGGACGAACATTGCCAGGAGGCTTTGCACGCGTTATACAAGGCAGCAAAGGAGCAGGCGAATCGCTCGTGGGATCCTCTTCTGTAATCGATCCCCCGAATGGTGTATGCGGTGTCTCGGCAATTGGCAATCTGTACCGGTAAGAATGCCGCAGGTCAGGCATGGAGACATGAAGTGCCTGGGCCCAACCGCAGAAGTCAGATGCGTCCGGGCGACGCGGGGCAGAAATCCTGTCGCGGACATGGCATTTTTGGGGGGTGTCGCTCGGATATTGCGTGTCCGCTGCTTGATTTGCCCAGCTTACCCAATTATGATCAATAGAGTGGAGCGTGGACTGCGCGGCGTCGTGTCGCGTTGGCAGGCGTTGCTGCATGTTGTTCGCCCTCGGTCCAAGCCTCTCGCTTGCTGAGATTGGAACGGATCATCACCTTCTTCCGAAACTGGAGAGATTTGGCATGTCTTCTCGACTCGTGCATCTATCGATTCTAACGGCCATTCTGGTGGCGGTCCTGGCGTTTGCGCCTGCGTGTATGGCCCAATTTAACGACGGGGTTGCGGCAGGTGTGGCGATTGACGCCGACGGCGTACTTCGTACGAAGATGTTTGCCGATCCGGGCGGACAGTTGTTGCAGCAGCGCCTTGCAGCGGCGCGTGCTTCGCTCGATCAGCAGTTGCAGCGTCCGACGGCCATGCGCAAGGTCTCGCTTACCCGTCTTGAAAAGGCCATTGCCGATCGGGGCGGTGTGTTGACCGACGAGATGCGCTACCTGGCGGGCCTTCAGCGGGTGAAGTACGTCTTCTGCTATCCGGACTCGGGCGATATCGTCGTGGCCGGTCCGGCCGAGGGTTGGGTGACGGACGTTTCCGGGCGCGTGGTTGGCATGACCACCGGTCGGCCCGTTGTGCAGTTGGAGGATCTGGTCGTTGCCATGCGGGCGTTTCCGCCGGGCGAAAAGGGCACGCGGCTGATCGGCTGTTCGATCGATCCGACTGCGGAAGGGCTTGCCGCCATGCAGCAGTTTCTCCGCCAGGTCGGTTCCTTCGCAACGCCGGCACACACGCAAACGATTGTCGACGGGCTTCGCAACAACCTGGGTTACCAGACGGTGAGCGTGATGGGCATCAACCCGAACACGCGCTTCGCCCAGGTTCTGGTGGAAGCCGATTATCGGATGAAACTGATCGGCATCGGTCTGGAACAGCCGCCGGTCCGCCTGGTGAGCTACGTCGATCGCGCGAATCCTGCCCAGGTCAGCCGCAACGCCATGCAGCGATGGTTCTTCACGCCCGACTACGAAAGCGTGCGCGTGGCCGAAGATCGGCTGGCGATGGAATTGGTTGGCGACGGCGTGAAACTGATTGGTGAAGACGAACTGGTCAGCCAGGAGGGCCAACGAACGATTGTCGGCCGCGGCAATAAGGCCAGCGAGGCGTTCGTCGGCAGCTTCACCCAGAAGTACCCGCAGCTTGCAGAACGCTCGCCCGTCTACGCCGACTTGCGCAACCTGATTGACCTGGCCATTTCGGCGGCCTTCATGCAGGCTGAGAACTTGTACGGCAAGGCCGGCTGGTCCATGCCGCTACTGGGCAACGAGAGCAAGTTCGCCGTCGAGCGGTATGCCGCTCCTCGCCAGGTTGAAACGGCCGTGAACGCGATTTGGAAGGGGAACCGGCTGATGACGCCCGTCGGCGGTGGTGTGAACATTGAAGCCGCCCGGGCCGTACGCGAGGCTCGTCCCGATGAAGAGGGCCAAATTGCGGAAGTCCACCGGAAGACCGCGCCCAAGCTGGCCGAAGGTCAGTGGTGGTGGGACTGAGTACTCCGAATCTGTCTCTCCAAAGGAGACGGACCTCCGGTGTCTCGCGCCTGCATGCAATAGAAACCGCAGCCGTTGGGAGCCGGTCCCCGTTTTCGGACAGACTCTCAGTAGATCTCGATGCTCTTGACCACGCCGCCCGAGCTGCGCGATGCGTAAACGCAGCGCGAGGCGGCGTTGTACAACTCGGCCGGCGGGAAATTCCGAGGCGGAAGCGATACCGTCGACGCGCCTACACTCACCTGCACGTCCGGCATCTGACCCGTCCAATCGGCGTCATGAATCGCGCCGCGGAACTCGCGGATCAACTGGGCGCCGTATTCGACCACCTGGCGCCGTTCGCAGTCGGGCAGAATCAGGGCGAAGCCCCCGGTCGTGTTCGGCTGGCAGATGGCGCAGTAGTGATCCAGTTTGCGGCATACCTGCTCCAGTCGCCGGACCAGAACGTCGTACCCGGCGCTTCCCACGGCAAAGCCTTTGACGTTCGGCGGCTCGACCTGGATCAGGATGAGGCTTAACGGGCATCGCGAGTTGCGGCACGCGCGCGCCGCCGCAACCAGGTGCTCCAGAAGCCGGGCCTCGACGGCCGATTCTCGCGAAACGGCCGCAGGACGTATGGCCGTCGCACACGCGGCATCGTGGGCGCACGGGCGGACCGTCGTTTCGGCCGGCGCCGCAGGCGGCGCGTTCTGGGGCGATGTCGGCAGCGAGATATGCATGACAGCGTCGGTCAGGTCCCTCAGTTCATCGAGCACCAACTGCTCGGCCGGCGCCGGTTCTTCGTCGTCCTGGGGCATGCGTGTGGCTGCCGATTCCGCCACGGCGGCCAGTTGCCGGTAGGCGCGTAGCAGAACGTCGGTGTAATTCAGGCCATCCGGCAATTCCAGCGAGAGCACATCGGCCAATTGAACGACCTTTTCCTCCAGGCTCTCAACCAGGTTCTCGAGTTGTTCGTCGGAAAACTCGCGATAATGCCGGGCGACGATCAGCAACTCGGCCAAGGCTTCGGGGCGGCCATCGGCCAGGAAGCCGGCCAGCAGTTCGGCCAGGTGCAGTATCTGCTGCGCCGGGCTGCGCGCGCCCGACGGGAGGTCGGATGGGCGAAGACCCTCGCCCCACGAAATCGATTCCACCAACGCCGACGGCAGTCCCCATCGCGACAGGATACGGGCGCTGAGCGCCGTGTGATCGAATCCCATCGTCTCGAACTCGACGGTCGTCAGGTCGAAATGTCCCGCTTCCACCTTGCGCAGCAGCTTGCAGTACGGTTCGCCAAGCTCCTGAATCAGCAGCAGCTCACCCAGGTCTTGCAGCAGCCCCGCCACAAAGGCATCGTCCCCGGGCACCTGCCATAGCCGTTCGCTGATCTCACGGCCTGCAACCGCCTTGGTCAGGGTGTGCCGCCAGTAGTGCTGTAGTACGCTTCCCTCGACCCTGGCAAACAATGCCGGCGGCAGGCTGAACCCCAAGACGAGCATTTTCAACGGCTTGATGCCCAACAGGGCCAGGGCCTGATTCAGATCGCTTACCTCGCGGCTGAGCCCGAACAGCGAACTGTTGACCACGCGAAGAATCTTGGCGGTCAAGGCCGGATCGTTCTCGATGCATTGCTTCAACGCGTGCGTGTCGACCTGCGGATTGTCCGTCAGTTCGAGCACCTTCATCGCCACAGCGGGGAGGCTGAACAGTTGCGTTGCCTTGGTGGCGAGCCGATCGAGCGCGATTTCAGGGGTGTTCATTGCGTTACGTTCCGCAGAACCGTTCCATGCCGACCGAATCGCGTCGCTGCGTCTCCCTCGCAATAGGGGATATGCGCGGCGCACCGCGTGCACTCCGACCGGCCATGTCAACTGTAGCTTACTGCGAAAGCGGATAAGGCGAGTGGCGGAAACAAGCATGCAGCGCCAGCAAGGGGGCCCAATCGACCCACTCGCTTGCGCTTCGAGCTTGTTTTGCGGGTGGGGGCCTTTCCGCCGCTCGCCTAAGCCCTCTGTGGAAACACCCGGACTAGTCCTGCATGCCTTCTTCCCAGACCGTGCGGTAAGCGCCGAGCTGTTCGAAATGGTCGATCATGCGGCGGTAGAACGGATCGCGGCCCAGGGTGGCGCTGTCGCCAATCACCAGCAGCTTGCGACGCGCGCGGGTGAGTGCGACATTGGTGCGGCGCATGTCGCCCAGGAAGCCGATCTCGCCCTTGGGATTCGAGCGGACCAGCGAGAAGACAACGGCCTCTTTCTCACGCCCCTGGAAACCGTCGACGCTGTCGATTTCCAGGCCGGCTATCGGCAGCAGTTCGCGCAGCAGGCGTACCTGGGCTGCATACGGAGCAATGACGGCAATCCCGCCGGGCGACAGGCCGCCGTCCAGCAGCGCTTGCACCTTGCGCCGCGCCAGTTCGGCCTCCTGCCGGTTCAGCCGGCTTTCGCCGTCCGGTTCCGGCTCCTCGTCGAACCCGGCGCCGGCCGTATCAATGAACTCCACGGGCGTCCGTGTGAAGGGCGCGTCGGCCACTTCCGGCAGGTGGGTCAGCAGGCGCCCGGCGACGGCCGGGGCGGCCTCCAGGGCGTTCTCGTAGAATTCGGCAGACGAGAAGCCCATGATCGCCTCGTGCATGCGATACTGCACGTTCAGTCGGCGGGCGATCTGCGGGCCATAGAGTTCCATGAGCCGCTCGAACAGGCTCACGCTGAAACCCTCGGCGGCCGCCTCCCGACTTACCACCGTCGGCGGCAACTGGCAATGATCGCCTGCCAACACCACCCGATCGCAACGTAACAGGGGAATCCAGCAGCCGGGTTCGGTACTTTGGCAGGCTTCGTCAATGACGGCCAGGTCGAAACGCCGATCGCCCAAAACGCGGCTGTCCAGCGATGTCGTCGTCGCACACAGAACACGGGCCGAATCGAGGATGCTGTCCACCGCCTGCATCTCCATACGCCGCGCGTCGGCCAATAGCGACCGGGCGTCTTCGCGGAGCTGCCGCCGTGCGCCAGGCTTGGGGGCCGCCCGGGTATGGCGATCGGCTTCGCGGAACAGGCTGAGCGCCTGCTTGACGAACTTCTGCGCAAGGCGCACGTCGCGATGCCGCTGGACCAGCAGGTCGAGCGTATGCTCCCGCAGCTCGGGCAGCACACGGGCCGGATGCCCCAGCCGAACCACGCGTTCACCAAAGTCCAGCAGCCGCTCGAAGATGTTGTCGACGGCCAGATTGCTCGGCGCGCACGCCAGGACCTTACTCCCGCGACGGACGGCCTGCCGGATCACCTCGACGACGGCAACCGTTTTGCCCGTTCCCGGCGGCCCGTGGATCAAGGCCACGTCGCGACCGGAAAGGGCGAACTGCACGGCCTCGCACTGGACCGCGTTCAAGTTCCGGTCCAGCGGGCGAACCTCCGGATCGACGCCGAACTCCGGCTGCCGACGCCCGATCAGAACATCACGCAGAATGGCGAAGCGGTCGCCGCGGGCCAGGCGCGCCTGCTCCAACGCCGCGCGCTGCCGCTCGATGGCAACGTCGTCGAACGACAGATCGATGCGCCATGTCGGGTGATCGGCCAAGTCCTCGGGTAATCGCTCCAGTGCGATGCAGATGATCTGTTCGGTCCGCTCGCATACGACACCACGATGCAACGCCTTCTGCGTGCGTTTGTCGGGGGATAGAGCGACTGGACTGCCGACGTCGAGTCGTGTCCAGGGCAGCGGCGCCCGGCCTCGTTTCGCCAGATCCACCAGGTAGCGGCCGCCAAGGCCGGCCCGCTCGTCGCGAACGACCAGATCGATTAGCGTGTTCCCCGCCTTCTGCGCGTCTTCCGGCGCAAGTCGCCTCGCTTCCTGGGCGGCGCGTTGCGCCTCGGCGCGGCTTTCAAGACCCAGCAGGCGGACCAGCCGTTGGAAGTGATCCTCCTCCCCGCAGGCCGGCGGTTCCGATGTGGTCCACGCCCGAATCCGTTGGGCGCCGAACCGCCAGCCGTCCAGCTTCTTGACCAGCCGCGTTTCCCAACCCTCGGGCACCTCGACCACCGCCTGCCGGCCGCGCAGCTCGATGCGCCCCACGCGCCGGCGGTCGATGCCGCCTTCGCGCACCAGCAGGGCGAATAGCTCGTCCCGAGACGCCCGGCGAGGCACCGGTTCCAAGTAAACGAACGCCATTTCATTTCGTGCGCCGCACGCTCCCAAGGTCTTCTGTCGCAAACCGCCGTCACGGGGCCGAAACGGCGAGTCCGGATGATTCATTAGCCGCTGGGCACTACCCCAATGCCCTTTTGCATTGTAGCGGCACGGCGCGAGCCGTCCGGTATTTCCTTTACTTTCTAGCGGCGCGGCGCGAGCCGTCCGGTATTCCCTTTTGCATTGTAGCGGCACGGCGCGAGCCGTCCGGTATTGCAGGGTATTACCGTGGGAAAACCGGGCGGCTCGCGCCGCTCCGCTAAGAAAACGCCCCACATGGTCCCAAAGCAAGCGGCAGCTCGCGTGATGAATCATCCCGGCGCGTCGCTTGGTCCAAGGCGCGAGAACCGGGCAGGTTAGCGGGAATCGGCTTCTGCAACAACCCCCAGGTCGCGGAATCGGAGGACGCCAGGCGTGTCCTTCATCTCATTCAGGTCAATCGCCCTCCGGTTCATCGCCACACTGATCGCGACGAGCTTGATCGGAAACTGGATGGTCGCTTTCCGCCCCGGCGACGTGCTGGTCCACCGGGCCCCCGGCGAGATATTCTGCACGTTCGTATTGCCGTCGATGGGAAAGCTCATGAACCGCCATCCATCATGGCAGATCGCCAGATCGCCAGGCCAATCGTGCCAAACGCCTTCCGTCATCCAGATCGCGCCGGCCGCATCTTCGATTTCAAAGATGATCTTTCCCCAGCCCGAGTCCCCTTTGACCCAGACGCCGACCGCCGTCGGCTCGCCCGGTATGGGTTCGGCTTCGCTGCGCTTCAGCCGGGTGTATTCGCCCATAATGTCGGGCAACTTGCCGTCGCGTTTCAGTTCGAGTTGCAGGCATGCCCCCTTCTCGTCGTCGTTCACCTGCGTCAAGGCGAAATGCCCGGCAACGCGAATGGGCAGCCCGCGCGAGGTCGGCTGCGCGAGACGGGAATCGCCCTCCACGTTCGACCAGCAGGCCAGATCGGCCATCGCATCGACCACACGGAAGGAATTCGGCGGCGCGGCAAACTGGCGCGTGCGAATGGCAATCGATTGGCATGGAATCGGCGCAACCACGTACACGGGCGCCGTACCGCACGGAACCTCGAACGCCTTTCGCTGTTGCCCCAAGGATTGTATGCTTCCAAAGAAACTGATCCGGGTGGCCTCGGTATCTTCGGCAAAACTCATTTCCAGGCCGGCTTCGCCGCGCGCCGTCCACAGGGCATAAACCCGCTTGCCGTCGGCTCGTGGGAACTCCAATGCGTAAACGGTCGTCGAGCCCGTGTCGATTCGCTTCGGAGGCTTCACGCGGTCGAGCACCTTCGTCAAGGCGGCAACGGCCACATAGGCAGGCTTGGGATAGAGCAGCGGGTTCCGTTGGCATAGCCCGCCGGCCCCCCATAACGAATTGAAGTACGCGTTGCCCGCATCGTGAATGATGGCCGGGTTGATGTGCCTGCACTCGTATGCGTGGCAAAGCAGCATATCGCGGACGATCCATTCCGCCTGCCGCTTCATGCCCAGGTTGCGTTCGATACGAGCGGTGAACTCGTAGCATCCGGTAACGGGCAGGTCGCGCCCGAACTTCCGGGCCGCTTCGCGCGCCAGCCAAAGCCCTTGCGTCGAACCTTCCCAAAGCAGTTCCGGCATGCCGGTCTGACCCACGGCTTCCACGCCAATGAAATCGATGTGCTTCGGGTCGAAGCCATGGCGGAGCAGGCTGGCAAGGATGGACGTGGAACTGCTCGTATTGCCGACGAGCAGTCGGATGTCGGGAAATCGTTCGCGATAGAACCGGGCGGCGAACTCGGCCAATTCAACCCGCCGCCGCGCGGCCTCGATCGCCGCTGCGTCTTCATCCGGTTTCTCGTCGAGCAGTTCCGCCGGTATGTAGTGCGCATAGCTTTCGTGGAAGATATCGGCATCGCGGCAGTGCGGAAACTTCTCCCGCATCTCACGGATTTGCGCTTCGGCCTCGTCGTATGCCTTCTGCTTGTCGGACATATCCTTCGGGGCCAGTCTCCATCCCAACTGGTTCAGTGTGATTTTCCAGGGCGCCATATCGGCTTCGGTGTATTGGGTCCAGCCGAACGTCGTCTTGCGCAGCCCGGCCTTGAACAGCATGGGCCCGGCGATCTCCTTGTCGCTTGCACCGTAGTGCGCTCCGGCGAACCACCATGTGCCGTAAGGCGAATCGTAACCGGCCTGACGCGTATCCTGCCCCAGAACCGCGCATGCCGCTGTGTGCGTCAATAGCGCACGCCCGCCGTCGCAGACGGTCAACTCTATGCCGAACCATCCCACGGCATCCGGGTCGAGCGAATGGTTCACCCTCTTCTCTTCGCCGACTGCGGTAAACGCCAGGTTGTGCTCGGTTTGGCGAACCGTCCGGCCGTCGGCATCGAAAATGCGCCAGTTCAAAACGATGGAACAGGGGCGGGTCGCGGTCAGAACGGCCGAGACTTCGGGATTCTGGTCGTTGTGGAAGATATTGCCCGGCTGATCGCTTGTCAGCCGAACGGCTATGGGACTGCGCTCGAGCGTTGCGCCGAACACGTGGACCGCGCTGGTCGACTTCCTGTCCGGTTTGTGACGACGGTCCCACTGGGCACTGAGACCGTCGAGCTTGCCAAGAAACTCGAAGTCGAGGTACGGCTGCCGCGTCATCGAGGCATGAGGATCCTCTTCCATGGCCAGCAGGTCAAGAATCTCGCCGGTCTTCAGAGGGAACTCGGCCAACCAAAGCGGCACTTCAATCGTTTGACCGTCCTTCGGATAGCGGACCGTCCCCACCTGCTTCACCCCGGGAACTTGCGGTTCTCCCGAACGTGGCAGCTTTATCGTCGTATCGGCAATGGCCCCACCCCGGCCGGACCGGGCAAATCGGGTCAGCCGCGTCGTCAGGACGGGATCGCGCTCGGGCGCCGGATCGACCGCGCACAGGACCCACGCGCGGACATAGGTCGCCTGCGGTACCGAAAGGTGGGCCGTCTCCGGCATACCGTCCAGCGCGGTGCGTGCGAGATGCTCGTCGCATTCGAGCGCCCAGGACCCCTTGCACTCCTTGACCACGCCCACGTCGACGTTCGCCTCGCCGCCGGCGACGATCATGGGCACGCCGCCCAGATTCTGAATACCTGTCGCAACCGAGAGGGTTGCGTCTTTCATCACGCCAGGACTTGCGATCCACGTCACGTCCAGCGGCAGAAACGCATCCGGCCCTTCGTAGCTTCGGAACGAACGCAAGTCGCGAACGCTTCCGCTTGCCGGCAGTGTAAACTCGAGGGCGGCCAGTTTGCCCTCCGCGTCGCGCCGGCCCACGTATCGGCCGTCCAGGTAGAACGCCGTACCCTGCCCGTCCTGGCGCGCCTCGAAGGTGATGAACCGTTTCGAGGCGGCCGGTAGCTGCGACCACCGGGCTACCAGTCCCGCCTGCTGTTCGGTCGTGTAACGCTGCAAACGGGGGCGGCTGTAGTAGCGAACCAGTCCCCGGAAGTCAACGACGCCGTCGGGCAGCGCCACATCTTCCCAGGCCGTTGCGCCGTTCTCTTCGACCTTTCGGCGAAACCGTTCCGGTTCTATCCTCACGGGAAAGCCATGCGACCGCCCGTCGTCCAAACGCACCGTGATAGTCGCCGACTGTTGCGCATCGCCCATCTGGAACGTTCCGCTCACCGCATTATCGCCCTCGGCAAGTTGGATGGCGGTTATGTTCTCCGCAGCATAACCAGAGAGTGCCGAAAGAATAGCCAGCCAGGTAGTGCACAAATGGATTCGTGTCATGTTTGCAGGTCCTTTCTACTCTGTGAGAGTGAACGTACCCATTGTAGCCGATCTGCCGCGAAACGGGCGAGCCTGCATTTGTCTCCAAATGCTTGACACCGAAAGCCCGATTGATCAAACTTAGGATGGCCTGTTCCACCCCCGCCAGGAGGTATTGCCGTGGCAATTGGACGACTTCTACCGATGAGTCTCTTTCTTCTTGGCCTGACTGCCGCGACCGCAGCCGCAGATCAGCGCGTGTGGAATCTTGCCACGACCGGCGACTGGGAGACGGCCGCCAACTGGAGCGGCGTGGCCGTGCCAGGTAGTGCCGATTGGGCTGAAATCGGTGAAGGCGCCGGTAACGGCGGTACGGCCGTTGTCAGCACGGCGGTCTCCGATATTCTCTATCTCTATCTCGGCAATGACACCGGTGAGACTGGCTCTTTGGAGATCCTTCCGGGCGGTTCGCTTACCACAACCGCTAGCGGTTATCACTATGTCGGGCGGCAAGGCACCGGGTATCTGACCGTGGCAGGTGGTGCGCTGGATATCTCGGCAGGGCACCTGTTCGTCGGTTTTACCAATCCCTCCGGATTCGGCAAGGTCGTGCAGACGGGCGGCACCGTTTCCGTTGCACAGGATCTCTACCTGAGTGAAGGTAGTACGACGACTGGCCTGTACGAATTGAGCGGTGGAGACGTATCGTCCAGCCGATTCCTCGTGGGTTTGCACGGTGAGGGACAGATGGACCACACCGGGGGGACACTGACAGTAAGAGGATCTCGCTATGATCTCACTCTCGGCTGGTATACCGACGGTTACGGGGTTTACAATCTGAGCGGCGCAACCAGCCAGATTATCGTCGAAGGCGCATCCGGTTTGTTAAGGGTTGGGAACAGCGGTAGCGGCGTGTTCAACCAGTCGGACGGCTCGGTCGTTGTCGATAACCGGGTTGAACTCGGCGGCGGCAGCACCAGCGACGGCGTCTATAACCTTAGCGGCGGTTCGCTGCTGGCGCTGCGAATGAACGTCGGCTCAGGCGGCACCGGCCTGTTCAACCAGACTGGTGGAAACGTGACGGTGACCGGATCGTCCGACTCCGATGTAATCATCGGCAATGCGGCCGGTAGCAGTGGCAGTTACCAGTTCGGCGGCGCGACGGCTCAACTCGATATTGCCGACGACCTGGTTGTCGGTAATTCGGGTACGGGCATGTTCCATCAGACCGATGGACACGTGACCGTGACCGATCATATCTATGTCGGCCTCGGGAGCGGCAGTTCCGGCGTCCTCGAACTTGACGGCGGCGCCCTGGGCAGTCGGATCGCGACCATCGGGCTGACTGGTGCGGGCGCCTATCGGCAGAGCGGAGGCGAACTCGTTGTTGGCGAAACAACGTATGTAGGATACAATGCCGGCGTGCAGGGATTCGTGGAGCTTCATGGAGGAGACTTCACCACGACTGACCTCATGCTGGGACAATCCGGTGTTGGGGTTCTGGAACAGGACGGGGGCGACCTCATCGTCGCCGACGACTTCTATCTTGGTACAAATGCCAACGGCGCGGGTGCGTACTATCTCGATGGTGGGAATGTCTCGGCTCGTCGCATCCTTGTTGGTGTGTCTGGCGATAGCACCATGGTTCAGACCGGCGGAAACGTTTCTGTGCGCACCGGTAGTTCCCCTACCCTGGTCGTCGCCTATTATGCGGTGAGTACAAGTAGTTACGAGATCCGCGGCGGGACCGTCTCGGCCAGCATGTTCTACAATGGACTGGAGCCATGGAATGAGCAACACGGCGGGGTGGGCTTGACTCGCGTGGTCGGCAACGCCGCTACAATCAACGTGGATGGATACTACCAGAATGCCCTTTCTACATTGGAAATGCAGGTGGGCAACGGCGGTGTCAGTCCTATTCAGGTTTCGGGCACGGCCACACTTATCGCGGGCACACAGCTCAACATGGGATTGGCCGGTGGCGTTGCGCTTCTGACCGATCGTGGTTTCGACCTGCTGACGGCCGGTAACGTGTCAGGTGCGTTCACGCTGGCCGAATCGGAGCCGCTGTGGAATGTCAGCCAGAGCGGCACGCTCGTACAAGCGGAATTGGCTGGAGCAGGTCTTGGCCCGGTAACGGCCGACTACGATACGTTCGTCGAACTCGAGGTCGAAGCCGGCAACGGTGCTACGGCTGGTTACGCAAGTCTCTTGGAACTGGAGCCGGGCCGAACGTTCTGGGCATTGTTGGACGTGGTTCAGGACGGCGAGGCACTGACCGGTGTGGCATTGGAGGAACTGGCCGACTATATCCGTTCGGCGGGACACTCCGTCTATACCACACATCCGATTCTTGATTCCGGCTGCAAGGTGACCGAATCATACAACTTGATGCTCGATCTGGACGTGCTCGCTGAGACTTCGTATTTCGCATGGGATTTCGCCGAATACGATTCGACCTTGCGTGTCGCCCATGTGGCTTTGGGCGTTCCTGAGCCGAGCGCATGGATTCTTGCTCTTTTGGCAATGTCATGCCTCCTCTGTCGCCGTCGTGCATTGTGGTGATATCTGGCTCTACCGGAGAAGACCGACCACATCAGGTGTCACTGAAGAGTCGAGAGATCACGGATGGCAAATCGTTCTCGGATCGTACTGCACGGCCGGTTGTTGATTGCGGGGGCGGCCGTGCTGTGGAGCACCGGCGGATTCTTCGCGAAGGCGCCCGTCTTTGCCGTTTGGGAAGATGCCGCACGCGGGCCCCTGATCGCGTTCTGGCGATCGATCTTCGCCGCAATCGTCCTCCTGCCGCTGGTGCGCCGACCGCGGTGGCGCCCGGAGCTCGTCCTGCTGGGCATTGCCTTTCCCGGCATGAGCGTCACCTACCTGTCGGCCGTTGCAATGACAACCGCGGCGAACGCCATTTGGCTCCAGAGTACCGCGCCGTGGTGGGTGTTCCTGATGAGCGTGCTCATGCTGCGGCAGCCGGTGGTCCGTCGCGAACTGCTCCCCTTGGCTTTCGCCGCAGTTGGCGTCGGTATTATCCTTGTGTTTGAAGCCTATGGACAGCGGCAGGTAGGCGTCTTTCTGGGCGTCTTTTCAGGCGTTCTCTTTGCGACCGTGGTGATTCTCCTGCAGCGGATGGCCCAGGAGAATGCCGCTTGGGTCCTTGTCCTCTGCCAGGGGCTTACGAGCCTGGCGCTGTTGCCGTGGGTGGTGTATTACGGCGTGTGGCCGACGGTGAACCAGCTTCTCGTCCTGGCTGCATTCGGGGCCGTCCAGATGGCCGTTCCCTACATTCTACTGAACCGAGGCCTCCGGTCCGTCAGCAGTCAGGAGGCCGTGCTCATTTGCCTGATCGAGCCCGTACTGAACCCAATCCTGGTGCTCTTCTGGGGCGAACGCCCGGCCTGGTGGACCGTTGCCGGGGCCGCCCTGATCTTGCTCGGACTTCTGCTGCGTTATACCTGGCTGGAAATGCCCCGTCGCGTCACTGCGGCCGAGATTGTCCACGAACTCTGACCGCCGCCTCACGATGACGGAATCACGCGCACCTCGATGCGGACAAGCGTGATCGGGACACCGGCCGAGACGATGATTGTATCGTGATTCTCGCCGGACAACGCGCCGGGCGGAACCGCATACGTGAACTGGCGATTCCTTGCGGATACGCTCGCTCCAGGACCGCAGACACCTGCGGTCCCGTTGACAGAAATGCTCGGGGCATCGACGTCGGCGCCGACAATCTCCACAAGTGCCTCGACCCGCCAGTCGGCCGGTGGCTTGGGGCCAAGCGGTAGTGAGAAGGCAAGCTGGGTTCCGCTCGCTGGCAGTGGAGGACGGTAGTCGCTGCCTGGAACGGTTACGTCACGACCGGTCACGGCGTGGCGTCGCGGCTGTGCCAGCAGCGAGTCGAGCGACGAAAACGACTTCAGCGTGCGCTGATACTGCGGAAGCGGCCATTTCGGGTGGCCATGCTGGAAGTAGTTGAACAGATACACGACGTCGGCCCCTCCTGACAAAACGGCGACGGCCGCACCGGTTGCATCTTCTGCCGTGACCAGGCGCGCAGGGACATTCGTGCAGGGGCGATAGTTCACCTCCAGCCCTCCGGCCAGTGTAACTCGATCTCCCAGCAGCGCGCGCCACCTGGTCAATGGCATATCGAATTCCACCGACTGCCACCGCGGCGCGGCGACGACGAGGTCGACGAGTCCTTGTTCGGCCCATGTCGGCGCATCGAGCCCCAAGCCGATCGCCGTTTCGGGACATGACGGCACACGCACGCCAATCTGCACCGGATGGCCACGGCGCGCGGCCGCGTCGCTTGCCAGGCGGCGAATCTCGCGCAGCCATTGTGTCAGTATCTCACGCCCTTCCTGCTCCTTCCCTGCGCTGAATAGATACGGCTCCCGCAGGAAGTCGAGTTCAAGGCCATCGACGTCGTAGCGATCGAGTGTCTCGGCAATCAACGCGCGATAGTGCTGACGCACCTCAGTGTGTGAATAATCCAACGCGCGGGCGTAATAGCCTGGGTGTCCTTGGCGGAACAGTTCGGGCCTTCGCCACAGCGGGGCGTGGAAAGGGTGGTCCAAGTTGCTATTTTCGTGAACATCGTTCATCCGCAACGAGATCCACGGAGAAATGCCATCATGGCGGCATCGCCGGATGACACGGGCCGGGTAGTCGATGCCCTGCCGGTCCACTTCCATCATATTGCCGATCAGCTCGCGGTACCTGGCGCGTCGCTCTTTGGGAATCGCAGCGAGAAAAGGTTGATCGTCGGGGCCATTCGGGTCGTAACCGTCCCAGAAGGCCATCCAGACGTCGCTCCTGTAGTTCGTCCGCCGTGCATTCGTATTGCACATGAGCACGGTCACTCCCGCCTCGGCCAGCACGTCGATGTAACGGTCAACAATCTCACCTGCCTTGCCCTCAGGAAACTCCTGGAAGTAGAAGAAGTTCGTGCAGTCTTCGTTGTGCAGAAGGCCGGTAAGTTTGGACGGAATGGCTTCTGCCGCATCGGCAGGTTGCGGGAAGCCGCCCGTGGCCCAGGCGGCAAAGACCATGGAGGTGCAGAATACACGTCGTAGCAAAATGTGGAGCATCGTCAGCCTTTCTTCGGTTCATCAGGGAGTGAATTCATGATACTACTCCTTTTGCCGGACTTGTTGGACCAATTGGTCAACGGCCGCAGTAATGCGGTCTTCCAGATCGCCTTGCCACCGCATGGCAGGCAGTCCGTATTCGCCCAAATACCCGCCCTCGTAACCGCCTTCTTCCCAGACGCGACGCGAGGGGATGTACGCGGTCAGATCGTGTGAAAAACCGTGGGTCCAGGTGGTGGGACCGAACAGCGTCATGAACTTCAGACCATAGTCCACAACGGCCTCGCCACCCATACTGATCCAGAGCTGGTCGTCGCCCAGCTTCCACACCTGCACCGCGTAGGGATAACTCGCAGGAAACGTCTCGCCACTTTCCAAGCGATCTTTCATGCGCTGCGCCCAGCGACCGTACAAACCGCCTTTTCGGATGTACCCGTCGAATTCTTCAGCCGTGATGACCTTCTCGTAGGGCAGATCGACGAACGTGAACGCCGTCTTCAGTTGCGGGCCGACCGGACGCATCGTGCCGTCCAGAGCCTTCTCGACCGCGGCGGCCAGCTTCAGACCATTCTGCCGCGTGAGTTCCACCGTCCTGCGCGGCATGGCTCCCTGATCGCCGCCACATGCCTGGTAGAACATGGCCTGGGCGCCGGGATGTTTTTCCTCCAATGCAAGTTGCGCGAACCCGGCATAATCACCGGACCACTGGTAGATGCCCAGCATAGACGTATGGCAGGCGTAGCCGAACACGAGCGCCGCAAGCGACCCGTCGGCCGTGCGGACGACCAGCAACGGGACGCGATGGTCGACCGGGCCTTTCAAGGGTTCGCCGGCGGCGAGCAATTCATGAATCCGCCGTTCCTCGTTGTTGCGGCGATTCACGCCGAAATCGGCGGTTCCCTCGGTCGCCTCTACGGTAACAGGTTGCATGTCCGCGAGCGCTAAAGCAACATGCTCGACAATCGCCTTCTCGAGCGCCAGCGTGTATTCAGTGCTCCGGTTTCGCGCCTGTTCATCCCAGGCTTGATAATCCTGGAGGCATTCGCGCAATGCAGGCCCGCTGTGCGTGTGCGAGTAGGTGAATCGGATTTGTGCGCGGGTAAGGCCGAAACGCTGCTGCAACGTTTCGCAGAGTGTATCGTAGGTAATCTTCGAGATTCCGCACACGTCGCTGGTAAGGATCAACGCGTGCTGGCCATCTGCGGCTTCGAGCACCAGGATTTTGACCCAAAGGTCGTGCAGCTTGCCTTCCGCAGCATGGTTGCGGCCGCCAAATCCCGCCATCCAAAGCGCCTCTTGCGGCGTGATATTGATCCGCGCAAGCCCTGCCTTCCACGTCGGTTCGGCCGCTGTCGATAGCCCCACTGAGAGGAGAAGGACCAGAAGCGGCAAGAATGTGCGTCGGCGCATAACGTCCCCTTTCCTGGTTCGGGAACCGTTGCGCGCGAGTTACCGCTGCTTTCGACGCCGTACTGTAAGCCCGAGCAGACCGAGCATCGCAAGCACGATCGTCGACGGTTCCGGAACTGCCGTGATACCGGCCACAGAAAGAGCCGTGCCGGCTTCCGTATTGTAATCGGTGAGATCCCAGAAGAAATAGGAGGGCCCGCCGCTGGGAATCGCCAAATCAGCCAGCGTGATCATGCTGCTTGCGCTGTCGGCCGTTGCATGAAGCCCGGCGGTGTTCATCCACTGCGCCAAGTCGTCCAACGAACCTGCCCCCGTAAACTTCAGTTCCATGGGGAAAACACCGGGGCCGAAGCCACCGGAAAGCACCGTCATCCAACCGTACGCGTCGTTCAGTCCGCTTACCGACGAACCGACGGCTATGGTCCCCTTGTCAGCGCCGGGCGCCAGGCTGAGTTCGATGCTGTCGGAATCCTGCGAAAGCGTCCACAGCGGGCCCGACTGGTCGACAACGTTTCCCGTAATACTGTCCGAGGCGATCTGCAGGGCGGTGAACACATTATTCGGATTCAGTGCGGCCCCGCCGAACACGGCTGCCGTAAGGTCGGTGCTCGCGCCTACGTTCGCGGTGCCTGAATCAGAAACCTGGATTGTTGTCAAGCCACTAGTTCCCACCTCAAGGGCAATTGTGGAATTGACGCCGGTGAAACTGAATGCCTCGCTCACATCGATTGTCCCGGCGCCGCCCTGAATCTTCAGTGTTGAAGTCACGCCCACACCGTTGTCGGTCAGACTCCGTGCATTGAGTGTTCCACCTCGCATCACGTAGGTTCCTGTCGAGGGCGCACCAACCCCGATTTGAACGTTAGGCCGCGTCGCACCCCCGATCACGCCTCCGTTTTGCGTGAATTCTCCCGTACTCGGACCTCCACCGGCGGACCAATGTCCGATACTGATACTTGGCGTATCGAGCGTTCCACCGCTCATGTTATAGTAGCCCGTTCCGTCGCCGCCAACCGAATTCGAGCCGTTGGTTATGCCCATTTGGATCGAAGAATCGACGGTTACCACAGCATCGCCGGATTGATTGAACGTGGCGACCATGTCACCAGTGTCCGTTGCATAGGTCCAACCCAGTCCCATCCACTTCGTGGTTGCGAACGTTCCACCCGTCATGTTGTAAACCACCTGACCCGAACCACTGTACTGATTGAAGGCGATATGGCACTCGGAAGTCGTCGAGAGGACTCCGCTGTGATTGACCGTCGCATTCAAGTCGCCGTCGTCTCCCAGGCGGAACCATTGCGTGCCCGTTGTGCGTTGTAGCGTTCCCTCGAGATTGAAGACCGCGTTATTCTTCAGACGCAGATCGCTGGTGGTCGTGACATCGAGAAGACCGCCGGGCGCGATGGTAAGCGAACCGTCGCCGGTCACAACGACGGAGCTACTGCCGGAGGCCAGCACGACGGTGGTATCCACAGTAAGGTGATCGCTGGTGGCATAGCCGTCGGGATCCCAGTTACTTGCGGTTTGCCAGTAGTTGTTCCCTGCGCCGCCGTCCCATATGCGTGTTTCGGCCAGGGCGGAGCCGGCTGCCATCAAGAGAATTGCAACAATCACGAGTCCAAGGAAATGGCGATACATGGTTTCAAACTCCGAGGCGAAATGGAATTGAGTCGGAGGCAGGATGCTTCACGTTCACGCCGCCACAGAGGCGCGTCGGCGTCGGCTTGCCACACATACGAGGGCGAGCAGTACGAGGATTATCGACGACGGTTCGGGGGTCAGCAGGAACTCGCCCGGGCTGAGCGCGCCGAGCACGACGCGAGAGTCGTAGAGCAAACCCTGAAATTTTTCGCCGCTGGTGGGATGGCAGCCGAGCCCGATGCCGCGCGTTTGCAAATAGGAGGTGTCGCTAGCTGCGCTGAGAGTGATTGCGCTATCCGAGCCTATCTGCCGGCCGTCAAAGAAGAAGCGGGCAACGGCGCTCAGGTTGCCGCTGCCGTCCAACTCGTTACCCAAGGTGTCGACAACGGCCGCAATGTGGTGCCACTCATCCAACGGCAGCGTCGCCGATCCGCCTCCCGAATTGAACTGGACCGTGTCCGCATCGCCGGTCGCATCCGAACTGGGCCGTAGTTGGAGCCGATAAACGCCGGCAATGTCGATGATCTTCTCCACACTCGTCGAACCCGTATCGACAAGCCGATGTACCCACGTTTCCATGGTGAAACCGCCGGCGTCTGCAATCGAGGCGTTGTTCAGCAGGTTGACCGCGTCGGTCACAATCCCGTCGGCCGACGTGTTAACCGATCGGTCGCCCGTGCCATCGGGCAAGCCGCCCGGCAATAGGGCTGGGGAAAATCCGTCGGGCCAGGGCGTGTTGGCCGAGAAGGCCGTGCCTCCCGCGGCCGTGGCAGGATGGCCCGCACCGGAATCGTCCGGAATGCCTGGCAGCGGTTCACTCGAATCGTAGTCGTAGCGGAAGACGGTCTGCTTCAGCGTGGGGATCCCGGAACTCATGTACTGCTGGATCTCCGACTGCGTCAGCGCGCCGCTGAACACGGCCACCTCGTCGGCCAGACCGTCGAAAAAGTGCTCACTGCTGCGTCCGCCAATGTAGGTTGCGCTACTGCCGGCGATTCCCGAACTGCTGTGCGTATCGGCGCCGACCATGTTGCCGTTGACATAGAACGTCACGTCATTAGCGTTGTCGATGACTGCAGCCACATGAGCCCAGTTACCCGCCGGAAGCACGCCCGCGTTACTGCGGTAGTCTTTCACCCCAAAGGTTGTGAACCGCAACTGACCCTGGCTTCCGGATACGTTTCCGTCGATCCCCAAGCCCCATGTTTCGTTGGCGATCACGCGCTGGTTTATATTCAGCACATCGGTGTTGATCCATGCCATCACCGAAAAATTGTTGGTCAGGTTGCTGAGCGTGTAGGCGGAATCCGTTAGACTAATGGTCGCCGTGGTGTCCCGGAAGTCCGTGGCCAGACCGAAGTTCCGCGGACCATACACGTTTGGATTCAGCGCTGCGCCATACGTGCCGATGAGCCCGTTCACGGAGGAATCCACTGCTTTCTGCCCAGTCTGGTTCTCCTCCATTTTCCAATGACCGAGCAATACGGCTGCCTCTGAATCAGCCACAGCGATGAGGAGAAGGATGGCGACGAAAAAGCAACCGACGCGACCTATTGTGGCACGATCCATGGCGGGACTCCATTAGCGGAGGGAACTTGTTAGCGCGGGACGCTGTAGCAGTCACCTTGCCCTCAGCCGACTTTCCGGATAGGCACAGTCGGCGACTGCCCCATATGACTCTTCATCTTACTTGTGTTGCGAAAGAAGTGCAAATTTGGGCCACCCCCTCAAGTCGTTGGAATGGCAGATACATGGTCCCTGCCCCCGGCCTGCGCAACCCCCTATCGGAGACCGCGGACGGTTGCGACGGCATCGCGGCAATACTGCTTAACGGCATCCCACCGACCGGCAGCGATGTCCTCTTTTGTGGCAAGCCATGTCCCCCCCACAGCGGCGACTGTGTCGAGTGCGAGATAGCTCTCCAAATTCGACGGCTTCACACCACCTGTCGGTACGAATCGGATGCCCATGTGCTTGTACGGGGCGCCGAGGGCCTTTAGCATAGGTACCCCGCCGCTTGCCTCGGAAGGAAAGAACTTCAGCGTCGTACAGTCGAGCGCCAGGGCCGCTTCAATATCCGTTGGGGTCATCACCCCTGGCACGAAGGGGAAACCCAACTCGTTGGCACGGCCTACCACGCGGGGATTCAGTCCCGGAGCCACCCCAAAGACGGCTCCGCACGAACGCGCCGCCTCCAGGTTCTCAACGCTCAAAACGGTACCTGCACCCACGAGGATTTCCGGCCGGTTCCGGCTGATCGTTTCAATCACCTTCGCCGCCGCCTCGGTGCGGAAGGTGATCTCCACCACCGGCAGCCCGCCTTCAATCAGGGCGTCGGCCAGCGGCAAGGCATCCTCCACCCGCTCCATGGCAATAACCGGAACAACGCCGAGTTCGGCGACCTTCTGAAAGACTTCGTGGTTCTTCATAATGCGTTGGAAACAACCAAATATCGTGGGGTATCATGAACGGATGGTAGTGCGATTGGAGCCGCACGTGGACTCGCGAAAACGGAGACGATTGTACCTGCCGATCCGCGGCAGGACAACCGGCAGGTTTACACTTCGCGACTATCCTCGCGCCGTTCGGCGGAAAGCAGCGCTGTTCCGGAAAGCGGCTGCACGGAGAAACGAAAGGGCCGGACTGCGTCATCTACTCGTTACGGCTCGAAACGGCGCATTTCGGCAGGAGGGGCTTCAGCCTGTAGAGAACGGGACGGACAGAATGACCATCCCACACAATCGCTGCGACGACGTGCGACGATGATAGTGGACCGGGGTTGTGTTGACATCCCGATACGTCCTGTTATGATCGTGACTGGTGCGTCATACCGGAACGTGGCTTTGGCCTTCTGGAATGCGAACGCTAACGGGTTGGAGGGGACTTCCTCCGGACGGCCTCCACCTGAAACCGGAAGAATTCAGAACCGAAACCTGCACGGGGAGAAGAGAATGAACCGTTCTCTCGCGCGACCGGAGTGTTTGCCTGCTGTTAACCGGCTTGCTTGGCCGCTCGTCCTCATTCTTGTTGTCGCGGACGCCATGGCGGCCGAGGCGCCGGAACCGCCTATGGAACGCTGCGTCCTGGCCGATGGCGACAGCCAATCGAAATGGCATCCGGCCGAGGCCGCCATGGAGCCCGATCCGCAGCATGCCAGGGCCGGACGCGCCATGCGGCTGCATATCGACGTCGATCATTTCGCAGGCGAACGCGCATATCCGATCGGTTGGCCCCGCGCCTATACACCCATCGCTGCCGATCGGCAGGATTGGTCGAAGTGGGACTTCCTGGATTTCTGGGTTTTCACGGAGACTTCGCGCGAGGCCTTGCCCGGGACACCGCTGGGCCTGATCGTCCGATCGCCCGACAAGGCGAACAGTTTCCATCGTCCACTGACGGAATTGCAGAAAGGCCAGTGGACGCACTTCCGCGTTCCGGTTGCGAAACTGCCGGATCCGGCGCACTGCACCGCGGTCCAGTTCGCCATTGCCGAATCGAACTACGCCCACGGCGACGTCGTGGACTTCTGGATTGACGATCTGGCGCTCTTGCGATATGCCGAACCGACGCTTCTGGCCGTTCGCCCACAACGCCAGGTGATCTACGCCGATGCCCGGACGTTACGCGTGGAAATCGAACTGACCGGCCTGGAAGAGGGCGAGAATGCAAACGTCGATGTGGCGCTCCGGCGCGATGGCCACACGGTGGCAAGTACGACCGTCGCCCTGCCGCCCGGGATTACCGGGATTGTCCTGCCCATCCAACAGGCGGAACCCGGAACATGTGAAGTGCAAGCGTCGGTAGCAGGCGCCAGCCGCACGCTGACCTCGCCCGTTCGCGTCATTACCTCCCCTTGGAGAGTTGAGCCATGAAGAAAAGCATACTGTGGGCCGCATCAACATCTGTACTGACCGTACTTCTGATGGTGGTGTCTGCCGCGGGCGAGGAGTCGGCGCGTCTGTTTGATCTGGGCACGGCAGATTCCAATCTGTACGAAGGCGGTACACGCGTTACGCCGAAGTCGGTTTATTCGCGCGACGCGGGATTCGGCTGGCGGCAGGAAGACGGTCTTGTCGGGCAGGCCCGCGTGTGCGACGAGATGGGCGATCGCCGCGGCAGCCCGGCGCCGCCTGGATTGTGGACCAATCCGATTACCGAAGATTCCATCAGTAGCCCAGGCGAGAATACCTTTCTTGTCGACCTGCCGGACGGCAAGTATCGCGTTTACCTGCTGTGCGGAACGAGCGACCCGAGTCCGTACCAGTTCTGGGATTTCACAGTCACCGCGCGGAGTGCGGCCGATTCGGCTGAACCTGCCACGACAACCGTGCAGCTCGAAGAGGGCGAAACGTATCGGCCCGTGCGATTGAATATCCAAGTTCACGGCGGTCAACTCGCCATCGACTTCACACCGCGCAGCAAGTGGGTGGTCAACTGCATTCTGGTGAGTCCGGAAGCCCAATGGGACCGCACCGAGCGAGAGATCGTCGATCCGCTTCAGCAGTGGACCTTCTTCCTTCCGCCCGAACAGCAGAAGAACTGGAAGCTCGACCCGCCGCCTGCACCCGAGCCGATGCCGGAACTCACAGCCGAAGATCGGGAGCGTGGCTGGGTGCTGTTCGATCGGCCCTGGCCGGAGGTGGTTTGGCACAACACGCGTCCGCGTGCCGAGGAAATCGGCCGGCCGCTCCGGATCTTCGCTGCGCCGGGCGAGTACGAGCCCATGACCGTGTGTGTGCACCTGCTGCGCCCGGTCGAACAGATCGAAGTGACGTGTAGCGATCTGGGGCCCGTGCCCGCCTCGGCGGTCGACATTCGGCACGTGCGTTACATGCGAGCGCGGCCGAACTATGTGGGAATGGGCCTCTACCGGATCGTGCCCGATGTGCTCGAACCGATGTGGATGTTCCACCAGCGCGATATCTTCAACCCGGCCGCGCCGGTCGGCCTCGATGCCGGAGCGACGCACCGCTTCTGGCTCACGGTCCATGTGCCCGGCGACACGGCGCCGGGAATGTACAACGGGCAGGTTGCCGTAAGCGATATGCAGGGGAACAAGGCCACGATACCCGTCTGCCTGCGTGTCCTGCCCATCGAGTTGAAAAGCGATCCGACCAAGATCTACGGGATGTACTACCGGCATCCGTTGACCAAGTGGCAGCGCGCCGATGACGAGGTATCCAAGCAGCATTGGCTTCAGCAGGCCGAGGCGGAACATGCCGACATGGTTGAGCATGGGTCGCGGAATATCGTGATCAGTGCTTCGTGTTCGGCGGCCGACGAGGCCGGCGAGTTCAAGGCCGATTGGACGCTGCTGGAGAAGACGCTCGAAATGTGCCGGAAGCATGGATTCACCGGTCCCTACGCCACGCACATCAATGCCGGGGGCATCTATCGCAAGTACGTCGGCGAGTCATGGGGCCCGCACTGCAAGGACGCCAAAGTGCCGCCGCCGGAGTATGCCCGGGAACTCACCGCCATGACGCGGTTCATCGAAAGCGAACGCAAGAAGTACGGCTGGCCCGAGTTCCTTTACTATCCGATCGACGAACCGGGACGCCATGCCGAATCCGTCGAACTGATGCGAATCACGCTCGAAGCGATTCGCAAGGCCGACGCGCCGACCTACGTGACCGCCGCGCCGGAGCATGAAGCGTTCCAACCCTTGCGGCCGTTCGTAAATGTCTGGTGCACACAGACCTTCCTGCCCGATCGGGAAACCGTCCTGGCCGATATGGCCGCCCGCGACGTGCAATACTGGTGCTATCCGAACAAGTCGTGTGGCGAAAACGACCATACAACGGTCCGCGGGGGGCGGATGACCTACGGGTTCGGATTCTGGCGATCGGGGTTCGTCACACTCATCCCCTGGATCTATGCCTATGACGTCAGCGACCCGATGAACTATCTGACCGGCGCCGCCATGGACTTCCTGGTTCGCCATGAACCGGACGGAACGCCCATGCCGGTAACGATCTGGGAGTCGTATCGCGAGGGATACGACGACTACCGTTACGTATTC
Source organism: Thermoguttaceae bacterium (assembly GCA_040772845.1). Classification (GTDB taxonomy): domain Bacteria; phylum Planctomycetota; class Planctomycetia; order Pirellulales; family Thermoguttaceae; genus PWXP01. The sequence continues at coordinate 4,992,646 of JAXGXG010000001.1, forward strand.
ACGCTTGAGCAGCTCATTGCCCAGGGCCGGAAATCGGGCAACCCCAAAGCGATTGCCGCAGCCGAGCAGGCCGACCGACAACTCCAGTCGATTTGGGAGGCTATCGACGTGCAACCGCGTTATCAGTACGACGACCTATGGCCTGCCGGAGATTTCAACGCCTACCGCTGGCTAGTGGCCGAGCATATCCTCGCCCTTCAACAGGCGATGGACCAGTAACGCCGGCCCGCACCTCAGGTTGTCCTAATGTCTCCGCGAACGTCCCGACCTCTTGGCTTCTGCTTCTGCAAATAAAGGACATGCAATGCGACTCGCCAAAAACCGCTAGAAGGAAAAGGACATGCAATGCAGCAGTGCCACTTTGTGGTTACTGGCCACACTCATCGGAGTGGTGTTGTGAGGAGATTCCGTGCCACAACTGACAGCGCACACGTTCTATGGCAAGAAATGGGCGATTCAGAAGGGCGGCGTGAGGAGGTTTGAGGGGGGAGAGAGGCGATTCATGACAAGAATCGCACCGTGACGGCAGACCGCGAGCGGGGCCATCGGTGAGAGGGATGGCTGAATGGGGGATCGCGGCCGTGAGCGGCCGCGCGGGGCGGCTGGCCACGCTCGGCGGCGGGCGAAACGCGGCTAGGTGCGGCAGCCGTTGAGGTTCGCCAGGTGGTGGCAGCCGCGATGGGCCGCCGCCTGCCGTAGCGGGTCGCGATGGAACGCAAACGCCACGCCCAGCGTCTTGCCTGCCTTGGCGAACAGCCGCTTCATCGTCTCCTGCCACATCTCGCCCGTCGTGTCCAACCGGTCGAGAATCGGCGCCACCTCGTCGCTCACGCGCGCCTTGCCTTCACGGAACAGACGGCTCGTCCAATCGACAAGTTGCAGGTAGCTGCCCAACGAAAAACCTTCGAGCAGCCCGATCCGTTCGCCGCCGGAGGCACGCGTGTCGTTGATCGGGCAGAGCCAGTGGTCTTCGTCGAGTTCGGCAGCCAGCCTGGCCGCGGCGACGGTGCCCTGCCGTGCCGCCTGAAGATCGGCCAAACGCCCTTTCTCGCGGCAATGCTCCACCCGCTGATGTAGCGACGTATAGGGCGAATCCTCGGGCAATTCTGCAATGCCTGCCGCCACCGGGTTCAGGTCGATATACGCACACGTGGCCAGCAGGGCCTCGTTATCGAGGATGGCTAAGCAGTTACGTCGGTATCGACCAGTTGCGAACGCGCCACCGTCATAGAAACACCTCCTTTGAAGCAAGTATTTCCGGAACGCACCCCCCCACTTCCAAGTGCCCGCATTCTAGACGAAAGGGCGGAAGCTGTCAACTCGCAGTCTGCAGATTGCATATCCTCGCATTGGGCCCAATTGCATTGCATGTCCTGTCGCTACCCTTGGCTTACATGCTTGCGGGTGGTGCATTTGCAACGAAAGTGGGGGCTTCAGGCTGATTGCGCATTGCATGTCCTTGCGTTTCCGTTGGGGCAATTGCATTGCATGTCCTGGTACCGCCCTGGCTTGCATTCGTGCGGGTGGGGGAGATATATCCTCCCGTGGGGGTCTGCTGGCTGGTTGCGCATTGCATGTCCTGGCCTTTCTTCTGGCGTTTGCTTTCATTTGTTGGGCCGGTAGGGCGGGGAGGGGGAGTAGGAAGAAGGGGGGAGCGTTTGGCGAAAACGCTTGGGGGGGAGTGAAAGGAAGCCCCCGTGGCGGGTGCTCGTGTGTCCACACTGCGGAGGGCGGTCCTGGCAGCGTACGCGGAAAGCGGCTATAATGACTGACTTGTCATTACTGGAAGACTACGCGTATCCCCATTTTTGGGAGGGAGTATATGGCCGAGACCACCGAACTGTACGAAGCAATTCTGACAGGGAACGCGAAGAAGGCAGAGGAAGCTGCCAAGGCCGCGTTGGAAGCCAAAGCCGACCCCACCGAATTGGTCCAAAAGCAGATGATCCCCGCCATGAACGAAGTCGGGCGGCGATTCGAGTGCAACGAGTACTTCGTGCCGGAATTGCTCATCGCCGCACGGGCGATGAAAGGGGCGTTGGCACTGATTACGCCACATCTGACCGCATCCGGAGCCCAGCCGACCGGCCGCGTCGTTATCGGTACCGTGCAGGGCGACTTGCACGACATCGGCAAAAATCTGGTTGCCTCGATGCTTGAGGGGGGTGGCTTTGAAGTGGTCGACCTGGGCGTCGACGTCTCGCCGGAGAAGTTCGTGCAGGCGGTTCAGGAACGAGACAATACGATTGTGGCGCTTTCGGCACTCCTGACGACGACCATGACCGTTATGAAATCGGTCATCGAAGCTCTGGAGAAGGCTGGAGTGCGCGAGAAGACGAAGGTCATCATCGGTGGAGCGCCCATTACGCAGGCGTTTGCAGATGAAATCGGCGCCGATGGTTTCAGCGAGAATGCGAATGCTGCAGTCGGGCTGGCCCGAAGGCTCGTCGGCGCTGAATAGTCACTGACCTCCAAAGACAATCTCGAGAGCATGTATAGCCAAAATGATGTGTTATCTTACCGTGAGCTGCTGCGCGCTGAGCGTTTTGTATATGGGGTAGAAACCGTTCCCTCGCGCGGGCTCGGAACACCGGAGAAATCGGATCGGCTCGTTGCCGAGGCCGAAGCCCTGATTTCCGATCCGCGATTCGGATGGATCTCCATTACCGATAATGCCGGCGGCTCCCCCATGCTGCCGCCCGACTGGCTGAGCGGTGTACTGGCAGGCCGCGGCAGTAACGTGGTCGTCCATGTCGCGTGCAAGGATCAGAATCGCAACGCGTTGGAAAGCGCGGCGTGGCGATATGCCTCGGAAGGCTTTTCCAATATCCTGGCACTGACTGGCGACTATCCCATTACCGGATTCGGCGGTATGGCCGACCCGGTGTTCGACCTCGACTCGGTCGGCCTCATTACCCTTTTGAAGTCGATGAACGAAGGTCTTTCCGTGCCTGGCCGGCGCGGCAACATGGAGACCCTGCCTGCCACCGATTTCTTCATCGGCTGCTGCGTGTCGCCGTTCAAGCGGTACGAGTGTGAGCTGATGCCGCAGTACTTCAAGCTGGTGCGCAAGATTCTTGCCGGGGCGGAGTGGGTCATTCCGCAGCTCGGGTACGACATGCGCAAGTTCCACGAGCTGAAGCTCCTGCTGGACTCGCACGACATGCACGTTCCCCTGGTCGGCAACGTCTACCTGCTCAGCAAGACCGTCGCCAAGATTTTCAACAGCGGCCGGCTGGCCGGATGTGTGGTGACCGACGAGCTGTTGGAGCAGTGCAACAAGTACGCGGCGGGCCCCGACAAGGGGAAGCAGTTCTTCCGTGAACTGGCCGCCAAGCAACTTGCCTGCTTCAAGGGACTCGGTTTCGCAGGCGGTTATCTGGGCGGGATGGCGAAGGCCGAGGTTTTCGGCGAAATTGTCGATATGGCCGAGAGCTATGGCGAGAATGACTGGCGCGACTTCATGAAGGAGATCCGCTTTGCCCAGCCTGGCGAGTTCTTTCTGTACGACCACGATCCGGAAACCGGCCTATGCGAAGCTGGTGCGCTCAACCCGGAGTACGCCCGATCGCTCGCCCATCCGGCGAAGTCGAAGGAAGTCAACTTCAACTACCGTCTGTCACGTGCGGTCCATGCGTTGGCATTCGATCGCGACAGGAAGCTCTGGGGCGTAATGAAGCGGTTGTTCGGCTGGTTGGACAGGAAGCCGGACGGCTTCCTGATGCGGTCGGTCCATGGCCTGGAACGCATGTCAAAATCGGTCATGTACGGCTGCGAAGACTGTGGCGATTGCAGTTTGCCAGACACGGCCTACCTTTGCCCACGAGGCTCCTGTTCCAAGGCGTCGCGCAATGGCCCGTGCGGCGGCTCCTACCAGGGCCGTTGCGAGTTGGACGACAAGGAGTGCCTCTGGGCCCGTGCGTATGAGCGGCTAAAATACTATCACGAGTCGGAGACCATGCTCGACTGGCCGGTGGTTCTGTACAATCCGAATTTGAAGAAGAAATCGTCCTGGGCCAATATGTATTTGGACCGCGACCACCACGCACCGAAGCCGGAAGAGACGAAGTCAGACACTCCCTCGTAGCAATCCGGGCAGGATTGGTTTGCGACAGATGAACACACACGCATAACAGGAAGCATTTATGGCACTAGAAAACTTGACGATCATCGGCGAGTCGATCAACGACTCCGTCCCTTCGACCCATAAGCTGTTCGACGCCAACGATGAGGCCGGCCTGCTTGAGCTGGCTCGCATGCAGGCCGAACGGGGCGCCGCCTATATCGACGTGAACGTCGGCGGCCGTTCGGCGGAGTTCATGGCCGACCTGGTCCGCAAGATCCAGACCGTTTGCAGTTTGCCCTTGTCCATCGACACGCCCGATCCGGCACTGGCCAAGGCGGGTTTGGAAGCGTACGATGCCGGCAAGGCAGGCGGTGCAAAACCGGTGCTCAACTCGGTCACGGCGTTGCGCGTCGGCATGTTCGATCTGGTGAAGATTCAGCCGTACCGGCCGATTCTGCTTGCGTCGGAGCAGGTGGTGGACGGGCAGTCGCGATCGTGCCACACGCCGGAGGAGACGGTGGAAGCCGCCCGGTTTCTCGTTCACAAATTCCGCGACGAGTGTGGCGGTACGAACGACGATTGCATAATCGATCCGGGCATTGCGCCGCTCGGTAGCGATTCGGAAGGGAACATTCACCGGCTGTTCCGCGCGATGGAAATGATGCACGCCGATTCGGATTTCGACGGCTGCCACTATTCCGTCGGGCTGAGCAACTTCACGGTCATGCTCCCCTCGAAACGGCCGGATGGCATGCCGGTGAAGAGTACGCTGGAGAGCGCCTTTCTGACCAAGGCCATGCCGCTGGGGCTCGACATGGTGATCGGCTCGGTCAAGCGGAAGTACCAGATTCTCGAACCGGATCACCCGGCCATGCAGTGTCTTGAGGATATCCTGAAACTGGATGGTTTCGATGTTCTGATGCGAGTGCGTGAGTTTTACACGTGAGTTTTCGCTTGAAGTGAATGCGGGGCAAGCGGGCGAATCAGGCTGCCGCCTGGCCGGACCGGCCTGCCCTGCGCATTGCTGACGATGTGCGTTTGTTGTGTTTTCGCCAATCACGGCAACTGTGAGTCACCGCCATGTCCGACGCACCTGCCCTTCCCCCCGATATTGAGATTGCGCGCCGCTGCAAAATGCAGCGAGTGGGCGAAATTGCCGGCAAGCTGGGAATTCCCAACGAGGCCATCGAGTGGTACGGCAACTATAAGGCCAAGGTATCGCTCGATTTCTACCGGCGTCGCCGAGAGGGACCGGCCGGGAAGCTTGTGCTGGTCACCGCCGTCAATCCGACGCCGGCCGGCGAAGGCAAAACGACCACCAGTATCGGCCTGTGCGACGCCCTGAATCGGATCGGCAAGCAGGCGACCGTATGTCTGCGCGAACCGTCCATGGGTCCGTGCTTCGGCATGAAGGGAGGGGCAGCCGGCGGCGGTTACTCGCAGGTGGTGCCCATGGAGGATATCAACCTCCATTTCACCGGTGACATTCATGCCATCGAGCTTGCCCACAACTTGCTGGCCGCATGTCTCGACAACCACGTTCACCACGGGAATGAGCTGCATTTCGACGCGCGGCGGATCGTCTGGAAGCGCGTGATCGACATGAACGACCGCGCTTTACGGAACGTGATTGTCGGACTGGGCGGCGTGAGCAACGCCTTTCCTCACGAGTCGGGTTTCGATATCACGGTCGCCTCCGAGGTGATGGCCATCCTCTGCCTGGCCGAATCGCTGACCGACCTGAAGGAGCGACTCGGGCGGATCATTGTCGGCTATACGCACAAGCGCGAACCGGTCACCGCGGCCGACCTGAAAGTCCACGGCGCGATGACCGTGCTGCTGAAAGACGCCCTGAAGCCGAATATCGTGCAGACACTCGAAGGGAATCCGGCCATTATCCACGGCGGGCCGTTTGCCAATATCGCCCACGGCTGCAACAGTGTCATCGCCACGAAACTCGCCACCCGCCTGTCGGAATACACCATTACCGAGGCCGGCTTCGGAGCCGATTTGGGCGCCGAGAAGTTTCTGAATATCAAGTGCCGCAAGGCCGGCCTGCGGCCCGATGCCGTCGTCATTGTCGCCACGGTGCGGGCGCTGAAGCTTCATGGCGGCGTACCGCTGAAGGACCTGGCGAAACCCAATGTCGAAGCGCTCGATAAGGGAGTCGAAAACCTCAAGAAACACATCGAGAACATCTACCGTTTCGGCCTGCCGGTGGTCGTGGCGCTGAACCACTTCTCGGCCGATACCGATGAGGAAATCCAGTTCATCAAAGACAAGGTCGCCTACCTGGCCGTACCGGTCATCAAGGCCGACCATTGGGTCCGCGGCGGTGAAGGGGCCGAAGAACTCGCCCACGCCGTCGTCGATGTTGCCGAGAACAAGAAGACGGACTTCCAGTTGCTTTACCCCGATAGCTGTTCTCTGTGGCAGAAGGTCGGCATCATCTGCCGCGAAATCTACGGCGGGACCGATGTACTGGCCGACAAGCAGTTGCGAGCGAAATTCCAACACCTGCAAGAGGCCGGCTACGGCGAACTGCCTGTCTGCATGGCCAAGACGCAGTATTCGCTTTCGACCGATCCGGGGCTGGTCGGGCGGCCGACCAAGTTCGACGTACCGCTTCGCGACGTGCGTGTTTCGGCCGGCGCCGGGTTTGTGGTTGTCTTCACCGGCGACGTGATGACCATGCCGGGCCTGCCGAAAGTGCCCGTGAGCCAGCAGATCGACATCGACGAGAACGAGAACATCATCGGCCTTTTCTAGCGAAAATGATGCACGACGTTTACAGGCGGCTGTTCGATGCCCTCGGTCCTCAGTACTGGTGGCCGGGAGAAACGCCCTTCGAGATCATCGTGGGCGCCGTGCTCACGCAGAATACCAACTGGCAGAATGTCGAGAAGGCGATCCGCAACTTGCGAGAAGCCGATCTGCTCGCCCCGGCCGCGCTCCATGCCGTGCCGGTGGAGGAACTGGAGGAACTGCTCCGGCCGGCCGGCTACTTTCGGGTCAAGGCCCGGCGACTGCATAACCTGCTGGCCTTTCTCATGGAGCAATACAACGGCGACCTGGACGCGATGTTCGCGAGCAACGTAAACGCGCTCCGCGAGGAGCTGCTATCGCTCAACGGCATCGGTCCGGAAACGGCGGATTCCATTCTTTTGTACGCAGGCGGCCTGCCGGTGTTCGTGGTCGATGCTTACACGCACCGGATCCTCTCGCGGCACGGGTGGATCGACATGGAAGCGGACTACCATCAGATTCAAGACTTTCTGCAGGGGCAGCTTCCCGACGACCCGGCCCTGTTCAATGAATATCACGCGCTGCTGGTCTATGTGGGCAAGCACTACTGTCGCAAGCGCTCGCCGAAGTGCGACGAGTGCCCCCTGCATGATCTGCTTCCAGAAGGCGGGCCTGGTCTGTAGGATGGATGATTCATTAGCCGCTGGGTGCTAGCCCAATGCCCTTTACTTTGTAGCGGCACGGCGCGAGTCGTCCGGTATTACGGTGGGAAAACCGGGCGGCTCGCGCCGCTCCGCTAAGAAGACGCCCCCAAATGGTCCCAAATGAAGCAACAGCTCGCGTGATGAACATTCCGGGGCAGGGCCGGGCAAGCCGGCCGGTGGCGTCTTTGCCGGATTTGCCAACGCCGCGTTCCGTGCTTCCTGCTGTTGGCTCCACCCCGGCGGAATCAAACTCAGCGCCGTTTCGGATAGACGGCCGCGCCGATTCGCAAGGGCGGAACGTCGGCGCGTGTGTGCGGACGGAACTCGAACACTTCAACCGTGCTCGGCGGCGGGAAGTGGTCGAGGTATTCCGCCGGCATGGCATCGCTCTTATCGGCATCCCACAGCACGATACCACCCTGCTCGGCGAGTTGGGCATCGTCGATCCCCGGGTAGATGTCGCTGGGACGCTTCCGTTGAGAATCGTCGTCGGGCTCGACCGCGATTTCGAAGACTGGTGGGTGGCTACCTGAATAGAAGGCGACATTGCCGCCCAGCCAACCGTCACCGGCGATCAAGGGCAACGGCCCTTTCTCTTGCCGGCGCCACAGCGTTTCAACTTCCGCTGCCAGTTCGCGGCCGGGAAAGTGAATCCGCAGCACCTGATCGACGTACGGAGCAGCCATGCTCCGAAGCGCAAGTGGTGCAACCATGATCGCCGCCACCGCGGCACACCAGCCCCAGGCTTTTCGCCACTGCCGCGACGAAGTGTCGAGTTGCAGCAGGAACACCATAGCAAGTCCGGCAAAGGTCCATAGATTTGAACCGTACATACTCCGCAGCCGGATATTCAGGACGAACGAAACCAGCAGGTGGAATACAAATGGACCGAGGACCATGGCCAGCAGGAAATCGCGATTGAATCGTTCTGACGGCTCGCAGGTGCGTTTTCGCCACCGCCATCCGGTCAGCGGAACCATGACAAGGAGCATTGGCAGCACTGCCAGCAGTTGTGCGCTGCCGAACTCCAGGGGGTAGGTAACGTGACCGTACCAAACCCCGCCGCCTTCCGTCCGGTTCATTGCATATCGAAGCGGTGGAAAGTCGTTTCCAATTGCCCACCAGAGGTGCGGGCTGAATACCAGCAGTGCGGCCAGAACCATCAGGTAGGGACACGGCGTGCGCCACCATTTCCGCGCTTCCGGGTACAGTACACCATAAGCCAGCATGGTAATTGCCAGAACAGCGGCTGAGTACTTGCACAACATGGCCAGTCCGACCAGGACTCCCGTTGCCATCCACCAACCCCAGTGCTCTCGGGTAATCGCCCAATAGAACGTGAGGATCGCCAAAGCCCAGAATGGATACAGGACCGTGTTGTTGTTCAGGTCGATCGCTTCGAAGGTGTAGTAGTAGCAGCATTCCAACAGGAAGGCACCAAGCAAAGCAAGCTGCGGCGAAACCATCTCGCGTCCCAGACGCCACGCCGCCCAGAAACACGTCACAATGCATACCTGCACGGCCAGGTAGATCGGCCAGGCGGCACCCGGGACAACATGGGCGATGCCGGATGCAATCCAGGCAGGCAGGGGGGGGTGCTTGTGATAGCCCAAGTCCCAATGCTGTCCCCAGGAATACATCTCGACCGAATCGAGCGGCAGATTCGGATGCAGAACCGACGGCAACAACGTCCACAACACCAGATGCCCCAGGAGAAACAAGCCCAGAATCCAGGTGGTGCGATCCATCGACTGCACCTCCCGCGCCTCTGGCATTGAACCTACCGAGTTCATGACAACCACTCCAACACTCCTTTTCTACGCCGCGGCGGCAGATCGTGGAAGCGAAATGACGTCGGCAAGCTGGTCGAAGCGGTCGAGGTGGAGGTCGGCCTCGGCGTCCGGGCTGTCGCTCAGCGCAATGGTCGACATGCCGACAGCCCGCGCGCCGGCCAGTTCCGCCGCGTCGTGTCCCACGAATGCGACCTCGGCGGCATCGAGTCTCATCTGGGCCAGTGCGGCCCGATAGCATTCCGGGTGCGGTTTCGTGCGCCCCAGATCGAACGATGAAACCACTGCCCGGAACTCCAGAAACGGGGCGAAACCCGCCAGCCGAGCCTGCAACTGATCGGCGGTCAATTCTGTATCGCTCAGAATCCCGAAAACGAGATTCATCCGGGCCAGGCGTCCCAAGGTGCACCGCACGCCGGGTAAGGGCCGAATACTCTCGTCCAATTCGCGACGCAACCCGCGACACGCGGCCAGGACCTCGTCAATCAGGCCGCACGGCATGCCTGCCGTACGCAGGAAGCCTGCAAACGCATCACAGAAACTGCGCCGTCCACAGTAGACGTCGGCGGCGAAGTCCCGATCCCAAACGTGGTAGAAACTGCTGTAGTGCGTATGCAATCCCACGTGCCGGAGAAGCCGCAGGAGCCAGCGACGCCAGACGGTGTCGTCGTACAGGATACCGCCGAAGTCGAACAGCAGGCCGCGCACATGTCGCGCCAAACATGCAGGCGGAACACGGAGACCGGCCATCTGCCATTGTGGGGCCGAGATGCGTTCGTGTGAATCCTCCACGAGTCGGAGCATCTTGCTCATCGCGTCCGATTCCTTTCGTTCGCTCGCCCGACCGAAAGCCTAGCTTTCTGCACTCACACGGTTCAAAGCCGCCATGCGTTTGCGCAGGACAGGCTGATGGTCGAGCAATGTAGCAATCCGTTGCCAATCCAGGCCCTCCGGGCCTAGAGCATCGTAAATCGCCAGGGCATGTTCCCAGTCCTCTTCGCCATCAAGCGTCAGCCGAACGTCATTCCGATCGATCTCTTGCGGCGCAGGAATCAATCGGATCTGAAACTTCTCCGGGTGCGAGTAGACGTAGCGGGTGACGTGCCGGCGATCCGCAGGATCCTTGGCGCTCCGAGCCGCCTTACGCAGCGCACTGCTGCGGAGCCATTCGGCATAGACGCCCACCGGCGAGAGAATCGCCGGACGACCGTCCGCCGAATGGTACGTAACGTAGTCGCACTCCGGATGCTCTTCGGCCGTTCTTACAACACGGTCGATCAGCGTCGGATCGACAAAGGGGTTGTCCCCCTGCACGCGAACAATCGCGCGAGCCGGATACCGCTCCAAAGCGCGCACGAAACGATCGAGTGGATCGGACGGGCTGCCGAAGAAGACAGGAACGTCCATCGGCGCCAGGTCGGCAACGAAGCTGTGCTCTGCCGCATCGCAGGCCACAACAATAACGCCATCCAGTCGCGTACAGTCGGTCACGCGGCGAATGACCCACTCCAGAAGCGACCGGCCGCCCAGTCGTCGCCGCAAATGCGTACTTGAGTCTCGTGGCGTTTGGCACGCCTGAACGATTCCTAATGTTCCGAGCATACGCTGCACCCTCAATCCGTTCTACCGGCCTCGCGACACTCCTTCTCCCCCGCACCGCGGGGGACAATTGCAGTCTATCACTTTTGTGCAGGCGAGGTCAAGAGCGAGCTGAGAACCCGCGGAATGAAATCCGGACCGTTTGGGGTGGCGGGCTCCTTCGGTCAGCAGAAGTGCACGAAACAAGACTGCGGGCGCCACAAGTCCGAGTCCGGCTTGGCCCCCAGACGGCCGCGGGAAGCGAAAACCCGTTTGCCAAGGCCCGGCTCGGGAGCCGCGCAGTCTTGAATCGCTTCGGCACTTCGTTCGCTTGGTCTGGGCGAGGGCTGGCTTGCCTTCGCCGCAGAGCGAACATACACTTGGAGCGGCAGACTTCCCTATCCTTCGCCCCTAGCCTAGTTTTCGTAGAACGATTGCACCTGTCTTAACAACAATACCAACTGAATCGTTAATATCTGCCGTAGTCACGCAGCTTGGCGCGGATATGCCGATTACGCGGCCTGGGGTAGCACCGGGAGCCGGCTCCACCAGAGAGCAACGCGAAGAATAGCTCTCGTGAGGGGGGTGTCATTTCTTGACGTCGCGGTAGCGCTGTGACTATACTGGAGTGTAGCGCCAAGAGTGCAGGCGATGACCGACTGCCTGGGGCGGCGTGCTTTCTCCTTCGGAACCTTACGAGTACATCCATGATCTCTCGCACATGTAACGCTGCTTGCCTGGGCATCTTCACCATCGCGCTGCTTGGCATCTGCCGTTCTCTCTCTGCGCAGGAGGCGCCGGCTGCGGCGGCCCAGCCTGCCAAGGGAACCTACAGGCAGCTTGCCCCCGGCGTGATGAAGAGCGTGAAGCCGGAACTGCTGGCAGAGGAGACGGTCAGCCGCCACGACATTGTCGAACTGCTTGCGGTGGACCCCAAGTTCGATTGGGCGAAGGACACCCCTTTTCGCCGTGATATTTGGGGCTTGGAGTTTCGGTTCAAGGTCATGCGGATGATTTGGGTGGACATTCCGCAGCCCGAAACCGATCGGATGCAACGGAAACTGGTTTGGTACCTTGTCTATTCGGTCACCAATAACCAGAAGGTTCTCCATCCGGTTCAGCAGGAAGACGGCACGTGGAAGATCGAAGAGGTCGACCGCCCGTTGACGTTCATTCCGCAGTTTCTGTTGGAGGCGCCCCGGTTCGACAAGGCCTATCCGGCCCGGCTGATTCCCGTGGCGATGGGCCCCATCCGAATGCGGGAGGATCCGAATCGGCGGTTCCTGAACACGGTGGAAATGAGCCAGCAGACGCTCCAGCCGGGTGAAACGGCGTGGGGCATTGCCACGTGGGTGGATATCGACTCACGAACCGACACGTTTTCCGTCTATGTACGGGGGTTGACCAACGCCTACCGATGGCGTGACGAACCGGGGGCCTACCAGAAGGGCGATCCGCTAGGCAAGGGGCGCCGCCTGGCAAGAAAGACGTTGAAGCTCAATTTCTGGCGGCCGGGTGACGAATTCTTGGAGAACGAGGGGGAAATTCGCTACGGTGCTCCCGGGGCCCTTGACTTCGAGTGGGTTTGGCGATAGAAAGGGGGATTCCCCCAAGAAGCCCTAGCATGCCCCGGCGTACGGTGAGATTCCCTTCAGAAACCGCTTGATTGCACCGGTTAGGTTAGGGCCACTGAAGAACAGCCCTGCTTTCAAGAGTAGTTTAGCTTCCAAGGAGAACGTCAATGGCCCATAAAAAAGGTCAAGGCTCCAGCCGCAACGGTCGCGACAGCAATGCCCAGCGTCGTGGCGTCAAGCGATTTGGTGGCCAAGAGGTCCGCGCCGGAAATATCCTGGTCCGCCAGTGTGGCACGAAATTTCACCCCGGAAAGGGGGTCGGCTGCGGTAACGACTACACGCTCTACGCCCTGATCGACGGATACGTGAAGTTCGACCGTGGCGGTCGTCGCGTCAATATCGTCGAAGCACTCTGAGTTCTCCCTCGGTATGTTCGTTGACCGGGTGGAAATCGATGTCGAGGGCGGGCGCGGAGGCAATGGATGCGTCTCCTTTCGCCGAGAAAAGTATGTCCCTCGCGGCGGTCCCGATGGCGGCGATGGCGGCGATGGCGGAAGTGTTCTGCTCATCGCCGAGCAAGGGACCGACAGCCTCAACGCCCTTGCCCACCGCAAAACCTGGCGCGCCGATAGTGGCCAACACGGCCAGGGGTCGGATCGCCATGGTCGTGCAGGCGGTGATCTTCGCATTCTCGTACCGCCCGGAACGGTTGTCATCGACGCCCAAGGGGATTTCGTCCTCAAAGACTTGGCCGCTGCTGGCGATTGGGTCAATGCCGCGCGCGGCGGCAAGGGCGGCAAAGGCAATACCCGCTTCAAGACGCCTACCCACCGCGCTCCGCGCGAGTTCACCCTCGGCGATGCCGGAGAGGCGCGCCGGATCCGTCTGGAGCTCAAGGTCATTGCCGACGTCGGCCTGCTCGGCAAGCCCAACGCCGGCAAGAGTACGCTTCTTAGCCGCCTAAGCCGCGCGCACCCGGAGATTGCCAATTATCCCTTCACGACCAAACGGCCACATCTGGGGCGGGTGCAGATCGATGCCGACCGCTCGTTCGTCATGGCCGACATTCCGGGATTGATCGAAGGGGCGCATGCCGGAGCCGGCCTGGGCCACGAGTTCCTTCGGCACATCGAACGGGCCGGTATCCTTGTTCATCTGCTGGAGCCACAGCCGATGGATGGCACCGATCCGGTGCAGAACTATCGGGCCATTCGAGACGAACTGGTCCAGTACAACGCCGCCCTGGGCGATCGGCCGGAGATTGTGGCCGTGACCAAGGCCGACCTCCCGGAAGCCGCCCGCATCCGGGATGAGATTGTCGGCCAAACCGGTTCGGAAGTCCACCTCATCTCGGCAGTTACCGGCCAGGGACTCAACGGTCTGCTTGGCGCCGTGGCTCAAACCTTGGGCCGCGATAGCGACGACGGCTGGGATTGACGCCCCACCCCCCAGGCAAGGGGCGCACGAATCCATCTTGACTGGCCGGTGGAAGCTCGGTACTGTTGTTGCGACTTATTTTACCCGGCTCTCCGGGGCGACAATCACGCTTTCTAAGGTGAGGTTACGGATGACCGCCAACAAGAGTGCAACCCATGATTCTTTCTCCGGCGTGCCGATTCTGGACTTGAAGCGTCAGCCGGAGGGACTGCCCGAGCAGATTCTTTCGAGCTTGGCCGATGTCTGCGAAAGTGGCGCCTTTGTCCTCGGTCCAGCCGTTACCGAACTCGAGAAGCGGATTGCCGACTACTGCCAGGTCGAACACGCCGTCGGCTGTGCGTCGGGAAGCGATGCCCTGCTGCTGGCATTGATGGCATTCGACATTGGTGCAGGCGACGAGGTAATCGTACCCAGCTTCACCTTTTTCGCCACGGCCAGTGCCGTGAGCCGTCTTGGCGCCAAGCCGGTCTTCGCCGATATTTGCCCGCAGACGTTCAATCTCGATCCGGCGGACGTTCGCCGCAAGCTTTCGGCAGCCACGCGAGCCATTCTGCCCGTGCATCTGTTCGGTCAATGCGCCGATATGACGGCAATTGGCAAGCTTGCCGACGAACGCGGGTTGCCGCTCATCGAAGACGCAGCGCAGGCCATCGGAGCCGAGTGGAATGGACGGCGAGCCGGAAGCATTGGACCGATTGGCTGCTTCAGCTTCTATCCGACGAAGAACCTCGGCGGCGCGGGCGACGGCGGAATGCTCACCACGCACAACGCCGATCTGGCCGATCGACTTCGGCTGCTTCGCGGCCATGGAATGCGGCCGCGATATTACCACAAGGTGGTCGGCATCAACAGCCGGCTCGACTCGTTCCAGGCAGCCGTGCTCAACTGCAAGTTCCCCTACCTCGACACGTGGATTTCGCAGCGGCAAGCCATTGCCAATCGCTACGCGGAGTGCTTCACTGCCGAAGGGTTGGACCACACAGTCGTTCTGCCGCGAGCCACGGAGGGCCATCGGCATGTATGGAACCAATACGTGATTCGCATTCCCGACGGTCGCCGAGACGCCCTTCGCGCCTTCCTGGGCGAATCGCGAATCGGAACCGAAATCTACTATCCGCTCGGTCTGCACGAGCAGGAATGCTACCGGTACCTCGACTATGCACCGACCGATCTGCCACAAACGTACCGGGCCAGCCGAGAGGTGCTCGCTCTGCCCATGTTCCCCGGCCTGACCGCTGAAGAACAGCAGCAGGTCGTGGCTCACATCGGCAAGTTCGTCAATCGGGCGGCAGACCATTGCGTACCTGCCCCGAAGTTCCTGAAACGGCCCGCTGCACGCCGCATGGCCGACGCTAAGCAGTAAACGTCCTGAGTCTCCCCTTGCCGCGGCGTGCGGCGAAGTTGCGTCTCTGGGGTACGAACGGCCACCCGCTGGAGCACCAGCTTCAGAGACCGTTCGGCTTAGACGCTGAAAGAAAAGGCCACCGGCCGGCTCGCCCGGCGGCCGGCTCGCCCGGCCGGAGCCGTGGTCAGCAAGCTACACGAGGCCATACCACCCAAAGGCATTCTTTCAGGGCGTTGCCGCCGCCGGAGGCGGCGGCAACGCCCTGAAAGAAAGAGGTGGTCGTGAGCAACCATTGGCCAACAGACCACCGCTGCGGGCCGGGCGAGCCGGCCGGCCGGTGGCGACTCCACGGTCCTCGTCAACGCCAATTCCAACGCTTTCTTCTGGTATCCTAAGCCGGGCAGTCTGTAGAGGTGGAACTCCGGCCACGCCTTTCGTCTCTCAGCCACGCGCCACCCAATTGGCAGGAAATCGTGCTGCACACTGCCGTTCCAGCCCTGTTCCCAAAGACAAACTCACAGGGTATGCTGGTAGCATGATCGCAGAAGAAATGGAGCGATGGGGGCTGCTGGCCGAAATCGATACCCTGATGGCGCGCGTGCGCCGCTGGCGCGAAAATATGCCGCCTTGGGCGCCGGCCGCTCCGTGCCAGGCAATGGTCGATCGCCTGTTGACTCGGGCCGATGCGTTTCGCCTCCGACTCGAGGCGCCGCTGGTCGTCGCAACCTTGGGCGGAACCGGGACGGGCAAAAGCGCGCTGGTGAATGCCCTGGTCGGCGATGACGTCGTGCCCACCGGCAAGGCGCGGCCCACCACGACGAAACCCCTCTTCGTCGCGCGGCCCGACATCGAGCCGGCCATGCTGGGCATCGATCCGCAGTCGGTGCAGGTTATCCACCACCCCGCTCCTGCGCTGGGCAATTTGATCCTGATCGATTGTCCCGACCCGGACACGACCGAATCGGACGCGCACGACAGATCGGGGCGCGAGCCGACCAATCTCGCACGCCTGCACGCCATTTTGCCGCATTGCGACGCTATTCTCGTCACTGCCACGCAGCAGAAGTATCGCAGTGCCCGGGTGGCGGGTGAACTGGCCGAAGCGGCAAAGGGCGCCCGGCTCGTTTTCGTACAGACCCACGCCGACTCGGACGACGACATTCGCGACGACTGGCGCCGTGTTCTGGAGGGTGAATACGCACCCGGGCATCTGTTCCGGATCGACTCGCTTGCAGCGCTTGGCGATGTGCAGGAAGGACTGGCGCCACGGGGCGAGTTCGGACGCCTGATCGAGCTGCTATCGCATGAACTGACGGGAGTCGCCGGCAACCGGATTCGGCGGGCGAATTTCCTCGACCTGGCCGGCGAAACACTGCAGACATGCCGTACTCGTCTCGATACGGCCATGCCGGCCGTCGAGGCGTTGGAGGCATCGGCGGGCGAATACCATGGCCGCTTCAATGAACTGCTGGCCGTACAGACACGCGAGGAGTTGCTCAGCAGTCGGCGTGCATGGGAGCAGCGCCTTTTGGGCCAGGTGGCTGACCGTTGGGGGCTGAGTCCTTTCTCCCTGGTGCTGAGGATGTACCAGGGGTTGGGCAGTCTTCTTTCCGGAGCCATGCTGTATCGCATGCGTTCGCCGGCCCAATTCGCACTCTGGGGCGCCGTCGAGGGGACACGCGCATGGCATCGCCACCGTCAGGCTCGGCACGCCGAGCGCGCGCCGCAACGCGCCGTAGAAACCGGCTTCCATTCGGCTGAAATTCAATCGGCGGCCATCGTGCTGGAAGGTTACGTCGCGGATGCCGGGCTGCCACGCCACCTTGTCGACCTCGATGTCCTTCGTACCGGGACCGAGAAGGCAGGCGCCCGGTTCGCGGCTCGTGTCTCCGAAGAGCTACAGCAGCTCATCGAGCGATTGGCCGCACGGCACACCGGATGGTTCACCCGCTGCCGGTATGAACTGCTGTTCCTGGTCATGCTGGGCTTTCTGCTCTTTCGGCTGGGGAAGAACTATTTCTACGATTCCTGGTTGGCCCAGCCGCCTGCACCCGTGGCCGGAGTCGACTTCTATCTGACCTCAGCCTTCTGGCTGATCGTCTGGTCGCTATTGCTGATTTGGCTGCTGTCCGGCCGGCTACGGCGCGGGCTGCGACGTGAAGTGGATCGCCTGGCCGCCGGCTGGCCGAGACTTCCGACCGCCGAGGGCCCCTTCGGTAATACGGAAGCCGAATGCCGACGCATTCGTCAATTCCGCACCGACCTGGTGCAGTTGCTCGACGAGGTTGCCCGCCTGCAACGCCAAGTAAGCCTGCCCAACCAGCAACTCGGCACGCGTCGCGAACAAGCCGGCGGCTGAGGGGCCGGGGACGAACCCAGGGTGAATATATCGATGGCGGCTCTGCACAAGCCGCAACCAAGCTGATCGACGGCCCGTTTGCCCTGGCCTCGCTTCTGCCTACTTGCGGACGTTGTAGCAATACAGGAAATCGCCATGACGCAGGTAGAGGCGCCCATCGCAAACGACCGGATACGCCCAGCTCTTTCCCTGGCCGCCAGCCGGCAGCTTGAACTGACCGGCAAGCTCGGATGCCTCCGGCGTTGCCGGCATAAGCCCCATCTGCCCATTCTCGCTAAGCGTGTAGAGCATGCCATCCGCATAGGTCAGCGATCCCTTCCCGACGCCTCGTTCCGAGTAGACAGTCCGACCGTCTTTCCAGTCGAGGCAGATCCATGCGCGGCGCGAATCGGAACCGTACAGGTAGCCATCGAGCAGAATTACGCCACCGTGATGGTTATCCAGGTCGCCATTCTTCCAAACGTTCTCGACGTCAACCTGGTCGCCGTCTACCTTGACACGAAGCAGTTGCGAACCTGTGCCGTAGCCGGACGTTACGAAGAGCTGCCCGTCATGAAAGATCGGCTTGGTCGCATTGACGTCGTACTTGGTTTCGTGCGGGAACCGCCAATAGAGGTGGCCGGAATCGGCATCCACGCAAACAACCGCCTTGGCCGTCATGTTGAAGAGAAGCCGTTTCCCTTGATATTCCGCCAAGGTTGCCGTGGCATAGCCGGCCGCATCCCCGTCGGCGCTTTCGGACTGCCAGACGGTTTCGCCGGTCATCTTGTCCAGCGCCACAATGGCCGTCTTGGGCCCGCAAGGCGTGCTGATCACGCGATTGCCGTCAATCAGGTTCGATTCAGCCAGGGCCCACTGGATATTCTTCGCGCCGAACCGCTCCAGCACATTCACCTGCCAGATGGGCTCACCCGTTGCCGCCTTGAGACACGACAGTTCTCCCAGCGGATTCTGGTAGTACAGCCGGTCGCCGTCGATGGTCGGCGTACTTCGCGTGCCAGGGTAGCTTCCCGTCCATGCATTGCCGGCCGGCGCCTGCCAACGTACTTCGCCGTCCAGGCCGAAGGCCGTCACGACCGTCTTGTCGTCAAGGTTGCCAGCCGTGTAGATCAACCCGTTGGCAAGACTGACGCTTGCATATCCTTCGCCAATACCCTCTGCCGTCCACAGAAGCGGCGGCCCTTCTTCAGGCCACTGCTGAAGCAGTCCGGTTTCGGTCGAGATATTGTCGCCCTGCGGTCCTTGGAACGCCGGCCAGAACGGAGCGCTTCCCTCGGAGGCAGAATCGGTTGGCTGTGAAGCAGCCGTTTCAGACGAAGCCGCCTGGTCCGCTGGCGTTTCCGGTGCAGCCTCGGAGGCCACCGCAGGTTCTGCGTCCACAGGCATTTGGGGCGGCGTCGCAGGCTGCTCTTCCGACTCGGAAGACGGCCGGGCCTCGGCGGAGACCATCTCGCCCGATTCCATCGGAACCTCCGACTCCTGATCCTCCAATTCCTGAACCTCCGATTCCTGAACCTCGGTCTGCTGCGTGGTCGCAGATTCCGATGTGCGAGGGGGTTCCTTCTCCGAGGCACAGCCCAACATGGCTATGACTATAACCCCGAAAACCAAGCCTGTTCCATTGATAATTCGTTTTGCCACCAGTCCGCTCCTTCTTCTTTCTGTATGCGGATCGAGTATGGACACACACCGCCATTCCGGCTCCGCCATTCTTAGCACATTTTCGACGCCAAAGCAATGCGCCCCGCCCCACCGCCAGGGTCACATGTTCCGACGATGGGAACGCCACACACGCAGAACCCGCTCGGTTGCATCCGTTGCAGCCGGGCTGGTAAAATGGAGGAACTTTCGATTTCTCGCGATGACATTCCCACTCGCAGGCGAAGGAGTTCTGTTGTGAAAGTAATCCGAATCATTTTGCTTACCTTACTGCTGTTTCCGTCCGGATTCGTTCGAGCGGCCGAGTTCAGCGATGGGTTCGCCACAACACCGGATCGGGTATGGATCGGGGCTGCGTATTGGGCGAATCCCATGGAAGACTGGCACATCCAGGGCGGCCGGCTGGAATGTCTGAGCAACGGCGGCAATCGTAACGTGCATGTGCTGACACACCAGTTGGCCGATCGGCCAGGCCCCTTCGAGCTATCGGTACGAACCGGCCTGCTCGAGCGCCGCCGAAATGGATCGGTCGGGTTCCGCGTCGGTATTGCCGACGAGATTGTCGACTACCGAGGCAACTGCTTCTGGGGAGAAGGCGTCAATGCGGTTCTGAGCATGGATGGCCAACTGGTGATCGGCAAGCAACGGAAGAAGCTCGATCCTGCTATCGATCCGACCATCGACCTGAACGACCTGACGCTCCGCTTGACAGGCGAGGCCGAAGGCGATCAGTACCGGCTTACACTGACCGCAACCCGACCGGACGGCACGATGCTCGGCGAGCTTTCGGCTCAGGCCGAACCAAACGAACTCGTCGGAAACATCGCACTGGTGAACAACCACACCCCGGCAGGCAATGCCTCGCGATTTTGGTTTCGCGAATGGAACATCCGTGGCGACAAAGTCCAGGCGAACCAGAAACAGACATTCGGCCCGATCCTCTGGTCCATGTACACGCTGAATGACAGCCGGAGCGACGAGGGGCACGTCCTCCGCATGACGGCGCAAATGCCGCCCATCGGCGCCGATGATTCCAAAGAGGTTGTGCTCGAAGTCCAGCGTGACGGGAAATGGCAGGAGATGAGCCGGGAAGGCATCGAACCGGAAGCTCGCACCGCCACCTTCCGTATTCCTCATTGGCCTGCAACGGAAGACGCGCCCTACCGCCTGGTCTACGAAACACAAACCACCGATGGACGCATGCTACGCGACGAATGGTCCGGCACGATTCGACGCGATCCGGCCGACCGGCCCATCGCCGTCGCAGGCATGACCTGCCAAATGCACTACGGCTTCCCCTACACGCCGCTGGCCAAGAATCTGGCGGCACTCGATCCGGACTTGCTCTACTTCTCCGGCGACCAGATTTACGAACAAAACGGTCACTATGGCATTGTTCGCGAGCCGGCCGACCGTGCGATTCTCAACTACCTGCGCAAGTGGTATATGTTCGGCTGGGCCTTCGGCGACATTATGCGCGACCGGCCCACCGTCGCCCTGCCCGACGATCACGACGTGTTTCACGGCAATCTGTGGGGCGAGGGAGGAAAGGAGATTCCTCCGAAGAACAGCACAAGCACCAATGCAGGTTACATCCAGCCGGTGCCGTTCATCAACGCAGTCCATCGGACGCAAACGGCCCATAATCCCGACCCGTTCGATCCCACGCCGGCGCTGCGCGGCATCAGCGTATTCTATGGCGACATGGTTTACGGGCGAGTGAGTTTTGCGATGGTAAGCGACCGGCAGTTCAAGTCGGGCCCGCAGAACGTCGATACGGGCGGCGGCCGGGCCGACCACCTGTCCGATCCGTCCATCGACCCGGCCACGCTCGACAAACCCGAACTGGCCCTGCTGGGCAACCGGCAGGAGGAGTTTCTTGAACACTGGATAACCGACTGGCGTGGCGCCGACATGAAGGTATTGCTCAGCGGCACGACGTTCGCCAATGCGGCCACGCATCACGGCGCCCCGGACGGC
Organism: Thermoguttaceae bacterium; assembly: GCA_040772845.1. GTDB lineage: Bacteria > Planctomycetota > Planctomycetia > Pirellulales > Thermoguttaceae > PWXP01. The sequence goes on from JAXGXG010000001.1 coordinate 5,013,883, forward strand.
CGGCTGATTGCCGACATCGATTCGGGCGGCTGGCCGCAAACAGCTCGCAACCGGGCACTGGAGATTGCACGTCGCGGTTTGGCCTTCCACCTGAGCGGCGATCAGCATATCGCCACCCTCATCAAACACGGGATCGAGCGACAACGCGACGCCATTTGGGGCTTCTGCACGCCTGCCATCTCCGTGGGCTACCAACGCTGGTGGCGCCCGGACGAAGTGGGGATGCCTCACCAGAATCGGCCTGCACACAACCTGCCCGATACGGGCGAGTACATCGACGGGCTCGGCAACAAGATTTTCGTGTACGCGGTGGCCAATCCCACGGGTACCCGGCACGATCATCGGTACCAGCAGGCGCAGGTGAAGGCTTCGGGCTTCGGCCTGTGCCGATTCGACACGTCCGCCCGAACCATCGACGTCCACTGCTACAAGTTCCTGACCGACGTCACCAAGCCGAACGAAGCGCACGAGTACCCTGGTTGGCCCATTACGCTTACGCAACGCGACCAGGACGGCCGCACCATTGCCGGACACCTGCCGGAAGTGAGCGTCGAGGGTGTGGAAAATGCCGTCATGATGGTCCACAACCAGGCAACGGGCGAACTGGTGTACTGCCTACGGCTGCGCGGCAACACGGTTCGTCCATGGGTCTTCGACGCAGACGCCGCCTATACCGTTCGACTCGGCGATCCCGATAGGAATGCCTGGAAAGAGTTCACAGAGTTGAGGGTACAGCCGTAGGCCAAGCCCTCGTTGTTTTACATAAGTCCGGCGCCGTCTTGCCCCGGAGAGAGTCTTTGTCATCATTCCACGGGTTCCGCGTCGATGGCAGCCAGAGCGCCGCCATCGACGCTTCACCCGCAGCTACAACCTGCTGCCCTTCCGGGGCAAAGACATCCTTCGGACCGTACGCTTTGCGCAACCCAGACTTGTCACAGGAAAACGCCATGCGACTTCTGCTGATCGTTGCCATATTGCTTGTATCCACAATGGCCTCGGCCAAGACACTCACGGTCGGTCCGGGCGAACCGCACCAGCGGATCGAGGACGCCTATGCCCGGGCCGGTGCAGGCGATACGATCCTCGTCCGCCCGCTGCCGGACGATCGGCCGTACGAGCAAGTTGCCCTCTATGCCGACAAGCCGGCGATTACCATCCGCGGCGTCCTCGGCCCGAACGGCCGGCGGGTGAAGCTTTCCGGCAAGGGATTCAGTTACAGCGGTCGCGGGCGCGTTCCGCGAGCCATGTTCCAATTCAATCCCGGGGCAGACGGCAGTACGTTGGAGAACTTCGAGTTGTCCGGCGCCGCGAACGACAGCCACAACGGGGCCGGTGTTCGGATCAATCAGGCCAATAACATCACGATCCGCAATTGCGACATCCATCACAATCACATGGGCATCATGTCGAACGGCCATTTGCCCGACGGCGGCATGAATCAGGTGATCGAATTCTGCATAATCCACGAAAACGGCGACTTCGACCAGCCCGGCTATAACCACAACCTCTACCTGGGTGGGACCAGCGTCACTCTGCGCGGCTGTGAAGTCTACGGTAGTCTGACGGGACACAACGTGAAGAGTCGCGCCCATTTCAACTGGATCGAATACTGCTGCATTCACGATTCGGCCAACCGCGAGTTCGATCTGGTCGATAGCGATGAAACGGCCGCCCCGGGCAGTCACGCCATACTGCTCGGCAATATCATCGTCAAGGATCCGCAGTGCAAAGGGAATCGCGCTGTGATCCACTTCGGCCAGGACGGCGGTAAGGAGCATGACGGAATCCTGGCCCTGGTACACAACACCATTCTGACACCGTTCATCTCGCCGGTGGTCGATCTGTCTGCCGGCAAGGCAAAGGCCCTGTTGCTCGGCAATCTCATCGATTCGGGCGGTGTACGCCAGAACGGGCAGGTGATTTCGCAATTCCGTAATGGCGCGGCTAACGACGCGGCAACCGGCAGCAACAACTGGTTCGCCGCCGGCTTTAACCAGGGGCTGCCGGCAGGCCGAGACAATCGGTCCGGCGCGCCTGGGCAGCGGCTCCCCTTCGCCAATCTGCAGCAGTACGATTACCGCCTTGCCCGGCCGGTCGACGGCATCACGGCCGCCGGCATGGAAGCGAACCGTCTGCAACTACCTCCCATCCCGGGAGGAACGGCCGTCAAAGACCCACTGCATCGCCAATATCGCCATCCCGCCGGCATCATCGAACGCACCTGGCGCGGCAATCGCCCGGATGTTGGCGCCTGCCAGTGATTCACGCCAGCTTCGCCCCGTTATGCACGCTCTTGTCGGGCACAGCAAGAACAACGGCGCCATCCTCGCGATAGAAGCCGGTGAGCAGAAAATCTGAAAGTACAGGCCCGATTTGCTTTGTAGGAAAGTTGACAACCCCAACGATCTGACGCCCGAGGAGTTCCTCCTTCGAATAGAGATCTACGACCCTCGCGCTGGTCTTCCTGCTGCCAAGCTCCGGACCGAAATCGACCTTAATCTTGTAGGCCGGTCTTCTTGCCTCCGGGAAATCCTCCACCTCGACAATCGTTCCCACCCGCAGCTCAACCTGCTCAAACTCATCCCACGTGATCGTTTTCATGAATCTCTTCGTTCCTTCCGGAAGATGGCAAGGCTTGCTCAGGAGTCGACACGCTACCACTGCTGCCATCACTGAGTTGGCCGTCTGGCTGTGCCGCATGGCTTATCTTAACATCCTCCTCGCTCCTGTCCATCCAAGCTTCGTGAGGATACGGTTCCAATTCTTCAACGGCATAAGATAGTCGTACGACACGAACAACAGGCCCAGCCAGGGCAGCAATCACCATGGAAAGACTGAACGTAAGGAGTATTGATATCTCGATACGTTGGTACGGCATCAGCGCCCGGCCAAGTTCGGGATAATTTGCCTGCAAGGTCTTGATGAGAATGGCCAAGACAATCAGTAGTGCGTTACTCGCGAGGTTGCCAAGAACAATCCAGCCCCAGCGGAGCGTTCTGTCTTCTTCTCTCGCAACCGAACGAAAATACCAGAGTTCGACACCTATTGTGACTGCCACAGCAACCCCCGTGAACAGGAAGAAGCTTGCCTGGGAATGCAGGGACCACACCGTAAATGCCAGCGGAATTCCGGCCAGCAGACTGAGCAGATTGGCGCGTATCGAGCGGAACAGCGGACGATGATGCACTCCGGCACGGGAGACGAATGGACGCTCGACAAACGCAACCAGTACTGTCGGAACCAAACCAAACAACGGGTCCATCGGTAACACGCCGGGCCAAATCCAAACCCAACTCGCCAGCGAGTTGGCAAACGCCGGCGTTGCCGGCACTAGAACCATTAGCGTTACCAGCAAGGCTCGGAGAAGTCGTCGGGCATCCATCAGTAGGCTCCGGTGTGAGATGATAGGCGTAGAGACTCCGGAACGCAGACTATCCATGGTTTGTGATTCATTTTGCCAACTGAATGCCTGCTCGTCCAACATTAGGCCTCACTGGGCGACGAATGCAATGCTGAGGCGGTACGCACGGAAGACATGCGTTGTGGTCCCTCGGCTCGATTCGTCTCCGGTTCCTGCCTGATATAGCACGTGGGGGTGTCCGTCCCTGTCAAGGTTGCGCCTGCACCAGAAAGGAACGAAACGAGCCGGCATCCGAGCGACTCGATCGTTGCCTTTGCTGCATAGGGGCCGACGATACAGATGTCCTGCTCGGGCTTTCGTCGCTGCTTGTACTTCTCGCTTTTCGCAGGATCATCGTGATCGAACCAAATACGAACGTGCCAGTCCTTCCGGTCGGCTGTTGCCCGGCTGGCTGCTCGTCGCGTGCTCCATTCCACGGTCTCAATCTTGTTGAGAGCAATCGATATCGTGATGAACCGATGGCCGAACAACCGGTATCCGAGGCGGACTTTACGGGAGGGTCCGCCACCGGCGGTTACTTCCACGAAATGGCGTCTCGCCACGTCGCCAAGCAGATTCACCAGAAAGCCCCGCAGTCCGCCTTCCTCGCGACTTCCACCCCACAGGATCATGAGGACGATGGCAATCCATAGGCACGATGCGATCGGGGCAATTCCATGGAGAAGGCTCGCCACGGCCAGAATGAAGAGACCCACCACGGCCAGGATCTTGCCGGCGTTGACCAAAACGCCGCCCCAGGGCATTGGTATCGCCATTTCCCGGGTTGAATTGAAGTCTTCCTTTGCACTCACCTGCATGGGATGCACCTCGATCTGCATGGTGTTCCCTGACCGGCTCGTAGCACCGCAACATCGTCCTGCGATTGCAGCGCCCTCAATCTGTGTATCATACACAAGGTTCTCACCGCACGACAACCCGCATTTGCTCCGATCTGTATCGGAGGTATCCAACCTGGATGCAATCCCCTGCCGGGGGTCCTCGCTTGACAACGCCGGTCGGTTCCACGACAACAATGGCGAAATGTGGAGCATACCTGACCGTAACGGGTTGATTCGGAACGATCCGTGAATCCTCGGACGGTTACCTTCCACGGCAGCAAATCTCAGGAGAACGAGAGATGGTTACCAGGTCGAATCATTCATGTCGTGTAGTGCTCCTTTCTGCTTCCGCCGGACCTCTGGTGCGAAGTCCCGCGAATGCTACGCGCGTCAGAAGCGCGTTCAGCGCCGCGACTCCACGGCGGCCGAGCCGTTTCGGCGCCGCGAGGTCCGGCAAGATGTCTACAGGCATGATTGTATTGATCTGCATAGCCTGCTGTCTACCGCTGGTCTGCTGTCTGGGGATCGGCGGTGCTCTGGTATTGCCGGCAGTGCAAGCAGCCCGGGAGGCAGCGCGGCGGGCGCTGTGCTGCAACAACCTGAAGCAGATCGGCTTGGCGCTGCACAATTACAGCGCAATCTACGACTGTTTCCCGCCGGCATTCGTTCCCGATAAAGACGGCCGGCCCATGCACAGTTGGCGCGTGCTCATCCTGCCATACCTGGGGGAGCAGGCCCTATACGACCAATACCGATTCGATGAGCCTTGGGACTCGCCCCACAATAGCGCCCTGGCGGCACTGATGCCGAGCATCTATCGGTGCCCCAGTGTCTCTCCCCCCAGCGAAACAACGACCAGTTACGTGATGGCCGTAGGACCGGACGCCTTCAGTACGGGTCCCGGTGTGCGCCAATTCGATGAGTTCACCGACGAACTTTCCTGGACCATTGCCGTAGTCGAAATGTCCGATGCCGGAATCAACTGGCTGGAGCCGAGAGATTGGGACACCACCAGCTCCGACCGCCCGAACAGTCAACATCCTGCGGTTTTCAACGCCCTGATGGCCGACGCCACCTTTCGCAGCATAGCCAAAGACGTCGATCCCGACGTACTCAAAGCCATGGCCACCATCAATGACGGTGAAATGATCGACCCGTCCGAGGCCGACCCCGAACGGTAAGGCAATTGTCCGTCTGACAGGTAGCCGTACGATTCTCAAACAGAATAGCCGTCACACCGCTCCATGTCTTAACACGCGCCCGTAGAGGGTGATTGCCGGTTTGCCGGCGGCGATGGCGGGTTGGCCGTTGACGAAGAGGTGGCAAAGGCCGGTGGCGTAAACGCCGGGCTTCTCGAAAGTGGCCTGGTCGCGGAAGGCGCCAGGATCGAACACGACCACGTCGGCAAACGCGCCTTCTCGCAGGTAGCCGCGGTTGGGTAAACGGAGGATATCGGACGGCAGGCCGGTACAGCTCCGAATGGCCTGTGCCAACGGTAACACCTTCTGGTCCAGCGAGTAATAGCCGATCTTGCGAGGGAAGGCGCCGAACAGACGGGGATGCGTTGTGGGCGACTGGGTCGGACCGCTTCCCCAGCCGTCCGATGCGGTTGCAACCCAAGGCAACTGCATGCCGTAACGGACGTCGTCTTCCGACATCGAGAAGTTGACAATCATGCCGCCGCCGGAACAGTACAGTTCCAGGGCTACCTCCGCCGGGTCGAGTTTTTCCGTGGCGACAACTTCCGAGATGTAACGGCATCGCCATTCGGCCTTCTTGCACGAACACAACATGACGTCCTTGGTCATAGCCAGCCGCCTGGCCAACAACTCGCGCACCTGGCGATCGAGCGCCGGATCGGCCGCCATGCGTTTGCGCAGGTCCTTCCGCCCACCGGGAATCCCATCGGACGGCACAACCGAGGGTACGAAACTCGAACACGAAGCGGCATAAGGATACTGATCGGCCGTCGCCTGCTGCCCCTTCCCGCGTGCCTCTTCAATCCGGTCCGCGGCGGTGCGCAGCTTGCCCCAGTTCTGCTTCATTGCCGACTTGAAGTGGGAAACGTGGACCGGCAGGTTTGCCTCCCGCCCGATCTCCAGGGCCTCCTCAACCGCTTCCACGAGTCCGTCGGCCTCGTTGCGAACATGACTTGCGTAGAGCCCGCCGTGAGAAGCCACCACACGGGCAATCTCGATCACCTCGGCCGTATCCGCATGGCTGTTCCACGCGTACCAGAGTCCCGTAGACATCCCCCAGGCGCCTGCCTTCATGGCGCAAGCAGTTGCATCCTTCATGTGTGTGAGTTCATCGGGCTTGGGACGGCGCGGTGCATTCTGCATGGCATCGCTACGAACCGGACCATACGGCAGTAGGTGGATCACGTTCGTGCCCACGCCATTACACTCAAGCTGGTTGAAATACCCGGCGACGTCGCCATTCCCACAACCGCAGTTGCCCGTAATGACCGTACTGCATCCTTGCGTCAGATAGTTCAGATTCGCCCGAAGCGGCGATTGGACAAGGCTCCGATCGCAGTGGGTATGCAAATCGATGAAGCCCGGAGCAACGACCAATCCCGCACAATCGATCACCTGCTCCACACGACCAACGTCGAACTGGCCGACCGCCACAATCTTGTCGCCGCGAATGGCAACGTCGCCTACCTGACCTTCGGTTCCGGCGCCATCGTAGAGCGTGCCGCCGCGCAGCAGTACGTCGGCGTCGATCCGCTCGCCGGCCAACGACCAACCGGCCATCATCCCCTGCACGCCCATGGCAAGTACGGCTCGCCGGCCAAGGTGCGGACCACCTTTACGATTCGTTTGCGAACTCATGGACGTAGCTCCTTTGCATTACGGGAAGCAGTTGAACGCTGGTAACGCCAATCCACAAATACATTCCCTGGAGGAACCCCAATCGGGCGACAGGTGACCGGCGCGCCCGCTTACGGCGCGAAGTAGATCTCCAGGGTCGAAAGGGTGGGGCACGCGCGACTTCCGGTGATACGCAGCCGAACGGCGTCGGCCGTGACCGTGGGCGTGCAGAGAATACGGCGCGGACCGATGGTCGTCCCCGCCCCAATCTCCTGCCATGCGCCGCCGACGCGAGCATCGATTGCGAAGGCTTCAACCCGCTGCCCCAGCGAGATCTGCTCCTGCACCCGCACGCGATTCAACTGGGTGGGCTTGCCCAGTTCAACGACAAGCTCCGCCCTCCGGACGTCGTCATCGGCCGCCCAATACGTATTCCTATCGCCATCGGTCAAATTCGCGGCGGCAAACTGCGGATCGTTGCCACGCGTGTTTGAAGCCGTTGCCGACTTGCCTGCCGCCAGGTCCTTGTCGAACGTGGCATCCAACACCTTTCTCAAACCCACGAGCCGCTCGCAGTCGATTTCGTGGAACCGGCCGCGGCGATCGGGCGGAATGTTCAGCAGCAGGTTGCAGCCGTTCCCAACACTGCTGTAATAGATTTCCAGCAGCTTTTCGACGCTCTTGACCTTTTCGTCCTGGGCGGCGTGATAGAACCAGCCTGGGCGGATCGAGACGTCCACCTCGGCCGGAACCCAGTGGGTGCCGTCCGCCTGCCCGTGAGCCAGGCCGTTACGGTCGGCATGGCCGGGCAGGAACTCGTCGCGGCGCAACGTGGCCCAGTTCGTACTGCTGCCGGCGCCGCTCTCGTTGCCTACCCAACGCACGTCGGGACCGCCGTCGCTGAACATGACCGCCATGGGCTGAAGCGTGCGGACAATGCTCCAAGTATTCGGCCAATCGTAATAGGTGCGGTTGTCGATCCGGCGAGTCTCCCGAGCGCCGCCGTAGTAGCCGTCGCCGCCGTTGGCGCCGTCGAACCACACCTCGAAGATATCGCCGTAGTTGGTCAGTAGTTCGCGCAACTGGGCACGATAATATTCGATGTACTTCAGTGTGCCGTAGTCCGCGTGGTTCCGGTCCCAGGGCGAAAGGTATACACCCATCCGCAATCCGTTGGCCTTGCAGGCGGCGGCCAGTTCGGCCACAACATCGCCTTTGCCGTCCTTCCAGGGCGAGTTCTTGACCGAATGCTCTGTGTACTTGCTGGGCCACAGGCAGAAGCCGTCGTGATGCTTCGCCGTAATGATCAGGCCCGTCATGCCGGCCTGCTTCGCCACCTCGGCCCATTGACGCGGATCGAGATCCGTCGGGTTGAAAATCTTCGGATCTTCGTCACCGTAGCCCCACTCCTTATCGGTGAACGTGTTCACCGTGAAGTGGATGAACCCGTAATACTCCATCTCGTGCCATCGCAACTGCCGCTCGGTGGGCAGCGGGCCAAACGGTGCAGGCGGTTCCGCGGCCGGAACAGTTGTGCAGGCGGCAAGGAACATGAAGAACATCAGGCAGACAACTCGGTTCATGGCGGGTCCCTTCAGGCTTCTGGAACAAATGACTGTGCCGAACAGGCTGGCCAAGCGAGTTTCCTTCCTGCCCAACCCAGGCTCGATTATAGCCCAACAGACAGAAGTGTCAACCAACCTGAACGACGGATCCCGCCGACAATCCTGTACTGGAGGTGCTTTGCGAGAATCAGAAACGCAAGCGACTCAATACACTTCCGCTATGGACCTGCAAAGCAGAATGGGGGACAATTATCGTGGGCTATCGTTCAGTCTGGCCGGAGGCAGATGATGATTCGCTGTGGAAACGCGGTGCTAGCGGTCGCGATCGTTGTCGCATTCCTTCCCGCCCTTACTGCCGCACAATCGACCTCGGAAACGAACATGAATATCGCAATGCCGACCGGCGGTGGCAAGCAATTCTGGACCGATCGGTTCATTCACCACCAGTGGCGCATCCAGCAGAACATCTACACGGGCCATTGCCGGCTGCTGGACGATAACGACGTGCGCCGCGCTTGGGGCGAGTACGACGCATGTCGGCAGGCGTTCGAGCGTCTTCGGATTGAACGCGAACTTCCGCCCGTTCGCGGCAAGGTCGTTGTAACCGTCCACGGGTTAGGCCGAACGCGCAAATCGATGGCCCGCATGGGCGAATACCTGGCGCAAGAAGGCGGGTACACCTGGCTCAACTTCTCTTACGCCAGCACGCGCGATTCGATCGATGCCCACGCCGAGGCACTGTTGCAGGTGCTTCACGATTTGGACGAGGCAGAGGAGGTTCACTTCGTGGCCCATAGTCTCGGCAATCTGGTCATTCGCCGCTACATGCACCAGCGCGCCCTATTGGAGCCGGAACGGCGCGGTCCGCAATTGGGCCGATTCGTCATGCTGGCTCCGCCGAACCAGGGCGCCGAACTGGCGGTGCGGCTTCGCGACAACGGACTGTTCCGGCTGATCTTTGGAACGGGTGGACGCCAGCTCGCCGTGAATTGGGACGAGGTAGAGCGGCGGCTGGCGATCCCGCCGTGTCCCTTCGGCATTGTGGCTGGCGGGCCGGGGGAAGCCGGTCTGAACAACCCGCTCATCTCCAAAGAGAACGACCTCGTAGTAACCGTGGCCGAAACCCGCCTGGCCGGCGCAGCCGATTTCCTTGTCGTGCCCGAATGGCACACATTCATCATGAACTCACCCGAGGTCCGGCAGTACACCCTGCGATTCCTCCAGCACGGTCACTTCCTGTCGCCCCAAGCCCGCCAGCCCATCCGGGCCGCCGAGCCCGACGTGCGTTGAAGAAGCGCATTCTCTTCTTTGTAATCAAGAGTTGGGCAAGGTCCGATGCTTCTTGATCTTCTGTCATCGATGTCGGCAGAAGACGTTGCTGATGGCATCGGTATTGCAGGTTCACTCCTGCACCCACCCACCAAAGAGCAACTGAAACGGTTCATTGATGAACTCAACAATCTACCACCTGCATCCACGCCTCAGGACAAGCTGTTCTTTGAGCGTCTTTGCGTACTTGAATGCATGCAGGCAGCCTCTCACGAGGAGTGGCGTTGGAGTGCAATGGATGGCCTCCCGGATAGTCTGACGACACAGTGTCTTGCCGTCCTTCGCGTTGACTGGAATATCAGTACGAAGCGATTCAACGAAATCGTGGACGAGACCTGCCGGTTGGATGGAACCGGCACGCGAGGTCACGCAGTCGGTCGCCGATAGAGGAATCGCTCAACACGCTGCTTCATCTGCCGCTTCTGCCATTGGGAGCCATCCTAATGAACGTGTCCCTTTCGGCCTGCGGAACGGTACCACATGGTCGCTTCAACAGCCGGTTAATCTCGGCTTGCTTCGGAACTTGCTCCGCGGCGCCAATACCAAGAAAGAGTACTACCAGCCAAACGCCGCAGAAACATAAGGAAACATAAGGACATGCAATGCACCAGTGAACGGACATCATTCTTCCAGCCACTGCAAGCCCCCTCCTCGGCCCCCCAGAAAAGCAAGCAAACGCCAGGAAACGCAAGGACATGCAATGCGCAATCAGCCTGAAGCCCCCACTTCCATTACGGACGCACCACCCGCAAGCATGTAAGCCAAGGGTAGCGACAGGACATGCAATGCAATGGGTCCCAATGCGAGGATATGCAATCTGCAGACTGCGAGTTGACAGCTTCCGCCCTTTCGTCTAGAATGCTGGCACTTGGAAGTGGGGGTATTCCGGAAATACTTGCTTCAAAGGAGGTGTTTCTATGACGGTGGCGCGTTCGCAACTGGTCGATACCGACGTAACTGCTTAGCCATCCTCGATAACGAGGCCCTGCTGGCCACGTGTGCGTACATCGACCTGAACCCGGTGGCGGCAGGCATTGCAGAATTGCCCGAGGATTCGCCCTATACGTCGCTACATCAGCGGGTGGAGCATTGCCGCGAGAAAGGGCGTTTGGCCGATCTTCAGGCGGCACGGCAGGGCACCGTCGCCGCGGCCAGGCTGGCTGCCGAACTCGACGAAGACCACTGGCTCTGCCCGATCAACGACACGCGTGCCTCCGGCGGCGAACGGATCGGGCTGCTCGAAGGTTTTTCGTTGGGCAGCTACCTGCAACTTGTCGATTGGACGAGCCGTCTGTTCCGTGAAGGCAAGGCGCGCGTGAGCGACGAGGTGGCGCCGATTCTCGACCGGTTGGACACGACGGGCGAGATGTGGCAGGAGACGATGAAGCGGTTGTTCGCCAAGGCAGGCAAGACGCTGGGCGTGGCGTTTACGTTCCATCGCGACCCGCTACGGCAGGCGGCGGCCCATCGCGGCTGTCACCACCTGGCGAACCTCAACGGCTGCCGCACCTAGCCGCGTTTCGCCCGCCGCTGAGCGTTGCCCGCCGCCGGGTATGGCCGCTCACGGCCGCGATCCCCCATTCAGCCATCCCTCTCACCGATGGCCCCGCTCGCGGTCTGCCGTCACGGTGCGATTCTTGTCATGAATCGCCTCTCTCCCCCCTCAAACCTCCTCACGCCGCCCTTCTGAATCCCCCATTTCTTGCCATAGAACGTGTGCGTTGTCAGTTGTGGCACGGAATCTCCTCACAACACCACTCCGATGAGCGTGGCCAGTAACCATAAAGTGGCACTGCTGCATTGCATGTCCTTTTGTTCGCTTTCCTCTGTGTCCTGGTGTTTGTCGTTATGTTCGTTCTGTTATGTGGGCCGCATTGCATGTCCTTTCGGTGGCTGGGGCGGGAGCGTGGAACTGCCAGGGGGGACGACTTGGATATGTTCAGGTTGGTGCTGGAGTGCGAGGCTTCGCAAGACCCAAGACCCAACAAACTGGAGGCCATGCAACAGGCTACCGCAAGGCGCTTCGGTAATGTGATCCGCCCCCCCGCACAGTATTGCGTCAATGCGAATCTGTCACGCAACAGGTACAGGCAGTCTGTATCTGTGCGCGAAATGCGAACTGTGCCATGCGGGAACCGGCCCCCGTTTTCCGACAGCCTTTCGTATCGCCGCGTCAAGCAAGTTACCGGCCAACGGCTTGTCAGGTGCGAGCATCGGTGATGTGGCCAGCCTTTGCAAACGACCGCCCGTACGGTATGTTTGGCAATCGTTTGCTTTGCACCACTCGCCAGTGGAGGTGTCCCCTTGAAGGCATTGCTCTACACAAAACCATACACGCTCGAGTATGCCGACGTCCCCGAGCCGGAAGTCGGTCCCAACGATGTACTGGTCCGCGTGCAGGCGTGCGGCATCTGCGGCTCCGATGTCCAGGGCTATACGGGCCGGACGGGACGGCGGTTGCCGCCATTGGTGATGGGACACGAGGCAGCAGGCGTCGTTGAACGTTGCGGTGAGACTGTTACCGGTTTCCTGCCCGGTGATCGTATCTGCTTCGACTCCACCGTCTACTGCAACCATTGCCCCGCCTGCAAGCAGGGAATGTTCAACCGTTGCCAACGGCGGCAGGTACTCGGCGTGTCCGTGCCTGAGTTCAAACGGCAGGGAGCTATGGCCGAGTTGGTGGTCGTGCCGCATTGGATCTGTACGAAACTGCCGGATGCCATGTCGTTTGTGCAGGCGGCCATGCTGGAACCGGCCTCCATCGGCGCACACGCCGCCAACCGTGCACCTATTGCAAAGGGTGACACCGTTGCCGTGATCGGAACCGGCACTATCGGTCTGTTCATCCTGCAGGCCGCCAAGCTTCGCGGCGCGGAGACTGTTATTGCATGCGACCTCAGTGACTTTCGGCTCGATTTGGCCCGGCAGGTCGGCGCCGACCAATGCGTCAATCCCCGGCAAGCGGACGCGGCGGACGAAATCCTCAAGGCAACCGGCGGACGCGGCGCGGATGTCGTATTCGAGGCAATCGGCCTGGCCGAGACCTTTCGGCAGGCCGTCGCGGTCACAAGAACCGGCGGTACGCTCGTCGCCGTTGGGAATATCCAGAAAGAAACGGAGTTCAACTTGCAGGAATTGGTTTCGCGCGAACTGACGTTCACCGGTTCGTACGCCAGTGCAGGCGAGTTCTGTTCGTGTATCGGCCCCATTGCTTCCGGTCAAATCAATGTCGAACCGCTGGTGAGCGAGGTCCTGCCGTTGGCCGAAGGACCGTCTGCCTTCGCGCGACTGCTCAAGGCGGAAGAAGACCTGCTGAAGATCGTCCTGACGCCCTAACCTGCCCGGTGCAACCAAGCCATGGAGGACCGCTGATGAAGAACCTGTTCGACCTTTCCGGCAAAGTCGCCCTTGTGACCGGCGCCAGTCGAGGCTTGGGCCAGTATTTCGGCCGGGCGTTGGCCGGGGCCGGGGCCGATCTGGTCATCACCAGCCGCGACCTGGCACGCCTGAAGCCGTTCCAGGAAGAGATGGAACGGCTCGGCCGCAGAGTCCTGCCATTGAAGCTCGACGTTTTGTCGCAAAGCGACATTGAGGACATGGTTCGCGCGATCATGGACACGTACGGAAAGATCGATATTCTGGTCAACAACGCCGGTTTGAACATCCGCCGACCGGCCGCCGAGTTCTCCTGGGAAGACTGGGACACGGTCCTCGACACGAATCTGAAGGGAGCCTTCTTCGTTGCCCAGGCCGTCGGAAAGAGGATGATCGAACGGGGCTACGGGCGGATCATCAACATCGGCTCTTGCACGTGTGTGTTCGGCATGGAAGGCATCGGCCCGTATTGCGCAAGTCGCGGCGGTGTGCTGCAGATGAGTCGCAGCCTGGCCGCCGAATGGGGCCCGCACGGCGTTACCGTCAATGTCCTGGCTCCCGGCTGGTTCAAGACTGCACAGAACCAGAATCTGTACGACAACAAGGCGTGGTTCGAATACATCATGGACCGTATCCCGCTGGGCCGGCCCGGACAGCCCAACGACCTCGACGGAACCGTGATCTTTCTCGCCTCCGACGCCTCTGCTTACGTCACCGGCCAGATCATTCTCGTCGACGGCGGCTTCACTACCGGCGCAACGAAAGCGATTATTACGGATCCTCGCTGATCTTCATGGCCAGCAGGTCGAGTTGACCTTTCAGATCGTTCAGAAGGAGGTGGGGACTGGCGCCGCCGGCCAAGTGCGAATAGAAGGCGCTGCCGGGGCTGGCGCCGCTTGTGCCCATGAGGGTCGTTGTGGTGCGGAGGTCATGGAGTTGTACGTCAACCTTGCTTAGCCGGGCCGCCGCGGCTCGGCTGTCGCGCCAGAGACGATCGAGTTGCAGTACCAGGCCGATCAGTAGCACCACCTGCCCGATGACCGCGGCAGGAAGGCCCACCGCCCACAGTTCGCCACGATCGGAGGCCACGGCCCAAACCAGCAGAATCGCACCGCAGACGAGCACCATGGTGCCGACGGACAAGGCCGACCAGGCCAGCGATCCACTGGACTTCGCAGTCTGTGCCCGGCGCCGCGGCTTTCGGTGGAGAGGTTTCGGCGACGCCTTCTCCGGCACATGCCAGGAAGGCGCGTTGAGGTGCGGTGGGTCGAGCCGGGCAATCTCCCGTCGAACTTGGGCTTCCACCTTGCCGCCGTTGTCCTGGCCGCTCCGCAGTCTCCGGCCAATATGCCGCAACTGCTCGTCGAACTCCCACGAGTCGAACGTTATCCCCGACGATTCGGCGGATTCGCACTTCTCCGGGGTCGGCATCCTGTCCGGCTGCACCGTCGGGTTTTCATGCCGAAGCCTGCTCGCGCAACGCGGACAGCACAACTCGCCATCGACTGGCGACAACTGCGCGGGAACGTCCTGTTGGCATCGTGTACACCACATAGCGTTCCTTGAATCGGCTTCCTGCGTGTTAAACTATAGCGGTTCCGCAAGATTTGCAGGCGAGAGGCGTGCTGAGTCCGGGTAATGGCGTATTGTGCGCGAGTAGGTAGACTGGGGCGTATAGGCGAAGGTGCGAGAGGTGTCGATCGCAGGGTAATCGGCAGGTGAGAACTTGCAGAGTTTCCGTTTCTGGGTGCAGGCAGCCATGGTTGGAGTCCCGCGTTAAGGCGGTTTGCTCTCCGGCTGAAGCCGGCACTCCAACTGGCTGCCCACCGGGAACTGCGTAGCGTTGAGACGACGATTTGGGTAAAATCGCGTTTCCTGGATCAGGACGCGGCGGTTGTCGGTCTCTGGCAGGGAAAGATTTGTGTAGTCGGGGTAATGCGCCCGGCCGTCGGTGGGGGTGCCTGCCCAATAGGACTCGGTTTTTCGGGAGAAAAGTGCGTTATGACGAAGTTCGCCGTTATCCTGCCTGCTGCTGGCAAGAGCCGCCGGTTCAAAGATGCGCACTATCGCAAGCCGTTCGCGCCGCTGGGCGGCAGGGCCGTCTGGCTGCATTCGGCCGAACGGTTTATGAACCGCGATGACGTGGTGCAGGTGATCATTGCCATTTCGCCTGAAGACCGCGAAGACTTCTTCTTCAAGTTCGGCTCGAACGTGGCCATTTTGGGCATCGAGGTCGTGGAAGGGGGCAAGGAGCGGGCCGATTCGATCGAGGCGGCGCTCGCGAAGGTCAATCCGGAGGCCGAGTTCGTCTGCATCCACGATGCCGCCCGACCGTGCCTGGCGGACCAGTGGATCGACCAGATCTTCGAGGCTGCTGAAAAGACGGACGCTGCCATCTTTGCCATCCCTGTGGCAGGTACGGTCAAGCGGGTCGGTGAGAACCACCGCATCACCGAGACCGTATCGCGCGAAGGACTTTGGGAAGCCCAGACCCCGCAGGTGTTTCGCCGCAGCCTGATCGAAGAAGCCTACGCCAAGCGTGAAGGTTTCAACGCAACGGACGACGCCCAGCTTGTCGAACGGCTTGGCAAGCCGGTAACCGTTGTCCCCGGATCGCCCGTGAACCTGAAGATCACGACCAAGGAAGACCAACGTCTGGCCGAGCAGGCGCTAAAGGCGCTGCCCAAGCCGAAGTTCGACAAACCGATTCACCCCTTTGCCGACGACGATATGTGGCGGTAAGCTGTCCGCCGCACGTCGAATTGTCCTTTCATCTATTTGGAAAACGACCAACCCGAACATCCCCATGCCTGACGTTATTGCCGAACTCCGCTGGCGCGGACAGATTCACCAAACTACCGACGATGCCGGCCTACCTGCCTGGCTTGGCGAGAAGTCGCGCACCGTCTACGCCGGTTTCGATCCCACGGCCGACAGCCTGCATGTCGGTCATCTGATGGCCCTGATGATCTTGCGGCGATTCCAGAAAGCGGGGCACCGGCCCATCGTCGTTGTGGGCGGTGCAACGGGCATGATCGGCGATCCGAGCGGGAAGAGCGAAGAACGCAACCTGCTATCGGTCGAGCAGCTTCGCGCCAACGTCGACGCGATCGAACCGCAATTGCGCCGCTTCCTCGATTTCGAGGCTACCGCCAACCCAGCCCTGCTGGTGAACAACTACGACTGGATGGGCAAGTTCGGCTACCTGGAGTTCCTGCGAGACGTAGGCAAGCATTTTCCGGTCAACGTCATGCTGACGAAGGAGTCGGTTCGCGCCCGGCTGGAGCGGACGGATTCCGGTTTGAGCTATACCGAGTTCAGCTACATGCTGTTGCAGGCGTACGACTTCGTTCATCTTTTCGGCGAGCATGGATGCGAGATTCAGGTGGGGGGCAGCGATCAGTGGGGCAATATCACGGCCGGAATTGACCTGGCCCGCCGGATGTGCGGCGCTCAGCTTTACGGCATGACCTGCCCGCTGCTGACCAAGAGTGACGGGCAGAAGATGGGCAAGACCGAGTCGGGCGCGCTATGGCTGGATGCCGAGAAGACCAGCCCGTACCAGTTCTACCAGTACTGGATCAACCTGGACGATGCCGATACGCCGAAGTGCCTCCGTCTGTTCACGGATCTGGGGCAGGAAGAGATCGACGGCATTCTTGCGGAGCACGACGCCGACCGCGGCCGGCGTACGGCCCAGCGCCGGTTGGCCACGGAACTCACCTGCCTGGTGCATGGTGTGGAAGGGCTGGCGGTAGCCGAGCGTGCCACGCAGATCTTCTTCGGGGCGGAAATAGATGCGTTGACCGAGGCGCAGCTTCAGGGTATCTTCGCCGACGTACCCAGCCGGGAACTGCCGCGAGCGAAGCTCGAAGGCAACGGTTTGCCGATCATCGAAGGGCTGGTGGCAGCCGGGCTTGCCAAGAGCAATGGCGAGGCCCGGCGAACGATTACCCAGGGAGGGGCGTATATCAATAACCGGCGGGCCCAGGACCTCGACCGTTGTCTGACGCCGGCCGACGTGGTCGGCGAGGCGTCCATCGTTCTGCGGAGCGGCAAGAAGAAATACGGGTTACTACGTTTCGTATAACCATCATGCGCAAGCGATTCCGTACGATTGTGTACCTCCTGCTCGGCCTGCTGGCCGCGTTGGCCCTTGTGCTGTTGGGCATCTACCAGGCGTTGGTGGCGGTGCCGGACGAGTATCTGGAAGTGGTCGAAGCACCTGCGGAAGAACAGCGCGAGGCCAGCGACGAGATGCTTCAGCAGGCATCGGCCCTGGCCAGCGATCTGCGGCAAGAGCGCGATTGGGAGGTCTTGTTTACCGAGACGCAGGTGAACGGCTGGCTTGCGGTCGACCTGGCCGAGAATCATCCGGACACGTTGCCGGACGGCATCCGCGATCCGCGTGTAAGATTTGCGGAGAGGACCATTGCGATTTTCTGCCGCATGCGTCAGGGCGGCACGGAGGCCGTGATTACGCTGGTGGTGGAACCCTATCTGGACGAGCCCAATGTTCTCGGGCTTCGGTTCCACAAGGCGCGTGCAGGACTACTACCACTGCCGCTGGGCAGCATTGTCGAGCAGCTCGAAAAGGCCGCTCGAGACCTGGAGTTGAATCTCGAGTGGCGGCAGACCGACGGCGATCCGGTGGCCGTGGTCACCATTCCCACCAGGCTTGAAGACGGCCGCATTCTCCATCTCGAGCACATCGAAGTCCGCGACGGCGAGTTCTACGCTGCCGGTAGCGGTAAGTGACGCGAGCCCCAAGGAGATATTATCATGGCGGAACAGAAACGCGTGATCCCTTTAAGCGTTTGTGCGATGATCCTTGGCGGGGTGACCATGATAGTCGCTCCGATTCTGGGAGGGTTCTGGTCGGCTTGGGGAATAGCCAATAGTATGCCGACAGACGGTTCGACGGAAGAGATTCATGAGTTTCTTGGTGCAAGCGCTGCGATCCAGTGGACCGGCTACGTAAGCATGGGGCTCGCTGCAGTCGGTCTGGTCGCTTTTGTGATCGGGACAATCAGCTTGATCTGGGGGTGGACAGAGGATCGTCCCAAGGTCGCTCCGGACCGCTAACCTACCGCCATTCGCCAGAGCACGATATGCAATTGTTTACGGCTGTAATCGAACGATGCTCCGAAACGGGCGTGTACGTCGGTTATGTGCCAGGCTTCCCGGGGGCGCATTCTCAGGGGAGCACTCTCGACGAACTTCACGAGAACCTCCGCGAGGTGGTCGCCATGTTGATGGAGGATGGCGATCCCAAAATGGAATCCCAGTTTGTGGGTACACAAACACTGCAGGTTTCATCCTGCCGCCATGCGCCAGAGCACGATGGCGGCTGACGACCAGAAGTAGGCGGTGAACGCGAGGAAGGCCCAGAGGAAGTCGCGCCAGGGCGGGCCGGCCTGGTCGAGCTTGTACGCTGCCGGAACGGCAATGGGCCACGCAGGCAGGAAGCCGAGCAGGAATATCCACTCGATCGCCAGGCTCAGGCGGCGGCAGACCAGGAAGTACGCCAGGCACACGGCCAGGAAGAACAACACGGCCGGCACGGTCCACCGTGTGGACTGTCCGAGCTTCTGCCGCCTGCCGGATGCTACCGTCGCCCACAGCGCAAGCTGGTGCGCCGCACAAAGGGCGACCGGCCAGGTAAAGATGAACTGCGGCGCAAGCCGGTTGAAAACGGGTGTGCCTGCAATGCCCAGAAGGAACAGCAGGCACCAGAAGGCCGCTCGCGACCGGCGTCGGGCCGAATCTGTTCGGGCTCCAGGCGGGCAGAAGTATAGTGCCGCCGCAATGACTGCCGCCAGGCCCAGTACGCCGACTGTCGAATAGGCGTACCACAGGGTCAGTTCGGGCAGATCGGCCGGATCGAAGGCGTATTCGCGTTCGCCTCCCACAAGCCGTGGCCAATCGATTCCTTCCGGATCGACGATTTCTGCGACCTTCTGTGCCGCTTCCCGCTGCTGCTGGTCGAGCTGCTCCGGCTTGCCCACGTAAAGGCAGACGGCCTTACTGGGACTCCGCAGGTAGAGCCTTCGGTTGGCCAGTGCAGGCGTGGTCCAGCAGATTTCGTTGGCGAAAACTCTTGCGCGGGCAAGCTCGGTGTACTCTTCAGGATTTGCCCGGGCAAGAATCACTTCGCCTCGATCGTTCAGCAGGATCAACTTTCCATCGGCCACGATAAGCGACGCGTGGCCCGGTTCCTTGCTCGACCAGCGAATCTCGCCGGTCGCCACGTCGAGGCAGCGGAACTCGCCGCGTGACGGCCGATGTGCCTTCGACTGGATATCGCGCAGATCGAAGCCGTAGATGTGGCCGTCGTACAATACCGAGGACGCCACGTCGTTCGAGAACTTCGGGTTGAACCAGACCGACCGAGCTTCGACTGTCAGTGGGTCGCCGGGCTGCAGTTCCAGACGATAGCACTCGGCACCACGTCGAAATGCGCTGGTGATGACCAGATACGGTTCCTCGAACATGGGGGCGGCGGCGTGTTCGTCGTAATCGCGTGACAGGCCTTTCTGCCAGCAGAGCCGGCCGGTAGCCGGGTCGAAGATCGACAGGGCGTTTCGCAGGTAGGCTACAACCAGTTGACGACCGCTGAGCTTGATGGGAATGACCGAGCAGTAGCTGGCTGGTTCGTCGCCAGCGGCCCAGACCGTTGCTCCGGTATCTGCATCGAGGGCGACAACGCTGGCGCCTTTGCCCCCGACAGGCAGAAGTACCTTGTCGTCTACAACGGTAGGCGAGCATGCATAGCCGAAATCGGTACCGCGGCCATTGAAGGTCTCGGTAACGTTGAGCGACCAGAGCGGCCGGCCGGTCGTTGCGTCTACACATCCGACCAGTCCGGACGGACCGGCGAAGAAGACTCGGCCGTGGCGCCATGTCGGCGTTGCACGTGGGCCTGGGTACATGCCGGCCGGATCGTAGGGCCAGGCGTAACGATGCGACCAGAGGGTCTGCCCCGTGTTCGCGTCGAGGCACAACACCGCCTGCTGTAAAAGCGACTGCGATTGCGTGTATACACGATCGCCCACAACGGTAAACGCCGAGTAGCCGCGTCCCATTTCGCGCGCCCAGAGCACCGGCGGGCCCTCCTCAGGCCACGTGTCGGCGAGGTCCGTCTCGGCCGAAATGCCGTTGTAGTTCGGTCCGCGCCGATGCGGCCAACCTGGATGTTCGGGTACGGTATCGGCCGACCGGCCGGCGGCGGTGGTCCCCGGTATGCTCCGGAGACGCAAATCGGCCAGCTCGCCTGCCAGCAGTAGCGCCACCACTCCTGCCGCACCAAACACGGCCACCCTCAGCCCGATCGCCCGGCCAACGCGCCGCGTTCGTCTCGGTTCGTGTTCAGAGGCCGTTGCCATGTTGCCTCGCAGGGCGGCAAGGCCGCCAGACTATGCGTACTTCCGGATCAACGCGCCAAACTTGCCTCCATGCCAGTTCAGCGACATCGTCCTTTTTTGTATTGCGATTCGCCCAGCATATGAACCTGGATGTAACGATCGTCTTGTTGCAAGATCGACGAGCGCACCCCTCAAGCATCGTTTCGGGGACGCCCAGGGAAGCCACTGGAAGCACATCGAACTACAGAGACCGTTTAGAACAGCGTGGCCTGGTGTTCGGTGATTCTCGGCGGCCAAAATGTGCCTACTACGATCCAAGTGTTGTGCGGGAACACAGTGCCCATGAAAAACCGTGTGTCCTTGTCATCTCTGCATATCTCGCCCAGGAACTTACTCCGAACGCTATCAGCAGCCGCTTGATCGCTTCCAAGACGCGTCTCTTCCTTAAGATAAAGGGCGCCGAGCTCCCAGTCCGTGATCAGCGCACGGCGAGGCTTGTCGTCATCCTCGCATTCGAAGACATAGCGAAATTCGAAGGGTATCTTGCGCAACGGCAACGGCTCACGAAAGAGTCGTAACTGCTGGAACAACTGCCGGTACTTAGGTTCCCAGTCTCGGTCCGTTGGACTAATCTCTACATCAAGGACGCGTTTGGGGCGAACCACTCCAAGCGAAATACGCTCCTTTTCGTGAAGATGCATTAGCTGTTTTACAGTGTAATGCGGGAGCCGATCGATGATCTCTCGACGCGCTTGCCATTTTCTGGCAGACGAAATGGGATCGCCCATCAACTGAATTGAATTGAGTCTTGGCTCGCGGCTTTCTTTGCGAGCATCCGCTTTGTACCCGTGTGGTCGGACATCGAGTTCAATCCACTGATACTTTCGAAACTGCTGCTCTACGGGCAGATATCGGTAATCGACCGGAAAAAGTCGAATCCACTCGCCAGTCTGAGTAACCCCAGCGGTGCAGACAACCTCGTCGTGGCTTTGTTTCGGGTGCGGATAAGTCATCACTGTGATCAACACCCGCAAATGTTGAGTAAGCGCGCACCAGAACCATTCTTGACGTGGATGGTAGGCTGAGGGGGTGGTTGATTTGTACCCCTTTGCCTTGGAGGTTCTATGAGTGGTTCGTTCTCCGACCGCAAGTCGCGTGAGTGGCGACGGCGGCTCTTGCGGTTCGAAAAGCACCCGTCGACGATCAAGGAGTTCTGCCGTCGCGAAGGCGTCTCCGAACCGTCGTTCTATCTGTGGCGAAAACGGCTTGGGCTGAAAGACGCCCCCAAGCCGACTCCTGCCCAGTTGCCTGCTCCTGATGAAGCGTCGGCCGAAGCACCGGCCGGCTTTCGGCCGGTCAGACTGCTGACGGCAAGCAGTCTGACTGCCCACTTGCCTGGCGGGATGCGAATGGTCGTTCCGATGTCGGAGCCCGACAGTCTGCGGGCGGTGGTCGATGCGCTGGCACGGGTCGATGCGGAGCTTCGGGAGACGCGACCATGCTGAGCTTCGCCCCGAATATCCGCATCTTCCTGCACACGCGGCCGACCGATATGCGAAAAAGCTTCGACGGCCTGTGCGGCCTGATCCGGGGCGTGCTTCAGGCCGATCCGCTCGACGGCAGCCTGTTCCTGTTCGTCAACCGCCGAGGCGACCGCCTGAAGGCCTTGTGGTGGGACCAGGACGGCCTGGCGTTGTTCTACAAGCGGCTGGAATCGGGCACGTTCGAAATGCTTGCCTCCGACGACGACACAGCCGGCGTCGAACTCGACGCGGCGGAACTGGCCATGCTGCTCAGCGGCGTATCGCTCGGCTCGGTGAAGCGTCGGAAACGCTACGCGAAGGCCGGATGACGCGTCTGGCGCGGCGCCGCCAAGCCGGGGCCTTTTCCATGGCGAGGAAGGCCTCGGCTTCCTTTTTGGCGCACCCTCCACAAGTGGTATTGCGCGATCGAGAAAACCTGCTATCCTCAGTTTCCATGGCAAACGTACCACCAATTCCCGACGACCTCGAAGCGTGCAAGGCGATTATCGTCGAGCAGGCGGAGGTCATCACGAAGCTACACCAGACGGTGCAGGAGCAGGAGCTTACGATCAACGAGCTTCTGCAGCGGGCGTATCGGAATCGGAGTGAACGGTACCAAGAAGACCCGACCCAGTTGATGTTCGACTTCGGCGATACGCCGGAGGTGGCCGACGCGGCGGAAGGCTTGGCAGAAGCGGTGGCCGAAGCGGAAGTGACGGTTGCCGAACACAAGCGTCGCCGCCGCAAGCCGCGAAAGCCCCGCAACGAGGCGCTGCCCGAGCATCTGGAGCGTCGCGAGGTGAAGCTGCCGGATCCGGAGGAAGTACGGAACGAGCCGGACACGTGGAAGTTCATCGGCTTCGGTCGGCAGGAAACGCTCATGTTCGAGCGGCCGAAGCTGTGGGTCCGCGTCACGCTGATTCCCAAGTACATTTGCAAAAACGAGCCAGAGAAGGGCGTGGTGGAATCGCCGCGGCCGGTGGGGCTGGTCGAGGGGAATCGGTACGATACGAGCGTGGCGTCCGAGATTATCACGGGCAAGCACGGCTTCCATATGCCGATCTATCGGCAGCAGGACTACTTCGCCGGCAGCGGTTGGACGCCGGCGCGGAGCACGCTGCTGAACATTCTCGTGGCCAGCGCAACCGTCATCCGTCCGTTCATTCGTTATCTGCGTGGCGAGGTCATCGCCAGCGGCCTGCTGGGGACCGACGACACGCGGGTGACGCTTCTTCTGCCGCCGGAGATTCCGCAGGCCCGGGAGGGCGACCCGAAGTCGCAGCGAATCCACGAGGTATTTACAGCGGCGAGGGCGAAAGGAGCGAAGAGCATTTCGGGGCGGATGTGGGCCTATCGGAGCCTCACCGTTCCGATCAACGTCTTCGACTTCACCGTGAGCCGGCATCGGGATGGACCGGATGAGTTCCTCGTGGCAAGCGACTTCACGGGGACAATACTGGCCGACTGTTATTCGGGCTATCAGGGCATTACGGTGCGTAGCGATGCGCGGATCGTGCGCGCGGCGTGCAACGCGCACGCTCGTCGAAAGATCTTCGACGCCCGCACCAACGAACCGTTGCTGGCCAGCCGCTTCCTGGCGATCTACCAGGAGCTGTACGACATCGAAACGCGCGGCAAGATGCTCTCATACAGCGAACGAGAGCTGCTGCGTGCTTCGGAAGCGCGGCCCATATGGGGTCGGATGCGCGAACTGCTCGACAGCGAGGCTGTTTCCCACTTGCTGCCGAAGGAGAAGTTCACAGACGCTCTCGCCTACCTGCGGAACCACTGGGACGCCTTGCAGGTGTACCTGGGCGACGGCCGCCTGCCGATGGACAACAACGAGACCGAGCAGCTGATGAAGCAGGTGGCGACGGGGCGCAAGAACTGGCTGTTCATCGGCAGCGTGGAGGCAGGCGAGCGAGCGGCCGGCTTCCTGACGTTGGTCAGCAGTGCGTTGCGGAACGACCTGGACGTGCACGCGTATGTGAAGAACGTACTGGACCGCCTTCTGGCTGGCGAGACAAACTACGCCACGCTGCGACCGGACCGTTGGGCCAAAGAGCATCCGGAGCACATTCGCGCCTATCGTCAGGAAGAGCGTCGCGACCGATACGCCGCCGCCCAAACCCGCCGCGCCGCCCGCCGCCACCCCGCCCCCGCCTAGCCCCCTCACCGCCCCGCGCCCAGGGTGCTGGTGCGCGCTTACAATGTTGAAGGGGATTAGTCATGTGGTGCTACACCCCAAGTCTTGAATTGGAAGCCCCGTTGCTTGTGAGACCGTTTCCGCCAACCGACTCCGATGGCAGAACCGCGGATCAGCCTCCATACAGACCAGCACGCTCGGCTTCTTTGCCATCAGGTCCACAACACGGTTGATTGCAAGAGGTTCGTCCACAAGCGTCTCGGCAACATATCGGTCGAAGAGGGCATCATAATCATCAGGTGAGATCAGATTCTGCCGGAGTGCCGGCTGGATGCCGAGTTCGGGTACGTGAACGTACTGGACTCCTATGCGACCACCGAGTTGCGCTAATGTCGACTTGTGAAAACCGTATCTTCTAGCGACTGGATTATTCCGCACATCAATGATTCGCTGGATTCCGTTCTGAATAAGACGATTCAGGAAGGCATCGACAGAGAGCCGCTCGTAGCCGGCTGTATAAACAGCCGGCGGCGCCACAGATTCCTTGACAACCTTCTTGTCGGTGCTGGTGTTAAACCGCGGATACTTGGAATCGATATAGTCGACCACACGGTTTACGGGTTTCTTGGCAAACCTCTCTACGAGTTGTCGTCCGTCGTGCCGTATGGCCTCAGACAGCGTTTGAGCGAACTCCAATGCCAACGCAGTCGTCGTCCAGAAATCTCCATCTTCAACATATCCATCACGAATCAGACCATCCATTTCCCGGTGCAGGCAGAAGGAAAACGGGCCGTATTTGTATGGCAGGAAGTCATAGAAGGTGTTGCCGCCATGGGACGGCATCTCCTCGCGCAAAATGAACGCCCACCTCGTCAGTTCCTCCCTCGAAACAGGACGACCAGCCAAGTGCAGAAGCAATAAGAGCGTTTTCTGGCGATTCAACATTCGAAGTCCTCCCGACCACATCTATTCTACCAAATCTGACGAGTCGACTCCATTCACATGGGGCATCGGCCGCTGAGGTGTCCGCGCAGGTGTCAGACTCCGGGATTCTACGCGAAAGGGCTTGCCCGTGTCCATATTCATAGCAAGGTTCAGATTGGCGCCGCACCACGTGGACGGCCCGCCGAATCAAAGGGTTGACTTCCAGGTTGCCATGAGGACAATGCTGGCAGTACAAGCGATCGCTACTTGCGGTGTTTCGGACGATGAACGATTCCGGCCGATGTCCTGATCCGATGCAACAGAACCACAACCCCATTCTAATTGAGCGCACACCTGAGCACTTGTGGCCGGAAGCGCTGGAATTGGTGTTTGCCGATCTGGAGGATGCCACGCGGCAGGAGCAGGTGGAACTGGCACTGACGGAAGCCGGGCGCAACCCGGCATCGCTCGATGGCCTGTTCTATGCAGACGGAGGCGGTCGGGTCGTCGGGGCGGTACTCGCAGAACCACGTGTGGGCAAGACGGCCAACGTGTGGCTGCCACGTTTGGCCGACGGCGCGTCTGCCCAGGTCGGACTCGCTCTGATGGATGCCATGTGCCAATGGCTCGACGCACAAGGTATCGCTCTGGCGCAAACCCTACCGGCGGCGGTTTCGGAAGAAGATAGCAAAGCTCTGGACTTCGCGCATTTTACGCACATTGCCGACCTTTTCTATCTTGTCGCAATTAGCCGACAATTCCCATCTTCTCCGCCTGCATCGCAGCTTCGTTTTGTATCGATCTCGCAGGCCGATTCACGGGCGCTAGCGAGGGTTGTCGAGGGGACGTACGAAGCGACGCAAGATTGCGAGGCGATTGAAGGGGTGCGGCAGATCGACGATGTGTTGGCGGGATATCGGGCCATTGGGCAGTCGGATACGCGTGAATGGTACCTGGTGCGTTATAGTGACGAGGTCATCGGCTGTCTGCTTCTGGCCGACCATCCGCCGCATGGCAATCTGGAGCTGGTGTACATGGGGGTCTTGCCGTCGTGGCGTGGTCGGGGGTGGGGGATTGAGATTGCCCAATGGGCGCAGTGGCGGGCCGGTGTGTTGGGCCGCGAGCGGTTGGTTCTGGCCGTCGATACCCACAACAGCCCAGCCATGGCCGCCTATGTGGCGGCCGGGTTTCATGCCTGGGATCGACGAAATGTGTACATCCGTACCCAGAAGCCGTGAGCAGGGCCCGTTTTCTCGGCGATTCTTGGCGAAGAGGCGGCGCACTGCCAAGGCTGGGCGACATGTTTTCCACGGGCGCCTAACCGGGTCTGAACAATGCCGCTGTGCGGTGTCCGGGGGGCGAGCGACGGTTTTCACCGGGGTTTTGATGGAACGTTTTCCCGGCAGTGGGGTGTCGATCGCAAACCTGTTTCAGAACGGTTTGACAGCAGCGCCAGCAACGCTAAAATCAGTCTTACTTGGGCGGGACGCTCGGGGAAACGGCAAGGGAGTGGCGGCGGCAAGATTTGCCGAATTGAAACCCGTTTCCCAATCGTACTACTTCATCTAGTCCCTTGCCCTCACAGCATTTTGACGACGATTTTTTGCGCGGAACGAGTGCGCGCATAGGACGCCTTACAGTGACCACGGACGATAGGGAGATC
Organism: Thermoguttaceae bacterium; assembly: GCA_040772845.1. Classification (GTDB taxonomy): domain Bacteria; phylum Planctomycetota; class Planctomycetia; order Pirellulales; family Thermoguttaceae; genus PWXP01. Next base: position 5,040,827 of record JAXGXG010000001.1, read on the forward strand.
ATGTCGGCTTTACGCACTGCGCTGGCCGACAGGGTCGGACAAGACCGATACGAACTTTGGTTCGGCGCGAATACGCGGTTCGACCTGTCCGGGCGTACGCTCACCGTCGGCGCTCCGAACGAGTTCTTCCAGCAGTGGATTCGCGCGAACTTTCGCAAGCAGATAGAACAGGCGTGCTTCGAGGTCGCCGGTTGGGTTCCGCACGTCGAGATTCGTGTTGAGCCGGCCGAGGCCCCGGCAACAGACAAGCCTATGCCCGAAGGCCAATCGAACACGGCACAACCGCCATCACGCGGTACGGCGGCGCTACGCGTCGTTGGCCAGAGTGCGTCGTCGGCGGTTCGCAAGCCCGACAACGCGGGCAGACCTTCCCGTCGCCTGGCGTCGTTCGACGATTTCGTGTGTGGCGAAACGAACCAGATCGCCCTTCGTACGGCCGAACGCATCGCGCGCCAGCCGGGTGGGCCGCCCCTGTTCCTGCACGGGCCGACCAGCGTGGGCAAAACCCACCTGTTGGAAAGCATCTGTGCAGAAGCCCGGAAGAACCACCCGCAGTTGACCGTGATCTACCAGTCAACTGAGCAGTTCACCAGTTCGTTCCTCGAAGCGCTTCGTGGCAGCGGTTTGCCCAGTTTCCGGCGGAAGTATCGGGGGGTGGGGCTGCTCATTCTCGACGACCTGCACTTCCTGGTCGGCAAGCGAGCCACCCGTACGGAGCTGTTGCACACGGTCGATACGCTGCAGCGTGAAGGTCGGCAACTGGTATTTGCCGCCGACGAGCCGCCCGGACAGCTCGCGGCCCTGGGGCCCGAGTTGGTGACCCGTTTGCAGAGCGGTATCGTGTGCCGTCTCGATCCGCCGGACCATGCCACCCGATTGGGCATTGTCGGCCAGATGGCCAAACGGCTTGGGGTTGCCATTCCGGCCGACGTGCAGCAGTATATCGCATCACGCGTCACCAGTCACGCGCGGGAGATTTCCGGGGCTCTGTGCCGCTTGCAGGCGACCAGCGAGGCCTTGTGCAAGCCGGTCACGATGTCGATGGCCAAAGACGCCCTGGGCGAGTTGCTTCGCCAGGGTGGCCCTGTGGTCCGCTTGCCCGATATCGAACGCGCCGTGTGCGAAGTGTTCGAGTTGGAGTCCGGCACACTCCAATCAGGCGGCCGAACGCGCAGCGTCAGTCATCCGCGCATGCTGGCCATGTGGCTGGCGCGGAAACACACGCGAGCGGCATTGAGTGAGATCGGAACGTATTTCGGCCGTCGCCGTCACAGTACGGTTGTCTCGGCGCAACAGCGCGTCGATGGCTGGATGGCGGAAGGGACGCCGTTGGATGTATCGCATCGGATATGGACGGCCGACGAAGCGATTCGCCAGATCGAACGAAAACTGGAAGCCGGATGATGGCGCGTACTTGCACGCGCGAGCCGCATTTGCTATAAGACAATAGTTGGCCGGAAACGGCCCATGCCCGCGGGACTGCCGGGGGCACGGAGAAGTGCGAGCGAACGGAATTGCAGCTCGGGAGCCCCCTTGCCTGGGCAAACGACAGGAAAGAACAGACCGGTTTATCGCCACCGGTAACGATCGGCTCTCCGTGCCCCCCGCATTTCCGCGGGCTCTTTTTCTTTGCAAGCAGTGCTATCAGTTGCCTGCTGTTGCTCAGGTGGTTCTGGTTGCAAGAAGCTGCCGAACGGCGGGAAGCAGGTTGTTGGGGACTTCTATGAATGTCGTGGTGATGTCCTTCCAGGCCTCTTCGTCTTCCGCCAGGGCCTCGTCTTCGGTCTGGCTCTCGTAGTGCTCGACAACCTGCCGAATCCGATGCTCATCCCAACCTTCCGGGAACGTCTTATCCGTTGTCATTTGCTTCTCCCCCGGCGCCTGCGGCGGTACGCTTGCAGTGGCTTGCCTGTCAAATCATAGGCCGTGATGACGAACACGCTATCGGGTTCCGGATCGGGTACATATACAACTCGCAGATAATTGGATGGCGGGTTTCTGGACGGACTGAAGAGACTGTGCGGCGTAGGATACCAGAAGAAAGTATTGAAATCGGCGTCTAAGCCGGACAGTCTCTGAAGTCCATCCTGGGGTGTCAGGCTTGCCGACCGATGGGAAAGCTGTGGTTGGAGAACCGTGGAATGACAGATGTTACTCGCCGGCGGTTGAGGCGGCGCGAACGCTATCGATGATCTTCAACGGGGCGCCGATCTGGTGGACGTGAATCGTGCCAGTATAGGGTTTGGCGCTGTCTGCGGTGAAGCCGGTCTTCATGGCGACGAACGTACACGTCTCAACAGCTCGAATGGTCGGCGAGCCGGGAATGCCCGTATCGCAGTCCAGGCCGCTGGGCATATCGATGGCGAGAATGGGCAGGCCGGTCGCGTTGAGCTGATCGATAACGCGATCCAGCGGCGGGCGGGGATTGCCCTTCGCGCCGGTGCCCAGCAGGGCATCGACAATCCACGCGGCGCCTTCCAGCAGCGACTCCAGCCGGGCCGAGTCGTGATCGGTGAAGATCTCTATGGGCACGTCGGTTCGCTGCAGGATGCGGAAGTTCACGGCCGCGTCGCCTCGGAGTTTCGACGGGTCGGCCCAAACGAGCACACGGCACGCAATACCGCGAATCTCCAGGTGCCTGGCGATGACAAAACCATCGCCTGCGTTGTTCCCCGTGCCGCAGCAGATGACCACCGGCCCGTCGGGTGTGCGCTGGGCGAGGAGATCGGCCACGCCGCGTCCGGCGTTTTCCATCAGGACCACCCCGGAAATGCCGTAGTCCTCCATGGCCATCCGATCGACGCGACGTACCTGGTTTCGTGTGAGAGTAATCATGCTTCAACCTCCGAATTATGGGGCCGTGTACGTCTGCCGTATGGGTGTGCCACAACCGCTTGGGGTACCGTTGGCCGATTCCATGTAACCTACGCGCCTCTTGGCGCATCGGTCTCTACGGTAGGTGTGTTGCGCGCGTAATCGACGGCTGACCACCAACGACGGGTTCGGTGCCCCACGGAGTCTTGAATATGCCCATTTACGAATACGTTTGCAAGACGTGCGGAAACAGCTTTGAGCAACTCATTCGGGGCGACGAGAAGCCCCAGTGCCCTTCGTGTGGCAAACGGAAGCTTGACAAGAAGCTGAGCGTACCGGCCGCTCATTCGCAGGGCAGTTCTGCATCGTCCGCTTGCCCCTACGGTTCTTGCTGTATGCCCAACAGTTGCCCTGGCGGGAGCTGCGGGTTGTAGAGCGGGGAATTCGCTGATCTGCGACGGGCTGAAGCCTGCCCTACGGTAGAATAGGCTTCAACCCGTTTCATGTTGCGGCCTACGGAATGGCGTAAACGCCTCCGGTCCAGATTGCACCGGCGACCGCGGCGCCGCGAACGCTAAGCGGGATCGGATCGAGCATGTAGGGAGCACAGTTGCCCGGGCGATAGTAGCCGAGCGTGTACTGGCATTCCCAAAGCGGGTCCATTCCCAGCTTGTAGGGCAAGGCCAGAACATTGCCGAAGAAGTGCGCGCCCGACATGACCGGCTGCACAAGCGGTCCCCACGAGTGACCGTAGCGCTCCACCTGCACGTCCTCGAAGTAGAGCGGCTTGTGGCACAGAGCCGACGCCTTCCACATGAACGTGGTCTCGGCCCAGGTGCGAGGCTCGTATTTCGATTCGCTCAAAACGCAATCGCGTGGCAGCTCTCCCGACTGCGGTGTCGTCCGATAGGTAATCTCGCCGATCGGCTTGAGGTCTTCGAGCGAGGGGCATTCGTAGTCGAGGTCCGGGGCGCGGGCTCCCAATTCCTCAGCCAAGGTCAGCGTTTGAGGCGCAGAGGACTGCTCTGCCGCGGTTCCAGGTTTGGGTCCGGTCTGGGGCTCCTGTTCCGTTGGAACAATTGGATACGCCGGATCGTACGCGCCGGACTGGCTCGGTGGAATCAGAGGGATCAGGCCGGAGTCCGGCCGGGACTGCTGTTGGCCGGTATCTTGCCGGGCGGCATCCGACTTTGCATCGCCAAAGGGATCGGCAAACGGGCTGAGGCCATCGTGCTGAACCAGCCGTGTGGGCGGCTTGGCCGCCTGCCGTTGAGTTAACGTGCGAAGGCTCCGAACCTCTTCGGGAACGGACGGGCGGTATGGTAGCCATTTCAGCTTACTGGTGCCTTCCGCAGGCTTGCCGGTTGCCACGTCCACGGTTCGGAACAGGTCGCCGGCCGAGGCGGTGGTGGTCAAGGTCCAGCATGCCAGCGCGACGGCCGCCATGCCGACGCGGTGCAGCCGGGCGAGCATGTCTGCCCGACCGACGGTGGTGCATGTTGCCCGGTCAGGCGTTCTCGCCGCCAGAGTATTCCATGCTGTAGTTGGGCGCTTCCTGCGTAATTGTAATGTCATGTGGATGACTCTCCCGCACGCTGGCTGGTGAGACTTGAATGAACCGCGCCTTCATGCGCAGTTCGTCGATAGTTCGAGCGCCGCAGTAGCCCATTCCGGCCCGCAGCCCTCCGATCAACTGGTAAACGAATTGCCCCAGGGCGCCCTTGAAAGGAACACGTCCTTCGACCCCCTCGGGCACGAGTTTGTCAGGTTGGCTTTTGGCATTTTGCCGGTAGCGTTCGCTGGAGCCATGGACCATAGCGCCCATGGAACCCATCCCGCGATAGACCTTGAAGACGCGTCCCTGGAACAGAATTCTCTGTCCGGGGCTTTCTTCCAAACCGGCAAAAAGGCCTCCGATCATGGTGACGTGCGCTCCGGCGGCAATCGCCTTGGTCACGTCGCCCGAATAGCGAATACCACCATCGGCAATGACCGGGATATTGGCATCCTTGGCCACCGACGTTGCCTGCTGGATGGCAGTAATTTGGGGGACACCAATGCCGGAGATTACGCGTGTCGTGCAGATGGAGCCCGGGCCAATACCGACCTTGACGGCATCGGCGCCGGCATCGATGAGCCGTTTGCAGCCGTCTGCAGTGGCAATGTTGCCTGCAATGACGTCGATATTCCACTTCTGCTTGATCTGACGCACGGTATCAATCACGTTGGCAGAATCGCCGTGGGCACTGTCGACAACCAGGATGTCGACACCTTTTTGGATAAGCTTCTCAACGCGCTGGTAATCGCCGACACCGACAGCGGCCCCCGCCCTCAGCCTGCCTTGCCTATCTTTGCAGGCTTGCGGGAAACGCCTCATCATGTCAATGTCTTTGATCGTAATGAGTCCCGTCAGTCTGAAATCTTCGTCAACCAGTAAAAGTTTCTCCACCTTTTTTGCCATCAAAATCTTCTCAGCTTCCTCAAGCGTTACGTTCCCCGTAGCCGTTACAAGGTTCCCTTTGGTCATGACTTCACAAACGGGGAGCGACTGATTCTCCAGGAATCGGAGGTCGCGTCGGGTGAGAATGCCTTCGAGATGGCCGTCTTCACGTGTGATGGGCACGCCGGAGACGTTGTATTGGTCCATCAGTTCGCGTGCATCGCCCACGCTGGCGTGGGGCGGTAAGGTCGCCGGGTTGACGATGATGCCGTTGGCGCTACGCTTGACCTTTTCGACTTCGTCGCCCTGGTGGTCGATGGACATATTCTTGTGGATCACCCCAAGCCCACCCTCCTGAGCGAGGGCAATTGCCATGTCGCTCTCGGTAACGGTATCCATCGGAGAGCTGAGCAGCGGGATGTTCAGCCGGATTGCTTGGGTAAGCTGGGTAGACACATCGACTTCGGCAGGTACGACGTCACTGTATTGGGGTTCGAGGAGCACGTCGTCGAAGGTCAGCCCCCGGTATTCGGTAATAGATTCTTGCATTGCCAAAGCTCCTCGGTCGAAAGGGAAAAAGCGAAAGGATGTCTGATTATCTCGCCCCGCCTTCCAAATGCAATGAGCACGTGCGGTCAAAGGCCATGCTTGGCCAGCTTGTCGCGGAAGGTCGAGGGTTTCATGCCAAGTGAAGCGGCCGCGGCCGTCTTGTTCCCGCCGGTCTGACGGAGTGCCTCTTCGAGCAGCTCGCGTTCCGTCCGGTTGACTGCCGCCTGAAACCCGCTGGTCGCCGCGCCCCCCTCCTCAGGCATGAAACCGCGGATTTCGTGGCGCGCGATGTCGGCCGTAATGTGCCCACCGCCGATCAACAGGGCTCGCTCAAGCGTGTTGTACAGCTCGCGGACGTTTCCTGGCCATCGATGCTGCTGGAACAGGACAGCCGCGTCTGCATCAATCCGGTATGGTTCGCCCTTTGCGATGCGGCGGAGCAGGTGTTCGACGAGTTCAGGGATATCGTCGCGTCGTTCTCGAAGCGGCGGTATGTTGATGCGCAGCACGTCCAGCCGATAGTAAAGGTCCTCGCGGAAGGTGCCTTCCGAGGTCTTTTCCAGGAGATTGCGCTTGGTCGAGGCGATCACGCGGACGTTGGCCTCGATCAGTTGCGTTCCCCCAACCCGCTCGTAGACCTTTTCTTCGATGGCGCGAAGCAGTTTGGATTGCTGCTCCATAGGGATATCGTCCACGTCATCCAGGTAGAGGGTGCCGCCCTCGGCCAGCGCGAAACGGCCGTAACGCTGCGTTTCGGCGCCGGTGAACGAGCCTTTCTCGTGTCCATAAAGCTCGCTTTCGATAAGCTGCGGAGGGAAGAGTGTGCAACCGACCTTGACGAAAGGGAACCCGTGCCGATGCGAATTCTGGTGGATCACCTGCGACACCAGGTCCTTGCCCACTCCTGTCTCGCCGAACAGCAGCACGTTGGCGTCGGTACGCGCACAGATGGCGGCCATGTGCTTCACCCGCCCGATGCCAGGCGAATGGCCGACAATGCGTTCATCGATCCCCGCCTCGGAATAGGGGCCGTTTGTCGCCGTCTGCCGGCGTCGCTCGATGCGCGCCAGAAGCGGGAAGATGTCTTCGTTGCGGAACGGCTTGGTCAGGAAGTCGAACGCCCCGAGTTTGACCGCCTCGACGGCAACGGGAATACTGCCGTAGGCCGTCATCATGATGACTTCCAGTTCCGGCCCACTGCTCTGTTTGATGCGGCGCAGCAGCTCAAGCCCATCGACCTTGGGCATCTTCAGGTCGGTCACCACCACGTCGAACTGACCGTTGTGGAGTTGATCCAGGGCTTCCTGCCCGTCGGATGCCGCGACCACCTCGTGCCCTTGCATCGCCAAATCGTCGGCGAGGGTCACGCGCTTGATCTTCTCGTCATCAACAACCAGGATACGCATCATTCCAGCAGGAACCACTCGTTTATGGGGATAGCCCCGAACCGTCTCGCCTTCTTCGGCCCACGAAGTGACGATCTGTTCTCCCCATACTGGGCGGCAGGATCGTCAGCCAAAACGAGTTGCCACTCGATTGGAAACGTCTGCTCCCGTCGGTCGCGAGTCCTTGTCGAGAACGAAACGATACACTCAGGCTAGTTCGCACTGAATTGTATCTCGTTTGACGCTCCTTCCCCAGGGGATCGGCCCGATTTTTGCCCCAGAATGCCTGCCCAAGATTCTCACAGTCCACCTGCGTCGTACTTGGCCCAGAACTCGGCTGGTGTCACCAGAGGGCGCGCCTGCGGATCCGAGAATTCCGTACCCATCTCGCGCAGGGTGCGCATGGCGCGAGCGTACTCCATGCCCTTCTTGATCCGGCTGGGCGTGAAGACCAGGCGGGTAAGCTGCATGCTCCTCAGCGGTGTCAGGTCGGTCACGGGCGTTTGCCCGATGTGAAGCCTCAGCATGGGATGCCCCTCCAAAGGAGACAAATCCTCCACCTGCGTGTTCTCTACCGTCAGACTGACCAGCGAGCGGACACGCGCCAGGGGAGCGACACTTCGGACCGGACACTCGGAGAGCCACAACAATTCCAATCGGGGCAGCCCTTCTAGCGGGGAGATATCTGCCACCTTTGTGCCGACCAGATTTAGCTCTTTCAAGGGAATGGTATTCTCCAGTGGAGTCAAATCTTCCACCTTCGTTCGGCTCAGATAGAGCTTCTCCAAGGGGGCCCCTTTCAGCGGACCAATATCGTCTACCGACGTCTCCTCCAGGTATAGTTCCCTCAGCGGCATCCCTCGCAACGGAGCGAGATCATCTACCGCGGTTCGGGCCAGATCGAGCGCCACAAGCGGAAGGCCGGCAAGCGGGCCGATGTCCTTCAAGTTCCGGTCGTGGATCTCGACCGCCAGGATCACGCCGCCATCGGCCGCGATCCCCATCTCGTCGCCCAAACCGCGATTTGCCTTCTTCAAGGCCGCGCGGAGCCCTTTCTCAGTCAGCGGGGCTGAAACGGCCTGTTTCGGCACGTCCTCAACAGGCGACTCGGCAGGCGCTGGGGCGGCGGGATTCGTCGCAGCCGGCTCCCCGGCGCTCGGATCGCCGACGGACGGATCAGCCGCGGCCGGCTCCGCTTCTTTGGCCGCGTCGCCCCCACAACCGGAGAAGACGAAGGCAATAAGCGTGCATGCAACGAAACAGTTCAGATATCTCACGAGAATGGTCTCCTTCGGTAAGCGGGCGAACCCTTGTACACTAACTGCGACTGCTCGCCAGGTCAAATGGTAGTGAGGGTGTCGCTCAGAAGGGTGCACCGCCTGCTACCAGGTGATACCATCGAACCGGCCCGTCACACCGCTTTGGCCGGAACGGCAGGTGGCCGAGTTCACCTTTGCGCAAGAGACCTACAGATGAAGAACAAGCCGCTTGATGCCGGACGGGTATCTGTTACAGTAATTCTGGCCGGAGTGACCCTCTTCCCTCCGGTCCCGGCTGCGGTTCCTGCCGCCGATACGACAAAGGCTTCGCCTCCCAACATTCTCATGATCACAGCCGACAATGTCGGCTACGGCGACCTGCGGTGCTACAATCCCGCCTCGCAGATCAAGACTCCCCATCTCGACCAGCTTGCGGCGGAAGGCGCCCGGCTGACGAGTTTCTATACCGCTTCGTCAACCTGCACCGTATCGCGTGCTTGCCTTCTTACGGGGCGCATTCCCCCACGTCACGGGCTTGCAGAGCAGTTGGCCGGGGTCGCCGGCAACTATGGTGTCGGCTTGAATCAGAAGGAGATTCTTATCTCGCAAGTCGTCAAGGCCGCCCCGGTCCCTTGCGCCACGGGCTGTTTCGGCAAATGGAACGTTGGGTTCGCGCCGGGTTCTCGCCCCACGGAACGCGGGTTCGATGAGTTCATTGGGCACGCGTCGGGGAACCTGGACTACTACCATCACAACTATTGCGAGAAGCACGATCTGCACCAGGGTACCGAAGAACTCCATCGCGAAGGAGAGTACACGACCGACATCTTCGCCGAGGCCGCCGCCGATTTCATTCGTCGCAAGTCGAGCGCAAAGCAGCCCTGGTTCTGCTATCTTCCCTTCAACGCGCCCCATTTCCCCAGCGCGGGCAACAAGCGGCCCGGCCAGCCGAACATCTGGCAGGCGCCCGATTGGGCATTCGAGGCATACGGCCTTTCGCCGGACGAAACGGATCCGGAAAGGCGTTATCGCGCCGTGGTTACGGCACTCGATAGGGGCATTGGCCAGGTACTCAAGGCGCTGGATACGGCAGGCGTTGCCGACAACACGATGGTCTTCTTCATGTCGGACAACGGCGCCTTTCGGCTCGGCCGCGAGGGGCTCGACGTTGGCGTCAACACACCGCTCCGCCACGGCGGCGTCACCTGCTGGGAAGGCGGACTGCGCGTGGTTGCCATGGCGCGCTGGCCCGGCAAAATTCCCGCTGGTTCGCTCGTTGCGGACCCGACCTGTTGGCAACCTGCGCCGCCTTGGCCGGCGCCCCTCTGCCCGCCAACGTGATCTACGACGGCAGGAACCTAATGCCCACGTTGATGGACGGCGCTCCGTCGCCGCACAAGTCGTTCTACTTCGACTACGGCAAACATGGCGCCTTGCGAAAGGGCGACTGGAAGATCGTACGCGAGAAACCGAACCAGCCGTGGCAACTGTTCCACCTGACGGAAGATCTGGCAGAATCGCGAAACCTGGCCGACACGCATCCCGAACGCGTCCAGAAGCTTGCGAAAGAACGGGCTCGGTGGCAGGCGTCGTTTTGATCTGCTGGTCACGTCATGTCGGGAAGGTAATACTGGCCAACGCGGCGACACATGGCACCAATGGGGGGCTTACTGCGGCGACCAAAATACGGGCCATCGTAAAATGGTCTTGACTATTTTACGATGCATCGTAAAATGGTCATGCCATGAAAGTCCGGAAACGAGTCTACGACAGTCTGCTTGAAGAGCACTTCGCCAGTCATCGCCAGATGGCGTTGGTTACTGGGCCAAGGCAGGTGGGCAAGACGACAACGTGTCGGAATCTCTCGGAAGATTACGTCAACTGGGACAATGCCGAGGATCGCGAATTGATCCTCTCCGGCCCCGGGCATCTCGCCGAACGATTCGGATTGGATCGTTTGCGGGAGACTCCGCCGACCGTTCTGTTCGATGAACTTCACAAGTACCCTCAGTGGAAGTCCTTCCTCAAAGGCTTCTTCGACACCTATGCGGATCGAGCACAGATTGTTGTGACCGGAAGCAGCCGCCTGGATACCTATCGACGCGGCGGCGAGAGCCTCATGGGACGGTACTTCCCGTATCGCATGCATCCCTTTTCGGTTGCCGAGGTACTCAGTCAGGATTTGCCCGACGTCGAGCGTATTATCCGCCCACCGCAACCAATAAAGACGAGTGATTTTGAAGCACTGTGGGTTCACGGCGGCTATCCCGAACCGTTTCTCAAACGCGAGGCCCGTTTCAGCCGGCGCTGGCACAGCCTGCGCCAGGAACAGCTTCTGCAGGAAGATGTCCGGGATTTCACCCAAATACAGCAGATCGGGCAATTAGAAACCCTCGTCCGTATTCTCAGCAGCCGCTCCGCAAGCCAACTCGTCTACAGTAGCCTTGCTTCGCAGGTACGCGTAGCAGTCGACACAATTCGGCGATGGGTTGCTGCCCTCAGCGCCCTGCATCTTGGTTTCACAATTCAACCCTGGTTCAACAACGTCACCCGATCCCTACGGAAAGAGCCCAAATGGTTTTTGCGGGATTGGGCTTCAATCGAAGCCCCCGGGGCGAGGGCCGAGACATTCGTTGCCTGCCATCTGCTCAAGGCCGTTGAAGGATGGACCGACATGGGGCTCGGAAAGTGCCATTTAGGTTATCTCCGAGACAAGAACCAGAGAGAGGTGGATTTCGTCGTGATTCGTGACGGTCAGCCCTGGTTCCTTGCCGAAGTGAAATACCGCGAGGAACCTGTCACGAAGAGTCTTTCGCACTTCCAGGGAGAGACGGCCGCGCCATTTGCCTTTCAGGTCGTTCTGGATGCCGATTACGTAGATGCCGATTGTTTTGCATCGCCAGGTCGCCCCATAACCGTTCCTGCCAAGACATTGCTCTCCCAATTGCTGTAGCTTGGCGTTTCCGAAAACCTCTTGCATTACACCCAGAAACCCCGCCACCCCCGTTCGCCCGTCAATGCTGGACTCCAAGCAACAAATGGGCGACAATGGAAGGATGTAGCAACGGACCCTTCGACGCGAACAGCCAGGAGCGATTCCATGAAACGATGCAATCGAACGCGATACTCGGGCATAACGAAGCCGAGCGGTTCCGCCTCCCGGCGGTCCTTTCTCAAGAGTTCATTGGCCACAGCGACGGCGCTGGCCTTGACGCCGGCACTCAACGCGCGGGGCGCAAACGACGATCTGCGCGTGGCGGTCGTTGGCGTACGGGGCCACGGGCGAACGCATATTCGCGGTTACCTGGATATGCCCGGTGTGCGGCTGGTTGCCTTGTGCGACGTCGATCAGGCCATGCTCGACCGCGAACTGAAACGACTTGAGCAGCGAGACCAGAAGGCCGACGGATATCGCGACCTGCGGCATCTGCTCGAACGAAATGACATCGATGCAATTTCCGTCGCAACCCCCAACCACTGGCATGCATTGGCCACGGTCTGGGCGTGTCAGGCAGGCAAAGACGTATGCGTCGAGAAGCCGGCTTCGCATAGCATCTGGGAAGGCCGCAAAATGGTCGAGGCCGCACGCAAGTACGGCCGCATCGTGCAGGCGGATCTGGACCAGCGCTGCCGGGCGGCCAACGACGAGGCGTTCGAATACCTGCACAGCGGCGCGCTCGGCAAGATTCGTGTCGTGCGTGGATTCTGTTACAAACACCGCCCTTCGATCGGCAAGACCGACGGGCAGGGACACATCCCGGAAACGGTGGACTACGATCTCTGGTGCGGGCCGGCAGAGAAGTGTGCGATTGACCGCAACGAACTCCATTACGATTGGCATTGGGTCTGGAACACGGGCAACGGCGAGTTGGGCAATAACGGCGCCCATCAGCTCGACCAGATTCGCTGGATGCTCCGCGAGCCGGGCGTCCCGCGCCGCGTAATGAGTATCGGCGGGCGCTTCGGCGTAGACGATGCCGGCGAGACGGCGAACACCCAGATCGTCTTATGCGATTTCCCCACGGCGCCGGCCATTTACGAAGTCCGCGGCTTGCCCAGCCAACCGGGCGGGCAGCAGATGGACGACTATGCCGCCGCGGCGGCCAGCGGTGTGGCAATCCGAAACCACTGGAGCGGAAGAGGCCCGAACAACGCCGTGATCATTGAGTGCGAAGACGGCTACATCGATCTGGGCGCGTGGGCTGCATTCGATAATACCGGCAAAGAAATCCGCGCCTTCAGCAACGAGGCCGCCGTCCATCCGCAGGCTTCCTTCATTCGCGCGGTGCGCTCCCGAAAGCGGCAAGACATCAAGACCGATATCGAGCAAGGGCACCTTTCGGCGTGCCTGTCGCACCTGGGCAACATTTCGCATCGCCTGGGCCGGACCGCCGATCCCGAGGCCCTCCGCGCAATCCTGCAGGGCGATCACGATGGCTTGGAAGCGCTCCATCGGTTTGCCGGTCACCTGGCCGTCCATGAGATTGACCTGGCCAAAACCCCCGCCACCTTGGGACCGTGGCTGACGTTGGACCCGCAGACCGAGCAATTCACCGGTCCGCTGGCCGATCATGCCAACACGCTGCTGAAACGCGAGTACCGCGAGCCGTTCGCGATTCGCGAGCAGGTGTGAACAGGTCGAGAAGACAGCCTGAGACGCAAGCCAACGCGGTCGCTTCTATCTGAGATCTACCCCCCCAATGAGAAAGGGCCCACCATGCACCATCGAATCATGGCCTCGGTATCCTTGTGTTTTTCGCTAGCTGCACTGATATCAACCGCGACTGGAAGTGAACCGGCTGTTCCCAACGGCAGTCTCGAACAGGGCAACGGCGCCCAGCCTGAAGCATGGACCTGGGGCAATACGCCTGAAACGATGAACGCCGAATGGATGGAAGGGACCGCACACGGCGGAAGCCGGGCCATCCGGGTGCAAGTGCCGGGAGAAGTCGGCCCAGGAACCGCCTGGAGCCTCTCCTGCGACGTGCCCATTCCCGTAATTGCCGGCAAGGAGTACATCGCCTCGTTCTGGCTGAAGGCCGCTTGCGATCGGCCCGTGCGCCTTTCTGTCAGCGGATACCACGAAGGCAAACGCGTGAAGCGATCGCTGGTTCAGGTACTCGGGTTCGGCCCTTGCGATTGGACGCAGTTCGAGGCAGGTTTCACCGTGCCGCAAGGTGTCTCGTCGGTGCGGTTGTCCTTTGGCGGCAAGCTGGGTTCCGACCTGCTGCTGGACGACGTCGCGATTCGCCCCGGACATCTGGCCTATTCGCCTAAGGGCACTCGCGTCAGAGTGCACTTGAAGCACCATGCCGACGAGAAGCTGGATCGCGGCCTGGTTGCCGTCCGTAAGCCCGAGGGCGTCTATGTCGGCTGGCGGCTGTTGCGTGACGATCCACAGGACATCGCCTTTCACGTCGAGCGAAAAGGCGAAGATGGACGGTTCGTTCGCGCGTCTGCGCCGCCGATCGTAGACACGACCGATTTTCTCGACACGGCGCCAGAGGCCAAAGAGGCGGCCGGTTATCGGCTGTGCGAAGTTCACAACGGCAAACCGTGCGAGTTGGCCATTTGTCCGGTTGAAGACTGCGAACCGGAAGCCGCGTATCGCGCTATCCAATTGCAATGGCCCGACGGTCAGCCCGTTAGCGATGTGGAGAAGGTGGGCATTGGCGACCTGGACGGCGATGGACGTTACGATTTCGTGCTGAAACATCCGCCGGGCAGGATTCTGTTGTGGGACGACTATACCAAGTGGAATCGGTCGCCCACCACGTACAAGATCGATGCCTTCACGGCGGACGGCAAACATCTGTGGCGACGCGATCTCGGTTGGGGCATCGAGCATCGCAACTGGCACTCCCCCATGATTGTGCACGACTTCAACGGCGACGGTCGGGCCGAGGTGGCCGTCAAGATAGCCGACGGAGACCTGCGCAACGAGCGGGGCCGCGTGGTGGATGGTCCTGAATGGGTCGCCGTGTGGGACGGCCTTACGGGTAAAGAAATCGCCCGGGCGCCCTGGCCCAGTCGCGCCGGCTTCGACAGCTACAACTTCGCTTCGCGTCATCAACTGGCCGTGGCCTACCTCGACGGCCGTACGCCCTGCCTGATCGTCTTGCGAGGCACCTATAGACTGATGAAGGTGAGCGCCTTTGCACTTGTTGGCAGTCAGCTCCGACCATTATGGGCGTTCTGCAACGCCAATGCACCGTCGAAGTTCGTGGGCCAGGGGGCCCATTTCACGCAATGCGTCGATGTCGATGCCGACGGCCGCGACGAAGTGGCCCTTGGCTCGATGGTCCTGGATGATACGGGCGTTCCGCTTTGGAGCACCGGGAAGGGACATCCCGACGGTCTGTTCGTCGGCGATATCGACCCGCTACGGCCCGGGCTGGAAGTCTATTGCTACGTCGAAACCCGCAATTCGACCGGCGGTATGATCCTTGTCGACGCCGCTACCGGCGAAACGCTGTGGGAACTGCAGACTCCCACGACACACGTGCACGGCGGCCTGTGCGCCGATCTCGATCCGGACTTCCCAGGGTCGGAGTGCTTCGGAGTTGACAAGCGGCAAGTCGACAGATCGGAACAGATTGTGGGCTCCTGGCTGAAAACGGCAACAGGCAAACCGCTCCCGACTCCGACCGACTGGGGGTTCGGCAAGATGACCATTTACTGGGATGCCGACGCACAGAAGGAACTGATCTTTGGCCGGTCGGTACGCAAGTATCAGGGGACAGGCGAATGGTCTATTCCGCGTTTCTCTTTTGTGCCCGTCGATCTAATGGGCGATTGGCGCGAAGAACTGCTGGAGTTCACCGACGCCGGCGAACTGCGCATCCATCTTTCCACTGTCTCCGCAAAGGATCGGCGTGTCTGCCTGATGCAGGATCCGATCTACCGCCGCGATATCGCCATGTGCGCGATGGGCTACCATCGGCCGGCCATGCTTTCGTATTGTCCGGCCGTCGCGCCCGACTCGCGCAAAGATGCAGAGGGGCCGAAATAGCCCTTTCCGTTCCAACCCGCACCTTCGGCTTGCCTCACGCTGGCACACCCTTGGCTGTCAAAAAGTTGGGGTTGCGGCGATTTGGGGTTGCGCAAGGTTTGTTCCCGTTCTGGGGTCCGATAGGTCTTCTAGCCGCGCAACCTGAGTGTCGGGTTGGATTGTGTCTTTGATCCAGACTTGAACGTGCCCGATGTAACAGGGAGGAAGAAGGGGCCGGGCGTGGCGTGTTCAGGCACCGCCCCCGGCGCGTTTTCGCCGTAGGCGATCAGCACCGTAGCCTGGGGTTTCTTTACCCCAGGACCCATGGCCGCACCACATTCCCCAACACATTCCCGCGATGCTTTTGCCGCCGCAGGCGGCAAAAACATCGCGGGTGTTCCGACCGGTTTGCCGGTTTGTTCCGCCGCCTGCGGCGGCCGAACAAACCGGCAATAAACGGGGATGTGGGGTGGTGCGTATGGTTTCCAGGGGTAAAGAAACCCCTGGCTACGGTGCGAATCGCCTCCGGCGAATAGGCGCGGATGAATGGGTGCTGGTACGTGGCGTGTGGGACTCGGAATCATACCGTAACAAGCGACTTCTGCATTGGCGGCGAGCGGAGGGAACAAAACCGCACTATCGAAACATGGTGTCAACCCCAACTTTTTGACAGCCCAGCATAGCGCACAAATCGGACTTGTGTAAGGCAACAAGTTGGCGCGCCCTGGGCGAAATGCTCACCCGTCCTGCTTCACGGCTTGACAGGTACCTGCCCGTGCAGGCTGCCGTCTTTCATTTCGAGTGTCGCGCGAACCGTGCCGGGGGCCGGCTTGCCTTCAAACTGGAGTTCAACGAAGCGAACGTCGCGTTCGCCCGGCTTCACGTCGACGGTGAACTCGGCCGGAACGAGCTTCATGCCCTCGCCTGCCGCCAGCTTCACGGCGCCGGCAACACCGGCGCCGAGCGGAGCGGAAACCACCACGCGGCAGCAGAGCGTGCCGGCGTCGTTCTTCATGGCCGTCAGGTTCAAGCCAGGTGACTGGGCCTCCAGGCAGTAGGAGATCATTGGCGGCTTTGTGTAGCCCATGGTGTCCATGGTGACGTCGGCCCGATAGATC
Organism: Thermoguttaceae bacterium; assembly: GCA_040772845.1. Lineage (GTDB taxonomy): Bacteria > Planctomycetota > Planctomycetia > Pirellulales > Thermoguttaceae > PWXP01. The sequence goes on from JAXGXG010000001.1 coordinate 5,057,383, forward strand.
CGATCCTGCATCAGGCACACGCGCCGATCCGTTGCCGGAATGGTCGTTGTGTAGATGCGAATCTCGCCGGGCGCTGAAACCAACAGCTCTTCGCGCCAGTCGCCCAGCACGTCGGCCACGACCACCGGGCTGGATACGCCCTCCTGTACCGCACCGCCGGCGTAGTCGAACAATCGGCCGCTGCGGTAGATTTCTTCCTGCAGGTCGGCGTCCCAATAGATGGGCGTGAGGCTGTAGGTTTTGGGCAGTAGCGGCTGATCGAACCAGAGCAACGTTCCGTCGGCCGCCCACAGCCAGGGGCCTTTCCGAACATCGGGTTGCTTCGACGTGCAGTCGAGACCAAAGCACTCCAAACCGGGAACCGTCGGATCGATATCGCCGCACAGGCCGGCGCCGTGGATGTGCCGGGTCGGTTCATCGACGCCCCAGAGGATATTCCCCGTGGCCGGGTCGACAAGGCACATGCCGTTCTTCTCGGCCCGCGTTTCAAAACCGTAGTAGATCTCCAGCCCCGGCCGGTTCGGGTCGATGTCGCCGACGTACGCATAGTCGTTGTGCCCCATGCCCAGCGTCCAGAGCGGGACGCCCGTGTCGTCGAGCATGACGCTGCCGAGCATGACCTCGTCGCGGCCGTCGCCATCGACGTCGATCGCGCGGGTGAAGTGGGCGCCCTGCCCCCAGTACGAACCTGGAAGGTTGGCGTTGTCGTACTTCCAAAGGAGTTCCAACTTGCCGTCGTGAAGCTGATAGGCGTCCACCTTCATGCGGCCGTAGGTTCCACGCAAGGCCAGCAGACAGGGCGTCTTGCCGTCGAGCCAGGCAACCGCCATCTGGTTCCGCGACGCCAGGTTGTACCTCGAAAAACCGGCCCGGCTCGGCCACGGGGTTCGGGCAATCTCCTTGCCTGTCATCCCGTCCCAAACCACCATCCACTCGGGGCCCGTTTGGACGCGGCCATCGGCCTCGCGCGGGTCCCCCTCGCCAATCTTCGCCGCCACTTCCGCCTTGCCGTCGCCCGTCAGGTCGCACACGACAAACGGCGAATACCAGATGCCTCGCTCGATCGCCCAACCCAGATCCTGCCGCCATAGGAATGTACCATCCGCCAGATACGCTTCGAGCTTGTAGGTCTCGGGCGAAACGTACCAGTAGCTATCGGCAGGGTCGATATTCTTGTTCGGCTGCTTGATGACGTAGTCGTAGCGGCCGTCGCCATTGAGATCGGCAATGCCGATCTTGGAAAACGCCGTTTCCGCATCCTGAAGCTTGATGCTCACATGCGGCGCCGCGCCGGTTGCAAGCGGAGCAGGCGAGGCCGTGCCCGAAGGCCACGGGGCGTCGGGAACGGTCGACTCGACCTTGTAGGTCAATCGAACTTCGGCAGGCGTCTGGCGGTCGATGAAGTCGGTCGTCCGGACGATCGGCGTCTCGGTCAGTCTCACCCAGTCGCCGTCGTCCACGCGCCGGAAGACGTTGAAGCCAACGCCGGCCGGATCGCTCTTCAACAAGCGCCAACCGAGATAGACTCCCTCCGGCGTCTCCAGGGCCACCACACCACGATCGAGTTCCTCTTCTGCCCGTTCCTTCGCCCAACCTGCTACCTGCGGAGCCGTTCGTTGCGGCGCGGGCTCCCTGGTTAACGCAAGATCGTCCACCCAGAGATCGGCCGATTCGTTCCCGCTCAACGAGAGTCGCAGTTCGGTTACCGATTCGGGGACGACGAAATGTCCCTTTGTATGCGTCCAGTCGTTCCCGCCGGGGATATCTGCCCGGCCGACGTAGCGAGCGACACGTTGTCCGTCATGGTAGCCATCGACTTGCACAGACGCGATTCTTTTCACAACGCCTTTGCTCCAGGCGGAGATGGCCATCTCGTCGCCCGGTTCTACGGCAATCGGCTCGTTACAGGCGAGACTCCAATCGCGCTCACCATCGAACGCAATATGAACGGCCGTGCTGCCGGAATGCTTCTGCCCTGCCTCGACGGCAGCCTTGCCGATCTTCTCGCGAGAATAGAAAAACCATCCGACCGGGGCGCCGTCGGTCTCGTCTTGAAGTTCGAAGTCGCCGTTGGGCACGCCATCGACGATCGGGGCGCAGCGATCGAGAAAGATACAATCGTAGTAGGAAGAACCTCGCCCCTCTTCCTTTTCGACGGCAAACCGGTCGTCGACCCAAAGCTCGAACGTTCCGTTGGCGATCGGCACACGGTGGGCCAGCAGCCCGCCTGTATACCGCGACCAGGTCTTCCCGTCCAGCGAGACGGCCAGGACACGGCCGCTCTTGATGCGCACGTTGTACACGCCCGTGGGAATGCCGGTCAGCACCGTATGCAGCGGCGGCGCGCCGTCCTCGGGCTTCTCCCGATCGGCAAGGACGACGGGGCTGCGAAGAACGATGCCCTCGGTCCACTTCTTGTCCGCATCCTTGTCGGTGCTCCATAACGTCCAGCGGTCGGGAGCACTGCCGTCCTTCAGCCAAGCGTCGGCAGGTGTGCTGTAATCTTCCGGTTCGAACTGTAACTGGCCGTAGCCGGTCATTCCCTGGCTAAGGACCAGGGCCATTCCTGCCAGAATCAGAAGTGATTGTCGTGCTGTACCCGTCATCGTAGACTCCTTGACTTTGTAGATAGATCCACGGGGAATATACTTCACCCGCCAGGTGTGGTCAACCTTTTGGTCACTTCTGTAATAAACAACCACGGATCAGTCTCGACGTTCGTAGTTCCGCCTTCAGGCGGCTTCCCCAGCGTCGCCCAAGACAAGAACCACGAAAGGCACGAATCACACGAAAGGGGCCCCACAACATCTTCTCTCTGCTCCCTCTGTTTCCTCCTGTTCCTTCCTTCTTTCCATTGCGTTGAACAGCCCCAGTCCAAAAGGCAAACAGGAGCCCGCAGAGGAAACAGAGCAAGAAGGTCCTTGCATTGTCTGCCGCTGCGACATCCTTTTTGCCTCTCCGGTCTCCATCCCGAAGGGATGGCAGCTATTAGCCCCGGGTCGCCGAGCGCACCCGGGGATGCAAGTCATGAAACACGAGTCGGCGATCCCGGAGGGATCGAAGCAACCGGATAAGCTCGCTGACCCCTCTAATCTTGCTTTGGCTTCTCTCCTCCAGCACCTTTTCGCCGAAGGCGATCAGCACCGTAGCCTGGGGTTTCTCTACCCCAGGTCCCATGGCCGCGCCACATCCCCCGCACATTTCACCGGTGTTTTGCCGCCGCAAGCGGCAAGACATCGGGCCGTCCCTTTCGCTCCATGTTGGCCGTTTCCCCGTCCAGTCCGTCCGTTACCATGGACCGCCAATCGTCGGACGACTCTCCGAGTCGTGAACCTTCCAAACACAATCGACTCGGAGAGTCGACCGACTATTCGTCACCGCCCCCTCCCGTCCCGCGCCCCCGGCGCGTTTTCGCTGAAGGCGATTGTTACCGTAGCCTGGGGTTTCTCTACCCCAGGACCCATGGCCGCGCCACATCCCCCGCACATTTCACCGGTGTTTTGCCGCCGCCCCCGGCGCGTTTTCGCCGAAGGCGATTGTTACCGTAGCCTGGGGTTTCTCTACCCCAGGTCCCATGGCCGCGCCACATCCCCCGCACATTTCACCGGTGTTTTGCCGCCGCAGGCGGCAAAACATCGGGCCGTCCCTTTCGCCCAGGTCGGCCGTTTCCCCGACTACGTCGGCGAACCGAACGGCGCACCCATACGTGAATATGGTCGGGGCGTTCCCGTTCCAGGCGTGATGACCCCTGGCTACTTTGGCGAAAACCAACACGCTGATGACGCATTTGGTCCTCCGCGCGAGCCGCACTACGGAAACCTGCCGTCCCCTTGCGTGCAAGAAAGGTTGTGCATTATCCCTAAACGTCTAACGGCGCTCTGACCCCAAGAGTTCCCTTTGGCGGTTCTTCCCTTCCGCCTGCTCCTGCGTATCGGCCATGGTGATCTGGCGGTTGCGCGCATCGTAGGTGGCGTTCCAGCCAATGCTGTTGGGATCGCGCTGCGAAAGCTGATTGCCTGCCGCGTCGAACGTGGCGGTCGTGACGTTGCTTAGCGCGTCGACCGTTCCTGCAAGCCTAATGCCTGCTACCGGCCTGACCCCAAGGTTCCCCACTACCGGCCTGACCCCAAGGTTCCCCATTTCGGACGCTTCACGACACCAACTTCACACGTCAATCATCGAGTTTTTTCGTTGGCATCTTGTTTGTACAGGACGTTCCATTGTCACCGAAGTAGCAGTCGCAAGCAAACACGATAACACAACTTACCGCGAACCCTATCGCTGGCGGCACCATCATTTCCCACGGCACACCACCCCGATTGAGTCGCCAAAGGACGGTAGCAAGCACATGCGTCCCGCCTATCGCAATTGGGGTTCCCAACACGTACAATACACTCAGTATCATATACCAACGGGGGGACCATTTTGTGTAGGCTACGACAGCAACCACGCATGTAAGTGCCAAAGCCAAGCATGGAACAAACGCATAAGAGGAAGCGATTGTCCATTGCAGTATTAGCCCCATCGGTTCGCCTGACATGTAACGCGAGTGAATTCCCAGGGAAAAGTATGCAAGGACGTTGCACATGCCGCTCCAGACGACTGCACTCGCCCCCAACGCGATGAGCGGCCACTTGTGGATACGGAATGTTGTGTGAAGCGGCTGCATTGATCGCATAGTACACCTCAGTTCAGTAATATCTCGCTACATCCTACTCCAACAGCAGCGTAGGTTCTGAAACAATGAGACCATCAACCAGGAACGATAGCCAAGTGCTCACAACCGCAACTGGTAACTCCAGCATATCAAGGACTATGGACAGACACCGCCGCCCATGGTGATCCTGCTCTGCAAAGGATAGGTTCCAGGATATGCTCTCGGACAAAATGGATTCAGTGAACTTGTAGTCAATAAGCACCCCACCACCCCGGATTCGTCCCAATCAACGCTGGCATATGCTACCCAGCAGAAATAGCATGTTCGTGTGCGCGTCCTGCTCTGTGAATATGCACACATGCCTCCGCTATTCGGGATATACACCCACGGGCTCCATGCGCTCCACGGTCCCCAAGGGTCGCAACCGAATGCCTTGTTGCCACTCGGATCTTGTTTTACGGCAGGCGAATCCGCCACGTAGACATAAACATTACGTCCATCTACATACCCAATCGGATCCCTTCCCGCAAATCTCCCCAGTTCCGCATCGTACATCCGGGCACGGTAGTAGTAGAGGCCGGTCTCTTCATCCAGTCGCCTTCCCGTGAAAAGATACGCGTTACCGATTGTCGATGCCTGCGGCGCGAGCAGGTTGGCGGCGGCATCTAGGAAGAGTGGTTGGCCATAAGCCGAGTATGCATATCGCTCAACCACGGTGCCCGAGGCGTCGCTGACAACAGCGACGGAGTAGAGCGAGTTCTGATGATAGTAGTACGGCTCCTCACTGCCAGCCCCGGTTGAGCCGAGCACAGTCTCATCGACCATCATGACTGGTTCGTCGATGTAAGTTGCATAGACAAACTTGCGCTCGGGTGAAGCGGGCACAGCATCGGCCACATATTCCGCTACGACTTGCGTGGCGTGGGGCGAATACTTGAGTTCCTGAATCGTGCCCACAAACACGATCGTCGCCGAACCCTCACCGTCTGGTACGGTCTTACTCACACGCCGGCCGAGAGCATCGTATTGATATCCACATTCCGCTGTTCCATCCTGGTCGACATCAGCCGATGCGAGGCGATTATCGAAGTCCCACGTGTAGCGGTCGAGCGTGTCGCCCGCGTTGCGAGTCAGGTTCCCCGTAGCGTCGTGCGCGATTGGGTTGGCGTCAATCGCGGCGATCTCATGAACGCTGGTGTGCGTGCGGGTTTGCTGGAACTGGTTCTCGGTGAACGTCGCCCAGTTGCCCACAAGTGAAAGACCCCAGGCCTGATCCAGGTTGCCATCCGTGCGGTTCCAGGCGGTGAGGCGATCAGCCTGGTCGTACGTGGTCGAGTTGAACCCGAAGTTGGCCATGGGCGCCGAAATGCCCTCGGTCAGCTTGTTCTTGTTGGCGTCGTAGGTGTAGGTGAACGACGCGCCTGCAATGTCCGAACTGATGGCCGTTGGCAGATTGTCTTGCCGTCCGTACACCCACGCCGTCTGCGAACCGGGCGTATCCCCCAGCGTGCGGCTGGTGCGGCGGAGACCGTTATCGTATGCGAACGTGGCGACCATGGCGCTATTGTAATCGATCTGGGCAACCTGGTCACGGTCCGTGTATTGCCGCGCGACGACGGAGCCATCCGGATACGTAATCCCCGTGCGGCGATTGGCCGCGTCGTATTGGGACTGGACGGTGTAAGTCGTGGTCTGGCCGAAGGTGATTGTAAGACTCTCCGAGGTCAAACGCCCGGCGGCGTAGTCAAAGGCGATGATCCCCCTGTACGGCGCGGAGCCAAGTGTGAATAGGCGGACTTGATTCAATGTGCTGGAAGTGTTAAAATAATCTATACTTGAGGCAGATGACACTAAGTCTGGGCCCTGGCCATGAAGATAAGAGCGTTTCTGGCGATGCATCCTGTCTTCACACGCGCGGAGTTGGAGGCCGCGCTGGGGGCGGACTACTCGGTCGGTCGGAACGCCTCCAATGCCCGCTTGGCGCACCACCTCCGCGCCGGGCATGTGGTGCAGATCCAGCGAGGGCTGTACGCCAGCATTCCGGCCGGGACCGATCCGGCGTCGTTCGTTCCCGACCCCTGGCTGGTTGCCGCCAAGCTCGCCGACGATTCCGTGATTGCCTATCATTCGGCATTCCAGTTCCACGGCCGATCGTACTCCGTGTCCGACGAGCACGTGTTCCTGAGCCGGCGGGCCGTTCGCCCGAAGGAATATCGCGGCTGCCGGTTCCGGCGGGTCGCTTATCCGAAAGCCCTGCAAGGGGCCGCGGAAAGCCAGTTCGGCGTCGAGACGGTCGATCGGCAAGGGCTCGACATCCGGGTCGCCTCATTGGAGCGTTCGCTCGTTGACGTGCTCGACCGCCCCGACCTTGGCGGCGGCTGGGAAGAAATCTGGCGATCGGCCGAGTCGGTCGAGTATTACGATAGCCGGCAGGTGGTCGACTATGTGCTGCTCCTGCGGAATGCGACGACCGTCGCGAAAGTCGGCTTCTACCTGCAACAGCATCGAGAACAACTTCTGCTCGACGACCGCCAACTCGCCAGACTCAAACCAGCCCGACCGCGTCAGCCCCACTATATGGAACCCGGCGCACCGGGCCATCTCGTTGCCGACTGGAACCTGATTGTGCCCAAGACGATCCTGGCACGGAATTGGGAGGCTGAGCCATGAACCTGTCGCGCGAGCGGCTTCTGGCTGAAGCGGAGTCTACCGGCTTCCGGCCGGAAGTGCTCGAGAAAGTCATCCGCCTGCTCAGCCTGTTGAACGTCTTCCAGCGGCATCCGGTCCTCGGCGAGCATCTGGCGGTCAAAGGCGGCACGGCGCTCAACCTGTTCTGGTTTGATCTGCCGCGACTGTCGGTCGACATCGACTTCAACTACATCGGCACGGGTGACCGCACCAAGATGCTGGCCGACCGTAAGACCGTTGAGCATGCGGTGCAAGCGGTCTGCCAACGGGAGCATTTGTCGGTCACTCGCGTACCCGCCGACCACGCCGGCGGCAAATGGCGCCTGCGCTACGCCAGTGCTTTGGGTGGCAGCGGCAACCTGGAGGTGGACATCAACTTCATGTTCCGCATACCGTTCTGGCCCGTCACTCCGATGGACTCCGTGGCCGTGGGCAGTTACTCGGCCGCAGGCATCCCGATTCTCGATCTTCACGAACTGGCGGCAGGCAAGCTGGCGGCACTATTCGCCCGCCGCGCCAGTCGCGACCTGTTCGATGCACACCAGTTGCTGACCCGCAGCCGGCTCGATCCCGAACGACTGCGGCTGGCGTTTGTCCTGTATGGAGGCATGAATCGGCGGGACTGGCGGACGATTTCCCTGGACGACGTCGGCTGCGAGCCGCACGAACTGGCGAACCAGCTTCTGCCGCTGTTGAGCAACGCGATCCGGGATTCGCTCAAGCCGCGTTGGCCGGAGCGAATGGTCGCAACCTGCCGCGAACGCCTGTCGGAACTCGTCTGTTTCAGTCCGAACGAAGCCCAGTTCCTGGATCGGCTGCTGGACCACGGCGAGGTCGAGCCGCGTCTGCTAACCGATGATGGCGCACTGGCGGCGCGCATTCGGGCTCACCCCCTCCTGCAATGGAAAGCATTGAATGTCCAACGCCACCGCGCACAGCCATAAGCGTCCCCTCGCACCGTTCCACGGACACGCATTGCCGCGCCAAACCTCTTTTCTTCCGCAACTCGATACCCGGCCTGCGCGCGCCCCTGCGGGCGCTTCACCCGCCGTGTTACCACCGCTGGCGCATGACTTGGGGTTGGTATGGGTCGCTAGCCCCTTACCATACGGCTCTTTCGTCCGTTCCTCCCCGCCGGTTCTCACCGGCGCTTTCCCTGACCCCAAGGCAATTCCACCAGTATATGCGCCTGTCCCCTTAGCAAGCCCGATCTAATCAGAAATTGGACCTGTCCCGTTTAATTGCCCCAACATGCTGGGGTCTCCTGGGAACAGTAAACATGGGGTTTATAAAACGCTCCCAAGCGTACTTTTCTTGGAGACCCCGGCTCTTTCATGGTATCTTTTACGCTTCCCGAAGTCTCTGTTCGGCCCACGCGAACTCGTCGAGGTCGTCCATGGGACCTTTTCCGCGCAGATCAAGGATCGCGAGGAACTGGTTCCGCGCCTCTTCGCTGCGACCTGTGTGGAGCAGCCACTCACCATAGCACGAACGGGCCTGAACTTCTGTCACGGTATTCTCATGCTCCTCAGCCAGATCGATCACCGAACGCAGTAGTTCTTCGGCACGATCCGGCTCCCCCTTGTCCAGCAAAAGCACTGCCTTACGAAATAGCACGTCCTGCTTTTCTAGTCCGACTCCGGCGTCTTGCCGAGACGACTCCTTCTTCTTCCGCGGCGAGCGTACCACGGGCCCCACCGCTTCGCGAACGTCGGCGGCCAGTGGAATAGTGATCGTCTTCTCAACTCGCACCGTGCGCATGCCACCTTTCTCCAGCACGATGTCACCCTGCAGTTCCCGGTTGTTGCGGCCGAACGTTTTCGGCAGGCCGTTCTTCAGTCCGAGGAAGACCTTGACAAGCACCTCATCGGAAACCCCCCTTTGAAGCCAGCGCCCTGAACCTTCCATCTTCCGGAAGAACTTCAGGGCACTGCGGTCGAAATCGTCAATCGGTAATTCAAGGAGGGCTCCCGCATGTCCGCTGGCCTGCTCTGATAACATGCATTCCAGACTTCCGCTGCCTGTCCAGCATCGGGCCTCGCCGTCCTTGGCAAGATAGTCGCGGTAAAGCATGACCATGAGCAGCGTTCCCGGCGGCAGGTCCGACTGAACGCGACAACGCAACAAACGCTTAGGCCCCAGATCGGCGTCGAGGTCCAGTGAAAGAAACGTACAGGTCACCATAGGCTAGTCTCCTGAATCACTAATAGCTCGGTCCCCCGAGACTTCCAGCGGGGATGTTGAAAGCCTTTCGCATCTTCTTCATCTGTTGGAGCAATTCCCGCATTGTAAACTCGGGATTCTTGGCAAGCCACTCCATCCAGATTCTGTTATACCTAGCCGCATGCAATCGCATATGATCGGCATTTGCAATTCGGGCGATCTGACGGTGGCCGAACTTGGCTGCGTCTTTGCCCAGTTCTGCCATTCGATCAATGAACCGCGAATCCCTCAGTACCTGTTGCGGAATGAGATGGTGTTTGCGCATTGCGCCCGGACCCCACTTCATCCGCCATTCCGCGGTTAGACGGGGTTCACCGTTCTTCGTGAACCCCGTCTGTTTCATGCACGTGTTGTGAACCAGCAGCCCGCTTTCGGCCACATAGTAGACGTGCTCCCCATCCACCTCCAGATTGAAGACCGCCTCGGGCGGGCCACGGGGTTGGATGGCGGTGACGTGGGTCTGGCTGCGGGCGATAGAGCGGAGTTGCTCGCCGATGCGCAGCTCGCCGGCGGGGACGAATGCCTGCCGGTCTTCGCTCCAGAAGGGGTGCGTGTCGGTCGTGCCGATCGGATCGGCCAGCCCGCTCACGTGGACGTCGATCACATTGGCCGCCGTGTGCGAGAACGTGCCCGTGACGAGCCGCCCCTCACCCTCTTCGATCTGCGAGCAGGAGGCGATCTCGACCACCTCGGCCGGCCCGGCCGCGCCCAACTCCCCCAGGTCCAGTTCGATGGTCGAGCCTAGCAGCACGCCGCGCAGGCCTGCCTCGTCCTCGATCCGATCAAGGAACGCGTCGATTGCCTCGTCGTCCGCCTCCTCATCTTCCAGCAGCGTCTCGCACGCGACCAGTTGCAGCCACAGGACCGGGCGTAACAGCTCGATCGACAGCATGCCGCCGTCGGGCTTGGCCATCTTCAGCCGGATCAGCCGCCACTGGTCGGGCTCGATCTCCAGCGGCTCGACGACCACCTCCGCCAGTTCCGGGTTTTCCGCCAGTACCCGCTGGCCCGGGCGCACGTCGCGAATGGGCCGGGCAAGAAGACGCGGCTGCGTATGTCCGGTCTGGCTGGAAGCGTCGGCCGCCGTCGCCACGGCGGGCGGCGGGGGCGAATGCCATCGTGACCATGGTGCAGAGAGTACCAGGGAACACAAGCCTGCCAGAAGCAACAACGAATAGACCAGTGCTTTCCCGGCTCTCTGCTTCCGGCGAGGCACATCCCCAAGGGACAACTCGGGTGAGGCTTCTGCTGCTTTGCGTTGGACAGGTGTATTCATGGCAAGTGACTCCGATTCGATGGCAGTGTGCCTTATGTCCTGCGAATTGTCAATACCTGCATTCTGCCCAATCCTGCGGGTGGCCGAGAGCACTTTGCGTGGCTTTCGGCGGCCGTCGGTGCGAGAGTCGCATCGTTTGGCACGATGGGAGGGCAGTTGCAGATTGTCGAACGGGAGTCCGTGCTGATCAAACAGGTCTTCGTCGGCGAAAGCTGCTTCGAGAGGCGAAGAGGGGGAGGGGGCGTTTGCGTCCGAGCACAGGCCGGCGCCACCACAATCCAGGACGTCTGCCAGGACCTTGTCCAATCCACCATAAGGATCGTGCTGGTCGAACAGGTCGTCTTGAGCGAAGAGTGTCTCTCGCGCACGGCGCGGAGCGGTCGGAACGGGGAACTGTTTCTTCTTGTCTTCGCGCCGTGCTTCGAGCGAGCAACCCAGCCCACCAGCCAACAGCAGACCGCTGCCAAGGACCAAGCCGATGGTATTCCATTGTTCCTCCGTGTCGGCTACGGTCAAAATGGTATCGGCTATGAAGACGTCCTCGCGTCCGTAGATGACCAAGGTGTCGCCGACAAAGCACTTGTTCAGCAGGCTTCCGATACTGGCGATCGACATTACCCCACCGACGATTCCTAGTACGTCCATTACGCCTACCGAACCGTTTTCCACGATGTTGCTCACCGACCCGGCGACACCACCGACCGCGCCGGCCACTTCCCAGCCGATCAGGAGTTTGTGGCCCAAGGTGCCACAGGAGACCATGCCCGGCCCAAACATCGAGATTGCAATGCTGGTGCCGATGCCGAGAACCGTACCTGCCGTCTTGTAGAGGGCGTAATCCTCCAGGTGCCCAAAGACGGGGCCAATGTCGGGAACACTCACCCATTGATCGAAGAGCCTTTTGGGGTCAGGCCGGTATTAGGCATTAAGTAGCTTCTGTTCCAGGCGTTTCACCGTGCGTTGCAGTGCGGCGGTCCCGTGCTCGACGCGACGGATCGCTTGCCCGACGCCGCCGGGAGAAACAAAGGTGTCCGGTATGTTTATTCTTGACAATCCTCGACAGATCGCTATCCGATTGGAATGAGAAGGCCGCCGCAAATGCCCTCGCCTGCCCGTGTTTGGTTCATAGCGTGCCATCCAACCTCCGCAGTCTCAATATCCGCCAGTCTTCCTTTGCGTCTTTGCGCCTTGGCGCCTTTGCGTTAAGCGCTCCGGCCGCTGCAGTGCAGGTAGAGGCGATTTCAACGCAAAGCCGCAGAGACGCAAGGACGCAAAGAGAAAGCCATTTTCCCAACGGGACTCACCCGCACACATTAAGGAAGGTGGCCGCATCATCTCCGATGAGTGAAGATGAGCGAGGATTAGTGTTCCCTTCCTCTTCAGATTGCCAGGAACACGAATGGGCGCTGGTCGACAAGGATGGGCGGGGAGGGAAGGAGTCTCGGCCCCACAAGACCTTCGATTACGAGTACGAGCACCGCTATCGCTGAGCACGAGTACGAGTGCAAAGTTCGTGCTCGTGCTCGTAATCGTAATCGAAGAAGTGCTACAGAGGCAGTTCTCGGTTCGATGTTGGCGCAGAGAGAGTTAGGGTCAGCCCTTCGGGCTTCTGTTTTGCGTTGTTCTCGTAACCCAGGGTTGCGCCTCGCTCGTTCCTCGCATCGGCTCCACCCTGGGCTTGATTAGCGACGTCCCTTCGGGACTGACTCGCTGATTATGGCCGCATCGGTGCATTCCGACCTCCGAGTTGTGAACGCGTCCGACGGAGTCAAATTGGAGAGTCGAGCGACGAGGCCGTCCGGTGGCCTGTTCCAGGTGCGAGCTACCTGTTGGAGTGCCGGCTTCAGCCGGAAAGCAAAGACCGCCTGAAGGCGGGACTACGAACGGGGCGGGGGCGGGGAGGGAAAGAGTCTCGGCCGCGCAAGACCTTCGATTACGAGTACGAGCACCGCTAAAGCTGAGCACGAGTACGAGTGGAAGGTTCGTGCCAGCCAACTTTCCTTTCTCTGCGTCCTTCGTTTCCTCCTGTTCGTTCTCTTCTTTGTCTTCGCGTTGTAGTCAATCGTGTCGCAATTCAGCAGACCAGCAGGAGACCGCAAACGACATGAAGCAAGAACGCCCTCGCATGCCCGTTCATGTTCCATCCGTGGTTGGGTCCTTAACGGACCCACTCGCTTGCGCTTCGAGCTTGTACGCGCTGGCGCGTCCCCCATACAAGCACGCAGCGCGAGCAAGTGGAATCCGGCGTTTTGGTCCTTGCTTCGCCGCGGCGAAGCCGCCTATGGAGTGCGGGAACTTGTTACCGCTTTCTGGTCTACAGCCGCCCGCAAACACCCCAGTTCGCGCGTTCCGATCTCCCAACTCCGATCTGCGATCTCCGACACCTTGCGTCCCCGACGTTCGTAGTTCCGCCTTCAGCCGGCTTTTCCAGTAGTATCGCCCAAGCCAAAAACCACGAAAGACACGAATCACACGAAAAGCAGAGCGGATATCGAACAGGAGGCCGCAGAGGAAACGGAGACGTTCCGTGCAATGACGAATGTCGAAAGTCAAATGACGAAAGAAGCCCGAAATCTCAAATCGACGCTTCCCCCTCCGCGCCAGCGCGTCCCGATCTCCCATCTCCGATCTCCGAGCTTCCATCTCCGAGCTTCCAACCCCGATCTTCACCGGAGGGCTCGCGCCCTTCCGCTCCCATCTCCCCCTCCGCACCAGCGCGTCCCGATCTCCCATCTCCGATCTCCGAGCTTCCAGCTCCGATCTTCACCGGAGGGCTCGCGCCCTTCCGCTCCCATCTCCGAACTCCCAGCTTCCAACTCCCGCGTCAGCGCGTCCCGATCTCCCATCTCCGATCTCCGAACTCCGACTCCCCCTCCACGTCAGCGCGTCACTCGCAACTAACAACTAGCAACTAGCAACTTCCCCTCTGTCACCTGACACCTCCTTCGCGGTATTTACATCGGCCACGAAGTATGGTAGGGTGACGGCATACTCTGACGCCACTATAGACAGGGGCCTGTGGGCAGCGTAAGGCCGAACAGAAGACCTGAATAGGGGTGGTATACCGGCATCGTAAGCCCGGCCACCTGACGCGCGGATGCGATTGGCGAGACTGATACTTTCGCCCGCAAAACCGCACGCAGGTGAGGCGGCGTGTGTGGAACAGCGTGCGGAGGACGTTCCTATCTGGACGTCCTTCTCAGCGGCGGCCCCAACGCGAGGGTTCCGCCGTACGGAGTGAGGGATCCTTGCCCATTAGTGGCACAGGATCGGCCCCGTACGGTCTGCTACTGCGTCGCATAAAGCCGGCGGAATAGGACCGATTGGCAACGTAATTCCTCGGGCAGTTTTTGGCAGCCTAAGACCAGCGTCGGAGATGCAGGCACCCTCGGGTCGCATAAGACCACCCGTCGCAGAAAATGGTTCTGCGTCGAACCGTGGAAGGACTGCGCCCAATGGGCCCCCGTAAGCCGGCCCTTTCTGCTGTAAGTCCTTGTGAAATAACAGGTTAGCGAAACAGTGGGCGTTTTCGCTCACCTATTTGCGAACACCGCCTGAAAAACACTGTTCGACAATACCCAACTCCTTGCCACACAACAGGTTACAGCCCGTTTTTGGGCCTCGGACGCCGAGTTTTGCCACGCGCGAAAATCGCGCGTAACCCCAATGACCGCAACGGTTTAAGGTAATCGATCAGCCGTTGTCGAACAGTCGAACAGGGCCAAGGGCGTGCGACAATTCCGGGGCTGTTCGTTTTTGGCGGCGCACGACTCTCCGAGTCGTGAAGTCCCGGACGGAATCGACTCGGAGAGTCGAGCGACGAAGCCGTCCGGTTGGTTTGCACGCCGGGACCGGAGGGCTCGCGCCCTTCCGCTTCTATTGTCGCACGACTCTCCGAGTCGTGAATGGTTCGGACGGAATCGACTCGGAGAGTCGAGCGACGAAGCCGTCCGGTTGGTTTGCACGCCGGGACCGGAGGGCTCGCGCCCTTCCGCTTCCAACCCCCACTCCCGCGTCAGCGCGTTACTGACAACTGTCAACTGTCAACTGCACACCGGAGGGCTCGCGCCCTTCCGCTTTCAACTCCCCACTTCCGTGTCAGCGCTTTACTGACAACTGTCAACTGCACACCGGAGGGCTCGCGCCCTTCCGCTTTCAATTCCCCAGCCCCGCGTCAGCGCGTTACTGACAACTGAAGTTTTGCAAACTCACTCCAACCGCAAGTGAGCCATCACATGGTCGCGGCTGCGTCCATAATCGGTAACCTGCTCAATAGCCCAGTCCAGGGTGGATCGCAGCGTCTCTCGCAATACTGCGCGACAGGCTTCGCCGATGGTCGTCAGCTTGCAGGAGGCC
The DNA here is from genome assembly GCA_040772845.1 of Thermoguttaceae bacterium. Taxonomy (GTDB): domain Bacteria; phylum Planctomycetota; class Planctomycetia; order Pirellulales; family Thermoguttaceae; genus PWXP01. The sequence continues at coordinate 5,072,583 of JAXGXG010000001.1, forward strand.
CATTCCTTCGCGCGGGCCTGCTTGAGTTGGGCCATGAGCAGAGTGTACGCCAGCATGACCAGGTACATGTGCCGGGTTTGGCCCTGGCCGTCGCGCAGCTGACAATCTCCCATGCCAAGCTCTTGCTTCCCGTCCCGATGAAAGGTCTCCGTGCCTGTCCATCGATAGCGATAGACCTGCAGAATCCGAATCACTTCCCAGGCTACGCGGTTGGTTATCAAAATCTTGCGCGGCTCACGGTCGCGCTTCTTGTCCCAAATGATCACGATCCGCACCTTGTGCTCGACATTGGGGATGCGAATGCTCGTCGTGAAATACCATTGCTGCTTTCGGCCACGCTTGAAGGGCTTCCGGCTGTCCGGATCGATCTGCCCGGCCATTTCCTCCGCCCTCAATTCGCCGCCCTTCCAACAAATCTTCCGATTAAACTTCAGGTCGCCCACGTAGCCGCGAGGACGGCCAAACCGGTCCTTCTTGCCATGAATGTGATTGAGGATCTCGGCGTTCGTGAAGTAGCTATCAAAGGTGAAGTCGCCCGGAATCTCATGCTCACAAACCCAATCCACCAACTGGCAGAACAGCTTGGTGTGGTTGAAGAACTCCTCGCCCGTTGCGTCGCACTGCTCGCGTTTCCTGAAACGCCGGAACTCCAGGGGGTAGTGCTTGTCACTGGTGCATACGTAGTTGGCAATCAGATAGTCGTGGGCAATCTTGTTCCGTCCTTCGGCATGGTCCCAGAACCAGCCGACGTCCTTGATCAGTTTGCCATCGTGGTCGATCAACACGTTGTCGATCGCAATCACCCCCCGATCGCCGTAGCGGGTGCTCGAGTCCTTCTGCAACCACCTCAGCCGACGCTCGTTCAACTCAGCCTCGTCCCACTTCACCTCGGTGATGAAGCGGTTCAGGCACGACTGATCCGTCGTCATAGCGAACTCGTAGTTGATTCCCCGCACGGTCTTTCGCGCGGCCACCATCAACCCAGTGAGGTATTCGGCAAAGTGGCGCCGCTCCGGTTCGCAGACAAACAGGTCGCCGAACTCTTCCACCGCACTCTGCACCACACGTGGAAACGAGGTGATCCCTGGCATTGTCGCACCCTCCGTGATTGCCATGGCCACCTCAAACTACCCCATTTTTGCGCCAAAACCCCTATTTTTACAAGCCCAATTTGATGTTTGCAAAACTCCAGTGACAACTGTCAACTGTCAACGAGCACCGCTAAAGCTGAGCACGAGTAGGATGCGGAGGACCGCCTGAAGGCGGAACTACGAACGGGTGGGCGGGGCGAGTCGGGGGGGCTTGCAGGGGCAGGGCTGAGCGTGGTTCAAGAGACGAAAACGGTGATGAATCACCGTACTCCATAGGGCGGAAACATGGCAATTCACCCGTCGAGCACTGGGTGTCAGCATGGTGTTGTTTCCTTTTTTCCCAAGGTTCCAAACAACGGGCTTACGCCTGCCGGTCGCGAGTCGAAAAGGGTTGTCGAACAGTCGAAGGAGGCCAAAGGCGTGCGAAAACCTCCGGGGCGTTCGGCTTAAGGCTCCGGGCGTTGCCGGGCTATCGCCGTTGGCGGTTGCGGATGGCAATCAGTTGTTTCATGATCTGGTGCATGGCGTCGGCCGGGTGGGGTGTGCCGAAGGTGTCGTGCAAGGCGAGATACAACTGGTACAAATCGGCGTAAACGGCCGCAGACGCCTTTCGCGGTCGGTAGACGGTTGCACTCACGCCGGTCATGGCGCGCTGGGCCTGTCCGACGGTCGGATAAACACCGCCCACAACCGCGCCAAAAATGGCGGCGCCCAACGCGCACGTCTGGCCGGATCGGCACTTCATCGGCCGATTGCATACGTCGGCATAGACTTGCATGAGCAGTGGATTTTTCTCGGCAATGCCTCCGCAGGCGACGATCTCGCGGACAGCAACGCCGTACTGTTCGAGCCGGTTGATGATGGTCAGTGCCCCGAACGCCGTCGCCTCGATCCATGCTCGGTACGTTTCGGCGGCCGTTGTGTGCAAGGTCTGGCCCATCATCAGGCCGGTCAGCAGGGGATCGACCAGTACGTTTCGGTTGCCGTTGTTCCAGTCGAGCGCCAGCAAACCGCTTTCGCCGGGCCGGAGTCGTTCCGCCTCGGCGGTAAGATTCGCGTGCGGATCGCCCTTGGCCGTGTACTGCCGGGGCGTCATGTGCGAAACGAACCAATTGAAGATATCACCCACGGCCGACTGCCCGGCTTCCAACCCCCACATGCCAGGCACGATCGAACTGGGCACAATGCCGCACAAACCGGGAATATCGCCCAGTTCGGCATTGAGCGGGGCGACCATCATGTCGCACGTACTCGTGCCGATGATTTTGACCAGGCGGCCCGGCCCAATGCCTGCCCCGACCGCGCCGGCGTGTGCGTCGATAACTCCGACGGCTACCGGCACGCCTTCGACGAGGCCCGCCTTCTTGGCCAACTCCGGCGTGAGCGTACCTGCCCTGCGATCGGCAGGCACGGGATCGACGGTATAGTTGTCGCGAACGCGCGCCAGCCCGGGTTCAAGGGTATTGAGGAACTCGCGACTGGGCAGGCCATCCCACCAAGGGCCGTACATGGCCTTGTGCCCTGCCGCACAGATGCCGCGTGGCAGGTTGGCCGGATTCCGATTGCCGGTCACCCAGGCTGGGATGAAGTCTGCCTGCTCCACCCACGACCATGCGGCTTCGAACACCTTCGGGGCCGTCCGCTTGCAGTGCAATATCTTGGACCAGAACCATTCACTACTGTACGCGCCGCCGCACTTGGCCAGGTACGGCTCGCCGCGTTGGCGTGCCAGATCGGTAATCTCGGCCGCTTCGGCGTGCGAAGTGTGGTCTTTCCACAGCCACGCCTGCGACGCCAGGTTCTTGCCGAACCGTGGCTTCATGGCGAGCGGGACGCCGGCCCGGTCGACCGGCAGCGGCGTTGAGCCGGTCGCATCGATGCCAATGCCAACGACGCGGGTTGGGTGGAATCCATCGACCCGTTTCGCGGCGCGGACCGCAGCGGCCACGGACCGCTGGAACCCTTCGATATAATCGGCCGGATTCTGCCGCGCCAAGTTGGGCTGTTTCGGATCCAGCAGAATCCCATCATGTCCGCTTGGATAGTGGAAGACGGCCGACGCCACTTCGCTGCCATCGGCCACATCGACCACAAGCGCCCGCACGCTGTTGGTTCCGAAATCAACTCCAATCGAGAACCGCGGCTCATTATGCCTGGCCATATTGCATCCTCGCATCGCGCAGTTGGGTATGCCTTGGGCTGCTTTCGCAACTCGCTCGGTAGGGCGACCTTGCAAAGAGTATACCTGGCGCGAGGGGGCTTGGGCAAGGTGGTGCATGGAGTGTGCGGTCTCTTGATTCGCACACGGCATTGGTGCAATAATAGGAAGCACCTCCGTTTCGAGGTGCGAGCCCGATCCGTTCGTGGCCCCGGCATTGGCCGGAAAGAGGAACGACCGCCTGAAGGCGGAACTACAAACTGGGAATGCACCGGAAAACGGACCAGCCATTCGTAACGCCCAGAGTCTTCCCGAATCCCCGGGTTACCTGCCGTCCCACCTGAACTAACCTACCGCCTTCTGGAGTTGCCATGAGACGCCTGTTGTTGTTCGTCGCATTCTGTGTTTCCGTCGCGTATGCTTCGGCCGCCGAGTTCCATGTCGCACCGGACGGTTCGGACGAGCAAGCAGGCACGGCCGAGGCGCCGGTCCGGTCGCTGGAGAAGGCGCGGGACCTGGCCCGCGAGGCGAGGAAGGCCAATCCCGGCGAAGCCGTCAGTATCCTCCTGCATCCGGGCATTTACATGATGCGCAAGACGGTCGAGTTCACCAAGGACGACAGCGGGACGGAAGCGGCTCCACTGGTGATCAAGGCCTGGCGGGATCCGAAGAACCCGGCCGACTGGCCGAAACTCGTCGGCGGCGTGGTTGTACCGGACTGGAAGAAGTCGGACTTCACCAACAAGGCGCTTGCGTCGTCCGATCTTCAGGTTTACGAGGCCGACCTGAAGCCGCTGGGGATCGAGCGGAAGTTCCGCCAGATCTATCTGGACGGCGCCCGCCAGATCTGGGCCCGGTATCCCGATTTCGACGCGGCTCTTCCGTATTCGGGCGGCTGGGCGTATGTCGAGGGTGAACGTCCTCCGATGTACAAGGACATTGACGGAGAACGGACCGATACGGTTGTGCTGCGAGAAAAAGACCAGCGAGACTGGTCGCGTCCGACCGACGGCGAGGTATGCATTTTCCCGCGTTACAACTGGTGGAACCGGATCGAGAAGATCAAAGAGATCGACCCGGCCACACGCACCATTACGCTGGAAAGGAACATGCCGTACGCCGCCCGGCCGGAAGATCGCTATGCCATCTTCGGCATGAAGGAGGAACTGGACGCACCGGGCGAATGGCACCAGGACGTTGAAGGGCAGAAGCTGTACTTTCTGCCGCCCAAGTCGCTGGACGGAACCGTAGTTACCGTTCCCACGGTCGATGTGATTCTGAATTTCCGGAATGTGACGAACGTCGTCCTCCGCGGGCTGGAGTTGACCTGTGCGGAGGCTCGGGCCATTCAGTTGACCGATTGCGAGCAGGTGGCAATCGAGAAATCGCTCGTTCACGACCTGGGCTACTTCTCCGGGGCCGGCATCTCGATTCGCAACGGGCGCGACTGCACGGTTCGCGGCTGCGACCTGTGGAACCTGGGCGGCCACGGTGTGGAAGTGTACGCCGGCGATAAGGTGCAGATGGATAAGTGCAACCACACGGTGGACAACTGCTACGTGCATCATGTTGGCCAGTTCAACCGCCACGGGATTGGCCTGATGCTCGGCAGTTGCGGCGTAACGCTGTCGCACAACCTGATCCACGACATGCCTCGTTGCGGCGTGTTCTACGGCGGCGTGTTGAATACGATCGAGTACAACCGCATTCGCCACTGCAACCTGGAGATGGAAGATACCGGATGCACCTACGGCGGCGGGTGGACCGGCGGGTGGAGCACCATTCGCTACAATCATTGCACCGACAGTATCGGCTTCAATAATCACGGGAAGTTCTTCGTCTTCGCGTGGGGCATCTATCTGGACGAATCGGGCTGCGGATACGACGTGTACGGCAATATCGTCGAACGCTGCCAGGTGGGCGCCATGCACCTGCACAACGCACGCGAGAACCATATCTACAACAACATCTTCGCCGAAAACGGCTGTTCCGATCCGGACCCGAAGCGGTTCGGTTCGACGCACCAGATTTCCTTGCAGGGATGGAACGACGATCCCGAGGGGTACTTCCTGAAGATTCGCGAGCCGAAGATGGTGAAGGACTATAACCGGCTTGTCGAGAATCCCGAATGGAAGAAGATGCGGGGCATGGCAGTCCCGCCGAAGGAGACGGTACTGGCGGACGGAACCGTCATGCGCGGCAACCGGATCGAGCGGAACATCTTCTACTATCCCAATCAGCCCAACTCGCGGTACATCCGCGTCCACAATTGCAATCTGGAAGCGAACACGTTCGACTACAACACAGTCTGGAACGGCGGCAAGGAGCCCGTCAAGACCGGCATGCAAGGCTTCAAGGCCGTGACGGCCGATCTGACCGATCGTATCCCCAGTCGCGATTTCCCGGCCGCAACGGAGGAACAGCTCAAGCAAGACGCCAACCAGACGGCTGCCCAGGGCTGGTATTGGTATCACAAGCAGTTCCCCGACGTGAAGTCGGAGGTTGTTGCCGATTCCGGCGGGAAACGTGCGATCAGGTTCGCAGCCGCCCACAATCCAGAAAAACGGTGGATCAAGTACGCCTGCATCAAGTCCGACGCATTTGCGTTCGAGCCGGGCAAGAGTTACCGGCTGAGCTTCACACTGCTTGCAAAGGACGCGTCCGGGAAGATGCTAGCCCGACTGGTCAATGAAGCCGGCGGGCTTTGGCGTGCGTTCGGATCGCAAGGGTTCGAACCGAAAGACGGGGAGCCGACCGCGTGCCAGATTACCTTCCACTATCCGGCAGAAGGCGAAAAGGACTATGATCCGCGCCTGGGCAAACTGAGCATTCACTTCGAGTTCCTTTCCGCAACCGGGACGGCAGAGATCAGTAACCTGGTTCTGGAGGAAGTGGAACCTGCATCCGAGTGGGAGGCATGGCGGCAGGCAGGCGGCGACGTCCATTCCATCGTTGCCGACCCGCTGTTCGTCGATGCGGAACACGGCGACTTCCGGCTGGAGCCCGAGTCACCTGCCTTGAAGCAGGGATTCGAACCGATCCCATTCGACAAGATTGGTCCCTACGAAGACGATAGCCGGGCCACGTGGCCGATCCAGGAGGCCGAAGGCGTCCGTGAACATCCGGAGTGGCTGCAATCGGTCCCGATCGACGAATGAGGAAGTTAGTTCTGAGCCGTCCCCTATAGGGTCCAGCCGTCACGATACTCGCGCTGCAGGAGGGCATTCGCCTCGGTGTGGTTCGTGACTCGCATGGCAGGTCCATCCCACTGGAGTTTCTGCCCGGTACGATAGGCCACGTTGCCCAGCAGCAGGGACTCGGTCACTGCGCCGGAATAGTCGAAGTTGCAGGTGGTCGGACTGCCCGTCTTGCATGCGTCGATCCATTCCTGGTGATGACCGACCGACGGCGGAATGCTGGGCTCGGGCCGTTTGTAGTCGGCGAACTTGTCCTCGGGCCACAGCAGATGCTTGGAATAACTGGCCAGAAGCATTCCTTTCGCACCCACGAATACGCCCCACGCCCAATCGGGCAGCTTGTTTTCGGAGAACACGGGCGGGGTTTTCTCTCTGCCGTGTGTCCAGGTGAGCGTGATCGGCGAGCCCTTGTCGGCTGCGGGAAACTCGTAGCGCACGTGTTCCCATCGAGGCGTGCTCTCCGCGTGCGGCGGTGGGCCTTCGGCCTGTACAACACTGGGATAACGCAGGCACAGGGCCCAGAAGCCCAAGTCGAGATAATGGCAGCCCATGTTTCCAAATGCGCCGCCGCCGAAGTCCCACCAATAGTGCCAATCGTGCGGCACGTAACACGGATGATATGGGCGATAGGGCGCGGGGCCGAGCCACAGGTTCCAGTCGAGCCCTTCAGGCACGGGCGGCGTTTCCGCAGGACGATCGCCGGCGCTGCCGCCGCCACGGAGCCAACAATGGAACTCGCTGACGCGTCCGATCGCTCCGGCCTGCACAAGTTCGACAATGCGGCGGAAGTTGGCCGTGGCATGGATCTGAGTGCCCATTTGCGTAGCCAGCTTGTTTTCGGCTGCGACGCGCGCCGCCGTGCGCGATTCGTGTACCGAGTGCGAAAGCGGCTTCTCGCAATAGGCATGTTTTCCCATCCGCATTGCGGTTACACTGGCCGGTGCGTGCACGTGGTTCGGCGTGCTGACGACCACCGCCTCGATCTGGGCATCCATGCGGTCGAGCATTTTGCGGTAGTCGCGGTGCCTGGCGGCCTTGGGGAACTGCTCGAACGACTTGCCTGCCCGGCGCTCGTCGACGTCGCACAAGGCCACGATATTCTCGCCTGCGACTCCTGACAAGTTCGCCGCCCCCCGTCCGCCGGCGCCAATGATGGCGATATTGAGTTTCTCATTGGCATGGTACGCACGGGCCGATCTGCTATCGCGGAGCAGGGTGACCCCGACGGCGGCAGACGCAGCAGAGACCAGAAGACGACGGCGGTGGATACGATGTCGCATGGCGGACCTCCCTACGGATTGAGAAATGGGATTGGCTCAACCGTGTAGAGGACGAAGCAAGCCGATGCCCGTCTCCTACCCGGTGTTCGTTTTTCTGTCTGTAACGGCAATCGCGGAAACACCGCGGTGCGAGTCACTCTCTCGTGTACACGGCGAACGCGGTCTGGCGTTGCCCGCTGTCGTTTGCCGCTATTGGGGCAGCTTACCAGACGGAGACGGCCGCTGTCAAACTCCGGCCGATTGTGTGTACGGCAAGATATCCCGGCGCGCCTGGCTTGAGCAATCGCTCGGTGGAAAACGTCACCGCAGGGCCGCCCCAGCGGAATCATGACCGGCCAGATGCAGGCCGACTTGTTTTCGCCCATTGCCTCCTGCCCATCGAGAAGGATTTGGTATAATGGCTCGGTCGCCACCGCTGCGCCGCTGGAGTCGTCCCCATTTCCGCCATGTTCCACAGAGGTGCGCCATGACCTCAGTTCTGACGTCTTGCTTTCGCTTCTTCAGTCGCATCGCCGTTTCAGCACTTCTGCTTGTGCAGGGGATGTGCCTTGCAGCCGATGAGCCCCCACGTGTACTGAAGCCGTATTTCGGTATCCACGTGGTCGATGCACAGACCGGCCGCGGCGTGCCGTTGGTGGAACTACGCACGGTCAACGAGATCGTCCTGCACACCGATAGTGCAGGCTGGATTGCATTCCATGAACCGGGGCTCATGGATCGCGAGGTGTATTTCCACGTGAGTAGTCCCGGTTACGAGTACCCGGCCGACGGATTCGGAAACCACGGCGTTCGCCTGACGCCTACGCCTGGAGCAACAGCTACGTTGAAACTGCGCCGCGTCAATTTTGCCGAGCGGCTCTACCGCATTACCGGACAGGGCATCTATCGCGACAGCGAATTGCTCGGCGTGCCTGCGCCTGCCGGAGTACCGCCCTTGAACACCGGCGTGATGGGGCAAGATTCTGCACAGGTGGTTCGTTACCGGGGCAAGCTGTTTTGGCTATGGGGCGATACGAGTTTGCCGCACTATCCGCTCGGCAACTTCAAGACGACCTCGGCGACTTCGCCATTGCCCGGCCCCAACACATTCCAGCCAGGAACTTGCGTGCCGTTGAACTACTTCGCCGATTCCCAGAAGCCAGACCGCGTGCGCACCATGGTTCCAACCGGCGAACCGGGCGTGATCTGGCTCGACGGTTTGATGACGCTCCTCGATCCCGACGGAAACGAGACGTTACTCGCCCATTTCTCCCGTCGCAAGGGCCTGATGGAACAACTGGAGCATGGGCTCGTTCGATTCGACGACACGGCAGGCGTCTTCCGCAAGGTTGCCGCGTTTGCCCCGGAAGAGACGTGGCGGTTTCCCCGCGGTATTGCAGTGCGCGTTGAGCACGAGGGGCAGCCGTATCTCTATTTCGTCGAACATTTCGCCGCCATACGCGTACCTGCCGACTGGGCGAGTGTGCTCGATCCGACCCGGTACGAGGCGCTAGCCTACGATCCCAAAGCAGGCGACTACCGATGGCAACATGCCGCCGAGCCGACAACGCAGGCAGACGAGGCCAAGCGGATCGCATCGGGCGGCATGCCGGCAGAAAAGGCCCGTTACCAACTGGCAGACACGGCAACCGGCCGACCCGTTCGGCTCCATCGCGGTTCGATCCGCTGCAACGCGTTCCGCCAGAAGTGGATTCTGATTGGCAACGAGGAAGACTTTGCCCGAAACGTGTCCTATCTGGGCGAAATATGGTACGCCGAGGCCGACAGCCTTACCGGCCCGTGGCGCAAAGCGGTCAAGGTCGCCACACACCCGAACTACTCGTTCTACAACCCGGTGCATCACGAGTTCTTCGACGAGGAAGACGGCCGGGTCATCTATTTTGAAGGGACCTATACCCGGCAATTCTCGCGTAGTCCCGTTCCGACACCCCGCTACGACTACAATCAGATCATGTACCGGCTGGATCTGTCGAGGGTGGAACCCCGGGTCGCCCCTTCGGCAGCGGGGGGTTGACTGTTCCCGAGGCGCCGTTTAGGATCAGCATTATCGATATGAGGTATCTCCATACGCCAGCGCAGGCCGGCTGGCGAAGCCGATCGTTCCATATCTTGGGAGAACTGAGTCATGAACCCTCGTTTTTCGGATTGCACAGTCGGATTGGTCATGGGCGCTGTTCTGGGGGGATTGCTGGTCTCGCCGGTCTTTGCAGCGGCTCCGCCGGAACTCCGTTACGGGTTTCAGGCGGACCAGGAGTACTGCTACAACGTGACGATTGTTGGGGAAATCACGGATCGGACTGCGACACACAAAGGCATGTTAACCTACACGTGCAGCGAGGTCACCGACTCGCAGTTTTCACTCCGGATGAACGGCACACTCACGGAGACGCTGACCGGCAATTCCGTCCCGCTCATGCCGCCGAGGCGTCGGTTTGGCGGACCGCGGTGGGTATTCGGTCAGACCGGCGAAACGACGTTCAAACGTACCGGCGCCTTGATCTCGGCACGGTCCGAGAACTATCTGCCGTTTGTGCTCGGACTGGAAGAGGTTTTGGTGGTTGAATCGTTGCCCGAAAAGCCGCAGGCAAGCTGGACGTCGGAAACCGATATCGCCGTTGTGGAACGCATGGCGACGGGACCGTTCTTCTCGCGCAGATTCCAGTCGGAAACCCAAACGGCCGGCAAGGAGCAGATCCGATACAACATCGTCGGCCAGAAGGATGATGTCGTTCGCGTCCGAAAGGTCTATTCGCTCAAAACGCTGCCGGACGAAGGGATTGTCCGCTTCGACATGTCGGGAGAAGGTGAGTTCGAATTCGATACGAAGCGAGGTATCATCCAATCGCTCAAGATGAAATACAACATCAAGGTCAACGAAAAGAACTTGACGCTGGCCGTTCCTGTTTCGCTCGAATACGCGCTGCTTTCCGAGGCTGAACTGGCCGAACGAAAGCAGAAGCTCGAGGAGGCCCGGGCAGCCGCCATGGAGGCCAAGAAGCCCAAGCCGCTGGAACCGGGCGAACGAGAAGCCCTAATCGCCAAACTGCAATCGGGCAACAGCGCTGATATCAAGAGTGCAGCCGAACGGCTTGCCAAGGCCATACCCACCGCGCAGCGAGAGGACGTGGCCCACGCCCTCATGGCCGTAGCAAACAGCGGCAGCACCTTGACGAAGAAAACTACGATCCAAGCACTAGGTGTCTGGCGAATTCCGGAGGTTGAAGGCGTGTTGATTGCCGCCTTGGCCGATCGTGACTCGACGTTCTTCGCCGGCGATGCGATTACCGCGCTTGCCAAGTTTCGTTCGCCTGCCGCCGCCAAGGCCGTCGCCGACGGCATGATCGACAATCGGCGCGAGGCCGCCGAGGCCTTGATCGCCATGGGGCCGATTGCCGAGGAGTACACAATCCCACTGCTGAACGACCGCGACCAGTGGGTGCGAACCGATGCGTGCAAGGTCTTGGGGAAGATTGGGGGCGAGAGGAGTCTCCAGGCGTTGAAGCACCAGCTTGTGGATGCACGCGACTTGTCCGAAACCCACAATCTGAAGCGGGCGATTGACGAAATCACCCGGCGTGGCGGGAAGCCGCCTGTCATGCCCGAGGAAAAAGAAGAGGTTGCCGCAGAACCGGCCGGACCGGCCAGCGATGCCATCTCTCGAACCTGGCACGACGCGACGCGATCCTTCCAGGTAGAAGCCAAGCTAGTCAGCTTTTCAGACGGCAAAGTCACCTTGCTCCGAGCAGACGGTCGCACCATCACTCTTCCGCTAACGAAACTATGCGAAGAAGATCAGCAGTTCGTCAGAAGCCACGCGAAGGCAGAGAACCCGTTCGAGTAGCGGAGATTCGATTTCTGCCCGCATTGGGAGGACTATTCGACTGATTTGATCGTCATAGACGGCCTCCATTGGGGAACTACCACAGAAAACGTGGCTTTTCCGGCGAATCGCTCCGTGCCCCCGGTGCGGAGTGTGCTATAAACCTAGTAGAAAAAGAGAATAAGGCGGTCCGAACGAACTCTGGGATTCCGTGGCCAAATAGCTGGGCCGGCCGAAGGGACTGAACCGTCTGGACACATGCGGTCCAGGCAGACCGAAAACGGAGTGAGCCATGGATCTCCCCGAATCGGCGCGGCAGATGCGGAGACATGGCGACCGGGGCTGCGAGGACATTGCTTTGCAGACCGATTCGCTGGAACAGATTAACGAGGATCTTGCCCGAGCCAACGAGTACCTGGAGACAGAGATCGCCAAGCGTTGGCAGTTCGAAGCCTCCTTGCGCAAAGCAGAACGCGAGAAGGCCGCCATCCTGAATGGGATCGCCGGTGTCTGTGTCATTCATGTCGATCCGGAACTGCGCATTCTGTGGGCCAACTCGGTCCTGTGCGAGAAGCTTGGTTGTCCTCTGACGACTCTGGAAGGTCAGCCTTGCTACAAGGCCGTCTTTGGAAGAGATTGCCCGTGCCTGGAATGTACCGTGCGTGCGGCACTCCGGACCGGCAGTATCCAACAGGGCGAGCAAGCACTGCCTGACGGGACAACCTGGCTGATCTGTAGTAATCCGATTCAGGAAGAGAACGGTCAGGTATCGGGCGTCATTCGGACGGCACTCGATATTACTGAGCGCAAGCAGATGGAAGAGCGATTGGCCCGTTCTGCGGCGGAACTCCGCCAGGCGAATGAGGCCCTGCGAGAATCCACTGCCCGGGCCGAAGCGGCCAACCGCGCAAAGAGCGCCTTTCTGGCAAACATGAGCCACGAAATCCGAACACCCATGACGGCCATTATGGGGTTTGCCGACCTCTTGACCGATGAAGCCGACCTGGGCGAGGTGCGGGACGCCGTGAAGACAATGAAACGGAATAGCGATCATCTCCTCGGACTGATCAGCGACATTCTGGATCTCGCGAATCTTGAAGCGGGAAATCTTCCATTGCAGCGAGCCGCCTGTTCGCCTGTGGAAACGGTTCGCGATGTGCTACGTGCCATGCAAGTACGCGCGGAGGCAAAACGTCTGGCCATGGCTTGCCATTATCGACACCCTATGCCAATTGCCTTCCGAACGGATCCGGCGCGACTGCGACAGATCCTTGTCAACCTGGTGGGAAACGCGATCAAGTTCACCGACACAGGCGGCATACGGGTAATGGTACGGGTAGATTCGTCCGGCAGCGAATCGCAGATGTGTTTTGATGTGATCGATATGGGAATTGGCATCCCCTCAAACTACATCCACGACATCTTTGAACCGTTTTTCCAGGGCGACGAATCGACCATACGGCAATACGGCGGCAGTGGGCTCGGGCTATCCATTGCCCGACGCCTGGCAAGGGCGATGGGAGGCGATATCCATGTGAGGAGCCGGCCGGGTGAGGGAAGCACGTTCACGCTCGCTCTTCCCAGCGGAAACTTGCAGGATGTCCCGCTGCTGAATGAATCGCCTGCTCAACTGGTTGATTCAGACGACAAGCGGATTGCCGCGAGCAAGACAACGCGAGTCGAAGGTCGCGTCCTCCTGGTCGAAGATGGGCTGGATAATCAGCGATTGATCCGTTTGATACTCCAGAAGGCTGGTGCAAAGGTCGCCGTTGCCATGAACGGGCGGGAGGCACTTGAGCAGGCATGGCCGGAACTGCAGCAGGACCACTCTGCCGGCGACGCGAGTGAACCGTTCGACCTGATCCTTATGGATATGCAAATGCCGGTGATGGACGGATACGAAGCGACGCGCGAGCTGCGCAGGCGCGGCTATACGGGCCCGATCCTTGCACTGACCGCGCATGCGATGACTCATGACCGGCAGAAGTGCCTCGACGCCGGCTGCGACGAGTTCATTGCCAAACCGATCGATCGCGACCAGTTCCTCAGCACGATTGCGCATTTCCTGCCTGCGCCGCCAGTGCAATGCCCGCCAAAGTAAGGTGCGGCACAAGACTCGCTTCGCGGCCGAGCAGCCTGGCAACCGTCTCGCCGGCCCCGCCCGTTATCATGACATTCGGTTCACTCGCGGTTGGCGCGCCGGTCCATCGTTGATGCTCCGCAGCCATATGGGCTGTCAACTCTCGTACGGCCCCGACGGCATACCAGAACAGGCCGCTCTGTATCGCTTCGATGGTTGACGCGCCCACCGCCGCCGGTGGCTCATGCAGACTGTCGACATCCACCTGCGGCAGCAGATCCGTGAACTCGTGGAGCGCTCTGGCCGACATGGCGATACCGGGCAGGATGGCGCCGCCGCAGAAGGCGCCGTCATCAGCGATCAGGTCTACGGTGATGGCCGTGCCCACGTCTACGATGACGGCCGGATGCCCGGGCGTGCGTAGCCGATTGGCCGCGACGGCATCGAGCAGCCGATCAACTCCTACCATATCGGGGTTTGGCAGGCGAACCGTGAGCGGCAGATCGGTCGAGGCCAGGATTGTGACCGGTTCTTCCATGCGAGTTTCGCGCAGCCAGTCGAGCAGCGTCGTTGTGGCCGGGCGATTCACGCTTCCGATCCACCAGGAGAAGGCAGACGCTCCACTCTTGGCGAGCCAATCGGAGAGTTGATTCCAGTCCGGGCGACGCCCGTCCACCGTAAGCGTATCGAGTGGCGACGGCAATGCTGTGGCAACCGAGGGCGACGTAGGGGCGGTTTTCTCGTCCCGGCTGGATTGACTGCGTGCCCCGTGCGTATCGCACGGCGTGCGGAATTGCCCGAGTTTGATGCGAGCGTTACCGATATCGACCGCGATCAGGACCGGCGGGTCTGGGCATGACGATTCGGCCGAGCCGCTTGGTGGTGACATTACGGCTCCTCCGATGAATGCTTCTCTTCCCCAGCTTCGAGATACTCTGCCTGAACAACGCCCTCTTTTTTCGCAGACGTCTGGTCCGGTCCGATTTGCTGGGGCATCGGGGCCGAAGGTGAAGGAGAAGCAGATACGGCAGTCTGGCCGGGCTGCGACGGTTTCGTGGCGGCGGTTTGGGGCGTTTCGCTTGATGCTGCGGTTTGTGCCGGCGCCGGCTCCTTGGCGGCCGTACTATCCTTCGTTGCGTTGCCCTGTTGGGCCGCCACTGCTTGTTTCGAGGACGCAGCTTGTTTGGCCGCGGTTTCTTCGGCTGCCGTGTCTTTCTGGGCCAATGCGGCGTCCTTCGTCACGCTCGTTTGCTTGGCCGTTTTCGGCTTGGCTGCTTCAGACTTGGCTGTTTCGGCCACCTGTTCCGTCGTATCGACTTCGACCGGCTCGGCGAAGTAGGCTTCGTCGGTGACGCTGAAGTGATCGTTCCGGCTGCCGTCCGGCGTTGGAGCGACGAGCGGGATTTCCAGATTGTCACCGGCGAATTTCGTTCCGTCATAGATCGTGCCGCGCTGGAAGGGACCGGCGCCAAAGACCCACAGATCTTTGGCGTTGCTTTCGACCGGGATGACTCCTGATTGCCAGACGGGACGTCCCGTCTTGACGTTGTAGGCGAATGCGGCAATTCGAGCCGTTCCAAGCTGCTCTGTCTTCTTGACGAACGGCATTTCCGGGATCGCACTGGGAACACCTGCCAGCGCTACAAACGAAGGCAGTTCCGTAGCCGGAATTCCGTAGACCAGATCGTGCCGGTCCGTACCGATCGCTCCCGACCGGATTTCCACCACATAGTCGGCATCTTCCTTCTTGTCGCGGAGGATACATCCCGAAGCCAGCATATGCTGCCGCATCGTGCTGATGAGGTACTCCCAGTCGGTAGCGGTCTTCACGTAGGTGGGGTCCAGATAGACCGCTTTCCCAGCCAGCGCACGAAAATCGAGGCGGGTCACGGCTCGATCCATGGCATCCGATAGGAGAATCTGCTCCGTCGCTGTCCGTTTCGTGTCGGTCCACTTCGTGGTACCGCACCCGATGGCAACGACACAACAGAGCATCACAACTGCCAGCCGACGCAGCATGGCACGCCTCGTGAGAATCGTCGGGGAAACACTTCGTACAGACCGGGTGGGGAGTATACCGGATAACCGTGCGAGCCGGAAAGGGCGTTTTGTCTGCAGAAAGGGCAAACGGGACAAATGCGGAAGCGCGGATCAACCGCAGCAGCGGATTGCGACAGAACACACCCACCCAGAGGGGCAATCCACCACATTAGAAGAAGCATCTTCTGCCAACCTTTAGCTTGCGTTGCTAGCTTCGGGCACGTAGAATGGTCAGGGTCTTGTTCAGCAGGTCACCTGAACTCTCCTGCTATGATTCCCACCCCTCATTTGAGGCACGATATGCCCTATTACGCGAATGTCTGGCTCTTTCTTGGGGCGATGATGGTATGTTCGGGGGCTTCGGGGGCCGAACATGCCGATTTGCCGCCTTCCCATTCGGTCGAGCCGAAGTTGGCCGCGACCGGTTTCGCGTTCGCCGCAGGAACGGCGCTGAATGCTGCAGGCGACCTGTTTGTGGCCAATTACCGGGAACTTGGGACAATTGGTTGCATTACTGCTGACGGTACGGCCGCTATTCTGTGCGACTTGCGGATTGCGGCGCCACTGGAGAACGACCTACCGCAGGCGAACGGGCTGAGACTCGACAGTGCAGGCCGGCTCATTGCTGCTGATGTTGCAGGGGGGCGGCTCCTGCGGATTGCCGCAGACGGGGCGAATGTAGAAGTCCTGGCAGAACGGTACGAGGGCAAGAAGTTCGACAATCTATGGGACGTTGTTCTAGATCGGCGCGGCAACGTCTATTTCACCGATCCGGGGGATTCGACCGTTGAGGAGGCGACGGGGAGCGTCTATCGTTACGATGTGCGAACGGGACGTGTTTCGCTCGTGGCTACCGGCATGGCGTTTCCTACCGGGATTGCCGTGACGGCCGATCAGCAGCATCTGTGTGTGGCGGAGAGCCGACAGTATCGTATCTTGATGTTCGATCTGACCGACGAAGGAACTGCCAAGAACCGACGTGTGCTCGTCGACTTCCCCGATGAAACGCGTGGTACGTTCGTGGGCGGGAAGTTCGATCCGCGAGGCATGGCGTTCGACGCGCAGAATCGGTTGTATGTGGCCATGTGGCGAGGCGGCGTCATCAACGTGGTTGATGTGGAGACGGAGTCCCTGATTCGCCAATATGACGCCGGCGGCGCAGGAGCGACAAGCTGCCACTTTCACGATGGCTATCTCTACGTTGCGGTCGCCGCGAAAGAAGCCGTATTCAGCCTGAAACTGGGCGTTCAGGGCTTCGATTCCAACGGTACTCTCAATCCGAAGAAGACGCTGCCATGACCAACGCGCCACCTTCACGATTGTCCGACGAGGAACTGCTCGCATCGCTGCGATTCGTCCGGAATCGACTGCGGGCATTGACCGTGGCCGTGCTGATCATGGCACTGGCGCTGATCCTTGCTGCAGGCGCCATGTTCGGCAGTTTGGTGAACTACTTCGCTGGTGATGCCATGATGTTCGGCGGAGTCTCCGTGCTGGCCGCACTGCTGGGGTTTGTCTTCGGCTGGTTTGCCGGCCGAAAAGCGTAGCGGCCAGGTTACCGCCGCTCGAACATCGGGTTCAAATCGCGGGACAGAACAACGTTGGAATCGTATTGGTCGGCCGTAAAAGCCGGTTTGAGCGTCCAGCATTGCAGGCGGAAGTGCTTGAGGATTCCGTCCTGATGGTACTCCGGCCCGTGGATGCGCCACTTCTTGCAGTCCTTGACCAGTTCCACTGCCTCAGCCACACCAG